>NZ_JAKIKT010000035.1 GCF_023349125.1 Shewanella corallii | reverse complement strand
GTTGAAGGCGAAGGGGTAACCCACGCTGGAGGTATCAGAAGTGCGAATGCTGACATGAGTAACGATAAAGGGGGTGAAAAACCCCCTCGCCGAAAGACCAAGGGTTCCTGTCCAACGTTAATCGGGGCAGGGTGAGTCGACCCCTAAGGCGAGGCCGAAAGGCGTAGTCGATGGGAAACGGGTTAATATTCCCGTACTTCTGCTAACTGCGATGGAGAGACGGAGAAGGCTAGGCCAGCACGGCGTTGGTTGTCCGTGTTTAAGATGGTAGGTGGTGTGTTTAGGCAAATCCGGACACACATACACTGAGAGTTGATGACGAGGTGCTACGGCACTGAAGTGGTTGATGCCATGCTTCCAGGAAAATCTTCTAAGCTTCAGGTTAGCAGGAATCGTACCCCAAACCGACACAGGTGGTCGGGTAGAGAATACCAAGGCGCTTGAGAGAACTCGGCTGAAGGAACTAGGCAAAATGGTACCGTAACTTCGGGAGAAGGTACGCTGCTGCCGGTGA
>NZ_JAKIKT010000034.1 GCF_023349125.1 Shewanella corallii | reverse complement strand
TGCCACCGGCACCAATCTGGTGGTCACGGCCACCGTCACCACGCCATCAGGCAACACTGCCGAGGGCTCAGACAATGCCACGCTGGATTACGGCTCAGGCAGCGGTGCCCCAGCGGCGCCGACCGTGGTGATTACCGAAGATGCCAATAACGATGGCTACATCAATGATGCCGAGCTCAATGGCCAGATAGACATTACCGTCACCCTGGGGGCAGGCACTGCCGTGGGCGACACGCTTGTGGTGACCGACCAGGATGGCACCGTCATCTTCTCCGGCCCGGTCACTCAGGACATGCTGGATAACGGTCTTAACCTGACGATTGACCCACCGGCCACCGGCACTGACTTGGTGGTCACCGCCACGGTGACTGACCCGGCTGGCAACAGCGCCGAGGGCTCAGACAACGCCACACTGGATTACGGCTCAGGCAGCGGCGCGCCAAGTGCGCCGACGGTCACCATTACCGAAGATGCCAACAACGACGGCTACATCAATGATGCTGAGCTCAGTGGTCAGGTGAACATCACCGTGGCGCTGGGGGCAGGCACCGCCGTGGGCGACACCATTGAAGTGACCGACCAGGATGGCAACGTCATCTTCTCCGGCACCGTGACGCAGGACATGCTGGATAACGGCCTGCAGTTGGCTGTGGATGCGCC
>NZ_JAKIKT010000033.1 GCF_023349125.1 Shewanella corallii | reverse complement strand
GCGCCCAGCGTGATGGTGATGTCCACCTGACCGTCCAGCTCGCCATCGTTGATGTAACCATCATCGTTGGCATCTTCGGTAATCTCGACCGTCGGCGCAGCCGGTGCGCCGGTGCCTGAGCCGTAATCCAGGGTGGCCGCATCACTGCCATTGGCGGTGTTGCCCGCCGGGTCAGTGACCGTCGCGGTGACCGTAATGGTGGTGCCGGTCGCCGGTGGGGTGACCGTCAGGCCCAGCCCGTTATCCAGCATGGCCTGAGTCACGGTGCCGTTAAACAGCTCATTGCCATCCTGGTCGGTCACAATCAGGGTATCGCCCACGGCGGTACCTGCGCCCAGGGTGACGGTGATGTTGATGTCACCATCCAGCTCATCGGTATTGATGTAGCCATCATTGTTGGCATCTTCGGTAATCACCACGGTGGGTGACGCCGGTGCGCCGGTGCCTGTGCCGTAATCCAGGGTGGCCGAGTCAGAGCCCTCAGCGGTGTTACCGGCCGGATCAGTGACCGTGGCGGTGATGTCCAGCTCGGTGCCGGTCGCCGGGGCGGCCACAGACAGGTCAAGGCCATTGTCCAGCATATCCTGGGTCACAGGGCCGGAGAACAGGGTGTTGCCATCCTGGTCGGTGACCACAATGGTGTCACCCACGGCGGTGCCGGCGCCCAGGGTGATGGTGATATCCACCTCGCCGCTGAGCTCGCCATCGTTGATGTA
>NZ_JAKIKT010000032.1 GCF_023349125.1 Shewanella corallii | reverse complement strand
GATGCTTGCAGTCAGGCTTGGAACAACTTCATCAGCAGTACAAACCGAGTGATAAAGATGTGCGCCAGAGACTGGGCAAAGGTGACTGAACTTTAATGCGGAATGGTATAAATCCAGCACGCTCTGGAAGCGCAGCTTTCAGTGTTGGATTTACGCGGAATGAGGAACGAATGGAGCCGGGAGGCGAGGCACATGGATGTGCCGAATGTCGGTAACGCAGGAGCAGTCACCGACCGTTTGGGAGGGATGACGTCGAGGGTAGGCGCTTGGCAATGGCCAGCTTCGAGACAAGCTCTCCGCGTTCGAACCAAGCACTAAGCTTCGCTTAGTAAACGCGTGGTTCTCACCCTACTATCACATAAGTGGCAGCCTCACTCCGTTCGGACTTTTTATCTCCCCATGTGAGAGGGTCATTGCGAAAAGCGCATAAACGAAAAAAGCCCGTTGCATCAGCAACGGACTCTTTCGTTTATTAGGCGCTTGGCAATGACCTACTCTCACATGGGGAAGCCCTACACTACCATCGGCGCAGCTGCGTTTCACTTCTGAGTTCGGAATGGGATCAGGTGGGACCACAGCGCTATTGTCACCAAGCAAATTCTGTACAATTTAGAAAGCTGTTTTTATTTGAGTTCGGCTTTAATCAAGTCTTGTATTCTATTCAAGGTGTTAACCAGTGTTACGAAACCCTTTTGGGTTGTATGGTTAAGCCTCTCGAGTCATTAGTATCAGTTAGCTCAACGCCTCACAAC
>NZ_JAKIKT010000031.1 GCF_023349125.1 Shewanella corallii | reverse complement strand
TGGATGCTTGCAGTCAGGCTTGGAACAACTTCATCAGCAGTACAAACCGAGTGATAAAGATGTGCGCCAGAGACTGGGCAAAGGTGACTGAACTTTAATGCGGAATGGTATTACAGCTGGTTGATGGCAATGAGTTAGAATGACTGCAGCCATAGCTTTCGAGTGAGAGACAGGATGCCGAACTGGCCTTTATACATGGAAGTAGTTTGGCATGATGTCGAGATCGTCTGGAACATTTCTCGACCTGACATCGGGGGTAGATGCTTGGCAATGGCCAGCTTCGAGACAAGCTCTCCGCGTTCATCTGCCACATCAAACTTCTCTGATTAGCGCAACAGCTTCACCCTACGATCAACATAGATGGCGGAAGTGACGATATTGCACGACTATATGGATATAGGAGGTAGAGTAACGCAGGAGCAGTTACCGAGGAGCAAATATCGGTCTCTCACATGGGGGTTAAGCAAGTCTGCTCTGGAAGCGAAGCTTTCAGGACTTGATTAACGCGGAGCGAAGTATGAGCGTAGCCGGGAGCCCGCTCAGCGCGGGCTGACATCGAGGGTGGAGCATCGCCGCTTTCTTATAAGTGGATAAGTCACCTGACAATGACGTACACCCAACTTGCAGATACGCTTAAACATTTTTAAAACCCCAAACGCAAAAAAGCCACCTTATTCAGGTGGCTTCTTCACTTATTGGGCGCTTAGCAATGACCTACTCTCACATGGGGAAGCCCCACACTACCATCGGCGCAGCTGCGTTTCACTTCTGAGTTCGGAATGGGATCAGGTGGGACCACAGCGCTATTGTCACCAAG
>NZ_JAKIKT010000030.1 GCF_023349125.1 Shewanella corallii | reverse complement strand
GGATTACGGCGACAGCGCCCCTACTGCGCCAACTGTGGTCATCACCGAAGATGCCAACAATGACGGCTACATCAATGATGCCGAACTCAATGGCCAGATAGACATTACCGTCACCCTGGGCAGCGGCACCGAAGTGGGTGACGCCATCGAAGTGACCGACCAGGACGGTAACGTCATCTTCTCCGGTACTGTCACTCAGGACATGCTGGATAACGGTCTGCAACTGGCCGTAGATGCACCGGCTACGGGCACCAATCTGGAAGTGACTGCCACCGTGACTGACCCTGCCGGCAACAGCGCCGAGGGCTCAGACTCCGCCACCCTGGATTACGGCACGGGCGGCGGCGCCCCTGAAGCGCCTGTCCTGACCATCACTGAAGATGCCAATAATGACGGCTATATCAATGATGATGAGCTGGATGGCGACATCAACTACACCATCGCTCTGGGCGACGGCACCGCAGTCGGTGACACCATCACGGTCACCGATCAGGATGGCAATGTGGTGTACACCGCCACCATCACCCAGGACATGCTGGACAATGGTCTGAGCCTGTCTATCACGGCCCCGGCTGATGGCACCGCCATCACCCTGACGGCCACGGTCACCGATCCGGCGGGCAACACCGCCGAGGGCTCAGACAGTGCACTGCTGAGCAGCGGCCCGGCTGCGCCAACGGTCACCATTACCGAAGATGCCAACAACGATGGCTACATCAATGACGCTGAGCTGAATGGTCAGGTGAACATCACCGTCACCCTGGCCACCGGCACCGAAGTGGGCGACACCATTGAAGTGACTGACCAGGATGGCAACGTCATCTTCTCCGGCCCGGTCACCCAGGACATGCTGGATAATGGCCTGGACCTGAGCATTGATCCGCCTGCCACCGGCACTGAGCTGGACATCACCGCCACGGTCACCGACAGCGCCGGCAAC
>NZ_JAKIKT010000028.1 GCF_023349125.1 Shewanella corallii | reverse complement strand
GCGACCGGCGAGACCCTGGCGATTACGGCCACCGTCACCGACCCGGCCGGCAACAGCGCCGAAGGCAGCGACCAGGCGGTCATGGATTACGGCGTGGGCACGGGCGCACCGGCCTCACCCACCGTGGTGATTACCGAAGATGCCAATAACGATGGCTACATCAATGATGGCGAGCTCAATGGTCAGATAGACATTACTGTCACGCTGGGCGCAGGGACCGCCGTGGGCGATACCCTCACCGTGACCGACCAGGATGGCACTGTGCTGTTCTCCGGTCCGGTGACGCAGGACATGCTGGACAATGGCCTGGCCCTGACGCTGGATGCACCGGCAGCGGGCACGACCCTCACGGTGAATGCCAACGTGACCGACCCGGCGGGCAACACCGCCAATGGCAGTGACAGCGCGATACTGGATTACGGCAGCACCGCCCCGGGCACGCCTGTGGTGACCATTACCGAAGATGCCAACAATGATGGCTACATCAATGATGCTGAGCTGGTTGGCCAGGTGAACATCACCGTCGCCCTGACCGGCGGCACGGCGGTGGGTGACACGCTTGTGGTGACCGACCAGGATGGCACGGTCATCTTCTCCGGTCCGGTGACCCAGGACATGCTGGACAATGGCCTTGATTTGGCGATTGATGCGCCGGCCAGTGGCACCAACCTGGTGGTCACCGCTACTGTCACCGATGCGGCGGGCAACACCGCCAATGGCAGTGACAGTGCGATACTGGATACCAGTGGCGGCAACCCAAATCTGGGTGCGCCTACCCTGACCATTGATGAAGATGCCAACAATGATGGCTACATCAATGACGACGAGCTGGATGGCGACATCAACTACAGCGTGACCCTGGGTGAAGGTACAGAGGTGGGTGACACCATCGTTATCACCGACCAGGATGGCAATGAGGTGTACAGCGCCACCATTACCCAGGACATGCTGGACAATGGCCTGTCGCTGACGCTGACCCCGCCAGCGACCGGTACCGGCCTGACC
>NZ_JAKIKT010000027.1 GCF_023349125.1 Shewanella corallii | reverse complement strand
GAGGGCGTTTACCACGGTGTGGTTCATGACTGGGGTGAAGTCGTAACAAGGTAGCCCTAGGGGAACCTGGGGCTGGATCACCTCCTTACCTAAGCGACACATTGATTTCTGCTGAGTGTTCACACAGATTGTCTGGTAGTAGAAAGCAAAGAATGATTATCTGCGAGATTAAGCGCAGCTAATTTGAGTCAGGCCAAGGCGCTTGAGCAATGAGGAAGGATGTGTAGCAGCGCTACATGACGACCGAAGCGCGAAAGCAACACAGGCATGGCGCAAAAGAGCAAGCGAAAGGGGTCTGTAGCTCAGGTGGTTAGAGCGTTCGCCTGATAAGCGAGAGGTCGGTGGTTCAAGTCCACTCAGACCCACCAATTTCTCCTGATACTTTGTTGAAGCGCAACTCGTTTAGCGGACTAAACGTCGTCGCACTTCGCCGCGTCTCAGAAGAAATTCTTCAGATAACTATTCAACTGTATGGGGCTATAGCTCAGCTGGGAGAGCGCCTGCCTTGCACGCAGGAGGTCTGCGGTTCGATCCCGCATAGCTCCACCACTTCCTTCTTCACTCTTTGGGAATAAAGAGATGGAAGTGACTCATACAGTCTCGGGGATAGGGACGCCAAAGATAAACACGATTTATCTTTGGCTTTTTTAAGCCTGATTTTAGCTCTTATGAGCTGAAATTTGGTCGGAATTGCTACAGGCAATTCTCGACACTCCCTCCATCCTTGGAGGTTGCTCTTTAACAATTTGGAAAGCTGATAGTAGAAACTAGCGCAAGCTAGTTAATACAAAATGAGTTCTCAAAAACTTTAATCAAGTTAATTGAGTATTCTAATCAAGGCGTTGTGATTCGACAGAATCACAATTATCAAACCAGCAAGTTGCAATACAGTTCAACGAACTTAAGCGCAGCCAGTTGAGTTGAGACAAAGCCGTGATGTGAGCGAGGAATGGGTGTAGCAGCGCTACATGATTGACGAGTGAATATCACAATGCAGTCTCGGCGAAAAATGGCAAGCGACTAAGAAACTCGTTTGGGTTGTATGGTTAAGCGACTAAGCGTATACGGTGGATGCCTTGGCAGTCAGAGGCGATGAAGGACGTGTTAATCTGCGAAAAGCTGTGTTTAGCCGATA
>NZ_JAKIKT010000026.1 GCF_023349125.1 Shewanella corallii | reverse complement strand
GAAACTCGTTTGGGTTGTATGGTTAAGCGACTAAGCGTATACGGTGGATGCCTTGGCAGTCAGAGGCGATGAAGGACGTGTTAATCTGCGAAAAGCTGTGTTTAGCCGATAAAAGGCGCTTGAAGCACAGATGTCCGAATGGGGAAACCCGGCACCATAAGGTGTCATCATAACGTGAATACATAGCGTTATGAGGCGAACGAGGGGAACTGAAACATCTAAGTACCCTCAGGAAAAGAAATCAACCGAGATTCCCTCAGTAGCGGCGAGCGAACGGGGACCAGCCCTTAAGTCTTCAGGGTGTTAGTGGAATAAGTTGGAAAGCTTAACGGTACAGGGTGATAGTCCCGTACACGAAAACTAACTGAAGATGAAATCGAGTAAGGCGGCACACGTGATATGTTGTCTGAACATGGGGGGACCATCCTCCAAGGCTAAATACTCCTGACTGACCGATAGTGAACCAGTACCGTGAGGGAAAGGCGAAAAGAACCCCTGTGAGGGGAGTGAAATAGAACCTGAAACCGTATACGTACAAGCAGTGGGAGCGGTTCTTGAGACCGTGACTGCGTACCTTTTGTATAATGGGTCAGCGACTTACATTTAGTAGCGAGGTTAAGCGAATAGCGGAGCCGTAGGGAAACCGAGTGTTAACTGCGCGTTTAGTTGCTAGGTGTAGACCCGAAACCCGGTGATCTAGCCATGGGCAGGTTGAAGATGCGGTAACACGCATTGGAGGACCGAACCGACTAATGTTGAAAAATTAGCGGATGACTTGTGGCTGGGGGTGAAAGGCCAATCAAACCGGGAGATATCTGGTTCTCCTCGAAAGCTATTTAGGTAGCGCCTCGGACGAACACCTTTGGGGGTAGAGCACTGTTAAGGCTAGGGGGTCATCCCGACTTACCAACCCTTTGCAAACTCCGAATACCAAAGAGTGCTATCCGGGAGACAGACGGCGGGTGCTAACGTCCGTCGTCAAAAGGGAAACAACCCAGACCGTCAGCTAAGGTCCCAAAGTAATTGCTAAGTGGGAAACGATGTGGGAAGGCTTAGACAGCTAGGATGTTGGCTTAGAAGCAGCCATCATTTAAAGAAAGCGTAATAGCTCACTAGTCGAGTCGGCCTGCGCGGAAGATGTAACGGGGCTAAGCAATTCACCGAAGCTACGGGTACA
>NZ_JAKIKT010000024.1 GCF_023349125.1 Shewanella corallii | reverse complement strand
CGCGCCGTTTGTCGCTGTGTGCCGTGTCAGTGAGGGCGCATTATAGGGAGCAAATTCGTTTGCGCAAGCGCTTTTTCGCAGAAAAATGCACTTTTTAGCAAATACTTACGCATCCCTTACTTGGGCACAAGAAGAGCACACCATGCCCACAACTTACCCACCAAGTTATCCACATGACCAGTATTCCTCGCACCACACCACCTGTTATCCAGCAGTATTCAAGACTCCAATCCAAATGCAGATTTCCCATGTTCCGACACGATAGTTGCCTGATATATGGCCACCACTAACGCACTAACTATCAACTTACGTTATCCGCTAAGGCTAACGGCAACTAAAAGAGCTCGTGGATAAAACGATGATGCCTGCAGAAAGATGATTGAAATGCAGAGGGAGGGGAATCGTCACAACAAATAAGAAGGGCAGCTTTGTACATAAAACAAATAACGCAGCTTCGGTGAACAACTTTGAAATGGATAGAGTAACTAAGAGAACAAGCAGCCGAACCAATGACCAAATTAACTGGTCCATATTTCAATCCCCCGAAAACTACTCTGCCTCATTCACCGTTCGAAAGCTTATATTGCTTATAATTACCCCTGACACTTCATTGTCACCCTTAAGTAAGCCCCTTAATCTCGCAAGGCTAAGATCGAACGACCAGGACGAGCTTCAAGACTCAACAAATACAGAGTAAGGAGGATATATAGATAGAAGGCTAACTATACAAATGTAGTGAATACCAGAAATGCATAGAGCAACTCCCGGTTAAGGCACTTAGATGGTGAGAATGGCAGAAGCCATATGCTCTCGAACAAGAGACAGGGATGTCGAATTGGCTTTTGTACAGGGAAGTATCAAAGTGCGAATGTCGGTAACGCAGGAGCTGTTACCTTCCCTTTGCCTTCTTATAAGTGAAGCAGTCATCTGGGCAGAAGTACTCGGGGGTCAAATGACACACCAACAATTCTTAAATCAGCCCTTCCCCCACCATCCATAGTGGCCAGGGATACGTACATCCTGTACAGCAAAGTCACCTTATTCTGTTGATTTTTGTCCGTTTCGAGTTCACTGAAATACAGACATAACAAAAAAGCCCGTTGCATCAGCAACGGGCTTTCTCGCGTTTTGTCTTCACTTTCCAAAAGTGAAAATAAAAGCAGGCGCTTTGCAATGATCCGCTATCCACGATTTCTCTCACATGGGGGTTAAACAAGTCCGCTTTGGAAGCGAAGCTTTCAGGACTTGATTAACGCGGAGCGAAGTATGAGCGCAGCCGGGAGCCCGCTCAGCGCGGGCTGACATCGGGGGTCGGTCTTTTCAGTTTTCTTATAAGTGGATAAGTCACCTGACAATGACGTACACACAACTTGCTGATAAGCTTTAAAATTTTTAAAACCCCAAACGCAAAAAAGCCACCTTATTCAGGTGGCTTCTTCACTTATTGGGCGCTTGGCAATGACCTACTCTCACATGGGGAAGCCCCACACTACCATCGGCGCAGCTGCG
>NZ_JAKIKT010000023.1 GCF_023349125.1 Shewanella corallii | reverse complement strand
GATGGTTACATCAACGATGGCGAGCTGGACGGTCAGGTGGACATCACCATCACGCTGGGCGCAGGGACCGCTGTGGGTGACACCATTGTGGTCACCGACCAGGATGGCAACGTCATCTTCTCCGGCCCTGTCACGCAGGAGATGCTGGATAACGGCCTTGACCTGAGCATTGACCCACCGGCCACCGGCACCGAGCTGGACATCACCGCCACCATTACTGACCCGGCGGGCAACAGCGCAGAAGGCAGCGACTCCGCCACCCTGGATTACGGCGTGGGCAGCGGCGCACCGGCGTCACCAACCGTGGTGATTACCGAAGATGCCAACAACGACGGCTACATCAATGATGCGGAGCTCGATGGTGACATCAACATCACCGTCACCCTGGGCGCGGGTACCGCCGTGGGCGACACGCTTGTGGTGACCGACCAGGATGGCAATGAGCTGTTTAACGGCACGGTGACCCAGGCCATGCTGGACAACGGTGTGCCAGTCACCATGACCGCCCCGGACACCGGCACCACCATCACAGTGACCGCCACCGTGACAGACCCGGCGGGTAACACCGCCAATGGCAGCGACAGTGCGACCCTGGATTACGGCGACAGCGCCCCAACCGCCCCGACTGTGGTGATTACCGAAGATACCAACAATGACGGCTACATCGATGGCAGTGAATTAGATGGCCTAGTCGATATCAGCATTACACTTGGAGCTGGTACTGTAGTGGGCGATACCGTCACCGTCACGGATCAGGATGGCAATGTCATCTTTGAAGGAGCTGTCACTCAGGACATGCTCGATAATGGCTTGGATCTGGCTGTTAACCCACCTCTACCTGGCACAACTTTGGAAGTTACCGCCACCGTGACTGATCCTGCGGGCAACAGTGCTCAAGGTTCAGATTCTGCCACCATTCTTGATACCCCAGCGGGTCCAAGTGTCCAAATCACTGAAGACGCCAATAATGATGGCTACATCAACAGTGATGAACTGGATGGCCAGGTGGGTATTCTGGTTCAACTGAGCAGTGATGCTCAGGTAGGCGACACATTGGTCGTCATGGCCAATGGTGTTGAGATATTTAACGGTACCGTCACCCAGGACATGCTGGATAACGGCCTGTCATTGGAGACGGCTCCATTAGCAACCGGCGAAACGCTGACTGTTACCGCCACCCTGACCGATGTCGCGGGGAACTCCTCTCAGGGAAGTGACAGTGCCACCTTCGATTATGGCGATACAGCCCCGGCTGCGCCAACGGTCACCATTACCGAAGATGCCAACGACGATGGCTACATCAATGACGCTGAGCTCAGTGGTCAGGTGAACATCACCGTCACCCTGGCCACCGGCACCGAAGTGGGTGACACCATTGAAGTGACTGACCAGGATGGCAACGTCATCTTCTCCGGCCCGGTCACCCAGGACATGCTGGATAATGGCCTGGACCTGAGCATTGATCCGCCTGCTACCGGCACCGAGCTGGACATCACCGCCACGGTCACCGACAGCGCCGGCAACAGCGCTGAAGGCACTGACTCTGCCACCCTGGATTACGGCGTGGGCACCGGCGCCCCGGCAGCGCCGACCGTCGTGATTACCGAAGATGCCAACAACGACGGCTACATCAACAACACTGAGCTCGATGGTGACATCAACATCACCGTCACCCTGGGCGCGGGGACTGCGGTGGGCGATACCCTGATTGTCACCGACCAGGATGGCAATGAGCTGTTTAACGGCACCGTGACCCAGGCCATGCTGGATAACGGCGTGCCGGTCACTATGACCGCGCCAGCC
>NZ_JAKIKT010000022.1 GCF_023349125.1 Shewanella corallii | reverse complement strand
CACTCAGGACATGCTGGACAATGGTCTGAGCCTGTCTATCACGGCCCCGGCGGATGGCACCGCCATCACCCTGACGGCCACGGTCACCGATCCGGCGGGCAACACCGCCGATGGCTCAGACAGTGCACTGCTGAGCAGCGGCCCGGCTGCGCCAACGGTCACCATTACCGAAGATGCCAACAACGATGGCTACATCAATGACGCTGAGCTCAATGGTCAGGTGAACATCACCGTCACCCTGGCCACCGGCACCGAAGTGGGTGACACCATTGAAGTGACCGACCAGGATGGCAACGTCATCTTCTCCGGCCCGGTCACGCAGGACATGCTGGATAATGGCCTGGACCTGAGCATTGATCCGCCTGCCACCGGTACTGAGCTGGACATCACCGCCACGGTCACCGACAGCGCCGGCAACAGCGCCGAAGGCACTGACTCTGCCACCCTGGATTACGGCGTGGGCACCGGCGCCCCGGCAGCACCGACCGTGATGATTACCGAAGATGCCAACAACGACGGCTACATCAACAACACTGAGCTCAGCGGCGACATCAATATCACTGTCACCCTGGGCGCAGGTACCGCCGTGGGCGATACCCTGATTGTCACCGACCAGGATGGCAATGAGCTGTTTAACGGCACCGTGACCCAGGCCATGCTGGATAACGGCGTGCCGGTCACTATGACCGCGCCAGCCACCGGCACCGCCATCAGCGTCACCGCCACGGTCACTGACCCGGCCGGTAACAGCGCAGAAGGCAGCGACAGCGCCGTACTGGATTACGGCGTCGGCACCGGTGCACCGGCGGCACCGACTGTCACCATCACCGAAGACAGCAATAACGACGGCACCATCAATGATGCCGAGCTGGACGGTCAGGTGAACATCACCGTGGCACTGGGCGCAGGTACGGCTGTGGGCGACACCATTGTGGTCACCGACCAGGATGGCAACACCCTGTTCTCCGGCCCGGTCACCCAGGACATGCTGGATAACGGTCTGGATCTGGCCATTGATGCGCCGGCGTCCGGCACCACACTGAACGTGACGGCCACCGTCACCGACCCTGCCGGCAACAGTGCCCAGGGCAGCGACTCGGCCCTGCTGGATTACAGCGGTAACCCACCGTCGCCATCGGCGCCAACCGTGGTCATCACCGAAGATGCCAACAATGATGGCTACATCAATGATGGCGAGCTGTCCGGTCAAATCGACATTACCGTGACCCTGGGCAGCGGCACCGAAGTCGGTGACACCATTGAAGTGACTGACCAGGATGGCAACGTCATCTTCTCCGGCACCGTGACGCAAGACATGCTGGATAATGGTCTGGATCTCAGCATAGATCCGCCTGCCACCGGCACCAATCTGGTGGTCACGGCCACCGTCACCACGCCATCAGGCAACACTGCCGAGGGCTCAGACAATGCCACGCTGGATTACGGCTCAGGCAGCGGTGCCCCGGCGGCACCGACCGTGGTGATTACCGAAGATGCCAACAACGATGGCTACATCAATGATGCCGAGCTCAATGGCCAGATAGACATTACCGTCACCCTGGGGGCAGGCACTGCCGTGGGCGACACGCTTGTGGTAACTGACCAGGATGGCACCGTCATCTTCTCCGGCCCGGTCACGCAGGACATGCTGGATAACGGTCTTGACCTGACGATTGACCCACCGGCCACCGGCACTGACTTGGTGGTCACCGCCACCGTGACTGACCCGGCTGGCAACAGCGCCGAGGGCTCAGACAACGCCACGCTGGATTACGGCTCAGGCAGCGGCGCACCGGCGGCACCGACGGTCACCATTACCGAAGATGCCAACAACGACGGCTACATCAATGATGCTGAGCTCAGTGGTCAGGTGGACATCACCGTGACCCTGGGGGCAGGCACCGCCGTGGGCGACACCATTGAAGTGACTGACCAGGATGGCAACGTCATCTTCTCCGGCACCGTGACGCAGGACATGCTGGATAACGGCCTGCAGTTGGCTGTGGATGCGCCGGCGACCGGCGAGACCCTGGCGATTACGGCCACCGTCACCGACCCGGCCGGCAACAGCGCCGAAGGCAGCGACCAGGCGGTCATGGATTACGGCGTGGGCACGGGCGCACCG
>NZ_JAKIKT010000021.1 GCF_023349125.1 Shewanella corallii | reverse complement strand
CGGCGCACCGGCTGCGCCGACGGTCGAGATTACCGAAGATGCCAACGATGATGGTTACATCAACGATGGCGAGCTGGACGGTCAGGTGGACATCACCATCACGCTGGGCGCGGGTACGGCTGTGGGCGACACCATTGTGGTCACCGACCAGGATGGCACCGTCATCTTCTCCGGCCCTGTGACGCAGGAGATGCTGGATAACGGCCTTGACCTCAGCATTGACCCACCGGCCACCGGCACCGAGCTGGACATCACCGCCACCATTACTGACCCCGCGGGCAACAGCGCTGAAGGCAGCGACTCCGCCACCCTGGATTACGGCGTGGGCAGCGGCGCACCAAGTGCACCGACAGTGGTGATTACCGAAGATGCCAACAACGACGGCTACATCAATGATGCTGAGCTCGACGGTGACATCAACATCACCGTCACCCTGGGCGCGGGTACCGCGGTGGGCGATACCCTGATTGTGACCGACCAGGATGGCAATGAACTGTTTAACGGCACGGTGACTCAGGCCATGCTGGACAACGGTGTGCCGGTCACCATGACCGCCCCGGCCACCGGCACCACCATCACAGTGACCGCGACCGTGACTGACCCCGCGGGCAACACCGCCAATGGCAGCGACAGTGCGACACTGGATTACGGCGACAGCGCCCCTACTGCGCCAACTGTGGTCATCACCGAAGATGCCAACAATGACGGCTACATCAATGATGCCGAGCTTAATGGCCAGATAGACATTACCGTGACCCTGGGTGCAGGTACGGCTGTTGGCGATACCCTTATCGTCACTGACCAGGATGGCAATGAGCTGTTTAATGGCACTGTCACTCAAGCAATGCTGGATAATGGCTTATCAGTCTCTATGCCAGCCCCTGCCACAGGTACGACAGTGACTGTCACTGCCACCGTCACCGATCCGGCGGGTAACACCGCTAATGGTAATGACTCTGCCACCCTGGATTACGGCGCGGGCGGCGGCGCCCCTGCAGCACCGGTAGTGGAAATCACTGAGGATGCCAACAACGATGGCTACATTAACGACAGCGAACTCAGCGCCGATGGACTGGTGAACTTCACCGTAACCCTGGGCGCAGGCACTGCCGTCGGCGATACCGTGACCATTACCGATCAGGATGGTGCGGTTATCTTCTCCGGTCCCGTGACTCAGGATATGCTGGATAACGGCATCAGCTTAAGTGTGGATGCGCCAGCCAATGGTGAAAGTCTGACGATTACCGCCACGGTCACCGATCCGGCGGGCAACACCGCCAGCGGCGCTGACAGTGCCGTGCTCAATAGCGGTCCAACCGCGCCAACGGTCACCATTACCGAAGATGCCAACGACGATGGCTACATCAATGATACTGAGCTCAATGGTCAGGTGAACATCACCATCACCCTGGCCACTGGCACCGAAGTGGGTGACACCATTGAAGTGACCGACCAGGATGGCAACGTCATCTTCTCCGGCACCGTGACGCAAGACATGCTGGATAATGGTCTTGACCTGAGCATTGATCCGCCTGCTACCGGCACAGAGCTGGAGATTACTGCCACGGTCACCGACAGCGCCGGCAACAGCGCTGAAGGCACTGACTCCGCCACCCTGGATTACGGCGTGGGCACCGGTGCCCCGGCAGCGCCGACTGTGGTAATTGATGAAGATGCCAACAACGACGGCTACATCAACAACACTGAGCTCAGCGGCGACATCAATATCACCGTCACCCTGGGCGCGGGTACTGCGGTGGGCGATACCCTGATTGTTACCGACCAGGATGGCAATGAGCTGTTTAACGGCACCGTGACCCAGGCCATGCTGGATAACGGCGTGCCGGTCACCATGACCGCGCCAGCCACCGGCACCGCCATCAGCGTCACCGCCACGGTCACTGACCCGGCCGGTAACAGCGCCAATGGCTCTGACAGCGCCGTACTGGATTACGGCGTCGGTGCACCTGCTGCACCGACCGTCACCATCACCGAAGACAGCAATAACGACGGCACCATCAATGATGCCGAGCTGGACGGTCAGGTAAACATCACGGTGGCACTGGGCGCAGGTACGGCTGTGGGCGACACCATTGTGGTCACCGACCAGGATGGCAACACCCTGTTCTCCGGCCCGGTCACTCAGGACATGCTGGATAACGGTCTGGACCTGGCCATTGATGCGCCGGCGTCCGGCACCACACTGAACGTGACGGCCACCGTCACCGACCCTGCCGGCAACAGTGCCCAGGGCAGCGACTCGGCCCTGCTGGATTACAGCGGTAACCCACCGTCGCCATCGGCACCAACCGTGGTCATTACCGAAGATGCCAACAATGATGGCTACATCAATGATGGCGAGCTGTCCGGTCAAATCGACATTACCGTGACCCTGGGCAGCGGCACCGAAGTCGGTGACACCATTGAAGTGACTGACCAGGATGGCAACGTCATCTTCTCCGGCACCGTGACGCAAGACATGCTGGATAATGGTCTGGATCTCAGCATAGATCCGCCTGCCACCGGCACCAATCTGGTGGTCACGGCCACCGTCACCACGCCATCGGGCAACACTGCTGAGGGCTCAGACAATGCCACGCTGGATTACGGCTCAGGCAGCGGTGCCCCGGCGGCACCAACAGTGGTGATTACCGAAGATGCCAACAACGATGGCTACATCAATGATGCCGAGCTCAATGGCCAGATAGACATTACCGTCACCCTGGGGGCAGGCACGGCCGTGGGCGACACGCTTGTGGTGACCGACCAGGATGGCACCGTCATCTTCTCCGGCCCGGTCACGCAGGACATGCTGGATAACGGGCTTGACCTGAGCATTGACCCACCGGCCACCGGCACCGATTTGGTGGTCACCGCCACGGTCACCGACCCGGCTGGCAACAGCGCCGAGGGCTCAGACAACGCCACGCTGGATTACGGCTCAGGCAGCGGCGCACCGGCGGCACCGACGGTCACCATTACCGAAGATGCCAACAAC
>NZ_JAKIKT010000020.1 GCF_023349125.1 Shewanella corallii | reverse complement strand
CATGTAATGAGACCTGCATAGCAGGGATTATCATTGCTGAAACTGAGGGAGGTGCAGTCTGGTAGCGCATCATGATGTTGATGAGAGAGCGGAGCAGAATTTCAGAGGTTCCAATCCTCTATCACCGAGCACATTCAGTAAAAAGCCCGCGTTTATCGCGGGCTTTTGGCTTTTTGTCTACACATCCTGTGGCGGGGTAATAAAGCCCTGGAAGCCACTGATATCCAGGCCACTGAAGCTTCTCAACTGCTCTTTTTCCTGTATGCCGGTCACAACAACCTGAATGCTCAAGCCCTTTGCCACATTGATAAGTGCGCGGCATAGTTCACTGTTGTGTTGGTTTTCGTCATAGTGTGCGAAAGCCTGATCCAGCTTCACATAGCTTGGGCGAAGGGTTTGCAGATAGTTCATCGAGCCAAACTGACGGCCAAAGTGGTCAATGCCAAACTGAGCGCCATGTTTGTGAATAATGGCACACAGGGACTCACAGGCTTCAGGAGCACTGTAAACCGCCGATTCAGGCAGCTCAAAGCACAACTTATTATCTTTGTCAGACTTGGCCAGGAACTTGTCGAGCCAGCTGTGGAACTCTGGATCACTGATGCTCTGGTGAGTCAGATTGACTGCCACAGGTTCAGGATTGCGCTCAAGAAGCTGGTCATCCCTGAGCTTACTGATCAGGCATCTATCCAATGCTGCGCCCATAGACAGCAGTTCGACATAGGGCATAAATTGTCCTGCATGGACCCTTTGACCATCTTCCAGTTGTAGCTGACAGAACAGCTCGCGATGCACAATGCCTTTCCCATTCGTGCTGGCAACATCTTGCCAGCGGAAGAAAAACTCTCTTTTATCAAATGCGTGGGTTAAGCGGTCACGCCATTGCTCACGGGAAAACAGCTGCTGCTGGTTTGCTGCAAACCAGTGATAAACCTTGCCGTCTTTCATTGCTTGCTGCAGGGCATTATCGGTTTGGGCCAGCATATCTGACTGGGTCATATCACCAATACGTTCAGCAATACCTATGGCATAACCTTCATTGGGTTTGCCTTCAGCCTTGGCGACTTCCTGATTAATAGTGCGAACTAAAGCTTGCAGATATTGATTTAGCTGTTCGCGTTCAACATCTGTCACCAGGAATGCAAACTCGTAGGCAGCAATGCGGGTAATGACGCTGGGGGCAACTGTTTGAAGATTTTCCTGAAGGCGTTGTGACAACAGGCGAATGGTTTCATCTCTAACCTGATAACCAAACTTACTGTGAACCTGTTCAAGCCAGTCCATTTTGGTCATGAACAGAGCACCGGTTCCCGGTTCATCCAGCCAACTTGCCACTCTATCCATCAGATATTGGCGGTTGGGCAGGTTGGACACCTGGTCGACCAGATTCTTCTTGCGCAATGCTGTCACTTCTTCATCCAGTGACAGAAAGACCTTTTTAAGTTGGCTCGACATACTGTTAAATGCCAACACGACCTTTTGTAGTTCGCGTGTTTTGGGCAATGCCAAATCAGGTCCGAACTTACGATTGGCAACATTTTGGGCATGCTGTGACAGTTGATTTAACGGCTTTAGAATCCAGGTTAAACCGACCCTGGCACTTAAAATCGCAATCAGGAAGAACAGCGCGAACAAGATAAAGGTATTGCTGATGATACGCCAAAGCTCGTGGTAGCCAATGCCTGGGTTGGCAGTGATCTTCAGGGTAGCCAGTTGCAGCCAGCCAGAAGTAATTGTGGTTTCGGTGCTGATCTCATCAAACAGCTGTAGATCGGTAAACCATTGGGGGACACCACTGACTTTGGTGGGGTTTTCCCAAACCTGCTGGTGTCCGTCAACCAGCCAGGTCAACTCAATACTCTGATAGTAGCCACCTTCGAAAATTACATTTACCAGTGCATCCACGGTAGCGCTGTCTCCTGCTTCCAGTGCAGGTGAAAGCATAAGCCCCAGCGAGTGGCTGGCATTGTTCAGGTCTGACTCCATCTGTTTGGTCAAAAAGCTGCGTGTCTCAGTGAATTGCACCAGGCCCAGGCCGATGACAACCAGCAGAAACAAGCCAAACAGTAGCGAATAGAGCTGTCGGAACAGTGTCATGAGTAGCTACTCCAGTCTAATTTTAGGCTGCCGCAAGCGGTCAACCTCAAGTCTATGGGTAAGATCATTCCATTTTTTGAGTCGTTTGGCCGAGCCAGCCAACTCACCCCGTCCTTTTTGTTTGTTAAGCCAAAGCTGCTTACCGTTAAAGCTGTATACCGGCACCAGATCCCGGCGTTGAGTTGCCGGTTTTATCTGGGGATCCAGATTGTCCAGTACCAAAGGCACTGAACCCGGTGTTTCGTAGTAGGTCAGTACCATATGGTATTGGTCTACGGTTTTAGCTTTAACCATAGTGATACGCAGTTTGTCTTCAGGTACCCCAACATGCAGCAGGGTAAAGTATTTGGCGATTGAGAAGTCCTCGCAGTCGCCGCCGCTGACACCAATAAACTCAAGGGGAGTCGCCCAGTAGTTGGATTCTCCCCAGAGCTTGATGTCATCGATAAAGGTAAACAGGTTGAAGAAGCGGTTTACCTCTGTCAGTTTGTCGCGCTCAGACATATTCTCAGCGGACTTCATAGTCTTAAACCAGGCGTTGGCACGCTTTCCGGCTCTTGGACCGTAGTTACGTTCGAGTTGGGCAATAATCAGGTTGGCATTGAGAGTTTGGGTAGGGGCGGCAGAGATTGGGCTGATTGAAATCAGCAAAAAAAGCAGTCCCAGTCGGAAGACTGAGGCTGTCGCGCACCTGTTCCTTTCCCTGCGTTGCATATCCAGAAGTTAACGTCCTTATCGCCTTGGCTTTTGTGTCTGTTATTTTTGTTTTTTTATCAGTATTCAGCCCCCGGGCTGTTCAAATTACACATTGTTATAGATGCAGATTAAAGTTGAATGCAGGGCCTCAACAGAGGCCCTGAACAGGTACATTATCAGTACGCACCCTCTTCATACTCATTATCACCACGCCAGGTTTCCGGGCGGGTAACTTGCAAAGAACCCAGCAACTGACCTGTGGCATTCAACACCCGGTACTGAGCCAGAGTTTCATCAAACTCTGTTTGCAGGTAATCTTTTCTAGCTTCAAACAGCTCATTTTCGGTATCCAGCAAATCCAGTAATGAACGCTGGCCCAGGTTGAATTGCTGAGCGTAGGCAGCCTGAGTCTCTTTGGCGGCCACTACATGCTCACGAATATATTGCTTTTGAGGTGGCAACAGCTCGTAGGCATTCCAAGCCAGTGAGGCTCCTTCGATAATTTGGCGATAGGCCCGTTCACGAACTTCTTTGGCTTCATTAATCTTGTAAGCAGACTCGCGATTCAAAGCCGCGTCACGACCACCGGCAAACAGGTCATAGCGCATACGAACCATAGCTTGCAGGTCATTGCTGTGACCTCCGACATCACTGGTAAAGCTGCGTCCATCTTCACCATTAATATCATTATTCCAATTACCGTTCAGTTCAATAGTGATTGTTGGGTAATAGCTTGATTCCCTTGAGCTCTTTTCACTTTGCGCAGCTTTGATATCCTGTGAGGCGGATTTCAGAACCGGGTGATACTCGCCGGCAACCTTAATTGTACCTTCATAGGTGGCGGGCAATTGATCTGAATCCGGTACCGGCATAATAGTGTCACTGGGAACCACACCAGTAACACTGCGATACTCGGCGATGGCATCGTACAGATTATTCTGTGCTGAAATCACATTGGCATTGGCGCGAGCCAGACGACCAGTAATTTGAGACAGGTCAGCTGTGGAGCCCAAGCCTGAATCGGTACGTTGCTTAATCTGGCTGTAGATATCTTTATGGGTTTGCAGATTCTTCTGGGCCAGGGTGAGTACCTGCTCAGCCTGCATAAATTTCAGATAAACCCTGGCGACCTCCAAAGCTATATCTTCCGCAGCGGCAATCAGAGTCCACTGCTCAGCCGTGGCTTCATAGGTGAATCTTTCCACTTCACTGGTGGTTCTGAAGCCGTCAAACAGCATCTGGCGGATACTCACGCCGGCTTCGCCGCGTTTGAGTTCTACCTCACCTTCATTACTCCTGTTAAGTGGGTTACGTCTTGTGGAAGGGCTGTCAGTATTTTCCAGCCCCCAGCCAGCGCTGAGTTCCACATTCGGTAAGTAACCTGAGAAGGCTTGGTCTATTTGCGCTTCTCTGGCTTTGAATCGGTTAAAGGCTACCCTCAGTTCAGGATGGGTATCCAGTGTTTTGGCGACAGCCTGCTCCAGTGTGTCGGCATGGCTGAGTGTCGGCGTTAACAGGGCCGCCACAGCCACAGCCGTCGCACTGAATCTCGCGGTTTTGTTCAACAATTTCATCGGATCATTCCCCCTGTATATCAAGCCTCATCTCTCCCGCAGTGCAGTATCTTTGGCTCGTAAAATTGGGTTGAGTATGTATTCGAGAATGGAACGCTTGCCGGTAATAATATCCACCGATGTCAGCATACCGGGGATAATGGGCATAGGCGTACCGTCTTTCTTGGTAAGACTGGACTGCTCGGTTCTTACTCGTATCAGGTAATAACTGTTGCCTTCTTCGTCTTGGCTGGTGTCAGCACTGATGTGTTCAACAGTGCCTTCCAACCCGCCGTAACGCGTGAAGTCATAAGCGCTGACCTTTACCACAGCCGGCAAGCCGGGGTGCAGGAAAGCAATGTCCTTTGGCAGGATCTTGGTTTCTATCAGGAGTTGGTCTTCCGATGGGACAATTTCAATAATGTCCACAGCGGGTTTCACCACACCACCCAGGGTATTTATATGTAATGTTTTTATTGTGCCGTTTACCGGGGAGGTAATGACGGCTTTGTTGAGTTTGTCGGCCGCTCCCACTTGAGCCTCATTCATACGAGACAGGCGGGTTTGTAATTCGTTGAGTTGGGCACGGGCTTCCGCACCAAAGTTAAATACTGCCTCACGACGTTTCAAAATCGCTTCATCGAGAGAGGCTTTGATTTTCGGACGCATCAATCTCAGTGACTGCAGCTCGCCCTGAATGTCATTCACAGTACGTTCAAGCTTAAGCAGCTCAACCTCCGCAACAATGCCTTTCTCGGCAAGAGGGCGTGTCAACTCCAACTCCCGAAATACCAAGCGATAGCTGTTGGTCAGAGTGCTGATTTTGGAATTCAGCTCGGCAGACTCCTGCTGTCTTTGCTGAATTTGTCGTGCCAGAATTTCGAGCTGGTTGCTCAGGTTATCCAAACGACCGTTGTACTCATCCTGTTGCCGACGGATCATGCGATCCTGACGGTCATTTAGCTCCTGAGGGAAGTTCAGTGTCTGCTTGTTAATCTGAACTTGTTCTCTCCAATCAGTAGATACATCGGCAACTACCAGGCTCTCGAGTTCAGTCTGAAGACGTATAACGTTAGCCTGTAGACTGTCGGTTTCCTGCTCTTGTTGGGCAAAATCAGAACGGAAGCGGGTATCATCAATGCGCGCCAAAGGTTGCCCTTTAGTGACGATTGAGCCCTCAGTGATAAACAATTCTTCCAGAATACCGCCATCCAAACTCTGAATAACCTGTATCTGAGAGGAGGGGATCACTTTCCCCTCGCCGGATGTCACCTGATCAAGTTCAGATAGATAAGCCCAGACAAAGAAGATGACTATCATGGCTGTCAGTGACCAGATGATCAGTCGATGTCCGGTTGGCGCGTCGGTCATCATAGCGCCGTAAATATCATCGACCATTTCCATATCTTCAGTGGTGAGGCGCTTATTCATTGTTTCGCCTCCCCAGCCATAAGACCTTGACTGAGCTGCTCGAGAACTTTCTCTCTGGAGCCATCCGCAAGCATTCGTCCTTTATCCAGCACTATGATGCGATCGACCAATTTAAGCAGGTGCATCTTATGGGTGATAAGGAGCAGGGAGCGCTGTTGACTGACATTTTGCATGGCGCGTACAAATTGCTTTTCTGCCCTGGCATCCAGACTAGCGGTGGGCTCATCCATCATCAACATTGGAGGGTCGTTAAGTATGGCTCTGGCCAGCGATACACATTGGCGTTGGCCCCGGGACAGCGCCTGTCCACCTTCACCGACCTGTTGCTCCAGACCTTCAGACTCCTGATGGGTAAACAGACCTACACCTGAGAGCTGAACCGCCCGGATTAGCTGATGTTCAGTCACCTGACGGGTACCAAACAGAATGTTGTCACGAATAGAGCCCTGAAACAGTGTCACGTCCTGAGGCAGGTAACCAAAGTTACGACGAAGATCCGCTGGGTGTATCTGCTGTGAGTCCAGACCATCGTATCGAATATTGCCATTGCTGGGTTGCATCAGACCTATGATGAGTTTGGCCAGTGTGCTCTTCCCTGAGCCATTACGGCCAATAATGGCAATACGCTCTCCCGGTTTAATTGACAGTGAAATATTGTTGAGTACCGATTTCTCTGTATTCGGGTAGGTGAAATTGACATGATCTAAGTCTATCTTGCCATTCATGCGTTCAATGCTGACCAGGTGACCTTTATCATCGAACTCATCTTCCTGAGTCATGATTTGATCCAACTGTTGCAGCGCACTGGCAGTGTGGTTACCCCGGGTCATCAGGTTAGCCAGCTGTGCTAAAGGCGCCACAGCTCGGCTGGTCAAAATAACTGCTGCAATGATCCCACCCATAGAGATATCGCCTTCCGATACGCGATACACCCCCAGTACAACTACGCTGACTGAGCAGAGTTGCACAATAAAGTTAGCGACATTGGATACGCCATTGGTGAGTTTTTTGGCCTTGAGTTGCCAGTTGGCTGAGTGCCCGGTCATTTGTTGCCAGCTTTTCTGCACCAGACCTTCGGCACCATAAGCTTTGATAGATTCCAGTGATGCCAGGCTTTCAATCAGGTGACCATGTTTGACCGCGGAAAATTTACTGCTTTCTTCAATGGCGGCTTTGAGCTTGGGCTGACTGTAAAGGGTATAGCCGATAATAATGACGCCACCAATAATGGGGATCATGACAAGATCGCCTGATACCAGAAAGATAATGGTAAAGAACAGCAGTGCGAATGGCAGATCCACCAGAGTGGTCACAGTGGCTGAGGCCAGAAATTCCCGGATACTGTCAAACTCCCCCAGCTGTTTGGCCATGGCACCAACACTGGGGCTACGTTTGGCCAGCGGGACCCCCATGGCTTTGGCAAAGAGTTTGGAGGAAACGATGATGTCGATCTTCTTACCGGCAACGTCAATAAGATAGCTTCGAAGTTGGCGCATCACAAAGTCGAACATAAACGCCAGACCGGCACCAATCGCCAGTACCCATAGCGACTCAAACGCCAGATTTGGCAGGATCTTGTCATAAACGTTCATAATGAACAGTGGCGAGATCAGGGCAAATAAGTTAACCAGCACTGAGGCGATAAGGGCATCCCGATAGATGGGGGCTGCATCTTTGATGATATTCCACAGCCAGTGTTCATCTGACTTATGCAGAAAAGCATCCATCCCCTTGTCTTCACGGTATAGCTGCTTCACCAGGAACAGGTAACCGACATACAGGGTCTCCAGTTCCTCGATGGACATGGTTTGCTTGCCGCCGCTGTCCGGCAGTTGGATGGTCGCTGAGTCAGATTGATGATCCAGCTCCATTAGCAAACAGGCTTTCTTATCTTTAAGCAGCAGGATGCAGGGCAGCATAATTTCTGACACCTGATCCAAACCTTTACGGAATAACTTGGCTGTCAGTCCTCCTCTGGAGGCCGCCTGTGGCAAGAGGTCCGGGGTGAGTACCGCCTCGGACATGGGAAGGCCTGCAGAAAGCGAATCTGCGGAGCAGGGATTGCCGAAATATTGAGTCAGCAACACCAAGGCATCCAGCAAGGGGTCCTCTGTGACCCGCTGGGAAGCTGAGATAGTCCATTGCTCTGGTGATTTGGAAACAGTTGCTACCACGACTCTTGCGATTCCTTATGCAAATGATTTTATGAAAGTTATTTTCATTGTGTGAATTGTGACAGAGGCTCGTCATTTTACAAGCCTCTGTCACATATCCGCTAAGGGATTTGACCTCCATTGTCATCATTTGGATCTGGAATGATTGGGTTAGTACCCGGTGACGAGTCAGATACATTGGCAATAATTGCACCGTCATCGAACAGACCATTGATGATATCGCTCTCGCTCATGCCGTAGATATCGAACAGATCCACACCATCTAGCACAATTGACTGTTCAAAGGTTCCGTTAAGGTCCGCGTCAATAGAGATGGTCGTAGAACCATTGCTCAGCGAGAAGTTGAGATAGTCTTCCAATGAGTTCTGGTCTTCTCCCTGGAGGATATCCTCAAGATTCAAAGTATCCTCTTCATGGTTGAAGTCCATGACGCGATCAGTACCAAACTCTCCGGATTGCCATACGAACACATCGTTACCTGCATCACCACGGAGAATATCGTCACCCAGTCCACCAATAAGGGTATCGTTACCTTCACCCCCCCTCAGGCCATCGTTATGGCGGCCGCCATCGAGGGTGTCATTCCCATCGTGACCATAGAGGATATCTGAGCCCGATTGACCGAAGATTTCATCATTACCTGCACCACCATTGACTATGTCAGCTGTAACGCCATTGATGTCAGCCGCCTTAAGCTGACCATCATTGTCAGTAATGCTGTTCAGGTTCCCTGTCATTAAGCGCAGGTTGTTGATGAAGTTGGCAGTAAGCTCAATATCCGGGTCTGTGTTATTGGCCTGGGAGTTACCCGTTGCCCCTGCCCAAATCTTGTCGTTACCACTGCCAGCTTCTACATAATCCTGGCCCTGACCTGTACTGACATTCTGATCGGCACTGCCATTGTTGTAACCAGTTACCGGATTCGTTGGGGTGGTTACCGTTGTTTCAACACCACTGCTGTTGATGATGGTTCCCGTGAGATTATCCCCTATGAATACCTGCATCTGGTCAGGTGTAGATGAATTATCGCCATCCTGAACTATGACTGTGTCATTGCCGTCATTGGTTTCTACCGTCAGATCTGTGCCCACCGGAATACCGTTAAAGTCTTCCGATGTCACACCGATAATGAGGCGGTTTGTGGATACATCGCCATCGGCGTCTCTAACTGTGTAGATAAAGTTCTCCTGAGCGCCTTCCGGAATGTTTTCTGCACTCTCCTGCAGCTCGTAACGATAGCTACCATTGGCCTGCAGTATCAGAACACCATAGGTACCCTGAATCTGTGTGCCTACACCGGTAAATACATCAGTCCCTGTGTCTGTCCCTGTGGTAACACCGACTACGGAGAGGGCATCTGCACCCAGGTCATTTTCAAGAACATTGCCCTCTTTATCCGGCAGCGCATAGCCATCACCTTCGACAATACGGGCGATTAACTGGTAGCTGTTGGATTGACTCTCATAGGTTCTAACAGTACTGACCAATTGCCCTTGCTCATCAATAAAGCCCAGTACCTTGATGGTGTAGAACTCACCTTCATATTCGAACGTCACCTCAGGCTGACCAATCTGGATAATATCGCGCGATGCTTCCGGATCATTGCTGTTAGGCGTCTCGGTATGGGTAAAGTTGATATTGATGGTTATCGGTGTGACCACACCATAGGAGTCAGTAATGGTGAAGGTCACAGTTAAGGTAGCAGCTGAAATGGCAGAACCTGCAGGAATTGGGTTGTTATAGTGAGTAAACACACCCAGATTGATATCCTGGTTCAGGTCCAGCACTCCGTTGAGGTTGGTGTCATTATCGACAAAACCATAGCCTGATGAAGTTGAGTTATTGTTGGTACCCCAGCGCATCTGATCGAGACCGGTATCATTGTCATCACCGTCATAACGTCTCAGCGGGTTACCTCCTGTCCAGCTTGTCCACTCACCAACAACACCTGATGCCTCAAAACCGTCTACAAGGACATCTACTCCATTGGTATCGATGACTGTCTCGACGTCGTCATCATAGATGCTGACATCAAGGTCGGTGGCGCTGGTATCACCATCTGCGTCGTAGGCGGTAATGCTAAAGCTATCGACCAATGGATCTGCTGAACTGTGATTCTGTGCTTCTGAGAACACATAGTTAAAACTCACCACGCCATTGCTGTAGTCAGTTATTTCTATCGTCCCAAACTCACCTTGTACAGTTGCAGGACTTTCTGGTGTGGCGGCGATCAGCATTGCAAGGGTAACTGTAGTGTTGCCACTACTGTTACCAAACACAATGCGGTTCAGGCCATCCGGAGCGGACACCGTAAACGAACCAGACTGTACCTGAGGTGTCGTGCCACCGTCGGTCCCACCTTGAAGTTCACTCTCGTTGAAGCTCATGTCGTCTGGGTCGGTAATAGTGACAGCATCATCGACCTGGTTGACCGTAATATTCAAGGTTGAGGTATCAGTACTGGAGCCGTCAGTCAGTACATAGGTGATATCAGGCACGTCACCAAAGAAATTGGTCGCTGGGATAAAGGTATATGCGCCGTTAGCCGACAGTGTGATTGTGCCAACACCATCAATAACATAAGCCGTTCCCACAACGAATGGGCCTGTTTCTCCAGTGACACTGAAGCTTTGTACTGAGATAGGGCCGTCAACACTGGTGCCATCAATGACATTGCCTGAAATACCTGTGGTGCTGTCTTCATCCACATTGACGTTTTCATCGTTATCGGTGAAATCATCATTGACTGGCGATACCGTAATATCGAGCACTGCAGTATCACCTGAGCCAGTGGTGTAGGTGATATCAGGTACCTCACCATTCCAGTTGGCAACCGGAGTAAAGGTGTAGGTACCGTTAGCATTGATAACTATGGTGCCTATACCTGCGATCGTGGCTGTTTGGCCTGCAGTATAGACAGTGGAGTCTCCTGTGACGACAAAGCTTACGACACTGTTATTGCCTGGATCATTCGTCAGGACATTCCCGTTAAGAGTGTCATCCTCCGGAGAGGTCACCACGTCATTAATAGCACCGGTAACGACTGCTGTATCACTCGCTGTCGCTGAATCATTACCCGCGGCATCCGTTTGAGTTACGGCGACCGTAATAGTGGCTCCTGCGGCGACAACTTCTGTCCAGGTTATAACGCCATTGTTATAGCTGTAGCCGGTTGCAGGTGAACCATTTTCCAATTGTAGCTCACCATTAACCAGCTTGAGCTTCACAGTGTTTTGGCTGCTGCCGTTGGTGATAACCAGAGTGACAATGTCCCCTGCGGCAAACTCTGTATTGTTTACTGTCGCTGCCAGCTGAACGTCATCTGTGCCCAGCTCATCTCTGCTGATCAGCCCGTCATCTGGATCATTGTCATCCACAATAGTCACTGTGGGTGCCGTTGGAGCAATAGTGTCACGAGTCGCAGTATCGCTGCCAGCATCAGAGACGTTACCGTCACGGTCAGTCTGAGTAGCAGAAACCGTAATGGTCGCGCCTTCTGCAACAACGGCAGTCCAGCTAATGGTGCCATTGTTGTAGCTGAAACCTGTTACCGCATCGCCATTCTCATCGACGAAGACAGGATTACCGCTGCCATCGAGCGACAGGAACACCTGAGAGGTAGTGGTGCCGTTATTGATGGTCAGGTTGATTTGACCACCGGCAACCAGCTCATCGTGGTCAACCTCGACCTTCAGCTGCACATTGTCATTGCCCAATTCATCGATATTAATGAGCCCATCATCTGGATCATTGTCATCAACAATGGTCACGGTCGGCGCATTGGTGTTGGCGGTCGTATCGATTTCCGCAGTATCACTGCCGGTATCCGAGATGTTACCGTCACGGTCGGTCTGGGTCGCAGACACTGTGATGGTTGCGCCTTCTGCCACAACGGCATTCCAGGTAATGGTGCCATTGTTGTAGATGAAGCCGGTGACGGCATCGCCATTCTCGTCAACAAAGACTGGGTCGCCATTGCTGTCGAGTGACAGGAATACCAGAGAGGTAGTGCCGCCATTGTTGATGGTCAGGTTGATTTGACCACCGGCAACCAACTCGTCGTGATCAACGACAACCTGCAGCTGCACATTATCATTGCCCAGCTCAGACTCGTTAATCACACCGTCGTCTGGGTTGTTGTCATCGACAATGGTGACAGTCGGTGCAGTGGTGTTGGCGGTCGTATCGATTTCCGCGGTATCACTGCCAGCATCAGAGACGTTACCGTCACGGTCGGTCTGAGTCGCAGATACTGTGATGGTTGCGCCTTCTGCCACAACGGCATTCCAGGTAATGGTGCCATTGTTGTAGCTGAAACCGGTTACGGCATCACCGTTTTCATCAACAACGACAGGGTCGCCATTGCTGTCGAGTGACAGGAATACCAGAGAAGTAGTGCCGCCATTGTTGATGGTCAGGTTGATTTGACCACCGGCAACCAGCTCATCGTGGTCCACCACGACCTGTAGCTGCACATTATCATTGCCCAGTTCAGACTCGTTGATCACGCCATCATCAGGATTGTTGTCATCAACAATAGTGACGGTCGGTGCAGCTGTATTGGATGATGTATCGACGACAGCAGTATCACTGCCTTGATCTGATACATTACCGTCAAGATCGGTTTGAGTGGCCGTTACGGTAATTCTTTCACCGTCAGCGACAACTTCGGTCCAGGTAATAGTTCCTGTATTGGCGTCGTAGTTGTATGTACGACCGTCACTGGCTGTAAGGCCTGTGCCATTCCAAGTGAGTGTGACCTCAGTACCATCAATCGTCAGGTTAACCTGACCGCCCAGTAGTAGTTCATCGTGGTCGATAACAACGCTTAGTTGAACATCATCACTACCCAACTCGCTGCGATTGATAACCCCGTCATCAGGATTATTGTCGTCGACTATGGTTACCACAGGTGCGGAGGCGTTTGCTGTTGTATCAAGGGTGGCGATATCCAGGCCTGAAGCAGTGTTACCTGCTGGGTCAGTCACTGTTGCAGTGACTTTAATCTCCGTGCCTTCTGCGGGGGCAGTTATGGTGACCGGCACACCGTTATCCAGCATGGCCTGGGTCACAGTGCCGTTAAACAGCTCATTGCCATCCTGGTCGGTCACAATCAGGGTATCGCCCACGGCGGTACCGGCGCCCAGGGTGACAGTGATGTTGATGTCGCCATCTAATTCATCAGCATTGATGATGCCATCATTGTTGGCATCTTCGGTAATCACCACTGTCGGTGCACTCGGTGCGCCGCTGCCCACGCCGTAATCCAGGGTGGCGCTGTCACTGCCTTCTGCGCTGTTGCCCGCGGGGTCGGTAATGGTGGCGGTGATTTCCAGCTCGGTGCCGGTGGCCGGTGGGTCAATGCTCAGGTCAAGGCCATTATCCAGCATCTCCTGCGTCACAGGGCCCTCAAACAGGGTGTTGCCATCCTGGTCGGTGACCACAATGGTGTCACCCACAGCGGTCCCTGCGCCCAGCGTGATGGTGATGTCCACCTGACCGTCCAGCTCGCCATCGTTGATGTAACCATCATCGTTGGCATCTTCGGTAATCTCGACCGTCGGCGCAGCCGGTGCGCCG
>NZ_JAKIKT010000019.1 GCF_023349125.1 Shewanella corallii | reverse complement strand
GAACATCGACATTGCTGCCGATGCCCTCAATGAAGGCCAGACCTCACTGGTGACTTTCACCTTCAGCGAAGCCATCAAAGGCTTTGAGCTGGGCGACATCACTGTGGTCGGCGGTGTACTCACCAATCTGGTCAGCACAGATGGTGGCATCACCTGGACTGCCACCTTCACACCAAACCCCAACTTCACAGGCGACGCATCCGTGACCGTCAATGACGGCACTTATACCGACCTCAACGACAACGATGGTACAGGTAGCACTGATAATGTCGCGGTAGACACACAAGCGCCGACCAAGCCAGTAGTCACCATATTGGATGATGTCCCAAGCGAAGATGGAACCATAACCGAAGCCGAACTCGGCGATGACAATGTCCAGCTAAGGGTCGATATCGATCAGAATGACCTGAAAAGTGGCGGCTTTGTTACCCTCACCATCAAAAATGGCGACGACACCAGAACCATTAGCCTGGCATTAGTCAACGGTAAGCTGATTGATACAAGCACGGGACTTGAAACTACTGACTTTACTTATGCCAACAGCGTTATTACCTGGAATGAGGCGGTAGTCGATGGTGACGCTATTACGGTAACAGCCACTCAGACCGATGCAGCAGGTAATGAATCAGGTGAAGGTAAAGATACAGCTTTGGTCGATCTCTATCCTGATGCTCAGGATGGCACGTTTAAAAGCAATACAGGCACGGTGAAGTTTACACTGAAGGATCATGTTTCCGATGTTGTGGATGACAAAGACGGTGCAGATGCTCTAACCGTGAAGATTACTTCCCTGCCTGAAGGTGGTGAACTTTTCTACGAAGCTGACAATGGCGAACTCATCGCTGTGAATCTGAATGATACTTTCCCAGAAGATACTAATTTCGTCTTTATCAGCTCTGGAGAGCAGAATTTCGCTGCTTCAGCCGATTCAGCGGGGAACCACAGTACCACGATGAATGGCATTACTGTTTCTGCCTTTATCTATGCCGGCACTATTCATGGCAACTTAACAGCAGCCGAACTGAATTGGGACAACAAAGAAGCCGAAAAAGGTTTTGGTATTGGGACAGACAATGAAATCACAGCCCATTCCAACGAAATGCTACAAGTCAGTTTGGGAGACACCACGGCTACCGATGTAGATATTTCTGTAGGTAGTGTTTGGGGACACTTTGACAGTGGCGAGCAGGCCACTATCCAAATCGCACTTTATAAAGATGGTCAACCAGTTCTCGACGGAAACAATCAACCGGTTGTTTTGAGTTCAGCAAACCTGTTTGTTGAATTCAATGGCAATGGAGAGGGCGTTATCAAAGTTAACTACCCGGGCGGTTTTGATGAGCTAAGACTGTATGTCACTGCCGGAGAAGGTCATAACTCAAACTTTGTTCTCCAAGGTATTACTGTCAATCAGCAAACACCAAGCTTCGATTACGAAGTAACAGACTCTTCAGGCCAAACCGATAGCGGCACGATTACGCTGAAGCCAACAGACAATGGTGTTTCACTCCCTTCGCAACCCGATTCATTATTGGTTAATGAAGCTGGCCTGAGCGGTAACTCTACTGCTCCGACTATTGATACTGGCGAAATATTGGTTGATGTACCTGATGGTCTTGCTAAAGCAGAAATTACAGTAGGTGGAAGAACATTTTCCTTCAATCTCGCAGAACTTCAAGCCGCAACGGCTGACACGCCGCTTGAAATTCAAGGCATGTTTGGTGTTCTGAAGATTGATGGTTTCACTGATGGCCGAATTAGTTACACCTATGAGTTAACACAAGCGCAAAATCATGGAGATGGAGACCTGCTGGAAGATCATTTCAACTTCACGATAACTGATATGGATGGAGATACAGCATCAACCACGATTATCGCGAATGTTGTAGATGACAAACCTCAGGCACAGGGCGATGTAAACAGCATAGACGTTGTGGTTGACTACTTTGGTGTATCAAATATTCAGACAGGTTGGGAGCAGCATTCAGGCGGAAGTAATGTTGATACTTCAACAAGTGGCGATACCAGCGAAATACGCTGGGGAAAACCAACTTCCAGCAATGGAGCCAAGTCTGGTTATGGGTTCACCGACAATGACTCCTCACTTAGTGGAAATCTCGCTCTCAATCAAGAAATTGTGCTGGGTACCTTTACTCATTACAACTACCCAATAAGTTCTGGCACCGCTATTGACTCAGTCAACATGGAGGTGACCTTTACCTTAGTCGATGCTCACGGCATTCAGACGTCTGTAACACTGACAATTCCACTGGATCACAACGAAACTCCAAACAATGGTGGTGACTCACGCGATATCATCACCGTAGGAAGTTCAAATGTGACATTTGTTTATGAAAACAATGTATATACGCTTCAAGTTCTTGGATTCCAAGATGGGGCCAACAATATTGTTCAACAGATCTATACCGATGAAAATGCTTCTACAAGCTACGATTTAGTCGTAAAAGTCGTGGCAGGCGATGGTTACAGCCTCCCTAACACCAGTGGTAATGTTCTGGAGAATGATGTGGCTGGGGCAGATGCCAATTTAACGGTTGTGAGTGTTGCCACCGAAACCCAGGCAGACTCAACATTCAATGACCAGGGTAATCTGGAAATATTTGGTAATTTCGGTGTACTACTTTTGAAAGCAGATGGAAGCTATGTTTATCAGCTTACGGCTGACACAAACAGCTTGCCTTTGAATGCCCAAGATACCTTTACCTACACAATTAAAGATGGCGATGGAGACTTATCAAGCACTTCGCTGGTTATCAATCTCAACACTATGAACATCCCAAATGGTGGTGACAAAGCAACGATAATCCTGTCGGACGTCGATGTTGATAACAACGGTCAAGATCAAGCTACCGCCAATCTCCAATTTAAAGCTGGTGCGAATGACATACAAACATTCGAGTTCAGCGATCCACAAAACATTTCAGTCGAAGGGGTCGCGCAAGGTAGCTTTATAACTTGGTCGTTAGACGATACTGGAACCGTACTCTCTGGCAAAATCGGTTCAGAAACTGTAATTACTCTAAATCTCACTGGCGCCAGTCTATCTGCTGGGACATCGGGGACAGTTCAGGTTTCAGCAACACTTACCGACAACCTTCAACACCTTGGCGATGAGATAATCATTAAAGGATTGGAAGTCATAGGTACCGATACCTCGGGCGCGGTCGTCAATGGACAGCTTGTCATCAAAGTTGAAGATTCCGACATATCTGTCAAAGCCAAAGAACTGGATGAAATAGAAGATCTAGGAAGACATGTTGGTGAGCTATTAGTCTCGGGGGCAGACGGTGATTTTTCGGGAGACCTAAGCTCCAATATTGTCAACTGGAGCGAATCCAACACGTTTGGTAACTCTGGGCTGACCCACAAAGGCGAGACAATCTATTTTAGAGTAGAGCCAGGAAGCAAAAATATCCTAGTCGCATATACCAGTGAAGATGAAGGACAATCAACTTCATTGGAATTGTTCACGGTATCTTTGGACCCCAATTCTGGTCGTTATTACGTGGATGTAACTGAAATTCCTCAATATCAGGACAATCAAGACGATGATGATTTGGAAATCAATCTCATAGCTACTGTTACTGATAGCGATGGAGATTCAGATACCACCACAATTGAAGTCGAATTTGATGATGATGACGATGACGATGACGATGACGATGACGAGCAAGATCGGAATGAACGTTCATTGCTGAGACAACAAGATTCTTCTGAAACTGGATCTACGAACGATGAGGAAATAGATACTCTTTTTGCTCTGGATGAGCCCGACACTTTCGTTTGGCAGCACGGAGATACTGGCAGCGATATCATCAAAGACTTCGACAAAGACCATGACATTCTGGATATCAGTGATCTGCTGATTGATGTCGCGGATAAAGATCTCAGCGAGATCCTGACGATCTCGACCACCGAAGATGGAAGATCGACCAAGATCAGCATCAACACCGACAATGACTCAGATATCGAGCAAGAGATCATTCTTGACGGTGTTGTACTTGGCGATGCAGATGTCATCAATGGCTTGCTGACCCGGGGCGCTGAGCCTACGTCCCAGCAATCCCACACCGAAACCTCAGAGCCGGGCAGCAATCAACAACTTGAAGCAATGGTTGATGAGCTAAATCTGAAAATCATTCCTTAATTTTAACGGATCCGTGGTGGCTGACGTCACCACGGAAACTGTCACAGCGATGGTTGTGACACCACAATCAGGCTCTTCAGGGAGAAGACCATGAGTACACTCAAGCACCTTGCCAAAGTAACCGGAACTGCTTTGGCTGTCGCTGCAACCATGCTGCCAATGAGCAGCTACGCGGACACGCTGGAACAGGCCGTAGCCAAAACACTGGATACTCATCCGGAGCTGCGCATCGTATTCAATCGATTCAAAGCCCGAGAGGCGCAGGTAGATCAGGCGTTTGCCGGTTATCTGCCAAGCGTCGAGGTCTCTGCAGGCTGGGGAATTGAAAACACTAACAGCCCTTCTACCCGACGCAATCCTCTGAATGGAGCGGTTGGCGAACGCGATGCAGAACTCAAGCGAGGTGAAGCAGGCATCAGTATCCGTCAGATGTTGTTTGACGGCTTCCTGACCAGCAGCGAAGTAGACAGAGCAACATTTGAGACCACAGCAGAGCAATGGAACCTGGCTGCAGCAGCGGAAGATATGGCGCTGGAGGTTGCCCAGGTGTATCTGGCCTATATGCAGGCCGAACAGGTGCTGACACTGGCAGAAAAAAATCTGCAAACTCATCAGGATATATACAGCCAGATCAAACAAAGAACCGACTCGGGTCTGGGATCTACCGCAGATCTTTCTCAGATCTCTGGCCGTTTGGCCCGCGCCAATGCCAATGTCATTTCGGCCCGCAACAACCTGTTTGACGCCATCTCGTCCTACAAGAAGGTGACCGGCACACAGCCACAGGATGTGATTATGCCGGTTGCAGATGCAGATATGTTGCCAGCAAGTATTGAAGATACCCTCAAATTGGCAGGTGAATACCACCCAGTACTCAAGTCTGCCAGTGAAGATATCAAGGCCGCAGAGAGCCAGAAAGAAGCCACGGTTTCCTCCTATTACCCCAGTATTTCCCTCGAGCTTTCAGGTAATTGGAACAATGATTTGAATGGTGAAGACGGCCGCAGTTTTACCAGCGACGTGGGTGGCCATAGCAATGACCTTCAGGCAATGGTGCACATGCGCTATAACCTGTTTAATGGTGGTGCTGACTCCGCTCAGAACCGTGAAAATGCCTATAAGATCGCAGAGGCCAAAGAGATCCGCGAAAGAGCTTTTCGTCAGATCTCTGAGGGGGCCAGTTTGGCTTGGAATGCCTATGAACTTCTGCCTGAACAAAAGCTATATATTCGTGAACATGTTGTTGCAGCAAAGGAAACTCAGGTAGCCTATGGCCAGCAGTTCAACCTGGGTCAGCGATCTTTGCTGGATCTGTTGGACACTGAAAACGAATTATTTGAGGCCCGGAAAGATTATCTTAAGGCAGAGTTCGACGAACTGCTCGCGCAGTATCGTGTCCTGAATGCCACTGGCCAACTGCTTGATTCGCTGAGAGTTATCCGCCCTCAGGTATGGAGCGGCGAAGAAAATTATAAAGGAGGGGCATTTTAATGAAACCATTGAGTATTGCCGTAATGGCACTGCTGCTGAGTGCATGTTCAAGCAACATTATTACTATGGATACGCCAACTGCTCAGGTGAAAGATCTTCGCGATTTTGATCGCGATGGCGTGATCGAGGCCCGTGAGCGTTGTGATGAGACCCTCGAAGGAGCCAACATCAACAACTATGGCTGCGGACAGATCAAACCGATCAATGAACGTCGTGAACTGAAAGTACTGTTCGCCAACGACTCTTACTATTTAGATCCCAAATATTATGGCCAGGTGGAAGAGCTCGCAGAGTTTATGCGCCAGTATCCCAACACCAAGGTCACGATCGAGGGACATTGCAGCAAGGTAGGCTCCTACGAACACAATCTGGACTTATCGCAGAATCGCGCAAACGCCATTACTGCGCTGCTTGCAGAGCGATTTGGTATCAGCCCATCCAGGCTGACTGCTATAGGTTACAGCTTCGATCGCCCGGTAGATCCAACCCACACTCCTCAAGCTCATGAGCGTAATCGACGAGTGATTGCTGAGGTCGTAGGTGAGGACACTACAGCAGATATGAAGTGGAATATCTATACAGTCGATGACTCACACAGGTTGTAATCGATAAAAAGGCAGGACTGGTTCCTGCCTTTTTAATGTTTCTCTCCTAAAATTTTACAATCCTCCTCTCTTCAAACTCCCGAATCCAGTGGACTATCCCCACCTTCTCCATATCTAACAAACATGTTTTTAACAGGTCGGATGAGTAACGCCATTCACGTGTTACAATGTGTAACGCTCAAGTATTAGTAGTCGCATCATTGACTTACATTCAGTGTGTTTATTTACATTAAGTTTTTATGATGGTTTTTATTACTTTTTTAACAGCTTATCCCAGTGTTATATCCCGCTGAAAATTGACGCAAAACCCACACTCCTTTAACATCTATACTCTTTCTTGATAATTAGTGTTTTACACTGCCTTGTAGGGTCATTCTGCACACAGATAATTCTGACCCGGATAGCTTAGCCTGTTGAGGACTGTCCACATGGGAACATATACCACCCCAAAAGCCGGTTTATTGAAGTATGTAAATGGCGAAATCGTCATTCAAAATAGCTCCACAGAACAATCTCTCGAAGCCGGGGAGAGGGTTCAGGCCGGAACAAATCTCTCCATATCTGACGATACCCAGTTTGTTTTGCTTCTTGACGATGGTACGGAGATCACCGAAAAGGATATCCAACCCCCGGTAGAGCAGACCTCTTCCGATGATGCCTCATTGCAGGCAGAGATCGACGCGATCCAGCGTCAGATCGAAGAAGGTTCAGATCCTACTGAAGAGTTACCTGACACCCAGGCAGGTCAGGCGACTCAGGGACACAGTGGTTATGTCTCGATTGACAGGACAGGGCAATCCACTCAAGCCAAGGCAGGCTATGACACCAGTGGTCTTAATCAAGCAAGAGATCTCAGGGTAGAGGACACCGGCTTCAACAGTGTAGTGCGTGCAGAACTGACACTGACTTTTGATACTCCCTCAGTCACAGGCGATACCACCCCAATTATTACAGGTAGCTCCAATGCTGCTCCGGGCAGCATTATCACACTTGTCATTACTGACTCTGAAGGCAATCAGCAGACAGTCACTACCGTCGTTGGCCCAGACGGTAACTTCGCAGTTGAAGTTCCTGAGCCTCTTCCTGAAGGCCCTTATATCGTGGATGGTACGGTCACGGATCCTGATAACAATATAGGAAGTGGTAATTTCACTGGCGTTGTGGATACGACGGCGCCCACCGTTGCTATCTCTATCATTGAAGACAGCAACAATGACGGTTTCATCAATGACCAGGAATTGGAAGGTGATATCCAAATTCTGGTCACACTGGGTGAAGGCACACGTGTTGGTGACAATCTGGTGGTTACTGATCAGGCTGGCAATGTACTGTTTTCAGGGCCTGTTACTCAGGAAATGCTGGATAACGGCCTGACCCTGTCAATGCAAACTCCGGCAACCGGATCGCAGATTTCGGTTACGGCCACTGTAACCGATCCCGTGGGCAATGTAGCGTCGAATAGCGATTCAGCCACCCTGGATTACGGCAGCAGTGCACCGACAGCGCCAACTGTTGTGATTGACACAGATACTAACAACGATGGCTATATCAACGACGACGAACTGGATGGCCAGATAAACGTCAGCATAACCTTCGGCGAAGGTACGGAAGTCGGCGACAATGTCGTGATTACCGATCAGGACGGTAATGTCATCTACTCTGGCCCTGTAACCCAGGAAATGCTGGATAACGGACTCCAGGTCGCGATAGATCCACCACCAACCGGTACCACTCTTGTTATTGATGTGACAGTAACAGATCCTGCCGGCAACACCGCCGAGGGCAGTGACAGTGCGACTCTGGACTATGGTTCAGGTACGGGAGCTCCAGCGGCTCCGGTTGTGGTTATCACAGAAGACGCCAACAACGATGGTTATATCAACGGTAGTGAGCTTGATGGTGAGATAGATTTCACTGTCACTCTGGGTGCCGGTACTGAAGTGGGTGATACCATTGAAGTCACAGACCAAAATGGCAATGTCATCTTCTCTGGCACTGTGACTCAGGAGATGCTGGACAATGGCCTGAGTCTCTCAGTTCCTGCAGCTAATGGCCCGCTTGAGATCACAGCGACAGTCACTGATCCCGCAGGCAATAGTGCCTCAGGCAGTGATTCAGCGATCGTATCAGGGGTTGATCCGCAAGAACCCAATGACCCGGTTGTCACTATTGATGAAGATGCCAACAATGATGGCTACATCAATGATGATGAACTTGATGGTCAGGTTAATATTACTGTGACTCTCGCCAGCGGTACTGAGGTGGGCGACACCATCACGGTGACAGATCAGGATGGTAACGTCATCTTCTCAGGTCCCGTTACCCAGGACATGCTGGATAATGGCCTGCAACTCGCTATTGATCCGCCTGCATCAGGCACCAACCTGGAAATCACTGCCACCATCACCGACCCAGCAGGCAATACCTTTACCGGTAGTGACAGCGCTACTTTGGATTATGGCTCTGGAGAAGGCGCACCTTCTGCTCCGACAGTCAATATTGTCGATGATGTCAATAACGATGGCTACATCAACGGCGATGAACTTGATGGCAATATCGACGTTGAAATCACGCTCGGAAGCGGCACAGAAGTAGGTGATACTGTCACCATCACGGATCAGGATGGTAACGTTATTTTTGAGGGGCCTGTTACCCAGGACATGCTCGATAATGGCCTTACGGTCTCCTTCCCTGCCCCAGCTCCAGGTACCGATCTCGAAGTCATAGCTACTGTGACAGATCCAGCAGGAAATAGCGCTGAAGGCAGCGATAGCGCCACTCTGGATTACGGTTCCACGGCACCTTCCGCCCCAACTGTTACCATAGAAGACGACACCAATAATGATGGTGTAATCAATGACGCAGAGTTGGATGGTCAAATCAATATCTCTGTGAATTTGGGGGCAGGTACCGCTGTTGGCGATACGGTTCAGGTGACAGATCAGGATGGCAATGTACTCTACACAGGCCCGGTTACTCAGGACATGTTGGACAATGGCCTGTCATTGACTATCGACGTCCCTCCCTCTGGTACCACTTTGGAAATTACCGCTACGGTTACAGATCCGGCCGGTAATACAGCCGAAGGCTCAGACAGCGCCCTGCTTGATTACAGTGGCAACCCACCAGGCCCAGCAGCGCCGACTGTACAGATTACGGAAGATACCAACAACGATGGTTACATCAACGACGCAGAGTTGGATGGTCAGATAAATATCAGTGTGACTCTCGGTAGCGATACTGAGGTCGGCGATACTATTGAAGTGACAGATCAAGATGGCAATGTCATCTTCAGCGGCACCGTCACTCAGGACATGCTGGATAATGGCATTGATCTTCTGATCGATCCTCCTGCTACAGGTACGAATCTGGTTATCACAGCCACCATCACAACTCCCTCCGGTAATACAGCAAGTGGCAGTGATAACGCCTTGCTCGACTACGGAAGTGGCAGCGGTGCCCCAGCCTCTCCTACAGTGACAATTACCGAAGATGCCAATAACGATGGCTACATCAATGATGCAGAGCTCAACGGTCAAATTAACTACCAGGTCTCTCTGGGAGCAGGTACTCAGGTAGGCGATACCATCACAGTGACAGATCAGGATGGCAATCAGCTTTACTCGGGTCCTGTTACTCAAGATATGCTGGATAATGGTCTGCAGCTCACCATGGATCCGCCTGCTTCCGGCACGACTCTGGTGATTACCGCAACAGTTACCGATCCTGCAGGTAATTCAGCCTCAGGTAACGACTCAGCGATATTGGATTACGGTTCTGGCGGTGGTGCTCCAGCCAGTCCAACTGTCTCAATCGATAACGATGCCAATAACGATGGCTATATCAATGGTGATGAGCTGGGTACCCAGATCAATATCACTATTGAAATGGGCGACGGTACCGAGGTGGGTGACACCATTACTGTTGTTGATCAGGATGGCAATGTCATCTTCACCGGCCCAGTGACCCAGGAGATGCTGGATAATGGTCTGCAACTGTCTATTGATCCGCCTCCTACCGGCACAGATCTCACCATTACGGCGACAGTTACCGATCCTGCAGGTAATAGTGCAGTGGGCAGTGACAGTGCAACTCTGGATTATGGCGATACGGCTCCTTCTTCACCGACACTGACAATCACTGAAGATGCCAATAACGATGGCTATATCAACGACAGTGAATTGTCCGGACAGGTGGATTACAGCATTACTCTGGGTGCAGGGACTTCTGTAGGCGACACCATCACAGTAACGGATCAGGATGGCAATGTAGTCTACAGCGCTGTAGTGACTCAGGAGATGCTGGACAATGGTCTGACACTATCTGTTGATGCCCCACCAACCGGTACCAATTTACAACTGACAGCAACAGTTACCGATGTTGCTGGCAATACCGCATCAGGCAGTGATTCGGCCCTGCTTGATTATGGTTCAGGAACAGGTGCTCCCGCCGCACCGACCGTTATCATCACAGAAGACAGTAATAATGATGGCACTATTACCAACGATGAGCTTGATGGTCAGATAGACGTTTCGATAACACTGGGTGCAGGTACCGCTGTGGGCGATACCGTTACCGTCACCGACCAGGATGGCAATGTAATCTACACAGGTGTCGTCACTCAGGACATGCTGGACAATGGCTTGACTGTAGCCGTCAATGTCCCGCCATCAGGCACTAACCTTATTATTACTGCCACAGTAACCGATACGGCAGGTAACTCAGCTTCTGGCAGTGATTCAGCAGTTTTGGATTACACCGAAACCCCTGCTCCTCAAGCGCCCACCGTTGTGCTTGAAACCGACGCAAACAATGACGGTTATATCAGCGAAGATGAGCTTAATGGTGGCCAGGTAAATATCACTGTCACTCTCGCTGATGACGCTCAGGTGGGTGATACGCTGGTCGTAACAGATCAGGATGGTAACGTCATCTTTGACGGTACCGTCACCCAGGATATGCTGGATAATGGTCTGCCGCTCAGTATTGACCCTCCGGCGACTGGCACTCAACTTGAAGTTACCGCAACAATCACAGACGCCAATGGTAATTCTGCAGCAGGCAGTGATAATGCTGTCCTTGACTATGGTTCAAGCGCGCCATCCTCTCCGACAGTTACCATTACCGAAGACACAAATGATGATGGTTTTATCAACGACGCTGAGTTAAATGGTCAGATAGATATTACTGTCTCACTGGGTGCTGGAACGGCAGTGGGTGACACCATTGTGGTCACCGACCAGGATGGCAACACCCTGTACGACGGCCCTGTGACCCAGGACATGCTGGACAATGGCCTGCAGCTATCCGTTCAAGCCCCGTCTTCAGGAACCACCCTTGAGATCACTGCCGAAGTCACTGATCCTGCGGGTAATAGTGCCAGCGGTAGTGACAGTGCGACCCTGGATTACGGCACTGATGCACCAGGCTCACCAACCGTTGTACTGACTACAGACAGCAATAATGACGGTTATATCAGCGATGACGAGCTTGATGGTGGCCAGGTAGCAATTGACGTGACTCTGGGAGATGGCACCCAGGTAGGTGACACTATAGTCGTCACAGATCAAGACGGCACGGTCATCTTTGAAGGGACTGTAACCCAGGAAATGCTGGATAATGGCCTGCAGCTCAATATAGATCCGCCTTCTACCGGGACTAACCTGGAAGTTACAGCAACGGTGACAGATCCAGCTGGCAATACAGCCAATGGTTCTGATTCTGCCACTCTGGATTATGGTAGCAGTGCACCCACATCACCGACTGTGGTTATTACAGAAGACAGCAATAACGACGGTTACATCAACGATAGTGAGCTGGACGGTCAGGTGGACATCACCATCACTCTGGGCGCAGGTACCGCTGTGGGTGACACCATTGTGGTCACCGACCAGGATGGCAACGTCATCTTCTCCGGCCCTGTCACTCAGGAGATGCTGGATAACGGCGTCAATCTCGCCATAGATCCGCCAGCCACCGGCACCACGCTGGAGATTACCGCCACTGTCACTGACCCTGCAGGCAATACCGCAGAGGGCTCTGACAGCGCCACGCTGGACTATGGTGTGGGCAGTGGCGCCCCTGCAGCCCCAACCGTCACCATTGATGAAGATGCCAACAACGATGGCTTCATAAACGATGCGGAGCTTGATGGACAGATCGACATCACAGTGACTCTTGGAGCCGGAACCGCTGTGGGAGATACCTTGGTTGTCACCGATCAGGATGGCAATGAACTGTTTAACGGCACTGTGACCCAGGCCATGCTGGATAATGGTCTACAACTCGCAATAGATGCACCAGCTACAGGAACAACCCTCACAGTAACTGCCACAGTGACAGATCCAGCTGGCAACACGGCCAACGGCAATGATTCCGCTACGTTGGATTATGGCAGCAGTGCCCCGACCGCACCGACAGTGGTTATCACAGACGACGCCAATAATGATGGCTATATTGATGGCACTGAACTTGATGGTCAGATTGATATCAGTATCACATTGGGGTCAGGCACCGAAGTAGGTGACGCAATTACAGTGACCGACCAGGATGGCAATGTCATCTTTGAAGGCACAGTGACTCAGGAAATGCTGGACAATGGGCTTGATCTCACGGTCAATCCACCGGCATCCGGCACAACATTAGAAATTACCGCCACGGTTGAAGATCCTGCGGGCAACAGTGCTCAAGGTTCAGATTCTGCCACCATTCTTGATACCCCAGCGGGTCCAAGTGTCCAAATCACTGAAGACGCCAATAACGATGGCTACATCAACAGTGATGAACTGGATGGCCAGGTGGGTATTCTGGTTCAACTGAGCAGTGATGCTCAGGTAGGCGACACATTGGTTGTCATGGCCAATGGTGTAGAGATATTTAACGGTACAGTGACCCAGGACATGCTGGATAACGGCCTGTCATTGGAGACGGCTCCATTGCCAACAGGCGAAACGCTGACTGTTACCGCCACCCTGACCGATGTCGCGGGGAACTCCTCTCAGGGAAGTGACAGTGCCACCTTCGATTATGGCGATACAGCCCCGGCTGCGCCAACGGTCACCATTACCGAAGATGCCAACGACGATGGCTACATCAATGACGCTGAGCTCAATGGTCAGGTGAACATCACCGTCACCCTGGCCACCGGCACCGAAGTGGGTGACACCATTGAAGTCACCGACCAGGATGGCAATGTCATCTTCTCTGGCCCGGTCACCCAGGACATGCTGGATAATGGCCTGGACCTGAGCATTGATCCGCCTGCCACCGGCACTGAGCTGGACATCACCGCCACGGTCACCGACAGCGCCGGCAACAGCGCCGAAGGCACTGACTCCGCCACCCTGGATTACGGCGTGGGCACCGGCGCACCGGCGGCACCGACCGTCGTGATTACCGAAGATGCCAACAACGACGGCTACATCAACAACACTGAGCTCGATGGTGACATCAACATCACCGTCACCCTGGGCGCAGGTACCGCCGTGGGCGATACCCTGATTGTCACCGACCAGGATGGCAATGAGCTGTTTAACGGCACCGTGACCCAGGCCATGCTGGATAACGGCGTG
>NZ_JAKIKT010000018.1 GCF_023349125.1 Shewanella corallii | reverse complement strand
TTCGGGAGAGCGTTCTTCGGAACACAACACAATATGGGTCGTTAGCTCAGTCGGTAGAGCAGTTGGCTTTTAACCAATTGGTCGAAGGTTCGAATCCTTCACGACCCACCACTTCTTCTCGAATCCTTCACCCTCATCACTACTCCTTAATTCCTGACTCACTCAGCATGCCTGCTATTCGCATCTATTTGGCAGTTAATTCATTTTTGGTATCTGTATACCTTCGTCTTATAGACCTATTGCTAATATTGCTACGCCTTAAGTTTGTTCATATTTCTCTAAGAAAAATACAAAAGGGGAGTGAACAGAATGAAACAAGCAAAGCTTGCTGCAGCGATCTCAGCCGCCTGCGTGCTGGCCAGCCCAATGGCAGCAGCGGAAACCGACTTTACATTTGGTGGTTATATTAAAGCTGATGTGATGTTCAGTGATTACAGTAATGGCGCACCTGCTTCCGGTCAGTTGTCCCGCCAGTTTTATGTGCCGGGAACCATTTATGGCGACCCGAATAATGGCAAGCAAGTGGTCGATTTTCAGGCTCGTGAGTCCCGTTTCAACTTTAAAACTGTCTCAGATATTGGTGGCCATAAAGTAACAGCTTTTATCGAAATGGACTTTTTCACCCATTCGGACGGTAACGAACGTGTTTCCAACAGCTATTCTCCGCGCCTGCGTCATGCCTTTGTCAGCTATGACAACTGGTTGGTAGGTCAAACCTGGAGTACTTTCCAAAACCCGGGTGCGCTTCCTGAGAACCTCGACTTTGTTGGTGCCGCAGATGGTACGCCTTTTGTCCGCCAGAGCCAGGTTCGCTATACCAATGGTAACTGGCAGCTCTCTATTGAAAACCCTGAAACCACGGTAACGCCTTATGGTGGTGGTGCACGGGTGGTTAGTGGCAGCGGCTGGGTACCTGATTTTGTGGCCCGCTATAACTTTAAAACCAGTGATGGCGGTAAATTTGCGCTTGCGGGTATCGCCCGCCAGTTAACCCTGGATCAAAACGGCGTAGACTCTACCGATCTGGGTTATGGCGTCACTTTCTCCGGTGTCATTCCTGTCGGTGACAAAGATGACTTCAAGTTCACCGCTACTTATGGCGATGGTCTGGGACGTTATCTGGCACTGAACTATGCCAATGCAGCTGTGTTGAATGCCAGCGGTGATCTGGAGGCGATAAGCTCCTATGCCGGTTTCGTCTCCTACCGCCACTGGTGGAACGACCAATGGCGCAGCAGCATCACTCTGTCCGGCTTTAAAGCGGACAATGATGTAGCACTGACAGGAGGAAATGTGAACGAAACTTCCTATTCAGGCTATATCAACCTGTTGTACTCGCCAATTAAGCCGCTCACCGTGGGTGTGGAATATATGCATGCAACCAACGAGCGTCAAAACGGCTTTGAAGGTGATCTGAACCGTCTGATGTTCTCGGTTAAATATGTGCTGTAACTGAAATGCTGAACAAACCCACCTTCATACTGGAAGGTGGTTTTTATCATATTGAGAAGCTCAGGTTAATTGGAACAGGGAGAGCAGAGCGTTACCCCAGAGCCAGCCACAGGCCAACACCTACCATCAGAGTGCCTGCAATACGGTTAAGCCAGCGAATATTGTCGCCACGGGACAGGAATATTCGAAGCGTTTTACCACCTGAAGCGTAGGCCAGCATAGAGCCGAACTCTGTCATCAGAATAATCAGAACCAGAGCTGCCAACTGCGGTGCCACAGATTGCTCCACATTAATGAAAGGGGGTAGTAATGACACCATAAAGGCCCAACCTTTTGGATTGGCAATGGCGGTAATGAATCCCTGTGAGATTAACGCGATGTTGGATACTTCCGGCGGTGCGCCTTCCACAATAGCCATTTTGCCACGTGAGCGCCACATGTTGATGCCGATATAGATAAGGTAAGCGCCACCGACCCATTTGAGGAATTCAAATACCACAGGGTACTTTAGCATTAGTGCCGCTACGCCAATCACAGCGGAAATGGCAACCACAGCGACACCGACCAGTTCACCCAGCATCATCCACAGGGTACGGCGAACGCCAATGCTCATCCCCAATGTCATGGCCAGGGTCATACACATTCCCGGGGTGATGGCTACAAAGAAGAAAGTCGGGATAAACACCGCGAGCAGTGCGATATCAGGCATAGGAAGTTATGTCTATTTTATACAATGTTAGGGTTGCCGGATTTTAGTGGATTCCCGTGATGAAGAAAACCGGCATTCCCCGAGGGAATGCCGGTTTTTTCAAGCTGAATAACTACAGTGAGAGTTACAGCACACCGCGCTTCATCTGGTCACGTTCGATAGACTCAAACAGTGCCTGGAAGTTACCTTCACCGAAACCCAGGTTGTTCTTACGCTGGATGATTTCGATAAAGATAGGACCGAACAAATTCTTGGTGAAAATCTGCAGTAGATAGCCTGAGTCATCGCCATCTACCAGGATCTGGTGATGCTTGATGCGATCTCTGTCTTCGGTAACCTGAGGAACCTTGTCGAAGATGGTGTCATAGTACTCAGGAATAATATCCAGAGTTTCAATTGAGGTGCCTTCCATCGCATCCAGAGAGCCGACGATGTCGCGGCTGCGGAACGCCAGGTGCTGTACGCCTGGACCGTCATATTCACGCAGATACTCATCAATCTGGTTACTGTCGTTACCCTTGCCTTCATTAATCGGGATGCAGAAGCTGCCATCCGGTGAGCGCAGAGCGTACGAGAGAAGCGCTGTCTGGACACCGCTGATGTCGAAGTAACGCACTTCGGTAAAACCAAAGATCTCTTTGTAGAACTTGGCCCAGTGTTCCATGGTGCCCTTGTAGACATTGTTGGTCAGGTGATCGACTTCCATAAAACCTTTGTCAGCCACGATTTGTGGCTTGGCCAGATCTTCAAAATCAGTGGTATAGATGTTGTTGTCCGGGCCAAAGGTGTCAATAAAGTAGATCAGGCTGTCTCCAATACCGTAAATGGCCGGATAAGGCATATCCTTGTGGCAATCATTGGCAGGCTTGGCACCGCGCTCTACTGCTGTTTTAAAGGCGAATTCAGCATCTTCTACACGCCATCCCATAGAGCAAATAGCAGGACCATGGCTCTTGGCGAACTCAGCAGAGAAACCGGCACGTTCGCGGTTCAACAAAAAGTTAATGTCATTCTGCTTGTAGTAGTAGATCTCTTTATCTTTGGCTTTTTTCAACATGGAGAAACCAAAGTCGATAAACACCTGGTGCATGAAATCCGTGTCGGTCGTGGCAAATTCGGTAAATTCGATGCCCATCAGGCCCAGTGGATTCTGTTCGCTTGCCATGGTTGTGTCCTCTTTCAATAGTTTGCCGGCTCTATTGGCCGTTTGTTCAAATTGGTTTTCAAAAATCGACGTTACTCTTCCAGCCAGGAGCGGTTATAGTCCTGGCTCATGCAGTCACGTACATTGTCTGTCAAATTCAGTGGCGCAAAGGTGTCTACCATCACCGCATATTCATAGGTTTCTGTCTTGCCGATCGAGGCTTCAGTCTTACCCGGCTGCGGGCCATGGGGCACACCTTTTTGGTGTAGGGTCAGATACCCAGCTTCAATGCCTTTTCGGCTCATAAAGTCGCCGTCGACGTAGTAAAGCACCTCGTCGCTGTCGATATTGTTGTGGTAGTAAGGGGCCGGAATCGCCTTGGGATGGAAGTCATACAGGCGCGGCACAAAGTTACAAATCACAAAGTTGTGAGCGGTAAACACCAGATGATCAGACGGTGGCAGATGAATTTTACCTACCTTGGGAGCGTACTCCTGAATGTTGAAAGCCCAGGGATAGACACAGCCGTCCCAGCCAACCAGGTCAAAGGGGTGCCATTGCAGCTGAATTTGCTGGTATTTATCACCAAACTTGCTGATCAATGGGAAGCTGCCTTTCTCTACAATTGCATCCTGCAGTTCCGGTACCCGGATGTCACGCTCACAATAAGGTGCTGACTCCAATAGCTGACCATATTCGTTGCGGAAGTGTTTAGGCACCTCCACCATGGAGAAGGCTTCAATCACAAACAGGCGAACATTGTCGTAGCTGTCGAATTTAAGCTGGTAAGTGGTGCCTCTGGGAATTACCAGATAGTCCCAACGCTTTACCTCCAGCACACCATACTCGCTGTATAGCTTACCTTCGCCCTCATGGACAAAAATCACTTCATCAGCATAGGCGTTACGGTAAAAGGTGTCGGTATCTTCAGTGACTGACGCGGTATACATGGCGACATCGTTGTTGAAGAACAGCTTATTACGGGCGCTATAGAAGTTACCCTGTTTATCCGCTTTACGGGAGTCCAGTTTATAGTTCTGGATCAGACTGTCCTGCCAGCTGTCACCGTGGCCAATGTTCAGCGCTTCTACTTCCAATGCCTTGGTGGGCATGTTGTGGTGATACTTGTTGGAGTAGATATTGGCAAAACCATGGGTGGAGAACAGCTCTTCCCGATAAAGCTCTCCGTTTGGTTTTTCAAACGCTATATGTCTTTTGGAGGGCACTTGTCCCTGCTTTACATAAAACGGCATATCAGTCTTCCTTTTCCTTACTCAGTTTGCACTTGCGTTCGTTGCTTATCTTTATGGGCAGGCAAAGCTGATTCTGTGATCTTGTTAACAATCTAGTTGCACAGATTAACAAAGAAAAGAATAATAAATGGGTTAACTCAATCAAAAAATTAGATGGTAATGTTGGCGTTACAAGAGTTGGGCTATAGGGCTGGCAGCGTTGGCGGCCATAATCCGCAGCTGACGCGGCTAATTGTGATATCAGATACTTGGTGTGTCACGGCAGCGTGACAGGGAGCAGCAGTGAAAATCGATATTGAGAGCTTTAAAGTTCTGCAGGTGTTGGTGGAGTGCGGCAGTTTTGCAGCTGCAGCTGAGAAGCTACATAAGGCTCAGTCTGCCATCAGCTATCAGGTAAAAAAGCTGGAGCAACATCTGGGAGTCACACTTTTTAGTCGCGATAAATACCGGGCTGAACTGACCCCTGAGGGCAGGGCTATCCTGGCGGAAGGACAAAAGCTGTTGGCGCAAATGGCCAATATTGAACATTTGGCACAAAGTTACAGCGATGGCTGGGAGCCAAGGCTTGAGATGGTCATCGATGGGGCTTTGCCCATGGAGCCGATCCTGGTCGCCCTTAAACGTATGGCAGAGCACAAGGTGCCGACAAAAATCCAGTTGTCGGTTGAGTTTTTGGGGGGAGTGCAACACAGATTCGAACGGGATAAAGCCAACTTGATGTTGGTAAAAGACTTTCGTGGTGCACTTCAGTATGACCCCAGAGATCTGCCTGAAATAGCCAGTGTTTTGGTGGTATCACCAGCTCACAGGTTAGCCGGGATGAAACAGGTGCAATTGCACGAGCTGCAGCAGCATGTAGAGCTGACTATTGAGGACTCGTCACCGGATTTTGGTTATCAGGACGATATGCAGTTCGGTGGCGATAAGGTGTTTTATCTGTCTGGCTTTGTGATGAAGAAAAGCGCCCTGCTTAAGGGGCTGGGTTTTGGCTGGATGCCGGATTATCTGGTAGAGGAGGAGCTCAAAGCCGGAAAGCTGGCCAGAGTAGATTATGCCGGAGGAAATCGGTTTACCTTCACTCCAAGGCTGGTATCTACCCGGGAGCGGCCCTTGGGGCGCGCAGGACAGCTGTTCACCCAACTGATATTAGAAGAGTTCAGCCGGCCCGGGTTTTATCATGATGCGCTTGGCTAGAGGCGCATCATGATGCAGTGATCAGGCACCCATAGCGAGCACTTGCTGCCACTCCTGCTCCGTGACTGGCTGAATGCTCAGACGACTGCGATTGACCAGCGCCATGGTATTTAATTCCGGACAGGCTTTGATACTGCTCAGGGTTACAGGCTTAGCCAGCTTACTGATAAAGCTGATATCAACCATCTGCCAGCGTGGATTTTCCGGTGATGACTTGGGATCGAAGTACTTCGACTCAGGGTCAAATGCTGAGAAATCTGCATAGGGCTGGGATGCCACTTTGGCGATGCCCACAACCGCAGGGACTTTGCAGCTGGAGTGATAAAACAGAACCTGATCGCCAATCTGCATGCTGTCACGCATAAAGTTGCGGGCCTGGTAATTACGTATACCTGTCCAGGGTTCCTGTCCCACTTTTTGTAAATCATCAATGCTGAACTCATCGGGTTCAGACTTCATCAGCCAATAGTTCATTGTTTTAAATTCCTTGCTTTAACATCTGCATAGTAACAAGCAGTCCATTGATAGCAAAAGAAAAGCGCCGCATAGTGCGGCGCTTGTTGATGCTTGTCCTGAGCTCAGTTGGGCTCAGGCCCGACTTTCTGACTTAGTCCGCCACAAATGGCTGTGGACGAGGCGTCTTGTGGTTGGACGGCGGCAGAATAGGCAGCGTGATCTGTGGCTGCTCTCCGGTCAGTGACTTCAGGAAACTCACCATCTGAGCGGTTTCCTGTTCAGTCAGAGATTGACCCAACTGGATATCAATCATGGTGTTTACCGCTTCTTCCAGAGTCCACACGCTGCCGTCGTGGAAGTAGGGGTAGGTCAACTCAATGTTACGCAGGGTTGGTACTTTAAAGACGAATTTGTCAGCTTCTTTGCCGGTGACAGCCTTACGACCTTCTGCCGGATTATCTGTGTGGTAAGGCTTAATCAGACCCATCTTCATGTACATGGTACCGCCCACTGCCGGACCGGAGTGACATGCGATACAACCACGGTCTTTAAACAGTTGGTAACCGGCTTTGGCATCGGCCGTGATAGCCTGCTTATCACCTTTCAGATACAAATCGAACGGACTGTTCGGTGTCACCAGAGTCTTTTCAAAGGCCGCGATGGCGTCAGTGATTCGGTCCATATCGACCTTGTCATCACCATAGACCTCTTTAAATACTGCGCGATAAGCAGGCATAGAGGCGATAGTGTCTACAGACAGTTCATGGGTGAAACCCATCTCTTTAGGGTTGGCAATAGGGCCGCCAGCCTGCTCTTTCAGGTCCTTGGCGCGACCATCCCAGAATTGCGCCAGCATATAGTCAGCGTTCAGAACAGTCGGCGCATTGATCGGGCCTTCTTGCCATTGGTCACCGATAGAGGTTGGAATGGCATCAACACCGCCAATTGACAGGTTGTGACAAGAGTTACAGGAGATAAAACCTGACTTCGACAGACGTGGTTCAAAGTACAGCATTTTGCCCAGCTCTACCTTTTCAGGTTGTGTGATTTTAGCTGGCTCAATAACTTGAATCGGCTCAGCGGCAAAAGCCGGGGCGCTCAATGCAATACTGATGCATAGGGAGGTCAAAGTGACGGTTTTCATCTGTAGCTTCCTTGGTAACCATATTATTTGTAAGGATATAAAGGGAGTTTAATGGTTTTTGTAAGATATTGAAAAGTAGAATGTTTAGATTGGTTCTATCGTAGCTTTGGATTGGTTAACTGTGACCATTCTCTCTGTACATGCAGCGTAATGCTGGTAGGAATAGTGAATTGTTTTACTCATGCGGGTATAGTTGACACCTCATGCGTGATAACGGTCACGATTCTATTTGCGGTATTTACATTTATCGCGAGCAGGGTTTATCGGTTTTAATTAAGGGCGTTTCGTTTATCTATTGTGGCAAGCCGATAGCTTCACCCTTCCAATAATATTTTCAAAACAGCTTCAAGCAGAATTCACCCAGTTACGTTATTCGGAAATCGGATGCTGACTATACTCAGAAGACTGAATCCGGATTGGGGTAAGCAGGACAATCCAGGATTGTCATCGCGGGAGGATAAGATGCGACGAACGAGAAACTGGCAGCTTTCTGTGCTGATCTTAGCATGTCTGCTGCTGACACCATTTACTCCGAAGGCTGACACACTCCATTTGACTGCTGTGTATTGGCCTCCTTATGCGGGGCCGACGCTACCGGAACAGGGCGCGGCTGTGTATGTCATTAAAAAGGCGCTGTCTGCAATGGGTCATGAAGTCAAAGTAGACTTCTATGGGGCTGGACGAGCCAGCAAGTTGGTGGGTAAATCAGGCAGTAAATATTTGGGTTATCTTCCGGTTTACGAATATCAAAACAGCGACTTTGTGTTTTCAAAGCCTGTAGCAACCAGCCCTATTGGCTTGGTTGAGATGAAACTGCATCCATTAAGCTGGCTGGAAATGGATGATCTGCGGAACTTTACTCTTGGGGTTGGGCCTCAGGTGTTGGGCATACCTGAAGTATCCCCCTGGCTCGAAAGTGATAAACAGCCCAAACGGGAGGCCACATCGGATTTACAGAATATCAGAATGGTGGCGACGGCCCGGGTTGATGGCGCCGTAATGGATATGAATGTCGCCGAATACCTGCTGAAGTCCGACAGCTTACCCGGGGTGAGCAGTAAACTTCAGTTTGGTCGGCGCTTGCTGGCAGAGCCCAGTTTATTTGTAGCGTTTCAACGGAGTGAAGAGGGACGCCGGTGGTTGGATATACTGAATCAGGGCCTGAATACGCTGGATACTCAGGCCCTGCTGAATGCCTACTGGCGAGAGTTGAACAACTAAGCTCAAATTCTCGTGATTAAGCTTAAGTTCTCGCGACGACAGTTTGACCTATGGGCATCAAGCTGAGAATGGCGAGTTTAAGATGCTGTAGGCCGAATGGAATACCAATAATAGAAAGGAAACATCCTACCGCCAGCGTCAGATGGCCGATACCCAACCAAAGTCCAAACAGCAGGAACCAGATAATGTTACCTATCATTCCTGCAGTTCCGGTTCCAATGTCGTCATGACCCGTGACCTGTTCACGATTGGCGATATCCTGTCCAAATGGCCAGAACGCCAGTTCGCCGATCACGAAGCAGGCTCGACCAAAAGGAATACCAATAATACTGATAAAACAAAGCACTCCTGCCAGCCACCATGCCAGGCCCATCACCAAGCCTCCGGTAACCAACCACAATATGTTCAGGATTAAACGAATAACAGGCATAAATCAGCGCTCCCACAAAATTATCGCTATAGTAACTTCGGATATAAGCAGTTTCTGTGCCATAAGTTAACTTGATGATATTTAATGGAAAGTTATGCCTGCTTGCCGGGCTTGATGAAAAGAAGCACTGTTTATTGATATTTTTCGCCAAGCTATCAGCCAAATGAGTCATCTGGTATAGAATTGCCCTCTATTTTCATTTTCTTATTTCAATATGCAGCTGGCAAACTCTCCCATTGAACAAAAACAGTTACTGGGACTCGACGTTTTTATCAAACGGGACGACCTTCTTCATCCCGCATTCGGAGGCAACAAGGCCCGCAAGTTTTCGGCGTTGTTGGAGATGGATTTTTCCGATGTAGATACGTTAATAGGTTATGGCTCTGCCCAGGCAAACTCTCTCTTTACCATGGCGTCATTGGCACAGCTCAAAGGTTGCCAGCTTGAGTTTTATGTCGACCGCATCAGCCAATGGCTCAAGAACAATCCCAATGGTAATTATCGGGCTGCATTGGAACTGGGGGCCCGGATTATTGAGGTGGGTGAGTTGGACGACAGGGAAGGACTCAGTGTCGCTGAATATATTGCCCAAAAGGTGCTGCCTTATAAACAAGGGGCTCTGTTTGTACCTGAAGGGGGACGATGTCATTTGGCGGCTTCAGGGGTTGAGCAGCTGGCACTGGAACTGGCTGAGTGGCAACTGGCTCAATCAAAAGATAAGGTCCGGGTAGTGTTGCCATCCGGTACCGGCACGACTGCGCTGTTTCTTTCCAGATACTTTTTCAGTCAGCAGTTGGATATCCGTGTATTAACTGTCCCGGCAGTGGGAGGAGAGGACTACCTCAGGCTGCAATTCAATGAGCTTGAGCCTGATAGCAGCTTGCATCCTGATATTGTTGAGCTGGGCCGTAAGTATCATTTCGGCAAGCTTTATCCTGAGTTTATTACTCTTTGGCTGCAGGCCTGCGCCTGCGGTGTTGAATTTGAACTGCTTTACGATCCCGTTGGTTTGATGGCACTTCAACAGGCTTTTACTGCAGAGCCTGATGCTACCTGGATCTACATCCATCAGGGAGGCGTACTTGGGAACGAGACCATGCTGCCAAGGTATCGGCGGAAATTCCCGGGGTTGTTTGTGGGGTGATGCTCTTCGGTCAGGCTCATCTGCTTTTTGTTGCAGATGTCATCCTGACCGTTTTTGAGTTTCTTGCATCTTGAGAGGTAACACTCGCTCTGATGTTAGGGTGAGGCAGAGCCGTGATAAGAGTGTTTTTCTTGATTAGCGTTGGTTTGGATTAAGCAACCACTTCATAAACTTCAGCGCTTCAGTACGCTTTGAGAAGGTTTGCTTGTTCTTTCCCTGTTTGTCTGTAAAAGCAATAGAGTTTTTATTGATGGAGATGGAATCTACCGGAAAACAGACGTTAATTTCGTGGTTATCAATTTTGTATGACATAGTCACACTCCTTTATTCTTCTTTATTTCGCCTTAGGGGCGAATAAATAGGTTCAATAAACATATCCTCAGTTCCGGCAGCCACGGAACAGTGATGGTGTGTTGGTTCAAGCATTGACCCAAAATCCAGTTTCAGCAAGTCAACCACATTCATATGACGAAAATGTGAAGCCTTGAAGAACTTGGTTTTGTCTGGGAAAACCCTGAGAGGTCAATCCTGGCGAGAGATCAGACGGTTAATAAATGCCCGACCCGCAGTAATATTAGCAATGGTTTTGGGATTGTCAATTCTGTTTGGATAACAATCGGGCGACAATGTGTCGCCCGTACCACAATTTTCAATAAATAAGTTCACCAATGGGATTCAATAGCTTGGTTATCCCCTTGGTAAAGTAGAGCGGCGCATCTACCACTGTATAACACAGGCAACCTGAATTGGTTCTGGGGGAATGCTCATGTTCGCTGCTCATCACGATGAAATCTCCGGGGTGATACTCGTTATATTCGTCGCAAAAGTCGCCGGACAACAGTAAGGTTATCTCTTGACCCTTGTGAGTATGCGCAGGGATTTCACCTCCGGCACCTATGTGCAGCAGGCTGGCCCGGGCTTTATTCTCGGCAGTGTCGAAACGCATGCGATTCACCTTGCCGATGCCGCTCCAACTGTCCTGAAGTTGGTGGCGGAAGGCTTTGGGTAACTTGTATTGCTCCCCATTTACCTCAACCATGGCATCTGGCGTTACCTCTTGCGGGGCTGTAGGTTTCGACATGATATCTTCCAACATACTGTCGAAATTAAACTCGCAAAGGTCGGTTTCTGTACAAGCTTCGGCCTCAAGGGTCTCCTGGGCAAACGCCGCATTCATTTTGTGGACTTTATCCTGGCATACCTGACACATTTCGCAGTGTGCTGAGACTGCAATGCTCATGGATAACGGAAGCTCTCCGGCTACATGTGCCTGCAGCAGGGCGTCGCTGGGGTGATACTTAATCATGATGCTTCTCCAGATAGCTTCTCAGTTTTTCTAGCCCAAGGCGTAATCTTGATTTAACAGTCCCTATGGGTATGCCCAAACGTTCGGCAAGCTCCTGCTGACTGAGCTCCTGCAAGTAAACTCCCTGTACAATCTGACGTTGAAGTGGAGGGAGCTTGTCCATGTTTTCCAGCAGCTTGTCGGACATCTTATGGTCAGACATACCGTCGCCGGATTCCACATCTTCGAACAGTGGCCAGATATCATCGCCAAAGGCATCTTCGCGATTGTGCTGGACTTTACGCAACATGTCGAAGCACTGGTTTCTCATGATTGTAAAGACCCAGGTACTTACCGCGCCTTTGTCAGCATTAAACAGGTGCGCTTTGGTCCAGACTGTTGTCATGGTCTCCTGCAGTAAATCCATCGCCAAACCTTGTTGCCCAAGACGTTGGACGCCAAATGCCCTGATCTTGGGAGAAAAAAGCTTGAACAACGCGCCAAACGCTTGTCTATCTCTGTGCTGAGCAACTCGCATTATTAGCTGCTTTTGCTCCTGTGCCTGCATCGACTGCTCTTTCGCTTCCATGTTTATCCCTGGTGCATGATAACTGCTTTGATGGTAGCGATTTCCGACACTTTTTGCCGTTTGTTTTTGCATAATTCTGACCGAATTTATTCCATTCAAATCCAAATACGGCTAGCAAGGGGAAATCGATCACTCGTTAAATAGCGTTCTCAGAAAATCAAGAGCTTTGGTGTGATCAGGACTGCGGATACAGGCCTGCTTGTCCATGGCGCTGACTGGAATAATCTCCAACCAGCGCTGGCATAACCAGCTTGAATCGGCGAAATCTTCCTCACCATATTGATCAAGATGTTGCGGATGCTGCTCCAGCAATGTTCTCAAGGTATCGCCAATCAGCGCGTCATGGCGTTCAAGTTGTGCAGATGGCCAGTCCGGTAGTAAGGTGATTTTTCCCTGCCTCAGGCCATCGGGCTCAGTTTCCATTGAGTTGATAACAAACTTGTGTTCTCCCCGCACTTTGATGCCCAGCAGACCATCATCCAATGTTTCAAAGTCTTCAATGCGAGCCAGTGTCCCAATAGGCAGGATATCTTTCTGATCATCAGACAGCATGCACATCCCAAAGCCACTACCTGACCTCATCGACTCTGCCACCAAACGCTGATATCTGGGTTCAAAGATCCTCAGTTGAGTCATGCCTCCCGGCAGTAAACATATTGGGAGTGGGAACAGGGGAATTTGCATGAGTACCTCTTATAAACTTATGTCGCTCATTTTACGTATTGGTTCATATGAGTGATCACCTTATATGTCACAGGATGCAAGTCAGATGAAATTGAATCAATTAGAAAAAACGATTGTTAGTCATCCGTTCAGGTTTTGGGTGCAACAAAAAATTGAAGCGCCACTTTTAATGTCCATGTTCGAATCGGGTCCCGGCGATATTCAGGATGCGCTGGAGATCGGTTGTGGTTATGGGCAGGGGATAAAGCTTATCAAGTCACGTTTCGGTGCGGCCAGAGTGACGGCGGTTGATCTCGATAGTGAACATGTGGCGGCGACAGGCCAGCTATATGAGATGGATGATACTGTTACAGTGGCTATTGGAGATGCCACTGGCCTTGAGTTTACGGATGACAGTTTTGACTTGGTTTGCAATTTTGCTGTGTTCCACCATATTCCTGACTGGCAGGCGGCTGTGTTGGAAGTGTTCCGGGTGTTAAGGCCTGGTGGTGTGTTTTTGATTGAGGAGCTATACCGCAGCGCCATCTGCAATCCTATAAGCAAACGCTTGTTCGAGCATCCCCAGACAAATCGATTTGATCACGGCGAAATGGTGGCGCAACTTCAGCAGTGTGGATTTGAGATCCTTAAGGCTCATAACCTGTTCAATCTCAGTGGCATGATACTGGCACGCAAACCCCGGATAAGTTGAGATAAATCTGGCGCTCAAGTTTTACAGGCTTTGCTATGCTTTGGGTGTAATGTTCGACGAATGAGAGAGTAAATCCATTGCTGGTTATATTTTAAGCTGTTGAAAAGGAATATATTCAGCCATGCCCTCAGGGGGCTGGAAAGTCGTTATACTCGATAAAGGACAAGGAATTACAGACACATATCATTCACTGAAGTGCACGGGATAGCGTATGTCTAAAGTATTGGAAGCCGTTGATCAAAGAACGCAGCTGGTGGGCGAAAACCGCCTTGAATTGCTGTTGTTCCGCGTCAATGCGACACAGGTCTTTGCGATCAACGTCTTCAAGGTCAGGGAAGTAGTCAAGGTACCCCGTCTTAATCAGATGCCCGGAGCTCACCCTCATATATGCGGCGTAGCCAATATTCGTGGCCAGTCTATTCCTGTCATCAACCTGAAGGGGGCCATAGGTTTCCGGCCTATGGAGCTGAATCAGGAATGTAATCTCATCATTACTGAATATAACCGGACGATCCAGGCATTCCTGGTTGGTCAAGTGGAGCATATCGTCAATTTGACCTGGAACGATATTCTGCCTCCGCCCAAAAATTCCGGTGCCAACAATTATCTCACCGCAATCACCAGATTGGAGATGGATAAAAAAACCACGATTGTCTCCATTATCGATGTGGAAAAAGTGCTGGCAGAGATTGTGGACTATGACACTGAGGTCTCTCAGGAGTTGCTGGAGTCTGATTTAGCCGCACGTATGGTGGGAACCCATGTGTTGGTTGCCGATGATTCAGGGACTGCAAGACGTCAGGTGAAGGGCACACTTGAGCCGTTGGGAGTAAAAATCACCACAGTGAACGATGGCTTGGATGCGTACAAGCTGTTAAAGCAGTGGGCCGATGAAGGCCGGGTAGATCATGACAATCTGTTGATGTTGATTACCGATGCAGAGATGCCTGAGATGGATGGTTATAAGCTGACCTATGAAATCAGGCAGGACCCCTTGCTCAAGCACTTGTATGTCGTGCTCAATACTTCGCTGTCGGGCAGCTTTAACAATGCCATGGCTGAAAAGGTGGGTTGTAACCGATTTATCTCCAAATTTCAGCCGGATATGTTGGTCACTCTGGTGCAGGAACGGATTAAAATGGTGGAGGAGGGTGAGGTTTAACTCAGTCCTCTTCGTCAGCCAACTCCCGCAGTAATCTCTGCTTGTCTCTCGATGGCGACGTCCGATAAAGCTTGGCCAGCTTGAGGGCATAGCCAAATCGGCTTTGCCCCAGCAGGTTAAGCAAAGAGGTCATAAAGTCTCTGTCCAAACCATAAAGCTGTCGGTAATAGTCTACCGCCCGGCCGATGCTGGCAAATGTCAGACCATTGAAACTGAAACTGGTATCCCAGTGCTCATCCAGAGCGACTCCATCAAGACTCAGCGACCAGCCGCGAAAGTTTACTCTGTCTCTGGCGATTTCATACATCATCCAGCCACTTTCTCTGAAACCCGAAAGGATTTTGCAGGAGAACTCTGATTCTTCCAGCTCTTCCCGGGTCCAGTTGTCACCAATGGCGAGGTGGGATGCATAACGTTTGATCAGGGCGTCTTTTACATAGGTTCGACATTCCCAGATAGATGTCGACGGTGCCTTGGCTGCGACCGGCTTACATTCACTGCAGCAAGGTACGCTTAATGAAGGATGAACAGAGTTGGAGCCGGCTTTGAGGCTGAATTCTCTGTTGCCGGGTTCACCGCAAAACCAGCAGGTGTGTCTGAACTCGAAAGGAATATCAATTGGCGTCATAAACAAAGGGCAGCGATGGCTGCCCTGTTTCAGGTAATCCGGGATTACTTACTTTCTTCTTCGACGTGAGCCAGTTCTTTGGCCAGTTCGATTGGGTCCATCTCCAGACAGTCGTTTTCGCCGTCCCAGTCAACACCCACAAGTACACCGTCATCGTTGAAGTCAGAAACCCAGTACTCCAGAAAGTCGACCAGCGGGATCGCTGCAGGCTGGTAGTCAGCCCATTCGTCTGTACAGTGGGTTTTGGCCTTTTCTTCAGTAGACCAAAGCGGCATAACATCTGTCTCTTCGAATTCAACAGAGTCACATACAACCCAACCTTCACCAGTCTGGTCCTGCAGTCCCCAAACACACTGGCTGTCTTTGACGTTTTCAATAAATGCTGCCAGAGCTGGCGTTAATTCAGACATGCTTATCCCCTTTGGTTTATTAGCCCCGGCATTATAACGTGTCATTAATGGCGGGGGTCAATGAAATCCAGGTTACAAAGGGCACCATTTTGACTTTAACTGGTCAAAATTAAGCAAATCAGTGCTTCTCCGCCAAAATCTTGATTGTTATCACGGTCACTATGGGTCAGGATGAAGCTCATTGAATTCGAACACAGAGTTCGACAAGGGACGGACAAGTACGGAGCAGCGGAATTGAAGAAGTACCATTCGCTTTTCGCCATCATGCTGGTAGCCAGTGGCGCCAGTGCTGGCACACAAACCCCGCTTGATGAAGCCGGGTTCAAGCGCTGCCTGGTCAGTTTACAGGAAACGGCCAGAGCAGAAGGGATCGATGAAACCATAGTGACTGACACTCTGGGCAATCTGAAGATTGTCAATCGGGTGATTCAGCTGGATCGCAAGCAACCGGAATTTACTCAGACCTTCGCCGGTTACTTCAATAAAAGAGTGACTGACTGGCGGGTACAGCAGGGGCGAAAGTTGTTAAAAGAGCATCGCCCTTTGCTTGATAAACTCACCAAAGAGTATGGTGTTCCTCCCCAGTATCTGGTTGCTTTCTGGGGAATGGAAACCAACTTTGGCGGTTACAAAGGGAAAATGCCTGTGCTGGATTCGCTGGCGACGCTGGCCTGTGATCATAGACGCAGTGCCTACTTTACCCAGGAGCTGATGCAGGCACTGAAGCTTAAACAAAAATATGGCTTCAGTGACGACAAAATGGTGGGCTCATGGGCCGGTGCCATGGGGCACACCCAGTTTATGCCAACAGCCTACGCCAACTATGCCGTTGATGGTGACGGCGACGGTAAAGCGGACCTATGGAATAGCACAGATGATGCGCTGTCATCAGCCGCTTACTTTTTGCAGCAACTGGGCTGGCATCGTAATGAGCGCTGGGGACGTGAAGTCACACTGCCGAAAGATTTTGACTATGCCCACCTGAGTGATGGCAAAACCAAGACACTGGCAGACTGGGCAAAGCTGGGCCTGACTCAGGCCAATGGCGGCAAGCTTCCTGCTCTGGGTATGCAGGCGACATTACATGTACCGGCGGGTCACACCGGGCCGGCATTCATCACTTATCAGAACTTTGATGTGATGATGCGTTGGAATCGCTCTGTGTTTTATGCGCTGTCGGTAGGTCACCTTGCCGACCGGATTGCAGGTGCAGGTCATCTACAGGTGCCTGCGCCAGAGCAGCAAGCTCTGTCCCGGGAAATGATTAAGCAGATGCAGTCCAAACTTAATGATTTAGGGTATGACGTCGGTAAGCCTGATGGTATCCTCGGCCCCAAATCCATAGCAGGCCTGAGATCTTACCAGCTCAGTAAAGGATTGGTGGCTGATGGTTTCCCTCAGCAGCAAACTTTGCAGGTGATGGGCCTGTTGTAAGCAGATTGAGAAAAGAGATACAGAGATGACAGTACAGGACAATATGGTGGTGCAGTTCCACTACACCTTGAAGGATGAAAACGGCGACGTGCTGGAAAGCAATCTTGGTCAGGACCCCATCGCTTATTTACATGGCAATGACAATATGATGCCGGGTATTGAGAATGCGCTGGAAGGCAAGGCTGTGGGTGACAAGCTGACCGTAACCCCTGATCCAGCCGACACCTATGGCGAAGTGATTGAAGATGCTGTTCAAAGGGTACCTGTTAAACATCTGATGGGAGCCAAAGTGTGGAAGCCTGGTATGGCTGCGATAGTACACACAGATCAGGGCCAGCGTCAGGTGACTGTGGTTAAAGTGGGTAAGTTTATGGCAGATATTGATATCAACCACCCGCTGGCAGGCCGCACTTTGACATTTGAGCTGGAAGTTGCCGGTGTGCGTGAAGCGACAGATGAAGAGATTGCCCATGGTCATGCCCATGGCGTTGGTGGTCATCATCACGACTGATCCGATAGACGACCCAAAGGCCCGGCAATTGCCGGGCTTTTTTGTGTCTGTTAGCTATTTCGGGTAAGGATTTTATTTACTGAAGATTGCTTGCTTCATTAGCCTTTGCTGGAACTGGCTTTAAGGTGTGGAAGTTAAGCATTAATGTTGCCTATAGCGCTATTTGCCGAACTCGGCGCTTAGCCAGGCCAGATGGTTGGATATCTGGCTGGTAAATCCATAAGGCTGGCCGAATGTCATCGCATACCAGACAACAAATATTGCCTTGCGTCGTTGATAGTACTGCATTCTTCTGGGTAATGAGGCAGGTTGCAGTGCGTGCCAAAGCGAGTCAGAGCCGGTTTTTCTGTAAGCGGCAACAGCAAGCTTAAATGTCTCAGGAGTCATTATCCGAGCCAGTGCAGCAAAATCCCTGGCGGGATCTGCAAGACAGATATCGGAAAAGTCCAACACGCCAGCCACGCGTTGCTGGTCCGGCTCAAACAACAGATTTGCCTTTCCCAGGTCATTGTGACAGCAGACTAAAAAATGTTGGTGCTGCTCCCACTGTGGATACCACTCAGTAAAATAGCGTCTTGCCGAATCGACAGTGCTTTTGGGTAATAACGCTGAGACTGCTGATAGCACTTTGCCAGGCAGATCTTCATCGCCATAGGGATAACTTGTGATCTTGGGTGACAGATTATTCAGGCTATGCAACCGGGCAAGAAAATGGCCCAATTGCGAAGCGGCGCTTGCGGAGGCTTTGCTGCCAGCCTTAAGGTGCTCACCGGGCAGTCGGAGATAAAGCATTACCTCGAGGTGCGCTTCACTAAGTTGCAGCTTGCAAAGCTCTGCTTTGGGAAGCAATGCGCCCACGTCAGTGTCGGCCAGCCTGTCCAGCACGTATTTTTCCAGTGGTAGCCTAGGACGTAAGATCTGGTGAGTGTGCTTGTGGGCAAGGAGTTTGGGGATTCTTAATACCCAGCGGTGATTAACCTGAAGAATATTATTGGACCAGCCACTGGTGTTGACCTGCAGGTGGGTAACAGGTTCTTCTATCCACAGACTGATTTGCTGCCTGACCCATTTACTGCAAAGCTCGTCTCCCTGATACAATAGCTGCCCCTTCCAGTATTAAATTCAAAAAATGATCATTGAACTGTCTCATAGTAAGTTGATTCTGACCCCTTTTGAAATCCAGATCAGAATGAGTCCGTCTGGCACAGTGTTAAGCGCCATGGTAGAAGATCTTAAGTTGCGCAAGGAGGTGCTGGTGTTAAGTGCGGATGCTGGTGCGGTCAGGTGGAGCCTGAAGCTGGATAACCAGCAACAGGCTGACGACCTCGTGGACTTTATTGGCGAACAAATTCTTCTGTGACTATTCTCCTGTGACTATAAAGGGGCTGTTGCTCTTTGAAAGTGAGCAAAATTCAGCCAGGAAAGGTCGGTAGAGCCTAATTGTCAGTACGGCCATGGGGTGAGTTGTAATCAACCTCTGGTCCTTTGGGGACTACCCGGGTTGGATTGACCTGGCTATGGCTGAAATAGTAATGCTGCTTGATATGTTCAAAGTTGACCGTTTCGGCAATGCCGGGTTGTTGGTACAGATCTCTCAGGTAGCCCGGAATAGCCTGGTAATCTTCAATGCGCTTTTTGTTGGTTTTAAAGTGGCCCACGTAAACCGAATCGAAACGGATTAGTGTGGTAAACAAGCGCCAGTCAGCTTCGGTAATCTGATTGCCGGTCAAATATCTCCGGGTTTGCAACAGGGTATCCAGCTTATCCAGAGCATCGAACAGATCATCAAATGCGTGCTCATAAGCTTCCTGGGTCGTCGCAAAACCCGCCCGGTAAACGCCGTTGTTGATATTGGGGTAGATCCAATCATTGAGAGCATCAATCTCATCGGTTAACTCTGCAGGATAAAGATCCAGAGTGTTACCTGTTATCCCATTAAAGGCAGTATTGAACATACGGATGATTTCTGAAGACTCATTACTGACTATGGTTTGGGTTTGCTTATCCCAGAGCATCGGCACAGTGACGCGGCCGGAATAGTCAGCAGCTGCCTTGGTATACACCTGATACAAAAAGTCAAAGCCATATAACGGTTCCTTGTTTGCGCCCTCAATATGTCTGGCTGTTTCACTTTGATTTGGGCCAGCAAACTCCCAGCCATTCGCCAGCATATGAGGCTCTACCACAGTGATATCCAGGTGAGATTCAAGTCCTTTGAGCTTACGATAAATTAGGGTTCTGTGGGCCCAGGGGCAGGCCAGAGACACATAGAGGTGATAGCGTCCGCTTTCAGCCGGGAACCCCTGCTGACCATCCGGACCGGGTGAGCCATCAGCCGTCAGCCAGTTTCTGAACCTGGCATCTTCCCGCACATATTTTCCCTGGTTACTTTTAGTGTCGTACCATTGGTCAACCCATTGACCATTTTGCAATAAACCCATTGTTGCTGCCTCTTTGGATGCGTGATTGACTTTATATTGGTATCTGGGGCTTTTGGGGTAAATGCGAAAATATCGACAAAGTTATTCGCTTTTGCTGATAACAGAGAATTTGCGTATCCTTGCCACTCCCATGATTGGGACAAGATAACATTTCAGGAGCTTTGAATGACAATAGATGCGGTAGTGATTGAGCCGCCGGCAGAGGCGAATGCTGCGGTAATTTGGCTGCATGGACTGGGAGATTCAGGTGATGGTTTTGCCCCGATTGTTCCGGCATTTAATCTTGGCGGTGCCCACGGTATTCGCTTTGTTTTCCCCAATGCCCCTGAGCAAGCGGTAACCATTAATAACGGTTACATCATGCGGTCCTGGTATGACATCAAGAGCATGAACCTGCTGGAAAGAGCTGATCTGGCCGGAGTGCTTGAGTCAGAGAAGCGGGTAAGGGCGCTGATTGAAGACCAAATTGCCAAGGGCATTCCGTCTGAACGCATTATTTTGGCTGGTTTCAGTCAGGGTGGGGTGATGACGCTGTTTACTGCGTTGCGTCTGGAATACAAGTTGGCGGGTATTCTGGCTCTGTCCTGCTATTTGCCGGGTGGTGACAAGCTGCCGGATGGCTTGCATGAAGCTAATAAAGAGACGCCAATCCTGCAGATGCACGGTGAGCAGGATGATGTGGTCCCCAAGTCAGCTGGTCGGTTGGCTAACCATGCGCTGGTTCAGGGAGGTTATCGCTCCAGCTGGTTAACCTACCCTATGGGGCACAGTGTACATCCTGAGCAGATAGTCGCTATCCGTAACTGGTTAATGACACGGTTTTGAACGCGCTGCTGAGCTGACCTTTCATACTCAATAATCAAACGCCTGCTTTTGAAAGCAGGCGTTTTTGTTTGTCCACTTTTTGTTGATTTTCTGCCCATATTCAAGGCTGAGTTGTGGGGCGTTGACAGGAATCCTGTTATCATCTGCTTCAAATAAAGGAGAGCCCACTTTGATGGGACGCTAACGTCGTTTGAAAAGGATTTATGTCAGTATTTTCCCCTCGTGTTGCCGGTACCGGGTTGGGGCTGCTTATTGCTGCTCTGCTGGGCGGATGCCAGTCAGCACCAACTCCCCAAAATTGCGCTCAGGCCGGTGATGCCTGCGTGAAGTTCTCCCTGCTGCATACCAATGACCATCATGGCCGCTTCTGGCGAAACAAAGATGATGAGTACGGCATGGCAGCCCGCAAGACGCTGGTTGCGCAGCAGCGTGCAGAGATTAAGGCCAGTGGTGGTGCCAGCTTGTTACTGTCGGGCGGCGATATCAATACCGGGGTGCCCGAGTCTGACATGCAGGACGCCGTCCCGGATTTTATTGGCATGAACCTGATTGGTTATGACGCAATGGCGGTGGGCAACCATGAGTTTGACAACGACCTTGATGTATTGAATATGCAGCAGGAGTTGGCGACCTTCCCCATGCTGGCGGCCAATATCTACCGTCGCGATGAGCATGGGCTTATTAGCGCTGAACGTTACTTCGAGCCGTATCGGATATTTGACTTGAATGGCGTCAGAATCGCAGTCGTCGGCATGACCACCAAGGACACTGCGCATCTGGTGCATCCAGACAATGTCGCGTCAGTTTATTTCGCCGACCCCATCACTGAAATGCCTAAGGTACTGGATGAGATCAAGGCGTCTGGTGAGCAGGTGGATCTGGTCTTCGCTCTGACGCATATGGGGCATTACGCCGACGGTAACCACGGTAGTGAAGCGCCCGGAGATGTGATGATGGCCAGAACGCTGCCTGCCGGACACTTGCATGGTGTCATTGGTGGCCACTCTCAAAATCCTGTGTGTATGGAGCCTGAGGGCAATCGCTATGCCGATTTTAAACCCGGGGATGATTGCTTGCCGGATAACCAGAATGGCACCTGGATTATGCAGGCCCATGAATGGGGTAAGTATGTCGGACGCGCCGATTTTGGGTTTTATCAGGGAAAGCTGGAGCTACTGAATTATCGCCTGATCCCGGTAAACCTTAAGGTTAAAGACGCCTTGGGAAATGCGGTGCTGGCGGCGGCTGAGATCCCGGAGGATGCCGATGTGTTGGCAACCCTGTCTCCTTATCAGCAAACCGGTCAGGAGCTGCTGGATAAACGTATTGCTCAATCGACCGCATTCTTTGATGGCGAGCGTGCGAGTGTCCGTAGTCGTCAAACCAATCTTGGACACCTGTTGGGAGAGGCCTTCCGCACTCACAAGCTCATCAACGCTGACTTTGCCGTGGTGAATTCCGGGGGGATTCGGGCTTCGCTGCAGCAAGGAGAGATTAGCTACCGTGATGTGCTGACGGTTCAGCCATTTGGCAACTTTATTACTCGTGCCAGCATGTCCGGTGGCGAGTTGGAGAGCTACCTGGGTAAGTTGACTGGCCTGACAGGCGGCGGTTTCGCACAGCTGAGCAATATCAGGCTGGATGTTAATTGTGACGCAGGCTCAGTGGACATTCATGATATCGCCGGGAAAGGCTTCTCCCGTGACGGCCAATATACATTTGCTATTTCCGGCTTCAGTGCTGCCGGTGGCGATGGCTATCCGAAAATCAACTCAGTCAATATGCAGCAAACCGATGCTGAAATGCTGAAAGCTTATCTGCAATCCCTTGGGCAAGTGACCGATGAGGGCTTTAGTCCGGAAAACAAGGTGAAGTATTTCTCAGGTGGCAAGCAGGTATTTAATTGTGCGGCGATGCCCTGATTTAACCTTTATGTCGTCATAAAAAATGCCCCGCACTCAACAGAGTTAACGGGGCATTTTATTGCCTTAATGGCAGCTGAGGTCTTGGCTATTTCAGCTTATCCATACGGGCACGGGAAGCTTGAGCCAGCTTGCGCAGCAGCGCTTCTGAGTCAGCCCAGTGCAGGCAGGCATCTGTGATGCTCTTGCCGTATTCCAGTTCCTGGCCTTCAACCACTTTCTGGTTGCCCTCTTCGATAAAGCTCTCAGCCATAATGCCGGCAATAGTGGTATCACCTGTGGCAATTTGTGCCATCACATCATCGGCCACATCCAGCTGACGTTTGTGCTGCTTCTGACTGTTGCCGTGGCTGAAGTCCACGACGATGCGTGGGTTCAGGCCAACCTCTTGCAACTGCTCACGGGTACGGGCGATATCTTCCGCACTGTAGTTCGGCTTTTTACCACCGCGCAGAATGATATGACCATGAGGGTTACCGTGAGTACGGTACACCGCCATAGCGCCATCTTTGTCGGGTGAGTAGAAGATATGGGGGACGCGGGATGCGCGCACAGCATCAACAGCAATATTGATATTGCCGTCGGTACCATTCTTAAAGCCAACCGGGCAGGACAGGGCAGATGCCATTTCGCGGTGAACCTGACTTTCTGTGGTGCGGGCACCAATAGCGCCCCAGGTGATCAGGTCTGCAATGTACTGACCGTTCACCATATCGAGGAACTCAGTGGCGATTGGCAGTTTCAGCTCAGTGATTTGCTGCAGCAACTGACGGGCCAGACGCAGTCCTTTATTGGGGCTGAAAGAACCATCCAGATCCGGGTCAGAGATCAGGCCTTTCCAACCAACAATAGTGCGTGGTTTTTCAAAGTACACACGCATCAGAATGCACAGATCCTGTTTCAATTCCTGATGCATAGCAGATAGGCGTCCGGCATATTCCAACGCAGCTTTGGTGTCATGGATAGAGCAGGGGCCAACAATCACCAGCAAGCGCTGATCTTTGCCTTCCAGAATCGCTTCCACTTCCCGGCGCTGTTGCACCAGGTAGTCGGCAGCTTCCTGAGTGAGTGGATATTCCGCTGCCAACTGGGCAGGAGAGATCACTTTACAGAGTAAGGATGTACGTAGTTCGTCGGTTTTAATGGTCATTCACTGTACCGGAGCATTCGTTATCAGGCGCTTTTTCGCCAACTTGAGAAGGATTATAACGAATCCAGTCAGTGTGCACAGGGGCAAGTGCACTAATATTCACCAACTGGCTAATGATTTTGTTTTAACTTGGAATTTTTAGTGATTAGCCAGTGGATTCAGGGGGAATCAGCATAAAAAAGGGCAAAAAGTTACCTTTATGCCCTGGGGAGAGTTCTGAAAATTTAGAACATATGGCGTTTCAGACCTGCAATGTCGATGATTTTTGCGGCAATCTCTTCCACGCTGTGGTTGGAAGTATCCACATAGGGGATACGTTCCTTCTTATATAGCATCTCCACTTCTTTCACTTCGATACGGCACTGGCGCATGGAGGAGTAACGACTGTTCTCCATGCGGGTCTGGCGGATCTCATGCAGGCGGGCCGGGTCAATCGTTAAGCCAAACAGCTTATGTTTATTGCGCTTGAGTGCTTCGGGCAGTTTGAGGTTATCCATATCCTCTTCGGTAAATGGATAATTCGCTGCTTTTATACCAAACTGCATTGAGAGGTACAGGCTGGATGGGGTTTTGCCACAACGGGATACTCCAATCAGAATAATGTCTGCACTGTCCATATTCTTCATGGTCTGGCCGTCGTCATTATCCAGGGTAAAGTTGATGGCGTTGATTCGGGACTCATAACCTGCGTTGGCCATACCATGAGTTCTATGCAATGCGGGCGTTGCTTTTATACCCAGTTGTTGTTCGAGTGGCGAAACAAAGGTGTTGAGGAAGTCATAATCCAGGCCTTCACTTGAGTAGATAATGTCCCTGATTTCCGGTTGAACAATGGAATGGAACACTAAAGGGCGTTCTCCTGTTGTAATAAAACAATCATTGATCTGTTTTTTTACAGCATTAGCCTTATCGATTGTCTCCACGAAGGGGATGGTAAGTGATTCAAATTCCATCGGAAATTGAGAGAGAACTGCGTGGCCAAACACCTCCGCTGTGATGGCGGTACCGTCGGAAATATAAAACACATTGCGAGCCATTTTGACCTCTTGTAGTAATAAAATTACAAATAAAATTATGCATTTACGCTAACTTTTCGGGAGTGTAGAATGCCCGTGCCCTCGTGTGAAGGGGCCATTGAAATAAAAACTTGCGGAGATAGAACTGTGCAGCAATATGTACTCTGGTATCAGGAATTAGGCATGGGCGACGTCAACACTGTTGGCGGTAAAAACGCTTCTCTGGGTGAGATGATCAGCAATCTCTCCAATGCCGGTGTTCAAGTACCTGGTGGCTTTGCGACAACGTCCCATGCGTTCAATGAGTTTTTGGAACAAAGTGGACTTAACCAAAAGATTTACGAGACGCTTGACACCCTGGATGTGGATGATGTCAACGCACTCGCCAAGGCCGGTGCACAGATCAGACAATGGGTTATCGATACCCCTTTCCAGCCAGAATTAGAAAAGGCCGTTCACGAAGCCTACGACAAGCTGTCCTCTGAAACCCTCGACGCTTCCTTCGCTGTTCGTTCATCCGCGACTGCCGAAGATATGCCGGATGCTTCTTTTGCCGGCCAACAGGAAACCTTCCTGAACGTGAAAGGCTACGATTCTGTTATCGTTGCCATCAAACACGTATTTGCCTCCCTGTTTAACGACCGTGCTATCTCCTATCGTGTGCACCAGGGTTATGACCACCGTGGTGTGGCTCTGTCCGCTGGCGTGCAGCGCATGGTTCGTTCCGACAAAGCTGCCTCAGGTGTGATGTTTACCATCGACACTGAATCCGGTAACGATGACGTGGTATTTGTGACCTCTTCATTCGGTCTGGGTGAAATGGTGGTACAGGGCGCAGTAAACCCTGACGAATTTTATGTTCACAAGCCAACCCTGACTGCAGGCCACAAGGCTGTGGTACGCCGCAACATCGGCAGCAAGCTGATCCAGATGGTGTACTCAGACGATGCCTCTCACGGTAAGCAGGTGAAAATTGAAGATGTAGCCGCCGAGCAGCGCCGTACTTTCTCCATCTCTGATGAAGAGGTGATGGAACTGGCCAAGCAGGCGATGGTCATCGAAAAGCACTATGGTCGTCCAATGGACATCGAGTGGGCCAAAGATGGCAACGATGGTCGTCTGTACATTGTTCAGGCCCGTCCTGAAACTGTACGCTCACGCGAAGACGTTCAGCTGATTGAGCGCTACCACCTGAAGAGTGCCAAGACTGAAGTGGTATCTGAAGGTCGTGCAATCGGTCACAAGATTGGTTCCGGTGTTGCCAAGGTACTGAAATCCATCGACGAGATGGACAAGATCCAGCCAGGCGACGTACTGGTTACCGACATGACTGACCCGGACTGGGAACCTATCATGAAGCGCGCCAGCGCCATTGTGACCAACCGTGGTGGCCGTACCTGTCACGCTGCGATTATCGCCCGCGAACTGGGTGTACCTGCGGTAGTGGGTTGTGGTGATGTGACTGACCGTATCCAGAATGGTCAGGAAGTCACAGTATCCTGTGCTGAAGGTGATACTGGTTACATCTATGACGGCAAGCTGGATTTCGAAGTGGTTTCCAGCCGTGTGGACTCCATGCCTGAACTGCCTATGAAGGTGATGATGAACGTGGGTAACCCTGACCGTGCCTTCGACTTCGCCCGTCTGCCAAACGAAGGTGTGGGTCTGGCCCGTCTTGAATTCATCATCAACCGTATGATCGGTATTCACCCTAAAGCCCTGCTGGAATTTGACCAGCAGACGCCAGCGCTGCAGGAAGAGATCATCGAGATGATCGCCGGTTACGAATCTCCTGTTGAGTATTATGTCGCCCGTCTGGTGGAAGGTATTGCTTCTATCGCGGCAGCCTTCCATCCGAAGAAAGTGATTGTGCGTATGTCTGACTTCAAGTCAAACGAGTACGCCAACCTGGTCGGTGGTGACCGCTACGAGCCAGAGGAAGAGAACCCAATGTTGGGCTTCCGTGGTGCCAGCCGCTACATCTCCGAGTCTTTCCGCGATTGTTTCGCACTTGAATGTGACGCCATCAAGCGTGTTCGCAACGACATGGGTCTGAAGAATGTGGAAATCATGATCCCATTCGTTCGCACTCTGTCTGAAGCCGAGCAGGTGATTGAACTGCTGAAAGAGCAAGGTCTGGAGCGTGGTAAAGACGGTCTGCGCGTTATCATGATGTGCGAACTGCCATCCAACGCCCTGCTGGCAGATCAGTTCCTGGAGCACTTCGATGGCTTCTCCATCGGCTCCAACGACCTGACTCAGCTGACTCTGGGTCTGGACCGTGACTCTGGCATTATCAGCCACCTGTTTGATGAGCGTAACGAAGCTGTGAAAGCGCTGCTGGCGATGGCTATCAAGGCAGCCAAGGCTAAAGGTGCCTATGTAGGTATCTGTGGTCAGGGCCCTTCAGACCATGCTGATTTCGCGGCCTGGTTGGTTGAGCAGGGCATCGACACTGTATCGCTGAACCCTGATACCGTGATTGATACCTGGTTGTATCTGGCTGAAGAGCACGCTTAATCTGCTCAGTAGATAAATTAAAAACCGCCTCAGGGCGGTTTTTTTATGGCTTCAGTTTTTCGATTTTGTGGCCAATATGAAACTTGTCTTACCTACTGATCACTGGCAGCGTATTGCTGGTATCATATTCAACATTATTACAACGAATTAGAAGTCGAGCTGCCACCCTATGCTGCCCCGTATTACCCATGAACAGACCCTGGAACCTGTATATCTGGCGTTCCTCGAGGCTCTTGAATCCTCCTCTTTTTCCGGCGATATCGATGCTCGCTACAACGCCCGTTTGGCGCAGGCGACTGATAACTCTGTATACCAGTTTCTGCCTCAGGCTGTGCTTTATCCCAAGACCACGACTGACGTGCAAACGGCATTGAAGCTGGCGGCCAAACCTGAATTTGAAAAGGTTGTCTTTTCCGCCCGGGGAGGCGGTACCGGCACCAATGGTCAGTCGCTTACCCATGGTCTGATCCTGGATATGTCGCGCCATATGAACCGGGTGATAGAGGTCAATGCCGAGGAGGGCTGGGTCAGGGTCGAAGCCGGTGTTGTTAAAGATCAATTGAATGATGCGCTGCGTCCCCACGGTTTCTTTTTCAGCCCGGATCTGTCCACTTCCAACCGGGCAACCCTGGGGGGCATGATTAATACCGATGCATCGGGTGCTGGCTCTTTGGTGTATGGCAAGACCTCGGATCATGTGCTTGAGCTTAAGTCTGTACTGGTGGATGGCAGTCAGCTGGACACCCGGCCTGTGGGAATCGAAGAGCTGCATCACCCTATGGCGCTTGCCAGCAGCTCGCTGGGCCAAAGTATCATTACCCAAATCTCAGAGGCGACCAGAGCCAAACGAGAGCAGATTATTGAGACTTTTCCTCCGCTCAACCGTTTTCTAACCGGCTATGACCTTAAGCACGTGTGGAATGATGGACTCGACAGTTTTGATTTGTCCCGTATTCTGGCGGGCTCAGAAGGCACGTTGGCGGTCATTACCGAGGCGAAACTTAATATCACGCCATTGCCAAAATGCCGTGCCATGGTGAACATCAAGTATGACTCTTTTGAGTCTGCCTTGCGTCATGCTCCAGAGCTGGTCAAGGCTAATGCTACCGTGGTGGAAACCATTGACTCCAAAGTGCTTAACCTTGCCCGGGAAGACATTATCTGGCACTCGGTGTCAGCCTTGATTGAAGAGGTCGAGGGTAAAACCATCATGGGGCTCAACATGGTGGAATTCGCCGGTGAAGAAGCGGATGTGCGCGGTCGCCTGTCTGCCCTGACACAGAGACTTGAAACTGAAATTGCCAGCGGTGAAACATCAGGCAGCAGCGGAGTGGTGGGCTTTCAGTTTACCCATGATGCCGCCAGCATTAACCGTATCTACGCCATGCGTAAAAAAGCGGTGGGTCTGCTGGGTGCGACCAAGGGCAGCCGTAAGCCGATCGCCTTTGCAGAGGACACGGCAGTTCCCCCTGAGCATCTGGCCGACTTTATTATGGAGTTCCGTGCACTGCTGGATGACAAGCAGCTACAGTACGGCATGTTTGGCCATGTGGATGCGGGGGTATTGCATGTGCGTCCGGCGCTGGATATGTGTGACCCTGATGATGAAAAACTGCTGCGCACATTGTCTGATGAAGTGGCTGGGTTAACCCGTAAATACGGCGGCCTGATGTGGGGCGAGCATGGCAAGGGGGTTCGTGGTGAATATGCGCCGTCTGTATTTGGTGACGAACTCTATGACATGCTGCGGGATATCAAGACCTGGTTCGACCCCAACAACAAACTCAATCCGGGCAAGTTGGTTGCCCCCAGGGACCATGACCTGTGCTACGACGTCGACAGTGCCAAGCGCGGAAGTTTCGACCGCCAGATCCCGGTGCGTGTCAGAGAGGCCTTCCCTGATGTCATGAACTGTAACGGTAATGGCCTGTGCTTCAACTACAGTCACTACTCGCCTATGTGTCCATCATTTAAAGTGACCGGCGACCGGGTTCAATCTCCCAAGGGACGGGCAGGCATGATGCGCGAGTGGCTTAGACTGCTGGAGCAACAGGGCGTAGACGCCAACTCCCTGAGCACACAAAAACCTCAAAGCTGGTTGGCGCGGGCACGTAATTCCTACCATGCCCAGCGGGATTACGACTACTCCCATGAGGTGATGGAGTCTCTTAAAGGGTGTCTGGCCTGTAAGGCATGTAGCGGTCAGTGCCCGGTCAAAGTGGATGTGCCCAAGTTCAGGGCTCAGTTCTATCAGGCTTACTACCAAAGATATTTGCGGCCGGTGAAAGATTATCTGGTGGCTGGTCTGGAAGACTCTTTGCCACTGATGGCAAAAATGCCCAGAGCTACTAACGCCCTTAGCGGCAACAAGCTGAGTCAGTGGGTGATGAAAAAGGCTCTGGGTTATGTAGATGCGCCGCTCTTGTCTGTGCCAACGCTGAAGCAACAGCTGGAAAATCATGCCTGTCTGGGCTATGAACTGGAAGACTTGAAAGCCATTGCCAAAGATGAGCGCAGCCGATATGTGCTGGTGGTGCAGGATCCATTTAACAGCTTCTATGATGCGCCGTTAATTCTGTCACTGGTGAATTTGATTGAAGCATTGGGCTATAAGCCAGTGCTCCTCCCATTCAAGCCAAATGGTAAGCCTGCACATATTAAAGGTTTTTTGGAAAAGTTCGCCAGCCAGGCAGCAACCAGTGCCGAGTTCTTGAATGAGGTTCACCGCCTGGGCATGCCTATGGTTGGGATCGATCCTGCGCTGGTACTCGTATACAGAGACGAATATCGCCATGTTCTCGAACAGCAACGTGGTCAGTTTGAGGTCAGTCTTATTAACGAATGGTTGCTGACCGTATTGGCTGATACCGATGCACAACCGGCATCAGGCAAGCAGTTCACCTGGTTCAGCCACTGCACTGAGTCCACAGCCAAACCATCGACAGGGGCTGAATGGCAGAAAATATTCAGTCATTTGGGCGCTTCTTTAAAAACAGCAAATCTGGGATGCTGTGGAATGGCAGGAACCTATGGCCATGAGCTGGAGAATATCGAGCGTTCAAAGACGCTGTATAAGATGTCATGGGAGAAGCAAATAGACGCCTTACCCAGAGAGCAGATCCTGGTATCAGGGTACTCCTGTCGCAGTCAGGTGAAGCGTTTATCCCGTTTCCGCCCCAAACATCCGGTCGAGGCATTACTTGAATTGCTTCGACCTTCCTGTGATCGATTCAGCTGATAGTCAGCTTGAGGAAAGCAGAATGAGCAAAAGCGATCTGGCATCAGAAACACTCTCTTCATTCCGACAGGGAGCCGGCGTTTCCGGTGGTGCTCTCCCCGAGTGGTGTGATGCAGACAAACCTATGTTTCATATTGATGCCGAAGGCCGGTGGCAGTATCTGGAGTCCCCATTGCCGGTTAAGTTTGCGCGTTTGTTTTCCTCCATCCTTAAGTGTGTGGATGGGGTCTATCAACTGGTGACGCCGGTTGAAAGAGTTCTGGTTGAGGTAGAGCTGTATCCTCTGATCCTGGTGGATTATGACAAGCAGGGGAGTCAGTTCAAAGTGATAACCTCCCTGGGAACTGAGTTCAAGGTGGAGGAGCAGGCGATAAGTTGTCTTGATGAGAACATCATTTGCAGTTTGCCTGATGGTTTGAGTGCAAGGTTTAACCGGGCCAGTTATTACCGCTTCATCAACGACTTTGTGTTGGGGGAGAGTTAACGACCAGCTGGCTGCAACTAAAACCCGGCTGCCACGGTCAAAATTAAAGTGGGCCTCAACTAGAGTAATGGCAAATAGGTGGTAGTATTAAATAGTGCCCTGCAAGATTCCTTAGTTTTGCAGGCATTCGCTGGAAGAGGAGTAGTAGTTTGGATTGTTCTGAAAGCCTGGGTTATTTGGTCAGTCACCTTAACGTCTCGTTGCAAAATGAATTGAACGAGCGTTTGCACCGTTATGACCTTGATATTAAAGTCTGGCCTGTGCTCTTCTCGCTGTGGCAGGAGGAAGGGCTGACTCAAACTGAGCTCTCCAAACGCTGTGATGTTGCCAGCTACACCATGACCCGTCTGCTCGACCAAATGCAAAGTCAGGGCCTTATTACCCGCAACCAGGTTGCCGACAACCGTCGGGTATTCAAAATATTCCTCACCGATAATGCCAAAGCCATGGAGCAGGACGTTATTCGGGAAGCTGAGCGTGTGAACGACAAGTTTCTGAAAGAGCTTTCTGAGGACGAGCAGGCCGTGTTTATGCGCTTGCTCAATAAAATCAATCGTCTTCCTGAATAAACTGTACCTCACATTATTCTGTTGCCAGTGATACAGTGCAAATGGTGTCACTGGCTTACTTATGGTGCTGGATATGTACAGCTTCAAACTCCGCCTGATTCCGGTTTTCACGACAATTCTGTTGAGTGGTTGTTGTCATCTGACATCTGATACCAATCCGCATTGAAGTCTGATCTAATATTGGGCAACTCAATACTTATGATTGCCTTATGAAATCTGAAACTGCCGAAAGCTTGCTTTGCCTCTCTAAAAAAGAGA
>NZ_JAKIKT010000017.1 GCF_023349125.1 Shewanella corallii | reverse complement strand
TGCATGCTGCGCGAACTTCGTTCATTGATGTCTCCAGTGAAGGAGAATAAGTCTTTGTCGACCTCATCAACTACTGTGAATGTCCACACAGATTTGCTTGTCTGTCTAATTTTTAAAGAGCAACCGATGATTTGTTTTCATCGGGTCAGGGCTGCGTATTCTACGCTTTGAAACCCTTTCGTCAAGCACTTTTTTAAAGAAGTTTTTCAAACTCTTCGGTGCTTACCGAATCGACCGTTTTACTCTGCGCTATCTCTACCAGAGAAGCCCGTTGTGCCGTGTCGATGGAGGCGCATTATAGGGAGCCGAATTTATTGCGCAAGGGGTTTTTAAACGAAAAAAGATCGCTTGCTGAGATTTTCAACAAAAGCGATCTTTTTATGGGGTTTCCGCTGAATTATTCAGCTAATTTGGCGGTTTCAGCCCTATTGCCCGGCTTTTTGGCGATCAGGTTGCCAATAAGCTCAACGGCTTTCTTATCGTTCCAGTCGACATAACTGCGAACGAAAGCAACCAAATCTCCATTTTGATCCAAGATAAAGGTGGCAGGTATATAGTCGAGCGGGAACACCTGCCCCAACTTCTGCTGTGGATCATAGTAGGACGTAAAGTCAGGCATACCCAGATCTTTCAAAAACGGTTGTACCTGCTTCTGCCCTTCTGCATCTATAGAGATGGGGAGAACCACAAAGTCATCTTTTCCAAATTGGTGAGAAAGCTCTTCCAACGCTGGCAGCTCGCGAACACATGGCGGACACCAGGTGGCCCACATGTTCACCATCACTACTTTGCCTTTGTACTGGCTGAAATCGACTGACTTTCCATCTTCCGTCTGAAACGGGATGGCTTCTATTGGATAAGATTTGGGAAGAAGTTGAACTTTATCGACGGTGGAGCCGGAGTTTTCCTGGGGATGCGGTTGCATCCCCGGATAGGCCTGAGCTACACCACTGAGCAACGACAGCACAAGTGCAATACTCAGGATGGGTTTCATTTTTGCTGATTCCGTTTCAGTAATTCATCCAGTTGACGCTGGTCTTCCTCGCTTAGCGCCACCTCTTTGGTTACGTTACCTCTTTGGCGACGGACAAACATAAACACAATTGTCAGGCCAATAAGGAACAAGGCAACCGGACCGCCCCACAGAACCAGAGTTTTGTATTCAAACTTTGGTTTGTACAGTACGAACTCACCATAGCGAGTTGTCATGAAATCAACGATCTCATCATCTGTCTTGCCGTCATCTACCATCTTGTATACTTCAAGACGCAGATCCCGGGCTACCGGAGAGTTAGAGTCAACCAGATTCTGGTTCTGACACTGAGGACAACGCAGTTCGCTAGCCAGAGTAATAGCGCGCTTCTGGTTATCAGGATTCTGGAACTCATAGGTATCGATAGGTGTAGCCAGCGCTCCACCTGCCAGAGTCAGGGCCAGCGCGGCTGCGCTGACCATCTTCAGGATACTTCTCATGCTGCACCATCCTTTTTAGCTTCGGCCTGCAGCTGCTGCACCATAGGCAACAAGGTGTCAGTCCATACACGCTGATCGACAGGACCGGCGTGGCGATAGCGGATAATACCTTTATGGTCGATAATGAAGGTTTCCGGAGCACCATACACACCCAGATCCAGACCCAGACGACCGTCTTTGTCATAGATGTTCAGTGCGTACGGGTCACCTTCACGGGCCAGCTCCATAATCGCCGGGCCACGCTCATCACGATAGTTAATACCATATACAGGGACGATATTCTGGCGAGCCAGTCTCATCAGGAATGGGTGCTCGTATTTACAGCTTGGGCACCAAGTTGCCCAAACATTCATCAGGGCAACCTTTCCAACCAGATCTTTTTCGGTGAGAACTTCACCCTGGTTTTCCAGCTTTTCCAGTTGGAAAGCCGGGATCGGCTTTCCTTCCAGTGCTGATTCCAACTGCTCAGGATTCAGGAACAGGCCCTTGTACAGGAAGATACCCATTCCCAAAAACACAATCAGTGGCAGAAAAAGAATAATTCTTCTTTTGTTACTCATGATTTCCTCACAAATCAGGCAGTAGCCGCTTTGGCATCAACGGCGTTTTCCTTGGCGCTTTGACGTACGCGGTAGCGTTTATCAGAAGCAGCGAAAATACCACCTATCATCATGAAAATACTACCGATCCAAATCCAGCGAACATAAGGCTTGTAGTTCAGACGAACCGCAAACTCGGTAGCGCTTACCGGATCACCCATGGTCACGTACAGGTCGCGGGTAAAGCCCCAGTCAATACCGGCTTCGGTCATATCCATGGTGTGAACTGTGTACTGACGACGGTCAGGCTTCAACAAAGTCAGCATCTTATCGTCTTTATATACTTCAACCTGACCTTGTTTGGCCACATAGTTAGGGCCCTGAACCGTTTTGGTTTCAGTGTACTTGAAGGTGTAACCCGCCAACTCATGAGAAATACCAGGGCCCATACGTACACTCTTTTCAAGAGAGTAGTTGGATACCATGGTCGCCCCCACGATGGACATAGCAATACCCATGTGCGCCAGTAGCATACCGGCCTGACTGCGGGTGATTCGGGCCAGGCTCACATCGGCGTCGGCCCGTGGCTTCACAATGTTATAGGCCGCACGCAGTGTCATCAGAGTTACCCAGGTCGCGGTAGCAATACCTGCTACAACCCAGGCATTAAACTGACCGTCGATCAGGAATGGCATTGCCAAACCAACAACTGCAGCAATGATAGCCGGGATAAGGGCCTGACGCCGAATCTCACCTAGCTTGGATTTCTTCCAGCGGGAGATAGGACCAAAGCCCATAAATACAAACAGTACCAGTGCAATAGGCACAAACACTGAGTTGAAGTATGGAGGGCCTACAGAGATCTTACCCATATTCAGGGCATCGATAAGCAGCGGATACAGAGTACCCAGCAGAACCGTACCACAGGAAACAGTCAGCAGAACGTTACAGACCAGCAGGAAGGTCTCTTTAGAGTTCAGCTCGAAACGGGCTGGGCTGGCCATCTCACTGGCGCGCAGTGCAAACAGTGTCAGGGAGCCGCCAATTGCCAGACCGAGCAGCAACAGAATGAACATACCGCGGCTAGGGTCTGCTGCAAAAGAGTGAACAGAGGTCAGTACGCCGGAACGTACGATAAAGGTACCCAGCAAACTCAGAGAGAAAGCGAAGATAGACAGAAGTACAGTCCAGTTACGGAATGCACCACGCTTCTCGGTCACAATCACTGAGTGCAACAGTGCAGTACCGATCAACCAAGGCATAAAGGAGGCGTTTTCAACTGGATCCCAGAACCACCAACCGCCCCAACCCAACTCATAGTAAGCCCACCAGGAACCCAGTGAGATACCGCCGGTCAGGAATACCCAGGCAGCCAGGGTCCATGGACGACTCCAACGAGCCCATGCAGAGTCCAGACGGCCACTCATCAGAGCTGCGATCGCGAAAGCAAAGCTTACCGCAAAACCTACATAGCCCAGATACAGCATAGGTGGGTGGAAAATCAGACCTACGTCCTGCAGCATCGGGTTCAGGTCACGACCTTCAGCCGGCACAGGCAGCAGACGCTCAAATGGACTGGAGGTCAGGATCATAAACAGCGTAAAGCCGATAATAATCATCGCCAGAATACTCAGAACACGGGCGGTGAAGATCTCTTCCAAACCTTTACTGAACATAGCTACCGCAGCAGCCCAGGCAGACAGAGAGAATACCCAGAACAGCAGAGAACCTTCATGACCACCCCAAACGGCAGCGATTTTGAAGAAGATAGGAAGCTGAGAGTTGGAGTGGCCTGCGACGTAGGCTACGGAGAAGTCATCGGTGGCAAAGCTGTATGCAAGAGCAATTACAGACAACAAAATAAAGAAGGCCATACCGTAACTCAGTGGCCAGGCGTAACGCACCAGATATTGATCTTTGCGAGCCGCACCGATCAAGGGCACACTGGCCAACAGGACGGCGAATGCCAATCCTATGATCAGTGAAAAGTGTCCAAGTTCTGGGATCATGGGGGTTCCTCAGTCTCATGTTCAGGCAGATTAATACGGCGCTTTGCCGTACAACGCACAACAATTGAGCGTTAATTTTTTGGTCATTTTAGTATTTGCTATAGTTCCTGTCTGCCCCTTTCGACCAATAATGGGTTGCTTGTCGCATTCTCGTAAATCCCCATTTTTGAAGTGGTTTAAGGCAAGTGACAGTTCCACGAGTGTGACAGAGCCAAGTCCATTAAGTTTCAACAAATTTTTACCTTGTAGACTAATCTGTGAACCAGTCCCCAACTCTACTCATCCGGGTTGGAATGGGGGTTATATTACTGTTCAATGAATCATCTTCCCGTATAATCCGGGAATCTAACCGTGCGGCCAAGCCGCAAATAGTCAACTAACGTGAAGTAGAAATAATGACCACATTCTGGATTTTTATTGCGCTTGTGCTGTTAGTCAGCCTGCTGATGATTTGGCTGCCTCATTTCCGTCAACAAAAGCTCATTCGCGCCGAAGAAGCCGGTGTCCGTAACAAAACCAACGTAGAGTTGTTCAACGAACGTCTTGCCATTCTTGAGAAAGAACTGGAAGACCAGTTGCTGGATGAAAAAGAATTCGAAGCCCTGAAGCAAGAGCTCGAAGTGAGCTTGCTGCAGGATATGAAGCAAGGCCAGGATGAATCTCTGAGCGTGCAGGCAAAGCCAAAGGGTATCCTGTGGCCAGCTATTATGTCTGTTGCCGTGGTAGCTGTGGCGGGTTACTCCTACATGAAGCTCGGTGCCTATGACGCACTTGAGTATATGCAGAACAACCCTCAGGCCAATAATCCTCACGCCGGTATGACTGAAGAGCAGATGATTTCTCAGCAGATCGAAATGATGGAAGCTCAAGCCAAAGGTCAGCCTGACAACAGCCAGCTGTGGTTCAACCTGGGTCATGCATACACTTCTGCCAATCGTTATGATGAAGCCATCGGTGCCTTTGATAAGGTGATTGAACTGGTTGGTGAACATGCAGAACTGCTTGGCCCGAAAGCCACAGCCATGTACTACAAAAACAACCAGACCATGACCCCGGAGATCCAGGCGATTGTTGATAAATCGCTGGCGAAAGATCCAAAAGATCCTTCTACCCTGCTGCTGGTTGGTATGAATGCGTTTTTCACCGCTGACTATGACAAAGCGATTGAAGCGTGGGAAACCCTGTTGACCAGCGACCGTCAGGATATCGACCGTGCCTCGGTTAACAATGCGATTCAAACCGCCAAAATGCGTATTGCCGCTGAGTCTGGCGAGATGCCAAACGACAGCAACCACAGCGCCATAATGGCCGGTGAAGACCAGACTGTGACCATTGAAGTGTCTATCTCTCCTGAACTGCAGGACCAGGTAGCCTCGACCGATATGTTGTTTGTGTTTGCCCGCAACACCGAAGGTGAAAAGGTGCCTCTGGCAGCAACCAAGATCAGCGCCAAGGCTTTGCCAGCCAAGGTAGTACTGGATAACTCAACCTCTATGGGCGGCGCACTTAAGCTGAGCGATGCCAAGAACGTAGAGATTATTGCCGTACTGTCCAAGCACGGAAGTGTGCGCCCACAGAGCGGCGACCTGAAAGGCCAGCTGGCTTCAGTACCGGTTGGCGACACCGCGACACTGGTTCTGGATACTCAGGTTCAGTAACACCTGGCAAACGCCAGACATAAAAAAACCGGCAGTTGCCGGTTTTTTTATGTCTTAGCGACGATTACTTAGCTTTTGACATGAATTCAATTGCTGCCTTGTAATCTTCATCGGAGCAGTCTGTGCACATACCGCCTGGTGGCATGGCGCCTTTACCAGTCTTAACAGTTGCAACCAGGGCATCCAGACCAAGTGCCAGACGAGGCTCCCAGGCAGCAGCGTCAAATGACTTAGGAGCGTTGGCAACGCCCATAGCGTGACAAACCTGACAAGCCTTGTTGTAAACAGCCTCTCCATCTTGTGCAAACACGTTCGCTGACATAGTCAATGCGGCTACTGCAGTCATAGCTAACAGTTTTTTCATCTTCATCGTTCCTAATGTAAAAATTGACAAGCTCAAGCTCATGGCTGCCTTTAAATTCTTTGGCAGACTTATCATCGGCTCTTTAAGACTACAACAAATATCAATAAATCTCACCTTTTTGTGATAATCGTCCGCAAGTTGCCGTTTTACGTCAGTTTCGCAACCTTACAGCGAGATGTTTTAGCATTATTTTAAAAAGTTCCCGCTAAAGTGATTTTCTTGGAAGCACATCAAATTGCTGACACTTCAAACAGATCAAATGTAAAACCGCAAAATCGAATGTGGTAATATCCAGTCAGTTCCATACCGGCTTCACTACGAGGGTTCAGTGGTCACAGCAACCAAAGAAAATACTCTGATTTCGGCAAGCAGCCTTACCTGTATCAGGGAAGAGCGCATTCTGTTTGACGAGCTGAGTTTTGATATCCAGGAAGGTGATATCGTTCAGATTGAAGGTCCTAATGGTGCCGGTAAAACCAGCCTGTTGCGTATCCTCGCCGGCCTCTCCCGCCCTTACGCAGGTTCAGTACTCTACCGTAATGAAGATATCACTCGCGCACGCGATGAGTTCAATGAAGACCTGCTCTATCTAGGCCATCTTCCCGGTGTAAAAAGTGAGCTGACAGCAGAGGAAAACCTTAACTTCAATTTAAGGTTAAGTGGGTACGATGACCCTGATATCAGGGACATACTGGCAAAAGTGAACCTTAGCGGCTTTGAAGATGCATTGGCAGGACACCTGTCTGCCGGTCAGCACAGACGTACTGCCCTCGCCCGCCTGTGGCACACCACAAGTAAAGTGTGGATTTTGGATGAACCATTTACGGCAATCGATAAGAAAGGCGTAGAGACTCTGGAGAAACTCTTCATCCAACACGCCGACAATGGTGGCTGCGTCATCCTTACTACTCACCAGGATATGGGTGTGGTCAGTGACAGCAGGCTGAAGAAAATCAAGCTCGAGTACAATTTTGACTGAGGTTCCCAGGCAAATGAAAAGAGGCATCAGCTATACCCGTGCATTTATGACCCTGCTGAAGCGGGATCTACAAATCGCGGTTCGCCACCGTGGCGATATTTTCAACCCTTTGCTGTTTTTCGTTATGGTGGTAACCCTGTTTCCACTGGGTATTGGCCCTGAACCTCAGGTCCTGACCCGTATTGCTCCCGGGATTATATGGGTAGCCGCATTGCTGGCCTCAATGCTCTCGTTGGAACGCCTGTTTAAAGCTGACTTTTCCGATGGCGCACTGGAGCAAATGATGCTTAGCCCACAGCCTCTGTCGCTGATGGTGCTGGCCAAGGTTTTGGCTCATTGGTTACTGACCGGTGTTCCACTGATTATCATCGCCCCTTTACTGGCGGTGTTACTGCATCTTGAATCCAACAGCTATGGCGCGCTGATCGCGACCCTGGCACTGGGAACACCTGTTTTAAGTTTGCTTGGCGCCATTGGTGTGGCGTTGACCGTAGGCCTGAGAAAAGGCGGTGTATTGCTCAGCTTGCTGATCCTGCCGCTCTATATTCCGGTACTGATCTTCGCAACCAGTGCGATAGATGCTGCAGGCATGAATCTGCCCTACGACGGTCAACTCGCCATCATTGGCGCTATGCTGGTCGGTTCGTTAACTTTGGCACCAGTTGCAATAGGTGCATCTCTGAGAGTGAGTACTAACTAATATGTGGAAGTGGTTACATCCTTACGCTGATCCTGAGCGTGCATATCAACTCGCAGGAAAACTCCTGCCGTGGTTCAGCATTCTGGCACTGGGGCTTATTCTGACAGGTACCATTTGGGGCCTGATGTTCGCCCCGACTGATTATCAGCAAGGCGACAGTTATCGCATTATCTTTATCCATGTACCGGCAGCCTCTATGTCGATGGCCGCATATATGGGCATGGCTATCTCAGCCTTTATCGGTCTGGTATGGCAAATTAAAGCCGCAGACTGGGCCGCTGCGTCGATTGCTCCAATCGGTGCTGTTATCACTTTTATCGCTTTGTTCACCGGCGCCACCTGGGGTAAACCTATGTGGGGAACCTGGTGGGTGTGGGATGCGCGTCTGACTTCAGAACTGGTACTACTGTTCCTGTATCTGGGTGTTATTTCTCTGTATGCCTCCTTCGAAGATAAGGTACTGGCTGCCCGTGCTGCTGGCATCCTGGCTATCGTTGGTGTTATCAACATCCCAATCATCAAATACTCGGTGGAATGGTGGAGCTCTCTGCATCAGCCATCCACCATTAAGATCACCGAAGAATCAGCAATGCCGACTGAAATGCTGATCCCTCTGCTGATCAATATCTTCGGCTTTGGCATGATGATTGGTGCTTTGACTCTGGTGCGATTCCGCGCTGAAGTTCTAGCCCGTAATGGTATGCGCCCTTGGGTACGTAAACTGGCACAAGAGCAGGGAGCAGCATGATGCAATTTGAATCTATCAGTGACTTCTTCAATATGGGTGGCTATGCATTTTATGTATGGCTGGCCTACGGTGTGACCTTCTCAAGCCTGGCTGTTCTGGTTTTCCAGAGCGTCAAACAGAAGAATAAAGTATTAAAGCAAATCGCCCAGAAACTGGCTCGCGAGGAGCGCCTGAAACAAAACCGGAGTAACAATGAATCCAAGACGTAAAAAGAGACTTATTCTGGCCAGCGCTCTGGTCGTTGGTGTAGCGGGTATTGCGTCATTGCTGTTGTATGCCCTGAACTCAAACCTCAACCTGTTCTTTACTCCAACAGAGATTGTTCAGGGTAAAGCAGATACTGGCGTTAAACCCGAAGTGGGCCAACGCATCCGTGTCGGTGGCATGGTGACTGTAGGTTCTCTGGTTCGTGACCCTGACAGCCTGCACGTGGAGTTTAAAGTTCACGATGCTTCAGGTGGTGAAATCAAAGTGACCTTTGATGACCTGCTGCCTGACCTGTTTCGCGAAGGTCAGGGTATCGTTGCTCAGGGTGTACTGGGTGAAGGCAATGTTCTGGAGGCTACTGAAGTACTGGCCAAGCATGATGAAAACTACATGCCACCTGAAGTTGCTGAAGCCATGGGTAAGTCCCATGACAAACTTGAATACTCTGATACTCAAACCAGCACTAACTAAGCTGTTTTGATAGCTTTAAAAGCCCTCTTAATGAGGGCTTTTTTGTGCCTCTTACTCAGTGAAAGCCTTCCTTATCCAGAATCAGGTTCTGCAATGACCAACTACCAGCGGGGAGAACCTCTTGTCCCACGCATTCCTCTCCACCTCACTCTCTATCTATACACAAGACACCACCAATCGCACCTGATGAAACGTATCTGTCTAGCTTGTCCATGGAAGCGTTCTGATAAACAACTCTTCGCAGCGTCGCTCCAAGGGGCTTAAATGCATCTTCGCAATAAGGTCCAATACCAGCTTCTGTTACCCCTTAGATGATGAGTTTCGGCGCGTTGGTTCATGACGTTACATAGCCCCGGGCGTGAGGCAACAGCCATCAATAATGACAGTAGATGTATAAGGCTATGGACAAGGCAAGCTCTGGGTCACCCCTTCACTTCTACTTGCTCAGCCACGGGCTCTATATGCCGCTGTCGGTCAACCTGTCGATATTTCATATGATTTGTACTCACGGCCTTGGCGATAAGCTTCAGTATAAGCTCAACTTCGTCTATCAGATCGAGAGACGGCAAGGTACGTCAAAACCACTTGTATTGGTGAACTGAGGGATTGCGCTAATGAGCCGTTCTTCGAGGTGGATAACAAGCTCAGCGGACACATGCGATATGTGTCGCACACCTAAACCTGAATGCCCGGGGCACTCGCTGACATGGGCCTTTCTGAGCCCTGATACACATCACTGCCGAATTGTCCCTTCAACTGAAGGTGTTGTTGAAGCGGCAGATCATCTTCAAGTGTGTTTACGCAACAGGAACGAGAACCATTAAATCAATAATGATAGTCATCTGGATTCGCCAAAAGCGGAGCGCTAGTGAGAAAGGTGAACAAGTAAAGTTACCACGAAGAAGATTGTGGCATAACCGAGACGGCTTCAAAGGGATGACATAAACAACAGGCAGAAAAAAACCGGACACTAAGGTCCGGTTTTTTCTTGTAGCCTGAGATTACTCAGCAGCGGCTTCAGCTTCAACAGCTTCTGCAGCTTCTGGGCGACCTACCAGCTCGATGTAAGCCATAGGGGCTTTATCACCGGTACGCAGACCGCACTTCAGGATACGGGTGTAACCACCAGGACGTTCCTGGTAGCGTGGACCCAATTCGTTAAACAGTTTACCTACGACTTCTTGATCGCGGGTACGAGCAAACGCCAGACGACGGTTTGCAACGCTGTCACTTTTAGCAAGTGTTATCAGAGGCTCAACTACGCGACGCAGTTCTTTCGCCTTCACAACGGTAGTCTTGATAATTTCATGACGTACCAGTGAAGATGCCATGTTACGGAACATAGCTTGGCGATGGCTGCTGTTACGGTTTAGTTGACGACCACTCTTACGATGGCGCATGACCTAATCCTTATAACCTAAATCTGTACAAACCTGGGACTTATAGGTCGTCGGCCAAACTAGCTGGAGGCCAGTTTTCCAGACGCATACCTAACGACAGTCCGCGAGATGCCAACACGTCCTTGATCTCGGTAAGAGATTTCTTACCCAGGTTAGGAGTCTTGAGCAGCTCAACTTCAGTGCGCTGTACCAGATCACCGATGTAATGAATCGCTTCGGCCTTCAGACAGTTAGCCGAACGTACAGTTAGCTCTAAATCGTCGACAGGACGCAACAGAATCGGATCGAATTCTGGCTTCTCTTCTTTCTGCTCTGGCTCAGAAACATCGCGCAGTTCAACAAACGCATCCAGCTGTTCAGCCAGGATGGTCGCAGAGCGACGGATAGCTTCTTCTGGGTCGATAGTACCGTTAGTGGTCATATCGATTACCAGCTTGTCCAGGTCAGTACGCTGTTCTACACGAGCGGCTTCAACATTGTAAGCAATGCGAGCTACAGGTGAGAAAGAAGCATCAACCAACAGACGGCCGATTGGGCGATCATCGTCTTCAGTCTGTGCACGAGCAGATGCTGGCACATAACCGCGACCACGCTCAACGCGGATACGCATGCTGATGTCATGGTTACCGGTCAGGTGACAGATAACATGATCAGGATTCATGATGGTAACATCACCATCGTGAGTGATATCTGCTGCGGTGACAGGGCCTGCGCCGGACTTGCTCAGAGTGAGCATAGCCTCGTCTTTACCCTCGATAACCACTGCCAAACCCTTCAGGTTCAACAAGATTTCAAGGATATCTTCTTGTACGCCTTCCTTGCTGCTGTATTCATGCAGCACGCCATCGATCTCGACTTCGGTAACCGCGCAGCCGGGCATAGACGACAAAAGGATGCGACGCAACGCGTTACCCAGAGTATGACCGAAACCACGCTCTAGCGGCTCCAGAGTAACCTTGGCACGAGTTGGGTTAACCTGCTCGATATCAACGAGACGCGGTTTAAGAAATTCTGTAACAGAACCCTGCATTGTGTCCTCTCTTGTTTGTTAGCCTTACTTAGAGTAAAGCTCGACGATCAGCTGTTCGTTAATTTCCGCAGACAAATCGCTACGTTCTGGAATGCGCTTGAAAGCACCTTCCATCTTAGCTGAGTCTACTTCAATCCATGTAGGCTTCTCACGTTGAGCAGCCACTTCCAGAGCAGCTTTAATACGAGCTTGCTTCTGAGACTTCTCACGGATGCTTACTACATCATTCGCAGACACTTTGAATGAAGGAATGTTAACAACACGACCGTTTACCATAACAGACTTATGGCTAACCAGCTGACGTGCTTCTGCACGTGTCGCACCAAAGCCCATACGATAAACTACGTTATCCAGACGGGTTTCCAAAAGTTGCAGCAGGTTTTCACCAGTGTTGCCTTTCAGACGTGCAGCTTCTTTATAGTAGTTACGGAACTGCTTTTCCAGTACACCGTAAATACGACGAACTTTTTGCTTCTCGCGCAGCTGTAGACCGTACTCAGACAGACGAGGCTTACGAGCGCCGTGCTGACCTGGTGCAGCTTCAAGCTTACACTTCGAATCAATTGCTCTCACACCGCTCTTCAGGAACAGATCTGTACCTTCACGGCGGCTGAGCTTGAGCTTAGGACCCAAGTATCTTGCCATTATCTTTCTCCAACTATCCTATAGTTCGCGTTACACGCGACGCTTTTTAGGAGGGCGACAACCGTTATGAGGGATCGGAGTCACATCGGTAATGTTGGTAATTTTGTAACCAACAGCGTTCAGCGCACGAATGGCTGATTCACGACCTGGACCTGGACCCTTCACGAACACTTCAAGGTTCTTAACGCCGTAATCCTGAGCAGCAGTACCTGCACGCTCAGCAGCAACCTGTGCAGCAAACGGAGTAGATTTACGTGAACCACGGAAACCACTGCCACCTGCAGTTGCCCAGGAAAGAGCATTACCTTGACGGTCGGTGATAGTAACAATTGTGTTGTTGAAAGACGCATGGATGTGCGCCATGCCATCAGCAACCTGCTTACGTACGCGCTTACGCGGAGAACGTGACGGAATTTTAGCCATTTATACTACCTTCCCGTTACTTCTTGATTGGTTTACGTGGACCTTTGCGAGTACGCGCATTGGTCTTAGTACGTTGCCCACGCAGGGGCAGGCTGCGGCGATGACGGAGGCCACGGTAACAACCAAGGTCCATCAGACGCTTGATGTTCATGGAAACCTCACGACGCAAGTCACCTTCTACTACGTATTTGGCAACTTCTTCGCGCAGGGTATCGATTTGAGCTTCGCTCAGTTCCTTGATCTTAGCGTCTTCAGCAATAGCAGTAGCCGCGCAAATAGCTTGTGCGCGAGTACGACCAATGCCGTAGATAGCAGTCAATGCAATGACTGTATGCTTATGATCAGGAATGTTAATGCCAGCGATACGGGCCACTATGCACTCCTTAAGTCAAAAGGCCATCTGTGAAAAGCCCGAAAGGATACTCGACAGATGACGGGTTTGCAATCATTTTTTGGCCAGTCCTGATTTACAGGAACTGGCCGGATTTTTTAGCCTTGACGCTGTTTGTGTTTTGGTTCAACACAGATAACGCGTACAACGCCACTACGCTTGATGATCTTGCAGTTACGGCAGATCTTCTTCACGGAAGCACGAACTTTCATTTCACCACTCCGTTAAGCCAGGTTAGCGGCCAAAGCGATCAAGATTCGCTTTGTTCACCAAGTTGGCTTTTTTCATTACAGACTCATATTGATGAGACATCATATGGGTCTGAACCTGAGCCATGAAGTCCATGATCACTACTACCATAATCAGCAGTGAGGTACCGCCAAAATAGAACTGTACCTTCCAAGTGATAAGCATGAACTCCGGAATTAAACAGATAAAGGTAATGTATAACGCACCGGCCAGAGTCAGTCGGGTCATTACTTTATCAATGTAACGCGAAGTCTGTTCTCCAGGACGAATCCCGGGAATGAACGCACCACTCTTCTTCAGGTTGTCTGCTGTTTCGCGTGGGTTAAACACCAACGCAGTGTAGAAGAAACAGAAGAAGATAATTGCAGCTGCATACAACAATGAGTACAGCGGCTGTCCTGGTGACACAGCCAGCGAGAAATCGCTCAACCATGACATGGACTCATTCTGACCGAACCACTGAGCCAGGGTTCCAGGGAACAGAATGATGCTGGACGCAAAAATTGGAGGGATAACACCCGCCATGTTGACCTTCAGTGGCAAATGGGTAGATTGCGCAGCAAATACCTTACGGCCCTGCTGACGCTTGGCGTAGTTAACAACGATACGACGTTGACCACGCTCTACGAATACCACGAAGTAAGTCACTGCAAATATGATGACTGCAATTAACAGCAGCACCAGTACGTTCAAATCGCCTTGACGCGCCTGCTCGGCAGTTTGGCCGATAGCAGAGGGCAAGCCGGCTACGATACCTGCAAAAATCAGGATCGAAATACCGTTACCTATGCCTCGTTCGGTAATTTGTTCGCCCAGCCACATCAGGAACATAGTCCCGGTAACCAAGCTCACGACTGCAACGAAATAGAAACCAAAACCTGCGTTGACCACCAGGCCAGGCATCAGATTTGGTAATCCGGTTGCAATACCGATCGACTGGAACGTACCCAGCACCAGCGTACCCCATCGAGTGTACTGACTGATCTTCTTACGTCCTGACTCACCTTCCTTCTTCAGTTCAGCAAGTGCAGGATGCACAACAGTCAGCAATTGCATGATAATCGACGCCGAAATGTACGGCATGATACCCAATGCAAAGATGGAGGCGCGCTCAAGGGCACCACCCGAGAACATGTTGAACATGCCTAGGATGGTTCCCTTCTGCTGAGCGAACAGCTCGGCTAATACAGCAGCGTCAATACCAGGAATTGGCACAAACGAACCCGCCCTAAAGACGATAATTGCACCAATCACGAACAAGAGACGGGCCTTCAATTCTGAAAAGCCGCCCTTCGCGCTTTTTAAGTCAAGTCCTGGTTTTGCCATCGACGTATTATTCCTCGATCTTACCGCCGGCAGCTTCGATAGCTGCACGTGCACCTTTGGTTACCTTCAGACCTTTAACGGTCACTGGGCGCTCAATGGTACCTGAAAGAACGATTTTCGCAAACTGGATGTTGCGAGTAATTACGTTCGCATCTTTCAGTGCGTTCAGGTCGATAACATCACCGTTTACTTTAGCCAGTTCGCCTACGCGAACTTCCGCGGTTACCATCGCAGTGCGAGAGGTAAAACCGAACTTAGGCAGACGGATCTTCAGTGGCATCTGACCACCCTCGAAGCCAACGCGTACACCGCCGCCGGAACGAGATTTTTGACCCTTGTGACCGCGACCAGCAGTCTTGCCCAAGCCAGAACCGATACCACGGCCTACACGCTTAGGAGCAGATTTAGAACCTGCTGCTGGGGATAGAGTATTCAATTTCATTGATTAATCCTCCACCTTAACCATGTAGTAGACCTTGTTGATCATACCGCGAACAGCTGGAGTATCTTCCAGTTCAACAGTGTGACCGATGCGACGCAGGCCCAGGCCTGTCAGAGTCGCGCGGTGCTTAGGCAGACGGCCGATAGCACTTTTGGTCTGAGTTACTTTAATAGTCTTAGTTGCCATGGTGCATTACCCCCGAATTTCGTCAACATTCAGGCCACGCTTGGCTGCGATCTGCGCTGGAGACTTCATATGTACCAGAGCGTCAACAGTTGCACGTACGATGTTGATCGGGTTAGTGGAACCGTATGCTTTAGACAGAACGTTATGAACGCCTGCTACTTCCAATACGGCACGCATTGCGCCACCGGCAATAATACCGGTACCTTCAGAGGCTGGCTGCATGTATACGCGAGAACCAGAGTGGCGACCCTTCACTGGGTGGTGCAGAGTGCCTTCGTTCAGTTCAACGGTAACCATGTTACGGCGAGCTTTTTCCATTGCTTTTTGAATAGCAGCTGGAACTTCGCGAGCTTTACCGTAGCCATAACCGATCTTACCAGCGCCATCACCAACTACAGTCAGTGCAGTGAAGCTGAAGATACGGCCGCCCTTAACTACTTTAGAAACACGATTTACTGCAATCAGTTTTTCTTGCAGATCGTCTTTTTGCTGAGCTTCTACTTTAGCCATTGTATAAACCCCTTAGAACTGGAGGCCAGCTTCACGAGCAGCATCTGCCAGCGCAGCTACACGACCGTGATACTTGAAACCAGAACGATCGAAGGCAACAACAGTCACGCCTTTTTCGATCGCGCGTTCAGCAACGGCTTTACCCACTGCCTTGGCTGCGTCTACGTTACCGCTGTACTTCAGACCTTCTTTAACTGCTTTTTCGGCAGTAGATGCAGTAGCGATAACTACCGCTTCAGGGCTGATAACCTGAGCGTAAATGTGACGCGGAGTACGATGTACAACCAGACGGTTAGCGCCCAGCTCTTGGATCTTCTTGCGGGCACGAGTAGCGCGGCGCAAGCGAGATTGTTTCTTATCCATATCGCGTACCTTACTTCTTCTTAGCCTCTTTACGGCGTACTTGTTCGTCTTCATAACGAACACCCTTGCCCTTGTAAGGCTCAGGTGGACGGTATCCACGAATTTCTGCAGCTACCTGACCAACCAACTGCTTATCAACGCCGGTGAGGACGATGTCAGTTTGGCTAGGGCATTCTGCAGTTACGCCAGCAGGCAGAGTGTGAACCAGTGGGTGTGAGAAACCTAGGGTCAGGTCAACACCGTTGCCAACAACTTTGGCACGGTAACCAACACCGATCAGCTTCAGCTTCTTAACGAAACCTTCAGACACACCGACAACCATGTTGTTAACCAGAGCGCGTGCGGTACCGGCTTGAGCCCAAGCACCTTCAACACCTTCTACTGGACCAAACTTAACTTGGTTATCTTCAACAACAACTGCTACTGCACTGTTGATTACTCGAGTCAGAGTACCTTTACCGCCTTTAACGGTAATTTCCTGACCATTTAAAGTCACCTCTACGCCAGCTGGGATAGTGACTGGTGCTTTTGCTACACGAGACATTTCCTAGCTCCTTATGCTACGTAGCAGATAACCTCACCACCCATGCCTGCGAGGCGGGCGGCGCGATCAGTCATCAGGCCTTGAGAAGTGGACACGATTGCGACACCCAGACCGCCCATAACCTTTGGCAACTCGTTTTTACCTTTGTAAATACGAAGACCAGGACGGGATACACGCTGGATAGTCTCAACAACAGCTTTGCCTTGGAAATACTTCAGAGTGATTTCCAGTTCTGGCTTGGCTTCACCTGCTACAGCGTAGTCAGTGATATAACCTTCGTCTTTCAGCAGCTTAGCGATAGCTACTTTCAGCTTGGCAGAAGGCATCTTCACAGATACTTTGTTAGCAGCTTGGCCGTTACGGATACGGGTCAACATATCCGCAATAGGATCTTGCATGCTCATATTAGCTTACTCCGTGACAAGTGCTTACCAGCTGGCCTTACGCAGACCAGGAACTTCACCACGCATGGTTGCTTCACGCAGTTTGATACGGCTCAGGCCGAACTTGCGCAGAACACCATGTGGGCGTCCAGTTTGATTACAACGGTTACGCTGACGCGCTGCGCTGGAATCACGTGGTAGGGCTTGCAGCTTCATTACTGCGTCCCAACGAGCTTCGTCAGAAGACTCTGGGCTGCTGATGATAGCTTTCAGAGCTGCACGCTTTTCAGCGTACTTAGCCACGAGTGCTGCACGCTTAGCTTCACGTGCTTTCATTGATTGTTTTGCCATTACGCTACCCTTACTTTTTGAATGGGAAGTTAAAAGCGTCTAACAGAGCACGACCTTCTTCGTCATTCTTCGCTGAGGTAGTGATAACGATATCCATACCACGAATCTTGTCGATTTTGTCGTAATCAATTTCAGGGAAAATGATTTGCTCACGAACGCCCATAGCGTAGTTACCGCGACCGTCGAACGACTTAGCGCTCAGACCACGGAAGTCACGGATACGTGGGATAGCGATGTCAACCAAACGCTCAAAGAATTCCCACATGCGCTCACCGCGCAGAGTGACTTTACAACCAATAGGGTAGCCTTCACGGATTTTGAAGCCTGCAACTGATTTACGAGCAACAGTTACTACTGGCTTCTGGCCAGCGATTGCAGTCATATCACGGACAGCATTTTCCATGATTTTCTTGTCTGCAACGGCTTCGCCAACACCCATGTTCAGGGTGATTTTCTCAATCCGAGGGACTTGCATGACACTGGTATAACCGAACTTTTTAGTCAGCTCAGCAATAACAGTCTCTTTGTATTTATCATGCAGTTTCGCCATCGTTTACTCCAATTACTTAACGAGTTCACCGTTCGATTTGAAGAAACGCACTTTCTTGCCATCTTCAAATCGGAAACCTACACGATCAGCCTTGCCAGTGGCAGGGTTTACGATCGCTACATTAGATGCTTGAATCGCAGCTTCTTTCTCAACGATGCCACCAGTTACGCCCAGCTGTGGGTTTGGCTTAGTGTGCTTCTTAACGAGATTGATGCCTTCAACAATCACCTTACCAGTAGGCAGAACCTGGGAAACCTTACCGGTTTTACCCTTGTCTTTACCTGCCAGTACAATTACTTCGTCTTGACGACGGATTTTAGCTGCCATTTTGAAGCTCCTTACAGTACTTCTGGTGCCAGCGATACGATTTTCATGAACTGCTCAGTACGCAATTCACGAGTCACTGGTCCAAAGATACGAGTACCAATCGGTGCAAGGTTTGCGTTCAGCAGAACCGCTGCATTCCGATCGAAGCGAATGACAGAACCGTCTGGACGACGTACGCCTTTCTTAGTACGGACTACCACCGCGTTATACACATCACCTTTCTTCGCTTTAGCGCGAGGAATAGCTTCTTTAACAGAAACCTTGATGATGTCGCCGATACCGGCATAACGACGATGAGAGCCACCCAAGACCTTAATACACTGAACTCTGCGAGCGCCACTATTACACGCGACGTCCAGAGTCGATTGCATTTGGATCATTTTAAGTGCTCCGCTATCGTTACTACACAAATGCCCCAACACGGGGTGAAATATACACTCATTTTTGCCGAATTTGGTCAAAAATGGCGCGCAAGTATAACACCAACAATTAGGGTTTGGTAGTATTAAAAAACAAACGGCCCCAAATTATTTCGGAGCCGTTTACCAAGTGCCTTATCTATCGATTAGGCTTTTGCAACAACATCTACCAGAGTCCAAGACTTGGTCTTGGACAGAGGGCGGCATTCACGAATAGTGACTACGTCGCCTTCATTGCACTGGTTAGTTTCGTCGTGTGCATGAATCTTGGTAGTACGCTTGATGTACTTACCATAGATAGGGTGTTTCACCTGACGCTCAACGGCAACAGTGATGGACTTGTCCATTTTGTTGCTGGTCACGCGACCCTGCAAAGTACGGATTTTGTCAGACATTATGCACCCGCCTTAGAAGTAATAATGGTCTTAACACGCGCAATGTTACGGCGCACTGTCTTCAGCTGATGAGTTTGGCTCAGCTGGCCAGTAGCGTGTTGCATACGCAGGTTAAACTGCTCACGCAGCAGACCAAGTAATTCAGCGTTCAGTTCTTCAACGCTCTTTTCTCTCAGTTCGCTCGCTTTCATTACATCACCGTCTTAGTTACGAAGGTAGTCTTGATAGGCAGTTTAGCAGCAGCCAGTGCGAAAGCTTCGCGAGCCAGCTCTTCAGAAACGCCGTTCATTTCGTAGAGTACCTTACCAGGCTGAATCTGGCATACCCAGTATTCAACGTTACCTTTACCTTTACCCATACGCACTTCAAGAGGCTTAGAGGTAATTGGCTTGTCTGGGAACACACGGATCCAGATTTTGCCTTGACGCTTAATATGACGTGTCATGGCACGACGCGCAGATTCAATCTGACGAGCAGTCAAACGGCCGCGGCCAACTGCTTTCAGACCGAAGGAACCGAAGCTTACTTCAGTGCCTGCAGCCAGACCGCGGTTGCGGCCTTTGTGCATCTTACGGAACTTCATACGTTTAGGTTGCAGCATTGCGGGCTCTCCTACTTGTTACGAGGCTTGCGCTTAGGCTGCTGCTTCGGCTCTTCGATCTGAGGCAGCATACCGTCCAGAACTTCACCTTTGAAGATCCAAACTTTAATGCCGATCACACCATACTGGGTGTGGCTCTCAGAAGTCGCATAGTCGATGTCAGCACGCAGGGTATGCAGAGGCACACGGCCTTCGCGGTACCACTCGGAACGCGCAATTTCAGCGCCGCCTAAACGGCCACTAACTTCAACTTTGATACCTTGGGCACCGATACGCATAGCGTTCTGTACAGCGCGCTTCATAGCACGACGGAACATAACGCGACGCTCCAGCTGCTGACCGATAGAATCGGCTACCAGCTTAGCGTCCAGCTCAGGCTTACGGATCTCAGCGATGTTGATTTGCGCAGGAGTGCCAGTGATACGGGCTACTTCTGCACGCAATACTTCAACGTCTTCACCTTTCTTACCAATCACAACACCTGGACGGGCAGTGTGAATAGTAACGCGGATGCTTTTCGCTGGGCGTTCGATAACGATCTTGGATACTGAAGCTGCTTTCAGTTTCTTTTCCAGAAACTTACGCACTTCCCAGTCGCTGTTCAGATTATTTGCATAGTCTGACTTATCTGCGTACCAGGTAGAGATCCAAGGCTTAGTGATACCCAGACGGATACCATTAGGATGTACTTTCTGTCCCATTGCTCTCTCCTAGCGATCTGATACAACCACAGTGATGTGGCTGGTACGCTTGATGATACGATCGGCACGACCTTTCGCACGTGGCATGATGCGCTTCATTACTGGGCCTTCGTCTACGAAAACCTTAGCAACTTTCAGCTCATCGATGTCTGCGCCTTCGTTGTGCTCAGCGTTTGCGATTGCAGAGTCAACTACTTTCTTTACCAGTACGGCTGCTTTCTTAGGGCTGAAAGTCAGAATTTCCAGGGCCTTTGCTACAGGCAGGCCGCGGATCTGATCAGCTACCAAGCGCGCTTTCTGCGGAGACGTACGGGCAAAACGATGTTTAGCTAGAACTTCCATCTTATTCCTCCCGTATTAGCGCTTCTTCGCTTTCTTATCAGCAGCATGGCCGCGATAAGTGCGAGTTGGTGAGAATTCACCAAGTTTGTGGCCGATCATTTCGTCAGTTACGAAAACAGGTACGTGCTGACGACCATTATGGACAGCGATAGTCAACCCAATCATTTGTGGGATGATCATTGAGCGGCGAGACCAAGTCTTGATAGGCTTTTTGTCACCGGCTTCTACCGCTTTCTCTACCTTCTTCAGCAAGTGCAGGTCAATGAATGGACCTTTCTTGAGAGAACGTGGCATGGCGAATCCTCTTATTACTTATTACGACGACGTACGATGTACTTGTCAGTGCGCTTGTTGCTGCGAGTCTTATAACCCTTGGTTGGCACACCCCATGGAGTCACTGGGTGACGACCACCGGAAGTACGACCTTCACCACCACCATGTGGGTGATCTACAGGGTTCATTGCAACACCGCGAACGGTTGGGCGAACGCCTCTCCAGCGCTTAGCACCAGCTTTACCCAGCTGACGCAGCATGTGTTCAGCGTTACCAACTTCACCCAGGGTGGCGCGGCAATCAACTGGAACTTTACGCATTTCGCCAGAACGCAGACGCAGAGTTGCGTAAGCGTTGTCACGCGCTACTACCTGTACGTATGCACCGGCAGAACGAGCGATCTGAGCGCCTTTACCTGGCTTCATTTCAACAGCGTGAACTACAGAACCCACTGGAATGTTGCGCAGAGGCAGAGCGTTACCTACTTTGATATCAGCATCGATACCGGACTTGATCACGTCACCAGCCTTCATGCCTTTGGCAGCCAGAACATAACGACGCTCACCGTCAGCGTACAGTACCAGGGCGATGTGAGCAGTACGGTTTGGATCATATTCCAAACGCTCAACCTTACCTGGGATACCGTCTTTGTTACGCTTGAAGTCGATCAAACGGTAGTGTTGCTTATGACCACCACCGATATGACGGGTGGTGATACGACCGGTGTTATTACGACCACCGGACTTAGACTTCTTAGCCAGCAGGCCAGCAAAAGGCTTACCCTTGTGCAGGTCAGCGTTAACCACTTTAACTACGTGGCGACGACCTGGAGAAGTTGGCTTACATTTAACAATTGCCATTTGTAATCTCCTTATGCTTCAGCGCCAACGAAGTCGATGTCGGCACCGGCAGCCAGGGTCACGTAGGCTTTTTTCCAGTCGCTACGACGACCCATACGGGCACCGTGACGCTTGGTTTTGCCTTTGTTTACCAGAGTGCGAACACCAGCTACTTCAACTTCAAACAGTTTTTCAACAGCAGCTTTGACCTCTGCCTTAGTGGCATCGATAGCTACGCGGAAAACTACAGTGTTGGTCTTTTCAGCTACCACAGTGCTCTTTTCAGAGATGTGTGGAGCCAGAATAACTTTTAGCAAACGTTCTTCGCGGATCATGCCAGCATCTCCTCGATTTGCTTAACAGCATCAGCAGTTACCAGCACTTTGTCGAACGCGATCAGGCTTACTGGGTCGATACCAGCTACATCACGAACGTCTACCTTGTACAGGTTGCGAGCTGCCAGGAACAGGTTCTCGTCTACTTCAGCAGTAACGATCAACACGTCTTGCAGATCCATTGCGGCCAGCTTGGCTTTCAGCTCTTTAGTTTTAGGAGCTTCAACACCGAACTTCTCAACAACGATCAGACGGTCCTGACGTACCAGCTCAGACAGAATGCTCTTCAGAGCACCGCGGTACATCTTCTTGTTCACTTTCTGGCTGTGATCTTGAGGCTTAGCAGCGAAAGATACACCGCCTCCACGCCAGATTGGGCCCTTGACACCACCCGCACGAGCGCGGCCGGTACCTTTTTGGCGCCATGGCTTTTTGCCAGAACCAATTACTTCTGCGCGAGTCTTCTGAGCACGAGTGCCCTGACGCGCGTTTGCAGCGAACGCTACAACTACCTGGTGAACCAGTGCTTCATTAAAGTCACGGCCGAAGGTAGTTTCGGAAACTTCAAGAGCGCTGTTAGCGTCTTTCAATACCAATTCCATTACTATCTCCTCAGACCTTAAGCTTTAACGGCAGGCTTGATAATCAGGTTACCGTTGGTAGCGCCAGGAACGGCACCTTTTACCAGGATCAGGTTACGCTCTGCATCTACACGTACTACGTCCAGATTCTGAGTGGTAACTTGCTCGGCACCCATGTGGCCTGACATTTTCTTACCTTTGAATACACGACCTGGCGTCTGGTTCTGACCGATAGAACCGTTAGCGCGGTGTGCCAGAGAGTTACCGTGAGTCATGTCCTGAGTACGGAAGTTCCAGCGCTTAACGCCACCCTGGAAACCTTTACCCTTAGACTGACCAGTAACATCTACTTTCGCTACGTCAGCGAAGATTTCAACTTTCAGCTCAGCACCAACTTCAATGCCTTCGCCTTCACCGTCGGCCAGACGCATTTCCCACAGACCACGACCGGCTTCAACGCCCGCCTTGGCAAAGTGGCCAGCTTCTGGCTTAGTGATGCGATTGGCTTTTTTGGTGCCGGTAGTAACTTGAAGAGCGCGGTAGCCGTCGTTTTCCAGGGTCTTAACCTGAGTAACGCGGTTCGCTTCTACTTCAATTACTGTAACAGGGATAGACGCGCCATCTTCAGTGAAGATGCGGGTCATACCCACTTTACGACCAATAAGACCGATAGCCATCTCTCAAACCTCTTCTAAAGGATCTCAATTAACCCAAGCTAATCTGGACATCAACACCAGCCGCCAGATCCAGACGCATCAGAGCGTCAACGGTCTTTTCGGTTGGTTCAACGATGTCAACCAGACGCTTGTGAGTACGCAGTTCGTACTGGTCACGAGCATCTTTATTAACGTGCGGAGAGATCAAAACGGTGAAACGCTCTTTGCGAGTAGGCAGTGGGATAGGACCACGTACCTGGGCGCCAGTACGTTTAGCAGTTTCAACGATTTCCGCGGTTGATTGATCGATCAAACGATGATCGAAACCCTTCAAGCGGATACGGATTCTTTGGTTCTGCATTGACCAGAGCTCCTAAAATGGACACATAAAAAATCACCCTCTAGCCGTTTCTCCTGGGAGAAAGACAGAGCGAGATGATTTAACCGTTCGACTCCCAATCGGAGTCGCTGTAATTAAGTTATCAGCTCAGATTTGCTGCATAACTGTCGCTAACTTTAAGTAGCGAGGGGCACATTATACATAGCTGACGCTATTGATCAAGCCCACTGTGTGAATTGCAACCAGTATTTGGCGCATCACTTTCAAAGTGCGCGAATTATATAGGCTTTTTTAATATCAGCCAAGCCCTTTGTCCTCCCCTGCCCTCGGCAGAACACGGGCAATAAAAAAGGGAAGCCGAAGCTTCCCTTTTCAGGTTTGTCATTAAGACACGAAATTATTCGTGGATCTTAGCAACAACACCAGCACCAACGGTACGGCCACCTTCACGGATTGCAAAGCGCAGACCTTCGTCCATCGCGATTGGAGCAATCAGGGTAACAACCATCTTGATGTTGTCACCAGGCATTACCATTTCAACGCCTTCTGGCAGTTCGATGGTACCGGTTACGTCAGTAGTACGGAAGTAGAACTGTGGGCGGTAGCCCTTGAAGAATGGAGTGTGACGACCACCTTCTTCTTTAGACAGTACGTATACTTCAGACTCGAACTTGGTGTGAGGAGTGATGGTGCCTGGCTTAGCCAGTACTTGACCACGCTCAACTTCGTCACGCTTAGTACCACGCAGCAGAACACCACAGTTCTCACCAGCACGGCCTTCGTCCAGCAGCTTACGGAACATTTCTACGCCGGTACAAGTAGTCTTGGTGGTCTCTTTGATACCAACGATTTCTACTTCTTCACCTACGCGAATGATACCACGCTCTACACGGCCAGTTACTACAGTACCACGACCAGAGATAGAGAATACGTCTTCGATTGGCAGCAGGAATGGCTTATCGATGTCACGCTCTGGCTCAGGGATGTAAGTATCCAGAGCTTCAGCCAGTTCAACGATCTTAGCTTCCCAAGCAGCGTCACCTTCCAGAGCTTTCAGAGCAGAACCCTGAATTACTGGCAGGTCATCACCTGGGAAATCGTACTCAGACAGCAGTTCACGAACTTCCATCTCTACCAGTTCCAGCAGCTCTTCATCGTCTACCATGTCACACTTGTTCATGAACACGATGATGAAAGGTACACCTACCTGACGAGACAGCAGGATGTGCTCACGAGTCTGTGGCATTGGACCGTCAGTAGAAGCTACTACCAGGATAGCGCCGTCCATCTGAGCAGCACCAGTGATCATGTTTTTAACATAGTCAGCGTGGCCTGGGCAGTCTACGTGTGCGTAGTGACGGGTTGGAGTATCGTATTCGATGTGAGAGGTATTGATGGTAATACCACGCTCACGCTCTTCTGGAGCGTTATCGATAGATGCGAAGTCTTTAGCTTCACCACCGTATACTTTTGACAGTACGGTAGAGATAGCTGCGGTCAGGGTAGTTTTACCATGGTCAACGTGACCAATGGTGCCCACGTTTACGTGCGGTTTGCTACGTTCAAATTTCTCTTTAGCCACGATATGTTCCTTTCTTTTCGAGAGAGGCCGGCTCGGGGGAACCGACCAATATCAAACAAATTAACAGTTATACCAGCGTCGTGCTGAAAATCTAGCTTCTCGCGTCGATAACTGCTTTAGCAATGTTTTGTGGTGCTTCAGCGTACTTCAAAAACTCCATGGAGTATGAGGCACGACCCTGAGTTGCAGAGCGCAAATCAGTCGCATAACCAAACATTTCAGCCAAAGGCACTACAGTTCGAATAATCTTGATGCCGGCCACGCCGTCATCCATACCTTCGATAAGACCACGACGACGGTTCAGATCACCTACTACGTCACCCATGTAATCTTCTGGTGTAGTGACTTCTACTTTCATGCAAGGTTCGAGCAACACAGGGCTGGCTTGTAGCGCACCCTTCTTGAAGCCCATAGAACCTGCAACCTTGAACGCCATCTCGTTTGAGTCCACATCGTGATATGAACCGTCAAACAGAGTGACCTTCACGTCCAGAACAGGGAAGCCAGCGAGAACACCGTTCTTCATCTGCTCCTGGATACCTTTGTCAACGGCAGGGATGTATTCGCGAGGAACCACACCACCTACGATTTCGTTGACGAATTCATAACCGGCGCCTTCTTCATTTGGCTCCAGTTTCAGCCATACGTGACCAAACTGACCACGACCACCGGACTGACGTACGAACTTGCCTTCCACTTCCACAGCGGAGCGGATGGTTTCACGGTAGGCAACCTGAGGCTTACCTACGTTGCACTCTACGCTGAACTCGCGACGCATACGGTCTACGATGATGTCCAGGTGCAGTTCGCCCATACCGGAGATCAGGGTCTGGCCCGATTCTTCGTCAGTCTCAACACGGAAGGATGGGTCTTCAGCAGCCAGCTTTTGCAGTGCGATACCCATCTTTTCCTGGTCGGCTTTAGAACGTGGTTCCACGGCGATAGTAATTACCGGCTCAGGGAACTCCATACGCTCCAGAATAACCTTGTTGTCTGAATCACACAGGGTGTCACCTGTGGTCACATCTTTCAGACCAATGGCAGCGGCGATATCACCGGCACGAACTTCTTTCAGCTCTTTACGGTCGTTGGCATGCATCTGTACGATACGGCCAATACGCTCACGCTTGCCTTTAACCGAGTTGTACACTGCTGCACCGGATTCCAGCACGCCGGAATAAACACGGATAAAGGTCAGTGTACCCACGAATGGGTCGGTCGCAATCTTGAACGCCAGTGCAGAGAAAGGAGCGTTGTCGTCGGACTCACGCTCAACTTCATTCTCTTTCTCGTCGATACCTTTAATCGCAGGTACATCAACAGGCGCTGGCAGGAATTCAACAACAGCATCCAGTACTGCCTGAACACCTTTGTTCTTAAACGCACTACCACAAGTGGCCAGTACGATTTCGTTGTTAATGGTACGCTGGCGCAGCGCCTTCTTGATTTCCTCTTCGGACAGATCACCCTCTTCCAGGTATTTCTCCATCAACTCTTCAGAGGCTTCAGCGGCTGCTTCTACCAGGTACTCACGCATCTCAGCTGCTTTATCAGCCAAGTCTGCAGGAATTTCTTCGTAAGAGAAGGTCATACCCTGGTCCGCTTCGTTCCAGTTAATTGCCTTCATCTTGATCAGGTCGATAACGCCTTTAAATGCGTCTTCTGCACCTATGTTCAACTGAATAGGTACACAGGTGGCACCCAGACGGTTGCGGATCTGATCAACCACGCGGTCGAAATCAGCGCCGGCACGGTCCATCTTGTTGACGAACACCATGCGAGGAACACCGTATTTGTCGGCTTGACGCCATACGGTTTCAGACTGTGGTTCTACGCCAGAGGAGCCACAAAATACTACTACTGCACCGTCCAATACGCGCAGAGAACGTTCTACTTCAATAGTGAAGTCTACGTGTCCTGGAGTGTCGATGATGTTGATGCGGTGTTCAGTGAACTGCGCATCCATGCCTCGCCAGAAAGTGGTTACGGCAGCGGAAGTAATTGTGATACCACGTTCCTGCTCTTGCACCATCCAGTCGGTTGTTGCTGCACCATCGTGCACTTCACCGATTTTATGAGACAGACCAGTGTAAAACAGAACGCGTTCAGTTGTGGTGGTTTTACCAGCGTCAACATGAGCACAGATACCGATATTACGGTAGCGCTCAATTGGAGTTGTGCGAGCCACGATTCTACCCTCTTATCCGGGATGTATCGCCCGGAAACAACATAGAGGCGTGGGCCGAAGCCCACGCCAATTTTATTACCAGCGGTAATGAGCAAACGCTTTGTTTGCTTCGGCCATGCGGTGAACGTCTTCACGCTTCTTCACTGCAGTGCCTTTGTTTTCGGATGCATCCAGCAGCTCACCTGCCAGGCGCAGAGCCATAGATTTTTCACCACGCTTGCGAGCAGCTTCAACCAACCAACGCATCGCCAGAGCGTTACGACGAACTGGACGAACTTCACATGGTACCTGGTAAGTAGAACCACCAACGCGGCGAGATTTCACCTCAACTGATGGGCGTACGTTGTCCAGGGCTGCTTCCAACAGAACCAGATGGTCTTCGCTTTTCTTTTCAGCGATTACATCCAGAGCTTTGTAGATAATTTTTTCAGCAGTAGACTTTTTGCCGTCCTGCATAATGACGTTGATGAACTTAGCCAGCAACTCACTGTTGAACTTTGGATCAGGTAGGATTTTACGTTGTCCTACTACGCGACGTCTTGGCATAACAATTCTCCGTATGCTTCAGGTATTTCCAAAACTGGAATTACAAATTTTTAGCTTGGCCTTACTTAACGGGAAACCATTAAGACTTAGGACGCTTAGCACCGTACTTAGAACGGCCTTGGCGACGAGTAGTCACGCCAGCACAGTCCAGAGCACCACGAACGGTGTGATAACGCACACCTGGCAAGTCTTTAACACGACCGCCACGGATCAGGATAACACTGTGCTCTTGCAGGTTGTGGCCTTCACCGCCGATGTATGAAGTAACTTCAAAACCGTTGGTCAAACGCACACGAGCTACTTTACGCAGTGCAGAGTTTGGTTTCTTAGGAGTGGTAGTGTACACACGAGTACAAACACCACGCTTCTGTGGGCACGCTTCCAGTGCAGGAACGTTAGTCTTTTCGACTTTGGCTGCACGTGGCTTACGTACCAACTGGTTAACAGTTGCCATGTAATAGCTCCAAATTAGTTGAATCTAGCTCAACAAATGGGTGTGAAAAATCTAATCCCACTATGGTGGGACGCGGAATTTTAGAAAGGTAATGCATGACTGTCAAGAAATAGCCAACTTTTGCCTCTCTATACAATAAAAAAGGCGCCTTTGGCGCCTTTTTATAACTAACTTGGCAGTTAGTCCTGAGTGCTGGTCATGTTCAGCAGGTCAGCCAGGTTCTGCTCAGCTTCGCTGGCGCTGATGGTCTGAACTTCTTCAGACTCGACAGTGCCGCGCTTCTGATTGCGCTGGTTATGATAAGCATAACCGGTACCGGCTGGGATCAGACGACCCACAATCACGTTCTCTTTCAGACCGCGCAGGTTGTCACTCTTACCACCAACTGCAGCTTCAGTCAGTACGCGAGTGGTTTCCTGGAACGAGGCCGCAGAGATGAAGGACTCAGTCGCCAGAGACGCTTTGGTAATACCCAGCAGTTCGCGTTCGAACTTGGCAGGCATCTTACCCTGAGCTTCCAGCTCACGGTTAGCAATCTTCACGCGAGCCACTTCAGCCTGTTCGCCTTCCAGGAACTCGGAATCACCGGCTTCAGTGATGATGCACTTACGCAGCATCTGACGGATGATAACTTCAATGTGCTTGTCGTTAATCTTCACGCCCTGCAGACGGTAAACGTCCTGTACTTCGTTCACGATGTAGTTGGCTACATGGTGGATACCACGCAGACGCAGAATGTCGTGAGCGGCTTCTGGACCGTCGGCAATAACTTCACCACGCTCAACCTTTTCACCTTCGAACACGTTCAGGTTACGCCACTTAGGAATCATCTCTTCGTAAGCGTTGCCACCTTCCGCAGGAGTGATTACCAGACGACGCTTACCTTTGGTTTCTTTACCGAAGGAGATGGTACCGCTGATTTCGGCCAGAATTGCAGGCTCTTTTGGCTTACGCGCTTCAAAGAGGTCAGCAACTCGTGGCAGACCACCGGTAATATCGCGGGTCTTGGACGATTCCTGAGGAATACGAGCCAGTGCGTCACCCACTCGGATAGTCGCGTTGTCAGCCAGGTTCACAATCGAGTTACCAGGCAGGAAGTACTGCGCAGGAACGTCGGTGCCAGGGATCATCAGATCGTTACCGTTTTCGTCTACCAGACGAATCATCGGACGCATCTCTTTACCGGCAGAAGTACGCTGACCCACATCCAGAACCACGATAGAAGACAGACCTGTCAGCTCGTCGGTTTGGGTGGTCATGGTCACGCCGTCGATCATGTCCTGGAACTTCACATAACCCGCCACCTCAGTGATGATTGGGTGAGTGTGTGGATCCCAGTTCGCGATGATCTGACCAGACTTAACAGCTTCGTCTTCCAGAGTGCTCAGAACAGTACCGTAAGGCACCTTGTAGCGCTCTTTCTCACGGCCCATTTCGTCGATAATCGCCAGTTCAGAAGAACGGGATACGATGACCAGCTTACCGTCAGAGTTGGTTACATGCTTAGCGTTATGCAGCTTCAGCGTACCGTCGGTCTTCACCTGAACATTGTTCTCGGCAGACGCTCGGGATGCCGCACCACCGATGTGGAACGTACGCATCGTCAGCTGGGTACCTGGTTCACCAATAGACTGAGCAGCGACTACACCGATAGCCTCACCCATGTTGATGATGTGACCACGGGCCAGGTCACGGCCGTAACACTTGGCACACACACCGAAGTCGGTTTCACAGGTAATAACAGAGCGCACCTGCACTTCGTCAACACTGTGTTCTTCCAACTTGTCACACCATGCTTCGTCAAGCAGAGTGTTACGTGGAGCCAGTACTTCTTCAGTACCTGGATAGAATACGTCTTCAGCAACCACACGACCCAGTACACGCTCACGCAGCGGCTCAACAACGTCACCACCTTCAATCAGCGGCTTCATGGTCAGACCTTCGGTCGCGCCACAATCGTCTTCAACGATAACCAGATCCTGGGCAACGTCTACCAGACGACGAGTCAGGTAACCGGAGTTAGCTGTCTTCAGTGCGGTATCCGCCAGACCCTTACGAGCACCGTGGGTAGAGATAAAGTACTGAAGTACGTTCAGACCTTCACGGAAGTTCGCCACAATTGGCGTCTCGATGATGGAGCCGTCTGGCTTGGCCATCAGACCACGCATACCCGCCAACTGACGGATCTGAGCAGCACTACCACGAGCGCCTGAGTCGGCCATCATAAAGATGCTGTTGAAGGACTTCTGCTTCTCTTCCACACCGTCACGGTTGATAACGGCTTCGGTAGACAGGTTTTCCATCATGGCCTTGGACACTTTTTCGTTGGTCCGGGCCCAGATATCGATCACCTTGTTATAGCGCTCACCAGCAGTTACCAGACCAGACTGGAACTGTTCCTGGATCTCCAGTACTTCCTCTTCCGCTTCTTTCACCAGGCTGTACTTCAGCTCTGGGATTTCCATATCGTTGATACCTACAGAGGCACCTGAAATGGTCGCGTATTGGAAACCTGTGTACATCAGTTGGTCAGCAAAGATAACAGTATCTTTCAGACCCAGCTGACGGTAACAGGTGTTCAGCAGCTTGGAGATCTGCTTCTTGCCCATATCCTGGTTCACCAGGTCGAAAGACAGACCGGCTGGCAGAATGTTGGACAGCAGAGCACGGCCTACTGTGGTGTCTACGATACGGCGTACTTTAGTGCGCTCGCCGTTGTCGTCGATCTTGGTCTCAGTGATACGTACTTTCACACGAGCGTGCAGCTCGGCAGCACCTGTGCGGTAAGCCTTTTCAGCTTCAGCCACAGATTCGAACGCCATCGCCTCACCTTTACCGTTGATGCACTCACGGCTCAGGTAGTACAGACCCAAAACAACGTCCTGAGAAGGAACGATAATTGGCTCACCGTTCGCTGGAGACAGGATGTTGTTGGTAGACATCATCAACGCACGGGCTTCCAGCTGGGCTTCCAGTGTCAGCGGTACGTGAACAGCCATCTGGTCACCGTCGAAGTCAGCGTTGTACGCCGCACACACCAATGGGTGCAGTTGAATCGCTTTACCTTCGATCAGGACTGGTTCAAACGCCTGGATACCCAGACGGTGCAGTGTTGGTGCACGGTTCAGCAGTACCGGATGTTCACGGATCACTTCATCCAGAACGTCCCATACTTCCGCCACTTCACGCTCTACCATCTTCTTGGCAGCTTTAATGGTGGTAGCCAGGCCACGACCTTCCAGCTTGCCATAGATGAATGGCTTGAACAGTTCCAGTGCCATCTTCTTAGGCAGACCACACTGATGCAGACGCAGAGTAGGACCTACGGTAATTACCGAACGGCCAGAGTAGTCTACGCGCTTACCCAGCAGGTTCTGACGGAAACGACCCTGCTTACCTTTGATCATGTCGGCCAGAGACTTCAACGGACGCTTGTTGGAACCAGTGATGGCGCGGCCACGACGACCGTTATCCAACAGCGCATCTACAGATTCCTGCAGCATACGCTTTTCGTTACGTACGATGATGTCAGGCGCAGCCAGATCCAGCAGACGCTTCAGACGGTTGTTACGGTTGATCACACGGCGATACAGATCGTTCAGATCTGAAGTCGCGAAGCGGCCGCCGTCCAGTGGTACCAGAGGACGCAGGTCCGGTGGCAGAACTGGCAGCACTTTCAGGATCATCCACTCAGGCTTGTTGCCGGAGTTGTAGAAAGCTTCCATCAGCTTCAGGCGCTTGGTTACTTTCTTACGACGGGTTTCAGAGTTGATAGATGGCAACTCTTCACGCATCTGTTCGATTTCTTTTTCCAGATCGATAGCTTTCAGCAGTTCCATAACCGCTTCAGCACCCATCTTGGCTTCGAACTCGTCACCGTACTCTTCCAGTGCATCCAGGTAGTTTTCTTCGGTCAGCATCTGACCGCGCTCCAGGCTAGTCATGCCTGGCTCGATAACTACGAAAGATTCGAAGTACAGTACACGCTCGATATCACGCAGCGTCATATCCAGCATCAAACCGATACGGGACGGCAGTGACTTGAGGAACCAGATGTGAGCCACAGGGCTCGCCAGTTCAATGTGACCCATACGCTCACGACGTACTTTAGTCTGGGTAACTTCTACACCACACTTTTCACAGATCACACCACGGTGCTTAAGACGCTTGTACTTACCGCACAGACACTCATAGTCTTTTACAGGACCAAAGATACGCGCACAGAACAAACCTTCACGCTCAGGCTTGAAAGTACGGTAGTTAATGGTCTCAGGCTTCTTAACTTCACCAAATGACCAAGAGCGGATCAGATCAGGCGAGGCCAGACCAATTTTGATGCCGTTAAACTCTTCGGTCTTACTTTGCTGTTTCAGAAACTTTAATAAGTCTTTCACGTTTCTCTCCTGAAGGAGTTAAACCGGGTGCCCCGCTCGCGCGGAGCACCGATTCTGTTACCAACGAGGCCTTGGCCCGTATTACTCTTCGTCCAGCTCGATATTGATACCGAGCGAGCGGATTTCTTTCAGCAATACGTTGAAGGACTCTGGCATGCCAGGCTGCATCTGATGGTTGCCGTCCACGATGTTCTTATACATCTGGGTACGACCATTCACATCGTCCGACTTCACTGTGAGCATTTCCTGCAGGGTATAAGCTGCGCCATACGCCTCCAGTGCCCACACTTCCATCTCACCGAAACGCTGACCACCGAACTGAGCTTTACCGCCCAGAGGCTGCTGGGTAACCAAGCTGTACGAACCGGTAGAACGGGCGTGCATCTTGTCATCCACCAGGTGGTTCAGTTTGAGCATGTACATGTAACCTACAGTTACTGCACGCTCAAATTCGTTACCGGTACGACCATCAAACAGCTTCAGCTGGCCAGAAGTTGGCAAGCCAGCAAGTTCAAGCATCTGCTTGATCTCTTTCTCTTTGGCACCGTCAAACGCAGGAGTTGCAACCGGTAGACCTTCTTTCAGGTGCTTGGCCAGACGCAGTACTTCTTCGTCGGTGAAAGAGTCGATATCGACTTTCTGCTGAGATTCACCCAGCTCGTATGCCTGCTTGATGTAACCACGCAGTTCAGCCAGTTCACGCTGCTCTTCCAGCATGCTCTGGATGCGGTTACCGATACCCTTGGCTGCTGCACCCAGGTGAACTTCCAGTACCTGACCGATGTTCATACGGGATGGTACACCCAGTGGGTTCAGTACGATGTCTACAGGGTTACCCTGCTCATCGTATGGCATATCTTCGATAGGACAGATCTTGGAGATAACACCCTTGTTACCGTGACGACCAGCCATCTTGTCACCAGGCTGGATAGTACGCTTAACCGCCAGGTAAACCTTAACGATCTTCAGTACGCCTGGAGCCAGATCATCACCCTGGGTGATCTTGCGACGCTTGATTTCAAACTTCTTGTCGAAGTCAGCTTTCAGCTCTTCGTGCTGTTCAGCCAACTGCTCAAGTTCAGTCTGCTTGGTTTCATCGTCGATAGCCTGAGTCAGGTAATCCTTACGAGAGATTTCTGCCAGCTGTGCTTCGCTGTAACCGGCGTTAACCAGCAAGTTACGGGCACGGCCAAAGATACCTTCTTCCAGGATCTTGAACTCTTCGGTCAGGTCCTTACGAGCCTGAGCGATGTGCATCTCTTCGATTTCCAGCGCGCGCTTGTCTTTCTCAACGCCGTCACGGGTAAATACCTGAACGTCGATTACGGTACCCTTCACAGAGTTAGGTACACGCAGAGAGCTGTCTTTAACGTCAGACGCTTTCTCACCGAAGATGGCACGAAGCAGCTTCTCTTCTGGAGTCAGCTGAGTTTCGCCCTTAGGAGTTACCTTACCAACCAGGATGTCGCCACCCTTCACTTCTGCACCGATGTAAACGATACCTGACTCGTCCAGCTTGGACAGAGCAGACTCACCCACGTTAGGGATGTCAGCGGTGATCTCTTCAGAACCCAGCTTGGTATCACGAGCGATACAAGACAGTTCCTGAATGTGGATGGTGGTGAAACGGTCTTCCTGCGCTACGCGCTCGGAGATCAAAATCGAGTCTTCGAAGTTGTAACCGTTCCAGGTCATAAATGCGATACGCATGTTCTGACCCAGCGCCAGGTCACCCAGGTCAGTGGATGGACCGTCAGCCAGTACGTCGCCACGAACAATAGGGTCACCTACTGAGCAGCATGGACGCTGGTTAATACAGGTGTTCTGGTTAGAACGGGTGTACTTGGTCAGGTTGTAGATGTCGATACCGGCTTCGCCTGGCGTCAGCTCATCTTCGTTAACCTTAACCACGATACGGCTGGCATCAACATAGTCGATTACACCGCCACGCTTGGCAGCAACAACTACGCCGGAGTCAACAGCCAGAGCACGTTCAATACCAGTACCAACAAGAGGCTTATCAGCTTTCAGAGTCGGTACAGCCTGACGTTGCATGTTCGCACCCATCAATGCACGGTTAGCATCGTCGTGTTCCAGGAACGGAATCAAAGATGCTGCAACAGAAATAATCTGCTGTGGCGATACGTCCATATACTGAATGTCAGCAGCGCGCATAAAGGTGGATTCACCTTTGTGACGACAAGCAACCTGCTCATCCAGAATACGACCTTCGCTGTCCAGTGCGATGTTAGCCTGTGCTACAACGTAGCGGCCTTCTTCGATGGCAGACAGGTATTCAACGTCTTCAGTAACCTGACCGTCGACAACTTTACGGTATGGTGTTTCCAGGAAACCGTAAGAGTTAGTGCGGGCGAAGGTTGCCAGAGAGTTAATCAGACCAATGTTTGGACCTTCAGGGGTCTCAATTGGACACAGACGACCATAGTGAGTTGGGTGTACGTCTCGAACTTCGAAGCCGGCACGCTCACGGGTCAGACCGCCTGGACCCAGTGCCGAAATACGACGCTTGTGGGTTACTTCAGACAGTGGGTTGTTCTGGTCCATAAACTGAGACAGCTGAGAAGAGCCAAAGAACTCTTTTACTGCCGCAGAAATTGGCTTGGCGTTGATCAGGTCCTGAGGCATCAGCTCGTTCAGGTCGCCCAGAGACAGACGCTCACGAACTGCACGCTCAACACGCACCAGACCTACACGGAACTGGTTCTCAGCCATCTCACCAACGGAACGAATACGACGGTTACCCAGGTGGTCGATATCGTCCACTTCGTCGTTACCGTTACGGATTTCGATGATCTTGCGCATTACTGCAACGATGTCATCCTGGCTCAGTACGCCGGTACCTTCTTCATCAGGGATTTCCAGACGGCGGTTGAACTTCATACGACCTACTTTAGACAGGTCATAACGTTCATCGCTGAAGAACAGGTTTTGGAACAGAGCTTCGGCAGCATCTTTGGTTGGCGGCTCACCAGGACGCATCATGCGGTAGATTTCAACCAGAGCTTCCAAACGGTTAGTCGTGGTATCGATACGCAGAGTGTCGGAGATATAAGCACCGTGATCCAGCTCGTTGATGTACAGAGTGGATACTTCTTTGATGCCAGCCAGAGACAACTGGGCCAGAGTTTCCAGGCTCAGTTCGCTGTTGGCGCTAACCAGTACTTCACCGGTATCAGGATCGATGTAATCCTGTGCAGACACTTTACCAATGATGTACTCAACTGGGACTTCCAGCTCAGTGGTATTGGTTTTTTCCAGCTGACGAATATGACGGGCAGTAATGCGACGGCCTTTTTCGACCAGCAGAGTGCCTTCACTGTCTTTGATGTCAAAGCTGGCAGTTTCACCGCGCAGACGCTCAGGCAACAGTTCCATAACCAGCGAGTCTTTCTTAACTTTGAAAGTAATGCGGTCGAAGAAGGTGTCCAGGATCTCCTGAGTAGAGAAATCCATCGCGCGCAGGATGATAGTGGCCGGCAGTTTACGACGACGGTCGATACGAACGAACAGAGCGTCCTTTGGATCGAACTCGAAGTCCAGCCAGGAACCACGGTAAGGAATAATACGTGCGTTATACAGCACTTTACCTGAAGAGTGAGTCTTACCACGGTCGTGGTCGAAGAACACACCAGGGCTACGGTGCAACTGAGACACAATTACACGCTCGGTACCATTGATGACAAAAGTACCGTTTTCAGTCATCAGAGGGATATCCCCCATGTAGACTTCTTGCTCTTTAATGTCTTTAACTGTACCAGGTGCAGCTTCACGGTCGTACAGCACCATGCGCAGCTTAACGCGCAGTGGAGCGGAATAAGTAACACCGCGGATCTGACACTCTTTCACATCAAAGACAGGCTCACCCAGCTTGTAGCTTACATATTGCAGCTCAGAGTTGCCGGAAAAGCTCTTGATGGGAAACACGCTACGGAAAGCAGCTTCTAAGCCACGCTCACCGGTAGGGTCTTGATCGATGAAAGTTTTGAAAGAGTCTAACTGAATAGACAACAGGTAAGGAATGTCCAGAACGCGAGGACGCTTACCGAAGTCTTTACGAATACGCTTCTTTTCAGAATAGGAGTAAACCATGGGTTTCCTCTGCTTGCGAGATAAGACCAGAACTGATGCAACCGGAATAGTTGTACCAGCACGTTTGCCCATCACCGTTGATGGCAAGAACCTAACCATTAATCACTGCTAGGGACTGCTAAAACTTTTGGCGACAAACGGTGAAAAATTCGCCAACGCCTACAGCGCAAAAAAGGCCGACGGTCAAAAAACCGCCAGCCTCCACCTGATCACTCAGGTGTTTTTGCAAGCTAAATAATAGCTTACTTGATCTCTACCTGAGCGCCAGCGGCTTCAAGATCAGCTTTCAGAGCTTCAGCTTCTTCTTTAGAGATAGCTTCTTTAACAGCTACTGGAGCAGATTCAGCCATAGCTTTGGCTTCTTTCAGGCCCAGACCGGTAGCGCCACGCAGAGCTTTAATAACAGCTACTTTGTTGTCGCCATGACCAGTCATAACTACGTCGAACTCGGTCTTTTCTTCAGCAGCAGCGCCTGCATCAGCACCGCCAGCTACTACTGCAGCAGCAGCAGAAACACCGAACTTCTCTTCCATAGCTTCGATCAGTTCAACAACTTCCATTACAGACATAGCTGCAAAGGCTTCTAAGATTTGGTCTTTAGTGATAGACATAAGAAATATTTCCTATTGTTCTGAATTCAATTATTTCAAGCAGCCAGCTTATAATTAAGCGGCTTCTTTTTGATCGCGCAGAGCGGCCAGAGTACGAACGAACTTGCCAGCAGACGCCTCTTTCAGAGTCATCATCAGCTGTGCCAGTGCTTCTTCGTAAGTTGGCAGTTTCGCCAAACGATCGATCTGTGCTGCAGGGATAAATTCCCCTTCGAAAGCTGCACCTTTAACTTCGAATTTGTCTTGCTCTTTAGCAAAGTCTTTCAACAGACGTGCTGCGGCACCTGGGTGCTCGTTAGAGAAAGCAATCAAAGTTGGGCCAGTGAACACCTCGCCAAGGCACTCAAAAGAGGTACCTTCAACTGCACGACGAGCCAGGGTGTTACGTACAACTTTTACGTATACACCGTTAGCACGGGCAGTTTTGCGCAGGGCGGTCATGGCGCCTACAGTAACACCGCGAGAATCGGCAACTACTGCAGACAGTGCACCTTTGGCAGCTTCGTTGACTTCAGCAACAATCGCTTTCTTGTCTTCGAGTCTTAATGCCATTGGCTATACTCCTGGATTCTACCCGGGAAAATTCCCGGAAATTACCTACCAAGCACTTATGTGCTCAGTGACGTACGGCGCAGATTTCCAGCAGAAAAAATCATAACTGGGGCCTGACACCGTCTACGCAGGAAATTAAGTGAATCTAATGATTTACACCTGCGGTCTTGGACGGAAGTCTGTTATGCCCTTGAGCAAAAAACAGACTTCAACCCGACAAAGTGCGCGCATTATATGCTAATGCACGCACCTTGTAAATTAGTTAGCAGTTTCCAGAGTGTTCTGGTCAACGGCTACACCTGCACCCATAGTGGTGGAGATGGTTACTTTCTTGACGAAAACGCCTTTGGCAGCAGCTGGCTTGGCTTTTTTCAGCGCAGACAGCAGAGCTTCCAGGTTTTCTTTCAATTGAGCTGGTTCGAAATCAACCTTACCGATGGTGGTGTGGATGATACCGTTCTTGTCGTTACGGTAACGAACCTGACCAGCTTTAGCGTTCTTAACTGCTTCAGCAACGTTAGGAGTTACAGTACCGGTCTTAGGGTTAGGCATCAGACCACGTGGGCCCAGGATTTGACCCAGCATACCAACAACGCGCATTGCATCAGGAGAAGCAATAACTACGTCGAAGTTCATTTCGCCAGCTTTAACCTGCTCAGCCAGATCTTCCATACCTACCAGTTCAGCGCCTGCTTCTTTAGCAGCTTCTGCGTTTGCACCCTGGGTGAACACAGCAACGCGAACTTCGCGGCCAGTACCGTGAGGCAGTACAGTTGCACCACGTACGTTCTGGTCAGATTTACGAGGATCTACGCCCAGGTTAACTGCAACGTCAACACTCTCAACGAACTTAGCGGTAGCCAGTTCTTTCAGCAGAGCAACAGCTTCGTTGATTTCGTAGCTCTTGGTCACGTCTACTTTTTCGCGGATTACGCGCATGCGTTTAGTCAGCTTAGCCATTGTATTAGTCCTCTACTACCAAACCCATGGAACGTGCAGTACCTTCGATTGAGCGAGCCATCGCATCAATGTCAGAACCAGTCATGTCAGCTGCTTTGGTTTCTGCAATTTCCAGAACCTGAGCACGCTTGATAGTACCCACTTTGTCAGTGTTAGGACGGCTAGAGCCGGACTTCAGACCAGCGGCCTTCAGCAGCAGGAATGATGCTGGAGGAGTCTTGGTTTCGAAAGTGAAAGAACGATCGTTGTAAACAGTGATTACAACTGGAATCGGCATGCCTTTCTCGAACTTTTCAGTACGAGCGTTGAACGCCTTACAGAATTCCATGATGTTCACACCTTTCTGACCCAGAGCTGGACCTACTGGTGGAGACGGGTTAGCAGCACCAGCTGCAACCTGCAGCTTGATGTAAGCTTCAATTTTCTTTGCCATGAGCAATTTCCTCAAGTATGGGTACAAACGCTACCGACGGAATGTCAGTGGCTCCCCGAAAACAACGGCTGCGGATTATATATTAACCCACAGCCGATTCCAAACAGATCTTGTGCTTTTTTTAATCAGCTTTTTTCAACCTGACCAAAGTCCAGTTCTACCGGGGTAGAGCGGCCGAAGATCATGACAGAAACCTTCACGCGGCTCTTTTCATAATCCACTTCTTCAACGGTACCGTTAAAGTCAGCAAATGGACCTTCAGTAACGCGAACCACTTCACCTGGTTCGAACATTACGCGGTGAGTCGGAGACTCAGTGGTTTCCTGCAGACGCTGCAGGATAGCTTCAGCTTCGCGATCAGAGATAGGTGCAGGACGGTCAGAAGTACCGCCGATGAAACCCATCACGCGAGGGATGCTTTTAACCAGGTGCCAGCTTTCATCGTTCATTTCCATCTGAACCAGAACATAGCCAGGGAAGAACTTGCGCTCGCTCTTGCGACGCTGGCCGGCACGCATTTCAACTACTTCTTCAGTTGGAACCAGAACTTCACCGAAGTAATGTTCCATTTCATGCATTTTGATATGTTCTAGCAGAGACTTGCATACACGGCCTTCATAGCCGGAGAAAGCCTGCACTACATACCATCTCTTTTTAGCTTCTTTCGCTTCAGTCATTCGGGTGCCTATACGCCAGTAATGAAGTTGACAATTCGCAGCAGCACTGCGTCCAAGCCCCACAGGATCACAGCCAGAATACCGGTAGCAGCCAGCACGATAAAGGTGGTGTTCAGCGCTTCCTGACGAGTCGGCCAAACCACTTTACGTACTTCAATTTGCGACTCACGGGCAAATGCCAGTGCCTGCTTGCCTTTGGCTGTCTGCAGCGCGATAAAGCCCGCCAGAGCAAATGCAACCACTACAGCAATTGCACGCACCAGCACGCTAACTTCTTCGCTGTACATCTGGTTGCCAATAACAGCAGCGGCCAGCAAAATGAAAGCCAGACCCCACTTCACCATATCCAGAGAGTTACCCTGGTTTTCAGTATTCGTTGTCATCGGTTAATTCCGTTACTCATTACGACCTGAGCTTGAGTCACCAAGTATACTCGAAGCCTTTAATACAGCCCAAACAGGCAAATTCGTTTTCCGAATTCACCCTTGATGCACAAACTGCAAAAGCTCAGGGGTCAAAAATCGGCCATAGATTGTATTCTTAATCAGCTTACTAAGCAAGGTGGCCGCGCCAGCACACAGGGCAAAATCAAATATTTCCTGCGCCGGTTTGAAATTGATACCGAGGGGGGTTGTACAAAAACAAAAAAGGGAAGCCGAAGCTTCCCTTTTCAGGTTTGTCATTAAGACACGAAATTATTCGTGGATCTTAGCAACAACACCAGCACCAACGGTACGGCCACCTTCACGGATTGCAAAGCGCAGACCTTCGTCCATCGCGATTGGAGCAATCAGGGTAACAACCATCTTGATGTTGTCACCAGGCATTACCATTTCAACGCCTTCTGGCAGTTCGATGGTACCGGTTACGTCAGTAGTACGGAAGTAGAACTGTGGGCGGTAGCCCTTGAAGAATGGAGTGTGACGACCACCTTCTTCTTTAGACAGTACGTATACTTCAGACTCGAACTTGGTGTGAGGAGTGATGGTGCCTGGCTTAGCCAGTACTTGACCACGCTCAACTTCGTCACGCTTAGTACCACGCAGCAGAACACCACAGTTCTCACCAGCACGGCCTTCGTCCAGCAGCTTACGGAACATTTCTACGCCGGTACAAGTAGTCTTGGTGGTCTCTTTGATACCAACGATTTCTACTTCTTCACCTACGCGAATGATACCACGCTCTACACGGCCAGTTACTACAGTACCACGACCAGAGATAGAGAATACGTCTTCGATTGGCAGCAGGAATGGCTTATCGATGTCACGCTCTGGCTCAGGGATGTAAGTATCCAGAGCTTCAGCCAGTTCAACGATCTTAGCTTCCCAAGCAGCGTCACCTTCCAGAGCTTTCAGAGCAGAACCCTGAATTACTGGCAGGTCATCACCTGGGAAATCGTACTCAGACAGCAGTTCACGAACTTCCATCTCTACCAGTTCCAGCAGCTCTTCATCGTCTACCATGTCACACTTGTTCATGAACACGATGATGAAAGGTACACCTACCTGACGAGACAGCAGGATGTGCTCACGAGTCTGTGGCATTGGACCGTCAGTAGAAGCTACTACCAGGATAGCGCCGTCCATCTGAGCAGCACCAGTGATCATGTTTTTAACATAGTCAGCGTGGCCTGGGCAGTCTACGTGTGCGTAGTGACGGGTTGGAGTATCGTATTCGATGTGAGAGGTATTGATGGTAATACCACGCTCACGCTCTTCTGGAGCGTTATCGATAGATGCGAAGTCTTTAGCTTCACCACCGTATACTTTTGACAGTACGGTAGAGATAGCTGCGGTCAGGGTAGTTTTACCATGGTCAACGTGACCGATGGTGCCCACGTTTACGTGGGGTTTGCTACGTTCAAATTTCTCTTTAGCCATGGTAGTGCCTCAATCCAAGAGTCTTGGTGATGAAAACCTGCAGATGCAAAAAAATTTCGACGAAACAATTTTCGTCGAAACCAATTTTTCGCATTAGGAAATGTAGATTAGTGGTGCTGATACCCAGAATCGAACTGGGGACCTCATCCTTACCAAGGATGCGCTCTACCGACTGAGCCATATCAGCAACAATTTGGAGCGGGCGGCGGGAATCGAACCCGCGTTATCAGCTTGGAAGGCTGGAGTAATACCATTATACGACGCCCGCGTTAACCTACTAGGTTACCTAATACGTTAGGAAAATGGTGGAGGGAGAAGGATTCGAACCTTCGAAGGCGGAGCCGTCAGATTTACAGTCTGATCCCTTTGGCCACTCGGGAACCCCTCCAGAGAAAATGGTGCCGACACCAAGAGTCGAACTCGGGACCTACTGATTACAAGTCAGTTGCTCTACCAACTGAGCTATGCCGGCACTTCATTTCGGGGACGGATATTAGGTAAATGTCAGCATGAGTGCAATAGAAAAATCGCATTTTTCTGAAAAAAAGGCTTAGGCGCTGCTTTTTTATGCTCATTAACCCTGTTGAGCTTAAAAATGCCGCAAACTGCTGACACATCATCCTTTCATCCCAGGCAGACGGGTCTCCGAACTATTGTCCACTTATCTGTGATGGTGTACTGTGCCCTTCCGGTCTTCGAGGATAAACCATGATCACAAACAGTCACATACAAGAGGCACTTTACCTGGCTTTTGAACGCCAGAACTGGGCAGAGCTCAGAAATGCCGTGCCCATGACACTGAGTGAATCCGATCTCGAAGGCTTAAGAGGGATCAATGAACAGCTATCTATAGAAGAAGTCACTGACATCTACTTACCTCTGAGCAGACTGCTGAACCTGATTATCGGTGCCAAGCAACAAAGAGGTGTGGTCCTTAACGAGTTCCTGGGTAAAAAACCCACCGAAGGACCTTACATTATTTCTATTGCCGGCAGTGTTGCCGTGGGCAAGAGCACTACCGCTCGTATTCTGCAGGCGCTGTTGCAACATTGGCCAGAGCACCCCAAAGTCGATCTGGTTACGACAGACGGTTTTATCTATCCACTGGCGACGTTAAAACGTAAAGGATTGCTGCAGCGTAAGGGCTTTCCGGAGAGTTATGATACCCGGATGCTGCTCGACTTCATCTCAGACCTCAAGTCGGGCAAGCAGGAAGTTCATGCGCCGCGATACTCGCATATTACTTATGACAGACGGGAAGAGACCCAGGTGATACGCCAACCGGATATTTTGATCCTGGAGGGCCTGAATGTATTGCAAACGGGTATAGATTCGCCCGGACTGGCCAGACGACCTTTCGTCTCTGACTTTGTCGATTTTTCTATTTATGTGGATGCCAGCGAAGGCCTGTTGAAGAAATGGTATATCAACCGCTTCCTGCAGTTCCGAAGTGGCGCTTTCAGTAGGCAAGGCTCTTACTTTAAACATTATGCTGAGCTGACAGATGAAGAGGCCAAAGAAACTGCATCCAACATCTGGGACAGTATCAATGGACCCAACCTGCGACAGAATGTACTGCCAACCCGTGAGCGCGCCCATCTGATCTTACAGAAAGGCGCTGGTCATCAGGTGGCTCAGGTGATGTTAAGAAAGTAATTCGTCAGGACGTCAGGCCCCTCGCAGGCTGATCTCTCCACCCACGAAACCCTTGATTCCTTCAGGGGTTTCCAACAACACAGCACCCTGCTCGTCAATTCCCCGACAGATGCCCGCAATTTGATTATTGCCCATACTCAGCACTACCTCCCGTCCGGCAAACAGGTCTGACTCCTGCCAGCGGTTGATGAATGTCCCCAGACCTGCCTGTTCAAACTGTTGCAAATCCAGACACAGCTGCGTGTGTAGATTCAGCATCAACTCAGTCTTATCCAGAGACTGAGCCAGGTCAGACAAATCACTCCATGGTTGATCTATCTTGTCTCCCTGCTCTGCTGTCATCGACATATTAATGCCAATACCTATTACCAACTGGCACTCACTGTCAGCCTGGCCAGTCATCTCCACCAGAATGCCAGCCAACTTACGACCATCAAGATAAAGATCATTGGGCCACTTCAGACCCAGACCAGTCACTCCCATATTGGTCAGTACAGTCGCCAACGAGCAACCCACAACCAGGCTGAGTCCCATCGCCTGAGCCATTCCCTGAGGAAAGCGCCAAAACAGTGAGAAATAGAGGTGATTGGCATAAGGGGAGACCCAGGTTCTGCCACGACGGCCTCGCCCGGCCGATTGGTATTCAGCAATACAAAGATCGCCACTTTTCAATTCCTGAGCATGGCTCAGCATAAAGGCATTGGTAGAATTAACTTCGTCGAAGTAAAAGCTTCGCTGGCGTATACCGGCTTTTAATTTAGCTTCATCGATCAGGTGCACAGGCTTTTCCAGCTTATAGCCTTTGCCTTTAACGCTGAATACAGAGACGCCATATTCAGACAGTGATTCAATATGCTTGTTCACTGCCGCCCGGCTAATCCCCAGCTCCTGAGCCAGTGCTTCACCTGAGACAAAACCTCCCTGATTCAACAGAGCCAAAATAGCCCGCTTGCGTTGCCAATGATCCTGCATATTTAAATACCTACCTTACATGTCGCCCAATCAATCCTGGATGATTATCCTGATTTCAACACACCACCAATGACTTACCCGCTAGATACTGATTTCGCCATTACGCCCCATAACTCTGGGTTCAGGCTCAAGCTTTACCCCAAACTTAGCTGAAACTGTCGCGATAACGTAACGCGCCAGCTCGCAAACGGACTCGCCTGTCGCCTCGCCCAAATTAACCAGCACCAGCGCCTGATTGGCGTGTACTCCTGCCCCTTTTTGCTGATAGCCCTTAAGGCCCGCTTGATCAATCAACCAGCCAGCCGCCAGTTTGACTGTGCCATCACTCAATGCATATCCAACAATGCCGGGAAATTCTGTCGCTAGTCGCTGGTACTCTGCCGCGGTGACAACCGGGTTTTTGAAGAAACTGCCTGCATTCCCAAGCACTTTGGGGTCTGGCAGTTTGCTCTGCCGAACTTCGCAGACCTTTTTAAAGATATCCCAGGCTGTCACGGTATCGGGGGAGAACTCGGTCAATGGACCGTAGGATAAGTTGGGCTGCCACATTTTAGCCAGTCTCAAACCAACACTCAGAATCACAGACCTGTCTCTGAGCTCGCCTTTGAATATCGAATCGCGATAGTCAAACAGACACTCTTCATTGCTGAGGCGTTTAACCTCCCCGGTTTGCAGGTCCAGATACTCTACCCAATCACACATTTGGTTAAGCTCGATGCCATAGGCACCGATATTCTGGATTGGCGCGGCACCAACTGTACCTGGAATTAACGCCATATTCTCCAACCCCTGCATATTATGCTGCAGGCAGTGTTCTACCAATGCATGCCAGTTTTCACCGGCTTCAACGGTCAGCAAAAAAGCGTCATCAGTCTCAGTAACCTCGATACCCCTGGTCAGGATTCGGATCACTGTGCCATCAAAATCATCAGTCAGCACCAGATTACTGCCACCGCCCAGAATCAACATGGGCTTATCAGCGGCAAATGCCTTCAAGCACTCTTTGATCAACTCATTACGCGATGTCACTTCAACCAAACGCGCGCAACGCTGATCCAATCCAAAGGTATTAAAAGGTTTAAGAGAAATACTTATCGACACTCGATTTGGCTCTGATGATGGCAAAGGCGTCATTGTACTCCCTTGTCCCCGGCTTCGCGACTCAAGCCCTCCTCAGCCATAAATCACAAAATACCTGTCCAGTTTTCGGTTGTGGCCATTTTGGCCGCTTGCCTAATATGGCGGCTCCAATCAGGAGGAACATATGAAGATATTCAAGGACCGCAACACACCTCTATTACTCGCCAATGTGTGGGACAGAAGCAGTGCGATCGCCGCCCAGAAAGCAGGCTATGAAGCAATAGGCACCTCCAGCGCGGCTATCGCTGCCAACATTGGCTATTCGGATGGTGAACAAATGCCCTTTGGTGCCTTGTATGGCCTGGTGAAAGATATTCGCCAAAATACAACTATCCCAATGACGGTAGATATAGAAGGAGGCTATGCATCCGAGCCAGAGGAAGCCGCTAAGCAGATACTCTCATTAATCAAGTTGGGAGTCGTAGGCATCAATATCGAAGACAGTATGCTGGCGGGTAAACGGGAGCTTCTGGATAAAGGGTATTTTGCCCGGCGTTTGCGACAGATTATCAATTGTCTAGGGGCCGCAAGAGAACAGCTCTTTATCAATGTCCGTTGCGACCTGTTTTTTGAGGATAATCCAACGACAGAGGAAGCAGTCTCCCGGGCAGAGCTATATCAACAGGCAGGCGCGAACGGCATCTTCTTTCCCGGGCTGACTAATCACTCAGATATCGCCCAAATAAGCCAGCAGCTGTCACTGCCCATCAACCTGATGGCACTTCCCAACCTTCCCAGCTATCAAGAGTTGGCAAAGCTCAACATATCCCGTATCAGTATGGGCAATTGGCTATATGAAAGCAGAGATCAGGGTGCCGAAAACCTGCTGCAAAAGATAAAAGAAACCAAAGATATGACCCTATTGTTTACCTAAAACAATCAATAATTGGATGTTTAAGTTTTTAATGTCGACATATACACCAGTCTGAACGCCCAATGAGCATCTAAGCAGGTGAGCCCAAAGCGTAGCCGGGAGGCAAACAATAAGGACATAGAGAATACCGGAGATGCAGAGTTCAATGTCCGGTTAGGCACATGAATGGTGAAAATGGTGGAAGTCATATGCTTTCGAACGAGGGACAGGGCCTTCTCAGGCATCCTCGACAACTGCACTTTTGGAAAGGGTGACGTCGGGTGTAGGCGCTTGGCAATGACCTACTCTGAATTCCCGAAGGGAACACATGGGGGTAATACCAATCCGCATTGAAGTCTGATCTAATATTGGGCAACTCAATACTTATGATTGCCTTATGAAATCTGAAACTGCCGAAAGCTTGCTTTGCCTCTCTAAAAAAGAGA
>NZ_JAKIKT010000016.1 GCF_023349125.1 Shewanella corallii | reverse complement strand
TTTCTCTTTTTTAGAGAGGCAAAGCAAGCTTTCGGCAGTTTCAGATTTCATAAGGCAATCATAAGTATTGAGTTGCCCAATATTAGATCAGACTTCAATGCGGATTGGTATCACATCACTGATTTTATTACGGTAATAATTTCAAATGAATAGTCAGATTCACATCTCCAGCTGTGACTTAAATGGGATTCTATCTCTGCTGGAAGACTCCAAAATGCTGTCATCAAACATAGCGGCTCTGGAAGAGGAGCTGGTTCGCGCCAATGTAGTGGACAAAGAAGCGATACCGAAACAGGTGGTCACAATGAACTCCACCGTGGTATTTAAATTTGTCGGCGAAAATAAAGTTTATATTAAAAAACTGGTTTATCCAGTTGATATAGAAAATTACGACGACATTTCTATTTTAGCGCCGGTAGGCAGCGCATTGATAGGCATGTCAAAAGGGCAAACTTTAAATTGGTTAATGCCAAACAAAACCATTAAAACCATTAAGGTGATAAACGTTATTAAGTAGCACTGATTAATAATACAGAAAAACCTGCGCTCTTAAGAAATAAGAGCGCTCTGGGAATAAGCTGCTTTTAGCACCCACTATCCACCAACTGCATTAGTGGCGTGCCATCCAACTGCCATGCGTAGTTGATATAGCAGTTGGTCGCCTGCACCTGAGCCTGAGTCGGCTGCGCTACATTCAATTTTCCCGCTGGCGCTGCCGCCACTTGATATACACCCGCGGCAATATAGATACGATATCGCCAATCGGCAGTATCCATGCCTGCGGCCTTGAAAATTTCTGGCGGGTTGGTGTAACCGGTACTTGGACTGGAGCCATTGCTGCTGGCTGCCCAGGGTTGATTTCTCTCTCCCCTGATGCCGTCATAAACCACTCTGGTATCTCCGGCACCACGAATCTCTGAGGCCGCTTTAAACAAACCAACAGCTGATTTCATAGAGCCAAGACTGGCGGCCAGTTGAGCCTTATAAGCATCACTGCTCAGGTTCAAAAACTTGGGTGCAGCGGTAACCGCCAGAACGCCCAAAATAATAATCACAACCACCAGTTCAATCAGCGTGAAGCCTTTTTGCATTAAACTCCCCCCTTTGTATGTCGGCATCATCTGTTAGTTTGAGATGAATTAACAGGAGTTTTGCAAAATCCTTCGTGATATATCTCTCTATTTATCTAAATCAGATACTTTCGCTAAGTAGCGTTCGGGAAAAATTAACAGTGCTTCAGGCTAACCGCCTTAAAACTCGTCCCATATGCCCGAGTCACCTTTGGTTAGCTTTCTTCTGTCTTCACCGGAACGGCGCTCTTGAGTGCGCTTCTGTTCTGCCACATGGAACCCAGTAATCATTTCTACGACCTGACCCGCCATCTCGGCGACATTGGCACTGGCAGTAGACACCTGCTGCACCATAGCCGCGTTTTGTTGGTTGGAGTCTTCAAAGTCCATGATGGCTTGCTCTATCTGTGCAATCCCCGAAGCCTGCTCGCGAGTGTTGGTATTAAGGGTTTCAATCACTTCGGTTACTTCAGACACCTGAGCCTTGATATTGATCAGTGCCTCTCCCGCCTTGTTGACATGTAGGGTTCCCGCGTGAACCTTGTCCATGCTGTCCTGAATCAGCTCATTAATATTCTTGGCGGCCACTGAGCTGCGCTGGGCCAGACTCCTGACTTCACCGGCGACCACGCCAAAGCCCCGCCCCTGCTCACCGGCCCGGGCAGCTTCCACAGAAGCATTCAGTGCCAACAGATTGGTCTGAAAGGTAATCTCATCGATAACAGTCAGGATATTGGTGATTTTCTTGCTGGAAACAGCAATATCATCCATCGCCTTAATGGCAGCAGTCACAATTTCGCCCCCTTCGACCGCCTGCACCTTGGCCTCTTTGGCACTCTCGTTTGCCTTGTTGGCCTCGGTAGCACTGGATTCGGTAGAGCGGCGCATCTGGGATATAGATGCCGAAATTTCCACTATGCTGGAGGCCTGAGACTCTGTCCTTTGGCTGAGATCGGTATTACCCGAGGCGATCTCCACGGCGCCGGATGCACAAATATCGGCAGCCTCACTCACCTGAACCAGGGCAGAACTGATCGAACTCAGGGTCTCCTGGGCACTTTCCTGTAACTCTTCAAATTGGCCCAGACGGAAGGTATCTGTGTCCGCCTGCTCTGCTTTGCCAGCTTTCAGCTGAATGACTTGTTGGTAGAGCCTGGCCATAGGCAGCGCAACATAGCGCTTTATCATCAGGAAACCCAGAATGATTAATACCAGCGAGCTGACCGCCATGATCAGTGCAAACGTCACTGATTCCATCACCTGCTCCAGCCTTTGTTGCTGTGCCGCTGCAGTTCTTTGCTCCAGTGATTGAAAGAATTCATCCACCGGCTCCATGATTCTTGCCTTCTCCCGGTGGTAGGCACTGTTGTGCATCAAGTCTCTGGCCAGCTGCAAGTCCGGTTGCCCCTGCACACTGTACGCACCTGTCGCGGGGTCCTGAAAGCGGCCTTTAACAGCGTTCATCGCCTTCACTTCCATATTCACCAGAGCATCTGAGTTATTCTGGGCCTGGGTAAGCAGTGCAAACTCCCGATCGCTGAAGCCCAACTGCTGCATGCGGGACTTAAGGGCTTGCAGTTCACCATCCGCTTTGGGCTTTTCCCCCTGCTCCAACACCAGATCCCAATAGATAAGGTGATAGTTTTCCGGTCTGGGGCGTTCACCATTGCGAATATCCAGCACGGCCTGATACATCTGCTCATATCTGGAGTCTCCGGTGACCACATAGGTCCGCGCCAGCCGGGTCAAATCATCTGAACTTTGGCGTAACTCATCAGCAGCCTGATAGCTCTGGTAACGGATATTGGCGGTTTGCTCCAACTGGCTGACGATCTCTTCAACCCTTACCACCAAAAAGCCGGTGAATATGGTGAACAAAGAGATCAATCCGAAGATCCCAAAGAGTACATTTCGTAATTTCATTGATGACTCCCGCCGCCCAAGCGCAGTGTGTATCCTTTCAGTATAGAAAGTCTCAGCGAGTCAACAGGTAAAAGGTCAGATTATCCAAACCGTGCAGAAGTTTTATTCCTCCACAGCTGGGAAAAGCTTGCCCCGGACTGGCGGCAAGCTCGCTGTTCAGCAAGGTCAGCAATAGCTACTGGAATGCCACCAGTCGATAACCCCAGGTTTGACTCTCGTCGGGCGTCAGTACCAGGGTAAAGTCGAGATTATCTTTCAATTGAAGAGCTTGACGGTGCAACAAGTTGAGAGTGTTGTCATTTTCCCGCTTGATCACAGTTACTGTGTAGCTGTCTCTGGGCAGGGTAATGCTCAGGTTCTTGGTGAAGTCCCACTTGGTCACCTTGTACTTGGCCGTTTCTACCGTTTCATTGCCACGAACAAAGTAAACCTCCAGTCCCTTGGTGCCTGCGGCCAGGTTCAACAGTTGGATACTGTACTGATAGCTGCGGGGTGTCAGGGAGTGCTCTATCACTGTGGCTTTGAGCTTATCTTCAGCGTCCGGGTACAGCAGAATGGACTTGGAGTCGCTCTGATTGTAGGTCACCAACAGATTATTGAGCAGCGTATTACCCGTTGCTGCATCGCTAATCTCCACGTCATAGTCGCCAAATTTAGCTGGCGTAAAGCTGGAGATCGCCCACCTGGCCACTTCAACTTCATGGGACTCACCTGATTTGCCCTTGAGTTCGGCTTTGACCTTATCGGTTTCTTCAAAACCGTTGTAAACCCTGAACTGCACCTTTTCATTGATATCCGGTAACGAAGATACTGACTTGCCGCCACTCACTGCATCCAGCTTGATACCTTCTGTTGCAGCGCCAAACCCCGGTCTAATCAGCAGCTTGTAGACAGTCTTGGCATTCAGATTAACCTCTGCCGTAGTATAGAAAGGCTCATTACTGCCTGCCTTGGTGAGGTAAACAACATACTTCCCGGTTGCCAATATCTGCGATTCGGTCACTCCTTTGTATTCGGCCTGCCCCAGAAACTTGGCCGAACTAAAACCATCTTCCTTTTTGCCGATATAGATCCCCAACTTTGCAGTACTCTTGCTGACATGGGCTGCCAACACCTGCATATAAGTTTTCTTGTCTTGGTTATCATTCTCTTTATCGAGCTTGTCCGTAGTGAACTTAATGTCGACAAAATCGGTTTTGGCATAGTCTCCGGCCAACACATACAAATGGTTGTCACCGGCCGCAAAAGTGACATCCTGCTTATGAAAGCTCACATCTTTGTTTTCAGCATTCTTGCCGGTAACACTCACCTCGTTGCTTCCGGTAGTCACCGCAAATCGCTGAATCGCCTGTCCGAAATTGACCGAGGTGTACTTTTTACTTTTCAGGACCAGGTTGGTTGATGTGCTGTCAGGTGAGGCATTGTAGTACTGCACATACGCCACCTGTTTTTTGGGTTCTTCTTTGTCACTGTCACTACATCCAACTACAGATAACATCACCCCCATTGCCAATATAAGATTTTTAGTTCTTTTCACTTTTTCCTCCGCAAAGAATAGTTAACTATTTTTGCCAAATGGCCTGTTACCCAATTTCCGACTGGATTGCGGCGAAGTTAGTTCGAAATACTTTGTGACACTTTGCATCAAATTCAATAATTTAAACTACAAACCCCTGACTTTTCAGACGTTCCGTCTTTAACAATGTCAATTAACTTCAATTTTACTCCAACAACACTCTCAGCCATCGAACCAATAGGCAAAGAGCCCTCGAAGCTGAGACAGAACAGTATAGAGACCGAACAAATATCCAACAGATTCAAAACCATAGTGATATGCTGAACGGGCTCAACAGGGAAGACGGGAGGATAAATGAGGACGTGGGGCAGAGGATGGCCGTTATTGGCATTGTTATGCAGTGTCACATGTAACGCAGGGGATATGCAGATACGGGTCGGGGGATTTTATGCCGAGTCTGATTCCAGCATCGATGTGACAGACCCTATTCTGGGAGAGGACTTCAAGCTGGATTTCGAAAGCGACCTTGAATTGGATCAGTACCAGTTTCTTCCCTTTTTCGAGCTTGAGTATGCGTATGGTCACAAGCATCACTACTATCTGGACTGGAAACAGCTCCATCGCAGGGGCGATACGATTGGGCTCAGCCGTGGGTTTCAAATAAATATCGACGACACCATTTATCAGGTAGATACCGGCGCTCGCCTGGATACAGAGCTGGATATCGATATTCTCAGGCTCGGATATGGTTATGACCTGTTTGAAGGCCAGAACTATACCCTGGGTGTGACAGTTGGCTTACATACCATGTTTATCAGCGTTGCCCTGGAAGGAGCCATAGGCGCCTGTATTTCTGGCCAAATCGAGGGCAATCAGTGTGGTCAGACTCCTATTCCCAGATTGGTTGAGCATGAGGTCACCGCACCGCTTCCGGATATCGGGCTGATCGGCCGCTATCAGTTAATGCCTGGTTGGGAACTTACTGGCCACGCCCAGTACTTCTATCTGGAGCTGGATGATATGAAGGGAGCGCTCACAGATATTCGGGCCGGTATCAGTGCAGAGCTAAGCCAAAACTGGAACCTGTCTGTCTCCTACAACTACTACAGAGTCTCTGTTGATATGACTGAGACCTTCTACAACATCAAGGTCGCCGACTTTAATATCAACTACAGCTTTATTGGCCCCAAACTGGCACTCACCTATAGATTTTGATCTTCTACCTAGGGTGAAAAGGCGGACGACGGCGGGTTGGCCAACAGGTCTGCCAACTGAATACATCCCTGCTCCAATTCCGCTGTGCTGGTTGGCGCACTGACGGCAATCCTGACACACGAAGGGGCTGGATATCCGGGGGGGACAAACAACTCAGAAGACTTCAGCTCCAGTCCCCGGGTTTTACTCGCTGCCATAAATTCACTGAGTGACCAGTCGTCAGGTAATGAAATCCAGCCATGAAACCCATTTGGATGAAACACCAGTTCCACTGCAGACAGTTTCTCCGCAACCATGCGCCAACGGGATTCCATCTCTTCTCTGATGCTGTCCAACACCTTATTGGCAGCACCATTTTCCAGCAGGATAGCGGCGATAGCGGTCAACAAAGGACTGATCATCCAACTGTGATTTTGCAGCGCATGAACGATGCGGGAATAAAGAGATTCGGGCAGTAACATAAAGCCAAGACGGAGCCCCGGGGCCAGGTTTTTGGACAAGCCGCCTATGTAGATAACCTGCTCCGGTGCCATATTCACCAAGGGTTCCGGTCTGTGACGCGGCAGCAGGCCATTAACGTCATCTTCCAGTATCAGCAGTTGTTGCTGACGACATACCGCAATCAACTCTCTGCGACGCGCTTCACCCATAGTCACGGTAGTGGGGTTTTGCAGGGTCGGCATCATATAAACCATACGTGCCGAGTACTGTTTACAGGCCGCAACCAAGGCTTCAGGTATCATCCCCTGCTCATCCATTTCGACCGGCTTTACGGTAATGTGCAGCTGCCGCGCCAAGCTCAGCAGGCCGGGGTAGGTCAGCTTATCCACCAGCACAGTATAGCCCTGCCGACACAGTGTCGTGAGGCAAAGTTGAATGGCGTTCTGGGCTCCGGAGCAATAGAGCAACCTGTCGACATTGGCGCTGACGCCATGCTGTTGTAACCAGTCAGCCAGCACGGCTCTGTGCTGCACCACCCCGGAGGGAGGCTGGTATAACATCAGCTCATTGAGTTCAGCCGGATGAGAGGCAATCTGTTGAACCGCCTGGGTAAAGAGTTCCGCCCGGTCGAGTTGTGGCGGTACGTTGTAGCCAAAGTTCATTTCATCTTGCCGGGTGCGGTGCGAAAAACTCCAGGCTGGCCTGTCTTTTCGACAGATAAAGGTGCCGGAACCCACTTTAGACTCAACAATCCCCCGACGCTCCGCCTCGGCGTACGCCCTGGTCACTGTCCCCACGGTCACCGACAAGCTGTCAGCCAGGGCTCTGTGGGTAGGTAGCCTGGCTCCGGGCAGCAACTGCTGCTGTTGCACCATATCTTCAATGGCGGAGGCAATCTGTCGGTAAATGGGCCGACCATCTCTTTTTAACTCAACGCTCTCAATTGTCATGGTGACAATAAACCTTTTGATCTGAATTCAGCTCCCTGATACGGTCAAAAACTAACACAAGTACAAAATTCAGACAATTATCAGCCAATTGTACCCATACAATTCATAAGGACCCCGTCAGTGACAGAGCCATCTTTACTACTCACCTTAGCTGTGTTCGCCGCTACCATGACTGGTACGCCGGGCCCAAACAACATGATGCTGACCGCATCCGGGGCCAATTTCGGTTATCGCCGAACACTCCCTCATCTGTTTGGAATTACGCTGGGTGTCGCCACTCTGATTACTCTGGTGGCAGCCGGACTGGGCTTACTGTTTCAAATGTACCCACTGATCCAGCAGGTATTGAAGGTGGCTGCCAGCGCCTATCTGCTCTATCTGGCCTGGCGTATAGCCAGTGCCGCCCCGCCAGGGGACAAGCCCTCAGCAGGCCGACAGCCGATGACTGCCACTGAGGCGGCAATGTTTCAGTACGTGAATCCCAAAGCCTGGGCCATGGCGATTACCGCCGTAGGCTCATTTACCAGTGCGGGCAGTGACTACTGGAGTTCAGCCCTGCTGATCGTGTTGGTGTTTATGTTGGTGGGTTTTCCCCTGACATCTATGTGGGCAGGCTTTGGTGTGTGGCTGGGAAAATTGATGTCCGGTGACCGCAGTTGGGTGTATTTCAATCGAACCATGGGAGTATTGACCGCGTCCTGCCTGCTGTTTATCTGGCTGTAACGCGAAACGGCTCAACCAAAAGTAAAATGGCCGCTAAATGCGGCCATTTTTATCGGTGTAAACCCCGTTAATAAACTCGCCGATATCCCCTTTTATCGAGGTCGCCTTAAATCCCAGCTCAGGTGGCAAACTGGCATTATCCATATTCACCCTGACCAGCGCTGCGTCATCAAAGTTGTAGCAGATCTGCTCCATAGGCAAGCGAATAACCGTAGGAGTATTGAACCCGGCCCCCAGCTCCAGCAGGACCAGCTTTTTATCCCGTTGCTGTTCCAGCCACTGCATAAATGCCTGTCGCTGAGGCGCATGCACAGCATCGATAAAGGAGCCATCGACTCTGGCGTGAATAAACATATCGCCACCACAGTTGGGACATTTGGGCACGCCCTGCTCAGATGTCAGCACCTGCTCTACCGGGTCGAAGAATGGTGTCATACGTTGCAAAAACGGTTCGATATCCCACACCTGCTCAGAGCAGGGTTTGGTGCACTGTATCTTGCCGTAATCTCCCTGGGGTGAAAAAAACCTCTGCCGGTCAAAGCCACTCTTATAAAACAGGCCATCCACATTTGAGGTCATCACAAAGTAATCTTTCTCTTTCACCAGATCATACAGGCTCTGATACAGAGGATTGGCGCCCTGAGAGAAGTACACATACTCCAGATGCACCTTGTAGTAGCCCCACTGCTCCAGCTGGTTCCAATAGGGGTATCCCATCAGTTCATACTGGGCGTTAAAGCCTTTGCGTTTCCATCCCGGATAAACCTCAGCAAACTTATCCCGGTCAAGGTAGTTCAGCCCGGCCGCTGCACTCAGGCCTGCGCCGGCACCGATTAATACCGCATCGGCCTGTTTGATCAGTTCAGACACAGCTTGCAGGGTGTTGGTGTTCAGTTGTTGCATATGTACTCCTCCAGTTCTGCCTGATAGGTCCGGTAGTCCCGGTCACTGAAAACATTGAATACCAGAGCATCGAGCTGACCCGGATTCTCCCTGAGCCAATTGGCCACGGTGGCGATAGCCAGTGGAGTGGCATGCTCTATGGGATACCCGAATACTCCGGTAGATATTGAACACAAAGCCAGACTGCGCAGCCCCTCAACCTCTTTGGTGATTTCCAGACTATTTCTATAGCTGTCTGCCAGCCGCTGGCTGTGATAATGGGTCAACTCCCCCTGCACTATAGGACCCACGGTATGCACCACGTAATCCGCCGGCAGGTTGTAGCCCCGGGTGATTTTAGCCAGCCCTGTTGCCTCCTCATGACCCTGCAGGCGGATAATGGTGTCGCAATCTCTGCGCAACTGAACCCCGGCCCGGCTGTGAATCGCATTGTCTATGCACTTATGTCCGGGCAGAAAACAGCCCAGTAGTTGGCTGTTGGCCGCGTTGACTATGGCCCCGACCTTCAGGGTGGTGATATCCCCCTGCCACAACACCACTTTGGTAGTGCCTATGGTCAGAAATGGGGGCAAATCCTCCACCCGGGTAATCTGCCTGCCAGCTGCCTCGGCCTGTAACAGCGCATCGAGCAAAGCTGTACCTTGCTGGCTCAAAGTATCAGGAGGCAATTGCGTCAACAGTGAATCCAGCAGAGCTCGGCGTTCACTCTGGTTGTCGCCAGCTGTGCAGGAGTGAAGTAACTCGGCCAACAGGGCGTCCACCAGGCAGGTTTGACTCAACCCCGCAGCGGTGCCGGGGACAAATGGGCTGTGCAACTGGATATGTCCTGCATAATTCGTCAGGGAAAATGGCTTCATAATGACCTCCTCTAATACCAATCCGCATAGGAGTTTAGTCACTCAGCGAGAACTTAAAGGTGTGAAGACAATCAGAGCAATCGAAGGTCTATCGGGATAAATCAAGAGTGCTCTGGGCAGTATGCGCGCCTTTAAAACTCGCCCTTCGGGAGCCTGTCAGCCACACGATTACGGCACAGAATTGTCTAGCCATAGAACCACTATGTCGTCACCAATTTCGCTTGTACTCGAATGGCTGACATGGCTCTGATGAGATCAACCTTCTATGCGGATTGGTATAAAAACAACGGCCACTAAAATGTGGCCGAAGATTGAATAACAGGCTGCCCTTATGCGGGCGGCGGCAGGCTAATAGCCGAACTTACCATTGCTGTTCTTCCACTCACTTTCAGGTGGAATCACTTCTATGGTGTCCCAGTGCTCAACAACCTTGCCGTCAGCCACCCGGAACAGGTCGTAGAAGGAGACATGCTGCCCCAGGAACTGGCCTTCACTTATGGCCAGCACCATGTTGCCCTGCCCCAATACCTTATGAACTGCTGTGTACACCATGGGCATTCCCTTATCAGCCAATGCCTGCAATGCCACACCCAACCCCGCCAGCCCATCCGCGACCATGGGGTTATGCTGCAGATAAGCGGACTCCTCAGGATCGACATACTCACCAATACGGCTCATATCACCCTCCATCAAAATCACATTGACGAAGTCGCTCACCATCTCTTTGTTGGCCTGAGTCTTATCCAGATCTGTCACCTGGGTGGTGCCGTCCACCATAGTGCGACCACTTGGGTTAGGGGCGGCCAGCTCCTGCAGATTGTCCCAGTGCTCCACTATCTGGCCATCCTCAAACCGGAATACATCAAAGCCGGATTTCGGGCCGAAAAAGTTATATTCGGTGTGCAGCACAACATAGTCACCATCGGTAAACGCTCGCTGTACCCTGGCTCTGGCGCTGCCCTCAGGCAATGCCTGCAATACTTCACCAAATCCCTGCAGGCCATCGGCCACAGCCAGGTTGTGCTGGATATATTTATCGGGATTGATAAAGGCTACCGGCGCAGTATCTCCGGTTTCGATACTGGTGATCAGTGCGATGGCTTTGTCTTTGTTTGACAGAGTTGAGTTAGTCATTGTCTCGTCCTTTCGTTGCGATTGGTGCCGGATCAATGCTAGGGGAGCCGGGAGATATCCGGCAGAGTGGAAATGGGCAGAAAAATAGTCAATTTCGAACCCGGAAAATCAAAGAATAGGACTTAATTACTAATTATCAGCTTTTTATATAGTCATTTCTGAACGTGCTGGGGGTCATACCTGTTTCTTTTTTAAAGTACTTCACAAAGTTGCTGGCATCCTCATAACCAAAGTCCCAGGCCAGCTGTTGCGTCGTCACCTTGCTGATCACCAATCTGCGCTTAATCTCTGTAATGGCATAGGCATCTATCATCTGTTTGGCGGTCAGCGATGTTGCGGCTTTGGTGATCAGGTTCAGCGTTTTATAGGTGGTTGCCAACTGATCTGCATACCAGTTGGCATCACGTATCTGCTCATAATGCTGCTGTAACAGGGCAATAAACTTTGCCAGCTGGCGACTGTGGGTCGGTGAGATATCGTCCACCTCCCCCAGAGTTTTCAGTCTTCGATGCAGCAAAGTCAGGGCAGAAAACAGATACATGACAATTAAGGGGTCACCATCATCACAGGCCAACTCCGTTTGTATCTCATCCACCAGGGCTTTGGTACGGGCAAAATTACAGGTATCCAGCTCAAGCACCGGAGAATAGCGGTTGTTAAGGTGAGTGGGGGTATAGTTGGGCAGGCGCATATTGGTATGCACCTTGTCCAGAAAGGTCTGGGTAAACAGCAGCAGTTTTCCCCTGGGATGGTCAGTCAGCTCAAATGCGGTCACCTGATCCTGCTGCAAATTGATCACTGTGCCGGGCCGGAAGCGGTACTCGTTAAAATCCACCATTTGCAGCCCTTCCCCCTCTTCAAACAGCACCATCATAAAGAAAGAGAGCCTGTGGGGAGCCTGGGGATCGTGGTCTTTAAACGCTCTGGTATAGAGTTCGGATAGCTCGATAACCTCAACCTCAGGTACTGAGGCTATCCCCTGCTTAAAGTCGATCAGTGGAATGGCCATACGCCCCCTAAAGCATAAGCTTGATATGTCCTATATTACTGAACTGGAAGTTGGCGTAGTCGGCGGTATGGCTAAAAGAGGTTCCCAACGATGGAAAATATCGTCCCAGCGCTATCGACAACCCCATGGCAATTCCAGTGGGCTCTGAGTAGGTATGCATCACTCTTGGGCTGGATTCGCTGAAAGACATGCCCACATATTCCGGGCTGGTGTGAACAAGCAGGTAACGGGCATTTTCCGGCAGGGTAAAGTGATTGCTCAGTACATTATCGACAAACTCAAACTCATATCTTGGTTTGAGTTGACCAATATTCTGTCTGTTCTCATCCAGCGCTGTGATCACCGGGTAGAAGAGAAACGCCTGATCAGATTTGGTACTGACATAGCTTTCTATCACCAGATTCTGCACACCATCGCCAACACGCATTACTCTGGTCGGCGATTGATACTCGCCAAAATCCAACATCAGCGTTTGTCCCGGCAGCATGCCCAAACGCTTATTGGTCGTCGACGTCAGATCTGCTGCATTGTCACAAAAGCCTGTCTCGGACACAGGCACAGCGGCCTGAGAGCTGAAGGCAGTGTGCGCCTCTTCCAATGAGATAGGAGACAGCACTCTTTTGTTGACCTGACAACCAGTTACCAGCAATGCCGCCAGCAGCATCAAACTGGTAGAGAGTTTTTTACCCATGAGCTTTACTCTTCTTATTTTTGTTTTAGTCCAAGCTAACACAGGTTCTTCTTAACTGAAACAGAATATGTAAACCATGTGATAACAACACGTTACAAAAACAAAAGCCTTCAAATAAGAAGGCTTTCTGAGTGGCTTTTATGAGTGCACATCAGTGACTTCGAATCTTAACCTGCCAATCCTGGACGACCGGTAAACTTACCGACCAAACCATCCAGTTCGCTGGCCAGCTGTTCAATGGAATGAGTTGATGAACTGGAGTTTTGCGCAGCAATGGCGGTATGCTCCGCCAAATCAGAAATGGTGAGAATATTGGCTTCAACACTCTCTGTGACTGTCGTCTGTTCTTCAGATGCCGTGGCTATCATCATATTTTGCTGCGCGATATCCTCTATCTGAGCCACTATCCTTGCCATCGAATCAGCGCCATCCTGCGCCTTTTCCACACAAACTTTCGCCAGGCTGTTGGAGTCGGCAATCAGTGAAACACTCTGACCGACGTCGAGCCGCAACTGGCCGATAATTTTGGTAATTTCATCAGTTGATTGATGGGTTTTCAGCGCCAGTTCCCGCACTTGATCCGCCACCACGGCAAAGCCCCGTCCCTGCTCTCCGGCCCGGGCGGCCTCAATAGCGGCGTTCAGCGCCAACAAATTAGTCTGCTCTGTAATATTGCGGATAACATCAATAACCGAACCAATACGGGTACTTTCTGCGTTCAGTTTATCTATGTTGTCACTGGCCAACCTCATACTGCCGTCCAGTTCGGTTATCTGCAGTGTTGTTTCGGCATTAACCTGCTCACCTGCACGGGCAGAATCCTGCAATTCCTGAGCAATATTGGCTGCGGTTAATACACTTTGCGCGATCTCGCGGCTGGTGGCGGTCATCTCATTCATCGCCGCAGAAACCTGCTCAGACTCCTGCCGCTGTTGTTCAGCATTGCCCGAGGTATCTCTCGCCATGGTCAACCCCTGCTTGGCGTTAGTGGAGAGCTCTGCCGAAATACCGACTATCTTCTCCATCGTCGTCTGCAAGTTACCGATAAAGCTGTTGAAATGACCAGCCAGCTCAGAGAGTTCATCATTGCCCTGCAGCTCCATCCGTACTTGTAAGGAGCTATCCCCTTCGGCAATTTTCTTCATCAGACGATTGGCAACAGCGACCTTATCGGTGGTGGCACGACTAATCAGCCACAACGCAGAGCAAAGGAGCAGCGCCAACACACTACCAACCAATGACAGGCGCATAGTCAAAGCCGACTCGCGCGCATCAATCGCGCTCAGAAGCTCAGTACTCAATGTTTGCATCTGCTTTTCAGCTGCCTGCACCGAAGCTCGTAAACTACCATGTAACCCTTCTGTAGGCGTTAATCCATACTCCTGCAGGCTCTGCGCCAACGCATTGAATTTCTGCTGATAGTCTTCAAGGTCAGCTATCATATTCAGCTGCCTGTTGAGGGGAGTATTACTCTGCTCAATCATCGTCTGGGTGGTCACTACCTGCTGATTAAATCTCTCTACGTACTTAAGGTCTGAGCGCAGCAGGAAATCTTTTTCATGGCGGCGTAACATCAACAAATTGCTGTAAATATCAGTGTTCAATATGCTCTGAACATCGGTCTCAATGCGATGTGAAGCGTCCCTGACTTCCCCCATCATACCGTCGTCTTTGGCCATACCTATCACAGTTCGCTGCTCTACCAGCGCATTAAAGTCCTGCTGGTATCTGTTCAAGCGGCTCAGGGTTGTGTCGATGATTGTGTCACCATTCATATCGAGATCGACCAACTTGGCTTTAGCTTCAGTCAAGCGCTGCACCAGTTGCTGGTAATCTTTCTGAAATTTTTCCTGATATTTGACGTCATGACGCGCCATAAAATCTTTCTCATGACGTCTGAGCATCAAGGTAGAAGTCTGACTTTGCAGAATCTCTGAGGAGGCACTATCCAGGGTGGCCAACTCGGAAAATGAGCGCTGAAAGATAATGGCAAACCCAATCACTGACACTAAAATGGCAACGACCACACTGGTCAGCTTACCTTTGATGGTTTGAGGCAAAGCAACTCGCATAGGTACTCCCTAATTCCTTATCCGGGACAACGCATCCATTCGACGTCACTGACAAAACGATACTTTGAAGTATCAGTCAGGAAACCTAAGCATAGTCTCAGTACTTTAGAATTCAATTAACTCCTCCATGAGCCACGGGGCTGCACATCTCAAATAATTCAATCAGGCATTGACCTGTCTACAGCTTCATAGTTTATCTTTCCAACGTAACGACGAACGCCTTCGGGCCGTTAATTCCCAGCCTATGGTCAAAACCAGAGGAAGCCCATGACTTATTACCGTATCAGCGAACTGGCAAACGCCGTGGGCCTTTCCCGCTCAACCCTGCTCTATTACGAAAAGCAGGGATTGATAAAGGGCAAACGCCTGAACAATGGCTATCGGGTCTACTCAGACAAAGACCTGCAAAGATTACGGTTGATGCTGAAACTTCAGGCCGGCGGCCTGACATTAAAAGAGTGTCAGGCCTGCCTTGAAGCCAAGGTGGACAGGCAACTGCTGCAACAAAGGCTGAATGCACTTGATGAGGAAATTGCACAAAAACAAGCCTCAAGAGAGCTGCTGGCCGCTTTGTTGGGACAGGGAAATCTCAAGGAGTGGCATAAGTCAGTGGACGAAGTCGCGCCGGATGCGCATCTGGAATGGTTAATGAAACAGGGCTTCACACACAAAGAAGCCTTAAGACTCAAGTGGATATCCAAAGATATGAATGAACACGAACAGTATATGGCCGACTTTATGAAGGTATTCGAGAAGCTGGATCGCTGGGGCCCCGGCAGTGAATCCGATACCCGCAAGGCGCTGGCCGCTGTATCCCATGCCCCGAAAAAGTTGTTAGAGATCGGCAGTGGCAAAGGCCTGGCAACCCGCATACTGGCGGCGAGCACTCAAGCAGAAATAACGGCGCTGGATAACGAAGACACTGCGCTGGCACGTTTGCAGCAACTGGCCACCGAAGCAGGCTTCGCCGAATGCATCACCACAGTGAATGGAGACATGACAGATATGCCATTCCCCCCCGCCAGCTTCGATACTCTCTGGGCCGAAGGCTGTGCCTATATTATGGGGGTAGAAAAAGCTCTGCAGCAGTGGCGGCCTTTGCTGACTGACGATGGCATTCTGGTACTCAGTGATCTGGTGTGGCTGACAGACTCTCCCAGCGAAGCCAGTCAGACGTTCTGGAAGCAGGATTACCCGGATATGAGCAGTGTCGCCACACGTATTAAACAGGCTAAAGCTGCAGGCTATGAATTGCTGGATACATTCGTCCTGAGCGAAGACTCCTGGCGTGCTTACTTTGAGCCACTGGAAGCCAGAGTAAAGGAGTTAAGGCCAGAGATGCCGGAATCAGCGGCATTGGCTGCCATTGAGAAGGAAGTAGGGATGTATCACAGCTATTTGAACGAGTTTGGGTACCAGTTCTTTATTCTGCGAAAGACTTCGGTCTAAGCCTGATAAAAAAGCCCGCATTATGCGGGCTTTTTGTCAGCAGATTAGGTTAGGTTGGGTAAAGCTTTACAGGCAGGCGCGGTAGATTTCGATAATCTCTTCCAGGCTGGCTTTGCGAGGGTTAGTCAGAGAACACGCATCGTCCAGAGCGTTTTGTGCCATAAAGGCCAGTTTCTCTTCTTTCACACCCAGATCTGCCAAATGTTGTGCAGTACCAACTTTTTCAGACAGCTCTACAATGGCCTGGATACCAGCTTCAATCGCTTGCTCCTGAGTCATTTCAGCAGTATCAACGCCCATGGCTTTGGCAATATCCACAAAGTGTTCGGGAGCGACTTTCGCATTAAAGCGGGAAACTTCCGGCAGCAGAATTGCGTTACACAGACCATGCACCAGGTCGTATACACCGCCAAGCTGGTGTGCCATTGAATGCACATAACCCAAAGATGCGTTGGAGAAGGCCATACCCGCCAGATACTCACCATACTGCATGGCATCACGGGCCTGACGGTCTTCGCCATTGTTTACTGCGGTTTCCAGATTGCGGGAAATCAACTCAATGGCTTTAATTGCTGAAGCATCAGTAATCGGCGTTGCCGCAGTAGATACATAGGCTTCTACCGCGTGAGTCAAAGCATCCATACCGGTTGCAGCAGTCAGGAACTTTGGCATGGCAACCATAAGTTCAGAGTCATTCACCGCAATGATTGGGGTAAAGTGCTTATCAACCACAGGATATTTGGTTTCATCAGCTTCGTTGGTGATGATCGCGAATACCGTCATTTCTGAAGCCGTGCCTGCAGTGGTGTTTACCGTAACCAAAGGTAACTGTGGCTTACGGGACAGATGAACACCCTTGGAGTAATCGCGGATATGACCGCCATTGGCAGCAACCAGAGCGATACCTTTGGCCGCATCGTGGGATGAACCACCACCAAAGGAGATAACAAAGTCACAGCCCTGCTCCGCCAGCATATTCAGGCCATCTTCAATGTTCTTTTCGGTTGGGTTTGGCTTAACACCGTCATAGATAGCGAAGCCAATACCGTGTTGACTCAGTTGTTCGGTCAGGCGGTTCACCAGACCAATTTCAACCAATACCTTATCGGTAACAATCAAAGCTTTGGTCAGCTCTTTGGCGGCCAGTTCAGCGCCCAGGGAAAGAATAGCGTTTTGACCCATCAGGGTTACAGGGGGCATATAAAATACGCTGCTCATAACAATCTCCATAAAAATCATAAAACTAGAAAGATTTGAGCTCGAGAATGAAGGCCACTCTCAAGGAATGAGGCATAGTTTAATTCCGCCACCAAAAGTAACAATACAAGAAAATCAAAATGACTATTACCATATTGCAATAATAAAAATGCAAGATCTTGCCAGGGATAACTGTCACCTGAGTTGAGGACATGACAGAGGAATGAAAGGCGGGAAATGACTAACAGCAACACATCCCTGTGCTGCAAGATTAAGCTGCAAAACAGCTAATTAATAGGTATCACTATGTACTCTGACAGCATCAAAGTCATCACAGTTATTACCGGCATGGTCCCAAAGGGAAACCTGACGATTATAGGCAAACGCCAACCGCAAACCTTCGATAATGTGGCGACCACCAGCATCGTTACCATTGTAATGGGGATGCAATGGCAAATTGACCCCATTACTTAAATGTACAATCAAGGCATTTCCCCCGTCAGGAGAGATTCCTCCACCAGTAATATGGCCAAAACTCATTTCACTGATGTACTGACGATCTACACACTGCTTTCCGTGATTTACGCCACCCGCTTCTGCGGCCCCTGAAGCAACCAGCAACATCGCGCTTGTCAAAATCATTGTTATCTTTTTCACAGTGACTCCTCTTGGTTAAAATAGCGCATTATTACGCCACACCAAGATAACCAGTCACAGCTCAGCAGTCAGCCAGACACACCAAAAACCATACATAAAACAGAATATTAAGCTAAGATCAATGACTTTATCGCATCAATTCATCGACCCAGAGTATCAATCCACTTCTCTTCCGTGATAAAGCGCCAGTTCCAAGGCTCGAACTCTGCAGGCATGCCCTCAGCTTTCATTTGCTCAAGAGTTTTTCCCGCCGCTTTTTGAGCATCGGCCCATTCAATACTGGCGGCAATCATATCGGCAAACGCCTTTAAGTCAGCCTTGCTGGCCAACGGACCATGGCCGGGAATGATTTGCGTGTCGTCATCCACAGCAGCAATCACCTGATTTACTGAGTCCAAATAGCTCTGCACGCTGCCTCCAGCGTTAAGGTCAACATAGGGAAACATGCCATTAAAGAAAAGATCGCCCATATGCACCACATTGCCCGAATCCCAATACACCACTGAATCACCGTCAGTGTGGCCTGTGCCCATATGCATCACTCTGAGCTTGTCATCGTTAAAGTACAGATTGATCCCTTCATCCCAGGTCACCACAGGCAAAGCTCCGGCAGATGTTTTGCCATCTGTACTGAGTCGGCGATAGACATTGTCATGGGCCATAATGGTGCCATCCTTACCAAAGTGGGTATTCCCCCCTACATGATCGCCGTGGTAATGGGTGTTGATTATGAATTTTGGCTTGGCAATCTTTTGGTTAGGTGCAAGTTTGTTAAGCGCAGCCTGGATTTTCTCCGCCAATGGCGCGAATTGGTCGTCGATAATCAAGACTCCATCTTCACCGGCACTGACCCCAATATTGCCACCTGAGCCAGTCAGCATATAGATGCCGGGCTTAAGCTCCTGAGCGACAATCTCTACTTTTGCAAACCTGTCATGCCCATGAGCTAAGGTCTCACCCGGTATCAGTAGCGCCAGTGCTATGGCGGCCAATTTCTGCGCTGTGTTCATATCCTGCCCCTAAAGTTTTATCCGCTCACCTGTGTTGGCCCCGGCCAGTTTGGTCAACGCCTCCTGGTACTTGTTCAGCCAGAAAGGATGTTCAGTTAGCGTCACCGCCTTATCCAGTTGGGCTTTGGCCTGATCCAGTTGTCCCTGACTTGCCAGAGCCGTAGCGTAGTTAAATCTCAGGTAGTGATAATCAGGCTCAGCGTTAATACTGTCGGCATACACCTTCAGCTGCACTGTGGGATCATCGTTAGACTTGGCCAACGCGATCAGGGATGAGGAAGGCGAGACCTTAAAACCATAAACCTGCTGTGACAGATGTTGGTAATGCTTCACGATTGCCTCAACACCCTGCTGACTGACGGCAGAATCTGCGGCCAGAGGCTGATGGATATCATTAAAAATAAACTCAATGCCATGGGCCGTGGCCAGCACGAGTTGGGTCATGTAATAACTGCCATCAAAACGTTGGCTGCGCCAGTTAAGCCCTTTGGGAGCATGGGCCTTAAGCATGGCTTCCAGTTGCGCATAGCTCTCAAGTTGTCCCTGCTCATATTCACTGTCACTGGTGGATATCTGCAGAAATACCGACCGTTTGGCTAATGTTGGCGCAATGCGCTTAAGGTTTTGCTCACCCTCTTTCAGCACATAAGCAAAGTCCTTACTCAATACCGGACTTGCGGCAATATAGGCATTAAACAGCTCAGGCCGGTTGAGTAAGGTGTAAAGCACCAGACCGGCATTACCGGTAAAGCCATTCATAATGCGAAAGCCATTGGTGGGATACTTCTGGTCAATGGCTGGCAACAGTGACTCTTGATAGAAGTCCAGCAACGCCGTGTTGCCCTCCAGCTCTATGGCGTCACCTTTCAACTTGCCCAGGCCTTGATGTCCGTCCGGCGCTGTCACCACTATGGTATGCAGCCAGGGCCAGCCACCATTGTGGCCCATCCAGTGGTGCATACCCGCAAGCAATGCCTGAGCAGCAGGATGCTGTTCAAACATCACTACATAACCTTTTTCAGATTCCGCATCAAAGCCCTCTGGCAGGGTCACGGTAAACACCGCGGGCTTATCACCAAGCAGGGGAGATTCAATGGAGAGAGGTTCAGTGACTATTCCCTTATCGGCCAGTACCGGCGCACTAACCAGAGCCAGTATCAAACTGATGGCAACGCAAAACATCCTGTTCATTTGTATGTCCTTTATCGTTAGCAGCAGCTTTTCAGCTTTTGCTTTTTTAGTGGGCAGCCCTCAAGCTAACCAAGGGGCGACGAAATAACAACCAGTTAGCGAAATAACCTGACTGTTGGGGAAAACGCCCAACATCTTCAGCGGGTGAAATTTTATAAACCCACAGATTCAATAACTTAGCCAATGGCATGATTATTGATACCCGATAAGCTGCGCACATATTGGGGAGCTCTACCATGACACTGACACTACATATTCTCGCCGGTACTCTGGTACTGGCTTGCGGCTTTGGCGCCCTGCTTTCGGCCAAAGGCAGCCCACTGCACCGTAATCTTGGCCGGATATTTACCCTCGCCATGCTGCTCACTGCCAGCAGCGCCATCATTATGGATATTAATCAGGGCAACTGGCCGGTAATGGGTGTGTTCAGTGGCTATCTGGCCATCAGTGGCTGGCAAACCGTGCGCAAGCCTTTGGGTCATACCGGCTGGAGTGATGTGGTCATTCTGGTGATCGGTGCCACCCTGGCGCTAGGGCTGATCACTCTTGGGCTGGAAGGCGTAAAACCAGGTAAAGATATACCCAGCGAAATGTTCCTTATTTTCGGCACTGTGGCTTCACTGGCGGCGATGGGAGATCTGCGCCGACTACTGCGTGGTGGTGGACACCACGCAATGCGTATCACCCGCCATTTGTGGCGCATGTGTACTGCGCTGATCCTGTCGTTAATGGCGTTTCTGGCGCAGCCGGTGTTTCCCGAAATACTGCGGGGAGGTTGGTTATGGCTGCCAGTGCTCGCGCTTGTGCTGACCACTCTCTACTGGATGGTGCGCACGCTAAGGGGCAAACCGGTCTCTTAGCAGTCAGCCATTTCAAAGCAGGCTATATTGGCTCTGGCCAGCCATTAAAACTGGGCCTGCTATGGCCGCAAACCAGGGCCTACTCCACCACAACTGCCGTACCTGAGGCGGACACCATTAACATACCGTTGGCCTGGCCCATTACCTCATAGTCCAGGTCGACACCCACAACGGCATTAGCCCCCAGCTCAGCAGCCCTTTGCTGTAACTCCTGCAGCGCAATTTCACGGGCTTTTTGCAGTTCCCGCTCATAAGTACCGGAGCGACCGCCCACCAGGTCCCGGATCCCGGCAAACATATCTTTGAACAGGTTGGCACCGAGAATAGCCTCTCCAGCAACCACACCTCGGTATGCGGTAATGCGTCTGCCCTCTACTGACGGGGTAGTGGTTATTATCATTTTCAGCTCCTTTTCATCCATATGAGTACAATCAAAAGGTATTTGCTTAGGCCCACTAGGCGGCACACCTTGCGTCGCGATTAAAGCGCGTCTATCTCGAGCAAAATTCAACCATGAAAGGTTAACAGACCCTAGCACCAGACGCCCCGGAATACTGCAGAAAAATGGTAAAAAATCATTCGTTTTTGCTCCTTTTTCATGCCGGGAAACGCTGGTCAAAACAGCTAATTCACTTTAGGATCGGGTAGTTCCTGCCTCTAAGGAAGTTCCGGGTAAGTGTGGCCGGGCAGCAAATGCGTCGCTCACTCACCTATAAAACAGCAAGCTATGATGGAGTAACAATCATATGGGTATCAGAGCCATAGTCGTGGATACTGCAGGTACCACTACAGACCTGGACTTTATTCACAATGTCCTCTTCCCTTATTCGGTCAAGGCACTGCCGGAATTCCTCGAGCGCAACCAAAACAATATGTTGGTCGATAACTGCATATGTGATGTTCGCGACATCGCGCTGGAAGCAGATGCCTCACTGGAAAGGGTCACAGAAATTCTGCAGCAGTGGGTTGCCGAAGATCGCAAAGCCACACCGCTGAAGGCGCTGCAGGGAATGATCTGGAAAGAGGGTTATGCCAAAGGTGAGTTTAAGGGCCATATCTACCCGGACTTTATCGAAGCTATCAGCCGTTACACCAACCAGAACATCCGGGTTTACAGCTTCTCTTCCGGCTCTGCCGAAGCTCAGGCCATGCTGTTTGGTCACAGCGATGGTGGTGACCTGAACCCAATGTTCAACGGTCATTTTGATACCCGTACCGGCAGCAAGCTGGATAAGCAGGCCTACCTGAACATACTCAACACCATCAGTCTTAAGGCCAAACAGGTTCTGTTTGTATCGGATCTGCTGGAAGAGCTTAAGGCAGCTTCTGCTGCCGGACTGCAGGTTTGTCAGATGGTACGGGAAGAAGGCGTGCGCACCGGTGATTTCAACACAGTACGCAGTTTTGATGAGCTGAACTTCGATCAATAAGTTCTAATCAATATTGATTGATTAGTGGTGGAAAACAGTCATTACAGATACCAAATTTAGGAGACCCCTGGGTCTCCTTTTTGTTTTCAGCGGATTGCAACCTCGCAGTCAGAGCCAGGCGGCACGGAAGCAAACAGGCTTGCCGCTTTTTTGCCCGACTGCTACTCTGGCTTTCAAACGAGCGTTTAACAACCGAATTTTCAAGGATGTCCCGCACATGGAAGACTTTATCAAGCAGTACCCGGTCCACACTGAAATCCCGGTTGCCTGGGGCGAGATGGATGCCCTGCAACACGTCAATAATGTCGCTTACTTCCGCTATTTTGAAACCGCGCGTATCGATTTTTTACGTCAAACCGGACTGATTTCCATGCTGCAGGATCAGAGTACTGGCCCGGTATTGAGCGAAACCACAGCCAAATACAAGCGTCCGGTCACCTTTCCGGATACCCTGATTATCGGCGCCTATATCACAGATATTCAGGAAGACAGGTTTGTGATGCATTACCAAGCTTTCAGCAAAGCGCAGCAGGCTGTGACCACCACAGGCAGTGCCAAGGTGGTGATGTTTAACTTTAAAACGGGGCAAAAAGCGGCATTACCTGATCATGTACTGGAAGTACTGCAACAGCACTGTCGCGACAAGGCTTAACTTCCCTCTAAAGATGCCAAAAAAGACCCGCGTTGGCGGGTCTTTTGGTTATGCAATCAAATGCTGTTCCAGTTCAGCCTTAACACTGTCAGGAATCGGCTCACTTCGCTCGTCGGTATAGTTATAATGCACCATGGTGGTAATTGCCTCAGCAGTCATCTTGTCCCCCTGCCAACAGCGCTGACGCAGGTCAAAACTGGCATTGCCAATACGGGCTACTTCAGTGGTGATGGTCACGCTTGAACCGTAAAAAGTAGGGGCTTTAAAGCTGATGTTGTAACCGGCGACGATCAGGTTCCACTGTTGCAGGTTCAGTTGTGGATTAAAGATCTCAAATACCGGCGTTCGACCGGCCTCAAACCAACCAGGAATCACTGTGTTGTTGATGTGCCCAAGGGCGTCGGTTTCGTTGAATCTTGGGTTGAGTTCCAAACTAAAAGCCGTCATGGCATGCCTGTCCTTGCTGTGATGATTTTGGATGATGTGCGCCTGCAATATACAGCGAGTTGTTCAAGTCGTTAAGCTGGCCGACATGACTGGCATTTACCTCGCTGTAAACCTCTACAGCCAGCGTCTCACCTGATGGCAGTAATCCTGGTACTCTTCGCCAAACAGCTCTGTCAGTGCTTGCTCTTCAGGCTTGATTTGAAACTCGGTCAGATACCAGATGAACACAGGCACCAGCAACAATGCCAGCGGGTCGGTCAGATATCCGCCCCAACCAACCAGCGCACTGGCGAAGCCTACATACATAGGATTACGTGTGCGTTGATAGATACCGCCATTAATCAGTTTTGACGCCTTATCAGGCCGGGTAGGATCAACCGTGGTATTGCCGCGACGAAACGACAGCACTCCGGCAAATGCGAACAGCAAGCCACCAAGTCCCCACCCAATCAGCCAGCCCAGACGCAATGGCATATCCCAGTGCCACCCCAGTCCAAACCAGGTCAGCAACCACCCTGCCAGGGCAAACAGCAGCACCAGCAGTAAAGGGGGTATTTTCAGCGCCATATCAAAATCCTTTTTAGTTATTACCACAGTTTTTCAGCATGTTAGCAGTAACTGTAAAAGCGTCAGGCCAGACCAGGCTTTCCAGGGTGCGGGTATCAGGCAAACAATCTTCCCGTGCAAACTGCAGCAGCTCAGGCACAGGGTCACAGAACAAAATATCCAGCGCCAGTCTGTCCATGCCGTAAAGGCCACGGTGAATCATATTGGCGTCAAACAGCAGCATGTCACCGGCCTGCAAAGGAACCAGCATCCCACCGGGTAGATCATCACTGGGAGTATGACCCGCCTGGCTAAGACGCACATCCAGCTGCATCTCAGTATCCCAGCGTTTGTGGGAGCCGGGGATAAATTCCAGCCCGGGTTCATCGTATAACGCCAGTCGCAAATGCAACCCCAGCGGACCGGTCAGCGCCGCCTGTTGCTGCGCCAGCGACAGATGATACTGACAATCCCGGTGCCAGTAATTGCGCTGATCAGGATTGACCGGGTTAAAGAACAACTGAGTATTGAGAAAGCCGCAACAATCAGCAAACAGCGGCGAGATAATATCCTTTATCAGCTGGCTTCCGATGAACTGAAATAACAGCTCCCTTTGGGTGTTATCGAGATAATCAGGGGCGGTCAGGTAGGCGCTGTTAACCGCCTGGGACTGGTAAAAGTCGAGATTATCCCTTTGCCAATTGGCGTGAAAAGCCTGTGCCACCTGTCTTAAAGCAATCAGTTGCGACTGTGAAATACAGGCCTCAAAACGCTGAAAGCCTTGCCGTTGGAACCCGGAGAAGTCGATCGAAGATAAGGCTGACATTCATCATCTCAGTAGAGGGATAAAATATCAGCCTAACAAAGGAGGTTAACTCAGTGCCAGTTTCACCGCGGCTTCGGCATGGATGGCAGTAGTATCAAACAGAGGTGTTTGGGTATCGGACTGTTTGACCAACAGGCCAATCTCAGTGCAGCCCAGAATAACTCCCTGAGCCCCCTGATCTACCAGCTTGTCCATAATCGCCAGATAGTCATTACGGGAGTCATCCCAAATCTGTCCCTGACACAGCTCCTGATAGATCACCTGATGAACACGCTCACGACCGGCTTCATCGGGCACCAGCACCTTGATGCCTCTGGCCTCAAGACGACTGACATAGAAGTCCTGCTCCATGGTAAAGCGGGTCCCCAATAAACCTACACAGTCAATTCCGCTATCCAGCAATTTATCCGCTGTGGCATCGGCAATGTGCAGCAAAGGAATATTGATGACCGACTCAATCTGAGGCGCGACTTTGTGCATGGTGTTGGTGCAGATCAGCAAAAAATCTGCTCCGGCCGCCTGCACACCGACGGCCGCCTTGGTCAGCATCTTGGCGGTACAGGCCCAATTGCCCTCGTGCTGCAGCTTTTCAATTTCAGCAAAATCGACACTGTTCAGCACCAGTTTGGCACTGTGCAAACCGCCCAGCTCTTGCTTCACGCCCTGATTGATCATGGCATAGTAACTGGCGGTGGACTCCCAGCTCATGCCCCCCAATAATCCGATAGTTTTCATTGGTTTTATTTATCCGAAGTTGTAGGTACAGATAGACTGATACCCCAGCATAACCGCCTTTGACATACACTGCATCTGTCTCCATCGGGGACAGGATCACAGTTTGAGTAACTGATTTTTATGGAATTCAGCAGTTGAAAATACCAATTTCCGGAAAACAAAAAAGGACGCCCTGGGCGTCCTTTTTCTGATCAACTCGATATCAGTTGTTGTACATGGCGTTAATTTCGCGGGCGTACTTGTGGTAGATCATCTTGCGACGCAACTTCATGGTTGGGGTGATCAAACCCGCTTCCATGGAGAAGGCTTCAGGCAACAGGGTGAACTTCTTAATTTTCTCGAAGCCAGCCAGGCCTTGTTGCATCATCTTCAAGCGCTGCTCAAAGTGCTCCACTACGTGATTGTGGCGCAACAGGTCAATTGGCGACTCATAGGCTACACCTTTTTCGCGGGCCCATGATTCCAGCGCCTCAAACGCAGGCACAATCAGCGCGGTCACATAGTTGCGGGCATCGGCCACAATGGCCACCTGCTCAATGTAAGGACAGCAACCCACGGTACCTTCAACACGCTGCGGCGCGATGTACTTACCGTTGGAGGTCTTCATCAGCTCCTTGATACGGTCAGTAATGTACAGGTTACCCTGAGCATCCAAACGACCGGCATCACCCGTCTTCAACCAACCATTTTCGAAGGTATCTGCGGTTTCCTGTGGGCGCTTGTAGTAGCCGCGCATCACGGTATCGCCACGCACCAGAATTTCATTATCTGTACCCAGCTTCACTTCCAGCTCAGGCAGAACCTGACCATTGGAGCCCAGTACGCGATTATCCAGAGTATTACAGGTCACTGTGGCGGTGGTTTCAGTCATGCCGTAACCACACAGCACAGGCACATCGATAGACTGGAAGAAGGCACTGACCTTTGGATCCAGCGCAGCGCCACCACAAGGCATAAACTTCAAGCGACCGCCGAGCACATTACGCAGCTTGGAAAACACCAGCTTATTGGCGATCTGAGCTTTCAGTGACTGCATCATTGAACCTTTGGTGCGGCCCTGATTCACTTCAAACTGCTGTGCGCCAACAGCTACTGCCCAGTTAAACAGCTTGCGGCGTCCGGTTGGCGCCTTGCCCACCTTGTCCATTACCGCGCTGTACACCTTTTCCAAGAAACGCGGCACCACACACATGGTGTGAGGACGGACAGCGGCAATCGCTTCTTTCACCTTGTTGGTATCGCTCAAATAAACGTTATGGCCGCCACGGCACAGGGCATAGAAGCTCCAACCACGCTCAAATACATGGGACAGGGGCAGGAACGCCAAAGACACATCGCCTGGGGTAAAGGCCAGCTTGGCATCGTGCTGACGCACAGTTGAGGCGATATTGCGGTAATCCAGCATTACGCCCTTTGGATCGCCCGTGGTGCCTGAGGTGTAGATCAGGGTCAGCAGGTCATCCAGATTGGCATCATCAATACGCTGCTGCAGTTCTGCAGCAATGGCAGCATCACACTCAGGTGAAGCCAACAGGCTATCCAGATGGAAGTGTGTCTCGGTGTCGATCAGCTCAACAGAGGCATCGAACACCACAATATGGGTCAGAGTCGGGCACAGGTGCAGCAGTTGCTGCGCCATGGCGTACTGTCCGGCATCGTTAACGAACAGCACCTTGGCTTCGGCATCGTTAATGATATAAGCAGCCTGCTCCAGGGTGCTGGTTGGGTACACAGGTACGACGATGCCACGGGCTTTCAAGGTTGCCACGTCAGCACAGGTCCACTGAGGCACGTTCTGGGACAAAATCACGACTCTGTCCTGCACGGCCACACCCAAAGAAATTAACACTTGTGCCAATTTGTTACTGATTGACGCAAATGCCTGCCAGCTGACCTTAGCCCAGGGGGCTGACAGCTCGAATCCCTCCAGTGCAGTCGCATCGGGGCGAGCCTCGGCCTGCTGCTGAAGAAGTTTAATTACATGGTACTGGCTCAGGGACATAGGGTATAAATCCACTTTTAGCTTACAAGTGTTCCGGTTTTGGGCGGATTCTAACTGAACAATTTTTGAAAGCTAAGCCTTTTTGGATTAATTTTGCTTCCTCTCACAGAAACCTGAACTCATCCGATGAGTCAGGCTGCACTGACCACGCTTTTGCCACTGGCCCACTTAAGGGCCAGCAATGCCAGTACCAACGCCAGTATTTGCCAGCCAATCCAAAGCAGGGGTAAAGCGTCATCCAGTGCCAGGCGGAAGAGTACGCCCCCCAGCGCAGAATAGAGAATGAGATAGAACATTAACAAGGTGAGATGTAAAGGTCGGGAGCAAAGGCTGCCCACCGCCAGCGACAGTGCACAACCTGCGGTTTGCAGCAGTATTAACTGCAGCAGTGTCATCCAGTCAAAGCCATAAACGAATCCAACCAGAATCATTACAAAGGCACTGTTCATCGCCAGCAACAGTAATAACCATAGCTGTGAGTGAAACATGGCCTCCATCAGCCCGCGACGGCCGTCAAACACGGGTAAAGCCAGCAAAGTATCCTGACTGCGCAGCCTCAGCACCCGGGTCCAGTGCACCAACATACAGGTGATACCCGCGCCCTGCAGCAGCACAAACTCCACCGGAAATTTAATATCCGCAACTGGCAGGAACCAGCCCAATAGCAGGGCGACCAGGCCTAAGGTCATCAGGAAGCTGCCCAACATGGGACCACTGAAAAAGCTCAGGGGAAACAGCTTATGGGACAGTCGAATGACCAGAGAATTATCGGTAATACCCGGAATCCACATCCATCCCATCTCGGCACCCGATACAGTAATACCACTGGCCGCAGGATGCCATTTGAGCGCATCAGGCCGGGACAGATGACGCCACAGAATCACCAGCGACACTATCAGGATCAGAGACGGCACCCAGTTGGGCAACAGGGAGACTACATCGTCGATGAAAACCAGCAGGAAGTAGAGAAAAAATGAGGCGTAAAACAGTCTTGGCGTTTGGGTTGAATACAGCAGGAACATGGCCGCCAATGAAATAGACAACAGCAGGGTATTCAATGCCGCCGGGTAGAATACAGCCGGGACCAGGAGGGTCACCACAGACGACAGGGAAAGTACCACAGCCAATTGCCGCAAATAGTGCTCTCTGGCCCCGGGAATAAGCAGCAGTCCTTCCTGCGCCCGCAGACGGATCAGCTGAAGTGCGCCGGCAGCCCAGACCGAAATCAGCGCCAGTGCATACATAAGGCCCATACCTTCAGGCTTGCCAGCGATCAGCAATACAGTCCCCACCAGCCAACCGACTGAGGCGGCCTGCACAAAGCTGTTGCAGCTGACATCTCTGAGCCACCATTGACTCATCCCCTGAGTCCAGCTGCTCATAAATTCATTTCCCCTCTGTTCATTTCCATATAGAGGCGCTCCAGATTGACGGTCTCTATCTGGGCATCGCTGATAGCCTGTCCCTGATAACCGTCCACCAATATCGAGTATCGGTTTTGCGCCAGTACAGTCAGCCCCTCAGGCAACTGATGGCGCTCAGCTCCTTCGCTGAAATGCAGTAATCTTATCTGTTCCCGCAGCAGATCCAGCTCCCGCATCAATACCAGCTTACCCTGGCGTATCAAGGCGACATGGCTGGCAACACGTTCCAGATCTGAAGTGATATGAGTAGAGAAGAGCACACCAGAGCCGGACTCGAGTGCCAGCTCAAACAGATCAGACATAAAGGCCTGACGGGAAATGGGGTCCAGACTGGCGACAGGCTCATCCAGTAACAGCAGTTTTGGCCGGTATGCCATGGCCATGATCAAAGCCAGTGACTGCCGCTGCCCGATAGAGAGTTGCTGCACCCGGGCTTTGCTATCCAGTCCGAATCGCACCAACCATTGGGATTCGAGCTCCTTATCCCAGTCAGAATAGAAACTGGAGTGCAGTGAAAGTGCCTGGGCCACGGTAAAACCTTCGTAACCAACAGGCTGTTGGGGCACATAACCAATACGGCTTTTGGCACTGCTGCTCAGCTCGGCAGGAGACTCACCCAGAGTTTTGAGCTCACCCAACTCTATATCGAGAATCCCCATGGCTGCGCGCATCAGGGTCGATTTACCTGCACCATTGTGCCCCAGTAACCCCACCACCATGCCGGGCAACAACTCCAGGCTGAAATCGTCCAGCGCCGGCTTATCTCCGTATCGCTTGGTTATCTTGTTAAAACTCAGCAATGGGGTGTCCGGCTCTGTCATCTCGCTTCCTTTATGAATCCGTCCAACGTGACTTAATCAGGGCCTGCAGTGAGGGTAAATCCACACCCAGCTGCTTAGCCTGCTCTATCAGCGCATCGGCTTGTGGGGCAAGCAGCTGTGCTCCCTCCCCCTTTTCACTGAACTCTCTTTGTGCCACCTGAGTGGGTTGGCCACGCCTTCTTTCAAGGTAGCCCTGCTCCACCAGATTTTGTACCGCGCGAGAGACTGTCATGGGATTAACTTTAAGAAAGTCAGCCATCTGTCGCACCGATGGCAGGGTATCTCCCGGTGCTATCTGTCCACCCACGATAAGCCTTATCACCTGCTCCTGGAGCTGGCGATAAATAGGTTCACCACTGCTGGGGTTGACACGCAATAAATCTAACATTAGCCTTACACTGTATTAATACATTGATACACTGATACACCACTCAAGTTAACACAGACTTGTCTGGATTGCCAAAAGGAAATCAAGCTATGCGCTATCCACAATCAAGAGAGAATAAGGGGCTACGCAGTCAACTTGCCCTCCCCGCCCGGGCGCTGAGACAGGTGTTTCAGGCAGGTGCCCTGATGCTGGCCACCATGGCAGCAGCTCAGGCCACCGATATCTTCGCCAATACCGACAGCTGTTATGTAGACGGTATAGACGAAAAAGTGCGTTGTGGTTCTGTCACTGTGCCAGAGAACCCAAATAAGCCGGACGGCAGGAAGATTGATATTCAGTATGTGATTCTGCCGGCCATCAAAAATGCCGAGCCGGGTAAAGCACTGCTGGGGATAGCAGGTGGTCCCGGTCAGTCGGCCATTGAGAGCGCAGGTTACTTCGATAAGCTGCTCACCAAGACCCGCCAGTTCAGAGATATTCTGCTGATCGATCAGCGCGGCACCGGCAGCTCCAACATCCTCGCCTGCGACAATATGTCTCCGGTCGATGCCCTGGCTATCAATGATGAAGCCCAGGATATGGTGGCACTCACCAAAGAGTGTATGGACGCCCAGAATGCAGATATTACCCAGTATGGCAGCCTCAACGCCGTGACTGATTTCGAGGCGGTTCGCAAAGCCATTGGTTATGAGCAACTGGATGTTTACGGCATCTCCTATGGCACCCGCATGGCGCAGCTGTATATGCGTCAGTATCCGGAAACCACAGCCACTGTGACCCTGGATGGTGTGGTGCCCATGCAACAAAACCTCATCTATATCGGTGATGCTATTGCCCGTGCGACCGAGATTATGCTGTCGGACTGTGAGCAAAACCAAGCCTGTAATCAGGCCTTCCCCGAGCTGAGAGCTGAACTTGAAACTGTGAGTGATCGCCTGGCCAGGGAGCCACTGCAAACCCAGGTCAATGACCCGGTAGCCGGTGAAATGACTGACCTGACACTGACCCGCAGCAAGTTCCTCAGTGCCATTCGTATGGCCCTGTATGCCCCCAATACCCGCAGCCTGCTGCCCTACGCCATTAGCCAGGCCGCTAAAGGCAACTATCAGCCTATTCTGGGACTGTATGCCCTGACTACCGACGGTGCAGGTATTGCCATGGGGATGCATGCCAGCGTGGTCTGTGGCGAAGACATTCCCTTTGTCGATGAAAAAGCCGCAGAAGTCGCCAACCGCACTTTTGTGGGCGGTGAGATGCTGCGTGCACTCTCAGAGATCTGCACCATTTGGCAGGTACCCCCTGTCAATGCTGACTTCCACCAGCCGGTCACCAGCAACATTCCAACTTTACTGCTGTCTGGTGAGATGGACCCGGCTACCCCTCCCTCATGGGGCGAGCTGGCCAAAGTACAGCTGACCAATGCTGAGCACATTGTCTCTCCCTACGCAGGTCATGGCACAGCCGCACAAACCTGCGCCCATGGCCTTATAGCCACATTGGTAAAAGATGGCTCACTGGAAAACCTGGACACTGAGTGTATGGAGCGGGACACCAGCCGCAGCTTTTATCTCAATGCCAACACTGTCGAACCCCTGGCCAACGCCAGCAACGAGGAGTAATCGCCATGATTAGCGTAAACGACCTTTATAAGCGCATCGGTGATGTTCAGGCGTTGGACGGCCTGAGTTTCACCGCTGAAGATGGCCAGATCACCGGCCTGCTGGGCCCCAATGGTGCAGGTAAGACTACTTGTCTGCGTACTGTATTTGGCCTGCTGAAGCCCGATTCCGGCAGCGCCGAAGTTGAAGGCATCAATGTGGCGGTTTCACCACAGGAAGCCAAACAACAACTGGGCCTGTTCCCGGACCCATTTGGCCTGTATGAGCGTTTGACTCCACGGGAGTACATCAGCTTTTTTGCCGAGCTCAACGGCTTGAACCGCAAAGAGGCCAAAGCTGCGGCAGAGAAAGTGATTCACGATCTGAGACTGGATGATATTGCCGACCGTCGCTGTAAAGGCTTCTCCCAGGGCCAACGTATGAAGACGGCACTGGCGCAGGCCATTGTGCATCGCCCCCGTAACATCATTCTTGATGAACCGACCCGGGGCCTGGATGTCATGAGTACCCGGGTGCTTCGAGGCATGCTCAAAGACCTGAGAGATCAGGGCCACTGTGTGCTGTTCTCCAGTCATGTGATGCAGGAAGTCGCTGCCCTGTGCGATCAGGTGATAGTGATGGCCAATGGCAAGGTAGTTGCCACCGGCAGCCCGGCAGAACTGTGTGCTCAAACCGGCCACGATTCACTGGAAGAAGCCTTTATTCAACTTATCGGTACAGATGAGGGGATTGCAGCATGATCAACAAGATAATCACTCTGGCTCGCAAAGAGCTGAAAGATGCCGCCCGCGATAAACGCTCGGTAATGGCCGGTCTCTACTATGCGATTGGTACACCTCTGGTGATGTGTGGTTTGTTTATGGTGCTGATTGGCCAGCTGACCAGCCCGGAAGATATTAAGATCACCATCAATAATCAGGATTATGCGCCGGATCTGGTGCGTTACCTGGGTAACGAAGGTGTGCTGCACGGCGAAGCGGACGATCCCGACATCAAGGAGATCACTCTGACGATTTCGGAAGACTATCCTGCACAGATGGCCAAAGGTCAGCAGGCGGTAGTGATTCTGCAAGCAGACAAGTCCAACGAGAAACTGCAAAAGTCAATTCGCAGACTGGAGCAGAACCTGCAGTCCTACAGCATGGAAGTGGGCAGTTTGCGCCTGATTGCCCGGGGTATTGACCCAAGAGTGGTTCAGCCTATCAAGCTCAAGGTGGAAGATCAGTCCACAGCGACCTCCAGGGGTGGTGTGATTCTGGGGCTGGCTATCTTCACCATGATTTATGCCGTGTTTATTTCCGGCATGAACCTGGCTATCGACACCAGCGCCGGTGAGCGGGAACGCAATTCACTGGCACTGCTGCTGAGTCACCCTGTATCGACCCGGGAACTGGTGATTTCCAAGATTATCGCGGTCAGCGTATTTGCGCTGCTGGGTCTGGCGTTAATCCTGCTGGTTTCCAAGTTCGCTTATACCCTGGTGCCCTGGCAGGAGCTGGGTTTCAGCATCAATATCTCACCAGAGTTTATGCTTGCCATGCTGTTGGTGGGTATCCCAGTCGCCCTAATGGCGGCCAGCCTGCAGATCTTCGTCTCCTTTATGGCCAAGACCTTCAAAGAGGCTCAGTCCTATCTCACCATAGTACTGATTGTGCCTCTGGGGATCTCCATGATGGCCACATATGAAATCGCTCCGGACACACTGCAATGGCTGCCGGTATCTGGTCAACAACAGGCCATGATGGCACTGGTGAAAGGCAGGGAAATCCCCATGCTGCAGCTGCTGGTATCGTCTGCCACCACACTGTTTATTGCCCTGGTAATGGCACTGGGACTAGAAAGAATGCTGAAGAGCGAGAAGGTGGTCTTCGGTCTGTAATCCCTTTGGCCGCTGCGCCAGGGATGCAGTGGCCATCAATTTAAAAGAGTTTCGGAGGTTATGATGGAAAACGATTATGCACTTATGGCGGTTATCACTGTATTTGTAATCTGTGTGTCCGCGTCCGAGATGTTCAAAGTCTGGATGAAAAGCCGCGCCACGCAAACTGCATCCAGCATTGGCAAGGCAGATAAGTCACAGGTAGAGCAACTGGCGACAGAGAATGCTCAACTTAAGGAGCGGATTGCCACGCTGGAGAAAATTGTCACTGACTCGGCTTATCAGCTGGATCAGGAGATAAAAAGCCTCAAGTAACGGTTATTGTTAAGCCAGAAGAATCAAAAGCGCAGCATTGACTGCGCTTTTTGTTGTCAGCCAGGCCGCTGTCAGCAACAGGTGTGGCTGTTAAACTTGGCGCGGTATGCTCTGGGGGATAATGAGGTTTGTTGCTGGAACAGCTTCCGAAATGAAGCAGAGTCGCCATAGCCAACCCGGTCGATAATCTGCTCTAAAGCCATATCTGTGGTCTCCAACAGACGCTTGGCTTCATCAATTCTCAGCTTTTGCCAATAGCTGCCCGGCGTTTCATTCAGAGCACTCTTAAAACGTCGGATCAGGGTGCGCTTGCCCATGGCAAACTGCCCGGCCAGCTCATCCAGATTTATCTGGCTGGTCAGGTTTTGCTGCATCCACTCCTGCACCGCCTGCACCTGACTGTCCTGATGCTGCTCCAATTGAAATGACATGGTCATAAAAGGTTGCTGTGAGCTGCGGTTGGGCGCCACCAGCAGTACCTTGGACAGCTGATGTGCGACCTGCACCCCGGCCAATTGTTCCACCATATGCAGCGCCAGACTCAGGCAGGAACTGGTCGCCCCGGCAGTATGAAACTGGCAGTCACTGACCACCAGCGAATCCATACACAAGTGGGCTTGGGGAAAGCGCTGCTTAAACAGCTCTGTCAGCCACCAGACTGTGGTGGTCTTAACCCCATTCATCAAGCCGGTGGAAGCCAGCACCAAGGTTCCGGAACAATAGGCCGCTATCGGCTTACCGGTTTTGGCGTAATCTGTCAGGGGCACCACAAAAGGTGCAAAGGCGCGCTGGAACGCCATCAATTCGGATTCATCAGTCACAAAGGCTGAAGCCAGCAATACCGCATCAGCCTGATTGAGATCCGTCTCTTTTATACCTGTGGCCGGAATTTGAAATCCCTGATTGGTCAGCGCTGGCTCACCATCCGGACTGACCACATGCACATGAAACAGATCATTTTCGGCCTCGGGATGAATACGTTTCCAATACACATTGCAGAAGCTGAATACGTCAAGAAAGCTACTGATACCGCTGGCAACCACATTACCGGCAGCAAGAATCATCACTGTCTTCATCTTTCACCTGTCACTTTTCACCATAATATTGTCAATAATGACACTCACAGCCTGTTTGTCCAGTTTCTATACTGTTTCCATCAGGCATCAGGAGGTGAAACATGCTGAGCAAATATCAAAGAGGGTTAATATCGTTGGGCTATCTGGCAATCAGTTGGAGCCTGTTGCTGTGGTTGCATATGAACATCGAGCCTAATGTGTTCGCCCATATGGTGGCGATTCCGGTATTGATGCTGGGCACTGGGGTATCGGCCTGGCGTTTCTACAACAAGCACTGTTGTGAATGAAGACGTTACTGCTGATTCAAGCGAGAGTATGGAGTCTTGGCTGGACTAAGGACTACTTCAACAACGTCCCCGGTCTGATGCATGAATACGGAGGTCAATACATTCTGAAGGCAACAAAGCTTGAATTGGTCGAAGGAGAAGATGAGCCGTGGCAACAGCTATTGATAGCTGAATTTCCAACACCTGAATCTGCCAAAGCCTTTTATTCAAGCGCCGCTTATGAGTCATGGAAAGCCTTACGCCAGAAACACGGGGAATATCGAATTCAACTGGTGTCAGGCTAAAACAAAAGGGTTCCCTCGTGAGGGAACCCTTTTAGATTATGTCTCGGCTGCAAAGGTAAAATGCCTGAGCTAAGTCGCTGCACAGAACCAGACAGCTTAATGACTGAGGTTTGGCATTTCTGGCATCTGGGATTATTTAGCCTTTGGACGGAACGGCTTAATCACTTCTTCGTTGCATTCTCAGTACTTGGATCAGCGGCCTTCCATCAAATCGATCGCTATTCAGCTATTTAGCCTTAGGCCGGAATGGCTTAATCACTTCTTCGTCGCATTCCAAAAACGGGCCTTCCATCAGGTCGATGCAGTAAGGAATGGCCGGGAATACGGCATCCAAACATTCACGAATAGACTTGGGCTTACCAGGCAGGTTAACGATAAGGGTATCGTCACGCAGGCCTGCAGTCTGGCGGGACAGAATGGCGGTAGGTACAAACTTCAGCGACTCGGCGCGCATCAGTTCACCAAAGCCCGGCATCATACGGTCACATACAGCTTCGGTCGCTTCAGGCGTCACATCACGCTTGGCCGGACCGGTACCACCGGTAGTCACAATCAGGCAGCACTCTTGCTCATCGGCCATCTTGATCAGCGTCGCTTCAATCACATCCTGCTCATCCGGGATCACCTCATAAACAGGTTCCCACTCTGACGTCAGGTAATCATTCAGGGTATCGATAATAGCTTTACCCGAAATATCCTCATAAACACCGGCGCTGGCGCGGTCGCTGACGGTCACAATACCGATTTTGGCTTTAGCCATGATTGCTGTCCTTTGACTGGTTTTTCGTTGAATGTGAGGAATCATACCCAATGTCGATCTTTGCCGATAGAGCGCCACTGAGGCTTTTTACTCTGCTGTGGCAAATACCAAGATGCCAGCGGATTCAATACGCTTTAGCTGATATCGCACCCTGCGTTGGCTCACAAAACAGACAACAAGCTAACCTACTGTCACGTTTCGATTTTTTAGCAATCGCTGGATAACTCAAGCTGTGATCACCTGCAGGTTTCCATGATCTCCGGTTGGATATAACCAGCTAATGGCAGGCGGTGAAGAGCCGTCTTCAATATTGAGCTGAAACAGGGAGAATCAGCCATGTTCTATGTCCATATGCTGTTGTTATTGGCGGTAATCTTTATCGGTATCCGCTATGGAGGGGTGGCCTTCGGCCTGTTCGGTGGCCTGGGTGTATCCATTATGGCGTTTGTATTCGGCATCGCCCCTGGGTCACCGCCGGTCACGGTTATGCTGATTATTCTGGCTGTGGTCGCGGCATCCGCCACGCTGGAAGCCACCGGTGGCCTCAAGCTGCTGGTGAAATTTGCCGAAAAGCTGCTGCGCAAACACCCGGACCATATTGTATTCCTCGGCCCACTTTGTACCTATTTCCTCACCGTGTTAGTGGGTACCGGCCACTCAGTTTATCCGCTGCTACCTGTTATCTATGACGTTGCCTACAAAAAAGGCATTCGCCCGGAACGCCCTATGGCTATTGCCACTGTGGCGTCACAGATGGGTATCACCGCCAGCCCGATTGCAGCAGCTGCCGCCGTGGTGATTGCCACTTCGATGGAAAACGGCCTTGAATTGAGTCTTATCAGCGTACTGCTGGTGACCATTCCAGCTACATTGACCGGCGTGCTGGTTGCCTGTGCCTGGAGTCTCAAGCGGGGTAAAGATCTGGATAAAGACCCAGAATTCCAGGCCAGACTGCAGGACCCCGAGTTTAAGGCTTCTTTGGTGGATGCAGATATTGAACACACCAATAAAGATGGTAAAGACCCTATCGCCAGTCGCGGTCTGACCGTGTTCCTGCTGGGTATTCTGATGGTGATTGTGGTGGCCATGTTTGGCGACGTGTTACTGCCGGAAAAGGTGGGTATGTCCAAAGCCATTCAGTTTCTGATGCTGGCGGTAGGTGGCATTATCCTGCTGGTGACCAATATCGACCCCAAGAAGATTGTCAGCAGCAACGTGTTCAGCGCGGGGATGACTGCCGTGGTGATCATCTTCGGTATTGCCTGGCTCAGCGACACCATTATCGGTCATCATAAATCCTATCTGGTGAGCCAGATAAGCGATATGGTTAACCTCTATCCCTGGACCTTTGCCATCGCGATGTTTGTGGTGTCGGCCTTCCTCAAGAGTCAGGCTGCTGTGTTAACCATTATGCTGCCATTGGGTTTCTCGCTGGGTATTCCACCTGCCGTGCTGATCGGTGTGCTGCCAGCCTGTTACGCTTACTTCTTCTTCCCCTTCTACCCAAGCGATCTGGCTGCTATCAGCTTTGACCGTACCGGTACCACACGTATCGGTAAGTACATTTTGAATCACAGCTTCCTGATGCCCGGCTTTATCGGGGTGATTGTGGCGACAACCACAGGTTACTTCATCTCTATGGCGATTAACTGATCCCGTCATCCGCGGCTTGCTGATAATCAAAAGGCCCACTGCACAGTGGGCCTTACTCTTCATCCGTTCCTATCCTTCAATGCTGAAGGCTTGCCTGACTGGTCTCATCCAGCTGCAACAGAGTCACGACCTGTCCCTGATAGTCATTATCCTTGATCGTCAGCCGATGGCTGTTGGTGAATTCAAATACTGGAGCATTCGGGTGAAGCGGAGGTCTGTTTGTATCTGACACCTTCACTATCCGGTTGCCCGTGACTGTCATGCCATCAACCCTGTCGGCCCAAACAACTCTGTTATCAAAGGTCAGAATATCGTTATCGATAAACCGGATGTTGCTGTCAAAAGCCTGAGTAGCGTCGAAGCCTCTGCCCAGCCTCGGGGTGATATACACCACAGCATGCTCTTTACCCGAGTATGCACAGTGCTCGAACCTGTTATTGCGGATAGTCACATCCTCAACCGCACCGGATTCATACCAGTAGAAGCTCTCGCCGCGCAGGAAAATGCAGGACATCATGGAGTAAAAGCGATTGCCTTCAACCAGGATTGGCTCAGGCGTTTTCAGTACGATACTTCTGGCTCTGTGATCGCCAATTTCACTGTTACGCAGGGTAAAGGCAGGGTTCCAGGTTTTGTTTTCCAGCAGATCTCCCACTTTTAGGTTCGCCGGCAGGGGTTGCTCAAATCTAAGCTCAACAAATTGTTCATTGATGGGATTTACGGCAATCACACGATTCATTGTTTGCCGTGCTATATCCGGCTGATGGATAAACCAGACCTCATCCCCTGCAGCGGCAAATTCAAAACCCTGCTGCTCAAAATGCATCAATTCAGCGATAAGGGTATGTTTATCAGTTAACTTATTTACGGTCACATAGGTGCCGTGGACATTAACGCCATCGTCCAACATGTTCTCGAAACGACTGTTTTCAATCAGAATATTACCGCCACAATTGGCAAAATGGGTGGCATCTGCGGTGGAGGAAACCACCCGGGTTCCGTGCTGCTCATCTTTCAGTACCACGGCGCTGTTGAGGATTTGGATATCTTTGGACCGCTCAAACAGAAACCCCATTCCCAGAGCATGGTGCACTTTAACGCCATCTATCAGAATATTACTGGAGTTACGTACCTGAAAAGCCGGTGCATATCTGTCGTTGTGGCGGTCTCCTTTTGAGTTCCACCACATGCCCACCTCAGGATAGTGCTTCAACTTTTCATGGAGCCGAAAAACACCCTTACCACGCTTTTCAACCCGGGAAGGCTTACTTTTGAAATCCCATGCACCATGGACAACCCGTTTCTTATCTGGGTAGAAGTAAAGAGTTGAGCCAAGATATTGATAGTTAAACCCATCCACATTGGGAAACGTCAACTCTCCCCCGACAAGCTTGTAACTGTTTCCCGGCAGAGGCTTCAAATCAACCCATCCCTGACGGGAGTCAACACCCACCACTTCAGCAGTAAAAGTGAAGGGAATATCCCAGTCGATAGATAAATTTCGCACTGTCACCTTGTTGTTCCGGTAGAACTGGAAAGGAGCGACCTGACCATGGAATATCAATTCAGCGCCATTGCCCTCTATCTCAACAGAATCAAAACCCTGCAGCGTAAAAATCCCCTTCTTTACGCCATTGCCATGATTGGTAATGACCCGGTACGAAGACTCAGCATAGTCCGGCAGAAACTGATAACGCCCCGGCTTAAGCACTATGCGTACATGGGGACCTGTCACCGTCGCCAGCGCCTTGCGCAATACCGGCGTCATATCATCAGCAACAGGCTCCAGCTCCAGCACCTCCAAAGCAAAGCCCTTTCCCGTACAGAAACAGAATAAAAGACACGCCAGCAACACTCTCATCCAGGGTTCCCTTTCAATTTGATTTAACTGGCTCAATCACACTCAGCTATCGTCACCGGCTCTTGCTTATCATTTTCAATCACACCGTTGGTTACACTGATATTGGAACCACAAAGGTTTCGCGCCTTTGATGTCACCAGAATACTGCGGGCAAAAGCATTGTTGCTTTTGAGATTTTCCAGTCTCACATTGTTCACGTTGAACAGGGCGATATTGTCATCGCCAGTGGATTCCAGGCGGCAGTTTTTCACCAGAATGTTATTGGCAGGCAGGTCATCGGGTTGATTCAGTTGAATACCACCGCCACTGGCTGACAGTATGGGGGTTTGATCGAACCTGGGTTTGGCCCGGGCGATCAGGCAATTACTGATAGTGATATCGTTAAAGGCATATCGAGTGCCGTCGGCCAGGGTCGTTCCTCTGATAATCCCTCTGGTACTGTGCGTCCATTTAATATCGTCCATTGTCAGCCGCTCACCCCCGCGAAACTCATAGGGAAAGCCTGACTTTTTGGCTTTTATGGCCACATAACTTCCCTTGCTGTACCCCTTGCCCTCCAGATCCAGCTTCTTATTGGCCAGATAAAACTTCCACTGCCGTCCCTTAACATGTTCGGGAGGATAAGGCGCCCCATCCCTGTATCCATACTTCACCTGATCATTATCGGTCAGTATGATTAAAGGGTCAGTGGTACTATTGGTCGCTCTTCTTAAATAGTGGCCAAGATCCTTGTATCGCCATAGAAAATCTGGCTTTGGAAAGCCACGGTGGATTTTTATCACTACCTCACCCGGAGCCGTGCTGACCACCTCTCCCTGAGTGGCGGAATAATGCTCACGGGTAAAATGTAATCCCTGCAGGGTCAGCCCCTTAATCATCTTTCCGTACACAGCAGACTGTTCGAAGTCAGTAAAAACCAATGTGGTCTTCCCTCTGCCAGCGCCCTTAAGTACCAAGCTGCCATCACTGTCCGTTTCAAGACCATTGAACATCAAGGTTCCCTTTTGATCTGTATTGGAATCCAGATCGAAACGCCCCGCCGGCAGGAGAATCGTTGCGGTACTATTGCTGTTGCCGTTCTCTTTCAAGTAACTGATTGCTTGTTGAATTTTGCTGTTCAAGTTTGTGGTATTCACCTCATCAGAGGCTAAAACCCACTCTTTATCAGCCGCGCTGGAAGTAGTGGTACAGGACATGCCGCTCAGAAATATGCCTGAGACAAGAAAGAGTGAAAATGATCGCTTTGGACAGAACATATCAGTATCCCCTTTAGGTAACTGACATCCGAACCTAACACTTATTTGTAGTATAAATAAGCTTTTTACATTGATTTACAGTCAGAAGACGAAACATGACCACAATACCCTCAGCAAGACGGTAATCAGCGACATGTAGTAAAAATTGGGAACGTTGACTTACTCATCAAAGCATAGTGAGCAGGCTGCACATTTCACGAGATGCTCAATCCGGACAGTTTGTATCGAAGTGTATGAAAATTAGTTGACCATAATGTTCATCCGTACTCAGATGGCGACCATAGCCCTATGACAATGGTAAAAAATTAAGTTCTTATGCTTAGCTGGAGTAAACAGTCCTAATTTGGAAAACGGAAAGTTATACAATTGATATTTAACCAGCCAAGGAGTAGGTTAAGCAAATGCTTAAGTAGAAAGCACTTATCATGAATACCTCCAGCAACACAAAAAAGCCCCATAATTTAAGTGCTTACATAGTACTCATTGTTGCTGCAGTGCTTTCATACTATGTCTACCTCACCTATAAAAAAAATCTAGAAACCCAGATAAATATTGATTACTTTCGCCAGCTTTCAGAGGCTGAAGATAGTCTCAACATGCAATTAAGCCGAATTAAGGCACTCACACTGTATGAAGATACACAAGCTCTAAAAAATCAATTTAATAGTTATAAAGGAGAAAGTGGATGCGAAGAAGCCTTTACTAAACCACAGGATAACGAACCACAAAAGTCAGGAGATATAGGTTCAACCACTAGCATAGAAGCTGGCAAAATAACTATCCATAACAAGCCTAGAGAGTTGCCAATAATAAGCTCATCAAAATTAGGGGAGATTGGTGTTGTAATAGCCATAAATGCTAACAACCAAGTCTGCATAAGAAATTCAAAAGGTAAATATAGCCTTATAGAATTAAGTGAAATCCTACACCAAATAGAGAGTAATTTTGATGACCTTTTACTGGCTAAGGGAAATAATCAAATTTTAGCCAACTCCAATAGCTATGGTGTCCATAATATTGTAGCTCTTTCTAACTTAATAAAACAGAAAGAAGAAAACCATAACACTGGCTCCTTGGCTTCTCTATTTTCAAGCCCCCCATCAAAAAAAGGGGAAGAAGATTACTCTATAGAGCAAACAGGTTTTACCGATACTCTTCTTGGCGGCCAAAAAACTCGAGTCTTTTTTCACCCGGTAAAATTAGGTGAAATTTCAGGCGAGCAAAAGTACTTTTTAATCGCCACACTTACCCACAGCCAATTGAAAAGTCGGGACCCCTTGGAGCATAATCTTCCGTTAATGATTAGTGGAATATTTATTCTGGCAGCTATATGGGTGTTTACTCAATTGTGGCTCTATGAAATAAACAAAAGTATGCCTAAGCCATTACGAAGAGCTGCAACTTTTATATTGTATTCACTCCTCATCACTTCTGTGTGCTTCACACTAACCCAAAGCGCCAAGTTAAGGCTCATTGAACAGCGACAATCGCAGGCTGAGAAACTGTTAGAAAGCTTAAATAACGGTCTCAGAAATGAGTTATCTAAATCAATAGAGATATTACTTAGTGACAAGGATTTTTATGACGATCCAAATAGTAAAACCCCTTACAACCCGTTAGTTTATAGAGTACAAGGAGACAACAAAAACAGAATAGAAGATCAAAATAACATCTCGAATAGCATTAAAAACTCACATAAAAAAAGCATTGCACTCGTGGGAAAGGAAATCACACTTAAGGAAACTACCAATGATAAAGAAATAAATAAAACTATATACATTTCAAAACATGTTGAGAAGTTGTCCAACGAAAAACCCATACTAACCTATAGTTTTTTTGATAATGACGAAGGAAGGAGTCTTAAATCCATAAACAGTAATAAAAGGCACCTCTCAGAATACCCCATACTAATCACTAGCTTTTTAGCTAATAATGAAGGAAAGAGTCTGATATCCATAAACCGTCATGAAAAACCACTCACAACTAATATTTTTGTTTCTCATCGAGATTATTTCAAAGAGATACAGAGAGGTAATGGTTGGCAACTTGCCAGCGAAGGACAGAAAGTCTACTTGCAACGCTTATACAATATCGGCGATGGGAGTTTAGGCACGACCATAAGCACTAATGCAGAAACCTCAGGCTATGTTATAGGAGCCGATATATATCTGCCAACTACGTTTAACCTTAATAGTGATAACAATAGTATTATCTCTGATGCCAGCATAATATTAGTTAACCAATATACAGGCGAAGTGCTTTTTCACAGCGATAATAATCGCAGTCTAAAAGAGAATCTGCTAACCCTTAACAATACGACTACACATCTATTCTCAAGTTGGTTGACTGGTCAAAACCCACAGCCGCTTGCTGGTTACTACCATGGGTATAGTGGTTACTACCTCCAACATAAATTCGCATTATCTGAAGATAATAAATACCCTAGCCCTTTTACCTTGGTAGCCTTCCTACCGAATACCAATGTCAATGCCTTTGCCACCAACCATTATATCTACCTGTTAGTATCTATTGTTATCCTTGTGGTTGGGACACAACTACTTGCCTGGATAATAAAATTGAGTGCTTTAAGACTTTGTAATATGGGGCATACAACTATAGGTAATAAATTACTTAAACGAGTTAATGGTGATAGCTGGCTTTACCTCGTGCAGTTACCTGTGATTACCAGCTTAATACTTTTTATTTTACTTGAAGCTTTCTACCAGCTTCATTGGGGTGTCTGGTTAGCATTTTTTCTCATGTCAATCATATTTATTATGATTTGCTTATCTTTTTCAATAAAGAAGAGAGGCGGAAAACAAGTACTAGATAACCTGAAGTCAGACTTAACCTCACAAATATCAGGCACCTCTTTCGTTTTAACCTGTTTATTATTTACAGCTATTATTCTACCAAGCTATAAAAGCTCACAGATTATCTTTCAAGGCCATCAAGAGACGCTAGCCGTACAGAACAATCAACAGAATAGAACCGAAATTCTTGGCTTTTTCAGAGAGTTCTATCCTAACAGCTTAGCCCACTGTATCAGCCAAGATAACTGTGGATGGTTAAAAGATCTTCAACAGCAATCACCAACCGAAGCCGGCGATTTAACGATACATACAAGACTAAGCCTATACAAAAATTATCTGGATAACATGCTCAGCTCATCGATAAAGCAGTTTGTATGTTTTATTAAATTTCAAAGCTGTCCAAATGGCAATAACACTGCTAAAAGCTACGGGTCATTACTGCAGATTTTAATTAGCCTTGGGATTATAGGCTTTTGGTTGTTAATATTTATAACTTGGGTCAGACCTAGATTACATCTAACTCGTGATATTAAGAAGTATCTACACACGCTAAAGCAAATAAATACTGGCGCTAGCCAGCATGAGAAGAATAAGGCCCAAAACCTCTGTAATGGCCTAGTCTTGAAATTAGGTTTAACCAAACGAGATGGAGGACTGCTTACTGTAAAACTAAGAACTAATACGGCATATCCATATAATTTGATTGCTAAATACCTCAATGACCATAAGGACGTCACAGGCTTAACACTTCCAAATCTTAAGGCAACTTATACAAAGGATAGTCACCAGTTCGATTTGTGGGATATGGAGATTTGTTTAGAAACCCAACCGAATCGTAATCAATTACTTTCACTGATCGAGTACCTTAAAGAACTTAACGACACATATAATCTTAAGGTGGTATTACATTGTTCAAGCTCCACGTTTCACAAGTTAAAATGGTACGATGAACTGCTCACCGAGCAATTACGTGCTGCTCCATCGGAATATGATAACGCCGTTGGGCATCATGATATGCTTGCATGGTCTGAGTGTTTAATGGACTTTAACCTTGAACTAGATGAAGGGATAGAAGGTTTTTACCATGGACTAAACAAACAAATAGCTCAGGACGAACAGGACGCCTTACCTGAGTTAGCCGCACTTGATATCAAAACTGAGCTATTTAAGGGTACAGTGACAAAAAGCTCAACAGCACATACATACAGTTATCTGCTCCACTGTTTTGAAGCCACTTACAGATACAAATGGGAAAACTGTAATGATAAAGAGAAGCTGGCGCTCTACTACCTTACTCAGGGCAAACAGATCAACCCACAAAATAAGCATTTAATCAGCTTACTCGGACAAAAAGGATTGATAGCCCTTGATGCTAATGACATAGATCTGAAGTTAATTAATAACACATTCAAAATTTTTGTACGTAATGCTGAGTCTAAAGAGGTTTTCGAAGCATTAATTCGCCGCGCAGAGGCAGGGACATGGAAAAACTTCCGCCTCCCATTTACTCTGTTGATCTTGATGGCTGTAATTGGACTCGCACTCACTTCTGGTCAGTCAATATTCATTTTATTAGGGGGTGTTAGTGCTGCACTATCTTCCATAGCGAGCATCAGGTCTAACTTTGGTTTGATGAGATAGATTTACACCATCTCACCCGCCGCATAACCTGAGCTCCAGGCCCATTGGAAATTATAGCCTCCCAACCAGCCACTGACGTCCATCACTTCGCCGATAAAGTAAAGTCCGGGCACCTTCTTGGCTTCCATGGTTTTGGAAGACAGTTCGTCGGTGTCCACCCCACCCAGAGTGACCTCGGCAGTGCGGTAGCCTTCGGTACCATTGGGAGCGATTTGCCAATGATGCAGATAGTCTGCAAGCTGCTGAACTTCGCCCTTCCCCAACTGGTTCAGATTCTTGTCCGGCAGCGCGCCCAACTCCATCAAACGTTCCACTAAACGCTTGGGCAGCAGTCGACTCAATGCATTCTTAAATGACAGTTTTGGTGATTCATGAGTGATTGTTTTGCACCACTCAACAAAATCCAGTTCAGGCAGCAGGTTAAAGCTGATCTTCTCACCCGGCTTCCAGTAGGAGGAGATCTGCAATACTGCAGGACCACTGAGGCCTCTGTGAGTAAACAGCATAGCCTCTTTGAACTGCTTGCCGCATTCAGCAGTAGCAGTCACGGGCAGGGCAATACCCGACAGCTCTTCATACTTTTCTTTATCTTCCGGCTGCAGGGTAAAGGGCACCAAACCTGCTGTGGTTGGCAGCAACTTAAGGCCAAACTGCTCTGCCACCTTATAACCAAATGGGGTCGCCCCCAGTTTCGGCATAGACAGTCCGCCAGTAGCAATCACCAAAGAGTCACACTGATAACGGCCCTCGGAGGTTTCCAGCGCAAAGCCCTGCTCCAACCTGTCGATATTCAGGATTTCGGTACGCAGCTGAGTAGTTACTCCCGCCCAGTCGCATTCAGTGGTAAGCATGCTGACGATATCCTTGGCGGATTCGTTGCAGAACAGCTGACCCAGGGTCTTTTCATGAAACTCGATGCCATGGCGCTCCACCATGCCAATAAAGTCCCATTGGGTATAACGAGCCAGCGCGGACTTGACGAAATGGCTGTTGCGGCAAAGGTAAGCACTGGTTTCAATGTTCTGGTTGGTGAAGTTACAGCGGCCACCGCCACTGATCAGTATCTTGCGCCCCAGCTGTTTGGCATTGTCCAGCAACAACACACTACGGCCCCGATATCCTGCCGTCAGGGCACACATCATCCCTGCCGCACCGGCTCCGATAATGATGACATCAAACTTCTGCATTGCGCCTTTCGCCTACTTCTGGAAATAAAAAAGGGTGCTATTTTAGCACCCTTTTTCGTGAAATTTTCAGCCGTATTAACTGCCTGATGTTTCGGACTTTTTCTCGCGTGCCAACAGCTGAGCTGCAGCTTCAAACGGAGATTTGTCCTCATACAGCACCTGGTAGATCTGCTCGGTAATCGGCATCTCAACACCCAAACGCTCAGCCAGGGTATAAACCTCTTTGGTGTTGCGATAACCTTCAACCACCTGGCCAATTTCAGCCTGTGCAGTATCCACATCACAACCCTTACCCAGCGCCAATCCGAAACGACGGTTACGGGACTGGTTATCAGTACAGGTCAATACCAGATCACCCAAGCCTGCCATACCCATAAAGGTACTGCCTTTGGCGCCCAGAGCCTCACCCAAACGGGAGAGTTCAACCAGACCACGGGTAATCAATGCCGTTCTGGCGTTGGCACCAAAGCCAATACCATCGGACATACCGGCGCCAATAGCGATAACGTTCTTCACCGCGCCACCCAACTGCAGACCGATAAAGTCATCGTTGGCATATACGCGCAAACGTTTGGGGCTGTGCAGCAATTCAACCAGATCATCGGTAAATTGCTGGTCAGTACCGGCGACAGAAATAGCCGTCGGCAAACCGGCGGCCAGTTCTTTGGCAAAGGTAGGACCGGACAACACTGCCAATGGATAGCCTTCACCCAGCTCATCGCGGGCGACATCCTGCAGCAGACGGCCGGTTTCCGGCTCCAGGCCTTTAGTGGCCCAGACGATACGCGCGTCTTCACGCAGCAGCGGTTTGGCCTGGCTCAATACCAGTCCAAACACATGGCTGGGAACCACCACAAGCACATTGCGACTGGCAGCCAGTGCAGTGGCCAGATCGGCTTCAGGAGTCAGTTGCTCAGGCAACTTTATACCCGGCAGGAACTCCTGGTTCTCACCATCACGCTTGAGATTGGCAATATGTGCGGGCTCATGGCCCCACAGCACTGTCTTGTGACCATTGCTGGCCAAAGAGATCGCCAGGGCGGTGCCGTATGAGCCCGCCCCCAGTACCGTAATATCGGCAGTGTTGTTCATAGAAAATTACGCGTTGGCTTCTTCAGATTGAGCTACCTGAGCTTCGGCCTGACGCTGCTGCACATACTGGGCAAACAGGGCATCGAAGTTGACAGGAGCCAGGTTCAGCTGTGGGAAAGTACCACGGTTCACCAGGCTGCCAACCAGTTCGCGGGCATATGGGAACAGTACGTTCGGGCAGTAAGCACCCAGAGAGTGGGCCAGCTGAGGCTCGCTCAGGCCAGAGATAGAGAAGATACCGGCTTGCTGTACTTCACACAGGAAAGCAGTTTCTTCGCCGTTTTGAGCGGTTACAGTCAGAGACAGGATAACTTCATATACATCATCAGCCAGCTTGTTGCTGCGGGTGTCCAGATCCAGCTTCACCTCTGGGTTCCACTCTTTCTGGAAAACGCCTGGGCTGTTTGGAGTTTCAAAAGACACATCTTTGGTGAAGATGCGCTGAATGTTGAATTGTGGGGCTTGTTGTTCGTTATTTACTGCTTCAGCCATAGTTTCCTACCTATCCTATCTTTGTTGCGGCTTCGCGATTAAAGCCGTATTGGGCTCAGGGAGGTCATTCTCCCAATTCCTTCCCGGTTATAACGGTACATCAGTCAAAAAAACACACCAAGGATATTAATCGACTGTTATTTATGCTGGACGGCTACAGCGAGCCGTCTGCCAACCTTATCGCTTGCTTTTCTTAACAGGCAAATTAGCTGCCTGCCAGTCACCCATACCGCCTTTCAGATTCAGCAGGTTCTCAAAACCTTGCTTGGCCAAAAGCTGAGCAGCCTGTGACGAGGTCATGCCAGTGTTGCATACCAAGATAATGGGGGTGGATTTAAACTTTTCAACCGCTGACAGCTGGTTGTTTTTAATATCCGCCATTGGCACGTTGATCGCGTCAACGATATGGCCCTTCTTGAACTCTTCTTTAGAGCGCACATCAACGACCTTGGCGTTTTCGCGGTTGACCAGAATGGACAACTCCTGATTACCAATGTTTTTGATGCCGGAGACCGCGGCCTTAACCGTAGTAACAATAACTGCCACCAACAAACCTACCCACGCCAGACTCAGCATTGGGTTGGCTTTAAAAAACTCGATGTATTCTTGCATGATTCAGTGCCTGTAATAAGGGCGAGAGACATTCCGAAGGCACAGAGTATACCTACTGATATGGCAGAATGCAGCAAACTAAGGGTTTTGCAGCCGAATGCTTTGTTTCAGCTATGAATAATGCTCAACAAACCCGGTTGCCCCCACTGGTGCCAGCAAATCAGTTATCAGGCCGGTGCGATAACGGCAATCGCAGGGACTGACGTTTTCCCACCTGCCAAACCATAGTAGTATTTGAGCAATTTCAGATTCAATTTCACGCTTTAGCTTATGTAAGGAAGTTCAATGACAACAGCAAAACGTCCGCTGGCGCTTTTGATACTGGATGGATGGGGTTATCGCGAAGATACTCATCAGAACGCCGTGTATCATGCCAACACTCCGGTATTGGACAAACTGTATCAGGAGTATCCGCACTCACTGATCTCTGGCTCCGGCCTGGATGTAGGTCTGCCTGATGGTCAGATGGGTAACTCTGAAGTGGGTCATATCAATATTGGCTCAGGTCGCATTGTTTATCAGGAGCTGACCCGTATCGGCAAATCGATTCAGGATGGTGAGTTCGATGACAACCCGGCGCTGACCAAAGCTGTCGATGACGCTGTTAACGCCGGTGGCGCCGTACATATCATGGGCTTGCTGTCTCCCGGTGGTGTTCACAGCCATGAGGAACATATCGAAGCCATGTGCCGGCTGGCGGTAAAACGCGGTGCTTCCAAAGTGTACCTGCACGCCTTCCTCGATGGCCGCGACACGCCTCCCCGCAGCGCCAAAGGCAGCCTGGAGCACTTTAATCAGCTGTTTGCTGAACTGGGCCAGGGTCGAATCGCTTCTGTTGTTGGCCGCTACTACGCAATGGACAGAGACAACCGCTGGGATCGCGTTGAGCAAGCCTATGAGCTGATCACTCAAGGCATCGGCAAGTACAGCTATACCAACGCTGTCGACGCCCTTGAAGCTGCCTACGCCAGAGATGAAAACGATGAGTTCGTGGCGGCATCAGCCATTCTTGATAGTGACAATGAGGGTGCGCAACTGCAGGACAATGATACGCTGATCTTTATGAACTTCCGCGCCGACCGTGCCCGCCAGATTACCCGCGCCTTTATCAATAGCGACTTCGATGGTTTCGAACGTAAGGTTCACCCGTCGGCCAGGTTCGTCATGTTGACCGAGTATGCCGCTGATATCGATGCGCCCGTGGCTTTCCCGCCATCACAGCTGGTGAACACTCTGGGTGAAGTACTGCAAAACAGCGGTAAAACTCAGCTACGTATTTCAGAAACAGAAAAGTACGCCCACGTCACCTTCTTCTTCAACGGCGGTAAAGAACAGACCTTCGAGGGCGAAGAGCGTACCCTGATCAACTCCCCCAAAGTGGCCACCTATGACCTGCAGCCGGAGATGAGTTCAGGAGAGCTGACTGACAAATTGGTGAAAGCCATTGAATCGGCTAAGTATGATGTGATTATCTGTAACTACCCCAACGGCGACATGGTGGGGCATACGGGCAACTTTGATGCCGCAGTCAAAGCCTGTGAAGCGGTAGACAGTAGCATTGGCAGAGTGGTTGAAGCGCTGCAGAAAGTGGGCGGTGAGTGTTTGATTACTGCAGACCACGGTAACGCAGAGCAGATGGTAGACACCTCTACCGGTCAGCCCCATACCGCTCATACCAGCGAACTGGTTCCCTTTATTTATGTCGGCCGTAATGCCAGCATTCAAAGCGGTGGACGTCTCAGCGATATCGCGCCAACTATGTTGACGCTGATGGGACAACCGGTTCCGGCAGAAATGACAGGTCGCCCATTAATCACAGTTGAAGAGTAACCTGTTACCTGTGCAAAAACATACGTTAGCCAAAGCCTGCCTGATGGCAGGCTTTCTCATGTTCTCATCTGGACTGCACGCCGCCGATCTGCAGGATCGTCAGGCGGAGCTTAAGCGTCTGCAATCACAAATCAGCAAGCAACAAAGCTCATTGCAAAGTACCAGTAAACAAAGAGAGCAATTACTGTCTTTGCTTAAACAGGATGAAAAAGCTGTCGCCCGGGTTGCCCAAAAAGCCAATGAGACCCGCAAAGCACTGAAGGGTATAGACAAAGAACTTGCAGATATCGCCAGTCGTAAAATCCAATTAAATAAGCTGAGAGATACTCAGCAGGACACCCTGTCCAAACAGCTCGCCAGTGCCTACCTTGCGGGAAACCACGACTACACCAAGATGCTGCTTAATCAGCAAAACCCAGCCACCATCGAACGTATGCTGGCCTATTACCAGTACCTTAATGACGCAAGAATCCAGGCGATCACCAACCTCAAGATCACCATGGAAGAGCTGACCTCGCTTGAGGAAAGGGAACAGGAACGTAAGACCAAGCTCAATGCGCTGATGCTGGATCAACAAAAGCAGGCGGATGAGCTGGCAAAAGAGCAGGACCAGAGAGAACAGACACTGGCTCAGTTGCAGCGTGTATTGCAGGATAAAGGCGCGCATCTGGAACAGTTGCAGATTGAAGAAGCCAGCCTGAAACGCGTGCTGGACGAAGCCAAACGCGCCGTTAAACAAAGCGCATCCCTTAATGGACTGGCCAAAAGCCGGGGTAAACTCAGCTGGCCCACCAAGGGCAAGGTACGCCACAGATACGGCAGCCAACGCTCAGGGGGAATCACCTGGAAGGGCGTCATTCTCTCAGCGCCGGAAGGCCGCGAAGTTAAACCTGTGGCTCCGGGTAAGATTATCTATGCTGACTGGTTACGTGGTTTTGGTATGGTGATGGTAGTTGACCACGGCAAAGGTTACATGAGCCTTTACGGTCACGCCCAGGCTCTGCTCAAGTCAGTAGGAGAGCAAGTCAACACGGGAGACACCATCGCGCTTGTAGGGCGTTCAGGTGGACAGTCCGAGCCTGGCCTATACTTTGAGATAAGGCACAAGGGGCAAGCGATCAATCCGGCAAGATATTGTCGCTGATGATTGCAGGTCCCCTTCACTCAAATGGGGGCCTGCATGTTACCAATACTTCGCTATATCAGCTGTATCGTATTTGGACTCATGCTGGGGTTATCCATCACCCTGGCTGGCAAGGAACACGCCACCCCGAGCAACCACTATAACTTCCCATTGCTGATGGATGTTATTGAAACGGTTGAAACTTACTATGTTGATCAGATAGACAGAGAAGAGCTGATCGACGCTGCCATAGAAGGCATTTTCAGCAAACTGGATCCTTACTCAACCTTTCTTGAGCATCAGGATCTGGTCACTCTGCGGGAATCTAATCGGGGAGAATATTTCGGCTTCGGCTTCGAAATCGCCACCGAGGATGACAGCATCCGCATCGTCACCCCCTTCCCCAGCTCCCCTGCAGAACGTGCAGGAATCAAGGCGGGCGATACTATAGTCAGCCTCAACAGCAAACCAAGAAACACCGGGGACCTTAATGGGTTGCTGGAGGAGATCCGGGACGCCAGTCTACAGAGACGGACCATAAATATGGAACTTAAGCATCAGGGAACCGGTTCTGCTTATCAGGTAACACTGACGCCGGAAGTCATCCAGGTGCAATCGGTAAGCAGTGAAATATTGGATGAGCAGATTGGCTATATACGACTGTCCAGCTTCCAGGATACCTCAGCAGCAGAGATGAAAGCTGTCGTGCAGCAGTGGCAGACAACGCCCTTGCAGGGGATAGTGCTGGACCTTCGTAATAACCCCGGAGGCTTGTTGGAACAGGCAATCCAGATTGCCGATCTCTTCCTCGATGGCGGCAGAATAGTGTCGACAGAGGGCCGCTTCTTCGATGCCAACTCTGACTACTTTGCCGCTCCCGAACACTATCTTGGAGAGCTACCCATATTGGTGTTGATCAATAAAGGGTCCGCATCTGCAGCAGAGGTACTGGCAGGCGCACTGCAAGACAATACCAGAGCGACCATTATGGGTGAGCAGAGTTTTGGAAAAGGTACAGTCCAAAGCCTTATCCCAACTCTCTACTCAGGCAATGCAGTTAAACTCACCATAGCCCGATATACCACCCCAAAAGGTGAGGATATTCACGCCAAAGGAATACAGCCAGACATATTATTTCCCGCTGAGGGTGTCGCTGAGCAAAACAATGTGCATATAATCGGAACACAAGCGGCTGATGCCGGGCATGCTGTAGATTCCGATTTGCAGTTGGCAATCAGCTGGATAACACAACAAGACTAATATCCGGGTTCCGTGCGCTACATATTAATACTGATTCTGCTGATGTCAGGGATGGCATCTGCTTTTGGGGCTCAAGTCGCCCTGATAATTGATGATATAGGCTACAGGCCTACCGATAAGGCGGTGCTTTCTCTCCCCGCCGGCGTAACCCTCTCCGTTCTTCCCCACACTCCCATAGGTGCCGAGCTGGCGAAACAAGCCCATGCGAAAGGCCACGAGATTATGCTGCATCTGCCCATGCAGGCGCTTAATGGCAAAAAGCTGGGGCCCGGGGGATTAACCAATCAGATGGATGAAGTGAAGATCAAACAAGAGATCTCATCTGCGCTGGCCAGTATTCCCTATGTCAAAGGCGCTAATAATCATATGGGGAGCCTGTTGACCCAGATAGAGCAGCCAATGAACTGGGTAATGGAAGCGTTAAAGCAGCACCAGCTTTATTTTGTAGACAGTGTAACGACCAAGTACACCAGAGCAGGAAAACAAGCGGATGTTATCGGTGTACCGCTTCTGACGCGGCAGTTGTTTCTGGACAACGATACCCGGGAAGCTGCACTGGAAAAGCAATTTAATCGTATGATTGCCAAAGCTCATCAATTGGGACATTTAGTGGCAATTGCCCACCCTCACCCGGACACTATTGCTTATTTGAGGGCAAACCTTTCAAGATTGGAGCAGGAGGGTATCAGCCTGGTGCCGGCTTCATCACTCCTGCCTTATGAGTTGGCAAGAAAACAGGGGATCAGTCCAGAGATACCACTGTAGCAGCAACGCCGGGAATAAGTGTTCTCAGCTCTTGGGCGTTGGTAATGACATCTTGCAGGGTGTAATTATCCAGCACAGCCATATAGGCTTTAACCGCCTCGTTTAAAATACCCTTAAGCTGACAGCCAGGAGTCAATACACAGTAGGGCTTGTTACAATCAATCGGTGCCAGCGTATTCTCCAACTGGCGCACAACCTTACCAACATTGATCTGGTCAGCTGGCATGCCCAACCTGAAACCACCACTCTTGCCGCGTATCGTTTCCAGATACCCCAGCTTGCCCAGATGATGCACTACCTTGGATACGTGATTGGCAGACAGGTCAAACACTTCTGTAATTTCTGCAATACGGAACAACTGAGTTCTCTCAGGGTACATGGCCACATACATCAAGGTTCTAAGGCCATAATCTGTATATCGGGTTAATTGCATTTTACTGTCCGGTTGCTTGTTCCAGGGAAGTGATTAGCCACAAGGCTTCCTGATTCGTTTTACCACAAACATCAGGCGTCGCGTCAAATTCACTGCAAACCAAAGGCCTGTCACTACGGCCAAAAATCATGCAAAGATTCTCTGCAGAAAGTTGAATACAGCGTTCGCCAGCAGGCTTGCCCTGAGGCATTCCCGGAATTGGGCTACTGATAGATGGCGCGATACAACAGGCACCACACCCCAATCTACACTGCATAACAACCTCTGTTCAGTCTGATACCCGATAAAAACAGGCGCAAGATTATACAGCTAAACCCCATACGTTACAGCAACGCCACTCGGGAAATCCAAACAATTGTCGGAGATTGGGGGATAAATAGATCTACTGGATAGCTACGATAACAAGACAGTGAAAGATCAAGTGGCCTAATAAACACCAAAACAAAAAAGCCCGTTGCATCAGCAACGAGCTCTTTTTTGAATAATACCAATCCGCATTGAAGTCTGATCTAATATTGGGCAACTCAATACTTATGATTGCCTTATGAAATCTGAAACTGCCGAAAGCTTGCTTTGCCTCTCTAAAAAAGAGAAA
>NZ_JAKIKT010000015.1 GCF_023349125.1 Shewanella corallii | reverse complement strand
CTTTGCATGCTGCGCGAACTTCGTTCATTGATGTCTCCAGTGAAGGAGAATAAGTCTTTGTCGACCTCATCAACTACTGTGAATGTCCACACAGATTTGCTTGTCTGTCTAATTGTTAAAGAGCGATTCAGAACGCGTTTCGTTCTGAAGAGGCTGCGTATTTTACGCTTCAAACCTCTTTCGTCAAGCGCTTTTTTGAAGAAGATTTTCAAGCGGTTATTTTCTGACCAGAGGTCGTTTTCAACACTGCTTTTTCATCTCTTCGGCCCTTGCCGACCTGACCTGCAAACCGCGCCGTTTGTCGCTGTGTGCCGTGTCAGTGAGGGCGCATTATAGGGAGCAAATTCGTTTGCGCAAGCGCTTTTTCGCAGAAAAATGCACTTTTTAGCAAATACTTACGCCCCCCTTACTTGAGCACAAGAAGGGCACACCATGCCCACCTGTTATCCACTAAATTATCCACAATCAGTAAATTTCGAGGCCTGATCGGGAAGATCACCGACTCACAAGCAATGTCGATTAAATCGCCTATTCATGGGGGTTTGAGCCAAATCTAACGATTTTGAGCGGGATCAGACGCCACACCAGCTCAGATGTTTCTACCTATATAAGGAAGAGAGAACGGAAATCCGCGGAACGCGATGTCCGATTGAGATGAAAGCGCCACTTAATATAGCTATCTACTACTTATATAACTACGCATATAAAAGAAGAGCCAGACACAGGCAGCTGTGGCTGACTCATATGCCCACTACCCCAGATGGTTGAAGATCTGCATAAAGGAAGGCGGCTCTTTAATATTGATAGGCACACCCAGTTTGCGAGCCAGGTCATTAGCCGAGATCATGCCACGGATATGGTGCAACTCATGGTCGATCACCAGGATATGATGCAAACCGTTTTCCTGCAGTGCCCTAACCACATCTCCTACCGTTGCCGAAGATAGCTGTTCAAAGTCCAACGACAGAACTTGATCCCTTGGGATCATCAAGTCTTTTACCGACACATCCTCAGGACTCACTCGCTCCTTGGTTGCCAGCTTCACCATGTTCTGATGAAACTCCCTCAGGGTAATCACCCCCATAAACTTATTACGCTTATCCACCACCAAACGCATAAAGGTATGGGTTCGCTCGAATATCTCCAGCGCCCTGGGCGCGCTGGTATCGAGATCGATAACCAAAGGCTGTGAGTGATCGAAGTCAGTAAAGATGGATATGGCGGGCGAATCCAACTTGGTCACGTCCTCATAGGTGGACCAAATCAGATGATCAATAGATGCAGTGCTGTATAGCTCAAGGTTTCTCATTGTTTTTCTACCTCTTGGTAATGCTCGAACCAATTCTTCCTTAGCAACTCCTTATCTATGCCTCACCTCCCCCTCAGTCAATAAAGATGAAACTGGTTTAATGACCTGTTGAATTGGTGATCATTTTGAAAGCCAAAGGTAATCACCAAGAAAGTTAACAAGCGTGGTTAAGTAAGCGGTGAATTAGGTGCAGGCAGGACACGGAACATGTCGAAGTAAATAAGAAAGTCTGTACTTATATAAGGAGAGAATCGGGAGCCGGCACTTCAAGGTAGTGGGATTCAGATTGGAGCCAGTCAGACACAGTAGTGACCACGTTGTCTTCGGGGAGTTTACCTCTGCCTTTAATAGGCAGTGCACACTCCCACAACACCAATACTCGCCAACCAAGCTCGCGGAGCTTTTCATGGTTCTCAAGATCCCGCTGGCGATTACCGATCAATTTCTCCCGCCACCAATCAGGCCCTCGGCCTTTGGTCTGCGATGACGCTGGAAACTGAAAATAGCGGCACTGGTGCATATGCCAGAAACAACCATTGATAAAAACCACAGCATGATGCCTAGGGAAAACCAGATCCGGCTTCCCCGGTAGGCGTTTGTCATGCAGCCGATAGCGAAACCCCAAAGCATGGAGCCTCTTCCTCAGCCACATCTCGGGGCGGGTATCCTCACCCCGTATGCGGGACATGTTAAAAGACCGGTCGGGCTGACTCTTACGTAGATTGCTAATTTTACTTTTCCTAATTAAGCGTATCAAACAAGCAGCCTACTTGTTGTTAGAAATTCCCTGGACCTCATCGATAAACTGCTTAAAAGATTGGAGCCATTGTCTTTGCTCATCTGAATAGGACTCATGAATAGGTAGGGGGACAACTAGCTGTAAATGGTGTCTTGCCATCTCATCAGTTTGTTCTTTGCTAATCGACGGCTCCATGGTAATTAGATGCTTCCTTGAAACTCGTTCCCCCTCAGCCAACACTTGACGCCAACGGTCTTTACAGGTTGTTTTTGCACCTAAAATCCTCAGCCTTTCACTCGGAAATTCTTTGCACTTATATTCCTCTGGCCCCGGAAATAGAAAATCAGGTTTCTGCTTACCTTCTGTTTTTGCACCTCTCCTAAACAACACGTTGTTAAACTTCAAAATATGCTCTATATGATTTTCAAAAGCTTGCCCACTTCTAGATTTCCTGCGATTTTGAACACTTAAAGAAAAGCTTATAAAGTCATCTACATCGCACCCGCTCTCACCAAAGCCAGTTTTTAATTTCTCGCCAACAAGATACCTTTCCAGTTGCCGAAAGAGCACCTCTTCAATATCCATCCACTCAATCAGAGATGAATCAGGATATTCTACCGGACATATATCTTTTTTGAATTCTCTCGCAAAGCAAGAAAAGCTTTTAGTATCAGGAAATCTTGGGCCAAATCTTTCCAAGATTTTATCAAGATAGAATTTCTGTTGGGAATCAAGGGAAATACCATATTGAGCTAGCATAAGCCTTATAGGCATAGCAATTTTCAGTGCGTCTAAAGACAATCGATTTAGACTTTTACCTTTTACCTTTACTCCAGTTGCAGCAAAAATAGCTCGAATTTGATCCTCATAGTGACTATCAGGAGGACAAAACACCATCAAGAGCTTTTTGTCATACGTCAAACCCAAGAGTAAAAAATCGCCCTCCCGTATCCTTTCAGTAACTGCGCTTTCTTTGTAATACAAGCGCCACTCAGGACCTCTGTCTTCCTGTAAAAAGCGAGTGTCATACCAAGACACGGTATCTTCGACAACTTCCGTAGTGTCCTCATCAAGAAAAACCAAAGTTGCTTGTAAGTAGGTTTTACTCCCGTCCTTTGGCATACCGATATGTTTCCCAATGCCAGCTCTTGGCAACCCTCCTATTTCATGCTGATTTGACTCTTTAGGGTTGGCATCAACTTTGGAAAGATACTTTATCCCAGCGGCGACAAAAACATCAGAGAGTTGTTCAAACATATGAAGATTACCTACTCAAAAAAAGCGAATACAACTTGATTTTGTATGGCTAGTGTAAGCTCCCAAAGCAATGCCGTCATCACAAGCAAGAGTGCATTACTTATAAATTTCTTACACTTGTATGGCCCTACTTATAAAATGAATGACGCAAAGCTGAAAAAGGGACATTTGTGTGATAGAGTGCGACACAGTTTTCCCAGACACTCATCAGATATGACCAGAGAAATCATTACCCTTGGCGACCTGCTTCACGAACAGCTGAATAAAGAAGACGAACTAGCAACCAAGCGGCTGCTGAAACTACTGATTGAAATTTATGATCAAAAGAATCTCGCCATCAAACTGAATACAATAGGTTTTCAAACCAGTAGAGAAAGTCTTAACAAGCTAAGCAAAGATCCTGATTCCATCAGTATCGCCTTGGACGAACGGGCTAGAAATCTGATCCAAGAAAAACTGCTTCCTGCCAAACCCGAACATTGGGACAACCCAGATTTTAAGTTCATAGACCTGTTCGCCGGTATTGGTGGCCTGCGCAAAGGCTTTGAAGAAGTTGGTGGGAAATGCGTATTTACATGTGAGTGGGAGCCTAAAGCCCGCAGGACTTACCTTGCCAACCATTATGTGGATGAAAGTGAGCTTCCTTACTTCCTCGATTCTGAGCAGGAAAATCCTGATCAGAACAACTCATTTATGGATATCACCAAAGTTACCCTCAGTGCTGTTGAAGGAATAAGTGACGAGGAGAAAGCTGAGCATATACGCAAACACATCCCAGAGCATGACGTGTTGCTGGCTGGCTTTCCTTGCCAACCGTTTTCAATTGCGGGTGTATCAAAAAAGAACTCTTTGGGCAGAGCTCATGGGTTTGAATGCGATACTCAGGGCACACTGTTTTTTGACGTCGAAAAAATCATTGAAGCCAGACAGCCAAAATACTTTGTGCTTGAGAACGTTAAAAATCTTAAGAGTCACGATAAAGGGAATACGTTCGCAACCATCATCCGAACCCTGGATCGCCTTGGCTACTGGGTGCTCGATATCACCGACGCGGGCACTGATATTGAAGACGCCATAGTTAATGTTCGCAAGCGTAAAAATGAGCCAGCAATCATCGACGGCATCCATTTTATTCCGCAGCATAGAGAACGTATTGTGTTGGTCGGTATCAGAAATGACTTGGTTGAAGCGGACTCTGCCTTAAAAGAGTTATCACTCAACCAAATAGAGAAACCGAATTCCCGCTACACCGTTTCCGATATTCTTTGCGATCTGAGTGACGCTGAAAAACAGAAGTACACATTAACACCAAACCTTTGGAACTATCTGTATCACTACGCTCTTAAGCACCAGACTAAAGGTAACGGTTTTGGCTTTGGCTTGGTTAACCCAAAAGACGATAGCGCAACTACCCGTACTCTATCTGCCAGGTATTACAAAGATGGTTCCGAGATCCTGATTAATCAATCAGATCTTGAGCAAGATTATCTGAATGACAAGAAGCAATTTGCTATTGCCAAGAATCAGGCAAGAGAGACATATGCCAAACGTCAGGCTGATCAGTTTAAAGCTGAAAAACCTGATGCATCTGAAACTGAGTACAAAGAGATAGTAAAGGTCAGTGAGCAAAAGTATGACGAAGCAGTGGGAAGGTACGCCAAAGAGTTCGACGCTCTGTACAAAACACCACGTCGCTTGACTCCTCAGGAGTGTGCCCGACTAATGGGATTTGAAAAACCAGAGTTTGACCGCAACGAACATGACAAAGATTTCCGCATAGTTTGTGCCGATGCCAGCGCATACAAGCAGTTCGGTAACTCTGTCGTAGTTCCGGTATTCCGCTCTGTCGCGAAACTATTAAAAACAGTGATGTAAAAAAGTATTGCCCTGCCGAAAGGTGGGGCGATTGTCATTCACTTAACCAGGTTCCCAACCATTGGTTCTTCTGTGAGAGTTAGAGCCTTGAGGGATCAACTCACAATGGATATTTCCGTTTTTATCAAAACCAATCACAATGTTGTCCCCCTCCTTGGCAACATCCATCACAGCGTTCGATTTAAAATACAGCCTGAACTCCGAACGAGTAGGATGTTTTTCTCTGGCGTCATACCAAGTCAAAAAAGATTGATGCATCTCATCGGAACCCCGCTCAGAAAACGAAGCTTTCATGTCTTCACGGCGCACTTCACCAAAGATGCTCTTAAGTTGAGAAACACCATTAAATTCATGTTGATTTGACCTAGTTGGTTCAGCCTCAACAGCGGATAGTGTTTTTACACACGACGCCTCAAACTTGATAGATTTTACTGCCATAGAAAAAACCACCTAAGCTATACATCTAATTTTCTATCATATTCCCATCCAATCGGGCCGACAATATACAAAAGTGACTCATAGTCCGTAGACCATTCCTCAACTCTCACCAATACTGACCTCAGTACTCACCCAAAGAGGTCCCGCTATGCACACACAAGACTCAAACGAATATGAAGAAACGCTGACAAACGGCTGGACTATCTATATCGAACCCAACCCTGACAGCTACCGAGGCGGATTAATGTGGCATGTATGTCATGACGACTGCATTTGGGATTCAGGTATTGAGTGGAGCCTTGAATATGCACTTAGCAAAGCTAGAGAAACTGCGGAAACTCGGGGGTTTAAGGAACACTCCAATCCCCATGTGGCGCTGCTGGATGACGATTGAGGAAATCACGTGGACGAGGCATGGACGCCGAGTCAGCTTCAGTCGAATCAGGGATGATCGTCTGGAGCGGTAGTTATTTTCTTCTTGAGTCATACAGGGCTTTCAGCGCCAGTCGGGGTGTCCTTGGGGATGCAAGGGGTGCTGGACAAGCAACACCCCTTGCCCGGGTGTGGGTCGGAGACCCACGACTTCCGCCGCTTGCAAAGCGGCCCTAATCACAGAAGTGCTGGCTGCAAGCCAAGCTTCTGAAACGGGTTTGAGGCGGAGCCCAACTTCAGTCCGAGGGAGGACAGGAAATCAATTTCCCTCAACTATCTGCGGCACCACAGTAAACAACTCCTCCCCTTCCCCATTAATGGTGATCTTCACCCAATGCTGAGGTGTGTCGCCAAACCCCTGCACCCGGGTGAGGTTGGGTAAGAAATGCTGGGTATTGAAAGCGGTAAGCGCATCACCATCCTTATACCAGGGCACCAGTTTGGGTTTATCAATGAAGAACACATGCTTATCGCCATGGAGCAGGAGCACCGGCTTATTAAAGTCACCAGTCAGAGCAAACAGCTTGTTCAGGTAGTCGTTAAAGCCTGCTCGTTTTTTGGAGGTGAAATCATCTTCGATATTGGGGTTGGCGTGGATCATAATAACCACACCTCGGGCATTACTGCTTTTAGCCCTGGCAAAGGTTTTGTCGAGCCAGTCGAGGGAAGCGGCATTGCGCTGCTGATATTCAGCCAGACGCTCAGCTCTGGGCTTTTTGGCCGAGTCTTTGGCATCTATACCTGACCAGGGTTTGAGGTTGTTATTACTGCCCACCAGATGCTGGGTTGAGAACACCACACCCGCCTGTTCAAACATGACGTTTTCCACAAAGGGTTTAAAGCCCGGGGATTTGGCCTGCGTTGTGACCGCCATGGGGCTGACGCCCAACGTCTGACCAGGTACAGGGAAAAACACCTTACGCAAAAAGGCCAGACGCTCCACCGGATTAAAACGGCCTGCTTTGGGCCTGTGGCAATCGGTCCACTCATTATCGCCCGGGGTATAAATCACGGGAGGTTTGATGGTTTGGATCTGCTCAAACCTGGCCCGTATCCGCTCGTCACTGCATTTAGTGGAGCCGGATTTGATATCGCCAGCATGCATCACCAGCTTTACCCGGGTATCGCCATTGATATCTTCAATCACACGTTGGAAGGCGGGAATATTGTCATCACCGTAAGGAGAGTCAGCCACCAGCGCAAAGCTGAAGTCACTGGTTCTGGCTTGATCTCCGGGTTCAATTGCTGGATTGGCCACCGCAGAACTGATAGCGACACCCAATAATGATGTCATAGACAAGACAGTCCGGACCCACATAGTGCTCTCCCTGTTTTTGTATTTGCCCGCCAAGGGGCTGAAGCTCAATTAGCTAGTGCAATTTCCCTGGCCGACAAGGTGTATATACAAGTGCTTTCAACCAGTATTTCTCTTGTTACAACTGATTGTTTCCCGTTAACCATATTTAACCTTAAAAATGGGCAGCAGGCTTTTAATATTTGAGACACTGTTTGAGAAGGCTTACCCAGGTTATTCACGGCATTATTCTGGATCTGAACACGACCAAGCCGTTTTGTAAGCAAATGAAAGTTTCCTTCCCTTTCAAACCAGATATTCCAAATCTGCTGCGCATGACAATTGACAATGCCACAGTGTTATTTGGTTGGACTGTTTGCTCTGGTGGTCACCCTGATGGTGGAGGTCAGAACCAAGAAACAAATTATCTATATAAAAGTCAGTATTTTTGATACACCCGTAGCAGACGGAGAACCCCGATGACAGATGCCACCGAAACAAAAGCCGACGCCCCCAAAGAGGATAAAAACGAGGGAAGCAGTCAGGCCAGAAAGTTCACTTATTACATCTTTCTGGCGGTGTTCTGCCTCTGGCTATACAGCCTGTGGGCCGACCGGATGACCCCTATGACTGATGAGGGGCGGGTTAATGGTCAGATAGTGCGAATTACTCCTCAGGTATCTGGTCCTGTTGCGCAGGTACTGGTGACGGACAACTCTCAGGTGACTCAGGGACAGTCACTGGTGCAGATAGACAAGCACCCTTTTGAGCTGAATGTGAAAGCCGCCAGACTGGCCCTGCAGCAGACTACCCAATCATTCAACGCTGACTCGGCCGCCATCAATGCCGCCAAAGCCACAGAGGTCGCTGCCAGAGTAAAAGTGGATAATGCCAGACAGCATTACGAGCGCAATAAAGAGCTGGCCCGGACCGGGCTTATCAGTAAAGCGGATCTGGATGACAGCTCAGCATCGCTGGAGACAGCTCAGGCCAACCTGAGTCAGGCCACTGCCGCACTGGAAAAAGCCAAGCAAGCTCTGGGGCCACAAACCGAAAACAATCCCCAAATTCAGTCGGCATTGAATAAGCTTGAACAAGCCCTGCTGAATTTGTCCTACACCAATATCACGGCGCCCGCCGCCGGGGTTGTAACCAATATGAATCTGGCGGCCGGTAACTATGCCGGTGCAGGCCAGCCCCTGATGACTTACGTCAACAACAGTCACCTGTGGGTGACTGCCATGGTGACAGAGAATTCACTGGCCCACCTGAAACAGGGGATCCCCGTTAAGCTGGTGTTCGATGCCTATCCGGGACAGATCTTCACCGGCGCAGTCACGACCATAGGCTGGGGCAGCAGCGGGAACGGCAGCCTGCAGGTGAACAGCGCCAACGGCCTGTTGGACTCACCTACTGTCAGCCCTGATGCCCAGCGTTTTCCGGTCAATATTAAACTGGACTCTCTACCTGAAGGAGTCAGCCTGCGCTACAGCGGCCGGGTGACTGTGAGCTTCTTCCCCGGTGAGTCGTACATAGGTGAACGTCTGCTGGATGTGTGGACCTGGATATGGAGTTACCTGACTTATGTCTCGTAGACCCGCCAATGCCATTATCAGGGTAGCGGTATTTCCGGTACTCCTGCTGTTTTGGCAACATATATTCGGTACAGATTTACCCCTGCTGGCTCCAGCCATGTGCGCAGTGTTTCTGACCACTACCCATGAGCCGCCACCATTAATTATGGTGATATTAATGGGGGCAGTGCTGTATGCCACCTCCTGGTTTCAGGGCATCCTGAGTGTCGTGCTTTTCGACCAACCTGTGGTCTATTACTTTGCACTGTTTGGGGCTTTCTACTGGTGTATGCAGCGTACCCACGAGAACCCACAGGATCTGCTGGCGATTTTGCTGATTGTTTCGACCTCGATGATCGCTGTGTTCTTCAAGCAGAAAGGAATTGATGTCAGCAGTATTCCCGGAGCACTGCTGAAGAATTTGTTGATTGCCGGCTTCACCGCGTACCTGGCCTATTTTCTGTTTCCCGGAGGCGAACCATTATCGACTTTTCCTCCGACTGCCGAAGCGGAGCACAGGGAGATCCCGACCCTGCTGCTGGTACTTAAAACCCTGTTTATTATGCTCACCCTGGTGGTGACTATTAACCTGAATCTGGCCCAAAGCACTATTATCACTGTGGTGGTGGCGCTTATCCTTAAGGACCCCAACCCAATAGCGGGTCATACCTATGGATTGCGCCGCCTGTTGGCGACCTATGCCAGCTTGCTTTACGCCGTGCCACCGCTGATTTTCAACGTACTGCAGACCAACAGTATTGCCAGCCTGGGAGCAACGGTTGTGTGTTCATTGTTGATGGGGTGCCGGGCGGTTGACCGCAAAGCCAGTTACAACGGCATTCAGCTGATGTACTCCAGCTATGTGGTGCTGATTTTCTACGGCCTGACGGCCACAGGCTTCAGTGGTGTGAGCGAAGATGCGGTTCGCTTTGGCTCGATTCTCGCTGCGGTGATACTGGGAATGATGGTGTTGGTGCTGCTGCAACCGGCAAAGTCGCAGAAAGTCAGTTCTTAGTCAGGATTTGGATTATTAAAAAGAGGCGCTATGCGCCTCTTTTCATGGGGTTAAGATTAGTCTCAGAATCTGTAAGTGATGCCCACGTTCACTGAGTCCATATCTTCCACCAGCATCAGGTATTCTGCACTGAAGGTCCAATTGCGGTTAGCGTTCCATTTCAGACCACCACCATAACTGAACTTGCTGTCATCACCTTTTACACTGGTGCCATTGGCTTTAACAGTGGCCTCGGCCTTGGCATAGCCCGCCAGCGCGTAGAGATCAAAACTCTCTGTCAGGGGCACAGTCCCTACCAGATAGCCACCATAGTAATAGTCCAGTTCATATTCCACCTTGGTACCATTGGCTGTGTTGCTGTCATCCCCCACACCAACGCCGATTCTGGCTTCAAGACCAAGGTAATCATTGTATTGATAACCGGTAAGGAAACTCACACCTGGCAGTCTCACACCACCAGAACCTGTCTCAGCGTCCACATAGTTAAACTGACCGCCCAGGTAACCATTGGCAAAAACCGATGGCGCCATCAGCATCATTGCTGCGGCGGCTGTCGTTATAAACTTCATAGGTATCATCCTCCAAAAATGGCCTGATCAGCCACATTGATCGGCCATGCACCAACTTACTCTTCTACGTTGGGTTAATAACCTGATGAATACATGTATTGGCAATGAATGTAGATAAGGCCTAAGACTTATCGGTCGATATGACAAGAATTTTGATCCTGAATATTTCCCGCTCTCTTGGTTCAGCCACTAACAGCAGCATCGACTATTGAGATAAAACCTCCCTCTTTGTTTGTCGAACCTCTCACTTATGGCTGACCCAGACTGGCTTTCAAGACCTTTCATAAGCTTTCAAATACAAAACCCCGGTTCCTTGACTACAGTTTATGAGTTCATTTCGGAAACTCAGGCTCTGCAGCAGTACCAATCAGAGTAAGAACCCATTCAATCCGTCATGAACATGGAGTTAATACCCAAAATGGAGTCAAAAGGTACATGGAATATCGCAAACTAGCGCTGGCCGGCTCATTGGCCACTGTGCTCGCAGCCTGTGGCGGCAGCGACAGCACGGAAACCCCAACCCAGGAACCCCCCCCAACTCCGCCTCCAGCTCCCAGCCCGACGTTGTCCGGTAAAGTGGCTGATGGATATCTTGTGGGTGCCAAGGTTTGTCTGGACCTTAACGAAAATAAAACCTGTGATGATGGCGAGCCTTCGGCAACCTCTGAAGCAGGTGGTGACTTTGAGCTGGAAGCGACTCAAGAGCAGATCGACAGCTATCCTCTGCTGGTCGAAGTGACGGCTGATGTGGTGGATGAGGATACCGGCGAAACTGTGTCATCGCCTTACTCGTTAACCGCCCCTGTAGGCTACGAGTTTGTCAGCCCATTGACCACCATGGTGCAAAGCCAGATAGATCTGGGGAATACCTCGGAAGAAGCTGAAGCCCGGATCCAGGAGCTACTGGATACCACTCAGGCTTTGAGCGAAGACTTTATCGCAGCTCAGGCCAACTCTGAGTTGACCGAAGAGCAGCAAACTGAATTTGCTCAGATGCACCAGGTTGCTCAGGTGACCGCCAGGGTAATGGCCAACAATCTGGCTACGGTTCAGGAAGCTGCCGATGCAGCCAATATCTCCGCAGATGATCTGCTGACCCTGATTGTCGATACCGTTGTCGACTCGCTGGATACCATTGTTGATGAAGTGGAAGCTGCAGGTGATGACTTTGACCCGGATGCAGTAGCAGAGTCTGATACCGTGACCGAATCCACGGGCGTCGATGGTGACACTCTGGAAGATCAGGTTGATGTGATGAATGCTCAGGCCAATGCTGCGGCAGCCAATCTGGTCGCTGAAGTCAGTGATACAGGTATTTTCTGGTTTGACGGTAACTATGACACCGACGGCCTGTACCTGGATTACGGCAGCATTATGTATGACGCCGATACCACGACCACCACAGAAGTGGAATACAGCCTGATGGACGGAGAGTTTGTCGAGTCTACCAACACTTACAAGGATCTGGTGTTGGGTGAGGATGGCTGGCAACTGGTGAATGATCAATTTGAGATCACCACGCTGGGCGAAGATGGCACCATCACTCTGACCAACAAAGATTTCCCCGGAGACAGCGAAGTGCTGAGTGCCGAAGAGATTGCTCTGGAAGGCTTGAATACCAAGCTGTTGTTGCAAGATCACGAGAACACCTGGGTGTGGCACAAAGTGATTCCTGAGGCGCAGACTTTTGCCGAAGGTGCCAAAGCCTTTGAGATTGAAGCGACCACAGTCAACGACCTTTACTCACTCTACTATTGGGATGATTGTCCTGAGGATGAGATGGTCGAAGGCCTGTGTAACAGTGTTTGGTCACGTACAGCGGATAGCGAAGATGGCCCGGCTATCACCCTGGCTTCACTGATTTCAGCCACCGCCTCAGATGGCAGCATTGAAAACCTGGTTGGGCCTTATGTTGCCTGGGATGGTCAGGACAATATTCTGGCTGAGCTGGTCGAAGGCGGCGTGGTGAATTATTACCTGGTGAAGTGGCGTGAAGACAGCACAGGTCAGTATGTGCAATCAGCCCACGCATATGGCACAGGAACCTGGCGTCAGGAGACAGTATCCGGAGTCACGCTGGCACTGATGGCATTGCCGGACGATGTGATTGAGTTTGGCAACAGAGACGACGATGGCGAGTATCTGTTGTCTGAGTATCAGGGCGCGGTGCGTCAGGGTGACTTTGTTCCGGCTGGTACCAGTTTTGATGACGAGGTGATTTTCAATGTCACCGCCAAGAACGACATCATAGATAATGTGGATCTGAGCCTGCTGAACCCCGGCACTGAGCCGCCAGCTTTGAGCGCCTGTACTACAGGTGATTCAGATTGGGATGATGAGAATGATCGACCTGATCTTTCCACCCTGAAAACCCTGACTGAGTTCCGCAGTCTGACGAGTGATTGCCGCGGTGACAATACCGCAGTATTTACCGAAGAGGGCGTTACCGGCAGCCAGTATAAGATCTATGAGCCTGATGGCACGCTGGAAACTCTGGTGGAATTCGATGCCGAGGGCGTGGGTAGCTTCACTGACTATAACGAAGACGGTACCGAAGATGCCACAGAGTCATTTACCTGGAGCATGACAGATCAGGACGAGGTCGTGCTGGAAGTCACTGATGAAAATGACACTGTCGCACTGCGCTTTTATATGGGTCTGGTAGAGATGTCCGGCGACTACGCCTCTGTTAAAACCTATATGGAAGAAGCCGACTGGGCAGAAATGGACGGAACCGGCGGAGAAGTGCTGGGCGAAGTGTGGAAAAAGGTCTCAGTGAATAACTGACCGATATGTGACACAAACCAAGCCCGCTCATGAGAGCGGGCTTTTTCATTACCCAGCAAGGTAACAAAGCGACTAAAGGTGAATGACGCTAAGTATCTGCAGATGTATGCCGATGGCTGTCGTTACAAAACCAAGATGGCTGAGTTCAAAGCACACTCGCTACACCAGAATCTCCCATGCCAGCGGCAGGATGAGCAGTGTCGCCAACAGCGCAGGTAAAGTCACTTGTCTGCCGCTATTTTCCTGCCATTTCATACCAATAAAGGGTTTAAGCCAGCTGATTTTCATCCCCAGCCAACACACAAACACACAGCCTGCCAGGGTTCCACCAATCACCAGAAGTAACTCTGCCACCAGGCTCATACCTTGGTCGGCGGCCACAAAGGCCAGTCCAATAATCAAACTTTGATGCACCAGATAGCTTGGATAAACCGCATTGTTCAGTGGCCTGCGCCAGGGATGATCAAAGTTGAGCCACCGCGCTGCCAACGCCAACATCAACAATACCCCCAAGACCTGCTGCAATGAGTACACCGCCAGTCTAATCACGCCCATATAGTCTGCGTCATCAGCCGCCAGCCAGCCGTTGTAACCGGCAAGAATCAACAGCAAATTCAGGGTGAACAGACCTCCAAGCAAAGGACCTTTGTGAACCAAAGCATCCCGGAATGCCACCTGCCCAGCGAGTAAAAAGCCAAACAGAAACCAAACACCTCCTTGCAACTCTCTGATGCTGTCGCCACTGAAATGCCCACGGATAGTGGCCATCAACACCACCACAAGCAATACCATTGGCCAGAATCCACGGCTAAAGCCGCCAGCCAAAACCGCTCCCATACGCCACTTTGTCAGTAGCGGTGCCACCAGAATCAATATCAAGCTATAGACCCACAGGGTGCGTAAATACCAAAGGTGATTCACATCCACATGGGGCCAAACGCCAGACTGATAGTCACTGAACAATGGGTGTTGCAAGTCCAGAAATGCCAGAAAAAACTCGCCATACCCCATTTGCAGACCCGCTTCCTGGCTCATTTGGGCGTAAAGTTGCACTGGCACAATGAGCCACAAGCCGGTAAGCAGAGGCAATAACAGGCTAATGCTGCGATTTACAGATAAGGCTCCTCTTTGTCGCCAACCTTTGGCTTTCTCGAACAGGAAATAGCTGGCTGCCCCCGAGACAAACCAGATAAGCAGCATTCGCCAGGGAGAGAAGATTAACATCAGGCTTTCCAGCTCAGATGAGAGATAGTGGCTTTTAAAGTGAAAGCCCCAGCTCTCGGCATACAGCATGCCGGTGTGAAACAGGATCAGACCGGCAAACGCCAGAATCCTGAGCCAATCCAAATCATAGCGGCGTTCCTGTGGGATCATTGGGTTATTCATATCACCTCCTGTGTTTCTCGCCATACTGGCTGACAGAAATCATTCGGCCAGCCAAAAGTGATGGATGGTCGGTTTTAAGTGACAAACGGAGATGCTCAGGGACAAGGTGTTGAACTGTGATGAAGTCGGCTGCTAGGTTAAATCAACACTTTGTGCCCGGAAAACAAATGGAACTGCAACGGATTTGGCAACGTCATACAGGCGCAATCGGCGCGCTGCTGGCTATTGGCTATGTATTGGTGAATAACAGCATCAATGCCAGTTCAGTATTGATGGAACAGACCCGCAGGGGCGTTGTCGAGTTTGCCAGCTGGGAGCCATGGGTATGGGAAATGACCAGCGCCACCGGCACTCTGCTGATGCTGCCTCTGGTGTTCTGGTTATTAAGACGTCCTCAGTTCAGCATGCAGACGCCCCTGTTCGCCTTGATGTTGCTGACAATCGGAGGCGTGGTTTTCAGTCTGGGCCATATCGGCATTATGGTGCTGCTGCGGGAGTTGATTTATGGGCTGCAAGGTCTGGAGTACAACTTTAATTTCAGCTGGTTTGAGCTGATTTATGAGCTGAGAAAAGATATCTGGGGCTTCTTTTTTTGGGTCGTTGCCTACCAGCTTTATCACTATTTGCTACAGCAGTTACTTGGGGAAGCCCGGGTGCCGGACGAACCGCCGATCAACAGTCCTCACGCTTCTGGGACTGAATCTACGCCTGAGCAGCTATTGGTAAAAAAACTCGGTCGGGAGTTTATTGTACAACTCGATGATGTGGAGTGGCTTGAATCGTCAGGGAACTATGTCAATCTGCACACGGGAGATCAGGTATACCCAATGCGGGCGACTATCACCAAGCTGACGCAGCAACTTGAATCAAAGGGATTTATTCGTATTCACCGCAGCTATGCGGTCAAATTCGCGCTGATACGCTCAATTAAGCCTATACCCAGTGGAGATGCCGAATTGGAGCTGAAGTCGGGTCAACGACTGCCGGTATCCAGACGCTTCAAAGACGCACTGAAAACCTCAGTTTGTTGACCTGACCAAAACAAACCCTGGCTTACGCCACCAGTAATTGTCTTAACTCATCGTGATGGGCAGTCACCATAGTTGGGGCGATAGTCTCGTCACCCTGTTGCTGGTGTGGGTTATACCAGCAGGTGTGCAGTCCGGCATTGATGCCACCCAGAATATCTGTGTGCAGGTTATCCCCCACCATCAGCACCTTGCTGTTATCCGGCTGTCCCATCTTCTCCAGCGCGTGGTGGAAAATGCCCACATTGGGCTTGGTAATGCCCACCTCTTCGGAAATCACCAGCAGCTCAAAGGCATCGGCAAAGCCGGTGCGCTCCAAACGGATACGCTGCAGCTCGGTAAAGCCATTGGTGATAATGCCGAGATGGGCTTTGCCATGGAGCGAGTCCACCAGCTCACGCACGCCAGGCAGTGGCGCGCAAATATCGGCCATGGATTGTAAAAAGTCAGAGTTCAGCTGCTGACCCGTGGTGCCCAGCTTGTCACCCCAGGCAGTAAAGCGGCTGGTTTGCAGCGTGGTGGCATCGATATCACCTGCGTTATAGGCCTGCCACAGCGGCTGGTTCAGCGCCTGATATTCGCGGTAATCATCATCGGTAAAGTCGACACCATGGCGAGAGAACATCAGCTTAAGCCCCTTTAGGGCGTCAAAACTGAACAGGGTTTCATCAGCGTCGAACAGGATCCATTGATAAGGCATAGCAGTCTTTTATCTTTTGTATCTATCAGTCAATCAGTGGCGGCAGTCTATCTCAGCGACAGAGTATTCCCAAGAAACAATAACCTGAGATCCAGCAAACTCGATCCTTAACAAATTTAACGCTTATAGGATGAACCAGAAAGGCCTAGTGCAATAGTTCAAACTCCTCAAGGAACGGCTTCAATCGCTTGCCAGCCAAGCAACCCGGACACCAGTATACCAAGTCGACCACGCCACAAAGTTAACCAGAAATCCGCGCTGTTAAGCACGTGGTCAACGTAACAAGATTGCCGGTTTCTGATTTTTCAAAATGGAGATAGAACATATGGAAAAGTCCCTATTAGCATTAATTGTTGCAGCTCTATTCACCTTCCCCGCCTTTGCCAATGATGATGACTCCCCAACGGTTGTGATTACCGAAGACGGTGAAGTAGTTGTGATTGACGAAAATGGCGACCAGGACACGACCAATCCTGTTCTTGTTGGACGTGATTGGGATGAAGATTGATTCTTACTCGGTTACCTAGACACCAAGCTGTGCCTTTCTTATGGAGATTGAACAAATGGAAAAGTCCCTATTAGCGTTAATTATTGCAGCTCTATTCACCTTCCCCGCCTTTGCCAATGATGATGACACTCCAACCGTTGTAATTACCGAAGATGGTGAGGTGGTTGTGATTGATGAAAATGGCAATGAAGACACTCCCAGCCCAGTTCTAGGAGGTCGTGATTGGGATGAGATTTAATCCTTCCACTTCAATTTACTCACTCTAGATGGAGATAAAACAAATGGAAAAGTCCCTATTAGCGTTAATTTTTGCAGCCCTATTCACCTTCCCTGCCTTTGCCAATGATGACGACACTCCAACCGTTGTAATTACCGAAGATGGTGAAGTAGTTGTGATTGATGAAAATGGCGATCAGGACACCACCAATCCTGTTCTCGTTGGGCGTGATTGGGATGAAGTTTAACTGTCACTCAATTATGTAGAAATCAAGAAGTGCCTTTCTTATGGAGATTGAACAAATGGAAAAGTCCCTATTAGCGTTAGTTTTTGCAACCCTATTCACCTTCCCTGCCTTTGCCAATGAAGATGACACTCCAACCGTTGTGGTTACCGAAGATGGTGAGGTGGTTGTGATTGATGAAAATGGCGACCAGGACACCACCAATCCAATTCTTGTTGGGCGTGATTGGGATGAAGATTAATCCTTTCTCACCAATTCAAAACCTAGATGTGTCTTTTTATGGAGATTGAACAAATGCAAAAGTCCCTATTAGCGGTCGTTATTGCAGCCCTTTTCACCTTCCCTGCCATTGCCAATGATGACGACACCCCAACCGTTGTGATCACCGAAGATGGTGAAGTAGTTGTGATTGATGAAAATGGCGATCAAGACAGCACCAATCCTGTTCTTGTTGGACGAGATTGGGATGAGCCAGCCTAATCTCAAGATAGAAATCTAAAATAGCAGGCACTGTTCTCAGGCCTGCTATTTATTTTCTCCGTCCATATAAAGCAACCTTCATTGCTAGATGAGTATATACCCCAGTTAGCTCCCTTCCAGTCTATGACTGACAGCATGTCAAAAACCAAAAGTGACATGTCAGTTTGTAACATAACACGCCTATTACTTAGACCATTACACCAGTACAATGAAAAATCCCCAGGTAGTTCGCCATTTTTAGATGTTGGCACGGGAGTTGTAACTACTCGCAAATAAAGTGTTAGCCAAAAGCGCGATGAACTAAATCAGGAGGGAAGCCATGACGACACATCTGAAATCGGACACTGTCACCAAGCTGGTGCTGGATAATTGCCCCAAGGATGGAAATACCACCCCAAATCTGGTGCTGAATATAGGTCACCCCAAAGATCCAGACAGTTGGCGGCTGATGTATAACGAGTTCCAACTTGAATACATAGAAACCATACTGCATGACCCTATAGATATTCTGGTCAAGCTGGAGGACAAGTATAACGATCTGCAGTTTGCCCCGGCTGGCTCGGTGGAAAAGCGCCAGGTATTTGATGGGCTGCTGTTTGTCACCGGCAACCGTACCATAGAATATCAGGATGCAGTGGCCACCAAATTGGTAGAGCCTTATCTGCTACAGATCCAGGTTCGCCCTTCGGTATTTTGGCGGCATCCGGATGGGAAATACGGTCCACACGATGGCAACAAGGTTGGATTTAGATTTGTGGTTCAGGATCCCAATGGACAGATCTACTTTTCACATGATCCGATTATGGCAGGAAGAGATTGGGACGAGGTGTAACTGAAGAGCTTATTATGCAGGCCTCTTTACTGGGCCTGCATCAACCTCTCAATCTACTCGAGCCATGTCTCCAGCTTTCATTCGTTCAAAGGTTGGGTCCCCCTCAAGGGAGGCAAGCCATGGAGAGTTCAGCCAGTTTAAGGGCAAACCCGCTTCAATTGAGTGTTCTAAATAGCTATAACAAACCTCTTTATCACCTAGAAACAAATAAACAAGAGCTATGTTAAGACTCGTCAACGGATCTGTCGGCGCATCTTTCAGCACTTTTAACAATGCGAGGTTAGCTTCTTCAGAGCGATAGAGACGTGCATGGGCCTGCGCAATAGTCAAATAGTCTTTTGCCTCCCTGGGAGGTTCAACGTCATAAATCTCCAGAGTTTTAGTGTACAGCAGACGAGATTCACTATATTTGTTTTGTAAGAAGCTTGCATCAGCTAAGTTCATCATCACGGTGGGATTATTAGGTGCTAGTACGTATGCACTTTTTAACTCAACCTCAGCTTCATGGAGTTTCGATTGCATCATCAGTGACAAACCAAGGTTCACGTAATTTGGCCATGTTTGTAGTTCAGGGATTTTAAGAAGTGTTCTAAACTGAGATTCCGCCTCCACCCAACGTCCTTGAGCAAACAGAATATCCGCCAATAGTTCTCTGGCCTTTGTGTATTGTGGCATGTCCGAGCTCAATACCTGCAATACATCAGTCGCTTCTTCGTATTGCCCCAGACGATAATGCATCAGAGCATAGTTAAATCGGTTCAGTGCCGATGGACGCTGCTCTGCCAACCTTGCCATCATGGCAAGACCTTTAACATCAAACCCTTGCTCAAAGTACCAACGCGCCCTTAACCCCAAAACCAGATCATCAGTGAAAAACAGCCCCTCGAGAGAGTTAAGCAGCTTATCAGCACCTTCAAAGTCGCTGCGAAGCAGAGCCAGATAAATCGCATCTATATCCAAAAATCTGGGCTGGAAACCGAAGTCGGCACTGTCCAGCAGAGCATCAGCTTTATCGAGCCATTCAGATTGACGCTGACTCCTGGCTTCCCGTTTGTACAAGCGCAAGAGTTCTCGACAACTGAGCTGAAAGCGGCAGCCATAGGGCTCCAACAAGTTCAAGTAATCCCTGCGCCCTATCTCTTTGGCCTGATAAGACTCATGCAGGGTCAACAATTTGCGGTAATCAGCTTCATTGCTGGCCTGAGCCTGTTCGCTCTGGTCCACCTGCCAATAACGTTGCACATAGTCACCGATAAACAGCAGGTTTTCAGTGGGAAACCTGAGAGTATCCCGCTTGATCAATCTGGATTCGGCATCGACATGGCTGAGCGTCAGGGCACATTCATCCTGCTGACAGGCCAGCTCACTGATCAGCATCTGATCAGCGGCGGTTTGCTTAAGTGCCCGGGTCCAGTCCTGCTCTGAGGGGGCGATTCCGCCCGGCAGTTCAATCAGTCTGGTGTCCTGCTGTCGGGTCAGAGCTTCTGTTATCCCCTGGTATACGGCGGCACGGATCAGAGGAAGATCCTCAATATCCTCACCTGCGGTTATCTGGGGCCTGGGTGCCAACACGTATGTGGGTGTGACAGGCCAAAACCACCAGCCCGCCACCAATACCAACATGCTCGCGACAGCGCCCCAAAACCAGGGGCTGATGCGGCGGGGCTGGGGAGCAACGATAACCGGGGGATGAAGTAAGGTTGGATCCTGACTGACCGGAGATGGGCTGAGCTGCTGCACCAGATCCGCCGCTGATGCTGGTCGGTTGGCAGGTTCAGGAGACAATAAACTGGCCAGTAAGTTATTAACCGACTCTGGCACGCCGTCCACCTTGGGACAGGGTGAGTTAAGCATACGGGCGAACATGTCCGCCTGCTCATCCTCCTGTTCAAAGGGGTGCTCGCCTGTCAGCATGCGATACAAGAGCAAGCCTACGGCATAAAGATCACTTTGCTTACCGGCTGCCTCGCCTCGCAGTTGTTCAGGGCTGATACTCAGACAACTACCGAACGCCTGTCCTGGCTGCCACTCACGGCGGGCAATACCAAAATCACCGATTTTAAGTTGGTCCTGCTGATCAAAAATCAGGTTTTCCGGTTTGAGATCGCCATGAATAATCTGTCGGCTGTGGGCGGCATCAAGACCTGCCGCAATCTGGCGGGTAAGTTCAAGGGCGTGCTGCCAGGGCAAAGCTCCCTGACGTTGCAAACGGGCTGCCAGATTGTCTCCGGGCAGATATTCCATCACCAACGCCGGCATACCATGATGGGTCAGCAGGTCATAAACCACCACAATATTGGGGTGATTCAGCTCGGCGAGGAGCTTTGCCTCTGAAGTAAGTGAATCCGCCTGAAAATCATAAAGCAGCTTAATCGCCACCCAGCGGGAAAGCCTGGGATCCCAGGCTTTATAAACCCGTCCATGACTGCCGCTGCCAAGTTCTGTTTCAAGTAGATAAGGACCGATAGATTCCGGCTGCGCCTGCATCAGGGACAATCCACTCCTATTTCATTCAAACGTCTTCTAAGCGCCTGTTTTGATACCTGCAGCCTTTCAACCATCAACTCAAGGTCACCATCGCACTGCTCAAAACACTTTTGCAGTTCACCTTCCGACAGCTTGCTGGCCCGCTGCAGTGCGGGACTGGCATCTATTCGTAAATAGAGTGCGGCACGGGAAATTCCCAGAGCATCAGCCGCCATTTTTATCTGCCAGTCGCTGGCTGACAGAGCTTGCATAATCTCATCATCCTCAATATCTCTGGGCTTACGACGGGCCACCTTGGGCAGCTCCACCGCGGGTTTATGCTCGGCCGGGACCTCATCTTTAATCTGTAATTCGTTGGCAATACCTTCAACAAAACCATACCAGTCAAATGATTCAAGCCTGTGACAGGTCATTAATCCCAATGCCAATTGATTGGCCGTGTGTCTGAGCTGCCTGACGTTACCCGGCCAGTTAAGTTGAGCACAGCGGGCAAACAACCATGCCCAATAACCAAAGCTGTCAGCTTCAGCATGCAGCAGCTTATGCTCCTGTCCGGTTTCAATCAGGGCGTTGCACAGGAAATGGCTGAACAGTACACCGAAATCTTCAGGCCTTTCACGCAGAGGAAGCAGCTCAATCACCAGGCCTGACAGGCGTTGCAACAGAGGTAACTTAAAGGACTCGGCGCCAATCAGCTTTTCCAGATTGGCATCAGTGGCCGCAACAAAGCGCACATCCAGTTGTCTGGGCTTTTCACTGCCCACAGCCTGCACAACCCCGGTTTCCAGCGCTCTGAGTAAGGTGGTTTGCACCTCAAGGGGTGCCTCTCCCAACTCATCCAGAAACAGAGTACCGCCATCTGCCTGCTGAAAGCTGCCATCCCTGCTGGAGGCTCCGGTAAAAGCGCCTTTAACACTGCCAAACAACTCGCTGCTGGCAAGCTCTCTGGGGATACAGGCCATATTGACACTGACAAAGGGTTTGTTTCGTCGCTGGCCAGCGTTGTGAATGCCATTGGCCACCACTTCTTTACCAGTTCCGGATTCACCACGGATAAGCACAGGTAACTTCAGGTCAGCCACATTGGAGATCAGGCTTCTGACCTGACTCATATTATCGCTGCCCCCCAACAGGCCGGGCACAGAGTCCACAGCAACAGGCTCTTTAGGTGAGGCGTAATGCAGTAACACGACTATCCGGCCTGACAGCGTCAGTACCACGCCGTCGCTCAGGTCAGCGTCACTCAACTGCAGGTAGTCTACTGTGTGGCCATTAAGGTCTGTCACCTGAGTACTGCTATTACGGCAATCCAATTGCCAGCCACCAGAACATTTGGACAGGTTCAGCCCAGAGCGACTGACATAGGGGTCTGCCAGCGGACGCACCGCGCCGCCGGAGAGATGAAACCCCGGTTCAAGTCGACTTAATGCCCAGCTCCCCTGACTGGCAGTGAGCTGGCTGTAGGCCCCAACCATAGAGAGATCAGGGTGAAAAATAAGGGTTGAAGTCAGTACCTGGCGATGTTGCGCCTGACGCAACGCCGCAGGTCTGAAGTTAAGGGTTTGTCCATCGAACATATTCCCCTCCTCGAGCATCCTACTCTGTAGTGGCACACCATTGACCCATTACCCCACACTAACACCCGAAAACACCAAACTCCACCCACAAAACAGCATATTCGACCAGCACTTATTCACTAACCAGCCCAACAAATGACACTAACCTGTCACTGACACGTCAAAAAAACCAATCACCATAAGCACTGCGGATATCCTGCTGATTTTTAAATACTAAAAACATGGCATGGTTCTTTCGTTATTCCGGTATCACAGGCTTGTACGCCACCAAACGGGAGGGAATGATGGACAAGCAAAATACAGAAGAACAAAGACGCGCGGAAACAGAAGCAAAACAGCAGCCAAAGTACTTTGGTCTGCCCGTCGAGAACTTTATGACTCCCCCCTGCTGGGCGGAGCTGATTTCAGATATCCCACTGATAGCCAGTAACGATCCGGTTTATCAATAACGCAAAACCATAAGCCGTCATCAGGCAGGGCAATACGCCCTGCCTAGCTGCATTTCTGTAACAGAGTGTCAAATACCTTGCCCCCAATCCCGGTTGCAACAAAAAATTTAACACCATGATTTGTAGTGATAACTACTACCCCAATGTAAAATCCCGCCACTTCCCGATATCTCGCTCAAGTTCAATCTTTCAACATCCGCTTTATACAGATAGCTACCCATGAACTGAGCCACGGCACTGGCCGTCTTCATACCAAGGAAAATCATGAAAAAGTCTTTAGTCGCTTTGTCTTTACTGACACTGCTGGCCGGTTGTGGCGGCGGTGATGACGCGCCAACAACGCCACCTCCCGGGCCGGATATTCCTGAACCGGAAATTCCGCAAACTCTGGCTGCAAGTTTGTCTCTGAACGGTAATCTGGTGCTCGGCAGCAGCGTAAGCTGTAATGGTCAGAGCGCGTCCAACTTCGAAATTAAAGTCGGCGATGATGTCAGCTGTGAATATCAAAGCCTGACACTGGCCAGCTTCAGCGATGTGCAGCCTGATCCTGCTGCCCGCGAAGCGACGCCAACCCAACGCAAGACTCTGTATCTGACCAAGGCCAATGAGTTTGTTGATAACTCGCAAGCGGCCAACAATGCGGTCACTCTGATCAACACTATGGGTGTCAACCGAGGTGACATAGTGGATCTTGAGCTGAACACCTTGCAGGCGCTTAAGTTTGAAAACCACTATCGCCACGATCTGGATATGTCGACAGAAGAGTTTGCCGGGCTGCTCGAACAGCAGGCCAATGACAGTCAGACCGACAAGCAGCCATCCACTCACGTACCGGACATCAAACCGGAAGTGACTCCCGGCGCGTCACCGGATCTGAATGCCGGTTTTGTCGCTGCCGATGCTGAGTCCAACTATCAGTACCAGCCAAAAGAGACCATTCCAACCATAGCCACGCTGACTGACAGTCAGGGCAAGCCGGTATCCGGGGTCAGCTACTTCAGTCGCAGCGGCCGTGGTGTGACTAATGATCAGGGTGAATTTGAGTTCTTCTGGGGCGACAGTGTCAGCTTTGGTATCGACACCTTTGAACTGGGCACTGTGCGCGGCAACCAACAGAGCTTTACCCTGCAGCAACTGGCTGAAGGTGATAAAGGCAATAACGCCGAAGCTCTGATAAAACGCTATGCCTCTGAACAGTCAGGCCACTGGCAGTTACCGACTCAGGTCACTCAGGTATTTGCTCAGTACCCTAACGTCATCAATGAGATCATCTCACTGTCGCTGACCAGTGAAGCCAGAGAGTTGGACCTCGGCAATGGCACCACTCAGGTGATCCCGGCTGAGTTCACTGCGCAGTTCAAGCAGGGACAGGCGGCAATCATCGACCAACAGCTTTGCCAAAACCAGTGCGATGACACTGGTGCTCTGCTGCGTCAGGCAAGCGTAAAACAGCAAAGCACAGATGAAAGCGGCCAGATCCTGGCTGACGTTCAAAAGCTATGGGGCAGCAGCCCGGAAGCACAGGCCAATGGCTGGAAACCGGTTGAGCATTTCCACGTGTTCCACGACAGCACCAACTTCTACGGCAGCACAGGTAACGCCCGAGGTCAGGCTGCCGTGAACATTGCCAATACCGCGTTCCCAGTGGTGATGTCCCGTAACGACAACAACTACTGGCTGCCATTCGGTGCCAAAAAGGCCTGGGACAAAGATACCCTGGCGTACATTACCGAAGCACCATCGACTGTGGTGCCAGAGCTGGTCGGCGGAGAGACTGCCACCTTCAACCTGCCTTTTATCAGCATTGGTGAAATCGGTCAGGGCAAGGTGATGGTAATGGGTAATGCCAGATACAACTCAGTACTGGTTTGCCCCAATGGCTTCAGCTGGCACGGTGGCATAGATGACGCCGGTCAGTGTCGCTTAAACAGTGACAGCAATGATATGAAGTACTTCTTCCAGAACAGCTTCAAATATCTGACGGGCAAAGACAGCGGCTTTACCGTGGGTACCAATATTCCTCACGTTTACTTTAAGCGTCACGGCCAGGTTGCCGGTGAGCAGGAAAATTTTGTTATCGCCGATACCTTTGGCGTGACCACTGAGCAGGTTAGCAGCTTCGCCGGTTTGGACCCGCAAACCATGCCACTGCTGATTATCAACGGTTTTGAATACCTGATCGACCCTAATGGCAACCATTATGATCTGCCAATGCGCGCCGATCTGAGCCGTCCTAAGTTGAGTCAGGACGATGCCACTGCACTGATCGATTATGTCAGCAAAGGTGGCAACATCATGCTGATGGAAACCATTCAGAATACTCAGGATGCAGGTGCTGTGTCTCGTCTGCTGGACAGCGCAGGAATCGCCTTCGGCATGGGTGGATCTGTGATGGCCAACGGTAATGGCCCGAGTGGTGGTTACCCGGATCGGGTCAGAAGCCAGCGCAGCGAAGGCATCTGGGTGATTGAGCGTTATGCAGCAGTTGAAGGCGACGATGGCACGCCCGCTCTGCCCTATCGCATTGATGAAAATGGCAAAGTGGTGTGGCTGTATCAGGAGCAAAACAAGCCTGATGACAAACCAAAGCTGGAAGTTGCTACCTGGCCAGGTACCAATGCCGAAGGTCAGCCAGTCAATCATCCGGCATTTATCGATGAAGCAGGTAAAACAGACGCCGAGATCGCCGCAGAAAAAGCCCGGGTACTGGCCGCCTTCACCAAGGCTGATGGCACCCAGGCATACAGTGAATGTAAAGACCCCAACTATCACTATGAGATCAATTGTCTGGAGTACCGCCCCGGCAACGGTATCCCGGTTACCGGTGGCATGTTCATTCCACGCTATACCGAGCTGGATCTGGGTGATGCTCAGGCCCGCGCCATGGTTAAAGCGGCAGATTTAGGCACCAATATCGAACGCCTGTATCAGCACGAGCTCTACTTCCGCACCAAAGGTAAGCAGGGTGAACGTCTGTCCAGCGTAGATCTGAACCGCATCTACCAGAATATGTCTGTGTGGTTGTGGAACAACCTGGACTATCGCTACGAGTCAGGTGCCAATGATGAGCTGGGCTTTAAGCGTTTTACCGAGTTCCTCAACTGCTACAGTGATGATCGCGCACAGGGCGGCACCTCCTGCCCGGCAGATCTGAAACAGCAACTGCTGAGCAACCAGATGATCCTGGGTGAAGCTCAGGGCCAGTATGCGGGTTACATGAACCCAAGCTATCCGCTGAACTATATGGAGAAACCACTGACCCGCCTGATGCTGGGCCGCACCTTCTGGGATCTGGATATCAAAACAGATATCCGTCAATTCCCGGGTGAAGCCACAGGCACTGTTGGTGGTGATGAGTTCACGCTGACGCTGGGCAATAATACCGCCGCCTGGTTTGCCGGTAACCGTCAGCCAACCGGTCAGTGGGCTGTAGCCCACCAGCCATTTACAGTATCGGTTAAGGGAACGCAGGCACCTGTGACTATTACTGTGGCGCTGGCGGATGACCTGACAGGTCGTGAAAAGCATGAGCTGGGCCTGAAGCGTCCACCTCGCATGACCCAAAGCGTTACCCTGAATTCAGACACCATAGGTAACACTCACACCATGACTGTGCCTTATGGCGGTCTGATCTATGTTCAGGGCAGTGCTAAAGATATGGTGCAGGTTAGCCTCACAGATACGGTTGATGCACCTTTGTACCAACTGTCTTCCGGCCGCTGGCTCAACCCGGTTGATTCGCCTGCTCCCATAGGTGAAGTGGTATCAAACAGCTTTATTTATACTGCGCCAAAGGCCAACCTGAATGCTGACAACTATGACGGTGTCATCGCCAGATTCGCTGCCGAGCTGGATACCTTTGCAGACGATCTGAATGACTTCTATGCCAGAGATGAAGGCTTGAATGGCCAGGCCAACCGCAAAGCCACAGATATCAGCATTCCGGCCAATCGCCACCACTTTGTCAATGATGTGGCAATCAGCATAGGAGCGGCTCACTCGGGCTACCCTGTGATGAACTCAGGCTTTAACACTGAAAGTCGTAACATTCAGCTGGCACCGCTGAACTCCTGGTTACTGTGGCATGAGGTTGGCCACAATGCCGCTGAAGCACCGTTCAATGTGGAGGGTGCGACTGAAGTGGTGAACAACCTGCTGGCGCTATACATGCAGGACAAGCACCACGGCAAGATGAGCCGGGTTGAGCAGGATATTCGCATTGCCCCTGACTTTGTGGCCGCAGAGCAAGGCCATGCCTGGGCTATGGGTGGTGCAGGTGAGCGCTTGGTGATGTTCGCCCAGCTGAAAGAGTGGGCTGAAACTGAGTTTGATATCAACACCTGGTATCCAGGCAAGCTGCCTGCTTACTATGATGATAACACTCAGGGTATGAAGGGCTGGAACCTGTTCAAGCTGATGCACCGTCTGAGCCGCAATGCCAACGATGGCGAGTTTGAACTAAAAGGGGAAAACCAGTGCTATGGTCAGAATCTTGGCCAGAGTGACAAGCTGATGCTCTGCGCCTCTTATGCCGCACAGACTGACCTCAGCCAGTTCTTCCAGGACTGGAACCCGGGCAGCAAAGCGGTTATCTACCCGGGAGACCCTCAGCCTCAGTTTGAAGGCGGTGTGACCGATGCGGGTGTCGCCAAAGTGCGTGCTCTGGGACTGCCAAAGCCAAAACTGGATCCTGCATCCATCGACAGCATTACAGTAATAGTCAGATAATCCATTACAGATGTTAAAAAGGAGAGCCTCGGCTCTCCTTTTTTATCTGCTATTTAAGCAGACGGGTTGCAGACCTGAGCCAGCGTCTTAAGGCGTCTTTCCGGTTGAGCGACAAATGGGTTATCGCTGTCCCAGGCATAGCCCGCGAGTATGGAACAGACCTTCTGCTTAATACCGGGATCCGGGCGGTCAAAGAAGATCACATCCTGCAGTTCACCTGAATACCAACCCTGTACATAAGCGCGGAAGGTATCGACTCCCTTCATCAAAGGCTCAGCGTACTCCTGCTGCCAATCCACATTCTGCCCTTCGAGCTGGCGTATCAAAGCAGATACTGCTAAATCGGCGGACTCCATGGCAATAGTCACCCCGGAAGAGAACACTGGGTCGAGAAACTCACCAGCATTCCCCAGCAGGGCAAAGTGTTTACCCCACAGGCTTTTGACATTGGCGGAGTATCCCCCCAACTCACCGGCCGGGTTGCAGAACTCAGCTTTATCCAGCAGCGCTGCCAGCCCAGGCTCTTCAAAGGTGATGGCTTTGAGTACATCCAGGTTATCGCCGCTGTAGGTATCGAAAAACTCTGGCTCCCCCACTACGCCAAGGGAACAGCTGCCATTGCTGAAGGGAATTAGCCAGTACCAGACATCATGGTTATCTGGATGCACGGAGATCAGGATCTTATCTCTGTCGTATTCAGGGTGCTCCGCTGAAACTATGCCGTCTTTGATATGGGTGAATACAGCTTTGCGCCCGGGCAGACATGAGGGCTGTTCCAGTTCCAGCAGCTTGGGCAACACACGCCCAAAGCCACTGGCGTCCAGCACAAAGTCAGCTTCAATTTGGTAGTCAGTACCCGCTTGGGTTGCAACGGACAGCAGCGCTTTACCATCGGCAAAGCTGATATCAGTCAGCCAGTGACGGTAGCGGATCTCAACGCCTTGGGCTGCGGACTCATCGGCCAGGACTTTGTCGAAGTTTGCTCTTTGTACCTGATAGGTGGTACCCGGCCCGGGAGAGAATTTATCGGTGAAATCAAACGCAGTGTATTTGCCATTGCGACGGAAAGCGGCGCCGTTTTTAAACTGAAATCCGGCCTGATTAACCGCATCAACCAATCCGGCTTTTTCCAGCACCCTCATACAGGCGGGCAACAAACTTTCACCTATGGAGAATCGAGGGAAACTGCTTCTTTCCAGGATCAGAGCATCTATACCCTGCTGCTTCAACAAGGCTGCCGCCACACTGCCGGAAGGGCCGGCACCAATAATTACAACGCGTTTTTGCTCCACTGTAACTCCCTGTTTACTGCGCTTTCCAACATCTGCGATCGACTTTGAGCCTGCCGCTGACGATAAGACGAGCCAGTGTAGCAGATGCCTATCTCAATCGGCATAGGAGTTTATTCCAATCAAAACGATCCTTTCCCACTCCCCTGGCGTAACCATGAATAAGATCAACTTTGATTGCGACGCCATGAAAATCATTCTGCTGACATCGATCCTTTTTCTGCAGGGATGCGCCAACCAGGCCTTCTTCTCTCCGCAATCCCCCACCTCTTTCAACACTAATATCACCATGCTTGAATCGGACTCCGGCAACCGGATTGCCAGCCTACTACTGCCGGGAAAGGGACAAATCAAGGGGATAGTGCTGCACTTCCATGGTAACAGCGGGCATATGGAGCAGACTCAGGAGAAAGTGGATTGGCTGACAGAGCATGGTTTTGATGTGTTGGTATTCGACTACTCTGGATTCGGTCACTCTGAGGGTCAGTCCACCGATGTGGCGGCGGTGGCAGACAGTCGGTCCATGCTGAAACTGGCCAACCAGCTCAGCGCAGCAACCGGATTACCTGTATACGCAGTGGCAACCTCTACGGGTGCCAACTTGTTGATACGGGCCATGGCGGACAGTCAACTCAGGTTGGACGGCATTATTATCGATTCAGGCTTCACCAGCTACACCCAGGTCGCCAGCCATGTATTGAGTAACTTCCCACTGGGCGGGCTCTATGCCTGGTTTGCCCATGTCATCATGCGCGATGAATATGCTGCGGGGGATGACGCCAGATACCTGCCGCAAATGCCGGCACTGGTGGTGCACTGCAAACAGGACAAGATTGTGCCATTCACTTATGGTGAGCAGATATTTGAAGCCCTGCCGGGCGACAAGGCCATGATGGCATTGGATGATTGTGCCCATGCCAGAGGTATGACCCGAGCCTATCCGCAAAATCAACAGCAGGTTGTAGCCTGGCTGGAGCAAACCGCAGGCATGAGCGTCAGCATGCAACAGTCAGGCTCGGGGGCATCTTCCCAAAGCCTGACTTTAAAACCCTGATAGAAAATGGGTTGAATACAGGATTAACCTGCTTTCAGCTCAAGCAAAGTGTGGCCCAGGCCGATTTCATCGGTGCGGGAGGCCACTACAAATCCAGCCTCGGCAGCAAGTTGCAAGAAGTCCTCGCTGCGGTAGAAACGACTGTTACCGTTGGCCAGGCAGGTGAAGTACAGAGAAGTGGCATTCAAACAGAATGAAGCAGCGTCGTACTTCTGTGCATCCCAGAACATTTCCAGAATATATACCGTCGCTTCCGGCTCCATGGTGGCTCGAACCTTTTTCAGGATCTGCAGTATCTCCATGGGCGAGAAGCAATCCAGGAACTGACTCATCCACCATACATCCGCCCCGGCAGGCAACGTTTGCTCTGGGTTTAGCATATTGGCAGGCCAGCCATGGATACGCTCACCGAAACCATTGGCCTCTGCGTTTTCGCGGGCCATCGCCAGCTGCTGCGGCAAATCCACTATGGTGACCTGTACGTCCGAATCGTGGGCACAGCATTGCATTGCCCACTTACCTGTGTTGCCGCCGATATCCACCAGCATTTTAGGCTTGTTTGCAAAGACCCGCTCCAGCAGCACAGGGAAAGATCTGTCCGAATAGAAATGGTCAAACTGGAACCAGCTCTCCTTGGCTTTCTCCGGCAGCTGTGACAAGCCTTCATAGATGGTCGGCCAGTCACCCAGCTCCTTCAGGCCCGCAGGCTTGCCTTCGGTAATTGACTCAGTCAGGTGCATCATTGCCGCGTAACAAACGTCAGCAGTGAAATCCATATTGGCCCGGGTCATGCCGTCGTGGAGCAGGAAGTAACCGAGTTTTCCAAGCACATAGCACTCTTCACGCCAGAGCACTATACCTGCGCTCAGGGCCATATCCAGCAGTACTTTAACGCCATACTCCGAGACTCCGGTTTGCTGACTCAGGGAGTCAGCATTCATTCCTGACTCACCGGCACTGTCCAGCGCAGCAAGAATGCCGAGATCTCTCAAAGTACGGGCACAGTGAAACACGACAGGCGCAAACGCCAGTTTTTGCGCTTCAGTCTTGGCCTGAAGCGCATTGAATGGATCTTTTGAAAATTGAAGCACACTACTACCTTAGGAAAGCGGCATATCAGATGGCGACTTTCGCCAATGCCCGCTTAATATCGACGTCCAGATTATTTACCCAGCGATTATAGTTTCGATGGATCTTGCCATTGGCATATTTCAGGTTGTCAGACGTCACATAATTGATGGAATAAGATTTGTCGTTGTAATCAATGTCGACTACAGCATGATGAGAGCGTACAAAAATCTCGGCGCGGATCACTCCGGGACTCACCTCTTTCATCACCCAACCGCGGTCGATTCCCGACTGCAAAATTGCGGTTTTTACCTGTTCTAACGTCAAATTAAAGGTAACTGGCGCTGATTGAACGTTTTTAACCGGTTGCATCCTGCCACATGCGGTAACAGATGTGAGCACTAGAGCTATTGCTATCAACTTGACCGTCTTCATAAATCCTCCTGATAACGGCGCAAACTACACTGATTGAATTGTGTTGCAGCCAGAAAATCATATATTCTTTGCAGATCTAACGACTGACTAACAATACTCTCGGTTTTGTTATTGGCAAGGATAGGGAAGCATTCACTGTCGTAAATTATGAGCAAGATTCAATTCTGTATAAAAAACTGGCACGCAGTGGCTCCGGGCAAGTCCAGTCCGGAAGATTGGCATAGCCATAATAAAGATGACGATTCGTCCTCTTCAACCCAGGCTATACCCAGCGATCTTATCCCTCCCATGATGCGTCGCCGCATGAGTTCTCTCAGTAAAATGGCGGTACAGACAGCCCTGACACTGACCAAAGAGGTCACACCGAACTATGCGGTATTCAGTAGTCGCCACAGTGAACTGCCAAGAACCGTGACTCTGGTGGAATCCATACTCAAAGGTGAAGATGCTTCCCCCATGGCTTTCTCTCAGTCTGTGCACAACACGGCCTCTGGCCTTTACACCATAGCTGCCGGTCATGCGGTGCCCGTAACATCTGTCAGCGCCGGCGAAGACTCTTTGCATGCCGGATTGATAGAAGCCACCGCTTACCTCGCCTGCCACCCGGACCACACTGTGTTACTGGTAGATTTTGATGAGCCCATGCCGACTCCCTATGACAGATTCGACTCAATAGAGCACTCCGGCTATGCCTTTGGCATGCTGATGACTGCTGGTGATGAGGTTAGTGTCGAGCAGGAGCCTCTGACTCATACTCAACTTACAGCCCCTCAGGCCATCAGTGTCATTCAGGGTCTTTGTGATGCCAGTTCTGCATGGAGTATCCCGGGCTCAAGAAACGGCTGGCGCTGGAGTCGTTAATGGCCAGCGGTTTGAGCTTAACTCAGCGTTTGGACAAGCTGCGCCGCATTCTGGCCACAGGCTTTTGCTTTGCCCTGTTTGGCCTCGGAGGCCTGTGCCTGACCTTCGTGGTTTTCCCGCTGATAACACGCTCCATCAAAGATCAGACGGCGCGGGAAATGAAGGTGCAGAACATTATTCAGAAAAACTTCGATTTTTTCTGCCGCACCATGAAGTTCACCGGTTGTATCGATTATCAGATTATCGGCGCTGAGATACTACAGCAGGATAGAAACTGCATCATAGTTGCCAATCACCCCAGCCTGATTGACTATGTGCTGATCGCGTCATGCCTGCCCCAGTGCGATTGTCTGGTTAAGGCTGCCATTTGGCACAATCCTTTCATCAAAGGCATAGTGAAAGCCGCCGGATATATCCCCAATCAAGCTCCGGATAGCCTTTTCGGCGATTGCAGCGACAGACTGAATAGTGGCAATGTATTACTCATTTTTCCCGAGGGCACCCGTACAACGCCCGGTGTCAGCTCAAAACTGCAACGCGGAGCGGCACAGATTGCAGTACGGACAGAAACCGATTTGAGATTGATTCATATCACTGTCTCCCCGAGTTTTTTGACCAAGGAGAAGATGTGGTATCAGGTTCCGGATCGTAAGCCATTTTTTAAGGTGGAAGTTAAAGGTAAAATTGCCATTAGCGACTTCCTGAATACTGATTCTCCGGCCAATGCAGCCAGAGAACTGAACCGCTATATGGCTCAGCACCTTTTTCCTGAGCCCGGGCAACCAACACAGAACATATAGAAGCAGGATAAAGTGGAAACATTACATAACGAGATTAAAGCACTGATTATTGAGGCTCTGAACCTGGAAGATATTCAGGTGGAAGATATTGAAACTGAAGCGCCTCTGTTTGGTGATGGTCTGGGTCTGGACTCTATCGATGCTCTGGAGCTGGGATTGGCACTGAAGAAGCAATACAACATAGTGATTGACGCCGACGATACCAAGACCCGTGAGCACTTTGCCTCCGTAGCCAGTCTGGCAAACTACATCACCGAAAATAAAGCATAAGAAACAAGCGATTATCATGACTGAAATAAACAGACAAGCAATATTCGAGCAGGTTCAAAACACTCTGGTAGAGCTGTTTGAGCTGGATGCTGCCGATATTACTCCTGAAGCCCAACTGTATCAGGAGCTGGATCTGGACAGTATTGATGCCGTGGACCTGGTGGTGCACCTGCAAAATCAAACCGGCAAAAAGATTAAACCGGAAGACTTTAAGTCAGTACGAACCGTCAACGACATTGTCGATGCGTTGATCGTGCTGATGCAGGAAGCCTGATGCCTTTGCTGACAATAGTGTCAGCAATCCTCTTGCTGGCCTACCCTCTTGCTGTCTACTTTGGCCTGCAACACTTTGATATAGGCATTATTGCCGCCGTCATGGCGGGCATATTCGCCCTGCGGATCCTGGCGGGCAACAACGCCCGTCTTGCAGAGTTGAAAACGCTGGCCTGGATAAGTGGTGGCGCGGGGTTGGTCCTGGTAACACTGGGATACGTGTTCCAAAAGCAGTCCTGGTTTACCTTTTATCCGGTTGTCGTCAACGTGTTGATGCTGGGGTTATTTGCCGCCAGTTTTAAACAAAAACAAACCATTATTGAAAGGTTTGCAAGGCTCCAGGAACCAGACCTTCCCGATAGCGGTGTGCAATACACGCGTAAAGTCACCGCCGTCTGGTGTGGCTTTTTTGCCATCAACGGCAGCATAGCATTGGCAACCTGTTTTATGCCTCTGCATATCTGGACCCTCTACAATGGCCTGATCAGTTATCTGCTGGCAGGAACACTATTCGTTTGCGAGTATTTGGTACGCCAATGGGTAAAAAAGAAAACAGCCTGATCTCCTGTTACTCCGTCGCTCAGCTGCCCATGGCACTTGCTGACAACAGCGAGCTGGCGTGGGGCGCAGAAGGTGTCATCACCGGCAGCCAGTTTAAAGCCGATGTCGGCAATCTGACCCATCAGCTCAGGCAGCGAACCGAATCCCGCTGGGCCCTGTGTTTTGACAACAGCTATCAGTTTGCCGTAGCCCTGTTTGCCTGCTGCCACAGCGGCAAACATCTGGTGCTGCCGGGTAATTATCAGGCCGGTGCGCTGGAGGAGATAAGTCAACATTTCGATGCCCTGCTGTATGACCAGCCTGTCGACGCCAACCTGCCCGCGACATTGCAGATTCAGTTGCCTACTCACTCTGATTCAACAACGGCTCAATTAGCCTGCTTAACCCCTGAATCCATTCGGCTGACCCTGTTCACTTCCGGCTCCAGTGGTACGCCAAAAGCCATTCACAAACACCTGGGATTGCTGGATGTTGAAATTCAGCAGCTGCACCTGCTTTGGGGAAACCAGTTGACCGGCTGCCGGGTGGCCAGCACGGTTTCTCATCAGCACATATATGGCCTGCTATTCCGATTGCTCTGGCCCCTGTGTGCAGAGCGTCCATTTGCAGCAGAAAACCTGATTTACCCCGAGCAGGTAATGGCCGAAGCCGCCCCAAATACCTGGCTTATCAGCAGTCCTGCACTGCTTAAACGTCTGGGTAACGAAGCCGCTCAGGATAAATACCGGATGATGTTTTCCTCCGGTGGTCCCCTGCCGTTAACGGCAGCCGATGATTGCCAGCGACTGTTCAACCTGAGGCCAATGGAGATATTCGGTTCAACCGAAACCGGCGGCATCGCGTTCAGACAGCAGCGAGAGCTAACAACTCCATGGCAACTCTTTCCCGGCCACGGGATGCGTCTTGCTGCCGACGCTGGCATAGTACTGAAATCCAGCTTTATTCCAGCAGAAGATTGCCAACAGGGTTGGTACCACACCAGTGACAGAGCAGAACTGATTGGCGATCATCAATTTCGTTTGCTGGGCCGAACAGACCGGGTAGTAAAGATTGAAGAAAAGCGTATTTCACTGACCGAAGTGGAGCGCCACCTCACCAATCTGGAGTGGTTGGAAGAAGCTGCCGCTCTGCCACTGGACGATGGTAAGCGCCTGTCCATTGCTGCCGTGATCAGCCTGAGTGACTCAGGTAAAGCTGAAATAGCCAAGCTGGGCAAAGGCAAGTTTAATCTGGCACTGCGCAGTAGATTAAGAAGCTATCTTGAGCCTGTGGGGATCCCACGTCGTTTCAGGATTGTTGAGCAGATCCCGGTGAACAGTCAGGGCAAACGACTGTACCAGGCTTTGGTGCAACTGTTTTCAGACCAGGAAAAAGAGAAAAATAGGATGGTCAGAGTCCTCCCTCAGATATTGCACTCAGATGTGCAGGGAAACACAGCCAGAATTGAACTCCAGCCCGATGCAGATCTGCTGGATTTTCAGGGCCATTTTCCTCAGTTCGCCCTGCTGCCCGGCGTAACTCAAATTGACTGGGCGATACGTTTTGCCGCAGCGTTACTGTCTACCGATGGCAGATTTGCCGGTATGGAAGTGATCAAATTCCAGGAGCCGATCACCCCGGGCGCCAGAGTCACGCTGGAACTGAGTTGGGCCGAAGACAAACAAAAGCTGACATTCAGCTACAGTTCACCCCTGGGTATGCATTCTTCCGGACGTATTAAACTGGAGCCCAATGCATGAGCGAGTACCGCCCCTGCTTTCTGATCCCCTGTTATAACCATGGCAATACTGTCGAGGCAGTATTGGCTTCTCTGCGTCAATTTCAGTTGCCCTTTGTGCTTGTGGATGACGGCAGCGAGTCGGCAACCAAACAGGTACTGGAGCAACTTGGCCAGGCCAGTGATGTCACCCTGGTGACTCTGGCGGAAAATCAGGGCAAAGGCGGCGCTGTGATGGCGGGCCTGAGACAGGCTTATGCTCAAGGGTTCAGCCATGCCATCCAAATTGATGCGGATGGTCAGCATGATCTGGAGACAGTCCCCAGATTATTGGCGTTGTCACAGGAGCAGCCTCAAAGTCTGATTTCAGGCCAGCCTGTTTATGATGAATCTGTCCCCAAGTCCCGCCTCTACGGTCGATACGCCACCCATATCTGGGTTTGGATTGAGACTCTGTCGCTGGATATCAAAGACAGCATGTGTGGTTTTCGCGCCTACCCTCTGGCACAGACGGTTCAGTTGCTGAATCGCTGCAAGATTGGCAAACGAATGGATTTTGATATCGAGATTCTGGTGCGAATGTACTGGGCCGGAACGGATATCCGCTTTATTCCCACCCGGGTGATTTACCCCGAGGGCGGCATCTCTCACTTTGATGCCCTTTGGGACAACGTTAAAATCTCGGCTATGCATACCAGGCTGTTTTTCGGCATGCTGCCACGCATACCCAAACTCCTTGCCAGAAAATTCAAATCACAGAACAAGCCTCAGCAAACCCATTGGTCCACCACCAAAGAGCGGGGAACCATACTGGGTATCAAAACCCTGCTGTGGATCTATCGCCTTCTGGGGCGACGTGCCTTCAGCCTGATGCTGAAACCCGTTATCGGCTATTACCACCTGACAGGCAAGCAGGCACGCACCGCCTCGGAAGAGTTTCTGGCGCATTTAACTCAGTACGCCGACAGCCAAAACCTTGAGCTACCGGATAACCTCAGCAGTTACCGGCATCAACTGTCATTCGGCGAAACCATGCTGGATAAACTGGCAGCCTGGCAAGGGGACTTTAAACCTGACAACCTGACGATTCACGGTCAGGAGCATTTCGAGCGGCTGGCCGAGGGCAAACAGGGCATGCTGCTGTTGGGCTCCCATCTGGGCAACCTTGAATTATGCCGGGCGCTGTCTCGACAGAATACAGATATCAAAATCAATGCGCTGGTATTTACCCAACACGCCGAGCAGTTCAACAATGTGATGGAAGCTATCAACCCGGAAGCAGGCGTAAATCTGATTCAGGTGCAGAGCCTGGGGCCCTCCACCGCTATCCTGCTGAAGCAAAAACTGGATGATGGCGAGTGTGTGGTTGTGGTCGGCGACCGCACTTCGGCAACTCAGGAAGAGAGAGTGGTGTGGGCAGATTTCCTCGGCCAGCCAGCGCCCTTCCCTCAGGGACCTTTTTTGCTGGCTGCAGCGCTCAGAGCACCGGTTTTTCTGCTGTTTGGCCTGAGAGATGACAGCCGCAGCGAACCCCATTTCAATGTGTATTTTGAACCCTTCAGGGATCCTTTGACTCTGCCCCGCAAAGACAGAGAGCAGGCGCTGACTCAGGTCGTCGGCGACTATGCCTCCAGGCTGGAGCATTACACCCTGAAAGCCCCGATGCAGTGGTACAACTTTTATAATTTCTGGCAGTTAACTGGACAACACAATGACAAGTAACACCCGTATTCTCTTCGGTGAAAACCGCCTCACCATTGAAGATGTCGTCGCCATCAGTGAGGGCGCCGGTGCCGAATTGAATCACAGCGACAGCTTTGTTGGCCGGATAAACCGGGGCGTGGCCTTTCTGGACCGCCTGCTGAAAGAGGACGGTGTGATTTACGGCGTGACCACAGGCTATGGTGACTCCTGTACTGTCGGTATCCCTACTGATCTTGTCCCAACCCTGCCACTGCACCTGACCCGATTTCATGGTTGCGGCCTGGGTAAGAACCTGTCCAGAGAACAGGCTCGCGCTGTGTTGGCGACCCGACTCTGCTCCCTCAGTCAGGGCGTATCCGGCGTCAGCATGGAACTGCTGGAACAACTGGTCACTTTGATTAATCAGGATATCACTCCCCGTATTCCCGAAGAGGGGTCGGTGGGCGCCAGCGGCGACCTGACACCACTCTCCTATGTGGCGGCAGCTTTGATTGGCGAGCGGGAAGTGTTTTACAAAGGGCAATATCGTCCCACTGAAGAGGTGTTCGCCGAGCTGAAGATCTCCCCCATTGTGCTGCGCCCCAAGGAGGGTCTGGCACTGATGAATGGCACTTCAGTAATGACTGCCCTGGCCTGTATCGCCTACAAACGAGCCGAATACCTGGCCCAGCTCGCGACCAGAATTACCGCCATGGTGACCCTGGGTATGCAGGGCAATGATTTCCACTTTGATGAAGCCCTGTTTGCTGTGAAACCGCATCCGGGGCAACAGCAAATTGCCGCCTGGCTGAGATCGGATCTTCAGGCTGATCGCCCACCACGCAACAGTGACAGACTGCAGGACAGATATTCGCTGCGTTGTGCTCCCCATGTGATTGGGGTACTGCAGGACAGTCTGCCTTGGCTGCGCCATATGATTGAGAATGAACTCAACAGCGCCAACGACAATCCGATTATCGATGGTGAGAATGAGCGGGTGCTTCACGGCGGTCACTTCTATGGTGGCCATATCGCCATGGCGATGGATACGCTGAAAACCGCCATCGCCAATATTGCAGACCTGCTGGACAGACAGATGGCCCAGCTGATGGATTACAAGTTCAACAACGGTCTGCCATTTAACCTGACCGGCGCCGAAGGCGAACGCAAGCCAATCAACCACGGGTTTAAAGCCGTGCAGATAGGTGTATCGGCCTGGACAGCTGAAGCCCTGAAACACACCATGCCGGCCAGCGTATTCTCCCGCTCTACCGAATGTCACAATCAGGACAAAGTCAGCATGGGTACCATTGCTGCCCGGGACTGTTTGCGGGTACTACAGCTGACCGAGCAGGTGACATCAGCATCATTACTGGCAGCGACACAGGCCATCGTCCTGCGCAAGCGTCACCATGAGTTGAACGAAGAGCATTTCAGCCCGGCGATGAAAGCCATGGTGGCGGAGGTATTGGAGGAGTTCCAACCCGTGGTGGAGGACAGGCCACTGGAAGCGGATCTGCGCCACTTTATGGCACGTATTGAGCAACGTCACTGGAGTTTGTATTAATGAGTGAGGAGCCTATGGCCAAAGTGCTCAGTGCCGAGGTGGACATGATCACCTCATTTCAGGATGCCGACCCTATGGGTGTGGTCTATCACGGCAACTACTTCCGCTATTTTGAGGAAGCCCGCCGGGTAATGATGGAAAAGATCCATTACAGCTATCTGGACATGATGGATTCCGGCTATATGTGGCCCATCATAGACACGCGGGTAAAATATATCCGCTCCATCCCCTTTAATCACAGGATCAGAGTCACCGCCACACTCAATGAGTGGGAGAACCGCATGCGGGTGGATTATGTGATTTATGATGGAGAAACCGGCGAGCGAATGACCAAAGCCCATACCATGCAGGTGGCGGTCAGCATCAAGGACAGGGAGATGCTGCTGGCGTCGCCAAGAGTATTTCTGGATAAGCTGGAGGCTTTCCAATATGACACTGACTAGGCTGCTGACCGCACTGGTTATCCCTCTGGCTCTGTTGACCGCCCCAACTTTTGCGGCAACGGCAGCCAACACAGAAACCGAACAGGCAGGCATCACACTGCAACAGCTGCAGCAGACACTGGCAGCCCATGAGTTGGTTAAAGGTGATTTTGAGCAGGTGCGTAACCTGTCTATGTTCAGCCAGCCTTTGAGCTCATCCGGTCATTTTGTGTTGTCGCGCCAGCAAGGACTTTGGTGGCAGCAAACCCAGCCTTTCCCTGTCTCTCTTGTTTTAACCAAAAACAAGTTGAGTCAGCAGTTTGGCACTGAAGCGCCACAACTGATGAATGCCGATGAGAACCCTATGGTGTTCTATTTCAGCCATCTGTTTCTGTCCCTGTTTCAGGGAGACACGCAAAAGCTGCAGGAGCAGTTTGATGTTGCCCTGAGCGGAGACGCAGACAATTGGACATTGGCGCTAACCCCCCGCACTCCGCCACTGACGCAGGTGTTTACATCCATTGTGCTCAAAGGTGATGAAAACCTGGATAAACTGGAACTCACAGAGCTGCGAGGTGACTCCACCCGCATCAGTTTCACTGACCAATCTCATCCATCAACGCTGACTCAGGAAGAGCAAAGTGTCTTTGCCCTCTGAGCTGCATCACGGCAAAGCATCCAGGCTGGCAGCCGTTATCTGGCTGGCTTGTTTGCTGCTCGCCATTGCCGTACTGGCAGTCAGATTTATGCCCCTGATATCCGGTCAGGGGCAATCGCCCATTGAGACCAATATTCTAAAACTGCTGCCACAAAACCAACAGGATCCCCTCGCCCAGAAAGCCTTTGAGCAAATAGCTGGTGCGATGGAAGACAAATTGCTGTTTCTGGTTAAAGCCCCTGATGACGCCACTGCAGTCAAAGCTGCAAGCCAGTTCAGTGAGCAACTCACAAGCCTAGACTGGCTCACGGATATTCAGGGAAAAATCACTGAAACCCAGCAGCAGGCCTGGGGCAAACTCTTCTATCCCCACAGATTTAGCCTGCTGACGCCAGAGCAACAACAAAGGCTGAGCAGCCAACCGGCGACTCAGACTCAAAAAGTGGTGCAGTCGGTCTACAATCCTTTTTCAGGGGTCACGGCCAACGAGCTGAGCAACGATCCTTTTTTATTGTTCCGCGATTATCTGCAGTCTTTGGGGCAACAAGCCGGCCAATTCCGCCTCGATAATGGCTTTTTGATCTCCAGACAAACAGCGCCTGATGGCCAGGCACACAGCTATGTGTTGATCACCGCCCGGCTGTCTGGCTCCCCCTATTCGCCGTCGCTGCAGGCTCGTTTGCCTGAACTGACCTTACTGGAACAGACAATTGCCCATACCGACTTTAATGGTCAGCAGGCACAGGTGCTGCATACCGGCGTGCTTTTCTACGCTGCTTTTGGTACCCAAAGCGCTAAAGATGAGATCAGCACAATAGGCCTGGGCTCTTTGCTGGGGGTGATCCTGCTGCTGCTGATCGTATACCGCTCTGCGTTGCCGATGACCCTGGCGCTGGTCTCCATCGGCAGCGGTTTGTTGTGTGCGCTGGCGGCATGTCTGCTGATTTTTGGTAAGGTGCATCTGTTCAGCCTGGTGTTTGGTGCCAGCCTTATCGGTGTGTCCATCGACTACGCTTTCCACTATCTCACCGATAGATTAGCGGCTGGCAGTCGCTGGAACCCTGTTGCAGGCCTTAAACATATCTTCGCTGCCATTACTCTTGGCCTAATCACCAGCCTGGTAGGTTATCTGAGTATGTTGGTCGCGCCCTTCCCGGGGTTGCAGCAGTTGGCACTCTTCTCTGCCATAGGGCTGACCGGCGCTTACCTGACTGTAGTGTGCTGGTACCCTCTGTTGGCGGCGTCAAAAGTGCACGATGCGCCACTGCCCCAGCTCAGGCTATTGAATGCAGCCCTGGCCTTTTGGCAAAAGCCCGGGCTGAGATATCTGCTGCCTTCGGCAATACTGCTGGCGGCGTTATTCGGGCTTTACCATGTTCACTATGATGATGACATCCGTCAGCTCCAGGCTCTGCCTGAAGGGCTTCAGACCCAGGAAGCTGAGATTAAAGCGGTAACCGGCATGGGCAGCACTCAACAGATGCTGCTACTGAGAGCCCGATCAGAGCAGGCGTTGCTAACGGCACTGTCGCAAACAGATCATCAACTGCAGGGGCTGAAAGCCGAAGGCAAGCTGACCAGTTTTACCAGTCTGGGAACCTACGTGCCTGCGGAGGTTCAACAAAAGCTGAACTTTGAGTTGATTACCCAACTTTACCGCTCTCAGGGAGACAAACTGGCAGCGACTCTGGGAATGAAACAAGCGCCGGTTGCACCTGAGCAGTTCGCCCCTCTGACCCTGACTGAATTTCTGGCCTCTCCGGCTTCAGACGCACTGCGCTTCCTTTGGTTGGGGGAGCAAGAACTGGGAGAGGACAGCGCAGGAAAGTTTGCCTCGGTAGTGCTGCTCAGTGGAGTGAATGATGCAAGGGCCATAAAAGCACTGGCGGCAAACAATGGGGATATCAGCTTTCTGGATAAAGCCGATGAAATCTCCTCGCTGTTTGGAGAATACCGAATCAGGGTGACTGAACTGCTGTTACTGGCATTTGGACTGATATACGGCTTGCTGACTGTTCGCTTTGGCTGGCGTCAGGCTTGCTGGGTTATTCTGCCCACGGTCGTTGCCTCAGTGGCCGGACTGGCGGTGACCAACCTTACCGGTCTGCCGCTGAACCTGTTTAACCTGCTGGCGGTGATTCTGATCCTGGGGATCGGCATAGATTACAGCCTGTTTTTCGCCGAGCAGAGTCGTCATAAAGAGCTGGCGGGTTCAGCTTCCCAGGCCACACCCGCCCGTCAGAGTACCCTGTTGGCAATCAGTTTGTCCGCCGCGACCACTCTACTGTCATTTGGCCTGCTGGCACTGAGCCATACCATGGCTATCCATAGTTTTGGCATCACAGTGCTGACGGGTATTATAGTGGCCTGGTTCCTGGCACCTGTGTCCATGAAGAACTTATCGACAAGGAGAGAAGGTGCTTAACTTTGCCGCTTTCTGCAAAAGCCTGCTGTTGCTGGCACTTCTGTGGCTCAGTGGCTGCAGTTTATCGCCAAAACCGAGTGATGATGGCAATAAGGTGCGACTGGCTGCAGACACTTTTGTGGCTCTGCCCTCTCCCGCCTCTTACGGTGGCACACTGACGGCTTCTCAACTGATCACTGTCAGTTGGCAACAGGATGGCAAACAGCAGTCCCGTACCTTGCCAGTGCAACTTGAAGTCACCCCTGAGAAGCTGGCTTTAGCAGGCTTTTCCTCCTGGGGCAGTCGTATTCTCAGCCTGACCTATGAAAAGGGACAGATCACTACTGCCGTGATGCCGGGTCTGGGTACCACACTGCCTGAACCCGAGCAGGTGGCACTTAACCTGATGTTGACCCTCTGGCCTCTGAAAGCCTGGGAAACCGAGCTGGCCTCAGTGAATTGGAGACTGGTCCAGCACGGACTGACCAGAGAGTTACTGGATAGCAATGGCCAACCTCAAATTGAGATTGAATACAGCAGAACAGAGAAACTGGCAGGCCCGATAGTGTTCAGGGACAAACAGCTTGGGCTGCAAATAACCATCAAAACTCTGAGCCAGGGAAAGGATAATGACGCATAAGATGCTGAACAAACATGTCATCTATATCCATGGTTGTGGCTTCCACTCGGCCATGGGCAAAACCGATAAAGAGATACACGCCTGTCTGGCAACTGGCATCAATCCAGCCATGACCCATGAGGCTGAAATACTCAATAACGGCAGACCCACAGTAGTTGGGCGGATTAGTGATCCCCTGCCTGAGATTGAAGCTGACAACCCACACTTTCATACCCGTAATAATCAGCTGGCCTGGTCTGCGTTGAGTCAGTTGCAGCCATTGATCACCAATGCCATCAACAAATATGGCGCAGCCCGTGTCGCCGCTGTGGTGGGAACCAGCACCTCAGGAATTTCTGATGGTGAGCAGGCATTTGTTCACTATCTGGAACAGGGCGAGTTTCCACATGGCTATCACTATTACCGCCAGGAGTTGGTCAATCTGAATGATTTTGTGGCTGACGCCACCGGGGCAAGCGGGCCGTCTTACACTGTCTCCACTGCCTGCTCATCCAGTGGCAGGGTATTTTTATCTGCCCGTAACCTGCTGCGATCCGGAATGGCTGATGCTGTCATTGTCGGTGGTTGCGATACCCTGTGCCGTCTCACCCTGAACGGTTTTAACGGACTGGAAGCCCTGTCCACAGAACTGTGTCGCCCGTTTGAGGCACAGCGAAACGGTATCAATATCGGTGAGGCCGCTGCCTTTATGCTGCTCACCCAAAGCAGGGATGACAGCGACAGGCCGTTGCAGTTACTGGGAGCGGGTGACAGTTCCGATGCGCACCACATATCAGCACCTGAGCCAGAAGGAAAAGGCGCCTTTGAAGCAATGCAAAAGGCGCTGGATGATGCCGGATTGGGGCCCTCTGATATCGGGTATATCAATGCTCACGGCACGGCTACGCCACTCAATGACACCATGGAGTCCAAGGCCATTGCCCGACTGTTTGGTGCCAGCGTTCCGGTAAGTTCCACCAAGCAGCTGACAGGTCATACCCTGGGCGCGGCCAGCGCCACTGAAGCCGCTATCTGTTGGCATCTGCTACAGCATGACCTGACATTGCCCAAACAGAACCTGAGGGGGCCAGTTGGTGACGATATTGCTGATATCACTCTGGTGTCAGATGGTCAAAAGCTGTCAAAGCCAGCAATTTTAAGTAACTCTTTTGCCTTTGGTGGCAATAATATCAGCCTGATTTTTGGATATCCCAATGACTGAGTATTCCCACAAGATGCCACCCGTGGCTGAACTACTACCCCATCAAGCCCCCATGATATTGATAGACAGGGTGCTTGATGCCGGTGAAGAGCATGTTTACTGCCAGTTGGAAGTCACCCCATCGCACACCTTTTTTGATGCCGATTCCAGATCCATTCCCGGCTGGGTGGGGATAGAGCTGATGGCGCAAACCGTTGCCACCTGGTCAGGTTTTCGTGCCCGACAGCAAGGTGAGCAACCACCTATCGGCTTTTTGCTCGGCAGCCGCCGTTATCAAAGTGAGGTTCAGGCATTTACCCAGGGGCAGCTGCTGGATATCAAAGCGGAACGCCTGATGGAAGACAATGGCATGGCGGTATTCAGTTGTCGCATAGAAAATAACGGCAAGGTGCTGGCCAGCAGTCAGCTTAATGCCTACGTACCCTCAGAAGAAAAACTCAAAGCAATGCAAGAGACAAGAGAGGCGAGAAAATGAGCAGCGCACGTCGAATTCTGGTTACCGGAGCCAGCAAAGGCATAGGTAAAGCCATCGCGATTCAGTTGGCCAAAGATGGCTTTCATATCACGGTTCACTATATGGGTGACAAAGCCGGTGCAGAAGCGACTCAGGCCAGTATTCGTGAATTAGGTGGTGATGCAAATCTGCTGCAGTTTGATATAGCTGACCGTGAGCAATGTAAGGCTAGACTGGAAGCTGACATCGGCGAAAATGGTGCCTACTATGGCGTGGTCAACAATGCAGGCCTGACCAAAGACACCGCCTTCCCGGCAATGACGGGCGAAGAGTGGGATGGCGTGGTGCATACCAACCTGGACAGTTTCTATAACGTGCTGCACCCCTGTGTAATGCCGATGATCCAGCTTCGTAAAGGCGGTCGCATAGTGACCCTGGCCTCGGTATCCGGGATTGCCGGTAACCGTGGACAAACCAATTACAGCGCCGCAAAAGCCGGTGTGATTGGCGCTACCAAGTCGCTGGCACTTGAGTTGGCCAAGCGTAAAATTACCGTTAACTGCGTTGCCCCCGGGCTTATCGACACAGGTATGGTCGATGAGCATGTGAAAGAACACGCTCTGCCTCTGGTTCCCCTGCGTCGTATGGGTGAACCGCAAGAGGTTGCTGGTCTGGTTAGTTATTTGATGTCAGATGTGGCAGCCTATGTCACCCGTCAGGTTATATCCATCAACGGAGGTTTGGTATGAGTCGTCGTGTCGTCGTCACAGGTATGTCAGGGGTCACTGCATTCGGGAACAGCTGGGCCGATATCGAGCCCCGTTTGCGAGCCTGTGAAAACGCTGTCCGCTACATGGAAAGCTATGAGCAATATGACGGCCTGAATACCAAACTCGCCGCACCGATCGAGAACTTCTCTCTGCCAGCCCATTACACCCGTAAGAAGATTCGCTCCATGGGCCGTGTCTCTCAACTGTCGACGCTGGCGACCGAGCAGGCGCTGGAGCAGTCGGGCCTGATGGGAAATCCGGTACTGACCAATGGTGAAACAGGGATTGCCTACGGTTCCTCCACAGGCAGTACTCCCGCTATTGGCGCATTTGGTGTCATGCTCAACGACAAAACAACCAGTGCCATTACTGCCACCACTTATGTGCAGATGATGCCTCATACCACGGCGGTAAACGTCGGCCTGTTCTTCGGTCTGAAAGGTCGGGTTATTCCCACCAGCAGCGCCTGCACCTCGGGTAGCCAGGCCATTGGTTACGCCTATGAGGCCATTAAACACGGCTATCAAACCGTGATGGTTGCTGGCGGCGCAGAGGAGCTGTGCCCAACAGAATCTGCGGTATTCGACACCCTGTTTGCCACCAGCCTGAAAAACGAAAAACCGGGTACTACACCCAGTCCATGGGACACGGAAAGAGACGGCCTGGTCATTGGCGAAGGTGCGGGAAGCCTGATTCTGGAAGAGTACGAGCACGCCAAAGCCCGGGGTGCAAAAATCTATGCAGAGATCATCGGCTATGCCAGCAACTGTGATGCAGCCCATGTGACTCAGCCTCAAATGGAAACCATGCAGATCTGTATGGAGATGGCACTGAAACAGGCTCAGGTTGCCCCCTCTGAGATTGGCTATGTATCCGCCCATGGCACAGCCACAGAAAAAGGCGATATTGCCGAGAGTAATGCCACCGCCAATATCTTTGGCAACAATGCCCCTATCAGTTCACTCAAGAGCTACCTGGGCCATACCCTGGGCGCCTGTGGAGCCATTGAGGCATGGTTGTCACTGGAGATGATGCACACCGGTTGGTTCCACCCCACATTGAACCTCAACAATATCGACGAACGTTGCGGCAATCTAGACTATATCCGTGGTGAAGGCCGTGAACTGCAAACCGACTGCATTATGAGTAATAACTTTGCCTTCGGCGGTATCAATACCTCATTGATCTTCAAAAAACTGGCTGATTAACCCGAATAGTCAAAGACAAAAAAGCCCCGCAGGCAATACCTGCGGGGCTTTTTGATTGATACCGCTAATTTTAGCTAGCCTAACATAGGCTTCAACACATCCTGTTGGCTCAGCAGGCTTTGATAAAGGCTAAACTGGTTGGCCGCGCGATCCAGATTGTGGTTATCGCGATGAATATGGAAGTAAGTGTCACCCAACAGATGATCCGTCAGGAAGCGCACCCCAATCATCAAAGGCATAATACGGGCACCCAGCCACAAACTCTGACGTTCAGCCTCGGTCAGCACTTCACCCATAGCCTTAGTGTAACCGGCCGCCAGCGCAGCGAAGATTTCAGGACGGGCCAGCACCTTGTCCAGCGCTGTTGAGTCTTCAGCTTCCGGCGAACAGAAGGTACGCACCATATCACCGAAGTCATACATCAGATGACCTTTCATGCAGGTGTCGAGATCAATGATCGCCATCGCGCTCATATCCCGCTTATCAAAAAGCATGTTATTGATTTTGGTGTCATTATGACAAATACGCAGGGGCAGTTTGGGCTCAAGTTCCCGCAACTCATCAAACAGACCTGTCTGGCCCAGCGCAAACTCTACCCACTCGCGACAGGCTTCAACCCGACCCAAAGGATCCTTTTCGGCAGCCTCCCTCAGGGCTTCAATCCGGCCCGGCAGGAAATGGAATTTAGGGATAACATCGTGGATTTGATTGGCATCCAGATCGCTCAGGCTACGGGCAAAGTGGCCGAAGGCGTGCGCCGCAACTTCTGCCTGTTCAGCTGACTCAACCACTTCGATGCTGTGGCTGTATGGCAGATAGCTGATGGCACGCCAGAACCCCTGCTCACCCAAATCAACACCCAGTTCCTGGTTGCTGCATTTATGAGGGCACACCACCTGCAACTGATAGTCACCACTGTCGCGCTTGGCACACAGGTGCTCACTGATAATGCCAGCATTACCCACCAATCCCCATGGCGTTGGGAATACCTGAGTGTTCAGGCGCTGTAGAACAAAGTCACCGGTCTCGGAACGCACCAGAAAGGTATCATTGATATGGCCATTGCCCAGTGGTGCTACTTTGGCATCCTGGTTGGCTTCGTCTCTGGTCATTCCAAAGTGAGGCAGAACCTGCTGCCATACAAACTCATTCACCGGCTAACTCCATTAATTTTTGTTTTACCCAGCTGGCATCTTCCGGATAGGTCACACCCAGCCAGTTGTCCTGTGCCACGGCAATTCTGACAACCTGACCTTTATCTATGGCTGATTGCACTACCGTTGGCAGAAAACACTCAGACTTCTCAAGATGGGCGGACGTGTTGGCAAACTCTGCCAATGCCGACTCCAACATGGGGAAGATATTGGCTTTGAAGCCCCAACAGGTCATGGACACAGGTGCATCCTTGCTGATTTCCAAACGCTGCCCATCCAGCTCGCCCTTCAGAACAGCACTCTCCTGGCGGATATCCAGCCATTCGGCGACGCTGGTCAGCTGCTCATCAGCCACCTGACAAACACCACGGTTAACGCCGCCAAATTCCGACAAAGTGCGATTCAGTGGGTAGGCAACCATCAGCCAGTCATCCGTGGCGCTCAAACCATTCACCAGAGCCGTAAACGCTGAGTCACCATAGTAATCATCTGCGTTGATCACCGCCAGCGGCCCTTCCACCAAATGGCGGGCGGCATAAAGTGCATGGGCTGTACCCCAGGGCTTGCTTCTGTGGCTGATATCCACAGTGACCGGCAGATCATCAAGCTTCTGATAGCAGAAGTGATAGTCAAAATCAGCAGGCATCACCTCTGCCAACTGAGCAGACAGGGTTGATTCCAGCTCAGGACGGATCACCAACACACTGCGGCGAAAACCAGCCTTATAGGCAGACTGAAGCGACAGTTCCAACATGGTTTCGCCATTTGGGCCAAGGTTGGCCAACTGTTTATCGCCGCCGAAGCGACTGCCCATACCGGCAGCCATAATGACCAGAGTAAGCTCTGCTGAATTGCGCATTTGGAATTTCGTTTTAATTTTATTGTTGAAACACAACAGCCGCATAAAGCGGCTGTTGATTCAGTTAAGGCGGGAAGTTTAAAGCATTTACAGATAGGGGGCAAAAGCCCTGTGGGCTTCCAATCTTGATTGAGTGCCCTTTAAAGAAAACTTGTAACCACACAGCTGAGCATTGCCCCGCATCGCCACATCCTGAATAACTGCCCTGGCATCCAGCGGAGAGAACCAGGCTTCGGTAACAGTGTCAGCTGTCATAAGTACTGACACCGGGCGATACTCGCTGCCATTATTGAACTTCAGCACGGAGCAGCGCTCATCACCTTTGGCGCTGGCCAGAGACCATAGCTCACCCGCTTCACCTTTATCACCCAACCAGCTCATCACCAGTCGGCCGTCCACCAGCCCCAATGAGAAACCATCCGGGAGCTTAACCTCATCTCTGGCTGCAGCTGGCTCAGTGGGTTGCTGCACAGTGATCTCATCCATCTGAGTCTCTTCAGCACCTTGAGGCCAGAGAGAGACCGCCGCTGACAGGATTATCACGGCAGCCACGGCTATCGCAGCGCCGGGAAGCAATCTGGGGTTGGCGGCGAACAGAGCCTTCAGTTCTGCAATTGGATCTGCCGGTGTCGGCCTTTCTCTGCGGACGGCATCAACTTCATCTTCAATGGCATCATCGGCACAGGCGGTAAAATCTTCTGCATACTCATCACCGGCTTCACCAAATACAGGTTCACGACGCCTGCGGCCAGCCGATGTCGGTACATTTTTCCCCGGTGCCAAATATCCCTGCTCAGCCCCTTTAATCACAGCTAAAGTCTGTCTGGTAATCAAAACAGTGGGCGCGGCAGCAACCACAGCGGTAATCAATGCACCCGAGGCAACACCAAATACCATCAAAACCCAGGCGAGCAGATACAGGCCGCTTAACACCAAACCATACACCGAAGCCTTGCTGCCTGCTCTTTGGCTGGCGGCAAAGATGACAAAACAGAGTGGCGCAGCCAGGATCAGCAATAATGGAGAGATGCCAAACAATGCAGGCAGAATTAACAACAAGGCCCAGCACGCAGCACAAATGGCAAGAAAACGACTACGGGTGTCAGTCCCCTTCAGACAAAACAACGACCTGAACAAGCTATCACTCCTTTTATTCGAATTGCTGGCAGCTTAAAACATCCCTTGGACGCTGTCAGCCCAGCCCGTCAATCAATTAGCGATTTGACCCCGGTTATCAGGCAATTTCACTCCAGAGCAAGGGCAAAGCTCACTCCGATGCCAATAAGCCTGCGTCAAACTCTGGTACTGGGGCCACTCACCCAGCTATAATATCTGGCTATTCTGAATTTATTCTTTAATTTTGATAGCGGATATTGGCTATGAGCGCGCGTGGTAATTTGTTTATTGTTTCTGCCCCCAGTGGAGCAGGAAAATCCTCTTTGATTTCGGCTTTGCTGTCTGACAAGCCGAAGGATATGCAGGTGTCTGTATCCCATACCACTCGCCAGCCCCGTCCGGGTGAAGTCGATGGTCAACACTATCACTTTGTATCGGTAGAAGAATTCAAATCACTGATTGAAGAAGGTGCCTTCTACGAGTGGGCTGAAGTTTTCGGTAACTACTACGGCACCTCGCGCACAGTGATTGAGCAAACTCTGGCCCAGGGCATTGATGTCTTTTTGGATATCGACTGGCAAGGTGCCCAGCAGGTAAAAGCCCTGATGCCGGAAGCCGTTGGCGTTTTTATTCTGCCACCTTCCCGCGCTGAACTGGAAAGCCGTTTGACCGGTCGGGGTCAGGACAGCGAAGAGGTGATTGCCGGTCGTATGGCCCAGGCAGTTTCTGAAATGTCCCACTATGCTGAATATGACTTCATCATAGTTAATGATAACTTTGAGACAGCTTTGAATGACTTACGCACTATCATTCGCAGTCAGCGATTGACAGCCGCTGGTCAGATCCGCACCCACAGTGGTATGCTTAATGATCTGTTGGCAGAATAACTGCCTTCATGTACAATTTTGCGTCATTTTTTCCACCCGAAAATACTGGAGTTTCAATACATGGCTCGCGTAACTGTTGAAGACGCCGCTAAGCAAATCGGCAACCGTTTTGACATGATCCTGGTTGCAGCGCGTCGCGCTCGCCAAATCGCCGTTCAGGGTAAAGACCCAATGGTTGAAGAGCAGAACGATAAGCCTACTGTTATCGCCCTGCGTGAAATTGAACTGGGCCTGGTTAACGCCCAGACTCTGGATGCAGATGAGCGTCAGAGTGTACGTGAACGCGAAGCTGCCGAACTGGCTGCTGTTACCGCAATCGCAGAAGGCCGTTCGCTGTAATTTTTGTAATGTAAGGAGAGCTGCTTGTATCTGTTTGAAGGTCTCAAGGAGTCTGCGTCCGGGTATTTAGAGCCCGAGCAAGTTGAATTACTCAAGCAGGCCTATCAGGTGGCAAAAGATGCCCATGAAGGGCAGATGCGTACCAGTGGCGAACCTTATATTACCCATCCGGTTGCGGTAGCCCGCATCCTGGCCGAAATGCGTCTCGACCATGAGACGCTGATGGCCGCTCTATTACACGACACCATTGAAGATACCTCCGTAACCTTTCAGGATTTAGCGGAGCTTTTTGGTGCCTCGGTGGCAGAGTTGGTGGAAGGCGTATCCAAACTGGATAAGCTGAAATTCCGCGACAAGAAAGAAGCCCAGGCGGAAAACTTCCGCAAGATGGTGATGGCCATGACCCAGGATATCCGGGTCATTCTGATCAAGCTGGCTGACCGCACTCACAATATGCGCACCCTCGGCGCTCTGCGCCCTGACAAACGTCGCCGTATTGCCAGAGAAACGCTGGAGATCTACGCCCCCATTGCCAACCGTCTTGGCATTCACAATATTAAAAATGAGCTGGAAGACCTGGGTTTTCAGGCTTATTACCCCATGCGATACCGCGCACTCAAAGGTGCACTCACCAGTGCCCGTGGCAATCGCAAAGCGATCATCGACAATATCTACGACGCGATTGTCACCCGCCTGGAAGACAACGGTATCAAAGCCGATGTTAAGGGCCGGGAGAAGAACCTCTTTTCCATCTACAACAAGATGCGTCACAAAGAGCTGTCCTTCACCGAGATTGCCGATCTGTATGCGTTTCGTATTATCGTCGACAGCGTTGATACCTGTTATCGGGTACTGGGTGCCATGCACAGCCTGTACAAGCCCAAGCTGAAACGCTTCAAAGACTATATCGCCATCCCCAAAGCCAACGGTTACCAATCACTGCATACCTCGCTGATTGGCTCCCGTGGTATCCCTATTGAAATTCAGATCCGTACCGAAGATATGGATCAGATGGCCGACAAAGGGGTTGCTGCTCACTGGATCTATAAAAACGGTAGTCCACAGGCAGAGGAAGGTACCACTACTCAGGTTCGCGCCCGTAAATGGATGCAGAGCCTGCTGGAGTTGCAGCAAAGCGCGACCAACTCCTACGAATTTGTGGAAAACGTTAAAACTGAACTCTTCCCGGAAGAGATCTACGTATTTACGCCGGACGGCCGCATCCTTGAACTGCCTCTGGGTGCGACCCCCGTGGACTTCGCCTATGAAGTTCATACCGATGTGGGTAACTCCTGTGTCGGCGCCAGGGTCAACCGTCAGGCTTATCCGCTGAGTCAGCCGCTCAAAAGTGGTCAGACAGTCGAGATTATTACCTCCAAGCACAGTCGCCCCAACGCGGCCTGGCTGAACTTTGTGGTGACTGCCAAAGCCCGCTCCAAGATACGTCAGCTGCTAAAGAGCCTGACTGCCGACGACGCTGTGGCATTGGGTAAACGTTTGCTCAACCACGCTCTGGATGGAGTGAAACTGGAAGAGATCGACCCAGAGCAGATCACCAAGGTGGTAGCTGAAACCAAACACGAGACCTTTGAAGAGTTACTGTCGGATATCGGGCTGGGCAACGCCATGAGCGTAGTGATCGCCCAACGTTTACTTGGTAAGTCTGAGCCTGAGTCAAAAGGCGAGCAAAACCTGATGCCGATCCGTGGCGCTGAAGGCATGCTGGTGACCTTTGCCAACTGCTGCCGCCCCATTCCCGGCGATACTGTGATTGCCCACGTGAGCCCAGGTAAAGGTTTGGTGGTGCATATGGAAAACTGCGCCAACATTCGTGGCTACCAGCTGGAGCCGGAAAAGTATATTCCAGTGCAGTGGGACAATGTGGACGGCGCAGAATATCAGGCCAACCTGCGTATTGAGATCGTTAACCATCAGGGCGCACTGGCCAAGATCACCTCAATTATTGCCGCCGAAGGCTCCAATATTCACAACCTGAGCACGGAAGAGCGCGACGGTCGTGTCTATCTGATTAATTTGAGGATCTCTGTTCATGACAGGGTCCATCTGGCCAACGTAATGCGCCGGATCCGGGTATTACCGGAAGTATTGCGTACCTCTCGAAACCGTTGATAACAAGGATAATATCCAATGGCAGAAAAGATCATCATCGCAACTGACAAGGCTCCCCAGGCTATCGGCACCTACTCCCAGGCGGTTAAAGTCGGTTCAACCGTCTACCTGTCCGGTCAAATTCCGCTGGATCCCGCTACCATGCAGATGGTCTCCGACGAGTTTGAAGCTCAGGTGGTACAGGTATTTGAAAACCTGACTGCCGTTTGCGAAGCCGCCGGAGGCTCGCTGGCCGATATCGTTAAGCTGAATATCTTTATGACAGACCTGAGCAACTTTGCCACTGTCAATGAAGTCATGGGCCGCTATTTCCAGCAGCCTTATCCTGCACGCGCCGCCATTGGTGTAAAGCAACTACCGAAGGACTCGCTGGTCGAAATGGACGGCGTGATGGAGCTGTAGGTAATACTGTATATTTAAAGGGCGCATTGGCGCCCTTTTGTTTATCTGTCGTTTAGAAGGATTTTGTCATGAGCCCGGAACGCTTCGCCCGCATCAACGAGATGCTGGACAACCGGCAGCCTGATCTGACCATATGTCTGGATCAGGTCCACAAGAACAACAATATCGCCGCCCTGGTGCGAACCGCAGATGCCGTTGGTATCCATCAAGTCCACGCTGTTTGGCCCGATCCCGCTATGTGGGTTTCAGGTAATACCGCTTCCGGCAGTCAGCAATGGGTAAAGACCCACAAGTACCAGGACATTCATCAGGCGCTGGATGTGATTCAGGGTCAGGGCATGCAGATAGTCACTACAGGTATGACACCGGATGCCGTCGACTATCGAGAGCTGGATTACACCAAGCCCACCGCCTTTGTACTGGGGCATGAGAGAGACGGCGTCAGCGAGTGCGCCACCAGCCGTGCCGACTACCACATCACTATTCCCATGGTAGGTATGGTGCAATCACTCAATGTTTCCGTCGCAGCAGCCCTGCTGATGTATGAAGCCCAGAGTCAGCGTCTTGCCGCCGGTATGTATGGCCAACGTAAGTTGGATGACGCCTACTGCCATAAAATGCTGTTTGAAAATGGTCACCCCATCTATGCCAAAGCCTGCCGTCGAAAATCACTGCCCTACCCTGAGCTGGATGAACATGGCCAGATAGCCGCAGATGATGATTGGTGGGCACAGATGAGGCAGGTACAGCCTACAGAGGTCTGACCCATCAGCTTGTATATACAAGCTATTATTGGCTCGCTGCAGACTAACCCGAATTCATCTGGTCAGACCAAAAGTTTGCGGTCGATCACAAAAATCGCCATACTGTTTCGGTGACACTGACAGTCAGCTAATACCAATAAAAACAACAAGAAACCACAAAGAGACCTGCTAATGGAAACTGCAATCAAGACACCGGTAGAGATGTTGTCACACTGGGTCGATATCCAGGGCGACAGCATTTATCTAAAGCAACCCATCAATGGCCAGTACAAAGAGTTCAGCTGGCGGGATGTTCAAACCCAAATGCAGCAGATTGCCGGCGCATTAAGACATTTGGGATTGCAGCCCGGTGACAAGGTGGCTGTGCTTTCCAAAAACTGTGCAGAATGGTTTATTACCGATCTGGCGCTGATGCATGGCGGCTACATAAGTGTTCCCATCTACCCTACGGCCAATGCCGATACCATCCAGTATGTGTTGGAGCACAGTGGCGCCAAGGCGATATTCGTTGGCAAGCTGGATTACTGGAAAGATCAGGAGCATGGCGTGGGGGGCGAGATTCTGCGCCTGGCTATGCCTTACGACACCATGCCAGCACAATATAGCTGGGAGCGTTTACTGGAGCTGGGTACCCCTCTGACAGAAGCGCCTTTGCCAACGCCTGAGCAGGTGATGACCATCATCTATACCTCTGGCTCGACCGGTAAACCCAAGGGTGCAGTGCAAACCTTCAGTGCCTATGCCTGGACCTGCCAAACTGTCGTAAGAGATCTGAAAACCCATGGTGAAGATAGACTTTTGTCCTATCTGCCACTGGCACATATTACTGAAAGAGTTGCCATTGAAGGCTCCTCTTTCTACTCGGGTTCCAGTGTCGCCTTTGTGGAAAGTCTGGATTCTTTTGTGGCTGACGTACAGCGCTGCCGCCCAACCGTATTCTTCTCGGTGCCACGTTTGTGGAGTCTGTTCCAGCAGAACATTATTACCAAAGTGGGCAGTGCCAAAAAGCTGGAGCTGTTCCTGAAAATCCCATTGCTCAGCTCTCTGGTTAAACGCAAAATCCAAAAAGGCCTTGGTCTGGAGCAATGTCGTTTGCACGGTTCCGGTAGTGCACCGATTCCCCCTTCACTGCTGGAGTGGTACCACAGTATCGGTATAGATATTTGTGAAGCCTGGGGTATGACAGAAAACTGCGCTTATTCAATCATCAACCATCCCTTCAACGTTAATAAGCTGGGCACCGTGGGTAAGCCGGTAGAGGGCTGCCAGGTGAAGATGGGGGAAAAAGATGAATTGATGATCAAGAGCCCGGGACTGATGCGGGAGTATTACCTGCAGCCAGAGGCCACTGAAGCCGCATTCGACGCCGATGGTTTCTTCCATACAGGTGATGTTTGCGCCATAGATGAAGATGGATGCATCAGCATTACTGGCCGAGTGAAAGACAACTTCAAAACGGCCAAAGGTAAGTATGTTGCACCTGTGCCTATCGAGCGCATGCTGGCCCAAGATGAGCACGTTGAACTTATTTGTGTCATCGGTTCAGGTCTGCCTCACCCTGTCGCTCTGGTGCAGCTGTCTGAGGGAGCTTCCAGCCAGGCGAGAGACCATGTTTGCGCGTCACTTAAAGAAACCCTGGATAGTGTTAACCCGCATCTGGAATCACATGAAACCGTAGATGCTGTGGTGGTCGTCAATGAGCCATGGACGATTGAAAACGATGTGCTGACGCCAACACTGAAAATCAAACGCCACGTGCTGGAAAAACTCTTCAGCGAGAAAGTTGACGGTGTTCGTGGAGCCAAGGTTGTTTGGGAAGATGAGGTTGACCAGGCCAAACGCTGATCGTCCCCCTGATAAACCGCAATTAAAAAGCGCACCATAAGGTGCGCTTTCTTTATCGCGTTATTGACAAAATTAACGAGCCTTAGCAGCCAGGGCGGCAGCGACCTGATTGGGTGCAGTGCCGCCGAGCACGTCCCGCTTATTCAGACAGGATTCTATCGTCAGGATCTCATACACGTCCTGCTCAATCACATCGGCAAAGCCCTGCAGTGTCGTCAGTGTCATATCCTCAATGGCCACGCCATCGGCGATCGCCTTAACCACAACCTCACCCACTACATGGTGCGCCTGACGGAACGGCATGCCCTTGGCGACCAGATAGTCCGCCAGCTCTGTGGCATTGGCGTAGCCCTGTTGAGCAGCCGCTTTGGTGTTGTCACGCTTCACCTTAAGACCGGAGAGTACCAGCGCCGTCATATCAAGACAGATACTCCAGGTATCCATCACGTCAAACAGCCCCTCTTTGTCTTCCTGCATATCCTTGTTATAGGCCAGTGGCAAAGCTTTCATTGTGGTCAGGATTCCCACCAGGCTGCCATAGACCCGACCCGCCTTGCCGCGGATAAGCTCCAGTGCATCCGGATTCTTCTTCTGTGGCATCAGGGATGAACCTGAGGTGACATCATCTGCCAGCTCAATAAATCCAGCTTCTCCAGAGTTAAAGAAGATCAAATCTTCCGCCATCCGGCTTAAGTGCATCAGGCTGATGGAGGCAGCGGAGCACAACTCCACCACATGGTCACGGTCGGAAACCGAGTCCAGACTGTTCAGGGTTGGCGCTGCAAACCCCAGACTGGCAGCCAGCTCATAACGGTCGATCGGATAGGCTGTACCAGCCAGGGCGCCACATCCCAGCGGACAGGTATTAAGCCGGCTCAAAGCGTCATCAAGACGGCTGATATCCCGCTCCAACATCTCCACATAGGCCAACGCCCAATGAGCAAAGGTTACAGGCTGGGCGCGCTGCAAATGGGTATAACCCGGCATCACGGCTTGCTGTTCACGTTTAGCCAGCTCAATCAGTTCAGATCTGACTTTGGTCAAACGCTCGCTAATCCCCTCACCTTCAGCCTTACACCAGAGCTTAAGGTCTGTGGCGACCTGATCATTACGGGAACGCCCTGTGTGCAGTTTCTTGCCCAGATCGCCCACCTTGTCGATAAGCGCCTGCTCCACAAAGCTGTGGATATCCTCAGCGCCGCTGGCAATGATTTGCTGAGGATCTTCAGCAACCTCCACCAACAAGGCACCCAATGCCGCTTTAAGATCCTGACCTTCAGCTTCGGTCAGTACCCCAACCTTGACCAGAGCTGCCGCCCAGGCCACTGAGCCCTGAATATCCTGCTCCACCAGGCGGTAATCCACCGGCAAGGAGTCGTTAAATAATTTGAAAAGAGCACTGCTCTCACCGCTGAACCTACCGCCCCATAATGCCATGACTGTCTCCTATGCTTTTGATGCTTACTGGGTTACTTCTCGTTCAGGGCACGAATGCGACTGGCGAGAGAGTAAAGGCGGATAAAGCCTTCAGCATGCTTTTGATCGTACACATCATCTTCACCAAATGTAGCAAAGGCTTCGGAGTACAGGCTGTTGGGAGAGCGCTTCTTAACGGCAGTTGCCTGACCCTTATAGAGCTTCACGACAACTTCACCGTTTACCAGTGCAGCCAGCGACTCTGAAGCTGCCAGCAGTGACTCACATAAAGGCGTAAACCAGCGACCGTCATACACAAGGTGCGCCATACGCGCAGCGATCTGCTCGCGCCACTCACGGCTGGACTTGTCCAACACCAGCTCCTCAATGGCACGCAGACCGGCATACATCACTGTACCTCCCGGCGTTTCGTAGCAGCCACGGGATTTCATGCCCACCAGACGGTTTTCAGTAATATCAATACGTCCCACACCGTGGGCTGCGGCGATCTCATTCAGTGTCATCAATGCCTGATAAGGGTTCATAGCTTCGCCATTCACCTGGGTTATACGGCAGTTTTCCACCTTAAGAGTCACATAAGCAGGTGCGTCCGGCGCATCCTGCGGGTCAACTGTCATGGTCCATACCTGCTTGGACGGCTCATTCCAGGGATCTTCCAGCTCGCCACCTTCGTGGGAGATATGCCAGGCATTGGCATCACGGCTGTAGATCTTGGTGGCAGAGGCTGTGGTCGGAATGTCACGCTCAGCCAGGTAGGCCAGCAAATCTTCACGGCTAACCATTTCCCACTCACGCCATGGGGCGATCACTTTCAGATCAGGTGCCAGCGCAGCGAAACAGCCCTCAAAACGAACCTGATCATTACCCTTACCGGTGCAACCATGACACAGGGCATCAGCGCCCACCTTGCGGGCCACTTCCACCTGCGCTTTGGCGATAATCGGCCGGGCCATTGAGGTTCCCAGCAGATAAGTGCCCTCGTAGATCGCACCTGTTGCTATGGTGGGATAGATATACTCCTCGACGAAGGCTTCTTTCAGATCCACGATATGACACTCAGAAGCACCTGACGCCAGCGCCTTGGCCTCCAACCCCTGCAGCTCCTCCTCCCCCTGCCCTACATCAGCGCAGAAGGCCACAATCTCACAGTTGTCATAGGTCTCTTTCAGCCAGGGAATGATGGCCGAAGTATCCAGTCCACCGGAGTAAGCCAGTACTACCTTTTTGACTTTCACCTTATCGTTCATCGTCTTTCTATCCTTTACTTGTAGGGGCCGTTCGTCTTTGCGTCCGACTGAATATTGTTATTTGTGTTGTGCCGTTACTTAGCCGCCAGCAAAGTCACCAGCAGAGCATTCTGAGCGTGCATGCGGTTTTCCGCCTGGGTCAGGATCAGTGAACCTTCACCATCCATCACCTCATCTGTTACCTCTACACCTCTGTGAGCAGGCAAGCAGTGCATAAAGAATTTGGCACCAGCCTTGGTCATCAGTGCAGCGTTCACCTGCAGCGGAGCGAATTTGCCCTCTATCTCTTCCATGGAGGTGTTGTCGCCCATAGAGATCCAGGTATCCGTGTACACAGCATCGTGACCTTCAATCTCATTGACATCAGAGGTCAGCACCAACTCACCACCGTACTTTGCCGCCAGCTCCTGAGCCTGAGTGACCACCAGACCATCGGGGAAATGACCTTCAGGACAGATCACTGTCATCTTTGCACCCAACAGCGCCGCGCCAAACATCAATGAATGAGTCACATTGTTGCCATCACCCACATAGGCCAGCTTAAGCTGACTCAGATCATCCATGTTCTCAGCCAGACTTAGGTAATCTGCCAGCCCCTGACAGGGGTGATAGAGATCTGACAGGGCATTCACCACAGGTACACTGCCGTGCTCAGCCAGACCCTCGATTGTCTTGTGGCTAAAGGTACGGGCAACAATGGCATCGGCCCAGCAGGAGATATTGCCGGCAAAGTCCGCGACAGATTCACGCTTTCCCAGGGCTCCATTTTGCTGGTCCAAATACAGGCAATGGCCGCCCAGCTTGCTAATGCCGATATCAAAGCTGACCCGGGTTCGCAGGGAAGGCTTTTCAAACAGCATCACCACACTTTTACCGGCCAGCGCCTGACTGTAATCCTGCGGATTGGCTTTGATCTCTTTGGCAAGAGCCAGAAGATCCAGAAACTGTTTTTGAGTTAAGTCTTTCAATGTCAGCAGGTGATCCATGCCTCTCTCCCTCTTTGCCCTTACGCTTTTCTTGTCTGTTGATTTTGCATTCTTAAGTTGTGATTCAATCTGACCGATACCGGCTTACAGCTGTGGCTGAATTTGAGTACCTATCAATTCGCCTTTGGTCAGTGCCAGCATCTGAGCCGCATCCCGCCAGGAAGCGACCTGTACCGCCTCCCCCATCCACTGGGCGACTTCCAACGCTGCTTCAACCTTGACCTTCATGCCCTTCTCAATGACTCCCAGCTTCACCAAATCAGCAATCTCGGCGGCATTCAAACTTGGGATCAATTGGCCTTTACCATCAAGGACACCTGACACATCGGACAGCAGTACCAGCTTGCCATCCACCAGTTTGGCCACTGCTGTCGCTGCCTGATCCGCATTGACGTTCAGCAGCTGTCCATCGATATCCAATGCAATGGAGCTGATAATGGGCAACCAGCCCTGCGCAAGAATAAAATTCAGGTAAGCCGGATTGCCGCCAGTGACCTGGCCCACGGCACCCAGTTGCTCATCTTTGATTTCGGCATTAAGCAGATCGCCATCGCCCAGACACAAGCCAACACTGTGAATCCCGGCAGCCCTGGCAGCCGACTGCAGTAATTTGTTGGCACTGCCTGCCAACGCGCCGGCAATAATCGGCATCTGCTCTGGCGGAGTCACTCGCAATCCCTCTTTCTTTTCTGTGGTCATGCCATTGAGCTGCAGCTGCTTATCTACAATACAGCCGCCCCCATGGACTATGACCAAGGACTTGCCTTGCTCCAGTAAACTGGCCGCAGTCTGCATTAAACGAGCAATACCCATATCGCACTCAAGCAAAGCGCCGCCAACCTTCAACACCAGTGTTTTTTGTTTCGCTGATGACATCCTGAATTCCTCAACCTATGCCTATGACTGACTGCCCAGTGGCGGTCTATTTACCAACTTTACCAAAATGAATTTTTATGCACTGGAAAGCCTGACTGGCAGCCCCCTTCATCAAATTATCTATGGCACTGACAATCACCAGGTACTGGCTCTGTTCGTCATACTTCCAACCGAGCAAACACTGAGAAGTGCCAGCGACGTCGTCCACTTTGGGGAAGCTCTGCGGCAACACATGCACCAGCTCAGCATCGTCATAACAGCTCAGAGCCTGAGCGACATCAGCGGCAGTAACTCCTGCTTCCAGCTTGGTGGTGATGGTGGCAAGAATGCCCCGTTTGAAATTGCCCAGATGCGGAGTAAAGATCACTTCGCAGCCCAGTTGACTGGAGATTTCCGGTTGGTGTCTATGGCCCAGCACACCATAAGGCGTCAGGCTGACTTCGCAGAAGCTGGTATTCATTTGAGCTTTACGACCGGCACCGCTAACGCCGCTGACAGCGTTAATCACCGGGCGAATCTGTTTGTCCAGCAAACCTGCCAGCGGCTTTAATGCCAGCAATGATGCGGTGGGGTAACAGCCTGGAACGGCGATTAAATCGGCTTTGGCAATCTCTTCCTCTTGCCATTCAGCCAGGCCATACACTGCACTGGAAAGCAGCTGTGGATGCGGGTGGTCAAAGCCATACCAATGGGGATACACGCTGGCATCGTTGAACCGATATGCCCCACTGAGGTCAAATACCGGCTTGCCCTGCTCAGCCAGCCAGGCCACCAAATCCGCACTGACCTTATGGTCGGTGGCCAATGCAACAGCATCAGCCTGTTCAATAATGGTCGCTTTATTCTCTTTGCTCAGCGGCTTCAGTGGCTGCTTCAGAGTCTGGTATGCCGGATACAGCTGACTCAAAGACTTACCCAAATCCTGACTTTGCTCAGAGACATACAAGCCTTGGATAGAGAACTCACTTTCCTGAGACAAAAGGGCTGCCAACTGCGCACCTGTGTAGCCGCTGGCCCCAATAATGGCTATGTTTTTCATTTAGTATTTCTTGTTTATCAATAGGGTAGAAAGGAAAAAAATAGTGGGCACAGCAAAAGCCCATGGCAAAGTGCCGATGACAAGGATTATCGTCGCAGGAAGGTAGATTCTTTGTTGAAGTCCGCTTTTGTACTGGCAGTGTTTAACAGCGCCAGGCAGCAAAATTCCATGTTCACTTTACAGCCTCAAAGATGGTAAATATTCAATCTGGTTGACAGACTAACACAGAAAACTAATTATTCAACACAAGTGAATAACTATTTTTATCATTATTTGGAATGACCCTATGAAAAAAATTCCGGATCTGCAGAGCTGTTTTCAGTCTCTGATCGCAGCCCCCTCCATCAGCTCACTGGAGGCTGAGCAGGATCAATCCAACCAGGTTGTTATTGAACTCCTGCATCAGTGGCTGACAGATTTGGGGTTTCAGTGCCAGGTACAAAGCGTATTTAACAGCCGCGGCAAGCACAATTTGCTGGCCAGCATAGTACCACCGAGCAATCCCACTGGCGGGCTACTGCTCAGCGGTCACACTGATACCGTCCCTTATGATGATGCTCGCTGGAGCAGTGACCCCTTCACCCTGACAGAGAAAGACGGACGTTGGTATGGGCTTGGGACCTGCGATATGAAAGGTTTCTTCGCTCTGGTGCTGGCTGCTGTGCAGGAACTGCCACTGACTGAGCTGAAGAAGCCTCTCTATATTCTCGCCAGCGCCGACGAGGAAACCACTATGAACGGTGCCAAGGCCTTTGCCGCTGAAGGTCGCATTCAGCCGGACTATGCCGTTATCGGTGAACCCACCGGCCTGCGCCCTGTGTATATGCACAAGGGGCACCTGGCCAAAGGTATACGTATTACCGGTCGCAGTGGTCACTCATCAGATCCGGAAAGAGGACTGAATGCCATTGAAGTGATGAACCTGGCAATTAGTCAGTTGCTGAAACTTAGGGAGCACCTCAAGGCCAACTACAATGAATCAGTATTCAGTGTCCCCTACCCAACATTGAACCTGGGGCATATCCATGGCGGGGATGCCGCCAACCGAATTTGTGGCTGCTGTGAACTGCATATGGATATCCGTCCTGTTCCCGGCATTCCGTTGGAAGACCTCGAAGTGTTGCTGCGCCAGTATCTGTCCCCAATTCAGGATGAGTACCCGGGCACTTTGGATATCTTCAACCTATATCCAGGTTCGGAAGCATTTCATGGCAATTGCGACACCCCATGGGTACATGATGTCGCCAGACTTTCCGGCCATCAGCCAGAAGTGGTTAACTACGCTACAGAAGCCCCCTACCTTAAGCAGTTGGGTTGCCAAACTTTGGTGCTTGGGCCGGGCAGCATAGAGCAGGCACACCAGCCTGATGAGTATCTGGATACCGCTTTTATCAAGCCCACCATTAGCTTACTTAAGGAGCTGATTTATAACGCTTGCATGAAATAATCTTGAGACCGCATTCGCCGCTGTACAGGGCGTCGCAGCGAGGTATGATGATCTGAAAACCAAAAGCAGTTGCGAATTGTATCCTGCTTCAGGCCAGTGCCTGAACCTAAGCAACGCATGTGATATTTCTGGAGCAAATATGACAGATATGTACGCCTCACTGAGATCCAACGTCAGTATGTTGGGGCAGATCCTGGGCGATACCATGAAGGGCGATCTGGGTGAGACCTTCCTCGAAAAGATTGAGTTGATCCGCCAATTGGCCAAGCAATCCCGTCAGGGTGATGAAGCGGCTCGTGAGGAGATGCTGAATCTCCTGACCGCTATGCCAGATGACGAACTGGTGCCTTTTGCCAAAGCCTTTAACCAGTTCCTGAACCTGGCCAACATTGCCGAGCAGTTCCACACCATCAGCCGCAATTGTGACGAGATCATCTGTGTACCGGATCCTGTGGATCTGCTGCTGGGCCGCATGCTCAATGGCCGCATAGATGAAGACAAGATGCTGGAATGCCTCGGCAACATGGATATCGATCTGGTACTGACGGCGCACCCGACAGAAGTGTCCCGTCGCACTCTTATCCAAAAATATACCGCTGTGGTTGATTGCCTCACCAACCTGGAAAACGAGCAACTGAGCGATCGCGAACGCAAGGCTCAGAACCTGAGACTTCGTCAGTTGATCGCCCAGATCTGGCACACCAATGAGATCCGTAATGAACGCCCCACGCCAGTGGATGAAGCCCGCTGGGGGCTGGCCACTGTGGAAAACTCACTGTGGCAGGCTGTACCTGACTTTTTGCGTCAGTTGAACGATCAGATTGAAGAGCGTACCGGCAAAAAGATCCCTATAGATATCGCTCCGGTTCGCTTCTCCAGTTGGATGGGGGGCGACCGCGACGGCAACCCATTCGTGACCGCAAAAGTCACCGCCGAAGTACTGGATCGTAATCGTCATACCGCGGCCCGCCTGTATCTGAAAGACGTGGTACTGCTGGTCAACGAACTGTCGATGGAAGAAGCCAACGAAGAGCTCAAAGCGCTGACCAATAACAGCCATGAGCCGTACCGGGACATTCTCAGAGATCTGCGCCAAAAGCTGCGTAACACCATAGATTATTTGAACCTGCGCCTCGAAGGTCACAAGCCTGAAGTGGATATGGCTACCATCATCTGGCAGGAAGATGATCTGAAAACACCGCTGAATCAGATCTATCAGAGTCTGTGCGACTGCGGTATGAGCCTGATCGCCAATGGCTTGCTGCTGGATATGCTGCGTCGTCTGGCCTGTTTTGGCATTCATATGCTGAGACTGGATATTCGTCAGGATGCTGAGCGTCACAGCGATGCCATTGCTGAGCTGACCCGTTATCTGGGTATGGGCGACTATGCCCATTGGTCAGAAACCGAAAAACAGGCCTTCTTGCTGCGTGAACTCTCCAGCAAACGCCCATTGCTACCTGCTGACTGGTGCCCTTCAGACGAAGTTGCAGAAGTACTGGCGACCTGTCGTGAAGTCGCCTCTCAACCAGCAAGCGCTCTGGGATCCTATGTTATCTCCATGGCTGGCAAGCCATCGGATGTACTGTCAGTACTGCTGCTGCTGAAAGAAACCGGCTGTCGCCACCCTATCCGTGTAGTCCCACTGTTTGAGACCCTGGATGATCTGAACAATGCCGCCGACTGTATCCGTGAGCTACTGGCGATTGACTGGTACCGAGGCTATACCAAAGGCATGCAGGAAGTAATGATTGGTTACTCTGACTCTGCAAAAGATGCCGGTGTGATGGCGGCAGCCTGGGCCCAATATCAAGCGCAGGAGCAATTGGTACAGGTATGCCGCGATGCTCAGGTGAAGCTCAATCTGTTCCATGGCCGCGGTGGCACCATTGGCCGGGGCGGCGGTCCTGCTCACCAGGCAATTCTGTCCCAGCCTCCGGGCTCAGTGGATGGCCGTATTAGGGTGACCGAACAGGGTGAGATGATCCGCTTTAAATTTGGCCTGCCTAAACTGGCGGTTCAATCATTGGCCCTGTATACCTCGGCAGTAATGGAAGCGACCTTGCTGCCTCCACCAGAGCCAAAGCCAGAGTGGCGCGACTGCATGCAGCGCATTGCCGATGAGTCAGTAGGCGCTTACCGCAAGGTAGTGCGCGAAGAGCCTGACTTTGTCGCCTACTTCCGCGCCGCGACACCTGAGGTGGAGTTGGGTCAACTGCCGCTGGGCAGTCGTCCGGCCAAGCGCAGAGTCGATGGTGGTATCGAAAGCCTGCGTGCTATTCCGTGGATTTTTGCCTGGTCTCAGAACCGACTTATGCTCCCTGCCTGGCTGGGAGCCGGCGAAGCACTGCGCAGTGCCATGGAACGTGGCGAAGCCGACCTGCTGAAGGAGATGGCTGCCTGGCCATTTTTCGATACCCGTCTCTCCATGTTGGAGATGGTGTATGCCAAAGCAGAACCTAATCTGGCCCGTTACTATGAAACCGTATTGGTCCCTCAAGCGCTGCATCATCTTGGCATTACTCTGAGAGAGCGTCTGCAGCTGGGTATCGAAGCGGTTATGGAGCTGACAGGCACAGATGAGCTGATGTCTCACACTCCATGGAACCGTGAGTCAGTGCAGCTGAGAAACCCCTATATCGACCCATTGAACTTCCTGCAGACGGAACTTCTGGCCCGTACCCGTAAAGAAGATGCCTCAGACAATGTACAATTGGCACTGATGCTAACTATTGCGGGTGTTGCCGCGGGAATGAGAAACACAGGATGAAGCGAGTTTTACTACCACTGATGGCTGCCGGATTAATGCTCTTATCCGGCTGTGCCACTCAGTACAGTATCAGCCAACAGGAACTGACAGACTATCTCAACAAGGAGATCAGTTTCGACGTTAAACAGGGCAGCGGCATAGTCTCAGCCAACCTCAAACTAAACCAGGTTGAGGTACGTTTAGGTGAAAAGCCGGATACCATGACAGTGCTGGCTGACTCCAGCATTACCATCAGCAACCCTTTGCTGCCGCTGAGAGCGACCCTGACAGCTGAGTTTGAGGCCAAGCCCTGGTATGACAAGCACAACCAGGGGATCTACCTGAAAGATTTGCAGCTGACCAAGGTGGCATCCAACCCCAGAGATCTGGAAGTGGCTATCAAGGGCGTCGCGCCTGAGTTGATGCGATATATCAGAGGCTTTTTGGAAACTCAGCCTGTCTATGTGTTGAACCGTCAGGAGACCAACCAGGCCATGCTGGCCAATCTCACCGAAGAGATTAAGGTGAAACCCGGTAAGCTGGTATTGGTATTTAAGTAAGGCTTTAAATAAGCGCTTTTAGTATGGCTGGCCAGCCAAACAGGTTAAGTCTTATAACAAAAAGCACAGTCACTCTCGAAATAGAAAGGACTGTGCTTTTTTATTATCTGTTAGCTTATAAAACAGTGAGTAACGACTTACTTGGCAAAACGGCCAATGGAGTCGTAATCAACAATTGGCGCTTCGCCGAGCAGTTCACGACGCAGCATATCGTAGGCAACGGCGCTACTGAGTTGCCTGACAAGTTCACGGGATCGTCTGGGTAACTTAATCATCTGACTGTATACGCCATAGCGGGTCGCCAGAGCAATGGCCACAGTACCGACAGGCTTGGCGTCAGTGCCGCCATCGGGGCCGGCAATACCACTGGTGGACAGCGCATAGTCGCTGTCCAGTAACGCTCTGGCACCTGCAGCCATCTCTTCAACGGTTTCAATAGACACAGCCCCAAAATCATCCAGCGTCTGAGGCTTCACCCCCAGGATTTTGACCTTGGCTTCATTGCTGTAGGTCACCAGGCCTTGCATCAAATAGGCGCTGCTACCGGGAAAGGCCACCAACTGACTGGTTAACATGCCCCCGGTACAGGATTCTGCGGCACTGAGAGTTTTCCCTTTGGCCAACAGCAGATGATGGAGCTCTTCCGCCAGTGATGGCTTATCTTCAGCAACAACACCTGTCCCCAGAATAGAGTGTATCTTGCCAACCAAAGCATCCAATGCAGCGATCGCAGCTTCACCACGGGCAAACAGCTTGATCTCGATGTAGGGCATACTGGAGCGATATCCCAGAGTGACACCTTCAGGCAGTTCCAACTCAGACAGCTTGTCCTGCAACATGGACTCGCCTTGACCAAGAGTCAGCAGCTTCTTTACCTTAGTGGCGGTATCAAGCTGAAACTCCTGCTTGATAAAAGGAATGAACTGCTCGGGAATCATGTGCTTAAGCTCAAATGGTACGCCAGGCGTAAAGAACAACCAGGCACGATTAAGCTTAACTCTGAAGCCACAGGCAGTCCCCACAGGGTTATCCACCATAACCGCTGATTCTGGAAGCATGGCCTGTTTGAGGTTACTCCTGGCCATCACACGATTGTGTTTGCTGAACCAATCCTCGAGCCGTTGACGCCACTCAGTGTTCTCCACCAAGGGTTCGCCCTTGGCCTCAGCCATGGCCTGTGCTGACAGGTCATCAGTGGTAGGACCCAGGCCACCGTTAACCAGAATTACATCAGCATGTAAGCTACGTTCACGAAACACCTCTACCAGATCTTCCAATCTGTCGCCCACAGTAATACGGCGGGCAACCTCAATACCCTCATCCATCATGGTATCGGCAAACCAGGCGGCGTTGGTATCCACTATTTGTCCCGACAGCACCTCTTCGCCGGTGCAGATCATTTCAAGCTTCATTGTCTGTCCCTGAATGATTTAATTGAGGTAAAGGTAAGAGAGGCTATGACAGATAGCAATAGAGTATGACGACATCTACATAAAGCAGACTGTAAACAAAAGTACGGATGAAGAAAGGCTGGAGCGGACAGGAGTCCGCAGGGCTCCGTCGTGGGAAACAAAACGCAAAAAGCCCCATCCGAAGATGAGGCTTTTCACTTAAGTTTGTGGGCGAGTGTGGCGCAGCCACAAGCTTACGGCAGAAAACCGTTCCAGACGTTTTCTACATTCTCTACATCCGTGTAGATCAGCGCGTAGCTGGGGCGGATTTATCCGCGACGCCACAACACCGAGTACAAAGACCGGATAAACGAAAAAAGCCTCTGCATTGCTGCAGAGGCTTTCATCTTAAGTTGGCGGAGCGGACGGGACTCGAACCCGTGTGCCTTCGGCACGCGTGACAGACCGACTTTCTCTAAACAAAGAGCCTAACCAACTGAACTACCGCTCGTGTAATTCTGAAAATACAAAAAAGCCTCGTCATTTCTGACGAGGCTTCATTGTAAGTGGCGGAGCGGACGGGACTCGAACCCGCGACCCCCGGCGTGACAGGCCGGTATTCTAACCAACTGAACTACCGCTCCACTAAATTGGCGCTTGGCAATGACCTA
>NZ_JAKIKT010000014.1 GCF_023349125.1 Shewanella corallii | reverse complement strand
ATTTTCAACCCCGAGGGCTGCGTATTCTACACAACCGCTTTTTGGCGTCAAGCCCTTTTTTCATGAGCTTTTTCATCTGTCGATGAAATGCTCAGAAGAGGCTTTTCATGCCAGGGTCAGTTGCCGTTGGCGACCTTCCCTTTCGACCTGCTCATCAAGCTTTGCTGCCCGTTGTGCCGTGTCGATGGAGGCGCATTATAGGGAGCAGAATTATTTGCGCAAGCCCTTTTTCAAAGAAAATTCGCACTTTTTGGTGATTTATGGGTTAAGCACAAACTAACTACGGGTTACCCCCAGAGTTATCAACAGAAGGCTTATTTTTAGCCAGTTTTTAGCCTGTATTAATCAAGCTAAGTTTATTTAATTCGGTGTTCAGCGAGTATTTGGTTAGTACTTATTAGCTATATAAGTAAAAAGGCGACCCTAAGGTCGCCTTTTCTATATTTGTACTATTGCTATCAGCTCAGTTTACCGTGGCACTGTTTGTACTTCTTACCACTGCCGCATGGGCAAGGATCGTTACGGCCAACTTTTTCGCCCTGGCGAACTGTTGGTACATGACCCTGTTGTTCTGGCATAGCTGGCTCGCCGGTAACTGATTCCGCTTCTGCGTGTTGGAAATCACGTTGCAGCTTAGCTTCTTCCTGGCGACGACGCTCTTCCATCTCATCTACATCAGACTGAGCCTGTACCTGAACCTTGGATAGAATGCTAATCACATCATGCTTCAGGCTTTCCAACATCTGCTGGAACAGCTCAAAGGATTCACGCTTGTATTCCTGCTTAGGGTTCTTCTGGGCATAACCACGCAGGTGAATACCCTGACGCAGATGATCCATTGCAGCGAGGTGCTCTTTCCACAGACCATCCAGAGTCTGCAGCATTACCGCTTTTTCGAATTGACGCAGAACCGGCGCACCGACCATCTCTTCCTTCGCTTTGTAAGATGTGCTCCAGGCGTCGATGATACGCTCACGCAGCGTATCTTCGTAAAGGTCTTCCTCTTCGTCCAACCATTTCTGTACCGGCAGTTGCAGAGCGAACTCCTGGTGCAGACGCTGCTCCAGGCCAGGTACGTCCCACAGTTCTTCAACAGACTGAGGTGGGATGTACTGATCGATCAGGGAAGCCAGTACGTCGAATTCGATATTCTTGATCGTGTCTTCAATGCTTTCGGCATCCATCAGCTCATTACGCTGAGCATAAACCACCTGACGCTGGTCGTTGGCAACGTCATCAAATTCCAGCAATTGCTTACGGATATCGAAGTTACGGGCTTCAACTTTACGCTGGGCGTTTTCAATGGCGCGGGATACCCACTTGTGCTCAATAGCCTCGCCCTCTTCCATGCCCAGCGCTTTCATCATATTGGATACACGCTCAGAGGCGAAGATACGCATCAGGCTGTCTTCCATGGACAGGTAGAAACGGGATGAACCTGCGTCACCCTGACGGCCGGAACGACCACGCAGCTGATTATCGATACGGCGGGATTCGTGACGCTCGGTACCCAGAATATGCAGACCGCCTGCAGCCACTACGGCATCATGGCGCTCCTGCCAATCGGCACGGATTGCAGCAACCTGCTCTTCGGAGGCTTCACCCAGAGCTTCAATTTCAGACTTCCAGTTACCACCCAACACGATATCGGTACCACGACCGGCCATGTTGGTAGCAACGGTGACTGCACCTGCACGACCCGCTTGAGCAACAATTTCAGCTTCTTTTTCGTGGAACTTGGCGTTCAGTACCTGATGCGGGATCTTATCCTGGTTCAGCAGGTGAGACAGCAATTCAGATTGTTCGATAGAAACAGTACCCACCAACACAGGCTGGCCACGCTCACGACAGTCTTTAATGTCTGCAATGATGGCGTTGTACTTCTCGGCAGCGGTCAGATAAACCAGATCAGCCATGTCGTTACGAACCATTGGACGGTTGGTTGGTACCACTACGGTATCCAGGCCATAAATGCTCTGGAATTCGAAAGCTTCGGTATCTGCGGTACCAGTCATACCGGCCAGCTTGTCGTACTGACGGAAGTAGTTCTGGAAAGTAATAGAGGCCAGGGTTTGGTTTTCGTTCTGGATCTTCACGCCTTCTTTGGCTTCTACCGCCTGGTGTAGACCTTCGGACCAACGACGACCAGCCATGGTACGGCCAGTGTGCTCATCAACAATCACCACTTCACCATTCTGAACCACATAATCCACATCCTTTTCAAACAGGGTGTGAGCACGCAGCGCGGCGTTTACGTGGTGCAGCAATGAGATGTTGGCCGCTGAATACAGAGAGTCACCTTCAGGCAGCATGCCTTTTTCAATCAGCAGCTGCTCAATCTTCTCCTGACCACGTTCAGTCAGGTGAACCTGCTTGGCTTTTTCATCTATGGTGTAGTCACCTTCACCAACATACTCTTCAGTATCTTCTTTATCCTGACGTACCAGATGCGGGATCAGGGTATTCATCTTGGTGTACAGCTCAGAGCTGTCTTCTGCCGCACCGGAGATAATCAACGGAGTACGGGCTTCATCGATCAGGATGGAGTCAACCTCATCGATCAGCGCGTAGTGCAGTGGACGCTGCACACGTTCAGCAGGAGAGAAGGCCATGTTGTCACGCAGATAATCGAAACCAAACTCGTTGTTGGTACCGTAAGTAATATCTGAGTTATAGGCGTCCTTCTTCTGGTCTGGGCTCAGACCGGCAACGTTGATGCCGACACTCATACCCAGGAATTCAAACAGTGGACGGTTGGTTTCGGCGTCACGACGGGCCAGGTAGTCGTTCACGGTAATAACGTGAACACCTTTGCCGGTCAGGCCGTTCAGGTAAGCTGGCAGAGTCGCGGTCAGGGTTTTACCTTCACCGGTACGCATCTCGGCGATGCGGTTACTGTCCAGTACCATGCCACCGATAAGCTGAACGTCGAAGTGGCGCATCTCAAATACGCGCTTGGACGCTTCACGCACAGTGGCGAAAGATTCAGGAATAAGGGACTCAAGAGTTTCGCCTTTCTCCAGGCGCTCACGGAACTCAGCAGTCTTTGCTTTCAGTTCTTCATCGGTGAGTTTTTCGAATTCTGCTTCCAGTGCATTGATTTTGTCGACGGCTTTGCCAAGGGACTTAAGGGTGCGGTCATTGCGACTGCCAAAAATTTTTGTCAGTAAATTACCAAACATCTGATTCACTTATTATCTTTGTAGGCTGTTCCACTATTCATGGTGTGAGCCAGGATTAATTATTTGCTTTGCGGTAGACATACTTACTCGGATCGATCTGCTGTCCACCCCGCAACACCTCATAATGCACATGAGGGCCTGTCGACCTTCCTGTGCTTCCCATACTGGCAATCTTTGCACCTTTGGCAACGACGTCACCTACGCTGACATGAACCGTCTTGTTATGGCCGTAACGGGTTCGAAGCCCATTACCATGGTCTATTTCAACCAAATTACCATAACCAAACATACTGCCTGCCCAAGTTACTACACCGCCGGCAGTGGCAATGACATCTGCCCCTTCACTGCCCGCGAAATCGATGCCTTTATGCATGGTGCGACGTCCATTAAATGGATCATTCCTTAGCCCATAAGGGGAAGACAACCAACCTTTGCCAATTGGTCGACCGGAAATATATCGCTCCTGATCTATATGGAGATTGGACGCCACAGTTTCAAGTAGCGGAAGCTGAACTTTGCTTGTGTCCATCCGCTGCACCATGGCATCCATGTCCTGGATCAACTGATCCAGTTCAATGCTTTGTCCGAGATCACTCATACCTCCCACACCGGCTTTGGCGGAGAAGTCGAATTGGTCTTCGAGTTTATAAGTTTGGGCAACCTGTTGCCCCATGGCTTCCAGACGGGTCATTTCCGCCTGCATACGCGCGACATGGGCAGCCAGGGTGGCCAATTGGGATTCGGTAGCGTGCTTAAGATCTTCAACTTGTTGCTGTTGAACTTTGCGAGCCTGACGCTCACTATCTACACGCGTTTCTTGATTGGAAAATTTTTCGAAGGAATATTGCGCGACACCAGCCCCTGCTGCCAATAATAGTATTGGCAGCACCAACCAGCTTTTGCCCGGTTGCCAACGGGTAACCCCGTTCCGACCCTGAATTAAAACTGTTACACTCATAGCCTTAGTTAGCCATCTCGTTTTTCTATGAAAAAGCACCCTCAAGACCTCAGTCGACTCATGCATCACTCAGGTAAACTGCCAAATCTGGCAGAGAAAGCAGAGTTACTGAGACAATTGGATCAGCAGGTCAAACAAATGCTGTCAGAGCACGTTGCCGAGCAGCTCCAGGTGGCTAATCTCCGCGAGGGCGTGCTGGTGATCGAAACCACCTCTGCTGCCTGGGCAGCCCGCATCAACTTTCAAAAGTCCATGTTATTGACGCAACTTCAGGCACAAACGCTCCCAATGCTTACTGCTATCGAGGTCAAAGTCAACCCGGCGTTGGCCATAAGAGCGACTGAGTCCAAAATCACGCACAGGCAACTATCGCCAGATGCTGCAGCTCATATTGAAGCCCTGGCAGAGCATACCGATGGCAGTCTGGCCCAGAAACTAAAACGGCTGGCTGCATTAGCCAGCCGTAATCGGCAGTCATAACATTTCGAATTTATGCCAGTGCCATTGCACCGGAGGCGAAGCGTACTGGCACTTCAGCTTCATTATCGAAGCTCACCAACTCCCAGGCATCTTCCTGTGCCAGCACAGCTCTAACCAATTGGTTATTCAGAGCATGGCCAGTCTTGTAGGCACAGAACTCACCCAGAATCGCATGACCTGATACATACAGATCACCGAATGCATCCAGAATTTTGTGCTTAACAAACTCATCCTCATAACGCAGACCATCGGGGTTGAGGACGCGGTATTCATCAAGCACAACCGCATTTTCCATGCTGCCACCCAACGCCAGGTTGTTGGCACGCAGGTATTCGATATCACGCATAAATCCGAAAGTACGGGCGCGGCTGATATCTTTGACAAAAGCATCGGTAGAGAAATCCATTACCATGTGCTGTTGACTGCGGGCAATTTCAGGATGCGCAAAGTCGATGGCGAAGTTCACACGGAAACCATTGAATGGGCGCAGTTCGGCCCACTTGTCTCCATCTTCAACACGAACGGTACGCTTAATACGCAGATATTTTTTGGCTGCACGCTGCTGCTCAATACCAGCGGTTTGCAACAGGAATACCCATGGGCTGGCGCTGCCATCCATAATTGGGATTTCAGGTGCATCCACTTCGATAATGGCATTGTCGATACCCAGGCCAGCCAGGGCAGCGAACAGGTGCTCGATTGTTGAGATACGTACGCCTTCATCGTTCACCAGTGCTGTACACATGGTGGTTTCACGAACCTGATCCGCAATAGCTGGAATCACCACTGCTGGTTCAAGATCGGTGCGCACGAGTTTAATACCCGAGTTAATCGGCGCGGGTTTGATGGTCAGAGTCACCTTGTTGCCCGAATGCAGGCCAACGCCGGTGGTCTTTACCATTTTTTGAACAGTTCTTTGAAAAATCATTCAGTTACCCGTGTAAGTCTCAACAAATCGCTGGTGTTATTGTTGCTAAAAACAGCCCCTCCAGCTCGAGCTGGTCGGATATGCTAGCACAAAACCACCAATTGGCAAAAATTCCTGCAATTGACGGGCGGGCAATCACCAGGCAACAGTGTCTGCCTTCGCCCTGTCAACACAGCTTTTATCAGTCTGCCTGCTTACGCAAAAACGCTGGAATATCCAGATAATCCAGATCATTCTTTGGCGCTGGAGCCGCTGCAGGCTGAGGCTTAGCCTGAGTCTGCTGAGGCGCAGTATTGCCCATGGCAGATGGCTGAGGTGCTGGAGTTTCCTCGGCGTAAACCGGAGTTTCCACACGCACTTCAGGCTCTGGACGAGGAGCAGGCTTGGATACCAGCTGGATATCAGGCTTCTTCTCAGCGCCAATACCAGTAGCAACCACAGTTACGCGCAACTCATCGCTCATTTCAGGATCGATCACCGCACCAACTACCACAGTGGCATTGTCAGAAGCGTAAGCCTTAACATGGTTACCTACAGTCTCGAACTCTTCGATGCTCATATCCATACCGGCGGTGATGTTCACCAGTACGCCGCGTGCACCTGCCAGATCGATATCTTCCAGCAATGGGCTGGCAACAGCCGCTTCAGCCGCTTCTTCTGCACGGTCTTCACCGGAAGCCACACCAGTACCCATCATCGCGTTACCCATTTCGGACATAACTGTCTTAACGTCTGCAAAGTCGACGTTAATCAGGCCCGGACGGGTGATCAGTTCGGCAATACCCTGTACCGCGCCCAGCAATACATTGTTGGCAGCAGCAAAGGCATCCAGCAGAGACGTACCACGCCCCAGCACTTTCAGCAGCTTTTCATTAGGAATGGTGATCAGCGAGTCAACATGCTTGGCCAGCTCACCAATACCCTGCTCCGCGAAGGTCATACGCTTCTTACCTTCAAACGGGAACGGCTTGGTTACCACAGCAACAGTCAGGATACCCTCTTCACGGGCAATCTGAGCCACAACCGGAGCAGCACCAGTACCTGTACCACCACCCATACCGGCCGCGATAAAGATCATATCTGACCCTTTGATCGCAGCACGGATGTTTTCTTTGTCTTCTTCAGCAGCAAGACGACCGATTTCCGGGTTGGCTCCAGCCCCCAGACCTTTGGTCACGTCACGACCCAGCTGAATAGTGGAGCCGGCTGCTGACTTACGCAGAGCCTGCGCATCTGTATTGGTTGCGATGAATTCAACACCTTCGATGTTGTGCTTCACCATATGTTCGACGGCGTTACCACCGCCGCCACCGACACCGATGACTTTAATCACCGCTTCGTCGGAATGGGTGTCCATGATCTCAAACATGGTCAATTCTCCGTTGTTGCCTGCGTTATCTTTTAAAACTCGCCTTTAAACCAGCTCTGAACCCGATTCCAGAGACTGGTAACCCCCTGGCGCTCAGGACGTTCGTACTGACGTTCCAGTACCTGTCTGGCGCCGTAATGCAACAAACCTACCCCGGTTGCATAGATAGGCTGGTCGACATATTCATGTAACCCTTTTACCGGCAGAGGTGATGCCACCCTCACCGGCATGCCGAAGGTCGCTTCCGCTACTTCGACTGCACCCTCAATGGATGCGGTACCACCGGTCAATACAATCCCGGCAGCAATCTGCTCCTCAAGTCCGCTGTCACGCAGCTCCTTGAGAACCAGTTCAAACAATTCCTGATACCTTGGCTCTACCACCTCCGCCAATGTATGGCGGGACATGGTGCGAGATGGACGACCACCCACGGAAGGCACCTCAATACTGTCTTCCCGACTCACTGCAGCACTGCGCGCACTGGCGTACTGCACTTTGATCTGCTCAGCGTGAGACAGAGGAGTACGGAAAATCTTGGCAATGTCATTGGTCACCTGGTTACCAGCTACCGGCACCACGGCGCAGTGACGCAAAGCGCCATTGGTGTAGACAGCGATATCTGTAGTACCACCACCGATATCCACTATGCAGACACCCAGATCTTTCTCGTCATTGGTCAGCACTGAATCAGCAGAGGCGATACCGGAAAACACCAGGTCATCCACCTTCAGGCCGCAGCGCTCAACACTCTTGGTGATGTTCTTGGCCATATCGTTGGCGCAGGTGACGATATGCACCTTGGCTTCCATACGCATGCCCGACATACCAATTGGGCTGCGGATACCTTCCTGAACATCAATCGCGTACTCCTGAGGCAACACATGCAGGATACGACGCTCTGTCGGTATTTTTACCGAGCGGGCGGTGTGGATGACGTTGTCCACATCTTCCTGGGTCACCTCTTCATCATTGATGGAGACCATGCCGTTTTCGTTCTGACAGGCGATATGCTTGCCGGAAATGCTCAGGTATACAGATGACACCTGACAGTCCGCCATCAATTCAGCCTGATCTAATGCCCGCTGCACGCTGCGAACGATTGAGTCGAGGTCGTTTACCCCACCCTTGTCCATCCCCCGGGACGGATGATTGCCCAGGCCGATCACACTGATCTCGCCATCAGGCATCACTTCACCGATGATCACGGCAACCTTGGACGTACCAATGTCCAGGCCAACAATGAGATTTCTATCCAGGTTCTTGGTCATTCTTTAACGACTCTCTTGTTGTGCATCATCCCAGCCGACTGCCAGCCCAGTGTCATAGCGCAGGTCTACCCGCGCGACCTTGTTCGGCTGCTTGGCCAATACCGGATACACATTAATAAACCTCTGTATCCGCGCCATTTTATCTTCGCGCCCCAACTCCAGCATCACGCCGTTGTCGAGCACGGCCCGCCAGGCATGACGGGCGTTCAAACTTAAACTCTTCAATCCGAAGCCATTGATTTGCAATAGCTCCCTGATTTGTCTGTAACTGGTCAACACATCCTTTGCCATGGCATCAGGACCCGCCAGTTGTGGCAGTTGATCTATCCCCTCTTTATGGGGGGCCTCAAACACCTGCCCGTGTTCGTTCAACCACTTGTCGCCATTCCAGTGGGCGACCGGTTGTTGTTCCTGCAAAAACACCTTCAGACGTGCCGGCCACTTTCTTCTGACCGATGCCTGATATACCCAGGGCAGCTCTTCCAGTGCTTCCTGTACCTGATTAACGTCTGCGCTGAAAAAGCTTCTGCGCATCAGGCTTTGCAAGGCGGCCTGGATTTCGGCATCACTGGTATATTGCCGATCGCCCTTGATAATCACAGACTCGATGGGCAGCGCCTCAGCGTCGCCAAGCAGGTCGTGTAACCTCAGTGCGCTCAGGGAAAAGGCACTGATCACCAGCAGCAAAAATGCCAGCCCACTGACCAAGTACCAATCCACTGCAGCAAGTCGTTGCCGCCAGTGGCGCATCTTATCCTTCCAGCTCACACTGTTTCCGCCCCATACACCGGCTACGCATGGCGAAAACCGGCAATTATATAGCGCTCACCCCCGGGGTCAAAAATTCATTTAAAGCACCGGGTTACAGTTCAAATTTCAAACTGCGATGGCGTTATTTTTACTTTTTATCAAAGCCCAGTTTGGTACTGGCAAGCTCACGGGATAATGCACCGATATTGCCCGCCCCCTGAGTCAGCAACAGATCACCATCCTGCAGAATGTCCGGCAGCATCTCCGGCAACTGTTCAGGGGTTGCAACAAACACAGGATCTACCTGTCCACGCACCCTGATGGAGCGACTTAACGCCCGGCCATCGGCACCGGCAATCGGTGTTTCTCCGGCGGCATACACATCCAGCAGCAGGAGCACATCCACCTGGGACAGCACATCCACGAAATCCTCATACAGATCCCGGGTACGGGTGTATCTGTGCGGCTGATAGGCCATCACCAAACGCTTATCCGGCCAGCCGGCGCGAGCAGCCTTAATGGTGGCAGCGACCTCACTGGGGTGATGTCCATAGTCATCAACCAGCATCACCTTACCGTTGGCAGTGTCGTACTCACCCAAATGCTGGAAGCGACGGCCAATCCCCTCAAAGCTCGCCAATGCACGCACAATGGCGCCATCGTCGATATCATCTTCAGTGGCCACTGCAATGGCTGCCAATGCGTTCTGCACGTTGTGACGGCCTGGCAAATTCAGCACCAGATCCAGATCGTCTTTATCTCTGCAGCGCAGGGTGAAACTGCACTGATGGCCATTCTGCTCAAAGTTCAGCGCCTGCACGTCGGCATCGTCACTGAAGCCGTAGGTCACTATATGGCGACCGATTCGCGGCAAAATTTCACGCACCACAGGATCGTCGATACACATCACAGCCACACCGTAAAACGGCAGGTTGTGCAGGAAGTCCACAAAGGTGGTCTTCAGTTGTTCAAAGTCACCGCCATAGGTATCCATATGGTCGGCTTCGATATTGGTGACCACACTCACCATAGGTTGCAGATGCAGGAAGCTGGCATCGCTCTCGTCGGCCTCGGCAATCAGATAACGGCTGCTGCCCAGGCGGGCATTGGTACCTGCACTGTTAAGCAAACCACCGATAACAAAAGTCGGGTCACGCTCAGCTTCGCCATACACGCTGGCGATCAAACTTGTGGTCGTGGTCTTGCCATGGGTACCGGCAACTGCCACACCGTGACGGTAACGCATCAGCTCAGCCAGCATCTCAGCACGGCGCACCACGGGAATGCGTTGCTCTCTGGCGTAGGCAATTTCAGGGTTTTCCTGATTAATCGCCGTCGATACCACCACCACGTCGGCATCCTTCATACACTCCTGTGTATGGCCTATGGTGATTTCGGCACCCAGTGCCAGCAGGCGATCTGTCAACGCGCTCTGAGCAATATCCGAACCGCTGACGTCATAACCTTCATTAACCAGTACTTCCGCAATGCCGCCCATACCGGCACCGCCGATACCCACAAAGTGGATTCGACGTACCCGACGCATCTCGGGGATCATTTTACGGAACTGCTTGTACTTCTCTGTCGTTCTCATGTTTAACCTTTTTCAGCCAGAGCCTTGCAGATATCTGCAACCCTGGTAGTGGAATCCAAAACCGCCACTTCTCTGGCTCTTTGTCCCATACGGACCAATTCTTCTCTGTCACTGGCCAGCATTTGCAGCTTGTCGGCCAGTTTCTCAACACTGACTATGGGCTGTGGCAGCAGGAACGCAGCACCTGCATCCACCAACACCTTGGCGTTCAGCGTCTGATGGTCATCCACAGCGTGTGGATATGGCACCAACAGACTCGGCAGCCCAACCGCGGCCAGCTCAGATACAGTCAAGGCACCACTACGGCAGACCACAACGTCAGCCCAGCGATAAGCCGCTTCCATATCATCGATAAACTCGGCGACTTTTACGCCGCCGTCCTGTCCCAGCTGCTGATAGTGCGCTTTAACCTGACTTTCATTATCTCTGCCAACCTGATGCCACACAGTGACCGACTGCTGCTTACTCAGCGCGGCAACCACATCCGGCATCAGATCGTTGAATACCTTGGCTCCCAGGCTGCCACCGACTACCAGGACTTTCAGTGCCTGATCGTCTTTACAGACTCTGGGACATGCCCCCAGTTGCATCAGCTCTTCCCGGATCGGATTGCCAACTACCTGAACGTCATCACGCAATCCGGTAAATGTGCCGTTATCAAAGGCGCAAAGCACCCTGGCTGCTATCCGGGACAACAACTTGTTGGTCATACCGGGAATCGCATTCTGCTCATGCAGAACCAAAGGCACACCGGCCAACCTGGCTGCTACACCGCCCGGGCCACTGGCGAAACCGCCCATGCCCAGCACGACATCGGGTTTGAACTCGTTTATCACAGTTCGCGCCTGCATAATGGAGCGCAGGATCTTAAATGGCGCTGCCAATTTGCGGATCAAACCGTTACCACGTACTCCTTTGATATCGATAAAGTTGATATCAAAGCCGTACTGAGGAACCAGTCGCGCCTCCATTCGGTCGGCTGTACCCAGCCATCTGACCTGCCATCCCTGTTTGGCCAATGCTTTGGCAACAGCCAGCGCCGGAAACACATGTCCCCCGGTTCCACCTGCCATTACCAGAATTCGTTTTTCCACTTTCTTCTCGGCCATCAGTTATTTGCCTTTGCCCTGTACCGTCTGGACCTGACTAAGGCGTCTCTCATAATCGATGCGCAGCAAAATCATGGCTGCGGCTGTCATAACCCATAAACTACTGCCCCCATAGCTGATAAAGGGCAGAGTCAATCCTTTGGTCGGCAACATGCCGATACTTGCACCTATGTTCACCACGGTCTGGAACCCTATCCAGATCCCCAGGCCATAGGCCAGATAACCTTCAAATGCTTTGTCTGAGGTCAGGCACCAGTTGCCAATCTGCACCGCCCGAATCACCAGGAACATAAGTACCGACAACACGGCGATAATGCCGACAAAGCCCAACTCTTCACCCACTACAGCGAAGATAAAGTCAGTGTGCGCTTCAGGCAGGTATTCAAGTTTCTGAATACTGTTACCCAGCCCCTGACCAAACCAGTCACCACGACCATAGGCCATCAAAGACTGAGTTAACTGGTACCCCGTACCAAAGGGATCCTGCCAGGGATCCAGGAAGGAGGTTACCCTTCGCATCCGGTATGGCTCGGCCACAACCAGCAGCACGAACAGCGCCAAACCCGCCATGATCAGGATAATGAAGTCCTTTAATCTGGCGCCCGCCAGCCACAGCAGGCCAACGGTAATCACAAACAGCACCACCACAGTGCCCAGATCCGGCTGCAGCAGAATCAGGAAGGCATAAACCGCCAGCACCCCAATCGGCTTGTAAAAGCCTTTGGCGTTTTCCCGAATCTCTTCGTGCCGTCTGACCAGGTAGCCCGCCATATAGATCGCAAAGGCAAACTTGGCCAACTCAGCAACCTGGATACGGATAGGCCCCACAGCCAGCCAACGGGTTGCGCCATTAACCGTGTGGCCCACGGCCAACACCAGCAGCAACATCCCCAGTACGGTAAAGAGCAATTTGTTGCTGTACTTATCCCAATAGACGATAGGTACTCTCAACACCCCGGCGGCAATCACCACACAACCGGCCAAATAGACCAAATGTCGAACCACAAAGTGGAACGGGTTACCGGTCAGGGTCTGGGCTTCGGCCAACGAGGCCGACATCACCATTACAAAACCAAAAGCGATCAGTGCCAGCACAGTACCCAGCAGGCTTCTGTCATACAGCTGCATGCCGGGTGCGTCACCACCGCCGAGCCAGTTCCGCCACGGCCAGTCAGGACGGCGTTCAAACAGCCCCAACTGACGTTCGTTACTGGCCATCCAGAGCCTCCACCTGAGCCCTGAAGTCATCACCCCGGGCCATAAAGTGCGGATACATATCCAGGCTCGCACAGGCAGGAGACAGGAGCACGATGTCACCGGCTTCAGCCAGCTGGGCGGCTCTGGTCACTGCCTGAGCCATATCCTGCACCTCAATGGCTCCCTCTTTCAGGGCAGCGATTCTGTGGCCGTCACGACCCAGAGTAATCACAGTCGCCACCTTCTCCAGCAATGGCTGCAGCGATGAGAAATCTGCGCCTTTACCATCACCACCGGCGATTAAAATCACCTTGCCCGGGTAATCTTCAAGTCCTGCCAACGCCGCGGCAGTTGCCCCCACGTTGGTCGCCTTGGAGTCATTTACCCAGGTCACACTGTTACGGCGGGCAACCCGCTCGCATCTGTGGCTCAAGCCGGCAAAGCTGGCAGCCACTTTCACCATGGCAGCCTTGCTGATACCTGCGGCGTAAGCCAATGCCATCGCCGCCAGCACATTGGCCACGTTATGACGGCCTATCAGCGCAACATCGCCTACAGGCATAATTTCTGATGTGCCATGAACCAACATGCCATCACGAATACCCCAGTCATCACCCTGGGGATTGTCCAAACCAAAGCTCTCGCGATTGCCCGGCTCCAGCGGCAGCGTTAACTCATCTTCTCTGTTGTACAGATCCAGGTGGCTCTGGCGATACAGACCCATTTTGGCGAATCGATAGCTAACCAGGTCTGTGTACCTGTCCATATGGTCTTCGCTGATATTCAGGCAAGTCGCCGCAACACAGTTCAGACTCTGGGTGGTTTCCAGCTGAAAACTGGACAACTCAAGTACATACAGCTCATGGCCTTTACCCAGCAGATCCAGCGCAGGCGTGCCAATATTGCCGCCAACACCCACAGACTTACCGTCGGCTTCAGCCATCAGTCCCACCAGAGTGGTCACAGTGCTTTTCCCGTTGGAACCCGTAATGCCAATGGTTTTGGGCGATTGATCTTTCAGGTCACGGGCGAACAGTTCGATATCACCAATCACCTCTATACCCATATCCAGCGCGGCGCGCACTTCCGGGGTGCTCAAGGCAATACCCGGGCTGATAATGATCTGCTGCGCCTGCACCAGATAACGACAATCAAAACCACCGCTGCCGAGCACCACATCAGGAAACTCACGGGCCAGATCGGCGGCACCGGGTGGGTTATCCCGACTATCCATCACCATGGGCACTATGCCCCTGGCGCAGAGGTAACGAACTACAGACAGGCCAGTAGCACCAAGACCCAGCACAATGTGGGTTGGGGCTGCGCCTGTCATAGCTACATCTGCACTACTCATCGCTATTACCTCAGTTTCAGGGTGGCCAGTCCCAGCAACACCAGGAACAGAGAGATAATCCAGAAGCGGACAATCACTCTTGGCTCAGGCCAACCTTTCAACTCATAGTGGTGGTGGATAGGAGCCATGCGGAAAATCCGCTGACCACGCAGTTTATAACTGCCCACCTGAAGGATGACTGAAAGGGTTTCCATCACGAAAACGCCGCCCATGATCACCAACAAAATTTCCTGACGCACCAATACTGCCATGGTGCCCAGCGCAGCCCCCAGAGACAGGGAGCCGACATCGCCCATAAAGACCTGAGCCGGATAGGTGTTAAACCACAGGAAGCCCAGACCGGCACCCACAATAGCGGTACAGACGATCACCAGTTCACCGGCACCCGGCAGATAGGGGATATGCAAATAAGCAGAGAACTGCACGTGACCGGACAAATAAGCGATCAGTGCAAAGGCGGCAGCAACCATGACAGTAGGCATAATTGCCAGACCATCGAGACCATCGGTCAGGTTTACTGCATTACTGGAACCCACAATGGTGAAGTAAGCCAGCAGGATAAAGAGCGCACCCAGTTGAGGCATCACGTCTTTGAAGAAAGGCACAACCAGCTGGGTTTCACCCGGAGCTGAAGCGCTGTAATACAGGTAGAAGGCGACAACCAGCGCACCCAACGACTGCAGCAGGTACTTCCAGCGTGCAATCAGGCCATCGGTGTTCTTGCGCACCACTTTGCGGTAATCATCAATGAAACCAATCAGGCCAAAGGCACCCAGCACAAACAGCATCACCCAAACGTAACGGCTGTCCAGATCCCCCCACAGCAGCACGGAAATAAAGATACCGGCGAGGATCAACAAACCACCCATGGTTGGGGTGCCACGCTTGCTGAAGTGAGACTCAGGACCATCATTGCGAACAACCTGACCGATCTGCAGCAATTGCAGACGCTCGATCAGACGAGGTCCCCACCAGAGACTGAAAGTAAGGGCAGTGAGCAGGCCCAGAATCGCTCTGAAGGTCAGGTAAGAAAATACGTTAAACCCGGTATAAAACTGGGTTAGATATTCCGCCAGATAAACCAGCATTAAGACAACTCCCCGCGCCCGAAGGCGGCTTTCAAAGCCTCAACAACGCGTTCCATCCCCGCGCTGCGCGACCCTTTTACCAATACCGTCACCTGTCCCGGTAACGCCTGTATATGGCTGATTAACGCGCTGACCAGTGCATCCAACTCTGTGTAATGAGCTGAGCCGAATGCTTCACTGGCCGCTCTGGACAGTTCTCCCAAACAAAACAGTTGGTTAATACCTGCCTGCTTCGCCGAAGCCCCCAGTTCGCCATGCAAAAGGGACGCATTGTCGCCTAATTCACCCAAATCGCCCAGTACCAGGGCGCGATTTCCTTCAATTTCTTTCAGCCAGTTGATAGCCGCGCCCACAGAGGCGGGGTTACCGTTATAGCTGTCATCAACTGCAGTCACCCGTCCCAGCTCCACCGGCATCATGCGGCCTTTTACCGGCTCAAGCAGGCTCAGGCCCGTCGCAATTTCCCCCAAGGAGAAACCCGCAGCCAGACAGATAGCGGCGGCAGCCAGTGCATTGGACACCTGATGACGCCCGGCCAGCGGCAACTGAATTTGTACCGAGTCATTACCTGCGCGGCACTCAAAGCTGAAACGACCAAAAGCATCCGGTTGAAGCTGTAAACCCTGCACGTCGGCGTGGTTTTCAATCCCAAAGGTCAGTTGTCTGTGTCCCTCGGCTGCGGCCAACATCACATCGCAATATTGGTCATCGGCATTGATGATGGCCACACCATCCTCAGCCAGATGATTGAAGATTTCAGACTTGGCTTTGGCAACACCAGCCTCAGAACCAAAGCCTTCGAGATGAGCACTGGCTACATTGTTCACCAGAGCGACATCTGGCCGCGCCAGCGCAGAGGTGTAATCAATTTCGCCGATATGGTTGGCACCCAACTCAAACACGCCAATCTCATCGCCGGGTTGCAAACGCAACAGCGTCAGCGGTACGCCGATATCGTTGTTGAAATTGCCTGCGGTATAGAGCACCCGGTGTTGCTGTGAGCAGATGGTCGCAACCATCTCTTTCACCGATGTTTTTCCGTTAGATCCGGTCAGTGCCAGACTCTTTGGGTTGACCTGCTGCCTGACCAGGGCTCCCAGTTGCCCCAATGCCTTGTGGCAATCAGCAACAATAAGTTGAGGCACATCAACGGCCAGTTGTCGTTCCACCAGAAGGGCAACGGCACCATTGTCCACTGCGGTCTGAGCAAAATCGTGCGCGTCAAAACGCTCACCTTTCAGGGCGATAAACAGACCATCAGCCTCTATGTTGCGACTGTCTGTGGTGACGCTCGAAATGCTTTTGTTATCACCCACTAAAATGGCCTGCAGTGGCTCAAGCAATTGGGTTAATTCAACGCGGATCATTACGCCTCCCCTACTGCCTGCGCAGCCAAGGTTGCGGCCAGAGCCCGCTCGTCATAGTCATGCTTCACGCCTGCTATTTCCTGATAGGTTTCGTGTCCCTTACCAGCCAGCAGCACTATGTCACCAGCACTGGCACGGGAATAAACTTGTTTGATGGCGTCACGGCGATCCGGATTAACCAGCGCTAAATCAGGCTGTTTAAGACCCGCCTGCATATCAGCAATAATCGCCATGGGATCTTCACTGCGGGTATTGTCGCTGGTCAGCATAATGCCGTCGGCGAATGCTTCCGCCACTGCTGCCATCATGGGGCGCTTGCCCTTGTCACGATCACCGCCACAGCCAAACAGACACCATAATTTGCCTTCGCTGTGAATGCGGGCCGCTTTCAATGCCTGCTCCAGACCATCCGGCGTGTGAGCATAGTCGACCACCAAAGTGGGCTTACCTTCAGCGGGGAAACACTCCATACGACCGGCAACCGGCTTGAGCCTGCACACAGCAGCACACATGGCGGACATATCAAAGCCACAGGCATGGAGTGCGCTCAGTGCAGCCAGAAGGTTGGACAGATTAAATGCACCCAACAAAGGGGACTGGATGCGTGCACTGGCTCCGGGCCAATTCACCGTGGCGCTGACACCGGCGGGGTGATACTCAACGTCGGTGACAAAATAGTCGGCGTCGGCATGCCCTTCGGTAGAGAAACCTGTGTACCGATCAGGGTTGGTGGAATACCAGGCCTGACCAATGGCATCGTCCAGATTAATCAGTGCCGACTGCACGCTGGCAAAGTCCAGCAGGCGCTTTTTGGCAGCGCCATAACTGATCATATCGCCATGATAATCGAGGTGATCGCGGCTCAGATTGGTAAACACCGCGACCTTGAACGGCACAGCATCCACCCGTCCCTGAACCAGACCATGGCTGGAGACTTCCATGGCGCAGGCACTCAGGCCGTCACGCTCAAAGCCATTAAGCTGACGCATAATAGTCAGAGGATCCGCGGTGGTATTGCCCACATCATGCAGGCTGGCAGGGTCAGCATTGCGCCACTCGCCGTTACCCATGGTGCCCATTACCGCGGCACGCTGGCCGTTGAGCACCAGCAGTTGAGCGATCAATTGGCTGACCGAGGTCTTGCCATTGGTACCGGTAATACCAATAACCTTGAGTTTTTCCGGTAGCAGGGGCCATGCCTGGGCTGCCAGGGCTGACACCTGATGAACAAGGTCATGGAAGTAAATCATCAGGCCATTGTCATTGGAGACCTGGCCATGCTGCTCCGCATCATCCGTGTGCACCAGACAGGCGACCGCGCCATTTTCCAGTGCTTTGGCAACATAGTTACGACCGTCAGTCGCGTGACCGGGCACAGCAACAAACACACTGCCGGGCTTGATGGCCCGGCTGTCCAAAGTCAAATCGCCGGTTTGTTCATTCCCGGCATAGTGCATCCAGGGAGCCAGCAGATCCCGTAAGTACATCATTCTGCTCTCCCCTTAACCGACGCCAACTGCAATTGTTCGCGTTGGGTTACAGGTTCTACATTCAACATCTGCAGCGCACCGGACATTACGTTCGCAAATACCGGGCCTGCCACGTCACCGCCGTAGTATCTGTCCCCTTTGGGATCATTCACTACCACGGCAATAGCCAATCTTGGGTTATTCACCGGAGCCACACCAGCAAACAGCGCCCAGTAGTCATCCCCATAGCCACCGGCAATCGCCTTACGGCTGGTACCTGTCTTACCGGCAACGGGATAACCTTCAATATGAGCTTTACGGGCGGTACCGCCCTTTTCCGTTACCCCGACCAGCATATGCATCACATCCTCTGCCACATCAGCAGACAGCACACGTTCGCCTTCAGGCGGGGTTTTCATTTTCAGAATTGATACCGGCTTGAGCAGACCACCCGAGCCAAGCGTGGCGTACATACGCGCCAGCTGCAGTGTGGTTGCAGTCAGGCCATAACCAAAAGAAAGAGTCGCGCGTTCGAAGTCAGACCAACGATAACGCTCGCGAATCAGACCTGAGTTTTCACCTGTCAGATCACTGCCTGACTGGCTGCCCAGCCCCATGCTGTAATAGGTTCCCAGCAACTGCTCAACCGGCATGGACAGAGCCAGCTTACTCACACCCACGTTACTGGACTTGACCAGAATTTTTGCCAGCGACATATCGCCGTAGTTGACGGCATCACGCACCTGACGGCCACCAATACGCATCCAACCGGGAGAAGTTGGGATAAGCTCGTCGGACTTCACCACACCTGCCTGCAGGGCTGCGGCCACCACAAAGGGCTTAAGGGTTGAACCCGGCTCAAAGGTATCGGTCACAGCGCGGTTGCGCATGCGGAAGCTTTGCAGCTGATCTCTTGAATTGGGGTTGTAGGATGGCGTATTCACCATGGCGAGGATCTCGCCCGAGTGTACATCCAGTACCACCACACTGCCGCCGGTAGCCTGATTCAGTTCGGTCGCTTTTTTCAGCTCGCGATAGGCCAGGGACTGGATTCGCTGATCAATACTCAGCACCAGATCATTGGGTTTCTCGCCCTCCTGAACCACACCCAGACGTTCAACCACCTTGCCATCGCGGGATTTACGCACCTTCTGCTTGGAAGGACTGCCGGTCAGCCAATCGTTGTAAGTTTTCTCAATCCCTTCAATACCGACATCATCGATATTGGTGATCCCCACAACCTGGGCGGTAATCTCGCCACTTGGATAGTAACGACGGGACTCTTCGCGAAGAGAAATACCTTTTAATTTCAGCTGCTTGATATACTCACCCACTTCCGGGGTGACCTGACGCTTCAGGTAAGTAAAGCGACTCTTGGGGTTGCGTTTGATGCGGGCAACCATATCGGCTTCATCCAGATGCAACACATCCGCCAGTGCCTGCCAGCGTTTGTCATTGCCCGGCTTGAAGCCATCATGATCAAACACCCGCTTGGGATCGGCATAAACCGCCTTAACCGGTACGCTGACCGCCAGCATTTCACCATTACGGTCAGTGATCAGTCCCCGCTGCACCTCGTTACTGGTGGTGCGCAGCGAGCGCATATCGCTTTCGTGGCGCAACTTGCCCGGTTCAATAATCTGAATATATGCAGCACGAGCCACCAGAGCGCCAAACAGCAGGCACACAAAAAACAGCACCACCTGAACCCGCATAGGGATCAAGGTAGGTTTCTGATTACGCTTGGCCTGTTTGGTTTTTCTGCTCATGGCACTCTCACGACCACTTCTTCACTCGGGGCAGGTCTGTGCATCCCCAACTCCTTGGTAGCAATGCGGGTAATCTTGCTGTGCTCTGTCTGGGCCTGCTCTTCCAGCAGTAAATTGCGCCATTCAATATCCAGCCTGTCCCGCTGTTGCAACAACTGATCCCACTTACTGATCTGCTGACGATTAACATGGCTGGCATACACCACAGCCACAGCATTCAGCACAACTGTCAGCGCCAACAGGCACAGCCACTTGTGATGCCAGAGATCCAGCAACACAATGCGGGTTAAGTTCAGTTGTGACTTGCTCACTCGCGTATCCAATTCCCTGTTCAGTAATCCAGACGCTCAGCCACACGCAAAACGCTGCTGCGGGCGCGTGGGTTACGCTCCAATTCCACCTCTGATGGTTTCATCGCTTTGCCCACAGGCTTGAGCTTACGGTTGCTGCTGATCTGCTCTTCAGTCACAGGCAAGCCGTAAGGCACCTCCTCCTTCTGGGAGTGCTTGCGGATAAAGCGCTTAACGATTCTGTCTTCCAGTGAGTGGAAGCTGATAATGGACAGCCTTCCCTGTGGAGCCAGTGCCTTAAGAGAACCTTCCAGCGCCTGCTCAATCTGCTCCAACTCACTGTTGATATAAATACGGATCGCCTGAAACACCCGGGTCGCCGGATGCTTGTTGCGCTCCTTGGTTTTGGCCACACGAGCGATCAAGTCAGCCAGCTGCTTGGTGCGTTCAAATGGCTCTTTTTCTCTGTCTGCTGCAATACAACGGGCGATATGACGGCCGTTACGCTCTTCACCAAAGGTTTTAAAAACCCAGGCCATATCTTCAATCTCGGCTCTGGCCAGCCACTGGGCAGCGGTTTCACCCTGACTGTTATCCATGCGCATATCCAAAGGACCATCGCGCAGAAAACTGAAGCCACGATCGGCATCGTCCAACTGAGGTGAAGACACCCCAAGATCCAGCAGTACACCGTCAATCTTGCCGGTCAGCCCCAGATCTTCCACATAGTCAGCCAGCTGGCCGAACCCACCGTGAACAATCTGGAAACGCTTGTCATCGGCAAACTGCTTAGCAGCTTCAATCGCCTGTGGATCGCGGTCAATGGCAATAAGGCGACCGTTTTCACCAAGCTGCTGCAGCACCAGACGAGAGTGCCCGCCACGGCCAAAGGTACCGTCGATATAGATGCCGTCAGGACGGATATTGAGACCGTCAACGGTTTCATCAAGCAATACGGTTAAATGGGCAAATTCCTGGCTCATGGCACTCTTCTTTCAATTAAATTCATTACAATGAGAAATCAGCCAAACGCTCATTGGCGTCCAGCTCAGTTTCCTGGATTACTTGTTGATCATCGGCAATCTGCTGCATCCAGCTTTGTTCATCCCATAACTCAAACTTGTTAAACTGCCCCACCAGCATGGCTTTCTTGTTCAGCCCTGCGTATTGACGCAAAGGTGGTGGCAACAGGATTCGACCATTGGAATCCAGTTCAAGTTCATGGGCGTATCCCAACAATTTGCGTTTCAGTGCGCGCTCAGTAGGTTGAGTGTCAGACAACTGGAAAAGCTTCTCTTCAACTTTGTTCCATTCCCAGAGGGGGTAGAGCAACAGGCAGGCAGACTTGATATCGACGGTAAGCACCAGGTGACCAGCCATGGCCGGATCCTGATGATCGCGCAGGGCTTCGCGGTACCGCACAGGTATGGCGATCCGTCCTTTGGCATCGAGATTAATCGAGCTGGCCCCACGAAACATTAGTCTTTATTCCTGTATTCCGATTACATGATCCACAAAAATCCACAAATTCCCACAACTGCTAAGTTTAGGGACAGGCTGCAAGCATTGTCAAGCTGCCCAAGGCCAGTCTTCAAGCGGGTTATAAGGGAGTTTTCAGGGTATGAACACTTGGTTGATAAAGTGGGAATTTGTGGAAAAGCTGAACGCTAATTAAGTGAATTTTGGTGAAAAAATGCACCCACAGCAGGCCTGCGGGTCAGTTGAGTGGGAAATCAGGTGGCGAAAGTATCGTCAACATTCAGATCAGCAATCCAGATTGATTACCTGACTGGTCACTGGCGGAAAGAATAAGTTAACATATTGACAACACTCATCAATTTATTCCAACTGAGATGATTTCCAGTGCTGGCACAAGAAAAATACATAACAGCCTGAACCTGGTGGTTGGCATTCAAATAATGATCTGGCTGATTACCGGTTGTTACATGGTATTGATGGATATTAATTTTATCCGGGGCCAGCATCTGATCGCGCCAACTCAGACTGCCGTCATTGCAGCGGATACCGTTAAAGTGCAACCCGCTGACATACAAAGCCGTCTAGGGCCCATTTCATCGTTTCGCCTGTTGGCCCATCCCAGTGGCCCGGCCTATCTGGTTAATCAGAACGAACGGAGTTTACTGATTTCTGCTGTCGATGGACGGACCTTGCCCGAGACACTGAACCGCAATCAGGCAATTGAGGCGGCCCTGGCCAGATTTAATGGCGCGGGTGAACCGATTACTGCCGCTTTATTGGAAACTCCACCTGACGAAGTCAGTTGGATCACACCACCGGTTTGGCAGGTGAGCTTTACAGGTGTGGGACAGCCCCGACTCTATCTCAACGCGCAAACGGGAGAGCTGATCAGCAAACGCCACGACTACTGGCAGGTTTTCGATCTGTTCTGGATGCTGCACATTATGGATTATGACACCCGCGAGAATATCCATAATCCACTGCTGCAAATAGCCGCCTCTCTGGCATTGATTTCAGCACTGAGTGGCATAGTCCTGCTGTGGGTCAGTCGCAGGAGGCGTCCATTATGAAATGGCAAAAGTGGCACCGGATATTGGCCTGGATGGCCGGACTACAGATGATACTCTGGCTGATAACCGGCCTCACTCTGAGCCTTCTGCCTGCAGATCTTTTGAATGACAGCAAGGACAGAGTCAGAAGCTCCCCCAATGTGATAGCAACACCTCTGCCGGATTTGACTCCATTACTGAGAGAACATGGAGACAAACTGCTGGGAGTCGATGTCGCTCATCACCTTCCCCAGGCTGTCTATCAGGTAAAAACGACCGAGGGGAACCATTGGTACCGTATCAAGCCTCTTGCACCTTTCACTCCGACCATGGCAGAGCTGACTTGGGTTGCGGCAGCCAGTTACAGTGGCAGTGCTCCTCTGTCCCGGCCTGAACTGATCACTTCTCCGGCACAGAGCATTTCCAGCACGCCTGTCTATCTGGTCACCGCCGGTGATACCCAAATCTATATTGATGCAGCCTCAGCCAGGGTCATTGCCCATAAACATGCCGGCAGTCAGATAAAGCAGTGGCTGTTGATGATCCACTTTATGGATTACTTCCCGGACAATGGGTTGGGGTTCAATGCCCTGCCAATACAGATTATGGCGCTGCTGGCGCTGACCATCGGACTAAGCGGTGTTGCTACCCTGATATCCAGAGGACTGGCCGGTACTCTGGTACTCCCCTTTAATCTGGCGGGCAGTAAAACCCTCGAAGTCTTCGATCTGGAAAACAGACCATTGGCGGAGTTCAAATGCCGCGGCAGCCTGCTGCAGAGCATCAACCATAAGCAAAAAACACTGACAACACGCTGCGGCGGCGGTGGCAGCTGCGGTATGTGCAGATTACGCTGGCTTGAGGATGCCCCCGAGCCAACCAAACAGGACAGGTTCGCGTTGTCGGAAGCCATGCTGGCAGAAGGTGTAAGACTCGGTTGTCAGCACAAAGCAGGCAATATGAAAGTTGCCTTGTCCACGCCTGCTCAACAAAAATACTGGCAGCGACAAACCTATGACGATACACACCCGGCCACTAAAGACTAAAATTTAACCAGACGCGGTCGATAAACAGGTAAGACTGGATTACAGGTCGGGACTGACTTATGGGATTGGATGCTATTTACAATATGCTGGCAAAACCGGTGAAGGCCGGGATTGAGCGTGCCCGCAAAGTACAGAAGGTCACCCCCGAGGCCGCCACCAACGCCGATGACCACCAGCCGGTCACCGACAAACCCAGCTATCAAATCGAGCGGCGTAAACAGAACTCAAGTCGCCGAAAGTTCAGGCTCGGCGGTCGACGTCGCACAGATCGATCAGCTGCCGTTCACCAACATGAAGACAAATTCGTCCCTGCCACAGAGGAAGAGCTGGAAAGAGAAGCCAGAGAGTTGGCTCAGGAGCAACAGGGAAAACTCAGTACCGGCCCCAGAGATGCCAAAGGCAACCATGTGGATATCGAGGCGTGATAACTCACCAATAAATAACAAAGCCGGGCGATTGCCCGGCTTTGTCATGAGATGGATCTGTAAAAGTCAGCTGCGGGTTCTGGCCACCGCCTGCTGCCAGCCCAGATACAGAGCTTCTTTACTCTGCTCATCGATTTGCGGCGTAAAGCAGCGCTCCACTGCCGCCTTATGCTTAAGCTCCTCAGTAGATTGCCAGAAACCCACCGCCAAACCGGCAAGGAATGCCGCGCCCATGGCCGTGGTTTCTGTCAGCTCAGGCCGTAACACTTCGGCGTGGGTAATATCCGCCTGGAACTGCATCAAAAAATCATTGGCAACTGCGCCGCCATCCACCTTGAGTTGCTTCAGTGGCACTCCACAATCCTTGGCCATGGCATCCAACAGATCCCGGCTTTGATAGGCAATGGACTCGAGTGCGGCGCGAATAATATGGTTTCGGTTAGCGCCCCGGGTCAGTCCCACCAGCGCCCCCCTGGCATTGGGATCCCAGTAAGGTGCACCCAGGCCTACAAAGGCGGGCACCAGATATACACCATTGGTGTCAGCGACTCTGGAGGCAAAGTACTCGGTATCCTGAGCATCACGGATAAGCCCCAGCTCATCCCGCAGCCATTGAATGGTGGCACCGCCCATAAATACCGCGCCTTCCAACGCATAATTCACTTCGCCTTTGGCGCCAACGGCTACTGTAGTCAGCAGGCCATGCTCTGAAGACACAGGCTTGTCGCCCGTATTCATCAACAGGAAGCAGCCAGTACCATAGGTATTTTTAGCCGTGCCCTTGTCGGTGCACAGCTGACCAAAGAGCGCAGATTGCTGATCCCCGGCCATACCGGCCACAGGGATCTCCTGGCCCTGACCGGCGATACGGGTTTTGCCCACTATCTCAGATGAGCCTTTCACTTCCGGCAGTATTGATGCTGGGATACCGAAGATCTCCAGCAGGCGCTCATCCCACTTAAGATCGTGAATGTTATACAGCATGGTGCGGGCAGCATTGGTGGGGTCAGTCACATGCACTTCGCCCTCGGTCAGCTTCCAGGTCAACCAGGTGTCTATAGTGCCGAACAACAGCTCGCCCTGCTCCGCCTGCTCACGGGCACCGGGGACATTATCCAGCAACCATTTTATCTTGGATGCTGAGAAGTAAGGATCCAGTACCAGCCCGGTGCGGCGGCGTACTTCATCTTCCAGCCCCTGAGCTTTGAGCGCATCACATATATCTCCGCTGCGGCGACACTGCCAGACAATGGCATTATGGATAGGTTTGCCTGTGGACTTGTTCCACAGCACTGTGGTTTCCCTCTGATTGGTAATACCGATGGCGGCCACTTCGCGGCTGCGAATATTGGCACGAGCCAGAGCCTCTATCAGAGTGGAAGACTGGGATGCCCAAATCTCCATGGGATCATGTTCAACCCAGCCTGGCTGAGGGTAGTGCTGGGTAAACTCCCGTTGGGAGACGGATACTATGTTGGCATCATGGTCGAATACAATGGCCCTTGAACTGGTAGTGCCCTGATCCAGCGCCACCACATATTTCTTTGTCACCCTTGGGTTTCCTTGTGAAACTTTACCTGTTTGCATTTAACCATAGCTGACGCCGAGCGTCATTCCTCATGGTCAGGGCGATGCAGCAGTGGCGCCAGTTTAAGCAGCTGTGCCATATTGGATGCCCCCAGCTTCTTCATCACCTTGGCTCTGTGTACTTCTATGGTGCGCACCGCTACAAACAGGGCTTCCGCCATCTGCTTATTGGTATTGCCATTAACCACCAGCTGAAAAATCTCCTTCTCCCTGTCAGTCAGACTGTCGATCAGCGCCTGATGCTTCAGTTTCCAGCTCTGACGTTCACTGTGAGCCAGACCTTTATCAATCGCTTCAGCCAAAGCTTTGCCCTGCACCGGCTTTTGGAAGAAATCAAACGCGCCGTTCTTAAATGCATCCACCGCCATAGGCACATCACCGTGTCCGGTGAGGAAGATAACTGACAAGGGGCTGGCAGTTTCATTCAACAACTGCTGCACCTGCTGACCACTTAACCCCGGCATGCGGGAGTCGAGAATGGCGCAGCCTGGCTCACTCAGGTCAACAGTGTCCAGAAACTGCTGACCATCATCGAACCACACCACCTGATAGCCAAAACCTTCCAGCAAAAAACTCAGGGAGTCAGCAATCGCCTCATCGTCGTCCACCAGATAAATCTTTTGTTGAGCAGCAAGTGTCATTGCTTTGTACCTCTGTAGGGTTAACTACCTGAGTCATATCCCAGTTTTGTCACTCAGGCGAATCCGGCGTGCGGAAATTTGAATCCCGACACACTGGTTATACCAACACTGAGTTATGGTTCCGCTTTTGCTGACACTGGAGTTGATATCTTGCCCCGGCCTTTGCTGCTTTCCCTGTGTTTAACCCTGTCTCTCACCTGGCTGCTTTGTTTTTGCTGCCTGCCCGGCTATGCATCTGAAGCGGTGCACTCCAAGCCAACGTCTCCAGCTGTGGCCAATGAAAAAACGAATGAAGACAAGGTGTACAAAGTCGGGGTACTGGCTAATTGGGGATATCAAAAGGCCAAAGAACGTTGGCAACCTATGATGGTTTACCTCAGTGAACGTGTGCCCGGCACCAAGTTCGAAGTCCAACCCGGTACCTTTGAAGAACTGAATCAGGCGCTGCTTGATAACAGAATCCAGTTCATCATCACCAATCCGGGTCAGTATCTGTATCTGTCCAATCAGTATCCTCTGTCCTGGCTGGCGACCATGCGCTCGCGTCAGCACAATGGCACCACCAAGGCCATAGGCTCGGCCATTTTGGTGCGAGCCGACAGTGACTATCGCACTCTGTATGATCTTAAAGACCAGACAGTGGCTGCCAGCGGCCCCCATGCGTTGGGGGGCTATCAAGCCACTGTTGGCCTGATGAATAAACTGGGTATGGATCCGCAGCACTGGTTTAAAGAAACCCGCTTTCTAGGCTTCCCACTGGACCCTCTGGTATATCAGGTACGGGATGGCAATGTGGATGCAGCGATTACCCCTCTTTGTACTCTGGAAGAGATGGTGAAGCGCGGTCTGGTGAAAGAGCAGGATTTCAGAGTACTCAACCCCAGCCGTCCCGAAGGTTACGACTGCCAGTGTTCAACCAACCTCTACCCCAACTGGTCGTTTGCCGCCAGTGAGCATGTGAACGCCCGCCTGACCAAACGTATCACCCAGGCCCTGCTGTCTCTGCCCAAAGACAGCCCGGCTGCGATCAAGGCCGATTTGGCAGGCTGGACTTCACCTATCAGCCAACTACAGGTCATTAAGCTATTTGGCGAGCTGAAGGTCGCTAAAGATCAACATCCCAAATGGGAGTCAGTTATGCACTGGCTTAAAGCCAATCAGCACTGGGGCATACTGGCGGTGCTGATCTTTCTGGTCGCCACTATCTATCACCTCTGGATTGAGTATAAGTTCCGCCAGAAGAGCGACACCCTGGTAGAGACTGAGCGCCAGCTGAAGCTCAAGGCCGTTGCCATGGAGCGTCTGCAAAGCAGCGCCATTCTCGGTGAAATTGGTGCCGGTCTGGCCCATGAACTCAATCAACCCATCGCCGCAATCACCAGTTACAGCGAAGGTGGTTTTATGCGTCTGCAGGCCAAAGGAGAAGGCTTTGAGGAGTGCGTGGCCCTGCTGGAGAAAATTAACCGTCAGTCGGTGCGCGCCGGCGAAGTGGTGCATCGTATTCGTGGCCTCCTTAAACGCCGGGAAGCCGTAATGGAAGATGTAAACCTGCTGTCTTTAGTGGATGAATCCCTGGCACTGCTCAAGCTGGAGTTGGACAGACGTGGCGTCAGAGCCACCACCAGGGTAGAAGGCGAGCCCTTCTTTGTGATCGCCGACAGGGTTGGCCTGTTGCAGGTACTGGTAAACCTGCTCAAGAACAGCCTGGATGCGCTGGCCGAGATGCCACAGCCCCATGAAGGCTCCATTGCCATCCATTTCGATTTTCTGGAGCATCAGGTCAACCTGTCCCTGACCGATAATGGTCCGGGTCTGGCACTGCCTGGCGATGAGTTGATGGCCACCTTCTTCTCCACCAAGGCCAATGGTCTGGGACTGGGTCTGGCTATCTGCTCCGATGTACTCAAGCAACACGAAGGCAGCTTCAACCTGAGTAACCGCAGCGACCAGGAGACAGGCTGCACTGCCACCCTAAAGCTGAAACGCAGAGGCAGTACTGAAGCTGTGAATTGACCTCCTTAAGAGCTAAATCCTGGTTCACACTGAGATGGCAAAGTGACGTATTTCTCGCACTTTGCCGCTGCTCTCCGCCTAAATGTGGTTTACCACAATAGACATTCCACGTCTTAACTGTTGGTCAAAAAGCGAACTTTGAGGGGTCTCACACTGGAGAAAAGATTTTTCTCTGTATGTGGTTTACCACAATATCCCGTCCCAGTTTCTCACCACAGAATGTCCCCAGATGACGGGCTGACCCGCCCGCAGCAACAGCAATAAACGGGGACAATAATAATGAATTTAGATCGGCGAACCTTTATCAAAGGTGCCGGCGCAGGTACCGCAACCTGTGCTCTGGCAAGCATGCTGCCGGGCTCACTGGCCGCGCTGGAACGCACCGAACTGAAAGGCACTGGCAGCGAAGTCGCCAGTATCTGTGAAATGTGCTCTACCCGATGCCCAATCTCTGCCCGCATTGTTAACGGTAAAAACGTTTCCATTCTGGGTAACCCTAAGGCCAAATCATTTGGCGGCGCAGTGTGTGCCCGCGGTGGTGCTGGCCACAGCCAGCTGTATGACAAGCAGCGTATCGTTAAACCACTTAAGCGGGTTGGTGAGCGTGGCGAAGGTAACTGGCAGGAGATTGAGTGGGATGAAGCCTATGCCATCATCGCCGATAACCTGACCCGTATTAAGAATGAGCACGGCCCGGAAGCCGTCGCCTTCTCATCCAAGTCCGGCTCCCTGTCCGGCCACCTGTTCCATCTGGCTAAGGCCTATGGCAGCCCCAACACCTTTACCCACGCCTCTACCTGTCCGGCCGGTTATGTAATTGCCGCCAAAGCCATGTTCGGCGGCAAGATCAAACGGGATCTGGGTAACTCCAAGTACATCATTAACTTCGGCCACAACCTGTACGAAGGCATCAACATGTCGGAAACCCGCGGCATGATGAACGCCCAGATGGAAAAAGGCGCCAAGTTGGTCGTGTTCGAACCAAGATTCTCCATCGTCGCCGACAAGGCGGACGAATGGTACGCCATCAAACCGGGCACTGACGTTGCCGTAGCACTGGCTATCTGTCATGTCCTGATCGAAGAAGAACTTTACGACAAAGCCTTTATCGACCGCTATGTCACCGGCTTCGACTCCTTCGCCAGCGAAGTAAAAGCCTATACCCCTGAGTGGGCCGAATCTGTATCCGATGTACCGGCCGAAGATATCCGCCGCATCACCCGTGAATACGCCGCTGCCGCGCCTCACGCCTGTGTCGACTTTGGTCACCGCTCAACCTTCACCACTGAAGAGTTTGAGATGCGCCGCGCCCTGTACGCCGCCAACGTTCTGATCGGCAATATCGAGCGTAAAGGTGGTCTGTATTTCGGTAAGAAAGCCTCCGGCTACAACAAGTTTGCCGGTGAGCAGGTTGCCCCGGTACTGGCCAAGCCAGGCGTTAAAGATATGCCCAAGTCCGACGCTAAACGCATCGACATGGTGGATGAGCAGTACGCCATGATGTGGTCCTCAGGTGGTATCTACCAGACCATTCTGGACTCAACTCTGGAAGCTAAGCCTTATCAGCTGCGTGGCTGGGTGATGAGCCGTACCAACCCAATGCAGACCATGACAGACAGGGCCCGCATTGTGGAAACACTGAAGAAACTGGATTTCGTGGTCTGCTGCGATATCTATATCAGTGAAAGCGCCGCCTATGCCGATATCTTCCTGCCTGAATCCACTTACCTGGAGCGGGATGAAGAGATCGCCGACAAGTCAGGCAAGAACCCGGCCTACTATGTGCGTCAGAAAGTGGTTGAGCCTATCGGCAACACCCGTCCAAGCTGGCAGATCTGGAAGGAAGTGGGCGAATCCATGGGACTGAATAAGTACTTCCCATGGGACAACATGGACACTCTGCAGCTGTTCCAGGTAGGCAGTGATGTCGCCCTGTTGAATAAGATTAAACAGGATGGCTTTGTCAGCTATGGCAAACCTCTGATGCTGCGCGAACGCGCCATGGTGCAGAACTTTGTCTCTGCCTACCCCAATGCCACCGCACCAGATGGTGATGGCACCTACGCCAGCCACCTAAAGTTCAAGACCCCAAGCGGCAAGATTGAGCTGAGCTCAGACAAGGTTGAAAAGATGGCACCGGGCCGCGGCGTAATCCGCTACCGCGAAGTGACCATGAAGAAAGCCGACGAGCTGTTCTTTATTCAGGGCAAGGTGGCAGTACATACCAACGCTGGCAGCCAGAACGTGCCTATGCTGGCCAATCTGATGTCTGACAACGCTGTGTGGATCCACCCGGTCACGGCAGGCCTGCTCAATATCCAGAGCGGCGACAAGATCCGCATCTATAACGATACCGGCAGCGAAGAAGGCCATGCACTGGTCACCCCGGGGATCCGCCCCGACACAGTATTCGCCTATATGGGCTTTGGCAGTAAAAACAAAGAGCTGGCCCGGGCAACCGGCAGAGGCGTGCACTGTGGCAACCTGCTGCCCCATGTGACCTCACCGGTAACAGGTATGAACCTGCACACCACTGGCGTAAAGATTGAGAAGGCTTAAGACTATGACCAAGCGTTATGTTCTCGTGCACGATGAAAACAAGTGCATCGGCTGTCAGGCCTGCAACGTGGCCTGCCGCAGTGAAAACAATGTACCTGAGTCAGTAACCCGACTGCAGGTTCGCATCGAAGGCCCTTACGGCAACTACCCGCATCTGCACTTCAAGTACAACCGGGTGTCCTGTGAGCAGTGTGAAAACGCCCCCTGTGTGAAGGTGTGCCCAACCGGCGCCGCCTATGTGGATGACAACGGCATTGTCTCCATCAAAGAAGACAAGTGTGTTGGCTGCCTCTACTGTGTTGCCGCCTGCCCTTACAAAGTTCGCTTTATCAACCCTGAAACCCGGGTACCGGACAAGTGTAACTACTGTAAGGACACACGTCTGGCCCGCGGCGAACAACCTGCCTGTGTCAGCGTATGTCCAACCCAGGCTCTGGTGTTCGGCGATGCCAATGATCCGGACAGCGAAGTTCGCAAGGTACTGGATACCAAACCAAGTTATCAGCAAAAGGTACACCTGGGCACTCAGCCACGCCTGTACCGTATTCCTGGCCGTAAAGGAGGGATCCAAGCATGAACAATATCTGGGGCTCCATGGAGCAATATGATCCCGTCGTCTGGAACTGGATTATCGCCGTCTACCTGTTTATGGCCGGTCTCTCCGCCGGCTCCATGTTGGTGGCAATCGGCCTGAAGTGGTACAAACAGGCCCGCGGCCTGCCATCGGAAGGCCTGCCGGTTATCAAGGCAGCCGGAGTGCTTGGCCCACTGGCTATCTGTTTGGGTATGGCACTGCTGGTACTGGATTTGACCAAGCCGTTCCATTTCTACCTGATTTTGATTAACTACAACCTGACCTCTGTGATGGCCTGGGGTGTGATTGCCCTGCTGCTGTATATCCCACTGGTGTTTGTATTCGCAGGTCTGGTATTTGAAAAACAGGTGCTTAAGTTCGCTCCCTGGCTGGGGGGAGTATTGAAAGCCTGCCGTCAGGTAGAAGGCACGCTGAACAAGTTAATCTTCGCCCTGGCGCTGGGTGTAGGTGTGTACACAGGCTTCCTGCTGTCGGCCATGATCAGTTACCCAATCCTGAACACCGCAGTACTGCCTGCGCTGTTCCTGGCCTCAGCACTGTCCGTGGGCTCAGCCGGGAACATCCTGGTGGCGACTTTGTTCTTCAGCAAGAAAGAGTCTGACTGTATCGAGCAGGTACACAGAATCGAGTACCCGGTCGCCTTTAACGAAGCCCTGTGTCTGGTGCTACTGTTTGTGGGTCTGAACTTCTCTGGTCCAGCCGCGCAGGCCGCTACTTCAGCCATCACCACAGGTGCCTGGGCCGGGGTATTCTGGATTGGCGTAGTGGGCCTTGGCCTGGCGGTGCCGGTACTGGCTTCCACTCTGGCGCCCAAGTCCTGGAAACACAGCAAAGGTTTTTTGATTGCCGTATCCAGCTGCACCATCCTTGGGGTACTGGCATTGAGACACTTCGTGGTGTACGCGGGTCAGAGCTACATCAGCTAATCCCGGGCCTTTAACTCCTGCATCACCGACAGACACAAGGAAAAAGGGGCGCCAATCGGCGCCCCTTTTTTATTCAATTTACAGCCTGAACAACTTGTCTATACAAGCCAGGCTGCATCCGGCTCCAGCTTAGAACTTGTAGCTGGCCTGTACGCCGAACAACACCAGATCACCACTTGTGGTACCGGTAAAGGCGCCGCCGAAGATGGCAGAAGAGTTGTCAGACTCAATACCCGGACGAGGCTCAGTCACAGGAGACTCATCAGCCAGGATATAGGTCAGGCCCGCATCGAAAGTCAGATTATCGCTGTACTCATAGCCGTACCCCACACTGAACCAATATCTGTCCATTTCAGGAATAGTCAGAGTACGGTTGGCATCGGTTACTGCAGACTTGTCGTAAGCCACACCGGCACGCAGAACTGATTTGGCATCCAGCTGATAAGTACCGCCAATCGCGAAGCGGTAGTTATCACGCCAGTTTTCCTGCTTCACCAATTGAGCAGGTTGCGCGGCCAGATATGGGATCTGGGCTTCCAACTTTTCAAAGGAGCTCCAATCGGTCCAGTTGATACTGGCGTGCATGGCAAACTTATCAGTCAGCTGATGGAAAGAAGCAATTTCAGCAGTCGCTGGCAGAGTCAGCTCCATGCTGCCGGCATACTCAGCCTGAGGAGCCAGACCCATTTGTACTGCAGCCAGATTGAAGGCAAAACCTTTGGCATGACCTTCCAGGTTCAGATCCACAGCAGAGCGGTAGTTAACACCGATACGGTTGTCAGCGTTAATCTGCCAGGCACCGCCCAACTGCCAACCCCAGGCGATATCATCGCCTTCCATATACTTAAGTGTGTCACCGGCTTCTACACCGAACATAGGAACATCGGCACTGCTCTTGGCACCAATGCTGCCCTCACCCAATACCAGACGTACTCCGGCACCGACGCTGAACTGATCATTAATGCGGTAAGCGATGTTTGGGTTAATCTCCATAGTGGTCACGGCAGCTTCGTTACCGAACTGGGTGCCCTTGAAGCTGTCTTCCAGCTCGGTGGCCATACCAAAGTTGGTACCCAGCGCCAGACCCAGGTACAGATCATCGTTTACCTGATGGCTAACATAGAAGTTAGGCACGAAAGCAGCGTCAGCAATGTCTTTGGACTGAGTAGCTATAGGGGCACCGGTAGGCTTGCCATCCAGACCGACAGGCACTGAATAACCTTCGATATCAATATTAGGCACAACCAGAATACCACCGGCAGAAACCTGAGTTCCCTTGAGGTAAGTCAGCATAGCCGGGTTACGGAACTGGGCTGCGGCATTGTCGGCCATCGCCGCTTCACCTGCATAAGCACGGCCCAAACCTGTGGAAGAGTATTCAGCCAACTGAAAACCGGCTGCCTGAACCTGAGCCGTCATCCCCAAAAGCGCCGAAGCTACGGCAAGAGTCAATGTACGCTGTTTCATTGTTATTCTCTGTTTGTTTACGACAACAAATTAGAGTTAGCACTCTAAAATTTAGTCAGGCAGTGTACTCATGCAGCATATTTTTGCAATAACGGAACCCGAAACAGCATAAATCACCACAAAATATGCCAGACACATACCTAAATGTGAGCACCTTCACCAAACCTATGGAATTCATGGCGTACAAACTCAGAAAAAAGCTCGCTGAAGCCACGAGCCAAACCGATGCAAACACAACAAAAGAACTTAAAGATCAGCAAAATAAAGCAAATACAACTTAAAAACACATGTACCGAATTTATCAAGATTCAAAGCAGAACAAATCACTAACACATGTACAGGCGGTCTAAAAACCACTCAACCAAAAACACCAAAGAACTTTAATTTCAAGTAGATACAAAAACCTCACCAAACTAAAAAAGAAAAAGCTGCATAAGCCTGGGCTCATGCAGCTTGTTCAGCGAACAGGCGTGGTACACGCGTACGCCTGACTATTGTCTCCAGGCAGGGACTTGAGTTTCGTATCCAGCTATCGCATCGCTGTGCTCCAGAGTCAGGCCCACAGCATCCAGGCCATTAAGCAGCTTATGACGGGCAGAAGGAGCGATTTCAAACACAAACTGGGACCCCGAAGGCGAAGTCACAATCTGGGACTCGAGATCCACAGTGACAGCCGCGCCCTCTGCCGCCATCACTTCATCCATAATCAGCTGAACCTGCTCTTCAGCAAGTGCCACCGGCAGCAAACCATTATTAATGGAGTTACCATAGAAAATATCGGCAAAGCTGGGAGCAATGATCACCCGCAGTCCGTAATCTGCCAGCGCCCAGGGAGCATGCTCCCGGCTGGAGCCGCAACCAAAGTTCTCACGGGCCAGCATAATGGATGCCCCTTCAAATCTGGGTTTGTTCATCACAAAATCAGGATTGGGTTGCTCGCCGGCGTCATCCAGATAACGCCAGTCATGGAACAGGTGCACACCAAAACCGTCACGGGTCACTTTGGACAAAAACTGCTTAGGAATAATCTGGTCTGTGTCCACGTTGGCATTATCCAGCACCACAGCCAAACCTATATGTTGAGTAAATGCTTGCATGATCAGGCTCCGGTAGCTGTCTGTGAAGGTTGACGAATATCGACAAAGCGACCGGCAATAGCGGCAGCCGCAGCCATAGCCGGGCTCACCAGGTGGGTACGGCTGCCCCGCCCCTGACGCCCTTCGAAGTTACGGTTACTGGTTGATGCGCAACGATCGCCCGCCTCCAATCTGTCATCATTCATCGCCAGACACATGGAACAACCTGGCAAACGCCACTCAAAACCGGCAGCCACAAACAGCTTATCCAGACCTTCAGCTTCAGCCTGCAGTTTGACCTGTCCCGAACCCGGCACCACGATGGCCGTTACACCATTTGCCACCTTGCCACCTTTGATTTGGGCAGCGGCAGCACGCAGATCCTCAATGCGGGAGTTGGTACAGGAACCAATAAACACCTTGTTGATGGCGACATCTGTCATACGGGTACCGGCTTCCAGCCCAATATAATTGAGGGCTTTCTCCATGGAATCCCGTACTGAGGCATCAATATGATCTCTGGGGTTGGGCACAGGCTGATCAATTGCAACCACCTGTCCGGGATTGGTTCCCCAGGTCAGTTGCGGCGCAATGTCTTCTCCCTTGAGCTCAACCACAGCATCGAAGCTGGCACCATCATCTGTTTTCAATGCCTGCCAGGCTTCCACCGCCTGCTGCCAGGCATCGCCTGATGGCGCAAACTCGCGGCCTTCCAGATAGGCCACTGTTTTGGCATCAGGTGCCACCAGCCCGGCCTTGGCGCCCATTTCAATGGCCATATTGCACAGGGTCATACGACCTTCCATGGAAAGATCGCGAATCGCTTCACCGCAGAACTCCACCACATGGCCAGTGCCGCCATCCATACCTATCTTGCCGATAATGGCCAACACAATATCTTTGGCTGTAATGCCCTCACCTACTTTGCCTTTAACCTCAATCTTCATGGTTTTGGCTTTCAGTTGACGCAAGGTTTGAGTCGCCAGCACATGCTCTACCTCAGAGGTACCAATACCGAAGGCCAGCGCGCCAAAAGCGCCATGGGTAGCAGTGTGGGAATCGCCACATACAATCACAGTGCCCGGCAGAGTAATGCCCAGCTCAGGCCCCATCACATGAACAATACCCTGATTGGGATGGTGAATGTCATACAGGCGAATGCCGAACTCTTTGCAGTTCTGCGCCAGGGTTTCCACCTGAGTACGGGCCATGGGGCTCAGAGCATCCAGACTGGCACTCTTGGTGGAGGTGTTGTGGTCCATAGTGGCAAAGGTTTTTTGAGGTGCACGCACAGGACGACCCGCGGCCTTTAACCCGCTGAAAGCCTGAGGCGAGGTCACCTCATGTACCAGATGACGATCAACGTAGAGGATCGGAGCCTCTCCATCGGGCTCAGTCACCAAATGGCTGTCCCAGATTTTTTCATACAGGGTTCTAGGCACTGGGTTATTAGCAGCTTGGGTATTCGAGGCTTGTGTATTGTCAGTCATCAGATCCCCTCCGCAACGGCCCTGGCGATAAAGTCACCCATCTCAGCAGTGGTTTTGGCTGCGGCAGCATCTGTCGCCAGTTCGCCGGTCAGGAAGCCTTCTGACAAGGCCTTGCCCACGGCGCGCTCGATAGCCGCTGCTGCGTCCTCCCGCTTAAGGCTGTGACGCAGCATCAAAGCAGCAGACAGAATTTGGGCAATCGGGTTGGCAATCCCTTTGCCGGCAATATCCGGCGCGCTGCCACCGGCAGGCTCATACAGGCCAAAGCCGGATTCATTCATACTGGCAGATGAGAGCAGTCCCATGGAGCCGGTTAACATGGCGATTTCGTCAGAGATAATGTCACCGAACAGGTTAGAGCACAGCATCACATCGAACTCGTCAGGACGGCGCAGCAGCTGCATGGTGGCATTATCGATATAGATGTGTTCCAGAGTGACATCAGGGAACTCTTTGGCGACCTCTTCTACCACTTCGCGCCACAGCACCGAGCAGGCCAGCACATTGGCCTTATCCACAGAGGTGACCTTACCGCGACGGCCACGGGCCGTTTCAAAGGCGATAGTGGCAATACGACGGATCTCTTTGCGGCTGTATCTCATGGTATCGAAAGCTTCTTCAGCTTCGCCTTCCCCCTGACGGCCTTTTGGCTTACCAAAGTAGATACCGCCGGTCAGTTCACGCACACACACCACATCAAAACCACGGGCAGAGATATCAGCACGCAGCGGGCTTAAGTGCTCCAGCCCTTCGTGGAGCTTGGCCGGACGCAGGTTACAGAACAGACCGAAATGGGCACGCAATGGCAGCAAAGCGCCACGTTCAGGTTGGCTGTCAGGCGGCAGACCTTCCCACTTGGGACCACCTACTGAGCCAAATAAAATGGCATCGGCGGCTTCACAACCTGCCAGGGTTTCTTTGGGCAATGGGCAACCATGATTGTCGATGGCAATACCGCCAATATCGTATTCACTGTATTCAATGTTCAGCTCGAATCTTTGCTCAGCAGCCGCCAACACCTTACGCGCCTGCGCCATCACTTCCGGGCCAATACCGTCGCCCGCCAATACTGCAATCTGGTAACTCATACTCCACCTAACTCCCTAGCTTTTTGAATCTCTTGTTTTTTATCTGCAACTTCATCGGCTCTGTGCACCAGGTTCATCACATGCACCAGGGCTCTGGCTGACGCTTCAACCACGTCAGTCGCCAGCCCCACGCCGTGGAAATTGCGGCCATGGTAACGGGCGGTAATATCCACCTGGCCCAGGGCATTCTGGCCTTCTCCTTTGCCGCCCAGCTTATAGGAGGCGATATCTATCTTGCGGTCGGTCGCTCTGGCGATGGCGTTATAGGCCGCATCGACAGGACCATTACCTGTTGCCGCTTCTGTGACTTTCTCGCCGCCAATCTCCAGCCTGACGGTAGCGGTCGCTTCACCCTCTTTGGAGTCTGAGTGCACCACCAGTTGCTTCAGTCGGTAGTGGTCATCGTCCTGGCGCTGAGCCTTAATAAACACCAAAGCCTCGAGGTCGTAATCAAACACCTGTCCCTTCTTGTCCGCCAGCTTGAGGAAGGCCTTGTACAAAGCATCCATGTCATAGTCCTGCTCGCTATAACCCATCTCACTCATGCGGTGCTTAATGACATGGCGACCAGAACGTGAGGTCATATTCAGGTTGTTGCGGGTCAGGCCTATGCTTTCCGGCGTCATAATTTCATAGGTGTTCTGAGCCTTTAACATGCCATCCTGGTGAATACCGGATGAGTGACTGAAGGCATTGGTGCCGACAATCGCCTTGTTGGACTGGATTGGCATATTGCACAGCTGACTGATCAGGGCCGATGTTCTATGGATCTCTTTGGCGTTGATATTGGTCTCCAGTCCCAGCAGATGCTTGCGGGTTGCCAGAATCATGGCCACCTCTTCCAGCGAGCAGTTACCGGCACGCTCACCGATTCCATTAACGGTACACTCAACCTGTCTGGCCCCTGCTTGCACCGCCGCGATGGAATTGGCCACCGACAGCCCGAGATCATCATGGCAGTGAACCGAGATCACCGCCTCGTCGATATTGGGTACACGGTTAAACAGGGTCTGAATGATGCCGCCAAATTCGCTGGGAACTGTGTAACCCACAGTGTCAGGGATATTGATGGTACGGGCACCGGCTTTGATCGCCGCCTCTACCATGCGGCACAGGTTATCGATCGGGGTGCGACCAGCATCTTCACAGGAGAATTCAACATCGTCGGTAAAGCGGCGTGCATATTTGACGGCGCCTACCGCCATATCCAGTACATCGTCGAAAGAGCGCTTGAGCTTGCTCTGCACATGAATATCCGAGGTGGAAATAAAGGTATGAATACGGAACTGATCGGCCACACTCAGTGACTGGGCAGCAGCATCAATGTCCTTTTCCAATGCCCGGGACAGTGCACAAACCCGACTGTTTTTAACTTCTCTGGCAATGGTTTGCACCGACTCAAAGTCACCGGGAGAAGATACAGGGAAGCCTACTTCCATCACATCGACTCCCAGACGTTCCAGGGCCAGCGCGATTTGCAGTTTCTCCTTCACTGACAAGCTGGCTGCCAGCGCCTGCTCCCCATCCCTTAACGTCGTATCAAAAATTATCACACTGTCAGTCATATCCTTCTCCACTGCCCTGTATCTCCACTGCTCAGGAGACAAAAAAAACCCCGCGACATTTGCGCGGGGTTATGGAATTTGGGTGTTAACACTTAACCATGATTAAACCTTCCGCGCTTCTGGTGCCAGAATGAGTAGGTTTAGTAGCAACTGAGTTGAAAAGTTATGCATTAAGTTAGTATCTATTTTCAGTTTACGGTTAAGATAACGATTAACTTTTAACCCGCTGGGCTAAAAGGTGTCAACCAAATTTTGTTCAAGTTGCAGAAACTTTGGTCGCATTGATAATTCATTAGATCTCTCCGGTGGAGGTAAAATTGATCTCAGCCTGCAAAATTTCTGCAAACCTTGTTACCATGATGGGAGCAATTTGCACATTCCTCTTTCTCCCGGAGCGTTAAATGGATTTATACGCCTTCATTCTCGGGATCATCCTGAGTATTACAGGCATGGGCGCACATGCGGCCATGAGCAAGATGGATCAGCTCAATCAACTGGTTTATCAGTCTCCCTCGTTGGCCCAACAGCAGATCTCTGAACTGGAGAATCAGCTCTCCCCCTCATCACCGCCAATTCATGCTGTCAGACTGCAAATGCTCAAGTGCGAGCTTCTGATCCAGCAAGGCGAATACCAGGCAGCCATTCAGCTGGCCTCACTGGGGAGGGTTAACGCAAAAAAGCATGATCTTGAGCAAGCCGTTCCCTACTTCAATGCCTGTGAAGCGGAAGGACAAGCCAGTACCGGCGATTTCAAATCAGCAATGCCATTACTGGAAACCGGTATCGCTCAGGCCAAGCAATTCAAACAGCCACAGGCGCTTGCCAATCTCCTGCGTATGCGCGGCCAGTTGGATACAGATCAGGAAAACTATCTTCCTGCGATGGAAGACCTGAGGCTGGCACTTGATGTTGCCGAGCAGTACCACACCCAGGAAAACTCCTGGACCTGGCCTCCACAAGCCTACTTATTAAGTGCAATGGGTAACCTTTTGTATGCCAGCGGTGACCTGCTGCAAGCGGTACAGTACGCTTATCGGGCGCTGGAGCAGGATGATGCCAAAGGTAAGGTTCGCCATATCCTGCTGCTGAATGCAGCAAGAATGCTGAGAGACGCCGGTGACTACAGCGCCAGCGAAAATCTGCTGAATGAAGGCAAGCAATTACTGCCCACTTTATCCACTCAACTGGAGCAAGCCTACAGTTACGCCATCATAGCCTCCATCGAAGTGGAGAAAGGCAATTTCAGCAAAGCTGAAGAACTTGCGCAGCAAAGCCTGTCGACCTTCGTCAGATTCCGTCAGCGTTTGAGCATAATGCAAACCAACAGGTTATTGGCCGACATTAAGTTCGAACAAGGTAACACTGCAGAAGCTGTCGACTATACGCTGGCCGCCATCAATACCGCACAGCAAATGGGACAGCAGGGCTACCTGCAGCAACTTTATCTGACCCTCAGCGATTATTACGAAAACAGAGGCGAGGCCCAGCTGGCATACGACAATCTGCAATTGGCTTTCCAGGCAGCGCAACTAGCCAACAAGCAATTGGCTGATATCAGGTTTGTTCAATACAAGGCACGGCTGAACCGGGAGCAAAGTGCGGAGCCAACGAGTGTTAATGAATCGGCTATTCTGATTCCGCTGGGCTGGATGTGGGTACTGGTCATATTGGGCGTGATACTGCCGGCCACCTGTCTTTACCTGCTGATTTATCGCAAGCAGAAAGTCACCACCGACTTCAGCATCAGCAGTCGTGCGCCAATCCACTATCAGGTGCTGGAACTGGCGATGAACAACGCCAAGCGGGCTCAGAATCCGTTAACCATTTTATTGTTTGGCTTAAGCCCAACAGTGGCAGATGATCTTCCGACTCTGGAGGAGAAGATAAAGTCCAAACTCAGAGAGCAGGACAAGCTGGTTTACCTGTCTCCCGAGTCTTTGATGGTGATCTTGCCAGGTACTTCCCACACGGGGGCACAGCAGGTGATGGAACAGCTGATCGGCCGCATACAGCCCTGGCACAAGCACGCCATTATCAGCATAGGTGTCGCCAGTATGCAGCAGTTTGACACCTCCACCTCACTGGTCAAACGGGCGATGGCGAGTCAGGTTTCCAGACAAAAGTCCAATGAAGTCAAACTTTACCAGATAGGTGCCCGGGGTTAGCCTCGGGTCAGGTAAGATTCAATCTCATCCAGGAAGGCATTGCCAAAGCGCTCAAGTTTGCGCTCTCCCACGCCGTTCACCGCCAGCATTTCCGCTTCGGTGGTGGGCAGCATGGATGCCATTTCTGCCAGTGAGGCATCATTGAATACCAGATACGGCGGCACATCATGCTCCTCTGCCAAGGCCCGTCGCAGCACCTTGAGTCGGGCGAACAGTTTTCTGTCGTAGTTGATGGGTGCCTTGGTTGAATTACGACGGCGGGTGGTGACCGGAATGGCAAGACGCGGTACCGCCAACATCAATGCCACTTCCCCTTTGAGCACAGGTCTGGCCGATGGGTTTAGTCTGACCCGGGAGCCCCGGGTGATATCCTGACTGGCCAGTCCCAGGTGAATAAGCTGACGGGTCACACTGAGCCAATGCTCATGACTCTTGTCTTTACCTATCCCCCAGGTCGACAGCTTGTCATGACCTCTGTCCACCACATTGGCAGCCTTGGAACCTCGCAACACTTCAATCAAGTGATTAATACCAAACCCCTGATTCAACCTGTAAATACATGACAGTACCTTCTGGGCATCCTGAGTACCGTCATACTGCTTGGGCGGATCCAAACAGATGTCGCAGTTGCCGCAGGGTTGATTGGCACTCTCATCAAAGTAATGCAGCAATACCTGACGGCGACAGGTTTGAGCCTCGGCAAAAGCTGCCATTGAGTTTAATTTATGGTGCTCCACCTGTTGCTGTGGCCCCGGCTCATGCTGCTCAATCAAATGACGCACCCGCCCGATATCCGCCGGGTCGAACAGCATAAACGCTTCGGCCTCCATCCCATCACGACCGGCACGACCGGTTTCCTGATAGTAGGACTCGATACTCTTGGGGATATCATAATGCACCACATAGCGCACATTGGACTTGTTAATCCCCATCCCAAAGGCCACTGTCGCCACCACGATATCCAGCTGATCATTGATAAAACGCTCCTGCACACTGGCGCGTTCATCCTGGGTCATGCCCGCGTGATAACCTTCGGCTCTGTAACCCTGCAGTCGCAGGCGCTCAGCCACTTCATCCACCCGGCGACGACTGCCACAATAAATAATGCCGCTGGCACCTTTCTGTGACTCGATAAACTGACGCAGCTGGTTGGAAGCATTCAATTTTTCCGCCACTGTGTAGCGAATATTGGGCCGGTCAAAACTGGATAGCAGGGTATAAGGCGTGATGCTCAAGCGGTCGCATATATCTTTTCTGGTCGCCTCATCTGCCGTCGCAGTCAGCGCCATTAAAGGGATATGGGGAAATTCCTGCTTAAGCTTGCCCAGGGACGCGTACTCGGGGCGGAAGTCATGGCCCCACTGACTGATGCAATGAGCCTCATCAATGGCAAACAGGCTGATATTCCATGAGTGCAGGCGATCCATAAAATCGCCTCCCATGAGTCTTTCAGGCGATACATAAAGGAGCTTGATCTCCCCCATGCGCAACTGGCGGTAAACCTCCATCGCCTGCTCTCTGGGCAGAGTTGAATTCAGGAACGCGGCGGAAATTCCAGTTTGGATCAGGCTATCGACCTGATCCTTCATCAGTGATATCAGGGGAGAGACCACCACGGTCAAACCGGGCAGCATCAGCGCGGGAAGCTGGTAACACAGGCTCTTACCTCCGCCTGTAGGCATAATCACCATGCAGTCCTCTCCACGGCAACTGCGCTCAATCACATCCTGTTGGCCGTCGCGAAATTCCCTATATCCAAAGACCTGTTGCAAACAGCTCAGGAAGGGATCCTGTGGAGACATTTGTGTGTTTTCTTGCATGCTGACCCTGAAAAACAACCCCGAAAACAGACACCCTCAACGGGTGCCAAAGCGCCCTATTCTACCTGCAATGACGATGAAAATGCAGGCACTATCAGCGGCAAATTCAGATAATGGTAATTGCTCAATCCGGTCATAGGGTTGCAGCCTGGCAACACGAAGTTATAGAGTGATAACCCCACTTTTTAACGGATTGAAAAGTATGTCCCAATCAGAAGCTATCTCAAAGAAAGTTCTGGCAATGGTGGCTGAGGTATTTGACCAACACATCCCTTTCCATAACCTGCTGGGAATGAGAATCCAGCGATATGATCTGGAAGGTGTCGAGGTCACGGTAGAAATGAAGCCTGAATTGATAGGCAATATCCATCAGCAGATCCTGCATGGTGGCGTGACGGCAACGGTATTGGATGTTGTGGGTGGACTGACAGCATTCGCTGCGCTGGTCGCCGGTCGGGACGACTGGCAGGAGGAAGAGCTGAGGGCCAGATTACAAACCCTGGGTACCATAGATATGCGGGTGGACTACCTTCGTCCAGGCCGTGGACAAAAGTTTACCGGTACCGGCCAGGTGATTCGCTCCGGCAATAAGGTCTCAGTTTGCAGAATGGAGCTGCATAACGAATCAGGACAACATATTGCTTTTGGAACAGGCACCTATTTAACTGGCTGAGCATTTAGCTCATAAAAGCTTGTCTTGTATATACAAGCTTAAGACAGTGAAATTTGTACAGCATGCCGCCACTTCTGCTGACAATTCCACCGCCAGGCCTTACAATCGCCGGCCTTGTCTGAACGAATCTGATATCCATGGAAAATACTGAACACCGCAAAGGGGTGGCATTGGCCCTTTGCGCATACAGCCTTTGGGGATTTGCCCCGCTCTACTTTAAGTTGCTGCAACAGGTGTCAGCGACCGAAATTCTGCTGCACCGCATCATTTGGTCCTTCGTCTTTATGATGCTGCTTATGACCTTTGTTGGTAATTTCAAAAAGGTCCGTGATGTTCTGAAGAACCCCAAACAGCTCGGCATTCTTTGCATCACATCCGTGTTGATCGCAGGTAACTGGCTGCTGTTCATCTGGGCGGTTAACAATGACCATATGCTGGATGCCAGCCTGGGCTACTATATTAACCCCTTGATTAACGTCATGTTGGGCATGGTGTTTCTGGGCGAGCGCCTGCGTAAACTGCAGTGGCTTGCTGTCACGCTGGCCGCCATTGGTGTCGCAATTCAGCTGATCTCATTCGGCTCTGTACCTGTGGTATCCATCGGCCTTGCTGTTTCTTTTGGCCTTTACGCCCTGTTGCGTAAGAAGGTAAACATTGATGCTCAGAGTGGCCTGCTGCTGGAAACCGCGCTGCTGGTTCCTTTGGCTATTGGCTACATTATCCTGATGCCTCAGGACGCCAGCGCCAACATGCTGACCAACAGCTGGGATATGAACCTGCTGCTGATAGCAGCCGGTATTGTTACCTCCATTCCTCTGTTGTGTTTTGCCGGTGCCGCGATCCGCATCCCTCTGACCGTACTTGGCTTCTTCCAGTACATTGGCCCAAGTATTATGTTCATGCTGGCTGTGGTGCTGTATGGCGAGCCTTTCGATATGGAAAAGAGCATTACTTTCGGCTTTATCTGGCTGGCACTAATCGCCTTTACCATGGATATGGTTTACAAGCGCAAGCGTGAAATCAAATCGAACAAAGCGACTCAATAACAAAGAAGGGAGCCAATCGGCTCCCTTTGTTATTCTAGGGTCTGTTGACCTTTCATGGTTGAATTTTGCTCGAGATAGACGCGCTTTAATCGCGGCGCTAGGTGTGCCGCCTAGTGGGCCTAAGCAAATACCTGGCAACAAAGAGTAAAGCGCGGATAGCCGAGCCCTTCGGGCAGCGTTTGTCGTCGCTTTCTACTGCATTAACGCTCATTTATGTAGAACAACTACACATCAATCGCGTTGCTTTGTATAAAACAACGACAAAGTGCTGCAAAAACCATCTTCAAAGGTCAACAGACCCTGGCTCAAAGCGCCTTCATCAGTCGCTCGGCATCATCCGTCGTCACCATTATCAGATAGTCCTGACGGGTCGGGATCACCACCCAATCACCCTGTCCACCGGCGACCAGCGCCTTACGGCCATCCTTCAGTCTGAACCAACCCAGCTGAAATCCCGGCATACCTATACCGTTGCTGCGCAGATCCGGCATTAAGCCCGGCTCTTCATTACGGTCCCACTGGCGAATTCCAGCAGATAAAATATCGGTACGCGGCAAGGTCACGCCATAGAAAGGCACATCCAGTTCGAACTCTTTCATATCCAGTGCAATATTGGCGCTTTGCGCCTTGTACCACACCCAGGAGAACATGAGGATGACGCCAATCATCAGAGTACCTGAGACTTTCCTGGCCGCATCCGGCATGGACTTGCGCCACACCAACAACAGCACGCCAGCCAGTATCAACAGCAGTACCAGGAAACTCAGATTCCCGGTACTGCTAAGTTGCGCAATATCGTATGTCTGTTCATGCATAGCAGGACTTCCCCATTTACCCCCTTCGGAAGCTCAGACTTGCACGCAAGACATATTATGTCAACTTAAGCGATCGCTTTCAGCTCCAGTGCCAGTATTTTTGAACGGCGTTGCAGGTTATAAATCTGCTGCTTTTTCGCCGGCAGAGCGTCCACTTCAACTATGCTGAAACCCTGCTCAAGGAACCAGTGAATGCTGCGGGTCGTCAGCGCGAACAGTCTGTCATAACCTCTGGCTCTGGCCTGACCTATGATCTGCTGCAGCAACAGGCTGCCTCTGTCTGCATCCCGATAGTCCGGGTGTACCACCAGACAGGCAAATTCACCGGCGTTATCTTCTTCAAACGGATACAAAGCAGCGCAGCCGATAATCAGGCTGTCCCGTTCGATCACCATAAACTGCTCGATTTCCATCTCCAGCTGTTCACGGGAACGGCGCACCAGTATGCCCTGCTCTTCCAGTGGCCGAATAAGATTCAGTACACCGCCAATGTCCGCAATATTGGCTCTGCGCAGGCGTTCGGCGCTCTCGGTGACTATCTGGGTGCCAATTCCCTCCCGGGTAAACAGCTCCTGCAACAGGGCACCATCTTCCTGATGGCTGATAAGGTGACATCTGGGCACACCACGGCGGCAGGCTTCTACGCTGGCACCGATAAACGCCTGGGCTGAGGCGCAAATATTATGCTGTGGCTGAGAAACATAGGCGTGGGCTTCATTGGGCATCATTTCACTGATCACCTGGCCTTCATCATCCAACAACCCCTGCTGTTGGCTAAAGCCAATGATCTTGTCAGCTTTAAGCCGAATAGCCACCTGAGTTGCGACCTCTTCCGCCGTCAGGTTAAAGCTCTCGCCGGTCACTGACGCGGCGATAGGTCCAAGCAGCACAATACAATGTTTGTCCAACTGGCTTTGCAAACCTTCCACATCGATACGACGAACACGGCCAGACAGACAATAGTCCACACCATCATCCACTCCCAGGGGCTGAGCAATCACAAAATTGCCACTGACCACATTGATTTTGGCTCCCTGCATCGGGGTATTGGATAAGCCCATAGACAGGCGGGCGGTAATATCAAACTGCAGTGCGCCACACACTTGCCTGATAACCTTGAGGGAAGTTTCATCTGTTACCCGGATGTCGTTATGAAACCCAGCCTCCAGGCTCCTTTCAGCCAGCTCACTGTCTATCTGTGGACGGGCACCGTGAACCAGCACCAGGCGAATCCCCAGGCTATGCAGCAGCGCAACATCATTGATGATGGCTCGGTATTGTCCGGTTTCAATGGCTTCTCCTCCCAACATCACCACAAAAGTTTTGCCTCTGTGGGCATTTACATAGGGGGCAGAATGACGAAAGCTGTCAATCAGCTGCGCGGTGGCGGCGTTCAATGGACTACCTCACTGTAAAAACATACAAATTCATTTAAACCGAATAATAATGCATTAATATGCAGATAAAAAGCATTTGTTTGCATCAAAGTCAGATTGGAGTGAGAGTTTGATCACAGTGAGTTAGCGAAATGGTCAAAAGGTGGAGAAACGCAGGCGAAAAAAAAGCCCCTCATGAGAGGGGCTTTTCCAAGAACTGCTATAAAACCAATTACTTGATTTTAGCTTCTTTGTAGATAACGTGCTGACGGATTACAGGATCAAACTTCTTGATCTCCATCTTTTCAGGCATGTTACGCTTGTTCTTGTCAGTAGTGTAGAAGTGACCAGTCTTGGCGCTTGATACCAGCTTGATCTTCTCGCGATTACCTTTAGCTTTAGCCATGATCTATTACACCTTCTCGCCGCGGGCACGAAGTTCAGCAACAACTACTTCGATACCTTTCTTATCGATGATACGCATACCTTTAGTGGAAACACGCAGCTGTACAAAGCGCTTTTCAGTTTCCAACCAGAAACGGTGGTTCTGCAGGTTAGGTAAAAAACGACGACGGGTCGCGTTTTTTGCGTGCGAACGGTTGTTACCAACCATTGGTCGCTTGCCAGTAACTTGGCATACTCTTGACATGTCAATCTTCTCCAAAAAACAATTTTAACGCTCGAGCATTAATGTGCCTCGTATGGCCGTCGCCCGAGGCACACGAAGGGCGCATTTTATACAGGATTGCCGGGGAAAGATCAAGCGGTGATTAAGTAATCCACCCTCTTTCTGCAAAGGAAACTATCTCACGATCCCCTACAACCATATGATCCAGCAAGGATACGTCTATGGTTGCCAACGCATTTTTCAATCGCTCAGTTATTCGCCGGTCAGCCTGACTGGGCTCGGCGATACCAGACGGATGATTATGACAAACAATGACGGCCGCAGCATTATGCTCCAGCACCATAGCCACCACTTCTCTTGGATAAACCGAAGCCGAGTCTATGGTTCCACGGAATAATTCGATAAATTGAATCACCCTGTGTTGGCTGTCCAGCAGCAAGATGGCAAACACTTCATAAGACCTGTCTGCCAACTGTGTCATCAGGTAATCCCGGGTTAAATCGGGATTGGTCAATACCTGCCCTCTGAGCAGGTTTTCGCGGGCAATACGGCGCGCAATTTCTGCGGCCGCCTGAAGCTGCGCGTATTTTACCGATCCCACGCCATGAAGTCGACATACCTTGGGCTTAGAAGCGCAAAACAGTGCTCTTAAACCACCAAATTCTGTTAAAAGCCGCCTGCCAAGGGCTACTGCACTCTCTCCCTGGGCACCATTTCGTAACAATACCGCCAGTAATTCCGCATCAGAAAGCGTGCCACTGCCGTGTTGCAACAACTTATCCCTGGGGCCTTCCCCCTCTGGCCAATCCTTTATTCCCATACTGTCTTCCCTGAGCCAACTCCCAAACAAGTATGGTTCAGTTTCAGAAATCGGCCTGGCAGATACCATGTTGTACATAAAACAAAGAAATCAGAGTCTGTTGCGATAACACTGATACCTAACCCAAATGGGAATATGGTAAGGTTAGCGCCATTGGATTGAGCCTTGGGAAAACGACCGTGAGCCTGAATCACAAGAAAATTTTGTTGGGTATTGGCGGAGGTATTGCCGCCTATAAAAGTGCAGATTTGGTTCGCCGCCTGAAAGAACGTGGCGCCGAAGTGCGCGTGGTAATGACCCAAAGTGCTATGGAGTTTATTACGCCTTTAACACTGCAGGCGCTGAGCGGTCATCCCGTAGCCTCAGACTTGCTGGATCCCACTGCTGAGGCCTCTATGGGCCATATCGAGCTGGCTCGCTGGGCCGACCTGTTTGTTATCGCACCGGCAACCGCGAATGTGCTGGCCCGTATGCAGGCTGGCATGGCCGATGAGCTGCTGACCACCTGTGCCCTGGCTACCGGCTCTCCAGTCGTTGTATGTCCAGCCATGAATCAGCAGATGTATCAGCACCCTGCGACTCAACATAACCTGAGGGTTCTGAGTGAGCGCGGCATTCATATCTGGGGACCTGGCGCTGGTAGTCAGGCCTGTGGTGAAATTGGCCCTGGACGTATGCTGGAACCTTTGGATATTGCACAGCGCTGCGAAGCCTTCTTCGGTGACAAGCCACTGAAAGGTCAAAAGCTGCTGCTGACCGCAGGGCCAACCCGCGAAGCCATTGACCCGGTGCGTTATATCTCCAATCACAGTTCAGGCAAGATGGGCTTTGCCATCGCCGCCCGCGCAGCTGAAATGGGTGCCAAAGTCACTCTGGTTGCTGGCCCGGTTAATCTGCCAACCCCAATTGGGGTGAATCGCATTGATGTGCAATCAGCCAAGCAGATGCTGGATGCGGTAATGGCTGAAGTCGCCACCCAGGACATATTTATTGGTTGCGCAGCTGTGGCCGATTATCGTCTGGATAAAATTGCCGAGGCAAAGATCAAGAAGTCAGCGGAATCCATGCAGCTTGCACTGGTTCGCAATCCTGATATCTTAGCCACGGTCGCGGCGCAGGATGCCCGACCTTTTACTGTTGGCTTTGCTGCAGAAACCCATGACGTTGAACATTACGCCAAAGATAAAATGCAGCGTAAGAAACTGGATATGATAGCCGCCAACGACGTATCTATTTCCGGACAGGGCTTCAACGCCGATACCAATGCACTGAAAGTCTTCTGGCCACAGGGCTGTGAAGAGCTGCCAGCAACAGATAAGTACACCCTCGCCGGGCAATTGCTCGGTTTGATCGCCAGAGTTAAAGAAGCAAGATGAAAACACCTATTGAACTGAAAATCCTGGATTCACGTATCGGCTCTGAGTTTCCATTGCCAGCCTATGCAACTCCCGGCAGTGCAGGAATGGATCTGCGAGCCATGACAGAAACCACTCTGACCATAGTTCCCGGCGAAACCGTGCTGATCCCAACAGGTATCTCTATCTATGTGGCAGACCCCTCTCTGGCGGCTGTTATTCTGCCTCGCTCTGGTCTGGGACATAAACACGGCATTGTGCTGGGCAATTTGGTTGGTCTGATTGACTCCGATTACCAGGGACCTTTGATGGTGTCCTGCTGGAACCGCAGCAGCGAACCTTTCACCATTGAGGTGGGCGACCGTCTGGCGCAGCTGGTATTTGTCCCTGTGGTTCAGGCCGAGTTCCGTTTGGTGGATGAGTTTGCCAATACCGATCGTGGTGAAGGCGGATTTGGTCACTCTGGTACCAAGTAACAAGGTACTTATTACCGGGCTGACTGCCAGTTCGGGCATCAAATAATAATACTCAGCGTTAACACCGCTCCGCGCCTATGGCTGCCAATATTGGATTGTGCAGTGCCCGGCAGAGCGGCTCCTGCTGAATAAAAGTTGTAATTGAGCGAAGGATACTGCAATGGCCGTAAGCCAAAAAATCAATCGTCGTGAACACATTCTCCAATGCCTGGCACAGATGCTGGAAACCAATCCAGGAGAGCGTATCACGACCAAAAAACTGGCTGCCGAAGTAGGCGTTTCCGAGGCGGCACTGTACCGCCACTTTCCCAGCAAAGCACGGATGTTTGAGGGGCTGATCGACTTCATCGAAGAGTCATTGCTGACCCGCATCAACCTCATCATGGATGAGGAAAAAGACACTATGCGCCGCTGTCAGCTGTCGCTACAGTTGCTGCTGGTATTCGCTGAACGTAATCCGGGCATTTCCCGCGTGTTGAACGGCGATGCCCTGTTGGGAGAAAACGAGCGCCTGCGTAGTCGTATCAGCGGTTTGTTTGCCAAGATTGAAACCCAGCTGAAGCAGATCCTCCGCGAAAAAACTCTGCGTGAAGGCAAAGGCTTTAACCTGGATGAAGCGATTCTCGCTAACCTGCTGCTGGCCGTCGCCGAGGGCCGTATTGCCCAGTTTGTGCGCAGTGAATTCAAACTCAAGCCAACCTCCCACTTTGATCAGCAGTGGACCTTTATCCAGCAGCAACTGCTGCAAAGCTGAGTCAAAGTATCCAATGAAAATGCCGCCACAGTGCGGCATTTTTTATGCCTGAGTGTGCGACTCGCTGTCGAAACTACACCCTCCGAAATTGGTCACACTTATTTAACAATTGTCACTTTTCCCCTATAGTGCTCATTCAAAATAATAAGATTCAATTGTAGTTTTCAGGGAAGTGACTCAATGAATAAGACAGCGTTAGCCGCTATCTGCGGCTTGTTTTCCGCATTTAACCTGCCCCTTCAGGCATCAGAAAAGCCTCTCTCAGCTGCAGAACTTTTTGCAAAAGGCTCGGAATATTTCAACCCCAAGCTCTCACCAGGAGGCGATTACCTCGCACTGGAAACACATTCAGATGGCAAGGATGTTTTATTGGTGTTGGATGCAAACACCTTAACTCCAATCAATGAGTTGTCATTTAGAAAGAATGCTGAAGTGGGTAACTTTTACTGGGCTAATGATGAACGCCTGGTGGTTTCCAAAGACTATCTGGTTAGAGATAGAAGCTCCCCGGTTTACTACGGTGAATTGCTGGCGACCAATGCCGATGGCAGTAAAACAGAATACCTGGTTGGATACGCAGATCGGGATATCCTTAAGCACAACAGCAACGCCCTCAGAGCAACTTCATATGTGCTGGATCCGCTTCCAAATGATAAGCGTAAAGTGCTAATAGCCTCTATACCCTGGACAGATCGTACCGATGGCTTTGTGGATATGGACAACCGTCAGTTTGTGTATTTATTGGATATATACAATGGCAAACGTCGACGGGTAACTGTAGCCCCCCTGGGTAACAGCCAGTTTCTCACAGACGCTGAGGGCGAGCTGAAAATTGCCATGGGCCTCAACGCTGAGCATCAAGCCGAAGTATACCGTTACGAAGATGAAAAATGGCAGCGGCTGACCAATCCAGCAATAGGCAACTTAACCAGTTTATCTCCAATATCTCTAGAAAGTGCTGAAAGTGTCATTATTCAGGCCAGTGACAAAGGCGCCCCCCTGTCTATCTACCGGTTGAATCTTGAAAATGGGACCAAAGAGTTGGTCACCACCAATCCAAATGCTGACCCCAGTGACTTCCTGCTTGGTGCCGATAACCAACTGTATGCCGTTGGCTACGAAGACGGCTATCCATCAACCATAGTTGTTAACCCGGCAGATCCGAGAAGTCAGTATCTCAAACAGATTCAAACATCAGTGCCGGGAAAACGGGTGCGGTTGATCAGTGAGACCCGAAAGGCTGATAAATTTATCGTCCATATATCCAGTGACCGCAATCCCGGGGACTATTACCTGCTATCGACCAATCCCATGTCTTTAGATTACCTGTTTGCGCAGCGACACTGGCTGCACCCGGATAAAATGGCGGAGATTCGTCCACTCTCATTTAAAAACCGACAAGGTCAGCAGATTGGCGCTTACCTGACCCTGCCTCCCTCTACACCAATGAAAAACCTGCCCTTGGTTGTAATGCCCCATGGTGGCCCCATAGGAGTAAGAAACAGCTGGCAGTTTGAAGAGGAAGCCCAGCTGCTCGCGAACCAGGGTTATGCGGTACTACAGGTTAACTTTCGGGGAAGCGCAGGCTATGGCCCTCAATTTACCCATGCTGGTTATGGTCAGTGGGGAACGGGCATCCAGGAAGATATTATTGACGGCACACAGTTTTTGATTAACCAACAAATTGTTGATGCCAAACGTATATGTATTTCTGGATCGAGCTTTGGTGGCTACAGCGCAATGCAAAGCGCAATAATCGAACCTGATCTGTTCAAGTGTGCCATTGGCTATGCCGGTGTGTATGACCTCGAAATGCTCTTCACCGAGGGGGATATCCGAAAATCTGCTTCTGGCATCAACTACTTGAACAAGGCTCTGGGCAACAATCCAACACAACTCAAGTCCATCTCTCCCTCCAACAGTGCTGATAAAATCAAAGCGGCGGTGATGCTGGTTCATGGTGGTAAAGATGAAAGAGCGCCACTTGAGCAATATGAAGCCATGGCGGAGGCGCTTGAGAAAGCCAATCATCCATTCAAGACTCTGGTCGTGGACGACGAAGGTCATGGCTTCTACAAGGATGAACACAGGGCGAAATACTATGCCGAGATGCTGGCATTCCTGGAGCTGCACCTGAACTAAGACTAATCACCCAAACGGGCGCTATATCTAGCCTGTTTGGGTGGTTGTTTCTGAAGTTATCTCAAACATACAGTAAGTAATACACGAAAAATAATAGGCACAACCAAGGAACAGGTATGCATAAGATCACAAAACTATTTGCCGTTATGCTGGCAATTTCAGGCACTCAGGCGCAAGCCGAAAACACCAACCTTAAGCTGGCAGAAGTGTTTGCCAAAGGTAGTCAGTTCTTCAACCCTAAAATTTCTCCGGGAGGAGAATACATAGGGGTGGAATCTAAAGTCGACGGTAAAGACATCCTGGCGATATTGGATATCAAAACCCTCAAACCGATACATGCTGTGCACTTTGGAGAGCGTGGCCAGGTGCGTGACTTTCACTGGGTTAACGACGAGAGAGTTGTCGTATCTAAAGAGTACCTGAAGGGTTGGAGCGACCACCCTCTTTATTACGGTGAAATACTGGCTACCAATGTGGATGGCAGCAGGACCTCATATGTGTTTGGATATAACAATCAAAACATGCAAACCGGCTCCAACATCAAACGTTCAACCGCAATTAATGCCACGGGCTTTGTGCTGGATCCGCTGATCGATAATCGCAAAAAAATGTTGGTTTCTGCTCTTCACTGGGATACCTCAACCAGCTTTGCAGATCAGCCAAAGTTTGTTTACCAAGTTGATGTCTACTCGGGTAAACGCAAAAAGGTGACTAAGGCTCCTGTTGGTAATACTCGCTTTTTAACAGATCACGATGGCAACGTCAGATTCGCAATGGGTTATGACACAAACTCGGATGTAAAAATCTATCGTTGGAAAGACCGTGATTGGGTAGATACCAATAATATCAAGGGGCTCGATCTTAATGGCTTTGCGCCAATTTCATTTGCGGAAAATGACCAAGCAATATATGCGGAAGCCAGTGCTAACGGCGAGCCTAGGCAAATACTGCATATAGACTTGAAAACTGGTAATCACACCCCGATCGTCAGTGACGACAGTGTCGAAGCCAGCAACTACTGGATTGATGGGAATACCAAGCAGCTCTATGCCGTAGAATATGAAGATGGCTATCCCGAATACGCCTTTGTCGACAAGGACAATGCAAAGAGTAAGTACCTCAAGCAACTGCTGGCCAGTTTACCCGGACATCAGGTACGTATTGTCAGCGAAAACCGTGACGCCAATAAATTCCTGGTTCACGCATTTAACGACAGAAACCCGGGAGACTTTTACCTGTTCACAACAGATCCAGTAAAGCTGCAGTATCTATTCTCCTCAAAAAACTGGCTGGACCCAGACCAGATGGCAGAGGTCAAACCCATCGAGTTCACTAATCGTGAAGGACAAACTATTAAGGGTTACCTGACCTTACCGATGAACGCTGAAGCCAAGAGCCTGCCCATGGTCGTTGTCCCCCATGGTGGTCCTCATGGTCCTCGGGACTGGTGGCAATTCGATCCAGAAAACCAACTGCTGGCCCAAAAGGGATTCGCCGTACTCCAGGTCAACTTCCGGGGAAGCGGTGGCTATGGCGATGCATTTGAGTACGCAGGATATCGAAAGTGGGGAACAGGTATTCAGCACGATATTATCGATGGCACCAAATATGTGATCGAGCAGGGAATTGCTGATGCTGACCGGTTGTGTATTTCAGGAGGGAGCTTTGGTGGTTACAGCGCTCTGCAAAGTGCTATTTTGGAGCCGGATATGTTCAAGTGTGCCATTGGTTTTGCCGGAGTCTATGACCTGCCAATGATGTATGAAGAGGGCGACGTACCTGACAGCCGGATGGGGACCAGCTACCTAAAGAAAGCCATTGGCACAGACGAGGCTGAATTGAAAGCGATGTCGCCTACTCATAATGCAGACAAACTGAAGGCTGCAATTATGTTGGTTCATGGCGAAGAGGATTTCCGGGCTCCAATCGAGCAATATGAAGCCATGGCAGAAGCGCTAAAGAAAGCCAATCACCCGTTCCAAACTTTGGTGATGGACGACGAAGGTCATGGCTTCTACAAGGATGAACACAGGGCGAAATACTATGCCGAGATGCTGGCATTCCTGGAGCAGCATCTGAACTAATTTCCCCCATAGAAGAACGAAAACCGGTTAGCCCAAATACTTGAGTAGGTTAATCGGTTTTTTTATGGGTCAAAATGTATGAATCTTCCACAAATCGCGGTATTCTCCTCCCCCCTGAACGTCAGCCCAATCCGGCGGCCAGGTGAGTTTTTTGTGGAGGTAATATGGCATTAAGTGAAGCAGCATCTCAGGTGCAGGCGGCTCTGTTGGAGCGTGGTTTGGAAACCCCAATGACGCCCAATACCCTGTCATCCGATGAGCGCAAAGTGAAGATTGAAGAGCATATGCGCGCCATTATGGAGCTGATGTCATTGGATCTGAGTGACGACAGCCTGATGGAAACACCAAAGCGTGTCGCCAAAATGTATGTTGACGAGATCTTCTCCGGCCTGGACTATTCCAACTTCCCCAAGATCACTGTTATCGACAACAAGATGCAGTTTGATGAAATGGTGCGGGTACAGGACATCAGTGTGACCAGTACCTGTGAACATCATCTGGTGACCATAGACGGCGTAGCCACTGTCGCTTATCTGCCGCGCACCAAGATTATTGGCCTGTCCAAGATTAACCGCATTGTGCGCTTCTTTGCCCAGCGCCCTCAGGTGCAGGAACGTCTGACTCAACAGGTGTTGGTTGCCCTGCAGACACTGCTGGAAACCAAAGATGTGGCGGTAAAAATAGATGCGGTGCACTACTGCGTGAAATCCCGCGGCGTGATGGATGCCACCAGCTCCACTACAACTACTGCACTGGGCGGTATCTTCAAGTCCAATCCGGCTACCCGTGCTGAGTTCCTGCTGAAGGCCTGATGCCTTCAAAGCAATAAAAAACGCTGCAATCACGCAGCGTTTTTTGTATCCATCATTTGTGACTTAAACGTCTCAGATACAGTTAAATTCCGTACTGCTCGCGGTAGGCACTCACGGTTTCCAGCTCTTTCTCCATACCAGGCTTTTCGGCCAGGTAAGCAATCAGGTCAGCCAGCTTGATAATGGAAATCACGGCGCAGCCGTAGTCACGCTCAACTTCCTGAATCGCAGACAGCTCGCCCTTGCCTTTCTCCTGACGGTCCAGCGCAATCAGTACGCCAGCCAGAGACGCTTCGTGGGCATTGATGATATCCATAGATTCACGGATAGCAGTACCGGCAGTGATCACATCATCCACCAGCATGACCTTGCCTTTCAGCTCGCTACCGACCAGAGAGCCACCTTCACCGTGGTCTTTCTTCTCTTTACGGTTGAAGCAGTATGGCATGTCCACATCATGGTGCTCAGCCAGAGCGACTGTGGTAGTAGTCGCGATTGGGATACCTTTGTAGGCAGGACCAAAAACCAGGTCATAGTCGATGCCTGAGTCCACCAGAGCAGCAGCATAGAAACGACCCAGACGGGCCAGGTCACGACCGGTATTGAACAGGCCGGCGTTAAAGAAGTAAGGACTCTGACGGCCCGACTTAAGCGTAAATTCGCCAAATCTCAATACCTGACGCTCAAGGGCAAACTCAATAAACTCACGCTGATAGGCTTTCACTCTAACTCCTCACTATTCTCTTTCTAGGGTCTTTCCTGGGGTACCAGGTGCAAATATCTGTATTTCAGTTTTTTGCACTTAAAAAAAGGACCCTCAACGGGTCCTCTTTTAAAAAATCAATTCAGTGCAGCTTTCTGCACATCAATAATCTCGCGAATGCCATGCTTGGCCAGATCCAACATGGTCAACAGCTCTTCGTGGCTGAATGGCTCGCCTTCTGCAGTGCCCTGAACCTCAATAATCTTGCCGGTTTCAGTCATCACCACATTCATATCAGTTTCTGCGGCGCTGTCTTCAACATATTCCAGGTCACAGATAGCTTCGCCTTCAAAGATACCTACGCTGACCGCAGCGATCAGGAATTTCAGCGGATTAGTCTTCAGTGAACCTTTGGCACGGGCCCAGTTCAGTGCATCAACCAGGGCCACACAAGCACCGGTAATTGCAGCAGTACGGGTACCACCGTCAGCCTGAATCACGTCACAGTCAATAACAATGGTGTTTTCGCCCAGAGCCTTCATATCCACGGCTGCACGCAGAGCACGACCGATCAGACGCTGGATCTCCTGGGTACGACCGGATTGCTTGCCACGGGCAGCTTCACGATCCATACGGCTGTGGGTAGAGCGAGGCAGCATACCGTATTCGGCGGTGACCCAACCCTGGCCTGAACCTTTCAGGAAGCGAGGCACGCCTTCGGTAAAGCTGGCAGTACACAGCACCTTGGTTTCACCAAACTCAACCAACACAGAGCCTTCAGCATGGGCAGTGAAGTTACGGGTGATGGTGATTGGACGGGTCTGGGCCGGAGTTCTGTTACCTGGACGCATGGCAATTCCTGTCTTGTTATCTGTAAACACGCAAATTTGGCTGGATATTATAAGGAGTTGCAGCGCCGGATGCCATGCCAACAAAGACAAAGCCGCTCACAAGATGATCATCAATAACAAAGCTGAGCCTGAATCACACCACAAATTCAATTGGATAAGATCCCTATCCCGCTTTCAGTCAGGATTGAATACTCCATGTGAAGGTTCGTTACTTACACAGATAGGTATATAATCCCTTCGACTAACTTACAGATATTCAGGAACTCACATGATCCAAAGCATGACAGCCTATGCCCGCATCGAGCACAAAGCCGATTGGGGAACTGCTTCTTGGGAAATCCGCTCAGTAAACCAGCGCTACCTGGAGACTTACCTGAGACTGCCAGAGCAATTCCGCAGCCTGGAGCCTGTCCTGCGTGACCGTCTGCGCAAACGCCTGCACCGCGGTAAAGTGGAAGTGAACCTGAGAGTTGAACTGGCGGACAAAGCCGATGCCGAACTGCAGGTCAACAAAGAGTTGGCCAAGCAACTGCTGGGCGCTGCCAACTGGCTTAAGCAGGAGGCCGGTAACGGCGAAATCAGCCTGACTGATATTCTGCGCTGGCCCGGTGTTGTCGCCACTGCCGAGCAGGATATGGATGCTATTGGTGTCGAACTACTGAGTGCTTTCAATGGTGCCGTCGATCAGTTTATCGAAGCCCGTGGCCGCGAAGGCGACGCCATCAAGACCATGCTGGAGACCCGACTGGACGCCGTTATGGCACAGGTAGCCATTGTGCGTGAACATATGCCTAAAGTGATGCAATGGCAGCGTGACAAGCTGACCAATCGTCTGGCAGAGATCCAGGGCGAGCTGGACCCAGCCCGTATCGAACAGGAAATGGTACTGCTGGCACAAAAGCAGGATGTTGCCGAAGAGATGGACCGCCTGGAGGCTCACGTAACCGAAGCCCGCCGTATCCTTAAAAAAGGTGGCGCCGAAGGCCGTCGTATGGACTTTATGATGCAGGAGTTCAACCGCGAGTCGAACACCCTGGCCTCCAAGTCCATCAGTAGTGAAGTCACTGCCGCTGCTGTAGAACTGAAAGTTGTAATCGAGCAGATGCGCGAACAGATCCAGAATATGGAATAAACAAGTTATTCCATTTAAAATAATAAAAAGCCCTGCTTTGCAGGGCTTTTTATTTTCAATCCATATATCAGTGAGTCACTTTTTCCTGTGTTTCACGAATATAAATACAACGCTCGCAGTCGATACCATCTCTGGCGTCATGGAAATAATCGACTACCCGTTTATAGGCATCCTCTAATTCTTCTTTAGTAACTGCTTCTTTCCAGTTGTGATGACTGGTGAGCGATATCAAACTCTGTACTTCATTCTTTTTTAAACAGGCTAACGGACGATAGTTGGTAATAATTAACGGTACAGAAGCGAGTTTTCCAAGGCAGTAATAATAGAGGTCATCAGTCAGTGCGTCGCACTCTTCCTGGGTCACTTCCAGAATGCCTGCATCCACAGCTTGTCTGGTGGCATCACGGATACACTTGTAGTATCTCTCATCCAGCATACGCAGCAGCCGCATCTTCTCCTCGCTGGCAAGCTGCCACACACTGGAGTTATTGGCGATCAGACAGGCGGATACATAGACGGGATCAACCCTGGAGATCTCAAGACTGATAAGGGTAGGAATGAATACCTGCACCTTTTTCGACAGGTCCGGGTTCTTTGCCAGAAAATGCTCTACATCCCAGGTGATGCTGCGACGCATCAGGGTACAAACCAGTATGTCTTCACGGCTGGAAAAATGCTTATAGAACACCCGTGCGGAGCAGAGGTTTTTCTTGATAATGCTGGTATAGGGAAAAGACAGCACTCCGTGTTCCAAAATCAGCTTTTCTGCTTCCCGCATAATTCCATTGCAGATCTCACGATCCTGCTCGGACTTTTGGCACCCCATAGATAGATCCTTAGATTGGATACTTTTTCAGTATCGACAACATTTAAACGAGTATTGGTCTGACTTATTGCCCAGTCAACCAATTCAGAGTTTTGAAAGCTGCAACTGTGATTACCGTAGGGGTTTATTTTACTGATAAATTCATTGCTAATTTAATTCATTAATTATGATGAATCTATATTTATCACTCCTACTTTGAATAGTTAAATAAAAACCAGATGTTCGTCATAATTCCAATATTGATTTTAAATACAGATAAGCAGGCCTGAACCAAGCCTGCTTTGTCACTTTAAAACCGGGATTAACGCCACTCCACCAGCCCGTAATTAAGATAGAAAACCTCAGGGTCCTCAGCATCCTGGACATTGAAGTGAACGCAATTTTCACCCCATTTCCAGATACGGGTTTTCAGGGTACTACCGGGATAGATAGACTTGGTTAACCGGGTCTTGAAGCGGGTCAAACGCTCTGGCTCACCCGGGATCACCACTTGAATAATATGGCGACAGGCTACACCTGCGGTACTCACTCCATGCAGATTTGGCTTGGGATGACCAAATTCCTCGGCATACTCCCAATCCACATGCTGAGGATGATCGTCACCGGACAGGCGATAGATCAGCGCCTGATTCAACGGCACCTGCTCAATAATCTCAAAATCCGGCTCTCTGTTGGGGATCTCCACGATATCCACAGGTGCTTTGGGACCACCAAATCCACCGTCATACAAAGCGCAATCCCAACTTTCGGTGGTAAACAGCTTCTCACCCGCTTGGTTAACCGTTTCACCAATATGCTGAGCCAGACAGCCCCTGCCCTCGCCTCTGTCATACAGGGCTTTGAGCAGCACACTGGTGCTGAGTTTGCCGGTAACGGCCTCTGGAGTCAGAGGTTGATGAATGTGGAAGTCAAAGCCCCAGTGCAAACTGCCACCCCATTCAAAACCATAATCTATGGTCTTGGTGACTTCGCCATCCACTATGGGCATGGCAGCGAACATAGGCAGGACTTTAAGCTGTTTTTCGTAGACATATTGCAGATCAGTCTGGCCATCAAAGCCGGCACCGCAGCCAAGGCCAAACAACATCAAATCACGTGGGGTGTATTCATTGATAAAAGGGCCATAGGTCTGGCCCTGCATTTCCAGTTTCAATGCCATGATCAATCCTTATCAAAAAGCATCAAACAAACCGGACTGTTGCCAAAGGGGGTTTGGAAAAGGGAAGTTCGATAGCAGCCAGTCCGGCGTGCAGGGATCCGGGAGGCGCGGCTCCCGGATCAGTATGGAATTACTTACCCTTCCACACAGGCTCACGCTTTTCAGCAAAGGCTGCCGGGCCTTCCAGCGCATCTTCAGAGTGCAGCACAGAAGGATAGTTCTTCAGAGTGCCACTGCGAATATGCTTGTAGCCTTCTTCCACCGACAGCTCGCTGGTCTCGCGGTACACTTCCTTGATGGCTGCCAGCGCCAGAGGCGCACTTTGACCAATCTGCGCAGCCAGTTCACGGGCAGCATCCATCAGCTTGTCGCTTTCAACAACTTGGTTGACGACCCCCCAACGCAGGGCTTCCTGCGCGTCCATGCGACGGCCAGTCATCATAAGCTCGTTAACAATGGCAGGAGGCAGCAACTTAGGCAGGCGCAGCATACCGCCGCTGTCTGGCACGATACCCAGTTTGGCTTCTGGCAGCGCGAAACTGGCATTTTCAGAGCAAACAATCATGTCCGCAGCCAGTGCCAGTTCGAAGCCACCACCGAAGGCATAACCGTTAACCGCCGCAATTACCGGCTTATCCAGATCGAAAATCTCGGTCAGACCGGCAAAACCGCCCGGGCCAAAGTCAGCATCAGGCGCTTCGCCTTCAGCGGCGGCTTTCAAGTCCCAACCGGCAGAGAAGAACTTCTCACCACCACCGGTAATAATGGCTACCCGCAGCTCTGGGTCTTCGCGGAACATCAGGAAGACTTCACCCATTTCATAGCTGGTCTTGGCATCAATGGCATTGGCTTTTGGACGATCCAGAACGATCTCCAGAATATGACCATTGCGGGTAACGTGTAACGATTCGCTCATCTTCATTCTCCATAAAGAGTCAGAACTGACTCCATTCACTGTTTTCATTTGCAGACGGGAAAATCCCCATCTCAGTTCATGCCACACAAAAAATGTTTCTGAACCTTGCCGGTACTGGTTCGGGCAAAGGTTTTGCGGATTTCAATGCTGGAAGGCACCTTGAAGCGGGCCAGATGGGTTTCGCAGTAAGTGAGCAACTCATCCTCTGTTACTTCCATGCCTTCCTTGGGGATAACAAAAGCTTTGATGGCCTGACAGCACATGGCGTCATCCACGCCAACAACCGCAGCTTCAAAAATCTTGGGATGAGCCGAGATGACGTTCTCAATCTCGACACAGGAAACGTTCTCGCCGCAACGTTTAATCATGTTGATATTGCGGTCAACAAAGTAGAAAAAGCCTTCCTCATCCATGTAGCCGGCATCACCGGTACGCAACCAGCCATCACGGCTCAGTGCTTTGGCTGTCGCTTCTGGGTCACGATAGTACTCTTTGAATATGGTCTTGCCCGGCTCGCCTTTGACACAGATCTCCCCCATCTCACCCACAGCGGCTACCGCGCCTTCACTGTTGATGATTTGGGCGTCGTAGCAAAAACCGGTACGACCGATAGAGGGCCAGCGACGCTTGTCTCCGGGGCGGTCACCAATTAAGCCCACTATGGTTTCCGTCATGCCGTAGGAGGTCAGAAACGATACCTGGTACCTGTCGAGGAAGGCCTGCTTTTCCTGATCCGACAGGGTCAGATAGAAGAAGACCTCACGCAGGCAATGGTTCTGCTCCCAGGGTGTTTTGGGCTGCAGCATCAGGGTGCGCACCATCAAGGGTATACACTCGGTAATGGTTGCCCGGTATTTGCAGACCTGACTCCAGAACTTGCGGGCGCTGTACTTCTCCAGCAGCACAAAGGTGGCACCGGCACTGAAGGCCGCCATAGCCGCGGTACATTGACAGTCGATATGGAAAGCAGGCATCACAGTGAGATACACATCATCGCTGCGAATGGCCGCCTGCCAGGCGGTGTAGTAACCGGCAAAACGCAGGTTGTAGTGGGTGATCACCACCCCTTTGGGACGGGATGTGGTCCCTGAGGTGAACAGGATCTCCGCTGTGTCCTCAGCACTGAGAGGCACATCGGACATCAGGATCGCCGATTGTTGGTGCAGCAGTTGGTTGAAGTTAAGTGTGCCTTCATAGCTTTCGCCATCATGACAACGGGCCAGCATCAGCTGATTAAGGTTGTGCTCCGGCAGTTCCGCCAGTTCTTCATAGATATGCAGAAACTCTTTTTCGGTGACCACAGTGTGCACATCGCACTTGGTCAGCAGGTAACTGCACTCATTTCTGAGGTAATGGGCATTTACAGGCACCACAATGGCACCTATTTTTGCCAGGCCAAACCAGCACAAAATAAACTCGGCGCAGTTACGTAAATGCACTGCCACCTTGTCACCTTTGACTATGCCCTGCACGGTAAACAGGTTGGCAGCCCGGTTTATCTCTTCGTTCAATTCCCGGTAAGAGTACTGCTGGGTATGACCGGCAATATCCTCGACAATCAGGGCTGTCTTTTCACCATAGAGTTCAGCCAAATCATCCCAGGTCTGACGTAGACTCTGCCTTCCAATAATATCCATCGTGCACCTTTCAAATACGTAGAGAGACTCAATGCCAGCTCCCCGGGGCGGGAGAGAGTGAAAGGCCCCGGGGAACTGGTTAACTGCATGGCTGTGCCTTACTCGCCGGTCTTGGCCAGACCTTTGGCTACCAGATCCTGAATAGCGTCTTCGCCATAACCGATATCGCTCAGAATGGCGGCGGTATCCATGCCGTGGGTTGGCATACCGCGCCAGATCTTGCCTGGGTTGTTCTTGAACTTAGGCATCACGTTCGGACCCTTGCAGGTCTTGCCATCCATGGTTTCCCAGGTGGTGATGGATTCACGGGCCACATACTGTGGGTTGGATTCCAAATCGGCGTGGGTCAGTACCTTGGCGCAGGCGATGTTCAGTTCAGCAAAGCGCTCACGCACCTGCTCAATGGTGCGCAGACCTATGTAACGCTCCAGTGCATCTTCGATTTCCTGACCGTGTGGACACTCGATACGGTGGATCAGCTGGCAACCTGTCGGGACTGCGTCGGTGTGCAGGTAATGCGCCAGACCGATATCCTTGAACAGCTCTTCAATCTGGTTGGCACCCACCATCTCCATGACGATGTAGCCGTCTTCACACTTGTACAGACCACAACCTGCGTAGTAAGGATCGCGTCCTTTGTACTGACGTGGAGCCATTTCGCCGCCGTTGAAGTAATCCATCATGAAGTACTGGCCCATGCGCAGCATCACTTCATACATGGCCACATCGATGCTCTCACCCACGCCGGTTTGCTGTGCCTTATGTAGCGCTGCCAGTGCAGAGGTAGTCACTGTCATGCCTGAGAAGTAGTCAGCGGTATAAGGGAAGGCTGACATAGGCTGGTCAACATCACCGTTCTGCATCAGGTAACCACTGAAGGCCTGAGCAATGGTGTTGTACGCCGGCAGATGGGTGTATTCATCGGTGCCGAACTGGCCGAAACCGGACAGGTGAGCGATAACCAGCTTGGGGTTGTGTTGCCACAACAGTTCGTCGGTAATGCCGCGACGGGCAAAGGCAGGGCCTTTACTGGCTTCGATAAAGATATCAGTGGTTTCCATCAGCTTGAGGAAAGCATCACGACCTTCATCCTTGAAGATATTCAACGACAGCGCATGCAGGTTACGACGGGACAGCTGTGGGTAGTTTGGCTGCACACGGATGGTATCGGCATAGGCCACGTTCTCAATCCAGATAACCTCAGCACCCCACTCGGCAAACATCTGACCGGCGAAAGGACCGGCGATCTCAATACCTGAGAACACAACACGCAGGCCTGACAGTGGGCCGAACTCTGGAACATTCAGTTTGGACATACTTAAAATCCTTCTTAAATTCAGTGAGGAGGCCGAAGCCACAAGGCTCCGGCCGGCCTTATCAGCGATAGCGCTTCAGTACTTCACGACCCAGGGTCAGGATCTGCATTTCGTCAGAGCCGCCTGACAGACGGTCTACACGCAGGTCACGCCAGAAGCGACCTACACGGTGACCGGTCACGCCGATACCACCCAGTACCTGCATGGCGTCGTCCACCACTTCAAAAGCCATGTTGGCGCAGAAGTATTTGCACATGGCGCTGTCGCCAGAAGTCATATTGCCGTTGTCGCACTTCCAGGCCGCTTCGAAGATCATGTTCTTCATGGCGTTCAGCTTCATGGACATATGAGCGAACTTCTCCTGGATCAGCTGGGTGCGGCCGATGGTTTCACCGAACTGCACACGCTGGTTGGCATACTTGGCCGCATCTTCGAAGGCACACAGAGCCACACCATAGTTGGTACAGGCCACCAGCCAACGCTCGGCGTCAAACTCTTCCTTCACGCGGTTAAAGCCGTTACCTTCCTCACCGAAGAAGTCCTTCTCTTCCAGCTCAACATTGTCGAAGCTCAGCTCACAGCAGCTGTCCATGCGCAGACCCAGCTTGTCCAGCTTGTTCATCTTGATGCCAGGCTTGCTCATATCGACGAAGAACTCTGAATACACAGCACCTTCGGCGTCAGCATCGCGGGCCATCACCACCAGGAATGGTGAGTTGGCGGCGCTGGTGATAAAGCACTTCTGGCCATTCAGGTAGATCTTGCCGTCGCGACGCTGATATGTGGTCTTCAGGCTGCCTACATCAGAGCCAGCGCTTGGCTCAGTGATGGCAGAGTTCCACATCTGCTTACCGGTACCACGGTATTCGAAGATCTTGTCGATCTGCTCCTGGGTCCCCCAGTGAAGAATGGTGTTGAAGCCAGGCAGGTGGAACAGCACATAGGTAGGTGCGCCATGGCGGCCCAGCTCTTCCCAAATCGCTGCCAGAGTCACCATGTCTGCGCCCATGCCGCCGTGCTCTTCCGGCAGTGTCATGGTGTCGATACCCAGATCAGCCAGCTCTTTTACCCAGCGGATTGGGTACTCATGCTTGTCATCACACTCGGCAAAGTAGGCTTCCCAGTTTTCACGGGTCATCAGCTCGCGTACACCGGCGACAAACAGCTCTTGCTCTTCACTCAATTTGAATTCCATAACTCACTTCCAATTGTTCAGTTAAATTCGGTTGATAATTACTTGGCTTTAGCCAGTTGTGGCCTGGCTTCGGTGACTGCAGGCTCAGCTACAGGCTCCTCGGCGACATCACGGGTGCCCCAGGCACTCTGCTTGGCATCCTTGAGGAAGGACCAGATGATCATGATGTTGATAAAGAACAGTGGGCAGCCACCGGCGATAATGGCGGTCTGCAGCGGCTTGAGGCCCCCCAGTGCCAGCAGCACGATACCGATAACACCCACCAGCACAGACCAACCCACACGGATCCACACAGGTGGCTCATCGTAGGCAGACACGTTCTTACAGGTGGACATCGCCAGTGTGTAAGAGCAGGCGTTAACCAGCGTCAGGGTTGCCACGAAACACAGCACAAAGAACACAGCGATGGTGAAGCCACTGAATGGCAGGGCTGCCCAGGTTTCGATAACTGCACGAGGCGCGCCGTATTCAGCCACCAGCGCAGGCATATTGATCAGTTCCTGCTGGATCAGGTTCATGGTGTTGGAAGACAGTACAGTCCACATAAACCAGGTAGACAGAGTCAGGCCCAGTACCATACCCAGACACACTTCACGCACGGTACGACCGCGGGAAATACGCGCCAGGAACACACAGGTTTGAATGGTGTAGATAACCCACCAGGCCCAGTAGAACACGGTCCAGCCCTGTGGGAAGCCGCCCTGACCGATAGGGTCGGTGGAGAACAGCATGCGACCGAAGTTGTTAAGCAGGATGCCGACAGAATCGGTGAAGTAGTTAACGGTAAAAGTAGAGGCACCAATCAGCAGTACCCAAACCAGTACGAAGATACTCAGGTAAGAACGGATATCACTGGCAATCTTGATACCACTGGACAGACCGAAAGCAACGCAGATGGCGTTAAAAGCAATCCAGAAAGCGATAATGGCAGCATCCAGACCCAGGGTGTGTGGAATACCAAACATCCACTGCAGACACTCAGTTACCAGCGGTGTCGCCAGACCCAAACTGGTACCCATGGCCAGGATCAGCGCCACAATGTAAAGGTTATCGACGATGACGCCGAAAGCACCGTAAGCATGCTTTTTACCTACCAGCGGCTCCAGGGTGGCACTTGGACGGATAACATCCAGACGCTTCACAAACAGGAAGTAACCAAAGGCCACGGTAAAGAAGGCAAATACAGCCCATGGCAGCGGTCCCCAGTGGAACAGGGAGTAAGCCAGACCATACTCTTTCGACGCCTGCGAGAAAGGCTCCATACCGAAAGGTGGTGTTGCCACGTAGGAGTAGGCTTCAAATGAGGCCCAGAACAGCACCGCCGCCGAGGTACAGGAGGCGAACAACATAAAGATCCAGTTTGCAGTATTAAACTCAGGCTTCTCATCACCCAGTTTTTTATTGGCGTATGGGCCGAACAACATCCAACCCCAACCGATAGCCATGGCCACCATGTACCACTCGAACGCCCAACCGAAGTTATGGGTTACATAGGTAAAAAAGGCACTAATCACCCGGTTGGATGCCTCAAGATCCTGTACCGTCAGGTAACAGAGGAGGCCCACGATGATCAGCGGCGGAAAAAAGACTTTTGGCTCAATGCCAATCTTCTTTTTCTGTGTGTTTGCATCACTCATCTTTCATATTTCCTAATAATGAAGTTATCCGTTAGCACCCATCCCGGCATGTTCAGTCGCAGCTCCGGAACGGAGTGATGCAATTGGCCATGCATGCTATAGGAACAATCCCGTACTATTACCAAGTTAACTTTTGACAGTTAAATGCTTTGTGATAGGTCTGACTGTATTTATTAACTCAGTAATTAACAGCCAGATTTAAATTGCGAAATAATCTTGCCGACAGAAATAACAACATTCAGTGATTACAATCACGATTAAATACGAAAAGCGATTTTTATATTTATGAGAGTCCGGAATAGGTTTAACAACAGATATCATAGTTAGTCTGCAAAATGTGATCACACACGCATAAGACTTTGATAAACAACGGCTTGAAACCATGTTCAAAAAACACAGCAAAGCACATAAAATCAATGAGTTACATGATAAGCGAAGTTACCAGCACTCACATGAACAAGCCACTGGCGCACTTTGGAAATAAGTTGGTGATCGGTATAACATTTAATAAATCACATCGAATTTTCTATTTACCTTAAAAATTTAAATATATATCTTCGAACTCAGACAAAGCGTTACCACAATATTTATTGAACAAGTTCCGGAATAAATTTCCAGCCAATAAAAAGTGATTTATCAGCGGAAATAAATTCCAGAAACAATTAATAGATATTTGTCCGGAAATAAGTTCCAGAATTTAATTTCAAATAAATGTCCGGAACTTATTTCCACACTGTTCCCACAAAATCTGGCAGCCACAGATACAGGGAATAAAAACATCACTTACGTCGTCAGTGACAACGAACCTGGTGAACCAGAAGGAATTTGGCTCACATGCCGCCCGCGGCATGCACCGACAATCAGCCCTGCCCCGCGCAGCTGACACCTTCTTTGCCACCCGGTAACGGGTTACCGAATCATTGAAATGTAAATCGGAGAGAAGATGAACATTATCGCCTGCTACAAATTGGTTCCTGAAGATCAGGACATCACAGTCAACCCAGACGGCAGCCTGGACACCTCCAGAGCCGAATTCAAAATTAATACCTTTGACCTGAATGCCATTGAAGCGGCTGTAGACATCAAAGCCATGCAGGGTGACGCCACCATTACCGCACTGAGTGTGGGTGGCAAAGCGCTGGAAGCGGTTAAAGCGCGTAAAGACGTGCTGTCCCGTGGCCCTGACTCACTGGCTCTGGTGATTGATGAGCAATTTGAGCAGGCACTGCCTCACCACACTGCCCGTGCTATCGCGGCAGCTGCACAAAAAACCGGTTTCGACCTGATTATCTGCGGCGATGGCAGCGGTGACCTGTACGCCCAGCAGGTAGGTCTGCTGGCAGGCGAACTGCTTGAGGTGGCCACCATCAACGGCGTCAGCAAGATTGTTGCAGCCACTGAATCCAGCATCACTGTTGAGCGCGCTCTGGATGACGAAGTAGAAGTGCTGGAAATCACTCTGCCTGCGGTTATCGCTGTATCAGCCGATATCAACAACCCAAAAATCCCATCAATGAAAGCCATTCTGGGCGCGGCCAAGAAGCCGGTTAATGCCATGACTGTGGCCGATATCGAGATGACACAAGTGCCAGCACTGGCGGAAACCATCGCCGTGAATGCACCTAAGCAAAAGCAGCGTCAGCAAATCGTTATCGAAGGCGATGACGATGAACAAATTGCTGCCTTCGTCGCTCACCTGCGCAACGCCATCAACTGATTTTTGGGAGAACTAAGATGACCAAATTAACCAACGCCTGGGTATTCAGTGACAGCGAAGCCCGTCTGGCCGACATCATCGCCGGTGCCAAAGCTCTGGCTGACCAAGTAAATGTGTTTGTTATCGGTGCCGAAGACAAGATCACTAAGGCGCAAATTCTGGGTGCAGATAAGGTGCTGTATCTGGGCGACAAGGATTCAGCTCGTATCGTTGAAGACTACGCAGCCACCATGGCATCTGCCATCGAAGGCAATGGTCTGGTACTGATGGCCAACAGCCGTCGCGGTAAGGCGCTTGCCTCCCGCCTGGGTATCAAACTGAATGCTGCAGTATTCAACGACGCCAGTGAAATCAGCATTGAAGATGGTGCAGTGCGCGCCAAACACATGGTATATGGCGGTCTGGCACTGGGCGAAGAGCGCCTGCTGTCTGACATCAAAGTAGTCACCCTGACTGCCGGTGTGTTCGAGCCAGCTCAGGCCGGTGAAGCTCAGGGCGAGGCCGTGAACGTCGCTTTTGTTGAGCCAAAGGGCCAGATCAAGTGCATCGAGCGCCGCGTCAAAGAAGGTGAAAGCGTCGACTTGAGCGTAGCCAAGAAGGTTATCGGTATCGGTAACGGCATCAGCAGCCAGGAGAACCTGGGCATTGCCGGTAAGTTGGCTGAGCTGATGGGCGCCGAACTGGGTTGTACCCGTCCTATCGCTGAAACTGAAAAGTGGATGGAAAAAGAGCGTTATATCGGCGTAACCGGTGTAATGCTCAAGCCCGAAACCTACCTGGCACTGGGTGTATCCGGTCAAATCCAGCACGTAGTTGGCGTCAACACTGCCCAGACTATTCTGGCAGTGAACAAAGACAAGAACGCGCCAATCTTCCAATACGCAGACTATGGTCTGGTGGGCGATATCAACAAGGTACTGCCTGCTCTGGTGAAGGCGTTGGAAGCCTGATGCGGCAAGGGCGCCCAAGGTGCCCTACTCCCCTGAAAATAGTGAGTTGATTATGTCTGAAGAAGCTTTTGACGCGATCATCGTTGGGGCTGGTCTGGCGGGATGTACCGCCGCTCTGGTTCTGGCTCAGGCAGGTGCCGATGTACTGGTGATCGAACGCGGCAACTATGCCGGCAGCAAGAATATGACAGGCGGTCGCCTGTACGCCCACAGTCTGGAAAAGCTGATCCCCGGGTTTGCCAAAAATGCCCCCATCGAACGCCTGGTCACCAAGGAGAAGATCTCCTTTATGACAGACGATACCGGCGTGACCATGGACTACCACACAGTGCGCCCTGATGCACCGGTGAAAGAGTCTTACACTGTGCTGCGCGGTAAGTTCGATCAGTGGTTGGCAGAGCAGGCTGAAAACGCCGGGGCTCAGTTTATTACCGGTATTCGGGTCGATAACCTGCTGATGCGCGATGGCAAGGTGGTGGGCGTGGAAGCCGACGGTGATGAGCTGGAAGCCAAAGTAGTGATTCTGGCTGATGGGGTGACCTCCATCCTCGGCGAAAAGCTGGGCATGGTAAAGCCAAGAGTCTCGGCCCATGCCACCGCAGTTTGCGTTAAAGAGCTGATTGAGCTGCCAAAGGGTCAGCTGCAGGACAGATTCAATATCACAGATGAAGAGGGCGTCGCCTGGTTGTTCGCCGGTAATCCTTCCAACGGTTTGATGGGCGGCGGCTTCCTCTATACCAATGAATCCTCTATCTCTCTGGGTCTGGTTTGCGGCCTGGGTCATATCGAAGACTCAGACAAAACCGTGCCTCAGATGATGGAAGACTTTAAAAACCATCCGGTTATCAAGCCACTGATCGCAGGCGGCAAGATGACTGAATACTCAGCCCACGTAGTTCCCGAAGCCGGGATTAACATGCTGCCTGAACTGATCCGCGACGGCGTAATGCTGACCGGTGATGCCGCAGGTCTGTGTATGAATCTGGGCTTTAACGTTCGCGGTATGGACTTGGCAATTGCCGCCGGTGAAGCCGCAGCCAAAGCGGTACTCAAAGCCAAAGAGTCCAATGACTTCAGCGCTACGGGTCTAGCCAGCTACCAGACTTTGCTGGACGAGAGTTTCGTGATGCAGGACATGAAACTCTACAAAAACGCCCCGGCGTTTATGGAAAACCCAAGGATTTTCAACACTTATCCCAAAATGGTAGCCAATATTATGGCAGATATGTTCACTGTCGACGGTACCCCATCAGAGCCTCTTCGTAAGAAGATCATGAAGCGCTGTAAAGAAGTGGGCTACATGAACCTGATTAAAGACGGAATTAAAGGGGTACAGGCAATATGAGCGACGCAGTCAATGTGGATGTCAAACTTGGGGTTAACAAGTTCTATGTGGATGAAGAACAGCCCCATATCGTCATCAAAGATCACCCTGATATGCAAGAGTTCCGCAAGCTGATGATCGCCTGCCCAGCAGGCCTGTACAAGTTGCTGGACGACGGCTCCATCCGGTTCGATTACGCTGGTTGCCTGGAGTGCGGCACCTGCAAAATCCTCTGTGGCGACACCATTCTGGAGAAGTGGGAATTCCCACGCGGCACCTTCGGTATTGAATACAGATACGGCTGATAAACAGCATTAACGGGCAACCGCAGTCAGCGGTTGCCCTTTTCTGTATTTACACAATAAAAGCAATTCAATACCGCTATTTGCAGGTAAGTTATTATGGAAAAGAGCAAGAGTTTTGATGACCTGGAATTCACCCCTCTGCACCGAAAAATCATGTTGTGGGGCAGCGGCGGACCTTTCCTCGACGGCTTTGTACTGGTCATTATTGGTATCGCGCTTGAACAACTGATCCCCACACTGCAGCTGGACGCCCAAATGATAGGTTTGGTGGGCGCAGCCACTCTTGCAGGTTTGTTTATCGGTACCGCATTGTTTGGCTATGTAGCCGACCTGATTGGCCGCAAGCTGATGATTATGGTCAATGTGGTGGCCATTGCCGTACTGTCGGCCGCCACCATGTTTGTCACCTCGCCGGTTGAACTTATCGTATTGCGCTTTCTTATCGGTGTGGTGATCGGCGCCGATTATCCCATTGCCACCAGTATGGTCGCTGAATTCTCCAGCACCAAGCAGCGCGCCTTTACCATGGGCTTTATTGCCGCCATGTGGTACGTGGGTGCCACCGCCGCTAACTTTGTGGGATACATGTTCTACGATATGCAGGACGGCTGGCGCTGGATGTTCGGCAGCGCGCTTATCCCCTGTGTGATCATCTTTTTTGGTCGCTTCAGCCTGCCGGAATCTCCCCGCTGGCTGATGAAAAAGGGGCGCTATGCTGAAGCTCAGGCCATTATGACCAAGTATTTTGGCAAGGGAGTCACCCTGGAAGAGGAGGAGGCGACTCAAACTTCCTACCGCACCCTGTTTGAGCCAAGACACCTGAAGAACATCCTGTTTATCGGCACCATCTGGAGCTGCCAGGTAATCCCCATGTTCGCCATCTACACCTTTGGCCCGCAAATTATCGGCCTGTTTGGTTTGGTGGATGGTCGGGATGCAGCCCTGGGTAACATAGTTATCAGCGCCTTCTTTATGGCGGGCTGTCTACCAGCGGTATTCTGGCTCAACTCTATAGGTCGCAGGCCTTTGCTGATCGGCAGTTTCGCCATTATGACAGCGGCGCTGGCCTTGTTGGGATTGTTTGAAAATCCAAGTATCTGGGTGATTGTTGCAGCCTTCGGTCTATACGCCTTCTTCTCCGGTGGCCCGGGTATTCTGCAGTGGCTGTATCCCAATGAGCTGTTTCCAACTGAGATCAGGGCATCGGCCGTCGGCGCAGTCATGTCTGTCAGTCGCATAGGTACCATTATCTCCACCTATGCCCTGCCGATTTTTATGACCACTTACGGCATTTCTGCCACCATGATGGCTGGTGCAGCAATCTCTTTAATTGGTTTAGGTATCTCCATTGTTATGGCACCGGAGACCAAGGGGATGTCACTGGCAGAAACCAGTCAAATGGGGCTAAAACAGGCCTGATACCCGTTTGATAATCAGTTTGCACACTGCGCAAAACAACCTTAATGGTTGACCTTCTGCCGGCACAAAGCCACCCTTTTTGTGCCGGCTTTTTTGCAGCTCATCAGGCTCGCTTGAGGTTGTTAATCTCACGCTTGAGCGACTCACCATCATCGGTAGCCAACTCTTCCAATACCTGAATACGGTGTTTCAGTTCAGCAATCTCGTCACACAGTGCCGTCAATTCAGCCTCCTGCTTCTTGCTCATACGGCCCTGCTGCTTTTGAATCTTCATCGCTGAGATAATAAAGCTGCCAACGATAGCCACGATTGGGATAAGTAACGCCAGTGTTCCTGCATTCATAATTAAGCTCCTTTTGAAGTAATATGGTTCCAGTATGCGCAATCGTTCAAAGTACCACCAGTGACAAACGTCATCTTCTGCCACCTGAATTTGTCACCATAGTGCAAGCCAATGAAATTGGAACTAATCTGATATTGAGTCAGTGTCCAAGGAGACAGCAATGCCAAAAGTGACCATAGTCGGGATTAGCAAGCCACTGGAAATTCCGTCGGGAACATCATTACAGGAACTCCAATTCGAGCAGGATGTCCTGCCATTTGGTTGTTGCTCTGCCGCCTGTGGCACCTGCGCCATGGAAGTATTGAGTGGGATGGAAAACCTCAATCCCAAAAGCGAAGAAGAAAATGATGTGCTGGATAATATTGACGAGAACGGACACAAACGTCGACTCGCCTGTCAGTGCATCCTGACCGGAGATATCACCATTCAGCCCCTCTGAGTTATCCTGGTTGGCACCCAGGTGCCAACAAATCCTCTTGACCTCGCAAACATCTGCCAATAGCTTGTTATTTAAAAGATATTTAAAAACACTGATATAGCTTTGATAACAAACCTGGTTTGAGCAAAGCGAGATAGCGCTTTGCCTTCGGAAGTCCAAAGGCACCCTCTCAGACTGACCATATCACTGCTATCTATGCCTCGGTGGCAGAGTTATCCCACTTGATAAAACAGCTCAAATTTTGATGACCGACTCTTTTGAGGTATGCTGGATGTGATTCCGCCAGAAGTGAACAGACGGGAGAATGCCTATGAACACAGAAAGACGACACATGGTAGCCGATCCGCTGAGCAGCCTGATCCGCATCGTGAATCTGTTGTGCTGGGCGCTATTCTTTACCGCGTTGCTATTGTTCCACTATGCCCGTCCCGAGATAGATTACGGCCTGCTGCGCTATATGCAGGTAGATGTCCGGGAAGACTGGCTCACAGGAACCAAGCCACTTCTGTATATCATACTCATGGTTTGCTCCATGATGAGTCTGGCGGCATTTTCCCTGCTCAGACAGCGCAGCCGTCGTTCAGAAGACAGCCGAGGTTATAACCTTTTAGGTATTACCCTGTTCAGTATCGCGCTACTACTTATTATCAGCCTCTAAGACTGAGACTGACACTCCCCTAAGCCCTCGCCCGAGGGCTTTTTTGATCCCGCTGAATTTGCCTTTATTAGCGATAACTGAATAATGAAGTGTGGCTAATTTTTGTTCCCTGCTTGCAAAATCAGGGACAGCTCCCGCAAAGAGGAGAGGAATACAATGAAAACCCCAAGACTCGCCCCATCCCTGCTGTTGTCAGCAGCCTTTGCTACGCCGACGGTGGCAGATCCAGTTTATCGATTGGAATTTAACGATAAGACCCGTTATCAACAGGCAGGCATCAGCCTGCACAGCCAACTGCTGAAAAGTGACAGCCAGGCGCTTGTCCACTGGGCAGAGCTGGATGCTGAAACCCTGGAAAAATTGCAGACGCTGGGAATAAAGATGGCCCAGGACAAGAGGGTAACAGCGCCGACAGGCCTTTCCCCTGAGGCAGTCACTTCCCTTAATGCTACCCAGAGCAGCGGCATTCCCGGCTATGCCTGTTACCCCACAGTGGAAGAAACCTTTGATGCCATGGATTCACTGGTCAGTCAGTACCCCAAGCTGGCCAGCCTGACTGATATCGGCGATTCCTGGCTGAAACAAAATGGTATCGGTGGCTTCGATCTCAAAGTGCTTAAACTCACCAATGAAGGAACCTCAGGCGACAAACCCAAGCTGTTTATTCACGCCGCCATGCATGCCAGAGAGTACGCCACTTCGCCGCTGGCACTGGATTTTGCCACCCACCTGCTGCAAACCTATGAAACCGATGCCGACAGTCAGTGGATACTCGACCGTCATGAGATCCATCTGCTGTTGCATATGAACCCTGATGGTAGAAAAGAGGCTGAAAAGCAGGTCTACTGGCGCAAGAATATGAACCAGAGTGTCTGTTCAAACCCAGACGCCAAAGGGGTGGATCTTAACCGCAATTTCAGCTGGGGTTGGAACACTACCGGAGGTGTGGGCTCCAGTGGTAATCAGTGTGCCGAAACCTATCGAGGTCAGTCCGCAGCCTCTGAGCCTGAAACCCAGGCGGTTGAAGCATATCTCAGAAATCTGTTTGGCGATCATCGCGGACCAAACCGCGCCGATGCCGCCCCGGCAGATACTCCCGGCATGCATATCGACATCCACTCTTACAGCGAATTGGTTCTCTGGCCCTGGGGAGATGTCGACACCCCGGCTCCCAATGGCACTGCCCTGCAAACACTGGGGCGTAAACTGGCACGCTTTAACGGCTATACCCCGATTCAGAGTGTTGGCCTGTACCCTACTGATGGCACCAGCGATGACATCAGTTATGGCGAATTGGGGATTGCTCACTTTACCTTTGAGCTGGGCACGGCCTTCTTTCAGGCCTGTGATACATACAACAGCAAAGTCAAACCGGACAACCTGAAAGCGCTCAAATACGCCGCCAAAGTGGTTAAAGCGCCTTATCTGATCCCGGCGGGCCCGGACATTACCGCCATCAAGCTCAATGACGGAGATGACTTCAGTATTCCTGTCAATTATGACGCCAAGCTTCAGGTCACCTCATCAGATGCCGGATTTAACAATAGCCGGGGTACAGAGCCTACCCAGGCGATCAGCCAAATCCAGCTGTTTATCAACAACTACCCCGAAGAGATCAATGCCCAACCCATCACGCTGTCGCCAACGGATGGCAGCTATGATGAAGTGACCGAATCAGCGGGCTACAGCCTTGACCTGACTGAGCTGGGCGAAGGTAAACACAGGCTTTACCTGCGCAGCAGCGATACTTCAGGTCAGTTCGGCAGCGTGTCCGCTATGTTCCTCAATGTCACGGCAGCCGCAAACCGCTTGCCGATAGCGGATTTCAGTGTCAGCTGTGACAAACTCAAGTGCGACTTTGATGCGTCGAACAGCAGCGATCCGGACGGCAGCATCAGCAGCTATCAATGGCAATTCGGCGATGGTGAAACCGGTTCGGGTCAAAGCCTGAGCCATGATTACGCAGAGGGTGGGGACTTCACTGTCACCCTGACTGTCACCGACGATGCCGGTGCTCAACAAAACACTCAAAAAACGGCGACGCCAGTGGGTAATCAAAAACCTGTGGCCAGCTTCAGTATCAGTTGTACCGAACTGAGTTGTAGTGCAGATGCAACCGGCAGCAGCGACCCCGATGGCTCCATTGCCAGTTACAGCTGGAACTGGGGAGATGGCAGCAGCAGTACCGGGGACAAAGCCAGCCACAGCTACAGCAGCAGCGGCAGTTATCAGGTACAACTGACAGTGACAGATAATGAGGGGGCAACCCAAACCAACAGTCGCAATGTATCGGTATCACAACCCTCATCCGGTGGGTCCGGCGGCGGTTCATTAAGCCTGTGGTTGCTGGCTTTGTTGCTGTTAATCCCGACACGCACAGCTTTCACAAGTCGAGAGTAACAGCGACGAGCCTCCAGGGCGGATAAACTTTAACCCGCCCTGAGACTCAAGTATGCTGAGCAAAAAATAGATACCAACTCCAAGCAACTGATGAATATAAAGAAGCTGACCCTCGCCGTCCTGACAGCCTCCCTGCCATTGTCTGTAGCAATAGCCGAAAGCACCGAAGAGTTGGGAAACAAGCCACTGATTGGCACCGTCTATAACAGCAGCAAGATACTCTATTCAGGCATATTCAACTCTATGGAGTTCGGTCTCGACGCCTCAAGAGACCTGTCGCTGTTTACTGCAGGCAGCGTGACACTCGATACCCTTATTCTGACTCTGCCCCTGGAGGCAAAGGTCAAAACCCGGGTCATGGGCCAACTCACCAACCCCAGATACTCCATCCAGCTGGGGCATCTGCTCTACAGCTTCTACGACAAGTACACAGGGGAAGTGGTTAATCAGGACATCTTCCGACAGCACCTGCTGACCATCTACAGCGAAGAGGAGCTTAAGCCCTGGCAACATACACTGTTCACCCTTGAAGAGGCGCCTGAGAGTAGCGAGTCTGCGCAAGAGTCAGCGGTCACCATGAACCGCACTTTTATTGCCGCTCTGGTGACCCTGTACGATGCCCTGTTTGGTAAAGATAAGCTGCTGTATGGCGATGAGATCCCGGATCAATATCAGTATCTGACCGACAGCGAGCAAGACTGGCAGACCGTTGCCCGGGTGCAAAATATTCTGATAGCCACTCTGAGCAACTACAGCGACAGTCTGCCTGAAGGTGATATCAAAGCAGCGGTCCAGGCCATCATCGAAGATGGAAAACCTGAGAATCAGAACAAGCCCAACAACAAGGCTCAGGCAATTACCATCAGTCTGGTGGATTTTGTACGCCTGACCGTTATCAAGGGCTACCGTCAATTCTTGCTGGAGCAAGCCAAGGCCAACAGTCTTAACGACTGGATGCAGGAGCTGTTCGATGAAGATCCCAACAAGCTTATCAGCTACCTGCTGCACCAGAACCACAGACCTTTGGCAGTGCAGATCACTGTCGATGGTCTGCAGCAGGGGTTAATGCAGGCATTGGTCAGCCCAGAGCCATCCCGGTTTTTGCAGCAAGTAATGGCAGACGAAGACAATGCCCAGTCCATGGCCCCCAGGGGAATGGACGTCACTGCGCCTGAGCACATACCGGATAACAGCTTTGCTGCACAACTGGCACGAAAACCCATGACAGATCCCAGATACCTGCCCTACTTCAAGAGCATCTACCGGAATTACAGGGCGGGCATTGTCGAGTTTGGCGTTTCCACCACACCCACCATCAGCGTGCGGAACCTGCCCATTATCAAAACCGGTGCTGACGTCGCAGGCCCAGGCGGCACGGGTATTCCCAACTTCCACTTTGTCGACCGGCATCAGGACAGGGCCTACTACTTCTTTGGCAATGATGCCCTGCAGCTGGACAGAATCTTCGCCGACAATGGCGCCAGGACGCAATTCGAGCGACTGGTCCCCATGGTCACCCTGAACTGTAATGCCCAGTATGACTGGTACGCAGAATCCAGCTTTGAACCCCTGATTAACCTGGGGGTAGGTGAAGCCATCCGTGACTTTGGCGAGCAAAGGTGCCTGAAAGAACTGGAGCGTCGGGGCGAGCAGGAAGTTAACCTGCAACAGGCCAGATTGGATCTGATCGACATGATAGCCGACCACAGCGAGATATCCTGGTGGACACCGGCAACTCGGGTCTCCAAGAGCCTTCGCATAGAGCAGTTGATCCGGGAATATGCAGATAAATCTCAACAGGGGCTGCCGGACTTTGTGCTGGCCTATAATCCCTGGCCCGATCATTTCGCCCACTTCACCGGCCCTTTCGCCAATGAGATTCTCGCCCCCACCGGCGAGCTTAACCGGCTGGATTACTGGCTTGGACAAATGGACAAGGTATATCGAGATGCCGGGGTATACGACAGAGTGCTGTGGGGTATGGCTGGCGACCATGGTCTGACCCCCATCCACCACATAGTGAACCCGGAACAGCAGGTATTCGACGGTATCAGCAGTGACCATGATGTGTCGCTCAAGATCCGCAAGATCTCGTCCGACGAGGGGGAAGGCCCCAAGATCACCCACACCTTCAACTATCCCAGTAACCGGGGAATCGATCTGATTGTCGCCTCCACCGCAGGTGGCAACTATATGATTGACCTGTTCAACTCTGCACAGGGCTGGCAAACCCAACCAGTACTGACGGAGATAAATCAGTGGCGACCTTTGAATGGTGCTGAAGATGCAGCGCCAATCGAGCTGCTGAGTGAAATCACCGACAGGCTGGGTGACAGCCTCGACTATCTGGCGGTAAGGGAGTCAGCCTGCAATCTGCAAACCTGCACCCTGAGGCTGCAAGCCCTGCACAACGGCAAACTGCTGGACGAGCGCATCACACGTATCGGCAACAAAAGTCTGTATCAAAGCCTGAACGGTAACCCACCCGAATTGCTGCAGCTGTATGAGCTGAACCCTTATGCCGATGAATTGAGCGAACCCGAACAGGCGCAAAGACAAAAACTGCTGGACGCCTGTATGACCAAAGCTGTCACCAACAAACCTGAGACCTGGTGCGACGCCACCCAATGGCGGCAGCTGACCCGCTTCTCCCCCAGACCGGACAGCGTGAATCAGCTGGCTCATCTGTACGACGAAGACAGAGCGGGCACCATCAACCTGTTCCCTGCTCAGGGTATCGGCTTCAACACCAAGGTTCCCGGTCGCCATGCCGGTGAGCACTTCCACGAAAAAGATGCCTTTATTGGTTTCTGGGGCACACCGGTGACTACCAGGCAGCCTATAGCAACTGCGGTAAATGGGTCATTGGCCCCCACTATTTATCAATACCTGACAAATTATCCCGTAGTGGCAGGTGAAGATGGTTGGGGATTCCCTTCTCTGTGGCCGCAGCTGCAAAGCGATAACAGTAAATGATACCAATCCGCATAGGAGTTTAGTCACTCAGCGAGAATTTAAAGGTGTGAAGACAATCAGAGCGAACGAAGGTCTATCGGGATAAATCAAGAGAGCTCTGGGCAGTATCCGCGCCTTTAAAACTCGCCCTTCGGGAGCCTGTCAGCCACACGATTACTGCACAAAATTGTCTAGTCAGAGAACCACTATGCCGTCACCAATTTCACTTGTACTCGAATGGCTGACACGGCTCTGATGAGATCAATCTTCTATGCGGATTGGTATTACACCGGAGTCGAAATGGAATGGGTCCTGAGTTAGGATCCATTCCACTGTATTTATCACTGGAGCTGCCATGTCAGCCAAACGCAAACTGGCCCATCTACTGCTGATCCTTATCGCCCTCGCCCTGCTTATTCCCGGGGTCACTCAACCCATGTTGAGCCTGACTGCCGACGCAGATAAGGCGCAATTCGCCAAAACCACAATCGATATGGTGACTCAGGATAATGATGTTCGCGGCCTGCTGGCTTCTGTTTCAGCGTTTATGGGATTCAATGATCTGCAGGGACATGTAGAAATTTTCCATAAAACCCGCAGCATTATGGGCACAGTGGAAGACCTGATGCGCGGTGGCAACCTGTTGGTCGGTCTGTTAATTGCGACTTTCTCTGTGATTATCCCAACCCTGAAGCTGTTGTCTCAGGCAGCGCTGCTGTATATAAAGCCAGGCGAGATCTCTGCCGCGCTTTATGGTTTCATCCGCGCGGTCAGCAAGTGGAGCATGGTGGATGTATTTGTTGTCGCCATTATTGTCAGCTATATGGCGGGCAGTGCCTCAGGTCAGATGGGCGATCTCATCATCATGAATGCCCAGCTGGAAATGGGTTTCTGGTTGTTCACCGGCTACTGCCTGTTTGCCATCGCCTCCAATCAGTTGATGCCAAAGAGCCAATAGCGAACTGGCTCTGACACTCACCTTTTACTATGCGGGCTAATAACAGCCCGCATCAATAATCCACTTCCCTTTCCCGCAATTATTACCAAACAGCAAAGATTAATTGCATAAAAAGCGGATTATCACCTCTCAAGAAATAAATATACTGTGCCCCATCGAAACACAGTGCCTGCCTGATGCATGCACCCGGTCAATTTTTTTGGAGCACAAATGACTGCACAAGTTATCAAATCAAAAGCGGCTGTTGCCTGGGGCCCAGGTCAGCCACTGTCTATGGAAACCGTTGATGTAATGCCACCACAGGCTGGCGAAGTACGTATTCGCATGGTTGCTACCGGCGTCTGTCATACCGATGCCTTCACCCTTTCAGGTGACGACCCTGAAGGTATCTTCCCTTGTATTCTCGGCCATGAAGGCGGCGGTATTGTTGAATCTATCGGCGAAGGCGTAACCAGTGTTGCCGTGGGCGACCATGTTATTCCTCTGTACACCCCTGAATGTGGTGAGTGTAAATACTGCCGCTCAGGTAAAACCAACCTGTGCCAAAAGATCCGTGAGACCCAGGGTAAAGGCTTGATGCCAGATGGTACGACCCGCTTCTCCAAAGACGGTCAGCCTATCTATCACTACATGGGCACCTCTACCTTCTCTGAGTACACAGTACTGCCAGAAATCTCGCTGGCAAAAGTAAACCCTCAGGCACCACTGGAAGAAGTGTGTTTGCTGGGCTGTGGTGTCACCACAGGTATGGGCGCTGTAATCAACACAGCGAAAGTACAGCCTGGTGACACAGTAGCAGTGTTTGGTTTGGGTGGTATTGGTCTGTCTGCCATTATCGGTGCAACCATGGCAAAAGCCGGACGCATCATTGCTATTGATATCAATGAAAGCAAGTTCGAACTGGCCCGTAAGCTGGGTGCCACCGACTGTGTTAACCCAATGAATTTCGACAAGCCTATTCAGGACGTAATTGTTGAAATGACTGATGGCGGCGTGGACTACTCATTCGAGTGTATCGGTAACGTCAACGTGATGCGCAGTGCGCTGGAATGCTGTCACAAAGGCTGGGGTGAATCCGTCGTTATCGGTGTTGCCGGTGCCGGCCAGGAGATCTCAACCCGTCCATTCCAACTGGTAACCGGTCGTGTATGGCGTGGCAGCGCATTCGGTGGCGTAAGAGGCCGCAGCGAACTGCCTGAATATGTAGAACGCTACATGAAAGGTGAGTTCAAACTGGACGACTTTATTACCCACACCATGAAGCTTGAAGATGTGAACCACGCCTTCGACCTGATGCACGAAGGCAAGAGCATCAGAACCGTGATTCATTTCGACTAACGCACTCGAGATGCCAACTGTCAGGCTGGCATTTAATTAAACATTGACTCCAAAGCAGTAAGAACACAGTTCTTACTGCTTCTCTTTTCATCCTCTTTTTAGGTCAGGTAAATAAAATGAGCTGGCTTTTTCTGATTTTAGGCGTTGTTGCCGAAGCCCTTTCACACCTTGCCCTGAAAGCGACTGATGGCTTCAACAAACCTTTGCCACTGGCTATGGTGGCGCTTGGCCATCTGTTTGCATTTATCTTCCTCGGCCTGGCGATGAAAGGGATCCCCGTCGGAATTGCCCATGCCGTCTGGGCGGGTCTGGCCATTATGACAGTTACCCTGCTGTCGACCTTTATCTATCAACAACACCTGGACACTTCTGTCTGGGTGGGGATGGCATTTGTTGCTGTGGGATTGGGCCTGATCGCCCTCAGCCAGGGTCACAGTCACTGACTGTAAAAGCGTTAATCCTGTGGTAAATTGTCTTACTCTGGCAATACCAATAAAAACAGGATGTTGAATATGAAATTCAAGTTTGGAAAGGCCGCCCTGGTGGCTCTGAGTACAGGCTCTGTGCTCCTGTCATCCAATCTCATGGCAATGGACGCCGAACAATTGGAAGGCAGCTGGGAGCTGGTATCGGGCCGTTATCTGGACGGCAATGGCAAATGGGTGGAATACAAAACACTGGGGCTGGAGGCAATCAAGGTGGTTGCTGACGGTCATTTCAGTTTCACCACAGTCGCCCCGGACAAGAAGAATAAAGGCAAAACCAAAGCCCTTTGGGCCGCAGGCAGTGGCCACTTCATCCTGGATGGCAATCAATATACCGAATACCCCACCCTCAACTCATTCAAAGTGCCTGAAGGTCAGGGATTCAGCTTTCAGTTTAAGCTGGTCGGCGACCAATGGCATACCCAACGTATCGAAGATGGTGTGTTGAAAGAAGAGGAGGTCTGGCGCAGATTACCGAATAATACTGCCTCCTCTGCCAAAGTTACTGTTACTGAAGTTACTGAGCCTGCAACACAGGATAAGTGAAGCAGGCCAGATGGATAAAATTGAACAGGAAGTGGGTCAGCACTGCGGCCCACAACCTGCCGGTTAAGGTAAACACAGCACCATAGCCCAGACCCGCCAGAGTCGCGAATACCACGAGCAACACACCGCCCCCCACATGCGCCACACCAAACAGCACACTGGCCAACACTAATCCCGAGATTAATCCAAAACGCTTTGCCAAAGTCTGCTGTATCACTCCCCGAAACAAGGTCTCCTCTGCCACACAAGTAAACAGCAAGTTGTTCAATGCAAACAGCCACCACCATGCTGGCAAGCCGATTTCAGGCCGTAATGCACCTAAACCTGCACAGGGCAAAAAGCGGAAGCAGGATCAGTAACAGCTTGCGATAGTCAAACGCTCTGGGCTGCCCCAGAATACCCGGCAGCGCCAGCAACCAGGCAAAGAACACCAGGGGCTTATCAAGGTTCAGATACAGGCTGAAAGGCACACTGCCTGGTTTAGCGATAACGCCATCCAGCACCTGCTGATTAAACACACCCGGCAGCCAATGCAGGAACATGGCTATCGACCAGATCAGCAGCAGTGCATAACCGGCAGCAGTGGCAAAAGAGCGCCACCTCAAGTGACTCTCTGAGTCATTGGCAGGCATATCTGTATTATTGCCCTGACGTCCAAGCAGCCATCCAAGAGCGAGACCCAACCCCGCACCGGCAAGCCCCATCAGCGTCAGGTAATCCATGGCCCAAGCCATCCCCAATGCCATCAGCACCAGAGCCGGCGCTACCATCCCCAACACAGGCAGCCGCTGCCGACCAAACCCAAGCACAACAGCCAGGCCCAAAGCCCCCCAGATCACCCCATTGATCATCACTATCCTAATACCAATCCGCATAGGAGTTTAGTCACTCAGCGAGAATTTAAAGGCGTGGAGACAATCGGAGCGAGCGAAGATCTATCGGGATAAATCAAGAGAGCTCTGGGCAGTATGCGCGTCTTTAAAACTCGCCCTTCGGGAGCCTGTCAGCCACACGATTACTGCCCCAAATTGTCTAGTCATAGAACCACTATGTCGTCACCAATTTGGATTGTACTCGAATGGCTGACATGGCTCTGATGAGATCAATCTTCTATGCGGATTGGTATTCGATCCATCTCCCCAAGCCGAAGACAAGATACTACGGAATAAAAAGAGAAGTAGTTAATAAGGCAATTGGATCATTTAATAAGTTACGAAGTATCGGCGCTAACTGAGTGCTAAATCTGCGGGTCATTGTTTATTAGACGCTTGGCAATGAGCAGCTGTCAGTGATGGATTTACGCGGAGCGGAGTATGAGCGTAGCCGGGAGGCAAACTACAAGGACGTAGTGAATACCGGAAATGCAGGGAGCAATTTCCGGTTAAGGCATATGGATGGTGAGAATGGCGGAAGCCATATGCTCTCGAACGAGAGACAGGGATATCGAACTGGCTTTTGTACAGGGAAGTATCAAAGTGCGAATGTCGGTAACGCAGGAGCAGGTACCGACCGTTTGGAAGGGCTGACATCGAGGGTAGGCGCTTGGCAATGGCCAGCTATCTATGCCTTTCTCTCACATGGGGGTTAAGCAAGTCCGCTTTGGAAGCGAAGCTTTCAGGACTTGATTAACGCGGAGCGAAGTATGAGCGTAGCCGGGAGTCCGCTCAGCGCGGGCTGACGTCGGGAGTCGGTCTTTTCAGCTTTCTTATAAGTGGATAAGTCACCTGACAATGACGTGCACCCAACTTGCAGATACCCTTAAAAATTTTTAAAACCCTAAACGCAAAAAAGCCACCTTATTCAGGTGGCTTCTTCACTTATTGGGCGCTTGGCAATGACCTACTCTCACATGGGGAAGCCCCACACTACCATCGGCGCAGCTGCGTTTC
>NZ_JAKIKT010000013.1 GCF_023349125.1 Shewanella corallii | reverse complement strand
GAACTTCGTTCATTGATGTCTCCAGTGAAGGAGAATAAGTCTTTGTCGACCTCATCAACTACTGTGAATGTCCACACAGATTTGCTTGTCTGTCTAATTTTTAAAGAGCAATTCGCTGCTTTTATTCAGCGATTCGGAACTAATCTTTTTCAGTGCCGAGGGATGCGTATTCTACGCTTCCTTTGTTTCGCGTCAAGCAGTTTTTTCAACTTCTTTTCGCGCCACTCCTGGGCTTGAGCCCGGTGAGTGAGTCTTCACTTTATCCCGCGTTACCTTGGTTGCTATAAGAACCAGTTGGCGCCGTCTGCCGTGTCGATGGAGGCGCATTATAGGGAGCCGTCGAAATTGCGCAAGGGGGTTTTGAAAGAAAAATACGATTTTTGGCGCGCTTGCTGGAATTTCACCCTGACCAGTGATTTTTTAACCTTTATACTGTCAAAAAATGCCAAATTCAGGGGTACAAGATGTCTTCTTCTATTCGTTCTTATAAAGGAAAGTCTCCTCAACTCGGAGCAAATGTCTATGTCGATGAAAGCGCAGTGCTGGTTGGGGACATAAATTTAGCTGAGGATGCCAGCATCTGGCCTTTAGTCGCCGGCCGCGGTGATGTGAACTTTATTAAGATAGGGAAACGCTCCAATGTACAGGATGGCAGCATACTGCATGTAACCCGCACTTCAGAAAAGAACCCTGCCGGCTACCCGCTGATCATTGGAGACGATGTCACTGTCGGTCATAAGGCAATGCTTCACGGCTGCACAATAGGTAACCGGGTACTGGTCGGTATGGGAGCCATAGTACTGGACGGCGCAGTTATTCAGGATGATGTCATGCTGGGCGGTGGTGCCCTGGTGCCTCCCAACAAGGTATTGGAAAGCGGCTATCTGTATGTAGGCAGCCCGGCCAAGCAAGCCAGACTATTAACAGAAGGGGAAATCACCTTTCTTAAGCAGTCAGCCGACAACTATGTCAGGTTGAAGAACGAATATTTGGAAGAGACCCGCTGAGCTTAAAAACCAGTAAAGGGAGCCTGTGCTCCCTTTCTTGTTTATTCACTTTAAACTCTTCGCAAAGCGCTCAGCCCAGGAACACATGCCCATCGGGAGTAAACTCTTCACTTTCAAGTTTCTGCTCAGCCAGATCTTCAATATCAAAGCGAGCCTGAGAGAAAACATCCAGAACATTGTCAGCATCTACCTGAGCAACGCCCGTTATTGCAGATAACTTTTCCAGTCCAATGACACAAAACAAAGTACGGCCTTCAACCTGCACCGGAAATACCATCTGCTGTTTGTCGGCATCCCAACTTTGCAGATCCGGAAATAACACGCTTTGATTCATTTTGCCTCCAAAGCCTGTCGCAATTGCGACAACACAATATCGACGTCAGGCTTTACCCCACGCCAAATTTCAAAACTGATAGCAGCCTGTCCCACCAACATACCCAGACCATCAATACAATTCACCACACCGTGAGACTTAGCCCAGGCATTAAATGCGGTCAGCTCTGCACCATACATCATGTCATAACAGAGGGTATCCGGACTGAAGATATGGACAGGCACACCAGGCAGATCACCGGCTAAACTCGCAGATGTCGAATTGATAATGATATCGAAGCCGAATTCCAGCTCTGCCATGGGCACCGCAGTGATATTTCCATAGTCTTTGAACTGCTTTGCCAGCATTTGCGCCTTTTCAAAGGTTCGATTGGAGATAATCAGCTGCTTAACACCTGACCGCAGCAAAGGCAGAATTGCCCCCCGGGCAGCGCCACCAGCCCCAATCAGTAGCACTACCTTATGGTTAAGTGAAGTATGGGAAAGAAGGTCTGCGACCAGGCCCTGTCCATCTGTATTGTCGCCACGGATCTGACCATCCGGGAGAAAACTCAGGGTGTTTACCGCACCTGCCAGCCGCGCGTCATCACTTAACTCTGTGCACAAGGTAAATGCCTGCTCTTTAAATGGCACAGTCACATTGGCCCCCTTGCCACCCGCAACAATAAAGTTGTGAACACTGAGTTCAAAACCATCAGTCGGTGCCAGCAGGGTTTGATATTCAAGCCGTTGCCGGGTTTGCGCAGCAAACTGACTGTGAATCGCCGGAGATTTGCTGTGAGCAATCGGATTACCAATAACCACGTATTTATCAGACATCTTGCTAATGGACTCCTTTAATTTCCAGTAGTATTCAACATTCAACTCTGTTGATGCGCATCAGGCACAGTGAGTCTACTCCCCCCCACCACCAGCGCAAGCCAATCCTGCTCAAGTGTAAATAGAGTCACAACATTGAGTGTACCCTCCTGCCCCTTACGGCTCAGGCTGTAGTAGACTGCCACCAGTTCAATTCAGGGAAAGTCAGCAAGATGAAGTGGTTGAAATCAATACTCAGTAAGCCGGAAGCAACAGACACTGGAGAGCGGGATCCAAAACAGTCCAATGCCTACGACAGAATTGGCGGAGAGAAGGTGATCAGGGCGGTAGCCCGCAGCTTCTATCAGGAGATGCAATCCAACCCAGCAACCCAAACCCTTCTGGCAATCCATAAAGCACCCACTGCAGAGTCTGAGCAGAAGTTGTTTGAGTTCCTCAGCGGCTGGCTCGGAGGCCCCCAGCTTTATCAACAAAAGTATGGACATCCCGCGCTGCGAGCCCGCCATATGCCCTTTGCTATTGATGAAAGCATGCGTGATCAATGGTTGCTGTGTATGAAGGCCGCGATTGAAAAAGAGATTAAAGAAGCTCAGCACAGGCAGGCAATCTATCAGGCAATTTCACAGCTGGCAGACCATATGAGGAACCAATAACTCTGGCTTTATAGTTATTGGTAACCCTAGGATCTGTTGACCTTTGAAGATGGTTTTTGCAGCTTTTTGTCGTTGTTTTATACAAAGCAACGCGATTGTGGTGTAGTTGTTCTACATAAATGAGCGTTAATGCAGTAGAAAGCGACGACAAACGCTGCCCGAAGGGCTCGGCTATACGCGCTTTACTCTTTGTTGCAAGGTATTTGCTTAGATCCCTAGGCGGCATACATTGCGTCGCGATTAAAGCGCGTCTATCTCGAGCAAAATTCAACCATGAAAGGTCAACAGACCCTAGTACAACAAAGCCGGCAATTGCCGGCTTTAATTACATCCCCTTGAGTAACAAGGCGTATAACCTGATCTTCAGGGTCGCTGGCAGCAGCACACTATCACGCCAACCACTCCTGAGGCTTGAGATAGTCAGTATAGAGTTCAGACTCTGGGCTACCCTCTTCAGGGCTATAGCAATATTCCCAACGTACCAAAGGTGGCATAGACATCAAAATAGACTCAGTTCGCCCACCAGTCTGCAGGCCAAACAGGGTGCCTCTGTCGTATACCAGGTTGAACTCAACATAGCGACCACGGCGGTAGAGTTGGAACTCACGTTCACGTTCGCCATAGGCAGTATCTTTACGACGTTCAACGATAGGCGCATAAGCGTTTAGAAAGCCTTCTCCCACTGACTTCATAAAGTCGAAGCTGCGCTCAAACTCCCAGTGGTTGAGGTCATCAAAGAAGAGGCCGCCCACGCCACGGGTCTCCCCTCTGTGTGGCAGGAAGAAATACTCATCACACCACTTTTTATATCTGGGATAAACCTCTTCGCCGAATGGCTGGCAGATATCTCTGGCGGTTTCATGCCATTGCACCACATCCTCACGGAATGGGTAGTAGGGGGTCAGATCAAATCCACCGCCAAACCACCAAACCGGGTCTTCGCCCTCTTTACGGGCGATAAAGAAACGCACATTGGCGTGAGTAGTGGGAATGTAGGGATTACGTGGGTGAATAACTAAAGAAACGCCCATGGCTTCAAAGCTACGGCCAGCTAACTCAGGGCGGTGCGCCGTGGCAGAAGCCGGCATTTTAGCTCCGGTGACATGGGAAAAGTTAACCCCGGCTTGCTCAAATACAGCGCCATCACGCAGAACCCGGCTTGTCCCTCCGCCTCCTTCGGCACGCTCCCAGGAGTCAGCGACAAAGTTTGCCTGACCATCCAGTTTTTCCAACCCCTGGCAAATTTGCTGCTGAAGGGCGACTAAAAAGGCTTTCACCTTGCTACTGTCAGGCATTCCCATAACGCTTATCCTTGTCTTAAAACTTGTCCGCTGATGGCATCGATAATGGTGGATGGCTGACGCTGCTCCCCCAATTCCCCGAGGATCAGCCCATCAACCTGTCCACTGAAATCTGCCAGAATAGTATCACCATCCAAAGCCGGTTCTTCGCCAGCTAAGTTGGCACTGGTAGAGACCAACGGCTTCCCCAACGTCTGGCACAACTCCCGCACCACAGGGTGGGCGGAAACTCTGACCGCAATGGAGTCAAATCTGCCCCTTAGCATGGTGGAAGTTGATGTAAATGTTGGCATAACAAAGGTGAATGGACCGGGCCATTTGGCCTCTGCCTGTTGCAGCTGCTCAGCCGTTAGCTGACTGAAGTCTACATAGGGTCTTAGTTGCTCAAGATCAGCAGCCACCAAGATCAAACCTTTTTCCCAGGGCCTTTGCTTGATGGCCAGGAGCTTACCTATCGCTTCGTCGTTATCCGGATCACAACCCAGACCATAAACGGCTTCTGTTGGGTAAGCGATAACCCCACCCTGCTTAACCAGCTGTTCAGCTTCTGATGGGTGCAACTGCAACATCATGAATTCACCTGTGTGTCGATAATTGTTGAACACATATCTTTTGATAAAAGTGTGACCGCCCCATCCCGGTCACGCAGAATTATACCTGCACGAGCAAACCGGTGCCAAATTTTATGAGCATGATCACAAACCAAATCAAGCGATTGGGGGAATCGAGTATGGGTTACAGTGCTCGCTTGTACTTACACTGTTTTTGAGGGCACTCGAGACGTTTGCCGGAGGCGGTGTTACGCTCCACCAGAATACCGAAGCCACAATCAGGGCACGGCTCAGCCACAGGTGGATAGTTCACCAAAAACTTGCACTTGGGATAGGTATTGCAGGCGTAGAAGGATTTGCCATAACGACTGGTTCTTTGCTCCATATGGCCTTTTCCACACACAGGACAATTTATGGCGTGTCCCTCATCCTGAGTGGGCTTTTCAATATGGTGACAGGCCGGATAGTTGGTGCAGCCAATAAAGATACCGAAACGACCTGATTTAACCGCTAATTCATTGCCACATTCAGGGCACTGTGAGCCTTCGATAACCTGAGTTTCAATGTTCTCATGCTGAACCAGGGGGCGAGTGTAATCACAAGCTGGATAACTGTTGCACCCCACAAAGCCACCGTGTTTGGAATGACGGACGGACAGCTCACTGCCACACTTGGGGCAGAGCTCATATTCTTTTTCCAGCGCGTGTTCATGGGCACTGAAAAGTTGTTCATCAATCTTGGACATGGTGGTTTCCTGCGTTTATATAGCGGCATTCTACCAAGCCAGCTCCCTGGGTGGAATTCGAACAACCGGGGCGATGACAAAATTCCGTATGACTCCCATTCAAATTTAGATATATTGTATACAAAGTATAAAAATAAGGTTAGGGAGCAACCATGAAACTGAATTCTTTGCTGCTGGCAATGACGCTTGTCGGAGTAACCGGCTGCAGCCACCTGAGCCTACCGGAGCGCCCCACCCCCAAAGCAGATACCCTGCTCCAACAAGACGCCCAGGAGTACTTTGACGATGGCGTTCAGTTTGACCTGCTGACGGCAAGAGACACTATATACAAGCTGAACCAGACCCGAGACCCACAGTCGCTGGACAAGCTACTCTATTATCTGCGGGCGTTCAGTTATTACGGTGATATCAAAGGCCTGAGCGAAGCTGATTTGGAACGTCTTGCAGAGAGTCTGTTAGATCTGCCACAAACTCCCCGGTTGCAGGAACATTTCGCCGTTACCCTGTATCGTTTCTTCAATGAGAAAACACCTGACCAGGTTGAAGAGCTGCTGCCACAGCTCCATCACCAACTGGTGCAGCTCAACACAATGCCGTCATCCACCGCTTCCGACTATGCCCTGTGGGAGACGCTGAGGGCCTATGGCTTTCTGCTGCATTTGAGTCATGACCATATGGATTCTGACTTTGCCGAAGTAGTAACAGATGAAGAGGTGTTTGAGGCTCTGGCTGAATTTACCGAATCTCAAGTCACTCAGAAGTCTGCAAACTGGCGACTGGATAACGGCTACTGGGCACTGGCTATGTATCGTCTGGCACTGCCAACCAGTGAACCGGAAGCAGAAGCACAGGTAGACCAACTGGCCGCAGCTGTTGCACGCACAGACTTGCTGCAAAGAGGTGAAGACGCCAAACAAAGCTACACTCTGGGCTATCACGTCAATATCTTCGGCAAGAAAGAGTTATGTCAGCAGCAGTCAGATATCTGCCATATCCCGGAAGTGAATGAAGTACTGCCCAATGTCCATCACTGCTCAGAGTCACTGTTCATCCGCCATCAGGATCTTACTCCGGAAGAGCTGACAATCAGCTGCACTAAACTGACTTCACAGGAAGATGACTTCCATGCCCTGTTTGCCACAGGCAAAAAGCCGGTTCCCAACGACCATAATGATGCATTGCAGGTAGTAACCTTTTCCAACTGGACCCAATATAACGCCTATGGCCAGCTGCTGTACGACATCAGCACAGACAATGGCGGCATGTATATTGAGGGCACACCACAGAATCCCGACAATCAGGCCAGCTTCTTCGCCTTCCGCCAGTTCTGGATAGACGATTTCGCCATCTGGAACCTGAACCATGAGTATGTGCACTATCTGGATGGTCGTTATATCAAGTATGCGGGGTTCCAGCATTTTCCATCCCATCTGGTGTGGTGGGCTGAAGGGATGGCTGAGTACATAGCCAAAGGCAATGACAACGCCAGAACCATCAAGATGTTGACTGAAGAAATTGAGAGCACGCCTTCTTTGGAGCGGATATTTGCCACCGAATACAAGGACGGAGTGGATCACACCTACCGCTGGAGCTACCTGGCAATTCGCTTCCTGTCGGAGCACTACAAGCAAGATATGCAACAGGCCGCCGGTTATCTGAAGTCGGACTATTTCGACGGATACATGAACAAACTCAATGAAATGGCTAAATTAGATTCAGAATTTCAACAATGGATGAAAGATCTGGCATCAGACGCCAGAGCGGAAGAGCAAGCCGAGCGTAAGATTAACAAGATTAATCGCTACGCCTATCGCGACTATCTGCAGCCGGAACATCTGCAAACCAAGGGGCTACATCAGCACTTCTAATCCTTAGGCAGTATGGATCGGACATCAAAAAAGGAGGCCCCAGGCCTCCTTTTCTATTCAATACTTATTCGCTTACGAGTGCAGCATGCCATCAGGCTGCTCAAACACCAGGTCTTCCATCTGCGCATAAGCAGACTCATTGCCCGGCGCATTGAACAATACCATCAGAATCACCCACTTCAGATCATCCAGCACCAGTGTGGATTCATCCAACTCCATCACACGGTCAATCACCATTTCACGGGTTATCACGCTCAGCACCTGAATATGTTCAAGGAACATCAAAAAGCCCCTGCACTCCACATCCAGTTTGGCCATCTCTTCTTCTGTATAGATGCGGAAAGAGGTCTGATCGTGATTACGCAGATAAGGTTTGTCACTTTCCTGCAGCTCAGCAAGGTGCTCCAGCCAGGACAATGCCTTAAGAATTTCTGACTGATGAAAGCCAGCCCGGGTTAACTCCTTGGTTAACTCGTCCTCGTCCACCATCATTTCCATTTCACTGTGCACATAGTTTTCAAACAGATACATGAGAATGTCGAACATGGCTAGTTCCTCTTTAGTCTGACGTAACCTCCGGGCACCGCAGCAACCCAGCCCTGTAACTCAAGTTCAAGTATTTGTTCCAACACGTGATCTATCGTTTTTCCGCTATGCTCAACCACCTCGTCTAATGATGTCACTTCATATTTGACACTAGACAACAAAGACGGAATTGGCAACTCACAGCTATTTGGTTTGCTGATATGGTGACTCAATCCCAAACCTTCAAGGTGTGAACTGCAAACAGCAGAGATTTCCTCTGTTATATCGACCGCATTCTCCACAAGTTTGGCACCTTTTTTAAGCAATTCATGACAACCTTCACTCTGACCGCCTAAAATTCCGCCAGGCACAGCGAAAACTTCCCGTCCCTGCTCTGCTGCCAACCTCGCCGTAATAAGGGAGCCACTTTTGACTCTGGCCTCCACCACCAGGGTCCCCATGCTGATACCACTGATTATCCGGTTTCGCTTGGGAAAGTTACCGGCATAGGGCTTGGTATCAGGCCAAAACTCACTGAGTAAACACCCTTGATGGCGTATATCTCCATATAAATTGCGATTGCGCCTGGGATAACACTCATCAACGCCGGTGCCCAACACAGCCACAGTAGCGCCGCCGGCATCCAGCGCTCCCAAATGGGCCGCGGTATCTATTCCCGATGCCATGCCACTGCATATCATCACCCCCTGAGTCGCCATATCACGGCTCAACTGACGGCTGATTTGCAAACCGGCATGGGACGCACTGCGGCTACCAACAACAGCAACCGCTGGTACGGTAAGCAGTTCACTGCGTCCTTTGGCAAACAATACACAGGGAGGGTCGTAAATGGTTTTCAATAGCGGCGGGTAAGCGGGATCATCGAGGCAGATAATGGCGTGATCATCGGCAGCATCCTGCCAGGCTAATGCCGCTTCAACCAGCTGGGGTTGCATTGAGATTTGTCGTTGCGAAACACCATCAAGGGAAAGGGGCTCGAATTCGAGACGCTGCCTGAGTTCAGACAGCGTCATATTTTCCAGTTGGCGTTGTATTCCGGCTGGCCCGATACCGGATACTGCAGCAACTGCCAGCCAATCGAGCAGCTGGTCAGACAGTATTACTCTCCCAGTAGTGGAAGTTGTGGAGTTTCCAGACGGTCATTTACCCGGACCGACCTTTCATTCACCATAATCAAGCCCAGACTGGTGTTATCGAACACTTTAAACACCATCAAGTTGCCATGATAGTTGCTCGGTAACTGGTAAGTGCGTGAATCAGAAATATTCGACATCAACCTGTCATAGGTGGAGCGATCGGTAGAAGGAACGGGCACACCATTATGACCCAGTACCACTTCATCACCATCACGAACGATGGCAAACACATCACCCGGCGTCACACCATCACGCTGACCCCGGTCGACATAAACCACATCCAACTTACCCATCTCCCGCACGTCGATACCCGATGCCAGAACATAGGCTGGTTCCGTCACCTCTGCCGCCTTTGGCATAAAGTACACTGGCAGCAGTGACGTATCATCCAGCACCAACATACGGTCACCCGCTTTGGTTTCGCGGAAACTGGACATCAATTTTACTGAAGAAACGTCGCCGCTGGCTGTCACCTGCCCAGTTGAAGTCAGTATCACTTCCTGTCCGAGATCTTCACCACTTTCATGACGGCTGAACTCACGTCCTTCGCTATAAAAACCGACCTTCTGACCGACAGGCAGTACGCCATCAACATAGACGGTCTGACCAACAATATGATGACGGGATTGAGTCTCTCCCCCCAATACCAATGGCTGCTCCTCAAACCAGTCGGCATCCACAACCCGATTCTGAATCAAATAAGGCTGAATCAGCGCCAAATCAATTGCAGGGACTGCATCACCTTTTGTCTGGATGCGTCCTTCTGGAGATTTTCGGATTACAGGCTTTCGCACCAGTCTTGGCTGGCCATCAACAAAGACCAGACTCAGTCTGTCTCCGGGATAGATAAGGTGAGGGTTGGCGATTTGTGGGTTATTGCCCCATAGGCTGGGCCAACGCCAGGGATCATGAAGAAAATGAGCTGAGATATCCCAAAGGGTGTCACCTTTTTTTACAACATAGGAATCCGGGTGGCCTGGTTTCAAAGTGATCACATCAGCCAACGCTGCTCCGGCCTGGGCTACCAAAGCCACTCCCAGCGTTAAGGGTAAAAATATGCGTTTCATCGGACCGTCCATGATGATTAACTCTTCGTTGAGCTTTTGCTGTCAATGAATGCCGCTTGGGATTAAAATTAATCCAACCACACAGGCCAGTATAACCAACTGGTTTAATTTTGACAGACTTGTTAAGAGTTTAACTAACTATGGCTTTACTCCAAGTACTATGTTTCCCAGATGAAAGATTGCGTACCCTCGCCAAGCCGGTCACCGACTTTGGTGACACACTGCAAACTCAAATCGATGACATGTTTGAAACCATGTATGAAGAGAAGGGCATTGGTCTGGCAGCCACTCAGGTCAACTTCCATCAACAGCTGATAGTGATGGACCTGCAGGATGAGGTTGAAAGACCCAAGGTCTTTATCAACCCTGAAATTATCGCCTCCAGCGGCGACTTCTGTAATGAAGAAGGTTGTCTGTCTGTACCGGGCGTGTTTGCCAAGGTTGACCGTTGCGAGCAGGTAACAGTAAAAGCACTGGACCGTCACGGCAATGAGTTCTCCGTTGAGGCCGATGGCTTGTTTGCTATCTGTATTCAACACGAGATGGACCACCTTAAAGGCAAGCTGTTTGTGGACTATCTGTCGCCACTCAAGCGCCAGCGCATTCGCCAGAAAATGGAAAAAGCCGCGCGCCAGCAAGCCAAAGCCAACTGATACACAGGATCTCACTTGAAACCATTAAACATCATCTTTGCCGGTACGCCGGATTTCGCCGCTCGCCACCTCCAGGCTCTGATTGGTTCTCACCACAATATTATTGGTGTCTATACCCAACCGGACCGTCCGGCAGGCCGCGGCAAGAAGCTGACTCCAAGCCCTGTGAAGTCGCTGGCGCTGGAACATGATATCCCTGTTTATCAACCTGCATCTCTGCGCAATGAAGAAGCGCAGCAGGAACTGGCCGCACTGAACGCCGACCTGATGGTGGTGGTGGCCTACGGCCTTATCCTGCCCAAAGTGGTGCTGGATATGCCAAAGCTGGGCTGTATTAATGTCCATGGTTCCATTCTGCCCCGCTGGCGCGGTGCTGCGCCGATCCAGCGCGCGCTGTGGGCCGGTGATGAAGAAACCGGTGTCACCATTATGCAGATGGATGTCGGTCTGGATACCGGTGATATGCTGCTCAAGACTCAGCTGAAAATTGAAGATGAAGATACTTCCGCCAGCCTGTATGAAAAGCTGGCAGCTCAGGGGCCTGAAGCTCTGTTGGAAGCCCTGGATGGTTTGGCCGCCGGGACCTTGCCACCGGAGAAGCAGGATGAGTCCCTGGCTAACTATGCTGAGAAGCTGAGCAAAGAGGAAGCTCGCCTCGACTGGAGCAAGCCTGCGGTGAATCTGTGGCGTGAAATCCGTGCCTTTAACCCATGGCCAATCAGCCACTTCGATCACGAAGGCAACACCATTAAAGTTCAGCAGGCAAGCGTGAAAGCCGAACCAGCGAATGCAGCGCCGGGCACTATTGTTGCTGCCGGTAAGCAAGGGCTAGAGATCGCCACAGGCGAAGGTATTCTAGTGCTTAACATGATGCAGCTGCCAGGCAAGAAACCTCTGGCCGTTGCCGATATCCTCAATGCCCGCGGTGAATGGTTTACCCCGGGAACTGTATTGGCCGGTCCACAAGCAGAGTAATCAATGAATATTCGAGCACTGGCGGCCAAAGCCGTCTACGACGTTCTGGAGCGCGGCGTGTCACTGTCAGTGGCACTGCCGGAGCAGCAAACCCGGGTCGCCAATGGCAAAGATAAAGGTTTGCTGGCGGAGATCTGCTACGGCGTAATGCGTCACTTGCCTCAGCTGGATAAACAGACCAGCGATTGCCTGAGTAAGCCACTTAAGGGCAAGCAACGCATTGTCCACCAGCTGTTGTTGGTTGGTTGCTACCAGCTTTACTTCACCCGGATTCCAGCCCATGCAGCGATTTCAGAAACGGCTGAAGCCTGCCGTCAGCTGGGGTTTGAAAATCTGGTTAAGGTGGTCAACGGCGTGCTGCGCAACATTCAGCGCAATCAGGCTCCCCTTGCGGAAGACAATGATACGCTCAGGTTCAACATGCCCGGCTGGATTGTTAAGTCACTGAAAACCGCCTATCCGGACAACTGGCAGGAGATTATCGAACAATCCCACCAGCGCCCGCCAATGTGGTTGCGTAACAACGCTCTGCGTCAAAGCCGGGATGAGTATCTGGCATTGCTGGAGCAGGCAGAGGTCGCGGCAAGTTCCGGTCAATCACCTCAATCCATACTGCTGGAGTCCCCTACCGATGTCGCCCAATTGCCGGGCTTCTTCGAAGGTCATGCCTCAGTGCAGGATGGCGCAGCCCAATGGGCAGCGACCCTGTTGGAGCCTCAGGATGGTGAGCAATTGCTGGATGCCTGTGCGGCACCCGGTGGCAAAACCTGTCATATTCTGGAACTCGCGCCAAAGGCCTCTTTGGTTGCCGTGGACTTTGATGACAAACGCCTGAAGCGGGTTAAGGAGAACCTCACCCGTCTGAACCTGAATGCAGACGTGATTCACGGCGATGCATCTGATATCGATTCCTGGTGGCAGGGCGATAAATTCGACCGTATTTTGCTGGATGCACCCTGCTCAGCAACAGGCGTCATTCGTCGTCACCCGGATATCAAATGGCTGAGAAAGGCAAAAGATATTGAGGAACTGGCAGCGCTGCAGAGCAAGATACTGGATCACTGCTGGCAGTGGCTGAAGCCCGGCGGTACTTTGCTGTACGCGACCTGTTCCATTATGCCGCAGGAAAACCGTGACCAGATCAATGCTTTCCTTGCCAGAACCGCCGATGCTACCCTAGACACGCTGCCGCAATCGGCGGCCGGGGAAACAGGCTGGCAGATTCTGCCTGGCCAACAGCAGATGGATGGTTTTTATTACGCACGCCTGCGCAAACAGGCTTAACAGCTGGCGCAGAACCAAGGGCAGTTTGCCTTTGGTAAAAGATCAAACGGGCAATTGAATGAAGATTATCATTTTGGGTGCAGGACAGGTTGGCGGAACGCTGGCCGAAAACCTGGTAGGTGAGAATAACGATATCACCCTGGTTGATACCAACCGAGCCAGATTGCAGTCACTGCAGGACAAATTTGATTTACGTGTGGTCACAGGTCATGGCGCTCACCCGGATATCCTCAAGGAAGCCGGTGCAGAAGATGCTGATATGCTGATCGCCGTAACCAACAGTGATGAATGTAATATGGCAGCCTGCCAGATTGCTTACTCTCTGTATGGTACTCCGACCAAGATTGCCCGTATTCGCTCCGAGCCCTACCTCAGCCTGCGCGACAAACTCTTTATCAACAGCGAAACCAAAAACAGCGAGAATAAGATCCGTGGTGGTTTCATTATTGATGAGCTGATCGCACCCGAACAGTTAGTGACCGCTTACATACAGCGATTGGTAGAGTATCCGGGCGCCTTGCAGGTACTTGAGTTTGCCGAAGGCCGTCTCAGCCTGGTAGCGGTACGCGCCTATTATGGTGGCCCCCTGGTGGGCAATGCGCTGGCAACACTGCGGGAGCATATGCCCAATATTGATACCCGGGTGGCAGCAATTTTCCGTCAGGGACGTCCCATTATGCCCCGGGGAACCACCATCATCGAAGCTGACGATGAAGTCTTCTTTGTGGCCGACAGCCGCCATATCCGTGCTGTCATGAGTGAGATGCAGAAACTGGATAACTCCTACCGCAATATTATGATTGCCGGTGGCGGTAATATCGGTTTTGGTCTGGCGAAAAAGCTGGAGCGTAATCATTCGGTCAAGCTGATCGAACGTCGTCAGGAGCAGGCAGAAATGCTCTCCGAAAGACTGGAAAACACCACGGTATTTTGTGGCGATGCATCAGATCAGGAGTTGCTGGTTGAAGAACATATCGACCAAACCGATGTGTTTATCGCAGTAACCAACGACGACGAAGCTAACATCATGTCTGCCCTGCTGGCCAAGCGCATGGGCGCCAAAAAAGTGATGGTGCTTATTCAGCGTGAAGCCTATGTGGATATTGTTCAGGAAGCCAATATCGACATCGCAATCTCGCCCCAGCAGGCCACGATTTCTGCTCTGCTGACCCATATTCGTCAGGGCGATATCTGTAACGTGTACTCGCTGCGCCGTGGTGCGGCCGAAGCCATAGAGGCGATTGCCCACGGCGACCCAGGCACCTCAAAAGTGGTGGGTAAAGCGGTTGAGGACATCAAGTTGCCGCCGGGCACCACCATAGGTGCAATCGTTCGTGATGATGAAGTACTGATGGCGCACGATAAGACTGTGATCGAACAGGGGGACCATGTGATTCTGTTTCTGGTCAACAAGAAGTTTATCGGTGAAGTGGAGAAATTGTTCCAGCCGAGTGCCTTCTTCTTCTGAGTCAGCCCCAGGGCCGATACCAACCCGCATAGGAGCTTAGTCACTCAGCGAGAGTTAAAAGGTTATGATGGCAATCAGGACAATTGAAGGTTTATTGGGATAAATCGAGATTGTTCTGGGCAGACAGCAAGCCTTTTAAACTCGCCCTTCGGGAGTGTGTCAGCCACACGATTACTTCACCAAATCGTCTTGCCATAGAAGTACTATGCCGTCATCAATTTGGCTGGTACTCGAATGGCTGACATCGCTCTGAGGAGATCAATCTTCTGTGCGGATTGGTATAAACATATGCTCAACATAAAACCTTTGCTTTTCCTGCTTGGCCTGCTGTTGTCCATGATGGCAGGCTTTATGTGCCTGCCCCTGATATTCGCCCTGTACTACGGCGAAGAGACTGCAGGCGCCTTTATGGTGTCGGCACTACTGACAGGAACCGTTGCCAGCATCTGTATGCGCAGCGGCAAACATCAGGACCTTACCCTGAATATCCGCGATATGTTTCTGCTCACCAGCCTGACCTGGCTGATTGTCAGTCTGTTTGCGGCCATGCCCTTCACCCTTTACCACGGCATTAACTACACGGATGCCTTCTTTGAAACCATGTCGGGGGTCACGACCACAGGTTCTACTGTGCTGTCCGGGCTGGATAAGATGGATCACAGCATATTGATGTGGCGATCCTTACTGCAGTGGCTGGGAGGGATCGGCTTCATTGTGATGGCGGTGGCCATTCTGCCGTTTCTTAATGTGGGTGGTATGAAGCTGTTCCGCACCGAGAGTTCTGATTGGGGCGACAAGGCTGTACCCCGCACCCGCAGCATGGCCAAAGACCTGTTCCTGGTATACCTGCTGCTGACCGTGATGTGTGGGGTTGCCTATCACTTTGCCGGTATGCAGTGGTTTGATGCCATTAACCATGCCATGACCACCCTTTCCACTGGCGGTTACTCTACTTCGGACAAATCCATGTCCAATTTCAGTGACAGCGCCCAGTGGGTTGGTACCCTGTTTATGGCCGCTGGCGGCCTGCCACTGTTGTTGTTTATGCAATGTCTGCAAAGACGCTCGATGAAAGTCTGGGGCGACCAGCAGGTTAAAGGCTATCTGGTATTTCTTATCATAGTGTCTATGACCCTTGGGGTCTGGATGTGGCTGACCCGGGATATCGCCTTTGCCGATGCCATCCGCCTCACCAGCTTTAACGTGGTGTCTGTGGTCACAACCACGGGCTATGGCTTAACCGACTATGGGACCTGGGGCGGCTTTGCCTTTATCAGCTTCCTGTTTTTGATGTTGGTGGGAGGCTGCTCAGGCTCTACCGCAGGCGGAATTAAAATCTTCCGCTTCCAGATCGCTCTGTCTGTGATGAAAGAGCAGGTTAAGCAGCAGTTTCATCCCAATGCCGTCACCCGACACAGGTACAACGGCCGTATCGTCACCGACGATATTGTGCGTTCAATCGTCACCTTCAGCCTATTGTTGACCGGGGTAATAGTGCTCCTGAGCCTGATCCTTGTATTGACCGGACTGGACCCGGTTACCAGCCTGTCCGGAGCCATAACCGCAGTGGCCAATGTCGGTCCTGGACTGGGACCAGAAATCGGCCCGGCCGGCAACTTTGCCGGACTCCCCGACCTGGCCAAGTGGTCACTGGCGATAGGCATGTTGCTTGGCAGGCTTGAGATTCTAACCGTGGCCGTGCTGTTCCACCCCGGCTTCTGGAAATACTGAACGACGCCCAACAAAAACGCCCGCCAATGCGGGCGTTTTCATCTTATCCGGATGCTATAACGTCAGCAGGTGGTCAGCGTAAACATCGAGATCCTGCCAGTCGGTATAGTCGATAACTGACTTGGGATCGGTTGGCCCATCAGTCATCTTCATAATCAGCTGAATCGCCAGTCTGTCGTACCAGGGCCAGGAGGGATAATCCACCTTACCGGGAATAATCTTCAGGTCGCCAGGTTGCCATGGCGACATCATCAGGAACTTCTGCAGATACTTGTTGTTTTCCAGCACTCGCTTTTCAGGCTTGCGGGCCACCACATTCACACAAAAGAAGCTGTTTGGCTTAGCGGAAAGTTGCTGCTGATACTTCTGCACAAAGGCGAACACTGACTTGTGGTAGGTGCCATACAGCACACAGGCACCCAGTACCAAGGTGTCATACTTATCCCATTGAGGCTCAGTGCCATCATTGATATTCAGCACATCACACTCATGTCCCTGATGACGGATACGGGCAGCGATTGCCTGAGCGATTTTGGCAGTATGACCGCCACGGGAAAAATAGAGCACTAATACGGATTTCATTTGCCACCACAGTGAGACCAATTCTGACACCCCATGTTAACCCATGGTGCAAAACACGCCTGCGCCAAGTTCACACTTTCGTTTCTTTATAATGCGAAAACCGGGCTAACCTTAATCACTGGCAAGCTATTGGGATTCTTATTAGAATTATCTAATCAGGATTAAAACAAAGTACGGACATGCAGCCAAAAGAGATAGATGCGGAAGCTATGGTGACCAATGCGCAGGAAGCGGCAAAGTGGCTCAAAGCCATCGCCAACCCCTATCGCCTGATGACACTGTGCCAACTGCTGGATAATGAACTGAGCGTTACTGAGTTAAATGAAAATATTCCCCTGAGTCAGTCAGCCCTGTCTCAGCACCTGGCGGTACTTCGTAAGCAGGATTTGGTGGACTGTCGCAAAAGCTCGCAAATCGTGTATTACAAACTGAAGAACGACAAGGTGCGGGAAGTGATTGCCATTATGTATAAGCAGTTCTGCGCGCCCAAAGAGGATTAATTCCCTCCTTAAATAACAAAGCCCGCAAATGCGGGCTTTGACCCTACCGGGCAGCGAACTCTGCAGCAAAGGCGTCTACCCTGTCCCAATCGGTAAACTCAAAAGTACCTGTTATATCGGTCGGCCCCTTGGTCATCCACATAATAAAGCGGATCATGGTACGGTCGAACAGGCGATATTTAGGGTAATCAATCTTACCGGCAAACACTCCCAGCTGCTGGGGCTGCCACGCCGACAATGTCAGAAACTTCTGCATGTAGGGATTGGTGTCCGGGGTGTTCTTCAAAGGCTTTCTGGCGACCACATTTACCGTAAAGAAGGCATTGGTTTTACCCTCAAGCAACGTCTGATAACGCTTACCGAACTCAAACAGCGCTGGCCTGTGTTTGCCGTAGCGAATGCTGGCCCCCACCAGTATCTTGTCGCTGGCAGCCAGCTCAGCTTCACTGATGGTATCGAGACAACTCACCTCAACGTCCTCTCCGGCTTGCCTCAGCGCATCAGCGATACGATTACAGATGTGCTTGGTATGGCCATCAACGGTGGAGTAAAGGATTCTTGTCTTGATCATCAGTTCTTCCAGAAAGTAGGAGTAAAGAGTACCAGCAGGGTAAAGACCTCAAGGCGACCAAACAGCATGGCGACCACCAAAACCCACTTGGCACCGTCAGAAATACTGGCGTAGTTGCTGGCCACTTCACCCAGGCCCGGGCCCAGGTTGTTAAGACAGGCGGCCACAGCACTGAAGGCGGTGATATTGTCCATACCCAACGCCAACAGGGCCAGCATACAGATAACAAACACCAGTGTGTACGCTGAGAAGAAACCCCACACGGCATCAATAACCCTGTCGGGCAAGGCGGTTGAGCCAATACGGATGGAGAACATGGCTCTTGGGTGCACCAGACGTTTCAGCTCACGTGAGCCCTGCAGCAACAGCAAAATTACCCTCATCACCTTGATACCGCCGGCAGTTGACCCACCACAGCCGCCGATAAAGCTTGAGAAGATCAGCAGCATGGGCAGGAACAGAGGCCACAGGTGGAAGCTCTCGGTACCAAAGCCTGCCGTGGTCGAGATGGACACCGCCTGGAACAAGGCATAATCCAGAGTTTCTTCGGGCGAATCATAGATACCTGAATGGTAGAGGGTCGCAAAGCAGATAGCCGTCAGAATCAACTGAATGGCGATCAGCACCTTGAATTCGGTGTCTCTGAAGTAAACCTTGAGGTTGATACCACGACGTGAGAATGCCGCAAAATGCACACTGAAGTTAATCGCGGCAATCAGCAGGAACACCACGCAAATCATATTGATGGTGGGGCTGTCGAAGTACCCCATACTGGCGTCATGGGTAGAGAAACCACCGATAGCAATTGTGGAAAATGAGTGGCAAATCGCATCGAACACGCTCATTCCCGCAGCCCAGTAAGCAACGGCACAGGCAATGGTCAGTAACAGGTAGATATACCAAAGCGCCTTGGCAGTTTCGGCAATCCTGGGCGTCATCTTACTGTCTTTAACCGGCCCCGGGATCTCGGCCCGATAGAGCTGCATACCACCCACGCCCAATACAGGCAAAATGGCCACTGCCAGCACAATGATCCCCATGCCACCAAGCCATTGCAACAGGTGGCGGTAGAACAAAATCGCCTTGGGTAAAGAGTCCAGACCAACAATAACGGTCGCCCCGGTCGTGGTCAGTGCGGAAAATGACTCGAAGATACTGTCGGTCCAACTGAGGCTGGGCTGGCTGGAGAATACAAAGGGCAAGGTACCGATTAGACCCAGTACGGTCCAGAACAGCACCACAATCAAAAAGCCCTCACGGGTTCTAAGATCAGCCTTGTGTTGCCGGTTGGGATACCAGAGCAAAAAGCCGATAAACAGGCTCACAAAAAACGCCTGAATAAAGGCCGTTCCCCCGCCATCTTTGTAGATGAAGGCGACCAGTGCCGACGGCAGCATGGTCATGGAAAACAGGCCGACCAGCAGGCCAATAATTCTGGTTATCGTTCTGTATTGCATTCAAAGGGTTCTTTCATGTTGCGGCCAAACCACAACGTCAAAATAAAACCTGCATTTTCGCATAAAGACACAGGTCATTCACTGGTCAAAACGGGCTTGAACCGCCCCCTGACTCACAGTTGCCAACTGAAGATTAAGTGCCTCTTGCTCACTTTTAGGCAACTCAAACTCAAGTGCAACCGCGCCACCAAAATCCCTGTGGGTGATAACCCCCTGATGACGTTCAATCACATACTCAACATCCCGCAACAGCCCATAGTCGCACTCAAGCGCTGCAGGGTACCTGAGCAACTTTAACTCGGTCTGCAGTTGAGGCAATGCCTGTTTCACGCCGGATGCATAGGCTCGCACCAAGCCACCGACACCCAATTTAATACCACCGTAGTAGCGCACCACAACAGCGCCAATCTCGCCGATGCCAGAGCCTTGAAGCACGGCCAGCATAGGACGACCTGCACTGCCGGCAGGTTCACCATCATCACTGAAGCCAGCAGTCATAGTGCAACCGGGCTTACCGGATACAAAAGCCTGACAGTAATGGGTCGCACCTGGATAGCGCACTCGAATATCGGCGAGTGCCTGCCGGAACTGCTCCGGGCTTTCACAACGAAACAAAAGGGAGATAAAACGGCTGTGTTTTATCTCCTCTTCAAATACCAGCTCAGCGGCCGGTACCGGGTAAGACTCAGTCAACTAATCCACACTCTCGGGTCATATTCTCAATGCTGTCTGCATGCACCACCACATTATCTTCAATGCGGATACCACCGAATGGACGGAATTGGTCAACCGCCGACCAATTAACCAAAGCTTTGGCGGCGGGCTGCAGATCAGCCAACAGGGAGTCAATGATATACAGACCGGGCTCAATGGTCAGCACCTGTCCCGCTTCAAGGGCTCGGGTACAGCGCAGGAATGGGTGAGATTCAGGAGCAGCCAGATGAGTGCCTCTATCATCCTGAGCAAACCCACCCACATCATGCACCTGCAGACCAATCATATGGCCCAGCCCATGGGGGAAGAAGGCACGGGTAACACCGGAAGCCAACAAATCCTCCGCCGTTCCTGTCGCCAGTCCCGCATCAAGCAACACCGAAGCCAGCTTGTCATGTGTGGCCTGATGCAGGTCTGCGTATTTGACGCCGGGCGCCATCATATCAATGACTGCCAACTGCAGCTGATCCATCGCTTTAATCAGGTCATAGAAAGGGTTTTTCTCAAAGGCATAAGTGCGGGTAATGTCGGCGGCATATCCTACGCAGGAAGCCCCCGCATCAATTAAGAATGAGTGCCGTTGAGCGGGAGCCTTTCGCTCCTGCACCATGTAATGAAGAATCGCTGCGTTTTCATTAAGGCCAATAATATTGCCATAGGGAAGATCATTCTCCCCCTGACCCGTGGCGGCAAGATAGGCCAGCAGGATATCGTACTCACTGCCACCACCGAAGAAAGCCTCCTTGGCCGCAGTGTGGCCCAGTACAGCAATGCGATTGGCTTCACGCATACAAGCCAGTTCGTATGGTGTTTTGCTGGCACGATGGAAGTGCAGATAGTGCATCACAGCGTCAGGATTGCGTGCGCTCAGCCCCAACACTTCAGCGACATCCAAATGTTCGCCAATATAGGCCCAGTCATTGAGATTAGACGGCAGATATTCAGCCACCTGATCCGCTTTGGTCAGGATCTGAATATCCACATGAGGCGTCCAGTAATCATCGGGAATATCGGCAACCTTATGCCAGAAGTCCTGTGGTTTGTAGAACAGCAGTTTGGGTTTATCTACACCATTAATCACCAGCCAGGAGTTGGGGTTGTCGACCACAGGCACCCAGGCTTTGAAGTGAGGATTCACTTTGAACGGATAGTCCATATCATCGAGAAACTGACGGTGTAACTGTCCTGAATGGATCACCAAACCCGCCATTTTTTCTCTGGTGAGAATCTCTTTGGCTCTGGCGTTTAAAATATTCAGGTGGTCCCGATAAAGTTCAGACAAGTGTTCCATTCTCTTCACCTAGTGTAATGAGTTAAAAATATTAAGTATTTGCTGTCCCAGTCCCTCAAATCGAGGATATCAGCAGTGTATCACAGGGGTAATATATTTCAGCCAGGTGATTAAAGTTAAACGATCGTTTAAATTGGGTGTTGAAATTTGTGTTAATTGGAAGCAAACTGAGCTGCAAACTGGTCAAACCATGACCACGCTGCAGAAAAGATGGATTGGGTAAAGCAACTCAATGGTAAGCCCGCCACAGCAATAAGGATGCAAGCAAATGATCTACCAAAGTCCCACGATTCAGGTCGAGTTACTGGACAATCAGGTGGCACGTCTGTGCTTCGATTCTCAGGGCTCGGTAAACAAGTTTGACCGGGAAACCCTGGACTCCCTAAACCAGGCGCTTGATGCCATTCAGGCTCAAAGTGACATCAAAGGTTTGCTGCTGACCAGTGGCAAAGACACCTTTATTGTTGGTGCCGACATTACCGAATTTCTGGGGCTGTTTGCCCAAAGTGATGACGTCCTGCGGGGCTGGCTGGAGCAGGCTAACGCCGTGTTCAACAAGCTGGAGGATCTGCCCTTCCCAACCCTGTCTGCAATCAAGGGCTTCGCTCTGGGTGGCGGCTGTGAAACTATTCTGGCCACCGACTTGCGAGTTGCAGACACCACTGCCCGCATCGGCCTGCCTGAAACCAAACTGGGTATTATCCCGGGCTTTGGCGGCACAGTGCGGCTGCCACGTGTGATTGGCGCCGACAACGCGCTGGAGTGGATCACTTCAGGTAAAGAGCAGCGCCCGGATGCCGCATTGGCGGTTGGCGCAGTAGACGCTGTAGTCGCCCCGGACAAGCTGGAGCAGGCCGCGCTGAATATGCTGAATGATGCCATCAGTGGCAAGCTGGACTGGCAAGGGCGTCGTGAGCGTAAGCAATCGCCACTGACACTGCCCAAGCTGGAAGCCATGATGAGCTTTACCACTGCCAAGGGCATGGTGTTCAAGCTGGCCGGCAAGCATTACCCAGCCCCAATGGCTGCGGTTAATGTGGTAGAAGCTGCCGCCGGATTTGGCCGCACTGAAGCGCTGCAGGTTGAGCACAAAGCCTTTGCCCAATTGGCAAAAACGGATGTCGCAACCGCGCTGATCGGCTTGTTCCTCAATGACCAACTGGTTAAAGGCAAGGCCAAGAAAGCTGCCAAGCAGGCCAACCCGATTAACCAGGCCGCTGTACTGGGTGCAGGTATTATGGGTGGCGGTATCGCCTACCAGAGCGCCAGCAAAGGCACGCCTATCGTGATGAAAGACATCGCTCAGGGCGCACTGGACCTGGGCCTGAATGAAGCGGCCAAGTTGCTGTCCAAGCAGGTCGAACGTGGCCGTTCAACCCCAGCCAAGATGGCAAAAGTGCTGAACAACATCACCCCATCACTGGACTATGCACCGGTAGCCCATGCCGATGTGGTGGTTGAAGCAGTGGTCGAGAACCCAAAAGTTAAATCCATGGTGTTGGCTGAAGTTGAAGGCCAGGTGGGTGATAACACCATCATAGCGTCCAATACCTCAACTATCTCCATTGACCTGCTGGCCAAGAGCATGAGTAAGCCTGAGCGCTTCTGTGGCATGCACTTCTTTAACCCGGTTCATCGTATGCCGCTGGTGGAAGTAATTCGTGGTGAAAAGACCTCAGATGAAACCATCGCCTCAGTAGTGGCTTATGCCAGCAAGATGGGCAAAACCCCGATTGTGGTTAATGACTGCCCAGGCTTCTTTGTAAACCGCGTACTCTTCCCCTACTTCGCCGGCTTTAACGGTCTGCTGGCGGACGGCGGTGATTTCTCCGCTATCGACAAGGTGATGGAAAAGCAGTTCGGTTGGCCTATGGGTCCGGCTTACCTGCTGGATGTAGTGGGCCTGGATACCGGTCACCATGCACAGGCTGTTATGGCCGAAGGCTTCCCGGACCGCATGGGTAAGACGGGTCGTGATGCTATCGACATCATGTTTGAAAACCAGCGCCTGGGTCAGAAGAATGGTAAAGGCTTCTACAGCTACACCACTGACAAGCGTGGCAAGCCCAAGAAGGAAATGGATGCAGAGGCAGTCAGCCTGCTGAGCGCCGAATATGGCGACACCAAAGAGTTCAGCAGCGATGAAATTATCGCCCGCACCATGATCCCTATGATTATCGAAACCGTGCGTTGTCTGGAAGAAGGCATTATCGCCTCTCCAGCTGAAGCGGATATGGGCCTGATATATGGCTTGGGCTTCCCTATGTTCCGCGGCGGCGTCTTCCGTTATCTGGATACCATGGGTGTGGCCAACTTTGTTGAGCTGGCAGACAAGTATGCACACCTCGGTGGTCTGTATCAGGTCACTGACAAGATGCGTGAACTGGCCGCCAATAACGGCAGCTACTACCAGGCCGGTTAACAGGGAGAGGAATTTAAAATGAAACAAGCAGTAATAGTCGATTGTATCCGTACTCCCATGGGCCGCTCCAAGGGTGGTGTTTTCCGTAATGTCCGTGCAGAGACTCTGTCTGCAGAGCTGATGAAGGCATTGCTGGTACGTAACCCCCAGGTCGACCCCAATGAGATTGAAGATGTTATCTGGGGTTGTGTACAGCAAACTCTGGAACAGGGATTCAATATTGCCCGTAACGCTTCCCTGTTGGCAGGCATTCCCAAGCAAGCAGGTGCCGTAACGGTAAACCGCCTGTGCGGCTCCTCTATGGAAGCATTGCATCAGGCATCCAGAGCCATCATGACAGGCATGGGCGACACCTTCATTATTGGTGGTGTTGAGCACATGGGACACGTACCCATGAACCATGGTGTCGACTTCCACCCGGCACTGGCCAACAATGTGGCCAAGGCGTCTGCGATGATGGGGCTGACCGCTGAGATGCTGGGTCGTATGCACAACATCAGCCGTGAAATGCAGGATGAGTTTGCCGTACGTTCACACCAGCGTGCTCATGCCGCCAGTGTTGAAGGACGCTTCGCCAATGAGATTGTCGCTATTGAAGGTCACGATGCCGATGGTGCGCTGATTAAAGTGGACTATGACGAAGTGATTCGCCCTGAAACCTCAATTGAATCTCTGTCTGGTCTGCGCCCGGTATTTGATCCGGTAAGTGGCACTGTGACGGCAGGTACCTCTTCGGCACTGTCAGACGGCGCCTCCGCTATGCTGGTCATGGAAGAGGAAAAGGCAAAAGCGCTGGGTCTGAAAATCCGCGCCCGGGTGAAGTCCATGGCTGTTGCCGGATGTGACCCGGCGATTATGGGTTATGGTCCTGTGCCAGCCACTCAGAAAGCATTGGCCCGTGCAGGCCTCACAGTTGCAGATATGGATGTGATTGAGTTGAACGAAGCCTTTGCGGCTCAGTCGCTGCCATGCGTTAAAGATCTGGGACTGCTTGATGTAGTGGATGACAAGATTAACCTTAATGGCGGCGCTATCGCCCTAGGTCACCCACTGGGCTGTTCAGGAGCGCGTATCTCCACAACACTGATCAACCTGATGGAACACAAGGATGCTCAGTTGGGTCTGGCCACCATGTGTATCGGTTTGGGTCAGGGTATCGCCACTGTGTTTGAAAGGGTGTAATACCTGACTATTCGCCCGGATATTAACAACGCAAAAACCGACCTTCACAGGTCGGTTTTTTTATATCGCCCATTAATCGATGAAATACCTATCGGATATAGCTCAATCATGGAAATTTTGCCACGGAGGTCTTTAATTAAGTAAGGGTAAACCAACAGGCAGAATTCAGGATGCATATAATCCCCCCCAAGGAACGGGCCACCAAGATGTTGTCGGAGCAGGTTCGACTCAACGAGATAAGACTGCAAAACATGAAGGATGATTTCGGAATAACCGACTCCGATTGTCAGCATCTAATGCACGCGCACGCTTTAGTAATGGAAAACCTGGAAAGCCTCGCCAGTGCCTTTTATAACGAGCAACTCAATGATAATGATGCCGCCCTGTTGATTGGCGATGCAGAGACCCTGTCCAGACTTAAAGCCTCGCTGGAGGAGTATATAGAGACGCTGTTTCTTGGTGATTACGATATGGACTATGTCAATTTCCGGCTCAGGATTGGCGTCGTGCATAAACGCATTGGGGTGAATGTCAGAATGTTCCTCGCTGGAGTGTCCTTTCTGAAGGGCCGTCTCGCGAGACTCTTTATCGATTCCCCAATGTCCGCTGAACGAACTCAACATACTTGTTTGGCACTGGACAGATTGATCGCCTTCGACACCAGCCTGATTATTGAGACCTATCAAAATGCATTAATGGCAGAGGTTGAAAACGAACGAAACCGTTCTCTCAGATATGCAGAAAAGGTGGAAGGGCTCAACAATGAGCTGACCCGGTTAACCAATACCGATACCCTGACTCAACTCCACAATCGACACTTCCTCAACCAACAGGCACCAAAGCTTATTTCCTCCTGTAAGCGCAGGGGACATCTGATTTCGGCTGTCTACATAGATATAGATAATTTCAAAGAGATTAACGATATTGAGGGCCATGACAGAGGCGATGAGATCTTATGCCAGCTCGCCGATATCATTCGCGCCATAGCGTATCCCGACCATCTGTGTTTCAGGATTGGCGGAGATGAATTCCTTATCCTCTGCCCTGATTGTGACCATCCTACGCTCGACACCATTTTCACAGAGAAATTCCAACAGCTGGTTTCAAACACCGAAGGACTTGAAATTAGCTTCGGTTTGGTCACTCAGCGACCTAAGGACATCTCCTCTATAGACCACTTGATTAGCGAGGCAGATAAGTTGATGTATAAAGCCAAGTCTTCCAAAAAAGGGAAGGTGTCTCGCATAAAATAGCTCTGGCTTAGCCACCATGATTTACCGAACGTCAGCTCATCAGAGATAGAGATGTTCCACGTGGAACATCTCTCCCCTTGCCTTGGTTTATCACCTATGGTGCAGTAATATTGTGCAACTTCAGTTAGTCCGTTCAACAGAGGAAATATGAGCGACGTATTTGAGTCGGCCCAACATCAATTGGATGCATTGGGGTTAAGATGCCCAGAACCCGTGATGATGGTTCGTAAAACAGTTCGCCATATGGCAGAGGGCGAAACCCTGCTGATTATTGCCGATGACCCGGCAACTACCAGAGACATTCCAAGTTTCTGTCAGTTTATGGACCATACCCTGATAGCCAGTAATACGGACGAACTGCCCTATCGTTACCTGATTAAGAAAGGTCTTTCATAAGGAAAATGTTATGCCACAGGTCGTTGCTATAGCCTATAAAACCCAAAAGCGCGGGGCCATGCAGGAAGTCTCCACCGCACTGGTTACCAAGGAATCAGGTGTTGGACAGGATATTTACGGCAGACCAGGAAAACGCCAGGTCACTGTAATGTCCCGTCAACAATGGCAAGCCGCCTGTGAGACAGTAGAACAGGATCTTCCCTGGACGACCCGCCGGGCCAATATCATGGTAGATGGCGTGGAGTTCAATGCCAGCTTTGTCGGTAAACAACTCATTATTGGTGATCTGGTACTGGAAGTGACTGGTGAAACCGACCCATGCAAGAAAATGGAAATGGCTTGCCCTGGGCTTGAAGCAGCTCTCGCTGTTGACTGGCGTGGTGGCGTCACCTGTCGGGTTATTGAGTCTGGCCAGATTACCGTAATGGATAGTATTACTGCCGCATAACCACAATCAAAGAACCCCATTATTTTATTTAAGGACTCCTGTACAGGGGTCCTTTTTATTGCCTGGGACTTTACATTTTTGCCAACCACTTGTTGCAAACTATAGGTACTCATGGCCCTTAAATTATGAGATAACTTCATCGCGGCAGGGAATATTCCACACAGTTCCTCAATGAACCTTTGCAAAGCCGGTTATTCGACACACCAGAAATAACGAAAAATAAGAGCAGGAAAGCTTATATGATCCCTTCAAAATTCAAGCCCATCAGTCTGGCACTGGCGATGACATTCGGCAGCGCCACAGTGGCCGCCAGCGAGTCTACGGAAGCCTGGCAAGTTAACGCCCCCGCTAATGCTCCACTTGAGCAGGTAACAATTAATGTGAATGAGGGGACATGGATGAACGTGTCCATGTCGCCTGATGGCAAATATATCGTCTTCGACCTGCTGGGGGACATCTATCGCATACCGGCCAAAGGTGGCAAGGCAGAAGTGCTGGCCAGCGGCATCGCCTGGCAGATGCAACCCGTGTACAGCCCGAACGGAAAATATATCGCCTTCACCTCGGATGAAGATGGCGGAGACAATATCTGGGTTATGGATGCCGATGGAAAGAATCCACGAGCGGTTACCTCAGAAACCTTTCGTCTGCTTAACAGCCCTGCATGGAGTCCTGACTCCCAGTACCTGGTCGCCCGCAAACACTTCACCGCCAGCCGCAGCCTGGGTGCCGGTGAAGTATGGCTCTACCATGTCGCAGGCGGAACAGGCGTCAAACTGACCGAACGTCCAAATGAACAAAAAGATCTGGGTGAACCCGCCTACTCTCCTGATGGTCGTTATATCTACTTCAGTCAGGATGCGACTCCGGGCAAGACCTTCCACTACTCCAAGGATTCCGTGAAAGGTATCTACAAGATTAAGCGTTACGATACTCAAACCGGTGATATTGAAGTCCTGATTGAAGGCACAGGTGGGGCCATTCGCCCAACCCCAAGTCCTGATGGTAACAAGCTGGCCTATATTAAGCGCGATGGTTTCCAGTCTTCTCTCTACTTGCTTGACCTTAAGTCGGGCCAAACACAGAAGCTGTTTGGAGACCTCGACCGGGATATGCAGGAAACCTGGGCTATCCATGGCGTTTACCCAACCATGTCATGGACACCTGACAGTGATGAGATCCTGTTTTGGGCTAAAGGTAAAATCAACAAGCTGGATATCGACAACAAACAGGTTGAACAGATCCCATTTGCGGTAGAAACCAAAATGGATGTTCAACCTGCCGTGCGTTATACCCAGAATCTGGATGAATCAGAGTTCCCGGTAAAAATGCTGCGTATGGCTCAGGTGTCTCCTGATGGCAAGCGTGTGGTGTATGAAGCCCTGGGTAAGCTCTGGGTGAAATCGTTACCTGATGGTGATGTGAAGCGCCTCACCAAGCTCGATGATAACCAAAATGAACTCTTCCCCCAGTGGTCCCGTGATGGCAAACGCATAGTGTTTACCACCTGGAATGATCAGGAACAGGGAAGCGTAAAAGTGATAGATGTTCGCCGTAAGCGTGTCACTACACTGACTGAAGAACCCGGTAAATATGTTGAGCCAACCTTTAGCCCAGATGGAAAAGCTGTGGTATTCCGTAAAGCCAAAGGCGGCTATATCACCCCAAGAACATGGTCAACTAACCCAGGTATCTACTGGGTCGACCTGAAAGGTAATGGCCTGACCAAAATCACCGCCTCAGGCTTTCAGCCTCAGTTTGGTGAAGATAATGACCGCGTCTATTTTATGGAGTCCGGCAAGACTCCTCAGTTCTCATCCATCAATATTAATGGTCATGAGAAGCGTACCCACTACACCAGCAAGCATGCGACTGAGTTCCGCATCAGCCCTGACGGTGAGCACCTGGCATTCGCAGAGCGCTTCAAGGTGTTTGTCACCCCGTTTGCAAAACATGGCGAGACGGTTGAGATAGGCCCTAAAGCCAGTAACCTGCCGGTAGCTCAACTCAGTATCCGTGCCGGTGAAAGCATCAGTTGGGGTGGCGATAATAACTCCTTGTATTGGACCCTGGGGCCTGACTTATACCAAGCTAAGGTCGATACTGGTTATCAATCAGAAGATGAGGTCAAACCAACAGTTACCGCAATAGGGTTCGAGCAAGAAGCAGATGTTCCACGTGGAACAATTGCATTTGTTGGCGGCCAGGTTGTCACTATGGATGGTCCAGATAACAATAAAGTCATTCAAAATGGCGTTGTTGTAGTTAAAGACAACAAGATAGTTGCAGTAGGTGACAGCACCACAAGTATTCCTGAAAGTGCAAAGGTTTATGACATTGCCGGCAAAACAATTATGCCGGGACTGTTTGATGCCCATGCCCATGGCGCTCAGGGTGAGAACGAAATTATCCCTCAGCAAAATTGGGAACTGTATGCAGGCCTCACCTTTGGTGTGACCTCTATCCATGACCCATCCAACGACACCACTGAGATATTCTCTGCATCTGAACTCCAGAAAGCCGGCAAGATTGCAGGCCCACGTATATTCAGCACAGGCACCATTCTGTATGGTGCAAACCTGCCAGGTTACACGTCACATGTAGACTCATTGGATGACGCAAAATTCCACCTTGAACGTCTTAAAAAGGTTGGCGCATTCAGTGTGAAGAGTTACAACCAGCCACGCCGTAATCAACGTCAGCAAGTTATAGCCGCTGCCCGTGAACTGGAAATGATGGTGGTACCTGAGGGTGGTAGTTTGATGCAGCATAACCTGACCATGATTACCGATGGCCATACAGGTATCGAACACTCACTGCCTGCGGCAGCCATCTATAACGACATCAAGCAGTTCTGGAGCCAAACTGAGGTTGGCTACACTCCGACGCTGAATGTGGCCTATGGTGGTATCGCGGGTGAGAACTATTGGTACGACAAGACAGAAGTGTGGGCACACCCTCGCCTGTCAAAGTATGTTCCTGGCGACCTGTTGGATGCTCGCTCTATGCGTCGCCCAACCGCACCGGATGAGCACTACAACCACTTCAACGTGGTGCGTATCGCCAATGAGATAAATGAGTTGGGCATTAGATCCAACATTGGTGCACATGGTCAACGTGAAGGACTGGGTGCCCATTGGGAAATCTGGATGTTTGCCCAGGGCGGGATGAGTAACCTTGAAGCTCTGAAAACGGCTACCATCAATCCGGCCAAACACTTTGCCATGGACCATCAGGTTGGCTCACTGACTCCGGGTAAGCTGGCCGACATCATAGTGATCGATGGTAACCCGCTGGAAGATATCCGGGTCACAGACAAGGTCAGCTACACCATGGTGAACGGTAAACTCTATGATGCCGAAACCATGAATGAGCTGAATGGCGACAAGCGCGAACGCCAGCCTTTCTTCTTTGAAGAAAAGTAGTCTCGCCTAAAACACTGTAAACAAAAAAGGAGTGTTCCACGTGGAACACTCCTTTTATTTTGTAAACCGGACTCAGATTCAGCTGACCTCAGCACACTCAAATTCTCAATCTTTACCCAAGGCCTTGCAATCCTGATAGCAGTGGCAATCAATCAGATGATCGTTCACCATCCCGACTGCCTGCATAAAAGCGTAAACAATAGTTGGGCCAACAAAATTAAACCCAAGCTTCTTCAGTGCTTTTGACATCGCCTCTGACTCTGGTGTTTGTGCAGGTAACGCATCGTCCCGGCTGAAACTATTTTGAATCGGCTTACCGCCGACAAAATCCCACAGGAATTTACCGAAGTCATTGCCACCATCCACAAAGGCAACATAAGCTCTGGCATTCTTAATAATGGAATTAACCTTTAGACGGTTACGTACTATTCCCGGATTCTGGAGTAACTCCTCCACCTTATTCTGGTCGAATTGAGCTATTTTGTAGGGATCAAAATCAGCAAAAGCCTGCTCATAGTTCTTTTGTTTCTTTAGTATGGTTAACCATGATAAACCCGCTTGTTGACCATCAAGACAGAGCTTGGCGAACAGCTCCCGGTCATCATAAACAGGTCGACCCCAAACTTTGTCGTGATATTCCAGATATTGAGGATCACTGCTTACCCAGGTGCAACGTTTCAACTCTGACATTCCGGCTCCTTGTGAAACTTTCCAGACCATTAAGGGGAGCAACTCTGTGGCAAACAAAAGTTGAGAGAACTCCCCCAGCCCAACACAGGATTTATGGGCTAATCCGTTAAAAATTAACCTACATAAGACTCCGTCCACAAGGTATAATCTGAACCATTTTCTATATTCAGCCTGACAGCAGTAATATGACTAGCAAACACGACGTGAAAACATTCCAGGGTTTCATCCTGACCCTGCAGGAATATTGGGCGCAGCAGGGCTGTGCCATTGTCCAACCTTTAGACATGGAAGTGGGTGCTGGTACATTCCATCCGCAAACCTTCCTGCGTTCTCTGGGCCCTGAGCCAATGAGCAGCGCTTATGTGCAGCCTTCCCGTCGTCCTACCGATGGTCGTTATGGTGACAACCCTAACCGTCTGCAGCATTACTACCAGTTCCAGGTAGTGCTCAAGCCTTCTCCTGATAATATTCAGGAACTGTACCTGGGCTCTCTTGAAGCTTTGGGTATCGACACTCAGGTACACGATATTCGCTTCGTGGAAGACAACTGGGAATCCCCTACTCTGGGTGCCTGGGGTCTGGGCTGGGAAGTTTGGCTGAACGGTATGGAAGTGACTCAGTTCACTTACTTCCAGCAAGTAGGTGGCCTGGAGTGCTCTCCGGTAACCGGCGAAATCACCTATGGTCTGGAACGTCTGGCTATGTATATTCAAGGCGTAGACAGTGTTTATGATCTGGTATGGACCGACGGTCCTATGGGTCGCATTACCTATGGTGATGTGTTCCACCAGAACGAAGTAGAGCAGTCTACTTACAACTTCGAGCACGCCAACGTGGACTTCCTGTTCCAGGTTTTCGACGAGTGCGAAAAGATGTGTCAGCACCTGCTGTCTCTGGAAACCCCATTACCTCTGCCAGCCTACGAGCAAGTGATGAAAGCCTCTCATGCTTTCAACCTGCTGGATGCCCGTCACGCAATCTCTGTGACTGAGCGTCAGCGCTATATCCTGCGCGTACGTACCCTGGCAAAAGCCGTGGCAGAAGCTTATTACCAGTCCCGTGAGGCACTGGGCTTCCCAATGTGTAAGTAGAGGTAATATCAATGAAATATCAAAACCTGCTGATTGAACTCGGCACTGAAGAACTGCCACCAAAAGCTCTGCGTACACTGGCTGAATCTTTCCTGGCCAACTTTACCGAAGAGCTGAACAAGGCTGATCTGGCGTTTGAAAACAGCCAGTGGTTTGCCGCTCCCCGTCGCCTGGCACTGAAAATCGACGGTCTGGCACTGGCTCAGGAAGACAAGATTGTTGAGAAACGCGGCCCGGCTGTCAGCTCCGCGTTTGACGCTGAAGGTAACCCAACCAAGGCCGCTCAGGGCTGGGCCCGTGGTAACGGCATCAGTGTTGATCAGGCTGAGCGTCTGGCGACAGATAAAGGCGAATGGCTGGTATATCGCGCCAAGGTTGAAGGTGCAGAAACCAAGACTCTGGTTGCAGCCATGGCGCAGCGCGCCTTGGACAAGCTGCCAATCCCCAAGCCAATGCGCTGGGGTTCCAACAAGACTCAATTTATCCGCCCTGTTCACACTGTGACTATGCTGATGGGTGGTGAGTTGATTGCCGGCGAACTGCTGGGTATTGAATCGGCTCGTACCGTACGCGGTCACCGCTTTATGGGCGAGTCCAGCTTCGAGCTGGACCATGCTGATAACTATCTGGCTGCCCTGTTGGAACGTGGCAAGGTCATGGCTGACTACGAAGCCCGTAAAGCCATTATCAAAGCAGACGCAGAGAAAGCGGCACAGCAGATTGGCGGTATCCCGAATATTGAAGAAGATCTGCTGGAAGAAGTGACCTCTTTGATTGAGTGGCCAGTGGTACTGACCGCCTCTTTTGAAGACAAGTTCCTGGCGGTTCCTGCCGAAGCCCTGGTTTATACCATGAAGGGTGACCAGAAGTACTTCCCTGTGTTCGACAAGGAAGGCAAGCTGCTGCCTAACTTTATCTTCGTATCCAACATCATTTCCAAAGATCCTCAGCAGGTTATCTCTGGTAACGAGAAGGTTGTTCGTCCACGTCTGGCCGACGCCGAGTTCTTCTTTAACACCGACAAGAAGCAGACTCTGGAATCCCGTCTGGCCAGCCTGGAAACAGTGGTATTCCAGCAAAAGCTGGGCACCCTGAAGGCCCGTGTTGAGCGTATATCCAAACTGGCTGGCTTTATTGCTGCCGGTATTGATGCCAACCAGGCTGACGCTGAACGCGCAGGCCTGCTGTCCAAAGCAGACCTGATGACCAATATGGTGATGGAGTTTACCGACACCCAGGGCACCATGGGTATGCACTATGCCCGCCTGGACGGTGAAACTGAAGCCGTAGCAGTGGCACAGGAAGAGCAGTACAAGCCTAAGTTCTCCGGTGATACCGTACCGACCGCCGGTGTTTCCTGCGCGGTAGCCCTGGCTGAGAAGCTGGATACCCTGACAGGTATCTTCGGTATCGGCCAGGCTCCAAAAGGTGCAGCCGATCCATTTGCGCTGCGTCGTGCCGCTATTGGTGTGCTACGTATTATCGTAGACAACAAGCTGCCACTGGACCTGGTGAGCCTTATCGCCAAAGGTATTGAGCTGCACGGTGACAACCTCACCAACGCCAATGCTGCTGAAGAGGTACTGGAGTTCCTGATGGCCCGTTTCCGCGCCTGGTATCAGGACAAAGGCATCAGCACTGATGTTATCCTGGCTGTACTGGCCCGTCGTCCAACCCGCCCGGCTGACTTTGATGCCCGTATCCTGGCCGTAGCTCACTTCCGTACCATGGATGAAGCTCTGGCACTGGCAGCAGCCAATAAGCGTGTTTCCAACATTCTGGCCAAGGTGAAAGGCGAACTGCCAACCGAGATTAAGCCTGAACTGTTGACCGAAGCAGCTGAGCAAGCTCTGGCTGCCAAGCTGGCAGAACTGCAGCCACAGCTGGCACCACTGTTTGCTGCCGGTGAGTACCAGCAGGCGCTGACTTTGCTGGCCAGCCTGCGCGATGCCGTTGATGCCTTCTTCGAAGACGTGATGGTAATGGCTGATGATATGGCTCTGCGTAACAACCGTCTGGCGCTGCTGAATCAGTTGCGTGAGCAGTTCCTGCACGTAGCCGATATCTCTCTACTGCAATAATCGCTATCAATGAGATTATTGATGACCGATTAGCGATAACTGGTTATCCACTAAAGAAAAACGCGCCCTTGGGCGCGTTTTTTTATTTACTGTATCTGTTTCAAGTGAACACTGAGCGCATCAAACTCCTCGGGGGTTACCCCGGCCCTTTGTTGCAATGCCGTCAGCACATTGGGTTCCAACTTGCCGGACTCATTAAGCATGTAGAGCTCACTCACCAGGTTGGCACGCCAGATAACCAGAGATATCCCCTCTTCTGGCTGGCCATCAACGGCTGCTAACTGCGACAATGTTTCGGTAATAGTCTCAGGCAGATGCCAGCAATTGGCCAAAACAGCGCTGAGCGTCAGACTGCGGGCCGTCATCACCTGCCGGAACAGAGAAGAACAGGGTTGTTCACCCTGCTCTGATTGGGCAAATGCATCAAGCAGCATCTTAAATATCGCTATCTTGCCAACGTCGTGCACCAACGCAATCATAAAGGCATCATCCGCCTGTTCCCGGTCGGCAAACTGCCCCGCCAACCAGGCAACCTGCTGGGAGTGGCGCCAGATTTGCGCCCCAAAACGGCGAAAATAGATGGGTTTGATATCCATCATTTCCTTGACCATGCAGGATGCCACCATCTGGCGGATCTGTTCCCGGCCCAGCTGAACTACTGCCTGCTGCAACCCGGAAATCTCCTTTTGACTGAGACGAAATGCCGGAGAATTACACAACTTAAGCACCTCTACGCTCAATACGGGATCCTGTTGGAGCAAGGCCAGGATCCCCTCGATATCCGTGTCCGGGTGTTTTAGTTGATTATCCAGTTCCACCAGCCGACTGGGCAGAGACAAGACGTTGTTGGCGATCTGCTGCGGCGACGCCAGCGCTTCGGTTACCGCTTCAATCACCTGTTTTTCGAGGGTATTGGCCACACCTCCTGAGTCCTCACTACCCGCCTGAAACAACAGGCTGTAGAACAGGGCGGTGACATCGATATGATTGGTCTGAGCATGGGTCTGGCTGGTTGAAGGTGCCTGCTGGGGCTGAGACCTGACCGCCTCTTTAGCCTGCTGTTCGACCACCTTTCGTTCGCTGCTTTTAAACACATTCTCATTTTTGAGCTCGTGCTCATCCCGTAGGTTAAATACGGATTTTATTATTTTTTTAAACAAAGCTCGGCTTCCTGATTGGTTATATATCCAGGCTTTGTTTTAAGTATAAGTCAGACTTTTGATGCTATTCAGAAATTGCAGACACAAAAAAACCGGCACTGGGCCGGTTTCTTTAAGAGGGTGTATTAGACGTCCAGAGTTGCGTTCAATGCGTTGGCTTCAATGAAGTCACGACGAGGTTCAACCTGGTCACCCATCAGGGTATTGAACAGCTGATCAGCGCCAATAGCATCTTCAATGGTCACCTGCAGCATACGACGCTGTTCAGGGTCCATAGTGGTTTCCCACAATTGCTCAGGGTTCATCTCACCCAGACCCTTATAGCGCTGGATATAAAGGCCACGCTTGGATTCAGACATTAACCAGTCCAGAGCATCAACAAAGTTGTCTACCTCTTTGGTACGCTCACCACGTTGCACATAGCCGCCATCTTCAACCAAGCCATCCAACGCCTGACCCATCTTCACAATGCGCTGGTAATCAGCAGATTGGATAAAGTCATAGCTGAACAGATAGTGAGTATCGATACCATGCTTACGAATGGTTACCTGAGGCAGGTACACATTACGTTCAGGGTCAAGTACTGGCATTGCGCTGTACAACACACCAGAGCTTTCACGCTCGGTCAGGTCATCAACCAGAGCCTGACACCAGGCTGCGATAGTTGCTTCATCGTTCAGCATCTCAACAGTCACTGCAGGATGATAGATCATGCGGTCAGTTACCACTTCAGGGTAACGCTGAGACAGGCGATCAATGGTGTTTTCCACTTCGCGATACTGGTTTACCAGACGCTCCAGAGGCTCACCGCTCATACCCGGGGTACCCGGTGAAGAGTACAGGCTGGCGTTATCCAGTGCCTGAGTAGTCAGATACTCGATACGGGCAGCTTCATCTTTCAGATACTGCTCCTGCTTACCTTTTTTCACTTTGTACAGAGGTGGCTGGGCGATATACACATAACCGCGCTCAATCAGTTCAGGCATCTGACGGAAGAAGAAGGTCAACAGCAGCGTACGAATGTGTGAGCCGTCGACGTCAGCATCCGTCATGATGATGATGTTGTGGTAACGGGTCTTGTCCGGATCGTACTCATCGCGGCCGATACCACAGCCAAGTGCAGTGATCAGCGTAGCCACTTCCTGAGAAGACAGCATCTTATCGAAGCGCGCTTTTTCTACGTTCAGGATCTTACCTTTCAGTGGCAGAATCGCCTGATTCTTACGGTTTCGGCCCTGTTTGGCGGATCCGCCGGCCGAGTCACCCTCCACTATGTAGATTTCGGAAAGACCAGGGTCTTTCTCCTGACAGTCAGCCAGCTTACCCGGCAGACCACCCAGATCCAAAGCACCCTTACGACGGGTCATCTCACGGGCTTTACGGGCTGCTTCACGGGCACGGGCTGCGTCGATAATCTTGCCAACAATCATCTTGGCATCAGCAGGATTTTCCAGCAGGTAATCATTCAGACGCTCACCCATGGTCTGCTCAACTGCGCCTTTAACTTCACTGGATACCAGCTTGTCTTTGGTCTGGGAGCTGAACTTTGGATCAGGCACTTTCACTGAGATTACGGCAGTCAAACCTTCACGGGCATCATCACCTGTAGCGTTGGTCTTACCCTTCTTATTGAAGCCTTCACGCTCCATATAGTTGTTCAGGTTACGGGTCAAAGCGCCACGGAAACCTGCCAGGTGAGTACCACCATCACGCTGAGGGATGTTGTTGGTAAAACAGTAAATGTTTTCCTGGAAACCGTCATTCCACTGCATGGCGACTTCAACGGTAATACCATCTTCTTCACGCTCAGCGGTGAAGTGGAATACGTCTTTGTTAACCGGAGTCTTGTTGCGGTTCAGGTATTCAACGAAGGCGCTGATACCACCTTCATATTTGAAGAAATCATCTTTGTTGTCGCGCTCGTCTACCAGACGAATGCCCACACCTGAGTTCAGGAATGACAGCTCGCGTACACGCTTGGCCAGAATCTCATAGTGGAACAAAGTGTCAGAGAAGGTCTCATGACTTGGCCAGAAACGGATCATGGTACCAGTCTTGGTCGCTTCGCCCACTACGGCGATTGGCGTATCAGGCACACCATGAGTATAAAACTGCTCGTGAACCTTACCTTCACGGCGAATAGTCAGCTGCAGTTTTTCAGACAGAGCGTTTACTACGGAAACACCCACACCGTGCAGACCACCGGATACCTTATAGGAGTTGTCATCGAACTTACCGCCGGCGTGCAGTACAGTCATGATCACTTCGGCAGCAGACACGCCCTCTTCTGGGTGAATGGCTACCGGAATACCACGGCCATCATCCTGTACGGACACAGAGCCATCGGTATGGATAGTGATGGTGATATCACTACAGTGGCCAGCCAAAGCTTCATCGATAGAGTTATCGACTACTTCGAATACCATGTGATGCAGGCCTGTGCCATCATCGGTGTCACCAATATACATCCCAGGTCTTTTACGTACTGCATCAAGGCCCTTAAGAACCTTAATACTCGAAGAATCGTAACTATTCTCTGACATATTATTCTCTCGTCGTTTATTCAACTTGCGTTACACGCCCGTGTTCCACATGGAACATCCTGCTTGGAGCCCGGTGGAGCGAGTCGACTATGGCTGAAGGTTCAATAGCGGTAACAAACACCTGAGCACCGGTATCGGTTAATTGCTTCAACAACAGCCGCCTGTGGTCGGCGTCCAACTCTGATGGCAAATCGTCCACCAGATATATGCTGTTTTTGTCCGATTGCTGTTTAAGCAATTTGCCCTGGGCAATGCGCAGCGCGCATACCAGCAACTTTAATTGCCCCCGTGAAAGAGCATCCTGTGCCGGTAGATTTCCCACCCGCAGACGAAGGTCTGCTTTATGGGGGCCACTGACTGTGTGTCCCAGTGACAGATCACGTTGATATTGGGTCTCAAGTAACTGAGCCAAGTCCGTTTTACTGTCCCAGCCACGGGTAAAAGACACCTTAACAGAAACCCGTGGTAAAAACTCTCCGATTATACCCTTTAACAGCTCATTTAACGAGTCTACATAAGCGTTTCGGATGGATGTTACCTGCTCGGCATATCGAACCAATTCCCTGTCCCAGAATTGGATATTGGAATAGGAAGATCCGTCCCTGAGCAACTGGTTTCTCTGCTTGAGAATACGGCGGGTATTGGTCCATGCCTGGTAAAAATGGGGATCTGAATGAAATGCTCCCCAATCGATAAACTGACGACGGGATTTAGGGCCTTCAAACAGCAAAGAAAAGCTCTCAGGAGTGATCACCTGAATAGGCAGGGTCTCGGCCAGCACCGACAGACGTTTAACCTTGTCGCCATTAATGCGGACTTCAGTATCGCCATTACGACTGCGGCGGAAACCCACTTTATCTTCACCTCGAGCATGCTGCATCACGGCAAACACAGTCAGCTGATCAGCATCAGTATTTATCACCCTTTGGGAAAGGTGACTGCGAAAGGAACGACCCATTCCCAGAAAGTAGATGGCTTCCAGAATACTGGTTTTGCCACTGCCGTTAAGGCCATAGATCAAATTCAGCCCATCGCCGGGAAGCAATTGGGCTGAATCAATATTGCGAAAGGTATCGATTTTGAGGCGAATAAGACTCATGTGCTGAAAACAGTACCGCCGGCAAAGGCCGGCGGTTTACCTAAACTAGAGACGCATTGGCATCACCACGTACATGGAATCTTCTTCCACGTGGTTTTCAATCAATGCACTTGAGTTGCCGTCCAGCAAAGTAATGCGGACATCTTCGCTGCGCAGATTGTTGAGCACATCCAGCAGATAGGAAACGTTAAACCCAATCTCCAGTGGCTGGGACTGATATTCAACATCAATGATCTCTTCTGCCTCTTCCTGCTCAGGGTTATTGGCAGTGATTTTCAGCAGATCAGGTTCCAACTGAATACGCACACCGCGGAACTTCTCATTGGAGAGGATAGATGCACGGGTCAGCGCTTGTTTCAGCGACTGGCGGGTCGCAATCACAACTTTATCACCGCCCTTTGGCAACACACGGCGATAGTCAGGGAAGCGTCCATCAACCAGCTTACTGGTGAATACTGCAGTCGCCGTGGTAGCGCGGATAGCGTTCTCGCCAATGGCGATATGGATATCCTGATCTTCGCTGTCCAGCAGACGGGACAGTTCAGTGACACCTTTACGTGGCACGATGACCTGTTTTTCCGGCAGGTTCACTTCCAGGGCTCTGTGGCTCAGCGCCAGACGGTGACCATCGGTCGCCACAGCTCGTACTACACTGCCCTCGGTTTCAATCAGCAGACCATTCAGGTAATAACGCACATCCTGGTTGGCCATGGAGAATTGAGTGGCATCTATCAGAGACTTGATAGTGCCCTGCTTCAGGGTAAATTCGATATCGCTCTGGAAAGCATCGACGTTTGGATACTCTTCTGCAGGCAAAGTGGCCAGCGAGAAACGGCTGCGGCCACAGCGTAATAACCACTTGTTATCCTGCTGCTCGATCTTGAGTTCTGTTTGCTCAGGCAAAGACTTCACAATATCCAGCAACTTCTTGGCCGGCACTGTGGTACGGCCTTCCTGAATGTCGCCATGGACTTGAGCCTGGCCCACCAGTTCCACTTCCAGATCAGTACCGGTCATCTTGAGTGAGTTAGCACTCACCTCCACCAGCAGGTTAGACAGAATAGGCAGGTTGTGACGGCGCTCTACGGCACCGCTCACCAGTTGAAGCGGCTTTAACAGGGCATCCCTATCGATTGAAAATTTCATTATCTTCAGTTCCCGATGTTAGGAAGACAAGGTGCGGATCAGGTTCGCGTAATCTTCTTTAATGTCGTGGCTTTCTTCACGCAGCTGAGCAATCTTGCGACAGGCATGCAATACCGTTGTATGGTCACGTCCGCCAAAGGCATCGCCAATTTCCGGCAAGCTCTGGTTGGTCAACTCCTTGGCCAACGCCATCGCCATTTGACGTGGACGGGCAACACTGCGGGAGCGACGCTTGGACAGCATATCTGCCATCTTGATCTTGTAGTACTCAGCTACTGTCTTTTGGATATTGTCTATAGTGACCAATTTTTCCTGCAGAGCCAAGAGGTCGCGAAGCGCTTCTCTAACAAAATCAATGGTAATAGGTCGACCGGTGAAGTTGGCGTTGGCAATCACCCGGTTCAGGGCGCCTTCCAATTCACGGACGTTGGATCTCAGTCGCTTGGCGATAAAGAAAGCCACTTCATCGGGCAGGTTAATACCACTCTCCTGAGCCTTGCGCATCAGAATCGCCACCCGGGTTTCCAGTTCCGGCGGTTCAATGGCAACGGTCAGGCCCCAGCCGAAGCGGGACTTAAGACGATCTTCTACCCCATCGATCTCCTTTGGATAGCGATCAGAGGTCAGAATGATCTGGTGGTTACCTTCCAACAAAGCGTTAAAGGTGTGGAAGAACTCTTCCTGGGATCTGTCTTTATTGGCAAAAAACTGAATATCATCGATAAACAGCGCATCAACACTGCGGTAGTAGCGTTTGAACTCTTCGATGGCATTGTTTTGCAGTGCTTTAACCATGTCCTGAACAAATCGTTCAGAATGCATGTAAACCACTTTGGCATTTGGGTTGTTCTTGATAATGCCGTTACCCACTGCGTGCAACAGGTGGGTTTTACCCAAACCTGTACCGCCATAAAGGAACAAGGGGTTATAGGCACCACCCGGATTCTCGGCAACCTGCAGTGCGGCGGCCTTACCCAGTTGGTTCGATTTACCTTCAACAAAGTTATCGAACTGATAGGTAGGGTTAATATTGCTGCGGTGACCGGCAGGTGCCACTACAGGTTCAACACTGTTAAATGAGGTAGTTGGTTTGGCTGCGGCAGTCGCTGGACGCGCCGCAGCAGGTGCAGGCGTAGCAGGTCGGGCAGAGGGGCGGCTGCCGATATCAAAGCGCAGTTTTGGGGCATCGTTACCCATCTGCTCAGTGAAGAACTGAGCGATCATGTTCAGGTATTTGTCTCTGACCCAGTCCAGTACAAAGCGGTTTGGTGCATACAACACCAGAGTATCGCCTTCCATTTCAGCCTGTAACGGTCTAATCCACATACTGAATTGTTGTGCAGAAAGCTCATCCTGCAGTCTACCGATACATTGTTGCCAAAGCGAAACAGCCACTGAACTTATCCCCAAAAGATCAACCGAAAGGGGGTTATTCTATAGTGAGATCCAAAGGATCGCTATCCTTAAAAGCGATTTATCAACAGCAAGATCGCAGAAACAAATCCACTGCCCGGAGTCAAGATCTTCTGCGATCTTTTTATCGCTGCAAGCCCCATAAAAGCCGCTTTATAAAGCGATCGCTATTGATCTATAATCACCGGCCCGCGATCACACCTTTTGAGGTGAGATCTACCAGATGTAGTGGCTCTTCACAGAGTTATCCACACTTTGTGGTGTTTTGATCTGAATAAGGTCGAAGTGGGCACAGAGCGAATTAATCAAAGACTGGGTAATGTGTGTTGACGCCATTTCCTAAAGTGATTACAATTCGGCCTCTTTTTTGTCCTTACCTCTGGCCTGTTGATTAGCTTTAAGCTAAAGGCGATAGAGATAAGGTAACGTTAACCTATAAAGACGGATTGCCAAATCATGAGTAAACGTACTTTTCAACCAAGCAACCTGAAGCGCAAGCGTTCTCACGGCTTCCGCGCTCGCATGGCTACTGCCAACGGCCGTAAGGTGCTGGCTCGTCGCCGCGCCAAAGGTCGTGCACGCCTGTCTGCCTAATCGGAGCATAGCTTCAGGTGACTGGCTACACCTTTTCGCGGGAGTTACGTCTGTTAACTCCCGCGCAATTCAAATCTGTATTTTCCAACCCTATCAAAGCCTCTTCTGCTGAAATAACTTTGCTTGCCATTCCGAATTCGGAGAACCATCCGCGCTTGGGTTTGACTGTTGCAAAGAAACACGTTCGACGTGCTAACCAACGTAACCGGGTAAAACGCCTGGTCCGCGAAAGTTTCCGTTTGAATCAGCATGAGTTGCCGCCGATTGACATTGTTGTACTGGTCAGAGGTGGTGTTTTGGCTATGGAAAATGCCGAGCTCAACAAGTTGATAGAAAAGCTATGGCGAAAACTCTCTCGCCGCTACAATGGCTGACGACCGCGGTTATCCGCGGCTATCAAATTTTCATCAGTCCCCTCCTGGGACCTCGATGTCGTTTCACTCCGACATGCTCCAATTATGCTATTGAAGCCATCCGAATTCACGGAACTGTGAAAGGTAGTTGGTTTGCCATCAAACGCATATTAAAATGTCACCCTTTACATCCCGGCGGTAGTGATCCCGTCCCCCCTAAAAACGACAGGTGTAATAAATAAGGTTATGGAATCTCAACGCAATATATTGCTGATCGGTCTGCTGTTTGTCAGCTTTCTGCTGTGGCAACAGTGGCAGGCAGATAAAGCGCCACAAGCTCAGGCTCAGACCAATGTGGCCACTCAAACTGTTCAACACAGTACCGATGTTCCTGAATCGGACGCATCAGTACCGGCAACGGTAGCTGTCTCAAAGGACCTTATCACGGTTAAAACCGACCAGCTGGATGTGAAAATCAGTCCTGTAGGTGGTGACATCGTTTATGCAGCTCTGCTGTCTCATAAGCTGGAACTGGGCAAAGATGAGCCTTTCGTTCTGCTTGAGCAAACCCCTGGTTTCACTTATATCGCCCAAAGTGGTCTGATTGGTGCCAATGGTATCGACTCTGTTGACGGTCGTGCTCACTTCACCGCAGCCAAGACTGAGTATGTAATGACAGGCGACACGCTGGACGTGCCACTGACTTACACAGCTGAGAATGGCGCAACCTTCACCAAAATCTTCTCTTTCCGTAAGGGCGAGTTCGATATTGGTGTTGATTACCGTATTCACAACACTTCTGCTGAACCGCTAAAAATGCAGATGTATGGTCAAATCAAGCAGACCGTGCGTGCAAGTGACTCCAGCATGATGATGCCAACTTATCGCGGTGGTGCTTTCTCTACTGAAAAAGAACGCTACGAAAAGTATGACTTTGAAGAGATGGCCAAAGCCAACCTGAAAGAAGAAACTCAGGGCGGTTGGGTTGCCATGTTGCAACACTACTTTGTGTCAGCCTGGGTACCTCAGGCGAATGAGCAAAACATTCTGTTTACCCGTGAAAGCAATGGTGTAGCCAACATTGGCTTCCGTACGCCTGTATTCACTGTTGCTCCAGGTGCCACTGACAATGTTGCAGCTAAGTTCTACGTTGGTCCTAAAGATCAGGCAGCTCTATCTGCACTGTCTCCAACTCTGAACCTGGTAGTGGACTACGGCTTCCTGTGGTGGTTGGCTGTACCTATCTACAAGCTGCTGATGTTCTTCCAGAGCATTGTTGGCAACTGGGGTGTGGCGATTATCCTGATCACCCTGACTGTACGTGGTGCTCTGTACCCGCTGACCAAAGCTCAGTACACCTCCATGGCCAAGATGCGTAACCTGCAACCTAAGCTGCAGGAGATGAAAGAGCGTTATGGTGATGACCGTCAGAAGATGGGTCAGGCCATGATGGAGCTGTACAAGAAAGAGAAAGTTAACCCTATGGGTGGCTGTCTGCCTATCTTGCTGCAGATGCCAATCTTCATCGCTCTGTACTGGGTACTGCTGGAATCTGTTGAACTGCGCCACGCGCCGTTTATGCTGTGGATTAATGACCTGTCGGTACAGGATCCATACTATGTACTGCCTATTCTGATGGGTGTGTCCATGTATGTGATGCAGAAAATGCAGCCTATGGCTCCAACCATGGACCCTATGCAGGTGAAGATGATGCAGTGGATGCCAGTGGTATTTACCGTATTCTTCCTGTGGTTCCCCGCCGGTCTGGTTCTGTACTGGTTGGTAGGTAACCTGGTTGCCATTATCCAGCAGAAGATTATTTATGCCCAGCTGGAGAAAAAAGGCTTAAAATAAGCCTCCAGGCTAAAGCTTGAACACAAGGCGGCCCCAATGGCCGCCTTTTCTTTTAGTAGGGTCTGTTCACCTTTGAAGATGGTTTTTGCAGCTTTTTGTCGTTGTTTTATACAAAGCAACGCGATTGAGGTGTAGTTGCTCTACATAAATGAGCGTTAATGCAGTAGAAAGCGACGACAAACGCTGCCCGAAGGGCTCGGCTATACGCGCTTTACTCTTTGTTGCAAGGTATTTGCTTAGGCCCACTAGGCGACACACCTTGCGTCGCGATTAAAGCGCGTCTAGAGCGAGCAAAACTCAACCATTAAAGGTCAACAGACCCTTAGCAATACAGGTAATTGAGCGTGACAACAGAGACTATCGTGGCACAGGCTACCGCTCCCGGACGCGGCGGTGTCGGTATTATTCGTATCTCAGGCCCAAAGGCGACGGACGCCGCTGAGGCACTGTTGGGTCATCTGCCCAAACCTCGTTACGCTGATTACTGCGACTTTAAAGCCGCCGACGGTACCGTGCTGGATCAGGGCATAGCCCTGTACTTCAAAGGCCCCAACTCCTTTACCGGCGAAGATGTACTGGAACTTCAGGGACACGGTGGTCAAATCGTACTGGATATGCTGATTAAGCGGGTATTGGAAGTCACCGGTATCCGTATCGCCCGCCCGGGAGAGTTCAGTGAACAGGCCTTTATGAATGACAAGCTGGATCTGACTCAGGCGGAAGCGATTGCCGATCTGATTGACGCCACCAGCGAGCAGGCAGCCAAAAGCGCGCTACAATCCCTGCAGGGCGAGTTCTCCAAAGAGGTCCATGAACTGGTTGATCAGGTCACCAACCTGCGTCTGTATGTAGAAGCCGCCATCGACTTCCCGGATGAAGAGGTGGATTTCCTGTCTGACGGTAAGATTGCCGCCGCCCTGTATCGCATTATCGACAAGCTGGATGAAGTGCAGGCCAGTGCCAAACAGGGGTCAATTATTCGCGAAGGGATGAAAGTGGTTATCGCCGGTCGTCCCAATGCTGGTAAATCCAGTCTGCTGAATGCTCTGGCAGGTAAAGAGTCAGCCATCGTGACTGAAATCGCCGGCACCACCCGTGACGTGCTGCGTGAGCATATTCATCTGGATGGCATGCCACTGCATATTATCGATACTGCGGGCCTGCGTGATACCGAAGACACTGTTGAGCAAATTGGTATTGAGCGCGCCTGGAGCGAAATTAATTCTGCTGATCGGGTATTGTTTATGGTGGATGGCACTACCACAGAAGCCATAGATCCCCATGATATCTGGCCTGATTTTATTGATCGCCTGCCAGCCAACCTGGGCGTGACAGTGGTGCGTAACAAGGCAGATCTGACAGGTGAGCCACTGGAGACCACCGAAGAACAGGGCTACAGTGTTTACCGCATTTCAGCTAAAACAGGTCTGGGAGTCGAGAGTCTCAAACAGCACCTGAAATCCCTCATGGGTTATCAGAGTAATCTGGAGGGTGGCTTTATTGCCCGTCGTCGCCATCTGGAAGCGCTTGAACTGGCTGCCGACCACCTGCAAATCGGTAAGGAGCAACTTGAAGTGTTCCAGGCTGGAGAACTGCTGGCTGAAGAGCTGCGTATGACTCAACAAGCGCTGTCTGAGATTACCGGCACCTTCACCTCAGATGATCTGCTGGGCAAAATCTTCAGCTCCTTCTGTATCGGTAAGTAACCCTTATAAAAATCGGGGCCATATCATCGGAATATGGCCTGATTATCATGCTTTCGGCTGGATTTCCCCGCCACTTCCCAAATTTTCCACCAGGTTCAGTTAAATATTCAAAAAATACCCGAGCAGTCTACTAAGCTATTTAGACAGTGTTAAAGGGAGTGTGAGTAATGAACCTAAGGCAATTGAATATCCGCCAGAAGCAGTTATTGGTGGAAGTGACTTCAGTATTGATTCTGATTGCGGTCTCAGTTTATGCGGTACTGGACAAACGTTCCATGGCGTATGAAGAACGTCGGAATCAGTTGTCGGCGCAAATAGACACAGTCTACAAACTGGTCGAGAAATATGCCCAGGAAGACGGTGAACAGGCTCAACAAAAAGCCCTGCAAACCCTCTCTGAGCTCAGGTTCAGTGGTGAAAACTACTTCTGGGTGTTATCAAAAGATACCCGGATGTTGATGCACCCTGAGCAAACAAACTTAAACGGCACTCTGGTCTCTGGCCAGAAAGATATCGAAGGCAATGCCCTGTTTCTGGACATGACCAATGTCGCCCGTAATCAGGGCAAAGGCTTTGTAGAGTACTACTGGGAAAAGAGTAATGGCGATTCCTCCCACAAACTCTCCTATGTCACCAGCTTTCCTCAATGGGATTGGGTTATCGGTACCGGCACTCTACTGCAGGACATTGATAATGCCTTCTATCAGGATGCTTTTATCTCTCTTATAGAAACCATTATCGCAGCCACAGTCCTCTTGCTTATCAGTAACGCCATTGGACGCAGTATCACTAAACCGGTCAACGAGATGAGTGAGAAGCTGAATAAGGTTTCCCAGGGCGATCTCACGGTAAGGTTCGACGATAAGGGAAAGGACGAAATCGCTTCCCTGAGTGCAACCCTGAACAGCACTCTGTCAGCGCTGCAGTCAGCGGTCGGATCAGCAAAACAATCTTCTAACCAATCCAATGAGTTGGCCAGTCAGATTTCCACTATCAGTAATAACACTGCTCAGGATGCTCAAAACCAGTTAACACAATTGGATCAGGTGGTATCCGCCATGAATCAGATGAGCTCTACGATCAACAATATTGCTGAGAATGCCGAAACCACCAGTACCAGCACTAACGAAGCGGCCAGTCACGCCACACAGTGCCGGTCGGAAATGGATAGAACCCAACAGAAAATGGAAGATCTGGTGCATAAGGTGACCAGTACCAATGAGCAGGTAGGCGAACTGCAAAGTGGTGTATCCGGCATTCAGGATGTGGTTAACATCATTCAATCTATCTCTGAACAAACCAATCTGTTGGCGCTGAACGCCGCCATTGAAGCCGCACGCGCTGGCGAACAGGGCAGAGGGTTTGCCGTAGTTGCAGATGAAGTTCGTACTTTGGCCAGTCGCACTCAGGAATCCACCACAGAGATCAGTGAAACCATTAACCGTCTGATCGGCGCTTCCCAGAGCACAACCCAGGCGATGACCTCTTGTCAAAATCAGGCCGCCGAGAGCGCAGAGGCTACCAGCAGAATTCAAAAACTGCTGGCAGAAATGGCGGCTCAGTTGGTACAGGCCAATGAGAACGTTGCTCAAATCGCAACTGCTGCGGAAGAGCAAGGAGTGGTCGCGGGAGAGATTAACCAGAATGTGGATACTGTCCATGCTAGTGCCACCAGCCTGAATAACACCGCATCTACCTTGGCCAACCAGAGTAAACAACTGGCGAGCAGCTCCACCGAACTGCAACAGCAGATGGGCCAGTTCCAGGCCTGAATTCGGTCATCAAAAATAAAAACGGCCACTTGTTGTGGCCGTTTTTTATTTCAGTTATTGGCTGATACTCAGCAGTTGTGTTGCCAACATATCCACCAGCAACTTCACTTTGAGGGACTGATGTCGGTTATGGGGATACAGAGCCCAAATCCCCTCTTTCGGCTCCTGATAAGCCTGTAGCAAAGGAATCAAACGACCATCCGCTATCGCTGCATCCACGTAATATCCAGGTAGCTGGACAATCCCCAGCCCTCTTATAGCTGCTTCAACCAGCACACTGCCACTGCCACAGTTCAGGGTACCTTTAACCCGTAATCCCCTTTGTTTGCCCTCCTCCATGAAACGCCAGTGGCTGTTATTACCCACCAGGCAATTGTGTTGTGCCAGTTCATTAGGCGTATGGGGCGCACCGTGGCGACTGAGATATTCAGGAGATGCACATACATGCAAAGTTCGGTTGGTCAGCAGCCGGGCCATCATAGAAGAGTCTTTAAGATGGCCAAGGCGGATAGCCAAATCATAGCCGCCATGAACCAGATCCAGAGGCTGGTTGGTCAATTCGCAGATGATCTCCACTTCCGGATACTGCTGCATATAATCCAGTACCACAGGCATCACATATTGATCACCAAAAATCACCGGTGCCGTCATCTTAAGAATGCCCTGGGGTGACATATGTAAATTAGAGATGGCCCGCTCAGCATCTTCCAGCCCATCCAGCACCTGACGACAGTGCTGATAGAAGATACGTCCCTCTTCAGTAAGTGAGATTTTTCGGGTTGTTCGGTACAGCAATTTCGTATTCAGGCGGTTCTCCAACTCATTAACCTGCCTGCTTACCTGAGCTGTAGATATTCCCAACTGTTTGGCTGCAGAGGTAAAACTTCCAGCGTCCACTACATAAACAAACTCAGTGACACCTTCCCACTTCATCATTGTTGCTACCGGGTAAAAGTTATTTGCGTTCTAAGTAGATTATCTCTTCGCAAATGCTAATTACAATGTCTGTTCTGCTTATTGCGTCCACCAAATGATTGGTGTGTCTATGCAATCACTTTCTGGAGTTTCTATGTCAGCCCAATTTATCAAATCCAAAGCCGCCATTGCTTGGGGCCCAGGCCAACCTCTGTCAGTAGAAGAGGTTGATGTAATGCTGCCAAAAGCCGGGGAAGTACTGGTTCGAATCGTTGCTACCGGTGTTTGTCATACCGATGCCTTCACACTGTCAGGCGATGACCCTGAGGGTGTATTTCCTGCCATTCTCGGCCATGAAGGCGGCGGTATTGTAGAGATGGTAGGTGAAGGTGTAACCAGTGTTGCCGTTGGTGACCATGTTATTCCGCTTTATACCCCTGAATGTGGTGAGTGTAAGTTCTGTAAGTCAGGTAAAACCAACCTGTGTCAGAAGATCCGTGAAACCCAGGGTAAGGGCTTGATGCCGGATGGTACTTCCCGCTTCTACAAAGATGGTGAACCTATCTTCCACTACATGGGTTGCTCCACTTTCTCTGAATACACAGTCCTGCCTGAGATCTCTCTGGCCAAGGTTAACCCTGAAGCACCACTTGAAGAGGTGTGTTTGTTGGGTTGTGGTGTCACCACAGGTATGGGTGCCGTGCTGAAAACCGCCAAAGTACAGCCTGGTGATACCGTTGCTATTTTCGGTCTGGGTGGCATTGGTCTGTCAGCCATTATCGGTGCCACCATGGCAGGTGCCAGCCGTATTATCGGCGTGGATATCAACGAGTCCAAATTTGAATTGGCCAGAAAGTTGGGTGCTACAGATCTGATCAACCCAAGCAAGTTTGACAAGCCAATCCAGGAAGTGATCGTTGAGATGACTGATGGTGGCGTGGACTTCTCTTTCGAATGCATCGGTAATGTCAACGTGATGCGCAGCGCCCTTGAGTGTTGTCATAAGGGTTGGGGTGAGTCAGTGATCATTGGTGTTGCTGGTGCAGGCCAGGAGATCTCTACCCGTCCATTCCAACTGGTAACCGGACGTGTATGGCGTGGCAGTGCTTTCGGTGGTGTTAAGGGACGTTCAGAACTGCCTGAAATCGTTGACCGTTACATGGCGGGCGAATTCAAGCTGGATGACTTTATTACCCACACTATGGGCCTGGAAGGTATTAACGAATCATTTGAACTCATGCACAAGGGTGAAAGCATCCGTACCGTGATTCATATGGATAAGTAACAGAGTAGGCCGGGAGATTTGCATGTCGTTATTTCTGGTAAGTGCCAATAAGAGCTTCGATGGCTGGCATAAACAGTACACCCACGAATCAAAAGTACTGAACTGTAGCATGAGGTTCGCAATCTACCTGCCTCCTCAGGCTGCCAGTCATAAGGTTCCGGTGCTTTACTGGCTGTCAGGCCTGACCTGCACAGATGAAAACTTTATGCAGAAAGCCGGAGCACAGAGACTGGCCGCCAAATTGGGTATCGCTATCGTTGCACCGGACACCAGTCCAAGGGGAGAAGGTGTGGCTGATGATCCCAATGGTGAATATGACCTGGGCCTGGGAGCAGGATTTTATGTGAACGCCACACAGGCGCCCTGGAATCGCCATTATCGCATGTATGACTATGTGGTAAATGAACTGCCGGCAATTGTGGAAACTCACTTTCCAGTGTCTGATCTGCGCAGTATTGCAGGACACTCCATGGGTGGCCACGGCGCGCTGACAATAGCGCTGCGTGAACCGGAGCGCTACTGTTCGGCATCAGCTTTCAGTCCTATCTGTAACCCGGTTAACGCGCCATGGGGACAGAAGGCATTCAGTCACTATCTGGGTGAAGACAGAGGTCTGTGGCGTCAATATGATGCCGTTGAACTGATGAAAGAAAGCAGATTACCTATGCCTGTTCTGGTTGATCAGGGACTGGAAGATAACTTCCTCTCAGAACAACTCAAGACAGAAAATCTGGCAAAGGTGGCCGCCGACACCAAGTATCCGGTCACTATCCGTATGCAGCCCGGCTATGACCACAGCTATTACTTTATCGCCAGCTTTATTGAGGACCACCTGAGATTCCACGCCCGGCATCTCAGCGAGCAATAACGAAAAAGGCCTGACATTGTCAGGCCTTTTTTATTACAGCGACTTTTTATTCAGCTTTTCCAGCTCAGCTTCCAGGCTTTCCATCGCCTTTTGAGCCCTGAACTCTTCATACAATGCAGCTTCAGAGGTTGGGTCCAGCTGACGTCCGGAAGCCTGAACCAGATTGTCGAAAGTCTCCTTGGTGTTTTCCATCACCACCAACGCACACAGTTGTTTTTGATTGTCCAGCCTGGCAAATGCCACCTTGGTTGCCTTGGCTCCGGCCAGACTCTGTTCTGCCACTTGCTTGCTCACCTGTTCGAAACTGCCACCTGAATTACTCTGACCATCAGCCTGAGTTTTGCGGCTATAGAGCTTATCCATTACGCTGGATTTCACTTTGATCTGTTGAGTCAAATCAGCCCTGGCAGCAGCGATAGCCTGAGCGCGATCTACCGTCATATTGCCTGACCATGCGACGCAGGAAGAAGATGCCAATCCCCTTTCTGACACTGGCATCAACACCCAATCCGGGATGGCATCATTCTCAGCCAGTGGCTCAGATTGAGTTTTTGAAGTGCTATTACAACCTGCCAATCCAAATATTGCTGCCAACAAGAGTATCTTTTTCATCTAAATAATCCCTTTAATTATCTTTTTTCCATAGTTAAAAATAGCTTTTAAGATTGTCTGCAGAAGCCTGCTGCCAGTGCTCATCCAGCTCCAGATATTGTGAATAGCAGTAGGTGCGGCGACAGGGCTCTAGCAGGCCGAGAGCCAACTCAAACTCTCCGGCATCCTGCAGAAATTCAGCCCCTTTGAATCGACTGACATCCAGCAAAAACTCTGGTTCCAGTAAGTGCTGTTTCAGTTGTTCCACACCTTTGGTACCTCCGGCAGATATGGCTATCAATATCAGGCTGTCGTTGTATGTCGCCTCCTGATCCAGAGTAAATTTAAGCAGTGGCCGCAACAGCTCATGCCGTTTTGCAGACAGTGCAGACCAAGCTTGTGCCATCGCCAAACCTGCCAGATTCTGCGCTTCGGGTGCTAATGCAACCTGTCCTGTGCAGTAAATCCAATCCTGCTGCCGCTCAAGTTGAAAAGAGCTCACATCCGCCTGGAAATACCCGGGCTGCTCAGGCAAGGTCAATCCGGTCAGGGTTTGCAGCGCCTGATGATTCTTTTTCTTGTGGGGCAACAGCAAGGCCCTGCGACAAGCACCAAGCAAAACTGAATCCGACACATGAATTTTGCTGGACACCCTAGCTATGTCAGCTGACGCTTCATATTGAAATGATGCGCTCTGCTCACGGATCGCAGACTCAGGGTTGAATGCAGCCGCCAGACTCTGACTAAGCAGCAACAGGATCTGCAGATTCAATTACAGCCCCTCTTCCTGGGACACTTTGCCAGATGCACCTTTAGGGTTGGCAGCATTATCATTGGCGCCACCGACAGCCAGGATTGATCTACCACTGGACTTACCTGACATAGGCTGACCTTTACCCGCCATCTGCTTGGCGGCCTTTCTGGCTTCTGCCTCCAAACTGGGAGCATAAACAGCAACTGTGTACTGCCAGTAACCATCTTCACTTGTAAAGTTCTTACTGTTAACTCCAGCTGGCAGTTTGCCCTTGGTCAACGTGGAGTACTCATCTGATGTTTTCAGGGTATTGATAAATATCTGCCGCTCCTCTTCCAATACCTCTACCCGCTGAGGGTCCTGCAAATAGGGGTCTGTGTAACGGAGCTGCTCTGTCGACTCCATCTGCTTCTCATCAAAACTACCCTGCCAATAAACAGATTCCCCCTGCAGGGTCGCCAACAATGCAGATCTGGCACGAGTTTGGGACTGGCTCTTGGCCGCCCCTTTTAGCTTTTTCTGCACCGCACTATTTTTATTCTGGCGTATGATGGCGCTGCCAAATCCCAGCACCACAGTTTCACCTGTTTCGGCATGGGTCAGCACCTTGGCACCAACGGGCGGTAACACTCCCTGTTTGATATCTTTTACCACCTGAGAAAAAATTGAATTGGGGTCGGTAGTGACCGCCAGACACCCCATATTGCGGCGTATCTGCGCACGGGTTTTCGGAGTGGAAATCAAGCTGACTCTGACCTCTTTGGAATCAGGGTCGTCATAAACATCAAAGGTCACGAAGCCCGCCAATGACCCGGACACAGACTCCTTACAGCCCTCGCTGAAGTTCGTCGAGGTATTGGCCACGCCCTCTACGCCAGTATCAATTACATCCATGCTGACTGAGGCCAGATTGGCACAGGCAAGCTCAACCCCTTTCATATTCTCCACCAGCTGTTTCTTGGCAATCAGATAAGCCTGGTTATAGGCTCCTCGCTTCGACAGCAAGGTGGCATTGAGATTGTCATAGCTGGTGTAACTGGCACTTCCCATAGACAGAATGCCAGTACCACTACCTACCTGAATCATCTTGATTCCATCACCATCATCTTCCATGAGCAGCTGGTGGGCGGTTTGCACCGCCGCATTATCATCAGCCGCAGCGACAGCATCCCCTTTCACCATCACATCGCTGGATTGAACTTTGTCACCGGGTCTGGCGGGCAACAGATCGGTTAAATCAAAATCTTCCGCAGCCACGGGAAATGCCAGTGACGTGCACAGTGCCAGTAAGCGAAATTTCATAGTGTTAATCCTTTAACGATAGAAAAGAATGTAATCGTCCCTGATCTCAATTTCCGGGAGAGGCCCAGTCGCAGCTGCCAGCAACATATGATGCACCTGACTGGCAAGGTCACTTGAGGAGCCTGAATACCTCATATTAGCCACGACTTCCGCATCTCCCAACTGCACACTGGCACCTTTTACACCAGCCAGAGCATTCAACAGCCCCTGCAATTGTTGGGGCTGTGACAGGATATCCCTGGGAATTCTCAGCTGCCGCATAATGCCTCCCTGCGCCACAACCCGCTCAAATGCGCTTTGCAACGCGGCCGCAAGGGACTCCAAATTGGCTTCAGAGGAGAGATGTGCCTGGGTGAGCCTGGACTCAACCCCATGCTTATTGGGCAGTGTCATCAGGTGAGGTTCATTTTCCCAGCGACCATAGATATTGCCGGTATAGTCCCTCAGATGCAGTGAGATATGCAGGCTGACATTATTGCCATGTGGAATCAGTTCGGAGCGGGTTTCCAGTACCAATGGGGCCCTGTCAGAGACCTCTATACCCTGCCCGGTGAGCCAGGTTCCAATCTCCTCTTTCAACCGTCCATCAGCGACAAGTGCAATACGGGGAGAACCAACGCTGGACAGAAGATCCTGAATACCGGCAGCCAGAGGCGTTTTATCCACGACAGCCATAATGGTGACTCTGACGCCATTGTTGGACAGAGGTTCTGAAGCCAACAACTGCCATTCGGAGATAATGCCGGATGTACGACTTTGCAATTGCTGACCAACCATCTCGTTTAAGCTATTGGACTCCCGCTCATCCTGAATGCTCATCGCCAACATAGATGAATGGCTGCGTTGCTGGTTAAGCCAGACTCCGGCAACTTGGGAAACGGCGCGGGCAAAAGCATCCTGCTCAGCATTCTGCATCGCAGACCTACCTCTGGCTGGCCAACCTTCCCCCATCACAGTGACTGTCGCAGTGGGAGACTCATCATCCCAGACAAGCTCGCCGTCACTGGCATGTTCCAGTGCCATATAAACGGGCACACAGGTCTCTCCCCCCTGAATACGGGGAGACCCGATACTCAAAGGAATGGCGCCGGCACTCAATCCCTGCAACAACACCTGTCGTTCACTGCGATAAAACTCTCTGTCGGCCTCACTCAGGTATTCAGCTCCCGACACCTGCTCCAGCACTTTGGCCCCCCGTACAAACTCTGCCAGTTCAGCTGCAGCCATATCCCTGGCTCCGGCAATAGCGACCTGACCGCGTCCATAGGCGCAGGCTTCAACTTCAAGTTGCCCCTGACTGTTTACCACCACCCCGGCCATTGCAGACAAAGGCAGGCATAATGCCACTGCCCACCAGGGTTTCATGTACGGTTCTCCAGGAAGTCTGCAGGCGTGCCAACAGATACGGCGAAGATCTTGACCCCATTACCGGGACGGTAGATACCGGCCTCCGCTTTGGCCTTGATGGCGTCTGCAATATCTGTATCTTTCCAGCGAACTATTTCACCTGTGGCATGATTCTTTGAAGGCATCACATGGGCAACCCCCAAAGGCTCCACAAAGCCAGCTTCATAGCTGAATACAATCATGGTTTCATTGGGCATAACCCCGGCATTCTGTCCCCGATCCAGGCTGAGCTTATTCCCCTTAATCCCCAGCACCTGAGTCGTTGCTGGCATCTCGCTAAGCATGCGGGTCAGCAAAATATCTATACCCCGTGAGGCCATATCATTGATAACCGCGTTCACATGGGCTGAATCGAAGTACCTGAAACCACTTACATAGCGGTTACTGGCCATCACAAATTTAAGTTCACTGCGGTCACGCACGTCTTCAGATTTCACGCGGATTTTGCCCAGATTGGGATGTGACATTTTCTCCCGGGTAAAAGGGTTCAGCACTGCAGTGGTCAACTCCAGGGTGTAATCCATCCAACCTGTAATGCTGCCTTCATTTTTAACCGTACGCAGAGAATCCAGTTTCACCAGATAATCAGGTTTAAGCACCTGCTGTTTGCGACGCTGATCTATCACATAGCCTGCTCCCTGTTGCGCTGAGGCAATCGTATTCTCAATAGCAATGAGATCATCATCCTGAGTCACAATGCGGAATCGATTAATACCGGCAAACTGGTTCTCCAGCATCAGCAGCAGATCTTTATCTTCATAGGCGCGCAGGGCATTCACCCCCTGACCTTCGCCCCCCACCTCTGCACCATCGAAGTACATCCGCACTATTGGCTTTTTCAAAGGGCAATCCGGATGTTCATTGCCTGGCTCAAAGGTACAAAGATCCAGTCCCTGAGTATCGAAATAGGCGGGCATGCGGATATCATCATCTGAGAAGTCATAAGCACTTTTGGCCACAATGGCACTGGAAGCCCGATTACTGACTTTAGCTTTATTGGTTTGTGATGCTGGCTTTGTACTTTGACAACCTGCCAGCACAGCTATTGCCAGCAGAGAACAAGAAAAAGATTTGAGTTTATTCATAGTGTGTCACTTCCTGTGTTCCACTCAGAGGGAGGTTGCTTCAGTTGCTCTATGATGGCATTCAGAGCTTGCTCTTTTGCCTGAGCCTGACTGAATGCCACACCATCGGCACTGAGGCTCTGACGGTGAACAACGGTAAAAGGAGATTGGGGATATTGATAACTGAGCTGTAAATCAGCTCTGGCGACAACTCGCCCGGCCTGTTTGGCGGTTCGCCATTTGAGCTCAGGCCTCAACCAAAGCCTGGTTTCGGCATTGGCCGAGGCTGTAAAACCGGTCGCAAGATAGGAGTAAATTTGCTGATGCTGCTTTGAGCCAATGACTTCGACACTAACCCGGGATTTGGCTGCCAGAATCTCCTCACTGAGCGCTTTATGCCTCAGTTCCTGCGCCTCATTGGGATAACCCAAGCCACGCATGGCTGCCAGATAATTTCGGCCAAGGGGAATCAACCCCATCTGCTTAACTGCTGCAACAAAGCCTTTGACAGGATCGCCTGACATTTGGGAGTAACTGTCCAACAAGGCCTCTACCTGATCGGCCAGGGTTATCGCCATTGCCGATTTGTCGACAGCCAACATCACAGCAACTTGCTGCTCCTGTTGAGCCGAATTGATCTCCTGTACACCAAAGAGTTCGAAAGGCAGGGAGCTAAGGCGGGTTTGCTGACGGAACTCCTGCCGGCTTTGATCTCCGGATTTGGCCAGTAACTGACTTTGCTCTGTCTCTACCCTGACACTGAGTTGAGTGACTATCTCCGCCATTGCCAGCTCTTTGGCTTCAACCCGGGTTTGCCCTATACCCACACCAACAAGCTGTTGCTCATTTTGTGCAGGCTGCAACACCCAGTCTGGCCAGGCGAAGGCTTTACCACTTATCAGCAGTAATGCCAGCAACCAGATAAACTTCATTATCTTCTGGCTTCCAGTTCCAATTGCAATGCTTCAACAGCCTTGATGGTGTCCAATTCCAGGTCGATCAATTCATTGGCTTCATAGGCCAGTTCCAGCCGATCTTTGGCTGCCAATAATGCCAAACCCATGTGAGTATGCTCAGTTTCTTTATCTTCATCGGCCTGATCGTCGGAACCGAAGATTGAAGATGTCAGCATATTTACGCCGTAATCTGCAGCTTTGATACTGATAGCATCGGTAACGGCTTCGCCATTCTGAGCCAGAATGGCCGCAGATATACCAAGTTGTACGGTGAGCTCAACAGCCAATTCCACATTTTCTTCAAATATCTGCTCACTGGCAGCGCGATATACCTGGATTTTGGGGCCAATTTTCTCTTCATCATTCAAAGCACCGGCATCGAATTCAACAATGGCCTGTTCCAGCGCCAGTGGCTCAAGGTCTTTATTGGCATAGAGAAACGCCTGCACATCTCTGTGGTTGGTAGATTGTGCCTGATACATTTCAATGACACTTCTCTGTCTTTCCAGAATTGAAGAAGCCGAATGCAGCAGTTGGTCTACACCTGGGACATGGGCGACTTTGGCATAACCCACCTCATCCATTCTGGATATCAGATCAGTCGCAGCAGCAGCGCGATCCATGGTTGCCGCATTTTCAGATGTGGACATACAACCACTTGAAAGCGTGGCAGCCAGAATACAGACAGCAATATACTTTTTCACAGAAGTCTTCCTTAACAGTTTCAAAACTTAATTAAGGCATAGCTAATAAACACATTTTAAGTGAATAATAACTTTACCTATATATCCCTATTGAAAAAGAAAATTAGTACAAAAATATATTCATCCATATACAGAGAAAGTATGAAATGGTTTATAGATTGCTGACTCAGGGTTATACCTCTTGATTTTAAAACAACGAAATTTTATAAACCTGAATTAAAATAAGCATAACGTATTAATGGATTGATAAAGCTATGCCTACGGTAAAGAAGTTTCTTGCTGGTGTGATAACAGGTGATGTTAATCATGATGAAGCAAATGATGCCAACACCAGTATCTTTAAAAAAATAATGTCAGGAATACTGTTTGTAGTCTTTTTACTTATAGGGCTAGGTAACTGGTCTGACAGTAAGCAACTTATCCTGGAGGTTTATCAGGGTGTTATAGCAAACTTCACTCATAAGGTTGAAGAAAGCACCCTAAGTAAACTGGACATAGGTAACTACCTGGCTTTTGCAGAGAGGCAGGTGGGCATGCCTCAGGTCATCAAGACCTCAGACATAGACAGTGATATAGAGTACAGATACTACAAAGACAATAAGTACCTGCTCACTATAATCAGCAAAAAGGAACGGGTATCAGGTATAGTCGTTCATAGTCTTGAACATAATAAAGACTATCTTTCAGACTTTACTCCATTAATACCCTTTACAAATACTCAACTAAAAGTCGATTCGATTGAAAAGGCTATTGGTCATCAAAATGACTTCTTTTTTGATAATCATAACATTGCTTACTTTATGAAGAGTAAGCAGCTGGGCGCCAGTGGTATGCACTTATATCTGTCTGTAGGCTATACGGGATATCAGTCTCAACAAGCAGCAAACAAGGAATTACTTAACCAATTAGATAATGCGTTAGTTGTAGATGATAACGAAAAGTTTGAGCCAATAATAAACAGACTAACACAAACTACCGCATCATTTTATTCAATATCTGAACTTGAACCTCACTTCACCGCTGATGCCCTGCTTACCAAATATGAGTTTAATGCTTACTTTTAAGGATGAGAGATGCGCATTATTTTAATTATATTGATAACAGCTTTATCAAATCAGGTAACCGCTTCTGACTCATTTGAAGAGTTCAAAAAACAGTACCAGAGTCAAAAACAGCAGTTTCTTGATGTCAGGCAAACTGAGTATCAAAAATTCAGAAAGTCTTATCTCGATGAGTACGATAAGTTCCGGGCCAGCCTGTTGAAAAACTGGGCCATCCCGGTGCAGAGCTCAACGGAGGCAGAGGTGATCTATACAGATGACCAACAGACCCGCTTAATCCTCAACGAAGCAGATCAAACCCTGACCATTGAGACTCTGAGTGATAATTCCGGCGCCGCACTCACAGCCGCCAGGCTGGTGGAAGACAGACTGGCGGCGGATCTTATGGGACAAATAGACCTGTCGTCAGATGTACTACAGCAACAATTGGCCACTCAGATACCTGAAATTACTCCCCAGTCTATCGAAGATTCACGTCAACAACTGGTTCAGCAGATTAGCGAACAATCAGAGAAGATGATGAGTGCCGTGGATGCCAACGCCAGATTGAGTGAAGAACAAAAACGGCAACGTCTGGCTGAGGTCAAACAGGAAACCCAGGCCCGGGTGGAAGTATTGGATCAACAGCTGCAAACCGCCAGAAAAGACCCCAGATACAAAAATATTCGTTCCTACCAGGTAAAGTTACCGGGCAATTATCTGTACCGAAAAATCTCACCTTTCATAGGTCACTATCAACAGGCAGCAGAAGAATCCAACAATGACCTGGCATTACTGTTGGCAATCTCCCATGCCGAATCATCTTTTAATCCCAAAGCCAAATCCCATATACCGGCATTTGGCCTGATGCAGATTGTTCCCAACTCTGCCGGTCTGGATGTGGCAACCAAGATATTGAAGAAGGAGCAGGCTCCTTCAGCATCAGAGCTTTATCAGCCGGAAACCAACATACTGTACGGCTCCAGCTACCTCTCTATTCTGTCTGAGCGCTATTTGAAAAAAATCGAAGATCCTGTCAGCAGAAAATATTGCACTATCGCGGCATACAATACAGGTGCTGGTAACGTTGCCCGGGCATTCAATGCCGACAGAAGTCGCAACATTGGCAAAGCGGTCCCACTGATCAATAGCATGAGCAGTGATGAGGTTTACATCAGGCTGATCAGCAACCTGCCCTATGATGAAACCAAAAAGTATCTGAAAAAGGTCAAAAAGCTAAACGATCAGTATCTGACAGAGCTGGAAAGTATGAAACTCTGACTGCAGTAAACTTCCTGCAAAAGCAGAAAAGCCCGGTCGTTTCCGGGCTTTGTTGTGCCCTGGCGCGCTATTTAATATCAACTACCCGGCTGGCTTTGCGATACTGAATCCTCCATCCCTGCCATCTGGGGAGTTCCCAGCGTTTGGGGTCGGTCTTGCGTGCGCCGTCCTGATAAGTCATTTCAATCTTTTTTGCCCGGACATCATATTCAACTCTGAGCTTCAATTCAGGCAACACCAGGGCTCTGGGATACAGTTCATCAAACTTCTGTCGACACCAGTCCGGGATACACTCAAATTCCAGATCTTCCCATTCAAGCAAACCAAGGTCGTCCAATTCGACAACGCCAAGATCCTGAAGCTTGTTTACCAGGTAAGTTTCAAGATCAGATGCAGGCAATGTATCACCCTGTTGATCAGGCATGCCCGCCAACAGTTCGCTCCTCGTGGCACTGGGTAAAGCCAGCCAGATAGCGCTGGCCTGGAGATCATCTGCCAGCTTTTCCGCCAGCCCTGGCATCACCTCTCCTTTTATAATGGCCTGTGCTGCCGCTTTAACAGCCAGAGCACCCGATACCCGCGCATAGTAGCTGGCGATAACCCGTCCGCCATAGATACGCTCCATCAGGCAGCCTTTATCAGGATGAGGTTGCTCCTGTGCCACACGCTCACTGCCAAGCTCAATCCCGGCTATCAACCTCCAGCTGACAGGCACCATACAGGTACCCATATTCAGGGTTTGTCTGACACCTCTGCCTGGCAGTGAGAACTGATCCAACACAACTGCGGCTTCAGGATAAACCTTACGGTTGTCATCCAGCACCGCAAAGCGGCCTTCCCGACTCACCTGAACCTCATTACGACCATTTCCATAGGCGTTATCGCGGGTTTGACGCTGCACATAGGTCAATTCCGGCAGGGCTTTTATCACCTGACAGAGCCAGGTCTGTCTGGCTTTTTCATCAGGGATCCCTGTTTCCATCGGTGGCAGGTTAACAACCGTGCGGATCTGATTGGCCAGCTGACGGATCTCCCGGCGCAACTGAAGATCAATATTGAGAAATTCAGGCAGTGATTGGCGAAGCAATTTGATCATCGCCATAGCGTCGCACCCCAGAGGTTCCCATACTGCCAACTCTCTGAGGCCATCCACTGATGACGGTGTCTGCCACAACCTTCTGCCCAGGCTCATGGCAGCGCACAGGTCCACCATAATGCCTTTGCTGACATCATCTTCCATAGCACTGATAAGGTGAGCAAATTGAGTATCAATAGGCAGTGGAAACAGGGCCCGGCCGTGCTCGGTAATCTTTCCACCAGCATCTATGGCAGCAATTGTCTCAAGTCTGCTGCTCGCTTCAGCCAGCGCTTTTTCTTTCAGCTCATCAACAAACTCAAGTTGCTGCAGCGGTTTACCGCAGGCAGCTGCGGCCAACATAGGTTCGGTCAACTCTTCCCGTAGCAGTTCAGCTGGCGTTCTTGCTTCCAGTGGCGCATGTTGCCCCCACAACCGAATGCATATTCCCTCTCTGACACGACCGGCCCGACCCAGACGTTGATCAGCTGAGTCCCGGGAAATCCGGGCCAGAGACAGCACTGTTCTGCCATTTCGCTGGTGGGTTCTGCGCTCCAGACCTGAGTCGATCACCACAGTGACACCAGGAATAGTCAGCGAGGTTTCTGCAACATTGGTCGCCAGGATCACTCTGGGGCCCTGGCCGCTGGCCAGTACCTGCCGCTGGGTATCTATATCTGAGCCACCATGGAGCTGCATACAGGTCAGTGGCAGATCACCGAGTAGCTGCGCACATTTGCAGATCTCCCCCTTACCCGGCAGAAACACCAAAATATCCCCATCCAGGTCTGGGATCACAGACTCTACCGCGCTGCGCACCCTCAGTGGCAAGTCTCTGGCATCAGGCAGTTGCTGACTGTCGTTGGCCAAATAGCGAAGTTCCACATGGAACCTTTTACCCTGGGTCTGCAATAAATAGGTACTGTGGCCCAGGTATTGCGCCAATCGTTCACCATCTATCGTGGCTGATGTCAGCAATAACCTGTGCTGGCTCTGGCGCCTTAGCAGCGCCAACAAAAGATCTGTGTCCCAGCGCCGTTCATGAAACTCATCAATGATCACCAGATCAAAATCTTCCAATCCGTTCTCAGCGAACCAGTTTAGCGCGATTCCGGGAGTCACAAATGCCAGTTGAGTGTCCTGGGTAACCTGATTTTCAAACCTGATGGCATAGCCGACATTCAGCCCGTGTTGGTGACATATCTCATCACTGCCAAGAAAGTCAGCCAATGCCACACAGGCCACCCGCCGGGGTTCAACCACCAGCACACGACGATTGCCACCATCAGCCGCCCATAAAGGTAATCGGGTAGATTTCCCTGAACCTGTATCTGATTGAATCACCATATGGTGTTCTTCTATCTGAGTTTCAAACTCAGCTTTGATGGCATCTATAGGTAGATGAAAATCGGAAGTCATTGATTTAAATAAACAGCCAGGATATCGCCAAAGTGTACCCCGACTCAGGCTCAGGTGCATCCGCCCTCAGGGATAACCCCGACCTAAATTCCCCATTATGGATGGCGGGGCAGTTCGGCTAAGATGTTGGCCATTAATCCAGGTAACACAGGAAACAAAATGAGCACGTTTGAGATTTTAGTTGGCACCACTCTGGGTGGTAGTGAGTATGTTGCAGATGAACTTGAGGCCCAGCTGGAACAGGCAGGACATGAAACCAGAATTCATCTGTCACCGGATCTGGACCAGTTGGATCCAAAGGCTATTTGGCTGCTGGTATCTTCAACCCATGGGGCTGGAGATCTACCTGACAATATTCAACCTTTACTGGCACAGATCCAATCTCAAAAACCGGATCTGACAGAGGTGAAGTACGCTTTATGTGCAATCGGCGACTCAAGCTATGACACTTTTTGTCAGGGCCCTGAGCAGCTGGTGGAGCAGATGGAACAGCTTGGCGCCAAAGCCATTGTGAATAAGATCCAGATCGATGTTCAACAGAATCCTGTCCCTGAAGAGCCCGCCCTGTCTTGGTTATCTGATTGGCAAAACCAGGTGTGAGATCCTGTCATTCAGACTAAAGCCTCTATTGCACACAGAATAGATCATCCTTATCCACAGATTACGATCCAAAATAATAAATTTGTGGATAAGGTATTATTTAGATCTGATCTACCGTTGAACTAATTAACACCTCAACTGACCAAAGATCCACCCTGTGGATAACCACGCGATCTATCCCCACCTTATTTTGCGTTAGATCGCCCACAGATCACAGGATCAGAAATTCACTAACTATTGGTTTAAAAGGACTTTTAGCGTTTTGCACAGATCTTGTCGATCCTAATAGTAAACATAGTAAGAAGATCTATATAAAGATCTTAAGATCTATAAAGCCGATCCATGACGATCCGTTCAATCTAAATAGATCATTCACCTTGGCTCAGCCAGGTGGTAAAATATTCTGCTCTGTGAATTTCCTCTTATGTAATCGAAGGCAGTGTCATGCATTTTCATGAACGGTTTGATGTAATTGTTGTAGGTGGTGGTCATGCCGGAACTGAAGCCGCATTGGCCTCTGCTCGAATGGGTTGTAAAACCCTGCTGTTGACTCACAACGTAGATACGCTGGGACAAATGTCCTGTAATCCGGCTATTGGTGGGATCGGCAAAGGCCATCTGGTTAAAGAGATCGATGCTCTGGGTGGTGCTATGGCTACCGCAACAGACTTGTCAGGCATTCAGTTCCGTACTCTGAACTCATCCAAAGGTCCTGCTGTGCGCGCTACCCGTGCTCAGGCAGATCGCGCTCTGTATAAACAGGCGATCCTGACGATCCTGCAGAACCAGCCAAACCTGAAGATCTTCCAGCAAGCAGTTGATGATCTTGTGGTTGAAAATGGCAAGGTGATCGGTGCTATCACTCAGATGGGACTGGCATTTGAAGCTCCTGCAGTGGTCCTGACAACTGGTACTTTCCTGGGTGGCCGTATTCATATTGGTCTGGAAAACTATGGTGGCGGTCGCGCCGGTGATCAGCCTGCTATGGCACTGGCACAGCGTCTGCGTGAGCTGCCTATTCGTGTTGGTCGCCTGAAGACTGGTACTCCTCCACGTATCGATGCCAGAACCATTGATTTCTCTCAGATGATTGAGCAGAAAGGTGATGATCCCCTGCCGGTAATGTCTTTCATCGGTAATGTTAACCAGCATCCACAACAGATCTCCTGTTTTATCACCCATACCAATGAGCGCACTCACGATATTATTCGTGGTGGTTTGGACAGAAGTCCTATGTACTCAGGTGTGATTGAGGGAATTGGTCCACGTTACTGCCCAAGTATTGAAGACAAGATCCACCGTTTTGCCGATAAGAGTTCACACCAGATCTTTATCGAACCTGAAGGCCTGACAACCACAGAAATCTATCCAAATGGCATCTCCACCAGTCTGCCATTTGACGTACAGCTGAACCTGGTTCGCTCTATCAAAGGGATGGAAAACGCTGAGATCATCCGTCCGGGTTACGCGATCGAATATGATTACTTCGATCCAAGAGATCTGAAAAACTCTCTGGAAACCAAGACCATTGATGGCTTGTTCTTCGCTGGTCAGATCAACGGCACCACAGGTTATGAAGAAGCCGGTGCTCAGGGGCTGCTGGCCGGTACCAACGCGGCACTTCAGGTTCAGGGCAAAGAGTCCTGGGCTCCTCGCCGTGATGAAGCGTATCTGGGCGTACTGGTTGATGATCTGTCGACTCTGGGTACCAAAGAGCCCTACCGTATGTTCACCAGCCGCGCCGAATACCGTCTGCTGCTGCGTGAAGACAATGCCGATCTGCGTTTGACCGAAAAAGGTCGTGAATTGGGTCTGATTGATGATCACCGTTGGGCGAAGTTCAATGAGAAGCGGGATTCCATTGAACAGGAACTTCAGCGCTTGCGTAGTCAGTGGGTACATGTGAATTCACCTTTGGTTGAGCATCTGAATCCACATCTGAATACACCAATTTCCCGCGAAGCTTCATTTGAAGATCTGTTGCGTCGTCCGGAAATGGATTACCAGAAACTGGTTGGCATTGAAGGTTTTGGTCCAGGCCTGGAAGATCCTTATGCTGCTGAGCAGGTTCAAATCCAGGTGAAATACGCGGGCTATATCCAGCGTCAGCAGGATGAGATCAACAAACATCAGCGCAATGAGAATACCCGTTTGCCGATGGATCTTGATTATGCTGAAGTTCCTGGACTGTCCAACGAAGTGACTGCCAAGCTGAACTCTCACAAGCCAGAGACCATAGGTCAGGCTTCCCGGATTTCAGGCGTTACGCCAGCTGCCATCTCCATTTTGCTGGTGCATTTGAAAAAGCGTGGTCTGCTGCGTAAAAGCGCCTGAGCTGTAGACTGCAGCTGATACCTTACAAGGGAAGCGATACGCTTCCCTTTGTTTATCTCCAGATACATAATATTTGTCGCGATTTTTAAAGGGGACTCCCTGTGCTAGCAGCTCAACTCGATGCTTATCTGGCCGAAGCCAATATCCAGGCCACGGACAAGCAAAAACAGCAACTTCTGGACTTTGTTGCCCTGCTTAACAAATGGAATAAAGCCTATAACCTGACCTCAGTGCGGGATCCAGAGCAGATGCTGGTTCGCCACATTTTGGATTCTCTGGTGGTATCGCCTCATCTTCAGGGCGATCGATTTATTGATGTTGGCACCGGACCTGGCTTGCCTGGGATCCCATTGGCGATTTTGAACCCGGATAAAACCTTTGTGTTATTGGACAGCCTTGGAAAGCGTATCCGCTTTCAGAAACAGGTACAGTTTGAGCTGGGTCTGGACAACATAGTGCCAACTGAAAGCCGGGTTGAAGCCTATCAGCCGGAGCAGGGATTTGATGGTGTATTGAGCCGGGCTTTTGCCTCCGTCGACGATATGCTCAACTGGTGTCACCATTTGCCAGCTGAAAATGGAGTATTCTATGCTCTCAAAGGTCAGTTGGCGGATGACGAGATGGCCAGTATACCCGCCGGCTTTGAATTAAAAGACACAATCGCTTTGCAGGTTCCCGCGCTGGATGAACAGCGGCATCTGCTGAAAATAGTGAAAGAATAATAACTTGTTTGCCAAACAAGCCTGTACAAGTTGCAATCTGTGCACACATCAAGCAACTTGTACCCAAGGGACTATTCGGGCAAGCAATGACTGACAGGGTGACATTGTGGGTAAGGTAATTGCCGTAGCCAACCAGAAGGGAGGCGTCGGAAAAACAACTACATGTGTAAATTTGGCCGCATCATTGGCGGCGACCAAGCGCAAGGTATTGCTGATTGATCTGGATCCTCAGGGCAACGCGACCATGGGCAGTGGCGTCGACAAATATGAAGTTGAAAACACAGCTTATGAGTTGTTGGTTGAGGAAAAACCTTTCGATGACGTAGTCATCCGCAACACTTCAGGCAAATATGATCTGATCGCCGGTAATGGCGATGTGACCGCTGCCGAAATCAAACTGATGGAATTTTTCGCCCGGGAAGTCCGCCTGCGCAATGCACTGGCGGCCGTAAGGGACGAGTATGATTTTATCTTTATCGACTGCCCGCCTTCACTGAACATGCTGACTGTGAACGCCATGTCTGCAGCTGACTCAGTTTTGGTACCCATGCAGTGCGAATACTACGCACTGGAGGGGCTGACAGCCCTGCTTGATACCATAGGCAAGCTGGCTGCCATGGTTAATCCGACGCTGGCGATCGAAGGGATTCTGCGCACCATGTACGATCCCCGTAACCGCCTGGCCAACGATGTTTCCGAACAGCTCAAGCAGCACTTTGGCGACAAGGTATACCGCACTGTTATCCCCCGCAATATTCGTCTTGCTGAAGCACCAAGCTTTGGTGCGCCTGCCATGTATTACGACAAGTCCAGCGCTGGAGCCAAGGCCTACCTGGCGCTTGCCGGGGAAATTATTCGTCGTTCAGAGCAGCAACAGCAGGCAATGCAGGCTTAAGGAATAATCATGACAATGAAAAAACGTGGACTGGGTAAGGGCCTGGATGCTCTGCTGAGTACCAGTCATGCGGCCAGCAAGAAGCTGGAAACCCAGACTCAGGCCGATGTGAAGCCTGGGTCGGATGAAAACGGTGAGCTACGACAGTTGGATCTGGATCTTTTGCGTCCGGGGAAATACCAGCCCCGTAAAGATATGTCTCCAGAGGCACTGGAAGAGCTGGCTGAATCTATTCGGGTGCAGGGGATTATCCAGCCTATCGTGGTACGCCCTGTATCGGCCACTGAATTTGAAATCATTGCCGGTGAGCGTCGCTGGCGTGCTTCTCAGCTGGCGGGGCTGGATAAGGTGCCATGTCTGATAAAAGACGTGCCTGATGAGTCTGCTGTGGCCATAGCGCTGATTGAAAACATCCAGCGTGAAGATCTTAACGCCATGGAAGAGGCTATCGCCCTGAACCGTTTAATCGAAGAGTTTGAACTGACTCACCAACAGGTGGCTGCAGCTGTGGGAAAATCCCGTACCACGGTCACTAACCTATTGCGTTTGAACAGTCTCAATGAACCGGTGAAACGCATGTTGGAAAATGGCGATATCGATATGGGACACGCTCGTGCGTTGCTCGGAATCGACGGTGATCAGCAAACTGAGCTGGCAAGATTGGTCGCTTCTAAAGAACTTACAGTTCGTGATACCGAACGATTAGTGAATAAGACACTAAATCCTGCTGAAGTCGCCGAAAAAACAGTTAAAGATCCCGATGTAAGCCGTTTGGAGACCCAGTTAATTGAGCGACTGGGTGCTAAAGTTTCCATCAATCATAACCAAAAAGGTCGTGGAAAAGTCGTAATTAACTTCCAAAATCTCGCTGAACTGGACGGAATTCTTAGCAAAATTCATTAAATTTCATAGGTTAAAACACCTTTATGTAATTTTGTGACCTTTGTTAAGGTTGGATTTTCTAAAGTTTGGCGCTCCATCACGTTTAAAGTGCCGTTTTTACTTATGTCGAAGTTGCATCTAAGGCTTGAAACGGTATACTTTCGCAAGCTTTTTGTACCTTGACTTTGACCGTATTTTCGACATCCGGTCATCTAAACCAATAAACAAAAGGCAAATTGCGGAGATGAGAAGTTGAGTAAGATTTTGGCGCGTCGTGGCCGGTGGTCAGCATACAAATTGGTGTTGATGCAGGCGGCGGTAGCCGGGGGGGCTTCGGTTCTCTTCTTCGTGCTTTGGGGAGTACAGCATGGTCTTTCTGCTTTAGCCGGGATGGTTATTGCAGTGCTTCCCAATTTCGTGTTCGCCACCCTCGCTTTTTCCCATATGGGAGCAAGTCAATCAGGGAAGGTTATAAAGACTTTCTACTGGGGGGAGGCGATTAAGTTGCTGTTAACAATAGCATTGTTTTGTATTGTGTTCGCGGGCTTCAAGGTAGATTTCGCGCCTTTGTTTACCACCTACACTTTGGCCTTAGCAGTGCATTGGATAGCACCTTTCCTTTTCAACAAAAAAACGGGATGAAAAATGGCTGCTGAAGGTGAATTAACTGCTTCCAGTTATATCCAGCATCACCTGACCAACTTGGCAGTGGGTGAAGGATTCTGGACTTGGCACGTCGACTCACTCCTGTTCTCAGTTGGCTTGGGAGGCTTGTTCCTGTGGTTATTCTACAGAGCAGGCAAAAAGGCAACAGCAGGCGTTCCAACTAAGTTTCAATGTTTTGTTGAAATGATGGTGGAATTTATTGATGGCATCGTTCGTGACTCTTTCCACGGTCGCAACCCTGTTATCGCACCGCTTGCCCTGACCATCTTCGTCTGGGTTTTCTTGATGAACTTGATGGACTTGGTTCCTGTTGACTTTATTCCTCATGCCGCCTACCTCATGGGCGTTCCTTACCTCAAGATTGTACCAACAACCGATTTGAACATTACCTTTGGTCTATCCATCGGCGTGTTCCTGTTGATTGTTTACTACAGCATTAAGGTCAAGGGCGTGTCTGGTTTCGTTAAGGAACTGACACTGCAGCCGTTCAATCATTGGGCACTGATTCCTGTGAACCTGGTTCTGGAAACTGTGACTTTGATTGCAAAGCCAATCTCTTTGGCACTGCGTCTGTTTGGTAACCTGTATGCAGGGGAGTTGATCTTTATTCTGATTGCATTGATGCCTTGGTGGAGCCAATTTGCACTGTCCGTGCCTTGGGCTATTTTCCACATCCTGGTCATCGTATTGCAGGCGTTTATTTTCATGATGCTGACTGTGGTTTACCTCAGCATGGCACATGAAGATCACTAATAATTTTTCAGCTTTAAATTTGTTAGCTTATTTTTTACGGAGAGAATAATGGAAACTGTAATCAGCTTTACCGCTATTGCTGTTGCTTTGATGATTGGCCTGGCTGCTCTGGGTACTGCTATCGGCTTTGCTATCCTGGGTGGTAAGTTCCTGGAAGCTTCTGCTCGTCAGCCTGAACTGGCTCCTGCTCTGCAAACTAAAATGTTCATCGTTGCTGGTCTGCTCGATGCGATTTCTATGATCGCAGTTGGTGTGGCACTGTTCTTCGTATTCGCGAACCCATTCGTTGGTCAGTTGGTAGGCTAATCCGGTTTTCCCGAATAGAGGAGGTGTGTCGTTATGAGCATTAACGCTACCTTATTAGGCCAGTTGATATCGTTTATGTTGTTTGTGTGGTTCTGCATGAAGTTCGTGTGGCCACCGCTCATTAACGCTATTGAAGCGCGCCAAAAGAAGATCGCTGACGGTCTGGCGGACGCTGACCGCGCTGCTAAAGACCTGGAGCTGGCTCAGTCCAAAGCGACCGAGCAACTCAAAGATGCCAAGGCCGCTGCCAACGAAATTATCGAAGCTGCTAATAAGCGCAAAAATCAAATCGTTGACGAAGCCAAAGCAGAGGCAGACGCTGAGCGTGCGAAAATCATCGCTCAGGGTAAAGCAGAAATTGAAGCTGAGCGTAATCGCGTGAAAGAGGAACTGCGTAAGCAGGTTGCTGCTCTCGCCCTAACCGGTGCTGAGAAGATCCTCGAGCGTTCGATTGATGAAGCCGCCCACAGCGATATCGTTAATAAACTCGTCGCTGAAATTTGATAAGGGAGTGGAGTTATGGCTGAGTTAACCACCATTGCTCGCCCTTACGCTAAGGCCGCTTTTGACTTTGCTGTCGAACAACAGGCGGTGGAGAAGTGGGCAGAAATGCTTGGCTTCGCTGCATTGGTGAGTGAAAACGAATCCATGCAACCACTGTTGACTGGCTCTATGGCCAGCAACCAGCTCGCTTCACTGTTTATCAGTGTTTGTGGTGAGCAAGTCGATACGCACGGTCAAAACCTGCTGAAGGTGATGGCTGAAAACGGACGTTTGGGTGTACTACCCGCTGTTGCAAAACTCTATGCGGATTTCCGCAACGAGTGGGCAAAAGAGATTGAAGCCAATGTGGTTTCAGCCACTGAGCTCACCGCAGAGCAACAGCAGCAGATTAGTGTTTCCCTTGAGAAACGTCTCGCACGCAAAGTTAAGCTGAACTGCAGCATAGATGCCGGCCTGATCGCCGGTGTGATTATCACGGCAGGAGACCTGGTCATTGATGGCTCGGTCCGCGGAAAACTAAACCGCCTGTCTGATAAGCTGCAGTCGTAATTGGGAGTTTGAGCATGCAACTGAATTCCACTGAAATCAGCGATCTGATTAAGCAGCGGATCGAGCAGTTCGAAGTTGTCAGCGAAGCACGCAACGAAGGTACTATCGTTGCAGTTAGCGACGGCATCATCCGCGTACACGGCCTGGCCGATGTAATGCAGGGTGAAATGATCGAACTGCCTGGCAACCGTTATGCCATCGCGTTGAACCTTGAACGTGATAGCGTCGGTGCCGTAGTTATGGGCCCTTATGCCGATCTGGCTGAAGGCGCCAAAGTTAAAACCACTGGTCGTATTCTGGAAGTTCCAGTAGGCCGTGGTCTGTTGGGCCGTGTGGTTAACACACTGGGTGAAGCAATCGACGGTAAAGGTCCTATCGAAAACGATGGGTTCTCTCCTGTTGAGATGATCGCTCCAGGCGTTATTGACCGTAAATCGGTATCCCAGCCAGTACAAACTGGTTATAAAGCCGTTGACTCCATGATCCCAATCGGTCGTGGTCAGCGTGAATTGATCATTGGTGACCGTCAGACTGGTAAAACAGCAATGGCGATCGACGCGATCATTAACCAGAAAGATTCCGGCATTAAGTGTGTGTATGTAGCTGTTGGTCAGAAAGCTTCTACTATCGCTAACGTGGTTCGCAAACTGGAAGAGCACGGCGCTCTGGCTAACACCATCGTGGTTGTAGCCTCTGCTTCTGAAGCAGCTGCCCTGCAGTACCTGGCACCATACTCTGGTTGTGCCATGGGTGAATACTTCCGTGACCGCGGTGAAGATGCCCTGATCGTATACGATGACCTGTCTAAGCAGGCTGTTGCATACCGTCAGATCTCTCTGTTGCTGCGTCGTCCACCAGGTCGTGAAGCATACCCAGGTGACGTTTTCTATCTGCACTCCCGTCTGCTGGAGCGCGCTTCTCGTGTAAACGAGGAGTATGTAGAGAAGTTCACCAACGGCGAAGTGAAAGGTAAGACTGGTTCTTTGACCGCTCTGCCTATCATTGAAACCCAGGCGGGTGACGTATCTGCGTTCGTACCAACCAACGTAATTTCTATTACTGACGGTCAGATCTTCCTGGAAACCGACCTGTTTAACTCTGGCCTGCGTCCAGCGGTTAACCCAGGTATCTCGGTATCCCGTGTAGGTGGTGCAGCCCAGACCAAGATTATCAAGAAACTGTCCGGTGGTATCCGTACCGCACTGGCACAGTATCGAGAGCTTGCTGCGTTCTCACAGTTTGCATCTGATCTTGACGATGCAACTCGTGCCCAGCTGGAGCACGGTGAGCGTGTTACCGAACTGATGAAGCAGAAGCAATATGCTCCTATGAGCGTAGCTGACCAGGGCGTTGTTATCTTCGCTGCTGAAAAAGGCTACCTGAAGGGCATTGAGCTGAAGAAGATCGGTAGCTTCGAAGCATCCCTGCTCTCTTTCATGAACAGCGAGCACGCTGAGCTGATGAAGACCATCAACGAGACTGGCGACTATAACGCCGACATCGAAGGTGAACTGAAAGCTGGCCTCGATAAGTTCATGGAAACCCAAACCTGGTAAAAATCGTCGAGGTGCCACTTAGGCACCTCAAGGTCCAGATTGGAGAGTAGAGATGGCCGGCGCAAAAGAGATTAAAACCAAGATCGCGAGTGTTCAGAACACTCAGAAGATCACTTCTGCCATGGAAATGGTAGCTGCCAGTAAAATGCGCAAAGCGAATGAGCGCATGTCCAGCAGCCGCCCCTATGCAGAAATTATGCGTAAGGTGATCGGTCACGTGGCGCAGGGCTCTCTTGAGTACAAGCATCCTTACTTGGAAGAAAGAGAAGCCAAGCGAGTGGGCTACATTGTTGTAGCCACCGACCGCGGTCTTTGTGGTGGTCTGAACGTCAACCTGTTCAAAAAGGTTGTCGCAGACGTGAAGAACTGGAAGCAGCAAGGTGCGGAAGTTGAATTCTGTGCCATTGGTGCCCGAAGTGTTCAGTTCTTCAAGAGCTATGGCGGACAAGTCGCAGCACAGGCTTCCGGCCTGGGTGATGCCCCTACGTTGGCAGAACTCATCGGTACTGTGCGCGTCATGCTGCAGGCTTACGACGAAGGCAAGCTGGATCGTCTGTACGTGGTGTACAACAAGTTTGTAAACACCATGACTCAGGCTCCCGTGATCGAGCAACTGCTACCTTTGCCGAAATCCGAAGAGTACGACCGGGAACACCGTTGGGACTACGTATACGAGCCAGATCCAAAAGAACTTTTGGATACTCTGTTGGTGCGTTATGTAGAGTCTCAGGTTTATCAAGGTGTTGTAGAAAACATTGCGTCTGAACAGGCTGCCCGTATGGTGGCGATGAAGGCTGCAACTGACAACGCCGGTAACCTGATTGACAACCTGCAACTGGTGTACAACAAAGCTCGTCAGGCTGCGATTACGCAGGAACTGTCGGAAATTGTTTCTGGTGCCGCTGCGGTATAAGCAAGGTAACGAATACAAGTTTTAGAGGATTAATCATGAGCACAGGTACTGTTGTCCAAGTAATTGGCGCGGTTGTGGACGTTGAGTTTCCACATGATGCCGTACCTCAGGTATATGACGCTCTGAAGATCACAGGTGAAGGTTCCTGTAACGGCTTGGTGCTGGAAGTTCAGCAGCAGCTGGGTGGTGGTGTAGTTCGTACCATTGCCATGGGTTCTTCTGATGGTCTGCGTCGTGGTATCGAAGTGGAAAACACAGGTTCTGGAATTATGGTGCCAGTAGGCACTGCAACTCTGGGCCGTATTATGAACGTATTGGGTGAGCCAGTAGACGAAGCGGGCCCTATCGGTGAAGAAGAGCGTTACATCATTCACCGTGAAGCTCCTTCCTATGAAGATCAGTCCAATACTACTGAACTGCTGGAAACAGGCATCAAGGTTATCGACCTGGTATGTCCGTTCGCCAAGGGTGGTAAAGTAGGTCTGTTCGGTGGTGCTGGTGTTGGTAAGACAGTTAACATGATGGAACTGATCAACAACATCGCAAAAGCCCACTCTGGTCTGTCTGTATTTGCCGGTGTAGGTGAGCGTACCCGTGAAGGTAACGACTTCTACTACGAAATGCAGGACTCTGGCGTACTGGATAAAGTAGCCATGGTTTATGGTCAGATGAACGAGCCTCCAGGTAACCGTCTGCGTGTTGCTCTGACCGGTCTGACTATGGCCGAGAAGTTCCGTGACGAAGGTAAAGACGTACTGTTGTTCGTGGACAACATCTACCGTTACACCCTGGCTGGTACCGAAGTATCAGCACTGCTGGGTCGTATGCCTTCTGCAGTAGGTTATCAGCCAACTCTGGCTGAAGAGATGGGTGTTCTGCAGGAACGTATTACTTCTACCAAGACAGGGTCTATTACCTCTGTTCAGGCAGTATACGTACCAGCGGATGACTTGACTGACCCATCCCCTGCGACCACCTTCGCTCACTTGGATGCGACCGTGGTACTGTCTCGTCAAATCGCTTCTCTGGGTATTTACCCAGCGGTTGACCCACTGGATTCCACCTCTCGTCAGCTGGATCCACAGGTTGTTGGCCAAGAGCACTATGACGTGGCAAACGGTGTTCAGACTGTACTGCAGCGCTACAAAGAGCTGAAAGATATCATTGCGATTCTGGGTATGGACGAACTGTCTGACGACGACAAGATGACTGTGTCTCGCGCGCGTAAAATCGAGCGTTTCCTGTCTCAGCCGTTCTTCGTGGCAGAAGTCTTTACCGGTTCTCCAGGTAAGTATGTTTCTCTGAAAGACACTATTCGTGGCTTCAAGGGCATCCTGGATGGCGAATTCGATCACATCGCAGAGCAGGCGTTCTACATGGCTGGCTCTATCGATGAAGTTATCGAGCGCGCTAACAAGAAATAATCAGGCTTTAGCTTGATTCTTTAAGGAGAACAGGATGGCAGCCATGACAGTACATCTTGATATCGTAAGTGCAGAAGCAAGTATCTTTTCCGGCTTGGTGGAAACCCTGCAGGTAACTGGTGCTGAAGGTGAACTGGGTATTTTGCCTGGTCACACTCCGCTGCTGACCCGTATCAAACCTGGCATGGTGCGTATCGTCAAACAACATGGCAAAGAAGAACTGTTTTATCTGTCCGGCGGTATGCTGGAAGTTCAACCTTCTTCTGTAGCTGTATTGGCTGACGTGGTCGTGCGTGCCGAAGACATTGATGAAGCTGCGGCTGTTGAAGCCAAGCGTCGTGCAGAGGCCGATATGGCTAACGCAGGTGCTGACTTTGACTATGCAACAGCTGCTGTTGAGCTGGCTCAGGCCTTGGCTCAGCTGCGTGTCGTTGAGACCATCAAGAAGAACATCAGCCGCTAAGGTGAATGTTGCTGTAAAAGGCGTCCCTCGGGACGCCTTTTTTGTATCTGCTATTCCAACCTATCGATGGATGCACTGCTTTTAAAGCTAATTTCCGCTACACTTTCGCCAGTTGTGTTTAAAGGATTTCGCTATGTCATTGAATGTCGTCATTTTGGCCGCCGGGAAAGGTACCCGGATGCGCTCAGATCTACCCAAGGTTCTGCACAAAATTGCCCACAAGAGCATGGTGCAGCACGTGATTGATACCGCCCGCGCCATGGATGCCGCCCAGATTAATCTGGTATACGGCTATGGTGGCGACACCTTAAAGCAGACGCTGGGCGAGCAACCCCTGAACTGGGTGCTACAGGCAGAGCAACTGGGCACTGGCCATGCGGTGGCTCAGGCCAATGACAATATCAGCGATGACGATACCGTACTGGTACTTTACGGTGATGTGCCGCTCATCCAGCAATCCACTCTGGATGCGCTGCTGGCTGCCAAGCCACAAAATGGCCTGACTATTCTGACAGTGAATTTGGATAACCCTACCGGATATGGTCGTATTGAGCGTAACTGGGAAGGCAAGGTGATTGGCATTGTTGAGCAGAAAGATGCCAACGCCGAACAGCTGGCCATTAAAGAGATCAATACCGGTATTATGGCACTGCCGGGCAAGCAGCTGAAAACCTGGCTGGCCAACCTGTCCAATAACAATGCTCAGGGCGAATACTATCTGACTGACATTATCGCCATGGCGCATAAAGAAGGTGTCGAGATCACTACGGCTCAGCCGCAGTCTGCCATTGAAGTGGAAGGCGCCAACAATCGCGTGCAACTGGCCGCACTGGAGCGTGCCTATCAGGCCCGTGAAGCGGAAAACTTGATGCTCAGTGGTGCCAATCTGCGTGACCCAAGCCGTATCGATATCCGTGGTGAAGTGACCGTGGGAATGGATGTGATGATCGACATTAACGTGATCTTCGAAGGCAAGGTGGTCCTGGGTAACAATGTGACCATTGGTGCGGGCGCTATTCTGAAAGATTGCAGTATTGCCGATAACGCTGAAATTAAACCTTACACCATAGTGGAAAGCGCCACTTTGGCAGAAGATGCCAGTGCCGGCCCATTTGCCCGTCTGCGTCCGGGCGCAGAGCTGCATAAAGATGCCCATATAGGCAACTTTGTAGAAATGAAGAAGGCAGTGCTGGGTGAAGGTTCCAAAGCGGGTCATCTGGCCTACCTGGGCGATGCGCAAATCGGTAAAGGGGTGAATATCGGTGCCGGTACTATTACCTGTAACTATGACGGCGCCAATAAGCACCTGACCGTGATTGAAGATGAGGCCTTTATTGGCAGTGATACCCAATTGGTGGCACCTGTGACTATCGGCAAAGGCGCAACCGTGGGCGCTGGAGCGACTGTTACCCGTGATGTGGGTGATGGTGAGTTGGTGATCACCCGGGTGAAGCAGAAGCACTTCACAGACTGGCAGCGTCCAGTGAAAGAAAAGAAATCATAACTGCTCAGGTTATATAGAAAAAGCGGCCAGATGGCCGCTTTTTTGTTTCTGGTAAAAACAATCAAACTGCAGATTTTTAATCTGAGTTAACGGATATAAAAGATCAAGATCACCAAATCTAATTAAAATTATGAAAATTAGTTTAAATGTAAATCGTTCTCATTTATATTGCTCGCAACTTCCATATTGAACCATTCAGAGGTAGGAAATGGCTTTCAGGTTATCCTGTATCGGACTTGCAGTAATCTCTTCAATCGCAGCTAATGCCGCACTGGCAGATGATGCAGTCGGTGCAGACAATATCGAACGCATCAGTGTGATGGGCTACACCTTCAACGATTACAAGGTGAGTAATGCATCCGGCGCTATGCGCGGTGATATCGATCTGTTGGATACTCCTCAGTCTGTAACCGTTATTCCTGACTTTGTGACCGATGAACAGCTGGCCCGTAACCTGGCTGAAGTACTGAGCAACGACTCCTCTGTTACCGCTGGCAGTGAAAAGTGGAACCGTCAGCAGTTCTCTATCCGCGGTTTTGCTTTGGATTCTGGTAATGGCTTCCTGGTCAATGGACATCAGCACTGGTCTCACTATGTGCAGCCAATTGAAACCCTGGAGCAGGTAGAAGTACTGAAAGGCCCTTCTTCCATGCTGTATGGCCAGTCTGGCCCGGGTGGTCTGATCAATATGGTTACCAAAAAGCCTACATATGACTCATTGTTCAACGTTGGTGTCGATACTGACGAATATGGCTCACTGCGTTTCCAGATGGATGCGGGTGGTGCCGTTAACGAAGAGGGTACAGTTCGCTACCGCACCATGTTGGTTAAGCAGGACACCACTTACTGGACCGAGTACCAGAATGGTGAGAATAAAGAGCGTGATCGTTTGCTGACGTTCCTGGCGCTGGACTTCGACCTGACCGACGATGTGACTCTGTCTGTTAAATATGACAACACTGCCGATAAAGCCGGCCTGGACTCAGGTGCCTGGTTGTACAGCACTGGCGACAAGATTGGTCAGGTGATTGGCGAAGAAGACAAGATCTGGGAATTACCCTGGGCCTTTATCGATATCAATGTTCAGAACATTGGTGCTGATGTGCAGTGGCACATAAATGATAACTGGAAAATGAAAACCGGTTATAACCACCAGATGTATGAACGTCAGCGTTTTGGTTCGTCACCAACTTACAACGAAAACCCATTTGAAGATGGTTACACAGTACGTCCATTCGATCGTCATGATGATTGGCAGTACAAAACCGCCTATATGGATTTTATCGGTAACTTCAGCACAGGCGATTTTGAACACCAGTTCCTGTTTGGTGCCAACATGCTGGACTACTACTACCAGCAGCAGGCTGAGTACGGCGACAAGGTCACTGTGATGCCGGGTCAGGTTATTTCACCTAACGTGAACTATCACAATGTGGACCCAAAGCCTGCCTCTGAATACAAGCACTATGGTTTTTATGTACAGGATCTGATGACCCTGACTGAAAACTGGAAAGCGCTGGCTGGTGTTCGCTATGACGAGCAGAAGAAAGATGGCGCCGGTAATAACGCCTATGCCCTGTCTCCCAAGTTTGGTGTGATTTATGAACCGACTGATTACGGCAGCATCTATGTAAACTACTCCAAGAGCTTTATGCCTAAAGGAATGGTTAACGATGTAGAAGATGCCAATAATGGCGTAAACCTGAAGCCTGAGTACGGCACTCAGTATGAGATTGGAACCAAGTGGGAACTGTTCGACGGCGGCCTGCTGATGACTGCAGCTGTGTTCGACATTACCGTTGAAAACCGTGTTGTTACTCAGGACCTGCTCAACCCGGTTGGCGATGTCGATAAGATCACAACTCAGGATGGTGAACAGAACCACAAAGGTTTTGAAATGGGTGCTCAGGGTCAGCTGACTGACTCAGTGTTTATCACAGGCTCCATGATGTACCTGGATGCCAAGTATGAGAATGACCCTGAACTGGAAGGTCTGACGCCAATCGATGCGCCTAAGTGGTCTGCCAATATCTGGACCCGTTACGAAGTGACCGACCAACTGGCTCTGAACCTGGGTGCTCAGTATGTGGGCGAACGTTACGCTTCTGCTGATGCCAACCTGGGTAACTCAGTGGTGAAAGATGCCTTTGTTCGTGTTGATATGGGCGCCGCTTATACCTGGGATATGCAGGGTACTGAAATGAACCTGCGTCTGAACGTGAAGAACCTGTTCGACACCGATTATGTTGATGGCGGCAGCTATAAAGAAGTCACCATAGGTCAGGGACGTAACGTTAGCCTGGCATTTGAAGCCAAGTTCTAATCTGGCTTGCAAAACTAAATTCAAATCTGCGTATCAAAAGCAGCCTGCGGGCTGCTTTTTTATTGTCTGAAATCCTCCAGCTACTGAGCATTAGGTCACTATGCTGCCCTTGTCTGTTTTATCCTCACTGGCAATTTGGTTTCATTTCTATATAATTTGCTTTCGAAACGAAACTTAGTCGAAAGTTAGATGACCAAACGCAATACTCAACAACGACGACACACCATACTTAACCTGTTGAATGAACGGGGTGAAGTCAGTGTCGATGAACTGGTTGCCAAACTCGAAACCTCGGCGGTAACCATTCGTAAGGATTTAACCGCGCTGGAGAAAAACGGCCTTTTGTTCCGCCGTCACGGTGGCGCGATTCCGGTTCCCCAGGACATTAGTCAGGGCGGATATCGTAAACAGTCTCCCAATAAACAGAGTATTGCAGCGGCGGCGGCCAAACTTATTGCTGACCATAACCGCATTATTATCGACTCCGGCAGTACCACTATCGGCCTGATCCCACATTTGAGTGACAAGCGTGGTTTGCTGGTGATGACCAACTCGCTGAACCTGGCCAATGCCATTCAGGATTTGGAGAACGAGCCCACCCTGTTGATGACAGGTGGCACCTGGGACCCGCATTCAGAGTCGTTTCAGGGCCGGGTCGCCGAGCAGGTGCTGAGATCCTATAACTTCGATCAGCTGTTTATCGGGGCCGATGGTCTGGATCTGGAACGTGGCACCACCACCTTCAATGAACTGACAGGTTTGAGCCAGGTGATGGCTGAAGTCTCCCGGGAGGTGATCGTAATGCTGGAGTCCCAGAAGCTTGGGCGCATCATCCCCAATCTGGAGTTGCCCTGGAGCAAGGTCAATGTGCTGGTGACCGATGACAAAATCCCGGCTCAGGCGGCAGAGACCATCAGAGCCCAGGGCGTAGAAGTGATTATCGCGCCCTATGTGGATTAACAATTAATGGATTGGGTGAACGCCTGATCCCGATGGCAAGACCATCAAACAGATTAAATATTGAAACAGGAAATGGACTATGTGTGGAATTGTTGGTGCGGTAGCACAACGTGATGTGGCTGAGATCCTGCTGGAAGGTCTGAAGCGTCTGGAATACCGTGGTTACGACTCAGCCGGTGTGGCGATTATTCATGAGGGTGAGCTTAAGCGTACCCGTAGACTGGGTAAGGTACAGGAACTGGCGACTGCACTGGATGAATCGCCGCTGCCAGGTGGAACCGGTATTGCTCACACCCGCTGGGCAACCCATGGTGAGCCAAGCGAACGCAACGCCCACCCACATATCTCCTGTGGTGATATCGCTGTGGTTCACAATGGTATTATTGAAAACCACGCCAAGCTGCGTGAGCAACTGACGGCTCTGGGCTATGAGTTCGCTTCGGACACAGATACTGAAGTGATCTGCCATTTGGTTCACCACGAGCTGAAGAGTCACGATACTCTGCTGGCGGCAGTTCAGGCAACCGTGAAGCAGCTGGAAGGCGCCTATGGCACAGTTGTTATCGACCGTCGCGACCCAGAGCGTCTGGTAGTTGCCCGTAGTGGCAGTCCTCTGGTGATAGGTTATGGCCTGGGTGAGCACTTTGTGGCATCTGATCAGTTGGCACTGCTGCCGGTTACCCGTACCTTCGCTTATCTGGAAGAGGGCGATGTTGCCGAAGTCACCCGTCGTGAAGTGAACATCTTTGATATCGATGGCAATCCGGTTACCCGCGAAAAGAAAGAGTCTGAGATCACCCATGATGCCGGCGACAAGGGCGAGTACCGCCACTACATGCTGAAAGAGATCTACGAGCAGCCAATGGCGCTGGCTCGTACGCTGGAAGGTCGCATCGCCAATCAACAGGTGCTGGACACGGCCTTTGGCGACAATGCTGCTGAGTTCCTGAAAGATATTAAGCATGTGCAGATTATTGCCTGTGGTACCAGTTATCACGCCGGTATGGCTGCTCGTTACTGGCTGGAAGAGTGGGCGGGCGTATCCTGTAACGTGGAAATTGCTTCAGAGTTCCGCTACCGCAAATCCCATATGTTCCCCAACAGCCTGTTGGTGACCATTTCTCAGTCTGGTGAAACCGCTGATACCCTGGCGGCGCTGCGTCTGGCCAAAGAGATGGGCTACAAGTCTACCCTGACTATCTGTAACGCTCCGGGTTCCTCTCTGGTGCGTGAGTCTGATATGGCTTACATGATGAAAGCCGGTGCTGAAATTGGCGTGGCGTCGACCAAGGCGTTTACCGTGCAGCTGGCGGGTCTGTTGATGCTGACTGCTGTGCTGGGTCGTTACAACAGCATGAGCGACGAGATGCAGAAAGCCATTTCTCAGTCGCTGCAATCTATGCCGGCCAAAGTAGAGCAGGCGCTGGGACTGGATGATGCTATTGCTGCCCTGGCGGAAGACTTTGCCGACAAGAACCATGCCCTGTTCCTTGGCCGTGGCGATCAATACCCGATTGCCATGGAAGGTGCGTTGAAGCTGAAAGAGATCTCCTATATCCACGCAGAAGCCTATGCATCAGGTGAGTTGAAGCATGGCCCATTGGCACTTATCGACGCCGATATGCCAGTTATTGTGGTGGCCCCAAACAACGAGCTGCTTGAGAAGCTGAAGTCCAACGTGGAAGAAGTACGCGCCCGTGGCGGCCTGATGTACGTATTTGCTGATAAGGATGCGGAGTTCGAGTCAGACGATACTATGAAGGTGATCCCGGTTCCTCACTGTGATGAGTTTATGGCACCACTGATCTACACCATTCCGCTGCAGCTGCTGTCTTACCATGTGGCATTGATCAAGGGTACCGACGTGGATCAGCCACGTAACCTGGCGAAATCTGTGACAGTAGAATAAGTCAGTGACCGTAGAGTAAGTCGCTGACAAACAGTTAAAACAAAACCGCCGTCATTAATAGTGACGGCGGTTTTTTATATCTGGCGCTGAATTAATTCAGTGTGGCCTGATAATCCTCAATCAGTTTTTGCCACTGTGGATGCCTGGCCAGATCATCACCCCAGGGTGTCATCACTTCTGACATAGCTACTGCATTACCCTGTTTTAGCTGATACAGATAGGCAAATGCCGAAGCGCGGTAGTTGGCCAAACAGTGCAGCAGAATGTCTTTATCTTTGTTGGCACCCATCACCTCGAAGAAGGCTTGCAGATCTGCCTGGGTAGGGTTTTTCCAATCTACCGGAATATAGACGTATTGCATCCCGGCCTGTTCGACCAATTCGGCTTCATTTTGGTATTCGGTATTGCTGCTGTCAGGCATCAGGTTAATTACGACATCTACGCCGGCTTGGCTTAACTCATTAAATTGAGAGGCGGCAGGCTGGCCTGAGGTGACCAGTTGCGGCGAGTTGGTTTTAAACGCCCTTATCTGCTGCAGTTGTGGCGAGGGAGTGATATCCGCCAATACCAAAGGGGAGCACAGCATCAGCATGGCGCAGGTGAGTTTTTTCATTGCAGGGTTCTTATCTGGTGAATGTCATTCAATAAGATGTAACTGCACTTAAGTAAGTTCAACCCAAAGGCTGGGATTTGGCGCTGGCTCACAGTTGGTAAATGAACAAAGGGTGGAATGCTGACTTAGGCAGTCAGCATCTGGTCGTTCTTACGTTGCTCTACCCGCTTCCACACCAATTCGTGGAAATAGAAAGCTACTGTATTAATAGCGGGCTCAATCAGCGCGATGGCACTGCCGATAACAATACTGCCGGTCAGTGCATAGGTGACGCTGAATGCCACGGTAAAGTGCAGAATCGCGAAAGTAATAGTCTTCAACATAGTGCCGTCCTCGTTAAGTTTATTTAAAAATGATAATCATTCTCACTTAAGCGTGCCAACAGGATTTTGCAATAGGTATAATCGGGAATTTTGTCGCAGTGCATAAAAAAGCCGCCTCAGTAATGCAACTGAAGCGGCTTAGCGGTCAATCCGTCGCTGATATCAGTAATGCCAGGGGAACTTGGTAAAGTCCTGGTCGCGTTTCTCCAGGAAAGCATCACGACCTTCCTGTGCTTCATCTGTTCCATAGGCCAGACGAGTTGCTTCACCGGCGAACAGCTGCTGTCCAACCAGACCGTCGTCCGGCAGATTAAAGCCGTACTTGAGCATGCGCATGGCCGTTGGCGACTTGGAGTTAATCTCTTTGGCCCAGCGCAGCGCCTCGGTCTCTAGCTCTGCGTGTGGTACTGACTTGTTAACCATACCCATATCGAAAGCTTCATCGGCACTGTAGTTAAAACCACAGAAGAAGATTTCGCGAGCGCGTTTTTGACCTATCATCTTGGCCAGATAAGCACTGCCGTAGCCCGAGTCAAAGCTGGCGACATCCGGGTCGGTTTGCTTAAACACTGCATGTTCTTTGGATGCCAGTGTCAGGTCGCACACTACGTGCAGGCTGTGCCCACCACCTACTGCCCAACCGGGAACCACGGCGATAACCACTTTTGGCATAAAGCGGATCAGTCGCTGAACTTCCAGGATATGCAGACGACCCATACGGGCGATATCGGCAGTACCGGCTTCTGCGCCTTCGTACTTATAGCCGTCTTTACCGCGGATACGCTGATCACCGCCTGAGGAGAAAGACCACTGACCTTTGGCTGATGGACCGTTACCCGTCAGCAGCACGCAACCAACATCTGACCATTGGCGGGCGTGGTCCAGCGCGATATACAGCTCGTCGACCGTCTTGGGTCTGAACGCATTCAAGCAGTCAGGGCGGTCGATAGCGATACGAACTGTGCCCTGATCTTTAGCTCTGTGGTAGGTGATGTCTTCGAAATTGAAGCCTGGAACCTGCTCCCAAAGGGAGGGGTCAAAAATATCTGAAACCTGGCGGGAAGATTGCTCAGTCATAGTTTGCCTAACCTTGCACTGTGATAATCGTCAAAGGCTAGGCTCATTTAATGGCAGGGTCAATTGCCGCAGTTAAAAGCTTTGATCAACTCAGGCTTCGTCAGGCAATGTATCGCAAAGCAGCCGGGTATTTTCCCTGTTGAATACCGGATGGGTGGGTATCGAGTCTTCACAGAAGTTATCTTTAAAGTCAGAAACCGTTTCGCGGCCACTGATTATCAACTCCAGCTCCTCAAACTCAGACTTACTCATTCTGTCTCTGAATTGATTGCGTATGCCGGCGGCCCAATCATTGTTTTTGATTACCTGAGTCCCTGTCATGGACTTAACTTTATTTTGAAACTGACTGTACTGAGTCTGCGCTTCAGCTTTCTGCTCATCGAAAACGTCTGTGTTGTTATACAAATAATAAACAGCGCCAATAAGCAATCCTAATATTAGCCATCCCTTCATATTTTGATCCAATCAGGTGAACTCTATTTACATTGGGAGCTATAATAAGACAGTTTTCGAACAATATTAAAGTGGTAAAGGCTGTCATTCATGAGCGCAGAGCCAGATAAAAAAACACCGTCTCCTTCTCAACGTATCAAGATCCACCAACCTGACGCAGGGAAAGCAGACAAATTCAACCCCAGCAATAGTATTTATGTCAGGGCGGTAGAAGGCCACTGGACCACTCTTCGTCGTCGTATGGGCTGGGTCGCCATGCTGTTTTTCCTGGTGTTGCCCTGGCTGCCTTGGGCCGACAGACAAGCGGTCTGGTTTAATCTGGGTGAACAGAAGTTTCATATATTTGGTCTGACTATCTGGCCCCAGGATCTGACCCTGCTGGCGGCGGTATTTATGATTGCCGCTTTTGCCCTGTTCTTTGTGACCACCTACTTAGGCCGGGTTTGGTGTGGCTATACCTGTCCTCAAACGGTATGGACCTTTATCTTTATCTGGGTTGAGGAAAAGTTGGAGGGGGCCCGTAATAAGCGCATCAAGCTGGACCAGATGCCATGGGACTTCAATAAAACTTGGCGTAAAACAGCCAAACATCTGGTTTGGTTGTTGATTGCTTGGGTTACCTCCATGACCTTTGTGTCCTACTTTGTTCCCACGACAGAGCTCTATACCGACTTCTTTACCCTGAATGCCGGTGGTGGCGTGTACTTCTGGGTATTCTTCTTTACTTTAGCGACATACGGCAATGCCGGCTGGATGCGGGAAATTATGTGCGTGCACATGTGCCCCTATGCCAGATTCCAGTCCGCCATGTTCGACCGCAACACCTATATAGTGGGTTATGACGCCAAGCGTGGTGAAACCCGTGGCCCACGTTCCCGTAAAGCTGACCCCAAAGCCATGGGACTGGGTGACTGTATCGATTGCGACCTGTGCGTGCAGGTCTGCCCGACAGGTATCGATATCCGTAATGGCTTGCAGTATGAGTGCATCAACTGTGGTGCCTGTATCGACGCCTGTGACCAGACCATGGATCGTATGGGTTATGACAAGGGGCTTATCCGTTACACCACAGAGAACAAGCTGGATGGAAAGCAGGAAAAGGTAATGCGTCCAAAGCTGGTGGGTTATGGCGTAGTGCTGGTGGCCATGATTCTGGGATTGATATATGCCGTATCTGCGGTATCACCGTTACGTATCGATGTTATTCGCGACCGTAACCAGTTGTACCGGGAAAATCTGGATGGCTTTATTGAGAACACCTTTACTCTGAAGATCCTGAACAAGACAGAACAGGCTCATGAGTATCAGCTGTCAGCCACTGGTTTGAAAGATCACAAATGGATAGGTCCGGAATCAGTGACCGTTAAAGGTGGAGAGGTATACACCTTGCCAATCAGTATTGCAGTGGACCCTTATTATCTTGATCGTCCCATTACTGATATCCAGATATTGGTGAAATCTGACTCAGGTGAAGAGCCAATTGAAGTTTCACAGGAAACTCGATTCTTCAGCCGATAGTTATTTAAGGTGCATCAATGCTAATAAAAAGGGGGCTAAATGCCCCTTTTTTCATCGTTTGGTTTAATTTTTCGTCGAACGCTCGATTTTATACACTTTTCTTTATTTAACCCCTTGCGCAAATAATTCTGCTCCCTATAATGCGCCCTCACTGACACGGCACACAGCGCTCTCTGGAGACGGTTAACCGGTCAGTTCGACAAGTTCTGAAGAATTTGAAAAAAATCTTCGAAAAAGCGCTTGACGAAAGAGGTTTGAAGCGTAAAATACGCAGCCTCTTCAGAACGAAACAAGTTCTGAATCGCTCTTTAACAAATAGACAGACAAGCAAATCTGTGTGGACATTCACAGTAGTTGATGAGGTCGACAAAGACTTATTCTCCTTCACTGGAGACATCAATGAACGAAGTTCGCGCAGCATGCAAAGACAGAATTCATTGAGCTGATTCTTCCCTCTTTATTGAGGAGAGAGTCAACCAAAACTTTAATTGAAGAGTTTGATCATGGCTCAGATTGAACGCTGGCGGCAGGCCTAACACATGCAAGTCGAGCGGTAACAGAAAGTAGCTTGCTACTTTGCTGAC
>NZ_JAKIKT010000012.1 GCF_023349125.1 Shewanella corallii | reverse complement strand
TTTCTCTTTTTTAGAGAGGCAAAGCAAGCTTTCGGCAGTTTCAGATTTCATAAGGCAATCATAAGTATTGAGTTGCCCAATATTAGATCAGACTTCAATGCGGATTGGTATAAGGATTGCTCTGTGCTTCTCAGGCGAGGGTTATGACATTAGGAACTGATAAGGCTGTGGGTATGTCGAAGCAGCGCTCTGTGCACATCTGTAGGTGATTAGGCAGGTGCAGATGTGTCAAGGTCACTCCGGTTGGAGCAATGGAGAACAAAGTGTTGAGGAAAATGGTTACCCGAGAGGGAAATAAAAAAGCCTGCAAGAGGCAGGCTTTAGTTGGTGTACTCGAAGACTTTAACCACCTTGCGCACGCCGGCAGTGTTGCGGGCGACATCGACGGCCAGGTTAGCCTGGGATTTGTCGATAAGTCCCAGCAGGAACACTTCACCGTTTTCGGTAATCACCTTAACCCGGGTAACGTCCAGGTCGTCGGTATTCAGCATACGGGTTTTCACCTTGGTGGTGATCCAGGCGTCATTGGAGCGGGTGGTGAATGAGGTAGGGTTACCTATCCGGATCTGGTTGAACAGCTTGCCACCCAGTTGCAGTTCTTTGACCACACGGATAGCCTTGTCACGCAACATGGAGTTGGGTGACTGGCCAATCAGCAGAGTGTTGCCATTCATCACTACGCCGGTGATGTTGGTCTGGTTCTGCAGGTCTTCATGTTTGGACAGAGCTGAAGCAATTTCAAAATCAGCATTGGTGTCATCGAGTTGGGTGCGGAAGCTGCGCTCGTCATTGGCAACTACCGCTCCGCCAACAGCACCCACTACCACGACGCCGGCACAGCCTGACAGCAGTGACATTGCCAACAGCAGTGGGATGAGTCTCATCATGCCTGTTCGTCCTGCGGGAACAGCGTGCGGTCTATGTTGTCGCACAGGCAGTGGATCACCAACAGGTGTACTTCCTGGATACGGGCTGTGACGTTGGAAGGTACGCGGATTTCCACATCTCCACCGCCCAGCAGACCTGCCATGGCACCACCATCTTTACCAGTCAGAGCAACAATAGTCATATCACGGCTCAGTGCTGCTTCCATCGCTTTGATGACGTTACCTGAGTTACCGCTGGTTGAAATTGCCAGCAGGATATCGCCGGGCTGACCCAGAGCCAGGATCTGCTTGGAGAAGATTTCGTCATAGCTATAGTCGTTGGCAATAGCGGTAATGGTTGAGGTATCAGTTGTCAGCGCAATGGCCGGCAATGGTGGACGTTCCACCTCAAAACGATTCAACAACTCCGCAGAGAAATGCTGCGCATCACCAGCACTGCCGCCGTTACCACAAGCCAGAATCTTATTGCCGCCCAGTAGACACTGGACCATCATTTCTGCTGCTGTAGCGATGGATTCAGGAAGCGCCTCAGCTGCGTCTATCTTGGTTTGGATAGATTCAGTAAAGCTGTCTTTGATACGTTCTAACATGGATGAACCCTTAATCTCTATCGAGTGGCTATCATGCCACAAACGGAAATCCGAGTTGAGGCAAGAATTGTAAAATTATTAAAGTCCTGCAGATTATTGCAATCGACTTAAAAGATGTCGGTGAGCCATTGAATATGTTTGCCTTCAATGGCGACCAAATCAAATCGGCAGGGTGCCTGAATTCGGTGTAGCTGCAGATAGTGGTTTGCAGCTTTGCGCAGTCTTTGTTGCTTCCTGGGGCCAACGGCACTGATTGCACCGCCGAAGTTGGCAGATGCCCGATATTTTACTTCAACGAACACCCAGTTTTGGCCTTCTCGCATGACCAGATCCAGTTCACCGAAAGGATAGCGAACATTTGACTCAACCCACTTGAGCCCTTGTTGCTCAAGATAGGCCTTAGCCTGTTGTTCCGCTATCTCGCCCTGATTCATAGTGGCTTGAACTTGCCTCTTTGGTATTTACCCCAGCTAAGATGACGTTCCAGCACGCCTTCAGGGGTAACAGACAGTTCGCCACTTCGTCCCTGATATTGGAAGCCAGGGAAAGCACGCATTTGCGCCAGTCGGCCGACCAAATCCAGTGAATCATATCCCATGATATATAAACGCTTCTGGCTGTTACGCCAGGTCGGCCACAGCTTGGCTACCTCGGCAGTTTCATTGTTCGGTTGGATCAGCCAAGGTATATCGCTGAAGGTAATGTTATTCAGTTCAATGGCGGTTTGGCTGGTGTCTTTATCCAGTCTTGCCCTGCTTGAAGTGTACAGGGGCACCGGCTGGGCAAAGACACTGAAGCTGACATCAATAAAAGGTTTTAGCAGCGTCAGTTCGCCACTATTGGCCACCATATAAATGGCATCAATATCACGGCGCGAGCGGAAATCTGCTTCGAGACTGGTGCCAATCAATTGCTTCATTCTGGCAATACGCTCTTCAGAATCCTTAACTCCCAGCGCCGCCTTGACGGCATCACCCATTTTGTCGCCTTTGGGGTAGTAATGAACCTCAGCTTCTTTATCTGTCAGCTGCATCCACTCCTGCTTGAAGGCCTCCGCCATGCGGCGGCCGGCAGCATCACCGCTGACCAATAACAGGGGAACACGAATACCATCCTGATAAAGGCGCAGTGCAGCATCAGACGCTTCCTGGGATGGAGACAGAGCAAAAAAGTACTGGTCTTCCGTATCACCGCTTAGCTGGCTGGGTTGGTTCAGGTACAGCTGCGGAACGGCTGTCGCCTGTTGGTCCGGCTGTGCCAGAAACGTTTGCAGCTTATTGACGTTGTCAGGCAACAGAGGGCCAATAACAAACTCAACGCCATCAGCCTGTGCCTTTTGATACGCGGTTACGACATCAGCGGCAGTGTCGTAAAAGAGCACTTCGACGTTAGCGTCACCCTGATTGACATAGTTGCTGAGAATACCCTGCTTAACCGGGTTAGCGACGCCGGCCCGAGCTCCAGTCAGTGGCAAGAGTACGGCAATCTTCTGTGGACGATAGGGCTTGGTATTCAACGCTTTTTCAAGGTCGGTGGGCAGCTTGAACGCGCCTGGATGGCCAGGGTTTTTCTGCTGCCATTGACCTAAGTAGCGGACCAATTCATTGGGAGCGACTGCATAGTGCTTCGCCAGATACGCCAATTGCATCCAGCCTGCAAAGATCGGGTTGCTTTGATCTTCGGTAAATTGAGCCAGCTGTTGGTCATTCAATGGCTGCAATGCCTGCCAGATCTGATCATTAATCTGAGCGCGATCTGCCGGCGCCAGGTACTGCTCCAGCATGCTGAGTTGGCGAACCTGTTCTACAGGTTGTTGCAGTTGCTGGTAGAGTTTGGCTTTAAGGAGATAGTATTCACGCCACTGCCAATCGGGCAGTGACCAGTCTGGGCGGTAACTCAGCATGTGCAGTGCTTCAGCAGGCTTGTCCTGAAGTCTCAATGACAGTGCCTGAAGGTAGTTATGCTGCGCTTGTATTTCAGGCTGAGTTCCCTGAGTGTTGCCCATGGATAACAACAGCTTATCAGCACTGTTGTAATCTCCCTGATTGAGGTAAGCCTGAGCCGCCAGTAAGGTATACCTTTGCTTAATCTGTTGGCTCTGACCTGGTTGGATCTTAGCCAGATACCAGGCCGGGGTGTTGGTTACATTTTCCAGTGATACGACTTCCACTGCTGGCTGTGTCGATTGCTGGGTGCTGGCACAGCCGCCCAGAATGACAGCAGAAACCACCAGGGGAATTAACTTTGTTGTCTTGATGCTTTTCAACACTTGGCTTCACTCTGATAAAATGCTGGCTGTAGTTTATACCAATCTGCATAAGAATGTGACTAGTTCAACCTGTTGCGCCTCGCTGTTGCTACAGAATCTGTCGCTTGAACTGGTTGATAAACACACTGAATATTTTGAGAGCTGATTGCATGGTGCAAAGTCGGCTCTTGTCATCGTCTACGCCGAGGTAACTATGACCCTGCCGGTCGCGCTATATATTGTTCCAACTCCAATCGGTAATTTGCAGGATATGAGCCCCAGAGCTGTTGAAGTACTCGAGCAGGTTGCTCTGATTGCCTGTGAAGATACCCGCCACAGCGGCAAGTTACTAAAGCATTTTGGGATCAGCACCCGAACCACGGCGCTGCATGACCATAACGAGCGTGCCCGGGCACAGTGGATTGTGGAGCAATTGGCCAGTGGTCATGCGGTGGCCCTGATTTCCGATGCGGGTACGCCACTGATCTCAGATCCTGGTTATCACCTGGTGACTCATGTTCGTGCCGAAGGGTATAACGTGGTGCCTCTGCCGGGCCCATGTGCTGCGATTACCGCTCTGAGTGCTTCTGGTTTGCCGTCAGATCGTTTCTCCTTTGAAGGCTTTTTACCATCGAAGGAAAAGGCTCGTTTGGATAAATTGACCGAGCTGAAAGAAGATCCCCACACTTTGATTTTCTATGAGTCCCCACACCGTATCGCCTATAGCCTGGAAGCTATTGCCAAGGTGTTGGGTGAAGACAGACAAATTGTAATGGCTCGCGAGGTGACCAAGACCTTCGAAACCTTCCTGACTGGCGGTGCTGCTGAGGTACTGGAGAGGGTGAAGGCTGACGACAACCAGCAGAAAGGGGAAATCGTGCTGATGTGTCACGGTTTTATCGCGACCGATGAAGAGGGAATTCCGGCGGTTGCCATGGAAACCCTTAAGCTGCTGAGTGAAGAGTTACCGCTGAAAAAAGCGGCAGCCATTGCTGCACAAATCCACGGTTTGAAGAAAAATGCCCTGTATAAAGCGGGCCTTGAGGCTGGGCTTTAAGCAATTGCTGTTTTTCGCTGAAATAGTGGTTGGTTTGCCCAGATTGCTTGGGTATAATCGCCGCCGAGTTGGCCAGACAGTCGCCGCGTTCGTAAGAACGGGGAGGAAAGTCCGGGCTCCACAGAGCAGGGTGCCAGGTAACGCCTGGGCGGCGTGAGCCGACGACCAGTGCAACAGAGAGTAGACCGCCTGCCTTAGGGCCGGTAAGGGTGAAAGGGTGCGGTAAGAGCGCACCGCGCGGCTGGTAACAGTTCGTGGCACGGTAAACTCCACCCGGAGCAAGATCAAATAGGGTTCCACTACTTACCTCGGTAAGTTAATGCGTGGCTCGCGTTGGAACCGGGTAGATCGCTCGAGCCTGTGAGTGATTGCAGGCCTAGATGAATGGCTGTCCAAGACAGGACCCGGCTTATCGGCCAACTCGCTAAATTTATAGAAACCGCATTCCGAAAGGGATGCGGTTTTTTTATGCCTGCTTAACGTTGGAAAGAGCAGTGGCAAATGAAATCTGAAATAGCATCTTGTGTCATTCATTATTTGATATTCAGTATCACACTAAATACTAGTTATTTAGTGTAGAAATATTTGTAGTTTTTAATTCTGATATATCCGATGTTTTGTAGGTTAATATATAAGGCAATATTTGATATTGATATCGTGCTTTATTGTTGACTGTATAAAATATTTTAAATATTCGCACTATTAATGCATGTGTCACGCTTAGGTATTAAATCAGTGGATTAAAAATATGATGTTTTATTAATCTCATGTATTTTCTTTACTTTTTCTGAGGCGGCCTTATCTTGTGCATTTGCGAATTGTTGTAATCTTTTAATTGCAAAGTAGAACAATGGAGGTTTTACATGCAAAATAAACTATTAGTATCGATCGCAGTAGCATCTGCACTTTCAATGTCTAATTCTCAGGCAAATGAACAAGCATATTTGGCAAGTATCGATAAAAGTAAGGCGATTAAGAACAGCTATATAGTCGTTTTTAAAACGCCGAGCATAATTGACATGTCGAGCCGAAGCGCGATTGCCGACTATGCTCAGGTTGCTGCTCACTCTTTAGAAAACAAGTTTGGTATTCAAATAAAGAAGGGCTTTGGTGGTGCGCTTAATGGTGTGTTGGTTAATGCTAATTCTGAACAGCTAGCTCAGTTACTGAATAATCCAAATATTGATTTTATTGAACAAGATCAAATAATGTCTGTATCTCCTTTATCATCTGCAGCAAATAATCAGGCGGGAGCTACATGGGGTTTGGATAGGGTTGACCAGCGGTCTTTACCTTTAAGCGGTGACTATAACTATAACTATGATGGTTCTGGTGTTACTGCTTACGTTATTGATACTGGTGTTTCAAGTCACGCGGAATTCAATGGTCGACAATCTCACGGATGGGACTTTATTGATAATGACGCTGATGCCACAGATTGTCATGGGCACGGTACCCATGTGGCCGGGACTATCGGTGCCTCAACATATGGTGTTGCTAAGAATTCCAGCATAGTCGGCGTGAGAGTATTGGATTGTCAGGGTTCTGGATCTAATTCAGGCGTGATTTCCGGCGTCGACTGGGTTGCACAGAATGCGACAGGGCCTTCAGTTGCCAATATGAGTCTTGGGGGAGGCGCTTCACAGGCGCTGGATACTGCGGTAAGTAACGCCGTTGCGGCAGGCATCACCTTTGTGGTTGCTGCAGGTAATGATAACCAGGATGCTTGTAACTACTCCCCGGCAAGGGCTGCCAGTGCAATCACCGTTGGCTCCACAGATGACAATGACTCGCGCTCCAGTTTCTCCAACTTTGGTGAGTGTCTCGACATTTTCGCCCCGGGACGCAATATCACTTCTACCTGGATCAATGGAGGCACTAATACCATTAGTGGCACTTCCATGGCATCACCTCACGTAGCAGGTATTGCTGCGCTCTATCTGGGCGAAGACAGCACGCTCAGTCCAGCCCAAATTGAAACCATGCTGGCTGATCGCTCCACCAAGGATACAGTGACAGATCCAGGGCCACTGTCGGTTAATAAACTGGCCTATTCACTGTCAGACAGCGGTGGTCCGGGTGGCGAGCCGGTTTGTGGCGATACCTGTATGGAAAATGGTGTACCTAAAACCGGGTTAAGTGCCGGTTTCTTTGGCGCAACACACAACTATCGTATTGATGTGCCGGCAGGGAAAACTCTCACTATCACGGTTGATGGTAACTCCAGCAGAGCAGTGGCTTATGCCAATGCCGGCAGCACGCCAACCAGCTCGGTTTATGATTGTAAAACGTCGAGCAGTGGAAACCCGAAAACCTGCAGCGTGAGCAATACTCAGGCAGCCACTTATCATATTCAATTGACCAGTGGCTGGTTCAGCAGTTACAGCGGTGTGTCCCTGACAGCCAGCTACTGATAAGCCATTACCGAATAAAGCTCGCGTTAATCGCGAGCTTTTTATTTGGAGCTTTGTCTATGGATTTTTGTTCTCGATGAGTGACTGAATTCCGATACGGATTGCTACAAAAGTCAGGCTGCAGCTGACCAAGGTACACGATATGTTTGCAGGAGAATGGGGAAACTCAAGGTATAACAAAGCCGCCCTCGGGCGGCTTGGTTATGTCCGATAGAGGTGGAAGAATCGGACCGAAAAGGGAGTTTGGTCAGAGCCTCTGTTGGGCGTCTCCTCAGCGCTGTATCTTCAATTCGGCCGGTATAAATACTGGCTGTTGTCGGAGTCACAGTGGGTTGAGTTCTACGCCCCGTCATCAAGGCAAAAACCTCGCTTCCTGTTAATCACCCTAGAATAAATTGTGATGCGTGTCACGCTTTTTTGGTGTCAATTTGTATCCACTTGATGTGAATGAAAAATCAGAAATGACTCCTGACCTGGAAGCGCCACTCCCAGCTGTCGAGGCCGGGAGCACGGTTTAATGGCAGGCTGAAATCCACATGGGCAACGTTGCCATAGCTTGAGCGAGAGGAGTAAATACGCGCTCCCAGGCCAACGCTGGCCATCGGTCCTGAAAGCAGGTTGTTGTCATCATTTTCACCAAATGCTTCACCGGCATCTGCAAACAGGGCCCATCCCAATTCAGCGAGTTGGTATAGAGAAATATTGGGGTAATACCTGAGTTCGCTGGTAAATTGCCACTGTTGATCCCCCCATTGATAATCATCCGGGTAGCCACGTACTCCTGTGTTGTCGCCGAGTGTGGCTGGTTGATCCAGATAGTTGTTTTTACTGCTCAGTAATCGCAGCCTGTGGTAAAGCTTCCAGCTTTCGCTGAAGTTGTAGTACCACTCCCCCTGCAGAGCCAGTTGGTAGTGATCTGGGATTCTGGTGTTGAGTACCGCCTTGCCATTGGCGGAAAGCAACCAGAGTGAGTCTGCCTGTTTGAAGCCCCGGCTGGAACGCCACCAGAGATGAAAACCAGGATCGCTGTCGTCTGTGCGGGTTTCGACGCCCAGTTTAAAGAAATGATACCAACCCAGATTAATGTCTTCGTTGGTGTTGATCAGCCTGATGTTCTGGAACACTTTATACTCATCTTCAATGCTTTCGAGCGCTACCCAGGGGTAGAGAAACTCTCTGTCTTCGGGGAGTCTGGCATCAGGGTAGTCCTCCCAGAGGTTGAATCTGTGGTGGTCGTGGGTTATTCCCAACAGCAACCTGAGTGCCGTGCTGTCATCCCAGTCCAGGCGATGGCCATAGCTGACATTGGTATAGCTAATCTCGTGCTCAAATCCGGAAACATCTTCACCGTTTTGTCTCAAGGTGTCTTCACGTAGGTCTTCAAGGGTCTCCAGACCATATTGATTGATGCCATCCAGCGTAAAGAAGGGCTTGATAAAGGCAAACTTGTAGGCCTGGCCATCACTGTTGTCATAAATCTCTGCACTGACGCTGGCGTGTGGCAACCAGTTTACCGGGGCATCGATCGCCAGCTTGTAACCCGTTCTGTCTTCGCTGGACTGATACTTGAGGCGGGTACTGATGCCCCGTCCCATCAGGTTGTCTTCCTTGATCCCTATTGAGTAGCGATTTTCCCCGCCACTGCGACTGAAGCTCAGGGTTGGCAGCAGTGACCAGTTATCCCAGGTTTCCACCAACACCACATCCCGGCTTGCGACAGTGGCGGCAGGGTCAGGCTTCGGCAGTGTGATTTTACTGTCTCTGAGGAAAGGTTCTGCCCTGAGCAGACGCTGCGCTTCAGCAATATCTTTGTTATCTATAATATCGCCGGGAGCAAAGCTCAGATGGTCGAGAACGGTTTGCTCCCGGGTATTGATGTGAAGAAAGTTGGCCCAGTTATGGATAAAGAATGCGTCTTCTGCTGACTCATCAAAGATGGGGTGACTGACCACCACTATTTTGCTGACCTTGATTTGGTTTTCCCCCGGCTGCGACTCTTCAGCCAGCAATCCGGGTTGGACTGGCAGCATTAACAGGGATAACAGCAACACCCGGGGTGGGGTCATAGGCCCTCCTTGGATGGAAGATGCCTGCCTTGGGGGCAGGGTCAGCGCAGGTATATTTGTCTATGTCAGAGTTTGAATTGTAGTTCAATTAAATCAATGAGCTTTCACACAAACACTGACATTGGCCAGCATAACTTGTCAATTCGGCGGGCAAATGCCCGCCGAAAGAGGGCTAGAGGGTTGAGCGAGGGGTGACGGCAACGTTTGAGAAAATCAGCCCCGCCACAAGGGACATAAATATCAGAAATACCTGAGCGCCAATTTGGGCCTGATTCAGCATGACCTCGCCGGAGATGAGTGCGTTCAGACCTATATAGGTTTTACTGCCCGGCACCAGGATCACTATGCCCTGCAGCAGAGCTATGCTGGCAGGAGCCTTTTGCCACCGGCTGTAGAGGTTGGCATAAATACCCACTGCAAAAGCGCCGACAAAAATACCCATGGACTCACCCAGGTAGATGCCGCCAATTTGCGCAGCAATAAAGGCGATGATACCGGCGATGATTCCCCATGGCGCATCTTTACTGCGGGCTTTAAATAATATGACCAACGTGGCGGACAGGATCGGCACCGCCAGCCAACTGTGCCAGCGTTCCAGTGGGACAGGAATTACTTGAGGGACATCCCCGAATATCGCATGGCCTATTACCAGTCCCAACATGCCACCAAAGTAGAGTTTGCACATCAACATCATGGCATCCATGATGCGTGCCGTGCCGGACATTAGATCTCTCGCGGCCAGCTCTGCAAGACCAAGGGTCAGTGCCAGACCGGGAATAAAGATAATGATGGCGGAAAGCACCACCACGGGAATATTTAGCTGAGGGGAAATATGGGCAATGGCACAAGCCCCTATTGCGCAAAGAATGGCGGCCAGCGGCTCCAGCATTTCTGCCATACGCCTGGATTTTTCCGCTGCGATCACCAACAGATAAACCGGCAGCCCCAGTATTCCTGACCAGAACACATCCTGCCAACTGGTTCCCATCAACATGGCAAAAGCTGCAGGGCTGAGCATAAACGACAGGCCGGTCATTAGTCGCCCGTAGGGAGCAGGTTTATCAGCAATCTCCTGCAAACGTTCAATGGCATCGTCCAGTGTGCGTTCGCCTTCAAGCAGTTGATTAACCAGCTCATCGGTGCGCGCCAGCGAGCCAAGATCCAGATCGCCGGGATTCACCCTGGCCATATGGTTATATTCCTGGTCCGCATCATGCTGCAGCACAAAGGTCATGGTAGTCGGGGTAATAAGAAAGTAACCCTCGATACCCAAAGTTGATGCGACTCTGCGCAAATGGGCCTCAAGCCGGTACGCGGGCGTACCGAATTTATGCAGTGCCTTGCCCAATTGAATAATGAACTTTCGCTTTTTGAGAAACTCCTGAGTATCCAATTTACTTGCGTCCCGTGGCGTTAAATGAGGGTAAAAAAAGTTGCGCGGATTTTAACCCATACCATCTGTATTAAGTTAATAAATATATCTAAATTGAGTTTTTTGGTTGCATTGACAGTGGTCAACCTGAATGCTGTAAATCAGATAACACTATGGAGAGTAAAGATGACAGTGGCGATAACAGCAATATATGCCTCTTTAACGGCCCTGATGATAGTGGTGTTCACCTGGCGTGTGATTAAAGAGCGACGGGCAACCAAAACCGGGCTGGGGGATGGTGGCAATGAATCGCTGCAACTGGCCAATCGGGTACATGGCAATCTGTTGGAAAATGCGCCTATAGTGCTGATTCTGATGTTGCTGGCGGAACTGGGCGGGCTGTCCTCTTTGCTGCTCAATCTGGCAGGCGGAACCTGGTTGTTCGCACGCCTGTTGCATGCAGTGGGATTGACTCAGGGGCGTGGCGGTATTCATCCGGGGAGGTTCTGGGGTGTGCTGTTGACCTGGGGTGTTATTCTGTTCCTTGCGGGGGCCAATTTGTATCTTGCTTTGATGGCACTGGCAGCCTGATTTTTATTCGCCTAACACTGTGCTGACTGGTATACTCCGCCCCCTTTAAAAGGCCGTCAAACCTCAGGTTGGCGGGATATTGGTGCAAAGTAAAAGTGGTATTCCATCGCCGCTTTTCAAAGGGTTAACAGTCATGCAGGTTGAATCGACGTTATTTACATATCCTAAGTATTGGGCTGAATGCTACGGCACAGCGCCCTTTTTGCCCATGTCCCGTAAAGAGATGGATAAGCTGGGCTGGGACAGCTGCGATATCATTATCGTCACCGGTGACGCTTATGTGGACCACCCCAGCTTTGGTATGGCAGTGATTGGCCGCATGTTGGAAGCTCAAGGTTTCCGCGTCGGCATTATTTCTCAGCCTGATTGGTCCAGCAAAGAAGATTTTATGAAGCTGGGCAAGCCCAACCTCTTCTTTGGTGTTACCGCAGGTAATATGGATTCCATGATCAACCGTTATACGGCTGATCGTAAGTTGCGTCATGATGATGCTTACACGCCTGGCAATGAAGGTGGTAAGCGTCCGGATCGTGCCGTGACTGTGTATACCCAGCGCTGCAAAGAAGCCTTTAAAGAGGTACCGGTTGTTATCGGTGGTATTGAGGCCAGTTTGCGTCGTTTGGCGCACTATGACTATTGGTCCGATAAGGTTCGCCGCAGCGTTATTTTCGATGCCAAAGCCGATATTCTGATCTACGGTAATGCCGAGCGTCCGCTGGTGGAAGTGGCTCATCGTTTGGCGGGGGGCGAGTCAGCTGCCGAACTGACAGATATTCGCGGCACTGCGGTCATCGTCAAGCAGCCTTTGCCTGAGTGGCGGGGTATGGACTCGCGCAAGATCGACCAGTTGCACAAGATAGATCCTATTCCGAACCCATATGGTGCCGATGATGTCGGCTGTCAGAACCTGTCAGGTCCTTCTGATGCCAAGGTTTTTGACAATGAGTCTCCCAAGGCGATTACGGTCCAGCCACCCAAGCCCAAGCCATGGGAGCAGTGCTATGTGATGCTGCCAGCCTATGAAAAGGTGTCTCAGGACAGGTATCTGTATGCCCACGCTTCCCGGGTGATGCATCAGGAGACCAACCCGGGTTGTGCCCGCGCTCTGTATCAATCTCACGGCGATCGTGCAGTGTGGATTAATCCACCGGCCTGGCCATTGAATACCGATGAGATGGATGCGGTGTTTGATCTGCCTTATCAGCGTATTCCTCACCCAGTGTATGGCAAGGCGAAGATCCCCGCCTATGACATGATCAAAACCTCGATCAATATTATGCGTGGTTGCTTCGGCGGATGTTCCTTTTGCTCCATTACCGAGCACGAAGGTCGTATTATTCAGAGCCGTTCACAGGAATCTATTGTCCGAGAGATCAAAGATATCCAGGAAAAGGTGCCGGGCTTTACCGGGGTTATTTCAGATCTGGGTGGCCCAACCGCCAATATGTACAGACTGGGTTGCAGCAGTGAAAAGGCAGAGAAAACCTGCCGTCGTCTCTCTTGCGTTTACCCATCAATTTGCGGCCATTTGAACACAGACCATAAGCATACGATTGACCTGTACCGCGCTGCCCGCGATGTGCCGGGTATCAAGAAGGTTCTGATCGCGTCAGGTGTGCGCTATGACCTGGCGATTGAGGACCCACGCTATGTGAAGGAGCTGGCCAAACACCATGTGGGCGGCTACCTGAAAATTGCGCCTGAGCACACTGAAGAGGGGCCTCTGTCCAAGATGCTCAAGCCGGGCATGGGCACCTATGACAAATTCAAAGAGCTGTTTGACCACTACTCCAAAGAGGCGGGCAAGAAGCAGTATCTGATCCCTTACTTTATCGCCGCCCACCCGGGCACTACCGATGAGGATATGGTCAATCTGGCTTTGTGGCTCAAGCGTCATCAGTTCAAACTGGATCAGGTTCAGAACTTTTATCCATCGCCCATGGCCAATGCCACTGCGATTTATCATACCGAACTGAACTCGCTGAAGAATGTGAAGCATGGCAGTGAGCAGGTGCCTGTCCCCAAGAAGGGGCGTCAGCGCCGTCTGCACAAGGCATTACTGCGTTACCACGACAGCGCAGGTTGGCCACTGATCAGAGAAGCCCTGGAAGCCATGGGCAAAAAATATCTGATTGGTAATGGCCCGGATTGCCTGGTTCCGGCGGAAAGCCGCAATGAAGGGAAGGGCTGGGGACAGAAGCATCAAGGTAAGCCAAAGCCAGCAGGTAAAGGCCAGCAGGCTGCGACCCGCTTCAGCGATAACCAGCACGACTCCCGTAAGCCAAAGTCCGGTTCAGGTAATGGTAAGGCTGGCAAAGGCGGGAATCAGCATAAAGGCGGTCAGGCTGATCAAAAGGGACACAACAGTAATCGCAAAGGCGGATCGCCAAGGCCGGGTGCCAAGCCAGTGTTTGGTAAGCGCCCGACCGGTAAAAAGTAAGCCGGTAAGAGATTCACCGGAAAACGCCACTTAACGTGGCGTTTTTTGCTTTCTGGCTTTTGGTGTGTGTCGCAAAGAGCAATGGCTGGCACTTTCAGGGTTTCCCTGCTTCTGCATTTACACAGGTTTGAGTTATATTCGGGAGAAGTAACCGGGGAACACTTATGTCTGAGCAAGAATTTACTGAACAGGGTTTTTGGCAAAAACTGACTGACTATGCCCGTACAGCGGGTAAGGAAGTGGTCGAGAAAGCTTTGTGGCTGTATTACGCCGCTCAGCGTCCTGATACGCCCACCTGGGCAAAAGGAGTGATATTTGGTGCTCTGGGTTACTTTATTATGCCGCTGGATGCGATTCCGGATCTCACGCCCATGATGGGCTTTACCGATGATCTGGGAGCATTGGCGGCCGCCATTGGTATGGTCAGCTTGTTCATTGATGAGGAAGTCAAAACCAAATCAAATGCAACCATGACCCGCTGGTTTGGTGACTGAATTGGCACGCTGAGTCAATCATAAGGCTTAGCGCATTCAGACAGTCATACAAGGAAGAATAACGATAATGAAAGCAAGCCTGTATACCCTGGCCCTGTGTGGCCTGTCTGCGTCGGCAATGGCCGATACCCCTGCTTCTCAAGATGCTTTTTTTGATGCCCTGCGTGCCCATTGTGGTCAGGCATTTGAAGGTAAAGTGACCTCCGGCAATGAAGCGGATGCCAACTTTGCAAGCCAGCGTCTGGTAATGCATGTTCGTGAATGCAGCGATATTGAACTTAAGGTCCCTTTCCACGTAGGTGAAGACAGATCCCGTACCTGGGTGATTACCCGAACCGGTGGTGGCCTCTTGCTTAAGCATGATCACAGACATGAAGATGGCAGTGAGGACAAGGTCACCATGTACGGCGGTCACACAGCTTCTGCCGGCACGGCCAATGAGCAGTCGTTCCCTGTGGATGACTTCTCCATTGATAACTTTAAACAAAATGGCCTGTCCCAGTCGGTGACCAATGTCTGGCACATGTATGTTTATCCGGAGACCTTTACCTATCGCCTCACCCGGGAAAATCGCGATTTCAGAGTCGATTTTGACCTGACCAGGCCAGTTGCTCTGCCGCCAGCGCCCTGGGGCCATGAATAACGGCTAGATCATTTGACAGCAAAACCCGGCAATGCCGGGCTTTTGTTTGTTTAGTCTTTATCTTCGTTGAGAATTTTCTGCAGAAAGCTGAGCTCTTCAGAATCCAGCAACTGGCTGGATGAGCGCTGCGACACGGTCGGTTTGGTGGCCAGAGTTCCCCGCAAGTAAGCCGCACGGGTAATCTGTTTGAGGCCAAATATCGCCAGTCCATAAACGGTCAGCAGTAGCAGCAGGCGTGGCAACGCCTTTTCTACAGGGGATATTTCACCACCGAGATAGAAGGGCAGGATCAGCAGAAACATACGAATAACCCAGTTGCCAAGCAAAGCTGTGGTTAGTGCCAGCAGCCAACGAAACTTGATGTCTCTGAGGCTTTCAGTGTGCGCTCTGTGGCTGCGCCCGCGATACCGACGAAGCAACTTCAGCAGAAGCACAAAGTAGACACAGGCCTGAATGCTGAGCAGTGCTGGCAATAAAGTACCGACCACGCCAAGGTGTTCCAGCCGTCCCATACTGTCGAATGCCAGCTGCCAGCCATCAGAGGCATGATACCAGCCCCACAGCACGGTCGTTACGGCGACAATACACATGATCAGTGCCGGTGCGTAATGCCATGAATACCTTACATCCATCACTTCCTGAGACAGGCCACGTTTACAGTAGAGATAAAGCATGGGCATCAGCAGGAAATAGACAGGGATAATCAGGACGAACAGCATATGCAGCGGGGCGGGACTGTTCTGATAGTTAATAAGGCCGGTAAAGAAGTAGAGGGATACCAGACTGAATATGCCAGCCAAAAGTTTATGGTTATCCTGACTCTCTTTGTAGATGTAGCGGATATAGAGGCTCAACAGCAGACAGTGAATACCGCCCAGCAGTGATAACCACCAATATGCTTCAAGAAAAAAATGGCCAAAACCGTTCATATGCTTACCTCGCCGGCAATTGTACTCGCTAGCGGGCCAGGGCTAAACCAGCAGTGTAAAAAATATCTGCCGGTAACAGGTGTTGCCTGAGGAAAGAGGTTCCTCACTCGCCGTCTTTTTTTTGCCTTTGCCGCCGGTTGGACATATCCCTTGGGGGTTTACCTGCCATCTCTCCGCGTTCGTGTAACAGGTGACGGATGGCGATAATTGGATGACGCCATATCATCCTTGGTCCGGCATAACGCATCACAGTTTTGGCCAGGGCTTTGGGTTCCGGCTTATAGCAATGAACAGGGCATCGGCTACAGGTTGGCTTGTCTTCGCCATAGGGACAGCGATCGAGACGCATGCGGGCGTATTCTAGGAATTCACTACATTCAGGGCAGGGAGACTCTGAGCCATGATGATCGCGGCAGTACAAGCCGACCATCAGCGCCATGGTGTCGTATTCACGAGTGAGCCTGGGACCCAGAATTATTGGTTGTGTCATCTTAATGAGTATTCCTGCAGTGCCTGATGACATCTTATGTTCGGTGTCTTGATGGCGCAAAATCCATGTGCTGTTTCTTGAAGCTGCGCACACAATGCATCTTATGTCGTCAGCTGTTATTCGGTAAATGGCGGCTTTTAACTTTAAAAAGGTGAAATATCCGCCATTTGGGTTGATCTGTGATGAACTTATCCCTTAATAATAGCGGTGAGTTTCTGTTCACTGGTTAATGCCCGCTTTTGCAATGCACTGGCTTACCGGAAATGAATAAGGTGATGAAATGATGAAATTTCTTGCGATTGTCGTGCTGGTGGCCATTGGCGTGTTTTTATATATGCGGGCGCAGCGACTCGCTAAAGAGGAACTGGAGCAGTCTGAGTTAAACCGGGATGCAGAGTTTGACGCCAGAATGGAGCGTGAAGCACAGGCCACAGAAGCCAGCGAGACGGAGACTGCAGCACCTGAAGCTGAAGCGCAAGCTGAGTCCAAACCGCAGCCGGAGGTGGAATCTGGCAACCAAGCTGTTTCCCCCCCTGAGACAGAACCTGTGCTGGTTTCAGAGTCAGATGTCAGCGCTCAACCTTTGCCAGAGCCAGAGCCAGAGCCAGAGCCAGAGCCAGAGCCAGAGCCAGAGCCAGAGCCAGAGCCAAAGCCAGAGCTAGAGCCAGAGCCAGTGCAGCCAGATGCTATTGATGATCTTGACGAGTTGGAGGCAACGCCTGCCATGCCATTACCGGTTCCAGCAGCCGTGACAACAGAGGAGATCACTCAGTATCTGGCAAAAGCGAATTCGGCTGAAGGTTATGCACTGCTGCTGGCATTGGTCAATCAGTGTTATAAGCAGCGTAAGCAGGCGGACATGTTGGCCTGGGGAGCCAAACTTTTGCCCAGATTCGCTGATGAGGTCGCCTCTGTGGAACAAAGCGCTAAAGGTGCATTGACCGGTACCGGCCATATGCAGATGTCCACTCTGCTAACTGACTCGGGTTTCTATGATGAGGCGATTGCCCTGTGCGAACAGGCCGAGTCTCTGGGACTGGAAGATGGCACTGTGACAGGTTTTGCCGGTCGAATCACCCGCATCCGCCGGGCCCAACAAAAAGCAGCGGGATAAACCGTTAAGATAATCATGGTTATTAGCAGCCACTGTGCTGTGTACAATGAAAGCGAGCCAATGGCTCGCTTTTTCTTTTTGTTGGTGCAGGCAGCGCCTGTTAGTGGAGTATGAAGTGAAACGCCTGTCCTTAATTCTTATTGGTTTGCTGGCCCTGTCAGCCTGTACCCAGAGTGCCAAGTGGAGTTTGATTTATCAGCCTGATGTGCAATCCGGTGAGCAGCTTATCCAAATTTCTACCCTGAAGATGGATGCCATCAACGGCTATTACGACACCCTGGACCAATGCCGCCTAAAGGGTCAGGGACTCAGAAAACTGGCCGGAGACAAGGGCGATTACGTATGTGGTTTCCAGTGTAAGACTGATGAACAGGGACTGCTTCATTGTGAGGACCTCAGTCGCTGATTGAGCATGTAATAAAGGAGTGCGGATGGAACTGAGACAGGACTTTGTAAACCAATTACCGGGAGCCTATTCCCTGGTTGAGCCCGAAGGTCTGGATAATCCCCGCTGGCTGATGTGGAGCCAGGATGCTGCCCATATGCTGAATTTGGCAGAGCCGGATGCCAATGCGCTGGCAGTGTTTTCCGGTAACGCCAGAATGCAGGATGCCAGCTACTATGCTCAGGTATATGCCGGACATCAGTTCGGTGGCTATTCGCCAAGGTTGGGTGACGGTCGCGCTATGATACTGGGCGAGGCCAAAGATATTCATGGTGAGTTCTGGGATATCGCACTCAAAGGCGCCGGTAAAACGCCCTATTCAAGGCATGGTGATGGCAAGGCGGTACTGAGATCGGCCGTGCGTGAGTTTCTGGCCTCTGAAGCTCTATATCATCTGGGGATCCCCACAACCAGAGCGCTGGCCGTGGTTGGCTCAGATACGCCCGTGTGGCGGGAAACCCAGGAAACCGGTGCGATTACCGTGCGTCTTGCCCGTAGTCATATCCGCTTTGGCCATTTTGAATATATCACCCATGGTGAGCAGGACAGGGGCCGCCTTCGTGAACTGGTAAACTTCACCATTGCTCACCACTTTCCCCATCTGGAAGCCAATGCCAGTGGCTACAAAGCCTGGTTCGCCGAAGTCGTTCGGTTAACCGCTGAGATGATCGCCCACTGGCAAGCCAGCGGCTTTGCCCATGGCGTGATGAATACTGACAATATGTCGATTCTGGGGGACACCTTCGATTTCGGACCATTTTCATTTCTGGATACCTATCAGGAGGGCTTTATCTGCAACCATTCAGACCCCCATGGACGCTATGCCTTCGATCAGCAGCCTGGGATCGGCCTTTGGAATCTGCAACGGCTGGCGCAGGCACTGGTACCGCTGATTCCATCAGATGACCTTATGGCTGGGTTAAATGGTTACCAGCAGGCGCTGGTGGACAAGTATCTGCAACTGATGCGTAATCGACTGGGGATAGTCGCCGCCGATGAAGGAACAGATTTAGCTCTGGTCGGCGGGCTGATGAAGCTGATGCAGAATAACCATCTCGACTACACCAACAGCATGAGAGCCTTTGCCGGATTTGAACCGGGGGCTATGGAGTTTGCCCTGCGGGACGAGTGTCGGGATACCGCGGAGTTTGATGATTGGTTTTCAGCATACCGAGACAGAGTTAACGGGGTTGCAGATGCCGGGGATTGGCAGCGTCAAAGAGCTGCGGCAAATCCCAAATATATATTGCGTAACTATCTCGCACAGCAGGCGATTGAGGCCGCTGAAGCGGGAGATAATCAGCCTTTGGAGACCCTTTATCAGCTGCTTCGTAATCCATTTGACGAGCAAGCCGATATGACGCAGTATGCCCGCCGACCACCGGATTGGGGAGAAGGACTTATCTGCTCATGCAGCAGTTAGTTCATGAAGTCGTGGACTCGTGCCACGTAAAGGATTGGGAGAAGCTCCAATGGAACAGATCAAGGTTGCCGGGTTTCAACTGGACCCGACAAATTTAAGCCTGCAAATTCATGCTCAGGTGGACTTTGAACAGTTTGATGATTTTGCTCTGCCTCTGACAACAGCACTGGATTGCCGGATATTGGAAAAGCAATGGGGCGCAGACAGGCACCAATGGTTACTGGATTTTGAAGGAACCCGCCTGTGGCTCCACTATGAATTTTATGGCGATATCTGCTGGCTGAGCGTTGAACGCCAGGATGAGCTGGAAGTACTGGATTATTTGAGTCGGTTACTGCCGGTCGCCGCAATTGAGAGACATTGAGATGCCGCAAATGCCTTTGGCAACTGATTATCATGGATTAACGCCTGATGTAATCCTGACTGCGATTGAAAGTCTGGGGATCTACCCGGAAACAGGCTTACTGGCACTGAACAGCTATGAAAACCGGGTATACCAGTTCCGCTGTGACAGGGGAAACCGATACGTAGTGAAGTTCTATCGTCCCGGTCGCTGGAGTGATGAGCAGATACAGGAAGAGCATAGCTTTACCCACGAGCTGGCGCAGCAGGAAGTCCCTGTGGCTGAGCCTCTGGCGGTGGATGGCGTAACGCTGCATCATTTTCAGGGTTACCGGTTTACCCTGTTTTCCTCTATTGGCGGGCGTCCATTTGAGGTGGATAACTTTGACCACCTTGAACAGATAGGCCGCTTTATTGGCCGTATCCATCAACTTGGCAGTGCCAGGCCTTTTGCTCACAGAGTTCAGCTGTCGCCGAATATCTGGTGTCATGATGCCATCAAAGGGCTGCGACAGAATTTGCATGTGCCTGCTCATCTGGAGACTGACTTTTTCGATGCTGCTGAGGCATTGGCATCGGGTATAGACCAAATCTGGCAGGCTCATTCCCACAAGAATATTCGTTTGCACGGTGATCTGCACCCAGGCAATATTCTTTGGACGCCGGATGGCCCGGGATTTGTTGATTTGGACGATGCCTGTATGGGGCCCGCAGTGCAGGATTTGTGGATGATGTTATCCGGAGACAGGCCCACTCAACTGATGCAGCTTGATATCCTGTTGGAGGGTTATGAGGAGTTTTGCTCCTTTGATCACAAACAACTGGCTTTGGTTGAGGCGCTGCGAGGCATGCGCATGTTGTATCACTGTGGCTGGATTAGCCGTCGTTGGGAAGATCCTGCGTTTCCTATGTACTTCCCCTGGTTTGCGGAAGATACCTACTGGCAGCAACAGATTGGTGCCTACCGGGAACAGTTGCAGCTGCTGGCTGAGCCTGCGTTAAGTTTGCAGTCATATTGAGTAGATAGACTAACCAGTAAATAAGTAAATCAAGAGATTGGTGAACTTTTTGGGGTTACTACACTCAAAAAAACAATTGTGTTAGTCTGCCCCACAAGCTGAGTACCCCTGGGTATAAGTTGGCAGACACATTGAAATAGGGAAAACAGATGAAAAAAACAATCTTAATGGTTGCTGCTTTGCTGATGGCACCGTTGATGGCCAATGCCACTGACTTTAAAGAAAATGTCCACTACAAGGTGATCAACCAGGGACCTGGCAGTGCCAAGCCTGAGATTACTGAGTTTTTCTCATTCTACTGTGGTCACTGCTATAACTTTGCCAAGTCTGTAGTACCAACCATTAAAAAGACGCTGCCTCAGGGGATCGGTTTTGAACAGGCTCACGTTGAATTTATCGGCGGCCCAATGGGTGAGCAGATGTCCCGTGCTTTTGCGATTGCCAAGCAACTGGGTGTGACTGATAAGGTTGAACCAGCCATGTTCGCCGCTATCCATGAAAAGCGCCAGCGCTTTGCGGGCATTGATGATATTCGTAATCTGTTTATTGCCAACGGCGTATCCGGCAAGGATTTCGATGCTGCAGCCAACTCCTTTATGGTGAACTCTCAGGTTGCCAAGATGCGCAAAGATACCAAGAACGCAGGTATCCGCGGCGTACCTTCTCTGGTAGTGAACGACAAGTACCTGGTGATGACTGAGAATATCAAGAGCTATCAGGAAATGTTGGACATCGCTTACTACCTGGCGCAAAACAAGCCATAAGTATTGGCGACATTCTTGCAAAGGCACCTTAGGGTGCCTTTTTTGTGTCTAAACTGATTATTTTTGCACTGGATTAGCGCATTTTTTAGGTAGGGGGCACGAAAAAAGTGCAAAAAAAACCGCGCTCCCTGGTCGCAAGAAACGCGGTGACATTGAGCCAGAAGGCTCAGTTTTACCCTGAGTAACGAGACAAACCTAACAGAGCGTCAAACTTTTGACAAGTTATCATTTGCGCAACATTTGAGCTTGTTTGAGTCCTGATGAGGCATGGTTGGAAGGATTTATTTACAAAAATAATTGTTGCTGAATGAAACTTGCGGAGCTGACAAGAGGTCAAAAGAATGTAAACTTTGCGCCGGCCCTGAGACACGACTTGATTCAGTGCAGTACTTGTCCCGGTGACAGGGTAGAGCCAACAGACCATAACAAGAATTGACGGACTGGTATTGGGCTTGCCGTCTTTAAGAAGGAGGTCATGTGAGAGTTTTTCCCGTATATGCACCTAAATTGATAGTAAAACACGCCCGCATCGTGCTGAACGGTGTTATCTGGGTAAAAGACCTTGGTAGATTGGAGTTTGAGAAAGGGCGGTTTCTGCTTCCCCGTAAAAGCGAGCCAGAGGTTAAGCAGGTTGTCAGTGAACTAAATCAGATGATCAATCAGCAGGTCGAAGCCGCAAAAAGCGCTTGAGCCTGCTCCTGATATTCCGGCCTCAAATTATGACTTGAGGCCGCGAATCATGAACCAAGTCTTATTCGACTTCGCTGTTCAGCAAACCAACCAGACCGGTAACTTTCTCGTTCCAGCTGTTCAATTCCTGCTGCAGTTGCTCGTTATGCTGTTGCAGTTGAGCAGACTTCTGCTTTTCTTCTTCCAGTTCCATCTTCTGAAGTTCGATGGTTTCCAGTGCCGCCTGGATCTTGGTTTCCAGTTTGGACAGTAATTCAAGGCTCATGGGAGTCCTTCCTGTATTAAGGATGCAATGATGAGGTTCTGATTCTAGCAGTGCGCAGGGCCAGAGGAATAGCTGAGTCACTCAAGTGCACAATTTTTGCTCATTAATTAGATGATGTTTAAAGATTTTTAGCATTTTGTGGTTAAGTCGACACTGAAAACAGTGATACTCTCTGGCTGAATCGTCTCATTTCAGGCATTGCCGCGCACACAGGTGGCGTTGCCGTACGCTTAAATACTGCATCTCAGAATGTGGAGTAACTGACAATGGATGTAAATTTGCCGGCTTTTTTGCCCTTGGTGTTAACACTGGTGCTGGCGCTAATCTTCCGTCATACCTTGTTGGCCCTTGGGGCAGGTATTCTTGCCGGCGCCATGGTTTACACTCAGTTGCAGCCACAGCAAACCCTGGAATACCTGTTGGATATCGCCAGCCGTCAGCTATATCGTGATGGTCAGTGGCAAAGCTGGCACCTTGATGTGCTGGCCGCCATGGTACTGCTGGGAGTGATGACTCAACTGTTTGCCCGGGGGGGGGCTGTGACCGCCTTTGGTGACTGGCTTTATACCCGCATTCGTACCCGCAGACAGGCCAGACTAGGGGTAATACTGCTGGGCTGGTTGGTATTTATTGATGGCATCTTCAGTTGCCTGGCCGTAGGGCACGTATGTCAGCCATTGAGCGAACGTTATCAAATTCGTCGGGAACAGCTGGCCTACTTTGTCGACTCAAATGCTTCTCCTCTCTGTGCTCTGCTGCCTTTCTCCAGCTGGGGACCCTATCTGATTGCCCTGTTAGCCGGGATTAGTTTCCTGCCGGTATCTCCACTGTCGGCATTTGTTGAACTGGGACAAATGAACTTTTACGCCGTGCTGACTATCGCTGTGTCCCTGTATGTTGCGTGGCAGGGGTTTGGTTTTGGACGTGAGTTACCACAAGCGCCTTTGTCAGCCGCTGTCTCCAAAGGGAACCCCTGGCTGTTATTGCTGCCGATGCTGACACTCTTGGTGGCATCTGTAGGGTTAACTCTTTGGTCAGGCGCCAACAATGCGCAGGCGCCCGGGGTTATGGCCTGGTTGGCCGCAGCAGACATAGGTGCAGCCATGCGTAATGCCGCATTATTGGCAGTTACAGTATGTCTGCTGATGATGCGGGCGACCGGTCGCAGTCTGCGTGAACTACTGGCAGATCTGGTCCATGGCACCCGTAGTATGGGCCTGGCCATAGGTATTCTGTTGTGCACCTGGATGATAGGTTCAGTTATTAAAGATCTTAAGATTGCTGGTATGCTGGCGCATCTGGCAGAGATCTATCTGAATCCATCTTTGTTGGTGGCCGGTATGTTTTTGCTTTGCGCTTTGATGGCATTTGCCACAGGTTCCAGTTGGGGAACCTTTGCCATTATGATCCCCATTGGCGCAGAGATCGCTTCTCAGGTTGCCCCTGAACTCCTGCTGCCAGCTTTGAGCGCGGTCCTGGCTGGTTCAGTGTTTGGCGATCACTGTTCACCAATTTCGGATACCAGTGTGCTGAGTGCCACCTCAAGTGGTTGTGAGCCACGAGCCCATGTATTAACTCAGTTGCCTTTCGCATTGACTGTGGCAGCCAGCTCTTTGGTAGGCTTTCAAATGCTGAATGCAGGATTCGGCAAGCTTGGCAGCTGGAGCCTTGCCATTATAAGCTGCATTGTGCTGGTGGGAGGATTGCAGTGGTGGATGAGCAGACGTGCAGAGGGTTAACCGGACTCTGCGCTGGGTAGTTCATCCGCAATACTGACCCGCCCAAAATCCGCCCCCTCTTGCTGGGGGGTGATTGCCATAATCTGATCCAACCTGATGGATCGGGTTTTTACCGGCGTTTCCACCACAAGCCATTCGCTCTTGTCTGCCCGGGTCTCTGTAGTGACAGCCTTACCATGCAGTACTTCTCCGCTGCGAAGTTCAAGGGCAAGTGGATAGTGACGAATACACGCCAACTCCAGATAATCATATCTGGCACAGGGAATTGCCTGATAGGTATTCATATTGCCACCATTCAATTTTTTTAGTTCATGCTTTAACACTAGAACGACACAGTATGAGTTCAAGTTCAAGCCCGTATGAAATCAAGGTTGATTTTTTCGGGTCTGTTTTGCAGTACTAATCGAAATCCGGGGGTGATATGGGCTTCAAAATATCCATTGCACTGGTGTCACTGATGCTGGCGTCTACTGTCAGTGCGGAGGTGAGGGAGTATCACAGCAGTAAGTTGAGCCCCCTTGTTATTGAACTGTTCACCTCACAGGGCTGTAGCTCCTGCCCTCCAGCAGACAACTGGTTGGCCGATTTGGACACACATCCTCAACTTTGGCAGCGGGTATTCCCCCTCTCTTTTCATGTTACCTATTGGAACAACCTTGGCTGGGAGGACACCTGGTCACAGGGAGAGTTCACAGAACGTCAGTACGCCTACTATCGCGGTGATTTCAGTTCCCAGGTTTATACGCCACAGCTGATGATTAACGGTGATGAGATAAGATGTTGGACCTTACTTGGCTGGTCGTTGACGCCAGTGCCTGAGTTGTCTGAAACAGAGGCTGGAGTGCTGACAGCTCAGGTTGAAAAAGGACTGCTTCAGGCAGGATTTTCAAGGCCATTACAAAAAGATGCACGGCTCAGGTTTGCCTGGGTGTTACCCGCTGCAAAGGTGGTTGTGAAGCGGGGAGAGAACCAGGGCAGGACGCTCAACAACCCGTTTGTGGTGCTCTCTGTTACAGAGATACCCGGAACTGGACAGAAGTTTGTTGGCGATTTGCCTGCGAGCCCTGACATCGATGATGAGGCACTCGCCTGGGTGCTTTGGCTTGAAGAGCAGGGCCAGCCTGTTCAGGCCGTTGGGGGGCGTGGTGCTCCATGAACCTTGGCGGCAGAGAAATAAAAATGGCCGCAGTTGCGGCCATCTCTATCCCTTGAAAGGGGAGCAATTATTCAGAAGTGATCACTTCTTGAAGAAAGCTTCGTTGGTGCCGTATGGACCAAGGCCCAGGTCACGCTTACGGATTTCGTCTACGCGGTCGAAAGCTTCTTCAGCAACGCGCAGGTTCTTCACATCTTTACGCCAGTAGTACTTGAAGCCGTTGAAGTGGGCGTTGTTTGGATACCAGTACATTACACCCAGACCTTCTTCGTTCATGATTGGGGTGTTGTGGATGTGGTTACCAGGAATGTAGAAGTACTGACCCTTCTTCAGTGGGCGGAACTTGTTGTCAGCCAGAGTCGGGCTTTCGCCGTTTACTACGTAGTAACACTCAGGCTGGCCGTGGAAGTGTGGCTCGTGGTCTGATTTACCACCATTGGTGATACCAATAACCATTGGCGCGTCAGCCAGATCTTTCCACATGTAGCCTACTGGTGCGTTTTTCAGGTCGCAGTTCTTAACTTCCAGAACGTTACCATTGTCGTCCAGACCCTTACAGAAACGCTGATCTTTCGCGATGCTGTCGTTTGGCTCGATAGTGTTGAAGTCAATTTTACCGGCTTCCCAGTCAGCGATGTAGGCTTCAACCTGTGGGTCGCGGCACTGCTCAGGGATGGTGTCCTGAGGAACGTGTGGAGAGCTGTCGTATGGAACTGGTGTCATCTGCTGATATGGCAGTTGAGCGTGGTTGCACTGAGGGCCAGAGGCCATAGCGGCGGAAGAGGTCACGGCAGCCACCAGGGCGCAGATCATTTTCAGTTTCATCGTCATCATCTCACTTTTTCGTATATAGGGCACAGGCCTCTAAAGCGGGCGCATTGTGCTCTGGATGCAACAAGAATAGAACGCCTGAAATGTGCTAACGGTGAATTTGATCACGGCCAATTGGTACTGAGAAACTTATTCGTGAACCATGTCGCGAATATTTTTGCTCTGGTGAAATTTTGAATTTCAGTGACTGATTTCAAACCATTTGGCCGGTTTGTGACTCAGTTAAAAAGAACGGCTGGATCGCAGGACGAAAGCTCGAACCTCAAAAAACAGGGTGAAATTAATCAGGTGATTGCAACAGTTGGTCTGCGTCATCAAAATGCAAAAAGGCCTGCGATTGCAGGCCTTTGGGTCATCAATTCAGCATTTGATTGCTGTTTGGATGGGCGACTTAGAAGTAGTAGCCAACGTTAACGTTGATGCGGGCATCCCACTCGTTAACACCATCGTTCAGGCCGATGCCGGAAGCGGCCAGAGAGCTGCCCCACATGTTTTTGCCGAAAGACAGGTCGATAGAGGAGTAGGTTGGGCCAGCAGTGATAGCTGCGCCGGTAACGTTCTGGTAGCTGTTCTTGAAGCTTTCGTCTTCAACATCAGGAGTCATCACGTTGAAGTCGTTGTACAGCTTCACGCTACCGAAATCAGTGGCGATAGTCTTGGCAACGTTAAAGGTGTACAGCTGACCCTTGTCAGCAGTTTCCAGCAAAGAACCACCCTGAGCGAAGGCGATCATGTGCTCAGTGCCTTTCTGCGCATCAGCAGCATCAAACTCATAGCTGATCGCCTGAGCGGTGAAGTTCCAGCCCTGGTAGTTGGTGCTCATGTGCAGCGCGAACGCGTGACGGTCACCGCTGTTGTTGGTCAGACTGTTATACAACTGGCCGTACTGAACAGAACCACCGAAAGTGGTGGAACCGCCGTGGTGCTCAACAGTGTAGGTTTGACGCAGGTTGAACTGGTTACGCTCTTCGTTGTGGTACTCGTTGCCACCTACTTCACCGGTAGCAATGTCACCGGCATACTTCTTGTAAACGTTCGCGCTGTATTCAGCGCCGTTGAAGTAAGCGATGTCAGTTGCCCAGCCGTTTTTCTTGTAAACCAGTTTCACACCAGTGTCATAGTCTTCTTCGAAGCCCATGTAGTAACCGATGCTCATCCACCATGAGTTGGACGCAACGTTTGGATTACCAAACGGTACCATGGCTACACCCAGTTGCAGTTGCATGTCAGGGTTGATGTTGTAGTAGCCGTAGCCGTACTTCAGGAAGTCGTCGCTACCGGTAAAACGGTATTCGGCTTCCAGACCAAAGTCACCCTGCTTGGCGCTGACTTTAGCGGTTACTACGTCAAACTTGAACTCACCGCCTTTGTCGGCACTGGTGTCCTTGTCATCAACCCAGTGGTAGTTGGCGCGAACAGAGCCGCCGAATTTAACTCCATCTTCCTGAGCTGCCTGAGCAGAGAAAGTGCTCGCGGTTACGGCAGCAGCCACTAAGGACAACATAAACTTAGTGTTCATCATTCTTATTCCTAGGTACATAGAGGAGGTTGTCTGTGTTGGACACCTCCCCTTATTTTTAATTACATCTCTTCGAGCCTGGTGCGCTGACACTGATACAGCCGCTGAGCCTTCTCGTTGTGCTCAGTGAAACAGGCCGGGTAGGTTGCGCCTTAACCGAAGTGGATGGACTTGCGCGGATGGGCTTTCGGTACAGCCAGATCGCTTTGGTCCATTTCGATGTTGCTTGGTGTCGTGAAGTTCATGACTGCAACATAGATTGCGTTTTCTTGCCGGATCCCTGGTGGCAAGCCTGACAGCCATCTTCATAGCTAAAACTATGATTTTCGCGACCAAGGAGTTTACCTTTCACCTGAATCAATTCACCAGCCAGCGCATTGCCAATTAGTGATGCAGTTAACGTTAATTCGGTTACCAACTTATTTATTTGTGACGCCAGCTTGAAACTCTGGTGTAGCGGCAATGTGTGGAATTGGCTTTGCAGGTTCAAACTGGTGGTGAAAAATCTGATGAATGTTGTGTCTGTGTCGAAGCTTATGCTTGCTGGTGTGGTTTTGTGAGTTGGTTATGTTGTGTGAGTGTTTTTGAGACGCAGAAAGTCAGCCCTTACCATGGTAAAGGCCGACTATATATTGCAATCCGCGCACAGGATTATTCGCAGCTGGCGAATAATCCTGAATGCATGACTGTTACATTACCTCGAACCAGGTACGGTGACAGTCGGTACAGATTGGAGCTTTTTGCTTGTGCTCAGCGTGACATGCCAGGCAGCTTGCGCCGTCACCGAAGTGGACAGACTTGTGCGGGTTGGCTTCGTGCACAGGCAGAATGCTTTCGTCAATGGCGATCTCTGAAGGCTTACCGTGACAGGCGATACAGCTGCTGTCATCAATAGCTTTCTTATTCTTGTCTACGTGACAGTTAGCGCAATCATCATGCAGCATTTCATGGTTGGCGCGGCCTTCCAGCTTGCCCATCATTTTAACCATGTCGCCAGCCTGAGCGGCGCCACTCAATGCCATGCCTACTACCAGAGCGGTTAATAACTTCTTCATTATGCGCTCCTTAATTAAGCGTCAGCTTTGATGGTTTTAGAAACTACGATACCCATGGCCAGGCCTTCCAGACAGGCACAGGAGCTCAGACGCGTTTCACCGTGAGTACCGCCAGTGGCTTCACCGATGGCGTACAGGTTTTTCATTACGCCCAGGTCTTTGGATGCCAGTACACGACCTTCGGTATCAGTCTTCAGGCCGCCCATACAGTAGTGAACTTTTGGCCATATGCGGGATACCACGAAAGGCGCTTCCAGGTTACGGGCGGTGTCCATCTTACGACCGAACAGAGGGTCATGACGCTCGGCAACGTGCTTGTTGTGCAGGTCAATGTTCTCTTGCAGGGCTTTAGGGTCGATGTTGAAACGCTCAGCCATCTCTTCTACGGAGTTCATAATCCAGGCCATCTTGTCGCGTACTGCACGGGTCACACGGTCATCATCCGGGTGATCGTTGTAGTTGAAGAAGGCAATTGGGTACGCTGGGCTGTTGTCCGGGTAGCGGTTGGCGCTGATGCGCTCAGAGCAGTACTTACGGTCACGGCGCTCGTCCATAAAGCGTTTGCCGTCCAGTACGCTCACAACCATACCTTCGTGCCAGGTAATAGACAGCAGAGCGTTGGACCAGCCGAAACCGCCTTCGTCCGGGCTACCCCAGTGGCCAGACTGGATCATGTTCATATGAACAGACAGAGCGCCGTGAGACATGGCAGTCATGGTCACTTCACCGGTTGCACCTTTAGCGTTGGTACAATCGTATGTAGGGTCGATAGATGGGTCGAACAGGTTACGCAGAGTCATATTCTGTGCAAAACCACCGGTCGCGATCACTACGCCTTTGTTGGCTTTGATGAACTTAACCTGGCCTGATTTGGCATTCGGGAACTGATAGTTAAAGCGAACTTTCACACCCACAATAGTGGTGCCATCCATGATGAAGTCTTCAACGTAAGCCTGCTTACGGAAGTCAACGCCCTGCTTCACACAGGTCTCATAGTAGTTCTGAGTGATTTCACCACCGGTACCATAGGTAGTACGAACAGCACGGGCCTTGTTGTGACCACCAACCTGCATGTTGAAGCCTTCACGGAAGGTCACGCCGTTAGCCACACACTGCTCGAAAGATTCCAGGGCGTGCTCAGCAATACGCATCAGGTGAGGGCGGCTGGCCATACCACGGCCGGAGATCATCTGGTCTTTTACCAGCTCTTCCGGACTATCATCATTGATGCCCTGAGCCAACTGGATTGGGTTGCGAGGAATGGCGAACCAACCACCGTTGATTGCAGAGTTACCACCGATAACCTGCATCTTTTCCAGTACCAGTACTGATCCCAGATCTTGTTTCTTGGCGTTGTGCGCTGCGGACAGACCCGCAAAACCAGAACCAATGATAACTACGTCATGGGTTTCATCCCACTTGATTTCTTTACCGCAGGAAGAAGCAGCTGCTGCAGGGAAGCTGGCTGTCAGACCACCCAATGCCGCACCGGCACCGAGCTTGAGGAAGTTACGTCTGTTTTGCATTTTGATGACCTCACTAAATGATGGCATCAAGATATCTGTGCTTGGAAGGTCAGGAAGTGAACTGGCTCACGGCCGGAATCGAGTGGAAACTTTCTTCATGATTAATATCACGAACAAGTTTTCTCCCCGCCAGGCCCCGTGGCATGAGGTAATTCACGGATTGATTATATTAACTGGAGGGAAATGTGAATCAGCTTCAGCTTTAATGAGGGGCTGCTGTTGTTTTGCCCGAAGTTTACACATACTCGCCGTCGCCACTAACCCTAAGGTGATACAAATATGAAGTGCCCATCCGAGCCGCTGACTACATTGAGATGCAACCAAATTCTGGACGCTGCCGAGTACCTGATTGAAACTCAGGGCATAGTGTCTTTTAAGTTCTCACAACTGGCCAAGGAGGTGGGGTGTTCTACCGGTACTCTGTACAAATTCTTCGAGGGCAAAGAAGATATTCTGGTGTGCCTGTTTATGCGTAATGCCACCAGTAACAACCTGCCGATTTTCATTGCTCAGAATCCCGAGCTGACCGCCCAGGAAAAGGCTTTGCTGCCAGTATTATTCACCTTTGAGACGATTAAGCGTTCGAAGAGCTTCTTTACCCTGAGGTCTGTCTCGGTCAACACCATGGTGTGGCAGTTGGCCAGTGCCGATAAGATTGAGCGCTTCAAAAAACGTATCAACACCTTCTGGACCTTTATCCGCAGCTCATTGGAGGAGGCCGTTGCCCGTGGCGAATTGCAGGCGACACCGCTTCAGCAGAGCGAGTTGGCACAGGGCATCGCCTTCTATCTGACCGGCTCCCTGACCCAGTTCGAGAGTCAGCTGATTAATCCTGAATTTCTCGGGGACCGCCGGGAGACCTGTTACCGTCATTTGGCGCGCCTGATGGCCCAATATAACTGGAGTCTGCCGCTGACCAGGGAGAAGTTTGATGCCCTTGAATATCAAACCAAGGTCTTTTTCGATAAACACTACCGGGCCCATATGACCTGTGCAGCCTGCAACCAGTTGGCCATGGTCAAACCGGGGGAAACTATAGGCTGTACCCGTGAGCAGACAGGCTGCAGCTGAGTAATTTTACGATAGCCATGCCACCAACTTGACTTTGCCTGAGCCTCTCCCTAGTCTGCTCAAACAATCAACAAGGTGGTATGCCATGGAAATAAAATATAATTTAAAACCCTCATCGCAACGCCGCTCGGAACCTTTCGTGCCGGAAGGGGATGTCGGCTTTGGCGTACATCGCACCGATCATATGTTCGTCATGGATTTTTATGACGGCGAGTGGCGCGATCCCCGGATCGAACCTTATGGCCCGTTTGAACTTATGCCGGGTACCATGTCTTTGCATTATGGTCAGGCTATCTTTGAAGGCGCCAAAGCCTTTATGCATGACGATGGCGAAATCTATACCTTCCGCATTAACAAAAATGCCGAGCGTATGAACCGCAGTGGTGAGATTGTCTGTATTCCCCATCTGCCGGAAGATATGCAGGTTAAGGCGATTCAGGCACTGATCGATGTGGATCGTTTGTGGTTCCCCCGTCAGCCGGGTGCCTGTCTGTATATACGTCCTTTTATCTTTGCTACCGAAGACAGGTTGTCTGTCAGCCCCAGCAATCGTTACACCTTCTGCGTGATGTTGAGCCCAAGTGGTGCTTACTATAAGTCTGGTTTCAGCAATGCCATTCGACTGCTGATCAGCACCAAATACCATAGAGCTGTTTCCGGTGGTACCGGCGCCTCCAAAGCTGCGGGTAACTACGCCGCTTCCCTGCGGGCGGCCAAAGCGGCAGCAGATATGGGCGCTGCGCAGGTGTTGTATCTGGATGCCAATAATCAGCAAATTGAAGAGGTGGGTGCCATGAACCACTTCCATGTGCTTAAAGATGGCACTGTGATTATTCCTAAGTTTACTGACACAATTCTCAAGTCCATTACCTCTCTTTCCATCATGGAGCTTAGTGAGATGCTGGGCTGCGAGGTTAGACAGGAAACTGTCATGCTGGATAAGTTTATCGCTGATATTGAAGCCGGTGAGATTGTCGAAGCCGGAGGTTTTGGCACGGCTGCAGTGGTATCGCCCGTGGGTTCATACATCTTTGAAGATGGTCGCACTGTTACCGTGGGTGACGGCGAAGTCGGACCCAAAGTGAAGCGTATCTACCAACTGTTTACCGATATCCAGAACGGAAAAGTACAAGGCCCTGAAGACTGGGTTGTGCAGGTGCCTCATTTGCACGCTTAACTCTGATTAGCCTGCAGTAAAAAGCCACCCTTGAGGTGGCTTTTTGGTTTTGTTCACTTTGCGTTCTGGTGTTAGTGAGATTTGCTGCTCATTAACACGGGGGCCACCGCGGCTCTGATTTCAATCCGATTCGTGATGCTTACTGGAGTGCGTTGCGGATTTTCCTGAGTGGCGATAAACCGGGTTTGCTGCAGCCTAGCCAGCGCTGTTTCATCTATCTGGGTGACCGGTTCAATATTGGTTAGTTCAATATTCGCAATTTCCCCGCTTTCGTTAATTCTGTAGCTGACAGTAAAGCTGACATTGGCAGAAGCAAACAGCTGCTCAAAATCCAGAGGACCCGTTTCAGGTAACCATAAACGGCTGTTTATATCATTGGCATTGATTTTGGGGGCGGAAGTACTGCAGCCATTAAGCAGGCAACTCGCTAACAGTATCATCAGTACAGGCACACACTTTATTATTGTTATTTTCATATTTGGGCCCTGGCAGGATTATTATGCTTATTATTTGTCTGATTCTTATTGGTATTAACACTTGTGTCAAGTGTGATACATGTGTTGCGAGGGGAAATATGTTGGCTGACGCAGCGAACAAGATGGCTTCATAAAAACATTATTTGTCAGTTGTTTATACGTGACTGGGTGGATGTGCTGTTGTGTTGTCTTGTACTGGATATTGGTGCTGTGAAGGTGTGAAATTTAGAATTATTCAGCTTGGTGTGAACTTGGCTGCATTATTGAGTATTAGCTTTTATCGTTGAACGAAAAAAGGCTGAACCGAGCATTAGCGCTGCTTCTGTTCAGCCTTGGGGCTTATCCAAATCTTGTGAATAGGCCGTGGTTACGGAAGGGATGTCTCCTGAGGAATACGTACGGCACCTTCCATCAGTATGCGGGCACTGCGGCTCATAATCGCTTTGGTGACCTGCCACTGACCATCAACCAAGCTGGCCTCGGCGCCCACTTTCAGAGTGCCTGAGGGGTGTCCGAACGTCACGGCCTGACGCTCACTGCCACCTGCAGCCTGATTCACCAAAGTGCCCGGAATTGCGGCCGCTGTACCTATGGCGACGGCGCAGGTGCCCATCATGGCGTGGTGCAGTTTACCCATAGACAATGCGCGAACCAGTAGCTCTACATCTGTAGCCTTTATCTGTTTACCCGCTGAAGAGACATAGTCTTTGGCCGGGGAGACAAAGGCAATCTTGGGAGTATGCTGGCGGGTCTTGGCTTCTTCCAGAGAGTTAATCAGCCCCATCTTGATTGCACCGTGGGCGCGCAGGGCTTCAAATCGCTCCAGCGCCTTGGCATCACCATTAATCACGTCCTGCAGCTCTGCGCCTGTGTATCCCAACTCATCGGCATTAACGAAGATAGTGGGGATGCCCGCATTGATCAGGGTGGCATTGAGTACGCCATCAGTGACTAATTCCTCTGGCACTTCAAGCTTATCGACCAGGTTACCGGTTGGGAAAATCGCCCCTTCTCCATCGGCAGGGTCAACAAATTCCAGCACAATTTCAGCTGAGGGGAAGGTGACACCATCCAGCTCGAAATCACCGGTTTCCTGAACCTCTCCATTGGTGACAGGCACTCTGGCGATAATAGTTTTGCCTATATTGGCCTGCCAGATACGTACTTCACAGATGCCGTTCTCCGGTACCCGGGACGGGTCAATCAGGCCTGCGTGTATGGCAAAGGCACCTGCTGCTGTCGACAGGTTACCGCAGTTGCCACTCCAGTCGACAAAGGCCTCTCCTATGGCCACCTGTCCATAGAGGTAGTCCACATCATGATCCGGCACTGCGCTTGTGTTCATGATGACGCATTTGCTGGTACTTGAGGTGGCGCCCCCCATACCATCGGTATGCTTGGCGTAGGGATCCGGGCTGCCGATCACTCGCATCAGCAAGGCATCACGGGCTTGTCCCGGTGTTTGCGCCTCTTGTGGCAGATCGCCTAAGCGGAAGAATACGCCCTTGCTGGTGCCACCGCGCATATAGGTCGCCGGGACCTTAATTTGAGGTTTGAACGTCATTATCAGTTCCTTATGTCCTGACTACCTGGCAACACAGGGCCTGTCTTACGGAATTCAGGATGAATTTGGAAAGTTCCTGGCAGTGACTGACACTGCTTTATCTGTCTTAAAACGGATGAACAAATATCTTTGCGCGATGTCGGGTCTGAGAGGCGCAATGTAGCTTCTACACATGCATCTCAGACCCCAGGTCCTGGAATTCAGGATCGCGCAAAGAGGTTATTCATATTAAGCGTTAGCCAGGAAGTCCTGGGCAAAGCGCTGCAGTACACCACCTGCCTCGTAGATAGAGACCTCTTCAGCGGTATCCAGGCGGCATTTCACCGGCACTTCCAATGTCTGACCGTCGGCCTTGTGTACCAGCAGAGTCAGAGTGGTACCCGGTACCCGCTCGCCAACCACATCGAAGGTTTCAGTGCCGTCTATCCCCAGAGTCTTGCGGGTGGTGCCCGGCTGGAACTCCAGTGGCAGTACGCCCATGCCGATCAGATTTGTGCGGTGAATGCGCTCAAAACCTTCTGCGACAATGGCTTCAACACCGGCCAAACGCACCCCTTTAGCGGCCCAGTCACGGCTCGAGCCCTGGCCATAGTCTGCGCCAGCGATAATGCACAAGGGTTGCTTGCGATCCATATAGGTTTCAATCGCTTCCCACATGCGGGTGACTTTGCCTTCCGGCTCAACCCGTGCCAGTGAGCCCTGCTTAACCTGCGCCGTGCCATCGGGTCCATTCTCCAGCACCATCTCATTGAACAGCTTGGGGTTGGCGAAGGTCGCGCGCTGGGCGGTCAGGTGATCGCCCCTGTGGGTGGCGTAAGAGTTAAAGTCCTCTTCCGGCAGACCCATTTTCGCCAGATATTCACCGGCGGCCGAGCTGGCCAGAATGGCGTTGGAAGGTGACAGGTGATCTGTGGTGATATTGTCACCCAGCACCGCCAGTGGGCGCATACCCTTGAGCGTACGCTCCTGAGCCATTGCACCTTCCCCCTCTTCTTGCCAATACGGTGGACGGCGGATATAGGTGCTCTGCGGACGCCACTGATAAAGAGGATCGTTCTGCTCGCCATAGTCAACGCTCAGATCGAACATAGGCTCGTACACCTGACGGAATTGCTCCGGCTTAACGCACTCTTTGATTACCGCATCGATCTCTTCATCAGATGGCCAGAGATCTTTCAGTGTCACAGGGTTGCCATTGGCATCATTGCCCAGCACGTCTTTCTCTATGTCGAAACGCACACTGCCTGCGATGGCGTATGCGACCACCAGAGGTGGGGATGCCAGGAATGCCTGCTTGGCGTAGGGGTGAATACGACCATCGAAGTTACGGTTACCTGACAGTACCGCGGTTGAGTAGAGATCTCTGTCGATAACTTCCTGCTGGATCCTGGGATCCAGTGCGCCGCTCATACCGTTACAGGTGGTACAGGCAAAAGCCACGATACCGAAGCCCAGGGCTTCCAAATGTGGCAGCAGGCCGGCTTCTTTCAGGTACAGCTCAACGGCCTTGGAGCCGGGGGCCAGAGAGGTTTTCACCCACGGCTTGCGAACCATGCCTTTTTCCACCGCGTTGCGGGCCAGCAGACCGGCGGCAATCACATTGCGTGGGTTACTGGTGTTGGTACAGCTGGTGATAGCAGCAATGATAACGGCGCCATCCGGCATCTGACCGTCCGCTTCCTGATAGTCTGCAGCAATGCCTTTTTCCGCCAGGGTGCTGGTGGCAACGCGGGCATGAGGATTGGAAGGACCTGCCACATTGCGTACTACGCTGGAGAGATCAAAGCTGAGTACACGCTCATATTCGGCGTTCTGCAGGCTATCGGCCCACAGGCCGGTTTGTTTGGCATATTGCTCTACCAGTGCGACTTGTTTGTCATCGCGACCGGTCAGTTTCAGATAATCTATGGTGGCATCATCGATATAGAACATGGCCGCTGTGGCACCATATTCAGGCGTCATATTGGAGATGGTGGCACGATCGCCCAGGGTCAGGGCGGCAGCACCTTCGCCGAAGAACTCCAGATAAGCACCTACCACCCGCTCTTTACGCAGGAATTCGGTCAGGGCCAGCACGATATCCGTCGCGGTTATCCCCGGCTTTGGCTTACCCGTCAGTTCAACCCCGACGATATCCGGCAAGCGCATCCAGGAAGCGCGGCCCAGCATGACGCTTTCGGCTTCCAGTCCGCCAACACCGATGGCGATCACGCCCAGCGCATCCACATGCGGGGTATGACTGTCGGTACCGACACAGGTATCCGGAAAGGCGATGCCATCTCTCACCTGAATCACAGGAGACATCTTCTCCAGGTTGATCTGGTGCATGATGCCGTTACCCGGCGGGATCACATCCACATTGCGGAAGGCGGTTTTGGTCCAGTTGATAAAGTGGAAGCGATCGTCGTTACGTCTGTCTTCGATGGCGCGGTTCTTCTCAAAGGCATCGGCTTCGAAACCTGCATGTTCCACTGCCAGTGAGTGATCGACGATCAGCTGTGTTGGAACCACTGGGTTAACTTTGGCAGGATCGCCACCTTTGTCTGCGATGGCGTCACGCAGACCGGCCAGATCCACCAATGCGGTTTGTCCCAGAATGTCGTGGCACACCACGCGGGCAGGGAACCAGGGGAAGTCCATTTCGCGCTTACGTTCGATAATTTGCTTCAGCGAGTCAGTCAGGGTATTGGGATCGCAGCGGCGAACCAGGTTTTCTGCCAGCACTCTGGATGTGTATGGCAGTTTGTCATAAGCGCCGGGGCTGATAGCGTCGACAGCTTCACGGGTGTCGAAGTAGCTTAAGTTTGTACCCGGCAAGGGCTTGCGATAAAGGCTGTTGATTGTCATGGCATCATCCATACTTCAGGATCGAAAAGGGCAGGCGCTGCCTATTAATTAGCCGCGCCTGCCATGGCAGAGAGTGACTAGCCGTATCCGGCAGTTAACCACGCTCGGCTATTGGCATCACTTCTCTTGGCTCTTCACCCACATAGTCAGCGCTTGGGCGGATGATGCGGTTATTGGCACGTTGCTCCATCACGTGGGCAGCCCAGCCGGTGACCCGTGAGCACACAAAGATAGGAGTAAACAGCTTGGTTGGAATGCCCATGTAGTGATAGGCGCTGGCGTGGAAGAAGTCAGCGTTACAGAAGAGTTTCTTCTCATCCCACATCAGCTCTTCACAGGCGACAGAGACATCGTACAGACGGCTGTCACCAAACTCATCGGCCAGCTTGGCAGACCACTCTTTGATGATGGCATTGCGTGGATCTGACTCACGGTAGATGGCGTGACCGAAGCCCATGATCTTTTCTTTACGATCCAGCATGCCTTTCAGTGTGGTCTTGGCGTCGACCGGATCTTTCATATCCTGGATCAGCTCCATGGCTGCTTCGTTGGCACCGCCGTGCAGTGGGCCGCGCAAAGAACCAATGGCACCTGTGACACATGAGTGCATATCAGACAGGGTGGACGCACACACGCGAGCGGTAAAGGTTGAGGCATTGAACTCATGCTCGGCGTACAGGATAAGCGATGAGCTCATTACATCGGCGTGCAGCTGTGATGGCTTCTTGCCGTGCAGCAGATGCAGGAAGTGAGCCCCAATCTCTTGATCATCAGTCTCAGTTTCAATGCGTACGCCATCATGGCTGAAGCGGTACCAGTAGCAGATGATGGATGGGAAAGCGGCCAGCAGACGATCGGTGATATCGCTTTGCTCGGAGAAGTCATTTTCCATCTCCAGGTTACCCAGCATGGAGCAGCCTGTGCGCATCACATCCATAGGGTGAGCATCGGCAGGAATGCGCTCAAGTACGTCTTTCAGAGCCTGTGGCAGACCGCGCAGGCCTTTCAGCTTCAGGCGATAATCATCCAGCTGAGCCTGAGTTGGCAGCTCACCGTACAGGATCAGATAAGCCACTTCTTCGAAGCGGGTATTGGCTGCCAGATCCTTGATGTCATAACCACGATAGGTCAGGCCTGAACCCGATTTACCCACAGTACTCAGTGCTGTTTCACCGGCTGATTGCCCACGCAGACCCGCGCCACCTAATTTCTTGTCGACCATTGCTCTTTCCCTCTTGCGTTCGTTCTTATGTCGCCCCGGTTATCTCCGGGGCAATATCAGCAACGACTTCAGGCATCTTGCCCATGCTGCTGTGGCCGGGTTGCCATACAGGGTATGGGTCCGGCTCAGTGTTTGAATTTGGTTTGCTTACTTGCCTTCGCTGAACAGCTGATCCAGCTTGTTTTCAAAGTCGTGATAACCCAGGAACTGATACAGCTCGGCGCGGGTTTGCATCTTATCCACAACAGCACGCTGATGACCGTCATTGAGCAGTGCCTGCATCACTTCCAGTCCGGCTTTGTTAGCGGCGCGGAAGGTGCTCAGTGGATACAACACCATATCGGCACCGGCATCTGCCAGTTGGCTGGTAGAGAACAGCTCCGTTTTACCGAACTCTGTCATATTGGCCAGAATTGGGGCTTTTACCGCTTGGCGGAAACGGGTGTACTGATCCAGTTCGGTCAGTGCTTCGGCAAAGATCATGTCGGCGCCGGCTTCCAGATACGCCTGGGCACGTTCGATTCCTGCATCCAGACCTTCTACGGCTACTGCATCTGTGCGGGCCATAATCACGAAGTTGTCGTCGGTGCGGGCATCAACTGCCGCCTTGATACGGTCTACCATCTCTTCGGTACTGACTACGGCTTTGTTGGGTCTGTGACCACAGCGTTTTTGAGCGACCTGATCTTCCATGTGCACAGCAGCAACACCGGCTTTTTCGAACTCTTTGATGGTTCGGGCGATGTTGAACGCGCCACCCCAACCTGTATCGATATCGACCAGCAATGGTACGTCGGTGGCAGAGGTGATACGACCGGCATCGATCAGCACATCATTCATCGAGGTCATCCCCAGATCCGGCAGACCATAAGAGGCATTGGCGACGCCTGCGCCGGACAGATACAGTGCCTGGGCACCAGTTTGCTCAGCCATTTTGGCGAAGTAGGCATTCATGGTGCCTATAATCTGCAGTGGTCTGGCATTGGCCAGCGCCTGACGGAATCTTAATCCTGCGCTCATTTGCTTTTCCTTATTGATTGAGTGACGACAGGCCTTCAGCCTGTTGCATAGCTTTAAGTTTGTTTTCTGTGCTGATGCGGCCCCGTTCGATATGACGGCGCATCAACAGAGCGGCCAGCTCGCCATCACCCCCGGCAATGGCTTCCACTATGGCCTTGTGCTCTGCAATGGCTTCTACAGGGCGGTTACGGTTGGACGTTTGGAATCGGTACATACGCAGCAGATGGTACAGACCACCCACCAGAGTTTCCTGCAGATGGCGGTTACCACTGGCCTGAATAATCTGATAGTGAAAATCCACATCCCCCTGTTGTTGAAAATAGGGGTCGTCGCTGGCAAGTGCTGCCTGCTGGGTTTTTATCAGGGATTTGAGTTTGGCTAATTGTTCCGGGGTGATGTTTTTGGCGGCCAGTTCACAGGCCATGGCTTCAAGCACGCTGCGTAATTGATAAAGCTCATTGAGCTCTTCTATGGTGAGATGCGCGACTCTGGCACCTATATGGGGGGCGCGAACAACCAGGCGTTGTCGCTCAAGAGCCTGCAGCGCTTCTCTGGCAGGGCCCCGGCTGATACCAAAACGCTGGGCGATATCCTGTTCGTTTATCTTACTGCCAGGAGCCAGTTCGCCCCTGATAATATCGGTCTGCAGTTCAACCAGCACCTGATCCACCAAACGGCCCGGCTTGGCCTGTTTGTCAGCATCTTTGTCCTGTTCCCTGTGTAGTGTGACCGAATCCATATCACCCCCTGATGTTGGTGCTTAAAAACTAGGCTTTATCGTGCTCATTGTCAACAATGAATTAACCAAAAGGTAACCTTTGGTGTGTAAATTTAAAATTAAGATACTGATAAATAATGTTTTGATGGTATTGGGTTGGGTTTGATGGATTTTTATTGTTGACAATATTGGTGGGTTTCCTGCCATAAGCAGCAAAAAAGACAATCCTCTGTTTGGAAGATATATCGCGGGTTAATATGGTGGTAGTCACCAAGGCGCGGTATTGGTAAGGGCAATGAGATAACACTGAAATGGAAAAGATATTGATCAGCAGCTGCCTGATGGGCAATCCGGTACGTTACGACGGTAAAGATAATGGTCTGACCGACGCCTGTATTAGCCAGTGGCAGTCTCAGGGGAGGCTATTGGTCTTCTGCCCGGAAATGGCCGGTGGCTTACCAACGCCCAGAGCCCCAGCTGAGCAGCAAGGTGACAGAGTGATAACCCATGAAGGTGTGGATGTTACGCGGGAATTCCGCCTTGGAGCCGAATTGGCGCTTAAGCTTGCCAGTGAGCATGGGGTGAAACTGGCAATATTGAAAGCCCGCAGCCCCTCATGTGGCAGTAATCAGGTTTATGACGGCAGTTTCAGCCGGACGTTGATTGAAGGTGATGGTTTAACTGCTGCCAGACTCAAGCAAGCGGGTATTAAGGTGTTTACTGAGCTTGAGTTGGATCAGGCGCAGGCTTTCCTTCGGCAGTTGGAAGGGTGAGCATCGGCAAGACCGGAGTCATTTATACCAAAAAAGAAAAGCCAGAACTGGGTTCTGGCTTTTTCTTCATTAGAGAAGTGTTATCAGTGCGATGGGCTTTGCTCTACAAGCTGAGGATAGCTGTCAGTATCGGCATCATATTCCAGTAACAGCTGGTGGATAAGCTCATCCTTATCGGCCCACACACCATTGAGCCAGCGCTGGAAGTTGGCACGATAGGCCGCATCGCTGAAGTATTGATCGGCATCCACTTCAGGAACCGGCATGGCTTCTACCCGTACCACGACTTTTTGTACCTTACCTTGCATGGCGCCAGCCAGGATGTCCCGGGGCGCATCCGGATACACCACTGTCACATTCAACAGGTTGGTAAACTGAGGTCCCATGGCTGAAAGTGCAAAGGCGATACCGCCGGCTTTTGGTTTCAGCAGATAGCGATAAGGTGAGTTCTGGCGACGACGTTTTTCTTCAGTGAAGCGGCTGCCTTCCACATAGTTCATGATGCTGGTGGGAATACGGCGGAACTTCTCACAGGCTTTGCGGGTTGATTCGAGGTCTTTACCCTTGAGCTTGGGGTTCTTTTTGAGTTTGGCCGCACTGGTGCGGTTCATAAAGGGCATATCCAGTGCCCAGCAGCCCAGCCCCAGAACAGGTACATAGAGGAGTTCCTTTTTCAGGAAGAACTTAAGCATAGGAATGTGGTTACGCAATACATAGGATTGTGCGGCGATATCAAAACCACTCAGGTGGTTACTGATCACCAGATACCAGGAGTCTTTGCTCAGTTGCTCCAGTCCCTGAACGTCCCAGTCAATTTTTGCGATTAGCTTGAGAATGCCGCCATTGCCGGTAGCCCAGGCCCACATGAAGCGATTCATCAAGTTGGACATAGCCAGACGGCCACCCTGCCAGGGAACAAACAGTTTGAGGATACCGCCTATGGAGATGAGGCCACCCCAAACAAAGGTATTAATGACCAATAGCGTACTGCTGAGTGCAAATAGAATAGGTCCCGGTAGAAAGTTCAGCATATTTAGTAATAACCTCGCTCAGTTTCAGCCAGCTTGCAGCTGACTGAGCACTTCATCCTTGTGCTGCCAAATCTGGTTCAGCTGTTGCTGAAACAGTTTTTTGAATTCCTTATCGTTTTGGTAGTCCCCCCGCATACTGTCACCAATTTCACGTAACTCGATATTGATACGGATTTCACCACCATTGCCGCATATGTAGTCCCAGAAACTGGGAACGCCATCATTGTAACAAATAGTCACATCGACCAGTTTATCGATTTCAGCCATGGCAGACAAAGCAAACGCCATGCCTCCGGCTCTGGGACGTAACAGATGTTGGTAAGGGGAGTTTTGCTTGTCATGTTTTACCGGTTTAAAGCGAGTGCCTTCGACAAAGTTCATGACGCTGACAGGCTGATGCTTGAATTTGGCGCAGGCTCTACGGGTAATCTCAATATCTTTGCCTTTGAGCTTGGGGTTTTTCCTTAATTGAGCGGTGGAGTAACGGCGCATAAAGGGGAAGTCCAGTGCCCACCAGGCAAGACCCAGCACGGGAACATAGATCAGTTCCTGTTTGAGGAAAAATTTCAGAAATGGAATCTTGCCGTTAAAAACGCGCTGAAGGATAAGAATATCCACCCAGGACTGATGGTTGGCAATCACCATATACCATTGGTCTTTGCTCAATTGGGCGTCTCCGGTAACAGTCAGCTTTACTGGATGAAAATGCTTCTCCATAAAGCTATTGCCACAGATCCAGCAGCTTGCCAGCCAGTCCAGAAGACGGCTGCAGAGATTTCTCAGCGGTTTAATTGGTAGCAATTTGAATAAGCTAACCAGCAACAGAGGGGTGGCCCAAAAGAGTGTATTTACCACATAGCCCACAAAAACAATGCTTCCCCTGAGCTGTGACAACAGCTTCGACATCCGCTATCTCCTGACAAATTAGGGAGCATTATGTTACTCGCTGGCGGGTTTTTCCTCAAATCAAGAAAGGCTTTTAGTGGTCAAACCCGGATTTTCGGGGCGTAATCACAACAAAGTTAGTCAGTTGCTTAAAATCAGCAAAAACTATCTTCAAAGGTCATTAGCCCCTGGCTGTCTGAGGTTTACTCATTAATCAGCAGGCCCAGTACCGACTTAAGCTCTTCCCGTAACTCCTGAAGCCGCTTAAGTTGTGCATCATCAAACCGGCAAAGCAGTTTACCGGGAACCTCCGCTGCGTGACGCTTCATTTCCAGACCTTTTGATTGCAACTGAATATCGACCTGACGCTCATCCCTGTCATTCCTGCGTCGGGTGATAATTGCCTTCTGCTCAAGGCGTTTCAGCAGGGGAGTCAAAGTTCCTGAGTCGAGATGAAGTCGCTTACCTATTTCACTGACGCTGATCGGCTTTGACTGCTCCCACAGTACCAACATCACCAGATACTGCGGATAGGTCAGATCCAATGCCTTTAACACGGGCTGATACTGCCTCGTTACTTCGCGTGATGCTGTATACAGCAGGAAACATAGCTGGTCATCCAGTCTGGGGGCGTTTGTTCCCATCGCTGTATTGACTGATTTCAAGGGGATTACCTCAGCTCAACAGTTTTTGAATGTCTGCGGTCAACTTTTCCGGTGCATCAGTAGGAGCAAATCGTTTAAGCACTTTACCTTCGCCATTAACCAAGAACTTGGTGAAGTTCCACTTAATAGACTTGGAACCCATTAACCCGGGTGCCTCTTGTTTCAGATATTGGTAAAGAGGGTGGGTGTTATCGCCATTAACCTCTATTTTGGCGAACATGGGGAAGCTGACACCATAGTTCAGCTGACAGAATTCGGCGATCTCAGACTCGCTGCCGGGATCCTGACTGGCAAACTGGTTACAGGGAAAGCCAAGTATCTCCAGCCCATTGTCTTTATATGCCTGGTACAGCTCTTCCAACCCTTTGAATTGAGGCGTCAGCCCACACTTACTGGCGGTGTTAACAATCAACAGCACTTTGCCCTGATAGTCGCTCAGGCTTTTGCTGTCGCCGGTAATTGTGTTGGCACTGAAGTCGTAAACGCTGCTCATGGACATTCCTTTGGATAGCGGGTTATTTGTTTTTAGATGATTGCGCAAAATTGAATTGTGTACAATTTAATTTTTGGGATCGCTGTAATTGAAATAATCGATTCAAAGGAAGTTGAGGTTTGTACAGAAAACAACAGCACCTTCAAAAAAGGCGCTGTTATTCTGAAGGTGTTAGCTCTGACTACAGCCGCGGAAGTTCTTCTCCAGGCACTCTTCAGTCATCTTCTGTGCCTGACGGATGTCGCCGAATTTCATGGTGTGGTTGAGGATTTCGACAATCTCATCACCTTCGCCACCATTGTAGTAAGACAGATTAGCCCACATGTAAGCCAGCTTTTCATTCTTGGTGGTGCCTTTACCCAGCGCATACATAATGGCCAGGTTGTTCTGAGCGATGGCGTTACCTTGTTCCGCTGATTGCTGGAACCAATTTACCGCCTGCTCATGATTCACATCTGTGCCTTTGCCGCTGGTGAGCATCATGCCAAGATTAAGCTGCGCTTCGGAATGACCCTGTGTGGCAGCCTTTTGATAGAACTCCAGTGCCTGCTTATCATCCTGAGCCAGGGTAACACCGTTTTCGTACATGTTGCCCAGACGGAACAGAGCGCCCGCTTGCTCTTGCTTGGCGGCTTTTTCAAACCATTCAACCGCTGTTTCATTACTCTGAGTCACACCGCGGCCCAACGAATAGCTCATCCCCAGATCGTATTGAGCTTGAGCATGACCCTGCCGGGCTGCTTTTTCGAACCAATTTGCGGCTTCACTGTTGTTCATGGCGACGCCACGGCTGCGGGCATGCATAACGCCAATTTGATACTGAGCTTCAGCATTACCCGCCTGCGCCAGCGGTTGTAGCTCTTGATAAGCCTGTTGATATTCGCCTTTGGTGATTTTCTCCATTGCGGTTTGCAGGGAGTCGGCGGAGGCGGCAGCTGACAGACACAGCGCCGCAAGAGCGGTTAATGTTCTTTTCATAGCAGTTGCGGTTACTCTGTATTAGTTGATTCTAAGTAATTGTTTGTCATGATTTTATCATTGGCTTCTGCGGCGAAATGCGTCACGGCATCCAGTTTTGGCAGATACCTGGTTTGTTAAGGCGGGAAAATAAAAAAGGTTGGCAGCAGCCAACCTTTTTAGTTTGATTATGTCCTGTAGGCAGGGGCTATTTCAGACCGCGACGCTTCAGCAGGCCATCCGTGGTTGGCTCTTGACCACGGAAGTTTTTGTAAGCTTCCATCGGTGGTACTGAGTTACCCACTTCACGGATCGTCTTACGGAACTTCATGCCGATCTCGCGGTTCAGACCGCCTTGAGTCTGCACATAGGCGTAAGCGTCAGCTGCCAGAATCTCTGACCACATATAGGCGTAGTAGCTGGCGCTGTAGCCACCCGGGAAAGCGTGGGCGAAGTAAGTTGAGCGATAACGTGGTGGGATCGCCTCGATATTCACACCATGCTTTTCCAGAGCTTTGGCTTCAAAGCTCTCGACATCCTGCAGTGGCGTACCTGATTTGAGTGAGTGCCATTCCAGATCCACCAGAGCTGCCGACATGTACTCCAGGGTGTCGAAGCCCTGATTGAAGCTGCGCGATTTCAGCAACTTGTCCAGCAACTCTTTTGGCAGAGGCTCACCTGTCTCATAGTGACGGGCATAGTTTGCCAGCACCTGCGGATGAGCGGCCCAGTCTTCTTCGAAGGTGGAAGGGAACTCAACAAAGTCACGGGATACTGAGGTGCCTGCCAGGCTTGGATACTTCACCTTGGAGAACATGCCGTGGGTACCATGGCCCATTTCGTGGAACATGGTGGTCACTTCGTCATAGCTGACAAAGGTCGGCTCGCCGTCCGGTGCCTTCTTAATGTTCATCACGTTCACTACCACAGGCTTTTCACCTGTCAGTGTAGACTGGCCAACGAAAGAGCTCATCCAGGCGCCACCACGTTTGCCTTCACGGGCAAAGTAGTCAGCGTAGAAAATAGCCATGCTGGTACCATCTTCGTCGAACATCTCATAGGCTTTCACATCAGGATGATAAACCGGCAGATCCGGACGTGGCTTCATGGTCACGCCATACAGCTCTTTAATGGTGTAGAACACGCCGTCTTCCAGTACACGTTCGAACTCGAAGTATGGCTTGGTCATCTCTTCATCCAGCGCATACTTCTCGGCGCGCACCTGCTCGGCGTAGAAGGCCCAGTCCCATGGCTTCAGTTCGAAATCGCCACCAGTCTTGTCGATCATCGCCTGGATATCAGCAGCTTCTTTGTTGGCGTTGGCGACAACCTTGGGGACCATGGTGCCAAACAGCTTATATACGGCCTCAGGTGTTTCCGCCATTTGTGGAGCAAGACGGTAGCTGGCCCAGTTATCAAAGCCCAGCAGTGCCGCGCGCTCGGCTCGTAGCTGTGCCAGACGGGCAACCAGAGAGGCGGTTTCATTGTCGCCTTCCAGGCCTCGATTGGCAGAGGCTTCCCACACCTTCTGGCGCAGTTCGCGGTTTTCCAGCACAGACAGCACAGGCTGACGGGTGGTATTGGTAATGCTCAGCAGGTATTTGCCTTTGTGACCGGCAGCCTCTGCATCATCGGCTGCCATGCGAATCGCTGTATCAGACATACCGGCCAGATCGGCTTCGGTATCCACCACTACGGCAATCTCTTTAGTCATGCGCAGCAAACGTTGTTGGAACTCATCGGTCAGCTGGGAGTGTTCTTTGTTGAGCTTGCGGATCTCTGCTTTCTGAGCTTCGGTTAATTTGGCGCCGGCCAGCACCATGCGCTGATGGTAAACCTCTACCAGTCGGACTTCCTCAGCAGACAGGTCCAGCTCATGGCGGTTGTCATACAGAGTATCTACCCGCTCAAACAAGTTGGCATTGAGGTTGATGTCGTCTGAATGGGCAGACATCAGAGGCGCCATTTTACCCTGTAGTGTGCGCAGTTCAGGATTGGAGTTGGAGCCAGTCAGGTTATAGAACACCCGGGAAGTCCGGCCAAGTAGTTCGCCACTGGTTTCCAGGGCGACGATAGTATTGGCAAAAGTTGGGGCGTCCGGGTTGTTGGCGATAGCCAGTACTTCGGCTTTCTGTTCAGCCATGCCCTGCAGCAGGGCGGGTTCAAAATGCTCGTTCTGGATTGCGGCAAAATCAGGAGCCTGATATTGCAATGCACTTGGAGCATAGAAAGGATTATTTGCAGTCAAGGTTTGTGCCTGTTTGGCAGTTTCCGAGATCTGATTGTACTGAGCGCAGCCGCCGAGAAGCAAAACGCTTCCCACAGCCAGGGCGAGTAGGCTCTTATGCATGTTTGATTTCCTGATTGTTATTGTAATGCTTGAGGAGGTCCACGGTTCAGACGGGATTAATGTCTGGTGAAAACCTTGTTGCTTTTAGGGTTAAGCTCTTGGATTGTGTCCAATTCATTTTCATCCGACAAGCAAAATTTAAACAAAAACAGGAAATCTTGATTTCAATATATCAATTGATTTACTTGAGTATTTACTTAATTTTGAAGCAAGTTTTCAAACGCGGAAATAAAAAGGCTGCCTAAGGCAGCCTTTTTATAGTCACCAGGGCAATGACTTTCGCCAGACTAACAAATCGTGCCAGCGCCCTGGGTGATATCCACTTCATGGTCGATAACGGCCTGGGCGGCGATGGCCAATCCTTCTGTGATCATTTCCAGTGACATGGCAGCCTGGTTGCCATCGGTTGCCTGCTCAGGCAGCAGTGGGATATGCACAAAACCGTGGCGGATATGACTGTCACCCAGATAGTGCTGAACACCGTAAAACAGGTGGTTACACACGAAGGTGCCTGCAGTGTTGGAGACCTGAGCTGGAATGCCGCAGTCCTGCATAGCCTTGGTCATGGCTTTAATGGGCAGAGTGCTGAAGTAGGCGTCTGGGCCGCCTTCCACAATCGGCTGGTCCACAACCTGAATGCCTTCATTGTCGGGAATGCGGAAGTCATCCACATTGATAGCGACTCGCTCAGGGGTAATACCGGCGCGGCCAGCAGCCTGGCCGACAGTGATCACACAGTCAGGCTGGTGGGTTTCAATGGCTTTAATGACCGCATCTACAGCTTTAAAGCGGACGACTGGTACCTGGCAGGTCACGATAGTGCCACCATTTAGCGCTAGTCCTTCTAAACGTTTTACTGCTTCCAGCGCAGGGTTAATGCTGGCGCCACCAAAAGGTTCAAAGCCAGTGATCAGAATCTTTTTCATATTGCTCTCGTTTCTCAGAAGGCCAGGAAGTACATCAGGGCAGTATTCAGTGCCAGCATACACAGGCCTGGCGCAACCTGGGTGTATATCACCTGATTTTTATTTTTTAGCTCCAGCAGGGCCGCGGGCACCATATTGAAGTTGGCGGCCATGGGTGTCATCAGGGTGCCACAATAGCCGGACAACATGCCCAGCACGCCGATAATGGCAGGGTTACCGCCTTGATCGACCATCAACAAAGGAATACCTACACCGGCAGTAATCACTGCGAAAGCGGCAAAGGCGTTACCCATCACTATGGTAAACAGTGCCATACCCAGGGTGTAGGCCATGACGTAAGCCAGCAGATTGTTGTCCGGCACTATCACTTTGACGATTTGTGAGACGGTTTCACCTACGCCGGCCTGACTGAACAGAAAGCCCAGTGCTGCGAGAAATTGCGACAGAATCGCTGCCCAGCCAATGGCATCAATCAGGCGGCGTCCTTCATGCAGGCTCTGTTTTGCTTCGCCTTTGGTGATCCACAAGGCTACGCCGAGAGCCAGCAGTGAGCTCAGCCCCAAACCGACCAGCGCACTTTCAGAGGTCAGCTGGCTCCAGGCAATCGTCCCTACTGGCACCAGAATGGCGGGAATAAACAATTTGTTTTTCCGCGATTCAGCACCTGCTTTGCGGAACCCGGCACTGCTTTGGCCATATTGGCCCGTGCCCATAAAGCCGCCGGCAGCCAAAAGCGTCAGCGCCAATACCATCAGGCCGGTCATCCAGTTGGGAATAAATGGGCCAAGACAGAACGACAAGCCATAAACCAGCCAGAATAAACCGGTACCCAGTCGTTTGGCATTATGTGTGTCGGCAAAGGTTTGCAGTGCGAAGGCGATCAGCAGCAGGCCAGTGGCTTGATAAATATATTCCAGCATTATTGGTTTTCCTGCTGTTTTGCAGCTTGCTTAAGGCGACGATCTGCGCGCCAGGCAAACAGGCCAAAGATAATCACAGAGCCTATGGCCGTAGGCAGTGCCCAGATATACATATCTTCAAGTTTCACCGGGAAACCGTTGTCATCCAGCACGCCTTTGATCAGCAGCAGGCCACCGGTACCGATAAACAAAAGTTGGCTGAAGAAATTGCCAAAGTTCTCACTGGCGGCAGACAGGGCTTTTACCTTCTGGCTTTCATCTTCGGCGAGGGGATGACGGCCCTTCTCTGCAGCGGCTTCCGCCATAGGTGCTACTAAAGGGCGGATCATGGAGGGATGGCCGCCCAGGTTAAGTCCCATGGCATTGGTGACTTTGCGCAGCAGTAGGTAGGTCATGAGTACCCTGGCGGCAGAAGCGTTCTTGATGGAGCCAATCAATTGCTCAGCACGCTCCCGCAAGCCAAAACGCTCCAGTACGCCAATCATGGGCAAAACCAGTATAAACAGGGACATATACCGGTTATTGGTGAATGATTCTCCAAGGATTGAGAGGATCTGCATGGGACTGATATCAGCCACCAGCCCGGTGACGACACCGGCGCTGAGGATCACCAACAGGGTGTTGAGTTTAAGCGCCAAACCCAGAGTGATAATGACAACGCCGATTAGCGGCCAGAAGTCGATCATAGTGAATTCCTGACGTGTTTCAGTGGTAAGTAAATTAGTTTGTATTGCTCAATACCATGGCGTGGAAACAGTCTTCAACACAAAAATTCGGCTTAGGAAGAATAAATATCTTCAATTTCTGGATATTTTGCTGTTTTCTGGAATAACGTGATGAATTCGATACTTTTTACTAACACGAATGTCGGTAATTGGATTGAATAAGTGGCATGCTGATATAAATGTTGCCATTTGTATTCTTAAGTTTGGCTGGTATGGCCTGTTGAATACCAGATACACAAAGTAACACTTGCAGCGGTGCTTAAGTGATTGATGATTCGTACAATGGCTGCCGCTTTCGACCTCAAACTATGGAAGTTGGTTGAGATAGGGTCAGGACAAAATGGAGAACTAAATGACCGCAGTCGCCGAATCTCCGGATTTGATTAAATTACCGGTTTCCCGCCTGGCATTGGGTATGTACGTCACCGCGATCGATCAACAGGGTAAGGTGACAGTAGTGAATGCTGGTTTGCTGAAGCATAAAGATGCCATCACTCATCTGGTCAAAAGCGGTATTCGATTTGTCTGGGTCGATGCGGAAAAGTCCTTGCCTGGCAGTGGCCTTAAGAAAGCTGGCTCAACTGCTTCGTTGCGAGGAAAGGACAAGGTTAAGTTTGGCGCGGGAGCCAAAACTAAAACGAAGCTAGGGTTAGCGCCCAATCAGATGCGCCAGCAAAAGGCAAAAAACCTGTTATTTGAGGCCAAAGGATTAATCCGCAAGGTATTGGGTGAAGTGTTCGAAGGGAAAGCTATCGAAGTCGCTCCCTTTGAAGCCCTGGCTGACAATCTGATTGAGTCTGTGATGTCTGACGCCGGAGCGATGCAGTTTGCCTCTGCGCTGAGAAGTAAAGACGCATATCTGCTCGAACATTCTGTCAATGTAGCGGTTTTACTGGTGACATTTGGGCGTCACCTGGGCTTTGACGCCACAACATTAAAGCAGTTGGCGGTCGGGGGGATTTTGCATGATATCGGTAAAATCAAAGTGGATAACCAGATCCTGCATAAGCCAGGCAAACTGAGCGAAGAAGAGTTTGAGCATATGAAGCTGCATCAAGTGTATGCCATAGATGCGCTTGCAGAAGCTCCTGACTTGCATCAGATCAGTAAAGATGTGTGCCTGATGCACCATGAAAAGCTTGATGGGCGGGGCTACCCCAATGGTTTGAAGGGAGATGAGATCCCTCTGCACGGGCGTATGAGTGGGATTTGCGATATCTATGATGCTTTGACCGCGACCCGTTGTTATAAAGAAGCAATGAGCCCGGCATCGGCCTTTAAAATACTTTTGAGCCTGACGCCTCATCACCTGGATCAGAAGCTGGTTTACGAGTTTATCCGTTGCGTCGGAGTGTATCCGGTCGGCTCTTTGGTGGAGTTATCCGACGGCAGGGTGGGGATTGTATGGGAAACCAATGGGCGTGAGGTGCGTCAGCCCATAGTGAAGTGTTTCTACTCTCTTAAACTCAAACGCTATACCCAGGTGGCCTATGTGGATCTACTCAAATCTGAGCTTGAGATTGAGCGCGGTGTAACTCCCGGAGCGCTAGAGGTTGACCCTTCACCTTTCTACTAGGGCACTATAGCTGCCAAAGTATTTGCGACTCTCCTCTTTCTGCCAGAATGTGATTGGCTGTGGAAAAATGTCTGCAGCCGAAAAATCCTCTGTGCGCAGACAAAGGCGATGGGTGAGGTGCCTTGAGTACTATATGCTTTTGTGAATTAATTACCTGACCCTTCTTCTGCGCATGTGACCCCCAGAGCATGAAAATGACTCCTTGTCTGTGGTCGTTAATCTGCTGAATGACTCTGTCGGTAAACTGCTCCCAGCCAAGATGCTTATGGGAGTGCGCTTGTCCACCCTCGACCGTCAGCACAGTGTTGAGCAGGAGTACGCCCTGCTCGGCCCATGATTGCAGGTAACCGTGATTTGGTATTTGAAAGTCGGGGATATCACTGGCCAGCTCCTGATAGATGTTTTGCAGCGAAGGTGGGGGTTGAATACCGGGCTTGACTGAAAAACACAGACCGTGGGCCTGTCCTGGTCCGTGGTAAGGATCCTGCCCCAGAATCACGACTTTTACTGTCTCAAAAGGTGTGATGGTGAAGGCACTGAATACTTCCTCTTTGGGAGGGTAGACTGTGATGCCCTCAGCTCTTCTGGCTGCCACATATTTCAGCGTATCCATAAAATAGAGCTGACTTTTCTCTGCTGCCAGCATATCCGTCCAGGTTGTCATCTGTTCGAATTCCATTTGCTATTTATCTGCTTTCAGCATGCCATGGAACGGGAGTAAGGTCATCCGGGCTAACACTCAGCGAGTTTGGGCCAGACTGGTGAGCAATCTGTCCATGGCCCGGAATCCCAGAGCTCTTGCCAGGTGCCTGCGCTCTACTCTGTCATCGCCATCCAGATCGGCTATGGTGCGGGCCACCCGTTGCAGTCGGTGAAAACTGCGCACTGACAGGCCCAGTTTCTCCACACTCTGCTCCAGAAACCTTAAATCCTGTTGGCTCAATCCGGTTGTTTGTTCCAGCTGCTTACCACTGAGTGCTGAATTGAGCACGCCGGCTCTGGCGAGTTGTGTGTCTCTGGCGGCCAATACTCTGGCACGAACCTGCTCACTGGTTTCGCCGCTCTCTCTGGCTTCACTCAATGTGCCCGCTGGCAGACGCGGTACATCGATACTGAGATCAAATCTGTCCAGGAAAGGCCCTGACAAACGGGAGAGGTAACGGCTTATCTGCTCAGGCGTTGCCCGGCTTTGGGGGCCTGCATCGCCACAGGGGCTGGGGTTCATGGCGGCAATCAGTTGAAAGTTACTGGCAAAGGTCAGCTTGGCCGCAGCTCTGGAGATCACGACTTCACCGGTTTCCATCGGCACCCGCAAGCAATCCAGCACTTTTCTGGGGAACTCTGTCAGTTCATCCAGAAACAGCACTCCTCTGTGGGCCAGGGAGATCTCGCCCGGCTTGGGAATAGCGCCTCCGCCCACCAGCGATATGGAAGATGAAGTGTGGTGAGGAGCCCGAAAGGGCCTTTGATAGAACAGACCGGGATCTGTGTTCATTCCCGCTACTGAATGAATCGCTGCAACATCAAGAGCCTCCTCATAATCCAGTTGAGGAAGCAGTCCCATAATCCGGCTGGCCAGCATGGTTTTACCGGTTCCCGGAGGGCCCAGAAAAAGCAGGTTATGATTGCCGGCCGCTGCAATTTCCAGCGCCTGTTTAGCCTGGTACTGGCCTATCACATCACTCAGACAGTTGATGGCTGTAGCAGGAGTTGTAGATATCCATTGGGTATCCTGGCTGATACCGGCAAACTCCTGTTGGCCATGCAGCGCAGCGGATAGTTGCTGCAGATGAGTGGCAAACCTGACTTTGGGATAGCCCACCAACTCAGCTTCGGCCCGATTACCAACTGGCAGAATAAGCGTGCGATTGGCAGCCTGAGACTGAATCACCATGGGTAGCATTCCGGGGCATTCCCGCACTTCTCCGGACAGCGCCAGCTCTCCGGCAAACTCTGTGTCTTTAAGCGACTGCAGAGGAATTTGACCTGATGCGGCCAAGATCCCTATCGCAATAGGCAGGTCATATCGGCCCCCTTGTTTGGGTAACTCGGCCGGTGCCAGATTCACAGTTATCCGGCGCATGGGAAACTCAAAGCCGGAATTGATGATGGCACTGCGAACCCGTTCCCGGGACTCTTTGACCGATGTTTCGGGAAGTCCTACGAGACTGAAGGCTGGTAAGCCGTTGCTGAGGTGTACTTCCACTGTTACCTCTGGTGCATCCACACCGCACAACGCCCGGGTAATAACGCAGGCCATGGCCATATCTCAAATCCTTTTGCTGATGATGCCGCTTATTCGTGATAGTTGACGGCTTTGGGGAGTTCCATATCTGAATTAAATACCTGAAAACTGCGGGTGCTGCGTTTGGCCTGATACATAGCGATATCAGCGCTGACCAGCAGAGTCTCTCTATCATGCCCATCCTGAGGAAAAGCCGCGATGCCTATACTGGCTTCTATCGGCTCCTGAAAGCGACCACAATTAAAGGGCTGTGCCAGCTTGGACTGTATCTGTTGCGCTACTTCCACTGCGTGTCCAACATCTGATTCCGGCAACAGAATTGCCAGTTCATCACCGCCAATACGTGCCGGTACCGCACCTTCGGGAATGGTATTTTGCATACGCTTGGCGATAGTTTGCAGCACCATGTCGCCATGATCATGGCCATAGGTGTCATTGATAGGTTTAAAGTTGTCCACATCCACCAACATGCAACAAAAGTTGGCGTCAGTATTGGCGATAAGCTGGTCCAGCTGTTCGTAAAAGTACAGTCGATTAGGCAGCCCGGTCAGCGAGTCATGATAGGCAAGGAAGTGCTTTTGTTCGGCGATACGTTTGAGGTCACCTATGGTTTGTCGACTCATTCGGGTGATTATGTATACGAAGCCACCCCCACCACAAAATATGGCAGACACCACCATGTCGACGCTGTTTACCTGTTTACTGGCCAATACCCAGACAAACCCAACATATCCCAGCACGAACAGCATGATCATGCTGAGCAGAACCATCCAACCATTGTGCTGGTAATCTGACATATGGATGATCTGAAATGCCGGGGACAATGCGCTCAGCAGCCCGCTCAGACCTATGCATACAATGGTAATTGCCAGTATTTCCATAGTTACACGCCAATTGATTTGACCCTAAGTATAGTCAAGCCTGAGTACGGCGAGACGGCCTCCAGTGATTTTGATGGAGATAGTATTGAGGTGTGTCCAGTTGCGGCTTCGGTCTTTGTTATCTGTGTGAGGTGGCCCCTCGCCAATTTGGGGGCCTTGGGTATATACTGAGCACAGCAAATTTGCTGTCTAACTTCAGGGAGAAATGCTTAAGCCCCATTCTTGGGAAAATAAGTTATATCCCTCAATATGTTGGCTTTCGCTTTCAGTCAACCTGACCTCATTTTTACCATGACTTCACTGGCGCCATTATCAGGCCGGAGTCTGGGTTGCAGGCCTTCTCCCTAAATTTCCGTGCCTTTGCATTAAAGGCGCGTTTCAAGGTGCTTTATGGGCTTATTTGAAAACTTATTGGTTATATTTTGTCTTATCGGTGTCAGTTGCTTTTTCTCTATGTCAGAGATCTCCCTCGCGGCGGCACGCAAGATGCGACTGCGTCAGTCGTTGGAGGAGGGAGATCTGCGCGCCGGAAAGGTATTACAGCTGCAGGAGCATCCGGGCAGCTTTTTCACTGTGGTGCAAATTGGTCTGAATGCCGTGGCCATTATGGGCGGTATTGTGGGTGAGTCCTCTTTTACCCCCTATTTCCGTGCGGCGCTGGACGGAGTATTGCCTGCGGCTTATCTGGATCAGGTGAGCTTTCTGCTCTCCTTCGTGATGGTCACCAGTATGTTTATTTTGATCGCCGATCTGATGCCAAAGCGCATCGCCATGGCGATCCCTGAAAAAGTGGCCGTGGTGCTGGTCGGCCCTATGCTGGTGTGCATTACCCTGCTCAAGCCATTTGTGTGGCTGTTCAATATGCTGGCTGACGGCATTATGAAACTGCTGAGCCTGCCAACGGTGCGTAATGACGAAGTCACTATAGATGATATGTATGCTGTGATGGATGCCGGTGCCGAAGCCGGTGTGCTGGATAAAGATGAGCAGCAGATGATTGAGAATGTGTTTGAGATGCAGACCATTCCTGTGACGGCAGCCATGACCTCCCGTGAAAGTATCGTCTACTTCCTCAGCTCAGATTCGGAAGAGGATATCAAACGCAAGATCACCGAAGATCCCCACTCTAAGTTCCTGGTGTGTGATGGCCAGCTGGACAATATTAAGGGCTTTGTCGATGCCAAAGAGCTGCTGCTGCGTCTGATTAACGGTAAGAGTCTGGACCTGAATGATGCCAAGGTGCTGCATACCAGTTTGATTATTCCGGATACCCTGAACCTGGCTGAGGCGATGGAGTTCTTTAAAAACCACAGAGCCGATTTCGGCGTGGTAATGAACGAATACGCTCTGGTGGTAGGTATTGTCACCAGTAACGACCTTCAAAGTGCCGTGATGGGTACCTGGGCACTGCACGACGTAGAGGAGCAGATCGTTGCCCGTGATACCAACTCCTGGCTGGTGGACGGCGTCACGCCAATCACAGACGTGATGCGTGCCTTTGAAATTGAAGAGTTTCCCTACAGTGAGAACTATGAAACCGTGGCCGGTTTCGTGACGTATATGCTGAGGAAGATCCCCAAGCGCACCGACTTTGTGGTCTACGCCGGTTTTAAGTTTGAGGTGGTGGATATCGACGCCTTCCGGGTCGACCAGTTGTTGGTGACCCGCATCGATGCTGCCGACAACCCATTGCCCGTGTTGCCTCCTGTGGACGACAAGAAGCAGTAGCTTTTTGCTGGCTTAATCCCATTAGGCAATGATGTTGAAAAACGCACTGATGATGCCATCATCGGTGCGTTGTTTTTTACAGCAACAGCCAAGTACAAAAGGCTCTATGGGCACAGGTGAGTCCAGCAGCTCAATTCTGTCCCGCACCGGGCTGTTATCCAGTACCGCTGAGGGCAGAATACTGATACCACACCCCAGGGCAACCATGGAGGTTATCGCTTCATGACCAGAGGCCTGAGCATAGATGGTGGGTCTTATGCCCATCTGCCGAAACCAGGCGTCACAGCGACGGCGTGCCGGGCCATGGTCCGGCACAATAAAGGGTAACTGTTCCCAGGGGATTGGTTTTTGCTGCAGCAGGGCTCTGGCATGGCAGGGCACCACTGGCACACTCAGATGCAGGGGCACTGTATCTATGGCGCTGAAAAACAGACTGTTTGGTAGGTTATCCGGTCTGGCTGCGATGGCGATATCGGCCCGCCCCTGTTGCACTTCAGTGACGGCGTTGGCCGCATCACCTGTGATCAGGTTAATCTCAACCTGTGGTTGTTCTTGCCGAAACTTATCCAGCAAGTTGGGCAGATGGCTGTAGGCAGCGGTCACCGAACAGTAGAGATTCAACTTACCCTTCAGTTGAGCCTGGGGATCCAGCCTGCCTTTCAGCTCCTGCCATTGCTCCACTGTCTCCCTGGCGAATTGTTGAAACTCTCTGCCCGCTCTGGTTAACGCCACAGATCTGTTGTCCCGCTCCATCAGGCTCGACCCCACCTGCTGCTCCAAACGTTGCAATGCCCTGCTCAGGGTCGACGGGCTCATATGCATCTGCTCAGCAGTGCGGCTGAAGTTAAGGCTGTCGCACAGGTGCAGGTAAAGCTGCAGTGACCTGATATCCATACTGTTATTTGAATCCCTTTGGCTGAGTTTGTATTGCGTAAAGCGCAATAACATTTTGTGAATATATCAGTTCAAGCAATATTTGCCATGGGCTATAGTGGATAAAACTTCATCAGGGCTGAGGTTATTTCTCAATGCCGGATGAGATGGGATTTAAGTGATATCAACAGCAGTAGGTGCGCAGGATGGCTAATTATTTCAACACTTTGAGTTTACGTCAGCAACTGTCCCAATTGGGTCAGTGTCGTTTTATGGATAAAGACGAGTTCAGCAAAGGCTGTGACTATATCAAGGACTGGAATATCGTCATTCTTGGCTGTGGTGCCCAGGGCCTGAATCAGGGCTTGAACATGCGCGATTCCGGCCTGAATATCTCCTATGCTCTGCGTGCCGAGGCGATTGCCGAGAAACGGGCATCCTGGCAGCGTGCCACTGAAAATGGGTTTAAAGTGGGCAGCTTTGAAGAGCTGATCCCCCAGGCCGATCTGGTCCTGAACCTGACGCCTGACAAGCAACACACTAATGTGGTGAATGCCGTTATGCCACTGATGAAGCAGGGCGCGACCCTGTCTTACTCCCACGGTTTCAACATAGTGGAAGAGGGTATGCAGGTACGTCCGGATATCACGGTAGTGATGGTGGCACCCAAGTGTCCGGGTACCGAAGTGCGTGAAGAGTATAAGCGCGGTTTCGGCGTGCCTACGCTGATTGCAGTGCACCCTGAAAACGATCCCAATGGCGATGGCTTTGAGATCGCCAAGGCTTATGCCAGTGCCACTGGTGGTGACCGCGCCGGTGTATTGCACTCCTCCTTTATCGCCGAAGTGAAATCAGATTTGATGGGTGAGCAGACCATTCTGTGCGGCATGCTGCAAACAGGTGCCATCCTGGGGTACGACAAGATGGTGGCCGAGGGGGTTGAGCCCGGCTATGCCGCCAAGCTGATCCAACAGGGTTGGGAGACAGTGACCGAAGCCCTGAAGCACGGTGGTATCAGCCATATGATGGACAGGCTGTCGAACCCGGCCAAGATTGCTGCCTTTGAACTGGCAGAAGAACTGAAAACCCAGCTGCAGCCTCTGTTTGAAAAGCATATGGATGACATCATCAGCGGCGAGTTCTCCCGCACCATGATGGCTGATTGGGCTAATGACGATGCCAATCTGCTGCGCTGGAGAGCCGAGACCAATGAGACTGGTTTTGAATGTGCGCCCAAATATGACGGCCACATCGATGAGCAGGAGTACTTCGACAAAGGTATCTTCCTGGTCGCCATGATCAAAGCTGGCGTTGAGCTGGCGTTCGATACCATGGTGGAAGCCGGCATCATCGAAGAGTCAGCCTACTATGAGTCGCTGCACGAAACACCGCTGATCGCCAACACCATTGCCCGTAAGCGTTTGTACGAGATGAACGTGGTGATTTCAGACACCGCAGAGTATGGCTGTTACCTGTTCAACCATGCGGCCGTACCACTGCTGCGGGAGTTTGTGAACAATATGCCATCAGAGTACCTGGGAGGCGGCCTTAAGTCTGACTCCAACCAGGTGGACAATGTGCGTCTGATTGAGGTGAATCAGGCCATCCGTAACACAGCCGTTGAATTTATCGGTGAAGAGCTGCGCGGTTATATGACTGACATGAAGCGTATTTCTGCCGCGGAATAATCGCCACAGAATAGTGAATATGGGGGCCTGTTTCCTTAGCCGCAGAAACAGGTTCCCAGCCTCACGGCTTAAGGCGGCAATGTTGAATCTTTTTTGACTTGAGAGAAAAGACAGCGATTAGTGGTTGTGTTTTTCAGCAGCAGTATGCTATTGCTTAAAAGGTATTCACTCGATAACCCTCATGGTGAGCGGCTATCGACACTGAACCAAAGAATTCAAGGAATCTGTCAACGCATGTTTAACCTTTTGCCGGCCCCAATCACAACAGCAGCTTCGCTGGTCCTAGTGATTATTACCGTGGTGATTATTAAGTCACAGCGGGGGCGGCTTATGGCCAGTTGACAGCCGAAAGGCGAATAAAACGTCAACCCCCCGCTCCGAAAGGACCGGGGGGTTTTTTGTTATCAGGGCAATGGAAAAATGACAGAGACAAAGCAGGAACAAGAGCAGGACAGCCAGACGAAACAGACCCGGGGCGCCGATGCTGTGGTTAAGGTGTTGGCCGCTCACGGGGTAGACAGGGTATTTGGTTATCCAGGCGGTGCCATCATGCCCATCTACGACGCTCTGTATGACGGTGAGGTGGAGCATGTACTCACTCGTCATGAGCAGGGGGCGGCATTCGCAGCCGTAGGTTACGCCAGAGCCAGTGGTAAAACCGGCGTTTGCCTGGCCACATCCGGTCCCGGTGCCACCAACCTGATCACTGCCCTGGCCGATGCCCTGCTGGATTCTGTCCCGGTGGTAGCCATTACTGGCCAGGTTCCATCCTCCCTTATCGGTACCGACGCTTTTCAGGAAATCGATGTACTGGGCCTGTCACTCTCCTGCACCAAACACAGCTTTATGGTCACCTCGGTTGATGAGCTTATCCCCACCCTGTATCAGGCCTTTGAACTGGCTGCAGAAGGCCGCCCTGGCCCGGTGCTGGTGGATATTCCCAAGGACATTCAGGTTGCCGCCATGGAGTATCGTCGTCCTTTGCAGCCTGTCACGGCTTTGCCTGCTGCGGCGCAAACCGATCTCGATAAAGCCAGAGCCCTGCTGGCGGAGGCCAAATGCCCTATGGCCTATATCGGGGGAGGCGTTGGTATGGCAAGTGCGGTTGAGCCACTGCGCCGGTTTCTGAATCAAACCAAAATGCCGTCAGTATGCACCCTTAAAGGCCTGGGCACGGTACCCGGCGATGATGACCTGTATCTGGGCATGTTGGGGATGCATGGGCTAAAAGCCGCCAACCTGGCGGTGCAGGAGTGCGATCTCCTGTTGGTTGTAGGTGCCCGCTTCGATGACAGGGTGACCGGCAAGCTGGCTACTTTCGCTCCCAATGCCAAAGTTATCCATCTGGATGTTGATGCTGCTGAGCTGGGCAAGCTGCGTCAGCCGGATGTGGCGATTGCTGCCGATCTCTGTGAAGTACTGCCAGCTTTGTCTGGCGATCTGGATATCCAGCCTTGGCGGGACCAGATAAGCGCATTGAAAGCTGAGCACCGTTGGGACTACGACCATCCCGGCGAGCTGGTTTATGCCCCGGCCATGCTGAAAAGTCTGTCTGAAAAGCTGCCCAAGGACAGTGTGGTTGCCTGTGACGTTGGCCAGCATCAGATGTGGGTGGCCCAGCATATGCAGTTTCGCCGTCCTGAAGATCACCTCTCAAGTGCCGGACTCGGCACCATGGGGTTTGGCTTGCCAGCGGCTATTGGCGCTCAGTTTGCACGCCCCAATGCCACGGTTGTGGCTGTGTCCGGCGATGGATCTTTCATGATGAATGTACAGGAGCTGGCCACCATCAAACGTATGGGACTGCCGGTGAAGATCCTGCTGCTCAATAATCAGAAGCTGGGCATGGTAAAGCAGTGGCAGCAGCTGTTTTTCGACGGCCGCCTGTCTGAGACAGACCTGTCTGATAACCCGGACTTCCTGTTGATGGCATCCGCCTTCAATATCCCTGGTCGCAGCATATCCAAAGCTGAAGAGGTGAACGAGGCTCTGGATGAGATGCTGTCGACCCCGGGTCCTTTTATGTTGCACGTCGCCATTGATGATGGCTTTAACGTCTGGCCCCTGGTTCCCCCCGGCGCCGCCAATAATGAAATGCTCGATAAGATGGAGGATAAGTGATGATGCATTCGCTGGAGTTGGAAGTGAGCCGCAGGCCTGAGGTGTTGGAGCGTGTACTGAGGGTAACACGTCACAGAGGATTCAGAGTGACCAATATGCAGATGCGTGAGCAGGGAGAGAATACCTTGCTTGCCATCACAGTTGAAGCGGAGCGGGCGATAGAACTGCTCAGTAACCAGCTGACCAAGCTGGTAGATGTTAACCTGTGTGTCGTCAAAGCGCAGGAAGCCGCCAGACAGGCAGCTCGATAAGAATTATTGCAGTAGGAAGGAAACCAGATGCCAAAGTTAAGATCAGCAACCAGCACCCAGGGACGTAACATGGCCGGAGCCCGCGCATTGTGGCGAGCCACCGGGGTGAAGGATTCAGATTTCGGCAAGCCCATTATTGCCATTGCCAACTCCTTTACCCAATTTGTTCCCGGCCATGTGCACCTTAAAGATATGGGGTCGCTGGTGGCTGGCGCTATCGAAGAGGCCGGTGGTATTGCTAAAGAGTTCAACACCATAGCAGTGGATGATGGTATCGCCATGGGTCACAGCGGCATGCTGTATTCCTTGCCCTCCCGTGAACTGATCGCGGACAGCGTGGAGTATATGGTCAATGCCCACTGCGCCGATGCGCTGGTATGTATCTCCAATTGCGACAAGATCACACCCGGCATGCTGATGGCGGCGCTGCGACTGAATATCCCAGTGGTATTTGTATCCGGCGGCCCTATGGAAGCGGGTAAAACCAAGCTGTCTGACAAGTTGATCAAACTGGATCTGGTGGATGCCATGGTCGCGGCTGCTGACGATCGCATCAGTGATGAAGACTCGGAAAAAATTGAGCGCAGTGCCTGCCCGACCTGTGGCAGCTGCTCCGGCATGTTTACTGCCAATTCAATGAACTGTCTGACCGAGGCTCTGGGCCTGTCGCTGCCGGGCAATGGTTCCCTGCTGGCGACCCATGCCGACCGTCGCGAGCTGTTCCTGGAAGCCGGGCGCAGGGTAATGGCGTTGGCGACGCGGTACTACCAACAGGATGATGAGTCGGTGCTGCCCCGCAATATCGCCAACTTCCGCGCCTTTGAAAATGCCATGACGCTGGATATCGCCATGGGTGGTTCCTCCAATACCGTGTTGCACCTGCTGGCGGCAGCTCAGGAAGCGGAAGTGGACTTCACCATGGATGATATCGATCGCCTGTCCCGTAAGGTGCCGCATCTGTGCAAGGTGGCGCCCGCCACCCCTAAATACCATATGGAAGATGTGCATAGAGCTGGTGGTGTGATGGGGATTCTGGGGGAGCTTAACCGGGCTGGGCTGTTGCATGCCGATGTAGGTCATGTGGCGCTGGACGATGGTGATCTGAGCCAGCTGCTGTCCCGTTTTGATGTGGCCGTTTCTCAGGATAAGTCAGTGCAGGAGATGTATCGTGCAGGCCCTGCCGGCATTCCGACTACTCAGGCTTTCAGTCAGGATTGCCGTTGGGACACTTTGGATGTGGATCGCCGCGAAGGCTGTATCCGCAGTCGTGAATTTGCTTTCAGTCAGGATGGTGGCCTTGCCGTGTTGTCGGGCAATATCGCCGAGAACGGCTGCATAGTGAAAACCGCCGGGGTGGATGAGTCCAACCTGACGTTCCGCGGTACAGCCCGGGTTTATGAGAGTCAGGATGATGCGGTGGCTGGCATTCTTGGCGGCGAAGTGGTTGCCGGTGACGTGGTGGTGATCCGCTACGAAGGCCCCAAAGGTGGCCCGGGAATGCAGGAGATGCTGTACCCCACCAGCTACCTCAAATCCAAAGGTCTTGGCACCCAGTGTGCGTTGATCACTGACGGTCGTTTCTCCGGTGGTACCTCAGGTTTGTCCATTGGTCATGTTTCACCTGAAGCCGCATCCGGCGGCACCATTGCCCTGATTGAAAACGGCGATCCCATTGCCATTGATATCCCCAGCCGGGGTATCACACTGGAGGTCAGCGAGGCTGAGCTGGCCAGTCGCCGTGAAGCAATGGAAGCCAAAGGCCCGCTGGCCTGGAAACCGCTGGCCCGGGTCCGTCCAGTGTCTTTGGCACTGAAGGCTTATGCCATGTTGGCGACCAGTGCTGACAAGGGCGCGGTGAGAGATGTCAAAAAGCTGGAGGAAGGCTAATGCTGGCGCTGGCCAAGGAGTCTCATTTGAATCTTGCCAACTATTATCTCCAGCGGATCTTGCGGGCGCGGGTGTATGACATCGCCAAAGTCACGCCGCTCTCTGCCATGGATAAGCTGTCGGCGCGACTGGGCTGTCAGGTGTTTCTCAAGCGGGAAGATATGCAGCCGGTGCACTCCTTTAAGCTCAGGGGCGCTTACAACCGCATTGCGGCGCTCAGTGAGTCTGAATGTCAGCGGGGCGTGGTATGCGCCTCAGCGGGCAACCATGCTCAGGGGGTGGCTTTGTCAGCTTCCAGCCGTGGCATCTCGGCGGTGATTGTGATGCCGACGACGACGCCGGATATAAAGGTGGATGCGGTGCGCCGTCGTGGCGGCACTGTGGTGCTTCATGGTCAGTCATTCGATATGGCCAATGATCACGCCAGGTCTCTGGCCGAGCAAGATGGGCGGGTTTATATCGCGCCATTTGATGATGAAGCCGTGATTGCCGGGCAGGGCACAGTTGCTCAGGAGATGCTGCAACAGCAGCAGGATCTGCAGGCTGTGTATGTGCCGGTTGGTGGCGGCGGACTGGTGGCGGGGATTGCCGCTTACTACAAAGCTGTGATGCCGGAAGTGAAGGTGATTGCCGTTGAGCCGGAAGATGCAGCCTGCCTGAAAGCTGCGATGGAGGCTGGAGAACCTGTCACCTTGCCTCAGGTCGGCCTGTTTGCCGACGGTGTGGCGGTAAAGCGTATCGGTGAAGAAACCTTCCGCCTGGCGCAGGCGTTTGTGGATGAGGTGGTCACTGTCAGCTCTGATGAGATCTGCGCGGCGGTGAAAGATATCTTTGAAGATACACGTGCCATTGCCGAGCCCGCGGGGGCGCTTGCGCTGGCGGGACTGAAGAAACACGCCCAGATTCAGTCGCAAGAACAGCCATCAAAAGTGGCGGCCATTCTCAGCGGCGCCAATGTAAATTTCCACAGTCTGAGATATGTCTCCGAGCGCTGTGAGCTGGGCGAGCAGAAAGAAGCCGTACTGGCGGTCAAGGTACCTGAGCAACCGGGTAGTTTCCTGCGTTTTTGTGAGCAGCTGGGTAACCGTGCCATTACCGAATTTAATTACAGGTTCAGCGGCCGGGACGGCGCAGTGGTATTTGCCGGTATTCGCTTAAGCGGCGGTCAGCAGGAGCTGGAACAGATAGTCGCCAGTCTGACTGAATTGGGTTTTGGCGTGCAGGACTTGTCCGACGATGAAACCGCCAAATTGCATGTGCGCTATATGGTGGGCGGCCGCCCGCCTGAATCATTGCAGGAACGCCTGTTCAGCTTCGAGTTTCCTGAGCATCCGGGCGCACTGCTTAAGTTCCTGTCTACGTTCAGGAACAAGTGGAATATCAGTCTGTTCCATTATCGGAACCATGGCGCGGCCTTTGGCCGGGTACTGGTGGGCTTTGAGATCCCCGAGCAGGATGGGCTTAAGTTTCAACGGTTTTTGAATGAGTTGGGGTTTGTATATCAGGAAGAAACAACAAGCCCCGCCTACAAGCTGTTTTTAACTTAGGGTCGTGGTTATTTGCATCCATAACTGCGTTGCTGAAATCTCATTTAGCGCTGCTAAACGTCGATTTCTTGCGCCTGGTTCTGAATGCAAATTCCTCACGACGTTGATGATTTGGTTGTTGGGGCGGCAGAGATTCATCAATGCGTTATCGGCTGCTCGTGTAGCGCTACTACACGTCGCAACCTCTGGCCTTGTCTTGAAGAAAAATCTCTCACTGCGGGACATAAAGAAAAGACTGACTGAAAAGAGAATCGGCTCTCCTGAGTGAGTTAGTCGTGACCTTCATTGATAAGAGTGAGCACAAGTAATAAGAGATTTCACTCTGCGTATGTTTGGGCTTTAAGAAATCGGTGGGTTTTACCTTGTATATACAAGCTTGCGTACCAAACTTTTTGAGGGTTAAAAGTTAGCCTAAAGCAGGGGCTGACAGTCTGTGTGAATGTGTTAACTTAACACCTTGAGTGATAACTCTAAATTCGGCAGATGTCTGCCAGGTTCAAGGAGATCGACATGATTGCTGCACCCAAGTTTCCGCCATTTAATCCTCCCCGCCGTATCTTAATGGGGCCGGGTCCTTCCGATGTGTATCCTGAAGTGCTGGCGGCGCAGTCGAAACCCACTGTTGGTCACTTGGATCCTCTGTTTGTTGGCATGATGGATGAGCTGAAAGCGCTGATCCAATATGCCTTCCAAACTGAAAATGAAGTCACAGTTGCCGTGTCTGCTCCCGGCAGCGCCGGTATGGAAACTTGCTTTGTTAATCTGGTGGAGCCGGGTGACAAGGTAGTGGTATGCCGTAATGGTGTGTTTGGTGAGCGTATGCGCCAGAACGTCGAGCGTTGCGGTGGCGAAGTGGCGATGGTGGATAATGAGTGGGGTGAGCCTGTCGATCTGGCCGAAGTTGAGGTGGCGCTGCATGCTAACCCGGATGCAAAATTCCTCGCTTTTGTGCATGCCGAAACCTCAACCGGTGCACTGTCTGACGCTAAAGGTCTGTGTGCGCTGGCCAGGGCTCATAACTGCCTGACCATAGTGGATGCAGTAACCTCTCTGGGGGGCGTTGAGCTGAGAGTCGATGAGTGGGGTATTGATGCTATCTATTCCGGTTCCCAGAAGTGTCTGTCCTGCGTACCCGGCTTGTCGCCAGTGTCGTTCTCGCCTGCGGCGGTAGAGAAGATTAAGGCCCGCAAGACGCCGGTACAGAGCTGGTTTTTGGATCAGACTCTGGTGATGGGGTATTGGAATGGTGATGGCAAACGCAGCTATCACCATACCGCGCCGGTGAATGCGCTTTATGCCCTGCATGAGTCCCTGCGGTTGCTCGCCAATGAAGGGCTGGAAAATGCCTGGGCCAGACACAGTGAAATGCATGAACTGCTGAAAGCCGGGCTGGAAAAGCTGGGACTGGAATTTGTTGTGGAAGAAGCGAGTCGCCTGCCTCAGCTGAACGCTGTCTATATTCCGAATGGTGTGGATGACGGTGCAGTGCGTAAGCAACTGCTTGAGCAGTATAACCTTGAGATTGGTGCTGGACTTGGTGCCCTTGCCGGTAAAGCCTGGCGTATCGGCCTGATGGGCTTTGGTGCCCGCCGCGAAAACATCGCTCTGTGCCTGCGGGCGCTGGAAGATGTATTGAATTAAGCTGTCACAGTAGACTCGAGCCAAAAGGGTTGGCTCGAGTCTTTTTACTGGGTATGCCTGCTGAGTACATTTATTTTATCAGCTGGATTTGTGTTGAACGCTTTGGAGGGGGATTTTCGTTTACGCCACCACAGGTAGAGGCCGGTAAAGCCCAACACCAGGGGCATAGCACCCAGTAAACACCAGACCAGTTTACTGGCCAGACCGGCGAAGGTGCCAAAGTGCAACGCTCTGAAGCTGTCATCCAGCACAAAGTACCAGGCCCTTTCCCGCACATCCCAATGGGTCTGAAGCTCACCACTATCCGGGGTAAAACTCACCATATTCGCATAGTCACTGTAAAAGGGATTATTGATCTGAATCCGCCCGTAAATCATAAGTGGCACACCGGGTTCGTAGGCGAGTACCAGATAGGTAGGCTCGAAGCCTTTTATGGTATCGCTGGCCTGTTGCATCAGCGTATTGATGGACAGTTTTTGATTGTACAGAGGTTGCTGCAACACATAAGGTGAGGCGCTGTGTTCCTCACTTTCATGGAGCAGATGCAGTACATTCCAGTAACCACCGGTAAAGCTCAATATCAAGAGCACCGGAGCGGACCATACGCCTGCCAACTTGTGTATTGAGGAGTACTGTTTACGTTTATCTTTACTCAGTTTGAGGGCAAAAAGCTGGCGCCAGAATTTGCGGTGCATCACCAGTCCGCTTATCGCCAGATACAGCATAATGAGTGAGGAGAGCAGGCCTATGATCAGACCTGAGGTATCCAACAACAGATTATGGTGCAGTTCCAGCAACCAGTCTGTCAGGTAGTGATGCAGTGGTACCGGCTGGCTCAGTGCTTCACCCGTATAGGGATTGAGAAATACTTTGAACCAATCAAAGCTGCCACGCTTGATCAGGTAAACCCTGTCCGCGGTTTCACCATCCTGAAATAGCTCCCAGGTCCCGACTTCGTACTCCGGCAGCTGAGTTTTCATCTGCAGCAGCAGAGTATCGATATTAAGCCGCTGGCCGGTTTCACTGATGCTGACCTTATCTGGCATCAACAGACTGTCGAGTTGGTGTTTGAACACCAGAATACTGCCGCTGACGGCAATTAAAATAATGGGCAAAAAAGCCAGTAAGGCCAGCAATTTGTGCCACTTAAACCAGAGTCTGGACATGATTGTTCTTCCGCTAAGAGGTTTACAGACGCGATAAAGGCCGGTAGTTATCGACCTGTCACTGGCGTAGTCTCATCAAAAGCGATATTTCACATTGCCGGTGATAGTACGACGTTGACCATAAAAGCAGTCGCCGCGGAACAAACAGCTGGTAATCACAGTTTCATCTTCCAGATTGTCCACATTCAGACTCAAATCAAATGCCCCAATTTCATAGCCAATCATAAAGTCATACAGGTCATAACTTTCTGTGGTCAGTGGAGTGTTTACCTGTACGCCATTCAGTACCATTTCGGCGCTGCCGTCAGAGGTCTCGCCGACAAAGCGGTAACCCGCACCAACCTTGAATCCGGGTAGCAGATCTGCCGGGCGCCAGGTGGCCCAGACTGAGAGCATATTATCGGGCATGGCTTCCAATCGGCCACCCTGAGCACCGAAGGTGTCTTTGACCTTTTCTGTGTCTGTGTAGGCATAGCTGGCGTATACATCTATCTGCTTCCATTCCAGTTGGGCTTCCAGTTCAAAGCCGCGGATTTCGACTTCACCTGTCAGGCTGGTATTACCCAGGGGATCTGTATAAGGCTTGTTCTTCTCTGTGATGTCATACACTGCAGCCGTAATAAGGTGGCTGGTGCCTGCCGGTTGATACTTGATCCCTAACTCGATCTGATCGCCTTTGAGCGGATCAAGTGCCACGCCATTGGCGGTATCCAGCTGAGGTGCAAACGATTGTGCATAACTGATATAGGGTGACAGACCATTATCGAATGCATACATCAGACCGGCGCGGCCGGTTGTTGCATCATCGGACAAAGATTGTTGAGTTGGGCTGCCGGGTTCAGATTTGACCCAGTCCTGGCGCATAGCCAGACTTAGGATCCAGCGGTTCCATGTGATGGAGTCCTGCATATAAAAGCCCAACTGGCTTTGCTTATTGGACGGGCTATCGGGGATATCGTCATCGCTGGGGAAGGCTGTCGGTACTTTGCCGTATTCAGGGTTGTAAATGTCCAGCAAACCTCCTGCACCAACTAAAAACAGACGATCTGTATCCAGAGTTGCTTGCTGATAGTCCAATCCGGATGACAGGTTATGGCTTAAGCTGCCGGTGTCAAAAGCCCAACGTAGCTGCAGGTCAGAGGTGAATGATTCGGCGCTGTTATTGCTCATAAAGATAGCGCGATTGATATACCTGTCCTCCACCAGAGCAAATGGATAACCGAACATGGAGCGATACTCGGCGTCGCTGTCGCTGTAACGGCTGGACCAATTCAACTCCAGGTCATCGGTTAACTGCTGTTCGAGCAGTACCGTGATGGAGGATTGCTTGACGTCATAACGGTCATAACCCGGTTCGCTGACGAAACGTTCGCTCGGTATCTGACCATTGGGTGCCGGCAGGCGAGTGCCTGCATGGGGGAAAAACTGGGTACTGGAACCGGTTTCATTCTTCTGGAAATTGGTCAGCAGTGTCAGTCTTGTGTCATCTGTGATGTACCAGCTCAATGCGGGAGAGATAAAGTAACTGTCATCTTTGACAAAATCGGTTTGGGTTTCAGAATCCCGGTACAAACCGGTAAGACGGTAAAGCAGAGTGGCATCTTCATCTATGGCACCGGTTACATCGCCAGCCAGTTGCACTCGGTCATAGTTACCCACCTGAGCCCAGAGTTCGCCAGCAGTTTCAGCCTTGGGGCGTTTGGTGACCAGGTTTATGATACCGCCGGTGGAGCCTTGTCCGTATAGTACTGAAGAGGGGCCTTTGAGGATCTCAATCTGCTCCAGCATATAGGGATTGGCGCGAGTGTTGTTGTAATTGCCAAACAGAGTTTGTAAACCGTCTTGATAGGTCAGGGGAGCTACACCACGGATTTGTGCCCAGTCCCCCCGGGTATCAACACCAAAGGGGCCATTGTAGACGCCAGCCACAAACCCCAAAGCATCCTGAATGGTTTCAGCCCCGAGATCTTCAATCCGTTTTTCAGTCAGTACAGATACTGACACAGGTGTTTCGACCACAGGTACACTGTTTTTGGCTGCAGAAGCGCTGACGTAGGAGATAATGCCCCTGGGACTGACCTCAATAATCTCCATCTCAGGCTCTTCAGTCTGCTCTTTAGCTGTGACACCGAGGCTGACTCCTGTGGACAGCAGGGCCACCCATATTTTGTTGTGGTTGAACAGTTTGGCTAGCATCATCAACTCCCTGTGAAATTGTCACAATTGTTAAAATTGACGGCATATTAGATCGAATAAAAATCATTCTCAATATCATTTGATAATTATTATCATATGGATGTAGTTAAACCAGGGTGTCCGGTTGATAACTTTGTTGCGTATTAAACTGGGGGCCAGCGACGTGGGGAATGCACTTTAGCCAGGCCTTGTGTGTAAAGCCCCATGCTGGAGTCAGTGGAATAAAAAAGCCCGCAGTTGCGGGCTTTTTGTCGAGCGTTTGCTGGACGTTGGATTCAAGTTATGTCGCTTGCCTCTCTGCTTATCTTCGTGTCCTTTGTGTAGCTTACGAAGTGAGCGCTTCGTGGTGAAGCGCCTTTATTGGCTGTCGCGTGAATCTCGTTTACGCCAGTTCCAGCAGGCGTTTGGCGACCTTGTAGCTGTCGACAAACGAAGGGATAGGCAGGAACTCATACTTGCTGTGGAAGTTATGGGCGCCGGTAAAGAAGTTAGGGGTAAACAGTCCCATGGCTGACAGGGCTGAGCCGTCGGTGCCCCCACGCATAGGGATAGTTTTGGCTGGGATCTCCAGATCCTTCAGCGCCTGATACAGGTTATCCAGCGCGGAGGTGTTTTCACTCATAGCCCGAGCAATATTGCTGTAGACGTCGGTAAGGGTAAGTTCTATCTCTGCTTTAGGATGCTTCTGGCGCAGGAAGGTCAGCAGGTTCTGCAGGTAAGTTTTACGGGCTTCATAGCTGTCAGCATCGAAGTCGCGGATCGCCACTGACACCTGAGCCTGATTCTGATTGCCACTGATATCTGTTACCCAGAAGTAGCCTTCGCGTCCTTCGGTCAGTTCTGGTCGCCCCATATCCTGCACCATGGCAATAAAGTCAGCCACCACCAGGTTTGGGTTAACCAGCACATTCTTGGCACTCATAGGGTGGGCGGTAATGCCCTTTACATCCAGGCGGGCGCTGCCGGCATTGAAGGTTTCGAATATCACTTCGCCGCGCTCACAGCAGTCGATGGTGTAGCAGTGGTCAACCGGAAACCGCTCCAGCGGCATCACCTTGGCACCGCGCAAGCCTATCTCTTCATCCGGCACAAAACCCAGATAGATATCGCCGTGTTCAATCTTGCTGTCACTCAGTTCTTTAGCCAGCGACATCATCACGGCGATGGCGGCCTTGTTGTCGGCACCCAGCACACTGGTGCCATCGCTGAACAGGATCTCCTGCCCCAGATATTTGGCCAGCTCAGGACACTCCTGCTCTGACACCATAATGCCTTGCTCTGAATTCAGGCACAGTGGCTCGCCCTCATACCTGAGCAACTGCGGCTTGATATCCGGGCTCAGACCCACATCCACGGTATCCAGATGAGCGACAAAGCCCAAAGTTTTAGCGCCGGCTTTATTGCCCGGCAGTTTGGCAATCAAAATGCCTGAGTCCAGCAACTGAGTCTGGCTATAACCCATTTCATTGAGGTCGGCCTGTAACTGTTTGGCCAATTCCAGCTGTCCCGGCGTTGATGGCAGGCAGTTAGCAGCCGCATCAGACTGGCTGCTGATGGCGATATAGCGACGGAAGTAATACAGCAAATTCTCTTCGGGTTTCATCACGGTTCCTTACTGACCGACATCAAGAGTAGAGGGATAGGTATACCCGCTGTTGAAGCCCAGGGGAATATCCAGACCCCAGAACAGATACAACATGGCGGTCAAGGCAATCAGCAGACCCACTGAATAGGGCACCATCATGGCGACCAAAGTACCAATGCCCGACTGAGTACAGTATCTCTGCATGTAGGAAATGATCAGTGGGTAGAAGGCAAACATAGGGGTGCTGACATTAATGGCGCTGTCGGAAATACGGAAAGCTGCCTGAGTAAGCTCTGGAGACAGACCCACAGCCATCAGCATAGGCACCAATACCGGCGCCAGAATCGCCCACTTGGATGAAGCCGAGGTGATTATCAGGTTCAAGCAGGCGGTCAGCAGGATCACTCCAAGAATGGTCAGCTGGCCGGGCATATTCAGGGCTTTCAGACCTTCGGCACCCGAAAGCGCAACCAGACTGCCGATATTGGACTGTCCAAAGCAGTAAAGGAACTGAGCACAGAAGAAGGCAAATACGATAAAAGAGATCAGCGAGCCGGTGATGCTCTCCATGGACTTGGTGATGTCCTTGGCCGAGGTAAAGGTCTTGCTGACATAGCCATACACCAGACCAGGTAGGGCGAAGAACACCAACAGCAGCGGCACAATCAGCTTCATCGCCGGAGCATCCGGGTGGGTCAGTGAGCCATCTGCGGCGCGGAACATGGAGTCAGCCGGCGCCATCAGGGCGATACAAAGTACAATCAGACCCAGCAGGGTCAGGTTAGCCAGACGGAAGGCTTTGGTCTCGGCGCTGGTCAACATGCCTGGGCTGGATTCTTCCGGTCCTGATTCTTCAGGCGTTGTATCGATAGGCATGGTCTTGGCAAGACGCGGCTCAACGATCTTGTCTGTTATGTACCAGCAGGTGGCGATGACAGCAAAGGTGGAAGCAACCGAATAGAAATAGTTACACAGCACGTTCACGCTGTAGCTGGGATCCAGTACATGAGCCCCTGTCTCGGTAAAGCCCGCCAGAATAGGGTCAATAATGGATGGCGTGTAAGAAGCGGTAAAACCGCCTGCCAGACCCGCAAAACCTGCGGCGATACCCGCCAGAGGGTGCTTGCCGGTTTTATAGAAGATATAGGCTGACACAGGCATCAGGATCACATAGGCCGAATCCGAGGCAACATGGGCCAGAATGCCGATAAAGATCACCGACGGCGTGACCGCCGACAGGGGCACCACAGACAATAACTTCTTCAGTGCCGTGGTGATATAGCCAGAACCTTCGGCAATGCCGATACCTAAAGTGGCGACAATCACTATACCCAGTGGCGGAAAGTTAACGAAGTTCTTCACCATGGAGCTGAACAGCCCCATCATGCCATCGGCACTGAGCAGGTTAACGACCCGGATAGGCTCCTGAGTCAGGGGATGTACATAGCCAAACTGAATATGGGACAGGGCCCATGAAAGGCCGATACAGATTAGGGTGGCGAAGAAAAACAGCATGGTGATATCCGGGATACGGTTACCCAGATTTTCAATTTTATCCAGCCAGGTGCTGGTTGGTTTGGGCGGGACAGAGGTGCCGACTGTCATGGAGGTTCCGGTACATTAGTAAGGTTATTGTTCGTGTTCAACAATAAAGCCCGTAAGCAACCACAGACAATGACTAATACAGTGATCCCGCAAGCAGTTCAGGCATGGCGGCTCACTGACTTTACATTCCAGATTATGAATAAACCAAATGATTACAATGGGATGACCTTATCTCATTGATGTCATACCCGTAGCACTATGTAACCGGAGAGCTTAGTTCAACCGACACTCTTCGCATCCGAACAGCTTGGCATGCATCCAACAGCCAACGCAAAAGCCCATAACGGCTTCCAACCAGGTCAATACAAAGCAGATCCCTAATACTGCCAGCAGCCACTCCACAGAGAAGTCGGGCAGCCTGAATGCCAGACAGCTGATGCCTATAATAGCTCCCAAAGTCCAGGCGAACTGTTTAGGTTTAGCAGGCTTCCACAGAGGCGGGAGTCTTAATGTCATAGCTGTTCCCAGGAGGCCAGACGGAGAGAGGGGCGTCAGACCAAAGATAGCGGCAACCGTCATATCAAAAATGACATAGGGTCCAACATAGATGACTGGGTCCAGCTCAGGTTTCCACAAGAGTATGAATATGGTGACCATGGAGAGAATGTTCAGCAGTCCGGCCCTAGCCCGCGTCGCTGTTTCGTTGACTCTGAGACCTGACTCACCTTTAAAGGATTGCCCCATGGCGAACATGGGCGAAGTAAAGAAGCTGTGTTTGTCCAACTGACTCATGATCCTGCTCCCTGAAGTACTGACAAATTAAGTTTATGTCTGAAATTACGTTTTGGCAGGACAGGCTCACACCTATGGCTGATAGAGAGTGAGACCTTTTTACTAGTGAGTAGCGCTATATTTCTACAGAATCCCAATTGTATCTATTTGTTTCAGTCGTGTGTTTACATTCTATTTACGCTGGTGTGGGGTGTTTGCAAACAACTTGGAAATATCTAATGCACTGATAAATAATAATTAAATTTTTCTTTTTTTGATTTTTGCACCTTCTTACTACCTCTTTTACGCCAGCACTCAACGGCATTCGACAGGGTGTCTGTTTTGTTGAAAAAGGGATTAGAGTGGCATTGCGGCTGTATCATTCGTTTCGCCTGTTCTGGCATATATCTGAGTCGTCTGTTTGCCATTTACTCGCATTGATTACCCGCATTTTGGGGTTGGTGTGGTTTGGTTACTGACAAGGAGTTTTCGCATCTTCCCCATTAGCTGAATATTCAGGATATTGACGAGGATGTTATGGACTTCAAAAAAATTACTTACGCCATGGGCTTGGCTGGTTTGCTCTGCAGTGCTGGAGCTATGGCCAGTTCGCCTTTGTCTTTTTCTAAATCCGAGGTAGGTGGCCAGCCAAAGGTTATGCAGATGCCTGGCTTGGATAACGCTAAACTCAGACAAAGAGAAGAAATAAACCGGGCGATGAACCCAAGGGATTATGTGCTGCAGTTCGCTGAGCCCCTTAAAGTGTCATTGTCGCCAGATAAGTGGCAGAAAGTGCAGGTTATTAATGAGGGTAAAGCCAGCGAGATGTCAGTTTGGCGTATGCAAATTACCTCTGCCGGTGCGCTCTCGTTGAACTTTGGTTTTACGCAGTTTGAGATGCCTGAAGGTGGATCTCTGCATATTTACACTCCGGACCGCAGCCAGCGGATCCGCGCATTTACCGCTGCAGACAATGACGCCCATGGCCAGTTGTGGACGCCAATGCTGGCCGGTGACAGTGCCATTATTGAAGTGAATGTTCCTGCTCACAAAGAGAAGCAACTTAAACTTGAGCTGACCTCGGTTAACCATGGTTATCTCGGCGCCAACGTAAAAGATATTTTCGATACTCTATCCGGTGCCTGTAACGTAGACGTGGTTTGTCCAGCTGGTGATGACTGGCGGGATCAGATTCGATCGGCTGCGGCAATCAGTTTGGGCGGTTCCCGTTTCTGTTCAGGTGGTGCACTGAACAACACTGCCAATGATGGTCGCGCATTCTTCCTGACCGCCTATCACTGTGGTGTTAATGCGGGTAATGCTGCCTCACTGGTAACTTACTGGAACTTCGAAAACAGCTATTGTCGTGACCCAGGCAGCAGTGATAGCGGTGGTCAGGGTGATGGTACGCTGGATCAGTTTAATACAGGTTCGATATTCCGTGCCGGCTACTCACCTTCTGATATGACCTTGGTGGAGTTGGATGACCCATTTGACCCAGCCCATAACGTCTTCCTGGCTGGTTGGAATGCCAATGACGAAACTTCTACTTCTGCCGTTGCGATTCACCATCCCAATGTGGATGAGAAACGCATAAGCTTTGAAAATGAAGCCACAACCATTACATCCTATGGCGGTAACTCAAGTCCGGGTGACAGCACCCACATCCGTGTTATTGACTGGGACCTGGGGACAACTGAAGGGGGCTCATCCGGCTCCCATCTGTTTGACCAGAACAAGCGGGTTATCGGTCAGCTTCATGGTGGTGGGGCGGCCTGTGGGAACGATCTTTCAGATTGGTATGGTCGAATCTACACCTCATGGGATGGTGGAGGCACAGCCAGTACCCGTCTGAGCACCTGGTTGGATGCTGCAGGTACCGGTGAGATGGCGATCGATGGTATGAATGCAACCGATCCGGGTGACAACCAGTTACCGGTTGTTAATGCCAATGGCCCTTACCTGGCGTTTGTTGATACTGCGGTGAACTTCTCCAGCGCTGGAACTGAAGATCCCGATGGCACAGTCGTTAGCCTTGAGTGGGACTTTGGTGACGGCAGTGACGTCAGCAGCGAAGCTAATCCATCTCATGTGTACACGGCCAAAGGCAACTATGAGGTGTCTTTGAAAGCCACTGATGATGACGATGCCTCCAGAACGGTATTTACTCAGGCCAATGTGTTTGATCCTACTCAGGATGAGCTGATGAATGGTGTGGCCAAAACCGGCTTGAGTGGAGAAACCGGCGAGGAAACCTACTTCTATATGCAAGTGCCTTCCGGTGCCACCAACCTGCAGTTTGTCACTCAAGGTGATAACGGTGATGCGGACCTCTACGTTAGTCAGGGTCAGTTGCCTACAACCAGTAGCTTTGATTGTCGTTCTTGGTCTGGCAGCAGTAATGAGACCTGTAGCTTCCCAACACCGGAAGCCGGTACCTGGTATGCGATGGTTCGTGCTTATTCTGGCTACAGCGATCTGTCTTTGACCGGTAGCTATGAGGGCGGGCAAACCAATGAACCACCGGTTGCCGGGTTTGATGCCAGCTTCAGTGGTGCTCTGGGTAGCTTTACCAGTACCAGTACTGACTCTGATGGCTCAATTACCGATTGGAGTTGGGACTTTGGTGACGGCAACACAGGCTCGGGTGAGATGACCAGCCATACCTATGCAGCTTCCGGAAGCTATAGGGTAACGCTGACAGTAACCGATGATGGTGGTGCACAGGACAGCGACTCCCAGACCTTTGATGTCACCGTACCGGATGCCAACATCGATCTGGAGATAGGCAAGGTGCTTAAGTCACGCCGTGGTAGCGTCAGAGTTTCCCTGAGCTGGGAAGGCAGCACCGGAGACTATACTGTGAGCCGCGATGGTGAGGATGTCGGTACAACCGGCAGAACCCGTTACACTGACAGATTCCGTGTCAGTGGCAGTGATCCCGTGACTGTGACCTACAAGGTATGCGGTGCCGATGGTGGTTGTTCTGCTGAGGTCCCAGTGGTCATTGAGTAACTCTTTTCCCTATTGAAGTAATAAAGCAAAAGCCCCTGATAACAGGGGCTTTTTTTGGGATATATATCCTGGAAGACCAGTGAATTAGATTGATTGGGCTTCGTCTGTGCATCTCATCAATGGTTGGATTAAGTCACTAATCCGGATCACTCAAATTCAATGCAATCACTTATCAGCCAGACGGGACTCCAGCTCATCCTGCTTGGTTTGCAGGGCTTCCAGCTTTTCGCGGGTTTTTAGCAGTACATGCTGCTGAACTTCGAACTCCTCGCGGGATACCAGATCCAGTTTCATCAGTTGGTTTTGCAGGACTTTCTTGCTGCGGTCTTCAAACTCATCGGCAAATTGCTTCAGACCCGGAGGCAGATTGTCGGTCAGTTGCTTGGCAATATCTTCAATTTTCTTTGGATTTAGCATGGATGAGCCTGAATTAAGTCATGTGGAATTGTGGGTGATTGTAGCCCAGTGGTCAGGGAAATAAAAACGCCCGCAGTTGAGATATCAATGCGGGCGTTTGCGGCTGAGCTGACTGGCGATAGATCAGCTCTGAGGTTGAGCCTCCGGTTGCTCAATGTTTTCCGGGTTATCTCTGGGTTTGGCCCGAGCTTCCGGGCTTTCGTCAAACTCTGGTAGCGGCTCATGTCTTTCTGCCAGGTAGGTATAAACCACGGGCAAGACAAACAGGGTGAACAGGGTGCCTACCCCCAAGCCTGCCACAATCACAATACCTATGTTAAAGCGGGAAGCCGCACCGGCACCTGAGGCGAACAGTAGCGGGATCAAACCAGCGATCATTGCGGCTGTGGTCATCAGGATTGGACGCAAACGTATGGCGGCCGCGTGTTTAATTGCATCCACCTTGGAGGCGCCATGGAACATCTGCTCCTCCTTGGCCACTTCACACATCAAAATACCGTGCTTGGAGATAAGCCCCACCAGGGTAATCAGACCCACCTGGGTATAGATGTTGAGCGACGTGAGGCCGAAGACATGGGTCCATCCCAGCGCGATCAGGGCGCCACTTATCGCCAGTGGTACAGTGACCAGAATAACCAATGGATCTCTTACACTTTCAAACTGGCTTGCCAGAACCAGGAAGATAATGGCGAGTGCGAGGGCAAAGGTAACGTACAGAGCATCGCCCTCCTCTACAAACTGACGGGCTTCACCCAGGAAGCTGTAGGTGTAGCCTTTTGGCAGCTCGGTTTCAGCCAGACCTTCCATAAAGTTAATCGCATCACCCATAGCGACGCCTGGGGAGGGCACTGCGCCAATGGTCACTGAGTTCATCTGATTGAAGTGAGGCAGTGAGCGGGGCTCTGAGACCACTTCCACATTCACCAAACTGGACAGAGGAATAGCCTTACCGTCGGCGGCTTCAACATAGTACTTGGACAGATCCTCCGGATTGGCACGGTACATACGCTCTACCTGAGGGATCACCTCATAGGAGCGTCCGTCAATGTTCACCCGGTTGACATAGCCATCGGTGATCATGGTGCTGAGGGTGACACCAATGTCCTGCATGGTAATGCCATAGGCACCGGCAAGGTCACGATCGATATGGATCTTCATGGTGCCTGAGTCGTACTTGAGGTTGACCTCAGAGTAAACAAACAGCGGACTGCGCTGCACCTTGTCCAGAATGTTGGTGCCAATATTGAACAAGCTTTCAAAGGCGTTGGAACTGGTAATGACAAACTGCATGGGCAAACCGCTGGATGCACCGGGTAATGCGGGCATCTGGAAGGTGGTTACCGCCATGCCGGGGATCTCTTTAGCTTGCTCACCAATGATCTTCTGCATCTCCTGCTGGCTTTTATCCCTTTGACTCCAGGGAACCAGTGGCGCAATACCCATAGCCTGATTGGAGCTTGGGATACCGACAAAGGCCAGAGAGCCTGCAGACTCAGGTTGTTCTTTAATGATGTCGGTGACCAGCTTCATATTGGCCTGAATATAGTCAAGGTTTGCGCTGGATGGCGCTGTGCCCATCATCATTACCACACCCTGATCTTCATTGGGTGCCAATTGCGATGGGATATCCTTAAACATGATTGGCAATGAGAGAAACACAATAATCGCAAACACGACGATAACCGGCTTGATATCCATTACAGCATCAAGGGTTTTGGCGTATTTGTGCTGCAGTCCTTCCAGGAAAGATTCCACTCTGCGCTCAAAGGCATTTGGCTGAGTGTTGGACTTAAGCATGCGCGAACACATCATGGGCGATAGTGTCAGCGCCACAATACCTGAAATAAACACGGCGCCGGCCAGCGTCAGGGCAAACTCTTTGAACAGAGCACCGGTTACCCCACCCATAAGGGCGATAGGCGCATAAACTGCTGCTAGGGTAATTGTCATCGAGATTACCGGTACGGCGATTTCGCGGGTACCAATAATGGCCGCTCTGAACGGTGTTTCCCCCTCCTTGATGTGGCGATCGACGTTTTCTACCACCACGATGGCGTCATCCACCACCAAACCAATAGCCAATACCATGGCCAGCAGTGTCATCAGATTCAGCGAGAAACCAAACATCTGCATCACCACTGCCACACCGATAAGCGACAGGGGAATGGTGACGATAGGAATAACCACGGCGCGCAGTGATCCCATAAACAGCATGACCACTACGATTACGATGACTGCAGCCTCAATAATGGTCTTGGCAACCTCTTTAATGGACTCATCAATAGCCAGGGAAGCATCGTAGAGAATTTCGGCTTTCATGGATGGCGGCAGGTTGCGCTCGATATCCGGCAGCATGGCGCGGGCGTCGGCGGCCACTGTCAGTGGGTTGGCTGTGGGGGTCACGTTCAGGCCAATGACCACAGCCTCTTTACCGTCGGCTAGGGCGCGATAGACATCATGACTCTTGGCCAGGCTGACTTTGGCGACATCACCAAGGCGGATCACCATACCGTTGTTACTGCCCACAACCAGCTTTTCCAGTTGCTCAGGAGTGGCAACCTGAGTATCGGCGGTACCATTGAGCAGGGTGAAGTAGGAATTCATTTGGCCCACCGCACTCTGGTAGTTATTGGCCTGCAGTACATTCAGCAGTTCACTCGCTGTGATGTTGTAGGCACCCATGCGGGCTGGATCTGGCCAGACTCTCAAGCCGTAGGGCATACCGCCATAGAGGTTAACCGTGGATACGCCATTGATGGTAAACAGTTGAGGTTTTACCACACGCTCCAGGTAGTCTGTGATCTGACTGGAGTTGAGCTCATGACTGGAGAAGGAGATATACAGGGTTGAGGTCTGGGAGCCTGTGGACATAGTCACAGTGGGATCCTGCGCCTCTTTGGGTAGCTGAGAAGCCACCGAATTAATCTTGGCCAGGACATCGGCCAGGGCACCGTTTGGATCTGTGTTTAGCTTCATATACACAGAGATAGTGGATGTCCCGAGAAAACTCTCCGAGGTCATAAAGTCGACGTTATCCACCTGGGCCAGAGCCTGTTCCAGTGGTTGGGTGATAAAGCCCTGGATCAGGTTCGCATCAGCTCCATAGTAGGAGGTGGATACCTGGATCACCGTGTTGGTCATCTTGGGATATTCACGCACCTGCATACCTGTGAGGGCATTAAGCCCGAGGATCAGCAAGAGGATGCTGATGGAGGCCGCCAGCACCGGTCGTTTGATAAAGATATCAGTAAATGTCATGGTCGCCTCCCGTTACAGCGTCGGCATGGAGGCAGGAAGTTTGAGGGCATTATCCTCGGTAATCTTCACCAGACTGTTGTTACTCAGCCTTACCAGACCGGAAGTGACCACCTGGTCGCCGGCTTTTATCTCTCCGGTGACCAGGGCATTGTTACCATTGCGTTCAACCACATCCACATTTACCTGTTTCACCCGCTTTTCTGTCTTACCTTCTTTGTTGGTTTCTTCGATGATATAAACCGAATTGCCATAGAGCGCGAAGTTGATGGCGGTTTGGGGGACAACCAGCTGATTGGTCATTTCTGGCAGGACGATGGCTGCTTTGGCAAACATACCGCTGCGCAGTTTGCCATGAGCGTTGGGGATACGAGCCTGAACCTGAATCAAACCACTTTGATAGAAGACTGCTGGTTCAATGGCAGCGATCTGCCCTTCGAAGACTTCATCCGGATAGGCGTCCACATAAATATGGACTGGCTGACCAACGGCGATGCGGCTGAGCTGAGTTTGGGGAATGGTAAATCTGAGCTTCATGGAGCTGGTATCTTCAAGTCGAACTATCTCAGTCCCTACCTGTAGATATTGCCCCAGGTTGATGGAGCGGATCCCCAGGCTTCCGGAGAAGGGCGCTTCTATCTCGCGCTGGTCAATTGTCGCTTCAAGGCTGCTGATATCGGCTTGCATTGCCATATAGCGTGACTCGGCATTATCCAGATCCTGCTGTGACACTGACTTTTGCTTATAAAGTCTGAGTAGGCGTTCATAGTCAGCTTTCAACGCGGGTAACTGCACCTGCTTGGCTTTGAGGTTGGCTTTCTGTACCTCAGAGTCCAGTTGCACCAGCATATTGCCCTGCATTACCTGAGCACCATTTTCAAAGTCGATTGAGGTGACAATACCGGACACTTCGTTGGAGATGGTGACGCCTTGATTAGGCTCGATAAAACCAATGGCATCTATGGTGGGTTGCCAGTTGACTGATTGGAGGGTGATGGCGGTTACCGGATACACAGCCTCCGGCATATTGGCGATGGCTTCTTTGGTTTTTTGCTGTACAAACCAATTGAAACCTATCACGGTACCGAAAGCCAATAAGGCGATGATCACCATGATTACAAACCACTTTTTCATTCTGAATACTCCGTCATTGAGCAGGGCAGAGAGGCCGCCATCACTCGTCAGCTTCCAAGCTTAAGCTGGCGTGACTGAATGGCATCTGACTGAGAAATCACATACTTGTCTGTTATTTTATCAAGTATGACATCACTGGATGACAGCATAATGTGATCTGTGTAACGTCAGATGGAAGGTGTCACCGGAAATAAGTGCAAGAAAATCAGCGATTCCCGGATGACCTTCCCTGGGCCAGATACGCCGGTTGCGACAGCATCCATGCAGGGCGGTGTAACTGATGCTGGTTATTTTGTGTCCACTGAATGTTAAGCTAGGGGAAATCCCTTTCAGGTGCAAGTGCGGTACTTTCTGTTAGAATCTGCTGCGTTTTTCAAATCTTGAGGTCAGTCCCCATCCATGAAGCTTAATCCCGGGCAAAATGATGCCGTTCACTATGTTTCAGGTCCCTGCCTGGTATTGGCTGGCGCTGGCAGCGGTAAGACGCGGGTAATCATCAATAAGATTGCTTACCTGGTGCAGAAGTGTGGTTATAACGCCCGAAACATAGCTGCCGTGACTTTTACCAATAAAGCCGCGCGGGAGATGAAAGAGCGGGTGGCTCAATCTATGGGGCGTAAAGAAGCGCGGGGGCTGTGGATATCCACTTTCCACACGCTCGGGCTCGAGATCCTCAAGCGGGAACATAAAGCCGTTGGTTTGAAAGCCGGTTTCTCACTGTTTGACGATCAGGACACTATTGCTCTGTTGAAAGAGCTTACAGAGAAAGAGCTGCAGGAGGACAAGGATCTGCTGAAAGCGCTGGCGACAGCGATCTCCAACTGGAAAGGTGCTCTGGTGATCCCTGAGCATGCCCGCAAGGTGGCCAAAGGGGAACAGGAGCAGCTGTTTGCCCTCTTGTACCAGCGTTATGCCCAGCATATGAAAGCCTATAATGCGCTGGATTTTGATGATCTGATTTTGATCCCGACTCTGTTGCTGCGCCATAACGCAGAAGTGCGCGAACGCTGGCAAAAGCGTATTCAATACCTGCTGGTGGACGAATATCAGGATACCAACACCAGTCAGTATGAACTGGTGAAACTGATAGTGGGGGAACGTGCCCGTTTTACTGTGGTAGGGGATGACGACCAGTCTATCTATTCCTGGCGAGGGGCCAAGCCTCAGAACCTGGTGTTATTGGGCAAAGATTTTCCCAGCCTCAGGCTGATTAAACTGGAACAGAATTATCGCTCCAGTCAGCGAATTTTGCATGCCGCCAATATTCTGATTGCCAATAACCCCCACGTTTACGACAAGTCGTTGTTCTCTGAATTGGCCTATGGTGAGCCGCTGAGAGTATTGATGGCCGCCAACGAAGAGCAGGAAGCTGAGCGCGTGGTGGCGGAAATTGTACGCCACAAGTTTGTCGGTCGGACTCAGTTCGGTGACTATGCCATTCTGTATCGGGGTAACCATCAGTCACGCTTGTTGGAGCGGGCGCTGATGACCAACCGTATTCCCTACAAACTCAGTGGGGGAACCTCTTTCTTCGCCCGCGCTGAGATTAAAGACATCATGGCTTACCTCAGGCTGGTGGTGAATCCGGATGATGACAATGCGTTTCTGCGCATAGTAAACCTGCCCAAACGTGGCATAGGTCCGGCAACACTTGAGCGTTTGGGCAACTTTGCCAACCACAAACATATTTCTATGTTTGAGGCGATCTTCCACCCTGACCTGAACCACGAACTGGCTCCGGCGGCCATGTCGACCCTGTATGAATTCGGGCGCTTTATTGTGGATACGGGTGAAATTGCGACCCGGGGTGAGGGAGTGGATGCCATCAAACAGTTGATCCGCAAGATCAACTACGAAGACTACCTGTACGAAACCAGCACCAGTGCCAAGGCGGCAGAGATGCGGATGAAGAACATCTCTGAGCTTTACCGTTGGGTGACAGAGATGCTGCAGGGAGACGATCTGGATGAGCCGATGACGCTGCCTGAGGTGGTAACCCGACTGACATTACGGGACATGATGGAGCGTAATCAGGAGGATGAAGGTGGTGATCAGGTCCAGCTGATGACACTGCATGCCTCCAAAGGTCTGGAGTTCCCTTACGTGTTTATGGTGGGGATGGAAGAGCGGATCCTGCCGCACCAGACCAGTATTGATGAGGATAATGTAGAGGAAGAGCGACGTTTGGCCTATGTAGGTATTACCCGGGCACAAAAAGAGCTTTGGTTTGTGATGTGTCGTGAACGCCGTCAGTTTGGGGAAACTATGCGATGTGAACCAAGCCGCTTCCTGGCTGAGTTACCCCAGGATGATCTGATATGGGAAAACCGTAAGCCGCAGCAAACAGCTGAAGAGCGTCAGCAATCAGGTAAGGCGAATATTTCCAATATTCGCGCCATGCTCAACAAGGGTAACTGATCCTTCAGGGTAGGTAACCCTCTTGGGGAAGGGAGTCAGGAAGGTGTCATTCAGGCACTTTCCTGATGTTCAAGCATCTCAATGCTGCTGCCAAGCAGTGGCCCCTGACCATAAATGACACCCATTTCAATAAATTTTCTATGGGTATCTGGCTGAGCAATACCGGTGGCAAACACCTGCAGATCCAATTCTGCTGCAGCCAGACTGCTGGCTTTAGCCAGTTTGTAGTGATGGCTGTTGTCCAGATGAGCCGCGAAGCTTGGGTCCAATCTGATTGCTGAAACTGGCATAAATGAAAGGCTGGACAGTGAACTGTAACTTGTACCATAGCCGTACAGGCCAAGCTTAACTCCCTGCTTACTCAGATTATCAAACATATTGATGTGATTTTCTGTGTCCTGTACCAGTTGCTTTTCATGGAAGAACAGCCAGAGGTATTGAGTTGGGAGTTGAGCATCTGCCAAAGTTCGCCGCAGCTTTTCCATCGATTGCTTTTGTTTTCCATGCAAACTGCAAATACTCAATTGGATCTGTGGTTTGTGATACACCCTGGCCAATTGTGAATACTCTTCACTGAGCATTTTCAGTGTCAGTAGATCCAGCTCTTTTTGCAGGTTTGCCTGCTCTGCAATGTCGTTCAGGCTGGCGTGGTGAAGCTTTCCCCTGGTTGGATGCTGCCAGAAGGGGCGCGCTTCCAACGCGATCAAACGCATCTTGGTCAGATCATAGATTGGCAGATATTGCAGGCCAATGGCTGAGGTTTTAATGGCTTGTCTCAACTCTTCGGTCAGGCCTGTTTCAGTGGCTACTGTACCGGGTTGTTTGGGATCATAAATCACATAACAGCCCTTGCCTTTGGACTTGGCCTGATACATAGCGTTGTCGGCATTTTTCAGCATGGACTCGCTGGTGTCATGGGCTGTAGTAATCGCGACACCTATGCTGCCTCCTGAGAAGAAGTGATGTTGATCCAGCTGGTAGGGTTTTGCCAGTTCTGCCAATACTCTTTCACAGATCTCATGGACATCATCAGCGTGCTGTATGGTGTCCAGTAAGATCACAAACTCATCTCCTCCCAGCCTGCCAAGCGTGTCGCAATCCCGAATACAGGTTTTCAGACGTTTGGCGGTTTGGATCAGAAATCTGTCCCCCTCGAGGTGGCCAAGGGTATCGTTAATCAGTTTGAATCGGTCCAGATCGATAAAGAGTACGGCAAACTTATCAAGTGGATGGCGACGCATATGTTTACAGGCCTGCTCCAGGCGTTCCATAAACATCATTCGGTTTGGCAGACCAGTCAGGCCGTCATGGTTGGCATCATAAATTAGCTGCTGCTCGATCTTTCGCCGTTGTAGTATCTCTTTCTCCAGTTCCTGATTGGTTCGGGCCAACTCCCGGGTCCGGGCTTCAACCTTATTCTCAAGTTGCTCATAGGACTGTCGCAGCGATTGTGCACTCAGCTTACGTTCAATGGCTGTGGCGATATGCTGGGATACAAAAGTCAGCAGTTCCATATCGCCGGGAGCGAAGCTGTGGTGTTCATTGAAGCTGTATATCGCCAGCACGCCCATCACTTTCCCCTGAATAAACAGAGGTACACCAATCCATTGATGAATCAGGTCTGTGTTATTGAGTCTGGGAGATTGGCGGTACAGGACACCTTCATCGATAAGACGTTTGATATCCTGGTTACCAAGCATCAAGGGGCGACGCTGTCCGAGCAGATATTCGGTCAGTCCATCCTGACGTAAGCGCGGCAACGGGTGAGGAGTCCCCTGTTGCGACATATAAAAGGGAAAACTGATTTTGTCGCCCTGTGCGTTGAGCAGGCCGATATAGCAGTTATTGGCGGGCAGCAGATGATTCAGGACCCGGTGGATCTGTTGATAAAAGGAGGTGTCATCCAGTTTGGCAGCAGCCAGATTGGCAATTTCATAGAGTGACTTTTGCAGAGCTTCGGCTTTGCGTCTGACCGAGACTTCATCTTTCAGTTTGTCATAGGCCTGACTCAGTTCCTGAGTCCGTTGGGCAATGGCTCTTCCCAACTGTTCCTGCTGCTCGAGTCGATCCAGCACACCGGAGATATGCTGGCTGATAAATTCCAGCAACTCAACTTCTGCTTCCCCATAGAGAGTTTGTTCATCATAGCTCTGAACAACAAGCACGCCTGTGGTAACGCCATTACTCAGAATCGGTACGCCCAACCACTGATGGCAGTCACTGCCAAGGCCAATCACTTCGCCTTTTGCGAGAAGTTGCTGGTATTTGTCATTATCAGCCAGCAGTGAGCTGCGGGTACGGAATACATAGCCTGTCATTCCTTTCACCAGGAGTTCATTAAGGTCCTGATCCGGATACAATTCGGATGGGTGCGAGTCCTTCTCATCTGCGAAGAACGGGATAGCAAATTGCCTGGCCAAAGGATCGTAGGTGGCAATGTAGAAGTTATCAGCCGCAAACACATTTTTGAGTTGCTGGTGGAGAAAACTGTAGAATTCGCTGAGCGAGCTGGCACGTATTGCAGCGTTGGAGATCTCCAGCAGGGCTTTTTGGATTTTGTCTGCACGGCGATATTTGGCAACAAGCTGCCTCAGACGTTTAAGTCTGCCGCGTAATCCCCGGGTAGTGGAGTCGGTTTCCCCGGTATAGTCATCCCTGTCTAAACGATCCCTGAACATAGTGCCTGTTATGAATAATTATTGGATTTATTCGGGCTTGTTTACAAGCTATACAATTAACATATATGTGGTTAATAACCAAGTCATAAATATGGTGTATGCGACTACAAAGTCGGTCCTGTTCAGTTAAAACTTGAGCAGTTGGATGAAAAAAGCCAAAACAGTGCTGGACGGCATCAAAATAAAATCCTAGTATATGCCCCGCTGACAAGGCAGGGCACCCATAGCTCAGTTGGATAGAGCGCACCCCTCCGGAGGGTGAGGCCGAGGGTTCGAATCCTTCTGGGTGCACCAGAATGGGCCAGAAGATGTTTGTCAGCACGCGGTAAGGATATGGTGGCTATAGCTCAGTTGGTAGAGCCCTGGATTGTGATTCCAGTTGTCGTGGGTTCGAGTCCCATTAGCCACCCCACTCCGTTTCACTTTCGAGTGATCTGAAACGGCAGCACAGTCGTAAATCAAGTGCAAAATATATCGTCGGTGATTAGCGCAGTCTGGTAGCGCATCTGCTTTGGGAGCAGAGGGTCAGAGGTTCGAATCCTCTATCACCGACCAGCTTTAAGAAGTTTCTTTCGGTGATTAGCGCAGTCTGGTAGCGCATCTGCTTTGGGAGCAGAGGGTCAGAGGTTCGAATCCTCTATCACCGACCAGATAACGACAAAAGCCCGCATGCAATGCGGGTTTTTTGTTGCTGTAACGCAGACTCGTTATGGTGGCTATAGCTCAGTTGGTAGAGCCCTGGATTGTGATTCCAGTTGTCGTGGGTTCGAGTCCCATTAGCCACCCCATTCTGCTTACATTCAGCAACAAACAAACATCGGTGATTAGCGCAGTCTGGTAGCGCATCTGCTTTGGGAGCAGAGGGTCAGAGGTTCGAATCCTCTATCACCGACCACCTTCAGCAAAAAGCCCGCACCTAGTGCGGGCTTTTTGCTTTCTATCTCAATCACAAATTAACTCCTTTCAGCATGCTGGTATCCAGGCATGTAATGAGACCTGCATAGCAGGGATTATCATTGCTGAAACTGAGGGAGGTGCAGTCTGGTAGCGCATCATGATGTTGATGAGAGAGCGGAGCAGAATTTCAGAGGTTCGAATCCTCTATCACCGACCACATTCAGTAAAAAGCCCGCACCTAGTGCGGGCTTTTTGTTTTCTATCTCAATTCAAATTAATTCCTTTCAGCATGCTGGTATCCAGGCATGTAATGAGACCTGCATAGCAGGGATTATCATTGCTGAAACTGAGGGAGGTGCAGTCTGGTAGCGCATCATGATGTTGATGAGA
>NZ_JAKIKT010000011.1 GCF_023349125.1 Shewanella corallii | reverse complement strand
GCGCGAACTTCGTTCATTGATGTCTCCAGTGAAGGAGAATAAGTCTTTGTCGACCTCATCAACTACTGTGAATGTCCACACAGATTGTCTAGTAATAAATTTTTAAAGAACGTCCGAGGAAGTTTATTTTCAACCCCGAGGGCTGCGTATTCTACACAACCGCTTTTTGGCGTCAAGCCCTTTTTTCATGAGCTTTTTCATCTGTCGATGAAATGCTCAGAAGAGGCTTTTCATGCTAGGGTCAGTTGCCGTTAGCGACCTTCCCTTTCGACCTGCTCATCAAGCTTTGCTGCCCGTTGTGCCGTGTCGATGGAGGCGCATTATAGGGAGCTGAATTAATTGAGCAAGGGCTTTTTATCGAAACTCAGCACGACTGCTCAGGAATTGAACTTTTCGAACAAGCAATAGACCACTACGGGCAATTATGCAGCAACTTGCGCCAGAAACTGTGACAAACACCTCCTGCTGCGGCTCAAATTTTCAGCAAGCCTATGGAGCTAAAGCAAATAATTCATTACCATGAACAAGGCTGTTAACAGCATTTACCTTATCTTCACATAATTTAGAGAAGAGTCTTATGCAGAAGTCATTTCTAGTTGTGGTTATTGCCGCATTTATCGGTGCTTTTGGAATTCATCAGTTTGCACCTGCATTCTCTGCTTCTATCGCTTTCTTTGCGGGCGCCATTATTGCTGCCCTGCTGTTTATGTTTCTTTCAGCATCTTCAGCCAAGAGTCAGGCCGATTATCAGGGACCTATGATGACATTATATGTAGGCAACTTGCCTTATCGGGTACACGAAGGAGAAGTAAAAGAACTATTTGAACAATATGGTGCGGTAAGCACAGTACGTTTGGTACGGGATCGCAAGACAGGTCGACGTAAAGGTTTTGGCTTTGTTGAAATGGCTGAGTCCGGCGCCAGGGAAGCTCTTGCCAAATTGAACGATTTCAATTTTCAAGAGCGTACCATTAAAGTGCGTGAAGCAAAGACCCAGGACAACGGCGACTCAGATAACAGTTGATCCTATTCTGCCGGGGGGAAGTAACTCAATTTGCTGAACCCCAGCAGCTCCAATCTCTCACATAAGCCAGGCTCAATATTCGCGGTAGTGTGGTATCCCAGCAGTAACCCCATCTTTTCAGTCACCATACTATTATCAGGTAACAGTGAGTCCACTCTGCGGGCGATAGCTTTCCCCGAATCCAGTAATGACACCTTGTCACCCAGGCACTCTCTCATCTCCTGCTTCAACATAGGGAAGTGAGTACAGCCCAGTACCAGCACATCAAGGCCAGTTTGCTTGATTGGTGCCAGGATTTTCATCAGGTCTTCATTATTAACCGGATCTCCTGCCATCTTTCGCTCAGCCAACAGCACCAACTCTGAACTGGCAAACAGATGAACCTGAGAATCACCGGCAAAGTCTTCTATCAATTGTCTGGTGTAATCACGTTTGATAGTACCTGGGGTCGCCAGCAACCCTATCTCGCCCACCCGACTCAACTGGGCCGCAGGCTTAATCGCGGGAACAACGCCAACTACAGGTATAGACAGTTGGGCGCGCAATGCAGGCAGAACCAAAGTACTGGCGGTATTACAGGCTATCACGACCAGGGCAGCATCAATTTGCCGGGCGAGTCTGACCACCAGGTCCACACAACCGGAGATCAAGACTTCATCCTGCAATTCACCGTAGGGCAGTCTTGCATTATCAAACAGGTACACATAATCCCGGCCGGGCAGCAGGCTACGGATCTCCGATAGTACGGATAAACCACCAATACCTGAGTCAAAAACAAGAATAGGCCGGAACACGCAAACTCCCATTGGCTGATAGAAAGGAGGGAAAATGAAATTTTCACACACTGGCTGGTGAAGCGTAAAGTGAAGAAACTGGACAACTGCTGGCTGTAGTATACTATTTGCGCCCCAAACGACAGACACAGGTGGTAAGAGACACATGAACTTTGCAGCTATGGACCCAACAAGCTATGACGCTCAGCTAAATGAAAAGCGAGCTTTGCTGGAACAGGATTTTGCCAAGTATCTGCCACCCGCTCTTGAAGTCTTCCCATCCGATCCAACTCACTACCGCATGCGCAGTGAGTTTCGTGTTTGGCACGATGGCGACGACCTCTTCTACTATATGTTCGACAATGTAGAAAAGGTAAAAATACGTACCGACCAGTATCTGCCTGCCGGTAAGCTGATTAACGAGATGATGCTCGCTCTGATGGAAGAGCTGCGTCCCAATCAGGTGCTGCGCCGCAAACTGTTCCAGGTTGATTTCCTGTCGACCCTGAGTGGTGAAATTCTGGTGTCTTTGCTGTACCACAGACAGCTGGACGATGCCTGGATGGAAGAAGCCCGGGCCCTGAAGAGCCGCCTGTCTGAAAAGTTCAACGTTAACCTGATCGGCCGCGCCCGTAAGCAAAAGTTCGAACTCGACCGCGACTTTGTGGTTGAGACCCTGAACGTTAATGGTCGCGACTACCACTATAAGCAGATTGAGAACTCCTTTACCCAGCCAAACGCTAAAGTGGCAGTAAAAATGCTGGAGTGGGCGCTGGATGTAACCAAAGACAGCAGTGGCGATCTGCTGGAGCTGTATTGTGGGAACGGTAACTTCTCTATTGCGCTGGCGCAGAACTTTGACCGTGTACTGGCCACCGAACTGGCCAAGCCGTCAGTGGACGCCGCCCAATACAATATCAAGGTAAATGGTGTTGAGAATCTGCAGATCTTCCGTATGTCTGCAGAAGACTTCAGCGAAGCCATGAGCACCGGCCGTAAGTTCAAACGTCTGGAAGGCGTAGATCTGAAAAGCTATGTGTGCAACACCATCTTTGTAGACCCACCACGCGCTGGTTTGGACCCGGACACAGTCAAGCTGGTGCAGGGCTATGAACGCATCCTGTATATCTCATGTAACCCGGATACTCTCAGAGACAACCTGGATGCCCTGAGCGAAACCCACAAGATCAGCCGTTTTGCTCTGTTTGATCAATTCCCGTACACCCACCATATGGAGTGTGGCGTACTGCTGGAGCGCAAATAACCGCGTCGCTTTAGATACAACAAAGGAGCCAATTGGCTCCTTTTGTTTTGTCTGTTGTTCCGGATAGCAGTTATTTACCATCCAGCTTGTGCTGAAGTGCCTCGGCACCTTTGGCGACCATGCGCAGTTGCATCACCAACTGCTCGGCCAGCTCTTTGCGTTCAACCCGCTTCATATCCAGAGCGGCAGCACCAGCGTTGAACACCAGGGTCACCAGAGCTTCAGCCTGGGCCCGGGCCAGCTCGGGATTGCGGCCGACTCTGTCTTCCGTGTAATGCGCCAACTCAGAAATAAAATGTTCTATCTCCCGGGCAACCGCAGCGCGGAAAGCGGCGGAGGTGCCAGAACGTTCGTGCAGCAAAATGCGGAATACGTTGGGGTTGGAATCCAGTACTTCCATAAAGGTTTCCACCGAAATACGGATGACACTGCCACCGGCCTCAGCACGCTGGCGTCCTTTACGCATCATCTGTCTCAGCGTCAGGCCACCTTCATCTACCATGGTCAATCCAAGTTCGTTCATATCCTTGAAGTGACGATAAAAAGAGGTCGGTGCGATATTGGCTTCCCGGGCAACCTCCCGCAGGCTCAGACTGGAAAAACTTCTTTCCGCACTCAGCTGGTTAAATGCTGCATCAACCAAAGCCCGTCTGGTTTTTTCTTTTTGTTGCGCTCTGATCCCCATCCTGCCGCTCACAATAATCTAAGTGGAATCAGCAAATAATACCGATTTTACAAACAAAACACAGCCCCGGCAGCAGAAGCTTCGGCCTGTTCCCACAGGCTGCAGCAACTGGTCTGTTTACATTGGCGTTACCTTGACGCATCAAAGGTTTACTACTAAATTGGCTTACAGATGTACGCTCAAAACAGAAATGGAAATCCAATGAAGCGAAAACCCCCTGTTCTTTGGCTTAATGTAGCCTTCTTTGCCCTGACCTTTTTTGGTGCGCTGATATTGGTGCCCTGGCGGGGATTCACCCACGGTTTTGACGGAATGGAATGGCTGGCCTTTGGTTTGCTGGCATTTTTCAGTGGACTGTCGATTACCGCCGGTTATCACAGACTCTGGTCTCACAAGACATACAAAGCCAGTGCCCCCGCCCGCTTTCTGTTTGCCCTCGGCGGCGCATTGGCGCTGCAAAACTCAGCATTACACTGGAGCAGCGACCACAGGGTTCACCACAAACATGTGGATGACAACGACAAAGATCCCTACTCCGCCAATATGGGCTTCTGGTACAGTCATATCGGCTGGATGCTGAGGGAGTATCAGGCTCACAGGTACCACGACTACAAGAATGTGCGGGATCTGCAGAATGATGCCATCGTTATGTGGCAGCACAACCACTACCTCAAGCTGGTCTTACTGATGAACATAGGCCTGCCGGCGTTTCTGGGTTGGCTCAATGGCGACATACTATCCATGCTGCTGTTGGCGGGATTGATGCGTCTGGTACTGGTTCACCACTGTACTTTCTTTATCAATTCTCTGGCTCATATCTGGGGCAGCCAACCCTATACAGACAAGAACACAGCCAAGGACAACGGGGTTTTGGCCTTCTTTACCTACGGCGAGGGCTACCACAATTTCCACCACATCTTTGAGTACGACTATCGTAACGGCATTAAATGGTGGCACTACGATCCAACAAAGTGGCTGATCAACTTGCTGGCCTGGTGCGGTCAGGCGAAAGATTTGAGGAAGGTCCCACAGGAAAGAATCGAAACCGCCATGCTGCAGATGCAGCTCAAGCACGCCAGTAATAAAGTGGCGCAACTGCCAAATTGTGATGAAGTGCTGGAGACCTTGCAGTACGAGTACGATGCCCTGAGAGAAAAGCTCAGCAGCTACTACCAGGCCAAAAAAGCGCTGCTGGATGCCAGACGTCAAAAATTGTGTGTCCAGCAACTCAACGAACAGGTGTTAGCACTTAAAGTTCAGCTTGCTCAGCAAGTTAAACAGTGGCGACAGCTGACTCATCAGTACGCCTGAGCCACAAAACCAAGTTAAAGCCTGACGGCCACCTTGCATGGTGGCCGTATCTGATTATTATGGTCGCCATTAAACTCCATACAGATATGTCCCACATACAGGTTTGTGAACTATGGCAGAGTCCGGCATCAAACTCACTGAATACAGCCACGGCGCAGGTTGCGGCTGCAAAATTTCCCCCAAAGTTCTGAGCACCATTCTGGCGTCCCAGCTTCCGGTATTTAAAGACCCCAATTTGCTGGTCGGCAACCAGAGTCGTGATGATGCTGCCGTTTACAAGCTGAACGACGAAACCGGCATAATCAGTACCACTGACTTCTTTATGCCGATTGTGGACGACCCATTTACCTTTGGCCGGATCGCGGCAACCAATGCCATCAGCGACATTTACGCCATGGGCGGCACACCTATTATGGCAATCGCCATTCTGGGCTGGCCGGTCAATGTACTGAGCCCTGAAATCGCCCAACAGGTAGTAGATGGCGGCCGTCAGGCCTGTGCCGACGCCGGTATTATGCTGGCAGGTGGCCACAGCATAGACGCGCCTGAGCCTATCTTTGGCCTGGCGGTGACAGGTCAAATCCCGTTGAACGAACTCAAGCAGAACGACACAGCCAAAGCTGGTGATCGCCTGTATCTCACCAAGCCGATCGGTATCGGCATTTTGACCACAGCGCAAAAGCAGAAGAAGCTGGCTGATGAAGACGGGCATATTGCCGTCGACGCCATGTGTCAGTTGAATAAGATTGGCGCCCGTATCGCCAAACTGCCGGGCGTGAATGCCATGACTGATGTCACCGGCTTTGGTCTGGCAGGTCACCTGCTGGAGATGTGCCAGGGGGCCGATGTCCATGCCTCAGTAGATCTTGCCAAATTGCCACTGCTGGAGAAGGCCAGACATTATCTTGAACTGGGTTGTGTACCCGGTGGCACCCACAGAAACTTCGACAGTTATGGTGAACACCTGCCCCAACTGACCGATGAGCAGAAAGCACTGCTGTGCGACCCACAAACCAGTGGCGGCCTGCTGGTTGCCGTTAACGCCGATGGTGAAGCAGCACTGCAGGAACTGCTTAGGAGTGAAGGTATAGAGCCTGTCTGTATTGGCACTCTGATAGCCAAGACTAATCAGGATCAGTGGGTGGAATTGATCTGATGAGTCAGAACATCATTCCCGCCGGTCAGTATCGCGACATCTTTCTTGCTGACCGTCCCATGATCGACAGCCGTGCGCCCATTGAATTTACCAAGGGTGCCTTCCCGGCTTCGGTCAACCTGCCATTAATGACTGATGGTGAACGCCAGAAGGTGGGCACCTGTTATAAAGAGCAGGGTCAGGAAGCGGCAATGGAGCTGGGACATCAACTGGTTCGCGGCAAGATTAAGCAGCAACGTGTCGATGCCTGGATTGACTTTATCCGGGCCAATCCCAACGCCTATCTGTATTGCTTCCGCGGTGGTCTGCGCTCGCGTATCACTCAGCAATGGATTAAAGAAGCCGGTATCGAGATCCCCTTCGTTGAGGGCGGATACAAGGCGATGCGACAATATCTGATCGAGGTTATCGAGCAGAATCCAACTCGCGTTCCCATGATGATTCTCAGCGGCATCACAGGATCAGGCAAGACTGACTTCCTGCAACTGCGCAAAGAAGCCGTGGATCTGGAAGGCATCGCCAACCACAGGGGTTCCAGCTTTGGCAAAAAGCATGATCCTCAACCTTCACAGATTAACTTCGAAAACCAACTGGCCGTGGCTTTGCTCAAGCATGAAGCTGCCGGACACCAGCGACTCTTGCTTGAGGATGAGAGCTTCCTCATTGGCCGCAACGCCATTCCCAAGCCATTCCATGAACAGATGCAGCAGGCAGACGTGGTGGTATTGGAAGAAGCCTGGGACGACAGACTGCAACGTCTGCTGAATGATTACGTCATTATTATGCATTCTGGCTATGTCGAGCGCATGGGTGACGAAGCCGGTATGGAAGCGTTCAAAGATTATCTGGTGCGCAGCCAGAAAGGTATCGAGAAGCGCCTTGGTGGCAAAGCGGCAGCAGAGATCCGTCAGCAGGTCGAAGATGCGCTGGTGATGCAGGAGTCCCGTAACGACCTCTCAGGTCACTTATTGTGGATAGCCCAGCTGCTTGAGCTGTATTACGACCCTATGTACCACTTCCAGATGGAGAAGAAAGCGCCCCGAATTCGCTTCAAGGGCACTCATCAGGAAGTGCATGAGTGGCTGGACAGCCTTAGCTGAAGAAGCAAACATCTGAAGAAAATCCCCGGCCAAAGGCCGGGGAGACAAGAACGGATGTTCATGAAAACGAGATTACATCAAGCTAAAGCGGGACCATTATGGTGTCGGATAATGACACCGGGGTGACATACTGTTTTCATTAAGATTAAAGCTCATTGTCGAGATAAGTTTTTAACAGTTTGCCCGGTACTGAGCTTTCGGTCGCCACCGCCATCGCCCCCCACCTTGCCGCCTCGGCCATTGCATCAGCTAAAGAGTGACCTGACAGTAACCCATGTATCAGACCACCGGCATAGGCATCGCCAGCCCCGGTATCGTCTACCAGCTCAGCTTCGACCGCCGCAATACGAACCACACCTTGGGATGAGCACAGGCTGGCGCCCGCTTTCCCATGAGTGACCACAAATGCCTGCAGCTGCTCTCCGGCAATACTCAGTGCAAACTCCCACCATGAAAGTTCACTGCGTCCGGCCAGATCAGACTCAGATGCCAGCAAAATATGGCAGGGACGATGACGATTATCTTTAGCCAACTGCGCCACCACCAGGCAATGGTTCAGGGCGGTTTTGGCCCAACTGACTGAACCTTCGGCGCTGGAATTAATATAGAGCGCATCCCAGTGCTGCCAACGTGGCGGTGCCGGCAGTTCAAACAAAGGCCGCTGAGGACGAATAATGGTACGTTCTCCATCTGGGCTCATCATCAGCATCATCTCGCTGGTACTGCCCTGAAGACGGGACACCAGATGACAGTCCAACCCACGGGTGCTGGACTCAGCCAACAACCAGTCTCCAACTTCATCACGGCCGACCTGGCTGACCAAAGCGACTCTGTGACCAGCCCACACCAACCCTAACCCTGTGTTGGCACCACCACCGCCCAGACGACGTCCCATATCCTCATAATGAAAACGTCCGCCGGTAACCAATGGCTTATCCAGTCGCAAAATGCGGTCACAATTCAGATTGGCAACCAAAACAATATTTGCCATTAAAATATCCCTGTTTTTTACCTAATTCAATGTTATGAAATGACGCCTTTAGCATCAAGTTGCTCTCAAACTATCAAAACCACTTGTTTTTGGGTCAAAAGCTCTCCTTTTTCGCCCCGTTTCCGAACAAAAAACACGCAAATCAATATGCTGGAAATCGTGCAATTTTATTGACCGTCAACGCAAAATTAACTCGCTTTACCAGTGTCAGAATCGGACTTAGAGTCGCGCCGAATTTATCACCATTTTTTCTCTTTTTCCGGAGCACCCAAGGTGGGAATGAGCACGACTTCCTCCAGTAAAAACAGCACTTTCGTTCCGGTTGCCGGTCTGAGTGTTTTCGCATTGGCATCAGGCTACTTAATGAGTCTGATCCCGCTTTCATTGCCATCCTTCGGGCTGGAGATTTCCCTCGCCCCCTGGTTGGCCAGCGTCTTTTATTTGGGCCTGTTATTGGGTGCAACCGGTATTGAGCCTGTCGTTGCTAAAATTGGCCACAGAATTTCATTTATTCTGTTTCTGGCAGCCCTGTTATCGACCATTTTGTTGATGATTGCTCTGCCCAGCGCCGAAGTCTGGATGCTGGCCCGTTTGTTGGCGGGTATTGCTGTTGCCGGTGTATTTGTCGTGGTTGAATCCTGGCTGTTGATGACCGACAGCGCCAAACAGCGCGCCAAACGCCTGGGCCTGTATATGACCTCACTGTACGGTGGCACCGCCATCGGCCAGCTGGGTATTGGTCAATTCGGTACCCAGGGACTACTGCCATACACTCTGGTTTGTATTCTGATCGCGACAGCTATCCTGCCACCTCTGTTGGTGAAAAAAGGCCAGCCTGCAGCGATGGAGCATCAGAAAATTGCCTGGCGCGATGTAAAGAACCTTAGCCGTCCGGCCATTATGGGTTGTTTGGTGTCAGGCCTGACCATGGGTCCAATATACGGCATGCTGCCAATTTACATCAAAAACCAGACAGGTAACGAGACTCAAACCGGTCTGTTGATGGCTATGGTGATTCTGGGCGGTATGATGGTGCAGCCTTTGGTGAGCTACCTTTCTACCCGCATGAGCAAGAGCCTGCTGATGGCCCTGTTCTGCCTGTTGGGTGCCGCCAGTGTGTTTATGTTGGTCACCGCCAATGACAATATCACCATGGCGATTGGCTACTCGCTGCTGGGCGCCAGCACATTTGCTCTGTACCCGGTCGCTATTACGCTGGCCTGTGACTCTATGAGCACCAGCAAGATAGTCGCAGCGACTCAGTTTATGCTGTTGAGCTACAGTCTGGGCAGTGTTGCCGGTCCTATGCTGGCATCCGTGTTCAAGGATATGCAATTCAGCCTGTTGATGTATCTGGGCATCTGTTTGGCCAGCACCTGTATTTACATGCTGATCAAAAGCTTTAAAGCCCCGAGAGATCAACAGCCACTGGCCACCTGATACAGAGATCGAATCCATAGAAAACGCCTCCAATTGGAGGCGTTTTTTTATCTATCGTCAGGGGATTACGCCCTGCGGAACAGGTACTTCACGAAGGCGAGCCGGAAATGCACGCTGCCTATGTAGAGAAGTGAAATCACCAGCAGATTAGCCAGTGCAATCAAGAGGAAAAACTCAGGGATACTCCAGCCGAACACCTCTAACAACACAATAGCCAACGCCGCAGAACCAATCATAAACAGCGCATTGAATATGTTGTTGGCAGCGATCACCTGGGCTCGCTCGGCCGGCCTCGCTTCAGCCTGAATAAAACTGTACAAAGGCACTATGTAGATGCCTCCACTGACACCTACCATAAACAGTGAGCCTAAAAGCCACCAGTGAGCCCCTGTGGCGGCAAAAGCTCCCAGAGTGTAGCTTCCCTCTGCCGGTGGGTTGACCCACATCAGGGAAGCATCCAACGCGCAGCCAAACAGCATGAGTCCCAATGCCCCCAAAGCCACCAGTCCCAATTCCACTTTGCCCCGTGCGAGCTTCACCGAAAGAAATGACCCAGTCCCAATCCCAAGGGAAAACAGTGCAAGCAGCAAGCTCACTACAGCGGGTGTGGCAAACAGTTCACTGCGGGTAAAGTTGGGGAACTGAGTCAGATAAATAGCCCCGGCAAACCAGAACCAACTGATGGCCAGAATCGCAATGAATATCTGCTTTTGTGACTTTACTGATTTAAGTATTTGCCAGTTGCCTTTGCGTTCAGTCACCTCACCAAGTGGCGGCAGAGACGGAATAAACTGACTGGCAATTAATCCAAGCAGAGCAAAGGCGACCACAGCCACAGCGCTGATAGTCTGAGCCTCAAAGGCGGACATAATCAGCCCGGCCCCCAGCGTACCGCCAAGAATGGCCATAAAGGTGCCTACCTCAACCCAGGCGTTGCCTTGGACCAATTCACCCGGTGCCAGTGATTGTGGCAATAAAGCATACTTTACCGGCCCAAAGTAAGCTGATTGGGTACCCATAAGAAACAATAACCCCAACATAGCCAGATAACTCTGAGTCAAAATAGCGAGAGCCCCTGCGCCCATCAGCAGCAGTTCAATCCACTTCAGACGGCGGATAAGCCAGGCTTTGTCACGACTGTCAGCCAGATGCCCGGCATGGGCAGAGAAGATAAGGAAGGGCAGAATAAACAGGGCTGCAGCAAGATTGACGAACAGATCCACCGACATGGGCAATGAATCCAGACTCGCCCAGGCGATCATCAGCAGTAACACGTTCTTGTAAACATTATCGTTGAGCGCGCCCAGGCACTGCACGACAAAGTAAGGGAAAAAACGTCTGCTGAAGAACATAGGTTCACAATCCTTATTCAGTGCATTCCTGGACCGAGACAGGCCAAGCTCGCCCTGTCAGCGCTATAGTTGCAAGGCCATCAGCATTCTGGCCTCGTCCGGACCAAAGTAATCGTCCTCGAAACCAATTTCAACAAAGCCTTCAGCCTCATACAGACACCGGGCAGGGTTATCAGGAGATACCGTCAGCATTACCCGCTTTACCCCATCAGGCACAGCAGAGATACCGGCACGGATAAGCTGTTTGCCTATGCCTTTACCTCGATATTCGCTGGATACTGCCAGTGACAGTATCCAGAAATCCTCAGGGTTGGCGGCTCGCACGGCCAGCTGATAACCCGCCAACCGACCCGAGTCGCTATCCCGTGCCAGCATCAAACCGTCATGCCAACAATCGAATACCTGGCGAAAGAAAAAGTCAGGGTAAGAGTGACTGCCAAACACCTGCTGTTCGAGCAAAAAAACTGCCGCCAAATCAGATTTGGCGGCAGCGTCGATAGAAATTACGGGATTCAATCAATGACCTTCCAATATTTTATCCCAGGCCAGTTGTGGCGCTCCCACCACAATGAAATTGGGATTTTCCATAGTCTCCCTTTCATTGTAACTCAGTGGGTTAAGCGTGATATCCATTAACTGGCCGCCAGCTTCTTCAACTATGATCTGGGCCGCACCCGTGTCCCACTCGCCGGTTGGACCAACCCGCACATAACAGTCTGCCCGGCCCTCTGCCACCAGACAGGACTTAAGCGCTGCACCACCCATGACAACCAATTCACAGTGGCGGGGATCATGAAACAGTCGCAATACAGATTGGGGGTCCTGACGGCGACTGACCGCCAGTCGTAATGCAGGATGCTCTGAGTCCAGAATAGGATGGCTGCTGATGCGAACCTCCCCCTGGTCACTGCGCTTATAGGCACCCAGCCCGGCAATGGCGTAGTAGCAGACGCCCGTCATGGGAACATAGACCACGCCCATAATGGGCCTGTTATGTTCAACCAGGGCAATAATCACTGAAAAATCACCGCTACCGGCAATAAACTCACCTGTACCATCCAGCGGGTCGACCAGCCAGTATCTCTGCCACTTACAACGCTCACTCAGGGCAATATCGGCGGCCTCCTCCGAGAGCACGGGAATTTCCGGCGTCAGTGCTGACAAACCTGAAAGAATAATGGCGTGGGATGCGAGGTCAGCTGAGGTCACAGGCGTATTGTCGGCCTTGATCTCCCGGTCGAACTCCCCACCCAAATAGATTTCACGGATCTTGGTGCCAGCCTCTGTGGCAACATTGATAACGGCTTCAATCAGGTTTTCAGGCTGCATAACTACTCCGGTCACTGCCCAGACATTTCCGGTGACCCGGAAAAAGATGTTACTTAAAGTTTTAGATGCTTTTGCGCCAAAAACAATGCGCTAACGCTACGGGACTCAGAAAAATCTTCCCGCTCCAGTAGTTGCTCCCATTCCTGCTGCGGCCAGGGCACCACTTCAATCGGCTCAGGCTCATCGCCTTCCAGCTGGCTTTCTGTCAGCTCTTCGGCCAGAAATATCTGCATCTTACTGGCAAAATAACCGGGAGCCAGGCTCAGCTCTTTCAACAAAGTCAGCTTGCCAGAGGCAAAACCTATCTCCTCCTGAAGCTCGCGGTTGGCGGCCTCAGCGGGTGTTTCACCGGGATCGATCAACCCCTTGGGGAAGCCAAGCTCGTAGTCATGTGTACCGGCCGCATATTCCCTCGCCAGCAACAATTTTCCCTGATGCACAGGCACCACCATTACGGCGCCGCGGGTTCCACCCTTCATTCGCTCGTAAAAACGCTCCACATTATTGGAGAACTTCAAATGCACCTGCTCAACCTGAAACAGACGACTGCGGGCAACCACTTCCCGGTGGAGAATTTCAGGCTTTTGCCGTTGCGACATAGCGGCCTCTTAGCATAGGGTGATAATGGATGCGGACCCTGTCAAAATCCCTCTGAACTCAGTTCGCACCTTAATTAAGTTGGATACAATTAATCTTACTATTCTGTTTTTAATCCACAACTGTAATTTACTCTCTCAAGAATAAGAAAAAAGGAAAGGTATTCAATGCTTCCCTGGGACAAAATTGACACTGTGCTGCTGGATATGGATGGCACCCTGTTGGATCTGCATTTCGACAATCACTTCTGGCTGCAGCTGGTTCCCCGGGAGCTGTCGCGGGAAAAAGGGATCAGTATCGACGAAGCCAGAGCTTTGGTGGAGGCTCAGTATGAGCAGGTCTCCGGCACTCTCAACTGGTATTGCCTGGATTACTGGCGTGACACACTCGGACTGGATGTTCTGGCACTGCACCGGGAGATGGTCGAGCGTATTCAGATGCGGCAGGACAGCATGCCGTTTCTGCAGGCCCTGGAGCAAGCCGGCAAGCTCAGGATTCTGGTCACCAATGCCCACCCCGACAACCTACAACTTAAGCTCGAGCATACCGAGCTGAGGCGCGGACTGGATAAAATGATTTCCAGCCATGAAACCGGCTATCCCAAGGAGCACCCCGCATTCTGGACCGCGTTGTTTGAGCAATTTGAACTTGAGCCAGAGCGCTGCCTGTTTATTGATGACAGTGAACACATACTGGCTGCCGCCCGCAAAGCCGGAGTGGGTTTCCAACTGGGCATCAAAAATCCCGACAGTCAAAAGCCCCACAAAGCGTTTGCCGACTTCCCGGCAATTGACGATTACCACTTGTTGCTGGAAGAGCTGCAAAGCCAATAGGCACAGGGCAATAGACATTAAAAAAGGGCGCATCAGCGCCCTTTTCATTAAGGTAATCAATCACAGCCCGGGGATCACGCCGGAATAACGGATAGTGTAGTAGCCATCCTGATCCTGTGGGCCAAGGAAACCCAGAGCCTGCTTCAGGTCACCCGGCTGTGCATCGGTTTCACGAATCTTGCCATTAACCAGCAGCTTGTTATTCTCGCCAACCGTCACTTCACCTTTGACGCCGAGTTGATTACTGTTCTCATCGGTACTCAGCACCACCTCACCATCCCGACAGGCCAGTCCAAGTTGGATGTTGCCCAGCGGGTAATCACCAAACTGGTTTTTTACTGCCAGATGATTCAGGAATACTTTACCCGTCAAGGCTTCACACCAGGGCTGGCCTTGCTCCAGCTCAGGCACAATCAAACTGAGTTCGCCATCAACCTTGGTTCTGAAGGGCAGTCTGGCATTGCCAATCAAAAATCCACTGGGGGCTTCAAAACGTAGATCTTCAGCCTGAATACCTGACATAGACCAGGATACCAGTCCCCGTCCGGCAACTGCACTGGCTCTGTTGCCTACAGACAGTTCAGCAGACACTTTCCCCATCAACAGAGGTAAAAACTGCAGATTCCAGTTCACCTGCTCCAGTTGACGCCTGTCAACCGTGACCATATCGGCGCTGCCATCCCAGATGGTACCTGTAACGCCGGCGACTTTAACCTGTGGAGGCAGGGGTGCCAGTTGCACCGCAACCCTTGCGGGAAACAGGGCGACCATAAACACCAGGTAAATCAGCAACCCCAAAAGAATCTTTTTAACCACGCTTACTTCCTGTTTATTGTCGTTCAGCGAGACAACTGCACCCGGCGAACCTGAACATAGCCGGGGGTGTCGGTAGAGGAAACATCCAGATTATCCAGTGCCAGGCCTTTTTGCTGCACCAGTTCGTTCAGATAACCCAGGAGTGCATCAAAAGGCACATCATCCATCCAGAGTTGGATCTTGTCTCCCTGTGGCTGCATACGGGTAATTTCCAGACCATACTTGGCGGCAGAACCTGTAACCGCTGAACTCAAGCTTCCCCGAAATGCTGCCTGACCACCACTCTGGCGCAACGACATTATCTTATTGGCCGTTTGCTTTACATAGCTGAGTGTTTGTTGCTGCGCCTGCAGCTGACGGCGGGCGTCCTCTTCGGCGTTGGCAATTGGGGTCCAGATTCCCCAATACAGCACACCAATCACCCCAACCACGGCAGCGGCGGACAACATTTGCTGCTCGCGCTGAGCCAGACCCGCCCACCAGGCTTTGAAATTTTCCATTACAGACTCCTCAGGGTCAGAGTGCTGGTCACCTGATCATCACTGCTGTTCATAGCGCCGGCGCTGACATCAAAATCTTTACCGGCCAACTCTCTGAACTTCTCTATCTGCCCATAGCTCTTGGCGCTGACCTGCATACGTAACTCGCCGCGATTGCTGTCGAACCTGAGGCTGTCAGGGCGCAATTCAGGCACCTGATTAAAGGAACCCTCGAGAGATACCAACATGGCAAACAGGCGATCACCACCGCCCTGCCCCTGAAGTTTACCCAGCTCACTCTTCATCTGACTGCGCAGGTTCACAATACGGCTGCTGCCGGGCACGGCTTTGCGATAAATGCTCTCAGTCTGGGCTTTCAGCTCGGCAATCTGCGCGTCGATCCGATAGATATTGATCCCCTTGTTCGCCAGAGCCAACACCACCACAATACCCGCGGCTATGGCCGCATTTCGCCACAGGGTTAAATGCTTGCTGAGCTCACGCTTGGGCTTATAGACCCCGCTGAGCAGGTTAATTCCAGCCTGTGGCAACCCCCTGGCCAGCACCTGCAATGGCAGCTCCAGCGGTTGCTCATGCACCTGAGTACCCGGAATTGTCATGCTGGTATATGTTGCGACAGAGACTTGCTCATCGCCGCCTGTCGGCAGCAGTCTGGGCACTATCACTTCGGACCAATCAGCCGGAATACTTTGCCCGGAACCAACAGATGTTCTCAGCAGAAGTTCACGGCCAAACATCATGGCTGCCCACTGGCAATCGGCCAGCGGCAGTGCGAGACAGTCTGGCACTATCACTCTGGCCTTGAGCCCTGCTTCGGTTAACCACTCCAGCCAGTTCTGCATCTGCTCATGGGTTACCGCGACCACGTTCAGCTGCTCACCTTCCCGGGCGCCCACCACAAAGTGCATCTGCTCGACATTATCGACCAGTTGTTCTTCCAGCATAAATGGCAGAGCTTTCAGTGCCTGACGCTGACCTTTCTCAGGCAGAGTTACCTGAGTCATGGCCAGTGCTGCGCTGGACACCAGCACTTCTACCGGACGATTGCCGGCGCGCTCAGTTAATGAGCTCAGTTCACCGGCATTGGCCAGCTCACCGGAGGCGATAATCTCCTGCTCCTGCTCTGACCACACCAGCCAGGAACAGGGCTGTTCGTAAGCACTTCCCAGGTGGATAAATAACCGTTCAATCACACTGACTCTCCATCAGCTACGCTTCTCTTCGGCAGCTTGCTTGTCTTCTGTTTTGTTCTGGGCGCCAAACTGGCGGGTAACCACTTTAAACTGGCCACCTGAATTCTTCAGCACACTCTCCATCTGGAAAATGGCGTTGTCGACCCGGGCACCTGCATGCAGCAAAAAATACTTACTGTCGACCACGATACTGGACTTCATCTTGGCATCAACACCGGCTCCCGGGTTGGCGTCAGTCCAAAAATCTTCAAGATTTTCATAACCTGCGGCAGGGCGTTGACCTATCAGATTTTCCGCTTCACCCACAGAAATCTGATTATCAAACATGGCCGCCAACAGTGCGGCCTGCTCTACATCAACCGTGTTGATGTTCAACACCTGATCGCTGTTACCCGGTATCACACACACATAGGGCGCCAGCGCCTGATAAACTTCCTGCGTCACACCCATTACGGCCCGCAACTCACTCTTGTCATTCATCAGAGTATTGGCCGCGCGATAGGGCACAGTGCGGGACTCATACTCAGAATCTTCAGCGCCGAAAGGACTGGCGACTGTGTCTTCGTCCAGATAATCTTTTACCGTATGGCTGAGGCTTTCAGCCATAAAGTCATCCATACCCAATGCCACCAAAAGCGCCTGAAACTGGCGGGTTGGCAGCGGCATTTTAGGCTGACCATTCTCATTCTCTTCGCTGGGCTGCGACAAGGCATTGAGGTTAAAACAGCTGCGAAGATCCTTCATCTCGCCGCCAATCTCGCCATATTCAGCCGGGAAAACAACATCGGCCAGCGCCCAATACTGCTGCAGATGCACCGTACCGTCGGCGTCATCCATATCCTGTTTTAGCACTTTCTTCGCCAGCTCTTCGGCGCTGATGGCGTACCAGTAAGCCTGATCATATTGGGTCAGGTTCATGGTGCGGCGCACAGATAACTGGTTACGACCGGTAATATCTGCAGCTATCACCGCTATCACCGCCACAATCAGCAGCACAACCAGCAGGGCGACACCCTTTTGTTTTTTAATCATGATCAGGTCCCCGGCTTTTGCTCACCACCGCCTCCGGAACCACCAGAGCCGGAACCGCCGGAGTTATTACCACCTGTGTTGTTGCTACCAGAGTTATTTCCGCCGTTGTTGCCACCATTGTCATCGTTATCGGCTTTAACACTGCCCTGCTCAGGCAGCAGGAACTTGCGGGTGACAACCCCAAGACCATCCAACTCAACTTCCATGGCGATCGCCTTTGGCATCACACTGCCATCGGCGGTTTTCTCCCAACTGTCGTTGAGAAAAAAGGCATACTTCACCTCTAACACCTTATCCATCAGCACTGTCTTTTCAGGTTCAGCACCCAGCTCAGGATCCGGATAGGGGTAATACCAACGCTCAAGCCTGTCTTCCACATGGACATAAGCCACGGCCTGAATGCTACCTCTGGGCAGTATTCCCTCTGGGTTCAGCCAACCCAGTCGGTAAAAACTGATCCCTTCAGACTGCGAGTCCAACAGGTTGGGACCAGCCTGAAAAATCGTGTTACTACGGCCGCCTTCCAGCAACCGGGGACTACGGGCCACCATCTGTGCCAGATCCCGGCTAATGGCACCAAACCCCTGTTGCATACCTTTCAGTCGCAACGAAAAATCCTGGGTTACCTGATCATTGCGCATCACTGTTTGCAACACGGCATTGGCAGTGACACCCAACATGGCAAAGATGGCGATGGCAATCAGCATCTCCAGCAGGGTAAAACCCCGGCTGCCTTTACTCCTGATTCGCCACATAACTGCTCACCTGTGCCTTGATACGCTTAAATCTCTCATCATCACTGACGCTGATACGTATCATGCGAAATTTATCGTCTGTGGTTTTCACCACTTCCCGGCGCCAGTACCACTCCTTACCCGCCAGTTCCTCTTTGCCATTTTTCTTGCCTATGGCAGGAAAAGGCTCGCTGAGTCGGGCATCAACCATCTGGTTGTCGGCTACCCATTGCGCCAGGGTTCTGTCTTCCAGCACCGGCATGTTGGACATCATCTCTGCCAGTGTCTTGGTGATGGCTACTGCCGCAATGGCAAATACCGCCATGGCAACCATCACTTCCAGCAGGGTCATCCCCCTGCCGGATTTGAATTTAATTCGCCGGGTATTCATCTTCTCTGCCCAGCGTCAGTCTGCCCAGTGGATTGGCCACCACCAGAACATCAATATCTTTGTTGTTGTCATCCCTGCCGAGAAAACTGAGCTCAAAGCCACTCATCTCGCCGCTGGGAAACAAAAAAACCTGTGGGTCCAGCTTCTTTTCCTTCTTGGTAAAGCCGACATCCGCCTCTTCAAAGGGCTCATCAAACCAGGAGGTTTCCTCTTCATCCTCCTGCACCAGTGGTAAACCTTCCACCACCAGACTCAATTCGACCGGCTCTTCAAATTCGCGGCGGGAGACCATACGGCCATCCTCCAGAGGAACCCATTTACCTTCCCGCCTGAGCACAAACTCATAGCTGTGATCTTCCACCACCAGACCAACAAACTGACCGCTCATCACCACCTCGTCCAGCACCAATTCAGTGGTTGCCACAAACTGCCTGGCGTGACGCTCCAGCTCTTTTTCAGGCCCGGCGTTGTTTATCGACAGGGTAACGGCTGATGCCGCCAGCCCCATCAACAAAATGACCAGCAGAACCTCAAGCAGGGTAAAACCCGCCTGGCGGGATGACTGCATTACTGGAAGCTCTGCAGGTTCCAGCTACCGATATCGTCTTCAGTACCTGGTTGACCGTCAGGACCCGAAGAGAAAATATCGATCTTGCCGTTTTCACCTGGGCTCAGCAGCAGATAATCATTGCGCCATGGATCCTGTGGCAAACGCTTCAGATAACCATCTTCACGATAGTTGCGTGGCTCAGGAGAGATACTTGGCTTTTGAACCAGTGCATCCAGACCCTGCTCAGTGGTTGGATAAACACTGTTGTCCAGCTTGTACATATCCAGAGCATTTTCCAGTGCAACAATGTCAGATACCGCCTTCTGCTGATCTGCCTTGTCCTTGTTGCCCATCAGGTTGGGAACTACCATGGAGGCAAGGATCCCCAGGATCACGATCACCACCATCACTTCCAACAGGGTGAAACCTGTTTGTCTGTTGCGCCTTTGCATTGTCTACTTCTCCTTAAAAGGTGACGCCATCAGGGTCACATAAAACGCTTTGCTGTCAGCCGCTGATCATATTGTTGAGCTGCAGAATCGGCTGCAGGATGGCCATTACGATAAACAGCACCACCCCCGCCATGGATACCACCAACATGGGCTCAAACACCCCCAGGGCGATATTGACGTTGGATTCAAATTCTCTGTCCTGGTTGTCTGCAGCCCGCTCCAGCATCTGCTCCAGCTCACCACTCTTCTCGCCCGAACTGATCATGTACAGCATCATGGCCGGAAACAGCTTGGTATTGGTTAACGCCGCTCCCAGACTGGTACCTTCACGCACTCTGGCTGTGGCGTCCTGAACAGCGTCTCTTACCCGCACATTCTGCAATACATCGCTGGCAATGCGCATGCCGTCAAGCAAGGGCACAGAGCTGGCCGACAAAATACTTAAGGTACGCGCAAAACGCGCCGTATTCAGCCCTTTGCTGACCTTACCAATAACCGGCATTTTCAGCAGGCTGGTATGGTATTTCATTTTGAAGCCGGGCTTCATCAGCAACCGCTGGAACAAGATAACGGCTGCTGCAATAACACCCAGAATGATCAAACCATATTGCTGCAGAAACTCGGAGCTGGAGATCAGCAGTCGTGTTGTCCAGGGCAATTCCTGTCCCATATGAACGAACTGATCCACCACCTTGGGCACCACGGCAGTCAAGAGCACGGCGATCACCCCAATGGCAACCATGGTCAGCACTATCGGGTAGATCATCGCCTGGGTAAGCTTGGACTTCAGCTGTTGTCGGCGCTCTGTGTAATCAGCTAGACGATTCAATACCACTTCCAGGTGACCGGATTTTTCGCCGGATGCCACCATGGCACGGTAGAGATCATCAAATACATGGGGAAACTCGGCCATGGAATCGGCCAGAGAGTAACCTTCAACAACCCGGGAGCGAACCGCCATAATCATGGAGGCCAGCCTGTCTTTCTCACACTGCTGTCCCACAGCCTTGAGCGCTTCTTCCACTGGCAAACCGGCAGCTACCAAAGTCGCCAGCTGACGGGTGAGCAGTGCCAGTTCCGCCGTGGAAACCTTACGCTTGAACAGACGCAGGCCACCAGTGGCACTGCGGGTTTCCTTTTCGACTACGGGCTGAATATCCAGAGGCATCAGCCCCTGATCTCGCAGCTGAGTACGGGCATGACGGGCAGTATCAGCCTCAATCACCCCTTTGTTTTGCTTACCTTTGCGGTCCAGTGCTTTGTATTCAAACGCCGGCATGGATTATTCCTCCCGGGTCACACGCAGCACTTCTTCCAGAGTGGTAATACCCGCTCTGACCTTGGCCATGCCATCGAAGCGGATACTTGGCGTATGCTTACGAACGTAACGCTCGATAGCCAGCTCACCTTTACCGCCGTGGATAAGCTCACGTACCTGATCATCCACAACCAGCAGTTCATGGATACCGGTACGACCGCGATAACCGTTATAGCCACAGGCTTTACAACCTTTGGCTCTGTAAATCATTTCATCGCCATCTTCCATACCCAGCAGCTCCCGCTCACGGGCATCGGGCTTGTGCGCCTCTTTACAGTCAGGACACAGAGTACGCACCAGACGTTGAGCCAATACCCCCAGCAAACTGGACGAGACCAGGAAGGGCTCAACCCCCATATCCTGCAATCGGGTAATAGCGCCTGAAGCGGTATTGGTGTGCAGGGTGGAAATAACCAGGTGACCGGTCAAAGAGGCCTGTACGGCGATCTGGGCTGTTTCCAGGTCGCGGATTTCACCTATCATCACCACATCCGGATCCTGACGCAGAATCGCGCGCAGGCCGCGGGCAAAGGTCATATCTACCTTGGTATTAACCTGGGTCTGGCCTATACCTTCAAGTTCATATTCAATTGGATCTTCCACCGTCAGGATATTGGTATCCCGGGTGTTAATCTCAGTCAGACCGGCATACAGAGTGGTACTCTTACCCGAGCCGGTTGGACCGGTCACCAAAATAATGCCGTGTGGCTTGCGGATCAGGTCATCGAACTGGGTCCGCACAGAAGGCGTCATACCCAGCTGCGCCAGGTTCAGGTTGCCGGCATTCTTGTCCAGCAGACGCAGTACCACACGTTCGCCATGGCTTGATGGCATGGTTGATACCCGCACATCCACAGCCCGGCCACCGATACGCAGAGAGATACGGCCATCCTGCGGAACCCGCTTCTCGGCAATATCCAGACGCGCCATAACCTTGATACGGGAAACCAGGAGTGACGATAGTTTACGGTTGGGCTTGAGCACCTCTTTCAGCACACCATCCACCCGGAAGCGTACAACCAGCTGCTTCTCATAGGTTTCAATGTGGATATCCGAGGCTTCCTCTTTAATCGCTTCCGACAACAAGGCGTTGATCAAACGAATGATAGGCGCATCATCATCGCCCTCAAGCAGATCTTCTGTCTGGGGCAGCTCTTCAGCCAGAGTAAACAGGTCCATCTCGTTACCGAGATCTTCCATCAACTGCTGGGCCTCAGAGGAGTTGGCCTGATAGGCCTGGGTCAGCTTAGCTTCGAACTCGTTCTGGGCAAGTTGTACCAGCGGCAGGTCTTTACCGGTAAAACGACGGGCCTCCAACAGGGCTGCAACCGGCGTTGTCTCGGTATAAAACAGAGTCAGCGGCTGATCATCTGTTTTGGCCAGCACCAGGGTATACCTGTGAGCAAAGGCAAAGGGCAAACGCTCTCTGCCCATGGCTTCAAATACTTCATCACCCTGAGCTTCCACATCCATGCCCAGCTCGCTGGACATTGCCGCCAGCTCGTCATGGGCATCTTGGGTATGAGACTGCTGTGAATTAGTCATTGGATCCGTCTTTCTGCTTCTGCTCGTCCAGGGTTTTCAGCACAGGCTCTGTCTGACGCATCTTCATATCCAGACCCTTGCGATCTTTGTAACGCTCGAGGATTTCATTCACCTCAGGCGACAGGTACTCTTCCTGACTCCACTCTTCCAGAATTGGTACATCTGTATTTGGCATCAGGTTTACGCCACGCTCCTGCTGTTCCAGCTGCAGTGCGCGGAAGTAGTTGTACTTACGACCGGCAATACCTTCCATGGTGACACCATCACGAATAATGGTCGGCTTAATAAACACCATCAGGTTCTTTTTCTTCTTGCCGCTGCTGGATGACTTGAACAGGTGCCCGATAATCGGGATATCACCCAGGAAAGGTACCTTCTGTACGCTCTCCTGCACCTCTTCGTTGATCAAACCGCCCAGCACCACAATCTCGCCTGAGTCAGCCATCACTGTGGTGGTCAAACGACGGGTAGCGAAGGTCACATCCACACCGGTTTTACCATTGATACCGGATACTTCCTGCTCAATGGTCAATTTCACCGATGTGCCTTCGTTGATCTGAGGGATCACTTTCAGCTTCACACCCACTTCCTTACGCTCAACGGTCTGGAATGGGTTGGAGTTACCATTGGAGGAGTTCTGGGCACCTGTCAGTACAGGGACTTCATCACCGACAATAAAGGAGGCTTCCTGGTTATCCAGGGTAGTAATAGAAGGCGTAGCCAGTACGTTGGAGTTGGTATCGCTGGACACAGCCTGCACCAGAGCACCAAAGTCGCCCATGGTCACACCCCATGCCATACCATTCACCTTACCCAGCGCCTGTGCCAGCAGGGTAATGTCACCTCGGGTATCCGGGTTCTCGGTACAGGTACCATTTTCGGTACACACTGTGGTGCCCTCTTCGCCCTGAGCCTGCCAGATACCGGCACCAATCTCGCCTATGGTTGGGCCCAGATTGTTAAACTGAGTACCACCACCTGCGGTGGTCGCCCACTGCACGCCAAAACCAACATCATCGCCTTCGGCGACTTCCACGATAATGGCTTCAACCAATACCTGCGCACGACGAATGTCCAGCTGGTTGATGACGCTTTCCAGGGTACGCATCTGATCCGGCTCAGCACTGATCACCAAAGCATTGGTGTCCGTGTGGGCCATAATATTGATTTTGCTGTTACGGGCAGAGCGGGATTTACCCCCATCTTTTTCCTCTTCCAGCTTCTCGGCGAAGCCGGTCAGCACATCCACCAGATCTTCAGCATTGGCATATCTCAGGTAACGTACCTTGGTGTTGCCATTACTGGCTTGCTCTTCATCCAGCTTCTTAATCAGGGCGACAACACGTTCACGGCTTTTTTCATCACCACTGACTATCACGGCGTTAATACGCTCGTCGGCCACGACTTTGGGTGCCTGACCTGGCATTTGCGCCTGATTACCGGAGGAGCGATACAGAGTGTCGATAATACGCACTACCTCTGAAGCCGAGGCATGCTTCAAATTAACCACCTGGGTTTCAACGTCACCCTGCTGGTCAACCTTTTGCACAATCTCAACCAGCTTGTTTACTGTGGCAGCACGGCCGGTAATCATCAGCACGTTGGAAGGGTCGTAGTTAACCACGTTACCGCCACCGGCATTGTCGTTGAGCTGACGCAGCAAAGGCGCGAGCTGTTTGGCTTCCGTGTTGTACAGGGGAACAATACGGGTCACCATCTCGTCGCCGCCGCCCGGCTTTCCATCATCAGCCACCCGGATATTGGACAGTTTGGCGTCCTTATCCTTGATCACCTTGATAATGTTGTTATCCATTTCGACCACAGCGTAGCCGTATACCTGGAGCACATTAAGGAAGAACTGGTAATACTGCTCATCATTCAGCAGGTCATAGCTGCGAACGTTGATTTTGCCGCGAATGGTTGGGTCGACGATGATGGTCTTGTTCAGATTTTTACCAACAATATTGATAAACTCCTGAATATCAGTGCCCTTGAAGTTCGCCGCATACTGTTCTGACCAGGCAGGCTGGGCCAGCAAAGCGGCTCCGGCTACCAAAGTGGCGATCAGCTTGCGTCGAAAGCCCTTGTTGTTCATTGTTATTTCCCCTGCTTCATGTTCACTGCTGCGGCAAACTGAATAAGATTTCTACCAGTTGTCCCTGACGCTCTACCATCACTGAAACTTCTGTCAGCGTCGGCAATTGGGCCATCACTTCGATGGACTGCGCCATATCGGTTAAGTCGTATCCATTAATGGACTTCGCCAAATCATTGGGTTGGAACCCGGCGGCCTTGAACAGGCTGGGGTCTTTACCCGGATTCAGGCGATAACCTGAGACTTCACCATTAAGTCTGACCGGTGAAATGGCGATAAAGTCCGTAATCTTGCCGGGATCTTCCAGCAAGAGGTCCCGGGAATATTCCAACTCCTCGGCGATTTTTTTGTTATCTCTTTGGTCCAGCCTGTCCACCTTGGCTTCCTGCAGTCGCTCATTGGCTTCGCTTTGGGTGGTATATTTAAGACCGTCCAGCATCAAGGTTTCATACCGACCATTGTTGGTAATGATCACCCGATCGGCATAAACCTCCTTCAATGAGGCTGAGGTACCTTTGATTTTGTCACCCAGGCTATAGGTTTCCTGACTGCCGCGGGATTCGATAACAGCCAGACCATTACGCTCGGCCGTCGAGGCCACCACACCAGTCAGCTGAATAGAAAGGGAAGTTTTGGGGGCGTCGGTAATCATCTCCGCCACAGGCTCAGCCTTGGCGGCTTTAGGCTTGTCAGAGACCTTGCCGAACAAAGCCAGACGATTGATACCATCAAGTGATGCACCAGCACCGCTGGCGGCTTCAGCTGACGTGAGTGTAGGCTGCCATGCCAGCTGATTGGAATCTGTCGGGATCAGCTTCCAGCTGATCTGAGCGGCCAGATACAGAGCGATAACCACCAATAACCAGAATACCCCGGTACTGACAGGCTTTTGCGGGATCCGGCTGGCCCTGCTGAATAATTTTTCCAATAAATCCATATTCACCGGGCCTATATGGCCTCTGTTCTGTTTATTTATCTTTATAAGATCGACTCATGCTAACCCAGCATAGGGTTTGGCAACAAGCCGATAACATGTAAGGCGTTTTGGGGCGTTGGCTAATTTTCACCAATTATGGTAACTTTTCGCGCCTGAATCCGCCCGGCTTTGAGCCGCTGAAAAGCGCACTCAAACGGCAATTCTGTCCTGCGTCAACATCATTACATCAGGCAACGACCCTATGACCCAAACACAGGAACAAGCCAAAGCTGTCCGATTGGATAAATGGCTGTGGGCTGCCCGCTTTTATAAGACCCGTGCCATCGCTAAAGAGATGATCAACGGTGGTAAGGTACATTACAACGGCCAGCGCCCCAAATCCAGCAAGAATGCCGAAGTTGGAGCCCTGATCAGATTACGCCAGGGATATGACGAAAAAGAGGTCGTAATCAAGCAGCTAAGCGACCAACGCCGAGGCGCAAAAGACGCCCAGCTTCTCTACGAAGAGACGGCGGAAAGTGTAAGTAAACGTGAACAGAATGCAGAAGCCCGACGCCTGAATATTCTGCACAATCCGGCCCCCGAACATAAGCCGGATAAGAAGCAGCGCCGGGCTATACAACGCTTTAAAGATATCTAACGGTGAGATCAACCATGAGCCAAGACAAACTGTATCGTTACCTGTTCGAGAACGCCGATGTGCGTGGCGAACTGGTTCAACTGGAAGAGAGCTTCCAAAGCATAGTGGGCACCCACGACTACCCACAGGTGATCAAGCATCTGCTGGGTGAACTGCTGGCCGCAACTTCACTGCTGACTGCAACACTTAAGTTCAACGGTGATATCGGCATTCAGCTGCAGGGCAATGGTCCTGTATCTCTGGCGGTTATCAATGGTAACGATGAACAGCAGATGCGCGGTGTTGCCCGTTACCAAGGTGAACTGGCTGACGACGCCACCCTGGCCGATCTGTTTGGCAAAGGTTATATGGTGATCACCCTGACTCCTGACGAAGGTGAGCGCTATCAGGGCGTGGTTGCGCTGGATAAGCCAACCTTGGCCGAATGTCTGGAAGAGTACTTCGCTCAATCTGAGCAGCTGCCGACCCGTATCTGGCTGTTTACCAGCGAGCACAAAGCGGCCGGTATGCTGCTGCAGGTGTTGCCAAGCCAGAGTGGTGATAATGAAGAGTATGAGCACCTGACTCAGCTGACAGCCACCATCAAGGCAGAAGAGCTGCTGGAGCTGGATGCAGAAGAAGTGCTGCACCGCCTGTATCACCAGGAAGAGGTTCGCCTGTTTGATCCTCAGCCAGTAAGCTTCAAGTGCACCTGCTCACGTGAGCGCAGTGCCGCTGCGATTCGTACCGTAGATAAAGCTGAAATCGACTCGATTCTGGCTGAAACCGGTAAGATCGAAATGGGTTGTGAGTACTGCAACAGCAACTATGTTTTCGATGCCATAGATGTAGAAGGCATCTTTGCCAATCAGAGTGCACCAAACACTCAACAATAAGTCCTATTGCTTACCTATATAAGACAATGCCCCATCCCGCGTGATGGGGTATTTTTTTATATGATTATCGCCGCTGCACCATCATTTACAGCCCAAGCCAGTGTTTCCGACACTGTTATCACAACAAAAACCCGTCAATCCCGCACTCACTCTTGCCTTCAAGGTTCATTGGTCATACCAAAAAAGAGCAAAATTCATCCAGATTTTCCATTACAAAACCTGCACCCTTAAGTTACAATTTCGCTACAGAGGCCACCTAACACCCGAATTGATCACAAGCAAGCGGCATAGACCGTAAATCACGGGTAAAGATAAGAACAATTTGGCATCTGCGGCAGTCGGTTTAGAACCGATTGGCCAACACCCGACAGACCCTACAAGATAATGGAGACTCCACTTATGGCGGACGGAGCCAACCGCGTACATAAGAACCTCACCACGGCAGCACTGATTGAGCTGGCCATTGCCCGGGGCGAAGGGCAACTGACAGCAAACGGTGCCCTGGTGGCGAAGACCGGCGAGCGTACCGGTCGTTCCCCCAACGACAGATTCATTGTAAAAGACGCCGACTCTGCAGCCGACATCGACTGGGGCAGCGTCAACAAACCCTTCGAGCAGGACAAATTCAGCGCCCTGTGGAACCGGGTCAGCGACTATCTCAGCAGTAAAGAGGTGTTTGTTTCTGAACTGGAGGTGGGTGCTGATCCTGAGCACTATCTACCGGTTGAAGTCACCACCGAATATGCCTGGCATCAGGTATTTGCCCGCAACCTGTTTATCGAGCCAAAGCAGTACAATGTTGCCGGTAAAGCCCACTGGCAGATTATGAATGCCCCGGGTTTTGAGTGTGTCCCTGAACGTGATGGCACCAACTCAGATGCCACAGTTATCATCAACTTTGCTGAGCGCAAGGTACTGCTTGCCGGTCTTAAGTATGCCGGTGAGATGAAGAAGTCCATGTTCTCGGTGCAAAACTTCCTGCTGCCAGCCAAAGGCGTACTGCCAATGCACTGCTCCGCCAATGTGGGCGAGCAGGGCGACACCACTCTGTTCTTTGGTCTGTCTGGCACAGGTAAAACCACTCTGTCTGCTGATCCCAAGCGCTTCCTGATCGGCGATGACGAGCATGGCTGGGCACCGGGCGGTGTGTTCAACATTGAGGGTGGTTGCTACGCCAAGTGTATCGACCTGAGCCAGAAAAATGAGCCAGTGATCTGGGATGCCATACGTTTCGGTACCGTACTGGAAAATGTCGTTATGGATGAGCAACGTGTCCCTGACTACACCAACTCCAGCCTGACCGAAAACACCCGCGCCGCTTATCCGCTGGAGCACATTGGTCGTCGTGTTGAGATCAACCGTGGTGCAGAGCCTAATGCTGTGGTGTTCCTGACCTGCGATGTGTCAGGTGTACTGCCACCGGTATCCCGCCTGTCCAAAGAGCAAGCCGCTTACCACTTTCTGTCTGGCTACACAGCCAAAGTAGGTTCAACTGAAATGGGCAGCACCTCAGCCATTCAGTCTACCTTCTCCACCTGTTTCGGTGCTCCTTTCTTCCCACGCCCGGCAGGAGTGTACGCTGAACTGCTGATGCAGCGCATCGAATCCTTCGGCAGCCAGGTGTATCTGGTAAACACAGGATGGACCGGTGGTCCTTACGGTGTGGGCAAGCGCTTTGACATCCCGGTTACCCGAGCCATTGTTGATGCCATTGTGTCCGGTGAACTGGCAGATGTTGAAACCGAACACCTGGATGCATTGAACCTGGATGTACCAGTTGCAGTTCCTGGCGTAGACAGCCAGTTGCTCAACCCGGTAAATACCTGGGAAGACAAAGCTGCTTACGCTGAGTACGCTGCCAAGCTGGCCAAAGCCTTCAACGAGAACTTTGCCAAGTATCAGGTGCCGGACTCCATTCGCAAAGCAGGTCCAAAGGGTTAACCAAGACGACAATTTGCTTGTATATACAAGCTATGTTGACCGATATAAAGGCGGCTCCTCAGGGGGCCGTTTTTTATTGTCCGCCCCAGCCAATTCACCCCGGTATAAATAAAGAGTGCTCCCGAGAACAATGAGTTAGCTGTAGCACGCTTGACAAGCCAGTCCGTGTTGAGCAGTTTATGTGCACTGACTATAAAGCGAGCGGTGTCCGCGGGGACAAAACCGCCTCCGGAGATCCCATGCCCAGCCTTCTGTTTCCCAGCTCTTTGAACCAAAGAACCTTCACCCGATCATTGCTCGGACTGTCATTGCTTGGACTGACCCAGATAAGCCTTGCCGAGCAGCAAGCTGTCCCGCAAATCGCCGCTGACTATGTTAACGACGGAATATTGCCTCCCATTATCCAGTGGCATGGTGCCAGTGAAGCCCTGATGAAGAGCACAGACCATCCCTGGGTGACTGAGTTTGAGCTGAGTGATGGCAAGGTCAGCCCGGATTATGAAGCCACTATGGCCTGGCTGAATAAGCTGGTTGAACACTCTCCCATGCTGAATAAGGTCAGTTTGGGCACCAGCCCTCAGGGCAGAGAGATCTGGATGGTTATCGCCACCAAAGAGGGGGTCGCAACGCCCACTGAGCTGAAGCAGCACAGAAAGCCCACTGTCCTTATTCAGGCTGGCATTCACTCCGGTGAAATCGATGGCAAAGACGCAGGAATGATGCTGCTGCGGGATATGGTGACTGGTGACAAAGGGACGCTGCTGGAACATGCCAATCTGCTGTTTGTCCCTATTTTCAGTGTCGATGGCCACGAACGCCAGAGCGACACTAACAGGGTAAATCAACGTGGCCCAGTGGATATGGGCTGGCGCACCACGGCGACCAACCTCAATTTGAATCGGGACTATGCCAAGGCTGATACCCCTGAGATGCAGCATATGCTGCGGGCCATCAATATCTGGCAACCTGATCTCTATATCGACGTACATGTCACCGATGGTATCGACTATCAGTACGATGTGACCTATGGCTATAACGTCAAACAGGGGCTTAGCCCTGCCAGCTTTGACTGGCTGGAGAAGCGTTGGCGTCCAGCAGTGGACCAGGCCCTGACCCAGGCAGGCCATGTTCCTGGCTCACTGGTGTTTGCCCTGGATAAAACCGATATCAGTAAAGGCATGAGCTACTGGAATCCCTCCCCCCGATTTTCCAATGGCTATGGCGATGCCAGACACCTGCCCACAGTGCTGATTGAAAACCACAGCCTCAAGCCTTACAAACAGAGGGTGTTGGGCACCTATGTGATGATGGAGCAAACCTTGAAAACCTTAGCTGATGAGACTGTCAGCCTGAGAGCCGCAATACATAAGGACAAATACGCCTATCTGGACAGGGTGACACTGGCATGGGAAAGCGAGACCCAAGCCTTCACCTGGGACTTTAAAGGCATAGATTATCGTCTGGAGACCAGCCCCATCAGTGGCGCAGAGGTGGTTCGCTGGACCGGCGAACCCAGACTCTATGAAGCCCTGCCATTGGAAGGCAAAACCAAGCCTGCCATCAGCGTCAGCCGACCGGCCGCTTACTATGTCCCGGCTCAGTGGCAGGAGGTGATCGACAGATTGGAGATTCATGGTATCCGCATGACCCGACTGGAAACACCAACACAAGTGCGCGCCGAACAGTATCAACTGACCAATCCTGAGTTTGATAACAAAGACTATGAAGGCAGGCAAAGAGTAAAGACTGATGTCAGCAAGCGGTTTGTCACTGAAACACTGCCCGCAGGTACAGTGAAAATTGATACCAAACAACCTCTGGGAGATCTGGCCATTTTGTTGCTGGAGCCTCAGTCGCCGGACTCCCTGCTGCAATGGGGCCTGTTCAACCCCATCTTTACCCGTACCGAATATATTGAAGATTACGCGGTAGAACCCATGGCGGCCCAGATGCTGGCCAATGATGCCGGGTTGAAGGCTGAGTTTGAAGCCAAGCTTGAGCAGGACGAAGCCTTTAAGGCAGACCCCAAAGCCAGACTGCGCTGGTTCTACGAGCGCAGTCCCTACTTCGACAATGAGTATCAGGTTTACCCTGTGCTGAGAGCTCTGTAATCAGAGCCCGACTGAGGGGAAAACCTCAGCACCTGCTCTGCCACCCGCCGCCCGAGATACCGGGCGGTTTTTCTGTCTTCTACATGCAGCTCTCCCTCGGGAGCATGAGCCGAGGCCCCCAGTTGGCACCCCAGGCGATTGACACCTTTATCCCTGTAGCCAGCGGCAGCATCCAACCCAAGCCACAACATGCCATGCTGGCTGGCCAGAGTCACCATATAGTGCAGGCTTGAGCTTTGATCGCCGTTGGGGGAACCGCCGCAGGTAAAACCGGCGGCCAGTTTGTCAGTCCAGAGCTGGTCACACCAAAGATCTGAACTGGCGTCGGCGAACGCCTTAAACTGAGCAGCCACTGAGCCCATATAGGTGGGTGAGCCGAAAATAATAGCGTGACATCCGGCCAGCGCTTCGAACAGAGCAGAATTTGCAAACCGCCCTTCCACTATCTCCTTTCCCTGGATTTGATGCCTGATAACTTCAACCTGGGGGAAGGTTTCAATCCCCTGTTCGATCGCTTCAGCCATTTGCGCCGTCACCCCGGTTCGGCTGAAATATACTATGGCTATTCTTAATGCAGCCTTGCTCTCCCTTGCCTCAGTCATAGTTGTTTCTTTCCTCAGGGTTATCACTCAGGTAGCTGACAAACTCCACTTCAAAACCCGCCGGGTCGACATAGTAAACATTGTCCCTGAATTCGGTCGGTTGTCCCTCTTTGGCGATACTGTATCCGGCGTCCTGCATCCGTTTTCTCAGGGCGTTAAGGTCGCTGGTAACAAAGGCAAAGTGCGCCAGCCCCTGTTGATGGCCTTCCAGGTTACGGTTATCTCCTTCGCCATTATCACTCAGCGCGATATAGCTGAACTCATCGCCAAAGTGCAACCAGCGTCTGGGCTTACCGTACCAGGTGCCGTCGCCACCACCTCGCACATGCCAGTGAGGCATAGCTGCGCCATAAAAGCTGATCATGGCGTCGATATCCGCCACCACTAAATTGATATGTTCGAGTCTGATCATCCTGCCCTCCTACTTGTTTTCCATTACCTGATTAAAAAGTTGCTGTAACAAAGCTAAAAATCGATCCCAGGGTTGAGTGTTCATTTGCGCACTCCCATTTGTTAACTTGGTTACAAGCCTAAAACCTCAAGTTAACTTGAGGTAAAGTACTTTTTTGGATTTTTTTCATCAGGAGGCAGAAATGGAGTTTTCAGTGGGAGATGTAGCCCGCCGCTGCGGGGTAAAAGTGTCGGCCCTGCACTTCTATGAAGAGAAGGGATTGATCAAAAGCTGGCGCAATGCCGGTAATCAACGCAGATATCAAAAAGATGTGTTCCGCCGGGTCTCAGTCATTAAAGCGGCACAGAAGGTTGGCGTTAGTCTGGCGCAGATAAAGCAGGCCTTTGCCAGCCTGCCGGACAATCGAACCCCAACCTCTGATGACTGGGATAAATTGGCAGTCAGTTGGCAGCAAGAGTTGGATAAGCGTATTCGATATCTGCAGCGGCTACGGGATTCCCTGGGTGGATGTATCGGCTGCGGTTGCCTGTCGATGAAGAACTGCCCCATCTACAACCAGGATGACAAACTGGCGGAACATGGACCCGGTCCCGTGCTGCTGGACAGAGACAAGGAATAACCATTTATTTTGTAAGTGTTTGATTAGGTTAAAAGTGACATAGATCACTTCCTACCACATCTGCAGACTATTTTTATTGATCTATATTAAATGCAGCTATAGATTTACCTCAAAACATGCAAATTAAATACACATTTAAATTTAGAGGTCGCTAAATATGTTGGATCAAAAAACAATTTCAGTTGTGAAAAGCACCATCCCTCTGCTGGAGTCTGCCGGCCCGGAGCTGACCAAGCACTTTTACCAGCGCATGTTCAGCCACCATCCTGAGCTAAAAGATATCTTTAACCTGGCCCACCAGCGTAAAGGCGATCAACCTGTCGCCCTGTTCAACGCTGTGGCTGCCTATGCCAAAAATATCGACAATCTGGCGGCACTGGGCCCGGCTGTAGAGAAGATAGCCCAAAAGCACACAGGCTTTTTGATTACAGCTGAGCAGTACAATATTGTCGGCCATCACCTGCTGGAAACCCTGAAAGAGCTGGGCGGCGAAGCGGTTACTGATGAGGTCATAGATGCATGGGGTAAGGCCTATGGTTTGCTGGCCGATATCTTTATCCAGCGCGAATCTCAAATTTATGATGATGCCGCGGCTCATGACGGTGGCTGGCGCGGAACCCGTAATTTCCGGATCACAGCCAAAAAGCAGGAGTCCTCAGTGATCACCTCTTTCGAACTGACTCCAGTAGATGGCGGCCCGGTCATGGGATTTGAACCTGGTCAGTACCTGAGCCTTAAGGTGGTACATCCGGACCTGGAAAATATCGAAATTCGTCAGTATTCACTGTCTGATGCCCCCAACGGCAAAAGCTACCGCATTAGTGTGAAGCGCGACCCTGAGGGTGTGGTTTCCCAGTTACTACACGACAAATTTGCTGTAGGTGACGAGCTGGCTGTTATCCCTCCCGCCGGTGACTTCTTCCTGAAAACCTCAGCAGAAAAGCCACTGACCCTGATCTCAGGTGGCGTTGGTCTGACACCTGTTATGAGCATGCTTAATCAACGTCTGACTGGTGAAACCGCTGAGACTCTGTGGCTGCACGCCAGTGAAGATGGCGCTGCCCACGCCTTCGGTGAAGAGATTAACCATAAGCTGGCGCAGCATAACAAACTGGCCGCCTACACCTGGTACAGAGTACCTGGCGCGACGGATATTCAGGGCAGCCATTATGACTTTGCCGGTACCATGGATCTGAACGCTATCAATGGCACTCTGCCGACCAATGGTGACTTCTACATCTGTGGTCCAGTAGGCTTTATGGCTCATGTTAAGGCTCAGCTAACCACCATGGGCGTAGCCGATGCCCAAATACACTATGAAGTGTTTGGTCCACATAAAGGCCTCTGATTTCCGGTAGGGGTTAACAGATCAACTATGAATTGAGTTTTTCAGTCCGCATAAAGGTCTGTAAGCACTGTGAATAGCAAAAGGGCTGCACCCAGTGCAGCCCTTTTCAATATACCTGTCGCAACCTTTAATCAGCTTTTAAGTGAGCGCATTATGGTTAATCGCTTTTTGGCCTTCCCCTGCGAGCCAATCAAGCCTGCGGTATTGTTTTCACTCAGGGTTTTACCGCCCTGATGCGATAAACCAGCGGCACGCTCTGCTCGCCGTGCTGCAACATATATCGGCCATCACCGGCATCAACCAGGCCTTCAAAACAGTTGTAGGGGCTAAAGTCATACTCTTTAAACTCCACCAGCTGTAATCCCGCTTTTAACAGCGCATTGATCACTTCCGACACACTGTGAGACCAGGTCGCGAACAGTTCACTGTCAGCACCGGCATTCTCGGTATAGGTTCCTTCCTGCTCCATATCCGGCTCAGGCTGATTAAAGTAGCTGTAGCCTTCCAGCAGAGCCTGTACGGGATGGAACTCCGCCAGTAAAAATGTGCCACCCGACTTCAGACTGGCCGCTATGGTTGGTGCCCATTTATCCAGATCCGGCAGCCAGCACAGTACGCCATAGGAGCTGAATACAAAATCGAACTCCTGCTGCAGCTCCTGCCTGGCGCTATATACGTCGGCACAGACAAACTCAGCCACCAATCCGGCCTTACTTGCCAGCTCTCTGGCCTGATTAACGGCTTCGGTGGAGAGATCCAGCCCTGTAACCTCGGCTCCCAGTCTGGCCCAGGACAGGGTATCCAGACCAAAATGGCACTGCAGGTGCAGCAGGCTTTTACCCTTTACCTCGTCCCCCAGTGCATCCAGCTCAATCTCGTTCAGTGAAGATTTACCGGCCAGAAAACCGGGTACATCGTAAAAACTGGAGTCCAGATGGATGCGGGTTCTGGCATCCCACCCTTTACGATTAATCTCCAGATACTCTTCCATGGTACTTACTCCATTACTGACTCTGACAATCAAGCCAGAGCGAAAATCAAGGTGGTGAATTTACTCACTCGATGTTGGCTATCCTGCTGGAAATTAGTGACAAATACCAACTCACGTCGACGCCAAACACCACCAGTCAAAATATAACAAACAAAATCAATCGGTTATAACTTTGGCACGTTAGCTGCTATCTGCTGTAGCCAAAACAACAACAGACAAATCAGCTCTTGTGGGCGCGCTACCCACAGATTGGTTCAGGGAGATATCGAATCAGTCGGCTGTACAACAGAAGGATTATCACTATGTTTCGCCAAGCTCTTATCGCCTCTGCTATCGCTATTGGACTCAGCGGCTGTGTTATCAACGTCAACGCCGGCAGTCACAACGCCGAATTTCTGGAAAGCCGTAACCTTAACCTGAGTGCATCCGGTATTACTGCTCTGGATGCAGAAACAGGTGCAGGTCATCTGGTCATCAAAGGTGTAGAAGGCCTGGATAGCATCCGGGTTAAAGCCGACATCTATGGTGATGCGGACATGAAATATGAGCTGATACTGGGGCGCCGTGGCGATACCGCCCGACTGATTGCCAAAATTGACGACCAGATCCAGATTAACTGGGGCGACAGCCCTTCTATTGATGTCACAGTCGAAATGCCAAAGTCTCTGAATCTGGAGGTGAAGGATGGCTCAGGTGATATCAAAATCCAGGGGGGTAATAACGTCGAGATTAATGATGGCAGCGGCAGTATCAACCTGTCAGGCGCCACAGGTAATGTCGAAATCGAAGACGGCTCAGGTGATATCCGGGTGTTAGGCGGCAAGGCGGTCAAAATAGGTGATGGCAGCGGCAGCATCTCACTGCAGGAAACCGCGGGCCCCATGAATATCAAAGATGGCAGTGGTGATATCAGTATCAGCAATGCCAGTGGTGAGCTGCAACTGGATGATAACTCCGGCAGCATCAGTATCCGCAATCACAATGGCAGCATGGATATCGAAGACGGCTCAGGTGATATCGCCATTACCCAGGTTCAGGGCAGTGTCACTATAGATGACGGCTCTGGCAGCATGCGTATCAAAGATGTCACCGGCATGGTGACCATAGACGATGGCTCAGGGGATATCACTGTGCGCAATACAGGCGGCCTGAACATTATCGATGAAGGCTCAGGCAGCCTGAGTGTCGACGGTGTCGAAGGCAAAGTGACCTTGAAGTAATACTGAGTTAACAGTTCCCGACGTGGTTCCGGCAGTTTGTTGTCGCCGGAGTCCACCCTAATACCGCTGCTTACCACTCCCTGGACAGTAGCGCTTTCTCAGTCGCCAATCAGTGCCAATTTCTGATTGCGGCTGAGTTTTTTTACTGCAACCTCCCGCCTGAGGGCATCACCTTTATCCCCCACCAGCTCACGATACACCAGAGTTAAAGGCCCTTTACCCCGTAGGAAACGAGCAGTCTTCTTGCCATTGGCACAATGCTCGGCAAAGCGTCTGTCCACGTCGATGGTAACCCCGGTATACAACTGGCCGCCGGCGCATCGCACCATGTACAAATACCAGTTTTTTTCGCCCTTCTCCGGCTTGCCTTGTTGCTCAGAAACTCGCACTATGTACCCGCTGATCGGGTATCGAAACCCGGTTGGTTTGTTCTCAGGGCGGGGTGAAACTCCCCACCGGCGGTAATTTTCATTGCTTATTCTATGGGATTAAGTGTTTGAAATCAGCCCGCGAGCGCCTGTCAGCCGAGCGGTATGACAGGGACAAGCAGATCCGGTGAAACTCCGGAGCCGACGGTAATGAGCGCCGAGCAATCGACGCACTGAGTCCGGATGGAAGAGAATGTCAGTAAAGACGCGCCGTAACCGCGGGTATCCCCTGTGGGTATCTGTTGAGCGTCTGTCTGTACCTGTGGCCAGCGTTTCAGGCCGCAGCTTTCCTGTGCCCTGATCCTAACTTCCAATTATTGAGGAAACTTATTATGGATCAGTCCTTACTAAACCAATTTGGCGATGCCAATCAAAGAGTCGAACTTGCACTCGATGCCCTTAAACAAGGCAAAGGCGTGTTATTGGTCGACGATGAAAACCGGGAAAACGAAGGTGATCTCATCTTCAGTGCAGAGCTGTTAACCGTGCCGCAAATGGCGCAGTTGATCCGCGAATGCAGTGGCATAGTCTGTCTGTGCATGACAGATGACAGGTTAAAACAGCTGGACCTGCCCCCCATGGTCAACAGCAACACCAGTCAGTATGGCACCGCCTTTACCGTGACCATTGAGGCCAGCCATGGCGTCACCACAGGGGTGAGTGCGGCCGACAGGGTCACCACTATTCAAGCTGCTATCGCAGATGATGCCAAACCAGCAGATCTGGCTCGACCCGGTCATGTCTTCCCGCTGCGGGCAGATCCACGAGGTGTGCTGGGACGTCGCGGTCATACCGAAGGCACAGTTGATCTGATGCGCCTGGCTGGACTAAAGCCAGCCGGCGTGCTGTGCGAGCTGACCAATGAGGATGGCACCATGGCCAGGCTGGCGGAAATTATTCAGTTTGGTCAGACACATGGTTACGCGGTACTATCCATTGAAGATCTGGCTGCTTATCGGCTTGAGCGTGAAATAGCGACCGCCAGTTAAGCTTGTGTAAGTAACAAAAAAGCAGCCAGTGGGCTGCTTTTTTAGTGACTGAATACAGACTATCAGGCAGACGCACCCGGGTCATGCATAATGCTGGCGCTCTCTTTAGAAGCCATCACTTCCAGATCTTTATCGATAAAGAACAGAGCCTTACCGTCTTCACCCACCAGGCGAATTTTGTCGACGATAGACTTGAACAGCTTCTCTTCTTCGTGCTGCTCAGCCACATACCACTGCAGGAAGTTAAAGGTCGAGTAATCCTGAGAGGTAAAGGCAGTGTGAGCCAGCTGATTGATTGCAGCAGTGATCATCTGCTCATGCTCAAGAGTGTGTTCAAACAGCGCCAACAGTGACGGGAACTCTGCCTGCGGCGCTTCAATAGCACCCAGCAGTGGCATACCGCCCGTCTCACTCACATAGGTGAACAGGCGATGCATATGCTCCATCTCTTCAGCTGCGTGGGCACGCATAAACTTGGCAGCCCCTTCAAATCCTTTGTCTTCGCACCAGGCACTCATCTGCAGATACAGGTTGGAGGAGAAGAACTCCATATTGATCTGTTCATTCAGCTTTTCGATCATCGCCGCGGCCAGCATATCTGTCCCTCTTGTAAACATATTCAAAATACAACCTCCACATTGTCGGGAAGGGCCTGATTAAAAGCAATGAATTAAATCATAAATTACCCTCAAATGTGCACTTGAATCACTTGCTTGTGTTACATTTGCTAACCATAAGTTACACATGGAATTGTGAACGGCCGATAGGATTATCTGGCTCGGAAGGCGACAAGGACGCACAGCAATGAACCTTACCCAAACCAGTACCCGAAATCCGGCTGCCACTCTGGTTGCCCTGTTGTTGATCCTGATCTTCGGTGCCCTGGCCATTGCCAAACTTCCCATCCAGCTGCTACCCGATATCAGCCAACCGCAAATTTCCGTCTTCAATAACTGGCGCAGTGCAGCGCCTCAGGAGATGGAATCCAATATTATCGAGCCTCAGGAAAACGTGCTGCGTCAGGTCCCCGGCGTGGTAGAGATGAACGCCAATATTGGCCAGGGATTCGGCTCCATTACCCTCACCTTTGAAGTGGGCAGCGATATGCAGGCGGCGATGATCAATGTCATCAACGCCCTCAATCAAACCCCACCCCGTCCGCTGGATGCAGGCGAGCCCTTCATCAATGTTGGTGGCGGTAACGGCGGTACCCCCAACCTGGCCTCACTGCTGATTTATACCCTGCCGGACAACCCGGAAACCGATGTCGCCCGCTATCAAAAGCTGTTTGATGATTTGGTGGAGCCGAGACTGAGACAAATTACCGGTGTCGGTGCTGTGCAGATGCAAAGCCGACGCCCCAAAGAACTGCATATTGAGTTTGACCCTTACCGGGCCGCCGCACTGGGTATCACACTCGACCAGCTGCGCAGCACTATCTCTCGGGCGGCGGATATTTCCGGTGGTACTGCCAAGGTGGGCAGGCGCGAATACACAGTGCGTTTTGTGGGTAAATACACCCCGGAAAATCTGGGCAGCCTGATCGTCACTTACAACGATGGCCGCCCCGTCTATCTGAATGAACTGGCGGATGTCACCGTCACCACCTCGGAGCAAAGAGGCTTTACCAAGCGTAACGGTTACCCGGCTTACTACATCACTGTGGAAGGAACCTTCGATGCCAATACGGTCGCCGTACTGGATGATGTAAATCTGGCTATTGCAGAACTGAATGAGCAGGTGCTGAATCCCAAAGGCCTGACCATGGAGCTCTCCTTCGACGCATCCATCCATATCAAGCGGGCTATTCTGCTGGTTAAGGGGAATCTGGGCATAGGCGTGTTGTTGGCTATGTTGATCCTCTATGCCTTCCTGCGTAATGTGCAGGCCACCCTGATTATCGCTTCTACCATTCCCGTTGCCTTGCTGATCGCCTTTATGGTGCTGGATGCCATGGGCAGAACTCTGAATGTTATCTCGCTGGCGGGCCTGGCTTTTGCCGTCGGTCTGGTGCTGGATGCAGCCATCATAGTGCAGGAAAACATAGTGCGGCTGCGACAACAGGGAATGGCCGCCATGGACGCCATACTCCAGGGCACAGCGCAGGTAAAAGGTGCCCTGCTGGCATCCACAGCCACTACAGTCGCCATCTTCCTGCCAGTACTCTTTATGCCGGGCGTTGAAGGACAGCTGTTTTCAGACCTGGCATTAACCCTGTCGGTGGCAGTGGTTTCCTCCTTCTTCAGCGCGATTACCATCATTCCTGTATTCAATCAGCTATGGCTCAAGCTGCCTCAGCACACAGAAATTCACAGTCTGTGGAACAGACTCACAGCGCTGATCCGCTCGTTAACCAACAGCAGGGCCAAAGCATCAGCCTGGTGCGCCGCGTTGATTTTGGGGACCTCTGCCATTGCCATACTCTTGATGCCCAGACCGGACTTTCTGCCCCAGGCCAGATCAGACGGTATCTTTACCTTCTTCTCGCTGCCTCCCGGCGCCAATATTGAAACCATGAACCGGGAGTTGGGTACCCTGATTGTCGACCGGCTCAAGCCATACTATGACAAACAGCAACAGCCCTATATCAAGGGCTATAACTTCTCTGTGTTCGGCGCCTTCAATGTGTTGTTTATCTATCCTGAAGACCCGGCCCGCATTGATGAGATGATCCAACACCTGAGGGAAAAGATTCTGGTGGATCTGCCCGACACTCAAGCCTTCCCCAGCCGGGGATCACTGCTGCAATTTGGCTTTAATGGCGGCCGCTCCATCAATATCGATCTGCAGGGGCCGGATATGGAAGCCCTGATGCAGGTCGCCGCCACCAGCATGGGAATGATCAATGAAGCTTTGCCCGGTGCCACAGTGCGCCCGCTGCCGGGGTTGTCGCTGGCCCAGCCTGAGCTGCAACTGGTTCCGGATGAACGTCGTCTGGCCCAGGCCGGTGTCGACAGAACCCAGATAGCCAATGCAATTCGCGCCTATACCTCAGGTCTGTTTGTGGGGGAGTACTTCGACGGTAATGAACGTATGGATGTGCTGCTCAAGGGGCCGGAATGGGATGTACCTGAGCAACTGGCTGCCACGCCGGTATTCACCCGTTCGGCCGGGATCCAGACTGTAGGCGAACTCGCGCAGATACGCAGAACCGTGGGACCAACCCAACTGCAGCGGGTGAACGGCAAGCGTGCGGTATCTCTGCTGGTGTTCCCACCTGAAGATATGTCAATGGACGAAGCCATGGAGGTCCTCCAGTCAGGTACTCTGGATGCCATACGCGCCAGCCTGCCCGACGATGCCTCACTGGCATTCCGCGGCACGGCCGACAGACTGAATCAGACCATCACAGATATGGGCACCAACTTCCTGCTGGCGGTGATTATTCTGTTCCTGCTGATGGCAGCTTTGTTCAAGTCTCCCAAAGACAGTGTGCTGGTATTGCTGTCTATGCCTATGGCGGTATGTGGCGGGGTGATCAGCCTGCAGCTGCTCAATCTCATCAGTTTCCAGAGCCTGGATCTGCTGACCATGATTGGCTTTATCATTCTGATGGGATTGGTGGTTAATAACGCCATTCTGCTGGTTGACCAAACCCGTCAGGGCAGCCGCGATGGCCTGTCATTGGATGACGCCATTTATCAGGCTGTCGCCACCCGCGCACGTCCCGTCTACATGAGTACCCTGACCTCCATTTTTGGCATGCTGCCGCTGGTACTGGTACCTGGCGTTGGCAGCGAGATCTACCGGGGTCTGGCCGCGGTGATTGTTGGCGGTATGACCTTCAGCGCCCTGTTTACCCTGATCCTGATGCCCAGCCTGCTGCAATTGGCCGGAGCGGCAAAGTCCCAACACTTATCCCATACTCAGCAGATGAACCCAGAGGTAAGTCAATGAACAGCAAACTCACTGCATCACTGCTGACCGCAGTTTTACTGATAAGCCCACTTATCTCCGGCGCTTTGATGGCGGCAGACACCCCTGCCCGGCTGGTAGCCGTAGCCGAAGTGGAAAATCGTCCCCTGTCTCCCAAGATTATGGTGATCGGGTCAGTGCACAGCCGCAACAGCGCCGAACTGACCGCTGGCGTAAGTGGCAAGCTGGAATGGGTGCAGGAAGCCGGCACCAGAGTGAATGCGGGAGATATTGTCGCCAGGCTCGAGCAAACCCGGCTTAAACTGCAACTGGCTGAACAGCAGGCGATGACCAAACGAGAGCAGATCACACTCAATAAATTAAAACGCAACTACAGTCGACTGCAGAGTCTGGAGAACAGTCACGGCGTCACCCAAACCGAGCTGGATGATGCCAAAGCCGAACTGGAATTGGCCCACAACAATCTGGAGCTGGCACAAATCAAAACTGACCTGATTGCCGACTCATTGGCCCGCACTGAGCTGAAGGCCCCTTTTGCCGGTATCGTGACTCAAAGATTGCACCAGGCCGGGGAAGATATAGGTCCCTCCGAGTCAGTTGTCGCCATCACAGATCCGGACAATCTGGAGATACGCCTGCACGCACCGCTGAAACACAGCCGCAGAGTGAAGGCCAATGACGAGCTGAGGATCTACCACGCCGAAGGGGAATTTACCGCCCGCATCCGCAGTCTGATCCCGGTCTCGGATGTACGCTCCCAAACCTTTGAAGCCAGACTGGACCTGCCATTGGAGATGCAGGAGCTGTTCAGTGTCGGCGAACTTGTGTCTTTAGCCCTGCCGGTTGCCCCTGCAAGGCTTACTACCCTGGTCCCCAGAGATGCCATAGTGCTGCGCTCAGCCGGTGCAAGTGTATTCCGTATCAATGCCGACAACACCGCCGAAAAAATTGATGTAGCCCTCGGAGATGGCGAAGGTAAATGGATTGCGGTGGAAGGCGGGCTGAAAGAGGGCGATAAAGTGGTGATCCGCGGCGCCGAAACCCTGCAGGATGGCCAGCAGGTGAAGCTGGATTCGGCACCAACCGGCGGAGTATCCAATATCGGCTCCAACGCCACCTGACCCAAAGGCTAATCCTTGATGGTTTTTGCCTCAGGGATCATATAGTCATCCTGCACGGCCGTGGCATAATAGCGGCCACCAGCCTATCGCGAAACCTATGCAGGGAGTTCATATGCAAGCCAAGCAAGATCCATGTAGCCATCCGGGACTGATGCATCCGGATCAAGCCATTCCCAAACTGCTTGATCAGGTACAGCCAACCGCTGACACAGAAGTCGTCCAGCTCAATCAGGCTATGGGTCGTATTCTGGCTGAAGATCTGGCCTCCATGCTTGATCTGCCTCCTTTCGATAACTCCTCTATGGATGGTTATGCTTTCCGTTTGGCAGATCTGCAACAAAGCAGCACCCTGAAACTGGCGGGCTACTCCTTTGCCGGTCACCCCTATGAGGGCGAATATCAGCAGGGCACTTGTATCCGCATTATGACAGGTGCGCCATTGCCAGCCTGTTATGACACAGTGCAGATGCAGGAGAAAACTCAGGCCGATGGCGAGCTGATCACCATTGAAGCCCCGGATGCCACAGGCGCCAATGTGCGTGGCCGCGGCGAAGAGCTGAAAGCCGGTGACAAGGTGTTGGTAAAAGGGATCCGAATCGGTGCCGCCGAAATGGGCGTACTGGCAACCATAGGCCAGAGCCAGGTGCGGGTATACCGTCAACTGACAGTCGCTTTCTTCTCTACCGGAGATGAACTGCGTCCAGTGGGCAGCGATCTGGCACCGGGTCAGATCTACGACTCCAACCGCTACTCGATTCTGGGCCTGCTGCAAAAAGCCGGTGTTAACTGGCTGGATCTGGGTGTGATTGCCGATGATCCGGAAGCGATTCGCGCTGCCTTTCTGGAAGCCTCCTGCAATGCCGATATGGTGCTGACCTCAGGTGGTGTATCTGTGGGTGATGCCGACTACACCAAACAAATTCTGGATGAAGAGGGCGAAATCACCTTCTGGAAGATGGCCATCAAGCCGGGCAAACCTTTTGCCTTCGGTAAGCTGGGTGACGCTGTTTTCTGTGGCCTGCCGGGTAACCCAGTGTCCTCCATGGTGACCTTCTATAAAATCGTGATGCCACTGCTGCAAAAAATGCAGGGCCTGCCGCCTCAACCCAGCCTGAGCGTGAAAGCTACCCTGACCAGCCCTATCCGCAAACATCCGGGTCGGGTTGAGTACCAACGCGCCATTCTCAGCCGTAACGCTCAGGGCGAGCTTGAAGTGTGCACCACTGGCTCTCAGGGGTCAGGCATGCTGACCTCCATGAGTCTGGCCAACAGCTTTATCGTGATGCCACAGATGCAGGGTGATACCCCGGCTGGCACCCTGGTGGATGTCGAGCCGTTCAACGAAATTCTCAGTTAATCATTAGCGAAAGGTGTCGACCCAGGTCGGCGCCTTGCAGGAACTCCCAATGAGTGAGCACCCACAAGAGCTGTTGTCTGATGCCGAGATGCTCAGATACAGCCGACAAATCTCTATCCGCGCCATGGATATCGATGGCCAGGAAAAACTTAAACTGGCCAGGGTACTGATTATCGGTGCCGGTGGTCTGGGCTGTGCTGCCAGCCAGTATCTGGCAGTGGCCGGTATTGGTCAGATGACACTGGTGGACTTTGATACCGTGGAGATCTCCAATCTCCAGCGTCAGGTACTGCACCAGGATGCCAATGTAGGCCAGCCCAAGGTAGAGTCAGCCATGCAAAGCCTGACCGCTCTCAATCCCCATATCCAGATTGATACCATCAACGCGGTACTGGATGACCCAGAGATCGATGAGCTGGTCGGTAAGCACACTCTGGTACTGGACTGCACAGACAATGTGATGGTGCGCGAGCAGCTCAACAGCGCTTGCTTTAAGCACAAGGTACCTTTGGTCTCCGCCGCAGCCATCCGCATGGAAGGCACAGTCACTGTATTCGACTACAGCGAAGACGCACCTTGCTACCACTGCTTCAGCGCCTTGTTTGGCGAGCAGCAGCTATCCTGCGTGGAGTCGGGCATTCTGGCCCCAGTTGTAGGTATGATCGGCTGCCTGCAGGCCACAGAGGCCATTAAGGTACTAACAGGTATGGGTCAAAGTCTGGCGGGTCGCATGTTGATGGTGGATGCCATGACTATGGAGTTTAGAGAGATGAAACTCCCCAAGCAGCCGGGCTGTAAAGTCTGCGGCTGAGTTTCACTGACTCATCCGGATAAATAAAAGCAGTGGCTCGCCAGAGCCGCTGCTTTTTTATTTCGGTGTCAACTTCTACCTCGGGGCTGATCATGCCCCTTTGCTTATGCGTATAACACACTGATTATTAGACACTAGAAATCAGATATGCACCGCAAACTCAAGCTACCGGAAAAGATCTGCCCGGTTTGTCAGAGGCCGTTTCGCTGGCGTCGTAAATGGCGCAACCACTGGGACCAGGTGATCTACTGCTCCAAACGTTGTCGGGGAAACAGGTCAGACGCCATCAAGTCACAGGATTAAAGCTCAACCTTGCCCTGTTTGATTGCACTGGCTCTGGCCAGAGTCGCCTGCTGCTCGCCCTCATCCATCCTGTCCCAGTTACGGTAGATCATGCCGATCCTGGGATTACGGTTGAACTTCTCTCTGTGCTGCACCATAAAGGCCCAGTAAAGACTGTTGAATGGGCAGGCATCCTCACTGCTGCGGGCTTTGACATTAAAGCTGCAGCCGCTGCAGTAGTCGCTCATTCGATTGATATAACTGCCGCTGGCCGCATAGGGTTTGGTAGCAATCAGGCCGCCGTCGGCAAACAGCGCCATGCCCCGGGTGTTGGGCATCTCCACCCACTCAATGGCGTCCATATAAATACCCAGATACCAGGCATCCACCTGCGTGGGGTCTGCGCCCCAAAGCAGACTGAAATTACCGGTCACCATTAATCGCTGGATATGATGGGCATAAGCGGTTTGCAGACTTTGCCCGATAGCGGCAGCCATACACTGCATACGGGTATCGCCATTCCAGAAAAACTCAGGCAATGCTGCTCCGGCCTGAAGATGATTGGCATCGGCATAGTCGGGCATATTGCGCCAGTAGATGCCTCTGACATACTCACGCCACCCCAGTATCTGGCGAACAAAACCCTCAACAGAGGCTATATCCGCATCACCACTGTGCCAGGCAGCCAGCGCCTGATGCAGTACCTCAGTGGGGTGCAGCATCTTGGTGTTCAGCGCAAATGACAAACGCGAGTGATACAGACTCCAGCTGTGGGGGGAGTCAGCTGTCATGGCATCCTGAAAACGGCCAAACAGCGGCAGGCAGTGACGGATAAAATACTGCAGCAACTCTCTGGATTGGGCGCGACTGACAGGCCACAGCAGCCGGGGTTCGGCCTTGCCCATGGTGCTTACCCCATGTCGTTCAAGCCGCTGCAGAATAGCGCTGACATCATTGTCAAAGCATAAGGGCTCAGGAATTTGCCCGATATCCGCCGGTTTCAGCTTGTGGCGATTATCGGCATCAAAATTCCAGCGGCCACCTTCAGGCTTATCATCGGTCATCAAAATTCCGGTCTGCCTGCGCATCTGCCGATAGAAGCTCTCCATCAACACATGCTTGCCTTTGGCGAAGCGGGACTCTATTTGTTCAAACGGCAGCAAAAAGTGCTCGGTATCGGCGCAATCAGAACTTATACCCTGCTCCGCCAACCGGCTTTGTAACTGCCCCAGCTGTTGTTGAAGCCGATATTCATCAGGCCTCTGATACTCAAAGTGAGTCACCTGCTGCTCCCGGCAAATCCGTTCAATCAGAGCAGGCAGATCCCTGTCCTGGGCAGTATCATCCAGGGTCAGGTGCATCACCTTGTGTCCGGCTTGCTTGAGGGCGTCGGCAAATCCGGCCATGGCGGCAAAGAAGCCACAAACCTTTTGCACGTGATGGCGCACATAGTGGGTTTCCTGATGCAGCTCGGCGATCAAATAGAGACAATTGTCATCCCTGTGTTGATACCATGAATGCGCAGCGTTGAGCTGATCACCCAGGATCAATCTGAGTACTTTCATGCCTGCGATCCTGCTTTCAACGCTTGTCTGGTGTGGCGGGTCAGAATACGACCCTTTTCACGTCTGACAGCAGGTCTGGCGCGCCAACTCCACAAAAGCTCTCTTGCTCTGGAGCCGGTGTGCTCAATATCCACAATCCGCTGCGGATAATCCCGGCCAGGACTGAATCCATACATACCCGCTTCCAGTGGAGCCAACTCCCAGGGTGTATGAATAAGCTCATTGGGCAAACTGGCCAATTCCGGCAGCCACTGCCGAATAAAGTCACCTCTGGGATCCTGCTCCCTGGATTGCTTCACCGGATTATAGATACGTATGGTGTTGGCGCCGGTAACGCCTGCCTGCATCTGAAACTGGGGGTAATGAATGCCGGGTTCGAAATCGAGAAACAGTCGCGCCAGATGATGTACCCCCTCGCGCCAGTCCAGCAGCAGATGGTGACACAGAAAGCTCACCAACATGGCCCGCATACGAAAATTGATATAACCAGTTTGCTCAAGGCAGCGCATACTGGCGTCCACCAGCGGGTAGCCTGTCATGCCCTGCTGCCAGGCCAGCAAACCCTGCTTGTCCTGACGCCATGGGAACCGCCGGTAACCGGCATTAACGCTTTGCCATTCCATTGAGGTTTCACTTTCAAACTTCTGTACAAAGTGGCAATGCCAGTGCAAACGTGAAGACAATGCCTTAAGTGCCATACGCCAGCCGGGTTCAGACCAGTGAGCCAGCAGTTGTTGGTACACCTGCCGCAGACTCAGGTTTCCCCAGGCGAGATAGGGAGACAGGCGACTGCAGGTCTCACGGCTGATGGTTGGACTGGATATGCCCTTGTGATAACCCTGCCCTCTTGACTCAAAAAAACTGTCCAACGTCTGCCAGGCCGCATCAACGCCTCCCTGCTGCATGCCGTTGGGCTGCTCAAGCCAGGCATCGTCCGGCTTAAAGTCTGTGGGAAAGGTAACAAATCTGCCCCGGTCCAGTTCAGGCGTCTGCTGCGGCGCCCTCATTGTCTGCTGCCAGTGGCTATTCCAGCCCTCCCGGTTGGCAGCGCCACGAACAACGGCGCCGCAAGGGAACTCATGCCACAACACGCTATGTTGATGACACCAGTCAGCCACCGCTTTGTCTCTTTCCCAGGTCTGATTCAGACCTGTTTCCTGGTGACTGTAGAGGCGACGAATGGCAAAACTCTGGCCAAGCCTGTCGAGTACTGACAGTAATTCATCTCTGAACACCGCCAAACCCGCATCCATCAACCGTAGATGACTCTGCAAATTCACCAGAGATTGCCAAATAAAGCGCCAGTGGCGTTGGCTGTAATGGGGATTAGCAATCAAGCTGGGCTCGAAGCTGTAAAACACCAGAACAGGAAAACCTGAGTCGATGGCCGCCTTAAGTGGTGCATGGTCTTCCAACCGCAGATCCCGCTTTAACCATACCAGTGCAACCGGGGGCCTGTGCTCGCACCTCAACTTGTCATTTTTCAGCATGGCCAGTCCACCGCGTCAGTATGATCCAACTGATCATCTGCTTTATCCCCTCGCCACAGGCGCACAAACTCACCTGCCGGGTCATGCTTTGCGGTTTGCCAGGCAAGATCAAAGTGTTTTGGCTGCTGACCGCCAAACGCTCCGGCTATGTACTGCCAGTTGCCCCAGTTCACAGGGAGATCGAAATCCACCAGCTGCTGCTGGAAGTAACCGGCACCGGCACGCCAATCTATACCCATTTCATGGATCAGGGCGCTGGCCACCAGCTGACGACCGCGGTTGCTCATATAGCCGGTTTGGTTAAGCTGATTCATGCAGGCATTCACCACAGGCCAGGGCGTATTGCCTTCACACCATTTGCGGAATCTCTCCGGGTAGAAACAGCCAGCCAGTCCTTTGCCTGATCGGCCTTTTTGCAAAAACAGAGCTTTGGGGAAAAAATGTCCGTACCAATGAAAGTATTCACGCCACAAGAGTTCCATCGCTATCCACTCAGTTGAGGCATTGCCGCCCCAGCGACTTTCATAATCTCTCAGCTGATGCCACACCTGTCGCACACTTAAACAGCCCGATGCCAGCCAGGGTGACAGCTTGGTGGACTGATACCAACCATCCAGTCTGTCTCTGGTCTCTTTGAAACTCTGCGCATGACCACTGGCCAGATAAGCCTGCCAGTTGGCCATTCCCTGGGACTCGCCGCCGATATAACCTGAGCTCACTGTGGCAGTCAGCTCAGGTAGTTCCGGGGTTAACCTCACTTTGGAAATAGCTGAAGGCCAGTGCCCGGAGCTGAGTATCGGCTCCGATACCTTCAACTTGCTGTCGGCGAGTTTTCTGAATTTGCTAAAGCTGCGGGGAAAGTCGAGGTGATTAAATGGCAGCAATGCGTGCTGAAACAGGGTGTCAGTATCCAACTGGACGATCTCAAGGCCGCCACACTGCTGTTGCAGGACTTTAAGTCTGCGTCGCTCCCAATATCCCTGAGGACGGGAGCAAAAGAGTTTGTCTGCCCGGCAGGCCCGAACCAATTGCACCATCCCTGTCAGCCAGTCACCTGTCACCAGCTCAAGGTGATGACCGGGGTAACTCAGGCTCTGCTGCAGATGATGAAGGCTCTCCAGCAAAAACCTGCGTCTGTGCTTACCCAGCATCAGATTGCCAAACCTGTCACCCTGGTTGTTGTCGGGCAAATAGGCGACCAACTGCAACTGACCCGCCTGCAGGCAGGCCTGCATCAGCGCATAGTTATCCGACAGTCGCAAGTCCTGGTCAAACAGATAGAGTATTCGGCTGGCCACCTTGTCTCCGGAATTGGTTATTGGTCTCCAGAAGTACGCAGCGGCAGGGGCGAATGATCAGTAAAAGCGGTGACTGAAACCCAGATTATTTGCCCGGTTTGGCTTTTGGCCAGGGCTGCTGGGAGGCGGGTGACCAGGCAGCCATTTGTGCCTTCACGCCGTCCAGCTCAAATGCAGCCCCCTGAAGCGGCTCTGCGCAGAATTGATAATCCAGCCCCTGATAGTTGAACTCCAACTGCCAGGCATGCAGATAACAACGGTCTGAGGCTTCACCACCATACAAGGCATCCCCCAGGATTGGGCATCCAAGACTGGCCAGCGCGACCCGAAGCTGATGGGTTTTGCCACTCAAGGGCTTAAGCAGATACAGGCGCATGCCTTCATCAACCGACTGCGAGAAAAACTGAGTCACAGCGGGATTTGCCGTACTGCGCAGCAGCTTGTATTGGCTACGGCGGGATTTCGCCATATCACCAATCACCCAACCCTGTTTCTTTTTGGGCTTACCTTTGGCCAGAGCCAGATAGTACTTCTGTACCTTATGGGCGCTGAACAGCTCAGTAAAACGTGCTGCCGCCTGGGAAGATTTGGCCAGGATGATCAGGCCTGAGGTAGGTGTATCCAGCCGGTGGACCGGATAGAGTTTAATATTCAGATCCAGCTCAACCCGGGCAACCACCCCGGCTTCGCCATCCTGACTGTGAAAATGCACATCGGCCGACTTACTGATCACCAGGAAGTCGGCCTCGTCTTGAATTATTTGGTACAAAATTAGGTCCGGAACGTGACAGTCACCATCAACCCGGGATGATTGTCACTGAGCTCAATCCGGGCCTGATGGCGGGATAATATCGCTTTTACCATGGACAGGCCAAGACCGGTACCCGCGTGGTGGCGGCTGGGGTCCAAACGCACCAGGCGTTCAAACACCCTGTCTTTATCCAACTCGGGAATTCCCGGGCCATTATCACTGATGCGGATGACCGCACCTTCCTGTTCAATGCGGATTACTGAGCCGTCACCTGAATACTTGATGGCATTGTCGATCAGGTTATACAGAGCCATAAACAGCAAGCTCTTATCACCTGTGATCTGACAGTCAGTGCCCGTAGTCAGCGACAGCTGTTGATCCTGCATCTCAGCCACTGCAGAGGCCATCTCTTCCAGGTCACGGCAAAGATCCACCAAGCTCACCTGTTGCAGCTCCAGCTTCTGTTGCCCCTCTTCGATGCGGGTCAACGACAGCATGGCGTTGAAGGTTGCCAGACACATATCCAGCTCCTCAATCAACACGGCACAGTTCTCCGGTACCTCTTCGGCTGGCTTGTTGGCCAGCTCCTCAATGCCGATTCGGATATGGCTCAGGGGCGTTCGCAGATCATGGGCGATATTGTCAGTTACCCCACGCACCGCATCCAGATTGTTCTGCAGCGTATCCAGCACCCGGTTGAACTGGGTAGCCAGCATATCAAACTCGTCAGGATGTTCGGATGTGGGGAAACGGGTATCGTAATGCCCCTGCTCAATGCGTCGGCTCAGCTTGCTATATCTCACCATACGGCCCAGTAAGGCCTTGGAGAACAGGTAGCCTGCCGCCAGCGTGAGCAAAATCGTCACCATCATGGCCGTCGCCGCAGCACTGATGAACTTATCGATCAAGGTCGCCAGCTGATCGGTACGGCTTGCCAGCAGCACAGGACCATAACGGGTATGCACCAGTCCACCGGTGAAGATATGCAACTTCTCCGGGCCACCGGTCAGAATCGGGAACTCTTTGGTTTCCGGCAGATAGGGCATATCCGTCGGCATAAAACTGAGAGCCCCCTCCAGCTGGTTGTCGTGCTGCCATACCACCAACATGGTTTTGGGGTCGGCAGTTCGCACCTGGGCAGCAAATGCCTGCCTGCCAGAGGTCAGCGCCAGCTGCTGGTATTGAATGCGCTCAGACTCCAGGTGGATCTCCACCTGGTGCTGCTGCTCCAGAATCAGCTCGCGGTACATGGCGAATAACAGTGCCCCGATGATAAGGGTCACCAGGGTGGTAAAGATAATGGTTATTCGCCAGGCACTGCTTTGAAGCGGCTTAAAAACGTTGACGGAGCCGATAACCTGCACCTCTTACCGTTTCAATCAACTCACCATATCCCAGCTCCTCAAACTTGCGTCTCAGCTTGGCGATATGTACGTCGATAACATTGGTGCGCGGGTCAAAGTGATAGTCCCACACAGCCTCAAACAGCAGGGTACGGCTGATCACCTGATTGGCATGTTCCATCAGGTATTTTAATAATTGGAATTCTTTAGGTTGCAGGATCAGTTCCTGACCACCCAGAGTGACATTGCGGGTCAGCAATTCCATCTCCAGTGGACCCACCTTAATGGCGGTTTGTACTGGTTTGGACTGGCCGCGTTGCATCAGTTTCTCAGCACGAACCAGCAGCTCAGAAAAGGCAAAGGGCTTGGTCATATAGTCGTCGCCACCGGCACGCAGGCCTTTGACGCGCTCATCGACATGGCTTAGAGCAGACAGGATAAGTACCGGTGTTTCATTTCCGGTTGCGCGCAGTGCGGCCAACACCTTAAGGCCGTCAAGCTGAGGCAGCATCCGGTCGAGAATCATCAGGTCATAGTGGCCACTGGTTGCCAGCAGCAGGCCCTGATGGCCATCACTGGCCGTTTCGATATTGTATCCCTGCTCGGAAAATCCCTTGACGATATAGTCAATGGTTGTGGCGTCATCTTCCACCAACAAAACTTTCATTATATCTCCTTATGCCCGGTACTCCGGGAAAGAGACCAGGCGAAACAGGATAGTCGGATTCAACTCCAGGTCAGCAGCGGCAGTGGTTTTTGTTGGTCGATGTCGAACGCGAGCTTGACCTTGCCATCTGCATTGAGCAGTTCAAGTTCAAGGTAATTGATCCCGAGGTCTCGATCCAGCTGTGCTTCGACCACAAACGCCTGATGCGTCTGCATTGCCTGGTTTATCAGTTGAGAAAAGGTTTGATTGTGCTCAAGAATTTTTGCTGCAGCCTGAAGTTCATTTTTATCTTCAGAAGTCAGATTTCCTGTTTGTCGGCGCAGCAACTGGCCATCGCGGGCGCGATACACCAATTCTGTCATGCTTTTATCTTTGGGATTGATCACATCAATCTCATAGGTCAGCACACCGTCATCCAGCTCTGTGCTGAACTCGGCGATCACTCCGGGGAATTGGCGTTCGACGTCCTGCATCAGTTTGATTGGCGCAACATGCTGCACCTGAGACAGATGCTGCCACAGGTCAGATTCGGCGAAAGCAACGCCGGAAATCAGCATTAAACCAAGCAAGAGGCGCGACACTTTATTCTCCAGATTCAACAAACTAAGTAAATTGCAGCGACTTCAATCTAACATAGATGAAGCCGGGGAAATGCGGCATAAGCCAGACAATCCCCAAATATGCAAAACCGATCTCACTTTGCCCCGGGCTGAAGCAGGTTCAGCAGGCAAAGCGGAGATCAGTTTAAGGATAGATTACTTGTGATCTGCCACAGTCTCTGTGGCGGGCGTATCGTTCAGCAGATTGATAACGTCAATTTCCACTTCCTGACCGTTCCAGTCACTATCGACTTCACCCACAAGTACAACCGGGGTGTTTTCATCAATATGAATGTTGCGCAGCAGGTCATCATCAATTTCAATCACCACAACACCGGATTCATCCTGGAACTGGTACTTCTCGTCACCCAGGCTCTTGATGATTTTTCCGGTCAGTTGGGTTTTAGCGCCGTCTTTGGCGTCTTTAACCGCGCTGGCAGTGGTGATCTGGGCGTCAATACCCGGACCTGTATAGGCAGCCATGGCGCTGGCTGAAACCAGAGAAGCCATTAGCAAAATGGCAGCAGCTTTGTTACTCATAGCGAATACCCTCATATTTTTTGGGATATCTTAGCTCAGAGCCACTGAAGCTGCCGTGAATCGCGGATTAAGTTTCGCTAATGTTAATGGTAAGGAACCAAATGCTTAGCAAGGTTCGAGGATATGAATTTGGTCAGATTTCAGCGCGACTGTAGTACGCACACCTTCCGCCAGCGCCAGCTTGGTAGCCAGGTGCAACGGCACTTCGGTATTCAATTGCCCCTCAATCCCCACCACATTACAGATAAGCCGCACGGTTTCACCCATCACCAGCATGGAGTCAATAATCACATCCAGCTTGTTGAAGCTGCGACATAAACGGCCACTGGCAATAGCGTTAAAGCGGATGCCCTGATTGGGGATAACCCAACGCACCTTACTGCCAATATCCAAACTGCCGCCATAATCGCTGGCGATCAGTATCTCGCCCATCTTCAGCCAGGTAATGCCCTGCTCTTCATCCTGAGCCACCACATGGGCATTAAACAGATTACGCAGGCCCATCTGTCGGGCAACGGCTTCATTACGGGGACGGGCAAGCACCTCATGGGGTTTGCCCTGTTGCAGCATTTTACCCTGACTGATCAGTATCATGCGGTCAGCCAGCAGCAGCGCCTCGTTAAGATCATGGGTCACCATAATCACAGGCACAGCCAACTGAGATTTCAATCTGGCCAGTTCCAGATACAGGCGCTCCCGGGTTTCTCTGTCTACTGCGGAGAAAGGCTCATCCAGCAGCAGAATCGAGGGTTCCCGCGCCAATGCACGCGCCAGCGCCACACGCTGTTTTTGGCCACCGGACAGCTGGGATGGCAAACGGTCCGGCATCCCCTGCAGGTTCACCCGCTCCAGCCAGTCCAGTGCTCTGGGCACTCTCTCATCCAGAGGGATATGATCCAGCGCGCTGACCACGTTTTGCAGCGCAGTCAGATTGGGGAACAGGCCGAAGTGCTGGGGTACATAGCCAATGTGTCTGGCCTGAGGCGACAAACAGGTACCGTTATTGTCGAACCAGACAGTATCGCCACTGCGGATCTCACCCTGAGTGGGTTTGCCCAGACCGGCTATCATTCGCAGCAAAGTGGTTTTACCGCCACCGGAAGGCCCCACTACAGCCAGCACTTCACCGGCATGGCAGGTGAAATCAGCATTCAGCGGGATTGGCAGGGTTTGATTAACCCGGCAATGCAGATCAACGGCCATGCTGACCTCCCAAACGACGGGTGAAACTGGTCGTCAGGGCCAATGCAGTAATCGCGAACAGCAGCAGCACCAGCGACATGGTACCGGCAGCATTGAAGTCAAACGCCTGTACACTGTCGTAAATAGCAATGGAGATAGTCTTGGTTTCGCCGGCAATATTACCGCCCATCATCAACACCACGCCAAACTCCCCCAGCACATGGGAGAAACAGAGCACAACCGCGGTCAGGACACCTGGCCATACCATGGGCAGTTCAATCCGCCACAGTGAGGTCCAGCGGTTCATACCGCAACAGGCAGCGGCATCCCGCACATCCTGGGGAATGGTTTCAAAAGCGCGCTGAATCGGCTGCACTGCAAAGGGAATATTGACGATAACTGACGCCACCACCAGACCGGAAAAATGGAACACCAGCTGCTGACCAAACAGGCTTTCAATCAACTGTCCCAGCCAGCTTTGACTGCCCAGTCCGACTAAAAGGTAATAACCAATTACAGTGGGAGGCAGCACCAGAGGCACCATGATCAGGGCCTCAACCCAGGACTTACCCCGGAACTGACCATAGGCCAGCGCCCTGCCGGTAAGAACCGCCATAGGGATCAAAACAATAACTGTGATGGCACTCAGCTTGACGGACAACCACAGGGCTTCCCAATCCATAGTCCAGTTTCCTATTCAGCCGGCAGACCGAATCCGTAGTTGAGGAATACCTGCCTGGCCCTGTCGGACTGCAGATACTGATAGAAAGATTGCGCCACTTCTCCGGCATTGGGCAGCAGCACCATATCCTGAGCCAGACTGCCGTGGAATTCATTCGGCAACTCAATATAGTTGGCGCGGGCCATAAACTGCGGCGCTTTTACCAGCGACAAAGGCACTATGCCGCCCTGCGTTGAACCACTGATAGCGAACTGCGCCGCCTGAGAGGCATTTTCACCATAGATGAGTTTGGGCTCGGCTTGCTGCCACAGGCTGAAGTGCTCAAGGTACTCTTTGGCACGCTCTCCATAGGGGGCATGTTCAGGGTTGGCGATGGCAAAGCGCTTAATTTTTCCCGCCACCAGCATGGCCTTAAGGCCATTAAGCTCTGTATCCAGGGTCAGTGGCGAGTTTTTCGGTGCCGCCAGAGCCAACCGACCGACGGCGTATTCCACCGGCTCAGCGCTCACCAGACCGTCCGCCGTCAGTTGATGGATATACTTCTCATCCGCCGACATAAACAGCTGAAACGGTGCACCATTTTTAATCTGGGCAACAAAGTTGCCGGAGGAACCATAGGAGATTCTGACCCTGTGTCCCGTGTCACGGGTAAAGCCTTTGGCGATGTCGTCGAGGGCAAACTTGATATTGGCTGCAGCAGCAATCGCCGGAGTATCAGCAAAGGCCGGTACCATCAGCGTTGGCAGCAATATCCCCAGCCCCAAAGAGATGGACATCAGGAATCGCGACAGCGACCGGGTCAGGATTTTCACAGCAGATTACTCCTGTTCCCACATTTTGGCAGCCTGCTCGTCGGAGTCACGGGCTTCCACCCAGTGCTCACCCTGCTCACCGGCTTCCAGTTTCCAGAAAGGTGCCTTGGTTTTAAGGAAATCGATCAGGAACTCACAGGCAGCAAAAGCAGCCTTGCGGTGGGCACTGGATACGCCAATAAAGACGATCTGCTCACCCAGAGCCATAGTCCCCACACGGTGGATAATGGTGACATGGTTCAGGGGCCAGCGCTCGCGGGCCTCAGCCTCAATCTGCTCCAGCACAGACTCTGTCATGCCCGGATAGTGCTCCAGGGTCAGGTCGGTCACACTGCTGCCGTCGTTGAAATCACGCACTTTACCCACGAAGGTCACAACAGCGCCGTCACTGTGGTCGACGGCAATTCTGGCGTACTCGGTTGGTACGTCGAAATCCTGAGTCTGAACCCGAATCATATTAACCTCCGGTAACCGGTGGGAAGAAGGCCACTTCGTCGCCATCTTTGACACCAGCTTCCCAGTTGCTGATGGTCTGATTCACCGCCACCAGCAGCTTATCGTTGGCCATCACCCGGCCCCACTTCTCGTCCTGTGCCGCCAGATGGGCGCGCAGGGCTTCAGTAGTGGTCAGGCTTTCATCGAAGGCCACTTCAACTTTGGCCGTGCCCAGAAGCTCACGAACCTGAGCAAAAAACAGTACATTAATCATCTTATTACACCTTGAAGTGACCGGATTTTCCGCCACGCTTCTCCAGCAGGCGAACCTGGGTAATCACCATATCTTTCTGCACCGCCTTACACATGTCATAGATGGTCAGGGCTGCAGCAGAGGCCGCTGTCAGGGCCTCCATCTCTACGCCTGTCTTACCGGACAGCTTGCACAGAGAGGTAATGCGCACACGGTTATGTTCAACCTGAGGCTCAAGCTCTACCTCAACCTTGGTCAGCATCAATGGGTGACACAGAGGAATAAGGTCTGAGGTTTTCTTGGCGGCCTGAATACCTGCGATACGGGCAGTGGCGAACACATCACCCTTGTGGTGACTGCCGCTCATAATCATTGCCAGCGTATCCGGCGCCATTTCGATAAAAGCCTCGGCACGGGCTTCGCGCTCGGTAACCTGTTTGTCGGTCACATCAACCATGTGAGCGTTGCCGTCGGCATTGATATGGGTAAAAGCCTGGGTCATGGGAAATCCTTAACGTTTATTCTGCCACCGACTTCAGGTGAGGCACGAAATTACAGGGTCTGTGGCGTGCGTCCAGCTGCTCGGCCAGAATCTTCCAGCCAGTGCGGCAGGCGCCGGTTGAACCGGGCAGACAAAATATTGCTGTGCCATTGGCCATGCCACCCAGGGCACGAGACTGCACAGTGGAGCTGCCCAGCTCCAGAAAACTTAAATGACGAAACAGTTCGCCGAAACCTTCAATGCTGCGGTCAAACAACACGCTCACGGCTTCCGGGGTATTGTCCCTTTTGGTGAAACCTGTGCCACCGGTTGAGATCACAACCTGCACATTCTCATCGGCAATCCACTGAGAGATCACGCTGCGGATAAGGTACTTGTCATCTTTGATCAATTTGCGGTCCACCAGCTTGTGGCCGGCTTCAGTCAGTGCATCTTCCAGAAACTGACCAGAGGTATCATTGTCAAAGGTACGGGTATCCGACAGGGTCAGCACGGCAATATTCAGCGGCTGAAACTGGCTTTGAGTACAGTGTCCCATAAAGCTTCCAACTTAAATTGTTCAAACGCGATGGCGCATCGCTGGCGGCAATATCAGCCGCCAATCGATGCCAGATGCTGGGTTACCCCGGTCACACCCTGGTGCAGATAGTGGGTTTCTTTCTTGTTGTGCAGCTGCTGATGCAGCCGCTCAATCAACTCACCCTGTTGCTCAGGGGACTGCAGCAGATCCCTCAGGTCGACACCTGACTCGGTAAACAGGCACAGGTGCAGCTTACCCTTGGCGGATACCCGCAGTCGGTTACAACTGGCGCAGAAGTTCTGCTCATAGGGCATGATCAGACCGATACGCCCCTGGTAATCAGGGTGGCTGAAGTTTTGTGCCGGACCATCTTCACTGCTGCTGATATCTTTGCTCCAACCGCTTTGCAGCAGTTGCGCACGAATATCGGCACCCGCCAGATGGTGGGCCTTGAAGTAATCATGACCAAGACCGGTTTCCATCAGCTCGATAAATCTCAGGTCGATTGGCGTGCCCTTAATCCAGTTAAGGAAAGCAGGCAGATCTTTGTCATTGAGATCTTTCAGCAGAACCGCATTCACCTTTACCCGCTCGAAACCGGCTTCCAGCGCCGCATCGATTCCCCGCATCACCTCATCGAACTTGTTCTCGCCGGTGATCTGGTAAAACATGCGCGGGTCCAGGCTATCCACAGAGACATTGATACGGCGCAGGCCTGCGTCGTACCACTCTTTGGCGTGCTGGGCCAGGCGATAACCATTGGTAGTAGTCGCCACAGTGCGAATATCCTGATGGTCTGCCACCAGACGCACTATGTCAGTGAAGTCTTTGCGCAGGGTTGGCTCACCGCCGGTAATACGTACCTTGCGGGTACCCACTTTGGCGAAGGCACTGATCAGGTTTTCAATCTCATTGAGATTAAGAAACTTGGGCTTACCGTCCGGACGATAGCCGTCAGGCAGACAGTAGCTGCATTTGAAATTACACACATCGGTAACCGACATGCGCAAATATTGAAATTTGCGACCGAAGTCGTCTTGAAGCAGGGACATGATCACCTTTCCAAACACGGGAGGCGAAGTCATTTCTTTCTTCACCCCGGTGGCTTTTTCACCACGGCTAACAACCCGTATCATGTGGACGTAGGGTTAGAAGCTCGGAGAACCGTCAATACCGCATTATATGCTCAAAAATCGTCGAATTAACACCTGAATTGCCGCTAATTCATCCAGGCGTTAACCTTTGCGTGAACTATTTGTGACACTGGTCACCCATAAAAAATAAATATTGAACCATGCCGCACATTATCTCTCGCTGGGACACAGTACGAATTTGGGGTATGGTGGACAAAAAATCTCAACCCCGTCCAATAAAACAACAAAAACAATTGGAAAATCACCGGGACAACAAAAGGAGTGAGGGAGAATGGAACGCGAATTTATGGAGTTTGATGTTGTCATCGTGGGCGCAGGTCCGGCCGGCCTGGCCACCGCTTGCCGCCTGATGCAGATTTCCAGGGATTCAGGCAAAGAACTGACGGTATGCGTGGTAGAAAAAGGCTCCGAAGTGGGTGCCCATATTCTGTCCGGTGCCGTGTTCGAGCCCAAAGTACTGACCGAACTCTTCCCTGACTGGCAGGAGCGTGGAGCCCCACTGCATACCCCTGTCAGCCACGATGAAATTTATCTGTTTAAGTCTGAAAGTGACTCAAAGCTGATGCCCGAGTCGCTGACGCCCAGAAGTATGCACAATCAGGGCAACTATATTATCAGCGTGGGTAACCTGTGCCGCTGGCTCGCCGAACAGGCTGAAGAGATGGGCGTTGAAATCTTCCCCGGCTTTGCCGCCAGTGAAATGCTGTACCACGAAGATGGCAGCGTCAAAGGCATACTGATTGGCGATATGGGCATAGGTGCCGATGGTCAACCAAAAGATGGCCATATGCCGGGTATGGAACTGCACGCCAAGTACACTGTGTTGTCTGAAGGGTGTCACGGCCATCTGGGCAAACAGCTGATTGAACAATTCCACCTGGATAACGGCAAATCACCTCAACACTATGGCCTGGGCTTTAAAGAGTTGTGGACAGTACCGGATGAGCTTCACCAGCCTGGCAAGGTGGTCCACAGTGGGGGCTGGCCACTGAATCAAGGCGCATCGGGCGGTGGCTTCCTCTATCATTTGGAGAACAATCAAGTAGTAGTAGGCCTGATTGTTGACCTTAACTACTCAAACCCACACCTGAGCCCCTTTGATGAGTTCCAACGCTTCAAGACCCATCCTGTGATTGCCACCAATCTGGCCGGTGGTGAAAGGGTTACCTATGGTGCTCGCGCCATTGCCAAGGGCGGCCTGAACTCACTGCCCAAGATGAGCTTCCCCGGTGGCCTGATGATCGGCTGCGACGCCGGTACCCTGAACTTCGCCAAGATTAAAGGCACCCACACAGCGATTAAGAGTGGCATGCTGGCAGCGGATACGCTGGGCGAAGCTCTGATGGCTGGCGTAGAGGGCGGCAAAGATCTGAACTGCTTCCAGGACAGGTTTGAGCAATCCTGGCTCCATGAGGAGCTTTACCGCTCCCGCAACTTTGGCCCGGCCATGCACAAGTTCGGCACCTTGCTGGGTGGCGCGTTCAACTATGTGGACCAAAACTGGTTTGGCGGCAAATTCCCTGTCACCTTGCGGGATGACAAGCCGGACTATGCCCAGATGGCGGCCGCCAGCGACTATCCAAAGATTGAGTATCCCAAGCCGGACGGCAAACTCACCTTCGACAAACTCTCTTCTGTCTATCTGTCCAACACCTATCACGAGGAAGACCAGCCCTGTCATCTCAAGCTGACCGACCCTAATATTCCGGTGCAGGTGAATCTGATCAAATATGATGAGCCGGCCCAGCGTTACTGCCCTGCAGGAGTATATGAGATTGTTGAGGATGAAGGTCAGCCAAAGTTTGTGATTAACAGTCAGAACTGCATCCACTGTAAAACCTGTGATATCAAGGACCCAAGTCAAAACATCACCTGGGTCACCCCTGAGGGTGGCGGCGGCCCCAACTATCCGAATATGTAATCCTGTTTCAGGGCAGGACCACTGAAACGTAAAAAGCCGGGCGGTGCCCGGCTTTTTAATAACATGTTGACCAGTCAGTCTTTGTACTTCTCGGCGATCTCCATAAACTGATGTTCAATTTCAAAGAAGGCATCGATCAGGTCCGGGTCGAAGTGACTGCCGCGCCCTTCGCGGATAATTTCCAGCGCCTTGTCATGGGGCATGGCATCCTTGTATACACGCTTACTGATCAGCGCGTCGTACACATCGGCAATCGCCATCAAGCGGGCCGACAATGGAATATCCTCACCGCTCAAACCATTGGGATAACCACTGCCATCCCACTTTTCATGGTGATAGTGGGCAATATCCTTGGCTGCGGTCAAAAAGGAATCCTCCGTACCTATCTCCTGCTCCGCCATCTCCAGCGCATGGAACCCAAGGTAGGCGTGCCCCTTCATGATTTCGAACTCTTCAGCGGTCAGCTTGCCCGGTTTTAGCAGCACGTTGTCGGCGATACCCACTTTACCCACATCATGCAAAGGCGCAGACTTAAAAAAGGCATCAATGATTTCCGGGGTCAACTCATCACAAAATCTGGGGTGATCCTTCACTTTCTCAGCCAACAACTTCACATACCACTGGGTGCGGCGAATATGGTAACCGGTTTCCTGATCCCGGGTTTCGGCCAGACTGGCCAGCGCCGAGATAGTCACATCCTGCACTTCGCTGACCTGCTTCATCCGCTTGCGAACTTCCGCTTCAAGGAAGGAGTTCTGATCTTTCAGAAAATCCTGAGACGCTTTTACCTGCAGATGCGTACGCACCCGGGCCAGCACCACGGGCGGACTCACCGGCTTGGCAATGTAGTCGCTGGCCCCCAAATCAAAGCCGTACTGCTCATCCCTGCTTGAGTCTTTGGCGGTAAGAAAAATCACCGGAATATCAGAATACTTACTATCTGCCTTAAGGCGGCGGCAGACCTCATAGCCATCCATCATTGGCATAACAACATCGAGCAATATGATATCTATGGGCGTTTTTTCCACTATCTCCAGTGCGCGCTCGCCATTGTTGGCGGCTTTGACCTGATAACTGTCCTTCAGCAAGCCATTCAGCAGCTGCAGGTTTTCAGGTGCATCGTCCACGATCAACACGTTCGATTTTGTTTTAGTTTCCACTGTGTTGTCCTCTTTGCCCGGTTATGGGCCATTTGCCACAAAAAACTCCCCTGTGACCTACACTTAATCTGGTCGGCAAGTGCATGCCATAAATTAAATCTAGTCGGTGTCAGCAAAAATAGGCAACTCAGGCGATAACAGGACAACACAATGAGCTCGATTCGGATTATTTTCCTTGTTCTCTTTTCAGTGATCACCCTGTTGATGATCACGATGGGCATATTGTTCGTGCAAATTGAGGAACAAAGCAGGAACCTTGATCAGCGTATGTTGCTGACCCAGGAGCGCATCTTGTTGGCGCAGGAGTTAAAGCAGAGCTCAGACAATCTGACTAAATTCGCCAGAGCCTATGCAGCCACAGGTAATCCCAAGTGGAAACAACTGTTTAACCAGGTCCTCGCGGTACGCAATGGCGCTTCACCTGTACCGGATGGCCATCAGTTTGAATACTGGGACAGGGTTGCCATGCCCTCTGAAATACTGCGCCCGGGCAACAACCCGGATAAACGCTATGCCTCGTTGCTTGAGCGCATGTCTGAGTCCGGCATTAATGAGATGGAACTGGGCCTGCTGCGCCAGGCACTGGCCTACTCAGATAACCTGGTCAATCTGGAGCGCCAGGCGTTCGATGCCGTGGAAGGATTGGAGCGCAACAAGAAAGGGATACTTAAGGTCTCACCAGACCAACAAAAAGCACTGGATCTGCTGTTTGGAAACAGTTACTTCCAGGAAAAAGGGCGCATTATGAGCCCGATTGGCGACTTCTACCGTAACGTCAGCGACAGAGCCACCAGCGAATGGCAGGCCTCCAGTGATCAACTGCATACCCTTAACTATCTGCAGATGTGGATCTTCTCTATTACCCTGCTCGCTCTGGTCAGTTGCTTTTTCTTCCTGTGGCGCTGGTATCTGTCACCGGCAGACAGAATGCAGAAGCGTCTGGTGAACCAGGTCGCCAAACGCGACTATGAGTTCCAGCTCAGAGAGAACAACAAGGGTGCCTTTACCCCCCAGGCCAAAGCACTCAACCTGATTTTCAGCGAAGTCAGCAACCAGCTGAAATCCAACGCCTCCATTAAAGAGTTCACCGATGTGATGCGTGACAGTGAGAACGGTGAAGATTTCGGTCGTTGCATTATCGACTTCCTGGCCAGTCGCTTCCAGCTGCCTTTGATTGGCCTGTACACCTATGACAACGACCAATTGGTTCGTATTTCCGGCTTTGGCTACAGCGAAGACGCCTCCAAAGAACTGACTGCAGCAGACAGTATCCAGATGAGTCTGCTCTACTCCAAAAAGCACTTCGCCCTGCGTGACCTGGGTGACAAGTACAAGATCCCTCTGGTCAGCGGCGAGCTGACTTTGTGCGAGTTGCACTTCTTCCCTCTGCAGGTGAATGAAAGGGTCATCGGCTTGCTGGAGTTGGGAACCGCCTCGCCACTGCAGGATGCCAGTCTGGATTGGCTGGGGCTTATCCGCTCTGATCTGGCCATCAACCTTGAGCTGACCCGTAACGCCGAACAACAAGCTAAGGCTGAGCGTCAGATTGCTGAACAACTCGAATTTAACCAGCAGGTACTCAATGCGATTCCAAGCCCCATGTACTTCCGGGATGCGGAAGGCAAGTACCTGGGTGTGAACAATGGCTTCAGTGACTTTATCGGTATGTTTGAAACCGACATTCTGCAAACCAAGCCTGAGGATCACTTCCCTGCCGATATCGCAGCTATCTTCGACAATGCCGAAAAAGCCCTGATGGACTCTCCCGGCGCCACCCAGTACGAATTAAACCTCAAGAATGCTGAAGATCAGCAACGTCATATCAGTATTTATGAGGCGACCTACTACTCCAGCAAAGGCGCGCCAAAAGGTATTGTGGGTCTGTTTGTAGATGTTACCGAACAGAAAGACCTGGAGCTTGAGCTGCGCTCCGCCAAAGATGCCGCCGATGATGCCTCCAAGGCCAAGGGTGAGTTCCTGGCCAATATGAGTCACGAAATCCGTACTCCAATGAATGCCATTATCGGTATGGCTCACCTGGCCATGAACTCAGGCCTGAACGACAAACAACAGCACTATGTCACCAAGATAGATAATGCCGCCAAGTCCTTGTTGGGCATCATCAATGACATCCTCGACTTCTCCAAAGTGGAAGCGGGCAAACTGTCAGTGGAGAACATCGACTTCCTGCTGGATGAGGTGCTGGACAACCTCGCCAATGTGATTGGTATCAAGGCTGACGAGAAAGGACTGGAGTTCCTGTTTGATATCGAACCCAACCTGCCTACTGCTCTGGTGGGTGACCCTCTGCGTCTCGCCCAGGTGCTGATCAACCTGTGTGGTAACTCCATCAAGTTTACCGAGAAGGGCGAAGTGATTGTCCGGGTCAAACAGACCGAACAGTTCGACGACGGCATCATGTTGCAGGTGGAGATCCAGGATTCAGGTATTGGCATGTCAGAAGAGCAACTGGGCCGCCTGTTCAAATCCTTCTCCCAGGCTGATGGCTCTATTACCCGCAAATACGGCGGCACAGGTTTGGGCCTGACCATCTCCAAGAGTCTGGTGGAGCTTATGGGTGGCCGTATCTGGGTGACCAGCGAGCCGGGTAAAGGCTCGATCTTCGGCTTTACCATCAAGGCGGGTCTGCAGGATGCCAAGGCCAAGCGCTTCTACCAGCCCCAGGCCGATATGAATAACAAGCGCATTCTGGTCGTGGACGACAATGATGCCGCCCGCGAAATTATGCTGGGATTACTTGAAGCCATGACCTTCAGGGTCACCACTGTCAGCACAGGCTTTGAGGCGATTTCCGCGGTCAGCAAGGCCGAATCCGATGGTGACCCCTATGAAGTGATCTTTATGGATTGGATGCTACCGGGTATGGATGGCATAGAGACGACTCGTCAGCTCAGAGAGAAACAGCTGGCCTCAGCACCTAAGGTGATTATGGTCACCGCCTACGGCCGCGAGATAGGCCTGAGTGGCGAAAACGAGAAACTGTTCGACGGTCTGGTGATCAAGCCGGTGAATCCATCGCTGATCTTCGACTCCATCATGAATGCCTTCGGTATTCAGCGGGAAACCACCCTGCCCAGCCACAGGATCAAGAAGGACGCCGACGGCAGCGCCATGAAGGATGCGCGGTTGTTGCTGGTTGAAGACAATGAAACCAATCAGGAAGTGGCCAAAGGTATTCTCGAGCCTTATGGACCGGTAGTAATTGTCGCCAACAACGGCCAGGAAGCACTGGATGCACTGGCCAAAGAGAAGTTCGATCTGGTGCTGATGGATATGCAGATGCCAGTGATGGACGGTATCACTGCCACCAAAGAGATCCGTAAAGATCCAACTTTGCATAAGCTGCCGGTGCTGGCCATGACAGCTAACGCCATGGATCAGGATGTAGAAACCTGTTTGAAAGCGGGGATGAACGACCATATCGGTAAGCCGATCAATGTCGATGAACTGGTCTCCAAAATCTGCCGCTGGCTGGATACAGATGACAACCAACCGGGCCCTGATAAACCCGGCACTGACAAACAGGAATCCAGTAATGTTATCGAGCTGGAGCCTGAAGCGGTACAGGAGGAGCAGCCAGCTCAAAACACCGCGCCGGAGCCGGTTGCCCAGCAGCCAGCCAAGGCAGAGCCAGCCCCTGAGCCCGTATCAAAGCCAAAACCCGCTGAAGCCCCTGCGACTGAACCCAGTGGCAGCGCCAATACCCAGGGTGACTATCAGGCCCAGGTGCTGGATGTGGATGATGGCCTGGGAAGACTTGGGGGTAACCAAAAGCTCTACTGGCAGATCACCGATTCCTTCTTGCAAAGCCGTAAACAGGAACTGGATACCCTTAGAAATGCACTGGAAGAGGCCGACTATGATTATCTGCGCCTTGCAGGGCATACCATTAAAGGCGCCGCAGCCAATATCTCCGCAGACAGGCTGTCACAGCTGGGACGCCAGCTGGAAACCAATGGTGCCAACAAGGAGCTGCCCGACGCCGACTTTATTGACACCCTGCGGGATCTGATGGAAAGACTGGAGCAGGATATTGTCCATCTTGGCCCACAGAAAGATGCACAGGAGCAGACTCCAAGAGAGGTCCGCCCCTATGATGCCGACGAGTTTATGATGGAGCTGCAACAACTCTCTATGCTACTGCAGAATTTTGATACCCAGGCCATAGACTTTATCGACCTGCTGAAGCAAAACGCCGATGCCCTGGATCACCTGGGCATAGACTTCAGTCTGGTTGAATCAGCGATTAACGAGTTTGACTTTACCAAGGCACAGACCGAGCTGGATAAACTCATCACCCAAAGTAAAACCGGTACCTAATTGCAGATGGGCGGACACGAATGGATCAGCAATTAAAAACAACCAACAAAACAACTCTGACCCTGCTGGAACAGATGGGCTTAAATGAGTACGAGATAGAGCAACGAAAGCAGCTGTTTGGGTTTGAGTCCAGTGATGCGGTGATTCTCAGAGGGTGCCATGACCTGATCGATGCCGAACTTGAAGATCTGCTGTTTAAGTTCCATGACTTCCAGACCGGCGTGCCCGAGATTGTCCAGCTGATAGGAGATTCAGACACCATGGCCCGTCTGAGTTCGGCCCAAAGTCGCTATATTTTGCAGTTGTTCAGCGGTGACTATGGTATCTCCTATGTCAACGACATACTGCGTATCGGCATGGTACACAAACGTATTGGAGTAGAACCCAAACTCTATTTCTCAGCCATGCTGGAACTGAAGAACATTCTGTTTGAAGTGATGCGTAAAGAGCTGCAATCCGAAGAGGAGTACGACAGAGTCACCAAGGCGTTGGAAAAGCTGCTGATGTTCGACAACACCCTGGTGTTCGACACCTATATTCACTCCCTGGTATCAGAAGTGCAGATAGCCAGGGTCAGATCGGAAGAGTACGCCAGAGAGTTGGAGCTCAAGGTAATGGAGCGAACCAAACAGCTGGAGGAGCAATCCCGCACCGACCCACTCACAGGCCTGCTGAACGTCAGACATTTGCAATCCATCATGAATCAGGTGCTTAAAGCCGCTCAACGCAGGAATGAAGCTGTCTGTTTTATCTATATGGATATCGACAATTTTAAGCCCATCAACGATGAGCTGGGGCACCTGGCGGGGGATAAGGTACTCAAAGGTGTTGCCAGACTCATCAAGTCCTGCTGCCGTGAGGAGGACAGATGTTTCCGCTATGGCGGCGATGAGTTCTGCATACTGCTGCCCAATTGTGATGCCGAACATGCAGAAAAGGTGGTCTGTGAGCGCATCAGGGTAGCCCTGGGAAAGGAGTGGGAGTCTTTGGAGATCAGCATGGGGCTGGCAGATACCCAACCGCCCGACTACATCTCGTCCGACGATCTGATCCGCAAGGCTGATGCGGCCATGTACGCCAACAAAAAACAGAGTAAGGCAGCCAGAGCCGAGAGCGGCAGCAGCGATGAGCCCCCCACAGAGAAATCGGCCTGATCCCCGGCAACAGAAAGCCCGGCATTAAGCCGGGCTTTTATTATGCGCGTCGTGATTATCTGCGGAGACCAGCCGTGGCATCCCTCGCCTTGGCAATCGCCTCGGCAACAATCAAATCACTGAACACCTTATTAAATACATCCAGGCGACTGGTATACACCTTGTACAACCTGCGGGTATCGGGTTCAGCGGCATCCAGCTGGTAACGTTTGCAAAAAACGGAGTAGTTGACCGGTTTGCTCATTTCGCAGCCTTTTCGCAATATGTGTTGCCTGAATGTTAGGCCAATCTATTATTTGAATCAATACAGGCAGATATAACCGCAATATTACTAATATAAGATACCAAAGCATCCAAAACAGTCAGATTTAAAGTGATCCGCATTGCAAACAACGAGTTAACTGTGTCAGGGAAGTGATTTGGGCAGGATTTGATCGGCGAATATTTTTTATCCAGAACTATGCCCACAAGCCAAAATACCCAGTTTCCCGACGGTCCTGGGCATAAAAAGGGCTTTTACCCTATTTCAGGCACAAAAAAGCCCGGATATTCCGGGCTTTATCATCACTTGCTACAGCGGGGCTGTTACATGTCGCAAGGCTTCAGCGGCTTACGCAGCTGGGCACGGACGTTATCCATACCTGAGTAGAACTCTTTCATCATCAACAGGCCCATCATCTTACCGTTATCAGTGATGATCAGCTCTTCCGGGTTGTTCGGGTCATTCTTCAGCGCGCCGATCGCCTTCATGGCGGTCATCTCTTTAAACAGCGCAGTATCCAGGTTCACACCAAAGGTGTCGCGGAAATACTTGCGGGACAGACGGCCTGAGAACATGCCCAACAGGAAGCGATACTGCATCACATCTTTCTTGCTGTACTTCTTCTGCTGCTCCACGCCCATCTTACCGGCAGCAATACGCTCCTGGTACTTGCGCAGGGAGAAGGTGTTCACATATAGGGTGTCATCCAGGAAGCTGAATGAGCCCGAGCCCACACCCAGATACTCGTCATAGTCGATCACATACTCGTCGAAGCCTTCATCGTTGGCCTTGCCGAACGCCCAGGCTGTCAGCTGGTTGTACTGACCATTGAGTGAGTTGAGGATCTGGCGGTACTGGTTAGCCATATCTTTCTGCTCAGCCGCCAGCTTACCCTTCACGCTCTTGCGGGTCTGATGGGTGATCATCAGAGGGTAAGTGGTGATCTGACGAGGGTCCAGTCGACGGGCCATCTCCAGATCGTGCTGAATAATCTCTTCTGTCTGACCTCGGAAGCCGAAGATCAGATCCACGTTAACGATAGGGAACAGCTCTTTGGCTGCCGCCACCTTGTCAAACACCTGCTGACCACTGCCGAACTTCTCAAGACGCTCGGTCATCTTCAGAATGCCGTCGTCGAAGCTCTGCACACCGATAGACATACGGTCTACTAGGCCCTTGAGCATCTTGAACCCTGGGGTATCCAGATGGCGGGGATCAGACTCACAGGACACTTCCTTGATGGAAGGGAACAGCTTGCGCGCGTGTTCAATGGTCTTCACCAGCTCGTCTTCCAGCACGGTTGTGGTGCCGCCGCCGATATACATGGCTTCGAAGTCGTAACCCAGAGACTTCACCATATCCATCTCTTTACGCAGAGAGATAAAGTAAGCACGGGCCTTGTCTTCCTTAAACAGGAAGCGGTGGAAGGTACAGTAGGAACACAGGGTATGGCAGAAAGGCACATGGGCATACAGCATGTACTTCTTGCCCGGCTGTGGCACTGGCATCACCTCGGCAGACACAGTATCCAGACGCAGGTTCTTATCCACATAGTGTTGCATCACCCGCTCCATACCGGACAGCATCCAGTTGGGAACAGTGATATTGGCTTCATACGGCTTAATCAGGCCATTATCCAAAGTGTGAATTATCTGCGACATAGTGTTTCCTGAAGATTGGTGATATCCGCATCCGGCATCTTACCGGAAGGCCACGCAGCCATACCTCAAAATGGTTAACTTTGTGAGCAACAGAGGTTAACGGGAATAAATGTCGTAAACCGTGAGGCAGTCGGAAATTACGTTCTCTAACCAAAAAATAACCAGCAAATTGTTAACTCGATCTCATAATTCAGATGTTGCTAATCATGTGATTTAGTCAATAAACACAATATTTTGGGCTGAAAGCAGCCCTGTACCACCAAGTCTAGTAATTGCCATTGCATGGGGCGGGCTCAGAAGCGCCAGGAAACGCCCAGATTAATATTGAAAACCGTAAGGTCGCCCAAAGGGATAAGCTGATACTCGGCATTCACGCCGAATTGGTCGGAGAACCTGTGTTCGAAGCCAAAAGCGCCGACAAACCCCTGATCATGAGCGCGTTGAGGCACTTTATTGAGGTCGTAATCTATATCGAACAAGCCATAGCCGACTTTGCCATACAGACTGCCGTCACTGTAGATGGGAAAGGCTCGATAAACCGAGGCTCTGGCACCTGAATATTGCAGATTGCGGATGCTGGAAATCGGGTCCCAAATCCCCCGAAAATAGCCGCCTTCGCCCCCCATATAGCCCAGCTCCACGCCCCAGTCATCGCTGAGCATATAGCGATACCAGAGATCCAGAGCCACGCCATCACCGCCGTCGTATACATCGTCATTGCGGTTATCGTATTCCAGCGCGCCATAACCGACGCTGCCGCCGACAATATGGTTACCCTCACTGGCGTGAGCGGCCCCCACTGCCAGTGTACTTATCAGTACTGCCGTCACTCCAGACTTCACCATTACCTCCAACTGCCATAAAGGGGTTATGTGTTGTCTTAAGTGTATGGTTTTGCAGCTGTATAGGAACTTAATGGTTGAGGTTATACCTCAGGTGTCGGTGGGACTTTTTGATCAGGTGTTCTGTTTGGAGGTGAAGCATGGGATTAGAATCCGATGGCTATTCGCATCATTAAGTGAGCCGAATAGCATGTCTATTCTCATCATTTGGTGATGAGATTAGCGGCCTTCCTTTGCCAGCAGTCATATTCGACAGGTGCTACTTGCACCAAGAGTGCGGCCAACTGTATCCATTTACATTAACTACGACAGTAAATCCCATATTTAGCCTCTGACTCAGAAGCGCCATGACAGGCCAAAGTTGAAACTGTCGCCGGTTAGTTTATCCAGAGACAAACGCTGATACTCGACATGCAACCCCAGGCCGCTATTAAATCTGTGCTGAAAGCCCAGCGAACCGACAAATCCCTGGTCACTGGTATCCTGACCGACATCATCAAGATCATAACGAACGTTATAACTGCCATAGCCCGCTTTGGCATAAAGACCGCCTCTGCGATACAGAGGAAGTTCGCCATAAACAGATACTCTGCCACCGTGATATCTGAGATCGCTGATATTGGAAATAGAGTCGAATATGGCGCTGATGATGCCGCTTTCACCACCCATATAACTCAGCTCAGCGCCCCAGTGCTCACTGAACATATAGCGATACCAGATATCCATAGTCGCGCCATCGCCGCCGTCATAAAGCTGGCTGTTACGATGCTCAAACTCCAGCGAGCCGTAACCTACACTCCCCCCTATCAAATGGGGACTATCTTCCGCCTGTGCACAGCCAATAGCCATCGCACCCAACATCAAAGCCACGATTGATGCTCTCACTGAAACCTCCACTATTAATTGTGAATTATGGTGTCAGCCATAACCCAGCAACACTGTGGATACCAGCGTTAAATCGGCAGTTGTTAGTGATAACAGATAATATTAAACGAATAGGTTAATACCTTAGCTCTAGTAAGAGTTTCATGAGCCAGTATAGGTACAGGCAAGCATTCGCCCTTTAGATCTCCCCTGCGGCCCCAAGCGAAGTTGCCATCCATCGTCAAATGACCTCAATTACGCAACCGCCACCGATTCCCCGAAGCACGTCCTTGTACTTCCTATCCAGCTTGGCAGGTCCTGGGCTCGCGCTTGTGACCTTATCGCTTCGCGATACTCGACTCTGGCATCCTGCTTCGTTCTACCTCCTGCATCCAGGCAGTCGTCCGGCAACTTCGGACGGGGAATTGGTGTAACCTGATTTTCTCCAGCCAGACTCAACTGCGCCACAACACACAAAGTAGATTTAAATCAAGTTATTACCAAAATCGTGCTGTTAGCTTTAGGCATCCAAAGACATCTTTCAGGAACAATTATGTCAGCTAATCCCGAGCTCAAGTTTGAAAGTCGCGACGAGTTTCAACGTCGAAAAATTGCAGAGAAAGTTATCAAACTCCTCAAGTCTGAGATCTCCGTGTCTCCCATGGTGATTGATGGCACTTGGGGGCTTGGGAAAACCGAGTTCTGCCACAAGCTTATTGACTTGATGCAGGAAGAAGACTGTCATGAATTAATCTATATCGACGCGTTTAAAGCCGATCATGCAAATGAGCCATTGCTGACAGTGCTAGCTGAAGTGGTTAAGTCTCTTCCTGATGACAATCAGCGAAATAACCTCATTCAAAAAGCTCTACCAGCACTCAGATATAGCTTAAAAGCTGGAGCAAAAGCAGTTGTCTCCCACTTGCTTAAACAGGACGTAGCCGATGTTGTTGAAGGGTTTGAACAAGAAGTACAGCAAGTAACCGACAAAGCTATCGATACTTCTGTCGAGTCTCTGTTGAAAGACCACGTTGATGCTGAAAAGAATCTGGAGGCACTTCGGAAGAGCCTGGCGACAGTAACTGCTGACAAACCGCTGGTAATCTTCATAGATGAGCTTGATAGATGTCGCCCTGACTTTGCGGTGCTGATGCTGGAGACCATCAAACACACCTTTGATGTTGAAGGCGTACAGTTCGTTTTAGTTACCAATACAGAACAATTAAAGGCATCTATCAATCATTGTTATGGTCCAACGATAGATGCCCAGCGATATCTGGACAAATTCCTGAAGTTCTCATTCACTCTTCCCAGCACAATTAGAAACTACAACTACGAAACTCGCCTTGCTTCTGCACAACATTATATTAATCAAATTTTGCACAGTCCTATTTTGAAGGATAGTGGACTGGAAAGAGACTCATACCTAGCCCTAATGGAGCGAATCATAGAGGTCAATAAAATCTCTCTTAGGGAAGTTGAGACCTTTGTTAGGCATTTAGAGATTTATCAAATGCTGAGCGATGAGGATCCCTTAGGTAATAAGGTATGGTCCTACAAACTACTCCGTTTACTGGGAATATCGCTGTACTGCTTCAATCCTGAATTAGCTAAAGAGACCGTAGGTAACAAACTTGATGCGAAAAGACTAGGAGAATTCCTTTTACTGCAGGGAGAACTTCCAGCCTTAGATCAAAATGGACATTACCCAGAGTATGCGGACATTATCCTTTTCGCCCTAAGTAAAGAGTGCAAATTTAATGTCGATTTTTACAATTCGAGCAACTCTGAATTGGAAACAAAATGGCAAAGTTTAGCAGAGCAGATTTTTGAAGACCGATATTGGATATCAAAAGGAGAACGTCTGAAGGTTGTAATCGAAGCCGTAATCTCACTGGGACTAACTGAGTCAAGATAGCTAAATAAAGAACACATCATAGTCGCAGGTAACACCAGTCCCCGTCCGGAGTTGCCGGAGGGAAATGGATTCAATAGCAAGACCCGTCAGGGATGACGGGGCAGACGCCGCTGAGCCAGGGACGGCGAATCGGCGGCGTTTGCGTACATTGAAGGCATTTTACGATGGGTCACAACTTCGGTTGGGGCGGCAGGGGGTTTGCAAAGGGGCGAAGCCGCCTAGTCCCCTTTGCCCGGGTGTGGGTCGGAGACCCACGACTTTCTGCATGGCGAAGCCTTGCCAAATCAATCAGCGACAGCTGATCAGTTGACTTTTACAAGCGAAGCTTGGCTGATCAACCCAACAGCATGCGCAGCATGATCAATCTATGGCTGACGTCAGCAGAAACACCAAGTCCCCATTGCCGACAGGCAATAAAAAACCCCGCGTCAGCGGGGTTTTTTCAGTACTTAAAAGTTAAGTCGAAGACTTACTCTTTGTACTTCAAAGTACCATTAGCTTTGATTTCATCAAACCACAGGTTGTGATGCTGGGTAGCCCAGTTCTCGTCACAGTAGCCGGAAACCATACACTCCATACCGCCCTCAGACATAGCAGTTGCCATGAAGATGTGAACGATAGAGAAAGCACAGATAATGATGGCAGATACGCCGTGCAGAATCAGTGCCAGCAGGCTCAGGTTGCGGCTTGGTTCGAACAGGTTCGGGAACAGCAGCAGCATACCGGATACAGAGATCACCAGACCAAAGATAGCGAAGGCCCAGAACCACAGTTTTTCACCAGCGTTGGCGAAACCTGCGTCAGGGTGCTTACCTTTGAATGGACCGAAGTTGATGTAACCACCAACTACCATGAACCATTTGATGTCATACATCTTTGGCATCTGGTTTTTAGCCCACAGTACAGTCATCAGCAACCAGCCAATCATGAATGGGATAGCCAGTACGTCGTGTACCTGCTTGGCACCATTCACCAGGCCAGCCCAAACGCCTTCACCCAGGTATGGCTGTATGAAGAAACGACCAGCCAGCAGAACCAGACCAGTCAGGATCAACAGCAGACATGGGATGGCACCCAACCAGTGGATAGCCACGTCAGCTTTGGACCAACGGTAAACCATCTTGCCGGAGAAACCGTGGTGCAATTTGGAGATACCGTTAATTTTGATGAAAACGATAAAGATGGCAATCATACCGAACAGCGCAGCCATCAGAGCTGGCGCCAGCCAGTCGGCACGCAGATCCAGTACACGCAGATCATAGGTGTTGATCGCCTGTCCGTGGAACTCGCTCTTGGAGGCAGTGTAGCCGACTGCACCGTCTTTCAGTTGTGCCCACATCTGAGCATCTGAAGCCTGTGCAACCGCCTGCTCACCACCATTGGCGAAGCAAACAGCACTGAACAGCAGTGCGAATGCTACACCCAAGTGTTTGAACAGTTTGTTCATAATCTATCCTCATTGACTGCCCCGGCAAGCCGGAGCAGTAGATGGATTGTCCTTTAAACCCGGGAATTAACCCCAGGCTGCGTTCTTGGCACCACGGTAAGCCACACGCTCGCGGAAGATTGCAGATACAACATCTGCATCACCAGCCAGCAGAGACTTGGTAGCACACAGTTCAGCACACATTGGCAGCTTGCCTTCAGCAATACGGTTAGAACCGTACTTCTTCATCTCAGCTTCAGAGTGGTTCTCTTCAGGGCCACCGGCACAGAAGGTACACTTGTCCATCTTGCCGCGAGCACCGAAGGCACCGCTCTTAGGGAACTGAGGCGCGCCGAATGGGCACGCGTACAGGCAGTAGCCACAACCGATACAGGTATCTTTGTTGTGCAGGACCAGACCATCTTCAGTCTTGTAGAAGCAGTTAGCTGGACAAACAGCCATACAAGGCGCGTCGTCACAGTGCATACAAGCAACAGAGATAGAAGCTTCGCCTTGCTTACCATCATTGATGGTAACTACGCGGCGACGGTTAATACCCCACTCCAGAGCGGAGGCGTTTTCGTTCTTACAAGCAGTGACACAGCCGTTACATTCGATGCAGCGCTTGGTGTCACACAAAAATTTCAATGTAGCCATATTGGCATATCTCCTGAATTAAGCTGCATTAGGCCTTTTCGATCTGACACAGAGAAGCTTTGGTTTCCTGCATCTGGGTCACTGGGTCATAACCATAGGTCAGAGCAGTGTTACAGGATTCGCCCAATACGTAAGGTACGGTACCTTCCGGATAGTTAGGCTCCAGGCTTTCACCATGCATCACACCGGCAAAGTGGTAAGGCATCCAGGTAATACCCTTAGGTACACGTGGAGTTACCATTGCCATCACCTTGATGCGGCCGCCTTCAGCGCCTTCCAGCCATACCATTTCGCCATCACGCAGACCGCGATCAGCAGCATCAGCTGGGTGGATTTCAACGAACATTTCCTGCTGCAGTTCAGCCAGCCATGGGTTAGAACGTGATTCTTCACCACCACCTTCGTACTCAACCAGACGACCGGAAGTCAGTACCAGTGGGTACTTCTTGTCCAGGTTGTCGGTGATAACCTTGTCCTGAATAGACTTGTACAGCGTCGGCAGACGGTGTACCTGCATGTCAGCGTAGGTTGGGTACTTGGCGATCAGGTCACGACGAGAGGTATACAGAGGCTCGCGGTGCACTGGGAACTGATCTGGGAAGGTCCAAACGATACAACGCGCTTTAGCATTACCGAATGGGATACAACCGTGCTTAACAGCAACGCGTACGATGCCGCCAGACAGGTCAGTCTTCCAGTTCTTACCTTCTGCAGAAGCTTTCTCTTCAGCAGTCAGCTCGTCCCACCAACCCAGCTGCTTCAGCATCTTGTCAGTGAATTCAGGGAAGCCGTCTTCCAGCTCACAACCCTTGGAGAATGAACCTTCAGCCAGGATGTTCTGACCGTTGTGCTCAACACCGTAACGGGCACGGAAGTTACCGCCACCGTCTTTAACGTGCTTGTGCGTGTTGTACAGGATCTGGGTGCCTGGGTGCTTCTGCTCAGGAGTACCCCAACATGGCCAAGGCAGACCGTAGGTTTCACCCTTACATGGGCCACCTTCAGCTTCCAGAGTCTTGTTGGAGAAAGTGCCCCAGTTCATGGTGTGCTGCTTGATACGCTCAGGGCTCTGACCGGTGTAACCGATAGTCCACATACCACGGTTGATTTCGCGGGAGATATCTTCAGTAACTGGCTTGCCGTCTTTGATTTCCCAACGCTTGGCCCACTGGTCGGCAATGCCTACCTTCTTGGCCAGCAGGTACATGATCTCGATGTCGTTCTTGGACTCAAACAGAGGCTGAACAACCTGCTCACGCCACTGGATAGAACGGCCTGAGTTAGAGATAGCACCGGAAGCTTCAAACTGAGTACAAGCTGGCAGCAGGTATACGCCATTCTTACGACGGTGCATTACACCAGCCATAGTTGGGAATGGGTCAACAACTACTACTGTGTCCATCTTGTCCAGTGCATCACGCACTTCAGCCTGACGGGTTTCAGTGTTTACAGACTGACCCCAGAAGAACGCCAGACGGATGTTGTCTTTCTGAGCCAGTTTGTCTTTTTCCAGCAGCACGCCGTCGTGCCAACGGGAGCAAGGAATACCAGGAGTGGTCATTGGCTCACGACCCAGGTAAGTACCGTGGTCGAAACGGCCTTTAACCCATTCCATGTCCAGTTCCCAAACATTGGTCCAGTGCTGCCATGCAGCAGAGGTCAGACCGTAGTAACCAGGCAGGTTGTCGAACAGCAGACCCAGGTCGGTTGCGCCCTGTACGTTGTCGTGACCACGGAAAATGTTGGTACCACCACCGGAAACACCCATGTTACCCAGAGCCAGCTGCAGCAAGCAGTATGCACGGGTGTTGGCGTTACCTACGTGGTGCTGGGTACCACCCATACACCAAACTACGGTGCCAGGACGGTTTTCAGCCATCAGTTTGGCTGCCTGATAGATCACGTCTTCAGATACGCCACAAACGTCAGCGACTTCTTTAGGAGGGAACTTCTTGGCTTCGGCACGGATTTCATCCATAGCGTAGGTACGCTGCTCGATGAAAGTCTTGTCTTCCCAGCCGTTTTCGAAGATGTGCCACAGCATACCGTAGATAAACGGAATGTCGGTACCTGGACGGATAGCACAGTGCAGATCAGAGTGAGCCGCGGTACGGGTGTAACGAGGGTCAACTACGATGATCTTGGCGTTGTTCTTCTCTTTGGCGATCAGAATGTGCTGCATGGAAACCGGGTGGGCTTCAGCAGGGTTGGCACCAATGAAGAAAATCGCATTGGCGTTCTGAATGTCGTTGAAAGAGTTGGTTTGCGCACCGTAACCCCAGGTGTTTGCTACACCGGCTACAGTGGTAGAGTGACAGATACGAGCTGAGTGGTCGACGTTGTTGGTACCCCACATAGCTGCCAGCTTACGGTAGGAGTAACAACCTTCGTTGGAGAACTTGGCAGAGCCCATGAAGTATACGGAGTCAGGACCGGATTCCTTGCGGATTTCCAGCATTTTGTCGCCAACTTCGTTGATCGCCTGATCCCAGGAGATTTTCTTCCACTTGCCATCAACAAGCTTCATTGGGTACTTCAGACGCTTCTCACCGTGACCGTGTTCACGCAGAGCAGCACCTTTGGCACAGTGACCACCGGCGTTGAATGGGTGATCGAAAGCTGGTTCCTGACCAGTCCAAACACCGTTCTGTACTTCAGCGTACAGACCACAACCTACCGCACAGGCAGAACAGATGGTGCGCTTGATTTCGATTGGTGCATCGTATGGTACGTCAGCAGCTTCAGCGCGACGCATCATGCCAGTGCCCATCAGAGAGGCAGCGGCGATACCACCGGTAGCGATACCAGCGTGCTTCATAAACTGACGACGGCTGATACCCAGTGCTGGTTTGTCAGCCACTGGGGCGACATTAGACTTGCGAGTTAATTTCATCGCTGATTATCTCCTGATTAGCTGCGCAGGCTGTTGTAGTAAGCACGGATGTGCGCAGTTTCGTGGTAACCATCTTTGTTTTGCTTGGATACCGCGTTGCCTTCTTTTGCGTGAGCGACACTGATTCCGGAAGCAGCTACCACGGCGGTGGCCGCGCTGCCGACAGTCAGGGTCTTCAGCAAAGATCTGCGGCTCAGATCTGGCTGTTGCTTTTTCATTTTTGCTCCTGATAGAAATGGCTCAGTACTCTCCCCTGAGCCGGGGATAATCTACCTGCCTGTTCCACTCTCAAATGTTGCAAACAAGTAAAAACTCTAGATGGAAGAAGCACTTCCAAATATTGCGGGGCAAATATAAAAGAAAAGGTCGGACGAGTATTGATCCCAGCCCAAAAGTTAATCTTAAAACACGCTTAAATATCAGCGTTTTGCCAAGCGGATCACACTTTCAAATCCCGCACTGGTGATACGCGCGTGCACGCGCAAAATTCGGCCAAAACAAGCCATTAACAATTGCGGAAAATGAAAATAGAAAAAGCCCCCTGAATCAGGTTGAACAGGGGGAAAGGTCACGGAAGAAAAGCAATACAGGGAGAGGAAAAGCGGTAGTGAAAACTATCCGTATTTGTCATTCAGATACGGGGCTCAATGGGTCGCTGGCAGCTCAAACCACAGTGCTTGTGTCTGGCTATCTGCGGTCAGGGTCAGTGCCGTGTCGGCTGCAATCGCCACAGCGTCACCATCAGTAAGATTCAGGCCTCCAGCCTGTAGCTCACCTGAGATCAGATGCAAATAGGCCGGTCCGCCACGACTGCTAAGCTGGATCGACTCCCCCGCCCCAAGCACCAGCCTCGACAGACTGGCATCCTGATGCATAGTCACTGAGCCATCCACGCCATCAGGGGTCACAAGTGGCGTCAGCGCGCCACTTTGGCGGATGCGCGCCTGCTGGTATCCAGGCGCAATGCCACGGGCTTTAGGCTGAATCCAGATCTGTAACAGGTGCACAGGCTCGCTGTCAGAAGCATTGAACTCCGAGTGGGTGATACCACTGCCGGCGCTCATGCGCTGTACTTCACCGGCACACACGGTGAACTCGTTACCCATGCTGTCTTTATGTTTGAGCGCCCCTTCAAGCATATAGGTGATTATCTCCATATCCCTGTGACCATGGGTGTCAAAACCGGCTCCCGGTTTAACCCAGTCATCATTGATCACCCGCAGCACAGAAACCCCCATGTACTTTGGGTCATAGTATTGACCGAAGGAAAAACTGTGGTTGCTCTCCAGCCAGCCGAGATTGACGCTGCCCCGCTCGTTGGCACGACGCACATAGAGAATGTTGGATGCTGCAGTCATAGTGATGCTCCTGTCTCAAACTGAATAACGCCAGTCTAGGACAGGGGACAAAGAACAGAAATGAGCAAATTTCGCGCAATATATTCGTCAAAAACGAATTTAACCGTGATGGGTGTTGACATAATCCGGCAAAAGCATGACCTGGCTCACAATCCAGGCGTTGCCGGGGTCACACAGATCTCATTCGCTCGCCGTGCGGGGATATTGAATGACTGATATCTGCTCGCTCTGGAACCTGATTTCAGCCATCAGGGTTCTGGCCGCAGGCCCCAGCATGTCGCCATCATTGAACATCAGATACAACTGACCTTTGCGTCGCCCCGCCGACCCCAGAGGTAAAGGCTTGAGTAACCCCTGATTAAGTTGCTCGGTAATCGCGGTAATGGGCAGAAAGGCGTAACCCAGCCCGCGACTGATCATCTCCACCGAAGTGCGAATATGGGATACGGTCCAGCGAGAGTCGGCTCCGAGCCAGCCTGAGTCCTGACCCTGGCCCATGGCAGAGTCGCGTACCACTATCTGTCTGTGGCTGCGCAAACAATCAAAGGTCAGCGGCCTGTCACAATGATGCAGCGGATGATCCGGGTGCGCCACGGCAACAAACTCCACCAGGCATAACTCTTCACTGAACCCCCTGTGCTCGATAAATGGAGAGATAGCCAGATCTACCTTCTCCTGCGCCAGCAGTTCACTGGCACCGGTCAATACCGACTCCTGCAACTCAATATTGAGCATGGGAAACTCCTGTGACACCTTGTCCAGCACCCGGTACAGAAAATCCTGGGGGAATATCTCATCCACTGCGATACGCAGCTTGGTTTCACAGCCTTTGCCCACCTCCTGAGCAATCGATTCCAGCTTGGCCGCTTCATCCAGCAGATAGTTGGCCCGGCGTAACATCAGCTCGCCCGCCTCGGTCAGGTGGGTACGCCGCCCTTTCACCTCCAGCAGTTTGACGCCCAGGGAGTTTTCCAGTTTTTGCACCGCGTTATAGATACTGGACTGACTCTTGTGCACCTCCTGTCCCGCCTGATTAAAACCGCCATACTCGGCCACTGAACGGAACATACGCCACTGCTCAAGTGTGGTTTTCAGCATAAACCTATCCTTAATCGATTATCTAACCAGTTTATATCTGCTTATTATTCGATCAATCAGAACAGATAACAGAAGCGCTGACAAGTCAGAGAGTTGGGTAATTTTGGCGACAGATAAACTCTCTGTGCAGACAATAAAAAAGCCCGCCTTTGGGCGGGCTTTGGGTGACCGTTCATTGTTATGAACGTGCATCATCAAGATTTCAGGTTCCGGGTTTATACTCCAACGAGCCGTCGGCCTTGATTTCGTCATACCAGATGTTGTGGTGCCTGTGGTTGTAAAAGGCCCAGCAGAACTGGGCCTTCAGACATCAGGTTTTATACTCTAAAGAGCCGTCGGCCTTGATTTCGTCGTACCAGATGTTGTGGTGCTGGATCGCCCAGTTCTCATCACAATAGCCGGATACCATGGACTCCAGACCACCTTCACTGAGGGCGGTCGCCATCCAGATATGAACTATGGTGAAGCCAATTAGAATAGCGGCACTGAAACCGTGGATGATCAGGGCAACAAAGGAGTTCTCCCTGGTGATCACCAGATCCGGCAGCACCAGCATCACCCCGGTTACCGAGATAAACAGGCCAAACAGTGCCAGGGTCCAGAACCAGAGTTTTTCACCGGCGTTGGCAAAACCGCTTTCCGGGTGCTTCCCTTTGAATGGACCGAAGTGAACATAGCCCCCCGCGGTCATAAACCAGTTGAAGTCATAGCGTTTAAACATCTGCAGCGGCATCCACTTAAGGATGCACAGCGCCCAGGACACAATAAACACAGGTCCTGTCCAGTCGTGCAGCGTCTTACTGCCATAAATCAACCCGGCCCAGACATCCGCTGACATCCAGCCCTCCAGTGCATGACGTCCCCAGGCAATAATCAGCCCGGTGATCATCAGCAGCAGACAGGAGATAGCCATCAGCCAGTGCAGCAACATATCGGCACTGCTCCAACGACGAACCATCTTGCCGGAAAAGCCCTTGGTTAAACGGGCTGGCCCATTGATCAGGTAGAACAACAGGAACAGGGCAAATACCCCCACCAGCATGGCACCCAATGTGGGAATGACATACTGATCGCGGATTAACCTGCCCTCCTGCCCCACGGCATTGATCAGGCGTCCCGACTCTGCCCCGGGCGCCACCGTGTAACCGGCATCACCGGCACGAACGGCGCGCCAAAGGTCGGCGTCGCTGGCCTGAGGTTGTGCCTGTAACTGACTCAATTGCTGCTGTTCACCGGCCAACACTTTCTGTTGTTGAGCCATTAACGCAGCTTCCTGCTGTTGCTGCTCATCCGACGCAAGCGCCGGATTGACCGCCAGCAAACACAAGATCAAGGGCAGCAGCAGACGATGCAAGCATTGTCTAATCATGTTTTTGCCCTCCAGATCAGTTACCGGTTTCCGGTACATATCCCCATATGGTGTCCGGATTGCTGCGGGCAGCAACACGGGCACGGTAGATACTGGAAATCACCTCTGCATCACCGGCCAACAGCGCCTTGGTGGAGCACATTTCGGCACACAGGGGCAGCTTGCCTTCGGCGATGCGGTTGGCACCGTAAAGACGTTGCTCCTCCTCCGAGAAATCCGGAACTGGGCCGCCGGCGCAATAGGTACATTTGTCCATTTTGCCGCGTGAGCCGAAGGCGGTTTTCTTCGGAAACTGTGGTGCACCGAAGGGACATGCATAGAAGCAATAACCGCAACCAATGCAGGTTTCCTTGTTGTGCAGCACTATGCCATCGTCCGTGGTGTAGAAGCAGTTGGCAGGACACACAGCCTTACAGGGTGCGTCGCTGCAATGCATACAGGCTACGGAAATGGATGCCTCACCGGGTTCACCGTCGTGCAGGGTGACGACTCTGCGCCGCATGGTGCCGAAGGTCAGCGCCTCCGAGTTTGAGTTGGAACATGCAGTGACACAGCCGTTACACTCGATGCAGCGTTTGGTGTCACATAAGAATTTCATGACTGCCATAAGTTTCTCCTCATCAAGTGTCAGGCCTTGGCGATCTGACAAAGCGTCGCCTTGGTTTCCTGCATCTGAGTCACCACGTCATAACCATAGGTCATGGCGGTATTGGCTGACTCCCCGATTACGAACGGCTCAGTGCCGGGTGGGTAATCCCCTGCCAGACTCTTCATTTCGAATACACCGGCGAAATGGAATGGCATAAAGGTTTCACCCGGGATCACCCTTGGAGTGACCATAGCTTTAATCTCAATAGTGGCACCGTCCGGGCTGAACAGCTTCACATTGTCACCGTCGCGAATGCCGCGGTCGTCCGCATCCTGTGGATTGATCTCCACATACATTTCGCGCTGCAACTGTGCCAGCCAGGGGTTGGAGCGGGTCTCTTCACCACCACCTTCGTACTCCACCAATCGGCCTGAAGTCAGCACCAGTGGGAACTTCTTGGCAAAGTCCTGCTGCTGGATTGACTTGTACAGGGTCGGCAGACGGGCCACCATTCTGTCCTCATAGGTGGGATAGATAGGTACCAGATCCCGGCGCGGGGTATACAGGGGTTCACGGTGGATAGGGATATCGTCGGGGAAGGTCCAGACAATACAGCGGGCCTTGGCGTTACCAAATGGAATACAGTTGTTGGCAATGGCTACCCGCTGGATACCACCTGACAGGTCGGTCTTCCAGTTTCTGCCCTCTGCCGCCACCTGCTCTTCCGGAGTCAGTTGATCCCACCAGCCAAGTTGCTTGAGCATCTTGTCGGTGAACTCAGGGTAACCATCTTCGATGGCACTGCCCTTGGACCAGGAATCTTCTGCCAGAATGTTCACACCATCGTGCTCAACACCATAACGGGCCCGGAAGGTACCGCCACCGTTACGTACTTCACGGTCGGTACGATACAGGATCTGAGTCCCCGGATGTTTCATTTCCGGCGTTCCCCAACATGGCCATGGCAGACCATAGGTTTCTCCTTCACAGGGACCACCAGCGGCTTCCATGGTATCGACGTTGAAGGTGCCCCAGTTTTCCTGATGCAACTTAAGGCGTTCAGGACTCTGGCCTGTGTAGCCAACGGTCCACATGCCTTTGTTGAACTCGCGGGTAATATCCTCAATCAAAGGCTCGGTGCCATTGACCTTGATATGCTTGAACATCTCTTTTTCGAAACCAAATTTCTGCGCCAGCAGATACATGATTTCATGGTCAGGCTTACACTCGAACAAGGGTTCAATCACCTTGGAGCGCCACTGCAGTGAACGGTTACTGGCAGAAACTGAACCATAGGTTTCAAACTGAGTCGCCGCAGGCAGCAGAATCACCCCATCCTGACGCTCGGGCATCACCCCAGCCATGGTTGGATATGGGTCAACCACCACTACCATGTCCATCTTGTTCAGAGCTTCGCGCACCACAGGACCACGGGTTTCGGTATTAACCGACTGTCCCCAGAAGAAGGACATACGGATATTGTCACGCTGGGCGATCTTGTCTTTATCTTCCAGCACACCATCCTGCCAGCGGGAGCAGGGAATACCGGTTGAGTTCATGGGAACCTGACCCAGATATGTGCCCTGGTCGAAGCGGGACTTGGCCCACTCGTAATCAATGTCCCATACCCGGCACCAGTGCTGCCACGAGCCTGTCTTCAGGCCGTAGTACCCCGGCAGAGTATCGAACAGCAGACCAAAGTCGGTGGCACCCTGTACGTTATCGTGACCACGGAAGATATTGGTCCCACCTCCAGACACGCCCATGTTACCCAGCGCCAGTTGCAGAATGCAGTAACTGCGGGTGTTGGAGTTACCCATATGGTGCTGAGTACCACCCATACACCAGACGATGGTCCCGGGACGGTTATCGGCCAGAGTCTTGGCTACCCGATACATCTGATCTTTGGGTACCCCGGCCACATTCTCCACCACTTCCGGCGGGAACTTGGCGACCTCTTCACGGATTTTGTCCATGCCGTAAACCCGCTCGGCAATGAACTGCTTGTCTTCCCAACCGTTATCAAAGATGTGCCACAGCAGACCATAGATAAAGGGAATGTCAGTACCCGGGCGGATATGCACATACTCATCAGCCTTGGCTGCGGTATGGGTAAATCTTGGATCCACCACAATCACCTTGGCGCCGCGCTCCTTACCCACCAGGATATGTTGCATGGCCACAGGGTGTGCCTCGGATGGATTGGAACCCACAAACAACATGCACTTGGCATTACGCATATCATTGATGGAGTTGGTTTGCGCACCATAGCCCCAGGTGTTGGCCACCCCGGCTACCGTGGTGGAGTGGCAGATTCGGGCACTGTGGTCGACATTGTTAGTGCCCCACATGGCCGCGAACTTGCGGTACAGATAGGCCTGTTCGTTGGAGAACTTGGCGCTGCCCATAAAGAATATGGAATCCGGACCTGACTCCTCGCGGATTTTCAGTGCCATGGCACTGACTTCGTTGATGGCTTCATCCCACGAGATACGCTTCCACTTACCACCCTCTTTCTTCATAGGGTACTTAAGGCGCTTATCGCCGTGACCCACTTCCCGCACCGCTGCGCCTTTGGCACAGTGACCGCCCGAGTTAATGGGGTGATCGAATGCAGGTTCCTGATGGGTCCATACCCCTTCCTGTACATGGGCGTAGATACCGCAGCCGACCGCACAGTGGGAACAGATGGTTTTTTTAACTTCGACGGGAGCGTCGTGGGGGATAAACTCGGCGCGTGCCTTGCGCATCATACCTGTGCCAAGCACAGATGCAGCGGCAACACCACCGGCAGAAAGACCGGCCGTCTTGAGGAACTGACGGCGGTTGAGACCCAGGCTTGGCTTATCAGCCGGTTTTACCTGGCTCGATGTGCGTGTCAATCGCATCACACATCCTCCTATGTTAGCAACACAGCCTCAGCGGAAAACTGATACTGTGCCATTCGCAGCCGAACGGCTACGTGAAGTGCAACTGGTTACTGTTGCAGCGACGCGTAATAGGCGCGAATGTGGTCTGTTTCTCTGTAACCTTCACCTTTAACTTCTTTGGTGACTTCTTCTGATTCAGCTTTGGCTTCACCCACATGGGATGATGCCGCCACCGCTGCACCGCCTACGACCAGAGTTTTTAATGCCTGGCGTCGACTTATGCCGGAAGCTTGCTTCTTCATAAGGTCTCCTGGTTGATACAAGGGCCTGAGCCCGGTTAATGGGGAGATCCATCTCCCCGCCTATGCCGCCGACATCCTGATACCGCTTGGTACCGGCGACCCCAGTGAAAGGACTAAATGCCCTCTCAGTTAACCTGCACTTTTTCTTCTTCGGCAGATTGCATATCGTCGTTGCCCGGACAGTTCACCGGAATGTCCAGACTCAGCTGTTCAAATTCAATGGCTTCCAGATCGAAGAAGGCTTTACACAGCTGGCCCACGGTGGCGTAAAACGCCGCACTTGGAGAGGTGCTCAGCTTCTCAATAAAGCGCTCTATCCAGCTGGCCATGTGGCGCTGGTAGAAAGCCAGCTGGCGGTAGCCAGGCGCTTCCAGGATCAGGGTACCCATCACTTCACACAGGGCAGCCACGTGATCTTCAGGCTCTTTCACATCTTCTTCGCGGGCAAAGCCCAGTTGCAGCAGGTCCTGACGCAGCAGAGCCAACGGCTTGTCCATCAGCGAGCCAGTCATAAACCAGCTGCCGTATGGCAGGATTTCACCACAGCCAACACCCACGAACAGGGCGAAGTACTCATCTTCCAGCTGCTCTTCGGTGAACTGGCCAGCGGCCAGCTTCAGCGCCAGCCAGGCTTTGGTCATGTCGTTGTCCTGCTCGGCATCAACTTCAAGGTTGGCCAGGAAATCCAGCAATTCTGCGGAAGGGGTACGACGCAACAAGGCAGCGATCAGCTGGTAGATATCGGCACGCAGTTGATCTTTTTCGCTTACATTTCTTACTGATTCGGTCATAAAAAACTCTTAACGCAGTTGCTTTTCCGGGTCTTGAAGTATGTCTTCAAACAGGTCTTTCACACGGCAATCGCCGCACATTTTCAAACGCTCGATATTGGCGTTAAAGGCACTGTGTTCGCCCACCATATCCAGCATGCGATGTACCATAGACTGGGTCGCGAAAGGCGTGCCACAGACGATACATTCAAAAGGAGGTTCTTCCTTCAGTACGCGCAGTTCCTGACGGGAAGCACGGTCGAAGTTAACCTGAGGCGTAATGCTGATTACTTTCTCAGGACAGGCCTGCTCACACAGACCACACTGCACACAGTCCTGCTCCACAAAGCGCAGCGCCGGCTCATCGCCGCCATCTTTCAGCGCCTGGGTAGGACAGGTAGCCACACAGCTCAGACACAGGGTGCAGTTATCTGCAGCGACCTTGACTGTGCCGTAAGGAATATTGGCCAACTTAAGTTGGGTATCGATAGCCGCCGCCTGACTGTTCAGGTGGTCAATGGCCAGATACAGAGTGGCGCGTTTGTCGGACGCCGCGAATGAGCCCGGTACAGTCACAGGCCAGTCACAGCTGATATCCAAAGTGGCAGACAGAGCGTCAGCCTGGATGTCGGACACCAGGGTAATACGCTGTGGTTGACCCATTTCATCCAGAATAGTGTTAGCCAGTGAGACTTCGCCTTCCAGCATTTGAGTCAGGGTAGGGGCAGTCGCCTCAGTGTTGTAAATCAACACCTGACGGGCACCCCAGGCCAGCACAGACATCCAGTGGTCGATAGCGGCAACAGTAATCTCTTCCAGCGCAACCGGCAGGATTTCACCCGGCAGCTCATCACCCACCAGCTCAGCCGGTACGTTTTCATCGTGGAACAGAATGACTGGTGCTTCACCAGCTTGCTCCAGATAGCGGCTGACCAACTTCTGCAGATAGTTGTGCAGAGACTGAGGCGCAGGCAGGTCGTAGCTCAGCGCACCGGTCGGACAGGCATTGGTACAGCTGCCGGCACCGTGGCACAGGTATGGGTCGATTTCGATAACATTGTCGACACTGGCAATAGCGTCAGCAGGACAGAAGTTCAGACAGCGGTTACAACCGTTCATGCCATGACGGTAGTGAGCACAGATATCGCTGTTCACTTTGACATAACGGGGCTTGTCGAACTCACCGATAAGATCCGGGATTTGCGCCAGTGCATCTTCCAGCTTGGCGTCATCACGACCCACGTAGAAGTACCCCGGAGGCAGCATTTCCAGATTCAGGCATGGCTCCAGACTCAGGTCCAGCACGATATCGAAGTGTGGCTTGCGAATGGCAACCTGACTGAGTTGAACCGTCTTTTCACCACCGGCAGCTTCGTTTTCTACCAGCACCTGGAACTGGCCCAGGAAACCTTTGATAGCGTGCAGATGGTTGTAGTAGCTCTCCACCTGAGGACAGGCGTTCATCACCTTTTCCAGATGATCGTCGTCCTGAGAGGTAATAGGGTCGTTGGCCAGAATTACCAGGCTGGACATGGCAGACAGTCGGGCCGCTGCCAGACGGGTTAAATCTTCAGGGCCTATGATCAGCACATTACCCTGAGTCGTATAACTCACGGTAGGCGGGATCAGGTTCTGAATGATCCGGGTTTGCGCCATCACACTCTGGCGAGCCAGCTTCAGTTGAGGCTGGCTGTGCATCTTAATTTGTTCTGAGCTCACATTGCGTTCCTGAACAGTTTTCGGCTGTCTCTAATTGTTGGTGCCGTTCCGACTGCAATCGGGTGAGGCAGCAATAGACGTACCAAAATATTCGACAATAAACTTAACTAAACTGACCTTTTCCAACCGTCACTTCAACAGTTGAAGGCTCATCTGGTACATTCTGGGACACCAGTTCCTGTGAGTCGTGCAAACTGTCTTCAATTTGCGCGGCTGGCTGAGGCTGAGTCTCATCAGCAGGACTTTGTGGCAACTCGGCCTGCTGGGCAGCAAGGCGTTCAGCGCGCTCCTGCTCTTCTCTCTCTTTCTCTTCTTTCTCGATAACCCGGCGGAATACTTTCTTCACCAGATCAGCAGAGTCGGCTGCCGACAACAGCGGCTGGTTACTGTAGTCCAGGGCGTATTCAGCCATACCGCACACCTCATTGTAGTGAGGCTGCTTCCACAGCGCCCGCAGCGCGGCTTTTTTGGCTGAAGGGTCGACATTCTTGGCCATAAAGGCGGCAAAACTGCCACCCTCTTCGATTTTGTCAGGATCGGGCAGGTCTTCCGCCGTTAGTACCTTATCTTCAGCCGCTTCAACCGACTGAGTATCAGTCTCGGAACTGGCTTCGCTCTGAGCAGGTTGAGCTTCTTGCACGACCTGTTGAAGCTCCTCCTCAGCCTGCTGCAGTTGCGTCTTTTCGGCCTCTTCAGCTACCTGTTCACGGCGTTGCTGCCAGCGGCTGAAAAAACCGCTTGGTTTATCACTCATAGACTTTTGCGCCTCTGATCTGCAGCCAGTTCCTTACGGCGGTTAACGTGTTTACGGCGATGGGCACAAATCTCCACTTCGCCGTGACGGGTAATAAATGCTTCCATCCAACAGGCAACGGCATCTGGCATCGGCATGCTCAGCACAGGGGTGTCCCCCTCCATCGCGCCGGCCGCGACATTCTGGCAAGCGGACAGTGCCGCGGGCACCCAGGTGCCATCAACCAACTCATCGCACACCAGGTAAAGCTGAGGCGTATCCAGATCCAGGTTCAGTCGGTAACTGGCGCGTTCATCGCGGTGCAGTTCCAGCAACACCAACTTGCTGCCTTCCGGCTGTTCACAGGAAGCCGGGACGACTTCACCCAACTCCCACTGGACTGAGCTCCAGCGTCCAACCTGTTTCTCCACCTTGTTAAGGGAAACGTAAACGGGCCATACATTGTCTGTGTGTTGCATATTCAAATGTCCTGAACTGGAATTTGCAGCCGGTCTTCGCCGGATGGTATAGATTCACTTAAGCAAGGATAGTGCCACCCATATCAGGTGAGTGTTTTTTTTGAGGTGGATCATCAAACCCACCCCCAGCATAGGACAATTTGTCCCACCAGCAATATCCCCTTGGGCATAAACGTCCGACTCTCGCCATGCTTTTGTGATTCACTTGGCAATTTTGGTCAGCATCATGGTTCGGGTACGAATATTGCTAGTGAAGCAGCACGCATACTTGAGTTATTAACTTTGCAGGATCCGATGAGCCAGACAACCCCTTCCCTCTCCATAGTGAAAACCCGGGCCGAAGTGCCACTGACTATCCCTGTTACCGCAGTGAATGAACGCGGTGAAGTGGAAAACAAGTTTATCGCCTGTGAACGCCCACTGACTGTGTACCTGAACTGGCGTCCCATTGTGACTCTGATGACCCTGGGGGCCAAAGCTGAGTCGCTGGCACTGGGTTATCTGAAAAATCAGGGCTTTATTTCCGATGTCAGCCAGCTGGAGTCAGTGATTGTCGACTGGGACACCAACTCAGCCGCCATCATCACCAAAGAGCAAACTGAAGATCTGGATAAAAAGCTGTCTGAAAAGACGGTGACCACGGGTTGTGGCCAGGGCACGGTTTACGGTGGCTTTATGCAGGGGCTGGAAGATATCCAACTGCCGACGCCAACGCTCAAGCAAAGCACCCTGTATGCGCTGTTGAAAAACATCAGCGAATACAACGAAACCTATAAAAACGCCGGTGCCGTTCATGGCTGCGGTTTGTGCCAGAACGAAAAGATTATGGCCTTTGTAGAAGATGTAGGTCGTCACAATGCGGTGGATACCCTGGCCGGTGATATGTGGCTGGCCAGCGAGTCAGGTCACGACAAGATTTTCTATACCACGGGACGTCTGACCTCTGAGATGGTGATAAAGGTGGCCAAGATGGGCATTCCTCTGTTGCTGTCCCGCAGTGGCGTAACCCAAATGGGTCTGGAGCTGGCACAAAAACTGGGCATTACCATTATTGCCCGTGCCAAAGGACGTCATTTCCTGGTTTATCACGGCGCTGAAAACCTCGAGTTTGACGTCAGCAAGGAGTCCTGATGACACAAGCAAGTGATCTGGTCTACATGAGTGCCAGGCAGGTAGCCGAGTACCTGGATCTGAACGAGAAGAAAGTCTATGCCATGGCCAATGACAGGATCCTGCCTGCCACCAAGATTACCGGCAAATGGCTGTTCCCCAAGATCCTGATTGACCGCTGGATTATGGATTCCTGCCACTCAGGTATGCTGACCGACAGACTGCTGATCACCGGCAGTGATGACCCGCTGTTGGCCATGTTGGTAGCCCGCCTGATGTCTCAGGTCGGCAGTCGCGAACTGATCAGCTACAGCGCCACAGGCTCACGTCTGGGTCTGGAGCTGTTGTCCAAAGGCTATGCTGACGTCTGTACCCTGCACTGGGGCAGCCTGGAGGAGCGCAATATTCGCCATCCAGCACTGCTTAAGGGCTATGCCAACCACCAGCAGTGGATCATGATCCACGGCTATACCCGTCAACAGGGTTTGATTGTACGTCCTGATATCCAGCACAGATGTCTGGAACAGTCGCAGATTCTGGGGCAACCATGGCGCTGGGTATTCCGTCAGGAAGGTGCAGGCAGTCAGCAGCATCTGGAGCACTGGCTGCTGAGTCAGGGAGCCAGGGCAGATCAGCTCAATGCTATTTTGACCGCCCACAGCGAACGAGAGCTGGCAGGCTATATCGCCCGTGGTGATGCCGATATTGGTTTTGGTTGTCAGGCGGTGGCCGCCGAGAGTGGGCTGGGATTTGTTCCCTTGCTGAATGAGTCTTTCGACTTTGTGATGACCCAGAGCATCTACTTCCGACGCCAATTACAGCAGCTGTTTACCATGCTGGCCAGTCCACAAACCCGGCAGATGGCAGGGGTGCTGACGGGTTACGACCTGAGCAATACCGGCCAGCTGATCTGGACCGCAGCCCAGTAAAATGGTTCAAATTGATAAACAAAGACCGGCATTTGCCGGTCTTTGTTTCATACCACTACAAATACGGTGCATTCAGGCTTTGAATTTTGACCACAGCTTACGCTGCTCATCAGTTAAAAAGCTCCATGCCAATACCCTGGTAATCTTGTTACCCTGATGCATCTCAATCACACGTACCGACTCAGCCTCCAGCTTCTGCAGCAGACGACGGCAAGGCCTTAGATTGTCAGACTTGGAAACCAGCGAGGTGAACCACTGACATTGACCGGCAAACTGCTGGCTTTCACGGATCATATCCTCAAGAAATCTCAGTTCGCCCCCTTCGCACCAAAGCTCAGCCTTCTGTCCACCAAAGTTAAGCTTGAGTTTAGTGTCATGCTTAACTCCTTTACTGGCCGCCAGGTTCTTCAGTTTCTTCTGAGTTCCTGCAGCCGCTTCTTCCAAAGAGGCGTGAAAAGGCGGGTTACACATGCTGGCATCGTATCGCTCACCCGATTGGATAATACCGCTGAAGGTATGTTTGGCCTGGCCTTGCAGCCGCAGCGCTATTTTGCGGTCCAGCTTATTGGCTCTGATAATGGCGCTGAAGTTTTCCAGTGAAACCGGGTCAATATCGCTGGCAACAAAGTGCCAGCCAAAACTTTTATGCCCGACCAGGGGGTAAATACCGTTGGCGCCGGTACCTATATCCAGCACTGAGACTTTTTGTCCCTTTGGTATTTTGCCGCCATCAGCCAGCAGGTCAGCCAGATGATGAATATAGTCGGCGCGTCCCGGCACAGGCGGACATAAGAAGCCCTCGGGAATGTCCCATGCCTGGATATCATAGTGGTGTCCCAGCAGGGCTGAGTTGAGGGCTTTAACAGCCTGGGGATCAGCAAAGTCCACCGAGAGGTTGCCGTAGGGATTGGGCTTTACGAATCGCTTAAGTCGTGGCTCCACCTTGATAAGCTCGTCAAAGTCATAGCCACGATTCATAGGATTATATGGGTGCAGCCCTTTGCCAGCCAGCTTGCTTGCGCCGGTGTGACCAACCTGTTTGCGCCTGGACGCTGGCGTTTTACCGGCTTTAGGTGTGCCTGAATCCGGCTTTTTGGCCGCTCTGTTTTTGGCTGCCGCCCTGGACTTGCGAGCAGCTGGGGAAGGATTGGCAGACTGGGACTTTTTTGCAGCTTTCATGAATGGTGCCGGTGATGACCGACACCATAATTAAACTCAGATGTCAGTCGTAGAGATAACGGGTAAAAAGCAGGTTGACCACCCGGGCTTCGCCGGTTTCCTGCTTAAGCAATTGATTGACGGTATCGTAGCACTCACGGCGGATATCTTCACGCCCGGTCATGGACTTGATCTGCTCTTCCTGTTGATTCCCCAATATCTCCACAATGGCGGAACGCAACAGAGGGTCATGGTGCTCCATCATCAAGAGGTCATCGGGAGATTTCACCATCAACTCAACGCTGACCCTGACAAATCCCAACTTTTTACGATTGGAGATATAGTTGGTCACAATTTCCGGCTCAAACCCATAATAGGCGTACTCGGCCTGAGGCTGAGCTTCGTTGGCGCGGGCATTGCCGGCCAATAGCGTCATCAAAAAGGCTGTCGCAATTACTAGGGCTTTCATGGGCGCGATAAACTCCTTTATCCAATCAAATCCATATTCAGGCGGGTTCTACCTGTGACCGTCAGCCTGTGCTAGACTGCCGGAGTTCGCAGTATTTGTAACGAGTAATCAGATGGATGTGACCCGCTTCAGTTTTCCTTATGGTGAATCAATTCAGTGGTTTTCGCCAGCAAAAGCGGAAAATTTACCTTCATCTCCCCTCTATGACTGGCTGCTGTCAAAAGACAGTCTGACCGCAAAATTAAAGCTCTGCTGTCGGGACTTTTCCGTCGAACTTGTCGGTGAGCAGTGGCATCAGGGTCAGACAACCCGCTACTGGACCCGTGAAGTCCTGCTCTATCTGGACAATGTGCCCTGGGTGTTTGCCAGTACACTTATCCCGGAAACCCTGATGCAGGATGATGAAACCGGCCTGCAAACCCTGGGAAACCGTCCCCTGGGTGAACTTCTGTACTCAAGTAAAGCATACACTCCCGGCGAGATAGAAGTGGCAAAATTTGACTCCTGTGTGCGACTTGAGCAACTGACCCAAAAGCTACAGCAGCGTCAGCAAGAGCCACTGTGGGGGCGCAGACGTTATTTCGACTATCAGGGACAAACCCTGATAGTCAGTGAAGTGTTCCTGCCCGCTGCAGTGGATGCCATTCAACAGCGATAATTGAATTGCTGTTGATCACTATCAATTGGTTATTCCCTGTGGCTTGAGCCACACTTTTATTTCCGCCCCAGTTGCGAATGATTTTCACTACTGACCAGCGTAAATTGTGCTGCTATAATGTGCGGCCTTTCTTTCTCTGTGCCCCGTGGGTTCCATGCTGTATTTATTTGCCAGTTGCATTGCCTTACTTATAGGCCCTTTGTTTTACCGCTATTTTTCCTCTGGGAGCGGTCTGCAAAAAGGCTTGGATGGCTTTATTTTTGTCTCCCTCGGCGGCCTGGTACTGGTACATATCCTGCCGGAACTCCTGCATCACGGTGGATTCCTGTCACTACTGTTTGTGGTACTTGGACTTTGGGGGCCCACCGCCAGTGAGCGCCTGTTTCACCGCTACTCAGAGATCACCCATAACCTGACACTGGCATTGGGTATTGGTGGCCTGCTGCTGCATACACTGACAGACGGCGGCGCCATGGTACTGGCTCAGCAGGAAGGTAACTCTCCGCTGTTGGCGCTGGGCGTCATTCTGCACCGCTTGCCCGTGGGCCTGGCTATTTGGTGGCTGTTGAAGCCTCAGGTCGGTACCAAATGGGCCAGTCTGGTTATTGCCGCCATGATGGTACTGACCTCTGTAGGCTACTTTGCCAGTGCCCAACTGCTCAGCCAGCTGAGTATTGATAACACTGTCTACTTACAGGCCTTTGTAACAGGTTCTATTCTGCATGTGGTGCTGCATCAGCCCCATGGTCAGCATGACCCGGATCGTCAGGGTAAATTTGAATATCAGGCAGGTATCGGCAGTCTTTTGGGTATTGGACTACTGGCGCTTCTGTTACTGCTGGACTCAGGTGGTCACCACCATCACAGCGGCCATGAACACAGTATCGATCAGCTGTTGTCGTGGACAACCCAGGTCGCCCCGGCTCTGTTGCTGGCCTATATGCTGGCAGCGACGCGTTTTTCTTTTGGCCTGACGCCGACAACAGACAAATTGCCTCTGCTCTGGTTGCAACGTCTGGCGGGGCCTGAAGCCCTGTTGGTCACCCTATTGCTGTTGGGGCCTGAATTTATGCTGGCACAACTGCTCGGCTTGCTGGTGATTGGTGCCTGTCTGACCCTGTTTAAGGTGCAGCCGACAGATCCTCATCCAACCGGGAACCAGAGTGCATTGCAGTTTGGTTTTAGCCAACTGGTCGATCGCAGCGCCCCCTGGGTGGTTCTGAGCCTGGTGTTGGCCAACCTGATAGGTCACCCTTCAGTGCCACTGGATCACCCCTTAATGCAGGTGCTGATTTTGATGCTGGTGTTCCTGCCAACCCGATTCTGCAATCTCGGTGGCGTTGTGCTGGCGGTGTCGCTGGCATGGAGTGGTTGGTCAGACTCGGCGGTAATGCTGGCGCTGCTGGCGGCACCTATCCTGAACTGGTCGCAACTCAAATTAATGAGCCTGAAACAAAGTGCGGTCCTGGTTGCTATCGTCGGCGGCTTGCTGCTGATTGCCCATCAGATATTCCTGGTGAAGGAGAGCCTGATCGCTTTCCCGGAAAGCCTGCAATGGCTGGCCCTGGCCTTACTGGCATTGATCTTTGGTGCCAGTTTAATGCGCCTTGGCCCACGTAAGTTTCTGCGCCGTCTGATGATTACCAAACCTCTGGTTCACAGTCATCAACATGGCCATGATCATCACCATCACTAGCAGGCATTTTCCCGCTGGGATTTGTTACTAGAACAGGCTAACTTATAAGGACTTTTCCTTGTAGGTTAGCCTATGTGTATCCTCTTTATCGCCCAGAACCGCCACCCGGATTATCCCCTTATCATCTGCGCCAACCGGGATGAGTTTCATCACAGAGCCACCCAACATATGCATGAGTGGCCGGGGACTAATGGCATCAGAGCAGGGAAAGACCTTAAAGCGGGCGGAACCTGGCTGGGATTCAACGCCATGGGTGAAGTCTCTGCACTGACCAATATCCGCGATTTGTCAGCCACTCAGGAAGACAGGTTAAGTCGGGGTGAGCTGGTATTAAAGGCGCTGAAAGCCGAACTGTCCGATGACTGGCTGGCGCAACACAGCGAGAGTTATAACCCTTTCAATCTGCTCTATCAGCAGCAAAACCAACTCTATGTTTTTAATAGCAGAAGCAAAGAAAACAGCCTGATCTCAGATGGATTTCATGCGGTAAGCAATGGTGATCTTGATGATATCTGGCCGAAAATGGCCAGGGGAAAAATGGCGCTGGAACAGGCTATTGTCAGTCAGCAGAGCATAACGCCTGAATCTCTGTTACCCATGATGCTGGATCAGAGCCTGCCCCCGGAAGACAGCTTGCCCAATACCGGCGTCAGTCTGGAGTGGGAGCGCAGACTATCCAGTATCTTTATCTGCCATCCTGAATACGGCACCCGTTCAACCAGTATTTTACTCTGGCACAGTTCAGGCAAACTGGAGTGTCTGGAGGTCAGGTATAACCCCAAAGGAAAGGAGCTGAGCAGGGATAAATTCCGGCTGTAACTGAGTTAGTCTGACGAGTGATCATGGGTGATCACCCACTGATCGTCGATCCGCTCAACCAGTAGTGTGAACATGCCAGCGGGAGCATCTTTTATTCGTTTCAGTTGCCAGTGCCCAACCACCAGAGCCGCATAGTTGCTGAGCATCTTGATCTCTTCTATCTTGAAGTTCAGTTGCCCCATAGCGGCTTTGTCGGGGTAGTTTTTACGGTAGGCATCCAGGGTAGTTTGCCAGCCATATCTGACCGTGCCATTGGACACAAAGCGTAGCTTGTCATCCTGCCAATACCCTGACATATAGCCTTCAATATCGCCCTGGTTCCAGGCTTGCTCCTGCTGCCTTAGCATGGAGCTGATGTCATCTGTCGGCACGGCCATTGCGTTCAGGGACAGCAGCATCAGCATAATGGCCCCTATTTTTAAGCACATACAATTTCTCCTTTAACCCCATGCCTTTGCACTATACCTTGGTAAACTATAGAGGTTTACCTATCAATCCTACTCAGAGAATCAGGGTTATGTTTTCCAAATTTTGTCGCTGGCTGATGAAAATGACAGGCTGGCAGTTCGAAGGGGAACTGCCATCAGACGGCAGATATATCATTATAGTGGGACCTCATACCAGCAACTGGGATTTTATTGTTGGAGTCATGGCCCGGGGAGCGCTTAACAGAAACATTCACTTTCTGGGAAAGCATCAGCTATTTATCCCGCCATGGGGCTGGCTGTTCAAGGCCATGGGGGGCAGCCCGGTCGACCGGCGTAAAAACAATAATCTGGTGGATGCCGTCGCTCAGCTGTTTGCCGAAGATCCCGGGTACAAACTGGCACTGGCACCAGAGGGCACCCGCAGCGAAGTTAAGCGCTGGAAAACCGGCTTCTACCATATCGCCAAAAAAGCTCAGGTTCCTATTATCCCTATCGGATTTGATTTTGACCGCAAGACCATAGTGATCACTGCCCCGCTCACACCGGGTGACAACATGGTTGAAGATATGAATCGACTGATGCAGTTCTTCCGCACCATCAAGGGCAAGAAGCCCAAAGTGATTCCGGATTTCACTGAATAAATAAAAAAGCCTGCTAATGCAGGCTTTTTACTTTTTTGAAATCAATTATTTGTTGAGTTGCTGCTCAACCAGCTTCTGCCAGAATCCAACGCCACGCATCAGGATTCTGTCATTGAAGTCGTAGAAAGGGTTGTGCAGGGCAGTACCACCACACTCACCCACGCCGTTACCTACCAGGATGTAACAGCCAGGTGCCTGACGCAGCATAAAGGAGAAGTCTTCACTGATAGTGAATGGCTCACAGGCACCGTTAACATTCTCTTCGCCAACCAGGGCGATAGCCGCCGCAGTCGCATAACCCGCTTCAGCAGCTGTGTTGATGGTCGACAGGAAGCTGTTGTTGAAGCTGTATTTGTAATCAACACCTGCAGCCATACAGTGACCGGCAACAATACGTTCGATACCTTTTTCAATCTTGGCCAGCGCTTCATCGGTAAAGGAGCGGGTATCGCCCTTGATGGTGACTGAAGATGGGATCACGTTAACCGTGCCATTGGTCTTGAATTCAGTAACAGAGATAACGGCCGTCTCGTGAATCGCGCTCAGGTGACGGGATACCAGAGTCTGGATACCCAGAACAATTTGCGAACCCACAACAATAGGGTCAGTACCCATGTGTGGCATTGCCGCGTGGCCGCCGGTGGCCAGGATCTCAATTTCAAAGGCGCTTTCGCTGGCCATCAGAGAGCCCGGACGGGTCACAAACTTGCCTTCTTCAATGCCTGGCAGGTTGTGCATTGCGTAAACCGCATCAATTTTCCAGCGGGTGAACAGACCATCGGCGATCATCGCCTTGGCGCCTACGCCATGCTCTTCACCTGGCTGGAAAATAAAATAAACTGTGCCGTCGAAATTACGGCTCTTGGACAGCTCATGGGCTGCACCCAGCAGCATGGCTGTATGGCCATCGTGACCACAGGCGTGCATTACGCCTTCATTCACAGAGGCGTGGGAGAAGTCGTTCTTCTCACAAATGTGCAGCGCATCCATATCAGCGCGCAGACCGATAGAACGGTCGCTGTCGCCACACTTCAAAATACCTACAACGCCGGTTTGACCAATGTTGCGGTGTACTTCCAAACCAAAGCTTTCCAGCAAATCAGCCACCATGGCGGAGGTTTCAAACTCCTCAAAACCAAATTCCGGGTGCTTGTGAATATGCTGACGCCATTCGGTAACTTTTTGCTCGATGCACATAACTTGTTTCTCTTCTTACGATAAGCCGGTGACTGAGTCACCGGCGGTCAAAATTAGGGTTTGATTACTGGCTGCGGCAAGGACGGGAAGACATCACGTCTTTTGCTGTCTCAGGCTCTGCAACTGCAGCCTGCTTTTTGCTGCCAGCTTTCATAAAGGCCATCATAGAGATGATAACTACAGCGATTGCCACCAAACGCATTGGGGTCACCTGCTCACCCAGAGCAAATACCGCCAGTACGAAGGAGGACAGAGGCATCAGGTTCAGTGCCATACCGGTACCGTCAACACCCACACGCTCCATACCATAGATGTAGATCAGGTAGCTGATACCTGAGATACCCACACCCAGAATGGCGATACACAGAATGCGCAGTGGAGAGCTGAACACGTTCAGTGCAGAGCTGAAATCAGCGCCAACCACGAACAGGTACAGACCGAAGCCCAGAGAGGCGAATACGAACTGGTGGAACATGGTCGCTACAGAGCCATACTTCTCAGCCAGCTTGGCACGGGCATAAGCCATGGTCGCGAAGCTTGCAGCTGAACCGAAACAGATCAGGTGACCAATGTTGAAACCGTTGGTTTCAGACTGAGGGTCCATTACCAGAATCGCCACACCAACAAACGCGCCCAGAGCACACATCATCTGCATCACAGTGAAGCGCTCGCCATGACGCAGGAAGCCCACGCACAGGATAAGAATCGGGATCAGCCCCTGGATAACGCCGTTCTCAGAGGCGGTAATGTAATCCAGAGACAGGAATGACAGGAAGCTGAAAGCGCCCTGACCAATGATACCGCAGCATGCAGCCCAAAAGATGTCGTTGCGGTTAGCCCAGTTCAGTTTGAAGTCGGCTTTCTTTTTCATCTTGCCGGTGGCCAGACCGATGTTGAAGATCAGGCCCAGGGTGATAAAGGCGATGGTATAGCGCAGCCATACCAGCACCTGTGGATCCATTACTTCCAGAATAGGTGTACCAACAATCCACGGGATACCCCACAGCAAACCGATGAAAATCGCGGCCAGCCAACCTTTTTGTGTATTAGTCATCTCAGTGTTCCCTTATGTATTTTATGATTAGGGATTAATTAATTTGGTTACTTTGCTTTTTTAAGCTTTATATTTTTTATTTGCCGTTCAGCAGCTTGCCATAGCCCGGACACTGAGCAGTGTTGCCGGTCAGGTGCATGGCGTGCCAGAACATAGCTGAGTTACTACAAACAACAGGCAGGCCGAAGCGCTCTTCAATTTCCTGGATATGGTCCAGTACACGCAGGTTGGTGCAGGACATAAATACCAGCTCAGCATCAGAGTCTTTCAGCATGGTTTCCAGAGCCTCGAACATGGACTCTTTGGCAACCAAAGTGATATCGGTATCGCGCTCAATTCCCAGTGAGCCCAGAGTCACAACCTCGAAACCAGCATTGGTCAGCTGCTGATACAGTGGGTAGTTAACACTGGTTGGGTACGGGGAAAATACGGCGATTTTTTTCGCGTTCAGGTGGCGGAAAGCAGCCTGGGCAGCGGTCCATGGGTTGGTGGCAGGAATATCACCACGGTTTTTGGTCAACAGCTGGGCGACTTTCTCTTCACCGATAATGATAGAAGCGGAAGTACAACCAAATGCCATCACATCCATTGGCAGACCGGTCGCAATCAGATCAGATGCTTCGCTGATGCCGGTGGCGATTTGATCCAGGGCCTCAGGAGTCATTTCACTGGAGTAGTACACACGTGAACTGAACACACCAGCCTGGGTACCGAGCAGCTTGGCCCAATCCATTTCCAGACTGTGGTCAGTACTCAGCTGCACCAGACCAATATGCACACGGTTAATACGCGGTGCTTGCTGGTGATCCAGCGGTTGTTCAAACGAAGTGAACTCTTCAAAACTCATCATAATGAGATTCTCTTGGTTAATGACGTTTTCCGGCCCCCCTCCGAAAAACGCCATGGCGGTTAAATTCAGTCGATAATCGGCAGCTCAGGGGCAGCACGGCGGCTCAGCCACTCGGCACCGTTTTCAGTGATCACAATGTTCTCTTCGTGAACCATAGACTTGCCCGGTGCGTACACCATGCCTGGCTCCAGAGTCATTACCATGCCTGGCTTCAGTACAGTGTTGTCGGTCGCTGTGTTGGATGGACGCTCAGTCAGCTCCATACCCAGGCCGTGCCCCAGACGACCTACGTCGTTACCCAGGGCGCCATTGGCTTCCAGTACTTTCCACATTGCGTTGTAGATATCAGAAGTGGTGTTACCAGGACGGGCAGCTTCAAAACCGGCAGTTGTGGCTTCATACGTGGCGCGGTAAGCCGCTTTGGTCTGCTCGCTGGCATGGCCGAATGCCCAGTTGCGGTCGAAGTCAGAGAAGTAACCGTCGCGTACAGCACCGGTATCGATAATCAGCACGTCGCCTTCTTCGATGACACGATCAGTTGGGCCCATGATGATGCTGTCGTAACCATCCAGGCCTGAGCCAGCGATGATGTAAGGACATTCGTCAGCGCCTTCCATCAGCATGTCGATACCAAACTGCTTACAGATTTCACGTTCAGTCATGCCCACTTTGGCGTAGGAAGCGATCTTGTCGAAACCAACATTGGTGATACGACAGATTTCACGGGTCTTTTCGATTTCAGCGGCAGACTTCACCTGACGCAGCTCATGGATAGCCAGAGACACGTCAACAAACTCTTTAGTTACCAATTTAGTCAGTTGCAGGTAATTGTTTACCGGCATGCGCAAATGGGACTCGATACCCAGGGTCGCACCTACGCGGCCGAAGCGAGATGGCAGGCTGTTCAGTACACTGGCAACAATGCTGATGCCATCATCTTCAGGACATGGAGACGCCCAGGTACGAATGTCTTCAACCCAGGTACCGGCCATACCGCTGGCCCCAATTTCAGGGATAACAGCAATCGGCTTGCCTTCTGCAGGCAGGATCAGGAACCATGGACGGGTTGGGCTGTGCCAGAACTGAGTGTGGAAGCCAGAGAAGTAACGAACGTTTGGCTCGGTAGTTAACACGATGGCGTCAACTTCCTTTTCGCGCATCATTTGCTGTGCTTTAGTTGCACGCATTTCAAATTCAGCAGTTGTAAATCCACGCTGCAGTATGCTTTTCATTATTACTCTCCACTTCTCACACAACTGACCTAGTTGCAATACGGGTCACAAAAGTGACCTAAAGACTCTTTAAGTCAACTATCGTTAACTGATGTGGCGAATAATACTGTTTGCTGAATTAAAAAATGTGACCTGAATCCCATGGTCAACGTTTGTTAACCATACCCCGGTCACTTGCGCTCGAAAACATGATCACAGTCAAAAATATTGAACCAGAGTTAAATTTGACTTGCCTGAAGCAGTAAAAAAACGTCCCATAGTTAACGAAAGTTGATTCTAAACTTGAAATGAAATCCGGATAGGTTGAAAATACCGCCACCTAAAGTTCACAAAAGTAATCTGAAATGAGTAAAACGACAGAACGTCTGCAAAAAATGGAATTTACCCAAAGGGATAGAGAGTTGCTGGAAGGCTACTTTCGACTGGCAGACAGTATGGCTGACCTGATCGGACCGCACTGCGAAGTCGTTATTCATTCACTGGAAAGCTTTGAACAGTCGGTAGTTAAAATAGTTAACGGTCACCATACAGGCCGTAAAGAGGGTTCACCTATTACCGATCTGGGTCTGAAGATGTTGCGCCTTTATGAGCAAACCGGTGATGTCACGCCGAAAAGCTACTTCAGTACCAATAAAGATGGCTCAATGCTGAAATCCAGCACCTGCATCCTGGCCGGTGAAGATGGCAAGCCAATCGGTATGTTCTGCGTCAACATGAATCTGTCTTATCCATTTCCGGAGATTATTAAGACACTGATGCCTGACATGTCGCAGCAACCCAACCTGGCGATTAAAGAGAACTTCAGTTCCTCAGCAGGTGAAGTGGTTGAGCAGGCACTGCAACACGCAGTCAATGACGTGGATGCCGACCCTTCAGTTAACTTGAAGGGACGTAATAAAGCTATTACCAAGATACTGTTTGATAACGGTATTTTTGAATTGAAAGAGGCAACAAACATTGTTGCTAACCATCTGAACATTACAAAACATGCGGTGTACAAGTACATCCGTGAATTTAAATCTTAATCAGCAGAGACGATTCGACTTATGAAAAACGTAATCCACACTGAAAACGCACCAGCAGCCATCGGTCCATACTCTCAAGCCCTGGCTTTCCAGAACCTGGTATTCACCTCTGGTCAGCTGCCTCTGGATCCAGCCACCATGGCTTTCCCGGAAGGCGGTATCAAAGAGCAGGCTTATCAGTCTCTGGCTAACCTGAAAGCTGTTCTGGAACAAGCTGGTGCCGGTACCGATACTGTTCTGAAAACCACTTGCTTCCTGGCTAACATGGAAGACTTCGTGGCTTTCAACGAAGTTTACACCGAAGTTTTCGGCACTGACGCGGCTCCAGCCCGTTCCTGTGTACAGGCTGCCCGTCTGCCAAAAGACGCTCTGGTAGAAGTTGAAGCGATCGCCTTCATCAAATAATTAGTTCCAAATAACAAGTTATTCCGGCTCCCCTTCAGACAAGTTAGTCGAAGGGGACAGGGGTCCCTTTGTCTCTGATAAAAGTGGTTACTATGCTAAAGCTGACTCAAAACGCGTTCTTTAACGGCGAAACCTCTGCCCTGTTTACCGCACAGATCGCTGAACAAACCCGTCAATTCCATCAACAAATTGAGGGTTACAAGCCAACTCCACTGGTTTCACTGGAGCAGTTGGCAGCCCGCCTGGGCGTCAAAGCCATTCTGGTAAAGGACGAATCTTTCCGATTTGGCCTGAATGCGTTCAAAGTATTGGGCGGCTCTTATGCACTGGGTAAGCAACTGGCTGAGCACCTGGGTGTAGATATCAGTGAGATCGACCTGAAGACAGTGTCTGAGAAACTGAGCGAACCTTTGGTATTCGCCACTGCAACAGCTGGTAACCACGGAACAGGTGTTGCCTGGGCTGCCCGTGAAATGGGTCAGAAAGCAGTAGTGTACATGCCAAAAGGCTCTCCGCAGGCCAGCGTAGACCGCATCAAAGGATTGGGTGCTGAGTGTATCGTTACTGATGTGAACTATGACGACACAGTACGTATTGCCAACCAGACAGCCGAAGAAAATGGCTGGATGCTGGTGCAGGACACTGCATGGGAAGGCTATGAGAAGATCCCTACCTGGATTTCTCAGGGTTATATGACCATGGCAGTTGAAGCGCAGGAACAAGTAGAAGAGCTGGGTATCAAGCCTACTCATATCATGCTGCAGGCAGGTGTTGGTGCCATGGCCGGCGGTATCCTGGGTTACTTCGCCGACAAACTGGGCGCAGAAAACTTCAAGACCATTATCGCTGAGCCACGTGCCGCTGACTGTATCTACCGTTCAGGTAGCAGTGAGCAAGGTGGTATGGTCGCAGTAGGCGGTGATCTGAGCTCTATCATGGCTGGCCTGGCTTGTGGTGAACCAAACCCTGTGACCTGGCCAATCCTGAAGCAGTGCAGCAGCTTCTTTGCTTCTGTAGAAGACAAGGTATCTGCTACCGGTATGCGTGTACTGGGTAACCCACTGGCAGGCGACACCAAGGTGATCAGTGGTGAGTCAGGTGCAGTGACCCTGGGTCTGCTGTATATGCTGGCAAGTCGTGAAGATTACGCAGAGCAGCGTCAACAGCTGGGCCTGGATAAGGATGCCGTGATTATGCTGTTCAGCACTGAAGGCGACACCAACCCTGTTCGCTACCGCCAGATCGTATGGGAAGGCATGCTGGATACAGCTAACTAATTATTCTGACTATCTTGTACCCTCCCCCCAAAGTCACCCAAGGCCCAGGCCGAGGGTGGCTTTTTCTTTTATAGCCGTGAAACAGGCTTTCGCTAATTCCTTATATTAACTGAGCTACAGTTGCCACCACAAAATGGGGTCTACGCACTGTTGTGCCCCCCTAAAGTGTCTCTCCAACCAAACTCAAAGTCCGTTTTCACAGCAAACCATATGTCAGATACAGGCTCACCAGATGGTGTAGCTAACCTCTTGTGCTTAAGCGGAATATTCAACATTCATGCTTCGTATGTTTGCTGACATTTCTCCAGATATCTCTTCTGCCAGGCAATTCAGAGTGCTGCAACCAGATACTGAAATCACGTCATTTGTTAATAACGCCAGTACCAGGAACTGATCGCCAATCGAACTAAACCAGGACGACATGCTGTGGTGGTAATGGATGTTGCAGGGTGGCATATCAATGACGTTGCAGTTGATATCCCCAACTTATCGATACTCAAATTGCCGCCCTATTCCCCGGAGCTCAACCCCATTGAACAGGTGTGGAGCAGGCTGCGCCAACATCATCTCGCTAATCGCTGTTTCAAAGGATATGAGGACATAAGGGAATCCTGCAGTCAGGCTTGGAACAAGTTCGTAAGCTATACACAGCAAGTGATAAAGGTGTTTGCCAGCGACTGGGCAAAGGTGACTGAACAGGAATGCGGAATGGTATAACAGGGCTGTTAAGCAGGGACGCTGTTGGACGGGACGCCCGCAGCACTTTCAGGAGCGTTAAATACAAAAAAGCCTCGTCATTTCTGACGAGGCTTTTTTGTAAGTGGCGGAGCGGACGGGACTCGAACCCGCGACCCCCGGCGTGACAGGCCGGTATTCTAACCAACTGAACTACCGCTCCAACTCGTTTTTGATTTCACTTTTTACAAAAAGTGGAAACCAGAAATTGGCGCTTGGCAATGACCTACTCTCACATGGGGAAGCCCCACACTACCATCGGCGCAGCTGCGTTTCACTTCTGAGTTCGGAATGGGATCAGGTGGGACCACAGCGC
>NZ_JAKIKT010000010.1 GCF_023349125.1 Shewanella corallii | reverse complement strand
TACTGCATTAACGCTCATTTATGTAGAACAACTACACCACAATCGCGTTGCTTTGTATAAAACAACGACAAAGTGCTGCAAAAACCATCTTCAAAGGTCAACAGACCCTAGGGGGCAATAGATTTGTTTTTATAGGCCAGCGCCGGAGTGAAATCACTCCGGCGTTTTTTGTTTGTTCAATTGATGATGACAATTAGTCTGATTTACGGCTTTAACATTTTGTTCGGGGGAAAAATTTTGTAGAATCTCGCGATTGTTTAAGCCGCATACTCGTTAACAGCCTGGCTGACAGGATTCCTGCTTTGGATGGGATTTGTTAAAATGCGCCGAAATTAATAGTGAGATTGAGCCATGTCTATATACGTAGTGGGACACAAGATCCCTGATTCTGATTCCATCTGTGGTGCTATCGCGCTGGCCTATCTGAAAAACCAGATCGGCGAGCCAGCCATTGCCACTCGCCTGGGCGAGATCTCTCCTGAGACTCAGTTCATTCTGGACACCTTTGGTGTTGAAGCCCCAGAATTCAAAGAGAGCTATGCCGGTGAGCAGGTTTATATTGTTGACCACTCTGAAGTGACTCAGGCTCCGGACGATATCGCTCAGGCAACTATCGTAGGTATTGTTGACCATCACAAATTGGGCGACTTGACTACCGCTACTCCACTGGAGTGCTGGATCCGCCCTGTAGGCTGCTCTAACACAGTGATCAAGATGATGTACGATTTCCACGGCGTGGAAATTCCAAAGGCGATCGCCGGCATCATGATGTGTGCCATTCTGTCTGACACTGTTGTGTTCAAATCTCCAACCTGTACTACTGCTGATATTCGCTGCGTTGAAGCGCTGGCTGATATCGCAGGTGTTGAAGACTTCCACGGCCTGGGCATGGAAATGTTCAAAGTGAAATCTGCCGTTGAAGGTACGCCAATCCGTGATTTGGTTATGCGTGACTTTAAAGACTTCAACATGAACGGCAAGCTGGTTGGTATTGGCCAGCTGGAAGTGGTTGACCTATCTGTATTTGACGCCATCAAGCACGAGCTGGAAGCTGATATTGCCTCTCTGAAAGAAGAGGGTGGCCGTCACTCTGTGATGCTGCTGCTGACCGACATCATGAAAGAAGGCTCTGAGCTGCTGGTTGTGTCTGATGACGTTGCCGTAGTTGAGCGTGCTTACGGTACCGCTACCGAAAACGGCCGTGTATGGCTGGATGGTGTACTGAGCCGTAAGAAGCAGGTAGTACCACCACTGCAGGATGCTTTCGCTTAATCGCGACTTAGCTCTGAGTGAAATGCCGGCATTTGCCGGCATTTTTGTATATAAAGCTAATGATCTGAAATATATTAATAAATTTATCTATTCATCAGAGGGAAGTCGATGAACGCCATCTTACTATTTATCCTGTTATCCCTGATGTTTGTGTCTCTCTATGTCCGTTTTGTTCAGACACTTGGTGCAGAGCTGTGTAAACATCTTGAAGTGAGTCAGCCTGAGCTCTGGCAGCAGGTGGTCGAACAAGCCAGCCAGCTGGGCAGTGAAGATAAATGGCCAAAAGCGGTGGCATTGCAGATGCTGTTGAATGGTCGCTTTGCTGATCAGGGCTCAACTGAATTGAGTCGGTTCAAATCAAAATCGACTCTCTATCGTGTAGCCCTTGCATTGTCCTTTGGTCTGGCATTGGTAATCAGCTATTGTTTCCACCTTTTCGCGTAACACTCAGGCAAATCTCACCATAAAGTCCGGTTAAATCCGGGCTTCCACTGTGTGACAATAAAATTGACCTGAAATCAGAATCTCAGCCTGATAAGCCCCCGATCGAAGGGGCTTGTATTATTCATCACATCTTTGGGTGAGATTAACTCTGACCCGTATGGAACCTGCCAATGTCCGAGCCGCAAAAAAACATGTCTGCAGCTGAGATAAACAAACTTATTTGTGCCTATGTTGCTGCATTTCCTGACGTGCTCCCAGCCAGTGCCGTGCCAGAACAGATGAGGAAGGGCAAGGTTGATAAGGATGGCTGGGTCGAGTGGCAAGTCACGCAAGCTATGGTGGATCACGTCAGTCTGGCGGCGCTTGAAAACCAGCAGAGCATAAAAATACCTGTCTGTGTCCGGGAATATCTCAGCAGTTGCTGTCATCTGCTTGAACAGGTTCACAGCAGCGCTTATCAGGATACTTTGGTGATGATGACTCCTGTTCCAGGTGATAGTCCGCTCCAGCCTTTGGCTGAACTAATTGCCGCCTGGCGTCCCTTAATAGATTGTGGGTACTTTCCCATAGCACTTTGGGGAGATGCCTGGGGGCCGGTGTGCATAGACATTTCGGACGCATCCAAAGAGCCAGCCCCTTTGGTGTGGTTTGATCATTCTGAATTAAATACAGTCAAAGAGAGGTCGAGGGCAAGTCTGCACAGTTTAGCAAAACCTTTATACCCGGGTTTCAGGGAGTTTATGCTGGATATATTGACACCAGTCAGCCCGCATTGAACAAAATACAGTGAGTAAGTGAACAAGTTCAGGAGGCTAAATTGAATCCATTGGAAATAACCACCGAGGCGGAGAGAGGGTTTCAACAAGCGGTGAAGCAGTATCTCTGTCTGCTGTCTGCAGATCTGACTCAGGTACTCCGGCAATTGATTCAGCACAGTTACCCTGAAGATGTTGTCGAGTTGGCATTTGAATTGTTTCCAGATGGATTTAGTGAAGGATTTCCTGTGCAGACATTCTTCCTGGATGCGGATAATTCGGAAGTGTTCATTATGGTCAACGGAGAGGCTCAGTACCCATCACCCGTTGAGCCTGAGTTACTGGAGAACCCTCAGGTTTACCCCTGGGAGCTTGAAAGTAATTATGCAATGGGTGACAACGAATTTAATGCCTGGGGTATCGCTTCTTATACATTAATCGATTGGTTCTTTGATTGTTGGCAACAGGCTGGAGGAAAGCATTTCCCCCTGAAAGCCAAAATCGGTGTACACGACAGCCGTCACCAGTTTGATTTGATCAAGGGTCAATGGCACAAAGGGTAAGTTGACCTTGTCTGATTCGGGCCTGCCTGAGCCTCAACAGTCTAACAACGACAAGGTCGTTCCATACCAAGTTCATGATCAAATAAGTAAGGGCCCCAACAGGAGCCCTTTTTTACTGCTAATCCTCTGGATTAGACGCCTATCTCCCCACCATCGTTTTTGGTAATGACCACAGTCGCCGCCCTTGGACGAACGCTGGTGCCTGCTGGTGTGACCTCAGCAGCATTGGCGGAATATGGCCAATTGCCCGGGTGCTGAATATTGGCAAACATATTCTTGTAATCCGGAGTGATAGCAAAGCCTGTCACTTCACAGCCATTGGGACCGACGAAGAAACGACGCAACTGGGTTTGGTTGTCAGCACTGATGACCTGCTGATTTCCATCACCATCAACCAAGGTTGAAGGCACCACAGCCAGCATCTGGTCATTGGTGTATTCCTCAACTTCATCAGCACCATTGTCTGTCTGCACCCACATAATGCCACGCTTATCAAAGGCGAGGCCGTCAGGGCTGGCAAATTGGTTAAGCTCCGCCAGGCCGGAGCGGTTGGTATCTGCATCACCATCTTCAGGTGAGCCAAATACAAAAATATCCCAGCTAAAGTCTGTGGCGTCTTCACCTTCATCCCAGCGAATGATGTGACCGAATGAATTATCTATGCGCGGGTTGGCGGCATTGGCCTCATCACGTCGGGTGTTGTTGGTCAGTGTCAGGTAAGCGCTGCCGGTAAATGGATCGACGGCACACCACTCAGGCCGGTCCATCTCAGTGGCTCCTACTGCATCAGCTGCCCCGGGCGTGTTCAGAATAATGGCGGCCTGAGATACAAATTTTTCACCCAGGCGGCGACCATCAGTGGTCACGCTGTCCAGTGTCAGGGGGATCCAGTTACCTGTACCATCTGCATTGAATTTGGCGACGTAAAGTGTGCCTTCATTCATGTATTTATCGCCGGTAGCGATACGATTGGCTGGGTTGGCATCCGCAGGATCCCAGTTGGCATCTGACACAAATTTGTACATATATTCAAAGCGTGAATCATGACCTGAATAGAAGGTCACAGGCTTACCGGCTTCCAGTTTGCCAAAGGTGCAACCTTCGTGACGGAAACGACCCAGCGCGGTGCGCTTTACTGCGCGGGTGGCTGGGTTATATGGGTCGATTTCTACAATGTAACCGTGACCATTGGCCTCATTGCGGTAATCCTGCTGGGCACTGTTGCCACTTGGCGTGACATTGAAGCGGGTAAATTCATCCACCAACTCCTCTGTGTGGCCTTCAAGGGTATCCCAGCGATAACGGCTGTTTGAATGGCTCAGGCCGAGTCTGTCCTGATCTTCCGTGTGGTCACCACGGTTTACAAAGTAACCGGGCCAGTTTTCTTCGCAGGTGAGGTAGGTGCCCCAGGGAGTATATCCGTTACCACAGTTATTAAGGGTGCCGCGGGCCTGGCTACCATCGGGGGAAAAGCGGGTTTCCAGATAAGAGGTATATGCCAGAGGGCCGGCAATATCCATGATGGTGGCACCGGTAAAACGACGGTTATGGCGGTCGTTCTTAACCACCTCCCACTGGCTGCCATTCTTACGGATACGTACCACTGAAACGCCATGTCCGTTGATCTCCTTGCGTACCTCATCCACCACAGTACGCTTGCCATCAGCATCAAGCGTTGGACCGTTTGCATGCAGGGCATCCAAATCCAGGTATTCATGGTTTACCACCAGCAGGCCATCTTCACTGCTGTCATTCAGCGGGAAGAAATGCATACCATCATGGTGCATCCCCATGGCATTGGCCTGATCTTCTGCCGTATTGGTGCCGTCAGACTTCCATTCTCTGGCTTTATCATTCAGTGGCGTGCCCCAGGGAGCCAATACCTGGGCGCTGTAACCTTGAGGAACGGCAACAGCATCTGTCATAGAGCCGGCAATAGAATCAAAACCCAGTTTAACCGAGGCTTGTGTCGGTGGGGCCGGGGTTGGTGCGGGTGGTGGCGTTGGCGCAGGTTTAACGACAGTTTCATTGCTGGAATTACAGCCACTCAGGCCAGCTCCGGCGAAGGCGGCCATGGCGCTCATACCCAGTCCACCTTTAACAAAGTGGCGACGGGAAAGATGACGTTCAAGCACCTGATTAAATGTTTCATTATTACTTTTGTTGTAGCACCTTGGGTCATGGGTTGCTTTGCTCATTGGACACTCCTGAGTGTTAACGCATTTTGTTGTTTTGATGAAGCAATGAGAGCCAGCTCACACTGCGATGCGCTACACACTAAGGGGGGAAGATGACAGTTTGGCTGAAAACAGATGACCCTGAGATTGCCAAATTGTGTCAGAGATATTTACCCTCCTATAACGAAAAAAATCCGGCCCGAAGGCCGGATTTTGGCTGCTGCAAAAACGCAGATCAGTAGGTATAACTGAACTGCAAGGTGTACTCAGTGCCAGGATCTTTGGCGTACACCTGGCTATCCTGTTGCTCATACTCAGTCTCGGAGCCCAGGATATTTTTCACCTTCAGTTTCATGGCAAAGGACTCTACCGGCGTATAGCTATAGGTAAAATCCAGGCTTTGGAACGGCTGCTCAAACACGTCATCAAGGCCGCCACGTCCACCGTAGGCAATTCTTTCCCCAAACACGTTATATACCAGGGTTGCACTGTGTGCTTCATCCGGTGAATCAAAGCTCAACTGCAGGTTGGCCACCCAGGGAGAGTGACCTGTCATGGCACGTGTTTCGTTGGTAGGGTCAATTTCCCCATTGGGTTTGATATTGATCTCTGAATCGCTCAGGGTCAGGTTACCGGCAACAAAGAAGGCATCCCAGATGCTGTCATCACCACCGATAAAGCCAAGTCCCTGCAGAAATTCAAGTTCAAGTCCGTATATTTCACCGCTTTCGGCGTTATAGAATTTGAGCTGACGCCCGGCTTCAGAAATACGTTGAATAGGTTCAATGGGTGCTTCAACATCTTTATAGAAGAGACCGGCGCTGAAGTTATTGGTGCGACCCGGATACCATTCCCATCTGAGGTCCAGGTTATAGATGTCTGAGCTTTTCAGCTCCGGATTTCCAAAGAAATCAAACCCCGTTACCGGATCCTGGAAACGTACCGGTGAGACCTCCCGCAGGTCAGGACGTACCACAGTTTTACTGGCGCCGAAACGCCATTGCTGCTCGTCGGTACTCTTCCAGGTCAGAGACAGGGAAGGGAACCAGCCATCTTCAGCAATAACATAGTCGGTCAATTGATAACGGCCGCCTTCATCAGAGATTTCGCCTTCCGGCGTGAGCGGCAGAGTTGCGCGCTTGAAGTCTTCATAGCGAACACCGGCATAGATGCGCCAGATGTCGTCCAGATCCACATCAATGCTCATAAAGCCCGCTTCAGTGATCTCGGCTGCGACATAATCTTCGGTGTCGGTCGAGGCATCCTTCAGTTCAAGTTTGAGCAGGTTATTCTGGATGTTTGAGTCTGAGAAAATCGCTGAGAAGGCCTGGCGCAGTATTTCACCATTGGTATCCGTTGGTGTCAGGTTGACGTCCAGTGCAAGTCGGGTGGCATAGCTTTCCCGGGTACGTTCATAGTACTGATAGCCGCCTTTGAGAGTGATGATATTGTCACCCAGCTCCAATGGCAGAGACAGATCCCAGCCATAGTTCTCAGTATCATCCTCAAGGTTGGAGAACACATATTTGGGTGCGTCCTGAGTGTTGAGATTACGGGTGGTTTGGTTACCCTCATCATCAAATACCACATTGTATGTGTATACCAGTTCATTGGGGGCGTAACGACGGGAACGGGCGTCTGAGTACATCCAGTTAAACTCGATATCCCACCAGTCATAGAAGTAGTGCTCCCCTTTGATCTGGTTGGAGATCAAAGTACGCTCTTCATAGTCAATTTCAAACACCTGAAGTGCATTCGGCTCACCTATGGTGTCTATGGTCTCTTCGATAGCAATGGACACATCATCTGAGGTATCCCGCAGGTAAGTGGTATAGGTGGAGATACTGTGGTCTTCGGTGAACTCGATGCCCATATTCAGCATACCTGAAGTCTGAACGACATATTCAGTCCCTTCGATATCCTGCTGGTTTTCTATTTGGATTTCAGTGGCATCACCGTCCAGTTCCACCTCTTTCTTGGTGTAGTTTTCTGCCTGCTCTTTATAGGAGCCCGCAGCGATAAAACCAAATACCCAGTCTTCGCCAATATCCCAGCGATTCCCCACCGCGATATTACCCCGCAGGCCGGGATCTGTGGTTTCACGGTTGAAATCCATATCCCGGTTCAGGTCTTCGGCCAGGGCGCGGTTGATGGCCTGAGCCTGGGAAAAGTTAATGGTGCCCTTGGAGTTGGTGACAATATCAATGGGGCTGATACCACCATAAGCCTGGATGGTTTCATTGATGCTGGAGGGCATGGCGCGGGCACCATCGTCCTTGCCACTGGCGTCCAGACCATCAGGGTAGGTCAGGGTATCCTGGGAGTCATTGCTGTTAAGGCGTCCCCCGACAGAGACCTTGAACAGCAGGTCGGCGGGAATCGCTTTAGTGCGGATATCGACATGACCGCCACCGAAGGCTGCAGGAAGATCCGCGGATGCGGCTTTTTGTACCGACAGAGTGTCGATAATTGATGCCGGGAACATATCCAGCGGGACCACATTTCGGGTAGGGTCCGGAGAAGGGACATTAGCGCCATTCAGGGTCGTGCTTGAGTAGCGCTCTCCCAGACCACGTACATAAATAAATTTGCCATCTTTCAATGTCAGGCCGGTAATACGACGCAATGCTGACGCGGCGTCACTGTCACCTGTGCGTGAGATTTGCTCTGCGCCCATCAAGTCAGACACAGTTGGGACTTCCCGGCGTTCTTCCATTGCGGCAGAAGCTGAAGCACGCAGACGGCCCATGACCTCAATGCGCTCGATAGGAAAGTCATCGCCATCGACAGCGGGCTCTTCATTATCAGCCGCCTGTGCATTCAAAGGCATGACGCCGCACAGGGCTAACAAAGCAGAAGTCACTGCAAGGCTGAGCTTATTGGCTGGAAAACCAGGCTGAGTTTTCATATGTGTACAATCCTGTTCCTGTCAGGCAAAAGCCGCAGCAAGCGGCTTGTCGTTCTGATTCTTTTAGGCTGGGTTCACCCCGGCACAAACACCTGTTTATGCCGGGGACACGCCGGGCTTATTCTTCGATGAATGCCCAGCCTTCACGCCAGTCGGTGGTACCGTCAAAGGCACCGATATAGTCAGTTGACATAAAGAAGCTGTCGCTCGTGCTCATATCGACACCTGCGCCCAGCAGCTTGGTTTCACCAGCGGAAGGGATACCGTCATTGGTGTTAACCGCGGTGGCCTGATTACCTGTTTGTCCGCTGAACCAGTTGGCGACATTGATGGCATCTGCCGTATCGGTATTGTCAGAGCTGTATTTGAAAGGCTCGTTACAATCGATTACCGAGTGGGTCATCACCAGCTTGCCGTCATTGACGTTATCAACCAGTTCAGAGTAGGTGCCGTCCAGCTCCAGACACTCACCGGTTTCAGTGGTTGACGTCGCGCCTTTACGACCCTGTACCAGTACGTTGTGCAGCGCACCGGCTGTTGCGACCCGAAGCAGGATACCTTCACCCTTGTCTCCACTGGCGTTTTCTACATCCACGCCCGGCAGTATGGTTACGTTTGACAAAGTAGGGTTCGAGACAGGAGTGTCACCTGTGCCTTTGTGGCTGTCGGCTTCAATACCGCGGTTAGCCTGGCCATCTTCGTGGGTGATGAAGACAAACTGGGCTTTACCTGTCCAACCATTGGTCCAGTCCCAGGAGTCATCAAAGTTGTCGCTGAGGTACACATATTTGAGGTTGACTGCGCCGCCCCAGAACTCGACACCATCGTCGCCGTTGGCGTGAACCTGAATATGGTCTACCTGAGTACCACTGCCCACAGCAGCAAAGGAGATCCCGTTCATTTCCTGGGTGTCGTTGACCTTGAATCCGGCGTACTTAACCACAACGTAAGACAGCTGACCTGAGCTCTCGGCATTGTCATTGCCGCCATAAGGGTGGTCACCCACTTCAAAGGCAACATCGCAGGAATTTGGATCATCACACTTGTTGGTCAGGCCATTACCCAGGAGTACCAGCCCACCCCATTGACCACGGGACGTGGTTGCACCTTGAATCACATCCTGTTCAGAGGTCATGATGATAGGCTTGGCTGCTGTGCCCACGGCTTTGATATCAGAGCCCCGTGACACTGCAATATAGGAGTTATCTGTACCAAACAGGTTTACGCCAGCCTGAATGGCCAGAGTGGCTGAGTTTTCATTGTCGCCGCCAACAACCAGTGGGCCACCGTCAATCTTGTACAGCACGTTTTTACCGGCCAGCAAGGTAACATCTGACGTCATGTTGCCACTCATAGCGCAGACCAGAGTGATATTACTGTCTTTGTACAGGCCAGCTGTCACAGTTTCAGAGGTGGTCCCAACAGGGCAGGAGGTCAGGGTAGGCAACTCTGTGTTGGGGGGAGTGGCGTCACCGTGAATGCCGGTAGTCCAGTTCTGGGTCCAGTCATTGGTGCCGTCAAATGCACCTATGTAATTGGCGTTGGTGAAACGGCTGTCTACGTTGGCGAGATCCGCTTTACCCCCGGTCAGCGCCCGGGACGTTGCATTTGGCATATAGCCATCGAGATCGGCTGCCCCCACCAGGTTACCATCCTGACCTTTGTACCAGGCTTCAACATCCAGTGTCATGGTGTTGCCCTTGTCTGGATCAGCCTTGGTGTTTTTGAACGGTTCAACACAGTCAATCAGACTGTTGTTCATGGTCAGGTTACCGTCTTCAGTAGCCACCACAGTGTTGTCGTCATTGATTTCGAGACATTCGCCAGAGTCTACGCCACCCTTAACCAGCATGTTGTAGGTGTGAGCACCTGTGCCCTTACGGAACAGAATACCTTCGGCGTCATCGCCTCCGGAGTTCTCACCGTCTGCCACTTCGATGGTGAAGTTTGCCAGTGCCGGCATTGACTGTGGCTCGGCATCAGCGCTTGAATTGCTGTCTGCTTCAATACCTCGGTTGGAACCGTTGTCTTTCTGGCTGATGTAGACATGTTGGGCACTGCCTTGCCAACCGTTGGTCCAGTCCAGTGAGTCATCAAAGTTGTTGGTCAACACCACATTGGAGATAGCAACATTACCCCCCCAGAACTCAACGCCGTCATCGTTGTTTTCGTGAACCTGGATATATTCCACTGTGGTACCGCTGCCGACACCACCGAAGGAGATACCGTTCATCTCCTGAGTGTCATTGATTTTGAAGCCACCAAACTCAACACGAACATATTTCAAAGAGCCTGAGCTGTCGTCACTTTGGTTACCACCGTATTGATGGCTGCCAACTTCGAAAGCCACGTCACAATCGTTCAGATCCGGACAGGTATTAACGGGCGCATTCCCAAGCAGCACCAGACCACCCCATTGACCGGCCTGACCCTGTTGACCGATACCGGCTTCTACAGATGTAAATACGATAGGTGCAGATTCAGTGCCCTCTGCTTTAATTTCTGAGTCACGGCTGACGACCAGATAGGCATCATTGCCACCCAGTACCTTAACGCCTTCCATGATTTCCAGCTCGACCGAGTTTTCTTGGTCGCCACCGGCGACAACTGCGCCGTCCAGTTGCCACACTACATCACTGCCAAGTACGATCTTTGCGCCATTCTGTCCACCTGTGGTGCCACTGCCAATCGTTGAGCTGCCTGTTGACGGTGCCAAAGTGCCTTTGAGTACCCAAACTTCCTTACCATCGACAGATGCAAGGGAAGTGCTCTTGGTTGCGAAACCTTTGTAGGCTTTTTGCTGAGGAGTTTCTGTTGGAGGCGTTGGGTTTGGAGTGGAGCCTCCATTGTCATCATTTCCGGTGTTGATATTGATGTCGCCGCCACAGCCAGCCAAAAGCAGTGCAGTAGATAAAGCACTGAGCGCAAAGATATTGTGCAATTTCATTATGTTCTCCGAGATCCGGCAGAGTTGTTAAAAGTTCAGACGGAACCCTAAAGAACATTTGTTAAAGAAAGGTTTCAGGAATTGGTCGTTAATATGACGCTGGCTGTGAGCGCTGTCACAACAGGCTTTGCATTATGGGTGTCGCAAATAATTCATTGAAATGTCACACAAACACGGGAGTTGCCTATCTCGACATAGGGGGGCTGCTACTGGCATTTATCTATATACAGTTGGCTCTGATAATGGGGAGTTTTTTTAAATTCTGAGTGTGTTGGGGACTGGGGCCGATAGTAGATCAGCATACAGGCTTGCCACCATTGAGCTGGGTCCATACCGGCAGGGTAGAGGATGATGCGGGTGTCGGTGCCTTTGCCACTAACACTCAATTCCAGTTGATCGTTTAGCTGCGTAATACAAACTGCCACATCAGATTGCTTAATACTGCAATCAGGTAATCCGAGCAGACTGAGCATACTTCTGGGTGTGGGATAACCGTTTAAAAGGTTCACTTTTATGCCATCTATTTTGACGGTTGCCTGGCCCAGATCTCTGTCCTTGATCTTAGCTTCCAGAACCACTGCGTCGTATGAGGCTTGAAATAACTGTTGATATTCCATCAGCAAAGTCTCGCGGGAGTCCTTGCGCGTGTCGGTGAGCAATAGCCAGATAACCACTGCTATGGCGACAATGAGAAAGATATATCTGGCAAATGAAGGAGTATTTGGTTTCACAAACTGGAATGCACTTGGTTTCTGGTTGTTGATTTCAAATCAAGATACCTCTGATTTGAGTCTGAACAAAATGTTATTTATATGTTGCGCGCAATCCGGCTATTCGTGAAGATAAAAAGCCCTGTATTCGATTCCATTAGCCAAGATGCCAATAAGCATAATCACAACGCTGACTCGTCTATTTAATAAAGGCTTTAACTTTGATCCTCACATTGGAAAATGTCACTCAATTTACAGCCTGTTGATGCTCTTGGCTTTGCCCTTTCAAGCTTTGGGCAACAATGAGATTCAAACCCGCCATGAATTGGATACTGAATGGGCATCCGGCCAGTATGAAACTCAGGGCTTATATTTCACAGGTGTTCCCGACTGGGTGTCGGCTATCAAGATACCGACAGTGTCTGAGATACCTAAAGATGAGGTCACAGACGGCATCTACACCCTGTTGGTCGACAACCAATACAGGGTTCCGAAAGAGGATGCTCCCGAATATTACTCTCGTTATGCAAAACAGATTACCGGCAGTGATGGGCTGGAGACGGCCTCACAGATTGAGATTGAGTTTGATCCCAGCTACGAAAAGATTCTGTTCCACGGTGTCAGATTAAAGCGTGATGGGGTGTGGTTGGATAAAAGCCGGGATGTCAGTTTTTCGCTGCAGGACAGCAGAGGCAATGATGCACTCCTGGTCAGGCAGAATAAGTCAGCCTATTGGATCGTTAATGATGTCAGAGTTGGTGATATCTTCGAATATCATTTCACCCGTATCGGTCAAAATCCCGTGTATCAGGGCATATTTTCTGCTGCGCGAACCCTGCAATGGTCGGTACCGGTTCACGATCAGCACTATCGTCTGGTTTGGCAAAAAGAAACGCCCCCGAATATCCATTTTACAGACGGTGAGATGGAGATGGAGCAAATCCGCCTAGGAGACACTACAGAGTATAAGTTGATGTTAAATCAGGTGCCTGCAGTCAGAGTGCCCAATGATACTCCATCCTGGTACCGTCCCTATGCGAGGGTGTTTATTAATGAGGTCAATAGCTGGCAAGAGGTAACTGACTGGGCAAGACCGCTTTTTGAGCGTCAGACAGTTGCAGATGATGAAATCACAGCTTTGGCGAAAAGATTTAAGGAGAGCGGCGACCAGAAGCAACAGGTGGCGGCAGCAACTCAGTTTGTACAGGAGGAGATCCGATATTTGGGGCTTGAGATGGGCAGCAACAGTCATATGCCTGCGTCGGCGCCGGATACCCTGACTAAACGTTATGGTGACTGTAAAGACAAAACTGTGTTGTTAGCGGCGATTTTGAGGGCGATGGGTGTTAAGGCTTCTCCTGTTCTGGTGCACTCCACTGAGGGCCAGGTATTGGATACCATGCAGCCTTCACCTAAGCGATTTAACCATGCGATCGTAAAAGCGGAAGTCGCGGGAGAAGTGCAGTGGATCGATCCTACAATACTTCATCAACAGGCTACCGGATACCAGCCTGACTATGGGTATGCACTTGTGCTGGACGACACAGGCCATCAGCTTGAGCTCATGTCCAAGTCCAACTCAGGCTCGCGGGTTGAATATAAAGAGGTCTATAAACTACCTGATACCAACGAAAATCCATTGAGCTTGAGGGTGGTGACCACCTATGGAGGCGTAGATGCAATTAATGGCCGTTCAACTTTAAGCAGCAACGGACTCGAGGGGGTCTCTGAACAGTACCTCAAGTATTACGGTAATAGCTTTCCGACCATAACAATCGCCGAACCTCTCGAGGTCGTTCACGGTAACCACGGTGAGTTGACCTACCATGAGTCCTACAATATGGATGAGGCCTGGGAGATCGATGAAGCAGGGGCATTGACTATTTACTTCAGTGAGAACCAGGTGTCATCCTATCTTCAGGTTCCCGATGCCGGCGACCCAAGGCCCAGGGGGCAAACTTTTCCACTCGAAATTAATGGTCTGATTCGGATTGAGCTGGAATCTGAAGACTGGAGCTTTACTGACGAGCGTATCAATGAATCCAATCCATTTTTCGATTATCAGTATCAATTAACATTCGATAAAAAGGGTAGGAAGCTGATGTTGGAATACAGCTTTAAAACCCACACAGATCTGATATCAGCTGAAGAGTTAAAAGCTTATTCGGACGCAATATTAAAAGTTCGAGATTCCTTGAGTATTGGTTTAACCCGCTCAGCTCCTGCATCAGCCACTTCGTCTGACTCACAAGCCGTACCTGACAATATTGGGTTATCTGAAGCGGTATGGATTGTCATTATCCTGGTTATCATGCTGTTTAGTTTGGTTTTAGCTATCTCCAGCTTTCTGGTTGCCAAAGATTATGATGGGGAGGTTGAATATTATCCTGTTTCTCCAATCAGTTTCTATTTACTGTCTCTGGTGACATTGGGTATTTACCCTTTCTATTGGCAATACAAGTGCTGGCAATATATCAAACGTCGAGACGACTCAGATATCTGGCCATTTGTAAGGGCACTCTTCGGCGTGTTTTGGCTTTACCCACTTTACTTAACGTTAAAGCAAAGGCATTCGGACCGGAACATTAGTTTCCCTGTGTCTACTTTTGTGATGGGAGTATTGTGTTTTCTGTTTTTCGTCTTCAACGCGTCTCATCAGTTATCAGAAAAAGCGGGCTGGTTCAGTGAGCTCTTGCTCCCTTTGTGTGTGCTTCCCCTGGTGTTATATGTCAACCAGCTAAATCTTGGTCGCCGAGAGGCTATTGCCCATAACTCAAGGCCAAGAGCCCGTCACATTGCCATCGCTATAGTCACAGTGCCTCTGGCGGTATTTGCCGTAACCCAATCCATTGGCCTGATGCCGTCAGAAAGAGTCGTTAAAGGTGATGAGCTGTGGCAGAGAGATATCAGTTATATGCAGCGAAAGCAGCTGTTCGGCGCGAACGAAACACCTGTACTCTTCTACAGTGATGCGCTTTTCAATGTTCGGGATGATGGCAACGGCTTTACTGACACCCGGGTGTTCTCTTACTGGAAGGATGAAGGCCAGTTTGATTCCAGATCTGTGCCTTTCGAGCAGGTAGCGGAGATAGAGATTGAGTATGCCGACTCAGATAACGATAACTCAGTGATCACTATTACTCTGGAAGACCAGAGTTATTTTCTCCTGTTTGTGCCTCACGCAGAGGAAGATGACCAGCGTTTCTATCAGCAGCTCAACAAAAGCTGGCAATCATCTAAAACTTAACACTCAGCCCCTAATCAGACAGAAGCCGGACACACGCCCGGCTTTTTTATAATACCAATCCGCATAGGAGATTGATCTCATCAGAGCCATGTCAGCCATTCGAGTACAATCCAAATTGATGACGACATAGTGGTTCTATGACTAAACAATTTGGGGCAGTAATCGTGTGGCTGACAGGCTCCCGAAGGGCGAGTTTTAAAGGTGCGCATACTGCCCAGAGCTCGCTTGATTTATCCCGATAGACCTTTGCTCGCTCCGATTGTCTCCACGCCTTTAAATTCTCGCTGAGTGACTAAACTCCTATGCGGATTGGTATACTCACACTTTTTAACGATATCAGACTTGCTAGCAGGCCGGGCCTCCAATAACATGCATTTTCTCTTTTAATACAGGAAGAAATATGAAGAAGTTATTGACCCTGTTTACCTTGGTGATGGCTGTTAGCCTTGCTGTGGTTCCCCATGCAGATGCCAAGCGTTTTGGTGGTGGCAAGTCCTATGGTAAGTCCCATAAAACTGCACCTGCTAAACAGCAACAGGCACAGCGTACTGACTCGATTCAAAAGCAAGGCACCGCAGCGCAATCTGGCGCTAAAAAAGGCCTGATGGGCGGCATGTTAGGCGGATTACTGGCGGGTGGTTTGCTGGCTGCTCTGTTTGCCGGTGGTGCTTTTGAGGGGATCCAGTTTATGGATATCCTGATCATCGGCGTGCTGGCGTTTATTATCTTTAAAATTATCAAGTCAGTGATGGCGCAAAAGGCGATGAGCCAGAGACGTCCCCAACCAGCTTATGCGGGTCCTCAAAGTCAGCATCAGTATCAACGCCAGGCTCAGCCTCAGCAGACTGGTAACTTTGGTGGTGGCTTCGGTGCTCAGGCCAGCGACGTTCCTTTCAACCTGCCGCCGGGTTTCGATGCCAACGGCTTTGTTAACCGTGCCCGTGATCACTACATGCAGATCCAGCGTGCGTGGAATGCCAACGATCTGGACAAGATCCGCGAATATGTCTCTGCAGATCTGTATCAGGCCCTTGAGCAAGACCGCGCTGCAACGCCCGGGGAACTGCATAACCAGATTCTGTTTATTAATGCTGAACTGGTTCGCGCAGACTATAACCAGTCGTTAGCGGAGTTGAGCCTTAAGTTCTCAGGCAAGTACAAAGAAACTCAGGATGCGATGGAAGAGGATATTACTGATATCTGGCATCTTGAGCGTGACCTGTCCAAGCCTAATGCTCCATGGTTGATTGTGGGCATCGAGTCCTGATAATCAGACAATTTTAAAAGCCTGCTGAGAAGCAGGCTTTTTTGTAGTAATAAAATACTATTCAGTAATAGATATAAAACCTGATTTAAATAACGGCTATATAACCTTATTCCGAACATGTTATTTAACACATGCAGTTTCAGTTATTTAGTGCTCAACTCAAACAATTAAACGTTTATTTAAAACTTGTTATTTAATCGGTCTTGCAGTCAAAATTACTATATTTGGTTGAGCCTGAAACATATATTGAATAAGTATTGAATCAAATTTGAACAGTTGCGACTATAACGATTGTCGCCTGCAAAAAGGGCGCAAGTTCAAGACCATGTTAGTACAGTTAGAAGACCCATATTAGGAAAACCAAAATAGGTGGTACTAAGTTAAGCGGTATTAGAGTGCTTGATTTTCCTGAATTTAATAAGACTATTAAAATCAAATAAGGAAATTGGCATGTTTAACAAGCTTGCAATCGCAATTTCTGCTTCGCTGATGACAGGGCTTGTCGGTGCTTCAACCATCGACAAGTATCAATTGGAGCAATATCTGGATTCAACTCAGTCCGAAGAAACCCTACTGCAGGAAAATCAAGGCGTCGTAGCCTGGATGGTGGTGTTGAATCAGGAATCCGTCAGTAAACAACTCAAAACCAGAAGCGTATCAAGCCCAGCGGCCGCCATGCAGGATGTAATGGCGTCCCAGGCAAAAATGAAATCTCAAATCGCGGCTATGGGGGAAGATATTCAAGTACTATCTTCGACCTCAAAACTGGTTAACGGTCTGATTGTTGCCGGTGACCACAAGGCTGTGATGCGTCTGAAAAAGAATCCTGATATTAAAAAGATCCTGCCGGTTTATGACAGGCAGCTGCATGTCGCGGCCAGTCGTGATTACGTCGGTGCCACGGCTGTTGCCAACGCTGGTGGCGCTACTGGTGCAGGCCAGATAGTGGCAGTGTTGGATACAGGTGTCGACTATACCCACTCAGCTCTGGGTGGTTCGGGCAATCCTGATGATTATGCGGCTGCAGTGGCATCTCAAGCGACAGCGCCTTCATGGCCACAGGGTAAAGTCATAGGCGGTTATGACTTTATGAATGATGACCCTAATCCCATAGATGCAACTACCAACCACGGTACCCACGTAAGTCACTCTGTATCCGGCATTGCACCAGATGTTGAGTTCTATGTGTACAGTGTGTGTGCTGGCGGTTGCCCGGGTGTGGCCCAGTTCAATGCACTCGAAGCCGCGATGGACCCGAATGGAGACGGTGATACTTCAGATCATGTGGATGTGGTCAATATGTCTCTGGGTGGCGCCTTCGGTGACAACGATGGTGATGCAGTTGAGCTGCTGATTAACGAAATGGTAGAGCAGGGCATCAATGTGGTGATCTCTGCAGGTAATGATGGTCCGCGTCCATTTGTTGTCGGTGGTCCAAGTACCTCTAAAAACGCCATGTCAGTCGGGGCGATGACCCACCCGGTAAACGAAGGTGGCAAAATCGAGTCAGAACTGAATGGTACGCCTTTCGTTGCAGTTGGCGCCGGTTTTAATACCACCAATGAGTTTGCTTTTGACTCTACTGGTTCGCCGCTTGTCTATTCCACCGCCAACGATAATGCAGACGCCTGTGATGCATTCGGTGATGACATAGATTTTACCGGCAACGCAGTGTTGGTGGATCGCGGTGGCTGTAACTTCACGACCAAGGTGTTGAATGCCCAAAACAAGGGCGCTGATTTTGTTATCGTTGCCAACAATGTGGATACGCCTCCGTTTGCAATGGGCGGTTCCAATCCAGATGTCACTATCCCATCAGTGATGATCTCATTGGCTGATGGCAACCTGTTTAAGGGGGCGCTGGACAATAACAATGCGGTTTACAGCATTGAATCTGAGTCTGTGGTTCTGGCCGATGGTATTGCCAGCTTCACTTCCAGAGGGCCATCGGTAGCCGGACTGCTGAAGCCTGAAATCACCGCCCCGGGTGTAAACATTCTGACGGCTCACCCAGGTCTGGGTGATGGTCTGACGCCAGCCAGCGGTACCTCCTTCTCCGGACCAATTACCGCGGGTGCAGTGTCTGTTGTCAGGGAAACCTTCCCGGACCGTAATGCCTTCGAAGTCAAAGCGACCTTGATGAACACCGCCAACAGTGATGTTTACCTGGCGCCACCAGCGCAGAACCCTGATGCAGGTTTGGCACCGGTTTCCTACATAGGTGCAGGTTTGGTTGACCTTGAAAGAGCAGTAGAGTCAGAGGTGATCGCATGGGATTCAGACTCCCTGCAAGCGGCATTGGCGTTTGGTCTGGTTAAAGGCACTGAGATGCAAAGTGTGACCAAGACTGTGACCTTAAAGAACTTCTCCGGAAACGATCACACCTTTAACCTGGAACTTCACCAGAGATATGCGGACGATATCGCGTCCGGCGCTGTTGCTATGGATATGCCATCCAGTATCACGGTGGGAGCGGGTTCCACAGCAGAGTTTGATGTCACCATGCATCTTGACCCATCTGCATTGCCGGCCTGGGGCCTGCGAAGTGGCAATACTGATGTAGCTGGTCAGACTCAGGCATTGACCCTGTCAGAGTATGACGGTGCCATTCGCTTTATGCAGGGTGATGAGGAAGCACTTAAGCTGATTTACCATGTGCTGCCCAAGGCAGACGCTGAGGCCAGTGTTGGTGTCGCACAATTTGAAGGTGAGACGGTGCGCAGCGTGACCAACACTGGTGCGACAGATCTGACCAATGTCTACGCTGCCAGTCTGACAGGCGTAGATCCGGTAGAAGATGAACGTCGTCACGATATGGTGGGTGGTAGCCTGGAGGTTATCGAGCTTGCCGGTTGTAGCGGTGGCTATGCCATAGTTAACACCATGGTGTTCCGTGACCCAATTATCCATCCATTGGTGGGTAGCCACAATGTGGACTTCGATTTGGATCAGGATGGTACCTGGGACTACAAGATAGGCTCCATTAACTATGGTTGGTTCCGTCGAGGTGACAATCGTGCCCGCATGTTTGTCCATGGCTATCCCAATGCAACCAGAGGTTTCATTCGTGAAGTACTGCATACCCCGGGCAATAACTTCATAGGCAATTTTGCCTGTTTCGGTGATATGGGCCTGAGTGAGAGCGATATAGGCAGTGAAGTGAACATCCGATTCCGGGTAGAGGAAGACAGCTGGATCCTGGCTGGCGCTTCCGGTGAAGGTGATGAAATTACCGCAACTGTTACGCTGGAGCCAAACGATACAGCTCTGAACCTGTTCGATGAAGCCGGTAACCCAATCAGCTCACTGGCTCAGGGAGAAACCGGTCTGTTTGACGCCAGTTACTCAGAGCTGGGTTATGTCATGTTGTCTGATCAGGGTGGTGTGGCGCTGACCTTCAATATGTCTCCGGACGCCAATTCAGCACCTCGTGTGGATGACCTCGAAGCCAGTGTCGATAAAGGTACCGGAGAGGGTGAAGTTGTTGCTCGCTTCAATGGCGTAGACGACGACGCCGTATCCAGCCCAATTGCTAACTATGAGATGACAGATGCCAATTCTGATGTGCTGGTCGTTGATTATGATGGCAGCCTGAAAGTCGCGCCTGGCATGGAGATTGACCAATCTACTGAGACCATGACAGGTACAGTGGTGGCAATTGATACCCTGGGTAATCGCTCCGAGCCTGCTGATTTTGAAGTAACTGTCAATAACACCCGTCCTATGGTTGCATTTGAGAATGATAGTTTGGTGGTACCGACACAAGGTGAGGTCATACTTACTGCGATCGGAAGTGATGAAGATGGTGATGAACTGACGTACGTTTTCACCCAAACTCGTGGTCCTGCGGTGAGTTACACCCAAGACAACAACAGCATCACTTTCAACGCTCCGGCTACTGCGTCTAATATTCAGTTTGAGGTGGTAGCATCTGATACACGTCTCAATAGTGCCGCAGCGACGGCGTCTATTGTTGTCAGTCATCCACCTGAGGCGATTATCCAACACCGAACTTTCTTTTTTGGAAGGATCCATCTATTCCGCTCAAGAAGTAAAGATAGTGACGGTAGAGTGGTCAGCCATCGCTGGACATTCGATGATGGAGAGGTAATCAACCGACGCGTATTCATTTACAGAGGTGACGCTACAGGCGTAACCCTGGAAGTGACAGATAACAGAGGCCTTAAGGACTCAACCAGTATCACTTTCTAATTTTTCTACTGATATAGAAACATCACCAAAGGCCACACAAATGTGTGGCCTTTATTTTGGCGTTAGGGAAGATCTCGCACACAAAATAGCAATATTGGGTAATAGCGACGCCGATGAGTGGTTTGATAAGTTTTTTAAGGTAGATAAGGGTGCCTGGTAATCAGGTCATAAACACGGTCAGGAGAGGTATTGTTTATGGACAGACATTTTCCCGAAAAACTCAAAATGCTGCATCAAATTGCTATCGATTATGAGGATGGTATCGACTTTGAACCCTATGAGGAGTTTGTATCTTCGGGGCAAACAGATGCATGGATTAAGTTGTGGACCTGTAATCAAACCCTGAGTGGCGACCAATTCTTGATATTCGGACAGGACGGCTCAGGTGGTTATGCTGCATTTTGGCTGGTAAATCCAGATCAACCTGTGCTGGAACAACCTGTGGTATTTTTTGGCTCAGAAGGTGAAGCCGGGCTTATCGCAGCGAACTTTTATGATTATGTTTGGTTATTGGCTAATGGTATTGGACCATTTGAGGCCATTGCCTATCCGACACTGGAAAGACAGGGTAAACCTGAGTTTGCCCGCTTCGCGCAAACTTACGCCCATGACCACAGAGGCACAGTGTCAGCAATTATCGAAAGAGCCCATAACCAGTACCCGGAATTCGACAGGGTATTGGATGATTGGTGTGCCTGAACCAGCCACAAATATGAAATAAAAAGGCCCGCTCGGGCCTTTTTAATTTCAGCAAAGACTACTGAGTCACCTTGTGAGTGGTAAAGCTGCCATTGTCCAGCGCCAGCTTGGTCTCTTTGGCGCCATTCAGATCAGCGGAATTCAGATCAAAAGATTTAATTCCGCTGTCGAACATAGTTTTGTAGTAGAGCACCCGATTTTGCTGATCGATCACTGAAGTCCACTGGGTCGCAGAGGGCAGGTCAGGGATATGGGCTTTATGTTCAGTGCTGAATTCAGTCCCTATAGGAATATCAAAGTTATTCAAAATATGAAACGCCTGAGAAACAGCGTCTTTATTTGTTTTCATCGCGGGTGCTGTCTCAACGAAAAAGGCTGCTCGCACGAAGCGGGCCGGAGGACTGATATCGCCAGGTAGAGCCGCAAAAGCTGTACCTACTCCAAATGACCTGGCTTGATACTCCCCAAAGTTAACCGGTGCAGAGGTGCCGGGCTGCAGATTGACGTAGTTATTCAGATTGGTGACCTGCCAGGGGAAATCCGGAGAGTTGGTCAGCACACCTACAGGGTTGTCATAGAAGTGGATCTCGCCGTTATTCACAATCTCGATAACGATATTGGCACCGGATTTATCCGTTACCCGCCAGTGTGCCGTTGGTGATGGATTACCTTTGGCATCAAGGTATACAGGTACGATTTTAATCTGCTTAATGGCTGCCTTGACCTGTTCAACTGTATCAAACTGACTCAGCATCCAACGCACAAAATCCATATCGGTAATGTTGTTGGCAGTATGGGCCGGGTCGAACTTTTCCAGGGAGCCGTAGCCTTTGAAATAGAAAAGGCCTGCGGTAAGTCCTGCCTCATTGATCCCTTCGGCAATAAACCTGTCATCTGAGACTGAAATCCCGGCGAAGCCATACTTGCTGTCCCAACTGAGCCCGGTTTTACCATTGGGCATGGTAGAGGCATAACCATAGTTTCTTGGCGCAATGATCAGCTTGCTGTTGAGATTGCTTTCCCCCCACTCAATAGTGCGTGCGTGAATATTGGCGTGAGCCTCTGTGCTCAAAGTAATGCCGGTACAGGCATCTGCCGTACCAACAGATGCGCCGGCTAATGCCAGTCCTGACAAAATACTCAGGACGAGGGGTTTCAATGCCATAAACAGCTCCTTTTGTGGATTAGGTCACTTGATGGGCTTTAATTTTCAAGCCTGTTTTAAGTTTTCGTCGCTAGTGTCACTGATAAGTCTGATTATCTTATTGCTGTGACGATATCTTGTACAAAATTATTAAAAAGTGCCGCCAATACCTTATAAAACTAATGCCAAAGCGGACTGAATGTAAGCTCCTGGCCGGGTTGCCGGGCAGCATGAAATGCAAACAGACCGGAAGTAAGTCGTTTCGCTCCAACTCCAGACGAAAAGACATTCCCAGAGGCATCCGCAACCATAATCCACTGAACATTGAGAAAGGCTGCAACTGGGAAGGCGCCTGTGGTACAGATGGACGGTTTGTGGTTTTCTCCTCCGCGTTTTTTGGCATTCGCGCCGCTGCCCGCACAATGAATACTTACCGCTTAAAGTACGGGATCAATACCATCCGGGGCATAGTTGAACGCTGGGCACCTCGGGAGGATAACAATCCCACTGAGAGCTATATCCAGTATGTCGCGGGACAGGCCGGGATAAGTGCCAATACACCCTTGTCTCAGGACGATTATCCGAAAGTCATCAAAGCCATGATTCGGTTCGAAAATGGCCAGTGCCCTTACTCTAGTGATGAGCTGGTAGGTGCAGTAAACGCTGGTCTGGCTTAGGTTCGTCATTGAGTTTCCAGTGTCTATTCAGCCAGTTTGAACTTCAATAGGGTTAACACAGTTTAATCTAGGTAAACCGGCATAAAATCAGAAGCATGGTTCAGTCTGCTGAGGAAACTTAATATTGAGATTGAGCTCACGCCGCTAACTGCGTAACTTTTGAAGAGCTTCTTATGGTTACAAAAGAGGGCAGTGCTATGACGCTGAGTTCCTTAATTACTTTTCTGATTATTGGTGGTATTGCTGGTTGGCTGGCCGGTCAATTGATGAAAGGGGCTGGATTCGGACTCTGGATTAATATTCTGATTGGAGTCATTGGTTCAATTCTTGGTGGGTTTGTATTTGGCTTGTTGGGCTTTGCTGCCACCGGCATTATTGGCTCCATTATCAGTGCAACTGTGGGAGCGGTATTGTTGCTCTTTATACTATCTAAAGTACGCAGCTGACACTCGCTTCGTTCCGGTGAACGCTACAACTTGCTGACCCACCTGTTTTTAACGCTATGCCCGTGGCGTGGATCTCAATTTTTCACCACGCCAATTCCCTTATTTCATCACTGAGCATACACTCGCCGCCCTTTGTATTTTGTTCTCTTGTTAACTGTCTTTGGGTGTGTGATGAAACTGCTAAAAACCCTGTTGGTACTGGCCGGTGCTGCCAGTTTGTCTGCCTGTGTAACTTTTCCAACCATGGAATCTGAAAAAGTAAAAGTGCTGTGGGATGACACCTACGCATTGCGTGGTTGTGAACACAAAGGCACGGTATTGGGTTCTCAGGGACATTTCTACGATTACTGGCTGCATGCCGACCGCGACATGGTATGGGGCACTCTAAACGAAATGCGCATTAAAGCCCACGAGAAGGGCGCTGACACCATCTATCTGTTCCGTCCTTTCGGTTTCCTGGGCTCAGTGACCATGATGGCTAACGCCTACGACTGCAGTGGCAAGCTAACCCAAACCAGTGAAATGGTTGAAGCTGAAGTTCAGCCCCCTCTGGCGCCTGTTATTGCAGAGCAGCCTGCTCAATAGCCCATCGACAATATTCCCTGAAGCCCGAGTTAACCCGGGCTTTTTTGTATTTGTCTGTCCCTATGTCCTTTGAACGGCAGGCTCGCAAGCTCACTCCTCGATGGCAATACCACGCCAATATCAAGCATTACTGGCTGGATAATGGCGCTGTTCGAATAACAACGGTCAATTGTAGAGCTAAGCAATAGATTGTCTGCGATGCTGTCAAAATTCGATGAAGCCAATTGTTTGAATTGAATAGATATTACCTGAAATGAATAAAGGTTAGAAAAATCTCGGGGTTGGTACTTTTGATTTTGCATAAATCGTGATTAACCATTCATCTAGCTTGGTTTCATCTTTTATGTCACTCGGTTTTCCCTGTTAACTATCCATCCATAGCGCGAACGTCGCAGTAACCATTGAGACTCCATTCTGGCGGGGCATAATCTCTCTGGAAGTGCCCGCAATATCAGGTACAAATCTGTGTATCTGTAACTGGTTTGACGTCATATTCTAAGTTCCGGGCGTTGAAGTCCTAAAACTGGCGGGACAAGGTAGCTGCCCCCTAAGTTCATCCGTTAAGTCTGCCGGAAACTCTGCGTGTCCTTAACTTTCAAACTCTTCACTCTTGTTGTCTCCGCGCCCACCAAGGGTTTCAGCGGGAGTACTTGTGTTCTCTGGATCATCAGAGCTTAACCTCAACACTTTATTAAGCTTACAAGTGTTCGCTTATTTTTTGTCCACCTAAAAGCTTTGGATGTAGACGAATTGAAGATTTTTTATTGCGGTAAATCAAAGCGGTGATAGTTCGCTAAACGATATAAATTACAATGTGATAGGTGTGCTATAAAGATGTATTTCCTGTGTCATTTTAAAAATTTATTCAAACGTTTGTTTAAATTGTTTGAACTCGATCGCATTTTGTGACGTAATGTAGACATGTGTATTCTGGTCAGATGAGTAATGGATATGAGTTTACGAACCCAACTAAGGAAGATATTGCCCAGCATTTCCACCACAGAGCAGGAAGCGCTGGATGCAGGTGATGTATGGCTGGAAGGTTCCATCTATCAGGGTAAGCCTGATTTTTATTCCCTTCGCGCCGTACCCGATGCGAAATTGACAGCTGAGGAGCAAGCTTTCCTCGATGGTCCTGTTCAGGAACTGCTGGGAATGATCGATGACTTCGAGATCCAGAACAGTAAACACATTCCTGATTCCATTCTTGAATTCCTCAAGAAACATAAGTTCTTTTCCCTGATTATCCCTAAGTCTTACGGCGGTCTTCAGTTCAGCCCTTACGCCAACTCCACCATTGTGGCGACCATTTCTGCCAAGAGCAGCGCTGTCGCGGTGACTGTCATGGTGCCTAACTCACTGGGTCCCGGTGAACTGCTGATGCATTACGGTACCCGAGAGCAGCAGGATTTTTGGCTGCCACGCCTGGCAGGTGGACAGGATATTCCGTGTTTTGCCCTGACCAGCCCGGAAGCGGGTAGTGATGCAGGTGGTATCCCGGATATCGGTGTGGTGACCAAGGGCGAATATAACGGCGAAGAAGTGCTGGGTCTGAGTGTCACCTGGGACAAGCGTTATATTACGCTGGCACCAATTGCTACCGTGCTTGGTCTGGCCTTTAAAGTGCAGGATCCCGATGGTCTGCTGGGCGATACCTATGACCTGGGCATTACCTGTGCGCTGATCCCTAAATCTCACCCCGGTGTCCAATTGGGCAATCGCCATGATCCTATGGGGGTGCGTTTCTACAACGGTACCACCCGTGGTGAGAACGTCTTTATCCCAATGGATTTCATTATCGGCGGCCAGCAAAACATAGGCCGTGGCTGGCAGATGCTGGTTAGTTGTCTTGGCGCCGGTCGTGGTATCTCTCTGCCAGCATTGGGCGTGAGTGTATCTCAGGCATCCTTTAAATCTTCTGCCGAATATGCGGCAGTACGTGAGCAGTTCGGCCTGTCTATCGGTAAGTTTGAGGGTATCCAGCAGAAGCTTGCAGATATCGCAGGTAAAACCTATCTGCAGGAAGCGATGCGCGTACTGACTACCGAAGGTTTGGGCCTGGGTCTAAAGCCATCTGTAGTAACCGCTATCGCCAAATACCATATGACAGAGCTTGGCCGTGATGTGCTGGATTCCGCCATGGATATTCAGGCAGGTAAAGCCATTCAGTGTGGCCCGCAAAATACCCTGGCTTCTGGCTATGTAGCCCAACCCATTGCCATTACGGTTGAAGGGGCCAACATCCTGACCCGTAACCTGATGATCTTTGGTCAGGGCGTGATGCGCTGTCATCCATACCTGCAAAATATGGTGGAAGCGATCCACAGCGAAGAGAAGGATGCTGATAAAACCTTTAACAGCATTCTGGCGAAAACCGTGGGTTACAGTGTGGGTAACAGCCTGCGTTCGTTCCGCCTGGGATTGCTGCCATTTACCGCAGGAGCAGAATCAAAACTGCCACAGGTTCAACCTTACGAGAAAGCGGTTCAGCAACTGGCTTCAAAGCTTGCGGTATATGCTGACTTCTCGCTGCTGGTACTGGGTGGCAAGCTTAAGCAAGCCGAAATGCTGTCAGCCCGTCTGGGCGATGTGATGAGCTACCTTTATGCTGCCATGGCGTCGATTCGTTACTTCGAGACCAAGGTATCTGAAGCGGCCCGTAAGGATGCTGAACCTTACTTCCATTACGCTACCCGTTGGTCGCTGCAGCAGGCAGAGAATGCTATCCATGACTTCCTGGATAACTTCCCGTCCGCTCCAACCCGCCAGGCGATGCGCCTGCTGACCATCACTTACGGTAAGCGTATGCCAAAGATTTCAGATGATCTGGTACGTGAACTGGCAGAGGCGGCGCAGATGAATACTGCGTTCAAGAAGCAGCTCACTCATCTGATCCGTCCGGTAGCAGGAGACGGTAACGACATCAATGAAAAAGCCTATCTGGCCAAGATTGAGTGTCTGGATCTGCTGGCCCGCCTGAAGAAAGCGTTGCGCAAGAAAGAGGTTCGCGCTGGTGTTCGCTTCGGTGAAACCATAGATAACGCGCTGGCAGCTGGTGTAGTCAATGCAAGCGAAGCCAAGCAGCTACATGCATATAATGTGAAACGTGAGCGCGCAATCAGGGTTGATGAGTTCGATTTCGACCTGAATCTGATCACGCCTCAGCCTGAGCTGAAAGCCGCTGGTTAATCCTTCCTGGTTCTGCTTTGTCCTGATAGACAAACCGCAGCCCAGTCAGTAGCATCAAGGCCTCCCTCGGGAGGCCTTTTTATTGCCGGCAGAACAACGAGCCTCATCCATATAGATTGAACCCAAAGATGAACTCAAAGATGAACTCAAAGGAACAGCCTTGAAGTTAACCAGTTTTAAATACAAAACCCGTAAAGGCCCTGACTATCGACATGGCGAGCAGATGTCGTTTATGGATATCAAGCAAACCTTTGGTATGGGGAACATTCGTGTCGGCAGCTGGGTCACCCGGGAAGAGAAGGATCTGGCGGCCAATCTGATTTTCGATTCCCTGGCAGACCTTGCTTACATTCTGGCATTACCCCCTGAGGCGATTGGCCTTCGCGGCAGTTTAAGCCTGGCCTTCGGCAGTGGTGGCCGTAAAGGCGTGCAGGCTCACTATGCCCCCAACCAAAGGGAGTTGGCGCTGGCTAAAAATGCCGGGGCAGGGGCGCTGGCCCATGAGTTCTGGCATGCGTTTGACCATTACATTGCTGACAAGGCATTTGATATTGGTGATGCTTTTGGTCCCCGTAAACGCATTCTGTTTGCCAGTGATTGCTGGCTTAAAGATGAGTTGCCCCTGCCACATCCCTTGAACGACCGATTGTTTTCAGTATTCAATGCTGCACTATTGAGTCATGACGGTCTGGATAAGCATGATTATGTTGCCCGGAGTGTAAAGGCTGACAAGGCCGCAGGTGCCCATTACTTCTCTTTGCCGACCGAGATGATGGCGCGCGCCTTTGAGGCTGTGGTGGAGTCCTGCACTGAGATAGACAACCCTTATCTGGTATCAGGTACCACCAAGCCGGATGTCATGCCCGTTTATCCGGACCATGCCCACAGGCAGGAGATCCATTTAGCTCTGCAGGGATATTTCGGGCCGCTCGGCCAGGCGCTCAGCAAATAGCGTCAGGGCGTCATGCAGACGACTCGCTTAACCTTCATAACAAGCCTTGTTGGCAGCTTTAAACTCAGGTTTTCCGGTGACAAGTGGATAGCTGAATCCTCTTCCAACACTTTGTTACTTTTTTCATTGCTGATATTGAATGCAATTCAGGCTTTCATCTTGAGTTAAGCGCTTGCTTTTAGCATGCTGCATCCATGTTAATGATGACAGGGATGAAAATGAAAAAGCCAAGCTCAAAACTCTCAATAATAAAAGCACCTGGCCTGATTGCCTCTAAACTATCGCTCAGTCTGGCGCTGAGTCTGAGTCTGGGGCTGACTCCTGCAGCGATGGCTGATAATCATCAGCCTCTGAGTGCCACAGACGTTTTTAACCTTGAGTATGTCTCCAGTCCGGATATTACTGCCGATGGCGATACCGTCTACTTTGTGCGTCAGCAGATGGACAAGTTTAAAGACAGCAAGACAGGCAATATCTGGAAAATAAGCAGTGACGGCGATGACCTTCTTCCTGTCACGACAGGAGAGCATTACGATTGGTCGCCTGTGCTGTCACCGGATGAAACCCGTCTGGCATTTATTTCAAATCGGAGTGGCAGTCCTCAAATCTACATTAAGTGGCTTAAGTCAGGTGAATTGGTCAAGATCTCCAGTCTCACTTCATCACCCTCTGGGCTGATCTGGGCCCCGGATGGCAAGTCGCTGGTGTTCTCCATGTTTGTTCCGGCTGCACCAAAACGTCCAGTGTCTCTTTCTGGCAAACCCAAAGGCGCCACCTGGGCTGATGACGCCATATTTATCGAAGATACCATTTACCGTCTGGATGGCAGCGGTTACCGTAAGCCGGGCAATACCCAACTGTTTACCCTGGCTGCCGACGGCGGCCATGCCCGCCAGTTAACGGATGGCCCCTATAATCATGGTGGCACGCTGTCATTCACACCCGACGGTAACACACTGTACTTTGCCGCTTCCCGGTTTGACGACGCTGAATATCAGCCGCTGAACGCAGAAATCTATCGCCTGGATATGACCTCAAAGGCGATAGAAGCGATAACCGACAGAAATGGTCCTGACAGTCAGCCAAGGGTTTCACCCGACGGTAAGTGGCTTGCTTACACAGGCTATGACGACAAAGGTACAAATTACGAGAACCACCAGCTTTATCTTAAGAATCTGAAGTCAGGCGAGGTGAAATCACTGACAGCAGATCTCGACCGTTCGGTATCTACGTTCCAGTGGGACGGCGATTCAGATGCCCTGTATATCAGCTATGACGATCAGGGCAAAACCCGCCTTGATAAAGTGTCTGTGAAAGGTAAGCGCCCACGTAATCGCACAGAAGTCACAGATATGATTGGCGGAACCAGCCTGGGCAGACCTTACACCTCTGGTGACTTTGATATCTCAGATAATGGCAAGATGGCCTTTACCCTGTCAGATACCCAAAGACCGGCCGAGTTAGCTGTCACCTCTGTATCCGGTCGTAAGGCAGGTAAATATGACGTATTGACCGATTTCAATGCTGACTTTACCGATGGCAAAGACACCGCAAAGGTGGAAGAGTTCTGGGTGAAATCCAGTTATGACGGTCTGAACGTGCAGGGTTGGATCATGTATCCACCAGGCTTCGACAAGAGTAAGAAGTATCCTTTACTGCTTGAAATCCACGGTGGTCCTACTGCTGCCTATGGTCCTCAGTTCTCAATGGAGCTTCAACTGTTTGCCGCCCGCGGTTATGTGGTGCTCTATATGAACCCAAGAGGCAGCTCCTCCTATGGTAAGGAGTTTGCCCAGACCATAATGCACAACTATCCAAGCCAGGATTACGATGATTTGATGTCCGGTGTGGATGAAGTGATTAAGCGCGGCTTTATCGACGAAGAGAAGCTTTACGTCACTGGTGGCTCGGGTGGCGGCACCCTGACAACCTGGATAGTTGGCAATACAGACAGATTTGCTGCTGCGGTTGTCGCCAAGCCAGTGATGAACTGGTATAGCTTTGTGCTGACGGCAGATTTTTATCCCTTCTTTACCCAATACTGGTTCCCGGGTATGCCCTGGGATAATACCGAACACTACATGAAGCGCTCACCCATCAGTCTTGCTGGAAATATCACTACCCCGACTATGCTGCTGACCGGTGAAGATGACTACCGCACACCGATTGGCGAATCCGAGCAGCTGTATCAGGCTCTTAAGCTGCAGAAGGTGGACACTGCTATGGTACGTATTCCGGGCGCCAGTCATGGTATCACCGCCAGACCATCCAACCTGATGGCCAAGGTTGAATATATCCTCTGGTGGTTTGAGCAATATGGTGGCCTGGCCAAGCCTTAAACTCTTTGCTGATGGTCTATAACCAAAGCCCGTCATATCAATGGCGGGCTTTTTATTGTTTATCGCTTTATCTCTTTACCAGGGAGTCGTGAGCTGGCCCTTCCAGCCCATTAATACCAAAGGCTTTTGGCTTGAGTATTTAAGATAGAGCTGACCGATATCATTGGGCACTGTGTCGATCGCCTGCAGCTGAAACCCTGCACGGGAGTAATAGTTTTCAAGGTGAGGCAGGGCATACAGAAAGCTTTTCCCTGAGGTGAGTTCAGGTGAAATGAACTCAAGCAGATCATTGCCAATACCCTGTCCCCGATACTCAGGATGTACCAGCATACCTGTTACCAACTCAAACTCACCGATTGGACGAATGCGAACCACGGCAATTATCCTTTTGTCATCGCTATCTGCCTGGTCCGTATCCTCGTTGTCCAGATCATTAATGGCGACGATAGCTAGCTTTTCTCTGCCTTTTGGTTTAGCCCAGGGCATATAGGCCTGATACAGCTTTTTGACCTCTCTGGACTGCTGTTTTTGCTGGTTCTCATTTTGCTGGGGCTCATTTTGTATAGGCGAGCTATGGTCGTCAGGAGTAATCCAGCAGAAGTTACAGGGGATGTTCATACAATAATTTTTTAAAGCTGGGTGCAAAGTCTAAAAGGGTTAATGGACAGCGTTCATCATAGAGGTGAGCTCGGCAACGCTACCGGCTGACATTTTGCTCATCACCTTTTGCCTGTGCAACTCAATTGTGCGCGGATCAGGCACAGTACAACAGCTTTGACGACACCATAGTGTCTCTGGGTGTACGCTTCGACTTCTAAGCGACAGCACAATTTGAAATGCTCAGGATGAGCGTTTGATTCAGGAACAAAGCAAAAGGCGACCATCGGGTCGCCTTTTTATCTTCCGCCGGGCTGACTATTCGAGCCGCTTGGCTTTTTCAATCATGGGAGTAATGGTTGAGCCCTGAACCAGAATCGAGAACAGCACGACTGCATAGGTCATCACCAGCAGTATTTCCCGCACATCAATCTGCTTGTCGGGGATCACCATAACCCCCGCAGGAACGGACATTGCCATCGCCAGAGCCAGTCCACCACGCAGACCTCCCCAGGTCAGAATTTTCACAGACATAGGGTTATAGATCCTGAATCGCTCCAGCCCCAGATAACAGAATTTGATACTAATATAGCGGCAGGCCAACACCAGAGGGATTGCGATAGCCATCATGATCCAATCCTGCCAGTGGAACACAAAGGTCAACATGGCCAAACCTATCATCAGGAACAGAATACCGTTGAGGAACTCATCTACCAGTTCCCAGAAATGGTTTAAGTTAACCTTGGACGCATCTGTTAACCCCTGTTCCCGGGTGATATTGCCAATCAAAATACCCGCCATCACCATAGCCAGCGGGCCTGACACACCAATGACCTCGGCAAAGGCATAGCCAGCCGATGGCACCAGTAAAGTCAGCAGCAGTTCCATATAAGGATCGTCAGTGCCTTTGATTAGCCAGTGGAACAGGGCGCCAAGCAAAATGCCGTAGAAAATACCGCCAATCGCCTCAACCAAAAACAATTCAGTAACCCCACCAATGGTCGGCGTTTCGGTGCCGAAGGCGATGGTAAAAATAGTCACGAAAATCACCAGACCAAAGCCATCATTGAACAAAGACTCTCCCTCAATCTGAGTCGAAATCCGCTGGGGAGCATGAAGCTTTTTAACAATGGCAAGTACGGCAATAGGATCTGTGGGGGAGATCAGTGCTCCAAACAGAAGGCAATACACCAGATCCAGCGGAACGCCGATCAGATTGCAAATCCCGTACAGGGCAAATCCCACCAGAAAGGTGGAGGTTAGGGTTGCGACCAGAGCAAGCACCGCAATTTCCCACTTCTGGTCCTTCATGTTATTCAGTTTGATCCCCAAAGCTCCGGCGAACAGCAAAAAGCCCAGAATCCCGCTGAGTAAGAATTCACTGAAGTCAAAGTCACTGTGAAGCACGCCTGCCATCATCTTAAGTTGGGCGGGTTCAAACTGACCAACCAAAGCTACAGCGAGTGAAATCATTAAAGCGGCTGCAGTAATGGCAATGGTGTTTTGTACTTTGCTGAATTTCTGATTGAAATAGGCGATAAAAATGCTGACCGCGGCCAACAGACAGAGCAGATGGTATGTGGACACAATTCCTCCCTGAAGTGGGAATTAGGATGAAACAATTAATGCTAGTGCAACAAACCATGGGATTGCACGTTAAGATAAGTTAAATTTTTCCTGATCCAAATTCTTAAGCAACTGTTGTGATTGAAGTAATTGGAAGTGAGTTCTGAATTTGCTTTCATCATCCTGAATCATAAGTTGACGTCATTCACCTATTTCTAATTAAAAACAAATGGATAGCTCAACTTTTCCCTGTTTTTACCCGCAAAAATGATACTAATGTGCAGCAATACTCTCTAGGGTCAGACTTGGTCTTGAAATTAAGGGAGTAACCTTATGCGCAATGCATGGATGTTCGCAGCGGGTCTTGTGGGGGTCATCGGCCTCGCTCAGGCACATGAAGAACCAATTGATACTGAATGGTGTGAAGGTGGCAGAGTTGTTCTGCTGGGAAAATTTACCCTGCACGGCAATCAGCTCCAGCGGTACGCCAACTATGTAGAAGAGAATGGCGTATGCCCTGGCGGTGATGACGGTGTCAGCACCAAAACCTGTGGTCAGTTTGATGACGAATATGGCGTTGGTCGCAGTGCATCCTCCAACCTTTGCAGCCAATTTGCTTACAGGGTAGGCAGAGGCGATGACGGTACGGTTAAACCTATCTTTTATGAGCCAGCGAGCTTCAGAGATGGCGACCCAAATCATCACGAGTTGTACAGCGTGAAGCAGGGGGTGGTATTTGCCTGCGGCTTGTGTGAAATGCCCGTTGAACGCCGTGAAACCAAGCAACTGGAGCGGAAGAAGTAAGTTTAATCAACGATAGTCTTTTGCAGCTCCGTTAACGCCCACCGCCACAGCGGGTTCGGAGCTGCCTTTTATCATCTCCTATAGCAGTGCCCTGGCGTGGAGATGTTGATTTACTCTTTCCAGCTTGGCGTCTAACTCTTCTCTTCTTTCTTTTGTCAGTTCACACTCAGCCAGCACATAGTGGCCGGTTCTAAGAACCTCACGCCATCTGGGTTTTTTCGGCAGGCTTCGAATCGACAGGTACCTGTCCAGAGAGCGGGTTCTGAGTCTGCCTTCATCGATAGAAACACGCCAAATACCACTTTGTTCCGCCAATTCTATACGGCTTTGTTGGGTCGATTGCTCCCATGACTCCACGGTATAGACCATAAGGTCGACCAACAGCTGATGAAACTCTGTTTCGCTGAGCAGGGCGGTGGCATGGGGCAGTGAATCATCATTGGCCTGCATAAAGCGGATCACTGTGACCGAGCCTGTACCATCAACATGGGAAACCTCGAGCTGGCACAGCTTTTCGCCCACAGGTGTGTTGAGCCTAATGTCATGAAACCTGAGTTCGTCCAATTCAGAATCCGATGACAGACTAAGCCAGAAGCTTTCATTTTCCGTGGTAATTAAGTTGTTCAGCTCAAGGCTATCCAGTTGCTCAGAGGACATCTCCAACATGGCGCAGCATGATTGATTGGCAAAAATCACTCTGTCGTGATTGTCGGCAACTAACATCGCCTGATGCAGTGTACTCATGGCTGTTTGCAGCGAATCGAGCGACACACCCAGAGCGTTGACCTGACTTCGGTGCAGCTCGACCTGCGAGTTAAGTTCTTGTTTTTCAGTGCGACGCTTAAGTTGCTGGTAACGAATCATCAGCATCAATAAGATCAGCGCCAGAGACGAAAATGCGGTGAGCCAGATCAGTTGATGCTTTCGGTCGTTGGCTTCCAGCGCTTTAATCTGGTGCTTTTGTGCGAGGATCTCGTACGCCTGTTGCTGCTGCTCATACTCAAACTCAGTTCTGACTCTGGCCAGGGCTTCATCATAGGTTTGTTGAAATTGGCTGGATGCAAACTGAGCCTTGCTTTTCAGGTACCCGGCACTGGTTTGCCAGCGATGATACACCTCTGCATTGGCTATCAGCGCATCATAAAATTCATTAACGGTTTCAGGAGCACTTGCGGTTTTGGCCGCGGCCAGCCCGGCATTCAGCAGCGCATCAGCTTGCTGAAACTCGCCTTGCTTACTGAGGAACTTACCCATAACCAACTTGAGCAGGATACTCTGGGCATTCTGTCCAAGCTCGGTATCTATTACCGATGCCAGCTTCAAATGCCCCTCGGCAGATTCAGGATCACCCAGCGCCAAATAGATTTCCGATAAGTGGATAAGCACTCGCAACATGGCAGTCCTGTCCTGTGACTCTCTGTGGTAACTGAGACTGTCTTCAAGGACATCGATCGCTTGCAGATATTTACTCTGATTAAATAGCGCTTTAGCAACATTTTCGTTGGTATGGGAAAGTCGGCTGCTGGCATCGTTATCACGATAAATATCCGCTGCTTTTTTGAAGTACAACTCAGCCTCGGACCACTCAGACATCTTCAGATAAACAGTGCCAATATTGTTAAATGTGACGGCGGTACTGATGGGGTTGTTCAGGGACTGTTTAATCTTCAGGCTGGATTGAAAGGCTGACAGGGCATCGGAAAATTGCCCCATGGCCATATTAACGGTTCCCAGATCATTAAATACCCGGGCCTGTTGTGGCTCACCTTCAGCGATCCGTTCTGCAGCTTGAAACCGACCGAGTGACTGCGCGTATTCACCCTGACGATAGGCCAGAATCCCGCTGCGCCTGAGGTAATTGAATGCCTGCTCAGGAGTCAGCAGCTCTTTATCCAACTGATTATTCAGACGGGCATCCATCTGATTAGCAAGCTCAAAATCACCATTACGGGTATACAGGGCAATCAGATTAATGCTGGCATTAACCTCTGTGTCCAAAGGCAAATTTTTATCGGCCAATACCCGGCGACAAGTCTCAATGGATTTTGTTACTGACCTGTGGTCATTAACGCATACCTCATCAGTGTCCGCTTCTGTTGCTGTTGAGATATTCGCCAATAGAGTTAAGCCAATTACCAGGTAACGACGCATAAAAAAGGTGTCTCCGGGAGCATTCAGTGGTCATTACTGTAGCACCCGCAGACACCTTGATTAAGTGTTATCGGCTAAAAATACCTTCTATTGCAGCAATATATATTTACAGATTGCTACCTCTGTTCACGCTCGCGGGTTTCGCGCCAGTAGCGCGGCATCTCTTCCAGCCCCTCCAAAGGAGTCACTTTAATGTCGCCACCATCAGGATCCTCTGGCAGGGCAACTTCCAGTTCATGGTGAGCCGTCATAGGTGGGATGGTATAACACTTGTCCAGCTTAAACTTGATACCCTGACTGGTGTAGTAATAACCAGGGCCCACCATGTTGGTAAAGGTGTAAGGAGCGTAATGTCTTACCCGAACCTGGCCTGAGCCCGGAACACTATATCCACCGAAACCTCCACCGCCGCCGGCAAATGTCTGGGCATAGTTAAAGGTGGCCGTCGCCGCTGTGTAATATTCCGGGTCGGCAACACCACCGGGAATAGGACCTGAAAAGTTGGCCATAATCTGGGATTGAGTCCAGGAAACATCAGCGATTTGAACTATGGTACCGCCATGGCACCAGGGAACAGCTTGAGCCAATGGCGCCATCGACGTCGCTAACAGCAGTGAGCTGATTTTGAGTAGGTTGGATTTATTAATCATTGTACTTTCTCCATGAAACGATAATGTGCTTAACAACTGCAAGCTCAATATGGAATGTCATGGAGTAAAGTTCGATCTATTCAGCGGGCAAAAAGGGCAATTTACCCCGAATTTACCCTTTGATTTCGTACACTATTTTAAGTGCTTTATCACACTGGGCAGCAGAAAAGGCGTTCAACTTTGGATGCTCTGCAGCCCAGCCTGCGAGGAATCTGTCGAAATCTGCCCATGCTACAGGGAAGAGTTGACGGTATTCCTGATTAAGGTCGCGAATCTCAGCTGCTGAAAATTTGTTCTGCAAGGAAGCCGATAACCGGGATAGATAATAATCCAGCAACTCAGGAGCTGACTGAAACAACTGCTCTGAATCCATTACGCTCCCAAGAAAGTAAGCCAAATCCTGAACCCCTATGCCTACGCCAGTATATTGAAAATCAACTGCAGCAACCCGTGACTCCTGAGTCTTGTGATAGCAAAAATTAGCCAGCTTGGCATCCCCGTGAACCAGGGTTTGAAAACGGGCAGAGCTTAAACTCATGTCTATATCAGCTGCGGCCTGTTTCAATTCAGAATCCGGCATGGAGGCGAATTCATCAGGGCGGGTACTGAGGTGCCAATAGGTACCGCGCCGCCATAAACCTTCAGGCCAGAGTTGATTGGATGCTGGCGCCAACAATAGCTGGTTTTTATCTGGTACGGGGGAGACCTGGGTGTCGACCATAAAAGCTGCATGAAATATGGCTAACCATTCTATCGTACTTTCAATCTTGCCCCTGTCATTGGTCTCAGAAGTCGGGGAATATCCCAGATTTTCAAGGTCATCCATGATGATAAAACGACCGGAATCGAAATCAATCAGTGCCACACAGGATGGGATAGGTGGAAGTGACAACTGAGTATTTGCCAGGAAAGCATACCAATTGGTTTCAACCTGATAGGAGAGTAATTTTCGCTGATGCCCTATATCCGTATCCCAACCCCTGGGATGAACAGCTTTATCAGTCAGTTGGATGTACTTTACACAAAACCTTTGGTCTTTGACCCGTACTCTGAACAGTTCGCCATAGCCACTCCATAAAGATTGGATGGTTTCGATATATTCTGGCTTCGCATCAGGCCAATATTGGCTAAGGAGTTCTGTATAAGTATGTCCGGGCATAATTATTTCGGTTTAAGGTAATGTCTTAATGACCTGGGATCGGTATGACCTGTGCGGCCCATAATATAAAGTGTGTCTTTATCGTTCTCATGCAACTGAGTGACGCAGCCGCTTCTCAAACTATGTGCGCCAAACCAGGATTCGCCTAAGCCAGCAATTTTACAATATTTTTTTACAGTACGATAAACGTCATCACCATTTAAAAAGCCTGAGTTTCGACCGCTGCTACCTGGCATTTTGCGCTCATAGGGGCGGGTAAATTTACCGCATCGGCTGATGGACCTGAACAGGTGGCCGGAACTGAGTTGGCTGATCTCCAACCAGCGACGAACATAGTCTGCCGCTGCGAACTGCTCAGAGTAGGGCAGGTCTTTCCATTCCTTGCCCCCCTGTTGGTTACTTTTTGAAAAGGCGAGCCGAACTCTCAACTTGTCGTGAAGAAAGGTAAGATGTTGGGTTTGTAATGAAGCTAATTCAGAGCGTCGAAATCCACCCTGAAAACCTAAAGTAATTAGAGCCTTATCTCGCACTTTCAACAGTCCACTTTGCTGCGAATCTACGGCAGCCAGTAATCGGGCCAACTCTGTATACATTATAGGCTGCTGATCATAATGAGCTTGCTGTCGATACTGGTTACGACTGATGCCGCGCATAATTCGAAGCAGCATAGGATGATCCGTTGGCGTACGAAACCCTGCCTGTAAATGGTAAAAGCGGATGGCTGCGAGCCGGGTGATCAGTGTCGCCTTTGATAATTGAACACCGGACTCCAGGTAAAGATCTTTCTGATGACCAATAAAGGAGATCACTGCTCTCGGGTCTGCCGGCAACGCACTCATACCATGGTGTTGGCAATAATCCTGGAAAATCGAAAAGCTGGTCGCGTAGTTTCGCCGGGTATTTGCGGAGACTTCAAACTCTGTTTCAGCGGCAGCATTATGGAAGTCATCCAAAATACTGCTGGGCAGGTTGGACTCCTGATGATATTGCTCAGGAACCTGACTGTTGATCAGAGCTCGACCGGGTGAGCCAGAATAAGGATAAGACACTAAGTACCTCTGGTATCTCCTTTATAGTGGCGCAAATTGTACTTAAATCAGACAATTACTACCAGTGATAATCGTCATTATCACTGGTAGCGGCGTCAATTGACTACTCCTTGAACTGTGCGTCTCAAGGAAGGGGGTTATCGCTTTAAAGTGGTATATTTACTGAGCGACTCAGGTTTAAATCAGTAGGGCAGTTGACTTGCTCACCATAATGGATAAATGGATGGTGAACCATTTATTCTGTATAAAAGGCGCGCTTACATACTGACAATAAATGGATACCGGACTGTTCCTGACCAATCCAGAACGTTAAACAGAAAAATCACGGAGGGCGAAATTGGATCCTTTCTCTGCCTTAAGCTGTAATTCAATTAGGATTGACTGAATCTGTTTATGCTGAAGCCTCAACTTCATCCGGCGAGGTCATTGAAAAATACTGATACTCTATATTGCCTGTCTAATAGTAATAAACGCTGGTTGGCCATTTTATTTGTATAGATAATCCTCACTGACTTTAGGTGTGATAACACACCCCAGATATAATGGTGTAACCACTAAATACCTTGATGCTGTGAGTAACTGACTGTTGTAAACGATATTTCCTGGCCCTATAATTTCTGAAATATAAATGGTGTAACCATTTTATCAGGAGAAAAAAAGTGGAGTGGAGATATCACGGCGATGCGCCCCGGGCCGGTCGCAAACTGTTACTGATCCAGGCTGATGAAATCAGTTTGACCGTACCTATGATTTATCGGTTTTTAACCAGCGAAAATATCCAACGGAAACCGGATTGGTATCTTGTCTCAGTTGCCTCGGCAAACCGACTAACAGAGCATCCAATTTACAATGAGTTGATTGATAGCCTAAGAGCTTTGGTTAATAGCCACAGGCAAAAATCAGAATCGGTTGCTCAGCAATTGAAAGCGACCAATATATTGCTGAATCAGTTTTTCAGCGATCTTGGCTGGCGCGAAGCCCGTAAAGAAATATCACAAATTAAAAAGCGCCAAAAGAAAGCGCATATCGAAGTCAGTAAAGACATTATTAATAGATTGAAACTCTACATGGAGCAGCAAAGCTTCGATAGTTTTGATCAAGCTCTGGATAATCTCTTATCCGAGCATGCCGCAGCGCAATTGCTGGATTCTGTCGAAGAGGAGTAAAGGAATCAGCGAAGCCAAATATTCGGCCATATACTTAGGGAAGAGGGAAAGGGCAGTTGCCCATATTTGCCGCTTCCCTTCATTCTCATTCTTACCCAGGTAATTCACATGTCCCGGAAAGTTACGATTGATGTGTTGTATAGATTGGAGCCAGGTTGTCTTGGCCCAACAGGTACTGAACATGTCGAACCATTTTGTGCACTGGCCAATAAAGCTATCTCTCATTTTATGACTGATATGGTTACTTGCCGAATGGAACCCAGGTACGACAAATCGCTACCTGAAATCAGTTACAGCATGGGAAACAAAAAATTATCCCATGATCAGGCCGCAAACTGTTTACAGGTTTTTGACCTTCAGCTCGACGATTTTGAAGATCAACTCCATGACAAAGTGTCACATCTTACCGTTCAATATTTGGCGAGGTTGTAGCTATGGTGAGTAAAACTCAGAAGCATGTTTTGATAACCGGCACCAACAGAGGTATTGGCTTAGGTCTGGTTAAAGCCTACTTAAATGATGGCTGGCGGGTATCCGCCTGTTGCCGCAGTCCGGAAGATGCTATCGAATTGACTTCACTGATGGAGTTGGATGATGACTTGGTAGTCTACGGATTGGACGTTACAAATTATGATGAAATTCAAAGCCTTGCTTCTGCCTTAAAAGGTGTTCCTCTGGATCTGCTGATCAATAATGCTGGCTATTATGGGCCGAAAGGCGTCTCATTTGGTAACACGAATGTCAGTGAATGGGAGAAGGTTTTCACAGTCAATACTATTGCGCCACAGAAGATGGCAGAAGCATTTCATCCCAACCTTTGTTTGGCAGATACAGCCTGTATCGCCAATATGAGCTCCAAGGTCGGCAGCATGGAAGATAATCATTCAGGCGGTGGTTACCTGTATAGGTCATCAAAAGCCGCATTAAATTCAGTGACTAAAAGTCAGTCTTTGGATCTGGCGGAGGATGACATTACCGTCGTTGCCTTGCACCCCGGGTGGGTACTTACCGATATGGGCGGTCCAAATGCGCTTATCGATATCGAGGCTTCGGTCATCGGATTGAAACGAATATTGGATACTATCTCGCCACTTAACACCGGGGAATTCATGGATTTTTCCGGTCAGGAAATCCCTTGGTAATCTTTTATTGTGCTTATAAAGCAGAATCATTCAAACGACTGATTAACTAACCCTTGAGGTATAGTTGTCAGTCTAATTTGAGTTGCGCCCAAATCGTTACAAACTGTTACATTTAGAGGCTCGGGGACTGTTTTCATACTTTCCTACGGTAGTAATAGTAACGGCTTAGTACAAAATTTATCTTTGAAATTATACCTATTTCTGTCAACTATACTTTCCAAACCACGTGTTTAATCCAGACTGGATCCGTCGGTTAATGCAGACAAATGTCACAATCCACGTACTTTAGATATCGCCGATTTTGGCAAGTATTTGGAGATAGACATGTACAACAAGAAGATAATAGCGGCCTCTGTGGCCACTCTGTTTCTGCCTTGTGTTCAGGCGGCCCAGGTGTCAATTGAACAGGAAGTACAGGCCAAACTTATCCCGGACAACTACATTGTTGTCTTTAAGACCCCAACTGTCCTAAGCCTTAACACCCCAATGGCAGTGCAGGATTTTGCTGTCCAGCAGGGTGCAATGCTTGAAAATCAGTACTCAGTTCAGGTGAAGAGACACTTCGGTGATGTGCTGAATGGTGTGCTGGTAAAGGCCAACAAAGCTCAGCTCAAGGCATTGAAAAAGAACCCAAATGTAAAATATGTCGAGCAAGACCAAATGGTCACAATTGCCCCTCTGGCCGCCGGTGATCAAAGCGGTGCGACCTGGGGACTGGACAGGGTAGATCAACGAGATCTGCCGCTGGATAATAACTATCACTATGATTATGACGGTACTGGCGTCACAGCTTATGTAGTCGATACCGGTGTAAGAAACAGCCACGCCGATTTCGGCGGCCGCGCGACCAGTGGTTATGATTTTGTCGACAATGACAGTGATGCATCTGACTGTAATGGTCACGGTACACACGTTGCCGGCACCATAGGTGGCAGCACATGGGGTGTAGCTAAAAACGTCGATATCGTTGGCGTGAGAGTATTGGACTGTCAGGGTTCCGGCTCTTATTCAGGCGTCATTGACGGTATTAACTGGGTGAAAAACAATGCATCCGGCCCTTCTGTTGCCAACATGAGCCTTGGTGGTGGTGCTTCTCAGGCCGTGGACGACGCTGTTAACGCAGCTGTAGCGGCAGGTGTAACCTTTGTTGTTGCTGCCGGTAATGACAATTCCAACGCCTGTAACTATTCGCCAGCTCGTGCCGCCGACGCCATTACTGTTGGTTCAACCGCCAACAATGACGCCCGTTCAAGCTTCTCCAACTACGGCTCATGTCTGGATATTTATGCGCCGGGTTCCAGCATTACCTCGACCTGGCACACTTCCAACTCCGCAACCAACACCATCAGTGGTACTTCTATGGCAGCACCTCATGTGGCGGGTGCTGCAGCATTGTTGCTGGATCAAACTCCTGGTTTGACCCCGGCACAGGTTGTGTCGACTCTGGCATCGCGTGCGTCTGACGGTAAAGTCAGTGATGCCAAAACAGGTTCACCAAACAAACTGCTTTACACCCTGGATGGCGACGGTGGCGGCTGTACCACAGATTGTCCTCCGGGTAATGGCAATGAGCTGACCAATGGTCAGGGCGTCGGCGTGTCAGGTGGCTCTGGCTCTGAAACCGGCTACTTTATCAGTGTTCCTGCTGATGCAACCAATCTGTCGGTCACTCTGGCAGGTGGCAGTGGCGACGGTGATCTGTATGTAAGATATGGCGCCGAACCAACCACTTCTACATGGGATTGCCGTCCTTACAGAAGCGGCAATAACGAAACCTGTGACTTCAGCAACCCAGCTGCGGGCGACTGGTACGTGATGGTTCGAGGCTACAGCAGTTACAGTGGCGCAACGCTGACCGGTACTTATACAGTTGGTGGAGGCGGCGGTGGCTGTACTTCTGATAACTGCCTGGAAAATGGTGTTCCTGAAACCAACATCAGTGGTTCAAGAAGGTCAGAAACCTTCTACACCATTGACGTTCCAGCGGGAATGGCTCTGACCGTGCAAAGCAGCGGCGGTAGCGGTGACGCAGATCTGTATGTTAAAGCAGGCGGCGCACCAACCACCAGTGACTGGGATTGTCGTCCATACCGCTATGGTAATAACGAGACCTGCAACCTGACCAATGGCTCGGCCACCACGTACCACATCATGTTGCGTGGCTACAGCTCATACTCAGGTTTGACCCTTGAAGCCAGCTACTAATAGTCATTAGTTTTTGAAAGGGAAAAGACCCGCTTCGGCGGGTCTTTTATTGCAGGTCAGAATAGATTTCCACAGGAATCCTGAAGCCGCTGCCACCAGGCAACATGTTGTTTGATTTGAGTTTCCATCCGCCCATGCAGGGTATTTCCGTCGCCCTCCGCGAAGTAAAAATTCACGCCTTCGGCCATAGCGGTTCCCTTGAATAGAGCAATCAAGTCAGGTCCTAACCTCAGTTGGATTTGTCTTAACCTGGACAAGTAGGCCTGAGCGCCGGGCAGGTAATACTTGCGAAACACTGTAGCCAGGATCTCCCGGGAACGGTTATTACCGCGCTTAGCACACTCTCTGAAGTCTGGATTGGCCGCCAACAGGAGGTTGACCTGCTCCAGCGCTTCCAGGCTATCCCGGCTTCCTGCCATATAACGTTGCAGCAAACTGTGTCGATAAAACTGCTCAAGGTTGGACTCTACAAGCTCGGTATCAACCCGGTCAAATTCCCCATCATCCAATGCCTGTTTCATTTGCAGAAGGCTCTTTACGGCCATTTCCAATTCAGTAATCCCGGCCAGGGCATTGTCCAGCTGCATACTGGTTGAGCCTGCAAACAGGCTTTGCCTCAGGCTGGCGTCATTAACAAGCATGCGGTCAAAGGCGCTGACAGCAGTTTGCTGCTTGTCCACCAATGCCAGATTGAGAGACTTGGTCAGTTCAGGAGATTCGTCCGACAGGATAGAAAGGCATTCCGGGGTCAGCTGAATAAAGCGAACGTGGTAGATAAATTGCTGACTGGCAGTGGAGACTTTGCCAAGGGTACTGTTTCGCTCGCTGACCAGAGTGCCCAAACGGCATTTGTCCAGCTTAAACAGGTCCAGGACCCCCACGCTGACAGAGCTATCTGTCTCAGGAAGCATGGGTGGTTGAAACAGGGGGACGGCATAATTCGGGGCAGGGGCACTGTCGTCCATTACCGTCTCAAGCCGACTCATATAATTGTCCCACACCCCTTTCGCATCCTGCGCAGGTGTGCAGGCTGTCACTAGCCCCAAAGCGATGATAATAAGTGCTGGTTTCATCAACTCCTCCTTCTGAATTAGTTTATACGGATTACTGACGACAGAGGGACACTGTTGGCGAGAAATTGTGCGCTAAATAGGTTATACTGACTGGCCAACTAAAGGATGGAAAGTATGAAAACAGATATTGAAAAACTACAGGAAAAACATCCCGGGCTGGTTCACAGTGTCGATCGTACTGTGGAATCTCATACACAAAGAGAGCAGGGTGAGCGCTTTATCAATACCCTGATGATCAAGGGTTATGACGTACCGTTCAAGTACCATAGAACCAAAAAGTACAAATCCCTTGAAGGCCAGGTAGTTAACCTGACCTACTATCCAGCCTCAGAAACCGTTGCCGGTTTCGACATGGAAATAATGAAAGTCGTCAGATTAAGACGCAGCTGACAAAAAAGGACGCCAATGCAGCGTCCTTTTTTGATGGTAAATTCTCTTTTCAATCAATGTGCTTCAACAAATCACTGGCTAATTGATGAGCCATCTTGCAGTCTCTGGATTGTAGTTGAGCCACCCCATCCAACAGCCATGCCCGCAATTTGTCGTCCTGTGTCACTGCCAACTTTTCCAATAATACTTCAGCTTTGGCTTTCAACGCCTGTACCTGAGCATCAGGTGCCTGGGTTTGTTGAATGCCGATACGGGCATCAAGGTTACTCAATGCATAACAGTAAACCATGACCGCCTGTGCAAGATTCATCGAGGGGTATTCATTCTTAAGTGGCACATAAGTGTAAAGGTCACAGGTGTTAAGTTCTTCGTTGCTCAAACCACTGGCCTCGCGGCCAAACACCAGCCCCACTTTCCCACCTTCATGCTGCTGTAGTCTGCCATTAAGCTCATCCGGGGTCAGAAATACCTTGGCACTGCCGCGCTCTCTGGCGGTGGACCCGATTAACAGGTCAAACTCTTCGCGAAGTGATGCAAGCGAGGGAACCACGCGAATGTTATCCAGAATGTCAGCTGCGCCATGGGCAACCCACCTGGCTTCATCTTCCTGATGCGCGCTTGAGTTAACCAGGATCAACTCATTGAACCCCATGGTTTTCAACGCTCTGGCTGCGGCACCTACGTTGGCTGCCCGGGCGGGTTCAACCAGGATAAAAGACAAAGACATGCTGGACTTCCATTCAGGATAAAAGGCGCATTATAGCCTGCTAATTTGTACCGGGTCAGCGCCCCCTGGCGTGATTGTTTCCCTATTGGCTTTGACAGGATAAATAGTGACCAAAAACTGCTAGATTTACCCAGGGTTAATCTTTGTCAATAAAGGGCTATCTTACTGAGCGAGTACGAATAATAAGGTTACAATTGTTGCTCTTTCACGCTCTTTTTATCTCACCGGGGTTTATTTTGAGATTCAGCATTTGGCCGACGAGTATCAATCGATTCACTTTCTTGCTGGCACTGTTTTACGTCTGTATTTTTAACATTCCGTTCTTTTCTGTAGTCGAAAGAGGCCTGGCGGCACAGTCAGCAGTCAACTGGTGGTTTGTCGGCTCCATTCCTCTGTTCTTGCTTTGCGCACTGTCGATTCTGTTTTCTCTGTTCAGCGTCAGGTACCTGGTTAAACCTTTCTTTATCCTGCTGACATTGGTCAGTTCTCTGGTGTTCTTCGGTCAATGGCAGTACGGCATTATCTTTGATGCCGGTATGATGCAGAACATTTTTCAAACCAATCCCGCCGAAGCGCAGACCTATCTGAACATCAGTTCAGTGCTAAGTTTCCTGCTGACCGGTGTGTTGCCATCCATCTGGATTTATAAAGCGCCGCTGCAATACCCAAAAGCCTCAACAATGCTCAAGCAAAAGGGGCTGTTTATTCTGGTCAATGCCATGATTATCGGGCTGATTGCCGCGTTGTTCCTGCAAAACTATGTGACTTTTGGTCGCAATAACGACAACTTCAAGCGCTCCATAGTACCCACCTATTTTGTCGGCTCGCTGGTCAAGTACATCAATATCACTTACCTTCAAAAACCATTGCCTTACCATGAGCTTGGGTTGGACGCCCACGAAACGGTAAAGCACCACAAGCCAAAGCTGCTGGTACTGGTTGTGGGAGAAACCGCCCGAGCCAAAAACTTCCAGAACTATGGATACGACAGGCCCACGAACCAATACACAGCCAAAGATAATTTGCTGGTATTTAATGATGTCAGTTCATGCGGTACAGCCACGGCGGTATCTTTACCCTGTATGTTCTCCCGCATGAATCGTAAAGATTACGACGCGAGGCATGCCCACGCCGAAGATACCTTGATGGATGTGCTTCACCATGCTGATATCAAGCTCAGTTGGATTGATAACGACAGCGGCTGTAAAGGTGTTTGCGACCGGATCCCCCATGAGTTGATTGCGCTGGATGCAGACCCTGAATTTTGTAATGGCGAATCCTGCCAGGATCAGGTGCTGGTTGACCGGCTCAAGAAGACGCTGGCGAAGATGGACGCACACCCGGAGGACACCCTGATTGTACTGCATATGATGGGCAGCCACGGACCCACTTATTACCAACGTTACCCTAAAGACAAAGCGCTGTTTATGCCTGATTGCAAGCGCGGAGACATACAAAACTGCTCCCATCAGGAGCTGGTCAACAGTTACGACAATACCCTGGTATACACAGACTATATTTTGAGTGAGGTGATAGGGGTGTTGAAGCAGGAAAGCAATCGGTATGAGACAGGTATGCTGTACCTTTCCGACCATGGTGAGTCATTGGGTGAAGATGGCATGTATCTTCATGGAGCACCTTATGCCATAGCGCCGGATGAACAAACCCATATCCCTATGTTTGCCTGGTTCTCCAACAGCTTTCTTAACGACAGCAAATTGTCACGCACCTGTATTGCGGTTAAAGCCAAAGCTGGCGGGTTCTCCCACGATAACCTGTTTGATACTGTGCTTGGTTTGATGGATGTAGACACCCAAATCTACCGCAAGAGCCAGGACATTATGGCCAGTTGCAAAGAATAGAAAGACTCTCAAACCAAAAGCCTCCCGCGTTATCAGCAAAGGAGGCTTTTTTATATTGGGTGGCATTTGGGGAGGATGTCAGATATCCCGCCACTGATCTTTGATGGCGACAAAGGTATTGATGTTTTCCATAAACAGCGCCAGCAGGAAGGGGTCAAAGTGGGTTCCTGCGCCTTTCTTCATCTCATCGATAACTTCGTTCAATGGCCACGCCTCCTTGTAACATCTGGCATGGGTGAGGGCATCGAACACATCAGCAATGGCAACAATACGTGCGTACAGGCTGATATCATCACCTTTCAGATTGTTGGGGTAGCCGCTGCCGTCGTACTTTTCGTGGTGCTCCAGCGAAATTTGAGCAGCAACTTTTAAAATAGGACGCTCAGAGTCACCCAGGATCTGATGACCAATCTCCGGATGCTGCTTCATAATCTCCCACTCTTCGTCATCCAGTTTGCCCTGTTTCAGCAATATGTCATCGGGAATCGCTATCTTACCGATATCGTGCATCGGCGCGGCGCGTCTCAGAAACTGAGCTTCAGCTTCCGTCATTCCTGCGAGCATCCCAAGCTCAAAGCAGTATTCGGACATACGCTTAACATGATTGGCCGCTTCTTTACTACGGCTTTCCACCACATCACCCAGGCGCATGATCAGTTCTGATTGGGTGTTTTCCACCTCTTTGTTGAGCATCAGGTTTTCAAATGCGATCCCGACATTGACCGCGAGGATATCAATCAACTTGCGATTAAATTCACTGATATTGCCAACACCATCCAGATATAGCAGATTCACCCAGCCCCTTTGGGTCGGGAAGTACCCCAGCATACAGTCATCTCGGTAGATACATTTTTCAGCGGCGATAGCCTCTTTCATCATTTCATTGATGTCATCGGGAATAACATCACTGTTGACGCCCGAGTACCTGCCGGTGCCGGCCAGCACATCGAAGGAGATCTCATTGGGTGCCAGCACCACAGCGTCGAACGAGCTGCAACGTAAAAACAGGGTTTGGGTATCGATATTGAGCAGGCTGGCCACCTGGCTGAGCAGCCCTTCGGCAAACTTATGCAGAGTTCGGAACTCAAACAGGCCGGATGATGCTGACAGTACCCGCTCCAACCCCTCTCTGTGTTGCATTTGTGCCTTGCGGGCCTTCTCTATTTCAATAATATCCCGGTAGGCGCGAACAGAGGTGTAAACACAGGTGAGTAAGCGGCGGGCATCGAGCTCAGACTTGGCTTTATAGTCGTTAATGTCGTAATTGACGATCACATCCTCTTCTGGTGCCTGACCGGGCTGACCGGTTCTTAGTACCAGGCGGATCGCCTGATTCTGCAAATCTTCCCGGATCCAACGAACCAGCTCCAGACCGGCGTGATCTGTCTCCATCACCACATCAACAAAGGCCATGGCGATATCATCATTTTCCAGCAGCAGGGTTTTCGCCTGTTCGGCGCTGTAGGCATTGATAAACTCCAGGCCGTGACCGTCGAGCTTAAAGCGGGACAACGCGAGCTTGGTGACTGTGTGGACATCCCGCTCATCATCAATAATCAGAATCTTCCATGGTGGTAACGAATTGGCTTCCGCGGGCTTTGCTTTCCCCGTAAATAAAGAGCCTTTTCTGTTGCTTCCCATATTCAACATTACCCGTGACCTCGTATCTAAAGCCTATTGATTCAGTGTAGTAGAGCAATGGCCAACCGCTAGTTATCGGCGGATGTGATTTAACGGCTGCCAGGCTCCACGCAGCACGGTACTAAACGTCTTAGCTGTTCGTGCCTGGGTAAGGTAATATTATGTTTCTGTTTATTATGGAATTAACACCTAAATGCCCAGCGTTATCCCCCTGTTTGATGGCCCTCAGTATCTGGAACAGGGCAATGCCGAAGTCAATCAATACATCACAGGGATCAGTATCGATAAGGTCAGTGATGCCGGTTTGGTGTATGAACACGCCTGTGACTGGTTGATGGAGCAGCGTCATCACGAGAACAACTACAAGGCTTATCGCAGTGAGCTGACCACCTTTTTCCACTGGTGTTTCGATGTAGCAGCCATGTCGCCGGCGCAGCTTACCCGTAAAGATATTTCCCGGTACGTGGGCTACTGTCAGCAACCTCCAGCAGAGTTGATTGGCTACTTTAATGTGGCCCAGTTCAAAGCCGATAAAAGTAGTGGTGAGCGAAGTCCCAATCCGGCATGGAAACCTTTTACCGGCAAGAAGACGCTGGGACAGGAAGCCCCGTATCAACTCTCTGAGAATGCGCTCAAAACCAAAATCGCCATCCTCTCATCTTTTTACGCTTATCTGGTCGGTGAAGAGTATTGCGAGCGAAACCCTCCACAGATCTGGATGAACCACAGCCGTTATAACCGTGACCGTAAGTTCGCCCTGCAGCAGGATGACGAACTGCCCGCATTCACTGAGTTGCAGTGGTCATATGTGATGGCCTGTGCCGAAAAGCTGGCCCGGGAACAACCCAGGTCAGGTGAGCGCAGTCTGTTTCTGATAAGCCTGCTGTACGCCTGTTACCTGCGTATTTCCGAAGTCGGCGCCAGAGCGGGCTTTTCTCCGGTAATGGGTCAGTTCAAGCGCCATCCTCAAACCGGCGTTTGGAGTTTTCAAGTACCTCAGTCCAAAGGCGGTAAACGTCGCAGCGTAGCGGTATCCAAAGCCCTGTTGAAAGCATTGACCCGGTATCGCCGGTCTCTTGGATTGACAGACTTGCCATCTGCCGGTGACACCACACCTCTGTTTGTTCGCCATAGAGCCGCGGGCCGGGGCCGGGAAACCGGTGTGCTCAACGCCAACCTGGGGATCCGCCAACTCAGAGAGGAAGTTCAGCAGGTACTGGAAATGGCCGCACTAGAGGCCCGGGAGGATGGTCTGGATGAAGATGCTAATGCCATGGCAGGCATGAGCGCACACAATATCCGACATACAGGTATTACCCATGACATCAATATCAATCGCAGGCCGCTGTCCCATGTGCAGGCTGATGCAGGCCACGACAGCATTGATACCACCTCAAAATACCTGCATACCAGTCAGATAGAGCGTCATGAATCTGCTTATGCTAAGGTCATGGATAACCTCGCAGGAATCGATGGAAACTGACCAAAAGGAAAAGTGAAATGAAATGGTTAGCCAGATTAATTACCCACGGTGCCGCACTGTTATTAGGCATTGCACTGGGCATATTTTTGTTGCCCATCCTGATCCAGGAACAGCCGCCTTCTGCCTCTGAGCTCAGCGGTGTTCAAACCAACGCAAGTTATGTTGCCGAGTTTGACCGTAACCGCAGTGGCAGCGATCTTCTGCATTGGGGTGAGGGCATGTTGTACTTTGCACCCGATACCGTGGCATTTGCAGGAGATCTGGCTCCGGGCCCTGATTACCGCCTGTATCTGTCGCCTGTCTATGTGGAAAATGAAGAGCAGTTTCTGGCCAACAAAGACAAGATGGTTGAAATAGGCAATATCAATTCATTTAAAGGCTTTATGCTGCCACTGCCGGAACATCTGGATATCAGCCGCTACACCACAGCTATCGTCTGGTGTGAGTCCTTCAACCAGTTCATCTCATCCGGTCGTTATCAGTAACCCCAGTTTCAATTAAAGGCTCCGTATTTCGGGGCCTTTTTTATGCTCATTTGGCATCTAATCGCAATGTCAGAAACCGGTTTTGACATGTCATTACCACAGGTTCCAAAGTGTGTATAATTCGGAACCTGAACAAAAACAACACTATATAAGTTGGCATGGAACTTTCTATCTCTATCGCAGCATGGACTCGCCGGGGGCAACCCAGGTATTTGCACCGGCGAACCCCATGAGCACAACAGGCTGGAGCAGCCTGTGACTGAATCTAGATGAGAATGGAGTATTCAACATGATGGTGATCAGTAAAGTTTCCGTGGCCGTTGGCCTGGTATTGTCTTTGGGTATGGACGCCCACCCGGTATTTGCAGAAACCTCAAACTTCAAACAGCGTGGACCTGAGGTATTGGAAGGGCAGAAGGCGTTGCCTGTAGAGGCTCCCCAGCCTGTATACAAAATCGACCCCGCGGTGAAAGCCTTCGCCGCTGATAATCCAACTCTGCCATTAATCGTCGAGCTTAACTCCCCCGAATATCGTGCCATCCTTAAGCAGGCCAGGGAGCAGGAAGCCAAAGCGGTAGAGAAAGTGAGCCAGGAGATCCGCGCTCTGGTCAGGGAATATGAACCCAAAGGCAGTTTTGCCACCAAGGATGAAGAGCTGGATGCCTGGTCCGCAGCCAAAGGCAGTCAACCTAAGGCCATTACCGAACGCATGAAACAACTGAATATGGAGCGTGAAGAGGTCGCGCTGGATATTCGCAGCCAGTTTAAAGATAAAGCTGAGTCCATTCTGGCGCCATCCCAGAAAAAGTTTGCTGCCATGGTGGAGTCCCTCGGTGGCGAAGTAACCCAGTTTATCGATACCAACCATTCGGTAGCCATTACCATGCCAGCAGATGCCTTAAAGCGACTGGCTAAGAACCCTATGGTCATTGCGGTGAGCCTGGATAACCCTGGCGAACCTGAACTGAATAACCAGACTCAATCTTTGGGTGTAGGGTCATTCTGGAACGATGGTGAAGATGGCGGCATCTGGGATGTAGGTATTCTAGACAGCGGTGTGGAAGAGACTCACAGCGCCCTGAATAGCCACACCTTTATCGAAAACTATGCCGTTAATGGTACCCATGGCACAGGCGTGGCCTGTATGTATGCCAGTACCAACAACACCTACAAAGGTCTGGCTTACGGCCTGGATAAGATCCTGGTCGACAATGCAGGTTCAGCGTCAACCTCTATGGCCGGTGCCGACTGGATGGTACGCACCGCATCCGATGACCCTGAGGTGATCAACTACTCCTGGGGTAACGGCTCAGCCTCGACCACGACCTGGGGCAGCATGGCACGATTTGTTGATGGCATAGTCCACAGCAAGAACCTGATCTGGGCGAAATCTGCTGGTAACCAGGGATATGGTGCCGGCACGACCATGACCCAGCCAGGCGAGAACTATAACGGTATGACAGTGGCCAACATGGATGACAAGAACACTGTGACCCGTTCAGACGATGTGATCACCGGCAGCAGTAGCCGTGGTCCTGCCTATGATGGACGTAAAAAGCCGGATATCGCCGCGCCGGGTAATCAAACCTACACCTGTACTACAGGTAACAGCTACGCCAATCTGGGCGGTACCAGCTCAGCGGCACCAAAAGTAGGGGCTGTCTCTCTGCTGCTGAGAGACTCAGGCCATTACTATCCAATCTCAATGAAGGCGACCATGATCAACACCGCCGACTCCTGGGATGATGCCAACACCCAAACCACAGCAGACGACAGTCAGGTGACGGGTAAAGAGTGGAACCGTACCTATGGCTGGGGTTATCTGGATGCCCGCCATGCTGAATTCCACAAAGATGATTACTTCATCGATACCATTGCCAAAACCGGTAACTCAGGGGACTACAAACTGTATGTTGGCCAGAACTATGTGGGTGACAAGTCCACCATAGTGTGGGAGCGGGATGTTGACTACAACAATGCCAGTACCCCAACCAGCTATAAAAACCTCAGTGATATCAATATGCGCCTTTACGATGAAGATTCGGAAAGCCTCGAAGATACTGACTTCTCGTCCAAAGATAACGTGCATCAGGTTGCAGCAACCTCAAGTGGTCGCAAGGTGATTAAGGTTTACGCCTGGAACAGCTCTCAAAGTGAACGTGTAGCTCTGGCTACCGAGGAGAACTTTGAGCGCGCCGTGGCACCTTCATTCAACCTGGTTAAAAGCTATACCTATGCGGGTTTGCCTGGTTACTACACGGTGAGGGTTAATATCACCAATCTTGGCAGCATCAAAGCGCACGACATTACGGCGTCTATTTCGCTGCCTGCAGGCGTCAGCCTGATCTCCTCAAGCGCAAGCACCTCTGTGTCTGATCTTGATGCAGGAGCGGGTACCTCAGCGTCATGGCTGGTATTCAAAAGCCCTCTGGGCAACTTGAATAACATCAGCTACACGGCCACCAGCTACTCCTACGGAGAAGTTTTCGCAAGCACCAACTGATAGTCCCAACTATCAAGCTTAAGCTCTGTTCACAGGGACGTGACGGGCTACTTTCTACCCAAATTACAGTTATGCCGGTTTCTTTGGCATTGGTAAATACCGAGGTCAGACAGGGAAGTCAGAGCCATCGCCTATGCTCCAAAGGAACCGGCAACCAATCAATACAAGAACAAAAGTGTTCAGGCCATGGTCTATGCTTTAACAGTAACCCACCAAATTAAGCCCCGACCACAGGGAAGTGACGGGCTATCAATACCACCATCTGCTTTTACAGCCCCTGCCATGTTGAAATAGTGCTTTCTGGCAATTGGACGGAATCGCCTCACTGACATAATGTGTCATCAGAGGGAGTGGGCAAAATAATGGCCACAATATACTGGATCAGTTGGCATCCGGTTCGCCTGAGTCGTTAGGGCCTACGGCAAGTAATGGAGCTTATGGATAATCTTTTCGATACACAACTGCCCGTACTCACAGCAGAATCACGACCGGCATTTAAGAGGCTATTGAAGCAGTTAAAAAAGAACGAGTTTTTGCTAAATCGTTTTCTGGTTCTGATTGAGAGCAGGGGATGGACGCCGCATCCTGAGGACTGGTCTCCCAACGCACAGTTCACCCTGATACCAGACTCTCTTGTGTTTGAGCTGGTCGGGAACAATAACAATGTACAACTAACAGAACAAAATGGTTTGGAACATGACCAATGGCAGGCTCTCATGCCGTCAATCCGGCTCAGATTGCTGCAATACATCAGAAAGCGCAACCCGGCATATGCCAGAGCGCTCATTGAGCAGTTTGTGTTGGGGGAGAAGCCCGATAATCGTGCAGCCCTTTATAAAGTATTACATCAAGGTCTGAATCACGACGACTTGCCACTGCTTCATCACGCAATGAAGGACAAATCAGCTAAAGTGAGAGCAGTCATCGCGCTTATGCTGTTACGGCTTGGTGAGTATCCCGACGCTGACTATTCTCAAGATCTGATGGAAGTCAGTCAGTGGTTGGTCAAAAAACATAAAGGGCTGTTCAAAAGACGGCTGCAGATTTACGCGCCCATGCTCAATAGCGCACATATCCGGAATCTCTCCAATATCCTTGCAAGCGTGCCACTGTGCATGTTGGCCCAAAAGATGTCACTCTCGATGGAGCAATTTTTGGGAGCCTGGTCATTCATGGATAACCGTATACAGGGCACTTCAAATCCCAACCGTGTGTTAGTCAACAACGCTGTCACTGCGTTGAATAACAAGAATCTGGCGTTACTACTCGACAATCTGGTCACCAGTATGATTGAAGATAACCTTGATCTTCGAATTGAATTGGAAACACTGGCCACAAGACTCAGTCTTCAGCAGCAACAGGCATTGATCTCTCAACTGTTAAGATCTGCGCCGGCGGGATTGATGGTCGATCAGTTATGGAATGTCAGTCCTCTTCCCTGGGACTGGCTGTCAGCCACCGATCTTAAAGCGTCCCCAACCTACACTCGCTTTATCAGTCAAATGAGCGAAGTCCTTGGTGATAACAGAGAAAAAATCATCAACCAAATGCACCTTCCCAGGCTTGAGCTATTAGGACTTATCCTGAACCAGGAGTGTGCAAAATTGACGATGGATAACCTGATACAAGCTGGGCTATCGGAGACGGACACAGCGTTAGACACACTGAAGTTTAATATTGAGCTGGCTCACTCATAAACTAAACAACGCCAGATGACTGGGTAAAAATAGCGCCAGTGCTTTCAGAAAGACGTATGAATCTTCCCCGTTTATGCCCGGCTTAGCTCGGGCATTTTGCTTTTGTGTCATGTAGCTTGTTATCTCGGTAAACCCACCAAGCAGTATTCATCTCCCCAAAAAACAATTGGAGTTTGATATGACTGATACAAACACTGGCGATAACAATGCTCAGGATCAGGACAATCAGAGCGCATCCGTATTCCCGGTAAAGATAGAAACCACAGATGCCGCAAGAGATCCGCTTAGGATTATGATTGAGATTGTGAAGGACCCGGATATTTCTCCCGCAGATAAAACGGCGCTTATCCAATACTCACAGGAAAGATTTAAAAACCGTCGCAAAATGGCCTATATGTCCCTCTATACCATTATCGGTTCGCTGATATTTATGTTGATTGCCGCCGTGGTCGACGACTTCGCCAATACCAGCATACTGACTGAGATACATGAAAACGCGACCATCATTGGCTGGATAGAGGGCTTCCTCACCGCCATCGTTGCTGCCTACTATGGTGTTTCTGCCTGGCGACCCGCCAGCTGATCTGTCCTTTTTGTCGGTAATGCAATAGCTGATTGGGTGGCTTATTGCATTACTGGTAAGGGCAGGGCAAGGACCAGTCGGTATCTTCTCCCACTAATTTATGATTTTTTGCCATTCCTGCAGCACCTATAGGTATTTAGCGGCTGACAATCGTTGTTTCGCAAATCAACATTGAGCCTGGTTTTATCCCGGTAAAAGCAAACGCAGGATTCAACAGCTAATCAACGCAATTGCCTGAAAGCCCTCACTGATTAAGGAGCGAAAATGATGTTACAACGAGCCGCAACCCGCCTCGAAAAGTAATGAAAACCCGCTTGCATATAGTGCGAAACAACTATGGCTGGGTTAGTACAAATGCACAGTTCGGCCTGACAAATATAGAGAGACGCATACTGGACAATTCCCGGCCCTCACTAATAGGGTGAGTGGTGTTATACAAATAAGGGGAGTGTATGCGGCTGATTTTTGGGGATGATAATGCAGAAGATGATGATCTTCTGTCCGAGTGTTTTCTGGACCGAAAGAGTTTCCGGATTTCAAAACCTATCATCACAGGTAAGTGGGGAACAGGTAAAACCGCATCGATTTTTGACAGTTGCAAAGAGCTGGCGAAACAGCTGAAGGCGGATAATCCTCTCGATCTTTGGTATATGAATGAGCACGCGTTCGATATCAAAGAGATGGTCGCCCTCAAAGCCATTCACGCCGACAGCAATTACAACCTTGAGGTGGCACTGCAGGACCTGTGGAGGGCTGAGATCATCCGGGCCCTGGTGATTCAGTTGGGCGCACTTCAGGAATACTACAACCTGGAGAACAGCCTGCACTGGAAGGCGATTCATAAGCTGTCCCTTATCGAGAGGATTAAATTCCCTATCTGGAAAAGCATTAAAATCGCCGTGGAAATCGCCACCAACTCGGCAGTGGATCTGAACAAAGCCGATGAGGTTAAGTCCGACCTGTCTGCGGTGTTTCACCACAAAACCTATTCCGATGTGATCAAGTGTATTGGTGATATCAGCTCCGAAAAGATAAAGCCCAAAATCGCCATTGAACCCATAGAGACACCCAATTCACCCCTTGAAGCACAATCAGGTATCGCCCAGCTTACGGTTTCGTCCCTGTTGAACACCTACCAGGCTTACTTCACTCCCAATAAGCTCAATGGCGCAGAGATCTTTATTACCATTCCCTGGCACAGATACCGCAAAGAAGACCTGAATTTCCCGCAAAAGATGACCTCAAAGGTCAAACGCATGCGCTGGAACGAGACAGATCTTCGCGAGTTCATCAATAAGCGCATCGAGTATGAGTTCAGGCAGGCCGCCCGGGGCTATAACCGCAAAAATGTAGACCCCTGGAATACCCTGTATGGTGCTACCGTCCGCAACGACCACTGTCATGTGGGTTATGCAGAATGCAGCTTCAAATATGTGCTCAGACACACCCACCACAGATCACGGGATATACAGCGCCTCGCCAGGAAAATCGTCGAACACGCCGTTGAAGTACACGATAAGGATGTTGAAGACGTTCTGATTGGAAGAGGGGGCTGGAAAATCCCTTTCACCACCATTCAAGACGCCATCAAGAAAGAGAGCGCTGTGCTCTACGATGAGCGAGTGATTGAAGGTACGCGCCGCTATCCGGTACTCAAAAAGATAATGGAAAGCCTGTACTGCCTTAAAGTCCCGTTCGAGTTTAAAGACCTTAAGGACAGGCTGGAGCCTTTGAGTATCGACACCAACGAAGCTATCTCAATTTTGTGGGACAGTGGCTTTCTGGGAATAGAGATCAGCCCCTCAGGCGAGCAGTACGCCATGGGCTTAAAGTCGATACTGGGGGAAGAGAGCCTGCGCACCTATGAGTTCCAGGGCCATTCAAAAATCAGAAAGTGGTACTTCTTTGAACACAACCATGATGGTGACCCCAAGCAGATGATCAACCGCTACAACAACTCTCAGGAGTCTGTCGCCAAGTATGTCCTGCACGCCATTTCATTCGATAAGTTGATGCTGAACGTCAGCAGAGAGTGCCCAATCGGGGTTTAACCGGGAAACGAGTTCCCGTCTTTTAAAACGGTTAAGGGGGCATTAGGTGCGGCCCCTGACAGCACCAATCGCAGGGGCCGCGTTAACGAGGAATTGGGATGGGTCTCGTTAACTTATCTCGATACGGCGTTCCCGCCGGATAGATCACTTTAATTGATAGATTTTGGCACCTGCTGACGACGAGTCGTAAGGTATGTGAGGTGTTAATAAGGGTGAATTATGTTTGATGCTAACCTTACTCACCAGCGAATTGTTCGCCTTTTCCTTCAAACAGTACAAGGGCATAACGACCAAGCTCGTCAAAGTAGCGCCAGCGTTTTTGTGGGTCTTCGATGACTTTACAGCGCTCTCCAGCTTTCTCAGTTAAACAAGCCGCGCTGTAGGTGATAAACAGGTTGTCTTCTTCAGCGAAGATATCAAATGTGCTGGTTTTGACGTAACCCACCATGGCGTTACGGTAGGCCTGAATGCTTTCCTCCATCATATCCTGTGCAGGAAAGTCGCCATCGAGCTGGTAGTTATCAAATTGCCAATCAGAAAATCCAGCGTCTGGATTCAGCTTCTTCCGCCACACTACCGAGAATGCAGTAGGTAATACAATCTGGTCGGTGACTTGGTGATTTACTGAATCGACATCCTGAAAAGTGGCTTCGCTGACAACGGTTTCGCCTACATTGACGGCTCTTATTATCCGCTTGTCATAGGGGGAGGTAGGGAAGGGAGTAAGTGAACTCTCTCCATTGCCAGAGAAGAGTACAACGACATCGGTCAAGTCTGTCGGGCTTCTCACTATCCAACCGTTTGGGTCGCTCCCTTCTTTTTTAGAGCAGTCATCATAAGAGTCGAAGCAATTAAAGGTATAAAAAATCCTGAGATGAGCCTTATCTACCACGACTTGTACAGTTGCATTTGAAGGCTCAAAGTTTTCATACGCATTGTTAAGTGCTTTCATCTTTTCAAGAGCCAATGTGCTGTCTATGACACTATCAATTCGATAATAAACTAAGGAGTCTGTTGTAGATTCCGGGTTCTTGCTCCAGTGACCCTTAACGTGAGTGGGTATGCCTAAGCCTGAAATCGTTGCGTAAGCGCCAGGGTAGCCACTTACGGCTCCATAACCAAAATCTGAAAACCAACCTGAGGTATCAGAAACCATTATTTCTCTGATGCTGTAGCGACCGTCTGTAGTTCCAGCATTGCCAAACTTAGCCATGAGCAACTTGTTATCCGCACAACCGGTAAAAGAGGTTAATACCAAAACCGTTGTCAGAGTGATTAAAGCTCTATCCATTGTCAAAAAATCTCCCTGTACTTATTCCCTTCAGAATCCCGGTTTATATCGTTTCCCGGTGGCTTGAATGCATTTACTCAGGCTTTACTGCTAATAGTTTCGCATTTACCAGTGGAAGTGAGCAAACGTCAGGCTAACCAGTCCTAGGGATCTGGCAAACATGACTACAGCAGGCAAAGCGCCACCCCACTGGGGAATGGTAATTCGGAGGGGCAGGGCAAGAGGTTTAGCACCCATTTTTGCGCTAACTCAGAGGCCAAGTGAATCGGATAAAACTACTATAGGTAATTCGACTTTAATGGTTGTTGGACGAATGAGTAGATCTAAGGATAGAAAATACATGGCCAATGAGATAGATGGTTCTGATGTTGAAATAAAAAACCTTATTTCACTCCAGCATTTCACATTTGATGCGATATATAACACCGCAACAATAGGCTTTATTAGATGATTGGTAGCACTACTGGATATTTGAAAAGCAATGGAATCATTGAAAGTTACTTTTAACTTGAATAAAATCTGTCTACTTTGGCATTTTGGTACCTTATTTTGAAAGAATTTTTGCTTCAGTTAATGGATTCCCAGCAAGAACGAATGAAAACTCCGTTTTTCAGTGCGCTACTAATATCATCCATATTTGTTCATTGGGAGGTGTACTATTACTTATTGGCAAGTGATGGGACTGCTGCCAATAAAATTGACTGGATAAAGGACTATACGACTATTTATGATTTTTTAATTCAGGCCGTTTTGTTTGTCGCGTTACTTTATCTCCCAGTGTTTTTCAACTCAAAATATCAGCAATGGCTTGATTCTGTTAATCATAAGATGGCGATCTCTAGACTAGAGCGTTCTAATGAGCGAGAAGAAAAAAGCTTTATAAATGAGAAGACTAGAGTTGACAAGATATATATCGAAAAAGAACGTGAGAGAAGCTTTAGCACGGATTATGACAAAGTTGTAGACGATCGAGATCAGCTAAGAACCAACTCTGTCCAACTAAGCAACCAACTCAGTACTATGTCTCAAGAATTGGATGCAACTAAACAGGCGCTGCAAGAAGCGGATCGAGAAATAGATCATCAGTCTACCAATAGAAAAGAGCTAAAAGAGGCATTGAACAACTATATAGATAAAACTCATCAACTTGAGAGAAATCTCAATGCCATGCATAAACTTTATAGTTTAATGAGAGATGGAAATATGTCAGATGCTATTTTCATCCAATCCTTGATGAAGGGAACTGACGTTAAACAAGATGAACTGGAATCCTTAGTTGGGGGGATTCTTTCAGCCCATAGATCTACACCTGAGAACTTGGTAGAGGATTACACTAAAACAGAAGCAGAAAACTATCTTCGCGATAAAATTAATAAAAATCTGGAAGAACATACCAAAATAAAGCCTTTGCGTCGGGGAGTTAAAGCTCCGCCTAAACCACCGCAAAATTAAGATTTCGGAGTGATTAAGCTTATTAGACATTAATCACACTATCTATTTCTTTCACCATTTTCCTCTTTCAATGTTTTTTATTTCAATATTTTGAGCTTTAGACAAAATCTTTGACAGAAGAGTCTTTGCTTCTAATGCCATTTTTCTAGGCTTAGGACATCCACCGACAGTCTCAGCAGTATCAATGCCCCTTATTCGAACCGGGATATTAAGACCAACTACATCTGGCCAATCAGGAATTACAACCCTCACCGTATCCCCGTCAGATACTGATACAACTTGTACTGTGATCGCTAGATAGATGGCGCTTAACATTAAAACTTCCTTACAAAAAATCAGGATAAAACCATAGTTTTTAGTAACTTCTGAGACCTAATGCACAGATATGCCATACAAAGGCAACATAAATAATGATAGCATCCAATCAGGAAAGGACTAATTTAATGATTGTTAGGTAATGGAAACCAAGAAACCAAAGACAAATTTCAACCCCACCGATACAACTACTGACCAGTCTGACAAGGACTTTGAGTTTGCTGTACGATTCTGGACTACATTAAGCAGTTTCAGTCGAACCTATTTAGAAAGTAAGTTAACCAAATTATCACCTTCGGAACAGAAAGCCGTTATTCTAAATTTCGATCTGGTGAAACGTCGATGCTTAGATAGCCTAAATATATTCCGAGCTGAGAAAGCCTTAGACCAACTATTCTTAACGGGAGCAATCCAACATCATCGAGAGCAACTACAAACCGTTAATAATGATAACACTGAAAATACTTTGGCCGAGCGCTATGAAAGTGATGTAAATAACTATAAAAGAGAAATATCTCTCCTAAAAAGTAGCTATGAAAGAGAGGTGCAAACATTAAAAGACACTTTGGCCAGGCGAGAGAAACAATGTAACGAGGCCGAGCAAGAGAATTATAAAGTTGCTACTGAACGCGCTGTATTAATGTCTAATATAGACAGCTTACAAGGAAGTAACAGTAAGCTAGAGTTAGAAAATAAGAAACTAAAAGAAAAGCAATTACAGTCTAAGATTGACACCGAAGTACCATTGTTTGTTGATAGAGCTAAAAATGATTTGGAGAAACATGAAAGGTACTTCAGGCTGTTAGCGCGAAAATGGAATGCTAAAGGCACGAAAGCTATTTGGGTGGCCGTGGGGGTATCTGCTACGTTTGTGATCATCTCACTGATTCTAACATTATTTTATTCCGACGATATAGATTGGGGGTTGTATGGAATCATGTTGTTTAAAGAAATGTTGGTTGTTTCTATATTGGCTGCAGTCGCTAAATACTCATATGGAGTAGCCAGCGCTTATACACATGAGTCTCTGAAAAGAACTGACAGGATTCACGCTATTGGATTCGGTAAAATGTATTTAGAAATATATGGTTCTCAGGTTGACCAACAGGATGTAAAGTCTATATTTGAGAATTGGAACTTAAATAGCGATAGTGCGTTTACCAAGCTAAAAGAGCCAGATTTTGAGAGTAAGACGCATCAAAAACTGATTGATGCAATAACTGAATTAGTACGCAAAGAGGTCAAGAGCCAACCGCCGGAACCGTTAACAGACAAAGTAGTAAAATAGAATACTTGATTATAGTATCCCCAATACACGCCGTGAGGCGCCACTTTCCCTTGGGGATATCACTATGCGCTAATTCTTAACGCTATCGCTTTAGATACCTTCCAGGTTTCGTAACCAACATCAAAGCCAAACCTCCAACAAGATCCCGGCTGTTCGCCGTGTAATTGGTTAAAGGGGGCTGAATCATGGCACGTAATTTCGTCAAACTGCCTTCTTGGTCAAACCATATTGAACAGTAATCAAGCTACGCTGATCGCGAAGGTGAGGGCAGTGAACATCTGCAAAAGTTTACGGGTAGCTTAGTTGATAGGTCAGTAAGCCTGGATGCCATTGTCTCATCGCGCAGAACTTTCAAAGGGAAGGGTACTTGGAGGTGTTAACTTTGATGAGCTGAACAGAACCTCCGTAAGACAGCGTCTGGAACTCCGGGAAATGTATCCTGCACCGAATAAGCGGATCATGGTGCTGGAAGCAAAAGAAGGGCGTTAGATGTTCGACCACATGCCGACTAACTTTACTGCTAACGTGCGAACCCCAGACCCGATAGGGGTCAAGATTGAGCCCAGTTCAATGCTAGTCGCTATCATGGCAGGGAGGTGATAGTGGCAGCGGCGTTGGTGAAAAGAAGGTAGCGCCCCCTGGCTAACAACAGGAGTGGTTAGAACTATTTTCCAGTACTCTTGCCTTTCATGAATTTCGTATATTCTTCCCAGTCAGCACTTGGCGTTTTTGCAAGCATAATTTCATTAAAGCTCTCTGCCATATTTCCGTATTGAATAATTTTCCCATAACCTTTGATGGCGTTTACATCTATATGAGGCCTAACTGCTTTAGGGAATTCAGTTAGAAAAGAATGAAGGTCATTAATTATTACATCAGTTAACTCTATTGACCGCTCATTTAGGTCAACAGCAATTCCTACTTTGAATGCAGATGCAGCATCTATAATTGTTTCAATTGAAATTTCTGGCTCTATGACTTTCTGGCCATGAACTGAGAGAATAGCCATCTTGACTTCGTCTTCAAACCGATTTCTTTTTGACCACGCTCCTAGCGTAGCGTTGTAATTTTTCATGAGAACGGCGATTTTAGCGAGATTCTCCCAACTAGCATGATCTATTTCGTCAATTGAAGGAGAAAGAAAGGAAAAGTCTTCAAGTGGGAGATCTAGAAGAGGGTAGTTGCACTCAACCTGTCCAATATTCAGCATTCTAAGTATCGGATCACTTGGTAGGTCTAGTATGTAAGCCTGCTTAATTGTTATTACATTCAGCAAGGCTGATTGTGCAGATAAGATCAGCTTATTTGATGCTTTAAGCTTCGCTAGATTCGCGGCTATGTGCTGTTGCTTGCGCTCTTGGTGTTTTACAGTGAAATATGCTGTTCCTGCTGCTAACAGTGTAAAGGTAATACCTGACAGCATTGGGTAGATATAGTCCTTAATAACATCCGTTTCTGCTGCTTTATTGATGGCTTGGACAATTAGCTGTATGTCGTCACTCATAGATTAATGCTCATAAAAATCCGCATCTTATAGGTTTTTTTTAACGCTATAAGTGGGGTAATTCACATTTTTAAACTCACATCACGGCTTTTCATTTTTGTCTCATAACGACAGATACAATGATGCCGATAATGCTATTTATCGGCATTTGACCTAAAAGGGCTACTTCGGGTGGCCTTTTTTGTATTTCTCAGTCTCCAACAATGCCCGGCGCTAATCCCGAGGAATCTGACTATTGAACAGGTCTACCAAGTTGGAAATAGGCGACGCTTTCGGCGTTTTGTAGCTACAGGTAGACAAGCCTTTAGCACTGAACACCTCTTGCTTTGCTCCATTCCTGAATACTGAACGCATACCTGCGAGCCTCACAGAGACGAATCGCTGATACCACAGCTCGTTGTACTCATATCCAAATGTACTCGTATCCAAACCATAGATTCACATCTACAGAGAGCTACAGATTCTTGCTAGGCATGTACGGATGTCGGTCACAGCCAAACCAAAATCTGTCCCAGCATTCATGTTGAGATTGCATGTTCTACAGGTTCACATCTGCAAGGTTCGATTGGCTAGTCAGCCTAAGATTGCCAGCTTTAAGAATTTGAACCTGGCTTGGCCAACAACATAGACGTCAGACATGAGACTCAACACTAATCACAAACCCAACAAACTCAGCTTTGATTAAACCACAACCAAAACACCAAGAGTTACTGCCGGCAAACCATGACGGCTCAGATGGGTTTGCGACAATCGTTGCTCATCAAACTTGGGATGGAAAACCGGAGGAAATAATTTCCTGGATGGACGCAGTTAGAGATCTGAACGTATGATTGAAACAGCCAACTACATTGCGGCTCAAAACCCAGGCAAATTAGACTGCAGCTGCGTGAATTGTACAGTAACTTATGTGGAACCAAACACTTAGACGAATAGTATGGTGAACCATTTCATTATATACAACTAAGCCAAAGGCCATACTCCAACCACAAACGGAAATTATTACCACTGCGCACAATGTATATTATGTTAAATACAATATTTGGATATAGTACATCAAATCTGTTCATCATGGAAATGTTCACCTCATTCTGGAATTCCAGTCTAATGAAATTCCTCTCCCATACAATTAGCCAGGAATGGCCTCCCGCTAATCACTCATAAAATTAGATAGATATGGCGCGTGGAAATCTTGATGCAGAACATTTCCATACAACGTTGTCTTGTCTCACTTATAATGAGCTTAACCAAACCACGACTATGTGCACCCCGAATGTGCAGTTTAGCCAGGAACTCATTTGTGAATACTCAAATTCAGCCGATCACTGTCGGTTGCTAGCCAAACGCACAGCTATACCTTGGTAACGTTGTTTCCGTATTAGACTCGAAAGTTTGTTCCAAGAACCAGTATGTAATTGATTGGCTCTTTAGATTGGCATTGAATCGAGCCTAATCATCTTAGTTGAATCTAAGTGAGGTTCTGATCAGTGCTCAAATCTAAAAAGTCACTTCTTTAAGAATGCTGTTTAAGCCCTATTATTAGCACCATTTCTTTGGATATATAGACGTTGAGTCAATATTCGGCAATAGAATGGTGAACCATAATACCGCCCCGCTTCACAAGACGACAGCTATCTACACTTAGATGGCTGTCACGCTATGGGACAAAAATCACTTTGGAGAATGCCCCTGTTCTTCTGGATTGGATGAGAAAAACTAGGGGAAGTGAGTTTTAATGCTTTATTTTTGGTGTTTGTATGCACCTTAATCAATTTTCAGAGTATTGACCAAATTAAGTTAGAATTTTCTCATTTTAGTCCTATAGTTTTTATAGACATATTAGTAAATTGCTTGCTTAATAAACATTCGATCAACAGAGTTTAGCTGGTGAAGGTATCTGTGGTATATGCGTAAATAGCGGACCAATGTGTCGATATCTGCTTCACTCAACCTTGGCGTAACAAGTTTCTCCAAAGTTTCTATAGGTATTCCCATCTCTTCTAGCGCAGAAAATGAGGAAGGCAAATGACTGTTTTCGAATATATGTACGAGCCACCCTAAATTTGCTTCTGGCGGTAGTCCAAGCGATTTGAACTCATGATTTAAGAGATCTTCCAGTAACGAAAGTGCTCTTGGGACAGCGTGCTTGAAAATATTGCGTACAATGTTGAGCTCTCGATCAGTTGCGTCTGATCGTAGCTCACCTCCCTCACGTGAATTATAGATGAATTCGATTTGCTTCCTAATGTAAGCAGTGTGGTTGTCAGCGTAGATGTACCGACCCAGTTTTTTATAAAGCTCGTCACTATCCTCAAAATGAAGTTGTTGTCTAGCCAATACCCGACTTTCTACGGTTTTGATAAAATTTGTAAGCAATCCAAGTTGGTATTTCTTCGGTTTAGTTACCGACGCAATTGTCTCCATGTCGGTAATTGATAACTCCGTGACAAGTTCATACGCATATTCTAAATCTTCAACGTTGTATGATGAGTGCTTACGAACAATTTCCATTGGAACATCAGAGTTTTTAGCGAATTGATTAAGACTTTGGCTGCCTAGTTCCGATAAGTGATCTGGCTGTATACCAGCTAGCAAGTTAATTGGCGAGTCATTATCTTGTTGACCTAGCGGAAGGCTTACGACTTGCGATTCTTGCTCTGGTAGCTCTACTAGACAAAAAACGTTCCCAACCAAATATTGTCCCATTCTACCTGCTCGACCGGATATGTTTTTATGAGTAAAACTATCAATTTTTGGCGTTCCATTACGGTTGTCATAGATTACGATGTTTTCTGCGGACGTATTAACTCCCTCGATCATTGTTGAAGTGCATACTAAAAATTGAATTTGTTTAGTGTTGAACAGCTCGACAGTTTTTTGTTGGATTGCACGAGGTAAAGAACCGTGATGTATACCTATACCATTTGCTAGGGCTTGAGTGCATCCCCAGTCAGCACCGTAGTTTCTTTTTAACCACTTATAGTATTTTTTTAGAGAAACATCAGTGGAAGCAAGAAATTTACGCTCCTGTAAACTGTCTAGTGAGCCTAAGAATCTAATAACCTTTGCAATTGAATTGGAAGATTTACAATATATGATTGTTTGTCCATTGTTGGATTCCAGAATCCTCTCTAGCTCCTTATTTTTAGAGTCTATATCGTTAGGAGCGATATCGTATTTATAGACATTTAATGCAACAGTCTTAAAGTCCGAGGGGATGAAGGTGAATTCGCGTTTCAACGCGTTCATTCCTTGAATTGCATCTATATAAGGTCCAATCATGTAAAACTGTTTAGATACGGTAAGCAACTTGCTTAGAGCTATATTTAAGGCGAAGGCTCTAGGTCTTGATAGTTCATCTTTAGTATCGGCAAGCTTGTAGAATTCATCGATGATAAACAAGTCAATATTTTTTAGATCGTCGCGTTCATTTACACGTTCCTGTGTAAAGATATAGATAACTTTGTCTTTACGTTTAGCTTGGGATCCGTGGTGAATAATTTGGTATTCGTTGCCAAAACGTTGATGTATACGTCTTCGAGTTTCATCTATCAGAGCTATTGTTGGGACCACAATAACGATACTTTTGAATTTCTTTTCTGCAATCAAGGCATCTACGATAGCGCTTTTCCCCATACTAGTAGGAGCACTTAAGACAACGTTCTTTCCTGATGAGAGTAAGTTAAAAACTCTCGCTTGCATTGAGTGGAAGATGAAATTGTCGTCAAAGTTACTTCTATAGACATCTAGTACAAATTCCTTTTCAGGTGAGAGGTCCGTAAAGTACTTTTTAAGGTAAGGATAAAGGCCTGCTGAACGTAAGAGATTTTGAAGCAGCGAAGTTTGTTTTTTGAAAAGTGGTAATGCCTCTAAAGCACGAATTATGAATTCTTGGCCAATTGGTACTAAATCAGGTGATGATAAACACTCATTGGCTTTTTTAAGATATGAGAATGCACTAAGAGTTTCGTTGCGTACATTTTCTAAACAAAGTTTAGGATCTAAGCTGTTGTCCATTGCGATGCTACCTGATTTTGTACTTCGTTTATAAGAGATGCTAATGAAGGGATTGGATATAGGTAAACTTCGATATGGAGGTCTTCGTAGAAGTCATCTACAGAAACTAGATGGTCTACCAAAGCTCTAAATTTTTTAGTAGCTTCGGATACAATCTTCTCTTCGAAGTCATGAGCCATATCTTTGGAACTACATTTGAGATGGTCAGACTCATACCCGATAAAGAATACGAACTTAAACCTGTCTAGATTGTTATCTAGGGAGCTGTTTGGTTCAAGGATGTCATTGATATCATGCTCTAGGAGATAGTTGTCCTTTTTTGCTATTAACACTTTCTCTTTTTGCGTGGAAAAGGCTTCCGACTCTAACAGTTCATGAAATTCTCCCACAATCTCCTCAAGTGATAGCGTGTTGACGATAGTTATTAGTCGGCTAAATCCCATGAGTAAGTTGTCCGGTTCATGCGTATTTAGAACAATATGGATATTGTCAAAACAAGTATCGTTATCATCATCTATATGAAGATGTGCTGCAATTGGCTGAGCTTTGTAGGTAGTTCTAACGGTTGAATGTAGTAACGCTTTCGCTATCAGTTGATTGATAAAATTAGCTTCGTGTTGATAACGCTGAGTTAAAGTCTTGAATTTGTCTGTAATTTTATCAGCAGAAACATCCGCAATTTCGTTAGGCAACAGGAGAACTTCATGAAACCACTTGTACAAATTGCGAGCGATTAGGTCATAGCCATATTTTCGTCGATGATACTCACCTTTAAGCCCAGTACACTCTTTCTTTCCTTCAAAATTAGCAGCTTCGTATAGGTTTTTCTCTCTAAAAAAAGATGAAAGAACTGCTTGTAGCTCTATTCTATCTGTAGAGTATATTTTTACATGCTCGTGACTGAGGTTAGCATAGTGTTCAATTTCAGCTTCGAACCAAGGAATAAAGTCATTCCGATGATAAGACTTATCATTAATAGACTTTAGTACTCTCGAGGCAGAGCCCTTGTCAAACAAGTTAACTAGCAAAGAACATAGAATTCGTTCAGCATCACCATTTTCACTCAGATAGATACCTCTTCTATGAGCGGACTGCCGGATCAACTTTGTACAGCGCATTTCGAGCAGCTCTTTGTTTGGGATAACTTCCCATACAGCATGGTCTAGCCAATATTCAACGCCATTTTTATTTGGAGACTTAAATGCTGTTAATTTTTTAGGTCGATTCCTCTCTACACAGGTATTTAACTTTCGTAATAGTGGCTGTCTGAGCTCAGTTTTCTCACTTCGAGTATTTAGAGATATTTTCAAATACTTGAGTGCATCAGTAATATCTCTTGGTGTAATGATTCTGAAATAACCAGGAAGTGTACCTTTGTCACATAGGATTGACTTATGCAGGATGGAATCTTCTTTGCTGACGATCTGATCCTTTCTTTGTCGTCCTTGAGGGGGGACTATGTCTGTATCAGCGTCAGCAAATTCTGAAGCATTCCATTTGCTATCTTTATCTGTAGTCTTGACTTGTATGTACTCGATTTTATTGGCGTATACAACATCTACGTCATCAACTGCTTCACAGCGAACCGTTATTAAGCTTTTATCTTGTAACATGTTCAACACATAGTACGCTGCTACAAAGTTTTGGTACTCAAACCCTTTAAGAGCCGCTGGCCCACCACTATCGGATAGTTCCATTTCAGATGAACTCATATATACTTCCGGCATCATATTTACATCGATATAACAAAAGAAAGGACAGGCATAAACTTTCCTTACCCATCCAATACTTAGATATTAAACTAAGCTAAATTTTGAGGGACAATACCATAATCTTGGATTGATGTATGTAAGACCATGTTTTTACTTCAAAAAACCAATCACGTTAGTCACAACCCCTCACATTACCTTTTTATGGCGAATTTGATGAGGCTGACAAAACTAGAGTTCGAGGTCTAACTGATTTGGGGCAAAAACTCATCAATGACACGGTCATTTGTCTTTACCAGCCACGCTACCGCCCTTTGCTTAACGGGCGCACAATCCCTATGGTCAATTCGTTGGCAGCACTATAGCAATGAAATGTGGTGCCAGTCTGTAAGACATTTACCATAAGTTGTTGTTTAAATTTGTGTTCGGTGTTTTTCTGTGCGGGTTATGGACGGAGTTTATATCGGGGAGTTAAGTGGCAATGATGGTAGAGTCACGGCCAGGGGCTTAGGCATACTTGGGTGAGTTTTGGGGTAATTACATGAATTTCTCAACACTTCATCTTAGGCAGGTCTTTCTACCAAGCAGTTTACTGCGGACTAATCATGTTCAGCTTCATACCCGATTTCTGTTGAATGCTTTGCGCTGCAATGAACAATGTGTGTTTTCCGTATTTACAGGTCAGGCCGTCTAGTGCATTCATCAATTTGTACTTACTAGGGTGGTTGAAAAGTCATCTTGGCGATGGCAGCAATCTTGCAACTCAATCAGACCAACACCGATTTTGTAGAATCGTATGCCGGGCCGAAACAAATCTCTAGCCAGCCTGGTGACGGTTCGGCTGAGAACGATGCTATCTGCGGTAGCAACCGGGAACTGATGGAGTGTTTTTCGATAATATGGTTGACCATCAAATGGGGAGTTACCAGCGAAGCAAATAAGCGTTTACATACTGAGTCCTAGGCTCTCGCTTTTGGGCCGCGATACTCGCATGTTTGTTCAATGCCTGCTGAAGTGACTCCAGGTCGGTAATGCGTTCTCCCATTGAACGAGTCGATAAGATTTGCTTCTTAACTGCCCTCACCTCGTCCCAAAGTTTTGCATGAACACCATTAAGGTCCAGAGCAGTCTTTATGTTCATCAATCTCAGCTTTGCACTGATTCGAAGGATATGATGGGAAAATATAGATGGCTGCAAAGTGTTGTATGGCTCACAGTTAACGTTGGCTAAATCTCAAGTGCATCACAATGTTGGTAATATCGTGCGGTTAATTGAATACAGGAACAACGATGTCAGCAGTAACCGTAAGTGCTTTTGAATTGAGCAGCCTTGATGAAGTCACAATGGACTGGTTGATTAAATTCCGTCGCAGTAAGTGCATTGATACCCTGGACATGATGACCGACAGAGCCGAGCGCGATAACCAGGGAAAGCATGCGGTGCTGGATGCCATCAATCAGGCTTGGTGTGTGCGGGAAAAGGAGATCAAGGAGGGCCGGTTTGTATAAACCTTTTCTCTTGCCTATCTATTAGTCCTTCCTCTCGATTCAATTTAGCCGTTAAATCTGTTATCCCTAATGTATAAAGGAACATCTGTTAGGGACTAACTTTGAAATACCGCCTGCTCGCTTTTTTACCATTCCTGGTAATGCCTGCCCACGCTTTCACGCCTTCCGAAAATAGTGAAGTAACGCCAGAGATTGAGGTGACAAAGGGCCAAACAACTATCACCTCCTTCGATTCAGCCAAAGAAATCCTGGATGAACAGGTTCATCTGCACGACCGGATAACCGTCTATTGCGGCGCGGAGTTTGATGCTGAAGGTGTCATTACTCATCCTCCCGGCTTTAAAGCAACGAAATACCTCAACCGGTACAATAGCCGAGAGTGGGAGCATATTGTGCCTGCTGACCGTTTTGGTGACTTCTTACCTTCGTGGAAGGATGGTCATCCGGCCTGTGTTCAAGCAGACGGCGATAAATATAAAGGCCGGGACTGTGCAAGAAAGGTCAATGAGCAGTTCAGGTTGATGGAAGCCGATATGTACAACCTCTTTCCTGCTATCGGTTCTGTCAACGGTTTGCGCAACTACTACCCATTTGCATTGATGCCCAATGCAGAGTCAGATTTTGGCTCATGTGATATGAGGATTGAGAATAGAAAAGCCCAGCCTCCCGAGAGAGCCCGTGGAATTATCGCTCGCACCTATCTTTACATGGCAGAGGCCTATCCGGATGTGATGGTCCTGACTCCTGAAGAGAAGACACTCATGTCTGATTGGGATAAAGCCTATCCGGTTTCGGGACTTGAATGCAGAAGGGCCGTTACTATCTGGGAGATACAAAAGAATGTTAACGGTATTTTGGAGGCTCGCTGTCAGGAATGGGGGGCTTTCTGGGAACGGATGCAAAAGGCAATTGATGAGTCAGGTAAAGGAAACAATACCGTTGCAATGACGATGTTGAACTCCTTAAAGAGTGAGTATTCTGATAACGAAGAGTTTTTTGAAGACCTTATAGCCGTAGATTTTAATAGAGCAAATATCGAGACTCAGAGTGGTGATCACCAATCTGCTCTGAGTATTACCGAGTCAATTATCTCCAAATTGCGTACCGGCCAAAAGGGAGAGCCCCAAGAACTTATGGCTTCGGCCCTCTCTTTGAAAGCCCTGTTGCTCCAAAAACTGGGTCAGGGGGAAAAAGCAATTTCGGTTATTGATGAACTGACTGATCGCTTCAGGTCTAGTCGGTCGATAGAAACTCAGCAAATAGTTGCGCATACGTTGAACCAAGCGCTATACATTGCTCGTGGTCTTGAGGATGAATCGCTAGAAAGGCAAATTGAAACCGACATCATAGAGATTTTTGGTGACAGTCAGGATGAGTTTATACAGGCCGGAGTTTTGGCGGCTTATCGCTTTCAAGCTGGTGCGACATGTAGTGACCCCGAGGCCTTAGACAAGTGCGCTAGCTTAATGCAAAAAGTCATTAAACAATTCAGTCACCTAGACGATGTGTTTAGTCAGTTCTATATCGTAGAGATGACGATGGAACTTGCCTTAATCAAAACTAGACAGGGGCGTTATGAACAGTCGATAAAACTCTATTCTGATGTGGTTTATCAGCATGGCCAGTCCCAAGAACCAAGCTCCCAACAGGCTGTTATTTATGCTTTGTTGAGCATGGCTGAATTGCACATTAGCAATGGTGAGATAGATGTTGCTAAGATCAACATTGCTAACGCTCGGGATGCATATGAAGGCCCAGATCCTATATTGCTAATCCCATCTTATATGTCCTTTGTTCTGGGCGATATTACAGCGCAACAGTTGATTGATGAATATAAAAAGCTAGAGCCTCAGTTGGACATGTCGCTCAAAAATTGGGGGTTCGGTACTCTTGATGGTGTCATAGCCCAACAGGGGCCGGAGAAGAAGCTGCAAGTTGATTTAGTTCGCCAGTATTTCAGAAGCGATATTGACCTGACCCAATTGGAAGCTCAACTGAACGCTTCGCCAAAACATTGATTACTCCAAAAGAACTCACCTATCAAACTTTGTAAGGCCTCGTATTGGCGAGGCCTTTTAGATCCTCAATTACATCTCCGAGTGTACTCATCAATCACCTGCTGCTCCTTGACATCAATAGCCAACTCATACTTGGCTTTCACGCCTACCCATAGCGCAATGTACTCGCAACGATAGCCGGTGGTGTCGGGAACCCACTCGGTGGGGTCTTTAGCACCTTTCTCACGATTCTCACTCGCGCTAACCACGAGCAGGTTTTCCGGATCATTGGCGAAAGCTCGACGCTGCTTCCGGGTCCAGGCATGGCCACCAGACACATGGGCTTCCTTCAGCGGGACAATGTGGTCGATGTCCAGTTTGCCAGCTTCAGTGAAGGTTTGATTGGTGTATGGGTCGAACCATTCACCATGGCTAACCACACAGCCTTTGTTCCGTTTAAACTTAACCGGTTTGGTACTGGCTGCGATAAGAGCTTCAGCTCGGGCATCCTGGCAGTCTCTGTCGTAGTCTACCCAATGAGGCCAGTCACTGCGTTCATAGAGTTCACTGAACTTTTCGCCATCGTCAACAGCTTGCTGCTGTGCTACCTGGACCTGTTGTTGGTTGGAAAAGCAGGGCTCTTTGTGGCAGTGGTATTCACCGGTGGTTTTGTTGGTGTGACCGCCGTTCTTGTCGACGCCGCCCGGGTGAGCATGGGCAAAATTGAACGTGGCGCCTGTGAGGGCGAGCAGGTAAAAGGTGGTTCTGAACATCATACTTGTTTGATCCTTGCATATCCTTGCAGGTGTTCTGTTATATCAGGTTTTCAAGTGATAGTCAGAGTTCGGAAGTTGGATGCTTTGATAAAAATCTTAGGGACTGGAGTTACTTTTGACTCTAGCGGAGCTAACCCTTTCATTTATCGCTGGTTTTGAGCGCATGTTATCGGAAAACCTGTCCGATAACATGCGCTCGTTGATCTGAATTCACAGCTTTAAATTAGAAGTTATTTAAATTCATTAAAGCCACCATCACAGAACCATTCACTATTCATCATCGCCTGGTAAGCAGCTGTGTTCCATGAATTAACATGATTGTTTCTCCGAGATTCTTCCTCTTCTTTAAGGTAGGCCTTAACAGCAATTTTTCCACCTTTCTCATGAGTTTTGCTTAATCGAAACTGAATTTCTGTCACTGTTGAATTTGCATTCGACATATACAAACTTCCAAGCCCTAGTTCTTTAAAGTGAAATTTTATTCTTTCGTTTAGTACATCACCATAAGCTTCAACATATGATGTATAGAAACGGATAGTTCCAGGCGTTTCTTCTTTTACTTCGGCAAATAGCCATTGCTCACCTGTAACATCATCGTAATAAGGATGGAGTGTTTGTTTGCATATCTGGTCAGGCGCTTTATCTAATTTTGATTTGTTACAGTCTGAACAAGCTGGGATCAAATTCAGGGGAACAACGACCAATGAGGAAAAATCAGCCTTTGGTAGGAAATGGTCTAAGGTTTCGACCACTCGCTGTCCACATAGTGGACAGATCCCATTTGGCGCAGCGTTTTTAAGTTGGTCATATAAAGCTCTTCCCGGAGCTTTTTTCCCAACCATTCTTTGTGTATAAACTTTCTCCATTTCGGCTTTGTTTACCACACCGTTAACACCATCGCTACTCTCAATCAAGTACCATTGTTTGCTCTCAGCCTTTTCTTGATACTCTTGTTCAGCTTCCGCTATAGAGCCAGCAATCTGGACAAACCTCTCTTTTAGATCCCTATTTTTAACCTTGCTTATACAAAGTTCATATACGTCTTTTGCATCCAGCTCTGGCTTAGCTATTACTCTCATACTTCACCCTTCTCCTCTTCCTTGTCGAGAAATAATCCCCGTAATATGCCTCTAGCCTCTGCGCCCAACTGGCCATGGAAGTTTCTCAGTGCTTGGTTATAGGTGCGTGCAGACTCTGATTCTTTCTTGAGTAGCTGGTGGAATCCTGAGTCGGTTACTTCCAGCCCAAACACCTCTCGTGTTAATACACCCACATTCTCGCCAAATGTTTCTGTTTCCAGTCTTTCAGCGACGGCATCCATCCCACTTCTCCTCAGCTTCCATACACAACTTTTAGGTACTTCTTGGAGTATTACAGGTGAATGTGTGGCAATAACCGCGACTGCATTTCTATGAGAGAGTAATTCAGATAAAGTACGTATAAACGCCGAAAGTAATGGAGGGTGTAGGTGGGATTCTGGTTCATCTAAGAGAACCAATGTTTTCTCTTCAATTTTTTCAACTAACTTAGCAATAGTCAGTAATACAATTGCATGCCCTGAACTTAGCTTAGAAAAAATCTTATTTGTATTTGTCTCCAGGTCATGAGTTGAAGACATCACTATATCGGCGAGCGCGATATCTTTAAAAAGACTGTCCGTTTCTAGCCCTCTAATTGCCTCAACCAATCGGTCTTGATATCCAAATCTGCGAATATTATTTAGGCAATAGGAAAACTGTCTATTAAGCATCGGACGGCTCATGGGAATATGCTCACCATCTTCGGTAGTTGATTCCTGTTTTAAGCCTATATAAGCGTAATTAAGTCCTTCTGATTTATCTTGTCGCTCAGGTATCGGCTCAAAAGGATCAAAAGCGCTAAATGCTACAGACACAACACCGGCAAACATTTCTAGGAGATCTTCTCTTTTAGTTGACTCCTTGCTCCCGGTTACAACTGAAAAAGATCCGTCATTCTCTTGAGTAGTACCACTATCAACGAGAGCTTTAACCATTCTATGAAGAAGATGGGTTTTACCAACACCATTTCGACCAATTAGGACGTGAATATTAGAAGGAGGATTAGATTCTGGATCGACATAAAATTCTAGATCTAATCCTGCTGTATGCTTTCCTTGAGGTAGCGAATAAGAAAAATTAAACTCCGTACGTAACTTGCCACCATCAAGCAATCGCCTAAATTGTCCTTTTATTGATGCTATACTAACTTCACGTAGTAAAGATACTTTCATTACTTTTTCATTTAAAGCTAGATTATAAATACCTTCTTCATATACTACATCATTTAAGCTCTCTAAAATTAGATCTCTTAATTCTTGGTCTAAAGCGTATAAGTTTTGATAATATTCGTCACTTTGACCAAGCGAAAAAAAAGCTTTATCCAATGTTTGAAATTCTTTTGGAAGTCTTTCTTCAGTCCATCCACTCTCTTGACCGACATAGCCAATTTTTACTCCCCCGATCTCGTGTTTCTCTCCATTTGCATCATAGACCACAAGATAAAATCTTGATTTAAAGCCAAAATCGTCCCAGTTATTGGCTTCCAAATATGCAGAATTCACAGTACTCTTTGGCTTTGGGTAGTAGCGCGAATAAGGGGGAACGTTGAATACTAATTGTATCATATCATCTACTCATTCATTTTTAATCTTTAACGTTAACCTAGAATCAACCTGATTGACGCGAGGTTATGTACAAATAGCAGTCGACTAATTTCGGACGAAATCACCTAGCAGACTGCTGCTTATCCTACTTGAGTGATTTGTTATACCTCTTTCACTTCACTTTTCATGTGTTAAAATAACATCTATTTGGTATTCAAAGTATGATTCTTGTGGGTATTTCAAACTATCAGAATGATAAATATTTATATCTAATTGCCCTATCAAAATTTTGAGTCTGTGCTTACATTCTTGAATCAGTTCGCCCCAAGTTTCTACCCAGATAGTAATACCATCTGCATCATAAATAATACCTCTGCCCTCGTTATCTTGCTTCAAAGGTCTCTTTGCATATGAATCAAGCTGATTAGATATGACCCAATATTTATTTCTGGGGATTTTAGTTCTACTACTAAGTGCTTTCTTTCATCAGATTGATTTTTCTAATACTTAGTGTCAGCATTAAATCTACAATAGCCGCACGACCATCAGTTCTCTTCATGGGTTTATCGTGCTGTAGATTTAACTTTGGCATACTAAGATGTACTTTCAGTACTTCACTAACAGACTGAACAAAAGATGATTTATTTATTTTCACATTGCTTTCCGTGAAATAACTTTAAGAGATAACAGTAGCAGTTCCCGTTATCTTTGAATTCTCCGGATAATCGGCTCGCATAAGAAACTTTAGGGCAAAAGTTCACCAATGTGTCTTTGCCTAACACGCTACCGCCCTTTGCTTAATGGGCGCACAATCCCTGTGGTCAATTTGTTGGTATGACTATAGCAATGAAATGGGGCCCAGTCTGTGAGATATTTGCCATAAGTCGCTGTTTAAATGTGGTTTTGATGTTTTTCTGTGCGGGTTTGGAGGTAGAGTTTATATTGGAGAATTGAGTGGCAATGATGGTCGAGTCACGGCCAGGGTGTTAGGCGTACTTGGGCGAATTTTTTGGGGGTAGCACAAGAGTTTCTCAGCACTTCACCCTGGGGAGGTCTTGCCACCTTGTGGTGTATTGTGGGCTTAGCATATCCCGCTTCATGCCCCATTTCTGCTCAATGCCTTGCGCTGCAATGAATAGCGTATCAGTTCCGTACTTACGGTTTAGGCCATCGAACGCTTTCATTAGTTGTAGCTTGCTCGGGTCAGGGTTGAAAAGGTCATCTTGGCGATGGCAGCTATCGTGCAACTCAATCAGGCCGACACCGATTTTGTAGAACCGGATGCCTGGCCGAAACAAATCTTTAGCTAGCATGGTGACGGTTTGACTGAGTATGGTGCTATCTGCGGTGGCAACGGGAAACTGATGCAGTGTTTTTCGATAATATGGTTGACCATCAAATGGTGAGTTGCCAGCGAAGCAAATCAGCGTTTTGCATACTGAACCCTGAGCTCTCGCTTTCTGGGCCGCGATACTCGCATGTTTGCTCAATGCTTGCTGAAGTGACTCAAGGTCGGTAATGCGTTCTCCCATCGAACGAGTCGAGAAGATTTGCTTCTTATCTGCCCTCGCCTCGTCCCAGTGTTTTGCGTGAACACCATTTAGGTCGAGCACAGTTCGCTCTATTTCAACGCTGAATTGATTTCGAGCATATTTGGGAGGCATGTTAGCCAGGTCCAGAGCTGTCTTTATGTTCATCAGTCTGAGCTTGGCACTGATCCGTTTACCAATCCCCCAGACATCACCAACATCCAACTTGGCCAATACCGCTTCCCGTTCTGCTTTTGAGTCTAAAACGCAGACGCCCTGATAGCCTTCTATCTTCTTCGCAGCGTGATTCGCAACCTTTGCCAGTGTCAGTGTGGGGCCGATACCAACACAAACGGGCAATCGACATTCCTTCCATACCGCACGCCTGATTTTCATGGCATGGGATTGCAGGCATTCAACTGCGGGATAAATGTTTTTGAACGATAAGAATGTCTCATCAATGCTGTAGATATATTGCTCAGGTGCATAGCGAGAGATGACATCCATCATCTTCGCGGACAAGTCACCGTAGAGTTCATAATTGCTTGAACAGACAACAGCATTGACGAGTTCACAGGCTCGACGTACTTCGAAGTAAGGTTTGAATTTGCTGATACCCGCGTCTTTTGCAGCTCGATTAAGGGCAACGACCATGCCGTCGTTGTTGCTCAGTACAACAACCGGCCTACTCCGCCACTCCGGCCGGAAGACTACCTCGCAAGAAGCATAGAATGAGTTTGCATCTACCAGGGCGTACATTATTGCTCCAGTAACACACATTGACGGTGAAGGCGGACTGAGTGCACCACGACACCTTCAATCGAAAACTCGTCCCACTCTTGAATGGGTACCGCTTGGTAATACTCGCTTGCTGACAAAAGCTGTCGATTCCGCTTGTCTAAGATTTTACAGACGAACTCACCGTTATAGTTGGCAACGATGACATCTTGATGCCGCACTTCTACATGGCGGTCCACAATCAAGATATCGCCATCATAAATCCCGGCGCCCTGCATAGAGTCACCTGCTGCCCGACCGATAAATGTCGCGCTGGGATGCATCACCAAGAGCTCATCCAGGCTCAATGATTGCTGTAGATACTCCGAAGCTGGGGATTCAAATCCAGAAATTCCAGCGCTGGCGGATAGAGGAATGACTCGCATAAAACGCACAACTGTATATACATACAGTTATTGTAGTTAGAGGCTGCCAACTCGTAAAGACAGGACCAGAGCGTTAGCTCAACAAAAGCCCAAAATGACTACGCAATGGGCAAAAGATGGTGCGCATCACTGAATTAACAGCACCGCCTAGTCAATTACCAGCATAGGCCGACGAACAGTTGCCGATATGACAAAAACCGGAGCTTTCCTGGAGCATCTAAGAGCTGCTGACCTATTGATTCAGCGCGTAGTCAGTTTCTCAGGCTAGCCACTGCTCATAAATAGCTGCAAAAAAAAGGGTAAAAACATCAATAAATTAGGGGCCATCTAGGCTATAAGACAAGGCGCCCGAATGGATAAAGGTAGTCAATGTTACAGATGCTAGTCGATATACTCGATGTCATGAAATCAACAAAATGTCGATTTTATGACGCGAAAATCGAGCAAAAATCACGTCATGAAATCGACAAGATGTTTATTCTATGACGTGCAAAACGAGGAAATAGAGCAAAAAAGACGTCATGAAATCGACATGTTGGATTGATATGTCGATGGGATCGACATGAGTTTTGGAACTGTCGATAAAGTTGGCATTAATCGACACGTTGGATTTATATGTCGATGGGATCGACATAAACTAGCCGTATTGTTTGCTTGTGTCGATTTTTAACGGAATTTTAAACATGACCTGGGAACCTACTCAGCCTTATAACGAATTGCCGACGTAACCTCCGAGCTTTGAGGTCGTTGAATATTATGGCTGCATCTATGCAATGTGTATGGAGAGACCCCTTTGCTATCCTCCCTATCGAGCCGGGTTTTACGAGAAACACCCCCACAGGCGTGGGGAAGACCTAAGGAAATACACTCGCTATACCTGTTCGCCAGACAATATAGAAAAGGAACAATAAGCCTTGTGTTGAAGATTAATGGCGCCAATCGTACTGCGTCCCCTTCTTGACCGCACGACCCCAATGCAGAAAAATTCTCAGTCAAAAACCCTCACATCCACCATATTTAAGTTTCGGCCTACACGCTTCAGGTCTCGGTATGCAGTTAAAGGCGTTGCGATACGCAAATGCGTATCAGTTTTTTCAGTATTATCAAGAATATCGATTACCGAGCGTATAGTGTGAGTGAACTCGATCACACCATAAGGAGTTTTAAAGACCCCCTTCCTTCCAGTGGTCATTACAGTAATGCGATCAATGGGGATTTGCGAAATAGCTCCGTAAATCGATAACGCTGACTCAAGCGAGATATAGTTGTAATCGTACTTACGCAAAATTCCTGCAATCCGCTCAATCATCCGTGCCCCTTTATGCTTGGAAAGCGCGTAAACGTACACACCTTTACATGGTCGCTCCAATAACCCCCGCTTCACCAACCGACACACCCCCTGCTTAAAAGCTGTATCCGTATCTTCAAAAAACAGGCGACGTAGATCTCGCTTAGCAAAGACGCAAAAGCCCTTCTTATCGAATCGCTCTAGCCTTGTAATCGCTTCATCAAACGTCACTTATACTTCCCTTCTCAACATTATGTGTACGGTAAGGTATTACTTTGAATACTTTAATGTCCACTTACACCTAAACGCAGAACAAGCAGAAACCAACCACAATAAACATGCCCCGACACTTATGTAAAGGTAACACCTCTTAGCTCCGAACTCTGGATATAACGAGTCCTATCCTTATTGCCTTGAGGCTCTACCACTGCATTCGCAACCTTAGTATGAGTGTGCCATCAGTCCATTATGTCTACCGTCTTTGCTTTATTTAGGTATTAGTCAAACCTATAATACGGTTCTGCGATTTTTATACATATTCGATAAGTTTCAATCCGGTCCAAACACGACGACCCAATATGCAAAGTATCTATTGCTGTTTGAGCTAGCGCTGCGAACGGAACTTGTTGACATGACACGTCAGGTTGGTACGGTAATTTAGAGGCAATCCATTTTTCGTGGATTTGCAATGACAAAATCAATGTCATTGCACCAATATAATCAACATGTTGGAGGCCTCATGAACCCCTCTTTTGAAGATCAACTCCGTATCATTGATTCCACGTTGAACACACCAGGTGAAGATACCTCTTACGGTTGCCCTGAAAACGCCATCGACATTATGAAGGCTCGATGCCTTGAGCTTTTCCCTGGCAAACCCTTTCGTGTAGGCAAAAGCTGGACTATCTGGGACCTGACGCATAACGATGAAGTCATAGCGACGGTACTTTATGTGAGAAATGTACTGGAAGATCCCACCCTCAAGTTCGCCCCTGGCAACTGGGTGAAATCAACAAGGTTGATTTCACTAGCTGACGATGCCTTGTTTGAAACACCGAACACGGTTTACATCATGGTTGGTGACGGAGACCGAAAGCGCGTTGCTGCTGAGCTCTACTTCAAAATCGTATAGGAAATAAACCTTAAGCGTCTATAAGCGTGGCTAAGCCAATCACCCAACAGGCATGGTCTGCCACGCTTTATTTATCATTAGAGTTTCCATAAATTTAGCGCACAACCTCGCTACACTCTTAATTAGTCACATGCCTGCGCACACCTTCGCAGGCATATTTACAACACTTTGAGCGAGCCATAGCCTTTAAGGCTGATTCAGGACGAACTGCTCAAACACTTTTTATTATCAACATTCTCAGATGTAGCTGATAAATGCTTCACCACCTTTAACTTGACGGCATATCAGTGCTTTTAACTTCAAGCAAAAATTAACAGATTTATCGTCCAAGTTGTTTCAAAAAGTTTTTTTGGAAAAATTTATCGACATATAAACCCATAAAAACACACGCGCCAATGTGTTTTCATATTAGAACAACCCCTTTAATATCATTAGGTTGCACAGCTAACTACTACGCCTTCCTCAATGACTTACCACCCACGCCAAACCATAGCGAGAGTTCAATTCGCACAAACAACCCTACTTATAGATTTTGAAAATATTGATTTTATGTTTAAAGTAACGCCATAACTAAGTGAGTTGCCAATAAATAACAGGGCAAACATTGAGTTGATGACCAGGAAATACTCGGCAGCACGATGAGCGCTATTAGCAAGGTGTAATCAAGCTGCCCCCAACAAGCAAGGAGGATATCCGCTACGAGAGGACGGACATCAGCATGTAAGCAAGGCCACCTGAAATAAGGAGCCCCGCCGTCAGGAACGGCCGAAATCACAAAGTGAGTCACTTTCAAACGATTTTTCTTGAAAAAAATCGGAGGGTTCATTTTGCCTGAATTTCAAATTGTTAAGCGTAGAAACACAACTATGGCGTGACAAAGGCGATGCATTTTACGAAACAAAACCTTTTATCTTAGCACAAAAAGTATACAGTGAAAGCAGATGTAGGCAGAAATATTGCCTCGAGGTATCAGATGCAGAACAAACGCAACCCCCGAACTCGTCGAGGTCGGCACACATACAGAATGTACTCTAAAAAGACCGGAGGCCTCCTCAAGGTCGAGAGTCATTTAGAGCTCATCATTGCCTGTAAGCTCACATGCAATCCGCAAGTAGTGTCCTTTGCCGCACAGCCAGAGAGCTTACATTGTGAATACCGGGGTAAACAGGCTCGGTATACGCCAGACTTCCTGGTGCAATACACCAATGGCACCTTTGAATACCTTGAAGTCCACCCGGAAGTGTTCATCGACCAGGAGTTTAAAGAAAGACTCGCCCACTTTTCCCGTTACAGCTATCGGGAGTCTGGTGTGGCCATCAGACTGGTGACTGATGCGGGGTTGACGTACATGGAAAGAGAAAACGTAAAGCTATTGGCAAATCGAATGTCACCTGGTGGGGAATTGACGGTACAGCTTTGTTCACTCCCAGATAGGCTGACGTTCGCTGAACTCATTAAGCATCTGAACGGAGTTGTCTCCAGCCCTATTGAAGAGGCCTATACGCTTGTCGCGCTTGGGTACTATCACTTTGACAGGCAGAAACTACTTAGTACAAGCACCCTTCTATTCAAGGAGTCACTGTAATGTATGGGCTCAATGAAGGCACTCAGTTTCATACGGAAAACGGTGAAATCGCTATTCTGATGTCAATGTCAGAACACAACATAGTGTTAGAGACTGAAGAAACAAGAGCAATCCTGAGTCATAAACCCGCAGAGTTCTCTCAGCTTGTTAGGGAACAACGATATGCACCAGTAATCGAGCCCCAGCCCAAGCCTATTCTTACGGATTACCAAGAAGCCAATATGACTCGCAGGCTCTGGTATGTGAAGGCAGTCAAGTATCTCGTTAATCATAAAGGCCTGTCCGCAACGGCGAAACACAGCTATTCGGAAATTATTGAGCGGGTAGAAAAACTACATCCCAGAAGCATGGAGAAAAAACACCCGAGCAGTTCGAGTATTTCGCAATGGTATAAATCGTGGATTGAGGCTCTACAAGATGACTACGTCCTTGCTGGCCCGAGATGTAAAGGACGAACAATACTGAACCCCGCAAGCGAAGTGGTCATCAATCAGTATCTACAGAAAATCATGCCTAAAAGTGTCTCACAACAGACACGAGGGCATTATCGTGCTTACAAACTGTTTGCAGAGGAAGAAGCAAGGAAGAATCCCCAGGTCCAAGTGGTATCTGCGAGCACATTTAGTCGAAGGGTGAACGCGCTAAACTCTATCGGGGCGAAACTTAAGAGTGATGTTTATTCCAATATATGGAAAAACGACATGCTTTCTTCACTCGAAAATTCCATTCATCTTAACTACGCACTTGAGCGTGTAGAGGTCGACCGTGTAGAGGTCAACATGGCCGTACTGGATGACGAAACCAAGGAGCCTATCGGGAAAATTGGGATTTATGTCGCCATTGATTGCTACAGCCGTTACCCCCTCGCAGTCGTAGTGGACTTTGGCATGGCCGAGAACACTCGCAGCGTGTTAAACCTGCTGAGAAACATGTTCCTTAGCGACAACAACCTTACCGCAAAAGGAAAGCCTGACACCATTGTAATGGATAATGGACCAGGGTTTCACAACGCCACCATCCAGAAAACCTGTAAAGCTCTGAAAATGAACGTGTTGTACACACCCGTTCAAGATGGCTCTAAAAAGCCGTTCGTAGAGTCATTTTTCAGGGGTTTGAGAGCACAGTGCTTTGAAGGAATGCTGGTACAAACGTCCACTGGTGACGAATCCGTTGGTCTAAACAGCTACCATGTTAAACCATCTAATAAAAATCATGTCCCTTCTGATAAATCGATACAAGACAGAGCTTGCTTAACACGCAGTGACTTTTTGAAAATTATCAGTCGTTTTTTGTTTGAGTATGTCCATACGACGCACTCGAAAACAAACCAAACACCTCATCGCCGTTGGTATAAGTCTTTGAGTGTACGACCAGCGATACCAGTTGATTATCAACAAATTAAACATCACTTCCACCAATGCCAGGATAAGGAGCATCAAGTGCTCCAACAAGGCGGGGATGTCACGTTGCTTACCCAGCAATTCGCCAGTGCGGCCAGTAAACAACTGCACTCACTTCTTTGTCTTCACAAACCGGGGGGAGTGGATGTGCGAGTCATGTATGACCCGTTTGACGCATCAAGTGTCTCCATATCAGCTATTGACCCAACCACCAATGAGCAACATGACGTTGTAGCGCTTAACCGCAACTATACAATCCACGAGGGTGACATTGTCTCATTCGATAATGCGAGGCAAAAACCTGCTTCAGTCTATGAGATTTACCAACCGGAAAAATTGGAGCGTTATGGGACTTACCGGGCAGAAATCAGCGCGTTCCATAAAGTTAAAAAGAAAAAAAGGCGTAATGGTAAAGAAGTGACCAGTTTTGAGGAGAACAACAAACTCAGCTTGTCCCCAGAGGAGCGACTTAATCAAGCAAATGAACAGCAGCAACCCCTGTTAACCGGGAAGCCTAATGAGCCTGAGCCTGAGCTTGAACTCGCTGACAGTGTCGATTGTGACATTGGGCTTACCCCCTCGTCTCACAACCGCAACATGCCTAAGACCGCCCCTGATGGCGAAGAACTGATTTGGACCTACGATGAAGATTAAGACGCCAAAAATACCCAATTCAATTGTTCAACACCGGACCTGTATTGATGCATGGGAAATGATGGCAAAGGTTCACGCCATGTACGGTAGCCCGCTATCCAACAAGGGACTCTTAATATATGGTAACTCTGGCCAGGGTAAAACCTACCTGGCTGAGCAATATATCAAAGCAGCTCAAGCTGAAATGCTTGAGCCAGTACCTCAACTGCCCGTTCTGTACCACCGGTTCAGGGAAAGTAATAAAACCATTTCCCAAATACAGAAACTGCTCATCGGGGCTATGGGAGCCACCCCACCGAGAGGAAGGCTTGAACCAGGCGAACTGCACGCACAACTCTGCCACCTGATTGATGTACTGGGCGTGCAATTAATCGTGCTCGATGAAATCCAACAAGTTTTGCCTAAAAGTGACGGCCATACGACTCAAGCAACTCTAAAATACTTTTGCTGTCTGTTAGACGAGCTTCCGGCCTCAATCGTCTTCATCGGCAGTGAGCGAGCACAGCGCTTACTGAAGTTCGGCATGGATAAAAAGACCATAGATGATAATGAGCAATTAAGTCGTAGGATGCTCAGATCGGTCAAACTGGAAAGTGTCAACGGGCTAAGTCCATCATGGCTTAACTGTGTTAACTGGTTCTTAAGCTGTATAAATTACCCAAGTATGAGCTATCAGCGTAAACATGAAGCAATTCTCATGAGCCGTATCTATGTGGCCTACGCAGAAAGGGGGTTCAGTACGCTAGACAGCCTGTTTCTTAGAGAGCCTTTTACCGGAAGCACCTTTGATGAGCTTAGGGAGTGGTTAAAACGAAATTTTGATACCTACTGTAATAGGAAAATTAACCCCTTTGACCCCAAAGCCATGACGGATAAACAGGCTTATGAACTGACTTACCGACTAACGCAGAAAATTGGCAGGTAAGCATGAACTTTGCGGTCTCTCCCACGCCCATGTCTGATGAAAGCCTAATCGGCTATCTCGTTCGTTTGATTCACTTAAACGGTTACAGGTACATGCGGCGCATTCTTAACAAGCCTCTGATAAATGCCGCGGTCTCAAATAAAACCGAGGAGGTTAGTAATGCGTTGGGACGTCAACTTCCTTATCCAAATTATGAGGTTACCGCTATCAATACTCTTTGGAGCCTGCCAACACTAACCCAAGCCAGGATTTGTCTAAAGTGTATTGATGAACATGGCTACATCAAAGCTGAGGTTCAAAATCCATTTCTCACACATTGCTCTCAACACGCGATCGAACTGCTTGATACTTGCCCAACCTGTAATCGGCAACTGCGTTGGGAAACGAAGTTGATAAAAGGACATTGCAGTGAATGCGGGCTAAGACTATCAACCGCAAATACACCTTCGTTACCAGCGTTATCTCAGCCCGAAGTGGCTGATTGTCTACTCGCATCAGCCATGTTAGAACCAGGGGAAAAGCCCTATTTTATCGAACCTAAACTGTGCACACTTGAGCACATAGCGACACGCGTAAAGCGCGGATACAACCTACTCACTTCTGAGCGCCAGTTCAAAGTCTGGGTATTGAAACTACTTCGCCAATTTCCGGCTTCTGCTCCCCAAACCATGTGTTTGTATGACGTTGAGTATCTTTTTGAGCGGTTACAAACGCAATGGCCAGTTCAACAACTAAGAGAAACCTGTTACCAAGCATGTTATGTGTCGAGAGCAGAACCTGCTGATTGCCCGGTGATTCCAGCAAGACAAGCTGCCACTGTGCTAAACATATCACTAGAAACACTTTCTACCCTCACACCATCACAGATAGTCAGAAATCCGGGAATTTGCAGGGTTCACGCACGAACCAAAATTGATTTTTCTCCACTACTTGAGGTACTTCCACTGTATTCTCCTCAAGAGCAAATGGTCCCCATCTCCAATCAAATCAAACTACTACAGCGTTATGATTTGGATCTCGCCAACCTGCTAATTGCCCGATGTGATGGTAAAATAGCACTGGCCTACAGACGGAATGCTTGCTTTTATTCATCGATTTATTGTGACCCTAAAGATCTAGTTAGGTTGGGAGAGGAAGAACTTAAACAACGCTCAAATCGTGCGGAAGTGGTCACATTGGAAATGGCGATGAGACTCACCGGACTGTCACAAGAGGAATTGTATTGCCGTCGAAAGAACGGTTTTTTGCCTGTACCGAAATACTTTCAGAGCGGGTCAAACTCGCTTTTTTACATCAGCGATCTAGTGAAACTAATACGTATAAACAACAAGTTAGAAGCATAACCCCCTTCAATTAACTTTAGTGTTCCGCTAATACCTCAAGTACCGTCTCACAATCAGCAAAGACTGCTCACCGGCAGTCTTTTTTCGTTTTATCACTACTTGCCGACGCCAGTTTCCTGAACAGGACGCTATACAGTATTGACCCCTAAAGAAATTTCATTAACCTGTCACTTAGTTGTGCCGGTATCTCGGGCTATTTCCTGATTATTGATTCCAAAGTTTACTGAAATTTCGGGTTCAGATTCCAGAATTTGGTGAAATTTAAAAGAATTCAGTAAATTGCAACCCATTGATTTATTAGGTTTCACTGAGACTGGAATTCTAGAGCCAAATGAATATCATCAATCATCTCTAGGTAAAATCCATCCCCTTCGTCAATCTAATCTCGTCCAGGACGTTCTTCAATTCTTATCTGGTGCCATGGCTAGCTACAAATGCTGATATTGAAGACTGCACCGCATTCGTTGTTTCAGTCTTACTTTTTTCTGTGAGCATACTCAGCACCATATCCACATCCCTGTCTTTTACGAATTCATTGGCTGTGTTGATAACACTGCATCTGACTGTGTAATCATCATCCTCCAGATAGCTTAGAGCTTTTGCCAGGTACTCTTGCTCACCCAGTAGATAAAGACAATAGCAACAACTGACGGACTCATTTGCATTGCCTTGTCCATAGACCCGTTTGACAGGTTCCATAAGTGTCTGCCTGCTTAGCAAGCCTATGGTGATGATTGCGGCACACCGAACCAACGAGTGGTCATCTTTAAGTAGCCGCTTTAGCTGAACATCAGATACAGGAATTTTAAGATTGCCAATTGCTTCCACGGCAGAAACTCTAACCAGTTCGTCACTGTCATTGACGGACTCTACAATGGCATTAGTGACTTCACTGGAGTTCGAATAGTCATAGGATGCTTCTATGGCTTCAATACGAGTTTCATAGTCAGCGCTACAGAACATCCCCAGTAGTCGATTTACCTTAGCCATCGGAACTCCACATACTTAGTCTGGTTCATCTCATGTTGCTTAATATCACTAGACTAGACAACTGCAGGACTGAAACCAGAGCCTCAACCTTGACCAAGACATGAATGTCGGTCCGTTATCATTAGTTTAGCAATAAAATGGTGCTACCATGCAACGTGTTTGTGTTACTTTGCTCTGTTATTGTTCGCCACTAAACTCTGAGTAATTTCCTGTACGTGCTGGGTTTAGCTGTTTGCATTGTAGTTGTTGCTCAGCAACTAACACGCTCAGATACGCCACAACATGACGGGAAACAGTCCCCACCAGGCCAGAACGAGAAACCATTGGATTACACCTGCAATGGCAAATGAATCCAACTTATTGCCCGTTCTATTTTGCCACAGTGCTGCCACATTAAGCGCCAACGCGACCAGGCAACTCAATGCCAGCAATACACTCCCGGCATTGATGTTGCCGATATTGAGGAATGGCTGGGTTAACAAGAATGGCAAGGGGATCAGCAAAACCGGGAACATATAGAAAGCCGTCACAATAGGTAACTGTTTGTGCTCCCCTCTGGACCCCAATAGACAATATAGGCCGCGACACAGCAAAAATAACAGACTGATTAATCCCAGTACCAGACTTGCCCAAAGGGATACAAATTGCAGGTTATCGGCCTGACGATAAGTGGTGAAACCATTACTTAGTGTCAATGTTCCCGGCGTTTCAACGCCCAGAACATGGGACGCTGAGCTACGATTATCAGCCTGATAAACCCCCTCGCCTACAGAATTCAGTATCAGTGTGGGGTGTTGAATCCCGCTCAATACCAGTTTCTTAAGATCACCGGACAGCTGGACTGTGTTAAAAAGCTTATCTATATAGGTGAAGCTGGCTACCGGCGATAACACTGGCTCATACCTGATATGCCAGTCTTTTGCGCCAAAGATTCCCCCATAGTCGCCGACACAGGCGTTGGTGTTATCTGCAGCGACTCAATCAGCACTTGTTCAAGCTTGCCGTAATCGCCGGTTTCACTGTCAGAATTAGAGATAAAGAAAAAAGCTTTGTTTTCATTGGGAAATACACAGAAGTTACCCTTGAAACCTGTGGTATTTCCACCATGGCAAAGACCAATAACCCCATGGCGATCACGTCGCCAAAGCCCAAGACTGCCACCCACATTCAGATCCCAGAATACCGAGTCAGTAGTGCTGACCGGGGTACCAACTTGCTTAATTAACTCGTCTGAAATCAGACCCTTGCCGTCGCTCATCAGGAATTTGGCAAATTTTGCCATATCCCCGGGAGTACTGGTGAACTGGCCTGCACCTCTGAGGATCATGGGGATGGCTTCAATCTCCCTGTGTTGGTCCAAATGGCCAAATGCGAGCTGTGGATCACCATATTGGCCACAATGACCATGACACTGGGTGGTAAATAAAAAGGTGGAGTCGTTCATTGCGAGCGGTTTGAGTATCCGCTCAGCCAGGACCTGCTCATATGGTTGGCCAGTAAGGGTTTCAATCACCAGAGCGAGCAGATTAAACCCGACATTTGAGTAACTGACAGTGGTGCCTGGCTTAATACCGATATCCAGTAGCGCTTGATCGTCAATGAACATCTGCTCAAGTGGAGTGTCGACCTCAGCGCGGGTATTCAGTAGATGCCACAGTCTGAGATTTTGCAGTCCAGCCGTGTGATTCACCAAATCTCTTACTGTCACCGGATGGGTATTTTGCCAGGGATTATTGAAAACCAGATTGGGAAGAATGTCCTGAACCCTGGCATCCAGAGATAACTCTCCCCTGCTGATCATTACCAGCACACCGGCAACCATGACGGTTTTTTGGATAGAGCCCAGGTGCATTTTATGATTTGTCGTTAATTCGTTACCCGAAGCAACGTTAGACACACCTGCAGCCCCCAGACTGACGGCCTGTCCGTCAATCAGCGCCCAGGAAGCGCCAACCAGTTGTTCCTCATGAATAACGTCATTCATCCTTTCAGCTAAACCTGCCTTAAGGTCGTTACTGATCAGGCCGGAGGCAACCAGCCATAACAAAATAATCAGACGCAAAATCGGTTTCAGTCCTTGATTCCAGTTGCGGCTAACCTCGCATATTCAGTCAGGGGAATCAAAAGCCAAAGAGTTACCATGTGTGTTTTTAACTTAAATTACAGCAGGTAATGAAGGTATGTGTTGATGAGGTCATTCGATGATCAACCAAGAGGTCAATGCGCCCTTTCGTTAAGCCACTGTCAAGGTTATTTATGCCCGTACATACTTATGATGCCCAGGTGTAGATATTCGATACTATGCTCGGCTTTAATCCTCAGACAAGGCGTGAATCTGTTGTTCAAATTCATCTGTGCCGCTGAACAGTGACTTGGTGTAAAGCCAGTGTTTGTGGTTTTCACCAAAATTCACCAGGCCTGTACGGTCCGACTTATCGGCAAAACTGATGGCGTTCTGGTTAAAAGTCGCCAGGGGTTCCGACCAGTTAACAACGGGTTGGCTTTTGCGGTTGTCGTCCACAATGCAGTAAACCCTTTGATCAGTCGCGACCAAATAGCTCCGCTGTTTTGATGTTTTAAAGAAGTTCATCAACCTGGCGTTGGAGACTGGCTCTTGCTGGTAGTTTTTCGAGGTACGCACCGCGTCGGTAATCTGCTCAGAGGTCCTGAAACCCACATCAGCATCAAAGAATTTAGAATAGAACTTCATCATTTCTCTTCCTCCATGTTCTGCTCAGGTTCATCTTGGGTCTCTTCGAGGGCTTTCTCTCTCATGTATCTGGTGAATATCAGTGGCCACGCGAATCCGACGGTGACGGCTGCAGTAACGCTGACTTCAAAGATCTTCGCCATCTGTCCGGCCCAGCCTATGATCAAAGCCCCCAATGACCAGGCCACAAGAAACACTAAAGTTGATTTACCGTGTTTCAGTTCGAGAAGAGATCTGCCACGAAGAAAATAAAAGGTAAGGTCGAGTATTACGGCCGCGGCCCCAACTATTGAGCAGGCTACGGCAAACACCAATACCGGGTTTTGATTGTTCTCTTTATCGACAATGGTCATCTCGAAGAAAATTAACTCTAATCCAGCAAGAAGGTTTTCCATAGTTTGCCTGTCCAGTCTGTCGGAGAGATTCGGGTTCATTAGACTACTACCTCCCTACTCTACGGGAGTTGTGCACAAAAAGTCATCATATGGTGCGCTTTTGTGCATAGCTCTAACGATTTGCCCCACTTATCATTTTCGTTGAAGCAAAAAGTCGAGAAAGCCAACAAAACAAAGAATAAATAGTGGGGCATGTCAATGAAAAGAAGAGCATTCAGACCGCATTCTTTGCGGCCAGCTATATTAATAGCTTTTTCTACAACCGCCGGAGCACAACAAGAACCTCAAATCAATGAATCGGAAGGATTAGAAGTCATCACCGTCACGGCGCGAAAAAGAGTGGAGCCATTACAAGAAACGCCTGTCGCCATCACTGCTTTTACCGCCAATGGGCTGGACAGGAAAGGCATCGATGACATCTCAGGTATCGCGGCATTCACTCCAAACCTCGTTTACGATACGCACACTCCTATTGGCGGCGCTTCAAGTGCGGCAGCTGTATTCATTCGAGGAATAGGTAACACTGATTTCAGCCTGACTACCGACCCCGGAGTAGGGACCTATGTGGACGGAATATATGTCTCACGCTCTATTGGCGGTGTACTAGACGTGCTCGATGTAGCCGGAATTGAGGTACTGCGTGGTCCACAAGGCACTCTCTTTGGCAGAAATACAATTGGCGGCGCCATCAATATCACATCTAGAAAACCCTACGATGAATTAGCCGGCCACGCTCAAGTCACAGTAGGCAGTTTTAATAGGCTGGATTTCCGTGGTTCAATAGACCTTCCTATAACCTCTGACTTGTTATCTACCTTTGCAATATCCCGTAAAACCCGTGACGGCTATGTTGACAGAGTATTGGTTGGAGACCAACTGGGTGGCATGGACAGGCTCGCCTTTAGAGGTGCCTTTTATTACGAACCGAGCGATGAATGGAATTTTCAGCTCGCGATTGATTTAACAGACTATGACGAAGAAAGCGCAGCAGGTGTATCCGTTGGTTTCACACCTGGCGCAGGCACCATTGGCAATTCCCTTATTCGTTTTTCAGACCTCCCGGCTGCAGAAGCTATTGCTGTCGGCCTTGCTGATCTCCAACAATACGTTACCGAACCAGGCGAAGATAAAACTTATGGCGTAACGGGCAATGAAAGCACGGTCGAAGCCAAAGGCGCATCATTCATTGCCAATTACTTAGGAGACGACTTCGATGTAAAGTACACAACCTCCTATCGAGAAACCGACGCCACATTCTATGCAGATGCCGACAGCTCTCCCTTTGAAATCACAGATATAAGCAACCCCAATTACCACCACGAACAAACAAGCCACGAATTACAAATTACCGGCGACTTACTGGATGGCGCACTAAAATATGTGGGCGGCATTTATCGCTTTGATGAAAAAGGCAACGATTGGGTATTTGTGAATCTTAACCTGCCAACGCCAGATCTATCAGCTGGTTTTCCTGCGGTGCTCCATAACCTGGCAAACGTAGACAACTCCAGCCAAGCTTACTATTTTCAGGGCAACTGGGCAGCCACCGATCAGTTTAATTTAACCTTGGGCGGTCGCTATACCAAAGACAAAAAAGAGTATAGCTATACGCAATTTATCGCTGCAGACAAAGCAGGAAACGGACTTCCCTTCTTTCCGGGAGCCGTAATAGCGGACGGTACATTTAAACCTGGCTTATTGCCATTAGTGGGCGATGGCACAGGTGTGGTCAACGATGAATTTGATGAAACAACATTCAAGTTCGGTGCTGACTATTCTTTAAACGATAACGCGCTACTTTACTACAGCTTTTCTCAAGGCTTTAAAAGTGGCGGATTTGTATTACGTTATGTTGAGCAAGTTGAAAACCCCAGAACCTTCCAACCTGAAACGTTAGATGCCCACGAACTTGGCATAAAATGGGAAAGCGATGACCGCAAAGTGCGAGTTAATGCAGCCGCTTTTTACACTGATTACTCCGACGTTCAAGTCATTTTCTTTGACAAACAGGGCGGCCCCATCACAGCTAATGCTGGTGAAGCCGAAATCAAAGGGCTTGAGCTGGAAGTTAACGCACTGCTCACAGAAGGCCTCTTGTTTGAGCTCGGTTACGGTTATACCAAGGCCGAATACACTAAGATCAACCCGGTGGAAGGATTGTCACTCACAATCGACGAAAGCGCCAAGCTGGTCAACACACCCGAACACTCTTTGAATGCCAGCTTGGAATATCGTCATTCCTTCGGTGATGATGAGTTGTCAATAAGAGCAGACTATTCCTACACAGACGATCTATTCAACGACTCTCAAAACTCCCCCTTCTTGTTTCAAGACGCCCATAGCTTAGTCAACGCCTCTGTGAGTTATACCTTTAACTACGACTGGGAACTGATCCTTTTTGTTGAAAACCTTACCGACAGAAGAGTCATCGAAAGTGGCAATTCCAATTTTGGTCTCGGGTTTCATGAGGCACGTTTCAACCGTCCCCGCGAATACGGTACGACACTCAGATACAAATTCTAAGTTTCAACCCATTTAGGAGACAGCAAAATGTCAGTTAAATTCAAAGCAGCCGTAGTACAAGCCGCTCCAGTGTTCATGGACTTAGACGCCTCAATCGACAAAGCTATCAAACTTATCGAAAAGGCATCTCAAGAAGGCGCAAATATAGTTGCGTTCTCCGAAACATGGTTTCCCGGATACCCATGGTGGATATGGTTGTCACCAACCGCTCACAATATTCAATACTTTCAGCGTTACCATGAAAACAGCTTAGTGGTTGGTAGCGATCAGTTTCAGCGCCTGAGCGATGCTGCCCGCGAGAACAACATCTACCTCTCGGTTGGAGCCAGTGAGCGCGACTATGGCTCACTCTATATTGCACAATTCTTATTTAGCAATACTGGCGAATTAATTCAGGCTCGCCGCAAGCTAAAACCTACACATATGGAGCGAACGGTTTTTGGAGATGGCGACGGTAGCGACTTCGGAGTATTTGAAACCGAGGTTGGACGTATCGGTCAACTTTGCTGCTGGGAACATCTTCAGCCGCTCAGTAAATACGCGATGTTTAGCATGCATGAGCAGGTTCATATTGCTGCCTGGCCTTCTTTTAGCACCTACCCTCAAGCATACTCACTTGGACCACAAGCCAACCTGGCGGCTTCGAGTGTTTACGCAGTAGAAGGACAGTGTTTTGTTTTGGCACCCACAGCGATCGTCGATCAAGACATGTATGACGTGTTGGTTGATAACGATCAAAAAGCAGCGCTGATAAAATTGGGAGGGGGCTACGCTCAAATATTCGGCCCCGATGGACAACCCTTATGTGAACGGCTCCCAGAAAATGAAGAGGGGTTACTATTTGCCGAAATTGACCTTGGCGAAATAGCAATTGCCAAATCATTTATCGATCCAGTAGGACATTACTCTCGCCCCGATGTGCTGCGCTTAATGATCAACAAAGCCCCTCAGCATCGAACTGAGCCTATGTTCAATGTCGAAGTTGAAAGCATAGGTGAGCTCAGTGACGATGATACAGAACCGGCATCAGTCAGTTAATAAGGAGTATCCCAATGCACCGCAATAACATGCCGGAAAACTGGCAACCGCCCGCCCCCGCCTGGGCAGCTAAATGGCAAGGCGAAAGCAATTTTGTAGTCGCTTACTTTGGATGCCAATCGAGTTGCATCGATTCTTTGTCTGAATGGGCAATTAATGCGCTGAACGCAAACCATGGGCCTCTGCGTATAGAGCAAGGTACCTTCACTGACAACGCCGGCGTTTCAAACCACCTCTACATCGCCTATTGGCTTGCTTCAGAATACCAGCAATGGTGGAACTGCGCGGCTAACAACCAATGGTGGCGAGACGAGCAAAGAGAGCAAGAGGGGGTCGGTTTCTTTCGTGAAATTATTTCAATGCCAATCGAACGATTCGAGACCCTGCATTCAACCACTACACCCCATGGCATCAGTACAACTGCTCAAACACTTGAAGGGCCAATTATGGAACATGGCTATGCGGGAGCTATGCGAGACCGGATCCCACTTTCAGCCACTGAATCGCTACAGAATCAATTTGATGCAAGTGTGCAATTTCAAGCGACCAGGAACACCAATAACAAACGAGTCATCGTCACTCCCCCCGAAAACCTATGTGTTATTCGTTCCGGGCAGAATTGGTCTGAATGCGATGAAGAGCAGAAACGAATGTATTTGTCCAAAGTACATCCCACACTTAAAAAAGGAATGGCGTTTTTGCAAAACAATCCAGCGAAAAGTGGCTGTTTGAGTATGCGTTTTGTTGACGTGAAAGACGAGAATTGGCAGCCCATGGAGCAAAGCTTTGGGCTTGGTTTAGCCACCGACATTTATGCATTCGAAGAGTGGGCAAAATCACATGCTACACACCTGGCAATCTTTGAGCGTTTCATGGAAATGGTCATGACCTTTGGGGATAACCTTCAACTTAAACTATGGCATGAAGTGTCTGTGCTACCTGCCGAGGAATGTGAGTTCGAATACATCAATTGCCATCCAGAAACGGGCTTGTTGAAATACTGCTGACTTGAGCATATTTTGAACAGAGCAGAGTTAAAAAGGAATAGCGATATGAACTTTTTCCTTTCAGATGGTTACCACAAAAAAGCGGAAGATGCTGGTAGTACAAACCAACAATTTTCTTATTGGCAAGACATTGTTTGTAATGAATTTGTTCAACTTGACTGCGAAAACCTTAGCTCACAAGACACTCAGGTATTTAACGGTGAACTGCGAGGCGGCGCAGCCCTGTCAACCATGAAGTTTGCCGAAGTCATCGCCAGCCCTCAAAAAGTCACTCGCTCTAAAAGGCAAATCGCTCGTGCTACGGAAGAAGATTTTTTGATTAGCTTTCAACTATCCGCCCAATGCAAAATCCGTCAAAATGGCCGGGAAACCATTTTAGTGCCCGGTACATTTGCTCTGTACGACAGTACCCAGCCTTATACTTTGTCGTTTAACGAACACTTCCATCAAATGGTGATTCAAATGCCCAAAGCAGTACTAGGGCAACATCTGGCAAATGCTGAACAATACACAGCCATTAAAATGTGTGGGAGAGCAGGCCTGGGTGCAGTATTGACTAATTTTGTTCTATCACTTGCAAAAGAAATAGAACAACTCAACCACTCTTCCGATGAGTTGTCAGACAAAGTGTTGCATATGATGGCAATGGCTTTTAGTTCTTCCGTGATGCTCGAGCAGGTCAATAACAATTCAGTGATTAAAGAGTCACTCAAACAAAGAATTTATCGCTACATAGAACTCAACCTTTGCAACCCTGACATTAGTAACCAAACGATTGCCGACGCCCAGGGTATATCAGTGCGTTATTTGAATAAGCTTTTTTCTGAAGAAACTGAAAGCGTTCATGCACTGATTCTGGAAAAGCGCTTAATCAAGAGTCTGGCAATAATGCAAAACCCTGCCTACTCGGGGCATTCCATTGAAAAGATCGCTTTTAGCGTTGGTTTTTCAAGCTCAGCTCATTTTTCACGGAGCTTTAAGAAACGCTTTGGGTTTAGCCCCAGCGAAGCCAGGTAGCCTCCCCCACAGAGCAAGTGGTTTAACGCAGCTCTGGACCGTAAGCCGGGTTAAACCTGGTCAAGGGAAAGACAGGGGACGTTTCACATCCCCATGCACTATTTACGTCACTCACCAGAGACTCTTGCCGTTAAAATCGGTATGCATTCATTCTTTCATCAAACTGTAGTCCTACAGTGTTTTCACCACGTTCACCATTCAGCACTGCGGTAAAGAAGTTCCTCACCACTGTATTGGTGTCCTCATAGAAGACACCATGGGTTCTGCCCACATTGGGGCCGTCAGTGAAATCGAAATAGCGGGCATTGGGTGAGTTGAGGTTTCTGGCGGTACGGCCCAGTCTGTCTTTTTGGAAGTTGGCATCAGACCACTTGAGCACCCAGTCGTTTTCATTGATGGTGACGTAAACCCGCTTGCCCGCCTGGATTTGGTCAACCCACTGGGCATGATTTTCATTGTCTACATCGGCCTGGCACAGCACGATATTATCAAAGACACGGGTTTCATCTTCGTAGAGTGAGTTCTCAATATAGTTTTTAAACAAGTAGTTACCCAGGCTGTAGGTGAGCATGGAGAACTTAACATTACAGCGTCTGAGCTCATCTTTAATAAAGGGTGACTTGAGGTAGCTGCCAAGTTTCTCCAATGTCGCGTCCAGTGCGCCGACAGACACCATGGCGTTACGTTTTGCCTGGCGGTACTCCTTGGTTTTAAAACCGCCCGGGTTTGACGGCCAGGAGAATGCTATCACTTCGACGCCATGCTCCTGTTGCATCGCCAGTGCTTTCTCCAGGTTCTTTTCAAAGCTCTGATTAAAACCATGAACGAAAAAGACGCAGTTTTTATTTTCAGTTATCAGGGCGTCGCGAAATGCGTGGAACTCTCGTTTGGAAGGGATATTGTTGGCAGTAATTTTGGATGGCTCTTTTACCAGTGTAACTTGCCATTTACCAGCCACCTTGTGTGCATGAGCCAACCTGACTTCGTTGGGGCCTTTGCTGTTTACTTCATCTCCAAATGCTTCGTGGTCCCCAACGCCGTTGACAAAGTTGGATCTGTTAATATTTCGGTTCGTGACGATTAACATGAGATTCTCCCTGTACTGTTAGCACTCTGAATTGATTGTCATCGCTAGTCCTTTACTGCTGTGCATCGTATTGTCTATCACACTTTGTGGCTGTTTATAAAGCGCCTTTCCATCACCTTAAACCGGGCTAAAACTTTAGGGATTGTCGACCTTTCTCAAACAGTTATTGCGATGTGGTCGTTGCAAATCCAGTCACTGATTGGCTTTTGGCCTTCAGGCGCGCAAATCAACAAGTATAAAAAGTGAGCTCTTTTACTTATTAAGGCGTAGAAGCAATAAACCGACTCAAATTGAGGATTTTGGTATGCAGCAGCTTCACTTTGTACTAAAAGATCTTGAGCACGCCGAAGCAATTCAGCGTGACCTACTGGATAACGGTCTTGCCGAAAGACAGCTTAAGTTCTTCTCAAGAGATAAGAACGCGTTGAGCCACCTCGAGGTCAATGCCGCAGATTTCTGGGATGAACGGGATATGCCACATCTGATGATGCGTGGCGGCATGATTGCTCTTGGATTGTCAGTGCTGGCAATTCTTGCATTTAACCAGGTATTTCCGGGGATAAGCTTGATGCCCTTTATCCTGATGATGGTGTTTCTCACCATGTTTGGGATTTGGCTTGGTGGTTTGATTGGGTTAAACAATGAAAATTATAAGCTGGCTGACCATCATAAAGACCTGTTGGACGGTGAAGCGGTATTGGTGATTAACGCCCGCCAGGAACAGCAAAAAGTTATCGAAAAAACCATGATGGTCTATAACTTAGATATAGACCACACCGATCGCACCGACTCCACCATCAATCCTTTGTCCGGCTGGAAACTGGTGCGTCACCCCGACGACTAGGAGGTTGTATGGCGCAAATCATCAAGCCTGATGAAAACACCAAGGAAGAAGCAGTTCACCACGAGCCCTATGCGCGAACCATTCCCAGCAACAAGTTGGATGCACTCGCGCCACTGCACTGGTTGGCACTCGCCCTGAATGACTTTAGAAAGGCGCCTGTGTTGAGTCTGTCATATGGCGCCCTGTTCACCCTGATGGCATTTGGCATTTTCGGCGCAGTGTATCTGCATGGCAGCCATCTGGTGATCCTGCCCACGCTGGTGATATTCGTGTTGGCCGGGCCATTTCTGGCCACAGGCTTATACGATATCAGCTGGGAGCTGGAAAAGGGACACTCACCCAGCCTCGGCCATGCCCTGCACGCTATGGGACGTAACAGTGTATCCAGTTGGGGATTTGCGGTACTGCTGGCGGTGATTATGATTTTCTGGACACGCGTCGCCGCCCTACTCCATGCCCTTTACCCGGCAACTCAGGGTGCACATCTTGAGGAGTATCTGCCGTTTCTGGCACTGGGCAGTCTGTTCGGCACTGTGTTCGCCATGGCGGTGTTTGGTATTTCCGCGTTCTCTCTGCCTTTGGTCATTGAGCGTAAGGTGGACATGATGACGGCAATCTTCTCTTCGGTACATGCTGTGCACTCAAATCCTGTCCCCATGATCCTGTGGGCTGGCATTATTCTGATGGGTGTTCTGGTTGGCTTTGCCACCGCAGGTATTGGGCTGATGATCACCATGCCTGTTATCGCCTACGCGACCTGGCATGGATACATTGCCACCATACATACCAAGCACAAGCGACATTATGAGTAATCTTCAGGGGCGAATTTCCTAATCAAACCAACGGTGCTATTCTTGGCACCGTTTTTTATTGCCCTTTGGATAACATGTCTAATTTTTCTGTCAGCAAAGATCCCAGATTCTGGCTGTTTACCGGCCTTGGGGTCTTGTGCCTGTTTCCTTTTATCTCTTCTCCTGTGGCACTTATTCTGGGTTTCACCCTGGCGTCTTTGGGGCTGATACCGGCCTGCATTGATTTGGGGAGCCTGACCAAAAAGCTGTTGTCCTGGTCGATTGTGGGCCTGGGGTTTGGTATTCATCTGGATCAGGCTATTGAAGTGAGCAAACAGAGTCTGCCCTTGGTGGTCGGATCTATTGTGTTCACTTTGCTGCTGGCGGTCGCCCTGACCCGCATGATGAAGCTGGATCTGAAAACCGGTTATTTGATTGGCGCCGGGACTTCGATTTGTGGTGGCAGTGCCATCGCTGCGGTATCACCGGCGATTAATGCCAAAAGCGACCAGATGGCGGTCGCCCTGGCATGTGTATTCGTGCTGAACTCTGTCGCCCTGTTTATTTTCCCGGTACTTGGCCATGCACTGGACTTAAGTCAGCATGACTTTGGTTTATGGAGCGCCATCGCCATTCACGACACATCATCCGTGGTGGGAGCGGCCTCAAGTTATGGCGATGAGGCGCTGTTAGTGGCGACCACCACTAAATTGGCTCGCGCGCTTTGGATTGTGCCTGTGGCGCTGATCTCCGCACTGGCGTTTGGTGGTAATAAGAAGTCCCTTTCCATTCCGGCATTCATCATCTACTACTGTGTTGCCATAGGTATCGCTTACCTGCTTCCCCAGTTTGAGAACGTATATGAAGTGTTGTTTGCAGTGTCGAAGCGGACTCTGGTGGTGTGCCTGTTCCTGATTGGCGCGGGGATTACCATTAAAAAGATGCGGGCGGCAGGTCATAAGCCTATGCTGCTGGCCATCACCCTTTGGCTGGCGATAGGTACGTCATCACTGGCTTATATCAAACTTCTGGGGTGACCTCAGACTCAGCTTTCTGACTGCAAGACCCGGCTGTCTCTTCAGCCCGGCCATCTGATTGCCTTGCTTTCCATACCAGTGAGAGCAAGGCGATAAAGGCGCAAAGCTCAATCAAGGCTCTTACTACACCTTCAGCCAACACTGAGCCCGTCAGTGCTATGATGGCAATAATCACTATTCCGACTTTAGTGCCTGTAGATAGGCCCATCTCTTGCTCCTGCAGCCCCTTTATTAGCAGGCATTATTGGCAAGTCCCTGAGTCAGGTGAAATATTGCTTTTATCTAAGTCATAACAGATTGGATTCAGTCCAGCAGCTGCAATGAGTCCAGCACGCCCTGGCCACTGTGAACGCCGCCTTCTCCCTCATGGGCTGGCTTACTGCGAATAAGGTAACCGGCGTAACCATCAAGATCGGTCGCAGGATTGCCATTAAACATCACGCTGAACAGACCGATTTCACTGACCAGTTCGTCCACCAGGTGAGCCTTTGCATCCCTTATCACCAGCGCCCTTCGCGTTTCCGGCGTCAGTTTTTGCATGACAGCCCAGGCCGCATGGTCGGCTTGAGGCAAGGTGTGAAGCTTACCGATAATGTCACTGCCAAAGATACAGTGACCACCGCCCTCGCCCTGATTTTTCAGCACCCAGTTATTGATGTCCTCATTCTCAATAAAGTGCTTGATGGATGCCGGTGAAACCTGTCGCATCTCTGCCAACACACTCTTAATCTGGTTTGCTTCCTCAACAGTGAGACCAAAACTGGCGTACTCTTCCGGTGACATATTAGTCAGGATCAGCTGCATCGCCTTACTGGTCGCAAGTTGCTGGCCTATAGTGGCATTGACAGCGACGGCGTGTTTCTCGATGAACAGACGGGTCTGACACAGGGTGTGACAGCAGATGGCATCACGTCGGGACAGTGAAAAGTAGTCTGAGTATTGATATCCGGCCCGCAGATAAACCAGATCAATCGCGCCTTCGCCCTCAAGCATTAATCTGTGGTTGTCCCCTGTGTAGAGCTGATCTGCGAGTTGGTCGAACGTCCGCCTGATGGTTCTTACACCACAACTCTGGATCTCCTGAGCCAGCAAGTGCTGATCGTAGACATTGTCTTCATTACCCTGCACCACCATCAGAAAGGTGGGCTTACCTTCGCCGCCATGGATTCGATTAACCTCAATGGCAGCGTTGGCCATCGCCCTGGCCAGCAGATGCATCCCCCGGTTTTCAACCAGCTGATGTTTGTTCAGATCAGGGACCAGTCCGGGCCATTGCTGCTGAACAAAACGGTGGAGTTCTGCCACCCGTTGACCAAATGGCGCCATACCTGCTGCAATGCCATTAAATTCAATCACCTTTGGACCGAAAACCTGATCCTGCATAAAGTCAGTACGCATCACCAATAAGGGTATGCGGCGAACCTCCCCTGGATTGGCGTGGAGCTGTTGATGCATTTCCAGCAAGCGTCCAAAAAATGGGTCTGCGCTAGCGGCCGGACCAAGGGCGTCCTGCAGGAAGTGATGGTTTTCCGACACCCTGTCTATCACTCTTGAGATAAGCGGGATCACTCTGGTGAGTCGTTCCAGCTCATCCTGACTGATAGGCAGAGGACTCAAACTGAAAGGCGCATGGCGTGCTGTGCCGTCAGTTTTTCTGAAAGCCTGGCCATGCATAATCGCCCATTCGGTGAGTTGTTGAACGGCATCTCCGTCCAGTGATGAGGGAAAAGGTGTGTGCATTATCGAATTCCGTAAATTATTGCAGTCAATCGTCTTAATCTAATGACGCGACACTATCCAAAAAGACGCACTTGTTGTTATACATTGAGTTTTTTTGATGGAATTTCAAGCGTTATGCAGGATATTAACGCCGCACCGGCATTGTTTTACGCCGTCCCAAATACAAAAAAGGCCGCACTGATGCGGCCTTTAGCATTGGTTAGAGACTATTCGTAATCTGAGGCGTAAGTCTCTTCATAGGTGTGAGAGTAAAGCTCAAACAGGTTGCCGAAGGGATCTTCCAGATACACCATCTTGGCAGGTTTTGAATCATCTTCCGGATGGTAACGCATGATATCCATCCGAACCTTGCCACCGAACTGCTCCACCTTTTCTATCACACTGTGGAAGTCGTCAGTTTGCAGACAGAAATGGAAAATGCCCAGACGGGTGAAGTCCACTACATGGCGCTGCTGACGCTCTTTCATTTCAAACAGTTCAACCCCTATGCCATCAGAGGTCACCAAATGAGCGATATTAAATCCTTTGAAGCCCTCGCCGAACACAGCGATACACATTCTGCCGATAGCGGTTTCCCGCTCTTCAATCACCTTGGTGTTGCCCATCACGACTCTAAGGCCAAGGGCATTGGTGTAAAATTCAACGGCCTTGTCCATATCGCCAACCATAATACCTACGTGATTCATTTTCATAATATTTCTCCCGCATCATCAGATGCGAATCAGGTGTTCAGTTAAGATAGGAGAATTATAGAAACCGACATCAATTAACTAAAATTATCAATTCTTATTGATGACATAACATAGATTTATCATGGGAGTTTATATGGTGCACTGCAGTGCGATCATTCATGGATAAGCAAAGATCAGTGGAAACCGGATAGGAAGAACTGAGCTGCATGACATAAATAAAAACGCCAGCAAGTTAGGTACTGTCGTTTCAAGGGATATGGCGAAGGCTTTTAGGTTCAAACTGGTGATATGAGTTATAAGGCAAAATCCCTTACTGAACCAGCGAACTCCAGATAGCAAAAAGGCCTGCTGTTTCCAGCAGGCCTTCTCTAAATATGGCGGAGAGATAGGGATTTGAACCCTAGAAGGGCTATTAACCCTTGCCGGTTTTCAAGACCGGTGCATTCGACCACTCTGCCATCTCTCCGAACGAGGCGAATATTAGCCTTCACCCACCTTGCTGTAAAGCACTATTTTAAAGCTTTTATTCAAGTGCTTAACTTATAGTCACTTCTGGGCGTTTTCGTCGCAGAACATAGCTGCCCGGGCATTGTCCGGCATCACCATGCGCTGTTTGGTTGATTGCAGCCGGTAACCAATAGCAACACCCACGGCGCAGGTCAGAATACCCCAGCCAATGGCCTTGTCACCGCTGGCGGCAAACATTGCTACCAGGCTTGATGCACCGAAGGACATACTTATCTGCAGGAAGTTCTGCACACCAGCCGCTTTTGCTGCATCGTTGGAAAACTGCTGCAGTGCATTGTTCACCACGATTGGATAAATCGCACCATTGGCCGCGGCAGATACAGAGAAAATCAGCAGCAGCGGGAAGATGGTAGCGACATCAATCAGCAGAGTCACAGTCACAATACCAGCAACACACAACGCAAACAGTACCAGCAGAGCTTGCAGTGCCTTCTCGTTACCCACTTTCTTAATCAGAATCTTGCCGGCATAGCCGCCCACAATGAACATAATGGTCTGTGGAATAAAGCTCAGCCCAATCTCAGCCGATGCGTAACCATTTTGCTCCATCACGATCGGCCAAACGGTCAGGTAAGAGAAGAACGCACCACTACAGGCACCAAAGATAATCACGTTACCCAGGAAACGGGTATTTTTGATGATATCCATAAAGCCTGCTTTTTTGGCAACTTCTGTGGTTTCACTCTTGACCTTCGGCGCAGGCACCAGCACAGCAGTCAGCATGATAATCAGTATGCCCACACCAGTCAGTGCCAGGAAGATAGCTCTCCAGCCCAGATGTTCCTGAACAAACGCACCAATGATGGGCGCCAATGCAGGAGACAGTGCCACCAGAGGCATAATGTTGCTGAAGATACCCTGAGCTTCTTCTGAGTCGTACTGCTCTACTACCAAAGCCTGCCAAATCACCCCGGCGGCACAGGCACCCAGCGCCTGGAAGAATCGCGCTGTGTTCAGCATCATGATGCTGTCACTGTTGGCAATCACCAGAGTCGCGGCACAGAACAACGCCATACCCGCAAACAAAGCGTTGCGGTGACCGATACGGTTTACCAATGGGCCGTACACCAATTGACCACAGGCCAGACCGGCCAGGAAGGTGGTCAGAGACATGGCCACTTCAGATGGAGAACTGCCAAAACTGCTTTCAATAGCTTTGAAAGCTGGCAGATACATATCTGTAGCAATAAAACCCAGCATGCTGAGTAGAGAAAGATAGAATAAAAACAGGAAGTACCTGCCAGTAGATGCGTTGTTCATAATCAAATCAGCATAATCTTAAAAAAGGCGTCGCATTCTACGATCTTGATTTATTGGGTTGAAGCAATTATTTTTGAACCATGCTTTCAAAATAAGTCACAGCAATTAAAGAGGCCTCCTATGCTCTCGGAACAGGCGTTGGAACTGATAGATATCGTTGCCCGGGATGGCAGTTTTACCGCCGCCGCCCACAGACTGCACAAAGTCCCTTCAGCAGTCAGCTATGCCGTTAAACAAATAGAGGAAGAGCTGGGAGTTGCCCTGTTTCTGCGGCACCACCGCAGCGTGTCGTTGACGCCTGCCGGTGAGCATTTCGTTCGTCATGCCAGATCTATCCTGGGACACATGGATGGCCTGAAGCGTGATACTCAGAGAATTGCCAATGGCTGGCAACCCACGCTATCTATCGCACTGGATAATATTGTCAGAGCTGACCGTATCAGCGTGTTGATTGCAGACTTCTACAGACAGTTTCAGGATGTAGAACTGATTGTCCGTATTGAAGTATTTAACGGCGTATGGGAAGCCTTGGCCACAGGACGCAGCGATATTGCTGTTGGCGCAACTACGGCGGTTCCTGTGGGTGGTTTCTATCAATATAAGGAGATGGGTGAGATTGAATGGTCATTTCTGGTGAGCAAGAATCACCCGCTGGCCGATATCGACCGACCTTTGACCGACGATGAACTCCGCCCTTTTCCCTCAATTTGTCTGGAAGACACCTCAAGGGAGATCCCAAAGCGCATGACCTGGCTGCTGGATAATCAGCGTCGTCTTGTGGTGCCTGACTGGATCCGCGCCATCAACTGTTTTCGCGAAGGACTGGGTATCGGGTATATGCCCAGACATCTGGCGGCACCTTTTATTCAGACTGGTATGCTAAAAGAGAAGCAGCTGGAAAACAGTTTACGCCCAAGCAGTTGCTGCCTGGCGTGGAATCCCGCAAAGATGTCACCCGCTCTGACCTGGGTGCTGGATTATCTGGGTGACAGCGACAAGCTGCATAAAGAGTGGCTTGCGTGACCATAACAGCTCATATTTGCGTATGATAATTTGTTAACAAACCGGCCTGTGTCACTTGTCATCGTTGACTTTTGTGCTCAGGCTTGGGTTAATATCCTTTATTCATGGAATACGCGACAACTTCAACACAAGGTGTTGAGTTAAACCGGATTTAACTATTGATGCATTGGAGTCATCTATGAAGCAAGAATCGACGTACAGCAGTCAGTTGTCGACCCTCGAGGTCAACAAGATGCTGAAAAACACCTATATGCTCTTGGCAATGACACTGGCGTTTTCCGCTTTGTGTGCCGGCATAGGTATGGCATTGGGTGTAGGACGCTGGGCCTCTCTGGGCCTGTCTATCGGTGGTTTGGTCCTGCTGTTTGTGACTCTGCGCAAAGCTGACACTTCTGCAGGTCTGTTCTGGGTATTCGCCTTTACCGGTATGGAAGGTGCTTCCCTGGGTTACATACTCAACCATTATGTAGGCATGGCCAATGGCCCTATGTTGATTATGCAGGCACTGGGCTTAACCGCAGTGATCTTTGGTGCACTGTCCATGTATGCCCTGACCACCAAGAAAGACTTCTCTTTCATGCGCGGTTTCCTGGTAGCGGGTCTGGTTATTGTAGTTGTTGGGCTTATTGCCAGCTTCTTTATTCAGACTACCGGCTTCTTTATGGCACTGAACGCAGGTATTGCCCTGCTGATGACAGGTTTTATCCTGTATGACACCAGCCGTATCGTTAACGGTGGCGAGACCAACTATATTCGCGCCACTGTGTCTCTGTACCTGGATTTCCTGAACTTGTTTATCGCCCTGCTGAACCTGCTGGGTATGAGCAACGACGACTAATCCAATTTGGATTTAATTAAGGTAAAATGGCCCTTTACGGGCCATTTTTTGTTATATGAGCAAATTTATTATTCAGGTAAATGGCAGCGTGTATGGCGACAACGCCGGTGTACATGCGCTTAAATTTACCCAATCGGCACTGGCCGCAGGCCATGAAGTGGTTCGGGTGTTCTTCTATCAGGAAGGCGTTAGCCACTCCAACACTTTGCTGAGCCCCGCAAGCGATGAGTTTAATCTGCATCAGGCCTGGTGCGACTTGGCCAACCAACACAGCATTGAACTGGTGAACTGTGTGTCAGCAGCGCTACGTCGCGGCATATTGTCTGAGCAAGACGCCAAAGAGCAACAAGCTGAACATTGGAATACGTCAGCCCCCTTTATCAATGGTGGTCTGGGTGAGTTGGTTACCGGCATTGAACAGGCTGACCGCCTGATCTGTTTTTAAGAGGCTCCTGTGAAGCATATTTGTATTGTTTTCCGTCGTCCTCCCCATGGTACTCCCCATGGCAGAGAAGCGCTGGATTTGGCCATGTTAAGCGCCAGCTTTGAACAGCAGGTCACTTTGATATTCACTGACGAAGGCGTATTGAATCTGGTCAGTGACCAGGCGCCCGAGCTGATTGGTGCCAGAAATTACATCTCCACCTTTAAGGCACTGCCGCTTTACGATGTTGAAGATGTACTGGTTTGCGGTGAATCCCTGAAAGAGTTTGGTCTGAAACGCTCAGTACTGAATATTGAAGCTGAAGTGGTACAGGCCGATGATATTGCCCAGCGTTTGCTGGAAGCGGATGAGGTTTTGGTATTCTAATGATCTTACACCATATTCAAACGTCTCCCGGTAACGACAATGGCCTTCATACCGCCCTGAGATATGCAGGCAAAGCGGACAGCTTTTTACTGTCCGGTAACGGGGTTAATGCCGTACTGAAACGTCAATGGTCCATGGCCCTGTCACCTTTTAAAGTGTATTTGCTGAAAGATGACGTCGAAGCCCGCGGTTTGCAGATGCAAACAAGTGGATACCCATTGGTCAGCTATGACGAGTTTGTCGCACTGACACTCAGTCACAATAAAGTCATTACCTGGTAGGACGAAGATAACGTGAACCACATTGAATTTAACGGCGCCCAGATTGATACAGACGCTCAGGGTTACCTGCTTAACGTATCAGACTGGTCTCCTGAACTGGCGCCGGTTATTGCCGCCGGTGAAGAGATTGAACTGACCGAGGCCCACTGGGAAGTGATCAACTTCGTGCGCAACTTCTATCTTGAGTTCAACACCAGCCCGGCTATCCGGGTACTGGTGAAAGCCATAGGTCAGGCAATGGGGCCGGATAAAGGCAACTCCAAGTATCTTTATACTCTGTTCCCGGTTGGTCCGGCGAAACAGGCCACCAAAATTGCCGGGCTGCCAAAACCCGCCAAGTGTATCTGATACCTTGCTCCACAAACTGAAAAAGCCCCGAACTCGGGGCTTTTTGCTGTCTGACCTTTATGTTATGACGCGTTTTCCAGCATTTCAGCATCATGATCGATGCCAAGAATCAGTTTATCCATCAAGGGGATCATGCGTTCAATTTCCGGCTTGGTGATAGTGTCATTGGCACCCAGTTCAAGGGCCTTGGCACGGTTTGAATCACTCATAAGGGATGAGAACATCACGATGGGAATAGACTTGAAAGCCGTAGAGTCACGCAGACGCTTGACCAGGTGCATACCGTCCATTTGCGGCATTTCTACATCCGATACTATACCGTTGACATAGTCGCCAATCTTGCCGCCGTGCTCTTCAACTGCGCGCTCGAAGTCTACCAATTTGTTAAGGGCCTCTGCACCGTCTTTAGCGGTGATCACAGTGTAACCACCGGCAATCAAGGTGCTCTCAATCATCTTACGAATAAACGCAGAGTCATCGACCACAAGCACTGTATTGGCATCACGCTTCTTGACGATCTCTTCAGTCATTGGGACATGCTTGTCATGGGTAAGGTCATACTTATCCATGCTGAGTTCCGGATTGATGTCAGAGATAATCTTTTCGAAGTCGAGGATCATAATGATGTGACCTTCGTTACGAACAACCGCCACCACACAGTCCTGGCTGCCCGCTTCAAGAAACTGACTTGGTGATTCAACCTGCTCCCAGGAAACACGGTGAATACGTTGCACATGATCAACCAGAAAGCCGTTAATCATCTTGTTGAAGTCGGTCACAATGACCACCTTCTCATCCAGATCATCTTTGGTCGGCACATTCAGCCAACTGCCCAGATCAACCATTGGGATTAATTTATCCCTGAGAGAAAATACCCCGACCAAATTGTCGTGAGCTTTAGGGTAATCCGAGGTCTCCGGAACCCGAATTACTTCTCTCACCTTGGCTACGTTGATGCCGTAGTAACAGACTTTTACCTGCCCGTTGGGTAACTTTCGGTGCAGGTGGAATTCGATGATTTCAAGTTCATTGGTCCCGCTCTCCAGCAGAATTCCATTGTCTTTAGATGGACTCATAATCAGCTCTCGAATGTATCAGTGAAAAGAGAAATCCCGTTAACGCTTTAACAAGTATAGAAAGAGATTTGAGAACTATCGGAAAAACTTATAAATAATCGAAATTTTTTATTTGCTATCTAACTCAAAGGCATAAAAAAGCCGGATTGGTGTCCGGCTTACGCATTACATATTTGGATAATTGGGACCACCGCCCCCTTCGGGAACCACCCAGCGTATATTCTGGGATGGGTCTTTAATATCGCAGGTTTTGCAGTGCAGGCAGTTTTGAGCGTTGATTTGTAACTGTTTATCGCCCTGCTCATTGTCCACCACTTCATATACACCTGCGGGACAATAACGCTGCGCAGGCTCACCGAAGATGGGAAGATTGGTCCGCATGGGAATAGCGGCATCTATGAGCTGCAGATGACAGGGCTGATCTTCCTCATGGTTGGTATTGGACAGAAAAACAGACGCGTTGCGGTCAAAGCTCAGCACACCATCGGGCCTGGGGTATTGCCTCTCTTTACACATGGATGCAGGTTTAAGCCTGTCATGGTCAGCCAGCTTGTCCCTGAGTACCACACCGCTTTTACCCTTGAGCCAATTCTGCTCCAAATAGTTAAAGCTACCGCCAAGCAATGGACCAAGTTTATGCAGCGCCGGGGCAAAGTTACGAGTGCGCTTGAGCTCGTCATACAGCCAGCTTTGCTGAAACCTCACGCTAAAGTCGGTCAAGCTGTCGGTGCGGCCATCGTCAATCGCCTTAAATACGCTCTCCGCTGCCAGCATCCCTGACTTCATCGAGGTGTGCGTTCCTTTAATCTTGGCGACATTCAGGGTTCCGGCATCACACCCAATCAAGAGTCCTCCGGGGAAGCCCATCTCAGGTAACGCATTAAAGCCCCCTTTGGCTATAGCGCGGGCCCCATAAGAGAGACGTTTACCGCCCTGCAGATGACACGCAATATCCGGGTGGGTTTTAAAACGCTGGAACTCTTCATAGGGACTCAAATGTGGATTGGCATAGTTAAGATCCACAATCAAACCCACCACGACCTGATTGTTATCACCGTGATAGAGAAAGAAACCGCCACCGGCTTCATTATCCAGCGGCCAGCCAAAGCCATGCACCACAAGCCCAGCTTGATGCTGCTCAGGCGGCACTTCCCACAGCTCTTTAAGCCCCAATCCATAGTGTTGGGCATCAGCCTCCTTGTTGAGCTCAAATCGTTCGAGTAACTCTTTACCCAAATGACCCCGACACCCCTCACTAAAGAGTGTGTATTTGGCGTGAAGCTCCATCCCTGGCATATAACTGTCTTTAGGCTTGCCGGCTTTATCCAACCCCATATCGCCGGTGGCTATGCCTTTAACCGCACCATCCTGGTGATAAAGCACTTCGCTGGCCGCAAACCCGGGAAATATCTCTACCCCCAAAGCTTCGGCCTGCTCACCGAGCCAACGGCACAGCTGACCCAGACTGGCGATATAGTTACCCTGGTTGTGCATGGGTTTTGGAATGGCAAAATCAGGCAGTCGCAGGCTTTTTTGTTCATCCCGCAACATCAGCAGGCGGTCTTCACTGACACTGCAGGTCAGCGGCGCCCCCAGCTGCTGCCAGTCAGGGAACAGCTCAGTCAGACTTTTAGGCTCAATAATGGCGCCTGACAGAATATGAGCGCCCACCTCCGAGCCCTTTTCCACCACACAGACGCTGAGCTCATTACCCGCTTCCTGTGATAATTGCTTTAATCGGCAAGCGGCAGACAACCCCGCCGGACCTGCACCCACAATGACCACATCAAATTCCATTGAATCACGCATACCTGCCCCTACTTACCTTTAAATGTCGGCGTACGCTTTTCGAAGAAGGCACTGACCCCCTCCTGAAAGTCTTCGCTGTTAAAGCAGAATTGCTGGAACTGGGCTTCCTGGCGGATCACATCATGCAGGCTGTCTCTTTGAGCCTGGTTCAGCAGCTGTTTTAGATACTTCTGGGATAGAGGTGCACCATCAGCCAGCTTACGGGCCCACTGCTGGGCATAGTCCATCAGATTGTCGTCTTCGACCTTGCGGTTCGCCAGGCCAAAATTGATGCAGGATTCCGCGGTCAGCATGTCTGCTTCAACACAGATTTCAAATGCTTTCTTGTATCCGAGCTGATTTACCAGATGCCAACTGGCTCCGCCATCAGGAACCAGAGCAATGGCTGCAAATGCCTGAAACAGACACGCTGACTCAGCCATCACCATCAGGTCACAGGTTAACGCCAGGGCACCACCTATACCCGCCGCGGCTCCGTTGACTGCTGCCAGGTAGATCTTATCTGAGTGAGTGATACGGGACAGAAAGGGTTTGTACTCGTTTAGGATCTGCGCCTCGATGCCATGGCGGGCACTGGTGAGTTCCTTAAGGTCAGCTCCTGCAGAGAAGCAGGAACCTGCACCGGACAGCACCACCACCCGGATATTGTCATCGGCGTCGACCAGATCGATCGCCTGATGAAGCTCCCTGCGCATCTGCTGGTTAAAAGCATTCAGGCTTTTGGGTCGATTCAGCTGGATATTACAGACTTTGTCCTGCACCGAAAACGTGATGGTTTCAAATTCACAGGCGATCTCAGCGTGGGAAGGATTTCGCATCATATTCATAAAGCCTCCCTGCTACTGAGCCACTTCAAACAGACCGGCAGCGCCCATACCGCCACCAATACACATGGCAACCACCAGGTATTTAACGCCGCGACGTTTGGCTTCCATCAGACCGTGGGCCACCATACGAGTGCCTGACATACCAAAAGGGTGACCGATGGAGATAGCACCACCGTTTACATTCAGCCTGTCGTTGGGGATCTCCAACTTGTCGCGGCAGTAAAGGACCTGGCTGGCGAACGCTTCGTTGATCTCCCACAGGCCAATATCATCAACCGTAAGATCAAACTGATTAAGCAGTTTTGGAATGGCAAATACAGGCCCAATCCCCATCTCCTCCGGGCCACATCCGGCGACCGCAATCCCCTTATAGATACCCAGAGGTGTTAGCCCAAGACGTTCTGCCTCATCGTCACTCATCAACAAAGTCGCTGCCGCGCCATCAGAAAACTGGGATGCATTACCCGCAGTAACATGTTTGCCTTCCTGAATATGGGTGCCATCTTTCCAGACAGCTTTCAGAGCCTGCAAACTCTCCATTGGTGTGTCGGCGCGATTACACTCATCCTTATCTGCGGTGACCTGGATATGACCTGCAGGTTTACGGTCAGCATCAAAAGTCAGCTTGTTGGCCGTCACTGGAATAATTTCATCGTCAAACAGCCCAGCCTGCTGCGCCGCCGCAGTGCGTTGCTGGCTTTGCAGTGCATATAGATCCTGCGCTTCACGGGATATGTTGTAGCGCTCTGCCACTATTTCAGCGGTTTCAATCATCTGAATATAGGCATCAGGTACGACCGCCTGAACCGCTTCAGAACGGGCGCGATAGGCATTCTTGTGCTTGGTTTGAGTGAGGGAAAGAGATTCAACGCCGCCGGCAATAGCCACTTTCATTTCACCGGCAATAATGTTTTTGGCGGCAATACCTATGGTCATCAGGCCTGATGCACACATGCGATCAACTGCCATGCCGGGCACTGAAGTTGGCAGGCCACCTGTGTAGGCACACAAGCGGCCAATATTATAGCCCTGGGTGCCCTGCTGTACCGCGGCGCCCATAATCACATCTTCCACACTGGCTGGGTCTATACCGGCTCTTTCAACGACAGCCTTTACTACTGCGCCGCCAAGTACAGGCGCTTCGGTATCATTGAAGCTGCCACGAAAAGATTTGGTCAGCGCGGTGCGCGCTGCAGAAACGATTACTGCCTGGGTCATGCTGCTCTCCCCATTAATGATGTCTGGTTGGAATTATTGTTTGAATGAGTAACGGCTGATGGTGTCTACAACACAGGCCGGGCGTTCACTGCCCTGTATCTCAACTGTCACCCGGATAGTGGCCTGCACCGCTGCGCCTTTGGCTTCTACTGACACAATTTGCCCCCTGCTTCTAATGGCGCTGCCCACAGGCACTGCAGCGGGAAAACGTACTTTGTCACAGCCGTAGTTAACCCCCATGGCCAGATTGCTGACCTCGATCAGATCCGGCAGGAACAGGTTGACCATAGACAGCGTCAGGTAACCGTGGGCGATACAAGCGCCGAACGGGCCCTCAGCAGCTCTGACAGGGTCCACATGAATCCACTGATGATCACCGGTGGCTTCTGCAAACAGATTGATGCGCTCCTGGCTGATCTGCAGCCAGTCTGTTGTTCCCAGCTCCAAACCCTCAGATGCCAGCAATTGCTCTGCGCTTTCTATCTTGATATTGGCCATAGCAATCCCCTTGTTAAGCGCGCTGTGAGCTGACAGGTACCACTTCGCCTGTCATATAGGAGGCGTAATCGCTGGCAAGAAACATCATTACGTTTGCGACCTCCCACACTTCAGCGGCCCGGCCGAACGCTTCTTTTGATGAGAGTTGCTTCAGCAGCTCTTCTGATGAGGCTTTTTTAAGAAATTCATGGAGGGCGATGGAAGGCGAAACTGCGTTGATACGCACTCCATACTCGGCGGCTTCCAGTGCGCTGCATCGGGTCAGTGCCATTACACCTGCCTTGGCCGCAGCATAATGAGCCTGCTCTTTCTGGGCACGCCAGCCCAGTACGGAAGCGTTATTGACTATCACGCCCCTGCCGCGACTTTGCATATGAGGCAGCATGGCCCTGGTCATACGGAAAGTGCCGGTCAGTGTAATATCCAGCACCCTGCTCCACTCTGTATCAGTCATATCAACAACAGCTTTTTGACCACCCAAACCTGCGTTATTTATAAGTACATCGACGCCACCCAGCGCTGATTCGGCGGCTGAAATCAGGCTTTGAACCTGCTCTTCGTCGCTGACGTCGCACAGCTGACCATATACCTGACTCAGCCCGGTTTCCGCTTTTAACTTTTCGATAGCCGCTTCCAGTCTGCCGGGATGAATGTCTGAAATCATCAGGGCGCGACAGCCCTCTTCTGCAGCGCGTTTGGCTGCAGAGAATCCAATACCGGCCCCCGCTGCTGCGGTGATCAGTACAGATTTGCCCTTCAGCAATCCATGGCCTTCCACATATTGAGGAACCTGCGTCATATCTACCCCTGTCTGTTCGTCATGTTTATCAGCAGCGGCCTGTGGCCGCTTTTGTCTGACTCTGTGGGTATTCAGTCACGAAGGGGAATTGGGCTCATCGTCAAAGCGGACGATGGACCAGAAGCCAGTGATGAAAATCAAGGAATAGAGTAAATGTTCAAAAAACAACCTAGTCAAAACAGACGATTCGGCTGATTCAGGAATCCCAAATTATCGTCCCTGAACAATAACTACACAATCTTCGCAGTGCTTAGGGAGTTAGATACCCAAGTGATTGGATATCAATAAGCTGAAGGCCAAAGGAGGAAAACATGAGGAACAGTCATCTGTTGACTCACCTGCTTGCGGGAGCGCTGGTTACTGCCAGCGGGAGCGCACTTGCTAAAGTTTCACAGGACGAAGCTGCAAAACTGGGGAATGAACTGACCTGTACCGGCGCCATTGCGTCAGCCAATGCCGATGGCAGCATCCCGGCATATTCAGGTAAATGGCTGGGTAAGCCTGATCATATTAAATACGATATGCATGTGGGTGCTCACCCGATCGATCCTTATCCACAAGATAAGCCTAAGTTCACCATCGACGGCAAAAACTACAAGCAATACGCCGATAAACTGACTCCGGGTCAGGTCGCCATGTTTGAGCGTTATCCGGAAACCTTCAAAATGCCCGTTTACGAAGGTCGCCGTGATTTCCGCTATCCGGAGGTTATCTGCGACACCATGAAGAAAAACGCCGTCACTGCAGAGTTGATAGACGATGGCTTTGGCTTCACCGGTTACAAAGGCGCTGTGCCTTTCCCAATCCCGGACCTGACTCAGCCAATGCAGATCCTCGCCAACCATAACTTCCCATACCGCGCCTTTACCTATGAAACTCTGCGTGACATTGCGGATGTGAGCTCAGATGGCGATATCTCCTGGGGACGCGCCAATGGTAAGGGTCTTAACCTGCCAAATCACCCGGACTATGTGGGTCAACCTGTCGGCGGCATCATGGCTTACAGCTTTACCTCTACTCTGCTGCCAACCCGTAACAAGGGCAGCGCCACGGTATCGACTGAGCCTATGAACTTTGCTCAGGACAAGCGTCTGGCCTGGAACTACAACCCGGGGACACGTCGGGTACGTCAGTTACCTGAATATGGCTTCGATACCCCACTGGCAGGCACTTCAGGCAAGCTGACACTGGATTCTGACCGTCTGATGAACGGTTCTCCAGAGCGTTATGAGTGGAAAGCATACGAGCGCAAGGAGATTTATATTCCTGCCAATGCCTACAAGGTCCACGGTAAAGACGTCACCTACGACGAGCTGCTGACCATCAACCATGCCAACCCCGAATTGATGCGCTATGAACTGCGTCGTGTTTGGGTGCTTGAAGGTACTTTGAAAGAAGAGTATCGCCATAAGTATGGCCGTCGCACCATGTATCTGGATGAAGACAGCTGGCACGCAATCATCTCTGACTTCTACGATACCCGTGATCAGCTGGTACAGCACGCTTACATCAACTACTACTACGCCTTTGATGCAGACAGTTATGAGGCTGGCAGCAGCTTCTACCACGACCTGACCACAGGCAGCTATGTTGGTTATAACCTGTTCCAAGAGCGTGAAGTGGGCCCGGTGCTTAACAAGAATGATATGGAAACCCACCACTTTACCCCAGCGGCGTTGCGTCGTATGAGTCACTAAAGGAGCAGGCCTGTGAAAAAATTTAATAAGAACCTGCTCTCTGCCGCCTTGTTGTCTGCCATGGTCGCACCAAACGCCTTTGCCGGAGAAACCATAGCACTTGGCGAAGATGTCACCCTGGATTGGAAAGGCACACTGACCTACTCAGCAGGTATGCGTCTTGAGGATCAGGACCCGGCCTTGAACAGTTCAGGCAACAGAAATTTTGATAAGAACGATTTAATCGGTAACGGTTTGTATCTGCTGCTTGAAGGTCACCTGCGCTGGGAAAACTATGGTCTGGTATTCTCGGGCTCTACCTTCTATGACGATGTGTATCAGGATGATAAGTTCAGCGACGCGGCACAGAAGTACCATGGTGGTTACACCCGCCTGCTGGACCTTTATGCCTATACCAATTTTGCCTTTGGTGAAGCGGGTTATGCGGATTTCCGTGTAGGTCGTCATGTAGTCGCCTGGGGCGAAGGTCTGTTCTTCCCCAGCATCTCACTGGCTCAGGGCCCTTCTGACGGCATCAAGTCAGCAGTTCCCGGCACTGAAGTGAAAGATATTCTGCTGCCGGAAGACCAGGTCTCTATGCAGTTGGAAGTTACACCGGATCTGTCATTCCTGGCCCACTGGCAGTTCAACTGGCAGGAAACCATAGTACCTGAGCCTGGCTCCTTCCTGAGCACCTCTGAAGCCGTGGGTAATGGCGCCTACTGTCTGGTGATTATGCCTGACGGTTCATGTGCCTATGGCCCGCGAGCTGCTGATGTATTGCCGGATGAGTCGGGTCAATGGGGTGCGGGTGTACGCTACCGGGTAACAGATGTATCTGAGATAGGTTTTTACTATCTGAACTATGCAGACCGTATCCCTATGGTAGATATCGATGTCACCAAGAACTACATTCCGGCGATTGATTTTGCGCTGGGTGAATACAACGTGGTCTATTTCGATGATATCGACCTCTACGGAACCACCTTCTCCACCAACGTAGGTATGGCTTCAATCGCCTCTGAGATCACTTACAAGGATGGCGCACCGGTACTGGTTAACAGCATGGTTGGGCCTTTGGCGACCCGGGGGGAAATACTTCAAAGTAACCTGAACGCCATTGTGAACTTTGGTCGCAGCTGGCTGGCTGACTCAGTGAACCTGACAGTGGAAGGCGCTTACACCGACATTATGGATGTAGAACCACGTTCCCCCACTGGTCTGCCTATGGTGCCGCCGAGCGATACCCTGTACTACACAGGTCATGGTTTTGCTGCAGCGGCGTCTTTGAGTCTTTCCTATCCGGGTCTGACTCAGAACTGGGATCTGAGCGTGCCAATCGGCTATTCGCATCAGATTTCAGGCAGAACCATCACAGGTGGCAGCGGCGGTGAAGGTGACTATCGTGCCCGTATCGGCGCAACCTTTACCCATCACAGAACCGGTGTACAGCTGACACTGCAATACGTGGGTTACTTTGGTGATCCGGCTGAAGCCGCGGCTGAGAACGATCCGGTCAAGGAGCGCAGTCTGGCTGACCGCGACAACATCGCCTTCACCGCCAAGTGGGCATTCTAATTCGCCGAGCCCCTTACTTAATGGTAAAACGATAGACAATAAAGGCTCCCTCGGGAGCCTTTATTTTTATGGTAGTAAATTAAGTCAGCCTTTTCGCCACCAGGTATTCAGCGGCAGTGGCGCTTGAATCTCCATACGTTGTCCTACCTCAGGACTGACCATGGTCACACCACGGTCATTACTGATGGATAACGCTTGCTCCAACGGTTCCTGCCAGTTATGCATGGCTAAATCAAAAGTACTGTTGTGAATAGGCAACATCACTTTACCCTTGAGATCCTGATGAGCCTGAACACTTTGTGCCGGGAACATATGGATATTGGACCAGAGTTCGTTGTATGCACCGGTTTCGATAAAGGTCAGGTCAAACGGCCCGTACCTGTCTCCTATGGTTTTAAAGCCGTCGAAGTAACCGGAATCACCGCTGAAAAACACTTTGGTGTGCTGACTGCGGATAACCCAGCTACCCCAAAGCGTGGTATTTCCGTCAAACAGACCACGACCAGAGAAGTGCTGAGTAGGCGTAAACACATATTCCACTCCGGCTACCGTCACCGAGTCCCACCAGGCAAATTCAGTGACCTTTTCGCTGGGTACGCCCCAATCGACCAGACGTTTACCATTTCTTAGCGGCACCAAAAAACGGGTGGTTTTAGCCGCCAGCTTCCTGACTGCGCGCTTATCAAGATGATCATAGTGATCATGGCTTATCACTACAGTATCAACCTGAGGCAACTCAGCAATACTGATAGGGGTGTTGTGAAAACGCTTGGGTCCGGCAAACTGCACAGGCGATGCCCTGTCAGAGAATACAGGGTCTGTAAGAATCAACTCGCCATTTATCTTCAGCAGCAAGCTGGAGTGGCCCAGGCGATACACTACATCCTGAGTTTCTTCCTCCAACGCCTGTTTGCTTATGCTGTGTACGGGCAACTCGAAGTCAGGTTTTGGACTGTCACGCTCAAGTCGCCAATAGGCTTTCAGTATCTCCACAATATTGGTGGACTGACGGAATTCTGGATCCTGGTTAACAAATTTCCCGTCCTGCTGGTCGTCCATCAGATGTTGTACACCCAGTATGCTGCTCATAATCAATACTCCTGCCAGAAGAATTTTTACTGTTTTACCCATGGGGTAACTCCTGTCGCTGAAAGTCAGTCGGCAAGTCGATGTTGATCTCCTGTACAGCATTTGGAATAAATCAGGCACCAACCCAAAGTAAACTAGTCGGTGTAGTTTACATCTGGAGAGTGAAAAGTAAACTAGTTAGTGTAAAATGATTTGTTATACGACCTGATTGAACCCTGGATACCTGAGCTAAGCCAATGACATCAGTACCGAAAAGCAGAAGTGAAATAAAACGACAAGCTATCCTTGAAGCAGCACGGGAAGCCTTCCATGAAGATGGTGTTCACCAGACCAGCATGGATAAACTGGCGGCCAGGGCCAAAGTATCCAAGCGTACTGTCTATAACCATTTTGCCTCCAAAGAGGCGCTGGTGATGGAGTTACTTTCCTGTCTGTGGAAGTCGGCAGTGTCAGAAGATGTACTGCTGCAATTGGCCCCCCTGCCCCAACAGGAGCAACTGGCTAATTTGCTGTTTCAGGAGATCCGGGTATTTTCTGAGCCCCAATACCTGGATATGGCCAAAGTGGCATTTGGGCATTTTCTGTTCCGGCCCGAGGCATTGCAGGAACAACTGGCGACCATGAACAAAAAAGAGACGGCTCTTTATTTTTGGCTGGTCGATCAGGAAAACCAGGGCAAGCTAGCCATTAAGGACACAGAAAAAGCCCTTGGCCAACTACACAACCTGATCAAAGGCGGGGCTTTCTGGCCTCAGGTGATAGGCGCCTGTCAGCCACTGTCAGCAGAAGAGGGTTTCGAACTGGCAAGGGAAACAGCCGCCATCTTTATCAGTCACTATGGTAAGCAGTAAAGTCTCCGGGGGAGCCTTTAAAGTGACATGTCTATTACAGGCGTCGAATCCCCAGTAACTTACTGGCAGGATAGCGTCCAACATTGACCTCGTCACTTTGATTGCCCCCCAACACCAGCACGTCATTGCCATCAAATCCCGCGAAAAAACCTACATGTCCCGGCGCCTTGATAACATCAGGCCCTGGCTGCGCGCCCTTTCCCCTTTTCAGGATAACCACATCAAAGCCCACTTCAGCTTCATTTGCCGGAATTGGAATGCCAACCTTGAGCCAGCTTCAGGCCCTCAGGCTTTTTGAACGGGGGAGTCTTAGCAGCCAGGCTATATAGCAGGGTCTGTTGGCCTTTAAAGATGGTTTTTGCAGCACTTTGTCGTTGTTTTATACAAAGCAACGCGATTGTGGTGTAGTTGTTCTACATAAATGAGCGTTAATGCAGTAGAAAGCGACGACAAACGCTG
>NZ_JAKIKT010000009.1 GCF_023349125.1 Shewanella corallii | reverse complement strand
CCAATAGGGTGAAGTCCTTAAAAACTGTGATGCGACATTAGCTCAGTTGGTAGAGCGATACCTTGCCAAGGTATAGGTCATCGGTTCGAACCCGATATGTCGCTCCAAATTTTGCTGAAAAGCACTGCGACATTAGCTCAGTTGGTAGAGCGATACCTTGCCAAGGTATAGGTCATCGGTTCGAACCCGATATGTCGCTCCAAATTTTGCTGAAAAGCACCGCGACATTAGCTCAGTTGGTAGAGCGATACCTTGCCAAGGTATAGGTCATCGGTTCGAACCCGATATGTCGCTCCAAATTTGCTGAAAAGCACCGCGACATTAGCTCAGTTGGTAGAGCGATACCTTGCCAAGGTATAGGTCATCGGTTCGAACCCGATATGTCGCTCCAATCTCCCCCCCCCCGATTTTTCCCCAAACACTCCACCCTTAGATTGATTCATGACCTGTTTATGATTTCGCTCAAAAGTTTCCTGTGGAAACGGATTGATAATGGCGTTAGGCAAAAACGTATTCAATCAGTGGAGGGAATCTTATGCGGATGCAGCAATTGCGGGACGTGCTGGAAAGAATTGCGGAGTGCCATCTGGAGATGCAGGCGCTTTATCGGCGACTGCATAATCATTGTGATTCGGCCAGAACCAAGCTTCTGCTCGAGTATCTTCAACAACATCAACAGCATATCGCTGAAACGATAGAATCCTACATTGATGATGCCCCGAGGCGTATGCTGGATACCTGGTATGAAAACCTGGAGATGGGCGGATTTAAGCAGGCCTGTGAATCTATCGTACCTGTTGCAGGAATGAATGAAGACGATCTGATTGAACTTCATCTTAAGTTTGACAACAGGATTCTTGGATATCTGGAAACATTGGTAGAAGTCGCGCCAACAGGTGAAATTGAAAGCGCCATGTCAGATTTGCTGAGAGTGAGCAAAACCCAGCAGCAGAGGCTGGTTCATTCTGTGATGAGAATGGAAGATATCTGATTCTCTTCTCTAAGCCGGAGACAAAGCCAGAGCCTGCTTGTCTTGACGGTTTGTCTGAAAATCTATCGCAATCGCGTATATTCTTTTAGCAAATAGCCGGGCGATTGGTATTCGTCCGGTATGTTTGTAGCTGAACTCCATATTATGACCACTTCAGGAGAGCGCTATGGCAAAGCATCCCCTTCCCACACATGTTTTCAGTAGCCAGGAGATCCGACAGGCAGAACTGGATCTGGTCAGGTTGGAAAGCATCAGTCTGTTCAGCCTGGTAGAAAGAGCCGCTGCCTCGGCATTTGACCTGCTGTTTTCTCAGGGGCTGCCAGCAACTCCTGTCGTGGTGGCGGGCAGCGGAAACAATGGCAGTGATGCTTTGGTGTTAGCACGTATGTTGGCTGATAAAGGTGCATCGTGCAGGGTGCTTCGACAAGATTCCCAAAAATACACTGATGAAAATGAGCAAGCCTTTGAGCTATTGATGGCAGCGGGTGTGCCAGTTGAATCGCTAAACAGAGATAGTTTGCACTGTGCCTTAACTGGTGCTGACTTGCTGATAGATGGCCTGCTGGGAACCGGAGTCAAAGGGGCTCCCAGGGAAGACGTGAGCGCAATCATCGAGATGATTAACAGTGCGCAGGTGAGTGTTCTGAGCCTGGATCTACCCTCAGGGTTGAATGCGAATACGGGCAGGGTTCACGGTGTCGCGGTAATTGCTGATTTGACCATCTGTTTTGGGGCGCTTAAGCAGGGACTGTTTACCTCAGATGCCAGAGATCATTGTGGCGATATCTGCTTCGGCGATATTGGCCTGCAAGCTGTCTTGCCGGTATCTCGCTGTCGAATGTTGCAGGGCGCCTTTCTTCAGCAAGTGTTCAGGCCGAGACGGCAAAATAGCCACAAAGGCAGTTATGGCAAGGTATGTATTGTGGGTGGCGTTCAGGGAATGTCCGGTGCGGTAAGACTGGCCGGTGAAGCTTGTCTCCGGGCGGGAGCCGGGCTGGTAAAGCTGGTCAGTCATTGGTCTCACGCTTCGACAATCAATCTGGCCAGGCCGGAATTGATGGTTCATGGTTGCGAATTAGTTGATATGGAAACCTATCAGGTACTTGGTTGGCCTGATGTTCTGGTGATGGGGCCAGGATTGGGAGTGGACGACTGGGGATTTAACCTGTTTAAGGCTGCGCTCATGTCTGACAAGCCAATGCTATTGGATGCCGATGCACTTAACCTGTTGGCCAAACAGCCGGAGCAGCGGCGCAATTGGATTTTGACACCCCATCCAGCTGAGGCCGCACGCTTGCTGAATTGCAGTGTAGCGGAGGTTGAAAATGACAGGTTTGCTGCAGTAGATGCGTTGCAAAACCGATATGGTGGCGTGGTTGTTCTTAAGGGCTCAGGCACTCTGATTAGTGATGGTAATGAGGTTGTTGTGGCCCCGGTTGGCAATCCAGGGCTGGCCAGTGGTGGTTGTGGCGATGTGCTTTCGGGTATTATAGGTGCGCTGCTGGCTCAGGGCTTTGCGCCAATGACAGCCGCGGTGGCTGGTGTGATCCTACATGGTGACGCAGCAGATTTAGCCGCAGCCCACGGTATACGTGGAATGTTGGCTTCAGATTTAATGTCGGGCATTCGCCAACTGGTCAATCCTTTATAATTGAGAAATGATGAAAGAGTTAAGTTTTTTTCTGCAAAATGAAGATGATACCGTCGCATTGGGACGGCGTCTGGCGGAGGTCGTTAGCGCGCCTTTGGTCATCTATCTGACTGGTGAGTTGGGTGCAGGCAAGACCACATTCAGTCGCGGCTTGATCCAGAGTCTGGGTCACCAGGGCGCGGTGAAAAGTCCAACATACACCTTGGTGGAACCCTACGAGATTTCCGGTGTCGAAGTATATCATTTTGATTTATATCGGTTGGCTGATCCTGAAGAATTGGAATTTATGGGGATCCGCGATTACTTTTCAGACAAAAGTTTGTGTATTGTAGAGTGGCCTGATAGGGGAGAGGGGTTATTGCCGGAAGCAGATTTGCACCTGCACCTTAGCTATCAGAACAATTCCCGGGATCTGACGATTTCCGCAAAATCACAAAAAGGTGAAGCACTGCTTTCAAAACTAAAATAACGATGGCAAGCATTCGACATAGTTTTCAATTTTGGCTGACAATGGCTTTTTTTCTGGTCAGCCTTGGGGTTATCTCCCCGGCATCTGCTGCCGGGAATAAGCTTAATGGTGTCAGGATTTGGGCTGCTCCGGATTCCACCCGGGTGGTTTTTGACCTCTCCAAGTCACCGGATTACAGCTATTTCACCCTGACCAAGCCAGATCGTCTGGTGGTGGATATGAAGTCTGCTGCCAGTGGCATTGATCTCAGTAAAATCAGTAATAACAGTAAGCTGGTTAAGCGTGTTCGCCTGAGTAAACCGCCACAAAAGGGGACACTCAGGGTAGTGATTGATCTTAACCGTCCTGTGTCTGCCAACCTGTTCGCGCTGAAACCTACGGCTCCCTATGGGGATCGTTTGGTGTTGGATCTGGCAGATTCCAAAGCCCCCTCAAAAACGGTAACGCCTCCCAAGCGAGAGATGCGGGATGTGGTGGTCGCCATTGATGCCGGACACGGTGGTGAAGACCCTGGCTCTATTGGCCCAAGCGGTATGTACGAAAAGAAAATCGTACTGGATATTTCCAAACGGGTAGCGGCAAAAATCAATGGGACACCTGGCATGCGAGCGGTAATGACCCGCAGCGGTGATTACTTCGTTAACCTGAACCAGCGTTCTGAATTGGCCCGCAAGAGTAAGGCAGATTTGCTGATCTCTATTCATGCGGATGCTTTTACCTCTCCTCAGCCCAGGGGCGCGTCGGTATGGGTGTTGTCCCGTCGCCGTGCAAACAGTGAGATAGGTCGCTGGCTGGAGCAAAAAGAAAAGCACTCTGAGTTGTTGGGCGGTGCCGGAGAGATTATTCAAAGTGCGGATAGCGAGCAGTATCTGGCAATGACACTGCTGGATATGTCCATGGACAGATCCATGGCTATCAGTCATTCCATTGCCCATGACGTGCTGTCTGACCTGGGTCATGTGACCAAGCTGCATAAGCATCAGCCTGAGTCGGCCAGTTTTGCCGTACTTAAGTCGCCGGATATTCCGTCCATTCTGGTGGAGACTGGTTTTATCTCCAATCCGGGTGAGGAGAGGTTACTGAAAACTGCGTCCCATCAGGATAAACTGGCCAAGGCGATTCACCGTGGTGTGATGCGATATTTTGAGGCCAACCCGCCGGAGAATACGCTGCTGGCATCCCGGGGCTCGGTTAAACACAAGGTTCGCAGTGGTGAGTCATTGTCTGTGATTGCCCATAGATATGGTGTCACTGTTGCCAGTATCAAACGAGCCAACAAGCTCAAGTCCGATATGTTGCGTGTCGGACAGCAACTGACTATTCCCAGATAACAGGAACCCAAATGGCAATTAAAATATTGCCACCTCAGCTGGCCAACCAGATAGCCGCAGGAGAGGTGGTGGAGCGGCCAGCGTCTGTCGTCAAAGAGCTGGTAGAAAACAGTATTGATGCCGGCGCGCGTCGTATTGATATCGACATCGAGAAGGGCGGCGCCAAGCTTATTCGTATCCGGGATAACGGCGGTGGTATAGTTAAAGACGAATTGGCATTGGCGCTATCCCGTCACGCGACCTCCAAAGTAGAAACCCTGGATGACCTTGAAGCTATCCTGAGTTTTGGCTTCCGTGGTGAGGCGCTAGCCAGTATCAGCTCTGTTTCCAGATTAACCATGACTTCACGTACCGCTGAGCAGTCTGGGGCCTGGACGGCCTATGCTGAGGGTTCAGAAATGGCGGTTAAGGTGATCCCGGCGGCACATCCCGAGGGGACCACAATTGAAGTGGTGGATCTGTTCTTTAATACCCCAGCGCGCAGACGTTTCCTGAAAAGTGACAAAACTGAGTTCGGCCATATTGATGAATGGCTGAAACGTATCGCGCTGGTTCGCAGTGATGTTCACTTTACCCTGTCTCACAATGGCAAAACGGTACGTAATTATCGTCCTGCGACCAATGAGGCTCAATACCTGCAGCGTCTGGGACAGGTCTCAGGCAGGCCTTTTGCTGACAATGCGTTGAGAGTGGACTGCCAACATGACGATATGTCATTGAGCGGTTATCTGCAGTCTCCTGCGTTGGTGCAACCGGCCGATGTTCATTACTTCTACGTTAACGGGCGTCTGGTGCGTGACCGCCTGGTGAATCATGCCGTGCGACAGGCGTTTGCCCAGATGAGTGAGCTGGATCAGCCCGGGTACGTGCTGATGTTGGAACTGGATCCCCATCAGGTCGATGTCAATGTGCATCCAGCCAAACATGAAGTGCGATTCCATCAGAGCCGATATATCCACGATTTTATTCTGCAGGCGCTGCAATCAGCCTTGAGTCAGGCGCATACTTTGCCTGTTAATACCCAGTCTCAGATTGAGCAACCACAAGCGGATTACAGTGCGCAGCCATGGCAGGGAATGAGTTCTCCTGCCGGTGTGGTTTCTCAGGGGAATGATAGAGCGGTAGATGGAATGACCGGCCAGCGCAGTTATTCGGGCAACTACCCTTCTTCTTCCAGCGGGAGTGGGCGCAGTGGCGATTGGTCCGGGAGTGCAGGTCGGGCTGCAGACAGATATGTCAATCCGCAGCCGGATAAAGCGGCAGTTGAAGCCTATGGACAACTGATGCAAACCCCAGGACAAAGTCGTGCCGAACAGGTAAGAGATGCCGCTGATATGCCTCCGGTGCTGGCGGGTAAATTCTGGGTGGTAGCCAAAGACAGTCAACTGATTTTGGTCGATATTGCAGCAGCCGCTGCTGTTTGTCGTAAATCAGGGATCAGAGATAAGCTTGAAACCGGTCTCGTTGGCCAGCCTTTGTTGATGCCGGTATCGGTAGCTGCAGATGAACAGTGGGCTGATACTATCGAGATGCGTGAGACTTTGCTGCGGCGTTTGGGAATTGAGCTGGTTATCAAGTACGGGCAGTTGATTATCAAAAAAGTGCCCCCATATCTAAGAGACAGTCAGCTGGCCAGCAATATTCCTGAGTTATTACAGTGGCTGGCCGCAGAAGAACCTGCCAATGAAGCGCTTGCAGCCTGGCTAACAGCGCAAACTAAAGCCGGTTTCGATGCTGCTGCATCTGTCTGGCAACAGCTGAAACAATATCCTGAAACCCAACAACAGATCCTGGCTCAGGGGCAATCGCTCCCCTGGGAATACTGGTTAGAAGAGCAATTGAGTGAGCACACAACAACAGCCTGAAATTATCCTGCTGATGGGGCCTACGGCCTCTGGCAAAACACAGCTCGCGATTGATCTGGCCACCCATCACAACTGTGAAATTATTTCTGTGGATTCAGCCCTGATCTATCGGGGGATGGATATTGGCACGGCGAAGCCCTCTCAAGAGGAATTGGCACAGGCTCCTCACCGGCTTGTGGATATATTGGATCCGGCAGAAAGTTACTCTGCTGCAGATTTTCGTGCAGATGCGATCAAGGCAATTGAAGAGATAGTTACCAAAGGTAAGACCCCAATATTAGTGGGTGGAACCATGATGTATTTTAAAACGCTGTTGGAAGGGCTTTCGCCACTGCCAAGTGCCGACGAGAGTATCAGAGCGGAAATATTGGCTCAGGCCACTGAACAGGGGTGGCAATCCCTACATGATGAGCTGACACAAATAGATCCTGTATCCGCTCAGCGAATACATCCAAATGATCCTCAGCGTCTATCCAGAGCAATAGAAGTATTCCGGATAAGTGGTAAAACTTTAACCGAATTAACGCAAACCAAATCCACCGCTTTATCTTATCGTGTGGCACAATATGCGATTGCGCCTAAAGAACGTAAAGTGTTGCATGAATTAATCGCCAAGCGCTTTGAGATTATGTTGCAGCAGGGATTTGTTGAAGAAGTCCAACAGTTAAAGCAAAGAGGTGACCTTCACCTTGAGATGCCGTCCATGCGCTGTGTAGGATATCGCCAATGCTGGCAATATCTTGATGGGGAATTTGACCATCAGACAATGGTCGAAAAAGCCGTGGCTGCAACTAGGCAATTGGCCAAGCGTCAATTAACATGGTTGCGCGGCTGGCCAAACCTGGAATGGCTGGAAAGCGGTAATGAAGGAAATTTAAAGACAATTATAAATCGTGGTCACTAGATTATTCGACCGTGCTATATAATACTGAGTTTGAGATACAGTGTGATACAACTGTAATTCTTGATTTTGAAGATAAATTAAAAAAGGAAAGACGAAATGGCTAAGGGGCAATCTTTACAAGACCCATTTTTGAACGCACTGCGCCGCGAGCGCGTTCCAGTTTCTATTTATTTGGTTAACGGCATCAAACTGCAGGGCCAGGTAGAGTCTTTTGACCAGTTTGTTATTTTGCTGAAAAACACTGTCAGCCAAATGGTCTACAAGCATGCCATTTCTACTGTTGTGCCTTCCCGTCCATTTAACGTGGGTGGTCATCAACAGAACCAGGGTGGTTACAACCATCAGCAGGACGACGCCAATCACGGCGAATAAGCTTTAGGGGTTTGCTTCTTGTTTGATCGTTATGAGGCGGGAGAGACAGCGGTACTTGTCCATATCGATTTTTCTGACGAAAACAGTCGGGAAGATCTTGTCGAACTTCAATTATTGGTAGAGTCGGCAGGTGCACGCTCTGTAGGTGTGATAACGGGAAGCCGCCGCGCGCCTGATCGCAAATTTTTTGTTGGTTCAGGCAAAGCTGAAGAGTTAGCTGCCATGGTTGCGGCAACAGACGCCAATGTGGTGATTTTCAATCACGCGTTGACGCCGGCACAGGAAAGAAACCTGGAGATGGTTTGTAAGTGCCGGGTACTGGACCGAACCACGCTGATTCTAGATATTTTTGCTCAGCGGGCCCGTACCCACGAAGGTAAGTTGCAGGTGGAGCTAGCGCAGTTGCGCCACATGTCGACTCGCCTGGTACGGGGATGGACTCACCTTGAACGCCAGAAGGGCGGTATTGGCTTGCGTGGCCCGGGTGAGACCCAGCTGGAAACCGACAGACGTTTATTACGGGGCCGGATTAAGGCTATTAACCGTCGTCTGGACAAGGTTGACCGTCAGCGTGAGCAAAGCCGTCGTGCCCGCCAGCGAAGTGATATGCCCACTGTGTCATTGGTGGGTTATACCAATGCTGGAAAATCTACACTTTTCAATGCATTAACGTCAGCGGAAGTCTATGCTGCGGATCAGTTGTTTGCGACGCTGGACCCCACGTTGCGCAAATTGGAACTGCAGGATGGCGCCGTCTTTCTTGCTGATACCGTAGGCTTTATCCGTCACCTTCCCCACGATCTGGTCGCTGCGTTCAAGGCAACTTTGCAGGAAACCCGTGAAGCAGATCTCCTGTTGCATGTTGTTGACTGTGCAGATGAAAACATGGCTGATAACTTTGAGCAGGTGCAGGAAGTGCTGAAGGAGATTGATGCCCATGAGATCCCTCAGCTCATCATTTGTAACAAAATTGACCTGCTGGAAGAGGTTTCGCCACGTATAGATTATGATGCAGAGGGCGTTCCAACCCGTGTGTGGGTCTCTGCACAACAAAGGTTGGGGCTGGAGCTTATCCAGCAAGCGATTACTGAACTTGTGGGTGACACCATTCATGAAGTGACGCTGAAGATCCCCGCCGCTGCTGGACACTATCTGGGACAGCTATATCGACTGGAAGCTATTCAGGACCAGGAGTACGATGACCTGGGTAACTGTATACTGAATGTACGCCTTTCGGATGCTGACTGGCGAAGATTGCTCAAGCAAAGCGAAGGCGAATTGGAAACCTTGGTTGTTCATTAAGGAACAAATAAGGTATTTTTGGTAGTAATCTCTTTTATTTTATCCGCTTATGGAGTGCTAAATGGCTTGGAATGAGCCCGGAAACAAGGGCAATGACCCTTGGGGAAATAAAGGCAGCAATGATAAGGGGCCACCGGATCTGGATGAGGTGTTTCGTAACCTCTCCAAGCGTTTTGGTGGTAAAGGTTCCGGGTCCTCAGGATCTGGCATCGGTAATTATGGCGTAATTCTGATTCTGGTTATTGCCGCCATCGTCTGGTTCCTGTCTGGTCTCTACTCCGTTAAGGAAGCTGAGCGAGGCGTGGCTTTGCGATTCGGTGAGTACGTAGGTCTGGTTGAGCCTGGCCTGCAGTGGAAGCCTACTTTCATTGAAGAAGTGTATCCGGTTGACGTAGAAACTGTACGTTCTATCCCAGCAGCGGGCAGCATGCTGACGGCTGACGAAAACCTGGTTCAGGTTGAAATGGATGTTCAGTATCGGGTTACCGATCCATATAAATATCTGTTCAGTGCGGTAGACGCCAATTCCAGTCTGCGTGAAGCCACTGACAGTGCGCTGCGTTATGTTATCGGCCACAACAAGATGGACGATATCCTGACGACTGGCCGTGAAGGTATTCGTAACGATACCTGGAAAGAGCTGGAGCGTATTATCGAGCCTTACAACCTGGGTCTTACCGTTGTTGATGTGAACTTCCTGCCGGCGCGTCCGCCTGAAGAAGTAAAAGACGCCTTCGATGATGCCATTGCGGCACAGGAAGATGAGCAGCGTTTCATTCGTGAAGCTGAAGCTTACTCCCGTGAAGTTGAGCCTAAAGCTCGTGGTATGGTAGAGCGTATGTCTCAGCAGGCGGAAGCTTACAAGCAACGTGTCACACTGGAAGCAGAAGGTCAGGTTGCTCAGTTCGAAAAGCTGTTGCCTGAGTACAAGGCTGCGCCGGAAGTAACCCGTCAGCGCCTGTATCTGGATACCATGCAGAAGGTGATGTCCGGCAATAACAAGGTGATCATTGATGCCAAAAACAGCGGCAATATGATGTACCTGCCTTTGGACAAGATGATGGAGCGTAAGCCATCGGGTAATGTATCTGAGTCTTCTTCTCCTAAGGTAACTTCACCTTCGGAACAAGCTAGCTCTGTTAACAGCGTACATTCCAATATGCCTGCAAGCGGGCGCTTGTCCCGCGAAGAACGAATTCGACTGGGGAGGGAATAACAGATGGGTCGTTTTGGTCTGATTATTGCCGCGATACTGCTGGTAGTCGGCGTATCCTCGGTATTCGTGGTTAATGAAGGTGAGCGGGCAATTGTGTCCCGTTTCGGTAAGGTAATGAAGGTGGATGACCAGACCAAGGTATTTGCTCCTGGTATTCACCTGAAGATCCCTGTAATTGATAAAATCCGTTATCTGGACTCCCGTATCCAGACTTTGGATGGTGCAGCTGACCGTTTTGTGACGTCTGAAAAGAAAGACTTGATGGTTGATTCCTATGTGAAATGGCGCATCAAGGACTTTGCCAAGTACTACCTGTCTACCAATGGTGGTATCAAGGCAAACGCCGAGAGCCTGCTGCAGCGTAAAATTAACAACGACCTGCGTACTGAGTTCGGTCGTCGTACCATCAAGGAAATTGTGTCTGGCAGCCGTGACGAGCTGCAGATGGATGCCTTGAAGAATGCTGCAGAGAGTGCCAAAGACCTGGGTATTGAAGTGGTGGATGTGCGTGTTAAGCAGATCAACCTGCCTGCCAACGTGAGTAACAGTATTTACCAGCGTATGCGTGCAGAGCGTCAGGCTGTGGCCAAAGAGCACCGTGCTCAGGGCCGTGAGCAGGCTGAAATCATTCGCGCTACCACCGACGCCAACGTGGAGATTCAGATTGCAGAAGCTCAACGTAAAGCGCTGACGGTGCGAGGTGAGGGTGATGCGCAGGCGGCAAAGATCTACGCTGATACTTACTCCAAAGACCCAGAGTTCTATGCGTTTATGCGTAGTCTTGAGGCCTACCGTGAGAGTTTCAATAACAACTCTGACGTGATGGTACTTGAACCAGACAGCGAGTTTTTCCGTTATATGAAGAGTGAGACGGGAAAATAATCCAGTTTGCTCTGTAAACGAAAACCCGGCCTGACGCCGGGTTTTTTTATTGCCTTAACAGGCACCGCACGGCTGGATAGTCCCTTACGCGGAATGTTGGAACAGAAATGGAAAATACTCTCAATTGAATGTGCAGTCAGGAGAGATGGCTAATATCAGACGTAACTTATTCATAAATAGGACACTTTATTTTTGTGTTTGGCATTTGTCCTGTGGAGTAAGGGGATTGTTGGTATTGTTATCTTTGGTTTTGGCCGGTTTTTCACAAAAATGACAAAGTTACATCGATTGTTATCTGTTTTCGCTATGATCTGCTTCTAAATTTTCGTTATAATGAGCCGCGTCTCAAATTTCTGCTGGGAAGGCAGAACTTTGTAGGACGACTATTATTAGAACGAACATTCCTACACCCTCTTGGAGATAAGTGGATGAGCAATGCGCCAGTCGATACCGGACGTCGCAGATTCCTGACCGCCGCAACCGCTGTAATTGGCGGTGCTGGTGCCGTCGCTGTAGCGGTTCCCTTTATTAAGTCATGGAATCCGAGTGCCAAGGCAAAAGCTGCGGGCGCGCCGGTAGAAGTCAATATCAGTAAGATTGAACCGGGTCAATTGATCCGCGTTGAGTGGCGAGGCAAGCCCGTATGGGTAGTTCGCCGTACCAAGGAAGTTCTGGATGTGCTTCCCTCTCTCGATGATCAGCTTCGTGATCCCAATTCAGAAGAGCCTCAGCAGCCTGAATATGCACAGAATCCAACCCGTGCTATCAACCCAGAGTACTTTATCGCTGTTGGTCTTTGTACTCACCTGGGTTGTTCACCGACCTACCTGCCTGATTCATTTGGTGAGCAGGTTGAAGGTGTTGCATCAGGTTTCTTCTGCCCTTGTCACGGTTCCAAGTTTGACATGGCCGGCCGTGTATTCTCGGGTGTACCGGCACCACTGAACCTGGTTATCCCGCCACATCAGTATCTGGATGATAGCACCGTACTTATCGGTGTCAGCGAAGGAGCTGCGTAATGGCTAACAAGATTATTGATTGGATTGATGCCCGTATTCCGATGACGGCGACCTATAACCGTCACGTCGGCCAATACGCTACCCCAAAGAACTTTAACTTTTGGTACTTCTTCGGCTCTCTGGCTCTGCTGGTACTGGTAAACCAGCTGCTGACCGGTATCTGGCTGACCATGAACTATGTACCAACTGCAGAAGGCGCCTTTGCCTCCATTGAGTACATCATGCGTGATGTGGAATACGGCTGGTTGTTGCGCTATATGCACTCCACAGGGGCTTCTGCATTCTTCGTGGTGATCTACCTGCACATGTTCCGTGGCTTGATCTATGGTTCATACCAAAAGCCACGGGAGCTGCTGTGGTTGTTCGGTATGCTGATCTTCCTGGTACTGATGGCTGAAGCCTTTATGGGCTATCTGCTGCCATGGGGACAGATGTCCTACTGGGGTGCACAGGTAATTATCTCTCTGTTTGGTGCGATTCCTGTTATTGGTGATGACCTGACACTGTGGATCCGTGGTGATTACGTCGTGTCCGGCGCGACCTTGAACCGTTTCTTTGCTCTGCACGTTATCGCGCTGCCACTGGTGTTGGTTGTTCTGGTATTCCTGCATCTGATTGCACTGCACGAAGTAGGTTCCAACAACCCAGACGGTGTTGAAATTAAGAAGAACAAAGATGAGAACGGCTGGCCTGTGGATGGCATCCCATTCCACCCATACTACACAGTGAAAGATATTGTTGGTGTGGCAGGCTTCCTTATCCTGTTCTGCTATGTGCTCTTCTTTATGCCTGAGGGCGGCGGTTACTTCCTTGAAAAGCCAAACTTTGAAGCGGCTAACCCAATGAAGACGCCTGAGCATATTGCACCTGTTTGGTACTTCACTCCTTTCTACGCCATTCTGCGTGCTGTTCCCGATAAGTTGGGCGGCGTGATCATGATGGGTCTGTCGATTCTGGTGCTGTTTGTACTGCCTTGGCTGGATCGCTGTAACGTTAAGTCTATCCGTTACCGCAGCATTATCCATAAGCTGAACATTGCTCAGTTCACTGTGTCCTTTATCGTCCTGGGTTACCTGGGTGCGGTACCGGCAACCCCTGCACTGACTATCGCGGCACGTATTTTCACCATCACTTACTTTGGATTCTTCATCGCACTGTGGATTTACAGTAAGAACGAAAAGACCAAGCCTGTACCAGAGAGGGTGACATTCAAATGAAAAAATTACTGATTGCATTGTTTGCTCTGGTACCCAGCCTGGTACTGGCAGCGGGCGGTCCAAAGATTGAGCCTACCGGCATCGACTGGACAGAACAGCTGAAGGATCAGGAGTCTCTGCAACGCGGTCTGGGTTATTTCCAGCAGTATTGCGCAGCCTGCCACAGCACTCAGTATCAGCGTTATGGTCGCGTGGCCGAAGACCTGGGTATCTCTGTTGATGAGATGCGAGCCAACTACATCCCTACCGACGCCAAGATCGGTGAGCTGATGGAAAACGCCATCCCTGAAAAGGATGCTGCAAAGTGGTTTGGCGCGGCGCCACCGGATCTGACTATGGTATCCCGTGTACGCGGTGAAGATTGGGTATACACCTATCTGAACAGCTTCTATCAGGATCCATCCCGTCCATTTGGGGCTAACAACACTGTGTTCCCTATGGTGGGTATGCCGCATGTGTTGGAAGAGCTGCAGGGTGTTCCGCTGCTGCAGGAAGACGGCACTATCGTAGCGACCGGCGGCCAGCTGACTCCAGAAGAGTATCAGCAGGTAGTGAAAGATCTGACAGCTTTCCTGGCTTACTCGGCTGAACCCGTGCGACTCGAACGTGAGCGCCTGGGTTACTGGGTGCTGGGCTTCCTGTTCATCTTCTTCATCTTTGCATTCCTGCTCAAGAAAGAGTATTGGAAGGATGTACACTAGGCCTGTTTAGCAGGTAGAATATACTATCCGCATAGTGTAAACGGGGGGCTGGGCCCCTCGTTTCTTTGTTTCTGATTCTGGAGGGTATCAATGGCTCTTGCTGCCAATAAACGCTCTGTCATGACCCTGTTCTCCGGGGCCGATGATCTGTATAGCCATCAAGTTCGCATTGTTTTGGCAGAAAAAGGTGTCACTGTTGATGTGTTGCAGGTAAACCCTAGCGATATGCCAGAGGACTTGTTGGAAGTTAACCCTTACAACACAGTTCCAACTTTGGTAGACCGTGAACTGGTACTGTACGAGTCTCGCATCATCATGGAATATCTGGATGAGCGCTTCCCTCACCCGCCTCTGATGCCGGTTTATCCTGTATCCCGCGGCCAAACCCGTCTGATGATGCACAGAATCGAAAGCGATTGGTATGTGCTGGTTGATCGCATCAAGAAAGGTGACCGTGCTGATGCTGCTCGTAAAGAGTTGGCTGAAAGCCTGACTGCTGTGGCGCCAGTATTTGCTGAAATGCCATACTTTATGAGCGAAGAGTTCGGTCTGGCTGATTGCTATCTTGGTCCACTGTTGTGGCGTTTGCCTGCTCTGGGTATTGAGCTGGACGCCCGTATTGCCAAAGACATCAATGCTTATATGACCCGCATTTTCGAGCGTGAATCATTCAAGGCTTCTCTGACCGAAGCTGAACGTGAATTGCGCATGGGGCTGTAAATGGCAAATATGACTCCCCATCGTCCATATCTGTTGCGTGCCTACTTTGAATGGTTGCTGGACAATGACCTGACACCCCATTTGGTGGTTGATGCTCATGTCGAAGGCACCCGGGTTCCGCAGCAATATGTTAAAGATGGGCAGATAGTGCTGAATGTTGCGCCTTCGGCGGTCAGCAATCTGCAATTGGGGAATGATTTTGTTGAGTTCAGTGCCCGCTTTGGTGGTGTTCCTCAGCAAATACTCCTGCCTTTAGCTTCCGTCATTGCTATCTATGCCCGTGAGAATGGTGCAGGCGTGGTGTTCGAAATGGAAGAAGCTTTTATGGCTGATGATGCCATGATTGAAGAGCAGGAGTTGATGAGTGATGACGTGGTTAAGGCGGAAGAAGAGCCTGAAAAACGTCGCCCTCATCTGACTGTGGTCAAATAACGGAACCACAGATATTCGCCAGAAAAAACCAGCTGATTCAGCTGGTTTTTTTGTATTCTGGGGCTGAGTTGGTGATTACTCTGTCGCGCCCTTGAACCTTGGCCAGATACAGAGCTTTGTCAGCTCCCCTCATAATATCTTCTTCAGAGTCACCATTGCCCTTTTGATAGACACCAATAGAAACGGTGAGGTCTATGCGCCTGGATTTATAGAAGAGTGGGGTAGATGCAATGGCAAGCCTGAGCTTTTCTGCCCGTTGACGTGCCTCTTTTGCCGGTAATATCAGCGCAAACTCCTCTCCTCCAATTCGGGCAAAGAGTTCATTTGATCGCAAATGCTCAATCACCACCTCAGCGAGGTGCTTCAGTGCTTGATCTCCCGCATCATGACCATAGTTGTCATTTACCTGCTTAAAATGATCTACATCCATCATCAGCAAACACAGGGGAGCCTGAGCCATTTTTTGCTTAAGCTGGATGGAGAAGTAGCGACGATTGTAAAGGCCTGTCAGACCGTCAGTGAATGCCTGTCGCTGAAGTGATTGTTCGGCCTGTTCTGCGTAAACCTCGTTGATGGATTGCAATATCATCAAGCAGGAGATACAGGATGCAGCAACCATGACCTGCAGAAACATGACCTGACTTTGGTTCAGCAGTTCCATCGCCGGATCATGGGGCCAGCCAAACACCTCCAGATAGATATAGATAATCATGTTGAGCGATGTCATAGCAGCTTTACTCAACCATTCTTCATTGCGAAACAGTGCAATGGGAAGGATGGCAAAAAGCATAAAGTAAAAATGGGTGTTGAAGACGGTTCCCTGTCCTGTAGTGATAGCCGTCAACACACTGATCACTGCAACTAAAAACAGTAGCCAGCGGGCTGATGTGAAATTACCTCTATAGTTGTTCCACAGTGACAGCGAGAACAGGGGGAGCAATAACATCTGACATCCCCCTGAGAACAACAGAGCTGAATTGTCGTAGATAAGATAAAGCAGGTAATAAGCAGCAGTGGTAATGATGGAGAGCAGCGCAGCAATATTCACCAGAATGATCTTTCGTTCCAGTGTCTTGGTATCAGAGTATTCGCACCCCAGTGTTATCAGTCGACGCAACATATAGGCTCTGGGCCATCCTTACCGGTCCAGTTAATTTATAGGCTCAGGGAAAGGCGGTGGTGTTTTAGTTATAGTCATGCCCTCTATCAAGTCTAGACTATGTTTGGTGTTGATGAATGTCGGCTTTGGCTGTGGTAGCATTCGCCGCCAATAAGCCAATCTTGGCAATGGATTTTTCGGGACACTTTAATGCTGTTGATGATCGACAACTATGACTCTTTCACCTTTAACCTGGTGCAATATTTCCAGCAGCTGGGGCAGGAGATCATGGTTCGCCGCAATGATGAGATCAGTGTGGCGGAGATCAAAGATATTGCTCCCTCACACCTGGTGATCTCTCCGGGTCCTTGTAGTCCCAACGAAGCCGGCGTGTCCCTCAAAGCGATTGAGAGTTTTGCCGGCCAGATTCCCCTGCTTGGCGTTTGTTTGGGACATCAGGCGATAGGTCAGGTATTCGGCGTTGAGGTGGTCAGAGCGCAAAGAGTCATGCACGGCAAGACCAGTAATATCAATCACAACCAGGGCGGTGTGTTTAAAGGTTTGTCGAATCCGCTTACAGTGACTCGCTATCATTCATTGCTGTTGGACCAGGTGCCGGACAAGTTTGAGCTGGACGCCTGGTTTGATGATCCTGTTCATGGTCGCGAGATCATGGGGATTAGCCATAGAACAATGCCCTTGTATGGCGTTCAATTTCACCCTGAGTCTATATTGACTCAGCAGGGACATGAGTTGCTGCAGAACTTTCTCGATATCAGCTGACTGAATTGAAAACGTAAAAAAGGGCATCAAATGATGCCCTTTTTGCATATTAGCTGAGTCAGATTAGAACTTGTAGCTTACGCCAATGTTCATCTGCCACAGTGATGCCTGGTTCTCTACAGTCAGAGCGTCGTTTCCAGAGTAGCTGTCATAGACATACTGACCCTGGTCGTTAATGCTGGCTTCAACCATACGGTTGCCTACGAATGCACCTTCTTTCAGTACACCCCAATCATCGTTCAGCAGGTTACCCACATTCTTGATGGTCATGTAGATTTGACCTTTGTGACCATCCCAGAAACCTGGAATATCCTGGGAAACTTTCAGGTCGAACTTCACCCACCAATCAGCGTTCAGGCTATTGCGGCCAACGATAGAACCGCGGCTCAGACCGTTGTCTGCAATGAACTGATCAAAGGCAGCTTTATCGAAGCCATCTGCATATACCACGTTTGGATCGTCAACCATTGGGATGTACAGCAGCTGACGGTCGCCGTTCCAGTTGCCATCGCCGAACGCACCATCGCTGTCGTCGAAGGTGTAGCTGTATGGACGACCTTCACTTGCCTGACCCAGCAGGAAGAAGTTAGTGGAGTAGCCAGCGAAGAACTCAACTTCGTAGCCCAACTGCAGGGTGAAGCGGTGTGGTACTTCGTAGTTTGAAGTTGCCAGACTTGGGTTGATGGCGTCATATACAGCAATGTTACTGTAGTTAGAGCCCGCTACAGAGCTGGTCATTGGGTTAACGTCTTCAGCATTGGTGTAGGCGTAACCTATGGTGGCATTGATACCGTTATCCCACTCTTTAAATGCGTAGGTAGAGATAACAGTAGACTGGCCGCCGTCACCATCGACGTTAGTCAACAGGAAGTCGTTGTTACGACCGCGGTTATTCAGCTTGTCGTAAGTTGGGCGTCCGTCCGGCGCTACCTGATCCGAGTAAGCGATAGAGATGTCGCGAACAATGGCAGAGTCTTTCTTCTCACTGTGCAGGATATCCAAAGCGAAGATGTAGTTATCTTCTGTGGTGTAAGTACCACCCAGGGCAAATTTCCACTCAGAAGGAACTTCGAAGTTAGGATCAATGGCGTTTACAGTACCGTCACCACCGCCAATTGGGGTATTGGCCACTTCGTCAAACATCTCCTGTGGTACACCAAAGCCAGGCTTCTCGCCATCTGTCATTGGGTTGTTAAACAGGTCGAAGCCACTGCGGAAGGTACCAATCTGAGTTACACCATCGTTGGAGTAAGAGTTGGATACCCAAACGTTCGGGTTACCACCAGAGTACAGGCCGAAACCACCACGAACTTCCAGCGCATCAGTTGCCTGCCAGTTAAAGCCAACACGTGGTTGCAGCAGGTCGATGCCATCCATGTTCTTCTGGTTACTGAAGCCGTAGCGGTCTTGGAAGTTAGGGTTAGGATTAGGTACATCATCACTGGTGTAGTAGTCATAACGCAGACCAAAGGTCAGAGTCAGATCCACGTCAGTGAACTCATACTGGTCCTGAACATAGAAGGTGTGCTGGGCAAAACTGAAGTTAGCTGCAACATCATTCGGGTTGTTAGTGCCCGCAGAGTTGTTGTAGTACACACGATCTGCCATGCCGTTTTCGAAGTCTTCAATTGAACGGAAACGGAATTCGCCCTGAGTGTGCTGCATGAACAGGTTAAAGACGTTCAGCTTTTCATATTCATAACCGGCGGTGATGGTATGCGCATCCAGGTAGTAAGTACCTGCCAGTTTGAAGTTAAAGCTGTCATAGTCCAGATCGTTTGACTGGCGAGAGTCATCAGGGCCGATGAATACAGTGGTACCGTTATGGCGGATTTGCATTTCACCAAAGCCGCTGGCCCCATCAAGAGACTCCTGACGCATATCAACATCTTGCTTGCTGATACGAACTTCTGTACTGAAGCTGTCGCTCCAGTCAGAGTACAAAGAACCTACCAAGGACTGCAGTTCTGCACCACGCTCGTAGAAATGTGAGTCGAGAGTCACAGCCCAATCATCGGACTGATCAATCTCAAAACCATCGTTGTAGTTATAGATCAGGTTAGCACGGTGGTCATCATTGATGTTCCAGTCCAACTTGATCAACAGCTTTTCATCTTCAACCGGGGCACTGCCTGGCATACCACCGATGTCGTAACCATATTTTTCTTTGGCGATCTGACGGATACGGTCGATGTCGGCATTGGTGATCTTGTCACCAAAACCTGGGTATTCAAAGATCTCGTTACCTTCCAACTTCTCATAAGAACCGAAGAAGAACAGGGTGTCTTCAATCAGCGGAGCGCCAAAATGCACACCATAACGCTTGGTAGAGAAATCACCCAGATCTACATGCTCTCCTTCTACTTCATCACCGGTCAGGCTGTCGCTGGTGAAGTCATAGAACATGCCACCGGACAGGTCATTGGTTCCCGACTTGGTAACGGCGTTAAAGTTACAGGAGGTGAAGCCACCATACTGAACATCGAAAGGAGCCAGCTCTACACTCACCTGATCAAGTACATCATAGGAGAATGGGGTACGTACAGTTGGGTAACCATTACGGTTCAGACCAAAGTTGTCGTTCATGCGAACGCCGTCCAGGGTCAGACTGTTGAATCTTGGGTTACCACCGGCACACTGAATAGCGTCGCTGCCACCGGACTCATCGATATAGATACGTGGGTCGGAACGAACAATATCTTTCAGGTCGCGGTTGATAGCAGGGCGGCGCTCAAGATCACGCTCGGTAAAGGTCACAGAAGGACCCACACCACCAGACAGGGCGCTGATGACACGGCCGGTTACTTCGATGCGTTCAACATCGTTCTTCGGCTCCAACTGCACATTTACTGGATAGGTGTGACCCAGCAGCAGGCTGATATCGTTGACAATAGTGTCATCAAACTCATCCGAATCCAGAACTACCTGGTATGGACCACCAACACGCAGGCCTTGAGTGGTAAACAAACCTGCTTCGTTAACTACAGCTTCCTTGGTAGAGCCTGTAGGAACGTGGATGATGGTGACCTTGGTGCCTTCAGCTGGCTGGCCGTTTGGTCCTGTGATAAAGCCCTTAATAGCAGAAGTGGTTTCATTCGCGAATGCGGCGCCACTCATGCCCATCCCGGCAATAATTGCCAGTGCCAGAGCGTTTTTCTTCAGTGCGTTGCTCATTTCAACATTTCCCTTAGCGGTTATATTTTTGGGTACTGAGGTTTGATGTTTCCGCGCCAACACCTGTCTTACCACTGACAGGCATAGTTGCAGAATCATCGAAGATTTGGTTGAGTAATCCGGCAAGACGTACGCCGCCCTGAAGCAGTCGTTGCTTCACCAGCGGCATAAAGTCGTAGATATAGCGATAGGAAAGGCCGGTTTTAGGTTGCTGATAAAGACGCTGGGCCAGAGTGTGAGACTCCAGTACCCAGTCTGAAGGCGCGGAGTTCAGTGCTTCGTCAATCAGCGATGAATTATTGGTATCGATAAACGCCGACAATTCTGTGTATGACAGGTTTAAAGATTCAATCAGTTTGGTGTCCCAAAGGGCATGCAGGTTGGTGGGACTGCGGAAGAACTCAACGTCGACATCGTTACCGCCTTTGTCGTGTTTGTGTCCTGCATGCATGGGCTGATGAATATCCCCCACCATATGAGTAAGCAGTTTCAGATGAAATGCTTTTTCCTGCTGGCTGCTGGTTGTGGATTCGAGCACGGCAATCGATTTGAGAATAGCGCCATAGATATCCTGAATATCTTTATGGGGAGTATCGGCAACCACTTTATAGGCATCTGGGTTAAAGTCATTGGTGCCATTCATATTGATATAGTGCCAATGGTGCATGCCCTGCCACATCTCATCCGGGTTTGAACGCATCTCATCTGCCCAGGTGGAGACTTCCGCAAGACTGTCCTCCCCCAGCAAAGCTGCCACAGCCATACTGGCATTGGGAGTCAGGTGATTCTCTGCTACCTGACCTATAACTCGGTGGCCATTTTGTCCCCAGGCAAGGGCATTTGAACTGAACATTGCCGGAACCAGAATTAATGCCAGCAGTTGCGCCCCAAATAGAATGTTTCTCATTGGTTGGTGTTGTTGTTATCTCGTTAATTTGTTGGCGCTATTGTCCAACATTTAACATGGCTCTTGAAAGTACTTATCAATATTCATAATTTCTTGTTAACAATTTAATGTAAACAATAGGTTACGTGTGATGGGTAAATTAACCTGTTGTAACAGGTAATTTTTTTTGTTTGAATTGCGGTGGACTTGAGATTCAATGAGGATTGAATGACAGCACTGACGGATTACAGAGCATCAGGCTGGTTAATTGTTTCGTTTTTATTACTTTTTTCCGCCGTAAGTATGACCCTGGGAATGCTGCAGGGAGAGGCACCAGACCTTTCCGGGCGTTCCTTGTTGTCTTTGTCGGCTCAATGCGAGATCCCCGGAGCTGTCAACAGCGATATGTTCGTTGTGCATATCCCGGAAGAGGCCCTTGCTACCCCCTTGCTGGATAAGTTGTGTCAGAACCCTGTGATCGTGAGGCAATTTGGCGCAGTTGAGGTGGTCTGGGGATATAAAGTTAGTGATGCGCTAGAGTTTCTCGGCAAGGGCCTGGCTGATCTGGTCATGACAAACGAAAACATTATGCAGGCTCTCATGGGAGAGCCCACACACAACTACCACCCCATACTTCAATACCCCAGCTATTCTGCATTCCTGCTTTCCAATAAAGAGAAACCCTTACTTGAGAAGTCTTACTATATAGGGAAGACTCTGGGCCTCCTGTCCTCACCGACCAGCCGCTCTGGTCATATTCTGCCAAAAAGGTTCTTTAATACCCTGGGTCTGGATGTGGATGAGTTGGATATTCGCTATGCCAGTTCCCACGCTGAGCTGAGAAACCTGTTGGCGGCCGGTGAAGTGGATATTATTTCCACCTATTGGCAGGAGGCCGACGAAAAAGCGTTCTCCCGCAATTACATCACCCCGATACGGGAAAATATCAGCGGTGCCCGCTGGTATCTAAAGCTGGCCCAACGAAATACGGATCTGGTTTGCGCTGTACAGGATGATCTGATTTCGCTGTCGCTGACCATGAATGGTTACTTCAGGGATGTAACTCCCGTCTGGCAGTGCGAATCGCCGGAGGGCCAATGAGTATTGGTAAACGCTGGCAGTTGTTGCCGATATTCCTGGGATTCTGGTTGCTGTTGCAACTGATATATATTGCCGGTGTCGACTGGTCCAGGGCAGAAAATCAACAAGCCGGTGTCGACACTGTTGCCAACCGTGTTGCGTTGGACATGAGTCGATTACCGTTGTCTGGCAACGCGGCGTATCAGGTTGAGCGGGGAGAGATAATCTCCCGTTACATAGGGACAATTAATCAAGAGTTGCAACGTCAGGCTTCACCTGTGCTATTGATTGAGTTGGGGCCTCCCGAGAGAATTGCAGCTAATGCGGAAATCATCAAAATACTGGTTACGCCCGGTGATAAGTTGGCGCTTACTTTTTATGCGGCCCCCAGAAATGTTGCCGACTATACCTCTTTAACCTGCCTGCTGTTGGCACTTATCCTGACTGCTCTTTGTTATTCAAGGCTGCGTCCGGATGTTGTTGCGGAAATAACTCCCGAAGAGCAATTACTGAATCCGAGGCTGATCCTCGACCTGCAGCAGCGGACCTTGAGGCACTCAAGTGGTGGCCCTGCCGTAGTGATGGCGAACAAACCTATTTGCTTTTACGCGGCGTTACTGGAGTTTTGCTCCAGGGATAACGAGACTTTGCTGAGCCAAAATAAAGATATGCCGGAAGAGCTACAGACATTGGCGAACAAATATTTCTTACGTTTGGTTGAGCTGGGACATACGGTTCGCAAACGGCCCAACTTTAAAAACAGTCTTGATAAAACTTTGAGTGATATCAGGGCTGTACTGGATGAGGTCTACTCAGAACAGCCATCGCTAAAGGGTAATTACTATCCTCCCAAGGCTCATGGTGAGGGCTCCAGATCCAAGCTGCACCATTATGGTCTTAGACAAATATCGGACCAGGATTACGAAATTCTTGGCCGGTAACCAAGGCTTTATTCTGGAATGCTCCGCAGTGCACCGATTGTTTGTCAAAGTTCGGATTCAACATGACTCAGGCTAACTGAGTATCCTGTGATATAAATTGACCATGCTGCCTGAATTAGGAAGAGAGATTGGGCAGAAATAATAAGAAAGGAAGGAATATGATCAAACATCTGGCTGTCAGCGCTTTGTCGCTGGCACTTCTGTCAGCCTGCAGCACGACTCAGGCCCCCGCTGATTCCAGGCCTGCTGCGACTGCAGCGGCCAATGTGCAATTGCTGGCGCCTCCACAGGCTGACCAACCCCTTACTCTGCAACAGATTATGGCTGACCCTGACTGGATGGGGATTCGTGCGCAGGGTGCTTACTTTGCTGATGATGGACAAAGCGTCTATTACAGCCGCCAGCCAAGTGCCTCAGTACTGAAAGACTATTATCAATTGGACTTGGATAATGGCAGTAAAACCAAGCTAGAGCTGGCTCAGCTTCACAGTGCTGATCAGCGTGTTGGTGTTCTGAATAACAAGGGAACAGAGAAAGCCTATCTTTATCAGGGAAATCTGTTTGTTAAAGATTTAGCGTCAGGAAAGGTTCGTCAGCTGACCCGCAGTAACAACGCCATTAAAGATCTACGCTATTTAAACGATGGCTCAATAGCATATTGGCAGGGCGGTAAGGTGTCCGTGATTGATACTGAATCAGGCTTAACCCATCAGCTGGCGCAGATTGAGACTCAAAACGCCCCCAAAGGAGTTCAGGAGCCTGACTCCTATCTTGCCAAACAGCAGCACAGGTTAATCAAATACGTCGCGCTGCAACATGATAATGCCAAAGATAAAGAGCAACGTAAGCAGGCGCTGCTGGCTGTCGATCCGACCATGGCCGCCGAGCCGTTTTATGTCGGTAAGGGTAAGCGTATTGCTGAATTGAGTGTGTCACCGGATGGTCGTTACATCCTGCTTGCCCTGTCTGAAAAGTCAGATAAGTGGCGCAGTGACCACGACATTATGCCGGACTATCTGGGCAAGGATGGCTATGTCGATGCGGTTCCTGCGCGTGCCCGTGTTGCTGAGGCAAAATCCAGCGGTCACAGCTTTTTGCTGCTGGATACTCAGGAGGGTACTCAAAAGCCAATCACCATCGAAGGTTTAACCGGTTACGATGAGGATGTTCTGGCAAAAGTTAAGTCAGAGAATGCAGCCGCGCAAGGCGAAGAGTACGACTCTGAAAAGTCGCCGCGCACCATAGCTTTGATGCTGGACTGGGGCTGGAGTCAGAGTCCGGTTCAATGGCACAGCAGTGATAACAAGCTGGCTTTGATGGTGGAAGCACTGGATAACAAAGACCGCTGGATCGCGACAGTAGATCTGGATAAGGGTAAGTTCAGCACTCAGCACAGGCTGCACGATGATGCATGGGTTAACTACACCCATAACCAGTATGGCTGGTTGCCGGATACAGACACCCTTTACTACCTGTCGGAAGAGAGCGGCTATTCACACCTTTATCTCAAACCTTTGGGTGGTAAAGCGAAAGCTCTGACGCAGGGACCTTATGTGGTCAGCGATATCACTCTGAGTCCGGACGCAAAATATATCTATTACCGTGCCAATAAGCAGCACCCCGGCATCTATAACGTTTATCGTGTCGAGTTGGCATCAGGTAAGGATGAGCAACTGACTCAGTGGGATGGCAATCTGGAATATGAGTTGAGTCCTCAGGGGGATGCGCTACTGCTGAACGCTTCAAGGCGAACCGAGCCAGCAGAGCTTTATCTGCAGCCTATTGGCGGAGAGATGAAAAAGCTCACTGATTACACGAGCAATGAGTTCAAGTCCTACCCCTGGCAGGCGCCGGAAGTGGTTGCCGTTCCCTCAAGCCATGGCGCTGAGGATATTTATGCCCGGGTTTATCTGCCGGCTGGATTTAATCCGGACAGTGCCGATAAATATCCTGCGGTGATCTTTAACCACGGAGCCGGTTATCTGCAGAACGCCGATTATGGTTTCTCCGGCTATTTCCGCGAATTTATGTTTCATAACCTGCTGGCGCAGCAGGGTTATGTAGTAATGGATATGGATTATCGGGGTTCCAAGGGGTATGGCCGGGATTGGCGCACCGCGGTTTACCGCAATATGGGGAAACCTGAGGTTGAGGATCTGAGTGATGGTGTGAAGTGGATGGCAAAGCATGCCAATGTGGATGCACAGCGAGCCGGTACCTATGGCGGCTCTTATGGTGGCTTCCTGACCTTTATGGCGCTGTTTACGCAACCAGAACTGTTTCAGAGTGGCGCGGCATTACGCCCCGTAACTGACTGGGCACACTATAATGCTCCTTATACATCAAATATTTTGAATACGCCGGATGTAGATCCCATCGCCTATGAGCGAAGCTCGCCCATAGAGCACGCCGAAGGCCTGCAAAAGCCTTTGCTGATTATGAGTGGGGTACTGGATGACAACGTGTTCTTTCAGGACAGTGTGCGCCTGGTACAAAGGCTGATTGAGCTGGAAAAGCCTATGTTTGAAACCGCCATCTATCCGGTAGAACCTCATGGATTTAAGCAGCCTTCGAGTTGGCTGGATGAGTATCGTCGTATACATAAATTGTTTGAAGAGACACTAAAAGAGTAGCCACAGTCAGTTTTGATGGCATTTATGGTGGCAGCCGGGTCCCGGCTGCTCCATATTTACTTGGAAGGGAATGATTGGCCGACTTTTGGCCTGCCACGTAATTTGAGGAAGGATACAGGGTGGTTGTTTCTATAGCGGGCGGAGTAAAACCAGGAAAACTGTTGGAGATAGAGGCCAAGCTCTATCGCTTGTTGATTGTGGGTAAGCAGAAAAGCGGCGCTATGTTGGACGGACTCGATGAAGAAATTGAAGCCCATGCCAATAAGCTTGCAGTAGAGCGTGATGCCGTATTGGACCGGCTGGAAAAACAGCTGCAGAGCCGTCAAATTTTCGAAGCGGTATCAAGTCAACTCTCTGAGGCGGTCAGACGCAGCATTGATTTCAGGTTGGCAGAACCTGCAGATGTGCTCAGGCATACCAAAATCAGTGAGCAGCAGATCATGTTGCTGGAATTATTGCAATCGTCTGCGCCTGATATGAACCAGCTCTATCTGTATGTCAACGACCTGTCCTGGCTGGTCCACGACCTCACCAATCTGGTTAACAGTCCCTCCTTCCGGGCCAAGCGGCCTAACCGTTCTGATGTGAAAGTCTCTGATCTTAAGCTGGTGCTGAGTTTTATCGGTATTGAAAACCTGCAGACCCTTATCCCCTATTTCTGTGTTCGTCGTTGGTTGCCCAGCGGACACCCCAACCTGCTGTGGACTACCCGAAAGTTGTGGCGTTACAACATAGTCACGGCTATTGCCAGTCAGACCCTGGCGACTGCCCAGGGCAAAGATGCTGCATTTGCTTATATTTGTGCCTTGCAATATCAGTTGGGTACGTCAGCAATATTGAATAACAGTGCGGAGATTTTCGAGCAGATATGGGGATCCTGGCTGCGAGAGGCTGAGAACAGCAAGGAAAGGGAGGTATATGATGCCGTGCTGGCAACAGAGTTCCCTGCCAATCAGGTCTATGAAAAGGTAATGGAGTACGAGCTTGAGCTGAACTGGCAGCTTTTGGATCTGCTCGGGTTTGGTGAGAGCCGCATTACTGAAGTGCTCAGGGAACTGAGCTATACCATGCGCTATGCCGACCTATCTGAAGATGCCGCTCTGATTGCCAGAGGTAATGCCTTTGCCAAAATACTGTTTTTGGAGGAGCAGAGGAAACTCTACCCTCAGGAAAGGGAGCTGATTATCGACTATTATCAATTTACGCCAGACGAGATTGAGCTGCTGCGCGGACAAAATTATCGCAAGTTGGATCTTGTCTGAAATACAGATCCAAGGTGATTTTCAATCGAGGATGCTTGTTTATTTATTCATTATCAATGCATATAAACAATGGTTTGCGGTAAAGCGATATTTTTTATGACTAAATATGCTGCAAACCCCCGTCTAAAACGCCTGAACAATTCTTAAACTGCAATCTTTATGCACTGAAGAGTGCAGGATTTACCCCATAAGCTGTTAAAAACTGGCTTTCTCGTCACATTTTCGCTAATAATGACCCACAAGTAACAAAAAACTTCCCTGTCGCGTTCATATTCAAATAACAAAGCGGCGGGCTGGACCTGTGGTAATCGCACTGGCAATTACCCCTGATAACAACAAAGGACGAAAGCACTATGAGCAATGCAATGAATCTGACCCGAGCCCAATTCGATGAGGTGATGGTGCCTAACTATTCACCTGCCGCAGTAATTCCTGTGCGCGGAGATGGTAGCCGGGTATGGGATCAGGAAGGTCGCGAATTTATCGATTTCGCCGGTGGTATTGCCGTGAATTGTCTGGGTCACTGTCATCCTGCTCTGGTTGATGCTTTGTCTACTCAGGGACAAAAGCTGTGGCATCTGTCCAACGTCATGACCAATGAGCCTGCTCTTGAATTGGCGACTCACCTGGTGGAAGGTACTTTTGCTGACAAAGTGTATTTCGCCAACTCAGGTGCTGAAGCCAACGAAGCTGCCCTGAAGCTCGCACGCCGTTATGCTTTAGACAAGTTTGGTGCTGAAAAGGACGAGATTATCGCCTTTAATCAGGGCTTTCACGGCCGCACTTTCTTTACCGTCAGTGTAGGTGGTCAGGCTGCTTATTCAGATGGTTTTGGCCCTAAGCCACAGTCTATCACCCACCTGCCATTCAATGATGTGGCTGCACTGGAAGCTGCTGTTTCAGATAAGACCTGCGCCATTATGATGGAGCCTCTGCAGGGGGAAGGCGGCATTATTCCTGCGTCCAAAGAGTTCCTGCAGGCGGTTCGTGCTCTGGCTGACAAGCACAATGCACTGGTGATTTTTGATGAAGTGCAAACCGGTATCGGCCGTACAGGTCATCTTTATGCCTATATGGATACTGGCATTGTTCCGGATATTCTGACCAGTGCCAAGGCGTTGGGAGGCGGTTTCCCTATTGCGGCTATGCTGACCACTGCAGAAATCGCAACACACCTGAAAGTCGGTACCCATGGCTCCACCTATGGCGGTAACCCGCTGGCATGTGCTGTGGGTAACGCAGTACTTGGTGTGGTCAATACCTCAGAAACTCTGGAAGGTGTTAAGCAGCGCGAGCAGATGATTCGTGAAGGACTGGAGCGCATCAACGCCAAGTACCAGGTGTTCTCTGAGATTCGTGGTAAAGGCCTGCTGCTGGGTGCTGTGCTCAATGATAAATATCAAGGCCGCAGCCGTGATTTCCTGGTGGCCTCTGTTGCAGAAGGTTTGATGGCGCTGGTTGCCGGTGCCAACGTAGTTCGTTTCACTCCCTCTCTGGTGATCCCTGAACAGGACATTGCCGAAGGTCTGCAGCGTTTTGAGCAGGCTGTTGCCAAGGTAGTGGCAGGCTAAGAGCCAAGGCGCCACGGATTGCCCGTGGCGCACTTCAGGAGACATCAGATGCTAATCATACGTCCAATCCGCTCTTCGGATTTCAATGCGCTGTTGCAAATCGCCCATGAGTCGGGGCATGGCTTTACCTCGTTGCCTGTCAACGAGGAGTTACTGCGCAATAAAATCGCCAGAGCTGAAGCGTCTGTCAGCAAACAGGTAGAAAAACCTTTCGACGAAGGTTACCTCATGGTGATGGAAGATTCAGAAACCGGCGAGGTTGTAGGTACTTGTGGCATTGAGGCCGCGGTAGGCATGGAAGATGCCTTTTATCACTATCGCCTGGGGACAGAGGTTTACCACTCGGAGCAGATAGATGTGCGCAACGAGGTGGAAACCCTGACGCTGTGTCACGACTACACAGGTGCTGCAGAGCTTTGTACCTTGTTCCTGCGAGAAGGTTATCGTCAGGGGAACAATGGCCGTTTTCTGTCACGCAGCCGTTTCCTGTTTTTAGCTGAGCATCCGGAGCGTTTCGGTGAAATTGTTATCGCCGAGATGCGTGGTGTCAGTGATGACGAAGGTAACTCTCCTTTCTACAATTGGCTGCAACAGCATTTTCTGGGCATTGATTTCGTTCACGCTGACTATTTGTCCGGCTTGGGGCAGAAAGCCTTTATGGGTGAGATGATGCCCCGCAATCCTATCTATGTTCCTTTGCTGCCTTCAGAGGCGCAGGAAGTGATAGGTGAGGTTCATGCCAATACCCGCCCGGCATTGCGTTTGCTGCATGCCGAAGGCTTCCGTCACAGAGGCTATGTCGACATCTTTGATGGCGGCCCTACGGTGGAATGCAACCTTACAGATATCCGCTCAGTGCAGGCAAGCAGAAGCCTGGAGGTCAGCACAGGTGAGGTGGATGCTGTGGGCGATACCTACATTGTGGCCAATGGTGAGGTGGAGAACTACCGCGCCATCATTGTTCAGCGAACTCTGGACGATGAGGCCAGGAACCTGATGCTGACAGCAGAAGAAGCCGAAGCCCTGATGGTGAATATCGGCGATCAAGTAAGAATTTTGGCGATTTAGGAAAAGCAAGATGACACAGTTTATCAACGGAAAATGGTTGGCCGGTGAAGGCCATGCTATGGCGTCCGGCAATCCTGCCAACGGCGAACAGATTTGGCAGGGGCAAAGTGCGACTCCTGCACAGGTAGAAGCAGCAGTTACTGCGGCAAGAGACGCGCAATTTGACTGGTTTATGTTGGGCTTTGAAGGCCGATTGAAAGTAGTAGAGGCATATCGCGATCTGCTGCAGGAGAACAAAGACCATATTGCAGAAGTGATTGCTCAGGAAACAGGTAAGCCTCGGTGGGAAACCGCCACTGAAGCGGCTGCAATGATAGGTAAGATTGGTTTATCCGTCAGTGCATTCCACAAGCGCACCGGCGAGACCGAGTCTGAAACTCCTGCCGGTAAGGCGGTATTACGTCACAAGCCCCACGGCGTAGTGGCAGTATTTGGTCCCTACAACTTCCCGGGACATCTGCCAAATGGTCATATAGTGCCTGCACTACTGGCGGGTAATACTGTTATTTTCAAGCCTTCTGAGCTGACCCCAAAAGTTGCAGAAGAAACTCTGAAGCTCTGGGAGAAGGCCGGTTTGCCTGCCGGTGTCATTAACCTGGTTCAGGGTGAGGTGGAAACCGGTAAGGCTCTGGCTTCGCATCCACAGTTGGATGGGTTGTTCTTTACCGGCAGTTCCCGTACCGGTCATCTGCTGCACCAGCAGTATGCCGGTCATCCAGGCAAGATTCTGGCACTGGAAATGGGTGGCAATAACCCACTTATTGTTCGGGATGTTGCCGACACCAAGGCGGCTGTACACGACATTATTCAGTCTGGCTTTATCTCTTCTGGTCAGCGTTGTACCTGCGCCCGCCGTCTCTACATTCCTGTAGGCGAAGCTGGAGATCTGTTGCTGACAAATTTGGTGGAAGCCACCAAACAGATTCGTGTTGGTGCCTGGAACGACGAACAGCAGCCATTTATGGGCTCAATGATCTCCGAAGCTGCTGCTAAAGGTATGGTTAGTGCCCAGGATAACCTCTTGTCTCTCGGCGGTAAGTCGCTGGTGGAACTCAAGCACCTCAAGGCGGGCACTGGCTTGGTTTCTCCGGGAATCATAGATGTGACCTCCGTAGCGGAATTGCCCGATGAAGAGTATTTCGGTCCTCTGATGCAAGTGGTTCGTTACTCAGACTTTGATGAAGCGATTCGCCTTGCCAACAATACCAAATATGGCTTGTCTGCCGGCCTGCTGGCAGACAGTCGTGATGACTATGAGTATTTCCTGGCACGTATCCGCGCGGGTATCGTCAACTGGAACAAGCAGATAACAGGTGCATCCGGCTCCGCTCCATTTGGTGGTGTCGGCGCATCCGGTAACCACAGAGCGTCAGCTTTCTATGCTGCCGATTACTGTGCTTATCCTGTGGCATCCATGGAGTCTGATTCTGTGAGTTTGCCTGCAGCTTTGAGTCCGGGCCTGAGCCTGTAATTGAACGCCCGCTCAGCGGGCGTTTTTTTATATTTTCTTACTAAAATTAAATACGACCTAAAGCCGGGGCTGCCAGCCAGTGAGGCTTAAAAAGGAGACCAGATGCACACTGATGTGAATGAGCTGTTTTCTGCTCTGTGGACTGATTACATCCAGATGACCCCTTCCGCCGCCAAGGTACACGAACTACTTGGTAAGGGTGAGGACATTATTAATGACCATATTGCCCTGCGTACTTTTAACCTGCCCAAGGTTAATTTACAGGTGCTGGCGGCTCATTTTGAAGCGCTTGGTTATAAGGCCTGTGGTGATTATAACTTTGAAGCTAAGAAGCTGAATGCCAAGCATTATGAGCACCCTGACCCAACTCAACCCAAGGTATTTATTTCTGAGTTGCTGGTTGAGGAGTTCAGCCCTGAACTTCAGGACAAGGTGGCATTTCTGGTTGAACAGATTGATGAACAGGCACTGACTCAGAAAGATTTCCTCTATTCCGGTCGTCACTGGAAGTTGGACAGTGAAACTTATCAGGCCTTATTGGCCGAGAGTGAGTACGCTGCCTGGGTCGCTGCCATCGGATACCGTGCTAATCACTTCACTGTTTCAGTCAATCATCTGCCCGGCTACGACTCCTTACAAGAGGTCAATCTGGCATTGAAAGAGGGTGGCTTTGTACTGAATACTTCTGGTGGTGAGATCAAAGGCTCTGCTGAGGTATTGCTTGAGCAGTCCTCAACTATGGCTGATCAGATTGAAGTAGCCTTTGAAGATACCAAGCTGAAAATTCCAAGCTGCTTTTATGAATTTGCGCTGAGATATCCCAAGCCAGATGGTGAACTGTATACCGGGTTTGTTGCCGCCTCAGCAGATAAAATTTTTGAGAGCACCAATGCCGTATCCGGGAAGCAGTCTGCCTGATACCCACTGTTATGCATTGATAAAAAAGCGGCCTGAGGCCGCTTTTTTACTGGGCAAACTCCAACAATATACTCAGACCGCTCAGAGACTGGCCCCGGCTGAAGCTGAGGCGAATATCGTACTGCTCACAGATCTCTTTCACTATCGACAAGCCAAGGCCATGTCCCATCACTGACTCGTCAAGACGGGTGCCTCGCTCTGTCAGCAGGTTAAGCTCATCATCCTCAACGCCAGGTCCGTCATCCTCAATGGTGACTTTGACGCCATCGGTTGTCTGGCGTACAGAAATGCTCACCCGGCTTTGGGCCCATTTATAGGCGTTATCCAGCAGATTGCCCAGAAGTTCCATGCCATCTTCTCTGTGGATGGGAAGGCGGCTGACCTGAGTGTCCAGATCAAACTGGCAGTGAAGCTGCTTATAGCTATAGACCTTGCCAAGCGTGTTGGTAAGACCATCCAGATCATCAGGCAGTTGCATTCGCGCTGCCGGCAGCATACTGCCAGTGATTCTGGCGGCGGCCAGCTTGCGCTCAATCATCTTACGGATCTGATCCAACTGCTGTTGCATGGCTTCGGCAAGCTCAGGATCTTTCAGCCCAAGTACTTCAACCTGTTGCTGCATCACCGCCAGCGGGGTTTTCAAACCGTGGCTGAGGTTGCCAAGGTTATTACGGCTGCGTTTGATTTGGTTGGCTGCATAGTCCAGCAGTTCATTGTGGCTGCGGGCCAGTGGCACAATCTCCGGGGGAAGGTCATCCAGTTCAAGCTTGGTTATGTCGCCGTCTCTGAGCTGTGACAGGGTCTGGGTCATTCGCATCAGGGGTTGGAAAGACTGGCGCAGCACAAGGAATATACCGGCTATCATGGCGGCCAGCATTCCCAGATTGACTACCAGTTTGGTGCCATAGATTTCGCTGAATACCCTGCGGCCGATACTCAGGTCCTGAGCGACTGTCAGGGTTGCTGTCAGGTTACTGGTGTTGGAACTCAGGCCCACTGACAGCAGCTGCATATCATGATTTTTGGGGCCTTTAGCCTGCCACACCCGGGTTTCCCCTTTGGCCAGGTTTTCAATATCCAGGGTTTGATCCCACAGCGAGCGGGAGCGAATCACTTCATTGGGCAGGTTAAGCTGAAAATAGCGGCCGGAGTAGGCGGGTTTGTAAAAGATGGACAGCTCTGTCTCATCAATACTTATCTCGCCGTCGTGGAAGTGGGTAGCCATGATGACATGCTCAAGGTCCTCTTCCAGACGATTGATAATCGAGTCGTGGAAGGCTTGCCTGAGCATGGATTCGAACAGCACCATGCCTATGATGGTGCCCAGCACCACCAAAGCGGTCAGCCAAAGGCTGAGTTTGGTGCGAATTGACATCATAGGTTTTGGCCGTGGAAGATATATCCCTGACCGCGACGGGTCTCGATGGCAGTTTTCCCCAACTTTTTGCGCAGGTGAGTCACATAGACTTCAACCACATTGCTCTCTTTCTCATCATCAAACTGATATAGCTTGTCGGTGAGCTGAGATTTGGACAATAGTTTCTTGGGCGACAGCAGGAAGATCTTCAGCAGACGAAACTCCATTGCGGTCAATTCAGATGTCACGCCGTCAACAGTGACCGTTTGCTGGGATTCGTCCAGCGTTACGCCGCCAAAGCTGAGGGTCTTGGTGGGGGAGTTCATTCTTCCCGAAGCGCGGTGGATCAAGGCCTGGACCCGGGCCAGCAGCTCCTGAGCATGAAAGGGTTTGCCAAGGTAGTCATCGGCGCCGGCATTGAAGCCTTCCACTTTTTCGTGCCATTGGCTGCGTGCAGTCAGCATGATCACCGGGGTGTTCACGCCGCGATTACGCCAGCTTCCCAACAAATCAAGGCCATTGCCGTCGGGCAGGCCGATATCCAGGATCACACAATCATATTGGGTTTCACTGATCAGATAATCAGCTTCGGAGGCCTTGTCTGTTACGTCGGTAACATAGCCTGCCTGCTTGAGTTGTTTTTGCAGTTCCTGCACCAGCAGGTGGTTATCTTCAACGAGCAGTAGTTTCATTTGGCTGACATTCACTGGGTAGAGGGAGACCGGATACAGGCTTACCACTGCGGGCGTCCACGCTCAACTTTAACAGTTGACCTTTATGTACCTTGAGTTCCAAATCATACCGCCATTTATGACCCTCCTGATAGAGGTGCGCGTCCATTAATTTGCCGTTGCAGTAATGGCTTACGATGGCGAGAGTATCTGTCAGTGAAAGTATCTGGCCGGAGGCGACCAAAGTGACGGCCTGATTATGGTGTAACTCTGTGGTTGAGGCGGCCACCCTGACCCAGGGCAGGAAAGCTAACAGGCTGAAAAAGCAAATGAAAAACAGCCTTGTCATAAAAGCTCCCCTGATTACCCAAAAGAAAAAGTGGCCCAGAATTTATTCTGCGCCACTTTAATGTTTCAGGCTTAAACCAAACTGAACCCTAACTTAGGGAGGGGGGAGATCAGCGGGTGCCGTAAACTACGATAGTCTTACCGTGAGCCTGGATCAGGTTTTGCTCTTCCAGCATCTTCAGGATACGGCCTACAGTTTCGCGGGAACAACCTACGATCTGGCCAATTTCCTGACGGGTAATCTTGATCTGCATACCATCTGGATGGGTCATTGCATCTGGCTGTTTGGCCAGGTGCAGCAGAGTCTGAGCGATGCGACCGGCAACGTCCAGGAACGCCAGGTTACCCACTTTCTGGCTGGTGCTTTGCAGACGGTAAGCCATCTGAGAAGCCAGCTTCATCAGGATCTCAGGGTTTACCTGGATCAACTGCTTAAACTTTTTATATGAAATTTCTGCAATTTCACATGCCTGCTTGGCGCGAACCCAGGCAGTACGTTCAGCCTGCTCTTCAAACAGACCCAATTCACCGATGAAGTCACCCTGATTCAAATAAGACAGGATCATCTCCTTGCCTTCTTCATCCTTGATCAAAACGGCTACAGAACCCTTAACTATGTAGTACAGAGTGTCAGAGTCTTCACCAGCATGGATCAGTGTGCTCTTGGCTGGATACTTGTGAATGTGACAGTGTGATAAAAACCATTCCAGAGTTGGATCAGGTTTTGGTTTACCAATCAGAGCCATGCCTATGTTCCTCTACTGATAAAAACGAAAGTTAGAATATTCTAAACAAGCATTTTACGTCAATTAAACCCTTAATTCCTTGACTGGCGTCTTACTATGCGTATTTCTAGGGGCAATGCGCTTGTCAAGCTTGGTTTTGACATTCGCGGTATTCTGCTACTTTAGTGATATTAGTCAACTCAGCAGACCGTTAACTCTTCAGGATTCGTTGAACTCTGTAGGTTACATCACATCTTAACCTTTATTTGGACATTATGACGTAGTTATCTGGACAGAGGCTTAACGCAATGTCAGGAGAGGTCGACTTGTGTGCAGTTTTCTGGCTAACTTGTAGCTGAGCAATAAAGCGATGACAAATCAATAACAGAGGTTAATGACATGACAAAGCGGTGGACATTCGCAGTCGCAGTAACTGCACTGTTGTCAGTCAGTCAGGGCGCCTGGGCATTCAGTGTTCCTCAGCCTGACGCAGAGAAAGTGGCAACCAAGGTCGCCTTTATTGAGTTGAACGCTCAAAGTGGTGATGCAGAAGCCGAATACCTGCTGGGGTTGATGTATCTGTCTGGTCGTTATGTTGACCAGCAGGCTGAAGTGGGCCTGGAGTGGTTGCAGCGTGCGGCCAGTAATCAGCATGTCAAAGCGATTCAGACACTGGCCGATCTCTACTATGACGGTAAAGTCGTCCCCAGAGATCTGGAGCAATCTGTACATTGGTATCAGGAGTTGGCGCAAACCGGCCAACCTTATGCCTATTTCCGTCTTGGATTGATTTTCGGCGCTGGAGGAGATGGTATTCAGCGAAATTGCGGTCAGGCTGTTGAACACTTTAACAGTGCGGGCGATCAGGTTTCACTTGGCAATGTCGCGTGGATTTTGGCTACCTGCCCAGAGGGAGAGTACCGTGATGGTACCAGAGCCGTTGAACTGTCGCTGGAGCTGCTGAAACATGACGAGCAGGACCCATCTATTCTGGATAACCTGGCGGCAGCCTATGCTGAAACGGGGGATTTTGCCGCTGCTGTGTCGACTCAACAAAAGGCGATTGATGCCCTGAGACAACGTCCCGAAGTGGCGGATATCAGTGAGTTCCAGCAAAGACTGCAGATTTACCTGCAAAAGCGGGCCTATCGCGAAGTGATCCCACTGCTGTAACTGGATTGGCTCAAGACATAAAAAATGCGCTGCTTGAGCGCATTTTTGCGTTTCTGTGAGTGAAGAAACCAGATCCAATCCACAGGGTGAATTGGTATATCGGGACTGTTGACTTACTCAAGGGAACGAACAGATCAAGATGGGGGAATTCATCCCCTAGAGCAGGTCAACCATCAGTCTTTCGCCTGAAATCCCGACGTGTTGAAGCATAAAACAGTCTGCTTAAACCAATCTTAAGGGATTACTCATTTTCCGGGCTGAGCAACTGGCGACGCTTTTCCATCAGATCTCTTATCAGTGGAGTCAGGATCAGTTCCATTGCCAGAGGCATCTTCCCTCCGGGCACAACCATGGTATTGATTCGGGACATAAAGGCGCCATCAATCATGCTCAGGTAGTAGGGAAAGTCCACATTCTCTATGCCGCGAAAGCGGATAACCACAAAGCTCTCATCCAGGCTGGGAATGCCTTTGGCGCTGAATGGGTTTGAGGTGTCAACCGTAGGTACACGCTGGAAGTTGATATGGGTACGGGAAAACTGAGGCGTCATATGGTTGATGTAATCATCCATACTACGCACAATCGAGCCCATCACTTTTTCACGGGTATGTCCCCGCTCTTTGGTGTCCCGCACAATTTTCTGGATCCACTCCAGATTGACTATGGGCACCATGCCAATAAGCAGGTCCACATGCTGGGCGACATCCGCATCATCGGTCACTACGCCGCCATGCAGGCCCTCGTAATAGAGCATGTCAGTGCTTTCCGGCAACGGCTTCCATTGAGTGAAAGTGCCGGGCATTTGGTTGTAGGGTACGGCTTCATCAAAGGTGTGCAGGTAGGAACGTGTCTCACCATTACCTGTGGTGCTATAGTCGCTGAAGCACTGCTCCAGTCGGGCAAAATCATTGGCTTCAGGGCCAAAGTAACTGATATGACGATTCTCAGCCTGGGCTTTACGGATCATGACTTCCATTTCTGCCCGGGTGTAGTGATGAAAACTGTCGCCTTCCACAAACGCAGCGTTGATCCCCAGCTGTCTGAAGATGTGGCTGAATGCCGTTGTAGTCGTGGTTGTTCCTGCGCCCGAAGAGCCTGTTACGGCAATAATAGGGTGTTTCGCTGACATTCCAATTGCCTGCTTTTACTTTTGAGTTATGCCTTGTTATACGGCAGCCTTGCCGTAAAGGTCAATTTTGAGTGCCGATGATCTGATCGCGGTTGCGAATAGCGATAGACTCATCTTCTTCACCATACTCCACTACCAACTCACCCCGTTTCAGAGCATCCCTGCAGCGGCTTATGGCATGTTTCAGGGAGTCGCCGGACAGGGTGTCAAAGCCACCGTCTTCCACCTGAGTGAACAGGTATTCGCGGATCAGGTTGTTCAGGGTTTCCTCGGGCAACTCCAGCAGCGAGTTGTAGGGAATAAGCATCAGGATTCTCCGGTCAGGAAGTACAGAATTCTTGGCTCCAGATAATACCTCGGGCGCCAGGGAAGACCACCATTGATAAAGCCAACATGACCACCAAGTGGTTGCAATTCATACTCGACATTTGGTGCAAGACCGTTAGGGGGAGGGATGACATCCGAGGTCATAAAGGGGTCATCACCGGCGTGGAGGACCAGAGTAGGCACCTGGATCTTGGCGAGAAAAGGCATCCCACTTGCCCGCTGATAATAATCCTGCACACCCTTGAATCCATGCAAGGGCGCTGTGACTGCGTCATCAAATTGATGAAAGGTCGTTAGCTCCCTGACTTTGCTCTCGTCCAGCGGCATCTGCTTGCCCAGCTGTGGATGGTTCACCTTTTCGAGGGTTTTCGCCTGCAGCTGGCGGATAAGGTAATTCTGGTAAACCCGGGAGAAGCCCGCTTTAAGTCGCTCGGCACAGGCGCCCAGCTGTAAGGGCGCGGAAACCACAACGGCGCGGTCTATCAGGCTGTCACTGCCTGTTTCTCCCAGGTATTTGGTCACGATATTGCCTCCCAGGCTGTAGCCACAGGCCCAGATGGGGGAGTCAGGCAGTCGCGTACGGATCTGCGTCAGTGTATGCCCTAAGTCCTCAGTGTCGCCACTGTGGTAGCTGCGGGCTAAACGATTGGGCAGGCCTGAGCAACTTCTGTGGTGGTGGACCACGGCGGTCAGTCCCTTAAGATGGCACTGGTTAAGCATCCGTCTGGCATAGTGGGACTCTGAACTGCCTTCCAATCCGTGTATCAACACCAGTACAGGTTTCCCATTGCTGGCCTGTCCACACCAGTCCAGATCTATGAAGTCCCCATCTGCCAGCTCCAGTCTTTCGCGGGTGACTTTGGGGGATTGCTCCTTGGTCAGTACCGGCAGGATAGTTTGAATATGTGGGCTGCGTGCCCACCAGGGAGGAGAGAACTTGTCTGGAGTCATAGGGATGGCGATTGTTTTCTTTATTTATTCTGGGTGCCAACACTATACCTGATTGTCTGCTGGTGTGGTCGGATCCCCTCTGCTTGTTTATTGCGCGCTTGCCGGAATTTAAAACGTATGTTTAATTAACTCTTTGTAGCCAAAGGATGAGGCGATGAAAAGAAGACACTTTATCACCGGAGCATTTGCCACGACGGCGGCCCTGGCTCTCGGTGTCAGTTTGTACCGACCCGAGCTGGAGCCCGTTGACGCGGAGGATAGTCACAGAGCCCTTTTTGCCGTGTTGGTGCCTGTTTTGCTGGATGGCGCCCTGCCCAGGATGTCCAGTCCCAGAGAGGCCGCAATAAACCGCACGCTGGATGCAATAAGCCAAACGCTCACAGTGTTGCCCCAGTCGCAACGTGATGAACTTGAGCTTCTGCTTGATGGCTTGGAAAATCGCCTTGGTGTGCTGGTGCTGACAGGCAGTATGACGCCACTGCTGTTGCGCTCGCCTGAGCAGTTGGTGGTGATGCTGGAAAGCTGGCGTGATGGTTTCCTTGAGATGCAGCAACAGGCTTATTACGGTCTTCGAGAACTGATTATGGCCAGCTACTACTCCTGCCCGGAACACTGGGGCACTCTGCATTACTCCAAACCCAAAATATAAGTGAAGGAACACAGATGCCGATAAACGATCCCATTGCTGAAGGTCTGGCTGCAGGTTGGCACCATCTGGATGGCAGCACTATGACTGAGGATGTTCAGCTTGAGGCCGATGTGGTGATCATTGGCAGTGGTGCCGGTGGCGGGACAGCTGCGGATATTCTGTCTGAAGCTGGACTCAAGGTGATTGTGGTTGAGGCCGGGCCGTTGAAGTCCTCCAGTGATTTTGACATGGAAGAGCGTACTGCCTATCCCAACCTTTACCAACAGGCCGCGTCAATGAAAACCAGCGACAAGGCCATAGGTATATTTCAGGGGCGGGCGGTTGGTGGGTCGACGACGATTAACTGGACCACCTCTATTCGGACTCCCGAACCGACACTGGAGTTCTGGGCTGCAGAAAAGTCTGTCAGTGGTTTGTCCCGAAATGAGTTGGATCCCTGGTTTGAGGCAATGGAGAACAAACTCTCCATTCGCGAGTGGGCCCTGTCGCCCAATGCCAATAACGACAAATTAAAACAGGGCTGTGAGCAGCTTGGCTGGGAATACACTGTTATCAAACGCAACGTAGCTGCCTGCTGGAATACCGGATATTGCGGTATGGGGTGCCCGGTTAACGCCAAACAATCCATGTTGGTGACCACCTTACCTGCCATGATGACCAGAGGCGGCACTCTGCTCAGCCGGGTAAAGGCGGTTCAGATAGAGCATCATAAGGATAGGGTGTTCGGTATAAGGGCTCAGGCGCTCAATGAGCAGCTTAAGCCAACCGGAGCCAGCGTGATGCTGAAGGGGCGTCACTATATTCTCGCCGGAGGTGCGATTCACACTCCGACACTGATGATGCGCTCAGGAGTGATAGATCCCTACGAACTGCTGGGCAAAAGGACCTTCTTACATCCAACCCTGCTTAGTGGAGCCTTGTTCGACGAAACTATCAGTGCCCACAGCGGCGCACCTCAATCCATCTATTCCGATGAGTTTGTCTGGCGGGACGGCGCGGCCGGTAAGCCGGGATACAAGTTGGAGGTTCCTCCTTTGCATCCTGTGCTGCTGGCATCCAAGACCATAGGCTATGGTCGCTCTCACGCTGAGTTGATGGAGCAATTTAATCAACTGCAGGTGACTATTGCCCTGGTCAGAGATGGATTCCACCCCAAATTGGAAGGGGGCAGGTTGTCGGTAAAGGCTGACGGCAGCTTTTCGCTGGACTATCCATTGACCGATACTTTCTGGGAAACCGCGAGGGATGCGTTTGCGTCGATGGCTGAGTTGCAGTTTGCCGCAGGTGCTCAAAAAGTCCTCCCTATTTCCGAGGGAATGGCGATGATGGGCAGCTGGAAGCAGACCCGGCAAGCGATTGCAGATATGTCTCTGGCACCGCTGAAAACAGTTGTCGCTTCGGCGCATGTGATGGGCGGCTGCCCTCTGGGTGAAGACAGACAATTAGCCATGGTCGACAGTCATGGTCGCAGCCATTATCTGGAGAATTTATCTGTGATGGATGGTTCTGTGTTCCCATCCAGTCTGGGAGCCAATCCGCAATTGACCATCTATGGTATGACTGCCCGCAATGCTACCCGGCTGGCCGGTGAACTGCTGAAAACAAAATCGCCCGCTTGAGCGGGCGAGGGAGTGTGAAGCTCAGTCAGTTGAATCACAGTGTCAGGCAACAGCTTCAGTTTGATCGCCAAAGGCTGCAACGGCGCTGATATCCAGGTCGTAAAGGGCCAGATAATGACTCAGGTTATGGCTGTGAGGTTGGATGGACTGTTGCCCCAGCCATTTCTGTACAAGCTTTTGGCCATTACGTTCGAGGGATAGCTCAACATCCAGCATCTTGCGATATTCGGCCTGAGGCAATTGCTCTTTTCCCAACTGCCTGAGACGGCGGTAGGGCTGTAGCAGCTTACTTTCCCACTCGGTCAGATGTTGCAGTATCTGTTGCCACTGTTCACCGGATAGTCCTTGCTGCCTGCCATCCAGATACCAGGCAAGCAGCAGGAGATTGACGTTGACGCCATGCTGATTTTGCAGCTGTAGGCAGAGATCTTTGTGCTTGGCGTAGTGCAGGTCACAGAGTTGCCACAGGCGTTGTTCAAAAGTCGTCATTGATGCTCCCAACAGGCTTGCTTGATTTAAGCAGATGGCGTGAACACTCCTTTGAGTTCACGCCTGCCGATTACTGCAGCACGGCAGTGGCGGCTTCCTGCTCCATCATATCAATTGTTTCCTGCAGTTCAAGCCAGTCCATTTCACTCTCTTCCAGGGTATTGGTCAGCTCGGTCCTTTCCTTCAATACTGCTGTGAGTTTGGCTTTATTTTCTGCGTCGTACAGGCTGGTGTCCGCCAGCATGGCTTCCAGCTCTGCCAGTCTGTCGCTGCAGGTTTGCTGCTGGGTCTCCAGTTTTGCCTGCTGTTTTTTCAATGGTGACAGCTTTTGTCTGAGCTCTGCTTCCAGCCGTTTTTGCAGTTTTTTGTCAACCACCGGCTTGTCCGTTGGTTTTTCTACAGCGGCTTCCACCTTGGCTGCCTTGGCAGCGTCCAGCAACCACTGATGGTAATCCTCGAGAGTACCGCCAAAGGCTTTGACTTCTCCGCCATCAACCAGGTAGTAGTCGTCGCAAGACAGGCGCAGCAAATGACGATCGTGGGAAACAATCAGCATGGCCCCTTCAAACCCCTGCAATGCCATGGTGAGGGCGTGACGCATCTCCAGATCTAGGTGGTTGGTCGGTTCGTCGAGCAGCAGCAGGTTGGGCTTTTGCCATACCAGTAATGCCAACACCAGACGGGCTTTTTCACCACCAGAGAAAGGCTTGACCGGCTGCAGTGCCATATCACCCTGGAAACCGAAGCTACCCAGGAAATCACGCAGTTCCTGCTCTCTGTGATCCGGTGCCAGTCGCACTAGGTGCTGCAGTGGGCTGTCATCCATACGCAGATAATCAATCTGATGCTGGGCGAAGTAACCAATGTTCAGACCAGCATTGGTCTCGTATTTGCCGGTCATTGGCTGGAGTTCACTGGCCAGTAGTTTGATTAAGGTGGACTTACCCGCGCCATTACGACCCAGCAGCCCGATACGGGCACCGGGAACCAGATTAAGGTGAACCTTTTTCAGCACCTCTTTATCGCCGTAACCGACGGAGACCTGCTCCATGCTGACCAGGGGATTAGGCAGCGCATCAGGTTCACGGAATGACATGGTGAACTGAGAGTCGGCTTTGGCCGGCAACAGGTCTGTCATACGTTCCAGCGCTTTTACCCGGCTTTGAGCCTGCTTGGCTTTGCTGGCTTTGGCTTTGAAGCGGTCGATGAAGGACTGCATATGAGCACGCTCACGTTGCTGACGTTCAAAGGCTACTTGCTGCTGCGCCATGCGCTCGGCACGGATGCGCTCAAAGGCTGAGTAGTTACCTTTGTAGAAATTCAGCTTCTGATGTTCCAGGTGAACGATTTCATCCACAATGCCATCGATAAAATCACGATCGTGGCTGATCAGTACCAGGGTTCCCTGATAGGCTTTAATCCAGCCTTCCAGCCAGTACATGGTATCCAGGTCAAGGTGGTTGGTCGGCTCATCGAGCAGCAGTAGGTCTGAGCGGCACAGCAGAGCCTGCGCCAGGTTAAGGCGCATACGCCAGCCGCCGGAGAAGCTCTTGACCGGATTGCTTTGCTGCTTTTCTGAGAAACCCAAGCCTGCCAGCAAAGTACCGGCTCTGGCACGAATACTGTACCCGCCAATGGCGTCCAGTTTGCCGTGCAGAGTGGCAATGGCGTTACCGTCATCGTTTTGCTCAGCCTTAGCCAGTTGGCTTTCCAGTTCACGGAACTCTTTATCACCATCCAATACATACTCCAACGCCGACTTTTCCAGTGCTGGTGTGTGCTGAGCTACAGAAGCAACCGCCCAGCCGGATGGTACTTTTATCTCACCTTTATCCAGGGTGACCTCTCCCTGAATCAGTGCCAGCAGTGAGGACTTGCCTGTGCCATTGGCGCCAACCAGTCCAATTTTATGGCCTGGGTAGATGGTGAGTGAGGTCTCTGATAACAGAGTTTTGCTGCCGCGAATGAGCTCAGCATCGGTAATGGTGATCATGGGTCGGAATTCTGGCCGGATGGAACATAATTGGGCGGCATCTTACCGCAAAGGCCTGGGGTGGGGAAATCCTATACCGGTTAATCCTGGCTGATGTGATAGAACGTATTGATTTTTCGCCCAGTATGGCAAAATGGCCGAAAAAAAGGAGCAAATCCAATGACCAGAATGAAAAAACGCTTCGTGGCTGGCGCCCGGTGTCCCAAGTGTCAGGCGATGGACAGCATTATGCTGTTTATGGAGAACGGTGTGGAAACAGTGGAATGTACCGAGTGTGACTATCGCGAGAAGCAGACTGACAAACAGGTCAGCGACCAGGCTGGTGGTGACATCATTGGGGTGTTCAAACCCTGAACATTGTCTGGGCTTTCACTCCCAGTTTGTAGCCTGCAATGCACACCAGCAGTGAGAATGCTGCAGACAGCGTCAGTGATAACCATGCTGGCGCTCCCAATCCAAATGCCAACATAAATGCCAACCCGTTAATTCCTTCCCAGAGGTTAAATACAGACGAGATGCTACCTTCTGCTGACCTACCAAAAACCTGGTTGAAGAGCATCAGTGTGACTAAAGCAACAGCGGGTGGTATGGCTCTATATAAAGCTGGCATAGAGAAATCCGGGAAGTGAAGGGCGACTGCAGACAATTTTATCAAAAAGGTTCAATCTGATGACAGAACTGGTATTACGCGCTGTGACGGTTAAGTCAGTATCCGGCTTTGTTCATCTGCCGTGATTGAAAATTGCTTGTGAAACAGATAAGTAAATACGTTTCTATGGCGTTTCCCCCGTATCTTGTTACTTTTGCCCCTTAGTCGTCTTTTGTTTCCTTTGGCGCTCAGAACTCTTCTGAACTATTTTTGAATCAAATGTTTTGAAAATGTTGCGTTGACAGCATTTGATCCTGTGTGTTTACAATTTCTCAGGCTCATTGATTCTGTGAGTGATTCAAACACCTGTTTTGAGAGTAATGTGCGGTCTTTTGTTTTCAATCGAACGAAAGACAGGGGCGTTGTTGTTTTCTGCAAACCTGTGTTGCTGTTGAGTGTGCTTACCTAAGTGTGACGATTGGAGAGGTGATGGCAATGTGGCTGTCTCACCTTATCCGGAAATGTGCCGTTTAACGCGATCATCCGGGATCGTAAAATAACAAGCAGCTTTTCTATCGGTCGATAGGGAGATCCCGTCAGCTGCCTGAACATAAAAAAGGTTTTGTGGCATGCAAGATGAACAGCAGAATATTAAGTACTACTCTACGTTTTTGATCCGCCTTGCGTGGACCGTAGAGGTAATTGCCGTATTGATCGGCTTCACCATCTCAATCCTGATGTCGGTATCGGCATTCAATTCAATTTCAACCTTCGAAAATATCAGCTTTATCGACAGCGCCTCGGCGATTGTGATTGCCGGTTTGCCCTTCCTGCTGGTGGCTGCGGTAGAGTTGTGTAAAATTCCACTGGTATTTGCCTTTATGGCAACGCGTAACCTGTGGTGGCGCAGTATCTTCCTGTTTTTCGTATTCTTCCTTTGCATCATTACCTTTGAAACCATGCTTAATGGTTTCGAGCGTAACTTCTCCAATCTCAGCAGAGCCATTGATAATCGTAAGAACGAAATTCTCAATGTAGACACTGAGATTGAACTGCTTGAAAAGCGTCGGGCTCATGTACAGAAGTTTACCGAAGAGGAACTGATGGCAGAGATTGCACAGGAGGATGAGCAATCTCAGTTGGTGTTGGATGAAAACCTGGCTCGTATTGAGGCCAGTAAGAACCAACAGCTGACCTCTATTAATGCCAACTTTGAGCCCAAGCTTAAGCAGGAAATTGCTGAGCTGATGACGATCCGCGATGGCTACTATAAAGATTGGAACGAAGAGAAAGTACTTATTGAAGAGCGCTTTACCAGTACCGTGGTGAGTAACGTCTCCGGCAGTAAAGATGAAAGAGAAAGGTTGCTGGCGGAACTTGAAGCGCTTAAGGCCGAAATGAAGCGGGAGATGGATGATGCCAGCTTCCTTACCGAGGCTTCAGTGGAGCGCAAATATCGTCAGCTTATTCGTGAGAAAGAGCAGATGCTGGCCACCATTACTACGGGGTATCTCGGTGGCGGCGCACTTGAGAAGCAGTCCCTGATGGAGAATCAGCTAAGGCAGCAAATTGAGTTTGTGAACAGCAAGTATGACCGTCGAATCAAGGATATCAATGAGCGTATCGATGAGAAGAAAGCTGAGATCCAAAGTCGCTATAACCAGAATGCCCGCCTGAGAAACTCTATTGTCGCTAAAGCCAGGACTGAGCAAAACCAGTTTATTGGTATGCGGGAAGACAATCTTGCTGAACTGGCGGAGTATGAAGCTACCAAGCGCAATGAATTGGAACGCATCAGTCAACAGGTATTCGGGTTTGAGGAGCAGATCTTTAAACTTAGAAACGAGCAGCGACTGCTGAACACCCAGATTAATCACTTGATTAACCAAAACCAGGTTTACCGTATCGCCATGTATGTAACCGGCAAAGACAATGCCGCAGAAGTCGGGCGCAGCACTGTGGGTATAGTGGCACTTGTATGGTTTGGCTCGTTGGCACTGATTGCCGCTGTAACCGGGGTTATGTTGGCACTGGCCAGCTTCTATCTAAAACGAGAAGCACGGAATTTGGCTAAAGAAGAGGTAAAACCTTCGTCTGAGCAGGTAAATTCTGAGTCAGATGAGGTAGCACCTTCCACTACAAGTTAAGCAAATCCAATTAGATACGTAATCGACTAGCCATGGTTATCCAACCATGGCTAGTACAAAATCTACTTTAAAGGCGCTGAATAGCGCCTTTTTGTCATTCTAAGTGATGATATTTCTTTGTTTTTGTTAGTTCTTTTTTCTATTTTGGCGCTTTCAAATAGTCCTTTTGACAAGCGTTAGTCACCCAGTGGTGGTATCCCATTTGGTATATCTCCCCTCCATAATAGCCAGCAATAAAAACAACAACAGCAGGGATGGCGACGTTGAACTTCAGGCTTGGGCTGACAACATTGATGTTACTGGCAGCCTCCTTATCTACAGACGCTAATGCTCACCCGGATTTAAGTGACTTTGACGAACTGGGCCTCTACAGCCAGTTCGCCAGAGTATCTCAAAGCGGTGACATCCTCAGTGCCGACATCTCTCAAAGCGGGTTTAACAACCTAACCCTGTTGAACCAAAAAGGTTTGAGCATCAATAGCTCGATCGAGCAATCGGGTGCCGGGAATATCGCCGTGCTGACTCAATCTGGCTTAGATATTGAGGGTGTAATCCAGCAGCAGGGAATGGGAAATGGAGTCTACGGGCTACAGGATGGCTCAAATCTCTATTTCGAGGTGAATCAAACCGGTTTTGGTAACCAGGCTTTTATTCATCAAACCGGCAGTAACAATCACATAGAAATCAATCAACGAGGCTTTGGTAATGCTGTTTCTGTCCGTCAGTGGGGGACTCAGCAGCACACAGTGGTAAACCAGGGATTTCAGTAAGGATGCTGGCGCTTGCGTCAGGGAATAATAACCAAGGGAAGAAGGGAAAATGAAAAAATCCAATATTTCAATTTTAGTTGCTGCCATGCTGACCAGTGGCGCTGCGTTTGCTACTACACCAGTAGACAATAAAGCCGATGTAACTCAGGTTGGTGATAATAATACCACCACCATAGACCAGGCCCAGAACAGCACTGGCAGTGAGGCATTTGTGCGTCAACTTGGTAATGGCGATACCGCTACCATTACTCAGAAGGATACAGGTGGCGCCGGTGGCAAAGCGTTTGCAGATATCGAGCAGAAAGTGGGTACCGGTAATGTGTCGACCATTCTGCAGGAAAATGAAGTGGGCGGCTCAAATGCGGGCATTTATGCAGAGGGCGATGGCAACATAGGTACAGTGACCCAGCGCGCCACTCGTGGAGATGCGACTGCTTCTCTTTACCAGCAGGGTTCAGACAACCGTTCTAATGTGCTGCAGGAAAATAATGTTGCTAACTCGATAGCATTTGCCACCTCTATGGGTGACGGTAACACCAACAATATTACCCAGCGTAATACTGATGGCAGTGCCACAGCTACTGCAACTCAAGAGGGTAACGACAACACAGCCAATATTACTCAGCGCGCCAATGTTGCCACAGCAAGTGCTGACATCAACACCTATGGCGATTCCAACAGTGCGACTATTACTCAGAAATTGCGTACCGAAGGTAGTGCTGAGGCAGAAATTAACCAAGGTACTATGGGCGCAATCGCGTCAGGCAATACCGCCACAATAACCCAGGAAAATGCTGACGGTGGTTACTCCCAGATCAATCAGAATGGTAATGGTGATACCGCCACTATCGATAACTTTCTGTCTGATAACGCCACCGCTGTAGTCACGCAAAATGTGGGTGCCGGTAACACTGCGACTATCAACCAGCGTGTGTCTGATGGTGCGGATGCGACCCTGACTCAGACTGGCGATGGCAACCAAGGTGTGATCAATCAAAACACTGCCAACTATAGTCATGCTGCCAATTCTGATACCACCACGGCTACGCTGATGCAGTCGGGTTCAGCCAACAAGTCTGAAATTAAGCAAACCGCTAAATTCAATACGGCGACTGTGACCCAGGCTCAAAGTGAAAACGAAGGCTATGTTACCCAAAGTGCGCGCAACAATACTGTCACCCTGGCTCAGGATGGCGTTGAAAACAAAGCCTATGTGGATCAAACCGCTGCAGGCAACACAGCGACTGTGACCCAAGCGGATTCCTATAACTATGCCGATGTTGATCAGTATGGCGCAGACAATACCGCAACAGTGGCTCAAAGTGGCGATAGCAACCGCGTTGAGCTGTTGCAATCAGCCGCCACTAATGGCGCCAGCGTGACTCAAGCCGATGGTAGCAAGGCGTTTGTTACTCAATCCGGTGATGAAAACACACTGATTGCGACGCAATCCGGTTTAGACAATAACCTGGTTGCCACTCAGGAAGGGTTCTCAGCTGAAGCTACCATCGACCAGCTAAATGGTGGTAACTCAATAACCCTGACCCAAGGCGGTGTTGACAGTGTGGCCGTTATCACTCAAAACGCAGATAACACAGTTGATTTGACTCAGATTGACCAAAACTCCAAAGCCACAGTATCCCAGATGGGGACTGGTAACAGCCTGATCGCATCTCAAAGTGGCAGCGGTGAAACTGGTAATGAGATCTATGTAGATCAGCGTGGTACCGGTGACTCTGCGACTATTACTCAATCCGGTGGTGAGGGCAACTATGCTCAGGTTAAGCAGGTAGACAATAGCTATGGCAACTTTGTCACCGTGACCCAAACCGGCAATGCCAATAATGCCGGTGCGACCACTGAGTTGGGTGATAACAACAATATCAACCTGACTCAAAACGGTGACGGCAACAGCATCACAGCCAAGAATGATGGCTCTTCCCTCGGTGCTCCTGGCTACGGTGCAGGCACTCGTGGCAACAACAATATGCTGACTATCAACCAGCAAGGTGACAATAACCAGGCTTATGCTGATGTGGCTTTCAGCTATGCCGTGGTAGATATTGCTCAAGATGGCGAATTTAACTACGCCTCAGTGGAAGCCGCGAATGGCTTTAGCAGTGAAGTATGGATTGATCAGACTGGTAACAGTCACAACGCTGATGTGTATGTCAACGGTGATGATGCCCTGGTAACAGTCGATCAGTTTGGCATTGGCCAGACTGCTGACATCTCTATTGGCAATGCATTTGGCAGTAACAACAACACTGTCACTGTGACTCAGCACGATTCCTACAACCTTGCCACTGTGAACACCAATGGTATGGGTAACACCGTAACCATCACTCAGGGAACTCAGAGCTTCTAATCACCTGAGTTGAGTCTTGACGATAAGGGAGCTTCGGCTCCCTTTTGTCAGTGAAATCAATCGCTCCTGGTTGTTGCTTACGCTCAATTTGATTACAATTGTTGCGCAATTGATACCGCTGATTCGCCATGGTTCAGGCGTCTCTCAAAGCAAGGATGTTGGGTGGTAATGGCTCGTTTTTATCTATTTTTTCCAATCTTGTTTGTGGCAGTTTGCTGTCCTGTGATAGCTAAGAGCACAGATACTCATATCAGTGTCAAAGAGACTCCTGTCCAGGATATCAGCGATAACAAACCCAAAATTGAATCAGACCTGATTGATGGCCTGATCCTCAACCGCACCATGACCCGCTTTGGGCACAGATTCTACAAAGAGTTTGTGATGGATTACCGCAATATCGGTGGCATGACAGATCATGATGGTTTGACCATAAAGGAGCAGGCTTCAGCCCGTAATGGCTCCCGCATGACCATACTCCACAACCGTAAACCTGTCTTTGTGACTGTGGTGTCCCCCGCCAGCAGAAACATTGATGCGCAGGCTAAATCTGCTGCTTCATACGTAGATAAAGTTTTAAGACAACAAAGAGATCAAGCTGCCTGGTCCTCGCTGATGGATCCGGATCTGGCGGCAGATGAGTTTTAGGACTCAGTTTTAACAACAAGAATAAGGGTGACAGGGATGACAAGAAAACACTCAATAAGGATGTTGGCATTAAGCTGTTTATTGGCCTCGTCCGCCACTTCGGCGACTCAATTGACCTACACACCGGTCAACCCGGCATTTGGTGGTAACCCGCTGAATGGCTCCTACCTGATGCAAAATGCTTCTGCCCAGAACGACAATAACTCAGGCAGTGGTTATGTGCCGCCTACCGCACTTGAACGTCTGGCCAGCTCTCTGGAATCCCGGCTGATGAGCCAGCTGTTTAACGACGCCGCCAACGGTGGAGAAGGCTATCTGCGCACCGATGATTTTGAAATTAATGTGGTCAACGAAGATGGTTCTTTGCTGGTTCATATTCTTGATATTGCCACGGGCGAAACCACAGTGATTGAGGTCGGTGGCCTGATCTCGGAGGGAGGTTGATATGAAATATTGGCTCCCTGTGTTGGCAGTGCTGGCGTTGGCAGGCTGCAGCTCAACCACAGATATGCTCGAAGAGATCGAGCATTCGTCCAGTTTGATGCCCAGAGGGCAAACCTACTTTGATTTGACTGAATTGCCATCCCCGCAGGGGGCAATTGTCGCTGCGGTCTATGACTTCAGAGATCAAACCGGGCAGTACAAGCCTATCCCCTCCAGTAACTTTTCAACCGCAGTTCCTCAAAGTGGTACCGCCCTGTTGGCGAAAGCGCTGAGTGATTCAAACTGGTTTATTCCGGTTGAGCGAGAAGGGCTTCAGAACCTGCTGACTGAGCGCAAAATTGTTCGTGCCGGACTGAATGGTGATGGTGGCAAGCTGCCTCAGTTGAACAGCGCGCAAATCCTGCTGGAAGGGGGGATAGTTGCCTACGACACCAACCTGAGAACCGGCGGCGCAGGTGCAAGATATCTGGGAATTGGCGCTTCGACCCAGTTCCGGGTAGACACTGTGACTGTGAATCTGCGAGCGGTTGATATCCGCACCGGTCGTATGCTGAGTAACGTCACTACAACTAAATCTGTGCTGTCCCTTGAAGTGACAACCGGGGTATTTAAGTTTATTGACGCCCAGGAGTTGCTGGAAGGCGAGGCGGGTTTCACTACCAATGAACCTGTGAGTTTGTCCGTATCGGCTGCCATTGAGAGTGCGGTGACTCACCTGATTGCCGACGGGATATGGAAGGGTAGTTGGAACCTGCAGAATCCGACGGAGCAAACCAATCCGGTACTGCTTAAATACTGGATGGAAGCGTTTGGAGAGAAACAGGTACGCAAGAGATTGAGTATTGAGGAGCAGGTTTGAAGTAATTGCTTGGCCGAATTCAAAATTCAGTCGTTTCATAATGTTCAACAGCGGGTCGCATATGGATAATTGCGGCCCGTTTTTGTTGAGAGATGACCCCTGTTTTGAAAAAGCTCTGGCTATTGTTGTTTCCTCTGCTGTTGTCCGCCTGTGCACAACAGCCTGTCACCTGCGTATGTGAATCGCCTGCCAATAACACTGCACACAGTGGAAGCAGCAGACCTGCTGTCCCCGCCAAAGACAGAGAAGCTTTTGAAAAGCTGATTCAATATTTCGCCACTCAGGTTAAGAAAGAGTGGGGCGATGATGATTATATGGTGGCCAGTAAGCATCACTATGTGAAGTACATCGATGGTTATCGCACCCGTGCCCATATTGACTTTGATAAAGGCAAAATCTGGGTCAGCACTGTAGCCCGTTATCAGCCTGAAGCCAGATTAAAAAATGCCATTATCGAAACCCTGCTGATGCCATCAGATCCTTCCAAGGTGGACCTTTTCAGCGACAAAAAAGTCGTGGTATCCGGTAAGCCATTTCTGCTGGGGCAGGTGGTGGATCATGATGGGAAACCTATCGAGTGGCAGTGGCGGGCCAACCGCTTTGCTGAGTTTTTGCTGGCCAATAAGCTAACCATGAAGCAGCTGAAAAAAGGTCATGCCTACTATGTTGAAATTGATATGGTGCAGGATCACCTGAGCCAGCGTGAGTACCAGTACGCTCACCTGATCCGTGAGGCGTCCCGACGTTATCAAATCGACGAAGACCTGATTTACGCCATCATTAAAACCGAGTCCAGTTTCAACCCTTATGCAGTGAGCCATGCAGGGGCCTATGGATTGATGCAGGTGATCCCCAAGACTGCCGGGGCAGATGTGTTTAAGTTGGTAAAAAACAGAAATGATATTCCTACCCGGGACTACCTGTTTGATCCGGCCAATAATATCGACACAGGTGCCGCTTACTTCCATATCCTGAAGAATCGTTATTTAAGGGATGTGAGCAACCCTACGACCAAACATTACTCTATGATATCTGCATACAACGGCGGGACGGGCGGTGTACTGTCGACCTTTGACAGTGACCGTAAGCAGGCGATGCGAGAGCTGAATGCCATGTCGCCGACTCAGGTGTATAACGCGTTGACTACTGAGCATCCCAAAGCTGAGGCGAGAAGGTATTTGCAGAAGGTTTTGTATTTTCAGAAGGAGTTTAACGCCGGAAACCTCTGAGGTAACTGCTGCCTGCCCAGCGTTCTGACTGCATTGCTTTCACCGCCTCAGCCAATCACGTAGCGCTGCTACGCTCATGGACTGAAACGGTTCAGCGGCTTTGTCAGAGCCTCGGGCAGATTGCAGTTGAGCTTCAGTGAGATCGTCTTTCTGCCAGTATTGACGGGGAGCCAACTCTGAGAAAATTGAGCATGATGTCATGAGCTGTGGTGGGTTCGATTTTTTCTAAAGATTTATGTTGTTTTCTTCCCTTCCAACCAAATCCCTTAAGTTTTTCGCCGAAGTTACACAAAGTCTCAATAGTGGTTTAAATTGACTCTATATTGAGCCTTTTTGTTGTGTTTGGTGGTTTTCATCTCTCTACACTGTGTCCATCAAATATAGGAGGACACAAGATGAAAGCGAGATATTTACTGCCTTTGCTGGCCATGGTTTCCTTTGCCAGTTCAGCCATGACTCTGTCCAGTCAGGATATTCAGGAAGGTTCACGTATGGCCAACACCTATGCCTATAACGGCTTTGGTTGCAGTGGCGATAATCAGTCCCCACAGCTGAGTTGGCAGGGGGCACCCAAGGGCACTAAAAGCTTTGCGATTACCGCCTATGACCCTGATGCGCCAACTGGCAGCGGCTGGTGGCACTGGCAGGTAGTGAATATTCCTGCCAAGGTTCACAGTATCAAGCGCGATGCATCAGGTCATATTAAAGGCGCCGATGAGCTGACCAATGACTATGGCAGTAAAGGCTTTGGTGGTGTGTGTCCGCCAGCGGGAGATGGTATGCACAGATATGAGTTCACTGTATGGGCTTTGCCGGACGCTAAACTGGAACTGCCTGCCAATGCATCAGCAGCGCTGGTGGGTTATATGCTCAATGCCAAGGCATTGGATAAAGCCACTTTGACCGCGACTTATGTGAACCCCTGATACGGGGTTCGCCCAGCAACGAGAACATGATGAGCCGTAAACCTATTCAGACCAGTGTGTTTTCCGGCGTACAGCCTCAGCCACTGCGCAATGTGCTGATACATGTGCCTACCATTATCTGGGTGGATAAAGGCCAGAAGAACCTTTGGTGGCACGAGCAGGAGCTGGCATTTTCCCGGCGGGAGTGGCTGCTCGTGCCTGCCGGTCAGTACCTGACTTTTGTTAATGAGCCCGGCGCTACTGAGTTTCACTCCCGGTGTTTGGGCTTGCTGACGTCACCGCCCGAGGAATGGTTGCTGCAGGGTGAAGGTGCTATCTCAACGCAAACGCCGCCGTCCACCGCTGTGACTGACAGCTTGGCCTGGTTGTTTGAGGCGATATTTGCGATGCCAACGCTGAGTCACACTGCCCAGCAGCAGATGCTGTTTGCGCTCTATGCTGAGCTTAGGTCGCAGCGTGCACTGGGGTTCTTGTTCCCCAGTGCCAATGAATCTTTGCGGGAGCGGCTGAGTCGTTACTTTGCCGTAGAGCCTGGTCGTGAGCATAAGCTGGAAGAGGTATCTCTGCACTTCAATATGAGCAGAGCGACCATGATACGTAAGCTGGCGGCAGAGCACACCAGCTTCAGAGATTTGCTTGCAGAAGTGCGCATGGTACATGCGTTGTCTTTGATGCAGGAGTCCAGATCTCAGCTGGATATTGCCCTGGCCTGTGGTTATCAGTCTGAGTCCAGATTCGCGGCCAGATTCAAGCAGCTGTTTGGCCTGACCCCGAGGCAATATCAGCAAACCTTATAACAGCTAAAACCTGGCCTGTTAATCCAGTGTCAGCGCCACAATTTTCAGTGGATGATTGCCATCAAATGACGGGAAATCCTCATGGCAGTCGAGCCACTCGTGGCTGACGACTTCACGTCCCTGTTTCTGCACGCAGCGGAGCAGAGCGTCAAACCACACCTGTTTATCCACTTTGGCGACGTTGTTACAGCACACCAGAGTGCCACCTGCTGCAGTTGCCAATACGGCAGGCTTTTGCAGGCTTTGGTAGTCGTTTATCAGGTCGACAATACCAAAGGGGCTTTTGGCATATCGGGGTGGGTCCAGAAACACCTGGTCGAACTGGGAGCGTGGCAATTTCGGGTATTTTGGCAGGCGCTGACCACGGCGCCCACCGACATTCAATCCGGCCAACTGTCTGAGCGCCGGAAACACATCACTTTGCACAAATTCGCAGCGCTCACTGACCTGGTTCAGCTCGGCATTGCGACGCCCGGCTGCAAGTGCAAAGGAGGAAAAGTCGATATTCATTACTTTGTCGGCACCACCCACAGCAGCAGCCGTGCCTATACCACAGGTGTATGAGAACAGATTCAGCACCCGTTTGTTGAGACTGTGCTGGCGCACATATTCACGGCCAATTCGCATATCCAGAAACAGCAAAGGGTCCTGCCCTTCATGACGCATTTTGGAGGTAAACCAGATGCCATTCTCCTGCATCAGGGATTCCTGCTCTGCGTCACCGGTTTCTTCATCTGTCAGGCTGTTACTGACTCTGGAGTGGTTGCCGGATCTGTCGTTGTAGATCACTGGTAATGCTATCTGCGCCTTGAGGATCTGGGAGATCTCATCAAGCTCGTCCTCTGTCAGGCTGGTATGAAAAGTCTGTACCAGCCAGTTATCGCCATAGCGGTCGATGTTCAAGCCATTGATGCCTTCCACTGTGCCATGGAATACGCGATAGCAGTTGGTGTTGTCGGCGGCTGCCTGGGTAAGAAAGTGCTGTCGCTTGGTAATGGCGGCGGTCAACAGGGATTGTATAGACATGTGGTGGCTCGATTGAAGCTGGGGTCAGGATTGACCCCGGCATGGTAGCAAAATGCGCTAAGGCTTACCTGTTTTATTCTGCTATGGGGCCACCAAGCTCCCAAACTTCCCAACTTTCAAAGCCCTGTGCTTGTGCCAGTTCGATAGCTTTGCGGTGCAGCGCTTCGGCCTCTTGAGTATTCCCAAGCGCTGCCTGTGCCAGACTCATTTGCTGATACCAGTCGGCGCTTTCGCCTGCGGCTGACTTGATGCTGTCCAGCAGGGAGGCAGCTTTTCCCGCCTGCTTGGTCTTATTGAAGCCTTTGCTGATCCCCAGTGCAATTTCTACATAAGAGTCAGGCAACTGAGTTCTGGCGCTGGCCAGAATCTGTTCCAGCTGGTCTATCTGCTTGGAAGCAAACAAATACTTTGCCAGATAATACGCCTGCAACCAGTCCATACGGTATCCGGCCCATTGCGACTGCTTGTCGGCAAAGTGCTTGAATGCAGCCTGATAGTCTGCTATCTCCATCAGCTCATCCATATCTGTGTAATGGTTGTCGGCAAGGATATTCAGCCCATCCATCATGGCCGGTATCGCTGTGGTGTAGTGGGTTTCATTGGGGTAGGTGTTAAAGGTCACCTGCCAGCCTGGCGCCTGCTCAGTCAGTAAGGCATGGAAGTCTCTTATGCCCATGCCCTGTTCATTGGCGACCGACAAAAACAGAGGCGGCAGTGGTTTACCTTTATTGGCTTTTATGAACTCTGTCAGCTGATTATTGAAGCTGTAGTTGTCATACCAGAGGCTGGGGCTCATGGAGATAAAGGCGTTGAAAGGCGTGTCTTTCGCCATCATGGCCTGCAGTACAAACAGACCTCCAAGTGAGTATCCGGCAACGGCATTGCTGCCGGACGTTCGATAATGTTTGTCGATGTAAGGCACCAGCTCCTGACTCAGATGCTGCATCATTACATCAATGCCACCAAACTCATCCCCCTCTTTTTCTGATTGCCAGGTAGTACTGTAGAGGTAATCCGGGTTGCCCTGATTGGCAATACCCACCACTATCATGGGCGGCAATTTGCCCATGCGGGACTGGGTGTGGGCCAGCATGGCGGTGTGGCGAAACTGGAAGTCGCCATCCATTACATAAAGCACTGGGTAGTGCCTTTGCGGGTAGGCTTGATATCGCTCAGGTAACGACACCATAAAGCGCCGTTTTGCATCATAGGCTTTGGACTCGATATTGTCCGCAACGCCATAACTCAATACCTCTGGTGCCGCGTTGACCATAGTAGGAAGGCAGATACACAACAGCAGCCCTACGGACTTAGGCGCGAGGACTTTGGGCAGAAGTGAACTGACAAATGAGCGTGAAAATACCTGCTTGGCCATCATTGGCTCCGATTATTATTTTGATGAGAGTTGCGAACAGCCTACAGAGCGGCAAGGGGATGGTCTGTAGGAAGAAAGGATTAACACCTGTGCTCAGCTGCCTTAAGTCACGGCTGAGCACAGGGGCGCTCTGTAGCAGTTAAGGTTTGCGGAACAGCAAGGTCATACGGTCAGACTCACCAATGGCCTGCATGGCTTGCTTTTGCTCAGGGTTGTCCCGGCTGCCGTTAAAAGAGGGAGGTAAGCGCCAGACAATATCTGTCTCACTGGGTTTGTCCTTGGCGTTGGCGTTGATTTCACTTTTGGCAACCAGTTTGAACCCGGCATTGGTAAACAGCTTGATGATGTCTGATTGCTTCATATAACCGCGGTTACCCTGAACACTTTCATCTGAAGCACTTTCTGGCGCTCTGTGTTGCACTACACCCACCATGCCGCCTTTTTTGAGCAGTTTACTCGCGGCTTCAATGGCCTGAGTCATGGTGCCTGCTTCCTTTTCAAAACGATTCAGATTATGCAGGGCGCGGATAAAGAGTACGCGATCCGCAGTCCCCTCTGCGGATGCAGGCACAGAAGCAAAAGTGAAGCCTTCAGCTTCAGGACCATCTTTGGAGAAACCAGCGACCAGCTCAGGGAACTTACTCGTGCTGGCAACACGCTCTTTAATGCGCTCGGGAGAGAAGAAACCGAATCTGGCCCACATGTCATCGGCATAGTTGACGCCATACAGTGTGCCATCTTCACCCAGATAGTCCGCCAGAATTTCGGTATACCAGCCGCCACCGGGAAGCGCTTCAGCGACAACCATTCCGGGCTTTACCTGAAAGAACTCCAGTGTTTCGACCGGGTGACGGTACTCATCTCTGGCCTTGGCCTTATCACTGCGGGATTCAACGACCTGCTCCAGCGTTGGCGCAGGACTGGCAACGACAGATGTGCTGCCCAGTGCCAGCAGCATAGCTGCACCGAGCAGGTGGAGTTTGGACTTGTTCATGGCTAACCTTCCTGTGGCGATAGAAATCGGTAAATAATTCACCAATTTCTGAAATAAGCCCGGAGATTACCAGTCGAGAATTGTAAGCGGATATTGATTGCGCTCTTGTTTACATCAGGGCTTCCACTTCAGTGCGCAGCAATCGCAGGATATTGACCGTATCCAATTGTTCTCCCTGCTGTTCTATCTCCAGCAGTCGAGCACGGATATCATTTTGATGCTGACGCATGACTTCAAAGAAATAAGGCGAGTTGGCATCTTTCAACAGGCGTTTATGCCAGTTGTCGAACACGGCAATGGTTTCTGCAAGTTCCCGGGTGATTAGATCGTCAGCGGCAAGTTTTTGTGCCTGCCAATTCAGCAGGGTGAACAAGCGCAGAATAATGTTGGAGCCGTGGCAGCACAGCAGGATTACTTCGGCGACACTGCTTTTGGGTCTGGGCTCGGCCAGGTACCCCAGCCAGTGGTCAAACAGGTTGGTGTCGTTGCGCACGCACTGTTTGAAGCTCTCCTCCAACTCCTTGCTGTCGTCAGGCTGAGACTGATTAGTCTGGTCAGGATGGCCCAAATAAAGCTGCATGGATTTCAGATAGGTCAGGTAGCCAGAGACAGTCGACAACAGTTGGTTGGGGAAGGCACGCTTTTGCCACTCGGGTGCGATAAAGAGTACGCACAATACCGGCAAAGCCACACCCAGCAAGGTATTTTCTAATCTTGGCAGCAATATGCCATCACCATGGCCACTGAGGGCAAAGCCACAGAAGACAAACAGGGTGACACAGAATACGCCAAAGCCGTAGAAACGGTTGGCTGTGTGGAAGAAGCCAATGGCGGCCAGCGTGAAAGTGGCGACCAACAGAGGTTCGCCTATTTGCCAATGCTGCATCAGGGCGACTATGGCCAGACCGCCTATGGTACCCGTGAGACGCTGAAGTAGTCTGGGCCAGGTCAGCGCCAGATTAGGCTTGAGCACCAACAAACTGGTCATCAGAGTCCAGAAACCAAACTCCAGATGCAGCGCAGTGACGACTGCCCACCCGAGTGTCAGGCTAATTACAGCCCGAACGGCATGACGGAAGTGATTGGATTTCAGAGTCAGTTGACTGCTGAATTTTTGCCACAGCACACTGGCGGAGGAAAGCTGCAATGACTTGCTGTCCGTATGGCTGTTGGCTGGCACAGGATAACCGGACTCAAGTTGAGTCAGAGCGATATTGATCAGCTCCAGCTTATCGATAACCGCCAGGGTTTGCAGGTATTCATGGCGAAACTCAGGGCCGGGTTCCATCCCTTCCCGCGCGGGCATTTGACGCAGTGCATCAAAGCGCTCCATAGGCAGACTCAGGTTGGCGGCCTTGGGTTTGGCGGTACGCAGACGTTGAGCCAGGTCTCCAGACAGGGCATGAATTTGTTCAAGCCAGAACTGATGTTGGGACTGATAGGCGGCTCCCGGGGTGAAGTGCAGCAGGCGGGTTAACTCTGCAATTTTATCGGCCGTATTGATACTGCCCAGCAGCCAGCCCAGCTCCTGACTTTGCTCACCGGCAGTCAGGCGCTGCTGCACTTTTTGCTGCAGCGAGTTGTACTTACCTGCATACAGGGCGCGCAGTTTGGCGGTGACCACAAAGGTCTCGCGATAGCTTCCGGGCAACAGTGGCCGGGTATGGGAAATCAACTTCTGCGCCAGCTCCTGATATAGCTCATGCTGCAGGTCTCTGTCTTCCCGTCCCGGCCAGCGCCAAAGGGCGAAACACTGCCACATGGCATACCAGATTGCACCTGCAGTTAATGCCAGTGGCAGGTGCCAGTCTTCAAGTCCCGGCTGATAAATCAACATGGTGTAGATACCTGCCAGCACAGTGGCAAAGCCGACGGCGCCCAATCTTGGGGAGTATACAGACAGCATGAGCAGTACAAAGCTGCTGCCTGCCAGATACAGACCATAGAGCCAGGGCGTAGGGAAGAGTACTACGCTCAGATAACAGTGTATTGGGAACAGGATGAAACACAGCAGAAAATCGAACAGCCGATGACGGGTCACACTGGCGCTGTCACCCAGGTGGCAGGCAATACTGCCTAAAGACAGGGCAAACCCTGTGGTGTAATGACCCAGAAAGAACAGCGGCAGGGCACAGCTCAGGTAGCTGAGTGCCGCGATATTGGCACGTAAATTCAAAAGATTACGTAGTGTTGGTTGGAAGTTTTTTAGCATCTTATTGAGGTTGGATGCCAAAGAGGTAGCTGCCTGGCTCATGATGTTGGCTGTTGGGACAAATATACTGCTACTTTAGCACTGATTTGTTGGGGGTTTTAGCGCCAACTCTGACTCCCGCCACTAGATTTAACCGAATTAATTTGCCGCCTTCTCCCAAGGCGTGTGCAGCTGCGCTGTCAGTGCCTGAATTGAGGGATGCAAGGACGTGAGCAAATATCAGAACGTTACTGCATAATGTGTGAGCTAAATCAGATTTAGTTAAATTAACTTCTATTCACATTGACTCGGCTGGAGATCTCCTTAGAATCCCGCACCGTTTGCCCGGGTGACGGTGACAAGCACACACAATTCTAAAATTTAAAAAGGTGTACTATGGCGGCTGATAACAACTACAGCCTGGGGCCGGTTCCCAGTGCTGCGCGCAAAGGAGTGCTGTCCCTGACGATGGTGATGTTGGGGTTAACCTTTTTCTCGGCAAGTATGTGGACCGGGGGAACATTGGGAACGGGGCTCCCGTTTAATGATTTCTTCCTTGCTGTTCTCATTGGTAACCTGCTTCTTGGCATCTACACTTCTTTCCTCGGTTACATCGGCGCCTCTTCTGGCCTTTCTACTCATCTCCTCGCTCGTTACTCTTTTGGCCTCAAAGGCTCCTGGCTTCCTTCTTTAATTCTCGGTGGTACCCAAGTGGGGTGGTTCGGTGTTGGCGTGGCCATGTTTGCCCTGCCAGTACAAAAAGCCACAGGTATCGACACCACAATTCTGATTGCTGTTGCCGGTCTGGCCATGACAGCGACTGTCTACTTCGGTATTAAAGCCCTGATGATCCTCTCTGCCATTGCGGTGCCAGCCATCGCCCTGCTGGGTGGTTACTCTGTGCTGGAAGCAGTAGACAGCGTGGGCGGTATTGAAGGTCTACAGGCCATCACCCCGAAAGAGCCGCTGGACTTCTCTGTGGCACTGGCGCTGGTGGTAGGCTCCTTTATTTCCGCCGGTACCCTGACGGCAGACTTTGTACGCTTTGGTCGCAGTCCGAAAGCGGCCGTTATTGTGACCATGGTGGCCTTCTTTATCGGCAACAGCTTGATGTTTATCTTCGGTGCTGCCGGCAGTGCGGCCACTGGTCAGTCAGATATCTCCGAAGTGATGATGATGCAGGGCCTGCTTATTCCGGCCATTATCGTGCTGGGTCTGAATATCTGGACCACCAATGACAACGCCCTGTATGCCTCAGGCCTGGGCTTTGCCAATATCACCGGCTGGAGCAGCAAGCACCTGGCCGTCGCCAACGGTATTATCGGTACCCTGTGTGCCCTGTGGCTGTATAACAATTTTGTTGGCTGGCTGACCTTCCTGTCGGCAGCTATTCCACCCATCGGTGGTATCATCATCGCCGATTTCTTAAGGCACCGTGAGCGTTATAAAGACTTTGCCAATGCCGAGTTTGCTACTGTTAACTGGGCAGCGATTGCCGGTGTGGCTATCGGTATTGCAGCGGGTCATTTCCTGCCGGGTATTGTGCCTTTGAATGCTGTGATTGGCGGTGCACTGAGCTACCTGATTCTGGATGCGTTGCAAGCGCGTCTGGCGAAACCTGCGCAAGCGGTTTGATAGACCCACGGTTTGAATAGAGAGTAATAGATGTCTGATTTGCTGATTAAAAATGTGGTTATCCGCGGCCAGGAAGGCAGCAAACAAATTCTGGTGAAAGATGGCAAGATTGCCGCTATTGCCGACAATGATGCCAAACTGGATACCACAGCGCCTGTGCTGGATGGTGAAGGCGGTATGGCGCTGCCACCTTTCTGCGAGCCGCATATCCATTTGGATACCACTCAAACTGCCGGTGAGCCAAGCTGGAACATCTCGGGCACTCTGTTCGAAGGTATCGAGCGCTGGGCTGAGCGTAAGGCGATGCTGTCCATTGAGGATGTGAAGGCCCGTGCCAAGCAGACGCTGAAATGGCAAATCGCCAACGGTGTGCAGCATGTGCGTACCCATGTGGATGTGTCTGACCCGACTCTGATTGCACTGAAAGCCATGCTGGAAGTGAAAGAAGAGATGAAGCAGTGGGTTGATCTGCAGATTGTGGCTTTCCCGCAGGAAGGCATTCTCTCTTATCCCAACGGCAAAGAGCTGCTGGAAGAAGCCGTTAAGCTGGGCGCCGATGTGATTGGCGCTATTCCGCACTTTGAGTTCACCCGTGAATACGGTGTGGAGTCTTTGCACTATGTATTCGAGCTGGCGCGCAAGTATGACCGTCTTATCGACGTTCACTGTGATGAGATTGATGATGAGCAATCCCGCTTTGTTGAGACTGTGGCTGCGCTGGCGCACAAGTACAACATGGGCGAGAAGGTGACAGCCAGCCACACCACGGCAATGCACTCCTACAATGGCGCTTACGCCTCGCGTTTGTTCCGTTTGCTGCGCATGTCAGGCATCAACTTTGTGGCCAACCCTCTGGTGAACATTCACCTGCAGGGCCGCTTCGATGACTATCCAAAGCGTCGTGGCGTAACCCGTGTGAAAGAGATGCTGGCATCCAACATCAATGTCTGTTTCGGTCACGACGATGTGTTCGATCCCTGGTATCCACTGGGCACCGCCAACATGCTGCAGGTACTGCATATGGGTCTGCATGTGTGTCAGATCATGGGTTATGACCAGCTGAACCAGTCACTGGATCTCATCAGCACCAAATCTGCCCGCACCCTGCACCTGCAGGACACTTACGGCATTGAAGAGGGCAAGGCAGCCAACCTGTTGATTCTGCCTGCCGAGAACGACTTCGACGCTTTGCGCCGTCAGGTTCCGGTGCGTTACTCTGTACGTAACGGTAAGGTGATTGCACAGACTCAGCCTGCGACTACTCAGCTGCACCTGGACGCCACTGAGACAGTGACTTTCAAGCGCTAATCGGTCAGCTGATTCATAAACAGTAAAGCCCTGCACTCCATTGGAATGCGGGGCTTTTTTGTTTTCGGTTCTGTGGTAGCCAATAGCTGGATAAATATTCTGACGTCCGGCCATCCAATAACATAAGTGAATGATTCTAAAAAATTGGTAAATTCCGGCTGTATTTATTATCACCATCAAGCTGATTGCTATTCAGTCAAGGATGTGTGCTGTAGCCAGTTGGTGTGGCGGGCATCTTTATGCATCAAGTGGGCGTTTTCTCAGGAGTGAATTATGTTGTTATAACCGGTGTGGGTTTAATTTTTGTGCTTTTGCCTGAAATCATGCCCGGCTGTCAGCGGTCTGCTCAGGCAGGCTTTGTTTTCAAAGGGAGCGACTTGGTGAAGACCGAATCTCAGCCTTTGTCGGGAGAGCCTGATTTTCACTTTAAACAGGAAAAGCAAAATGAAAAAGACTCAAACCCTACTCTCGGGTGCCGCAATGGCGGTTGCTATGGCTGGTCTGGCCGGGTGTAACTCAACTGCAGAATCCTCTTCTGCGGCGCCCGCTGTAGCCGGTAAAACCGATTTGGTTCACTGTTACGGTGTGAATGTCTGTAAAGGTCATAACGACTGTAAAACAGCCACTAATGCCTGTGGTGGCCACGGCAGCTGCAAAGGCAGTGGCTTTGTGGCGATGCCGTCCAAGAGCTGCGCAGATGTTGGCGGTGAAGTTAAAGATGACTGGGTTGGACAGATTGCACAGTCTGAGCTGGTGCATTGCTATGGTGTAAACGTGTGTAAGGGCCACAACGACTGTAAAACGGCGGAAAATGCCTGTGCCGGCCACGCTACCTGTAAAGGTACCGGTTTTGTGGCAGCCCCTGCTAAGTCCTGTGCGGATATCGGCGGCAAAGTCGGCGCCTGATTACTTGTTGTAACTGTATAAGGCTGACGTGGTTTGTCAGCCTTGCTATCGGTACTGGGGTGACTCGTGACAGATAAGATTGAACGTGAGTTTCTGGGATTCGGCCTTGGGCTGAGAACCAAACACTTTGAGTATATTTTGCAACATCAGCCCGATATCGATTGGTTTGAAATCCTCAGCGAAAATTATATGGTCGCCGGAGGTAAGCCAAGATATTACCTGCAGGCCATCAGTGAACAGTATCCACTGGTAATGCATGGGGTGTCACTCTCAATTGGCAGTGCCGACCCTCTGGATATGGACTACCTGAGGGCGCTGAAAACCCTGGCCAATGATGTCGAGCCCAAGTGGATTTCCGACCATATCTGTTGGACTGGTATTCACGGCATCAACAGCCATGATCTACTGCCACTGCCTTATACCATGGAAACAGTCCGCCATGTTGCTGAGCGCATCTCCCGGGTGCAGGATTTCCTGGGCAGACAGATATTGATGGAGAACGTCTCCAGCTACCTTTCCTATCAAGACAGCGAGATGGATGAGTGGACCTTTGTCAGCGAAGTAGCCAAGGCCTCGGACAGCCTTATTTTGCTGGATATCAACAATGTTTATGTGAGTGCTCGTAACCATGGTTTTGAACCCATGGATTACCTCAATCGCATTGATCCTGCACGGGTGCAACAGTTCCACCTGGCCGGACACTCAGACTATGGTGACTATGTGATAGATACCCATGACCATGATGTGCCGGACAGTGTCTGGGACTTATATCGTCAGGCTCTCGTGCGTTTTGGTGCCGTCAGCACCATGATTGAAAGAGACGCCAATATTCCGGAATTTCCGGTGTTGGAGGCTGAACTTGGGATCGCCAGAGATATTGCGACTCAGGTGTTGTCGCCAAATCAGCTGAGCATTGCTGACTTGGCAAGAAATAGAGGTGTCAAATCGTGCCTGGCCTGAAATACACTCAAAACACTGTGATGCAGTATTTGTTGCAGCCGGACGCAGGGGCCAGAGAGTCACTGGCTGAGCTGGTAGTTGATCAGGGTAATGTCAGCCTTGAAACCCGAATGGGCATTTATGCCAATGCTTACCGTATTCGGTTGAAAGAGGTGATAGAAACAGATCATGAGCAGCTCTGTTTTTACCTGGGAGATGAACTGTTTGAGCGGATGGCCGATGAATTTATTGCCGCCAGTCCCTCTCAAAACCGCTCCCTGAGAGGGTTTTGCGAACCATTACCTGAGTTTCTGGCTGAGGATGAGTTCTTCAGCCAATATCCGATATTGGCGGATATTGCGAGATTTGAACGACGTTTGCTGACTGCGTTCGATGCAGCGGATACCAACAGAGAGGAGTTTGCAGCCCTGGCCGCTTTACCTCCAGAGCAATGGCCTGCAGTGTGTTTGCGTTTTCACCCCAGTGTGCAACTGTTTCGCTGTGCCAGCAATGCTGTGGAAACCTGGCAGGCGCTGAAACAGGGGCTGGAAGTGCCGGGTGCAGATTATTCCGGTTGGCGATACTGGTTAATCTGGCGAGGCAGATCACGATTGACCGAGTTCATTTCTCTGCAGCCCTGGCAATTGGTGTTGGTGGAAGCTGTGATCGCCGGAGAAAACTTTGCCGGACTTTGTGAGCTTATGCTGGACTTCTTCGATGAGTCGCAGGCTCCTGCTCAGGTATTTGAGTCATTGAAGGCCTGGTTTGAAATGGGGCTCATTCGAAGCCTTGTTGTTTCCGATTAAGTCAGACCTGTTGGCAAGCGCGGCGTTACCACAGAATAAACCCAGCGGGCAAAGCAATCCCTGCCAGTACCAGCAGGCCGCGTTTGCGCCAGGGGCTATGTCTTCCTTTGACCATAAACAGGGCGCTTATCGCCAGAAAAATAAGCATACCAGCGTACAGATCGGAAAAAATCACCCAGGCTTTGTGTGTTTCGTTGAGGTGAAGGCGATTAAACTCATTGAGCAGGGGCCGCTTGCTGATTTTCTCCACCTCCAGGCTGTGACGCGTCAAATCAAGTGTCAGGTTGCTGGCGTCCTGCAAAAACACCTTAAACTCGCCGGGGTGACTCCAGTGAGTGGCTTTGACACCCGCAGCATCAGGCACCTGTTCCACCAGTATCTGACTTAGTTCGCGGTCGCTAAGCGCCAGCCAATCTCTCGGTGCTAACTGCAGCTGACTCAGTTCAACGCTATAGTCAGGGTTCCAGTCATCATTGTGATTTACCGCAATGCCTGAGATGGCGAAGATTAGCGTCATGCCAATGCAAAAGTAGCCAATATCCCGGTGCAGACTGCGGTTGAGCCGGAACCAATTCACCCTGGCTTTAGTCAAGAATACTGACTCCCACAGGCACCAGCTGATAGTAATTCATGCCCTCAGTGATAGTCGCCGGGTCAAAGGATTCCCCTTGTTCTTTGGCCTGATAGGCCATCATTTTGCGGGTGGCCTCCAGGTCGAGCTCATGCTTTTGCAGCATGCCTGTGGCGATGGCTTTACTGCCTTTGGCACTCATGGGGAACACCATATCGCCATCTTTTACTTTGATTTTGAGGTTCTGAAAGCGTTTGTCTGAGGCGATACTCATCCAGCAGCCACGCTTTTGGCATACCGCGACTACTGTGCCTTCAATGGTTACCGGAGCCTGCAGATAGTTATCCGGTGTGGCCATGAGTGTTGATATTGGGGTGACCTTGGTTGCATCCACTGGTGAGCCAAAGTTCAAAGGTTCAGCCTGAACACTCAGGCCTGTCAGTAATACTGCGAGGGGCAGGGCTTTTATCATCCGGGGCAACATGGTGACTCCTGTCAGGGGAATGGAAACTCGGATATACATTAGAGTCTGTGGCGTTATCTTGTCCAGTGACTGGCGATAGCATTGTGAAACAGGCAAAAAAAGACAGCGCCTTGCGCTGTCTTTTTCGAGGCCATTTGCTACTGGGCGTAGTAGTAAATGCGGTTGGTGCGCATACCACCACCAACGCAACGATGATCACCTTCGGCGCAGCCTTTGGCAGGGGCCTGTACTTCCATTTGAGCTCCGGCATTGCCTATGCCAATGAGGTACATGTAGTCATCACCATCTCCGGATGGGGGAATGACCAGCTGTGGTGTATCCGGGACTCTTTCGCCGACATCCAGATACTCCTGAGAATATGTTCTGGTGCCTCTGTGCAGGTCGAAACTATACAAGCGTCCCTGGCCTGCAACCAGACAAGTATTACTGGAACTTGTATCCCCGGGGACATAAGAAGTGAAATAGACTCGGCCAAATATAATGGATGCTGCGGCCAGGTTCTTTTCTCCTTCAGATCCAAACGAATAGTACCAACCGCGTTTGGTTCCGAATCGAACCAATTCGGCTTCAGTTGTTGGCGGAGCTTCGCTGACCCGGTAAAGGTTGTCTAAAACCAATGGCTCTGGGATGGGATTTTTAGCTGTGCCAAAGGACTTGGTAACAACGTTTCTGTCCTGCAGGGTAAAGAACATGTCTTTGCGGGTTTTATCCGTCGGGTGAGGCCTGTGCCCCGTACCGATAACAACAGCATCGTAAGGAACGTTTTGGTAACTCAATTGGGTAGTGATACCACCAGTTGATTCAGAAACAATCTGATGTTCAGTGACATTGCTGAACATGGTCTGAGCGACAACCGGCTCAGCGAAAAATCTTCTGTCAGCTATCTGGACGTTCCCCCCAAGTGCGGCGAACTTAAACGCACTCCAGGGCGCATCATTACTACTTGGGGTTGCACCTGGCAAATCCATCCTCCAGACGTTTGCTCCAGTGTCCGTGGCGTAAATACGATCCGTCAGGCCATCACTGTTACTGTCCAACACAGCAACTGAGTTTGGAATACTGTCGGTAATTCCGGACATTACAGTGGTGTTACTGCCGCTTGTCGGGGTAAAGCGATGAACCAGCTCACCAGTTTCAGCATCCAAAATAAAGACTCCCCGTCCTTCACTGTCAGGTATCCCTACGGCGGCTGAGTCTTTGGTTGCCGGCGAGTAACCAGCACCTACTATCACTACTGGTTTTGCCTGGTCAGGATCCTTATTACCTCTGGGCCAACCGGGAATATAGGTGACAACCGGCTCGGCCCAGGTTTGCGCAAGTTCTTCCATTCCCGGACTGTCAGCACTGATAGTCCACATTAGCTTGGGATTGTCAGGAGTGGTTACATCCAGCGCATAATAGGATTTGCCACCCCGGCGCATGCCAAAGAATACCCAGGCTCTTTCTACGCCTGTCTTACTGGTCTTTACATAACCTACAGGAGGTGAGTCGAGACCATAAACAGAGTGAACACCCGTAGGTTCATTGTTCCTCAGTTCCGCCAGATTAGGGAGTAACTCATAGGGCATGAAAGCCCAGGACTCAGAGACAGTATTTCCTGTATCTCTGAACATATGCATAAAGCCATGGTTGGTCCCCATCAAAATTCGAATGTCCGGGTTGCCTTGGGTTCCATAGTTGATAGCAAGCGGTTTAGAGTGAAGGGGATCGCCCAGAACGTCACTGCGAATGTCCGATGTGGAGTTATCCCCATCTTCGTCATCAATATCTTTACCATGCGCCCATTTGAATAACGCTTCCAACTCAGCCGTGGTTGAGTTCATATGCGTTGCCAGTTCGGTTTCGCCGCCTGCGTGAATAGATGCCTGGATATGGGTTAACTCAGTGAGCTCACCATTGGCGCCCAGGTTGCCATATAACTTGCGTGATTCTGCTTTCTTAAGCACCTCGACTGCGCCGCCGATGGTGACGTCGTTTCCATCGCCACCATTGTTGGCGCTGCAAACTGCATCGTCAGTCCAGTAAGAGCAAGCTTTAGGACTGATGTTGCCATCATCGGCTATCGCTATACGTCCTTTTTTGTCAACGATGTCCCCGCTTCCCGTAACTTTGAACTTCTTTAGATTGCCTGACCATCTTGGGCCTCTATTGGGCAAGAACATGGCATAGTAAACGGCATCAAACGTCTGGGTTCGGTCGAAATTGTTGCTCGCAATTGATGGTGACGTGAAGCTGGCATTGACCTCAAGAATATCGGTAAAAACTTGCTGAAGAGCAGCTTGCAGATCACTGGCGTCCTTGGCGGCGAAGTATTTCCCTCCTCCGCGGTTGGCTGCTGCCTGGAGCAGAGGTGCGGCATCTGCTGCACCGTCACTGAATCCAATGGTGAAGGTCTTAATTGTCTGGGTATCTGGGAGATTTGGATTGACGTCGTTCTTGTACATCCACTCCGCCAGGTTCGGCAAATAGTTCGACTTACCACTCCAGGTGAACGCATCTTTGTCCACTCCGGGCAACCCTTTGACCAGCTTGTCCGCATTATCATCTTTGGTTGGGGCACCGTCAGTCATATAGACCACGAACGCTAAATTTTGGCACTCTTTGAATGGTGATATGTACTTATTACCATTTTCGATGCTGGTGTCTCTGGCAGGTCGCAATCCTCTATCATTGTCTTTACCGTAGACAACGGCTTCACCCGCAAAATAACGTTTGGCTTCATACAGGGTTTCGCATAGAGGGGTGTTGGTCTCCGGATCAAGGCCATCGATGGTTTTCAGCAAGTTGACCTTATTATCTTCAGTCATTTGTTTAATACCGGAGACAATGCGACCTCCTTGCTCAACATCGTAGTTTGTGTTGTGGTTGAATACCGCCAAACCAAAGTCAACACCCGGGGTAGAGGCAATAGTGTTAGTGATAACCTCTCGGGCTATTTCAATACGCTGCTTTTTACTGACATTGCCTTTCTGGTGGTACCAACGCAGATAGTTTTCTGTATATATGGTAACCGCATCGGCTCTGTGAAAGTCGGCATCTTTAGCGATTTCAATGGCTGCTTCGAAGTCTTTGGTTGGAGAAGAGTCGTCTACTTGAGTATAGGAATCAGTTTTACTGCCCTCTTTGGGGAATCCAGATGGAAAGCCGCTGTTGTTCCTCCAGTTTTCCGTTTGAATGTCTTCATTACATTCCATCGCAAGAATTCTGTTTGATTTTGTATTTTCGCTGGGCTCTTTCCAGTCGAATTTGCCGCTGTTTCTTTTTCTCAGGTACTGGAATTTATCAGTAAAAAATCCAAATCGTTGCAGGGCGCTCTGGGATGTATGGCAGTTGTTGACGGCTTCAGCGAATCGCCCTTCATTACTATTTTCATCAGGGCGTGGTATCCCATCGCTGGAAAAATAAAGCGTGGATTCAGAAGGAGCGTTATCACTCAGTGCAGGATAAACTTTTGTGGGGTCGTAGCTGTCTTTAGCGTATGTTTCTTCGGTACGCATACTTCCTGAGTTATCAAAGATAATCAGCACCTGAGGTCTTGCACCTGTGCGCGAGCCTGAGTCATAAACATATAGCTCGGTATCATCCGCAAAACTGCTGCCAGCAGTGAGGGTGAGGGCGGCGATGGCCGCAGCTGTGATTTTCTTGATAAACATGAGCAACTTCCTGTCCTTGCCGACAAAAAACGCCGGTTACATCCGCAGGCGGTCCTCCGCGCTGCTTCAATTATTGAATCTTGTTGGTGGGACGACCAAGCGGGCGTGCCCACCAACTCTGGGGTCTATCCCCCGATTAACGTCCGCCAGGCTCGGCGAATTTGGTCATCCAATCTTCCACCTGGTTGTACCAATAGATGGAGTTGTTGGGTTTCATGATCCAGTGGTTCTCATCCGGGAAGTAGATCATGCGGGACTCTACGCCACGGCTTTGCAGGGTACGGAATAGCTCAAACCCCTGACCTACGGGTACCCGGTAATCCAACTGACCATGGATCACCAGGGTCGGAGTATTAAAGTTACCCGCGAAGTAGTGAGGTGAGATGGACTTATAGATTTCCGGTTTTTCCCAGTAGTGGCCGAAGCGGGTTGAGTGCACCGCAAAGTCAGCTGACATCTGTGAGTACATGTTGTACACGGCCGCATGGATCAATAGGGCTTTAAATGGGTGTTCGCTGCCCAGAATGATGGAAGTCAGGTAACCGCCATAGCTGGCGCCACCGGCAACCATACGATCGCTGTCGATCCACGGCTTGGCCTTGAACCAGTCTGCTGCCTTGAGCACGTCATCCAGGGACTTGTTCTTCCAGTCCGGGTTGATGGAGTCAGCAAACTCCTGACCGAAACCGCTTGAACCGTGGAAGTTAGGCCATGCCGTGACATATCCCCAGGAAGCGAAGGTCTGGGCATTCCAGCGGTAGTGGAAACCGTCGGTGATGGCATTGTGTGGACCACCGTGAACCAACATCATCAGCGGGTATTTCTTGCTCTTGTCAAAGCCCGGTGGGTAGTGCACCCACATCTGGATATCCTGACCATTGTGGCCTTGGTAGGTCACAGACTCGTAGGTGCCGACATCCACATCTTTCATGATGTCGTCGTTGAAGCTGTCCAACCGAGTGGTTTTACCGTTACGGGTATTGACCTTTACCAGACGTGCCGGGTACAGAAAGCTGTCATTGGTGGCCACCAGGGTGCCATCTTCGCTGACATCCGGCGTGCCAAAGTTGGTGTTCTTGGTGATTGGCTTCACCTTGCCTTTAACGCTGATCTGGTACAGGCGGCTGGTACCGGCATCGTCAATCGCGGCATAGAAACCATCACTGTCTTCGTTCCAGGTCCAGCGGGAGACGCTGCGATCCCAGTCCGTGGTGATCTCCTTTTTGCTGTTGTCGTCCAGATCCACCAAGACCAGGTTGGAAGTGTCAGCGTAGAAGCCGGGGATCTGTTGGCGTGTGTAGGCCAACGTGTCGCCGTCTGGGCTGAACTGGGGGCTGGCATCCGGAGCCGGATTGTCAGCGGTCAGATTAATGCTTTCACCACTGCCAATAGTCGCCAGGAAGATATCGATATTGGGATCGACCTGGTTTTCCCAACCGTTGGCGTTAAAGGCGATTAACTTACCATCTGGGTGAATGTCATAGCTGCCAGCACTTTGGTAGGAGCGTGGTAATTCGGTATTCAGCGGCTGGGTTATGGCTTCTACTTCACCGCCTTTGGCGGGAATACGGAATACATGGGCCTGCTTGTCTTCATCCAGCCAGTGGTCGAAGTGAGAGTAAGGCAGGGCATTCCACTGGTGTGCTGATACCTTGTCGTCCTTGTCGGCTGTCAGTTGTTTGCCCATCTCATCCCAGTTCTGGCCTGGATAGATGCGGCTGATAAAGTAGATGTAGTCACCCACCCATTTAATGCCATACACCCCGGTGGGAACTTCGCTCAGACGCTGAGCCTCACCCGGGCCATTCATTGGCAGCAAGTAAATCTGACCTGCGTCGTCATCATTACGTTTGCTGATAAAGGCCAGGGTCTTGCCATCCGGTGAGAATACCGGCTCGCTGACGCGCATGCCTTCGACAGTCAGTGGACGCTGGGTTTTACCATCTTCACCAAACAGATACAGCTGGGTTGAGCCCTTGTCTGTGTCGACATCATATTTGGTCACTGGCGCAATGATTTGTTCGCCATCGGGGGAGATGGTGGGGCTGCCAATACGATTGAGTTGCCACAGCACATCAACCGAAAGTGGCTTGGCTGCTTCTGCCACAGCTGATGCCAGAGGCATCATGGCACAGAGCAATGAAATACCGACTTTCTTCACGAGTGGTTCTCCAATTAGTTGTTGATTTTGTTCCCTTCTGCTAACTGGTCAGTATATCCAGTTAGGTTAACTAAATGCTATTGCAATCAGTGGTTTGGTGGTGGCGTGTGGCTATTTTGTGGGTTTTGTTTGCGAAGTGTTTCCGGGTTGGTGTTTATGCTTGTTTATGGTGTTTTTGTTGGTGATTGATGCTGGTGTTTTTGGAGTGGGCAGTGGTGGCTGTCCTCCCTGTGGAGAGAGGGATATTGTTCGTTATTGCGCATTTGCTGTTTTTGTGTGAGAACTATGTTAATCTTCGGTTGCGAAAAGATGACATTTTTTCGTTTTTCAGTATGATGCACACCGAACTCGGACTGGTCAGAGTTCCCGAACTGGGGGGAGCTGGCGATTAAGTCAGTTTTGGTCGGAACAGCGGGTGATGTTTTCGGGCAGGTATTAAAAAGCCGCTTACAAAGACGTTAGGGATAATAAAATCAAATATCGCCATGGAACTGGCGCTTTGTTGTGCGGGAAAAACGCAGCCTGAGGCATTACGTCTCACATAACAAGAATGCGAGTCCACAGGATGAAACCACTACATAAAACCAAGATAGCCACTTTGATAAAGCTGTCGTTGCTGGCTACAGCCTCTGTGACTTCGGGCCATGTGATTGCCGAAGAAGCTGCAGCTAAAGAATCCAAACTTGAAGTGATTGAAGTTACCGCACGTAAACGGGTAGAGAATGCTCAGGAAGTGCCAGTGTCTGTTTCTGCATTGCAGGGCGAAAACCTGGATGCATACTCAAGTGCCGGTATGGATATCCGCTTTATGAACGCCAAAATCCCCAGCCTGTCTGTGGAGTCCTCCTTTGGCCGTACCTTTCCGCGCTTTTATATTCGTGGCCTCGGTAACACTGACTTTGATTTGAATGCCTCTCAACCGGTTTCTTTGGTGGTTGATGATGTGGTTCAGGAAAACCCCATTCTGAAAGGCTTTCCGGTATTTGACGTTGAGCGTATTGAAGTACTGCGCGGTCCTCAGGGAACCCTGTTTGGCCGTAACACGCCTGCCGGTCTGGTAAAGTTTGATTCGGTGAAGCCTTCGCAGGTGTTTGAAGGTTACGCTTCTGTATCCTATGGCACTGAAGGCGCAGTTGATTTTGAAGGTGCCGTCGGTGGTGGTTTGACTGACCGTATCTCTACTCGTATTTCCGCCCTGTGGCAGGAAAAAGACGACTATATCGATAACATGGCTCCGGGTTTTGTACAGGATGATGTGTTGGGCGGGTACAGCGAGAAAGCTGCCCGTGTTCAGTTTCTGTATGAAGGTGATGATTTCACTGGCCTGCTGGCATACCGGGTTCGTGATCTGGACGGCAAACCTATTATCTTCCATGCCAACCTCATGGACAAAGGCTCAAACGGTATTCGTTCCGGTTGGGATGACAAAGTGGTATTCCATGATGCCGCCAGCCGTGCGACCCAACAGGTTGAAACTCAGGGGCTGAGCCTCAAGCTGGAATGGGACCTGGGTGACTATGATCTGACCAGCATTACTGCCTGGGACAGTGCCGAAATCTTCTCCCGTGCGGATGTCGATGGTGGCTATGGTGCCGCTTTCCTGCCTGACTTCCAGGGCCCGGGTGTTATTTTGTTCCCCGCAGAAAGTGCCGATGCAATTCCTGACCATGATCAGATCACTCAGGAGTTCCGTCTTGCCAGTAACTTTGATGGCCCGTGGAACTACCAGACTGGCCTGTTCTACTTTTATGAAGATCTGACGATTGACAGCTACAGCTACGACACGCTGGCTGGTGGCGCTCAGAACGGCTATGCCTTCCAGAATCAGGAAACCAATGCCTGGGCGGTATTCGGCTCGGTAGATTATGACGTTAACGACCAGTTCTCAGTCAGTGCCGGTCTGCGTTACTCAAGAGATGATAAAGAGTTTTACGCTGAACGTGTGCAGGGACCATTTGGCAGTGGCACTGCTGTGGGTACGGCTAATCCTGACGATGACCACATTTCCTGGGATCTGTCCGGTGTATATAAGCTGAATGATGATGTGAATCTGTTTGCCCGTTTGGCCAACGGTTTCCGTGCTCCGAGTATTCAGGGCCGTATTCTGTTTGGCAACGACGTGACGGTAGCCAACTCAGAAACCATCAACTCAGCCGAAGTTGGCTTCAAGTCAGACTTGCTTGACGGCAATGGACGCCTGAACCTGACCGCTTTCTACTATGAAATGAAAGATCAACAGCTGACTGCAGTTGGTGGTGACTCCAACTTTAACCGTCTGCTGAATGCTGACAAGACGACTGGTTACGGATTGGAGCTGGATTCAACCTGGGTATTGGCAAGTGAACTGCTGGCGACCTTTAATGCCAGCTACAACAAAACTGAACTGGATGATGCCAACCTGTTCCTGCCTGGTTGCGCTCAGTGCACCATCACAGATCCCTTTGTTGATGGAAAGGGTTACAGCCTTGATGGCAACAACCTGCCTCATGCGCCAGAATGGATTGCCAACCTGACGCTGGAGTACAGCAGGGATCTGGGTGAAGGTGAGTTCTATGTATTCACCGATTGGTCATACAGAAGCGAAATCGACTTCTTCCTGTATCGCTCTGTTGAGTTCACCGGCGAAGCTCTGCTGGAAGGTGGCCTGAGAACTGGTTACAAGTGGGATATGGGTGACAACCAATATGAAGTCGCTGCTTTTGCCCGTAACCTGCTGGATGAGCGTGTGGTTATCGGTGGTGTCGACTTTAACAACAATACCGGCATGGTTAACGAAGGCCGCTTTGTTGGTGTTGAAGTCCGTGTAGACTTCTTCTAAACCTGATTGATCCGATAAAAAGAAAGCCAGCTTGATGCTGGCTTTCTTGTTATTAGAGCCGGTCTAATCGCCGGCTTTGTCCTTCCATAGTGACAGTATGCCTACGGACACCGCGGCAACAGCCAGAAAGCCGCCCAGAATAATGACAGGAATGGCGCTGTAACCCAGAATGTGCCAGATGACTGATTCAAGTGTACTCATATCTGTGCTCCTTATTGCCAGCCTTCAACGCCATGCATATCCGGCAGTTTGTGGGCGATACCTTTGTGACAATCAACACAGGTTTTCTCGCCATTAGCCAGTGCTGTTGAGTGCAGTTTGGCACTGCGAGACCCCTGCTCAGAGAAGTCCATATACTCAAACTGGTGACAGTTGCGGCACTCCAGCGAGTCGTTGGCTTTCAGGCGAGCCCACTCACGTTCGGCAAGATGCGCTCTGCGCTCCTGAAACTTCTCTGGTGTATCTATGGTGCCCATAAAGTGAAACACCAGCTCCTTGGATGCCTGCACTTTACGCACTATTTTGTCTGTCCATTCGTGAGGAACATGACAGTCAGAGCAGATGGCCCTTACACCTGAGCGGTTGGAGTAGTGAATGGTTTCCTGAATCTCTGCGACTATGGGGGCATGACAGCCCGAGCAGAACTCTTCGGTATTGGTTGCCTCCATTCCCATATTAAAGGCGCCCCAGAACATCAGGCCACCGGCAAATCCCATAAACAGGACGATGCCGAGTGCTGCCTTGCTTGGACTTTTTAACTTTGTCCAGAATGCTTTTATCAGTTTCATATTCAGCCTCATCTCATCGCTACGGATTATTGCTGACGCAATGAGTCAACACGCTGGAAGTCATTCTTTACCAGAGGTTTGGCATTGGCCTGAGGAACATGACATTGCAGACAGAAGTAGCGCCTTGGGGACATATCGGCCAGCACCGCATCTTCTCTGTTTACGTAATGAGTCACACTGATTTTAGTGGCGCCCATCTCTTTGGCATTTTTCCAGCTGTGACAGGAGAGACACTTATTGGCATTAAGCGATACCTCATAATTGCGAATGTTATGGGGGATCAGTGGAGGCTGATAAACATAGTCACTTTCCAGCGCCTGCTCCCGTGGGAACTTTTTCAGGTCATCGGCTGGCCGGGTATCCTGCAGGGGAGTAACCCCGCGTAAAGAGGCCAGCCCGCCGGTATCACCCAGATTTTCCTGTTGCGCCCATGCGGCTGTCGAAAGCACTGCAGCCAGTATGAATAAGCTTGGTTTTTTCATTATGAATTCTCCGCCTTATTGGCTTGGGTCGGAGCATGAACCCAATCATGCTCCTGCTCAGGGTTAGGCCACCTTGGTGATCTTGACCGGACACTTCTTGAAGTCTGTCTGTTTGGACAGAGGATCTGTGGCATCCAGGATCAGTTTGTTCACCAGAATTCGGGCGTCGAAGAAGGGCACAAATATTAGTCCCTGAGGTGGGCGATTCCTGCCTCTGGTTTCAACTCGGGCTTTCACCTCACCACGCTTATTGGCGATAAGTACTTCATCACCCCGGCGAAGTCCCTTGGCTTTGGCATCGGCCGGGTGGATATAGCAGAGCGCATCAGGTACAGCCTTATAGAGTTCAGGTACCCGGCGGGTCATGGTGCCTGTGTGCCAATGCTCCAGTACCCGACCGGTACACAGCCACATGTCATATTCGGCATCCGGTACCTCTGGTGGCGCTTCATAGGGGGCGGAGATAATCAGTGCCTTGCCATCTGGCTTACCATAAAAGTCCCAATCGCTTCCCGCTTTGGCGTATGGATCTGAGCCTTCTTTGTAGCGCCACAGCGTCTCTTTGCCATCCACTACTGGCCAGCGAAGTCCCCGTACCTGATGGTAGATATCGTAGGGGGCGAGATCGTGCCCATGGCCGCGACCAAAGGCAGCGTACTCTTCGAACAGGCCCTTTTGAACATAGAAGCCGAAGTGTCTGGCATCATCATTCAATGCCTGTTTCTCGGGCAGTGGATACTTGTCGACCTGACCGTTGGCATACAGCACGTCGTACAGTGTCTTACCACGGTATTCCGGTGCCTTGGCCAGCAACTCTTCCGGCCATACTTCGTCTACTTTGAAGCGTTTGGAGAACTCCATCAGCTGCCATAAGTCTGACTTGGCCTCACCGACTGTCTCCACCTGTTGATACCAGGCTTGAGTACGCCGTTCGGCATTGCCGTAGGCACCTTCTTTTTCAATCCACATGGCGGTGGGCAGAATCAGGTCCGCTGCCTGTGCCGTGACTGTTGGGTAGGGATCAGAAACCACAATAAAGTTCTCAGGATTGCGGTAACCCGGCAGACGCTCGCCATTGATATTGGGGCCTGCCTGCATATTGTTGTTGCACTGAACCCAGTAAGCATTAATTACACCGTCGTGCAGCATACGGTCCTGCAGTACTGCATGAAATCCGGGTTTTGGCGGAATGGTGCCTTCTGGCAGTTTCCAGATCTGTTCGGCAATCGCTCTGTGCTTGGGATTGGCAACCACCATATCTGCCGGCAAGCGGTGAGCGAAAGTCCCCACTTCCCGGGCGGTTCCACAGGCAGATGGCTGACCTGTCAGTGAGAATGGGCTATTGCCAGGAGTGGCGATTTTTCCCGTCAGCAGGTGTAGGTTGTAGACCAGACTCTGCATCCACACTCCACGGGTATGTTGGTTCATCCCCATGGTCCACAGAGACATCACCCTGGTATTGGGATCTGCATATTGCCTGGCCAGCTCAATCAGCTTCTCAGGTTCAACGCCGGACATTTCTGAGGCTTTTTCCGCAGTGTAAGGCGCCACAGAGGCTTTGTAAGCTTCGAAGTCGATATCTGACATTTTACCTGAGTTGGGGTTTTGCGCCTGTTTTTGCAGTGGGTCATCATCTCTCAGGCCATAACCTATATCGGTTTCCGCCTGTTTGAAGTTTGTGTGCTTGTTAACAAAATCCCAGTTAACCGCATCGTTTTGAATGATGTAGTTGGCAATGAAGTTGGCGATAGCCAAATCTGACTGAGGCTGGAAGATATAGCCGTTATCAGCCAGTTCGAACGAGCGATGATAGTAGGTGGACAGTACGTTAACTTTCACATGAGGGTAGCTCAGGCGACGGTCTGTGATACGGCTCCACAGTACCGGGTGCATCTCTGCCATATTGGATCCCCAGAGCACAAACGCATCGGCATGTTCAAAGTCGTCATAGCAGCCCATGGGCTCATCGATACCAAATACCCGCATAAAGCCGACTACGGCAGAGGCCATACAGTGACGGGCGTTGGGGTCTATGTTGTTGGAGCGAAAGCCCGCTTTCATCAACTTAGCTGCGGCATAGCCTTCCATGACAGTCCATTGACCTGAACCGAACATACCGACGCTGGTGGGCCCTTTCTTGGCCAGGGCTGCTTTCCACTTCTCCGCCATAATGTCGAAGGCGGTATCCCAGGAGACCGGGGTAAACTCACCGTCTTTGGCATACTGGCCATCTTTCATACGCAGCAAAGGTTGGGTCAGCCTGTCTTCGCCATACATGATTTTGGACAGGAAGTAGCCCTTGATACAGTTAAGCCCTTTATTTACCGGCGCTTCAGGATCCCCTTGAGTCGCAACCACTTTTCCATCTCTGGTGCCAACCAGCACTGAGCACCCTGTGCCGCAGAAACGACATGGTGCTTTATCCCAGTGAATTTTGGTTTGGTCTGAACTGGCAATTAAATTGGTTGCTGACGCGGGCAGATTTACCCCGGCGACTGCAGCTGCAGACGCTGCAGCACTTGCTTTAATAAAGTTACGTCTTGACAGTGTCATAGCCCCTCCTCGGGTCGACGCCCCTCGACGCCGTTATTGAGCTGATCTGAAGTTGGTTCAAATTGGTGGTAAACCAGAGCGGTTCCCAAAACATTGGGCAGGTTATTAATTTTCTCTATGATTTCAGTAAGAAACCCCTGAGTTTCCGACTCCAGCACCACAACAATCTTGCCCTTGGGGTTATCACCCCAGACTTCGGCATTGGGTATTGCGTTTATCTGCTCACAGATCCCGACGATATGCTCGGGAGCTGTGTGGACTACCAGACTTGAAATATGGACTTCTTGCATTTGAGTCATGTCTCCCGCAGGACTAAGTTGATGGCATCGGCCGGGCAGGGGCTGATACAGGCACCACAGCCTGTACAACTTTCTGTTTGTAAATTGGGTTGCGCGACTTTGCCGATAATGGGTTTGAATTGGATGGCCATGGGTTCGCAGGCATCTGCACAGCTGCGACAATCAATGTTCTGCAGAGCAAGGCATCTGTCTGTCAGCTGTATATCTGCCTGCCAGGGGGCTTCTGGCTCTGCTTTAAAAAGGGGCTCACTGCATACGCTGGCGCAGCGGTAGCAGAGGGTGCATTCGTTGATAGTCAAATCGACATGGGGAAAACCACCGTCGCCGACCTGAATGATCTGAGTTTCACAGGCATCAACGCACTTGTTACAGCGGGTGCAGGCATCAACAAACTGCTGCTGGCTGAATAGCCAGGGAAGGCTCAGTTGCCCGGCAGGACCACGAGCCAAGGTAACCAGTTTTCTGCGTACGAGATCGACCATTTGTTCACTCAGCGAAGCAATTTATCTATTGAGATAAATGCATTTATTGTTCTTTTAAGTCCATTTTGTGACCACTGTTGTAAATGGTGAATACTCACAAAGTGATAACATTTGTATATAACTTGATCCAAAACAAGTTTAGATGTTTTAACGTTTTTTTCTTCCGTCTTTGAGCGCCGAAAGGTATGAGTTTTGTCTTTTTATTTGTGAAATGGCGAACCGCTTTACCCAAAAGGGCAATGTGAAGCATGGATAGACTGGTCTAGAGTGGGGAGGCGTAATCTGAATTGTCCATAAAAAGGGATTTACTTATGTCCATCCGAACCTTTTCCACCTTGCCTGCTTTACTCTTGTCTATGTTTGCGGTCACTGCCTACGCAGAGTCGATGCCAAAGATGACAGAAGAGCAGAAAGAGATGTTTGTGCAGATGTCCATTGCATCAATGAAGCAAGAGTCTGAGGTGCTGGCCAGAGTTGCTGAATGCACAGGTAAGAGCGAGGCCGCAGTGGAAAAGAGCTTTGCCCGTGAAATCAGGGCTTGCTTTGATAATTCCAGCCACTCAGAACAAGCTATGGAAGCCTGTATGAATAATCTGACGCAGGCAGCTGTTGGGTTGTCCGAAGCTGAGATGATGAGCTGCATGGGCATTTCAGATGAAGTGGTTGCGATAGAGCAACAGCTGATGGAGATAGAAGATAGACTTGATGAGCTGATGGGAATTTATCCCCGCAGTGATGCTCAGGAGAAAGAGCTTTACAGTTTGCAGGAGAAACAGCATGAGCTGGAGTTGCAGCTGTATCAGGCCGGTGGTGAGAATATGTCAGATGCCGAGTATCAGTTGACTGAGCTTGAGGCGGCAATTGGAGACAATGAGCCAACAGAGGCGCAATTGGAGCAGTTGGACAGGCTTTATCAGCAGGTTGAGCAGGAGCATATGGCAGAGGCCAAGCGGATGATGGAGCTGATGCGCAAGCAGCAGGATTAACGCCGACAGGACTCGTATCTGAGAGCGATATCAACAAGGGCCAGCAGGCCCTTGTTTTGTTTTTCCTGTCAGCAAACTTGTCTGTTGTATTCAGGCTGCCTTGTTGATTTCTCAAGTCAACGAATTGAATTTTGTTACTACTTTATTTTGTTGCTTACGGTAAGTATCTGCTAGCTTGAGTCAAACTCTAAAAAAACCGTTCAAAAGGAATTGGTATGAAGAAAACTCTGGTACTCAGCACGTTGACGCTGGCGATATTGGCCGGTTGCAGCAACACAAATCAAGGTTCACAGACTACCCCGGCCCAGCAGTTGACCCCTTTGACTGAGCTGGCGGTCAGCCCCAATGATCAGCGTGGTTATCGCACCCTGAAGCTGGACAATAACCTGGAAGTGATTCTGGTATCAGATCCCTCTACAGATAAGTCAGCAGCGGCATTGAATGTGGGAGTGGGATTGCTGCAAGACCCCATGACTCAGCAGGGGATGGCGCACTATCTGGAGCACTTGTTGTTTCTGGGCACAGAAAAGTTCCCGGATACCAATGAGTACAAAGAGTTTCTGTCTCAAAATGGCGGTATGTCCAATGCCTCTACCTGGATGACCTACACCAATTATATGTTCAAGGTGAACAACGACGCCTACGACGAAGCGCTGGACCGTTTCTCTGATTTCTTCAAGTCTCCCAAGCTTTATCCTGAATACACAGAGAAAGAGAAGAGTGCGGTGAATGCCGAATGGTCCATGCGACGTGAGCTGGATTTTTTCGGTCAGTTCAAGCTGTCACGCCAGATGATGGGCGAGCACCCTGCCAACCGTTTCCTGATTGGTAATCTTGAAACCCTGGGCGATAAAGAAGGCAGCAAGTTACACACAGAAACCGTGGCCTTCTACGACAAGTACTACTCGGCCAATATTATGAAAGTGGCGCTCATCAGCAATCTGCCACTGGATGAGATGGAAAAGCTGGCGCGCAAACACTTCTCCCCCATCAAAGACAAGCAGATAGACAAACCTGCCGTTACCGCTGAAATGAACTTTGCGGATGTGGGCGGTAAGAAGGTGTACTACAAGCCCAATGAAGATGTGAAGCAGCTGAAGCTGGATTTCACCATACGCAACAATATGGATGAGTTCATGTATAAGCCCAATGGCTTTGTGACTTATCTTCTGGGTTCAGAAATGCCGGGCACGCCTGCACAGCTGCTGAAAGAGAAGGGTTGGATAAGCGCGCTTAATGCCAGCTCCAGCCCGAACCACTACGGTAACTATGGCGAACTGAGTATCACCATGGATTTGACCGATGAGGGTATGAAGCACAGAGATGAAGCCCTGGCGTTGGTGATGCAGTACATAGAACTGGTGAAGCAACAGGGTGTCGATGACAAGTATTTCAAAGAGATCAAAACCTCGCTGGATAACGAGTTCCGCTTCCTGCCCAAGGTTGAAGAGTTCCGCTATGCCGCCACCCTGGTTAACACCATGCAGAACTACCCAACCAACTATGCAATTAACGCCAATTACTATTACGGCCAGTTTAATGCTGATGCCATTAATCAGGTGCTGGAGCAGTTAACCCCGGAAACTCTGAGAGTTTGGTATATCAGTAAGGATGAAGAGGTTTCCGATACCCAACACTTCTACGCTGGCGAGTACCGTATTGAGGATATCCCGCAAAGCCAGGTCGACAGTTGGACAGGAACTAATACTGCTTTGGTTCTGCCTCAGGTCAATCGCATGATGCCGGAGAGCTTTGCCCTAAAAACTCAGGGTATGGAGCAAGCCAAACCTGAGCTTAAAGTAGATAAAGATGGCGTTAAGGTGTGGCATTACCCCAGTCAGCAGTTTTCCCAGCAGCCTAAAGGTGTGTTGATAGTTGACTTGAATGCCGGCAGTGCCAATGAGCAGATAGAAAATCAGGTGGCGCTGGACTTGTGGCAGGATCTGTATGGGCTGCAGCAAAGCCAGCTGACCGCTGAGGCAAGCGCAGCCGGTATGTACGCCACGCCCATTGTGGGTCAGGGCATGGCGTTGCGGATCACTGGCTTTACCGACAAGCAGCCACTGCTGCTGGAAGAAATGTTGAAGTTGCAGCCTAAAGTGGATGAAACCAGTTTTGAGCAAGCTAAAGACAGATATGTGCGGGCACTGGCCAATAAGCAAAAACAGTTTGCCATCTATCAGGTATTCCCTGCTGTTCGGAAGTTGACCCAACAGCATCAGTTTGAAGATAAGGCGCTGAGCGCTGCGGCTGAGAAAATGTCACTGGCAGATTTCAGCAACAGGGTTAGCGGACTGATTAAGCACAACCAACCCCGTATTCTGGCCTTTGGTAACTATGACAATACCGAGCTTGAGCTGGTGGCCAAAGAGGTTGCCAATGCCCTGGGTGCTGACCACAAGCAGACTGATTTCGTTAAAGTGGTGGATGTGATGCCACAGCCAGGCCAGGTGCTTAGCTATCAGCAGGATACCGCAGCAGCAGATATCGCGCTGGCCGATCTGGCCGTACACGCCAAACCGGGTGTGGAGCAAAAGGCGATCGCCAAGGTGCTGGCAGCCCATTTCCGTCATGAGGCGTTCAATCAGCTCAGGACTGAAGAGCAGCTGGCCTATGCAGTAGGCGCGCTCGACTACCCCATGGATGACTATGCAGCTGTGGGGCTTTATATCCAGTCTCCGGTCATGGACCTACCACAGGCTCAGGACAGGTTTGACCGCTTTAAAAAAGAGTATCAGGCCAAGCTGGATAAATTGACTGAGCAGGAGTTTGCTGCCATCAAAAATGGTGTGCTGGTGGGGCTGAAAGAGGCACCCAAGAATATGTTTGAGGAAGTGCAACCTCTGATGGGGGATTGGTACGATGAAAAGTGGCAATACGACTCAAAGGACAAGCTGATTACTGCCGTTGAGGCCGTCAGCCTTGAGGATATCAAGACCTTCTATGCTGAGACCATGCTCAACCCGGACGCTGCCCGCATTAATGTGCAGCTGAGGGGCAGCAAGTATCAGGACAAGCCGTTCGCTAAGTTGCCTAATCAGATGAAGGTGACGGATGTTGCAGAGCTCAAGGGTAAGCTGAAGTATCAGCTGTAACTGAGAGCATTGAAAAAGCCGCGGTAATTCGCGGCTTTTTTGTTTTTTACAGGGTTAACCGGCGGCGTCAAGCTGTGACAGCTGATTGATGATAGCGGGGTCAGGCACGATTGCCCTGGGCTCCATAATCAGACTGTGTTTGTTGTTATGGTGGATTAACCCCCGAACCAGGCGAGTAGTTTGTGCCTGCATATTAAAGCCCAGATGTGCCAGGTCATCCATAGGGTGAATGTCCTGCTCTTCCACGTCCACACTGTCTTCAACTTTATCGACAAGCAGGCCTATATCCGGTGTTATACCATCGCAGGTGGTGAAGACGATGATGGGTTTGTAATCCAGCGCAAGCTGGTCTTTGGCCACACCAAACAGCCTCATCAGATTGGCGTAACTTGAGTGCTCTTCCCGGCGAAACGCCTTCAGCGCCTGCTCTTTTTCGTCCTGTTCGAGCAGCTCAAGTACTTCGCCGGCCAAAGCATGCAGCTGCTTGTGGGGAGCATCGAACTTTTTCAGCAAGTCCGCAAAATCTTCATTGTCAGTCTGAAAGTTGTCATACCACTGGGCGAATGCACATGCATGGGGATCGCAGTCTTTGGTGAAGGGGGTATCGTCTTCTATAGTGCAACGTAGGGCTTTGAACCAGGTGATATGGTCCTCTTCTCTGTCTGCGAGCAATGTTATCAGCTTCTGATTGGTCAGGCCTGTCGATTCGCCATTGAGCATAACGCCCAGGTCAAAGATAGGTACAGGTTTGTGTGCATAATCTTTGACCCCCATAAAACTGCTGGTGTTATTGGGCAGAGAAGTCAGCTTGCCGTCATGTTTTTCTGTTTGAAGTATGTCGAGAATTTTAAAGGCCACCATCTTCTGGCCGACCTTGAAATTGATAAAGTCCATTAGCTATGTCGTCCCTGAGTACATTAAAGAAAGCATAGCTCAGCTGACAGTTATCGCTTAGTCGATGTGATACAGAATGCAGTCTTCATTCTCTTCCAGGAAAAAGGCATCCGCGTTGGTAAGACTGCCATCCTGCTCACTCACTCTGACAAGAGTCGAACCTGCCCGATATACCAGCTGTAAGCCGTGTTCAGGCTCCCATTCACAATTGGCCTCTACACTGACGTAAACGGCTTTATCACCATAGGTGCGGCGACTTACGTAGATCTTGTTGAATTCGATAAAGTCCCAAATCTCACTTGGGTCCTCAATCTCCAAATCCCACTCCTCCAGTTCAAACTCTTCCAGCTCATCGAGCATATGTTGGTAAGACTGAAACAGATATGGCTGGACTACTTGCCGGGCCTCCAAGGGCAAAGCAATCAAAGCCTCGATGGCTGCGACAAACTCCTGCGGAGCCGGGTCTTCTGCGATGTCTATCAGGGTGAAGGAGAGAGCCTGGTTATGCAGAAATGCTATTGCTTTAGGCTTAGTCACGAGCCAATCCTGAATATCTTCATCGGGATGCAAAGCACCCAGCGGAGAGAGTAAGTCCATGCGTCAGTATCCTTTAGGTTGAAGGCTGAGCTCATTAAGCCGTTTGCCCTGTTGATAGACAATGAGCCGTTCGGGCTAAAACATCATCAAGAGTATAGGAAGTTGTTCTGCATGACAGAGAATGCATACGTATGTTTATTGCCGGTGAGGCAGGCTGCTGCATACTCGTAAGATCGAAAAGGGCAAGGAATCCGGATGAGAGCGATAACCAAGGTAGCCACAGGTGTGGCCATATTGCTTTGTGCTATGCAGGCGTGGGCAGAAAAAGCACCACAGGTATCTGCAGGTCAGTTGGAGCAGCTACAGGGTGTCAGCTTTAAATCAGTCCAGCCGCGTACGCTTGAAGTTTGGCTACCTGACAATGTCGCCGGAAAAAAGCTGGCAGTGCTTTATATGCATGACGGCCAGATGCTGTTTGATGCGAAGACCACTTGGAATGGACAGGAGTGGCGGGTTGATGAAGTTGCCCAACAACTTATCGACAGCGGAACGACAATCCCATTTATGGTGGTGGGGGTGCATAACGCGGGCGAGCACCGAAGGGCTGAGTATTTTCCGCAGCAGGCATTTGAAGATCTGAGCAAGTCGGGGCAAGAGGCTTTTTATCAGTTTCAGCAAACTTCCGGAGTTCCTGTTCGCCAGCCCTACTCAGATAATTACCTGAAGTTCCTGGTTGAAGAACTGAAACCCTATATCGATCGTCATTACCCGGTACACACAGGGCCGGAATACACTTTCCTTATGGGCTCCAGCATGGGAGGACTTATCTCTATGTATGGTCTTACCCAATATCCTGAGGTGTTTGGTGGCGCAGCCTGTTTATCCACCCATTGGCCCGGTATTCATGACCTGAATAACAACCCGATACCGGAAGCATTCAGAGACTACCTTGAGCATAAATTGCCTGAGGCCAACAGCCGTAAGCTGTATTTTGACTATGGCGATCAGACTTTGGATGCGCTCTATCCTCCATTGCAGCAGGCGGTTGATAAGGTGATGGTTGCACAAGGCTGGTCGAGTCCTCAATGGCAAACCAGGTTCTTCCCGGGTACCAATCATTCTGAGAACGCCTGGGCTGACAGATTGGCAATCCCCCTAACCTTCCTGCTGGGAAGAGCTGAGCTGCAAGAGGAGGAGTGAGTCGCCGCCGGTTATAAAATTGGCTAGACTGGTGTCAACGTTAACAGTATGACTTTCCAGCCTGGAAGGAGAGCCGGTTGGCCACACAAACAAAAGGCAAATCAAAGAGCAGACGCACTGTCAGTTGGCTGTGGTTTTGGGGGCGGCGATTGCTGTTGGGCTTTGTGTTGCTGTCCCTGCTTATGGTGGTGTTGGTGACCTTTGTTAATCCGCCAACCTGGGCCTGGCGGACGGAGCGTGCTTTATTTCCCCCGGATCCTGACATAGTGGCCATCCATGAGTGGCAGGATCTCAACCAGATATCACCCAATATGCAGTTGGCAGTTATCGCTTCAGAAGATCAGCGATTTCCGGTGCACTGGGGCGTGGATTTTGAGGCTATCACAGTCGCTCTGGAAGACAGACAAGCCGGTGAGCGGTTGCGTGGTGCCAGTACCCTGACTCAACAAACCGCCAAAAACCTGTTTCTGTGGCCATCACGTTCGCTGGTCCGCAAGGGGCTGGAGGCCTGGTTTGCCCTGCTGCTTAACGCCATCGCCGGTAAAGAACGGACGCTGGAGCTGTACCTCAACATAGCGGAATTTGGCCCGGGTATTTATGGCGTTGGCGCGGCCGCCGAGTTCTATTTTCATAAATCAGCGAGCCAGCTTACTGCCAGAGAAGCGGCTTTGCTGGCGGCGATTTTGCCCAGTCCCTGGAAATACCGTATCAGTCCACCCTCTGCCTATATGAACGAGAGAGCAAACTGGATACAACAGCAGATGCGACAGTTGGGGATGGGAACCTTGAAACAGTTGCAGTGAAGGTCATCTCATATAAGGTTGTAGTAAATGGAACATCAGGGGACCAGATGAAAACACAACTTGAGGCTGAACTGGCGGCAGTGAAGAAATCCATGCTGATGACTCAGCTTATTGGCTTACCGGGGGCGATTATGTTGGGTTTGGGAGTTTATGGGATTTTTGTTGAGGGTGAGAAGTTTTTGCCTTTTCTTGATGACCCGGTTAACTGTTATGGCTTGCTTGCTGTGGGCGCATTGATCTCCATGTGGGAGGCTATGCGGGTGCTACAACTCAACCGCCGACAACAAGATATCCAGTCCAAACTTGATACGCTTTAAGCATACAAAAACACCCGGCAATGACCGGGTGTTTTGTTAGTGAGTCAGCAGACTTAGCCTTGCTGCTGTTGCATTTTTTCTTTAGCGGCTTCTACTTTGGAGAAGTCCAGACCCAACTCTTCCACTGCTTCTTTAATCAGGGCAGGATTCTGCATAACCTGCATCATCAAAGCCTGCAGCTTTTCAGGTGGCAGACCCAACTGACCCAGAGTCGCCATGGCCATCATAGGGTTTTCAGTCAGGGTCTGAAACAGAGAGTGGATCTGCTCGTCACTGACATTGTGTTCTTTCAACAGGGCAATAATCGGATTCACAATACTTCCTTAATACTCAACTTAATTCGTTCTGAGCAAGATTTTAGCACTACCGTTAAGTGGTGTGTTAGCTCGGGACGTCCCGGGACAATTTTGATGATTTGCCCGATATTGCCCACTGTTTCGTTCGTTTTGTCTATCGACTCGGTAATAACATGCTCTCAAAGGGTCACTGTGATGTTGAGAGGCATACAAGATGGAAGAGAGTCTGATAACTGTCCCCGCTGACACCGTTTGTTCCTTTGTTAATTTCATCCGTCAACACGGGCTGGAGCCTGAAAATGAAATCGATATGTATGCCATGGAGGCACTGTGTCCGGGGCAGACGATTGATGTGGAAATCTATGAGCGCTTAATCAGCTTTGCCCAACAACGGCTCAACAGGCCTCAGCTTGGCTTCGAGTTCGGACAATGCGTCGATGCCGGTCAGTGGGGAATATTGGGATATATTGCCTACACATCATCAACCATCAAGGATGCATTGGAAAACCAGATGAAGTTCCAGTCTCTGGCAGGAACCTGCGGTTTACCCGAACACGAATATGGGGAGCAATTCACGCTGTTGAAGTGGGTTCCTGCTTATCACTGCAGCCACCACGTGGTTGAAGCTGTGGTGACGAGTTGGGTTGCGATGGCAAGACGGCTAACAGCCAAAAATATACCTCTGCGCAGGGTCTGCTTTCAGCACTCAGCTATGGGGTCGCAACAAAGCTATGAAGATTATTTTCAGTGTGAGGTGAGCTTTTGCAGTGACTTCAATGGCGTGGATGTGTGTAATTCGGCGTTTGGTCTGCCACTGAACCAGCATAACCCGATAGTGCACGACTCACTGATCCGTAAGGCGGAAAACATCATGGACAGATTTGTGACCAGCTGTTCGCTGGATGCCATTGTCGGGTTTATTCAGGAGCAGCTTCCTTATGGGGTGCCTGAAATCGAGTCTACCGCTGCAAAATTCAGTATGAGTGTAAGAACCTTGCAACGACGATTGGATGACTATCAGCTTACCTATCGGGAGATTGTTGATCAGGTTCGCCGCAAGAATGCCATTCGTTATCTTGAGAATGCTGACGTCGAGATCCTGCAGGTTGCTCAGCTGCTTGGCTTTGCAGAGCAGAGCTCATTTCAACGGGCTTTCAAGCGCTGGACCGATAAGACACCCAATGCCTTTCGCCAATCATTGCTAACCACCTCTCATTGACCCTGGATGCCATCTCAAATGGCATCTGAAGTCAGTACTCCTTATGCGCGCTTTTATAGGCTGATTACGGGGATAAACATCCTTCAGTTCGGCTGAAAATCATCGGGCTGGGATTTGTGGCGTGCAGTTGGGTCCGTTGTAACCAATAACAAAACGAACTTTTCGTACAAGGGTGTTTTCCCCGCCTTGCAGATACCTGCCAATCGCCAAAAGGCATCAGGCAGCAGTCATTAATAAGGAGATGGGAATGGATAAATTAGGGCAAAGGTTTGTTGCTGCAGCCATAGCCGGAAGTATCGCTGTGGCACATGCCGGTACTGCTGAGAATGGCTTTAATAGCTATGAGGTTAATGGGAGGACAGTTCAAGAGCAACTGGCGGTGAGCGATGGCAGTGTGGCAGAAAACCTGGAGCTTATGTTCTCGGCGTTGGACAGGTCTGAGTTACCTTCTGGTTTTTGGCTGGAGAAAGGGGCACTACTGCATCGGCAATCCATTTTACAGCGTAATGGAAAGGTCCGGGATGATCGCCGGGATTCAGCTAAAGAGGCTGTATTCTCAGATATGTACAGCGAGCTCTTCCAGGCGGCAAAAGAGACTAACCAGCTTCCCTCCCTTGCCGATATTCGACTTCGTACGCAGCGCAATTTCGAGCGCTTTCAGGCTGTGCCTTTGGCAGTCTCATTAGTGAACTATGACTCGATAGACCCTGCGTCACTTGAAGATGGACGCTTGATTGTACGTGACAACAAACTGTACCACCCCCGCGGGGCACAGGCCTATTGGCGTTCAGGATTGTTTGTAAGCGCCGGTGTTACCGGGGTGAGTTCTGCCATGTGCACTAGTCCTAAAATGGTGCTTCCCAGCGATATGCTTATCTCGAATATGAATTATCGCGGCAGTCCAGTATCTCTGCAGTCTGCATCTATTCAGTTCGAAGGCAGCCGTGAAGTTATTTCAGTCAGACCAGACGTGCCTTTTGAACTCCCTGGAGAGGTCCAGAATTTGTCGGGTGCAGGCTTCAATATCACATTGAACACCAGCGCGGGCGTGTTTCATGCAGCCTCTGAAGTTGATGTGTTGCCCTGTGGCATAGGTGATTTGCCTTATCAGCCGCCTTTGCCCCACTGTGATCTTCCCCAAACTGTAGCTACCCATGCTTATGCTGGAGAGTTTGGGCGTCTCAACGCCAGGGTGTATCCGGCATCGGGAGACACAGATGACTGTCATCAGCTTAAGCGGGCGCTGGTGATTATGGATGGCTTTGACATACTCAATAACCGCAATGCCACCACGCTGTGGAATGAGTTTGGTGAAGGCATAGACCGTTTTATTGATTTGGGCTTTGACGTTATCACGCTGGATTATCATGTGGGCAATGACTATATCCAGCGCAATGGGCAGGCGCTCAGAACATTTATGGTGGATACGCTGCCAACGCTTATGGATGCAGCCCCTGACACAACGGACGTGGCTGTTATCGCCGGAAGCATGGGTGCACAGGTGGTGAATTACGGGTTGCGTCATGCAGAGATGAATAGCGAGGAGCACAACACCAGATTATTTATGGCATTTGATACTGAATATCAGGGGGCCAATATCCCGATTGGACTGCAACTTGAGCTCGCGTATCTGGATAGCTTGCCCGGTGATAGTGAGGCATTGGGAGGCTTCATCGATGCCATCAACAGTCCTGCTGCCCGTCAGCTGTTAATGCATCACTACAATTCAGGCTCAGGTACCTATGCTCCATCAGGTCTTTTCAACAGCTTCATGGCTGAGATTCATGGTCTGGGCTTACCTCTGCTGAGTCGCAATGTAGGTGTTGCCAATGGCAGTGGCACAGGTGACAACTTTAACAATGGCCTGGCGGCCAATTTATCCTATGTGGCTGCTTCCGAGGGCGTTAAAAAAATCTATCTGTCAGCCAATACTGACCACAATGGCCGGGTGTTTCATGGCAAGCTCAAATGGCTGGGCATACTACTGTCTGAATGGACATACGATATCTATTCCGGTGCTTTGGCTGACGATGTCAGACCGGGAAGCTTCAGGCACACCCCTATAGATATAGCCGGTGGTTATAACGGCAGCAGTGATTCTATTGGTACCATGACCTATGCCATTGATGAACATGCTTTTGTCCCCACGGAAAGTGCACTGGGTGCCGATTTTGATGATATTTATCATGAAAAGTGTAATTCCCAGCATGCCACTTTAACTGTCGGAAACCTGGAGGTCTTTGAGGCTGAATTGATTGCCATGAGAGATGGTGTCACACCGACTCCCATCGAACCCTGGACAACCCCCTGTGAAGAGCCTGAGCCAGTATTGTGCGCTCAAAATGTTGCATGGTGGGATGGCACCTTTATCTCGCCGACGATTGTTGGTGCCTCATGTAAAGTGGCCAATATACCAACAGGCAAAGTTGGGTTTGTTGAGGGACAGGACTATTACCTGGAAAATGAAGTTGAATGTCCAGGCGCTTCCACTTACGACTTCGTAAACGGTAATTGCAGATTGACTATCGTTCCACCCGGCGGTAATTACAGCAGTGCTTCAGGCAACATTACTATTTACCCGGTAACTGTTCCTGTAGCGGCATTCTGTCCACTGAATACGACAAATATTGCTGGAGGTGATGACTTTGCCAGTTACCGTGTTTGTGAGGTCAATATTCCTGTTGGTTATACACCCGGAGATATTGAACAAGAGGGCGATAGGCTCGTGATAGATATAGGTGACCCTTGCCCAATTGGGACACCGGACTATCCCGGCTGCTGGATGGGTGAGGCGCCTGCAGGCACAGCGCCAACAATTGCGGCTGATGCCTTCTACTACATAGAGTAGCGATCATAGTAAGGTCATAAAAAAGCCCCGTCTCAATGACGGGGCTTAATCTTTTGAATGCTTAGAGCTCAGTAAGTACCTATGCAGGTTACTTGTAGAAAGCTTCTACCTGACCCTTGATGGTCATCAGCAGTGGCTGACCACGGCGGTCCAGTGCCTTTGGAGAGGCGACTTTAATCCAACCTTCGCTGATGCAGTACTCCTCAACGTCAAAACGCTCTTTGCCGTTGATACGGATGCCGATATCGTGCTCAAAAACTTCAGCAATATGGTGTGGGCTGCGTGGGTTGATAGACAGGCGGTCAGGCAGTGCCGGCAGAGATTTAGTATCAGTCATGATAATTATCTTCAATAAATAGAAACGAGCGACATTGTAGGCAATCGCTATAGCTGGCTCAACAGATAATGAGCCTGTCAGCCGGCGCTTGTTAAAGTGGATTCCGCATCTGTGAGCTGAATACTCAGATTGAAGATAAAGAGAGTTGCCCCGAACAAAGCAGATGGGTAACGTAAAAAGTTAATACAATCAGGCTGATGTTGATAAACGTACGAACATTGATGGCCAGGCTCTTGTAGTTAATATTAAATGCGCTGGATAGCACGACCACTAATCCCATTAAGGTGAACCAGGGGGTAAAGAAAAAGACGGGGTGCCATTTGAACAGGGTAACCGCCAGATCGTGCAACGCACCACTGACGGCAAAGGTCAGCAACACTGCCAGCCAGCGGGGCAGAAATTTGACCAACGGGCGCATCACATAACGGGACAGGTAATAGCCCCATATTGGATTCCAGTAGCGCCAGAATTTAGGGAATGACTCCGCTCCCAAAGATCGACTCAGCATTGCCTGTAATGATCCCGGCGCCCCCAAAGGCAGACCATTGCGCCTCTTTACGTAATCCGCCAGTGAACTGGATTTACTCATATTTTTGTCACTTCCATGTTGCTGCATTGCCAGTTTTCCGCTTAACCAGCCTACACAATATCTCACTTAGATGGAGTTTACGCTTTAAAACTCAGTTACATGCCCCCTTCTTATTCAGACCTGAAACTTATGAAGAGAACTGCCATCTCTGTCGGGAGATGCTTTAAAAAGGTCGGAATGTCCTGTATGTATATTAATCATATCGTTTCCTGAGGAATGAACCTGGGAGCGATATTAGATGCAAAGCAATAGGACATGACGGGAGAAAAGGATGCGCGGAGCTGGTGGCAGTAGCGGTGGGCTGGGACACTTTTTTATTGGCCTGACCATGATGATAGTGGGTTTATATTTGTTGCTAAATGCCATCCAGGTGCGCTCCAGCTTCGGTATGGGTATGTCTCTCTACGGCTTCCAGGCGGGGGGATTCAATGTCAGTATCACCACAGGTATGGTGATGGTGCCCTTTATCTTCGGTGTTGGCATCATGTTCTACAACTCAAAAAATCCCATTGGCTGGTTGCTCACCTTTGGCGCCATCGCTGCCCTGCTGTTTGGGGTGATTACTTCAGTACATTTCAGCATGCGCGCCATGACCGCGTTTGATCTGATTGTCATCTTGGTGCTCAGTTTCGGCGGGCTGGGGCTGTTCCTCAGGTCGCTAAAGAACTTTGATAGCACGGCAAGTGAAGTGGATTGAGTCTTTAACTCCTCGATTGAGTTAAGGTGATGTTCTTCATCGACGAATCTATGTCTTTTTCTGCTTTACTTCTCCAAAGCGATACGGAAAAGAGTGATTACTCTTGAACATTGGGCCAAATGAACAGGAAAACGGTAAGTATTGGGTCAGGTAGAACTGTTGAATTTCCTGCTGACGCCAAGCTAAGTATTTTACTGTCATCTTCACCGCCCTTTGTTTCGACGCTAATGGTCGGAAATAAAAATTGATACCAATACTCGAATCCCAAAGAATAGTGCTTCGCCCTTATCGGCAATCGGACGCTAAAAGTGTCCAAAAATTAGCTGGCGCAAGGGTTATTGCTGAGATGACGGCCAATATTCCTCATCCATATTTAGAGGGGATGGCGGAAGATTGGATTTCAAAACATGAGCCGTGGTTCCAAAACAGAGAAGCCGTCGTACTTGCTATTCAGTTTGCTGACACTGGGGAGCACATAGGAGCCATCAGCATTACGCAAATAGATGGCTTGTCGGGAAATTTGGGGTATTGGCTTGGTGTTCCATATTGGGGAAATGGTTACTGCTCGGAAGCTGCTTCTCTTATTGTTAAATATGGCTTCAATGAATTTGGGCTAGACCTTATTTACGCAAGGCATCTACCAGAGAACCTGGCTTCTGGAAAAGTCCTGTCAAAAAATGGTTTCGTATTCAAGGGCGAGGTGTTGATTGGTGGTCGTGAGCTTTTACACTATGAACTACCCATTGGTCAGTGGCAAAACACTAACAAGCACGAGCTTGGGACGCATAGTTCGCCCCAGCAGTGAAGATTATGTAAGTCGTAAGCGTCAAAGGGAAATTGGAGGCTGATAATGTGGTTCGAGTGTAAATGTGGGCATCGAATACATGATATTTCAGACGCTCACCATTATAAGGCTCACATCATTCCAGACAAACAGTGGAATCCGTTGTGGGACGCAGTGGATGATGCTATCGAGAATTCTGGACCGTCCTCTAAAGATAAGGAGCGCGCATGTATGGAGCTTAGATCTAAGGAGTATGGGCGACAGAGTGTTTATCAATGCCCAGTGTGTGGGCGAATCTACTTTGCACTGGGACACGGTGAGATGGTTTGCTTTAAGCCCGAATTGGACTCTACTTCAAAGAAGCTTTTTGATACTGATTAAAAGGCTTTAGTTTTTATGACTAACTTGGCTAGGGAGATGCAAGAAGGCGAATGGCCACGATGTGGCCAGCTTTGAGCGCGAGATAGGGATATCGAGCTGGCAGTTAAACAAGGATGGTTGTTTGCCGCTGTTAATCCCTCTTGACCGGGCCAGGCTGGGCGAGTGTTTGCTTACAGCAAACGTACTCACGCGCGAGAGCCAAGGAAGACGAACTGGCTTTGTGCATGGATGCACATGGCTTCGAGGTTCATTAATAATACCGCGTGAGATTAAGTGAAGTCCTGACTACTCAGAACCTCATTCCACATCATAATCCAAAACCGGTGCCAGCCACTTTTCCGCCTCGGCAACACTCATTCCCTTACGCTCAGCGTAATCTTCCACCTGATCTCTGCCCACATTTGTGACCCCAAAATAGCGGGATTTGGGGTGGGCGAAGTACCAGCCACTGACTGCAGCGGTAGGATACATGGCAAAGCTCTCGGTGATCTTCAAATCAATGCACTCGTCGGGCTTAAGCAGCTCCCACAGCAGGCCCTTTTCAGTATGATCCGGGCAGGCAGGGTAACCTGGGGCAGGACGTATGCCTTTGTACTTTTCGCGGATAAGCGCTTCGTTATCCAGATCCTCCTCGGAAGCATAACCCCAGAATTCTTTACGAACGCGCTCGTGCATGCGCTCGGCAAAGGCCTCTGCCAGACGGTCAGCCAGTACTTTAAGCATAATGGCGTTGTAGTCATCATGGTTTGCTTCAAAGCGCTCAAGATGCTCATCAATGCCATGCCCCGCAGTCACCGCAAAGCCGCCGGTGTAGTCGGCCACGCCAGAGTCTTTGGGAGCGACAAAGTCTGCCAGGCAGAAGTTGTCATTGCCGACACGTTCTATCTGCATACGCAGGTGGTGAGTGGTCATCAGCACCTCTGAGCGAGACTCATCGGTATAGAGCTCAATGTCGTCATGGTTAACGGTATTGGCAGGGAACAGACCAATCACGCCTTTGGCGGTCAGCCACTTCTCATCGATGATGGTTTGCAGCATTACTTTAGCGTCCGCATACAGCTTGCGGGCCTCTTCGCCCACCACTTCATCTTCCAGAATCCGTGGGAAGTGACCATGCAACTCCCAGGCGCGGAAGAATGGCGTCCAGTCGATACGGTCCACCAAGTCTTCAAGCGGGTAGTCGTCAAATACCTGAATGCCCAGCTGCTTTGGCTTAAATGGCGTGTGAGCCTGCCAATCCAGCTGGCAACGGTTTTCCCGTGCTGCTTCAATGGAGACAATCTCTTTGCGCTTGGCCTGAGACAGGCGCTTTTCACGCATTTCGTCATACTCCTCATAGATCGCATCTATGGTGGCTTGACGGGTTTGGTTGTTAATCAGCTTACTGACCATGGGCACGGCACGGGATGCATCTGGAATATAGATGGCGCCATGGGGGGCATGGGGCGCAATCTTCACCGCGGTATGGATTTTAGAGCAGGTGGCGCCGCCGATAATAGCGGGAATGGTCAGACCTTCACGGGTGAAGGCTTTTACATTGTGTACCATCTCATCCAGGCTTGGGGTGATCAGGCCTGACATACCAATAATGTCGACCTTCTCCGTCTTGGCCACCTCAATGATTTTCTCAACCGGCACCATAACGCCGAGGTCGATCACCTCATAGCCGTTACAGGCCAGCACCACGCCAACAATGTTTTTGCCGATGTCGTGGACATCACCCTTCACCGTGACCATCAATACCTTGCCGTTGCTCTGGCCTTCCACCTTCTCGGCTTCGATATAGGGATTGAGGTAGGCCACAGCTTTCTTCATTACCCGCGCCGATTTAACCACCTGAGGCAGGAACATTTTGCCTGAACCAAACAGGTCGCCTACCACATTCATGCCATCCATCAGTGGGCCTTCAATCACATCCAGCGGGCGGCTTGCCTGCTGACGGGCCTCTTCAGTATCTGCATCTATGTATTCGGTAATGCCTTTGACCAGTGCATGCTCCAGGCGCTTGTTGACCGGCCACTCGCGCCAGGCAAGGTCCTCTTTCTTAGGCCCTGCGCTGCCATCACCACGGTACTTTTCAGCGATCTCCAGCAATTGTTCGGTATTGGAGGAGTCTGCCACCGGGCAGGGCAGGTTAAGCACCACGGCTTCAACCTTTTCTTTCAGATCACTATCGATGTCGTCGTAAATCGCCAATTGACCGGCGTTGACAATGCCCATGTCCATCCCCGCCTTAATCGCGTGATACAGGAACACTGCATGAATGGCTTCGCGCACTGGATTATTGCCGCGGAAGGAGAATGAGACGTTGGAGACGCCGCCGGAAATCATGGCGTGGGGCAGGGTACGCTTAATCTCAGCCGTGGCCTCAATAAAGTCCACCGCATAGTTGTCGTGCTCTTCAATACCCGTGGCAATGGCAAAGATATTGGGGTCGAAGATGATATCTTCCGGTGGGAAGCCCACCTGATCCACCAGAATATTGTAGGCGCGGGTACAGATCTCTATCTTGCGGTCGCGGGTATCGGCCTGGCCTGTCTCATCGAAGGCCATGACGATAGTCGCGGCACCATAGCGTTTGATCAGCTTAGCTTGCTGAATAAAGAGCTCTTCGCCCTCTTTGAGCGAGATGGAGTTGACTATGCCCTTGCCCTGAATGCACTTAAGGCCAGCTTCCAGCACTTCCCACTTGGAGGAGTCAATCATCACAGGTACGCGGCTGATATCCGGCTCAGAGGCAATCAGATTGAGGACGGTGGTCATCACCTCCACGCCATCCAGCATGCCTTCATCCATATTGATATCGATGATTTGGGCACCGTTCTCTACCTGATCCCGGGCGACCTCCAGCGCGGTTTCATACTGGCCTTCTTTAATCAGTCGTAAAAAACGCGCTGAACCGGTGACGTTGGTGCGCTCACCTACGTTCACAAACAGGGAGTCCGCTTCTATGGTGCAGGGCTCCAGACCAGACAAACGGCAGGCGACAGGGATATCGGGGGCGATGCGGGGAGCGAAGTGGTCAATGGCCTCGCGGATAACCCGGATATGCTCAGGGGTGGTACCACAGCAGCCACCAACGATATTGAGCATGCCAGCTTCGGCCCACTCACTGATCACTTCCGCCATCTCCTCAGGCGTTTCATCATAGCCGCCGAACTCATTGGGCAGACCGGCATTGGGGTGAGCTGAAATGGCGCATTCACTGATGCGGTGCAGTTCTTCCACATAGGGACGCAGCTCTTTTGGTCCCAGCGCACAGTTCAGCCCCATGCTGATTGGGTTTACATGGCGCAGCGAGTTATAGAAGGCTTCAGTTGTCTGGCCGGTCAGGGTACGGCCCGAGGCATCGGTAATAGTGCCTGAGATCATTACCGGCAGTTTAAAGCCCAAAGACTCGAACACACCTTCAATGGCAAACAGCGCAGCCTTGGCATTGAGGGTATCGAAAATGGTTTCCACCAGAATGATGTCGGCGCCACCCTCAATCAGTGCTGTGGTGGATTCTGTGTAGGCCTCGACCAGGTCATCAAAGTGTACATTACGAAAGCCCGGGTTGTTCACATCAGGGCTGATGGAGCAGGTTCGGTTTGTAGGGCCCAGTACCCCCGCCACATAGCGCTGAATACCCGTTTGGGCAGTGATCTCATCTGCTACTTCCCGGGCAAGGCGGGCACCTTCGCGGTTAATTTCTGCCGACAGCGATTGCATATCATAGTCAGCCATGGCGATAGTGGTAGCGTTGAAGGTATTGGTTTCCAGAATATCGGCGCCAGCCAGCAGGTACTCTTTGTGGATATCCCTGATAAGCTGTGGCTGACTCAGTACCAGCAGGTCATTGTTGCCTTTGACGTCACAATGCCAGTCGCTGAACCTGTCGCCACGGTAATCGGCCTCCTCCAGCTTGTGCTGCTGGATCATGGTTCCCATGGCACCATCGAGAATAAGAATACGTTTGGCCAGTGACTGCTGCAGGGAGTCAAAGACTGCCTGACTGGATTCGAGGGTATGTGGTGTAGGGCTTGCCATGCTTTACTTCCTGTGCGCTGCGCCGCTGCATCTGCAGGCGGTTGTTCATACTCAATAACTTAGTTCAATAGCCTGACTTGAGAGCCAGGGTTATTACAGAAATTGATTTGGACATTTATACGTATAGACGTCCATAATATTCACCTTGAGTGTGCAGGGCAAGCCGGGCGCTCAAATTTTATGAAAACTCATGATGTACAAGAGATTGGAGCTAACATGAGCAGCAGTTTGCGATTGGTGTTTCTGCGTCACGGTGCCTGCGAAGGAGGAAATATTCTGCGGGGTGTGACCGATGTGCCCTTATCCGCTGAAGGAGAAATGCAAATGCAGCGTCGGGCTGACGGTTTGCTATCTCGTTATGGATATCCATCAAGAGTTATTACCTCTCCCCGCATCCGTTGTCGGCAATTTGCCTGTGCCAGAGCGGCTGAGTTTGGCCTGAGTGCTGAGGTGCTTGAGGCCTTTGCCGAGATGAACTATGGCATTTGGGATGGCAAAACATTTGATGAGATATATCAGACCGATGGCGAGGCGTTTGATGCCTTTTATCGGGATCCATGGAGCAATCCGCCGGTAGCTGGGGAAACTATGGAAGCCTTTGAAAGTCGTGTTAAAGAAGCGTTTGAGCAAGTCTGTGACCAGGCGTTTTCAGCATCGAACTTAAGTCCTGGCTCTGAGCCCGTATGGGTCGTGTGCCACGCTGGTGTCATGTTGGTATTGATGGCTCATATTATGGGGCTCCAGCAGCAGGCGGGAATTTTTAATGGCATGGCGCTACCCTATGCCGCTGCCATGGAAGTGACTGTGATACGTCACGATCATAAGTACTGGCCGAGGCTGCATTGGCCCGGTTAGCTCCCCATTATGAACTAACCCAAAGTGATAGTTTGACAATATCTCTGATGCGGGGCAGTCCCCCTAATGCTATTTATTCTTAAAAACAGCATAATGCAAAACTCTTGTAAGACTTTTTGACTAGTTTGCGTCACACACGCAGGTATTCGTTTCAAGGGAATCGGGTTAAGCCCGAACTGTGCCCGCAACTGTGGTGATAGCCTGTCACGTATGGCTATCAGAGTCAGATTACTTGGCGAATATCATTTGAACACCCCGGGCGGGGCCACCCGGAAGGAGCGAGAATGCATAATCAATTATTACTAACCCTCTCTGGTAGGCATCAGACTTATGGTGGCTGATATTCAACATCATGAGCCAGACGTTCTGACAGTGGAGCAACTGTCATGGTCCGCTGCCGGCAAAGCTTTGCTGCGGGAGATCAGTTTTTCTATTCCCCCCGGAAGCATGTTGGGGCTGATTGGACCCAATGGTGCCGGCAAGTCCTCTTTATTGCGCTGTCTTTATCGCTACATCAAAGCGCAACAGGGACGAATTCTACTGGACGGCCGGGATATAGAGAGCTTCAGTGCAAAAGAGTTTGCGCGTTGTGTTGCTGTGGTGCAGCAGGATACGCTGGCGCAAATGGATCTGTCGGTGCGAGAACTGGTCAGCATGGGTCTGACTCCTCATAAAGGCTGGCTGGAGTTTGACAGTCGGCAAGACAGGCTCAAAGTGTCTGCTGCATTAGAGAAAGTAGGCATGCAGGCGCTGGCGGATAGGACGTTCAACCTTTTGTCCGGTGGTGAAAAACAGCGTGCCCTAATTGCCAGAGCCATAGTTCAACAGCCCAGGTTGTTGATTTTAGACGAGCCAACCAATCATCTGGATATTCGTTATCAAATTCAGATACTCGAGCTAGTACGAAGCCTGGGGGTCAGTGTCATTGCTTCCATTCATGATCTCAATCTTGCCAGTGCCCTGTGCGATAAGTTGTTGCTGCTCAACCGCGGTGAGTTAGTCGCCAGAGGGGCGCCTGAAAAGGTGCTGACAGAGGCGATGATTGCTGATGTATTCGGTGTCTGCTGCCAGATTTCCCCTCATCCTCAACATGGTAAGCCGTTGATCTCCTACTTTTACGGCTACCAGAGGGAGGTTGACCATGGGGGTTGAATGGCGTGAGCAGTCGCTGGCAACGAAATGCAGTTTGCTGATATTTGTTATTTTTGCCTTGTTAACACCATTGCTGGCCACAGGGTTTGGCGCGGTACATCTGTCTATTGAGCAGGTGTGGCAATCTCTGCTGGGTGGTGGGCAGGACCTGACCAGTCGAATTGTACTTGAGCTCAGGTTGCCCAGAATATTGCTGGCCTTTATTGCGGGGGCCGGACTGGCACTTTCCGGTGCCGCACTGCAACTGGCCACCAGAAACCCTCTTGCCGACCCTTATCTGTTTGGCATCTCTTCGGGTGCGTCTTTCGGTGCCATCTGTGTGATGACCTTGTTGGGAGGCAGTTTCTCAGGGCTGTTATCAGGTTCAGAGTTACTTTCCGGAGCCTGGCTCAGTCAACTGACCTTGCCTGTTGGGGCCTTGTTGGGATCTGCACTGTCTGTACTGCTGGTGTTCTCTATGAGCGGTGGCGGTTATCAGATAGAGAGAATTTTGCTTTCAGGCGTCGCGGTGTCATTTATGTTCGCAGCGCTGGGAAGCCTGTTGTTGTATTTTTCTGAGCCACAGGCTGCCGCCGCGGTGCTTTTCTGGACATTAGGCAGTTTTGCCCGGGCCAGTTGGGCGGGACTTTGGTTGCCAGCCCTGGCGGTGGCAGGAGGCTTCGCGGTGCTATTGGCGCTGAAACGATCCTTGCTGGCCCTGTTGGGAGGCGATGAAACGGCTCATACACTGGGAATTAAAGTCCCTTTTTTACGTATGGGTATTTTGTTACTTTGCTCTTTGATGACCGCAGTTTTAGTGGCGACCTGTGGTGGCATAGGGTTTGTAGGGTTGATGATTCCCCATATTGTCAGGCTGTTGGTGCCGGGTGTTCAGTCTTTATGGCTGACGGCTCTGGCTGGCGGTGTGTTTATGGTATGGGTTGATGTATTGGCAAGGACGCTGTTGGATAATCAGGAGCTGCCGGTTGGGGTGATCACCTCGGCACTGGGCAGTTTGTTTTTCTTGTATGTGTTGCGCCGTCGGCGTCAGGTGATCCATGAATAATTACAATATCCATTACCTTAATCACGACCGTGACAAGGATATTCAAACTCGAATCGATCAAATGACCAAACCCCCCGGGGCTTTGGGGGAGCTTGAGGTACTGGCCACACAGTTGGCCAAAATTCAGGGGACTGATGAGCTTAACATCGAGCGTCCTGTGATGATGGTTTTCGCCGCCGATCACGGCATTGCAGCCCATGGTGTATCGATTGCTACCCAGGCTGTCACCCGTCAGATGGTACAGAACTTTATCGCAGGCGGCGCTGCGATCAATGTGTTCTGTCGCCACAATGGCTGGGAACTGGAAGTGGTGGACGCAGGTATACTTGAACCCCTTGATGGCGAAGAGGCCGAAAGCGTCACTATAAGAAGATTAGGGGCTGGTACCCGGGCTTTTCATGAAGCCCAGGCGATGACCCAAAGCCAGATGCAGCAGGGCTTTGAATGGGCAAAAGAGCTGGTGGATAAACACTATCAGCAGGGTACCAATGTGATTGCCTTTGGTGAGATGGGTATAGGCAATACCTCTTCAGCTGCTGCAATTATGTCCGCCATGATGGACCTGGATGTCAGTGTTTGTGTTGGTCGGGGTACCGGGATTGATGACAGTTCGCTGGAGTTGAAAAAGAAACTGATTGCTCAGGCGGTTGCGCTGCACAAACCCAATATGAATAACGCTCTGGACATACTCACCTGTGTTGGCGGCTTTGAAGTGGTACAGATTACAGGAGCGATTCTGGCCGCAGCTGAAAGAGGCATGTTAGTCGTTATCGATGGCTTTATCGCCTCGGCCGCCGCTATGGTGGCAGTCAACATTAATGCTGCCAGCCGTGATTATATGGTGTTTGCCCATGAATCATCTGAGCAGGGGCATCAACTTATGTTGCGCTTGCTGGATGCCAAGCCACTGCTGCGTCTGGGGTTGAGACTGGGTGAAGGAACTGGGGCAGCTTTGGCGTTGCCACTGATTCGGGCGGCGGCTGATTTTTACAATGAGATGGCAAGTTTTGAGACCGCAAAGGTAACCGATGTCAGTGGTAAGGAATGAAGTTGCATTAATCTGGGTTGCGCTGGGGTATTTCACCCGCATACCTGTGCCTCAATGGGTATGGACAGATCAGGATAGACTCAACCGGGCCAGCCGCTACTTTGGGCTGGTTGGTTTTTTGATGGGCGCCGCGAGCGCTCTTGTTTTCTGGCTTTCATCTTTGGTTTTGCCTGGTTCAATCGCTGTATTACTGGCGATGGTAGTCGGCTTACTGCTTACCGGATGCTTCCATGAAGATGGCCTGGCTGATACCGCTGATGGGCTTGGAGGTGGCTGGCAACTGGCTGATAAACTGAGGATTATGAAAGATTCTCGTTTGGGCAGTTATGGCGCATTAGTGCTGTTAATGGCTGTGCTGCTCAAGTGGCAATTGTTGACTGAGCTGGCAAATTTTTCAGTAAATTTCACGGCAACGGCTCTGATCCTTGGTCATACTTTGAGTCGGGTCCTGGCGGCCAGCATGATTTTTACTGAACCTTACGTCCGCGATGATGACAGTAAAAGCAAACCCATAGTGACCGAGCAAAACTGGAATGATTTGTGGGTGCTGTTGACGACGGGAGTCCTGGTTTTACTGCTCTTACCCGTTATGCAGGCCTTGATGTTGTTGATGTCTCTGGTGGTATGTCGCTGGTTGTTGGTGAGATGGCTCAGAGCCCAGTTGGGAGGATATACAGGTGATACGCTGGGGGCATGCCAGCAAATAGGTGAGCTTGTTGTCTATCTCTTATTGGTCGCTCTCTTGATTGGTGGTGGTCAATGATTCATCTGGTGATTGGTGGTGCCCGCAGTGGTAAAAGCCGTTTTGCCGAAGCCAGGGTTGGTGAGTTTGCGGCCCGGGGTTATGAATGTCATTACTTTGCCACTGCACAGGGCCTGGATAAAGAGATGCAACACCGCATTCAAAGACACCAGCAGGACAGGTTAGGTTCAGAAATTTATTGGCATAATCATGAGGTTGGTGTGGATTTGCTGCCTGCGATCCAGCAACTTACCAGCGACAACAGGGTGATTCTGGTTGATTGTTTAACCTTATGGCTTACAGGGCTTTTGTGTGAAGAGCATGAAGAGTACCATAATGAGTCAGATAATCATTCTCACTCACTGATCAGTCAGCACATTGATGCTCTGCAAGAAGCACTTGGACAAGTGCCTGGTGAGGTGATTCTGGTCAGTAATGAAGTCGGTTCAGGAATTGTGCCACTGGGACAACTAAGCCGACAGTTTGTCGACGAAGCCGGACGAATGAACCAGGCCATCGCGGCAATCGCACAAAAAGTCACTCTGGTGGTGGCAGGACTGCCAGTAGAACTAAAAGGATAACAGGATGGGTAAATCTTCTCTGCCCAAGGCACCTGTGGGAAAGGACGCACATACCCTGATGGTGCAGGGCACGGCATCGGATGCCGGAAAGACTACGCTGGTTGCCGGACTGTGTCGGCTTTATGCCCGTAGTGGCACAGCAAAAATCGCTCCTTTTAAGCCCCAGAATATGGCGCTCAACAGCGCTGTCACCATTGATGGTGGCGAAATAGGCCGCGCCCAGGCACTGCAGGCCGCAGCTTGCTTTCAGTCTCCCCATACAGATTTCAACCCGGTATTGCTTAAGCCAGCGAGTAACACTGTTGCTCAGGTGATATTCCAGGGTAAGGCGTTAACTCAGTTGGAAGCGGTCTCCTTTTTTGGCAAAAATCGCGGTGAGTATAAATCCCGGGCCATGGAAGTTGTACTGGACTCATGGCAGCGCCTTAAATCCCAATATCAACTCATCTTCGTGGAAGGCGCAGGAAGTCCGGCTGAGATCAACCTCAGAGAGGGGGATATCGCCAATATGGGCTTTGCTGAGGAGGTCGATTGCCCGGTAATTTTGGTGGCTGATATCGACAAGGGTGGGGTATTTGCTCAGCTGGTGGGTACGCTTGAGCTGCTCAGTGATTCAGAGCGCGAGCGGGTCAAAGGTTTTGTTATCAACCGCTTCCGGGGTGATATCAGCTTGCTGCAATCAGGCCTTGAGTGGTTGGAAGAGCGCACCGGTAAGCCAGTCATTGGGGTGTTACCTTACCTTGAAGACTTGAGGCTGGATGCGGAGGACGCCGTCAATACCGCCTCCACAGATTCATCCGGGGCGAACTTTAAGGTTCAGGTGTTGGTTCATCCGAGGATCAGCAATCATACCGATTTCGATGCTCTGAGGTTGAACCCGCATATTGATTTCAGCTATCTCAACACCTCTGTCAGTGCCCAGGGAGCCTCTGCGGCAGATCTGATGATTATCCCGGGCTCAAAGAGTGTACGGGATGACCTGAGAACCCTGATCAACAACGGCTGGGGAGAGCATATTCGCAGGCACCTGAGATACGGCGGTAAAGTCATCGGTATATGTGGTGGTTACCAGATGCTCGGGTTAGAGGTTGATGACCCGGCCGGTGTAGAAGGAGAGGCTGGAGTAACCGATGGACTTGAGCTGCTGTCTCTGATTACCGAGCTCAAACCTCAAAAGCAGGTTCACAATGTTGAGGGAACCCTGAGACTTGGTGGCCATGAATATCCGGTTAAAGGCTATGAAATCCATTGTGGTCACAGCCATAAGCTACGCCCTGTAGGTTCACCGCTAACCTGGCAGCGCGCTGTTATTGAAGACGCTGGCAGTGCGATTCACCGGGGGGATGGTTTACTGGTGGATGATGGCATGATCTCAGAAGATAACCAGATATTCGGTACCTATCTTCACGGATTGTTTGACTCTCCTGAAGCCACTGCGGCGCTGTTGCAGTGGGCAGGCATGAGCGCAAATATCCATGCTCTGGATATGGATGAGCTCAGAGAGCAGGAACTTGATCGCCTTGCTGATACGCTCGCCGAGCATCTGGACATCAACCTACTTAACGCCATTCTTGCCGGTAGTGACACCATAAAAACAGAGGCTGCCAGCTGATCCCGGCAGCCTTGGCTTATCGTATACCTCAAGCATTACGGCTGGCCTGACGGACTGATTATAAGTTCGCGGGCAGGCTTGCTTACACTAAAAAGAAGAAACCCCTACTAATGTCAGAACAACAAGATAAAAACCAGTCAGAAGCGGACAGAATTGCTGCTGAGAAAGCCCTGCGTCACAAGGCCCGTCAACAGAAAGTAAAACAAGCCGTAGATGCCCGAGTGGCAGAAGCCACTGAAGAGCGTGGCGTATTGATGGTGATTACCGGTGATGGCAAAGGCAAAAGTACCGCTGGCTTTGGCACTGTTGCCCGTGCAGTGGGGCATGGCCAAAAAGCTGCTGTGGTGCAGTTTATCAAGGGTAACTGGGAATGTGGTGAGCGCAACTTGCTGGAAGGTGCCGGAGTGCCTTTTGCTGTGATGGCGACAGGTTTTACCTGGGAGACCCAGGATAAGGCCGCCGATACAGCGGCTGCGCTGGCGACCTGGGAACAGGCGGAGCAGTTTTTGGCGGATGAAAACACTGACCTGGTACTGCTGGATGAACTGACGTATATGGTGAGCTATCACTATCTGCCACTGGAAAGAGTGGTCGAGGCATTGAACAGTCGTCCTTTACATCAGCATGTCATTATCACTGGTCGTAACTGCCATAGAGAACTGGTGGAGTTGGCGGATACGGTAAGTGAAGTGGGGTGCGTAAAGCATGCGTTCAACAGCGGTATTAAAGCCCAGCCTGGCTTCGACTACTGAATTTCTTCGTGCTCACTTCTGTGGCTGCATTGTCGGCAAGGTTTCACCCCATCACGTAGCGCTGCTACGCTCAGGGGCTGAAACCTTTTGACGGCCTTGCCACAAAAGCGATCACTGTGAAATTGCTATCCTCGGATGCCGCTGTAATGTTGAAACAAGTCGACGGCTTTGTCAGAGCCTCGAACAGATTGCTGGATGTAGTATTGACGGACTGCGATACCTTGCCCAATTTCTTTAATGGTCTACATGCTGAATGTAGGGGCTGACACCTTTGCCACAAAACCAGACACTGTGAAATTAGTATCCTCGGATGCTAAACGAGCCTGGAGTCGAGTCCAGGCTTTGTCAGTGCCTCAAACAGATTACTGGATGTCACTAATAGCAACTTCCGGGTTGAAACCTTTTACTGGTTTTGCCGCATCGCAATCAATCACATGATTAGTCTGATTATCCCCATGTAGCGGTATCAACAGGAGCTGGGCGGTTAGACTTTATCTACTGGTCACTGGGGTGATCTTCACCATCCAATACAGGCACATTCTTCAATACAAATGGGTCAACACCATCCAGGCAGGCAATGTTGATAGCGTACAGTTTTGGATTGGATCTGCGTTGATGATGGGTGTAGATACCACATCTGGAGCAGAAGTAGTGTTTTGCTGTGTTGGTGTTGAATTGGTAAAGGCTCAGGAACTCTTGACCTTGCTCAATAGTCAAGTCAGCAAGTGCTACTGAGGCGACTATTGCCCCCCGGCGTCGGCACATTGAGCAATTACAGCGTCTGGGATCAATCAGCCCATTAGGTAAACGGACGCTAAATCTGACACTGCCACAGTGACATTGCCCCTGATGGACTGGCTGCACCTTGATCTCATCAACCAGAGGTTTTGAACTGTAGGTGTACTTCACACTCATCTATATGTCCTTTACCAAAGTGTTGGGGATTGGGTGTTCCTGTTTATTACTGGCTTAACAGATAAGCAATCGCAAATGCCAGAGTAAAAGATATCAGGGTTGCGCTCTTGTTCATTTGAGAGAGTTTACAGGCAAGAGCAGCTGAGAATATCGGTGTAAACTCTGGTTTGGGTTTTTGATGAATCAAGAGTTCATCAAGTTTCAATTCAAATGTGGCACACAAAGATTTGATTGACTCCGGTGATGCGACACCCGACTTTTCAATACGCTGAATGGTCCTCAGGCTGATGCCACTGACTTCAGCCAGATGAGTTTGACTCCATGCTCTTGCTTCTCTGAGTTGCTTCAATTTGATGTGGTCTAATTTCATTTTCATTGCGGCTTCCTCCGACATTTCTCTATCGCTATTGTCGTTGAAAGCCCCGGGTTTTTGGTACGTCATCAATAGGACACAATTACGTCAACTCAGTGTCGTCAATGCGTCCGGGGACTTTTTATCGCAGTGAGCGGTGGCAGTTTTGGAGCAGACCTTATTTGGCTTCAGTCACCGAGATTTTTTGTACCCCGGCGGTTCTTACCTGATCCATCACTTCCACAACCAGACCGTGTGAAGCGGCGGTTTCTGCGCGAATAAGCACTGCTGCTTCAGGCGCTTCTGCGAGCATGCGTTCAACGTTGGCGGTCACACGTTCGATATCCACCAGCCGGTTCTCCATGGTAATTAAGCCACTTTGGCTCACCAGTATCAGAATATTATCTGTCTTGGAGTCAGAATTTACGTTCGCTTCAGGCTTGTTGTAGTCAATCCCTGAAGGTTTGACAAAAGAGGTGGTGACGATAAAGAAGATCAGCATGATGAAGACAATGTCCAACATGGGGGTCATGTCGATTTGAGCTTCCTCTTCAATTTTTGAGTGCTTTTTTAAAGACATACCTTTGCTCTCTCTTTGGGGTGGTATTTGGCGGACTGAGCACTGTGTGCTGTCCTTTTATCCAACTTAAGCGATCCCTGAAGTGAATACCAATCTGATTCGAATATGGAGTTGTTCTGCAGTCAGATGAGCTTCGGCTGTCGCCTGTACCAGGGATAGTAAATCAACGTATTTTGTCTGATTTTCCAATGACGGCGTGATCCTCTTCGCGCTTGTTATCGTGGATGTTTTAAAGTCTTTGCTTGTCCTAAATGATTGATATCTAATTCAGGCGCACAACATAGATTGTGACGATAACTATATAAAGATGATGGTATTTATCATGAAAAAGAAACTAATCCCTGCACTGCTATCCTCCATGTTTTTGATGGCTTGCAGCTCCGATGACACAGTAATCGTCACCGAGCCTGCACCAGTGTCTGAAGTGAAATTCGCCCAGTTCAACCTGTCTTTTGCCGTTGATAACGACCCAGCTGAAAGTTACCAGCGCTGGGTCGAATATATGAGCCTGACTGTGGCTGAGCAGGACAAGTTGATTGCTGCCTGGAAAGAAGATGTCGCGGCCGGTGAAGAGGGAGGCGCAGATCACCTGCTGGCTGAGCGCGTTATCCAGATCCGTAACATCGCAGCAATTATTCAGAAGAACCGTCCAGATGTACTCTTGATGAATGAGTTCAACAACGACGGTGATGCAGTCGATACCAAGGTATTGGAAGGCTTCCAGAACAACTATCTGGCGGTGTCTCAGAGTCTGAACAGTGTCGATGGTGGTGACATGTTGGAGCCAATTGAGTACCCATTCGCGCAAAATTACGCCACCAACACAGGTTTGATGACAGAGTTTGATCTGAATAACGATGGTCAGAAAAATGGTGCTGATGATGCGTATGGCTTCGGTTTCTACCATGGTCACTACAGCTTTGCTCTGTTGTCCAGATTTGAAATTGATACCGAAAATACCCGTACTTTCCAGAAGTTCCTGCGTAAAGACCTGCCAGGCTCAGTGAATCCAGAAATTGAAGTGTGCGATGGCAGCAAGCCGATTCCTGAAGGCATGGCCTGTGGCGACCTCTGGTACAGCAAGGCAGAGTGGAATGCGCTGCGCTTGTCATCCAAAAACCATGTGGATGCTCCGATTCTGGTGAATACGCCGAACGGCAAAGTTGCCGTTAACGTACTGCTGGCCCACCCGACGCCGTCAGGCTTTGATACTGTGACTTATAACAACCGTTATCGTAACAGCGAGGAGAACCTGTTCTGGCATCATTACATCAGTGGTGAAGAGAGCCTTTATGATGACAAGGGCAACACTGGTGGCTTCAGCGGTCAGCACTTTGTCGTGATGGGTGACATGAATGCCGATAACGTGATTGGTACTCAAATCAACAAGCCCTGGGACGGCATTATGCAGTTGCTGGGTAATGAGAAGGTTAACCAGAGTGTGGCTCAGGTAGGCCAGGAGTTTACCCCAACCAGCCTTGGTGCCTTTGAGTCGAAAAACCCTGCCAATGGCTGGAACCCGGTCCACACAAATCCTGAAATTCGGACCAGTGTATTTGGTTCCCGTGCCGATTACGCTGTGCCTTCAGCCAGCCTGGAGGTTGTTGACTCAGGCGTTTACTGGGCTGCAGAAGGGTACAAAGGTCGCCTGCTGTTTAACGATCCTCGTGTGGGAAAATACGGTGACAGCAAAGAAATTTCCTCAGACCACCGCTTTGTTTGGGTGACAGTGAAAGTCGACTAATCTTAGGTCGATGCTAAACGACAAGGGCAAGCCAGCAGGCTTGCCTTTTTTATTGGTAGGGTTTTATTTCCACTTTGGTGGTAACTGAGTTGGCGATATAGCAGCTGTTATGAGCCATTTGATGTAGCTTTTGTAGTTGCTCGTGAGAAGGCTGTTTCTCTTCGCTGAAACTGACTTTGGGGGAGAGAGTCAGTTGGCTGACACCGGTTTTGCCGTTAGCCATTTTGCCCAAAGTCCCGACCGGAGAATCCGAGTAGTGAGTGACGATATATTTACGTTTGGCGGCAATGGCGAGAAAGGCCATCATATGGCAACTGGCCAATGCGCCGATAAAGGCCTCTTCAGGGTCGATAGCCTGAGTTGAAGACAGCGGCTCAGCAATAATCGAAGGTGAGGATGAGGCTTTGAGTGTGTCACCGTTATCCAGCAGCCACTCATGCTCACGACTGAATTCTCCGGTTGCGAAACTGTCCGATGCTTGCTGCTGCCATCTAATATCCAGAGTGTGCTTGCTCATCGTGAATCTTCCCTGTTTTAGCTAATAGCTTTAGCTCTGATTACTTTGAATAGGCTGTGCGGGCCTTATCCAATGCATCACAGGTCGCTGTGACTCCCTGGGTGACACGAGGGCCGGCACGGTGCAGCAGATCGGCGTTCAACTGATAAATCTGATGCTGCTTTACTGCGGGTATATCTGGCCATTGCTGCCAGTCCACGCCCAGAATATTACCCTTATCCTGGCTTTGCAGTATCACCTGGGGAGAGGTCAGCAACACATTTTCCAGACTGACCTGTGGGTAGGCCGAGGCCGCATTGGCAAATACGTTTGTGCCACCGCAGACCGCCAGAATTTGTTGGATCCAGCTGCCCTCAGCTACAGTCATCAGTGGTTGAGACCAAAGTTGATAGAAGACTTTGACTGGGGCCGCGTTAGCATGATCCTGTCTTTGCTTCGCCAGTTCGTCACGCAGTTGTTTTGCTTGTTCAGCCGCCTGTTGGGTGTGACCTGTCAGCTCGCCCAGCTCTTCAAGTTCATCGGCGACCGCTTCCAACGTTTTGGGATCCGAGTTATACAGTTTAAGTCCCAGTTGATGCATTCTGTCCATGTCTTCAGGCCGGTTGCCACTCCCCCACACCACTACCAAATCAGGGTTCAACGCCAACAGCTTTTCCATCTGAATGCCATGGTAGCCACCAATGCGGGGGATCTGTTTGGCTGCTTCGGGATAGTCTGCGTGATCTGTGGTGGCGATAATCCTGTCTCCGGCTCCTATTGCATACAGCATCTCAACGGCATGGGGAGATAGAGCGACAATGCGGTCGGCTTTTGCCAGGCATTGGAAAGAGACTAATAACAGAGCAACGGCAAAAACTGGTTTCATGACAATCCCTGGAAGCTTGAAAGCAAGACAGGATACCCGAGTTGGTGTGATTACGACACCATGTTGAGTATTATCCTGATGCTGGATTGCTGCAGCAGGTGAGCCTTTTAATTTATTTAAAAAACAACGATTTAATACTAATTTATGATTGTCCGATATGAATTGCTGGCTTAGCTTGAAGGGGCACTACTGCAAGGGATTGAATCAAAGGAGAATTTAAGGATGATTAAGAAAGTTGCTGCGTTAATTTTCGCTTCTGCAATGTTTGGTGCTTCAGCTGGTGTGGCTGTAGAGACTGGTTATTGGACCGACGTGAGAAGTTTTTGCAAACAGTACCCCAATCAGTGTGTATGTGATCCTTACTATAATCACTGCATCATTAAATAAGAAAAACCCGGCGCTTGCCGGGTTTTTTTACGCTTTCTACAGGAACAGCAAGGTCGCCAGACCCAGAAAGGTCAGAAAGCCCACCACATCTGTTACTGTGGTAAGAATGACCGAGCCGGAGAGCGCAGCGTCCTGATCCAGCTTCTGCAGTATCACAGGAATAAGTACCCCTGACGCAGCAGCGACCAACATATTGATCAGGATTGCGCAGGCGATAACCACGCCGATTTCCGGGCTGGTAAACCACCATCCGGCCACCAGGCCTATTACACCTGCCCATAATACGCCGTTAAGACTGCCTATCCCTAATTCGTTTTTCAGCAGTGCCCACATATTCCCAGAGCTTATCTGGCCAGTGGCCATGGCGCGAATCATCAGAGTCAGCGATTGGCTGCCGGCTATGCCGCCCATGGAGGCGACGATTGGCATCAACACGGCCAAAGCGACCACCTGCGTCAGAACATCTTCAAACAGGCCAATAGTGGCCGACGCCAAAAAGGCGGTCAGCAGGTTAATGCCTAGCCAAACTGCTCGCTGGGATGCGCCTTTGATGATGGGGGCAAACAGGTCGTGAGTTTCATCCAGACCTGCTGTTGCCATCAACTGAGCTTCGTAATGCTCGCGCATCAGCCAGGTGGCGCTGCGCAAAGTGATCCGTCCAAGCAGCCTGTCATCCGCGTCGATAACCGCCAGCTCAAGTTGCTCGCTGTGCTCCATGGCTTCCGAGGCATCGAACAAAGAGGTATCTGCCCGGATACTTCTGGCGTCGTCAGCCATTAACTCCTTTAGCTGCAGTGATGGATCGGCGCGACGTATATCCTGATGGCTGACGCAGCCTACCAGCACGTCATCGTCATCGGTCAGAAACAGGGTATCGTTACAATCCAGTTCGATACGGCGGATAAACTTCTGAGCCTGACTGACACTGGCATGAGGACTCAGCACCAGTACCTGATGGTCTACATAGCGACCAATTTCGTTTTCCGAGTAGAGGTCAAATCGGGCGTATTGTTGCCGTTGACGCTCATGCATCAGAGCCAGGGCTCTGTCTGTGAGCTCATCGGGCAGCGAGTCACTCCAGTCGATCAGTTGCTCTGCAGTCAACTGCGACAGAATGCTGTCCACCTGAACATCCGACATATGCTTGAGCATGTCGATTCTTGGCTCAGCTCGCATATCGTCGAGCACTGCCAACTGTTCATCTTCACTGACCTGCAACCAACGTTCGTGACGTTCATCCAGCGGCAGAGCTTCCAACAAGAGTGCTATGGTGCCGGGCTCTGCAGCTTCCAGAATCTCGTCAAAAACGACCGCCTGCTGTTCTCCTTCGGCACCGGTAAGTTGTTCTACTACCTGGCCCACCTCAGGTTGAGGCGCGACCGGCATTTCTGTATTGGCTGATGTCTGAGGCACGAGATGGGACCTTGGTGAATGATGGCGCCACTATAGCCAAGGGGCCTGACTGCATCAAGTCTGTGTGTTTGTAGTTATTCTGAGTGTGCTCAAATGATTAGAAGAACGTAGTGTGGGTATAATAAATAAAAATGCCTCCGGCGGGAGGCATTTTTCAGGTTTGGGTTCGCAAGAGATTAGCTTGCTTTGAACGCCTGATGACCATTATCGCTTGGATTGTCTGTCAGTGCTTCCTGCTGCTTGCGGTATTCGGTCAGCTGTCTTTCGGCACGGCTGGACATACAGGTGTCGCCCTCAACCGGGGTGCCGGTAAGAATGCTGGCAGCTTCGGTGACATGATTAACCGTCCAGATATGGAACTCTCCCTTCTCAATGGCTTCCACTATGTCTTTACGCAGCATCAGGTTCTGACGGTTGGACTCGGGGATAATCACGCCCTGGCCGGGATCCCGCCCCTTTATAGAGCAAACATCAAAGAAGCCTTCAATCTTCTCATTCACTCCGCCGATTGGCTGAGCCTCGCCAAACTGGTTCATTGAACCTGTAATGGCGATGTCCTGTTTCAATGGCACGCCGGAAATAGCCGACAAAATGGTGCAGCATTCGGCCATTGAGGCACTGTCGCCATCGACACCACCATAGGACTGCTCAAAGGTGAGATACATGGTCAGTGGGATTTTGGCACTCTTACCCAGTCGCGCAGCCAGGAAGGCGGTCAGGATATATACGCCCTTGGAGTGGATTTGGCCACCCAGGCGAACCTTGTGCTCAATATCCAGTACCTCGCCCTCACCGTAAGCTGTGCTGGCGGTGATGCGATTGGGCAGGCCAAACTGGTGATCTGTGGTGGCAAGTACTGACAGGGCGTTGATTTGCCCCACTTTCTCACCCACCACATCAATCAATGTAGTGCCATTGGTAAAGGACTCCAACAGATTGTCCTGCAGCCTGGATACCCGGGTTTGCTGGGCTTCCAGCGCCTTCTCCACGTGCTGTCTGGCTATGCTCTCTGCATTGTCTCCACCGGCATAGTAGTTGGTCTCACGCAGCAGGTTGGCAACATCAGCAGAATAGAGTGACAGCTTGTTCTGGTTATCCGCCTGACGGGCACTGAACTCAATGATCCGCTCCATGGCATCCCGCTCACAGGGCAGCATCTTGTTGTCCTGCACGATTGAGGCGATAAAGCGGGCGAATTGGGCTTCGGACTCCTGAGTTCGGGCCATCACATTTTCGAAGTCGGCGGTGACCTTAAACAGTTCTGCAAAGTCGGGATCGTACTGCTGCAGCAACTGGTATGTGTGTCTGTCCCCAAACAGCACGATTTTGACATCAAGTGGCACAGGTTCCGGTGACAGTGAGATAGCACCTGAAAGTGAGACTTCCCGCTCCAGCGAGCTCAAATCCAGTTGGCGGGAGCGAAGAGAGCGCTTAAGGCCATCCCAAACATAGGGGCGCTCCAGGACTTTCTGCGCATCCATCATCAATACGCCACCATTGGCCTTGTGCAGGCTACCGGCTCGGATTAACGAAAAGTCAGTAAATACTGTGCCCTTGTAGGTCGCGTTTTCCACATAACCGAACAGGCTGTGGTAGTTGGGGTTTTCCTCGACCACGATTGGGAAGCCGTCATCTTCTCCACTCACCAGTACATTAACCTGATAGCGACGGGGCAGCTTTTTATCCAATGAAGCGTAAGAGAAGGCCAACTGTTCTTCGGTTTGCTCCAGAAAGATATCCAGATTATCGAGAATATCTGTCTGCATCTCTTTCAGATAACCCTGCACTTCGGGCAAAGATTTATACTGGCGCTTCAGCGGCTGCATATAGTGTTTGAGCACATCTTTGGCTACCTGCTCATCATGGGCTTGTTGCTGATCAGAAAACTCCTCTTCCCACTCGGTCATATCCCGGACGATGCGCCGGAGCTTGGTTTCCAACCCTTTGATGTCGGTCTCAAACTGAAGCTGCTCTTCGGGGGAGAGGGCATCATATGTCTCTTCACTGTGGGGTTCTTCGCCATTAAGGGCGACCAGTTGGTAGTCTCCATTGCTGCTGATGGAAAGACTGATCTGCTTGCTTTTGGCATCCTCCGCCAGTTCACCCAACACCTCTTCCTGACGACCGGCCAACTGGGCTTTGCGTTTTTCAGCCCGGCTGTAGTACATCTCGTTATCGAAGGCCATCGGCAGGGCTTTGGCCAGCTTTTTCATCAGGTTTTCGATGGACTTCTTAAAGCCGGACGCACTGCCGGCTGGCAGGCTAAGTACCTTGGGCTGGCGGCTGTCATCGAAGTTGGCGACATAACACCAGTCCTGGCGTTGCTTGTCGTTGGCGGGGTGAGTATTGAGGTAACGCAGCATCATAGTGCGCTTGCCCAGGCCGTTCTCGCCTATGGCGTAAATGTTGTAGCCCTTGTCCTTGATAGACATGGCAAACTCCACCGCCTGTCTGGCCCTTTGCTGGCCAATAATGTCATCCAGTGGCACCAGGTCGTCAGTGGTCTGACAATCACAGTGGGGAGTTTGCAACTGCGTGGCGCGGTACACTTGCTTGCTGCTGAGAGTCGTTATCGCCATATCAGATCCTTTTTTGGTGGATTCTTATTTACGACAATAAGATACGAAATCACAGATAGCAAAGACTATGGGCTCATAAGGTGATTTTTTCGCCAGTAAAAATGCTAAATCAGGATAAAGTGTTAAGGCTTTAACTCCTGCTGTGTGTACGTTCCGTGGAGGGATCACAGACAGGTGAAGCGCAGGGGATTATGCTGAGCGGATAATAAGGAGAAAACCCGATGACTGATATGACATCAACTGTTACGCCTCGTCCCATTATTCTTGATTGTGATCCTGGCCATGATGATGCAATCGCCATGATCATGGCTCTGGCAAATCCGCAACTGGATGTGTTGGCTGTGACCACCAGTGCCGGTAACCAAACGCCGGATAAAACCCTGCGCAATGCCCTGAGTATCCTTACTCTGTTGGGACGCAAAGATATCCCGGTGGCCGGGGGCGCTGCCAAGCCGCTTAAACGCGAGCTGATTATTGCTGACAATGTTCACGGGGAGAGTGGGTTGGATGGCCCAGAGCTACCAGAGCCCGCCTTTGCAGCCGTCGAGCTCACCGCATGGGAGCTGATGGCACAGCAAATTCAGGCCAGCGAACACCCAGTGACTTTGGTGCCTACAGGCCCTTTAACCAATATTGCCACCTTTCTGCTGGCCTATCCTCACCTGAAACCTCGTATTGAACGCATCGTCTTGATGGGGGGCGCAGCTGGTGTCGGTAATTGGACCCCGGCAGCTGAGTTCAATATTTTCGTCGACCCAGAAGCAGCAGATATTGTATTCCGCTCAGGGATTCCTTTGACCATGTGTGGTCTGGATGTCACCCATAAAGCCCAGATTATGGATGAAGACGTAGCGCGTATGCGCGCCATTGATAACCCTGTTGCCCAGTGTGTTGCCGATCTGCTGGAGTTCTTTGTGATTTATCACAGAGATCCCAAATGGGGCTTTGATGGCGCACCACTGCACGACCCTTGCACTATTGCCTGGCTGCTGAAGCCTGAGCTGTTCACTGGTCAGGATTGTTATGTTGCCATTGAAACCCAAAGCGAGATGACAGTTGGAATGACGGTTGTGGATCGTTATCACCTGACCGGCAAGTCCGCCAACACCCATGTGTTATTTGACCTGCAGCGGGAGCGATTCGTTGACCTGCTGGCAGAGAGCCTTGAGGCCTGGTAAGTCACTATCATCAAAGAATGCCACCTGAGGGTGGCTTTTTTGTGTCTCAGGTTTCTGCTTATATCGTCAAACAGCCTTTCCCATTTGGGAAACTTATCAACTCTGATATTAGCTATCTGTTTGTTTTTATTGCTAACAATTGTTGGCACAGTGCTTGATGTAACTGAGCTTCTTTAAATAAGGAGCAACCAATGAAAGTCATAACAACAATAGTCATTTCCTTGATATTAGCTGGCTGTGCATCTTCAGATATTAGCCCTCCGCACCCTCTTGGTCCCAGCGGGACCTCTAAGCCGGTGCTAACCCGGGTTGATTCGGCCCCGGGGATCGTTCTGTGGAGCGATGGTGTAGCTGCGCCGGAGAATACTATGCAGCTATTGATTGAGGCGAGAGCCAAGTTCAGTCGTCAGGTGGTGACTCCGCCGGATTTTAATACTCTTAAGGTGCTGAATAATGAAGCGCTGATTGCCCTTAGCTCTGAGTTACCCGGGACCGCAAACTTAACTCTTACCGAAGAGATGTTTAATGGTGATGAGCACAGAACGGCAACCATAGTCAGACATGAGGCATGCCACATCATGGCTATTGAAGGTTGGAAAGCTATGGGGCTGGGCAGTCGGACAGATATCGGATTGAGCTATGGTCATCCGGCGGTGGCAGACTGGCTGGATGAAACTCTGGCTGTGATGTGTGAACCAGAAGCTAGCCGACTGGATCAGCCTTTTACACCGATTCCCATGGCTGACTACCTGACCATGGAGCACCCGGTATTTGCCACCATGAAGGCTCAGCTTGAAGTAATGCAGAATTCCGCTGGACAGGGAGATTCAGAAGATGACAGCGGACCCATGGTTATTGTGATGGACGAACCGGAAGAATCAGATTTGCCGGGAGACTATTACACCCAGAGCGCCTGGATAAGAGAGCTGATTCTGGATCAACTGGGGTATGAAGGGATAAGGCAGATATACAAGAGTGCTGCAGCCGGTGTTAATCCTTCCAGAGCGTTAATGCAAAGGCTGGGCGCTGACAGTTGGCAACAAATGGATACTCTGTTTGCTGATTATCTGGCTCGAGCTGGTGCGCCATTAAGATAAATTCACTGTCACCGTTTGATTACGGCAAGGAAGATGAGCTTATGATGAGGAAAATCTTCTTTATCAGGAGGCTCCATGAAGCCACAAAACCTTGATATACAAACCAGTGAGGTTTGGCAGCATCTGAAATCCGGTGAGGACTTTCCGACAGGGTTTACCATGCGCGGTACTTTACCTGCCGATCCCGGCGGCGTTGAGCTGATGCTTGAAGGCTGGGAGGCGGGCAGTACTGAGCCTCCTCACTGCCATCCGGGCGATGATATGACTGTGATGAGTCAGGGCGAAATGCATGTGCAGTTCTATCTGGAACAGGACGGCAAACTGCTGAAAGATGGCCCGGTTGAAGTCTTTCATCAGGGGGAAACGGCCTATATCCGTAAAGGGCGTATCCACAGCGTGTTATATGCCAGTGAATGCCGTTTGGTCTATGTGCACAGTGGTGAATTCGACTTTATTGAGAGCAAGTTGCCGCAGGCGTAAGCGCTTTACAATAATATAAAAATGCCGCAGAACTCTGCGGCATTTTTTATTCAGCTTTACAGTCAGATTGCCTGGGTGGCTTTGGTCAGCCAATCCAGCTCATCACCGCTCAGCAGTGGCGAGATAGCTCTGAATACACGGGTGTGGTAGCTGTTGAGCCAACTGATTTCCGCCTGGGTCATTAATGACTTATCCAGCAGGCGCAGGTCGATAGGGATCAGAGTCATAGGCGTAAACTCAAACATCTCCCGTTCCGCATCTTTCAGCGCATCACAGCGGCGAACTTCAACCAGGTTCTCGATGCGGATTCCGAATCCATCAGCTTTGTAGTATCCGGGCTCATTTGACAGCACCATACCGGGCTGCAGTGCCACGTCATTTGCGTTTTTACCGATACGTTGCGGACCTTCGTGCACGCTCAGGAAGTGACCTACACCATGACCTGTGCCATGGTCATAATCAAAGCCATGTTGCCAAAGGTGCATGCGGGCAAACGCATCCAACTGTTGTCCTGTGGTGCCTTTGGGGAAGCGGGCGGTATCCAGCGCAATATGCCCCTTCAACACCAGAGTCACCATTTTTTTGTGTTCGTCAGTTACTTCGCCAATGGCAATCGTCCGGGTCACATCAGTGGTGCCGTCGAAATACTGTGCGCCGGAGTCTACCAGGTACAGGCTGTTCATTGTCAGTTGCGCCGGTGTGCCATTCATATGGTTGTAGTGGCACATGGCGGCGTTGCTGCCTGCGGCGGAGATGGTATCGAAGCTTGGCTCAACATACTGCTTATCCACCAGACGGAAGCTCTCCAGCTTGTCCGCCAATTGGGCTTCATCATACAGTTTGCCCGCGGCGACCTCCTTATCGAGCCAGGCCAGGAAACGACTGACGGCAGCGCCATCGCGAACATGACAGGCACGCATACCGGCCAGCTCAACCGGGTTCTTGGCCGCTTTGGGCAAAGCAACCGGGTCCATCCCTTCTACCAGTCTGGCTCCAGCATCGCGGGCAATAAGCTGAGACGCTGCGTTGGCACTGTTGGCGTCGGCCAGCAGTCTTTGTCCTTCCAGTGCCTTAAGGGCGGCAGGCAATTCAGACTCTTCAGCAAAACTTACGCCTGTGCCCACATGACTTTGAATCTCTGATGGCAGCTTGCTGATGTCGGTAAAGAAACGCATATCACCATTGGCCCAAAGCAGGCCTGTGCCCATCACTACAGGCAAGCGTGGCACAGCGCGACCACGGATATTGAGCAGCCAGGCAATAGAGTCCAGTGCAGCTATCAGGGCAACATCTGCGCTCTCTTTGGCAATCAGTTCACCAATCTGCTTGCGCTTATCAAGGCTGGCAGCCCCCGTGAGCTGGTCACTGATCAGCAGTACATCATCGCACTCAGGGAGTGGGCGATTTTGCCAGTGCAGATCGATAGGGTTTTGAGCCACAGCCACCAGTTCAATATCAGCCTTGGCCAGGCGCTTTTGAGTGGCCTCATACCAGGCCAGAGTGTGCAGCCTTGCGTCCACGCCTACTTTGCTGCCCGCAGGAAGTGTTCCGGCGAGATAGTCAGCCTGTGGTGTATCGGTCAGGCTTTCATAATCAAACAGTTTGCCATCAACCTGCTGACGAACCTGCACCGTATAGCGGCCGTCGGTAAAAATTGCCGCCTTGTCTGCCATGACTATCACAGCCCCGGCGCTACCGGTGAAGTTACTTATCCAGTGCAAACGCTCATTGTGAGCGGGGACATATTCGCCCAGATATTCATCGGCGCGCGGAATAATAAACGCCTGCAGCTCCTCTTTGGCCATCTCGTTGCGAACAGCATTCAGACGGGTGGCAATAACTTCTGACATACGGATTCCTTTACTCATTCGTTCGTCAGGCATTTGGCGAACGTTGATATCTTATTGTGCAGGGATTATGGCAGGGGGGAGGAAGCGGGTGCAAGTCGGCCTGCCGGCCAGTGAATTTCGCTGCGAGGGACAGTATATTCTGTTACAGGTGTCTGGTTTTCCTTTATTTACATTCGTGAAACAATGCCTGCACGTTACGGGGAGACACGGAGTCACGCGGCATAATGAACAAAACGGTTTGGTTACTGACCCTGGCTCAGGCATTGGCTATGAGCGCAACGCCGATAATGGTGCTGTTGGGTGGCATTGTTGGCGCGCAGCTCAGTCCGACTCCGGAACTGGCAACCCTGCCATTGGCGCTGACCGTGGTGGGGGTGGCACTGACTGTGATCCCGGCATCCAGACTAATGCGTCGTTATGGTCGTCGCCTGGTGTTTCTTTTAGGTTCGCTCTGGGGGGCCGGTTCAGGCTTACTGGCCATGGCGGCGATTCAGGCTTCTCATTTCTGGCTGTTTTGTTTCTCCGGAATCATGCTTGGGGGCGCCGCCTCCATTGTCCTTCAGTACAGGTTTGCCGCGATGGAGGCGGTACCTGTTACTCAAGCTGCCAAGGCGGCGTCACGGGTATTATTGGGCGGTTTGGCCGCTGCCATTATCGGGCCTGAACTGGCAGTGTTTGGCGAGTCTTTGCTGACAACCCGGTTTGCCGGCGCATTTATGATGCTCAGCCTGATCTGTCTGGCGTCGTTTGTTGTCTTGCTGTTCTACCGGGAGCCTGAATCTCTGCAGGATGAGTCCTCTTCCCGTGAGGCTGGCAGGCCTCTGCCTGAGATCCTCTCATCTCCCATGATATGGGTGGCTATTCTGGGCGGTATGCTTGGCTATGCCCTGATGAGCCTGATTATGACGGCCACACCTTTGCATATGCACCACCATGGCAGTCATTCACTGGCTGATACCAAATGGGTGATACAAAGTCATATCATCGCCATGTACCTGCCATCTCTGTTTTCCGGCTGGTTAATTGCCAGACTGGGCATAGTCCCTATGATGCTCGCCGGGTTGGTGGCTTACCTGGCGACTGTGGTTATGGCGCTGTCTGGCAGTGGCCTGCTGAATTACTGGAGTGCTCTGGTGCTCCTGGGTATTGGCTGGAACTTCCTGTTTGTCGGAGCCACAGCGTTGCTGCCCAACTGCTACCGTCCTGTTGAGAAATTTCGGGTTCAGGCGTTTAACGACAGCTTCGTGTTCAGTGCTCAGGCGGTAGCATCCTTAAGCGCGGGCTGGCTGCTGCACAGTTTTGGCTGGCAGACCTTGTTGCTCAGTACCTTGCCCTTTATTGGCATGCTGCTGATAGTCATTGCCAGCTGGCAATGGCGTCAAAGGGCTGTATCTCAGGCATGACAGGCGTATGCTGAAGTAACACTTGTTACCGGAGCCGCTTATGACTGATAAAAAACACAGAGTCGGTAATGGCGTGGGAATAGGCGCTGTCGTTGGCCTGGCCATAGGTGCCGGGCTGGGATTTATGTTTGACGACCTGTTTTACTTTATGGCCTTATGGTTAGTGACCGGGGTGTTTCTTGGCATGCTGGTAGACTATGTACGGCTTGGAAAGCGTAAATAGCTTTTCTTTTTCTCTGGCTTACATTCCTTTTTAAAAACAATCCATTCGGGATTTATCTCCCCGTTGTGCCGTGTAGTTTCCAACATTATTGAGCAATTTTTTGGTCGGTTAACTGGGCATTGGTTTTTAAATTGTATATTTTATCCTGATTATCTGTTGGCCAGGTTTGTGCCGACTTCCGAATAACGAAAACACAAAGGTGACCTTATGACCCTGGGCGTTGGGGGTTCAACCCCTGAAATCGAACTGGCTAAACTGTCAGATATGACTGGTGGTATTGAGCCAATTTCACAAGCTGAGTTGAGTGCAAGGCTGGAAAAAGCACAGAGACTGATGCAGGAGCAGGGGATTGAGGCGCTGTATCTGAATGCCGGTTCCAATCTTTATTATTTTACCGGTCTGCGTTGGTACGCCTCAGAGCGCATGGTGGGGGCAATTTTGCCTGCCAGGGGCAAGCTTGAGTATATTGCTCCTCACTTTGAGATGGGCACCATCCAGGGCTTTATGAATGTTCAGGGAGAGGTGAACACCTGGCATGAAGATGAGTGTCCATATGAGTTGGTCAATACCGTGCTGACCCGTATGGGTATCAACTCAGGTAAGCTGGCCATTGATGAATCCGCCGCGTTCTTCCTGTGTGAAGGAGTGCGCCTGGCCAACCCGAACATGCAGTTGCAATCTGCTCAAAGCGTGACTCAGGTGTGCCGCGCCTGTAAGTCAGAGGCTGAGATTGCCATTATCAAACGTGCCATGGATATGACGCTGGAAGTTCATAAGGCTGTTGCCCGCATCCTGCATCCAGGTATTACAGTTGCCGACGTCGAAGCCTTTATCGAAAAGGCACACATGAAGGTGGGTGCACCGGCAGGCAACTACTTCTGCATCGTGCTTTTTGGTGAGGATTCACAGTATCCTCATGGCGTGAAAACCCCCAAAGCGCTGGAAGCGGGTGAAATTGTATTGATAGACACCGGCTGTGAGTTGTTTGGTTATAAGTCAGATATCACCCGTACTTACGTGTTCGGTGATGCTAGCGAACGTCAGCGGGAGATCTGGGATCTGGAGAAAGCCGGTCAGGTTTCGGCCTTTGCTGCAGCCAGGTTGGGTGAGCCCTGTGGCAATGTGGATATCGCAGTCCGTAATACGCTGGAAGCGGCTGGGATGATGCAAGACTACGGACTGCCAGGCCTGCCGCACAGAACCGGCCATGGCATAGGTCTGGACATTCATGAGGGGCCCTATCTGGTGCGCAGCGATAAAACGCCACTGCAGGTGGGAATGTGTTTCTCCAATGAACCTATGCTCTGTATTCCTGGCGAGTTTGGTATTCGACTGGAAGACCACTTCTACATGTCTGCCAATGGACCTGTTTGGTTTACCGAACCTGCACACTCGATTGATGACCCATTTGGTTATCAGGCGTGATTGATATCAATTGAGATAAAAAAAGCCCGGCATTGCCGGGCTTTCGTTTATTGAGCTTGGGCGTTATTCGTTGATGCCCAGCAATTCCACATCAAAAATCAATACTGAGCCACCTGGGATTTTTCCGGCGCCACGATTTCCATAGCCCAACTCTGCCGGAATAAAGAAACGTACTTTATCGCCGACAGTCATCAGTTGCAGACCCTCAGTCCAGCCTTTGATAACCCGGTTTAGTGGGAAGGATATCGGCTCGCCACGTTCTACCGAAGAGTCGAATACGCTGCCGTCAATCAGAGTGCCGTGATAGTGCACTTTTACCGTGTCAGTGGCTTTGGGGTGAACGCTGCCATCACCCTTGTGCAGAAATTCATACTGCAGTCCTGACGGTGTGACATTTACCCCTTCGCGGGCCTGATTGTCATGCAAAAATGCCTGACCGGCGGCCATATTGGCTTGAGCCTCTTTGTGGTTGTTCATTGTGGTGAAGAAGTAAAAAATCACACAGGCGATAACCACCACGGCGAGCAAGATACGCATATCTCTATTTCCCTGAAATTGAATTGGTATTTATGTTACTGAGGGTATATGACAGGGTAAAGCAGATTCAGTTCCAGCTGGAGTGGATTGATTGCCAATAAACCAATGCCACCAATCCACAGATATTCATCAGAGCCATCAGATAAAGCACCACCGAGAAAGAGGTTTTGCTGCTTTTATGCCTCAGCCAATGACGGGCAATGAGTGCGCCGGGCCAGCCGCCTATCAATGCCTGAAGTTGCAGGCTCATCTCACTCAGTCGCCAGTGTCCCAGCTTTGCAGCCGACTTGTCTCTGGCATAGCTGATGAAAGTAAACAGGCTCATCAACAGGTAGAGCCCGACCATCCAGTCCGGCAGATACCTGAGCACAGCTGCACCGGCTAAGGTTGCAAGAAATGTAATGGCGAAAAGTACGCTGAATGAAATCCAGCCGCCATGGAGGTTGATCCTCATAGCACTTGGCTTACCTCTCTGATCTGGCACCTGTTCAAAACTGATGGTGTCGCCAATGCGGGGGCGGCGTCGTTTGCTGCTGAACTGTTTGATATGGACAAAGACCTTGCTGCCTTTGTTATTCTCGGCGAAACCAAAGCCCCTTTCATCCTGCCATTCGATGATTTTGCCCTTGTGTCTTGTGCTCAAACTTTGCCCCATTGATAACAGCGATACAGCAAGCTACTGAAATACTTAGAAGACTGCAAATATTACAGAAAAAAAGCCGGCAAACGCCGGCTCTGACGGTCAATGAAGTAGCAAGGTATAGCTTAGTCTTGGGGCATCATGGGCGTCATCATATTGCCAGTTACGGCTGGCGGGATTATATCCATCAAGCCAAAACGAATAGCGCTGACCGCTCAGGGTAACGGTGTTGGCTTGATGAGGTTTTATGTGTTGTACAGGGCCAACTTGCGGAACCAGCATCAAGCTGCCATCCCGGTTGTAGGAGAGAGCGAAGTGGCGAGGCCCCTCAGTAGTTGGGAAGGTGACATTATCGCAGGCATCATCCAGCTTAATCGCTTTTAGTTGATTGCCCTGATAGAGATGACGCGCCTCAAGCGAGCCCGTCGTATATTCGGAGGAAGAACGGATATCACAGTTATCACAAAGCGTTGTCTCACTTTCCCAGTTGATACTTTGCTGCTGGAAATTGAGTTGGCCTTTAATAAGCTGCCACTCAGTCGATGCCATAACAGAGGTTGGCAGAGCCAAGGATAGCATTAACGGAAAATAGGAAATCGGTACTTTAATCATAATCAATCCCTGAAAAATCAAAAAAATAACGCATTGAAAATAGTGTTGTCTTGCAGCAGCTTTTGCAAATTAGATAGTTTTAAATCAATCGGTTATGTTTTTCTGAATTGTCGGTTGAGAGAGTGGTTTTTGCTATCTCATGCTGATTTTTTCATCTGCTGTGACAGGGAATGTTGTCGAATCAGGTTTGGCCAAGGTTTCGACAATTTGATTAAATTTTCGTTTTGCCGAAGTGGAATGAGAAAAACCGGCCGGAGCCGGTTTTTATATTTACTGTATCCAAGAGATAAAGCAGGGCTTACAAAGCCAGTAGCGTGTACTTAATGGCCGGGGCATCATGCTCATTGTCATATCGCCAGTTGCGGCTGGCAGGATTGTAACCATCCAGCCAGAGCGCAAACTCCTGACCATCCAGTTGCAGCGTGTTGGACTGATGTAGGTTCAGGTGCTGCATTTCACCATTAGGCTTACGCAGCATCAGACTGCCATCCTTGTTATGGGAAAGAGGGAGTTTGACTGGGGCTTGCTGGTGAGGAACTGTCACCCAGTTTTTAAATTGCTCAACTTTAACAGCACGCCATTCATTCCCCTGCAGCAGCTTATGACTGACAGTTGGACCGGATGGGTGGTAGCCCTTATCCGTTTCTATGCTGCAGTCGTTGCAGCTATGCAGCGAGTCTGAGCTCCAATCAATGGTCTGACCCGCATAGGCAAGCTCTCCCTGAGTCAGTTGCCAGTGTTGGGTGGTTTCTGTCGTTGACTGACAGCCTGCCAGTGCAGTCATCATTAGCAGTGCAGTGAAACTCTTAGTCATGGTTGAGTCCTCTTATTTTGTCGAGCAAGACCTGGCTTGGTGCCGGCTCACTAATGGTTTCCTGTTGGTCGGAATTCATCACATTGGTCTCCTGGCGGGGGCGTTGACGTTGCTCATTGCCACCGACGTTGCCACTCCAGGTTCGATTAAACTGCAGATCCAAGATCGCCCACTCGTTGTAGTCTCTCAACTCGTCAATACTGCCATCACCATTAATATCCATGGGGCCAACGAGGTTGTCGTAAGAGCCATCGCAATTGAAATCCACAGAGCCTGATTCTGTATGGCCAAAGCCCTGAGTTTCATCGAGCGTGTTTTCGTTGAGAGTCATGCTAAGGCCGTCGGAGTAGTCCATGGCAAACTCTTCTGGTGCGACATCGAAACCATTGACCAGAGTATTTTCTGCTTGGTTACAGTTAAGATTGTCGTAGAAGAAGCGGCGGTAGTATCGATCGCCTTCTCGGTTACCTATGCTGGGTAATCCTTGCAGCTGGTAGAGATAGTTCATGCTGCTCAGATAGTTGGGCTTGTTGTTAAATCCATCTTCGCCACCGTGGTACAGACCCAGGTTATGACCAAGTTCATGCAGTATGGTGGAAGCCTGCATGTTGATAACTGTATTGCGACTGGCTTCAGTCTCCAGTGAGAATCCCCAGTTGCCCATACTGATGAAGAAGTCATTACCATATATCTCTGCATAGCCGGAAGAGCCTGCTGCACCGTCAACCTGTTGACTGTTGGCCATCAACATATAGTGGAAGATAGGTTTACGGCGTAAATCTGAATGCTGCACCTTATGGTCGCCAATGCTTGGAGCTTCTGCAGAGGAGGTGAACAGAGTTTGCTGATAGAAAGGCACCTGATTACCGCCGCCCAGATCCATATTGGCCGGTGAGATTCCATCGGCCTGATCGTAGAGGTCACCTACGTCAAAGTGTACTTGATAGCCACGGGCTTCAAACACTTCCTGAACTCTTTCCAGGGAGCGTTGGTGAGGGGTGATTCCGGGATCATCACTCTCCATGTAATCCACTTCGATGAAGATATCTTTTACATTTTCCCGAGCTCCCCAGTCATAAAGTGGCAGGCCGGCAAAGGTAGTTCCCGGCTGTTCTGCACAATCGGGTATTCCATCTTCATCAAGGTCGTCGCGACAGCTACTGACGTCATTGATACCGCCGGGAGTCATATAGAAGGCTGTACTCCAGTCGTTTCCTGAGTCGGAATCCCGGACACTTTGGTCTCTGACAATACTCATGCCCAGTTGGGTTTCCAACACAGGGGCGCTGCCATCAGTCCAAAAACCTGCTGATGTTGGCTCATCAGTGCTTTCACCGAAGCGGACAAAGTCGACAGTTTGATTGCCATTGGCAGTTAAGAGTTCAACGAACCCGGACTCATACCAAAGGGGACGAACATTGTCTGACGCCTCGCCAATTAGGATAAGTTGCTCTGAGTCGGCAACATTGGATTGCCAGTAACCGTTACCAAATCGCCCCTGAATGACCATATATTCACCGGGCGCCAGGGTTTTGTCTGACAGGGAAAAGGTTTGAACGCCGGATTCTGCCCAGGCATCCAGGTCAAAGGTTTCAGCTTTTACTGCATAGTCCGCCAGGCTGACTGAGCGGTTGGTACCGTTGTATAACTCTATCCAGCGGTTATCACTGCCATATTTCGAAGCTGAAACTTCGGTGATGATTAGGTCTACCGCTTCAGTCGTAAAGGTAGTGATGCTGTCTGTGTCCATGGCTGTGCCATGAAAGTTACTGACGGCGCCAGTGGTCTTAAGCTGATAGTCAGTATCGGCCATCAGGCTGGTTTTGGGAGTCAGAGTCCAGGTTTTGTTATCGGCGGAGGTGAGCTCCGCTTCGATGCAGGAAGCAAAGTTATCCGCAGACAGTTGAATACCGCCTGCACATGTCTGGGAGCTTGCAGTTTGTGGGGCCTGCATTATGTCATCAAACGTGAGAGTGATTGCCGGGGTGAGCGCAACTCTTGTGGCCTTGTCTGCAGGGCTGACACCAGTGATTACCGGGGCAGAAGTATCAATGATCTTAATATCTACATTGATCTGAATTTCATCTTCCTGATCAGTGATGGTAAAGACCAGAGTTTCACTGTCGATTGCGTCTTTATTGGTTAGATAGGTAAAGCTCAATGGCTGACCATCTATAGCTTCAATCTGACCATTGCTGGCTTCTACTGCCAATGCGCCGGATAACTCGTCGCCATCCGGGTCGGTAGCGACAAGGTCAAATTGCAGACTGTTGTTGAACTCCACCTCAAAGCTAAGGTCGTCGGCGGTGGGGAGACGATTGATGTGCTGTATGTTGGTGGAGACTTCTGTAGAGGCCGTTGCACCATCGTTGTCCTCTACCGTGACATCAAAGCTGAGCAGGGTGGTCGCTGTGACTTCCGGCACCTCAAAGCTGATGCTGGCGCTGTCCTGAATGAAGGAGATATCCGGCCCAGCGGTTTGCACCCAGGTATATTTCACAATACCACCATCAGAGTCCTGGGCATTTACACTCAGGGTTGTATTGGTTCTCTCGTCTATCGTTTGGGGGGCATTGGAGCTGACTTCTGGAGATTCGTTGCTGTCCAGACAACCTGTCAAAGTCATGATTGCGAGAGGCAAAACGGCAAGTTTGAATGAAGGTTTAACCACGTTTGACAAATTCCTTATGTCGCATGTTTTTAATGTTTGTGCGAATTGTGTATTTGTTGTTGCGTGAATGCAATTGATTGTTTTTGTTTGGGGTGGGTCTGGAAAGGTTGAGATATTGCTGTGTGTTCGCTCGATGGAGGTTTGCTTTGTTTGAGCGTAGTTTTATGAAGCAAGATTCTATTGGTAGGGTTGTTTCGAACAGTATCTAAATTGTGAAATTTTTTGTATCTGAGCGGGGCGTTCAGGGCGTAAAGATACTCTGATAGCAATATTGAATCTGGTGAGAATTTTACCTCCAAGAGTAAATCTTGTGCACTCTGTCTATTCGTTGATAACAGTGATTGAAAAGCCAGCCAAACTCGCCTTATTATCCGGCTGACGCGAAGGATTGTGTTGCGGACGGTTGGTTAAGTAGTTGAACTTTCTGGAAACAATTTGTTTACCTTGGGCACTTGTTCAGCCGCCGGAATCGATAATTACAAAGCAAGGCGAAACACATTCCCTGCGCTGTCAACAAGCAAGAGACCTCTGAATGACGCTCGAACTATTCACTGAAATCCTCGGCTGGACCTCAGTCGCTTTTTATATTTCCCTGACCATTTTCAACTCGATGAAATTCACCCGCTATGCCGCCTTTGGCTCTGCGGCCAACGATGTACTTTGGTCTTTTCTGATGGGATGGTGGCCCAAGGTTATCCTTAACCTGTCGGTCGCATCATTGAATACCTATCGCTATGCCAAGGATTTCACTTCAGTATCCAAAAACGTGATTCTGGCTTTGGGCGCTGTGATGGCTGCTGGGATTGGTTATATCTCCTGGGTTGCGGTAACCAACTTTCTGGCTCAGCCAACGCTGACGGTAGCGCTGCAGTTTGCCGATCTGGGTATCATACTGCTGGCACTTTATATGACGACTCTGCGCAATTATCGCATTCTGATGTTGATGTCAGGCTTTGTCGGGATGGCGGCCTACTACGGTAATACCCAGATGATGATCATCAAGGCCCTGGTTATTGGCATCATGACCTTTAAGTTGTTGTTTGATAAAACTGAAGAGCAGCAGATCCCGGTAGTGGTTAAACCGGACGAGCAGCAGCCGGCTTAATGTGAGCTGTCAATGTTCGCACCCAAAAGCACCTGAACCCAGGTGCTTTTTTGTTGGTTGAATCCCGGCTCGTGCCCCGATAGACTGCCGTTCACTAACGACTACAGGGAAGAAGCATGGAGCAGGATAAGTCAGTCGGAGATGAGCCATTAGCTCTGTCGGAGTTTATTCAGGGATACTGGCGTTTGGCACAATGGCAGATGACGCCACAGCAGCGACTCAGCTTTATTGAGCAGCACCTGGAGTTGGGGATCAGCTCTATCGACCAGGCTGATATTTATGGTGGTTACACCAGCGAGACCTTGCTGGGGGAGGCGCTGAAACTCAAGCCCTCCATAAGGCAACAGCTGCAGATTATTACCAAGTGTGGCATTAAGCTGGTGTCTGATAATGGCCCCGGATGTCAGGTTAATCACTATGACTCTGGGCGCGATCATATTCTTAAATCTGTTGATGACTCTCTCACCCGCATGGGATTGGAGCGGATTGATCTGCTGCTGATCCACCGACCTGATTTTCTGATGGATGCCGATGAGATAGCCGGGGCCTTCAGTCTGCTGAAAAGTGCAGGAAAGGTGAGTCATTTTGGTGTGTCGAACTTTACCTCTTCTCAATTCTCTTTGCTGCAGTCACGACTGGATGAGCCGTTGGCGACGAATCAGGTTGAGATTAATCCCTTTAATTTCGCCGTGACAGAAGATGGTACTTTGGATTTGTGTCAGCAACTCAGAATACGTCCTATGGCCTGGTCCTGTTTGGCAGGAGGACAGTTACTGACAGACAGCAGCGACAAGGCAAACCGTTTGAGAGCCGAGTTGCAGGCCATCGCTGAGGAGTTAAGTGCTGACTCCGTCGAGCAGGTGGTGTTTGCTTGGATCCGTATGTTGCCGTCCCGACCCAGACCAATACTGGGGAGTGGCAATATCGCCAGAGTGAAAGATGCTGTTGGGGCGTTGCAATTGCAGATGACCCGCGAGCAGTGGTACAGAGTGTGGATTGCCTCCAAAGGGCATGGTGTGCCTTAGCCTAGGGTCTGTAGACCTTTAATGGTTGAATTTTGCTCGAGATAGACACGCTTTAATCGCGACGTAAGGTGTGCCGCCTAGTGGGCCTAAGCTATCAAAAGGAAGATTGATGGAAACGGAAATTCTGTTGTTGGAACCGGGCATAGCCATTGGCAAGTTTAAGCTGATGGTATGGCTAGCGGTTACGGCTTTTGTTGTCACCTATATTGCCGGGCGTGTTATCAATAATAAAAGGGGAGGTACAGCTTCGGTACCCAAGGCGGCTTTTATCTCGGCGCTGTTTCCCCTGTTTCTGGTGTGGACCGGATATGGGACACATATGGATACCTTTTACCGGGTGACAGTGCCAGAGTCTGGGGCCTTGACGCTGGACTACGTTTACCCGGAAGGTCAGCAGAGACAAGTTATTGCCGACTATGCTGCAATCAAATGGCAGCGTGGTGCTCAGTGCAGTCTGACGATAGACTCAGAGGGTGAACGTTTAGTGAGTGTTATGACAGTGAATAAAGATGCCTGCCGTCAGGCGCAAAAAGCCATTGCTAATCAGACTAAGTCACTGAAGAGCCTTTGATACAAGCTTTACCTGGTTCTCACGGGGATTAGGTAAGTGATTGAAATAACGTTTTCATTCGGATAGTTCGAACAATACCTCCAATTTAATCTAATTTTCTAATGTTGTTTTGAAGCGTAGGCTTCGCTCTCCCGGGAAGGTAAACAGATCTGCACTCTGATGTTGCAGGTCTCTGGTTTGCCGTTTCCATGATTTGGGAGGTAGCTGAAATGAAACCCGTAAAAGTCATTGTTCTGATGCTTATTCTTATCCTGTCTTTTCCGCTGAAGGCTGCTGGGTTAGGCGTGTCGCTTGACTATATTCAGGGAGAAGGAGATGTTCAGGGCGTTAAGCTGGCTGCCCAATATCACACCGATTGGTTATCACGCCTGTCTGAGCATTTGCACCTCTACTTTGAAACCAGTGCCAACTTCTGGGAGTTCGGTGCCAATAATCGTTACGACTCAAATTTAGTGCTGAGTCTTTCCCCTGTCATTCAATACCCACTGTTTACCCTTGGCGAGCAGGAGGTACTGGCTGAGTTGGGGATAGGTATTGCACTGCTGGATGACACTACATTTGCGGGTAAGGATGTCAGCACTCACTATCAGTTTGAGGATAGATTAGGCTTGCTGACAAGGTTTGGGTCGCGGGATGAGCACAGTGTGACACTGAGGTACTTTCATTATTCCAATGCCGGGCTGGACAGTCCCAATCCGGGATTGGACTTTGTCGCTCTGTCCTACGCCTACCGTTTCAGATAAACCTGAGTCGGGCAGTATCAGGTGCGCTGTTGAAAATAGCGGGCGATATTGTCCCGTTCCCTGTTCATCACGCTGAGTTCATGGGTATGCAGTCTCTGGTATTCAGTTTCCGGCACAGGTGTTGGCGCTGAAATGTAATGCTTGTGCCAACCATCAAATAGAGCATCGAAGATCAGTTTAACTCTGGGCTGGTGGAAGTCAGATGTGACAATCAACAGTTGAGTGTTGTCAGACGTAAACTTCTCTTGAGTGGACAACCAGCTGAGTGTCAGGCTGGCATCTTCAAAGGTGAAACGGCTGTCTATGCCCGGCAGTAAAGCTCTCCGTGGTACACCCAAACGCTGTAACTCTGTTTGCGACCAGTGCCAATGGGGGTTATCTGTCTGATTGAAATGGCTGCCAAAGCCACCGGTGCACAGAATATGGGCATCAGCATATTGCTGCCGGGTGCTGAAGGTGGCGTGGCAGCGGGAGCTGGCAATTGCTGGTAGGCTGCCATCGGCATTGTTGGGGGCGCCCAGTTGGATAATCAGGGGTTGCAAAATAAAGGCCTGCATTAAGCGATTGATATGCAGGCCAGTTTAGCTGTTTTACCGGTTACAGTGTAACGCTGCTGGTGGCGTTATTTAGGCTTCTTCTCAGAGATCCACAATTTGATACTGCCTTTCACCACTACCACATCATTGCTGTCATAGGCGGTGACAGTTACATCCATATCTCCAGGCTGCCAGGCTTCAGGGGAGACTTCTGCGACACAACGGATATCGCTTCCGGCCTTGGCAGTGTAGTCCAGCGTCATACCTTTGGGGATCCAGCGCAGATGGGCGGGAATTGATGCTTCAGCCATTGCTCCCATGGCGATCTCCAGTCCGTTACAGATGGCAATGACATGCATGGTACGGATGTGGTTTTCTACCTTGCGACGCTTCTTGATGATGCATTCACAGCGGTGGGGACGCAGGTCGGTAATCAAGGGGCTGACACTGCCGAAGTAGGGCGCCATACGGCAAATGGCCAGAGAGAACAGCTTGTTGCCCATGGGCCAGCGCTGCAGCTTATGGTAAAGGGCGAGGGTTTTATTCTTCTTGGTCATGCCGGCGTCCTTTTGGCTGGTACTGGCTGTCGAAGTGCCAGTGTTATAAAAATGATCTGGTCGGATGAGTCTATCAGTGATTTTTTCTCCAAGGCAAGGGGCGAGACATTATCCGTAGATGTTTCTTCGACATCAGCTGGGTATAATCCGCCTGCGCATAAGCACAGATATTTTTATAAGGACTAACTGTGAAGTACCTGCTTACTTATTTTAAAGGCCTGGCTATGGGAGCCGCCGACGTGGTTCCCGGTGTATCCGGTGGCACCATTGCCTTTATTACCGGCATTCTGGATACCTTGCTGGACAGCATTCGCCGCATTAATCCAAGCCTTTGGGGGGGGATTCGTAAAGAGGGCATCAAAGCCGCCTTTATGCATATCAACGGCCCGTTTCTGGTGTGTCTGTTCGCCGGTATCCTGACCAGTATTGTGAGTCTGGCCAAGCTGATCACTTATCTGCTGGAGCACCACCCAATCCCCGTATGGTCCTTCTTCTTTGGCCTGATCCTTATCTCTGTGGTGCATATGCTCAAGCAGGTGAAAGGTTTTACCCTTGGTCGTCTGGGATGGTTTGTCGCCGGCGTGGCTGTGGCTTATGTGATTACCATTCTGAATCCGGTATCGGTTGAACCATCACTGCTGAATATCCTGTTTGGTGGCGCCATTGCCATTTGCGCCATGATCCTGCCAGGCATTTCTGGCAGCTTTATTCTGTTGCTGCTTGGCCTGTACGGCCCTGTGATTGGCGCGGTTAAGGCTTTTGATATGACCATTATTGCCACCTTTGCCGTGGGTGCGATTATCGGCCTGTTGACCTTCAGCCATGTGCTGTCTGCCTTGCTGCGTAACTTCCATGATGCGACTTTGGTGTTTTTGACCGGTTTGATGCTGGGTACTCTGGGTAAGATTTGGCCCTGGAAAGAGGTACTGACCTGGCGCACTAACTCCAAGGGTGAACAGGTGCCTTTGGCTGAGCAGAACCTGCTGCCATGGAACTACGAGCATGTGATGGGGCAGCCTTCTCAACTGGCGCTGGCGGTTGTGTGTTTGCTCGCTGGTATAGGTATTGTGGTGGCGCTGGAGTATTTTGGCGATAAGCTGAAAGCCGCCGAGTAATTAGTATCCCAGGTTATTGAGACGCCCTTTTGCGTAAGCAAAAGGGCGTTTTTGTTTTTATCAATAAAACGCATTTACTCTCTGGTGCACTCAGCTCCGCCGAAATTGGGGAATTGGTCGGGAAGCGATGGATGGATATTAAAGAAGCTAATCTCTCCCATCTGCTGCCAGAACGCTTTCCCTTCAGGGCTGTGAGCTGCTTTAGGCGGACACAGATGTTTGACGTTTTTGCTGATATTGGCTTCCAGAGCCTGACTGTGAGTCTAATAATCATTGGAGGCCTTAGCCAGGGCATAGAGTGTTTTGTAGGAGGTGACTTCTTCTGGGCTGAGCTGAATCGCGGCGTAGTAGAAGCCTTCGCGGCCATCAACCCCTTTGATTTTGTAACCGTACTGGGTGAATTCGGGTCTGGTTTTGAGCCATGACTCAATCTGGTCACTGACTGGATCGCTGCATGCGGTCAGCCGCCAAAATCCATTGTTTGAGCATGAGTTTGATCCTTGTGCTGTATCGACCACCCATAGTGTTGATTCCTTGCTACCGCGACAATCCAGCTTTTGGGTTAATTTACTCATAATGAGTCACCCTTCTCTATGAGGTGTGATTGCTTCACCCCATCCTTGCGAACCCTTTCAGCTTACATTCATCTTGGGAGCCGTAGCTTGCTGCAGTAAACAGGAAAATGTGAGAAAGGGAATGTTCGAGTCCATTTTGAAGTTTAATGTTTGTCGTATGTTGGCCAATCAATACGCGCTGCAGGAGTTTACTGAAAATAGCGCCTGGAGTATCAATCTGGAGCAGGGCAAGTTGTCTTTCGCCAATGGCGCCAGCTTCAGCTTTGATGTGCTTGGTAGTGAGTCATTTCAAAGTAATACCTGGGTATGGAGCTGGGCAAACAGCAGTTTGGGGTTGAGTCCCGCCGACCTCACTAAAGCTGAAGCTATCAAAGCCAGTGGTGAAGAACATGGCATGGAATTTCTGACAACACCCAGGTTCTCACTTGAATACATTAAACCTCATCATATTGCTATGGTCTGCGCATCCATGACTGGCGACCTTTGCTATTTTGTTGCCACTCACGAACATGGTGCATTGTACTTGTTGTTGCGGGGATTGCCTGCGGACATAGAGACGGCTTCAGTGGAGCGTATTATGTTGGTGATAGGGGAAGCCATTCAGGACTATCCCTTCGGCCACAAAGAGATGATTTTGCCTTTTCTGGAAAGCCAGGGGTACGCACTGAGTAAGCTGGGTGACCGTATCAATGCCGTGAAAGACGATGTCGGGCTGGCGCTTATCTTTGATGATCAGGAGCGGCTACAGAAGATTCAACGTTCAGATGACCTCCACGCTCCCACGACACCCTGGTGGAAATTCTGGGTATGAAGACTGTGTCTTTCTATTGATTACTTGAGCGGTAATAAAACAGGCACCCTTGGGTGCCTGTTTGCTGTTGGTCAGGTTAACAGATCAGAACTTACGACCCGTGGCCTTCTCTACAAACTCAAAATTCAGCTCGATTCCCAGGCCAGGCTTGTCGCTGACTTCAATGGTGCCATCGATAATCGGTGGCTCATTCAGGGTCAGGTTCTGAGTCAGGGTACCGTTCCAGAAATCCGGGTGCAGGTATTCAACATACTCAGAAATCCCCAGACAGATACCCAGATGACGGGCGGCAGCAGCCGTGATGCCGGTTTTCCAGTTGTGTGGCATCAACTGGGCATTGTGGTGCTCACAGATATCCATAATACGGATCAGTTCAGTGATACCGCCACAGCGATTGTAGTCAGACTGCACGACACTGATACCTGTCTTTTCCAACCACTCCTGTGCTTCGAAGCGAGTAGTGGACATCTCAGCACCACACAGGCGAGTGTTGATGGCGGCTGCCAGTTTGCGATGGCCTTCCAGGTCATCGTGCTGCAGCGCCGCTTCGATAAAGTACAGATCGATATCTTCCAGCTGACGGAAAGTCCAGCGAGCCTTCTGCCAGTCGGTCCAGCGGTACAGACAGTCAACCATCATGTCCATATCCCAGCCGATAATTTCGCGCAGCTCACGCAGGTAAGCCACGATTTCTTTATCAGTGACATTGTCATTCGGGATGATGCATACCTTGATGGCCTTGGCGCCGTTCTCTTTGGCTTTGGCGATCAGCGGCTTATAGGCTTCAACAATTTGGGCCAGGGTCGCACCGGCTGGCAGCGAAGGATACAGAGTGAAGTAAGGCGTCAGCGCCTTCTTCTGCTTGCCGCCCATCAGCTTGTAAGCGGGCACGCCCAATTGCTTCCCTGCCAGATCGTACAGGGCCATATCGATACCTGAGATGGCGAACATACCCAGACCACGCATGCCGATCCACTTGGTGGTATCGTACATGCGCTGGTAGTTGGCACGGAACTCCAGAGGGTCATGACCAATCACAGCTTCAGTGATGTTGTTCAGCCACTTGTGTTCATTCTCAATTTCGGCGAAGGCCTTCATCACCTCTGGTGGGCCATCGGCCTCGCCCAGACCATAAAGACCATTTTTGTCAGTCACCTTAACGATACAGGTGTTTTCACTCCAGTTAGTGGCAGCCACTTCAACCGGGATGAATTCAACGGAAGCAATATTTGCGCGCATGCTTATTAAACCTCAGATGCAACAGCGGAGTTATTTACAGCTTGAGCCGATTCTGGGGTCGCTTTAGCAGCAGGTGCTACAACAGCATTTTTCATCAGCTCAGGGTGATCCTGACGGATCCACTTCATCAGACAGACCACCATCAGAATGTTCAGCATGATCATTGGCAGGCCAACGATGATACACATGGACTTGATGGTGTCGATGCTGCCACCCATGAAGAAGGCGGCCATAGACACAGCACCAATACCCATGGCCCAAATCATACGCACAGACACGTCCGGATCGGCATCAGCATCCAGTTCTTTGGTGGTCATCATGGAGATAGATACCGCCGCTGAAGTCATGGTGGTAGACATCAGGAAGAACTCAACCACCAGGAAGATAATCAGGATGCCTGCGCCAAATGGCAGGGCGTTGATCACTTCGATTACCGCCATGGATACACCGGCTTCGTTCATCCACTCCAGCACCGGCAGTACGCCGAACAGTTCGCTGTGAACAGAGTAAGAGCCGAAAATCGCGATAAAGAAGGCACAACCGGCAGAGCCGAAGAAGATGGTGGTCAGTACCAGTTCTTTAATGGTGCGGCCTTTGGAGATACGCGCCAGGAAGATACCCATCATCACCAGGTATGCGAAATACCAGGCCCAGTAGTACATGGTCCAGGCTTGTGGGAAGCCGGATTTTTCTACTGGATCAGACCAGAAGCTGATGCGGATAAAGTCGTTCAGCATCACGCCCAGGCTGTCGAAGAAGTAAGAGAAGATAAAGGCAGTCGGGCCAACCAGCAGGATAAAGATACCCAGAGCGAATGCTGCATACACACACCAGTCTGCCAGTTTGGCTACACCTTTCTTCATACCAGCCAGCATGACCACGGCATAAAACACGATAAAAAGTACAATCAGGCCAACCTGTAGCCAGATATCGTTTGGCAGGCCGGTGACTTTCTCAATGCCTGAACCAATCAGGTCAACCGCCAGACCCATAGAGGTAGAGAAGGCGCCCAGGGTGCCGAAGATAGCGATAATGTTGATCGCATAGCCAATTGGGCCGTCGGCATTTTTCTTGCCGATTACGTCTTCCAGCAGATTGGACAGACGCAGGTTACGCTTTTTCTTTTTGTGCAGGTAGTAAGCGTAAGGTACTGCAGGCAAACAGAAAATTGCCCAACCGATAGGACCCCAATGGAACAGGGTATAGGTGATCAACCACTGGGAGGCTTCAGGGCTGCCGGCCTCGGCAAACATCGGCGGGCTTTGCATGTAGTACATAGGCTCGCCTACGGCCCAGAAAATCAGGGCCGCGCCAACACCTGCAGTAAAGATCATAAAGGCGTAGGAAGAGTAAGAGAACTCAGGCTTGTCGTCGTCAGCCCCCAGCTTGATGCTGCCGAAGCGGCTCAGGGCAATCCACAGCAGGAACACCAAAGCGCCGAAACCTGCCAACTGCAGGAACCAGCCCAAATCATTGGTGATCCATTTCATACCCGCGTGGGCGACATCTTTGGAGCCTTCCGGGAAGAACACAGCCATGGCCAGCGCCAGGAAGGTAAAGCTGATGGCGGGCCAGAACAGCTTGTGGTCGAGATTATTGAATTTCATTTTATTGAATCCCCGCTGTCAGGTGTGCTTCCTGCTGCCCGACGCGAATATTGCTCGCATTGCTTAATGTAATGCTTATTTAGTTGTTTTTTATATGGTTACATTCAAGGCTGATATTCATCTAATATATCAGTCGAGTGGTGGCTAATATATCGGTATTTAAGGAATTGGCAATTTGCACAAACAAAAATGTGATGCACAGCATTGTGCTCTTGAGTTATTGCTGGTGGTCGTGAAATTAAGTTAATTTAAAACAATGAGTTAATTGGTTTTTTGTCGGGCGCTGAAACCAGAGGGAGTAGCATGCCTGGTGGTGATCAATGTCTCGTGGTTGCTTGTTTTGTGGAGGTGGTCACTGTGCTGTTTTGCATTAAAAACACCGCTTTTGTGATCTATATCATGCAGTGTGTGGCCGGTATTAGGTGTGGCTGATTTTGGTTGTGGGCTGTTGGGGACGAATCTTGTTTTGAGCGGGCTTTATAAGCACCTGGCAGGCTGACTGTGACAGGAATCGGTCTTGGATCACTGCGCCCAGTTGAGTGTCCGTATGGACAGAGAAACGGCCCATTGGATTGTGGACTTTTTGGGGAAATCAATTCGCTTCAATATGAAAAAAGCAGATGCTTCTGAGAAGGTATCTGCTTTGGCCTGTGGGTATGGCGTGTGAAATCAATTAGTTCCAGATATAAAAAAACGGACCTCTCTGAGAAGAGGTCCGTTTGCGGGGTGTGAAATCAATTACGCCATAGGGCGGTAACTGTCACCGTCAATCTGATTTCAGTTTGTTAGCGCAAAACGTTATCAGGCTTTGGCGGCGTTATCGACGGACTGCTCGTCAGCAATACCGAGGATTTTGTCCTGCTCATTTTGGTGAGCCATGATGCTGTTGTAGTTGTTCTTCAGGTACTGCAGGGTCTTCACTGCAGCCACGAAGAAGATTGGGATAATCAGAGTCACAATCAGCACAGGGAACGACTTCATAATGTTCAGGTCAGCTTCAATCACCAGGAAGATGATTGGCAGTGCAGTCAGCAGCATACACCAGAACAGACGGAACATTGGTGATACGTTGGCTTCGTCATCCAGCTGCTTGGTTGCGATACCCGCCAGAGAGTAAGAAGTACCATCCAGAGTCGTTACAGTGAACAGAATCATGGTGATCAGGTAGATAGCAGTCAGGATCATCGGGATAGAAGTCGAACCGAATACTTCTGCCACCAGCGCCGCTGGCTTGCCTTCGTTAATCAGCTTAACGCCGTCAACCACACCGTTGTTAACCAGATCCATGGTGAAGGTACCGCAAATACCGAAGATAACGGCTGAGCCCAGAGTACCACCGATAACCAGTACCAGGATCAGGTCGCGCAGTTTCTGGCCCTGAGCAATCTTGGTGATGAACACGCCGATACCAGGAGAGTAAGAGATCCAGTTAGCCAGGAAGAATACAGTCCAGTACTGAGGGAACAGGGTAGAACCGAATGGATCTGTGCTGGTGCTCATACGGATGTAGTCGCTCAGCATGATACCGATACCGTTGGACAGGTTGTTAATCATCAGTGCAGATGGACCGATGATAAAGATCAGACCAATGAAACCGGCACAGATATAGATGGTGGCGCTGGACAGAGCTGCCATCCCTTTTTCAATACCTATGTAAGAGCTCAGGGAGAAGATCACGGCCAGACCCAAAATCACGCCCACACCCAGCATCAGGGTATCCGGAATACCGGTCAGGCTGGCGATGTTGGAAGAGATCATCGGGATACCCAGACCCAGGGTCAGGGCAGTGGCAGCCAGAGTGGTAATGATGAACAGCAGGTCGATAGCTTTCTGGGCCCAAACAGGCAGAGCATCGTTACACAGGCTGTTTACCACGCCAGACAGGCTCAGAGACTTGCTGCGCTTGAGGTAGAACACCACAGCGAAAGGCACGGCTACGATCAGGTAAGAGAACCAACCTGCGGCACCCCAGTGGAACATGTTGTACGCAGTCGCGTATTCCATGGCCATGTGCTTATCGTCGATACCGAACTGTGGATCCATGAAGTAGTAAACCGCTTCAATGAAACCCCAGTACATGGTGCTGGCGCCCATACCGGCAGACAGTGCCATGGCGAACAGCTGGAATTTGGTGAACTTTGGTTTGCAGTCACCCATACGGATATCACCGTATTTGGAGAATGCCAGATACAACAAAGCAATCGTGGCAAATACGATGTACCACAGGAAGCCGGTGCCAAGGTTGATTACGGTGAAGTCGAGCATAGTGCCCATGGTGCTTTTGACTTCAGCGGGGAAAAATACTGCGAGGATGCCCAGGAACAGGACCAGGCTGAAACTGCCCAGGGTGAGTTTCAGGTCAATGCCGGATGTGTTTAGTTTCATTGTGATGGCTACTTCTTTCTTATCATCAGAAGGATATGAAGCAGTCAATCAGGCCAGCTCGCCGCGACCTTCCTGCAGGGGTTCCGGTTCGTTGACTTCCGGAACCCCTGAGGAGGCGCTGTAGGCAGAGATCAGTCTGTTGCTGTCTTCATATCAATTTTTTGCCGACAGCCATGTCGGCGTGTTTGTCGTCATCAGATAAAGGCAGCGGTTCTCAGGTCACTGCCGATATCTTGAGTATTTGCTTTTATTCAAATACGTAAGAGGCGACAGACATTTCCTTCACTTTGTCCCAGTCCATTTCAATACCCAGACCATTTCCGGCTGGAGCGTGGACAAAACCTTCCTTGTCAGTGCGGATGGTGTTGATAGCACCCAGTTCGAAGTCTTCGTATGGGTAGAACTGCTCGAAGTACTTGCAGTTGTTGTGAGCCAGTGCCACGTGCAGGTTGGCAGCCTGAGTCAGGGTGTAACCCATTGCCTGGATTTCCAGGTTCTTGGAGAAGCCTTCAGCAATGTGGAAGCACTTGTTCAGTGGAGTAATACCACCACATACAGTGGCATCCTGACGTACGTCGGACCACATGCCCTGAGACAGAGCGTAAGTCACTTCCTGCAGCGTCAGCAGACAGTTACCGTGGCTGGAGATTTCCAGGTCAGTCTTAGCAGTCAGACGCTTGTAAGTGTTGTAGTCGTAGTCAGAAACCGGTGCTTCCAACCATTCCCAGTCGTAGCTTTCCAGACGCTTGGCCATCTTCATTGCCTGCTCTGGGGTGTAGAAGGTCGCAGTATCCAGCATAAAGCGGATGCCGGTTTTACCGTAGCGAGCCTGAACCGCATCAACCAGTGCAACGTCTTTGTCGTATACGCAGTAGCAGTGCAGTTTAATGGCAGTGAAACCGTGCTCAATGCAGTCGTCGATGTAGGGGAAGTACTCTTCCACTGTGTCGAACATAGGGGTAGAAGCGTAAGACAGCATCTTGCTGCGCGCGCCGCCCAGCAACATGTACAGAGGCATACCGGCTTTCTTACCCTTGATATCCCATGCAGCGATATCGATTGGCGACTTGGCTGGCAGACCGCCCCAGGTACAACGAGCCATCAGCCAGTCGTACAGTTCCTGAGTTGCCAGTGGGTTCTTACCCAGCAGGCCAGGCACGATAGTGCGCTGAGATTCGATGATGCAGCGGTCGAAATCGTTTTCGGTGTAGCTGATGGTTGCACCTGCACCTTCGGTACCGTCGTTACAGATCAAACGTACGATATTGTTGGTGTACAGCAGTGGCTCCTGGTTGTCCGCCCATGGGATCGGTGCTGCCAGACGGTCAGCTACTGCATAAAGTTCAACGCGTGCAATTTTCAAATCAGACATTTTCTTTACCTACTCTTCTCGCCTTACAGGGCAGAGCCATTGGCAATCATGGTTTCGCGGATATCGGCAACGTTCAGGTTGCGAATCGCGGTATTGGTTTCAATCGCTTTTACTGCAGCAACGCCGGCGGCGTGACCCAGTTCGAAGCACTGGGCAGTAACGCGGGCAGAGGCCAGAGCTTCGTGCTCGGCGCTCAGGCAGCGACCTGCAACCAGGATGTTTTCACCCACAGCCGGTACCAGAGTGCCGAATGGGATGTCGTAGAAATCGTTAAGCAGCCAGTGCAATTTTGGCTTGTTACCGTTGTGTAGCTCGATTGGCCATGGGGTGCGGCAGATACCGTCTTCGCGCTTGCGGCAGCTCACTACGTCATCGTTGGTCAGGGTTTCCACGCCTACGATAGAGCGAGTCTGACGGATACCCACTTCAACACCGGTATCGACTACGTAGCCGTCTTCGCAGCCTGGAACAAACTCGTTCAGGAATTTGGTGTAAGCACGTACCTGACGGCGACCGAATACTTCAGCTTCGGTGAAGTCAACCGGGTCAATTACGTTCAGCATGCGACCGTCCTGACCTGCCAGACGAGTGGCGTTAACCATCAGCTCGTTTGGACGAGTGGTCGGGAAAATCCAGATCTTATGACGTGGCAGGTCCCAGCCTTCCTGGTTGCACTTGAGGATGTCCTCAGTGACTTTTGGCGGACAAATGGTGTCAGTACCGAAGTAGTCCAGGTACTTGTCCATGTCCACACCGGCCATGCGGAAGAACATGGTTGGGTTCTGGATACGGCCTTCATCACCGAAGTAAGTTTCCATTCCAGCGCGTGCGATAACCGCCGCATCACCGGAAGCATCGATGATGATTTTGGCCAGAATCACGCTCTGACCGGCGTTGGATTCGATAACAACGCCTTTGAAGGTGTTGCCGTCCATGATCACGCCGCTTACCGCAGTGTGATACAGGATGTTTACGCCAACTGCAGTCAGCATGTCGTCGGCCACTTCACGCCATACCAGCGGATCGTGAGTAACTGTGTAGGTTTTACCGTAACGCTGAGGCTCAGTTACGCCGTTACGCTCGGCCAGCGCCTGACGGAAACGCTCAGTAAAACCGAAAACAACCTGCTCAGGCTGAGCATCAGCGTCATCGGAAGCCATGTACATACCACAAATGGTACCGGACAGACCTGCTACTGCGGCGCCGCCACAGAAACCGTACTTTTCAATCAGGTAGGTAGACTTACCGCTTGCTGCTGCAGTCTCGGCAGCAGCTACACCAGCTGGGCCGCCACCGGCAACCAGCACGTCGATGTCTGCCAGCACCGGCAGATCTGGCATCTGCTCATAACGGCGGATGATTTTCCAGTTGTTCATAATAGCTCCAATATACGGCTGATATTCATCTGATATATCAGTTGTGTGGCGCTAATATATTCCTGTAAAATACGCAGTACAAATTAGCCTTGTCTGAAATGTGACGGGGATCCCATCAAGGACTTAATAACGCCATGAACGTTATCAATGATGCGGCGAACAAATCTGAGTTCGCCTACGACAAACTGGAAAAGATGATTACCTTCAGGGAGCTGAAGCCGGGTTCCATGGTCAGCGAGAAGCAATTGGCTGATTCGCTGGAGCTGGGTCGCACGCCCGTACGGGAAGCGCTGCAACGTCTCTCTTACGAGCGCATGGTGGAGATCCATCCGCGCCGTGGCATCCTTATTCCGCAAATTTCCCTTGAGTGTCAGCTGAAGATTCTGGAAGTGCGCCGTGATATCGAGGCACTGTGTGCCCGCTTTGCCGCCGACCGGGTCAGCCCCTCTCAGAAAAGTCGGATGACAGCACTGGCCAACGAGTTGGAAGCCTGCGCCGATAAACAGGATGACCTCTTGTATGCCGATCTGCTGAAAGAGATCCACATTCTTTTGGTGCAGGCCGCCAATAACGAATATCTGCAGCTGGCGATGGCGCCGTTACAGGGGCTTTCCCGTCGTTTCTGGTTTGCCTATAAGAACGAAACTAATGATCTGGCGGAGGCAGCCCATCTGCACGCCGCCACGCTGCGCCGTATTGTTGAGGGTGACCCGGAAGGTGCAGTACAGGCATCCCATGATCTGAACGATTACCTGAGCAAGATGGCCCACGCCACTATTAACCAGGGTGCACGGGTTAACTAATTCATTGAATTAGAGACTGCTTATTTGAAATCCTCCGGGTTTTTTGGCTAGTCTGAAAGAGACTGTCGTTTCAATAATTTGTCATTGAAACGTCTTATTCTTGAGTTCGTTGTCGGCTTTGAGTTGACAACGACAGACTGCAAAAAGGAGGATTTATGGCTTCTTGCCGTAAAAGCAGTAGTGAGCAGCTGGCGCTGCGAATTTCACTGGCCGGTACTGTATTGATGGCCGCCAGTGGTCTCGGAATGGGCTTTTATGTTAATTCCGATGCCATCTTACTCGATGGACTATTTTCCCTGCTCAGTATGGGCATGACAGGTCTGACCCTGTATACGGCTCATCTGGTATCCCGCCCGGACGATGATGTTTTTCAGTTCGGCTACTCTCATCTTGAACCCCTGATCTCGGTCGTTAACGGCCTCATCATTCTTGCTGTCTGTGGCTTTGCCCTGTACGGCGGTATCAGTGCCATGGCATCTGGCGGCACTCAAATCAATCTGGATATGGCGCTGACCTATGCCGCAGTATCGACCCTGTTCAGCTTCTCTATCTATTTTGCCGAGCGACATATCGCCCGTGAAGTGGACTCGGAGTTGGTGCGGGTTGACTCACAGGAGTGGCTGGTCGACGGCATTCTCAGTACAACAATATTATTCGGCTTTTTGCTGGTGTTGCTGCTTGATGAGCTTGGTTATAATCAGTGGAACGCTTATGTGGACCCGATTTTGGTGTCCAGTCTGGCTATTGCTGCCGCCATGCTGCCGCTGCAGGTACTCAGACGTAATCTGAAAGAAGTGCTGTTGATGGCACCGGACAACCGGGTGCGTCAGCGGGTGGAATATACGCTGGCCAATATTGCCCGCAGTCAGGAGTTTGCCGATTACTCCTGTCATTTCAGTAAGTCAGGTCGTCAGTATGATCTGGAAATCAATATTCTGGTGGAGGATAGCCACGACTGGCCGCTGGAGCGTCAGGACAGGATCCGCGAGATGATTCACCGACGCCTGGTCAGGCCCCTGGGTGACACCTGGTTGTCAGTGTCTTTTACCTCCAATGCCAAGTGGTTGTAATCAGAGATAAATAAAGAGTACCGGAGAGGTTGGTCTCCGGTACCGAAATCTGCGGTGACTCATTAGGTCCTGGTTGCCTTAAGCTCAGTTATGTTCCTGCTAGAGAAGAGCTGAGGTGAGTTCAGTCCTGATTCGACAGATGAAACAGCAACACGGGTGCGAGCTCATCCAGCAAGACTTTCACTGCGTCATCTTCCAGCCTTAATGCTACCCAGCCGTCTGTGCCCATCATCTCCAATTGGCTGATTGACTCCAGCACAGGGCTGCCAGTTGCGGCCTGAGGTTGCCACTTACCGCTGACCTTAAAGATACCTCTGTGGGTATGAATTCGACTTATCTCAAATGCGGCCATGGTGCCTCCGACCTGGTTCTCTTTTCCTGTTTGCCCTTCGAACAGCATCACAAAACCGGAATGTAATCAGTGATTCACTGAAATAATGGCCTGTTGTCTGCTTGGTTGCCAGCGAATGGTGAAAATGAATCCTTAACTTGGACATTTTTGCCTTTGATCGCTAATTAAGGACAAAAAGAGGCAACACCCTATGAAGTATTCTGTATTGACCATTGCACTGCTGGCATTTACTGGCGTGACACAAGCCGCCGATTGCAAGGCTGTATTCGGTGATGGCAAACAGGAATTTATTCTGGCCACCGGTAGCCCAGGGGAACTGGGTCTGTTGGAAGAGCTGGCCGATGCATTCAATAAAGACCATAACAGCCGTATGTGCTGGGTTAAAGCGGGCAGCGGCAAGTCATTGTCTTTGCTCAAGGCCGGTAAAGTGGATATGGCCATGGTGCACGCACCGGCTGCCGAGAAGCAGGCGGTAAAAGATGGTTGGGCAGCCCAGCGTACCCTGATTGGCTCCAATGAGTTCTACCTGGTTGGCCCTGCGGCAGATAAGGGCAAGGTAAAAGGTACTGAGTCTGTGGCTCAGGCGTATCGCAACATAGCCAATAACCAAGCCCTGTTCTACACCCGTGCCGATAACTCAGGCACTCACAAAAAAGAGCTGTCTATCTGGCAAAGTGCCGATATTAAGCCTGCCGGCGATTGGTATCAGCAAACCAATGACTTTATGCGGGCATCACTGAAAAAGGCCAATGCCAATGGCGGCTACTTTATGACCGACAGCTCTACCTGGGTGGCGACCGCCAGGCAACTGCCTGATCTGACCATTTTGTTCAAAGGTGATCCTGTACTTATCAATACCTATCACGCTCTGCGGGGGGCTGACTTGAATGATCAGGGTGTCGCATTGTCCAAGACCTTTATTGAGTTTGTGGCCTCCAAACAGGGTCAACAGATTATTACTGAGTACGGCGTAAAAGAGCATGGTCAGGCTATGTATGACAATGCCGTAGTGGCCTCCAAATACGAGGGGTAATGAGTGTTAAGGGGGCCTGACGACCCCCTTTTATTATTGAAACATAAGCTCATTTGAAATTGCTTGATAAAAGGAAGTAGACTCGTTTACAAATTATTAACTCAGCACGGATGCTGGGATAAAAAATGTGAGGATAACGATGAAGGTCAAGCTTTTGGCCGCTGCAGCTTCTCTGGCTTTGCTGCCTGGGATAGCTATGGCAGATGACTCAGCTGAAATATACGGTCAGAGCCTGACGGTAAGCTTGCCGCTCGACTGGAAAAAGGTGCATGACAGGGAGTTGGGGGGCATGCATTCTGTTGAGTTCGTACCCGAAGGGCAGACTATGGCTGAGTGGCAGGAGATCATCTGTTTGCAAGGGTTTGAGGGGATGGCATCCCGGGTAGATGTGTCTGAGTTCCTCGATGCGTTTGCTGCCAGATATCAGGAATCATGTCAGGGAGACTGGACCTTCGACTCCTTTGGAGAGATGACTGAGGCGCAGGGGGTACACGCTGTCATAGGTTGCAGCCGTATTACCAACCAGCACAGCACTGGCGGCAAATCCAAATACTTGGCAGAAATGGGGTATTTTCAGGTATTGGCTGGCCCAAGAGATCTCTATCTGCTGCACAGGTCCTCCCGCGGCCCTGATTATCAATCCATGAAACGGGAATACAGCGATTACACCAGCCATAAGCTCTCTTCTCTCAAACTCACTCCGACCAGCAATTAGACATTCATACGTATAGACGGCTATAATGCGGGCGCTTATTGGCTACTGTGGTAGCCTGATGCCTGCTGTAAGGTATAAGCCGTCAACTCTTCTGGTGCCCGGAACTTGATTGGTTTGGGATAATCGGGAAGCCGGTGCAATGGTGTTTACTCGCTGAACAAGTAAAGGCCGTGAGTCCGGCACTGCCTCCGCAACGGTGAATGGTGAGAGACAGGTGCGCTCTGTTGAGTGTTATAAAAGTCTGTACTCGTGCGACGCTTGAATAAGCTTAAGTGCTTTCGCAGATCCTCAGTCCGGAGACCGGCCAGCTGGGTGACTTTGGGATTTCGGAGGGCAGATCCCTGAGTGCGACAATCCGGGATCTGGTGCCAGCAGGCGCTGTTTCAGGGAGGACGTGACATTTTGCCCCATTTTCTTTTTTAGAGGTAAAAGGTAAATGGGTAGATTCAATTCCGTAAAAAACTATTCTTCCAACACGGGTTCTTACAAAGCTAATTCTGTGGCAGCTGCCGTATTGGTGAGCTTACTGGGCTCTGTACCTGCAGCGTTTGCCGACGACATTGAGCATATGCTGGTACTGGGTCGTGCCGGTGAAGATGCACTGAATATGGCGGCCGACGTGACAGTTATCGATGCGGCTGACATTGCTCAAAGTGGTGTCACCAATGTCACCGAAGCACTGCGTAATATCAGTGGTATTCAAGTCTCTGACAATAACACCAATGCCGTGTTTGCCATGCGTGGTTTCTCTTCCGGTCAGGCCGCGAATAATACGCTTATCCTGGTCGATGGCCGCCGCCTTAATAATATCGATATTGCCGCCCCCAGCCTGAATGCGATTCCCCTGAATATGATTGAGCGGGTAGAGATACTGAATGGTAGCGCCGGTGTGCTTTATGGCGATCAGGCTGTCGGTGGTGTAATTAACATTATCACCCGGGTACCGGGTCGTGATGGCGGCTCATTGAGTGTTTCCGGCGGCAGCTTTGATACTGGTGAAGCCAAAGGTGATCTGGCCGGTCAGTTTGCTGGTAACTGGCACTACTATCTGTCGGGCAACTATAAAAAATCAGATAACTATCGTGACAACAATGCCAGCGAAACCGGCGCCGTGCTGGGACGTCTGGGCTACCGCGATGACACTACTGACTTCTACGTCGAAACCAGCTACTACGACAACTATGTTGAAACGCCGGGTGGTCTGACGGCGAGCGAATACGCAGCAGATCCACGTCAGAGCAACCCCACTTTTGCCAATGACTATCAACATGATGTCACTAAAGCTGCCCGTGCTGGCGTGTCTCAGCAGATAAATGACAACTGGCTGCTGTCTGCCGATGCCAACTACAGTGATACCCAGGTGACTTCTGTCAGCTGGGGATGGCCGGGGCGTAATGACCGCAATCAGTTTATGTTTTCACCTAAAGCTGTTGCGACTTATCCGACTTCCGCCGGTGACCTGTCGATTGTTATGGGTGCTGATATCAGCCGTGGTGAATCAGAGTTCGATTTTGGTCGCAGTAACACCCAGACCCAGTTAAGTGGTTATGTGCAGGCGACCGTACCTTTGACTGCAGAGCTGAGCTATGTGGTGGGTGGCCGCTACGCTGATGTTAAAGATGATTTGACTGATGCCTCTGTTTTCCCTCAGGGAACTGAACTCAATCAGGATGCTAAAGCATTCGAATTAGGTCTGAACTACCAATTTAATGATGCCAATAAGTTTTACCTGCGCGCCGAAGATAACTTCCGCTTTGCCAAGGTAGATGAGCAGGCTTATACACCGCCAAGCGTGGTGGGTCTAAAGCCACAGACAGGGCGTTCCTACGAAGCGGGCTGGCGTTACAGCGACAATAAGCTGCAATCCTGGATAAACCTGTACCGATTGGAGCTTGAGGATGAAATTATCTTCGACCCGACAGCGCAAAAGCCTGAGGGCGGCAGTTTTAATGGTGCCAATATCAATGCTGAGGCGTCCCGTCGCCACGGTTTGGGCCTTGGTCTGGATTGGCAGGTATTAAGTGCACTGCAACTTGGCGGTGAACTTCAGTTTGTGGATGCGGAATTTACCGAAGGAGCCAACAAGGGGAAGCAGTTGTCCTGGGTTGCCCGTGAGTCAGGTCGTATCTATGCCAGCTGGGATATCAATGACCAGTGGCAACTTTATTCGGACGTGGCCTACACAGGAAAGCGTTATGAAGAAGGTGATAACGCGAATATCGCGCCTGAACTGGCCTCTTACACTCTGGTGAATATGGCATTGAACTACAGAGTCAGTGATTGGCAGGCCAGCGTTCGGGTAGACAATCTGCTGGATAAAGACTACGTCAGTGCGGCCTATTATGCCGAGTCGTTCCCTGGATATGAGCCCGCAAAATATTATGTTGGTAATGGTCGAAATATCAGGCTGACATTGAGCTATAGTTTCTGAGAGTGATTCAGACCAAGGTGAAATATGCTTGGTAGCGATAGCCGACACTCAGGTGTCGGCTTTTTCATATCAAGAACTTGGTGTGATATTAATCTCAATGAAGAAATGTTATCCTGTCGCGAACAGGCAAGGGATCTTGCCTTTAGCCCTTGATAATGAAAATGAATTTCAGGTTCAGACTAACCGATGACAGAGCTAGAGCAGCAGGTATTGACCCGTATTCGGGCTATTATGGCCAACGAAGAACAGGTGATTGGCCGACGGGGGGTATTGTTGCCCCTGAAACAGGCGATCATCAGTGATGGTGATATTCGTGTCGTGATTGACATTGTCGCCGGCGATCCCGCGCTGTCAGCTCACCTGCTTTGGCGAAGCAGTTGCGCCCACGGCAGTGGCTCAAGCAGTAAAAACCGCTCCCTCAAAGAAGCCCTGGTTCGGCTTGGGCAGGTCAATATTTACCGCTATGCCTTCACCTATTACCTCAAAGAAAGATTGGATGAGTTGCCTGAACCCTATCGCAAGTTGGTGCATGGCTACTGGCATCTGACCGAGGGCATTGCCCACGCAGCCGTAGATTATCTGGCTGAGCTGGAAGATTGCAAAACGGATCCTGATGAGCTGCACACCCTGGCGCTGTTCAGCGTTTACGGACAGATTATTGCGTTAACTGCTTTTGCTCACATGAATGCAGATCTGGAAGAGTCCTATTCCTTAGGGGTGATGAAGTCGCTGATCGATACTCAGCAGCAGACGCTGTCTGTTGAAGCTTTTACCGCATTGAATATGGACCCTGAATTAAGTCGGGAATTTTTGGTGGCACACAATATTGAAAGTACTGACTGGGAAGAGTCTCCCGGTATGCTGCTGAGGGCGGTGTTAGCCAAAAAAGGCTTGCTGTTAAACCCTTTGACTGCATAATAAGGCCCGGAATTTCCGGGCCTTTGTTGTATAGGGTCAACGATTTTTCTGGTGGTCGTTAAGGAGTGTCAGCAGACTTTGGATCAGGCTGGCATTGGTCGCACTACGATGATAAGCACCAAACATGGGGCGCATCATACCTTCCTGTCCCAATCTTACTGTTTTCAGGCTCAGCCCCTGAGCTTCAGACACCGACCAGCTTGGCAGAGCTGCAATCCCTTCCTGACAGGCAATACGCTGTAGCAGCATCATGGTCAGATCACAGGTCTTCTGCTCCCCGGGCAGAACGCCGGCAGGCTCCAGGAAGTGACGGTAAATATCCAGTCTTTCCAGTTTTACCGGATAGCTCAGCAGTGGCTGTCCGGCCAGATCCTGTGGTGTAACAAAGGGCTTTTCAGCCAGCGGATGATCGCTGGAGACAACCAACTTCATTTCGTAATCAAACAGGTGTTGATAGGCAATTCTGTGACTGGGAGCCGGGTCCGGTGTCAGTACCAGGTCCAGCTCTTCATTTTCCAAAGCATGAATTGCGTTAAACAGGTGACGGCTGGAAAGGTTAAGCTCGGCCCCCGGATGACGTTGGCGAAATTGTTCCATCACAGGCATTAGCCAGCGTACACATGAGTGGCACTCTATCGCGACTGTGAGCTGCTGGCGCTGTGTGGGGACACCTCGTTTCAGCACCTGCTCTATCTCTGTGACCCGTGGCAAAATCTCTTCAGCCAATTGAACCAATCGAATACCTTCCTGGGTAAAGGACAAAGGTTTGCTCTTGCGGATAAAAATGGGGGAATTGATTCGGGTCTCCAGCTCTTTAATCTGGTGCGACAGGGCTGACTGAGTCACAAAACGTTTCTTCGCCGCAGCCGCCAGACTGCCACTTTCTTTCAGTGCCACCAGAGTGCGCAGGTGCCTCAATTCAATCATCTTGCCTCCACCTCATTGAATTATCCTCAGTGCTTCAATTCACGGATTGGGTATCCATAGCAAGCAGGCTAACACAATAAACTTCTAGACGTCTAGATGCCCATTGTTCGCGTGGCAGAAATATTGTTTTGTGTAATTGACATTGTCCGGGGAGGGTTGATGCTTGATGGGGTAACTCCGGCTTGACCTCAGCGAGTCCGGGCGCTACTCATAGTAGGGTGTTGACCAATGGAGAGCGCCATGAGTCATGTATATAAAATCATTGAGCTGACCGGCTCATCCCCCATTAGCAGTGACGATGCAATACGTAATGCCATCGAGGCTGCCAGCCAGTCGTTACAGCATTTACGTTGGTTTGAGGTGATGGAAACCCGTGGCCACCTTGAGGCAGGGGTGATTGCGCACTGGCAGGTGACCATCAAGGTAGGCTTTACTCTTGATCAGGATATGAAAGAAAGCTGACAGCAGGTTAGACAGTATTCTGATCCAAGGGTATATGGCAGGGCTTGTCAGGCGTCTCTGGGCAGGCCCTTCTCTATGCTCCGGATCAGTCGTTGCTGTTTGCGATTGTCTGTGACCAGCCTATCTTTGGTGGCCAGTTGACGCGCCAATGCCCATTGCAGATGTTCTTTTGCCACGTCACCGGGCAGCTCTGACTCCAACTGATGTTGAAGTGCTGACACTATGTCGTCTGAATAGGGAGCGTTACCCAGTGCCACTGCGATATTCCGTTGCCACCTTTGCCAGCCAATGCGGCGAATGGCGCTGCCCTCTGTATGTTTCAAAAACTCAGTCTCGCTCCACCTGAGCAGGGTCAATAACTCTGGCTGTTTTAACTGCTGGCGAATGTGGAAGTCGGCTTCCTCAGTCAGTGGCGCAGCGGCATTCACCGGGCAGGCTAATTGGCAATCATCACAGCCATAGATACGATTACCCAGCAAAGGCCGCAGCTCTTCCGGGATTGGGCCGTCCAGTTCAATAGTGAGATAAGAGACGCAGCGACGGCTGTCCACCACATAGGGCTCAACAATAGCGCCTGTTGGGCAGGTCTTGATACAGGCAATGCAAGTGCCACACGCTTCACTGACAGGAATGTCGACAGGCAGGGGCAGGTTGATAACCAGTTCACCCAGAAAGAACCAACTGCCCGCTTCCTGACTTAGCAGCAGTGAGTGTTTACCTGTCCAGCCCAGGCCTGCTTTATCGGCCAGAGGCCTTTCCAACAAAGGAGCCGAGTCGACAAATGGGCGGTTGTCTGATTGGCTGAATCCCTGTTCGCTGAGCCAGACATCTATTCTTTGCCCCAACTGCTTCATCCGGTTACGGATCAACTTGTGATAATCACGGCCGCCAGCATAACGGGAGATGTAGCCGAGGTTGGGATCTCTCAGATTGGTCGCAAAGCCTGCCGAGGGCGGCAGGTAGTCCATCCGCCCACATATCACTCTTTGGGTGCCAGGGTGTAGCTCATGAGCACGGGCACGCATCATGCCGTGGCTGGCCATGTAGCCCATCTCACCGTGATAGCCTGCATCCAACCAGGCCTGAAGCTTTGGCTCCTCCTCTGTCAGGTCTGTATCACTTATTCCTATTTGAGCGAAGCCCAGCTCTTTGCCCCATTGTTTGATCAGGTGGGCAAGCTGGTTAAGCGCAGCAGCATCCGGCAAATGAGCTGGAGTCTGGGAGGGATTGGAGGATTGAGGCTTGGACATGATTTCCCGGTGCAAAGGAGTGAAAACCCCACAATGATACCTGTTGGCTGAATTTGGCTCCACTGATGCCGGGTGATACCTATCGCCCCTGAGCTCATGAAATCAGGTATAATCGGACGTTTTTTACCATATTGGACAGAGACTTGATGAGACTATTGGTACTGATGACGGCCATGGCTGGCCTGCTTTTAACCCCGGTGGCGCGGGCAAACAGTGATCTGGAAACCTCCGGTGATGTTCTGCATCTGCTGCTACCGGCCACTGCGTTTGGTGCCACTTTGTTTCATGAAGAAGGGGATGAAGGCAGTTGGCAGCTTATCAAGGCTGCGGTCAGTTCCCGGGTGGTGGTGGAAGGCTTGAAGTGGGGAATAGACAAAGAACGTCCCGATGGCAGTGGTAATGATTCTTTCCCATCAGGCCACACCTCAGACAGCTTTATGGCTGCAACCTTTATCAATCAAAGATATGGTTGGGAGTGGGGTGTTCCCGCCTATGCTGTGGCCACTTATGTTGGTTATACCCGGGTGGAAAGTGACAAGCATGAGATTGAGGATGTACTGGCAGGTGCCGCCATCGGCGCGCTGGCAGGTTGGTACTTCACCACGCCCTATGAAGGCCTGACAGTGGTGCCAATTGCCGGTAATGGTCAATATGGGCTTTATGTCAGTGGTCGCTTCTAACCTCAGTGATTCTGCCGCTATAATGCACGCCGTTTAAAAATTGAGAGCGAATGAGATGAGTGATTATCAGGATATCGCCCGTGCAGTGGCGTTAAAAGTGGCATCCAAAGTGATGCCGATGGATCAGTTGCCTGAAAACCTGAAAGGGGCCTATGAAGATTTGGCCGCGCAACTGCTGGCAGATGAGCAGCAAGGCTTTGCCAACACCTGGAATGCTTTGCCTGCCAGCGCACAAAAGCTGATGCCGCAGGCTGAGTTTCATGGTTTCTTTATCGCCCAGAGCTGGCTGAAGCTGAGCATGGCTGGTCAACAACTGGCTGAACTGGCTGAGACTGACAATGCCATTGCCGAGAAAGAGTATCAGGGTATTTTTGCCCAGCTGATTGACGATGCGTTGAAAGAGAGCATCAAGAAGCTGAAGAAGGCCCGTACCGACCGCTCTATGCTGAACAGCTTCAAGCAGGTCATGGCATAAGCTGGTGATAAAAAAGCCCGGCAGTCGCCGGGCTTTTTGTATTGGCAGAGATTAGAACGAGGTTCGCTTGTATTGACGATACTCGGGAGTCCAGAAGTTCTTCTCGATAGCCAGCTTGAGCAGTTCGTCGGTCTTGGGCAGTGCCAGACCCTGTTCAATCGCCACTTTGCCCACGGCAAAAGCGATATGCTTGCTTACATCATGAATATCTTCCAGGCTCGGCAGCAAACCACCTTCACCATCTCTGGCCAGTGGAGAGCATTCGGCCAGCGCCCGGCTTGAGGCCATCAGCATTTCGTCGCTGACTCTGTCGGCTCGGGTAGCTAATACCCCTAGGCCTATGCCGGGGAAGATAAAGCTGTTGTTACACTGGGCAATTTCATAGGTGTTTTCACCATAGACCACAGGTTCGAACGGGCTGCCGGTGGCAACCAGAGCCTGACCTTCGGTCCAGTAGATAATATCCTTTGGCGTGGCTTCGACCCGGCTGGTAGGGTTGGACAGCGGGAACACTATCGGGCGCTCACAGTGCTTGTGCATAGCGCGGATAATCTCCTCACTGAACAGGCCTGGTGCACCGGAAACGCCAATCAGCACGGTTGGCTTGGCATTGTTGACCACATCCAACAGGGAGATATTGTCATTGACCGAGAAAGTCTCCCAGTCCTGGGTCTCGTCTGAGCTCTGAGCCAGCTTCTGCTGGAATGGCAGCAGATTTGGCATGTTGTCCTGCAGCAAGCCCCAGCGGTCCACCATAAAGATGCGGGCGCGGGCCTGCTTGTCACTCAGGCCTTCGGCCATCATCTGGGCGATAATCGCTTCGGCAATACCACAGCCTGCGCTGCCTGCACCCAGGAAGGTGACCGTTTGCTCACTCAGCTTGGTGTCTGCAGCCTGACAGGCCGCCAGCAAAGAACCCACAGTGACTGCAGCCGTACCCTGAATGTCATCGTTGAAGCAGCAGTATCTGTCTTTGTATCGCTCAAGCAGTGGCATGGCATTTTTCTGGGCGAAGTCCTCAAACTGGATAAGGGCATCGGGCCAGCGGCGGGAAACCGCATCCATAAAGGCTTCGACAAACTCGGCGTACTCTTCACCGCCAATGCGGGGATGACGCCAACCCATATACATAGGGTCTTCCAACAGGTGTGGGTTATCTGTACCAACATCCAGCGTAATTGGCAGTGTATATGCCGGACTGATACCACCACAGCTGGTATAGAGAGACAATTTACCGATAGGGATACCCATGCCACCGATGCCCTGATCGCCCAGACCCAGAATACGTTCGCCATCAGTCACTACAATCACCTTCACCTTGTGGCGGGTGGAGTTGTTGAGGATGTCATCGATTCTGTCTTTGTTGGGGTAGGAGATAAACAGCCCCCGGTTGCGACGATAGTCTTTGGAGAAACGCTCGCAGGCCTGACCGACTGTCGGGGTATAGATGATGGGCATCATCTCAGTAATATGGTTCTGAATAAGACGGTGAAACAGGGTTTCATTGGTATCCTGGATATTGCGCAGATAGATATGCTTTTCCAGATCACTGTTAAAGGCTTTGAACTGATCGTAAGCCCGGGAAGCCTGTTCTTCGATAGTCTCGATGACATGAGGAAGCAAACCTTCAAGGTTAAAGAAGATCCGTTCCTCTTCGGTAAAGGCGCTGCCTTTATTAATCAATGGGGCTTCAAGAATCGCAGGGCCGGCGAAAGGCAGATAAAGGGGGCGTTTGTTATCGTCCATGGGTAACCTTTGGCAGTATTGTGGTTTTTTCTATCATTGCTGTTAAAGATAACATGAAATCTGAGACTTGTCGGTCTGAGCAGTGATATTCCAGCCATAAAAAAACGCCGCCCATTGGCAGCGTTTTCAGATAAAAACAGGGGTTATTTACCGCGCAGTTTGACTGACAGACCTTTAATAAAGTTTCTCAGCAACTGGTCACCGCAAACTTTAAAGTTTTTATGTTCCGGCTTTTGGAACAGGGCTGAGATTTCTGACTTTGAAGTGCGGAAGTCTGCCAGAGACAGCAGCTCAACGATATCATCATCACGTAGTTCCAGAGCGATACGTAATTTACGCATGATCAGGTTGTTGTTCAGTCGGGTCGGCTTGGGCGTTTCCGCACCTTCGCGCTGACCACGCTTGAAAATAATCAGGCCATCAAGGAAACGGCACAAATCCTGATCTGAACAGGCCTGAAACCCTTTCTCATCATCTTTTCTCAGCATGTTGTGCAGGGTTTCCTGCGGCATTTCAAATTTTACCTTGGCAAACAGACGGATAACTTTACCGTCGCTGAGATCCAAGGCGTAGCGCAACCGGCGCAAAACATCATTATTGGTCATTGGGTTCCCACTGAGGAAAGCGTGGCCGACACAGATAGCGGCCCTTGTATAAACTTGCGGCATATTCTACCACAGCCACCCGCCCAGAGGCATAGCTCGTCAACGGCTCATTCGTTTTCGCTGTTTCTGGTTAAATCACCCAAGAGTATGTGTGGATGTTGCTGAAATATGTTGCTAGCTGTTTTGTTCTAATACTTTTAACGGATATTTATCTATATCAGGGATGAATTAATTGACTCCTGAAAAGGGGCTTTTAACTTGGGTTCGTTGCGGTTTTACGAGTGTAAAGGAGTACGCGACCGAATATAACAACCCGAGGAAAGCGCGGACGTCCCGAATATTAGTTCGCCACCTTTCCTAACCAATTTGGGGAAAGACATGGACCTTTCTAACAAGCTAAAGCACAGCTGTGCGCTGGCGGTGGCAATGGCCATCTCACCAGCTCTGGTTGCAGCCGAGAATGATGAGCAAGTTGAACGCATTGAAGTGACCGGCAGTCACATTAAACGAATTGATCTTGAAGGAGCTTCACCGATAACTGTGTTATCGGCTGAAGATATCGCCCGTTCCGGCGCTCAGGATATGTCTCAGCTGCTGCGTAAATTGCCAATCTCAGGCAATGGTACCTTCTCGACTCAGGGTAATAACTCTGATGATACTTCCAATGGTGGTGCGGCTATCTCGCTAAGGGGCCTGGGTGCCGACTCAACCCTGGTACTGCTTAACGGCCGCCGTATTTCAGTCAACTCATTCGCCAAGGATATCGACACAGCCTTTGTTGATATCAACTCAATTCCAATGTCGGCGGTTAAGCGCATCGACATTCTCAAAGATGGTGCGTCTGCACTTTATGGTTCCGACGCCATTGCCGGGGTAATTAACATTATCCTGAAGAAAGATTTTGAAGGTTTTGAAATTAATGCCAAGGTGGCCGATACCATTGAAGATGGTGACGGTCAGGTGTCTGCTTCCATGCTCTGGGGTACCCAGGGTGAGAAGAGTCATACCACAGTGATTCTGGATTACTTCAAGCAGAATGAAACCCTGTTTGCCGACCGTGATTATTCCCGCAGTGCAAATCAGACGGCCCGTGGCGGTTTTGATTTTCGTTCGTCCGCAGGTAATCCGGGGACTTATATCCCAGCTACCGTGGGAGCCGATGGCTCTATTCTGGCCAAGTCTGCCGACTTTGACTGGACGCCGGATGCCAACTGTCCGGCTGACCTCAAGAAAGGCAACTTCTGTCGTTATGACTATGCGCCGCATATGACCTCTATCCCTGAGTCGACCCGCGTCGGCCTGTCTGTTTTCCATGACTATGAGTTCAACGATGAACTCAAGATGTTTGCCGAGGTGATGGTTCAGCACAACAACAGCGTAGTCAAAGGTGCAGCCAGCCCATCCTTTTCTGAGTTCTATATGCTGGCCGACAACCCACTGTTTACCAGTGGTGCCCAGGTCAACCCTTTCCCCGGTGAAGACCTGACCATGCGTCGTCGTCTGACGGAAGCCGGTAATCGTTTGAAAGAAGCCGAGTCCAACAGTGCCCGTATGGTATTGGGTCTGAACGGTATGCTCAGCGACTGGGAGTGGGAGCTGGCTTACACCTATTCCTACAACCGTAACCATGAATATGGTCGCCAGGGGTTTGTGCAAACGCCAAGACTGCAGGCTGCCATTAATGCCGGTGAGTACAACCCATTCAGCCAGACTCAGCCTCAGTCAGTGATCGATGATATTACGGTGAATACCACACGTAATGGTAAGTCCACCACTCAGGCATTTGATGGCAAGATCTTCGGCGATATCTTCTCTCTGCCTGCGGGTGATGTAGCCATGGCGGTAGGTTTTGAGTATCGCGAAGAGGAGCTGAGTGATGACCCGGATGAGCTGTTCCTGCGGGGCGAGATCTTTGGTACTGAGGCGACTCAGGCCAGTGGTGACCGCGACCAGACCTCGATCTTTGTAGAGTTTGTGGTACCAGTGGCTGAGCAACTGGAAGCTCAACTGGCGGTGCGTCATGAGGACTACAGCGATTTTGGTACCACTACCAATCCTAAGATTGGCCTCAAGTATACGCCTCTGGATAACCTGACCCTGAGAGCCAGCTGGGGCGAAGCTTTCCGCGCGCCGTCTCTGGTGCAGCTGGGACTGGGGGCAACGCAGGAATCTCCTGGCCTGGTGGATAGCACTCGTTGTCCGCTGACGGGTCTGGAAGAGGATTGTACCGCTCAGGAACGTACTGTTATCTTTGCCGGTAACCCTGACCTGCAGCCGGAAGAGTCTACCTCTTACAACATTGGTGCTGTTTGGGAGATAGTGGATGACCTGACGTTGGGCGTCGACTACTGGAACTATGATCAGGAAGGACTGATCACCTCGGATACCCAGTATTTGCTGGATAACAACGGCAGCAACCCTGCAGTGGTTAAGCGTGAGCCTGCTGCTGGTGGTGTGCCGGGCCGTATCATTGAAATCTATGACAAGTTCTTCAACCTGGGCTCTCAGTCTACCGATGGTGTGGACTTTGACCTGGCTTACCGTATGGAAACCAATGGTGCCGGTGACTTTAACTTCAAGTACAACCTGACCTGGGTTAACTCATTCGAGCAGAAGCGAGTCGATGGCAGCGCCGAGCAGCTGGTGGGTGAATATCAACACCCTGAGTTCCGCTGGGTTGGTGGCGTTGACTGGAACTATGGTGACTGGCAAACCGCGGCTCGTCTGAACTATATCGGCGAGTACGAGGATGACAGAGACGCCGGCGCAACCGGAACCATAGACTCCATGCTGACCTTTGATATGAATGTCAGCTATGTGGGCTTTGAGCACTGGACCCTGACTGTTGGTGGAACCAACCTGTTTAACGAGGACCCACCATTCAGCGCGGCTGACTTTATGGGCTATGACCAGACTACACATTCCGCCCAAGGCGCCTTTGTGTATGGTCAGGCAAGCTATCGCTTCTGATGCTGAGTCTCAGCGTTTAAAAAGCGTATAGCACCGATAAAAAGCGACTCTGAATTCAGGGTCGCTTTTTATTTTGCTCAGGCTTTCCCTGCGCCTGCCAGCTCCTTATTGAGCGCTGCAGTAAAGCTGGCACGCTTGCTCATTCGCTCCATATAGGCACTGAGCTTTGGCGGGATCTTCTGCTCGAAACGGCTGGCCCACATCAGCGTCTGTGCCAGCATAATATCAGCGATACTGATCTCTTCACCCAGCAGAAACGCGGAGTCAGGCATCCAGCCTTCAGCGATGGCGGCGGCTTTATCAAATTCAAACACAGCAACGCCAAGGAACTCTCTGTGGCGGTAAGCTTCCGGCAACGCAAACTTATGTTTACCCATAGTCCACAAGGGTTGTTCCAGCTCGGTAACAATAAAGCTCATCCACTGGTGATGCAGGGCTGATTCGTCAGAACCCGGTGCTGGTAACAGGTCGCCATTACCGTATTTTTCTGCCAGGTGGTAGGCGATAGCGGCTGATTCCGTCATCACCAACCCATCATCTTTCAGTGCCGGGACTTTCCCCTCCGGACTGATGGCAAGAAATTCAGGGTTGCGATTATCCCCTTGGGCAAAATCAATAAATTGATAGTTCCAGTCGAGCTCCAGCTCTTCCAGAATCCAGGAGATACGCAGCGACCGGCTGCGGGGTATGCCGTAAAGGGTAATCATTACCAATTTCCTTAGCTTAATGGTACCATCCATTGAAGCATAAAAAACGGCCTCCTTGGAGACCGTCTTTGGCATAAGTAAGAGCTTAGCTTACTTCAGCTGAGTAGCCGCCCATTTGGCGCGGGCATCACGGCTTTCGCCCATGCTGTTGGTTTCACGGAAGGCTTTGTAGGATTCGACATTCAGCGCGACCAGGCTAACATCCACCTCAAGCACCAGCTTGCACTCTTTCTTGATACGCCAGGCGGCAGTGTTGTACAGCTCTGTCATTGGCAGGGCGGACAAAAACTCAGGGTTGTACTGCTGGTACAGTGCCTGGGTTGGATAAACCACAAACGCCAGATGACGCTTGGGCTCTTTTTTGAACAGCTCTTCAATACCATCACAGGTATTCAGTACCTGCATTTCAATGGTGTCGTCCAGGTCCAGCAGAGTCTTCTGCGCTAAACCTGGTACTTCTGCTTCACCGGCTTCCCAGGCGATCACGTCGGCTTCAGTCTGCTTGGTCAGCTCAGCTACCTGAGCCTGGCTCAGACCCAGAGACAGTCGCAGATACTGCATTTCAATGGCATTCAGGCCAATCGTTTTAGCCATGTCAGGCTCCTTATAAAATTGCTAATTCAGGCTCAGGCTTGTTCCAGCCAGACATCCTCAACCCATTGCCAGAAGGATTCCCAGCTGTCTTCCAACAGTTCGTCATCCTGCCACAGGAAGACTTCACCCTCCTGACTGATGCAGTAGAAATCATCACCGACCTGACAAACAGGGATTAGGTCTCTTGGCAGACCAATAGACCAAGCATGAGCAGCCACCTCTGGCAGGTAGGTGTGACTGCCAGAGTCCGCAGCGGTAACCGGCTCCAGTGTGCCGTAAACCACGTCGCTGGCATGCAACAGATACTCTTTCAGTTCTGCCGGCAGGGGGATCAGGATCTCTTCCTCTACTTCAACCAGTTGGTCAAAGTCAGGCAGATCCAAAGGCACAGGAACCTGTTCGCTCAGTTCCTGCAGTTTATCTATCACTTCATGCATGGCATTGGGGGAGAGGGTGGGTAATGGCGGGAGTATAGCGGCAGATGGGGCAAATCCAAAGCAAACCGGCACTCAATGAGTGCCGGTTCAGTCTCGTTAAGCCACCTTGAGTTGTTCGTCCTGACGTTTATAGTGCAACCAGGCTTTGTGGTACAGCTTATGGGAATCCTGTTGGAGACGGACAATCCGGGCCCTTTCGAGTTCGGTCAGAGCACGGCTTTGTTGACTGGCTCGATACTCGATACCCTGAACTTCCTGATACACCTGATGTTCTATACCGGACTTGATATCGGCAATCTTACGCAGGTGCAGTTGCACTTCTGCAATCATGCCTGTCTCGGGCAGCTCAATCAGCAGGTTAAGGTCACGATAACCTGAGCGCTTGGGCTCGGCGAACCGGTTTTTCAGCTGCACAACGCGGGCCTGTTGTTCCAGCTGGTGGAAGCTGGCCATCAGGTCTTCCAGACTGTCGGCGATAATTGAGCCACGGACAATATCTGTCAGACGGCTGGCATCACCCTCAAGCTTGCCAGCCACTTTCTGCTCCGCCCGTTCTCGGGACTTAATTTGGCCAACGATGGGCTGGGTGCGGCTGTTTTCTGCGGTCAGGTATAACAGCTGAGTCAGTTCAGCCTGAGCATGGGGCGCATCCAGATAGAGGGTATTGAGGTCGGAAGAGGACTGACAGGTATTATGAGCGCCACTGCGTCTCAATTGAGTCAGCCCAAGTCTGTCCCAGCCGGGAGCGGGTCTTTGGGTTTGATGATGGGCTGGCGCACTCAGAAGTGTGGTGAGTGTCAGGCCAACAGGGGCTGCGATGCCGGCTTTGGCACTCAGTACCACCATAAGCACCAGCAGGCTGCGAAACAGTTTGTTCATTCAACTCCAGCGAATTTTATGAAACTGGAGTCCAGTATGCACAGACAAGTCTGAACCAATACTGAATCAGGCTTTTACTGCCGTCATCAGTGTGATCTGATGAGCATAAAAAAGGCGCCTTTCGGCGCCTTGAACACACTATCAATACTGTCAGACAGGGATTACCAGATCTTCACTTGCTTCTCTGCCGGGATATACATCTCGTGGCCTTCTTTCACTTCGAAGGTTTGATAGAACTCAGGCATGTTGGACAGTGCACCAATGGCACGGAACTTGGCCGGAGAGTGAGGATCTGTGGCAACACGGTTGCGCATTGCTTCCTCTTTGAACTTGGCTCGCCAAATCTGAGTAAAGCCAATAAAGAAGCGCTCATCGCCGGTCAGGCCATCAATCACCGGGGCTTCTTTGCCGTTCAGCGACATCTTATATGCCTTGTAGGCGATAGTTGCACCTGACAGGTCACCGATGTTTTCACCCAAAGTGAGTTCACCGTTAACGGTAAGATCATCAAATACCTGATAGCCGTTATACTGGGCGACCAGTGCCTTACCCAGCTGCTGGAATTTTTCCAGATCGCTGTCAGTCCACCAGTTCTTCAGGTTGCCCTCACCGTCGTACTTGGATCCCTGATCATCGAAACCATGTCCCATTTCGTGGCCAATAACCGCACCGATACCGCCATAGTTCACTGCATCATCCGCTTCCATATTGAAGAAAGGAGGCTGAAGAATAGCGGCTGGGAACACGATTTCGTTCATGGTCGGGTTGTAGTAGGCGTTTACCGTCTGTGGAGTCATAAACCACTCCCACTTCTGGATAGGGCCACCCAGCTTGGCCAGTTGGCGATCATGCTCTACACGGGAGGCGCGGATTTTGTTGCCTACCAGTTCATCTGATTTAATCACCAGAGCGTCGTAGTCCTGCCACTGATCCGGATAACCGATTTTAGGATTGAACTTGGCCAGCTTCTCCTTAGCTTTCACCTTAGTTTCAGGGCTCATCCACTCCAGCTCATCAATGCTGGCACCATAGGCCTTGCGCAGATTCTCAACCAGTTCCTGCATGCGAGCTTTGGCTTCCGGGGCAAAGTGTTCTTTAACGTATACTTTGCCAACGACTTCACCCAGGGTGCTGTTAACTGAGGATACACCGCGCTTCCAGCGTGGCTCCTGCTCCTGTTGACCGTTCAGGGTCTTGGAGAAGAAGTTGAAGTTCTCCTGATCCAGCTCTTCACTCATCAAAGAGGCGTAGTTGGTCAGCAGTTGCCACTTCAGGTAGGTTTTCCATTCGTCCAGTGGTAGGGTATCTACTAGGCCAGTCAGCCCTTCAATAAAGCTTGGCTGGTTAATGATGATATCTGGCTGTTTGTCACCGCCCAGAACCTTAAGATAACCATCCCAGTTGAAGTTGGGAGCCAGGGTCTTCAGATCAGCCAGTTCATATTTGTTGTAGCGCTTGGTGGAGTCACGCACGGCAACTTTATCCCAGTGATGCTCTGCAATTGCAGTTTCCAGTGCCATCACGGTTTGCGCCGCTTGCTTGGCATTGTCGAAACCGGCCAGGTTGAACATCTTCTCGATATGTTCAACGTAGGCTTTACGGATGTTGACGAAGCGCTCTTCCTCGTTGAAGTAGTAATCCCTCTCTGGCAGGCTCAGGCCATACTGCCAGATATGGGTGGCATAGCGACTGGAGTTCTTGGCGTCTACACCTATGTAGAAGGCCATTGGGGTACCGCCACCGACAATCTGGCTGTGGGCAAAGTACTCGGCCAGTTGAGCCTTGTTTTCAATAGCGGCGATCTTCTTTAATTCGGCTTCCAATGGTTGTACACCCAGCTTATTGAGGGTTTCCACATCCATATATGAGCGGTACAGATCTGCCACCTTCTGCTCGTCGCTGCCTTCTGCCAGATCTTTTTGGGCTGCCACTTCTTCAATGATGGCTTTCACATCTTCTTTGGACTTTTCACGCAGATCGTAGAAGGCACCAATGGAGGTACGGTCACCCGGGATCTCGGCGGACTTGAGCCAGCCGCCGTTAACATAGGAGTAGAAGTCATCCTGAGGGCGCACGGTGCGGTCGAAGTTGTCGAAGTCTACGCCCGAGCTCAGGGTCGCGCTGACTGCCTCTGCAACAGGCGTTTGAGTCGCTTCAGGTTTGGTGTCGGTTTGCGTGGTTGCTGGCTTGTCATCACTGCAAGCCGAAAGTGTGGCGATGGCACACAGGCCCAATACGCCCAAGACTGATTTTTTCATGGTTATTCCCTGTTATCTTCCCCTGGCAAGTATTGTCATTGCCTTTTAATCCAGCTCACATGCTAAAGCATGTTGATTAAATGTAAATGTCTGCGGGCTTGTATCAGCCTGATAACTGTAACGAATCGTTAACTCACTGGTTTCTGTGGTTTACGGGACGAAGCAGGCCTGTGAGGCAGGGATAAATGCAGGCTAAAAAGGGGCAACTGTATTGGAGAAGGGGGGCGGACAGGAGATAATAGCTTCAGTGATTATGTTGATGAGAGAACACGCCCGTGCGTTTGGATAAATTTATCTGCGAAGCCACCTACCTGACCCGCAGTCAGGCCAAAAAAGCCATGCACAGAGGTGAAGTGTTTTGTGATGGTGTCATGGTGAAAGATCCCTCTTTTAAAGTGAAAGAGGACACCAGAGTGACGTTGGATGGTGAAGAGCTTAGTCTAATCGGCCTGAGATACCTGATGATGCATAAGCCTGAAGGGGTAATATGTTCCACTCAGGATGAAGAGTATCAGTGTGTTATCAGTCTGCTCGATATTGAGAAGCCTGAGCTATTGCGTATTGCTGGCCGCCTGGATGTGGATACCACAGGCCTGGTGCTGATGACGGATGATGGCCAATGGTCTCATCAAATCACCTCTCCCAAGAAAGCCTGTGGTAAGCGTTACCGGGTTGAAGTGGCAGATCCCCTGACCGAGGAGGTGGTTGCTCAGTTTGAACAGGGCATCATGCTTAACGGTGAGGATGAACCAACCCGTCCCGCCAAACTTGAGATCCTTTCTGCCAACGAAGCACTGCTGACGATTGTTGAAGGGAAATACCATCAGGTTAAGCGTATGTTTGGTGCGATAGGCAATAAGGTTGTTGGCCTGCACCGCGAGTCCGTGGGGCATATTGAACTGGATGCAGATATGGAGCCAGGCGAGTGGCGCTACCTGACTGAGGCGGAGATAGCATCAGTAAAGGGCAATAAAGCCTGAGTCTCTGAAACTTAAGCTCGCTGTGCTCTGAATTAAAAAGGCCTTCCGGGGGGAAGGCCTTTTGCTTATGAGTCAAAGCTCATGTGGGTATCAATGCAGTTTGCGACGACGCAGACTTGCCATCACACCCAGACCAATCAGAGACAGCCAGCCCAGGCTACCACCTGATTTTGGCTTTTTGTCAGTCTCAGGCTTTTTCGGGGCTTCAGGTTTCGGCTTTCCGTCAGAGGTAACCTCCAGAGTAAAGCTGGTACTGGCTGCGTCATTGGGATAGGTTTTATCGTACGCGGTAACAGTAACCTTTGTTTTTCCATACCAATGGGCATCGGGCTTTAATGTGACTTTGTTACCATCAATTTTGGCAGATACATTTTTACCCTCTGCTTTAATTGCATTGGCAGTGTTGGCACGGTCCCTTACAGTCACTTCAAAGCTTATCTCTTCATTTTCCTTAACCGTCATATCCTCCAATTGTCCAATAGTCAGGTTGGAAGGGATTTTGACCTTGGCGGAACTGACGATAGCCTTGCTGCCGGTGTAATCACTGGTTGCTTTGATCTCCATATCTTTACCTACCGCAGTAGCGCTGACACGTGCAGCAAATTTTACCTTGATTTCAGATTGCTCTGGTCCCTGGTAGTTGGCACATACCACCAAACCTTCTTTGATTTTTTTATCAAGATTGTCATAAGCAAAGCTTTTACCAAGTCGCCCGTAGGCCGGTCCGAAACTACCCATTGGGCCATAATAACCATGGGTTCCTATAGCACCAATGTTCATTTTCTTACCGGTCAACTTATCATAAGCAAAGATAAATTCGTGCTGACCCGGTGTAAATTCAACCTTGCTTGATGCAATAACCTCGAAACTGTAGCGAGCGTTAGGATCGGGATTTTCGTTTATAAAAGGAACAGTTTCCTGATGCATATTGTCCCACTCTACGACCAGATAACGTCCATTCTGAGTCGCCGCTACTGAAACGCCTACATCTTCCTCGAGCTCTCTATCGTAACCATATTTGATAGCACCATCGCCTCGCCATAAAGGTGCAATAATCGTGTCTGGCGCATAGTTTTTCTCCAGGGGAAAATGTATTGGCAGCACGAACGGAAAACTATCCAATTGGATAAAACCACCGGGGGATATGGTGAGCGTGTCCTTTTCCATTAATTGCGGTTCGTTATTGTAGAGCGGTATATGGCTAATTCCCAAGGTGCTCAGCTTATAGGTTTTAGTGTTGGTTATTGCGCCGGTGATTTGAGGAATTGCATTAATTCCAGCTTGAAGTAAGTCGAGATAATAGGGGTTATTGCCAATCGGCACTCGACAGCTGGGGTCATCATCACTGGTCGTGAATAGGTAGTCACGTTTAACAGTATTACTGGCGTCCTGAACAACAGATAAAGAGAGGCTGGCATCTTGTATGCTTAGCTTATCCTTCAGATCGCGACCCGCCGAGATGGCTGCAGTTTTGTCTTTAACCAGTTGTAGCTCTTTAGGCCATTGCACTTGCAAATCGACTTTGCGTTCCAGTGACAACAGGTTTGGTTGCATGGTGACGGTGAATTCCACAATATCACCTTCGGCAGCTTGTTCTTTGGAGGGCGTCACAGTGATATCATCGCCGCCATGAACCAGATTAACGCCCATTTTGCCAATATTGTTTAGATTGTCAGGACTATTGCCAATTTCCAGAAAAGCGTAATACCTATCGCCCTTTTTCGCGTCTGACAAAGCCCATTTTAGCTCCAGTTGGTATGGGTCCAATCCATTACTGCTCTGTGGACCTGAAACACTTAGGTTGTCGTTATCGCTGTTGCTAATGATGGCTAATGAAGTACTTATAGTGTCGGACGTGTTCTCATCTCCTTCTATTACTCTTTTGAAGTTTCCGACTAATGCCCAGTATCGTCCCGGCTCAGGGTCGTTGATGGCGCAGTAGTCCATTGCATCTGTGAAGGAGTAGCAAATCGCTTCGTCATGCCAGTTGACCAATCCATCTTTGTTGAGATCAATTCCTATATCAATGCTACTTTTTGCTGTATTGCTTTGGCTTGTCTCCTCCCAGACAATCCTTCGGGTACCTTCCGGTACATCGAAGAATTGAATGTTTATTCCAGGGTTGTCGACGAAGGTTTCAGGTTTCTTGAAATCAAAATCCGTACCGGACAGGGAAGTAAGTTTGTGCGTTTGTTGTTTTCCAATCGCCAGTCCGCTTACCCGGGTGTTTAGTTTTTTGATTTCTTTTGTTTTTAGCTCTGGTGTGAGTAGGGTTCCATCGTTACGATGAATTTTACCCGTGATGATAGGAGGCAGAGGGTTGCTTCCAACTTTAGCTATTACTGGCAGATACTGAGCTGGTAAGCTGTTGCTGGTCGGTTCAATGTGGACTTCGCCCATAGTTTCATAGCGTGGTGAGCCAACGGTATCGACATCCAGCAGTTTAGCCTTAACTTTTAAAAGCTGATGTTGTCCTTTTCTCAGTGTAAAGCTTTTGGGATAAACCTCCAGTTCAAGAAATGGTGCCCCCTCAACAGTGATAGTTTTGGTCGACACATTCCAGCTGCCCTCGGAGGTAGCGGTGAAAGTACGTAGCCAGGTACATTCAAGTTGGCAGTTTGCATTTACCAGATAGGGAAGGTTTAATGCAGTAATATCACCGCCCTGATCTGGGTTGGCAGCCTTGTAGTTATCGCTTTTTTCATCAAGTACCAGGCCGGCCCTGACTGCTCGTCCAACATTAATAACGCCACTGCCCATTTCGTGGAAATTGGCGATGCGTGTTTCGTCGTTGACTTCCCGCTTGCCTGGTTTGGCCGTCATCATCAACGCCGATTGAATCATTGCCGGTGTCCACTCCGGGTGGGCTTGTGTCAATAACGCCATTGCCCCGGCAATATGAGGGCTGGCCATTGAAGTGCCGCTGATGCTGGCAAAGTCAGCTGTGTTAGGCTGCTTGGTGAACGGCATATCATCTGCCCAGGGGGCAAATATATCGACACCGGGAGCCGCAAGGTTGGGCACCATCACATCGGGTGTAGTCCTGCTGGGACCTCGCGAAGAGAAACTGCCGAGTAGGTCAGGATTACGATCCTGGGTTTCCAATATTGAGGGGGATATGGTGGCCTGAAGGTCCGGGTTTATCAAAACATTCGTGCCTAATAAGGAGCCTGAGTCAAAATCAATATGTAACCCAGGGATGGGGAAAGGGTTGAGGAACAGTTGGTTACTGCCCTGGCCATCGTCGTCAGCGGTGGCATTGTAAAGGATGATAGCCCCTGCACCACCGGCGGCAACATTAGTGCCTTTAGTTACCCGTGCAATTTCTCCCCGTTTGCAGATGACAATTTGATTGGCCTCAAATGTACCCGGAGAGAAGGGTTCAAGGCATTGTTCATCACCATAAGCTGCGGCATTTACTAAAGTGCCAGTGAAGCTTCCAGAGATGCCTTGTCCTTCTATTTCTCCCAGTCCTATGTCGGTACTAAGTGTCAAAGCGCCCTTTTTTGTGAGTTTAATTTGCTTACCATGAGTGGTGGCGCCAACGGATGTTAACCATGGTGATACATGGTCAATAAGAGATGTGCGATGGCCAAAGTTGCCTGCCGCTGCCGCTACCGATATACCTGACTCGCGGGCAGACAGGAATGCCAACTCAATGGCATCGTACCAAGGCTGTTTTTCAATGCTACCAATGGAAAAGTTAATGACGTCCACGCCGTCTTCGATCGCATCTTCAATGGTGGCAATAAGCACATCCGTCGGACATCCTACATAGGTTTGGTCATAAGAACCATCTCCCGGAAAACATGCCTGATAGGAGATGATGTTTGCTCTTGGAGCGACGCCGGAGATTTCATTAAAGTGCAGGTTTGTATCAAATCCATCACCGGTCTCCTTTGCGTTGGGGATTTTGTAGGGGACATTGCTAAGTAGGTTACCCGCTGCAGTTCCGGCTACATGGGAACCGTGTCCATTGTAGTCTTCACCATTTGGTGGACGTTTATAATCTACTTGCGATTCAGGTACATCTGGTTGAAATTCTGGATTTTTGTAAGAGTCTGTGATGGTTTCATAGGAGCGGATACCAATCAATTTGCTGTTACATAAATCCGGTGACTCGACGCAATCTCCCAGATATTTTCCCTCTCCCAGCGGATTTTTATGTCGGTACCCATCACCAGATACGGCGGCAAATGATGGGTGGTCTGAATTGATCCCGGTATCGATAATTCCTACCAAAACCCCTTCTCCACGAGCGGAGACATTTGCAGGGACGCCGTTCCCTTGCCAAAGATCATCGGCACCTATGTGCTTTGGGCCTTCAAAGGTAAACAGTTGGTGGTTTCTGGAGCGGGTGACTGCAGTTACGCCAGGCATTCTCGCCACCTTGGCGGCTTGCTCCTGAGTCAACTCCATGGTGACGCCATTTAGAGCAACGTTATAACGCCGTTGAATCTCTGCCTGTGGAGCCAGAGTTTGAATATTGGTTACTACTGTGTCCTGGCGCTCAGTAAGGTAATTCTGATAGGAAATAACCGCCGGTTGGTTAAAATCCACTTTCCCGAATCGCTCACCACTCCCCATTGTTGGCGCTATTGCCCTTGCTGAAGTCGCAGCAAACCCATTTACTCCCCCCTGATAGAGCGCAGTAGGTGCATCTTCCATTTGAATAATATAGGTCTGTGGGCCTTCAAGATTGTCCTCCCATACGAACGGGGTGGCTCTGGAATGATTCCCTTGAGGTGCTCTGTGGACGTTCACTCCAAAATGCCCTGGTTTGTTTGGCAGGTCTTGCATTGGATGAAACATTGATTGAGAGGTTTTAGAATTGGTTTCGACTAATTCCGCCTGCCTTAATTGATGTTTATCCTGAAAGGTATTGGCAGCGGCACCAACCCCGGCAGAACTCATAATGGCAAGTGCCACTGTGATGTTTTGTCTTGTCTTCATTTTCTAATATCCAACTATTTGCTCTGTTGTTGTTTTGAACCGCATTGGCGCGATTTTTAGCGGTTAAATTCTGTGTAGGAGTCCTTGTGTGAATCAAATGTGTTTTAGGGCGTTATTGATTACTTTTGGTATTTACGCTGGATTTTCATTGGCATGCTGGTTAAACCTGCTTTCTATTTAGTTTTCCGCAGGTGATTTGATACAAACTGTCACCATGTTTTGGTGTTGTTTGGTTGCTCCGTTGTGTTAATAAAATGTTGCATCGTGTTAGCGTGGAGGCGCTGTGGATGGAGTTAAGGCAAATTAAGCATCTGATTACATTGGCAAAACTTCAGCATTTTAATCGGGCGGCGACAGAGTTGAATCTTGCACAACCTTCTTTGTCGAGGAGCATTCAAAGGTTGGAGGGGGTATTGGGGGTAAAGCTACTGGAGAGAAACTCCAGAAATGTAAAACTGACCCCCTATGGCGAGGTTGTCATAAATCATGGGCAGAGGATTCTCAAGAGTGTTGGGCAGCTGAAGGATGAGCTGAATACAATGAAGAGAAGTGGCGCAGGGGAGGTTGTGATAGGGGCGAGCCCTATTCTGGCGAGCCGTATTTTAGGCTCCGTGATTGGTGATTTTATCAGACAGCACCCCTGGTATAGGGTTGATTTGATAGTTGGTGATTGGAAGAGTCTTTATGAGCAGTTGTTAACTGGGGCGATATCTGTTTTTTTTGCCGAATCAAGCGGGACGGGGTTGGCGAAATCCAACGATATAGAGCTTATTCCGCTCACCAATTTCAAAACAGTGTTTTGCTGCAGGCCGCATCATCCAATATTTGGCAAGCCATCGGCCGTCCGCCTGGATGATTTAAAAGACTATCCCCTTGCAGTACCGTTGGGGTTACCCGGTGAATTGGCAACAGCATTTGGTGGGGTATTGACGAATGGTCGTCATGATAAAGCTGGGCTTATCAGGTTTGAACAGTTTAATCCGATAAAGGTATCGCTTCAGAAATGTGACATGGTTGCACTGGTTCCTGAGGCGTTAATTTCCAGAGAACTTGAAGAGGGAGATTTGGTTTCCTTTGTGCCAGATGATATGCCTAGTGTGAGTATCGGCTTGTGTGCCGTGGTACTGAAAAGTGAATCCCGCTCTCCCGGTGTTTATGAGTTTCTTAAATGCTTGAAAGAATTTGAGTATTAAGTACGAGGCTATTTCCTGTGTTTCTTTACGTGAGAGTGTGATTAATGGAGACTGATACAGAGAAAAGGCCTTCCCAATGGAAGGCCTTTTACTTATGAGTCAACGCTCATGCGGGATCAGTGCAGTTTGCGGCGACGCAGACTTGCTATCAGACCCAGACCAATCAGGGACAGCCAGCCCAGGCTACCACCGTCGTCGTTCTGCGGTTCTGGTGTTGGCTCCGGCGTTGGTTCTGGCTGAGGCTCTACACCATCAGACACCACGTTCAGCATAAAGCTGGTGCTGACAGCGTCGTTAGGGAATGCCATATCATGGGCAGTTACCTTAACCATGGTTTCACCGTGCCAGTTCTCATCAGGCGTCAGAGTCACCATGCTGCCTTCAACCGTGGCAGAGATATTTTCAGCTTCCACCATAATGCCGTTAGCGGTGTTTTCACTGTCGCGCACCATCACTTCAAAGCTGATGCTGGCGTTCTCGTCCACACTCATGTCTTCCAGTGCTGCGATAGACAGGTTTGAAGGTACTTTCACCATGGACTTGGTGACAACGGCATTACTGCCGGTGTAGTCGCTGGTGACTTCGACATTCATATCCTGACCAACAGCCCTGGCGCTGACGCGGGCAGAGAAGTTCATGGTAATGGCTGATTGCTCAGGACCCTGATAGTTGGCACATACCACCAGACCTTCTTTCACTTTTTCGTCAACATCGTTGAACGCATAGCCATGGCCAATGTAGCCATAAGAAGGACCGAAGGTGCCACGTGGGCCGTGATAACCATGGGTACCGATAGAACCCAGATGCATCTTGTCGCCGGTCATCTTGTCATAGGCGAAGATAAACTCATGCTCACCGGGAGCGAAGTTCAGCTCGCTGGATGCCAGCAGCTCGAAGCTGTAGCGCGCATCCGGATCCGGCTCGAAGTTAATGCCCCAGGCAAATTCCTGGCTCATATTATCCCACTCGACAATCAGGTAACGGCCGTCAGTGGTAGATGCCAGAGAGACACCATCGTAAGCTTCGGTGTCCATGTTGAAGCCCGGCTGCATAAAGCCGTCGCCACGCCACAGAGGTGCAATCACTGTGTCAGGGAAGAACTGCCCATCCATTGGATAGTGCGCTGCCCAGAACAGCCACATGCTGTCCAGCTGAATAAAGCCGCCCGGAGAGATGGTCAGGATATCGCTTTCCATATAATCAGGGTGGTTGTTATACAGCGGGATACGGTCGATACCAAAGGCACTCAAGGGTACGCTCAGGGTTTCATTTGCGCGACCGGCAATTTGTGGGATGGGCTCGATGTAAGCTTCATCGTACAGATCCAGATAATACTCGTTAGAGCCAACCGGAATACGACAGGTCATATCATCGTCGCTGGTGGTATAGGTGTAAGCACGCTCAATGGCGTTACTGGCGGCCTGAACAGCAGACAGCGTCATGCTTTGACCATCAATGACCAGGCTATCAACAAGATCCTGATTGGCAGATACCGCAGTCACACTGTCTTCCAACAACTGCATACCTTCAGGCAGTTGCACCTGCAAGTTGACGTTACGCTCCAGCGCCAACAGGTTAGGCTCCATGGATACGGTGAACTCAACTATATCACCTTCAGCCGCCTGCTCTTTGGACGCGTCAACGGTAACATCATCACCGGCATGAACCAGATTCACCGCCATTTTGCCGATATTGCCTATATTGTCAGGGCTGTTACCCACTTCAACCAGGCCGTAGAATCTGTCGCCCTTTGCTGTTTCAGACAGCGCCCAGTCCATCTGCAACTGATAAGGATCCAGACCATTGGTGGTTTGTGGGCCAGTAACAGTCAGGTTGCTGCTGTCATCGGCTCCAATCAGCGCCAGGCTGGTCTTGATGCTGTCGACAGTGTCCTCTTCATCGCCGAATGGACGCTTGAAGTTACCTACCATTACCCAGTAACGGCCCGGCATAGGATCGTTAATGGCGCAATACTCCTGAATATCGGTAAAGGAGTAACAGATTGCCTCATCGTTCCACTGCACCATACCGTCTTCATTCAGGTCCATACCGATATCAAGGGAGCTGACTGCCGCCTTGTCTTCGCTGACCTGTTCCCAAACAATACGACGGGTACCTTCAGGCACATCGAAGAAGTGGATCTCGATACCAGGATTGTCCATCAGGGTTTCAGGTTCTTCGAAGCTGTAGTCCTGAGCACTGGCTGAGCTCAGCAGATGCTCTTTTTGCTCACCGGCCACCAGACCACTCACCTTAACGCTCAGATCGGCAATCTCTTTGGTCATCAGCTCAGGTGTCAGCATGGTTCCTGTATCGCGGTGGATCTGGCCACTGACAATCTTGGGCAGGGTGGAACCGGCAAAGCGTGCCATCACCGGCAGATGTTGCTCAGGCAAGCTGTCGCTGGCCGGAGTCAGATGTACCTTGCCAAAGACTTCATAGTTGGCAGAGCTGGCGTTTACAGACTCAACATCCAGTACCTTGGCGGTAACCATCAGAGTCTGGCTTTCACCGGCTTTCACACTGAAGTTCTTTGGATAGACATCCAGCTCAAGGAAAGGCGCACCTTCAGCTGTAATTGTCTCGGCAGATACAGTCCAGTCACCGTCTTCAGTGGCGGTAAAGGTACGCATCCAGGTACAGCTGCTTTCGCAGGCCGAGTTTGCCAGATAAGGCAGGTTCAGCGCGGTCACATCACCACCCTGATCCGGGTTGGCGGCACGGTAGTTGTCACCATTCTCATCCAATACCAGGCCAGCCTTTACCGCGCGGGCGACGTTGATAACACCACTGCCCATTTCATAGAAGGTAGACTCACGCAGGCTTTCATCCCACTCGCGGGTTTTACCCGGCAGAGCTGTCATCATCAGAGCAGATTGGATCATTGCTGGAGTCCACTCTGGGTGGGCCTGAGTCAGCAGGGCCAGAGCACCCGCTACATGAGGTCCCGACATGGAGGTACCACTGATAGCTGCATAGTCAGCTGGCGCTGAGTATTGACTGAATGGCATGTCATCAGCCCATGCGGCAAATACATCTACGCCCGGAGCTGACACATTGGGGGCCATTACATCCGGGTTAGTGGTGCTTGGGCCACGGGAGGAGAAGTCAGCCAGTACATCCGCTTCGCGCTCAGAAGCCTGGATCACAGAAGGAGTGATGCTTGCCTGTGCGCCTGGGGTAGTGGCTACCCAGTCCAGCAGGTCTTGACCCGAATACAGATCAATATGCAATCCCGGAATTGGGAATGGATTCATATTCAGCGAGTTACCGCCGGTACCATCATCCCATGAAACTGCGTTATACAGGATAACCGCGCCAGCGCCACCTGCGGCAACATTGGTGCCTTTGGCGACACGGGCGATGTCGCCACGCTTACAGATAACAATATCGTCGGCGTCAAAGGTGCCCGGTTCAAATGGCTCAAGACACAGTTCATCACCAAAGTCTGCAGCATCAACCAGGGTGCCGGTAAAGCTACCGGTGACACCATGCCCTTCAATGCCCATAGGGGCATCGGTTCCCACGAGATCCAGAGAACCTTTGATTGGGTCAATTAGACGACCATGGGTAGATGCCGCTACCGAGGTCAGCCATGGAGAAACATGGTCGATCAGTGATGGACCATAGCGTCCCCAGTTACCGGCAGAGGCCGCTACTGAGATACCGGCTTCGCGGGCTGACAGGAAGGCCATTTCAATGGCGTCATACCATGGCAGGCTTTCAATACCACCGATGGAGAAATTGATAACGTCAACACCATCTTTAATGGCATCTTCGATAGCAGCTACCAGCACATCACCCGGACAGCCGCCGTAAGAGTCACCATAGCTGCCGTCGCCGGGGTAACACACTTGATACGCGATGACGTTGGCACGTGGAGCAACACCTGAAACTTCAGGGAATACCAGTTCTGTATCGAAACCGTCTCCTGTCTCTACCGGCTCAGGGATCTGGAATGCGACGTCATACAGCATATTACCTGCGACGGTACCGGCTGTGTGGGAGCCGTGGCCATTGTAATCTTCACCATTTGGCGGACGCTTGTAATCCAGGTCCCATGGAGATGCATCTGGCTGGAATGCGGGGTCTTTATAGGTATCAGTAATTGTGTCATAGGAGCGAATACCGATAAGTTTATCGTTACAAAGCTCAGGTGACTCGACGCAATCACCGACATAGTTACCTTCGCCCATAGGGTTCACGTGCTCATAGCCGTCACCGGATACCGCAGCGAAAGAGGGGTGGTCTGAGTTAATACCTGTATCGATAATACCGGCAACAATACCTTCACCGCGGACAGGTACGTTGGCTGGAACGCCCTGGCCAGTCCACAACTTATCAGCGCCAATATGGGCCGGACCCACATCAGTAAACAGCTTATAGTTCTTGGAGCGGGTTACTGCAGTGACTCCGGGCATCTTGGCAACCTGTGCCGCTTGCTCTTGAGTCAGCTCCATGGTGACGCCGTTCAGCGCGATATTGAAGCGGCGCTTGATCTCGGCATTGGGCGCCAATGTTTTGATATTGGCAACAGCCTTGTCCTGACGCTGGGTCAGGTAGGTCTGATATGAACTGAGTTCAGGCTGCTTAATATCCAGCTTTCCATAGCGTTGACCGCTGCCCATAGCCGGGGCAAAAGTACGTGGCGAAGTTGCTGCCAATCCGGGCAGGTCGCCACGGTACAGTGCAGCAGGAGCATCTTCAAACTGGATGATATAGGTTTGTGGACCCTGAATATCCTGTTCCCAATCAAATGGAGCGCGGTTAAGTGCGCTGCCCTGAGCTGCACGGTGAACGTTTACTCCGATCTGACCGGGCTTTCCGGGTACGGTTTGCGTAGGGTGTGACTTACTTTCCCGATTGCTGACCATCATATCTTCGGTCAGTTTGACAGGCCGTATCTCACTGTTGCCCTGATGAGTGTTCACCTGTGTATTCAGTGTCGCACCCAATCCAGTGGTATACAGAGCGGCCAGTGTCATCAGACTGATTTTCTTCAGTTTCATGTGACTCTTCCGTGTTTTGATTTGTTATTTTTCCGGCAACCATAGACTCGGGTTGCTGTTTGATTCTGTTGCAGTTTTGCAACATGAATCCAATGCATTCGGCTTGGTTTAATAATGCATAAAAGCTATTAATGAGCCGGGGTGGGCACCCGTGGCTATCGAGGAGTGGGTTTGAGGGGGCAAAGCGATGCAGTTTGTGCATGCTTGATACAAATTGTCACGGCTAAACTATTGTTTGGAATAAGTTATTACATAAATATAACATTTCTTCGAAAGGGATTATGAAAGGCAGGTAACCAGCGGATGGAATTAAGACACCTGAAACACTTTATGGTGTTGGCCAGGGTGAGGCACTTCAACCGGGCAGCGACCGAACTGAACCTGGCACAGCCTTCATTGTCCAGAAGCATTCAAAAGCTTGAGAGCTTGCTTGGGGTTAAATTGCTGGACCGTAATGCCAAAACGGTAAAGTTGACCGCTTATGGTGAGTTGGTGCAAAGCCATGGAGAGAAAATTCTATTGAGTGTGGATTGTCTCAAGGAGGAGTTGGACGCCATGAAAGGGTTGAATACCGGCGAGTTGGTGGTGGGAGCCAGTCCCATTCCAGCGACCAGCATTCTCGGTCCTGTTATTGGTGAATTTGTTCGGCGCCATCCTCTTATCGGAGTCGATTTGAAAGTAGACAGTTGGCAGCCCTTGTATAACTCTTTAATTAAAGGTCAGTTATCTCTTTTTATTGCGGAAACAAAAGGTACAGGCCTGGACAAGTGTGATGATGTTGATCTGTTGCCACTTCCGGAGTTCAGTGCTGTGTTCTGTTGTCGCGCCGGCCATCCTTTGCTGGGTAAGCCAGGTCCATTGACCATGTCTGATTTACGCTGCTATCCGCTGGCTATTCCCCGCAACCTTCCCGCCAGCATGTTCGAGATTTTCGGTGATCTGTTCAGTAAGGAAAGGGCGGATTTTGCCGGCCTGGTCAGATTCGACCAATTTCAACCTATCAAGGCGTCATTGCAAAACTGCGATATGTTGGCGATTACACCTGAGATAGCTATCAGAGACGAGTTGGCTGAACATGAGCTTATCTCTCTGAATCCGCTGGATATGCCTGAGTTGAAAGCTCACTTTAGTGTGGTGACTCTCAAAGGCCAGACTCAGGCTCCGGGCGCTTCTGAGTTTTTAACCTGCCTGATGCCAAGAGGGGCAAGCAGGCAGGTTGGTCTACTTAATTGATTGCCAGCTTACCGCTGATAGTATTTATCACTACAGTACCGCCACCTGAGCCGCTGGTGAATTGAAGGCTTTGCTGGCGGGTGTATTTGGCTTTGTTTGGCTTATCGTCAGTCAGTTGATTGTCGATACGACCACCCGGTCCGCCGTTGATACGGAACCTGGCATTGGGAGCAGAGTCGAAGTTGATACTGATATCGCCACTAACACTATCCAGTTTGGCTTGCTCCAGTATTCCTGAGGTGTTGATATCTACGTCGCCACTGACGCTGTTGACCATAAGCTGAGTCAGTTGTGGCGCTTTCAGTTCCACTTCCCCTGACACGGTCTCCAGCTTAATGCCGGTGGCATTGGTGTTGACCTCTATTTCGCCACTGACAGTGGACAGTCCCAGCTTACGCTCGCCGCCGTTGACCTTAATCTCTCCGGAGATAGTGGACAGGTCCATTGCACTGTCTATCTCTGTCGCTTCGATATCGCCAGAAATTGTAGTGAGGCTGGCGCCACCACCGATTTTGGATACTGTGACATCACCGCTGACATTCTGCATGGATACCAACCCGCCAATTTCGGTAATTCTGTAATCGCTGGAAACTCCTTCTGCTTCAATATGAGAGTCAGAAGGAAGCATGATGGTCAGCTTAGAGCCCTGGCCTTTACCCTTGTAACTTTGGGGCATGGTATCTTCGATAGTGACTTGCTCTCCAGACACGGTAAAAACAAGGCCTTCACTCAGGTCATCCAGGGTGCCCTTTACCTGGATCTCAGATCTGTCCCAGGACTTTATATTCACATCGCCCCGCTGAACTTTAATGCTGACATTGGATTTACCGGAAACGTCGCGGCTTTCGTCCACTGTCTCTGCGGCGATTGCCCATCCTGAGCCGAGCAGGGTAAGGCTCAGCAATATGGTATTCGTCATTAATCGGGTCATATTTGTGCTCCTTGTGGTTGGCTGGACACCTGTTGGCTATCCAGCTGAAGTTCGATTTCCTGGCGATGCAGCCATAGCCACATCTCCCATAAAGATTGGTTATCCGGTGCTTTGAGCAGCTCCTGATATACTTGCTGTTCTGCGCCTTTCAGTTGTTCTGCACCCATTTCAATCGCTTGCTGCGCCTGACTGGGTTGCAACTTGACCGGGCGAAACGCTTGCTGCAGCTGACTGAGCTGATCTTTGTGCTGCTGGCGGGTAGACTCGACCAAAGTTATCAGGGCCGGGTCGACACTCTGGCTCATTGGGCCTGTTAACTGCCAGCCAAACATCAGACAAGCCAATAACAGTGCTGCTATGGCCAGTGCCGGGCGATAACTGCGCTTACCAGTCGTCTGGTTTTTTTCCTGGTGGATACGCGCCTGAATCCCCGGCCAGAGGTCACGCTCCGGTGCTATCTGTTCTCTGGCTGTGTTCAACAGTTGCTCGAGCTGTTTATCCTGGTCACTCATACCAACATCTCCTTCAGCAGTTGTCTGGCTCTGTGGTACTGAGCCTTGCTGGTCCCAGATGCAATCTGCATCAGCTCTGCTATCTCTTCATGTCTGTAACCTTCCAGTGCGTGCAGGACAAATACCTGACGGGCGCGCTGTGGCAGTTTGAGCAACATTTTGTCCAGGCCCTGATATTGGTGACCATGTACCTCGATATCTGTCTCGCCCGGCAAAAACCTGTGCCAAAACCTCTGATGACGCCGCAGCGAATAGAGACATTGATTCACGCACACCCTGTGCATCCATGTAGCGAACTCTGAGTGGCCGTCAAACTGGTGCAACTGCTGCCAAAGGTGAACAAAACAGTCCTGGGTTAACTCTTCAGCCAGCGGTATATCCGCAGCCAGCCGCAGCGCCAGGGTATAAACCCGGTTTCGATATTTCAGATACAACTGATGGAATGCCTGCTGGTCTCCCGCTCTGGCTTGTTCAATCCAGAAGGCTTGATGTTGATCTGTTTCCGGTATCGATTTCAGTGCCACTGGATGAGAGTTTCCTTTTCCGGTTTATCTGGTCGCTTACTGTTTAGATGCTGTTAAAGACATAAAAGGTTTAAAGTCTGATTAAAAAAACATCGGTTGAACTAAATAAAGTTGGCTGGCAAACGATAAAGAGTGTGTGAAGTTGACATTTTTATGACAGTTGTCGCACTTTTGTAGCGAGTTTAATAAGTTGCGCACACTGGGGGTTAGTATCACAAATGTATAACAAGGTTGCGAGTTAGGCAGGATGTCGCCATCTGAATAATAAAAACAACAGGAAATAATATGTTGATTCGTCGTAAATTGATGCTGAATGCATTATTGGGATTGGGCACAGTTGTGCTGATCTTTGTACTGCAGCTGCAGGCCCAATCCACTCAGGAAGAGCTGGATACGGCAGTAAAGCATATAGTAGAACTGGAGCGGGATTTGCTCCGTTTGAGAAAAGACGAGAAGGATTTCTTCACACGGCTTGATGACAAGTACACCGCCCGCCATCAGAAAGACAGGGAGCACCTGGCTACTACCGTGGCAAGCTTAAGCCACATTTACGCCGGATTTAATGTCTCCCAGCAGTTACTGGATGAGTTTATGAATGTCAGCCGACAATACACTCAATCTTTCGACATTGCAGCTCAACTTCAAATTGAAATCGGTATGACGCCCAAGAGTGGGCTTTATGGTGAGCTGAGACAGGCAGTGCATAATGTAGAGTCTAAGTTGAAACAGGAGCAGCAGGATGCTCTGACAGTGCTGATGTTGCAGCTCAGACGCAACGAGAAAGACTTTATGTTGCGCCGCGACGTCAAGTATCTGGATCGCTTTAATAATAATATCGAGCTGTTTTCCCAGCGTCTCAAGGTCAGCGGTGTATCGTCAGAGACTCAGAGGGAAATCAGCAGTTTGATGCAGGTCTACCAGAATGACTTCAGGGCGTTAGTGGAGAGAGAGCAGCAACTGGGGCTTGGTGACGGTGACGGTTTGAAAGGTCAGTTGAGTCAGTTGAGTGCACAGATGGACAAACTGTTTGTTGCCTTGAATGAGAAAACCCTTGCAGTCTATGAGGCAGAGACCTCCCGTAATACTATGATATCTCTTGGCGTATTTGCCTGCTTAGCCGCCGTGCTTGCGGTATTTACGGTAGCGATTATCCGCAGCATAGTGAATCCGGTAGAGCAGATCACTGCACTGATCACTCGGGTTGAAACCGAAAGGGATTTGACCCTTCGTTGTGATACTTCCCGTCAGGATGAACTTGGCCAGATAGCGCTGCACTTCAATAATATGCTGGAAAACTTTCAGGCGCTTATCAGGCAGGTCAACGACTCTGTCACTCAGGTCAATGACTCCTGCCTGTCTCTGTCTGAGACTGCACGCAAATCTTCTGATGGAATTACCAGCCAACTGAACGAAACCGATATGGTGGCAACTGCTATCACGGAAATGGGGGCGACCATAGAAGAGATTGCCAACAGTACCGAGCTGGCAGCAGGCAAAGCCGCCAAGACTCATGAAAACGCGCAGCAGGGTCAACACGCTGTGCAGCATACCATAACCATGATCCAGACCTTGGCAGATAAACTGGATGACAGTGGGGACGTGGTTTCCGAGCTTGCCAAAGATGGAGAGACAATAGGTCAGGTTTTGGATGTAATCCGTGGGATTGCAGATCAAACCAACCTGCTGGCATTGAATGCAGCCATCGAAGCCGCACGCGCCGGCGAGCAGGGAAGGGGGTTTGCTGTGGTGGCCGATGAAGTGCGTTCACTGGCGATGCGGACCCAGGAGTCCACTAATGAGATTGCCACTATTATTGATAACCTGCAGACCCGCACTCAAACAGTAGTGTCCATGATGCAAACCAGCCAGCGCCAGGGCAATGACAGCGTAGCTCAGGCTGCAGCGGCAGGGGATGCTCTGGAGCAAATCAATCAGGACATCAGTAATATCATGGACATGAGTACTCAAATTGCTGCCGCAATTGAACAGCAGAGTATGGTGGCCAACGAGGTGAACAAGAATGTTCTGGTGATCCGGGATGTGGCCGAGAGCTCCTCGAAGGCGGCAATCGTTAACGCCAAAGACAGTGCAACTCTGGAAGATAAGGCAGCTGAGCTGCTGGCCTCTGTCAGCAGGTTTAAGGCTTAGCCTGCAGCACTTTCCTGAACCCGAACAGGGCCGGTTATCCGGTCCTTTTTATTTGGTGTAAAAGCTATTTCAGCCAGAGAGAGAACGACAGATACAAAAAAGCCTCGCAGAGCGAGGCTTTTTTGTATCTCAATGTGGTACAGGTGAGAAGACTTGAACTTCCACGCCCGTGAGGGCACCAGCACCTGAAGCTGGCGTGTCTACCAATTCCACCACACCTGCATTGAACTTTTTAAAACTCTTTACCCTTGGTAGCAGACTTTTCAGCCGAAGTAAAGAGTGGTGCCCGAACCCGGAATCGAACCAGGGACACGCGGATTTTCAATCCGCTGCTCTACCAACTGAGCTATTCGGGCAAAACTTTTTGATAAACCTGATGTTTATCTCTTTGCTGTGTACCAACAATCAGCTCACAACAAAGCCTGTATTTGGTACAGGTGAGAAGACTTGAACTTCCACGCCCGTGAGGGCACCAGCACCTGAAGCTGGCGTGTCTACCAATTCCACCACACCTGCATTGAGAACAGTAAACTCTTTACCTTTGGTAGCAGACATCAAGATGTCAGAGTAAAGAGTGGTGCCCGAACCCGGAATCGAACCAGGGACACGCGGATTTTCAATCCGCTGCTCTACCAACTGAGCTATTCGGGCTTTAACGGTTTTATTTTCCGCTAAAAAAACCTCGACGTTATCGAGGTCTTAAAATTGGTACAGGTGAGAAGACTTGAACTTCCACGCCCGTAAGGGCACTAGCACCTGAAGCTAGCGTGTCTACCAATTCCACCACACCTGCATAGAATTTGTTGTTAATCGAATCGTCAGAAATTGGTACAGGTGAGAAGACTTGAACTTCCACGCCCGTGAGGGCACCAGCACCTGAAGCTGGCGTGTCTACCAATTCCACCACACCTGCACTGACGACCTGTGTGATCAACAACTATTTAAACAAGATTGGTACAGGTGAGAAGACTTGAACTTCCACGCCCGTGAGGGCACCAGCACCTGAAGCTGGCGTGTCTACCAATTCCACCACACCTGCACTGTACTATCTTGCTTAAGCTCTTTAATTTAGCCTGTTCAGCACCAAAGTTAAAGAGTGGTGCCCGAACCCGGAATCGAACCAGGGACACGCGGATTTTCAATCCGCTGCTCTACCAACTGAGCTATTCGGGCGACGGCGTGCATTAAAAAGCTTTTGCGGATTTGAGTCAACACTTTTCTTTGGGAAAAACCAAAAACCTGTGTGTTTGCATAAGATTTGCCCGCAAGCGCTGATAATGCTGAGTTTTTGCAGTAAAAGCGTTAGCCTGTTGTGACGTAAAGCGCGAAAAATCACCTGCTTGCACCATGGCTGGGAGTATTGATGATAAAACCGGCGAGAGCAGGCCAAACAGGGCTGGTCGCTATAGGGTAAGTAAACAGGATGATTCAGGGAGAAGCATCGGACTGTATGTATGGATATTTGATTAAGTTGTGGCGACATCCACTGGGTATTGTCCTGTTTTGGTTGGCGCTGGCCGCCACTGTCTCTCCTTTAGTCTGGCAACTGAATATCAATACCCGTTACGACGCGTACTTTGCGCCTGATGATCTGCGATATGAGTTGAGTCGGGAGTTGACTGATAGCTTCAATCGCCCCGATACCCTGTGGTTGATTATCAAAGGCCCGGAAGACTGGCAGTGGCAACATCAGCAAAGTCAGCTTGAGCAGATCAACAATATCCTGACTGACAACTCCGAGGTTTTGTCTGTAGCTGGCTATTTAGAGCTTATCCATGGTTCCGGACACAGGGATAGGCTGCTTTCATACAAAGCTCACCCCAGAGAAAGCCTGGTGATTTCCAAAGATGGCAGAATCGTGCTGCTTGAAATGGAGTTTGAGCAGTCCGCTTTATCTCCCGAGTTGTTTGGTCAATTGATAGAGCAGTTGCAATGGCAATTGACAGCGTTGGTTGATGGTCAGCGGCTTGAGCTGTTCTTCTATGGACCTTTGGCTCTGAACTGGCAGTATGCCGAAGTATTCAGCAGTGACCTTGCCTGGTTTATGCCTTCTCTGATGTTGTTAACCGCAATCTTGCTGGGTTGGTACGTCAGGTCATTACCCTGGCTGCTCGGTATTGGCAGCAGTGCTTTGCTCAGCCTTTGGTTAACTCTGGGCATTGCCGGATGGTTGGCTTTGCCTCTGACGGCAATCAGTGGTGTGATTCCGGTGATTTTGGTGGTGCTGTCGCTGGCGTCGGGTATTCATCTGTTTACCGGTTGGCGCAGGCTTTCTAATTTGGGGCTGGATTGCATGGAGGCCCGGCGCAGAAGTATAGAGGAGCACTTGCCGCCACTGTTTTGGGGGGCGCTCACGACCTGTTGTGGTTTTTTGCTGCTGACTTTCAGTCCTTCACCACCCATAAAAGCCTTCGGCATTCTGGTGGCATTCGCGGTGGCGATCAATCTACTACTGCATCTCACCTGGTTGATGGTGATTGTGGGGCTTGGCAGGCGCAAGGGCCACAGCCGGGACAATAATCCAAAAGAGGCGCGACGACTGGAATGCTCATCCAGATTGGCCATTAAAGCCTTGCAGCGTCCGCTGCCGGGTTTGAGTTTGGCTCTGCTGGCCTGTGTATTTGGCGGAATCGGCGTGGCTCAACTTGTGTTTAAAGATGACCCGCTGGGGTATTTCTCAGCTGATAACCCTTTGCGCCAGGGGGCAGAGGTGACGGCCAAAACGTTTTATGCCGCTAATTATCAAACCTTCCTATATACACACCCAAATGGCGCGCTGGATCCTGAAGCAGTCAGATTTGTTAATCGCTTTTCCCGCTTTTTGAAGCAGCAGCCTGAAGTGGTGAGAGTCGATACTCTGATTGACTGGTTCAGAGCTGCAGGGTTGGGGCGTTCAGCCCTTGAGCAGGTATTTAAGGCTACACCGCCATCAGAGCTTGGACTGGGAAAGGAGGTCACAGATGATTTGCAACGTCAGTTGCTGCAGGTGTACTTACGGCCAACAGATACCGCCAGCATGTTGGCACTGGAGCAGAGAATCAACAGCTGGCTGGCGCAGCAGCAATATCCCGGTGAATTGTCCCCTGCGCTCGGGCCCCAAAGCCTTTACGCTCATTTGAGTGAGGACAATGCCATTAATATGTTGCTGTCGTTTTTGGTGGCATTGGTGATGCTGAGTCTGCTGCTTTACTGGTTGAGAGGGTCAATACGTCTGGCGCTGCTGGGGTTGATGGCCAACCTGCTGCCGTTGATATGGGTGTTTGGTTACTGGGGGATGACGGGGGGAGGCCTCAGCCTGGGGAGCACCATGGTAATAGGTATGATCCTGGGTATTATTGTCGATGATACCCTGCATCTGCTGTTACGGCTGGATGCCAAAGCAGCGCAGCACCCCTTTATATTGAGAAGGCAGTTAATCAGGATCACTCCGGCAATTTCTCTGACCAGTCTGGTGTTGGTCGCCGGGTTTATGCTGGGAATGTTGTCAGATTTCGGCCCCATACTTGAGTTAAGTCTGCTGTCAGCCTTGATTATCGGCTCAGCCTGGTTTTTTGACCTCTTGGTATTGCCCAGCCTTTGGCGGCATTGCTTCCCAAAACAAAACGCCCCATAAAAGGGGCGTTTATAAGGGCAACTTAAAAGGCTATCGACTGTTAGTTAGCGACCAGTTTATTTCCCGGGAAGTTAACTTTGAGCACCTGCAAAACATGCTCTCTAAGCTTTTCCTGTCCGAGTTCTCCGTAGGCTTCAGCCATAATTTCCAACGCGCGCTCGGTTGAAGGAGTACCCGGGTAGGTTTCCATCACAGATTGAGCGCGAACAGCTGCAGCACTCCAGGCGTTCATCTTCAGGTAGTACTCAGCCACATCGATGGAGTAGCGAGCCAGACGATCTTTCAGCCACTGCATACGCTTTTGCGAATCGGCAGCATATTTGCTGTTTGGGTACATCTTGATCAGGCGTTCAAAATCTTTGAAGGCCTGCATCGCGTGCTTGGGATCTCTGTCAGTGCGGTCGATACCCAGCATATCGTGGAACATATAGCTGTCTGACTGCATGTTCACCAGTCCACGCATATAGTAGACATAGTCTATATCAGGGTGGGTTGGGTTCAGACGAATGAAACGGTCAATATTGGCAATGCCGGAAGCCGGATCATTCAGCTTATAATAGGCATAGATCATATCCAGCTGGACCTGAGTTTTGTGAGGTCCAAAGGGATAGCGGGAATCCAGAGCTTCCAGGGTGCGGACTGCTTTGGAAAAATTTCCCAGTTCCATTGAGGTACGGGCCTGGGTATAGAGGGCCTCAGGTGACTGTTTGGACAGGGATTCATCCAGCTCGTTGTTACTGCTACAGGCTGAAATCGCAAGGGATATCAAGGCAACGGCAGCGCACTTGGCAAATCTAGACATAGGAGAATTCAATTCTTTTATAAGTTGTAGTTAAGAATTTTTCCATTTCACGATAAAATAGAAACAATCCGATTGTAACAGATAGCACTTTCTTATTGGACCCCAAATCCGGGGAACGGTTCCTTATGGCTCAAGAGATTAATCTAAAAAGCGAGATTTCAGCAACTCAAACAGGGCTGAGATTGGATCAGGCATTGGCAGAGTTGTTCCCTGACTACTCGCGCACACGCATCAAGGAATGGATCGTATCCGGTGCAGTATATGTTGATGGGGTCAAGGTAGATAAGCCCCGAGAAAAAGTACTCGAATCCCAGCAGGTAGAGATTGAGGCGACCCTTCCAGAGGAAGTGCACGCCGAAGCTCAGGCCATAGATCTGGATATCGTTTACGAAGATGACCACATTCTGGTGATCAACAAGCAGGCCGGTCTGGTGGTTCATCCGGGCGCAGGCAATACAGATGGCACTCTGATGAATGCTCTGTTGCACCACTGCCCGGAAATTGAACTGGTACCCCGTGCCGGTATTGTTCACCGTCTGGATAAAGACACCACAGGTTTGATGGTGGTGGCAAAAACAGTAGAAGCACAGACTCATCTGGTCGCTGCGTTGCAGGCCCGCGAGATCACCCGTGAATATGAGGCGATCTGTATCGGTACCATGACAGCTGGCGGTACCGTTGATGAGCCTATTGGTCGTCATGCCACCAAGCGTACCCATATGGCGGTGATCCATAATGGTCGTCCTTCTGTGACCCACTACCGTGTGGCAGAGAAGTTCCGCGCCCATACCCGTCTGCGTTTGCGCCTGGAAACCGGTCGTACTCACCAGATCCGTGTGCACATGGCCCATATTGGCCACGTACTGGTAGGTGATCCAGTTTATGGTGGTCGTCCTCGTCCGCCCAAGGCTGCCAGCGCCGAGTTCACCGAGGTGCTGAGAAACTTCAAGCGTCAGGCGCTGCACGCTGTACGTCTTGAGTTGGTGCACCCGGTTGATATGGAAATCATGAGCTTCCAGGCACCGGTTCCTGCAGATATGGTTGAACTGACCAAAGCACTGCGTAAAGACACAGAAGAACATCCGATGGAGTACATCTAAGGGTGTTTGGCTGGGCGGTACCCGATAACATAGGTTTTGCTGTCTCCACCCGTGAGGGGGGAGTCAGTCTGCCACCTTTCGACAGCTTGAATCTGGGGGATCATGTCAATGACGACCCACAAGCTGTTACCGAAAATCGTCGTCGGGTGCAGTCCATGTTCGCCATGCCTTCTCAGCCGGTTTGGTTGGAGCAGGTTCATGGTACAGATGTGGTTTCCCTTCCTCTTGATGGTTCCAATCAGGCTGATGCCAGTTACACCAATACACCCGGTCAGGTGTGTGCGGTCATGACGGCTGATTGTCTGCCTGTTCTGCTGTGCGACCGCCATGGTACTGAAGTCGCTGCCGTTCATGCCGGTTGGCGTGGATTATGTAACGGCGTGATTGAAGCCACCCTGGCAAAGTTTAAGGCTCGCCCTGAAGATATTCTGGCGTTTACCGGCCCGGCCATTGGTCCAGCTGCTTTCGAGGTTGGTGGCGAAGTCCGCGATGCTTTTATGGCTGTTGACGAAGCGGCTCAACAGGCTTTTGTGGCTGTTTTGCCCGGCAAGTTCCTCGGCAATCTGGAAATGTTGGCTCGTCAAAGACTGGAGTCGGCAGGAGTCTCTGAAATCCTGTGTGCCGGTGAGTGTACCTATACCCAGGACCATAAATATTTTTCTTTCCGCAAAACCGCAACCACAGGACGTTTTGCCTCTTTTATCTGGCTTAAGGCCTGACCCTTCCCTTGAAAATCCGGATTCAGACTCCATCTTTTTGTTAGAAGACGGTGCAGACGAATCTGCCGGTGTATATTTATCTATTTGATTAAATTTTCTTTTTATACACTGGATATATGCTGGATTAAAAAGCAGCCGATACCTGCCCCGTTGGTGACTATATTTGGCTTTCCTCAGGAGGTTTTATGCGACTCGATCGTATGACCAATAAATTCCAGATCGCCATTTCAGATGCCCAATCCCTGGCGTTAGGCCGGGATCACCAGTTCATTGAACCCGTGCACCTGATGATGGCGTTGCTCAATCAAGATGGTGGCTCCATCCATCCCCTGCTGACTCAAGCGGGGATCCGTGTCAGCAATCTGCGTTCTTTGCTCAGTCAGGAGCTGGAGCGTCTGCCACAGGTAGACGGTACCGGTGGTGACGTACAGCTTTCCCAGGCACTGATCCGTTTGCTGAATTTGTGCGATAAGCTCGCCCAAAAACGTAAAGACAAATATATCTCCAGCGAATTGTTCGTCCTCGCAGCGCTGGAAGGCAATGACACCCTGGCTCGTATTCTTAAGGAGTCGGGTGCCACCAAAGAGTTAATGGAGAAAACCATAGAAGCGATTCGTGGTGGCCAGAAGGTGGATGATCCCAATGCAGAGGATCAGCGCCAGGCATTAAAAAAATACACAGTGGATCTGACCGAGCGTGCTGAACAGGGCAAGCTGGATCCTGTTATTGGCCGTGATGACGAAATACGCCGCACTGTTCAGGTGCTGCAGCGCCGCAGTAAAAATAATCCTGTGCTGATTGGTGAGCCGGGTGTGGGTAAGACAGCCATTGTTGAAGGTCTGGCCCAGCGTATTGTTAACGGTGAAGTGCCTGAAGGTATCAAGAACAAGCGGGTGCTGTCGCTGGATCTCGGGGCGCTGGTTGCCGGTGCCAAATACCGTGGTGAGTTTGAAGAGCGTCTCAAGGCTGTGCTCAACGAACTGGCTCAGGAAGAGGGACAGGTGATCCTGTTTATCGACGAGCTGCACACCATGGTCGGCGCCGGTAAGAGTGACGGCGCCATGGATGCGGGCAATATGTTAAAGCCGGCATTGGCCCGTGGTGAGCTGCACTGCGTCGGTGCCACTACCCTGGATGAATACCGGCAATATATAGAGAAAGATGCCGCCCTTGAGCGCCGCTTCCAGAAAGTTCTGGTGGAAGAGCCCAATGTGGAAGATACCATCGCTATTCTCCGAGGCCTGAAAGAGCGCTATGAGTTGCACCACCATGTGGAGATCACCGACCCGGCCATTGTTGCTGCGGCGAGCATGTCTCACAGGTATATCTCTGACAGAAAACTGCCAGATAAAGCTATCGACCTGATTGACGAAGCCGCCTCCAGTATTCGTATGCAGATTGATTCCAAGCCTGAACAGCTGGATCGTCTGGAGCGTCGTGCTATCCAGCTTAAGCTGGAAGAGCAGGCGTTGGTGAAAGAAAATGATGAAGCCAGTCGCAAACGTTTGGCGACACTGCGGGAAGATCTGAAAGAGATTGAAGCCAAGGCAAATGAGTTGAATGAGATCTGGTATACAGAGAAAGCTGCACTGGCAGGGACTCAACAGATCAAGGCTGATCTTGAGCAGGCGCGTATGGATATGGAAGTGGCACGCCGTGCCGGTGACCTGACCCGCATGTCTGAGCTTCAGTATGGTCGTATTCCAGAGCTGGAAAAGCAGCTTGATCTGGCGTCTCAGGCCGAAATGCAGGACATGACCCTGCTGCGCAATAAGGTCACAGATGTGGAGATTGCCGAAGTGCTTTCCAAGGCGACGGGGATCCCGGTTGCCAAGATGCTGGAAGGTGAGCGTGAAAAACTGTTGCAGATGGAAACTGCTTTGCATGAGCGGGTGATAGGTCAGAATGAAGCGGTTGACGCTGTGGCCAATGCCATTCGCCGCAGCCGTGCCGGTTTGGCCGACCCTAATCGTCCGATTGGCTCCTTCCTGTTCCTTGGCCCCACCGGGGTGGGTAAGACAGAGTTGTGTAAAACCCTGGCGAAATTCCTGTTCGACAGTGAATCGGCGCTGGTTCGTATCGACATGTCTGAATTTATGGAGAAACACTCGGTGTCCCGTTTGGTCGGTGCACCTCCTGGATATGTGGGTTATGAGGAAGGGGGATACCTGACTGAAGCTGTGCGTCGCAAACCTTACTCAGTAATTCTGTTGGATGAGGTTGAGAAGGCGCACCCGGATGTATTCAATATTCTGCTGCAAGTATTGGATGACGGTCGTCTGACCGATGGGCAGGGCAGAACTGTGGATTTCCGCAATGCAGTGGTGATTATGACATCCAACCTCGGCTCTGATGTGATTCAGGAGAGGTTTGGGAGTTTCTCCTATGAGGATATGAAGACTGAGGTGATGGATGTAGTGAATAAGTACTTCCGCCCTGAGTTCCTGAACCGCATAGACGAAACTGTGGTGTTCCATCCTCTGGATGCCGAGAACATTAAACGCATCGCTGATATTCAGATTGGCTCTTTGCGCACGCGATTGGCTGAGAAAGAGTTCGACTTGCAGGTGTCTGACGAGGCGTTGGCTATTATTGCTCAGGCTGGGTTCGATCCGGTATTTGGAGCCCGTCCCCTGAAGCGGGCACTGCAACAGGAGATAGAGAACCCACTGGCTCAGCGCCTGCTTAAAGGAGAGCTGGTACCGGGTAAGGCAATTAAGGTTGAAGTGGAAGGTAATGCTCTAACTTTTACCCAGTAATAGATTACCCAGGTCTATCAGTAGAAAGGGCGTCCACGGACGCCCTTTCTTATATGTACTTACTTGTTGTTGTGCCTTGGCTCGGATGGCTCACTCTTCACAAAAGAGTTTGACTCTTTCCTGGCTCTCTTTAATCGCGGCCTGCTTCTGCTCTTGTGTCATAGTCACCATTTCACCGTTACTTTCATCCTTACGGGTCACCTGAGCATGGGTGAGCAGTACATTCAGGGTGTGTTTGGCATTGTCACAAATACTTTTGGCCTGCTCTGCATTCTGCGCTTTTATCTCATCGGCCTGTTTGGTTAAATCGTCTTCGGTAGCTGGTTTGGCTTTTGCCACGGCTCTGACCGGAGATACAGTTCCTATTCGCTTGGGTTCAAGATCCTGATGGTTCAATCGGGTAACTTCATACTCACCTTCGGGGGGGAGTTGACTGTAGTGTTTTGTACCGTTTTCATCTACCCAGGTGTAAATGATGTCGTTGGCATTGGTTGTTGTTGAAAGCAACATCCCAGCAATCATTATCTGCAGTGCCACCAGTTTCAAAAGCGTTGTCATTGCCATTCCTTGCATTTTCAGCTTTGTTCTTATTCGCCTTGGCGGTTATTCAATCAACTTTATCAATGTTAACGATAAATACAATCCAGTCTGCTCCAAAAACAGCCACCACCTATTGGTTTCTGAGCTAATTATAACCGCAATGCCTAAATTGCAGGCGCTTGGTAAAGTGTTGCTATAAAAGCGCTTGCGCAAACGAATTTGCTCCCTATAATGCGCCCTCACTGACACGGCACACAGCGACAAACGGCGCGGTTTAAAGGTCAGGTCGGCAAGAGCCGAAGAGATGGAAAAGCAGTGTTGAAAACGACATTTGGTCACAAATTAACCGCTTGAAAATCTTCTTCAAAAAAGCGCTTGACGAAAGAGGTTTGAAGCGTAAAATACGCAGCCTCTTCGGAACGAAACGAACTTCCGAAACGCTCTTTAACAATTAGACAGACAAGCAAATCTGTGTGGACATTCACAGTAGTTGATGAGGTCGACAAAGACT
>NZ_JAKIKT010000008.1 GCF_023349125.1 Shewanella corallii | reverse complement strand
GCCGGGTTTTGAACAAGACCATGGTATCCACAATCCTGGTTCTGGCACTGGTGGTGAAGTTCCAGACTTTACTAACCCTTCAGAAGGTAACCCATCAGAGGGTGAGGGCTCAGGCATCAACCCAGACGGCTCTGGTGAACTGGAGCCGGGTTTTGAACAAGACCATGGTATCCACAATCCTGGTTCTGGCACTGGTGGTGAAGTTCCAGACTTCATTAACCCGAGTGAAGGGTTTGATAATGATTTCGGCCAAGACCCTGCGCCAGACGAACTGCCTGAGTTTGGCAAAGATCCTGCTCCGGAAGAGTTGCCAGGTTTTACTAATCCAAATGAAGGCAATACAGTTGGAGAAGATATCCAAGACGTTAGTGATAAAGTTGACTAGGTTCAAGACAACGTAGATGGCTTGAACGACAAAGTGAATTCATCTTTGGGTAGTTTGAATGACAAGGTCGATGCTAACAAAGACCATCAGGACAAAGTTAACGCGGACTTGGGCGCAGGCATTGGCGCTGTAAATGACAAGGTAGATCAAGTCGCGACTGAGTCTGCCAATAATGACAAGCTGATTGGTGAGGCGGTACAGAATAACTCTGACGCCATCGAAAGTAACTCCGGCTTAATTGCTGAGAACACAACAGCTATTGAGAACAATGCTCAGGGAATGAAGGATTTCTATGAGTATCAGGTCAAGCGTGATGCCGCACAGGATGAGGCTATTTTCAATAACGCGATGGCTATTGATAGTTTGCAGCGTGAAATGGATGAGATGAATGATCGAGTAGACGGATTGGCTGCAGGTATGCACGCCGTTGCAAACGCTCGCCCGGCCCTGAGTCAGGTTGGTCAGACTGCAATTGGAGCTGGTGTTGGATTTGCAGGTGATTCTCAGGCGGTCGCAATTGGTGTTGCCCACAGTGTAAGCAAGAACTTCTCTGTATCTGCAACTTTCAATGTTACTACCGGTGGTACCAGTGATGTATCTGGTGGTGCAGGTATGCAGTACACCTTTTAAGTTAAGCTTTTTATAATAACAGGCTCTCTTCCGAGAGCCTGTTATTACTGAAGGGGCAAGGCCAAAAGATTTAATTGCACACAGTTTTAACGGATTGTCCTGATTTGATTCACAAGTGATGATTTATGATAAGGCTCTTCGTGTGAAAAAGAGAGAGCGGTTATCACTTTTTAAATACCCCCTTATCTTTTTTAGTAGGCTTTTTCTCTAACGTATTTAATTTTCGCTAAAAATGTGTTCACAAGACCTTTTGTTTCCTCCCTGCTAGATTTAAATGTTGGTCGCAGTTCTAACAAATTTATTTCTTTTGTAAATCCATAACTGCTAATTCTCCGTTGTATGGCGGGGTAGCAGTGAGTTCATAAAATAAACATTATTAACACGCGTGCTCCAAGTCTCAAATGTATGATAATTGTGTTTCATGTCGATATACATGGAATTAGACTTCGCGCCCTTTCGGCTGGAAACTATCAGGAAGGAGGAGTGATGCAAACTCACAAGCTGTATGTTCTCGGTAAGTTCTATTGGAACCTGAATAGCGGTGAGCTATTCACTGATTCTAAGGAAAATCCTTTTGGACGTAAGGATGGGATTAAACTGACCTGTAAACAGCAGAAACTATTGGAAGCTCTTTTTAACTCGTATCCTGAGGTGCTCTGTAAAGACGACTTAGTTGAAAAAATTTGGGGAGGCAGAATCATGTCACCCGAAAGCTTACCTCAACTTATAAATCGCACTCGTTCTGTATTACAGGATAGTGATAAGTCTATTATTTTTAACCAACCTGGAGAGGGGTATCTTTTAAGGTTTGAAGAAGTATCTTTAGAGCCAGTTAATACCAAAGAACAAAATGCTCATGTTTCATTTAGGCTACCAAAAACGAAACTAAAATGGGGGGCGGTTTGCTTCCTGCTAGCACTGACCATTGTCAATGCTAAAATGCTGGCGGCGGCACTCAATAATCGTGCTGATTTTGTGGGTGTAACAAATTCAATTCCATATCCTCATGTAGATAAGGACTCCGAAGGCCGTGTTAAATCAGTTGCAATAGGGGAGACGACTTGTGAATATGAAAAAGCACTGCGAAAGCTTAGATGTGGTGTTTAAGTGGGGGTGGGTGTATTAGTTGTTACCAATATCGTCATATTTCTTATTCACAGTAACATGAAAACTAAGTGGGTTGGTACTATTGAAACACCCAAATTCAGTTGGACAACATACGCGACCCAACGAGGAGATACCGTGTTGAGCGAGGCTGTTTATTCAATATTCGAGAATAATCATATTGATGAAAATAATATAACATTCAAATATATCTTTAAACGTGAGAATGATAATACCAACTATATCCACTCTCGGGGTGCAAGTAAGAAACTTTCTAAGAGAAGAATGCAATATTATTTCATAGATGAGCTCTGTGCCTTAGGGTTTAGAGGCTCAGAAAAGATGACTATGTCTAACGTTAACCTGTTGTGTAGGTTTAGTTAGCTTAGGAAATCACCTTAATGTACTTGATAGGCGAGTCTGGTTTATATCGACAGCTAAGAACCTGATTCTAGTAAATTACGATTGCATTTTGAAGTCGCTTGGTAGTTAGGTTTAGTAAAGTTTATGATAGTCTTAAGGACAATATTTTAGTCAAAGAGAGTTGTTCATTGGATACTTTGTTGGCGCCCGTTCGAGAGTTTTTAGGTTGCAGTACTCCCGAGCAGTGGACTGATTTCGCCAAACGTCCTGAAAATCTGGCATTAATTCTGATTGATCACTGCAACTGTGAGCTTAAGGCTGCGCAGACGGCTTTGTTTCTGGTCCGTAAATACGCAGTGGACAAAGCCAGTGCTGAGCAGGTGCTGGCCTGGGCTCGTCCTTATGAAGAGTTTGTCTACCACAACGACAGGGATATGGCGGCCTTTCTCAACCGGGATCTCGCCAAAGCTGATTTGAAACTCGATTTACAGCCCAAAGCTGGCGTTGTGTGGGGCGCAGAGTTGATTACTAAGATGGTGAGGCTGGTTAAAGAGGAGTTTCACCACTTTGAGCAGGTGCTGGAGATAATGCAGGAGCGTGGCATCGCCTATCAGAATATTCGGGCGGGACGCTACGCTAGAGGGTTGATGAAGCATGTTGTCACCCATGAACCTCAAACTCTGGTGGACCGACTCATCGTCGGAGCTTTTATTGAAGCCCGTTCCTGTGAACGTTTCGCCGCATTGGCGCCATACATGGATGCCGAGTTGGAGAAATTTTATGTTTCTTTGCTGCGTTCAGAGGCGAGACATTATCAGGATTATCTGAAGCTGGCCGAGATAGTGGCGGGCACTGATATTTCGTCCAGGGTTGCTTTTTGGCGTGAGAAAGAAGCTGAGTTGATCTGCGGCGATGACCCCGAGTTCCGGTTTCACAGCGGCGTGCCTTTGGTTGAAGAAAAGGTGGCTTGAGTTATCAAGCCACTGCGCTCAGCGGCTCTTTATCCTGAAGATAACCACCCATTACCTAAGACTTAAGGCGTTGAGTTCAGCTCCCTCAGGGGTCAGGGTCAATACGCTGCCTTGAGTGTACCAATCCCCGACAACCAAACGGCTTCTGTGATTTTCAAGAGAGTGCAGTTTTGGCCTGTGGGTGTGGCCATGGATCATCTGTACCGCTCCGGTGCTATCCAGCAACTCAACGACGGCGGAGGGTTCTACATCCATAATCTCATAGCTTTTGCTCTTATTATCCCGCTTACTCTTACCTCGCAGGTCGGCTGCAATTTGCAGGCGTTTGCTTTTGGGGAGTTTAGAGTAGATCCAGCGAAATAAAGGTACTGAGCGGAAGCGGCGGAATCTCTGATACGCCTTATCCAGTGTGCACAGGCTGTCACCATGCAGTATCACAGTTTGCTTGCCGTACAGTTCTGTCAGGAACACCTCCGGCAGCAGTTGCATACCGGCAAGCTTTGCAAATTGCTTACCCAACATAAAGTCACGGTTACCATGAATAAAGTAGACAGGCAGCTTTTCTGATACTGACTTGATATGCCTGGCTACATCCAGAGCGAAAGGTTCGGCAATATCGTCGCCAACCCAAACTTCGAACAGGTCACCAACAATATACAGCGACTCGGTATCTGCGGGCAGATGGTCGAGAAAGTTGATAAATGCCTGGGTGATATCAGGGCGATCTGCACTCAGGTGCAAATCGCCAATTATAAGGGTGCGCATCCGGGAAAATTATTCCTCGATGGTCACGCTTTGGATTACCACATTCTCTACCGGTACATCCTGATGCATGCCGTGGTTACGGGTATCGACACCTTTAATAGCATTAACCACATCCATACCTTCAACCACTTCTGCAAACACACAGTAGCCCCAGCCCTGCATGGTTTCATTGCGGAAATCCAGGAAGGTGTTGTCGTTAACGTTGATAAAGAACTGGCAGGTCGCTGAGTGAGGATCTGAGGTGCGGGCCATAGCCAGAGTTCCAATCTTGTTGGACAGACCGTTATTGGCTTCATTTTTGATGGCGCCACGGGTTGGCTTTTGTACCATCTTCTTAGTGAAACCGCCGCCCTGAATCATGAACCCGTCGATCACACGATGGAAAATGGTGCCATCAAAGAAGCCGTCTGCAGCATACTTAATGAAGTTTTCAACGGTTGCCGGTGCTTCTTCGGTAAACATCTTGATTTTGATATCACCGTGGTTGGTGTGCAAAGTAATCATATTTAAATACTCGGTTACTGCTGGTTATTGGTGGCGGATTCTATCTTATCGGGATTAAAGCGGAAAGAGCACATTGGACAGGGGCCGCAATTGTAAAGATATCAGATGCAAGCTCGCTTCGCCCCATGATAGACTGACCTCCTGTTTTACATCCATAAGAATGGTTAAAGAGATACTCCATGTTGAAGATTTACAACAGCATCAGTCGTCAGAAAGAGGAATTCAAACCGATACATCCAGGTAAAGTGGGGATGTATGTGTGTGGCGTGACGATTTACGATCTGTGTCATATTGGCCACGGCCGTACTTTTGTTTCCTTCGACATGATAGTGCGTTACCTCAGGTACCTGGGTTTTGACGTTAACTTTCTGCGTAACATCACAGATGTAGACGACAAGATTATTAAGCGTGCCAATGAAAATGGCGAGTCCTGTGATTCTCTGACAGAGCGTCTGATCGGGGAAATGCACAAGGACTTCGACGCCCTGAATATGCTGCGCCCGGACTTTGAACCGCGCGCCACTCTGCATATTGCTGAAATCATCGAAATCGTTGAGCAGTTGATTGCCAAAGAGCATGCCTATGTGGCCGGTAACGGTGATGTGCTGTTTAGCGTGCCATCTTTCCCTGAGTACGGTCGTTTGTCCGGTCAGGACCTGGAACAACTGCAGGCTGGCGCACGGGTTGAAGTGGATGAGCACAAGCGTAATCCGATGGATTTCGTACTGTGGAAAATGTCCAAACCAGGTGAGCCAACATGGGAATCTCCATGGGGACCGGGTCGTCCGGGCTGGCACATCGAGTGTAGTGCTATGAACAGCAAACACCTGGGTGTACATTTCGATATTCATGGCGGTGGCTCTGATTTGCAGTTCCCACACCATGAAAACGAGATTGCTCAGTCCTGCTGTGCTCACAATACGCCTTATGTGAACTACTGGATGCACACTGGCATGGTAATGGTAGACAAAGAGAAGATGTCCAAGTCCTTGGGTAACTTCTTCACCATCCGTGACGTGCTGGCACACTATGATGCCCAGACTGTGCGTTACTTCCTGCTGTCTGGCCATTACCGCAGCCAACTGAACTACTCAGAAGATAACCTGAAGCAGGCTCGCGCATCGCTTGAGCGTATGTATACTGCGCTGAAAGGTCTGGATCTGACTGTAGAAGCCGCCGGTGCTGAGCAGTACATTGCCCGTTTCAAAGAGGCGATGAACGATGACTTCAACACTCCGGAAGCATACTCAGTACTGTTCGACATGGTGCGTGAGATTAACCGCCTGAAAGGTGAAGACCTGGCTGCAGCCTCTGCGCTGGGTGTTGCCATGAAGCAACTGGCAGATGTACTGGGGATTCTGAGTCAGGACGTGGACGCCTTCTTCAAGGGGGATGGCAATGATGATGAAGTGGCTGAGATTGAAGCCCTGATCGTTGAGCGTAACCGTGCCCGGGCAGAGAAAGACTGGCCTGCCGCAGATGCTGCACGTGATCGTCTGAACGCGCTCAATGTTGTGCTTGAAGACGGTGCCAACGGTACTACCTGGCGCAAGAAGTAATTCAGCACGCTTCAGGTATCCCTTAAATAGAAACGCCGCTCACCTACCAAAGTGAGCGGCATTTTTTTGTCTGTAGAGCGAAACTAATAAAAAGCCGGCGAATGCCGGCTTTCATTGGTTTTATAGAAGGTTATCTGTGATCGTGGAAACGCTCAGCGGCATACAGAGTGTTTTCCAGTAAGCTGGCAATGGTCATAGGACCTACACCGCCAGGCACAGGGGTAATAAATGAAGCTCTTTCCGCCGCCTCTTCAAATTGCACATCCCCAACCAGCTTTCCGCTGTCCAAACGGTTAATACCCACATCAATGACCACAGCACCAGGCTTAATCCACTCGCCGGGAATGAAGCCGGGCTTGCCCACCGCTACAACCAGCAGGTCTGCACTGCGAACCTTGGCTTCCAGATCTTTGGTAAAGCGGTGGCATACTGTGGTGGTACATCCGGCGAGCAGCAGTTCCAGTGACATGGGGCGGCCCACTATGTTTGAGGCGCCAACGATGACAGCATCCATACCATAAGTGTTAACGCCAGTGGACTTAATCAGAGTCATAATTCCCATGGGAGTGCAGGGGCGCAGCACGGGAATACGCTGGCACAGGCGACCCACATTGTATGGATGGAAGCCATCAACATCCTTTTCCGGGTGAATGCGCTCCAGCACCTTGGCGGCATCAATGTGAGCGGGAAGGGGGAGCTGAACCAGAATGCCATTGATGGTGTCATCCTCGTTACATTGGTCAATCAGCGCCAGCAGGTCTTTTTCGCTGGTCTCGGCATCCAGATCAAAGGACTTGGAGACAAAGCCCACTTCTTCGCAGGCTTTGCGCTTGCTGCCCACATAGACCTGCGACGCAGGATCTGTGCCGACCAGGATGACGGCCAGGCCCGGAGCTCGCTTACCTGCGGCTTTGCGGTCAGACACCTTGGTTGCAACCTGTTGGCGAATATTTTGAGCAATGGCTTTGCCGTCGATGAGTTTGGCTGTCATGATTAATGCGTATCCTTAAACTGCTGGGCCCTGGAATTTGCGCGCTATTCTATCAGTGGTGCATTTGCCTGTCATGGCAATGACTTGGGTCCAGATAGAAAGCTGTGTTTGTGTCAGCGGCAAATTGGCCGTATTTTGTGCTTTACGGCCTTAAAGTCAGCAGGTTGCTTTAATATTCGCCATGTGGTGGAGGGTGGCAAAAAAAACGTTGACGACCATAGGGGTAGCAGATACTATGCGCTCCGTTCTCGGGAAGACAACTGCACTGCAGTGGTCGGTGAGAACAAGCAATTTCTCGGTGATTAGCGCAGCCCGGTAGCGCATCTGCTTTGGGAGCAGAGGGTCAGAGGTTCGAATCCTCTATCACCGACCAGTTTCAAAAAAAGCAATGCTGTTAGCGTTGTTTGTCGGACAGGATACAGAAGCAATTCTGTCGGTCATGCGCCCGTAGCTCAGTTGGATAGAGCATCCGCCTTCTAAGCGGATGGTCGCAGGTTCGAATCCTGCCGGGCGTACCATATTATGTGGTGGCTATAGCTCAGTTGGTAGAGCCCTGGATTGTGATTCCAGTTGTCGTGGGTTCGAGTCCCATTAGCCACCCCACTTCTTAAAAAAAGAAATAAAAAAAGCGACCTTATGTCGCTTTTTTTATGCCTTGTAAACGCCGATTGCCCCTCGACTCTGAAAAAATCGCTGGCTATAATGTCGCGTCTTGATAATTAATCAGTATGAGCGACAGGTGCCGGAACTCAGTTCCGAAGGGCATTAGAGCGATAAATTTAGATCAAGAAACGAATACCTGAATAGTTGAAGCTCTCGACTATTACAAAGGACGTTAGACATATTTCGAGGTAAAACAATGCAAGTTTCTGTTGAAACAACTCAAGGTCTGGAGCGTCGCCTGACTATCTCCGTACCAGCCGAGCAAATCGAAAAGCTGGTTCAGGAAAACCTGAAGCAAGAAGCCAAGCGTGCTCGTCTGCCAGGTTTCCGTCCAGGTAAAGTACCTGCCAGCGTAATCGAAAAGCGTTACGGCGCAGCGATCCGTCAGGACGTAACCGGTCAGGTTATGCAGCGCAACTTCATCGAAGCTATCATCGCTGAAAAACTGAACCCAGCTGGCGCACCTACCTTTATCCCTGGTGAGACCAAAGACAACGCATTTGAGTTCGTGGCAACTTTCGAAGTTTACCCAGAAGTTGAACTGAAAGGCCTGGACGCAATCGAAGTTGAGCAGCCAGTTGCAACTGTAACTGATGCTGACGTTGACAGCATGATCGAAACTCTGCGTAAGCAACACGCACAGTACGATGCTGTAGAGCGTGAAGCTGCTGAAGGCGACAAGGTTAAAATCAACTTTGTTGGCTCTGTAGACGGCGAAGAGTTCGAAGGTGGCAAAGCTGAAGGCTTTGAACTGCAACTGGGCAGCGGCCGCATGATCCCTGGCTTCGAAGAAGGCATCAAGGGTCACAAAGCCGGTGACGAGTTTGAAATCGACGTAACCTTCCCAGAAGAGTACCACGCAGAAAACCTGAAAGGTAAAGCGGCCAAGTTCGCTATCACCCTGACAGAGGTTCTGGGTGCTAACCTGCCAGAAGTAAACGATGAGTTTGCCAAGCAGTTCGGTATCGCTGAAGAAGGCGTTGAAGGCCTGAAAGCTGAAATCCGTAAGAACATGGAGCGTGAACTGGCTCAGGCTCTGAAAGCCAACGTTAAAGAGCAGGTTATCGAAGGTCTGCTGAGCAACAACGAAATCGATCTGCCTAAAGCGCTGATTGACGGCGAAGTAAACGTTCTGCGTCAGCAAGCTATGCAGCGTTTTGGTGGTCAGGGTTCCAACATGCCAGAACTGCCAGCTGAGCTGTTCACTGAACAAGCTGAGCGTCGTGTTAAAGTAGGTCTGCTGCTGGGTGAAGTGATCAAAGCAAACGAGCTGAAGGCTGATGAAGAGCGTGTAAACGCTCTGATCGAGTCAATGGCTTCTGCTTATGAAGATCCATCCGAAGTAGTTGCATACTACAACGGTAACGAAGAGCTGATGCAGAACATGCGTAACGTAGCTCTGGAAGAGCAGGCTGTTGAAGCTCTGCTGAACTCTGCAAAAGTAACTGATAAAGAAGTCGCTTTTGAAGAATTTATGAACAAGGCTACCGGTCGCGCATAAGCGAAACTTGACTTGTTCGGCCTCAGGCCATTTATAATGGTTCGTATGGGTTTTTCTCATGCGAACCATTTTCGTTTTTAGGGAAGGAAGAATGCAAAAAGCGCCAGAATCAGTACTTAACGCACTTGTACCTATGGTTGTCGAACAAACTGCCAAGGGCGAGCGCTCTTATGATATCTACTCCCGTCTGCTTAAAGAGCGGGTGATATTTCTGGTTGGCCAGGTGGAAGAGCACATGGCCAATCTTATTGTGGCGCAGTTGCTGTTTTTGGAATCAGAAAGTCCAGACAAGGATATCTATCTGTACATCAACTCGCCGGGTGGCAGCGTAACTGCTGGTATGGCGATCTATGACACTATGCAGTTTATTAAACCGCACGTCAGTACAGTGTGCATTGGTCAGGCCGCCAGCATGGGAGCATTTTTGCTCGCTGGTGGGGAAAAGGGCAAACGTCACTGTTTGCCGAACTCGCGTGTGATGATCCATCAACCGTTGGGTGGATTCCAGGGGCAGGCATCCGATATTGCCATTCACGCTCAGGAAATCCTTGGCATTAAACAGAAACTCAACCAGATGTTGGCAGACCACACAGGTCAGCCACTGGAAGTGGTCGAACGCGACACTGACCGTGACAATTTCATGAGTGCCGAACAGGCAGTGGAATACGGTTTGGTTGATTCTGTTCTCACCAAACGCAGCTGAATTTTGTTGTCGGCTGAGCTATGCTCAGATCATAGGTAAGACCGATAAACACTGGCAGTAAAGCAGGCTGCATAAGAGGTAGTAGAATGGGTGACAACAAAAGTAACGGTGATGGCGGAAAACTGCTGTACTGCTCGTTTTGCGGCAAAAGCCAGCATGAAGTGCGTAAGCTAATCGCCGGGCCTTCTGTGTACGTTTGTGACGAGTGTGTCGAGCTGTGTAATGACATAATTCGTGAAGAAATCAAAGAGATCTCGCCAAAGCGTGATCAAGACAAACTGCCAACACCGCATGAATTGCGTCAGCAACTGGACGATTATGTTATCGGTCAGGAGCAGGCGAAAAAAGTATTGTCTGTAGCGGTTTACAACCACTACAAACGCCTGAAAAACGCGTCCCCCAAAGATGGTGTGGAGCTGGGCAAGAGTAACATCCTGCTGATTGGCCCAACCGGTAGTGGTAAGACTCTGCTGGCCGAAACATTGGCCCGCAGTCTGAATGTACCTTTCACTATGGCAGACGCCACCACATTGACCGAAGCCGGTTATGTGGGTGAAGACGTAGAAAACATCATTCAGAAGTTGCTGCAGAAATGCGATTACGACGTTGAGAAAGCTCAGCGTGGTATCGTTTATATCGATGAGATTGACAAAATCAGTCGTAAGTCTGACAACCCTTCCATCACACGTGACGTGTCGGGTGAAGGTGTTCAGCAGGCACTGCTTAAGTTGATTGAAGGCACTATCGCTGCAGTACCTCCTCAGGGGGGCCGTAAGCATCCACAGCAAGAGTTTTTGCAGGTTGATACCTCCAAGATTCTGTTTATCTGTGGTGGTGCGTTTGCCGGCCTGGAAAAGGTGATTGAGCAACGCAGTGAAAAAAGTTCAGGTATTGGATTCGGCGCTCAGGTTAAAGGCGAAAGCGATAAGAAGTCTGTCTCTGAGACTCTGATCGGCGTGGAACCTGAAGATCTGGTGAAGTATGGCCTGATCCCTGAATTCATCGGCCGACTGCCTGTCGTTGCAACACTGCAAGAGCTGGATGAAGATGCGCTGGTACAGATTCTGTCTGAGCCAAAGAATGCGTTGACCAAGCAGTATGCAGCTTTGCTGGATATGGAAGGCGTTGAACTTGAGTTTCGCGAAGATGCCCTCAAAGCAATCGCCCAAAAGGCGATGTCCCGCAAGACTGGTGCCCGTGGTTTGCGCTCAATTGTAGAGAGCATTCTGCTGGATACCATGTATGACCTGCCTTCCAGCGAAGGTGTATCCAAGGTTGTGGTTGATGAGTCTGTGGTTAAAGGTGAGTCCAGCCCGCTGCTGATGTATGAAAGCAGTGAGCCTCAGGCGGCTGGTGAGCAATAATTAGTCGTTTGTAATCATCATTTTAAAAAAGGAGCTCAATGAGCTCCTTTTTTTCGTATTAGCATTGAAACTGCGGGAATCGTCCCAATATACTCGTTATAACTTACCAAGTTGAGACGGAATCATACTATGACCTCAGAGCGTGATACGCATATAGAACTCCCCGTCCTGCCACTGCGGGATGTAGTGGTTTATCCACATATGGTTATTCCGTTATTTGTCGGAAGGGAAAAGTCTATCCGCTGTCTTGAAACTGCCATGGCTCAGGACAAGCAGATCATTCTGGTGGCTCAGCGCGATGCTGACCTTGATGAACCCACCAGTGACGACATTTTTGAAGTGGGTACAGTAGCTTCCATATTGCAGTTACTTAAGTTGCCGGATGGCACTGTGAAAGTACTGGTGGAAGGGGGACGTCGTGCCCGTATCAACCGCTACGTCAAAGAAGATGAGTTCTTTGTTGCTCAGGCTGAACTGCTCAGCAGTGAAGATATGGATGACAAAGAAGAAGAGGTGCTGGTGCGCAGCGCCATTGGTCAGTTTGAAGGCTATATCAAGCTGAACAAGAAGATTCCGCCTGAAGTACTGACCTCTCTGACAGGTATTGATGAAGCCGCACGGCTGGCAGATACCATGGCTGCCCATATGCCATTGAAGCTCGCTGACAAGCAGTCGGTGCTGGAGATGGTGAATGTTGCCGAACGTCTCGAGTACCTGATGGCCATGATGGAAGCAGAAGTCGACCTGTTACAGGTTGAAAAACGCATCCGTACCCGGGTCAAGAAGCAGATGGAAAAGAGCCAGCGCGAGTACTATCTGAATGAGCAAATGAAAGCCATTCAGAAAGAGCTAGGCGATCTGGATGAAGGCCATGATGAATTTGAAGGCCTGGGCAAGAAGATTGAAGAAGCTGAAATGCCCGTCGAAGCCAAAGAGAAGGCACAGGCCGAGCTGAACAAGCTGAAAATGATGTCTCCTATGTCTGCAGAAGCCACTGTAGTGCGCAGCTATGTAGATTGGATGACGTCCGTGCCATGGAAGAAGCGTTCCAAAATCAAGCGTGATCTGGCCAAGGCGCAGGACACACTGGATATGGACCACTATGGTCTGGAAAAAGTTAAAGAGCGTATTCTGGAATACCTGGCGGTACAGACCCGGGTTAAGCAACTGAAAGGCCCAATTCTGTGTTTGGTAGGCCCACCGGGTGTAGGTAAAACCTCTCTGGGGCAGTCTATCGCCAAGGCGACCGGTCGCAAGTATGTACGTGTTGCTCTGGGTGGCGTACGTGATGAAGCGGAAATCCGCGGTCACCGTCGCACCTATATCGGTTCAATGCCAGGCAAGATTATCCAGAAGATGGCAAAAGTGGGAGTCAAGAACCCGCTGTTCCTGCTGGACGAAATCGACAAGATGAGCAGTGACATGCGGGGTGACCCTGCGTCAGCTCTGCTGGAAGTGCTGGATCCTGAGCAGAACTCCACCTTTAACGACCATTATCTGGAAGTGGACTACGACCTGTCCGACGTAATGTTCGTGGCAACCTCTAACTCTATGGATATCCCTGGCCCACTGCTGGACCGTATGGAAGTGATCCGTCTGTCTGGTTATACCGAAGATGAGAAGCTGAACATTGCCAAGCAGCACCTGTTGCCAAAGCAGATTGAGCGCAACGGATTGAAAGCCAGTGAGCTGGCGATGGATGACGGCTCAATCCTGGGAATCATTCGTTACTACACCCGCGAAGCTGGTGTTCGTGCGTTGGAACGCGAGCTGTCCAAGGTATGTCGCAAAGTGGTCAAACAGATCCTGCTGGACAAATCTATCAAGCAGGTCAGTGTGAACGAAGAGAACCTGAAGTCTTTCCTGGGCGTTCAGCGTTTTGACTTTGGTAAAGCCGAAAGTAAGAACCAGATTGGTCAGGTTACCGGCCTTGCCTGGACACAGGTTGGCGGTGATTTGCTGACAATTGAGGCGACATCTGTTGCCGGTAAGGGTAAGCTGGCCTACACGGGTTCATTGGGTGATGTAATGCAGGAGTCCATTCAGGCGGCGATGACAGTTGTTCGTGCCCGCGCTGAACAGCTGGGTATTAACCCGGACTTCTACGAAAAACGCGACATCCATGTTCACGTACCTGAAGGTGCTACTCCAAAAGATGGCCCATCTGCCGGTTGTGCAATGTGTACTGCTCTGGTGTCTACTTTGACCGGTAATCCGGTTAAAGCCGACGTTGCCATGACAGGTGAAATCACCCTGCGTGGTGAAGTTTTGCCCATCGGTGGACTGAAAGAAAAGTTGCTGGCTGCTCATCGAGGTGGTATCAAGCATGTGTTGATACCGAAAGAGAACGAGCGTGACCTGGAAGAAATTCCGGAAAATGTCATTACAGATCTTAAAATTCACCCGGTTAAGTGGGTGGATGAAGTCCTGAAATTGGCGCTTGAGCGTCCAGTTGAAGGCTTCGAAGTGGTCAAAAACTTGGGATAACGCAAAAAAATGCCTTATCTCACTAAAAAAGTTAAAAAAAGGGCTTAACAAAGGCAAAAGCTGTGGTAGCCTAGATTCGTAGCGGGCCAGACCTCTCAAACCCTTGGGGGGACTGGCTTTGAGCGAATTAAAAATTAATTCTTTTGGTTTTGGTACAGGGCTTGAACTTTATTTTCAAGCTTGTTATAAAAGCCTCCGCAGACCGCTCTAGAGAAGGATTTGGTAGCGGCGCGAAATTACATTCAAGGGGATGACATGAACAAATCTGAACTAATCGAGAAAATCGCTACCGGTGCTGACATTTCCAAAGCTGCTGCTGGTCGTGCACTGGACTCTTTCATCGCTGCCGTGACCGAAGGTCTGAAGGATGGCGAGAAGATTTCTCTTGTTGGTTTTGGTACTTTCGAAGTTCGTCAGCGTGCAGAGCGCACTGGTCGCAATCCACAAACTGGTAAAGAAATCAAGATTGCAGCTGCTAACATTCCAGCATTCAAAGCTGGTAAAGCGCTGAAAGACGCCGTTAACTAATAACGGTTCAGCCCCAGAGGCTGTCGTATGATGAAGCACTGCCTGGCAGTGCTTTTTACGAATTGAAGGATGGTGATTTTATTGATTGGATGACCATCCGGTATGCGTGCTTTAAATGAGTTTCACATACCAGGTATTAAGGCGCTTTCACCTCAAAGTGAAGCGCCTTTTTAATTTTTACTTCAATCGCAACGAGCGAGAAATCTGATGTTAGAGAAGATCCGCGAAGGTTCACAGGGCGTGATTGCGAAAAGCATTCTTATCCTGGTGATATTGTCTTTTGCATTTGCCGGTGTCAGCAGCTATCTGGGTTCCTCTTCAGAGGTGCCAGCGGCCACTGTTAACGGGCAGGTGATCAGCAGCGTAGAGCTGGAGCAAGCATACCAAAATGAGCGGGCCCGCATGGAGCAGCAACTGGGTGATATGTTTGATGCCCTGGCTGGCGATGAGAGTTATTTAGCTAACCTGAGAGAGTCTGTATTGGACCGTCTGGTTGCTCAGGTACTGGTCGAGCAGGCTGCCAATGAACTGGGATTGCGCGTTTCAGATGCGCAAATCAAGCAAGCTATTGTTTCAGAACCTGCTTTTCAGATGAATGGCAAGTTTGATAATGATAGATATATTGGTTTGCTGGCCCAATTAGGGTATCAGCCGAGTGCATTCCGCGAGATGATGCGTCAGGACCTGACCTCAAACCAGCTGATCTCTACCCTGGTCGGCAGCGAGTTTGTACTGGCTGATGAAGCGCAGCAACTGGCTGAACTACAGGGACAGACCCGTAATATTCAGTACAAGGTGGTTGATGCAGAGCCTTTCACCAAAGATGTGAAAGTGACTGAAGCTCAGGCTAAAGATTTTTATGATGCCAACCAGGCACAGTTTGTCAGCCCAGAGCTTATTAGCCTTGAGTATGTTGAGCTGAATATTGCTGATTTGGCAAAGAATGTTCAGATCAGCGAAGCCGATGCCGAGCAGTACTACAATGAGCACAAGTCTGCTTATCAGACGCCAGAGAAGCGCCTGGCAGCCCATATTCTGATTGCTACCGGGGATGATGAGGCTGATAAAGCCAAGGCTGAAGAACTGCACAAACAGCTGGAAAATGGTGCTGATTTCGCCACCTTGGCCAAAGATAACTCCAGTGATCAATTTAGCGCAGAAAATGGCGGCCAACTGGACTGGTTTGAACCGGGCGTGATGCAGCCTGAGTTTGATGAAGCTCTGTTCTCCATCGCCGATATCGGTGGCATCTCTCCGGTTGTGAAAACTGACTTCGGTTATCACATTATCAAACTTGATGATGTTCAGAAGAGTCAGACCGCTCAATTTGCCGATGTAAAGCAGCAAGTTATCGACCAGCTGAAGGAAGATAAGGCCAAAGACGAGTTTTATCAGTTGGAGCAGACTCTGCGCAACGTGAGTTATGAGATCCCGGATACGCTGGCTGACGCAGCTGAAGAAGTGGGTGCTGAGGTGAAGAAAACCGCCCTGTTCCCTCGTAACAATCCTCCATCAGCTCTTTCCAGTGCTGAAGTGGTAAGAGCTGCATTCTCTGACCCGGTGTTACTGAATGGTGAGAACTCAGACGTCATTGAGCTGGGACCAAACCATGCTGTTGTGGTGCGGGTAGCGGAACACAAAAACGCCGGTGTAGAAGCTTTTGCCGATGTTAAGGCTGACATCGAAGCACGTCTGGTGCAGCAGCAGGCCAATGATATGGCCCGTAACCAAGCTCAGGCTCTGATGACTCAGGTTAAGAATGGTGACACTGTCACCATGGAAACCCGCACGGACCTGGGGCGTTTTGCTCAGGACATGGACCCATCTATCATAAGCAAGGCTTTCCAGATGGTGACTCCGGGTGCAACTCCAACAGTCGACACAGTTGCACTGGGCCAAGGCTACGCAGTGGTTGTGCTGGATAAGGTGAATGCTGCTCAGGGCATCAATGACACTGTGTTGGACGCACTGAAACAGCGTTTGAATTCAGAGTATGCCAATGCTGACTATCTGGCTTTGGTTGCCAACCTGAAGTCCAAGGCGGAAATTGAATATCCTGTTGTGGAAGAAACCACCACAGAACTTCAATAACTGTCTCCAGTAAGAAAAGGCCGGCGTATGCCGGCTTTTTTGTGTCCTGGATTAATTGGTATAAGACATAAAAAAACGCGGCAACGGCCGCGTTTATCTGTAATGCAGGGAGAATTACTCTACGCCTACCATTACGCTGCTTGCCTTGATGATAGCGCAGGCGTTGCCACCAACGGTCAGGCCCAGGCGCTCACAGGAAGCTTTGGTTACTACTGCAGTCAGTTCAACGTTTGGTGCCAGTTCGATGGTCACTTCGTTGTTAACCACACCTTCTTCGATAGCTTTGATGGTACCGGTCAGGGTGTTACGCGCACTGATTTTCATAATTTTGCTCCAGCAAAAAAAGAGTGTAATACGACTATATTACGTTAAGGAAAGCTCCGGTATCCACCGGAACCGAGCGGTGCGATTCTTCCATAAAAAATGCCGCTGTGATAGCGGCATTTCTTAATTTAATTAATTAGTTAGAGTTGAATCACATCAAACTCTACATAAGGGTTCACGTCGGCATCATAGTCAATACCGGCAACCCCGAAACCAAACAGCCTGAGGAACTCCTCTTTGTACTCACGATAGTCAGCCAGTTCACACAGGTTCTCAGTGGTCACCTGAGGCCAAAGATCACGACAATGCTGTTGGATATCGTCACGCAGTTCCCAGTCATCCAGACGCAAACGGTTGTCGCTGTCGACTTCTGCTGCGCTGCCGTCTGTTTTGTATAGGCGCTGGCTGAACATACGATATATCTGCTCCATGCAGCCCTCATGTACACCTTGTTCGCGCATCTTCTTAAAGACCATGGCGATATACAGAGGCATTACCGGAATTGCGGAGCTGGCCTGGGTCACGACACTCTTGAGTACGGCGACGTTGGCGCTGCCGCCTTTGGCAGACAGCTGCTCATCAAGGGCGTGGGCGGCGCGGTCCAGGTCCATTTTGGCCTTACCCAGTGCACCGTGCCAGTAGATAGGCCAGGTGATCTCTGTGCCAATATAGGAGTAAGCCACTGTCTTACAACCATCAGCCAGAACTCCAGCTTCAGATAGCGCCTTGATCCACAGTTCCCAATCCTGTCCACCCATTACGGTCACAGTATCTGCGATCTCCTGCTCTGTAGCAGGCTCAACTGTGGCTTCAATGATGGTGTCTTTGTTGGTATCCACCGCAGTGGCAGTGTAGGCTTCGCCAATTGGCTTTAGTGAAGAGCGGATCACTTCACCTGTATCAGGCAATTTACGTACCGGAGAGGCCAGTGAGTAAACCACCATATCAATCTGACCCAGGTCTTCCTTGATCAGTTCAATAACCTTGTTCTTGGCTTCGTGACTGAAGGCATCACAGTTGATGCTCTTTGAGTACAGACCTTCTGCCTTGGCAAACTTATCGAAAGCGGCAGAGTTGTACCAACCCGCAGTACCAGGCTTGGTTTCGGTACCAGGCTTTTCGAAAAACACGCCTATGGTGGCAGCATCACTGCCGAATGCGGCAGCAATACGTGAAGACAGCCCATAACCACTGGATGAGCCAACAACCAGAACACGCTTGGGACCATTGGCAATCTTGCCCTGGGCTTTGGTGTAGTTAATCTGTTCCAGCACATTGGCTTCACAGCCGATCGGGTGAGTGGTTGTACAAATAAAACCACGAATTTTTGGTTTGATAATCATGTGATAGCTTCTTCCGTCAACATGGGCAATAGGATAATGAGTTCAACCACAAAATGGCACTGCTTTTTGGGAAAAAGCGCCTGCTTGCCCAGTGGTTGGAGCAGTTGCATGTCACTCCGGTGACTGTTTATGCGGGCCGGCGGTTAAGAATTGCCTGCTGCTCTGCCAGTAATCTTTGGGTGTATTCGTGCTGAGGATTGTCGAACAGATCGGCGGTTTTGGCTTTTTCCACGATTTGTCCCTTGTGTAACACCATAATTTTGTCACTCACTTGGCGAATAATACTCAGGTTGTGAGATACAAAGATGTAGGACAATCCCAGCTCACGCTGCAGTTTCAGTAGTAGATTCAGGATCTGGGAGCGTACGCTGAAATCCAAAGCCGTCAGAGCTTCATCGGCGATAATGATTTTGGGGTTCAGCATGAGTGCCCGGGCTACCGCGACCCGCTGCTTTTGCCCCTCAGAAATCATATGAGGGTAAAAATCCGCATGTTCGGGGAGCAGACCGACCTGCTTGAGTTTTTCAAAGACCTTACGCTGACGTTCATGCTTAGTATCATCGGTATTGAATCGTAACGGCTCTTCCAGCAGCTCTCCAATGGTCAGTCTGGGGTTCAGAGAGGTGTTGGGATCCTGGAATATCATGCGGATAAGCTTACATCTTTGCTTAATATCCCGCCTCTCAAGGCTTTCCCCTTCAAACAAAATCGCGCCTTCAGAACGCTTTTCTGCGCCGACCAGAATACGTGCCAGAGTACTCTTACCCGAGCCAGCCTCGCCCACTACTGCCAGGGTTTCACCGGGTTGTAATTCAAACGAGATATCACTCAATGCCTGGGTGTACTGACGTCGCAAACGGCGATAACCACTGAAATACCGCTTGCTCAGGTTGTTAACTTTAAGAAGCGGTGTGGTCATGTTTGTTCTCGTCGTAGCGGATAGGGAAGTGGCAGGCGCAATACCTGTCTTTTTCATGGATCAGCAAAGGCTGTGCAACGCACTGCTTGCGTGCGGAAGGGCACCTCGGGCCAAGACGACAACCTATGGGCAGATGCTGTAGAGCCGGTGCCGAGCCCTGCAAGCTCGGCATAAAGGCTTTATGGGCATGTGGGTTGGCTTCGTTGGGCAGGTATTCAAGCAAAATTCGGGTGTAGGGATGACGTGGGCTGTTGATAAGCTCAGAAGTCACTCCTGACTCCATCACCTGACCCGAATAGAACACGGTCAGTCGGTCACACCAGTGGGTCAGGGTTTCAATTTCATGGCTGATAAGCAAAATAGAGACGCCATGAACCTGATTCAGTTTGGCCAGTAAGCGGAAAATCTGGGCCTGGGTGGAAAGCTCCATCGAGGTTGTCGGCTCATCGGCGATAAGCAGTCTGGGCTTATTGGCAAGAGCAATGGCGATCATCACCTTCTGGCATTCACCCTCAGAGATTTCCCAGGGGTAGGCTTCCATCAGATCATCAGGGTTCTTGATCCCCACTTTATGCAGCCATTGCTCCGCGATCTGACGTTTATATTTTTTCTGTTGCCAGAACTTAAGTTCGGCATTCCTCGGCATAGCTTCAATAATCTGAGAGCCTACGCTGCGCGCCGGGTCGAGACTTCCCGAGGGGTCCTGGAAAATCATCGCGATATCCGACCCCATCAAAGCACGGCGCTCTTTACTGTCGAGCTCAAGCAGGTTTTTGCCATCCCACATCATGCGGTCGACAGTAATAGTCCAGTTATGACCTGGAATCCCCATAATGGCCCGGGCCAACAGGCTACGCCCTGAGCCTGACTCACCCAGCAGACCATGGACCTCACCCGGATTCAGGGTGAGACTGACCTTCTCAAGTGCCTTAACCCGGCCGTGAGGGGTATCCAGTTCTATGCTGAGGTTACGAATATCAAGTAATGGCATATCAGTTTCTAATCGGCGTCAGCGCCGATCTCAATCCATCGCCAACCAGGTTAATGGCCAGCACAGTAAACAAAATTGCAAGTCCCGGCAGGGTGACCAGCCAGGGCGCTATCAGCAGGTTATCGACCCCCTGGGACACCATAGCTCCCCACTCTGGGCTCGGTGCCTGAGCACCCAGTCCCAAAAAGCCCAGGGCTGCAATATCCAGGATGGCGGCTGAAATCGCCAACGTGGTTTGAATAATCACAGTGTCCCACACGTTGGGCATAATCACATACCAGAAAATCTGCAGTGAATTGGCACCATCCAGACGGGCGGCGGTGACATACTCTTTTTGGAGTTCTTCATGAATCGCCTGATGAATCGCCCTGACAAATTGGGGCGTCAACGCCAGACCAACGGCCCAGAAGATATTTTCAAGACCTGGACCGGTTACGGCGACGACCAAAATTGCCATCAGCAGGGATGGAATAGACAGCAAAGCGTCCAGCAGGTGAGACAATACGCTGGATTTCAGGCCACGCGTCATACCTGACAGCGCACCGATGACAAACCCCAACCCCAAGGCCGTGGCTACAATTAACAGCGCCATGCCGAATGTCAGCTGCGCGCCATAGAGCAGGCGGCTGAAAATGTCCCGACCCAGATCATCTGTCCCAAGGAAGTGTTCTACGGTACCCGCTGGATCCCAGGATGGGGGCAGCAGCATGGCTTTAGGGTCCTGCATCTCAGGAGAGTAGGGGGCGATAAGTGGCCCGAACAGGGCGATAATCAACAGAAAAATCACGGCCCAGAACCCCGCCAGCGCAAAGGGGTTGGCTGAAAAAGCCTCCCACAATCGTCGGCTCGGAGACGGAATATGGTCTTCCTGATAAATACTAATTCGTGGCATAAAGTTCTTTCCGGCTCAGAGGGTTGGTGGCCGTGTGTAATACGTCAATCAAAATGCTCATAAAGATAATCAGCAGGGCAACAACCATGATGCCACTCTGAATCACTGTATAGTCTCTTTGGTAAATCCCCTGTACCAGCCAGGCTCCGACACCCGGCCATGAGAAAATCACCTCAACCACTATGGCGTAGCTGGTAAAGGCACCCAGCATTAACCCCATACTCTTCAATACCGGAATAAGAGCGTTTGGCAGTGCGTGGCGAAGTACAATCATGGCGGTACTCAAGCCCCTGGCTTCCGCTGCTCTGACATAGGTTTGGGTCATCACATTGGCCATGGCTGCACGGGTGATACGTACGACCACAGTAAAGGGGAACACCGCTAACGTGGTAGCCGGCAAAATGATATGCAATACCGCGTCTTTGAACGCTGACATACTGTAGGGAGTATCCGCAATCAGGGTGTCTATCAGTACGAAGCCAGTCACCCTTGGGATTTCATAAAGCAGGTTAAGCTGACCTGAGATGGGCAGCCAGCCAAGTTTTACACCAAACCAGAGTGACAGGGACAGGCCAAGCCAAAACACGGGGATCGAATAGCCGGTCAGCGTCAGCGCCATGATCACATTCTGCGTGGCTTTACTGTTACTCAGGGCGGCCAGCACACCAATAGGGATACCCAATGCCAGTGCCATCAGCGAGGTCACAATAATTAACTCGAATGAGGCGGGCAGCACATCAACAAGCTCTCCGGCAACACTTTGTTGGGAAGTCATGGAGATACCCATATTACCGCCCAATCTTTGTTGCAGAAAAGCGACGTATTGACTGAAGCCTGAGCCATCCAACGCATAGGCTTTGATGGTCTGCTGTTGCTGTTCCTGAGTAGGTTGTTCTACACCGGTCAGCGCAACGCCCAGGTCGACAGGAAACATACGGGTGGCAAGAAAAAGCACCAGCATAAGTACGGCGGATGTTGCCAGGAACAGATTTAGTCGTCGCAGTAGATATTTGGCCATTAGTTGGCGGTCTCCGCAATCTTAATGGTTAAATCGGCGAAGGCGATGCCGCCAAAAGGAGATACAGGAAGTTGCATCACATTGTCCCGCTTCAGGGTCTGCTTTTGCGCATGGGCCAGGCTCACCAAAGGCATCTGACTTTTCATTATGCCTTCAGCCTCCTGATACAGGGTGGCACGCTCAAGTTTTGACGTGTTCTGTCTGGCTTGACTGATAATTTCCTCAAACTCCGTATTGCACCAGCGGGATCTGTTGGTACCACTGGCGATGGAGCCACAACTGAGCAAAGGCGTAAAGAAGTTATCCGGGTCACTGTTGTCGGCGTTCCAGCCAATCAGCACTGTGTCATAGTCGCTTTGATTCAGCTTCTGGGTAAAGACACTCCAACCGTAACTGACAATATTGACCTTGACCCCTATGTTGGCCAGATCAGACTGTATAAGCTCGGCGGTTTTGAGGGAGTTTGGATTGTAACTGCGGCCAACCGGCATTGCCCAGATGTCCAACTCCAGGTTTTTGATACCGGCCTGCTCAAGTAACTTCATCGCTTGCTTGGGGTCATATTCCTGCGCTTTAAGACTGTCATTGTACGCCCAGGAGGAGGGCGGCAGTATGCCTCGTGCTTCGACGCCGGTATCCCGATAGACAGCTCTGAGGATGTTTTGCTTGTCGATGGCCATAGCCAGAGCCTGTCGTACATCTACATTATCGAAGGGGGGCTTTTGGGTGTTGAATGACCAGTAGGCGACATTCATCGCCGGATCAGACTGCACCTGCAGTGTCTCATGCAGTTCAATGACAGGAAGCTCTCCGGCTTTGGGCAGGGCGGATACACTGCAGTCGCCGGTAATCAACTTAACCAGACGGGTGCCACTTTTAGGGGTAATATCAAACACCAGCATTTCCAGCTGAGGCGATTTGCCCCAGAACTCAGGGTGACGGTGATAGCGAATATGATCGTTCTTGACGTATTCGGTCATGCTGAAAGGGCCTGTACCAATAGGGTACTGGTCAATCAACTCAGGACGTCCTGCCAATAGCAATTGATCCCCATACTCTTTAGACAACACCACTGCAAACGCACTGGAGAGGTTTGACAGGAATGACGCATCAGGATCGTGAAGGGTAAAAGCCACCTCATAATCGCTGATTTTATCTATGGATGTGATTTGCGAAGCAAAACCAATACTGTCGAAGAATGGATAACCGGTTTTGGATATAGCGTGGAACGGATGCTTGTCATCTACAATCCGCTGAAAGCTGAAAATCACATCGTCGGCATTGAAGGTACGTGACGGTGTGAAGCGTTCAGAGTTGTGAAACTGAACTCCCTGCCTGAGAGTGAAGTTATAAACCAGTCCATCTTCGGAAATATGCCAGTTGGTGGCCAAAGCCGGGACGATAGCACCCTTGTCGGCAGCATAGTCTACCAATCTGCTGTAGATTTGGTTTGAAGTGGCGTCCAGTGTGGTACCGGAGGTGGAAAGCTGGGGGTTAAATGACTCAGGATTACCCTCTGAGCAATATACCAAACCGGCAGGAACCTGTTCCGGGGTACATCCGGTGGCCAGTGCCGTCAGGCAAAGCGCTGTGATGGCATGACGCCACCTGGGGGTCGGCAGTCTCATTAATTCATCAGTTTTTAAAGGTTTGAGTTGCCATTTTAGCAGTCAGGGTTCAGCTCGGGCAATGCCGCAAGTGTTCCCTGACAAGACTAAAGCTGATTTATATCAACTATCCCTTCTCCAGAAGGTTGTACTTTTTCAAAATACCTCTGAGTTGGTGATAGCTAAGCCCCAGCATATCGGCGGTTTTCTTCTGGTTAAACTGGGCTGCTGCAAGCGCCTGATTCAGCAATTTGATCTCAGCATTTTCACAGTGAGATTTAAAATCGATGGGGAAACACACTGACTCAGTGGTTTGAGGTTCGCTTTGAGCTTCAACCGTTTCAGTCTCTTCCTGATTGGACTGCTTGTCTCCTGATACCCTGCGTTCCAGGGTTTTAACCCGTTTCTTGGGGCGGTAAGGTGAGTCAAAGGGGTCCAGAACAATCTCTTCAATGGGCTCATCACTGCCTGCATTACGGTAGACCGAACGCTCAATGACGTTTTTCAGCTCACGGATATTGCCCGGCCACTGATAATCCAACAGCAACTCTTTGGCCTGTTTGCCGAAGCCCTGGAAGTATTCGAGTTTTAATTGCCTCGCCATGCCGATAGCGAAATACTCTGCAAGCTCCATGATATCTTCACGTCGGTTACGCAGTGGTGGCAGAGTAATCACATCAAATGCCAGTCGATCCAACAGGTCTGCCCTGAACTCTCCCGCCTCGGCTAAAGAGGGGAGATCCTCGTTGGCAGCACAGATAAGCCTTACGTCTGTGCGTATGGTTTTACTGCCACCCACACGCTCAAACTCACCATATTCAATCACCCTCAGCAGTTTTTCCTGCACCAGTCCTGAGGTATTTGCGAGTTCATCGAGAAACAGGCTGCCGCCATCTGCTCGCTCGAACCGTCCCTCGTGACGATTCTTGGCTCCGGTAAAGGCGCCAGTTTCGTGACCGAACAATTCACTTTCCAACAAGCTTTCCGATAAAGAGGAGCAATTGAGCTTAATAAACTGCTGATCCCAGCGGCTGGAAAGGTAATGTAGGCGTTCTGCAATCAGCTCTTTACCGGTACCCCGCTCGCCAATAATCAAGACAGGTTTGGTCAGGGGAGCAATTTGTGATACATGTTCAAGCACTTCCAGCAATGCGTTGGATTGGCCGACGAGATTATCTTGTTTGAATTTATTGGGCACTTTGGGCTTGGTCTAAGACGCTAATAATTGGTGAAAATCATAATAGGGTGACTGAGCAGCAAAATAAAGGTTTGTGTGAAAAAAGTGTTAAGCCTATGAATTTGATTGAAAATTAAAAGTTGGCACGGTCTGTGTATTATCTTGGTCGTGAGTAACAACAATTGAGGACAGAATTATGGGTATTTTCTCTCGTTTTGCAGACATCATTAATTCCAACATCAGCGCTCTGCTGGATAAAGCGGAAGATCCTGAGAAAATGGTGCGCCTGATTATTCAGGAAATGGAAGACACTCTGGTAGAAGTGCGTTCAACCTCAGCTAAGGTGCTGGCAGAAAAGAAAGACTTGCTGCGTCGTATCGAACGCATGGAAGGCCAGGTACAGGATTGGCAGGATAAAGCGGAACTGGCGCTGACCAAAGACCGCGAAGACCTGGCTAAAGCAGCACTGGTTGAAAAACAAAATGCAGCTCAAACCGTCGATACGCTTAAAAAAGAGCTGGAAGTGGTGGAAGAGCAAATTACACGACTGAAAGAAGAGGTCACTCTGCTTCAGGAAAAGCTGGCTGACGCCAAAGCCAGACAGAAGACCATCATTATGCGTAAGCAGACAGCGTCTTCACGTCTTGAGGTGAAAAAGCGTCTCGATTCAACCAAAATTGATGATGCCATGCTCAAGTTTGAACAGTATGAGCGTCGCGTTGAAGGCCTGGAAGCTCAGGTAGAGTCTTACGAGCTGGGGAAAAAAGGCGCCAAAGGTAACCTGGCAGACGAGTTTGCCGCCCTGGAAGCTGAGGATTCGATCAATGACGAATTGGCAGCCCTGAAGGCAAAAGTTGACGCCAAAAAGAAAAAATCAGCCAAGTAATCAAGAATTTTCGGAGGTGAGTTATGGATATGGATCTGCTGATAGCCCCGATTATTCTGTTCATGATAATCGTGGCCCCTATCTGGTTGGTTCTTCATTATCGCAGCAAGCGACAGGTGAGCCAGGGACTCACTGAGGAAGAATTTGAACAGCTGAATAACCTGGTTCATCAGGCAGAAAAGATGAATCAACGCATAGAAACCCTGGAGTCCATCCTGGACTCCGAAAGCCCGGAATGGAGGACACGTCATGACCAATCGTGAATCGAGAACTCTTTACCGGGACCCGAAAGCAGGCAAAGTTGCAGGTGTATGCGCAGGGATTGCAGAGTACTTTAATCTGGAAACCTGGTTGGTTCGGGTGGTAGCGGTATCAATCTTTCTGCTGGGCGGTTCTGGAGTCATACTGATTATCTATATCGCGCTTTGGATGATCCTAGATATCAAACCCCAAAGTCCTCAATCGGGATCAGACTTTGGCGATATCGGAATCAAGAAGAAAGTTTGGCAGGCAGGTGAACCCGCCAAACAGGCTCTCAGAGACCTTAGTGCCCAGTTTAATTCGCTGGAACAAAGATTGCGTAAGATGGAACACCATGTCACTTCAGATCAATATGATTTGAAAAGACAAATCAACAATCTTTAATATGAAAAATCAAACAGGGCGGGATTCACCGCCCTGTTTTTTTCTATTACCTTTAATCAAGTTCAATCACTCTTCGAAGTTAACTCAATGGCGAAAATCCGCAATGCATTCGAGTCTTTATCAAGACAATCCAAACAACTGGTGAAACGGGGCGCAGACAGGCATCTGAGATTGGCTGTCACAGGTTTGTCCGGTGCCGGGAAAACAGCATTTATCACAGGTTTGGTTCATCAGCTCACCTCTGAGCAGGTAGGTAAACACTTACCTCTGTGGCAGGTTTGTCGCAGTGACAGATTGGTGGGAGTTCGTCGTGAGATGCAGCCGGATCTGGATATTGCCAGCTTTGATTTGCAGGGGGCATTGAACTCACTGGAAGCTACGCCACCCCTGTGGCCAGCTTCGACCCGTAATATCAGTGAACTGAGGTTGGCGATACGCTACCGGCCTGTACAGGGATTACTGGGCAAAATGACCGACTCGGCGACCCTGTACCTGGATATTATTGACTACCCGGGTGAGTGGTTACTTGATCTGCCCATGTTGAAACTGGACTTCGGAACCTGGTGCCGTCAGCAAAGCCTGAGGGCGGGAGTGTTGGCGTCGTCTCCTGAATACCCGGCGTTTCTTAAGGCGTTGAAGTCTATCGACCTGGAAGCTGAAGCCAATGAGCAGCAACTCAGAGAGGTCGCCGAACTGTATCGGGCACTGCTGTTGGATCTTGTGATGAACCAGGGCTTTTATCAGGCGCAGCCGGGGCGCATGTTGTTACCGGGAGATCTTGAAGGTACGCCATTGCTGACATTTTTCCCCATTTTGAGCAGCGACGTCAGCCAATTTGAAAGGCTGGAGCAATCAGCCAAATCCAGCGCGTATCAGGTGTTGAAACTAAGGTATCAGGAGTATGTCAGTAAGGTAGTTAAACCTTTCTACCGTCATCACTTTGCTCATTTTGATCGACAGTTGGTGCTGGTGGACTGTCTTACGGCGTTGAATCGTGGTCGGGCTCAATTTGATGATATGACAGCAGCCCTGAGTTCAGTGCTGGACAGCTTTCAGTTTGGGAAATCCAATCTGCTGCGTCGTTTGTTTGCCCCGCGTATTGACAAGTTGCTGATTGCCGCCAGTAAGGCGGACCATGTGACCATGGATCAGCAGTCCAATCTTTTACATTTGCTGGGTGATGTACTTAAACAAAGCCGCCATGCTGCCCATTTTGATGGTTGTCAGGTGGAAACCATGGCGATAAGCGCTATCAGGGCGACTACGTCTGGTAGCGTGTCAGAGCAGGGAGAAATGCGACAGGTTATTCAGGGACATGCCCTGGAAAGCGGAGACTTGTTGACCCTGTTCCCGGGGGAGGTGCCACGCTATCTGCCCAAACCAGACTACTGGGAGAGCAGAGGATTTGAATTTACCGCTTTCCGACCTGCAAATAAGCCAGAGTCCGGAATGCAACACCTCAGGCTGGATCACCTGCTTGAGTATATGCTCGGAGATAAAATGCGATGAGTGAAGATAAACAGAACTCTCCGTCGTCATTCAAACCCAGACAAGTGTTCGACAGTTCAGCCACTGAGATCAACTCACCTGAAAAGGATACCTTATTGCCTGCGCGTGAGTATCGGGCGGAGCTGCTTGAGCCGGAAGAGGCTACGGAGCAACTGACGGAGGAGTCCGCTCAAAGACTTTCCGCAGAGCCTATACCAGGACGTCCCCGGATTTCCGGATTGGGTAAGTTACTGCTGGCCTCATTGGGTCTGTTGTTGGGTGTTGAAATGGTTTTGACACTTGAAGCAGCCTGGAATAATTCTCCCTGGCTGTTCTCCCTCTATGCAGGTGTTGGTGGTATCGCAACAGCTTGGTTGGGCAGAGGATTGTGGCGGGAGTACAGACTGCTTCGCCGTTTGAAACTGAGTGAGCAAAACCGGCTGGCGGCAGAGCGATTGTCTCAATCAATGCAGCAGGGAGAAACTGAAAGGTTTATCGAGCAGGTGTGTGCCCACTTACCTGCTTCAACCGAACTTGAACGATTTTATCAGTCCAGACGGGAAGATCAGAATGACGCCGAGCAGTTGCTGCTGTTTGATGAGCTGGTGCTGTCACCTGTGGATAAACGGGCGAGGGCGGTAGTACGTAAATATGCTGGTGAGTCTGCACTTCTGCTGGCAGCCAGTCCGCTCGCGGTGCTGGATATGGCTCTTATCATGTGGCGAAATCAGAAAATGATCCGGGAAGTGGCCGCTTGCTATGGTATTGAGCTGGGCTATTGGAGCAGAGTCAAACTGGTTAAGGGCATTATCAGCAATATCCTCTATGCCGGTGCCACTGAGGTGGCGTTGGATTTGGGCAGCCAACTGCTGTCTATGGAAGTGACGGGTAAACTGTCCGCACGTTTGGCCCAGGGGTTGGGGGGCGGATTGCTGACGGCACGCCTTGGGTATCAGGCCATGGCTTTATGTCGTCCTCTCACCTTCAATGAAGCCAGTCGTCCCAGATTGGGGCAGATGCACAGAGAATTGCTGAGCGAACTAAAGAGCTTTTCTGCAAGTGTTCTGAACAGTGAAAAGCCTAAAGAAAGTGCCGGTCGTAACAAATGATTTACAATTCATGTGGGTGAGATTTGCCCTCCTCAGTGTCGCCGTCTTTTTAACCTGAGTATGTTTATGGCAGGTGCCGAACAAAGACCTCAAATAAAACATTGGCGCACCGGGGAGTAAGCATGAAGGAATCAAGCAAGTGGCAACTACCGACCCTGAGTATTCATGGTGGCCACGAAAGGGATGCCAGTGGCGCTTTGGTGTCGCCACTGCATCAATCGGCAACATTTGCATTTGAAAACGCTCAACAGGGCGGTGCCAGATTTGCCGGAGAAGAACCGGGGTTTATTTACACCCGATTGGGAAACCCAACCGTAGCAGAACTTGAGCGCAGAATGGCTATGCTCGAGGGGGCAGAAGCAGCTGCAGCAACAGGCTCAGGTATGGGCGCTGTGGCGTCAGCACTGCTTTCACGTCTGTCCAGAGGCGACCATCTGGTGGCTTCCAATGCGGTCTATGGCTGCACCTTTTCTTTATTGACCGAGATGTTCACCCGCTTTGGCATCGAAGTGACCCTGGTGGATTTCGATGATATCCATGCGGTGGAAGCGGCAGTCAATCAACAGACAAAAGTGATTTTTTGTGAGACCCCGGTAAATCCCCATCTGGCTGTCTATGATCTTTCTGCCATCGCTGGTGTTGCCAAAAGACACGATCTTTTCAGTATCGTCGATAACACCTTTATGACCCCTTTGCTGCAACAGCCGCTGACCTTTGGCATAGATATGGTGATTCACAGTGCGACCAAGTATCTCAATGGTCACGGTGACGTCGTAGCCGGTATTGTATGTGGCAAAGCTGAAGATATTGAAAAGGTGAAGTTTGAGGTAATCAAAGATCTGGGGGCTGTGATGTCACCCAATGATGCCTGGTTGATACTCAGAGGGTTAAAGACGCTGGATGTCAGGGTGCAAAGACACTGTGACAATGCCGAGAAGGTCGCTCGTATGCTAGCGGGTCATCATAAGGTCAGTCAGGTGTATTATCCGGGCTTGCCTCAGCACCCGGGCTATCCCTTGATGGGGAAACAGATGCGGCGTGGCGGCGGTGTTATTGCTTTTGAACTGGATGTGGATTATCAGCAGACGATTGAGTTTGTGAACACACTTGATCTGTTCACTATTGCGGTAAGCCTGGGGGATGCTGAATCTCTTATCCAGCATCCGGCTTCCATGACCCATTCTCCCTACACCCCGGAAGCCAGAGCGGAAGCCGGTATTGGCGACAGCTTGTTGCGGATATCTGTAGGGCTGGAGTCGGTAGAAGACTTACTGGAAGATCTGAATCAGGCGCTGTCCAGATTATAATTTGGCCCCAGCAGCCGATTAAAAAGCCCCGCGTTGCGGGGCTTTGTTGTTTATTGGTGCTGCAATGTCCGATTAGATGCCCCAGAACAGATGAGCAATCGCATACAGGACCAGCATACTGATGATATTGATGACCAGGCCTGCTCGCATCATCTCTGATTGCTTGATAAAGCCAGAGCCATAAACAATAGCATTGGGAGGTGTGGCTACCGGCAGCATAAAGGCGCAGGAAGCAGCAATACCAATCAGGACTGACAGCATGACAGGAGACAACCCAAGAGCTTCAGCGATTGCGGCAAACACGGGAACCAGCAGGGCGGCACTGGCGGTGTTGCTGGCAAATTCAGTCAGCATTACGACAAAGAAGATAACCACAAACACAAACAGTGCCATATGGGTGTTACCAAAGATGTCCGTCACCATATGCGCCAGGAATACTGAGGTGCCAGTTGCCTTGAGTATGGCGCTCAGGGTCAGGCCGCCGCCGAAGAGAATAAGCACGCCCCAGTCAGTGGTCTTCTCAATCTTTTTCCATTCCACCAGGCCCAGGCCCGCCAGCAATACTACGGCACTTAAGGCCACTATGGTGTCAAACTGAGGAATGCCGCCCAATGCTTTGGACAGAGGTTTGGAGAATATCCAGCACAGTACGGTTGAAATAAAGATGGCCAGAGTCAGTTTGCCACTCAAGGTCAGCTTGGCTTTCTCCTCAGTGACTTCGCACACAACTGAAAGGTCTGGTTTGAAGTAGAAATACAGGGCAATCAACATGGCTGGCAGCAAAATGGCCACTGTGGTCAAACCGAAAGAGAGCCAGTCTGCGAAGCTCAGCCCGGCCTGCGCCGCTGCAATAGCGTTTGGTGGACTGCCCACCAGAGTACCAATACCGCCAATGTTGGCTGAATAGGCGATACCCAACAGCATAAACAGATAAGTCTTGTGATGGGTGTTGGCATCCAGTTGTCTCAGGATCCCCAATGCCAGCGGCAGCATCATAGCGGTAGTCGCGGTGTTACTGATCCACATGGATAAACCTGCGGTTACACCAAACATCAAAATACATGCGGTGGATAGCTTTCCTTTTGACGCCTGCAGCACTTTTTGAGCGATCAGTTTATCAATGCCCTGGGCGTTAAGGGCTGCGGCCAACACAAAACCACCAAAGAAGAGGTAAATGATGGGGTTGGCGAAGTTACTCATGGCCGCTTTGGTTTCAAACACCCCAAAGAGAACTGCCAGAATGGGCACCAGAATTGCGGTAACACTGATATGAATCGCCTCTGTCAGCCAGAGGATTGCAGCGAACACCAGAATCGACAGGCCGATATTGACCCCAGGCTCGAACGGCAGCAGATATTGCAGTGCGAACAGCAGCAGTATATCTGCAACCAGAATAATCATGTTGCGCTTTTGCATTCCGTTGTCCTGTGGCGGCTGAGGAGCCGTCTCCCCACTGGTTGGCATAGACATGGTGACTTCCCTTGTAATTTTTATAAGAGCTGTAATGTAGGGGAAATTGATGAGGTGGAAAAGTGGCCGATTGTGATCCGGTATTTACAGAATAATGACAGAACTGATGTGAACGACATCTTAAGTCGTTAGAAATTGTGAGGTTTGCGGCAATGTGATGTTGATTTAATTACAACAATTCATTTGAGCTCGCTTGAGGCGGGAGTAAAAACTGAACAGCTGAAAATAAATTAGCAGTGAAAAACTGTGACGCAGATCTTTGTTGTCGCTTTTGCGTTGGTGATGCGCGTCACGTATTGGCGCATTTCAAAAACCTGAACTAAGGTTTGTTTTGATTCAATCGCCAGGGAGTATCGGCATCCACTTATCAAGGAGTGATTATGAAACTCACCAAAACACTGTGCCTGTTAACCGCTTTACTTCTGCCCGTAACTGCTGCCGTTCAGGCCAAAGAGCCCAGCGAACTGAAGAGCAAGTCGGTATCGCAAGGATACGCCATGCGCATCCAACTGAACACTGCATCTGTCACACAATTGCAAGCGTTGAAAGGGGTGGGTGAAGCCAAGGCGAGGGCGATCATTGATTACCGTGAGGCTCATGGTGGTTTTAAATCAGTAGATGAGCTGACTAAAGTCAAAGGTATTGGAGACAAGATCCTGAAGGACAACAAAGGGCTGATTAGCCTGTAGCTTGATCTGAAAATACTCAAAAGCCTGCTTGATGCAGGCTTTTTGTTTATCCAGTAAACAGTCAGACCCGCTATCGCCGATATTTAAGGAATTTTCCTTGATCACTCAAGGCGGTTAAGTAATAATGCCGCCGTTGTCAGCGAGCTGACAAATTCTGTGGTGGCCCCAGGGTCCCCCCGCAATGATAACCTGTGAACTCGGCCAGGCCCGGAAGGGAGCAACCGCAGCAGGCGACTCGTGTGCCGGGGTGTGGCTCTGGGGCCATCTCCATTTCTAAGCCCCGCAAAAAGGCTTACTTCTCGATTTCCCAAGTGCTCCTCTTTAAGTATCAAGCTCTGTTATCGTAATTTGGCTTTTAAAGCAGGTGGGCTAAGGCTAATTATCCAAAGATTTGATTAGCGGCTAAAAACAGCTGACAGTGTCTTTGGGTCAGTGCCATGGGATCTTTGCTGTATCCACCACCAATCACGGCAGCAACAGGGATATTATGCTCCCGGGCGGCCGACAGAATGATGCTGTCCCTTTTGTACAAGCCCTCTGTGGATACCGAAAGATAGCCGAGATCATCATCCTGGTGTATGTCGACACCGGCATCGTAGAGCACCAAATCCGGCTGGCACAGCCTGATGAGGTAAGTCGATACTGATTCGACTGTCGCCAGGTACTCGCTGTCATCGCATCTGTCAGCAAATTCAATATCATGATCAGAGAGCTGTTTGCGGGCCGGGAAGTTACGACCGGCATGGAATGAACAGGTAATAATATCATCGTAGCGCTGGCCCATTGCTGCTGTGCCATCTCCCTGATGTACATCGCAATCAAGGATCAGCACTTTATTGGCTCTGCCTGAGTCGATGGCACTGCGCGCTGCTAGAATAAGGTCGTTGAACACACAAAAACCACTGCCAAACTCTGTGTGAGCGTGGTGATAGCCGCCACTCAGATGCAGAGCTGCACCATATTCAAGTGCCTGCATAGCGGCCAGTTGTGTACCGGCCACTGCGTGTCGGGTTCGCTCCAGCAGTTGTTCACTCCATGGAAAGCCGATACGTCTCATTACCCTGGGATCAAGCTGGTTATTGAAAAAGCCGTGAACATAATCCGGGTGATGGATAAACCCAAGTTGCTGTTCATTCACTGGCGTGGGACTGACAAACTGTGAGGGTATGGCATGACCATTGGCCATAAGCCAGTCTCTTAAGTGTTGGTATTTGGAGACGGGAAATCTGTGATTGGGAGGTAACGCCAGCTGGGAGTAGCTGGCGTGATACACGAGTGGGATCATTAAAGCTGTTTGATTGCCCAGCTCATAAACTGTTTGCGGGTCTGCTCATCAGCCTGCAACCACCAGTACTGCAGCATCTGCTCGGCGTGGGCTGCGCTGTTGGGATTGGCAGCAGGAGCGGATTGAGGAGCCTGAGTCGGGTTCACGACCTGTTGCTGAGTAACAGTTTGTGGCATAGCAGCAACCTGAGCCACTGGCTGCTGAGTTGCCACGGCGGCAGTTGCGGTCGCTGCTGCGGCTGCCTGAGTCACGTTGACGCCAGAGTTATCACCCAGCAGGCGGGAGATAAAGTTGCTCTCCTCCAGATCTGTATATTCAACGCTGTATGCGACTTTACCGCCATCATCAGCAATCAGCTCAATCTTTGGTGCTTTGGCGAATTTTTCCGGATATTTCACAACATCACTACCGGCAGGCTTGAGCTTATACTCACCATCCTCAGTCGCGACCATAGTCACAATGAAAGGGGCGGACTTGATAAAGCTTTGGCTGTCGCTGAAATCATCCTCTACCAATTCATGATAGCGAATCGCAATTTTGTGCTCGCCAGCCGGGAGATGCAGATCGGCTTTGTGGTTAAACAGGCTGGATTCTATGGTCTGTCCATCCATCGCCAGATATTCAAAGCTCATGGGAATAGACAGGTTGCCAGCCAAAGCCGATGCGGGGCCAAACAGGGCCAGCAGCGCGGTCACAGGCAGTAACGATTTCATTGTTGCTCCTTTAACGGTTGTAATCTTTAAAAGGCCGTTCCAGCAATTGGATGCGATCTTCGATATAGCTGATTGCCTGGCGACATTTCCCCAGGCGGCGATGCATGGCCAGTATTTCGTGCTGAAGATTGATTTTGTCAGTATTGGGACAATTATCAAGAGCCATATTGAGTTGCGCAATTTTTTGCTCAATTCGTTTGGCCCAGTTCAAATGTTTGTTCAGTTCATCATAGAGTTGATGGCTGTTTTGCATTACAGATGAGGCAATCCAGTCAAACCCTGAAGTTTGGTGACGATTAGCCTGTTGCTTCATATAACGGGCACGTTTACTGTCACGGGTTTGGTTGGCATCTTTGATATTGACATCTGTGGTTGCCAGCGCCCGTTTCAGTGCGGCGAATCTGTCCTGAATACGTTCACAGCTGAGGCGAATAAGATCTGCACTCAGCCCCAGTTGCAGTTGTTTTTCCAGGTTGCCAATCAGTTTGCCAAGTTGCGGAATGCAGGGGCCCAGGCGTCCCCCCGTTTGATGAAACAACTCATGGTTGAATCGCTCGACATCCTTAAGCAGTTTGCTGTCCTTTTCCGGTAGATTCTGATCGTGGCGCAACACTTCCTGCTCCAGGCTGCGAAGCTGAGTGCGCAAACGACGAATAAGGTCTTGGTGTTTCAAAACCAGGCTCTCCAGGCAAGGTTGGCAGCGATAAGAATCACTATGGTAATAAACAGCGGACGAATAAAGGGTAATCCGAACTTAATGGCAAAGCGGGCACCGATAAAGGCACCGAACATCATGCAGACGCCCATGGCCAGCCCCAACTGAATATTTACCAGTCCCAGCGCCAGGAAGATAGTGAGAGAGGTCACATTGCTGACAAAGGTCATTGCGCGCGCAAGGCCAATGCTGTGCAGCACAGGCAATTGGTACAGGCGGGTCGAGGAGACAGTCCAAAACGCGCCTATTCCCGGGCCGGCGAAACCGTCGTAAAAGCCAAGGGGCAAACCGTGAAGCCACTGGGTTTTGGATGCCGGGGCAACTTTGGGGGGCTTACACTTATCACATCCCATGGCTTTGGGGTTCAGCAGGGTATAGAGCGCGATGATAATGATGATCAGCGGCAACAGCTTATCCAGCACACTGTTGTCGACCACAGAAACGATAAAGGTACCGGCAACCGCTCCCAGAAAACAGGCTATACCTGCGTTATACCAGAATGCGGGTTTAAAGAAGTGTTTTCTGTAATAGGTCCAGGCCGACATGCAGGAGCTGAAACTGGAGGCCAGTTTATTGGTACCCAATGTCATATGTGGAGGCAAGCCCAGAGTCAGCAAAGCCGGGATTGAAAGTAAGCCACCCCCTCCGACCACGGCATCGATAAATCCTGCAATAAACCCGACAGCAGCCAGAATGGCCAAACTGCCGGGATCGGCTAACAGTTCCAAGCTAATCCTTTATACCTGCTGGTATTATTCAATGACCCGTCGATAGGGAGGCAGAGCATCGAGAAGAGATGCGCCATAACGTTTGCTGATCAGGCGGCGATCCAGAATGGTGATACGACCATAGTCCTGCTCTTTTCTCAACAATCTACCACAGCTTTGGATCAGTTTCCGTGAAGCATCGGGAATTGTGAGCTGTAAAAAGGGGTTACCGCCCTTCAGCTTAATATATTCAGCATGAGCCTGCTCAACAGGTGAGGTAGGCACCGCAAACGGCAACTTGGTGACAATCAGGTTGGTCAGGTAGTCGCCGGGCAGGTCGAGACCTTCGGAGAAACTGCCTGTACCAAAGATAATTGATGATTCTCCATCGTCACAGCGCTGTTTATGTTTTTCCAGCAGCTGTTGTCTTGGCGCTGTTCCCTGTATCAACAAAGGTTGTTTAAGTTTGCCTTCGACCAGCTCGACCACTTTTTCCATCTGCCAGTAGGATGCAAACAGCACCAGCGTCGAGGTTTCATCCTCGGTCAACTTAAGAATGTGTTCAGCCAGCTCTGCCGTGTATTTATCGTCCGTTGGCTCGGTTCGCATTTTGGGCAGAAACAGGGTGGCATTATTTTCAAAGTCGAAAGGGGACTGAAGTGCCAGGTAGCGACTGCCGTCATTGAGAGACAAGCCAACCTGATGGGCAAAGTGTTCAAATCGGTTCAATGCCCTCAGGGTCGCACTGCACAGCACTACGCCAGCGGCTTTTTCCCACAGCATGGACTCCAGCATAAAGCCCACCTCGATAGGTGATGCACACCAGAGGTAATCCACCTGCTTGCCACCGGTGAGTTGCTCAACCCAGCGAGCCAGAGGAGCCCCTTTGCTGTTATCCTCACGGGCAACCATCTTCCAAAGCTTGGACAGGTTTTCCAAACGCTGGAGCATAAATCCGCACTCTGTCATCAAGGCATCGGCCTGGTGTTTTGGCAGTTCGCCATCTTTAATCGCTTCGGTCAAAACCGATTGCATCTTGTTGAACTGCTTCAGCGCCAGGTTGGAGCTGGTGGCCAGGTTTTCTGTCAGGGGTTTGATTGCGTCCGGCAGTTTACCGTGCTCGAACCGCATTCTGCCTTCACCATTGGCAAATTTACTGGCCTGGGTATCGCAGAAGTTGGCCATCTGATTAAGTTGGGTGGTCAGATCGGCGGCATAGTCCTGCAGCATTTGCACCGGCGAGATGATATGGGTAGTCTTAAGCTGATTTTGCAGCTTGGCACTCAGCTTTATCATCTTCTCCAGCCAATCGGTAGCACCACGCAGGGTTGCCTGGCCACTGGAGAAGTCTCTGGCGACAACCGGCAGGTGGTGTGCTTCGTCGATGACGTAGTACATATCTTCCGGGTCGGGCAGGATAACACCTCCCCCCAGTTCCAGATCGGCAAACAGCAGACTGTGGTTGGCAATCAGCACATCCCAGCTATCGATATCTTCCCGGGCTTTATGAAATGGGCAGTGTCTGTGGCTGGCATTCTGTCGATGGCAGCTGTGCTTGTCACAGGCGATCTGTTGCCACAGGTGATCCGGGATAGGTGTTTTGAGCGTGTCCAGTTCACCATTCCAGCGTCCTTCATGATAGTCCTTGAGCAAGGTTTGCAGCATGTCGACCTGGCTTTGATCCGGTTTGGTTTGCCACATCGCCATCTGCATGCCGTTATCACCGCCGATCAGCATCTCCAGTTTTGCCAGACAGACATAACGCTGACGTCCTTTTACCAGACCAAACTTAAAGTCGAGTTCAGAGTGTTGCAGGAAAAAAGGCAGATCTTTGTGCAGCAACTGCTCCTGCAGCGCCACTGTGGCGGTGGCAATACATACTTTCTTCTTGCTGGCCAACGCCAGAGGGATGGTACCGAGAATGTATGACAGGGATTTACCGATACCTGTTCCGGCTTCCACTACTATGATGCGTCTGTGCTTGTCGTACTCCCCGGCCAGGGTTTTGGAAATCTCTGCCACCATATAGTTCTGTTCCCGTCGGGAGCGGAAGTTGGGCAGTGCGGCCGAAATGGCTTTATAGATGGTACGGATCTGGGTTTTGACTTTGTCAGACAGCATGCAGGTACAGGGTGGTGGAAAATGCTGTATAGAATAACAGTAAACTTGGTTGGCGGGAATCCACAGTGCAACAATCCGGGGCAGACAAGGAGTCAAATTTCCTGCTAGGTTACAGGCTGATACACCTTGCTGAGTGATTTACTTTTTATGCTCAGCATAATCTTCTGTTTCTGGAGCTGGTTATGCATGATCTGTTGCAACATGGTTTGACCGTATTCCTCGGTTTTTTCGCCATTATGAACCCCTTACCCAATACCGTGGCCTTTGTTGGTTTAACTGCTCACCAACAACAGGCCCAAAGAATGAAAACCGCTTCGAAGGCGCTGATGTTGTCATTCGTGATTATTTGCGCTTTCGCAATACTGGGGAAATCGATTTTCCATCTGTTCGGCATTAGTCTGGCTGCGCTGAGGATTACCGGCGGCATTATTGTGTTCATTATTGGCTATCAAATGTTGAAAGGGTCGGGCAATACGCTCCATCAGGGGGAAGATCTGCAGGCGGAGGATGTGAGTATTTCGCCGCTGGCTGTGCCTTTGCTTGCAGGGCCTGGCACTATCGCGACCGCTATGAACTACAGCGCATCGGCAGGGTGGGGTGAGATTATTCTGACTATCGCCATGTTCGGCGTCTTGTGTGTTACCACCTTTTTCAGCTTTGTTTATGGTCAGAGCATTATTCAAAAGATTGGCGACAACGGCCTGAATATTATTACCCGTTTGATGGGATTGATATTGGCTGTCATCGGCTGCCAGATGTTAATCCAGGGCGTGCTGGATGTGGTTGCACAATATCAGCATCATTTATCCTGATACGATTTTACGATTCTGGTCTTCGGGCGCTTGTCGCCCGGTTTACTTCCTTTTCAGTGCGTAGACCGTGATAGACTCTGGCAAAAGTTTCCAGTAATCCGCTATGACTCAAACTTCTTCACAACTCATTCAAGCCAGAGTGCTGACTCGTCACAGAGTGCGGGTCAATGATGGATATTGCCTCAGATACATGGTGAAAACGCCCTCAGGGCCAGCAGTATTGGATGTGGCTGAAGGGGATTTTATCTGTTTTTGTCATCAGCAGGACCTGCCAAGGCTGCAGACGATGGGAGCGCGTTTTCATCACAGCCGTATGCTGGAGCTCAAGAGCTTTGAATCTCAGCCGGTGGCGGCTGTTTACCTGAGTGACTACCGTGCGGTCAGTGAACTGACAAGAATGGCTACCGATGCCGGCATTCCCCTGTTTGAAAGTGATATCAGGCCTCAAACCCGGTTTCTGACGGAAAGGTATATCAACCTTGATCTTAAAGGTGAGGTGACTGAGCTTGGCCAGCTGGGCTCACTGAAGCATTACCAGCTGCATAGAGCGAAAACCGGGCTGCTGGATTTACCTTTGCGCGCTGTCTCGTTTGACCTTGAGTGCAGTATGAGTGGAGAACTCTACTCTGCGGGTTTCTATTCCGATGAAAAGTCCTGCGTCTTGATGGTCGGTGAAGGGCCGGAAACCCGGACTGTGATTAACGAGGCTGGTGAAGAGCTTGATTGCGAGCTCATCTGGTTTGCTGATGAAAAGTCCCTGCTTGAGGGAATTGTAGACTGGTTTACCGAATATGATCCTGATCTGATCATTGGCTGGGCTGTCGTGACGTTTGATCTGGCGCTGCTGCACCGCAGGGCACAAATATATGGCATGACATTACTGTTGGGACGAGCCCAAACGCCGTTGGCATGGAAAGTGGCTGACAAGTTCAGACCAGAAACTTTGGAACTGCCGGGCAGGGTGGTACTGGATGGTATCGACTGGCTTAAGGCCGCGTTCTATCAATTTGACAGCTATTCACTGGAGTTTGTATCCCGTGAGTTGCTGGGCGAAGGGAAAGCCATAGACAAGGTTGATGACAGGGGAGGTGAGATAGGCCGCCTGTTCGCGGAAAACAAATCAGCACTGGCTTTTTACAATCTCACCGACTGCCGATTGGTTTGGGACATCTTCGAGCATACCCAGTTGTTTGACTTTGCACTGGCCCGTTCCCGAATGACGGGGCTGGAGCTTGGGCGTGTCGGTGCCTCTGTTGCTGCATTCAATCATCTGTACCTCCCCCACCTGCACAGAGCCGGCTATGTTGCGCCGCAAATGTCAGACTTTGGTGGCCTTGAGAGCCCGGGCGGCTACGTGATGGACTCGCTACCCGGGCTATATAAGGATGTACTGGTTCTGGACTTCAAAAGTCTGTATCCCTCAATCATCCGCACCTTTCTTATTGACCCCAAGGGTTTGGTTGATGGCTTATTGGAGCCGGAGGAGGACTCTGTACCTGGTTTTCTGGGAGCCAGGTTCAGCCGACACAATCCTATTTTGCCAGGACTGATTGCTGAGCTTGCACAGATGCGTGAACAGGCGAAGTCTGACTCCAATGCGCCCCTGTCCCAGGCGATTAAAATCATTATGAACTCTCTTTATGGTGTGCTTGGCTCAAAGGGATGTGTGTTTCACGATGCGAGGCTGGCCAGCTCAATTACCATGCGTGGTCATGAAATCATGAAACAGACCAAGGTATGGATAGAGGAAGAGGGTTATCGGGTCATTTATGGTGATACCGATTCTACCTTCGTTTGGCTTGAACAGGGGGCCAGCGATGCCGATAAGTTGGGAAAACAGTTGGTTGAACGTATTAACAACAGATGGGCAGAGAGATTAAATCAGGAGTTTGGTCTAGTTAGCTGGCTTGAGCTGGAGTTTGAGTGCCATTATCAACAGTTTTTCATGCCGACCCTTAAGGGGTCAGATCAGGGTAGTAAGAAACGATATGTAGGTATAAAAAGCACTGGTAAAGGGCAAGAGCTGATCTTCAAAGGCATGGAGCAGGTCCGAAGTGACTGGACTCCCCTGGCCAAACAGGTGCAATTGGAGTTGTATCGCAGGCTGTTTGCCGGTGAACCGCTTGATGAATACTTGTTGCTGGTTTCTGAGAAATTAACGGCGGGTCAGTTGGATGAACAGTTGGTATTCAGTAAAAGGTTAAAAAGAAACGTCGCTGATTACACAGCAAAATCGGCGCCCCATGTTAAGGCTGCTCAGATCCTGGCTGAGCAAACCGGAGATTCCCGCCACGCTAAAAGAGGAAGCCGTATCAAATATGTGATGACGACCAAGGGCGCACAACCTGTTGAATGTCAAACTGCACCTTTGGATTATGACTATTATCTGCAACGCCAAATTCGCTCTGTGGCAGAGCCTGTCCTTCAAGTTATGAAGTTAAATTACGACAAAGTTGTTTCATCACAGCTAATGTTAATTTAGCGATCTCATATATGCGCAATGTTTACAATATGTATCATTGTGGTGAAAATCACGATTTCTAAATGTTTTTTCACGATAAAAGTGATACATGGCGCAAGTTTTTGCTAAATGTAACTTGGGTGGCTTCAAAGTGTCTTGCTAATCTGCGTTCCGTCTAGGATAGAAAAATAACAACGGAGTGTAATACGCAGATTGAATACAATAGGTTAGGCACAGATGAACAAAACACTCATCGCTGCTGCGCTAGCAGCAATCACCGCAGCTCCTGCTGCTTCCGCCGTTGAACTCTATAAAGATGCCAACAATGAAGTCACCATGGGTGGTTACGCTGATGCTCGTATCCTGAGCACTGATGGCGAAACTGAACTGGTAAACGGTGCTTCCCGTATTAACTTCAACTTCAGCCACAAACTGAGCAACGGCTGGAACGCCTTTGCTAAAATGGAATGGGGTGTAAACCCATTCGGCGATACCTCTCTGGTATACAACAACGACAGTAAATTCTCTGCCAGCACCGGCGACTTCATCAGCAACCGTTTGGGTTATGTTGGTCTGAGCAACGACAAGTACGGTAGCTTCTCTTTCGGTAAGCAGTGGAGCGCCTATTACGATGTCGTAGTAGGTACTGATAACGGCTTGGTATGGGGCGGTAGCGCTTCAGGTGCATACAGCCTGGATGGCAGTGGCGGTATCGATGGTGCCGGACGTGCAGACAAAGCCGTTCAATACCGTAACAGCTTTGGTAACTTTAGCTTCGCTCTGCAAGCTCAGCTGCAATCTAACCAGATCGCGCTGGACAACTCTTCGACGCTGGACAGCCTGGAATATAACGACACCTATGGTGCGTCTGTCTCTTACAAGCTGATGGACAAACTGGTGCTGTCTGCTGGTGGTAACGTGGGTGAGTTCCAGGGCACACTGAAGAATGGTTCAACTATCTCTGAAACTGATTCTATCTACGCAGTAAGTGCGACCTGGGGTGCCCTGAGTGACGGTCTATATGCGTCCGTTAACTACAACAAGAACGAATATCACGAGCTGGATAAGAACGGCTTCCTGATCCCTTCAGCTTACGGTGTTGAAGCATTCGTTTCTTACAACCTGGGTAACGGTTTCCGTCCATACGCTTACTACAACCTTTTGGACGCTGATGACGCCTACACTCCAGTTGCTGGCCAGACTGTAACTGAAAACACTATGCAGTACGCTGCAGCCGGTGTTGAGTTCAAGTGGGACAGCAACATCATGATGTACGTTGAAGGTAAAGCAGACTTCAGCAAGTACGTTCAGGGTGGCGTGAAGTCTGAAGGCGACAACGCTATCGCAGTAGGCGTTCGCTACAGCTTCTAAGAATTTGCGCTACAGTTAAATTCGATAGGAAAAGCCCGACTCAATGAGTCGGGTTTTTTGTTTTAAATACAGCAGGTCAGTTAGCTCATATGACTCAGTTTGACCTGATGAATTTAGTCCCACCATCCGTAAAAAGCAGCGTTTACTGTTTAGCTGACATTTGCCGTAAATATTTCAGTATCTAGTTATCGATCTATCTATAACGAGTTATATCACTTTAGGTTTGGCTAATTATTAAAGGGGGTTAAAATTTGCCTTAATTGCTGAAAATAGTCTGTTGTTATTGCTTGTGCTGTGTCTGTTAGTTTTAAGTTCTGTTGGCGGGGTTCTTTGGTGGTTTAATCTATTGCGTTTGTATTGTTGTTGTTTGATATTGCTAATTATTTTGCAAGATACCGATGTTGCAGAATTGTGTTAATTGTGATTTTATCTGGGCATCGAGATGGTTGTATTGTGAAATTCGCGTCTCGAAAAATAGAATAATAATTGTCCAGGGAGATCGACAATGTTGAAGAGCAAATTTATAACTAACTCGGTACGCTTTGCGTTGGTTAGTGGAGCTGCGGCTGCCGCCTTCACCGCTCCAATCGCTACGGCTGAGGAAAATGAAAGCGTAGAACGCATCGAAGTAACCGGTTCGCGCATTAAGCGTACGGACCTCGAAACTGCTCAACCTGTTACCACTATTACATCCGAGCAAATGGCTGTTCAGGGTATTCAGGATGTAGGTCAGTTCCTGCAAAACAGTGCCGTTATGTCCGGCTCGCCAGTAATGACTACCACCAACAACGGTGGTAATGGTGGTACCTTCGTTGAACTGCGTGGTTTGGGCTCTTCCAGAACCTTGGTTTTGGTCAATGGCCGTCGCCCGGTTTCATCTGACTTTCAGACCATTCCAAGCTCAATGATTGACCGCATTGAAGTGTTGAAAGATGGTGCATCTGCAACATACGGCGCAGACGCTGTTGCCGGTGTGGTGAACATTATTACCCGTAAAGATTTTGAGGGTCTTGAGTTCACTGCGCAAACCAAGGGCTCTTTTGATGTTACCGAGAACAAGCAAAACAGCTTCAGTCTTGTTGGCGGTGCGGCATTTGATAAAGGCCACATGGTTGTCGGTATCGACTATGTGAAGCAGGACGAAGTGTATCAGGGTGATACAGATATCGACTTTTTGAATAATCCTTGGGTGATTTTTGGTTCGGAAGCTGAAGACTCGTTTTGGAAAAATGGGTTGATTGGTTCAGGACCTGACGCCAATGTTTACTTTTTGGGAAGTGGCTCACCTCCATGTGGCCAGTTCTATTTCCAGCATGGCTCAAACCTGACCAATGATACTTGTGCTGCTGGCCTTGCTTCCAAGGATGATTTCAGACCTTATACAAATGCTGACTCATATAACTATGCGCCAGTGAACTACCTTCAAACTCCTTATGAGAAGTTGAACTTCTTCGTGGAAGGTAGTTTTGAGCTGAATGATCATGTGAAGATGTATTCAGAAACCCGTCTGAACCATCGTACTTCTCGTCAGGAGTTGGCGGCCGTACCTTATGACACCAAGTTCAACCCTGCTTACGAGGGCTTCTACGGCAAGACCAACGAAGACGGTACTCCAGTATTGGATGATGATGGTAATCAGGTAATGGTTCCATTCACCGGTGTGTCAAAAGACAACTATTACAACCCATTTGGTGAAGAGGTTCTGCGTTCACGTCGACGTATGCTCGAAGGTGGTCGCTCATTTGAGCAGGATGTGACTCGTTTCCAGCAGGTAATTGGTTTCGAAGGTGATATCAACGATAACTTCTACTATGACGTCAACTACAACTATGGTCATAGTTCTACAGCTTCCACTGATTTTGGTCAGTACTTTGGTCCAAACCTGGCTAACGCACTTGGCCCATCATTTAAAGATGCTGATGGCAATATTGTTTGTGGTACTCCAGAAGCTCCAATTGCTGATTGTGTATCAATGAATGTGTTTGGTGGCCCTGGCTCTGTAACTCAGGAAATGCTGGACTATGTATCTGCCCCACTGATTGACTCCCTGACATACACCCTTCAGACCTTCACTGCGTTTGTGGGCGGTGATATGTTTGAGTTACCAGCAGGCGTAGTTTCCGGTGGTTTCGGTTACGAATACCGTAAGGAAGAGCTGGATAGCGTCCTGGATTCTGGTAAGTACAACGAAGCGGTTACCGGTAACAAAGGGAAAGGTGTTTCCGGTGATTTCGAAGTTAACAGTGTATTTGCGGAATTCGTAATTCCAGTACTGGAAGGCATGCCTGGTGCAGAACGCCTCGATTTGAAAGCTGGCGTTCGTTACGATGATTTCAGTGTATTTGATGCTGCTACTACTTATCAGTTAGGTTTGGAGTGGGAGGTCTTTGACGGCCTGCTGGCGCGTAGTACCTATGGTACTGTATACCGTGCTCCAGGGATAAGTACTTTATACAGTCCTCAAGGTGACTCTTTCCCGTCAGCCACAGACCCATGTAGCAGCGGCACGTGGGCAGATGCTACCGATGCAACTAAGGCAAACTGTATTGCTGCAGGTGTACCAAACGGCGGTAGTAACAACAGTGACCTGCAGCAGTTAGGTAAAGTGGGTGGTAACCCAGATTTGCAGCCTGAAGAAGGTGATACGTTCACTGTGGGTATCGCTTATTCGCCTGACTTTGTCGAAGGTCTGGGTGTAACTGTAGATTACTGGGCAATTGAAATTGATGACGTTATTTCCAGTATTGAAGCTGCAGACTCTCTGGATGGATGTTACAAAGGTGGTGTTCAGGAGTTGTGTAACAACGTTGTTAGGACGAATGGTGAAATTCAATTCGTTTACGAGTTGAATCAGAACCTGAGCAGAATGACGGCAAAAGGTATCGATACCGAAATTTCCTATGCTTTTGAAGCTCTGTCTGGTGATTTCAACCTGAACCTTTCTTGGACTCACTTCTTAGAGCGTGAAAACCAAGTTTACAATTCGGACACCCTGGCGTTTGAGATGCAAGATCTGAATGGCCGATTTGAGGGTGACGATACCTATGCGACGGACAAGTTCAACTTTGTTGCTTCATACACTTGGGAAGATCTGAATATTAGCTATGCTGCTAATTATATCTCAGGGACAGAGTATGACACCCTGACTTACTGGGGTACGACTCCAAATGATGCCAACGACGAAAGCAAAGGTAACCACCAGTACGGTGTAGACGCTTTCTTGTACCATGATATCTCAGCCTCCTATGGCTTTGATTGGGGTACTAAGATCAGTGTTGGTATTACCAACCTGACTGACGAAGAGCCTCCGTACATTGAGCCTGCGTTCATCAGTACCGATGAGAGTACTTATCGCCTGTTTGGCCGCAGCTGGTTCCTGCGCCTGAGCCAGAAGTTCTAATTGATTTGGCTCAAACCTAAAAACTAGTTGATATTTTAGGGGAAAATGCCCGGTGATGACTCATCGGGCATTTTTATTTTTCCGCGATCGCGAGCTGATTAGACGATTACGCTGCTCTACTATATTTCGTCATAACGTTATGTGAGGTTTTATTGGTAACAACTTCTATAAACAGTAATTCCTCTACCTTCAGTTGATACACTGGATTGTCAAATTCACGACAAAGCTAAGCTCAGTAAAACCCTCTGGTTACCTTCATTTCTCTGGGTAAATTTACTAACGTCTTTGCTCCAAATTACGACAGTAATCGTATGTTATGGTAGACATTCACTGGTGCGGCTAGTGCGCTTTGTCCACACAGTCGCGACTACATTCATGACGCTACGGAGCAATTGAATTACAGTTAGTTTTAAAAACTGGATAATTTAAAGATCATTCCGAGGAGCACTATATAGCTTTGTGTAGCAGTAAGAAGGAGAATTCTTGTTACATACCAGCACTTTGTATAGGGCTTATCATATGTCAGACTCAGTAACTTTGTCGTGATACACGGATTCATTTTAATCTCATCTATCTCATCTCATATTTAAGTGTTCAGTCGTTATTTTTGCACCTTCTTCAAGTTACTTGGCTTTGTTCAGTAAGTGCTGGTTTTCATATAACTAACGTTAAAAGTGCATTGACCTACTGAAAAGAGCTTTGTAGGACAGAGTCCATAGTCTGGTGTTTGAACTTTGAGCAAATGTTCTCTTGAAAATTCTGTAACGAAGGGTTTACGACAAAAAGCTGGGAAAGTGAGTGGATAATCGGAATAGCACTACTTTAACGAGTCTCAGAGCAAGCTGTTGTTGATTGTATTGATTTGCCTGCTTCTCCCTTTGGATTGTTGGGCATGCATTTGTAGATATAAGTGTTGCAGGAATGTGATAATTGTGATTTTATCTGTGGCTTCAGGGTGGTGTTATGGTTATTAATATCGTCTTGAACATTAAAATAATAATTGTCCAGGGAGATCGACAATGTTGAAGAGCAAATTTATAACTAACTCAGTACGCTTTGCGTTGGTTAGTGGGGCTGCTGCAGCTGCCTTCACCGCTCCAATCGCTACGGCTGAGGAGAATGAAAGTGTCGAGCGTATCGAGGTGACCGGTTCACGTATTAAGCGTACGGACCTCGAAACTGCTCAACCTATTACCACTATTACGTCTGAGCAAATGGCTGTTCAGGGTATTCAGGATGTAGGTCAGTTCCTGCAAAACAGCGCCGTAATGTCGGGCTCGCCAGTGATGACAACCACTAACAACGGTGGTAACGGTGGTACTTTCGTTGAACTGCGAGGTCTGGGAACCTCCAGAACTTTGGTTCTGGTCAATGGCCGTCGTCCGGTTTCTGTTGACTTCCAGACTATTCCAAGCTCAATGATTGACCGTATTGAAGTGTTGAAAGATGGTGCATCTGCAACATACGGTGCAGATGCTGTTGCTGGTGTGGTGAACATTATTACCCGCAAAGATTTTGAGGGTCTTGAGTTCACTGCGCAAACCAAGAACTCTTTTGATGTTACCGAGAACAAGCAAAACAGCTTCAGTCTTGTTGGCGGTGCGGCATTCGATAAAGGCCACATGGTTGTCGGTGTCGACTACGTGAAACAAGATGAAGTATATCAGGGTGATACTGATATTGACTTTCTGAATAACCCATGGGTAATTTTTGGCGCCGCAGCTGAAGAATCATTCTGGAAAAATGGACTGATTGGTACAGGCCCAGATGCGAATGCATATTTCTTGGGAAGTGGTTCGCCTCCATGTGGTCAGTTCTATTTCCAGCATGGTCCCAACCTGACAAATGATAAGTGTGCCGCAGGTCTTGCCTCAAAGGATGACTTCAGAGCTTACACAAATGCTGATTCATACAACTATGCACCAGTGAACTATCTTCAAACTCCTTACGAGAAATTAAACTTCTTCGTGGAAGGTAGTTTTGAGCTGAATGACCATGTGACTATGTATTCAGAAACCCGTCTGAATCATCGTACTTCTCGCCAGGAGCTGGCGGCCGTACCTTATGACACCAAGTTTAACCCTGGATATAAAGGGTTCTACGGCAAGACTAATGAAGATGGCACCCCAGTATTGGACGATGACGGTAACCAGGTAATGGTTCCATTCACCGGTGTGTCAAAAGACAACTATTACAACCCGTTTGGTGAGGATGTTCTGCGTTCACGTCGTCGTATGCTCGAAGGTGGTCGCTCATTTGAACAGGATGTGACTCGTTTCCAGCAGGTAATTGGCTTCGAAGGGGATATCAACGATAACTTCTACTATGACGTTAACTACAACTATGGTCATAGTTCTACAGCTTCCACTGATTTTGGTCAGTACTTCGGTCCAAACCTTGCGAATGCACTTGGCCCGTCGTTTAAGGATGCCGATGGCAAGATCGTTTGTGGTACGCCAGAAGCCCCGATTGCGGACTGTGTATCAATGAACGTGTTTGGTGGTCCAGGCTCCGTAACTCAGGAGATGCTGGATTATGTATCTGCACCACTGATTGACTCTACAACTTATACACTGCAAACATTCACCGCATTTGTGGGTGGAGATATGTTTGAGTTGCCAGCAGGCGTTGTTTCTGGTGGTTTTGGATATGAATACCGCAAGGAAGAGCTGGATACCGTGCTGGATTCCGGTAAATACAACGAAGCTGTCACGGGTAACAAAGGTAAAGGTGTTTCCGGTGAGTTCGAAGTTAACAGTGTATTTGCAGAATTTGTAATCCCTGTACTTGAAGGATTGCCAGGTGCTGAGAGAGTCGACCTGAAAGCTGGCGTTCGTTACGATGATTTCAGCGTGTTTGATTCTGCAACGACCTACCAGTTAGGCTTGGAGTGGTCGATCTTTGACGGCCTGTTGGCGCGTAGTACCTATGGTACTGTGTATCGTGCTCCAGGTATCAGCTCTCTGTTCTCGCCTCCAAGTGACTCATTCCCATCAGCGACAGATCCATGTAGCAGTGGTACATGGGCAGATGCAACAGATGCAACCAAGGCGAACTGTATTGCTGCAGGTGTACCAAACGGCGGTAGTAACAACACCGACTCACAGCAGCTGGCTAAAGTAGGTGGTAACCCAGACCTGCAGCCCGAAGAAGGTGATACGTTCACTGTTGGTATCGCATATTCACCTGAGTTTGTTGAAGGCTTGGGTATTACAGTTGACTACTGGTCTATCGAGATTGATGACGTTATCTCTTCAATCGCGGCCAAAGATTCACTGAATGGCTGTTATGTAGGTGGTGTGCAGGAGCTGTGTAACAACGTAGTCCGTCAGAATGGTGAAATTGTTTACGTTAAAGCGCAGTCAGTTAACCTAAGCCGCATGACAGCTAAAGGTATCGATACCGAGGTTAACTATGCGTTTGAAGCATTGGCCGGTGATTTCAACCTGAACCTGTCCTGGACGCACTTCTTAGAGCGTGAGAACCAGGAATATAATTCTGACACCCTGGCGTTCGAGATGGACGATGTTAACGGTCGTTTCTCTGATGACAACACCTATGCGTCAGATAAGTTGAACTTTACTGCTTCTTACATGTGGGAAGACCTGACCGTTAGCTATGCTGCTAACTACATTTCAGGTACTGAGTATGATGACCTGACTTATTGGGGAACAACTCCAAACGATCCTGATGATCCAAGCAAGGGTAACCACCAGTATGGTGTGGACTCCTTCCTGTACCATGATATCTCAGCCTCCTATGGCTTTGATTGGGGTACTAAGATCAGTGTTGGTATCACCAACCTGACTGACGAAGAGCCTCCGTACATTGAGCCTGCGTTCATCAGTACCGATGAGAGTACTTATCGCCTGTTTGGACGTAGCTGGTTCCTGCGCCTGAGCCAGAAGTTCTAATTTTGAACTAAATAAAAGCCCTGCAACAGCAGGGCTTTTTTATGCCTTTAAATAGTGCTTAAGCCTGCTCTGTCATTACTTCTCTTGAGAACACCTTCTCGCAGTATTTACACTTGAGCTGGATATCCCCGTCTTTAACGAATACGCCGAAGTGGCTTTCCACTGCAGGCTCTACATGGGTGATGCAGTTGGTGTTGGCGCAGCCGAACACGCCTTTGATGTTCTCGGGTAGAACAACCGGCAGTTTGGCGACGACCTGGTAGTTTTCGATTTTGTTGACCGTGGCATTTGGAGCCAACAGTGCCAGACGTTTTGCCCGCTGTTCGTCAAACAGCACATTTTCAATCTTAATCAGATCTTTCTTGCCCAAAGCAGAAGAGGGCAGGTTCAGACCTATGGTGACACGTTCTGCAGTGTCATCCAGCTTGAATAGCTTCAGTACCTTAAAGCCCACGTTAGCTGGGATATGATCGATAACAGTACCATTTTTAATGGCTTCTACTTTCAGGTGGTTATCTTTGGTCATGTTATCGCTTCCTTAAATCTCTTCGTTCAGTACCAGTGCCAGCAGTGCTTGGCGGGCATAGACCCCGTTTTCTGCCTGCTCAAAGTAGTAGGCATAGGGTGTGCTGTCGACGTCTACTGTGATCTCGTCTACCCGTGGCAGCGGGTGCAGGACTTTCAGATTGTCTTTGGCACCTTCCAGAGTTTGACCACTCAGGATAAAGGCTGACTTGATATGAGCGTACTCAGACTCGTCGAAGCGCTCTTTCTGAACCCGGGTCATATACAGAATATCCAATTCAGACATCACCTCTTCCATGGTGCTGTGGATGCTGTATTCCATACCGGCTTCTTTAACCTGATCCAGAATGTAGTCTGGCATGGCCAACACGTCCGGAGCGATAAAGTAGAAGCGGTTGTTTTTGAACTTGGTCAGTGCCTGCGTCAATGAATGCACTGTGCGGCCATATTTCAGGTCACCCACCATGGCGATATGCAGGTTGTCCAGGCGACCCTGAGTTTCATAGATGGTGAACAGGTCAAGCAGTGTCTGGGTTGGATGCTGGTTAGCACCGTCGCCACCGTTAATTACAGGCACGCGGCCAGAAAATTCAGAGGCCAGACGAGCAGCGCCTTCACGTGGGTGGCGCATGACAAAGGCATCTACATAGGAGGAGATAACACGTACAGAGTCCGCTAGTGTCTCTCCCTTTTTTCCTGCAGAGGTGTTGCCTGCATCGGGGAAACCAATGACCCGGCCACCCAGGCGCTGGATGGAAGTCTCAAAAGACAGGCGGGTACGGGTTGATGCTTCAAAGAAGCAACTGGCAATCACTTTATGTTGCAGTAGAGTGGGTCTCGGCTCGGCTTTGATTTGACCGGCAGTTTCAACCACCAATTCCAGTTCCTCGCGGGACAGTTCCGGAATGGACAATATGTGCTTTTTGTAGAGCGGATTAGGCATGTTTCTTATCCTTTGGCTTTTGACCCAAAAAAAAGCCCCCAATAAAGGAGGCTTAATTATGTATAGACTGGAGCAAATACCCGGTCGCACCGAAGTTACGGTGGCAAGTACGAAACTTGAAAGAGATGGCAAATACCATAGGGTTACTGTGCTCCAGACAAAATTCCCGTGACTATACGCTGTTTGTTGTATATTTCAAGCCCTGATGCATGAGCATAGGGGCTAACTCTCAGTTTAACATAGTCTTTATCCGACTTTGTCGTGTGAAATTTGTGGCGTCTAATAAGGCGCTTACATCGCCATGGTCGCAATCCTTCATCTGCAGCCAAAAAGACTGGTGGTACCGGACAGGTAAAAACTCATAGTGCGGACTATCTTGGGAGCCCTAGCTCAAACCCGGATAACTAAAAGCAAAACATAGCAGGGCTAACCCGCCGTTGCTGCCTGCGATGTCCAGGGGGCAGGCCAGTGTGGAATACTTTGATCACCTCTGAGTACAAAGTTGAGTTTGCCACCCAGCAGGGTTCTGCGTCCCATCGCCATACCTGACAGATAGTCGTAACGCAGTGACTTATCTTCGCTGCCAATCAACCTGCTGGACAGAGGAGTTGGGGGACACAATTGAAGTATCTGCAGATCCTCCGGAGGATTATCCAGAAATGCCAAAGAGCGCTGGTATACCGCTTCATGATGAGCCAGATACTCCACCATAGGTACCTGTCTATGGTGTTGCTCAAGCCAGTCACTGAGTCTGTGCACCCAGGGCGTGGCGAATTCAGTATCAGACGGAGCGGTACGTATTACCACAATCCGGCGTGCGCCTCTGTGATAGGCCTCTTCTATGGGCAATGGTGCGGCCAGTCCCCCATCCAGATAATGCTCACCATCAATCTCAACGCCATTACGGTAAAGAAATGGCAGGGCGCTAGAGGCTTTAAGAAGCTGGAGCCAGTTATCTTGATTGGGACTGAAAAAGCTGGGTTGAATATCACTGATTCGGGTAGAGGTTATCAGGAACTCTCTGTCTGCCAATGCTTGCACGCCTTTATCGACATCCAGGCGGTATTCATTCTGGGTGGTTTTATGAAAATACCAATCCAGGTCCACTGTATTCCCACCCAAAAAAGCGCGGCCGGGATTGAAGAACTGTTTGTCTCTGGTCAACTGCATAATCGAGCGCTGAGCGAAACCCTGTTGACCAGACAGAAAGCTGGAAAGATTCTGGGCGCCTGCTGAAGTGCCTATCATTAACGAGAATGGATTGAAGCCCAGCTCCAGCCAACTGTCGAGAACGCCTGCGGTGAATATGCCTTTCTGGCCACCTCCTTCGGCGATGAGTGCGGTTCCTTGTCTTACCCGGTTGAGACTGGCACTGTGCTGATATTTGAGGAATGAGCTCATTAGTCAGTTGTGCAGTTGGGGAATTCCCCCATGCTACTTGGGATGGTTAACGGGATAAAATTAAAGATTGTTCAAATAGTGGTGACCGATTGGCTGACTGTTCGCCAGAGTGAATTGATAATTACCGTAATTTCTTGATCCAGAGGTGAGAAGAGGGCCAGATCCTGCTAGAATCCCGCCCGTCTAAAACTACTCTTTCGGATGCCATTCTTTCATGGTTTGGATTGATTACGCCATTATCGGAATTGTCGGACTGTCAGCGCTTATCAGCCTGGTCCGGGGCTTTGCCAAGGAAGCCATGTCTCTTGTTGTCTGGTTTGTTGCTTTCTTTATTGCCAGTCAGTTCTATCAGGATCTCGCCGTCCACCTAACCCAGATTGGGGATGAAATGGTGCGAAATGGCGTGGCCATAGCCATACTCTTTGTAACGACTCTTATACTCGGTGCCCTGGTGAATTACTTGCTGGGGCAGCTGGTTGCCAAGACAGGATTGTCGGGAACCGATCGTGTGTTGGGCCTGGTGTTTGGCGGCATTAGAGGTGCCCTAATCGTCAGTGCTCTGCTGTTCTTTTTGGATGCCTTTACCGGTGCACCCAACACCCAATGGTGGAAGGATTCTGTGCTGGTGCCCGAGTTCGGTGTGGTTATCCAGTGGTTTTTCCATTATTTGGAAGATACCTCAAGCTTTGTACCCCAAATATAAGGGAAGGGCAGTTTTGCACCTTCCCACCAAGGAAGGGCAACCGACCCTTCCTGATAATGACATAGAACATCTTACAATGAGGAAGTTTTCCCATGTGTGGTATCGTCGGAATTGTTGGCCGCTCGTCGGTTAATCAGACCATCTATGATGCACTGACAGTGCTTCAGCACCGCGGCCAGGACGCAGCGGGCATAGTGACCATTGATGAAGGCGCCTTCCGCCTGCGCAAAGCTAATGGCATGGTGAAGGATGTGTTCGAAGTGAAGCATATGCAGCGGCTTCAGGGTAATTCGGGCATAGGTCATGTTCGTTACCCCACCGCCGGCAGCTCCAGTTCTTCGGAAGCCCAACCTTTCTACGTCAACTCTCCCTTCGGTATCTCCCTCGCCCACAATGGCAACCTCACCAACACTGTCGATTTGATGGAGCGTCTGGCTGAGCAACGTCGTCATGTCAACACCACCTCTGACTCAGAAGTGCTGCTGAACCTGTTGGCTGACGAACTGCAACACACCAGTTGCCGTAATCTGACCGAAGAGCATGTGTTCGATGCTGTTGCGGCAGTACACAAGATGACCCGTGGCGCCTACGCTGTGGTGGCCATGATTATTGGGCAGGGCCTGGTGGCTTTCCGCGATCCTCACGGTATTCGCCCTCTGGTGTTGGGTAAGCATGAAACCGAACAGGGTACCGAATACATGGTGGCCTCTGAGAGCGTGGCGCTGGATGCAGTCGGCTTCGAGGTGATGCGTGATGTGGCGCCGGGCGAGGCTGTCTATATTACCCTGGATGGTCAGCTGTACACTCGTCAGTGTGCTCAGGACCCAAGCCATGTGCCATGTATCTTTGAGTACGTCTACTTTGCCCGCCCTGACTCCACCATAGACAAGGCCTCTGTTTACGCGTCCCGCGTGAATATGGGAACCCGTCTGGGAGACAAGATTAAACGGGAATGGTACGACCTGGATATTGACGTAGTGATTCCAATTCCGGAAACCTCCTGCGATATCGCGCTGGAAATAGCCCGTTGTATGGACCTGCCATACCGCCAGGGTTTTGTGAAAAACCGCTATATCGGCCGTACCTTTATTATGCCGGGTCAGCAGGAGCGTAAGAAATCAGTACGTCGTAAGCTCAATGCCATTGGTGCTGAATTCAAAGGTAAAAATGTGCTGCTGGTGGATGATTCCATCGTACGCGGTACCACCTCAGAGCAGATCATCGAGATGGCCCGTGAAGCCGGTGCCAAGAAGGTGTACTTCGCCTCTGCTGCCCCTGAAATCCGCTTCCCCAATGTGTACGGTATCGATATGCCGACCTCCAATGAGTTGATTGCCCATGGCCGTGACTCTGAAGAGATCGCCCGTATCATTGGCGCCGATGGGATTATCTTCCAGGATTTGGCTGATCTGGTGGAAGCTGTACGTCAGGAAAACCCAGATATTCAGCGCTTTGAAACCTCAGTATTCGACGGCGAGTACATTACCAAGGATGTGGATCAGGCCTATTTGGATTATCTGACCGCACTGCGTAACGACGATGCCAAGGCGAACCGTAATATGGAGCTGGGGACCAACCTGGAGCTGCATAACGTTTGCCATCCATAAGCGGATAAGCTGCTGAAATAAAGCCGGGGCCAAGCTGAACATACCGCTAGGTGAACCGGTCAATCGATGAGAAATTGAAAAGCCCTGCGCATTAACGCAGGGCTTTTTATCTTTAAAAGCTGCGACCACGAAGCGTTCGCTTCGCTCACTACACTGAGGACACGAAGAAGAGGAAAAAGAATGCTGCTTTTCTTAGTGCCCTTCGTGGTTCAAGGTTTTAGTGTTTGTCCTTGGAGGATCGCTTAAACGAACAGTGTTGGGGTCATGCCCTGGCTTTTTGCAGCGCGGCGTTTAACAGACTGTTAGATAGGTAGTATTTACAGCAATTAGTGGCTGTTTTCTTGCTTTGGGTTTACAGCGCCTGTTTGCTTGGTTAAATTGTACTGTAAACTTATCCAGTAGTTACTTGTCTCGTCATATGATCCTCTATATCGCCGAAAAGCCCAGTTTGGGGCGCGCCATTGCCGATGTACTGCCCAAGCCACATAAAAAGCATGATGGTTACATCGAGGTGGGGAATGGCGATATGGTGTCCTGGTGTATTGGTCACCTGCTCGAGCAGGCACCACCGGATGCCTATGACGAGAAGTATAAATCCTGGAAAATGGAAGACCTGCCTGTCGTGCCCGAACAATGGCAACTGATGCCGAAATCCTCCAGTCGCAGTCAGCTGTCTGTACTTCGCAAATTGGTGAAGCAGGCCGACAGTCTTGTGCATGCCGGTGATCCTGACAGGGAAGGGCAACTCTTGGTGGATGAGGTACTCTCTTACCTTAAAGTGAGTCAAACCAAGTTGGGTCAGACTCAACGCCTGCTGATCAGTGACCTCAACCCACAGGCGGTAAAGCGTGCATTGAGTCAATTGCGCTCCAACCGCGAATTTGTGCCCTTATCCACCTCTGCTCTGGCCCGCAGTCGTGCCGACTGGCTTTATGGTATGAACATGACCCGCGCCTTTACCCTGCAGGGGCGCAAAGTAGGCTACCAGGGCGTGCTTTCAGTGGGGCGGGTGCAAACTCCACTGCTGGGGCTGGTCGTGCGCCGGGATGAAACCATTGAAGCCTTTGAGCCCAAACCTTTTTATCAGGTGGATGCCCACCTGCTGACACATGCCGGAGAGCGTTTTACCGCCCGTTGGCAACCCAGTGAAGCCTGCCAGAAATTTATGGATGAAGAGGGGCGGGTGTTGTCGCCACGGTTGGCTGACAATGTGGTCGAGCGGATCACGGGTCAGCCCGGCCAGGTCACTGCACTTGAGCAAAAGGATAAGCGCCAGGCGCCACCTTTGCTTTACTCACTCTCATCACTGCAAATTGATGCCGCAAAGCGTTTTGGCTTGTCGGCCAAAGCTGTGCTGGATACCTGTCAGAGCCTGTATGAGAGACACAAGCTGATTACTTACCCGAGATCAGACTCCCGCCATTTGCCCAAAGAGCAGTTAAAGCTTGCTCCCGGGGTGGTGGATGCTGTGCTGAATAACGCTCCGGCTCTGGTTCAGGGGGCGGATAAACCGGACTTGTCGATTAAGTCTGCCGCCTGGAATGACAGTAAGGTAGATGCACACCATGCGATTGTGCCCACAGATCGCAAGGCAGATCTGTCTAAGCTCAGCCGGGATGAAGCCCGTTTGTATGAGCATATTGCCCGTCAGTATCTGGCCCAGTTCTATCCCCATCACCTGTATCAGGACACTAAAGTGGAGGTCACCATAGCCGGAGGCCTGTTCAGTGCCAAAGCCAAGGTGACCCGCTCGCCGGGCTGGAAGCAGCTGTTTGCCAGCAACAAGGCATCTGCGAATGAGAGTAGTGCAGCTGCATCTCAGGGAGATGATAAAGAGGAGGAGCCGCTGCAAAGCCATCTGCCCGTGCTGAAAAAGGGTGAGGAGCTGTTATGCGAGCGTGGTGAGCGGCTGGATAAAATGACCCAGCCGCCAAAGCACTTTACCGATGCCACCTTGCTCAGTGCCATGACAGGGATTGGTCGCTACGTTAAAGATGATGCGATTCGTAAGACCCTGAAAGACACCGACGGTCTGGGTACCGAAGCCACCCGGGCCGGTATTATTGAACTTCTGTTTAAGCGCGGATTTTTAGTGCGTCAGGGCAAGAGTATTCAGGCCACGCCTGTGGGCAGAGGTTTGATTAACAGCTTGCCTGAGGCAGCGACCACACCGGATATGACAGCATTATGGGAGCAAAGCCTGGAGGCTATCAGCCAAAAGAGCATGCGCTACCAAAGTTTTATGGATCCACTGCTGGCCAATATTCATCATTTGCTTGAGGTAGCAGCGCAAACTACGCCCAATGCTCTGGCCGGTGTGCAGGCCAAACCAGCCTGGAAAGGTAAAGGCAAGGGGCGTGGCGGCTGGAAAAAGAAAAGCACAGGTAGCTCTGCTGGCGGCAGAAATACCGGCACTAAGACTTCAACTGCCAAAAGTGCAGGCAGCAAGAGCGGCGCGCGCAAACCCAGAGCCAAAGCTGGCTGATGACTCCGTCCTTAGTCGGTAGCCTTAACTTTAAATTATAAGGTTCTGCCGAGACAGGTACTGACTAGCGCAGTCAGGGCCAGAGTCAGTGTCGATAAGCCTCAATCGCCAGACAAATCAGTCCATAAGGCCCATCGATATTGGTGACCTCATCATTGCCCGGATTACATTGGGCGGCGATGGCGACGCCGTGCAGGTAGTCGGCCAGCAGGGCAATAATCTGCATGAGTTGGGAATCAGTCAGCGCTAGTGGCTTAAGTGCAATGCTGACTTTGTGGCTGAATACCTGTGCCGGTCCATAGCAGGTCATGGACAGCATGGTTTCCAGCAGGCCTTGCTGACGACTTAGCAGAGCCAGATAGCTTTGGCACAACTGCTTTAACTCGGCTTGCCAATCTCCTGTGCCTGGCGGGGTATAAATTTCTTCAATCAATGAAACCGTCAGAGCCTCAAGCAGGGTAGCTTTATTGACGTAATAGTGATAGATAGCCATAGCGTCGACATTAAGCTCAGTGGCTAACTGGCGAATACTGGGTACTTTGCCGTTTTGTCTCATCAGCTGACGCGCCATGTTCAGGATGAGCTCAGCACTGAGCTGACTTTTGTTAGCCCCCGGACGTCCCCGTTTTTTGATCTTGACCGACATCTGCAAGGTCTCTTAAACTTTAAATCCTACAGCGTAGAATTATATTGGGTTATAGGTCCCTGTTCAAGGTTTTCACTGCTCCTTTGTTCCTCATGAACAGGGATGAAAAGCCTAGGTGAGTTTATTGAGGCTGTTATGACAAATATCGTGTACATCGCCACCAGTCTGGATGGTTACATTGCTGATAGCCAGGGCGGGCTGGACTGGCTGCATGCTATCCCAAATCCGGACCATGATGATTTGGGCTGGGCTGAGTTTATCTCCGGTATAGATGCGCTGGTGATGGGACGAACTACCTTTGAAACGGTTTGTAGTTTCGATGTGCCCTGGCCTTATCCCAAGCCTGTATTTGTGCTGAGTAACAGCCTGAAGGAAATACCTGAAGCGTACAGGGATAAAGCGCAGTTGGTGACAGCACAGCAAGCTGCGTCGCTGGAGTCATTAGTGAAATCACTGAATGATATGGGCTATCAGCGTCTTTACATAGATGGCGGCAAGACCATACAGAGTTTTATGGCCGAAGATTTGGTGGATGAACTTATCATTACTCAAATCCCGGTATTACTGGGCGGCGGCAGTTCGCTGTTTGGCGCCGTGCCACAGATGCAAAACTTCAGTTTGGTATCGTCACAAGTGCTGCTGGGTGCTATGGTGAAAAATCACTGGCGCCGACAACGGTAACCACAATCTCCGAGACCTGAGACCAAGAACAAAAAGGGCCTGACAAGGCCCTTTTGTGTTTTGTATCGATCTTCTGTATTTTTTTATAGCCCGGTATTGGAAGTGAGTCGGGATTACACAGGCTTATATTGGTTACTGGCTGCATCATAATGGTAGCCGAGCGTATCGAGCTTTCGGTCCAGTTGGTCGGCCGACATATCCATCTCATAGTAAAGAGCCTGCCTGTCCGGGCACTCCAGTCTGAGCTTTTCATTGACTATGCCTAACAAAATAGCCGCTTCCAGTCTTTCAGGATGATTGATTTCCATCACACCAACCTCATCATACGAATACCAACACCCAAGTTACACCCGCTGATACATGGCTGCCAGAAGTTTTAATACCAACGTCTTTAATAGTCTGATCAATTCAAAGCGCGTCAAGGATTCTGATTCCAGGCGCATTGATTGACCAAGCGGGGCTCCTTTTAAGATCAATGCAACACAGAAGCAGGATACTTGACGCGATCACGCAGTGCGGGTTTCCATGCACTTGATACTGCATTGAGTCGTCTTGACATAGAACCATTATGACTTGGCCAACTCGTCTTGCCTCAAGCACATTGAATTCCTGCTGAAACATATCAACCATTAAATGAAATTGGTATAACCTCAAGCCAGCCACTGCTTCGGTTAAGCCTGAATCCCCAGTTTCTTCATTTTGCTGCGCAGGGTATTGGGGTTGACCGCCAGCATTTCGGCCGCGCCGCCGCTGCCATATACCTTACCGCCGCAAACCTTTAGGGCATGGCTGATATATTTTTGCATCATAAGTTCAAGCGGCACCAGTTTATCGCCGGCGCGGCTGGGGTCGATAATCACCTGTTGGTTATCACAGGTAACCACTTCCGGCTCTGATGGCATCAAGAAACTGAAATCCAGTGGTCCTTCAGGATGCTGAATAACTGCCCGCTCAATCACGTTCATCATCTCCCGCACATTGCCTGGCCAGGGGTAGCGACTGAGCAAGCTAAGCTGATCCGAATGAATGCGGGGCAGGTTGGGCAGATTGAATTTGGCAGTCATCTTCTCGACTGCAAATTGCGCCAGCAACGGAATGTCGCTAGTGCGTTGCCGTAGCGGCGGTATTTGGATGGGGAAGATAGCCAGACGATACCAAAGATCCTGACGAAACTCGCCATCCTGCACCATATGCTGCAGATCCCTGTGGGTGGCGGCTATCACCCGGATATTCAGCTCAATGGACTCATAGCCGCCTACACGGGTAATAGTGGAATTCTGCAATACTCGCAGCAACCGCACCTGAGCACTTAATGGCAGCTCGCCGATTTCATCCAGAAAGATGGTGCCGCCATCGGCCTGTTCGAAATACCCCTGTTTACGCTGCTCTGCGCCGGTAAAAGCGCCTTTCTCATAGCCAAACAGCTCTGAGTCCAGTAATGAGTCGGGGATGGCGCCGCAGTTCACCTTGATAAAAGGTTTACCTGCGCGGGTCGAGTGTTCATGTACTGCATTGGCAATCACCTCTTTACCTACCCCGGTTTCTCCCAATATCAGTACGCTGGTATCCAGGTGGGCGATAGCCTGGACCTGTTCCATCACTCGCTTAAGACCGGCATCGGCGCCAATCACGCCATTTTTCACCTCAAGAGAGCGCTTAAGGGTATCGTTTTGCTCGGCCAATTGTTGATTCTGTGCCAGCAGATTACGGCCCTGCAGATTAAAGGCAGTGATCAATGCCAGTGGATGCATATGGCTTTCAATCAGATCCGCATGGATGGCGCGAAAACTGTTGGGGGTTTTGCTGTAATAGCCAACCACGCCAAGATGGGTATCGTCACAGATCATCCGCATCAATATAAGAGACTGGATATCGGGAAATACCCGCGGCGCCACATGGAAGGTCACCCCGTCTGTTTCAATATGGTTGATGATACGAATAACCGGCCTGTCTGGTTGGCTCAGCACCTGACACATCTCTTCGGTAAGGGGCACGCACTGCTCCAGAGCCTGGGCCGATTCATTATTGGCATGGGCAATAAACTGTATTTGCCGCTGCTCCGGCTGGAACAGATTCATAAAGATGCCATCAATGGGAAGCTTCTGCTTCATATAGTGAAAGTAGTGCTCCAGCGACTTTTCCAGCTGCAGGCTGGCACAGAGTCTTTGGGTGGCTTCGAAATAGCAGGTTTTTTCCATTGATATATCACGCTGACCACGAAATATCGTGATTGTAATTCGTTGTATTTCGCGCTTGTGTGTCGCCCTTCAAAAAAATCCTTTTCTTTCCCTCTTTTTAGGTAGTTGGCACGCCAAATGCTCTATCAGGGCATAGATTATCTCCCATGGAACCAACTTGAAGGAATGTTCCAAATGTCAGAAAAACAAGAACTTAATCACAGCCGTCGCGCTATTTTGAAGGGCGGCATGGCGATGGCCGCCACAGGTTTGGGTGTGGCTGTGACAGGGTCCGCAATTGCTGCGCCTAACACGCCGGAATCCTTTGACGAAGTGGTCGACGTTATCGTAGTCGGCAGTGGTTTTGCCGGTATGTCTGCCGCACTGCAGGCTCGTGAGGGCGGTGCCAGTGTAATGGTTATCGACAAGATGCCAGTATTTGGTGGTAACTCCACCATCAATGGTGGCGCCATGGCTGTAGCCGGCAGTTCACTGCAGAAAGAGGCCGGTATCCAGGACGATGTGAACGTCATGGTTGAAGACATGCTGAAGGCCGGTCGCGGTATGAACGACGTTGAGATGCTGAAGCTGGTGTGTGATGGCACTGCTGAATCCTGTGAGTGGCTGATTGGCCACGGCGTAAAGTGGAAGCCATTCGTTCAGCACTTCGGTGGTCACTCTATTCAGCGCGTGCTGCAGACTGTAGAAAGTTCAGGTGCTGGCATTATCCGCCCAATGATCAAGGTCGCCCGTGAGCAGGGTGTCGACATGCGCAACCAGGTTCGCATGGAGAGCTTTATCCAGGATGACAAGGGTCGTGTGATCGGCCTCGAAGTTCGCGAAGGTTATTATTTCCCGAAAGAAAAAACCGGTAAAATCCGCCGCTTCGGTGCACGCAAGGGTGTAATCATGGCGACCGGTGGTTTCGGTAACGACGTGAAATACCGCATGATGCAGATGCCGGAACTGAACAGTGATCTGGACTCTACCAACCATGCCGGTGCGACTTCTGAAGCGCTGAAGCAGATGATGCTTATCGGTGCCAACCCAATTCACCTTGACCAAATCCAGCTGGGCCCCTGGTCTTCCCCTGACGAAAAAGGTTTCGGTACTGCCTCTCAGTTCGCCACTATCGCCACCTACCCACACGGCATCGTAGTCGATGTGCGTACCGGCGAGCGTTTCTTCAACGAACTGGCAGACCGTAAGGCCCGTGCAGACGCCATTATGACCCGTCGTGATGACAAGCATCAGCCTGTGTATCCGGTTGGCTTTACCAATGCTGCCGGTGCAGCCAAGGCGCAGACGCTGGCCTGGGGTATGAAGTACAACGTGATCAAGAAAGCCGACACCCTGGAAGAGCTGGCTGAGATTTACGGTATGCCAGCCGACAAGCTGAAAGCTCAGGTTGCGCGCTGGAACGAAGCGGTGAAAAACCGTGACGACAAAGAGTTCGGCCGTCCAATGCAGGAAGCGATTCTGCTGGAAGAGGGCCCATGGTATGCCGCTCGTATGTGGCCAAAAGTTCACTACTGCATGGGTGGCGTGCGCGTAAACACCCGCAGTGAAGTGCTGCACCTGGTGACTGACAAGCCGATTGCCGGCCTGTATGCCGCCGGTGAAGCGACTGGTGGTATTCACGGTGCCAGCCGTCTGGGTGCGTGCGCTGTGGCAGAAGGTGTGGTGACAGGTCGTAACGCCGGTCGCATCTGTGCTGCCGAGAAAGGTATCAACCTGAAATTATCCTGATAATTCCGTCCCCCAACTAAAAATGGGAAGTGAGGAGTGGAGAGAATGATGAACAAGAATACAAAAGCAATGTTGGCAACCCTGGCACTGGCGATGATCTCCGGCAGTGCACTGGCAAAAGACGCGGTAATGCTGACCGGTAAAGATATGACTCAGGCACAGGCCTGGGCTATCGCCGACGGTGCCGAAGTGGAAATTGCCCCTGATGCTCTGGTGCGTCTGGAAAAGGCCTATGACCTGCTGATGGAATCTGCCCGTCAGGGTAAGCCTGTATACGGTCTGACCGTGGGTGTGGGCCTGAACAAGGACCATAAACTGTTTGATGCCAATGGTCAGCTGAGCAAGGCGGTGATGGAGGCTTCCAGCCAGTTCAACATCAGCACTCTGCGTGCTCACAGCGCCGGTGTGGGTGAGCCAATGCCGGTTCGCCTGACCCGTCTGGCACTGGCCGTACGCTTGAACACCATTCTCTCTGGTCAAACCGGTGTGCAGCCAGTGGTGGCTGAGATCTATCAGGCATACCTGAACGAAGGCCTGACGCCAATCATTCCTTCTCAGGGCACTGTGGGTGAAGCTGACATTCTGCTGTCTTCTCACGTAGGTCTGGCGATGATCGGTGAGTGGGACGTGATGTACAAGGGCAAGCGCATGAGCGCTGCCAAGGCGATGGACAAGGCAGATATCGAGCCGCTTAAGCCTATCGGTAAAGATGCCCTGTCTATCCTGTCCAACAACTCAGTGGCCGTGGCTTACGCTATGGAAGGTTACCGCGCTGCCAAACAGCTGGTAGAGGTATCACCAACTGTGTTTGGCCTGAGTCTTGAAGGTCTGAACGGTAACGTGGCGCCATTCCTGCCACAAACCAACGATATCCGTCCTTTCCCATACATTGGTGAAGTGGCTGGTGATATCCGCAACGTACTGACCGGCAGCTATCTGTGGGATGCCAACAAGGACCGTCCACTGCAGGATCCGCTGAGCTATCGTACTACTGGTTATACCCTGGCTGGTGCTGAGAAAGCCCTGGCTGATCTGGGTCAGATGATCGATATTCAGATCAACCACTCTGATGACAACCCTGCTGTGGTACTGGATGCGTCTGACGATTACAGCCAGTTCACTCAGGTGTCTCAGTACCTGGTAGAAGGCAAGGGCGGTGTATTCCCAACCACTAACTTTGAACCTCTGCCGGTTGCACTGGCAGTGCAGGGTCTGAACATTGCTTTGACTCAGGTTTCTCACAATGCGGTGCAGCGTACCATTCACCTGTCTGACAGCCACTTTACCAAGCTGTCCCGCTTCCTGGCGGCCCCTGGTAACAATGGTCACGCGTTCGGTGCAATTCAGAAAGCCTTTGTGGATATGCAAGTGCGCAACAAGATGCTGGCCAGCCCGGTATCTTTCGACGGTATTGCCATCGCAGGTAACATCGAAGACACCTTCACCAACCTGAAGCTGGCGTCTGAGAACCTGATCCAGATCGTTGATAACACCAACACCATCTATGGCCTGGAGCTGATGCACTCGACTCAGGCTATCGATCTGCGCAAGCAAGCCAATGCCTCACTTAAGCTGGGTGATGACACCAAAGCTATGTACGAAGCTTTCCGCAAGCAGGTGCCATTTGTTGAGCAGGACCGTCCATACACGCCTGATATCAAAGCCGCCGGCGAATTTATCAAGAACTACTGATTATAAGAAAGGCGGGGCCGGTGAGCCCCGCAGCAGGAAACAACATGTTTAAAAAATTATCTGCTCTGATGTTAATGCTGGCTCTGGCGCCGGCAGCTGCCAACGCCTTCGGTGTGAAGGACTATCACAAAGAAGTGATGACAGGCGATAACGGCAAAGTTGAGTGTGCCGCCTGTCATGGCGATGCCAAGCGCAAAACCATTCCGGATGCGACTGCCTGTGAGGCCTGCCATGGCACACCTGCTGATGTTGCAGAGATGACCAAGCGAGCCGATCCGCACGACATTAAGGTTGAGCCTAATCCTCACGACAGCCTGCACTATGGCACTGACCTGCCATGTACTTACTGTCACATGGAGCACAAAGAGAGCAAGGTGTACTGTAACCAGTGCCACGAGTTCACCTACCCGGATATGAAGCGCTAATTCCCCGCTTCGGGAAACACAATTAAGCCGCAGACAACTGCGGCTTTTTTTCATCCAAATAACAATGGAATGAAAGCATGAAAAAACACAGCTTGTGGCTGGCATTGCTGGCCGCCTCCTGTTCCCTCAATGCGCAGGCCAGGCCCAATGCCGATCAGGGTTTGACCGGGCAGGAGCGCTTCTTCGGTGAGTTACGTCTGTTTGATTTCACCCGTGAGTTTAATTATGGTCAGCCTCATTGGCACGATACCAGTCTGGGCGGCCTGTTTGGTTATCGCAGTGACCAGTGGCAGGGACTGTCGTTTGGTGGCACCTTTGCTTCTGCCAATCCGCTCAATTGGCATGGTGGCGAGATTTACGGACTTGTTGGCAGTGACAGTGACAATAAAAAGGGCGAGCGCAAAGCAGTCAACCGCGCTCAGGAATACTTTGTGCGCGCCGAGCGTTGGAATACCGCACTGACTCTGGGAGCGCACCAGCTTAGTTCGCCCATGATGAATACCCATGAAATTCGCGCCTTGCCCCGCAGTTTCCGTGGCGCCTTTGTCGAAAACCAGAGCTTAGATGGTATTAGGTTGCAGGCTCATTATGTGACTGATTCTCTTGATTTTACTCGCAATACGTTTATTCCTGTCTCCCAGGCGGTCGAGGAGGAACTGGCAAAACGGGGCGTGGAGATCACTGTTGCGGATAATCCTGTGTATGCTTTCGGCGCCAGTTATGAGTCAGGCTCATCAAATAGCCGCGCTATTCAGGCCAAAGTTGACGCCTGGGTTTACCATATGCCGGACGTGCTGAATCAGTACTATGGCAAACTCACCCTGACCAAGTCGTTCGGTGATACTAAAGGCTATTTTTCGCCGTCCTGGCTGCGTCAGCAGTCATCCCATACCCTGGGCGAAGAGGTGCTGGATACCTATCAGTACGGCGCCCATTTGGGATTTGAACGTCAGGGACTCAACACCGCACTTATTTATGCCCGTACCGGTGAAGATGCCATGTTTACCCCCTGGGGGGATAGCAATGTGATTCAGCAGCAGGTATATGGCACAGGAAGGGGCAATGATAATGCCTATGGGGTTAAGCTGGCTTATGATTTGACCCGGTTGGGGCTGCAGGGGTTGAGTGCCAGCGCTCTGTACGCCAGCTATCGGTCCATCGATGAGCAAACCGAGGACTTTTACGAGCTGGATATGATGCTGGGTTATGAACTAAGCCATTGGCTGCAAGGGGCATCAGCCAAGGTGCGTTACGCCATCGCCGAGTTTGACCAGGGCATTCGCGTCGATGATTTAAGGGTGCAGCTTTACTACAAGTTCACTCTGTAAGCCTTTTCAGGAAAAGGTATTAGCTGATGGCGCTGGCAAAGAAGCAGGCCTTTCCACCTGACTTCTTAGCCTTATACATGGCGTCGTCAGCATTCAGGATCAGCTCTTGCGCTGTCACTCCATCATGGGGGTAGACACTGATGCCGACACTGACCCCCAACTCCAGTGTTACCCCCTGATAGTGAATCGGATGACTCAAGCTTGTCTGTAGTTTATTTGCCAGATTCATCAGTTCATCATGATGCCTTACCGGCTCGACCAAAATGACAAACTCATCGCCGCCGAATCTGGCAATAACGTCTGACTTACGCAGCAACTCCTTCATTCTATCGCTGATCTCAACTAAAGCCGTATCGCCGGCGGCATGTCCATAGGTGTCGTTGACAGGCTTGAACTTATCCAAATCCACAAACAGCAGGCCAGCTTTATCGCCATACCTTTGACACCTGAGTAAACATACTTCAAGCAGGTTGTTAAATGCACTGCGACTGAAAAGGCCCGTCAAATCGTCGTGGTCTGCGAGGTATCTGAGCTTTTCCTGTTGCCTTTGCAGCTGCTGAGTTTGCTTGGCGACCTCATTTGACAATTCATCCTTTTGAACCGTTGTTTGCTCAAGGCTTGCCTTCATCTGGTTGAACTCTCTACCGAGCCTGGCCAGTTCATCATTATGGGGAAGGTGTATCTGGCTTTTCATATCACCTTTGGCGAGCGCTGCTATTCCTTTATTGAGCTGGGTGAGGTTTTGGCTGAACTGGCTGTATGTGCGTGTTGCTACTGCAACCAAGGTCAGAGTGAACAGCAACATGGCTGCACCATTTATATATAAGTAGGTTTGCTGTTGATCTGCGGAAAAGATAATGACAGATCTCTGATACTGAAAAATCGCTTCTGTCATCGACTGGAACGCCAACCCGTACCGTGCCATCAACATTCCATCCGGCGACAGCTGTAGCAACTGAGTAGAGGAGAGGGCTTGTTCCGAAAGATTAAGCAGGCTGCCAATTCCCTCATTGATTGAAATCATGGTGTTAACCAACAGCTCTTGCTCTGGTAAGTCTATCTGGGTGTTGCTCAGCAGTGAAGTAAGGGTTTGTTGTTCGATGCGGATGGCAGCAATCGACTTCTGGTCTGCATGTATACTCATTTGCCAAAGACGACTGCGGACCAACTCGAGTTGTTGTTCTATTTTGGCAACGTGTTCAAACTGGGTTTGGCTGTGGACCTGAATCTCCTTTTGCCGCGTCAGGGAATAGAGCAGCAACTGAGTCATTACCAGACTGAGCACGACCAAAATCAGGAGTCTGTGGGAGATTTTCATGATTGGAACATCCCATCAGAGCCTTGGGGAGAGGCCTGGATAGACGGTGTCTGCCGTGTCTGTGAACGGCTATGGCGCTGGCAGCTTATGCCGACACCAGCAAAGTTTGCGCTGTCCCTAATCATAAAGTGTCCGAAATTCACAATTCCTTGTTATGCTTTAAGAGTAGATAAGCATATGGGATTAAGCGAATTTCCTTTGACTTTAGGTGCTTAACCCCAAAAAACTGCCTAAAAGCCGGAATGGACTCGTTAATCATCAGGATTGTGATATTTGATATGGCGAAACAGGCGCGATCTGACGTAGTCTGATCACCATAGCCGTTCAAGAGTGATGAGTTGATGAAATACCTGATTATTCCAGTCACCCCTTTCCAGCAGAACTGCACCCTTATATGGTGCGAAAAAACCAATAAAGCCGCACTGGTCGACCCGGGTGGAAACCCGGAACGAATCAAAGCTGAAATTGAAAAGCAGGGAGTGACGCTGGATAAGATCCTGCTGACCCATGGCCACATAGATCATGTTGGCGCGGCCGGGTTAATGGCTGAAGAATTTGATGTGAAGGTGTACGGCCCTCATATTGGTGACAAGTTCCTGTTTGAACAGTTACCCCATCAAAGCCAAACATTCGGCTTTCCGCCTTGTGGCAGTTTTGAGCCAGACACCTACCTTGAAGATGGTGACAGGATTGAGCTGGGTGAGCTAACGCTTAACACACTGCATTGTCCGGGGCACACACCTGGACATGTGGTTTTTCATCATGCTGACTCGTCAATGGCACTGGTGGGGGATGTTCTTTTCCGTGGTTCTATTGGCCGTACTGATTTTCCAGGCTCAAATCATGGGCAATTGCTGCAGTCAATCACCGGGAAGTTGTGGCCATTGGGTGAGCAGGTCACATTTATTCCCGGCCATGGCCCCAACTCTACTTTTGGAGAGGAGCGTCGCTCTAATCCGTTTGTTGCCGATCAACTGTTCGCTTAGTTAGGTCCTTGCTCACCATGGCGGGTGATGCCTGGGTTATTTGAAAGGGTGCCTCCAGAGTAGGCACCCTTTTTTGTGTCATTTAGCCTGGTTAAAGCTGCCTCTATATAAAGTGCATCATCAATAAGGGCTGGTATTGGTTTCATTTGCCCCTGCCTGTCATACCTGTTGCGCTTCTTTCCAACTTGCCGCATTACAACACAGCCTCCAGATAACCAGCCTTGATAGCCAGTAGTGAAGCAGCACATATATGGCGCCTGAGCTAGCTCCTGAATTCCCTCTTACGCCGATGGCTGAGTTTACCCTCATTCTCTTGTTTTAATCGAATAAGCACTTTTCTTCATTATGAACAAGAGCTTGAGCTGTGCGCCTTATCACTGATTTGGAAATGATAATGATTTACAATAACTCTGATTAATTTGATTGTTTGCAGGATTAATAAACTCAATTGCATATCCAAAAATTAACAACCCCTGATTTTGCTGATTTAACAAAACCCAGAGGGAAAAATCAGCAGGCACTGGATGTTCTTTTCAAATACGCAACCTGGTATATCAGTGTAATCACAGCAACTGATGTAAAAGTGATTAATTTTTGATGTTTTGATGTTCGTAAATTAGAACGATTGTTAGAGTGGTAAAAGTAATTTTTGCTCAGTTTAAGTGTTGCAGAGTAAATATTAATTCCTTATAAAACAATGTTTTGTTGATTTTAAATTGAGTATTTCGACTTTCAAAATTATTTGCTTTGAAAACCGTTAAGTTCAAAAAAACATCGTTTTGTGAAGATCCCGCTTCAAAGGCATTTTTACCGCAGTTTTACTGCTGCTGCATTGTTGACACAGGTCAACATTTTGTGAAATGATGCCACCGGGTCTATGCCCGGCAGGGCATGGGATAGGAAACAAAAAACAAACAATCACAATATAAAGACATACTCACTGGCGTGGTTAGCAGTGGCATTGTTTGCCAAATTGCACATGACCTATGAGTTTAACCTTTTTAATTCACATCAAATTGGTTGGGAACTATGTCCAAGGTAAGTAATAGAACAAAAATCGCTACTGCACTGGTTGGTGCTCTGGCGCTTGCCAGCAGCAACTTAGTCGTTGCAGACCCTCTTACGGACGTGCAAAAGGCCGACAGCAAAATTCATGCTGCCGCTGCGTCATCTCAAAAGAAGGTCGATAAGTATTTTGACCAGGCTCAGGACATGCTGTTCGAATACAGTTCAGTTGCTGATGAGCGTGAGTCCCTGAAAGCCTATAACGATTATCTGGCAGGCCTGGTTGCTGACCAGGAAGCCACAATGAAGTCTATTCAAGACGACATCAACGGTGTTGATCGTCTGCGTCAGGGCGTTGTGCCTCTGATGTTTAAAATGGTAGATGCACTGGAGCAATTCGTGGCTCTGGATCTGCCTTTCAATACTGAGACTCGTCAAGAGCGTGTTGAGAACCTGAAAAGCCTGCTGAACACAGCTGAAGTTACTCTGGCCGAGAAGTATCGTCTGATTCTGGACGCATATAACATCGAGCGTGAGTACGGTCGCTTCCTGGGCATTGAGACCGGTAAGCTGAACATCGATGGTAAAGAAGTACTGGTTGATTTCCTGAATCTGGGTCGTGTTGCTGTATATGCACAGAGCCTGGATCAAAGGTCTGCGTGGATGTACAACGCTGAAACCAAATCCTGGGAGCCACTGGATCAGGCGTACCTGCGTGAACTGACTAAAGGTATCCGCATTGCCCGTAAACAGGCTGCACCAGATCTCTTCTCCTTACCAATCCCAGCTGCGGAGGCTGCACAATAATGAAGAAGTTTATTTCTACTGCCATCGTAGCAGCGACTTTCGCACTGACCTCTGGTAGCGCAATCGCTGCTGACGCACCACAGTCTATTGAACAGCTGCTGCAGCAGGTTCAATCTGACCGTGCTTCTCAGTCTAAAGACAATGCCAAGCGTGAAGCTGAGTTCCGTGCCGAGCGCGGTGACAAGGCTGCCCTGCTGAAGCGTGAAAAAGACGCTCTGGCTGCAGAACGTCAGCGTGGTGTTGACCTGAACCAGGCCTTCCTGGATAACGAGCGTAAGATTGCTCAGTTGGAAGAAGACCTGAAAACTGCACAGGGTGACCTGGGTGAAATGTTCGGTGTTGTTAAAGGTGAAGCCGGTGATTTCGCTGGTAAGCTGGTTGGCTCCAACATCTCTGCTCAGTATCCAGACCGTGATACCTTCATTGCTGAACTGGGTGCCCGTAAGCAACTGCCTAAGATCGAAGAACTGGAAAAGTTCTGGGAAGAGCAGCTGCTGGAAATGGTTGAAAGCGGTAAAGTTGTGAAGTTCCAGGGCCAGGTAACTGGTATCGATGGTAACGTTCGCGACACCACCATTACCCGCGTAGGTGCATTTAACCTGCTGGCTGACGGCGAATATGTTGTATTCAACTCTGACCTGGGTCTGATTCAGGAACTGTCTCAGCAGCCTGACGGCTACGTAGTCAGCACTGTTGCTCCATTTGAATCTGCTTCTACTGGTGCAGAAAACCTGTACATCGATACCACTGGTGGTGTTCTGCTGAACATCTTCACCCAGAAAGCGTCTATCGAAGACCGTATCGAAGCGGGTGGTCCAATTGGTTACATCATTATTGGTCTGCTGGCACTGGGTGCACTGATTGCACTTGAGCGTCTGATCACTCTGTCTATCATTTCTGGCAAAGTTAAAGCACAGCGTAAGAATCTGGACAACCCAGGTAACAACCCACTGGGTCGTATCCTGAAAGTTTACCAGGACAACAAAGACGTTGATGTTGAAACTCTGGAACTGAAACTGGATGAAGCCATCCTGAAAGAAACTCCAGCGCTGGAAACTCGTATCTCTATCATCAAAGTGTTTGCGGCTATCGCTCCTATGATGGGTCTGCTGGGTACCGTAACCGGTATGATTGCAACCTTCCAGAGCATCCAGCTGTTCGGTACCGGTGATCCTAAGCTGATGGCTGGTGGTATCTCCATGGCTCTGGTAACTACCGTACAGGGTCTGATTGCTGCACTGCCTCTGATGTTGCTGCACGCTATCGTAGTGGCACGCTCCAAGTCTGTTGTACAGATTCTGGAAGAGCAGAGCGCAGGTATTGTTGCTGAGCACGCTGAGAAGAGGGCTGACTAATGATGCTATTCCTGATGGACATTTGGGATTCCGTCAGGGGCTTCATGGCCTCCGGAGGCGACGTCCTCTGGCTGGTTGCGGCAGTGCTGTTCTTAATGTGGGTGTTAATGCTGGAGCGTTTTTGGTATCTGACCTTTGTCACGCCAAAACAGCACAAGGCAATTATCGCTGCATGGGAATCCAGAGAGGATAGCACCTCCTGGTATGCACACCGCATCCGTGAAGCTTGGGTATCCCAAGCGAAGCAAGACTTAACTGCACGCATGCTGCTCATTAAAACTCTGGTTGCCATCTGTCCTATGATAGGTCTGCTGGGAACCGTAACCGGTATGATTAGCGTGTTCGATGTAATGGCGGTTCATGGTACGAGTAACGCTCGTATGATGGCGGCTGGTATTTCGATGGCCACTATGCCTACTATGGCTGGGATGGTCGCGGCGCTCTCAGGGGTATTTTTCAGTGCCCGTCTGGACGCCAAGATGAAGATCAGTCTTGAGAAGCTGAAAGACAGCATGCCGCATCATTAGAGAGAGAATAAATATGGCACGTAAAAAGCACTCAACGATGGATGAAGAAGCGCAAATCGATATGACGCCGATGCTCGACATCGTGTTCATCATGTTGATCTTCTTCATCGTAACGACATCTTTTGTGAAGCCATCAGGTTTGGATTACAACAAGCCTGAAGCCAACACTGCAACCAAGAAGCCATCAGCGAACATCTTTATCGGTGTGAGCAAGACCGGCATCATCATGATGGAAAACCGTCAGGTTGATGTTGAGCGTGTAACTGCTAACGTAGAGCGTATGTTGGCTGAAGCACCTGAAGCTGCGGTTCTTATCCAGGCGGATAAAGAAGCTCAGCACGGTCTGGTGATTAAGATCATGGATCAGGTGAAGGCTGCCGGCATTAGCAAGATATCGGTATCAGCGGGGAACGAATAATATGATTAGAGCAATAGTATCAATACTCATTGGTGCTGCTATCACATTTGCTCTGTTTGTATTTATGGCATTCTTGATCGGCGGAGGCGCCAAGCGCGCCGAAGTTGGAGAAGAAAGCCCTGTTATTCAGATAACCATGGATAAACAGGATGCAACGGCGCAGAAGAAACCGAGGGTAGCACCTAAGCCACCACCACCACCGGAGCAGCCGCCAAAGCCTGACACGACTCCACCGGATGCTTCATCCGACATTGACACCTCTATGTCGTTTAATATGGGTGCAGTGGATGCAGGGTCAGCAAACACCGGGTTTAAGCTGGGTAACATGATGACCCGTGATGGTGATGCAACACCTATCGTACGTATCGAGCCTCAATACCCTGTGGCTGCGGCACGTGATGGCAAGGAAGGCTGGGTACAGCTGAGCTTTACCATTAACGAAATTGGTGGTGTGGAAGACATTGAGATTATCAAGTCTGAGCCAAGACGTATCTTCGACCGTGAGGCGAAGCGCGCACTGAAAAAGTGGAAGTACAAGCCAAAGATTGTTGATGGTAAAGCTATCAAACAGCCTGGCATGACTGTCCAGTTGGACTTTAAACTCAATAAAGACTAAGGAGATTGTGAATGCGTAAAGTGAACAAACTTGCCGCTGCGATGTTGCTCTCCTTGTCAGGTGGCGCCATTGTGGCGTCACCGGCTGCCCTGGCAGCTAAAGGTGACTGTCCAATCGACAAGCGCAAATCTCAGGCAGTGGGTCAGTCCAGTGCCAAGAAGGTACAAAAGTCTTTCCAGGCTTATCAGGAAGGTAATCTGGACGAAGCGATTGCGATTCTTCTGGAAGCTAACCCAAAGGATAAGTTCGACAAAGCTTATGTCGCTCGTATGCTGGGTAACTTCTACGCCGAGAAAGGCCAGATGGATACCTCGCTGAAATATCTGAAACAGGCTGTTGACGCTAACGTACTGGGTGGTGGCGACCATGGGCAAACCATGCGCCTGTATGCAGATATTTTGGTTGGTGAGAAGCAGTTCAAGGAAGCCGTGGGCTACTATTACAAGTGGATGGAATTCACCTGTAAAACTGAAGATGCCCAGGTTTACCGCAGAATTTCTGTATCTCACAGCCAGCTGAAAGAGTGGGATGACTCACTGAAAACAGCAGACAAAGCGATTGAGTACTCTGACAAGCCGGATAAAGGCCTGTATCAGTTGAAGTTGACTGCATACTTCAACAAGAAGCAGTACAAGAACGCTATTGGCGTGCTGGAAACCATGGTGAAACTGTTCCCTGCGGACAAGACTCTCTGGGTACAGCTGGCTCAGTTCTATCTGCTGGTGGAAGATTATAAGAACGCTATGGTGACTTATGATCTGGCGTACAAGATGCAAGCTTTGACGACTGAAGCAAACCTCAAGCGTTTGCCTCAGCTGATGGCTCAGCAGGGTACTCCATACCAGGCGGCCAAGATCTTTGAGAAGCACATGAAGTCTGGTCAGATTGAGAAGAATAAAGCCAACGTTGAACAGCTGGCTCGTTTCTTCCATCAGGCTAAAGAGATGAAGACTGCCGCCAACCTGTATGGCGAAGCGGCTGACTTTGACAACGATGGCGATATGTATCTCAAGCAAGGCCGTTTGTTGGCGCTGGAGCAGGAGTTCAGACCAGCGATTGCTGCACTGAAGAAGGCATTGGATGCGGGCGTGAAGAACAAGGGCGAAGTGGACTTCGAACTTGGTCTGGCTTACATCGGCCTGAAGCAGTACAAGTCTGCGCACACCTATATGAAGCGTGCAGCCAATGACAGCAAGACAGCGCGTAATGCCAAGAGTTACATCAGCTACCTCAAAGAGAAAGCACGTATCAACAACATTACGCTGTGATAGCAAAGCATAAAAAAAGGCCACCCCAGGTGGCCTTTTTTGTTTCTGCTGTAAGCCCGGTTTACATTGAACTCAGCAGGTGCTGATTGGCGTTATGTTCAAGCTCATCGCTGAGTTGGTCAACCTTCTCAAACAGGGTTTCCAAGGACTTTTCCCGGGTGGGTCGACAGCCGACTGCTGCTATCTTGTATCCTAGGCTAAAGCTGTGATCTCTCTCATATTCCTGGACAAATGTGTCCATACATTGTTCTATACGTTCTACGACAATTTCGATACCGTGATCGCTGATATTGAACAGGCCAATGGCAAACAGGTCGTCATCCAGCCTCGCTATCATATCAGTCGCCCTGAGGAGGCACTTTTCAATATTGTTGGTGAGCGATTCGAGCAATCCCGGGTGGTGATAGGTCTCATGGAGGTGCGGGCGCAGAAACACCAGTGTTAACTGCTCTTTCTCTCTCAGGTGCCTGTGCCATTCACGGTTGAACACCTCAAGGAAATAGGTTTGATTGTAGACACCGGTTTCCGGGTCTCTGAATCCAGAATTACGAAACGAAAATATCATCGGGCGCCTCCCTCTGACCTGATACAGAAAGTATAGATAGATATCCGGCAAAAAAGGAAAAATAACAATGAATAAAACAATCGTGGGGATGAAGTCGGTATTATCCGTAGCTGTGGCATTGGCGCTGACTGCCTGTGGTCAGCCAGAGTCACAAGCACCATCACAGCCATCTCAGGAGACGGCTTCCAGTCAGACCAAGCAGTCCGTTCAAACCGCTGAGCAGGCTTATCAAGCATTGGTTGACCAGTATTTTAAAGATTACCTGGCGCTTAACCCCATTATGGCTACTTATGTGGGTGTGCCAGATTACAACGACCAGTTTGGTGATTACCTGACTGATGAGTATCTGAAACAGCGTCATGATTTTAACAAGGGCTATCTGGAGAAGCTTAAGCAGATAGACAGAGAGGCATTGCCAGCTTCGCTGCAGCTCAGCTATGACCTGTTTGAATATGACCGCAATCTGGAACTGGTGGCAGAGACCTTCCCAGAGCGCTTTATTCCCATGAATCAGTTTTACAGTGTGGTCATCACCATGATCCAACTGGGAACCGGGGAGAGTGCACAGCCATTCAATACTGTTGAGGATTATCGCAACTGGGAAAGCCGGGTGAATGGCTTTATCAGCTGGATTGATATGGCTAAGTCCCGTATGAACGATGGTATTGAAAGCAATGTGGTGCTGCCACGTGTGCTGGTCGAGCGTATTTTGCCTCAGTTGGATGCGCAACTGGGTAAAGCACCGGAAGACAGTATCTTTTACAGCCCTATCGCCAAGATGCCAGACAACTTCAGTGACGAACAGAAAGCTCAGCTCACGGCTGAGTACAAGGCCATGATAGGTGAGCGTTTGCTGCCGGCGCTCAGTGGCCTGCGACAGTACTTTGCAGAGGTTTATCTACCCAAGTCCCGTGGCACTGATGGCTGGTGGGATCTCCCCAACGGCAAGCTGTGGTATCAACATCTTGCTAATCGTCATACCACGACGTCCATGCCGGTCGATGATATTCATCAGGTTGGTTTGAACGAGGTTGGCAGGATTCTCGATGAGATGGACAAGGTGCGCCAGCAGGTGGGTTTTCAGGGCGACCTGAGCGAATTTTTCGCTTCACTTTCCAGTGAGGATAAGTACTTTTTTACCGAGCGTCAGGATCTGGTTGATGGCTATATGGCATTGAAAGATAAAATCAATGTGGTACTGCCTGAATATTTTAATGTGATGCCGAAAGCCGATTATGTGGTTAAGCCTGTAGAAGCATTCCGTGAGCGCAGCGCGGCAGGTGCTTCATACCAGTCTCCGGCGGTAGATGGCAGCCGCCCAGGTATCTTTTATATCAACACCTTTAACCTTAAGGCTCAGCCCAAGTGGGGCATGACCACATTGTCCTTGCATGAGGCGGCTCCTGGTCACCATTTCCAGATTGCCATTAAGCAAGAGCTGACCGGTGTACCTGAATTCCAGCGTTTCAGTGGTTATACCGCGTTCGAAGAGGGATGGGGTCTGTACGCGGAATATCTGGGCATGGAAATGGGTCTGTTTGAAGACCCTTACCAGTACTTTGGCAAGTTGTCAGATGAGATGTTGCGTGCCATGCGCCTGGTGGTGGATACCGGCCTGCACGCCAAAGGCTGGACCCGTGAACAGGCGATACAGTATATGAAGGACAATTCGCCAATGGCAGAGTCCGACATAGTTGCCGAGGTAGAGCGTTATATGGCTATTCCAGGCCAGGCGCTGTCCTATAAGGTCGGTCAGCTGAAGATTCTTGAGCTGAGAGCTCATGCAGAAGCTGAGTTGGGCGATAAGTTCGATATTAAGGCATTCCACGACCAAATCCTCACATCCGGCTCATTGCCTATGGCTGTGATGGAGCAAAAAATTAATCGTTGGATTGCGTCACAGAAGGCATGATGTCGGTTTAATCGACAAATCGCGAAAGGCTCTGCATTGCAGAGCCTTTTTTCTGTGCAAATGTTCATGTTAGCGTTATTAAGTGATTGAATTCTGAGCTTTGCTTGTCTATTGTTGCCAGCCTTTATATGCCTGCCAATATCCAGAGGCAGGTCTCTGATGTTAAAGCCGGAACCTTGCAATAACGACTATGGAATTCGCCCATCTTTGTCGCAACCTGCGACCAGTAGTTACCCTTCCTTTGATTGCTTCAGTACTTTTACTTGCTGGTTGTAAATCGACACCTGAACAACCGGAAGTGACATGGAAAACTTCCCCTGCGCTATCCGCCTTACCGGCAAATGCCATGAAGTATGCCAGCACGCCAGAGCGTTTGGCGGAACTGGAAGCAGAGCAGGTGGCGTTATCTAAACGGAATCTGTTTATAACAGGTGCCGGCACTCTGAGCCTGATCAGTGTTCCCTCGTCTTTCCCGGATGTAGTGGCCCACCGGGGGCATTTCAACTGGCCGGAAAACTCCCCCTATGCAGTGCAAATGTCTGTTCCCGCTGACTTTGACGGCGCAGAGATTGACGTCATGCTGACCGATGATGGTTACTGGGTCGCCCACCATGATGCCAAAACCGGTCGCTCTGTCGGCCGACATGACGGCAAACGTTTTGATATGGATGATATCAGTGGCAAAGAGTGGAACAGCCTGAGGATCCGGGATAAGAGTGGACAGTTAACCAATTATCCAGCGCCCTACGCCGTTGACCTGTTTCAGCATTGGGCCATGCATCTGGGATCTGGCAAACCTCTGAATATCGAAATCAAATCTGAGGCGGATGCGCCTGATCTGTATAACCTTGACCGTATGGCCAGGCAGTATATGGGACAGGGGAACTTCTTCTATTCAGCGATGAAGATGGAGACGCTGGAGACCTTGCGGGAAATCAACCCTCAGGTGTATCTGGGTTATGTATGGGAAGCTGACGGCGAGTCAATTGAGATAGCCAAGCGTGACTATCGCAAGGCGGTGAAATCTGACGCAGCTTATGCAGCCTACTCAAACTGGATTGAATCTGCCGGACGCTATGAAACCCGTCGTCGCCATCGCAACGGCAGTAACAAGCTATCGGCAATCGAAGTGCGGAATAAACTGGGTCGTAATGCCGGTCTGCACGTGGATATTCGTAACATAGTGAGGGCCCCAACCATTGCCAGCCGGGTTAAGTCAGCAGGCCTAAAACGTCTTGCCAGTTACAGTATCAATGGAACCGAGTACCACCAGAGTCAGTTGGCATGGCTTGAGCGTAACGGTCGTACACTGCCGGATGAAGTGATTGCTGATACTGACAAATACCATATGTACACCCGGATGCAGCCCTCGCTGATTAAACCCCCATTTCTTAAGCTGTCCCGTGAACAGGTAATAGGTCAGCAACTTACACAGGCTCAAATTATAGGTTTATTACCTGCGGATGCGGATTTCTCCCGCCTGGATGAGCAGGGTGATTATGTGACCAATGGTTTTTACCTGACGCTGGCGGGCAAGGTGCGAGCACTGTTTCAGGCTCAGGCTGCGGTTAGCACTAAAGCCAAAGTCGTTAATGATGGTCCCAAACGTATCCGTGATGATGAGTCACTGGAAGTGATGGGCGCTGCCATTGAGATCTCCCTGCCGGTTAAGGGAGGTCAATAATGTCCAGTTCTGCTTTTGAGAAAGTTGCTGCCGATGGTCAGCCCGGGTCTACGCCGGAAATTTCTGAGCCAACTGCCAACGGGGTTAAGCCTAAAAAGGGTAAACAACAGGATAAACCCAGATGGCTGATGATCCTGCTGTTTATCCTGTCAGCCCTTTATCTGTTACCTGAGGCGATCTTTAACGCCCGTCTGGTTCAGGTTGCAGGTGGTGGCAGTATGGACAGTAACGAACTGCACCTGGTGGAACTCTTTGGGCGAACCATATCCGGGATAGGTGTCAGTCTGCTGTTGGCTGACTGGTTGCTGAAAGGTTGGTTGGTACGCACTGTTCCCAGAGTGATTATGGGTTTTGTGGTGATAACCGCTTTGGCATGGCCGACAGTGTTTTTCGGTCAGAAGTTGCTGATTGATAAGTTGCTGGTTGACCCAAGTACTGCACAGCAGCGGCAAGAGGCGTTTTTTGCGTCAATTCTGCGCTCGGGATTGGCCACCAATGCTGTCAATATTAGCGGACTTCCATACGACCCAGAGCATGCCACCAAGCCGGAGGAGATGACCTTTCTGGCGCTGATGGGCGGCCTGGTATATGCCAACTCTGAGTTTCTCGGCCATGTCGATCAGCAGAAACATGCCATTGTGGAGCGTTATATCACCAACAGAGCCGGGACTGACTTCGATAACTATTACGCCAGATACAAGGGGATGCGTGAGCGTCTGATTGGTGGCTGGGAGGAGTACCAGTCCGGAGTTAAACGCTATAACGCAGCGATTGCTTCCTCACCGGCCAGAGCTGATAAAGCCTGGGAACAGGTAGAGTCAGAAGTGGCTACAGGCTGGAACAAATATCAAAAAGCGCAGCAGGCTTACTGGGGACGGGCAGAGGTTCGTGCGCAGGAGATGGCACCCAAAATCGCCAGGCTGTTTGATGAGCGTAATGACTGCATAGAGCGCTATCAGACGAAACGCAAGAACCCGGAGCGTTTGAACTCCTGCATTCGCAGCATCGACAAAGATCACGAACGCTTACTGGATAAATACCACCTTAGCTATCAACCGCTGGATTATTGGTTAATCCGTAAAGAGGGGCGCATTAAAGGTGAAACTACCATAGGGCAGTCTGTGATGACTTTAGGGCTGTCTGCACTGGTGGCCGGGCTTGAACACCTTACCGGTGATGCCGGTGAACAGGTGATTCACTGGGTCTACAGCCGCGACGTTTCTGACTATACGCCCAAGATTATGGGATTGTGGCAGGAAAAGTTTGAGAAAGAGACAGGCTATCCTATGGGAATCGCCGATCTGCAAACCTTCAGGCAACACGCAGTGACAGCCCGCAAAGTGCGTGCCCGACTGGCTAAAGAAGGTATTCAGCTGGCGTCAACCTGGCAGATTAACCAGATTGGCAGTTTCCAGAATGCGGTCGCTAAAAGGGTAAAACAGGAAGCTGATGGCAAATGGAACCGGGAAATGCGCAAGCAGGGCTGGCAACTTAAGCCGAACCTGAGTTGGGGCCAGTTCCAGCGCAGTGAGACGATTCAGGCGCGTATTAAGCGGGAAATGGGTGAGCGCTATTATGTTTCCCCTATGCTGGCAGACTGGAATAACAAAGAGTTCTATCGCTTTGCCATAGTGCCGAACATCAAACGCGAGACCGAGCACTGGATTGGGTATCTGGATGCTTCATTAAGCCAGTTCGCCGATGGTGGACCGCTCGCAGAAGAGGGCAAGAATGCACTGCGCTCTGTGCTGGTGCCACCGATTTCCATGGGACTGTCGTTGCTGTTGGTTATTCTGACCGCGCTTAAATTGCCGCTGAAGTTCTGGCAACTGGTGCGTCCAGGACAGGTGCCAAACACCTTGCGTGATACAGCTATCAGCATGGGACTTATTCTGGCTGTTGTTATCGTGCCACTTGCTATGCTTGAGTCCAAGTTTACGGCGGGAGAGTCAACCGCGGGGTATTTCTTCGATCAGGTTGAACAGCAAAGCTCCCCGGTCACGGCCATGGCGCTTCGTTGGGTGGTGCATACCCAGCCTGTGGTGCAGCCACTGGGATACGGACTTGATGAGGTGTTTGGGGTGACGGATTGGTTCAGCGACAATCTGGAGCACAGTATTGGCCTGCTGGATGCCAGCGTGATGCCGGTTTTGGCCGCGGGCACAGGCGCTAAAACTCAGGTAAGCGAAGTGATTGATGATAAAGGCATGCTGAGATTAATCCCTTTGACGGTCAAGAGTAACGCCCCTGGCGCAAGGATTAGGATTATGAATATCAAACCTAAATACAAGGCGGGTATGCAGCTGCCGGTGAGCAACTATGATATTCAGGTATCTGCCCCGGGTTACCAGACTGAACGCCACTGGGTGCAACATAACCAACACCAGAATGTGCACGAATTTAACCTGAAGTCAGAATAATTGGCTTTGGGGCGTGTCAGTCATATACTGACGGACTGCGGCGGAAAGGTGACTTATTCCCAACGCCGTGGATACTATGCCTGCGGGCGATTCACAGGAGTTAATTTATGGTACAGGCAACAGCAAGACACCTGCTGGTAGACACAGAAGAGCAGTGTCTGGAGCTGAAACAACAGATCGAAAACGGTGCAGACTTTGCTGATTTGGCAAAAGCCCACTCCAGCTGTCCATCCGGTGCTCAGGGTGGTGAACTGGGTTCTTTCGGTCCTGGCATGATGGTGCCTGAATTTGACCGAGTGGTGTTTTCTGCGCCACTGAACGAAGTACAGGGTCCGGTAAAAACAGCGTTTGGTTACCACTTGCTGGAAGTAACCAGCCGCGGCTGATACTCTGACAGTATTGAGAAAAACGGCGAATATTCGCCGTTTTTTTATGCCTCTTTACTAAGGGATTTTATGGATCAGGTTTTGCTGTACAGCGACAGGTTAATCATTCGAACGCTGGAAGAGAGAGACTGGCCTGAGTTTCGGGCGCTGCACCAGGATGCTGAAGTCAGCCGCTTCATTCGCGTGGTCGAAAGCGATAGTGAGATTAAAGCCAGATTCGATGACAGATTGGCATCCTGGTCGTTTGAAAGCGAGCGTTGGCTAACCCTGGTGATAGAGACCCTGGATGGCGAATTTGTTGGTTTGACTGGCTTTTGTTGTGTGGATGCTTTCAGCCGCAGGGCAGAGGTTGGCTATATGATCAAGCCATCTATGCAGAAGCAAGGTTATGGTACCGAGAGTTTGCAGGCGGTCATTGACTGGGGGTGCCTGCAGTATCAGGTTCATAAATACATAGGATACTGCGCCGTAGCTAATATAGGTTCAATCAGAACTATGCAGAGGTGTGGCTTTCAGCAAGAGGGGCTGCTGCGTCACAACTATCGTATCGGCGACACCTGGGTTGATGAGTGCCTGATGGGGTTGCTTGCCGACGAGCGCTAGTCTCAGCCTGCGTGCGGATGAAGGCAGATACTCCCTGCGATATCCGCCATTTGCCCTGGGAACACTTACTCCCTCCGGGCCGGTTAAAGAGAATCACAATCATGGGGAGAGTGTAAATTCCTATGTGGACTGATATAGGTTTCGGTTATACTGCGCCGATTGAAATCGAGTAAGGCAAAATTCTGTGAGCAATCAAGTCCTGTTCCCCCTGCGCGCCGGGGATGAATTTATTGAACTGTACAAGCTGCTGAAGGCTGAAGGCCTGGTGGAAGGTGGTGGGGAAGCCAAGCATGTTATTGGTGAAGGTATGGTACAGGTTAACGGTGAAGTTGAGACCCGTAAGCGTAAAAAGCTGGTGGTTGGCGACAAAGTCGAATTTCAGGGCACAGTTCTGGAAGTTGTGGCTGAATAGAACCCTTTGGTTCTCCTTAATTGATAGTGGAGCAAAACATGCAATATCCTGATGATGACAATGGCAAAATGCTGCAGGCAATGGCCGAGTCAGGTATCGATCTGACCAAGTCTCTGGATGTGGATTTTTTCCTGGTATTTGAAGATAAGCGTGATGCTGAATCTGCGCTGGAAGATCTGGTTGCCCGTGAAGAAGAGGGTGAACTGGAGATCAACTTCAACGAAGAACTGAAAAAGTGGGAACTGATAGTCACCCTCAACATGGTGCCTGAGTATGAAGCTATTGTTGCCCGTGAAGTTGCGTTGAACGAATTCGCTTCTGAATATGATGGTATGACAGATGGTTGGGGCGTAATGCAGCATCAGGAAGGTGACGCAGAGTTTGCCGATGATGATCATGAGTGCGGTGATCACTGCCACCATTGATTGATAATGATTTTCAAAAACCACCCAAGCGGGTGGTTTTTTTTTGCCTGAATACAGGTAGGCTCATTGGCTGTTTTGTGTATGTTGTAAAGGCGGTACTGAATGGACGATGAGTCAAGGTTGAAAGGAATGGAAGCCGATCCCCAGTTGTTACCTGAAGATCTCTTACCTGAGGCGCAAGCCGGTGATCCCCTGGCTCAGTATCAGCTTGGCAGTATGTATGAGACGGGAGAGGATACCCGGCAGGATTATGATGCCGCTATTCAGTGGTATAGCCTTGCAGCAGAGCAGGAGTTTTCGCGAGCTCAGTACGCATTGGGATTGCTGTATCACGAAGGCCGGGGAGTCGAAGCCAATCCGGCGACCAGCTTGTTGTGGGTGCGCAAAGCTGCTGCACAGGAGCTTCCTGAGGCGATGGGGCTGTTGGGATATCTGTATGTCAGCGGCCAGGGCGTTGACAGAGATGAGCAGGAAGCGGCGCGGTGGTTCAGTAAGGGCGCACTCAAGGGTAACGCTTATGCACAACATTCTCTGGGGGCTTGCTACCAGCATGGTGTTGGGTGCGAAAGCAACATAGAAGAAGCTATCTACTGGTATCAGGCGGCTGCACAAAATGAATACTGCCCCTCACATATGAGGCTGGCCGACATCTATAGTCGGGGATTGGGTGTTGACAGCTCGCCCGAGCAAGCGTTCTTTTGGTATCAGCAAGCAGCAAAACTGGGGTTTGACGAGGGGCTGTTGGCTGTTGCTGACTGTTACGCTTATGGACAGGGCGTGGAAGAAGATGAGCCCAAGGCGCTTGCCATTGTCCGGCAGCTAGCAAAATCAGAGTTAAACGAAGCCATCATGCAGTTGGCTTTCTACCACAGGCAGGGGATTGGAACCCAAGCCGACACCCATAAAGCACTGGAACTGTTCCATAAACTTTCGGCCAGAGATGATGCTAATGCTGTCTTCCAAATTGGATACACCCATAGTCAGGGGATAGGGATTGAAGCCGATCCTGAACTGGCCGTTGAATGGTATCTGAAAGCCGCTGAAATGGACCATGACTGGGGACAGTACAATCTCGGAATACAGTATGAGTTCGGTAAAGGCGTTGCTCAGGATCAACAGCAGGCGCTCCACTGGTATCGACTGTCAGCCAATCAGGGAAACAGTTGGGCGCAAAATAAACTGGGACAAGCTTATCTGAAAGGCAAGGGCCTGGAGACCAACAGCTATCTGGCAGAGCTCTGGATGCGACGCTCGGCTGAGCAGGGTTATGACACAGGACAACACAATCTGGCTGAGTTTTATGACTCACTGCCTCAAATCGAAGGTCACTTCGAGGCTGCTCTCTACTGGTGGGAGCAGGCTGCCCGTAATGGTAATGATGACAGCCAATATGCACTGGGCTTTCGTTTAGACAAAGGCGATGGAGTCGAGCAGGACTATGAGAAAGCCGCGGCATGGTACCAGCTGGCTGCGGAGCAGGGACACGACCTGGCTCAGAACAACCTTGCAGTGCTTTATCAGGAAGGGAAAGGTGTCAGCTGTGATGAAGCCAAAGCCTTCGAGCTTTTCCAGCAGTCGGCAGAGCAGGGAAATCCCAGAGCACAGAGTAATCTCGGTTTATGTTATGAGTTTGGCCGTGGCTGTGAAAAAGATCTTCAGCAAGCCCTTAACTGGTATCTCAGCGCCCATGAAAGGGGTGATCGGGATGCGCCTGCTCGGCTGGCCAAGCTGTATTTTTACGAGCTTGAAGATGAGGCTGAATCAATCTCCTGGCTGCCTTTGGCGGTTGAGTCCGGCGATCTCTGGTCCATAAATCAGCTTGGGGTCAAGCTGCTCAATGGTGAAGGCGTGGAGCAGGATATTGATGCCGCTCTTGACCTGATAGCAAAAGCCGCAGAATTGGGGCTGGCCAGCGCTCAACGAAATTTGGGGCATTGCTACTTCAATGGTGACGTGCTGGAGCGGAATATGGGATTAGCTCTGCACTGGTATAACAAGGGGGCAGAGCAGAATGACCTCAAGAGTCAATTGATGTTGGTACAACTCTATGGCGAGGCGGGAGAGTTCTGCGATATTGAGCGTGAGCTTTACTGGTCTCACCTGGCAGCAGAGCAGGGGGATCTTGATACCCAATACAATCTGGCCGTGGCATACCGACGAGGAAATGGTATGGAGCAGGACGCCAGTCAGGCTGTTTATTGGTACGGTCAGGCCGCCAAACAGGGTGATATGGAAGCCATGTATGAAATGGGGTGTATGTATCTGGATACTCCTGAAGTCGTCGATGCCGGGCAGGCTATGGTTTGTTTAAAGCGCGCTGCCGACGCCGGATTTACCAAAGCACTGTTCCGCCATGCTATAGAGTATCTAGATGGTGGTTGTCAGCCCCTTGATACAGGCTTCGCCTGCAACCAGTTATTGGCATTGGCCGAGCAAGGTTACTTACCCGCACAGGTGACACTGGGGGAATTGATGCTGGAGCCGGATACAGAGGAGTTTGCTCCAGAGGCCGGGCTGCACTGGATAACTCAGGCTGCACAGAGCGGCCATAGTCGTGCTCAGTTCCTGCTTGGCTGCTTTTGCTTTCACGGAGAAGTGTGTGAGCAGGATATCTGTTTGAGTTTCCACTGGCTGTTGACCAGCGCCCACAATGGCTTTGATGAAGCGCAGGTGGCCCTTATTCGCTACTACCTTGTGGGAGAAGGCACAGAGGTTGATCATACTCTGGCGTTCTCATGGGCCAGAGAGGCTGCGCTGAAAGGTCACCCTGTGGCCCAATACATGATGGGCCGCTTCTATTACGAAGGGGTGGGCATCGGTGAAGATGAAGAGCATGCCAACTATTGGTTTGAGCAGTCTGCCAGTCAGGGCAATGAAGATGCAATTAAGTGGCTGGGTAAAGAGCATTGATTAAAGTCATCAATGTTGATTGTGCTTTGTGTCGACCTGAGTCTTTAATCCCGAGAAACAAAGTGAGAATAGTGTGACCAATAAAGTTCCTTGCAAAGAGTGTGGAGTTCAGATTCTACCAGAGACCGCAGGTAAAACAGGCGGAATTTGCATGGCCTGTAAGAATGGTATTCGTGCCAATCTTGAACAGGCAAAAGCCTACTACCAACGAGAGCGGGAACTTGAAAACTCATGTCCATTCAGGAGTTACTGGCGCGACTTGGTTTCCCGGGTATTTGATTCTCAGGGTGGCTTCGAATCATTAAACGACAACGAAAAGCTCTACTACTCGGTTAATTGTCTCAATAGTGAAATCCATAACGGAGGTTTCGCTCAGTATTTTGATAACTCTGCGGGAGAGCACGCTGCCTATGCGGAAATCGGGTTGGCAACATTAGGCGCAAATGACGCATTAAGGTTGTTTCGGGAAGCGCGTTATATTGCTTTTGGAGATGCTGAGGTGCCTGTTGATAGGTTGGTTCGTATGAAAGCCGTTGAGCGAGAGGGAGTGTTCACCGCGCTGGATAAGCTGGATGATGAATATTATAAAGACCTTGATAACCTTGGGAATAAGCTGGAGCAGTTCGCCTTGGACAAAGGTTTAGTTTGTAATGCCAATATTAGATTGAAATGAGTTTTCTGCTGTTGTGAGCTGGTAGCCTGGGGAAATGATGCTACCACTCAATCTGTATTTTTGTACCCACCTCAACCAGCGCCATAAACTCATCCATTTCAGAATTGGTTAAGGCGATGCAGCCATCTGTCCAATTGAAGTTTTGCATAATGGGAGATAGCCAACCAAACCAGTTTTTCTGGCCGTGGACCATAATCATGCCACCGGGAGAAACACCCTGTTGCCGGGCATTTTTCTTGTCCGCAGCATTGGGGTAATCAGGGGCTGTTGACCTTTGAAGATGGTTTTTGCAGCATTTTGTCGTTGTTTTATACAAAGCAACGCGATTGAAGTGTAGTTGTTCTACATAAATGAGCGTTAATGCAGTAGAAAGCGACGACAAACGCTGCCCGAAGGGCTCGGCTATACGCGCTTTACTCTTTGTTGCAAGGTATTTGCTTAGGCCCACTAGGCTACACACCTTGCGTCGCGATTAAAGCGCGTCTATCTCGAGCAAAATTCAACCATGAAAGGTCATCAGACCCTAATATGCATGGAGCGATAAAATGAAGAGCTTTCGTTTTTATAATCCAGAGTATAAGTACCTTCAGGGGTTTTCTGATCTCCCTCCTGCTGCTTGTGACCTTTAGGCTCACCACCAAAAACCACATGGTACTCACGGACCAGTTCATCACCATCGTACAGGTACATCTTGTGCTCTGATTTATCCACTTTGACCAGGTCAACGCCAGCCCATGAAATATTGGTGAACAAGAGCAGCAGGGGCATGAGAAATTTCATTATTTGGTTCCTGATATCTGTTAACGCAAACGTCAAAGAAATCGAATGATATTGCTAAGCATCAAGAATGATCCTACGGCCATGATCATATACTTGGTCTTATCGGCCAGTTTAAATAGCTCACCCTGATGCTTGCCGTAAATATTTCCGCTCAGACCTATCAACAGAGTCGCCGGGATAAACAGCAACAGAGTGACGACAAAGAACCAGCGCATACGGTACCAGGGGATGTGATCTGCAGGAATGTCGAGGGGTTCCATAATGCCATTGCTGTTTGCTTCGCTCATTCTGTCTCCATACCTTGCTTAACAACTTTAGTTATTGTTTTCAAAAATGATTCAATAGCCTTGCCGATAGTCACTTTAGTGTCGCCTGTATATCCGATACAACCCCACAAAAGGCTAGAGTTATGAGTGCCGGGTAGCACTTTGGTTATTAGGAGCAAACTAACGTGAGTAAAATGCCTGGCCAACCTGAATGAGAGTGAAGCGCGTCTGCCGCTCCGGCATCCGATCATGACTGAAGGTGCTGAGGCTTCCGTTAATCTGGCTTATGTCACCTTTTTGCAGCTTTTTTCTTTCCTGTAGCTGCCATAAACTGATCCAAACATTACAGGGAGTTAAGTTAATGGCGAAGCACATCAGTTTCGGTACACCGGTCAATGATGCCGAGCGCTGGGCGTTCAGTATGCTCAGTGAAGAACTGCCGGAACATTACCTGTTGCTGACCAATGTGGAGATCCCCACAAAAACCGGTCAGGCGATGGAAGTGGATGCTCTGGTCGTTGGCGAGTGGGGGGTATATGTGGTCGACGTCAAAGGCTATATGGGCAGGCTCAATGCCGGCTTGCACGCCTGGTCTTTGGATGGACGCGGTATCGACAACAGCTTGTCCAAAGCCAACTATGTGGCCAGAGTGCTGGCGGGCAAACTCAAGCACAGAATTCCCGTGGGTGTATATGCCCCCTGGTGTCAGGGCATGGTGTTTGTGACCGGCCGTAAGGGAGAAGAGATTGAACTGGAAAAAGATGATGGCTCTCTCAGTATCTACACTCCCAGACAAATTGTTTCTGCGCTGACCAGTGAATGGGGGCTGACGGCGCCCCGCGCCCATCAGGTTACCGCGGAGCAACGTGAAATGGTGCTCGACACCATAGGCCAGGTTGCCGTGGTCGAGAGCCGCAACAACCGTATTCAGGACTTTATCAAGCTCAAGTGCTTGTTCCTGCACGCCGGGCTTGAAATATGGCAGGCAGAATACAGTCCGGGCGGCTGGACTGCGCCCTGGCTTTTGAAGATATTACTGCCGGTGCAGTTTGATGATGATTATGACGCTGAACGTCATGAGCAGCAGCTCAGGGAAGAGTTTCAGCGATTGCAGGCATTGTCTGGTTGTACTGGTGTTCCCGCCTGTGCGCCTCTGATTCAGGATGGTGAGCAGCTTATTCTGCCTATTCGTATGCCCCGCGGCGTGCCGATGAATGTATTTGAAGCCGAACGTAAGACCACTTATCAACTGCTGGAGATATTGCGTCGTTCGGTAACTGGCCTGCAGCAGATCCATCGCCGTGGCTTCAGCGTCAGTGGTTGGGCGGAAAACTGCGTATTTATCTCAGATGGTGGTGATGTTGAATATATCGACATCAAAGACAGTCTGGATGCCGCTGACGACATTCAGGCCTATGCAGAACGATTTGCCCAATTGGCGGAACTGACCAACCAACCCAGGGTTTATCAGTGGTATCGTCAGGCAATTAAAGGGGCGACCACAGATCTGGATGCCCTGCGCTGTGACCTCAGTGCACTGATCGATCAGGGGGTATGTGACACTATCCCGGAGAAAGTGGAGGTGAAAGTCGGGGCTGTGCTTGATCACCATTACCGACTGGAACGGTTTATTACCTCAACTGAGCAAAGCCAGTTCTGGCAAGGGACCCATATTCAGGGACGCTATCCTGTGGGGATCAGTCTGTATAAACAGGTCGATAAAGTCTGGCCCTGTCTGAGTGCCCTCTATCGCTCCCTTTCACGCATCTATCATCCCAATATTGAGCGGGTACTGACATTTGGTCAGCTGCCTCAAAGCCAGACACTGTTTATTGTGCGGGCATGGGAAGAGGGCTGCTCCCTGGATGAGCTCAACACTTTCGAACCCGGCGACGGTACTCGTTGGTTTGCTGAGTTGCTCAGTGCGCTGCAATACCTTCACCAACTGGATATACACCACGGCGCTATTTGTCCCAAGAATATTATCATCAGCCGCGAACGGGCGTATTTGATGAACTTTGGTGTGGGGCTGGATATTGCGGCAAGCCACTATGCCAGCCAGTATGCCGATCCGCTGATTTGGGAGGAGGAGAGTGACGAACTGAAAGACATCTATGGTCTGGTCGCCAGCTTTGTTGATGCCTTCACCCCATCAACCATTACCGGCAGTAAGGATGCCAACGCCATGTTGAATGCGCTGGCGGCATTTGACCCTGAGTGGTTGGGCAGAGATTTTTACAAGGCTTGCGAGAAGGTCCTGAAGCATGAGTTTCAACCTGAGCCGGGCCAATGTTATCTGCAATTGTTCGGTTTGGGTAACTGCAATGATTAACCGAGTCGGTATGGCGCAAACAGCTCCAGTATCCAGTCGGTAAACGCGGTAATTCGGCCATCCGGGTCACCTGACTGCAGGTGTCCCGGAGTCAGCAGATAGTAACTGTACTGACTGTGATAGGGGATATCAAAGGGGATCACCAGGCTACCATCCGCCAACTGAGGTTCTATAAAAAAGCGGGGGATAAGGGCAACCCCCATGCCGCTGGCAACAGCTTGAGCCAGCATATAAAAATGCTCCACGCCGAACTTCTCTTCCACCGTCAGCTTTACCCCGGCCTGTTTTGCCCAGTCACGCCAGTTGCTGGGACGGCTGGTGTGTTTCAGCAGAGTCACGCGGTTAAGGTCATCCAATGTGTGCAGCTCCTGTGCCAGAGCCGGTGCACACACCAGACACATCTCTTCATCCATCAGCTTTATATGCCTGCAATCCTCCGGTGGATTGATGCCGGAGCGGATAGCGATGTCATAGTGCTGGCGGCGAAAATCCACTTCAAAATCACCAATCGACAGGTCTACAAACAGCCTGGGATTGCGGCTTCTGAACTCTTCAAGTCGAGGGATCAGCCACTGGATACTCAGACTGGGAAGCACATTAATGCTCAGGTTACCGCTGCGGGCGTTGTGCTGCTTGAGGTCAGCAGTTGCGACATTAAGGGTTTGCAAGGCCGACTGGACATGGGGTAGGTATTGGCTGCCCTCCCGGGTTAGGGTGATTTTCCTGTGTTCCCGGATGAACAGCTCACAACCGAGAAATGACTCCAGTGCTTTGATCTGTTTGCTAATGGCACCATGGGTCACATACAGCTCGTTGGCGGCCAGGCTGATGCTTGAAAGTCGGGCGGCGGCCTCAAAGGCAACCACAGCATTTAACGGGGGCAGGGATGCAGGCAAGTCTGTCTACCTATATGTGAGTTATTCTCACATTTTAATGAAAATAACTCCTTTGTCATCAGGCATAAAACTCAGTTTAATACTTACCAATCCTGACCAATAACAAGATCTGCTTAAGTACTCATGGAATTCGAACTGACGCTACACATTGCCGCTTTGCTGTTTGCTACTGCTGCCCTTGCGGGCTTTATCGATGCGATTGCCGGAGGCGGGGGATTACTGACTATTCCCGCGCTGATGTGGGCAGGCCTTACGCCCACGGCTGCCCTGGCCACCAATAAGCTGCAGGCCTGTGGTGGCAGTTTCTTTGCCAGTCTGTATTTTGTGCGCAAGGGGCTGGTCAGGCTGGCGGATCTAAAGTTACCCCTTGCCTGCGCCTTTATCGGCTCCGCTCTCGGTACTCTGGCGGTGCAACAGATAGACACCAGTATTTTGGAGGTGCTGTTGCCCTTCCTGATCCTGGGGATTGGCGCCTACTTTTTGTTTTCTCCAAAGGTGACCGACGATGACAGGCACAGGGTACTGACACCCACTGCATTTTCTTTTACCGCTGCACTGGGCGTAGGCTTCTACGATGGCTTTTTCGGTCCAGGTACCGGCAGCTTCTTCGCGCTGGCGTTTGTGATGCTGGCTGGTTTTGGTCTGGCTAAAGCCACAGCACATGCGAAGCTGCTGAACTTCTCTACCAATATTTCATCTCTGATCTTTTTTGCTCTGGGCGGCAAAGTGGTTTGGCTGCTTGGGTTGTTGATGCTGGTAGGCCAGGCACTGGGTGCCACCCTGGGTTCACGTATGGTGGTGACTAAAGGCAGCAAGATTATCAAGCCATTGGTGGTGACCATGTCATTGCTGATGAGCCTTAAGCTGCTCCATGGTCAATACTTTTAATTACGTTTTTGAATGGCTTAGCGACATCCTGACCTCTGATTGAACAGAGTTAAGCCTTGCCTGTGAATTCCTTCAGGCAAGGCTTTGTATTAAATGGGTTTCACTTCATACTAGGGGCAGTTTTTACGCCTCAGTACTGAAACAAGCATGCGCATACTCCACACCTCCGATTGGCACCTGGGTCAGTCCTTCTATGGCAAATCCCGGGCGGCTGAACACAGAGCTTTCCTTGACTGGTTACTTGAGCAGATCCAGCTGCATCAAATTGATGCTCTGATTGTGGCCGGTGACATTTTCGATACCAGCTCGCCCCCGAGCTATGCCCGAACCCTGTATAACCAGTTTGTGGTGCAGATGCAGGCCAGCGGCTGCCAGTTGTTTATTCTGGGCGGCAATCATGACTCTGTGGCCATGTTGAGTGAATCCCGGGAGCTGTTGGCTTGTCTGGGCACTCAGGTTATCCCCGGCGCCCTGGCTGAGATTGAGCAGCAGGTGTTTGTGATTAAGGACAGACAGGGGCATGCGGCGGGAGTACTGGGAGCAGTACCATTTCTCAGACCCAGAGACCTTATCACCAGTGAAGCCGGTGAGGATGGCAGTCAGAAGCAACTCAAACTGGGTGAAGCAATTAAGGCCCACTATGAAGCGATTTTTGAGGCTGCCAAACGGGCGGCTGACCACCCATTACCTGTGCTCCTGACCGGCCACCTGACCACAGTCGGTGCCAGCAGCAGTGAGTCGGTACGGGATATCTATATCGGCACCCTGGATGCCTTCAATGCCAATGCTTTCCCCAAGGCGGATTATATCGCCCTGGGTCATATTCACAGGCCGCAAAAGGTCGCCAGGAGTGAGCATATTCGCTATTCAGGCTCGCCCATCTGTTTGAGTTTCGACGAGCTCGGCAGCCGCAAGCTGGTGTTGATGGCGGAGTTCGATAGCGGCTTGTCATCTGTGACAGAGCTGGAGGTTCCTTTGTTTCAGCCGATGCAGGTGATCAAGGGAGACCTGGAAGAGATTGCCGGTCAGATAGAGGCAATCACACTGCCGGGCGAGGGCAGTGTATGGCTTTCGGTGGAAGTACAGACTCAGGAGTACCTGTCTGATCTACAGGCCAGAGTGCAAAAAATGGTGGAAGGTAAGCCGCTGGAAGTGTTGCAGCTCAAGCGGGTACGTCAACGTCAGGCATCGTTAGAGGCCGGTGAGCAGGAAACGCTCAGCGAACTCAGTGTTGATGAAGTATTTGAGCGCAGGCTGACACTGGAGCACTTTGATACCCAGGCGGAGCAGGCAAGGTTGGAGCGTATGAAGCAGATGTATCGTCAGGTGGTAGAAGCCGTCGCCCATGATGAAGCGGGTGAGAGTAAGGAGCTGAATGCGTGAAAATCCTGAGCCTCAGATTTAAGAACATCAATTCGCTCAAAGGTGAGTGGAAGATTGATTTTACCCGGCAGCCATTTCGCGATACCGGTCTGTTTGCTATTACCGGTCCCACGGGGGCGGGCAAGACCACAATTCTGGATGCCATCTGTCTGGCGCTGTATCACCAGACCCCGAGATTATCGACTATCTCCAAAAGCTCAAATGAACTGATGACCCGGGGAGCTGCCGAGTCACTGGCTGAAGTTGAGTTTGAAGTCAAAGGTGTTGGATACCGTGCATTCTGGAGCCAGAGACGAAGCCGGGGCAAGGTGGATGGTAATTTGCAGGATGCCCAGGTCGAGCTGGCGAAGCTGACCGATGACGGCGATGAGATCCTGGCGTCTCAGGTGAAGCGCAAGAATGAGCTGGTGGATAGCATCACAGGCCTTAACTTTGCCCGCTTTACCAAGTCTATGATGCTGTCCCAGGGGCAGTTTGCTGCTTTCCTGAACGCAGATGCCGGAGACAGGGCCGATCTGCTGGAAGAGCTTACCGGCACCGAAATTTACGGTCTGATTTCCGAGCAGGTCTATGAAAAGTTCAGCCTGAGCAAGCAGCATCTGACCAATCTGAAAGCCCGGGCCGAAGGGGTTGAGCTTAAGTCTGAGCAGGAGTTGCAAGCACTGGCTGAGCAGCAACTGGGCATAGAGCAGGAGTTGACTGAGCTTGAGCACAAGGTGCAGCAGGCTCAGGATTGCCACAATTGGTTGCAGCAGCTGATCCAGCTTCATGAGCGAGCAGCCAATCTTGAGCAGGCGCTCAGCAAGGCACAGGCAGCGCGTGAGCAGAATAAACCTGAGCTGGATAAACTGGCGCGGGCAGAGCCGGCAGCCAGGCTCAATGGCTATTTCCAACCACTTTGCCAGTTAACTAAGCGGTTGGGACAGGATAAAGCTCAACATCTTCAGCGGCAGGAACAGGGCCTGCAGTTGCAGGCTGAACTGCTGCGTCAGCAGGAAGTTATCGAAGCTGTTCAGATCAAGCAGACTGACGCTAAAGCGGCGTTACAACAAATGCGCAACCTTGTGGATGACAAATTGGCGCCTCTGGATGAGCAGTTCAGAAATCTGGCAGAGCGTCAGCAGGAGTTGAGCCAGAGTCAGAGCCATGAACAAGAATTACTGCAAGCTGCCAAGACTGAGCTGACAGACAAACAGCAGGGGATTACCAATTTAAAAACGTCTGCGCAGCAGCTGCGGGCGCAGCTGGATGCCTATCCCCATGGCGAGTTGATTGAAGCCAATATCAGCGGCTGGCAGCATCAGCTGCAGCAGTTGGCAGGTACAGGCAAAGAGCTGGAGCAGTTGAACAGTCAACTTGCTGACAGACAAAACGCATTGCAAACCTTGCCAGAAAGATTCAATGAATTACAGCGGCAGCAGCAACAGGCTGAGTTGGCCCTGACGGCGGCCAATCAGGCTAGTGTTCCACTGACTGATGCCATGAGCCGTGCGCTGGGGGAATTTGATGAAGCCGGACTGACCCGTGAGCTTGGCAGGCTGCAGCAGCGCCAACCTTTGCTCATTAAAATGCAGGGGCCGATCAAAGATTACCGCCAGTTGCTGGCTGAGGATGACCGACTGCAGCAAACCCTGACGGGATCTGCGGCTGAAGTCGCTCGTTGGCAGCGAGAGCGTGAACAGCTGAGGCAGGACTTTAAACAGCAATCCGCTCATCTTGAGGATGTGACCAAACTGATTGAGCAGGAACAGAAAATTGCCAACCTCAGTCAGTTGCGGGCGTCACTGGAGGTGGATCAGGCCTGCCCTCTGTGTGGCTCAACCCAGCACCCTTTGGTGGATGACTATCAGGCGCTGGATGTGAATGAGACTGACCTGCGCAGGCAGCAACTGCAGCAACAGGTCAACGAGATCATGGTTCAGGGCAAGGCGCTGGCCAAGATGATAGAGCAGCGTCAACTGCAGGATCAGGTCTCACAGGAGCGTCGTAACGATATCCAGAAAGAGATGCAGCAAGCTGTTTCCGACTTTGAACAGTTGAAGCAGCAGCTTATTGCGCTGGGTGATAACTGTGAGTATCAGCTGGACAGGCCTGAGCTGGTGGAGGCGGCGCTCTGTGAGTCAGACACTCTGCTTGCCAGCCTGAATGAACGTCTGTCTGAGTTCAGACAGGCGCAAGCTCAGTGGCAACAAGGGCAGCAGGAGCTGGTGCGCCTGCAAACGTCACTGCGCGAAGTCGAGCACAACAGGGAACAACTGCTGAGTGAACAGGAGTTTGTGCAGCAGGGAATTGCTGAGCTGGATTCCCGGGTATCTCAGTTGTCTAATCAAAACCAGCAGCAAAGTGATGCGCTCTGCAACACCTTGTCCTCAGTAGGACTCAGCTTACCGGCTGCGGCGGAAATAACCGCCTGGGCCGATAAACTCACCGCCGAACAGGCCAATTGGAAGCGGGTGACGGCAGAGCTTGTTGAAAACGAAAAGCAGATGCTGGCTGAGGAGCGCGCATTGCCACAGCTTGAAAAGCAGGCCGCGCAGCTTGAGGAGAGTGCGGCGCAAAAGGTTGCGGCACTTGCAAAAGTCGGCGCTGAGATTCAGGCCAACCGGGATGAGCGTCTTGGCTTGGCCGGAGAGCAAACTCAAAGCGAACTGATTGGCGGTAAACAGTTGCTTGTGGACACAGCCACTGCTGAGCTGGATTCTGCCAAAAACGCTGCTGATGAGTTGAGTCGCAACCTGGCCAGCACTCAGGGGCAGCAGCAAACATTGAGCGGTAATATCCAGCAACTGGAAGCCCAGCAGGCCGAGCTCAGTCACAATTGGCAGCAGAAACTGGCAGACAGTGAATTTGCCGATGAAGCCGACTTTACCGCAGCGCTGCTGGATGACATCGAAATAGACCGTTTGATGGCGCTGCGCAAGCAGATTGAAACTTCTGTTGAAACGGCGCAAACCGAAACCCGGGTGGTGCAGGAGCAGCTGCAGCAACTACTACAGAAAGGCGAACAACAAGGCTATCTTGACAGCGAACAGCGAGCTGAACAGGAATATCTGGCAGAGCTGAGCCAAAAGCTGACAGAGGCAAAATCCAGCAGGGATGAGGGACGTATGCGCCTTGGTGAGGTTAAAGCAATAATCGCTGAAGATGGTCGAAGACGGGAAGGGCAGCAGCAGTTGTTTGCGCAAATTGACGCCGCCACAGCCGAGTATGAAGACTGGGATGCGCTTAATGGCCTTATCGGTGCCCGGGATGGTAAGAAGTTCAGGGTATTTACCCAGGGCCTGACGCTGGATCATCTGGTGGCGCTGGCAAACCGCCAATTGACAAGGCTTCACGGTCGTTATGAACTCAAGCGTAAGTCTGCAGGTGTTCTTGAACTTGAGGTACTGGATACCTGGCAGGGGGATGCGTCCAGAGATACCAGAACCCTGTCCGGCGGGGAGAGCTTTTTGGTGAGTCTGGCACTGGCGCTGGCACTGTCGGATCTGGTGAGCCACAAGACCAGTATAGATTCACTCTTCCTTGATGAAGGCTTTGGTACTCTTGATGCCGATACTCTGGATATGGCGCTGGATGCTCTGGATAACCTTAATGCTTCCGGCAAGATGGTAGGTGTGATTAGCCACGTTGAGGCGATGAAGGAACGTATTCCGGTACAGATTAAGGTGCGTAAAATGACAGGGCTGGGATACAGCCAACTGGATCCCCGCTTCAAGGTCACTGCTGTCGAGGAGAGCCTGGCCTGAGGTTACATAAATGTGACTCAGGTCGGTCGGTAGAGGGAACCCTTGGAGTTTCCTTTTGTCGAATTGAATAATTTTGCTATAAAACGGGCTGTTGCCCGTTTTTTTCAGGGATTTGATAACTCCTTTGGTTAGTGGTGAGAAACGAATTGCAAAAGCGTAAAGATATAAGCCGGATCATGCCTTCAGTCCGTTTGAACTCTGTTCAGAAAAAGTTGGTGCTGGCATCCGGTCTGCTCGTTGGGGCGGCACTCCTGTGGCCAGGCCAGCAGGATAAGGTCAATCCGCCTGTTGCTGTGCCGCTTGAGCTTAATTCGGTTGCAGAAGATACCGCCAGGCTTATTGAAGCCATCAGTGGTAAACCGGATTTTGAGTTTGTAGTGGAAAAAGGGGACACCCTGAGTTCTCTGTTCCAGCGCGCCGGTGTGGATCAGCAAACCATGTACCGGGTGTTGGAAGCAGATTTGAACATTCTGGCACTGGACACTCTCCAGCCCGGCAACAAGCTTGAGTTCTATCTGGATGATCACAAGCAGCTCACCAGAATGGAGCTGTACTTCAGTCCGGCCCGCCAGGTGGAGTTTATTGTTGAGTCTGACGGCAGTTACCGTCACAGAGAAATCATTCATGAGGGGTACTGGCGTAATCGTGAGATCAGTGGTGATATCCAGGGCTCTTTCTATGCTTCTGCCCAGCGAAAAGGCTTAACTGCCGCTGAAATTCAGCGGGTTGAAGAGCTGCTGCAGGACAAATTGAACTTTGCCCGGGAATTGCGCGCAGGTGATACCTTTAATGTACTGTTGAGTGATCAGTTTGTAGATGCCGACCCGACAGGTAACACCAGGGTGCTGGCGGTGCAGATTGGCAATGGCAGCCGCCAAATCAATGCATTTATGGCGGATGATGGTCAGTTTTATGATGAACAGGGCCACAGTCTGGCCCGGGCATTCCAACGTTACCCTCTGGAACGTAAATACCGTATCAGCTCCAGCTTCAACCCTACCCGCAAGCACCCGGTGACCGGCCGGATTTCACCCCATAACGGCACTGATTTTGCCGTCTCCACAGGCACCAAAGTGCTGTCTCCGGGCAACGGTGTGGTCAGTCTGGTAACCAACCACAGATATGCGGGCAAATATATCGTGATTGATCATGGCAGTAAGTACCGTACCCGCTATTTGCACCTGTCCAAGACGTTGGTGAAGAAGGGGCAAAAGGTGAGTCGGGGTCAGTTGATCGGCTTGTCGGGCAATACCGGCAGAACAACCGGCCCACACCTGCACTATGAGTTTATGATCAATGGTCGTCCTGTGAATGCCATGACTGCCAAAATCCCTATGGCACAGAGCTTAACCAAAGCAGAAATGGATACCTTCGCAGCCAGAGTGTACAGCTACAAGATGCAGATGGGGCTGGTCTAGCTTTTCTGGAAGGCTTTCCCGTAACGGGAAAGTCCAAATATTAAAAAGCCGGCTTAGCCGGCTTTTTGTTGTCTTAACTGACGTGCTTCCACTTTCAATGCGCATTTACACAAGCTGCCCTTAAGTGCCGGGCAACCGCTGCAGGGCTTGCGTTTAAAGGGTTTCATGGCGAAATGCATGCTGGGTTGTTGTGGAGCCGGGTGTATATGAGTGACCGGGGCCAGCACCTGATAATCATTGGCGGCATACTCATTGGCCAGCGACTTAAGCCGTGTTTTCAGTTTTTTCTTATTGCTCACCTTTCCGGTCAGCAGCTCTTTGAGTACAGAGCTTTTGAGACTGGACACCAACAGCTTACGGTTGCGCTTAAGTGACTTTTTCAGTGACTTGGTTTTTGCCGGGGCTTGTTTGAGTTGCTGCTTAAACCATTTTTTAGCCTGTTTTTTACAGGCTTTCTTCAGCGATTTGCCGACAGACTTCTTGACTGATGAAGCTTTGCTTTTTGACATACCACACCACCAAAACGGAGCTACTGATGACAGCTGATTCAGAGTCCTGTCTGAAACGCTAAGTTGAAGTCTAAATAAAAATTATTATCAGTCAATAAAATTTGGTGGCTGCCGCTCTCATATCACGACTTATACCAATCCTCATAGAAGATTGATCTCATCAGAGCCATGTCAGCCATTCGAGTACAATCCAAATTGGTGACGGCATAGTGGTTCTATGACTAAACAATTGGGGGCGGTAACCGTGTGGCTGACAGGCTCCCGGAGGGCGAGTTGAAAAGGCTCATATACCGCGTTGCCAAGTCTTGATTTATCCCGATAGACCTTCAACTTGGCGCCTTGTCTCTAAGCCTTTTCATTCTCGCTGAGTGACTAAACTCCTATGCGGATTGGTATTAATTTTCGAGCAGTGTCAGGTAGAGGCGGAGGTCAAACTCCAGCTGAAAGTAGTCCGGTTCCATGTGTTGGCACAGTTGATAAAAGGCTTTGTTGTGCTCTTTCTCTTTCAAATGCGCCAGTTCATGAACCAGTACCATACGCACCAGTGGCTCAGGCAGTTGCTTGAGTTTCGAGGCAATCCGGATTTCATTTTTGGCTTTGAGTTTGCTGCCCTGAATACGGCTGGCGTAGGTGTGTAGCCCCAGAGCCTGGTGTTTCAGACTGATCTTGTCGTCAAACACTACCTTGGAAAGGGGAGAGGACTTTTTCAGATACCTTTGTTTCAGCTCCATGGCGCATTGATACAGGCCCCTGTCATTTTTAAGCTGCTGATTGGCCAGAGGGTAGCGTTTGTCCAATACTGCGCCCAGTTTGCCTGCGGCCAGCAGGGCGGCAACTTTATCCTGTACGTCTTGAGGGTATCCAGCGAGGTATTGCATTGTTAGACCTAAAGCAGAGGTGAATAGGGCATAAACAAAAGCCCGCGCTCTGTGTTCAGCAGAAGGGCGGGCTGTTAAATCCTGGCAGGCATTTAGCTCTTGCCGAAGATCTTTTTCATCTGCAGGGCAAAAGCTACTTCAAAAGCAGGCTGTTGGAACTTCTTCAGTTCAAGACCAACAAAATCTACCTGAGGAGGATTACGCTTCAACTGAGCCTTTACGTCGTGAGGCGCAATCAGGGTCACAGGCAGATCACACAGCTGGATCGCTGCCTCCAGCTTGAAGCTGACAGCACTACCGGCAAACTTGCCTTTTTGCTCACGGGCAATCAAAGCAACCTCATCGACCTTGTAATCTTCCACCAGTTTTTTGAACGCGAAGTGAAAGTCCACCATGGATTCGGTGGTTTCGGCGTGGGACACCTGGAATGATTGCTTACGGCAATCAGGGATATTAAAGGTATCGCCATCCTGACTCAGCAAACAAATAATGGCTTCACCGCCTTTTAATTCAACACCGCAAATTCGCATGTAACACCTGTCTATCAATTTCAAGGCGGCTATTGTAACGATATTCCGGGTTGCGGTCAGTGTTTCTTTTAGCGACAGCTATAAAAAAGTCCGCTCATGGGCGGACTCTTTGATACTTAATGCAATCTGGACTGAACAGGCGGTTACTGGGCGCTGAACTGACCACCATTCTCGTCACCCGAATCATCACTCATCAGATACAGGTAGACCGGCAGGATCTCTTCAGGCGTTTTCAGGTCCATTGGGTTTTCAGCCGGGTAGGCGTTGGCACGCATTCCGGTGCGGGTGGCGCCCGGGTTGATACTGTTAACCCTGACCTGACTGCCTTCACACTCGTGGGCCAGTACCTGCATCATGCCTTCTGTGGCGAATTTGGAAATAGCATAAGCATTCCAGTAAGCCCGGCCTTTGCGGCCCACACCTGAAGAGGTGAAAACGATAGAGGCTTTTGGCGCCTGACGCAGCACTGGCAGCAGGGCTTTGGTCATCATGGCCTGAGCGGTAACATTGACTTGCATAACATCATTGAAGCTACCAAAGTCAGTGTGCTCGAATGGGCCTAGCACTCCCAGTAGGCTGGCGTTGTGCAGTAAGCCATCAAGGTGGCCAAACTGCTCGGCAATGGTCTCTGCCATATCTTTATAGTTTTGCTCGGTAGCGCCCTTCATATCCAATGGCACTATGGCTGGCTGCGGATAACCTGCTTCCACAATGGCGTCGTATACCGCTTCCAGTTTCTTGACTGTTCTGCCCAGCAGGATAACGGTTGCACCGTGCGCGGCATAAGCCATGGCTGCAGCTTTTCCAATGCCATCACCGGCGCCCGTGACCAGGATGGTTTTTCCCTTCAATGCATCTGCAGCTACTTGATATTCAGACATAGATTACGACTTCCTTTTAATCGGTAAAGCACCCAAAACGGCGCTCTCCATAGGGGCTTAACACATGTTTTAAACAAATGACTGATTATCAACCCGGTTGAACCGGTTTGAATGTAACAAAAATGTGGCTAACTCTATATTTTTACGTTAACTTTGTGGTTAGCTCAGGGCTGAAAATCAGCTCTGTTGGTCATATTGGCTGCCTATTGTGACCAATTTCTTGGGGAAAACAAAATTATTACAACAAGATTTGGGGTAAAACGATGAAAAGACTCTTTCTGGGTGTAGCAATAGCTTCTGCACTGGGGCTCACAGGATGTGGCGGAGATACTTATAACGATATCAAAGCAGAGACAACGCCGCTGATCCCCGAGTCTCAAGTGGTATTTGATCCAGCCGCTGGTGATCTATCCATTCCCAACGATCTTCTGTTTAACGGTACCCTGGATGGTACCCTGGCCATTCCAGGTGAGGAGTCAGGCGACTTTCTGAATCCTGAAATCGCCCTGGGGGCTCTGGATGGATGGTCTACGACTTCTCCGATTTCTATCGATTTGGCACCTGCCACTACTCAGGATGGTACCAAGCTGACAGTGGATGCCGCGTCTGCAGCTCAAGCAGGTGCAGTACGCATGTTCGAGGCGACCGTTGGCGGAGGACTCTCCAGCGACCCTGAGTGTGCCGATGCACTCTCTGTGTCTGCCTGTAAGGTGGGCGATGAACTGCAATTCGGTGTCGACTTTGTCACCCAGGCTTCCGGTAACTCAATCGTCGTAGTACCGCTTAAGCCGCTCAAGTTTAACCAGTCTTATATCTATGCTTTAACTGATGTGGTCAAAGACTCCGAAGGGCGCAGTTTTACTGCCTCACCTTCATATCGTTCTCTGGAAGAAGATATCGATACCCTGCCTCTGGAAACGCCTGATCAGTTGTTCCTGCAGGGACTGGTCAACAGTTATGAAAAAGGGATTGCCGCTGCCCATGGTGTCGATCCTGAGTCCGTTATCTATTCTGGTCTGTTTACCACTCAGTCAGTCCCTGATGTCTATGAGACAGTGAAACTCCTGATGGCAGACCCAACTGATGGGAATCCTTATCAGCCTCAGCTGGTTACGCCACCAACGCCTCTGGGCTACAGCGCTGCAGTCGCTGCTGGTTTGACGCCTGAAGCAGGTGCTACCTATGCGATGGCGGATATCGCTGATATGTACGCCGCTCAAATCAAACTGCCTATCTATGGTGACTGTTCATCCAGTGCCTGTCTTTCTGATACAGGTGAGCCGCTGATTAACGGTCGGTGGATAGCCCAGGGTGACAGCCCTATTGGTGTGTTGCTGGCGCTGGAAGCGGGTACCCTGAGTCAGGCCAAGTATGGTGAGCAAGCGGTTGCCCAGGGTGTAGACCCTCAGGCGGCACTGGCTAATCCTGCTTTGTTGGCGGGTAAAACCTGGTTGCTTGACGATGGCACTCCTGTCGATGCCACCAAGCACCTGACCAAGTTCAACCCAATTCCTAAAATCAAAGGTTATGAAACCGTTGATGTCATGATGGCGATTCCTAATGGTGCCAAGCTGGCTGCGTTCCTGCAGGCTCAGGGGCTGCCGTTTGAGGCCCCAACTGCTGGTTGGCCTGCTGTGATGGCCATGCATGGCCTGGGCGGCGGTAAAGAGATGGCACTGGCTTATACCGGAGCCTATGCGGCGCAGGGGATTGCGGTAATTGCTATCGACATGCCGCTGCATGGCAGTCGTAGCTATGACGCAAATAACGACGGTGTTTATGAGGTTTCTGCAACTGATCCAGCTTTCGGCGCGGTGATTGGCCAGCCCAATGCATTCGTCGCAGGCAATCCGCTGGTATTCGTTAATATCGCGTCGACACTGAGTGTTCGTGACAACTTCCGTCAGGCAGTCGCAGACCACCTGGGTGTTCGTCTGGTGCTGTCTGGTCTTGCTCAGCAATTGGCTGCACTGCAACAGCCACAGATATTTGATGTGAGCAAAATCAGTGTTCAGGGCCTGAGTCTGGGCGGTATTGTAGGCACCAACTTCTCTACCTATGCCAACACCGGCATGGTGAACCCGGCTACCGGTGAGGTCGTGGTTCCAAACCCTTATGGCATCAATGCCAGCTCTTTGGTTGCCCCAAGTGGCGGCTTGGCAGGCTCCTTCGCTGGCAGTGCAACCTTTGGTCCTGTTCTGTTTGACACTATTGTGGCAACAGAAGATTTCCAGGCTCTGGTAGATGAAGCCAACACAAGCGGTTTTGAGCCAGGCACGCCTGAGTACGCTGCTTTGGTACAGGCTGTATATGAAGGCTTTATTCCTGCCTTTGCGCTGGCCGTACAAACTGCAGTAGACAGTGCTGATCCGGTCAACCATGGTGGTATGCTGGCAGCAACCAATACGCCGGTTCATCTGATTGAGGTGACTGGTGATGGCGCGGGCAACCTGCCGGACCAGGTTCTGCCTAACGCAGTAGAGGGCTTCCCGATATCAGGTACCGAGCCACTTATCCGTGCCATTGGCCTGGATTGTGTGGATAGCACGACTCAAGGCTCAGGTGCTGTTCGCTTTGCCAAAGGTCATCACAGCTCAGTTGTCGACCCAAGTGAGATTGATGGCGTAACCGATGGCAGCGCACTGGCTGCAACTGCTGAAATGCAGTTCCAGGTGAGCAGCTTTGCCAAGTCTGCTGGTCTGGGTCAGGCCACCATTTTGGTGAACGATGACTCTGTGCTTAAGTCCTGTGGTGACTAAATAAGCATTTTGAAACGAAAACCCGGCGTATGCCGGGTTTTTTGTGCCTCATCACTTCTGATAGAATACTGCACCTTATGTCGGCCTGCTGCGTGATGCGACAAAGCGGGGGACGGCAAACCTGAATGGAGCTGACGTTGGAATTTCTATATGAATATGGCCTGTTTTTGGCCAAGGCCGTGACACTGGTGGCGGCAATTCTGGCTGTAGTGCTGGTGATACTGGGCACTGCGGTCAGACAGAAAAGCGAAAAAGGAGAGTTGGTGATAACCAACCTGACTGAAGAGCTTAAGGATCTGACTCACTATCTCAAGCATGAGCTGCTGAATAAGAAAGAGTTCAAGGCCTATGAAAAGGCCTTGAAGGCACAGGAAAAAGCGGAAGAGAAAGCGGCAGAAAAGGGCGAGCAGGAAGAGAAGGCCCGGGTTTTCGTTATCGACTTTAAAGGCAGTATTGATGCCGCTGAAGTCGCCAGCCTGCGCGAAGAGATTAACGCTGTGCTGACCATCGCTGATAAAAGCCGTGACCAGGTATTGGTTAATGTAGAAAGTGGCGGTGGTATGGTGCACGGTTATGGTCTGGCAGCCAGTCAGCTGGATCGTCTGCGTCAGTCAGAAATCCCATTGACAGTATGTGTCGATAAAGTCGCTGCCAGCGGCGGCTATATGATGGCCTGTGTGGCTAACAAAATTGTGGCGGCTCCCTTCGCTATTGTGGGCTCTATCGGTGTAATCGCTCAGCTGCCTAACTTCCACAAGCTGCTTAAGAAGCATGATATCGATTATGAACAGCACACTGCCGGTGATTTCAAACGCACGCTGACGGTTTTTGGTGAGAATACCGATGCCGGTCGTGAGAAGTTCCGGGAAGAGCTGGAAGAGACCCATACCTTGTTTAAGTCCTTTGTTGGCAAGTACCGCCCGGAGCTGGATTTGACGAAAGTTGCCACAGGTGAACACTGGTATGGCCAGCAGGCTGTTGAGTTTGGTCTGGTAGATGAGATTGCCACCAGTGACGATATTATTCTGAAGCATTGTCAGGGTGCTGAGGTCATTAAAATCAGCTATCGGCAGAAGAAGAAACTGTCTGACAAGCTGGCCCATGGTACCAGTGCCATGGTGGGTTCTTTGATGAACAAAGTGGCTGAGAAAAACCAAAACCTGGGTTGATCTGCTGCTGATGATACTGAATTTAAAAGCCTGCTTTTGCAGGCTTTTTTGTTTTTTCAATCCCGGATTCGGGCTTTTCATTCCGATGCCAATAGGGTAAAACTGTTAACTGCATCACGTTAGGTGGTCGGGCAACATAGCCTCAGGGGGAAAGGGATGGATTCGGCGGCTTATCAGGCCAATAGAATGATAGGGGATCAGGGATATCCCGCGTTTGAGCTGAGAAATATTCTTGGGTTCGTGGCTGAGCATTTTGGTCCTGCCAGGGCCAACACTTTGCTCAAAGAGGTTGGGTTGGATGAAAACACTGTCATTCACAGCCAGTTTGTGGCGGTCTGGCAGGTAGATTACGCTCTCAACTTTGTATCTGAGCTGGCCCACGACCCTGAAGTCGGCGCCAGAATTGGTGCCGGGTATCGATTGTCTGAGCTTGATATCCTGTTACCACACTTCGCCAACTGTAAAACTCTGGGAGACTGCCTGAATGTGGTCATGCAGTTGCCGCGTCTGGTTGGCAGCTTGTCTGACACTCTGGTGATGCAGGAGGGGGATGAGCTGGTGATGCGCTGGATGAACACGGGTAAACAGCAAGTCGAGCGCTATCACAATGTGTTCCTGCACAGTATTGGTGTGTTGTTGACTCTGGCCCGGGAGCTGACCGGAGTCCAGATAGAATATACACAACTGGCCTTTCAGCGTGCCGGTTTTGCCGCCCATTATATTAAATCCCTGACGACAGCAGAGCTGACGTTCGCTCAGCCCTATTGTGAGTGGCGGGTGAGCGCTGAGTATCTCAGCTTGCCGGTGGTTTACGATTTCAGCGATGCTGCCGGTCAGATGCCTTCCCCGTTAGAGCCGTCACTTATAGACCTGGTGCTGGAAGAGATCCGCAGCGGGTTTCCGCAGATCCCCAAACTTGAGTCCCTGGCTGCCAGTTTGAATATGAGTGACCGCAGTTTGCGCCGTAAGTTGTCATCTATGGATACCGGCTATCAGTCACTGATTGATATGGTAAGAGCCCAGGCGGCTATCGCCAGATTGCTGAAGGGTGAATTGAGTATCACTGAAATTGCTGAAACTCTGGGTTATGTGGATGTCAGCCACTTCCGCCAGAGTTTCAAACATTGGACCGGGCATGCTCCCGGTCACTTTGTCAGGCTTAATTGCAGCTCCCCAGAGAAAGGGGAAGCGAGTCTATCCACTCACTGACCAGTTCGACCCCTTCAGTATGGCTGATAGCCCGTCCCAGAGGCGGCATTCTGTCTTTGGGTTCATTCAGCTGCTGACGGTAAACCACGATGGAGTGCTCAGCATTTCCCGGCACTATGTCATAGTCCAGTCCTCTTGCGCCGCCGTCCCACCCCGGGGGCTGCTTGCAGATACCATATTTGAAGCTGGTATGGTCCACAAAGAAGCCCAATCTCAACCCAGATACACTGGCGTAGCCGGTATCACTGTGACAGTGGGCACAATTGACGGCCAGATAGCCTTTTGCCCTGTCCTGCAAAGGGGAAGAGGTATCTGCGATGGCACCACTGCTTGAGATATCTGCCAGCTCGGGTAAGCCTGTTATCAGGCCACTGGATTGCCACTGCGCCAGCTGATTTTGACCACTTTCATTGTTGGTATTCAGCAGCCAGGGTTGCACGCCAATGGGAGCGATTATGCTGGTACCTGCCTCATTGGTTTGTTGATGACAGACCTTGCATTCAGCCCGGCTGGGGATGGCATAGTCAAAGGTCAGTGACTCCCCCTGACGGTTCAGTGTATGGGATACGCTGCCACCGGCCACCGCCAGGGTCGCTTTGCCGTCCTGCCAGCGATAGGGCAGGCTGGTCCAGCCGCTTGCTCTCTTAATCAGCAACCGGGTTTCAATCAGGGTCTCATTTTCCGGCTCCTGCACCTGAGTATCGGCAGGCAGTGCGAAGGTTTTGACCAGCACTGTGCCTGTGGGGAAACTGAGCGCCTCCTGATCTCGGTAGCTGATACTGCTGCCTTCCGGCAGAAAGATGAATCGGTACTTACTGGCATAGTTGCTGAAAAGCTCTGTAGCCAGCTGGTAGGCGAACCCCGGGGCATGGGCATCACTGCTGGGGTCCTGCTCGTTGCGAAACAGGCCATATTGGGACAGGTCTTCACAGTCCGCCTCTGCCAGTGCCGTCCAGTTTACCCCGCCATCACCGCTATCACAGGGTGAGCTTGAGCCCTCAGGCGGCGCGGGAGTCACAGTAGGGGGCGTTGGCGCAGGTGTCTCATTGGCTGAGGCATTATCGTCTCCACCGCCGCCACAGGCGCTGAGCAACAGCAATGCGGCTGCTGTCAGGATACTTTCCTTGTTCATATGAATTCTCCAACATAGAAAGGGCCGGCGATAGCCGACCCTTTTGTCTCTTTGGGGAAGGGATCCCCGCTTAGTTGGAGCAGCTGGCTGCTGGCAGGCGCTTAATCCATTCGCGGATCAACGCCACACCTTCGTCGTGTGACAGGCTGCGGCCAATTTCAGGCATACGGTCCCCCGGCTCTGTAGAGACCATACGGAAGTGAGTGATGGACTCATCCGGGCTGCCTGGCACCACATCGAAGCCCAGGTTGCCACCACCATAAGCGATAGGTGACTTACAGGTTCCGTGAGAGAAGCCGCCATCCTCGTCATACGGACGCCAGTATTCCAGCTTCAGGCCAGTGTTGGAGGCGTTACCTTCCGGACGGTGACAGTGGGCACAGTTGATATCCAGATAGCCCTTGGCGGCTTGCATCAACTGCTCGTCCGTCATGGAGGGAATATCCGATACATTGGCATCGTCATAAATAGGCTGTGCATCGACTTCAGACAGATCCGGCAGACCTTGCAAAATACCGTGCTCAGTCCATTTGCTCAGCTGATTCATGGCGCCATCAGAGTAGGTATAGCTCTTGTTCAGATGACGGGCTTTTGGACCTATCGGCATAAATACCGCATTGCTGTCGTCATCGGCCTTGAACTGGTGACACTGCTTACACTGGTTGATGCTGGGCACCACATAGTCGAAGGTCAGTTCGGTTCCTTTATGATTCACTGTTTTACCCTGAATCGAACCCGCTTTCGCCAGCACTGCGTCTGACTTGTCTGCTGTCCAGACATAGGGCAGTGCAGTCCAACCGGTTTCACGGCGGATAAGCAGTCGGGTTTCAATCAGATCTTCATTTTCCAGACCGCGATTGGCGGTATCTGCTGGCAGTGCGAAGGTTTTGGAGATCACAGTGCCCACTGGGAAGTCGAATGACTCTGTCGCGTGGTAGCTGGCTTTCTCGCCTTCAGGTACAAACACATAGCGATACTTGGTCGCATAGTCGGTAAACAGTGGCGTGTTCAGATCATAAGGGACACCGCCAGAATTGGCTTCACCGGCCGGGTTGGTGGCATCAGCAAACAGATTGTAGTCAGATAAGTCCGGGCAGTTGGCACCCGTCAGAGCTTCCCAGTTAACACCCTGGGTAGAAACTTCACACAGGCTCAGATCACCGTCACCGACCAGGCCACCTTCACCATCGCCTATGCTGCCACCGCCGCCGACAATATTGCCGCCATCACAGCCTTCAGTGTCATCATCGACACCACAGCCGAAGATCTCGTCGCCAAATGTGACAGTGTGAACCGGCAAGCTCAGCTGAGCACAGTTCATCAGTTCGTTTTGCTCATCCTCATACAGGAAGTCGAACGGGTTCATGGCGACGTTGCCGTTGGCAATCAGGCGTCCCAGAGTGACATCACCATTGTTCTGAGCACAGATATTATCGCTGCCATCTTCGGCAAAGGGCATTTCTCTCAGGCCCAGTTGTTGAGCAGCCCCTGAGTTGGCCAGCATTTCACCGATACCATCGTACAGAATGCCGGGCATGGCGCCCCGGGTCAGTACATAACCCTGAATAAGATCTTCAATCAGATAACCATTGGGCTTGGTGCCGTAGTTTGTGATGGTGTTGTTGTGCATATACACATTGCGCGGCGTGGCACGCCAGCCATCTTCAATAGCCTGGCCCGGCATAGCGTAGTTACCGACAAAGGTGCTTACATCCGGCTCGGCAATGTGGAAGCTGGAAATCGTGATACCCAGGGTGTCGTGGTTGGTGATCTCATTGTTGAAGATCTCCACATCCCGGGTAGAGAGAATAATGACGCCTGTTCCCGGCGGTACAATATGAACCCCTGCAGGGTTGGCCGAGGCATTGGCGAAGTTATGGGTGTTATTGTCGTACACCTTGTTGTTGAACACCCGCACGCTGGAGCCGTATCTGTCGTTGTTGATGGGCAGGTCGAATACCAGAATACCGCCAGTATTGCCGAACGCCTCGTTGTCGTAGACATCGGCATACTTGGAGTTTTCGATTTCGATACCGGCCACGTTCTCTTTGGCGATGTTGCGGCGTACCACAATATATTCAGACTGACCCACATAGATACCGGCGTCGGCGCTGCCGCGTACATAGGTGTCCTCAATCAGAATGTTTTCACACTCTACCGGGTACAGGCCGTAGGCACCGTTGTCCTGATCCAGCACACCGTCCCAGATGGTCGCCACTCGACGCAGAATAATTCCGTTGGTGTTTTTCAGCTTGATGCCGTTGGCTTTGGCCTCATTAACGGCCATATCTTCAATAATGATGTTCACTGCGTTCTGAACAAAGATACCGTCACCTGAGTTGGCTTCAGAGAAGTCCAGCACAGTCTCTTCCATGCCGTAACCCTTGATGGTGATGTTTTTGGCAAACACACCATCGCCATCCACGTCGCCGTCAAACAGCAGGGTAGATTCAATTTTGAAGTTACCTTTTGGCAGTACGATCACATCGCCGCTCTGGGCGTTGATCAGCGCTTCCTGAATACGTGTGGTGAGGTTCTCGCCCGCCTCAATCATGATAGCGCCTTCAGGGAATGTTGGACCTGTTGTAGGCGGTGGCGTTACCGGTGCTGTAGGTTCTGTGACTGTGGTTTCATTGTCGTCCGAGCCGCAGCCGCTTATCCCTAATGCGACGGCGGAAGCAACCATGGTTGGTAGCAACCAGTGAGGTTTCTTGTTGAACATAGCATCTCCTGCTTATTGTTATGGTTTTGTAACAACACAAGATTGAACACTCGTTTGAAATAGGCAATGTGAAATCCGGCCAAAATTAAGTTTGGGTTAATATTCAGTGCGCTTGTGATCCCCGTCTCGGCAAGGTGCGACACCTTGTCGCAGATGCGCACTTATCTTTTGTCATCTCACCTTTAGATTCACAGAATGCTGGGCAACAAGCCGGGAGTCGGCTGAAGTCAAAGCAAAAAATTGCATGAGTTAATCAAGGTGAGAGTGGATGAAACGGAATAAATTGCTGCTGGCATTGCTGATGAGCGGTGGATTGGGGCAGGTGATGGCAGACGAAGCGCCAACCTGTGACAAGGCTGAAGGCTGTGACGAGCGCATCGTGGTCACCGGTGAGCTGATGCGTAAGCCACTGAGTGTGGTGACCGATCCTAAAAAGCCAAGACTGCCATTGCCAGCCTATGACGGCGCAGGTTTTCTAAAGACGATTCCTGGCTTCAGTATCAGTCGTAAAGGCGGTGCGGGTGGGGATCCTTCATTGCGAGGGCTGGGCGGCTCACGCATCAATATTGTCAATGACGGTCAACATGTCTATGGCACCTGTGGTGGCCGTATGGACCCGCCAACGGCTTATATCTACCCTGAATCCTACGACAGCATTGAGGTGATTAAAGGCCCGCAGACAGTGCGCCACGGCCCTGTGGGCAGCGCTGGTACTGTGCTGTTTGAAAAAGACAGGCAGAGCTTTGTCGACCAGAGTGCCACTGGCCGCGCCAGCGTGACGGCCGGCAGCTTTGAGCGTCTGGACTATATCGTCGAGCTGTCCGCCGGGGATGAAAATCACTATCTGGAGTTGGATGCCAACCAATCCTCCAGTGACCACTATGAAGATGGTGATGGCAACTCAATCCAGTCCAGCTATGACAGACGCAATATGGACTTTGCACTGGGTTGGACGCCGGGTGATGACTCTGTGCTGGAGCTCAGCTATGGCAAGTCTGATGGCGAAGCAGAATATGCAGATCGTGCCAACAAAGCCCGTGTTATCGAAAACGAAAATTTCACCCTGATGGCAGAGCATGACTTCAACGGTGACTATCTGCAGTCCATGGAGTTTCAGGCTTACCACAATGAAAATGACCATGTGATGGATCAGTTTGATCAGGGCGTGAACTCAGGCACCAATGTTCGTCGACGCACTCAGGGGGGCCATATCTGGGCGCAGTGGAGCATAGGCAAACTGTCCATGGTCACCGGGGCAGACTTTCAGGACTCTGTACATAAAGGCAGGAGCATTAACCCTGCGGTAGATAACGGCCTGGATGATCTGTTGGCCAAGCCGTTTAAAGATAATATGAGTTACACCCAGTTTGGGATATTCGGTGAGTTTGAGTACGACTTTGAGCCAGTGATGCTGGTAACCGGTATTCGCTATGACCATTGGGATACTCAGCTGCATGTGGCTCAGCAAGGGGATCGTCAGGACGATTTGGTCTCCGGTTTTGCCCGTATTGAGCATGAGTTTGGTGGTCATCAGTACTATCTGGGCGTGGGTCATGCCCAGCGTATTCCTGATTACTGGGAAATCATGAAAGCCAATGCCGACGATAACAGCCAAAAGGCATTTGACCTGGAGCCGGAAAAGACGACTCAGCTGGATGCCGGCTGGATTTATGAAGTCGAGACAGTCACGCTCTCAAGTGCCCTTTACTATGGCGAGATCAAAGATTACATCCTGATTGATAACCGCAATGGCTTCAGCAAATCCCGTAATATCGACGCCACCATCTGGGGCGGTGAGCTGGGTGCCGAGTGGCGTATTACCGAGTCACTGCAAACCCAGTTGAGTCTGGTATACGCCCATGGGGAAAATGATACCGACAATGAAGCGCTGGGACAGGTATCGCCGCTGGAAGGTCGCCTGACTGTGGATTACAGCATTGGTGACTGGACCTTCGGTGTGCTGTGGCGTGTGGTGGACGACCAGAACAGGGTCGCTGTGGGACAGGGCAATATCTCAGGACAGGATTTGGGTGAAAGCGCAGGCTTTGGCACTGTGGCCCTTAATGGCGGCTGGAAACATGGCGAGCATCTGCGTTTGAGCTTTGGGGTTGAGAACCTGTTTGACCGCACTTACGCCGAACATATCAGCCGCAGCGGTGCAGGAAATGATATTCCCGGCAGTGTGCCGACCTTCAAGGTGAACGAGCCCGGCCGCAATGCCTGGGTGAAGCTGGAATATCTGTTTTAACCCCGACTTTTTCGTTTGATTCACTCCAACCTGCCGAGACGACATGGATGTCATCGAAGCAGGTTTTTTTAATCGGTATCCAGGTGGCAAGTTATTTTTGACGGGAATTAAAGAAGCGCTCTGCATTTGCAAACAGTATGTCACACTGCTTTTTCTGCTTGTCGTACTCAACGGTATCTTCAGCGAGAGTATCCAGGATAGCTTTGGCCTTGTGATACTCTCCAACCAACAGCTCGAATTTTTCATCAAAGTTGTCTTTACGTACTTTTTTGCTGACTTTACGGGTTGGTTTTCGCATGGATCTCTCCTGTTATAACTCCAGCTTATTTTCTGTTCGCGTGCTATCAAGCCATGTTCAATTCGTAGCTTGATTTGATGACAGTTTCCCCGTGTTGGGTTGTGGTGAACGATTTAATCCCTGGCTTGTCGTTGCCAACTTGGTGTTGCTGATACAGCCTGACTCACAAAGTGAAAATGTCAGCTCGAGAAAACAGGGGATTAATCTCGTCAAATCAGGACGCTTTAACAGTCCTTCCCATTGAGAAACAGATGTCGGCCAATGTCTTGATTGGCACAGATATAACTCGCGACGAACGGGTTGTGTTTGAAGCTTTACAACCAATGTTTTCGCTGGATGGTGACGCCATAAGGTGGTATCTGGAGTGCAGATGTTGGGTTGCAGTGTGGCAAATCGCCACATTGTTAAGGTGCCTGACTCGCGGGGTTGCAGGCACCTTAAACACAATCAGTTACGCCAGAGTGACGTTAGCTGCTTGCAGGCCTTTGTTGCCTTGCTCTACGTTGAACTCAACGCGCTGGCCTTCAGCCAGAGTTTTGAAACCGTCTACAGCAATGGCTCGGAAGTGTACAAACACATCGGCGCCACCATTGTCCTGGGCAATAAAACCAAAGCCCTTTGTTTCATCAAACCATTTTACAGAACCAGTTGTTTTAACAGACATAAGTATCTCGAATAAATAAAAAGTGAAGCTACTAAATTGGAAATGAAGAAAAAGGTATCGCAGGATAATTATGACAAACTGATTCAGTTTGAAACTGAGAAAATCTTGAACTAAATACATCAATAGTAACTATGCTCGATGAGCAAGCGGCCACTATACACTTCGCTGGTAGAATAGATAGTTATTTCTGATTTTATTTTGAATGCAGCGAACAGTATCGTCCGAGTAAAGCAATTATTTAACGGTCTGCTATCTTTGTCTAATTGCTTGATTTTATTCAGTGTTGTCGTTCGTGGTCGGTGTTCCTGACTATGGGGTAGGACTTGTGTTCAGGGTGTCTCGTGAAGAGCAATAACTGCGCACCTTAAGTGCAATAAAACATGCCTGCCAGGAAATCCTGTGGTCCATAAATTAAACCGCATCGCCATTAGCTTGACCTGTCTACAACTTCATAGTTTATGCTGGGCGCCATATTCAGATCAGAGAAATCACCATGACACTTCCTTCTTTAATTGATTTGGGCATGCGCCCGTTTTTTCAGCAGCAGCTTTCATTGGAAGAGTTGGAGTCTTGTGCTCTGGGGCGAGTTGTTGAGCAGCATAAATCAGAAGTGGTTTTGCTGGCGGGTGGCGAGGTAAAGCGCTACAAACTGCCACCAAAGCTGGAGGTTATTTGCGTCGGTGATTGGGTAGTCTTTAATGGGGAGCGTTTGATTCGGGTGCTGGACCGGCAGTCGCTGTTTCAGCGCAAAGCGGCCGGAACAGCGCGTGAGCGCCAGTTAATTGCCGCCAATATTGATATTGTGTTTATTGTCAGCTCACTGAACGATGATTTCAGTCTCAACCGAATTGAGCGCTATCTGGCGCTGGCGAGAGAGGCGGGCGTTGAGCCGGTTATCGTGCTCACGAAAGCAGACTTATGTGCAGACGCTGATAGTATACGCGCTCAGGTGCAAAAGCTGGACCCTCTGTTGAGTGTTCACTGCGTCAATGGTCTGGACAGTGATGAGGTTGCAGCCTTGAAACCGTATTGCCAGAAAGGCAAAACCCTTACCTTTCTCGGTTCATCCGGTGTAGGTAAATCCACTCTGGTCAATGGCTTGCTTGGTACAAGTGAAATGGCCACCGGCAGTATTCGGGAGCAGGATAGTAAAGGGCGGCACACTACCACCTACCGTGCCATTAAGTGGCTGCCTGAAGGTGGGTTGTTGATGGACACCCCAGGGATGCGCGAGCTGCAACTCAGCGACGCTAAAGAGGGTATTAAAGCCACCTTTGCCGATGTTGAAGCCCTGGCAAGCCAGTGCCGCTTTGCTGACTGTGGGCACGAGAGTGAACCTGGCTGCGCCGTCAGAGCCGCCATCGAAACAGGGGATCTCTCATTAAGGCGATTGGAGAACTATCAAAAGCTGCTGCGGGAAGAGTCTCACAATACTGCATCTTTAGCGCAGAGGCGTGCCAAAGACCGCGCCTTCTCCAAGATGGTCAACACAGTGCAATCCCAGGCCCGCAGAGCGAAAAAGTTTAAATAGCCATACTTTGTTAGGCTGAACGCAGATTTGTCCCTCTGGGACATGCCGCTTGCAGCGGCTACAATCGAAGCCTTCCAGGCTTCACTCGGGCAAGAGGGTATCAACAGCGGCTAACAACTTCCATGTTTAACTGCCAGCTCGAAATCCCTTTCTCGCGCTCATGGCTGGCCATGTAGTGGCCATTCGCCCTCTTGCATCTCCCTCGCTGCCCCAACCGAAGTTGTCACCCATCGTGCATTGCATGTAATTGACGTGACCAGCGGCGATTCACCATCCCTGGCTCAGCGCCGCTTATGTTTTCATCCATGATGACATTCACTATTACATCCAATCCCCTCCGGCAACTTCGGACGGGGATCTGGTTCAATACTCAGCTTTTGTGCAAATAACATAGGGACAGGAGTTACTTTGGGCTCTAGGGGATATCACGCTTCAATCAGTCGGCCGATTAGCGCTCGGCTGTATTGTCTCGTTAAATTCGGTCATTGCAGGAGTCAATACATTGGCAACCAGATTTTCGACCTCTCCACTTCCTATTGAAGCTAAATTGCTTCTCCGCTTTCTTATGATGTAAACAGATGATAAAAATGTAAAAAAACTCACTTTTAAAGAAAGCTTACGAATGTCAGATTCGAGATCCTTTATGGAATCGATTTCAACATGCTTAGTCATATGAGATTTAAGCGATTGAGATAGCGCGTTACCAATTTCATTTTCTTCTATTGGAGCTAGAGACTTTTCCAGATATGAGTCAAGAAACTTCAGGAATTTCTTTGTCTGACTAGCAGAGGTGATTTTATATGCAAAAATTGGGTCATCTGAAGATATGAGCGAAATGGCTTCTTGGTATCTTTCTTGGTAATTCTCTAAGTCGGAAAGGGCAATTCCTCTTGCTGTTTCTACTAATATCGGAGTAAAGTGTTTCTTAGATGCACTAATTTCACTGTCTGATATATTTGCATCAGGAAACTGCCTCTTTATTTCCTTGACTACCTGTTCAAATACATCATCGAAGTCCTTTCTGTAGAAAACAGAAATTCTATGCCAAATTTCGAGAAGAATATAAAGGGCAATCTTTTTGTTTTTTATATTCTCTTTCCTTGCTCGATAAAAATAGCCGATTGCTAATAAGATTGGCGTTATTAGCCCAATCAATACCTTACTATCTATATTTGCCAGATCCACTACCATTTTTCCCTAAGAATTTAACGCTGCAATAAAGGACCACCAATACATAGGCTACTTTGCGTTAGTCTGAAACGCAGCGACAACGCAAAGTAACCGGAGTGTTGGACATCCAGTTGGTATGTATTTACCGACGATCTTTCGTTGCCTTTTTAAGTTTCATTTTTTGAATGCCTTTTTTAGCATTTTTTCGATCTCTTGCTGTGCATAATCGGCTACAAGATTTTTACCTTCTTCCGCAGCAACATCAATTAGAGCATCATAATCATTAAGGTCATGGCAATTCTGACATTCAAGCATATCTCCCGAAACATACTCTTTCTCAGCCACCCCTTCTAACGAGCAATCACAAAAAAAGCACTTCAATTCAACTGTAAAGCTTTTACCCTTCATAAATCACCCTCCAAAAATCTTTAGTGAGAGAGTTGTTAAAGCTAATAAGAAGCCCAAAACAACAAATAGCCCCTTGTGGTCATCAACATAATCAGATGCTTTTTTAAGAGGGCTTCTAGAAGCCTTTTGCTCCTCTGATTTTCTTTTAGACCTTGCCGCACCAACACCCTTAGGAGTAATTCTCAAACTACCGTACTTCCCACCACCTAGTGTTGCATGCTCAAGCCATTCGTGTGCCAAGCACTTATCAGTGGCTTTCTCTAGCTCAGCAAGCGAATATGAAGTTTTGTTTTCCTCATTTATCTCATCTACAAGTTCTTGGTCAACAGAAAGAGTAACGAGCTTATAGGTTGAGCCTGTAGATTCCATGTAGTCGATGACGTGATTCAGTATTTTGAACTCTGGCACAGCCTCTCCTTGAAACTTAACATTTGTATAGGGTACATGCTCGTTTGTCACTCACCTCAGAGCAGTGATAATTATGCTGATATTTTGGCCTATTATTCAATAGGTTGTGAGTAAAAGTCCAGATCAGAGTTTGAGCAAAAGTGTGCTGGCACATTATCTGTCTGCCTGTCGGCTGTTATTAAAATTAAAGTTAGCTAAGCTCATGATATTATAGCTTATTTAGTGTTTTTCCCCACGAAAACCACGCTATGCATAGCGAAAGTCACTTGGGGGCAATTGTGAGTTTGAGGAATACACCATTCCCCGTTCGAAGTTGCCGGAGGGAAATGGTTTCAATAGCAAGTCTCGTCAGGGATGACGAGACAGGCACCGCTGAGACAGGGATGTGGAATCGGTGACGGTTGCGTGTATTGAAATCATTTTACGATGGGTTACAACTTCGGTTGGGGCGGCAAGGGAGATGCAAGAGGGAATTGCTGTTGATCCCCTCTTGCCCGGGTGAAGCCTGGAAGGCTTCGATGTTCTGGCAAGCGTAGCTTGCCTTAATCTAAGATGCTGGCAACTCGCAGAGTTGAAGCCAGTGGCAGCTTGGCCACTCCAAGCCAAACTGCGGCAACTGAGCAGAATTACAAATCTACACCAAACCCAATAATAAACTGGTAATCGTTCTTATCCGGCATAATGCCATTGGCACCAGCCTGAGGTTTACCCGTGTGGTCCCACACGAAAGACAGGTCAAGATCGAAGATATCGGTCAGCTCAACGGCCAGTGAGGCGATAGCGTGGTGGCTATAACCACCGGCTTCTTCACTGGAGTATTGCAGCTGATACTTGGTGGTGAAATCCACGCTGCTGGTCAGCTCGGTATCGTAAACAGTTTCAAGCACCAGGGAGCTGCTGCCATCGCTTTCGCGGGCGCCGGTTTCCACCTGGTCAAAGCGGGTGTAGGTGTATGCAGGACCACCACTCACACTCCATTCGGTCTTCTTGCTGTCGATAAGGTTGTAACCCACACCGGCACCGACTGTGGCTTTATAGTCGATATTCAGGAAAGGGTCTTTGTACAGCTCAGCAAAGATTGGGCGCAGATAAAACTGCTTGGAGATAAACCAGTCGAAGTTGGAGTTAACCCTGTGGTTGTTCACCGTGGATTCGCCATCATTCTTGGTGTAATTGCCCAGATAGTCAGCGTTGAAACGTGACTCAGTGGTGCGGCGCGTCGTCTTGGCGCGGGCACTGTAGTCGATTTGATCTGTGTTACCTGAACGGATATTGGCACCAAGGCTGATTTTGCCTGACCAATAGTTGGCTTCTTCCTGATCGCCGGCAATGATGGTCATAATCTCAGCTGGATTGAATTCAACACCATCCAGATAACTGCGACCATCCTCAATCAGGAGTTTGCCCGTGCGGGTGGACAGGTCGGTAAAGCCGATGCTTACAATCCCGGCGCTTTGCAGCAGCTTGATGTCATCCCAGTCGATCATCACTGTGTCCAGCTCATCACTGTCAAACTCCAGCTCATCATCGTACAGGGCTTTGATTTCACCACGCAGCAACTCATTGGACTTCAGCTGTAGCCAGTCTTTCTGGCTTTCAACCGGTGGGCGAAGTGCATCACCGGCAACGGCCTGAGGCGCTGCTAAAAGGCTAAACAGGGTTAACGCCAGCGCTGAAGACAGCCTGGAGGATGAGGAATGAACTGACATGGGAAAGTGGAATCTCCTGAACTACTGGAAACCACCAATGGCTGGATGCAATTGGTATAAAACGAAGCCGGATATTGTAATGAAAAAGCGCCCGGCTTCAAGGTGAAGTCCGGACGCTATGTTACTGATTCAATTAGTGCACAACTTAAGCCATGTGCAACTGCTGAATATTTAGACTGTTAATCCAGGTTATCAGTGGCTTCAATGATCCAGGGTTTCATCCACTGCGTAATTTTTGGCTGTGCGGCTTCATTGGGGTGAATGCCGTCTCTTTGCATTAAATCGGCCTGTGGGGCTATCTCTGTCATAAAGAAAGGGATAAGCGCGACATCGTAGTCATCGGCCAGATCGTGGAACACCTGATTGAACATCTGGCTGTATCTTGGCCCATAGTTGGGGGGCACCATGATTTCAGTCAGCAGTACAGTTGCGCCGTTGGACTGTCCTAACTCAATCATTTTTGTAAGATTTGATTTCAGTTGTTTGGGTGAGAAGCCACGCAGGCCGTCATTGCCACCGAGTTCGATAACCAGTACATCCGGGGTGGCAGAATCCAGCAAAGACGGGAGTCTGCGCAGGCCTCCAGCAGTAGTTTCACCACTGACTGAACCATTGATTATCTCCACAGAGGGCATTTCATCCCGTAACAGTTGCACCCAGCCTTTGGATTCCTGCATGCGATAAGCCGCACTTAGACTGTCACCCAGGATAAGAACGGATGCAGCCCACGCTGGATTATGTAACATAAGAGACACAAGCAGGAGCTGCACTCCGGTGCGAATGCGATTTCCGAGAACCAGTTTGCGAAAAAAGGAAGAGAACCCAGTGAACAGTGCCATTAAAGTCAGTCGCCTCTGTAAATCCGTTACCACCCAGGAGGGAGAGCTCTCTATCCTCAATGGCATCGAGCTTGATGTCAAGCCGGGCCAAAGTGTTGCTATTACAGGGCCTTCCGGTTCTGGTAAGTCTACCTTACTGGGGCTTTTGGCCGCTCTGGATACGCCAACTGATGGAGAGATCTGGCTGGATGGTGCAGCCTTGAGTGGACTCGATGAAGAGCAAAAAGCTGCGCTGCGTAAAGACAAGCTCAGCTTTATTTTTCAGTCCTTTATGCTGGTGGATACGCTGACCGCACTGGAAAACGTCATGTTGCCGGCTGAGTTGGCCGGGGTAAAAGATGCCAGACAAAAAGCCGAAGCCATGTTGGAGCGGGTTGGCTTATCCCATCGTCTGGGACACTTGCCCAAGCAACTGTCGGGCGGTGAGCAGCAAAGAGTAGCTATTGCCCGGGCCTTTATCAGTGAGCCGAAGGTACTGTTTGCCGATGAGCCAACGGGTAATTTGGATCCGGTCAATGGCACCAAAGTTGCTGACATGCTGTTTGAGATGAACCGGGAGTCGGACACCACATTGGTGCTGGTCACCCACGACTTAACGCTGGCCAGTCGCTGTTCAAGGCAGCTGATTATGGAAGATGGTCACCTGTCAGAATCTGACGTCGGAGTAGAAGAGAGCGCCTCCCGGATTGAGCAGCCGCTTAAGGAGGCTCAGGCATGAGCTGGACCCTGGCACTTCGCCTGTTCAGGCGCGAATTGCAGCAGGGACAGCTGCTGCTGATTATTCTGGCCATTATGCTGGCGGTACTGTCGGTTAGTGGTCTTGCTGGCGTCAGCGAGCGTTTGCAGGTGGCGATTAATGGTCAGGCCGCCAAATTTATCGCTGCAGATAGAATTATTAACTCACCTGAGCCTATTGCCACGGAGATACTGGAGCAGGCTCAGGAGCTGGGACTTTCTCAGGTGTCCAGCATGCGTTTTAACTCCATGCTGTTTGGTGATGAAGGTTTCCAGCTGGTAACGGTAAGGGCTGTCGGGCAGGGGTATCCTCTCAAAGGGGAGATTGAACTCTCTTCAGGCCCAACGGCAAAACTGCCGGGAGAGGGGGAGCTCTGGTACGAAAACCGATTGGCTCGCCTGCTGGGTGTGCAGGATAACCCACAGGACGCCAGTATTGAGCTTGGAATGGCCAATTTTGCATTGGCTGAAGAGATACGCCGCCTGCCCGATGCTGGCTTCAACCCATTTGCGTCCTCGCCTGTAGTGTTGATGCGTTTGGAAGATGTGGGCAAAACCCAGATTATTCAGCCCGGCAGTCGCGTCACTTATCTTTATCAGTTTGCCGGAGATAGCGGTGCACTCGACGAGTTTGAAGAGTATGTCAAACCCTTGCTGTCCACCTCACAGCGTTGGGTTGATGTGCAGTCCGGTGACTCTCCCATAGCCGGGGCTGTTCAACGGGCAGAACGGTTCCTGCTATTGGCCAGTTTGCTGGGGATTGCGCTGGCCTGCGCCGCCATTGGTATTGCGGCTCAAAGATACTGTCAGCGCCATTATGATGTGGTGGCCATGCTGAAAACCTTCGGTGCATCAGGTAAGCAGATCCGTAATCTGTTTGCGCTGCATTTGATGCTGGTGACACTCACAGGTATTGCCCTGGGTTTGGTTGGCGGCCGCTTGTTGGATATAGGTATCAGCAGCATGTTGCCGGAGGAGATAGCCTCCTACGATACCTCCTGGTGGCGTCCGGGATTACTGGGTGTCACTACAGGTATTATCAGCGCGTTTATGTTCTCAGCCTATCCACTGCTGAGGCTGCTGGCGATACCACCCCTCAGGGTATTGCAGCGTCAGCTGGAAGGGATCTCCATGGGAGCCTGGCTGCATCTGCTGATGAGTCTGGCGGCGATGGCGTTGCTGGGTTATCTCTACTCGGGTTCGGTTCCACTGACCATGACGGTCGTGGTTGCGGTATGTGCGCTGGCGGTGCTTCTGGGGGCGCTGGGGTTTGTGATGGTGCGAGTTGGCCACAGTGTGGGGATGAAAACCACCAACCCACTGCAGTTGGCACTGGCTGGTCTCAGACGCCGTGCCCGCCAAAATGCGGTGCAACTGGTAGGTTTCTCCAGTGCCCTGTTACTGCTGCTGGTGATTATGGCGCTCAGACAGGACCTGCTGGATGAGTGGCAAAAGCAGTTGCCTGAAAATTCGCCCAACTACTTTTTGGTGAATATCGCGCCGGAAGATGAAGCGCCCATGGCGCAGTTTTTCGCCAATAACGGCATCCTGACTACAGATATCTACCCTGTGGTGCGCGGTCGTATGAGTGCCATTAACGGCGAGCAGTTAATTACCTACAGCCAGCAGGAAGAAGGGGTAGAAGGCCGGGTAGGAATAGGGCGTGAGCTCAACCTGACATGGCGGGATACCCTGCCACCCAATAATGATCTGCTTGAAGGGGAGTTCAACACCAAGCCCGGTGAGGTGTCCATCGAAACCAAGGTGATGGAACGATTGGGTCTTAAGCTGGGAGATGAACTCACCTTTACCATAGATAACCGGGACTTTAGCGTGAAAGTGACCAGTGTGCGCGCTGTACACTGGGAAACCCTGCAACCCAACTTCTTTATGATTATGCGTCAGGAAGATCTGGGGCAGTTTGCCCATACCTCCATGGTCTCTTTCCATCTGGATGACAGTCGCCGTGAATTGGTGGTGGATTTAATCAAATCCTTCCCGACCGTGTCTGTTATCGATGTAGGCGCCATGGTCAATCAGCTTCGGGAAATTGTCGAGCAGGTGTCTCTGTCGTTAACTCTGGTATTGATACTGGTATTGGCGGCTAGTGCGCTGGTGCTTTTTGCCCAGACCGAAGCCGGGATGGCGACCCGTCAGCGGGAGTTGGCGGTGCTCAGAACCTTTGGCGGCAGCGGCTGGTTACTGCGCAGCGCCACCGGGCTGGAGTTTGCTCTGCTGGGTATGATTGCCGGATTCCTGGCCGTGGTGGTGGCAGAATTGACCCTGTATCTGCTCAAGACTCAGGTGTTTGAGCTTAATGTATATATGCACTGGGACTGGTGGCTGATGGCGCCTCTCGCCGGTGGCTTGATTGTGGCCACTCTGGGGTTGTGGCGTTGTCGCAACTTGCTGAGACAAAGCTGCTCGCAGCTACTGCAATCCTGATAGTCAGATGAGTCTACTAAGGGCGGCCAGTTGGTCGCCCTTGTTTTTGATTGAGGGGAGGTCGCTGTTAACAGCCAGCAGCGGGTATCAACTGGTGGTGGACCCTGGCTGCAGCAGTTGCTGAGCGGTGAGCAGTTCACTGTCAAACAACCCCTGCGCCACCGCATCAAGCAAGTGAGTTTTAACCGACTTCACTTTATTGAGCGGAACTTTCAAGCGGGAGCAGCCGGGTTGTATTCGGGTCAGGTCCAACACCTTTTTGCCCAGTTTAAGCGTTAGTATGCGTTCATTATCATCGTCACCCGGGCTTTCATGAATTTTGGCTCTGCTGCGGCACTCCGACAGGGTCAGCTCCCAGATTCTTTTGCGCTGCTTGTTACCCGCTCTGTGATTGATAAAGGCATACTCTTTGACCGCCTCAAGTGGGGCCAGTCCATTGTCCTGACTCATACTGCTACCTCCGCAATCCGTGGACCCTTGTCGGTATGGGACAAGCTGGTCCATGTTACCTCTCTGTGACTTTCGAATTCTGCCATTGAGAATTGCAAATACTCCTTTAGGGTTATTTAAATGTATTGTCCCGGAGGCTGTCATGTTTTTATGTTGTAAATGTGATCTGGATGAAAAAGGCGCCCGAAGGCGCCTTGGAATTGCAGGAAAAGTCCGGATTATCCTGCAACCCGGACGGGGGCACATCAGTCAAGAGAATGACCGTGATGTTGCACCAGTTTCTGAGGCGAGTGACAGGTGGCACAGGCCTCTTTGGCGTTTTGAGCTTCAGTCTTTTCAGGACCAAAATATCCGCCGTTATTACGCATATGGGCAAAACCGGCTTCAGACATATACTTCTGGTGACAGCTCAAACAAGAGCCCACGTCCGCAGAGGCAAACCAGGTATTGTTGGTGTAGATGTCTTCCGGGAAGGCCAGGGCTGCGCCGCCGTTACGTCCCAACTCGAAGCCATAGTTCATACCACCCCATCCCTCTTCAGCAGAGTGGCAGGTGGTACAGTCGGTTTTCAGTACAGTACCACTGCCGCCATGACCATTGTGATGACCTTCAGCTTTGTGGGCTTTGTACATAAAGTTGGTGGACTTGAACATCTCTTTGCCGTTGTCGTCGGTGCCGGCAGACTTGATGTTCTTGTCATTGACGTGACAGGAGATACAGTTCACGCCGTTTGAGTCGTGATAGAACTCGGCGCTGTGACAGTCGTGACACCTGGCGTTATCTACAATGCTTCTGCGCTGTGCTACCTGCTTGTCCGGATCTCCGAGAAAAGCGCGGTAAGCGTCGGTTTGCACATAGGCAGGGTAGGCATTCTCTGCACTACAGTCGGTCAGTTGATCTGTCTTACCGGCGAAGCACACTTTCAGCACTGGCAGGATTTCCAGTGAACGCTCGGCTATGTCCGCAGGCAGTGCCAGCGTATAAGTCTTGTCTCCCTTCATTTTCTCTGTGGTGACAGTGAATACCCTGGTTTGCTCATTGTATTGAGTTGAACCATCACCAATCAGACTGAAACGTCTGTGGTCATAGGTGGTTCCAAGAGTTTCACCGGCGCCGGTTGACTCAGGGTAGTCTTTCTCAACATCCCAGCTGACTACCATATATGGGTTGCTGTATCCCTTTTGATAGACCTGCTCTTTAGGGACAGCATTGCCCTGTGCATCCATGATGGTGACATCAAATTGCAGCAGGTTTTCAGGTGTGACTGTGACCTGGGTGACCGATACATCGAAGCCTTTGGCTGCGTCGTATGGCGCGTTCATCTTGGTGTGATCAGTACCGCCGTGGCACTGAATACAGGTCATCTCTTCAGGAATGGTGACATTGCCGTGCTGAGCCGGAGAGTCAGTGTGACAGCCGGTGCATGCGTTGGCGTTGGCATGCTCTTTCCACAGAGTCATATCAGCCAGCTGCTCATCCTCGACGTGACAGGTCTGACAATCCATAAAAGGCTTGGTTGGGAATATTGGATAATCAAAGGCATGGGCACCACCATAGCCCTGCACCGTGTATGGCATGGGAACGATATCACCACTGGCATCTTTACCTTCCCGGTTTGGCCCCATATGAATTGCGTGGACCATATGACCAAGTTCGACAGACACGCCGTTGGGATCTGACACCATGCCATTGTGGCAGGACTGGCAGTTTTCCATATCCAGTCTGCGTCCACCGTGAGCTTTCAGGCTGTCGGGCTGGTGGCAGGTGTAGCAGGTTTCCATAGTGACCAGTTGACGGGTTTCGATACCATCCTGACTGCCACTGGCGGGTATCCAGTCATAGTGGGCATTCTCGGCAAGTTCATGGCCTGAGTCGTATTCGAACTGCATTTCGATGGCAATTCTCTGGGTCAGGGCCGAGTCAAAGCTGATGCCTGCTGCGTCAACATAAGTGTTGAGGTTAGTCTGGAAGGTGTAGCTGTAGCTGCCATCCTTGTTATCTGTCAGGCAGTCCGGACAATCTTTAATTTTTTCAAAACCCTGTTCAAAGGTGGTGGCGTCGTCGTTGGTGGCATCGTTCAACAGGGATTGCCACTGCTTTAATTTTCCGTCCACTGCCATTTGAGCAATGGAAAAACGAAAGTCGTGGAATGGGTTGTCGCCGTCCAGACCAAACAGGCCAACTCCCTGCTTGTTGGTTAACTCAAACTCAAGGGTAATAACACCATCGTTGATCACTGCCGATGTGATGTTGGCATTGGCCTCATTGGCCATATCAATATGAAGGCCTACTGCGCCCGGATCGCCCGGATCGCCAGGGCCGCCAGGGCTGCCATCTTCACCATCTTTTCCATCTTCACCATCGCAGGCGGCCAGAGCGAGCGCTCCGGCCATAACCACCCACAGATTACGTTTGCTCCATCTCATTGCTCATTCTCCTTTTAGGAATTGTAATTTTCATAAATGAACAATGAGACTTTATCTAATTGAAATAAAAGGGTTGTTGATGGGGTTCAAAGAAAAATCCGGGCAAATATCCGGCGTTATTTTGGTAAATATATTGGAAATTATCCGGCGAATTATCGGGGCAAAGATTCCCATGACCCTGCTATCGACTTGGTTTATCTGAATATTGGATTGAACTAATCGGAAAATTGGTCTGTATAAATTTTAACCATGGGTCTAGCTTTAAAAGAGCCATAGCTATCCGCGCCACAGATGAGACGTTGATCTGTGACACTCACCAACCATCAATTCAGTGGGGGGAGAAACATGTCACTGAAAGGATCACAAACCGAGCAAAACCTTAAAGACGCCTTTGCGGGCGAATCACAAGCCAACCGCCGTTATCTCTACTTTGCATCAAAAGCCGATGTTGAAGGCTACAACGATGTTGCTGCGGTATTCCGCTCCACCGCTGAAGGTGAAACCGGTCATGCCCATGGGCATCTGGAATACCTGGAAGAAGTGGGGGATCCTGCGACCGGTCTGCCAATTGGCGGCACCTCAGATAACCTCAAATCTGCTATTGCCGGCGAAACCCATGAGTACACAGATATGTACCCGGGGATGGCAAAAACTGCCAGAGATGAAGGATTCGATGAAATTGCTGACTGGTTTGAAACCCTGGCCAAAGCTGAGCGAAGTCACGCCAACCGCTTTCAAAAGGCGTTGGATCAGTTGGACGCCTGATATCCCGTCATTATCTACAGGGAGTTTCGGCTCCCTGACTTTTTCTGCCGGAGATGGATATGAGTAAAAAAGAAGGTAGCCTGGAGGCCCCAACCCGACATCCCATAGCTTGGCAAACCCCGGAGTTTTACGATCGTGAGGCATTGAACAAGGAGTTGGAGCGGGTATACGACATCTGTCATGGTTGTCGCCGTTGTGTTTCCCTGTGCAATGCTTTTCCTGTGTTGTTTGACCTGGTTGATGAGTCAGAGACCATGGAAGTAGACGGGGTCGACAAGGCGGATTATCACAAAGTGGTGGATCAATGTTACCTGTGTGACATGTGCTACATGAGCAAGTGCCCTTATGTGCCACCCCATGAGTGGCAGGTGGACTTTCCCCACCTGATGCTCAGAGCCAAAGCGGTGCATTTTCAGGAACAGGGTGCCCGCTTCCGGGACAAGCTGATCACCAGTACAGACACCATGGGAAAGATGGCCTCCACCCCGGTAATCAGCGCCGTAGTCAATGCCAGTAATAAGAATGGCCTGTTCCGTAAAGCGCTGGAATCATCTTTGGGGATTCATCATGAGGCGCCTTTGCCGGGGTATGACTCCAACCCCCTGAGAAAGCGTGCCCGCATACTCGCCAGGCCAGAACAAGACACTCAGGTTAATGCCATTGGCGAAACCACTGGCAAGGTTGCCCTGTATGCCACCTGTTACGGCAATTACAACAGTCCCTATCTGGCAGAAGATTTCTTTAAAGTATTTCAGCACAACGATATTCACCTTGAAGTGGTGCCCAAAGAGCAGTGCTGCGGTATGCCGAAACTGGAGTTGGGGGACTTTGAGTCAGTGGCCAAATTAAAACAGGCCAATATTCCGGTCCTGGCAAAGCTGGTGGATGAGGGGTTTGATATTATCGCGCCCGTGCCATCCTGTGTGTTGATGTACAAGCAGGAGTTGCCCTTGATGTTCCCCGATGACCCGGATGTACTTAAGGTACAAAGGGCCATGTATGACCCATTTGAGTATCTGTTCCTGCGTCATAAAGGCAGTGGCCTCAAGCTGGATTTCAAGCAGGGGCTGGGCGACATCAGCTATCATGTGGCCTGCCACTTGCGGGTTCAGAACATTGGCCTGAAAACCCGGGATGTGCTGGCATTGATCCCAGACACCAATGTTAATGCGATTGAGCGCTGCTCTGGCCACGACGGCACTTATGCCGTAAAGGTGGAAACCCGTGACGCTTCGGTCAAAATTGCACGGCCAGTGGTTCGTAAGTTGGAGCAACTTAATTCGCCCCATGTTGCCAGTGATTGCCCCATGGCAGCGACTCATATTACCCATCTATCCAAATCCGGCCAGCAACCTGTGCATCCTATGACCTTGCTCAGGCATGCCTATGGACTGTGAATTTAAGGAGGCAGAAATGCTCACCAGAGAGGACTTATGGTCGTTGGAAGAATATGCAGTCAGGCGCAATGATTTCAGAGCCAGAGTGATGGACCACAAACGTCACCGGCACATTGCCATTGGTGACCATGTCAGGCTGTTGTTTGAAGATAAAATCACGATTCAATATCAGATCCAGGAGATGCTCAGGGTGGAGCGCATCTTCGAACCTGACGGTATTCAGGAGGAGTTGGATGCCTATAACCCTTTAATCCCCAACGGCAGTAACCTTAAGGCAACCCTGATGTTTGAGTACACAGATGTCGAGCAAAGAAAGCGTATGTTGACGCTGCTTAAGGGAGCGGAACATAAGGTGTGGCTTAAAGTGGCGGAACATCCTCAGGTCTTTGCCATAGCCGACGAAGATCTGGAGCGGGAAAACGACGAGAAAACCTCAAGCGTGCACTTCTTAAGGTTCGAGTTGTCTGATGCAGATATTCATGGGCTGAAATCCGGAGAGGAGTTAATGATTGGTATTGACACTCATCATGTGCAGCCCAATTTTACCCTGGTAGACGATGCTGGCAGGCTGGCATTAAGTGAAGATTTGGAAGCCAGACTCTTCCAATAGTAAATGGATACAGATAAGGCAGGATGCTCGATGTTGTTTGAACTTGTGTATATGTCCCGGGCCCAGAGCCCTATGGTGGAAAGAGATTTAACAGCCCTGTTGGTCGAGGCCAGAGCTAACAATGAGCGTGTCGGCATTACCGGGATGTTGCTGTATCGTAATGGCTCTTTCCTGCAACTGCTGGAAGGCGAAGAGCAGCAGGTGCTTAAGCTCTATGACACGGTGCGACAAGACCCCAGGCATGGCCGGGTCACCCAACTATATTCTCATCATCTGCCTCAGCGTCATTTTGCCGATTGGAGCATGGGGTTTGTGAATGCAGACCGGGTAGATGAAGAGCAGTTACCAGGCCTGTCCGATATTATGTCTGACAGGTTTGACGCCTCTGCATTACAACAGATGAAAGCGGCGTCGGTGGAGATACTGCTCTACTTCAAAGATCAGGCTTAAGCCAGAATATCTTCCAGGGCGGGTTCCAATTGGGAGAACTCAAATTCAAAACCTTCAATGGTGGCTTTGCTGGGCACCACGTACTGGCCTTCTGTCAGCAGCATGGCACTTTCCCCCAGAATACACTTGAGCGCAAATGCCGGAGCCGGCAGAAAAGCGGGGCGATGCAGCACTTTGCCCAGGGTTTGAGTGAAGGTTTTGTTGCTGACCGGAACCGGGGCGGTGGCATTGTATACCCCGCGGGCCGATTCAGTTTCCAGCATGAAGCGAATCAACCCCAGCAGGTCATCGAGGTGAATCCAGCTCATTCCCTGTTCGCCATGACCTATGGGACCGCCCAACCCCAGCTTGAAGGCGGGTAACATTTTCGCCAGTGCGCCGCCATTGGCTCCGAGGACAATACCTATTCGTGCAATACAAACCCGGGTCTGCTCGCCGTCAGCTTGCAGGGCCAGGTTTTCCCATTTGGCGCAAAGGTCATGGGCGAAATCCGGATTGGGCTTGGCGGTTTCTGTCAGGGGCGTGGTGTCGTGGATACCGTAAAAACCGATGGCGGAAGCACTGATAAACACCTGAGGCGGGGTTTGCGAGGCTTTGATTAACCCTGCAAGTTTGGCGGTGAGATCCCAGCGGCTGTGGCACAGTCGATGCTTTTGGGCATCACTCCAGCGTTTACCTACAATGGGTTCACCGGCGAGGTTAATGACAGCCTGAAAGCCATCAAGGTTATCTAAATTATCGAGCGTCTCTATGCATGCTACTGAAGGAATAACGCGTCGTGCGTTATTGACATTGCGTGTCAGCACCACTATCTCATGGCTGGGAGATAATAATTTGATCAGCGCCTGACCGATAAAGCCAGTTCCCCCGGTAAGTAAAATCTTCATGCTTGCCTCTGCTCCTGTTTAGGGTCTGTTGACCTCTCATGGTTGAATTTTGCTCGTCCTGGATGCGCGTTAATCGTGACGTAAGGTCTGCTGCCTGATGGACCTATGCAAATACCTTTCACTACCTGCCAGCTGCGACTCTGGATCATATCTTTGCTGGCTAATTATCTGATTTATTGGCACTGTAGCAGTATATTCCAATTCTGCCGCTACCGGCTTTTAAATCAAAGGGGATGAGAATGAACCGCTTGGAAGGCGCATCACTCGCCTATCGGGGCTTTGCCGTCATGGCCTTTTTGGTCATTATTCTGGCTGGTATCAAGGCAGCCAGCGCGATTGTTGTTCCTTTCGTGCTGTCAGCCTTTATCGCCGTTATCTGTAATCCGGTTATTCAGTTGATGGTGCGTTACCGCTTTCCCAAGTTGTTGGCTGTGTCCCTGCTGATGGTGTTCATCGTGTTGATGGGGCTTTGGCTGGCATCTGTGGTCGGTAGCAGTATCAACGATTTCTCCCGTCAGTTACCCCAATATCAAAGCCAGTTGGTTGAACAGTTTGCCTGGGTGCTGGATAAACTCAGAGAGTTCAATATTCAGATCTCCAAAGAGAAGGTGCTGGCGTTGTTTGACCCCGGAATGGCGCTGTCGATGACCACTAATATGCTCTCTGGTGTGGGCAATGTGATGGCCAACCTTTTCCTGATTATTCTGACCATTGTATTTATGTTGTTTGAGGCATCGGATCTGCCCAAAAAACTGCATTTTGCCCTGGATGATCCGGATATGCGTTTGCAGCAAATTGATAAGGTACTTCAGTCCATCAATCAATATATGGTGATAAAGACCCTGGTGAGTGTAGCCACGGGTGTAATTGTGGGTATAGGCCTTTGGATCATAGGGGTGGATTACGCGCTGCTGTGGGCAGTAGTAGCGTTTCTGTTCAATTATATTCCCAATATAGGTTCTATTATCGCGGCCGTGCCCGCAGTACTGCTGGCTTTTTTGCAACTGGGCCCGGCTCAGGCCGGTGTTGTGGCAGGTTTGTATCTTGGGGTGAATACCGTGATGGGCAATATTGTTGAGCCCAAATTTATGGGACGTGGCCTGGGTCTGTCTACTCTGGTGGTATTTCTGTCGTTAATCTTCTGGGGCTGGTTGCTGGGCAGTGTGGGTATGCTGTTGTCAGTGCCCTTAACCATGATTGTGAAAATTGCACTTGAGTCCAGCAACAGTGGTAAATGGCTGGCGATTTTGCTGTCTGATAAAGTCAGTGAGGATGAGAATGACAAGGTGGAGCAGGCAGAACAAGCCCAATAGGGTGATTTGTGGTATCTTGCTGCCAATTTCCGGCCATGGGTTGTCCATGGCCTTTTTTATGATTGGACCTTATGCACGCATTTATTGAACAACTTGCGACGCTGGAGTTGCCCAGTGATTCCGGCCGTATTTTCCATGGTCGCGGCGGTAAGTATGCCGGCGCTGAACATCTGTGTCTGGACTGGTTTGCCCCTGTCTTGCTGCTGACCAGTTTCAGACCGCTTGAACAGGAACAGCTGCAACAACTAATTTCCACGCTTGAGGCGTTCTGGCAAAGAGTCGGTCAGGGTCAAACCTTGAACCTGGTGTATCAATATCGTGCCGGTGGCCAGACTGAGACTCAGGTCATTGCCGGAGAGGTGCCCTGGCAGCATGTGGTTGAAGAAAATGGCAATCGCTTCAATATCCACCTGATGCGGGGTCAAAACCACGGTTTGTTCCTGGATATGCGTGAAGGGAGAGCCTGGGTACAGGCCAATGCCAAAGGCAAGCGGGTGTTGAATCTGTTCTCCTATACCTGTGGCTTTTCGGTTGCGGCGATGGCGGGTGGGGCAGAGGCTGTGGTGAATATCGATATGGCTAAAGGTGCACTGTCGACCGGTAAGCAGAATCACCATCTCAATGGCTTTGATAAAAACGTCAGCTATCTGGGCCATGATATCTTCAAGTCATGGGGTAAGCTGCGCAAGTATGGTCCTTATGATCTGGTGATTGCCGATCCGCCGAGTAATCAAAAGGGCAGCTTTGTGGCGACCAAGGACTATGTTCGCTTGTTGCGCAAACTCCCTGAACTCTTGAATGCGGATGCGGAGTTGCTGCTTTGCCTGAACGCGCCTGAGCTGAACACTGACTTCCTGAAAGGTCAGGTGCAGGATGCCGCGCCATCACTTTCATTTGTTGAGCGTTTGCCCAACCCTGAGGTGTTTGCGGATATCGATGAGGAGAAGTCCCTCAAGGTGCTCAGATATAAATTGGCGGAAAGCTAGGATTTAAGCTGGCAGAATGTGAGCTTAACAAAGCCCCTTGCTATCCCGGACGTTGGGTAGCCAGGGGCTTTTGTTTATCTGTGGCTAACGATGTTTGCCTGATGTCTTGAAGGCTGACTTATTTCAACTTACTCAGTCAAATTTGACTTGTTAACCTGAAAGGCTTTCATGATCGCGGCTTCTTGATGGGCGTTTTTCAGTGGTTTATGCCGATTTAAGGCATTTTTGTATACCGAAACTGAAAGTTTTCTGTAACTCTGTGCGGGTTGGTGTTAGACTTTGAAGTGCGCTAAAGGAGTTTTATGTGCACCCAACAAGGCAAAGTGTCACCGAAAATAGGCACGCCTCTGTTCCCGACGAAGTATGGAGTTGTGATGGAAATTCAAGAGTACGAAAACGCCTATTATCAGGTTCAGGACGAAGTGATCGAGTCTCTGCCTGTTGATATGGATGAAGAAGCTTTTCTGGATTAATTCCACAAGCCAGACTTGGAACTGACCCACTCCAAGTCGCCTCTGTATCTGTGTAGACCCAGCAGAACAAGCAAAAAAACAGCAGCCTCGGCTGCTGTTTTTTTATGTGTGATTCAAACGGGCTACTGTTAGCGCAGTTTCTCCGGGACGATCTCGGTAATAACCCAGATACCTTTACGCTTCTCCAGCCTCAGGGTTCTGTCGTCTTTCCACTTCTGGCCATTTTTGCGGCCGGTGAGTTTCACTACCACTGTGGTGGAATCACTGAATTTACGGAAGAAGTCCAGATCCACTTCCATAATCTCAATGGTGACGTCGGTCATCGACAGATTCAGCATATGACGCTGCACGGAAGAGGCAATGCGATAGTGCTGCAGCAACTCCTTAATGGAGACATCGACATACTGTTCAGCCTGTTTCACATTACGGTCGACATAGATGGCTTCAAAAAAGCCTCTGGAAGTGAGCTCTGGTGTACTGGGGGGGCCCTGGATATCGTCGGAACACCCTGTGGTTATAAAAGCCGCCAGCATCGCGGTAATAAGCAGAATAATACGCATAGTTTTCCATGTGTTATGTTGACTTCCCTGATAACAAGTATTGCGATATGGCGCTCATTGATCAAGTTTAGCTTCCGCCCGTTTACGCCTGCTGCAATCTGGCGGGATGAGTCAGAGATCGCAAAAAGATCATAAAGACTTGACAAAGACGTGCTACAGCAGGATTCTGAAAGGCCAAGGCAAGGATTGTTATCCACAAAATCTGTGGACAACTTTGTTGACGACTGTGGTCAAACCTCTCAATGTGCTGAAAATAAAGGTTATTTTCGGCTGTCTATTTTTGCTCCACCTTAACTTTTCAACAGTATCAAGCAGTTAGCCAGGTTAGTCTTTATACCGGGAACGCGTGAAATTTGTTCATGTATCCGGTGCGATACTGTCTGTCGAGGCCTGATTGGTGTCAGAGTCCGCATGTGTTCCGGGCCGCAGCTCAATTTCCTGCAAGCATAAAAAAACCGGCCACAAGGCCGGTTTTTTGCGTCTGTCACTCAGATTACTGAGTGGCCTGAATCGCAGTCAGGGCGATGGTGTAGACGATATCGTCAACCAGAGCACCACGAGACAGATCGTTTACAGGCTTGCGCATACCCTGCAGCATTGGACCGATAGAGATCAGGTCTGCAGAACGCTGTACCGCTTTGTAAGTGGTGTTACCAGTGTTCAGATCCGGGAATACGAAAACGGTAGCCTGACCGGCAACAGGGCTGTCAGGAGCCTTGGAGCGGGCAACGTTAGGCATAACCGCAGCGTCGTACTGCAGTGGGCCGTCGATAGCCAGATCAGGGCGCTTCTCTTTAGCGATGCGGGTTGCTTCACGTACCTTGTCTACGTCGCTGCCCTGACCAGAGTTACCGGTTGAGTAACTGATCATCGCAACGCGTGGCTCGATGCCGAAAGCGATAGCAGATTCAGCAGACTGAATGGCGATATCAGCCAGCTGCTCAGCAGTTGGGTCTGGGTTAATGGCACAGTCACCGTAAACCAGAACCTGATCCGGCATCAGCATGAAGAAGATAGAAGACACCAGGCTTGAACCTGGAGCTGTCTTGATCAGCTGCAGCGGAGGACGAATAGTGTTGGCAGTGGTGTTAACCGCACCGGACACGATACCGTCTACTTCGTTTTGAGCCAGCATCATGGTACCCAGTACCATGTTGTCCTGCAGCTGTTCACGGGCAACCACTTCGGTCATACCCTTGTTGCGACGCAGTTCAACCAGAGGCTCAACATAACGCTCACGTACCAGCTCAGGATCAACCAGATCAACGCCTTCACCCAGAGTCACGTTCTGCTGCTCAGCAACACGACGGATCTCGTCAGGGTTACCCAGCAGTACACAGCGGGCAATGCCACGCTCAGCACAGATAGCGGCAGCCTTGATGGTACGAGGCTCGTCACCTTCAGGCAGAACGATGGTCTTCTTGGCAGCACGGGCCAGCTCGGTCAGCTTGTAACGGAAAGCTGGTGGAGACAGACGATGCTCGCGAGGCGAGTTCTGAGTCACGCTTTCAATCCAGTTCTGATCGATATGACCAGCCACATAGTCCTGAACCAGTTCGATACGTACGGCATCGTCAACAGGCACTTCGTGGTCGAAACGCTGGATATTCAGCGAGGTTTGCCAGGTATTGCTGTCGATCAGGAACACAGGCAGACCAGTTTCGAACGCTTGCTCACACAGGGCCATGACTTCTGGCTCAGGCTCGTAAGAACCGGTCAGCAGCAGGGCGCCAATCTTCATGCCGTTCATAGCCGCCAGACAGGCAGACACGATAACGTCAGAGCGGTCACCAGAGGTCACCAGCAGAGAGTCAGGCTTGAAGTGAGAAATCATGTTCGGGATGCTGCGAGCGCAGAAAGTCACGTTACGCAGACGACGGGTGTTCATCTCACCGGCATTGATGATGCGGGCACGCAGGTGCTTGGCCAGATCAGATGCACGTGGAGAGATCATCTCCAGGTTGTATGGCACGCTACCCAGAATACGCAGCGGGCTTTGACCTGGCAGCTGGAACATCGCAGAAGAGTCCAGACGCGCTGGCGCTTCACGATCGAACATATCGGTCAGATCAGGACGGGTGCGACCTTCGTCATCAACCGGAGCACCAATCTTGTTGATGATGGCACCGATCAAACGCTTGTTCTCGCTACCACCCCAGGAGTTGTAAGCGATTTCCAGACGGTTCATCAGAGCAGTCGGAGAATCGTTACCAGGAGTCGCAACAAAGATCACGTCGGCGTCCAGCGCTTTGGCGATGGCATAGTTCACGTCGTCGGCAAAAGGATGGCTGCGGGTCTGAACCAGAGCTTCAACAATCAGAGTCTCGGTGTTGTCAGCACACTCAGCAGCACGGGCGATGATCTCTTCCATCAGCACATCTTCCTGCTCAGAGCGGATCAGTGCTTCGGCGTGAACCATCTGGAACGGCTCGAGTGGGTTAACAGTAGGAGATTTGCTCAGGATAGTGGTTGAGCGCTCAGGACCTGTGTCGTGTGGACGCAGTTGGCTGATAGGCTTGAAGAACTGTACTTTTACGCCGTGACGTTCCAGCGCGCGTACCATCCCCAGGCTAACAGAAGTCAAGCCAACACCTGTGCCAATAGGGACTAACATAATCTTGCGGGGCATATAAAACCTCTTGGTTTCAATGGCGACAGCAGCCACTGGGCTGCTGTAACTATTTTAGCCTGCTCGAAAAGCCACCCGCAGGTGGCTTGGGCAGATTACTTGCTGATCAGACGGATAGCGTCTTCAGCAATCACCCACTCTTCGTTGGTTGGGATAACCATGGCAACTGGGCTGCCATCTTTGGTGATCACACCACCGTTACCGAAGCGGGCTGCAGCATTGCGCTCTGCGTCAACTTCAAACTTGAAGATTTCCAGCAGGTTCAATACTTTTGCACGGATCAGGTCAGAGTTTTCACCGATACCACCGGTGAAGATAACTGCATCCAGACGACCCAGAGCTACGGTGTAAGAAGCAACATACTTGGCCAGACGGTAGCAGAAGATGTCCAGAGCCAGAGTCGCGCCCTTGTGACCTTCAGCAACACCTTCTTCGATGCCACGACAGTCGTTGGTCAGCTCAGAAATACCCAGCAGACCAGACTGCTTGTTCATCAGGTTGTTTACTTCATCTGCAGTGTAGCCCAGCTGGTGTACCAGGTGGTAAACGATGGAAGGATCCATATCACCACAACGAGTACCCATTACCAGACCTTCCAGTGGGGTCAGACCCATAGAAGTATCAACTGACTTACCGCCTTTAACCGCAGTTACAGACGCACCGTTACCCAGGTGACAGGTAATGACGTTGGTGTCGTTCAGATCTTTGTTCAGAGCCTTGGCAGCTTCACGGCTTACGAACAGGTGGCTGGTACCGTGGGCACCGTAACGACGGATGCCGTGCTCGCGATACAGCTTGTATGGCAGAGCATAGATGTAAGCCTGCTCAGGCATGGTCTGGTGGAATGCAGTATCGAATACAGCAACCTGTGGCAGCTCTGGGAAAGAGGCCATAGCAGCACGGATACCGATCAGGTGAGCAGGGTTGTGCAGAGGTGCGAAGATTGCGCTTTCTTCGATACCTGCCAGTACAGATTCGTCAATAACAACAGATTGGGTGTACTTTTCGCCACCGTGTACGATACGGTGACCAACGGCTTGCAGCTTGCTGGCCAGTTCAGGATGGGCAGCCAGGATTTTATCTACGATGAACTCTACCGCTTCGCGGTGAGCAGTGAAAGCACCCAGGGCAGCTTCGCTCTTCTGACCATTAGCTTTCCATTTGATACGGGAGTCTTCCAAACCGAAGCACTCAGCCAGACCAGAGATATGGTCTTCGCCGGTGGCAGCATCCATGATTGCGAATTTCAGCGATGAACTACCGCAGTTAAGTACCAAAACCAGATTGTTGGACATGTTTAAACCTTTCGCCATTGTGTGAGTGTTACCACTCTTTAACTTGGCTCCCATCTCATGATGGAAGCGCCGTACAAAAGCCCTGAGGGCTGACGGACACTGAGGTTAACCTGTGCGTGAGGCTTGGGGCAGATCCCCTGCCTGTGCTATGTTAACGACAGCAGTCCAAATTTCTTGGTGTCTTTTCTTGAGCAAACAACTTCTCAATACCATCAAACAAGGTCGTCTTTATATGAAGACCTGGCCTATGGTCAGACAGTTGGGGTTTTATTTCCCCGAGTATCGCGTTATCCGCGCTACTCAACTGGCCACCCGAATGATGCCGGGATTAGCCGTTTTGGCCGCGGCAAGTCAGCTTTTCCTGCATGGATGGGCGTTTCTGCCCCAGGCGCTTACCTTGGCCTTATTCTTTATCAGTTTGCCGTTGCAGGGACTGATCTGGCTGGGATGGCGTGCAAACCATCCGTTGCCGTTATCTTTGCTGGACTGGGGCAATCAACTGTCGACCAAACTTATGGCCATGGGAGTTAATTGCCATCCGCTGGGAGCCAAAGCCTGTTACCTTGATATGGCACTTTTGCTGAAGACGGCCTTCGAGCGGTTGGATGCCAGTTACTGGGAGGAGCTGTAGTGATTTATGCTCCCAGTTATATCAATAAATGGCGTTAATGCCCATATCGGTAAAGACGGCTTTAATCTGTTCCATGGTCTCGCGACTTGGTGGTGACACATGTTCCAGCTGATAGGTGTCACCCAGAGTTTCCCACTTGTGCTTGCCCAGCTCATGGTAGGGCAGCAACTCAACTTTCTCGACATTCTTCATAGGCTTGATGAATTCTACCAGCTTACGTGCTGACTCGATATCATCTGTGTGACCGCCTACAACCACGTAGCGAATCCAGGTCTTCTGATTGCGTTTTGCCAGATACTCTGCAAATTGCAATGTTCTGTAATTGCTTACTTTTGTCAGAATTATATGCTTTTCATCATCCATTTGTTTGATGTCGAGCATAACCAGGTCGGTATTGTCGAGGAGTTCGTCAATAATCGGTGTATGTTTGCGCACCATGCCGTTGGTATCCAGACAGGTGTGAATACCTTCAGCGTGGCAGGCTTTAAACCACTCGGCCACAAACTCGGCCTGCAGCATAGCTTCACCACCGGAAGCTGTTACGCCACCACCGTTGGCGTAAAAGCCACGGTAAGAGCGGATTTGGCCCATTAAATCTTCAACACTGGTTTCTTTGCCATCGTGCAGATCCCAAGTGTCACGGTTATGACAGTACAAACAGCGCATCAGGCAGCCCTGCATAAAGGCAATAAAACGAATACCCGGACCGTCTACGGTTCCGAATGACTCGATGGAATGGATGCGACCTTTAATCGTCATAGTGACTCCTGAAAGAGACTGTTGTACTTAAAGGTATTGCTGACAGGCGCCCTGTGTACGAAAACCCTGGGCGATAAAGATGTGACTTGAACGCTTTCTGTCACGGTCAGCAATACTATAGGGCATAAGCCCCAACAATCGCCCAATACAGCATTAAACGGCTGAATCCCTCTGTGAGGGAAGGGCGGTAACCAATTGCATTAACCCTCTGTGGGTCAGAAAGCTGATGCAATGGGTTGATAACAGGTGGTATCGGCGGGGCCAATACCACCTGATTCAATCAATCAGTGATTACAGAGACTTGGTGAAAGTACGGGTAATCACGTCACGCTGCTGGTCAGGAGTCAGCGAGTTAAAGCGTACTGCGTAGCCAGACACACGAATGGTCAGCTGTGGGTACTTTTCTGGGTGATTAACTGCATCTTCCAGAGTTTCGCGGTTCAGTACGTTAACGTTCAGGTGCTGACCACCTTCACGGTTCTCTTCGTGGTGGAAGTAACCATCCATCAGAGCAGCCAGGTTGGTACGACGAGAGCCGTCGTCTTTACCCAGAGCGTTAGGCACGATAGAGAAGGTGTAAGAGATACCGTCCTGAGCGTGGGCAAACGGCAGTTTAGCCACAGAAGTCAGAGACGCTACCGCACCGTTTTCGTCACGGCCGTGCATTGGGTTGGCACCTGGAGCAAATGGAGCGCCCGCTGGACGACCATCTGGAGTGGTACCAGTCTTCTTACCATATACCACGTTAGAGGTGATGGTCAGAATAGACTGAGTTGGGATTGCATCACGGTAAGTCTTCAGAGAACGGATCTTGTTCATGAAGGTCTCAACCAGTTCACAAGCGATGTCATCTACGCGAGCATCGTTGTTACCGAACTTCGGATATTCACCGGAGATTTCGAAGTCAACAGCAATACCAGCTTCGTTACGGATAGGCTTAACCTTGCCGTACTTGATAGCAGACAGAGAGTCAGCAGCGATAGACAGACCAGCGATACCACAAGCCATGGTACGACGTACGTCACGATCGTGCAGAGCCATAAGAGCTGCTTCGTAGCTGTACTTGTCGTGCATGTAGTGGATGCAGTTCAGTGCAGACACGTACTGAGTTGCCAGCCAATCCATCAGAGGATCCAGGCGAGCCATTACGTCGTCGTAGTCCAGGTACTCAGAAGTGATAGGGTCAGCTTTTGGACCTACCTGAGCGCCAGACTTCTCGTCAACACCGCCGTTGATTGCGTACAGCATGGTCTTGGCCAGGTTGGCACGAGCACCGAAGAACTGCATCTGCTTACCAACAACCATTGGGCTCACACAGCAAGCGATAGCATAGTCATCGCTTTCCAGGTCTGGGCGCATCAGGTCATCGTTTTCGTACTGGATAGAGCTGGTGTCGATAGATACCTTGGCACAGTATTCTTTAAAGCCCTGAGGCAGCTGCTCAGACCACAGTACAGTGATGTTTGGCTCTGGGCTTGGGCCCATGTTGTACAGAGTACGCAGAACACGGAAAGAGTTCTTGGAAACCAGAGTACGACCGTCCAGACCCATACCAGCGATAGACTCGGTAGCCCAGATTGGGTCACCAGAGAACAGCTCATCGTATTCTGGGGTACGCAGGAAGCGAACCATACGCAGCTTCATTACGAAGTGGTCCATCATCTCCTGAGCTTGCTGCTCGGTGATCACGCCATTCTTCAGGTCACGCTCGATGAAGATGTCCAGGAAGGTCGCGGTACGACCCAGAGACATAGCAGCACCGTTCTGGCTCTTGATCGCAGCCAGGTAACCGAAGTAAGTCCACTGGATAGCTTCTTGAGCGTTGGTAGCTGGACCAGAGATGTCATAGCCGTAGCTGGCAGCCATTTTCTTCATCTGGCTCAGGGCACGGTGCTGTTCAGCAATCTCTTCGCGAAGCTGCATGGTAGCAGACAGGTCTTCACCAGCTTCGAAACGAGGCTGCAGAGAAGCGAACTGAGCTTGCTTGTCCTTCATCAGGAAGTCGATGCCGTACAGAGCAACACGACGGTAATCACCAATGATACGACCACGGCCGTATGCATCAGGCAGACCAGTCAGTACGCCAGACTTACGGCAAGCCAGGATTTCTGGAGTGTAGATGTCGAACACACCGGCGTTGTGAGTCTTGCGCAGTTCAGAGTAGATGTACTTGATGTCTGCATCCAGCTCACGATCGTAGGCTTTACAAGAACCTTCGATCATGCGGATACCGCCGTTAGGGATCAGAGCGCGCTTCAGAGGAGCGTCAGTCTGCAGACCAACGATGGTCTCCAGATCTTTCTCGATGTAACCAGCAGCGTGAGAAGTAATGGTAGATACTACGTCAGTATCGAAGTCCAGCGGGGCGTGAGTGCTGTTTTCGATCTTGATGCCTTCCATTACCTTGTCCCACAGTTTTACTGTGGCTTCGGTAGCGTCAGCCAGGAAAGACTCGTCGCCTTCATAAGGAGTGTAGTTAGTCTGGATAAAGTCACGTACATTGACCTCAGTTTTCCAATCGCCGGAGGTGAAACCCTCCCAGGCACTTGCAAACAGATCAGTTTTGTCAGTCATCGTACTCATACCTTCTTGTTGAGATAAAGGTGATTGACCTTGGGGGAGGATCCTAACCGTGGGATTCGCGCCCTGGGTCAATATGGTGATCCTGCGTTGATACTGCCTTTCGGTATTGCCGAATCAGGTCAGGGCCACACGCAAAAATCGTTTAAAAAATCTTTTCCGCTGACAGTCGACCTTAATTTGGATTGCTCCTTTGGGACTGTCGCAAATTGGTAAGACCAATTAACCGTGAAATATATTAGCACAAGGCCTTAGGTGCCGCACCAGAAACACCATCCTCTGCAGTCAAATTCATCCGGTTTTGCTAGGTAAGTAGCAAAATTTTATTGTGCACCCGGTGAAAAGTGTGATCTATGCCCACTTTGGGTAAATCTGGCGAGATTATTGCTCACATGAAAATGGGAAAAATGCCGCACAAGAAGGTGTTAATTCAAGCAAGGTGATCAAAGATTCATCATTTGACCATAAAAAAGCCCGCGACAGCATGCTGCAGCGGGCTTTACCAATTTGCTTATGGGATTAAAGCAGAGCTGGAATACCTTTGATCATACCAACGGCCAACATCGCCACCAGACAGACCACAAACGCCAGACCTGGAATCACGATGCGATCCGCGAAAGACAGGGACTTAGGACGTTCTTTATCGCCGATCAGACCGTTGTTATCCAACAGCATGGTCAGTGCCCAGCCGAATACAGGGTTCACTACCATAGAGGCGAAGATACAAATACCGGCAGTCTGAGAAGATGCAGCAGATTTCACCATCTGCATACCTGCTTCAAGCAATGGCAGGAACACACCCACCAAAAGTGCGACGCTCATCACAGGAGCCCATACCGCGATATCCATCGGATATCCCACAGTGGCCACGATGATACACAGAATACCCAGCAGAATGCCGCCGGCAGGAATAGGGCGCTTGGCAATCGCCGCAGGGATCATGTAAGTGCCCCAGCTGGAGGTCACGTTACCACCACCGAAGGCTGTACCCACAAACTGACGTACAGAGCAGCCAGCCATGGTGTCATCCACGTCCATCAGTACTTTGTCACTGCCTTTTGGATAGTTCAGTTCCTGGAAAATACGGTGACCCAGGAAGTCAGGAGACCACATGGCCACGGCCAGAATCGCGAACGGCAGAGAGGCGATAAAGTGGCTTACGGTAGGCATGCCGAGTTTCCAGCCAGTCTCGGTAGAACCCCACCAGTAAGCTGGGTTCAGGTTAGGCAGACCAGGCTCGGTACTGAAGTGGAAAGGTGCGCCCATGGCCAAAGCCACAACCACAGCCAGTGCACTACATGCAGGAATCGCCAGCCAGCGCTTACCCACTTTGGCCAGGAAGGCATAAAGCACCACGTTCAGGAACAGAACCGTGAAGCCGATATAGCCCATGTTGAGCTCGGTAGACCAGTCCAGCAGGTTGTTGATCTGACCTTGAGCACCCATGATACCCAGGTACACAAGCAGACCCCCGGCAACCCCCTCACTGGTGAGGTTAACCAGCCGCGAGCCGCCTTTGACCAGACTCAGTGCCATACCGAAGATAAAGATAAGAATAGCCAGCGCCAGTGGGTGACCACCAGACAGCGCAATCATACCGATCATCGGAATCATAGGACCATGGTTACCCGCCAGGTTGGCGCGTGGGTTCATGAAACCGGATACGAAAATACAGAACAGCAGGGCAGATACCCACATCTCAACGCGTACGTTTTCGATGACGAAGTCAGGGCCCAGACCAAATGCAGAAGCATAGGAGGACATTACCGCACTGTACATCACGGTAATACCGATGGTTCCAGCCAGTGCAGGCACCAGATCTTCCCATTCGAAGCGGAAATCGCGACCTGGAAGGTTCAGGCGCCAGCGGCGTGGCTTCATGATAGTCAGTTCATGATCCAGATAATCACTGCGGGATTTGAATTCTGATGCCGGGCGGTGAAGCTCCTGATAGGAGGCCTCATCGTTGACCGCTTCCGGCTTGTTTACTGAGTCAGACATAGTCTCTCATTACTCCGAAACAACAGCGTAATTGCTATGGTTAAAGTCGTTTTGATTTTTGTCCCTGAGAGTTATTCCGGTGGTGGACTTGCTGGATGTGAGCAGTATTAAGTTACCGGATAACGCGGCTGCTTGAAGCGGGTTTGGCAGTATAAAAAACTGCAATCTATTATCCCGTTACGCCTTGCAGAAGAGTTCCATTTCACTTTGAATAAATTGGTAAGACCAATTTACCTGTCAGGATCTTACCATGTCTGATAACTCGACTCATCGACTATCAGTTTTATTGAAGTAGGTTAACAACGGAATTGAGATCTGGCTAGCAAGTATTGAAGTGTTTACTAAATAAGGGTTGACTGGGGTACGGGAATTGCAAACGTTGCGTTAATTTCATTTGTATCAATGACTTCCGCTTATTTTAAGACACATTTTATTAGTCCTCGGTGAATTAAAATGTGAACTTAATCAGTGGCTTGTTTTCTGTTGTTGTGAACTGGATGCAGGCTTTTCTCTTGAATGACAGGCTCGTTGCCGTGATTCCATCGGTGCAAGAGTTCATTCCAACTGAACCCCGGGTTCAAAACTTCCCATTATTTTTAGCTTAAGCAACTGGCTATCCTTGCGGCGTATTTTCAACCGCTTCAAGGATATTTTCACCCATGCTGTATCAGGCATACGCATATCGCCTCGCGGGAGGCTGTCAATGACAGGTCAACCTGTGACTCCTGTGCTTAACCTATGTCAACAGGCCGAATTATACGGTCACTCCAAGGTTATTAAGTCACCCTGGCAATCTTTCGGGCTGGCTATATTTGCCGGTGCCTTTATTGCGCTGGCATTCGTGTTCTACATCAATGTGACCACTGGAGCGGGCGATGCACCCTGGGGCATGGTGCGCCTGGTTGGGGGGCTGGCGTTCAGTCTGGGCCTGATGTTGGTCGTGATTTGTGGTGCAGAGCTGTTTACCAGCACTGTGCTGAGCACTCTGGCCAGAGCCCGCGGCATGATCACCACCAGACAGATGCTGGCATGTTGGGCCCGTGTCTATGTTGGCAACCTGATTGGTGCCCTGATTATGCTGACCCTGATTATGACCGCGGGTATGCATCAACTGGATGGCGGTAACTGGGGACTGAATGCCTTGAATATTGCCCAGCATAAGCTGCACCACAACTGGCTGCAGGCCATGGTACTGGGGGTGCTGTGTAACATGCTGGTGTGTCTGGGGGTGTGGATGACCTTTGCCAGTAAAGAGGTAATGACCCGCGCCATGCTGCTGATGTTGCCGGTCGCCATGTTTGTGTCCAGCGGCTTTGAACACAGCATTGCCAATATGTTTATGGTGCCTTTGGGCATTGCCATCTCTCAGTTTGCTGACCCAGGTTTTTTCGCCGCGCTGGATCTCAGCCGCGAGCAGTTCAGTGATCTGACCATAACCAACTTTGTTTTCAACAATCTTATACCCGTCACTCTGGGGAATATCCTGGGTGGTGGTGTCATTGTGGGATTGGGCTACTGGCTGATTGAAAACAAGGCTGGAGATAAAGAAGCGGTTCAAACCCAAAGATCTTCCAACACAGTTTCACACTGATAAGAGAGGCCGACCCTATGCTGAATAAATTGAACAAAACCCTGGTGTCAGATCTGATGCAGGCCAACTATCTGACCCTGTCTCCTGATATGAGTCTGAGTCAGGCGCTTAAGCTGCTCTGTGAGTCCGGTGCAAGCCATGGCATGGTCAAGGATCAGAGCAGATTGATAGGTGTACTCAGTCATCAGGAGATCCTGCGCGGTTTGTGGTCTGCTGAATTTGACTCATCGAACCAAGCTTTTGTGCGTGATCTGATGCAAACCCAGTTAACCACAGTGTCCAGCTGCCAACCTTTGGCCCAGTTGCTGGAAACCTGGGTGGTGGACAGACAAAAGCTGTTTCCGGTGAATGATATGGCCAGCCTGATTTGCAGCGGCTATCAAAGCTATGAAGAGAGACTGCGCCTGGCCGGCAGCGAACTGCCTGAGTTACTGCCAGTGGTTGAAGAGGATAAGCTGCTTGGCGTGTTAACCCGTCAGCAATTAGGCAGCTGGGTAGCGACTCAAATGGGTTGACCCTTAGGGTATGAACAATAAAAAAGGATAGCCGCGGCTATCCTTTTTTATATCTGTGTTCAGCATGATTGATGTTGACTCAGCGTACCAGTCGTTTGGCCTCGTTTACTACCACATCGCGCAACGGATTATCCGGTGCGTCCTGACGCCACACAAAGCCCAGTCGGCGCTCCAACTTCAATGAAGGGGTCGCCAACACCACAAGTTCACCAGCGGTGACTTCTTTTTCCACATCCAGCCAGGGCAGGGCAGACAGATAGCCACCACGCTTCACCAGCGCTTTGAGCACATTGGTCTGGCTGTACTCTTTCCACACATTGACCTTGTCTATCACGCCGTGAATGGCAGCGTTGAATACTCTGCGGGTACCTGCACCATGTTCCCGCATCACCCACTGAGCCTGCTGCAGATGAATTGGTGTCACTTCCGCCTGGCTGCAATAGGCATGGTGTGGTGAGGCAACCACCACCAGACGGTCTTCTATCCACGGAAGATAGTTCATGCGGCTGTCATCACAACGACCTTCAATAATGCCCAGATCATAATCGTGGGACAGTAGTCCCTGAATCACCTGATCACTGTTCTCGACTGTTAATGACAACCTCAATTCAGGAAAGTGCTGATCCAGGCTGGCAATCAGGTTAGGCATGATATGTTCGGCCACGGTTTGACTGACACCCAGCCCAAGTTTGCCCGACAGCAGATGTTGGTCATGCAGACCAAGTTCAATCTGTTTGGCATCCTGCAGCAGTTTTCTGGCGCGTGGTCTCAGCCAGTGACCCCAGTGGGATAGAACCAGACGGTTTCCCTGCCGGGTGAATAATGGACGGCCCAGCAAAGATTCCAGTTGTGAGAGCGACATACTCACAGCAGATTGGGTCATGGACAGCTTTCTTGCGGCTGCACTGACGCTTTGCTCTGAGGCGATAGCATCAAATACTGAGATTTGTTTTAGTGAATACTTCATATTTATTGAAGCTCGGCTGAAGTGTCAGGAAGGCATTGGCGGCTATCATAGGGGCTCATAAATCAATAAACAAAAACAGCTTCAATAAATTAGACCGGTTTCATATTTATGCATTTGTTGAAAATTAGGGGGTGGTGAAATAGTTCTTATAAAACAAAGGTTTTCATATTGTCTATAAGCATGATTGATACCTTTCTTAAGCTTTTTTGAGCGTGTCATTGCTGAGTGTTGAGCGTTTAAAAAGCGATATCTGCCACTCGCTGAAAATGGTATTGACTGGCGACGTGGATGAGGGGGATTTGCCCGGTAAAAGCGGCTGGATTTAAGGAAGAGGTAAGGCGGGAGCTTGAATTGGGTTATCAGTGTTTTTGAAGGGGTGGGGGAGATAGCTTCCCAACCCCTTATCTGGAGTTACTGAGTTGCTTGTGGGCTCCAGTTATCTTTAATGCCGGGTAGATAGTGCATCAAATATCTCAGGGCAACATAGCCAACCACCAGAGTCGCGATAGCCAGTTCAATCACTGCCAGAGTGTGCAGTAGTCCGGCGAATGAGCCCATACCCGCAAAGTGGTCAGCCCATACTGCACTTTTAAACAGTGCGGTGGCACCAATTACCATAGGGAAGGTGAAAGCCGCATAGCCAGGTGAGAATGGCAGTTTCATCAGGTGGAAGAAAGCCAGATAAATCACCAGAGTCATGAGTACTGCCACTGACAGCAGCAGGCCAACAATCACTATGGAGGGGTTATGCACCACTGTCAGATAACCGGCCAGAGACAGACTGGCAGGAGCTGCCAGAATCGCAATAGTTGGCTTGGCGGCTTGAGGCACAGGTTCACAGAAAATCAGTCGGTACAGCATCACAGGCAGCATAATCAGGTAGGCCAGCATGCCGAAGATAAGGATGCCATTGGCCAGCCAGCCGTAACCCTGTCCTGGGAAGCTCACTGCCGCCACTATGATGCCGATGGGAGGCACGAACCAGCTTGGCACCATATGGTCCAGTTTAAAATCAATGGCGCGGTAGTAAACAAACGCAGCCAGAAACGCGATGTGGATAGCGATTGCCAGTAGCCAGAGCGCCAGACCCACAGAGGAGACAAATATGCCCACGGCTTTGGAAATCACCATAAGTGCCATGGCAAATGTCGGGATCACACTGCCCACCACTGGGTGAGTCAGCTCTTGCCACAGGACTTTAGGGTGAATCACGAATTTGGCAACCAGTGCCAGCAACATCACAGCTGCAATGGCGGCTCCTGTCAGCTGACCTGCTCCGTGCAGCCCGGTAGCGAGGTTTTCCCAGGTCCAGCCCAGGCTGCCAATGGCCAGTGCCAGTCCAGCCATTGGGCTGGGAATAGTGGCCAGTTTATCTTTCCAGGAAGAAGTGAGTGTTGTCATGGGGAAGCTCCTGAATTCTTGCTGTCATCGGACGCGACAGTCTTAATGCAGGCAGTCTAGGTATTTCCGTAGAATAAGAAAATATAAAATTAATTACTGTTAGATTAAGTATTGGTTAATCATATACTGAAACTCAGCTGGTTCACTAGATGAGCCGTTATTTTTGCATGGCAATTTCAGCTCATCCCTTGAGGGTAAAACCAATATCTATTTTCCTGCGGTTATCTTGGCTTAACCTAACTGGGGCTAACCGGGAACTGAGTTCCATAAGTTTGCTTAGTGAGCGCTGGTATACCCATAATGTTCGAGGAAATCCTGCAGTGAGCTAAAGCCATCCTTTACAAACTCTGGATCAGGGTCGAAATTGCGCTCCTGAACCTTCAGGTTTCGGGTGAGCAGGTGCCCCACGCCGGGATACAGTTTTAATTCACAATGGCTTTTTAAGTCAGTCGCCTTTTGACAAAATTTACGGGCGCCGGATGTTGGTGTGAGCGTGTCCTGCTTCCCCTGAATTATCATGCTGGGAGCGATGGTGGATGTGAGCGTGTAGACAGGTGAGTAATCTGCGACTTTGGCTTTTCCTGCCAGCAAACCCGCAAACCAGTTGTCATGTTCCATATCCAATGCCGGCGACCAAAGCAGTAAAAGATCTGTGCCGCCATTTTTATACTTACCCTCCTTGTTACCGCAACCTCTGGTCGCAGTCATCGCGGCCAGGTGGCCACCGGCGGATACCCCAAAGGTAGCGACTTTTTCCGGGTCTACCAGCCACTGGCTTTGGTTACGCACCCACTTAAGGCTATCGCAGATATCCTGCACTGCATCTATCGGGGTGATTTCACCTTTGGTCAGTCGGTATTCCACTGCAACAGCCAGGATTCCCTGGTCTGCGAATTTCTTTGCTGAGTCAAAGGTCCAGGCTGCTTCTCCGACAGTCCAGCCACCACCATGGATAGTGAGAATAGCGGGTAACGCTTTATTGTGAGGCTCAGAGGGAGGAAACAGATACAGGGCAATCTGATCACCATCCTGAGTGGTGATTGTTTGTCGCAGTGGGGGATTGTCAGCAGCCAGACAGGAGCTGAATGAGGCCGCCAGAATCAACAGCAGCGAGCATTGTCGGAACCAACGAGTTATCTGCTTCATAGGCATTTAAGCAACTGATGAAAGATAAGTTCAGGCTAACAGCAGGATGACGTCATGTCTCTCAGCCAAAAGTGTTTGCCGCCAAGCTTGATTGGGCGCAGATACAAAAAATCCCCGCCGGGCGGGGATTTTCTATTCAGGGATGATTACTCATCATCATCCATAAAGTCGAGATTCGGTTTGGTCTTTTTGCGCATTGGCGCGTCACCCACATCCACACCTGTAATAAAGCGCTTGTCGCGCTTGGGCGCTGGCTTGTCGGTGGCTTTCTTGGTTGGGCGCTTGGTCGCAGGCTTAGCCGAACCTTTCTTGGCTGCAGCCTTCTTCTGAGGGGCGTCTTTCAGGCCGCTGAACTTAGGCTCCAGACCGGGCAGGGTGCTGAAGTCAAAAGTCTTGCGCATAAATACCTGCACTTTTTTAAAGTTCATCCAGTCTTTTGGACCCACCAGAGAAACGGCATCACCTTTGGCACCGGCACGACCTGTACGGCCGATGCGGTGTACGTACTCTTCAGCAAACTTGGGCATATCAAAGTTCACAACCAAAGAGACGTTGGCCAAATCCAGCCCGCGGCTGGCCACATCCGTGGTCACCAGGATCTGCTGCTGACCGCGGCTAAAGCTGTCCATAATCTGGTTACGGGCGCTTTGTTTCAAATCGCCACTCAGGGCGGCTGTAGAGAAGCCCTGCTCAGACAGTAAGGTCGCCAGACGGTCGGTATCACCCCGGGTGGCGGTAAACAGGATCACCTGTTTGTGCTGCTCCTGCTTGAGCAGTTCCATCAATACCGCTTCTTTATGGGTCAGGTTGTCACACAGGAAGATACGCTGGGTGATATCACCATGCTCTGTGTGGCTCGCTCCAATAGCGACGTGCTCAGGTTGTTTCAGCAACTGGGCGGCGATTTCATTAACCTCTTCATGATCCAAAGTGGCAGAAAACATCAGAGTCTGACGACGTCTGTGATCTGCAGCCTCATGAATGGCTGTCAGCTGAGGGGCAAAGCCCAAATCCAGCATACGGTCAGCTTCGTCCAGTACCAATAACTCCAGACCATTCAGGTAGAGTTGCTTTTGGAACAGATGGTCGGTCACACGACCCGGAGTACCCACAATAAAGTGTGGATCTTTGGCCAGGGCTTTGGCCTGATCGTTGAAGTTTTCCCCACCGAGAATTGATACCGCCTTGTATTGGGTATTGGCGATCAGCAAACGAAGCTGGCTGTATACCTGGTGCGCCAACTCCCGGGTTGGCAGCAGGATCAGTACACGGGGATCCCTCTTTGACAGCGCCTTGGTGGAAATGACTCTCTGCATGGCCGGCAGCAGGAACGCCAGTGTCTTACCTGAGCCCGTTTTGGATGATGCCATCAAGTCACGGCCGGACATGGCCACAGGAATGGCTTGTTCCTGAATTGGGGTAGGGGTGCTGAGACCCATGTGCTCAAGGCTGGCCAATAAACGCTTGTCCAGAGAGAAATCGGAAAATTGCAAAGGTGTACTCCTATAAATTTGACGCGCTATTGTATACCCAAACCGTGACAAGGGGTATGTACCCGCAGAATTTTCGCACCTGACATTATATGTTGTCATCCTGCTGACTTGGTGGTGACTCAGCATCTGCGTATACTGCGTCCCCTGTTAGATCGAACAAAGAGATAGGAGAACTTGCCTGTGAGCGAACAAAAACCGCTGACGATAGGACTGGCTCTGGGGAGTGGCGCGGCTAAAGGCTGGGCCCATATAGGGGTGCTGAAAGGGTTGGCGAAGCTGGGGATCTATCCCGACAAGGTCGCCGGTTGCTCGATTGGTGCCTTGGTTGGCGCAGCTTATGCCAATGACAACCTGGAAGAGCTGGAGTCCTGGGTAAGAGGATTTTCTCACTGGGATGTTCTGGGGCTGATGGATTTAAGCTGGCGTAAGGGTGGGCTGATTGGAGGCGAGCGGGTGTTCAATGTACTCGAGTCTCATATTGGTGACGTGCGTATTGAAGATCTGAAATTACCATTTACTGCCGTGGCGACCGACCTGTATTCAGGCCAGGAGATCTGGTTCAGTGAGGGTGAACTTCGTCATGCGGTACGGGCATCCTGCTCCATGCCGGGCATTTTGTCCCCGGTTCAACAGGGAGACCGTTGGTTGGTGGATGGCGCAGTAGTAAATCCGGTTCCAGTGTCTGTTGCCCGAGCTATGGACGTCGATGTCGTTATCGCGGTTGATCTGAGTGGTGAACGTCGCCGTCGAATCCAGGCTGTACCAGTGAACCTGAAAAGTGAGCAACCTACTGAAGCTGAGCTGGTCAAAGCGGATGAACACAGTGCAACCGGCTTTACAGATCTGTTGGCCAGAGGCCGGGACTACCTGACCGGGCTGACCGATGTGTTCACCAGTAAGCCCAAACAAGACCCTGGCATGCTGGCGGTAATGTCTCAGTCTATGGATATTCTGGAGCAACGACACAAGCGTGCCCGTCTGATGGGTGATCCTCCGGATGTCTGTATTCTGCCGAAGGTGTCCGATATTGGGATTATGGAGTTTCACCGTGCAGAAGAGGCGATCGCTGCTGGTGAACAAGCGGTACTGAAAGCCCAACACCAGATTGAAGTTGTGCTTGGTAAGTAGCATCACAAATAACTGGCTACAAAAGGTAACGTTAGTCGCCATATCAGCATCGGCTGATTAACAATGCCATGATAAAACACCCGGTCTTTTACCGGGTGTTTTCGTTATACCTGCAAGCTGAAGTAAGTGAACAGTCATTAAATTTTCTTTCTGAGCTTGAACGCACATTCGGCCTCCGACTAGCGCCAAAGAAACATGGGGTCAAGGAGATCCTGGTCACTTTTTGGGGCTGGCAACACTAATCACTCACGCTTTGAACTGTCATCCCCGGAACTTGATCCAGATCAAGGTAAAAGCCGGTTGCTTGGCGCTTAATACGCAACATCTTGTGTTCTAGTACATGCAAGGCACTATATATAGTAAGTGTCTTGTCTACCTCGGGAGTGATAAAGCCTTATGCCAGTTGTGATTAAGCGGGACGGTTGCCGTACCTCTTTTGACGGTTCCAGGATTAGGGACGCGGTAATTGCAGCCGCAAAATCTGAAGGGATTACAGACGTTGATTATGCGCAGACCGTGGCTGATGGTGTCAGTCAGGCCGTAGCACATCTGGACGAAGTGGAGATCTCTCACCTGCAGTCTCTGGTGGAAAACCAGTTGATGGAAGGTCCATATAAGCAGGTCGCCCGTCACTATATCGAATACCGTCACGACCGTGACGTGTGTCGTGAGACCTCAAGCCGCCTGAACATTGAAATTCGTGGTCTGATTGAGCAGAGCAACGCCTCTATCCTCAACGAGAACGCAAACAAAGACTCCAAGGTGATCCCAACCCAGCGTGATCTGCTGGCTGGCATTGTGGCTAAGCATTACGCCAAGTGTCATATCCTGCCAAAGGATGTTGTTGGTGCTCATGAGCGCGGTGAAATCCATTACCACGACCTGGATTACTCACCATTCTTCCCTATGTTCAACTGTATGCTGATTGACCTGGCTGGCATGTTGACCCAGGGCTTTAAAATGGGCAACGCCGAGATTGAGACTCCTAAGTCTATCTCTACTGCGACTGCGGTTACTGCGCAGATTATTGCTCAGGTAGCCAGCCATATCTATGGCGGTACCACGATTAACCGTATCGATGAGGTACTGGCGCCGTTTGTGGCCAAGAGCTATGAAAAGCACTTGGAGATTGGCCGTGAGTGGGCCATTCCCGATGCCGAAGCCTATGCCCGTGCCCGTACCGAAAAAGAGTGTTACGACGCATTCCAGTCACTGGAATATGAAGTGAATACCCTGCACACCGCCAATGGCCAAACGCCATTTGTGACCTTTGGTTTTGGTCTGGGTACCAGTTGGGAGTCCCGCCTGATCCAACAGTCCATCATGAAGGTGCGTATTGGTGGTCTGGGCAAGAACAAGAAAACGGCAGTGTTCCCTAAGCTGGTGTTTGCTATCCGTGATGGTATCAACCACAAAGCTGGCGACTGTAACTACGACATCAAGCAACTGGCATTGAAGTGTGCCACCCAGCGTATGTACCCGGACATCCTCAACTATGAAATGGTTGAGAAGGTCACAGGTTCCTTTAAGACGCCAATGGGCTGCCGCAGCTTCCTGGGTACCTATGAAGAGAATGGTGAACTGATCCACGAAGGTCGTAACAACCTGGGTGTAGTTAGCCTGAACCTGCCGCGTATCGCGTTGGAAGCCAAGGGGGATGAAGCAGAGTTCTACCGTTTGCTGGAAGACCGCCTGGCGATTGCCCGCAAGGCATTGGATACCCGTATCGAACGTCTGCAGGGTGTTAAAGCCCGTGTTGCGCCAATTCTGTATATGGAAGGTGCCTGTGGCGTGCGTCTGAACCCAGACGATGAAGTGTCTGAAATCTTCAAAAATGGCCGTGCATCGATCAGCCTGGGTTACATTGGTCTGCATGAAACCATCAATGCCCTGTACGGCACTGAGACTCATGTATTTGACAGCGAAGAGCTGCGTGAGAAGGCGGTTGCCATTGTGGCTCGTCTGAAAGCTGCCACCGAAGCCTGGAAGAAAGAAACCGGCTATGGCTTCAGCCTTTACTCCACGCCAAGTGAGAGCCTGTGCAGTCGCTTTGCCAAACTGGACGCCAAAGAGTTTGGCCTGGTTGATGGTGTGACTGAAAAAGGTTACTACACCAACAGCTTCCACCTGGATGTTGAGAAGAAAGTGAACCCTTACGATAAGCTGGATTTTGAACAGCCTTATCCGGAAGTGGCTAACGGTGGCTTCATCTGTTACGGCGAATACCCGAACATGCAGCACAACCTGGAAGCGCTGGAAGACGTATGGGACTACAGCTTCAGCCGCGTACCATATTATGGTACCAACACGCCGATCGATGAGTGTTATGACTGTGGTTACACAGGTGAGTTTACCTGTACCAGTAAAGGTTTTACCTGCCCTAAATGTGGTAACCACGAACCAAGCCGTGTGTCGGTAACCCGCCGCGTATGTGGTTACCTGGGTAGCCCGGATGCGCGTCCGTTCAACCACGGTAAGCAGGAAGAAGTGAAGCGTCGGGTTAAACACCTGTGATCGTCAGACTTCACTGAAGCATTTAGTTTTAAAGGCGCTCCTTGTAAAGGGGCGCCTTTTGTCCTTTCCCGTCAGGAGAAATGAGATGAATTATCACCAGTATTATCCGATTGATGTGATCAATGGTCCGGGCACCCGTGCCACCTTGTTTGTGGCCGGTTGTGAGCACCAGTGCCGCGGCTGCTACAACCAGAGCACCTGGGATCCCCGTTCGGGTCATCTGTTTGATGAGGCGATGATGGATACCATTATCAAAGATCTCAATGACACCAGAGTGAAGCGTAAGGGCTTATCCCTTTCAGGAGGCGACCCTTTGTTTCCCGGTAACCTGTCTGCCATCAAAGCCCTGCTGGAGCGAGTGCGTGCGCAGTGCCCGGGGAAAGATGTGTGGATGTGGACCGGTTATACACTTGAAAACTTAAGCCCGGAGCAGCGCGCTGTGGTCGCACTGGTTGATACTTTGGTGGACGGCAAGTTTGAACAGCAACTGCATGATCCTTCACTGGCTTTCAGGGGCAGCAGTAACCAACGTATTATTCCATTGACACAGGTCGAATAAGCTCTGCAACTATCGGGGGATACTGATATAATCCCGCCAATCTTCAGCAGGTATGCGGTGCTTTCCCGGACGGTTTGAGTTGATGTTCAGCTAAATGTCGGGCAAATAGTGTCACCCCAAATCCTGCATTGCTATTTGCCGTCAGGCTATCAGAGGTTTACCAATGAATTTGAAACAAGAACTGCAGCAGATGCACGACAAGCTGGATAAATTCCGCCGCAAACTGGCTGCCGCGGAGCAGCGTGGCGATGCCGCTATTGTTATGCAGTTCAAGCGTGAAATCGCAGCGACCACCAAGCGTATCGATGCTATTAAAGGCCAGCAGAACCGTTTGCTGGGTAAAGAAGGCCAACAGCTTAAAGATATGGCGTTTCGCCGTGAGCTGACCAAGGCTGAGCAGGCCGATATGGGTAAGCTGAAAAAGTCAGTGAAAGGTCTGGTGGTGGTTCACCCTATGACCAAACTGGGCCGTGAAATGGGTCTGGAGAAAGTCACCGGGTTCGCACCTAAGGCTTTCTAAACCAATCCGATGCTGCATTTGTGGCCCGGAACAGCTTAAAGGGCACGGAATTGATTCGTGCCTTTTTTGTCTCTGCGGTATTATTCGCCGCCTCGACAGGGGATTGCCTGAAGTGTGACGGGAAGTACAGACCGGCAGGCAATTAAATCAGACTATTCCGGTCGGGTAAAAAAACACATAGAATACCGCATTCGTCCCCATATCAACCTATGGTTGAAACAAAGGTTTATCCCACGGGGTATTAGTATTACTGATCAGGGAAGAGAACTGTCTCAGGGAGTGAGAGCAGTCGTAAAGGTTAATTCATGTCGATTAAATATATCGCAACGTCCAAGCTGCCAACCCCCTGGGGTGTGTTCGCCATGCATGGCTTCGAAGACACAGAAACCGGGAAAGAGCATGTTGCACTGACATTCGGTGAACTCAGTGGCGACCAGCCTGTGCTGGGGCGCATTCACTCCGAGTGCCTGACAGGTGATGCCTTGTTCAGCTTGCGTTGTGACTGTGGTTTCCAATTACAGGCGGCGATGCAGAGTATTGCCGAGGCAGGCCAGGGCTTTATTCTATATCTGCGTCAGGAGGGCCGTGGTATTGGTTTGCTGAACAAAATCCGTGCCTATGCACTGCAGGATAAAGGTGCCAACACAGTCGAAGCCAATGAGCAATTGGGTTTCGAGGCGGATATGCGTCGCTACGATATGATCCAGCCTATGCTTGAACATCTGGGTATCACCAGTGTACGCCTTATGACCAACAACCCGCGCAAGGTAAAGGCCATGCAGGATGTGGGTGTGGATGTGGCTGAGCGTGTACCTTTGCAGGTGGGTAAGAACCAGTACAACGAGGCTTACCTGAAAACCAAATCGACTCAGCTGGGACACCTGATGTCCGAGCATCACTTTGCCGACGATGAGTTTTAATCTCGTTGGAGCAAAACCAAAAAAGCACTCCGAGGAGTGCATTTTTTGTAATTTAATGCGAGAAAATCCGGCTATTTACCCCAGATATGCGCATTAACCACTTTTCCCTGAGATTTATCTTCGGGGCGTTTTTGGCTTTTGGCCGCAGCGGGTTTGTTGCCCGGTTTACTGCTTTTGGGGGCTTGAGCTCGCGAAGAGCGGTATTCAGGTACAGGCAAGCCACTTATCTTGATATAAAGCCGTTCGACTTTATCCCGTGCCCACTGCTCCTTGCGTAAAAACTTCAAACTGGATTTGATGCTTGGGTCATGGGTAAAACAGCGGATAGCAACCAGCCGGCCTAACTCTTCCCAGCCTAATCTATCGACCAGTTCGGTCAACAGGGTTTCCAGGGTGATACCGTGCAGTGGATTATTGGCCTGTGTCATGGTGTTTTAGCTACTTCAAAGTGAATTCCGGCGGGATTATACCCTAAACCCGGCCGGGATCTCCCGGCCGTTGAATGTTTTTGCAGTTATCCCTTTAAGCCCGTTACTGCACTGGCGACCGGGACACCGTCTATAAAGAAGGGGTTGGGTTGATGCCTTTTATTGAACTTTCCTTTCACCATAAAGGCGATAATTTTAGGCATAGAGGATAGTGGAAAACGCTCGTGGGCGTCTTGTGGCATTTCACCTATGGCGTACTTGCCGAAGGCTTTAACAGTGACAGGCCCAAGAGTGTCTTGCCGCGTCTGCTCATCGGCGAATTGCATCAGCTTTACCGAGATACCAACAAAAGGCACACTGCCTGAAGTCATGGTATTGGCCAACGGCATATTGCAGCAGCTGGTGTACCAACGATAAAGTCCTTTCGGGTGGAGTTGCATGCAGGCAATATTCCCTTTTCCCTGGGTAATATCCATATAGGCAGGGTAGGTTTGGAACAGTTCTGAACCACCATGTTTATCCAGAATTTTGTCAGCATTGCCCAGTTCATTGGCAAACTGCTGACAATCACAACACAGGCAGTGAACATGAAAAAAGTGACCGGGAACGACCTTTAGCTGTCCTTTGACTTCACCACATGCGCACTGTAGTTGTACGGTTTCTGCCATGCTTCCCCCGAAGAGTTCTGCGTATTTGTATTGCCTGTCAAAGGCCTGACCAGGATCAGGTTTGAGTTTGATCAGTTGTCGCAATTGTCTTTGCGACACAGACGATAATTTCTGACGTGGGCGAAGGCCAGCATGGCACCACTGATCACAGTCGCTACTTTCTCTCCGGTTTCACCCAGCAGGTCATGGCCAAAAAAAGCGACCGAGACCAAAGCTGCCAGACCGAATCCTCCCAGTAGCAGTACCTGAGTGTCTTTGTGACTCTTACATCCCAGAAACAGCGCCAGCAAACTGGTTGGGAGTACAAATATGACCAGTGCCTGGTGAAATGCCTCGTCGGCCAGGAAAGTTGAGGAGATTACCGGTGCAGCGACAAGGAGCAATGGGGTAACTATGCAGTGCAGCATACAAAGCAGGGATGCTGATATGGCCAAACGATCCATCAGAGTTTGAACATTGGCTTTTTCCATTTTGACTATCCAATCTTGATATTAAGGAATTAACGGGTGTTTTAGCATTGCTTAATATGCTTGAAAATCCCCCATATTTCTATTCGGGAAGTGATTGGCTGCTTGAGCCACTGAGCCTGGTGTTGTCTTTGGAGGGATGAGAGAAGGAAACTGGAGAGCTATCGGGCTGTGGCGCTGGAACATGGCCAACGCCACAAAAAACACTGAAGGGACTGTATGTGACTATTGCCGGGTCATTAAAGGACTACTGCTTTTTCAGGGCTTTCATAAACTCGGTGAACTGAGGCTTAAACTCTTTAAACAGCGGATTGTCGCGGTTTTTTAACATCACCTCTCCAAACAGTTTAATGCCAATGGCAAAGGCTGTGGCATCGGTTTCATCCAGTGGCATCCTGGCTTTGAGCGCGTCTACAATCTTAAAAATATCATCGTGGTTACGGACTTTAAATTCCAGTGGGGCGGAATCAATTGCCTGACCCCTGGGGTCCTCAAGATGCTCGACAGTAAATTGATAAAGATGGCCTTTCATTGCTCTCTCCATACTGATTGCTGCAAGTTCCAGCCTAAAGGGCAGAATATACACAGATAGGGTTATACCATGGCAAAGCGGGTTGCGGCCTTTTGTGAGACAAGTTTCATCTTGGGTTGGAAAAAACAAAAACGCCGGGCATAGCCCGGCGTTTATTGGTGTCAGTGCTGCTTATCAGGCGTCTTCGGCCAAATTGTCCACACCTTTGCCTTTGGATTTCACGATGATCAATCCAGTGACAACCAGAGTAACCACAATACCTGCAACGGTAGAGACCATCATCGGCAGGCCTGCACCCAGGGTCGCAGAGCTCAGCAGGAAGCTGATAACCACTGTTGTCATAAACATCGCCGGTACGGTACAGATCCAGTGCAGTTTGTTGTGGCGCAGCAGGTAGGCTGACGCAGTCCACAGCATGAGAACTGCGGTCGCCTGGTTTGCCACACCGAAGTAGCGCCAGATGATGCCAAAGTCTACCTGAGTCAGGATGCCACCCAGAGCGAACAGAGGCAGAGCCAGAATCAAGCGTTTTGGCAGTTCATTCTGAGGCAGCTTGAAGAACTCAGACAGGATTAGACGGGCAGAGCGGAACGCAGTATCACCTGAGGTGATTGGCAGAACGATTACACCCAGAACCGCCATAAAGCCACCGACAACACCCAGCAGACCGGTTGATGCCTCGTATACTACGTTGGCAGGGTTACCGGCCATACCTTCGTTCAGACCTTCAACACCACCGAAGAAGGACAGGGCGATAGCACACCAGATCAGAGCGATAATACCTTCACCAATCATGGCGCCGTAGAACACGAAACGACCATTGGATTCATTTTCCATACAACGGGCCATCAGCGGGGACTGAGTGGCGTGGAAGCCGGAGATGGCACCACAGGCGATGGTAATGAACAGAGCTGGCCACAGAGGCATATCATTCGGGTTCAGGTTGGAGAGGAAGTCAGAAGCCTGAACGCCCGGCAGCAAAGTGTGCTCGCTGGATACGATCAGCGCCACTGTCAGACCCACAGACATAAACACCAGCAGCGCGCCGAAGAATGGGTACAGGCGGCCGATGATTTTATCTACCGGCACGATAGTCGCCAGCAGGTAGTAACAGAAGATGATGCCAACGAATACCGGCATGCTCCAACCGGTCAGTTTAGCCAGCAGACCTGCCGGGGCAGAGATGAACACGACGCCAACCAGCAACAGCAGAATGATGGCGAAGGCGTTCATAAAGTGCTTGGCACCTTTACCCAGGTATTTACCGGTCAGGTTGGGGATTGACTGACCGCCATTGCGAACAGACAACATACCTGAGAAGTAGTCGTGCACTGCACCGGCAAAGATACAACCGATTACAATCCACAACATGGCCGCCGGGCCATAGAGGGCACCCAGAATAGGACCAAAGATGGGGCCCACGCCGGCAATGTTCAGCAGTTGGATAAGGTACACACGACCCTTGGACATAGGCACATAGTCTACGCCGTCAGTCTGGGCAAAAGCCGGGGTCTGACGCTTGGGATTAATACCAAATACCTTTTCCACAAAGGCACCGTAGATAAAGTAGCCGGCGACCAACAGGCCGACACACAGGAAGAACCAACTCATAGCATCATTCTCGTAATTATATGACTGCCGCGGATTTTACTTCTGTGAAAGCTGAAGTGGTGGCAGGAATGACTGAGCGGCTCATCCGGTTACCTGAGCGGTCGAAATACAGGGCCAAGAGGATTGAGTCTGAGGATGAAAGGTGACAGGCAGATACTCAGCGGCAGGATTTGAGGGCTGAGTGGTTAACCCGAGGATGATAAACCTGAGGATGATAAACCTGAGGATAATGAATAAGTGCCGTCAATGACGGCACTGGGTGTTTTTACTTTATCAGACTCATTGAAACCCGAGCATCTGTTTGAGGCTTTTCAGATAACGGCGGGATACAGGTACCTTGGCACCGCTGGGAGTAATGACCTCTGCTCCTGTATCCAGTAACACGATTTCACGAATCGCGGAGGGCATAATCAGGTACTGACGGTGACAGCGTACCAGAGGCGTTTTCTCCTCCAGCAGTTTCAGTGTCATCTGGGTGTGCACCTGGCTGGTAGCTGTGGCGACATGAATTCCCCCCAGATCGCTGAATACAAACTCCACATCTTTGACTGGCACGACTTTAAGGCGGTTGCCGCTGTAACAGGGCAGTATCTCTAGACTGTCAGGGGCAATCACTGTCATATCTTTGGGGCGCAGATCTTTACGAAGCTTATCCAGAGTTTTGGCCAGACGCTGCTCATCTACTGGTTTAAGTAGATAGTCAAAGGCATGATTTTCAAAGGCTTTGATGGCGTACTCATCATATGCAGTGACAAACACTACTCGTGGCATATTGTCAGGATCCAGCATGGCTATCATCTCCATACCGGTTATCCGTGGCATCTGGATATCCAGAAACACCAGATCAGGCTTTTGTTTGTGGATAGCCTGCAGAGCTTCAACGGCATTGCTGCACTGACCTATGACCTGAATATCTCCAGCGGCCTCAAGTATGTCCGCCAGTTCTTCCCGGGCGAATGGCTCGTCATCAACAATCAAACAGCTGATCATGGCTACACTTCCTCCAGCGGAATTCGAATACTGACTGTGGTGAACTGCTCAGGTTGACACTTCACCTGGATGCCATATTGACAGCCAAACTGATTCTGGATGCGCTTGTGCACCAGGTTCATTCCCAGACCTTTTTGCTCTGGGTCTTCCACGGGATTCTCCGGGTAAAGACCGGCATTGTCTGTGATGGAGAGGACAACTTCATCGCCCTCCTGTAGTCCCTTTACCTGAATATGACCTGTATCCAGCATATGAGAGGTACCATGCTTGACGGCGTTTTCAATGATGGGCTGCAGGGTAAAAGCCGGCAGACGGACTTTATGCAGCTCGTTGGGGATATCTATCTCTACCCGCAGTCGGTCAATAAAGCGCGCCTTTTCAATATTCAGGTAAGCGTCGATATGATCCAGCTCGTCGGCCAGCGTAACCAGGCCTGCCGTTCGTTTCAGGTTGATACGCAGAAACTGGGACAACTGTTGCAGCAGGGTTCTGGCCATATCCGGATTACGGCGGGTAATGGCACTGATGGTATTAAGCGCGTTAAACAGGAAGTGAGGATTTACCTGTGCCTGCAGCAGCTTAAGTTCTGTCTGAGTCAGTAGATTTTGTTGTTGTTCAACGCGGCCATAGAGGATTTGGTTGGACAGCAACCTGGCAATACCTTCGCCCAGGGTACGGTTAATGTTCAGAAACAGCTTATTCTTGGGCTCATACAGCTTGATGGTGCCGATCACCTCGGTGTCATTTCTCAACGGAATGACCAGGCTGGAGCCGAGCTTACACTGACGTGAGATAGAGCAGGCATAGGGGGTTTCAACACCATCGGCAAACATCACCTTATTCTGTTCAATGGCGTCTTTGGTGATCTGCGAGGCGATGGGCGTTCCCGGAATATGGTGGTCTGCCCCTGAGCCGATAAATGCCAGTAATTTATCCCTGTCAGTAATGGCTACAGCGCCGACTTTGGTTTCTTCAATGATGATCTGTGCGACTTGAGCTGTGGTTTCTTCATTGAATCCCCGGGACAGGAGGCCAACGCTGCGCTCGGCAATCTTCAGTGCTTTGGCAGAAAAGGCCGATGACAATTTATCGAACATGGTTTTCTGGTCGCGGATCATACTCATAAACGCAGCCGCCCCCAATGAGTTGACCAGCAGCATGGGCGGGGCTATTTGACGCACCAATTCCCAGGCTTGATCGTAAGGTTTGGCGATAAGCATGATTAACGCCATCTGCATTAACTCTGCATACAGGGTGACCATGGCAACCAATACCGGGCTGTAAATAAGCTCGCGTTTGCCCTGACTTCGCAAATAGTGGCTGATAAGCCCGGCACTTAACCCCTCCATAGTGGTGGAGATGGCGCAGGCGACATCAGTAAACCCGCCCATGGAATATCTGTGCAGACCACCGGTTAATCCCACAAAGAACCCGGTTACCGGACCACCCAGTAGACCACCCAGCACAGCGCCCATGGCCCGGGTGTTGGCAATGGCGTCATTGGTTTGCTCACCAAAGTAGGTAGCCATGATGCAGAATCCGGAAAATACCAGATAGATAAACAGCTTATGTGGGAAGCGTGGCGCCTCTTCGGTGAAGAGTTTGAAGAGCGGCGTTTTGCTGACCAGATAAACGATCACCAGATACACACACATCTGTTGAGTCAGCAGCAGGATCAGGGACATGAATGAATAACCCAAACTAAGATATCGGCGTATTTTGCCAGAGAATTTGCGCCAAATCAGTGTTTACTGATTAGATATCCCTTATAAGGTTTAAATTATATGAATGTTTGAGGTTGAAATGATTAAATCTGTCCACGGTCATGATGTGATGGCCTTGATGCAGGCGCAGCAGAAGCCTGTTTCTGCTGAAGAGCTAAGAGCGCTGATGATTGCTGAGTTCGGTGCCGACACCCAGTATCACACCTGCAGTAAAGAGGGGATGAGCGCAGATGAGTTGATCGACTTTCTGCGCAGCAAGAAGAAGTTTCTGGAATCTGAGTCCGGCTGGGAAGTTGATGCCCGCCGTATCTGTAATCACTGATCCAGTTTCAGGGCGATGTGGAAACACTCGCCCTTTGGTGTCACCCGTAATACCTGACCGCTGACCTGGTTTTCCAACTCTGAATTGGGATTCAGGCTTACTGTTACCTGATAACCCTCACCGATAGCGTCGGCGGTTTCCAGCAGGGCACCACTACGGGACAGATCAAGGCAACGTCCTGCGGTCTGTTGACGTCTTTCATCTTTGTCCTGCCAGTTGATGATAATGTCCGCTTCTTCCATATCTACACGGCGGGACTGGCGACGTTCTTCAAATCCTTTGACGGGAGATGACATATCCTTCTCACTCCTGAGTCCATTAGAAAATACTATCTTATTGATCTCAGTCACCTTTGCGCAAGCATAAAAAAGGCGCACCCTGTGATGCGCCCTGGAAGCAACGACTGAGTGTCAGTCTTCGTCATGAGATTTGGGGTAAGGGAGTTTCAGCTGACCCCAACGGATCACTATCACTGTTGCTGCCAGCACCAGTGTGGCCATGGCAATACCGATAATGCGCCAGTCATCCATGCTTTTCATATCCAGAATCAGATAACGTGCCAACGCCACAATGGCAATATAGAGTGGCATCCGCACCGGTAATTTTCCGGATTCAATGTAGTTGGCGACCATGGCCAACACTTCCAGATAGATAAACAACAGCAGTAGGTCTGCCAGGGCGACTGTGCCCATTTTAAAGATATGGTGAATTTCCTGACCAATTGCGAACACAGTCGCGATTGCGATCACGACCAGTACCATGTGCTCGACAATTTTGACGCTCTTTAATCCAACTTTCCTGTAGATACCCATAGTTAGTCCTGTCAGCGGAACTTAATCGGGATCTTATCAGGATTTCACGCTTTGAAATTGAAAAAACTGAGTGACAAAAATCACAGTATTGGTCACGAATCTTCTTTTCAGCCCGGACGACCATCAAGTCTTGGTTGGCACAGCAGTTTTCCGTAGAAATAGCAAAAGCCACCGAAAGCCAATATCCAGGCAATTCCCGCCATCCAGATCCCGGTCAGATAGAAAGAGGGCACCAGACTGGCGGCAGCTCTCAGTGCTGCGCCCAGCAGGATTAATCCAAAGCAGACTGTCATCGGCTTGGGCGGGGTTAACGTTCGGCCGGTATGGCCTAAGGAGACTCTCGCCATCATTGCCAGAATCATCCCTCCCATGCCGCCGACTGCACCAAGGTGAAACCCGGCAGATACCGGCAGGCCTGAGGCAATAAGCATGAGACCAAGGGGAATGCACAGGTAACTTAAATGCAGTGACCACAGCAGTGGTGCACCAAGGCTATGTTGGCCTCCCCAGCGACAAAAACGCACTAACAGCAGTAGCGAAGATATACCCGCAGCCCAGGGCAGTGCAGTGTTGAACTGAGTAATAACTGTGATAACCAAAGCCCCAATGGCAATGAAGTTTGCCGCCTCCAGCCAGGGGAGGTTGGGTCTTCTCTGCCATTTGGTCGCCCGCTCGGTAAAGAAGGGAATCACCCTGCCACCCAGGAGGGCAATCAGAAACACCACGATAAAGGCGGCGCCATAAAGCGCATTGTGGCTCAACCCCGGGTTTGAAGAGAGCAGGCCGTAGTAGCTGATGGCATTGGCCAATGTCATCAGCAGTAACACAGGCACAAAGATAAGATTGCGCCACTGTTTTACCCGGATGACAGCTTCAGCCAGTACCCAGGCTGAAATTGGCAGAAAGGCCAGATCCAGCAGCATTATAGCTTCAATTGGTACCCAGCTGTTGTTGATCAGCATGACTCTTGGCAAGAGCCACAAAAGCACCAACGCCTTTAATGGGGTACCTGACAGCCCCGGATTGCCGGTCCAGTTCTGCACTGCGGTTAGCAGAAAACCAACTATGATAGCTGCGGTGAAACCAAACAGCATCTCATGGCCATGCCACCAAAGAAGATTACCGTGAGGCTGAATACTCATCAGTCCCAGCATCTGCAGCACCCATAAGCTCAACGCCAGAATGCTGAAGGCACTGCCAAACAAAAACAGGGGACGAAAACCAAGCCTGAATAAAGGCATAGTGCGTTCGGTTGTTTTGGGATCATGAATTTGCAGCATAGTCGCTCCCACTGGGTTATAAAGCTGAGTAAAATACTCGGATATTATAAGCTGCAAAATTAATGCATGTTAAGTGGAGAGAGAGATTTTATTTTCAACAGACATAAAAAAACCGCCAACAGGCGGTTTTTTCTTCAGCTGGAGCTGATTAGCGCTTCAGCGCCTCGCTCAGCAGAGGACGCACAGTCTTAACCAGAGTCATAGTGCTCTTCGGGTTACCGGCAATGATGTTACCGGACAACAGGTAACCGTGGCCGCCGGTGAAATCAGTGACAGTACCACCGGCTTCACGAACGATCAGATCGCCCGCAGCAATGTCCCATGGCTTCAGGCCGATTTCGAAGTAACCTTCCATACGACCGGCTGCAACATAAGCCAGATCCAGTGCTGCGCTGCCGCTGCGACGCAGGTCTGCGCAGTGAGCGAAAACTTCACCCAGAATGTTCATGTAGGTTTCAGTGTGCTGACGGGCCTTGAAAGGGAAGCCGGTCGCAACAATGCTGGTGCTGATATCAGTGTTGTTGGAAACACGAACGCGGAAGTCATTCATTTTGGCACCCTGACCACGTACCGCAGTGAACATTTCATTGCGAACAGGATCGAATACCACGGCAACTTCAGTTTTGCCTTTGTATTGCAGAGCGATGGAAACCGCGAAGTGAGGGATACCCTTCACGAAGTTGGTGGTGCCATCCAGAGGATCTACTACCCAGATATAATCTTTGTTGGTACCACGGTTTTCGCCGCTCTCCTCGCCCACAATAGTGTGGTCAGGGTAAGATTTGCGGATCTGGTACACGATAGCTGCTTCTGCTTCCTTGTCTACACTGGTCACGTAATCGTTAATACCTTTGGCGCTAACTTCAACGCGATCGAAGTCAGTGTAAGCACGCATAATTGTTTGGCCGGCAGCGCGGGCAGCGCGGACAGCGATGGTCAGCATTGGATGCATTGCAATCCCCTGGATGTTAAAGAACGAGTAAAAATAGCGGCGCGATTATACCCGAAACGAAGGACATATCAAATGCAGATTTTGTTGTTAAGTAAACCCTCGCCGACATGTTAGTATTCAGCCCCAGTGTTTGTGAATTAAATTAAGATCTTCCATGCTCAGTAATATCCGCGTTGTTTTAGTCGGTACTTCTCACCCGGGAAATATTGGTTCCGTTGCCCGCGCCATGAAAACCATGGGGTTGTCCAATCTGTATCTTGCCGAACCAAGGTGCGAACCAGACGGTCAATCTGTGGCCCTGGCTGCTGGTGCCTGCGATATTCTCAAGTCGCTGAAAACTGTCGACTCAATGGAAGAAGCCATTAAAGACTGCAGCCTGGTGATCGCGACCTCTGCCCGCAGCCGTACGCTGGACTGGCCAATGCTGGACCCTCGTCAGGCCGGCGAGAAGATGGCTGCTGAATCTGCATCGGGGCAGGTTGCCATTGTGTTTGGTCGTGAAAATCATGGCCTGAACAATGAAGAATTGCAGCGTTGTAACTACCACCTGTTTATTCCTGCCAACCCAGAATACAGCTCACTGAACCTGGCTCAGGCCGTGCAATTGGTGTGTTATGAAACCCGAATGGCCTGGTTGGCCGGTCAGGAGCAGGAAGCTGACGTCGTTGAGTATCCATCCAACGAAGACCATGAGCGTTTTTTCACTCATCTGGAGCAAACTTTGACCCGCACCGGTTTTATTATTAAGAACCATCCGGGCCAGGTGATGACCAAGCTGAGACGTTTGTTCACCAAGGCACGTATCGAAAGTCAGGAAATGAATATTCTGCGTGGCATTCTGACGTCGGTGGACAAGAAAGTCGGCGACGACAAATAAACGCAGGCAGGACAGAACTATAAGTGAGGCAAGGTTAGCCAGTTTAGGTTATCAGCTTATAAAGGGGCCGGAGGCTACTTGGGTTGTATGCTTCTCTTAGTTTAAGATTCTTCAATGGATGGCGAGGGCGTGCAAAAGGAAGTTGCTGTCAGCTGCGAACGTAAATGAGCCAATGTTAAGCGTGAGCATTGTTATTGAATGAAACATAACGATGCGAAGCAGGTTCTTAATAGTGTAAGTGAAATAAGTAGGGTACAGGCATGCAAAGGACATGTGGCGAAGGTCGGGAAAAAAAGTGTCAGCAAGACAACGTCTGGAATGCGATTAAGCGAGAAGCAAAAGAGCAAACTGAACGTGAGCCCATGTTGGCGAGCTTTTTCCATGCAACCATTATTAAGCACGATACGCTCGCTGCAGCACTGAGCTATATTTTGGCGAACAAGTTGGCAACGCCAAGTATGCCTGCAATGGCTGTCCGGGAAGTCGTGGAAGAGGCTTATGCCGGGGACAAAGAGATCGTTTTATCTGCTGCTTGTGATATTTGCGCAACGGTGGAGCGAGACCCGGCTATCGAACTTTATTCTACGCCACTCCTTTATCTGAAAGGTTTTCATGCACTACAGGGCTTTCGGGTGGCCAATTGGCTGTGGTCGCAAGGTCGTCGTGAACTGGCTGTTTATCTGCAAAATCAGATTTCAGTTGCCTGTCAGGTTGATGTCCATCCGGCCGCGAAGATTGGTCGGGGTATCATGTTTGACCACGCGACTGGCATAGTGATTGGCGAGACCGCAGTAGTGGAAGATGATGTATCCATTCTTCAGGATGTCACCCTGGGTGGCACGGGTAAAGAAAGTGGTGATCGTCACCCTAAAATTCGTACCGGTGTCATGATTGGCGCGGGGGCTAAAGTACTGGGTAACATCGAAGTGGGAGAAGGTGCAAAAATCGCAGCCTGTTCTGTGGTGTTAATTCCGGTTCCTGCACACACCACTGCTGCAGGTGTGCCAGCCAAGATCATTGGAAAGCCCGCGACAGACAAACCTTCCCTTGAGATGGACCAGAACATCAGTAATTCAGGCTTTATGGAGGGCGGCGGTATCTGACCGGGTGCCGCTGATTCTGCTTAACTCTGCTTAAGTGGTCTGAATAACAAGCACTACATAAGATAAAGAGCTGGTGGAGAGCTTGAGCGCTTTCATCTCCATATGGACTGCTCAGCCCATCCAGAACATCCTGGGCGGGCCGCCGGTGCTTTTGACCAGATGCTGACACTTATGCAGTTCCGCCGCTGGCTATCTAAGCCGGATGTAGCTGGGTTCTGTGGCTCTGAATGAGAGGGCGCGAGGGAGCGCCCGAAGTCTCTGGATGAGTTTGATCTCATTATCTGACCTAATCGCTGTGATTTTAATCTCCTGCCATTGAATAGTGGCAGCGAAATAAGGTTAAATACGTGCGCCTGAAGGTGAGGTAGGATTGTGGCGAGGACTTTAATACTTGAGTGATTTGGTTGGTTAAATACTTGACTGTTTTACTTGGGTATGATTAACTGCTTCCATATCAACAGGGGAGCAATATTGAGTTATGAAACTGACATCTAAAGGTCGCTACGCAGTTACCGCCATGTTAGATGTGGCGATTCACTCTACTGCGGGACCCGTCCCTTTGGCAGATATCTCTGAAAGACAGGGGATATCATTGTCCTATCTCGAACAACTTTTTGCCAAGCTGAGAAAGCAGGGGCTGGTAGCCAGTGTACGTGGACCCGGAGGCGGATATCGTCTCGGTCTGGAGGCAGATGAGATTTCCGTCGGCATGGTAGTTATGGCGGTGGATGAAACCGTCGACGCCACACGTTGTCACGGCAAAGGCAACTGCCAGGGTGGTAACCGCTGCCTGACCCACTCTCTGTGGGGTGACCTCAGCAAGCAAATTTCAGAGTTTTTAAACGGTATTAGTCTGGCTGGACTGATGCAGAAGCGGGATGTGCAATTTATCTCGATTCAACAGGATAAAATCCAGCAAGACCAGCGGGTAACCGCTTGAGCCCCGGATTATAAAGCAAATTTTTGAAGTACGTTGTCGGCAGTAAGGCCTGTATGGCAATGCCAAGTACGGAGTGAGTGATGAAGCTTCCTATCTACCTTGACTATTCAGCAACAACCCCTGTTGACCCTCGTGTCGCAGAAAAAATGATGCAGTACATGACTATGGACGGCATCTTCGGCAACCCGGCCTCCCGTTCTCACAGATACGGCTGGCAGGCAGAAGAGGCGGTTGATAACGCTCGTGCTCAGGTTGCTGAACTGATTAACGCAGACCATCGTGAAATCGTACTGACTTCTGGTGCGACCGAGTCTGATAACCTGGCTATCAAAGGCATTGCTCACTTCTATCAGAAGAAGGGCAAGCACATCATCACCAGTAAGACTGAGCACAAAGCAGTGCTGGATACTTGTCGTCAGCTGGAGCGTGAAGGTTATGAAGTGACCTATCTGGAGCCAGCGGCCAACGGCATTATTCCGATGGAGCGTCTGGAAGCAGCAATGCGTGATGACACCATTCTGCTGACTCTGATGCATGTTAACAACGAAATTGGCGTTGTTCATGATATCGATGCTATCGGCGAACTGTGCCGCAGCAAAGGTATTATCTTCCACGTTGATGCTGCCCAGAGTGTTGGCAAAATGCCAATCGACGTGCAGAAAACCAAAGTAGACCTGCTCTCAATTTCCGGTCACAAGATGTACGGCCCTAAAGGTATCGGCGCACTGTATGTTCGCCGCAAGCCTCGCATCCGTCTGGAAGCGCAAATGCACGGTGGTGGTCATGAGCGTGGTATGCGTAGCGGCACCCTGGCAACTCATCAGATCGTGGGTCTGGGTGAAGCGGCAGCCGTTGCCAAAGCGGACATGGAAAAAGACAACGACCGCATCCGTTTCCTGCGCGACAAGTTGTGGAACGGTATTAAAGATATTGAAGAAACTTATATCAATGGTGATGTGGACCAGCGTTATTGCGGCAACCTGAATGTCAGCTTCAACTATGTTGAGGGTGAGTCGCTGATGATGGCCCTGAAAGATCTGGCAGTATCCTCAGGCTCGGCCTGTACTTCCGCCAGTCTGGAGCCAAGCTATGTGCTGCGTGCTCTGGGTCTGAACGATGAGATGGCTCACAGTTCCATTCGCTTCTCCATTGGCCGTTTTACCACTGAAGAAGAAATTGATTACGCCATTGAAACCATCAGGAACTCCATCGGCAAGTTGCGCGAAATGTCGCCGCTGTGGGAAATGTTCAAAGACGGTGTGGATTTGACCAAGGTGCAGTGGAACCACCACTAATCCTGAGCAGAATATTAGAGTTGGAGCAGTATCATGGCATATAGCGAAAAAGTAATTGACCACTACGAGAACCCTCGCAACGTTGGTTCTTTCGATAAGAACGACCCATCCGTAGTAACCGGTATGGTTGGCGCCCCAGCTTGTGGCGACGTGATGAAGCTGCAATTGAAGATCAATGATGCTGGCATCATTGAAGACGCCAAGTTCAAAACCTATGGCTGTGGCAGTGCAATCGCATCCAGCTCATTGGTGACTGAGTGGGTGAAAGGTAAGAGCATCGATGAAGCTGCTGCCATCAAGAACACCGACATCGCTGAAGAGTTGGCCTTGCCACCGGTAAAAATCCACTGCTCAATTTTGGCAGAAGATGCCATCAAGGCAGCATTGGATGATTACAAAGCCAAACAAGGCGAATAAGCGGAGTCTATATGGCAGTTACAATGACACCGGCAGCAGTTGAGCGGGTTAAGTCATTCCTGGCCAACAGAGGTAAAGGTCTGGGTTTGCGCCTGGGCCTGAAAACCTCAGGTTGTAGCGGTATGGCCTATGTGCTTGAGTTCGTTGATGAGCTGAATGCCGATGATGAGATATATGAAGTGGAAGGCGTGAATATCATTATTGATGCCAAGAGCTTTATCTACCTTCAGGGTATTGAGCTGGATTTTGTTAAGGAAGGCCTCAACGAGGGTTTCCAGTTCAATAACCCCAACGCCAAAGGCGAATGTGGTTGTGGCGAGAGCTTCACTGTCTGACGTCTATGAACTACTTCGAGTTATTTGATTTTCCCCAGTCCTTCGAGCTCGACACCGCTGAGCTGTCTTCCCGTTACCGGGAGCTGCAGCGGGCGGTGCATCCTGATAAATTTGCAGGAGGCAGCGAGCAGGAGATCATGTTAGCTGTGCAAAAAACGGCTCAGGTTAACGATGGTTTTCAAACGCTGAAAGATCCTCTTCGCAGGGCAGAACATATACTGGCCCTTCGTGGTTTGGACATTAGTCACGAAACCACGACAGTGAAAGACACTGGCTTTTTGATGCAGCAAATGGAATGGCGTGAGGCGCTGGAAGATATTGCTCACAGCAGCCAGCCTGATGCCATGATTGACGAGCTGCACACCTCATTTGCTGCCTACCAGCGAGATGTTTTTTCCAGCCTTTCCGCTCTTTTGGCAAGTCATGCCGAGGATGACGACATCAAGGCCGCTGATCAGATCCGTAAGCTCAAATTTATGGCTAAGTTACAGGATGAACTCGCCCGGGCCGAAGACGCCTTGTTTGAATAGTTCGCTGTAGCTGTTTTCATTTTCTTTGGCTCAATTTAATATTGGGCCAAATTTTTAAGAGTTAAGCATTATGGCCCTATTGCAGATTGCAGAGCCAGGTCAGAGTGCCGCGCCACATCAGCACAGATTGGCCGTCGGTATTGACCTTGGCACCACCAATTCTCTGGTTGCTGCTGTACGCAGCGGCGAAGCGACGACCTTGCCGGATGAGCAAGGCAGACATTCCCTGCCATCTATCGTGCATTATGGCGAAACTGACATTCAGACTGGCTATGAGGCTGCAGCTCACTCTGCCAAAGACCCCGTCAACACCATAGTATCCGTTAAGCGCTTTATGGGCCGCAGCCTGGCTGATATACAGTCCGGTGAGCACCAACACGCCTATGAGTTCAGTGCCAGTGAACATGGATTGCCGGTATTTAACACCCGTCAGGGGCAGGTTAACCCTATTCAGGTCAGTGCAGAAATCCTCAGACCGCTGATTACCCGCGCAGAAGAGACCATGGGTGGCCAGCTCGAAGGTGTGGTGATTACCGTCCCCGCATACTTTGATGATGCCCAGCGTCAGGGTACCAAGGATGCCGCCGGACTGTTGGGACTTAAAGTTCTGCGTTTGCTGAACGAGCCAACCGCTGCAGCGATTGCTTATGGTCTGGACTCCAAACAGGAAGGCGTGATCGCCGTTTACGACCTGGGCGGTGGTACTTTTGATATCTCAATCCTGCGCCTGAACAAGGGCGTGTTTGAGGTGCTGGCCACTGGCGGTGACTCGGCATTGGGCGGCGATGACTTCGATCATCTGTTGCAACAGCATCTCAAGCTTGAGTGGGAACTGCAGGAGTGCAGCGCTCAAACTAATCGCCAGTTGCTGATTGAAGCCCGCCGGGTTAAAGAAGCCCTGACCTATGCTGACACCGCAGTTGCGACTATTTCGCTGGATGACGGCCGCGAACTGCAAGCAGAGGTAAGCCGTGCTCAGTTCGACGAGATGATAAGCTCTCTGGTACGTAAAACTATCGCAGCCTGCCGCCGCGCTATGCGTGATGCAGGAGTATCGGTGGATGAAGTGCTGGAAACCGTTATGGTAGGTGGTTCTACCCGTGTGCCACTGGTTCGCGAGCAGGTGGCCGGTTTCTTTGGAAAGACGCCTTTGACCTCCATTGATCCTGATAAAGTCGTGGCGATTGGTGCGGCTATTCAGGCGGATATTCTGGTGGGTAACAAGCCTGAATCTGACCTGTTGCTGCTGGATGTACTGCCACTGTCTCTGGGTATTGAAACCATGGGCGGTTTGGTGGAAAAGGTGGTGTCCCGTAATACCACTATCCCGGTTGCCCGTGCACAGGAATTTACCACCTTTAAAGATGGCCAGACAGCCATGGCCTTCCATGTGGTCCAGGGCGAGCGTGAGTTGGTTGACGATTGTCGCTCGCTGGCGCGCTTTACGCTTAAAGGTATTCCGCCTCTGGCTGCCGGTGCTGCCCACATTCGCGTTACTTTCCAGGTCGATGCTGACGGTTTGCTGAGTGTGACGGCCATGGAGAAATCAACCGGCGTACAATCCAGCATTCAGGTGAAGCCCTCTTTCGGATTGTCTGATACCGAAATTGCCACCATGCTGAAAGATTCTATGAAGCATGCGAAGGATGATATCTCCCGTCGTATGCTGGCCGAACAGCAGGTTGAAGCTGCGCGGGTGCTTGAATCCTTACATTCTGCGCTGGCTAAAGACGGCGAATTGCTGTCTGAGCAGGAGCGTAATGCCATTGATGCAGCTATGGCTGATTTGGCGAACCTTGCCGGTGGCGAAGACGCTGACGCCATCACCAAGGCGATTGAAGCTCTGGACGTTAAAACTCAGGAGTTTGCTGCGCGCAGAATGGACAACTCTATTCGTCAGGCCCTGGCGGGTCAGTCGGTCGATCAAATATAGGTAATTGCAGTTATGCCAAAGTTAGTATTTTTGCCACACGAAGATCTGTGCCCTGAGGGTGCGGTGGTTGAAGCTGAAGTCGGTGAGACCATTCTGGACGTTGCCCTGCGTAACGGCATTATGATTGAACACGCCTGTGAGAAGTCCTGTGCCTGTACCACCTGTCACTGTATCGTTCGTGAAGGCTTCGATGAACTGGAGCCAAGTGACGAGTTGGAAGATGACATGCTGGATAAAGCCTGGGGACTGGAGCCGGAAAGCCGTTTGTCCTGTCAGGCCAAGGTTGTCGACTGTGATCTGGTAGTGGATATTCCAAAGTACACCATCAATATGGTGAGTGAAGGCTAAGGCTAACCGCCAGCTTCACAAAAAATCCCCGCAGTTGCGGGGATTTTTTTGTTTTAGGGTTGTTATTCACAGGCTGGATTTGCCTGAATAGCTTCTGACGCGATCTGTCCCAACAAGGATTGAGTAAACTCATCGACCTGAACATCTGGTATATAGGGCAGTAAATCTGCTGACTGGCCGGAGGTCACTTCATAAAACACCAGCGCAGTTAACAGTCTTCCTGCAATTGCGGCGTGATTGCCATCGTCCGCATGGAGTCGTAAGCCAGGTTCTTTCTCAAGCGCCAAATCCCATGCCAGCCCAACAGGAGCAACACAACTGGCTTGCTGCTCAGCAATATTCTTGTGAAGGTTGTGAACTTGCCTTGCTTCAAGTGCATTCCCTATTTGAGGATGTTCAGGAAACAGTACAGGAGTAGCACCCTGTTCTTTGGCTCTGGCTATCCATATCTGAGCGGCGGTTGTGGGGTAGACGCGAGTACCTGATTGAGAGTACTTCTGCCCCTGTAAAATGACATGAGTCCAGCGCTCGTCCTTAAGCTTATTAATGGCACTCTGGTTGTACAGGTTGTCACTTAGAAAGCCGCCTCCGGCACCTACCACCTCAGATTCATGTTGAGGTAATCCGGTATTTAGAAGTGTCTGTATGAGAGGCGCAATACCTGCAGTGTGGCTGTTTCCAAATATCAAGATTCGATAGGGGTAGTGGTTTTTATTATCGGGTATCGTCCTATTTGTTTGCGGCCCTTTGGGATTGCCTGGATACTTGTCTGGCTGCACAGAATCCTGGCTTTCACTTCCACCACAAGCTGCCAATAAAACCAGGGTAATCAGATAGAGTCTCATTGAGTATTCTCCATGATTCGCTGTGGACGCCAACTCACTCGAAAATCGATGAATAAATTTGCCGTAAGACGTCACTTTGGTATGCGGCTTCATGAGGCACCCCATCCATCTGCGAGAATAGTAGTTGGCTGGAGCAATTGTCCCAGGATTGAGTTCTGGTCCCTGCACTTGAGGAAGTTACCCCTGGATGATTTACATGTGATGACGTACCACTACAGCCATTGATTTGCCGCCAATGAGCCAGGGTCTCAGAAACTGAGCGGATTTGGCCTGTACTCCTGCCCGCTATTGGGACATCTGAATCTGAAGGACTGTGGAAGTGGTGCACTTTTAAGGAGGTAGAGGTACTGCAATGTTCAAATTCACCTCTGAACTGTCCAGCAAGGGAAATAATACCGGTCAACTGCTCTGGCATGGTGCAGGCAAGCTTATAGGCCATAAATCCCCCCGCTGAATAACCGAATACATACACTTGATCCGCAGTGATGTTGTTTTCAGCTCTCAAAGTGTCCACAAGGCCTGATAGATACTCGGTATCTGTCACTGAGGTGCCATTGTTTATGCTGCTCCATCCCCAGAAACTGTCACTGCCCTGTGGTGCGGCAGCCAGTAAGTCTAGGTCAGAAGAGATGGATTGAGCATCGAATATATTCATTACTTTCTGAGGATGGCCCGGTGCACCATGAAGAAACAAAGCGATCCCGGCTGCCTGGTTGTCCGGACTGAAAATGATCACATCGCGACCATTGTGACGCATACATTCAGCTCCGTCTGATAATGTCTGCCCTGCGCAAGTTTGAGTAGTTGGGGGAGTGGGCTGTGGCGTTGAGCTGTCATTACCGTCACCACCGCCACACCCGGCCAAGGCGATACTCATGCTCATCAGTAACACCATTAGCTGAAATCCTGACTGATTATTTGTCATTTTTATTTCTCCTGTTAGCTGGTAATCGCAGGATGCCTTGAGCTTGCGTAAGAGTAATAAACAACTGACAATGGTTTGATAATGAAATGCTAATATTTAATTGATTCATAGGGATGGAGATGTATTTAAGGCTCGGGACGATTGCGCTTAATACCCACAAAAGGCAGATATTGAAAGCTGGTGACGAGCTGGCGTGCGAGCCAAGAGTGTTTGATTTGCTGGTCTATTTTTGTTCTCACCCCCAAAGAGCAATATCCAGAGAGGAGCTGATTAACAAGGTTTGGAATGGGCGAGTTGTTTCCGAGGCGGCGGTAAACAGGGCGGTCGGTGAGCTGCGTAAACTGATTGAAGCCAATCCATCTTCACCTGTATTGCTAAAAACAATCAGTAAAGTCGGTTATGAATTGACCGTGAGGCCTGTATTTGAGGAAACAGAGAGTAATGGAGAATTGCAACAGTCGTCTGAGTCAGCCTCTTCGTCCGGTATCGTTGGAGGCCCTGGCGTTAAGCTTTTTGGGGTAATGATTTTACTATCGGGGCTCCTGGTGTGGGCTGTAATAGCCATATATGGTGGCAAGGTCCCTAAAATGCTAGTTGATTCCCGCGAGCCCGTGACCCAGCTAAAAGGTGAAGCGTTCAATCCTGCCATCAGCCCAAATGGTGATGTTGCTTTTTTGTATAAGCGAGAAGTGTCTGACAATGCTCAAATTCGGGTTGTCGACGCTCAGGGCGTGGTTTCGGCGCCTATCAATGACGATTACTACTACACAGACGTTATTTATGGCTCGGACGAGGTAATTTACGCGTCCCGACTGGACGACCTGCATGCTCGGAATTGTTTTGTCGTCAGCTTTTCCGCTCCCGAATGGCGCGAGACTCCGCTTTTTTCCTGTGGTTCCAAAGTGGTGACTGAGCTGGGGTTGGCAGGTGACGGAACGCAGCTGATATTTAAATATAGAGATAAGGTATCAGAACCATATGCTGTGTATTCTTACCACTTGTCCACCGGACGGCGTCAGCAGCTGACTCTTGCTCAACAATGGGGAAATACCCCAGGGCACTATGCCTTCGCAGTGGCTCCTGGAAAAGACCGACTTGCTGTGATTGAGTATTTTGATGAAGGCCCGGATTTACTGAAAATTGTCGATATAGGGCGAGCCGAAATCATTTTTCAGGCTCCTTTTATTGATGGTGTACGCGGGCTGATTTGGTTCTCTGATGACCTTTTGCTGTCGTCGAACTCCTCAGGGCTTTATCAGTTTAATCTCATAACAGAACAGATAGGGGTGATTGAGAAAAGTGGTGCTTTTGGCAGACTGGCTGTCACCAATGTTTCTGAGCGGTTGCTGACAGAAAAAGCAGAGAGCATTGTGAATTTACAGTCCTTATCTATTTCAGCGAATCAATGGACTCAGGTCACCGATAATACAGGGATAAATACCCAGCCCATATTTGCTAATCGAGACGAAACATTGGCTTACCTGACTCAGACCGGTGATCTCAAGTCTATAATGATTGCCGGGCCTGTAGATAAGCATATCAGACTGCCATCACCAGTAGACATCGAGTACCTTGGCGCATTGGCCTGGTCTGATAATGATGAGTTTCTTGCCGCTTCTATTAACGGAAGACTATTCCAGTTCGAAGTGGCAACGGGTGAGTGGAACCTTCTGCCTATTGACCTAAGGCCCGTGCATCACCTGGTCTACAAAGATGGGGGGCTGATTTTTAGCGCTGAGCATCAAGGAACCTGGAATTTATGGCGCTATGACGCCGTGAGTGATTCCGTCACCCAGCTGACTCAGGCTGGGGCTTATAGTGTTCAAAGTTCGTCAAAAGGGCTGCTTTACACCAAGTTCAACCTTGACGGCCTGTTCCTGCTTGACCCTGACTCCGGGGTTGAAGAAGTGGTTATTCCTGAATTTCCCATCACTTCCTGGCGGAAATGGCAGATACGTGGCGATAGTATTTATTATTTGGATGAAAACAAACTCAGCCATCTTGACCTGAATACTCTGGAAACCAAGACGTTACACACTTTTACCGGGAAAGCACCCAATCGTTGCACAGTATCTTCCTCCGGTTACCGGATAGTTTGTGATCGCGCAGACGCCAGTGTCAGTAATATTTGGCGTCTTAGCCTTGATTAATTTGCTTAAAATCATATGCTTACGCTTGCCTTGTGTCGCTTGTGGCGCGATTGAGAAGTTAACCCTAAAACAGCTGATACTAAAATGTGTGCGCGAGGCATAAGTTCTCAAGATGGCGGTTGTGATAAAAATCACATATTAGTGCGTTATAAAGATAGGCTTTAACACTCAAATTTCGTATAATCCGCGCGGAATTTATTACATTCGCTAACAAAGGAAGCTTGTTACTATGGCGATCGAACGCACTTTTTCTATCATTAAGCCTGATGCAGTTGCCAAGAACCACATTGGTGCCATCTACAACCGTTTCGAGTCTGCTGGTCTGAAGATCATCGCCTCCAAGATGGTTCACCTGTCAAAAGAGCAGGCTGAAGGCTTCTATGCAGAACACAGCGAGCGTCCTTTCTTTGGCGCACTGGTTGAGTTCATGACCTCTGGCCCTATCATGGTTCAGGTTCTGGAAGGTGAGAATGCGGTTCTGGCTAACCGTGAAATCATGGGTGCAACCAACCCAGCTGAAGCTGCCCGTGGTACTCTGCGTGCAGATTACGCCAACAGCATCGACGAGAACGCCGTTCACGGCAGCGACGCTCTGACTTCTGCTGAGCGTGAAATTGCTTACTTCTTCAGCGCTGAAGAGCTGTGCCCACGCACTCGTTAATTCTTCGCTGAATATTAATAAAAAGGAGCCTGATGGCTCCTTTTTTATTGCCCCACCGCCATATTTTGATAATCACAGTTTCTCTTCATAATTAATAAGCTTCTCTCTTAACAATCTATCAGCATTTATATTGCGTTTTTATGCAGATGATCTTGTGACCCACTTCTTGCTTTTTTATTTTGCCAACCACTAAATAAACAGTATTGTTTGTTATTTGTTAACTCTCATTCTTGCTGTATGCCGCACGCGGATTGGGTGTGTGTTTTTGGTTGAGGATTGTTGTTTAAATATGTGGGTTATTATGTTGCGGCGGGTCACCAATTTATCGTTCTTTGTCTGTTGACTGATTTTTTAATATTTAGTGATACTTATGTTGTGGCGCGCATTTGTGTCACATTTAATAAAAGCTAATACAACAAATATAGGAATGATGAATATGCCAACGCAGACTGCTGTTGCAAAAGCGGTGAGCTTTTGTTTGTTTGCAATATCTTCAGTGTCTGTTTCCAGCATTGCTGCTGCACAGGACACCGGAGTTAATAACGATGTAGAAAGAATTGAAGTAACAGGCTCGCGTATTAAGCGTACCGATATGGAAAATGCCTCTCCTGTAGTGGTTATCGGTGCTGCAGATATTGAAAAGGGCGGCTTCAACTCTGTTCAGGATGTGTTGGATAACTTGTCTCAGAACTCAGGTGGCTCCATGACTCAGCAGGAAGTGCATGGCTTTACCCCTGCCGCTTCCTCTGTAAACCTGCGTGGTGTTGGTGCAGGACGGGTACTGACACTGATCAATGGTAAGCGTGTGCCCAAGTATCCATTTGGCGCAGGCGGTACCAGCAGCTTTGTCGATACAGCCAATATCCCTATGGGGGCAATTGAGCGCGTTGAAATTCTGACCACAGGTGCGTCGGCCATTTATGGTTCAGATGCGATGGGTGGTGTAATCAACATTATTCTGAAAAAGAATGTTGAAGAAACCACCTTCAAATATCGTCTATCCGATACCCACGACGGCGGTTTTCAGAATAACCAATTCTCTTTGATGACCGGCGCATCCAGCGAAACAACCAACTTAACTTTCTTCCTTGAGTATGAAGATCGTGAGGCTTTAAAGAGTGGTGACCGTCCGGAGTGGGGAACAGACTTAATTCCAGGATCACCTTATGCCGGCTATAGCTCCTACGGAGCAAGCTTATCATCGCTCGATGGCAAAACACTGGTAGATACCTTGTCGGCTCAGGAGTGTGAGGCCCGCGGCTTCGTTTGGTTAGGCGAGAAATCAGGTTGTGGTTTTGATCGTACCTCTCAGCGCGACTTTATGCCTGAGCAAAAGCGTTACTCGACTATGATCAATCTGACCAAGGAAATTGGTGATGATCATGAGTGGTATTCCCGTCTGGATTACACCCATTCCTCTTCATACACAGAGATCGAATCAGGTACTTTAGATAACGATCTGATATTTAATGTACATGGTGACCAGGTTACTGTGACTGACGGTGGCGGTTTCGGTCTGAGTCAGACCTATGATAAGTCTGTCGGCTTCGGTGGGGATTTTGCCAATTTGGCTGATGGTGAGTACAAGTACAAGCGTCGTCTACTGGAGGTAGGCCCACGTACTTCTGAATTTGAAACTAACAACTTTGCTTTCGTTACCGGGTTGACCGGTTACCTGACAGACAGTATCGAATACGATACTTCCTGGTCTATCGCCCGTCAGGAAGTCAGTGCCTATTATGGTGGTTCACCGACTTACCATGGCATGTTCGACTATGTGACATCCGGTGAGAATGGCGTGTCCTTGTTGGATCAGATTAGCGTTGAGGATGCAGAGGCACTTAATTTCATTGGTAACAAACGCGGCCAATCAACCCTGTCGACCTTTAACTTCGGTATTAATGGTGAGTTGCCGTATGAACTGCCAGGCGGGGCTATCGGCTATGCTACTGGTGTTGAATACTCGTTGGAGCGCTTCTACGACAAGTCTGATGCAATGTCGACCCAGGGAGCGGTTATCGGCAAGGGTGGCAGTTCTGCAAGTGGTAAACGTGGACAATACGCCGGTTATGCTGAAGCGGCATTGCCAGTCATTGATGACTTAACCGTGACTCTGGCTGGTCGTTATGACTACTATGATGATGAGTCAGATGTAGGCGGTCAATTCAGCCCGCAGGTGGCCGTAGAGTACCGTCCTGTTGATAATCTGCTTATTCGTGCCTTGTATGCTGAAACCTTCCGTGCACCGGATATGCAACGCCTGTTTGGTGAGCCTACCCGAGCCTACTCGACAGTGGTTGACCATGACGGCACCAAATATGACTCCATTAATGTACTTGTCGGTCCAAACCCTCACCTGGAAGCGGAAACTGGTACCAACTACAACATCGGCCTGGTCTATGATTACGAAGACTTCAACCTGACTCTCGACTATTGGGTTGTTGATATCGACAACATGGTCTCAAGTCCAAGTGCGCAGTACATAGTCGATCATGAAGATGTTTATGGTGATAAGGTTGAGCGGGATGCCAATGGTAACCTGATCAGCGTTAATACTCAGGCTATGAACATGTCTTCCAACAAGACGGCTGGTATCGACTTTAGCCTGGGTTACTCCTTCGAGACTAACCACGGTGACCTGAGTGCGACGCTGAATGGTACTTATCTTACCAAATGGGAAAGGCAATTGACTCCGGACTCAGCTCCGCTGGATCTAATTGATGGTGAAGACTCTGCTCCTCAACTCAAAGCCAATCTGAATTTGGGATGGAATCTGGACAACTTCTCTACCAATGTGCTGGTTGTTTATACCGATAGCATGAATGGCTATAACATGGATTACTTCATCGAACATGGATACGACGAAGAATACGATGTAACAGTCGATAGCCATGTTGAAGTGAACTGGACCGCATCATATTTCATTACTGATGCAGTAAAAATGTCTGGTGGTGTAAATAACATTTTTGATGCCGGTCCTGAATTGGATGCTACTTATCCTCAGTGGCCACACTACCCACGGAGTTACTACAACGTGATAGGTCGTGAATACTATTTAGGCATCGAAGTGACTTTCTGATGAAATTATAGCCGGGAAATTTTTCCCGGCTTTTTTGTGTTTGTTTGATATTTAATCTGGACAGACCATGTGATGAAGGTCTTGTAACAGAGTAATATGCTGGCTGGGATGTGACACGTGTCACAAAATGATTAAATCCATTGAACTGGGCGAAAAATTTTCAACTTAATTATGTTTTTTAAATGTGAAGATACAGTCTGTTGCAATAGGGCTTTAAAGTCCTTTGGTTTCGATATTGTGATTATTTGGAAAATATATATTGCCAATCAGTTTTACACTAAAAAAATATACCACCAAAAAAAGCAACAAACGACCATATTGCTATTGTTGATGTTATTGATAAGTTTTCTTTCCAAGAGGTCTCAGTAACCAAAAATAAGCTTGTGTGAAAACCTCTTTATTCATATAAGCAAATTATAAAGGAAAGATGATATGTCAAAGCAGACTGCAGTTGCTAAAGCTGTTCGTTTTAGCATGTTTGCCATCGCTTCATCTGCTGTCAGTTCCGGTGCGACCATTGCCCAGGAGTCAGCAGGTGCGGATGTTGAGCGTATTGAAGTAACAGGCTCCCGTATTCAGCGTACCGATATGGAAACCGCCAGCCCGGTAACCACTATCGATGCCGCTTCTATTCAGGCAACGGGTGCGACCTCCATTGATGAAGTACTGCAAAAGATGACTTCAGCCGGTGGCGCCATGACTAACCCTGCGGTTAACAATGGTTCTCTGGGTAATGCCAGTATCAACCTGCGTGGTTTGGGCTCTCAGCGTACTCTGGTACTGGTTAACAGCCGTCGCATGGTTAACTCGGGTACCGGCGCAGCAGCCCGCGTTGACTTGAACACCATTCCGGTATCCATGATCAAGCGTATTGAAGTACTGAAAGATGGCGCATCTGCCGTTTACGGTACTGACGCGGTCGCCGGCGTAGTGAACATCATCCTGAAAGATGATTTTGAAGGTCTGGAAATGAACCTGCAAACAGGTGTTTCCGGTCATGGTGACGGTGAGGAAGTGAGCTTCGACATCACCATGGGTGGCAGCTTCGACCGCGGTAACGTGGTGATGGGCATCCAATACATGGACCGTGGCGGTGTAGGTCAGGGGGATCGCGACTTCTCAGCCTGTCCATATGCAGAACGTACCAACGCCCAGGGTGAGTTGGAACTTTACTGCGCAGGTAGCGTGTATTCAGAGTTCGGTCACATCTATAACGGCTCAGATAAAAACGTGACAGACCTGCAGGGTAGCGCCAGTGGTGAGTGGAAAGAGTTTGAAGACTCCGACCGCTACAACTACGCGCCATCAAGCTTCCTGTACACTCCAATGCAGCGTCTGAATATTACTGCTTTGGGTAACTATGAGCTGACTGACGATATCAACCTGTTCGCAGAAGCGATGCACACCAAGCGTTGGTCCAGTCAGTCAATGGCACCACAGCCTATCTACACCAGCTTTGATTATGATGTAGCGACTATGGGCGATGCCCTGGTCTCCCATGGTTACAAAGATGGTGACGAAATTGCTTACTACCGTCGTATGAGCGATGTAGGTGACCGCCTGTTCAGCCAGGTTGTAGACACCTCCCGCGTGGTACTGGGCCTGGAAGGCTATCTGGATAGTGGTTTCCAGTGGGATGCATCCATCAACTATGGCCGCAACGACTCAGTAGAGCACCTGGAAAACCTGGTGAACATGGGTTCTGTTAACGAAGCCATTGAAGCCGGTACCTTCAACCCATTGCAGCAGTCTTCCTGGCAGGGCGAGAGCATCAATGAGTTCGTTTATACCGAGCTGAACTCTGGTGGCAGCGAAATGTTTATTGCTTCTGCCAACATTGCCGGTGAATTGTATGAGCTGCCAGCAGGCTATCTGGGCATTGCTGCAGGTGTTGAACATCGTAAAGACAAGGCATGGTTCGTACCTGACTCTCTGACTTCTCAGGGACTGGCCAACGATCCTAAGGTAGAGCCTACTCAGGGTGAGTTCGACGTTAACGAAGCCTATGTTGAATTGGCTGTGCCACTGTTGGCTGACTTGCCGGGTGCCCAGCAGGTTGATTTGAGCGCGGCAATGCGTTTCTTCGACTACAGCACGTTTGGCTCCGACAGCACCTGGAAGCTGGGTCTGACCTGGCGTGTATATGATGACCTGATGTTCCGTGGTGTTGCTTCTACCGCATTCCGTGCTCCAACGGTTAATGAGCTGTTCAGTGGTGAAAGTCCTTCCATGGATATGATTACTCATCCAGTTGCTCAGGAGCAGGCGGTCACTATTCGTGGTGGTAACCCGAATTTGACTCCTGAAGAAGCTGACATCATGACTCTGGGTATGGTGTACTCGCCATCCTGGTTGGACGGTATGTCTCTGACTGTTGATTACTATGATATTGAAGTGACCAACGCGATTGCACTGGTAGACTCTCAGTACATTGTTGATCAGTGTGTTGATGCTCAGGGTAACCTGATCAACCAGGGCAGTGCACTTTGTCAGTCTGCTGCAGTTGAGATGCTGCCGGGCAACCGTCTGCAGTTTAACAACCAATTGCAGAACATCGGTGCTGAAAAGACCGCAGGTATTGACGTCAACCTGGCGTACAGCTTTGATGCGGCGGGTATCGACTGGAGAACCAGTGTTGACTCCACCTTCCTGCTGAAGAATGAAGTCACAGTAACCGGTGACACAGTGGACTATACAGGCCTGATTACCAAGTTGTCTGGTGGCTACGCCCGTAACAAGACAAACATGGAAGTGATGGCGCAGGGTGAATCCTGGTCGGCGGCTTACAATGTTCGCTTTATCTCAGGTATGGATGACTACTCATTTGTGTCCAAACCTGAAGAGGCACTGGCGCCAAGTACTGGCAGTGTGTTCTATCACGATGTTTCTGCCAGTTACTACTTGCCGAAAGGCTGGAAAGTTACCGCTGGTGTGAAGAACCTGTTTGATAAGGAGCCACCATATTACACAGGTTATAACGACTCCAACACTGACCCTTACTCATTCGACACTATGGGCAGATATTTCTACCTGCAGTTTAATTTGAGTATGTAAATTAAAATAAATAAAAAAGCCGGCATTCATGCCGGCTTTTTTTATTTAAGGGGAGTGCGGCTCTCTGTTGGGTAATTATTAAACGGTGGTGTTGAAATGTAATGATACATATTGGTGTAGGTTGTTAATAATGTTTTTTAAATGTGTTTTTGATGTCTGTTATTTTGGGCTTTTTTAGCTTGTGTATCAACAGGTTGAATTTTGTTCGTGTCTATTTGTGAACCTTGGCGTGCGTGGGTTTTACGGACTTGTGTCACGCTTTTTGTGTTTGTTTTGAGTTTCGCTTTATTTTGTTATGTAAATGACGTTGACGGTTATCACGGCGTTTAACAGTATCTATCTCAGAGATTAACGTCTCGACTACATACAAATTATAAAAAAGCATTGTTTTGACACATTGAGTCAAAATTGGGAGACAGATATGAGTTCGTTGACCAAAACAGCATCAGCTATTCGAGTATCATTATTGGCTGCTTCTGCCAGTGTTGCATTTTCTGGTGCAGCATTCGCCGAAGAAGACAAGAACGTAGAACGTATTGAAGTAACAGGTTCCCGTATCAAGCAGGTTGATATGGAAACTTCTTCTCCAGTGACTGTGATCAGCGCTGCTGATATTAAAGTAACCGGTGAAACCTCCGTGGCAGACGTACTGAACAACGCCAGTATGAACAGCTTCGGTTCATGGCGTGGTGTGTCCGGTTATGGTGCCGGTGCAAGTGCTACCAGTGACGTAAACCTTCGTGGTCTGGGTTCTCAGGCTACCCTGATCTTGCTGGACGGCCGTCGTATGCCTGGTACCAGCTCCAGCTCCGGTACTGTTGCGGATACCTCCAGCATTCCTATGTCCATTGTTGAGCGCATTGAAATTCTGCGCGATGGCGCGTCAGCTGTTTATGGTTCTGATGCGGTTGCCGGTGTAATCAACATCATTACCAAGAAAGATTTCGACGGTGTAGAGATCAACTATACCGGTGAAACCCCAGATGTTGAGGGTGGTGAATCCAATCGTTTTGCCGTGACTGCAGGCTTTAACTCAGAGAAAGGTAACATCACCTTTACCTTTGAACATTATGATTCTGCGTCTATCTACGATCGTGACGTATGGCGCTTGGACGATCCAACTTACTCGGGCTATAGCTCATTCAGCGTAATTCCCCGCGGTAAATACAAGGATGCTGACGGCAAGACTCAGTACTTTACCAACAGCGACCTGTGTGCGGACTCTGATAACGTCGTTGACGGTACCAATGGCAACAACAACGGCAGCTGTTACTACAGCTTTGGTGAAGTAACCAAGTTGTTTGGTAACGTCAACAAGAACAGTATTCTGTCTAACTTCAGTTATGACCTGACCGATGACATCAAGTTTAGAGGTCGTGCGTCTGCCAATCTGAGCGAAACCAACACCCGTTACGCTGGTACTCCTGTGTCGACCAACATGCCGACCATGTCAGCAGACAACAAGTACAACCCGGTTGATACCGACATCAGTGAAATCCGTATGCGCTCCGTGCACATCGGTGAGCGTGACACTCTGACCGAAAATAATGCGATTGATTTCCTGATGGGTCTGGTGGGTTATGCGGATATCGGTCACGGTCTGGACTGGGAAATCAATGCCCAGCATACCCGTTCAACCACTAACTCCTTCAACTACAATCTGATCAATGACGATATCGTCCAGGACCTGATTGATTCTGAGCAGTACGATATTTTCAACACCACAGGTATGAGCCTGGATGCGTGGAACAGCATGATGACTGATATGTACAGTCAGGCTGCTCACACTGGTGTTTATCAGGCGCAGTTCAACAGTACTCAGTTTGACGGTCTGGTATCCGGCACTCTGATTGATGATGGTGACTTCCTGCTGGCCGCAGTGGGTGGTGTTGAGTACGAGATGATTGAATTTACTCAAACCAGTGACCCTCAATCTGCTCTGGGTATCATTTCCGGTGGTTCAGGTGGTGATGATGTGAACGCTGAGCGTGACCGCAGCAGTGCTTATATTGAGCTGCAGTCTACTTTGCCAGGTAATGTAGACCTGTCTGCTGCACTGCGTTATGAGCGTTATGAGCAAGACGGTAATATTGCCTCTGGTTACGCTTCATCAACCTTTGACAAAGTCGTACCTAAGCTGGGTGCCAGCTGGCGTCCAGTAGACAGCCTGCTGTTGCGTGCAAGCTGGGGTCAATCCTTCCGTGCCCCAAACATGGGTGAGATGTTCGCCGGTGAAGCCCTGAGCTTTGAACGTGCACTGGATACTGTATGGTGTGACGCTAACCCAGGCGCTGATGAAAACTACTGTCAGCCAAGCAACCAGCACAAAACTCTGTACGGTGGTAATCCGGATCTGGAAGCCGAAGAGGGTGAGTCTCTGACCGCGGGTTTTGTGTGGGATGCGCTGGATAACTGGAGCATTGAGACTTCTTACTATCAGATCACCTATGACAACAAGATTGAAGTAGTTGGTGTTAACCGTCTGATCGCTGAAGAAGCTGCTAACGGCTACAACCCTGACATTATCGAGCGTGACGCTGACGGTCGTATTGATGTTATCCACTCTGAGTACCGTAACCTGGGGGGTCTGGAAACTTCAGGCTTCGACTTTGTATCTCGCTACAGCCAGGAAACCGGTATTGGTGACTTCAGCCTGAAGGTTGAGCTGTCTCATGTACTGGAGTACAAGAGCAAGTCAACTCCAGAGTCCGACTGGTTTGAAGAGTCTGGTCTGCAGGATCGTCCTGACTGGCGTGGTAACGCCACCCTGCGTTGGGACATGGATAACTGGAGTGCGGCATGGGCAACCTACTGGATTGGTGCTCAGGAGTCAGGTAACGAAGAATACGGCGTGACTTATCTGGCCGATATTCCTAACTACTTCAAGCACAACGTTCAGTTTACCTATACCCACGATTGGGACGGCTCTATCACCATGGGTGTTAATAACGCCTTTGATAAGCAGGCTCCAACCTGGTATGACGGTTTCTACGACTATCGTGACGTGAACATTGGTCTGTACGACGTACTGGGTCGTACCTGGTTCCTGAGTGTGAACCAGAAGTTCTGATAATCACAGGAACCTGAATGAAAAAGCCCCGCATCGCGGGGCTTTTTGTTTTCAGTGCGCTTTCAGGAGAATGATCTCCGTAATGGCCAGCTGCTATAGTGCCAGCCTTAACTCATGTCTTTGCTCTTTGTCATATTTGAGCTGACACCGATGGCACCGCTGCACGGTAATATTTGCATCAAGTAAATGCTGGGGTATTTCTTCTTCACAGTCGGCACACAGGCCAAACAGCCCCAGCTCCAGCTGACACCTTGCTGCGTCAAGTTTAAGCAGTTGCACGTACACACTGTGCTGAGTCAGCTTATGTTGAACCAGGGCGTTGATGAGCTGCTGCAGATTGTACTCTGATGGCGTTGATGGCAAGAGTGCGATTGCCTGCTGCTCCAATTCAAGAGCCAACGCGTTCAGGCGATGATGAATATCAGAATCGTTCACTTTGTTGGGCGCTTATCTGAAAAGGGCTGATGTCGACAGTCTACGAGTTGACTCCTGCCTAACCATGATAGAGATCAACTCCCAACTAACTAATCTGAAGATCAGTCTTTTGCCGACAAATTATCCATCGCATGGCCAAGGCATGACACTATGCTCTGGGTGTCCTTATGGACTCTAAGCTCCCTGAACAGTTCACTGGCTTCAGCATATTGCCTGTTCAGGTAGCTGAACCACTGCTTGATGCGCGCCGGGTAGTAGGTACTCTTGCGTCCACTCAACTCCCGCTCACTGTAATCCAGCATCAGTTGCAGAGTCTGGCGCCAGTCGTATGGCGCTTCTCCGGTTTTAATGCTGGCGGCCAGATTGGGCAGAGATATGGCACCGCGACCTATCATGACTGTCTCACAGCCTGTTACCTCAACGCAGCGTTCGGCGTCCTGCGCAGACCAGATTTCACCGTTGGCAATCACCGGGATATTCAGGTTATTGCGAATCTCGGCAATATATTCCCAGTATGCCGGGGGCTTGTAGCCATCGACTTTACTGCGGGCGTGCACGGCAATTTCACTCGCTCCCCCCTGGGCCACGGCATCTGCGATCTCCATGTACATGGATTTATCTTCGTAACCCAGGCGAACCTTGGCCGTCACCAGGTGCTCGGCCGGCACTGCGTCTCGCATTGCTTTAACAATACGGTACATCTGCTCAGGATATTGCAGCAGCGCCGCGCCACCCTTACTGCGGTTAACCAATTTAGCCGGGCAGCCGAAATTGATATCCACGCCGTGGGAACCCAACTCGATGGCACGGTTGGCGTTCCAGGCAAGCATCTCTTCATTCTGTCCCAGCAGCTGAACTCTGACAGGTGTGCCGGAGGGCGTCTTGCCGCCGTTTTCCAGTTCCGGACACAGGCGGTAAAACACTTTGTCCGGCAGAGGCAGGTCAACGACACGCACAAACTCTGTCACCAGCAGATCATAAGGATTGATAGTGGAAAGCAGGTCTCGCATCAGGTTATCGACCACACCCTCCATGGGGGCCAGTACTACTTTTGGGATCATTAGGTTGTCGTTGTTGCCGTTAAAGGGCGGCAATTTTACTCCATCACAGGCCGCAGACAAAGTACCAGAGGAATACTGATGCTGGCTTTACCTGAGTATGGGGCTGGCAGCCAATGAGGGTGGATATCACGGGACTACCTAAACACTTTGAGGCTTGATTTTGCAGCTAAATGTGAGATAACAGAGTGCATGCCTATCAAAAATCGCGATGATTTTTTGTGAAGTTGGGCAAAAAGTGAAATATATCCGTAGTTGTTCGGGTCTGTTTGAACAAGTCGGCGTTAACCAAAAGCGCTGACCCCAAAAACACAATCAGCAAATTTTGCGAGGGATAGAGTATGAGTTCAGTTAAAAAAACCGTAGTTGCAGCTGCTTTGGGTGCCGTTGCTGTTGGCAGTGTGTATGCGTCTGAAGTTGAAGCCAGCCCATTTGGATTTGAGCAGATGTCAGCCGGTTACCAGCTGGTTGGCGGGGAAGGTAAATGTGGTGAGGGCAAGTGCGGCGGCGACAAGAAAGGCAAAGAAGGCAAGTGCGGTGAAGGTAAATGCGGCGGCGACAAGAAAGCCAAAGAAGGTAAGTGTGGCGAAGGCAAGTGCGGCGGCGACAAAAAAGGCAAAGAAGGCAAGTGCGGTGAAGGTAAGTGCGGCGGCGACCATAAAGCCAAGAAAGAAGGTAAGTGTGGCGAAGGCAAGTGCGGCGGCGACAAAAAAGGCAAAGAAGGTAAGTGTGGTGAAGGTAAGTGCGGTGGCGCTCACTAATACTTAAATGACCTGCTGAAAACGGGGCCGGCATTGCTGGCCCTGTTTTGTCTGACAAGGAGAAATAGCATGAATAAACTGGCTGGACTCGGTTTACGACGTGAAATGCTGGATGAGTTTTGCGAGCGTGTGCCCGAAGGGATTAACTTTTTTGAGGTTGCGCCGGAAAACTGGATGACCCTTGGAGGCAAGTATGGTCGTCAATTTCGTCAACTCACAGAGGCCACTCGCTTTTTTGCCCACGGCCTGTCCTTGTCTATAGGTGGACCAGAGCCTCTGGATATCGAATTTGTTAAAGGGGTAAAGAAGTTCCTCGAGGAGCATAATATTGACAGGTACTCGGAACACCTGAGTTACTGCTCCGGAACCGGTCATATGTACGACCTGATGCCTATTCCTTTCACCCAGGAAGCGGTTCACTATGTGGCAGATCGGGTCAGGCAGGTAGAAGATATTCTGGAGCGTCCGCTGATCCTCGAAAACGTTTCCTTTTACGCAGCCCCCGGCGCTGAGATGAGCGAGCTTGAATTTGTTAATGCTGTGCTGGACGAGGCCGACTGTCAGCTGTTGCTGGACGTTAACAACATCTATGTGAACTCGGTTAATCATCAATATGACCCAAGAGCCTTCCTGCAGGCCATGCCTACCGAGCGTATCAGCTATATTCATATCGCCGGGCACTATGAGGAAGACAAAGACTTAATCGTAGATACCCATGGCGCCGATGTGATTGACCCTGTGTGGCAATTGCTGGCGGATTGTTATGCTATCCATGGTGTCCATCCGACATTACTGGAGCGTGACTTTAATATCCCGGCTACCGAGGTGATGATGCAGGAGATAGACAGGATTCATAAGTTGCAGCAGCTGGCGCAACCTGCTCAGTGGAGGGCCTGATGTCGTTTCGTGAAGTTCAGTCCAGCTTTATCGATTATATCCGGGACCCGAGCAGGCCATTACCTGTCGATACCGATGCCCGTCGGATGAAGGTATACCGGGAACTGTTTTTCAATAACGTTGAAGGGTTTGTCAGTAACGGTTTTCCGGTACTGAGAAGTCTGTACCGGGATGAGCAGTGGCAGGCCTTGGTGCAGCAGTTCTTTGTAACCCATGATTGCCAGACACCGATTTTTGTTGAGATAGCCGGTGAATTTCTTCAGTTTCTGGTCGCGGAATATCAGCCACAGGATACAGATCCTCCATTTTTGCTGGAGCTTGCTCACTACGAGTATCTGGAACTGCAGGTGGCTGTGGCACAAGAGTCTGAAAACCATCAAACGCTGGAGTTAATCAACCAGGATGATCTCCTGCTGTTATCCGATTGTGCCCGGGTGGCTCAATATGCATTTGAGGTGCAGCACATCAGCGCCGAATATCAACCCGATGAGCCTGCATCGCGTCCCCAGTGTTTCTGCGTTTACCGGGATGAAGAAGATGAAGTCCAGTTTCTGGCGTTGGCACCTTTGACTGCTCAGGTGTTGAGTATGCTGCAGCAGAATGAAGGTATGACATTGGACGGTATCATCGAGTGGTGCAAAAGTACTTTTCCTCAGCTGGAGGACAGTGCGATAGAGCAGGGGATTTTACCCTTACTGACTCAAATGGCTCAAAAAGGCATCATTCAGACCCGGATTGGTTGAAGTTTGTTCGCTTGGTAAGTTGAAAGTATGACTCCCTGATAATATCTCGTCTAAAATGTGATGTAAGTCACAGTGAGTTGTAGCGAAAGGACGAATGTTATGAGTGATACCGAGTTTAAAGAGCCATTTAACGGATTGTATGTTGCGGTGTTTTTGTTAACCCTGTTGATTCCGACCTTGCCGGCAACTTTGTCATGGTTGAAACTGGCTGGCATCCTTTGAGTCGACAGTTTACCTGACGTTTGCATTCATTATATTCTACAGCCACTTTAATTAAGGAGTGGCTGTTTGCTTTTCTGGGAATACAGATGATTGTAAAACGTGGTTTTTTTCTGTTTGTCGGCTTGACCAGTTTGGGACTGGGCGTGCTTGGTATTGTTTTACCACTCTTGCCAACCGTTCCTTTTATCCTGTTGTCTGCTTATTGCTTTGCCCGCTCCAGCGAGAGGCTGCATAACTGGCTGCATCAGCATCCCTGGTTTGCCCAAAGCCTGAAGGACTGGGAACAACAACGAGCAGTCAGACCTGGGCTGAAGCGCAGGGCTATGATTGTCAGCTTAATCAGCTTTAGCCTCAGTATCTATGTGGTGCCTTTGGTTTGGGTCAAAATTATGCTCAGTTGCTTTTGCGTGACCTTGATGATCTATCTGTGGCGACTGCCCGTAATCCCCGATGAAAGTTGAACATCATCAAATAGTTAAATTTGGATACAGTATACTTTTCCGATTTGTATCGATTTTTTGGTCTTTTCTCATGAAATTGTCATCTATTTAGTATAGGATCCCCGCGCCTTTCGAGACAGGAGCAGAGAATTCAGGATGACTCACAGAGTTTTGATCGTAGATGACAACAGGATCAGTCGGGATACACTTCAAGACTTGTTGACTTCGGCCGGTTGGGAAACCGAGGTCCGTGACAATGGCATTCAGGCTCTGCAAGCCTGTGAACAGCAGACGTTCGATGCAGTTATCACCGGCTTTTTTATGCCTATCATTGACGGCCCTCATTTGTTGGGGCTGCTTAAATCCAATCCCCGTCATCAATCCATGCCCGTGGTGATGCTTTCGACCCGCAGTTTTGATGAAGTCAGTCGTCATGCCAATACAGATCAATTGGCGTTTTTCATGAACAAACCTCTGAATTGTGATGCCAGACAGCAGCTGGTGGAACGCCTGACTGCGGTTGTAGTTGCAACCAAAGAAAAAGCGGCTTAAGCTTGTCCCGGATTAGCGACCTTCACTTTGTTCTCCTGACTTGAATGTGGTGAAGGCATGTATGAGTCCACCTCGTGTGGACTTTTTTGTTGTTTACGCCCGGCACAAAATTTCCTTTTGTTCCCGGCGAGTTAAGTAATTGAATATGTCTATGAACAGTGAAAGCTTAACCCTCATCAAGCAGAGCATTAAAACCATTCCCGATTATCCTAAGCAGGGAATCATGTTCCGCGATGTCACCAGTCTGCTGGAAGATGCAAAAGCCTATCAAGCTACCATTGCTGAGTTGGTTGCCCAGTATCAGGGTATGGGATTCACCAAAGTTGTGGGTACTGAAGCCCGCGGCTTCCTGTTTGGCGCACCTTTGGCGTTGGAGTTGGGAGTAGGATTTGTACCTGTGCGCAAGCCAGGTAAACTGCCTCGCGAAACCATCGCTGAAAGCTATGAGCTGGAGTATGGTCACGATACGCTGGAAATCCATAAAGATGCCATCTCTGCCGGTGACAAGGTGCTGGTTGTTGATGATCTGTTGGCGACCGGTGGCACTATCGAAGCCACTGTTAAGCTGATCCGCGCACTGGGCGGTGATGTTAATCATGCCGCTTTCGTTATCTCTCTGCCTGAACTGGGCGGTGAGCAGCGTTTGCAGGCTCAGGGCCTGGAATTGTTCAAACTTTGCGAGTTTGAAGGCGAATAATCCAGCGCACCCAAAGCTCGGCGTAGTCACCATATAGCATGTCCATAAATAGCGTGCTATTGTGCCCAGACTACGCGGAGCTTGCTCCCGGAACTAATTAACTTTTGGGGAGTTTCATGTCTTACCAGGTGTTGGCCAGAAAATGGCGCCCTGCCAACTTTGATCAGGTTGTTGGTCAATCCCATGTACTGCACGCGCTGACCAATGCGCTCAGCCAACAACGTCTTCACCACGCTTATCTGTTTACCGGCACCCGGGGGGTGGGTAAAACCAGTCTTGCCCGTTTGTTTGCCAAAGGTCTGAACTGTGAAACCGGTGTAACCGCCAACCCATGCGGTAAGTGCCCCAGCTGTGTCGAAATTGCCGAAGGCAGATTTGTTGATCTGATTGAAGTGGACGCGGCCTCCCGCACCAAAGTCGATGATACCCGTGAGCTGCTGGATAACGTACAGTATCGTCCTACCCGTGGGCGCTTTAAGGTGTACCTTATCGATGAAGTTCACATGCTGTCGCGCTCCAGTTTCAACGCCTTGTTGAAGACATTGGAAGAGCCGCCTGAGCATGTGAAGTTTCTGCTGGCGACAACCGATCCTCAAAAGCTGCCGGTTACTGTACTGTCGCGCTGTTTGCAATTTAACCTCAAGAGTCTGACTCAGGATGATATCGCCGGTCAGCTGAACCATGTGTTGACTCAGGAGCAGTTGCCTTTTGAGCCCCAGGCGCTGACGCTGCTGGCCAAATCTGCCAATGGCTCTATGCGTGACGCGCTAAGCCTGACTGATCAGGCTATCGCTTTCGGTGCGGGCCAGGTCATGTTGCAGCAAGTGCAAACCATGCTTGGCACCATAGATGAGCAGCAGGTAGTTGCCTTGCTGGACGCGTTGCTGAAAGGTGATGTTGCCCACTTGATGCATCTTACCGCGCAAATCCTCAGCTATGGAGCTGATGCAGACGAAGTGCTGCGCAGTCTGCTGGAACTGCTTCATCAGGTTACTCTGACCCAGTTTGCTCCGGCTGCGGCGCAAATGTCATTGTACAGCGACCAAATCAAGCAATTTGCCTCTGTGCTGAAGCCCGAGCAGATCCAACTTTATTACCAGATATTATTGACTGGCCGTAAAGACCTACCCCATGCGCCGGATCCCAAGTCGGGACTCGAAATGGCACTGCTTAGAGCCATTGCGTTTTTACCCGAATCTGTCGCCGGTCACTGGACTCCAGCCCAGGGAGGCGGTGATACGCCGGGAAAGGCTGAGCCTGCCGGTGGGGCGACCGGTACTGAGGGCAGCGAAACCTTAACGTCGGCTGCTACTGTTCAGCCCCCGTCTTCAACCGAAAGCACCGCACCTGAGAAGCTTGATGAAAGCCCTGCGAAGGAGCTTGAATCTCAGCCTAGGGCGCAGGTTGTTGCCCAAACGCCTGTGATACCTGAAAGCCGTGAGCTTTCAAATCCGGATGCGTCTCAAGAGATTGAGCAAGCTGACGATTCTGATGATGAGGAAGATGCGCTGCTGGCTGAGCAAACGCTGCTGCTCAGTCAGGCTGAGTCCATGGGCTATGCCAATGCTCAAGCCCCATCAGACTTGCCGGGCGAATCAGACTCAGATGAATCCGAGCCTGTCGGGCCTGCCCCGATAGCTGCTGAATTCAGGGCCCCGGAGTCAGGTACAAATGTCACTCCTGCAAAGCCAGTGGTCCAGAAAGAGAGCGCTCTGTACAGTGTTGATGAGCGGTCACAAACCACTGCCGACACCCAGGCAGCGAATGTCCAGGTTAAGGATAAGCAGGGCGACGCTGAGACCACCGGGGATATTCCTGCGACTGAGAGCGTTACTCCAGCAGCGACTGCTGACACGGTAAGTGATAGTTCAGAGCCCCAATTTGGTCCTCCATCATTTGGTGAGGACGACCTTTCATCCTACGAACAGTACTTTACCGGCGATAGCGACGGCGAAGATACCCAGGATATGTCGGGGCTGATGTTCGAGCCTGCCACTCCTGTGCCCGCTGCACCAGTGGTTACGCCGCCGGCAGCGAAACCACTGGATGATGATTTTCTCGATGCTGTGCTGGCTGCCAGAGATCTGCTGATGTCGGGGCTTGGCGGTGAAGAGTCTCAGGAGGAAACTCCCGGTGTTAAGGTCGCCGGACCTGGCTCTACCGACAAGAAGCCTAACGCGCCAGAGACTCAAACAGATGAGAAATTATCTGAGCCCCGGGATGTGCTTGAGTCAACGGAAGAGTCTGCAGGTGCCGACACTGCTGGTGACCAGGTATTAACCGGCACCACTGATAACCAGCCGCAGCAAGTTGCTTTGCAACCTGAAGCACCAAAACCTCAGCCTGAGGTTTCTCAAGCGGAAGAAGTCTCTCAAGCAAAAGAAGACAGGCCGCCCTGGGAAGAATCTCAGGCTGTCGCAGCTATGCCGCCGCCAAGTGATAGTTTCTCGGCTGAGTTTATGGCTGATGATGCAGATGATACTGAGTCTGACAACGCTGATACCAATGTGATGGCCGCAGAGTCGGCGATGGCACAGGTGCAGTTCAGTCATGATGAGGCACAGCAAAGCGCTGAACAGCAAGGTGTAACCAAAGCTGAGGAGATTGCTCCTGAGCAAAGTTGTGATGCAGAAGCTGGCATTATGCTGCCGGCAGAACTGTTACCTGTTACCGGTAACGAACTGGATCTGCATTGGTATAAGCAGATGTCAGGCCTGAAAATAGGTGGACGGGTAAGACAGTTGGCTGTGAACTCCATCTGTATGGAGTGGGGCGATCAGATTGACCTCCTGCTTAAACCTGATCAAAAACACCTGGCAGCCGCCTCCGCCGTTGAACAACTCAGGGTTGCTCTGGTCGAACTGGCAGGGAGAGAGCTTACACTGCAAATTCAGGTCGGTAGTGACCCCCAAAGAGAAACCCCCAGAGAGGTGCGGGCAAGGTTCCATCTGGAATTGTTGCAACAGGCAAGAAGCTCACTGGTCAGCGACGAGAATATTCGTTGGCTCAGCAGTTTTATGGGGGCTCAGCTGGATGAAGATTCAGTCGCTTACCCTCAGGATTTGTTGGCTTTGCGAGGACGAGGTATTCAGGGGCTGACTTCAGCCTGAGTGCGGACTGTGCGCCGGGACTCAAAGCGCAAAGATTTGTCCTGGGGCTGTCGCCAGCCTCAGGCACGAGATTGCTAATCTGCATGATTTGAGTAAGATTAGCCAGCTTAACATTAACTTTAGAGAAGTAGACTATGTTTGGAAAAGGCGGAATGGGCAACCTGATGAAGCAGGCCCAGATGATGCAGGAAAAAATGGCCCGCGTGCAGGAAGAGATCGCCCGTATGGAGATGACCGGTGAAGCCGGTGCAGGCCTGGTTAAAGTAACCATGACCGGCACTCATAACGTTCGCAAGGTCGAGATTGACCCAAGCCTGCTGGAAGATGACAAAGAGATGCTGGAAGATTTGATTGCTGCCGCCTGTAACGATGCAGCGCGCCGCATTGAAGAAAACCAGAAGGCCAAGATGGCTGAGGTGACCGGTGGTATGCAGCTGCCACCTGGCATGAAGATGCCATTCTAAGCAGGGGTTGCAATGAAGTTTTCTCCTCTGGTGGATGAGTTGATCCAATCTTTGCGTTGCCTACCCGGTGTCGGCCCAAAATCTGCCCAGCGTATGGCATTCCACCTGCTCGAGCGTGGAAGACCTGCGGGTAAGGCATTGGCCGATGTAATGGGCAGAGCAATGAGCGAAGTGGGTCATTGTCGTTCCTGCCGAACTTTTACCGAACAGGAACTATGTCCTATTTGCGACAGCAGTCGCCGGGGGAAATCCGATACCATTTGTGTGGTAGAAACGCCGGCAGACGTGCTGGCAATTGAAGCGGGTGGGCATTTCAGCGGTCGTTATTTTGTGCTGCTGGGCCACCTGTCACCGCTGGATGGTGTCGGGCCTGAAGAACTGGGATTGTCATTGCTGGAGGAGCATCTGGCCGGAGGAGAAGTGTCAGAACTGATCCTCGCCACCAACCCGACAGTAGAAGGGGATGCCACAGCGCATTACATCGCCGATATCGCCAGACGTTATCAGATAAACATCAGCCGTATTGCCCATGGGGTTCCCGTTGGCGGCGAGCTGGAGTATGTCGACAGCACTACGCTGGCACTGGCATTTACCGGCAGACAGTCTTTGTAACATCAAACTTGAATCCAAAAACCAGACCTTGTGTCTGGTTTTTTTTTAGCCGCTTGTTTGTTCAGTTAATTTTTCCCCTTGAAATGTTGTATCCAGGCCCCATTTCTTTATCAAGAACGAAATTCATTGTGTAACAACAAGGGAAATATTCATGTCACATCAGGAAACTCATGGTTTTCAGACCGAAGTAAAACAGCTGCTGCATTTGATGATTCACTCTTTGTACTCCAACAAAGAGATCTTTTTGCGTGAGCTGGTGTCCAATGCTGCCGATGCCGCTGACAAACTGCGCTATATGGCATTAACCAATGACGCCCTGTATGAAGGTGATGGTCAACTGCGGGTTCGCATCAGCACTGACAGCGAGAAGCGTACCATTACTATCGAAGACAATGGTATCGGTATGACCCGTGATGGTGTGATTGAGCACCTGGGAACCATTGCCAAGTCCGGTACTGCTGAATTTTTCAAAAATCTGTCCGGTGATGCGGCCCGTGACTCTCAGCTGATCGGCCAGTTTGGTGTGGGCTTCTACTCCGCCTTTATCGTAGCGGACAAGGTGACTGTGCGCACCCGTGCAGCCGGTCATGGTGTTGATGAAGGGGTTAAGTGGGAGTCAGAAGGTGAGGGTAACTTCACCGTGGAAAGCATTACCAAAAACAGCCGTGGTACCGAGATTACTCTGCACCTGCGTGAAGAAGAGAAAGAGTTTGCCGATGACTGGCGTCTGCGCTCTATCATCACCAAGTATTCAGATCATATCTCAATTCCGGTAGAGATGTGGGAAGAGGGCAGCCCTGAAAGCGACGGTCCTGATGGCGAAGAAATCCCGGCGACTGAAGGCCAGTGGAAAGCCATGAACAAGGCCACCGCATTGTGGATGCGTGCCAAGTCAGAAGTGTCTGATGAAGAGTATCAGGAGTTCTATAAGCATATCTCCCACGACTATTCCGACCCTCTGACCTGGTCTCACAACAAAGTGGAAGGCAATCAGGAATACACAAGCTTGCTGTATATCCCGGCAAAAGCCCCATGGGATATGTGGAACCGTGACCGTAAACATGGCCTGAAACTCTTTGTTCAGCGCGTATTTATTATGGATGACGCAGAGCAGTTTATGCCGTCATACCTGCGCTTTGTTCAGGGTCTGATTGACTCCAATGATCTGCCACTTAACGTGTCCCGCGAGATCCTGCAGGACAACAAAGTAACCCGTACTCTGCGCAATGCATTGACCAAGCGTGTCCTGAGCATGTTGGAAAAGCTGGCCAAAGATGACGCCGATAAGTACCAGCAATTCTGGACTGAGTTCGGCCAGGTAATGAAAGAAGGCCCGGCAGAAGATGCTGCCAACAAAGAACGTATTGCAGGCCTGCTGCGTTTTGCTTCTACGCACACTGAATCAGCGGCGACAACTGTCTCTCTGGACGACTATATCGGTCGTATGAAAGAGGGCCAGAAGCACATTTACTACATTGTTGCCGACAGCTACGAAGCTGCAGCCAACAGCCCTCATCTGGAGTTACTGCGCAAGAAAGGCGTTGAAGTACTGTTGATGAGTGAGCGCATCGACGAGTGGCTGGTTAATCATCTGAGCGACTTTAAAGAGAAACAACTGCATAGCGTGACTCAGGGGGATCTTGACCTGGGTGAGCTGGAAGATGATGCGGAAAAGCAGGAGCAGGAAAAGCTGGCCAAAGAGAGCGAATCTTTGGTGGAACGCTTTAAAACTGCGCTGGGCGAGCAGGTTAAAGAGGTGAAGGTGACCACTCGTCTGACTGACACCCCAGCTTGTGTTGTTGCCGGAGAGGGCGAAATGTCTTCCCAGATGATCAAGCTGATGCAGGCAGCAGGCCAGCAGATCCCTGAGTCCAAGCCGGTATTTGAGGTGAACCCGAACCATCCTCTGGTGCAACGCCTTAACGACGAGCAGGATGAGCAGGCGTTCGGAGATTGGGCCAACCTGATCCTGCAGCAGGCGCAGTTGTCCGAGAAAGGGAATCTGGCAGACCCATCAAGTTTTATTAAACTGATGAATAAGATGCTGGTTGCCGGCCTGAAGTAAGCTGGAATTAACGGGGCCTCTAGGCCCCGTTTTGTTGAATAAGACCGTATGACTGAGCAAATATCGCTCGGTTACAGGGGCTGGGGAATAATATGGAAACCATTGTTAACCTTACCAAAGAGAATATTCAGGACGTCGTCAACGCCAGTATGGAAAAAGTGGTGGTGTTGGCATTCTGGGCCCAGCAACAACCTGAAAGTCTCAGTGTGACCGCCTTGCTGGAACAGATGTGTCAGGGACGCTATATCCTGGCCAAGGTGGACTGTGAAACTGAAATGGAGATCGCCTCCTATTTCCGTATTCAGTCGCTGCCTACCATTATGGTGCTGAGTAAAGGTCAGCCGGTAGATGGCGTGGTGGGACCTCAGGATGCAGCTTTGCTGACTGCTATGCTGGAAAAACACCTGCCGGCAGCCTGGGAGTTGAAGCTTAACGAAGCCAGACAGATTCTGGCACAAGAGCCAGATGCGCAGGCGCTGACTAATGCCATTTCCCTGTTAATTGAGGCTCAGCAGGAAAAGCCGGGTGATGATATCAGCCTGGCGTTGGCGGATGCTTATCTGCAAAACCATGATCTGGTTGCCGCCAAGGCTCAGCTCGAATCTGTGGGTCTTGCCGGTCAGGACAGTTTTTATCAAAACCTGATGGCCAAGCTGCAATTGGCTGAAGAAGCGGCTGATACGCCGGAGATACGTGACCTGCAACAGAAATTTGAAGCGCAACCGGACAATCTGCAGGTGAGACAGGCGTTGGCTAAAGCGCTGCACCAGGCCAGACGCGATGAAGAAGCGTTGGAGCTGTTGTTTGAAGTACTGCAAAAAGACCTGTCGGCAGGCAATGGTGAGGTCAAGCAGGCATTTCTGGATATCCTGACCGCGATAGGGCAAGGCAACGCGCTGGCCAATCAATATCGCCGTAAGCTGTACTCATTGCTTTACTGATCTAAAGTCGGGGCAGAACTAATTCGATAAGACGATGAAATATTAAGCGAGCTTAGTCTAAGGTCTTAGTAAAACCCCTTCTATATGGCAGCTATATGTGCGAAGATCGCTGCCCGAAAACATATACGAATGCGAAACGAGAGGATTTCAGAGATGCGCATTATCCTATTGGGTGCCCCGGGTGCCGGTAAAGGAACCCAGGCTCAATTTATTATGGAGCACTTTGGTATTCCACAGATCTCCACCGGTGACATGCTGCGCGCAGCAGTGAAAGCTGGTACTCCACTGGGTCTGGAAGCCAAGAAGGTGATGGATGCAGGTCAGCTGGTATCTGACGACCTGATCATCGGTCTGGTTAAAGAGCGCATTGCCCAGGACGACTGTGCCAAGGGCTTCCTGCTGGACGGTTTCCCACGTACCATTCCACAGGCGGATGCCATGGTTGCCAACGGTATCGGCATTGATCACGTGATTGAAATCGACGTACCTGATGAAGAGATCGTCAAGCGTATGAGCGGCCGTCGTGTTCACCCAGGTTCCGGTCGTACCTACCACGTGGTATTCAATCCACCTAAAGTGGAAGGTAAAGATGACGTGACCGGTGAAGAACTGGTTATCCGTCCGGATGACGAAGAAGCGACTGTTCGCAAGCGTCTGGATATTTACCACGAACAGACCAAGCCACTGGTTGACTACTATGGCAAGATGGCTGCCGAAGGTAACACCAAGTACAGCAAGTTTGATGGTACTCAGTCTGTTTCTGACGTTACCGCAGCTGTTGTAGAAGCGCTGAAGTAAGTTTTACTTTGCTCAAAAAGCCCGCATTTGCGGGTTTTTTTGTATTTATGGGCTGACAAATATCATCTCTGGTCTCTGGGATAAATCACTTCTGGGTGACTGGTGCGCTGAGGATTTTGTGATAGAATCTGCGGCCTTTACGCCAGACCCCCACAGAACGGGTTGCAGATTGCAGCACAGTTCAATTCTGGCGTAAGCTAAATTTTCCAGATGGCGGCAGGAGCGAGTCGTTATCCGTAGTGCAAGGAAGCCGCAACAGAGAATGAGATATGAAGTTTCCCGGTCAGCGCAAATCCAAGCACTACTTTCCAGTCAAAACCCGTGATCCTCTGTTGGCTCAGCTGACTCAGTTACCCGAGCCTTTTACTACCTACATCAGCGGCATTGACCAGACTCTGGTTGATATTGAAGCCAAGGTAGAAGATGAACTGCTGACCCGCTATCAGTTGCCCAAGGGTAACTCTACACTGATCAATGATGAGCAGGCTCATGCGCTGTACACTGAGTTGCAAGCCAACGGTCTTATCAGTGATGAGTTTGCCGGTGGCACCATTGGCAATACAGTTCACAACTACTCTATTCTGGCCGACGATCGCTCTGTGCTGTTTGGCGTGATGTCAAAGAATATCGAAGTAGGCAGCTACTCCTATCGTTACCTGTGTCATACCTCATCCAAAGTTGATCTGAACTACCTGCAGCCTGTTGATGGTCCTATCGGCCGTTGTTTCACCCTTATCTCCGAGTGTGGTGAGCGTACTTTTGCTATCAGTAAAGGCGCCATGGACAAGCTGACACCTGACTACATCAATAAAGAAGTCGTACAGGGTGGTTCAGCGTTGGTGTTAACTGCTTACCTGATGCGTGCCAGCGAAGGCGATGGCATTACCGATGCAGCCATGACAGCGATTCAGTTCGCCAAAGAGGCCGATGTGCCGGTTGTGCTGACTCTGGGTACCCGTTTCCTGATTGCTGAAGACCCGGTTTGGTGGCAAAACTTTATCTCCGAGCATGTGACTATTCTGGCCATGAACGAAGATGAAGCTGAGGCTTTGACAGGTCATAAAGACCCTCTGCTGGCCTGTGAAGCGGCGCTGGAGTGGTGCGATATGATTCTGCTGACGGCTGGCCCGGTTGGTTTGTACACGGCGGGATATGCGGATGATGCCGAAAAGCGTGAGACCTCTCATCAGCTGCTGCCAGGCTCGATCCCTGAGTTCAACCGTTACGAGTTCTCCCGTCCAAAGAACAAGGCGGATTGCGAGAACCCACTGAAGGTATATGCTCACATCTCCCCATACATGGGTGGTCCTGAGCGTATCCGTAACACCAATGGTGCAGGTGATGGCGCTCTGTCTGCTTTGCTGCATGATCTCTCGGCCAATACCTTCCATAAGGCGAATGTCCCTGGCTCAAGCAAGCACAAGCGTGATGGTCTGTGTTACTCCTCATTCTCCCAGATCTGTAAGTACGCCAACCGCGTAGCTTATGAAGTGCTGGCGCAACACAGCCCACGTTTGTCCCGTGGCCTGCCGGAGCGCGAAGACAGCCTGGAAGAAAGCTACTGGGGACGTTGATACAGCTGGTATAGCGCTGCTTCCTTGCTCTAATAGAAGCGCCTGATGAATTTCATCGGGCGTTTTATATTTAGGCCAACAACTAAAAAGGGCCCGTGGCCCTTTTTCTGTTTATGCGCTTCTGTTGATGCCAGTCCCCACATCCAGTTGTTCGAACCAGTCGAGGAATTGAGCGACTTGTTTACCCTGAAAGATCCGCCCATGTTGCGGGCAGAGGTATTCAATATCCAACTGCCTGACTCTCGCAATCCAGTCGTTCTTGGCGGTATTGGAGGGCATCCAGCGTTGGTGAAAAAAGCGCATCTTTTGAGTGTGAGCGTCAAAGTCTTCTACAAATATGTCTGCTTCCGGGCCCTCCAGCGCAGCCCCAACATCTCCTGACATCAACACTTTGGCGGCAGGGTCATAAACGTGATAGTTACCCGAAGAGTGGAGATAGTGGGCAGGAATAAATTTCAGTTCAACCTGCTCAAGGTTAATGCTCATACCTTCATCGGGTATAGCTTCATAACTGATGTTGTCCATCCCAAAATGGCGGATAAAGCCTTCCCACATCCAGGCTGAATAGAGTTTGGCATCCGGCAGCGTCTGATCCCAGAGTCCAAGGGAAGAGATAATGTCCGGGTCCTGGTGGGAGGCAAACAGGTGGGTTAGCTGCTCCAGAGGAATCATTTTGACGATATTTGCCAGCATAGGGGCAAACAGTTCAATACCGCCCGGATCCATCAACAGCGCCTTGTTTGAGGTAATGACCATGTACTGGTTGGTGTCGATAATTTTATTGGGTTTTTCAGGATCTCGCCCGAAGAAGACCCATTTGTGAGTTGGGGTTTCAATCAGCTGGTGGCATTTCATCAGGCGGCTTCCTTCTCTTCAGTTTGGGTAAACAGAGTGACAGCGGTATCCACCCGCTGACGAATTGCCTCTGCAACCTCATCGACTTTGTCAGCAACACCGATAAAGGTGTCCTGGTTTTGTTTATCGACCCGGCAGGCTTCGATACGACACACTGATGCCAATGCATTGGCTGTTCTCAGTGTCTTTTTCAGATCATCAAGATTGGATTGGATCTGCTCTATCATGCCGTTGAACTCGCTTCGTTGGCTGTGAAACTTCTCTCTGGTTTGTTCCTCTGCTCGTTTCATGGCAGGTTGCGCTGTGTGGGTTCCCAGTTTTTGTCTGGCATGGGCAAACTGTTTCAATGCCATTTGAGAGCGGGCTATATAGGTGGAGAGGGTGCTGGCCTGACGGGCCAGATAGTTAATATCTCTTGCAGCTTTTTGGGTTTCACTGGCCAGTTCGTCGATAAAGTGGGTCAACACCTTAAACCCCATTGCAGAGTTACCAATCCGGGTTGATGCTGCTTGTGCATTACTGGCGGTAAGGTTGATTTGGCGGCAGCTTGCCAGGGTTTTATTCAGTTCGGCGGCGACCTGAGCCACGATGACATAATAGGGGCGCTTTTGAGGCTGCTGATCAGTCATAGTAAACACTCCGTGTTAGACTTCTGGAAAGTATAGTTCGGATGTGCTGTTATGCTGGTTAAGCTACTCAATTAATTAATACTTATGATGATTCAGACTGAAAGACTGACCTTAAGCCATTTGGATGAAACCGATGCAGATTTTATGTTGGCACTGCTCAACAGTCAGGGGTTTCTCAGCTATATAGGCGACAGAGGTGTGCGAACACAGCAGCAGGCTGTCGAATATATCCTGGATGGGCCGGTGAAAAGTTATCGGGAAAATGGCTTTGGAATGTATCGGGTTCAGTTGAGAGCTACTGGCGACGTTGTCGGACTGTGTGGCTTGGTGAAACGGCCGCAACTTGAGCATGTGGATATAGGGTACGCTCTGCTGCCAGAGTATTTTGGACAGGGCTATGCCATTGAAGCCTGTGTTGCAGTGATGCAGGAAGCCAAAGAGAAAAATATCCACCCGGTTGTTGCTATCGTCGACAGTAACAATGGTCCCTCCATCTCGCTACTGAAAAAGCTGGGGCTGCGCTTTCACTCCACTATCCAGCTCACTCCTGATGATTCTTGTGTAGACCTTTACCGCTGAAGATAAATTTTTTCTCCTCTATCGCGATCCGGCTCCCGTTTTGGTAATTTGATGCGACTTGAATCACGCACCAGGGAGTCGGTGTGACTGCGACAACACAAGATGTTTTCCTTAAGGGCAATCGGGTAAATCTGGAGCCGCTATCACGAGAGCATATTCCGGCTATGCAAACAGCGGTCACTGACGGCGATTTGTGGGAGCTGTGGTTTACCGGCGTGCCCCGTCCTGAAGATGTCTCTGACTATATTGATAAAGCGCTGGCTATGCAGGCTGCGGGTACGGCCATTGCGTTTGCTGTGAGGGATAAATGCAACGGTGACATAGTTGGCTGTACCCGAATCTGTAATTGGGAAAGGCCCCATAAGCGATTGGAGATTGGTTATACCTGGTATGCCAAACGCTGCTGGCAGACAGGTATTAACAGTGAGTCTAAATTGCTGCTGATGACCTATGCCTTTGAAACTCTGGGCGTGATTGCCGTTGAGTTCAGAACCCACTGGCACAACCACAGATCCCGCCAGGCTATCAGTCGCCTGGGCGCAAGGCAGGATGGTGTGCTGCGCAATCACAGAATCACACAAGATGGCATCCGCCGCGATACTGTGGTGTTCTCGATTATCGACAGTGAATGGGCGGCGGTAAAACATGACCTGGAATTCAGATTGCAACGTCACACTTAGCATCGGCAACACTATTACGACAGGGCTGTCCCGGGATGGTACTGAGTCCTGGAGTTGAAGCTTCTTATCAGGGGAAAGATGATGAAATTTAAGATGACACTTTTGGCTGCAGTATTTTGTTCTCCAATTGCTGTGGCGGGTGAGGCTGAGCAAGCCTTTACCGGCGAATTGATGGATTGCGCTGCCTATTATCAGATAGCGTCTGAAGCCATTGCCGCGGTTGACTCTCCGCAAATGGCGGCTGTCTCGTCCAGGCTGAAATCTCAGGCCACGGAAGCCCAGAATCTGGCAGGACAGTACCTTGGTGCTGAAGCCCTGGCTGAGGCGTTGGAGCAAGCAAGACAGAACAAGATTATGACCATGAAGGATGCCAGCGACCTGCGCGGTCTTATGGCAACTTACAAGGATAAATGTAAAGCCATTATGGCGGACCCCAAGGCCAGGCTGGATTACTGGATTATGGCAACAATGTAATTGAGCTGACCACATTAACTGGCAGGAGAAACCTGATGACACCAGGAATATTGGTTGCAGCCTTTTTAGCACTGGCCGTATTGATGATGCAGTTAAAAGAGCTGAGAGGAGAGTCGTTGGAAAACGGCGTCTCCCAGCGTTGGATTGCCGGACTCATGGTCCCTCAGGTGTTGGCTGTTATCGTGTTGGCGGCCGCCGGTTTCGAGCTGCTTAATCTTGGCCAGAATTACACTTTGTTACTCTTTATCGCCCTGCAGTACGCCCTGGCGGCCATCTGGGAAATCTACCGATTGAGCACTGAAGAAAGCCCAGCGAAAAGCCTTTCGCGCTGGCTATGGTTGATGCAGGGGGCAGTAACTGCGGTATTACTCTCAAGTATTTTGTAACTCTTATTAGTTGTGCGGCTTTGCATGGATTGCAAATTAGTTTAAACAGTATTGGCTTGTCTGCCATTGCAAGGCAGACTGCTGAACTGGCAGGGAAAGTTGTGAGCTACATAGAATGATAACAGTAAGCGGGCTGACCAAGTCCTACCGCATGGGAGAGGCAGAAGTTCAGGCCCTTAAAGGGGTCGGCTTCGAGATTAAGGCCAATGAGTTTGTGGCCATTATGGGCCCCTCAGGTTCCGGTAAATCCACTCTGATGAATATTATTGGTTGTCTGGACCGCCCCACGTCCGGCAGCTACCGTCTTAACAACCGTGAAGTCGCTGAACTCAGTGATGATGACCTTTCGGCAGCCCGTAATCGGGATATCGGATTTGTATTCCAAAGCTTCCACCTGTTACCCCGTTTATCTGCACTGGACAATGTACTCTTGCCACTGCGTTTCTCTGACTCTCCTGCGGGTGATGAAACCCACGCTAAAGCCCTGCTTACCAGAGTTGGTCTGGACACACGCATGGACCACAGACCCAATCAGCTGTCGGGTGGCCAGCGTCAACGGGTAGCCATTGCCCGTTCACTGGTCAATCGACCTGCCATTTTGTTGGCTGATGAACCTACCGGGGCGCTGGACAGTAAAACCTCAGTGGAGATTATGGAACTGTTCACCGAGCTGCACCGGGCCGGACAAACCATCATTTTAGTGACCCATGAAGAGGAGGTCGCTGCTTATGCTCAGCGAATCATTCGCATGCGGGATGGTCAGATAGTCAAAATAGAAGAGCGTGATCATCATGCTGCGTAACCTTTATCTCAGTTTAAGTCTTGGCGCACTGTTGGCCATTCCTTTACCAGCGTCGGCACTGGTGCTGTCAGGCCAGATTGCTTCAGCAGAATCCCAGCGTTTTACTGTCCCCAAAGCTGGCAGAGCCTGGCGCTATCAGATCCAGTGGATGCTACCCGAAGGGGAGATAGCCAGTCCGGGACAGACAGTGGTGATATTCGATAAAAGCGAGATCGACAATCAGATTGAACAGTTGGAAGCGACTTTGCTCAGGGTAACGGCCCAGGAGCAAAGTCAGAAAAATGAGCTTCAGGCTGCTTTACTGCAGGCCAGATTCAATCTCAAAAAGGCCAGACTGGAGGTGGAAAAAGCCGGTTTGGATGCCGAGATCCCGGCTGAGTTTATTGCGGCCAAAGAGTACGCCGATAACCAGTTTAATTTGCTGCAAACGAGGGCTGAGTTGAGCAAAGCTAAAAAAGCCCTGGAAGAGGCGGAAGCCAGGCAGAAAGCAACGATGGAAAAGCTTGCTCTGGACCGTGAAGAGGCGCGGCTCAAATTGGAGCGCGCCATGACAGATCTCGACAGTCTTGAGTTGAAAGCCAGATTTGCCGGCCCCTTGCTTTATGCCTATAACTTTCGCTCCAAGCGCAAGACAGAGGTTGGGGATACTGTGCAGGTCGGACGCTTGATTGCAGATATTCCAGCCATGGATGGTTTGCAGGTAAAAGCCTGGGTGAATGAGGTTGATATCGACAAACTGGCCATAGGCGACAGTGCCACACTACGACTGGATGCTCAGTTGGAAAATGAGTTTAACGCCAGAGTGACCCGAATCAGTAGCCAGGCACAGCAGAAGCAGGCCTGGGGGCAAAGTAACTGGTTTGAGGTGGAGCTGAGTATTGATGCTCCGGATCTGGTGTTGCAGCCGGGCATGAGTGTGCAGGTGGTATTGGAGGAAAAATCCAATGGCTGATAACAGAAACCTGTTGGTATTGCTGATGGCGACACTGGTCCTGTCCGGCTGTGAAAAAGCCCCTGTGACTGAGGTAACTCAGGGAGCCTTACCTCAGTCCATTGAAGTGACCGGAGAGTTGGAATCTGCCGGGACAGTATCCATGATGCCCCCGGCACTGAGGCGGGTTTGGCAATATCAGGTGAAGCAGTTGGCACCGGAAGGAAAGCAGGTCAGCGAGGGGACAGTGGTGGCCAGTTTGGACACCTCGGAAATTGCTCAGCGACTGCAGGTAAAGCAGGCAGAGCTGGATGCCACAGTACAGGACATAGAAACCTCTCGACTCAGAAATGCGCAGAAGATAGAGGAACTTAAACTGGATCTTGCCCAGGCTCAAATGGAGCATGAAAAGGCAGATATGAAGTTCAACATCTCTGATGATACGGTTGCCAAAATTGACAGGCTCAAATATCAACGGGATGCGGAAATCGCCAAAGACAGAGTAGCCCTGGTTAAGCGTAAGCTGGAGCTGGAGAAAGCGAGTATCACCCAGCGCGAAGCCATGCTGGAAGGCGACAGACAGAAGTTTGCATCTGAGGTGAGTGCTCTTCAGAACGCGATTAAGGCGATGACGCTTAAGTCCCCCAGAGAGGGGATTCTGGTTTATGGCACAGATCCCGAGGGCAACAAAATTCAGGAAGGTCAGTCTATTTTTGCCGGTGGCACAGTCGTCAGCATCGCTGATTTGACTATGATGCGGGTCAAAATGGAGATACCTGAAGTCGAAGCCCGGCGTTTGGCTCTGGGACAAAAGGTAAGTATTCGTCTCGATGCCAACCCAGAGCGCAGATTTCTGGGGCAGATCACCGAGCTTGGCGCCGTATTCAGGCCCAAGAATCAGGAGATGCCGTTAATGGTATTCGATGCCCTGGCCAGTATTGACGACCCGGATACCGAACTCATGCGTCCGGGAATGACTGCCAAAATCAAAATTGAACTGCCTTCCCGTGCCGATGCGATGTTATTGCCCAGCCGGGCCGTGCACTACGATGCAGGAGAAGCCTATGTATTTGTGCCATCCCTGTTTGGCGACCGACGCCAGCCGGTTGAAGTCGGCGTCAGGGGAGATGGCATGGTAACCATAGTCGACGGCCTGACCCCGGGCGATGAGGTACGCATGCCATGAGACTGATTTATGCAATGTTTACCCTGGGGCTGTTGGCTGGCTGCAGTGATGGTGCGCGCCAGGATGTATTGACCATGACTGTGGCCGACTCCGGGCTGGAAGTCAGGATCCCCGCTCAGGGAGAGCTGGAAGCCAGCCAATCCACGGCGGTTACGGTTCCTCCCCGTCTCAGAGGGCCTCAGTCTCTGGCCTGGATCAGGGACAACTTCAGTGAAGTAAAGGCCGGGGACGTGGTTGCCAGACTCGACCCTTCACGGGAGAGCCACAATCTTGAGCTGGAGCGTTTTGCCTTCGACAAACTGGGTCTGGACAAAGAGATACAGACAGAGAAAGACACCACGGCCAGTCGCCAGCTGAACCTGGATGCTGACGTCAACGATGAAGAGTTGGAGCTGGCCAGACGGTTTTTCAGCGAGGATGAGCGTGTTTACACCAAGATAGACATTATCGATCAGATGCGTAATCAATCCTATCTGGAAGCCCGGCAGGACTATCTGGGCTGGGGACTTGATCAGCATGACAGTCAGGCACAGGCGGAGCAGTCTTTGCTGGAGCTGAAACAGAAAAGCCATTTGAGCAAGATGAACCGATATGAAAACAATCTGGCCTTTATGGAGATTAAGGCTCCCCACGATGGCATTTTTGTCTATCGTCGTGGCTGGAGTGGTGAAGAGCCAGCTATTGGTGACATGGTGTGGTCGGGCATGGAGATCGGCATATTGCCAGATACGTCCAGGATGCAGGCCAGACTCTATGTACTTGAGTCCGAAGCCGCAGGACTGGCGGTGGGCAAACGGGCTGAGGTGAGGCTGGATGCATACCCTGAAAGGGTTTTCACCGGCACAGTATCTCAGGTGGACGCGCTGGCAAAACCCAGAGAGAAAGACAGCCCGGTAAACTACTTTGAGCTGGTGGTCGCGCTGGATGAAACCTTACCCGGGTTGATGAAACCCGGACGTCAGGTCTCTGCCAGCATAGATGTGCTGGATTTGGACACTGGCATTACCGTGCCTAACCAGGCTTTGTTCCAAAAGGATGGTAAATATTGGGTATTTGTTCGCGATGGCGGCGAGTATCGTCAGCAAACAGTGGAACCTGCACAACGCAGCCTTAACCGCACAGTGATTGCCAGTGGACTGCAATCTGGTGATGTCGTGGCACTGACCCGGCCGGGAGAAATAAGATGAGACAGTCGGGGATTTGGCCGGGTATTAATCAGGCTTTTGCTGAAATGCGCCACCATAAACTGCGCACTGCTTTGACGTTGTTGGGGATGATATTCGGTGTCGGGGCCGTAATTGCCATGCTGAGTGTGGGGGAAGGGGCGGAAAAGGAAGCGCTTAAGATGATTGAGTCCATGGGCGTGCGCAACCTGGTGGTGGACAGCCGTCCTCTGACAGGTGAGTCGCTCAAAGCCGTGCGGGAGCACAGTGTTGGTCTCAGCCTGCGGGATGTGGATGCGGTTGGTGATACCTTGCCCTTTATCAACCAGTGGAGTGCAGAGAAGCAGATAAAAACCTATAGCCTGTTCAGCGCCAATGGTACCAGTGATGCCAGAGTCGTGGGTGTCACGACAAGCTATTTTTCTCTCAGTGCCATGAAGCTTGCATCCGGGCGGGCGATCAATGAAGACGATGAACTTCACTATACCCAGGTGGCGGTATTGGGGCCTGAGGCTGCCAGAAGCTTGTTTCCCCGGGGACAGGCGCTTGAGCAACTGATCAAGGTCAATCATCAGTGGTTTACCGTGATAGGTGTGCTGGCCGAGGGGGAGGAGATTAAGTCCAAAATTGAAGGCGTTAAACTCGGCGGTGAGCGTAACCAGGTGTTTATTCCCCTGAGTACCGCACTGAAGAAAATGAATATTGCTCCACTTGAAGATCAGCTGGACAGGCTCAAGTTGGCTCTGGCCGATGGCGTAGAACCGTCTTTGGCCGCTGCATCTTTGAATCATCTGTTGTCACGTCGCCACGGTGGTGAGCAGGATTTCGATGTGGTGGTTCCGGCGGATCTTTTGGCTCAACACCAGCGCACCCAGAATATCTTTAATATTGTGATGGCTTGTGTTGCCGGGATCTCCCTGCTGGTAGGGGGGATAGGCATTATGAATATTATGCTGGCCACCATTCTGGAACGAACCGGGGAGATCGGGTTGCTCCGGGCGCTGGGTGCCAGGCAGAAAGATATTGCCAGACAGTTCCTGCTGGAAAGTGTGGTGATTTCAGCCACAGGCGGGCTTATTGGTATTGCCATGGGCATGTTGTTGGCTATGGTGATTGCAACCGCGGCGGGTTGGCCGGTTGCCTGGTCCCCTTTTGCTATTTTGCTGTCGCTGGGGGTTTGCATGGCGGTAGGCATAGGGTTTGGTCTATACCCTGCCAGAAAAGCGGCGCAGCTGGACCCTATAGTGGCGTTGCAGCGGGATTAGGATTAGAGAAGGGAGCATCTGCTCCCTTCTCTATTTATATGAGTATTGAAATGAAGTATTGGCTTTCAGCACTGGCTCTGGGCTTTTTCGGATTTATTCTTTGGGTGATCTATCTGGCCAATACTGGCCAACAGAGCATCTTTTTCCAGTTTATTGCCGGGATCCCCTATGGCGATAAATTAGGACACTTTGGTTTGTTTGGAACACTGACCCTGGTCGCAAATCTGGCCTTGTCCTGTCGATATTGGCGTATTGGTCGAGTGAAGATATTAAGGGGGACCTTATTGGTTAGCCTATTTGCATTGCTGGAAGAGGGCAGCCAGTCATTTCTCCCTAATCGTACTCTCGACTGGCAAGATTTATTGGCAGATGCTGTCGGGATTATTTTATTCAGCTTTGTGGCTATGAAAATGTATGCCTGGATGAGCCGCCGCTGAACCAGACTATATCTCTGCCACTAAAAGGGTTAACTGCGTTCACTAATGAATTGGGATTAAAGTGAGAGCCAATGAATATTGTCCTGACAAATATCAGGGTTATATCTAAGGTAATAATTGTCCCGTAAGTAAACTAGATAAACTCAACAAAATAAACAGAGTTGCTGTTTTTGTTTATCGTCATGTTTTGCATGGTTAAATGTTATTTTGTTGCCGGCTTGTTCTTTTGTGAAAACAAATAAATGGTCTTAGTGGTTAATATTTGGTCAGTAAATACCTATAGAGAGTAAATATGCAAAGATATGGGTTGTATGTTGCTACTTTGTTGACATTTTATTGTAACTCCTGTCTTGTATATTAGCGTAATCTGGGGTTGAGTCATGCGGTATCAAGTCCCGGCTGAAAACTAAAGGCAAACGTGAAGCTAGTATTGGCTTACACCTTGGTTAATTTGCCAAGAAATAACTGTCAATAGACTTTTAGGGGTTTACCATGTCCAATTCAAGACGTGTGCTGGCGCTCGCTTTGAGCGGGGTCAGTATGATGTCCTATGCTGCCGATGATCTTATTATTACCGAATATGTAGAGGGCAGCTCTCTTAATAAAGCGGTCGAAATATATAATCCAACTTCTGCTTCTATCGATTTATCTGCATATCAACTCGATATCTATTTCAACGGTTCAACCAGTGCTAATACCCGAATTTCACTGAGTGGAAATCTGGCTGCCGGTGACGTTTATGTTGTCGCCGATGATGGTGCTGATCCTGCTATTTTAGCGGTCACTGATCTCACCAGTTCAGCCAGCTTTTTTAATGGTGATGACGCCATTGTGCTGCAAAAGAATGGCACTGTGGTAGACAGTCTGGGCCAGGTAGGCATTGACCCGGGTAGTGAGTGGGGCAGTGGTGACCTGTCTACTGCCAACAATACCCTGCGCCGTACTGAATTGACTGCCGACACGATAGTTGACGATGCCGTGACGCTGGCGGGTTGGGAAGGCTTTGCCAACAATACTTTTGATGATCTGGGCAACTTTGATGGTGGTACGACACCGCCACCTCCTCCGCCGGTAGATTTTGCCTGTGATATTGAAGCAACACCGATTCATGCGGTTCAGGGCAGCGGCGATGCCAGCCCTCTGGTCAATACCACTGCGGACGTTCAGGCCGTTGTCACTGCTGTCATGCCGGGACTGAAGGGCTTGTACGTGCAGACGCCTGATGCGGACGTTGATGCTGACGCCGAGACCTCTGAAGGTCTGTTTATTTATCTGGGGACAACGGATATCAGCTACCAGGCTGGTGACTTGGTACGTTTCCGGGGGCAGGTGACTGAGTTTTTCAATCTGACTCAGTTGGGCAACATCAGTGATGAGCTGCTGTGTGGCAGCGACCAGGTGATGCCTTCATCTGTATCGGTAAGCTTACCGGTAGCGGAAGTCGGTGATCTGGAAGCCTTTGAAGGCATGCTGGTGAAGTTCCCACAGAATTTGATAGTCAATGATGTCTACAACCTTGCTCGCTTTGGTGAAGTGATTCTGGGCTCAAGTCGCCACTATATTGGGACTCAGGTCGCTGAGCCGGGTGCGCCTGCACTGGCGGTATCCGCTGCCAATGCCAAAGACTCGATTGTGATGGATGACAATCAAACCGCGCAGAACCCGGATCCTGTTGTATATCCTGCACCTGAGCTGAGTGCGGCCAACACCCTGAGGGTGGGTGACAGCGTCACGGATCTGGATGGCGTGCTGCATTATTCATTCAGCAAATACCGTGTGATGCCTACCGAAACCGTGAATGTGGTTCACACCAATGCCCGTACAGAGGCGCCTTCACTTGAAGGTAACCTCAAGGTAGCCAGCTTTAACGTACTGAACTACTTCAATGGTGATGGCGTGGGCGGTGGCTTCCCAACCCCACGTGGTGCAGATACTGCTGAAGAGTTCACCCGTCAAAGAGACAAAATCATCAACGCTATGCTGGCAATTAACGCCGATGTGTTTGGTTTGATGGAGATTGAAAACGACGGATATGGTGCTGACAGTGCCATTGCAGATCTGGTTAACGGACTGAATGCTGCTGCCGGCAGTACCGAGTTCGCCTACCTGAACCCGGGTGTATCGCAAATCGGTACCGACGCCATTGCAGTAGGTATTATCTATCGTCCCGCTGTAGTCAGCCCGCAAGGTGCTGCTTCTATCCTGGACAGTGGTAACTCTCCACTTGATGCAGATGGGCAGCCGCTGTTCCTGGATACCAAGAACCGTCCAATGTTGACCCAGACATTTACCCATGTTGCCACTGACGAGTCTATGGTGGTTGCGGTAAATCATCTTAAGTCCAAGGGCAGCAACTGTGACAGCCTGGGTGATCCTGATCAGGGCGACGGCCAGGGCAACTGTAACCTGACCCGTACCCGAGCAGCTCAAGCTATCCACATCTGGTTGGCCAGCGAGTACCCTGAACAGGCTATTGTGGTAATGGGTGACCTGAATGCTTACGCCATGGAAGATCCTGTGACTGAGCTGGAATCAGCTGGGTATGAAAACCTGTTCACCCTGCTTGAGAAGCCAGATGAGTACTCCTATGTGTTCTCAGGTGAAACCGGCAGTCTTGACCATGCATTGTTGAATGCTGCTCTGGCCGAGAAACTGGTGGATGGCGCACATTGGAATATCAATGCCGACGAGCCAAGGGCGCTGGATTACAACACTGAGTTTAAGTCGTCGTCCCAGCAAGTTGATTGGTATGCAGCAGATGCCTATCGCTCATCTGATCATGACCCTGTCATTCTGTCTTTGGATATGACACCTGCCAACGAAGCTCCTGAAGCCTCTTTTGACACAGCAATTCAGGGGTTGCAGGCCAGTTTTACTTCCACCTCCAGTGATACTGATGGTGAAATAGTTGATTGGAATTGGGACTTTGGGGATGGCAGCCAGGGTGTTGGTGAACAGGTGAACCACGCTTATGCGGCATCAGGTGACTATCAGGTGACTTTGACCGTGACTGATAACGCAGGAGCGCAAAATAGTGTAACCGAGACGGTAACCATTGATGCCGGTGATGCCCCGGTAGCTCGCATTTATCATGTAAGCTTCTTCCGCCTGCATTTCTTCCTGTCGCGCAGCTATGACCCTGATGGTCGTGTTGTCAGCCACAGTTGGGAGTTCAACGATGGCACGGTGAGAAACAGCCGCTTTGCCATCTATCGTGGTCGCGATGCCGATGAAGTGACACTGACAGTGACCGATGATAATGGTCTGCAGGACAGCACCAGTGTGAATTTCTGACACTGATTCTGTTGTGATTAAGCCGGCGCTGTCAGCGCCGGCTTTTTTGTTGTTAAAAAGGCCTGCCTCGACAGCTAAGGTTGACTGTGCAAGCATGGTCGGGGTTCAAAGTGAGGGATTTGAGTTTGGCAGGGACAGAGTTGAATACGGGTATAAACCCTAGCGGGCGATTGGAGAGTCTGGATATTATCAGAGGGTTTGCACTGTTGGGCTTGCCCTTTATGAATATTATTAGTTTTGCCATGCCCATGAGTGCCTATTTGAACCCCATGTCATGGGATACTGATAATCCTCTCAATTACCCCTTCTTTGCTGTTTCTTATCTGTTTTTTGACCAGAGGTTTATGGGGCTGTTCGCTCTGCTTTATGGGGCCGGGGCCGCTTTGTTATGCGACAAGCTTAGAACCGAACAGGGCAGTGCAGGCGGCATTTTTATCAGACGCCAGTTGTGGTTATTGGTGATCGGGATAAGCCATGCCTGGTTTCTCTGGAACGGCGATATTCTTACTTTGTATGCCATGCTCGGCTTTATGCTGTTTCCTCTGCTTAACCTCAGAGCGATGAACTTAATGATCGTCGCCGGCCTGTGTTTGGTCGGCGCGGCTTTCCTGGGAACCATGGATGGCGTCAGTCACGAGGTATTGGGCGATGCTGCCTGGCGGGACCTGGGAGCTTTTTTTGCGCCAGATGCCGAGCAGCTAATTGCGATGAAAGCCTTCTACCAAGGTGACTATCAACAACTGATGCATTTTCTGCGAGGGGCTAATTGGGATGGTGGCGAAATGGCTGCCGGAGCTGACTTCGTGTTGTTGAACTGGTTTTTCTCTGTGGCACTCAAGGCATTTGCCATGATGTGTATCGGCGTTGCTCTGCTGCGTTTGGGGTGGCTCAGCGGTAGCGCGCCAGTCCGGCTTTATCAAAGGTTGGCATTTGCAGGAGTGGGCGGCGGTTTTGCATTGTCTTTGTTCGGGCTTTGGTGGAATCATGATATGGGTTGGAGCATGTCCGCCTGGTTCAGTTTTGGGCTGGTGCCCAATATTCTGGCGTCGACACTCATGTCCCTAGGATATCTTGGACTCCTTTGCCTCTGGCTCGGGAGGGGAGACAGGGGGAAACAGCTGCAGAAAGCACTGGCCAATGTCGGACGCATGGCGCTAACCAATTATCTGGGGCAGTCATTGATTATGGCGCTGATCTTTTTCGGCTATGGGCTTGGCTGGTATGCGCAGTTGGGCCGGGAGGCACTGTTTTTGGTGGCTGTGTGTATAGGCTTGATGCAGATTGTCGTGAGTGGATTGTGGCTGGCGGTATTCAGGCAAGGACCTATGGAGTGGCTGTGGCGGGCATTGACCTGGTGGACTCTGCCGCCACTGCTTAAACGCAATTAGGGTTATTTCTTAACCCAGCTACCCTGAGCGCTCTGGATAAATTCTCCTGACTTGGCTGCGGCAATCGCCTTAGCACCAACTTGCTGCTCCACAAAAGCCAGACTTACGCCATTTTGTTTGGCGATTTTTTGGTACTGAGCTTTACGCTTGGTATTCACTTCCAGCATCACAGCGGCGGCGTCACTGTTGGCAACCACCTGGCCCAGATAGCCATTAAGTTGCTCACCCAAATATCCCTGTGACTTGGCTTCCTGCAGTGTCATGGCAAAAGCACTGGCACACAGCATCAGGCTTATCATCAGGCCGGCAAGATATTTCATATCAGGACTCCTTTTAAAACAGGCTTTTATCAGTCAACAAGCTATCCAGCTCCTTGTCGACTTTGATGCGGATGTCGTGTTCAACCTTGACATTAAGGTCTATCACTATGGGCTTGTCCGGGGGCTCAATTTTGACCGTTGGAGTACAGGCTCCCACTGCCAGCAGCAGTAGAACAAGTGTCGACGTCTTGGTGATTACATTCACTGAAATTCCCCTATTCGAGTGAGTCTTGCAGCTGTTGTTGCAGTGTGTTGCCTATTTGCAGGCTTTGCAACAGTTGCAGCAGATTTTCCTCATGGTTGTAGTTGAATTCTATAGGTCTTTCTATGCCGGGACTGCGGCCTTTAACCTGAACCTTCAGCTCGGCTTCCCCCCCGGGTTGCATATCAAAGGTGCTGGCCAGTGTGTTGTACTCCAGATGTTCCAGCGCATTAAATGCAAAATCCAGATGTGGTTGAGATTGTCTGAGTGACAGCACAGTTGGGTTGTCGGTCACCGCAATCAGCCCCCCTGGCGCTCTGGCGGCGAGGCGACCGCCATTAACACTGACTTTGCCCTTTTCAATTTTAGCTGGCAAAACACCATCAAAAATTCCGGTTGCGGTGACCCCTTCCAGTGGTTGTAACGCCAGCAATAGCGGCAAGCTTAATCCCTGCAGTACCAAATAAGCATGGGAGGTATCGTTGCGGCTCAGGTTAAACTGAGGCAATAAAAACTCACCACCCAACAGCTCGCCTCGACCTTTGATATTCAGTTCGCCCCCATCGCCCAGGGTGTCAATATCCATTTTGCCATCGAGTGTAATGTCGTTGATCGGTAGCCCAGGATTCAAGGTTTCCAGTGTCACAGCCAATTGCTGACAGTTAACTGAATTTGAGCCGGAGGAAAGCTGGCATACTGCTGACACTTTGCCATTTTCAGCGCTGACAGCGCCTTTGCTGACTTGAACCAGATTCAGCGTCGGGGCAAGCTTAAGCTGCCATTGGCCAAGCTGCATCTTCCGCGCTTGACGCTCAACCTTATCCTTGCCAAGAAGAGGGCGGCTCAGGATTGGCAGGGTTAAATTCGCCTGGCCTGACACCTGGGTTTCTAGCATGCCACTGAGGCTAAGTTCTCTGGGGCGATACTGCTTCCACATTTCCGCGGGCACAGTGGAGGCCAGCAGCTGCTCCAGCGTGGGCAGCAGGCTCTGGTTTTGCCATTGTCCGTTAAGACGCCAATTCTGTTGGCCCAGACTCTCTAGCTGGTGGTGACTGGTGACAGGCAGGGCGCCAATTTGCCAGCTCTCACTGGTGGTCAGTTGTCCTGCATGGCCTGTCTCTGTGGGTTGCCACTGCAGAGACTGTTTCAGGCTGGTAAGAGGCAGGTTCCAGAGCTCCCCTTGCTGACTGAGCTTCAACTCCCGGGCTGAAATATTCAATGACATGACCTGTGGTGCCTGTTTGTCCAGCGGTTGCCACAGGGCGAGTTGCTCACCACTGGCACTGAGTTCAGCGACGCCGGAAAGTTCCCGGTTTGATGAGATGAATCTAAAACCCTGTGTGGACAGTGCAAACTGAGGCTTATGCAGACTCAGTTTATCGCCATCCATGCCCAGACTCAGCTCAGCTTTCAGAGAGGGGGAGGTGAGTGACAGTCTCTGCTTGTTCTCAGCCATTGCACCATCAAGCTGGTTTGCATCCAGTTGCAGATTTGCACTCAAGAGCAGTTGGGAAGATGCGGGCTGTGGAGTGTCAGCTTGCTTTTGAGCACTCTTCTCTGGGTTAAAACTCGCGGTGACTTTGCCTTCTCCTTCGAGTTTGCCCCGTTTGACAGACCACTGGTTTAACTGTGATGCACTTGCCTGTAATGAATGTGCAGGTGGCTCTGTGCTCTTATTTTTAGCCGAGTTGCTGGCAAAAAAGTAAAGGGGCCAATTGAGTTCCCGGAACTGCATCTTGGTGTACCAGTCTGAGCTCAAACTGCAACCTTGTGCGCAGCTGAGTTCAGTTTGCCTTAGCGACAAAGCTTGTTTGCCTGCACTTAGCCGCAACTCTCCCGGGCTTTGCACTCTGAGGAAAGTGTTTGTCCGGTTATCTTCCTCAACGGCATGGGAAATCTGTATTGGTTGCTGCCAGGTAAGTTGAAGTTCACTGCTGCTATTCAACTCCAGATTGTTAGCGACAGACAGCCAGTTATCTGATTGAGGCAGCAGAGCGAAGGCGTTATTCAGCTTTAGGCTGCCGGGCGATAGCGTGGTGCTGGTACCTGTACCCTTGGCTGAGTCCTGTGAGCTTGAGCCCAGCGAAAATTCGATACTGTCTGAACTGAGGGAGATAACTTCAGCATTTTCCGAGGCGTCTTGGCGGGCACTGGGTTTGTGCTCTTTTCCGGCTATATCTTTGGGTGTACCTGCCCCGGAAAATTTGGCAACCAGAGTATTCAGAGGGGCGGAGACAGACAATGACCTGACTTGTCCTGTTAACAGCAGCTGTTCATCAAACTGATAATCAAGATCCAGATGGGCATCCCCTTCGAGCTGTAATTCACTGACAGCCTCAAGTATTTCCCTTGTTGGTGCCGGGATTAAGGCTGTGAGGAGTGGGTGCTCCTCAAGTTGCTGTAGCGTTTGATTCCACAGGCCAAGGGGACTTTGGGCATCCAGATGCACCGCAGAGCGGCTCAGTTCACCGGTTAATTGTATTAATGGCTGCTGTGGCGCTTGCTGAGAATTTGGTAAGTAGGCTGGATAAAGATCACCTGCAAACCTGATGCTGTTGACAGCGCTGCGCTGAGCTTTGTCTTCCCCTGTATCTGCGGGGCTGCTGTTTAAGCCAACCTCTTCAAATCTAACGTTCTCAAAACTAATGCTTCCAAGTCCAACGTTCTCAAATCTTAGGGGCAATCCAGCGAGATTGAGTCTGGCTTGCTGGAGCTGAATTGAAGGCAGCGGGGGCAAAGGTTCGGATTGGGAACCGGGGGCCGTTTCCGGGTCTGTGCTCTTGCGGGTCAGCAAAGCCTGGGGCAGGCGGATCAGGTTTAAATCCAGCCGTTGCAGTTTAACTTCGGTCTTGCCAAGTTGCTCCATGGAGAACTGGTAGAAGGGGACGGGAAGCTTTAGCTGTAAGCCGGTTAAGGTGAGCTGATTTCCCCGGTTTTCAAGCTGTAACCGGTCAACAGAAATGATATTTGGGTCAGTGAGTTTGAAATCAAGCTGTTGAATTTGGATTTGATGGGGGTCAAGTACCTGATTGACGAGCGTTTTGGTCAGCCACTGATAGTTGAGCAGCAAGATGACAGTGGCTGCCAGCAGTATGCCGGTCAGCCATAGCAGCAGTTTTCTGCCTGTCATCAAAGGGCCTAGAGCCAGCGAATGCTTGTGGTCAGAGAATGTTCCTGTCCCGGCTCCAGTACCAGTTTGTCTTCCAGTACGTTGGCCGCTTCATGGCAAACCATGGTCAGGTAGTCTTCGTCGTTAAAACGACTCAACCACTTTGATTTGTCAATCCAGGGGTTCCACAATACTGCCGACTGACTGTTTTCCCGGCTCACTTCTATGGTGCCGCCCGGTGTATGCAGCAGCTGAACCTGTCCCAGCTCGGTATAAACTCTGTCAGTTTCTCTATCGAATCTGACTTCATCTCCTTCCTGAGGATAGGGACCTTTGGCAAACTCGATATATTTGGCACCGCTGAAACCTGTCGCTTTCAACTGATGAATATCGCCAACAGGGAAGTAAGTATGTAAAGCCTGAGTCAGAGTGACTGTCTCATCGCCAGAGTTGCGGTTGATGAGGCTGACTTTGAGTGTATCTGTCAGTTCAAACTCCACGGCAACCTGAGTGTTGTGGGGCCAGAAAACCTTGTCAGCTTCGTCGATATTAAGGACAAATCTCAGACGCGCCACTTCATTTTGCATTTTGACCGATTCCAGCGACCAGATGCGGGTCCGGGCAAAGCCATGTTGCGGGAATCCCTCTTTATCGCTCATGCCAAACCATGGCCAGCATACTGGAATACCGCCGCGGATCCCGTTCCCCGGCTGATAGTCATCGGCTTCAGAGACCCACAGCAGCGGGCCTTTTTCTGCTGGCTCAAAATAATCGATTTGCGCACCTTGCATAAAGATGCGGGCCTTGCAAAGTGCGGTGTTGATTTCAACGTAATCCAGCCCATTGGGATGGGTTTTGGTCGTCACAGAGCCCATGATAACTCCTTAATGTGTCTCTAATCCGCTTAAGCTTACCCCTTTACGCCAGTTGGTATAAGTCGACTCGGGCAGAAAAGTGTTTCACTTGATGAAAATTCATCAAGGTATTGGCTTAGATAGATTTTTTGAAAACCAACATGCGATTATTGGCTGGCATGGGAAGGTCTTCCATCAGGCTTAGACCTGCGTTATCTGCCAAGTTTGTCAGCTCATCCATTTCCCGCAATCCAGACAGAGGATCCCTGCTTTGCAGAAACTGGTCGAACTCCCTGTTTGACTCCGAAGTGTATTCACCCTGATAGCGAAAAGGGCCATATATAAACAATGTGCCATTTGCATGGAGATGGCTGGAAGCACACAGGAAGAAATCCGGGACAGCTGAGCCAGGCATAATATGCAGGGTATTGGCGCTGAATATTGCATCGTACCTGCACTCACCCCTTGATCGGGTAACATCCAATTCAACCACTGTTGGCAGGTTGGCACGTTCTGTCTGGTTTTGTCTCAGCCTCAGGTGAGGCAGGTTCGCAGCAAGATCTGACATCTGCCATTCAAGCGCAGGCAGATTAGCAGCAAAAAAGGCTCCATGCTGGCCTGTTCCGCTGCCGATTTCCAATAGCCTCAGCGCCTGTTTCAGCCTTGGTTTCAACTCGTCGAGGATCGGCTGTTTGTTGTTTTCACAGGCCTGGGAAAAGGGCAGGGATGAGGCCATTGGGATCTCCTTATTACTCGGCTTGCTCGCTGGCAATCACAGCTTCAATGGTATGGGCATGAACTTTGACGCAGATGCCATCACGCTTGAAGGCAATCGTCGGGTTGGGCAAGCGCTCCTGCTCACCTTTTGGGGAGCTGAGTTTGACCTTGATATCACGCTTACCATCCAGTACCGACTGGATTTCAGGCAACCGGCTAATCAGGGCTTGCGCAAGAGTATCACAGTCTTTGGCATCAACCGTCAGCACCAGTTCAGCATGTTCCCAGCCTTCAACCGGATAGAGCTTGTCGCCGGGGAAGGGCAGTTCGACACAATACACAGACTGGTCGCCAAGTATCAGCGGCTGGTGGAGTTTGATAATCAGTATTGGACGACCGTTGATAATATTGTTGGAGATTATTTCACCCCTGGCTTCGAAGGCATCGGCCAGAGCTTGTGCTGTGTCGGCACTGTTTACCCGCAAAGCGACGTGGTCGCATTCAAGTTCCAGCTCAGCCAATCCCAAATCTGCGGTAAAGGCCTGAATGCGGCCGGCAAAATCCTGCCAGGTCAGCATCAGGGTATCCAGGGTTAACTTTGTGTCGGTCATTATTTTATCTCAGGTGTTCAGGGCCAAATTTCAATGGGGGTGCCGGGCCGAATAAGTTGCCACAGTTCATCCATCTCTTTGTTGGTAACGGCGATACAACCATTAGTCCAGTTGAATGCCTGCTGCTCCTCTGGCGAGCGTTCCGAGTTGGGGTTTTCACCGTGGATCATAATTTGGCCGCCGGGGCTTACACCCAGCGCTTTGGCGCGCAGACGATCTGCTGCGTTGGGGTATGAAATATGAATTGAGCGGTAGTAGGCGCTGTCTTCTTTCTTGTAGTCCAGAATATAGCGGCCTTGAGGGGTTCGCTGATCTCCCTCTTTGATCTTGTGTCCCGCAGGCGAGTCACCCATGGCGATATGGTAGCGTTTTATCTCCCGGTTACCGTCGTACAGCGTCATGGTGCGGTCCGCTTTTTGAACCACCACCAGATCCACTGCCTGCAGCGGCAAACTTACTATCAGGATACACAGGCAAAGCAGTGTGCGCATTTCGTCTCCACGGGGCTGGGCGCGGTATTTTATCGCTGCATCTTACACTAATTAATCCCGCTGACTCTCGTTTCCTGTTGATTTTCTTAACTTGAAGCCTGCAGGGAATTTCCGGACAAAGGTCACATATTCTGTCGTATTGGTTTAAAGTATCGGCAGTTTTTATGACAAAGAAACCATGTAGACAGGTTAAGTGTATGACCAAAGAAGCTGATGACAGTGTGTTACGACTGCGACTCAGAACCATTATTTTTGGCACAGACACCCGGGCAGGCAGGTATTTCGACATTGCGCTGATTATCTGCATTGTGCTGAGTGTGGCCTTGGTATTGCTACAAACCATAGGCCATGTTCAGGTGGAATATGGTGAGCAGATCATGATGTTGGAGTGGTTTTTTACCGTCATCTTCACCATTGAATATGCCCTTCGCCTTTACTGCTCGGCAGCTCGACTGCAATATATGCGCAGTTTCTATGGTGTGGTGGACTTGCTCTCAATTCTGCCCAGCTACCTGGAGCTTATCTTCCCGGGCGCACATATGGCGCTGCTGATCCGGGTACTGAGGCTCTTCCGTATCTTCCGTGTACTTAAGCTGATACGTTATTTGAGTGAAGGTAATATGCTGCTGCGGGCGATGAAGTTGTCCGGCCGCAAAATCTTTGTGTTCTTTTTCTCTATCAGCCTGTTGGTCATGGTCCTGAGCACCATAATGTATGCGGTGGAAGGACCGGAGAATGGCTTTACTTCGATTCCTCAGTCTATGTACTGGACCATAGTGACCATTACCACTGTGGGCTATGGTGACATTACGCCGCATACGGCGCTCGGTCAGGCGATAGCCGCTCTGACCATGCTGCTGGGCTACTCCATTATTGCCATTCCCAGCGGCATAGTAACGGCGGAAATACATCAGCAGATGGTGCACAGACGCGATCTGCGCCGCTGTCCAAATTGTTTGAAAACCGGGCATGACCCCGAAGCTCATTACTGTAATCGCTGTGGTGGTGAGTTACCGGAAGATATCTAAAAAGGGAATTACATGGGCGAAGCCAAGTTTGTCAGTGGCAGCATAATGCGCCATATCTGGGTAATGAGTTCCACCGCCGCAGTGGGGATCTCAGCCTTGTTTATAGTGGATTTGCTGGATATGTTCTTCCTCAGTCTGTTGGGACAGGAAGAACTGGCTGCCGCGGTAGGGTATGCGGGAACCATTTCGTTTTTCACTACTTCAATCGGTATCGGACTCTCTATTGCCCTCGGAGCAGTGGTGTCCAAAGCCATAGGCCAGAAAGACTTTACTGCAGCCAGACGCCTGCTGCTCAACGCAGCGTTGGTGACTCTGGTCACCTCTGTGTGTCTTTCTATCATAGTGACCTGGAACATCCCCCATCTGCTGGAGTTGGTGGGAGCCAGCGGCAAGACCAAGGCGCTGGCGGAGGATTATCTCTATATTCTGGTGCCATCTTTGCCCTTCATCTGTTTGGCCATGGCACTTGGCGCTGCCCTTCGGGCCGTGGGCGATGCCAAACTGTCTATGATGTCGACACTGGCTGGTGGCGGCGTAAACGCGGTACTGGACCCTATCTTTATTTTCCTGTTTGCCATGGGAATAGAAGGGGCGGCAGTGGCTTCCGTACTGGCGAGGCTCTCTGTGCTGCTAGTATCTGCCCGGGGCGTAATATTCAAACACAAGCTACTGGGCCGCTTCTGCTGGCCTGACTTTAAAGCAGACCTCAGACCGATACTGGCTATCGCCATTCCTGCCATTTTCACCAATATTGCTACCCCCATTGGCAATGCCGTGGTGACCCGGGCAGTGGCAGAATATGGCGATGCCTATGTCGCGGGGTGGGCCGTTGTTGGACGGGTTATTCCGGTAGCCTTTGGAATGATATTTGCCCTGTCCGGCGCCATAGGGCCCATTGTCGGCCAGAACTTTGGGGCTCAGTCATTTGACAGGGTGCGGGAAACCCTGACCCGGGCTATTCAGTTTTGTACTGCTTATGTATTGTTGATGTCGCTGATCCTGCTGCTGTGCCGCGGCCCTCTGATTTACGCCTTTGACCTTTCGGGGCAAAGCGCTGATATTGCCAGCTTTTTCCTTACCTATATCGCCGTCTTTTTTATTTTTAACGGGATATTGTTTGTCGCCAATGCGTCATTCAACAATCTCGGCAAGGCTAAATACTCCACCTTCTTTAATGTAGGTAAGGCAACCCTGGGGACCATTCCATTTGTCTATCTGGGTGGCCTTTGGGGCGGAGTGCATGGTGTGCTGCTGGGGCAGGCGCTGGGCTCTGTGGTGTTTGGCCTGGCTGGCGTATATACCGCTTACCGTTTGGTTGAGAAGGTGCGCAAAGCCCATGAGCCGGAAGTGGAGGAGGAGTTTGATGATCTCACGCCTGCCAGTTCCAGTGCCTTGTCTTCATCCTGTGTGCAGATGCAGTTGGCTGATGCCGGTGACGCTGAAGATAAAAAATAGGGAAAGCACAGAAATTCTGAAACAAAAAAGCCCCGGGAACGGGGCTTAATGATCAGAGGTGAACTTATTCCTGCTCTGCAGATGGGGTTGCGTCGGCCTGACCTTGTTCTTCCTGCTGTTTCGCTTCCTCGGCAGCCAAAGCTTCCAGTTTGGCACGCTCCGCTTTGGAGATATATCTTGGCTTTACCTTAGAGCTTGGGTTCGGCTTCTCTTTCTTGTTTTCTCTGGCCTTGGCACGCTTGGCCATCTGTTTCAGTAACTTCTGTTTCTTGTTCACGACGTACTCCTGGACCGGCTTTTCGGGGCGGTCGACTGCGTTGGGCGCGCATTCTACCTTAATGACAGATCATTGTCATATGCGGGACTGAATTGTCGTCATATAATCCAGCTTTGGCACAAACTACAGTGGGTATAACCATGACACAGCCAATGCATAAGATAACATTTTTTGAGCGATTTGAAGCGGACATTCTGGCCGGCCGTAAAACCATTACCCTGAGGGATGAAAGTGAATCCGGGGTGATAGCTGGTCAGACCCTGCCGGTACATACTCTTGAGGCCGACCGTTGGTTTTGCGATATCCGAATTATTGCGGTGCAGGAAGTGGAGTTTGATGGCTTGTCGGATAAGGAAGCGCACCAGGAGAATATGACTCTGGAGCAGCTTAAACAGGTGATTCAGGAGATCTATCCCGGCATCACTCACTTGTATAAGATTAGCTTCGAGCTTTGTTAGTTATCGGACCTTGCTGACTTTAGGCAAGATTGCCAGCAGTATCACCGTCAGCAATGGCCAGCAAAAATCCAGCATTGTCAGGGATGACAATGACATGTCCGCGCTATAGATTACGCTTCCGGTTAGCTGCCCCGATTTAAACAGGCTAATGAGCAGCAAAACAGGGTAAGAGGTGATTATCAACTTCCGGCCAATCGTGTTAATCAGATCCAATTGAGCACCTCCTTTTAGTCGCTCCTCATCATTAACTTTCCTTATTCACATTACGGCGACTCACAGGCTTAAACATAAAACGGCCAACAATCTTGCTGGCCGTAGTACGGTGTCCAGTGCCATTCACACCGGCTTACATGCCGTCAGCGGGTGATGACCCACAGGGAGTGGATGACCCCGGGTACAAAAAACAGCACACACAGGATGATATTAATGATCAGGTCCTGTCCCACACCTTTTTTCACAAATACCGCAACAGGCGGTAGCAAAATAGCCAGAATAATCAGCAAAATCTTGTTCATGGTTTTCTCCTTGTTTTAATTTTGTTAAGCACAGTTATCATAAAGCCCGATTGGTTGCAATTTGCTGACATTGCAGTGAGATGAACCATGTAAAGGTTTTTGGGTAGCGGGGTGTTTTGTTTGATGTGGGTTGGAAAAGGAGATACCGGGGAATTGAACTTTACTGCACTGATGGCGCAATTGGTGGCGGCAGATCCGGATTGGCAATGTTCCGGGCCGCAACCTATGGAAAAAATCAATGAGGTAGCCGCGCAATTTGACCTGAATTTGCCGGACTCCTATATCAGCTTCCTTAACCAGCTTGGATGTGTGGATTACCTTGATTGTCATTACGCCGGGTTGGATGAAGACTATCTGGATCCTGAGTATGGGTTTATGTGGCCAACCCATGTTTTGCGTGAAGAGAGTGATTTACCCCATCATCTGTTGTGTATTGAGTATGATCATGATGCCCATCAATTGCCCTGCATTGATCTCAGCATGCTTGTAGATGGTGAATGTCGGTTGGTTTGGTTCGACATTCACCGCAGGGCGATTGTGGGTCATTGCGCCGATTCATTTGCAGGGTATTTTTTTCAAAGGGTGTCCCCCTGGTTGGATAAAGGATAAATCTGAATATGACGATGATGGGATTTTGGGGAAGGTTTACATTGATCTACGTGGGATTGTCAGCTTTGGTGATGGTCTTGCTGTATTTGACAGAAATTGAGGGTAATTCAGGTGTCAGTGCCGGAATTATGGTGGGCAGCATATTCTGGGCCTATAGCAATTTTTATAATAAGAGTGGACGTCTGTTTACCCCTTCAGAGGTGTGGCTGGCAGTATTGGGAGTGATAACGACTCAGGTACTGCTGAGCTGGATGGGGCTGTTGTTGATGGGTTATGCACAAGGGCTTGAAATAACGGCGACCATGCTCCTGCTTGCATTGGGTCTGGGAGTACTGATATACGGTTTGGGAAGTTATATTTTTATCAGGTTTATTGGCGGCTCAATTGTCAAACAGGCTGAAAAAGCCGCTCAACAAAAGCGATGAAAAAGGATATTCATGGAGCTGAATCAAGTCACTTTGCCTGTCAGGGATATGGACAGGGCAACCACCTTCTATCTGGCACTTGGCTTTACCCAGATAGTCGACACTCCCCACTATGCCAGATTTGTCTGCCCCAATGGCGGCAGCAGCTTTTCTTTGTCGCTGGAGCAGGGAGAATTCAGTAACGGTGCCGTTATTTACTTCGAAGTGCCTGAACTTGAACGCAAGGTTGAGTCACTGATCCACAAGGGGATAGTGTTTGACCAGTTGCCAACTGAGCAAAGGTATCTGTGGACCGAGGCGATTTTGCATGATCCCTCAGGCAACAAAATCAAGCTCTACCGGGCTGGAGAGAACAGGCTTAACCCTCCCTGGCGGGTAGATATCAGAGCAGGAGAAGATGATGATAGCGGCGCTGGTATTGACCGTCAGTCTGTCTCAAGGGACTGAGATAAACACAGGTAATGCTGCGCCTGAATCTGTAGGTTGCTCCTATGTTCATAAGCGCAGCCGGGAGCTGGAGTTAACACAGCAATGTGGTGTGCTGGCAGCTGATGGATTGCTGCAAGTTGATGATGAGGTCCTGAGCCAAATATCCTGGAGTCAATTTGGGGTGGAGTGTATCCACGTGTTCGGCAGCGAAATCCAAAACGGATGGTACTTTATTAATCCGTCCGGTTTGGGGCGTTGGGCACCTTTCTCCCAGGATAATGACTGCGCACCATTTACCCAGGGCGTCGCAGTCGGACTCTCCCGGGGCAAGGTGATATTTTACAATCAGCTGATGCAGATTGAGCAGCTTACCGACTACAGTTGGGCCAGTGGTTTTTATCAGGACGCTGCCAAGGTGTGTCGGGGAGAGCTGGTCAAAGAGTTCGACACTTTTGGAGAGCATTACAGCTACCTTGGTGGAGAGTGCGGTTTTATCAATCGGGACTTTGAGGTTCTGATTCCTCTGGTTCACCCCTATGAATCGACTCCCAGCCCCTGAGTGACTTTAGTTGGTACTGGCACCGAACCTGGTCATATCTGAGTCGCTGGCACCTTCGTTACACTCACCTTTCAGTTCTCCTCTGTCGGCCTCAACCATACGGAAAAGCTCAAGATAGCCATCGCGGCAATAGCCCGTCATTTCAAGCGTTCTGGCCAGGCCCAGATCAAACTGCTCTTCAAAGTCCTCTCTGGCCTGCTGCATCTGTCTGGCCATTTTGATCGCTTCCCGCTTGCTTTGGGGTTGCGCTCTGCTCAAGGTCGGCATCATTGCCAGCGAAGCTCTGTAGGTAAAGAGTTTTAGTCCGTTATCTTTAATGTCTGTGGTGAGTTGATCACGAATTTTCCCTGCATACTTTTCGGGAGAGGGGGAAGAGCTGCAGCCAGACAGGAGTGCAGACATCAACAGGAGCAGGGTAAGGCGATTCGACATCTTAGGGATCTCAATATTATGCTTTTTTATATCATAACCTTATTCGGACATCAGAACCTGTGTCAATTTGGGTTGAGCTGACCACAAGAGCATCTGAAATAGACTGGCAATGGACAACGACAGATCTTGCTGCGTTGTTGATGCTGGTACTTTGGTGGTGGCTGATTTGGCCCAGCAAAGACATGGCGGTGCTGCTGGAAAACCGTTCACTGCAGCGCAGGTTGCTGTGGACACTGATGGTGATCAATCTGCTCTGGATGCTCAATGCCAGTATATACAGCCAGCTGCATGTTCATTTTCTCGGACTCGTGGTATTGATGCAGATGTTCGGCTGGCGACTCGCCAGTATCGGCGTGATCTTCCCTGTGGCGCTGTTTTCCCTGTTGGTACAGGGGCAGGTTGGCTGGATAGCTCCTTATGCTTTGTTTGGTGCGGTTTTACCCCTGTTTATCAGTTTTCTGGTATACAGCCGATGCTTCCACCTGCTGCCCAGAAACATCTTTGTCTATATTTTCTGTGCAGGCTTTTTCAATGCCGCACTGGTGTTGATTGGCCATATGTTGTTCTGGGCTGTTTGGCTTTGGTTGACGACAGATTACCTGTGGGCGGAACTTGTAGACAGATATTTGAATTTGATCCCTTTATTGGCATTTCCTGAGGCTCTGCTCAATGGAATGGCGATTACCCTGATGGTGGTGTACAAGCCGGAGTGGTTGTACGATTTTAGAGACAATCAATACTGGTCTAACAAAAATAATAAAAATTAAATTAATTCAGAATATTAGTTTAATTTCCCTGATGTTTTAGCGATTTCTTGCCAATTGTGGGGCTTGACACTCGATATCAAAGACATAGGCTTAATTGAAAGAAACCGCTTTCATAATCCTATCTTGCCGAACAGGATCATTAACTGAGAGTCGTTTGCAAATAATAGTGCTGATATTCACTCAGCAACCATAATAAAAAAGTAACAGCCGCTGATTTGGACCTCTGGTCCGGGTGACTTCCTTGTGTTCGCATTGGTTTTGACTGGCATTGGTGGGGAAATGACACTTTTTTATTTGGATAGCCACTCTTTTCATGCCCAACCGGGCGAAACCGTACTGGATACCTTGCTCAGGTATGAATATCCAGCCAACTACTCCTGTAAAAAGGGCCGTTGTCGTTCCTGTCTGTTGCAGTTTATCGAAGGGGATTTAACCATGATCTCCCAGCGGGGACTGGAACCTGAGCAGAAGAAAGCCGGATTGGTGTTCGCCTGTCAGTGTATTCCGTCACCGAAAATGGTACTGACCACCCCCGAGCCTAACGACCTGTATCTGGACACCCCAATCATAGAGAAACAAGTACTGACAGATAATATTGTTTCAGTCACTGTCGGTGTCCCCGAAGATCAGAAATATCAGGCCGGGCAGTGCGTTAACCTTCGCCGTCCCGATGGTGTAAGCCGCACTTATGCGATAGCGCGCGTGTCCGCTCCCGGTGCCGTAGAGCTGCATGTCAGACGCAAGGTTAACGGGGATTTCAGCCAATGGCTGTATCAGTCTGCCAGGTCACAGGACCTGTTGCAGATGCAGGGGCCCTGGGGTTTTTGTCACTATTTTCCAGGACTGCCTGATGACACCCTGGTGCTGATAGGAAGTGGCACCGGGCTTGGCGCTGTGGCCGGTATTGCCGAGGAGGCATTGAGCCGTGGACACAGAGGAGAGATCCACCTTTATCACAGCGCCCGCAATCTGGCAGATCTTTATCAGCATAAAGAGATGTTGAAAAAGATGTTGTTACACAGGAATTTCTTCTACCAGGCCTGCATCAGTGCAGAGTCAGAAAAGCATGAGGTCGATGGCAAACGTGTACGCCTGGCGGACCCGCTGGAGTTGGCCGCCGGTCGTCATAATTATGACCGCAGCCACAGGGTATTTTTGTGTGGCGAACCCAAAATGGTGTTGAAGGGACAGGAGCGGGCATTTCTTGGCGGCGTCCCAATAGAGCGAATTCATGTGCTGTCGTTCGATTACCGGGAGCTTCGTAAACATCCCCGTACCTGGGTATAACACCTGAAAATTGGAATCTTACCGGCTGCAGAGTGCAGCCGGTTTCGTTTACAATAGCGACCAGCTTCATTTTACTGATTTGCATGAGGAAGTTTCCTTGAACAAGAGTTTGGTAACCAATCTGCTGGCGGCAGCTCTGGTCGTGGCAGGTTATCTGCTGCCCAACGATATTCTGTTTACCGTGGGCCTGTTCGCCCTTTCCGGTGCTGTAACCAACTGGCTGGCAGTGCATATGCTGTTTGAAAAAGTGCCCGGCCTTTATGGCTCCGGAGTGATTCCTGCCCGTTTTGAAGAGTTTAAAAGCGCCATTGCCCGATTGATGATGGAGCAGTTTTTTACCCGGGAAAATATCGACCGCTTTCTGAGCCAGTCTGACGGCAGTCCGGCGCATCTGGATCTGGGGCCTGTGATTGATAAGGTGGATCTTGAACCTTCGTTTAATGCTCTGGTTGATACTGTGGCGCAATCTTCACTGGGAGGCATGCTGGCCATGTTCGGTGGCACCGATGCATTGCAACCTTTGAAAGAGCCATTTATCGAGAAGATGAAGGCTTCGCTGAAAGATCTGTCAGAGAGTGAGCAATTCTATGAACTCTTGAAACAGGAGCTGGAGCAGCCGGATAAAATGGCTGAGATGCAGAATAACATTGAAGATATTGTGCGCCAGCGTCTGGATGAACTGACACCGCAAATGGTTAAGATTATGGTGCAGCAGATGATACGCGAGCATCTGGGTTGGCTGGTGGTCTGGGGTGGTGTCTTCGGTGGGGTAATTGGATTTGCCGCGGCCTTGATGCAGAGCTAAGCTGAGGTTCTGAGTCCTTCACATGAGTAAGGCAATGGAACATCACAACAGCATTAACTATATCGAGATGCCGGTCAGGGATCTCGATGCCACCAAATCCTTTTTTACCCGGGCATTTGGTTGGCAGTTTGAAGATTATGGTCCTCATTACAGCTGTTTTATCAATGCGGGCATTAATGGCGGTTTCTATCAGGATGCGCTGACATTTAATGTAACCAAAGGCTGCCCTCTGGTGGTGTTGTTCAGTGAAGATCTGGAGAAAACCCAAAGTGGAGTTGAGCTTGCCGGCGGTGAAATCACCAAGGCGATATTCAGTTTTCCCGGAGGTCGGCGTTTTCATTTCGCTGATCCAAACGGCAATGAGTATGCGGTTTGGGGCCACGAGCCGGAATAGCGGAGTAGTCCCCCGGATACGAGAGTAAACAGGCCCCCATAAGCGACAAATTCCAATAAGAAAGCCCCGACCAGCTCGGGGCTTTTGCTTATCTAACTCTGTGCTGATGCCAATGTCTTGAGCTGACGGTCATGCAGTTTACTCAGGGTCGACAGCGCTACAATTGCGCCCATTAAGGCGTATCCCATATCACTCTGCTTGTATGTGAGCCCACTCAATCCCTTACTATTAGCCTGCCTTTAACTGGCTATGACTGGATAATCTTGCCAACTGTCTGTCGTGGATCTTGCTTAAGGTGAGCAGGGCGACGATAGCACCCAGCAGGGCATAGCCCATGTCGCTTTGAGTATCCCACTCGTAACCCTGTGTGCCGAGGAAGGCTTCGGCGCCTTCACCCGTGCCGATAGCAACCCACCACTCGATTAGTTCGTAGAAAGCACTGAAGGCGAGACAGAAGCAGACAATAAAGAAGTTGCGCCAGGCACCAGAGTTAAACACCTGGCGTCTGATGGTTATTTCACGGGCAATCATCACGGGAATAAAGCCCTGGGCAAAGTGCCCCAGTTTGTCGTAGTTGTTTCTGTCGCCCCCGGTGGCGTCTCTTATCCAATCAAACAGTGGCACTTCAGCATAGGTGTAATGACCGCCTACCATAAGGATGACGCAGTGGATCAAAATCAAGGTGTATAGCAGGGGAGTAAAGGGGAAGCGTTTCATTGTGCCTGCCAGCAGCACAAAGCCGATAATGGCGGGCAGCACTTCCAGAAACCAGGTAAATCTGTCAAAAGGATTGATAGCCGACCAGATAAAAACCAACACAAAAATCAGGCTGTAACTGACCAATAAAGGTTTGGATGTCATATGCTTGCTGCCGTTATTGAAAACGACCATTATGTGGCAAATTCCGGCATGACTCCAGTGCATCACTTTGCACTGTCATTAACGAGGTTGACCAGTGGCAGCCCCCATAATGCTGCCACTGAAGGGGTTTAAGCTTGTTGAAGCTTAATTCCAGGTTGGTTTTTACGGCGCAGTAACCAGTACCAGAGCGCCAGAACCAACGCCAGATAGCCAAAGCCCACCAGGAAGGCTTCCGCCTGATAGCCTTTCACCATGGCTATAGGCATCATGGAGATAATAAAGACATCTGTGATACTGCCGGGCACATAGGCGATGGCGTAATCATCCAGCACTGTACCTTTCATCTTGGGGTCGATAACCCGCAGCAGGGCAATACCCATGGCGACAGTACCGGTCAGCCAGCCCCAGGAGAATATGCCCTTTTCAAACCAGTCTTCTCCCAGCATTCGAGGCGCGACCCAAAGCACCAGAAACAGGGTAAAGAGAATGCCTCCTGTAAGCAGCAAAATCATAGGCAACAGGTACTGGGTCAGTACGGTAATCTTGATGGCCGATATGCCAAATACAATCAGAAAGTCTGTGGTGGTGGCGCCTGCGTGGCTGAAAACCTTGTCACACAGGTAACGCTTGCCCCCGGTTCGTTTGGCTATCGCCCTGACCAACATACCGCCAATAAATGCGGTGACAAAGTTGGGGATTTGCATTTGCCCCATAAAAGATGAGAGATAGTTGGCACTGTGATAGGCGAATGCTGTGACGCCCGCGACGATAGCCAGATGAATGGCAAAGGAGTCCACCGACAGGGCGGACAGAGTTTCCCGCATCACCGGCTGCTGTTCAGAGGGGGCTATCAATCCCTTTTGTTGGTAGCTGTCCATTTTGTCGAAGCAGGTAAAGTCCTTCACCAGCCCGAATTTTACCGCAGCCTGAAGAATCACCATGCCCAGGCTGATAGAGATAAATACGCCTGCGGTGGCAAAGGTCAGACCCAGTGTCATGGCATCGGCCCAGCCCAGTTGGCCAAAGATGTTACCGACAACTACTGAGGTGCCGTGGCCACCCATAAAACCGGCCGACAGCACCAGACCAAACCCCGGGTTCAGCTCAGGCCAGATAAAGGTGGCCATTATCAGCCCCATGAGAGCGGCAAAAAGCCATTGAGACACAGTAGCGACCTGATTAAAGGCCCAGAGTGACCCTGCTCTTTGTGCCAATAAGCGGGGTGAGGGCAGATCGGTTGTCAGTCCCAGAGCAGCAAACAGCGCGGCAGTGAGCAAACTTGCGTTGGTGGCGAATCCCTGGCTCCAGGGCAGTATGTTCAGGCCAGATGGGCCCAGAAATAAACCGATAATACCGGCGAGGACGGCAGCGGGAAGATACAGGCGCTGCAGAGGCGGGCAGTATATCCGCAGGATTTTGCCAGCCAGCAACAGGGCACCGGCAAGGGCGAAGTCAGTAAGCATGACCCATTCTGTCATTTAACTGTCCTTATGAGTTGAATTGTGAGAGCAGGGCGATAGCACCCTGATAAATTGATGTCATCGTGATGACAAGGTGTCTGGTCATGGGATCCCAGACTGTGCCCGGTTAAGAATCCGGACAGCAGAGGTTGAAGTGGCACACCTTAATGAAATAAGTGGGATTTAAAATGAATCTAATGGGAATTTGTGATCTTAAGCGGACAATTTAATCTTTGGAGGCAGGCGAACGGCAAAGCCCCTGAGAAGGGGCTTGGGTAACAGGTTTGATTTTACTGTCAGTAGCTGTCCGAATGCACCGAGCGAACTGCGCGACCTGAAGGGTCAATAACCCCACTGAGACTTTCATCCCAGGCCAGCGCTTCAGGTGTTGAGCAGGCGACGGACTTACCACCGGGGACGGTTTCTGCAGCCGATGACAGTGGAAACAGTTCTTCGAAAATGCTGCGATAGAAATACGCCTCTTTGGTTTCCGGCGTGTTGTGACTGAAGCGGAAGTGGGCGTTGGCCAGATCTTTGTCGCTGACATGCTCAGCAGCCTGATCCTTAAGGCCATCAATCCAGGAGTAGCCTACGCCATCGCTGAACTGCTCCTTCTGACGCCATGCCACTTCTGCCGGTAACTTATGTTCAAAGGCTTCACGCAGGATCTGCTTCTCGATTTTGCCCTCCACCGACATTTTGGCCTGAGGGTTAATTCGCATTGCCACGTCCATAAACTCTTTGTCCAGGAAGGGCACTCTGGCTTCCACTCCCCAAGCAGCCATCGCCTTGTTGGCGCGAAGGCAATCAAACAGGTGCAGTTTATCCAGCTTGCGAACCAACTCTTCATGGAATGCCTGAGCGTCAGGCGCTTTGTGGAAGTAGAGATAGCCGCCAAACAGCTCATCCGCTCCTTCACCCGAGAGCACCATCTTAATGCCCATCGCTTTGATTTTACGCGCCATCAAATACATGGGCGTAGCGGCACGAATGGTGGTGACATCATAGGTTTCCAGGTGATAAATCACATCACGAATAGCATCCAGTCCTTCCTGGAAGGTGAAGTGAATTTCATGGTGTATGGTGCCAATCTGATCGGCCACTTTTTTCGCTGCTGCCAGGTCTGGCGCGCCTTCCAGCCCCACAGCAAAAGAGTGCAGTTGAGGCCACCAGGCATCGGATTCACCGTCATCTTCGATTCGACGCTTGGCAAAGGTCTGGGTAATTGCCGAGATAATCGAGGAATCCAGCCCGCCGGACAGCAGCACACCATAGGGCACATCTGACATCAGTTGGCGCTTGACCGCGGCTTCCAGCGCGTCTCTGAGCTGCTCTTTATCTGCCTCGTTGTCTTTGACCTCCTCAAATGTCATCCAGTCTCTGACATAATAACGGCTGGCTTGCTGCAGCTCTGAGCTCTGAAAGCAACCTGGCTGAAACTCGGCGACGGTTTTACACACCGGGGTCAGGGACTTCATTTCAGAGGAGACATAGAAGTTACCATCGGCATCGTAACCTGTGTACAGCGGGATAATACCCATATGGTCGCGGCCGATCAGCCAGCTCTTGTTGCGCTTGTCGTACAACACAAAGGCGAAGATACCATTGAGCATATCCAGAAACTCAGTGCCATATTCCTGATACAGAGCCAGGATCACTTCACAGTCTGAGTTGGTACGGTACCTGTATTTATCACCCAGTTGAGCTTTAAGTTCTTTATGGTTGTAAATCTCGCCATTCACCGCCAGAACCAAAGACTCATCTTCACTCAGCAGGGGCTGAGCACCATGGTCTACGTCGACAATAGCCAGACGTTCATGAGCCAAAACAGCATAGTCATCCGCGTAGATACCTGACCAGTCAGGACCGCGATGACGCATCAACTTTGACATTTCCAGTGCCAGGCTGCGCATGGATTTGGCGTCGGACTGAATATCTAAAATGGCGAAAATGGAACACATAAGGGAAAACTCCAAAGGATCTTCAAAATCTGTTGGATTTACTTTGCCATTCAAAACTCAAATTGCCAAATCGTTAATTGGTGAAAGTGGTGTTATCTTGGGTGTTTTTCTGGTTTATATCTTGATTTTGGTGGGTGATTTTTGGGGATTGTTCAGTGTTTCTGTGTTTTGTTTGAATTTTTTCTGATTGCTTGCCGTCTCTGCGCCGCCTGATTAAGGATCCCTTAACTGACTTGGTGCTTTTGATTTTTTTCGATAATTAAGCCCTTTGTATGACAAAAAGCCCGCATTTATGCAGGCTTTTTCAGAATCCCTTTGTTAACAGGGGTAAAGCTTAAATAGCTTTCATTGTTTTAGCTGTTAATACGCACTGGCAGTTGCAATACGCCGGGACTGTGACAAACACATGCTAAATGACGTCGATATCACCGGCGCAGGCGAAAATATGGTTGGGTCGGAAGGGCTCCTTGTCGATATCTTCCAGTTGACTGACCCCTGAGGTCACCAAAATGGTTTCCAGCCCCGCCTGAAAGCCCGCCAATATATCGGTACGCATATTATCGCCAATAATCACGGTATTCTCTGAGTGAGCATTAATACTGTTGAGGGCAGAACGAATAATCCAGGAGGAGGGCTTGCCGACAAAAAATGGCTTTTTACCTGTGATACGTTCGATGGGCGCGCACATAGCGCCGCAAGCCGGGCTAAACGAAGGGCCATGGGTGTCCGGGTTGGTGGCAATAAACTGTGCGCCCTGAGCCACGAATCTGGCTGCCTTGTGGATCATCTCCCAGTTGTAGGAGCGGGTTTCGCCCACAATCACAAAGTCCGGGTTGATGTCCGTCATGGTAAAGCCTGCATTATAGAGCTCATGGATAAGCGCACCTTCACCGATAACAAATGCCTTGTTACCCTCCTGATGGGTTAAAAAATCTGCGGTGGCCATCGCCGAGGTATAGAAGCAGGATTCGGGAACCTGAATACCGGCAGAGCCGAGTCGGTTTTGCAGGTCTTTGCCGGTTTGCACCGGATAGTTGGTCAGTATCACCAGAGGATTTCCCTGTTCAACCAGGCGGTGAATAAACTTGTCTGACCCGGGAATGAGTTTATTGTTGTGCAGCAACACGCCATCTATGTCGCAAATTACATTTTTCATTACTTTTCATCTCTTTTGCCTTTTGTCTCAATCTATAGCGCATTTGTGATGTGCATCAATGAAAGATTTGTTAATTCCGCTGCTTATTGAAAATAAATCCTGATATATCAGTATTCTTGATTGCGTATCTCAGTGGTTCAAACTGTGAGCGATGTCAGGTCCTTGTGCTTTTTTTCAACTAAATCAGCTGGTAACCTGTGCAACTAAGCAATAACAAAGTGCACAAACTGATTTTAAATCTACCGGAGTGGAACGACAGGGATGCAGAGGTTGAAGTTCGACGAAGATCTTCGGGATATTGAATTGGCCAGACAAATTGCCGAAGTCAGAAAAATCAAAGCCGAAACTGCGGATAATATAGTGAGCTTGCTGATCCTGGTTGCGCTTTATGGCGCGGCAATTACCTGGCTTGGTAACTGGATGTTGGGGTAATGGCAGACGTGATGAAAGATGTCGATCATCTTGCGCCTGACAAGGATGATAAAAACGCAGGCGTAAAAGCCGCCATCGAGCGCCAAAAGTCTTTGATTATCAGAACCAAAGAGCTGGAGATTGCTCAACTGAAGCTGGAAACTCTCAATATATACGCGTCCATCTTTATCAAGTTCCTGCTGTTGCTCTTAATGGTGACCATATACCTTAATTGGGATACGGTCAGCTTACTTTGGAGTGTGGTTGCTGACGTGTAAACACAGTACCGCAGAGGCAGAAATTAATGCATAACAGCAAAAGAAAACCCGCCAAATGGCGGGTTTTTTAATGGAGTTAATCCGGTGCGTAACCGTTGGGACCAATGAGCTCCCCATCCAGCCAGGCCCGGCCGTCCTTCATCTGCAGACGTCCCTGGCTGAACCACTTCACGACCAGCGGGTAGATGGCGTGTTCCTGCTCATGGACACGTTCAGACAGAGTTTCTATGGTGTCGTCGCCATACACTGGCACCTTGGCCTGCAAGATAACCGGGCCGGCATCCAGAGCCGGGATTACAAAGTGCACGCTGGCACCATGTTCGCTGTCGCCGGCCTCCATGGCACGGGCGTGGGTATGTAAGCCCGGGTAGAGTGGCAGCAAAGAGGGGTGAATGTTCACCATGCGGCCTTCGTAACGCTCTACCAAAGCCGGGCTCAGAATCCGCATAAAGCCTGCCAGTACAATCAAATCTGGCTGGTAACGGGAAATAGCGGCATCAAGACGAACGTCATATTCTTCGCGGCTTTCTCCTTCACGAGATATCACGCAGCTGGTGTCGATTTCGTTTTGATGAGCCCGGATCAGGCCATAGGCATCCGGATTGTTACTGATGACGCCGACAACATCGGCGTTTAGATTGTCATAGCAGCTATCAATGATAGCCTGCAGGTTACTGCCATTGCCGGATATAAGGACCAGAATGCGACAGCTTGATTCCATTAGCGGATCTCCACTTGCTCTTCATTGCCGTCGCGGTTGGCGATCTCACCGAACAGCCAGGCCTGTTCGCCTTCGGCATTGAGCAGTGACAGGGCAGCGTCTACCTTGTCTTTTGGCAGTGCGACAACCATACCAACACCACAGTTAAAGGTGCGGTACATTTCGTACTGTTCAATATTTCCCTGCTCCATCAGCCAGTCGAACACTACAGGCCATTGCCAGGAGTTACCGTCGATAACGGCTTTGCAATGTTGAGGCAGCACTCGTGGGATATTTTCCCAGAAACCACCACCTGTAATGTGGGCCATCGCATGAACATCAGATTCTTCAATCAGCTTCAGCAACGATTTGACGTATATCTTGGTAGGTTCCAGCAGGTGGTCTATCAGGGGCTTGCCTGCAAGATCCTGCTGGGGGTCGGCCTGACTCACTTCCAGCACTTTGCGGATAAGTGAATAGCCATTGGAGTGAGGACCACTGGACGACAGAGCAATCAGGGCATCACCTTCGGCGACTTTAGTGCCATCGATAATCTCGGCTTTCTCGACCACACCCACACAGAAGCCTGCCAGATCATAATCTTCACCTTCGTACATACCTGGCATTTCTGCAGTTTCGCCACCGATCAGGGCAGCGCCTGACTGATGACAACCTTCTGCAATACCGTTAACCACAGAGGTGGCGGTATCTACATCCAGCTTGCCAGTGGCATAGTAGTCCAGGAAGAACAGGGGCTCAGCACCCTGAACAATCAAATCATTAACACACATAGCCACCAGGTCGATACCTACGGTGTCATGCTTTTTATAGTCAATGGCCAGACGCAGCTTGGTGCCAACACCATCAGTACCTGATACCAGCACAGGGTGCTTGTATTTGGTTGGCAGTTCGCACAGGGCGCCAAAGCCTCCCAGGTTACCCATAACTTCAGGGCGGTGGGTGCGCTTAACGGCAGATTTGATGTTATCGACCAGTTGGTTACCAGCATCGATATCGACACCGGCATCTTTGTAGCTCAGTGGGGTAGGCGTGCTCACAGAGGTCCTCTCGGGTACATCGTTATAGGATTTTATGCGCGGGTATTCTAGCAGCTTGGAACCTGTGCCGAAAGGCGCCATTTTCCTGTGACAAGAACGGAGTATGTTGAATTGTGTGCCCATAAAAACCAATTTCCGGGAGCAGATTTGCTATTCATGGTGATCAGTTTCTGTCACAGAATCTGAGCCAGAGCCGGTGGCATAAGGGAAGCAGGGCTATATACTCGGATAATTTGACCCGGGGCGCGTACTTTGTGGGCAAACCTGACGGGATGGCGCGATATGCTTCACGATTTGGCGCCCGGGAGAAACTTTATGTTTGATAGCAAAAACAAATGCTCTACACTCGGAACAATTTGCTTTCTGGCTACGCAAAAAATACAGGAGACACCCATGAAAGTCGTTGAGGTTAAGCACCCTTTGGTTCGCCACAAAATCGGTCTGATGCGCGAAGGTGATATCAGCACCAAGCGTTTTCGAGAACTGGCCGCAGAAGTTGGCAGCCTGCTGACTTATGAAGCGACCGCAGACTTCGAAACTGAAACTGTGACTATTGAAGGTTGGAACGGTCCGGTTGAAGTTGAACAGATCAAAGGTAAGAAGGTGACCGTAGTTCCTATCCTGCGTGCCGGTCTGGGCATGATGGATGGGGTTCTTGAGCACATGCCTTCCGCCCGTATCTCTGTTGTGGGTATCTACCGTGACGAAGAGACGCTGGAGCCAGTACCTTACTTTGAAAAACTGGCAAGCAACGTAGATGAGCGTATCGCTCTGATCGTTGACCCTATGCTGGCAACCGGTGGTTCTATGATTGCTACCATCGACCTGCTGAAGAAGCGTGGTTGTAACTCAATCAAGGCTCTGGTGCTGGTTGCTGCACCTGAAGGTATAGCAGCCCTGGAAAAAGCTCACCCTGATGTTGAGCTGTTCACCGCATCTATCGACAAGTGTCTGAACGACAAAGGCTACATCCTGCCTGGTCTGGGTGACGCCGGCGATAAGATTTTCGGTACCAAGTAATTTCACCCTGGCGTGAATGGAAAAGGAGCCTCATTGGCTCCTTTTTGTTATCTGTTGTTTGACAATATCTGTGACGTCAGATTTAAGTGAAACAAAAAAGCCCTCAATCAAGAGGGCTTTTCATGGTATAGCCTTTTCAGGCTTACAGCACCATGGCCGCTATCCAACCAAACACCAGCAGTGGGATGTTGTAGTGGATAAAGGTTGGGATCACACTGTCGCGCATATGGTCATGCTGGCCGTCAGCATTCAAACCCGCAGTCGGGCCCAGGGTGGAATCCGATGCCGGAGAACCAGCATCACCCAATGCCGCTGCCGTACCGACAAGTGCAATGGTCGCGGGAACCGAGAAACCGAAGCTCAGCGCCAATGGCACATATATGGTGGCGATAATCGGAATAGTAGAGAATGAAGAGCCAATCCCCAGGGTGATAAGCAGACCCACCGCCAGCATCAGGAAAGCCGCAAGGGCTTTATTGGGACCGAGCATACCTTCGATAGCCTGTACCAGAGTAGATACTTGGCCTGTCTCTTTAATGACGGCGGCAAAACCTGCAGCGGCAATCATAATAAAGCCGATATTGGCCATCATGCGCACGCCCTGATTAAAGATATCCTGATCCGCCACATGCTTAAGGGCACCGGAGAAGCTGAACACCATAAAGCCGACCAGCGCACCGAAGATCATTGAGTCGGTATATAACTGCACAGACAAGGTGGCAGCAATGGCCACCAGAGCAATAAAGATATTACGCTTGTTGAGTTGCTCTTCCGGCTCTGCGGCCAGGATTTTGCTTTCATTGTACTCGCGCGGTTTGCGATAGCTGATAAACACAGCGGTCAATAACCCGGTCAGCATCCCCAATGCAGGTAACAACATTGCCGGAGGGATCTGGTCCGCGGTCGCACCCAGGCTGTTCTGATTTAGGTTGGCCAGCAAAATGTCGTTAAGGAAGATACCACCAAAACCTACTGGCAGAATCATATAAGTGGTGACCAGACCAAAGGTCAGTACACAGGCTACCAGGCGACGGTCCAACTTGAGTTTGGACATTACGTGCAGCAGTGGCGGCACCAGAATCGGAATAAAGGCGATATGGATAGGTAGCAGGTTTTGAGAAGAGATCGCCATTGCCAGCAGGGCCATCAATAGCCCCCAACGTACCATCTTGGTATTGCTGTCGTTCGGCTCTTTCCCCAAAGAGCGGATCAACTTGTTTGACAGTAGGGTTGTCAGTCCGGAATGACTCAATGCGACGGCAAATGCCCCCAGCAAAGCGTAACTCAAGGCAATTTGGGCTCCCCCTCCCAAACCAGTATTAAAGGCGCTGATTGTCTGATGCAGGTCCAGTCCCGCCACCAAGCCGGCCACCAGAGAACTGATGGTCAGGGCGATCACGACATTGACCCGAGCCAGGCTTAACCCCAGCATCAGAATCACAGCGACAACGACTGCATTCATATTGGATTTCTTATTCTAGGATGACAAAGCCGATAGTTTTTACAGGGTTTTGCCTCAATGTCCAGCTATATAAGTATGTTTGCATAAAAAGTGCGAACTGTTTGAGCGAGCCCGGATAATAAACCCACTGAAATCGCGGGTTTGAATCAAAAATTCGGCAAAACCTTGATATTGATCCTAAATAGGTTGTCACGCCTATTGAAGCTCTTATAATGCCAATTGATTTACAGGAACAATCCAATAGCTCAATCCATAGATGGAGGTAATCAATGAGCGTATTAGTAGGCCGTCCGGCACCAGACTTTACTGCAGCAGCTGTGCTGGGTAACGGTGAAATTGTTGACAACTTCAACCTGACTGCTGCCATCAAGGGCAAGCCAGCGGTTGTGTTCTTTTACCCACTGGATTTCACCTTCGTATGTCCTTCCGAGCTGATCGCATTCGATCACCGTATGGAAGAGTTCAAGAAGCGCGGCGTTGAAGTTATCGGTGTATCTATTGACTCTCAGTTCACCCACAACGCATGGCGTAACACCCCAGTTGATAAGGGTGGTATCGGCCAGGTTCAATACACTCTGGTTGCTGACGTTAAGCACGAAATCTGTAAAGCCTATGATGTAGAGCACCCAGAAGCTGGTGTTGCTTTCCGTGGCTCTTTCCTGATCGACAAAGAAGGTATGGTTCGTCACCAGGTAGTGAACGATCTGCCACTGGGCCGTAACGTTGACGAAATGCTGCGTATGATCGACGCGCTGCAGTTCCACGAAGAGCACGGTGATGTATGTCCTGCAGGTTGGGAAAAAGGCAAGAAGGGCATGTCTGCCAACCCAGACGGCGTAGCTTCTTACCTGTCTGAAAACGCTGACGACCTGTAACAGGGATTCTGCGATAAGTTCCTTTAAAGCTGCCTGCGGGCAGCTTTTTTTATGCCAGTCTTGAACCCGACGCGCTCGTTGATTAGCTTATTCTAAAAAATCGGGAGACAGGGCGGTATGGAAAATAAAAGCTGGTTTCAACAACCTGAGATGATTGTTGGGCTGTCGGCACTTCTGGTCAGTCTGGTGGCCGTGGGGGTAGCGCTGTACTCAGCGTATATCGACAGAGCTTATGCCAGAGCCTCTGTTTGGCCCAGGCTGGAGGTGGGCAGATCATTTAACTCTGACGTCTATGCCTATCTGGTCACCAATAATGGTACCGGACCTGCAGTGGTAAAATGGGCCGAACTGACGCTGAAAGGCAAACCTCAAATTCATTGGGATCAGTACATGGCCAGCATAGCAGGGGACAAAAAGCCGGACGCTGATAAGATTCACTATGGCCAATCCCATATCTCAACCAGTGTTCTGCCAGCGACCAAACAGATTAAGGTGATGTCCAGTGATGAGCCAGAGCTGATTGCCTTACTCCATAAGGCATCATCAGAAACTGAGCTTAAGCTCTGCTATTGCTCCATTTATGATGAGTGTTGGACGACCAGTTGGAAGCAGCCTCAGCCTCTTGCTGTGGACGAGTGCATTACGCCGCAGCAGGCTTTTAGCCAATAAAAAACCGGACTCAAGTCCGGCTCTTTATCACTGCGAATGAATTATTCTGCTGTGTTATCACTGTCACTGCCTGGTGCGTCAGATTCAGCATCAAGGACAGGTATTGGCCAGCCACCCAGGGCTTTCCAACGATTCACGATATAGCAAAACAGCTCAGCGGTTCGCTCTGTGTCGTACAGGGCTGAGTGAGCTTCTTTATTGTCAAAGGGAATGCCCGCCATCATACAGGCTTTGGCCAGCACAGTATGGCCGATAGCCAAGCCTGCCAGTGTAGCGGTATCAAATGTCGCAAATGGGTGAAAAGGTGAGCGTTTCAGGTCATTGCGTTCAATGGCTTTACTGACAAACCCATGATCAAACGCCGCATTGTGAGCCACGATAATGCTACGATGACAGTCTGCTGCTTTCTGGGCTTTTTTCACTTTTTTGAAGATATCCAGAAAAGCTTCTTTTTCGCTGACAGCACCACGCAAAGGGTTGTTTGGGTCGATACCGTTAAAAGCCAGAGCTTCCGGTTCCAGATTGGCACCTTCGAATGGTTCGATGTTGTAGTGCAGGGTTTGATCCAACTCCAGCACGCCCTCATCGTTCATCTTCAGCATAGTCACTGCAATTTCAAGCAACGCATCGGTTTGGGCATTGAAACCTGCGGTTTCCACATCAATCACCACGGGGAAATAACCGCGAAAACGGTGTTTCATTTTATTTGCGTCGCAAATGTCGCTCATAACAAACTCAGGCAGAAAATCGAGCGGGTATTATGCTAAAGATAGATTCGGGTGTCATGCTCGATTGATTGAATTATCGTCTAAAGGTTTCAATAAATTCGCCGATACAAGAATAGTTTCCAGTATCTGCGGGGAGTTGCAAATTACATGACCAGAACACTGCTAAGTTTCCTTTGCCTGACGGTGTCCTTTTCTGCGGCAGCAGAGCTCAGGCACTACCGTGCGGGTTTGGAAAATTCCCAGTGGCAGTTCAGCCAAAGCCCCCGCATAGAGTGTCGGTTGGAACATGATATTCCAGCCTATGGCAAAGCGGTTTTTGTTAGTCGCGCGGGCAAAGATTTGAATATGGCCTTTACCTTGGATATGTGGGTAAAGCCTGACTCAGCAACAAAAGCTGTATTGATGAGTAACGCCCCTCAGTGGCGCCCAGGTATTCCGGCCCGGGAAATCACCTCGTTGACCTACCAAAAATATTTTAATGGCGAAGTCCCGAAAAAGGCGGCCTGGTCGATGCTGACTGAGCTGGAGCGTGGCATGGAACCTACATTTTACTATGGCGATTGGTATGAACAGCGTAATCAGGTTGCCGTAGGTCTGTCCGCCGTTAATTTTGGCAATAAGTACAGTGACTTCAAAGCCTGTCTGTCGTCGCTTCTGCCATACAGTTTTGAAGATATTGCTTTTACTGTACTTAGCTATCACAGTGGTGGCAGTGAGTTGACTGAGTTCTCCAAGCAACAACTGGCAAGAGTACAGGAGTACCTGACCTATGATCCTGAGGTGGAACTGGTGTTGGTTGATGGTTATACCGACAGTCATGGCGGTCGCAGCGTCAATAAGAGGGTATCTGAACGGCGCGCGGGATCGGTTAAAGAGTTTCTGATGGCCAAAGGCATTCCCGAAGAGCGCATTTTGACGACAGGTCACGGTGAAACCCGGCCGGTAGGACCCAATGGAACGCGTGAAGAAAGGGCGCTGAACCGCAGGGTAGTGGTACGAATTAACAAACCTATGTAAGAAAAAGCCCGGTTAAATAAACCGGGCTTTTTAATGTTCTAACTTAGAAAGAATAGGTTACAGATAAAACCGCACTTCGGGGCAAGATATATCTGCCATTGGGGGCGGACGGGTTTCTTGGGTCACCCTCGGTGATCCCCTGTTCGTCCGTCAGGTTGTCTACCGAGAGCTGGACAATGATGGACTCCATAGGTTCAAGCATCAGTCCCAAATCCACCTTTTCATATCCGTCCAACACCACGCTATTGGCGTTGTCGGCAAACCTGTCATCCACTGCTGTCAGGGTGCCATAAACAGAGGCATACATATCGGCAATTTCAAACTCATAGCTGGGAGTAATTCTCAGTTGCCATTGAGGTTGTCTCTGACTTTGCTTGCCTTCGTTGTCAGGACTGTCGGTAATTTCAGTATCCTGCCAGGTGGCGTTCATATTCACAGAGAAGCCGGAGTCATGGTCATAGTTATAATCAAGCTCAAGTCCCAGTGCTTGGTTGGTGAGGGTTTCTACCGGCGCACCGGGACGACGGACAAAGGTATCTCCCTCCACCTCATTGGCAAATAGCGTGGCAAACAGGCTCATTGAATCGCCGATGAACTTGTAACCCAGCTCCGCCTGAGAGACTACTTTGATCAGTTCTTCACCCGCCTCATAGGCGCCGAAGTTGTCTCTGAAGTCGTCAAAGTAAGGCATTTTGTAACCCTTATTGACCCGGGCAAACACACCTGAGCTCGAGTCGAATTGGTAGTTTACGCCGGCCGTCCAGGAGGTTTTGCGGGTATCATAGTCCACATATTTGCTGATTTTGCCATCCAGACCTTCATCGACACTGTATTCCACCTCATGCTTTTCGTTTCGTATTCCAAGGTCCAGCGTAACCGCATCTGTGATATCCCAGGACAAGGTGCTGTATAGTGCGAAGGTATGGGCATCTCCCGTGGAGTTAATGTCATAGTTCCAGGCACACCCCTGAGCTTCATTATTACAGGCGATACCGGCAAGAGCCTCTTTATTGCCGCCAAGCACCATATAAGCGGTATTACCCAGACTCCACCAATCATTGGCTGAAGTGGTCGCCGTGTACAAGCCAAGTGAAGCCTCAATGCTGTCAAAACGCTTGCTGAACGCCATATCATTGGTAAAGGCTTCGATCTCTTTTAATACGACCCAGCGACCATATTGCTGTACCTGAGTATCGCCACCATAGTGATTGCCCGTGACGGCACCGGTTGCGTCAGTACCGTTGTCTGCGACAGAGCTCAAAGCGACCGCGCCGCCATTGGGCACCAAACCAAGAGTGTTGGCATTGCCCTTAATCAGGTTAAATCTATCGATAAACTGCCAGTCGCCCGGCAGGGAATAGCGAATACTGCCACCTGTTATGTGTCCATCCCAGCCTCGACCATCGGCAAGATCGATATCCAGCATCTCATCGTCTGCGCCATAGTAGATACTGGCCTGCCGGTTCAAGGTACCAAGCTGAGTATATGAAGCGTCTATGCCATCAATATTCAGGGGGGTAGGCAGGTACCATGCGCCGGTATCGTCGGTAATTCGGGTATAAAAGTTAATTTCGCCATCAGCCAGTTCCTGCACCAGATTCAGGGTAAATTGCTGGCCTTTTTCTGAAGTGAAGCCCGCATCGCGAATACCGGGAGAGCGTTTGATGTAGCCACCCATCATGTAGTAAAGGCCGTCGCTCACTTCGCCACTCCGCACCATATCGACCCGTTGCAGGTCATAATCTGAGGTGGAGTATTTCACCAAACCTTCGGTTTCTTCCCGGCCTCTTTTCAGCAGAAAGTTGGTGGTTAACCCAGGCTGGCCGTTAGAGACGACAGGGTTAGGGCCTCCTCGCAGTGCTTCTACCATGGCAATGGTTTCATCCAGACGAAACAGTGAAGAGTTTTCCAGAAATGACAGTGTTGGCGCGGGGTAAATTGGAGAACCTTGTAGGCTGACTGTCAGAAAGGGCGCATCGCCACCACCCGGGAAGCCGCGGACAAACACGTTGGCTCCAGACTCTCCACCAGAACTTTCTACCCAAACCCCGGGAACAGCTTTAAACAGATCTGCTGTGCTTTTAGGGGCCAATCTATTGATATCAACAGCATCAATATTGGTGACGGCAAAAGCGGCTTCAGACTTTCTGATACCACTACCGGCAGGCGTGCCGGATACCACGATAGTCTCAATATCTTTATTGGCGGCTTGCTTATTTGAAGCTTCTTCGTTTTCTGCTGCCTGGCCCGCAGTGCCTAAAATTGATGCTATCAGACCGGTGAGCAGTGGTACGGTGAATCTGTTTTTCACAGCGTTTTCCCCATATCTTTTGTTATTTTTCTCCTGTTATCCAGCGAGTTAACAGGGGCTGGATACCCAAACCATAGTCGATATCTGGTTAAGGGCTCGGAAATTAACATAAGACTCTATGCAAACGTTTGCAATGGGTTTGTTACAATAAATTTACAAAGTGTTCTGCTGTGTCTGGGGTATACTGGCGAATCTTCGACAGCTAACTTGCAGATATGCAAGCAGTTAAATGGAATATTTGGATGACTGGAAATAAGCTGACATTGGCCGGACTGGCCAAACTGGCTGGTGTATCTACCTCTACGGCTTCCAGAGCCTTGCACAACAACCCTCTGATTAAAGCGGAAACACGTCAGCGTATTCAGGATTTGGCTAAGACCCACAATTTCAGTCTCAATGCGGCGGCCTCCAGGCTCAGGTCCCAAAAAACCAATGTCATCGCGGTTATCCTTAATCTTGATTATGAGACAGAGCAATCTATTGACGATCCATTTCTGCTCAAGGTGGTTGGCGATATTAATCAAGCGGTTAACCAGCAGGGGTATGAATTGTTGCTGTCCAATTCCCGCATGGCCGGAGAGGATTGGTACGGCTATTTTGTCGCTGGCAGAAGGGCTGATGGTGTGATTGTTGTCGGCCAGGGCAAACAGCAAACCCAAATTGAGCGGGCGTTTGCAGCAGGAACACCTCTGGTTGCCTGGGGCGACCCCAGCTCAGAGTCCGATTACCCGGTTGTGGGCAGTGACAACTTTCGAGGTGGCCAGTTGGCTGCCACCCATTTGTTGGAAAAGGGGGCGGGGAGAATCCTGTTTCTGGGCGACCCCGACCACGCTGAGATAGGTGAACGTTATCGTGGCTGCCTGGGAGAGCTTGAGGCTGCCGAGGCCTGTTTGGAACTCCTGCCAATCGACCTTACCAGCGAGTCGGCGTACAGGGCGATTAATCTGAGGTTGCAAAGCGCCGGCCTTAATTTTGACGGGGTATTTGCCTGCAGTGATATGGTTGCATTTGGTGCCATGAAAGCCTTGAAAGAGCGGTATGTCAGTGTCCCCAATGATGTAAGGATTGTAGGTTTTGATAACATCGCCATGGCTGAAGTGAGCTACCCTTCACTAACGACGATAGCGCAAAACACTCGTATGGCAGCCCAATCTTTGGTCTCTAAGTTATTGATTCAGCTCGAAGGGGATAAGGCCTGTGCAGAGCAATTACCGATTGAGCTTATCTGCCGGCAATCCAGTTGATGAATGTTGATGCCGTGCAAACGTTTGCAAAGTTTTGAGGTGGTTGTTAGGCTGCTTTCCAGAACTAACCCGCTTTGGAGATGCCGATGCACAGGGCAAGGAGTATTGCCGCACTAGTCAGTTGCTACTTTCTGTTTGCAATATTGATGAACAGCGTGGGGACCGTGATTTTACAGTCGACGTTGTCATTTGGGGTATCCAAAGCACAGGCTGCCAGCCTTGAAGGTTTTAAAGATATTCCCATCGCGCTGGTGTCTTTGTTGCTGGCTTCCTTTATTCCGAGAATTGGCTACAAAGTAGCGCTTACAACCGCCTTGTTAGCCCTGTCTATTGTGTGTGTTGTGGTTCCCTCAATTCCCCACTTCTGGATGATTAAGCTGCTGTTTGCAGCCATAGGCAGTAGCTTTGCCCTGGTAAAAGTGAGCGTCTACTCCCAGGTGGGGGAGTTATCCGACAGCAAAGCCGCGCACTCAAGTTTACTCTCTACCATAGAGGGAACCTTTATGCTTGGGGTGCTGTCTGGATACTGGTTGTTCCCTCTGTTTTTTGGTGATGCAGCCCAGTCGTTTGATTGGCTGAATGTCTACTATCTCCTTGGAGGCATGTTGTTATTGACCGGAGGCCTGGTGCTTTTTACTCCCTTGCCTGAGCCCCAGTGTAACAAGGATGGCAGGGTATCCGGCGGATTGAGGGAGAGCTGGATGCAGATGATTCGTCTCGCCATCGAGCCTTTGGTGCTGGTGTTTGTGTTTTGTACCTTTCTGTATGTCCTGATTGAACAAGCGGTAGGAACCTGGTTGCCGACATTTAACCATGAATATCTTGGGTTACCTTTATCGGTCAGTGTTCAGTTAACCAGTGTTTTCGCCGCCAGTCTGGCGCTTGGACGGCTGGCTGCGGGACTGTTGCTGAAGTGGATACCCTGGTTCTCACTATTGACCGGTTGTGTGCTCCTGATGGCGCTGTTGGTATTACTGGCTTTGTCCTTTGAGCCTTCAGTGTCTGGGTCGGTCACAGGCTTAACCGATATTCCCGCCGCAGCCTGGGTGATGCCCCTGATAGGCCTGGTCATGGCTCCTCTGTATCCGGTCCTCAACTCCTTAATCCTGTCGAGTCGTGAAAAGAGTCAGCATGCGTCGATGACAGGCTTGATTGTGGTGTTTTCAGCACTGGGAGGGACAACGGGCTCCTATATCACAGGGTGGCTGTTTCACCATTTCGGCGGGCAGCAGGCGTTTCTGCTGACCATAGTGCCAATGATCATTCTGCTTTTTTGTCTGATTGGCTTTCGCAGATTAACGGCGCCAGCCACAAACCTGCTGCAGGGGTCCTGATATGCCAATTATCAACCATCTATTTATTGCCGTGCAGCAGGCGGGCTTGTTTGAAGACAGCAAGACGTTTGCTGATGCTATCCCTAAAAACAGCTGGGACGCAGCAGAGAGAGCTTTCCTGGCGGAAAAGCCAGAGCAGTCGAGGGAGTCGTTAACCCGGTTTGTTCATCAACACTTTGTTTTTGCAGACTCTCCTGAGCTTCAGGCGCTGCCTGATTGCCATTCGGTCACTGAATATATTCGGGCGCTGTGGCCCCGGCTTGCACGTAAGGCGAGCAAGGGCAATCTTGGCTCTCTGCTTTCTTTGCCCCACGACTATATCGTGCCAGGGGGACGCTTTAATGAAATCTATTATTGGGACTGCTATTTCACGGCGCTTGGGCTTAAAGATGCAGGCTGTTTCCAACAGATAGAGGATATGCTGGATAATTTTCTGCATTTGATTGCCACCCATGGACATGTGCCAAACGGTAACCGGAGTTATTACCTTGGCCGATCCCAGCCACCAATAATGGCTTTGATGATCGAACTGTTGTGGGAGCGGCGCAGCAAGGAGCCTGATTGGCTGGCGGCGTGTTATTCGGGGCTGCGTACAGAATATGACTTCTGGATGGCAGGAGAGGGCGTAGTTTCTGAGCAGCTAACTGGTTTTCGACGGGTAGTCCGCATGCCCTGTGGTGCGATCATGAACCGTTATTGGGACGACAGATCCGGTCCCCGCCCTGAGTCATACCGCGAAGATATTGAGTTGGCCTGCAGAATACCGGAAGAGCGCAGGGACAGCTTCTATCTGGATATCCGTGCAGCCTGCGAATCGGGCTGGGATTTCAGTAGTCGCTGGCTCGATGATGCCGGTGATCTGGCCTCTATCGCCACTACGACCAGAGTCCCGGTTGATCTTAATACCTTTTTGTACCTGACGGAGATGATGCTGCTTAGGTTGGGAGAGGCGCTGAATGCATCTGAGCAGACTGAGTATCGAGTCAGGGCCCAACAGCGGAAAGCCAACATACTTAAATACTGCTGGTCAGCCGAACAAGCCTGGTTTATGGATCTTGATATCCGGGACTGGCAACATACTGGCTCTGTTTCTCTGGCCGGTGTACTGCCGATGTTTGCAAACATTGTCACTGAAGATAAGGCCTGTGGAATGGCCGCAAATCTGCAAAACCGCTTTTTAAAAGCCGGAGGGTTAGTGACGACACTGCATACTACCGGGCAGCAATGGGATAGCCCCAATGGTTGGGCACCTCTGCAGTGGCTTGCCGTAAAGGGGCTGCAGAATTATCAGCATCATTCGCTGGCCGGGTTAATTATGCGTCGGTGGCTGGATATGGTGGAAACTGACTTTAATCTGCATGCCTGTCTGCTTGAAAAATATAATGTATGTGAACCCGGACAGTTGGCTGGTGGCGGTGAGTACAGGGTGCAGCAGGGCTTTGGTTGGACCAATGGTATTACTGCGCAGTTTTATCGTCTTTTGAATGAGGCTTAGGCAGATTTGAGATAAAAAAAAGCCCGCTATCAGGGGTAGCGGGCTGCAAATTAAAGCATTGCAATCAACAAATTGAAGGAAGGAAGTCAAGCATAAGAACCAGGGATAGACAGATGTGAAGAGTTCACACAAGTCTGAAGTTCTTGTTTTCACTGCCCGCAATCGGCGGGAGCTTCCTGAAAACGAGGTGAATTCTAGGCCGATTTTCTCGACTGAACAAACGAGAAAAATTCCAATTTCAGATAAATAAATCTAATGATAAATTCGGTGATCTCAGTCACGCTGAGTCACTCGAATCGCTTTAATCGCGTTGGTTTTCAGCAGATTTGCATAATTATTCGGTTTCCGTTCCCGGATTATGAAAATAGATTGTTAAATGTTGAAATTTCAATTTGTCGAATAAAGATTTTCCCCCTGTTTTCTGACGGCTGTCAGCATTTTTGGACCTGGCTTTATCCGATTGTTTTTGTTGAGCCTCTGCTGATATTACATTTACTCACATTCCCGCCCCGCGTGCGGCGTTGCTTTGTTATCAATTCTTTGTATAGTAGCGAAATCCTGGCGCACAGGGACGCCGGCGAAATAATCGGCATTGATGCTGGGCAAAGCCTGTATTTTTTGCCCTTTCAAGCAGTGCTGATGACATAAGAAAGATAACAAGGAATCACGATGACGACTCTTACAGGAATGAAGCGCAGCGCTCTGGCGTTGCTCTTGGGCGGTGCCTTGAGCGCCTGCCAGTCTACCGACACAGCCAGTGTCGACAATCAAGCCTCTGCAATTACCTACCCAACTACAGCTGCCGATGATCTGGTTGAAACCATTCATGGTGTCGACGTTGCTGATCCCTATCGTTTTCTGGAAGTGAATGATGGGAAAACCAAAGCCTGGGTAACCGAGCAGCAGGAGTTTGGCAACAATTACCTGGCGGCGATTCCAGGTAAGCAGGTGCTGGTGGACCGTATTACCGAACTTTGGAACTACGAGAAGGTCTCTGCGCCATTTGAATATGGTGATAACCAATTCTATTTCCGTAATGATGGCCTGCAGGCACAGTCAGTGCTTTATGTGAAAGGCAAGGATGGCAATGAGCGGGTACTGCTGGATCCCAATAATCTGTCTAAAGACGGTACCATTGCACTTTCAGGCCTGTCTGTCAGCAATGATGGTAACACCCTGGCTTACGGTGTATCCAAGTCAGGTTCAGATTGGCAGCAGTGGTACTTCAAAGATGTTTCGTCCGGTGAAATGCTGAAAGACACACTGGAGTGGATTAAGTTCTCTTCTGCCCAGTGGGACCACGATAACAAAGGCGTCTTTTACTCCCGTTATGATGCGCCGGCCGGCGGTGACAAGCTGGCGGACGTCAACTTCAACCAGAAGGTTTACTACCATAAGCTGGGAACAGATCAGAGCGAAGATATCTTGATCTATGAACGTCCTCAGAACAAAGACTGGGGCTTTTACAGCACGGTATCGGATAAAGGCGATTACCTGCTGATTTCTGTCTCTCAAGGCACAGATTCCCGTAACCGCTTCTTCTATAAGTCGCTGACAGAAAAAGATGCGCCTGTGGTTGAGTTGATTAAGGATCTGGAAGCTGAGTACAGCTTTGTGGGTAACGATGGCTCAGTCTTCTATTTCAAGACCGACCTTAATGCGCCAAAAGGCAAAGTCATTGCTATCGATGTTAACAAGCCTGCCAAGGCTAACTGGGAAACTCTGATCCCGGAAAACGAAGACACCATGCGCTCGGTGGAGATTGTTAATGATCACTTCGTTGTGACCTATATGCACGACGTACTGGGCAAGATGTCCATCTATAGTATGGGCGGCGTGAAGCGTCAGGATGTCAAATTGCCGGGGCAGGGCAATGTATCCGGTGCCAGTGGTAAGCGCAGCAAAGATTACTTCTATTACAGCTTCAACTCTTACGTTCAGCCTTCCACCATCTACAAGTATGACTTCCGCAGCGGCGAGTCCACAGTATTTGCCGAGCCAAAAGTCGCTTTCAACCCGGATGATTATGTCTCTGAGCAGGTGTTCTACACCAGCAAAGACGGTACCCGTGTACCTATGATGGTGTCCTACAAGAAGGGAATGAAGCGTGATGGCGACAACCCGACACTTTTGTACGCCTATGGCGGTTTCTCCATTTCACTGACACCAAGATTCAGCCCGGCCAATATCGCCTGGATGGATATGGGAGGTGTGTATGCAGTTCCTAACCTGCGTGGCGGTGCTGAATACGGTGAAGCCTGGCACAAGGCCGGTATGTTGGATAAAAAGCAGAATGTATTTGATGACTATTATGCTGCCGCCGAATACCTGATTGATCAGGGTTACACCAATTCAGGCAAGCTGGGTGCTTATGGTCGCAGTAACGGTGGCCTGTTGATGGGCGCGGCCCTGACACAGCGTCCTGAACTTTTCTCAGCGGTACTGCCAGCCGTAGGCGTACTGGATATGTTGCGCTTCCACAAGTTCACTATTGGTTGGGCGTGGGCCAGCGAGTATGGCAGTGCGGAAGACCCTGAGCAGTTCAAGACTCTGCTGGCTTACTCGCCATATCACAATGTCACCGAGCGTGAGTATCCGGCAACCATGGTGATGACGGCTGATCACGATGACCGTGTAGTACCGGCTCACAGCTTTAAGTTCGGTGCCATGATGCAGCAAAAGCAGCAGGGCGATGCGCCTGTGATTATGCGTATAGAATCAAAAGCCGGACATGGAGCGGGTAAACCTACTGCTATGCGCATTGATGAGTACGCAGATATCTACCTATTCCTGTGGGAAAACTTTGGTCTGAAAATGCCAAAGAGTCTGTAACAAATGCAAAATAAATAAAAAAGGGGCACTTTTGCCCCTTTTTTGTGTCTGAATGCAAACAAGCCCTGTACCTGTATGCTCCGTGTGCTGCGTGGCATTCACATCACCGAGGATGGCAGGTATAGTTAGGCATCATTTAACGCACTGAATTTGCAGTACCGTACTTATGTTTCATTGGCCTATTTCAGTTTATTACGAAGACACAGATGCGGGTGGTGTGGTTTATCATGCCAATTACCTGAAATTTTTCGAACGGGCCAGAACGGAATGGCTCAAAGCTATGGGTATCGGCCAGACCGAGTTGCTGGCTGAGGATATTGCCTTTGTTGTCAGCCATGCTGATATTAACTTTCGCCGTCCTGCGCGCTTTGAGCAGGAACTCGAAGTGGTATCCGAAATCACCATGCTGAAAAAGGCCACTCTCAAGTTTCATCAGCGTCTGTTGGATACCGACGGCCAGTGCTATTGTGAGGCGGAGATTACGGTCGCCTGCGTTCAGCTCTCTCGCATGAAGCCTCATGCGATCCCACCATTTATTGTTCAGGAGTTTCAAAGTGCACGCTGATATGTCGTTTATCGGGCTGTTTATGCAAGCCAGTTTGTTGGTAAAGCTGGTGATGCTGACCTTGCTGGGGCTGTCCATTATGTCCTGGGCTGTGATTATCCAGCGTCGTAACCTGCTGACATCGGCGAAGCAGCGCCTGCAAAAGTTTGAAGATAAATTCTGGTCCGGTGTGGATCTTAACCGTCTTTACACCGAGCTGCAGGCCAGGGGCGATCAGAACTCCGGTCTGGAAGCCATGTTTGTTGCCGGTTTTAAAGAGTTTTCCCGCCTGAGCCAACTCAGCGGTCGTACTCCGGGTGCTGTGATGGATGGTAGCTATCGCGCCATGCGCGTTACCCTTAACCGTGAGGTTGAGTCCCTGGAGGCAAACCTGCCTCTGCTGGCGACCATTGGCTCTGTCAGTCCATACATAGGTCTGTTTGGTACCGTATGGGGGATCATGAACTCCTTTATCGCGCTGGGCGCGGTGGAAAACGCTACGCTGGCTATGGTCGCACCGGGTATTGCGGAAGCGCTTATTGCGACAGCAATTGGTCTGTTTGCCGCGATTCCAGCGGTGATCGCCTACAACCGTTTTGCCACTCAGGTTGAAAAACTGGAACTGGCCTATGCCAACTTTATGGAAGAGTTCTCCAGCATCTTGCACCGCCAGGCATACAGTGAGAAGGAAGCTGTGTAATGGTGCCTGCATATCAACGCAAGCGCCGCCGGCCGGTCGCTGAAATCAACGTAGTGCCCTACATAGATGTGATGTTGGTACTGCTGATCATCTTTATGGTAACCGCCCCGATTGTGACTCAGGGGGTGAAAGTGGATTTGCCTCAGGGGGAAGCCGAAGCCTTACCGGCTGAAAGCAAGCCGCCTGTGGTTGCCTCGATTGATGAGTTTGGCGATTACTATCTGGATGTGGGCTCAAGTTCCAGTCGTGAAACTCTGGATCTGGAAGAGATTGCTACCCGGGTGGCTGCCATAGTGCAATTGGAGCCAGAACGCCCTGTGGTGGTTAAAGCGGATAAATCTATCGCCTACGAGCGTGTTATCCAGTTAATGGTCACTCTGCAGGGGGCGGGTGTGCCTTCCGTAGGCTTGATGACTGAATCGCCGGAGGATAACTGAGTTGGCCAGGCAGGACTTAACTATGCCCATGCTGATTTCAGCAGGGCTTCATCTTGGCGTGATAGCTATTCTGGTGGCCGGTGTCGATTTTACCAGTGATCCGCCAAAACCAACACCTGCTGCGCAGGAACCTATCGTTCAGGCCGTGGTCGTTGACCAGCAAAAGGTGGCTGCTCAGGTTGAGAAACTTAAACAGCAAAAGCTGGATGAGCAGCGCAGGGAAAAGGCCAGACAGGACGAGCTGGACCGCAAGGCCCGTGAGGCTAAACAGGCCCGTGAACGTGAACAGCAGCGTATCCGTAACCTGGAAGCCGAGCGCAAGCAGCAGGAGATTGAAACCAAACGTGCTGCTGATGCTGCCAAAGCGGCCAAGCTGAAAGAGCAGGAAGAAAAGAAAAAGGCGGCGGCTGCAGAAGCTGACCGCCAACGTAAAGAAGCTGAGCGTAAAGCGTCAGAAGAAGCCGCACGTAAAGCTGAAGAGAAGCGCAAAGCGGAAGAAGCCGCTGCCAAAAAAGCCGCCGAAGAGCGTAAGCGCCGTGAAGAAGCTGAACGTAAGCGTCAGGCTGAAGAGGCTGCTCGCCGCGAGCAGGAGCGTCAGATGGAAGAGGCCATGGCCGCAGAGCAGGCCGCGCTCGCTGCCCGTCGCAATCAGCAGGTTGTATCTGAAGTCTCCCGTTACACCGCCATGATTAAAGCGACTATTCAACGTAATTTGGTGGTGAACGAAGCGATGCGGGGCAAGACCTGTCAGGTGTATATTCGTTTGGCAAAGGATGGCTTTGTGACAGCAAGCCGGGTTCTGTCTGGTGACAGCACAGTATGTCGTGCCACTGAAGCCGCCATCAACCGGGCTGGCAGATTGCCGGTTTCACCTGAAGCGGATGTGTATCAGCAGCTCAAAGAAATCAATCTCACAGTACAACCTGAGTTTAATTAAGGAAGTCTCATGAAAATCCTGGGGAAATTTTTAGCCCTGATGTTGATTGTGTTCAGTCTGCCGTCGAAAGCGGCACTGGACATTGTGATTACTGAAGGGGTGGATACGGCTCGTCCTATCGCCGTGATGCCCTTTGTGTGGGAAGGAGCCGGGCCAGTACCTGAGCAGATTGCCAATGTGGTGATGTCAGATCTCAGCCGCAGCGGTACCTTTAAGCCGGTTGATGTTATCTCGCTGCCACAGCAGGGAATTAGCATGGTGTCGCAATTTGACCCGGCAGCCTGGGCGAATTTTGATGCTGAGGCTCTGGTAATGGGCTCCATCAAGCCCTATGGCACCAACCAGTATCTGGTGAAGTTTGAGCTGGTGGATCTGATCAAGAGTCAGATGCAGGTTGCTCAGGGCAAGATTGATAAAGCTGATTTGTCACTGGACGCCCGTGAAACGGTTATCTCTGCTTCTCAGTTCCGTCAATACGGTCACCGCATCAGCGACATCGTATTTGAAAAGCTGACCGGTATTCGCGGCGCCTTCCTGACTCGTATCGCATATGTGGTGGTGGATCACAATAAGTCCAACCCTTATCAGCTGATGATCTCTGACTATGATGGTTACAACGAGCAGATGCTGCTGAGCTCGCCTGAGCCACTGATGTCGCCGTCCTGGTCGCCAAACGGTCGTGAGCTTGCCTATGTGAGTTTTGAAAACCGTCAGGCTGAAATCTTCGTGCAGGATATCTACACCCAGGCCCGTAAAAAGGTGACCAGCTTCCCGGGCATCAACGGTGCGCCTGTGTTCTCTCCCGATGGTAAAAAGTTGGCGGTCACTCTGTCTAAAGATGGCCAACCGGAAATCTATGTGGTGGATATCGCTACCGGCGCGATCAAGCGTGTTACCAATCACTACGCCATTGATACTGAGCCTTCCTGGTTCCCGGATGGACGCGCCTTGCTGTTCACTTCTGAACGTGGTGGTCGCCCTCAGATATATAAGGTCGATCTGGCCAGCGGAAAAATTACCAGACTGACCTTTGAAGGTGAGTGGAATCTGGGTGGCAATATTACCCCGGATGGCCGCAGCATGGTTTTTGTGAACCGAACCAATGGCAAGTTCAATATTGCACGCATGGATCTGCAAACCGGATTTATGCAGGTACTGACTTCAACCCGTCTGGACGAATCGCCCAGCACTGCACCTAATGGTACCATGGTGATTTACGGTACTACTCATAACGGACGACAGGTATTGGCGGCGGTTTCAATGGATGGTCGATTTAAGGCGCGACTGCCAGCAGGGCAGGGAGAGGTGAAATCACCGTCCTGGTCCCCATTTCTCTGATTAACGATTAAAACGAAAAGGATAAAAACATGGAACTGAACAAATTATTGAAAGCAATGGCTGTGGCTTTGCCTCTGCTTGCTTTGGGCGCCTGTAGCTCAACGTCCGAATCTGAAACCGATGCCAGCGGTAGTCTGGGCTCCAACACTGGTTCATCTTCCGGTGTGGTATCCGGTGGTGTTGAAACCGGCAGTGCAAGCCAGATCCTGACACCAGAAGAACAGCAGCAGTTGAAAGAGCAGGAACTGCGTAAAGAACACATCATCTACTTCGACTTTGACCGCAGCGAAGTTCAGCCACAGTTCCTGGAGATTATTCAGGCTCACGGTAATTACCTGGTTGAGAACCCAAATGTGCGCGTACTGATTGAAGGTCATGCTGATGAGCGTGGAACCCCTGAGTACAACATCGCCCTGGGTGAGCGTCGTGCCAAGGCGGTAGCCAAGTATCTGCAGAGCATGGGCGTACTGCCAAGCCAGATGAGCATCGTCAGCTATGGCGAAGAGAAGCCACTGGATCTGTCCCGCACCAATGATGGTTTTGCCAAGAACCGTCGTGCGGTTTTGGTTTACTGATAACAGGCAGGAACACAACACATGAAAAAAGCGGTTTTGGCCAGCTTGATTTTCATGAGTGCAGGTACAGCAATTGCTGCACCTGCACCGGTTGAAGATCTGGCAGGCGGCAATGCCACCGACAGAGTGGCACGACTGGAACGTATTATTAAAGCCAAACAACAGGCTGATTTTGAACTGCAAAGCCGGGTAGATACCCTGCAGCAGGAAGTACTGGATTTACGGGGGTTGGTAGAGCAACAAAACTACCAGCTTAACCAGATGCTGGAACGTCAACGTCAGCTCTATGATGAAATTGCTCAGCTGCAATCTCAGAAAAACAGCGTGGCGGTTACTCCGGTAGCCACGGCGCCTATATCAACAGGTACCGGTGCAGCGACTTCTACTTTGAATGAAACTGCCAGCTATCAACATGCTTTGGATCTGGTTCGCAAAGAACGTAAGTATGATGAAGCCATCGTTGCCTTTGATAACTTCATCAAGCAATACCCAAATTCCACCTTGATTGCCAATGCCAACTACTGGTTGGGACAGCTTCTCTATAATAAGAGCGATTTCACTGCAGCCAAGCAGGCATTCTCTGCCGTGGTCACCCGTTACAAGGATTCCAACAAAAGAGCTGATAGTCTGTTGAAACTTGGCCTGATCGCTGAGAAGACAGGTGATAAGGTAGAAGCCAAAAACTTCTATCAGCAGGTGCAACGTGAGTACGCTGATACCTCTTCTGCCCGCATTGCTGGTCAACAATTAGCTGGCCTAAAGGGTTAATTAATTAAAAAATATGCGCTTAGTCTGTTTTTCAGGCAAGCGAAATGAAAACAGGATTTTGCACTTGCATGCAAAGCCGAAAAAGGTATTATAGGCGCCCTCGGAGCGGCACAGTCCGCAACGAAGCATGATGAATGGGTCGTTAGCTCAGTCGGTAGAGCAGTTGGCTTTTAACCAATTGGTCGAAGGTTCGAATCCTTCACGACCCACCACTTCAGTGTCTTACTTCATACTTGAGTAGATAGTATGGGCTGAAATCGGGTCCACGCTCTCGCGTGTCTTCATCAATAATACCTGTGGGTCGTTAGCTCAGTCGGTAGAGCAGTTGGCTTTTAACCAATTGGTCGAAGGTTCGAATCCTTCACGACCCACCACTTTCCTTTGGGAAAGGGTTCTTCGGAACACAACACAATACGGGTCGTTAGCTCAGTCGGTAGAGCAGTTGGCTTTTAACCAATTGGTCGAAGGTTCGAATCCTTCACGACCCACCAGTATTTTTGTGATGTTGAAAGAGCAGTTGGCTGCTAATTCAACAGCGCAATTGGTCTAAGGCAAACGCTCAAGACCGCCACTTTCCTTTGGGAAAGCGTTCTTCGGAACACAACACAATATGGGTCGTTAGCTCAGTCGGTAGAGCAGTTGGCTTTTAACCAATTGGTCGAAGGTTCGAATCCTTCACGACCCACCACTT
>NZ_JAKIKT010000007.1 GCF_023349125.1 Shewanella corallii | reverse complement strand
GTTGTTCGGCTTACGCCAAACTGCTCAATGAATTCTGTTCAATTTGTTTCTACTTTTAGAAAGTAAAATCAAATCTGCATGCTGCGCGAACTTCGTTCATTGATGTCTCCAGTGAAGGAGAATAAGTCTTTGTCGACCTCATCAACTACTGTGAATGTCCACACAGATTGTCTAGTAATAAATTTTTAAAGAACAAAGCCCTTACGGGCGACCAATATCGCCGCTCATTTTGAGCTTCGTTATTGGTGACGCGTTCACTTCAGCGTCTCAACGGAAGCGAATTATAGGCAAGGCAGATTTTCCTGCAAGCCTTTTTAATCAATTTTCGAAAAAAACAGTTCAACTGGCGAGTTTTACGCCAAAACATAGGTTTGCACACATAACTGGCAACAAAACCATAAAGAAAAAACCACCTTGTCAGGTGGTTTTTGTTTATTTTTGGCTCTTTATATAAGCCGGAACATCAGCAATGCTATTCAAGACTATATCTGCCTCAGCTTCCGCCTCTGCGGTAACCGACTTGCCGGTACGAACCAGTATTCCGGTACCAACACCGGCTGCTTTGGCCGCCAGCATGTCATCACGCTTGTCTCCCACCATAATGGACTGAGACAGATCCAGCTTCAGGAAACGTGCAGCAGACTCCAACATACCAGGCTTGGGCTTGCGGCAATCACAATCTATTTTGTATTCACCAATCCCTTTTTCGCTGTGATGAGGACAATAGTAGATACCGTCGAGCTCAACACCCTTGTCTGCGAAGTTCCAATCCATCCACTCGGTCAGCGTATGAAACTGATCTTCCGTGTAATAACCCCGTGCAATTCCTGACTGGTTAGTCACGACTACCAGCTGGTAGCCCATTTGCTTCAGTTCGCGGCAGGCATCGAACACGCCTTCTACATATTCAAAGTCATCTACCTGATGTACATAACCGTGATCGACATTGATAACTCCATCCCGATCCAGAAAAACCGCTTTCTTCACCAAAGCCTCCAAATTCATTTAGTCGCCGCTATTATTTCACCTCAACATGGTCGGAGACAATCTAGATATTTCATCCATGGCAATTGTTGGGTTATCTAGCCGCAAAACCTGCCCCACTGGTCCAAGTTGCTTTATTTATCAGCGCTTAGGCGTTAACCTAACGCGATAATCATGATTCTAAATATAAAAAGTAAGGGGAATATGAGCCGTTCAACTCCCATTATTCACAAGACTCGGACCCAGGTAGTGGTAGAGGTGCTCAGGGAAAAAATCCTCTCTGGTGAAATTGCCGCTGGTGAACCTTTGCGTCAGAGCGCACTTGCTGAAGAACTCAATGTCAGCCGTATTCCTGTCAGAGAAGCCCTGTTACAGCTTGAAGCTGAAGGGCTGGTCAAATTTGAAGCCCATAAAGGCGCGACAGCAACTGAACTCTCTATTGAACAAGTTACTGAGCTGTTTGAACTCAGAGCCATGATAGAGACCGAACTTCTTGCCAAAGCTATCCCCAATATGCAAGATGAAGACTTCGCTCAGGCCGAGCAGACGCTTTCCAAGATGGAACAGGCTTTTCGCAGCGAAGATGCCATAGGCAGTTGGGCATTGTTAAATACTGAGTTCCACACCAGCCTTTATCTGGCCGCCAAGCGCCCTCATACTCTGGAAGTCGTCCAGGGCCTGAACACCAATTGCGACCGCTATATACGTATGCAACTGCTGCTGACCGGAGGTGTTCCTCAGGCAGAGCAGGACCACAAGGATCTACTGCGTTATTGTAGAGCCCGCGACACTGAAAACGCCGTCGCTTTGCTGGAAAAGCATATTTTAAGAGCTGCTGACGATATTAGAAAATTGGTCGCCACCGTCCTTAAATCCGACGCTGAATAACGGGCAACCAAGTCTAAGCAGCCTGAGTTTGCGGCACTTGCCGCCATAATAACGAGAGAAATTCATGCAGTATGCCACTATCACCGGATGGGGAAAATGCGTCCCCCCTGCAGTTCTAACCAATGATGATCTGTCGACTTTTATCGACACCTCTGATGAATGGATCCGTCCTAGAACAGGTATCAAACAACGTCATATCAGCCATGTCGGCACTTCTGAACTGGCAACAGTTGCCGCCAAGCACGCTTTGGCAGCCGCTGGCCTGGAAGGCAGTGATATCGACATGATCATTCTGGCCACCGCCAGCCCAGATACCCTTATTCCAAATATCGCTGCTACAGTCCAGGCTAACATCGGTGCCAAGTGCGCTGCTTTTGATATCAACGCCGCCTGCAGTGGATTCCTGTATGGACTGGGCCTGGCCAGCGGTCAAATCCGCAGTGGCCAATGCCAGAGAGTCCTTGTGATTGGCGCTGAACGCCTGACTTTCTATCTGGACTGGTCCCGCCGAGAGACGGCAGTACTGTTCGGTGATGGAGCCGGTGCAGCTGTGGTCGAAGCCACAGATAAAAAGGAAGGTATTCTTGCCTATGAGCTGAATAACGACCCTGCTGGCCGCGATATTCTGAAAGCCGGGTTCGGTACCAGTATGGACAGATTCAGCCCCGAGTCTCTGGATTTCTTTATCCAGTTTGACGGTCAGGAGATCTTTAAACGTGCCATTGCCGGAATGGGCAAGCTAAGCAAGCTGGTACTGGAGAAGTGCGATCTGGATAAAGAAGATGTGGATTTGGTTATCCCGCATCAGGCTAACGAGCGCATTATCGATACTCTGGTAAGTCGTATGAAGATTGATAAAGAGAAAGCCTTTGTCAATATTGCCAATTATGGCAATACCAGTGCAGCAACCATTCCAATCGCAATCTGTGATGCTATCGAGCAGGGCCGCATTCAGCCGGGACAAACTATCCTGTCCTGTGCATTCGGTGCCGGTCTGACCTCAGCTGCAGCAGTGATTAAATGGGGTGACAGAGTCACACCTCTGGCTCAGACAGATGCGCAGTTACCGCCTTGTGACCAAACAGGTCTTGAGCTGGTTAAACGCGCTGCCGACTACTTCTGCAGTAAGACTCACGAAGACTAATCAGAAAAGCCACCGCGAGGTGGCTTTTTTATTGTGTAGCTTATTTATTATGTAGCTTGACGCAGTACTTATGCCGCCAACTGATCCCAGAATACGGTTTTACCAAAATGCAGGCTCAGCTTTTCGTTAAAACCGTCGAAGCTGCGGATCTCCTGCTCCTCTCCAGTCATGCAGTACCACACAAATCTGTGGCAGTTGTTCTCGAGCAGGTCGTAGTCGCGATAGGTAAACAGATTGTCCATGGCTCGTTTGGCGGTTTGTTCCTGCGCCATCGCCTCATGGGAAGCGGTCGCCGCCACAAAGATACTGTCACCGGTTCGACCGGCCAAAAAACGCCGGGGAGATACAGCCCGAACAAGCCCGGAACCATGCAACTCAGCAATCATGTCATCACCAAGCCATATGCCAGTGTGTTCAATCACCCCATAGACATGGCAACAGACGATACTGCCTGGAGCCGGAGCCGTTTTGCTGTCGGTTCTGAGCAATACGCTGGGCGTCAGGGCTGCACCTGACTTTTTATCCTCAGGAGATAACCTGCCCAATCGCCGATCCAGGTTAAGCCGGTCGCGCCGCGATTTCTCCTCGGCCAGTGCCAAAGCACCCAGTGCCGCGCCACCAAGCCAAATAAGGGGCCATGCCATAGACTGTCTCCAAATCCACCGCTCTTTTACCGAGCATAAACTGTTCTCTTTTTACTAAAGCATAAAGTGACAGTGAAGGGGGGCAAAATTTGTAAACGCCTGTTGCGATTACTGCAATAGCTCGATGACACTGGCGGGCTGCATAGCGGACTTCTGGGCCAGTAGCAGCTCACCGCAGCCGATAGCATCCATCAGCGCATTGTGGGCCGGATAGAGTGGTAAGCCATAGCGTTGTCGGCAAGCAGCCAACCTTAAGCCGCCCTCAACCCAGGGTTGTTGAGTCATTTGCAATCTTCGATGTTCCAGCGCCATGGTGTCGATCGCCGGCAAACTGACGTTAATGCCATACAAGTGTTCAATCGCATGGGTCAGGAAGCTGATATCCAGAGGGGCATGATGGGCCACCAGCCAGCGGCCTTTTGCTCTGGCAAACAGCTCCACCAAGGCGCGCTCGAGTTTGGTGCCCTGCTGCAGGTCCTGATCCACAATACCGTGAATACAGGCGCTCTGCCCTACCCCGGTATCACCGGCAACTAGGCTGTGCCAGGCACCAGTCAGTGTTAACCTCGGCCCGTCGATAGGTACAGCGCCAATACTCAATATTTCATCAACGCTGGGCTCCAGCCCCGTCATTTCCAAGTCAAATGCAAGCAGCGGCATCTGAGACACCGGCAGGCTGAGCAAATCCGCAAGGCTCGCCAGATAAGCCGCAAGCCAGGGTACAGCGCAATGTTCAGCTTCATGGTTAAGGCGTCTGCTCAGGCGCCAGCGAGCCAGTGCTGTAAGACCCGGCACACTGCTCATCAATAAGCCCGCATAAATCTGAGGCGAATCCCGGACTGGGCGTCATCAACCACTTTAAAGGCCTCTTTAAGCTGATGCCTGACCAGAGAGGATACCGCTCCGGGTTTCAGGTAGTTATCAGGCTTCTGACCCTCTTCAAATTGACGCCCCTGATTGGCCAGACGCATATGGGCAATAAACTCCTGAGCATCGGCGAGGTTGAGGGCATCCTTGCGGTTGATAACTCCCAAATCGACTAATTGCCTTATTCGCTTTGGCGTATTGATTTCCCGCACACCGGCACTCAGGGCATACACTCTGGCAATATCATTGATGATGGCACTGCCCTTGTGTTTGAGATCGATTCCCTTAACCTCGCTGCCATCACGCTCAAGTACAAACTGACGGAAGAACCCCAATGGTGGACGGGAGTTCATCGCGTTGCCGGTCAACAAAGCCAGAAAGATGTCATTGTCCCGGGTCAGCTCCAGAACGCTTAACTGCAAGCCGTCGAACAGACGTTCAGGTCCATAGATAGCACGCATATCGAAGAAGATACTGGCATGCATCAGAGCTTTGGGTTCTGGACTGTTTACCCAGGAGGAGAACCTTTGCTGCCACTCTTTAAGGGACATACGCCACTTGGGGTTCATCGCCATAATGTCACCGGGACAATAGATATAGCCGCAGGCGTCCAGACCATCACACACAATTTTGGCGAGCTGACTGAAATACTCAGCTTCCTGGCTGTCCGGCTCTCTGGCCAGCAACATACCATTATCCTGATCTGAGCAGGCAACCTGATCCTGTCTTCCCTGAGAACCAAACGCCAACCAGCAAAAATCCATGGGCGCTTCACCCAACTGAGATTGCGCCAGCTCAATTAATCTGCGGGTCAGGGCATCAGTGACAGAGGTGAGAATACGTCCTATCTCTTCAGCTCTGGCATCTGCGCTAATCAGGTTTTGCAGCAACATGGGGATACGCTTACTGAGGTTTACCAAACCTTCGATATGGGTTTGTCTGTCAATCTCTCCCATCATCAATAAAGGCTGGGAGCTTTGACTGCGCAGAATATCGGTACTGGTGACCATACCCACAGGCTTGCCATTTCGGGTAACCGGCAGATGATGAACATTGTGTTCCCCCATCAACACTGTCGCTTCAAATACCAGGGTCTCAGGCTCGACGGTCAAAGGGGCTGTTGTCATCACATCGGCTATCCGGGTGAATGGCCCTTTGTCCTCTGCCAGCACCCTGCTGCGCAAGTCCCTGTCGGTCAATATACCAACCAGCTGTTCACCTTCCTGTACCAGCACTGACGACACCCTGTGTTGCGACATCAAACGCGCCGCTTCGCCCACCAGTTGGTCAATATCTATGGTTATCGGGTCGGACGACATCAGACTGCTCAAACGACTGGTGGTGAGCATAGACCTGGCTTTAAAACGCCCCTCGTGACGCATACGTCTGGCGTAAGCACGGTTGAAAAAGCGACTGAATTCCCGGTTGGCACTGCACAATTCACTGAAGCACTCTTCGGGAAGCTGATAAACCAGCCCATCTTCCAACACCTTGACACTGTTGCTGATCTCATCGCCGGAAAGTAATGATGGGTAACCGAAGTAATCTCCCTCTCCCAGTCTGTCGACCAACTCCCCTTCTTTATCCCGTACTTCAAAAGCACCGCTGCGAACGATATAAAGCCGCCTGTCATCGTCACTCAGGGGCACAATATGAGAGGCAGCGGGGAAATAGGCTATCTCCAGTTGCCTTGCAGCCCACTCCAGGCTCTCAGGTTGCAACTGATTGAAAGGTACAAGGCCATTAACAAAATCAAAAATGGGTTGAAGCTCGCTTGAATCCATTGGGTTGTCCTTTGCTGTTATCCTCACAAATTACCTTTGTCTTCAATAGTTTTTCCATTCGACCAATGGCTTATCTTTAAACAAAAAGAGCGCCGAAGCGCTCTTTTTCAGTTCAGTCAGGCATCAGACTCAGTGATCCTGGGCGCCACCGGCACCTTTGGGGAAGCGGATACCTTCCACCATCTCAATCACATCATCCGGGATCTTGGTGGTCATACGGCTTACCACCAAGGCCACGGCAAAGTTGACTATCATGCCGATAAAGCCAATACCTTCAGGTGAGATACCAAACAGCCAGTTGGCAGCATTATTCAGTTCCGGGTTCATAAACTTGAAGTAAACGATATAGCCGGAGGTAAATGCCAGGCCTGTCACCATACCGGCGATAGCACCTTCTTTGTTCATGGTACGGGAGAAGATACCCATAATAATGGCCGGGAACAGGCTCGACGCTGCCAGGCCAAAGGCTAGCGCCACCACAGCTGCCACAAATCCGGGCGGATTAATACCGAAGTAGCCTGCTACGATAACCCCGACTGCCGCGGCTATTCGGGCGTACATCAACTCCTTCTTATCCGAGATATTAGGCATCAGGTTTTTCTTGAGCAAATCGTGTGAAACAGAGGTGGATATCACCAGCAGCAGACCGGCAGAGGTCGACAGTGCCGCCGCCATACCACCCGCAGCCACCAATGCAATCACCCAGGCTGGCAGATCCGCAATTTCAGGGGTCGCCAGTACCATGATGTCACGGTCAATCTTCATCTCGTTCTGCTCGCCATTGGCGTAGAACATCTTGCCGTCGCCGTTTTTGTCATCCCAGGTAATAAGCCCTGTCTTTTCCCAGTTCTTAATCCACTGTGGCGCGGTCTCATAGGCAACCCCGGTAGACTCAGGACCATTAATGGTTTCAATCATGTTTACACGGGAGAAAGCAGCAACTGCGGGAATCGTGGTGTACATGATAGCGATAAATACCAGCGTCCAACCTGCGCTTGAGCGGGCGTCTTTTACTTTGGGTACAGTAAAGAAGCGCACAATAACGTGAGGCAGACCGGCAGTACCCACCATCAGGGCTGCGGTAATGGCAAACACGTCAATCATGGACTTGGAGCCTTCGGTATACTGGTTAAAGCCCAGCTGAGTAGACAGACCATCCAGCTTCTCAAGCAGATAAGTACCTGAAGGGTTACCCGCAGCATCCAACACCTGAGAACCGAAGCCCAGCTGAGGGAAGATGTGGCCGGTCATCATCACGGAGATGAAGATAGCTGGCACCATAAAGGCAAAAATCATCACACAGTATTGAGCCACCTGAGTGTAGGTAATCCCCTTCATGCCACCCAGTACGGCGTAGAAGAACACCACGGCCATACCGATATAAACACCGGTATCCACTTCCACTTCCAGGAAGCGGGAGAACACCACACCCACACCACGCATCTGACCTGCGATATAGGTAAAGCAGATAAAGATGGCACAGATTACGGCAACGGTACGCGCCGCCTGAGAGTAGTAACGCTCACCGATAAAGTCAGGTACTGTGTACTTACCAAACTTACGCAGGTAAGGCACCATACAGGTTGCCAGCAGCACATAACCGCCGGTCCAGCCCATCAGGTAAACACTGCCGTCAAAACCCACAAATGAAACGATACCCGCCAGTGAGATAAAGGACGCGGCTGACATCCAGTCAGCGGCTGTCGCCATACCATTCATTACAGGAGGCACACCACCACCGGCAACATAAAACTCTTTGGTGGAACCGGCCTTGGACCAGATGGCGATACCTATGTAGAGCGCAAAGGTCGCGCCAACAATGATATAAGTCAGAGTTTGCAAATCCATTTCAGCGCTCCTCAATCTTCGTGGACGTTATATTTTTTGTCCAACGCATTGGCTTTCACCGCGTAGACAAAAATTAAAGCTACGAACACGTACATGGCGCCCTGTTGTGCAAACCAGAACCCAAGCTTAAAGCCCGCAAATTCAACCTGATTCAATACATCAACCAGCACAATGCCGCAGATATAAGAAACAAAGAACCAGATCGCCAACAACCCCAGCACCAAGCGGAGGTTTTCTCGCCAATAACCTTTGGCCTTGTCTTCATTTTCAAAAGCCATAGTGTGACTCCCCTGTATTTTTCTAGTAGTTCAGTCGAGTTCCAATCTAACAAGGGGGGTCTTGGTCACAATCGCGACTTTGGTCTAACCGGCGGTTGCGAAACACAACAGAGTCAACACTTAACCACTACAAAACAACCAGTTAACAAAAATTATCCTTCAAAAGAAGCAAACTCTACTCCTTCAGTATTAGACCAATGTCGAAAGTAAAAACGGCGCAGTGGAAACACTGCGCCGTCAATTCAGAGGAAAATCAGAAGGGAAAATAGGCTCAACAGAAGTTCAGTAAATCTATCAAAGACTTGTATCTATAGTCGAAATTCAGCTCGCGGCAGATATGGGAGCCATCGACCTGCTTATCAGTGTCGGCATCATCTCCAAACTGCGGAGGCTCCAGGCCAAGGGAAGCGGCAGCAAGGGGATAAAATTGAGCTTTGGGTAGGTGATCCCGGGTACATAAATTATAGACAGAGCCAATCCGCCCGGCATCCAGCAGTAAACAGGTCGCTGCCACACAGTCTTCCAGGTGCACCAGGTTAACCGACTGATTGCCGCCGGTAATCCCTGTTTTACCCGCCAGAAAACGCCCCGGATGTCTCCCTGGGCCCACCAGACCGGCAAACCGCAGCACAGATACCTGACCTTCCTCACTCAGTAATTCCGGGGCATCAAGAAAAAGGGCTTCTGCAGCCAGCAATGTTTCACTCCCAGTAGAATAAACACCGGCATCGGCTTCAGATACACGTCCGGCATTGGGATAAACCCCGGTGGTGGAAATAAAGATAAGTTTCTTCAGCCTGTTGGGCAGCATTAACTGCTTAAGTTTTTGCAGCCTGCCGAGGTAATCCGAATCTCCTCTTCTAAGGCCCGGGGGTATATTCACCACCATGGCATCAACATCAACAAGCGGTGCGCAGGCCAGAGCATCCACCTCAGCGGCAAGATCCAGTGCCACCGCCTGAATCCCCTCTTTTTCAAGCTGTTCACAACCTGCACTGTCCCGCTTGGAACCAATCACGGTATGCCCCTGTTGCAGCAATACCTTAGCCAGTGCAAGTCCATACCAACCACAGCCGGTCACGGCAATTTTCATCTGTCAGTTCCTTTTTTAGAATTTGCTACAGAATAGAGACAAACAGGATGGATACAAGTCCACAAGACAGGAAAACTGCTCATCAGTGTGTCAGAGGGAAACCCCACTCAAGCTGTGACGGGCGAGATAAAATAAAAGCTGATATTGGCGTATGCCTGCAGCACTTTGGCAGCCTGGGGAGCCAATTCATCGGCGGCGACCACATCAAGCACCTGCACCTTTTCCTGACGCAAAAAACGCAGACAGGGCTCTTCACCTTCCACAGTGCAGGACCAGACCTGAGGCTGCTTCACCTTATCGGAAGTCAGCATGACCTTACCCACTGAGCCATCTGACAATTGAACCAAAGTACCGGGCGGATAAATACCCAACACCCGCACCAAGAGCTTAATCAGCTCCATATCGTGCTTACCCGCCCGCTTCTTAAAAATAAAGCCGAGCGCCACCTGGGGAGAACGAACATCTTCACGCACCAACAGGTGATCAAAGTCATTCACCAGTGACACTATCTGAGTCAACAACGGAATGTCCTTGCCTGCCAGAGCATCGGGATAGCCGCTGCCATCAAAATACTCATGGTGATGCCGGACAATATGCAAAACGGGCTCAGGGAACAGGCCACTGCGACTTAGCATCTCATGGCCGAAATTGGGGTGGGCTTTCAGGAAATTACGCTCAGGGGTAGTGAGCTCACCGGGATTATTGCGAATCGACTCAGGCACTTTGAGTTTGCCGATATCGTGGAACAGAGCACCAAGACCAATATGACACATCTGTTCACGGTCAAGCCCCATCTCCCTGCCTATCATCATGGCCAGCACCATAACAGAGATTGAGTGTTGAGTTACCCCCACCACCGACTCGCCACTGCTCACCAAAGCAAGGTAGGGTTTAATACCTTCATCCAAATGGCCGGCCAGCTCTTCAACCAAGCCGGTTGCCAACTCAAGGGAACCTTCCGGGTCACTGAGCAACTTGCCAAAAACAGTACGGCTGCCGTTAACTGAGTTTAAAAACCTTTTTTGGCTTAAGCGTATCGCTTTACGGGTTTCCAGCTGCTGATCAATGCTGGCTGGCTTAGCAACTTCAGTAACCACTTCATCGACTTCTGGCTCATCATCCATAATGTCCGGGGGTAATTCACCGGCAAGTAAATAGACGAACTCAACCCCCAGCCCTCTGATCATCTCAATCTGGGCCGGTTCTTCGATTTTAATTCGGTTTATCCAAAACGGATGATCTTTCCAGGCCAGGGGCAACTTAACCGTATGCCCTACCCTGACCTTGCTCAGCGGCAGCTGAACCGGATCGGACTTTGCCAACAAGGCTCCTTTTTCCGTATGGTCCTGAAGTCGACTAATACATTGAAATATAGAACATCTTGGCGGACGTGAGAATATCCTTACGGAGGATGTTGGCTTTATTGTTCAAAAACCATCCAGCGATATGCCAATCACAGGGACGAAAATACTGGCCGCCAGGCTGAAAATCACTGCTTCTCGGGTATCCAGCTTTTAAAGTAAACCTTGAGATGGCGGGATTTCAACAGATAAATCCCACACCAGAACAGTGCGACAGCATCCAGTGCCACGCCCCAGTGAAACAGCATATCTGAGTGTGTAAACCTCTGTACCCAAACCACAACCTCTGCCACCAGCACAGCCATCAAAATAGCCCGCCCCTGTTTGAACACAGGCATAACCCACTCAGGCTTGCGACGTCTTTCAGCCAATACCAGCAGGAATATAAACACCGCTCCGGCGCCTACCATCAAAGCCTGAACAAAATCTGCCTGCATGGGGTAAAGGGTACGAACCAGGGCAGCTCTATCACTGTGCTGTGTCAGAGACATCACCCACACCACCCAGGCCTTGGCCAGGAAAGCCAGCAGCAGGTACAGGTATTTAGGTGGTTTGATGTGGCCGTTGTCGTCCATCCAGTAGACATGATTAAGGTTCAAAGTACGCATCCGGGTTTTGCTGTTCAGTTGTTTGAGATATGGCGATGTTATCGGGGAATTCAACCCTTGGGGGAAAGATGGTGGCGCTTTAATGATGATTTCATCATGTCACTGAGCTTGTCTTGATTGTGGAAGATCTATCAGAGCCCCCATAGAGCTGATGCTTGAAATTGCCCCAAAGTTGCCTGCGGCATGGCAAGGTAATCGCCTTCAGGCGATAAAAGGTCGTGGGTTCCACCCACACGGGGCAAGAGGGGATCAACAGCAATTTCCTCTTGCATCTCCCTTGCCGCCCCAACCGAAGTTGTGATCCATCGTAAAATGACTTCAATTACGCAATCGACACCGATTCGCCATCCATGGCTCAGCGGTGCCTGCCCCGTCATCCATGACGGGACTTGCTATTGAAGCCATTTCCCTCCGGCAACTTCGGACGGGAAATTGGTGTATTCCACCAGCTCGGAGTTGTCCCGTTAAATCTGAGATAACAGGAAACGACTCCAGTTATCGCACGCGGCACTTTCACATTTATCTGCTGAATAGTCAAAAAGTGTCGATTTTTTAGCCTGTTGCTGGTAACGTTTACCCAATAAGCGTAACGCTTGGTGCGAGATAACGAGACGTCTCAATTTGTCCGTAAAGTTATCTATCCATAGATACTTTAAGTAGCAGATTTAGTGACTAAAACGGATGGTTAGCATGGTAGCGCAAAAATGGATAAATAGGCCGTCAGGTTATTCAGATAAACAGGCACCCTCGTTATTAAAATATTATATGCCTTTATGAACATTGATATTGTTGTAAGTATATTTAAAGTAGTGTGGATTATTGGCTTTGCCTGTGGCTTTGCGGCCGCTATTGGGCTTTCTAGCTTGCATAAATATGGAGAGAATGTTCCGTTTTTACTTAAGCATTCAGGGCTATCTGTCTTTTTCCCTCGGTACTATGAGAAAAATGAAGATAGACGTAAATTGGTTGCAACGCTTATGCTGGTGTGTATAAATTGCATAGTTTTGGGTTTTATTGTTCTATTTGTTGGTGTACCTCAGTTTAGAATAAAGTTCTGGGAGGTAGTCTCAGGTTAAGTAATATAACAAACCACTGCAGTGCGGGACTTTTAACAGTTGGCTTTTTCTCATTGCGTTCGTTATTTTAGCCAGCAATTAAAAGCCCCTGAATGGGGCGTTAAGTAGCCAAGGAAAGTATGGCATTGAAATGACCTACGAAGAATTTTATTACAGCATTGATTGCAAATTTCCTTACCATCAAGAAAGTGAGTGGAAGCGAATTATTGGGCAATCAATTGAAATAGGTGAAGACGCACATTTTCTCGTACTTCAAGAAATATGCAGAGTTCCTTCTTCAGAGAAGCTGGATCAAGTAAAGCATATGGAAATGTATAAATATTGGAAGCAATCGTCTTTCAGCCCAGTGCAGGACATCGTAGAACCAGCTTCCCTTTCATATATTAACAAAACTGAGATATCTGACTCAGAAGCACTGAGCATAATGGAAAAACTTTCAGCATTTCCAAAATCCTATAATGCGCTTCAAGTTGTCTTGTTTTCGTGCCCTGACGTTGATGAACTGGTTGGCGAAAAATATGAAAGTATTGTAGCTAAGTGGAAATCGTCTACTTAACAAATTACTCAAAAGGATGCGAAACACAGGGCTTGCGCTACTTCGTCGCTAATTTTAGCTAAGCACTTTACGCCTATTTAGTACGTTATACCCCTATAATCCAAAGTAACTACTGTCCAACAACGAGTTATCCAGGATACAAAAGAACCCGGTTTTGCCGGGTTCTTGGTTTATGTCAGTCTGGCTTCCTGACCTGCTGTTATTTATTCAGCAAAGCCAGCAACTGATCTTCATCCCACACTTCGACGCCCAGTTCCTGAGCTTTGGCCAGTTTTGAACCTGCGGCTTCACCGGCAACCAGGCGGGTAGTGTTTTTGGATACACTACCGGCAACCTTAGCGCCCAGTGCCTGCAGACGGGCCTTGGCATCGTTGCGGTTCAATTGGGTCAGCGTACCTGTCAGCACCCAGGTTTCGCCTTTCAGTGGTTGCGCATCTTCAGCTACCGCTTCAATGGCAGGCCATACTATGCCCACTTCAACCAACTTGTCGATCACCTCATTGTTATGAGGCTGCTCGAAGAAAGACTTCACATGCTGGGCCACAACAGCACCCACATCTTCTACTTCAATCAACTGCTCGACGGTCGCTTCACGCAGCGCTTCCAGTGTTTTGAAATAGTTGGCCAGGTTGGCGGCAGTAGCCTCTCCTACTTCACGGATACCCAGGGCGTACAGGAAACGTGGCAAGGTAGTTTGCTTACTGACTTCCAGCGCTGCCACCAGATTGTTGGCCGACTTCATGCCCATACGCTCCAGCATGGTCAACATTGAGGCTGTCAGCTTAAACAGATCTGCAGGGCTGGCCACCAGCTCTTTATCAATCAGCTGCTCAACAATTTTGTCGCCCATGCCGTCGATATCCAGCGCCTTACGGGAGGCAAAGTGCTTAATGGCTTCCTTACGCTGGGCTTCGCAGAAAAGACCACCGGAGCAACGGGCCACGGCTTCGCCTTCCAGACGTTCAACCAAAGAGCCACACACAGGACAGTCGTGAGGGAATACAATATCAGCGGCATTGTCAGGACGCTTGTCAGCAACCACGGCAACTATCTGCGGGATTACGTCACCGGCGCGGCGTACGATAACCGTATCACCGACTTTCACCTGCAAACGGGCAATTTCATCGGCGTTGTGCAGGGTAGCATTGGAGACAGTCACCCCACCTACAAATACCGGCTTAAGACGGGCAACCGGCGTTACTGCACCGGTACGTCCCACCTGAAAGTCCACACCTTCCAGCAGGGTCATCTCTTCCTGCGCCGGAAACTTGTAGGCAATGGCCCAGCGCGGCGCCTTGGCCACAAAGCCCAGAGTTTGCTGCTGGGCAATATCATTGACCTTAAGCACCACACCATCGATTTCATAGGCAAGGTCGCTTCGACGCTTCAAAATATCGGCGTAGTAAGCAAATACTCCAGCCACATCATCCACTGTCTTCACTTCACTGCTGACCGGGAACCCCCACTCTTTCAGCTGCATCAGTTGCTGATAGTGACCACCCGCCATCGGCGTGTGCTCGCCTTCAACCACACCCAGCGCGTAAGCATAGAAAGCCAGTGCACGTGAAGCCGTAATCTTGCTGTCCAGCTGACGCAAACTGCCTGCAGCAGCGTTACGCGGGTTTACAAAGGTCTTTTCACCCTTCTTGATGGCGCGCTCATTCAGTGCCTCAAATGCCGCTTTGGGCATAAACACTTCGCCGCGAACTTCCAACAGCTCAGGGTAGCCTTCACCACGCAGGCGCAAAGGCACAGAGCGAATGGTACGGACGTTTTCAGTGATCTCTTCCCCTGTGGTGCCGTCTCCCCGGGTTGCAGCACGCTCCAGCACACCATTGCGATACAACAGCGAGACAGCCAGTCCATCCAGCTTGGGCTCGCAGCAGAATGCCACCTGTCCGGCTCGGTCAGTAATACGCTTGTGGAAACCGTTAAAATCCTCCTCATCGAAGGCGTTATCCAGGCTCAACATTGGCTTGAGGTGAGCGACCTGATTGAACTTATCCAGTGCCATACCACCGACGCGCTGGGTTGGCGAGTCAGCAAGTGCAAACTGAGGATAGTCAGCTTCCAGCTGCTTGAGTTCCTGCATCAGGCGGTCATATTCAGCATCAGGAATAGTCGGATTATCATCAACATAATAGTGAATATTGTGTTGGTTCAGCTCATTGGAAAGCTGCTGGATTTTCTGTTGGATCTCTTGCATATCTCTTATCCGAAATGAACAAGGCCGCACAGGCGGCCTTGAAGCGGTTAATTCTGTTGATGAGCCTTACTGCACCACGGCACGGATGCGTTCCAGGTAGGCTTGCTTGGTGTCGGCGTGCCAGAGCTGACGTCTGTCATCCAACACTTCTGCACCCAAATCATCTGCCAGCTGGCATGCGGAGTTCAGCATAATTGAGAAGTTGCGCAGCGCATCGCCATGGCAAGGCAGTGTCATAAACAGGGCGATACCCTGAGTGCTGAACTGCTCCATATTGTCCGGGTCAAATACTCCTGGCTTAACCATGTTGGCCAGAGAGAACAGCACCTTTCCTGTGCCTGCATTGTCTTCGTGACGGTGGAAAATATTCATATCACCAAACTTGAAGTTCAGTGTCAGCAGGCATGGCAGTAACTCGGCGCCCGCCAGCTCTTCACCCTCTTTGGCACAAACGTGCAATACCAGCACATCCTGAGGGTCCGGCAATTCCTCTTCCCGCTCCAACTCTGGCTCTACATCCTGAACAGGTGCTTCTTCGATGACTGGCTCCACCGCCTCGGGTTTCACTTTTTCTTCTGCCTGAGTGGTCAGCTCATCTTCGGCAAACAGGCTGGCCTGTTCTCCCAGAACCGGGGCCTCAGCTTCAGGTTTGATCACGGGTTCCTGTCTGGTTGGCGCAATCACAGGCTCTTGCTTAACCTGAGGTTCAACCTTGACGGCCGCAGGCGCTGCTTCTGCCTCTTCTGGCTCGTCATTGACCTTGACCACACGCACCTGACCAATACCGTCAGCATCAAAGCCCTCTTTATCACGGGATGCGCCCGGCTCCTGCTTTGCACGTGCAGATGTGCCATCTCGCAGGGGCTTGGGTTGCTGCTTCCTGATTGACCAGTATCCATGCACCAGCACCGCGACAATGGCGACGCCACCCAAGACTGACAATACCAGTTGAAAATTTTCCATTGGTTACCCTGTCGTTAACTCTAATTATCCAGCATCGGCCATAGCCACTGCTTCTTCCAAGTCCACAGCAACAATGCGAGAAACCCCGGGTTCATGCATAGTTACCCCAATTAGTTGATCTGCCATTTCCATGGTTATCTTGTTATGGCTGATATAAATAAACTGCACGCTCTGGGACATCTCCCTGAGCAGGCGGCAGAATCGCTCGACGTTGGCATCATCCAAAGGAGCGTCTACTTCATCCAGCATGCAAAAAGGTGCTGGATTCAGCCGGAAAATAGCGAACACCAATGATAAAGCGGTTAGCGCTTTTTCACCACCGGACAGCAGATGAATCGTGCTGTTTTTCTTACCCGGCGGTCTGGCCATAATGGTGACACCGGTTTCCAGCAGGTCATCATCAGTCAGCGCCAGATAAGCGCTGCCGCCGCCAAATACCTTGGGAAATAAACTGCCCAAATCCGCGTTTATCTGCTCAAACGTCGCTTTAAAACGGGTTCGGGTTTCCCTGTCGATTTTACGGATAGCCTCTTCCAGGCTTTCCAGCGCAGAGGCAAGGTCATCATTCTGGTTATCCAGATACTGTTTGCGCTCACTCTGCTGTTCATACTCTTCAATGGCCGCCAGATTGATAGGGCCAAGTCGGGAGATCTTCCCTCTCAGACTATCCAGCTTTTGTTGCCAAACTTCTGCATTAGCCTCTTCCGGCAAACTGCCCGTCACTTCATCCAGCCGGATATTGGCTTCAGTGAGCAGTTGCATCTGGCTGCCTGCCTGGCCTTTAATGCCTTCTCTTTTCAATTTCAGATCGGCAATACTCTGACTCAGCGCCTCTATCTTGCCAACTTCCTGTTTTTGCATCAATAGTGATGCTTCCAGCTGGGCCTGCCAACTGGCCTGTTCGGCGCGTATTTGTTCAAGTTGCTGCTGCAATTCACTGTGACGGGCCATCTGCTGCTGCAGTTCCTGCTGGACAGCATCCCGCTCACCGGCTCCGGCCGGGTCAAGTTGCCGACGCTGGTCTTTCAATTCAGTCTCATTGGCATCCAGCTCAGCCAGACGGCTGTTGATCTGGGATTCCTGCTGTCGACTCAGCGCCAGTTGTGTCTCGGCGTGGCTCAGCTGCCGCTGCAATTGTTGTAACTGCTCCCGGCGGCTGCCAAGCTGTGCCTTACAATCTCTGAGCGCGGTAGCAGCAGTTAACTGTGACTGTGTCAGTTGGCTTACGGTTTCGTTGATCCCCTCGCCATTGACCTTAACCTGCTCCAGTTGTTTTTCAGTCCCTTCGACCTGAACCTCAAGAGAGGCGATCTCATGCTTCAGCTTGTCGGTTTTCTGCTTTTTGGCAGACAGCTGTTGCTGCTGCCGGGCCAAAGACTCCTGTTCACTGCGCAGAGTCTGTTCAACCCGGATCAGTTCATGGGATTCCTGCTCAAGTGTTTGTCTGGCTGCATCCAGTCTATTGGTCTGCTCATCAATCAAACCTTTTAATCGCCGACTTTCTTCACTGGCATCACCAGCCGCTTTAAGCAGGGGCTCGGCTGCGTTTTCCAACGCCTGCAGCTCATTCTGCAGCGCCATGGCAGAGTCTTCAGCGTCAGACTGACTCAGCACAAAGCCCTGCCCCACCAGATAACCATCGGCGGTGACAATACGTTCGTGGGCAGCCAGACTGGCCTGACGGCCTTTCGCCTCATTCAGAGAATCAAGCCAAATAACATCTTTAAGCCAGGGCTCCAGATTGACCGGCGCACTGAGCTGCGGCAGCACAGTGCCTTCACCGGCTTTTACCCAGGCATTACCTGTACCGGCATCGGCGTTATCGTCAACGACAGGGCTGTCGAGCCAGCCACGCAGCAACAGTGATACGGCATCTTCCCAACCGGGCTTAACATCCAACACCTGCCACAATCCTGGCTGTTCATCACCAGCAGCTTTATCCAGCCATTGGCGGATCAGCGTCTGCCGGGATTCATTGCCGCTGAGTTCGGCTCTGAGTTTCTGACTGTCGGCCTCTGCCTGCTCGCGCTGCTGATTCAGCTGGTTTAACCCATCTCTGAGATTTTCCAGCTGAAATCTGGCTTCATCCTGTCTTTCTTTAAGCTCATCAAGACGAAGCTGCAGATCGGAGATTTTATCGGTCCCCGCCGAAGAGTCACTGCTGTCATCAAGCTCCTGCAGTTGCTCTCGCTTCATAACTAACAACTGGCGGCTGTGCTCCTGCTGCCCCTGATATTTGGCGAGTTGCAACTGGAGTTCTGACTGCTGTTGTCTGGCGCTGTGCAGGTCGCTATCCAGCGCGTCTTTCTGCTCCTCCATCCCGGCAAACTGCTCTTGCAGTTCAGCAAGCATCTCTTCCAGCAACGGCGCTTCTTCAGCTAAAGGCTCACGACTGCTGCTTAGGTTAGCAATGGTTTCCAGCAATATCTGACGCTCTTTAACCAGTGCTTCTCTTTGATTGGCCAGCTTATCGAGAGAGGACTTAAGACCCGCGTCCTTCTGTACTTCGTGAGCCAGTTGCTGTTCCAGTCTTGCCACCTGAGTACCGGCCTGAAAGAAGGCCTGAACCAACTCCTGCTCACGTCGCTCAAGTTCTTCAACCTTGATTCGTTCCCGAGTGCTGTTGGCTTCAGCAGAAGCTTTGGCAGCCAGCAGTTTCTCCTGCTCAAGCTGATTACTGTTAATCTCATCCGTCAGGCTGTCGGCTCTTTGCATCAGCTCGCGATAACGCATCACCAACAGCTGTGCCTGAGTTTGCCGCTCTTCCTGCTTATACTCTCGATAGCGCTGCGCCGCCTTAGACTGACTCGCCAGCTTATCCAGCTGCTTGCCCAGCTCCAGCCGGATGTCTCCCAAGCGCTCGAGGTTTTCACGGGTATGGCGAATACGGTTCTCGGTATCCCGACGACGCTCTTTATAGCGGGAGATACCCGCGGCCTCTTCAATAAAGACTCTCAGTTCCTGGGGTTTGGACTCGATCAGACGGGAGATGGTGCCCTGTTCAATAATGGCGTAACTGCGGGGACCCAGGCCGGTTCCCATAAACAGATCGGTAATATCTTTACGACGACATTTCTGGCCATTAAGAAAGTAGCTGGACTCGGCATCACGGTTAACCTGACGCTTAACGGAGATCTCCTGATAGCTGGCATACTGGCCGCCCAAACGACCGTCCAGATTTTCAAACACCAGTTCAACCGAGGCCACAGAGACAGGGCGACGGGCAGAAGAGCCATTAAAAATAACGTCTGTCATGGCATCGCCACGCAGGTGCTTGGCGTTGCTTTCCCCCAGTACCCAGCGCACGGCATCAATGGTGTTGGATTTACCACAGCCATTGGGACCTATGATACCGGTCAAAGGTTTAAGGAAAGGGATCTTGGTGGGATCGACAAACGACTTGAATCCAGCCAGTTTTATCTGTTTCAGTCTCATGTGGGCGACGTTGGTCCGGAATAAGCCGTTAAAAAATAATCAGTAAAACCCTGAAGTTATGGAGGCAACTTTATCAAAGGGTGCAGCATTTTGTAACGCTTTTTCTCCCCCTTGAACGCTCCTGTGCTTGTGTTCCGCGCAAGCCTTGCCCACAATCGGAGCTAACGAGTTGATTTATGCTGATATAGAAGATGAAAGAGACAGCAAAAGCCGCCAAAAGTGGCGTCAATTATTTTATGGATGGGTTCGAGCTTATTCGCCGTCCCGGATTACGCACCTTTGTGGTGATTCCTTTATTAATAAATATATTGCTGTTTGCCACAGGCTTTTACTTTGCCTTCGGCGAGCTGCAACGCATGTTTGCCTGGCTGGAAGGCCAGCTACCTGAATATCTGCAATGGTTTAACTTCCTGCTGTGGCCACTGGCTGTTATCAGTATGGTGGTCGTGATGGCCTTCATCTTCTCATCCGTGATGAACTGGCTGGCAGCACCATTTAACGGCTTGCTGGCAGAGAAGGTTGAACAGATGCTCACCGGCAAGTCGGTCAATACCGGCGGTGCCGTCGATACCGTCAAAGATATACCCCGTATGCTGGGACGGGAATGGACCAAGCTGAAGTACTACCTGCCCAGAGCCATTGTTTTCCTGCTGCTGTTTTGGGTGCCGGTTCTGGGTCAGATGGTGGCGCCGGTGCTTTGGTTCCTGTTCAGTGCCTGGATGATGGCTGTGCAGTACTGCGACTACCCCTTCGATAACCACAGGGTTCCCTTTGATGATATGAAGTTTGCTCTTAAGCAAACCCGTGGCAGCTCCTTCAGCTTTGGGGCTACTGTGACCCTGTTCGCCATGATCCCTATTGTGAACTTTATCGTCATGCCTGTGGCAATTTGCGGTGCGACCGCCATGTGGGTTGATAAATATCGCGAGGCCTATCGCAACCCGGCAATCGCCCCGGATTAATCCTGCCTTTTCCCGCTCAACCAGATAAAACGCAGCTCAGGCTGCGTTTTTCATGTTTTGTAACATACTTATTACCCACTTACCTTCAACCCCACTGCCATTACGGGCAAAATAACAATGAAATCACAAGGCGTTAACAACAGGAAATAAAAACATGCCACGCCAATATTTTGCCCTTGCACTCTTGCTTGGCAGTTCTTTTGGGGCCACCGCCGGAGATGCCGGTAACTTTCATCTCGACATCCCCATGCTCACTGCACCTGCTGAAATCGACGGCAGACTGGATGATGCCGTCTGGCAACAAGCCGCCACTACCCAACTGACCATTGAAACTGGCCCCGGCGAGAATACGCCGGCACCGGTAATGACCGATGCAAAAATCTTTGCAACCCAGGAAAGTCTGTTTGTGGCCTTTATTGCCCATGATCCTGATCCCTCAAAAATCCGCGCCAATCTCAGCCCCAGAGACAGAAACTGGGGCGACGATCTGGTGGGGATTAAACTCGATACTTATAACGATGCAAGACTCGCCTACCAGTTCTTTATCAATCCTTTCGGAGTGCAGGCTGACTCCATAGAAAACGAGCTGACCGGCCGCGAAAGTGACGCCTGGGACGGTATCTGGTATGCCGCAGGAGAGATGACAGATAAAGGGTATCAGGTCGAAATTGAGCTGCCATTTCGTATGTTCAACTTCGACAAGGCCAGTGTTCAGGAGTGGGGGTTTGAGCTGATCCGCTACTGGCCAAGAGATGAAAACCACCGACTGTCGACCCAGGCCAGAGACAGGGACAATAACTGTACCCTGTGTCAGCTGGGTGTGGTGACCGGGCTTGAGGATCTGGAACAGGGTAATGACCTGCAAATTACTCCATCGTTAGTCGCCGGGCACAACCGTGACAGGGAATTGCCAAACGGTGACTGGCAAGATGAAACCGATGTTGATGTCGGAGTTGACGTGCGCTGGGGCATCACCCCTGACCTGCTGCTCAGTGCCACGATTAACCCTGACTTTTCCCAGGTCGAGGCCGATGCAGGACAGTTAGATGTTAACAACACCTTCGCCCTGTTCTTTCCAGAAAAACGCGCCTTCTTCCTGGATAATAAAGACTACTTCGACACCCAGATGAACCTGGTGTACACGCGGAATATCGGCGACCCTGACTATGGTGCCAAGCTTACCGGCCGGGAAGGACAACATACCTTTGGCGCCCTGGTAGCCAACGACACTCAAACCCGATTTCTGGTGCCGGGTAACCTCTCCTCTTCTGTCGCCAGCATAGACAAAGAAAGCCAGAATGTGGTGGGCCGTTATCGCTATGACGTGTCATCCGGACTCTCGATCGGCGCGCTGACGACGCTGAGAAAAGCCGGGGATTACCATAACTATCAATTCGCCACTGATATTAAGTATCAACCCACAGATCAGGACACTTTCACAGCCCAGTACTCCGTCAGTAATACTCAGTACCCTGAAGGTCTTTACAAGGAGTTCTGCGGCGACAGTGACAACTGCGAAATCCCGCCAGGCGGCTGTGAACGCGGCGATTGTGATATCAATGAGCGGGTACTGCGCCTGCTCAAACAGGAGGACTTTGACGGAGATCTGCTGCGGCTGAGATACCAGAGGGAAACCCGTAACTGGTATGCCAATCTCCACTATCAGGCAACGTCAGCGGACTACCGCGCGGATTTGGGCTTTGTGGACAGAGTCGATTTTAATAAATTTGTCGCCGGTGGCGGGTATATCTGGTATCCGGAAGATGCCACTTTCAACCGTATTCGCTGGGGTGGAGACTGGGATATCACCCACAACGACGCCGGTGAAGAACTTGAGCGGGAAATTGAAACCTCGCTGGAGCTTGAGGGCAAGCTGCAGAGCTATATGGAAATGGGACTGGTACATCGCAGCCGGGTTGGCTTGCGGGAAGATAAGTCCATCCTCAATATAGAAGATAACACCACGCTGTTTCACGAAACCTTCGGTTGGTTTTATGGGGAGTTCTGGCCTGCCCAGACCATCAAGACCCGTCTTAATATGAGTTACGGCGACACCATAGATTTTGCCAATAACCGTCCCGGCACCAATACCCGCTTCCGCCCCGGTATCTCCTGGGATGTGATGGACAACCTGGCACTGGATTTCGCCTGGGAGTACCGCAGCCTGGATGTTGCCGAGGGTGAGCTGTTTAACGCCTCACTGGGTGATCTGCGCCTGAACTGGCAACTGAGTCTGCAAAGCTTTTTGCGTGTCAGCTCTGTCTATACGGACATTCAGCGCGATCCATCACTCTACCTCTACAGCACGCCAGACAGCGAATACAAAGGCATGTTTAACGAAGTGCTGTATGGCTACCAGCTGAATCCACAAAGCGTGTTTTATCTTGGTTACTCAGATGGCTTCCGTCAGGATGATGAGATTAAAAGCCTGACCCAGGATGAGCAGACGCTGTTTATGAAAATCAGCTACGCCTGGCTGATCTAGGTTCAACCTTAAAGTTTATGGGCAGCAGTGCAAAACCAACCAGGCTGCTGCCCTTCTTTATTCCGTCACCAAACCACAGGCTTCCCAGCTCGCTTACTCCTTCATGCCATCTAAAATTTAATAACAGCAAATAATGGTATAACCAAATGGAATAACGCATAGCAAACAATCACTTCAAAAACGCCTGCCAGCAATTATGCTCTACATACGCAATCAAAGGAGTAGAGATTCCATGAGCAAGATTTTCGAAGACAACTCACTGACCATAGGCCACACACCACTGGTTCGTTTAAACCGTGTCAGCAACGGCAAGGTACTGGCGAAAGTAGAAGCCCGTAACCCGAGCTTCAGCGTTAAGTGTCGTATCGGTGCCAATATGATTTGGGATGCCGAAAAGCAAGGCTTGCTCACCGAAGGCAAAGAGCTTATCGAGCCCACTTCAGGTAATACTGGTATTGCACTGGCCTATGTAGCTGCCGCCCGCGGTTACAAGTTAACTCTGACCATGCCAAACACCATGAGTCTGGAGCGTCGTAAACTGCTGAAAGCATTGGGTGCCAATCTGGTACTGACCGATGGTGCCAAGGGGATGAAAGGCGCTATCGATAAGGCTGAAGAGATCCGCTCTTCAGATCCCGACAAGTATGTGCTGCTGCAGCAGTTCAGCAACCCGGCCAACCCACAGATCCACGAGCAGACCACAGGTCCGGAGATCTGGAATGATACAGACGGTGAAGTGGATGTGGTGGTAGCAGGCGTAGGTACCGGCGGTACCATTACCGGTGTCAGCCGTTATATCAAAAATGCCAAAGGCAAGCAGATCACCTCTGTCGCCGTTGAGCCAGCGGACTCTCCGGTAATTACCCAGACCATGAACGGCCAAACCGTTCAACCTGGACCACACAAAATTCAAGGCATCGGTGCCGGTTTCATCCCGGGTAACCTGGATTTGGAATTGCTGGACCGCGTCGAAACTGTGACCAATGAAGAATCCATCGAGATGGCTCACCGCCTGATGAAAGAGGAAGGTATTCTGGTCGGTATCTCTTCCGGTGCAGCCGTGGTAGCAGCCAACCGCATCGCTGCCCTGCCTGAGTTTGCAGACAAGAACATTGTGGTTATCCTGCCATCAGCGGCAGAGCGTTACCTCTCTTCTGTCCTGTTCCAGGGCCAGTTCGGTGATGAAGAGAACATTCAGTAATCCTCTCTGACTTATCCGATTCAATAAAAGCCATCTGCTCAGCAGGTGGCTTTTTGTTTTCTTGCACCAACGTAAGGTAGTGGCTAGCATGGATCTGACATATCAGAAGCGTAATTACGCCCCCTCAATAAGAATTTGTGAAGAGTGGCATGCTTCCCTACCAGATGTTCCTTAAACATTATGGGTATACCAGCTCTCGCTAAACAAACTTATAGAACTCAGTTCTCGGTTAGCCCGTTAGGTTAAGCCAAGGCAACCTTAGCAAAGTAGATATTGGTTTTACCTTCATGGGATGAGTAGTAGCTGATGTAGAGACTATTGCCTTCAAGCACCACTCCTGCGTAGCTGGTATCGCCGCCTGAGGGCAGTGTCAGATGCTCAGTGATCTTGCCACTGACTCTGTCGATTTCAACTATAGAAGTTCTGACGTTATCGTCATAGAGGCGCACTACGGCAAAAAGACGGGATTGCCATTCAAACATCACGGGGCCGCCGATACGGCAACTGAGCTCAAGCCAGTTCCACTCCTGATATGGAGCGTCGGCAGTCCCCAATAAACCGGTAAATTCCGGGCCCCATACCGGGTCGCGACGAAGTAAAATCTCAGCCTTACCATCTTCAAACAACATATCGGCTTCATTGACATAGCCGGATGAATTCAAGGGTGCGACAGTACACTCAAAATCAAGGCCATTATCGCTTTGATACAGGCGAACATCCCCTTCAGGGCCGCCTCGATAGGCTACGCCATAAAAGCCCGATTCATCCTGAGCTTGCCTTACCCGCCACAGCCAGTAGTTATTATCTGAAACGGTTATCTCAGGTTCGCTGAAATCAACACCATCAGTGCTTTGCCACACCCAGGACTCCAGACAGTTATGTGGATCAGCGCTGTCACTGCGGTCTACTGCTGCGCCATAAACCAATAATCTATCTTCCTGAGCCAATAGCTTTCCGTCCCGTAAATCCTTGCCTGGCATCTTGAGCAGGGCAATAGAATGCCAATCAACTCCATCATCAGAGCGAAGAATACGCAAGTCGGCCTCATCGCTCACATGGGCGCTGGCTTCGCGGAAAATACAGTAAAATTGGCCCTTAAAACGGCACAGGTCGGTAAAGGCGTTGTGCTCACCTTTATCCCAGATACAAGCAACAGACTGGAGTTTCATATTCATCCCTGGCAGACATTTGGACGCTCAAATAGCTTCGGCTCCTATTATCAGTCTGTCTGAAAAACAAAAAGGCCGCAAATGCGACCTTTTTAATCAACAGGATAAAGCCTTAAGCTTATCGTCAGCGGAGATTAGCTGCGCTGGCGACTTGGTTTTTGACGTGGCTTACCGGTTGTAGTTTTGTGCTTGCGTACCGCACGCTTAATCTTGGCACTGCGTACCTTGGCACGGGCAACACTGTGCTTGTCAGCGCCCAGCAAAGTACGGGTTTCAGGATCCATACCCGCCAACTGACGCAGATAGTTTACCTGCTCCAGTGGCAGCTCCATCCAACCGCCGCGAGGCAGTGTGGTTGGCAGCTCAATCATACCGTAGCGAACACGGATAAGACGGCTGACCTGGATCTCCTGAGATTCCCACAGGCGACGCACTTCACGGTTACGACCTTCACGCAGGCCTACGTGCCACCACTGGTTGATACCTTCACCACCGGCAGCCTTGATGTAATCAAACTGGGCCGGGCCATCTTCCAGCATCACGCCACCGCGCAAACGCTGCACGGCCGCTTCAGTGACTTCACCAAAGGTACGTACTGCGTATTCACGCTCAACTTCGTTGGATGGGTGCATCAAACGGTTGGCCAGTTCACCGTCAGAGGTAAACAGCAACAAACCTGAGGTGTTGATATCCAGACGACCTACAGCCACCCAGCGTGCATCACGCACCTTGGGCAGGCGGTCGAATACGGTAGGACGACCTTCTGGATCTTTACGGGAACAGATTTCACCTTCAGGCTTGTGGTAAGCCAATACACGACACACGATGTCGTCGGCAGACTTCAGAGAAACTGCACGACCATCGATACGTACCTTGGCGTCTGCCTCGATACGGTCACCCAAATTTGCGATTTGTCCGTCAACACTAACTCGTCCTGCAGCAATCCATGCCTCCATCTCACGACGGGAGCCATGGCCTGCGCGGGCCAAGACTTTCTGCAATTTTTCACTCATTAGTAGACTCTTCTAACTGCTCTGCTGCCTGCTCCCGGTTGGAAAACAGGGCAGCCAATGACTCAGGATCAGTCAGCGGGGGCAAATCCGCCAGGGTATCCAGGCCAAAGTATGATAAAAATTCCGTGGTGGTGGCATAGAGAACGGGTCTGCCCGCGACCTCTTTATGGCCCACAACACGGATCCAATTCCGTTCAGAGAGCACCTTGATGGTATGGCTGCCTACGGCGACGCCGCGAACCTGCTCAATATCTCCGCGGGTCACAGGTTGTCGGTAGGCAATCACAGCCAGTGTCTCCAGTGTCGCCCTTGAATATTTAGGCGCCTTTTCCTGCCAAAGTACCTGCAGGTAAGGACTGAGCTCTTCCCGGCTCTGGAATCGGTAGCCACCGGCGACTTTCACCAGTTGCACACCACGGGGAAGATAATCCTGCTGCAGCTCTTCTACTGCGGCCCGGATACGCTCTCTGGACACACTGAAAGGTGCCAGTACAGTTTCCCTCAGTTCCTTGAGGGTGATAGGTTTGGCCTGCACAAACAAACAGGCTTCAATCAGTTGCTTCAGCTGCTCGGCATTAATCTGCATCAGCGCGCCTTTACATAAATCATAGCCAGAGGTTCGCGCTGGTAAAGCTCCACCAGCAACTCTTTAACCAGCTCCATCAGTGCCAGAAAGGTCACCACGGCACCAGCTCTGCCCTCTTGCGCCTTAAACAGCGACGAAAAAGGGATAAAATTCTCGCCATCCAACATCGCCAGAATCTGGCTCATCCGCTCACGGGTGGAGAGGTTTTCCCGTTTCACCTCATGATGGGCGGTATGCTCAATGCGTTTAAGCACTCCGGCAAAGGCTCTGGCCAGTTCAGCCAGCGTCACGTCCGGCGGCAATATTTCGGGTTTTACCCCTGGCCCTACCTTGGCGTTGGCCTGAAACAGGTCCCGCTCCATTCGTGGCAGAGCATCCAGAGATTCAGAGGCATACTTAATCACCTCATAGGCTTTCAGCTGCTTAATCAGCTGGGCTCTTGGGTCCAGCTCCTCATCATCTTCTGTGACCATTTTGGGCAGCAACAAACGGGATTTAATCTCCGCCAACGTCGCCGCCATCACCAGATAGTCCGCCGCCAGCTCTACTCTGGCGTCGGTCAGCAAGGTGATATATTCCAGGTACTGAGCCGCAATCTGTTGCAGTGGCAAATCCACCACATCCAGTTTTTGCTTGCGGATCAGGTAAAGCAAGAGATCCAGCGGTCCTTCGAAGGCTTCCAGGAAAACTTCTAGCGCCTCCGGAGGAATAAACAGGTCTGCGGGCAGCTCGGATATTGGCTCGCCGCGAACAACAGCTAATGGTAAGACTTGTTGTACGCTCTGCATGAGCTCTCCAAAGTTAACCCGCAATCAGGCGTTTTATCGCCAAACGCGCGATTATACCTGCTATCTGAACTTAAAGAAATGGGGTCAGATCTCCAGCGCCTTCACGGATAATCTCCACTTCGCCTTCAGACAGATCCACCACGGTCGTTGGGTTCTCACCCAAATAACCGCCATGCACAATCGCATCGACCTGATGCTCCAGCATATCGCGAATTGCCTCAGGATCTGACTCGGTAAAATCCTGACCCGGCATAATCAAACTGGTGGACAGCATTGGCTCACCCAAGGCCTCCAGCAGTTCACGGGCAATCACATTGTCCGGCACACGAATACCGATAGTTTTGCGCTTATCGTTAAGCAGGCGCTTGGGAACTTCCTTGGTGCCTTTAAAGATAAAGGTGTAAGGCCCCGGGGTGCAGTGTTTAAGCAAGCGAAACGCCTGGTTGTCGACCCGGGCGTAATTGGAGAGCTCGGACAGATCCTGACACATCAGGGTAAAGTTGTGGTCATGCTTGATATTACGAATACGGGCAATACGTTCCATCGCACCTTTATCGCCAATCATGCAGCCCAGGGCATAACCCGAGTCAGTTGGATAAACAATAACACCACCGCTTTGAAGAATATTCACCGTTTGGCTAATCAAACGGGCCTGAGGATTGACCTCATGTACATAGAAAAACTGACTCATGATCTGGTTTCCCATTTTTCTGATTCCCAGACCCAGGAGAGTCCCTGAGGCCGGTACAAGTTTTTGCCCAGCTCGATCCATCGGCCGGGGAAATGAAAGTCGCTGCCCACAGAGGCCAGCAATCCCTTTTGAATACTGAGAGCTGCCAGATTGGTTCTGTCATCCAATGTCTGCTGTCCCATGACCACTTCCATGGCATCGCCACCGGCTTCTTTAAATTCTCTCAGCAAGCGTTTAAGCCATTTCGCCGAGAGTTTATAGGCACTTGGATGAGCCATCACAGCAACGCCGCCAGCGTCATGTATTATCTCGATCGCTGTGGGAATATCCGCCCAGTTATTGGGTACGTAGCCGGTTTTTCCCCGGGCAAGGAAGCGCTTGAATACCGCCATGGAGTCAGGTGCATGACCATGCTCCACCAAAAAACGGGCAAAGTGACCACGACTGATGGCGGCATCCCCAGCCAGTGATTTAGCCCCCTCATAGGCGCCTTCAATGCCAGCTTTGGCTAACCGCACACCTATCTCACGGGCACGTTCTTCTCTCAAGCTCCGTTGATTTTCCAGAAAATCCAGCAGTGGCTGATGGTGAATATCGACATTCAGTCCCACTACGTGGATATCGAAGTGATTCCAACGGGTGGACACTTCAACGCCATTAATCAAATTAAGAGGCTCACTTTGGGCATTATTGTATTGGTGAGCTTCACCCAAGCCGTCAACGGTATCGTGATCGGTAATTGCCAGCATTTGCACGCCCTGCTCAATCGCACGGGCAACCAGGTCCGCTGGAGCCAGACGGCCATCGGATGCTGTGGTATGGCTGTGTAAATCAGCCAGTAAGGTATCTGTTGTCATGGTGGCAATTGTACTCTTTTCTTTCAGGAAAAGCGCGAACTTAGCTAATGTCAGGCAAACTCACTAAAGCCGGTCACAGCTAGACTGCACAAATATCGGGGTCGCAGTGTAATTGCGGTAGCAGATACTCAGAGTTCAGATGGTAAATATCAGGTCTGTTTTACAGGCAAAGCTTGCCAAAATCCCACTTTGCCGAAGAAAAAAGCAGTTATCGTTAAAAATGAGCATTATTCAATTGACAAAGTTTCCACGATTGGTTTTTCTATAGGGCATAGACAACAGAGATGACACGTTAAATGAACAAGCATACTTTCATCGTTAACAATAACTGGTGGTGGCACTATCCAACTTGCGGGTAGTGTGTTGTGCTGCACTCATTTAACTGAGACAGAATTCGACAAAAGGCCCGCACAATGCGGGCCTTTTTTGTATCTGAGTTAAATCTGCATCTACAAAAAGACCCGCAAGGCAGCAGGTCAAAAGGTCAGCAAGACTGGCGAAAACAGGATAGACAGATGAAAAACACAGAAAATACGGGACTCCCTACATTTCCCGACGTTTTTACCCAAAAGCAGGCGATCAGCTATCACAGTGATCCGCTGAGTCTATACCAGCATTTGTGCAATGACAGCGCCAACACCCTGCTGCTGGAATCTGCCGAAATCGACACCAAGGATCATTTAAAAAGCCTGGTGATGACAGATGCGGCTCTGATGATCCGCGCCGATGGCTACCGCTTAACCTTCACCGCCTTAAGTGGCAATGGCCGCGCCCTGTTCGCCCCCATAGCCGCTTACTTCAACACTGAGCAGTTCCCGGGCTCGAGCAAGAGCGAAAACGGTGACACACTGACAGTGACTTTGGTGCGGCCAACCGGCGTCATGGATGAAGACTCCCGCTTAAAAGCCTGTTCGCCACTGGAAGGGCTGCGGATGCTGGTCAAAGAGATAGGCGGCGTGGATGCCTTTGAAGATCTCTTCCTCGGCGGCGTGCTGGCCTATGACCTGATAGATACGGTCGAACCCCTACCTGCCACTGCCAATGGCGCCAACCACTGTCCTGATTACCTCTTCTACCTTGCTGAAACCCTGCTGCTGATTGACCATCAACAAGCGTCTGCTGAACTGATTACCCATGCTTTCACCCGTGACGATCTGGTCCTCGGTAAGCTGGCCAATCGCACCGCCAACCTTATCGACAAAGCCAAAGCCCATTGCCCGGCCGAGGAAATCTATCCCGTCACAGCCGAACTGAGCGTGAATATCAGCGACAGTGATTTCTGTTCCAAGGTTGATGAACTAAAAGAGCACATTGTCGCCGGTGATATTTTCCAGGTAGTGCCTTCACGCCGTTTCAGCCTGCCCTGCCCAAATCCTCTTGGCGCTTACCGGGCGCTGCGGGCCAGCAACCCCAGCCCCTATATGTTTTATTTCCGTGGGCCAGATTTCACCCTGTTCGGCGCATCGCCGGAAAGTGCGCTGAAATATGAAGCACAGTCCAATCAGGTTGAGGTGTACCCCATTGCCGGTACCCGCCCCCGTGGCAAAGCACTCGACGGCAGTATTGATGCCGATTTGGACTCCCGCATTGAGCTTGAGCTCAGATTAGATAAGAAAGAGCTATCTGAACATCTGATGTTGGTGGACTTGGCCCGTAACGATATTGCGCGTATTGCTCGCGCCGGCAGCCGCAAAGTGGCCGAGCTTTTGAAAGTCGACCGCTACTCCCATGTGATGCATCTGGTAAGCCGGGTCACCGGAGAACTGAGAGATGACTTGGACGCCCTGCACGCCTATCAGGCCTGCATGAATATGGGCACACTTGTGGGCGCCCCCAAGGTCAGAGCCTCTCAGTTGGTACGTGAGTGTGAAGGTGAGCGTCGGGGCAGCTATGGCGGCGCAGTAGGTTACTTAAACGGCCTGGGTGATATGGATACCTGTATCGTTATTCGCAGCGCATTTGTTGCGAACGGCGTGGCGCATATTCAGGCCGGTGCCGGCGTAGTATTTGATTCCGTACCACAACTGGAAGCCGACGAAACAAGACAAAAGGCTCAGGCCGTTATCAATGCCATCAAGCAGGGAGGTGGCCTGTGAAACTCTATCTGCTGGATAACTTCGACTCCTTTACCTACAACCTGGTCGATCAATTCCGTTCCCTTGGCTGTGAAGTGGTGATCTACCGTAACGATATAGACGTGGACTTTCTGACGGACAAACTGCTGTCAGAGACCAATCCCACCGCCCTGATATTGTCTCCCGGTCCGGGAGCCCCTCATCAGGCTGGCTGCATGATGCAATTGCTGAATAAAGTTGCTGGCAAGTTACCCATTCTGGGGATTTGTCTGGGCCATCAGGCACTGGTTGAGCATTATGGCGGCACTGTGGGGCGTGCACCATTTGTGGTTCATGGCAAGGCGAGCAATATCATCCACAATGGCAACCCGTTATTTGATGGTCTGCCAACCCCGCTGCCGGTAGCCCGTTATCACTCTTTGGTGGCGACCTCGGTCCCGGATTGTCTGGAGATTATCGCCACTACAGATGAATTGCCTATGGCCATCGGTCATCAGCAGCATCCATCAGTGGGCTTCCAGTTCCACCCTGAGTCCATCTTAACCACTGCCGGTAGCCAGTTGCTGGTGCAAACACTCAATTACCTGAAGAGTCAGTCAGAAGTAAAAGGAGGCCTGTGATGGCACAATCTCAGCAAAGCCTGTTCGAACAAAAAGCCCTGCTGGAGCAGCTGTACCAGGGTCAAAGTCTGACTAAAGCCGAAAGCCAGTCACTGTTTGCCTCCCTCATTCAGGGCGAAATGAGCCAGGCCAATATCGCGGCTATGTTGATTGCCCTGAAGATGCGCGGCGAAACCATTGATGAAATAACCGGGGCCGCCAGCGCCCTGCGCGCCGCCGCCAGGCCTTTTCCAAAAACCGATGAGGTGTCCGGCATTATCGATATCGTAGGCACAGGTGGCGATGGCTACAACACAATCAATATCTCCACAACCGCCTCTTTTGTTGCAGCCGCCAGTGGCGCCAAGGTCGCCAAACATGGCAACCGCAGTGTGTCCAGTAAGTCAGGTTCATCGGATCTGCTGGCCAAGTTTGGTATCGATCTGACCATGTCCCCTGAAACTGCAGCCAAATGTCTGGAAGAGCTGGGCCTGTGTTTCCTGTTTGCCCCTCACTACCACGCAGGCGTCAAGCATGCGGTGCCTGTGCGTCAGGAGCTGAAAACCCGCACCCTGTTTAATATTCTGGGACCACTGATCAATCCTGCCAGCCCTGACTATATGCTGCTGGGTGTGTACACAGATGAATTGCTGGTGCCCATTGCAGAAACCCTCAAAGCGCTGGGAGTAAGCCGCGCCATGGTGGTTCATGGCAGCGGTCTGGATGAAGTCGCCCTGCATGGTGAGACGACCGTGGTTGAGCTTAAAGATGGTCAGCTTAATCAATACACATTGACCCCGGCAGACTTTGGCGTTGAAAGCGCTGAAATCAAAGATCTGGAAGGTGGAGAGCCGGAAGAGAATGCCGCTATCACTCAGGCAATTTTGCAGGGCAATGGCGAGCAGGCTCATACCAATGCCGTGGCCATCAATGCGGGTTGTGCCCTGTACCTGAGCGGTCTGGCCCCTTGCGTAAAAACCGGTACAGCTCAGGCACTGGCAACCCTGGAAAGCGGCAAAGCCTGGAGTTTGCTGCAGGAGTTAGCCAGCATCGATGACAACACCAAAGCCACTATCGCTCAGGAGAAGCAGGCATGAGCAATGTATTGACCCGAATTGTCGACACCAAGGCCGCACATATCGACGCCCTTAAAGCACGCTTTGGTGAAGCGCTTGAGCCCAAAATTTCAGACCGCAGCTTATATGATGCCCTGGCCGCCCCTGCTGCAGGCTTTATTCTGGAGTGTAAAAAGGCCAGCCCATCCAAAGGACTCATTCGTGATGACTTTGATGTGGCCCAAATCGCATCCATTTATCGCCGTCACGCCAGTGCGATTTCGGTGCTGACCGACGAAGAATTTTTCCAGGGAGATATGGCCTATATCCCTCAGGTACGGGAGTTAGTCCAACAGCCTATTTTGTGCAAAGACTTCTTTGTCTCTCCCTATCAGGTGCAACTGGCTGCCCATCAGGGAGCTGACGCTATCCTACTGATGCTCTCCGTGCTGGATGACCAGGAGTACAGGAGCCTGGCCGCGGAGGCTGCCAAATACCGTCTTGATATTCTGACCGAAGTCAGCAATGAACAGGAGCTTGAGCGCGCCATTGCCCTGGATGCCCGCATTATTGGTATCAATAACCGTAACCTGAGGGATCTGAGCACAGATCTGGCCACCACAGAGGAGCTTGCGCCACGCATTCCGGCGGGCACCCTGGTGATCAGCGAATCCGGCATCTACACCCATCAGGATGTTCGTCGCTTAAGTCCTCTGGTAGCTGGCTTCCTGGTAGGCAGTTCACTGATGGCTCAAGATGATCTGGATATGGCTTGCCGCAAACTTATTCGTGGCGAGCACAAAGTCTGCGGCCTGACCAGAATTGAAGATATGCAGGCCGCTGCCAGCTCAGGCGCAGTTTATGGCGGCATGATTTTCGCTGACAAATCCAAACGCAAAATCACCTTGGAGCAGGCCCAATCACTTGCAGCCGCCAATGCACAGGCTGAGCAAAAGCTGGCATTGGTTGGCGTATTTGTAAACCAGAGCCCAGAGCTGATTGCCGGGTACGCCAATCAGCTTGGGCTTACTGCGGTGCAGCTGCACGGTCAGGAAACCCCTTATGAAATCGCCCAGCTTAAAACGCTGCTGCCAGGCTCTGCACAAGTCTGGAAAGCAGTCAGTGTCAATACTGACTCAGGGGAAGTGGGCAACTGCCCGGATGAACTTATTCAAAGCTGTGATCGCCTGCTATATGACAGCAAGGGCCAATTGGGCTTTGGCGGTAGCGGCGAGCAGTTTGACTGGCAACAGAGCCTGCCAAATAAAAGCAGTGCAATGCTGGCAGGCGGCCTGAATGCGGGTAATGCCAGAGACGCAGATAGCGCAGGATTTCTGGCGCTGGATTTCAACTCAGGTCTTGAGTCCATGCCCGGCATCAAAGATCCGGAATTAATTGAGCAAGCCTTCAGCGCCCTGAGATTGTATTAGACGCTGAGCAAAACGAACCGAATAACAAATATCAATGAATTAAAGGCATAGCCAAATCGCCCAAGTTCAAGGAGAAAGCGCGGAGTTTATAAATCATAAATGAGCACTTTCGACAAAGAAATTGGGTGATATGGAAAGCCAAAAGGAAAAAAGATGAGTCACTTTAAATTAGATGCCTACTTTGGCGAATACGGCGGGGCCTTTGTACCGCAAATCCTGATGCCAGCTCTGGCACAACTGGAGCAAGCCTTTATTGACGCCATGGCGGACGACAGCTTCAAGGCAGAATTTATCGACCTTTTGAAAAACTATGCCGGTCGCCCAACAGCCCTGACCCTGACCAAGAACTTAAGCCCTAATCCGCTGGCGAAAATTTACCTTAAGCGTGAAGATCTGCTCCACGGCGGCGCCCATAAAACCAATCAGGTACTGGGTCAGGCTCTGCTGGCCAAGCGCATGGGCAAAAAAGAGATCATTGCCGAAACCGGCGCCGGTCAGCACGGCGTGGCTACTGCACTGGCCTGTGCGTTGCTCGGCCTTAAGTGTCGCGTCTACATGGGTGCCAAGGACGTTGAGCGCCAATCACCCAATGTATTCCGTATGAAGCTGATGGGCGCAGAGGTCATTCCTGTACATTCAGGCTCATCAACCCTGAAAGACGCCTGTAACGAGGCGCTGCGCGACTGGTCTGCCAGCTACGACGATGCCCACTATTTGCTGGGTACCGCCGCCGGTCCTCACCCTTTCCCCACTATTGTGCGTGAGTTCCAGCGGGTGATTGGCGAAGAAACCAAGAAACAAATTCTGGAAAAAGAAGGTCGCCTGCCCGACGTAGTTATCGCCTGTGTGGGTGGCGGCTCCAATGCCATAGGCATGTTTGCTGACTTTATCGATGAAACCTCAGTCCAGCTGATTGGCGTTGAACCCGCCGGTAAAGGAATAGATACAGATGAACACGGCGCGCCCCTGCACCATGGCAAGACCGGCATCTTCTTTGGCATGAAAGCCCCGCTGATGCAGGATGAAGATGGTCAGATTGAAGAGTCCTACTCAGTCTCTGCAGGTCTGGACTTCCCTTCTGTGGGGCCACAGCATGCCTTCCTGCACGCATCCGGCCGTGCACAGTACGGGTCTGCTACGGATGATGAAGCGCTGGAAGCTTTCCAGTTGCTGGCGCGCTCTGAAGGTATTATTCCCGCACTGGAGTCTGCCCACGCCCTGGCTTACGCCGTGAAAAAGGCCGAACAAGCCACAGAGGAAACCATTCTGGTGGTGAACCTGTCCGGTCGTGGCGACAAAGATATCTTCACTGTATCTGACATCCTTGAGCAACAAGCTCAGTCCAAAGTTGTTGTATCGGCATCAGCACAACAAGCCCAAGACAGTAAAGCAGGCCAATAAGGCGGCAGGAGCACACAATGACACGTTATCAAACAACCTTTGCCCGCCTACATGAACAGCAGCGCGGTGCATTCGTTCCCTTCGTGACCCTGGGCGATCCAAGCCCTGAGCTGTCACTGGCGATTATCGATACCCTGGTACAAAACGGCGCCGACGCGCTGGAACTGGGTTTCCCTTTCTCTGACCCTCTGGCCGATGGCCCTGTGATCCAGGGCGCCAATCTGCGTGCCCGCGCATCGGGAACGACGCCATCGGTTTGCTTTGAAATGCTGACCCAGGTACGCGCCAAATATCCACAATTACCTATCGGCCTGCTGGTCTATGCCAATCTGGTATACGCCAACGGTATGGATAACTTCTATGCCAAGGCCAAAGATGCCGGTGTCGACTCAGTTCTGATAGCTGATGTGCCGGTTGAAGAAGCCGGGCCGTTTATCGAATCAGCTAAAGCCCACGGTATTGCCCCTATCTTTATCGCGCCGCCCAATGCCGACAGCGAAACCCTCAAACGCGTCAGCGAAGCTGGCAGTGGGTACACTTACCTGCTGTCCCGCGCCGGGGTAACAGGTACAGACTCCAAAGCTGGCAAACCAGTGGGAGAAGTATTAAAAGCATTGGCAGAGTTTAATGCGCCGCCGCCACTGCTGGGCTTTGGCGTAAGTTCTCCGGATCAGGTTCGCGCCGCTATTGAGTCCGGTGCAGCCGGTGCCATTTCAGGCTCTGCTGTAGTGAAGATTATTGAGCAGCATCAAACTGAACCTGAAGTGATGCTGGCGAAACTTGCCGAATTTACCTCAGCCATGAAAGCCGCAAGCTGATAAAAGCGCTCAACTCAACCAATATAAAAGGAAGGCCGTGGCAACACCGCCTTCTTTTTTACTGACTGGCATCAGCAAGACCGCAATCCAGGTCAGGTTTTTAGGGAACAACAGCTGTAATTTATCCCTGTGTTTTAACTTAAGCAGGCCAGGATGACAAACAAAGGCAATATTCAAAGTAGGCTTGAACGTCTTATCAAGCAGCTGACTGAAGAGATCAGCAAAGACTGGTCTCTTGCAGATATGGCTGCAAGTACCTGTCTGTCCCGGTTTCACTTTCACCGGGTGTTTCAGGCTCAGCTCGGTTTGACACCTGCAGAGTATTTAAGACGTTTGCGACTTGAGCGCGCTGCCCACCAACTGACCTACCGGAAGCTCAGCGTGACCGACATCGCGCTGGATAATGGGTTTGAGTCGCTGGAAGGTTTCAGCCGGGCATTTAAGCAGCTCGTGGGAATGTCTCCCAGCGCATTCAGACGCACGCCTGAGTTCAAGTTCCTGACGGTCCTGCCCGACAATAACAGGGAAAAAAGCATGACCTCATACCCAGTAGAAGTCCGTCAATTTGAAAGTCAGTCAATCGCCCTCATGATGCATTCAGGGCCCCAGCAAATGCTGCCCCAAACTATCAGCCGCTTTATCAACTGGCGTCGTAAGGCTGGATGTATTCCTCCCGACAGCCGCACGTTCAACCTTATCTATGACGATCCATCGACCGTCCCACCTCAGCAGTTCAGATTCGGACTGGCTGCGGGAATCAAACATGGAAGCATTAAGGCAGATGCGCTTACTGATGACCCAGTACAGCTAATGGAATTCCCTAGAGCGCTTTGCGCCTGGATACCCTACACAGGTTCAGATAATGGTTTGGGTGATGCGGTAAACCAGCTCTATCAATGGCTCAATGACAGTGGCAGAGAGGCCGCTGACTTCCCCCTGTTTTTTGAACGCATAGCCTGGTTTCCCGAAGTCCCCGAACATATGAGCGAAACTCATATCTATCTGCCCCTCAAGTCTTAGCTCTGTGATTGGCGGTATTGAAAGCAATTGCGCTGACGCAAACTGATACAGCTTGATACATGATATAATCCCGCCGCTACCAAGGTAGCGGCGTTTTTCTGCCCGCAACTTCCTTCATTTCAGCTCCGACTTCACAGGAGCAATATCCGTGGGCTTTTCATCAGAGGAGAATTCATGACAGCTTATTTCCTGCAAGCTTTTATCTATTTGTGCGCGGCGGTGGTTGCCGTGCCATTGGCCAAACGACTGGGACTGGGCTCGGTGCTCGGGTATCTGGCAGCAGGGGTAATTATCGGCCCTGTGATTGGTCTGGTTGGGCAGGAAACTGTCGCCATTCAGCATTTCGCTGAGTTTGGCGTGGTCATGATGTTGTTTCTGGTGGGGTTGGAGCTGAACCCCAAATCACTGTGGGATATGCGACATAAATTGATCGGCCTGGGTGGTTTGCAAATGGGGCTGACCACGGCTGCGATTACCCTGATTGCCGTTGCCCTTGGTCAAACCTTTACCGTCGCGCTGAGCATAGGCCTTATCTTCTCACTGTCATCCACCGCCATTGTGCTGCAGACCTTCAACGAGAAAGGGCTCAACCGCACAGAAGGTGGACGAACGGCATTTTCGGTACTCCTGTTCCAAGATATCGCTGTTATCCCTATTCTGGCGCTGCTGCCTTTACTTGCGCTTCCTGAGTTGGTGGCCCAGGCGCAGCTTCAGGCCGCAGAGGCAGCTTCTCACTCTGAGCACTGGAATCTTGTTGCTGAGTTGCCGGGATGGGTCTACGCCATAGTGATAGTACTCACCATCACCGGGCTGGTGACTGCGGGTCACTACCTCAGCCGCCCCCTGTTCCGTTACGTGGCTGAATCCGGCCTGCGGGAGATTTTTACCGCCACCGCTCTGATGCTGGTGATTGGTATCGCAGCCCTGATGAGCCTGATTGGGCTGTCACCGGCATTGGGAACCTTCCTGGCTGGTCTGGTATTGGCCAACAGTGAGTTCCGCCATGAGCTGGAGTCAAACATAGAGCCCTTTAAAGGCCTGTTGTTGGGCCTCTTCTTTATCACGGTCGGCGCAGGCATAGACTTCAGCGTGTTGTGGCAAGACTTTGGGGCCATCATCGGCCTGACACTTGGTGTCATCCTGATTAAAGCTCTGGTACTGCTCTGCCTTACTTTAATTTTCAGAGTGAAATACAGCGACCGCTGGCTATTTTCTCTGTCACTGGCGCAAGCCGGTGAGTTTGGCTTTGTACTGCTGAATTACTCCCAACAAAACCATGTGCTGCCGACGGATTTAAGTCAGATGCTGGCGTTGGTGGTCACCTTCTCCATGTTCCTGACTCCCGCTCTGTTTATCTTTTTCGACAAAGTCATTCTGCCCCGATATGAGGCCGAAGCTGAGCAACGGGATGCAGATGATATTCAGGATCAGGCCAGTGTGATTATTGCCGGGATTGGACGCTTTGGTCAGATAGTCAACCGCATGTTAACGGCCAATAATATCAGGACTGTGATTCTGGACCACCAGCCAAGCCAGATAGATTTGATGCGGCAAATCAAAATTAAAGGCTATTTCGGCGATGCTACCCGTCCGGACTTGCTGCATACCGCAGGAATAGAAGCCGCCAAACTGCTGGTGATCGCCATTGACGATAAAGACAGAGCTGTGGAACTGGTCACCTACGTTAAACATCACTACCCACAAGTTAAAGTGCTGGCCCGGGCCTACGACAGAGGCCATCTTTATGCGCTGCAACTTGCCGGCGCGGATATGGTGATCAGTGAAACCTTCCTTTCTGCAGTACAAATGGGCACAGAGGCATTAAAGGTAGTGGGTATGCCTGCTCCCAAAGCCGATATGATGCGCGATGCCTTTGTTCGCCGGGAGCAACAGAGTAAAGAGGTGCTCTACCAAACCTGGAAAGCAGGTGCAGATGACAACAGGTTCAGCAATACCCATTATCGCGATCTCTTCCTGCAACTTGAGGAAACCATGAAACAGGCGATGGAAGATGAAAAAGCCAGCTATCGAAAAGCGCAACAGCAGCAAGACCTGCCCCGCTGTGATCTTGAGTAGCTGAAGTACCGGTCCGGGGATACCAGCCTGAAGCTCAGGCTGGTTTCCTCTGGTTGGATTGAGAACCCCTGCCAATAAAAATTTCTTCAAAACATTCGGTAAACACTGGATTACACCTTCAAGATCGAGAAAAACCATCTGGTAAACAAAAAACAACACCCAGCAAAGGTGTTTTTCACCTTTTAAAATTATATTTTTAACATTTGGCCTTGCGACTGCTTTGGTCATTTAATATACTGCGCGCAACTTTTAATCCGGCAGCGAGAAAAACAATGAGCGCAGACACTTTTGCATACATGGTAGGTGGTTTCTTTTCCTTGATAGTTGTGATGAGCCTGATGGTTGGCGTCTATCTGGATAACTGTAAAAATCAGGAAAAGTAAGCTTTCATTGTAGAAATACGCCAGATCTCTGCCGGGCACAAAAATGTCCGGCTCCATCCTCGCTTTCCCCATTACTTATCTGCAACTTTACACTGACTAAGTGAATACCTATTCATCAGCCAGCCCCTCTTCCGGGCAAACTTTCCCGGATTGAACTAAACTCATGGTTATTAAAAGAAAGCTAACTACCTAAAGGGAACAGGTTTAAATCGGTTTCTTTACCTGAATCTGTACGCCCTTTATTTGTTGTCCTGCACAATGGACTGAATGAAACATGATGACAGCCAAAGCTAAGGCACTGTTATTTATATTCATTATGCTTATCTTCGGGTTGGCAGGTACTGCTGCCCACTATTGGTGGTCACTCCAATCCCTTAAATCTCAATTCAACCAGATCTCCACCCTTCAGCAGCAAGTATCAAAATTACCTCAACCTCAGCCCCAGGCGTCCGGGACGGATGAATATGCAGTGCAAGTTCCAAAAGATATTCCACAAGCATTGCAGGAGCTTGCTCCCGAACAATGGCAGCATTCCGGCCAGTTATTTGATCAATACCAGTTGTTATCCCTTAATCTGGGAGAAAAACAGCAGCAGCTGGACTTTGTGAAAGGTCAGGCAGTGCCGCAGGCTGCAGATGCGCTGGTCACCATGCTGGATACCATCACCAAAGATGCCAGGGCGGACAACGATATTATCTCTCTCTACTACAGCAACCGGGTTCAAAGCCAGATACGATGGGATAGTTATCAATACAGATCTGTCAGCGAATCAAATGAGGAGAATCAACTAGCCGGAGAAAAAAAGCTGGCCATAGCCCTGATGGCTACGGATAAACCTCAGCAACAACAGGCGTTGAATAAAGCCCTTACCCGCTACCACTTGAGTCATTCGCAAGCCCAATCATTAATAGTGGAAGTGGCGGAACTGAAACTAAAGCACGCGCAAAGTGAACAACAGCTGTTGTGGGCTTTTGATACTGCGCAGCAAGTTACCGAACTGAGATTGTCGACCCGCGCCAGAGCGGTTCTTGAGCAGTCGCAGCATGCAATGCACAGCCTTAATCTCACACTGGTTATCAGCTTAGTACTGGCCCTGGCTGCCAGCCTGCTTTGGTGGAGAAGCAGCCTCAGCGGCAAACAAACAGCAGAGGACTATAAACAGCAAGAGGGGCGAATGAGTGAGATACAAAATCAGCTTAAAACGCTGCAAGACGTTCAACAACAGCATCAGGTATACAGGCAAAGTTGTGAGCAGGCGATGCAGCGGCTGAATGAAATCGTACGCAGCAGTGACTGGACGCTTCCCTCTTCTCCTCAACTGATAACCCCTGACACCTCAGAGCTTGAATCCAGGGTGCAGACACTGTCCCAACTGGTGCAAACCTTAACCACGCAGCTTGAAGAGTTGGCGGTATCTAAACCCACAAATGATGTGAACCACCAATCCGATTGCGCAGCCAAACTTCTGGACAGCTGCCAAAAAATGACACAGATGCTGAAGGACAATCAGGCAATCGCAGAGCAAACCAATATGCTGGCGCTTAATGCTGCCATCGAAGCCGCCCGGGCCGGAGAGATGGGCAGAGGTTTCGCCGTAGTGGCAGATGAAGTCAGAGCACTGGCTACCCGCTCGGGCAATAACAGTAACCTGGCTCAGGATGTTCTGAGTGAGCTTGCGGCGCAGGCTGAAGTGTTGCAGCAGTTGGAGCCTGAAAGCCCCCTTACCACAGTCGATACCCGACAAAGTCAGGCAGTATTGCAGCATTTGACATCAGAGCTGGACAACCTGAGTCAGGCATTGGAGTCAATGAATCGCTCCGCCAAGCTCAGTGAACAGCAAACTGAATCCGTCCCCCAAATTCATCCCGCGGCGGGAGAACTGCAAGCCGAATTGGCGCGTTGGGACAAACAGATATCCTCAGAGGCGACACAGGCCACCGCAGCCACGGAGCTCAGAGCACAAAGGTAAGCCAGAGAGCCAGCTATACTCCCCTTTAATGCCAGCCGGGAATAGATTGTTACAATCCCCGATATCATGGGCTTCAGCCCACATTTGCCTGTAAACTCTGCCGTGCTAAACTCGGGCTCCATACTTAATAATTACATCTTGATTTACCCATGAAGCAGTTACTGGATTTTCTCCCACTAGTCATATTTTTCGCCTTCTATAAGTTCTACGACATTTACACGGCGACCGGCGTACTGATTGCGGCAACAGCAGTACAGATTGGACTTACCTATGCCATCTATAAAACCGTAGAGAAGATGCACCTGATCACTTTCGCCCTGGTCACAGTTTTCGGCACCCTGACACTGGTGTTCCACGATGACGCCTTTATCAAGTGGAAGGTCACCATAGTTTATGCACTGTTTGCCTCAGCGCTGATTGTTGGCCAGTTCATCAATAAACCCATTTTGAAAAGCATGCTGGGCAAAGAGATGAAGCTGGACGATGCCATTTGGGCAAAGGCGACCTGGTATTGGGTTGGCTTCTTTGTTGTCTGCGGTCTGGCCAATATCTATGTGGCTTTCTATATGTCTCAGGACACCTGGGTAAACTTTAAAGTATTTGGATTAACGGCATTGACCCTGGTAAATACAGTGGCCACTGTGTTCTACCTGTTTAAACACCTGCCGGAAGATCAGAAAAAGGAACTCAAATAATGTGGTATATGATTTCATCCCAGGATGTGGAAAACAGCCTGGAAAAGCGTATGTCTGCGCGCCCGGCTCACCTGGCCAGACTTCAGCAATTGGCGGATGAAGGCCGCCTGATGTTAGCTGGACCTCACCCGGCTATCGACAGCGAGAACCCTGGGGAAGCTGGTTTCACAGGTTCATTGGTGGTTGCCGAGTTCGCCTCTCTGGAAGCCGCACAAAGCTGGGCCGATGAAGACCCTTATATTGCCGCCGGCGTTTATCAAAGCGTTATAGTCAAACCTTTCAAACCAGTGCTGCCCTGAGAATAACTATGAAAATTGTATCGTTTAATATTAATGGTCTGCGTGCCCGACTACACCAGCTGCAAGCTTTGATTGACGCTCACCAGCCAGACATCATCGGCCTGCAGGAAACCAAGGTTCACGATGAAGCCTTTCCCGCTGAAGATGTGGAAGCCATGGGCTACAAGGTTCACTACCATGGTGGTAAAGCGCACTATGGAGTGGCCATGCTGTCAAAGGCTGAGCCAGAATCCGTCCAGAAAGGCTTTCCCACTGATGAAGAAGATGCTCAGCGTCGTATGATCATGGGTAAATTCAAGCAAGCTGATGGCCGCACTCTGACAGTACTGAACGGTTACTTCCCTCAGGGTGAGAACATCAACCACGAGACCAAGTACCCGGCCAAGCGCAAGTTCTACAAAGACCTGATGCAGTATCTGAATGAACACCACAGTAGCGACGAAGATATTGTGGTGATGGGTGATATCAATATTTCGCCACTGGATTTGGATATTGGTATTGGTGATGCCAACGCCAAGCGCTGGTTGAAGACAGGTAAATGCAGCTTCCAACCTGAAGAGCGTGAGTGGCTTAAGACACTGCTGGACTGGGGCTTTGAAGATACCTTCCGCAAACTGCACCCGGATATGACAGAGCGTTACTCTTGGTTTGACTATCGCAGTAAAGGTTTCGATGACAACCGCGGCCTGCGCATTGATGTGATCCTGGCTACCCCATCATTTGCAGCCAAAGCGACAGGGGCTGATGTGGACTACGTGCTGCGTGGTATCGACAAACCTTCAGACCACGCACCTATCTGGACTGAATTTAAGTAAAGTCTTACTGGTTTACTGAACCCGAAATAAAAAATCCGATGAACCTGTGTCATCGGATTTTTTTGTATGGGCAGTTAACCGGGGTTACTTGTTGCTGGCAGCACAACTGTCACAGCACTTGTGCCATTGCGGGAACTGCTCCATATATTGTTCAGGTGTCAGGGATTTCAGATCCGCAGGCAGCTTCACATCAAAGTGCTTTTCGCAGTTTGAATTCTGAGCATGGTAAAGGGGGCACCTTACGTCGTCATACCATCTCAGCCTTTCACCTGTCAGCTCTGGGCTGACGGAATTATTAAAAGAGGATTTTGCGTCAGCAACCTGCTGACCATTTGCATAGGCGGTTTGGCCTGTCATTCTGCAATTCCTTCAGTCATAAATTTCGTGCTGCACTACAACATTCATCCGACACAGAATCAAGAAATCTGAAATCTGAACTGTGTACATTCAGATTTCCACCGCCCAAAATGACAACAACGCCCGTATCATCAAATTTACACAGAGGTTAATCATTGCCCCGAAAGCCCATGAAACCGTCGATAATGACAGCTGACCAATAACCTGCCGCCACAATCAGCTATCACTGAAGTAACAGATTAATTCCCATCCATGAAACCAGCCAGGTGAGATTGGCAATCCAAAAGAGACGTTTGAAGTTCACTTTTTGGGCTGCGCCATTTACTGACTCAGATTGGCCTGCCATCAGTTCCGTCGCAATGCTACGCACTATATTGGCCGCGCCCAAATACTCACGGGAACTCAGCAATTCTCGCCGGAAAGCCATTGAAAGTGTCGGAGACAGGCTCTTTAAGCTGGTTTCCAGCAGACGCACTTCCGGATAGCTGGACTCAATACTGACCCAATCTTCATAGCTGCGGCGCTCGCTGTATTGCAAGTCATGGGTGTTGATAAACAGCGCCTTGTAAGACTCATCATAGGCCAGTCTGAGTTCAGGTTGTGACAATACCCTGTAAGCTTCGTTGATATCCTGCAACATCAATCCGGCAAATACAGGAGAGCCCCTGAAACCGGCATCAGCATAATGGGCATGACGGATTTGATAAGCTGTTTCAATCTGGGACTGAGTAGCACCTAAATCGATTTTCAGGGTGAGGTAGTGGTTGTTGTTCATTGTTACTTCATATCAATAACAGGATTCGGGCAATAACCACTCCATTCCCCAGGCCTGTCTGCTACATATTCACTGCCATCCCGGCAGTGTACTGTTCTTCTTTGTGTAATCTCTTGATGAAAGAGTCTTTCTCCAGGCATAACCGGGAACAAAGAGCATTACCGTGGCAAAATTGCACAGAAGCTTAAAATTCAGGCGGATTGTAGTCAGCTCCCTGTATTTACAAATAAAATTCGAACAGGACTGTGATGTAGCGCTCAATATTTCGGCACCTGTAGTTGGCGCAAGAACTCCCCCGACTTAAATTGAATGAATTGGGGGTAACATCATGATTCATTTTGTATTTACGCTGGTGTTGCAGCACTGCAGGTCAGCACAAAAAACGAAAACCGGTACCAACAAACATCCCCGGTTCAGATTGCAAGTATCAGAATCTCAACTTAGCCTTCCCTTTCATTCCGTCGTTGTCCTTAACCACAAGTTTCACTCTGGATGCCCTGTGACCAAACTTAAAGGCAACGGGCCCCTGAACACGGCTGCCATCATTAAAACGCCACTTTTGAGAAACTATGTAGCCATCCGGGTCATAGCTCATCGAGATAAACAGGTGCATAAACCACAGATCCAGATGCTTAATACGGGCTTTAGGTTTCTTGCCCCGTTTAACCCTGATGGTCTCCATCACAGTATTGGTCAAGCCACCATCATCAGTAACGGTCAGGCTCACCTGGTACTCACCCGGACTGCTGTATGTATGCTCGACGCTCTCGCCTTCAGCAGTGTTGCCATCGCCCAGATCCCACTGGAAGCTGACAATCTCACCATCAGAATCAACCGAAGTACTTAGCAGGCTCACCACCAGCTTCTGCGTCTCGTAACTAAAGCTGGCCTGAGGTGGCTCATTGGGAGTAACAGGCGTTGCATTTAAGGTAATGGCGTCCACAGATGCATCACCCTTTTCGCCATCCACCTGATAGTCGAGCCGCAATTGCACCTTCTTGCCAACATAGTCAGCCAGGTCCACTTCAGCCTCTTCCCAGTCGCCATCAGCGTGTTGCGGCCCCACCATCTGCCACAGTGACTGCCAGCTGCTGCCATTATCAACAGAAGCCTGCAATGACAGGGTGCCCATATCAGCGCCGTACATGTTGAAGAAGAAATTGACAGAAGGATCGGTAACCTGAGTTAAATCAAAGCAGGGACTCAACATCACCACATGGTCTCCGGCCCCGATAAAGTCATCCATACGGCTGGTGTCTACATGGATAAAGGTGTGACCATCAACAGGTTCATCGGCACCGGTTCGCGACGATGAGGTGTCACTGTCAAAACGCCAATTGTACCTGTTGTGAACGACATCCTGGACCCAGGGTGTCTCGGCGACTTCGTCATTTACATTAAAGCCCTCATGGTGGGGAAACTCTGTCACCTGAGTTGAGTTATCACAGGTTGGCAGTACTCTGCCCTCACCATACTTGTTGAACAGGTGGTACTTATCTGTCGACAGCAAGCTCTCCATGCGAGTGTACTGCTGCGCGGAGAAGCGCGTTCTGCATTTATTACTGCCTCCACTCATGTAGTTTTTGGCATCGGGATCGTAAGCCACCCCTTCATCATCCACCACATCACCGAAGTAAACACAGTTTTCAATCAGATCATCCCGATCAGGATCCGGTGGCGTATCTATGATGTGATCACCATATTTCCAGCCTTCAGGCCCCTCCAACAGTGAGATAGGGCCATCACCATTGCTCTGATAGGTATGTCTCAGGCTCAGGTTATGACCAATTTCGTGTACCGGAGTGGTACGGACCAGATCAGTGGGGTCAACTTCAATGGCATCCGTCGCTTCATAGGGCCACCATGCGTGACCATTCACACCTCTGACTTCGGTCACTATGATGTTATAGCTGTCCAGGGCAAAAAATGGCCTTAGCAGCTCCTCATCATCGTAATCCCAGCCATTTTCAGGATCATGAAATCCCGGCACCTCTTCATTGGTCACATAGACAATATCGTTGAGTTCAAAAGTGACCCCAATCGGCGCATAGCCAATATTCAGTTTGTCTAATCCCTCCTCTATCATGGCCTCACTGGCCTGAGCATCTGTACCCTGTTTATCTTCCGCAGCTACAAGAAAACGGACTTTGAGTGCTTTGCTTTCCTCTCCCCAGGCCATAGTCGAGAGGCTTAAACTGCCTATCGTCAATAACCCTGCAAGGTGCAACATTAGTTTATTCACCTGGCTTCCCCTTGTTGTTTTGATGGTCTTGTTGTTTTTATTGACCACAGTTAGTTGACTCACTTTTGACAAGTCGCTGTGATGAGCTATCCGCCCGTACTCCATCAAACACGGCAAAGGGGATTGAACAAATAATGGCAAGTTCGTTTTTGCATCTGTTTTACATCTATCCCGCGCAACTGATTGAATTGCAAAAACAACATGCGACAGAATATAACGCCAGACATAAGATAGGTCGCACAATAAGCCACCACCAAGAAGACCTTAAATCGATGATAACTCCAACCAATTAGATACTAAGGTGACTTAACCTAAAGGCAAAACGGAAAAATCCCCTCCAAATCCGATATTCGCGCCCAGTCCAAGGGCGCAGTCAAAAAAGAACAATATTTTCATGGTGTTGACACTAATTACGTAAAACTGTCAGGGTAAAGTCTTTGCCGTTTCAAACCAAAGCACTCAGGCTTTAATCACATAAGAGGTGACACAGGCGGTGTAAGCCTGAAAACACAGGGAAGCGATATGCAGTTATCAGCACAAAAAATTAAACGCTGCCGGGAGCAGAAGGGTTGGTCTCAGGAGGTGTTGGCTAAAGCCACCGGCTTATCGCTGCGAACCATACAAAGGATTGAGGCTGATAAACGGGCCTCTGCGGAATCTGTATTGGCCATAGCCTCTGCCCTCGAGGTAATGCCTAATCAACTGCAATCAGCAGACGATGAAATTCAGGTCAACTGGACAAGGAGAATGATAATGACGGGCGCCATAGCGATTGCAGCTTTACTGGCAACATTAATATCCCTGTTTAACCTGGTGTCTGATGTCAGCCACTATCTGGATCTGCCGACACTGATGTTTATGTCAGGGTTTACTGCGCTGTTTTCTTTGTTGTCATTCGGTACTTCAGGCTTCAAAAAAGTGATGACAGGACTTAAATACCTGTTTGCCCGGGAAGTGATTGGCGGCGAGAGTGCCAGACTGCTGGGCAAATTGTACGGCCAGCAAATCACCTACCTCTACGCCAGTGCCGTCGTGCTGCTATTGATTGGCCTGATTGCCGTCATTAAGGATATCGCCACCGATCCGGCCACCAGCAACCTGCTTTACCTGCTGGATAACATCTTGCCTGTGTTAATACTGCCCTTCCTTTATGCGGTCGTTATCAACGAAGCCATACTCAGGCCGTTGAAACATAAACTTGAACTGCACTCTGGCTGACAGACATATCACCTTCTTTGACAAAAAACGGATACAAAAAAGCCGACGCAATTGCGTCGGCTTTTGACACCGTAGGTAAGTATCAGTGCATTTGTGGCAATCCGAAGCGCTCGATGAAATACGCGATAATGTTATCGGTACTGTCAATATGACGAGTCCCAGTCGGCGCCATAACAGAGTACTTTTCAGAGCCATACCTGTCGCCATCAGTTAACACTAAGTTGGGACAGCTCTGATTGGCTTCACCTAAAAAATCGGGGAGTTCACCTCTCGGTTTAGCAAAATCGACATACCTGACTTCAATGCTATGGCGTATCTCCGGGAACATCGCCATTAATCCCTCAATCCGCAAACAGTATGGGCAGAAGTAGCGAGAATCACCGTCTAAAAAATCTCTTTTCAATAAGTATAAAATCATCCTAATCTACCGCCATGTTCGAGGTTGTATTCAACTCGTTAGCGACTACGCCGGAAGTGACACTGGAACATCCTGAATCGCTTTTGGTTGATTTCACCAGCCAATATTCTGAAAGGCTGTAATCACGCTCAACACAAACCAGCCAAAAGGTTTTAGCTAAGGGAGCGGCGAGCCCAATATCAACTAATACACATCAACCTCAGTGAAATGAGGGTTCCTGGTTAACGCCCGCATCATTTTGATACTTTCCATGTCCACTTCAACAGGACCATCAGTGTGTTCAATCACCAGATATTCATGTTTATTCTGCCCTGTCCTGGTGGTGCTCGCGATGCCACTTATCGATGTGCCGTCCGATAGTGTTAATTGGACTTCAATTCGATATATACAGGCCAATTCCAGCACATCATGCACTTCGCAATTAATCATGGGAGCCCCCTGACGTGCTCAGGGTCATGTGCGCAGTGGCAATATTGAGTACCCCTGCTCTGCAATGTCCTGCTGTACTTCCGGGTTGGCAATTTCGGAGTGACAGAAGTAACACCTGCTACTGCTGATTTTACTTTGCTCTATGTGCAAGGACTTCAGGTAGCGTTGTATGTACTCACCGACATTTTTAACGTTAGTGTCATCAACAAGCACATCAAAGTGGAGGTAACGACCACTTTCTGTAGTGACATGAGTATCATATACATGAACATTCATTTCTCTTTCCTCCGCTCGACTTATGTAAGTCAGTAGGTTCTGTTCGTCCACCAGCCATCTCTGTCATCGCCCAGACACTTGGTTTCGACTCAACACAATCAATCTATTGATGTTGGTCCTGCTTGTCAACCGTTTCGAAGGCCGACGTAAATTCTACTCAGCATGATATGCAGTCACCCCACAGACGAACGGGCTGGATAGGGATACTGTATATTCCGGTCCAGCTCGGCTACGTTTCCGGTCTGAGGTAGCCAGCTTTGTGATGAAAACTGACCATTCACTATCAAAGGACCAGGAAGGTTAGTTAGGTGAAGTCGGATTGGATAAGCCAAGTCAGTGCTCATTTGGACGTATGTAAGGTTATCGCTAAGGTAAAAACCTGATTACCAGTCAACGACTAAAAGCGGTCTTCACCACACAAAGCACGCTTAATACACACAGAGAAGAATTTATAGGGAATAAGTTTGGACAGCGTCAGCTGCTCAGAAAGGAAAAGTACAGGGATGTACTCTTGGATACTGACGTAGAGGGACCTTTGAGTTCAGGCAATAAGCGCGACACTCACTATTGTCTTTTTGAGACTGGCCATTTCTGTCCCTCACCTACAAAAGGACTAACATCAAAACCAATCCAAGCTAAAAACAGTCAAGTAATCCCAATTGTGCTACATATGGCGAGAATCAGTTTAGAACAAGACATAGTGGTCATGTCGTCTTGGGGTTCTATCCCACACGACAGTATAAAGATGTGTAACGTCGTGGCAAATGATCTCGGCGGTCTACATTAATGAACGGCTCTTTATTCCGCTTGTATTTTCTAACTTGGCATTCCAGATTTAGGAACCGCCATTTAATTTACGTTTAAAGAACTCATACGCCTCGTTTATTTTTTTAGATTCCATCTCTGCTGCCTCACGAATCGCGTCACTTAGACCTACAACTTTATCAGGATGATTTTTCGCTATGAGTTCCTTATACCGCCTTTTCACATCATTTATAGTATATCCTGAATGCAACCCCAAAATTCGTTCATATATAGCTTCTTGACTAACTGGATCTATACCACCGGCTCCTGGTGACTCTTTTTTATCAAAATTTATCTGTAGGACTTTCGCTGCTTCGTCTAACATCTTTTCCTCTTCCAGAGAAATCGAACCATCAGCTAATGCCACATCGAGTAGAACACTGAACGTTAATTCAAATAGGTCTCTGCGTCCTTCATGAGTCCTTGAAAAGTCTAGAAGATAGTCACTAAACGAATTTTTACTGTCCTTTGCTTTATTAAATTCATCAATTGCCATCTTTCTTTGTTCTGAATTGAACTGCATGCCATCAACCAGGAAGCTATCTATAACTGAAATTTCTTCCGAAACAACTACACCATCAGCTTTCGCCATCTTAGCTAACATACCCATCACTATCGCAAATCCAGGCGGAATGAGTGTATTGGCACCAAGTTTCTCTGCAAAGTGCTCCAACAATGACGCCTCTTTTTCGTTAATTCTCGCATCCGCCTGCGCTATCATCACCAGCATACTCATCGCTGCATAGATCTGCTCGGGATTTTTGCCATACTTCTTTTTAAGACTATTGACCTGGGACTTATAACTAATAAGAGGGTTCAACTTACCATGTACAAACTGTTCGACGGCAATAGCAAAAAACTTATCACCCATTTCGGCCTTCCAGATATCTTCAAATGCTATAGTTTCCTTGGAATTTACAGCTCCATCAGACTCCGCTAAAAATTTTTGAATCGTCAACAAGCTGGATATTCCTGACTTACTGGCCCAACCTGCGACGAATACAAACATAACTAGCATTCCGTAATTCGCAAAAGGAATAAGCAACACCAGCAACCATGCAAGATGGATTCCCAAATCCCGACAACGGCGAGTCGCCGCGCTCAGGAATAGGTACATTGCGGCTATTGATACTGGAACCATCAGGACACTCATTTGTTCCTCTGATAACCCGCTTTCCTTTGCCACAGCAGATGCCGAAACTAAAAGTAATAAAACTAAAATAAAGTGTGCGAGAAACTCTAGTCGCCCTATTTGTCCTCTAAACGAAAGTAAATAAGAAATCATTGCAGTTCCTTTTCTAAATGTAAGGTTCCGATGAACTGATTGGTCTAATAAAAAATAACTCTGGCGACGCTTGGCAGTACTTTTTGAGCTTATCTAAATAAGTGATCCTAATCGTGCAAGAATCAGCTTGGCACGTGGCATTTCGGTCATGTCGCCCTGGGCCTCTGTCCGATGGACTTACTGCACAACAGTATAAAAATGTGCAGCGTCGTGGCAATTGACCTCAGTGTTCTACATTCAGGAACAGCTACATTGGTCAGAATGCCATCTCGCCAACGTCCGTTCAATGCTCCATTAGCGGTAATTCAGAAGGAGTAAATACCAGTTCACAGGCCTGATAGTACGTCGATTCACTGTTTCAGCTTCATTGCCACTCAATAGCCCACGACCAAACTCGGAAGCCTGATCCGGTACGTTGAGATTAATGAAGGAGATTGAATGGTCAGCCAGCTCCAAACCATTTTTGACAATGACTGGCGCTTTGTTGTCGCTTTCGGTCTAAATGTTCGCAGTACTGGGTAAGCTGTTGAAGATTACCCGCAGGCCCTTTAAACAGTTGCCCGAATTCTGTGGTGAGTTTAAGCCAGTTGGCTTCCGGAATGTTAAGTCGGTTGATTATCAGGGCGGATTGGTGACTGATATGGCCAGCTTTATCTTCCCGCACAATGTTCCCTTTACCGTCAACAATTTGAAGGTAATCCTCTACTGAAAACAGCAAGCCTCTGGACATATTGACTCGCCAAATGCCCTAGCTACTTCACAAAGGTTTTTCTGGGCAGTTATAAGCAGTCGCCAAACCATTCCAGTTTCTTACAAATAACAAAAAAGCCGACGCAACAGCGTCGGCTTTTGATTGGAGCATGAGTCGGTTAGTTAACCCACGACCAGCATTTCACATTTATGGCAGTCGAACACCAGCTTGAACTGCTTGCCACCCAACTCCATCTCCAAAGGTTCGGCTTTCAAACCCGGCACTTCCTTGGGGCACATATTGTAGCTATAGCGGATACAGTGCTTGGTGATCATCAAGGGGGCATCGCCCTTTACCGGACGCACTTCATAGGCATCCCGGATGGACACCACACCATGACGGGTGTAGAAATCTTTAGCCTTCTGGTTGGAGACGTTGCCCAGATAGGTCAGGCTGCGCTGTGGGTAGCGGACATTATCGTCACGTTCCCATGGCGTAGGTCGCTGGTAACCTTCCACCCTGGCTTTATCCAGTGCTTCAAGGGCATCCCGGCGCAGTTGATTGATGACAGACGCTGGAGCAAACACTTCAGCGGCAGCAGCGTAATCCAACTCACCGGCCATAAAATCGGTACCACCCAGCTTGCTCAGGTTCTTTCGCAGCCCCTCACAGTTACGGGCTACATCCTTGGCTACCTGCTTATCAAAGTCGCTGCTGACAGACGCACTGTTGCCATGGCGATCAGCGGCAGTCAGCTCCAGTCCGCCAGCGGTTTCTGTCAGGGTGAAATCCACCGGGATCAGTCGCTCAGCAGACTCTTTGGAGAGCAGATCTTCGAAGCCTTTGTCACGATTACGATAAAGCGTGGTGCCCACACTCAAATCTTTCGGCATCACCTTGAGGTAAAGAGTATTGCCATCGGCACGGTTGATCCGGAAACCGGTCAGCTTGTCATCGGACAGACGAGCGGTTTCAAAGTTCCTGGCAAAGAAGCCCAGACCATCGCCATTATGAAACTCAACCTCTGAGTCCACCACAATATGGTTTTTACCTATTCTGGTAACTTTACCTACTTCAATGCCCAGATACTTAGGGGTGCGGAAGTCGGCGATACCAGGCTTTCGGTCATGCAGGAAATAGTCTGTCTTGCCGCGGTTAAAGCTCTTGTCAGGGTCCGGTTGGAAACTGTAACTGCAGCGGCCGTGAGACGCGGTTTCAAACTCAGGGCGACGGGCAATAATCTCGTCCAGTTTCTGGCGATAGTGAGCCGTCACATTCTTTACATAGCTCAGATCTTTCAGACGGCCTTCAATCTTGAAAGAACGGATACCAGCGTCGATCAGGGCTTCCAGATTATCTGTCTGGTTGTTGTCTTTCAGCGACAACATATGATCATTGGTGGCAATGGTTTCGCCCTTACGGGTTTTCAAATTGCCCGGCATACGGCACTGCTGCGAACATTCACCCCGGTTGGCACTGCGATCGGTATAGGCTTCAGAAATGTAGCACTGACCACTGAATGCCACGCACAGCGCACCATGAATAAAGAACTCAAGGCGAGTCTGGGTTTGGGACGCCACGTCACGGATCTGCTCCAGTGTCAGTTCACGGGCCAACACTACCTGAGAAAATCCCACGTGCTCCAGGAAGGCAACCTTTTCCGGTACCCGGTTATCCATTTGAGTACTGGCATGCAGGGCAATAGGAGGTAAATCCAGCTCCAGCAGTCCCAGATCCTGCACAATAATGGCGTCAGCGCCGGCTTCATACAGCTCCCAAATCAGGGCTCTGGCATCCTCCAGTTCACTGTCCAGCAGAATGGTATTAACGGTAACAAACACCTGAGCATGGTACTTGTGGGCAAACTCACACAGGCGGGCAATATCAGCAACACTGTTACCGGCGGTATGACGGGCACCAAAGGCTGGCGCACCAATGTAGACAGCATCGGCACCATGACGGATCGCCTCGATACCAAAGTCGGCATTTTTTGCCGGTGCCAGCAACTCCAGCTTGTTATCAGCCAGCGCTACAGGCGCGGTATGCTGCACAGCAGAAGTTGTTTCCTGTGCCGGGTTAAATATTTCTACGACTTGCTTATCCACTCAGTCCACCTTGCGAGCCAGCTCACATCTGAAAAATCGGCGAGAGTATAACAGAGCCAGCGTATCTGAAAAATTCCAATCTCTATAAAAATTGCCTGCCTGAATCCCGATGGGCTTAGCCAATGATTGAGTCACACTTGGCAAATAAAAAGCCGACCTCAGAGTGTTGGCTGAGATCGGCTTGCTCAATAGCTTAGGTGTAACCAGGTGTTATTTCAGCTTCACCACTTTCAGGCGGTTGGCATTAGTCACCACAGTCAATGACGATAAAGCCATGGCTGCACCAGCAACGACTGGGCTAAGCAAGATACCTGTCAGTGGAAACAGCACACCAGCCGCAACCGGGATCCCCAAGGTGTTATAAATAAAGGCACCAAACAGGTTCTGCTTGATATTGCCCATGGTGGCCCGTGACAATGCCAGCGCGTCACCCAAAGTGGTCAGCTGATGGGACAACAAGGTGAAGTCGGCGCTTTCAATCGCCACCTCAGTGCCACTGCCCATGGCAATCCCCACATCGGCGCTGACCAGCGCAGGCGCATCATTAATACCGTCACCTACCATAGCCACAATGCGACCTTCAGCTTTCAGGCGCAGCACTTCGGCCTGCTTCTCATCCGGCAGCACATTGGCGACAACATCCTCGATACCCACCTGAGCAGCAACCGCTTTTGCGGTTTTCTCATTGTCACCTGTCAGCATCACCACCTTGATGCCGTTGGCTTTCAGTCTGGCAATCGCCTGCGCCGCATCAGGTTTAATTGGGTCACTGATAGCAATTACCCCCACCAGTACGCCATTACGGGCAATATAAACCGGGGTTTTTCCCTGAGCTGCCCAGCCTTCCAGCAGCTCATCGACCTGACTTAACCCACTGACGCCCTGCTCTGTCATCAGCTTGGTATTACCTATGGCCCAGCTGTTACCATTCAACTTACCGGTAATACCTCTGCCCTGATAGTTATCAAAACTTTCGGGCTCTTGCATCACCAGGCTCAGGGCTTTTGCTTTGGCAACCATGGCAGAAGCCAGCGGATGCTCAGAATGCTGCTCCAGCGAACCAATGGCCTGCATCAGGTGGTTTTGGTCCAGCTCTTCGTCATGAGTCAGCACTTCAATTTCGGTCACATCCGGTTTACCCAGAGTCACTGTGCCTGTTTTATCCAACACCACAGTATCGACTTTGGAGGCGGTCTGCAGCGCTTCACCATTTTTCACCAGCACGCCCATCTGCGCTGCCCGGCCCACTGAGACCATGATCGACATAGGTGTGGCCAACCCCAGTGCACAGGGACAGGCGATGATCAGTACACTGGTCAACACCACCAGCGCATGAGATAACGCAGGGGCCGGACCAACCAGATACCAGATAAGACTGGAGATCAGCGCAATCAACACCACTGCCGGCACGAAATAGGCGGCAATCTTGTCGGTCAGGCGGCCAATAGGCATTTTCGAGGTTTGCGCCTGCTGCACCAGAGCGATAATTTTCGCCAGTTTGGTGTCTTTGGCCAGCGCCGTCACCTGATAGATGATGGCACCATTGCCATTAACTGTACCGGCACTCAGGTTATCACCCGCCTGTTTCATCACAGGTACAGGCTCACCGGTCAGCATGGACTCATCCAGCGCCGAACTGCCGCTTTCCACAATACCGTCCAGTGCCACTCTGGCACCGGGTTTCAAACGCAGTCTGTCACCGATCACCAAAGAGCTAATCTCAACCTCTTCATCGCCCTGTTCAGTGACTTTAATGGCGGTGGTGGACTGCATACCTATCAGCTTTTGCACCGCTTCACTGGTCTTGCCCCGGGCACGCAGCTCAAGCGCATGTCCCAGATTAATTAAGCCCAGAATCATCACACTGGCTTCAAAGTACACATGACGGGTACTGGCCGGGAACCACTGGGGAAACAGCACCACCAGCATTGAGTACAACCAGGCTGTGGTGGTGCCCAGCACAATCAGGGTATCCATATTGGAGCTGCCCACTTTCAGCGCGCGCCACATCCCCTGATAGAAATGCTTACCTGTAGTGACCAGCAAAAAGCCTGTGATGATACCCACTATGCCCCAGCCAATTTGCAGCTCTGGGGAGTTAATCATCATCTCGCCCCCGGCAAGGCCCCAGATCATTAAAGGAATACCCAGGCCAAGGCCCAAAACCGCTTCTTTAATGCGGGTACGGTACTCTTTTTTATCGCTCAGCTGCTTCTGCTCTGCCGCCTTACGGGCATCAACCACCAGCTCAGCCCGGTAACCGGCTCCGGCAATCAAAGCGATCGCCTTTTCACTGGAGATACCTGCTGCCACCTGCACCTGCTTGTCTGCCAGATTCACCACGGCCGTTCCGGCATCAAAGGCCTTCTCAATTTTAGCGACACAGGAGGCGCAGCTCATATCCGGCACATAGAAGGTCATGGCATCAGCCATAGCTGTTTGAGATTGCACCTTATCAACCTGAGTAGCCAAAGCAGTATCAGCCTCTGTTTGTACTGCAACTTGCTCAGTGACAGCGTCTGTCACCGGGGCAAAGTCATAGCCGCCAATCGCCAATCTGGCTTTAACCTCGCCTTTTGACATATCCCCCCTGATTGTCAGACGCTTGGTTGCTACGTCTGTCTCAGCGGTGACATTGGCAAGGGGCTCAAATAGCTCGCGAATCCGCCTTGCACAGCCGCCGCAACGCATATTGGTAATAGTCAGTTCAATAACAGGCAGCTGTTTTTCCGGCAAGACGAGTTCCGCCTGATAGCCAGCATCAATCAAAGTTGCCAATACAGAATCAGCAGCCAGCTCTCCCGAATAACTCAGGGTTTTGGCTGGCAGGTCAAAAGCAAGAGACTCAGATTCTGATTCTGATTCTGTGGGGAATAAAGCGGTAATTTTGCGCACACAGCTGCCGCAATTCATATTGCTGATATGAAATTGAGAAACAGCGTTATTGGCAGGCGCCAGTGAGGACTTATCCATGACTATCACTCCCCCGGTTGATTCATTTTCCCGGGACATTGAACTATTGATGGAGCAAGGTTAAAGTCTCCCCCAACTGGAGAGTCAAGCCTCTTTAAATCGCACTTAATCCAATCTGTGACAAACCCATACTTATTTGGAGTCAGGATGAAAATCGGCGAAGTATCAAAGCGTACCGGTATGACCATCAAGAGTATTCGCTATTATCACGACATCGGCCTGGTTAAAGCCCAACGCGGTGACAATGGCTACCGTGTTTATCGTGAGCAGGATATTGAAGCGCTGGCCTTTGTACATCACTGTCGGGAGCTGGGATTTACACTGGAAGACTGTCAGGCACTGCTGTCACTGAGAAACGACGAGGCAAGAACCTCAGCTGAAGTAAAAAGGCTGGCCAGCCAGCATCTGCAGGAAGTAGAAACCAAAATCAAGAAACTCAAAGCACTGAAGCAAGAGCTGAAAACTCTGGTGGATGAGTGTAAAGGCGATGAGGGCTCAGACTGTGCCATTATCAAGGGTTTAGGAGGTCAGTGCGGGAAAATAGAACCCGTTTGATGCTTGTCAGTTTCAACGTTTGAACTTGGCAATAAACCAAACAAGGGTGCGGCGCTGCTCAGCCTCAGACAGTCCAAAGAAGATGCAGATCCAGGGACTCAGCAGGAAAAACCAGGGGATGGCAGAGGTGTCACGACCGCTGAAGAAGAGATAAAAAAAGCCCCCGTAAATCACAACGACCCCAAGAATGCCAACAAACAGCATCATTCTGCGGGTCCACTTTTCCAATCCATTCGCAAACGACAAACCTGATTACTCCCTGAAAACGTGTCGGTCATCATTGGAATTGTGACAGAAATTCAACCTTTTTGCGTAACTAATCTTCAATCAGATAGAGGGGTTAGCCTAAGTTTGCCGCCACAGACTGCCGTCTTCACGGTACCAAGTCTCACTTTTGAACTTGTCATTCTCAAACTGAATCACCATACGCAGCGCACCACAGGCATATCACTCCTACTGCTCCCGGTGCGCGCCAGATTGTGTTGTTAAAGCGAGCTAATCCTTGGTCCTTAAATTGTCAGCCAGCGTTTCAGAAGATTATGCGAACGCTTTTTCAATCGTCAGCATCTCTATGCCACGAACCTGCATAGAGTCAACCGCTAATGCATGGGCAATAGGATCTACAGTACAACAACACTCTTCTATGACTTTGGGATTGTATTTTGTCGCTGCAGGAGAAAGCGCTGTGTGGTTGACACAATTGTGCGTCATCATCCCTGTTATCAGAACCTCTTCAATGCCCATTGACTGTAATAGTGCTTCAAGATTGGTGTTTTCAAAACAATCCGCATGACGCTTAGTCACCACTGGAGCATCGGGGGCCGCCGCCATCACATCCTTGTGGATTTTTGCACCTTCGGAGCCGTCATAAAAAAACAAGCCCTCTCCTAACTCCGGTGATACCAGATGTTGAATATGGATAATGGGAATGTTCTTTTCACGTGCAATGGCCATGGCTTCTAACGTTCTTTGAGTTGCCTCAACGGGTTGATAGAGCGGGTATTTGCCATCCTCGAAATAGTCATTCTGGATGTCGATAACAATTAAAGCTTGTTTAGTCATTTTGATTTCCTTCAAGTCTCTCGCTGGGATGTGCAAATTATGTTCATATTGAGTTCCTATAACGAGAGTCTAAAATGACACTTTAAAGGTCATTTGCGACAAACCTTATCTAATGAAAAGCATAAAAGTAGCCATTGTTAACTACCCAACAGCCAGTCAAACTGCAGTGCATGGATTAACTGAAGCCATGGCAATTGCCAACACTATTTGCGCGCAGTTAGAGGTAGCCGTCAGGTTTGAAGTGAATACCTGTGGGTTGGACTATCTTGATACTCAAGAGCAGGCCATGGTCGTGGTGTTGCCCCCTTGTATCAATGACGACTTTTACATGAAGGAAAATCTCCCCCTATATCAATACCTATCAACCATGCAGCAAAAAGGCGCCGTGCTTGCTTCCGCCTGTGCTGGTGCTTTTATTCTTGCAAGGGGGGGATTTCTGGATGATAAATTCTGCACAACGCACTGGCGATTGGCCGATTCATTTCGATCCACTTTCCCCAGTGTGAAGCTTAATGAAAATGCGATCATCGTTAATGAAGGTAACGTGATTACTGCCGGTGGTCTTATGGCATGGCTTGATTTGCTGTTTGAAGTTGTGTCGATGTTCTCATCGCCAACGATTGCTCAGCGTCTATCAAAGGAAATGGTCGTGGACAGCGGATTTCGAGAACAGCGATTTTACCGCCAATTCGTCCCCAAACGAGACCATGGTGATGAACTCGTTGTTAAAGCCCAAGACTATTTGGATGCCAATTATGCTAAACCGATTTCAGTACAAGCCATTGCGGCGCATTTTTTCGTGAGTCAGCGGACGCTGCAGAGACGTTTTTTAACTGCTGTCGACTTCACAATCATCCAATATTTACAAAGACTTCGTCTGCACACAGCCTGCCAATTGATAGAGTTAACAGGGAAAGCCATTACTGAGATTTCTTATGAGGTGGGCTATCAAGATATCAGTGCTTTCAGGAAGGTATTTCTACGTGAATTTGGTCTAACACCGACCGAATTCAGAAAGCGTTTCAGTGCTAACAGAACCAACAGCGAATTCAGTTAATATTCCAAAGAGTGACCAAACTTTTTCCATATCCACGGAGAGTCGGCATGGTCCCTCCAACGCCTCGAAGATATCTCTCACCATCAGAGTCGAGGACAACATTCAGTATTCTGCGTAACTAATCTTCAATCAGATAGAGGGGTTAGCCTAAGTTTGCCGCCACAGACTGCCGTCTTCACGGTACCAAGTCTCACTTTTGAACTTGTCATTCTCAAACTGCATCACCATGCGCAACGCTCCGTTGGGATAATACTCCCGAGACTCCAGGCGCTTTCCGTTATCATGTTGGCAAAGGGAGCTGAGCGCTCCATCCTCATACCAGGTTCGGCATTCACCATCCAGCTTTCCGCTCAAGAACCATTCCTCAGAGGAGAGTTGACCATTGGCCTGATAGTGGCGACAAACCCCTTCCTCCTTGCCCTTACTGTTGTAGGTACATTCCTGCATCAACTGTCCGTCAGCATGGTAGTGCTTCCAGGGCCCTACCTTCACGCCGTCAATACACTCCCCTTCGCCATAAAGATTATCGCCATGGAACAAACGGGCATAGCCGGTATATCGCTCCATCGACTTAAGAGTTCCGGTATAAACAATCTCGAGCCGACCTTTAATGGTCCATTTCAACTTGGGTGACATCAGGGTTCCTTGAATGCTTATGTCTTTGCAAATGCAGCTACCGACTATGCCTTGGGAGAACGGACAGAGGCAAGACCCTCACCTCAGGCTAATGTTCCTAAGTTGCCGATACGAGTAGGTTATCCCGTTAGATCGGAGGTAACAGAAAACGACTCCTGTTATCGCACACGGCACATTCTCATTTATCTGCTGCTTAGCTAAAAACTGTCGATTTTTCAGTCTATTGCTGATAACGTTTGTCCAATAAGCGTGACTGGTGTGGCGAGATAACAAGACGTCTCGATTTGTCCGTAAACTTATCTATCTATAGATACTTTAAGTAGCTGATTTTGTAGCTAAGACGGATGAATAGCGTGGTAGCGCAAAAATGGATAAGCAGGCGTTCTAATTATTAAAATGTTATATGTCCCAAGAGTAAGGAAACTCTATGCCTAATTGGTTAGCCGAATTTTTGTATGTTCTAGCATTGTCGAGACGAACGCAGTGGGCATTGTTCATGGGTGTTATTTTCTATATTGCTATAGATACTTTTGGAAGCTACCTTTTATCTAACTTTGAACTGCATGGACACTTTAAAGCTCTAGAAATTGTGATTTCTGAAAAAATTCTCCGCAAATACGACAAGTTAGCTTTGATAACTCTATTATCTTTCTGGTTCCTTGCTGTCAAGTATTACCTGAAGGATCGGAAGCGCTTGTAATTACATATAACAAAAACATTAAAAATCGCCCTTCGGGCTCGGACCATCGCTGCGCTCCGGCTCTTTATGTTGGGCGTTAGCTTACCAAGGAGGGGATATGCCAATTGAATTAAACGAAACTTTAGTTGTAGGAGTTTCTGCAACTGCACTTTTTGATCTTTCTGAGGCTGATAAAGTTTTCAAGCAAAAATATGAATCTGATCCAGATACCGCAATTGATGAGTATCGCACTTATATGCTCGAGAAAGAGAATGAAGAGTTAGATGACGGAACAGGAATGCCATTAGTTCGCTCATTGTTAAACCTTAACTCTCATCAACAAGAATGTTCAAAAGGTCCGATCGTTGAAGTTGTGGTCATCTCTAGAAATAGTCCCGAAACAGGTTTTAGAGTGTTAAAGGAGATTCGTCGCAGAGAGTTGCCGATAACTAGCTCAGCTTTTACTGCAGGAGAAAAAAGCTCAAGTTATCTCGACGCTTTTTATGTAGATCTCTTCTTAACAACAAACGAAGAAGATGCTCAAGAGGTTATTGATAGTGGTGTTTGTGCTGCGGCACTAGTTAAAGAGCCACCGAGCAATGGACAAAGCTTGGACGAAAGCCAAGTTAGATTTGCATTTGATGCCGATGCCGTAATATTTAGTGAGGCAAGTGAGATTGTAAATCAAACTGAGGGCTTAGAAACATTCTGGAGCAAGGAAGATGAGCACCAGGATGTTCCGTTACAAGAAGGACCATATGCCAACTTGCTGAAGAAGCTATCAAAAGTACAAGAAAGGCTACCTGGAAGGATAGAATATTCCCCCGTCAAACTTGCTATTATGACGGCAAGAAATAGTCCAGCTGAGATGAGAGTTATAAAAACAATGAGAGCTTGGAATGTCTATATTGATCAAGCTTTCTTTCTCGGAGGACTTCAAAAGAGTAGATTCCTGAAGGCATTTAAGCCACACATCTTTTTTGATGACCAAGATTCTCACCTTGACCCAGCCTCAGGAGATGTTCCTAGTGCAAAGGTTCTTTATCCAAGCAACTCTCCATTGAAGGAACTTATAGAGAAGCGTAAAGCTAACAAGACAATTAAGCAGAACGCTGAAGCTCCAGCAGATTAAAGCATTATATCCCTTTCAGCACAAAGTAACTTATCCCTAAGTTGGTTACCCCATTAAAACAGCAAACACAAAAATGCCCGGAGTGTCCGGGCATTTCTTTTTCTGACATGGGCGTTGCTGACTCACAGCCAATGGCAGGAGTGAATTTTCTTTTTCCAACAAAGCCGCCGCGCCGACGTGTAGTTCACCTACACGAGAAGCGGCAATGCCGTTGGGGAAGAAAAGACGCCCTGCTCAACCCATGACACCACCCCTTACAAACGGATGCCGCCGTCGACTTCCAGGATACGTCCATTGATGTAATCATTCTCTACCGCAAACATCACAGTCTTAGCCACTTCTTCCGGCTTACCCAAACGACCAACAGGTACCATCTTCTCCAGACGCTCCAGCGCTTCCGGCTTCATGGCCGCTGTCATTTCGGTTTCAATCACGCCCGGCGCAACTGCGACGCTGCGAATACCATGGCGAGCCAGCTCTTTGGCCCAGCCTACGGACATGGCAGCGACACCGGCCTTGGAGGCTGCATAGTTGCTCTGTCCCATATTACCGGCGCGGGCCAGACTGGAGATATTGATGATGATGCCCTGCTGCTTTGAGGTGATCATGGCGGCAGCCGCTTCACGACCACACAGGAAGCTGCCGGTCAGGTTCACATTGATAACAGACTGGAACTGAGCCAGAGACATACGGTCAGTGACCTGACCTTCTTTGGCCTTCAGCAGCATGCCATCACGCAGGATACCCGCGTTGTTAACCAGCACGTTGACCTGGCCCAAGTCTTCCAGAATATACTGGAAACCGGCAACTACATCTTCCTCGTCTGTGATATCCAGTGCATAGCCCTGAACTTCAGTCTGAGGGAAACTGCCACCCATATCGGCACAAGCACGCTCCAGTTTGTCCTGATCGACATCGATAAGTGCCAGGCGGGCACCGGCCGCCGCAAACTCCTGAGCCATGGCCAGACCCAAACCACCTGCGCCACCCGTAATGACGACCACCTTATCTTTTAAATCCATCCACTTATCCTCAATTCTTGTACGTAATTCGGCTTATTCGTCGTTGGCAGGCACTGCAAACTGTTCAAAAATACTGGAGAAATCCCGCTTGCCGTTTTCACCGGGCTTAGTGCCGCCCTTGGCGTGACTAACATACAGGCTGCGGGCCAGTGCCCCCATAGGTGTACTGGATTGACTGGAAAGCGCTGCATCCATCGCCAACCCGAGATCTTTCACCATAAGATCCACCATAAAGCCACCCTGATAACCTTTAGATGATGGTACAGCGTCCATCACCCCTGGGCAGGGATTATATTTATCCAGCGTCCAATTGCCACCACTGCTGACCTTCATGATGTCGGATAACACCTTGGGATCCAAGCCATTATCGATTCCCATCGACAGAGCTTCACTGGTACCAACCATGAGTACAGACAGCAGCATATTGTTGCAGATCTTGGCAATCTGCCCTGCACCTGCGCCTCCGGCATGGAAGATATTGGCGCCCATGACATCCAGCACAGTTTTGGCCTGCTCAAAGGCTTTGTCGCTGCCGCCGCAGATAAATGTCAGGGTACCCGCGGCCGCACCGGCTGTGCCACCGGATACCGGCGCGTCGATAAACTCAAGCCCTTTGTCTGCAGCTGCTGCCGCCACTGTGCGGGCGCTGTCCGCATCTATGGTGGAGCAATCGATCAGCAGGGTATCTTTACCCACGACATCCAGAATACCTTTTTGGTCATTATTACCAATGTAGAGACTGCGTACGTGCTTGCCTGCAGGCAACATGGTAATGACAATGTCTGCCGCCGCAGCCGCGCCACAGGCAGTGTTGGCACTCAGACCACCAATATCAGTCAGGGCCTTTAATGCAGCAGGGTTAAGATCAAAACCTGTGACTGTCATACCGGCTTTAACCAGGTTGGCCGCCATAGGCCCACCCATATTACCCAAACCAATAAATGCTACTGTCGCCATTTGGGCTCTCCTTATTTATCTTCCATGTGATTGGCGCAAACTCGTGATGTTCGCGCCAAAGGCAAATTATCTCCTCTGGTCAGAGGATATTCAGAGCGTATTCAGTGGATGGGACGCCTCATCCCAGGGGGAAGTCATCAGCTTATCCATCGCCTCCTGAGTCACCGCTTCCAGAGATGCAAACTGCCACTGTGGGTTTCTGTCTTTATCCAGCAGCAAAGCACGCACGCCTTCACAGAAATCTCCGTGAGCACAACAGTTAACGCTCCAGCCCAGCTCCATGCGGAAACAGTCCGCCAGCTCCATCTCGGTACCCAGTTGCATCTGAGCTTCAATCAAATTCCAACTCAGCGGACTGCCGGCCAGGAATGTATCTCTTGCGCGCCCAAGCCATGCCTCGCCGCGCTCTTGTAAATGGGTATCATCCAGCGCCGACAGACAGGAGTGAATGTCAGCCAGAGAGCCGGCCATCAGCTCATCAATACGCGCCTGATGCGCCTTAAGACGGCTGTTGTCGGCAATATTGTCATCGCTGAAACCATTGAGTACCTGACTCAGCAGATCATGGTTGGTATTGGCATCATCCTGCCAGTGAACTTCAGCCAATGCGTCCCACAAAGGTTCTTTGTTGTCTCTGTCGATGGCAAAGTTGGCCAGATCCACATACAGGGCATCAGCGCCATTCATGTTGTAACCGGTCAGCCCCAAAAATAGCCCGGTTCTACCCGGCATACGATTGAGAAAGAAACTGCCACCCACATCCGGATACAGGCCTATGGTGACCTCAGGCATGGCAATTCGGGAGGTCTGGGTAACCACTCTGTGGCTGGCACCGGCCATCAGTCCCAGGCCACCGCCCATCACAATACCGTCACCCCACACCATCACTGGTTTACCCAGAGTATGAATGAGGTAATCCAGCTGGTATTCCTCGGTAAAAAAGGTTTGGGCTTCAGGCGCTATCTCACCCGGGTTAGCGCGGGATGCTTCGGTAATCGCCCGCACATCACCACCGGCACAAAAGGCCTTCTCACCGGCACCATCAAGCACGACACAGACAATTTCATCCTGTTCGCGCCAGGCTTCCAGCTGCGCCTTAAGTAGACGTACCATATCCAGATCCAGCGCATTCAGCGCTTTCTCAACGTTCAATGTAGCAATGCCTATCTGCTTGCTGCCTTCACACCCCAGGGTTTGAAATACTACTTTATCCATGTTCAACCCCTTATGCGTTCTTCCACTCTGGCTTACGCTTTTCAAGGAAAGCATTCACCCCTTCCGCCTGATCTTCGGTATCGAACAGGCCGATAAACAGTTCACGCTCCAATGGCAGCGCCTGAGTACGAGGCATTGCGCGACCCGCCTGGATCAGCTGCTTACACACAGCCACACTGGATGGGCTCTGGTTGGCGACTTTGGCCGCCAGTTCAATGGCCGTTTCCAGTGCCTTGCCGGTTTCAACCACTTCTTCCACCAGGCCGATGCTGTGTGCTTTGTCAGCCTTGATGCGCTCACCACACAAAATCATGCGCTTGGCCCAACCTTCGCCCACCAGAGCAGTCAGATTCTGAGTACCACCTGCGCATGGCAGCAGGCCTACTGTAGCCTCTGGCAATGCCATCTGAGACTGAGACTCAGCGATACGGATATCACAGGCCAGGGCAACTTCCAGACCGCCACCCATGGCATAACCATTGATCGCAGCGATAGACACGCCACGGAATGCACTCAGGGTTTCGAATGCTTCACCGAAAGCCATGGCCATAGTGGCTGCATTACCTTTGTCGCCATCGGCAAACAACTTTAGGTCTGCACCAGCAGAGAAGAACTTCTCCCCCTCACCTGTCAGCACCAGGGCGTAGATTTCCGGATCTGCATCCAGCTCCAGAATTTTGTCACGCAGGTTATACAGACCTTCCTGTGTCCAGGTGTTGGCCGGCGGGTTACTGATGGTGAGAATGGCAGTGTTGCCTTCGATACGTTCAATCAGTTGAGTCATTATTCCTTTCCTTCGAATTCGTGGCTTTGCTGTTGTGCAGTGCTGCGCTGTAAATCAACAGCTCCCCTGATGCTTATGCCGCTTAGCTTGTAGCCCTGTGCTTATGGCATGTGGCGTCAGTGGGAGCGAATAGAGTCAGTGCCTTACTTGATTTCACCCACATGCTCGTCCAGCAGACGGCGCGCGATGATCAGACGCATAATCTCGTTGGTACCTTCCAGGATCTGGTGTACACGCACATCACGGAAATGACGCTCCAGCGGATATTCGCGGATATAACCATAACCACCATGCAGCTGCAGTGCAGCATCACACACCTGGAAACCCACATCTGTGGCAAATCGTTTAGCCATGGCGCAGTAGGCGGTCGCTTCCACGTCACCCGAGTCCAGCTTAAATGCAGCCAGACGTACCATTTGACGGGCTGCCACCAGCTCAGTCGCCATGTCAGCCAGCTTGAACTGCAGCGCCTGGAATGCCGCCAGAGGCTTACCAAACTGCTTACGCTCCTGCATATATTCAGTGGCACGCTCAAGTGCAGCCTGGGCAGTGCCTACAGAGCAGGTGGCGATATTGATACGACCGCCATCCAGGCCCTTCATGGCGAAGGTAAAACCCTGGCCTTCTTCACCCAGCAGGTTGGCCACAGGCACACGTACCTCTTCAAAAGTCACCAAACGGGTTGGCTGGGCGTTCCAGCCCATCTTGTCTTCAGCTTTGCCATAAACAATACCGGCAGCATCGGCAGGCACGGCAATGGCAGAGATCCCTCTGGGACCTTCACCACCGGTGCGGCACATCACCACCAGCATTTCAGTGTCACCTGCGCCTGAGATAAACATCTTGGAGCCGGAGATCACATACTCATCGCCGTCGCGAACCGCTTTGGTCTGTAACGAGGCTGCGTCACTGCCTGAGCCAGGCTCAGTCAAACAGTAAGATGCCAGCTTCTGGCCTGTGGTCAGGGCCTCGCTCCACTCACCGCGCAGGCTTTCGCTGCCCCAAGTGGTGATCATCCAGGTGGCCATATTATGGATGGTCAGCATGGCAGTGGTCGCCGTACAACCCATCGACAGCTCTTCGAAAATAATGGCGGCATCAAGACGACTCAGGCCCATACCGCCTTCGCTTTCCGGGGAGTACAGAGAGCAAAAGCCCAGCTCTCCGGCCTTTTGAATAACGTCCTTGGGGAAATGATGTTCTTCATCCCAGCGCGCTGCGTGGGGAGCCAGCTCTTCGGCTGCAAACTGACGGGCCAGCTCGGCAAACTGACGTTGATCTTCGTTGAGATTGAAATCCATCTGACAACTCCTGTCACTTGTGTTCTTTGACCCGACTCACTCATCAATCAAGGGGCCGGGCTCTTATTGTCATAGTTGGTGTTGGTTACAAGGCCAGATAGTCAGGCCTTGTAACCAACAGATGCCGCAGGGGCGGCATCTGTACTGTCTATTACTTGAGGGCAATGGTCATGTTGGGACCGGACGGAATATCGTCCTCAAACCAACGGGCGGTAATCGTCTTGGTTTCGGTAAAGAAACGCACCGCTTGCTTGCCGTAGGCGTGCTGATCGCCATAGAAACTGCCCTTCCAACCTGTGAAAGAGAAGAAAGGCAGCGGCACAGGGATAGGCACATTGATACCCACCTGACCCACTTCAATCTCGTGCTGATACTTCCGGGCAGCGGCGCCACTGGCGGTAAAGATAGAGGTACCGTTACCGTAAGGGCTGGCATTTACCAGCTCAATGGCATCTTCCAGTGAGTCAGACTCAACACAGCAAAGTACCGGGCCAAAGATCTCTTCCTTGTAGATGGTCATTTCAGGGGTCACTTTGGTGAACATGGTTGGGCCAACCCAGTTACCCGACTCATAACCTTCCAGAGTGAACTCAGAGCCATCGAGCAGACACTCGGCGCCTTCTTCCTTACCCTTGGCGATAAGGCTGAGAACACGTTCTTTGGCCTGAGGGCTGATCAGCGGGCCATAACCGGCCTCTGCATCATCCCATAGACCCGGACGGACTTTGGCCAGGCGCTCTTTCAGTTCAGGGATCCACTCTTTGGCTTCACCAACAAATACCGCCACAGAGATCGCCATACAGCGCTGACCGGCTGCGCCCACAGAAGCGCCCACCAGGTTGTTGAGCACCTGCTCTTTGTTGGCATCCGGCATAATCACACTGTGGTTCTTGGCTCCGGCAAAGGCCTGAACCCGCTTAAGGTGATCAGTACCTGTCTTGTACACATACTGGCCAACACCCACAGAACCAACGAAGGAGATCGCCTTGATATCTTCATGGGTCAGCAGAATGTCCACGGCGCTCTTGTCACCATGCACCAGCTGCAGCACACCTTTTGCTGCGCCAGCCTGTTCAAACAGTTCAGCCAGACGCAGCGGCGTCATAGGATCTTGCTCTGAAGGCTTAAGTACAAAGGTGTTACCACAGGCAATTGCCAGCGGGAACATCCACAGCGGGATCATCGCCGGGAAGTTAAAGGGAGTAATACCGGCACATACACCCAGGGGTTGGGTGTAGCTGTAGGTGTCAATTTTGCGGGCCACGTTTTCAACGGTTTCACCCATCAGCAAAGAAGCGATGCTGCAGGCGTGCTCAGCCACTTCAATACCACGCCATACATCGCCTTTGGCATCTTCAAAGGTCTTACCGGTTTCTTTGGCCAGAATGGTGGCCAGCTCATCATGGTGTTCTTTCAGCAGGTGCTGATAACGCAACATCACACGGGCACGCTCAGAAACCGGCGTCTCTTTCCAGGTCTGGAAAGCAGACTTGGCACTGGCAATGGCGCCCAGGACTTCCTCGTCAGTGGCACATTTGATTTCGGCAATGGGCAGGTTATTGGCAGGGTTGGTCACTGTGATCAGGCGATCTCCAGAGCCTGTTGTGAATTCACCGTCGATGTAATGTTTGATTTGCGTGGTCATCTTCAAGTCCTGTTGATTATCCCGCTGAGCCCAGAGCAATAGATAATTACTCTGTACGCCTGTTTTTAATTGTTACGTCTGTCAGCTCACCGGTGTTGAATTTTTTATAACGCTTTGATGAAAATGGCTGCACACCCGTGTTACGGGAACAAGAAAGTGTGCAGCCAGGGGATTACTCGATTTCAATGGCCATAGCCGTGGCTTCACCGCCGCCGATACACAGGCTGGCGACACCGCGCTTCAGCCCCTGATTACGCAGGGCGTGGATCAGAGTAACCAGAATGCGGGTGCCTGAGCAGCCAATTGGGTGACCCAGAGCGCAGGCACCACCGTGCACATTCACTTTGGCCGCATCCAGTCCCAGCTCAGAGATAGCCAGCATAGTCACCATGGCAAAGGCTTCGTTGATCTCATACAGATCCACCTCATCCTTGCTCCAACCTGTTTTCGCAAACAGCTTGTTCATGGCACCAACAGGGGCTGTGGTAAAGGCCGCAGGCTCCTGAGAGTGAGTTGTCTGACCACGGATCACCGCCAGCACATCCAGTCCCAGCTCTTTGGCTTTGGCGCGGCTGGTGACCATCAATACGGCGGCACCGTCGGAGATAGAAGAAGAGTTGGCAGCAGTAATGGTGCCATCTTTGGCGAACGCCGGACGCAGCGCAGGGATCTTATCAGGACGGGCATTACCCGGCTGCTCATCGATAGCCACAGTCACATCACCTTTACGGGAGGAGATGGTCACAGGCACGATTTCATTGTTAAACGCGCCGGAGGCGATGGCTGCGTTGGCTTTTTCCAGCGAGGAGAGTGCAAAGGCATCCATCTGCTCACGGGTGAGGTCAAAGTCATCAGCTGTCTTTTGCGCGAAGGTACCCATAGCACCGCCGGTGTAGGCATCTTCCAGACCGTCGAGGAACATATGATCCAGCACCTTGCCATGGCCCATACGCATGCCGTCACGGGCTTTGTCCAGCAGATATGGCGCCTGACTCATGCTCTCCATACCACCGGCAATCACCAGATTGGCACTACCGGCTTTAATCAGGTCATGGGCCATCATTACTGTCTTCATGCCGGAACCGCACACCTTATTGACTGTGGTCGCACCGACAGACAAAGGCAGATCGGCGCCCAGTGTCGCCTGACGTGCAGGCGCCTGCTTGAGGCCTGCTGGCAGCACACAGCCCATCAGCACTTCATCCACCTGCTCACCCGCTATACCAGCGTCCTGCATCATGCCTTTAATAGCCGTTGCGGCCAGCTGAGGTGAAGGCACAGAGGATAAACTCCCCTGAAAACCACCCATAGGGGTGCGCTTGGCTGCGACAATGACAATATCCGTTTCAGTGCTCATAACCACTCCAGTCTGTTTGACCAGACCCTCTGCGTGAGGCGCAGAAAGCCCTCGGTTGTTCAAATATTAGCACTGTGACGTTTACGCGAACGTAAAGCAAGTGTTAATTGGTCTAATGAGCAGCAAATTCGGCAGTACAAATGTCACTCAGGATTTACAAAACCCTGAGCAGCACAAATGATTGCTTTGGTGAAATGGCCCAGGGGCTTTAGCGGTTTGAATTTGGACTAAGCACAGCAGAAATGAGATCCCGGTTACATCAGAAAACCCTGTTTTTATACTTGGAGTTCAATAACTTTCAAAGTTTGCTGTAATTTGGCATCATCAGCGGTTTTAAAATCCAGGTATTTTATTTTCATGCGTCTTGCCTTCTTTGCGCTTTCCTCCTGTCTTCTTGCCCCTGTGGCTGCTGTCGCAGAAGATCTGCAGTCACTCAACAAAGCGTACTCAAGCCTGGTTAAGCGTGAATTGAACAACAAGAGCATTCCCGGTATCGCCTACACCATAGTCAAAGGCGAAGAAGTGATTGCACTGGAAACCTTTGGTCATCTGGATACCAGCAAGAAGAAGAAAGTCGATAAAGATACTGTGTTTCGTCTGGCTTCCGTGTCCAAACCATTCGCCGCCACCTTGACCACCATGATGGCTCAGGAGGGTCAGCTGAGTCTGACCGACCCTGTCACCAAGTATGTTCCTCAGTTTGAGCTGGCCAAACCCGGCGCCGCAGACAAGATTCAACTCCATAATCTGCTGAGTCACTCTGCGGGTTTGATGCCCAACGCCTACGACAATCTGCTCCATGAGAACTGGAGTATGGAGAAAATCATCAGCCAGTTTGACCGGGTCACACCCATTTGTGAGCCCGACAACTGCTACGGCTACCAGAATATCGCCTACTCTATGGTGCAACCTGCCATTGAACAGGTTCAGCCCCTGTCCTACGCTAAGCTGCTGGAAAGCCGGATTTTTCAGCCATTGGGCATGACCAATGCCTCCGTTGGTATCGACGTATACAAAGACAACCCCAACACTGCCAAGCCCCATGTACTGATTAAGGCCAGCAAAACAGGCAAGAAGGACAGTAATGGCAGGGATATTCGCCGCTATGTGTGGCGCACTGTGAAAGTGGAACCAGATTATTACAAGGTTGAGCCTGCGGCCGGTGTGAATGCCAGTATCTCAGATATGGCCAAGTGGCTGACCGCTAATCTGGGCTATGCACCGGACGTGTTGTCGCAGGAGTTGCTGACAGAAGTCACGGAACCCAGAGTCAGAACGGCAAAAGATCTGCGCCGCCTTTACTGGCGTGGACACCTGCTTGATGCTCACTATGGTTATGGCTGGCGTATCTACCAGTTTGACGGTATTCCTCTGGTATACCATTCAGGCTGGGTATCAGGGTTCCGGGCCGATGTTGCCTACGCCCCCACTCTGGATATAGGTTTTGCCATGTTGATGAATGCCGAAGCCAACGAGATCAACAAACTCTCCGCCAAATTCTGGGATATGGTGATTCAGGACTCCAACTGAGCTCTGTTCATGAGCGTTAGCGCCCAATCAAAGGCCATCACCATAATGGCCTGATTTGTCTTACAAAGAGATATAGAGCTCTGCCCCCAATTCACTGTCCGGAAAGTAGAGGTAATGCTCCCGCCCCTCTGCGGTTTCAGGCACCCACTCAAACAAGAGTCCCTGCCAGTTGCTGTTCACATTCACATTAAAGCCCTGCTCCATCGAGGGGCGCCAACTTGCCACCAATGCGGTGTGATCCGGATAATGAGTTTGCGTCACCTCGTCATAATATCCCGTGGCGTAATAGATATTGACCACACCCGGTCCCGGTGGAGTGTCTGACAAATACACCTGTAGACTTCTGTCTATTCTGAAGTCAAATGTCTCACTCACAACCAGATTGGCACTGAGATCTGTGTCGGTTTCTGTTGGCGCAGTATCTGCGGGGACACTGGTATCTAAAGGTACTGTGGTACCGCCGCCCTCATCGCCTCCTCCGCCACATCCCATGGCAAGCAGCAACCAGAGGAGACCTGCAAACTGTAAAGTGACATTCTTCATGTTGAGCCTCCAAGATTAATCGAAGATTTTTTCAAGCACAGCTTTCCGACGTTCGTACCAGTCGGTTTTCTCTCCACCACTGGAGAGTACCCAGGTTCTAAAGTCGGGGTAAGCCTGTTGGATATCTACACGTTCGACCGGGTGAGCGAAGCCATCCGCCAGGTTCATTGCCCAGGGCATATTGTTGTCGTTAACAAAGCTGTTAATGGCATTGCTGTTGTCATCGTGCAGTCCCATCCAGCCAACGTTAAACAAACTGGTTCCTGAGAACTCTTTCAGATGTACCTCCCACTGACGGCCTGAAAAATTGCCATGGTATTTACCCACAGTGGCGAAGATGAAAGGATCATAGGGAGGCAAGCCCAAACTGGATTCACTGACGGCTTCAGTAAACTCCACCGCAAACACATATTCCTGCCCCATGGTTTCGTTACAGTCTTTAACAGTTCGGAACATGCCGCATTGGCTAGAAATATCAGCCCATACATCGGCAGACAGGATAAACACCACTTCACCCGCATCAGCTTCAGGCGTCAGGGTGACACTCTCCTGCCCGTAGGTGATGCTTGCAGATTGGATGTTACTCTTCAGAACATTAGGCAAGTGCAAGGCGAAGCCATTGTGGTAATCAGCACCTATGGCCTGGATCTGATAAGTCATTTCCAGAGACTCCACAGCGCCAAGATAATTTTTGTCTATGGTGTAACGGTACTTCACGACCAGATCATTGAAATCATAGTCACCCATAATTGGCCACATATCTTCGTACATGAGAGTGCCATAGCCGGTTCGTGACGGATAATATGAGGTGGAGCCAGCGGGTTCTGGTGTGTCATTCAGCAGGTTATAACCTTCCCCCTCAACACTGCCACCAGCGTCAATTCCCTCTAAAGCATATATAGGGGTGACGGTTAGAGAAAAAATTAAGTCATTGAAATCATTATCACCCTGACGACGATGTACATCTTCAAAGCCGATCACCAACAACTCACTCTGGGTATCATAGAAGACCACATTATGTTGCTTCTCTCCCTCTGGTTCAGGGTTAAGGTGGGGCAAGCTGTAAAAGGGTTGGTTCCAGTATCCGGAACTCTCCAGCTCAGCGTAGCTACTGCTGAACCCCCAGCCGTTGGGAATGACAAAGAAACCCATTGCCTGACCCGCAACCAACTCCACATCCAATGGCACAGAGTCGCCCTGAACCAGGCCTCCTGCTGGGGGCTTGGACGCGTTGGGAAAAATAATCTTATGTTCGGCAATATCCATAAATGTCTGAGGAGGAGAATCTGGATCATAAAGAAAATAGCCAAAGGTATTTCTGAAAAACGCCCCTTCATTCAGGAAAGTGGCACTCACAGTAACCTGTCCGGAAAAATCATCATCTATCACCAGGTTGCTGCGGGAAGTGCCGTCAATATAGTCAGGATTAACCCGCCTGCCATCAGGGATCCTGCTGTAGATATCGGTCAGAAAGGTCGTCGGTAGTTCGCTGTTGATATTGGTGACATTAAGGGGATCACCAACCCTGTCATAGCCCGCGTACCTGTCACTGATCCAGTCAATAGCGATAGGCCCGGAGTGGGTAGTCAGGGTGGCGTCCGCCGCCAGTGAAGACAGTGATATCGAAGACAAGAAAGTCAAAGTCAGCAGCTTTAGTGAGCTATCCATAGTTGTTCACCCTTAGATGAAAACAAGATAGTTAACTGGCCAGCAGCATCTGTGCCAAAGAGCTAAGTCATTCTATTTCAATAGCTTGAAATGGATACTATTCTGCCTTATTTGCAAAATGCTATGAAAATAGCTGCCGCTCTTGCTGAATGAGTCATAGCTGGCGCTCACACTCAGGGTGCCAGGGTAACCCTTTGGTCATTTTGCAAAAGTTAGTAAAAATGAGTAACAGACAAATGAGCCGCCCAGCAGTTAGTGTAAGCCTTCAACATAATCACAAGCTGATTGTGCCAACCAGAAGTCGCTGACTTAATACGGGAAACAGGGAGTCGCCATGAGTAAATACCTCTGCCTTTTAATCTGCATAGCCTTGATAACAGGCTGCTCCGCCACTCAGGTGACAGACGAATATCCCAAAGTACAGGATGCCATTGTCCTGCAGACTGAGGTGGTAAACGACCCACTATTCACTGAAATTCTGACCGAATTGGAATCCAATGGCGCCATCAACTGGGATGACAATCGAACAGGTTCGGTAAAGGAAGATTTAAACCAGTACCCCTCAAACCTTGCCTGGGCACTGGAGCAGTTTTCCACTCGTGGCCCCTATTCTCAAAATGATGTATTTCTGTGGCGAAAGTGGAATCCCTGGTCCTCAACCACGGCGGTAACCAACGCCTGTGGCAACTCCACCAAACTGAATAAATGGAAGCTGGACCGTGACAAACTCAAGATAGCCAATACTCTGGTGCATGAAAGAGGACACTCTTTTTGCCTGACTCATCCCTCTCAGGATCGTACAACTAACCAATGCGATTTTACTTACATTAGTGGCGATCTGGCTGAAGCGATTTTGATTCACAGGCAAAACCTAAAGACACGTCAGTTTGACAAGCCCATGTGCCCGGCACTGTGCGCCAGTCTGGAAGCCAGAGGTATGCTCCATGGCTGCAAATAGCCGTAGACTAAGTCACTGAAGACTAAGGCATTCAAATAAATGGAAACTGAGATGAATTGGACAGACTTAATCACCAACCCTCAAGCTGTTATGGGTATCTACAAACAGGCGCCATCGCTGGACAGTTTCATCATAGAGCGACTGATCATCAATGCCGGTTCGGTCGTCATCTCAGGAGATCTCGCCGCGCTTCCCTCTCCGCTTCCTAAGCGGTGGCAGCGCAGTGGTGTCAGTCGCTGCTCCGCAAAGATAACGCTAAGCGGTATTGCAAAGCTGCAATTGGATGGTGTACCCAGCATTCAGATTGATAGTCACAACTGCCTTATCGAACGCGGTGCCAAGCTATCAATCGAACAGGCTGACAGCTGCTGGCAAGGCGACGATGGCACCTCCTTCCCACACAGATTGATCGTCTGCCGGAGCGACTTCATCAATTTCAGGATTGTCAGCCAATTTGTTGCTGTCAGCCTTGAAGGCTATGGGCCGTCGGCAGTTTAACTCCCGCAATTAACAAGGTAGTGGTATCGCTTGCGGGTAATAATAAGGAGCATCAATTGGATATAAACACCATCATGACATTCACAGTCGTTGCGACTCTGCTGGTCATCTCGCCCGGCCCCAACGGTTTTTTAATCGCAAAGACAGTACCTGTGTCAGGTAATAAAGCGGGCTTTGCCAATGTTTTCGGTTTCGTGGCCGCTTTTTACATTCATGGCACTTTGTCAGTATGTGGAATATCGATACTTCTGCTGCAGTCTGCCAACGCATTCTTTGTATTTAAGATGCTGGGGGCCGCTTACTTAATTTGGATTGGCATCAAGGCGCTTATCAAAGCATTTGGCACCAGTACTCCTGCTCAAGTTCAGGCTGAGGCTCAGGCTAATGTTCAAGGAGCGACTTCCCTGAAAACCGCCTTCATGGAGGGTTTCCTTACCAATGTGCTCAATCCCAAGGTCTCTATGTTCTATTTGGCAGCCTTTCCCCAATTTGTCAGCGCCGATGACAGTGCATTAGCCGCTTACACTCTGGTGACCACACATGCTCTGGTCAATTTTGTATGGTTTGGTGCCATGGTGCTGGCCCTGTCACAGGCTAAACAACTCGCTACTTCAGGCCGCTTCAAAAAGTGGTTGGATGTGACCACAGGCACCATATTTATCGGGTTTGGAACCAAGCTGGCGCTAATGCGGAATGCGTGAATACCTATAAAACAGCCTGCGTTAAATGCAGGCTGTTTTGTTAATGGGTCATACTTGCTGCGAATGCTGAGGCACTGACAATCAGGACTCCCAGGGCGTCATCGCCTGCATATCATTGAGATCATAGGGAGTCAGCTGGTAAACATAGTAGTTAAGCCAGTTGCTGACGAGCAGGCTGCCATGGCTGTGCCAACGGGCTACGGCGCGGTTATCCGGGTCATCGCCTTTAAAGTAATTCTTCGGCAATTCTGGTTCCAGTCCCTCTCCCAGATCTCTGAAGTACTCATCCCGCAAGGTGTGTTTCTGATACTCAGGATGCCCGGTCACAAACAACTGACGATTATCTTTAGACAGCACCAGATAAGCACCTGCTTCATCTGAGTGGGCGAGAACATCCAAGTCCGGATGGGCTCTCAGCTTCTCCAGCGGGATTTCAGCAAAGCGGGAATGGGGTGCGAAAAACTCATCGTCAAATCCCCGGAGCAAGGGGTAAGGCTTACCGGACCTTTCGTGAGCGAATACTCCGGAGCGTTTTCTGGGCAGCAGTTCACGTTGCAGCCCATAGAGATGGTAAAGACCAGCGTGGGCGGCCCAGCACAGAAACAAAGTTGATGTCACATGGGTTTGCGACCAGTCGATAATCTCCTGAATCTTGTCCCAGAAGGTGACCTCGGTAAAGTCGATCTGGCCGAGCGGCGCGCCGGTAATAATCAGGCCATCATAGTTTTTGTCCCTCACCTGGGAGAAATCCCGGTAAAAGGTATTCATATGATCGGTGGGAGTATGCTTGGAGACCTTATCGTGAATACGCAGCAGATCCACGTCCACCTGCAGTGGTGTGTTACCCAGCAGACGCAGAAGCTGGGTTTCGGTTTCAATCTTATTGGGCATAAGATTCAGAATAAGCACCCGCATGGGGCGAATATCCTGATTGGCTGCCCGGGTTTCTGACATCACAAAGATGTTTTCAGAAACTAACACCCCGGCAGCGGGAAGGTTATCTGGGATCCTGACCGGCATACTGCGCCTCTTCCTTAATCACGGCAGGCGCAGCTTTTACCATGAGGTATCAGTGGCCAACCTTATTCAACAGTACTGACATCGGTTCGGACGAATCCAAATCGACATTATAAGCCTGAGTATTAATGAACAACAGCTGGTCACCCAACATAATGCGTGCGCCAATGGCGTAGGTATGACCCGGTTCGAACTGATCTCTGTCCATCACAAAAGAGAAGGTCGACGGGGTACTGACATCAGTACGCTCCATTTCGCCGATCACCTCAGCAGGCGCGTCGGCACGGGACACATCTTTTAACTGCACCACCAATACAGCTTCAGGCGGCAGGGCGATACGTTCGCGATACCAAACCTCACCATGAACATTTACCAGTGCATTATTGGTTGCGCAGCCACTCATCAAACCTGTTACCGCCAACAAAGGCACAGCCAGGATTTTGGTCCACTTGTTCATATACTCTCCTAAATCATACAATAAGACTTCTGGATGTCTATACATCCAATTAGAAATCTTCTCATGCTTGTGAATTCGGCATCTTGAAGTCACTTGGGTATCCTCCTATGATAAGCGCCCCAAGGTTTGCCCGAAACCCATATGACTCAAGCAACTGCAATTATTATTGGTGCCAGCTCACAATTGAGCCGGGAAATCGCCAAACAGCTCTCAGAGCAACAGGTAGAACTGGCTTTGTTGGTTCCCGCTCCCGAAGCTTTGTCAGAGTTCGCCCAATCTTTGCCCGGCAAAGTCACTGTGCATGCTCTGGATATCTATCAGCCTCAAACCGCGATTGCTCAGCTTGAGCAGGTATGGCAACAACTGGGTGGTGCTCATCTGGTGTTGGTAAATACCGGCGTAAATCACTATGACCCAGAGCTGCCCTGGGGTCCCGAAGATGACATTATCAATGTCAACGTCAAAGGCTTTGCCGCCATGTGCAATACCGCCTTCCGTTTACTGCGGGAACAGGGGTATGGCCAGCTGGGGGCAGTCAACTCAGTCGCGGGACTGCGTGGCGGCCCAAGCATCTCTTATCACGCCTCCAAAGCCTTCGCCCAGAACTATCTGGAAGGCCTGAGCATGCACGCCCAACGCCTGAAACTGCCGGTCACTATTACCGACATCCAGCTGGGTATGTTGGATAAAGCCGCTATGCAGGGTGCCAAAATGTGGCTGGCTCCTTTGCCCGTGGTGGCCAGGCAGATATTGTCGACACTGGCCAAAGGCAAGCGCCGCGCGTATGTTCCAAAGCGCTGGATTATTGTGGCCTGGATGACCAGGCTGCTGCCTGAGTTCATTTACAACACCCGCCGCTGGAAGAAAAAGCAGAAGAAACAGTCAGGCCAATAAGCCAAATTACAGACACAAAAAGGCCGGCTTTCGCCGGCTTAAATTGGCGCACGGGGAACTGTGCGCCAGCTAAAGGCAGGGAACGATTAATTGCCTTTAGAAAACGTAACCTACGCTAACCATGTATACCCATGGGTCGATATCAGTTTCAATGGATACAGGCCCAACGGCTGAATTAAATTTCACATCAGTACTGATATCTGCGTACCAAACTGACGCGTTTACCAGCCAGTTCTTGTTTACCTGATAGTCCAGACCCACCTGAGCAGCAACGCCCCAAGAGTTTTCAAGACTGAGATTTTCCAGACCAAGGCCTAAATCTTTGCCAGCCTGAGTAAATTCGTTATCAAAGAAGTTGGTAAAGTTCACACCCAGACCAACGTATGGACGCAGCTTGGAGTCAGCATTACCGAAATAATACTGGGCAACCAGAGTCGGTGGCAGGTGCTTGGTATCAGCAATATGAACTCCAGCCAAAGTCACTTCATGAGAAAAAGGTGTAGCTGCCAGCAATTCAACGCCGAAGTTATCTGTAATCATATAGCCAAAATTCAGGCCCAGCTGAGTATTGCTGTTTACAGAAAACTCACCGAAATTAGGCAGGTCAAATCCGGTCAAATCTACATCCTGGCTCGACTCATTGGGAGCTACAACCACAGCACCTGCACGCACAATGATATCACCGGCCTGGTGAGCGAAAACCGGAGCAGAAATCAGGGTGGCAGCGATCAAACCGGACAGTACAGACTTTTTCATCATCATTCTCCATAACCACAACGCGCAGCGCTGCTTTATTCACATCCTTAACAAGTTGTGAATACACTGCCAAAGTATGTGTCACAGAGGATTGATCTGAATCAATTTATTCCTGTTACAGCAGCTTACTCCGCCCATAAAGCGATCAAGATCACAAAAACGCCGCAGTTCTCTCTACTTTCTAATCACAAGTCAGCAACAGATCCGGATATTGCTGTAACCAGCCTTTGGATTGTACTCTTTGCAGAAACACACTCCTGTCTCTGGCGGGGTTGTGTTCGAGACGGCCATTGAATAAACAAGCCAGTCCAAAGGCACTGATAAACTCAAGTTCCCCCTTCCCGCCAAGCCGCACTGCCACTGCAGTTTGCTGCTCAGGCCAATAGGAGATGGCATCTTGTAATCCCTGGTATTCAGGGTCGCCGTTGCGCAGATGCATACGAGCCTGATTTTTTACCGACCAGGGAAATTGGGGAGAGAGCTTACTCAGTTGTGCTTCAATGAATTTGTCCTGTTCAGGCAGTGGATTGTGCTGATCATGGAAAATCACATCGATATCATTCAGCGGCGAGTCATAGGTAAGATACAAACTGTCCCACACCAGATTACGCACAAAGCCTGCCGCCAGCCAAAGCGCCTGCCCGGTAGCCTCACTCACAGACTTTACGTCTTCCAGTGCTTGCATGCGTTCACTGTCATCCTGCATCCAGGCGGAGATCTGATGCTCTGCCTGCGACTCATTCAACTCCTTTAACAACCCCTTTTCTCCCCAAAGGCATGAAAAAGGCCCCCGAAGGAGCCTGATTCAAATAAGCTGGATTACTGACTTACCGGTTTCATCAGCACTTCAGTGGTGAACTTGCCGTTGTTAATCACCGGGTAGCGGGTGAAGGTTTGAAACAACACCTGATCTTTATAGGTGATCATTGCCACCACACCATAGTTGATACTCTTGTCTATGGTTTCGGCAGGCAAAATAAACTTGAATGGCACCGGCACCCGGGCCACTTCAAAGGTCTTTTGTGCAAATATCGATCCCCGGGTATTCAGATCCACAATGGAGATATTGATTACCGAGCCGGAAGGCAGTGCAATCCGTTCAAGATAGCCGGCAGCACCGTTTACAATCACCGGCTTTGGCGGTTCGACGGTTACACAGGCTGACACACCAAGCAACAGAGCGCACACAGCCATCATCCGGACCAATTTTGCCAACATATTATTTTCCTCTAGCATATCGCATTAAGCCTTCCTGGGTGGTTGACGCCACCAGCTCTCCGGCCTGGTTGAAAAACTGTCCCCGGACAAAACCACGTCCGCCCACTGCATTGGGGCTATCGATACTATATAGCAACCATTCGTTGAAGTTTACCGGACGGTGGAACCACATCGCATGATCTATGGTGGCAAAGCGCATACCCGGTGTCAGGAACGACACTCCGTGAGGCTGGGCTGCCGTGACCAAAAAGTTAAAGTCTGAGGCATAAGCCAGCAGGTACTCATGTACACTGACATCACTATTCAGCTCACCGTTCAAACGCATCCACACATTACGGGTCGGAGCTGCAGGCTGAGGGGCAATTGGATCCAGAGGTTCCACCAGTCGCATCTCAATAGGCGCGTCGGCCATAAACGCCTGCAGTATGCGTGGCGGTACTTTATCCCGCATGGTCATCGCCACTTCCTGCTGATTCAGCAGACCGTCAGGTCCCGCCACCTGTGGCATCACGGCATGATGGTCAAAGCCGGGTTCAGGCGTCTGGAATGAACAGGTCATATAGAATATCGGCTTGCCCTTCTGAATCGCTTTAACCCTGCGGGCGCTGAAGCTGCCACCATCACGCATGATTTCAACATCGTAGACAATCGGCATTTTTTCATCACCGGCACGCAAAAAATAGGCGTGGAAGGAGTGTACCTTACGTCCGGCTTCAACTGTCTGGCGTGCGGCGCTGAGTGCTTGTCCCATCACCTGCCCACCGAATACATGGCCAATTCCAATATCCTGACTCTGGCCACGGAACAGTCCCATCTCTATGGGCTCCAGCGACAGCAGAGAGACTAAATCATTCAATACCTGACTCATGAGTTTCACTTGATTGAGCACGCTCATTGACTCACTGACTTCAGTCGCCTGAGCGTAACTTAGGATTACACAAGGCGTCAGTATAACCCGATGTGTTTGGGATAAAAGGTTAATTCCCCGATTAGTGTTCAGTATCCGAGCTACCGCCAAAGAGATCCGATCTGCGCGGAAATCTCAGGTGATTGTATCGTGCCAGAGATCATATCCGGGACTTAAGTGGTATAAATTGACAGGGAAAAACTGTAAAATATGCGCCCTTTGGCAACGCTGGACACTGGCCATTTAACCCAGTTCCCTATGCCCGCCGGACACAAACCGGCACTGTCTGATAACCCGTAACAGAAGCGGAAACTCATGAATCCCTGGATTTTAGCCATTCGTCCCCGCACATTGCCAGCCGCTATAGGCCCGCTATTGGTGGGCAACATGTTGGCCCTGAAACTGGACTCTTTCAGTCTCACCATCGCCTTGCTGTCTACAGCCTGTGCGGTTCTGCTGCAGATCGCCGTGAACCTGGCCAACGACTACTTTGACTTTAAAAACGGTATCGACACAGAAGAGCGACTGGGCCCGACCCGCGTAACACAAAGCGGTTTACTTAAACCTGAAGCCGTGCGCAATGCCATGATAATGTCGTTAGTTTCAGCGGTGGCCGTCGGCTTGTTTTTGATTGCCCACGGTGGCTGGATTATTGCCCTGCTGGCGGTATTTGCCGTACTGGGCGCCCTGGGTTACAGCGGTGGCCCCTACCCTATGGCTTCCCATGGGTTGGGTGAGGTTGCAGCCTTTGTCTTTTTCGGTTTGGTGGCTGTAGTTGGCGCCTATTTCCTGCAGGCTGGCACCACCAGCTCAAGCGCCTGGTTGCTGGGCAGTGCCATTGGTTTCTTCAACGCGGCCATTATGCTGGTTAACAATACCCGCGATATTCAAACCGACACCAAAGCCAACAAACGCACCCTGGCAGTTCGTATCGGAGAGGGTCGTGCCAAGGATCTTTATCAGGCATTGGTTTATCTGCCATTTGGTTTGATTATCGGTGGTTATTTAATGGGTGCTTTGCCCGGCTGGCCGGTGCTGCTGGCAGGACCGGCACTACTGATGGCCCGCAGCCTGTGTGCTGCTTTTCAGCAAACCAGTGGTGAAGCGCTTAATCCGCTGTTGGGACGCACAGCCAAGCTAACTATGGTGTTCAGCTTCCTGTTCAGTGCAGGCCTGATAATCCCGCAATAACACACCTTCTTTAAACACAAAAAAGGCTTACCACTGAAACTGGTAAGCCTTTTTTATTAAGGTTTATCTATTGGCCGTCAGCCTATCTTCACCAAATCCCTTGGTGACTGACTCCAGTTCAGATGGTACTTATCACCTGCTGGTTTATCGGTACGCTCAAAGGTATGGGCACCAAAGTAATCCCTTTGTCCCTGCAGCAGGTTGGCAGGCAATACCGCAGCACGGTAGCTGTCGTAATAACTCAGCGCACTTGAGATACAGGGCACAGGAATCCCCAGCATCACACCCTGGGCCACCACCTCACGCCAGCCCTGCTGATGCTCAGCCAACATTCCCGCAAAGGAGTCAGCTTTCAGCATATGTTCCAGGTTTGGCTCAGCCTCATAGGCAGAGGTGATCTGCTGCAGGAACCCGGCGCGGATAATACAACCGGCACGCCAGATACGGGCGATGTCGGCAAAGTTAAGCTGCCAGCCCTGATCCGCCGCATTCATTGCCATCAACTGGAATCCCTGAGCATAACAGGCCACCTTGGCACACAGGAGTGCCGACTCCAGCGCATTAATAAAGTTCTCTTTATCCAGCTGAGGCGGATTGGCCGGTGCTGCCAGTTGCTGGCTTAAGGCTTCACGCAGTGACTTTTGATTACTCACTGCGCGGGCATATACCGCTTCAGCAATAGTCGGAGCAGGACAGCCCAGTTGCAGGCTGGAGACCGCAGTCCACAAACCGGTTCCCTTTTGACCGGCCTTATCCAGAATTACTTCAACCAGAGGCGCACCTGTGTCCGGATCGTCCTGAGCCAGAATATCTGCGCTGATCTCCATCAGATAGGAGTTCAGCGGACCTTGATTCCAACGACCGAATACCTCACCAATGTCCGCTGCCGACATCCCCAGACCAGAGGACATCAGGTGGTAAGCCTCGCAGATAAGCTGCATGTCGGCGTACTCGATACCGTTATGCACCATCTTCACATAATGGCCAGAGCCTGCCGGGCCAATATAGGCAGTACAGGGCTCCCCCTGAATGTCAGTCTGTCCAGGCGCAGTACGTTCCAGCGGCAATCCGGTTTGCGAGTCCACCTTGGCGGCAATGGCTTCCCACACAGGAGCAAGATGCTGCCAGGCATCGGCGTTGCCACTTGGCATCAGACATGGACCAAAACGGGCGCCCATTTCACCACCGGAAACCGCTGAGGAGAAAAAGTGGAAATGCTCGCGGTAGCGCTGCTCACGCTCTATGGTGTCTGTCCACAGGCTGTTGCCCGTATCCACCACAATGTCTGAAGTTTCAATGCCAGCTTCAATAAGGGATTGGCAGACTGCATCCACAGGCTTACCTGCGGGAATAGACAAAACAATAAGTCTTGGAGTGGCCAGGCTGGCCAACAAAGAGGGGAGAGAGTCAAAACCGGTCAGACGGTCCTGAGTACCGAACTCATGCAGAGCTTGCTGTTCGGCAGTGCGGATTTTGGAGACATCCAGGTCGAAGGCGGAGACACGATATCCATTATCGGCGATATTTAACGCCAGATTCTTGCCCATCACGCCCAAGCCAATGACGCCAATTGCCGCAACTGAAGTTGATTCATGTTGCATCAAAAATTGCTTCCAAAGACTGGGGAAAAATCACGGGCGCGATTATAGCGGTAACCTGTGCGCAAATTCCAGTACACAATCCTTTACAACAAAACAACAGGAGGCAAGATTTCTTGCCCCTGTGCAGTTTTGCGGTGAATTTATCGAAATCCGATTGTCCTAATCGCGGCGCGGATTTGCTCAATCATCCATCACTTATATCCCAACCTGGCCAACGCCTCTTTCACCAGTTCAAGTGTCATGGGATCTTCAATGGTCGCCGGGATCTTCAGCGGTTGATGAGCCGCAATCTGACGCATGGTACCCCGCAATATTTTACCTGAGCGGGTTTTAGGCAGTTTGGGGATGGCAGTCACCAAACGGAAAGCCGCAACTGGGCCAATTTCGCTGCGCACCAAAGCTATCAGTTCCTGCTGCAATTGAGCCTCACTGATATTGGTTCCATTTCTCAGCACCACCAGCCCCAAAGGCAACTGACCTTTGAGTTTATCCTCCACTCCAATTACAGCGGCTTCAGCAACAGCATCATGCTGGCACAACACCTCTTCAAACCGACCGGTCGACAATCTGTGCCCTGCCACATTAATGATGTCGTCAATACGACTCATAATATACAGGTAGCCATCCTCATCCAGATACCCGGCATCTCCGGTAAGATAGTAGCCTTCATACATAGACAGGTAACTGTCACGATAACGCTGGTCATTACCCCACAAGGTCGTCAGGGTTCCCGGTGGCAATGGCAGCTTGATCACCACATTCCCCGAGGTATTGGCCGCCACCTGCTCACCGGATTCATCCAACACTTCCACCTGATAGCCAGGAACGGCCTGCGCAGGAGAACCTGGCTTGACCGGCACAGGATCTGTTCCCATTAAATTGGCCGCAACTGGCCAGCCGGTCTCAGTCTGCCACCAGTGGTCTATCACAGGCTTGCCCAGTTTTTCATGAGCCCAGTTAAGGGTATCCGGGTCACAACGCTCACCGGCCAGGAACAGGCTGCCAAGACAATCCAGATTTATCCCTTTAATAAATTCACCATCAGGATCTTCACGCTTTATCGCCCTGATGGCGGTTGGTGCAGTAAAGAAACTCTTCACCCCGTATTGATTGATCACGCGCCAGAAAGTCCCCGCATCGGGAGTGCCTACAGGCTTACCTTCAAATAACAAAGAGGTGGCACCGACCAGCAATGGGCCATAGACAATATAGGAGTGGCCGACCACCCACCCCACATCTGAGGCAGCCCAGAATACGTCACCGGGATTGATGTCATAAACATGCTTCATCGACCAGGCCAGTGCCACTGCGTGACCGCCGTTATCGCGAACCACACCTTTTGGCTGACCTGTGGTCCCTGAGGTATAGAGAATATAAAGGGGATCTGTCGCCGCCACGGGGACACAGCCAATCTGTGGAGCCTGCGGGACAACGCTGTCCCAATCATGGTCTCTGCCGGTTTGCATCTGCGCCTGACATTGGGGGCGATTCAGAACAAGGCAGTGTTCAACCTTGTGAGAGGCCTGTTCCAGCGCAGCATCCAGCAGAGGTTTGTACTCCACTACGCCTGAGGGCTCGATGCCACAGGAGGCACTGATCAAGGCTTTGGGTTTGGCGTCGTTGATACGTGTTGCCAGCTCATTGGCCGCGAAGCCACCAAACACCACTGAGTGAATAGCACCTATCCGGGCACAGGCCAGCATGGCGTAGGCGGTATCTGGGATCATGGGCATATAGATCACTACACGGTCGCCCTTTTCCACGCCAATGGAGTGCAGATAGCCCGCCAATTTGCTCACATGCAGCTGAAGTTCACGGTAACTGATTGCCAACTCCGAGTTGGTCACGGGGCTTACATACTGAATCGCGGTTTGATCCCCCCGACCAGCTGCCACATGCCTGTCCACCGCATTGTAACAGGTATTCAGCTCAGCTCCTGCGTACCACTTGTAGAAAGGAGCCTGACTGTCATCCAGTACCCTGTCCCAGGGAGTATGCCAATCAATTACCGCAGCGGCTCTTGCCCAATAATCGTCCCTGTCTGTCAGCGCCTGAATGCGCATGTCGTTGGCTACAGTCCCCATGGTTCCTCCCAGTCTCATCCAAACTGCAATGTCGATTTGGTTATGGACGCCAGCCAGGCTCAATATAATAGCCTGAGCTTGCTCCAGAGTTACCTAAATCTCATGCATTGGTCGGTTTGAGAATTAGACTTTTGGACTATGAGTCGCCCAACCCCAGCGCAGGCGTGGTCTCGGCACCTGATGAAATCTGCACGGTTCAATATTCACTTCGTAAAACATGGTCAATAAACAGAGCCAACCGGCACACTCTCCACCCCTGTTCCCGGTTGTAGCATGAAGAAACAAAATACCACCCAAGGAATTCAACCCGTTGAGTATCAGTCAGATGAAAAGTATGAAGTGGATACTCAGCCTCGGTATAAGCCTCCTGTATACTGTTTTCAGTAGCCAGCCAGTTTTCAAATTTTACCAGTTCAGGCCCCAGAAAGTGCTGACAGTAGTTAAACTCAGCCAGCCCCTGCTCAACATGGTCGCACCAGGATGCCGCCCCTGAGTGCTCCGTCGTCTGACCCTGAAAATCAACCAGGACCTCCACATCGCGGCAGAAGATTCCGGCAAACTCCTGTCTCAGAGTTTGTTTGGTCATCATGCCATTGCAGTATTTGTCGACCGCCAGTAGATACCGATTGATAAGGTCGTTTACATCTTGTCTGGCCCTCAGATTCATCTCCGTGTCCATAAAGCAGATCCTTTTGTCTTGATATAACGATGTATCAACCAGTCAAGCCTGATGTCGGGCCAAGCAACATCATTAAACGACCTACGCCAAGCAGACCTGCCGTAAAAATCAAAGCCCCGCTGAATGCTGAAAAACTGCGACTCTCACGGATATGACTCACCAGCCACCAGGCAGTCGTGAGTACCACCAACTGGGTTAGATCGATTCCCAGATTAAACAGCAATACCGAGCCAAACTTTGCAGGCCAATCCCCAGCCACCGCAAGCCCAGCACTCAAGCCCGCCCCATGTATCAATCCCAGCATCAGCCAAAGTCCGGATTTGAACATAATTGGTATTGGTTCAGCTCCTTTTTTCAACAAGGTTCTGGCATAAACCAATATACTGGAGGCAATCAGCGCCTCGACGCCTCTGGCATTAAGTTGGGGGGCGAGGAAGGTTATCCAGAGAATGGCGACAAAATGACCCATTGCGAAGGCACAAGCACTGCTCGCAGTGTCCTTCAGCGGCTGACGTTCCAATACCAGGAGTAACAGAATCAAGAGATGATCCCAGCCAAACAACAGGTGACTGGCCCCAGCAACAATCAGATTGATATAAGAGGGACTGGCATGGGAAAGCAACTGTACCCGATAATCCCCGTCTACTTTCAGGGTTTGAACCCCTTCATCAGAATATCTGAGCGCAGGGCCTCTGTGTGCTTGCTCCCGTGTTAACCTCAACCAAATTTCATTCAATCGCCCATGACGACATCGATAATTCAGGTCAACCAATGCAAAAGCAGGCTTATCCTCCTTAGCGCCAAGACACAGAGTGTGATTTAACCTGAATATCTCGCCCTGAGGTATCGTCAACACTACGCCATTCGCGTCCTCTGATACCCCAACAATGACGGGCAGATTGCCATGGGAATAGACAGAGTGGCTCAATAACAGCAACCACAAAAACAGTGCGCTTCTCATGGCAACAGCGCCTCATCAATGCGATCAGCATATTTCTTCTTCAGCCGTTCTATATAGTGGGCTTGCCGCTGCTTAGCAGCATCTGCCCGCCAATCAGCCAGCACTTGTTGTCTGACTTCATCGAAAGCCAGGTGACGGGAGGGATATTTAACATGAATCCAAACTTGAACCTTTCCCAGTTCTGAATCCAGTGTCCTGGACCATTGATGAGCCTCTTGCTGCTGCAACTCCCGGATAAAAGCGGAGCCAAACTTCTCGGTGAGACTGTGCTCGCTAACTAAGTACAGCTGGTGTATTGCAGGGTTTCCTCTGGGCTGGGGAGAGTAAAGTACAGGCTCGATACCTGCTTGCTCAGGCATGGGGGAGAAGGTAAAACTGATTGAAAACCTAGCCGGAGAGGTATAAAGCTCTGGACGCTGCTGGTAGAAACTGCGAAGTTCCTGCGATCCGGGCGCCGCTTCTGTCACCCCCTGCTCCAATACCAGATTGAGCTTTTGGGCCAGCCGTCCCTCAATAACCGTGTCTGACTGTTGCAGACCCAGTTCCCTGGCCCGAAGAGACAGCAGTTTGGTTTCCAGATACCTGCGACGAATCCCCATCCTCTCAGTCTCGCTCAAGCCAGCCCAATATTCATTAATCGAGGCTATAGGGACAGAGTGTTCTGACGCTACCCGCTGTAACATTCCTTCATGGGAGATTTGGTCAATCTCGTTGTCAAAGCCCAGCAGTCCGGAAGAAAAAAACCAGTAGATGAATGGTGTAAGCGCCAGATAAACCGCCAGGGGCTCCCTGCCAATACCAATCAGAGCTTGCAGCAACCGATGGTAGACAAAACTGAGTCTGTCAGCGTGGCGCATAATACCATACAGGGCTGGAATAAGCCCTTTCCTGTATAGTTTTTGGCTGACCTTCTATTGCCGTTTTTCCCAGCGCCCGGGCATCAAGCCATGAGTGATGAATCGTAGGGATCTGCAACACCCTCACATAGTAAAAAGCGTCTTCATTAGAACGGAAATCCGGATCTCGCCACAGAACAGACAATTCGGCACTGCCAATACTGTTGTCGGCCCGCCCTGTGGTCATAGATACAGTGTTACCCACAGCCTCAAGCTTGCCATCTTCATCCAACTCGCGTCTGTCCCTGTCCCAGGCAACATTGTAGACCCGTTCTCTGGCTTTCCCTTCTTCGTCTACCCAACCTTTAATCACCTGAACCCTGTCCAGGTTGGCATTAAGCGGATCTTTAACCGCAGAGATAATTAGAGATGGCGCGGATGCCTTGCCCTTTGGCATGGTGAGTATGCCTCCCATGGGAACGCTACCCAACGGCGGCTTTTGGTCTAGCACTGCAGTCAGATCACCTTGTGTCAGCTCCCATCCGGCATAGAGCTTTAGACTGATCCTCGGGCCAGTTGTCCCATACACCTCACGACGCTTAAAAGCATCGAAAATTGCATCTCTGGTATTGGCCTCTGCCCAAACTGCTGCCATACCCGCCGCCGACATATCCCAGCCATTGAAACTATCCTCGCTGTACATCATAGCTTTCGACTCTGGTATACCATCCATGGCCATCTTGCCTGCAAACTCATCTTCCTCTGCGGTAGACAATCCTGTATGACTGTCGGTGGAACCTATCACGCCAAACTCATAGGGATTTGTGCCCAGAGCTTGCCTTAGTTTGAGACCAGACAACAATCCTGAACGCACAAAATCACCTCTATCTGGACTGTAAGGTTCAGGGACGACAGATGAAATCAGAAATGGGAAGGGTGAGAAATCTGCAAATTCATCTTCAGGACTCAGATTGGGATGCGTTTCCGAATCCCCCTTATATTGAGTAATTTCCACCACAGGCTCCCACCTGTACCGCATTTGCGCCCACAGAGATTTGTTACCCGGTATATCTGTCACCAAAGGGGGAAACATCCTGTTGCGTGACACATTGGAGTTATGTGGAATCGCAATAAAGTCATAGCCTCTACTTTTATTAAGCTGCTCTAAAAATCGCCATAAATCCCTGGGGTCATTGCTCTTGTCAGCCCCGAAAGGCATAAAGGTTTTTGCCTCTGAGGCGTTGATGGGGCTAAATACCACCCTGTGCAAATTGCCCCCTCCCTCATAGGCACTCCACTCCCAGCCTACAAATGTGGTGAACTCCCCGGGGCGATTGTGCCTGTCAGCCGCATCAACCAGATCATGCCAGGCCAGTCTGACCACATTGTCATAACCTTTAAGCTCTACAGGGTTATCTGTGACGAAATCTGCGGAGGGAAAGATCAGCGGTAGAACCCGGGTGAAGAAGGTCTGTCCCTCTCCGGAATCAACAGCCTCACGCAGTTCCCTGATATCTTCGGTGAGTTCAACCGGATGACGCCCGGAGTAATAAATCTCCATCACCCCTAGCCCCTCGGCATGGTCCGCCACCACCAGGAAGTCAAGAGGTCTACTAAGTTGTACGCGCCATTTGTGTAATGGATGCAGAACAGGTTCTCCACGCGCAAATCGATAGGCGGTATCAGGATCTGCGGTCCTGTTATCACTTAAGAAGGCATCGAAAGAGTAACTGCTGTGGGTATGGGTATCCCCCCACAAAAGCTGCTTTTGAGAGGCATGTGCAGGGTAAAGCAAGCCAGCTAAAATCATTACCAGTAGTCGAAGGTGAATCAAGGTCATGATTTAAGCCCTCCTCAGTTTCAACAAAATTAAGTTGCTAAACACGCTCCAGCACTGTCGCAATCCCCTGACCATAACCAATACACATGGTGGCGAGGCCCAATTGCACATCTCTGGTCTCCATCACATTTAGTAAGGTACCCGTAATACGTGCACCGGAGCATCCCAACGGATGCCCCAGTGAAATTGCACCGCCATGTAGATTAATTTTATCGTCGACCTCGTCGAGCCAGTCCAGTGCTTGGAGACTAGCCAGCACCTGAGCTGCAAAGGCTTCATTGAACTCAGCCACCTCAATATCTCGTAATTTTAGTCGACCCTTTGCCAACGCTTTTTTGGTGGCGGGAACCGGACCTATACCCATTTCTGAAGGGGCGCAGCCGGACAGCCCCATGCAGCGTATTTTTGCCCTTGGTACCAGCCCCAAAGATTTAGCTTTGGAGGCAGACATAACCAGCATGGCACTGGCACCATCAGAAATCGCTGAAGCATTGGCCGCTGTGACTGTCCCTCCCTGTTTAAACACAGGTTTAAGGGTGCCAATAACCGACTTTGAAGTGTCGGCCCTGATTACCTCATCATAATCCACCCAGACAGGCACCCCACTGGCATCATGTCCTCGGGTCGCAATAATTTCTGATGCACTGTAACCGGACTGCTCTGCCATCGCGGCCCGTTGATGAGACCTGACGGCAAAGGCATCCTGCATATTTCGACAGATGTTGTACCTGGAAGCCAATCGCTCAGCGGTCCACCCCATATTAGCGGCCCCCTCGGCCACACTCAGGGCCAGTTGGGGTGCAATGTCCATATCAAGCCCCATAGCGACATGCCCCATATGCTCTACGCCGCCGACAATGTAGATATCACCCAACCCGGCTTGAATGGAGGCTGCCGCCGTATGAATAGCCTGCATTGAGGAGCCACAAAGACGGTTTACAGTCTGCGCAGGCACTTCCTCGGGGATTCCCGCCAGCAGCGCCGCCATTCTGGCGATATTGAATCCCTGTTCCCGGGTTTGTTTAACACATCCCCATATCACATCATCTATTTTGTCCGGCTCCACCTGGGGGTATCGAGCCAGTATGGTCTGCATGGTATGCGCCGACATGACTTCGGCACGGATGTTTCTGAATACGCCATTTTTGGAACGTCCCATGGGAGTGCGCACGGCGTCTATAATCACAGCTTCTTTCATGTCCCTGTCTCTATTGAATTCAAGCGTAAATGGTTTGGCTCGCAGCAGCTCTCAGTCGCAATGATTCTGGCACCTGATAGATCTCCCCAAGTCCCCGGTATCGGTCAGCTGCTTCGATAAACTCATCCAGACCAGTGGCATCCAGATATCTGAGCGGCCCACCACGGAACCTGGGGAATCCAAGGGCGTAAACTAATCCCATATCAGCCTCTTCCGCCGAACCGACAATTCCCTCATCCAGACAACGAAGCACCTCATTAACCATGGGGATCATCAGGCGATAGATGATGTCGGCATCCTCGATCTCCCGGTTGTAATCAACCGGGTCAATGGGAAGTTCCAGCGCCTGTTTGGCACTTTTACCACGTTTATCGATAGAGTATTGGTAAAAACCTTTGTCGCGCTTGACCCCCAATCGGCCAGCCTGGTAAAGCAATGAAATAGGATCGTCTTTAATTTTGGGCATACGCTCTGGAAAACCTTCAGCCATGACATCAGTACAATGATCTAGGGTGTCGATTCCTATCACATCGGCCAGCCATGCCGGTCCCATAGGCCAACCGAACTCTTGCTCCATAACCCTGTCAATCCTGGTGAAGTCCACTCCTTCCAGCAGCAGCAAACTGAACGCAGCCAGGTAGGGGAACAGCACTCTGTTGATATAAAAACCGGGACAATCATTAACAACTATGGGGACCTTTCCCTGGGCACGGGCGAATGCCAATGCATCAATAATTGTCTGCTCAGACGTTTGCTTTCCGCGAATGATCTCAACCAGTGCCATTTGTGGTACCGGGTTAAAATAGTGCATGCCACAAAATCTATGGGGGTGCTTGAGGTAACCGGCCAGTTGATTAATGGCTATGGTTGACGTATTGGATGCTATCAGGGTGTCTTTATTGACCACTTGCTCCAATTCTGTCAGCACCCTGGCTTTAATCTCTATGTTCTCGACTACCGCCTCTGTCACTATGTCGCAGTCTTTAAGTTCATCGTAATAGGTGGTAAAACTCACGTTGTTCCAGAGTGTCAATGCCTGGCCGGCGGAGCGCTTACCCCGTTTAACATCCTTTTCCAACCACTCTTTTATCTTGTCACTGCCAGACTCCAGAGATGCTGGTAAGATATCCTTGATGATGACCTCAATCCCTTTGATAGCTGACACATAGGCTATGCCAGCTCCCATTATCCCGGCACCAAGCACTGCAGAACGAGTAAGCTTGTTTGCTGGCTCAGCCAGCGCTTTTGCCGTACGTTTGATCTTCTTATCTGCCAGAAATGCTCCAATTTGAGCTCTGGCACTGCTGGTCATAGCAAGCTGAGAAAATACCTGACACTCAACATTCGCAGCCCCCTGGCGACCAAACTCAGCTCCTCGCTCCACCGAATTGATAATGGCATTAACCGCTGGGTTGGTTGCCGCTTGTCTGCGGAATTTCGCTCTCTGGTACTCAAACAGCATGGCACGTTCTGTTACAGATAGTCTGAGAGGTGATAACTTGAGCTCTCTGCTGCCTCTGTCCAGCGGGCTTTCAGACAGGTGCCTATGTAAAAATGTTAATGCTGCCTGGTACAGCTCCCCATCGGCAACCACAGCATCAACAACACCCAATCTCAGCGCCTCATCAGCAGTCAACTGCTGTGCAGAGACCATGATGTTGATTGCGTTGTCGGCTCCTATAAGTCGCGGCAGGCGAACAGTTCCCCCAAACCCCGGCATAATTCCCAAACTGGATTCAGGCAAGCCTACGCTGGCGGACTTTGCAGCAAAACGGAAATCACAGGCCAGTGCAGTCTCAAGCCCCCCACCCAATGCCATGCCGTTGATAGCCGCCAGAGTCGGAACGGGCAGTGACTCCAGCCGCTCAAATAGAGATGCATAGTTGCCTATCCATGCGTTGACTGATTTTTTGGAGCCAGATAAAAGTTTGGGAAACTCGTTAATATCAGCGCCGAGAATGAAATGTTCTTTGCCCGATGTGAGCAATACGGCACTCAACTTGTCCATCCCCTCGAGCTGATCCAGTATCTCGGCCAATTCATGAAGGGCTTCAGTATCCAACAAGTTATTATTGTCAGTGGCGTTGAATACCAACTCGACGACCAATTCCAGCCCTTCAGCCTGCACCGCCTGAGCACAGATTTTATTACCTTTGTAAATCATCAACCTATCTCCAAAGTGGCACATTATGGAACTGGATAGTTCCTCTGATTCTCATTAATCAATCAGCATTCACATACTAAAAAACAGATTTGACTGTTTGTTTTTTACCACCTAAGCTACAAACCTGCAACCTTCGACAAACAAGCTCGATTCATTTATCTATCTCTGAACGAGCTTTGTGTCTTCTATATATTGGAACCACTGCGAGGTGCCGACTTTGGGTGAAGTTTTTTGGGTACGACATGGACAGGCCAGTTTTGGTACTGAAGATTACGACCGTCTAACCAAGACTGGCACTGAGCAGGCCCGAATGTTGGGAGAGTATGTCAAAGCAAATGCTATTCAGTTCGACGTTGCCGTGACGGGAACACTCAAGCGTCAACTGGATACTCTAAACCATATGGGAATATCTTACTCTGACCAAAAATATATACCTTCCCTGCTAGCCAATGAGTTCGATTTTGAAACCCTGATGCAGGTTTATGCCCAATATCAACCCTGTGACTCCAACCTTTTAAAAAGCAGTAAATCAGAGTATTTCCGGGCACTTCGCGTCGCTTTCCAGCGATGGAGTCAGGGAGAGTTTTCCGGTCACCTTGAACCCTATGAGGATTTCTCTCAGCGGGTTACCGAGCTGCGATCTCTGGTATGCCATTCAGGACATCAAAAAGTGCTGGTGATCAGCTCGGGGGGCGTCATCGCGACAGTGCTAGGTCAACTGCTGAATGTCCCTATCAGCAACGTCATCGAATTGAACCTGCAAATGAAAAATACCGGCATCAGCCGCTGTTTTTTTAATCGCAATACAATGCGGATCTCCAGTTTTAATGAATCGCCTCACATAGGTCACCACCAAGATCAATACATAACCTACTGACTAAAACGGAAATGCCCATGAACTTCGAACTTTCTCCAAAGGCAGTCAAATACCAGAGGCAATTACAAGACTTTATGCAGGCTCACGTTTATCCGGTCGAGCAGGACTATAAACAGCAACTCGAGCAGGCCAGTAATCGTTGGAGCACTCCCCCACTAATGACGAAACTCAAGGCTCTTGCCCGTGAGCAGGGGTTGTGGAATCTGTTTATCCCAGAGCAATTCAAAACATTTGGTGGCGTTGGTCTGTCTAATCTGGAATATGCTCCGTTGGCAGAATTGATGGGAAGAGTCCTGTGGGCACCGGAAGTGTTTAACTGCAATGCCCCGGATACCGGCAACATGGAGGTACTGCTCAAGTATGGTTCCGCAAAGCATCAGGCGCGATGGCTCAGGCCACTGCTGGAAGGAGAAATCCGCTCCGCATATGCCATGACAGAGCCGCAAATTGCCTCTTCCGATGCGACCAATATTCAATGCTCTATTACCCGTGAGGGTGATAATTACACAGTGAATGGTCGTAAATGGTTCATTACCGGGGCCATGCATGAAAACTGTAAAATCTTCATTGTGATGGGTAAGTCTGATCCTACTAACCCTAACCGGCACCAGCAGCAAAGCCAAATACTGGTACCCGCCGATGCTGCTGGCGTTGAAATCATTCGACCTTTGTCCACGCTGGGTTATGACGACGCTCCGTTGGGACATGCCGAAGTCCGTTTCAACAAGGTCAAAGTCCCCAAAGAGAATCTATTGTTGGGTGAAGGCAGAGGGTTTGAAATTGCTCAGGGACGGCTGGGGCCAGGGCGGATCCATCACTGTATGCGCCTTATTGGTTGTGCACAACGTGCATTAGAGCTTGGCTGTATCAGAGCTAATGAAAGGCAGACCTTTGGCAAACTAATAGGTGAACACCAATCTGTCAGAGAAGCATTGGCTCAATCATATACAGAGATACAGCAAGCCAGACTTCTGACATTGGCTACCGCAGATGCCATAGATAAAAAGGGAGCTAAAGAAGCCAGGGATTTGATTGCGGCAGCGAAGATAAGCGTGCCGGTAATGGCGCAGGCCGTGATCGATAGAGTGATGCAAATTCATGGTGCAGGTGGCCTGTCAGATGACTGGTTCCTGGCAGAAGCATTCAACTATGCCAGATATTGCCGACTGGCAGATGGGCCGGATGAAGTCCATATGATGTCCCTCGGCAAGCAACTCATTAAGAGATACTCCCAGGAGCCTCCCCATGGATAAACGCATGCAACTTGAACTGGGGGAGTATCTCCCAGACAAGATTCCCGGTTTTTACGGGCTCAGCCAAATAGAGAAATTTGCCGGTGGTCAATCTAATCCCACGTATTTGCTGACTGCAGACTCCGGTCAGTATGTGCTTAGAAAAAAGCCAATGGGAAAACTCCTAAAATCAGCCCATGCCGTGGACAGGGAGTACAGAGTAATAAAGGCGCTGCAGTACTCAGGAGTCCCTGTTCCCCGAGCCCTGTATCTCTCACCCGAGCCCAGCGTAATTGGAGAGATGTTCTACGTAATGAGTTATGAACCGGGAACCATATACTGGGACCCGGCCTTGCCTGAACTGACGCCACAGACACGTCATGCGGTTTATGCGGGAATGAATAAGGTAATGGCCTGTCTTCATGATATCGCCCCTTCCGAGATTGGGCTTGACGACTTTGGCAGACCGGGGAATTACTTTGAACGCCAGATCGCCCGCTGGCAGCAGCAATATCTCGAGTCCATTGATGAACCGGATCCCAATATGCTCAGACTCGTCTCCTGGCTAAACGCCAACTCGCCACAGGATGATGGCCAGATCAGCCTGATTCACGGCGATATAAGACTGGATAATTTTATCTTTGATCCACAAACAACAGAGATTAAAGCCTTACTCGACTGGGAATTATCAACGTTGGGGCACCCCCTGGCGGATCTCGCTTATCAATGCATGCAACTGAGAATGCCTAATTCCTCTGCACTTAAGGGGCTGGGTGGCTTAGACAGGAAAGCCCTGGGCATTCCCTCTGAGGAGGAGTATGTCGGTCTGTATTGCCAATCCCGGGGTATAGATAAAATCTCTGACTGGAGTTTCTACCTCTGTTTCAGTTTCTTCCGATTTGCAGCAATTCTACAAGGGGTGATGAGACGGGCTCAGCAAGGCAATGCCTCCAGCGACAAGGCTGCTGCCTATGGCGAATTGGCTCCCATGCTGGCTGCGATGGCCATAGAACATCTGGAAACTAACAACCAAATCTAACTACCCAGGAGTATTGTCATGACTGAAACCATCTTCGACCTGACAGGACAGACGGCCCTTGTAACAGGAGCATCCAGCGGACTTGGAAAACACTTCGCCAAGGTTCTCGCACTCAGGGGGGCAAGAGTCTCTGTATGCGCCAGACGCATTGAAAAACTCAGCAGTCTGGTGACGGAGATTGAAGCCTTTGGAGGGCAGGCGTTGGCAATTCAAATGGATGTCACTGACAGCAAGAGTGTGAAAGCAGCTTTTGATCTGACACAAGAGCGTTGGGGCGGCGTCAACATAGTTTCAAATAACGCAGGTATTTCAGAAGCCCGCCTCGCAGTTCATTGTGACGAACCCAGCTGGGACAGAGTATTGGAAACCAATCTTAAAGGCGCTTGGCGGGTGGCTATGGAGGCAGGCCTGAGGGCCATCAATGGGGGACACAAGTGCAGCATAGTCAATACCGCCTCCATCCTGGGATTAAGAGTGTCTCTTGCTCAAAGTAGCTATGCGACCTCTAAGGCTGCCGTGATCCAATTGACCCGTAGTCTGGCGCTGGAGTGGAGCCGCAAAAATGTCAGAGTAAATGCTCTATGCCCGGGGTATTTTCTGACAGAACTTAATCAGGACTACTTCGCTACAGATAAAGGCATCAGCTATATCAACTCCATGCCAATGCAGCGTCTGGGACGGTTAGAGGAGCTGACGGCACCCTTTTTAATGCTGGCGTCCGAAGCTGGCTCCTTTATCACAGGTGTCGCCCTGCCGGTAGACGGCGGACACAGTAATGCCAACATGTGAACCGGAGACACACAATGACAGTCAAATATGATTTCTCAGGTAAGACAGTGTTGATAACGGGAGCCGCCTCAGGCTTTGGTAAAGCGGCCGCTCAAGCCTTTGCAAACAGTGGCGCGCGATTGGCACTTTTGGACATCAATATGCAACAACTGAAAGATTCCAGCCTTGTGTTGGATGAAACTGGCGCAGAGTATTTGCTACTCCGCTGTGATATCAGTAACCCTGCGGAAGTTAACAGTGCCTTCAATCGCCTTAAGGAGCATTATGGCTCGCTGGATATTGCCATCAACAACGCCGGTGTTGTACACCCTCTCAATCGCATCGCCGATTTAACTGAGGATGAGTTCGACAAAACTATCAATGTGAACCTGAAGGGAACTTTTCTCTGTATGCAGCAGGAACTAAGCATCATGCTTGAAACCTCTACAGGGACAATTCTCAATACCGCGTCTGTGTCCGGCCTTATTGGGTCGCCTTTTTTAGGGCTCTATGCGGCTGCCAAGCATGGAGTACTGGGGCTCACCCGAAGTGCAGCCCTGGAGTATGGTAGAAAGGGGATCAGAGTCAATGCCTTATGCCCAACATTTGCCACAACGCCTATGTTGGACGAAATTGCTGGCGAAAAGGGGCAGAAGTTTCAACAGCACCTTGCCTCGCAGGTGCCAATGTTACGGCTGGCTACCACCCAGGAGGTGGTTGAAGCTATGCAATGGCTGTGCAGTGACAACAACAGTTATATGAATGGGGCCGCCGTCACCATAGATGGTGGGCTGACCGCCGCATAATAACGACTAGAGCAGTTATTATGCGTACTGTTGGTTGATAAAAGCGACTATCTCGGCCACCGCTGTGGCTGATATCCCTCTGGTTGTCATAAAATCAAACCCGTGAACGGTCCCTGCAAAACAGTGCATCTCTACCTGTACACCTTGGCTGAGCATTCTGCAGCCAAACTGCAAGCCTTCGTCTCTCAAAGCATCATGCTCACATACTGACAGGTAGGTTGGTGGTAACTCAGATAGGTCGGAGACTTTGGCCGGTACCGCGTATTCGAGCGATTCTGGTTGAGACGTCCCCAAATAACAGCGCCACATGTCCATGCAATTTTGCCGGTTCCAGATATAGAGATCTTCCCCCTCCAGCATGGATGTCGTATGACAGGTATCATCTAAAGCCGGATAACAAAGCACCAGACCACACAAAGCCGCGGCCTTTCCCATATCCCTTATTGCAAGACACAGGCTGACAGCTATGGCCCCACCAGCACTGATGCCACCGATACAGATTTTGTTTCTGTCGATGGGCAAATCATGCGCATCTGAGCATAACCAGTTAAAGGCGGCATGGCAGTCATTGAGCTGTGCAGGGTATGGCGCTTCAGGCGCCAAACGATACTCAATGTTGACACACACTGACCGACATTCCCTGGCAATGGTCAAACACCTTTGATGATCCAGCTCAAGGCCCCCCATCACGAAGCCGCCGCCGTGGATGTTGAGATAACATCCCAAGCCTTTGGTTTTGGTTTGCGGGGTATAAAGGCGCAACTTGACCGAGGGCTCCCCGGTGAGTCCTGGAATGATTAGGTCGCTGATCACTATATCATCAGAGCACTGGCCTGTTTCTTCACCCTGCAACAAGGTCATCATTCCAGCCAGCTCCAGCCGGCTCTTATCAATATCTTTTAGATCAAACGAGGGCATCTGGCTGGCCAGAATCCTCAGCTCAGGATTATATATCCTCACTCAAAATCGCCTTTCTGTTGCTGGCCAAATCCTGATAAGAGAGGTCATGGGTTGCTCTCTCTCCCCGTTGCAACATATCCTTCATAGGAGAAACATCCCAGCTGCTGCTACTGGCTTCATTTCGATTCCAGTCATAAACCACCTGGCGGTGGATAATGCGCCACTCATGGTTTCTCAGTTCAAACAGGTCAAGGTAGCGACCCGCAGCATACATATCGCTTTGGCCATCGCTCTGCTCTAACTGGTGATAGGCCTGAAAATAACTCTCGCACCATGCGTTAGTGCCAGCAATGTCAATCAGCACGTTACCTATGATGTGCTGAGTTCTTTGCATCTGCGCCAACAGGGGTAATACCCAATCAACAAACCCCATGGCACTGCCACGGTAAAGGCCGTGATCATCAGTAGCATCCGGCCAGAAACAATCCCGTATCAGAGCATCGTCCATCCTGTCGACACCTCGGGCCAGCTGATAAACCACAGACTGTATCGTCAGCATATTTCGGGCCTTTTCGATTGACACCAGTTTCATCTCGTCCCCGCCTTTATATATCTGTTGATATTGTCGTGAAGAAACTGCACCCGACGTTCTTGATGACAGAAAATCGCCTGTTTAAAGCCTGCTGATGCCATCCCCTGTTGGACGGCTTCGCAGATCCCGATATCCTGATCTATGCCGTAACTGATTGACTGCTCGCCAAACTTGAATCTCTTATGTTCAACCTCTTGGTCTCGGGTCAATGTCATGTCCATATGCTCCCAGTAAAGACTCTCCTGGCCAGCCGGAAATCTGGCCAGTGTCCAGTAATCAAAAAGGCATTTCGTGGGGTCACTCGGGTGTGGAAGTGAACGCAACAACCATATGTACTCCCCTTCTGGATAAACACTGAGCGCACAGCTTGGAAACAGATCGTACAGGTAGTTATCTGTCAATTGAGAGTCTGTCAGATGGCTGAAATCTTTATTGAAACTATCGGCTAATCGGCGTTTTTGACGTTGTAAGGCCGGACGGATCTGCTCCAATCGGCCACTGAAGTCATCCGCTGATAAGCCCCATTTCGCCAGCATCTGTACCAAGACTTGGGGAACTATGTCTGGAGGCTGCAGGTTAGGGCTGGGATGGCAACCCAATAATACCATACGAGAGTGTCCTCCCGGATAAAGGTCATACTGAACCGCTTCCTTGTTCTCATCTACAGTCTCCAGCAATTGAGGATGTAATGTCCGTATATGGTAGCCTTCCTGAAAATTGTCGATGACCACTTTCCAGTTGCAGGGAAGCTCTACAGTAAAGTGCTCAACCCGCAGTGCCTCTTCCATTTTCCAGGTCTGAAGCTGAGACTTTATTGGCCCAAGAAAGGCATCAAGATCTTGTGCATCATCATCCAGGCAGTACCAGACAAAACCGGCAAAACACTGGGTCCTGATTTTATTGAGCTGCACATGTGAACATGGGTCCGAGTCAAAATCCTCACGATCCTGAGCATCAGCAAGACGACCGTCAAGATAATAGCGCCAGCCGTGATAAAGACATGAAAAGGAACTGACACTGCCTTTCTCATTCAGCACCAAACGGGCGCCTCTATGCTGGCAAACATTGTAAAAACCCTGAATCCTACCCTGTGGGCCAGCAACAAATAGCAACGACTCTGGTCCCAGCTCAGTTGTGAAATAGTCACCTTCATGGGCGCAATCCGTTACAGGCCCGGCAATATGCCAGACCTTACGCCAAACATGCTCCCACTCAAGAGACATAAAACCTTTATCTGTATATCTCTCACCGGTAACCGGTATGTATTTCATTTCCGGCTCAGGGGCTTTTTCCAAATTACTATCACCCGGGTAAACCTCTGCCGGAATCCTGGATTCAGTATTCATAAGCCTTGCTCACTCCGTTTTGACTTCAACAAAAACCTTTCCGTCTTTTTTGATGACGGTCATTGGTAACAGGCCACGGCAAGCCGGTGGTGACAAGTGACGACCATGGGGCAGTTCAAAGCTGGCTCCATGAACGGGACAGTAGAGTTTATTGGCCCTCATCACACCACCTTCCAGAGACTTCATCTGATGAGGACACTGGTCAACAAAAGCAATAAACTCTCCCTGATGAAGGCACAGCAACACTGGAAGCTTATCAAGCCAAAACCTGCGGTTGGTATTCTCAGCGAGCGCATCTTGATCACAAAGAAACCTGAGGACATGTGATTGATTCATCTTGGTTCTACCGAAGTTTTGCCAACAACATGGATTCGTTAATCTCTTCTGCTGTAGGAAAGCCTCTCAACCTCAAGCCACCATTGACCTGAAGATTCTCCCCACTGATAAAACAGTCATCACTGGCCAAAAAAAGCGCGCACTGAGCAATATCATCTACCGTGGACAGTCTTCCCAAAGGAGACTGCTTTTCAAATGCCTCCCTCAGTCCGGGAATGGAGATAGCGTCTTTGGTCATGGGCGTTGGAGTAAGCCCCGGGGAAATGGAATTGGCCTTGAGTCCAAGGTGTCCAAACTCATTGGCGATCACGCGAATCAAATGGTCAATCCCGGCTTTGGTTGCCATATAGGGGGCATAGTTTTCCAACATCACAGTAGCAGCTGCAGAGGATATTTGAATAATTGAACCGCCATAACTCATCGCAGGGATACACATCTGTAAAAGCCTAAAGGGGCCTATAAACTGAGTATCTGTCATCTCTTTCAATTCAGCCTGGGTGACCTCCAGAAAGGGTTTGTTCAGGCCAGAACCTGCGGCCTGGACAACAATATCCAGTCTCCCGTACTTCTCGATGACGGTCTCAACAAGGTGCTCAATTTGCCTGATTTTCTGGATGTCACAGCGCAATACGCTAATGCCGGTTGTTTGTGAAAATGCCTTCAGTCCTCTTGTATCCCGTCCTGATGCCACAACTTCGGCGCCCTCAAGACTGAAGAGTTTGGCAATGCCCTGCCCTATGTTTCCCTCTTTGGATGCGCCAACAACCAGAGCTACCTTTCCCTGCAATTTTCCCTTCATAGCCTGTTCCTTAATCAGTCAGCACCGCGGCCACAGTCCACTTTAAGGCTGGTCCCCGTGATATATCTGGCTTCATCAGAAGCTAAAAACATAGCTGCTTCGGTCACATGTTCCGGAATGCAGAGCTTTTTGTAGGGCTGAGTATCAACGAAGTAGTCCCGGGTTTCCTGAGTATCCCCGAAGGTATCGGCCAACATCTTGTTCCATACCGGTCCGGGAGCAAGAGAAAGTACTCTGACACCATATGGAGCCCCTTCCAGCGCAGCTACATTACTCAATTGGATAGCCGCCGCTTTACTGCTGCAATAGGCAATACAATGTTCATGCCCCACAAGGCCAGAAAGTGACGCATTAGTGAGAATAACCCCGGTTCTGCGGGCCTTCATCATCGGCATCAGGTGTTTTATACCGAGAAAAACACTGCCAACATTCAGCTCAAACAGCCGCTCGAACTCAGTTGAAGACAAGGACTCAATGGGACCGACGATAAAAGAACCCGCGTTATTAATCAGTACATCGACTCCAATATCCTCGAGTTCAAGCATACTGACCAATGCCTGCCAATCCGCTTCCTGAGTGACATCCTGTCTGACAAAACGTACTCTTTCCCGGTTATTTTCAACCTTATCTATGACAGATTTGGCCTTGGCGTGATTACGACCGGTAAAAATAACCCTGGCTCCTTCGGCAGCAAACCGCAGCACCATATCTTCACCCAAGCCACTGGTTCCCCCAGTAATCAACACGGTCTTGTTATGAAATCGAGTCATAAATTCAACCCCGCAAGTCCTGCGGCCCAACCACCATCTATGGTGAGATCTGCGCCGGTGACCACTTCAGCTTTATCAGAAGCCAGAAACGCTATGGCAGCAGCAATGTCATCTGGCCTGCCATAATCCGCCATCGGAATTGGCAGCGTATCTTGAGAAAATTGGTCAAAGAAGTCACTGCCGAATGCAGACTCAGTTAGCTCGGTTCTCACAGTGCCTGGATTAACTGCGTTGATTCGAATGAACTCTCCGTTGGTACCACATTCAACAGCAATCGAGCGGGTCATATTGCTGACTGCAGCCTTGGAAGCACAATAAGCCCCCATCCCTTTCAGCGCACGAATCCCGGCCATAGAAGAGACGTTGACTACACTGCCGGTGACAGGTTCATTTGCCTTTCCAAATGCTCTGAAACTCTCGATGGCATATTTAACACCGAGAAAAGTCCCCAAAGTGTTTACTTTAAATACTGACTGATAATCTTCATAAGACATATCTTCAATATTGCCGTCTTTAAATATTCCCGCATTATTAACGAGAATATTAAAGTCCTGATACTTGGATTTAATAAACTCAAAAACAGCTTGCCAATCCTGTTCACTGCTGACGTCATGGGCAATAAAGTCTATAGGGTTTGGACTATTGGCAAAGGCAGATTCAAGGCCTTCGATATTAATATCTGAGGCAATAACCCGTGCGCCGGCTTTACTGAAGTACTGGGCGGTATGCAAACCTATCCCAGAGGCCGCGCCGGTAATCAGCGCGACCTTATCACTAAGATTGATCATCAATTACTCCATCAGCAGAATAACGGTAAAACTATTAAAAATTTACACCCAGATTAATACCGTAAGTTCGCCCAACTTCTTTATCACCAAATACAAAAGAGCCGGCATCAAATTTCCTGAACAGTCTGCCATCTGCGTTTGTTACATTGTCTACGAATAGGGATATTCTGTAGTTTGAACCTGAGTCATAGTTTATTGACAGGTCAAGTTGGTTATATGAATCGATTTGATCTCTGCCGTTACCGGTAAGGTCAAATTGTGGAGTCACCCAGAACTCTGCGGTGTGTTTATAGTTGGCTATAAATGCAAGCTCTCCCCAATCTGACAAATCCACATAATATTCAGCGCCCAGTGCGAACGTATATTCAGGAGCATATCTGTAGTGCCTTTCAGAGGTGACATCTACAGGTGTATTCCCCGGTCCGGGAATCACATAACTATCGTATTCTGCATCCAGATAACCGGCCGCAGCCTTTAGTCTGAAATCTTCCGTAACCTGCAGCTGGGACTCAAGTTCCAATCCGGTAATGGTTGCCTTGGCTGCATTTTCTACAAATGAAGTCGTCGACGGTTGATCAAATACACTGGTGTAGGCAACAGTGTAGTCTTCCTGCTTATCCTTATAATCCATGTAGAACGCGGTCAGATTTAACCTGAAACTGTTTTCAAACCACTCACTTCTTAAACCAATTTCATAATTATCCAGTACCTCTGGGTCATAAGGACCTATACCATCCGCAACCGCAGCTCTGCCTACCCAGCCACCACTTCTGAACCCCTGCGAATAAGAAATGTAACTCATTAAGTCATCGCTGAATTTATAATCGAATGCGATCCGGGGGGAAAACCTGTTCCAATCTTCTTTAGGGTCTCGACAGGGAATATAGTCTGAACTTGCATCCGGGCATTGAAACGCTATCTTTTCGACAGGATTGCCATCAACCACACCATTTTCATAGCGAATAGCATCGAAGGTCTTCTCCTCATAGGTATATCGACCACCAACAGTCATTGACAGCTTATCGGTTAATCCGAAATACAACTCACCATAAGCCGCGTAAGCTTCCACTTCCTGATGGGCAAACGCCCTGAAACTTAACCCGCCCAACAAATATCCACTTTGAGGCTTTAAACTGTATTCAGAGCTGAAGTAATAGAGACCAGCAACAAAGTCGAATGAACCGCCAAAATCACTTGCCACTCTGAACTCCTGGCTGAACTGCTCATAATCCTGAGGTCTGTCTACGCGGAAAAAAGGGATTGATGCTGTTACCGCACCTGAGTCATTCACCACTCTAACATCCGGGATACCTGTGACTTCAGCATCAAGTCTGTCTTCAACATCCTGATATCCTGTTACAGAAGTCAATCTGAGTTGATCTGTTATATCCCAATCAATATTTAATGAGTAAAGATTACTGGTAATGTCGGCACTGAATGGAGTCTGAGACACCTCAGTGTTGTACTCATAAAAGTTATAACCAGCCGCCTCTACCACGGCAGCGGTTTCAGACTCACATCCGGCAACACCAAACACTGACTGTCCAATAATACAAAAGACGTTATTATTCTGACTCAGATTGACAACACCAGGATAGTTTGACTCATCTTTGACCCTGTCATAACTGAAAACAGCCTGGATTTCATCGGTAGGCACAAACATGATCTTGGTACCGAAGGTAAGCTGATCTGTGCCCTTATCCCTGTCGCCGGTAAAAATATTTTTGCTGAAAAGATCACCATTCAAGTCATAGGCGTAAAACTTCACTGCTAGACTGTCATTGGCAAATGCGGGGAGGTTTACCACAGCTTTGTAGTCGTTACGACCATAACTACCAAAGGTCAAATCGCCTTTAAAGCCAAACTCGCCGGTAGGGTTGGCACGTTTAACATTGATCACACCGCCCATGGTGTTACGACCAAACAGCGTACCCTGTGGACCTCTGAGAACTTCAATCGATTCTATGTCCAGCAGGTCGACCATAGCGCCAACACCCGTCCCAAAAAACACGCCATCAACGGACATCCCCACCGCTGGTTCAAAGGTTCTTTCCACCTCTGAAAAACTGATGCCACGGATCCCTGCCGTGATGCCACCACCAGCGAATTGCATTTTGCCCAGTTCCACATTAGGGGTGAACTTATCGATAGACTCCACTTTCTGATTGAAAGTGCGCTCGATATCTTTACCGGTTAACACAGACACAGCGACTGGAACTTCCTGTAAAGGTTCTACCCTTTTTCGCGCCTCAACCGTAATGACCTCTATCTCTTCATCGGCCTGAGCAACATTGGCAAGTGCCTGTGCAATTGGACTCAATGTGAAAAAGGGTACCGCAGCAAGTGAACAGATTGCTTTGCTTGGTGTGTTTATCATGGTCTGCTCCGAATTCAGTCAAATACAGGCAAACCCGGAGTTTAAATTAGCTCACATGGTTAAAGGCTTGCCCCAATGCTCACACTTGTCGGAAGAGTTTCAATGAATACCCCTAAAATATTAGACAACTGCTACTAAACCCGTCGAAAACTCTTCATGTCCGCACTTTTTCAGTGCGTCCTAAATAGATAAAACACACCGAACACAAAACAGTCAAGATTGTTTTTTATTTTATTTTGAATAAAAAACGCAACATACAGCTTAATCAATGGCTTGAGTACGACTTTGGATTTGATTTACTTACCCATTAAGCTCTTATCATTGTATTAAACCGGTTTACAGCCCGATAGTTTATGCTCGAGCTGCCGATGAAAATTGATTAAGGCTGGTTCATTCCTCCCGCAGGTAAACGCCCTTTCTCCTCCTGTGGCCTCATGGGAACGCTGAATACTGCTCACTACGTCATAATCTTCCTCAGTCACTACTTTCACGATAAATCTGAAATGATCTAATGCCGCCTGTTGCTGCTCATCGGTCTTCAACATATCGCTTTTTCTGACATAGCTGGTGTATACCGTGGTATGGCTTGATGCAGATGAGCCAGGATAGATTTGGAAAAACTCCACCTCACGGGGAGAGATCAATAAAATCACGTTGGGGAAAATAAAATGAACCAGTTGAAAATTAGCGAATAAATCTTCCTCGGTGCCCCACTCTTCTTCAGACTTGCCAGCAAGTTGTTTTATCCACTTATTGGGAAACGCCAGCCTGTGGTGCTCACCATCAGGTCCAAAACGATCAAAGTGGGAACAATTACCTATGGCATAATCCCCTACGGTTTTTCGGTGTAATGGTTCAAAGTGATACCCCTCTCCGAATGTTTCGACCGCCAGCTTCCAGTTGCACTTAATCTCCATCATTCTTGAGCTGACTTTGGTCAGTTTATCCAACTCCCAACGCGCTAGAGCATCAAGCATATCTTCAAGATGGCTGGCTACTGATATAGGCTGACCGGGGGATAGGCTGATAAACACCATACCTGCGACCTCTTCACAGGGAAGAGATGTCAGCTGGTAATCTTGTTTATCCAAATCTCCCACAGTTTCGGCTGCATAGATACGGTTGAGTTTGCCATCAAGCTCGAAACTCCAGGCATGATAAGGGCAGACCAAAAAGTGACATTGACCACTCCCCTGTTTAAGTTTGCTGTTCCTATGGGGACAGATATTCAAAAAAGCTCTGGCTAACCCTTGTTTGTCTCTCACCAGAAGTACAGGCTTGGACATATGCTCCACTGCCAGAAAACTCCCCTTGTTCGGAAGGTCCCGGGAAAAACAAACTAATTGGGGCAATGTATCGAACAGTTTTGCCTTTTCCTGCCCCAGCAAAGCCTCAGCTGTATAAATATCCGCCTGGTTCACCATGGGAGAACCAGACATAAAAGTGGTATCATTCTCTATATATGTTAATAAGTTACGGGTAATACTTCGCAACAGCTCCAAGTTTTCCATTATTCACTCCTTGCACTCCAACATTAAAAACATTCTTGACTGTTTATATTTTCAGTGGCATCAAATATCAAGGTAAAAACAGTTTTACGGGGATAGTCATGAGCAAAGATTGGATAGACGACAAGGTACTAGGGCTCGATGACGAAGGCATCTATTTGCGTGCCAGTCAGTGCCCCAACTGCAGTCAGATTTGTTTTCCTCCCGAGTTACAGTGCAATCGATGTGATCTCCAGACCGAGCTTCTACCGCTGTCCAGAGAGGGAGTACTGTGGAGCTGGACTACACAGGCTTACCCGCCCAAAGCGCCTCCATTTGCTGATCAGCAGCTCATTGAAAATTTCTCTCCTTTTCTGCTGGGTTTTGTTGAATTGCCCGAAGGCATCAGAGTTATCACCAGGCTACAGAACGTCCACACCCCTGAAATTGGTATACCGGTAAAACTCACACCGCTTGACATCACCCTGGCCCCAAACAAACAGGCCAGACAAGCTTTTGCTTTCGTGCCGATCTGATGCAAGGGACCACCCAGCCGGTCATCTTTGTCACCTAGAGGAAAATTACAATGGCAGAAAGAACCTACATAGTTGGTATCGGCATACATAAGTTTGGCCGAACTCCCGGTGTATCAGGTATACAGCAGGCCAGTATTGCAACCGCCGCAGCAATGGAAGATGCACGAATTCAATGGGAGCAAGTGGAATTTGCATTTGGCGGCAGTCAGGACGCCGGTAATGCTGATACCCTGCTAAAGTTCAAAGGCCTGAGTGGTATCCCCTTTATCAACGTGGCAAATGGCTGTGCCACCGGAGGCAGCGCCCTGATTAGCGCAGTCAATGCCCTCAAAAGCGGGATGGGAGATATAGGTCTGGTCACCGGGTTTGACAAGCATGAGCATGGTGCGTTTCGGGTAAGGTTATCTGATTGGGGCTTGCCGGATTGGTACGGGGAGATGGGATTTGCCCTGACGACCCAATTTTTTGCTATGAAGATCAACCGTTACATGCACGATTACGGGATCTCTGAAAATGCCTTGGTCGCTGTGGCACAAAAGGCATTTTACAATGGCTCCCTCAACCCAATGGCGTGGCGACAACAAGCCTTTAGTGCCGATGAGATTATTGCCTCGCCCATGCTGAATTACCCCTTGAGAAAATACATGTTTTGTTCTCCCTCAGAAGGTGCCATCTCTTTGATCGTTTGTAATGATGCAGGTCTTAGGAAAATTGGAAGTCGCCGTGCAATTCAAATTCGTGGCTGCGCCTTAAACAGTCGCAGGGAGGGAACCTTCGAGGTGTTCACAACCTGTAATCAGGTGGCCAATACCGCGCCTGTCACCACAGATGCCAGTCGGGCCTGTTATGAAGCCGCTGGTATTGGCCCCGAAGAGGTAAATATTGCACAGTTGCAGGACACTGAGTCGGGAGCCGAGATAATGCATATGGCGGAGACGGGACTGTGTGAACATGGAGATCAGGAACAACTGATATTAACCGGAAAGACAAGTTTGACAGGCTCTCTGCCTATAAATACTGACGGAGGATGTCTCGCAAACGGCGAACCGGTCGGTGCATCAGGCCTACGGCAAATATATGAGAACGTACTTCAGCTCAGGGGAGAGGCCGGTAAACGTCAGGTAGCGACCCCAAAAATGGCGCTCAGCCAAGTATACGGAGCGCCGGGAATAAGTTGTGTCAGCCTGTTATCAGTTTAACGCGAATCCACACAGGTATCATCTGGGTTCATTTGAAAGCGGTCCCTCACCTTCTATAATGTCAACAATCTTGTCGACGTCATAGATATCCCGAATCGCCCTTCTGGTATATAGCAGCACCCGTCTTTTTCGCTCCTCACTGTCATTGGTGAAGTGACATTGAGCGAGACCTTCCATAGTGCTTTGGGTCAGATCCATAGCAAGGCTGAGTTGAGCAGTATCTTTCTCACACCACTCAGGGAAAACCTCTTTGATCTTCTCCAGCCAAACCTTTTCAAAGTCACTGTCCGCGTTCTTAAGGATCTGCGCCAGCTCTTTATCCGTTCGGGATGCCATTCGTAATTCGAAGTAAGCGGTATACAGCTTGCTGTTGACCAGTTTCCAGTAGACTTCAAGCCCATCCAGACCAACAATCCGTCGACTCTGCTTGGAGAGCTTACCTATCTCCGTAAGAAAAACCCGAATGCGCTCTTTATTAAGGTAATCAATTGAAGCCTCAACCAAAGCTCGCTTACTCGGGAAATGGTGCATCATTGCCCCACGGGACAGTCCCGTATGCTTGGCGACCGTAGTCGTAGTAGTGAGTATGTAGCCCAGAGAAACATAGCAATCCAAAGTTGCCTTTAGAAATGCTTCCTGGGTATTGGCACTTTTCAGAGCCTGCTTGGATCCCTCTTTCGGTCGTCTGGTGTTTGTTGTCATGAAATAACTCCTGAAGAAGACGCTTGAAAATCATCCACCCTGATGATACAAAAAACATACAGGCATGTTTGTTTTGATATGAACTTCAGAGGATAAAACAAAAGGTGTGTAAAGAATCTGAAATAATCGTACGTAGATTAACCGAGAGATTCAACAATTTGCCATCTTCCCTGAAGCTTTATCGATCCAATAAAAATACAGTCAGTTCTGTTTTTATAATAACAGAGTTTTAAGTGACGTCCATATGCCATCTATATCGGAGCAAACTAACCATAAAAACTAAGGGTTACTTATGAGCCTTGTACTAGATGAAAGGGAACTCGCATTCCAACAAGAGGTTCGGGAATTTCTTCAACACAACCTCACTGAAGAAATCCTGCATGAATCACTGGCAACCTCAGGAGTGTTCCCGGACAAAGAGCTGGCACTTGCCTGGCAACAGAAGTTGGCTGCCAAAGGTTGGGCCGCTCCTCTTTGGCCTGAACAGTATGGTGGTATCAACTGGACGCAAAAGCAGAAGTATATTTTTGAGGTAGAGTCGGCCAAAGCTGGCGCCCCTCTGACTATTCCTCTAGGACTCAAAATGGTAGGGCCTGTGATCATCAAATATGGCTCAGAGCAGCAAAAGCAACGCTTCCTACCCCGAATTTTATCCGGTGAGGATTATTGGTGCCAGGGCTATTCTGAGCCAGGCTCAGGATCAGATCTTGCCTCCCTGAAATGTAAAGCTGAACTAGTCGATGGGCATTACCTGGTGAATGGCAGCAAAATTTGGACAACTCATGCTCATTTTGCCAATTGGATTTTCTGTCTTGTCAGGACCAGTAAAGAGAAGAAGCCCCAGCAAGGCATCAGTTTTCTGCTTATTCCCATGGATACTCCGGGGATCTCTGTCAAACCCATCACCTCTATCAGTGGTCAGCACGACCTGAATGAAGTGTTCTTTGAAGACGTTAAAGTGCCTCAAGAAAACCTCGTTGGAGAACCAGGACAAGGTTGGACCTATGCCAAATACTTGTTGGAGCTGGAGCGTGGCGCTGGCGCAGCTTCAGCAAGGCTTAGAGCAAATTTAATCAGAGTCACCCGGCTTTGCCAGCAAAAATCTATGAATTCCACACAAGACTCCTACTTTGAGTCACTTTATGTCAATCGCCTGATAGAACTCGACGCTGCGATTACAGCCCTGGAATACACTGAGCTACGTGCCCAAAAACATTATGAGAACGGGTGTGAAAGTGGAGCTGAATCCTCACTGCTAAAAACCGAAGCCACAGAGATTGAGCAGCAACTGGCGAGGTTGGCGGTGGAACTGCTGGGGCCAGAAGCTATGGTCCTGAAACGGGAGAAACTATCAGACTCTCATTGGCCCATCCCAAAATTTCAGGACAGCTATTGGGCCGTTCCCCGCTACCTGAATAGTCTGGCAGCCTCCATTTATGGTGGCACCAACGAGATACAAAGAAACCTGATTGCCAGAACGATTTTAACCCGCTCATGAGGTCCCCCATGTTCTCTCAAACTGATTTCAGTAACGATATTGAACAACTTCTTGTTGAAAGCGCTGTCAGGTATCTGTCAGACAATTATGACTTTCACAACCACTATCAGAATATCAAATCAGGCAATCCGGTGAATCGTGATACCTGGCTCACGATGGCCGATCTTGGTTGGTTGGCAGTTCCCTGTGACGAAGCCTACGGCGGCTTGTCAGGCTCATATTCCGAGATGCTGTCCCTGTTGACAGTACAAGCAGAATATCTGGTGCTGGAACCTATGGCCAGCCAGTGGTTGACAGCCATATTAATTCAGGAGCTGGGCGATGAGCAGCAGAAGGAAACGTTTTTGCCCGGCATAGTCAATGGCTCAGTTCGTTGTGCGTTGGCTCTCTATGACGAAGGCTATGACTACCAAACCAATCACACTCTTATTGCAAATCATGGCGATGGTACTGCCACTACGAAAGGCGTTAAATCCTTTGTCACCGATACCCAGGATCTGACCCATATTTTGTTGCTGGCATCGGATTTGGCCCGAGGTGATGCTACATGGCTGTTATTGCCGGCTGATGAACCGGGTCTGAGCGTTAACCATTATGCTGGCGCAGATGACAGGCCTATGGGCAATGTTCAGATTGAAATCCCCAATTTGAAGCTTGATACATGTCTGCTCGACAGTGGTAACAGCCGTGAGTGTACTCAGCATATTTTCAATCTTGCCTTTGCCTTTAACTGTGCTGACAGCCTGGGTTGTATCAACAAACTATTAGAGGCAACCAGTCAATATCTTAAGGATCGAAACCAATTCGGCCAGCCGCTGGCCGAATTTCAGGCTCTACAACATAAATTGGCTGATATGTATATCGCCCATCAAAGAGCGACTTCTATGGCGTCCATGCTGACTGAGTCTCTCGCTACTTCTGACAGAGCAAATCACGACTACCTGCTGTCACTTGCCCACATTCAAATCCATGATGCTGCCAGATTTGTGGCAGAAGCTGCCGTGCAGCTTCATGGTGGAATCGGTGTAACGGAAGAGCTGAATGTAGGGCATTTCGCTAAGAGACTGATGTGTAACGCTCACAGGTATGGTGACCGAAACTTCCACCTTAACAGGTGCAACCAGAAGTTTACCCGTTAACAAAAACAACCGACTTTCCTCTTACTAAGGAGCAAATCATGACAGGCAAACGCAGTGGCAATCAGGGCATCAAGCCAGCCAGGCCAGAAGGTATCGAGTCAGTAGAGGCGTTATTTTTGCGCGAAGAGGGAAAGGTTGACGATTGTTTCCAAGAGCGATATCAAGACCTGGGCTCCGACAGTATCGACAGCCGGGTATTTACCAGTCGCCACTATTGCAGCCAGGAATACAAACTTATGTGGTCAAAGGTATGGCAGATGGCTTGTCGGGAGGAAGAGCTTCCCAGAGTCGGGAGTCATTATGTTTATGAGATTGGAAGACACTCATTTCTGATCATCCGGGGAGAAGACGACACCTTGAGAGCCTTCTACAATTCATGTCTTCACCGCGGCCGTAAGTTGAAAACCTCTCAGGGTTGCTCCAAAGAGATCCGCTGTCCCTTCCACGCTTATACCTGGCGTCTTGATGGTGAGTTAAAGCATATCCCCGCGCAGTGGGATTTTTGCCATATCAAAGAAGAGCAGATGACACTGCCACAGATCCGGCTTGCTACCTGGCAAGGCTTTGTATTTATCAATATGGATCCTGACTGTGCTCCACTTGAAGAGTATTTAGGAGAGATCACAGAGCACTTCGAACGCTGGCGACTGGACGAATGCAGCAAAGTTGTCCATGTTCGCAAACGTATTCCATGTAACTGGAAGGTAGCCATGGAAGCCTTTATGGAAGCTTATCATAGCCAGGCAACCCATCCACAGATCCTTAGCTTTAGCGCAGATGCCAACAGTCAGTACGATATCCTCGGTGACCATGTCAGCAGAGCGATACATCCCATGGGAGTACAAAGTGAATTCCTCCCAAAAAACTCCGTCAGCCAGCAACAGATTCTCGATACTCTTACACGCGGTTCCGGCCGGGTAGTCAGTGAACATGAACATCAACTGGAGGAGGGCCAGGCGGCTAGAGATGTGATGGCCAGAATGAGCAGGGACAACTTCAGCAAAGAAGATGGCCACAATTACGAGCGTGCAACCAATGCTGAGATGTTGGATGCCATTGTCTACAATGTGTTTCCCAACTTTTCGCCTTGGGGCGGCTATGTTCCCAACATAGTCTATCGTTGGTTACCGGATGGGGAAGATCCTGATTCCTGCTATATGGATGTGATGGTATTGAAGCGAAATAACAAAGACGCTGAAAGGGTTCCGCCCGTTCCCCTGCACAGTCTGGAGGAAGACGAAAAATGGTCAGATGCTGAGGAGTTGGGTGCTCTTGGGCCTATCTTCGACCAAGACATGGGCAATATGCCTTTCGTTCAATCAGGTATGCATGCTGCCAAAGAGAAAAAAATTGAGCTGGCGAATTTCCAGGAAGTCAGAATACGGCACACCCACAAGGTACTGGATATGTATATGCAGGGCTGGCAAGAGCAGGATGACTCGTGACCTGTTACTCGACTCAGGATAAAAGCCTACCCACCCAACAGCAGTCCACCTTGGATTTGGTGTCACGCTTTTATACCAGCCTCGAGGCCAAGGATATGAGCAGGTTTCTGGACACAATGCACGACAATGTCCAGCTTGATCTTTCAGGAGTTACGCCTCTATCCGGTCATATTGATGGTAAAGACACACTGTGCAACCAGGTTTTCCCTTTGTTGATGGAACAGCTTGCTGATGACTTTCAATTCTGCACCAAATGGAAGGTTATGTGCTCCAATGGTGAGATGGCCGTCGCGATTATGGAGGCCAGAGGAAACACCAAGTCAGGCAAGAATTACGACCAAAGATACTGTCATATTTTCCGGGTCACTGAGGGCAGGATAAGTCGACTATGGGAGTTCTACGATAGTGAGCTGGTCAGAAACAGCCTATTCGATGGGGAGAATGAGCTTACTCCTCTATTTCCCCCATTCGAATTCTAATTGGTCTATTCAGGTTTTGACCAGCACCTTACCAGTGTTGCTGCCATCAAATAGCGCGTTCAAAGCATTGGGGAGAGATTCAACCCCGGTAAACATCTCTTCCCGGTTTATCAGAAGTCCGGCGTTGTATTGAGTCATTATCCATTCAATTGCCGGTTCAAACTCATCCAGATAGTCCAATACAATAAAGCCCTGCATCAATGCACTACGATGCACAAGCGCAAAGTAATTTGCTGGCCCAGCCGGTTTTTCAGTCGCATTGTAAGTTGCAATTCCACCACAAAGCACAACTCTGGCGCCTTTACGGAGACGGGAGAGGCAAGTATCCAGTATGTCGCCACCAACATTATCAAAGTAGATATCTATTCCTTCAGGACAGAGTTCGTCCAGCCGGGCTTTGACATTCTCACTATGTCGGTTGATAACAGCATCAAACCCCAATTCCCGGGTCAACCAAAGACTTTTGGCATCACTGCCTGCAATCCCTATCACTTTACAACCAGCCAACCTGGCCAACTGACCGGCCACTGATCCCACCGCGCCTGCTGCCGCAGACACTACAAAAGTTTCTCCGACTGATGGCCTGGCGATTTTGGTCATACCAAAGAATGCCGTTAACCCGGTAATCCCGGCCATCCCAAGCTGAATGGAAGATGGCACAGGCTCAGGCAAGGCAGTTCGAAGCTCTGTCATTTCAGGATTAATATCCGCTATCTCTTGGGCGCCAAGGTTACCAATCACTTTTTGCCCTACGGTAAAACCAGCATGCTCGCTCTGGATCACCACGCCAATCCCAAAAGCATGTAAAGTATCTCCAGGCGCTAGCCTCGGCATGTAATCGGTACGATTTGTCACCCAACCGCGCATCGCAGGCTCCACGGAAATATACTCCACCGCTACCCTGATAAACCCGGGTAACAATTCTCCAACGTCCCGCACCTTCAGCGCCAAGTCGCCGTCTGACAAGGCTCCTACAGGCGTCCTGTGCAAAACAATAACTTTATTTTTCATGCCGGTGTCCATTTAGTGCAACTAACGGTGGATCGAAACAATAAATTAACATAGACTTAATAAAAAACAATCATGCCGTTTTGTTTTATGGGTAATAGACAGAAAATCGTCATTATTGGAGCCAGCCATGCCGGCTGCAACGCCGCATTCCAGCTGAAGCAACATATCCCTGGGATAGAAGTTACTCTTCTCAGTGATGAGTCCTGCCTGCCCTATCACAGGCCTCCACTCTCCAAAGCGCTGGTAAAAGGGGAAGTACAGGCAGAACAAATTCAGCTCAAATCCCCATCAGCATTTGATGAAGCTGGGATAGAGTTAAGGCTGAATTACTCTGTGAAAGAGATTGACCGTAAGCACAGGCTGATTAATGGCGAACTCAACTATGACAAGTTGATACTGGCGACAGGCGGAGCACCGCGTCCTGTCAGAATTCCGGGCCTGGAGTCGGACAAGCTGGTTTATCTCAGAGACATGTCAGACACTCTGGCGCTCCAAAAGCGGCTCGAAAACACTCAGCACATCACCCTTGTGGGCGGAGGATATATCGGTCTGGAACTCGCAGCCAGCCTGATCCAAATGGGTAAAAAGGTCACCCTGGTAGAAGCAGCCAGCAGAATATTAAACCGGGTGACAGCCGCTGAGGTGAGTGATTTTTTTCAAACCTACCACCAGCGACGAGGTGTCCACTTTTTAATCGGGCAGCAGATTGAACAAGCCACATTACTTCAAGATGGCAGGGCCAGCCTTCGCTCATCTGATGGGGAGTGTTTCATAACCGATCTTGTAGTAGCTGGAATAGGCATGTTGCCAAATACCTATCTGGCTTCAAAGGCAAAGCTTGAGACAGATAATGGCGTATTAGTGAATCAATATGGTCAAACATCAGATCACAATATATATGCCATTGGAGATTGCGCTAGCTACCCTCACCCGGACCATCCCGGGCTCAGAATAGAGTCTGTTCAAAGTGCCGTTGAGCAAGCCCGAATTACCGCTGCACATATCACTCAGCAGGACTTTAAGCCCCACGATCTTCCCTGGTTCTGGACTGACCAATATGACCTGAAAATGAAAATGGCCGGGATAAATACAGGCCATGATGCGACTGTACTGAGGGGGAGTGTCAGCGATGGTCAATTCAGTTGTTTCTACCTGCGCAATGGTGTGGTTATCGCTGCCGATTGCGTCAATCAACCCGGTGAATTTATGGCCTCAAAGCGGCTTATCGCACAAGGAGGAAGAGTACCGGCAGAGATGCTCAGTAACTCATCCATCAGCATGAAGGAGATAATTACACTATGTCACCAATCAAAATAATCGATGCCTCAGGCCAATGCCATGAGCTGCCAAGAGCTGGCGCATCAAATCTGATGCAGTTGGCGGTCAATCATAATATCGAAGGAATTGATGGCGAATGCGGTGGCTGCTGCTCCTGTGCCACATGCCACGTGGGATTGTCCCAACAAGATTTTGAGCGTCTGCCTGCGATGCATGAAGATGAGCAAGCACTGCTTGAGTATGTGCCTAACTCGACTCCTACCAGTCGCCTTGCCTGCCAACTAAAGCTGACTGATATCCCTGAAGGGCTGAATTTTAATGTGATTTCTTAACACTTCCCTGCTGACCTTTGTCCGCCTTTAATCCTGAATAGAGGATTTGTAATTGGCGGGCCTTTTTTCCATAAAAGCCCGAATCCCTTCAAGCAGATCATCTGAAGCTATACCCTTTATAAAAGCTTGTTTTTCGGCTTCCATATGGGCGCGGCGCTCATTTTGATCCCTATTCATAAGCTGTTTGATACGCGCCAGTGCATGGGGAGATTTTAAACAGATCCTTTGCTGCCAGCGGCTGATACAAGCCGACATTCCCCCGATACTGACAACCTCATTAACCAGACCTATATTCATGGCATCTTCTGCCGTAAAGGGCTCGCTGAACATAAGTAGCTCCCTGGCTTTCTTTTCTCCGCAAATACGGGGCAAAGTATAACTGGCACCGCCGTCTGGGCTGGCCCCAATGGCAGAATACGCCAGGGTAAAAACACAGGACTGTTCAGCAATGGCAAAATCACAATGACTGAGCAAACTGATGCCAAACCCTGCACAGCTACCTTCGACCACAGCAACCACTGGTACCGCTAAGGCGCGAATTTGATCTATCAGCCCGTGGGCTGCATCAATCAAACAGGCAACATCCCTGGCATCCTCTCTGGACACAGCTTGCTCAAGAAAGGTGATATCCCCTCCAGCCATAAAACAGCCCTCCCCCCTGAGCAGCAGCATCCTGACACTGCTGTCAGCCACGCTCTCAAGCTGATCTCGCAGTTCTGCGGCCATCTCCAGGGATAGCGCATTTCTGGTCGCCACCGACCGGAGCGTCAACAGGGCGATTTCTTCTTTGATTGTCAGTTCTGTCAGTTGCATAACTCACCTCAAGTCGAGTATCCACCGTCAATGTTGTAGCAGCCGCCAGTGCACATCCGGCTTTCATCAGAAATCAGAAAACGCATAATGCCTGCCACTTCAGATGGATTAACCAAGCGTGCCAGAGCCTGACGCTCCAAGCTTTTCTCAATGGCTCCCGGAGGCAGCATACTGCGAATATGCTCTATCATTCGCCCTTCGACACCACAGGGGTGAACCGTATTCACCCGGATATTGTCTGCTCCCAACTCCAATGCCAATGAGCGCATTATCCCAACCACTGCATGTTTGCTGGTGATATAAGCCGATACAAAGGGAGAGCCTGTAACCCCTCCAACAGAGGAGGTAATGACAATACTTCCGCCTCCGCTCGACTGCATCGCCTTAGAGACATGTTTGACGCCCAACCAAACACTTCTGACATTGACTGCCATCACTTTGTCAAAACTATCGACATCAGCGTCAGCTATCGGCCCCATTTGTCCTTCTATACCAGCATTGGCCAGGAAGCCGTCCAACTTGCCGAATTGCTTCATCGCCTCGGATACAATCTCAATATTGGTGGTTTCTTCAGTGATGTTACCGTCGACCAAGCGACATCGTTCCGCTGAGAAATGTTTGAACTTTTCTTGAAGCTTTCTCTGACTCAAGTCTGTCAGTACAAGTTGTGCGCCCTGCTGATAAAACAAGTTAGCTGCAGCTTCACCTACATTGCCGCATGCCCCCGTAATGATGACGCTCTTATTGGCCAAACTCATATTGGCTCCCACTGTATTGCAGCCCGATTTGTCGGGCAAAATTCGCAAAGGTGTTGTCTGATTTATTGATCGAACCAACCAGGCTCTGCAAGTCCATCAGTGCTTGTCTTCGGTAAGCCATTGGCTTACCTGCCAATCGGTAAAACTCGTTGATTAGATTCAGCTCCCTATGGTAGTCGGGGGAGAGGACGATGGAGATATGACCAAGCACCTTGCACTCACCTTTCCGCCTCTGCCAACGCTGAGCGGTACCAGCCAGTTTCTTCCCGCCAACCGCGATATTGAAGCTGCCATCACAAAATGCACCATCTACGGCGTGCAGTTGACTGGAAATCCCCTGCTGGCCAAGCCAATCCATCATGGGCCGACACATCAGCCGGTAACTTTCCGGGATAGACGTTTGTCCCTGTAATCGCCATATAAGGGTGAGATTAAACAAGGATTGACTCTGGAAAACCGCACTGCCGCCAGATTTGCGCACCAGGGTTTCTACACCGTCCCGCCTTAACACTTCTACCGCTTCAGCATAAGTTGGCAACAAGGTATCTTTTTGACTTACAGCCAGCGCGGGGAGTGACTGCCAAATGGTGAGTTGAGGATGTTCTGCCCGGCATAATGCAGACAATTCCCCGTCCAACTGGTCACCTAAATCTACCGGTGAGTCAAGTATTGTCACTTGCAATATGTAACTCCCCGCCGGCTCCAAGCTTCTCTATTGCCATTGCTAAATCCGATAAAAACTCACCGGCAGGCTGGCCATCAATAGCCTGATGATCACAGGTCAAAGACAGTCCCATCATCGACCTTACGACAATTTCTCCAGAGTCGAGACAAACAGGTTGCCGCTGAATACTGCCAATCCCCAGGATTGCCAACTGACCAGCATTGAGAATCGGTGTAAAGTACTTCACTCTGGTTAAGCCCAGATTACTGATGGTTATCGTGCCCCCTGTCATTTCTCTTGGGAACAGATGATTGGAATTGGCTCGGGCGATCAAATCACGCCGCTGGGCGCTGATCTCCTCAATGCTCATCTCCTGGATGTCAAACAGCACGGGAGCTGCCAGCCCTCCGGGGATAGGCGTTGCAATCGCAACATTAATTGCCTCTGACAGATGAATAACCCCATCGGCGATATACCCATTCATCCCACCGTGTCGTTTCAAAGTCTCTTTCAGGCACAAAATAAGCAAGTCCTCGACCCCAATGGCGACTTTTTTTTCCCGTTTAAATTGTGCTTTCAGGCTTAATAATCCGGTAGCATCAACATCTGTGACAAAGGTCAGCTGCGCAGCTTGCTGCAGGCTTTGCATCATATTGGACGCAATCATGCCCCTCAGGCCTTTGAGAGGTATCTTCTGCATAGGTTGACCTCACTTATTCAATATCAGCAACGTGATCGCCCGGCTCAACGGTACTGTCAGCCTCGACCAGAATTCTTAATACGCCTGACGCGGGTGCTACAAAGTCACTCTGGATTTTTTCCACCATTAACTCACAGATAACATCACCCACTTCAACCTCTGCACCATCACCGTATATCCAGGTGACAATGACACCTTCTTTGCCCTCGTCCCATTGATCATTTGGAATTGTTACTTTCATTGTTTTCACCTGTGTTATTTCGATAAAACTCGTCTAACTGCTTCCTGAATACGCTGACTGGTCGGTAATATGTGCTGTTCCATTGGGCGGGAATAGGGAATGGTGACATCAGGATTGGCTACCCGCACCGGTGCTGACTTCAAAACTGTAGGATCCAACTCAGCAACGCTGGCAATAACCTCCGCAGTAAAGCCATAGCTTTGGTAATCCTCATCCGCCACAATCAGATGCCCTGTCTTAGCAACCGACTTAAGAATGCTCTCCCTATCCAATGGCACCAAAGTTCGTGGGTCTATCACTTCGACATCAATCCCTTCGTGTGCCAACTTCTCAGCAGCATCCAGTGCCTGATGAACAGTCCAGCTGATAGCAACGATAGTGGCATCAATGCCTTCACGAACAACTTTTGCCTCACCAAAGGGCAATGTGTATGGCTCGCTGGGAATTTCTGACATGGTGCCAGGAATAGGTTTGCCAAAAAATCCCACACCGGACAGTTTTTTATGACCGATATAGACGACAAAATCATCACTGCGAATTGCCGCATGCATAAACCCTTTGGCATCGTAAGCATTGGAGGGGGCGACAACTTTCATCCCGGGCATATGTGCCAGACAGGCATGAAGAGCCTGGGAGTGTTGGCCGCCATTGTTATAACCACCACCACTGCCCAACATAAGGACCATGGGAACTTTCACCTGACCATTGGATAGGTAATGATGCTTAGCCGCCAGATTAACGATTGCGTTATAGCAAACCCCAATGAAATCAATAAACGCCAACTCGACAATAGGCCTCATACCTGCAATAGCCGCGCCTGTAGCCAGGCCAATAAAGCCGGTTTCCGAAATCGGCGTATCCAGAATACGATCGGCGCCAAACATCTCCCCCAACCCATCTGCTGTACCGAATACACCGCCAAACTTGTAGACATCCTCACCCAGCATAAATACCCGGGGATCCTGCTCCATCTCCCACATCACAGCTTCGCGGCCAGCCCGGGCCATTGTTAATGTTCTTGAACTGGTCATATGTTTGCCCTACCTGTAATTTCATCGACAAAGTTACCCGACAACGCGTTTTCGGCGTCAGGGAGAGGACTGGCTATGGCAAACTCCACCGCCTCATCCACTTCAGCTTTGACCCTCGCCTGTAATTCATCCGCCTCAGAAGCAGTCAGTACCCCCTCGGCTTCCAACTTGGCTCGGTAGTCCAGAGTGCAATCTCTAAATGCCGCCTTCTCCTCATCAGGTACATAGTGCTGGGGGTCCCCCAGCATGTGGCCCTGCAAGCGATAGGTCTTCAGTTCAAGGATCACGGGGCCAGAGCCGCTGCGAGTATGCCTCAGTGCTTTACTCATCGCGGCGTGAATATCCTCAGGATCATTGGTATCTACATAGAGTCCCAGTGCATTATAGGCAGCCGCACGATCGCTGTTACGAGCCACCGCCGTTGATGCTGACTTGGCAACACTGACTCCCCAATTGTTATCTTCAACCACACAAACAAAGGGCAGCTTGTAGACGCCAGCCATATTCATCACTTCATGAAACGCCCCTTGATTCACTGCGGCCTCTCCAAGGAAGCAGACTCCAACCCCCGGATTACCCTGCATGCGGCAAGCTAAAGCCATACCCGCTGCAGGACCCATGCCCTCAGCGATAATGCCGCTGGAACTAAAGTTATGCTTAGCGGAATAAAGATGCATATGCCCTCCTTTACCTCCGCTCAATCCATTGGCCTTACCCATGATTTCACACAGTATTTGCTTTATTTCCAGCCCCCTGGCCACCGCCGTGTGATGGGGCCTGTGGGTAGCAGTTATCCAATCGTCACCGGTCAACGCCGAGACAGTGCCAACGGCACAGGCCTCCTGACCATGGGAACTATGGATCTCACCGGGAATTAACCCAGCAGCGATGTCAAAAACAGGAGTTTTGTCCCGGTAGTAAAGCTCCATAATTCGGTCATCCATATGCCGGCTGGCCAGCATGGTCTCCAACATCCAGATTCTGGTTTGTCGATCGAGTGACATGGCGATTACCCCATTAATTGTTGTGAATCTACCACCAGCCCTGAGACCTGTTCTCTGAGCTGATATTTCTGAACTTTGCCCGAAGGGGTTTTCGGCAGAGCGTCCACCAGCACTATGTGCTGTGGCCACTTCTGTTTGGCCAATCCTGCGTCGGCACACTGTTGACGAATATCATTCAAAGTGACGTCCGCACCACCCGAGACCAGGAAAGCACATACAGTTTCTCCCAGTCTAAGGTGGGGGATGGCAACACAGGCTACTTCGCGGACCTCACCCAGACCCGCTAACACGTCCTCTATTTCACGGGCACTGATGTTCTCTCCCCCCCGGATGATCAGGTCCTTCTTTCTGCCTGATATCACCAGCGCTGACTCCTTAGTCAGATATCCCAAATCCCCGGTTTTGAAAAAACCCTTATCGTCAAATGCATCCAGGTTGTCATCAGGGTCAAGATAGCCGCACATCATGGCTGGCCCCCTGGCGCAAACTTCCCCTTCTTCATTAAAAGGAGCGTCATGCCCCCCTTGGTTAACAATTCGCACCTGATAGCGAAATACATGCCCATCCGTGTTGGCCGCCAGGTTTTCCTGTCCTGGCAACAGAAAACCCAGGGTTACAATGGGCGTTTCACTGCTGCCATAGACACGGATAGCCTGACAATTGGGTAGTATTCTGGTGGCATCAAATATCACTTTTGGTGGCACCACTGCACCGCCACAGGCAAACAGTCTAAGAGAGGAAAGCTCAGTATCAGACTGACTTTGATGTTCAGTCAGTTCCTGCAGGAAAGGGGTAGCTCCAACACAAACAGTCGCCCCAATTTCATCAATCCAACGTGCTGCTGCTGTGACCTCCCATGTCTCCATCAATGCAGATGGCGTGCGATTGAAATAGGGAACTTCGAGGCCAAAGGTGTAACCAGTGATATGAGTTACGGGAGAGGGCATAAACATTTTGTCGCCATCGGTCATGGACCAGAAGTCACAACAGTTTTGAATGGCCCATGCAAGACTTCTATGACTGTGTAACACCCCTTTGGGTGACCCCGTAGTGCCCGAGGTAAACAGCAACAGCTTAATCTCATCCATGTCGGCTTCGACTGGCTCCAGGTCCTTGCCGTATATCAGCTGAGAATCATAGTCATCATTTCCGGGAGAAGATGGCCTGACAATAATCACCTTCTCAAGACAGGGCACATCCGGACGCAATTGCTCCAACATATGCCGATAGTTAAAACCCCGAAACGTCTCAGGGACAAACAACACCCTGGCCTTGGCCTTGTTCAACATATATTTGAGTTCATGCCCCCGGTATATGGGAACAATGGGATTAACCACAAGACCCAGGCAGGATGCAGCCAGGTTAATAATCACAGCCTCATACCAATTTGGCAGTTGAAAGCTGACCACATCACCCTTTTTCAGCCCCATAGCTTTAAAGGATTGGGCCAGGGCCATGCTATCCACCCAGGTCTGACCAAAGCTGATACAGGTTCCATCTTCAAAATAGTGGGCAACGGCATCCGGGGTTTGCTCCGCCCTCAGTTTGGCTGCTTGCGCAATGGTGTTAAAGGGCCAGGGAGTCGCGAGACTATTTCTCTCTGGGTATTGATAAGAGTGATTCAACACTGTGCCGTCCTCTGCTGCTAATACATCAGGTCCTGAATAATGCCTGCCGATGTCTGTGCCTTAATCTTCCCTTCCTGCAAAAAGAAACTGTCACTGGCAAAACTTATCTCATGACTGTTGGATTTAGCGCTCCACACCAGATACCCCACATCTCCTTCCACCAGCAGTTGGTCTACGGTCCAGGTGGTTTTCTCCGGTGGAATAATGCCTGCCAGAAAACCGGCAAACACCTCTTCGATAGCGGCTTTACCTTTAATGACACCGGTAGCCATCACCAAAATGGCGTCATCATCAAAATCTGCCATGACTCCATACAGATCTCCCTGCTGAAGTTTTTCCAGATGCTGCCTGATAATCCTTTCGTTACTCTGTGTTGTTGTCATACCTTCCTCCCAAACCTGTTCAGGCGATGGACTGACCGCCATCAATTGAAAGTTGCGCTCCGGTGACAAAACTTGAATCGTTGGACAGCAGATACAGCACCCCCTGGGCAATATCCCCTGCACTACCGCAATGACCTACAGGGTGGCTGGAGTCAAACATCTGCTGGGCTTGTTCGAGCGTGCCGTCTCCCTTCATCATCTCCAAATAACGTTCAAGCATAGGTGTATGAATAGCTCCCGGGTGGACTGAGTTACAGCGGATGTTTAATCCCTGCTCACCACAATGCAGAGCCACACACTTGGTTAATGCATCAACACCAGCCTTACTGGCGCAGTATGCTGAGGTAAATGAATGAGGCTTAAGACTCATGGCAGATGAAATATTGACAATGGCATTAGACTCGTCATTCTGCTTCATGGCTTTGACACAATAGTGATTAGCCAAGTAGGCACCGTCGAGATTGACGCTGAGGATTTTCCGCCACAGACTGAAGTCTGTTGATTCTATATCTCCCGGCAGACTGATCCCGGCACAATGTGCCAACAGATTCAGCTTGCCAAACTTGTCCAGAACATAATCTATCAACTGCTGCCAATCCTGCTCACTAATGACATCCATCACGAAACAGCTGGCCTCTCCCGGCAACTCCCTAGCAATAGATGAACCACGATCGATATCCAGATCAGCCAATACCACTGTGGCGCCATTTTCAGACAACACCCTCGCGCATTCGGCACCAATCCCGGAAGCTCCTCCGGTTACAATCGCCACTTTATCTATTAGTTTTAGCATCGCTTGAACCTTTATTATGTGTACTTCAGCCACACATAAAATTCAGACATGACTGTTTATTTATTGTTCAGAGATAACATCAAAGAACTTGAGTGGCAATAGCCTGACCACAGTCATTTTGCTAAATAAATGACCAAAAAATCATCATCACGTTGAATTTAAATGGATAACTTCGGCATCAAAACAAAAACATGCAAGACTGTTTTTATTGTGATAGGTTAACAAAAAACCAACAGTTCAAAATCGGTAACGACAATATTAAGGGGACTGGTTATGAATCTTTATCTTGAAGGCAAGAAGGTAATCATCACAGGCGGAACTAAAGGTATTGGTCGGGCCTGCGTTTTACAATTTTGCGCAGAGGGAGCAGAAGTCAGCTTTTGTTCCCGTTCGCAACAAAGTGTGGAGGCTTTGGAAGCCGAGATCAGAGCCCTTGGAGGAAAGGCCCACGGTAAAGCGGTCGACCTTTATGATAAAGACGCCTATCTGCTCTGGCTCAAGCAGGCCGCTGAAGAGATGAGAGGTGTTGATATTTTTGTGTCCAACGTGACCGGAGGAACCGCACTCGGCATGGACGCCTGGGGCGCTTGGAAAGAGTTTTTTGACGTTGACCTTATGTGTGCTGTTGATGGTTTCGAGACTCTGCATCCTTACCTGTCTGAGTCCAAATTTCCGGCGGTCACCTTTGTATCCTCTACCGCAGCCATCGAGTATTTCCCCCCTTCTCCGCCCGGTTTTATGGCCCTTAAGTCCGCCTTGATAACCCACGCAAAAACCCTGGCTCATCACCATGGTAAAACCGGTATCAGGGTTAACACTGTTAGCCCCGGCCCTGTTTATGTAAACGGTGGTGCCTGGGAGTTTGTCGAAAATGAAATGTCAGAGCTCTATCAATCAACCTTATCCCAGATCCCCCTTGGCAGAATGGGCACACCCGACGAGGTAGGAAGCCTGATAGCCTATTTGTCCAGTCCCCTTGCCAGTTTTATAACCGGCAGCAATCTGGTGATAGATGGTGGTTTGCGTAAAGGTCTTTAAATAGAGGAAGGCCCATGAAACCGAAACGTATAAACGCTTATCTGGTTTGTGGCGGCGAATATCATGATATGGATTTCGCTCGGCTTGAACTACTTAAATTATTGGCAGAGCATCCTAATGTCAGGGTGAAGGTGGGCAGTGATTACAGTGATATTAAAACGATCGTTCAGTCAGATTTTCTGATTACTTACACCTGTAACGTGCTGCCTGATGCTAATCAGGCCCAGTTGCTCAAAGCCTGGTTGAGTGGGGGGCACAGATGGTTTGCGCTCCACGGCACCAACTCGGTGTGTCGCTTTCTCAGCCTGGACCCAGTCTGTGTTGGCACTCCCAGAGAATCGCCGCTGTTTATGGAGATGTTAGGTAGCCAGTTTCTCGCTCATCCTCCAACCTCTGACTATAAAGTATATGTCACCAATGCTGAGCATCCGCTCACCAGGGGGGTATCTAACTTCATCACCTGTGATGAACTCTACCTGTCCGAGTTTCATGGAGAGCATGAGTGCTTATTACACACCTTCTTTAATGGCACAGCAGACGACTTTGATGAAGGCAAGCAGTGGCAAAACGATGAGCCCCGTCCTGTGATGTACCTTCATCCATATCATCAGGGCCAGGTGCTTTATCTGACGCTCGGTCATTGTCGCGGCACTTATGATATGCAACCACTGGTTGACGAATATCCCAATATTGAACGTTGCAGTTGGGAACTCGATGTCTATTATTTGCTGCTCAGAAGAGGCATAGAGTGGTGTATGCAGGGTGAGGCCAATGCCTGAGTCGCCCCGGGGTTCAAATGCCGGGGTCTTTAGTCGCATCCCTGAGCTGTTTCAGGTTGCCTATGTGGTTCCGGATATCTATTCGGCTATACAGCGCTGGAACAAAATTGGTGTCGGCCCCTTCTATGTATTTTCCCACTTAAAGTTCCGCACCATGAGTTTTATGGGCAAAACCAGTAATCCCGACGTATCTATCGCTCTATCATATTACGGCAACATTCAGCTGGAGCTTATCCAGCAGCACGACCGTGCGCCCTCAATATACAGCGACTTTATCAAATGGTTTCCAAACGGCGGCCAACAGCATCTTGGGGTCATCTCTGATAACTATGAGTCAGATCTCGCTTATCTTGAAAACATAGGTATCAAGGTTGTTCAGCAAATTGAAATGCCCGATGGGCAAAAGGCCTCATACGTCAATGGTGACCGGGCCCCGGATATTATGATCGAGGTTATCGAAAGGACTGATAATTTAACTAACCTGTTCGAGAAAATAAAAAATCATTGTGAACAATGGGACGGCCACAGTGGTTATATCGATGTGGGGGTTCCATGAGTAATAACGCATCCAGTTGTTGCAGAGATGAAATCCGCGAGCTTATGGCACGTTATGCAGATGCCATACATAGGGTCGATGGCGAAGACTGGGCACAATGCTGGCATCCTGATGCTCATTGGATAATCAGTTCCCTCGACTCTCCGCCTAATCAGGAGGAACTCACTGGCCAGCAATCAATAAAGCAATTTTGGTTGACTGCCATGGAACATTTCAAATTTGTTGAACATAAGGTCAGTAGCCACAGTATCTCACCCCAAATGGAACAAAACCGGGCCTCAGGTCGCTGCTACGTAAACGAAAGCTTTGAATACCTTGGCAACAGGTTCGATCTCTTTGGTGTTTACAACGATGTGTATATAAAAGGAGAGAATGGCTGGTTGTTTCTAACACGCAAATTCAACTTACTCAGAGTAGATGAAGCAGGAAAACCAACCGTTCGATACTGTCATCCCAATAGAACAGAGAACCCTTACCATGCATAAGCAGATCGTCCTGGCCAAGAGGCCTAAAGGTAAATTACTTGCTTCAGACTTTGAGCTTGAAACCGTGCCACTCCCCACTCTGTCAGATGGAGAGGTATTGGTACGTAACAGTTATCTGTCTATGGATGCTGGCTTTCGTTACTGGATGAACGAAGGCAGTGGTAATAATATCCTGCCTGCAATGACTCTGGGAGAACCGGTTCAGGGCGTAGTTCTGGGCCAGGTGGAAGCTTCCAGAAATCCCAGGTTTCAGCCGGGACAAAAGTTAATGGCCAGACTCGCCTGGCAAGAGTATTCGGTGCTTACCCCTGATAATGACGCTGTCTATCCGGTCCCGGGGGGTTGGCCCTGTGCCGACAAGTTATTCCTGGGTGTACTGGGTGAAACCGGTATGTCGGCATACATTGGCACCGAAGACATAGGTAAGTTACAGCCGGGACAAACGGCTCTTATTAGTGCTGCGGCAGGAGCTGTGGGGATAGTAGCCGGGCAAATCAGTAAAATACGCGGCGCAAAAGTCATTGGTATTGCTGGTAATGATAAGAAAGCCCAAAAGCTGATATCCGAGTTTGGCTTTGATGCCGTGATTAATTATAAAACCTGCGGAGATCTTACCACAGCTATCGCCGAAGTATGTCCCGATGGTATTGACTTCTACTTCGATAACATTGGTGGAGACATGCTCAAATCGGCTATTGATAATCTGGCACAAGGGGCCCGAATAGCTCTTTGTGGTGCGATTTCCGGCTATGACCAAACACAGGCTCAACCCGGCCCCAGCAATCTGTTTAACCTGATTACCAAGCAAGCGACAATGACGGGCTTAATGACTCATTTCGATGCACAGCGATACAACCAAATAAGGTCACAACTTTTCAATTGGCTGGATTCAAATCAGCTGAAAAATGCTGAAACCCTATATCAGGGGATTGAGTCAGCTCCCGCGGCATTCAGCGCCATTTTCCATGGTTCAAACTTTGGCAAGTCTATCGTTGAAATTTAAAGATTACCAAGCTATGAAAGTACTGATTTCCGGAGTTATTCGCATCTCCCCCCACCAAAGAGAAGAAGCCTTGAGACAGGCTTATCCTTACATACAGGATGCATTAAAGGAACCTGGATGTATCGCCTATCAATGGAGTGCTGACGTCAATGAGAGCGACCTTATCTATGTTTATGAAGAGTGGGAGTCACAACATCACCTTCAATACCATTTTAGCGCCCCCTCTTATCTTTCTATGCTGGCACACCTTGGCAACTATGAGATAACTGAAACCAGAGTTTACAAGTATCTTTGCAGCCAAAAACAACCTGTATATGATTTGGATGATAGACCGACGGCCTATTTCTCCAATGGTCAATAAACCGCATTCTCCAAGTCCTGAGTCATTGCTCATTTCTAATTAAACCGCGCGGCATCAATGATGCCGTTTAGATAATTATTCCCGGTCAAACTCCAGCTCGACAATCAACTTGCCCTGATTACGACCACTAAACAGCTTTAAAAAACTGGCGGGAATATTGTCAAAACCTGTATGCAAATCGACTTTGTTACGGATTTTCCCCTCAGCTAACCACTGACCAATTTTCAACGCAGCCTCGGGCATTTGCTCAACATAATCTCGGATAAGAAAGCCCTCAATCCTGGCGGACTTTACCAGCAACTTCCAGATGTTCTCCGGACCGGAGCCCACCTCCTCGTTATACTGGGAAATCAAACCACAAATGATTACCCTGCCGCGCTCGGCGATGTTATCCAGCACAGCCTCAAGGAAATAGCCACCCACATTTTCGAAGTAGATATCCACACCTTCGGGACAAGACTTGGCTATCGCGCAACCCAATAACTCCCGATTGTTGTTGTCTTTGTAGTTTATGGCATCATCGAAACCCAACTCATCCTTTAGCCAACGACATTTCTCGTCGCTACCAGCAATACCAACCACTCTGCATCCTTTTAACTTGGCAATCTGGCCAACAATAGAACCTACAGCCCCCGCAGCACTGGAAACCAATACTGTATCTCCCGGTTTAGGCTCTCCTACATACAGCAAGCCAAAATAAGCTGTCATGCCTGTGGCTCCGAGCACGCTCAGCAACCAGGTATTGGGTACTCCCAAATCTTTAGGCATCTTGGTCGCAAAGCTGTGTATATGGCGGATATCTCCAAGCTTGGTGTACTCCTCCCAGGCATTAAGACCAAGTACCAGATCGCCCACCTCATAATCCGGGTTACGACTGGCAACCACTGTACTGAGAGTACTGGATCGAACAGGGTCACCAAGCGCTATAGGTGGCATGTAACTGTCTTCGTCAGCAGACATCCACCCCCTGATTGCCGGATCCAGCGAAATCAAGTCATTTCTCATCAAGAGCTCCCCAGGCTCAAGGGGAGTGACTGGACTTGTCACCACCTCATAATCAGACTCATTCGGCAATCCTACAGGGCGGCGCTTTAACAGGATCTGTCTATTTTTCAGAGGGTAACCCATAAATAAATACCTTTTTAGTCAGTAACTTTTCCCAAACACGCTCAGGGCTCGCTTATTAATCCATGATAAATAACAAACAAACAATTCTGTTTGTTATTGATGTATCAGGATAGCTGTGATAACACTAAATACAAGAGTTTATTTTTTAATCAGACTGAAAATTGGGAATATCCATGCAAGATCAAATTCAAAACATTGATTTTTTTGCACCGGAGACAATTCAAAACCCTTTTGTGGCGAATAAAATTGCCAGGGAACAGGCTCCCGTCTACAAAATCCCGGGAATGGACAATACTTTTATGGTGTTTTCCTATGAGCACGTCCTTGAAGTCACATCTCAACCTGATCTGTTTTCAAGTAAGTCCTCCAGTCCCCTACTTGGAAAATCCCTTCACAGTGAAGAGTGCCGACGTATTTATGCTCAGGGCTGGCCACAAACCGCTACCCTACTGACCAATGATCCCCCATCCCACGACAGATTCAGAAAACTGGTCAATCACGCCTTTACCTTTGCCAAAGTTCAGCGCATGTCAGCTCGTATCGAAGAGACCTGTCATAGCCTTATCGACAGCTTTGTGCAACATGGTCAGTTTGAGGTCGCTCACCAGTTCTCCATCCCTTTGCCTGTCAAAGTAATCGGCGATCAGCTTGGGATCCCGCAACAGGAGCATCATTTGGTGAAGGAGTGGTCAGACGCTTTTGTGGGATTACTTGGCAGTATGCAAACAGAGGAAGAAGATCAGGCCTGTGCCCGCAGAGTAGTTGAGTTTCAGCACTACATGAAAAATTGCCATGACCAGCGAAGAAGTAAGCCAACCGATGATATGCTCAATGATCTCGTCTATGCCAAAACCGAAGATAGCAACTCACTTTCCACTTCCGAACTCCTTAACGTATCCCAACAGCTTCTGGTTGCCGGCAATGAAACCACAACCAATCTGATCACGGGAGGCATGTTGCTGTTGGCTGAGCACCCTGATCAGATGCAGCTGGTCAAAGAAGACCCGAGTCTCATCCCCAATATGGTGGAGGAGATGCTCAGACTCGAATCTCCGAGCAATACCATGTGGCGTACAGCTACCCAAGACACTCGCCTGAACGGCGTGGAGATTCCCGCCAACGCAACTGTATTGGTAAGGTTTGGCTCCGCAAATCGAGATGAAACGGTATTCGAGAACCCGGACAAGTTTGATGTTACCCGCTCGTTTACACGTAAACACCTGGCGTTTGGCAACGGTATCCACACTTGTATAGGCGCCATGCTCTCTCGAAAAGAGAGTAGTATTGCCTTCAAACTGTTATTGGAAAGGCTAAACAACATCCGACTGACTCCAGGTAAAAATAAGTTCCGTCGGTTCCCCAACATTCTGCTCCGGGGACTTGAAACCCTGCATCTGGACTTTGACTCATGAGCACGGAAACTCACAGCAAAACAGTCTTGGTTACAGGCGCCGCAACAGGTATCGGCAAGGCCATTGCTGAAGCTTTCTGCAATTGTGGCTATAACACAGTATTTGCAGATATTAACCTGGGCGAAGCGGCTCAAAACGCTAAACGTTTCCAGCATGCTTCAGCCATAACTCTCGATGTTACTCAAGAAGCAGACTGGCAAACAGCGACTACTGAAATTGTAGAGCGCTATGGTTCACTCAACTGTGTGGTCAACAACGCCGGAATAGGTCTTCCTTTGAATATTGAAGAGATAGACCATGAGCACTGGCAAACCATACTGAATGTCAACCTGACCGGTACCATGTGGGGTTGTAAGTATGGCGTCAAACTCATCAGCCAATATGGAGGCAGCATAGTCAATATCGCCTCTGTACTTGGAAAACGCCCTGTGGCTAATGTCCCCGCCTATGGTGCAAGTAAAGCCGGAGTTATCAACCTGACCCAGAGCACAGCACTCTGGTGTGCTGAGCAAAATTACCCCGTTAGGTGCAATGTGATCCTGCCCGGCTATATAAGAACAGCCTTGATGGAAAAAGCGCTCAGCGAAGCAATTAACCCGAAGGAGTTACTTAAACACTTCGCCAGTCTGCACCCTATGAATCGACTGGGCACAGCTGAAGAGATTGCAAACGCAGCAGTCTTCCTTGATTCCGAAAGAGCCAGTTTCATCACGGGCTCGGTGTTACCCGTAGATGGAGGAAACACCATTTGATGAATGATGAATCAAGCCTGCTGAAGTATCTCAACTCATTAGTCGGGACCCCTTTGCCAGCCAGCAATTGGCGCCATATATCTCAAGAGGATCTAGATATCTTCGCCCTTAGTACGGGCGATACTCAGATGATTCATACCGATAGTGACTATGCAAAAGCGTCTGGTTTAGATGGCACTCTGGCACATGGTTTCTATCTGCTTTCTCTGATGGCCACCTACCTGAATGAGCAAATGGCAGGATTAAAAGGGCTAAGCATGGGCCTCAATTATGGACTGAACAAAGTCAGATTCACGTCCCCAGTCCTGTGCGGAAACAAGATAAATATTCAGGGTTGTGTCAAGCACCTTGAAGCCAGACCCAATGGATACCTCCTTAACCTGGCAATGCACATCAATATTCAGGGAAAACAGCCCCCTGCTTTGGTAGCTGATTGGTTGGTACTGTTGAGAGAAAAGGAGCTTAAGGACTGGATCTAGTCACTCAACAATCCAAGCATTTCCTTCCCCAACCTTCAGTTAACAGTAACAACAAACCAGCACTATGTTCTGTTATGCTCACAATCAACAACCCTATTCGCTAATATTCACGTACTTTCCCCCACTCCCCCAGAGATCCGGCTCCCTGACGCGGCAATTTCTGTTGACACTTTGTTAACAGGAGTGGGCCTGCAAACATTTACCTTTACGTAAACTTCATATATCGTTCAGTAAAAATAGACTGTGAGCTGCCGATGAATACTAATCAAGCCCTGCAAACAACATATTCGATCAGTGACTTATCGAAAGAGTTCGATATCACCACCCGGAGTATCCGGTTTTACGAAGATCAGGGGCTGCTGAAACCCAAACGCCGTGGCCAAACCCGGATCTACAGCCTTAAAGACAGAGTTCGTCTCAAGCTGATCCTGCGGGGCAAGCGCCTGGGATTCTCTCTGGCAGAGACCCGTCGCCTGTTTGAGTTGTACGACGCCGACAAGACCAGCACGACGCAGCTTAATACCATGCTGGAACTGATTGAAGAGAAGAAAACCTCACTGCAACAGCAGATGGATGACATCAAAGTGGTGCTGATGGAACTGAACTCCGCTGAGCAACAGTGCCTTGCCGCGCTGGAGGAAAACAAAGTACAGGGATAATACCCAGTCACAAAATGTAAACGATAAAAGCAATACCAGCTGTACCCGACCCAAACAATAATAATCATACTGGGTAAACAGCCAGATGGCCGGTTGCCTTGCAGGTCGGGACAGTGTCGAAGGAGCTTTCCTTCGAAAAAACACAAGACCCAACAAGACGCAAGGATACTTGACCATGAGCCAACTCTACACCAGCCTCAACTTCGGATTGGGTGAGGAAATTGACATGCTGCGGGATGCAGTCAGCCAATTTGCCACCAACGAAATTGCCCCGCTCTCAGCCAAAGTCGATGAACAAAATGCCTTTCCCAATGAACTCTGGCCTGTGCTGGGTGATATGGGCCTGCTGGGCATTACAGTGGATGAAGAGTATGGCGGCGCCAAAATGGGCTATCTGGCCCATGTGGTTGCCATGGAAGAGATCTCCCGGGCCTCAGCTTCCATCGGCCTCTCCTACGGCGCTCACTCCAACCTGTGTGTTAACCAGATTGCCCGCAACGGTAACAGCGAACAAAAAGCCAAATACCTGCCCAAGCTGATCACAGGTGAGCACATAGGTGCGCTGGCCATGAGTGAGCCCAACGCTGGTTCTGATGTGGTCTCAATGAAGCTTAACGCCCGCAAAGAGGGCGACCGTTATATCCTCAATGGCAACAAGATGTGGATCACCAATGGTCCCGATGCCCATACCTATGTGATTTATGCCAAAACCGATGCCGACAAAGGCCCACACGGCATTACTGCCTTTATCGTTGAGCGTGGCTTTAAAGGTTTCAGCCAGGCCCAGAAGCTCGACAAGCTGGGGATGCGTGGCTCCAATACCTGTGAGCTGGTATTCCAGGATTGTGAAGTACCGGAAGAGAACATTCTCGGTGGCCTGAACAACGGCGTTAAGGTGCTGATGAGCGGTCTGGATTATGAGCGCGTGGTGCTCTCCGGTGGCCCGCTGGGCATTATGACCGCCTGTATGGATATCGTGGTGCCTTACATGCACGAGCGTCAGCAGTTTGGTAAATGCATCGGCGAGTTCCAGCTGGTACAAGGCAAGCTGGCGGATATGTATACCGGCATGAATGCTGCCAAGTCCTACATCTACAACGTGGCTCAGGCCTGTGACCGTGGCGAAACCACCCGCAAAGATGCCGCGGGCGCGATTCTTTACTCTGCTGAGCTCGCCACCAAGATGGCGCTGGATGCCATTCAGCTGCTGGGCGGTAACGGTTATATCAATGAGTACGCCACTGGCCGCTTGTTGCGTGATGCCAAGTTGTATGAAATTGGCGCCGGTACCTCAGAGATCCGCCGTATGCTGATTGGCCGCGAACTGTTTAACGAGTCCCGCTAAGCCAAGCAAGAATGTTCAGTTCAGTCCGCCCCGCCAGCCTTAATCGTATCGAGCTGGCCACGGCGGTCACCCGAAACAAGCAAGCGAAACAAATAAAAGAACAAGCAAGAAACCGAGCAACGACCATAGAAGAGCGCCGGCAGCGCCGGCCTCCATTGCAGAAGGATGCTGTTGTGGTGCAATTCAACTCCCGTATTAATCCGGCAAGCAGTGAGTTCAAAGCCAAGGCTGCAGATATGCAGACTCTGGTAGATGACTTACAGCTGCAGGTTCATAAAATCATGCAGGGCGGCGGTCAGGCCGCGTGCGAACGTCATCTGGCCAAGGGCAAATTGCTCCCCCGTGAGCGTGTCGAGCGCCTGTTGGACTCAGGCTCCCCCTTTCTGGAAGTGGGGCAGTTTGCCGCCTTTGAGGTGTATGGCGAAGAGGTGCCTGCAGCCGGTGTAATAGCCGGGATCGGCAAGGTCAGTGGCGTCGAGTGCATGATTATCGCCAACGATGCCACGGTTAAGGGCGGCACCTACTATCCGCTGACAGTGAAAAAGCACTTGCGGGCTCAGGAGATCGCCGAGCGCTGTCACCTGCCCTGCATCTATCTGGTGGACTCAGGCGGTGCCAACCTTCCCCGTCAGGATGAAGTGTTCCCCGACAGAGATCATTTCGGCCGTATCTTCTTCAATCAGGCGCGCATGTCCTCTAAAGGCATTCCGCAAATTGCCGTGGTTATGGGGCTGTGTACCGCAGGTGGCGCCTATGTGCCCGCTATGGCTGATGAATCCATTATCGTTAAAGAGCAAGGCACCATCTTCCTGGCCGGCCCGCCATTGGTGAAAGCGGCCACAGGTGAAGAGGTTAGCGCCGAAGAGCTGGGCGGTGGCGATGTGCATACCCGTATTTCCGGTGTTGCTGACCATCTGGCCCGCAATGATGAGCACGCACTGGAGCTGGCCCGTCAGGCGGTCACCCGGCTGAATCATCAAAAGCCACTCTCGGTTGAGCTGAAACCTGCCAAAGCACCAAAATACGATATCAATGAGCTGTACGGCATTGTCGGCACTGACCTGAAAAAGCCCTTTGACGTCAAAGAGGTGATTGCCCGTTTGGTGGATGATTCAGACTTTGATGAATTCAAAGCAAACTATGGCAATACCCTGGTGTGTGGCTTTGCCCGCATTCACGGTTACCCGGTTGGCATAGTAGCCAACAACGGCATTTTGTTCTCCGAATCTGCCCAGAAAGGCGCGCACTTTATTGAGCTGTGCTGCCAGCGCAAAATCCCCCTGCTGTTCCTGCAGAACATCACCGGCTTTATGGTGGGTAAGAAGTATGAACATGAAGGTATCGCCAAGCACGGCGCCAAAATGGTAACCGCTGTGTCCTGTGCCACTGTACCCAAATTTACCGTGTTGATAGGCGGCTCCTATGGGGCGGGCAACTATGGCATGTGCGGCCGTGCCTTTGACCCCACCATGATGTGGATGTGGCCCAATGCCCGCATCTCAGTGATGGGTGGCGAGCAGGCTGCCGGGGTACTGGCCACGGTAAAACGTGATGGTCTGGCCCGCAAAGGCGTTCAGTGGAGCGAGCAGGAAGAGCGTGAGTTCAAACAGCCTATCGTCGAGCAGTACGACAAAGAAGGTCACCCCTACCATGCCAGCGCCCGTTTATGGGATGACGGTATTATCGACCCGGCTCAAACCCGCGAAGTGGTCGGTCTGGCGCTGGCCGCCTCCTTGAATGCACCGATTGAAGACACCAAGTTTGGTGTGTTCCGTATGTGATCTGAGGTGCAGCATGAATTATCAATACATAAACACATCGTTAGAAAATGGCATTGCCACGCTGACATTGAGCCGCACCGACAAGCACAACGCCTTCGATGAAGTCATGATAGGCGAAATGATTACGGCAATCGATGCACTAGCAGCCCAAGCCGTTAATACTGGCGATTGCCATCTGTTGGTACTGAAAGCCGAGGGTAAACACTTCAGTGCCGGTGCAGACCTCAACTGGATGCGCAAACAGGCAGCTATGGACTTTGAGCAGAACCTGAGTGACGCCAAAGAGCTTGCCTCATTAATGCATAAGCTGGACACTTTTCCCCGTCCGACCCTGGCAATGGTTAATGGTGCCGCGTTTGGCGGCGCACTGGGCCTTATCTGCGCCTGTGATATCGCTATCGCCGCTCCCAATGCCAGCTTTTGTCTGAGCGAAGTCAAACTGGGATTGATCCCTGCGGCCATCAGCCCCTATGTGCTGCGCGCCATGGGCGAGCGTCAATCCCGTCGCTATATGCTCACGGCTGAACGTTTTGATGCACACGCCGCACTGGAGTTGGGCGTGGTTCATCAACTGGCCGATGATTTGAATGCCGCTGAAGAGGCCATGACAGCGACACTTATCGCCAACAGTCCTCAGGCAATGCAGTGGTGCAAGCGCCTTGTTGCCGCGCAGCAATCCGGCGAGATAACGCCGGAAGTGATTAACTACACCAGCGAGCAGATAGCGCGCATCCGGGTATCCGAAGAGGGACAGGAAGGGCTTAACGCCTTTTTCGACAAACGCCAACCAGCCTGGACCCAGGTAAACCTTCAGTCATCAGGAGACGGCAAGCATGCTGACTAAAATCATTATCGCCAACCGCGGCGAAATTGCCTGCCGCGTTATTCGCACAGCCAGAACCATGGGGCTGAAAACAGTTGCCCTATACTCTGACGCCGACGCCAAAGCCCGCCATGTAGAAATGGCAGATGAAGCCTTCTACCTTGGCGGCAGCGCCCCCAGCGAGTCTTATTTAAAAGGCGACCTTATTCTTGAGATTGCCAAAAAGTGCGGCGCCGATGCGGTTCACCCGGGTTATGGCTTCCTGTCGGAAAATGCCGAATTTGCCCGCGCCTGTGAGCAGGCCGATATCCGTTTTGTGGGTCCGGGCAGTGATGCCATTGATGCAATGGGCAGCAAGAGTGCCGCCAAAGCCATTATGGAAAAAGCTGGCGTACCACTGGTGCCGGGCTATCACGGTGATGACCAGAGCGATGAGCTGCTCATCAATGAGTCGAAGCGCATCGGCTATCCGCAGCTGATCAAAGCCGCCTTCGGGGGCGGTGGTAAAGGCATGAAGGTGGTGGAGTCTGAAGCCGAAATTATGGAGGCCATCGGCTCCGCCCGTCGCGAAGCCCTCTCCTCTTTCGGCAATGACAAGCTCCTGATTGAACGCTATCTGAGAAAGCCGCGCCATGTTGAGGTGCAGGTATTTGCCGATACTCATGGCAACTGTGTTTACCTGTCAGACAGAGACTGCTCTGTGCAGCGTCGTCACCAGAAGGTGATTGAAGAAGCACCTGCGCCAGGACTGTCTGATAAGCTGCGCAGGCAAATGGGTGAAGCCGCTGTCGCCGCAGCCCGTGCCATCGATTATGTGGGTGCCGGCACAGTGGAGTTCCTGCTGGACACTGAAGCCAGTGATGACAGTTTCTTCTTTATGGAGATGAACACCCGTCTTCAGGTTGAGCATCCGGTGACCGAAATGGTGACAGGTCAGGATCTGGTGCGCTGGCAGCTTCTGGTGGCGGCAGGTCAAACGCTTCCCCTGGAGCAGGATCAGATCCAGATAAGCGGCCACGCCTTTGAGTCACGCATCTATGCCGAAGATCCGGCCAACAACTTCCTGCCCGCCTCAGGCCTGCTTGAGTTCCTGAGCGAACCGACCGAAAACCAGCATGTTCGTATCGACTCAGGTATTCGTCAGGGAGACGAGATCAGTAACTTCTATGACCCTATGATCACCAAATTGATCACCTGGGACAGCGACAGGGAAAGCGCCCTCGCCCGAATGGCCAATGCGCTGGATGAATACCTGATCACCGGGCTCAAACACAATATTCCTTTCCTGGGACGTATTTGTCGGAACCAGGAGTTTAAAGACGCCATTCTGTGTACCGATTTTATCGACCGCCACCAGGATGAACTGCTTGCTGACCCCAAGGCAGATATCAAGTCCGCCCTGCCGGTTGCAGCGCTTTATCGTCTGCTGAAAAACCAGCAGGAGCAGCCAGGGTTTGCCCATGAGCCAGACTCTCCCTGGCAGGGATTCAGTGGCATGCGCCTCGGTGCAGCCAGTCGCTTTGATGTGATGCTGATGGACGATAACCATGACATTCATGAGCTGAGGCTGACCAAAGTCGGCAGCAACTACCTGCTTGAGTTAAACGATCAGCAAATCACAATCCAGGGAGAGCTCACCTGCCTGCACTCTGGAGCCGAGCGCCTCACCTATACCCTGAACGGTCAAAAGCAATCGGTGACTATTGCTCAAAAAGACAGTGACTTTACCCTGTTCCTGCCCGCGACAGACTTGACTAAAGAGTCAGTACAAAGCCTGCATTTCCGTGCGGTCAAAACCCACAATGACGATGCCGATGATGGCCATGACAACCCACTCAATGCCCCAATGAACGGCACTGTGGTGACCCATCTGGTGGACGTTGGCGCACAGGTTGAAAAAGGTCAGGGCCTGATGGTGATGGAAGCCATGAAGATGGAGTACACCATCGCCGCCCCCGGTGCAGGCAGCGTGAAGGAGTTCTTCTTCGCCCCGGGCGAACTGGTCAGCGATGGCGTACTGCTGCTGGAGTTCGACTCAGCTTCTGACGCAAACGAAAAACCGGAGGTCGCAGATGCGTCCTGATAAAGTCAGTCTGTTTGAAGTGGGCCCAAGAGACGGCCTGCAAAACGAAAAGAGTGTACCTCTGGCCGACAAGATTCAGCTGGTAAATAGTCTGGCTGATGCCGGTGTCAAACGCATCGAAACCGGCAGCTTTGTCTCTCCCAAATGGGTACCACAAATGGCCGACAGCAGCGATGTGTTTGCCGGGGTCACACGTCATGCGGATGTCAGCTACAGCGCCCTCACGCCTAATATGCGGGGACTGGAAGCGGCGCTTGACGCCAAAGCCGATGAAGTGGCGGTATTTGCAGCCGCGTCTGAGGGTTTCAGTCAGCGCAATATCAACTGCTCTATCGAAGAGTCGATAGAGCGCTTTATCCCATTGATAGAAAAGGCAAAATCACTCAACCTGCCGGTGCGTGGATATGTCTCCTGCACCCTGGGATGCCCCTATGATGGTGAAATCCCTGTCAGTGAAGTCGTACGCGTGTCTGAAGTTCTTTACAAGCTGGGCGTTTATGAGATCTCTTTGGGTGACACCATAGGCGTTGGCACCCCGGACAAAGCCCGTAATATGGTGCAGGCAGTATCAGCCAAAGTCCCCATGGAAAAGCTGGCACTGCACTTTCACGATACCTGGGGACAGGCGTTGGCCAATATCCATGCCTGCCTGGATCTGGGGGTGAGCACTATCGATACCTCAGTGGCAGGTTTGGGCGGCTGCCCCTACGCTAAAGGTGCCTCGGGCAATCTGGCTTCAGAAGACCTGGTTTACATGCTGCACGGTATGGGCGTAGAGACTGGAATAGATCTGCAAAAGCTGGCCGCAGCGGGCCACAAAATCAGCCAGGCTCTGGGGCGACCATCAGGCTCCAAGGTGGCACAGGCCATGGGCAGCTGAACGACAGAACCGTTAGCGCATTTGATACAAGAATAACGACAGTGGTGAAGCGCCACTGCAAACAAAGGAGTGAACTATGGCAGGACTCAATAAGGTCGTCGGCAGCTATGAAGAAGCGCTGGCAGGTCTGACTGATGATATGACCATTATGGTCGGAGGATTCGGCCTGTGTGGTATCCCGGAAGGGCTGATTGCCCGTATGGTTGAGCTGAAAGTCAAAGGCCTTATCGCCATCTCCAATAACGCAGGTGTGGATGACTTCGGTCTGGGCCTGCTGCTGCAAAACCGTCAGATCAGCACCATGATCGCCTCCTATGTGGGCGAAAACGCCACCTTTGAGCAGCAGATGCTCAGCGGTGAACTGAACGTTATCCTGACACCACAGGGCACCCTGGCAGAGAAAATCCGTGCTGGTGGCGCAGGTATCCCCGCCTTTTTTACAGCCACAGGTTACGGTACCCCAGTGGCCGAAGGCAAAGAAACCCGTGAAATCAAGGGCCGCCATTATGTACTGGAAGATTCCCTCACGGCTGATTTTGCTCTGGTTCGCGCCTGGAAAGCCGACACCATGGGTAACCTGGTATTCCGTAAAACTGCCGCCAACTTCAACCCTATGATGGCCACTGCAGGCAAAATCACTGTGGTCGAGGCCGAAGAGATAGTGGAGCCGGGTGAACTGGACCCAGACCATATCCATACCCCGGGCATTTATGTTGATCGGGTAATTAAAGGCACCTTTGAGAAGCGTATCGAGCAGCGTACCATCAAGCAGACAGCTGAGGCATAAGGAGAGGCGATATGGCACTGACAAGAGAACAATTGGCCCAGCGTGTTGCCCAGGAACTGCAAGATGGCTTTTACGTCAATCTGGGGATAGGCATTCCCACTCTGGTGGCCAACTATATTCCCGATGGTATGGAAGTGATGCTGCAGTCAGAAAATGGCCTGTTGGGGATGGGCGAATTTCCCACCGAAGAGACAATAGATCCGGACCTTATTAACGCAGGTAAGCAAACCGTTACCGCAGTCAAAGGCGCGTCTTTCTTCTCCTCAGCCGAGAGCTTCGCCATGATCAGAGGCGGCCATGTGGACCTGACGGTACTGGGCGCGTTCGAAGTGGACGTCAACGGTTCAATTGCTTCCTGGATGATCCCGGGCAAGCTGGTGAAAGGCATGGGTGGCGCCATGGATCTGGTGGCTGGTGCCGACAATATTATCGTCACCATGATGCACGCTGACAAAAAAGGGAACTCCAAGCTGTTACCCGAATGCCAACTGCCATTGACCGGATACGGCTGCATTAAGCGGGTATTGACCGACCTGGCATTCCTGGAAATCAAGGATGGCGCTTTCCATCTGATTGAACGGGCACCGGGTGTCTCGGTCGAAGAGATTATCGAGAAGACCGCAGGTAAACTTATCGTCCCTGAACATGTGCCGGAAATGCAGTTTTAGAAAGTATGAGCTGATAGGTTAATCGATGCCAAAAACCACCCTTTCGGGTGGTTTTTTTGTTTGGGGTATTAGTAGATTCAGGCGAAATACCACACTTTTCAGTCATTCCAACTCGTAAAGAAGTATGTGATCTTGTAGCACGTTACTTACGTTTTCAGGGCTAAGGATGGATATATGCAAGATGTTGATACTGCAAGTTGGATCACCCGCGCCAGGACCCAGGCAGACATGGAGATTGCCAATCGACAGGAGCAGCTGAAGGACAAAGTCTTCAGTCATATCGTCGATGACGACGGCAATCAGTATGTGGATCTGGTGATGGAAGGGGGTGGCATGTTGGGTATTGCTTTGGTGGGCTTTACCTATGTACTTGAACAGCAGGGGCTGAGATTTCGAAAAGTCGCAGGAACCTCTGCCGGAGCCATCAATGCACTGATGACCGCAGCACTGGACGTGCCGGGAAAACCCAAAAGTCAGAAGGTACTGGAGATTCTGGACAGTACGGCTTTTGATGAGTTTATGGATGGACCTGACTATGTCAAAAAGGTGATCCGCAAAGTGCTGAACAAGGACTCGGGCTGGAGTTATGTGTGGAGTGCCCGCAGCCTCTACAAAACCTTTAGACAGGTTCAATCCACTCTGGGGCTGAATCCTGGTAACAGATTTCTCGAGTGGGCCACAGAGATCCTCAACGAGCATGCGGTTTATACCGTGGCCGATCTGGAGTCGAGAGTAAACAGCTTTCCTCCCCTGTACATCTGTACCTCTGAGGAGGCAGGTAAAATCCCGTCGGCGGATGCCGCCAGTGGCGCAGTCGCCCTGATAGCCACAGATATCACTACGGAAAGCCGGGCGGTATTCCCCAAAGATGCACCACTCTACTGGCAGGACACAGAAGAGCTTCATCCCGCCCACTTTGTCAGAGCATCCATGTCAGTGCCCCTGTTCTTTGAGCCTATGGTGGTTAATCAGATCCCACAGGGGAAAAAGGCGATGCACCTGTTTGAGGATCTTCGCAATATCAAAGCCCATCAGTTTAAATATCAACGACCACCCGAGCAGGTGCGGTTTGTCGATGGTGGCATGGTGTCCAACTTCCCTTTTGATATCTTTCACCTGGCCCGGGCTTCCAGACACGCCCCCAGAGCCCCCACCATAGGGGTCAAGCTTGAGGATGATGTCTATCAGCACAACACGGATACGTTTCTGCAGTATCTGGGCGCTGTGGTGAACACTTCACGCCGCATGTTTGATAATCACCTGAGGGTAGTGCACTCAGCGGACTATGATGAACTGGTCAGTAATATTCCCATTAAGCCCGAGATTCAGTGGCTCAACTTTGAAATGCCGCCAGAGCATAAATATGACCTGTTTATGTCGGGGGTCGATACGGCCCTCAACTTCCTGCAACGATTTGAATTTAATGACTATCTACTCAATGTCAGATTGCCTTTGATGCAGCAGCATTGATACAGCCTCTCTGGTTCAGGCCTGTTTTCACAGGGCCTGAACCAAAGCGCAAAATAGCAGCAGACTCATTGCCGCAATCGCTTTTCTGCATTGGATGTACAAGGCCAACATGGGTAACGTGCACGCACCATTTACCAACCCCCATATGTTTTGCAATTTTCCCAGAAAGAAACCGGTTTTTATACCAACTTCATTAATAGTCTTATCATTTCAGAGCGCGTCAGGGATTCTGATTCAAGGCGCATTGATTGACTAAGGGTGGCCCCTTTAAGAGCAATGCAACACAGAAGCAGGATGCCTGACACGCTCACGCAGTGCGGGGGTCAATGCACTTGATACTGTGTTGAGTCGTCTTGACATAGAACCACTATGACTTCGTCAACTCGCCTTGTCTCAAGCGCATTGAACTCCCGCTGAAGCTGATTAACTATTAACTGAAATTGGTATTAGATTGAACTTGTCATCACAGTTACCCTGCTCGCCATCATTGCGGTAATCGCAGCGCCAAAGTTTATCTCTCTGTTCGGTGAAAGCCACAGCGCACAACTTAAGGGCAACAGCGCCCGAATCGCTGAATTTAACCGCCAAATTCATAGTCTGAGTCAAATCGAAGGCATTGGTGATCTCAGTGAATGCCGTTACGACTGCAATGGTCACCCCAACTGGGATAGGGAAATGGGCTATTTCTACGTCACCATCCAGGGCACGCGTCTCTACGTGGCCAATGGCTATCCTATTGCGTCGGCATCCAACCCTGTTATTCAGAACAACTTCCGTAAGCTAACCGGCTTAACAGAGGGTGACTGGCTGATACTCAGCCAGCCCGGGACAGGTGCCAGATTACTGCTCCCCACCACCCTGGCCTTTGCAAAAGCTCAAATTCAGGCGGGTGAACTCAATTGTCATATTGTCTATCGCTCCCCCACGGCCAGCTTTAACTATCAGCTTTCGGCAGAAACCCGGGACTGCGGTAACCTGCGCAGCTGACCTTCCCGTGTCTTTCTGGCAAGTTATGCTTATACCTGAACAGGAATTGAGCTGACCCGGGTCTGATTAATAACCCGAACCGACCGGAGAGATTTATGTTGCCCCAGCACAGCAGTCAGATTTTCAGATTGACAGCGATATTCAGCATGATATTTGCGCTTATCGGCTTCTCATACAATGTATGGCGTATGGAGGTCACTGAAGAGAATGCCACCGTTCGCAATGCCGCCTTTGAAGTCCTTAAAGAAATTGCGGAGCTGGAGCTGATTGTGTATACCGCCCACTATGACAAGGACATAGTCACAGGCAACCCCAGAAAGGGCTGGGTAAAAGTGGGACTAATCCAGGACCTGGCCCTGCTGATGCCTCAGGATGCTCAGCAGGCGGCAACCAATATCAAAATGGTTTGGCAGGACAACTGGGCCGACATGAGTAACCACAATCAGTCAGCCATGGCAATCGTCGACTCATTGGATGAAGCCAGAGCACAAATTCGTCTGGTGGTCGCCTCGCTGGAATAAGCGAGACAAGGTTTGCAACTGTAAAAACCTGTTAAAGCTTAAGCAACCCAAAAACTGTCTTAAGCGAGATTCACCTGAGGCTAAATAATTTTCGGTTTTTTATAGATTAAGAATTCTCAAATCCAGCATTTCAGTTGGCAAAACTTCTTAAACTTTTTTCACATCTTATGTCCGGGGAAAGTGTGATCCCCATCCATTGAGCAAACTCCAACATGGTCATAACCTGATAGCGTTGACTTACCAAAGGAATGACGATGAAACTGAAACACCTGTCTTTACCACTGATTGTGGGTCTGACTCTCACCAGTGCCAGCGCGTTGGCTTATGATGCCAATCTGGCTAAAAGCTATCAGCAACAGTTCGCCAATGTAGAGGGCGCTGCTGCCGGTAAAAATCTGGGGCTGATGAGTCCTGCCGCCTTTGTCGAAGCGACCAAGGCAGGTAAAGAGATGGTGGCTTTGGATATTCGTACCCCTGCGGAGATGTCAATCTTTGGCCTGGCTCTGCCTGATAGCCTGAATATCCCTGCCAATCAGGTATTTGAAGCAGAGAATCTGGCCAAACTTCCCACCGACAAACCTATTGTGGTGTTCTGCAAATCCGGCGCCCGGGCTACCGCTCTGGGAACCGCACTGCGTCACGCAGGCTTTGACAATGTGAAGATTTTAAAAGGTGGCTTCAAGGGACTATCAGCCTACATGGGCCCTAAAGAAGCCAACTAATTGCGTAATTGCTCTTTCTCCAGGTGATCCATTTGGATTTTTCGGCAGCCCTTGTGGCTGCCATTTTTTTGTCCAGCACAGCCAGGACGGGAGAGAATAAAAACTCAGCAATTGCAGCACTGGCAACCCGCTTTGGTTGCAGATACCAACAATGAAAGCACAAGTTATATCAAGGGGTAATGATCGCCAAATTAACATTCGTTAGTCTGCCGGAGAGGATCTCAGAACCCAAATTTAATCCTTTAATGTAAATTTAACAGGCGTATAGTCAGCCCTGCTCCATTTCTTAGGTTATCGAACCAATCTCTCACCTCGTCGGGTACATACATGATTGATTTAAGATATAAAATCAATGATCTCATCCTGCATACCAGTGAAGGCAAACTCTGCTTCATGGACAGGAAGCTTTGTATCGAGCCCCGACTGGTCAACCTGCTCAGCTTCTTTGCCCGTCACCCTGACACTGTATTTTCCCGTGAAGAGCTGATCCAGGCGGTATGGGATGGTGCAATTGTCACAGAGCAGGTGGTCACCCAGTCTGTTTTTGAACTGAGAAAACTGCTGGCAGAGTGTAATCAGGCTGGCATCATCACCACTATCCCCAAAAGGGGCTATAAGCTGAGTGCGGATGTTGAAGAGATTCATGTCCACGACCTTTCCTGTGAGTGCGAACATCCAACGACAGAGGCCTGCGTCGCACCGCTCCATGAAATGCGGTTTACCGCCGCCGAGCCAGCCCACTCCAGTGTGCGCATGCATCAACCCGCTGCAGCACTAAACGCAAAACATCCAGAATCCGACATCGGCGAACAGCAAAACTCCCGGCATACAGGTCATATTGCCCCCTTCCCCGCCGGCCCAATGAGCCGTGCACTCAGCAGTCTGAGCGAAGATGAAGGCAAGCCGCTGCTGCCCAGTATTGCCTCCATGGCCAACACTCTGGTGAATCGTCTTTTCGACACCATTATGCTGCTGGTGTTGGTGGCGATTGTCAGCTATCTGACCATTTATCAATCCAGTCATCAAAACATGCCTGAACTGGATAACCAGCTTATTGCCATCGAAGCTCAGTCAGATACCAGGGCACCGGACCAGATGGGTCTGCTGGCCTATGGCATCAGCAAGCAGTTACAAACCAGTGTTGAACAGTTCAGTCAGTACCGCACCCGTTACCTCAGTGGCAGCCCACAAACCCCGGGCAAGCGTTTAATAGTGAGTATTAATTACAGAGACGACGGCACCTATCTCACGGTGCGCCTTTACAGCCATGCCACTGAGCGGGATATCTACCAAAGCAATGAACTGCTGACCGGCGAGAACCTGGCTCAGGTGATTAAGCATACAGAGTTTGAATTGCTGGATGATTTGCATGTCACCCTGACCGAATCCCAGCGTCAGGCTTTACTTTCGTCGCTGCCGGCAGATGAGACCTCAGCTAAAACTCTGATGCTGGCACGCTATTTCCTGCAGCAACCTGAGCCTGTGTTGATGGACAAAGGCATCGCCATGTTGGATGAGCTTATTGCCAAACAGCCTGCCAATGGTAAAGCGATCGCACTGAGATACATCAGCTACGCACAGATGCTGGCCTTGACCAATCAGGCCTCCGAAGACAAAGCAATCGATAACAATGTGCTGCGTAACTACGGCCAGGCGCTGACCGACTATATGCAGCATCATCCGGCGTTGGATACCCCTGAGTACTGGGACGCTATTGCCCTGCAGGCTCTGATACATGGTAAAGACACCACAGTACGTACAGCCCTGGCACACAGCCACCAGCTGCTGGGGGACTACACCTCTCTGGGCTATATCATCCTGGGCAAGTTGTCGGAAAAGACCCACCCTGTGATGGCCAGCGAAGCCTTCAGTCAGGCGTACTATCTGGATCGCAGTGAACGGACCTATTTACTCTGTCAGTCACTGGTTCATCACAGTGAGCTCAGTCAAAGTGCCCCTGTACTGGCGAAGCTGAATTGAGTGTTAGCTAAGCTGAATTGAGGCCAGCTAATCACCTCTTGTGAATGGGTTTGGCGGAATGGTCAGGTTTAGCGGGATTCCCTAGCCGCTGTGCAGAAGGTTTTAAAGCGAAGCTGACGCTATGGCGAGATGAGTTAAACAAGTTTCCCTGCAAGAAAACATTCCAAATGTTTTTTGCTCACCTTTGGGGGGGTCAATTTGACCCCCGTTTTTTTGCCTGATTGCGTCAGGCGGTGACGCTTTGTTTTGCCAGGCTTCGCTTGCCGAGATTAATTAACAAGCTGCGCTTGATCGAAATCGAAGCCAAATGCATCCCTGCACAAAAGCCAGTTCGGCATCCTTGCCTCTCGCTCGTTAGCCTATTTCTTCGCAATACTCGCCCAAGGCTTCACCCGGGTCAGGGGTATTGCTTGTCCAATACCCTAACAACCCCTAGGACACCCCAACCAACGCTGACAACTCCTCGGCAGCGTTGGACGGGGACGAGGTGCAATCTTCAAATTCCGTGTATAAAGCGTAGGGACAGAAGTTAGTTTGATATCTCAGCTCTGGCGGAATCAACCATCGAGTGAGTAGTGCCAAAGTTACGATTTCTAGAACAGCGTTAGAGCAAGACGGCCCCTTATACAGATATGCCTGCCCCACTTTCTGCCATATTATTCGCACTTTAAAAAGCTAACCGAACCATCGCCATTTATTTCTAACTTATAGAAGTACAATAATAACTGGTCAGTGTAGTTTGATATATTCTCAGAGTGAGCTGCAATCAAGTATTTTCGTTCTTTATCTATTGCCACAAACTCAGAAGATTCTTCATAAAGTTCAAACGCGTCAACAATATTAGTCCCTTTCTCTACTCTAATGCTGATCCATTTATCAAATGAATCAACAGAAGATAATAACTCAATATCCCCACTGCTAAACTTATTGATCTTACTCCACAGAAGCCCTGATGCCTGACTGGCTATGTCAGAAAAATTTCCCTTTATATCTATGTGTGCAAACCCTTTGTAAAGGCCCGTTGTTGGCCTCCAATATGACAAGATTTCACCATCATGAGCTTTAACATCACCCAAGTAATCAATACCTGGGTAAGATGACAGATTGTTCTTTAAGTCTGATATATCCTCAGGGCTATATGGCATAGTTACTTCCTTTTACCTCTTTCATCTCCTGGCTTTGAGCCTAAGACGATTCTTAAATGACAATGATGCCTATCAAGGTCGGCAGATTTTTCAACGTAACCATCATGCCCTCTTCTCATTAGATCGTTAACCCTGCCGATTCAACCCAAGATAGAGGAGTTTATACATATTGCCAGCGATTCTGCCCGCCAGACCTATAGGGGCCGATGTAATACGTCTACTTGTAATCGCGCTGTTGTACTGCCAAATGCATATAATCTCTGGAGCCACTCCTGCTATTGCCACCTTAACTGGATAACCTGCCAGTAGAGAAACCTTTGGGTCAACCCGCGACTCGTTGAATACACCTGTCCCCGTCGAGAGTTGCCGGACGAGTGTATAGGTGCAGGAGGTAGAACAAAGCAGGATGCCAGAGTCGAAAGGATTGGACGCAATGTTGGATGGGGCAACTTAGATTATATGACTTTTGGTCCGTGGAGAGTTAACTGAACCAGGAATCAGGTAAAAATGAAACCAATAATGAGGAGACACTAAAGAACAAGAACACGGTAATGTGCAGCCAAAAGATAATCGGTGTTTCTGTAGCCGAATAGAAACTTCCTTTAAAAGTGAACTCGCCGCTAACGATCAAGCTAACAGTCCATACAAAAGCGCACGCTCCTGCCATGAAACAAAAAACGGCTAACCATTTAGGGAGCCTCTTTAGTTCATTGTTTGCCATTTGGATAACTCGTCAGTATAAAATTCAACCACACATTCATATGACCTTGCCATCAGACAACAACAATGTTGGCGAAAGTCTGGATAACCAAGCTAGCAGCCAACCCGGTCGGTATTCAACCTCCTAGGTGGCAAGTTTAACATAGCGAGTCCCTGCCCAACCTCACCTCTGAACACAACAGAAATGCCCCTGTACCGCAGTGGTCCCCGCCATTGACCTCAATTGCGGCCTGATGGCCATAAACCTCCTATAAACCGCGATATAAACCCGGTTTATATCCTTCATCTTTCGACCTTGATATCACCTTGATATTTTTCTCTAAAAATATAAACCCATTGTATTTATTGGATTTATTTTAGTCTTTATCAGCTTTGACTCATCTTTTTGTCATTGACCAAACCATGATTTCACCTCCGCGAAATCCGGGCGTAATCTTGCTCCCGAATCAGGCACTTCCCTCCTCTCACACAAGGCATACGGGGGGATTGCCCAGGCGATTGCCAAGATGCGAACAGCGCCCTTACCCCGCCCACTATTCATAGATAAGCAGGCGGATGGGCTCACCCGAAACGGGAAATGCAAGTTGGCAATTCAACCTCCAATTCACATGAATAGCAGAGCGCACCAGACCTCTTACTGCACTCCTGAATAAAGAGATGCAAACGGGCTCCCCCTCACTCTTCTATCCAGGCGGATTGGAATTAGCTGAAAATGGAGACAGTATGTCCGCAAAGAAGATTGGCTTAATTGCCTGTACCGGTGTGGTAGCCGGTAACATGATGGGGAGTGGTATTGCACTGCTGCCATCAACCCTCGCTCAAGTCGGTTCAATTTCAATTTACAGTTGGATTATCTGCCTGGTTGGCGCCCTGAGTTTGGCATTCGTATACGCCAGACTGGGTACCAACAACCCTCAGGAAGGTGGTCCTATTGCTTATGCAGGCGAAATCTCTCCTGCTTTCGGCTTCCAGACCGGTGTGCTTTATTACCACGCCAACTGGATTGGTAACCTGGCAATCGCCATTACCGGTGTGTCTTACCTGTCAGTATTCTTCCCTGTACTGAACGAAACCGTACCAGCCGCTATCGCGACAATTGCATCAGTCTGGGTATTCACTTTTATCAACCTGCTGGGTGGTAGCTGGGTGAGCCGTCTGTGTACTATTGGTCTGGTTCTTATCCTTATTCCTGTTGTTGGTACTGCACTGGGTGGCTGGACTCACTTTGACCCAAGCCTGTACACCCAAAACTGGAACACTTCACACACCTCTGATTCTCATGCCATTGTTAACGCAGTGCTGATCACTCTGTGGGCCTTCGTGGGTGTTGAGTCTGCTGCGGTATCTTCTGGTCTGGTGAAAAACCCACGTCGCACCGTACCTCTGGCAACCATGCTGGGTACTGCGCTGGCCGGCATCATCTACATTCTGTCTACTCAGGTTATTGCCGGTATGTTCCCAGCCTCTGAAGTGGCTGCATCAGGTGCTCCATTCGCCCTGGCAACCTCTGAAGTATTCGGTAAGTGGACTGCGCCATTCGTTGCAGCCTTCACTGCCCTGGCTTGTTTCACCTCTCTGGGTAGCTGGATGATGCTGGTTGGTGAAGCCGGTAAACGTGCTGCCGCTGATGGTAACTTCCCTAAAGTGTTCGGTGAAACCGACGAGAAAGGTGTACCCAAGAAAGGTCTGCTGCTGGCTTCAACCATGATGACCGTACTGATGATCGCCATCACCCTGCTGAGCTCAGGCGACGGCCATGCTTCTGACCTGTTCAACGTACTGTCTTCTGACGCCGTACTGCTGACCATGCTGCCTTACTTCTACTCTGCCGTGAACATGATCCGCTACGAAGGTATGACTACCCGCAACGGCTTCGTGATGTTGTTCTCCGGTGTTGCCTGTGTGTTCTGCTTCATCGCCCTGATTGGTGCTGACCCACACGCCCTGAGCGCTACCTTCATCGTGTCTCTGGCAGTGTTTATCTTCTACGGCCGCAAACTGGGCCTGAGACAGCACATCGAACGTGCTGCCAACAAAATCAAAGGCAACGACAGCAAAGAAGCTGCTGCTCACTAAGCCCTTACAGCATTGAAAGCGCGGGTGACCTCTCACCCGCCCTCCCAAGCTAAACAACTGATTTAAAACTCTCAATTTTTATAGGCGCTCTCTTATCCTCCTGTCATTTGCATAGGAGGGCGCCCTCACTCACCCTGGAGAAATTCAGATGAATATTATCGCTATCATGAACCATGTGGAGGCACTGTTTAAGAAAGTGCCTGTTAAAGAACTGCAAGCCCAGCTGGAAAGCAAAGGCTTCCAGGTTGTCTACCCAGAGGATGAGCAGGACCTGATTAAACTGATTGAAAACAATGCCCGTATCTGCGGCGTGATTTTCGACTGGGATACCTACTCAATGGACCTGTGCAAAACAGTCAACAGCCTGAACGAAAAGCTGCCTCTGTTTACCTTCGCCAACGAGCAGTCCACTCTGGACATTTCCCTGACTGACCTGCGTCTGAACATCAGCTACTTTGAATACACTTTAAGCTCAGCGGCTGATATCAGCGTGAAGATCAAACAAGCGGTTGACGCATACAAAGACGCCATCCTGCCTCCACTGACCAAAGCCCTGTTCAAGTACGCTGAAGAAGGCAAATACACCTTCTGTACTCCTGGTCATATGAGTGGTACCGCATTCAACAAGAGCCCTGCAGGTAGTATTTTCTACGACTTCTACGGCGCCAACACTTTCAAGGCTGATATCTCTATCTCTATGCCTGAACTGGGTTCGCTGCTGGACCACTCAGGTCCACACAAAGAGGCCGAAGAGTATATTGCCCGCACTTTCAATGCCGACCGCTCTTACATCGTGACCAATGGTACTTCCACCGCCAACAAGATTGTGGGTATGTACTCAGCGCCAGCCGGCAGCACTGTGCTGGTTGACCGTAACTGTCACAAATCCCTGACTCACCTGATGATGATGTCAGATGTGACCCCAATCTACTTCCGCCCTACCCGTAACGCTTACGGTATCCTTGGTGGTATTCCTCAGAGCGAGTTCACCAAGTCTGTTATCGCTGAGAAAGTGGCTGCCACACCTGGCGCAACCATGCCTAACTATGCGGTAGTAACCAACTCCACATACGACGGTCTGTTCTACAACACCAAGTTCATCAAAGACACTCTGGAAACCAAGTACATCCACTTTGACTCAGCGTGGGTGCCATACACTAACTTCAACCCTATCTATGAAGGCAAGTGTGGTATGAGCGGTGAAGCCATGCCAGGTCGTGTGTTCTATGAAACTCAGTCCACACACAAACTGCTGGCGGCCTTCTCTCAGGCTTCCATGATCCATGTTAAAGGTGACATTGAAGAAGAGTCTTTCAACGAAGCCTTTATGATGCACACCTCGACCTCTCCTCAGTACGGTATCGTGGCCTCTGCCGAGATCTCTGCCGCTATGATGCGTGGTAACAGTGGTAAGCGCCTGATCCAGGAATCAATCGACCGTGCAATTCGCTTCCGTAAAGAGATCAAACGTCTGCGCACTGAAGCTGACTCCTGGTTCTTCGATGTATGGCAGCCAGAAAACATCGACAAGACTGAATGTTGGAAGCTGGATCCTAAAGACAACTGGCACGGCTTCAAGGACATCGATGACGAACATATGTACCTTGACCCAATCAAGGTCACCATCCTGACTCCTGGCATGACTGAAAACGGTGAACTGGCTGAAACCGGTATCCCAGCTTCTATCGTGTCCAAGTTCCTGGATGAGCACGGCATCGTGGTTGAGAAAACCGGCCCATACAACATGTTGTTCCTGTTCTCTATTGGTATCGACAAGCCAAAAGCGATGCAGCTGCTGCGTGCCCTGACCGAGTTCAAACGTGGTTACGACCTGAACCTGACCATCAAGAACATGCTGCCTTCTTTGTACGCAGAAGATCCTTCCTTCTACAAAGATATGCGTATTCAGGAACTGGCTCTGGGCATCCACAAACTGACTGCTCAGTACAAGCTGCCTGAGCTGATGTTCAAAGCCTTCGACGTACTGCCAGAAATGAAGCTGACTCCTCACGCTGCATGGCAGGAAGAGCTGCGCGGTAACATCGAAGAAGTGCCTTTGAGCGATATGGTTGACCGTATCAGTGCCAACATGATCCTGCCTTACCCACCAGGAGTACCTCTGGTACTGCCAGGTGAAATGGTCACTGACGCGTCCCGTCCGGTTCTGGACTTCCTGGAAATGCTTTGCGAAATCGGCAAGCACTACCCAGGTTTCGAAACCGACATTCACGGTGTATACCAGCACGAAGATGGCAGCGCCACGGTGAAGGTTATCAAAGCCTGATAGCTAAACCTGATCGTTAGAAATGGCCGGGGAGGCATCGCCACCTTCCCGACCAAACCTTTTCCGGTCAAACAATGTTAGTTCTCAAACCTTTCTAAAATTTCGCCTCGTGTGGAAACCAAAAGGCCCGGCAGCGTCTCCATTGCCGGGCCTTTTTTTATCAATAAAACCGCTAATAGCCGCTAACTTTTCTTCCCGTCCATTGATGAACCTCTGGCGGCCATCTGTCTCTGATGGGATTAAAGCGAGTGGCAAACTGAGAGGGTGAAATAAAGGGCAACAGGCAATAAAACAAAGGAGACAGGAGCCAACCTATTATCTTCGCCTTTTTGCTCCAGTCGGAATGGGGGATCTTTAACACCCAGGCTTTCTGTTCATTGGCGTGTTGCAGGCTATCCGACCCCTCTTCCATAAAACGCCGGACAAATTCCCAGTAGTCATAGGCACTCTCAGGATCGCCCACACACATACACAGGTTCAACGCCACGGGCTGAGAGCCACATTTGCCGTTAACGCAATAGTCCGGGTAAAGCCAAAGATTCAGGTTATAGGCATCGGTAAAGGCTCCCTGGCCAATATGGTGAGGCGCGTACATCAAGGCGATATGACAGTACTTCCAGGGAATACGATACAGCGCCTTCTTGTGGAAAACATAAACCTCCCGGTTGTTATGATGAAAGCGAACCGGGGTTCTGATTGGTCGGCACACATCAATCAAAACCAGCAACAAACAGGCGCCAAACAACCAGGCTTCTGCCGGCGACAAGTACAACCAGGGAGTATCGTCACGGCCCAATCTGATAACCAGATAAACAAATAGCATCATGGGAAACAGAAAGAACTGGGAAAAGCGGGTCAGGGTTTGCCTGCAATGAACACTGTTGACCCTCATATCGATAAAGTCACCATAGGTCCCGGCAGAGTGCAAATAGTAAGACACCTCACAGGCACCTTCCTCTTGTTCAAGCTCGAGTTTCCTGGGGGGAGGACTGAGAATATCCTCCATCATATGGCTGGTTCCGAAACCTGTGCTGAATCCAACCCCTCTTATTGCTTTGGTATTTCTGAATTGCGGCGCGTAACCGTGTTGCTCAGCCCCAATCCAAAGATCGTCGGACACTTTATTAATCCTGAATGCCATACTTCCGCCACTGCTCCTGTCGGCTCTGCTTCTGCTCAGTTCTAACCTTAGCTGACAAACTGACGCTGAAATCCAGTGACACAGGATATTGAACCCGGCTGCAGCAGGACATAGTGCAAAGCTACTAACTTGATGGTTCGGGCACCTTAACCGTAAAAAGCCCGGCATCACTGCCGGGCATGGGCCTAGTCCTAGGCAAAGAGATCAATCGCCATAGTAGAAGTTACCACCCCAGATAAATGGGCTGGAACCCGCAGGCGCTGTACCTATATAGCAGTTGGCACCATCGTAGCTTCCTGCCGGGCAAGTTGGCGCGCCGGTAGGCGTGGTGTAAAAGTTACCATCGTACTCAAAGGCAGTGGTACCTGCCGGTGCTGACGCCAGGTAGCAATTGGCACCATCGTCAGTGCCAGATGTGCAGGCATCATAGGTGGTGTAAAAGTTATTGGCATAAATAAAACCACCGGCTGGCTTGGTCATCACATAGCAGTTGGCGCCATCATAGGTTCCCAGAGGACATACATTACCCGGCAATGCGGTAGTGTAGAAGTTGCCGCCCCACTCAAATGCACTGGTGCCGCCAGGCGCTGATGCGATATAGCAGTTGGCTGAATCATCACTGCCCACGGAACAGTCATCGTACTGATGATAGAAGTTGTTGGCATAGATAAACCCTGTCTCCGGCTTGGTCATCACATAGCAGTTTGCACCGTCATAGCTGCCCAACGGACAATCCATCAACTTGGCTTCGACATAGTAGTTACCCGACCAGATAAAGGGATCGGCACCTGAAGGTACTGGCATCACATAACAGTTGGCACCATCAAACCAGGGCATCAGGCTGGAGCCATCGTGCATGGCCACAGGATCGGTACAGGGATTCTTCCAGAACGCCAGCAGATTGGGCGAACCACTGCCAATGCTGGACAGTACGCCAACCGTCGCGTCGGAAATCACTCTCAGCATAATATCAGCCGGCGTGGCAGCGGGATCTTCTGCCCGCATCAGCGCCGCAATGCCTGCTACATGTGGCGCGGCCATAGAGGTACCGCTGATGGAGTTGGTGGCATTACTGCCTGTATGCCAGGCCGAAGTGATGTCAGAGCCCGGCGCAAACAGATCCACACAGGAGCCCTTGTTGGAGAAGTTGGAGCGTTTGTCATTGATGGTGGTTGAACCTACGGTAATGGCATCGTTCACCCGCGCCGGCGAGTATGAGCAGGCATTGGCATTGGAGTTACCGGCAGAAACCACATAGGTCACCCCTGAATTAATGGAGTTTTGTACCGCATTGTCCATGGCGGTATTGGCGCCGCCACCCAAACTCATGTTGGCCACCCCCTGGCCACCGGCATTGGCCGTTACCCAGTTAACCCCGGCGACAATGGTTGAGGTCGCCGAACTGCCGGTGCAGCCAAATACTCTCACGGGGTGCACAGTCGCGCCCTTGGCCAGACCATGTCGGGTGCCCAGTACAGTACCCGCCACATGGGTACCATGGCCGATACAGTCGGTATTGGCACTGCCCCCCACAAAGCTGGCGCCGACGCCCACTCTGCCGGTAAAGTCCAGGTGAGCCGCATTAAGCCCTGAGTCAATCACGTACACATCCTGACCTGTTGCTGTTTGCTGGTAGGTAAAACGGTTATCCAGATTGAGGGGACGCTCATCAACTCTGTCCATTCCCCATGACGGCACAGGGTTTTGAATTGTATGGGTATAGGCCAGTCCATCGGCGTAGACATCACTCACCCAGCGTTCCTGCTTTAGCTCCGCCAGCTTGTCTTTGTCTATCTGCAGGGCAAAACCATGGAATACAGACTCGTACACAGCGTCCACACGGGCACCGTAGCGCTCAGCAGTGCCCCTCGCCATTTGCGCCAACTCATCCGCTGATATCTCTTTGCTGACGGCAATCAGATAACGATCAGGGACCAACGCCGAGCCCAGACAGACCTGAAGCTCACTGCGACCTGAATATCCGTTCAGGCAGGCGTTCCATTCATATCTGGCTTTGCTTAATTCGCGATTGATGCCACTGAGAGTAAAGTGCCGGCCATCAAAGCTTGCCTGCCCTTCGACCATAGTGCGGCTGTCACGGTCCAGAGTCAGCTCAAGCTGATTGCCACGTATTGGTCCAAACCTCTCCAGTTGGGCCATCAACTCTTCTGCTGATATCGCCTTGCCATTGAGGTAGGCGGTATAGGCACGACTCTCACCTGCATAGCTTTCATCAAGGCTGAAACTGATGGACGTGTCCTGCAGTGATACTGTTGGCTGTTTTTGCTCAGCGGCCTGAGCCTGGGAGGCCAGCAGAGTCAGCAGTGACGCTCCGGCAATTTGTGAATAGATAGATTTCATCATGGGTATCCTTACTGTGAGTGAATCTTTGCGTCTGATGACGCCAAGCGGATACTAAGCACTCACAGGGGCCTGAGTCTGGGACAATGACTGGCGAACAAGGGTAAAAGCGGGAAAGAAAAACAATTAATCAGATAACTATCAATACCTTAAAAATCAGACAGAGATTCACCTCTGCCTGATTAATAAGCTTTACTGAGATAACATCAACCGGCTCTGGGCAACTCCACCTCAGTGTTATTGTCGAGATATTTGCCAATATCGACTGTGTCAATCTGAGCTTCAGGCAGGAAGGCCCGGGCATAATCCAGATACACACCGCTGGAGAGGAACAGGTTGAATACTTCGATATCCAGATGCTTATCCAGCGCCATTTTGTGCAGAATATCCACCGCCACACTCAGGGGCTTGGCTTTTTTGTAAGGTCGATCTGATGCTGTCAGGGCCTCGAAAATATCCGCCAGTACCAGAATGCGCTCAGGTACTGACAATTGCGCGCCGTTGAGCTTTCTGGGATATCCATCTCCCCTCAGGGTTTCATGGTGAGTGGAGGCGTATCTGGGTACCCTGGCCAGTTCTGGTGGGAAAGGGATCTCCTCCAGCATCTTGATACCGCTGATCATGTGCTCATTAATCTTGAATCTGTCTTCGGCGGTCAGGGTGCCACGCTTAATGCACAGGTTATAGAGCTCACCATGGTTATACTGGTGCTCAGGAATATTCATATTGATGCCCAGCACAGGATCCAGCTCCATCGGCCGCTCCCGCTCAATGACATGCTCGGGTTTATCAGCCAGCAGCGGCTCCATCGCAGGCACCTGGGTTTGCGGATATCTTTCCTCCTCCAGCGGGCCGAGCCCCAGTCTGTTGTCAAAATGACGAACCCACTGCTGCGCGCCAATGGTCTTAACTCTGGCGATATCATCGTCAGACATAAACTCACTGCCCACATTGGCCCTGGCGATAAAGGCAAACTCCTGCTGCAACGCCTGCTGCTTCTGGGCCAATTCAGCCGCCACACTTTGCTCATCCTGCCCCTGCAATTGCTGCTTCAAGGCGGCAATCTCGGCATCCCGCCACAGGACTTCAAAACGGGTGCGGACTTCGTGGATACGGTTGTAGTTGGTCTCCAGTTTACTGCCCTTATCGACAATATATTCCGGCGTAGTGATCTTGCCGCAATCGTGCAGCCAGGCAGCGATTCGGAACTCCCGTCTTTCATCCTCAGAGTTAAACTCAAACGCCCTGAACGCCTCAGTATTGTCGCGCTCAGCGGCTTTCGCCAACATCATGCCCAACTCTGGCACCCGGTTACAGTGCCCGGCGGTGTAGGGAGACTTTTCATCGATAGCGTTGGCGATGATACGGATAATAGTTTCAATAAACTCATCCTGGGCCTGCTGATGAGCAGCAATCGAGTCCGCCATACTGCGAATATCCCGGGACAGCTCAAACACCTCTTTGATATGACTGTCTATCACTTTGACATCAGCATATCTGCGCTCTTCAATCTTGTGGGTCTGGCGTCTGAGGGCATTGATGGGAGTGGAGATGGGGTTACCAAACAGCCAGGACAACGGCAACAGCATGCCCAGAATCAGCAGGGAAAACGCAATAAAGTAAATTATTCGCTGGTTAACCGTCGCCATGATGACAGAGCTGGGCACCAGCACCGCCAGAAACTCTCCCTGCCCCCGGGACAGGGCGGAAACATACAGATACTGAGTCAGGCCGTTAATCTCAACCTTATGCATCTGCTTACCTGCATTTTCTGCCGCGGCGTAATCCAGGATCAGCTCATAGGGAACATGGGTGTAATGGGTAAATCTCTCTGTCGGTCTCAGCCATTTGTCATGGAGTGCGGCGCGCTGCGCCGGGGTTATCGCCTGCAAAGCTCTGTTGATAATCTCTACCAACTCTTGATGCTGCTCTCCCATGGCATACAGGAAATTCCCAGGCAGCAGGTCTTCATCCAACTCAGTGACTTTAAGGCCGGTATAAAACTTCTGCTTGGCCTTGTGAGCCAGCACAGGGGTCAGATCCAGCAAGCCATATATCTTGCCAGCCTGCACATCCACCATGGCCTGATGAATGGAATCATAAATAACGAGTTTAATATCCGGGTGATGCGCTTTGAGGGTGTCGATAATGCTCCAGCCTTTAAGAATACCGACTTTACGTCCCTCCAATCCGGCCAGGTCAGACGCCAGTTGGCTGCCGGACATAGACAGTACGCCATAGGACACCTGATACAGGGGCTCACCATATATTCCGGGGAAGCGGCGCTCACTCTGCTGGGCGATGGCGTGCAGAATATCCAATTTCCCTGCCTGGTAATCCTCGGTCAGTTCATTCCAGCTGCGGCCATTGGCATAGTCAAACTTCAAACCCGTCATGTCTGCCACAATTTTGAATACATCCATGGTGTAGCCATATGGCGTGCCTGAAATGGAGAAGTCCATCGGCTCGTAATCATCCTGATTGGAAACTCTAAGCGGCGGCGTGCTGTTAACCAGGGCCCATTCGTCGGCAGACAGCGCCATGGGTTCCACCAGCGGCAGATCATCACTGATATCCACTTCCTGATTGGTCGCAATCAACCTGCCATCTTCAAGAAACAGAAATGCTTCTGTATCCGCATCGACTGAGTCAGACACCACACTGCTCGCCAATCTCGACTCTATGGCAGCAAGGGTTACATCTACACCCAGTACAAATTCACTGTTCAGGCGCATGGCGTAGCTCTGCCCAGTGACCTTCAGGTTGTGGAACAGATAGGGGGCAGTTTTATGGATCCTGTCGACCCCGGCTTTAATAAACCAGTTACGCTGGGATGGATAGTAGGTGCTGGCTTCGGTTTGCCGGGTGCGAAGTGAGAAGTCCGCGTCGTAGTAAAAGCTGTCTTTAGTGCGCTCGCCCTGCGCACCCTGATGAACAATCAACAACCATCTGTCAGAGCCATGGGCATGCACCTTCTCCCTGATAGCGGGAGAGGCAAGGCTGATAAGCTGAAAGAAGCTGTCATCATCTCCCGCCACATAGATGCTGTAGAGACCATCATTGGTTTGCAGCGCCTGGGCGAAAGATTCCAGCAGGGGTTTTCCCGGCTCAACATCGCCCAACACCTTGATGATTTGAGCTGCCTGGCGGGTGGTATGCATGGCAATAAAGTCGAGTTGAGCCAGCTGCTCTGTTACCGTACCGGCTATCTGGCGATACTTGTTCAGCGCATGGTCCAACTCACTTTCCCGGGCAAAGTAATATTGCAGGGATACCGCTATCAGTGCTGTCAGACTGGTCACTATGACAAACATGGCCCCGACTGCGACCCTGATGGTGACTCGTTTCTTCCCTTTTTGCTGCACGTCAAAAGTCCTTTTTTGAGCCTCAGATAACGCAGTGACGATAGCAAAAGAACAGATTAATGTCAGCAAAACTGATTGTATTTCATACTATTGCCAAAAAACGCACAAGACAGTCACAGGCTACCGCCAGACAGACGTCAGCTCTGGATATCAGCTGGCTTTGGACATCCAATGAGCCTCAGGTTGCAGATACTTATTGATATCCACTTCATCAATCTGATGTTCCGGCAGGAAGGCGCAGGCATACTCCATATACACGCCACTGGAGAGGAAGAGATTAAACAGCTCCATATCCAGATGCTTTTCCAACGCCATCTTGTGCAAAATATCCACTGCAACGCTCAACGGCTTGGCTTTCTTATATGGCCTGTCTGACGCCGTCAGAGCTTCAAAAATATCCGCCAGCACCAGAATACGTTCAGGCACTGACAATTGCTCGCCAGTGAGTTTTCTTGGGTAACCATCTCCCCTCAGGGTTTCATGATGAGTGGAGGCGTATCTGGGCACTCTGGCGAGCTCCGGCGGGAAAGGAATATTCTCCAGCATCTTGATGCCGCTGATCATATGCTCATTGATCTTAAACCTGTCCTCAGCCGTTAATGTGCCTCGCTTAACGCTCAGGTTGTAAAGCTCGCCCTGATTATACAAATGCTCAGGGATCTCCATATTGATACCCAAAGCGGGCTTAAGATCCATTGGCCGATCCCGCTCAATAATGTGCTCAGGTTTATCGGCCAGTAAGGTTTCCACTGCAGGAGTTGACGCAGATGCGTACCTCTTTTCCTCAATTGGCCCCAGCCCGAGACGACTGTCGAAGTGACGCACCCATTGCTGCGCCCCTATGGCATGCAAACGGGCAATATCGTCATCTGACATAAACTCCCCACCCACATTGGATTTGGCGATAAAGGCAAATTGCTGCTGCAGCGCCTGCTGCTTGTTTACCAACTCAGCCGCGACACTTTGCTCGTCCTGTCCCAGCAACTTTTGCTTCAATGCGGTAATTTCGGCATCACGCCACAGCACTTCAAAACGGGTGCGGATCTCATGGATACGATTGTAATTGGCCTCAAGCTTGCTGCCTTTATCAACAATAAACTCGGGCGTGGTGATCTTACCGCAGTCATGCAGCCAGGCTGCGATTCTGAACTCCCGTCTTTCATCGTCACTGGCAAATGCAAAATGTCTGAACGGTTCAGCATCACTAAGCTCTGCCGCCCGGGCTAGCATAATGCCAAGCTCTGGCACCCGATTGCAGTGGCCGGCTGTATAAGGTGACTTTTCATCAATGGCATTGGCGATAATGCGGATAATGGTTTCAATAAACTCATCTTGCTGCGCCTGATGCTCAGCCAATGACTTAGCCATACAACGCACATCCCGGGACAGCTCAAACACCTCCTTAATGTGACTGTCAATAATGCGGACATCCTGATAACGACGATGTTCAATTTTTTTGGTTTGCCGACGTAGTGCATTTATTGGACGCACAATAGGGTTTCCACAGACCCAGGCCAGAGGGAGCAACAAGGCTAAAACCACCACAGACAGCAGCAGGAAATAGCCGATCCGCTGGTGCACGCTGTATAAGATGACATCTGCAGGGGTTAATACCGCAAAATACTCCCCCTGACCGTGATCCAATGGGCTGATAAATAGATAATGACTGGCGCCCTTAATCTCGACTTCATGCATCTGCTTATCAACGTCTGGCCGCTGACTATATTCCAACAGCTCCCGATAAGGCACATGATTATAGTGGGCAAACTGTTTTTCTGGATTTAACCATCTATCGTATAAGGCGCGTTGCTGTTCAGTGGTAATATTGGTCAGCGCCAGATTTATCAGGGCTATCAGCTCTGCATGATGGTCAGCCATCGCATACTGAAAGCTCATCGATAGCATGTTGTCATCAAGCTCAGTCACACCGAGCCCCTGGTAAAAACGTTGCTGAATTTTATGGTTCAAAACCGGCGCAAGTTCCAACACCCCAATCGACTGCCCAGCTTGTACAGCCTCGATGGCTTCATGCAGATCATCATGCAAAATCAGGGTGATATCGGGATATTGAGTTTGCAGCGTGTGGCTGATGCTCCAACCTTTAAGCATACTCACTGTGTGCCCCTTAAGCTCAGCAAGACTCTCTATATCCTGCCCGCCAAGCGGCGCCAACAAGCCAAACGGCACTTCATAAAGTGTACTGCCATAAATTCCCGGATAAGGCGTCTGCGGATTGGCGACAATCGAGTGCAAAATATCTAACTTTCCCGCGGCATAATCCTGAGTCAACTCATTCCAACTGCGGCCATTGATATATTCAAACTCTATTCCCGTCATTTGTGATACCAGTTCAAACAGCTCAATGGCATAACCATTGGGTCGACCTGATATCGCAAAATCCAGTGGCTCCCAGTCATCCTGATTTGACACCTTTAACGGACCGCTACGCTCAATCAGGGCTTGTTGTTCGGCCGACAAGATAAGCGGCGTAGCTTTAGGAATGGCTGCTTGCGCTGAGCGTTTTTGGTTGGAGGCGATCAGCTGCCCGTTTGGCAAAAATAAAAACGCCTGACTGACATCGCCCTCGGATGAGGAAGCATAGTTTTGCTGCAGTTTTGACTCAATCGCCTGCAACTTAACATCAACGCCCAACACCCCCTTTCCGTTTCCCAACCTAACCGAATAGGTTTGTCCGGTCACTTTGGGGTTATTAAACAAATAAGGATCTGTTTTAAAAATAGTGCCGACACTGGCCTTGGTATACCAAGGCCGCTGAGTGGGGTAATAACTGCTGGGCGCCGTATTTTGAGCGCTGATGTTAAATTGGCTGTCAAAATAGGTGCTGACTTTGGTTCGCTGGGCACCACTGCCACTGTGCCGCACCAGCAGCCACCTGTCGCTACTTTGTGCGCCCAACTGCAATTTCACTGACTCTGACACCAGGTTAAACAGCTCGAAAAAACTGTCATCGTCACCCGCCACATAGACACTGGACAAGTCCTGATGACTTTTGAGCGACTGCGCAAACGCACCGAGTAACTCTTCGCTTGCACTGGCATCGTCAAGCACCCTTATCATATGGGCAACCTGTCTTGCAGTATGCGCAGCGACCGAATCCAGCTGTGTCAACTGCTCTGCCACGTTGACAGCAATTTGCTGGTTTTTGTTTACTACATGGCCAAGCTCACTCTCACGCAAAAAATAATATTGCAGTGCCACTGCAATAAGTGAGGTCAAACAGGTTACCAGCACAAACATTGTGCCGACGGCGACTTTAATTGTTACGCGTTTTTTTGAGGCTTTTACCATTGCTGCTTATCCCTTCCCAGCAACTATTCAACAGCGCAACAATAGCAAAAGCAGGCAACTAAACAACAAAAATAAGATGTTCCCCAAATATTGCAAATAGCTAATTTAGCGAAACTTTTTGATGAGTTAAGTCTAGCTTCATAAAACAGCTGAAGTCGTTTTCCCGGTATCTTGCAAAAGGGCCACAATACTCAAACCCTTCACTGCTATACAAGGCCCTGGCAGCATCAAATAAAGGAGCATTACCTGTCTCCAGATACAGCTCTGTCATACCTCCGGCCCGGGCATCCCGAATTAAAAATCTGAGTAGTTTGCGGCCATACCCTTTGCCGCGAAATCCGTTGGCACTGCGCATTGATTTGAGCTCCCCTCTATCCCCATCCAGACGTTTCAGGGCACCACAGGCGGCGAGTTTTCCATCACACCATAAAGAGAAGAAACGCACATCAGCGGACTGCAAACGGCCGACATTCAATGCATGTACGGCATCAGGAGGCGAGTTGGAGTGCATATCCTGCAGATGCTCATTCAGCAGGGCGATGACTTGGGGGTGGGTGACGTTGTCCAATACGATTTTCACAGCGTGCTCCGATATCAAAATCAGAGCTGTCGCAATTATCATGCCCGCCCGGGAAGCCACTGAAACGGCAGATTACCGCCTGAACTAAGGCTCCATTGCACCAAGATGATGAGCCCCTGCCCTGCTTTGGTTCTATCCCTGAGATGAATTGGCTAACTGCGGTCAGCTTTACTCTCCAATCAGCTGAACTCAACTCCCATCAATTCACGATAGGATTGATACTCCCTGTGCTGCTCAGTCAGGCCAAATCTGGCGGCAAGACATTGCAGCTCTGACGTCATTGCAGGAGCCAGAGTCTCGTCATCCGTCATCACGGCGAACTCAGCAAACCAGCCGATGTTATCCAGTCGGTCCAGGGTAATATGGAACTTATCGACGAAATACACGCTTCTGTGCTTGGTTGAGCGAGCAACTTCACTGTACCCCATACTCAACAACATGGCTTTGGCGGCGCCTGCATCATTGATATTGGTTGATTCGCAACGTTCCGGCTCTGGTCCTTTTAAAAACCAGATCATCACACCTGAAGGTTGCAGCTCCCTGATACAAAGCAGTTTCCCCTCGTAGGCCAATTGGCGATCGGCCGTATCATAGAAGGTGTCCAGCTCAAGGTTATCTTCAAACATCACCTCAAAGGCCTGTTGATTCAGGTACTCAAGAAATGTCTTTTTATCGTCTAATCTGTACTTTAGCTCGACTTCAAAGCTGCCTTTAAAATGTTCTGTGTTCAATGCGTTATCCAACCCGGAAAATCCCACTCTATTGGGTGATTCTGACATCAGGGAGTATACTGTGCCTCCTGAAAAATCTCGCGAGTGATTCACATGATTATCTTTTCCACTAACTTCGGCGATATTGAAATTGAGCTGGATATGGAAACCACCCCGGTAACGGCCAAAAACTTCCTTAAGTACTGTGAAGATGGCTTCTACGACAACACCATTTTCCATCGTGTTATCGATGGTTTTATGATCCAGGGCGGTGGTTTCACCCCGGAAATGCGCGAAAAGGACACCCGCGAGCCTATCGTCAACGAAGCCAACCGTGGCCTGAAAAATGTCACAGGCTCTATCGCCATGGCCCGCACCGATGCGCCGCACTCGGCCACAGCTCAGTTCTTTATCAATCTGGAAGACAATGACTTTCTGGATCACTTTGCCACCACCAACCGTGGTTGGGGCTATTGTGTATTCGGTAAGGTAACTGCGGGGATGGATGTGGTAAACGCCATTGCCAAGGTAAAGACCGGCTCTAAGTTTGGCCATGACGATGTGCCTAAAGACGCGGTTATCGTCGAGAAAGTGACTATCAAATAGTCCACACAGTAAAAGGCGGGGTACCCCGCCTTTTTCGTGATTATTCAGTCCTCTTTATCTTTCAGGGCATCCGTATAGCCTTTGGGTGGTGGCGTCCAGCCGCGATCTGAAAGTGAATGCCTGTCGACACGGTCGGTATTCATGGCGGTTTTAATCTGCTCTTCCAACTGCATAAACAGATCCCTGTAATGGGTATCGAACCTCTCGCCCTCTTCAGTATCCGCCAGCCATGCCTTATATAAGATATCTGATTGTTCTGCATCAATGCGCTTGAAACTGTTTTTTTGCTGCTCCGCCACAAACGGATGGCACCCCAGTTTGCGCATGGCGGCAGTACCAATTTCAAGGGCGCTGCAATAGGTCTCAGACTGGATAACATCAGCCCCTGCCTGCCTGAGCCGATAACCGTGACCACGGTCGAATGCCCGTGCCAGAACAGCTACATTGGGGTAGGTGTGTTTCACATACTCTACCAGCTCCACGGCGGCATCCTGATTGTCGATGGCCACCACCAATAACTCACACTCAGCAATGCCGGCGGTGTGCAGCAGATCTGGCTTGGTTGCATCACCAAAATAGGCCCGGGTATTGATTTTGCGCAGGTTATCTACCTGGCCCGCCTGATAATCAAGTACCACAGTATTGACCCCTATACCTACCAGCATACGGTTAACTATCTGACCAAAGCGCCCCATACCGGCAATGATGACGGTTCCCATCTCCTCAATCTCATCCGGTTGCCCCTCATTCGACCTGTCTTCAAATCTGGGCAATATCACCTTGTCATACAAAATAAACAGGGCCGGTGTCAGCAACATGGACAAAGCGACCACCAGTGAGAGGGTTTGCGCCAGCTCTGTGGGCAGCACATGGTTTTGTACCGAGAAGCTCAGCAGCACAAAGCCAAATTCACCGGCCTGAGCCAGACTCAGCGTAAACAGCCAGCGGTCACTGCCACTGATTTTGAACAGTCGCGCCAAAAAGTAGAGCACCACTCCCTTGAGGGCCATCACTCCCAGCGTCAGTCCGAGGATGGCCCACAGGTTATCGGACAGAATGCCAAAGTTAATACCTGCGCCAACTGTGATAAAGAAAAGACCGAGTAACAAACCTTTGAAGGGCTCAATGTTGGATTCAAGCTCGTGTCTGAACTCACTGTTGGCCAGTACCACACCAGCCAGGAAGGTTCCCAGTGCCGGTGAAAGCCCTACCAGACTCATTAAGGCTGCAATACCTACCACCAGCATCAGCGCCGTTGCCGTAAATATCTCCCTGAGACCCGAGCTGGCAACAAACGTCAGCAAAGGACGGGTAAGGAAGTGACCGCCCACCACCAATCCGATAATGGCACCAATAATCACCAGGGCATACGCCCATCCCGGCAATCCAGCCACCAGACTCATACTTTCATGATGGTCGGCGGATTGAGCCAATGCCTGAGCCGCCTCAACCAGCTCCGGCAGTGCCAGCAAAGGAATAAAGGCGAGCATAGGGATCACAGCGATATCCTGAAACAGCAGTACCGAGAAGGCATTCTGGGCCCCTTCTGTTTTGGATACCCCTTTCTCACTGAAGGTTTGCAGCACAATGGCGGTAGATGACAAAGCAAAGATAAGACCGATAGCCAGGCTCACAGACCACACTTGCCCCAGAGCCAATGCAATAGCGCCAATCGCAACCGTAGTGATAGATACCTGTAACCCACCCAGGCCTATCAGGCGGTTGCGCATCTCCCATAATACCTTGGGCTCCAGCTCCAGCCCCACCAGAAACAACATCATCACCACACCAAATTCGGCGAAGTGTTGAATAGTATTGGTTTCGGCGCCCACCAAACCGGTGACCGGCCCGATAACAACACCGGCAATCAGATATCCCAATACAGAACCGAGGCCAAGACGTTTGGCAATGGGCACTGTGATAACGGCGGCAACCAGATAGATAAACGCCTGTAAAAAGTACTCAGTCATAGCGCCTCCCCTCCAGTGCTTTGGGCCCCTTCCAGGTATTGATTCAAGGTACAAAACTCACCCAGATTCCCGGGTTCCAGCGAACCACTGGTCAATTGTTCCAGCAGACTCTGCCACTGGCTGCGATGGACATCCAATCGGCCATCATCTGCTGCGGTTCGGGCACCGAACAGTACGAAGGGAGGCAACCATTCCATTCCGGTAAGATTGGCGGTCTGCTCAAGAGGTCTGAGTAACTCGTTGAGGGGAAAATGATTGTAACCGTCGGTGTGATAGGCTTCCTCGCCAGCACCTGCGGTCAGAGCGCACAGAAACCGTTTGCCATGAAGCGCCGTGCCTTCAGAGCCGTAGGCAAAATTGTATTCAAGCACCAGATCCTGCCACTCCTTCAAAATTGACGGTGTGGAGTACCAGTAAAGCGGAAACTGAAAGATCACCACATCATGGTCAACCAGTCTTTGCTGCTCCCGGTCAATGTCGATATTCAACCTGGGGTATTCCCCATAGAGGTCTATTGCCGTGACACCATTAACACGGCACGCAGCCTCAAACATGGGCTGATTAATTTCACTCCTGTGGGGAGAAGGATGGGCGTATAGCAAGAGTACGGATTTTTCTGCCATGGAATTCCGGCTTCCTTATTGTTTTATTCTGAATTTCAAAACCAAATTAGGGTCTACTGACCTTTGAAGATGGTTTTTGCAGCGCTTTGCCGTTGTTTTATACAAAGCAACGCGATTGCGGTGTAGTTGTTTCTACATAAATGAGCGTTAATGCAGTAGAAAGCGACGACAAACGCTGCCCGAAGGGCTCGGCTATACGCGCTTTACTCTTTGTTGCAAGGTATTTGCTTAGGCCCACTAGGCGGCACACCTTGCGTCGCGATTAAAGCGCGTCTATCTCGAGCAAAACTCAACCATGAAAGGTCAATAGACCCTAATATGCTGCAGGATAATCTTCAAGCGGTTGATTTTTAGTTACCACCTGAATTAATCGGCAAAACGATGCCAACAATCTTTGGAAGCAAAATACTCAACGTAATAATCGATAAATGCCCTCACCTTGGAAGCCAGTTGACGATTGCTTGGGTACAAAGCCCACAACGCAGTATCCGACACCAGAGGATAATCCCGCAGGATCTGCACCAGCTCTCCCCGCGCCAGCTGACTGTGAATACTCCACACCGAGTTAATACCGATACCCAAGCCATCTATACAGGCATGACGCAGAGCATCACCATTATCAGTACGGAACTTTGCATGAGTTTTCACGCTGACCAGGTCTTTGCCCGATTTGAACGTCCAGGAGTCCGATCCCGACAGGTGGATACAGTCATGCTGTTTTAACTCTGCAGGCGTCGCTGGCACACCAAAACGGGCTAAATAGCCAGGAGAGGCGCAAACAATCCGGCTGTCCGCTGCCAGCTTGCGGGCGATAAGGCTTGAGTCCTCCAGCGCAGCATTGCGAATAGCAATATCAAAGCCCCCTTCGACCATATCGACAATGGCATCTGAAAAACGAAAGTCCACGGTCAGATCAGAGTATTTCTCCATAAACCCCTTCAATCCAGGCATGAGATGCAGTCGGCCAAAGGACGCAGGCGCGGTCACCCGCAATATTCCGGAGGGCGATTGAGTCCCCTTACCCACTGAAGAATAAGCTGCCTCGACGCTGTCCAGCACGTCTCTGGCATGGGACAGGAAGGCTTCACCCTCTTCCGTTAATGCCACCTTTCGTGTGGTTCTGTGCACTAATCGGGTGCCAAGAGAAGTCTCCAACTTACTGATATAGCTGCTGGCAACCGCAGGGGACAGACTCATTTCCCGACCTGCCACACTGATATTCTGGGTTTCGGCAACCCGGGAAAACAATTTAAGGTGATCGATATTCATAGCTAATTATCAATAGAATCTTAAAAGTGATTCTATATTGACGAACATTATCAACCAAGGGAATAGAAATTATAGTTAGCCAATAGCAACAGAAACTCCCTGAGGGCAGCACAAATGAAGGCAATGACAATCACAGCGTTTGGCGGCACAGACGTATTCAAACTGACTGAAGTTCCTGCGCCGGTTGCTAAATCCGGCGAGGTGCTGGTTCGGATCCATGCCAGCAGTGTCAACACTGTGGACACCATGATCCGCCAGATGGGGCCTGAACGGCCTCTGTCCCCTGCTCTGCCAGCAATCCTGGGCATGGACTTTGCCGGTGTGGTGGCAGCGGTCGGCGACGATGTGACAGGATTCAGCATTGGTGATGAAGTCTATGGCTGTGCAGGTGGCCTGGCCGAACTGCCCGGCACTCTGGCGCAATACATAGCAGCTGACGCCAGACTGATAGCGCATAAGCCCCAAAATATCTCCATGCGACAAGCCGCCGCTTTACCTCTGGTGGGCATTACTGCCTACGAAGGGTTGCAGCGCGCGGGCATAAAAGCCGGTCAACAGGTGCTGGTTCATGGCGGCTCTGGTGGTGTCGGTCATGTAGCGTTACAGTTAGCCAGATACTGGGGAGCTGAAGTGTTCTCAACCTGTGGTGGAGATGCGCAACTGGCCTTGATTGAACGCCTGGGAGCCACTGGTATTAATTACACCTCAGAAACAGTGACTGACTATGTTGCCAGACACACTCAGGGACGCGGTTTTGATCTTGTGTTCGATTCTGTGGGCGGCGCCAACATGCTCAACTCTTTTGAGGCGGCCGCATTAAATGGTCAGATAGCCTCAACCGTGTCTCTGGTGGAGCTGGATCTGTCTTTAGCACACTTTAAAGGTTTGTCACTGCACGTAGTCTTTATGCTGCTCCCAATGCTGCATAATGTCGGACGTGAACAGCATGGCAAAATTCTGACCGATTTGGCGCGAATAGTTGAAGCCGGTGGTGTGTTACCTGTGCTCGATGAGCAGCAATTCAGTATGGAGCAGGCAGGTGATGCCCACGCCAGATTGAGCAGTGGTAAAGCCATGGGTAAAGTCGTGGTGGATATCGACTAATCGCCAGAGTTTTGGCACATCAGTCACCAAAGCTATTAGCAGCAAGAAGAGCCATTAGCAGCAATAAAAAGGATGTCGCCAACCTTGAGGTGGCACCTTATCAATACACCAGGGAGTTACTATGAGTAAGGTCATTTTGTTAACCGGCGCGACAGATGGTATTGGTTTGGCGACAGCCCGACTGTTGGCTGCGCAGGGACATCAATTGCTGATCCATGGCCGTAATCCGGAGAAGTTGGCCAGTGTTACACAAGCGCTGGCGGAAGCTTATCCTGACATCAGTGTTACCGCCCTGAAGGCAGATCTTTCCTCACTTGATGAGGTCAGTAAACTGGCAGAAGCGGTAAAGGCTCAGGTTGCCCACCTGGATGTGATTATCAACAACGCTGGTGTCTTTAAAACGGCTTCAGCAATCAACCACGCAGGTTTAGATGTACGCTTCGTGGTGAACACTCTGGCACCCTGGTTATTAACCCGGGCACTGCTGCCCTTAATGTCGGCTGACGGCCGGGTTGTTAACCTCTCCTCCGCCGCTCAGGCGCCGGTGCAGTTGGACGCGTTGCAGGGCAAAGTGCACCTTGCTGATGATTTTGCCGCCTATGCCCAAAGTAAGCTGGCAATTACCGCCTGGAGTCGTGCCCTTGCCAGACAATTGGGCGACAGAGGACCTGCCATTATCGCAGTCAATCCCGGCTCCCTGCTGGCCAGCAAGATGGTCAAAGATGGCTTCGGTGTGGCCGGTAACGATATCAGCATAGGTGCTAATATCCTGATTAAAGCGGGACTGGATGCCAGCTTTGCCGATGCCAGCGGCAAATACTTTGACAATGATTCTGGCAAGTTTGCCCCGCCTCACCCGGCAGCGTTGGATGAAGCTCAAACAGACAAACTGCTTACCACCATGGATGCCATGTTGGGATTGGAGTCCATATACAGCTCACAAAGCTAAACGTCATAACAGATACAATAAAGCCCGGTATGTCCGGGCTTTATTGTATCTGTCACTGCTGAGGTTACTCCTCATTGAGATCAATGTGTTAATGCCAAAACACGCTACACTCGCAGTTTTCAATAAAGCAGGGAGTTTTGGGTGATTGCAGTTATTTTTGAAGTAGAGATAGCAGAGGGGAAATCCCCTGAATATTTAGCTGCTGCAGCTGAAATACGTCCCATGCTTGAGCAAATCGACGGCTTTATCTCTATTGAGCGTTTTCAGAGTTTGAGCGATTCAGGCAAGCTGTTGTCCCTCTCTTTCTGGCGTGACGAAGAGGCGATTGCCCAGTGGCGACAACTGGAAGCCCACCGTATGGCCCAGTCTATTGGCCAGGGTGGTGTCTTTAATGACTATCGGCTGCGGGTTGCCGGAGTCATTCGCGACTATGGCATGGCGCCGAGGGATGAAGCACCGGCTGACAGTCAATCCCGACATAACTGATGTGCCGGCAGCAAGGGCTTGAAAACCCCGAGTGAGGTACATCAAAAAGCCAGTTGCTAAGCAACTGGCTTCAATAGAAAATCGTCACCGTATTTAGGGCGGTAGCGATTTAGCCGCCATTATTGGCCTTGTAGTCAGCTTCCCAAACAGGTACCACCTCCTCTATAAATATGGCTTTGTCGGCATTCATCTTATCCATATCCATTCCCAGTACCGCCTGAGCCTTGGCTTTGGTCGATATATCCGGCAAGGCGACCGTTTGTGTCACCCCATTTTCAGCGAGAATACGCACCAGTTTCACCCTGGCATCCGCCGCTTTATTGATCGCCGTACCAAGAATACGCAAGGCTTCTTGAGGGGCATGTGCCGCCACACCGTGGGAGGCGATAGCGAAATCCCAGCGCCATTGGGCGTGTCTAATATCTTTGAGTGCGGTGGCCATTTGCTCTTCGGTGGCACCGGCTCCCCATGCCGCAGCAGCTTCAAAGTGCGCGTTAACCAGCTGAGCTTCAGCTTCTTTCTTCAGCTCGGCAACACGGGCTTTTTGCGTTTTCATCTGCTCCACAAAGTACTCTTTACTCTGGGTATGGCATCGTTCACAGGTATCAGAGAATTGGTCCAAAGGGTTACCGACTTTATGGCTGGTAAACCATTTGCCCTTTTCGTTCTGCACTCTGGGCATGTGGCAGTAGGTGCAGGAAACACCATTGCGGCCATGGGCACCAAGCTTGGTGGTTTCATACCCCGGGTGCTGAGCCTTCAGCATAGGCGCGCGAGACAGTTTGTGCGTCCAGTCGCTGAAGTTAATACTGTCAAAATAGACTTCAATCTCATCAACCGAGGTACCCATATCCCAGGGGAACTTCACCCAGTTGGGACGATCTGCGGTTTTCTCAAAATAATACTCAACATGGCACTGACCACAGACCATATTTTGCTGTTCCGTTCTGTCAGCTTCAGCAAAAGGCGTACCTATGGTTTCAAAAGCTCGTTCGGCAAAAGGACGACTGACCCTCAGCTTCGCAGTGCCCGGCACGTGACAGTCGGTACAACCGATACTGTTGGTTATCTCGGGTCCGCCTTTGGCCCACTTACCTTGGAAATATTCAGCCTCTCCCTCACCTTTAATCAAACGGGCGACATCCGGGCTTTTGCAGCTCCAACAAGCCATGGGCATTGGACCTTCGTCTTCCTTGATGGGCGCACCAGTTCTCAATGTGGTACGGACATCTGTTACCGCATAAAGGTGGCCACGGGGGCATTGTAATCTTTGGCAAAACCATACCCCGCCCACAAGATCACCAGATTGGGATCGCCCCCCAGCGCATCGTCGAGGGCTTCACTCTCACCGGTTTGTTTCCAGGTCTTGTACTGATTGGGGAATTTACTTTCATATTGGGCGTTATTTGCAGGGTTATCTTTAGCAAACACAGGCAGGCTAACGCCAAGTGCCAGCACAGCTGTCAGCAATTGCGTCGCGGGTCGCATAGTGATTTCCTCATCAGAAATAAGCAGACAATGCACCACAACTGCCCCCGGCGTCATCCACTGCCCAGAGTCGATGCAAGTTAAATCTCACACTCCTGATTTAGAAGCTAACTAATCACGGACAGGATGCCAAGGGAAATACACATATTTTTAATGCACCTTATAAAATATTTAAAAACAGAGTGTTATGACGTAAACCAAAAGTTGCAGCAACTTAGTTCAACCCAAGTTCACGGCGAAATGCCGAGCTTAGAGAAAGCTCTACCGCCTGCTGCGACCAGTCTGGATTAGACTCGAGCCAGCTGCGTAACAGCGGCATCACCTTGCTGCCTTCCATCCCGGCGGATATCTCGGGCAGATACAACAAACGCAATAAGGTCACATCCAGAGGGGTCAACAGATTATTTTTGGAGGCATCGTTAAAGATGGAGGGAAACACCTGCTCAGAGTCATTGGGTAAGCCCATCGCCTGGGAGAACTCCTCCACCACGCAGGAAAGGAGTTTACCGTGCATGCGGGCCTGATCCACCGGGATGACTATCAGGGCATGACGGATCTCCGATTGCCTGGTCATCCACAGATGACCCATGCACACAGTGCCATAAAAAGGCAGGCTGCCACCTGAGGGTCCAATAAGCTCACGGGTTTCTGCTTGCCAGGTGGCCTGTCTGGTGAAAAGCACCCTGACATTGGCACTCTGCTCACTGTCTGCCATACCAATGTCGTGGCCGGTAATATCTCCCAGATGCATCATCTGCATCTGCACCAGTTTGGTATGCAGCTCTTCATCCCCGACTCTATGGTCCAGCCAAACACGAATGGGTCTGTGCCATTTGCGAACCGGGTACTCGTGGTCATCATATTCATTATTCAGGGCAATAAGATTGAACGCCTTGGATACATAGGCATTATCGCTCCACTCGGCAGAGACCGGCATAGCCAGCATGATCAACAACAAGCCAGAGACAAGGTAGCAAAGGAGATTGGAGGCTGCAGTGGAATGACAGCTGACAGCGTGAGCCATGCCGCTATCCACTGGATAAGCACGTTCAAGATTATCCCTTAATCTGTCTGCTTCAGGCTTCATGTTTTGTTCCTTCGGTATCAGCCCTGTTGTCCAGAAACCAAGGCTCCATTTCGAATGATTCCGATTGCTTTAACTGTAGCATGCACAGACCAGGGGATTATACCAATCCGCATAGAAGATTGACCTCATCAGAGCCATGTCAGCCATTCGAGTACAATCCAAATTGGTGACGACATAGTGGTTCTATGACTAGACAATTTGGGGCAGTAATCGTGTGGCTGACAGGCTCCCGAAGGGCGAGTTTTAAAGGCGCGCATACTGCCCAGAGCTCTCTTGATTTATCCCGATAGATCTTCGCTCGCTCCGATTGTCTCCACGCCTTTAAATTCTCGCTGAGTGACTAAACTCCTATGCGGATTGGTATTACTCACCGAAAAACAAAAAGGAACCCAATTGGGTTCCTTTTCTGATCAGAGCCGATTAGCCCTTTTTATTTTTGATGTGTGTCATCATACGCTTACGACGGCGTTCCTGACTCAGGGTCAGTTTCTCCGTCTTACCTTCAAACGGGTTATCACCCTCCTGGAAGCGCAGCTGAATTGGCGTACCTACAACCTTCAGAGACTTACGGAAGTAGTTCATCATATAACGCTTGTAGGAGTCTGGCAGTTTGCTCACCTGGTTACCGTGTACCACCACGATTGGTGGGTTATAACCACCGGCGTGAGCGTACTTCAGCTTCACACGACGACCATTGATCAGCGGTGGCTGGTGATCGTCCTGAGCCATCTGCATGATACGGGTCAGCATAGAGGTGCCCACACGACGGGTAGCACTTTCGTAAGCTTCTTCGATGGACTCAAACAGGTGGCCAACACCAGTGCCATGCAGCGCAGAGATAAAGTGAATGCGGGCAAAATCGATAAAGCCCAGACGACGGTCCAGTTCGCTCTTAACGCGATCTTTCACACCCTGATCGATACCATCCCACTTGTTGACAGCGATAACCAGTGCACGACCTGCGTTCAGTACAAAGCCCAGCAGGCCCAGGTCCTGTTCAGCAATACCTTCACGGGCGTCGATAACCAGCAGTACCACGTTGGCATCTTCTACCGCTTTCAGGGTTTTAATCACGGAGAACTTCTCTACCGCTTCATACACCTTGGAGCGACGACGCACACCGGCTGTATCGATAATCACATAGTCCTGACCGTCACGCTCCATTGGGATATAGATGGAGTCACGGGTCGTCCCGGGCGCATCGTATACCACCACACGCTCTTCACCCAGAATACGGTTGGTCAATGTGGATTTACCCACGTTTGGCTTACCGATAATGGCCAGCTTAATAGGTTGCGCCTGCAGACGCGCCTGTTCAGCTTCGGCCTCTTCTTCAGTGTACTCACGCAGGTCAGTGGCTTCTTCTTCCTCGCCGTCGCGATTGACACCCAGCGCCTCGGCATAAGGTGCCAACGCGTATTCAATCATGTTGGTCACACCACGGCCCTGAGCCGCAGCCATCTGGTACACTTCGCCCAGACCCAGAGACCAGAACTCAGCACAGGCGGAGTCGGCGTCGATACCATCAACCTTGTTGGCTACCACAAAAGTGGTCTTTTCACGGCTGCGCAGGTGCTGGGCAATCGCCATATCAGCGGCGGTCAAACCGGCACGGGCGTCACACAGAAACAGCACGACGTCCGCTTCTTCAATCGCAGCCAAAGACTGCTCAGCCATTTTGGTTTCGATACCCTCTTCAGTACCGTCAATACCACCTGTGTCAACTACGATAAACTCGTAACCTGACAAAAATGCCCGGCCGTATTTACGGTCCCGGGTCAGACCAGGGTAGTCAGCCACCAGCGCATCACGGGTGCGGGTGAGTCGGTTAAACAGGGTAGATTTCCCCACGTTGGGGCGACCCACCAGGGCCACTACTGGGATCATGTTTTGCCTCTTTTCAATAAAAAGCCCCCGGAAGCACTTCCAGGGGCTCTATAAGGTTTTAGCCTTACTTAAGGAAGTGTCACTGCCACAACTTCACCGCTGCGGCCTTGCACATAAAGCTTGCCATCCGCCACTATAGGCGCGCTGAACAAGCCCTTGCTGTCAATCTGTAAACGACCGGCAATTTGACCATTGCTGCGGTCGATAAAGTGCAGGTAACCTTCATAGTCACCCACAACGATATAGTCGTTGAACACCACGGGTGCAGTCAGACTGCGATTGGTCAGTTCACTGTTGCTCCACTGCTCCAGGCCGTTACGACGATCCACAGAGTAAATTCGGCTGTGGTCATCTACCAGGAACAGGCTGAAGCCTGAAGACGCCAAATCATTAAAACTGGAGTATTTGCGGGACCACATAATACGGCCAGTGCGGAGTTCCATCGCCACCAGATTGCCGTTATAGCTAACCGCGTACAGGGTATCACCGATAATCAGTGGGGTCATATCCACATCAGCCATACGGGCGAATTCATTACCGCCTTTTGGTGTGTAGATAGCCTGCTCCCATGCCGGTTGACCATTATCCTTGATGATAACCGCCACCTTGCCATCCGGAGTCCCCACAAAGAAGCCACCGGCTTCAAAAGCTGCACTGCCTGTACCACGCAGGGTCAGACTTGGCATCAGGGCTTCGTAAGTCCACAGGGACTCACCCGACTCCACGTCAAAAGCCTCCAGCTGACCGGAACCTGTATTCACCACCACTATGTCGTCGGCCACAGTCGGGGCAGACAGCAACTCACCTTTGGTTAGCGCATGCCACTCAAGTTCACCGGTTTCTACGTTCAGCGCGGCCAGCACACCACTTTCGCTGCCCACAAACAGCTTGTTACGGGCTGCAGTCAAACCACCAGCGAGACGGGCACCTTTATTTTTAGCCAGTACGCCGTCACGGAATGCTTCACTGAAGTCCCGCTCCCAAACCTTTTCACCGGTTTTCTCGTCGAATGCTTCAATCACACCGTCGCGATCAGCGGCAAAAATTTTGCCGTAACGTACCGCGGGTTGCAGTTGGGAATAGTATTCACCTACCCCATCGCCAACCTGAGCCTGCCAACTGATTTCAGGGAATACAGTGGCGTTGATTTCCTGCAGCTCTGCGATAGGTTCTTCGATGCTGTCAGACGATGAGCAGGCCGACAACAGGGCCATGCTCAGGCTCGCCGCCAGCAGGGATTTACACCAGGACTTCATTGGCTATTCCTTATGCCTTGTTCAGATTATCTATCTTCATCTGCAGTGCAGGGCTTTCCATCTGACCTTCTGCAGCCAGCGCGTCTTTAGCCGCCAGGTATGCAGTACGAGCTTTGTCAGTTTCCCCCTGGCGCACCAGGAAATCACCTTTCAATTCATCACGCTGAGCAGCAAAGGCTGCATCAGTTACTGTGTCCAGAGTAGACAGAGCGGTACCAATCTGACCTTCCTGAGCCTGGATACGAGCCAGGCGCAGTGTGGCAATCTCCCCCAGACCTGAACCTGGTTTGGCTGCAATCACCTGGGTCAGAGCATCAGCAGCCTTGGTCAGGTCACCGGCTTCCACCGCCTGCTTGGCTAGCATCAGATCCAACAACGCCTGATAACCTTTCTGGTCATGGGCTTTGTCGAAGTTGGCAATTTGACCCGCCAATGTCGCCGCATCAGGGTTCTGATTACGGATCTGCTGGAAAGCAACGGAAGCTGATTCCGCATTTTCCACTTTTTGAGCTGAGAAGTAGTTCCAGCCATACAGGCCGCCCAAACCTACTACTGCACCTACCAGGATTGAGGTGCCATAATCCTTCCAGAACTGTTTGATAGCATCAACTTGTTGTTCTTCTGTGCTATAGATTTCCACTCGCACGTCCCCTTCTTACGATCACTCTTAGATCAGTTCTGCCAATACAGTTGCCAGCGCTTCACGGGCAACCAGTTGTTGTTCGTCATTGTTGCGCAGTGGCTTAACGGCGATCTGATTGGTAGCCAACTCGTTCTCACCGATAATCAAGGCAACTGCAGCACCGCTTTTGTCGGCGCGCTTCATCTGTTTTTTGAAATTACCACCACCACAGTGGCTCATCACCTTAAGGCCTGGCACTGCGTTGCGCAACTCCTCGGCGATTTTAATCGCTTCGATACGACAGTTGTCGCCCATGGCAGTCACATAGACATCGACAGCACCAGCTACATTTGCAGTCAGCTCAAGGGTTTCTACCAGCAGCACGATACGCTCGATACCCATGGCAAAACCGACTGCCGGGGTGTCTTTACCACCCAATTGTCCCACCAGACCATCGTAACGGCCACCGGCCAGTACCGTGCCCTGAGCACCCAGACTGTCGGTTACCCACTCAAATACGGTGCGGTTGTAATAGTCCAGACCGCGAACCAGGCGTGGGTTGATACGGTATTGGATGCCTGCGGCCTCCAATAGTTCACATAATTGATTAAAATGATTTTTTGACTCTTCACCCAGGAAGGACATCAGCTCTGGCGCATCGGCCAGAATCGCCTGAACCTGAGGGTCTTTGCTGTCCAGTACACGCAGTGGATTGGTGTACATACGACGCTGAGAATCTTCATCCAGCTTGTCTTTGTGCTGCTCCAGAAATGCCACCAGGGCATCACGGTATTCGGCACGCTCGTGGTTATCACCCAGAGTGTTCAGCTCCAGCGTGACGTGTTCGGTCAGGCCCAGCTCTTTCCACAAACGGTTGGACAGCATCAGGACTTCAGCATCAGCGTCAGCAGTGCCAATACCATAAACTTCCACACCAAACTGGTGGAACTGGCGATAGCGGCCTTTTTGCGGACGCTCGTGGCGGAACATAGGGCCCATGTACCACAGACGCTGTTCCTGGTTATACAGCAAGCCGTGCTCATTACCGGCACGAACAGTAGACGCAGTACCTTCAGGACGCAGACTCAGGCTGTCACCATTGCGATCTTCAAAGGTGTACATCTCTTTTTCAACGATATCGGTGACATCACCAATAGAACGCTTGAAAAGGTCTGTACTTTCCACGATTGGCGTACGGATCTCGCTGTAACCGTAGGCGCTTACTGCACTGCGGACTACCGCTTCTACTTTTTGCCACACTGGACTTTGGGTCGGCAGAATGTCATTCATTCCGCGAATCGCTTGGATCTGTTTTGCCACTGTATCGACTCGATTGTTCGGTAAATAAGAAAAAACGCCCGGTATTATAGGCGTTTCCATACTAAACGTAAAACCCGCGCAATCCTTGAGCAACGGGTATGAAAAGCCGGGGAAAGACCCCGGCTCAATATACTGAATTAAGACTTGTCTTCCACCGGAATTCGCTGGGCAACAATGGCGGCCTGAGCCCGGATTTTCGCTTCCAGCTGCTCCACCAGATTGTCGTTGTCCATACGCTCTTTCTGACGTTCACCGTCTACATAGAAACCACTCTTGCGGTTACCACCGGTCAACCCCAGATCGGACACCAGCGCCTCACCCGGGCCATTCACCACACAACCGATAATGGACACATCCATCGGGGTGACGATATCTTCCAGTCGGCGCTCCAGCTCATTGACAGTACCAATCACATCAAACTCCTGACGGGAGCAAGATGGGCAGGCAATAAAGTTAATGCCGCGGGAGCGAATGCGCAGGGACTTGAGGATATCAAAGCCCACTTTGATCTCTTCCACCGGATCGGCGGCCAGGGAGATACGCAGAGTATCGCCAATGCCTTCAGCCAGCAGCATTCCCAGACCGACAGCGGACTTCACCGAACCGGAGCGGAAACCACCGGCTTCTGTAATGCCCAGGTGCAGAGGCTGCTGAATCTGTCTTGCCAGCTGACGGTAGGACTCTACAGCCAGAAAGACGTCAGAAGCCTTCACGCTCACCTTAAACTGGTCGAAGTTCAAACGGTCAAGAATATCCACATGGCGCATGGCGGACTCAACCAGAGCTTCAGGCGTCGGCTCCTTGTACTTATCCATCAGATCTTTTTCCAAAGACCCGCCGTTAACACCGATACGGATTGGGATATTCAGGTCGCGGGCACAATCCACCACGCTGCGAATACGCTCTTCGTTACCAATGTTGCCCGGGTTGATACGCAGACAGTCGGCACCGTACTCAGCCACCTTAAGGGCGATACGGTAGTCGAAATGAATGTCTGCCACCAAAGGCACCTTGCTCTGTTGCTTAATCAGCTTAAAAGCTTCAGCAGCATCCATGGTGGGTACAGATACCCGAACTATGTCGGCACCCACGTTTTCCAACGCACGGATCTGCGCCACTGTGGCATCAACATCGGTTGTACGTGTGTTGGTCATGGACTGAACGGCAATGGGTGCACCGTCACCAATAGGAACATTGCCCACATAGATGCGGGTAGAGGGACGACGTTTAATAGGAGATTCGTTGTACATCTTGGCTTAGCTCTGTTTAGGCTCAGTAAGGGCTCTGCCCGGTTATCTTACACAGGGTAAGAGCTTATTCGCGCGGCAAGCTGAAGCGGGCGACTTTACCGGCAGGATAATCTTCCAGGCTGATATTCTCGCCATTAAATTGCAGGGATACAACCTGCGGCGCACCAATGACCAGACTAAATGGCGCCACACCTGTTACATCCATAGAACGACCAGCCTCTTTCACGCCACTGATCAATACTTTGCCAGTGGCATCCTCAACTTTCATCCAGCAGTCACCGGCAAGGGATACATTCAGACTTGCGGTTACTGCCTCTTCAGATTGGGGTTGGCTTTGTTCAGGCGAAGTAACTGTGGCGCTGCTTTCAGTTTCTGTTTCAGTGGGTACCAGCTCGGGCGCTGAAGTAGTCTCTGCAGCGTCAGGGGTTTCAGTCTGGACAGGCTCAGATTGCTCTTCATCTGTCAGAGGAAGGCTCACCACAGAGGCGGTGCTGATAACCGGTTCACCCGCTTCAGTCGCACCGAGTTCAACAGCTGCCGCGACCTCTTCAGCACTTGGCTGCGAGAGATCCATACCTGTATTCATATTGGATTTCTGGAACCACCAGAGAACCACCAAGGCGGCCAGCACAATCACGATAAACCAGGTCACCATCATCAAACGACTGTCACGGGCCTGATGGGTGGTTTTGCGGGAAAAGCTCTGCATGGCAGGTTCAGCCTCACTGGGTACCTGTTGTTCAAGACAGGCCATCACTTCGGCTTCATCCACCCCCAGAATTCGGGCATAGTTACGCACATAGCCACGAGCATAGGTGGCTGAGGAGATACCATCGAACTTGTCCGCTTCGATATCCCGAACCAGAGAGGGGCGCAAGTGCAGCCGTCCGGAAATATCTTCAATGGTCAGCCCACTGGCTTCTCTGGCATGTTTAAGAATCTCGCCAACAGTGGCGGTGATATCCTTTGATTCTTCAGCTACTGTTTCTTCCTTGAGTAACTCTTGTTGGTTGTCTGTCATCAATTCAAACTAGCCCGGTATTGCCTGGCCTGCTCTGAGGCGGGGAACTTAGCCAGTAGGCTAATGCCATACCGCTTAACCGCCTCGGGATCATTCAGGCCCTGCTCAATTTTTATTCCAAGCGCCAGACTTTGTGCCGACTCGGGTACCACTCTGTGATAACGCGCCAATTCCTGACGCGCGTCACTGAAATCATTTTGCTCCAGCGACAACAGAATCAATTCCATCATGGTGGAAGCCCGACGCGGCTCATACTTCAGCGCCGACTCGAAATATTGTTTCGCTTTCTCTATATGACCCGCTTTTCTGCTACAAATTCCCAGATTTTCATAACTGGAACCTGTGCGGGTATATTCCTGGGTATCAATGGCGGCCAGAAACATCTTCTCTGCCTGCTCATATTTCTCCTGCTGACACAGGAAAACCCCGAAGTTATTCAATGCATCACCAGAGGGATTACGGGTATTGACTGCACCCTGATAAGCGGATTCAGCCCGACGTAAATCCCCAACTGTCTGGTAGTAGTAAGCCATGGCAATGTGGGCATCTTCCAGGTCTGGCGCATGGGACAAGGCCCGATCCAGATTGTACTTTGCCTGTTCGCTGTTGCCACGCTGCAAATAGGTCAACCCCAGCTGAATACGCTCTCTGGCGGCGGACACTTTGTCGAATTTGCGTTCCTGAACCTGGATATCGGTTCCACTGTAGGTACGCTCTGTGACACACCCTGCTGTCAAACCTAACAACAGAAGTGCACACACAATTGGCAATCCCTGCTTCATGGTATTTACCTGTTAATGGTTGTGCATTGCCGGCCGTCTTATCGCGACCGGTCACTGAATCTGGATTCAATACAGCACACTCTCATCAGAGTAAATCTATGCTGCTAATTATCAAGCCATTTTTACTGAAATTTGTTGATCTTGCATGCGTTTTTTTGCAAGGCGCTTGGTACGGTCACGAACATCACCGGCCAACTGACCACAGGCGGCGTCAATATCATCGCCACGGGTCTTACGCACAATCACAGTTAAACCGTACTCCATCAGTACTTTGGAGAAGCGATCAATACGGGAGTTAGATGAACGGCCGTAAGGAGAGCCCGGGTACGGATTGAATGGAATCAGGTTCACCTTGCATGGGGTATCTTTCATCAGCTTAGCCAGCTCGTGCGCCTGATCCGTGGAATCATTAACATGATCCAGCATCACATACTCCAGAGTCACACGACCACGGTTGGCGTTGGAGCGACTGATATAGTCACGGATTGCAGCCAGGAACTGCTCCAGCGGATACTTTTTGTTGATAGGTACCAGCTCATTACGCAGTTCATCATTGGAAGCGTGAATACTGACCGCCAGGGCGACGTCCAGTTCGTCCGCCAATTTAGGCAGCGCTGGCACCACACCTGAGGTAGAAACAGTTACACGGCGCTTGGACAGACCAAAGCCAAAATCATCCAGCATGATCTTAATCGCCGGAATCACGTTGGACAGGTTCAGCAGTGGCTCACCCATGCCCATCATTACCACGTTGGTCACCGGACGCTCACCGGTTTCCTTGGCAAAGCCCAGGAACTCAGACACACGCCAGATCTGACCCACAATTTCAGATACGCTCAGGTTACGGTTAAAGCCTTGCTGCGCGGTGGAACAGAATGAACATTCCAGAGCACAACCTACCTGTGAAGACACACACAGAGTTGCTCTGTCATCTTCAGGGATATAAACGGTTTCCACTTCCTGGCCATTGCCCACGTTGATGGCAAATTTAATGGTGCCATCAGAGGATTTCTGGAAGGTTGAGATTTCCGGAGCAACAATCTCACAGCGAGCTTTCAGCTTGGCACGCATCGCCTTGTTGATGTTGTTCATTTCATCGAAGTCACTGACGCCGAAGTGATAGATCCATTTCATTAGCTGATCGGCACGAAATGGCTTCTCACCAATCTCCACCAGCATTTCCCGCATCGCATTGCGATCCAGGTCCAACAAATTGATCTTTTTCTCACTCATTCTGGCTAACCTCAAAAAACCGAAAACCTGCAAACAGGGCGGCGAATTATACAGAGAGACATGAAAATTAGCCAGTACGCAAACACCCTGTAAATTTCAGAGAGGTGCGGAGCTCCGTGGCACAATTAAGTCTGGGCTATCACAGTGGTTTTTACCCGGATGTGATTTCATGCACAGATAATTATCCGTCATAGCAAAAGAGTGTGGTAAAATCGCGCCCGGGTCAATGTTGGCCTTTACCTCGGAGTTGTAATTCCACCCCCTATGTTAACCCTTATCCTAATTATCGTTGTCGCTGTCGGTGTGTCCTTCCTGTGCAGCGTTTTTGAAGCCGTTCTGTTGTCTGTTACCCCCAGCTATATTGCTAATCTGGAGCAATCCAACCCAGGGGCAGCTGCACGTCTGGCCAAACAAAAAGAAAATGTTGAATCACCTCTGGTGTCTATTCTGACTCTGAACACCATCGCCCACACAGTAGGTGCGGCGGTAGCCGGTGCTCAGGCAGCCAAGGTTTTCGGCGATGAAATGCTGGGTGTGTTCTCCGGGGTGCTGACGTTTATCATCCTGTTCTTCTCGGAAATTATTCCGAAGACCATCGGTGCCAACTACTGGCGAGCTCTGGCTCCTGTAGTCACTCACGCACTGTTTTGGATGGAACGTATTACACTGCCTTTGATTTGGATGTCTCAACAGGTCACCAAATTGATGGGTAAAGGCGATGATGGCCAGTATATCCGTCAGGAAATGAGCGCCATGGCCCGAATTGGACATGAGTCCGGCGAGCTGGACGAGCAGGAATCCAAGATTCTGACTCAGATGCTGACCGTGCGTGATATGCCTGTTACCGCGATTATGACGCCACGTACTGTGATGTTCTCTCTGCCGGTATCCCTGACGCAGCACGAGTTTGTTGAAAAATACATGAACAAGCCGTTCACCCGTATTCCTGTGTATGCCAAAGACCACGATGACATTATCGGCTATGTAAACCGTACCGATATTCTGCTGGCTGAGCGTGATACACCTGAGGCAACCCTGAATCCGCTGAAGAAGAGCCTGCTGGCTGTGCCTGAAACTGCGAAAATCCTGCCTCTGTTTGAGCTGATGATTAAGCGCAATACTCAAATCGCCATGGTCGTGGATGAGTATGGTTCCAGTCAGGGTATTGTGACTCAGGAAGATATCATCGAGTCCATGCTGGGTCTGGAGATTGTCGATCTGAACGATCCGGCAACCGATATGCAGCAGTTGGCCCGCAAACTGTGGAAGCGACGCATGAAGCATAAAGGTATCCGCCTGTCCGATGACGGTGACTTCGAGCCGGTTGCAGAGCAGTAACCGCCATACACCATAATAAAGGGAGCCCAGGCTCCCTTTTTTGTGCCTCTCATTTGCAAAGCATCACACGCCGGCGCGCCATAGGTGCTACAATCTGCCGCCCGAGAGAGGAAGATTATGACCCAAAGACTGTTACTCAAACTGGCTCACATCAATGACACCCATTCCCACTTTGAGCCAAGCCGGGTGCGGTTCACCCTGCAATCCCCAAACAAACAACTTGCGATAAGCGCCAATACCGGCGGTTACGCCAGAATTAAAAGCCAGCTGGACAAAACCAAGGCTGACGCAGATGCACACGGCCAGCACTTTGTATTTCTGCACGGCGGCGACAGCTTCCAGGGCACACTTTATTTTCGCGAGTTTAAAGGTGCCGCCAACGCCGATCTGCTGAATCAACTGAAACCCGACGCCATGGTGCTGGGCAATCATGAAATTGATGGCGGCAATGCCCCGGTTCGCCGTTTTCTGGACGCCATCGAGTTTCCGCTGATGGCCGGCAATATGGAACTCTCCGAGGAGCAGCTTGGTGATAAGGGCCTGAAGGGACATCCACGCATGTTGGATTATGACCCGCAAAGCCAATGTGCCCGGGTACATTTTATTGCCATGGGCAATACCCAGCTGGCGATATTTGGCATCACCCTGGATCAAATGAAGTCAATTGCTCATCCTGATCCCGGCACAGAGTTTCACAGTGCAATCGACGTCACCCGCAATACAGTGCAAATGCTGCATGGACAGGGAGTACAGCATATTCTGGTGCTCAGCCACCTGGGTATAGATGGTGACAGAGTGTTGGCCGACGCTGTCGATGGTATCAGTCTTATCGTCGGTGGTCACAGCCATACTCAACAGGGCGATTGTAAGGATCTGGGTGTTCCCGCCTTGCCCTACGGCGAAGTGGTTAATCACACCCCAATCGTCCACGCAGGTAAGTATGCAGAGACTCTGGGGCTGGCCGATATTGAATTTAACACCGATGGCAAGGTAACCGCCCTGAGCGGCCGTAACCTGTTTATGCTGGATACGGATCTGACGGATCATTCAGGCAAGCCGTTGCCAGAGGATGACTATCAAGAGGCGTTGAGCCTGCTGCAGGCCCACCCTGCCATCACCTGGGAGCCAGGAGATCGACAGGTCGATAACCTGCTGGCACAAAAATACCGTCCACGCATTGATGAGCTAGAGCGTCAGATAGTGGCTTTGGTGCCCCAGAACATGGTGCATACCCGCCTTCCGAGCAAAGCCCTGCCCCACGGCAGTGAACTGGCTCCCTGGGTTAGTCGTGCCATGTACAGCCGCGCCAAACTGCAGGATAAACGTATCGACTTTGCCCTGCATAACGCAGGCGGTGTGCGTGACTCCCTGGATCCGGGAGAACTTTCTCTGGCTGATGTACTGGGCAAAGTACTGCCATTCGATATTCCACTGGTGAGCTATCAGATCCGCGGCCGGTATATCTGCCAGGCACTGGAGTCAGCCATTGATACCGCGACCAATAACGGCATTCAGGGAACAGGCACCGGCAGTTTCCCCTACACCTATGGATTAAGATACCAGTACGATGGCCGACGTCCCCGTGGCGAGAGAATTGTCTCGCTGGAAGTGATGCAGCAGAAACAGTGGCGTCCATTAAATAGTGATGAGCTGTACACAGGCGTCTCCAGTCAGTACACCATCTCAGGAAAAGAGGGATATCACCCTCTGCTGAATAATGAGTGGCGACAACAGATGGACGCACTTACCCTGCCCGGAGCCTTTATTGAGTTTATTCGCTCCGGAGATGTGTGGGCCGACCCGGTTGGGCCAAACGTGCATTACACCAGTCATCTGAAACAGGATTGAGTAAAAAAACAAAGCCGGCATTCAGCCGGCTTTGTTGCGCTTAAGCCGCAGCAACCTCAGGTTTGTTTTCGGACGACAGGAATTTTTGCAGCCAGCTATCCAAGCCAAAGCGTCCCGCACCCGATACCGCCAACGACACTGATATGGCCAGCAATGCCAATCCGAATTCATAGCCGTTATTACTCATAAACAAGCCGTTATCCAGATGCACAGTCACAATCGCCACCAGCATGGTAAAGGCAAGTACCACAGCCATCGGCCGGGTAAGCAGCCCAAGTAAGATAAACAGACCACCAAAGAATTCAGCACTGCCCGCCAGCAACGCCATCAGATAACCGGGAGCCAGACCTATAGATGCCATCCACTGTCCTGTAGCCTCCAGACCATAACCACCAAACACGCCAAAGAGTTTCTGGGCGCCGTGGGCGGCAAAGATAATGCCAGCCGGCACACGCAGTGCCAAAGGTGCAAGGCTGCTTTCGGATTTAAAAAGTGAGTGAAGGAGTGCTGTCATTTTACTGTCCTCGATTGGGTTCATCCCGCCGGTATGGCGTCCTTGATTTGATGAACCCAGTCTATATTCACAAATAAAGATTAAAATTTGTGAATATAGGACGGACTGTTCCTTTTATAAGAATGTAAAACTCAGATGTTCAGCGGCAAGCGCATATGAAAACCCGGCAGCATCTGCCCGGATTTGGGTTGATAAGATTTATATTCGAGCACAAACCCCTCCCGTTCAAACAGAGGGCGGGAGTAATAGGAAGCATCGACAGTCAATTCCGGAAATCCTTGCTCGCGGGCCCAATCCCGCGCGGTGCTGAACAATAACGCCGCAAAGCCCAGCCCCTGATAGGCCGGATGAACGTACAAACTGTCTATATAACCCCGGTGAAAATACTGGGTTTCAATGTTGATGAAGCCACAGCACAGTGGCGCAGCCAGAGGTTTAGGCGGATTAAAGTCCAACATGACCCAGGATTGTGTACGGGTGAGCCTTTGATGCCAATATCTGTCAGACCTGGGTTGATTGGACCAGGCATGAAGCTGGGCGTCAGAGTAGTGCTTTCCTGCAATACCATGCACTGCCAGATGAAAAATCATGCTGACCTGATTGGCGAATGCCCGGCTGTAAGGCTGAACCTGAAATCTGTCCAGCACGGGAGAGACTGATATACGAGTGTGCATAATCGCTAATTTGGCGTTAAGACACAAAAAAAGCAAACCCCGGTTGCCCGGGGTATGCTTATGTCTATAAAGACAATTACTCTTTTACGATTTTGCTGACGAACAGCAGATCAGCAAAAGTGCGGTTCAGAGTCTTGCTGTGGAAGTCTTTCATCCAACCAGCACTGGTTACAGACACAGTGTCACCTTTTTCAAGGTTAACCTGAGGACCTGCAGCCCAAAGGGTTTTATCACCTTCCTGAATCTGAACATAGGTGTAACCACCTGAGTTCATGGTTTCCAGAACGGTTCCCTGATGCATGCCGGTTTGTGCCCATGTCAGCATGCTGGCCATTGCCAAAGAAGCGGCCGCCAACAGTTTCAGTCCGATCTTCTTCATTGATTTTCCTGTTAACTTACTAAATTAGTTAGGACATTTAAGCACGTCCTAAAATCCAATTCCGCTACCCAGTTTGCAATTTTGCCAATCAATCTTTGAGTAAAGGAGCAAAAGTCGACTCTAGCCCATTGAGCTTAATCTCATAAACCAATGCTAATTGTCTGCCCAGCTTACCTTCAGGAAATCCTTTGCTGTGAAACCACACCAGGTAAGGCTCCGGTAGCATCAACAGCTTTCTACCGGCATATTTGCCAAAGGGCATAATTTGATTGATGGCTTCCACCAACTCCTGTTGCATATATTTTCCACCCGCATTGAATAAGCGGCCATTTTATGTCGCTATGTCGATACTGGAAAGCTCATGAAAAACCTTTGCCCATGAGTAACAAGGCACAAAAGCGAATTGCCCCGGTTTCCAATTGATATTTTTATGCTGTTTTTTATAGAACTTAATGAAATATAAAAGCAACAAATAATTCCAATTGTTCATTAGAATGTCGCATATATCCCCCAGCGGGAGGTCATCCGCTTTGCCTGATAGCCAGCGTCAATATTTAATCCCCCACTAACAAACTGTATTTATTGAATTTATCCCACAAAAGCACGGAGTGTTACGCATTTGTCAAATGACTGTCGTTCACTACAACAAGTCAATATTACGTCCTACCGTCAATTTGCTGAAATCGTCATAAATCAGACAGTTGAATACGTGCTGGCACACATCTAGATTCAAACCATGGATTTTAATTCAGTCTCATCTGATTCAGCTGGGCTGACCTGTGTTTGGAGAGGACACAATATGATTATTTTGGTAGGTGGAGAAAAAGGTGGCAGCGGTAAAAGCTGTCTGGCGCAGAATCTGGCGGTCTTTATGACCAAGGAAGCCGGGGCTTCCGTCATCATGGTTGATTGTGATCCTCAAAGAACAACTTCTGATTGGATTCAAGCACGTAATAACAATGAAGATCTGCCGGGCATCAACTGCGTTCAGCTTTACGGCAAGATACGCAATGACCTGCTGAGCCTCGAACAACATTACGACTGCGTGATTGTCGATTGCGGCGGCCAGGACAATCTGGCGCTCAGAGCAACGATGTCAGTAGCATCTCACGTATTAATGCCACTGCGCCCAAAGCGCCGGGATTTGAAGACTGTTTCCCACATGGATGACGTTATTGCCACCTGCTTAATGATTAATCCAAAGATGAAAGCGTCTTTTGTAATTACTCAGTGCCCTAACCTGCCAAGCCAGGCGAACCGCATTCTTGAAGCCAAGGAGGTGTGCCGCACCTACGACATCAATGTACTTGATGCCATCACCTATGCTCGAAACATCTATGACGACAGCGAAGAGTCTGGAATGTCAGTGATGGAGATCGACCCGAGAGGCAAAGCAGCTGCAGAGATCCGCGCAATTGCCTGTGAAGCAATGGGGGTCGATAACGCCGAAGCTCTGAAGTCCAAGCTTGGCAAGGTGAAACTGGAAGAAGCGGGAGGTCAACATGGGTCTGGCAGATCTCAAGAAAAACGCTTCGCCAGCTAAGCTGTCGCAGCAACTGAGCCTGGAAGAGTTCATTGATGGCGCTACTCTGTACGCCATGGGCATGAAACGCCATACCTCTCAGGCTGCCAATGACTGCTGTAAACATAAAGGTCGCAGGTTCAGAAATGCCACCTTTACGCTGAGTGAAACCAGCATACAGCAGCTGACAGAGATGACGGGAGATGGTCATATTGCCAAATCAAAGCTCCTCAGAATCTTGATTAATGAGCACTTCAACCGCACTAAGGAGACTCAGGCGCAGATAGAATCTGCCAGTCCCACAGAATAATAATAAGTGAGGTATTCAGGGTGTCAGCAAACGACCTGAAACCTTCAATATAATCGCTACTCCGGATTATGCCGGCAGATCCTCCCTCTCCCGCTATGGGGAGGAACTGATACAGAGTTCAGGCTCCGTATCTGTCCCTTCCCGGGGTCTTGCCGGCCCCTTTTCTTGATTTCCATCACATTTGTCCCCATCTCTTTAACATCATCCATTCACAGGCTCGAACTATGTTTGCAATCCTGCTGGTTTCACTGCTCGGTCTGGCAGCCATCGTGTGGCTTGCCTCGGGACCGGCCAGGGTTAGACTCAGGCGACAACAGGTAAGACGTCAGCCTTTTCCGAAAGCCTGGCGCGAGATAATCAAGCGCAGAATACCGATCTTCAAAACTCTGCCCACTCATCTGCAATTGCAACTGAAAGACCACATCAAAGTCTTTTTGTCAGAAAAGCAGTTTGTTGGTTGTGATGGATTGGCAATTACCGATGAAATCAGGGTGACCATTGCGGCTCAGGCCTGTCTGTTGTTGCTTAACCGAAACACAAACTACTATCCAAAACTGCGGCAAATTTTGGTCTATCCAGCAGCCTTTATTGTCGACAAAGAGCAGCGGGATGGTAATGGCCTGCATTTTCAACACAGGGCGGTGTTACTTGGGGAATCATGGGAAGAGGGGCAGGTTATCCTGAGCTGGCAGGAGACCCTCAAAGGTGCGGCCGATCCGCGGGATGGATCCAACGTAGTGATTCATGAGTTTGCCCATCAACTTGATCAGGAGGATGGCAGCGCCAATGGCGCGCCGCCTTTGGCCCATCCGGCAGATTACAAGAGCTGGTCCGATACTTTGGGCAGAGAGTTTTCAGCGCTGCAATACTGCGCCAATAATGGCCTGCCGTCTCTGTTCAGCTATTACGGGGCAACCAATCCGGCCGAGTTTTTTGCCGTGATTACCGAAGTATTTTTCGAGCAACCCGATGAGTTTCTGAATCTGCATCCTCAACTTTACCGGGAGTTGAGTCACTACTACAGGCTGGATCCATTGCAGTGGTAAATGAGCTTCACTCCAATGGATAGCTGCCGATGGTCATCGACGGGACAGTGCAAAACAGAGGTTGGCCTGGCGGGTAAAATGCAAAAATGCGCCATATTGCTCATCATTGATAACCGTTTGTTTGTCCCGGTTAGCGCCGTAAAAGATGCCAATCACCTTGCTTTCGACCACCAGAGGCGCTGCGATTAAGCCCCCGGCCACCAATCCATTCACGGGTTCAGAAATACCGATATCACCCCTGAGCGGTTGTTTCAGCTTTATAACAGGTTCAAATACGCTGGCAGAATCGAGCGGTAACTCCTGCAGCAACTGTTGGCCCCTGTCATCCAATCCCAGTACAATTCTGAGCAGCAGCCGATTCCGGTCCCGACTCAACAGAAATACGCCGCAATGATTGAGGCCAACGCCGTCTTTAAGGCCTGTCAATGTGGTCATCACCACTTCATTAAAATCACCGCCTGACTCTGCCAGGGCGCTGAGTTTTCGCAGTTGCATGAGTTGGGTAGCATCATCCCCGACACATTGTTGCTGATCTTCACTACCGTGAGCCACCTCCAGCGGTTTGTCGGTCGTTTCCCTCAGATAATCAGCCATCCCCTTTGCACCATAGGCTTCAGCCAACTTCATGGTGGCATGGGTACAACGCTGGACCTTTGCTCTGAACTCCCGTTCCGGCATTTCCACCACTGAAGCGGCTTTAGTCACCAAACTTGCCAACTGCTCCTCATCACCCCTGGTCATGGCATCACTGATGGCATTGGCCAGATAGATACACTGCACTTCTCCGGTTCTCTGGAGGGGATCCTTCAATGACCTGGTCAGTAACTCTCCCAGCCCCCATTGACTGGCCAATCCCTGAGTCAATTGGTTGAAACTGGTTCCCAGTCGCCGCCGGACGATGGTATTGACGTCCTCAGAATTGGCGAGATCCAGCTCATTAACCAGAAACAACGCATCCTCCGCGCCTGTGCTGAGAAATGCGCTCTCTCCCAGGTGGTACAGCAAAGCCGCGATAAACACCTCTTCCTGACCTTGCTCATCCAGCTCTGGTTGCATCATCCGAGCCAGCATGGCCGCCTGAAATGAACCTGCCATACGGGCCAGCAAGCGGCGGTGAACTCTGGGATCCAACTCCCTTGACTCCAGCAGGCTGCTGATAAGCCGGGCTGTCAGGCAAATATTTCGCAAAGAGTTAAATCCAAGTACCACAGCTGCCCGGCTGACGGTGGTGATCTGATTGCGTCCCTTGTTATAAATAACGCTGTTGGCAACGCGCAATATGCGGCTGGTAAGGCCGTTGTCGTGCATCACACTGCGGCCTAATTTGGACAGTGAAGATATGTCGTCCTCACTGAGTGACTCCAGGCTTTTCACCATAGAACAAAGTGCAGGCATCTCCTCATCGCTGATGCGGTGGACCCAATAACCCAGTCCCTTATTTTCCTGTTTGGCCAGAGCCACTATGCAGTTCCTATTGATTGCTATTTTATTGAGTATAGATAAAAAAGGCGGCCTGACGGCCGCCAAAAAACACAAGCAATACAATCACTGGAAGGGAAACCGAACGGGGAGTTGTTCGATTATCCTTTGGTTTTCCTTCAAAAGAAGGTCAACCGTGTCAGAGGAAACCTCTGACGTGTCGGCCGCCAATAGGGCAACGACCGACTTTTGAAATCCCGACTGCGGCAAAGCCCTGGGAAAACAAACCGGGAAGTGAGTTCCGGAGGAACTCACCCGGGCGGCACAAGACGCCCGGATAGCATTACAGCAAGTTAGAACTGCTCCTCTTCAGTGGAGCCTGTCAGTGCAGTCACTGAAGACTGGCCCCCCTGAATCACATTGGTCACCTTATCGAAGTAGCCTGTGCCTACTTCCTGCTGGTGAGCCACAAAGGTATATCCCTTCTCGGCCGCTGCAAACTCAGCCTCCTGAACCTTCTCAACATAGTGCTTCATACCTTCACCACGGGCATAGTCATATGCCAGGTCGAACATGTTGAACCACATATTATGGATACCGGCCAGGGTAATGAACTGGTACTTGTAGCCCATATCAGACAACTCCTGCTGGAACTTGGCGATAGTGGCGTCGTCCAGATTCTTCTTCCAGTTGAAAGAAGGCGAGCAGTTGTAAGCCAGCAACTGATCGGGGTACTGGGCATGAATCGCCTCAGCAAAACGGCGGGCCTCTTCCAGATCCGGCTTGGCAGTTTCACACCAGATAAGGTCAGCATATGGCGCATAAGCCAGACCACGGGAAATCGCCTGATCCAAACCAGCATTCACGCGGAAGAAACCTTCACTGGTGCGCTCACCGGTCAGGAAGTCGCGGTCATATGCATCGCAGTCAGATGTCAGCAGATCCGCAGCATTGGCGTCTGTACGGGCAATCACCAGGGTTTCCACGCCGCTGACATCGGCTGCCAGACGGGCAGCAACCAGCTTTTGCACGGCTTCCTGAGTTGGTACCAGAACCTTGCCCCCCATGTGGCCACATTTCTTCACCGAGGCCAGCTGATCTTCAAAGTGGACACCAGCAGCACCGGCATCAATCATACCTTTCATCAGTTCATAAGCATTCAGTACGCCGCCAAAGCCCGCTTCAGCATCAGCCACAATCGGCAGGAAATAATCGGTAAAGTTCTCATCACCCAGATTCACTCCATTGCCCCACTGGATCTGGTCGGCACGGCGGAAAGAGTTATTGATACGGCCAACGACAGCTGGCACTGAGTTAGCAGGATACAGGGACTGATCCGGATACATGGTACCCGCCAGGTTGGCATCTGCCGCGACCTGCCAACCTGACAGATAAATCGCTTCAATACCGGCTTTAGCCTGCTGGACAGCCTGACCACCCGTCAGTGCCCCCAGAGAGTTAACATAGCCTTTCTTGGCACCACCGTTTACCAGTTCCCACAGCTTGGCAGCACCCTTGGCTGCAATGGTGTTTTCAGGTACCACAGAGCCGCGCAGTGCTACCACTTCTTCGGCAGTGTATGGACGGCGTACGCCAGCCCAGCGTGGGTTCTCGGCCCAGTCTTTTTTCAGGGCATCAATCTGTTGTTGTCTGGTCAGTGTTTCAGTCGCCTTGGTCATGGTCTTTCTCCTTCCTTATATTCGCTCACGCTGCTGGGCAGCCATTGTTTGTTTGAGTTATTCCGTTAACATCCGGTAGCCCGGCAGGGTTAAAAAGTCCACCAGCTCATCTGCTGTCGTAATCTGCTCCAGCAGCACTGCGGCCTGGGTAAACTTGCCATGGGTAAAGGCCTCTGCCCCCACTTCCTCTTTCACGTTGGCCAGTTCCTGCACCAACATATCTTTGAATAGTTGCTTGGTGACCAACTTGCCGTTGGACAGGTATTGCTCATGCTGGATCCACTGCCAGATTGAAGCACGGGAGATCTCGGCAGTCGCGGCATCTTCCATCAAGCCGTATATAGGCACACAACCATTGCCACTGATCCAGGCTTCGATATACCTCAGGGCAATTCGGATATTCAGGCGCATCCCCTCTTCGGTGCGCTCGCCATCACAGGGAGCCAGGAGTTCGGCAGCCAGAATCGGGGCATCAACATCCCGGGTGATATGCAGCTGGTTAGCGTGACCTTCACCTATATACTCGTTAAAAATGCCCATGGCGGTGTCGGCCAACCCAGGGTGTGCCACCCAGGTGCCATCGTGACCATTGCGGGCCTCCAGCTCTTTGTCGCCTCTGACTTTGGTCAATACCTGAGCATTACCTGCTTCATCTTTGGCAGGAATAAAGGCCGCCATTCCCCCCATTGCCAGTGCCCCGCGCTTGTGACAGGTTTTCACCAGCAGACGTGAATATGCACTGAGGAACGGCTTATCCATGGTCACCTGCTGACGGTCAGGCAAAATACGGTCCGGATGATTCTTAAGGGTCTTGATATAGCTGAAGATGTAGTCCCAGCGCCCACAATTCAGCGCCACTATGTTGTCTTTGAGTTCAAACAGGATTTCATCCATTTCGAACACTGCCGGTAAAGTCTCAATCAAACAGGTACACTTGATTGTTCCCGGCGCCAGACAAAACCTCTCTTCAACCATTCTGAATACTTTGGCCCACCAGCGAGCTTCGAGATGGCTTTCCAGCTTAGGAATATAGAAATAAGGTCCGCTGCCTTTGGCCAGTAACTGGTGGTAGTTGTGGTAGAAATACAGAGCAAAGTCACACAGGGCACCCGGGATAGGCTTACCAGCGAACTCTATGTGCTTCTCCTTGAGATGCAGGCCTCGCACCCTGGCAATCAGTACTGCAGGATCTTCCTTCAATTGGTAATGCTTGCCGGTCTGCTCATTGGTAAATGAGATATCACCGCGCACCGCGTCCATCAGGTTTACCTGCCCCTGAACCACTTTCTCCCAGGTTGGTGACAGCGAATCCTCAAAGTCAGCCATAAATACTTTTACGTTCGCATTCAGGGCATTAATGATCATCTTACGGTCAACGGGGCCGGTAATCTCAACCCTGCGATCCTGCAGATCTGCAGGAATACCACGAACTTGCCAATTGCCCTCACGAACTTCTCTGGTGTGAGGTAGAAAATCCGGCAGCTCGCCCTGGTCAAACTTACGTTGCCGCTCACCGCGGGCCTCCAACAAAGACTCAAGCTCGTCCATGTAGTTGGCACACAGTACACTGAGCAGGTTCAATGCACCTTCAGTGAATACCTGCTGCTGTCCCTCAACATGCGCGCCAACAATATTAAGTTGCCCCTGAGTTTGCGCCTTTTGTTCGTTGGTCATATCTGCCTGTGTCATGTCCGTCCCCCCTACTCGTCTGGATACTGTTATGAGCGCTGCAAGTCCGGGTTACCCCAGTCTCTGCTTTGCTAGCTCAGTGCGTTAAATCCCCAGTTGAGCTTTCATTTGTTTGTTTCCCACAAAACCTAATAACAAAAACTTTCGAAGGCAACAGTTCACGCATTGACCAAAACAGAATAAATATCATCGAAATCTGAATATAAATTGGTAAGACCAAACACATAAAAATCACATTAACCATTGTTTTAAATAAATTTATTCTGATGTTAGAAATCTACAGTTCCAGCTCACAAAAAGTTGTCTTACAAATTGACCACAGCACACAATTGTTATTTTTTTACGGTTTTTAAATACATGACGGAATGCATTGGTTACACCTTAAATTAGACCAAAGTCGCTCCTCCTTTTGCAGGAGCGTTTATTTCCACCTATTGACCGACAAAAATTTAACTACAAAAATCAGCGACTTAACCAATACTCACTGACATGCAGGTTTAAACGGCCGTTTGAATTTGACGTTAACGTCAACGCAAAAAAGATGGGATACAGTGAATGGGCCGCAAGAAAGTATGTCAGGTGACTACCTGAGAGATTTATTTTGGTTTTTCTCAAAAAAAGTTCAAAAAAATGCCAAATTTGCGCCCGATTGGGGCGCGGGTTTGGTGCAGGCACAGAAAAGTGATTAAAAGGAGATTCAGGAGCTGTTCGATGATCAAGGGTATTGGCACTCAGCATCTTAACGAAGCAATAGCGCGTAGGGAATAATGGTGCAGCCAGCCCGATATCTTTAGAAGGTTTAAGAAGCCTCCACAGCTATCCACAGCGCCTGAGCGCCGCAAGATAGGCATGACTGTAGCCGCGGCCTACACAGTCAGTTGTTGTTGAACAATTGAGGCAGTCAGACCAGAGGCTTCAGTCGTGACAGAAATAGAAAATGTGTTGTACCTGGGAGACGAGAACTGACTGAATTGGGAATGGCCACTTCAAAGCGTTAAACGTTAAATCACTCGACAGCTGTTGATGCACCAGAATGTCGCAATAAGGATAAGAAATCGTGAAAACAGGAGCGCAGCTTATACTTCCTGGTTGTGCCTGCCATAAACCACAACCTGATTACCTCCGGACTCCTTAGCCTGATGCAGAGCGATGTCGGCTCTTGCCAGAATAGGATCCAGACTCAGGTCTCCTTCATTGGACACACTCACGCCCAAACTGGCTGTGAGTTTAAATGCATCCTCTGCATACCTGGGCTCCATCTCCATCACCAATAGCCTTATTGACTCAGCCACACTTTCAGCGTCTGTCGCAGGCATATCCGGCAGGAATATCGCAAACTCTTCACCACTCAAGCGAACCAGAATATCCATACGCCTAAGTTTGGCTTTAATCCCATCAACCAGCATCCTCAACGCCCAGTCTCCGGTGCTGTGGCCATGTTGATCATTAACGGCTTTGAAGGCGTCCAGATCAACCATAATGGCAGACATCACTGAATGACGGGCCATCACTGAAACATAGGTATTTTCAGCCTTGGTAAAGCCGGTACTGCGATTCATTACGCCGGTCAGGCTGTCATATTGAGCCATACGTTTGTACCGCCCACGCTGGGTATAGCCGAGAATGATAACGATCAGGCAGATCATCAAGCCCGCTGCTGCCACCAGCAGCAACAAGGTCAGATTGGATTGCTTCTGATGTTCAGTGGCCCTTTGCTCAACATAAACCCCTCTTTCCTGCTCGAGCAGATGGATATGTCGGTCCTTCTCATCACTGTCAAATTTAGCCAGCTGAAAAGCCAATGATTTGGCCGCTATATCTGACAACATGGTTTCTGTCAGCTCAAGGTAGATCTGTTGATAATCGTAGGCCTGCTGGAAGTTTCCGCGGAGGTAGTTGATATCGGCAAGTACCCGGACTGCACGTTTTCTGGCATCCATGTACTCTTCCTGGCCTGCTTTATCAAAAGCCTTCATGGCGTAACTGATAGCATCATCCGAACGCCCCAAAGCGGCATAGGTTTGTGCCAGCATGCTGTCTACAGAGACAATTTCAATTTGATATCCGATTTTGGCATAGCCAGCTTCTGCCTGTTTCAATTCAGCCAGGGCCTCAGCAAACTTATCCTGCGAGAAAAGGAGTTCACCGGTCCCCTTGTGGGACATGGCAACCATCAGAGGCAACTGGTGCTTTCCGCAGTACTCAACACTCTCATTAAGCCAGGACAGAGCTTTAGCTTTGTCGCCTAACTTAAATGCGCTCAGTCCAATAAACAATGAACTGGTACAGTGACTTATCGGGTCTTTTCCGGCATTTAACCTATGGGCCAGCAGCGCATATTCTGCAGCTTCCTGATGAGCGCCAAGTTGAAAGTAGGCATTAAACAATCTGTTGTAGGATTTCACCTGCAGGTGAGCATCATCGATATTATCAATGTTCTGAAGCATAACGCTGAGGTGTGTGAGGCTTTTGGCGTAGTCGCGAACAGACAGTTCAGCTGTCGCCATAAAATAGTGAATAGTTACCTTTTCTTCTAAGGAGCCGGCCAATTCCAAAGCCAGATTAAAGCTTCCAATGGACTTCTGATAGTTAGCATCAAGAATAGCTTTAATCCCAATCTGAGAGTAATAGCGTACTCTTTGACTATCTGACATCTCTTGGATCTGTTCTCCAAGGTCTGTAATCAATTGCTCTGTTTGAGCAGGCTCAGTGATAAGAGCCTGCTCCAAAGATTGCAGTTTCTGTTCAATAGAGACTTCGTCTAATGCCTGAGCGGCAAAAGAGACAAGACTTACCAATAGAAACCAACATATCTTAGCCATATAAAAAGTCTGGCGTATTACTTTGTTGGCTTGTGAATATGGATATAGGTCGCGTAAGTACCTGCATCCCCGCTGAACTTTTTCATTTTGTCCTGATCGCCGCTCATCACCGCCTCAATTTCACCGTCAGTCAAGCCATATGATTTCATCACGCCCTCTGGATCCTGCTTATAGGCTTCCATTAACTTAGCGTCACTGGCCAGCTGTTCAAAAAACTCATTAAATTTACTCATGGGTACTCTCCTTAGTTTTTAGTGTTATAAAGCCCTGCTAACTAACCAAAATCCTCAGGAGTAATACCCAACTGCTGAAGTAAATCATAGTTGTATTCCTGAGGTCTGGATGGCGGTATCAGTAATGTACTGGCCGCCGTCAGTCTTGTCCCTGGCAATGCCTGTAATTCCAGCCAATCAATTCTTGGCTGCTGAACAGGTAAATTGGCAGCTTCATAAATCGCTACCTTATGATCTGCGGGATACCATTGCTGCAGATATCTCACCAAAATTTCCAACCGTTCCGATGTCGTGCTGAACTGAGTCAGTGTATGTTCTCCTGCCAGCGCGATTTGCCACAATAACAGGTGTGCGGCCGGGTCCGGTGTCCGCTTAAAAAACATAAATTGACTGGCTTCAAAGCTCTGATGCCCATAATCACCGGGATCAATGCCCATATCTGCCCATAAGCAAGCTTCTGCGGAGATACCCGGCTCCATATGAGCTTCAAACCCTTCTTCGCGAGCCTGTGCTATTGCCATATGTGGCACGCAGGCAAATACCCCTGGATGACCATAAAATGCGCCAACAACCCGCTCCCCGGCTCTGACCGCCTGCATCATGGCATCCACCATCTGGTGATAAGTGTCCCGGCGACTCTTTACTTGTCCCGGCTGAGCATAAAATTGCTGCAGGTTCACCAGGCTGGGATTCAAACGTGCTATCCACTGCTGGGTATGCACATCCGGCATCAGTGTGAAGACTTTGTCTGCATGCTCAATATAGCTGCGACTAATCACACTGATGTGGCCAGCCATCTTGAGGCCGGTACCGACACAAACCAAGGATCCCTTTGACATATTCCCTCACATCACTAATTGCTTGCCCAATAAACCTTGGCCAAACAACGCTTGAAATCAGGCATCATTTTGTTAACTCGACAGAACCAATGCAACCTTTTTAAAACCAGCCGCTTACTTTTCATCCCACCGTGCACAGCTTAGTTTGTACCCGCAAAGAAAAAGGCGGAGTAATTACTCCGCCTGAACGCTCAAATATTGTTGAATACTTAATCTGCCATGAGTGGATCACAATCCATAAAAAAGATTTTGTAACAAACTCCTACAAGGGAGTCGCTATGCCCGAGTTCTTGCCCGGCCAGTGAATAAACAGATAAGTACCGAATGTCTCATCACCATCATCTTTGTCATCTGCGTTTTGACAACTTGATGCTGTGAGCGCCATGACCTCAGCCTCACAGACCCCGAACCGCTTGATGGTACTTTCAGGACAGAGGTGATACGCCTGCATCAATGGTGCATTGGTGGCCAGAGCTTCCATAAACTGATTTAGTTTACTCATACCAGCTCCTTAATTTTATTACTGAATTTCAAGTGCTGAATAAATACTTAGTCAGAGAAGCGAATATTCACTGCATCACCAAAAACAGCAATCACAGCGAAACTATTTACGTTTGGATGGGTCAATATCACTGCCATTTGGGCAAAAATCAACCTTGGCGGAGCAATAGAATGACCCGCTGGAGTCAAGCAACCTTGTCACTGGCCTCAGCCCTTGGGTATGATGTGGCCAGATTTTCAATCGAACAGTAAAAACAATGATAAATAAGAAGCAAAGTGTCACCCTGCTCGGCGCCGCCCTGTTGTCAGTCTCTTTGAGCGCATGCAGTGTTTTTGACTGGCTGGTTTATAAGCCAGATGTGCCTCAGGGCAACTACATGGAACCTCAGCAGGTTGAAAAACTACGCATCAACATGACCAAAGCTCAGGCAGAGTATGTTCTGGGCCGTCCGGTATTGCGTGACAGCTTCGCAGATGATACCTGGTACTATGTTTACCACTTCAAAAGTGGCCGGGATGCCAGTATTACCCACAAAGAATTGGTACTGCACTTCGCTGATGACAAGCTGGTGAAAGTAGACGGTGACTATGAACTCAGCTCCGAGTTTGATACTCCGCTGGAACAAAGCAGCTTGCCTACCGGTGTTGCTGAACCCTCAGAGCCTTTGCTGCCTAAGCAACGTGGCGATGCCAAACCTTTGGTGGAAGAGAAGAAGCCTTTGTCACAGCAGCAGGAGCTGGATCAGGATAAAGCCTGATGACATTAAGCTTGTGCTTGAAATAATAAAGCCCGCACTGAATGCGGGCTTTTTGATGGGTTTGCTCAGTGTCAGGCGCGGCCACCGGTAACCTTATTGGCACGACCTTCCTCTTTTGCTTTTTCTGCACGCTTTCGGCGCACATCCTTGGGGTCGGCAATCAGAGGACGATAGATTTCCACCCTCATCCCGGGTTGCAGCTCTTCATTATGTTTCGCTGAGCGACTGAAAGTCCCCAGCTTGACCTTATCCAGGTCGATCTCAGGGAAGAACTCTGCCATTCGGCTTTGACGAACCGCCTCAATAAAGGTGGTACCCGGCGTCACTTTGACCGGGATAACTTTCTGTTTGTCCGCAAGCGCATATATCACGTCTACTGCGAACTTATCGGCATCATTTGGCATATATCACCTTCGCCCTTTCTGTAAATGCGCTCACCATAGAGCCCACTAATTCCTGGAACACTTTACCAAAGGCCATGGCAACCAAAGTACTGGAAAACTCAAAGTCCAGCTCAAACTCAACCTTACAGGCATCTTCTGTCAGCTCAGTAAACACCCATTCACCCTTAAGATGTTTAAAAGGCCCATTCTCCAGGTTCAGTTCAATGCGTTTTCCCGGAACTAACTGATTACGCGTGGTAAATGTCTTGGAAATACCCGCTTTACTGACATCCACAGACGCCAGCATGCTGGTACCATCAAACTCCAGCACCTTGCCACCGACACACCCGGGTAAAAATTCCTTGTAAGACTCAACATCATTGACCAGATCGTACATCTGGCGTGCGCTGAAACGCACCAACACACTTCGACTGATTTTCGGCATGGAACCAGAGATTTAACTGTGAGATAAAAGAGGCATTCTAACACCTGACCATGAAAACGCACCCGCCCTTGTCTTTGCTTTTTCACAGTGTGTCGAAAAAAACGGCACAGATGCAGTAAGGCGTTAAAAAGTGATGCCAAGGCAATTCCAAATTCCCCTTGCCTGCGTATAATAGCCCGCCTATGGCTAAGAAAAACTCCAAAAAATCCGCAAAAAATACCACGGCTACTATCGCCCGTAACAAACGAGCGACCTTCGAATATCGTTTTGAAGAGAAAGTCGAAGCGGGCCTGTCCCTGATGGGATGGGAAGTAAAATCCATCCGGGCAGGTAAAGTGAACCTGTCCGAGAGCTTTGTCATGATTAAAAATGGCGAAGCCCATATGTACAACTGCAACATAGTGCCGCTCAATGCAGCATCTACCCATGTTGTGGCTGACCCAACCCGACCACGTAAGCTGCTGCTCAACCGTCGCGAGCTGGACAGACTGGCTGGTCTGGTTGAGCGCCAGGGTTACGCCTTGGTTGCCATCTCCATGTATTGGGGTAAAGGCTCCTGGGTCAAGCTGGAAATAGGTTTGGGTAAAGGTAAGAAAGATCACGACAAGCGTGCTGATACTAAAGAGCGCGAGTGGGCCATCGAAAAAGCCCGGGTGATGAAGAACAAATAACTGCACGAATAACGGGCAGTTAGTCAGGGCAGATGCAAATCCTGCTTGAGTAATGCAAAAACAAAGTATTACAATGACAAAACTAACGGGGGCGATTCAGGATTCGACAGGGTTCACGAAACTCCGGGAGCATGCCGAGGGGCGGTTGGCCTCGTAAAAAGCCGCACAGTTATAGTTGCAAACGACGATAACTACGCTCTAGCCGCTTAATGCCGCTAGCCATCACCCACATGTTTCGCACATGGGCAGTGGATTTGATGGTCACCCTACATAGTGCTAGCGAGGGAACCTTGTTCGGGGGTGAACCGCGAAACAGTACCGGACTCACCGTAAGTAATCCTGTCTTTCGGAGTGCGAACGGTTAAATAAAAGAGAGACTAAGCATGTAGCGCCTTGAGCGTAGGTGCCTTGGACGCGGGTTCAAATCCCGCCGCCTCCACCAACTCTTGAAAAGGGCCACCCATCGGGTGGCCCTTTTTATTTGTCTCAAGTTTCACCTCACCTCCCCTTTCTATGGTTGAAACAAGCTAATAAAACAAACTCTTAAGGTTGACTTATCGGCGTTAAATCATGACTATTTTCTCTACATATCAGCTGGAAAGATGCCTTGTGTCATCTGTTGTTCCCGGTTGCAAATATCTCAGGAGATAGACCCCCTTACAGGGTAGGTCTGAAGTTAACTGGAGGCCGGGATGGCACAAGTCGCAATAGTCACAGGTGGGGCCAAGGGGATTGGTCTTGCCATAGTCAATGAACTGCTGGAGCAGGAGTACCGGGTCTACAATCTGGATATTCAGCCCGGCCCCGGGCAGTTTATCGAGTGTGATATGACAGATAAGGAATCTGTGGATTCAGCCATTGCGCAGGTAGTCAAAGAGGCTGGCCGAATCGACACCCTTATCTGTAATGCCGGGGTACATTTCAGTGCCAATATTGAAAATACCTCGATGGCGCAACTTGAGCGCATTCTATCCATTAATGTTTACGGTGCCATTACCGCCATCCAGGGGTGCCTGCCAACCATGAAAGCCCAGCAGCATGGCAGCATAGTGCTGATGGGCTCAGATCAGTGTCATATCGCCAAACCCAACTCCTTTGCTTACAACCTGAGTAAGCATGCCCTCGCCTCTGTGGGCAAAACTACTGCCATCGACTATGCCGAATATAATATCCGCGCCAATGTGATCTGCGCTGGCACCACAGATACGCCTCTGTATCAGGCAGCGATTGATAACTACTGTGAACGCACCGGGGCAGATAAGGAGCAGGTGCATCAGGAAGAGGCTGAGTTGCAGCCTTTGGGTCGCATAGCCAAGCCAGAGGAGATTGCCGATTTGGCCGCCTTCCTCGCCAGTGACAAGGCCAGTTTTATTACCGGTAGCCTTTATGATATCGACGGTGGATACACGGCGCGCTGATGCAGATTATCGACCCTCACCTGCATCTGTTTGACCTCAGACTTGGTCGCTATGACTGGTTGAAGCCCAACTTTCCGCCGAACTGGCCGGACAAACACCTAATCTGTCGGGACTTTGCGAGTGAAGATCTAACCCTGCCCTCACCTATACAGCTGGCTGGCTTTGTCCATTTGGAGGCGGGATTTGATAACTCGCACCCCTGGCGTGAAATTGAGTGGTTGGAAAGCAGTGTGAATCTGCCTTTTCGCTCTGTGGCCTTTGCAGATTTAACCTTGCCAGCTGCCGAGTTTGATGCGCTGCTTCACACACTTACACAATACTCATCGGTCGTGGGCATTCGCCATATTCTGGATGAGCAGGCGCAAGCGCTGCTCAGTAATCCTCAGGTTATCCGTAATCTTAAGCAGCTTGCAGCGAAGGAACTACATTTTGAGGTTCAGCTCAGTGGCGGAGACTTGCAAGCGATAAATCACCTTGTGCAGATAGCGGATGAAAATCCCTCCCTGGTGTTGGTGATTAACCACGCCGCCTTCCCTTCCCCGGATAACTGGCAACACTGGCTTCAGGCTACGGAATTGATGGCGGCTTGCAGCAATATAGTGATTAAGGCATCCGGCTGGGAGATGACCGACAGGCAGTACGAATTGACATTTGCGGTGCAGGTGATGAATCAGCTGATAGCCTGTTTTGGTAAGCAAAGAGTCATGCTTGCCAGTAACTTTCCTCTTTGCCTGCTTAGTAAGGACTATGATGAGCTATGGCAAGAATACACCATGCTCTCGGTGGACGCCGACACTCTGGCGGCGCTGGTTCACGACAACGCCAAGCGTATTTACCGATTTGATTGAGCCTTATAGCAATCCAACAAAACGTCAGCTAACACCATCCCAAAACAATCACTATCGCCATAGGCGGTGGTTTTAAGACGAGAACAAAAAACCGGCTCAGAGTATTTCTGGCCGGTTTTTGCTTGTTGTACTTTCAGCGATTAAACCGCTATTTGATAAGTATATTGGGCGAGCGACTCACCACTTCATCATTCAGTTCAATGCCAATTCCCGGCGCATCTGAGACCTTGAACTTACCATTAACCGGCTGAGGGTCCTGAATACACAACTCACGGTTCCAGGACTTGATGGCATAGGTATGGTGTTCGTGGATCAGGAAGTTGGGAATCGCAGTTTCCAAATGCAAAGATGCAGCCGTCGCAACCGGGCCACCACATACATGGGCCTGAATGCGAACATCAAAGATATCGGCGTAATCGCACACCTTTTTAGTCTCGGTAAAGCCGCCACACAGACCGATATCAGGCTGCAACACATCCACACTCTGATCTTCCAGATAAGGACGCACACCCCAGCGATTATATAAACGCTCACCACCGGCGATAGGCACCGCTACCTTATCGGCAACCTTGGCATGCAGTGAGTGGTTAAGATAGTTCACCGGCTCTTCGTAGTACATGCAATCAAACTCTTCGGCAATCGCTCCCAGCTGTATCGCTGTGGTGGCTCCGGGCAGGCTGTGGCATTCAAAGATAATATCCACTTCATCACCCACGGCATCGCGGATAGCCTGCATGCGAGCGCGGTACAACTTCATCTCCGCGCGGGAGATAATCTTGGTGCGCTCATAATAGGTGTTGCCATCTTTGTCATACATGATGGGGTCAACCTTAACCGCATCGTAGCCTTCAGCGACCGCTTTAAGTGCAGCCTCGGCATACTCTTCAGGGCGATACAGTGCCTTGAACTCTTTATCCCAGTCGAACTGCAATTGCGACGCATAGGTGCGCAGCTCATCATTTACTTTACCGCCCAGCAACTGATAAACAGGCTGATTAAGCGCTTTACCCTTAATGTCCCACAAGGCAGTATCAATGGCGCTCATGGCGGCATAGACCACAGGTCCGCCTCCCAGGCCCCAAAAGCTTTCCCTGAGCATGCGTGCCCACAGCTTCTCGGTTTGAAATGGATCATGGCCAATCAAGAATGCCTCGGCCATCTCTTTAATCATGTTGGCAGCAGCACTGTGCCCCAAATCATAGGCCAACCCCGCCTCACCCACTCCGCTGATACCTTCATCGGTATGAATGCGCACAAATACCGGGTTCCAGGGTGGACGCTCCGGACAATGGATATCAAAGACCTCTACCGATACAACTTTCATCTCTTCTCCTTGAATTTGGGATGCCTGCAATCAAGCTGCTAGTCCATAAAGCCCGGATCCAGGCGGTAAGCTTTACGCAGTAATGATGGCCAGGCTTTCTGCCCACCGGTGGAGCCGGAGTGCACTAGATTGGCCTGGGCATAAATATTGTCCTGAATGGACTGGGCAACAGGTATGGCTTGCTGACCACTGGATTGGATCAGCAGCTGCACCTCACAGGCACGCTGCAGGTCATACATGCGCATAAACGCATCTGCCACGCTTGGGCCCACAGTTAATGCACCGTGGTTAACCAGCAGCATATGATTCCTGTCACCTAAATCCTGTTGCAGACGCTGCTGCTCAGCCATATTGACCGCCAGGCCTTCATATTGGTGATAAGCCAGTGATGGCAGTGAAAACATAGAGTATTGGCTCAGGGGCAACAAACCCTGCTGTTGACTGGCTACCGCTATGGTGGCCGGGGTATGCAGATGAATCACGCAAATAGCATCATGGCGAACCTGATGTATGGCACTGTGAATAGTGAATCCAGCCGGATTGATAGCAAAAGGTGAGTCATCAAGCACATTCCCGTCCAGATCTACCTTCACCAGATTGGATGCGGTGACCTCATCAAACGCCACGCCAAAAGCATTAACCAAATAGGTGTCAGAGTCCGGCACTCTGGCTGAAATATGGGTGTAAATAAGGTCGCCCCACCCCATATCAGCAACCAGACGATAACAGGCTGCCAGATCCACTCTTTGCTGCCATTCAGCCTCGCTGACCTTGTCCTTCACATTTAACTTTTCCAACTCCATCCAGGGCAGCTGTGCCACGACTTTCTCCTTAAAGCAACAAAGCGTTACGCGGGTTTAATTCATGTTAAATTTTAACAGTGAGCAGAGCAACCGACATGATGATTATTCATCCTGCAGCGGACGTAAAAAAGGCCACCCAAAGGTGGCCTTCTCTCACTCTAAATCAGGAGTATCAATCTAGAGCGTCAAACCTGTCGTTATTCATCACCTTGTTCCAGGCATCAGCAAATTCAGTCACAAACAGCTCGTTACCGTCATTAGAGGCATAGGCCTCAGAAACAGCGCGCAGCTCAGAGTTAGCCCCGAAAATCAGGTCCACAGAGGTCGCAGTCCACCTGGGCTTACCGGTTTTACGGTCAACGCCCTTGTATACTCCGGGCTTATCCGTCTTCTGCCACTCGGTGGACATATCCAACAGATTGACAAAGAAATCATTGGACAAAGTACCAGGCCTGGATGTCAGCACACCGTCCTGACTCTTGCCGGTGTTGGCATTCAAAGCTCGCATACCGCCCAGCAAAGCTGCCATTTCCGGCACACTCAACCCCAGCGTTGAAGCTTTTTCCACCAAGGCCTCTGTCGGTGGCAATAGACTTTCTTCAACAAAGTAGTTTCTGAAGCCGTCAGCCTTAGGCTCCAGTACGGCAAAGGAGGCGACATCAGTTTGTGCCTGCGATGCATCGGCGCGGCCGGGAGTAAATGGTATTTTCAAGGAGATGCCACCATCTTTAGCCGCTTTCTCGATCGCGGCATTGCCTCCAAGCACAATCACATCAGCCAGGGACACCTGCTTCCCGCCTTTGGCCTTTTTGTTGAACTGTTTTTGAACTTTCTCAAGCTTTTTCAGCACCTTTGAGAGTTGTTTTGGATCGTTTACCGGCCAGTCTTTCTGTGGCTCGAGAGCCAAACGGCCTCCATTGGCACCACCACGCATGTCGGTATTGCGGAAGCTGGCTGCCGCCGCCCAGGCGGTTTCCACCAGCTCAGGCACAGTCAAACCGGTTTTTAATATATCGGCTTTCAACCTAGCCTGATCTTTGGCATCGATCAGCTTGTAGCTCACGTTTGGAATTGGGTCTTGCCAGATCATCACCTCAGCAGGAACATCAATGCCCAGATAGCGGGCTTTTGGTCCCATATCTCTGTGGGTCAGTTTAAACCAGGCTCTGGCAAAAGCCTGTTCAAATTCAGCTGGGTTGTTCAGGAAGCGAGTGGTGATTTCGCGGTATGCAGGATCTTCTTTCAGCGCAATATCAGTGGTAAACATAATCGGCGCATGACGTTTGTTTGGCAGGTGGGCATCAGGCACCAGATTTGCCGCCTTGCCATCAGCCGGGATCCACTGAGTGTGACCCGCAGGGCTCTTGGTTTTCACCCAGTCAAAGGTATACAGCCAGGTCAGATACTCCATGGTCCACTTGGTAGGGTTGGATGACCAGGCACCTTCAAAGCCACTGCTGACGGTATCTTCGGAATGACCCTTACCACATTTGTTTTTCCAGCCAAGTCCCTGCTGCTGTTCAGGGGCGGCGGCGGGATCTGCCCCGACACATTTATTGGGGTTATGGGCGCCGTGCGCTTTACCAAAGGTATGGCCGCCGGCAATCAGGGCAACGGTCTCTTCATCATTCATCGCCATTCTGCCAAAGGTATCGCGTATCTCCTGAGCTGAGGCTAAAGGATCCGGGTTACCGTTGGGACCTTCAGGATTAACATAAATAAGCCCCATTTGGGTTGCCCCCAGCGGCTTGGCCAGCTCACCTTTTTTATTGTGGCGTTTATTGTCCAGCCACTGTTTCTCTGCGCCCCAATTTACCTTTTCAGCTTCCCAGTCATCATTACGGCCACCGGCAAAGCCCAGGGTTTTGAAACCCATGGATTCCATGGACACATTGCCCGCCAATACCATTAAATCGGCCCATGACAGATCTGCGCCATACTTTTGCTTTACAGGCCAAAGCAGTCTGCGGGCCTTGTCCAGGTTGACGTTATCCGGCCAGCTATTCAGTGGCTCGAATCTTTGCTGACCGCCATTAGCGCCGCCACGTCCGTCGAATATCCGATAAACACCGGCGCTGTGCCAAGCCATACGAACAAAGAAAGGCCCATAGTGACCATAGTCTGCCGGCCACCAGTCCTGTGATGTGGTCAGTACTTTTTCTATGTCCGCTTTAACCGCATTGAGGTCCAATGAATTAAAACGGGCGGCATAATCATAGTTTTCGCCATACGGATTGGATGTTGCGCTGTGTTGGCGCAATGGGGACAAATCAAGCTGCTCAGGCCACCAATACTCATTGGTGGTTGGCGTGTCAGCAGCCTGAGCGGTACCCAGTATCAAACAACTGGATAATCCGGCAGCCAGCACGACCTTAAATTGATGTCTCATCTAACCTTCCTCTTCCTTGGTGACGGGGATATCCCCGAACAGAGCCTGACCTCAAAACAAGCCCGGCGGGCAAAAGACTACCTGCAGCACGTCATTACCCTACCGTTTACTTAAGCTACGACTGAAATACCCACATAGCCAATGGGTATTCCAGATTGAGAACATCTATTGAACAGATGAAAGCGAGAACAGAGACAATCTGTCTGGCCTTGCCACTGCATGCTTCAGACGTTAACTTTGATAGAGTTTTGAAACCTTTAATTCAGGAAAACAGCATGCCACTGACCATAGATTTCTATTCCGACATCCTGTGTATCTGGGGCTGGATTGGCCAGCATCACAACCGTCAATTGCTGAAACGTTGGGACCATACTCAGGTTGAGTGGCGATTCCGCTATCTGGAACTCTATGGTGATGTCAAAGCCAGGGTTGAAAAGAACTTCAAGGGTGAAGAGGCATGGGACAAATATGCTTCAGCCGCAGAGCGATTGGTGAGTAAGTTTGAAGGCTTATCTGTACACCCGGATATCTGGCGCAAAACCCGGCCAACTACCTCCATGATGGCCCATCAAGCCATTAAGGCGGTAGAGCAAACCCATGGCGAACTGGCCGCAATAGAGTATAGCAACAGAGTCAGGGAGGCATTTTTTGCCGAGGCCAGAGACGTCAGCCAGGCCTCAGTGTTAACTGAACTGTTAAAAGAGCAGTCCATCGCCCACCATGACCTGACCACTCACCTGCAGGATGGCTCTGCACTGGCCAAAACCATTGCCGAATTTCGTCAGGCCGAAAAAGATAAAATTCCCGGCAGTCCATCCTGGGTGATGGACAACAATCGCTACCGCCTGTTTGGCAATGTAAAACCTGAGATCATCATTGCCACGGTCGACAGCCTGGTTGCCAGATAACTGTCACCTAATTGCCTTAGAGTTGTGATGTTTTCGTGATGATTTGCCCGCTGTGAGCTTGTTAGCGTAACTCCTGCTGACACCATACTTTCACAGCGAGGATACTATGAAAAAATCACTTTCGGCTTTGCTTGTTGTATCAGCAATGACTACAGCTCCAGCAATAGCGAATGACTATTATCACGGTAATAAGCAGTATCAGGTCACTGTCACCAATCTCACCAAAGGCATTAGCTTTACCCCTTTGTTTGCCGCGACGCACAGGAGTGGCGTTGGCCTGTTTACTCTGGGGGAACCGGCGTCTTACGAAATGTCACGAGTGGCTGAAGGCGGCGATATTTCCGGGTTGATGAGCCAGTGGAATGCAAACCGCAGAGTGCATATGACCACCAATACAGAGGGTCTACTGGGTCCAGGGGAATCTGTTACTTTTACCATCTCAGGCAAGAGTAGGTTCAATCGCCTGTCCATGACCTCCATGCTACTGCCCACCAATGATACCCTCGCCGCTCTTCGTGGCGTAGAGATGCCCAAATGGGGCAGTAAAACATACAGGTTCAAAGCATTTGACGGCGGCAGTGAGACCAATGATGAGCTGTGTGCAAATATTCCGGGACCACAATGCGGCGGCGAGCCCTTTTCAGATGATGATCCCGGTGAGGGTTATGTCTATCCCAGCCCGGGAATTCATGGCGAAGCCGATTTAAGTCGCGCGGCCTATCAATGGCAGGGGACCATAGGTAAGGTCAAAATTACCCGTATTCGTTGATAAACATAGATTGGTTAACGCCTTACACCAAAGGCAACCGGTATGATGAAGTGGCCCAAAGAGGCTATGAAGTGCAGGATGCACACCTCCTGGCATTACAGCCATTCCGGACGGGTGGCTGTTTTTTTTTGGAAAAAGAAAAGCCGGGGTTATTCCCGGCTTTCATTCGATACAACCTAGGCTTTTCTGCGACGCCAGAATGCCAAAGGTAACAACAGAGTCAACAAGGCTCCCATAGCCCCACCTTCCGGCTCTTCCCAACCTGCACTCGCCTGATTTTTCACGGTGACGGTCAGTGTTTTGTGAGCATGGTGACGACCATCAAAGGCCTCAAGCGAAAACACAAGTTCAGCATCCAGCTCAACGTCTGGCGCAGTGAAGTCCAGCAATGCGCCATTTGGTTTAAACTCAACGGCTGTGCCGGAAACCTGAGTCCAGGTATATTGAATTGCATCGCCAGTACCTGTCTGAGCAGGGGTGGCTTCAATACTGACCACACCACCTTCATCGACCGAGGTTTCACCAACAAATTGGATATCTGCATCAAGCGGTTTGTCTTCGATGGTTATCTCTATTAAGTGGGTTGCACTCAACTCACCGTCGGTGACGGTCAGCTCAAGCTCTACCGTTTCGTTTTGAGCAACCGGTCCTGAAACAGCGCGCAGCAGTGCCCCGTCCTGAGACATGTTCAACTCAATCCCGGAGGCATGACTCCACTCAAACGTCAGGGGTTTGCCATTGGCAGCCGTGGTTTTGGCAGCATCCAAAGTAAAGCCAACACCTTCAACCACTGTCGCAGGGCCTTCAATCATGAAAGTGACATCAAGTTCAGGACCACAGTCAGCACCATACACCTGCTGTACCCACTCAGGGTTATCTATGTATGGGTTTCGGTTACCCTGATATTCATAAACTGCATCGTTACGTTGACGGTCGGCGTCACCAACAGGATCTTGCAAGTGCCACTGATACAAAGCACACAGCTTACCGGCTTCATGCTTATCAGCATCAGTGCCGATCTTATCAACCAACACCAGATCCGGCATATTGCCGTTACCACCGGTTTCATAGCGGGTGTCCATATAGAACATCATACGGGCCACATCACCTTTGACTTCGTCTCTTGGCTCAAAGGCGCTCATACCAGCATTAACATAGTTGCCCGGAGCTCCAGTCAACTCTGTCGAACCTTCCAGTGTGGCGATGTTGTCAAAGTCATAAGCTGCTCGGGCACCGTTGACTGAAACATCAGTTGGGCGCAAGTGGTGTGCATCTGTATAGCCCCACAGGCTCTCACTCGGGAAGCCATGGCTCTTTGGCCACACGTGTTCACGATTCCAATCGCCTTTGTTACCGCCATTATCGTACTTGGAGATGGATTTACCTGAATACAGTTCAATCACGTTCTTTGGATTGGCAGGATCTTCATCTGAATAGGTCAGTACCGTCCAGACACCTTTATATGAGAGAGGCTTTTGCCCCTGCAAAGCAACAGCTGACAACGCCGCTTTCCACTCCTGAGGGGTGTTCAGATCAGCAGTCAGTACGTCATTGTAGTAGAGGTCAAAGTTGTACTTGGTGGCATCAGCCACTTTTTCCAGATTTTCACAATTGGTACATGGAACATCTGGATCAGGATCTGGTCCTGGTGGCGTCGAGTCACAAGCGCCTTCGCCGGGGCAACCAATACCATCAGCCGTGTTGATATCAAAAACGGCCCACTGAACATCAGTCCCAGGGAAAGGAGCCTTAGCATCAGTATCACCAACAGTGACATTTTCTTTTCGGCGCAAAGTTTTATTTGCGGAAGAAAACCCTGTTGTGTCATCGGTCCAAGTAATCTTTTCACCAAGCTTACCAAAACGGTCAATAACGACATTATCTTTATACAGAATTAATGTGTCATCACCGTTAAAGAAGGTTACATTCGAGCTTATGCCAGTTTTTTTAAATTCATCATCTCCAGTATTGTTATAAAAAACTAAAGATTCATTTGGCTTTAAAGTGCCGGATAGGATTTCTGTATTTCCAGGCTTCTCTGGTTCTGCTGTGTCGCTAAACAGTACTAACTTATACTCATGAGCATCTAAATCTAGATCAGCACCACCCACATTAGAGATTTCTATAACCTTGTTGTTACCGCTACCCTCAATATACTCAGTGATTAACAGCACGCCCTCTGATGAACCAGCGCATGCTTCAACACCTGAGCACCCTAGTCCATCTAGAGTGTCTTTATTGAATACTTCCCATTCACCTGCATCTGAAGGAAATGGAGCGGTAGGATTTGTATCACCACTGATAACAGACGCTTTCCGTCTTAAAGTTTTATCTTTAGAGTTAAAACCGGTACCAGCATCTGTCCAGGTTTTGTCCTCACCTTTAACACCAAAGCGGTCAATAACCACATCATCTTTGTACAGTATGTATGCATCATTGCCATTATGGTCAATAATCGTTGAAGCTATTCCAACTTCAGTTTCAGCGTCTTTGTGGCGATAGACCACACTTTCATTTGGGGACAGCTTTCCAACTAATGATTGAATGTAACTAGAGTTCGTTGCCCCATTTTTATATTGAACTAACTTGTATTCATGAGCAGAGAGATCAACCTCTACTGCTCCCATATTGGAAATCTCAATCGCTTTGTTTTGACCACCACCTTCAACATACTCAGTTATCACCAGATTGGCGCTGGCCTGCGCCGAAAAGCCGCCCAGCGCCATCAGCGCCAGTGCGATTTTTGTAGGATGGGTTTTCATTTCTTATCCTTAAGACTTTATTTTGATTCGACGTCATGCCTCCGCTGGCGACAACCAGCGGAGGCAACAAACAATTAAGCCTTGAACCAACGACGGCGCAGACCGGTCAAACCCAGCAGGGTCAATAGACCGAACAGGCCAGTGGCACCACCTGTACTATCGTGTGGCTCTGTCACCAAAGAAGGCACCAGGGTGTCGCGCTTCTTAACTTCCACCAGCACAGACTGCTCTGAGCCAGGCACGACTTCGCCATTGCGACGCAGCGAGAAATCGGCGTAATAGGCCGCTTCCGGGGCACCGAATACCTCAAATTGCACCAGCTGCTGACCGTCTTGCTTAATCACCACGCTCGGTAATACCAACTGAGTCAGATCCAGACGTTCTTCATCATCCTCAGGAGTCAGGTTGATATGGGCAATATCACCAGCCATCACTTCGACAGACTCAGGAATTTGATAAGGGGCCGTCATCAGCTTGTCCCACAGCGGCAGGCGCAGCTCTTTACCAGGATCTGTCTCGCCAGGCTTATAGCTCAACGAGATAATGGCCGGATCATGGTCAGAAGATCGGAACTGACCTGGCTGATAGAAGTGATCCACCGAATCACCTTTGTACTCCTGGTTGTAGTCGTATAGTGAGGCTTCAGGAGCGTTGATGTGCCAATCAGTCGCATCGAGCAGGCGGTCAGACAATGATGGGGAGATCAGAATATAATCCAGAGAACCCACCTCATCGTTGTAAGAGTAACTCCAGCCGGTTTCACCTCGCTCAGCGCTCTTGAGTGCCACTGAGTCAATGTAGCCATAACTCTTGGTGATATTGACCGGAGACCCATCGGTATTGAACTGAGGCTTCTTGTCGATATAGGTGTAACTGGCAGTGGTCAGCGTCTTGTTTCTTGGGTTATCGGTCAACACCAGCATGGCGTCTTCCTGAGCATAGGAGTTTAAGTCACCCAGGATGATCTTGTCGCCAGGCAGCTTTTCCATCTCTTTACCCAGGTGATAAGCCGCTGCAACGCGGAAATGTTCACAGGAGCCCTGCGCGTCCAGATCTTCAGGATCATCTTCCCAAACAGTAGCATCACCGAACTCTACACCCTGCCAATCTTCCCAACAGGTTGAGCCTTTGGACTTAAAGTGGTTCACCGCCATCGACAGACGCTTGCCTGTACCGTTCACGATAAAGGTTACGACAAGCGCATCCCGGTTGTAGTTTTGACCATTCTCAAGCGCTTCGCCGCGATCATCTTTAATCACTTCATTGAGGTCGTTAACGATACTCGGAGCCTTCTGCTGTGGCATGGCAATAACACGAGTACGCTCGATGCTGACCTTACTCGGACGATAGATAATACCGGTGGCAATCGCATCTGACCCAATGGAGTCCAACTCATCCAGGATCTGGTTACCATTGTGATCAAAGCCTACAAATACATAGCGGTTCTCAGTGGAGTATGGCTTGTCATAATCCTCAGGCCATTCACTGTTGTAGAAGGTGTTCACTTCGTTAACCAGATCGGCAATAGCACTGTCCAGACCAAAGCCGTTATTCTCCATCTCCATCAGGCCAAGAATATCTGCGTCCAGTCCACGAATCGCCTCAACCAACTTGGTTTTCTGCTGAACGTACTCTTCATAGTTGTCAGCACCGCGGTTTTGACCAAAGTTGTTCTGATCGCCACCAAAAGGTGAGTTGAAGTAGTTGAACAGGTTCTGAGCTGCCACCGTAATATCGAAGTGATCTTTCGGCACTTCAGTTGACAGTTCTGGTGCATCGGTCCGCTTGAGGTTGTGAACAAAGTTCTGGCTGCTTAAGGTGTTGGTCACTGTCAGGGAGTAATCGCCATAGCTATAGTTGATCACGCCTTCCATACCAACGACGCTGTCATCAATGCGGATGTAATTACGCTCAGGTTCACTGTAGAAGTCTGGATAGTAGGGAATTTTACCATTCGGTGCCTTATCGGCACTTTCAACGATCAGCCGGTAATCATCATTCTGCTCACGTGCAGCAATAGATTCTGGACTGCCGGCAACATTCAGCTGGTTAGGCTGGAAGTTGGGGCGCAAGTAAGACAGGGTCATATTGTTACGGAAACTGTCGTAGTTGAAACCAAATGTCTTGGTGACCCGCATATCCTGCTTACCTTCCTGCTGAAGATCCATATCTTCAGGCAGACGAACCAGCATACCTTCGTAACGCTCCAGCGTATTGGCGAACACCCCCTGGTCAGACTCAAGTACTTCAATATCGACCGCATCGGTGGCGGTAAAGTTATCGTCGGTAATTTCCCAGGAGGTTGGAGAAAGCTGGGTTAACCCGTAGAATTCTTTAACCTCACTCTGCAGACAGACTGTCTTGCCCTTAAGCCCTGCGGTGTCGCCTTTGGTGTAGACGAAAATACCATCAGAAGTCAGCGGGTTACCGTCTGATATCAGATCCCGCATATAGAAGCCCTGAGTCGGGTACTTGGCCACTGCGGTCACGATCCCCTGCACCACCACCTTTTCACCCTTTAATGGGGAAACATGGCCTTCACCCTGAATAACAGAAATGTTGGTCAGGTTTTCACAGACAAAAATTTCGGCCTTAGGTGCCAACTCTGGAGAGCCCATTCCGGTCAGGTTTGCAGGATTGATCTCCAGCCACTGAATAGCGTCAAAGTCTTTGGCCTGACCGGGCACTTCACCCTGGTCATTGACGCGGCGGCGCAGTGTACTGTCTGCCGCCCAAACACCGCTGTCACCTTTAGCACCAACCCGGTCAATCACCGCACCGCCATGCTCAAGTACAAAACCATCGTTACCACTGAAGTAGATGTCAGAGTAGCTTCCGTTACCCTCACCTACCAGATGGATGCCACCTGCTTTGGTAATCTCATCCTTGTAGCTGTCTGATGCGCCCTTATTCAGTAACACCAGCGATTTACCGGCAGGAATTGTCACGCCGGTCAACAACAGGCTGCCATCAGCCTTTTTCATGTCGTTGTCATATTTTCCATTACTGTGGATCACCGCGCGGGTTTCGTCAGTAAAGGTAAAATCTTCAGTGGCATGGGTATTGGTAATCTCTACAGAACCAATACCGGCATCCCCCTCTTTTTGAACCATTTCAGTGATCAACAGATCCTTTACACCGGCATGAGCGCCCGCAGAAACAATACTGGCAACCGCCAGGGATAAAATACTTTTCTTCATATCAAACACTACCTGTATTTTGATAAATGGATTATCCGGGAATTAGAAGTACATACGGACGTATGCATAGGCGGCTTCCGGTGCTTCACCTACCCGGCCTTCAACAGACAAAACGATGTTTTGGCCTGGACGGTAGTTAAAGCCCAGACTGCCCCAGGTTCTCTCCTTGCCAAACACAGGAGGCAGTTCTTCATAGTCATAGTTGGGGCTTTCAATATCCCAGTTTTCGTACTCTTCGTAGTTGGCTGACGCAATAATCTCCAGCGCTTCGTTCCAGTCATATTTAGCTGACAGGGTGGCGCCATAGTTGCGGAAGGTTTCATATTCCATATAGGTGTCACCTGAGCGGTGAGTCGCCATATCTTCATCTTCGATAAAGCCGTTAAATCCAATTTGCAGATCGGGAAGCACTGTCAGGCGGGCACCAAGGCCAAGCAGCTGCTGTTCACCATATTTACTGATGCCGTCCGAACCGCCACGGCCCTCCAGGCCCACAACAAAGGAGAAGATGTCGGTGAACACACCGGCATAAGCATTGACGATATCCCCCTGGAAAGTGCCGTTCTTATGCTCTCCCTCGTAAGAATATGAAGCACCCACCCTGATGTACTCGAACTCACCCTGGTATTTGATGGTGTTTTCCTGATCGCCAGCTTCTCCAGTTTCGACAGCCTTGTTAAAGGTAAAGTCACCATAGTGGTCATAGTCATCAAACGCGGTATCGGTCAAACCCAACTCAATCCACTGGTTTTCTGTGATGGCGTACCCCACATACAGTTTGTCGATATCCAACGCAAACTCACCGCTGCCACCCAACCAGTTCTCTCTTTGGTAATCCAACTCCAGGCGATACAGAAATTTGGACTCCTGGCCCGCGATCCCAAGGGTTGCAAAGCTGTCGTCTACATATGATTTAGTGTCATAAAATTCATCATGGTTGTAGTCACTATTGGTACCAATATGGCCACCAACACCTACCTCACCATAGAGATTTAAATAGTCACCATTATCCTTGTCGTAGATTGTTGCCGCCTGCACAAGACAGGGAAGAAACGAAGACGACAGTGCTAATGCAATAGTTGTTTTTCTCAGCATTGCTACTACTTCCATATAAGTTGAAAATTCGCCCAAGCGGACGAATGAAGGGTTCAGATAGATCGATAAAGCGGATTATTTCGTTAGGAATTGGTCGCGCAAGGAAATGAGCACGCAAAGAAAACTCAGCGAGTGAAATACTAATGGCTGGTAGATAACTCATACATTGTGTCCACAGGCACAAGGACTTAACGCCCAAATTTTCGACAATAAGATGTGGACAAGTAATCAATACGCATGAGCGTATTAAAGGCTTGTAATCCACTCGTCTTGATTCCCTACGACGACCTCAGTGGTCAATAACAAGCATTCAATATCAATTCTAATTACTGCATAAAGAAGGGCGTTACTGTTACGCCACCTTCTCTGCCGATTATAGACAACAGAACAATGCTGGCAACACAAGCACAACCTTAATTACTACAAAAACACATTTAAGTAATAAATAAACCACTTATTATCCCGTCTAGAAAAACCCGTACAATTCACCAATAAGCAATTGATTAAAAACAATATAAAACCATCAAGCAGAATTAAGGCGAGTATTTTAAGAACAATAATAAAAATGCCTAATCGCTCAAAATAGAAACATTTGTGACCGACTTAAAATATTTAAAGATATTTACTTAAGAAATGAAGTGATTAAATTTCGCCCGAATCAACTTAGCTGAGAGCAATAAATAAACAGGACGTGACGCGACGTTTTAGACATCTTATTAAGATCAGAATAAAAAATGTACTCCACATTATTCATCTGGCCATTGTGCATAAATGGTTTTAACTTTTGCTAAAGTATCCGGGCGGAGAAATACTTCGACCAGCTCAGGGTCAAAATGAGTACCGGCATCGTCTTTCAATCTCTTGCAGGTGTCATCCAGAGACCAGCCTCGTTTGTAAGGACGCCTGCTGGCCAGCGCATCGAAGACGTCGGCTATAGCTACAATACGGCCGAACAGAGGGATCTCTTCCCCCTTCAATCCACGTGGATAACCACTGCCATCCCATTTTTCATGGTGAGTCAGGGCGATTTCACGGGCAGACTGCAACAGCGGGATAGGATGTTCTCCGATAATATCCGCGCCGATGGCCGGGTGTTGCTTCATAATTTCCCACTCTTCGGGACTGAGTTTGTCCTGTTTCAACAAGATATAGTCTGGGGTGCCAATCTTGCCTACATCATGCATGGGAGCAGCATGGAAAAGCAGATCAGCCTGGCATTCAGGCAGGCCCAACGCCAATGCCAGAATACGGGAGTAATGGCTCATCCGGATAACATGAAAGCCGGTCTCATTATCCTTATATTCAGCAGCCCTCCCCAGCTTCTCCACGATCAGTCTCTGAGTTTTCTCAAGTAACTCCATTCTCACCAGTGACAACTGATTTCGAACCCGGGCCAGTAATCGAGGGGCCGAAATGGGTTTGAGGATATAGTCGACGGCACCAACAGCAAAACCTTCGGTTTCATCGCTTTCATCCTCCAGAGCAGTGAGGAAGACCACAGGAATATGTCGGGTCTGTTTGTCATTCTTCAGGATGCGGCAGACTTCGTATCCATCCATCCCCGGCATCATTACATCCAACAGAATAAGGTCAGGGTTTTCAGCTTTCGCCCGCTCCAACGCTTCATGTCCCGATTGGGCAAAACAGGTGCGATAGCCAGCCTGGCCGAGAATCTTCTTACAAAGTGTCAAATTGGTTGAAATATCATCGACTACCAAGATAAGACTCGACATATCTTATCCCCCGTGTCTTCTAGGTAGTTTAACTGTTACGACAGTTTCCAACGCTTTGGAAACACAGCTGATGCTTCCCCCATGTTTATCAGCAATCACCGCAGCATTGGCCAATGCCAGGTTATGGGGAAAATCGCCTGTTTCATCAATTTCAAGCGGATCAAATAGAGCGTTAATCTGGTTCGGAGTGATCTCCTCTCCCATATCTGTCAGTGTCATCAGTGCCATGTCAGCCTGAACGAACACTTCCACTACCAACTCGTTGCTTTCCCGCCTGGTCGCAGTGAACGCGAATACTGCTCTGAACATCTTTTCAAGCAGGTTGGTATCGCCTGCGATGCTGAGATCCTGCTTGGCTTTAAAATGCACATCGACATTGTAAGTTGGGTGGACTTCCTGACAGAGGGCGTCGAAATAACGCTTCAACATCACGGCATTCAGACGTAAATCGATTTTTTTCAGGTGGTAGTACAATAGCAGCTGACTGATACGACGCTCGGCTGCACTCAAAAGTTTGGCGGTATCCTGTGGAGCCTTGGTCAGACTCTGGGTTGCCTCTTTGATATGTCCCAGTTCCACCGTGAGCATCTTGATTGATACCCCCACGGTTTCCAGCATAGTGGGTTGCGAGAGTCTCGCTTCGATACGGGACAACAACTCATTTTTATTAAATGGCTTGGTCACATAATCAACGGCACCCAGTTCAAAGGCTCTGAGTTTATCTTCAACATCATCCAATGCAGACAGCACTATTACCCGGGTTCGCCAGATCCTGTCCCACTTCCTCAGTCGGTCCAGCACCCTGTAGCCGTCCATATCCGGCATCATGATATCCAGCAGAACGATATCATATACCTCTGTTTCCAAACGCTTAACGGCATCTTTGCCATTCACGGCAAAAGCCACATCATAGTCACTGTGACCCAATATGCTCTTTAGCAACTTCAGGTTGGCCAGTTCATCGTCAACGGCGAGTATTCGTGCTTTTTTATCCATGCATGCCTTCCGCAGTCTCACTCAAGCCTACCGCAATGCGATCTATAATCCCGATCGCCCCCTCAAAATCGAAGTCATCCACCGACTCAGCCAGCTGGGTTATCTCGGTCTCAGCCGTTATGCCTTTCAATCCACTGAGCACTTGCTCCAACTGCTCATCATCAGGCATTCCCCGCTCAAGCATCTCCCTGAGTGACAACATATTTTCCATGACTTCATCCAGGCTGTAGGTGGTCACCAATGCTTCATCCAACATCTGCTGACTGTTCCCTACGGGCATGGCGTCGATGACCAGCATCAGCTCACTCAGATGGTCATCAAGTTCGCTGTTAAGCCCCAGAATTTTTGCTTCCTGTTCATTGGCTCGAACTGCGGTTTCCAGATCCTGAGCGGCATGGAAAACCCCGGTCATCCCCAGACCACCAGACACCCCTCGCAGCTTGTGCACGGCACTGTGGGCCTCTTCCAACTGATGTTTTTGCACCATTTCTGCTAAATCCCGACAGAAGTGACTCCACTGTTCAGGAAACTGTCTGACCATCTTGGTGTAAAGGGCTTCATCGCCCCAGTTTTCCAATGCCCCTTCAATGTCCACAAGATTCCGCAAGCTATCCAGTGGTGACGGCGTCGATTCAGAATGTTCAATCCCTTCGACTTCTGTGATTCCTGAAACCGGATCCGCTTTCTCAAAATCATCCGGCAGTAACCTGGCCATTTCAGCCCGCAGTAACATAAAGTCCACCGGCTTTATCACGAAGCCGTCCATCCCCGCCTCACGACACTTTTCCATATCCTGGCCCATGCCACTGGCCGTCAATGCGATCACAGGAGTGTGCACTCCATGTCTTTCATTGTAAGTGCGAATGGCTTCGGCTGCCTGATAGCCATTCATATTGGGCATATGAATATCCATAAACACCAGATCAAACTTGCCTTGTTCTTCTTCGTAAGCCTCAACCGCCAACGCACCGTCCTCGGCCCACACAATCTGGTGTCCCTCACGACCCATCCGGGTTTGGATAAGCTCGGCATTAACAGCCACATCTTCCGCCAATAACACTTTAAGAGGACGCTTACTTTGGTAATGCATCACCTCTATCTGGGCTTGATAATCACTGACAGCATCCTCGTCTGCCGGAGGCAAATACAAGGTAAAGTGGAATTTCGAGCCCTTACCAAGTTCACTTTCAACCCAGATTTCGCCCCCCATTTTTTCCACCAACTGCCGGGAAATCGTTGTCCCAAGACCGGTTCCACCATAACGGCGGGAAATAGACCCATCTGACTGCACAAAAGGTTTGAATATCTGTTCGATGCGGGACTCTTCAATACCTATACCTGTGTCTTCCACCACGAAGTGCAGATAATCCTGCCTGCCCTGCTGGGCCATGACCCTTACTATCACCTCTCCCTCTTCGGTAAACTTAATGGCATTCCCCACTAAATTAATCAGTACCTGCCGCAGGCGCGCAGGATCTCCCACAATCAGATTGGAGACAGAAGAGGACATTTCACAGCTCATTGCCAGGCCTTTCTTTTTCGCCTGTAACTCGACCATAGAGATGGCCGCCTGCACAGCCTGGCGCACCTCAAAGGTCAGCAGTTCAATCTCCATAGAGCCACGTTCAAGCTTGGTCAGGTCAAGGATTTCATTCAGCAGAGATAACAGGGAATGAGCAGATTTAGACACAATAGACAAATGGTGACGCTGCTCCCGATTAAGCTCTGAATCCAATACCAGATCTGTCATGCCAATAACCGCATTCATTGGAGTTCTGAGCTCATGACTCATATTGCCAAGGAACTCCGACTTGGTGCGGTTTGCCTGCTCGGCTTCATCCCTGGCTGTGCGAAGTCTGACTTCATTGGCCTTACGTTCACTGATATCACGCATCACGACCGTATATTCGCGCTGATTGGCTATTCGCATGCCTGTCACCGACAGCTCGATAGGGAAAACCTTACCCATCTTGCTTATCCCGGAAGATTCAGCCAGTGCGCCCATCTTTTTAGTGGTCCCCACCAACAAGCCACTGAACCAAAGCTCAACGTCACCTATGGTATCCACCTTCGCCAGGAGTATGGCCAAATCCCGCCCCAATAACTCTTCGGTTTTATAACCAAAAATGGCTGTGGTGGTGCGGTTTGCCTGTTGAATGATGCCAGTCTCGTCCACCACAACCAGAGCATCAGTCATGGTATCGAAAGTGGCTCTGAGTTGGCTTTCAGCTTGCTGCAGTTCCATGGTGCGAGACTGCACCCGTTTCTCCAGATAGAGGTTCAACTCTCTGACTTTTTTCTCATAAGCCTTAAGGGTGGTGACGTCTGTTTCTATCCCCACAAAGTGAGTCACCTGCTCCTGTTCATTGCGTACCGGAGAGATATACAAACGATTCCAGAACATCTCACCATTCTTGCGGTAGTTGCGCAGAATGACGTCTGCGGCTTCCCCTTTGGCCAGTGCATCTTTAAGCTTTTTAATGGCGGGTTGGTCCCTGTCCTCCCCCTGCAGAAAACGGCAATTGCGACCTATCACCTCTGACTCTGTGTAGCCAGTTGTGCGGTAAAAAGCTTTGTTGGCGTAGATAATAGGAATGTCTTTTTGCTGGGCATCAGCGACCACTATGCCCGTAGTGGCCGCTTCAATGGCGGCATCTTTGAGCAGAAGCTGAAAGCTTTGCTCATCATTTTTGTTTTCCAGGTTTTTTTGATGGATCAGCTGCTGTCTGAGCACTTCCACCGAATCGAGTACACCCAGCACTTCACTGCTGACGGTCCTGGCATAAAGGTCCGGCTGTACCGCTTTATCCAGATCAGACAGGGAGTGCACGGCACGGGACAGTACCTTGATATTGCGGGACAGAGTGCGTCCCAGCAACACAGTGCCTACCAACATGACGCAAATGATTGAGAACAGGACAGAGAGTACATCCCGATAGAAGGCGTCGATAAACAGAGGGTCGTCCATTGCAGGTCTATTGCTGATCAGGGTCCATCCCATATCGGCACCGCCCTCAATAGACCCCAGATGCGAAAAACCAAATAAGCCAGGGGTATTAAGTCCGGGCAGCAAAGCCTCACCTGCACCGCTTTGCGCACCTTTTATAAGCTCTCGCAATGCGTCTTTTGCCAGCCAGTTAATCCCCACAGCGCTTTGCTTGCTGTCCAGGCTCGTATCCAGCAGCACCATCCCTTCACTACCGAGTAACAATAGACTGTGGTTGTCTTGCAGCTCCTGACTCATTTGCATTTGCAAGTCCCTGAGGCTCTGCTCAATCACCTTGAAATCTATCAGGTTGACCAACACCCCTGTCAGGTTACCTCTGTCATCCATCACAGGCACAGCGAACAATATATTGAATTGTTTTTTCTCTGCACTATGACCAACACCAAGCAGATTCATTGAGGGTCCGGTCATCACTGCACCCGCCCCATTACCGTAATGCCAGATGTCTTTGGCAGCAGTGAACCAGGGAGAAGTTGAAACGTGGAAAGCATCGACCTCTAAGGGCTCAAGCGTTGAACCATCCTGAGAAACATCACTGGATGCCAACAGTCGGCCCTCAGGCGACAACAGAAATATCCTGTGATAATCACGATACATGGGGATCAGGTCGTTGAAATAATAAACCAGCGACAATTTGTCATCTTCAGGAAGTGGCCAGGGGTAATACTGACCATTCAAATTTAATCCCAACGTCTGTACGTCCGAATACCTGTGGGATAAAAACCGGGTAAGGGACGCGGCAATGGTATCAGCCTCCGCCTTAAGCTCTCCCAGCAAGTGACTTTGAACGGTTTGACTGTGCTTATCATATTGGAAGTACAAAAAGGCCGTGGGCAAAATTGCCACGACCAACAGCAGCATGCTCAGTTTGGCTTTGAATGACATCAATCTGATCCCGGAACCTTCTATTCGTCTGCACACTTATCCCCTACTGATATAAGGATAGGATAAATTTGAATCTTCACATGGGATTGGAGGTATTGAATGATAAGGAAAAGCACACAGATAACGGGTGCTCATCGAAACGCAGTTTGTAAAGGGGTATCAGAAGTCTGTAAGAGGCATTGCGGACGGGGAAATCAGAGATAATTCACTTAATCCAGTGACTGACACACCAGGCAGGGACTAAAAACATCAGCTGAAAACGGGATCTCACCGACAAATTTGCACTCCTTTACAAAGATGCAAATAAAAACAGTTATCAATTGCGTTAACTTTAATTAAACTGTGTGCCAACTTATCCCCAGGGACTCAGGATCAGATGCACACCCAGTCGGCCATCTCTCTTACATCTATGCGCCAAAAACATGGCCACACCTTCACTGTCATTAACCGCACCCTGGCTGCACTTGTCGGCGGCTATTTAGCCACAGCAAGCTGCGCAGCCCTTCTTGCACTTATCTTGCCGATGAGTACAGCTGACAGCACCTTGCTTGCCATGATGCTCTCATTCGCCCTGTGGGCATCGCTGGCTATCTATGCTTTTGCGGCCAAATCCGGTACCAGAGTCTGGATACTCCTTGCCACCCTGATTGCCATCAGCCTGGTTGGAGTGGGGGCCGCACAATGAAAGAGTCTTTCTTCCGTACCATGACCTGGCTGCACACCTGGACAGGACTGCTGGTGTGCTGGCTGCTGATGCTGATTTTCTTTGCCGGCACCCTGAGCTACTACCGGTACGAAATAAATCTTTGGATGAAACCTGAACTGCACACCAATGTGCTGCAGCAATACCAGGATCTGGATCTTGCCCAAACCCTGGTTCAGGGCCAGACATATCTTGCTGACACTGCCCCGGGTGCCAAAACCTGGATGTTGCGCCTGCCGACTCATCGTCTGCCGTTTGTCGGCTATGCCTGGATGGATGCTCCTAAAGAGGGGGAACGCCGGGGTAAATTCCACGAGCATATTGTGACCACCGAAGGTGAGATGATCTCAGATGTACGTGCTACCAAAGGTGGCCATTTCTTCTATCGTCTGCACTTTGATCTGCACTATCTGCCGGTACCGCTGGCCCGTTACCTGGTGGGCTTTGCCACCATGTTTATGCTACTGGCCATTATTACCGGCATAGTAATTCACAAGCGTATATTTAAAGACTTTTTTGCCCTGCGCCTGAAGAAAGGCCCGCGCTCCTGGCTCGACAGCCATACCCTGTCCAGTGTGTTGGCCCTGCCTTATCATCTGATGATCACCTACACGGGTTTGATCACTCTGATGTTTATGTATATGCCATCAGCAATGGAAGCCACCTATGATGGCAATCGCAAAGCCCTGCAAAAGGAGATTACTCCTGTAAGTACCCCGGCTAAACCTAGTGGCACTCCGGGCGAGCTGGTCTCACTCAGCACCATATTGCCAAGTGTTCTGGAGCAGGCTGAGGGCAAACCGATCCGCGATATACGTATCCAGAATCCGCTGGATGCCAACAGCCAGATCCAGGTAGTACTGCGGAATGATTCAAGAGTTGCAGATCATGAATACCAACTGCTTTACCAGGGCACTTCAGGCGAATTTATTGGCAAAGTCGGTGATTCCCCATCCAGTATGGGTAAAGCCTATGACACCATGATAGGCCTGCATGCCGGCCGCTTTGCCGAGCCAACGCTGAGATTCGCCCTGTTCCTGAGTGGTGTTCTGGGCTGTGTAATGATCGCCTCAGGTACGCTGCTGTGGAGCAAGAAACTGCGTCAAAAGCAGCAAAAACAGATTGATCAAGGTGCCCGACCGTCACTGGGGTTATATATCACCGAAAGCCTGAACCTGGGAGTGATTGCCGGTCTGCCAATCGCAGCAGCCAGTTACCTGTGGGCCAACCGCCTGCTGAGCGCAGATTACGCCGGTCGCTATGATGCCGAGATCAACCTGTTCTTCACTGGGCTGGGTGTCACTTTACTGCTGGCATTCCTCGGCCGGATTAACTGGCGTGGCGCGCTACTGACCGGTGGCCTGATGTGGCTGGGCATACCTGTGCTCAATGCCCTGACCTCTTCGGAAAACCTGATTACCAATATCGTCAAAGGACAGTGGTTTATTGCCTGGATTGATCTGCTGGCACTGATGGTCGGTGGTCTGATGCTGTTGGCGGCCAGCTACTGCAAGCGCAAGATTGACAACAAAGTCGGCAACAAACATAAAACCAAAGTACAAGACGCGCCCACCACAAACTCAGTAAAAGCAGCGGAAAGCGCACAAGCAATCAAGGAGCATGTCTGATGGTATCCATACTTTTACCCCTGACAGCGCTGAATCTGTCCGCCTTCGTCATATTCGCCCTGAGCAGCTTCAGCACCTATCGAGAACTTTTGGGCCGCGCGCCAACAGAGAATACCGGCAAACTGCTCAAGATAGCCGCAGCCCTGCTACTGACCGCATCCCTGTGGCTATGTGTCGCCAGCAAAAGCTGGGGGCTGGGCCTGTTGCTCTGGTTTGGCAATATGACGATGACTGCACTGTTGGTTGCACTGCTACTGACCTTAAGAGATGAACTCAAGCGCAAAAAGCCTAAACGTCGATAGGGAAATTGACATAAAAAAACCGGTCACTGACCGGTTTTTTTGTCGCAGTAGACTAGTTAATGTCGTCCGCCATCTGACCAGAGATAGGCTTAGGTTTAAGCTCTGGCACCGGCTCCTGCTTTAATGTCTGCTTGAGCACCTCAATGGCTTTATCCAACTGGGCATCCTCACCCATAAAGGTGGCATGTGGCAGGTTTTCCACTTCAATATCAGGGCTGACACCCCGGCCTTCCAGCACCCAGCGCCCATCCATGGCGTACTGAGGATATTCGGCAACACGAGCCATACCTTTATCTGTCAGCGAATTTCGACCAGATAACCAAACACCTGCACCAGCAGTTTGCTTACCGATAAGCGGAGCCAGTTCCAGCGCCTTAATACCCGCGGAGAAAGTTTCACCATCCGAGTAGGTCAACTGGTCTGTCAGCACTACCAAATGGCCGCGGAAGGTCTGCTGCATATTGGTATTAGGCGTGCCACGGGTCGGTGCCCAAAACGCCCACGCCCGGCGCAGCAGCTTCTCTATCACCCAGGAGTCGATATTACCGCCGCGGTTACGGCGCACATCAATAATCAGACCCGGTTTGTCATAATTGGTGTAGAACTCGCGGGCGAAGCTGGCGATATCATTACCGCCCATGGCGTAAAGGTGCAGATAACCGAATTCGCCGTCACTGGCCTCGCTGACCTTTTCACGGTTGCTGTTAACCCAGTCCAGATATCTGAGTTTGCCGTCCACTGCGGGGTTAACCGGCTCAACAATCGTTTTGAAACTATTGCCCTTGCGTTTGAGTTCAAGCAGTACCTGCACATCCCTCTGGTTACGCAGCAAACGGTTAATATCTGCCACTGTATTTACCGGCTTGCCATTAATGGCGACCAACTCATCTCCCTCTTTGGCATCCACACCGGGACGAGCCAGAGGCGAGGCCTGCTCTGGTAACTCGGCATCGTGACGATAGATCTGAGAAATAATGACGCCGTCAGAAGTTTGCTTAAAGCGGGCCCCCAGGCTGGCAGCTTTCGGCTGCTCGGGATCCTTCGGCAATTCCCCTCCGCGAACCTGGCTGTGCAGCGCATCCAGCTCCGCCATCATCTGGACAAACACATCATTCAGTTCATGTCTGTCTGTCACTCTGTCTACCAGCGGCTGATATTTATCCTTAAGTGCCCTCCAGTCCACGCCACGCATACTCTTGTCGAAGAACTGCTCTCTGTGCATCAGCCAGGCATCCTCAAACATCTGCTGGAACTCCTGCTCAGGTTCCACCAGCAATTGCCACTGAGAGGTATTCACTTTGGCACTGGACAGGTCTCCCGGCATGGCATCACCGGCATCAACAATCAGCAGATCAGTTGGCTTGGACTGTTTACCAAGCAGCAGCTTTTTACCATCTGCTGACAGACGGTAGCCACCGATATCATCGGCAAACACCTTGGCATTGGCTTTGCCAGCCTCGATAGGCACCACTTTAAGTGCACGCTTGCCGCCCTGAGTATCCATCAGGTAAAGCTTACCATTCAGCACCGACAGGCTTGAGTAATTACCAGGAGCAAGTGGCACTTGCCACAGGCGTTCATTCAGCCCTTGCCAATCCACCTTAACTTTAACTTCATCATCGTTATTTTCAGCGGCGTCAGTCAGCAGCTCATTGGGTTTCTGGAACGGGAACCGGGCGTCTTTATCCAGCGCCAGCGCAAACACCTGAGTGCGGCGGTCAAACACCGGGCCCATATTGCGATCGCCCCAGGGTGAGGAAGGTGTCGCCTTGAAGTGACGGTTTGACAGGAAATAGAGCCACTGGCCATCCGGGCTGAATGCAGGTGAGAAGGATTCATACTTGTCAGACGTCAGGAACTGACTCTTGCCGCTGTCGACACCATAGAGCAGAATCTGCGGTCTTTGTTGTCCCAGATGAGACTTGGTCAGGGCAATCACACCACTGTCCGGTCCCCACACGATATCGGCATAGGGTCCCAGTCCCTCGCCATCTTTGACAATCAGCTTGTTGCTGCCCTTTTTCAGATCAAGCAGCCAGACATTGCCCTGATAATCATCATGAGCAATATAGCGGCCATCGGGAGACGGATGCAGATTCATGCGCAAACTGGCACCATCTTTGGTCAGCTGTTTGGCACCCTTACTGCTGCCATCGGCGGCAAAGCGCCAGATTTCCTGTTCACCACTGGCGTCGGAAATAGCGTATACCCAGTTACCGTCCTTACTCAGTACGGCGTTGCGCAGACGACTATTGTCCGGTGAAGCTACTTCCACCACCCGGGAACCATCACTGCCGGCTATCACTACCTTACTGCGGGCAGTAACCACAGCCTTATCGCCGTCGTGGCTGAAGCTGGCTGCCGTCATATAATTCATTGGATTGTTGACCCAGTTGCCCCTCAAATAAGGGTAATCAGAAGTCAGCTTAAGTTGAGCGACAGTATCCTTGCCCGAGGCGATATCAAACACCTGTACATCGGCACCCAACTGATAAGCAATTCGCCCTTCGTTCATACGAGCACCGCGAATGGCGAACTCTTCATGCCTGGTGTGCTGGCGAATATCATCGCCATTCATATCCATTGACCAGATGTTCTCCACGCCACTGGCGTCAGAGATAAAATAAAGCCGATCCTGCCAAAGCATAGGCTGACGCAATGAACCTTGATGTTCAGCAGCCAGACGCACGGCCTCTTTGCCACTGCCCAGCTGATAGCGCCATAGTTGTCCCATTGCACCGCCACGGTAAACCCGGGTGTTATCACCGGTGGCCTGCAGACCAAAACGAGTGAAGAAAACCTGCTCACCTTTACTGTCAACCACGCCTTCAATGGCATCACTCAGAGGAATATCCCGGGTAATCAAAGTCTCAGGGGATACACTGCGCAGTACCCAGGCACTCGATGCACCGGCCGCATTGTCTGTGGCGTACAGCACCTGACCATCCGGTGTCCAACCCTGAACTCTGACACGGCTGTTTTCAAAGCTGACCCGTTTGGCCTGACCGCCTGTCAAAGGAATAACATAGGCTTCTGTGGTGCCATCATAGTTGGCTTCAAATGCCACCCATTGACCATCGGCAGAAATAGCAGCACCGGTTTCCAGAGCTGGCAGGCTGGTCAGACGGGATGCCTGTTCCTGACCCAACTCTTGAGTCCAGAGATCGCCTTCGGCGGTGAATACCAGAGTGTTATCGTGCAGAGCAGGGGCGCGGAAATAGCCTCTGTCACTGTCGTCGGCGGGCGCGGCCTGGGCATAGGTGCCCAGCGCCATCAAACAGGCCAGGCTACAGAGTTTAAGTTTCATAGTATTGTGACTTCCTGATGATTGTCATAAACACAGTGCCCAGCCTCAGACTTTGCGCTGTGTTTTGGCTAAGTTTTTATTTTGGTTTTGCAGCAAGTTATCAAACAATTGCTAACCATACAGCCGATTTCTGCCCTTTGATGTAAAAGAGTGTGACACTTGATGGGACGCAAGTGGCTGACTGGCCGTTTAATTGAATTATTTTCAATAACAAAAAGGGCGAACTCTGTGGTTCGCCCTTTGTTTATTGTTGTGCGCGGTTAGCCGCTGAGATTATTTGAAGTTGCCTTCATCATCGAATGGCCACTCAATGCCAAGCCACGCTTTAAGGAAGTCCTGCTGTTGCTCGCTGGCTCCCTTAATACCGCGGATTTGAGCCTTGCCTACCGGCGCTTCGCCCAGAGTAACCTTGAAGGTTTTCAGCTGATCATTGCTAAATACCGTCACCTCGATCTCATCACCGACGTTGAAGTCGGCAATTCGCTTGTCGAAACCGCCAGCAGTCACTTTCAAACCATTAATAGCAAGGATCTCATCACCTTCATGCAGACCTGCGCTCCAGGCCGGGCCATCACGCTTAACATGGGACAACACCAACGACCCTGAACGCAAAACAACGCCCAGGTTGGATTTCACCTTGTCGTTGTCGCCATAGCTGAGAACCAGACCCGCCTGCTCCAGCAGAGAGGTGTAATCCAGAGACACAGGACTGTCGATATTGGCTTGCCACCAAGGCTCATAGGACTTGCCGCTAAGGTCAGCCAAAATACCCTTTACATCATCTACATTGAAACTCTTTGGCAGCCTGAAGTCGCGATACAGTGCGCGGTGCACATCGCGATAGGAGTGCTTGAGCTGAGTATCTTCCAGCAGAGCAAAGTCCAACGCCAGCGACGTCAGGTAACCTTCAGAGTAGATATTAACGCTGTGGTTGATGCCATAATCACCGCCACCACCAATCCAGGCCGTTTCACTGGCTTCACGGATTGACTGCTGCTCACGACCTGGGTTGTTGATATTGCGGTCGATTCGCCTGGCCAGGTCGGCAAAGAACTCTTTCGGGCTGGCAATACCGGCACGCAGCAGCAACTGATACTGGAAGTAGCTGGTTGAGCCTTCCGCCAGCCACAGCAGCTTGGTCATGTTTTCATTCTGATAGTCGTAAGGCACCAGACCTTCAGGGCGATAAGCTTTGACATTCCAGGTATGAATAAATTCATGGGATGCGGTGGCGATAAACCTCAGGTAATCGGCGCGCTCACGGAAGTTAAAACGGGGCAGTTGAATAATGGTGGAGTTCAAGTGCTCGGTCGCGCCTCGCTCGCCACCTGTGGCATGAACCATATAGACATAACGCTCATAGGGGTAGTCGTCCCAAATGACCGAGGCGGTACCACTTAGCGCTTTAAGGTCACGTTCCATCTGCTCCAGGTCGTAGTTACCCTCGCCCCAGACCACCAGTTCATAGTCTTTGTCATCGGCAGAGAACTCACGGAAGTAGTTAATACCAGTTTCAATGGGAGAATCCAGGAATACATCATAATTGGGTGCTTTGAAGGCGTGGCGGCCATCGGACTCCATACCCGAATGACTCTTCCAACCTCTGGGTACATCCAGTTCTACAGTCAGAGGGTCATTACGATATTGGGGGCTGTACATAAAGACGCCACTGGCATCCAGATAGGCATGGGTACTGTCGATATGACGAACCCGGGTGCCGAGCATATCGCCATGGATTTGGTAGCTCACGTTCACTTCAGTGGCCTGAGGGAGATGAATCTTCCACTCACCACTGGCCGTACGTTCCCAACTCAGCGGCTTGCCATCATCATCAGTGGCAGTGAACATACGCACGCCATCGGCCAGGGGCAACACCTGATATTTTCCGGTACGCCAAACAGGCAGGTTTACCGTCAACTCACCTGTGGTTTCAGGGAAGTTAATACTCACCTGTGCCAGCTGATGCCCGGGAGAAGTTAAGTCAATTTCATATTCAATATCAGCAACTACCGGAAAGGTCGCGGCTGTCGTCAGGGCAAAAAACACACTCAAACCGGGTTTCACTTGCAATTCCTTCTGTTATCATTCTTTTAATAAAGTTGGCCGAGTATACCAAACAGATGGATACTACTCAGCAACACGAACAAAAACATACAAATTAATGGCCTGCGATTGGGCTGGTAATCAAATAGATGAAAATCCCTGCACTCCTGCTTGCTCCTTTACTCCTGCTGTTCTCCCTGCCTTCTGTGGCCATAGATCTGATTAATGATGAAGTCCGAAGCCGTGAAAACCCCAGAGCTCTGTACAGCCAGGTCAATGAAAACCTGCATCACCTTACCGGCAATGAATCCAAAGCTGAGCTCAGCACCCTGGCCATGGAGCTGGGCCTGAGTCAGGCAGAGATGTTCCATAAGCTGCAATTAACCCTGCGACTCAATATGGAGCCGGGAGTAGAAATCAGTGATCGCCACCCTGATAATGATGCCCTGCTTAATTTGCTGGATACCTACGCCAACTCCCGCTACCAGCAAGCCGTCACTCTGATGCTCAAAGGCCGGGTGCAGGGACGCAATAAAATCCAGTACCAGAAAGCAATAGCCTTTTACACCCAGGCTCAGGACCTGGTTCGCCATGAACCCGGCGTACAGGGACTGGTACTCAAATATATTATCTACGACCACCTCGGCTCGCTTAACCAGCTTATTCGCCAATACGCCACTGCGCTAAGTCACCTTAAAGAACTGCAGGAAGTCTCTATCAAGCTGAACAACAACTATTTGAGAGCCCACGCCGAGGCATCATTGGGGGTTTATTACAACAAGCGCAGAGATCAGGGCCGCGCACTGGAACACTTTACCCAGGCCCTGCGGCTGGCCAATCGCGAACCGCAACCGCAACTGCTGGCGATGATGAACTTCAATCTGGCCAAGGTGCACAGGGATATGCAGCACTGGCAGGACGCCCTGACTCATGCCCATGATGCTGCTAAGGGCTTTGAGCTCACAGGAAACTATCCTTACCTCTCCAACACCATGACAGTGATTGCCATGACCTATGGCGAACAGGAGAACTGGCACAAAGCTATCGATTACTATCTCAATGCCCATCAAATTGATGTGCGGGAAGGCAACCGCATCAGCCAGGCATTGAATATGCACAATCTGGGGGAGGCATACTCCAAGCTGGCAGACTTCGCCAACGCCCTAACCTATCTGGATAGTGCCAACCAGTTCTTCCGGGAAAAGCAGCTCAACCACTATCTGGTGTATAACGAAGCACTGCTGGCAGAGGTCAATCTGGATGCGGGACACTTCGAACGAGCCCTTTACCATGCCAGTGAAAGCCGCAACTATGCCCATGCCAAAAAGCTGCTACCGGAGCAGATAGACGCCATGATGTTGCAAGCAGCGGCATACAGTGCAATTGGCGATAAGGACAAAGCCTTTGAGACCCAAAAAGCCGTTATAGAACTCAAAGTACTGCCAGGCAACAAACCGCAACCCACAGCCACGGAAGATGGAGCGCTGTCTCAGCAACAGCTGAAACTGGCCCTGAGCAACAGGGATATAAAAATTGATCAGCTCACTGAAAAGCAGCGACTGCAAAGTCGGGTTGTGATTGGTGGTGCTGTGGTACTGGTACTGTTACTGATTTCCCTGCTCTACCTGCATCAAAGCCGCCGTCAACTTAAGCTGGAAACCAGTAAACTGATGGATGAGCTGAAGCAGGACTGTAACACCGACCACCCCGGCAATCGGGCACTAATGGAGGCTCTGGCGCTGCGGGATACTCATGCCACCCTGATACTGCTTGAACTGTCTGAGCATGTATATCCGGAACTGGCAAAAGGTCAGTATCTGGCCTGTGCTGAATATCGTCATCAACTGTCGGCAATTGAAGAGATAAGCAGCATGCGCAGTTTCGCGCTAACACCCGGCTTAATGGCGGTCCTGGTTGAAGGACACTACAGTGACAACGCTCTGGTGGCGCAACTCAGTGAGCGGCTGAAGCTGCCATCACTGAGCGCCGGAATTATTCCCCTGCCTCTGTTGCAAACCGAAGAAATAGTGGTAGAGCCGGAGATCCAATTTGAAACGGCACAGATGGCACTCAGTGCTGCCCGCAGCCTGCCCTTTGATGGCAAGCCAAGATTTGTAGGCCTTTACCCATTGGACTTTGCCCCCTCGGTCATCTTCGCTCACCCACTCTATCTCAAGCTGGATAAGAGCATTCAGCGGGGACTAATCCGGGTAAGCTGCAGTGGTGATAAAACGGCGATTCAGTGGCCCGAGTTTTGTCAGTCGGCCAGTCATGAAGATTGATCTGAGTTCACACAGTAAATTTCAGGGGTCGCATAGCCTTATGGGCAACTGACATTATACTGATAAAAAGCCCCACCTGGAGTAGATGGGGACAGTAGTAACGGCATAAGGATTTTAGCAGGACAGCAAATCTGATGAAGGAACAAAATCAAGATAAAGCCCAGCTGGCACAGCTGACCCAGAAAGTGAAAGAAACCCGGCTGGCACTGGATGCACTGAAAGAAGACAAGAATGCCAAACTGCAAACTCTGCTTAATTTCTTCCATCACCTGAGTCTGGCTTGCAAAGGTCAGAATCTTGAGCTGGACAACAAGCTTGCCAAGTTGCGTCGTCAGCTGACAGGCTTCGAATCCCTTGAAGAGTCACTCCCTGAACTGGTTGAAGTGGAGCGCCTGCTCAAGCGTCAATACAACCTGATGAGTCGTGAGCTGGAAGATGGGCGCAACGACTTAACCCGCATGACCCAACAGATCCAGCGTTTTAAATTCGCCCCGGACCAACTCAAAAAAGAGATCAATTACCTTCGCCAGGAACTGAGCAAACCTCTGCATTCAGTCTGGGATTACATTCCCAAGGTAGAAAAGTTGGTGGGATTCTACGAGGAACTGGTCGACAGTCAAATCGAAAACAACACTGAGTTTGCCGTAGAGCCTAGATATCAGCAATTAGGCCGTGAACTGGCTTGCATGATGGAGGATATCGACTTTCCGGCAAACCAGACAGATCGCATGTTGGTGCTTAAAGAGCAGCTTAGAGGTGAGGTATCACCGGAAGAACTGCTGGAAGCCTACCAAACCGTCCTGTCACAGTTGCTTGAAAATATTGCCCTTGAAAAAAATGCCTCGAGAGAGTTTCTGTTTGCGCTGAACGATGCCCTCACCGCCGTCCAGGCCGTGGTGGTCGACTCATCAGAAAGCCATCATCGTCACCGGGAGGTAAAATCCCGGCTTAACGACAGCATTAACGGCTGCGTCGCTGATATGGGTCAGTCGGTCTCTGAGATTAATGACCTGACCCAACTTAAAGAGCAAGTGACCCATCAGTTGAGTGAAATCAAAGATGCACTGGCACGTAAAGAAGCGCTTGAACAGCGCGAACAGGCGATGATGCAGAAATCCATGGATACTATGCAAAAAGAGCTGGGCGAACTCAGTCGCGAGGCCAGTAGCTATAAAGAGCGCCTGTTTGAACAGCAAAAGCTCAACCAGTTGGATCCGTTAACCCAACTGCCTAACCGTGCGGCGCTGGAAGAGAAGCTGGAGCAATCCTATCACCATTTTCAGCGCACGGGCCTTTCAGCCTGGATTGCAGTCGTCGATATAGATCACTTCAAATCCGTTAACGACACCTTTGGTCACAGTACTGGCGATAAAACTCTGCAAGTCATTGCTATGGCGCTGAAAAGTGCCTTAAGAGAGACTGAATTTGTGGCCAGATACGGTGGTGAGGAATTTGTATTACTCATACCTGATGTCTCTGAAGAGATCATTGGCGTTGTGCTTAATCGGGTCAGGGAAAAAATAAAAAGTATCCCATTTAAATTTAAAAATCAGCGAATTACGGTTACAGTTTCTATTGGGGCTGCTCAAATGAGCCTTAAAGAAACGGTCCAGGAAACCTTTGACCGTGCTGATGTAGCCCTGTACCAAGCCAAAAACACAACACGGGACAAGGTTGTGGTTGATGTTTAACTACTGACAGACCCTGCCCCGTTAAGGAGTTGCCATGATAGTGAAAATCAGTCCAAGGGGCAGTATGGTACAACTTTCACAGCTGGAGGTGGATTCTCTCAAGCAAAGCGCGAAGAGTGACCTCTACCAGCTGTATCGCCGTTGTTCACTGGCGGTGCTCTCATCCGGTCTGAAAAGCGACAATGCGGCCGAACTTTTTGAAAAGCACAGTGATTTCCAGATAAACGTTTTACAGCGGGAACGTGGCCTGAAGCTGGAACTGGTCAACCCACCCGCAGAAGCCTTTGTAGATGGTCAAATCATCGCCGGTATTCAGGAGCACCTGTTTGCCGTGCTAAGGGACATTCTTTACCTGTCGACCAAGTACACCAATCTCAAACATATCAACCTTACCAATGCCACCCACATTACCAATGTTGTGTTCGACATATTGCGTAATGCTCAGGCTATCCCCACTGACAGAGACCCAAACATTGTGGTGTGCTGGGGTGGACACTCGATTAACGAAACTGAATACAGATACACACGCGAAGTGGGTTATCAGCTTGGCCTGAGGGCTATGGATATCTGTACCGGTTGTGGCCCGGGTGCCATGGAAGGACCAATGAAAGGCGCTGCTATTGGCCACGCTAAACAGCGTATCAAAGATGCCAGATATATCGGCCTGACCGAGCCCAGCATTATTGCCGCCGAGCCACCTAACCAGATAGTAAACGAGTTGGTGATTCTGCCGGACATTGAGAAACGTCTTGAGGCCTTCGTGCGTCTGGGGCACGGTATTATTATCTTCCCCGGTGGTGCAGGTACTGCAGAGGAGTTGCTGTATCTGCTGGGTATATTGCTTAACCCGGCCAATCAGGATCTGGTATTTCCTCTGGTACTGACAGGCCCCAAAGAGAGCGCCGCCTACTTTGAGAAAATCGATGACTTTATCGGGGCGACTCTGGGTGAAGAAGCCCAGAGTAAATATAAGATTATTGTCGATGATCCTGAGCAGGTTGCCAGAGTCATGAAAGAGGGTATGGGAGATGTTAAGTCATACCGTCGCAGCACAGGTGATGCGTACCAGTACCACTGGTCGTTGAAAATTGAGCCTGAGTTCCAGCTGCCATTCCAGCCCACCCATGAAGTGATGTCCAATCTGGATTTGCGCTTCCAGAGCAATAAAGCTGAACTGGCCGCCAACCTCAGAAAAGCCTTTTCTGCTATAGTAGCGGGCAACGTCAAAGCGGAAACTATTACCCTGATTGACAGACACGGTCCATTCCAGATCCATGGGGACCCTGATCTGATGGATATGATGGACACTTTGCTCAGCGCCTTTGTGGAACAACAGAGAATGAAACTGCCCGGCAGCGCCTATGTGCCCTGCTATCAAATAATAAAATAAATGAACACCTTATTAATTATTGATGGACTAAACCTGGTCAGGCGCCTCCATGCAGCAATGGGAACCCAACCCGATATGGATGCCCTGACCATCAGAGTCACCTCAGCCTGCCAGAAACTGATCCGTTTTCATCAACCCAGTCATGTCACCATAGTGTGGGATGGCGATCAGGAGAGCTGGCGCAAGCAGCTCTACCCAGATTATAAAAAGGGTCGCAAGCCCATGCCGGAAGACCTTGCCAAGGCCCTGCCGGCACTCAAAACCCAGCTGGAAAAAGAGGGCGTTTACTCCATCAACGCTGACTCAGAAGCAGATGATGTGATAGCAACCCTGGCCAGCAAGATAGTCAACCATCAGGGCAAAGCGATTATCGTCTCTACGGATAAAGGCTTTGCTCAGTTGCTGCATCCGCAAATCGTTCAGTGGGATCACTTCAATCAGGCCTTCATCGATATGGAGGCATTGGAACGCAAGCTTGGCGTCGACAGAGCCCAATTGCTGGACTTTATCGCCCTCTCGGGCGACAGCGGCAATAAGATACCCGGCATCCCTGGCATAGGACCGAAATCCGCTTCTGAATTGCTAAAGGCTTTTCGCACACTAAAGAATGTTTACAATTCTCTAGAGATGCTCGGAGCGAAGCAGGCGAAGAAGTTGGACGAAGGTAAAGAAATGGCTCGAATGAGCTATAAGCTGGGGAAATTGCGTACTGACATGCCACTCAAAGTGAACCTCAGTCAGCTTAGAGTCAGTCAGCCAAAAGCATGAGTAATCATCAAACCCGGTTTACCCCTTGCCCACATATGGGTAAGGTAATTCAGTAACTGATCCAGCAAGGAAAGCCCTGTAATGAAATTCAATGCGCCGGCCGTAATCGGCGGTTTGTTTGCGGTCTATTTAGTATTTGTCGCCATCGTCATGCTCACCCATGAATCCACGCCCAATAATATGGATTGGGATGACAGGCAGGTTTACAACCTGCAAACCATCTCTACTCTGGATTTGGGCCAGGCCAAAAAAGAAGTTATTGAGCTTCTGGGCCAGGCTGACTTCTCTGAGGCCAAGCAGGGAATAGAAGGGGCAATGACGGTACTTTTTTATCGTACCCACAGGAAAAACTCCGATGGGGAAACCACCCGGGATGAGTGCACGCCTCTGCTGTTTATGAATGATAAATTAATCGCTTGGGGAACTGATACTTACGAGCAATACCTATCCTCCCCCACCGCAGAACTATGAGCTTTCCTGGCCCGCAATTTGCGGGCTTTTGCTTTTAAATCAAATAATTAAATCACACATCAAACTCTTCTCTCATCACAGTCCAGCGGTTTAACATTGCTACTTGTCACATGCGTGAAACACTCATATATTGAGTTTTAGCCCGTATCAAACAGTAAAACGAAAATACTCTCACACCTTGAACAGGGCATTAACCGGGATAAAAGAGAGAAACAACTATGCTTGTGAAAATCACTTATCCAACCAGCTACAACCGGCATCAAATGATGTTATTGGTTCACTGTCTCAGCATGGGATTTGGTCAAAACTACCAACATGACGAACTCAACCATCGCTATTTGGTTGAGCTGGACAATGCCTCGGACAATATCGATCTCAACTATCTCAGCGACTACTTTTCCTGGGTGGATATTGAGACCGACTACAGCCGCTGATTCAAAGCACTTCAGTTGCCCGGGGGAGCTTATTACAGCCTCCCCGGTTTTATCATCAGTTCATTCCTCAGTGATCAAAGCATTAATCAGATGCGCCTTGTTTCACAGCACAGCTTGTACCAACGTCATTACCAGCGCCTGAACTCCCATACATCAGACAAGCTGTCTTCAGCATCAGGGTAAAGCGCCAGTACCGCCCTTTCTGTGGCTTCCAGTGCGCCCTCAAGGTATCCACCAAAGGTTCGGGACGCTTCACTGCCGGAAAATACCAGGTTTGGGTGCGCCTCATCACTGATCTCCTCCAGTCCCCCCAACACATGCACGTGGGGATTCTGCACCTTGTCGGCAACAGAAGCGGTTAAAGACTCCTGCGTCCAATCAACCAGATAAACCTCATCTGGCTGAGCCGCTTCATCGCCAAACAACCGGGTCAATTGCGACACTATCATGGTCTTGAGCTTATCCTGTCCCAGGGTATGTCGGGCAGCAGCATTGTAACCAACAAATCCCATCAGGGCGCCCGCCAGGGTGCCATCAGCCCGGCTAACGCTGGCATCATGGATCTCCACCAGAGGGCCCGCCCGACTGGCCGCCATGCCGGATAATCCCAGCTCCCGCCAAAAAGCCCTGGGGTAGCTGACAACAGCTTTGGCATGTACCGCCATCCAGGTTGGTATTGAGCCCAGCTCATCCAGCATTTCAGCCGACAATTCAGGCTCAAACGTCAGTGTCTCTGCCACCAGCCTGGGAGGCATGGCCACTATCACCTTGTCAGCAGTAAGCTCAGTCAGCGGCTCTCCACTGGCTGAATGCTGCATATTCACCCGGTAGCTGCCATCATCGTTCAGCGAGATTTGATTCACTCTGCTGCCCGTTTTAATCTGCTGAGCAGGTAAGCGTTCAATCAGCGCCCCGGTCAAATTGGCCATACCGCCTTCGAGCCGCCTTGAGTAACCGGCGCTGTATTGTGCTGGGTACTTCTCGGGTATCTGCCCGGCAGCAGACTCTCTCAGAACCGCTCCCTCGGCATATTGGCGATAGCTGTTGAGTTGCAGTATCTCCACCAGAGTCGAGATTCTGGGGTTCATATCCGGCCAGTACCAGGAAGGCCCCATATCCAAAGCGCCTCCATCTGGCTGTTGGTCAACCACGGGTTCAGACAAAATTCGGCCCCCCAGTCTGTCTCTGGCTTCCACCAGAACCCAGGGCTGCTTCATCTGTTGCAATAACCAGGCAGAAAAAAGGCCACTCAATCCCCCACCGATAATCAGGGTGGGATTATGATTGTCACGGCGTATCTGAGTCATATTACCTCCCTAATAACGTTCATTAAATGGCCGGATATCCAGCTCTTGAGTCCAGGCTGTCCTGGGCTGGCGGGTTAGCTGCAAGTAAACTTCTGCGGCTTCCCCGACACTAATCGCCTTATCCTGGGTCAAAGCAGGAAAACGCCTGCGACTGGCATCAGACCAAAGCATTCCATCAACAACCAGATGAGCAACATGCACCCCCTTGGGGCCAAACTCCCGCGCCAACGACTGAACCAGCCCCCGCAGGGCAAATTTGGCCGAGGCGAACGCACTGAATGCCCCGCCTCCTTTGACGCTGGCTGTCGCACCGGTTGCAATAAAACAGCCATGCCCACGCTCAGCCATCATGGGCAACAGCTGTCTGGCCAGGTGAAAGCTGCTCATCACGCCGGTACGCCATACCTGCTCAAACTCCTGTTCACTGACACCGTTCAATGGCCCGTGCTGAAATCTGGCAGTATTGGTGATCACCACATCAGGTACACCTTGCTCCTGAATCAGGGTTTGCAAGACATCTGTAACCGCTTTGCCATCGGTCAGATCAACTTGAATATCTCCACCTTTACGAGCCAGCCCTATTACCCGATACCCCGCCTGCTCGAATTTTTGTCTAAGCGCAACTCCCAGCCCTTCTCCATAGCCTGCAATCAACATCAGCGGAGAGTTGTGTTTTGCTTTTTGCCAATTCATGTTCAGCTCCATCAAACTTTCGATGGCTCAATACTGATTGGCTGGTTCAGTTGGGACAAATCAGAATATTTTCCCGATCGGGATAGTTTTTCTTTACTGCCTTTATCGAAAGGTGACATGCCGGTGAATAAATTGCGGCTAATAAAAAGACCGGCACGGTGCCGGTCTTTGTTAAAGCGGTAACTTATATCAGTTATCAGTCCTTGTCGTATTCCCTGTAGGCTTCACCAGCCTTGATCCACTCAGGAGCAGGAGTGCCTTTCAGGTAATGGTCGAAGTACTCCATCATACGAATACTGTAGTCCACCTTGTTGGGATACTTCTTAAGATGGTGCGGCTCATCCTCATACTGAAGAAAGACCACATCCTTACCCGCGCGGCGCATAGCCAGGTACATCTCTATCCCCTGCTCCCAGGGCACGGCATCATCTTTGTCACCAAACATAATCATCATCGGTGTTTTGATGCGCTCTGCGTAGAACACAGGCGAGTTTTCAATGTACTTATGTGGTGCCGCCATCAGGCTTTCACCAATACGGCTTTGCCCTGTTTCATATTGGAACTGACGAGCCAAACCACTGCCATGACGGATACCACTGAAGGCGCTGGTCATATTGGATACCGGCGCACCACTGACAGCAGCTTTGAACATATGGGTTTGGGTGATGGCAAAGGCCGTTTGATAACCACTCCAGGAGTGACCATGCAAACCAATGGCTTTCGGATCGGCCACGCCCATATCAATAATGTGCTGCACGCCTGAGGTCAGCGCCTGCACAGCAGCCGGCCCGGGGTAACCTATTTCAAAGCGGATATCCGGCAGGAAGATGGCATAGCCATTATCCGCGTACCAGGCGAAATTGGGTCTGTGGTTAACCTTCATCGCCGGGAAGCTGTGCAGACGGTCGCTCATAAAGCGGTAGTAATACACAAGCACAGGGTAACGCTTACCTTCCTCATAATTGTTTGGTTTGATCAGCACGCCATCCAGTTGACGACCATCACCATTGGTCCAGCTCACGAGCTCAGACTGACTCCAGTCAAAACCGTCACGCTGCTCATCCAAATGGGTCTGACGCTGCCCCTGTTCAGGCTTGAGGTAATCGGCGGTATAGAGATCCGGGAACTGGTTATATTGCTCTTTGGAATACACCAGAGTGTCGGCATCGTCGGCCCGGCTCAGCAGCTTCAGTTTATAATCACCCTGCATCAGTACATCGACGCCGGCGCTGCCCAGTCTGGCACCATAGAAACCATCACCTTTGGTTTTGTGGCTGTAGCCATGGAGCATGACTTTGTCGCCATTATCCGGCGCAGCAGGTTCGTCCCTGTCGGCACTCAGACCGGTTACCCGGTACTGAACTCCGGTCTCACGGCCTTTACCGTCAGTCAGCATAAAGCCTTTGCCTGAGGTGGTATCGAACTGCCACACATCGTATTTGTCGTACACCAGCACGCCTTCGTCATCATCCAGCCAGGGGCCGAAACCATAGCCCGGAGCCTGCGAAGGATAGTCATGATCTTCATCGGCAAAAGGCGTAGCAATGCCGGCGCTCAGCTCTCTACGACTATTGGCGGCAATATCATGCAGGTAAACATTTCCCTGCTGGAAGTAGGCCAGGAACTTACCATCAGGAGACAGTGATGGCCCGGAGCGGCTTGGTTGCTGAGTCAATACCAGCTGCTTGCGACCCGTATTCAGATCCACCAGATAAAAGTCACGGTAGAAACCGGCCCAGGTGATCATTTTGCGATAAGGCAGATCAGAGCTGGCAACCAGATAACGGCTCTGAGGACCCAATTCCAGATCCGGCACTGTCTCATCGGCCAACTGCACCACCTGACCGCTACCAAGGTGCATCACAGCCTGATAGGTACGTTTCACTTCCTTGTCGTACTGCTTAATCTCATGGGGCTTGATACGTGGATCGTCGCCATGCCAAATCTTCAGATTACGCTGGTCGGTAATCACTGCAGTGTTATAAAGATCAGCTTCATTCTCATACTTGCTAAGCGTTTCAGGTTTGTTGATTTGCGGTACCCGGCCAAAGAACAGTCTTAAGTTGTCCGGACTGAAGTCCAGCTCGCTGTAACGATTCAGGGTCCACTCATCACTATTGGCAACAAGCTGCTGCTTACCTGAGGCCAGCGTTGTCAGCGTCAGCTGATATTCCCGCTCATCAATATCCCTGGCGGCCCTGCCCGAGGTATGAGCCAGATACTTACCGTCATCACTCAGGGCGAGATCGCCAATTTGCTCACCGGCCTTCACCTTGAGATCGATAAGCTTGTCAGCACCGATATCGTAAAGCTGGATAGCATGCTTACCCGCTTCAACATCATTGATAGCCACCGCCGCCTTACCACCGGCTTTGGACAGGGCAAAGCCTGTGACATCTTCAAACTGGTACTGCTTACCTGTACCCAACACGATCAAAGTAAATGGTGCGCCCTTGTCAGCCTTATCGACTTCAGGCTTGCTCTGTTTGTCCTTTTTCCCAGCCTTGGCTTCAGCTCCAGCGACGGCGTTGGATTCAGTCTGGGTATCAGCATTATCAGCCTTGTCTTTGCTCTCTTCTTCGGCTTCGAACTCAATCGCCAGCAAACGGCCATCATCACTGAATGAGAAGGACTTTACCCGTTCGAAACGCAGCTCTTTGCCGGTTTGGGTATCCAGCAGCACCATGCCATCTTTGAGCTTTTTCTTCTCTTTCTTGGAGGCAGTTTCCCGCTCGAACAGGGTAGGTTCTATCTCGGCAGCGACAAAACGGCCGTCGGCGCTGACTTTCGGATTGGATGCACCAGCCAGCTCAAAACTGCGGTCACTGCCGGGCATCCTGACCAGAGTACGGCTGTCGCCTCTGTCCGGCGCGGCTTCCACAGCCAACAGTTGACCATTATCTGAGAGTACAGGTTTCTTGAGAGACTCAAACTTCATGATGTCGTTAAGAGTCAGATCCTTCTGCGGGGCTGCAACGGCTCCTGTGGCCAATAGCATCCCGGATGCGAGAGGTAGTAATTTCAATGTTTTCCTCTTCTTATGTTAATAGCTATGGGTCGGCAGCTGCCTCAACCCACCACTAGACTAAAGTCGATTTTTGGAGGTTTAGCGCCCAATATTCGCGACTTAACGGCATTTATGCAAGTTTACCCGGCCACCCATCTGTGACTTTCATCACCATTAATGTGAAAAAATCACAAAAAACGTGTAAAATAAGCGGGTCATATGTCATGAAAGTTACCTGTGAAAGAAACACAGGCGTGACTACTGCAGTAACGACCAACATGGATGGATTCCAGATGTCAAAAAGAACGATTACCGTGATCCCAGGTGATGGGATTGGTCCAAGCATCATTGATTCTGCACTGAAGATTCTCGATAAAGCCGGATGTGATTTTGAATATGAATTTGCCGACGCCGGCCTGACAGCTCTCGAAAAGCATGGTGAATTGCTGCCACAGCGCACCCTGGATTTGATTGAAAAGAACCGTATTACCCTTAAAGGCCCACTGACGACTCCCGTAGGTGAAGGTTTTACCTCCATCAACGTTAGCCTGCGCAAGAAGTTCAGCCTTTATGCCAACGTACGTCCGGTACTGTCATTCAAAGGCACCCAGGCTCGATATGAGAATATCGACATCATCACAGTGCGTGAAAACACCGAAGGTATGTATTCCGGTCTGGGTCAGAAAGTCTCTGACGACGGCACCACTGCCGAGGCCACCAGCATTGTGACCCGTCAGGGCGCCGAGCAGATTGCCACCTTCGCTTATGAGCTGGCTCGCAAAGAAGGTCGCAAGAAAGTGACCATAGTGCACAAGGCCAACATCATGAAGTCAACTTCCGGCCTGTTCCTGAAAACCGCCCGTGAAGTGGGTGAGCGTTATCCGGACATTCAGACCGAAGAGATGATTGTGGACGCTACCTGTATGAAGCTGGTGATGAACCCTGAGAACTTCGACGTGATTGTTACCACCAACCTGTTTGGTGACATACTGTCTGATCTCTGCGCCGGTCTGGTAGGTGGTCTGGGCATGGCCCCGGGCGCCAACATTGGTAAAGACGCCGCGATCTTCGAAGCCGTACACGGCTCTGCCCCGGATATCGCAGGTAAGAACCTGGCTAACCCAACATCAGTTATTCTGGCTTCTATCCAGATGCTGGAATACCTGGGCATGGCAGACAAAGCCGCCAAGATCCGCGAAGCCGTATCCGCTGTAATTGAAGAAGGCGACCGCACTACCCGCGATTTGGGTGGTACTCATGGTACTACTGACTTTACCGAGTCTGTACTGGAACGTCTGTAATCGTCTGACGATACGATTTAGCTATCGCCACTTGATTTAAGTTAGTGTGATGCAAAAAAGGTGAAGCTGAGCTTCACCTTTTTTATTGGATGTTTGGTTGTCACAATCGCGCTGCGGTTTCCGATCTGTCGTCGCAGAGGATTAGTCAAACTTCGTTTGGCCGATATCGTGGAGCTTCGCCCCCGCTGGATTAGTACCAAGCTTCGCTTGGTCGAAATCGTGGGCAAATACATCCATGTAAAACGGCCAGCTCACCATCCTTGATTCGCGCTCCTAAACTCGCTTGCTATCGGCAACCACTCGCCCTTTTGATCTCCCCTGCCGCCCCAACCGAAGTTGTTACCCATCGTAGAATGACTTCAATTACGCAATCGGCACCGATTCCACGAAGTACATCCATGTACTTCCTATCCAGCTCGGCACTCCTGCCTCGTTCTACCTCCTGCATCCATGCAGTCGTCCGGCAACTTCGGACGGGAATAAGGTGCAATCTTCAACTTCAGTGCAACTCAATTTGGGACATTAGTTACTTTGGGCTAGTGGGGATAACGTCTCAAACACCGGCTGCGTTTACGCTATCAGAGTGCTTTGACTTGTTAAGTTTTCAATGTAGCTCTGTCTCAAGTTCATTAATACTCATATCAAAAGCTTGATAATAGACAGGTATTCCAAATCTTTCTCTAATATTATTCAAATAAGCTGATGCCTCTTCAGTAATCTTATTTGGTGATACGATCACTAACTTTTTTGCATGATTGCTATCAGGATAGTATGAATACTCAAGAAGCTGAGAAAAAGCCTCTCTAATGCACGCTAAAACAGTGGATGATGTTTTTATCTCATAAAATATCAGGCCCTTATCGCTCTCTCTAGCCACGATATCGATTTTCGTACCATTAGTTGTTAGCAGCTCCGTACCAACATTACTATTACCATAAATTTTAGTAAGATGGAGGTATGCTCCATTTTGGATTTTATTATGAAGGTTATCTATCTTCTTACCGTTATCCTCATATGTTCTCCAGCCTTCATTTTTCCCCGGATTATGACCTGGCACAAAGTTAAAAGTATGGCTTAAGAAGTCAGGCAATCCTAAATATGGTTGAAAATTATAATAAGTAGCGGATAGGGAGTCATCACTCGCGGAGAACTCCTTAGGAGGTTCTTCTAAACTTAAATCATTAGGCCTGAATTTGACGGTAAAAAGCATTTTAGGGTCAGTTTTTCTTAGGTCTTCCGAAGAAGCACCTACTTGACCAACCTGAACAATCATTTCATCGAGCCATCCTTGCTCTTTATAAATCTGATATATTCGCTCAGACTCTAATTCAGGAACAATCTGAAGGTTATCAATTGAGCCAATCCACCACCTCGTTTTTGTTGCACTATTAATTGAATATAGATATACCTTTAAATCACTGTCCTTATGAACATTTCGCCCTGCATTCGCTGCTTGTAAAAAACTATAGTGGTAGCCATCTACTATCTTGTCGAGATCAAAAAGCCATTCCTCATGACCATAGCCAACTGCCCCTTCGTATGAGTCTTTGTTTTTAGATTTTCCTTCTGGCCCAGAAGGTGAACGCCAAGAGTTGGTATTCCAACAAATCCTAACTACTTTTTCTTCGGTCACGAAATGTCCCTTATTATTAATTTAAAACCCACAACACAAGCTGTTGATAGTCCTGATGCGCTTGTTATGTGTGAGATTAAACACCGAATTGTGGTTGCCCAAACTTATTAAGTAGGGTGTTAATAAGGTCTTGGTCTTTAGTTAGCTCACTTTGTGACTCGTCCACATTCATTGAGCTCGGTGCGCCTAATTTTCCTACAGTAACTTTGCGATAGGCCCTAAGCACAGCGCCCTCTGGCGGTATATCTTCTTTCTTTTTACCGTGATCCAATTTATAGCCACCCGTTACCCAACCGTCTTTAGTTAAGTATTGAGTTTCCCATTCATTGCTTGCCACCATATTAGTTCTCCCTAATTACACATAGTATTTGTATAGTGTGCATGCTGGTTTGTCACTTCAGACTCGTGAAAACCGCCCCGCCATTTTTACCAATTATTCAACAAGTTAGTAATAGAAGTCCAGATTTAACTTTGAGCAAGAGCGTGCCGGCGCATTCTCTGCTTGTCGCCTATTATCTAAATATTAAGGCCCCCTAAGACACTGAATTTAAGCATTATTAAATACTTCCACTCAAAAACACCGTGCCGTGCATAGTGAAACTAACTCTGGGGCATAAATAAGCTGACGGGATACACCATTCCCCGTCCGAAGTTGCCGGAGGGAATGGCTTCAATAGCAAGCTCTGTCATGGATGACAGAGTAGCCGTCGCTGAGCCATGGGCGAGTATCGCGAAGCGATGAGGTTACGAGCGCGAGGCAGGATAGCCGAGCGGGGAGTGAAGTACAGGGATGGGCTTCGGCGAATCGACGGCGTTTGCGTAATTGAAGTCATTTTACGATGGATAACAACTTCGGTTGGGGCGTCCTTGGGGTTGTTAGGGACGTTGGACGAGCAACGCCCCTGACCCGGGCGAAGCCTGGAAGGCTTCGATGTTTCGCCAAACGAAGTTTGGCTAATGAGCCATGAGGCTAATGGAGCAAAGCTCCATCAATCAACATCGTCCGCAGAGCGATTACTCTGCATACGCTCTGGCAACTTCTTCAGCAATGACGGCAATCCCTTCCAACATCTTGGCTTCATCCTGCACATAGTTCATGCGAATACACTCCTGGCGGTGACGCCAGTTGTTGTCCTCCGCAGGCATGCCGAAGAAGAAATACTCACCGGGTACCACCAGCACGCCGCGCGCTTTCAAACGCTGATACAGCTCTTTGGTAGAGATAGGCAGGCCTTCAAACCAGAGCCAGAGGAAGATAGCGCCTTCCGGTTTGTGTACCCTAAATCCGGGTACGGTAATTTGTCGCTGCAGCTCCTCAAGCGCCCATTGGGACCGAGCCTGATAGAAAGGCTTAATCACCTGTTCACTGAGCTCCAGCAGCTTACCTGTGTTGATCATATGATTGGCGATGGCGGGCCCCATGCTGCCTGGAGCCAGGCTGACAATACCATTGATATTGGTCATCGCCTGGGTGACGGTTTCATTGGCAATCACAATGCCACAGCGCACGCCGGGCAAGCCAAGCTTGGACAGGCTCATACACAAAATAGTGTTGTCGTTCCAGAATGGTGTCACCTCTTCAAAGATGATATTGGGGAACGGCGTGCCATAGGCGTTATCCAGAATAAGCGGAATGCCCCGCTCACGGGCGATCGCATCCAGCCTGGCCACTTCAGCATCTGTGAGCACATTGCCCGTTGGGTTGGTGGGACGGGAGACACAAATCGCCGCAATGCTGTCATCCAGCGGCAGACGGTCAAAATCCACATGATATTTAAACTGGCCATCATCAAGCAGCTCAATTTCCGGACGGCAAGAGGCGAAGATGCCATCATCAAACCCGGCATCACTGTAACCAATATACTCAGGGGCCAGAGGCAACAGCACTTTCTTGAAGCTGCCATCTGTCTGCTCACCTGCCAGCAGGTTAAACAGGGCGAAGAAGGCACTTTGGCTACCATTGGTCAGGCTGATATTACGCTCGCTGATATCCCACCCATAGGTTTCTCTGAGCAGCCCTGCCAACGACTTCAGAAACGCACTCTTACCCTGAGGGCCATCGTAGTTGGCGATAGCATCAATCAAGGCACCATCCGCCAGCAGCTCGGTGCTGACGCCATGAAAGTAGTCGAGCATCTCGGGAATTGCAGCCGGATTGCCTCCACCCAGCATAATGGCGCCTTCGGTACGTAGGCCTTCGTTGAGATCATTCATCAACTGAGTGATCCCTGCGTAACGATTAAATTTCTCGCCAAATCTGGAAAATTGCATGACCTGAATATCGTCCCTTGTTATCTCTTAACCTATTGTTGTCTATCACATTGGCTGTTTTTTAATGGCTTGCAGCGTTTCATTTCAGCCTGTGCGCCATTGTGACACAGGCTTGCCACTCAGGCTGGATGAAATTCTTTCATACAGATTGAAAATCTCATTCTGAGTCACATTCCCGGCGACAGGAAAAAGTACAAATCTCCTTCCGCCTGATTTCTATCTCTGTTTTAAAGGCTGAGGAGCCAATCAAGGCGTCAACTAATACAAGCCTCTGATTTTTGACATGTCCTCTATCTGACCTAAGGTTATTAGAGGTAACCGGAATACCTCAAATAGAGCCAGAACAGGCCTCTGGCGAGACAAATCAGAATGGACAAGGTGCTGAATGAACAGGTCAGTCGGGAGAACCAGCCACCACGTTTTCGGCGGTGACAATCAGGAGCAGAATCTTCAACTGCATTCAGATAGTCATAAGCATCTGATTTTTAATGTCGGCGAGGTGGAATATGGCATTCCTCTTTCAGATGTCAAAGAGGTGATCAGTATGGGGCCGGTCACTCATGTCCCCAGGCTGCCGGACTATTTTGAGGGCATCCTTAACCTCAGAGGTGAAGTCATCTCCATTATCGACCTCAGACGCAAACTGGGGCTCCCCTCCAAGCCTTGGCAACAGCAAAAAACCTGCATCATTATTTTTGAAGTCAATAAGCTCACACTGGGTGTGATTGTGGACAATGTCATTGAAGTACAGGGTTTTGGCAGCCAACAGATGCGTCAGGAACTGGATATCTCCAAACATCCTGAGCGTGAATTTATTCAGGGTGTCGCCACCAAGCACTCGGGTGAGATGGTCATGTTGCTCAACAGCAGGAAACTGCTTAATCCGTTGGAGCTGGGCCTGATCGCCCAACAATTGCAACAGCTCTCTCCCTCTCACCAATCCGTTAACTCAGAGGCAGCTCATGTTCGATAACCTATCATTGCGGGCAAAGATCTTAATGGGCAGTGCAGTCAGCCTCGGGTTTCTGATATTGCTCAGCCTGCTCAGCCTGAGCAGTATCAGCAAATTGAATGAAACCGGTGCCTGGGTTGACCACACCTACAAGGTCATTAATAAGGCTCAGGAACTGGAAACCGCCGCGCTGGAGATGCAAACAGGTATCCGGGGCTACCTGCTGGCCGGAACAGAGCAGTATCTGGTTCCCTATGAAAAAGGTCGCCAGCATTTCAAACGCCTGGTTGCAGAACTTTTACAAACTGTGGACGACAACCCCTCGCAGGTTGCCCTGATGCAAGAGATGGACGCCACCATGAACAGCTGGGAGGAGTATATCAATGCTGAAGCAGTAGCGCTTCGCAGGGAGATAGGTGATGCCAAAACCATGAATGATATGGCCCGTCTGGTGGCAGAAGCTAAAGGTAAAACCTACTTTGATCGTTTCCGCGGCATGCTCGCCAACTTTATCAATCAGGAGCAAATACTGCTCAGAAGACGCAAAGCTGACTTTATCAATGCTTCTACTCCAGAGGAGGTCAACGCAGCCATCGAATGGGTTGAACATACTTATCAGGTGATTGCCGAAGCACAGAAAATCCAGGTTGCCGCCATAGATATGGAAACCGGCATGCGCGGCTATCTGTTGGCTGGCAGGGAGGAGTTTTTGGAGCCCTACAATGGAGGAGTACAGGAATCTGTCTCTCTCATCTCTCTACTCAAACTCAAGGTCAGTGATAATCCGGCCCAGGTACAACTCCTAACCGATATAGCCCGGGTGTTGAGCGACTGGAATACCCTGGTGGCCGAACCTCAAATCACCCTGAGACGGGAGATTGGCGACGCTAAGACCATGGATGATATGGCTGACTTAATCGGCAGCGATAGTGAAAAATTGTATTTCGATAAGTTCAGCTCACAGATACGTACCTTTATCGAAAATGAAAATATTCTGCTTAAACAACGTCAACAGAATGCCTACACAAGCTCAGAGCAAACCAATTACATACTTATTATAGGTATGTCGGTAGCGGCCCTTATCTCAATTCCTGCCGCCTTTCTGATCAGCGCATCAATTCACAAGCCTTTCCGTAATATCTTCCAGGGCTTGTCAAAATTCAGCAGTAGTGAATTAAAAGAGTTAAGCCGAACCTTTAAAGAGGTCGTGACCCAACTCAAGTCCGGTGCCGCTGGTGTGGGCACCGTAGCGTCCAATATAGAAAATGCCAGTATGAACCTGTCGCAGATCTCCAACCGTCAAGCCAGCTCAGTGGAGGAGACCTCTGCCAGTACTGAAGAGATTTCCGGCATGGTAAAAATCAATGTGCAGTCAGCTGAGCAGTCCCGAGACCTATCGCGCCAGGTCGGAGAGAAAATGGGTGAACTGCAACTGGCTATGGAGCAAATTGCAGAGTCCAACGAAAAGATTAATGAGCTGGTGAAGATTATTGGAGAGATAGGGACCAAGACAGAAATCATTGATGAAATAGTATTCCAGACCAAGCTTCTGTCATTCAATGCCTCTGTGGAAGCAGAGCGCGCCGGTGAACATGGTCGCGGCTTCGGCGTAGTGGCCAAGGAGGTGGGTAACCTGGCACAGATGAGCGGTAAAGCCGCCACAGATATCGCCGCCATAGTGAAGCACAGTGTCAGCGAGGCCGAGGCAATCGCCAAAGAGAACTCTGTCCGGGTGGAAAGAGGCAATCAAATCGTTAAAGAGACCAAGAGCCAGGCGCAAACTGTGGTGACCGGAGCCAATAAGATTTTTGAGGCATCCAACGAACAGGCCAGAGGTATTCAGGAGATAAGCAATGCCGTTGAGTCAATCAACAAAGCCACTCAGCATGCGGCTTCTATCTCAGATCAGGCAGCAGCATCCAGCACAGATCTCAGGCGTCAGTCTGAAGAACTCAATCGTCTGGTACTGCGGCTCAATAGCTTCCTGAGAAACAGTGACAGAGACTCCACTCCGGACTCTGCGTTACGCAGCGCCCTCGAGCCAGTACCAATGGACAGTCACTGGCAGGCTCCTGCTTCGCGTCCACGCGAAGATGTGGCAGCACCTATTATTGTTCCGGTAAGCCAGGACAGCGACAATAAACAGGCCTGGGACAGGCTGTAATGGCAAAGCTGATGTCATCCAATGCTGCCATCGACCCACAAACCGCCTGCCAGAGCCTTAATGACTGGCAGTCCAGTAACGTCTCAGACAATGAGTTTAAGGTTTTCAGTAAGCTGATCCTGGAGCAGGCAGGAATCGAGATCCCACCAGAAAAACGTTCGCTGCTTGAAGTCCGGCTTAACAAGCGTATCAGAGCCCTGGAGTTAAACAGTTTCTCTGAATACCTCGCAATACTCCTGCATGACAGGGAACACACAGAGTTAACTGAGTTCATCAATGCTCTGACCACCAATACCACCGCCTTCTTCCGTGAATCATTTCATTTTGACTATCTACTTCAACATCTGGAGTCTAGCCCTGCTGCTAAGGATACTTACTTCTGGTCTGCAGCCTGCTCCAGTGGTGAAGAGGTGTACACCCTGGCCATGGTGTGTGAGGAGTTTTCCCGAACTCACCCTGAGTTTACCTACAAGGTCCTCGGAACCGATATCGACACTCAGCGGCTGGCCATGAGTACAGAAGCTATCTATGAGATAGATAAGCTGGAGGAGATCCCCCATCTGATGCAGCTCAAGTATCTCTCCCCCACCAGCCCGGATCCGGCCCACTTCGCCATCGCTACAGAGCTAAAAAGGCACATTAAGTTTCGTCAGCACAACCTGGTTGCCTTCGACGCTTCTCCCGGGATCACCTTTAATTACATTTTCCTGCGTAACGTTTTGTTTTACTTCCCAATGGGAAACATACGTCAGGTCATCAGCAAGCTGGAAAGGCACCTGTTGCCTGGGGGCTTGCTCTTTGTCGGTTTGACTGAAACCCTGCATCATCTCGATACTGAACTTGTTCAGGTCGCCCCTTCTGTCTATCAAAAACCGTTAGGCTGAGCCCTTCACATGGAGTTCTCGGTCAATTCAGGGGAGTGTGTGGTCAGCCCCAGCCAGGATATCTGCCTGCAGGCCGTGGTCGGCACCTGTGTCAGCGTCTGCATACGTGACACACAACAAGGTTTCGGCGGCATGTGTCACTACCGCTTGTCCACCGCCAATCAATCGATAACAGATGACAGTCAGGGGTATGACTACGGCGACAAAGCGATATTGGCGTTACTGCAAAAACTGAAACACCTGGGGGCATCCAGACAACACCTTGAGGCCTGGATCATCGGCGGCGGCAACCTGAATACCAGCAGCATAGATATCTGCCGTCAAATAGGTGTTCGCAATATTGCCATCGCCTTCAGGGCATTGGCTGAATATGGGATCCCCATCTCTGGTACCTCTATAGGCGGCGATACCGGCAGGCAGATCCGCTTTTTTCCCGGCACAGGTGAAGTACTTTGCAGACAAACCCATAAACGCAAGAGTGCGGGTGGTGCTGAGCATCACCAGGCAATATTTCTCTCCAACAATGAGCCTTTATTCGACAAATTACAGCAACCCCTGATAGGCGCAGGCATCAATACCAGAATGGCACTGAGCAGCACTGCAGAAGGTCTGCACGACCAGGTGTTGGTTATCGATGAATCCTGGTTGATATCCGCAGGCAACCGGGTTGAGGGGCGTCAGTATACCGCCCCGGTTGTGCTGCTGCAGAACCATGACACCTGTCCCTCTTCATTTACTCTGGACCAGGTTATCAATCAGTTCGGCAGCCTGCTATTCATCGCCAACAGGCAGAATCTGCCCAAAGTGCTGAAGGCGGCCACACATACACGAACACTATCCTGTGCACTTGGGGCAGAAGAACAGGCATTGAGCCACAGCCATTGTCAGGAGTCGCTGGTGATGATTGGTAGCTCTACCGGCGGAATAGACGCGTTGGACAGCGTGATTAAACATCTGCCCGCCATCATGCCCCCGGTATGCATAGTGCAACATTTACCCGAAGGTTATACAGATTCACTGGTAGCCGCGCTGGACAAGATCGGAAACCTCAAGGTGTGCCGCGCTGAAGATGGCATGCTGGCCAAATCCTCCACCGTATATCTGGCACCGGGAGACAGGCACCTGACGGTCACCCCACATGGTCAGCAAATCATGCTCAGGTTAAGAGACTCGCCCCCAGTCAACGGCTTTCGCCCGTCGGTCGACACCATGCTCAAATCCGCCCTCAAACTCGAAGGGAAACGCCTGGTCGCTGCTCTGCTGACAGGCATGGGTCAGGATGGTGCTCAGGGACTGCTGGAGCTCAAGCAAATGGGCGCTATCACCCTTATCCAGAATGAGCAGTCCAGCGTGGTTTATGGTATGGCCAGAGCCGCAAGTGAACTGGGTGCCGCCACCCGGGTTGTCTCGCTCGAAAATATGGGACAAGCTATCGTGGAATCTATTATTAACGCTCAACAAACCCACAAACACAATCATTCGCAGTTGCTTTAACCAGAATAAACACAAAAGACCACGCAACAGCACTGCGGATGAGCATCAGGAGGTTCTATGGCTCTACAGGTTAAATTTCCCAGTGGCTCACTTATGCTGGCAGGCAGTTTGGAAACGCCGGATACAGAGCCTAAAGGCTATGCGCTGTTCGCTCATTGCTTTACCTGTGGCAAAAGTTCGGTAGCTGCCAGTCGTATCTCCAGAGCCTTGGTTGAAAAAGGGTTCGCAGTATTCAGATTTGACTTTACCGGGCTGGGAGGCAGTGAAGGAGACTTTGCCAACAGTAACTTTTCCTCCAACGTAGATGATCTGGTTGCCGCTGCAGACTTTATGCGCAGTGAATATCAAGCGCCGGCATTATTGGTTGGCCATAGTCTGGGAGGACGCGCCGTACTGTCAGCTGCCGCTCGTATTAGCGAAGTCCAGGCCGTAGCAACGCTGGGGGCACCTGCCGATCCTGACCATGTCAGTAAGCAGTTTGCCTGCGACCTTGAACGTATCGAGAAGGAAGGCGAAGCCAATGTGTCACTGGCAGGCCGTCCTTTCACCATCAAGAAGCAGTTTTTGGAAGACATACGTCAGGACAACCGGGATATTGAACAACTGAAAGCCGCACTGCTGGTAATGCACTCCCCGGTGGACAATGTGGTGTCCATTGCTCAGGCGGAGAAGATCTATACCCGTGCCAAACACCCCAAGAGTTTTGTCACTCTGGACAGTGCTGACCACCTGCTGACCAACAAAAACGACGCTATCTATGTGGCTGAAGTGATTGCTGCCTGGGCTGCCCGCTATTTACCGGATTCAGCACAGGGCAGTAAGCAATACCCCAAAACCGCGTCGGGTGAAGTGGCCGTCTATGAGTACAACCACAAGTTCACCCGTACTCTGGTATGTGATAAGCACCAGTGGATCGCAGACGAACCTGCCGGGGTGGGAGGAGACGAACTTGGGCCTGACCCCTATGAACATCTGCTGGCAGCACTGGGGGCCTGTACCTCAATGACAGTGCGTATGTATGCCAATCGCAAAGGGCTGGATTTGCAGGATGTGCAGGTACTGCTTGAGCACTCGCGCCAGCATGGGGAAGATTGTCAGCACTGTGACGACCAACATGCCAAAGTAGAAGTACTGGCCCGTAAGGTGAAGGTGACCGGGGATCTGACCCCTGAGCAGCGCCAGCGATTATTGGAAATTGCCGATCTCTGCCCGGTCCACAAAACCCTCAGTGGCAAGATAGTGATCACCACAGTTCCATGGGAAGACTAGTACTTTCGCTTTGATCATAAAGGGCTCCATCGGGAGCCCTTTATGTTTATCAAACGCGACTCTACTCAGCCAGCGCAGGCCTTAATGAACTGCCATCGCCATCCACAGGGACCAGGAGTTCCAGCCCGAGTATTTCGGCAGCGACCGGGTAAATATCCAGATTGGATACACGTTCCAGCATCAGCCCCTGCTTGAAGGCAGGACCTACGCCAATCAAAGTTGCGTCCATATCATCAAAGTGGGGATAACCGTGATCACCGAAATAGGTGGCAGGCTTATCCAGGGTAAAGGTCGCCGGAGCCCGAGTTTCAAACATAATGTCCGGGACTCTTGGGCTACCGAAGAACTTGCGGGCCTTCATGGTTTCTTCAGATACATACTGGAAACGACCACCGGCAGCCGCTTTCAATTTGGCTATCTGCTCTGCTTTATCTGCGTCGACACCCTTTTTGGCATACAGCATCAAGTGTGGCCCGGAGAACTGTACCTTCCACTCGTCAGAGATGGGCAGCTGACTGACCTGAATACTCTTTTTGGGGTTGATAGCAGCCATGCCATGGTCTGACACTAGCAGCAGACTCACCGGCTGAGGCAACGCCTGCAGCTGTTGGTAAAAGTCGCCCATCATGGCATCCATCTTCTGCACAGCGTCATATACCTGGGTACTGTCAGGCCCATGGTCGTGCCCCATGCTGTCTACCAGAGAAAAGTATCCAGCGATAAAGCGGGGGCGCTCGCTTTCCGGCAGAGTCAACCACTGGATCATCTGATCCAGCCTATCCTGATAATCACTCTGCTGAGAGTAGTGGTAAAAGTAGTCTGGGGTCATACCGTTGAATCTGGCATCCGACTCGGGCCAGAAATAAGTCGCAGACTTAATTCCCTGTAAACTGGCAAGATTCCACAGCGGCATCCCTTTAAGCCAGGTGCTGTCATCCTTGCCTTTTCCAAGCCGGTAGCACTCATCCCGCGCTTTATCGCAAAAGCGGTTCTCCACTATGCCGTGATTGACCGGCAACAGGCCGGTAATAATGGAGATATGGTTGGGAAAGGTTTTGGTTGGATAGACAGGTGTCAGCCGCTCGGCTCGCACACCGGCTTTGGCCAGCTTTGCCAGCTGTTGCGCCTGGTGTTTCTCAATATAGTCCCAGCGAAAACCATCCAGCGAAATCATCACCAGCGTGTGTTCTGTGGTCTTGTCTGTGTTTTGTTCTGCTGCCGCGGCACCGAATCCGATTACCAACAACAACCATATCAGTTGTTTCATCTTATTTTCTTCCCTGTAAAAAACGGATTAAGAATACAGAGGAATGATTAAAATTCAATGACAAGCAGGAAATTGCACCAGCGGTTGCTGCGCAATCAGGCTGACAACTGTTGGCAAAGGAGCATAAAAAAGGCCGCCCCGGGCGACCTTCATATCAAGCTTTAGATTGGCTGACTCAGGACTCCAGCGGGTTGAATGGCACTACCCTGCCCTTAAGCTTGGTCAGCTTTTCCACTTCACCAAGCAGCTTCTCAACCTTGGCTTTGGAGACATCCGGTCCGACAAACACCTTGGTCAGGCTGCCATGAACGGGTTTGGCAGGCAGAGTGTAGGCCCGGAAACCGGCTTCTCTAAGCTGTTCAACCAGCCCCTGAACATTGCCCGCATCGCGGAAGCTACCCAGTTGCAGGGTCCAGCCCGGGGATTTCGCTGCTGGCTTATCGGCCCTGGCAGTAGTCTCCTGTTTGGCTTTGGGTTTCGCCTCAGGCTGAGTGGCTGGCTTTTGCGCCTGTTCAGTCTCCTTAAGCACCCAGCCGCCGTTCTCCTCTTGCTCCAGCTCCTTTGGTTGCTCAGGTGTGGCACTGTCACTGTTACCCAAAGTCATGGTATCAGCCACTTCCAGCACTTCGAAGGCTTCCGGCGCTTTATCACCGGCAGATTGCGGCCGCAGCGGGATCTCTGCAAATTCTTCCTGAACCCGCTCCTTCTTACCATCCAAAATATCAGGCAGGAAAATGACGCCCAGGGCCACTACCACTATGGTCCCAACCAAACGGTTATGAAACTGACTCGACAAACTTATTCCCCATCAATGAATGATTTAACTGCAGATACAGTGTAAAAGGAGCCAAACACAATTACCACATCATCCTCAGATACCCCTGAGGTTAACGCCTGCCACGCAGCGTCTGCCTGAGTGAACGCCTGATACTGTGCCTCTTTGGGCAAACATTGGGTAAGCGTACTCAGCTCAGCACTGCGCTCCGTATCCAGCTCAGTCAGGAACCACTCATCCACCACAGGCGACATCACCTCCAGCACACCGGCGATATCCTTATCTTTAAGCATGCCGCACAGAGCCAGAACGCGTATTCCCTGATACTGCTCAAGCCGCGACGCCAGATAGCGGGCAGCATGGGGGTTATGGGCAACATCCAGAATGGTCAGTGGCTTGTCTGATATTTTCTCGAACCGGCCTGTCAATCTGGCATTAATCAAACCACGTTCAATGGAGCTTTGGGGCAATTCAGGCAGAAGCATCTCAAGCGTCGCAAGCACAGTGGCAGCATTGGGCAATGGCAGATTGGGCATTGGCAGATTATCGAGCTGCCAGCTCTGCCCTTCGAACTGCCAGCGTTCCAGCTGTTCACCTTCAGACACTACAGTCTTGTAATTGAACTCTTTGCCGACTCTGTGCAGCGGCGCGCCGACTTTCTCAGCAACTTGCATCACCGTTACCGGTAAGTCAGGCTCACCGGTAATAGCCTGTTTGCCAGACTTGAAGATCCCGGCCTTCTCAAACCCAACAGACTCCCGGGTATTCCCCAAAAACTCCTGATGGTCCAGATCCACCGCCGTCACCACGGCCACATCGGCATCGATAATATTGGTGGCGTCGAGACGTCCACCCAGGCCTACTTCCAGAATTGCCACATCCAGTTTGGCCTGCTTGAACAGGTACAGGCCGGTCAGGGTTGCAAATTCGAAGTAGCTCAGGGAGATGTCGCCCCTTGCCTGTTCAATCGCCGCAAATGCACCGATAATGTCGGCATCCGGCGCATCAATGCCGTTAATCCGTACCCTTTCATTGAAGTGAACCAGATGGGGGGAACTGTATACACCCACTGACATACCCGCATCGCGCAGTATGCTTTCCAGCATGGCGCAACTGGTGCCCTTGCCATTGGTACCGCCAACGGTGATCACTTTGGTCGGTGCCAGATCCAGTAATCCCATAGACGCGGCAACCTGACCTACCCGCTCCAGCCCCAAATCCATCGACGCCAGCTCACTGGAATGCCTGGCAAGCAGATACTCCAGCCAGGTATTCAAACTGTCTGACTGTGTTGGTACTTGAATCATCCTGATATCCTAGTCGGGTAAAAACAGTGGACCCATCGCCAGCTTTGGCAATTCAAATTCCTGCGGGTAAGTAACATCCACCAGATACAAACCATGTGGCTTGGCAGTGGCCGCAGCCTTGCTTCTGTCTTTCATGTCCAGCAGCGTGCGCATCCAGTCCAGCGGCTGGTTACCCAGGCCGATCTCCAGCAGGGAGCCGACAATATTACGCACCATATGATGCAGGAAGGCATTGGCCTGAATATCGACAATGATATACATACCCTGGCGGGTTACAGTGACCTTGTGGACATTACGAAACGGCGTTTTTGACTGACACTGAATCGCCCGGAAACTGGTAAAGTCCTGCTCGCCAATCAGTGCCTGGGCCGCCATATTCATGCGTTTTTCATCGATAATGCCGTGGTAATGGCTGACACCGTGACGGTGAATCCCCGGACGGAAGTTATGATTGTAGATGATGTAACGATAACGACGGGCTGTGGCAGAGAAGCGAGCATGAAACTCATCATCGACCTGCTTAGCCCAACGTACAGCAATGCCGTCCGGCAGATTGGCGTTGACCCCCATGGTCCAGGCGCCCTCTTTACGGATCGCATTGGTATCAAAGTGCACCACCTGACCTGTGGCATGCACGCCTGCATCGGTACGACCGGCACATTGAAGTTCAATCGGCTCATTGGCTACTATCGACAGCGCTTTTTCCAGTTGTGCCTGCACAGAATCGACTTCCTGCTGACGCTGCCAACCATAAAAGCCACTGCCATCGTACTCAACCCCAAGGGCAATACGCATAATCTCTCCGGGAGTGGGACGGGCAACACTGCGCCTCCGTCCCATATACAGTCTTCAAAAAATGCCGCAAAGTCTATCATATTGGAAGCGGAAAACAGCGAACCCAAGGCACAAAAAAGCGGCGCATGGAGCGCCGCTTTTGCACTGGCTATCAGCCTATCTTTTCCAACAAACGTTTTGCTTCATCCTGCTGCCTGTCATTACCATCCAGGGTGACCTCCTGCAGCAGTGCTCTGGCACTGTCGTTATCATCAATTTCGATATATGCCCGGGCCAGATCCAACTTGGCGTTAACCGAGTTTTCTTCGTCATCCACATCAACCATAGTGTTATCACCGACCACCTTGCGGTAATCCTCCATGGCAACTTCCGCCGGGCCCTGGTAGTTATCGACTTCATCACTTTCATCGGCTTCATTAAGCAGACGGTCTATATCGATAAACCCATTTTCCTTTTGGAAGTTGGCCAGGTCCGCCTCATCAAAATGGGCCGTTCTGGGTCTTTGTTGTGTCGCCTGCTCCTGCTCTTTGGCATCCAGTGCCGCCAGCGCCTGCTCCACCGTCATATTGTTGGTGCTTTCGAGCGCCTGCTCATCCACCTCAATGTCAGCAACATCCCCGATCGAGTCAGCCGACTCACCGGAGAACTCCTCGTTTTCGGCAAATGCCGCCAGCAGCTCCTCATCAGACAAAGACATGTCTGTATCATGCGCGTCCAGCGACAGATCCGCACCAAAAGGATCGGGCGATGCTTGAGAAGCCGCGGCCTGGCTGGGTGCCATAGACGCCATCTCTGCCAGTTCATCAGGTGAAACATCCGCTTCTTCAGCTTCTGCCTGACGCGCACGGGCCAATGCTTCTTCCCTGTGTTTGGCGCGCAGTTCACTGCGGCTCATGGCTTCATCCATCGCCTTTTCGCTGCGCTCCAACGCCGTCATATTGGTCAGTTCACCCTGATTCATATCAGGAACAACTGATGGATTAACCCCTCTTTGTATTGGCTGACCATTCTCATCAAGAGAATCCAGATCATCTGCTGAGAAAGTGGTTCCCTCAGATGAGTCCAGATCTGTCAGGAAGTCATCGTCCAGCCCGTCACCCAGTTCAGAGCCGAACTCTTCTGCACCAAAATCAGCCGTACTGTCGCGACTCTCCAAAGAGGCCAACTCGGCAAGGGGATCATCTGCCTCTGCTACCGACTCAGACTCACTGACCTCTTCGGCAGTGGCCAATTCCAGATCTTCAGATTCTCGACCTTCTGATTCCTGAATGTCAGCTTCCAGGCTATCCAGGTCAGCTTCTTCTGTATCCGGAACAAAGGTTTCAGCGTCTGCTCCAGACTGCAAACCAGCCAGCAAGGCTTCCGGATCGGCATCTTCAGTATTCAGCCCGTCAATATCAGCCAGAGCAGAATCGAGCTCTTCATCAAGCTCGGAGTCCTGCTCTTCAATTGTTTCAACCGCTGCATCTGGCGTGTCCACAGTCTCTTCGGCTTCAGTCTCTGCTTCCTGAAGGTCTGTTTCCTGAATGTCTGCTTGCTGAATATCAGCTTCCAGACTATCCAGATCAATGCCCGCATCTTCAACTACCTGAGCTTGAGCGTGCTCTTCAACCTCATCTTCAGAATCGGACTGCAGACCAGCCAATAAAGCTTCCGGGTCAGCATCTTCAGTGTTCAGCCCGTCAATATCAGCCAGAGCAGAATCGAGTTCTTGATGAAGTTCGGAGTCCTGTTCATCAATTACTTCAGGTGCAGCTTCTGGCGTGTCCACAGTCTCTTCGGATTGAGTCTCTTCGGATTGAGTCTCTTCGGATTGAGTCTCTTCGGCTTGGGCCTCTGCTTCCTGAAGGTCTGTTTCCTGAGAGTCTGCTTGCTGAATATCGGTTTCAGGGGTGTCCATGTCCAGGTTGCTGCCAGCATCCTCAGCTACCGCCTCTTGAGGTTCAACCTCATCTTCAGAGTCGGACTGCAGACCTGCCAATAAAGCTTCCGGGTCGGCATCTTCAGTATTCAGCCCGCCAATATCAGCCAGAGCAGAATCGAGTTCTTCATCAAGTTTGGAATTCGACTCATCAATTGCTACAGGCGCTGCTTCAGGGGTTGATACCTCAACATCTTCATCAGACTGTAAACCTGCAAGCAGGGCTTCCGGGTCGGCTTCTTCAGCATCCAGACCTTCTATATCTGCCAGAGCGTCATCCAGCTCCGAGTGCAGCTCATCTATACCTTCAGCTTGATTAACTTCAGCATCAGTATCAGACTGTAAACCCGCAAGCAGGGCTTCAGGGTCGGCATCATCAGTATCCAGACCTTCGATATCAGCCAGGGCATCATCCAGCTCCGAATGCAGCGCATCTGTACCTTCAGCTTGATTAACTTCAGTTTCATCAACTTCAGCATCAATATCTACGGCCTCAACATCAGCATCAGACTGTAAACCCGCAAGCAGTGCTTCGGGGTCTGCATCACCAGCGTCCAGACCTTCGATATCAGCCAGGGCATCATCCAGCTCAGAATGCAGCTCGTGCTGGGCAGCATCACTCACAGGCTCCTGGCCTGATTCAGGCTCCATCTCCGGTTCTGCCTGAGGCTCTGCCTCCAGACCAGCCAACAGCGCATCTACATCGGCTTCCTCTTCAGGCAGGTCCACATCCGGCATATCGGCCATGGCCGCATCCAGCTCGGCGTCCAGGGCATCCTGGGTTTCATCTGCCTCGGCGGCAGGTTCAGCTTCGGCTTCGAATTCTGTTTGGTCTTCAGCTTGTGGCTCTGGCTGAGGTTCCGGCCGAGGCTCTGCATCCAGACCGGCAAGCAGCGCATCCACGTCGGCTTCCTCTTCCGGCAGATCCACATCAGGCATCTCTGCCATGGCTGCATCCAGCTCCGCGTCAAGAGCATCATGAGTCTCATCTGTCTCGGCGGCAGGTTCAGCTTCGGCTTCGAATTCTGTTTGGTCTTCAGCTTGTGGCTCCGGCTGAGATTCCGGCTGAGGCTCTGCATCCAGACCGGCAAGCAGCGCATCTACGTCGGCTTCCTCTTCCGGCAGGTCAACATCAGGCATATCCGCCATGGCCGCATCCAGCTCTGCGTCCAGGGCATCCTGAGCACTGTCTTCTGCAGCCGGTTCGATTTCAGAAGCGGCTTCTTGCTCTGGCGGGAGGTCAACATCCAAACCAGCCAACAGGGCATCAACATCATCCTCATCAGTGCCCTCTTGCGTCGGCAAGTCTGTCATCTCGGACTCGGACGGCTCCCCGGCACTCTCTACCGCCATCAAATCATCTGACGGGGCAATATCAGGCTCAAGATCGGATTCCAGATCTGCAATCAGGGAGTCAACATCATCCCCCTCTGCCGCCACATCATCAGAGGCGGGGGCCAAATCATCGTCGGGCTCAAGCTCACCCTCAGGTTCTGAAGCTGATTCGATATTATCGATATCGACATCGTCATCATCACGCTGGGCTTCACCTTCTTCCTGCTCACCCATGGCTTCTGCCCACAGGTCATCCAGAGATTGACTCTCATCAGGTTCAGGGGCAGGCTCCGGCTCATCCTCTTCGGCGACATACATATCAGGTTCACCGTCGCCACTGAGATCGGTTTCTGGCTCAAGGTCTACATTACCGGCATCCAGCAGACTATCAATGGAGTCGTCTGGCTCATCCAGATGCACAGCCAAGTCGTCAACATCGTCTTTAAGGCCATCAGCTGCGGCCGTTGCAGCGACCGCTCCAGCCGCCACTGCGGCCGTTGTAGCACCAGCCTGAGCGGCTTGACTGGACTTGCGTTTAAGTACAATCCAAAGGCCGATCAACAGCAGTAAGGTTACGCCCACGCTGATGAGTCCCAGACCCAAAGGAGAGGTAATGAAGGCTTGCTCCTCTTTGGGAAGCGCTGCCTGACTGGCTTCCCACTCAAGCTGTTCAACTTTTTGCCTCAGTCCTTGATTTTGCTCTCTGGAGGTGATCAACTCCTGCTCCAGCGTCGCAACTCTGTCGCTCAGGTCCTGTATTTTGGCCTTGAGGTTGTCATTATCATTCTTGACAACCACCAGTTGATCCAATGCCCGTCCCAACTCATCTGTCAGGTTGAGGTTTTTGGATTGTGCCTGAGTCAGAGATTCATTGATCTGATCAAGTTCCTGCCTGGCTTCCTTCAAGTCGACCGCATTTTCCGCTTCTACCACTTGCTGAGGTGTTGGCTTGGCGGCTTCCTGACGTAACATGGCTTGCCAGCTTTTATCATCCTGTTCAGCCCTGGATTTCGCCAAAGACGAGGGAATCGCTTTGATAACCTCTTTGGAAGGGATAGCCAGAATCATGCCTTTTTCAAGGCTATTGTAATTATCAGAGGCAAAGGCGTGAGGGTTGGCTTCAAAGATAGCCGCCATCATTTGATAAACAGTGACACTGTTATCGGGACGGGTCTTCTGGGCAATGCTCCAGAAGGTATCAGATGTGGTTGTCGGCCCATACTGGGCGACTTCGACCCGGGTTTCTCCCTCAGGTCCGGTAAGTTTCAACGACCCCACCGCTGCAGCAGGTGAAGATGGCAGGGATGCCAGCGCAAAAACGACTGTAGCGGCTCCCAAAAGAGTTGAAGTGCGAAAATTCATCAATCCTTTCCTTTTCAGCACACGGATAACGCCACGCAGACGTATAGCTTTAGGCAATTGTATTTATTGAGATTACTATAAACCAGAATGCTACTCCCTGCTACTGTTCACAAGTGTTATCAGGTTTTCACCAAAGGTGATGGAAAACAAAAAAGCCTGCACAGCGGCAGGCTTTTAACAGTTAAGGGCTAACTTACCGATATATCAGTAATAATCCCGGATCAATATCTCGGCGATCTGAACACTGTTAAGGGCCGCGCCCTTACGAATGTTATCGGCAACAATCCAAAGATTTATACCATTTGGGTGAGAAATATCTTTACGCACCCGTCCAACGTACACAGGATCAGTACCTGCACCGTCAGTCACGGCGGTTGGATACTCTTCATCAGACTCAAACAGTTCCACCCCTTCAGCGTTGGCCAGCACCGCTTTCACCTGATCGGCATCGACCTGCTGTTGGGTCTCAATATGAACCGCTTCAGAGTGACCATAGAACACAGGCACACGTACCGCTGTCGGGTTTACCTCGATACTGTCATCGCCAAAGATTTTCTGGGTTTCCCACACCATTTTCATCTCTTCTTTGGTGTAGCCATTGTCCATAAACTTGTCGATTTGCGGCAATACGTTGAAGGCAATCTGCTTGGAGTAGACTTCAGACTCGGCTGGCAGCCCCTGTAGCAACTTGGCGCACTGCTTGGCCAGCTCTTCAATGGCAGCTTTACCTGTACCGGATACTGACTGGTATGTGCATACGTTAATGCGGCTGATACCGAAAGCGTCATAAATCGGTTTCAGTGCCACCAGCATCTGGATGGTAGAGCAGTTCGGATTGGCAATGATATTACGGTTACGGAAGTCAGCAATTGCATGAGGGTTAACTTCAGGCACAACCAATGGAATATCATAGTCATAGCGGAAGTGAGAGGTGTTATCTATCACCACACAACCATGCTCTGCTGCGATAGGCGCCCACTTGGCTGACACATCACCACCGGCAGAGAAGAAACCTATCTGCGCCTTTGACCAATCGAAGGTCTCTACATCCAGGATTTCAATCTGTTTACCATGGAAGCTGACCGTATCTCCGGCACTGCGGCTGCTGGCCAATGGGTATAGATTGGCGACCGGGAAATTGCGCTCTTCAAGGATTTCGATCATGGTTTGACCGACGGCTCCTGAGGCACCTAATACGACAACATTGAATTCCTGCGACATAACTACAGACTGGCTCCTGAAAATCCTAATTTGGTCAACCAATCTACCTCAAAGCCACTGCCCTTGACCAGCGCCAGAGCGCTGAATTCACGCCTGTGTGTATGATTTTTTCTCAACTGGTCAAATCCCCCTGCCAAGGCGTAGTTAGCGCGGAATTTACGGTCGTCATCCCGCAGGTCATAAATCAATCTGCACAGTTGCAGCAGTGCGCTTTCATCGGGCTGATTTTCAAGCTTGATCCGGGAAAAAACATGAACAGGCAACAGACCATCAAGCTTGTTCTCAGGTTCAATATTCAGGACCTGACTCAAAGCACTGTGAAGCATGGTGGTACCGCGGGCTTTCCCCTCCAGACTATAACCGGCAATGTGGGGGGTGGCGATGTCCACCAAAGGCACCAGCTCTGGCATGGGGTTGGGCTCTCCTTCCCACACGTCCAGCACCAGCCTAAGGTCAGCTCTTTGTTGTTTGACCCGGATTAGCGCCCGGTTATCGATCACCTCTCCCCGACAGCAGTTCAGCAGCCATGCATCGGGCTTAAGGGCTGACAGACGTGCTTCGTCCAGTAGATACCAGGTGGGTTCGATTCCGTCTTTGGTCAAGGGAACGTGCAAACTGATAACATCACAGCTGGCAATCAGCTGGTCCAGAGAGTGAAATTCGCGACTGTCACCGGATGCAGCCAGCACAGGATCGCACAGCAGGGTTTTGACGCCATAGGCCTCCAAACAACGTGCCACCTGACTGCCGGTATTACCGGCCCCAACTATGCCGACAGTTCGCTGTTTAAGACTGGATCCCGTCATAGCGGCCAGCTCCAGCATGGCAATAAAGGCGTATTCACCGACCGCAATGGCATTACAACCAGGCGCATTGGAAAAAGGAATTCCCTTCTGAGCCAGAAGCTGGGTATCGATATGATCTGTGCCTATGGTGGCACTGCCGACAAACTTTAGACTGTCATTGTGTGCCAGCAGCTGCGCATTGACCTGTGTGACTGAGCGCACCAGGAGCACATCAGCCCCTTCAAGCTGTTCAGCACTCAACTGTCGGCCATTGACCAGAGACACCTCCCCAATATCGGCAAACACCTGCTCGACATAGGGCATATTTTCATCGGCAATTATCTTCATTGTTTTCGTTGTTCCATCTCGAATGCCTGAATCTTACCCCAATTTCATCAAAGTTCAGGTAAGTGGCGCAAAGAACACTGATTTTCGGACACAAAAAAGGGAGCCTCAGCTCCCTTTTATCCGATTAAACCGGCTTACTTATATTTACGCAGCACCAGAGTGGCGTTAGTGCCACCAAAGCCAAAGCTGTTGCTCATGACTGTGGTCAGCTCTTTTTCCTGCATTTCAGTAGCAATCGGCATGCCCTCAGCCTTTTCGTCCGGCGTTTCAACGTTGATACTTGGAGCAATAAAGTTATTGTCCAGCATCAGAGTTGAGTAGATAGCTTCGTGTACACCGGCCGCACCCAGACCATGACCTGTCATAGACTTGGTTGAACCAATAACCGGCATCTCGTTGCCGAATACTTCACGCAGGGCTTCCAGCTCACGCACGTCCCCCACAGGAGTGGAAGTACCGTGAGTGTTGACATATTCGATTGGAGTATCCACATCCGCCAGCGCCAGGTTCATGCAACGCACTGCACCTTCACCAGACGGAGCAACCATGTCGTAGCCGTCTGAAGAGGCACCATAACCGATAATTTCAGCGTAGATTTTTGCGCCGCGAGCCAGAGCATGCTCCAGCTCTTCAACGACCACAATACCGCCACCGGCAGAGATAACGAAGCCATCGCGGTTGGCGTCATAGGTACGGGATGCTTTTTCCGGAGTGTCATTGTACTTGGTAGACAGCGCACCCATGGCGTCAAAGCCCATGGCGAGGGTCCAGTCCAGCTCTTCAGCACCACCGGCAAATACCATATCCTGTTTACCCAACTGGATAAGTTCAGCGGCGTGGCCAATACAGTGAGCACTGGTCGCACAGGCAGAACTGATAGAGTAGTTGGTACCCTTAATTTTGAATGGAGTCGCCAGACAGGCACTGGTGGTACTGGCCATAATACGAGGCACAATATATGGACCAACACGCTTAACGCCTTTCGCACGCAGAGTGTCGGCGGCCTGTACCTGGTTAGCAGAAGATGCACCACCGGAGCCCACAACCAGGCCTACGCGGGGACTGGAGTACTGAGACTCTTCCAGACCAGCGTCTTCAATTGCTTCCTGCATAGCCAGATAAGCGTATGCAGCTGCATCACCCATAAAGCGCAAAGCTTTACGGTCAATCAGGTCTGCTGGGTTCAGTTTGATATCACCCCACACCTGGCTGCGCAACTTCATCTGTTCAAACTGCTCAGAGTGCGTGACACCGCTGCGTCCGGCTTTCAGTGACTCGATCACTTCCTGCTTGTTGTTGCCGATACTCGACACGATGCCCATTCCGGTGATTACGACTCTTTTCATTGTTTACTATCCATTCCGTCAATATCAGAACCTGGAGAAGGTGCAATTAAGTCCTGTGCGTATGCTGCCAATACCTAAAAAAACGCACCTACCCAAAATTTGTTGTGGCAATACTAACCTCTAATCAATAGGCAAGTGGTCAGCTTTCCACAAACAAAGTTAAAATACAGCACATTCTCGCTCGGAGAAGCCGCATTACGCCAGCATCCGAGCCATTAAGTTTGCAGAAAAGGTTAAAATGTCAACGCTTTCCATGCCATTCGATTCTATTTCCATCAGCGCTGGCCAAAGCCTGGCGCTGGTTTGCGATCAAGATCTGTCAGCCTTGCCGTCACTGCTTGCCAAACTGGCTCAGTCTCATCAGACCCATTTTCAGCTGAGCTGCTTGTGCCTGTCGGCACCAGACCCTTTACTGCTTCAACGACTGCACCTTGACTATCAGCCGGACTCGCTGAACACACCGAGACGCTGGGCTTTGTTCCCCGCACCAGGGTCGCACCAGACTGTCACGCTCACCTTGAATACAGAGTTAACCCTGGACGGGATCAATGAGCTCGACTATCGCCATGGTTTCGAGCAACTGATTATCGCTGCCGATGCCAATGACAAGTTAGCTGCAGACCCAGACATAACCTCAGCATTTGTAGGCCTGTGCAAACCGAACGCAAATATTAGCTTATTGCAGCAAGATGACATTCTCGCGACAAGCCTGACCAAGGTTATGCTCTCGACTGAACAAGTGACAGATAACGCCTCTGGCCCCTATCCGGCGCCAACACAAACCCGGGGAGAAACCGCAATTATCGGTGGCGGTATTGCCAGTGCGGCCCTGTGCTTATCTCTCGCCGAGCGAGGAGTAAACATGAGTTTGTTCTGCCGAGATGCCCAGGCAGGGGAAGCAGCATCCGGTAATCGTCAGGGGGCACTTTATCCTCTGCTCAGCCAACACCACGATGAGTTAAGCCAATTCTATGTGCAGAGCTTTTTATACAGCCGCTTTAGATTGGCACAGATGCTTGGACAGGGACACGAGATAGCCCATGGCTTCAGCGGCGTTTTGCAAACGGCCCATGACGACAAGAGTACCGCCCGCCTTGGTAAAGTGGTGCAGTTTCCCTGGCCTGACTTTATTGCCAGGCCCGTGGATGCAGAAACCGCCACAAACATTGCCGGCATAGATATTAATAAGCCCGGGCTTGAGTACCCACTGGGCGCATGGGTTTGTCCCGCCGAGTTTACCCGGGCCATGATTGCGCAGGCAGCAAAAACAACCGGGCTTAAACAGCACTATCAAACTCAGATAGACGCCATCGAGCAAAAAGAGGACGGCTGGTACCTGAGCCAGAGTGGCAGCGCAAAGCAGTATGGTCCTTTCGCCAATCTAGTATTGGCCAGCGGCGCAGAAGTCACCACCCCGCCCCAGACCAGTCAATTGCCACTGAGTCCGTTTCGCGGTCAGGTGAGTCATATTCCCACCACAGCCCGCCTGAGTCAGCTCAATACGGTACTGTGCGCCGAAGGTTATATGACCCCAGCCAACAATCAGGCTCACTGTATCGGTGCCAGCTATGTAAAGAGCAGCAAGGATCTTAGCTTCAGCGAAACAGAGCAGCAGGCCAACAAGGCTCGCGTGCAACTCTCTTATCCGGGCAAAGACTGGGTGGAAGATATTGATGTGAGCGGCAACAGCGCCAGAGTCGGAGTACGTATGGTCAGCCGGGATCACTTCCCTATGATGGGTGCGGCACCGGATACTGAACACCTGCTTGAGTTGGCAGCGGCACACCCACAGGATGCGAAATTCTGGCAGGCTCAAAATGCCCCGGTTTATCAGGGCTTATTTATCCTTGGTGGGTTTGGCAGCCGCGGTGTTTGTTCTGCCCCGCTGACGGCGGAAGCTCTGGCAGCTCAGCTATGTGGAGAGATATCGCCTTTTAATCAGGATATTAGACAGCGACTGAACCCCAACCGAATGTGGATGCGAAAGCTGCTGAAGGGCAAGCCGCTGTAAAATCAGAGGCAGAAACAACAAAGGAGCCATGAGGCTCCTTTATCTATACCAGCAACTGTCAAGGCCGATATTATGCAAGGATGGCGCTGCGCAGCTCCTGCCATGCATTGGCCACCAGCAGGTAGTCCGGGTCTTCCAGTTCACGGGTAGCCTGGTTCAGACAAACTTTCATTTTCTCATCCAGTGACGCCATATCAGTCTGGCCTTCACCTTCCATTTCAGCCAACACCACAGCAAAGTGTCCCTGAAGATAGCCGCTGGCAAACAGGGCGTCATCATCACCGCTGGTCACGATGGACTCGATCCACTGATCCAATGTTTGTTCGTACTTCTCTAACATGGGGTCTCCGTTTGTCACTCATTCAGATCAGGGTTGGCCACCTGATACATCACATAATCATGATAACCGGTAGTGACGCGATAATAGCCACTCATTTCCCGGTCCAGTTCTGGGTCGCCACTATCCACGATCAGCGGCCGCCCTTCAAGTGCTTTCAGCTTGGTTTTGGTCGCCAGGATAATAATATTCTCCTTACCTACCCGTCTTATCAGCTCTGGCGATAACTGCTGATTACCCCGTCCCAGAATATGACCCTGGCCTCCAATAAGGGTGATAACCAGTTTTACTCCTTGATTATCCTTCCCCTGCCGAGCAGCGGCGGTCTGCTCCAGCAGTTGATTGGCGGTCAAATCACTGGCCAGCAAATCACGGTCCTGAATCAAATCAACACCCAGCAAAGTGTTATCCAGTCCAAGCTCCTCCATCACAGCAGCTACTGTACTGCCTGAACCCATGATAAACAGCTCATCATCCATCTGCCCAATCAGATCTGCGGCGATATCAGCCAGCACCAGCTCATCCACTTCCTTGCCGCCCATTTTTACCGCCTGCACATATCTGGGCTCAGCAGGCACAGTCATCTCACCAAAGCGTCTGGCCCTGACTGTACCCTGACGAAAAGCCTCTTCGTCAATATCCATCACATCGGCGCTCATCAGACTGACCAGCTCACCCTGCAGCAACATACGCACCACAACCCCTGCAGCATGCGGAGTTATCGCATACACGCCGGAATGGATTTTCACCCCGGCAGGCACCCCCAGCACAGGCAAGCAATCATCTACCTCAGCATAAACATCCCGGGCAGTGCCATCGCCACCGGCAAACAGCAATAAATCCGGCTTATAGGTATCCGCCAGAACCGCAGCCAGAGATCTGGAATCCCTTGCTGTGGAGGGGTCAGCTCCTGTGTACACCACCTGAGTCGTGAAGCCCAGCTCCAACGCCAGCGTCTCTCCCAGGGGCCCGGCGCCTGTCAGTATGTGAATATTGTCTTTGTAAGGCAGCAGCACTTCCAGCGCCTGTTTCATTCGCAGAGACGCTTTTGGCTCTGCGCCTCTTGCTAAAGCTTCCGCGGCAACACCATCACTGCCTTTTAGCGCGACACTGCCGCCCAACCCGGCATATGGATTGATTAATAGTCCCAGCTTAAACACTCTGTCACTCATGGTCTTCCCTGTGCTGTTCCTGTTTTGGTACTTAAATAGCGCTCAGTATTCAGCGGCCCAATATCAATAAGTTTGCCACTGTTACCCATGGGCAGGCATCGCCGTATCCTGAGCTCTTGGCTCCCGAGGAATAAAGCAAACTGCCAGCATGGAGAGAAAGGCGCAGATTGCGGCAAACACCCAGGTCCACATGGCACCACTGCCATCTCCCCAAATATAGCCACATATCCAGATCCCCAATGCTCCGCCCATACCAAAGCCAATACTGGCGTACAGTGCCTGGCCCTGACTTTGATGACGCTTATCGAAATGCTGATAGACAAACTGGATTGACGCGGCATGAACCAGACCAAAGGTAAAGGCATGGAGCAACTGACTCAGCGCGATGATACTGACATGTTCTACTCCAAAGGCCATCATCAGCCAACGGGCTGCTGTCATCAGAATACTGACAGCCATCAGTGGCATCACGCCAAAGCGCTTCAGTAGCCGGGGAGCCATCATAAACATACCAATTTCTGCCGTCACTCCCAGCGCCACCATAATGCCAGCCAGGGATTCAGCGTATCCGGCCTGCTTAAGGTAGAGGACGAAGAAACCGTAAAATGGTCCGGCGCTCATTTGCAACAACAAGGCTGACAGCAAGAACCAGAATACTGCCGGAGTAACCACCTTGCCTTTGGGCGCAGGACTTTCATCCTTTTGCTGCCGCTCCGCTTTCAATGGCAGGGCACAAGCTAACATGCCAAGAAACAGCACCATGCCAAGATATGGCAGAATTTGCGCGCCAAAATGCTCAATGGCGAAACCACCACCCACCACAAGACAGATATAACCCACGCTGCCCCAACTGCGAATCGCACCGTACCTTTGAGGGTTATTACCCAGGGTATCCAGAGTGACCACTTCAAGTTGGGCAAGAATGGCGTTCCAGAAGAAGGTATAAACCACCAGGCTGGCTGCCAGATAGAGGAAACTACCCTCTACAAAAAAGCTGGTGTAGGTAATGGCTGCCGCGGCAGCACCGGCTTTGACCAGCTCCACTCTCATACCGGTTCTGTCTGCCACTCTGGCCCAGACATTGGGAGCGATTACCCGGGTGCCCAGTACAATCGCCAGCAATATGCCGATTTCCTGAGGATTAAAGCCGCGACTTTCAAAGAAGACCCCAAGGTAAGGGACCATAACCCCAAGAATGGAGTAGAAGAAAAAATAACAGGCGCCCAGCCAAAAAAGCTGTCGCGCCTGAGCTGAGGCACCGTTTGGGGCCTCAGGTGTTGCTGGTGTCATTTACGCATTCCGAGAACTGGGGTTTGACTCTGTACATCCTGATTTTGCGCTCTGTGGCGCAACAGGTGGTCCATTAACACGATTGCCAACATGGCTTCAGCAATGGGAACCGCTCTAATACCGACGCAGGGGTCGTGGCGTCCCTTGGTCACCACTTCGGCAGTTTCACCACGCACATTAATACTTTCCCCCGGCACACTGATGCTGGAGGTAGGCTTAAGCGCCATATGGGCAATAATAGGCTGACCAGAAGAGATGCCTCCCAGCACGCCACCGGCGTGGTTTGAGTCAAAGCCTTCGGGAGTCATCAGGTCTCTGTGCTCAGAGCCTTTCTGGGTAACCACTTCAAAGCCATCACCAATCTCCACACCTTTAACGGCATTGATCCCCATGAGCGCATGAGCAATATCTGCATCCAGGCGGTCGAATACCGGCTCACCCAAACCAACCGGCACATTAGTGGCAATCACAGACACTTTAGCACCAATGGAATCGCCGGATTTTTTCAAGTCCCGCATGTACTCATCAAGCGCTTCGAGCTTGCTGGCATCGGGGAAGAAAAATGGATTTTGTTCAATCTGGTCGAAGTCAATGTTGTCTGCTGCAATCGGACCGAGCTGAGACAGAAAACCATGGATTTCTATGCCATGGACCTGCTGCAAATACTTTTTGGCGACTGCACCTGCGGCAACACGCATTGCGGTTTCACGGGCAGATGAACGACCACCACCGCGATAGTCGCGCTGACCATACTTTTGTTGGTAGGTGTAATCTGCATGTCCGGGACGGAACAGCTCTTTGATATTGGAGTAGTCCTGACTGCGTTGATCTGTGTTTTCAATCAGCAGGCCAATGGAGGTGCCAGTGGTTTTACCTTCAAACACGCCGGAAAGAATACGCACCTCATCGGCTTCACGACGGGCCGTGGTATACCGTGACGTGCCGGGACGTCGGCGGTCCAGATCATGCTGCATATCTTCAACACTGAGCTCCAGACCCGGAGGACAACCGTCAATAATGCATCCCAGTGCCATACCGTGACTTTCACCAAAAGTCGTGACGACGAAGTTCTGACCAATACTGTTTCCCGACATCCGTATACATTTCCTCGTTGTTTTAATGGTTCCTGATGTGGCGTCTTAATTGTTTGTTGTCAGCCATGTAGGGTTAAAGGTGAGGCATCTGCCTCACCTTTGGCAGGATAAGATTATTCCCTATCCTTATAGATGGCGAAAAGTGATTCATTTTCAACCAGCTGATCACGGGTCAAAACAAACACGCCGTCACCGCCATTTTCGAAGCTCACCCAAGTGAATGGCACTTCAGGGAATTGCTCCATCAGATGCACCATGGAGTTACCCACTTCAACCACCAGTACACCCTCTTCGGTCAGGTAGTCAGCCGCATTGGCCAGAATACGCTTGGTAATATCAAGGCCATCGCGGCCGGATGCCAGACCAATTTCAGGCTCGTGATGATATTCCTTGGGCATATCATCAATATCTTCCTGATCCACATAGGGAGGGTTAGACACAATCAGGTCGTACTGAGGGCCTTTTGGAATGGCACTGAACAGATCTGACTGCATTGGGAACACCCGGTTCATGACGCCCAGGCTTTCGATGTTCATCTGTGCCACTTCCAGCGCATCATCGCTGATATCCAGCGCATCCACTTCAGCATCTTCAAACTCGTAAGCACAGGCAATAGCGATACAACCACTGCCGGTACACAGATCCAGTACACGATTAACCGGCTTGTTGTACAGCCATGGGCCAAAGCCATCCTGAATCATCTCACCAATTGGCGATCTTGGTACCAGCACACGCTCATCCACATAAAACTGCAGACCACAAAAATAAGCGACGTTGGTCAGGTATGGCACCGGCAGACGTTCGCGGACGCGACGCAGGATCAGGTCAACAATCTTGTGCTTTTCGCTGCTGGTCAGGTTGGCATTCACCACCTGCTGCCCAAGTTCATCAGGCAGGTGCAGGGCGTGCAGTACCAGAGCCACGGCTTCATCCCAGGCATTGTCGGTACCATGACCGTAATAGATACCCGCATCATTGAAACGGCTCACTGCCCAGCGCAGCATATCGCCAATGGTTTTCAGCTCAGAAACAGCTTCATCTACAAAGATTTTGTCCAAAACAGACTCCAGCAATCAATTTGTCGCCATTGTAACTGAATTGGCCCTGTGAACGACAGCAAACATTCGCCTCTGAAGTAGCCTGTGAGCACCAAGATAACTCACATAAATAGAGACTTTGGGGTAAAATGCCGGAATGAACATCAAAAAAACCAATCAAACCAGTGGCTCATTTGCCGATTTGTTCGGTGATGTCAGACCATTGGCCCAGGACAAACGTCATTTCGGTACCCCGCTGAAAACCAAAGTTGAAGTGGTGGAAAAAGCGGTGCAGCTAGAGTCTGACAGCTACTTTTCTGATACTTATCAGCCTCTATTACCAACAGATGGCCCTATGCGCTGGCTCAGATCCGACTGTGACAGTTTGGAAGTGAAGCGACTTCGCAGAGGCGACTATGTACCAGATCTTCTGCTGGACCTTCATGGATACCGCCAAAGTGAAGCTAAGCTTGAACTGGCGGCACTGATACACGCATGTATAAAAGAGCACATTCAGTGCTGCTGCGTAATGCACGGCTATGGAACAGGGATTTTAAAACAACAGGTCCCAATGTGGCTGGCCCAACACCCTCAGGTAAAAGCGTTTCATCAGGCCCCCAAAGAATGGGGTGGAGATGCTGCGTTGCTGGTACTGGTCGATATAGGTGAGCACCCACACCGTAGATGACAAGGCTGAGTAAATATGAAAAAACCGGGTGATGGCCCGGTTTTTCTGTTCAATTAACTGTCTAGTTGTCAGCCAATGGTATGAGGTGCTTCCTGCCACACCTGACTGGCTCTTTCACCGTGAAGATCAAGCAGGCATATGGCAGAAGTAGCAAACAAAGGCGGCTCAATACCACCAACCATCTCGCTGACCAGATAACCCAGTAATGGCATATGTGATACCACCAATACCTTGTCGGCTTTATATTGATGGGCATAAGCCTGGATTAAAGAAGCACACATAGCAGGGTCGGCAGAGGGAACCAATTCATCCAACACCATCAGCTTACGAGGCTCGGGGAAATGAGTGCTCACCTCCTGCCAACTTTGCTGAACCCTGAGATAGGGACTGATCAGCACCAAATCAAAAGTTGTAACATGTGATGTCAACCAGTTAGCCATTTGACCGGTTTGATAGCGCCCCAGGTCTGTCAGTACTCGCTCGCGGTCAGATAGCGCATCAAAGCTGGCTTCGCCATGCCTCATTAAAAACAGCTGCATACAACTCTCGCCTTCGATTGTTATTGCTTTTTTTGAAGATTGTATCCCCATTTAAGCCGGTAAAAAACCATAGTGAGCTTAATCTTTAGTCGAGGAGGTCGGCTTTGTTTGCCAAAACCCTCTGAGGGACTCAATATATAAGCTGACTTCCCGAAAGGAGCCGGCACTTGTCTTCCCAATTTGAGCTAATTTCCAGCCCCAACGACAGCCGTCAATATCGCTACCTTATTCTGCCAAATGAATTGCGGGTTCTACTGGTACAAGATGACCAGGCTGAGCAAGCTGCCGCTTCAATGGCAGTCAACGTCGGTCACTTTGATGATCCCGCTGAGCGTCCGGGCATGGCGCACTTTCTTGAACATATGCTGTTTCTTGGCACAGAGAAATTTCCCGATCCAGCCGAATATCACGCCTTTATCAATCGTCATGGTGGCAGCAACAACGCCTGGACAGGAACAGAGCATACAAACTTCTTCTACAGCCTTGATGCAGAGGCATTTGAGTCGTCGCTGGACAGGTTCAGTCAATTTTTTGTCGCCCCCTGTTTCAACCTCGACCTGGTTGAGCGAGAGCGTCAAGCAATTGACGCTGAGTACAGCCTTAAACTGAAAGATGATATTCGGAGGGTCTATCAGGTACATAAAGAAACCGTCAACCCTGCTCACCCTTTCTCTAAGTTTTCCGTAGGAAACATAGTCACACTGGGGGGAGACAGAGAACAACTGCGCAATGAACTACTGGCTTTCTACGAGGATCATTACAGTGCCAACCTCATGACTCTGTGTATGGTTGCTCCCCTGCCGCTGGACACGCTGGAATCGCTTGCGCGTCAATATTTTGACGAAATTCCGAATAAAGCAATACGAAAGCACTATCCGCAGGTGCCTTTGTACAGCGATAAGCAGCTACGCAGACAGATTAATATTGTTCCTTTGAAGGACCAGAAGCGCCTGACTATCTCCTTTGCTCTGCTAGGAATAGATTGTTACTACAAGAGCAAGCCCCTTACTTTTATCAGCCACCTGTTGGGCAATGAGTCCAATGGGAGTTTATTGAATTATTTCAAAGACAAAGGATGGGCAACAGCACTGTCTGCCGGGGGAGGAATTAACGGCTATAACTTTAAGGATTACAACATCAGTGTGCAGTTGACCGAAACTGGTCTATCGCATATTGACGATATTATCTGCGCGACATTTGCCTTTATCGATCTGCTCCAACAGCAGGGTCTGGAGGACTGGCGTTATCGGGAACGGGCAGACTTACTGGAAGTGGCTTTCAGATTCCAGGAAACCATCAAGTCCATGGATCTCTCCAGCCATCTCAGCATCAATATGCAACACTACTCGGCTGAAGATGTGATTTTTGGTGATTATCGAATGGCCGGCCTCGACGTGGACGAATGTAAGTACCTGCTTACATTAATGAATCCACAAAATATCCGGCTGCAATTGATAGCGCACGAACTTGATGCTGATGCACAGGCAGACTGGTATCACACCCCCTATATGGACAGCCCTATTTCTGCGGAAAGACTCAACAGCTGGAGTAATGTGGCGCAGATCCCTGAACTGACTTTACCAGAGGCGAACCCCTTTATTGTCAGCGCCCCTGAAGTGCGGCCCGGAGGCAATGAAAGTTCAGCTCCCACCATTGTCGCTGAGGGGAAAGGATACAGGATTTGGCACAAAAAAGATGGCGAGTTCAATGTCCCAAAAGGCCATCTTTATCTGTCGCTGGACTCAGAGAAAGCCAGTGCGACGCCAAGACAGGCGGCCCTCACCCGCCTTTATGTTGAAATGCTCCAGGACTATCTGACAGAGTTCACCTATCCTGCTGAAGTTGCTGGGTTAAATTACAATATCTACCCACACCAGGGTGGCTTAACTCTGCACATATCCGGCCTGACCGGCAACCAGGAGAAGTTACTGGCGCTGATTATCGAGAAAGCCAGGGAGCGGAATTTCAGTGAATCACGATTTCAGGCAACAAAGCGACAACTGCTGCAGGCCTGGTATAACGTCAGCAGAGCCAAACCCATTTCTCAGCTGTTTACCAGCCTGACTGTAACGCTACAGCGCCGCAGCTATGAACCTAACCGGTTGGCAGAGTGCCTGGAAGATGTGACCCTGACAGAGTTGCATGAGCATGTCAGAGCGTTTTTCGAGAAGATCCACCTTGAAGGTTTGGTATATGGTGACTGGCTCGAAAGCGAGGCCAAACACCTGGCCCACAAGCTGGACGTGATTCTGACTTTGGTGTCGTCTCCCAGTGGAGAATCAGAACGCCAGCTGGTAGATATGCGTGGAAAAGGCACTTTACTCAGGGAGTTGGATATACATCACCCGGACAGTGGCATCATAGTCTACTATCAGTCAGCCTCAACTGATCCCCGGGACATGGCGCTGTTCAGCTTATTGAACCACACCATGTCCTCCTCCTTCTTCCATGAGTTGCGGACCCAGAAGCAACTGGGTTATATGGTGGGAACCGGCTATTTGCCGCTGCACCGGCATCCCGGAATGATCTTCTATATTCAATCCCCAAGCTCAGGCCCTCTGACGCTGCTGCAGGCCATTGATGAGTTTGTTGCAGACTTCAATTATGCGGTAATGCAAATTACCACTGAGCAGTGGGAGGACACCAAGAAAGGCCTGGTTCAACAGGTGATGGAACACGATGCCAACCAAAAGACACGAAGCCAGCGGTACTGGGCCAGCATAGGTAACAAGGACTATGGATTTGATCAACGTGAAATGGTGGTAGCAGAGATTACGACCCTGAGCCGCTCGGACCTGATTGAGTTTAACATGTCTCACCTCAGAACCCGTAAAGCAGACAGACTGGTTATCTACAATCGAGGAGAGCAGCAGGAAGCTTCACAGCTTTTGCAGTCAGGCACCCTGATTACCGATCTGAAACTGTTTAAAAATCAGGCGAACAAATTCAGTCTCTAGTATTGCCGCCAATAGTAGGATTCTCAAAAAAACGCCCACTGGGATATTACAATTCACTAGTGGGCGCTGGTTTTTCATCAATTCCAACCAATATGTAAAGCATTTCCACCGCCAGCCAGCAGCAGACCCAAGTCGTACATGTCTGCAACCTTTGACAAACGCCAATCGTTCTGAAAAAGTTAGAGATTGCAACATTTTAAGAACTTAGTATAAAAACGAATAAGTCGCCCAAGATGCCAAACAGAAAAGCCATTAATACGCTGCTGAGTCTGCTTCTCTTTATCGTTTCCGGTAGCGTACTGGCGCTGTCACCCAGCCCCTATCCAATCAAGCTGAATGCAAAGTCATACGGCCTTGAGGAGGGACTGTCTCAAATCGCAGTGTCCTCCATCACAGAGGACCACAATGGTTATGTCTGGGTCGGTACTCTCAACGGCTTGAATCGATACAACGGACAAAAATTCAGACACTATTTTGCGGAGGATGGCTCGAACCTGCCCAGCTCCTTTATCCGACGCTTGTTTACCGATAGCCAAGGTCGTGTTTTCGTCGGTACCGATAGAGGATTAGTGGTCTATGACTCTCAATATGACCGCTTCTATCTGCCGGAAAACCTGAAAGCACTATTAGCAAACAGGTCCATTTCATCAATCTCCGAATTTCCCGAAGGTTTGATAGTGAGCTCTACCAAGGAGATCTTCAAATTATCCAAGGACTTGAGTTCAATCGAACGCGTATATTCGACATCTAAAATTGAGATAAAAAAAGTCGTCTATCTCAACGGAGAGATGTATATACATGGATATGACAATAGCCTTATCCAGGTAGGCCAGGCTGGTGAGACTGAGATCTCAGGTGTTATTGATGTTATGCCACTGGGGAAAAAGCTATTTATCCTCAAGAATTCAGGATATGAAGTCGTTGGCCAGAATAGTAGTAAAACAATTCATAACTCTTCACTTAGTTACATAACATCAAGTAGTAATCTCGACTATATCATTGCGCTTGAGCGAGGCGCCTTAATAAAACTGGATAGCGATCTCAACAAAGCATATCTGGGAACGCTATGGTCTGAGGATCTAGACATTTCTGGGCTTCAGGTATCTGATGATGCGGTTAGAGTGCTTACTTATAACAGAGGTTATTACGAAACATCTGATAAAATCAACATAATCTCAAACATCCCAAATATAGAGCACTATGTTTGGGACATTAAAGCGTTCGAAGATGACAAGATAATTATTGCAACAGAAGGGGCACGCTTATTAGTCCTGAACTCAAATTATGAAGAAGTTGATAGTATAGATGCTTCGGTATCCGGTCCTAAAAAGCTCTATGTAGATGGCTCAGATATATATTTTACATCTCGCCAGGGACTATTCAAAGTTGATACGACCAACGGGTCATCAGTTAATGTTCTCAATGGTGCGTTTTGGAGTATAACCGGCGACGAACACCAACTCATACTCGGCAGTGACAATGGAGTTCTTCATACTTATGACAAGGCCTCGCAAAGCTCCACGTCCATACATATAGAATCAAACAACGAGCCTATATTGGATGTCATCATCACGTCAGATGATAAAGACGCCTATTGGATAGGAACACAGGGAGGGCTATACCTCTACAAGGATCAGATCCTTAATAAAGTGAAGAGTGGAATCGTTTTCTCTCTATTCCAGGACCAAGGTGATATCTTTATTGGCTCGAGTAAAGGTTTGTCTAAAGTCGATAAACAAGAGATGTCCATTGATAACATTGTTATCAATAATAAACCTGTATACTCAATTACTGAACTAAATGATGTTATATACGCAACATCGGATAAGGAGATTATCTCCTACAACAAAGACTCCAATCAGATATTACTATTGACTCGAAGCTTCGGCAGCAACGATGAGTACAATCAGCAATCCGTAGAGATAGTTGGTAACACTGCGTTGTTTGGAGCAAAGTCTGGCATAGCTACACTTAATGATGAAAAACTTGCTGAATTTATAAGTAACAGCAACCCGCCAAAAATAACACTGGATAGTCTTAAAATATTTAACAAAGAAGAAAGTATTGGGGGAGACTATTTATCTGAGAGCTTAAATGAAACCAATGTACTTACATTAAAGTACTCGGACTATCCATTGACTATTAGCTTCAGCTCTCCTGGCAATGAAGATGTCGACATATTCTATCAACTCAAAGGTTTATCTGACACTTTTGTCCAAGCTATCGATATTAATGCGGCGACATACACCAACTTGTCGTCAGGCGACTATACACTCAATGTATATGCCATGGATAAGCTCACTAAAAAAGTGAGCAATATGAAGGCACTCAACCTGGTTGTGACACCGCCTTGGTGGCTTTCTACTGAAGCAAAGCTTGTTTATTTGGTGATCGTTGCTCTAGTAGCGGCAGCAATCATTAAAGCTTTGATAAGGCGCCGAGAAGTCCAAAAAAAAATTGCTCAGAGTGAAGAGCGACTTAAATTGTCACTTTGGGGGAGTGGCGATGAAATGTGGGACTGGGATATAGAGTCTGGCCAGATCTATCGCTCCAATATCTGGGGCTCTCTGGACTTCCCAAAAGATGGTCAAAGGGCCGGTGAGCCGGGTGAAGAAAGTAATATTCACCCCTTCGATCAATCCAGAGTACGTGATGCGTTAAAGAGCCATTTCAATGGCGAGACGGAACACTTTGAAGCCGCCTATCGGGTAAAAGGAAAGGGTGGCGACTGGATCTGGATTCTGGACAGGGCAAAAATTGTTGAACGGGATGAACAGGACCGCGCCGTCCGAATGACGGGCACAATAAAAAACATCAGTAATTTCAAGCAGACCGAAGAACAACTAAAGCTGTTTGAGCGGGCAATTCGCAATATGTCAGAGGGTATGTTCATTCTGGACGACAGTTTCAGCTTTGTTGCCGTCAACCAGGCCTGTTGCCAACTATCACATCAATCCAGGGATAAGTTTATCGGCAGAGAAATGAACTTTGAGCTCTACCCGGAAAACTATTCAACCCAGGTCAAACAACTTCTGCTTAAACATGGGCGCTGGCATGCGGATGTAGAAGCTAAACGTGGCGACGGTACCAGCTTCCTGATGGAACTGACCATAGATGCTATCTATGGTGAAGCTGGCGTCATCTCTCACTATGTTGGTGTTTTTTCGGATATTACCCGCAGAAAGTCCCAGGAAGAGGAACTCAGGAAACTCACCAACAACGACGGCCTCACCGGCCTGCCAAACCGCTCAAATATGCAGGTCACTTTGAGCAACCTGGTAAAGAAAGACAGCCATCATACATTGATGGTGATTGACCTGGATAACTTCAAGAAGATTAACGACTCGCTGGGCCATCAAATTGGTGATGAACTGTTGGTTTTGGTGGCCAAGCGATTGGAGCAGGCAATCCCAAGACATACAGGCCTGTATCGACTTGGAGGCGATGAATTTGCCATTCTGGAGGATAAACTGCCGGATATTGGCTCTGGCGCAACCATCGCATCACGCATTATCGAACACTTCGCCACCCCTTTTGAAATCGCCGGAGAGAAACTGGTAATCGGCCTGAGTATCGGTATTGTGCTCTACCCGGAAGATGAACAAAACGAGCAGGCACTGCTAAGAAAAGCGGACATCGCCATGTACCACGCCAAGTCGGCAGGTGGTAACCGTTATCAGTTCTACTCTGAGTCCCTGAACAAAAATGCCATCAGACAACTGGAAATTGAGAACCTTATCCGCGATGGCCTGAGAAAAGATTTCTTCCAGGTTCATTACCAGCCAAAGTATGACATCAAGTCCAATAAATTGACGGGAATGGAGGCACTTGTCAGGCTGGACCATCCAGATAAGGGATTGATTTCTCCCGGAGAATTTATCCCTCTTGCAGAAGAAAATGGCTTAATCGTTGAAATTGGCGATCTTGTGCTGAAAAAAGCCTGTTTTGCGGCACAAAGCTGGCGTGAGCTGGGCCTGTTCAACGGCCGCGTCGCTGTCAATTTGTCGTCGCACCAATTTGCTCTGCCGGATCTGCAACAGCGGATTGAATCTATATTGGCACTGACCCGCCTGCCGGCAGCCAATCTTGAGCTGGAAATCACCGAAGGCACGGTAATCAAGCAACCAGAGAAAGCTATTAAGGTGATGCAGCAGCTGTCCAAAATGGGGGTCAGCCTGGCACTTGATGACTTTGGAACCGGCTACTCCTCGCTCTCATATCTGAAGCGCTTCCCCATTAACACACTGAAAATTGATAAAGCTTTTGTCGATGACATCGACAAGTCAGATCGAGACTTGAAGATGGTGGATTCCATTATCACCATAGCCCATAACATGGGACTCTCAGTGGTAGGTGAAGGCGTAGAGCTGAGTGCTCAGCTGTCTTTGTTAAAAGCCCTCAACTGCGAAGAGATCCAGGGCTTCCTTTACAGTAAGGCGCTACCCGAAAATGAATTTACAGCTCTGCTGGAGCAACAAAGGCAAAACAATCACTCTGCCGTAAGCTAATTAACCAGCACCTTATATTGAAAGTGGGCTCAACTTAAGTTGGGCTCACTTTTTTTTACCCAAAATAAAACACCAACAAAACCTTGGCATAACAATTGAATAACATAGATCGGTGTCAATAAACCCGTTAACCAATTGAAACTAAGAGAGATTAAAAATGAAGAAATTTACCAAGGCCTCTGTAACTTTCGCTGTAGCTGCAATTGTTGGTGTAACCGGAGCGTTTGCTTTTACTTCCGATTCATCTGACCAGAGTGCTGGTATTGGTCCTCGCATCAAGTTTGTTGAGCAGACTGCCGGTATCGGTCCACGCATCAAGTTTGTCGACCAGACCGCAGGCATTGGTCCACGTATCAAGTTTGTTGAGCAAACTGCCGGTATCGGTCCACGCATCAAGTTTGTTGACCAGACCGCAGGCATTGGTCCACGTATCAAGTTTGTTGACCAGACCGCAGGCATTGGTCCACGTATCAAGTTTGTTGACCAGACCGCAGGCATTGGTCCACGCATCAAATTTGTTGAGCAGACTGCCGGTATCGGTCCACGCATCAAATTTGTTGAGCAGACTGCCGGTATCGGTCCACGCATCAAGTTTGTTGAGCAGACTGCCGGTATCGGTCCACGCATCAAGTTTGTTGAGCAGACTGCCGGTATTGGCCCACGCATCAAGTTTGTTGAGCAGACTGCCGGTATCGGCCCACGCATCAAGTTTGTTGAGCAGACCGCCGGTATTGGCCCACGTATCAAGTTTGTTGAGCAGACTGCCGGTATTGGCCCACGTATCAAGTTTGTTGATCAGCAGGTTGCTTAATCAACTTGCTTCTCCTTATCAACTAAACAATTCCCAAGAGGTGCGGTATGTTTAAATTAGTAATTAGAGCCCTTAAGCAGGACAAGCAGCTGGTAAAACACGTCGCTAAGTGCGAGCGTAAAAAGGTGCAACTGCCTGAAGGTTTGAATACTCTCGAAGTGATCCCTGCAAAAGGATGGTGGGGATAAAAGTTGGGTGGCTGGCATGAGGGACTCAAGCTCCCTCTGCCCCATAGTGAACAGGAAGGCAGTCAATGTTCAGACCGACAAAGAAAAAGCGGCAATCACTTGCCGCTTTTTCAGCTTTAGCCAGCCCAGGATAAATTAAGCTTCGGGAAAGAACTTCTCATCCTGCTCAGCCATTTTCTTCAACATGTCACAGGGCGCAAATCTATCGCCAAATTGATGCTGATACCCTTCAAGCAGCTCAACCAAACGACGGCTACCCAAGGTATCCATATAGCGGAATGGCCCTCCCAGGAATGGTGGGAAGCCAATACCAAACAGAGCACCAATATCACCATCTCTTGGCGAGGCAATAATTCCCTCTTCCAGACAACGGGCTGCCTCGTTAAGCATTTGTACAACACAACGACGGGAAATTTGAGTGTGTTCCTGATCTGCCCCGGCATTGATGCTCAAAACTGAGTAAACAGTCTCATCCACCTTCTTACCTTTCTTGGGCGCTTTGTCGCCGTACAGATAAAAGCCTTTGCCGTTCTTACGGCCTTTACGATCATCGGCCATTAATTTGTCAAAAGCGGAAGGCGCAACAAAACGACTGCCCAGCTCTTTTTCCAGAATTGGCGAAATCTTGGCACCGACATCGATACCCACTTCATCGAGCAGAGTCATAGGTCCCACAGGGAAACCAAACTTCATCAACGCCTTATCCAGATTTTCGACAGACTGACCTTCAAGTAACACCTGAGCCGCTTCATTCATATACAAGGCCAGAATACGGTTCACATAGAAGCCGGCGCAATCCTGCACCACAATCGGCGTCTTTCCCTGCTTCTTGGCAAAAGCCACTGTGGTGGCAATGGTTTCAGGAGAAGTTTTGGCATGAGCTATCACTTCCACCAGCGGCATTTTGTCTACCGGCGAGAAGTAATGCAGACCAATGACGTTCTCCGGACGCTGCGCCGCTTCAGCAATCTGTGTAATAGGCAAAGATGAGGTATTGGATGCGAAGATAGTATGCTCACCACACTCTCTTTCAATGTCCTTCACCATCTGATGCTTAAGGTTCAGATCTTCAAATACAGCCTCCACCACTATGTCGGCATCCTTAACGCCTTTGTATTCGGTCGTGGTCGTCATCAATGCCATCAACTGATCACGTTCAGTCGCGCGCATATGGCGGCGTTTGACTCTTTTATCCAGTAACTTATAGGCGTATGAAAGAGCGTTGGACAAACCGTTTTCGTTAATATCCTTCACACGGGCAGGGATCTTGGCCTTAGTCGTCGTCACCGAAGCGATACCACCGCCCATCAGTCCACCACCCAGCACAACCGCCTTTTTCACTGGCTTGGGTTCAGTATCTCCGGCACCGGTTTCCTTTTTCATTTCGGTGATGGCAAAGAAAACCGCTCGCATGGCAGCGGACTCTGGGGTCATAACCAGATCGGCAAAGTGTGCCGCTTCAACCTGCAGACCTTTTTCCATCCCTTTATCCAGGCCCTGTCGCACACAATCAATGATCTTGTCCGGAGCCGGATAATTCCCAAGTGTCTTCTTGAACACCTGTTTTCCAGCTTGATCAAAAATGATATTACGGCCAGCTCCGTTACCTTCAAGTATACGGCTCATCATCGGCAACTTGGGTTTGCGTCTTGGACGATTACCCTTCAGTGCCATCTCAATGGCTGTTTGCTCCAATATGGACAGGGGCACCATGTCATCTACCAGCCCCATTTTAAGCGCCTGCTTTGGCCGGATCTGTTTGCCGGTCAGCATCATATCCAGCGCCTTGGTGACCCCAACCAAACGAGGCAATCTTTGGGTTCCACCGCCACCTGGCAACAAGCCCAGCTGCACTTCAGGTAAACCCAACATAGTCTTTTTATCATCAGTGCAGACACGCTGATGGCAAGCCATTGCAAGCTCAAGACCACCGCCGAGACAAGCACCATGAATAGCAGCAACAACAGGGATGTTGAGGCCTTCCAACTGAGCGAATACCTTGTGTCCCTGAGTAGAGAGTTCTCTGGCATCTTCAGCGGTTTTGCAGGCATCGAGCATGCCAATATCGGCACCGGCAACGAAGGAGTCAGCCTTACCAGAGATCAGCACCAGGCCACGAATAGAGGAATCAGCTTTAACCTCTTCGAGCACCTGAGTCACTTCGTCAGCAAATTCCGCTTTCAGGGTATTCATGGTCTCACCAGGAACATCCATCACCAGCAGGGCAATACCATCTTCGCGACGTGTCAGATTAAATGTCTTTTCCATGCTATCCCCCTACTCCACTTCTACAATCATCGCTGCGCCCAAACCACCGGCGGCACATGCGGTTGTCAGTCCCACGCCACCACCGCGACGCTTAAGCTCATTACACATCTGGGTAATCAGCCTGGTACCGGTTGCAGCAAAGGGGTGTCCGTAGGCAATAGAGCCCCCAAGCACGTTAAACTTGTCCATATCTATCTCGCCAATGGCCCGGTTACGGCCCAGCTTCTCTTCGGCGAACTTCTTAGAGCCAAACATCTTCATATTTGCCAGCGCCTGGGCTGCAAAGGCTTCATGCATCTCTATCAGGGTCAAGTCTTCCAACTTCATACCTGCGCGGGCAAGCGCTAATGGCGTTGCATAGGAGGGGCCCATCAACATGTCTTCCCATACATCAATGGCAGAGAAAGCATAACTCTTGATATAACCAATCGGCTCATAGCCCAGCGCTTTGGCCTTGCCTTCACTCATCAAAATCACCGCGGACGCACCATCAGTCAGTGGCGTAGCGTTGGCGGCAGTCACAGTGCCATGTTTGCGGTCAAATACAGGTCTTAATTTGGCGTAGGACTCAAGCTTTGAGTCTTTACGAATATTGTTGTCTTCACTGATAAAAGACTTGTATGGCGGCACATGAGAAACCATCACCTCATTGGCCAGCACGCCGGACTCCCAGGTTTGGGCAGCCAAAGAGTGGGACCTGTGAGCCAATGCATCCTGCTCGGCACGGGTAATACCATGGGTTTTCGCCATCTGCTCCGCAGTCTGCCCCATAGACAGGCCAGTGGTATATTCAGCCACTGCGGGCGGGACGGGTAACAGGTCTTTCAATCCAAGGCGGCGGAAAATCGCCAGTCTCTGACCCAGGGTCTTGGCCTTGGTCAAATCAACCAGCGCTCTGGCCAGCTTTTTGGAGACGCCAATAGGCAAGACTGAAGATGAATCCGCGCCCCCGGCAACCCCCACATCAATGGTACCGGCCATAATTGACTCGGCAACATTCACCGTTGATTGGAAACTGGTCGCGCAGGCACGGGTAACGCTGTAAGCATCTGTGGCGATATCCATACCTGTGGTGAGTACAATTTCACGGGCGATATTTGGCGCCGCCGGCATCTGAACGACCTGACCATAGACCAGCTGCTCAATCAGCTTAGGATCCAGCTCAGCACGGGATATCATCTCGTTAACCACCATGGCGCCCATTTCCAGTGCGGACACACCATGAAATGCTGTCGCCTGTTTGGCAAACGGCGTTCGCAGCCCTGCTACAATCGCAATACGTTCACCGCGGCGATTGACCAACTCTTGTCTGTCACTCATTTGTCACCCTCATTCCTTGCCGGGTTCTCTGACGCACCGGCCCCTGATGTTATAAGGCAGCCCTATTAGGGTCTATTGACCTTTCATAGTTGAATTTTGCTCGAGATAGACGCGCTTTAATCGCGACGCAAGGTGTGCCGCCTAGTGGGTCTAAGCAAATACCTTGCAACAAAGAGTAAAGCGCGTATAGCCGAGCCCTTCGGGCAGCGTTTGTCGTCGATTTCTACTGCATTAACGCTCACTTATGTAGAACAACTACACCTCAATCGCGTTGCTTTGTATAAAACAACGACAAAAAGCTGCAAAAACCATCTTCAAAGGTCAACAGACCCTAATCCCTGAGTTTGTTATAAAAATCTGTAACTCCTGGATACACCAAACAGGTCTGACCAATAGAAGTGTGATCCGATTCTAACTTCTTACCCCAAAGTTTTAAACACTTGTTTGCATTTTGATGAAACCACTGACATCAGAGTGATAAAATTTCAGTCTGCCAAGTAGATAAAGCTCAATTATAGAAATGCAGCAACACTAATAAACGGCGGTTTGCCCTCCACGACTGGACAAACACTTTATGGCTGAGGTATTAAATTCTGTCCATAAGCCAGTGACTCACTTGAAACTTATCCCGGAACTGGCAGTCTATGGAAGGTGCAAACCGGTTCTTTAAGAACCTTTTCCGCTTTCTTATCACCCACGCTGAACAAATTGAGTGCAACCATGCCGTTAAGTCGATTTCAATCTCTCCGTGCTTATCTTGATCAATTAATCCTTGGCCAACCTGCACTGACCGAAAATTTGCTGATCGCGCTGATCGCCGATGGCCACCTGTTGGTGGAAGGTCCTCCGGGACTGGCCAAGACCCGCGCTGTTAAGGCCCTATGTGATGCCATTGAAGGTGACTTCCATCGCATTCAGTTCACCCCGGATCTTTTGCCGGCAGATTTGACCGGTACTGATATTTACCGTGCCCAAACAGCGACTTTTGAATTTGAGTCAGGCCCTATATTCCATAACCTGATCCTGGCGGACGAAATCAACCGGGCTCCCGCCAAAGTGCAATCAGCTCTACTGGAGGCGATGGCCGAAGGTCAGGTTACTGTTGGTAAGAACAGCTATAAGCTACCAGAGCTGTTTTTGGTGATGGCAACCCAGAACCCACTGGAAAACGAGGGTACCTATCCACTGCCTGAAGCACAGCTGGACCGCTTTTTAATGCACCTGAACCTGGATTACCCCAGTGCCGAGACCGAGCTGGAAATCCTCAGACTATCGCGCAATGAGGCGCTTCACGCTGGATTGCCAAGCATTGAGGCGATATCCCAGGATGAAATTTTTACCGCACGCACCGAAGCCCTGAAAATCTACTTGGCCGATACGCTTGAGCAATACATAGTGGATATTGTGATGGCTAGCCGTCAGCCGGAAAAATACAGCGATGAGCTGGCGAGCTTTCTGGACTATGGTGTCAGCCCCCGTGCCACTCAATCTCTGGAACGCTGCGCCCGCGCCCGCGCCTGGTTGAATGACAGAGATTTTGTTACCCCGGAAGATATCCAGGCTGTCGCTCCCAATGTTCTGCGTCATCGTCTGCTGCTGAGCTACCACGCTCAGGCTCAGGGCGTGAGCAGAGATCAGGTTATCAATCACATTCTGAGTCTGGTTGCTGTTCCTTAATGAAAACACTGTCTGAATTGCCATTGTTCGCCGACGGTTGGCATCTGACTGAAGCTGAACTGCTTGCCTGTCAGGGACAGGCCAGAGCCATACCTGAAAAGCGAAGTCGCGCCAAAGCCTCACTGGCTGGCCACAGGGCCAGCAATATAAAAGGCCGTGGGATGGAGTTTGCTGAAGTGCGTCATTACCAGAATGGGGATGACGTACGCACCATTGACTGGCGGGTAACCGCCCGCACCGGCAAAGCCCATACCAAGCTGTTTGTTGAGGAGCGCGAGCGTCCTATTATTCTGCTGCTGGATATGAGTTACAGCCTGTATTTCGGCTCAACCCTGCTGTTGCAGTCTGTTCAGGCTGCCCATCTCGCAGCAACCCTGGGGTGGAACGCCATACAACATGGTGACCGTATCGGCGCACTCATCGCCAGCGAAGCCCATCATCTGGAGCTTAAACCCAAAAGCCGCCAAACCGGCATACTGCAGTTGATCTCTGGCATTTGTGAGATCCATGGTCAGCAACTGGCAGAGTTTAAATCCGGTAAACGGGATGAGCATCATCTCAGCCGCGCCTGTCAGCGCCTGGCCAGAATCGCCAAACCCGGATCTCTGGTCTGGCTGATTACAGATGGTGCCGACTTTAACCCGGATTGTCTGGGCCCACTGACAGACCTAAAGCGCCACTGTGATATTGGTGCTTATTTAATTACCGACCCACTGCGTCAGGGCTCTCTTTCTTTGCCAAGAGATTTCAGTCTGCCGGTAAGGGATGGCGATACTGAACGGGTGCTCAACCGCAGCCAGTATGAAGAATGGCTGCACACCCAGCGGCTTCAGCAACAAACCTTTATCAATATGATGGATAAATTAAGAGTACACACCCGTCTGATTGACGCCGGGCTGAGCCTGACACAACAACTGGAGTTATTGCGTTCATGACTGCAACTCCTGCTGCGCCTGCCAATCCTGCTCTGGCGCAACTGAAAGACATCAACCTGCCCGAACAGATTGGCAGCTGGCCACCTGCTCCCGGCTATTTTTTACTGGCTGCACTGACCATTGTTCTGGTTGTAGCCTTTGCCTGGTTTTATATCAAACGTCAAAAACGCCTGACCGCCAGTCGCCAGGCTGTTGAGCTTGTTGCTCTGCTGGATAAGGGCTCTGCAGATTATCCGCGGCAAATAAATACCCTGCTTAAAAGGACTGCACTGACCTACCTGCCACGTAATCAGGTCGCCTCGTTGGATGGTGAAAAATGGATTGCCTTGCTGAGCACTTGCATTGAAGAAAGTGAACTGCAGGCATTACAACACTTGCTTGCTGTCAGATTTAGCCCAGGCGGCCTGAATATGGCTGACGCCAGCGAACTTGAAGCCATTGCCATTAAGGTGCTTAAGTCACTGCCTGATGTCAAACTGCTGGCTGGCGCCAATGGGGAGGCTCAGCCATGTTGAGTTTGGAATGGCCCTGGCTGCTATTGCTGCTTCCCCTGCCCCTGCTTATTCGCAGCAAACAGGAGGAGCAGATCAGTGGCGGTGAGTTAACGATGCCGGGTATCGCGCGTACTCAGTCCCAAAGAGTCAAAGTCGACCGCAACACCACACGCTGGTTTTACCTGCTGATGTGGGCTTTCCTTGTGGTTGCCTGCGCCCGTCCTCAGTGGCTGGGAGAGCCTATCGATATTCCCACCGAGGGAAGAGATTTGATGGTCGCAGTCGATCTGTCCGGCAGCATGCAAATTGAAGATATGGCATTGGCTGGCCGAACTGTCGACCGCTTCTCTGTGGTTCAGCAGGTGGTCAGTGACTTTATTGATCAACGTAAAGGTGACCGCCTTGGGCTGATCCTTTTTGCCGACCACGCCTACTTACAAACTCCCCTGACCGCAGACCGCCGCTCAGTCGCCCAGTACATGCGTGAGGCTCAAATCGGCCTTGTGGGTAAACAAACAGCAATCGGTGAAGCCATAGGTCTGGCCGTAAAACGCTTTGAGCAAATGGAAGACAGCAACAGGGTGTTGGTGCTGCTCACCGACGGCAGCAACAATGCGGGCAATATAGAGCCACTGCAGGCAGCAGAGATAGCTGCTGAGCGTAAGGTTACTATTTACACCATAGGCGTTGGCGCAGATGTAATGGAACAAAGGGGATTTTTTGGAACCCGCAGAGTTAATCCATCCAGTGATTTGGATGAGTCCACACTGACGGATATCGCCAGAATCACCAATGGTCAGTATTTCCGTGCCCGTAATCCTCAGGAGCTTCAACAGATTTATGAGGAGATCAATAAATTGCAACCAGTCAGCCGGGATGAGCAAAGCTACCGCCCCCGCAGTGAACTCTTCTACTGGCCATTGGGCCTGGCATTGTTGGTGAGTATAGGTCTGGCACTGTCTCAGGCAGGCCTGTTGAACTTGCCCGCAGCCGGCAGGTCTGGCAATGGGAGAAAAGCCTCATGAGTTTGCATTTTATACGGCCCGAGTGGCTGCTGGCTCTGCTGCCATTGGCCCTGCTACTGCTGCTACTTTGGAAAACCAAAGGTAAACGCAGTGCCTGGCAAACTTATATTGCTCCTCACCTCACTCAGCTGCTACTGACTCCAGGCGGTAAGCAAGCCAGTAACAGGTTAGTGCTGCTGTCAGTGTTTTGGTTTGTGGGAGCTGTCGCTATGGCGGGCCCGGCACTGACCAAGAAGCCTTTGCCTGTGTTCAGCAGCGCTCAGGGACGGGTAATAGTGCTGGATATGTCCAGATCCATGTATGCCACTGACCTTGCACCCAATAGGCTGACTCAGGAGAAATTCCGGGCCACAGATCTGATAAACAGCCTGAAAGATGGTGAAACTGCCCTGATTGCCTATGCTGGCGATGCTTTTACCATCAGCCCAATGACCACAGATAAGCAAACCTTGCTGAACCTGCTGCCTACCCTGACCCCGGACATCATGCCGGTACAGGGCTCCAATCTGGCCTCTGCTATCACGCTTGCCAAACAACTGCTGGCCCAGAGCGGCCACCAGCAGGGAGACATCATTTTGCTGAGCGATGGTATCAGTGGTCGCCAGTATGACGAATCCCAAAGCCTGCTTGCTGACAGTCAATATCGACTGGGCGTGCTTGCGCTGGGCACCAATCAGGGAGCGCCAATCCGTTTGCCCAATGGACAACTGCAGCGGGACAACGCAGGTGAAGTGGTGATTGCCAAGACGGATTTCTCGCTGCTGGGGCAACTGGCTACAGGGACAGGTGGCATTATGTTGCCATTCAACCCGGATGGCAGTGATGTCCAGGCCCTGACAAATTGGCTGGACAAGGATACGGGTGATGCCAAAGCCACCGAGATTAAAGGTGACAGCTGGCAGGACCTGGGGCCTTATCTGGCTATCTTGCTGTTGTTGCCCGCATTGTACAGTTTTCGAAGAGGCATCCTGGCTGGCTTGGCCCTGATTATATTTATTCAACCTCAGCCATCCATGGCTACCGACTGGTGGCAGGATCTTTGGCAAACCCCTGATCAGCAAGGACAAGCCGCCTTTGATAATAAAGCTTATCAGGATGCCGCCTCGCTTTTTGAAGACAGTAACTGGCGTGGCAGCGCTCACTATAAAGCAGGGAACTATGAAAAAGCGCTGACCGAGTTTCAGCGGGATGAAACTGCGATTGGTAAGTTCAATCAGGGCAATGCCAGAATGCAGCTTGGTCAACTGGATGAAGCGATCAAGGACTATGAGGCAGCACTCAAGCAGGATCCCGGTTTTGCTGACGCCGGTGCCAACCTTAAACTGGCTGAAGAGTTGAAAAAGCAGCAGGAGCAACAGAAGCAGCAAAATCAACAGAGCCAGCAGGACCAGCAGAGTCAGCAAGACCAACAAAGTCAGCAGGACCAGCAAAGTCAGCAGGACCAACAAAGCCAGCAGGAGCAACAGAGCCAGCAGGACCAGCAAAGTCAGCGAGACCAGCAAAGTCAGCAGGACCAGCAAAGTCAGCAGGACCAACAGAGTCAGCAGGACCAACAGAGTCAGCAGGACCAACAGAGTCAGCAGGACCAGCAAAGTCAGCAGGACCAACAGAGTCAGCAGGACCAACAGAGTCAGCAGAACCAACAGAGTCAGCAGAACCAACAGAGTCAGCAGAACCAACAGAGTCAGCAGGAGCAAAATAACGAAGCTGCAATGGAAGCGGATGCAGCTCAGGCGGCCGATGGAACTGCGGAGGAGAACAAAGACAAGACTAATGCCCAGGCCGCGGCTCAAATGGAGGCTGAATTGGGAGAGCCTGCAGGCAAAGATGCTGAAGCCAGTGTTGCCTCATCCCGCTTGTCTGAAGAGCCCCTGCCAGAGGATATGCAGCGAGCGCTGCGTGCTGTCGCGGATGATCCATCCGTGCTGCTGCGCAACAAGATGTTACTTGAATATCAGAAACGCCGTATGAGAGGCGAACAACCCAAGGACAGTGAACAGTGGTAAAACGAGCTATTTTTCTGTTTCTTTTTATGCTGCTGATACCTTCGGCGGCCATGGCTGCAGTCACCAAGGTCGACGCATCGGTCGACAAGAATCCTGTGATGGATGGTGAGTACTTTGTATTAACCGTTTCCGCCAATGACAATCTGGATGCTCAGGCACTGGACACCTCAGCCCTGAGTAAAGATTTTGTCGTAGGCCGAACCAGTGTTGGACGCAGCACACAAATAGTGAACTTTGATACCAGTAAACAAACCAACTGGCAGATACTGTTGGCTCCCAAAGCGACCGGGACCTTCACTATCCCGGCGTTTACTATTGATGGCGTTAAATCACAGCCTATACAGCTAAAGGTTGTCGCCTCCGGCAGCCAGTCTTCACAGTCAAAGTTGGTGTTTATTGATGCCTCGCTTTCCGCAAAGGAGGTCTACGTAGGCCAACTGGCGCTCTATCGGGTCAAACTCTATCTGGGGGCAGATCTTCAGCGCGGTGTGCTAAACGCCCCCACACTTAATGGTGCTGAACTCAAACAGCTCGGGGAAGATCAGGACCAGCAGGAGATTGTTGATGGTAAACGTTATCGGGTCATTGAACGCACCTACGGCATTACTCCATCACAAGCCGGTACCCTGGCGATAGGTCCAGCGACTTTCCAGGGGGATGTAGTGATGAACAGCGCCGGGAATCGCGACAGTCTGTTTGGCTTCGGCTTTGGTGACAGTCGTATGGTACAGGCAGTCAGTAAAGAACTGACAGTCAATGTACTGCCCAAACCCGCCCATTACCAGGGTAAGTGGTTGGTCGCAGATCTGGTGTCCCTGAACGATGTCTATGGCGAAGATACTCAATATCAGGTTGGTACCCCAATCACGCGCACCGTCACTTTGCTGGCATCCAATGCGGAGGATACCGCACTGGCCGATTTGGAGATTCCGGTGCCTGAAGGTTTTAAAGCCTACCCGGAAAAAGCCCAGCGGGAGAATATCGTCCGTAATGGTCAGCTGGTTGCCAAACTGACCCAGACCATCGCCATGGTGCCGTCAAAGGCTGGCAACTTTACCTTGCCTGAAGTGCGGGTGCCCTGGTGGAATCCACACCTGCGCAAACAGGAGTGGGCCAGCTTACCTGCTGAAGCCATTGAGGTCAGCGCCGCCGTGGGTCAACCTCAATTACCTGTATTCCAGCCAGACGGCCAGGCCGCTGTTGAGGCCAGCCAACCCCAGCCAATGCAACCAGTTGTCACCCATGCTGGTTTCTGGCCCTGGTTAACCGGGATATTCGCCTTGCTTTGGCTTATTACTCTGGTGTTATGGCGTCGCACAGTAACAAGCAATGAAATGACATTATCCAAAGCTCAGGATATCGACAGGCCTGTCTCCTCCAGCGGCAAAGGGGCGCTGACTCAGGCTTGCCGTCAGCAAGCGCCGGAAAAAGTACTCAGTACCCTGCAGCAATATGTAAGCTCAAATACAGGCCAGGAAGCTTCACTGGCTGACATAGCCGCCCGCTACCCCGAGCTCAGACAGGTGATAGATTCACTGCAGGCCGCCCGCTACAGCCGCGAAGGTAAAAACCTGGACTTCGATGCCATATTGAACGCAATTCTGGCGGTGAAACTGACACAAAAAAACAGTGCAGCAATCCAGCTGGCCCCACTCAATCCCTGATAGAATCTTTCAGGTTCACACCAACTTAGAAACGTCGGCTCCTGTGGTCGACGTTTTTTTATGCGCTTTTTTCAGCTAGCATTGTGATCATCATCCCATCGCGCCGATAAAAAATGTTTACAAACTGGCGAAAGAAAAAGTCTGAGCAGTCGGTCAAATCTGACATGCTGAATAAACAAAGACGATACGACAGCCTGGTTCGGGCGTTGCACAAGGATATCTTCCGTTATGCCTTTTGGCTTTGCGGAGATAAGCAGGTGGCTGAAGATATAACTCAGGAAACCTTTCTGCGCGCCTGGAAATCACTGGATTCCCTGAAGGATGAGAAGGCCGCCAAGGCCTGGCTGATCACCATACTGCGACGTGAAAATGCCCGCCGTTTTGAGCGCAAGCAGTTTGATTACTCGGATGTTGAGCAGGATACACTTGCAGACTCCTATAGCCCCAGTACAGAGGAGCATGCCGAGCAGTATCTTATCCGCAGGCATATCTCCAGGTTGGAACCTGAGTATCGCGAGCCTTTGGTATTACAGATCATTGGGGGCTTCAGCGGCGATGAGATTGCCGAGATGCTCGAGCTGAATCGTAATACAGTAATGACCCGACTGTTTCGGGCACGTAATCAATTGAAAGACGCGTTGGAAAGCGCCGAGATCAGAGGTCAATCCAATGGATGAATTAGAATTTCGCCGCCGGGCTTATGCTGACCCACAAAGCCGGGATGACGATTTTATCCAGGCCAGCGAAGAAACACCCGAGCGTCAGCAGTTTCTGAAAGACCTGAATAAGCTGGACGCCAAGCTCGAACAAGCGATGAGTCTGGATGTACCTGATGACCTGGCAGATAAACTGCTGTTGAATCAGCAACTGTCAAACCACAGACAGCAAAAGAAAACCGTCTCCTTTATGATGGCCATGGCGGCATCGGTTGCCATGGTACTGGGAGTGGGTTATGCCACCTGGCGGATGGCCCCCATTGAATTGAGTGAACACGCCATTGCCCACGTACTGCATGAACCTAAAGCACTCAGCGCCCATGGTGATATCAGCTTTAATCAGATTAATGCTCAGCTGGCGTCGCTGAAGGGATTTAATGATAAGGGATTCAGTTCACAGCCGGGCCAGATTTTTTACAGTACTTATTGTGATTTTCAGGGTGTCCGCAGCCTTCACTTGGTCATGCAGGGCGAAAATGGCAAGGTAACGCTGTTTATTGTCCCTACTGAGGAGCGTATGGCACTGGAAAGCCAGTTTGCCGACAACCACTTTAAAGGACTTGGGTTTTCCAAAGGCGACGCTTTCCTGCTGCTTGTAGGTGAAAACCAACAGGATCTGCAGTTTGCCCGACAAGAGCTGGATCAAAGCTTCATTTAAAACTAAAATCCCTCCCCTTCAAACAGGACGCCTATCGCGTCCTGTTTTGCATTTGTGATTGGGGTCACCCCAACAGATTGCGACACCGGGCAAGCAGCCAATATCATTTTTGCTTGTTGAATAGGGTCTGTTGACCTTTGAAGATGGTTTTTGCAGCTCTTTGTCGTTGTTTTATACAAAGCAACGCGATTGCGGTGTAGTTGTTCTACATAAATGAGCGTTAATGCAGTAGAAAGCGACGACAAACGCTGCCCGAAGGGCTCGGCTATACGCGCTTTACTCTTTGTTGCAAGGTATTTGCTTAGGCCCACTAGGCGGCACACCTTGCGTCGTGATTAAAGCGCGTCTATCTCGAGCAAAATTCAACCATGAAAGGTCAACAGACCCTCGTGTGTCGGGAACACCTATTTCTCACCAGAACAAAAATTCTTATGGGGTCATCATGACAGTTGAAACTCCCATCCTGATAACCTTTGCCGGTTATCTAGTACTAATGTTGGCAATCGGCTTTTGGGCCTACAAAGCCACGGATTCAGTAGACGACTATATTTTGGGCGGCCGCAAGATGGGGCCGGCAGTCACGGCGTTGAGCGTCGGCGCGTCAGATATGTCCGGTTGGGTACTGCTGGGCTTACCCGGTGCGGTTTATCTGGGTGGTTTGGGAGAGATATGGATTGGCGTCGGCCTGCTTATCGGTGCTTTGCTTAACTGGCTGTTTGTTGCCCGTCGCCTGCGTATTTTTACCGAGATGGCTGACAACGCCCTGACCCTGCCTGAGTTCTTTGAACACAGACTGGACGATAAACAAGGGATTCTCAAACTGGTCTCAGCCGCAACTATTCTGCTGTTTTTCACCTTTTACTCTGCTTCCGGCATGGTGGGCGGCGCCATATTGTTCGAAAAGGTATTCGGCCTGGATTATGTCACCGCGCTGCTGATAGGTTCGGCCATTATTGTGTCTTACACCTTTATTGGTGGCTTCTTTGCAGTGAGCTGGACTGACTTCTTCCAGGGGATCCTGATGCTGATTGCACTTATCATTGTCCCTGTGACTATTTTCTCTGAACCTCAGTCTCAGGGAGCGATAGACAGTATTACACCTGAGATGTTGCACCTGATGCCTGAGTCCATGACCCTTATGGGCTTTGTATCATTAATGGCCTGGGGACTGGGCTACTTTGGTCAGCCCCATATTCTGTCCCGCTTTATGGCTATTGAGTCCGATGCTGCCATTCCCACATCCCGTAATATTGCCATGGGATGGATGTTGATGGCCTTGATTGGCGCCCTGGGAGTAGGGTTCGCGGGCCACCTTTACTTCTACCAGACACCGCTGCAAAACTCAGAAACAGTCTTTATTCAGTTGGTTCAGGTCGCTTTTAACCCCTGGGTGGCCGGCTTACTTATCGCAGCTATTATGTCAGCTATCATGAGCACCATCGACTCTCAGCTACTGGTTTGCTCCAGTGTGATCACTGAAGATTTCTACCGCAGATGGGTTCGTCCCCAGGCTCAGAATGCCGAACTTTTGTGGGTTGGAAGAATCGGCGTGCTGGCCATTGCAGTTATCGCCGGCGTGCTGGCTTTGGATCCCAAAAGCAGTGTGCTGGAGCTGGTCAGCTATGCCTGGGCAGGATTCGGCGCCGCATTTGGCCCGGTAGTGATCTTGTCTCTGTTCTGGCGAGGTTTCAGTCGCAATGGTGCCATAGCAACCATTCTTGTTGGCGCTGTCACTGTGGTTGTCTGGAAACAGCTCAGTGGCGGCATCTTCGACATGTATGAAATGGTACCCGGATTCCTGTTTGCCTCACTGGCAGGCTGGGGGATCAGTCTGTTAAGCAAACCCAATGCAGCTGTCACTTCAGGCTTTGACCGATTCGTTGAACGAATCAAAGATTAAAGACGACTAACCCTTCAAAAATCTAGAGCAATTACTTTAAAATCAAGGTTTTTGGTAAATGGCGTACACCTGTACGCCATTTTTTGTATCAAAACGCAACGACCAAAATCACAATCACGCAACCAATGCATCAACCAGTCCTTTCCCTGTAATCATTGGCATCACTGAGGTCAGACCTCAACAGCTATATCCAGCATCAGAACCAAGCCCAGCACAAGCCACCAAATTAACCTTTAGTTAACACTTTTTCAGCTCTGGTCGGAGTTGTTGGAATCCCCTCGCATCCATACCATACGCGGCAATATTAAGGGGAGTGGGCAAAGACCGGCTTCCAATATGAAGAGAAGATAATAATGAAGTACTTCAACAAGACAATTCTGGCCGTAGCAATTACAGCTGCGAGCTCTCAAGCAATGGCTGCCGGTTTCCAGCTGAACAGCCAGTCTGCCACAGGTATCGGCCGCGCCTTCGCTGGTGACGCCGTTATCGCTGACAACGCCTCAGTACTGGCCCGTAACCCTGCCGCCATGGCGATGTTCGATGAGAAAGCTCTGTCTCTGGGTATCACCTATGCCGATGTTACTGCCGAGATCAAAGATGCTTCTTTGCATACCAAGAACCCATTAACTGGCCAACCAATCGCTGTTGAATACGGTGGTCTGGATAACGCTGCGGAAGGCAAGATTATTCCAAACGCCTTCTATATCCAGCCAATCAACGATACCTTCGCCTTCGGTCTGGGCGTATTCTCCAACTATGGCACAGGTACAGATACAACTGATTTGACTGCTGGCAAAGCACTGGCCCCAATTGACCTGATTGGTAACACTGAAGTGACTACAATCAACTTCAACGCCAGTGTCTCTGCCCGTATCAATGAGCAGTGGAGTGTAGGTGCCGGTCTGGACATTATCCACGGTGAAGGCGTGTTGACCCGTGGCGGTCAGAATGTGGTCGATGTTGAAGCTGATGGTATCGGTTTCGGCGGTATCGTAGGTGTTACCTATGAGCTGGATGCCAATAACCGCTTCGGTCTGAGCTACCGCTTCAGCCCGGATATGAAAGTGGAAGGCACTCTGAAGAAACTGGCTAACCCAACTCAACCTCTGGCGGACCACGAAGAGCTGACTGTGCCTATGGCAGATATCGCTCAGTTTGCCGGTTTCCACCAGTTGACCGAACAGTTTGCCCTGTCATACACAGCACAGTGGACCCAGTGGAGTAACTTCGATTCTGTGGACCTGCACGGCCCTGATGAGCCACTGAAAGTTTATCAGTGGAAAGACTCCTGGTTCTTCAGTGTTGGTGGTACCTACACCCTGAATGATCAATGGACCCTGCGCGCCGGTTACGCTTATGACCAGGGCGTAGTGGATGATATCCAGTCTATCTCTATTCCTGACTCTGACCGTCAGTGGGTATCTGTGGGTGCGACATATCACCTGACTCCCAAGTCCTCTGTCGACTTTGGTTTTGCCCATGTAATGGGTGAAGAAACTCATTTGAGCGAGCAGTCTTTGTTTGGTCAGCTGAACGCAGTTACCAACACTGGTGCCAACTACATCTCATTGCAGTACAGCTACAGCTTCTAAGCCTGGAGCTTTAAGTTAAGCTGATTCAGCATTCAACGCCCCGCCTTTGCGGGGCGTTTTGTTTTCTTGTCCCAAAGAGTTAGCGGGAGTAGAGTGAAGCCAAAGTATCTTCGTAAGGAGCAATGATGAGATCTTCGTCCCCTCTTTCCGCACTCATCCTCGGGGTATTGCTGGCGACCGGGTTACTGGGTGCAGCCTGGCTGGCAAGCGATACTCTGCTGCAGGTGAAATCGATGGACCGCACGGTCAATGTCAAAGGCCTGGCAGAACAAGAGGTCAATGCCAATATTGCTATCTGGCCGATACAGTTTACTGAAGTCGATAATGACCTTGGCAGTCTGTATCGCAACGTTGAAGCCAAAACCCAGATTGTGGTCAGTTTTCTGAAAGCCCTTGGTTTTAAAGATGACGAGATCACAGTGTCGCTGCCCAATATCGAGGACAGACAGGCCCGCGGCTATGTGGACCCCAATGTCAGATACCGCTATTTCGCCAAATCAACAGTATCGGTTTATACCAACAATGTTGAGCAGGTGCGTCTCAGCAGAGGCAAGCTGACCCAATTGCTGGAGAAAGGCATCACCATCTCTACGGACGATTATCAAAGCCGGGTGGAGTATCTGTTTACAGGCCTCAACGAAATCAAACCTGAAATGATCCAACTGGCCACCCGCAATGCCAGAGAGGTCGCTGAAAAGTTTGCCCGGGATTCAGACTCAAAGCTGGGTAAAATCAAAACCGCCAGTCAGGGTCAATTCATCATCACAGACAGAGACAGTAACACACCTTACATCAAAAAAGTCAGAGTAGTCTCGACCCTCACCTATTACCTGACAGACTGAGTCGAAATGAATCCAAAGGCCGGAAGTTGTTCCGGCCTTTCTATATCTACCCGGCGTCCCCACCATATTAATACTATCTTTATGAGTGAATAAGATTATTTATTAGATTTTTTTAATGGATATATTGTTCTTTACGCCCACTTTCATTAGAATTTTCTCATGGATTGATTTTTACCCTACTTAGAGATTCTCCATGATCAGAAGAAAACGGACTTTCAGTGCCATAGCACTTGGCTTGGTTTTGTCGAGCAACAGCCTAGCTGCTGAAGCTGTTGATACCCTGACAATCACTCAGACTCCACAGAACCGATATCTGACACTGGATGCCACCATAGAGCCGGTAAAGGCAGCAACTGTGTCTGCGCAAACATCAGGCCGTGTTCTCAATATCAATTACGACGTCAACGATAAAGTCCCGGCCAACGCCAGCCTGCTGGAGATCACCTCAATTGAGCAGGGAGCATCACTGGCCGCTGCTGAAGCTGAGTTCGCCCGGGCCAATGCCCTTAATGCAGATGCTCAGGCGCAGCTGCAACGATTCAGCGATCTGTTTCCACAGGGAGCAGTATCCAGGGGGGAGATGGACAGAGTCACGGCACAGGCCAAAAATGCTCAAGGGGCAGTGGAAGCTGCTAAAGCCGGGGTTGAAAAAGCCCGGGAGTCTGTCGCCTACACCCAGGTGTACGCGCCGTTTTCCGGTATTGTGACCCAGCGCCACGTTGAAATCGGTGAGGCCGTTGCTCCCGGACAAGCTTTATTATCGGGCTATTCATTAAATCAGATGCGTGCAGTATTAATGGTGCCCCAGCAGTACCTGCCAGCACTGAAGAACAACTCACAAATCAATATTGCACTTGACGATGGTCGCCGTTTTCAACTGGACAAGTTTCAGATCTTTAATTTCGCTTCTGCTGTCGGCCACAATTTTGAAGTAAGGGTGCCCTTCCCTGAACAAACTCCGGATATGGCCCCGGGAACCATGGCTAAAGCCAGCTTTGTTATTGAGAAACGGCCTATGGTACTCGTTCCACAAAGTGCCCTGTATACCCAGAACGAACTCAGCGCTGTGTATTTGAAGCAGGGAGACAAGTTCCTGTTGACTCAGGTCCGTGTGGGAGAGAACCAGGCTGATCAGGTAGTGATTCTTGCCGGGCTGAGGAAGGGGGATGTGATTGCCCTCAATGCCTATGACGCACTGCTTAAGCAGAGGGCACCATAATGGACAAACAGACAGCTCATTCTGGCATTTCAGGGCGCGTTGCGGCGCTGTTCTTAGACAATGCTATTACGCCACTGCTGGCCATCCTGGGTCTCCTGCTGGGCTTGTTTGCCATACTGGTCACTCCGAAAGAGGAAGAACCCCAAATCGACGTGACCTTTGCCGATGTGTTTGTCCCTTTTCCCGGCGCAACGCCAAGAGAGGTAGAGCAACTGGTCACTCTGCCCGCCGAGCAGGTAATCTCCCAGATCCGGGATATTGATACCCTCTACTCCTTCTCCCGGGCGGATGGTGCCATGTTTATTGTTGCATTCGACGTTGGCGTGCCCAGATCAGAAGCCATAGTCCGCCTTTATAACCAGCTTTACTCCAATATGGATAAACTGCCTGCGGCGGCAGGGGTTGGAGAACCATTGATTAAACCCAGAGGAATAGATGATGTGCCCATTGTTAATCTCACCCTGTGGAGCGAGGATCCCAACGTCACAGCGTCGGCACTCACCCGGGTCGCACAGAACCTGGAAACTGAGCTCAAACGCATCTCCGGCACCCGGGAGGTTTATACCCTGGGTCAACATCAACTGGTACTCAATGTTCGAATAGATCCGGCCAAACTGATGGGCTATGGCCTGTCATTTGACCAAATAGGCCAGAGCCTGAAAAACAATAACCTGATCTCCATGCCAGCTTCTCTGATTCAGGATAATCAGGTTATTCAGGTGCAGGCGGGGCAGTTCCTTCATAGCCAGGCAGATGTGGAGCAGCTTTTGGTAGCTGTGTTGCCGGATCCATCCGGCCGGGAGCAGCCGGTTTATCTTGGTGATATTGCCGATATCACACTGGCGGCAGATATTCCTGACAATAACGTGCATTACACAGGCCAACACGGCACCTTTCCGGCAGTGACCATAGCCATTGGCAAGCAGGCTGGACAAAATGCCGTAGATATTGCGCTGGCCGTGCGCGAACGATTAAACGCGGTTAACAATATCCTGCTGCCGGACAATATCAAGGTGGAGATTACCCGTGACTATGGCCAAACCGCGGCAGACAAATCCAATACCCTCATTTTCAAATTAATATTCGCCACGGCTGCAGTCGTGCTGTTGGTGGTTCTGACCATGGGGTTGAGAGAATCTGTGGTCGTCGGCATCGCCATTATCATCACTTTGGCAATAACCCTGTTTGCCAGTTGGGCCTGGGGGTTCACCCTTAACCGGGTGTCGCTGTTCGCATTGATCTTTTCCATCGGAATTCTGGTAGATGATGCCATTGTGGTGGTTGAAAATATTCATCGTCATATGTCGATGACAGATAAACCGCTGCGCGAGCTGATCCCAGACGCTGTGGATGAGGTGGGAGGCCCAACCATTCTGGCGACATTTACCGTGATTGCCGCCCTGCTGCCCATGGCGTTTGTATCGGGATTGATGGGCCCCTATATGAGTCCTATCCCCATTAACGCCAGTATGGGCATGTTGATCTCTTTGGTAATAGCCTTCGCCATTACTCCCTGGCTGGCGGAGAAGCTGCTTAAGCGGCACCAAAAGCCGCCTCATGACACAGATGGCAAAGCCCCTCGCCTCCAGAGGCTATTTAGCAAGCTGATGAGCCCATTCCTGAACGGAAGAGATGGCCGTAAAGCCCGCACATTGCTGGGACTGGGTGTGATAAGCCTGATCGCGCTGGCGCTTGCCCTTCCTTTGACAAAACATGTGGTACTCAAGATGCTGCCATTCGACAACAAATCTGAGTTCCAGGTCATAGTCGATATGCCAGAGGGGACTCCACTTGAAGATACCCAGCGGGTACTCAGGGAGATGGCTGACTATCTGCTGACAGTGGCGGAGGTCAAAGATCTGCAACAGTACGCTGGCACAGCAGCGCCCATGAACTTTAATGGCCTGGTGCGCCATTACTTCCTGCGGCAAAGTCCTGAGCTGGGCGATATTCAGGTGAACCTGCATGACAAACACAACAGAGACAGAGCAAGTCATGAGATCGCTCTGGCGGTGCGGCCTCAGCTAAGCCAGATAGCAAAACAGCACAATGCGGCGGTCAAAGTCGTGGAGGTGCCGCCGGGTCCACCGGTTTGGTCCCCCATAGTGGCAGAGGTTTATGGTCCGAGCCCGGCTATCCGTAAACAGGCGGCACAGGAAGTAGAGGCTCAATTCAGAGCAACAAAGGATGTCGTGGACATAGACATTATGGTTCCGGCCAGACAGCACAAATGGCAGGTTCGCATTGACCGTCAGCGTGCCGCCCTGCTGGGAGTATCCTATGCCAGCGTGGTTGATGCTGTTGCGACTTCTGTGGGCGGAAAAGACGCGGGGACGTTGCATCTGGATGGCCAGAAAACCCCGGTTCCCATCAGGCTGGAGCTGCAGGAGGGCAGCAAGATGGATCTGGATGCCCTGCTTAATATGACGTTGACAGGCACCAAAGGGCCTGTGCCTATTGCGGAGCTGGTCCATATCGACAAAGGCTTTATCGAGCGGGAAATCGTCCACAGAAATATGGTCCCCATGATCATGGTGACAGCCGATATGGCCGGGCCGTTGGACAGCCCCCTGTATGGTATGTTCGATATTATCAGCGGACTTGAACACAAGTTCCCGACCATGTCACAGCACTATATCCAGCAGCCATCAGGTCTGGACCAAATAGCGGTACTCTGGGATGGAGAATGGAAGATCACCTATGAAACCTTCAGGGATATGGGTATAGCCTACGCGGTTGGCATGATCGCCATCTACCTGTTGGTAGTGGCACACTTCCGCTCCTATCTGGTGCCACTGATAATAATGGCCCCTATTCCCCTGACCATTATCGGGGTGATGCCGGGCCATGCCCTGCTGAGCGCTCAATTCACCGCGACCTCTATGATAGGCATGATAGCGTTGGCCGGGATTATCGTGCGTAACTCCATTCTGTTGGTGGACTTTATCAAGCTGCAACAGGAGCGTGGAGTCGCTTTGGCCGAGGCAGTCGTGTCAGCCTCAGCAGTGAGGGCCAAGCCGATTATGCTGACGGCGGTGGCTGCCATGACCGGAGCCCTGTTTATTCTGGATGACCCTATATTCAACGGTCTGGCCATCAGCCTGATCTTCGGCATTCTGGTCTCCACGGCATTAACCCTGGTGGTGATTCCACTTCTGTATTATGCCTGGCTATATCCTAAAGAGATAAATAGCCGCTGAGTCAGCCACAGGGGGTATAACCATCTGTTTTAAATTGTTTTTACCTGATTCAAACAGATAACTATGCTGATAATTAAATTAGGCGTAGAATCCAAAATTGAACTTTCTATCAGAAGGAATTGACATGCTTTCAACCAAGACACTCTGCACGCGGATTCTGGCACCTGTGCTGTTTCTTTTCGCCCTGCTCAGCGGTGTAGTCCAGGCAAATGATAAGGTTTATCAGCAGGCATGGAATCATATTGCCGACGGCGCTTTGATAGTCGATGTAAGAACCCCGGCAGAATTTGCTCAGGGTCACCTGCCAGGCGCAATTAACATTCCACTGCCCCAGGTCGTAGAAGAGTTTGCCACCAGAAATATCGGTAAAGATTCAGATGTGATGCTCTATTGCCGCAGTGGCAACCGCAGTGGTCAGGCCCAGAAAGCCCTTATCGCCGAAGGTTATACCAATACCTTTAACGGTCTAGGTTATCAGGGCTTAATGGCTCACAAGCCCCAGCAGTAATTACGCTGAAAAAGCAAAGCCCGGCTATGTAGTCGGGCTTTTTGTATAATCTATTGAAGCCTTTCTGGGGTGACCAGCACAGTATCCACGCCGTTGGAGACATAAATCTCACCATCGCTTACCGAGAAGTTCAGCTGCATGGTACGACTGACCAAACCGCCCAATGCTTTCACCTGATCGGCAGGGAAGTTCCACACTTCCAGATTCTGATAACGCCTGAAGGCTGACTCGTTTTTCTGCCACCACACAGGCACACTGCGGCCACCATAGGCATACAGTTTCACCTGCTTGGCGCGGCCGGCAGCCTTGCGCAGCCACTTCTCGTCAGCCTCGCCAAACTCGACCCAAAGACGAATTTCACCGGACAGCTCCTTAAGCCAAAGCTCGGGCTCATCATCAACGCACAGTCCCTTACTGAATTCCAATCCCTCTTCAGCATTCAGGGCATAGGCCAGCAGGCGTACCATCATGCGTTCGTCGGTTTCTGAAGGGTGTTGCGCCAAGGTCAAGCCATGATCATGGTAATAGTGTCTGTCCATGTCAGCGATTTGCAAATTAGCTTTAAATACAGTGGCTTTAAGTGCCATTAACAGGCTCCGGAATAATAGTGTGGGCGCAGGGTATCAGGCCTGCACTGCATGTCAATCCTGACGCATTAGAGCGCCCCGGGCTGCAAAAACCGGGCTTCAGGAAAATGTGCCCTGAGGGAATCAATACAGGCCTTGTCTGCATAAACCAGCAACCTCTCTCCCCGTTGCAACTGCTGGCTAAGCTCACTGAGTTTAGGCAATGTGCCGCGGCTGGCGTCACGCCTGAGCAGTTCGTTCAGGGCTTCAGGTATCTCACATTCAGCATAGACGGCATCCAATCGCTGCAACAGAGGCACCACGGCCAAAGGCAGAAGCTCAGGGTTAATGTCGGTTTCCAGCAGTAATAGTTCCCCTTGAGTAGCCACATTGTTGAATGACAGGTCATAGCAAAGCTCTGTCTGACTGTCGAAGCGGTCACCGTTAAACTGAAAAAAGCGTTCCCAGAAGATACGACGCGCTTTACCTGAGGGTAGCCTTTGCTGCACATCATCACGACGCGAGGCCACAAAATTGAGTAAGGGGCTCAGCGACTGGGGCAACATAGCTTCAAGTTTAGCCCTGATTTGGCGAGCGAATACCGGAGCTGCGCCAGCAGTGCTGATGGCGACCACCATGCGCCCCCGGTCAACGATGGAGGGAGTAATAAAATCACAGGCCCGGGGAGTATCTACCACATTCACTAGGCCACCGGCTTCTTTAGCTGCCGCTGCCAGCCTGAGGTTCAATGATTCGCTGTCAGTAGCCAGGTAAACCAGATCCCACCCCGGCATATCCTCAGGCAGTGCCGCACGGGTCTGAACCCTGACTTCTTCCTTTTCGGCTCTGAGCAATATCTCCTCAATAACCTCTGGAGCAATCAGGTTAATCTCTGCGTTGGTGCGGGCCAGCAGATCAAGTTTGCGGGCGGCCACTTCCCCACCGCCGACAATCAGCACCTTCAGCTTTTGCGTATCAACAAACAGGGGAAAGTACTGCATTCAAATCGTCCTTGTCAGTCTTTAACCAGAGGCAGTAAACGCTGCACCCAAGCCTTATATCCTCCCACCAGCGAGGCCACCTTGGTGTAGCCCATTAACTGCAGGTTGTGAGCCGCCAGAGCACTGCGGTATCCGCCACCACAGTACAGCAGCAAGGGAGTGCTTTTATCGGGGAAACGGGTTTCAATATCCCGTTCGAGAATACCCCGTCCGAGGTGGACGGCGCGGGGCAGATGGTCTTTGAGCCATTCTCTGTCTTCGCGGACATCAACCAGCTGCCAGGCATCATCAGCCTGGTAATCTTCAATGGTGATTTCGACTATGCCGGGTCGAATGGTATTGACCAGGGCTTCAAATCCGGGGTTATGCTGCACAGCTCATTCCTCACTGGTGACCGGAACTACAGTGTAATGCGTGGAATGTGGCGCGGGCAATAAGCCAACACCAAAAAGATAATGGCTATCGCGTTGACGCCATTAAGATTTTGAAGGTCTACTCAAAGGCAACTGAACTAGTCGTTGTGACGTTCACAACACTCAGCGCTACAGTTCCAGCACAGCTCAAAACTGGCCTCGTTCCACTCCTGACACTGGACACATTGCCACTTGGGCTGTTCGGCCTGTAACTGACACAGCTGCTGTTTCGCAGCATCAATACTGGACTCAGGGACCCAGAGCTCAACCGTTTGCATATCTACCGGCAGCTCACCAATGCCCCCCATCAGAGCTTCACCTCTGAGTTCAACCGGGATACCACAGGCCTCCAAAAGCCCCTTCCAGGTATGGGCTTGAAGCAAGTTCCCCCCGGCCACTAAACATTTACGTTCTTCCATGGCTATCCTGCTCACTTTTACCGCAGTGCTCATCATCCCCAAAGCTGTTGCTGTGTCAAGTAGCAATCCATTGATTAACCTATGCTCAAAAAAAACAAAGTCCCCGAACACCCACTGTTTATGGGGATTTCAGCCGTTTCACAAAAAGATAAAAAAAACGCCTGCGAATGCAGGCGTTTTCTAGTCAGTGTTTTTCAGCTCAAGGCATAATGTTTGGCTGATCTGCACCTTCTTTTTCTACTTCCACTGGCATCATGTGCTCACGGTTTACACCCAACTTGTAAGCCATGTAACTTGCCACATAAATAGAAGAGTAAGTACCGAACAGGATACCCATCAGCAAAGCTGTCGCGAAGCCGTGGATCATGGTGCCGCCCTTCAGGAACAGAGCCACTACTGTAATCAGCGTGGTACCTGTGGTGATAATGGTACGGCTCATGGTCTGGGTAATGGCCGCGTTGATCACTTCATAGGCAGTTGCTTTACGCATCTTCAGGAAGTTTTCACGCACCCGGTCATATACCACGATGGTATCGTTCAGAGAGTAACCCACTACCGTCAGCACACCAGCCAGAACAGTCAGGTCGAACTCCAGCTGCAACAATGAGAACAGACCCAGAGTCAGGATAACGTCGTGAGCCAGAGACGCCACAGCGCCTGCAGCCAGTCGCCATTCAAAGCGGAATGACACATAGATCAGAATACAGATCAATGCGACCAGTACCGCCAGACCACCCTGCTCTGCCAACTCTTTACCTACCTGAGGACCAACGAATTCAACACGCTTTTGAATCACGCTTGAATCCATCTTCTGAGCAGCAGCCATCACTTCAGCGACCTGTACATCACTCTTGATATCAGCTTTGGCCTGCAAACGTACCAGTACGTCACGGGTAGAGCCAAAGTTCTGTACCACGGCACCTTTAACAGCATCCGCTGTCAGGTTGGCACGCAGAGCGGGCAGATCGGCGGGCTTGGAAAACTCAAGCTCAACTACGGTACCGCCGGTAAAGTCCAGACCCCAGTTGATACCCTTGGTAGCCAGACACACAACAGACGCCACTGTCAGCAGCACAGACAGGGCAGCAATGACCTTGGCGTGCTTCAGGAAGTCGATGGTATTTTTAAATGCGGTTAATTGCATCATGACAGTCGTCTCCCTTAAATCGACAGTTTCTTCACACGCTTACCACCCCAGATGGCATTCACGATAGCGCGAGTACCAACAATGGCAGTAAACATGGAGGTGGCGATACCTATCATCAGGGTAACCGCAAAGCCTTTAATGGCACCGGTACCCACAGCGAACAGGATCAAGGCTGTCATAAAGGTAGTGATGTTGGCGTCGGTAATGGTTGAGAATGCATTACCGTAACCTTCACTGATCGCCTGCTGTACGCTGCGACCGGCGCGAAGTTCTTCACGGATACGCTCATAAATCAACACGTTACCATCCACCGCCATACCGACCGTCAATACCATACCGGCAATACCCGGCAGGGTAAGAACAGCACCCGGGATCATGGACATGATACCCACGATCATAATCAGGTTGGCACACAGCGCCAGGTTGGCAATCAGGCCGAAGGCACGGTAGTAAACCACCATGAATATCAGCACGATAACCATGCCCCAAATCATAGCCTGCAGACCGGATTCGATGTTCTGCTGACCCAGGCTTGGACCAATGGTACGTTCTTCAACGATAGATACAGGCGCAATCAGAGCACCGGCACGCAACAGCAGCGCCAGATTCTGAGATTCGCTGTGAGTCAGACCAGTAATCACGAAGTTACGACCCAGACGCGCCTGAATGGTCGCTACCGAGATCACTTCTTCGATCTTCTTCATCTTGATGCTGCCGTCAGGGTTCTTCTCACCGGTATCTTTATACTCGATGAACAAAGTCGCCATTGGCTTGCCGATGTTGTCTTTGGTCACGTTGGAGAAGATAGTGCCGCCTTTGGCATCCAGACCGATAGCCACCTGTGGACGGCTGTACTCATCGAAAGCTGGCTGGGCGCTGGTGATATGATCACCGGTCAGCATCACTTCTTTGTACAACACAACAGGCTCACCACTACGGCGCTTGTACAGTTCGCTGCCAGCCGGTACACGGCCTGCGACTGCATCCTGAACATCGGCACGCTGATCCACCATGTGGAATTCGATAGATGCCGTAGCACCCAGAATTTCCTTGGCGCGGGCAGTGTCCTGCACACCTGGCAGTTCAACGATGATACGCTCTGCACCCTGACGCTGAACCACAGGCTCAGCCACACCCAGCTCGTTCACACGGTTACGGATAGTGGTGATGTTCTGGGACAGTGCCTCTTCCTTCACCTGCTTGAGGTAGGTTTCACTCATGGAGGACAGCAGGGCGTACTTGTCGCCTTCGGTCACATCGGTGAATACCATCTCATTACCGTTACGGGTTTTCAGGAAGTTCTCAGCCTTGTTCAGGTTGGCTTCGTCGCGGAAACGAATCTCAATGCCTTTGGCTGTGCGGTTAACGCCTGAGTAACGGATACGCTCTTCGCGCATCTGGTTACGGAAATCAGCAACCTTGGCCTCTTCCATTTTGCGAATGGCTTCATTCATGTCCACTTCCATCAGGAAGTGCACACCACCACGCAGGTCGAGACCCAACTTCATTGGGCTACCACCCACACTCTCCAGCCATCTTGGGGTGGCAGGAGCAAGGTTAAGGGCAACGGTATATTTGTCACCCAGGGCGTTGGCAATCGCTTCTTTGGCAGCCAACTGCTGATCAGCGTTTTGCACGCGAACCAACAATTGACCATTTTCCAGATCCGAGCGCTTCACTGCGATACCATCTTTGGTCAGCAGATCATCAATCTGGGTCTGGGTTGCAGCAGTCACCTCAACTCCGCGGGTGCCCACTACCTGCACGGCGTGATCCTCCCCGAAGAGGTTCGGCAGTGCATAGAAAAAACCAACGGCGATAATGAATATCACCATCAGGTTTTTCCACATGGGGTATTTATTTAACACACCTTTGCCCTCTTGGCTTTACAGCGACTGGATTGAGCCTTTTGGCAGAACCGCTGCAATATAGTCCTTCTTGATGGTGATTTGAGTGCTGTCGTTCAGGTTCAGCAGCACATAGTCGTTGTCATCACTGATCTTGGCAATTTTGCCCAGGATGCCACCGCTGGTCAGGACTTCGTCGCCCTTGCCCAGAGAGCTCATCAGATTCTTGTGTTCTTTAACGCGCTTGGCCTGTGGACGGTAGATCATGAAGTAAAAGATCAGGCCGAAGATGACCAGCATGAAAATCAGTTCCATGGTACCGCCAGTCTGAGCAGCACCGGCAGTGTTGGCGTAAGCGTTTGAAATAAACATTGTCTTCTCTTCTTATTGATAAAAAATTAATCAGCCAATTCAGGGACTTCGCGGCCTTGACTGGTATAGAAGTCTTCTACGAAGGCATCTAATGTACCTGTCTCGATCGCACCGCGCAAACCTTCCATCAAGCGCTGGTAATAACGCAGGTTGTGGATAGTGTTCAGGCGGGCGCCCAGAATTTCATTACAACGATCCAGGTGATGCAGGTAAGAACGGGAATAGTTCTTACAGGTGTAGCAATCACACTTGGCGTCCAATGGTGAAGTGTCATCACGATGACGCGCGTTGCGGATCTTGATAACGCCTTCACTGGTAAACAGGTGACCGTTGCGGGCATTACGGGTTGGCATTACACAGTCAAACATGTCAACACCACGACGTACGCCTTCAACCAGGTCCTCTGGCTTACCTACCCCCATCAAATAACGCGGCTTGTCAGCAGGGATTTTCGGGCAAACATGCTCCAACACACGGTGCATATCGGCCTTTGGCTCACCTACTGCCAAACCACCAACGGCATAGCCGTCAAAACCAATTTCCAGCAGACCTTTCAGACTCTCGTCACGCAGATCTTCGTACACACTGCCCTGGATAATACCAAACAGCGCATTTGGGTTTTCCAGGCGATCAAACTCATCACGGGAGCGCTGGGCCCAACGCAGAGACATCTGCATGGACTTGCGAGCCTCATCATGGGTCGCAGGATATGGCGTACATTCATCAAAAATCATCACCACATCAGAGCCCAGAGAATGCTGGATCTGCATGGACTTCTCAGCGTCCATAAAGATTTTTTCACCATTGATAGGCGAACGGAAATGTACGCCCTCTTCGGTGATTTTGCGGATATCACCCAAACTGAACACCTGGAAACCACCGGAGTCAGTCAGGATAGGACGCTGCCAGTTCATAAAGTCGTGCAGGTCGCCATGCTTGCGCATGATCTCTTCGCCAGGGCGCAGCCACAGGTGGAAAGTGTTACCCAGCAGAATGTCGGCGCCGGTGGCACGCACTTCTTCAGGGGTCATACCTTTTACCGTACCGTAGGTTCCCACAGGCATAAATGCCGGGGTTTCTACTGTGCCACGCTCAAATACCAGGCGGCCACGACGGGCGCGTCCACAGGTTTTATCCAGTTCAAATTTCATCGTATACCTCGTCAGAGAAACAGTCTGACAGTGCAGAAAAACACGAATATCAGAAAAGTAGATTGGGTCAAATTACTCAGCTTCAAGGGCTGATAAAGAAAAATACCCATCCGGTCAGGGATGGGTATTTTAAATCAAATTCTGCTGTTATTGGGTCTTTTTAGTCACAAACATCGCATCCCCATAGCTGAAGAAGCGGTATTTTTGCGCAACCGCGTGCTGATAAGCATTAATCACTTCATCAAAACCGGCAAAAGCACTCACCAACATAATCAGAGTAGATTCGGGCAGGTGGAAATTGGTCACCATGGCATCGACCACTTTGAACTCAAAGCCAGGGTAAATAAAGATATCAGTATCACCACTGAATGGCTGCAGCTCGCCTTCGCTGGCTTTAGCTGCACTTTCCAGTGACCGCACTGAGGTGGTGCCCACGGCAATCACGCGGTTACCGGCAGCCTTGGTCGCTTTAATCAACTCAACCACATCGGCAGGCACATTGGCCCACTCAGAATGCATCTTGTGTTCCAGAATATTGTCAACACGCACTGGCTGGAAGGTGCCTGCGCCAACGTGCAGGGTGACAAAAGCCATATTCACGCCCTTGGCTTTCAAGGTCTCCAGCATACCATCGTCAAAATGTAGGCCAGCAGTGGGTGCCGCTACAGCACCTGGGTTCTGGTTATATACAGTCTGGTAGCGTTCTTTGTCTGCGTCTTCATCCGGACGGTCAATATAGGGAGGCAGCGGCATATGACCTACAGCTTCCAGCACTTCCAGAATGGTTAGCTCAGACTGAAGTTCCAGTTCAAACAGGGCATCGTGACGGGCCAGCATCTTCATTTCATGGCCACCATCAAGATTGATCATGGCGCCCTCTTTCGGGGACTTGGAGCTGCGAACATGGGCCAGAATACGCTTGTCATCCAGCATGCGCTCCACCAGGATCTCCAACTTACCGCCAGTGGCTTTTTGACCAAACAGTCGTGCAGGAATAACCCGGGTGTTGTTGAATACCATTAGATCGCCAGGCTGAATCATCTCCAGCAGGTCAGTAAACTGCTTATCTCCCAGGGCGCCACTATTGCCATCCAGAGTCAATAATCTGGATGCAGTACGCTCGGCCATCGGGTAACGGGCTATCAGCTCATCTGGGAGCTCAAAGGTAAAATCTGAAACGCGCATGAAGATACTACTCGGCTTGGCTAAAGACGGCGGCCAGTCTAGTGTCACTGCGCGTTAAGATCAAGAATCCTTATCGACTGAGGTATGACGGTCCAGATCTTCCAGCCGATACCTGTGGCGGGTAATTGGGATGTCGACATGTATCTGTCGCTTGGGTGCACGCCTGAAGAGCCTAAGCAGGCTAATCAACCGCTTTTTGAAGTGTTCAATCATCCATGATCTCCGAGGTGTAAAATATGCTCACTTTTCCGGCGTAACGGTCGCTTTCCGTGCGATTAGACTGATGTTTACCGGAGTACTGACGTGATTTCTTTGTCTGTATGCGGTTGCATGTTACCTTTTGTTTCAAATTTCGCCAACGCTAAATTATGAATTTTCTAGCGCACCTCCATCTGGCCGACAACAGCCAGACCAGTTTGGCCGGTAATCTGGCCGGTGATTTTGCCAAGGGTAATATTCAGAACTTTGCCAAGCCGCTGCAGCAGGGAATCTGGCTGCACAGACAACTGGACCAATTAACAGATGAACATGAGCTCAGCCGTGACCTGGTAAAAGCATTCCCCAAAAAATACTCCCGTGTGGCGCCAATACTGATGGACCTGGCCTTCGACCACATGCTGGCGCGCTACTGGGATGAATACCACAACATTAAGCTTGAAGAGTTTTCAACCTACGCTTACGACGAGCTCGACAAGGCCGAAGATCTGCCCGAATCCCTGAGTAAAATCCTGCCCCGGATGCGTCAACAAAACTGGTTGAAAGCCTATGAGAGTCGCGCCGGTCTTAATGATGCGATATTGGGTGTCAGCCGCCGCTTCTCCAAACCTGAGTTATTTGTTGGGGCTGACAAGGTGGTGAAACAGATGGATGTCGATATTGAAATCGCATTCAGGACCCTTTATCCCCAGTTGATGGCATACAGCCGCATATTAAGTCGCAAGACACCTGAAGAGTATCTATAACCCGGAATTCCAATGCACGAGTCTTTTTTTACCCGCTTCAGGCAAAGGGCTTTTTGGCTCAAGCTGACGCGTGACCTGCTGATCATCGCAATTGTCGTCTATGGCGTCAGCCTGTTTCTGCAGCGGGATATGGTCAGTGGCGCCGCGCCTGTGCTCTCAGGTGAATCATTGCAGGGTGACACGCTGACACTACACCCCCACGAAACCACTCTGGTTTATTTCTGGGGCACCTGGTGTCCGGCTTGCAAAGTGACATCCCCGGCCGTGGATGCACTGAGTCAGGAATATAACGTGATATCTGTGGCAGTGGCATCCGGTACCCGCCACGAAGTACTGGATTATATGCAGGCGAATCACTACAACTTCCCGGTGATTCTGGATGATGCTGCTGCCTCCAATCAATGGGGCGCTTCAGGTCTGCCTGCCATCTATATCGTTCGCGATGGCGAAGTAAAATTTAAAACCCGAGGAGTGACCAGTCAGTGGGGACTGGAATGGCGACTTTGGCTGACAGAGCTCATGGGCTAGGCCCTTACTAACCAGCAACCTTAAGTCGTACGCTTTACTCAGATATGGCAAATCCCTAAAATCCCCGCGCAGCCATCAGGTTGACCAATCATTTTCATAAAGAGCCGGAGAAACAATGCAGATCTTTGAATATCATCCACCCGCCCTGCCCTGGCTGGATATTCGTTATCGTGACGATGAGATGATAGTGATTGCCAAACCTTCAGGATTGCTCTCCAACCCCGGAATGGCTGAAGTCACCCATGACTGCGCCCTGACCCGGCTGCAAAAGCTATATCCGGAAACCATTCTGGTACACCGCCTGGACTGTGCCACTTCAGGCATTATGGTATTTGCCCGGCATAAAAAGGCTGAGTCCCACCTGAAAACCCAATTTCAGGACAGAGGCACTGAAAAAGTCTATATCGCCGAAGTTGATGGCCTGATGAAACAGGACGCCGGGCAAATCAATCTGGCGATTGCCCCGGACAAAGAAAATCGTCCCCTGCAGAAGATAGATAAAACTGGCAAGTCAGCCATTACTGACTTTAAGGTTCTTGAGCGCCGGGAAAACTCAACTCTGGTCGAGCTCAGGCCTCACACCGGACGTACTCACCAACTTCGGGTACATATGAAGGCGCTGGGACATATTATCCTGGGTGATGATTTTTACGGGGATACCCGTATTACCAATGCCCGCCCGCGTTTATGCCTGCACGCCCAGACATTGACTATCCAAAAGCCGTCAAGCGGTGAACAAATAAGCTTCACCAGCAAGCATCCTTTCTAACACCTCGGTTCAGGTTCTCAGACCAGCCAGGTCAGGCTGCATAAAAGAAAACGGCCGTAAGTCATCACTTACAGCCGTTTCGTTAATTCATCATCGCAGGCTCTCTGCCGTGCAGATAGCCTATGGTTCCAACCCTATTCAGGCTCTCTCAAGCAACATACAGCCCTGAGCATTGCAAACGCTTAGTTTGCCATCCTGCAACAGGAAGTATTCACCAAACAGGTTACCGCCTCTGTCTTCCAACTTGAGGCCCTGTTCAGTTTCAGTCACCAGCATTTTATCGCGACTGTGACAGCCATCCTCTGACCAGGACTCCAATACCCACTCCCCACCGCTGCGATAGACATTGATCTTGTCTCCTTCGCCATCACGGTTATCCAGCCATTCACCAACAAGCTGTTGAGGTTCCATCTGTCTTTTACCTCCCTGACAATTAATACGTCTTATCTTTGCCGATGCCTCACGACTATTAAAAAACTCGATAGCGGCATCAAGAATTTCATGTGGCACAGGACTAAGCATAGCGGTCATTGTCAGGGTTTCTCCAGCGTTAAATAAGGGAAAGTTGCAGTTTTTTACATTCTGCAGGTGGAATTGGCGGCAAGTGTACTTATTCGCCCTCAAAATAACGTGACACTGATCACTCAAATGAAATTCAGCGCAGAAAAAAACAGCAGCAAACGCTGCAAGTTTGACCTGTATTGTTTGCGTTTTGTTATAAGATGCCAGGCACTGGAACCTTAAAAACAACAATCCAGACAGGAAGGACTATGAGCCAATTCAACAGAAGGGATTTTTTGCGCGCTGCAACAGCAGTTACAGCAACCGCAGTGGCCGGTACTATGGCCGGCTGCCAATCCACCTCAGCCAGCCAGCCTCTGGCCAAAGGCAAGAGTGTTATCGGCCTTATTGTGCCCCCCATGGAAACGGTCAGAGTGGCCTTTATTGGTGTTGGTCAGCGTGGCTATGGACATGTGAAGCACTTCTGCCATCTTGATGGTGTGGAAATTAAAGCCATATGCGATACCCACCAGGAAGTGCTCGACAGAGCCGTAAATCTGGTGACCGACAAAGGCCTTCCTGCTCCAGCAGCTTATGGCAAGGATGAGTATGACTATCGGCGCATGCTTGAGCGGGATGACATAGACATTGTGATTATCTCCACACCGTGGAAATGGCACGCCCCCATGGCAATAGACACCATGGAAAGTGGCAAGCACGCCTTTGTAGAGGTCCCTCTGGCGCTGACCGTTGAAGAGTGCTGGCAGTTGGTGGATACAGCCGAACGAACCCAAAAGAACTGTATGATGATGGAGAACGTCAACTACGGTCGGGATGAGTTGATGGTGCTTAATATGGTGCGCCAGGGACTGTTTGGCGAGTTACTCCACGGTGAAGCAGCCTATATCCACGAACTGCGCTGGCAAATGAAGGAGATAGAGCAAAGCACAGGTTCATGGCGAACTTACTGGCATACCAGACGTAACGGTAACCTCTATCCCACCCATGGGCTGGGGCCAGTTTCCCAGTATATGAATATCAACCGTGGCGACAGATTCGATTATCTGACCTCAATGAGCTCACCGGCACTGGGCCGACAACTTTATGCCAGACGAGAGTTTCCTGCCGACCACGAGCGCAATCAGCTTAACTATATCAATGGCGATATGAGCACTACGCTGATCAAGACGGTTAAGGGCAGAACCATTATGGTTCAGCACGATACCACCACCCCGCGTCCTTACAGTCGTCATAATCTAATCCAGGGCACCAACGGTGTGTTTGCCGGTTTTCCGAACCGTATTGCGCTGGAACATGGCGGCAGTGGCAACTTCCACCAGTGGGATTATGAGATGGATAGCTGGTATGCCAAATATGACCACCCTTTGTGGCAGCATATGGGTAAAGAAGCTGAGCGTAACGGCGGCCATGGTGGTATGGATTTTTTGATGCTGTGGCGCATGGTGTACTGTCTGCGCAATGCTGAGCCGCTCGATCAGGATGTATATGATGGTGCCGCCTGGTCGGTGATCAATATACTGAGTGAGCAGTCACTCGCTAACCGCTCAAACTCAGTAGATATTCCCGACTTCACCCGGGGAGCCTGGGAAACGGCAACGCCCCTGGGCATTATCACACCAGCTTAGCCCCTGCTCAAAGAGCCTCGATAGACTTAATCAGCAGGGTGAAATCACCACCCTGCTTGTCTCCTATTACCAACCCCAGACTGACAATCGCATTAAAGTCGGGCGCAATCCCATCGAGTATCTGACCACGACTTTTGGCTTGGTAGTCTGCCACTGGCAGCACGACTTTCTGCCACTCTTCACTCAGCGAATCGTCGGTATCAAACTCATATTGAAATACCGGGCTTAATGGCTCAATGGAATCCTTAAGATTCAGCTTGTAGCGCTTACCATCCCCTTTTACCCAAAGCTGTAACCTTTCTGCTCCTGAGAGATCCAGGCTTAATTCATCTTTCCGCACCGAGGCAAAGCCACCGCCGTTAGCCAGGGAGACATGGCCGGAAAATACAGCATGCCCGAGTGGAGAAGCCGACATCCTTGAGCGGGACAATCCGCCCATCACACCATCATTAATGCTGTACCAGGCCTGAGCAGAGTCCAGACGGGAAAAGTCACATAGAAACATTAGGGTACCAATAAACTAAAACGGGAACCTGAGGCTCCCGTTTTATCAAAATCCAGACTGACTTACTATCAAGCGTTGGCTTTAGCTTCAGCACGCTCAGCGGCTTCACATGCTGCTGCAGTAAACACAACGTCAGTTGAGGAGTTCAGCGCGGTTTCAGCCGCATCCTGAATCACACCAATGATAAAGCCAACGGCAACAACCTGCATAGCTACGTCATTGGAGATACCAAACAAGCTACAGGCCAGCGGAATAAGCAGCAAAGAGCCACCGGCGACACCAGATGCACCACAGGCAGATACTGCCGCCACAATACTCAGCAGCAGCGCCGTAAAGATATCAACCTGAATACCCATGGTATGTACTGCTGCCAGAGTCAGGATAGTGATAGTGATGGCCGCACCGCCCATATTAATAGTGGCACCCAGCGGGATAGAGACAGAGTATGTATCTTCATGCAGCTTCATCTTTTCACACAGCGCCATGTTTACCGGGATGTTGGCCGCGGATGAACGGGTAAAGAAGGCTGTCACGCCACTTTCACGCAGACACTGGAACACCAGTGGATAAGGGTTACGACGGATCTTGACGTAAACAATCAGCGGGTTGACCACCAGCGCAATAATCGCCATGGCACCCAGCAATACGGCCAGCAAATGTGCGTAACCAGCCAGTGCAGAGAACCCCGTCTTGGCAATGGTGCCGGATACCAAGCCGAAGATACCCAAAGGCGCCAGACGGATAATAAAACGCACCATCTGAGACACACTGTGGCTCATGTCGGAGAACACCATCTTGGTAGTGTCATTGGCATGATGCAGCGCAATACCCAGACCTACACCCCAGGCCAGAATACCGATGTAGTTACCTGTCATCAGCGCATTAACAGGGTTGTCTACCAGCTGGAACAGCAGAGTGCTCAATACCTCGGCGATGCCCTGAGGTGGAGTCGCACCTTCCGCGCCGGAGGCCAGTACTAATTCGGTTGGGAACAGGAAGCTCATCACCACAGCAGTCAGGGCTGCAGCAAAGGTGCCCACCAGATAAAGCATCACAATGGGACGCATCTGGGTATGAGCATTCTTCTTCTGGTTAGCGATAGAAGCTGCCACCAGAATAAACACCAACACTGGGGCAATGGCTTTCAGTGCTCCGACGAACAGACCACCCAGGAATTCAACCTGGAGTGCGGCCTCGGGGGCTGTCGTCGCCAGCAGAACGCCGGCAATGATCCCCACGAGAATTTGCAGTACCAGACTGCCGCTGGCGAGACGCGCCAACAATGATTGTTGTTTCATGACTTGACCTTAAAAGCTGTTAATCGGAGCTGTTTCCCTGCCTGTTCGGAGGGCAGCTCTCTTTGGATATCTTGATTGCAAAAATAAGGGTAAGCAGGGTTTGTATAGGATGCAGGCGGGTTTGTCCAGCCAAAGCCGTGACCCAACCGACAGTTCGGCACTCAATGGCGATTCTGCGTACGATTGTGCAGCTCAATGGCAACATAGCCCCCTTGTTGCCAAAGATCCGACATGATTCAATACGAGGTTTGTTTGTGAGACGCTAATTCAGCATAAGCTTGCATGACCACCTGTCATGCGGTTTCTGATTCGCTGTGCCGGTGGGCCCCGGTCAGCATCGCATGTATTAACTCATCTGCGTCAAATTTAGTCAGCGCCTCATCAGCGCCAACCTGATGCGCCTGACTGACACTGATCTCACTGGATAGAGAGGTGTGCAGGATCAGATAGGCCTGAGACAGCGCAGGGTCGTTTTTGACTTCGAATGCCAGTTCATAGCCATCCAGCCCCGGCATTTCGATATCACTGACCAGAATATCCACCGGGCGACCCGCTCTGGCGTCCTGCTGCATCAACTCCAGCGCTCTCGCTCCATTATCTGTAACCTGATAGGGAATATTGAGGTCGTCAAGCGCATCGGAAAGTTGTTTTCTGGCGACCTTCGAATCGTCTACCAACAGAATATTCAGAGGCTTCAACATCTCACGCTGGACGTCTGTTACCGCAGCATACTGTTTGGTGAAAGGGAAAATCCTGCTCATCAGCAGTTCAACATCCAACAGTTGAACCAATTCATTATCGACACGGGTAATACCGGTTAAGAATGCATTTTTACCCAGGTTATCGTCCGGCTGCTCTATTTCACGCCAATTACATTCAACAATGCGTTCAATCTTACGTACCAAAAACCCGGTAATTTGACGGTGACAATCCGTCACTATGATAAAGGCATCTTGCTTTTCTTCCTCTGTAATCCCCCGATACCCTACAGCCATGGGCATATCAACCACAGGTATTGTCTTACCCCGGATGGTCGCAGTGCCTATCACGGAAGGATGAGCTTGAGGTAATTGATTCAAACGGCAATAGGGAACCAGCTCCTGGATTTTTAAGGTACCAAGTGCAAAAATCTGATGACGGGTCAACCTGAACAACAACAGTCCCTGTGACTGATTGGCTTTAGAGGTCATAATAAGTTGCCTGCAAGCGTATCCTGTTAAACCATTAATTTAATGTGGTTTTATGTCAAAGCAAAAATAACATTGTTACAACTGCGACTCTATGGGAAGCCAGGACAACAGCTCTACCAGCAGCCGCTGCCACCATCCGACCCTGGGCTCAGAATGCAAGGTGCGTCCCGAGCCCCTGTCCAGCCAAATAAGGGTTCCCTGTTCCAAGTTTAGTTCATAGGTCTGACTCGGTAACCTTTGTTCTATTTCTTTAACTAGGGTCTGCTGACCTTTCATGGTTGAATTTTGCTCGAGATAGACGCGCTTTAATCACGACGCAAGGTGTGCCGCCTAGTGGGCCTAAGCAAATACCTTGCAACAAAGAGTAAAGCGCGTATAGCCGAGCCCTTCGGGCAGCGTTTGTCGTCGCTTTCTACTGCATTAACGCTCATTTATGTAGAACAACTACACTTCAATCACGTTATTTTGTATAAAACAACGACAAAGTGCTGCAAAAACCATCTTCAAAGGTCTACAGACCCTATAACGACCCGCAAACAGAGGTTGTTGAACCATCACACCCATCTCTGTGTTGAGCAGCGCCGACCTTGGGTCAAAGTTAAACGAGCCCACAAACAGCTTTTGCCGGTCAAAGACCACTGTCTTGGCATGAAGGCTGGATTTGGAACTCCCGGTCAGGGACTTGTCGGGTTCCTGCAAGTCAGGTTTTATTTCATATAGTGTGACACCAGCCTCCAGCAATTGCTGACGATAGTTTTGATATCCCGCATGAACCGCCAGCACATCGGTCGCAGCCAGACTATTGGTGACCACTATGACCTTAACTCCCCGCTTCGACAGCTCAGCCAGGAGCTCAGCACCCGACACGGTCGGCACAAAGTAGGGAGATATAATTAAAAACTCGGACTCTACGGCTTGCATTGCCTGCCAAAGCTCTGCTACCACCCAGTGACTTTCCACAGGTCTGGCCTGCTTCAGCGGCGGATCAGACCAAAGCTCTGCAATGCCCCAATACCATTGGTAAAACTCACCGGGTGCATCGTTTGCTAAATGAGATTCAGTAAGAGTGGCCAGCATTCTGCTGTTAATCAATCGACTGAGGTATGGGTGGGAAGCCATGTCACTTCGGGCTTTTTCAATATCCCGGGTAAACGCGGCAAGCTGCTCTTCACTGACATGGATATCTGATAAGGCTGATATGGGCTGCACGTGAGGCGCATTCCAGTAATCGTCAAAGCTTGCAGATACCTGAGTCACAACAGGTCCGGTGAGCCAAAGATCCAGATCGCCAAACTCAAGCGTCTCATCAGCGGCAAAATATTCGTTTCCGATATTGCGGCCACCAACAATCGAGAATTGATTGTCTGCGGTCAGAGACTTGTTGTGCATTCGGTAGTTTAGCCTCGGAAAGTTAAACAGCATACCGAGGTTATTAAAGTGACGAGAAGGGTTGGGGTTGAAGCTGCGAACCTGAATATTGGGGTGTCTGGCCAGTGCAATCAAACCTTCATCTTTAGAGGTGGTGGCAAGGTCATCCAGTAGTATCCGTACTCTGACACCTCGATCTGCAGCATCCATTAATGCCAAAGCGATCAGTGCACCAGTATCGTCACCTCGATAAATATAATATTGCAGGTCGATGGAGGATTCAGCCTGACTGATCAGCAGCAACCGCGCCACCATGGCATCCAGTGGGTCGCCAAGCAACTGAACGCCGGATTTACCCTGATGAAGGTGCTGCAGCTTACTGGCATATTGGCTCAATGGAGCCTGACTGTCCGCCGCCAAAAAGTGCTGTTCGGCTTTGTGCGGATAGTCAGGTGCCGAGGCGCATCCGACTATCAATGTTGACCAAAGCAATAACAGACTTACATTAAATCGACCGGTCCCAAATCGCATTCCCCCTCCATGGGCTTTTTACCTACTGCAGAGCGTAAATGACATCGAATACAAACTGATCCCAGCCTGGCTTTGAAAATGCCTGTTCGTTCATGGCTCTGACCTGACTGACCGCATGTACAGGGGCCGCTCCCAGCTCAGTCAGATAACAGGCCATCACCAGACTGGTGAGTTCGTTGCCTGTGTCGCAGCACAACAATATCGGTTTATTGAGCTCGCGGCATTGATTAATCAGCCCAATACACTCAGCAACTGTTGCGCAAAACTCGGGGGTTACAGCGTCATCCAGAAGGGTTGACGTTGTCATGTCCAGAAATCGACACTCAATATCAGCTGAGTTGAGTGCATCTTTGCGGGTTTCACTCAGGGGCGAAAGCGCCAATACAGATTTAAATCCTGCGTCCTGCAGCTCAGTCACATTCCATGCTGCGGTATCCGGCCCACAACGGCCCGCAATATCACCTTCAACCAACCAAAACAGATGCTTCATAAGGTCACCACTTCACACTCGTTCTTCCCCACAGAGTATGTATTGAAAAATACCCTGCAGGCACTACAACCAAGAGTTACCACAAATACCCAAATTCAGCCTTTCTGTTGTGGCGTTTTTTTGTCTTTGCTCACATTGGTAGCTGCAGCCGGCAGTTCAAAACCGGGAAACTGCTCTCTTTGCAGTCTGAGCTTGTGCTTTTTCTCAATCACCCTGAAATGATGGAACTCGTCAGGACAGATAAGCGATATAGCCTGTCCTGACTCACCTGCCCGGCCGGTCCGACCGATACGGTGAACATAATCTGCCGGACTGCGTGGCAACTCATAATTTACTACGGCAGGCAGCTTATCTATGTCCAATCCGCGGGCTGCAATATCTGTGGCAATCAGGATCTGCAGCTTGCCCTGTCTGAAGTCATTGAGCACAGAAACCCGGTTCCCCTGAGACTTATCACCGTGAAATACCTGAGTTTTGATGCCGGCACGCTGCAGCTTCTGCTGAAGACGGTTGCAGGTCTGTCTGGCATTGGCAAATACCAATAACTGTCGCCAGTTATGTTGTTTAATCAGATTGATCAGAAGCTGAGTTTTACGCTCCTGAGCCACTTCAAATACCCGTTGCTCAATATCAGCTTTATCCGTGGACTCTTCCAGCGCGATGTCCATAGGTTGACGCAGCACTTTACTCGCCAGCGCTGAGACTTCATCACCAAAGGTGGCGGAAAACAGCGCCGTCTGCCTTTGATTCGGGAGCAGACTGAATACCTTTGCCAACTCGTCGGAGAAGCCCAGACTCAGCAACTTATCAGCCTCATCCAGGATCAGTGTTTCCAGTTGATTCAGTTTAACCGCGTTTTTACTGATCAGATCCAGCAGGCGGCCTGGCGTTGCGACCAGAATATCGGCACCACCGCGCAGTGCTATCATCTGCGGGTTCACAGAGACTCCGCCAAACACAGTCACCACTTTAAGTTTAGGCTGCAACAAGGCGCCATAACTGCGAATACTCTCCCCTACCTGCATCGCCAACTCCCGACTAGGCGATAACACCAGAGCCCTGACTTTACGACCGCGGCCAGCTGGCGGCGTCATATAGAGACGTTGCAATAAAGGCAGTGCAAAGGCTGCGGTTTTTCCTGAGCCGGTATTGGCTTTTACTTTGACATCACAGCCTTTCAAAAGCGCTGGCACCGACACTTGCTGAACACCTTTTGGGGCGTCATACCCCAGGGTTTCAAGCTGTCGGGTCAGGGGCTCAATAAGGCCCAAAGAAGAAAAAGAAGCTGTGTTGTCGCTCATATAAAAGTCCTGAATTTGGCAAGGTGCGAATAGTACCTTATCCGGTGCATCAAAGCTGCAAGTTCTCACCCTGGCATTAGGATTGGCTGATGGGCAATAAGATGGATACTTGGTGAGCAATTCCATACAGGTTGGAGTAAGCTGATGCCAGTCTTGGATTTTAGCTTGCAAGAAAGGATGCAGATGTTCCGATTATTTGAAGGATGGACAGATCCACTTCCCGCCGCCGAGCCCCAGCAACCTCCCAAGGGGTTATACCGCTTCTGCCGTCACTATACCCGTGGTTTTGAAAAGCCGTTGATTGTGATGTCAGTGCTCACTGCACTGCTGGCGATGCTGGAGGTCAGCCTGTTTGGCTTTATGGGGCAGTTGGTGGATTGGCTGACAACCAAAGATCCCGCAACGCTACTGGAAGATGAAGGCAGTAAATTACTGGGCATGACATTGCTTGTATTGGTTGCCCTGCCCCTGCTAACGCTACTGCACGCACTCATTGCCTACCAAACACTGCTGGGAAATTATCCCATGTCGATTCGCTATCTGGCCCACAGGTACCTGCTTAAACAAAGCGTCTCTTTCTATCAGAATGATTTCGCCGGGCGGGTGGCGACCAAGGTGATGCAGACCTCATTGTCAGTCCGGGAAACAGTGATGAAGCTGCTGGATGTATTGGTATACATCCTGGTGTATTTCACCTCCATGCTGGTGATGATCGCCAGTGCCGATACCCGCCTGGTCCTGCCCATGTTGGCGTGGGTTGTGGTGTATATCGGCCTGCAATATTACTTCGTGCCAAGATTAAAAGCTGTATCTGCCGATCAGGCTGAAGCCAGATCCATGATGACGGGACGTATAGTCGACAGCTATACCAATATCACCACGGTAAAACTATTTGCTCATACAGATCAGGAAGGCGAATACGCCAAAGCCGGCATGAGTGATTTCTTGCAAACAGTATACCGTCAGATGCGCCTGGTAACCGGACTTAATGTGAGTGTACAGGTTTCCAATTACCTGCTGGCGTTTGTTATCGCTGCCATGTCGATTTATCTGTGGACAGACAGTGCCATTACCGTTGGAGCCATCGCGGTAGCGGTTAGCCTGGCATTAAGACTCAATGGTATGTCCCAGTGGATGATGTGGGAAGTCAGCTCGCTGTTTGAAAATATCGGGACGGTAGCTGATGGCATGAGCACATTGTGCAAGCCAACCAGCATAGAGGACGCTGATGATGCCAAAGAGATTCAGGTGACTCAGGGACAGATCGCCTTTGATGAAGTGAGCTTTCACTATGGAGAAGATGAGATTGTAATTGAAGATCTGGATCTGGAGATTAAGCCAGGCGAAAAGGTCGGCTTGGTTGGGCGCTCAGGGGCTGGTAAATCAACACTGGTAAATCTGTTGATGCGCTTCTATGACGTAGAAAAAGGGGCTATTCGTATCGATGGGCAGGATTTGCGCAGCGTCACACAGGACTCCCTCCGCGCACAAATTGGCATGGTAACCCAGGATACCTCTTTGCTTCACAGAAGTATCCGGGACAATATTCTCTACGGTAAACCTGACGCCAGTGATGAAGAGCTGTTGCAGGCAATAGAGCAGGCGCAGGCTGGCAGCTTCATCAATCATCTCACCGATCCCCATGGCAATCATGGGCTTGATGCGTTAGTGGGTGAACGTGGGGTTAAGCTCTCCGGTGGTCAGAGGCAACGTATTGCTATTGCACGGGTGTTACTGAAAGATGCTCCGATACTCTTGTTGGATGAAGCAACTTCCGCTCTGGATTCAGAGGTAGAAGCAGCAATTCAGGAAAGTCTGTACAAATTGATGGAAGGCAAGACAGTGATTGCCATTGCGCACAGATTGTCGACCATTGCTGCAATGGACAGGCTTATCGTGCTGGATAAAGGCAAAGTAGTTGAACAGGGAACTCACAAGGAATTAATTGCCGAAGGCGGTATTTATGCCCAATTATGGGCCCACCAGACTGGCGGCTTCCTGGGAGTTGAGTAAGGGTTCATTAAACCGCGACAGTGCAAGACTTACCGATAACTGTCAGCCTTATACGCTGGCAGTTCTAAGATTTAGTCGAGCCATTGGCCTGCCCCGCTCCACTCGCTCCAGGTATAGAGATGATTCTTCTGGAGTCTGACTGGATTGGTAAAGAGGTAAATTCCAGGTACAAAAAAACCGCCCAATGGCGGTTGTTGTTTCTTTCATTGAGAAAGTTGGTGGAGCTAAGCGGGATCGAACCGCGGACCTCTTGCATGCCATGCAAGCGCTCTCCCAGCTGAGCTATAGCCCCGTATTTTCGTTGTTCAACGAAATATCTGGATTGGTATCTTCTGGTGTTTGATACCGCCGTGCCATTGTTGATAGCGCGGTGTCCCACCGCCATAGGCGTCAGAACAAAATATGTGGCATCCCCTAGGGGATTCGAACCCCTGTTACCGCCGTGAAAGGGCGGTGTCCTAGGCCTCTAGACGAAGGGGACCCCGGACTGCATTAGACTCTGCAAAGAGTGAATACTCGTTAAGCCCTGTAGGCTAAGGTTTAACGCTTTAACTTTTCACCTGGAAAAGTTGGTGGAGCTACGCGGGATCGAACCGCGGACCTCTTGCATGCCATGCAAGCGCTCTCCCAGCTGAGCTATAGCCCCGTATTTTCATTGTTTAAAACAAAAATATCAGTATATGTGGCATCCCCTAGGGGATTCGAACCCCTGTTACCGCCGTGAAAGGGCGGTGTCCTAGGCCTCTAGACGAAGGGGACCCCGGACTGCATTAGACTCTGCAAAGAGTGAATACTCGTTAAGCCCTGTAGGCTAAGACTTAACGCTATGCTCTTTCGAACAAAAATATGTGGCATCCCCTAGGGGATTCGAACCCCTGTTACCGCCGTGAAAGGGCGGTGTCCTAGGCCTCTAGACGAAGGGGACCCCGGACTGCATTTAGACTCTGCAAAGAGTGAATACTCGTTAAACCCTGTAGGCTAAGACTTAACGCTATGCTCTTTCGAACAAGAATATGTGGCATCCCCTAGGGGATTCGAACCCCTGTTACCGCCGTGAAAGGGCGGTGTCCTAGGCCTCTAGACGAAGGGGACCCCGGACTGAATTTAGACTCTGCAAAGAGTGAATACTCGTTAAACCCTGTAGGCTAAGATTTAACGCTTTAACCTTTCACCTGGAAAAGTTGGTGGAGCTACGCGGGATCGAACCGCGGAC
>NZ_JAKIKT010000006.1 GCF_023349125.1 Shewanella corallii | reverse complement strand
GTCCCCTCCTTTCCCCCGTAGGGCGTATGCGGTATTAGCAGTCGTTTCCAACTGTTATCCCCCTCGAATGGGCAAATTCCCAGGCATTACTCACCCGTCCGCCGCTCGTCAGCAAAGTAGCAAGCTACTTTCTGTTACCGCTCGACTTGCATGTGTTAGGCCTGCCGCCAGCGTTCAATCTGAGCCATGATCAAACTCTTCAATTAAAGTTTTGGTTGTTCGGCTTACGCCAAACTGCTCAATGAATTCTGTTCAATTTGTTTCTACTTTTAGAAAGTAAAATCAAATCTGCATGCTGCGCGAACTTCGTTCATTGATGTCTCCACTATCTCTTACAAGAAAGGAGAGAATAAGTCTTTGTCGACCTCATCAACTACTGTGAATGTCCACACAGATTTGCTTGTCTGTCTAATTGTTAAAGAGCGTTTCGGAAGTTCGTTTCGTTCCGAAGAGGCTGCGTATTCTACGCTTCAAACCTCTTTCGTCAAGCGCTTTTTTGAAGAAGATTTTCAAGCGGTTAATTTGTGACCAGAGGTCGTTTTCAACACTGCTTTTCCATCTCTTCAGCTCTTGCCGCCCTGACCTGCAAACCGCGCCGTTTGTCGCTGTGTGCCGTGTCAGTGAGGGCGCATTATAGGGAGCTAATTCGTTTGCGCAAGCGCTTTTTCGCAGAAAAATGCACTTTTTAGCAAATACTTACTTACCCCCTAACTGGGCACATCATGCCCACCTGTTATCCACCAAATTATCCACAATCGGTGTTTTTGGCTGCCACCGTCCCATCGACAACCCAGCCAAGCAGTCACATCAAATTCGGTTTCAACAGGCCGGACGAATAAAGATAGCGTAGTTTTCGAACAGGTAAAGCTTACTATGGGGAATATCTGCCAAATGAAAACGACGTTTGCTGACAGACATCATTTAATCACTTGAGAGTTGGGATAAAATTTGGACAAAAAAATACCAGCCTGGGCTGGTATTTTTTCATTCTGATTATGACTAGATGATCAGACCGATCTTCTCATATACGTCTTTAACTGTTTTCTCGGCACGAGCCTGCGCCTTCTCCGCGCCATCACGCATTACCTGATTAAGGAATGCCTGATCAGCACGATACTGACGGTAACGCTCCTGCAATGGTTCCAGCATAGCAACTACTGCTTCGCCAGTTGCGACCTTAAGTTGACCGTACATAGCCTGATCAGCATATTCAGCTTCAATATCAGCAATAGTCCGACCGGTGACACCAGACAGAATGCTCATCAGATTAGCGATACCAGGCTTGTTTTCGATGTCATAGCGAATAACCGGAGGGTTATCACCATCAGTCATAGCCTTCTTAAACTTCTTCAGTACTGCTTTTGGATCTTCCAACAGGCCAACCACATTGTTGCGGTTGTCATCGGATTTGGACATCTTCTTGGTCGGATCCTGCAGTGACATTACCCGGGCACCCTCTTTTGGAATAAAAGGCTCAGGGATAGTAAAAGTGTCACCATAGATATTATTGAAGCGAGTCGCGATATCCCGAGTCAGTTCCAGGTGTTGCTTCTGATCCTGACCAACCGGAATTTCGTTAGCCTGATACAGCAGGATATCAGCAGCCATCAATACAGGATAACCAAACAGACCTACGTTAATGTTATTGGCATGCTTCTGAGACTTATCCTTAAATTGAGTCATCCGATTCAATTCGCCCATTTGCGCGTAACAGTTCAGTGCCCAGCCCAGCTGAGTGTGCTGAGGTACATGGGACTGAATGAATACGGTGCTTTTTTGTGGGTCAACACCACAAGCCAGATAAAGAGCCAGAGTATCCAGACAGGCTTCACGAAGTTTGACTGGATCCTGCCTGACAGTAATTGCGTGCAAATCTACAACACAATAGAGGCAATCATGGCTGTCCTGCATGGCAACCCACTGACGCAGTGCACCCAGGTAGTTACCAATGGTCAATTCACCGGACGGCTGGGCGCCGCTAAGTACTATGGGTTTAGTCATCGCTGTTAATGCTCCAATACTGCCTGGCGAGATTCTAGTATCGCCAAAATTTCAGAAAAATCGTTACATACGGCATCAGGGCCGCAGAGCCCAATATCTTCACCGTAGTTATAGCCATAGGTCAAGCCAATAGAGGCAGCACCAGCTGCTTTAGCCGCCAAAATATCATTTCGGGAATCACCAACCATCAGGAGTTGGTTAGCAGTAATGCCAAATTCACTTATCACTTTCTGCAGCGGTAGGGGATTGGGCTTCATATCCGCCAACGAGTCCCCTCCCAAAACCAGACAGAAATAGTTATCCAATCCGAAGGCCTGCAGCAAAGGAACAGTAAAGCGGTAGGGTTTATTGGTAACCAAAGCCATGGGATATCCTTGCGCTTTCAACACATCCAAAACCGCTACTACATCTGGATATAATCGGCTGTGCTTTTCAAGGTGCTCTTGATAATGCTGCATAAACTTTGGCATTGCATTATCCAGGTATTCATCGGATACATCAGTGTCCATAGACCAACTCAGCGCACGTTTCATCAAGATGCGTGCACCATTACCAACCCAGCTTCTCACTTGCTGTTCACTGCATAAAGGAAGAGTCAGTTCCTTCAGCGTTGCCTGGGTTGCCGCAGCCAGGTCCGGCACACTGTCGATCAGAGTACCATCAAGGTCGAAAGCTATCGCTTTGATATCAGAGGGGTTCATTATGCGTCTACTTTGGCAAGTTCAGCCCGCATATCATCAATCACAGCTTTATAGTCAGGCTGGTTGAAGATGGCACTGCCTGCCACAAACATATCAGCACCCGCAGCTGCGATTTCGCCAATGTTGTCAGTCTTGACGCCACCGTCCACTTCCAGACGGATGTCGAATCCGCTGGCATCAATGCGGGCTCGTACTTCACGCAGCTTATCCAGCGTAGAAGGGATAAATGATTGACCACCAAAGCCTGGGTTTACAGACATCAGCAAGATCACGTCCAGCTTATCCATCACATAATCCAGATAATGCAATGGTGTTGCCGGGTTAAAGACCAGGCCAGCTTTACAGCCATGGCTTTTGATAAGCTGAAGTGTGCGATCAAGATGCTCTGAGGCTTCCGGATGGAAAGTAATAATAGAAGCACCAGCTTTTGCGAAGTCCGGAATAATTCGGTCCACCGGCTTTACCATCAAATGAACATCAATATCCGCGGTAATACCGTAATCCCTGAGCGCCTTACATACCATTGGGCCAATAGTCAGATTAGGCACATAGTGGTTATCCATTACATCAAAGTGGACAACATCAGCACCGGCATCCAGCACGGCTTGAACATCATCTCCCAAACGGGCGAAATCAGCAGACAAAATAGAGGGAGCAATCAGGTAAGGGCGCATTGAGATCTCACAAACTTATAGGTGGGTTATTATTCGGCCATTTTACTACCCGAACCATCGACATCTCCACCCCCAAACGGAAATTCATAGCACTAACACGCTGTTTCGGAAGGCTGAACAAGACTCAATATCACGATGTTTAAAAAACAGTCAGCCGCTGATATACTCAAGTATCAACTGTGCTTCATCATGATGTAGAAGTAATTCGATCAGGAAGGTCAAAATGGCGGAACTAAAGAATACAGGGCGTAAGCGTTTGCTTAAATCTGTGCTGGCAACAGCCACCCCGGCTTTGCTGTTTCTTGCCGTAAGTGTTTCTGACTCATCGGTTTCATCTGAGGAACTTCAGGCTTGTGTTTGTGATGGCAAGGTAAGCTACAGCAATAACCTTCCAGCAAGCCACCCCAAAAATCGTTGTGCAACCGAGCGTCAGGATGTCAGCTGGTTTGGTTGGCTTACAGGGAAAAATGGCACCAGCCAATTTCACTTTGTTGACCTGTTTGAACTTCTGTACAAAAAGCACAACAAACCTACGCCACCCCAACGTGGCTTGATGGACGAGTAAGTGCAAAGGTTCTGGCAGATTTTCTCAAGCACACTGGCAGCCTTTTTTGGCGTTCAAAAAGAGGCAAACCGCCAACGGGACTTTCAGGATGCCTCCCCGCTTCCCTATATATTTATGGGGATAATTCTTGCCGCTGGATTAGTGCTTTTGCTGGTTCTGATAGTGCAACAAGTACTACCACAGTCATCCTAACATCCTAGCATTTCAGACGTCTCAGCTCAAAGCCTCGGTGTGGTAAGTCTCATCGTATAGAGCCATCAGCTCATCAACTTTAACCCGGCCACTACCTTTCTGGCTGATATTCCGCTGTACCTTGATGGCTTCGAAGCGGGCACCATGATAAAGCTCCCGGGTCAGGGGGATATCATGATTACTGATAAGCACCGGGATCCCTTTTTCCAGTGCTATATGACGGGAATAACGGGCCAGCAGCGCCTGGTCATCAAGAGAGAAACCTGCACCGACATAAGTTGTGAAGCTCGCAGTAGTAGATAAGGGCGCATATGGCGGGTCGCAATAGATGACATCGCCACCGGACGCCATCTCAAAAGCCTGCTCGTAACTGATGCAAAGAAACTCCGCTTTTTGCGCTTTTTCGGCGAAAGCCAGAATCTCTTTCTCCGGGAAATAAGGCTTCTTGTATGATCCAAAGGGTACGTTGAATTCACCTTTACGGTTATAACGACAAAGGCCATTAAAACCATGGCGATTCAGGTACAGGAAATACACCGAGCGCTTAAATGGATCTCTGGAGGCATTAAACTTCTTACGTACATCATAGTAGGCCTCTTTATCGTTCATCTTGTCGACAAACATGGCCTTAGCAGCCTTGATGTACTCTTCAGGGCGATGCTTCACTATATTGTAAAGCTCAATCAGATCGCGGTTGATATCACACAGCAAATAGCTGTCGTAATTGGTGTTCAGGAATACAGATCCTGCACCAACAAAAGGTTCGATCAGACGTTTGCCTTGCGGCAGGTGACGGTTCAGGGCATCAACCAATTTAAATTTACCGCCAGCCCACTTAAGGAAGGCCCTGTTTTTTATGCTCATTTAATCTGATCAACGCCCAAAACAAAAAGAGTTGAAGATTGTACTCTGTTTGCCATCAAAATTCACGGACTCAGGGCTGATAGACACGGTACCCCTTCATACCTGACCATTTTCGCACCCAGGGAGCTGCCAAACCGTATTGAGTCATTAACGCCTTAGCCTTTGCATCTGCTTCACTTCTGGTCTCAAACTCCCCAATGACCACCAAAAACCAATCCCCATCTTTCAGTACAATCAGGTCGGCCTCATTAGATAAACTTTCCATGACATCCTGAAGTGACCTTGGTTGTTTTACGCTGGCCAACTGTAACCCAAAACCTGCTTCAGGCAACTTATTACCAGCGGCTCCCGCTGCATCAGCAGAAATATCCGAAGCAGAGGTTTCTGCCACGGGAATCTCAACGTCAGCTTTAGACGCTGCCAACTCCCTTTGATTTGTGATCAAATTAGCCCCCGATGGAGAGACCTCCTGTGCAGTGTTTGCCTCCGGCTTCGTTCCACCTTTCTTTTCAGGCATACGGCCGGTATCTGCCATTAAGTTAGCTGACTCAGAGGAAGGCTTCGCATCCTTATCGCCTGAACCTGTCGTTAGCCCCAACTCCTCTTGAGGTATAAGCTCTCTCGGAGCCTGCTCTTGTAAAATCTGCTGGGGCCAAACACCTGAATACCTACCGGCAAGAGCATCAAGACCACTATTACTTAGCGTAAGATAATGAGTTTCCGTAGGCTCACCGACCTCTACCACGGGCTTGTCCAACCACCAAATTAGGCCTGCTACTGACACCATCAGCATGACAATTAGGATCCAGAGCCAATATCGAACGCCAGATTGCTCTTCTGCTGGGCTGAGGGCTCGCTCCAACAAGGCAACAACCTCTTGCGGACTACCGGATTGTCGAGCCAATTGATCAGCGATAATAGATGCTGGCAAAAATGCACTTTCGCCGCATCTGCTGAGCAGCAGTTGAAACAAGACTTCCCGCTCGGTGAGAGGTAATGACCCTATCTGAACATTGAGCATCATACCTTGCTGCTCCGTGTTCATCTGACCGGCCAGCTCAATCAAAAACTCAGGAGTAGCAGTAAAAGTCAAAGATATGGGTTTGCCGCCACATTCCAACTGACTCAACACCAGGCACTCAGCCCATAGTGTCAAAGGCAGTAGATGAGCATCGTCAATAATAATATGGAGAGGTTGATTCAGATCTTTCTTTAGCCGAAACAGGGTCTCAGCCAGAGGGTGCTCATCATCAAAGATCGGTGATGATGTTAGCTGAATAAGGATTTTACGGCGTATTTCTGCACAATCAGCGTGTGCCGGACAGGTTACCAAGGCTGAGTTATAGCCCTCAAGCTCATCAGCCAACGCGGTAATGAGCGTAGTTTTCCCAGCCCCTGTAGTACCAACCACAACCTGAAGTTGCCTGGTATAACTGGCATTCAAATGAAGACGTTGTAACAGGGCTTCCTGAGATGGAAGCAAAGCAAACGCAGCCGACAAAGAGAACCTTCCCTATCCGTGGCGGCGTATCACCTCTTCCAGCAGGGAATCGTCATTATGTTTGACGACCTCTGAGCTGCCAATATCAGTTGGCAACACCAGACGCAATTGCCCGGCCAGTACTTTTTTGTCACGCCGCATATGTTTGATGAAACTATTAAAGTCCATGGAAGCCGGAGCTTTGACTGGCAAGTCAAATGCTGCGATCAAAGCTTTAATACGACAGAGTTTTGACTCTTCCAGCATATCCATGGCCACAGCCGTTTCTGCTGCAAGAACCATTCCAGCAGCGACCGCTTCGCCGTGCAGCCATTCGCCATAACCCATTTCAGCTTCAATAGCATGACCAAAGGTGTGACCGAGATTCAACAGCGCTCTGACACCACGCTCAGTTTCATCCTCAGCCACCACTTCAGCTTTAATCTCACAACAGCGCTTAATGGTATAAACCAAAGCCTGGGGTTCCAGCGCCTTTAGCGCATCAACATGTTGCTCAAGATAATCGAATAACTCAGCATCCCAGATGATGCCGTACTTAATCACTTCAGCCATGCCAGCAGCAAATTCACGGGGGGGTAAAGTTTTCAGGCAATCAGTATCTATCACCACCTGTTTGGGCTGATAGAAAGCACCGATCATATTCTTCCCCAGAGGATGATTCACCGCGGTTTTACCACCGACAGAGGAGTCCACCTGAGAAAGTAATGTCGTAGGTACCTGAATGAAGTCAACACCACGCTGATAACAAGCAGCAGCAAATCCGGTCATATCACCGATAACGCCACCACCAAGGGCAATGAGTACGCAATCGCGAGCCAGGTTATGCTCAAGAGCAGCAGTGTAAATTTTGTCCAGCCATTCGAGTGTTTTGAACTGCTCACCATCAGGTAATTGAACAACCTGAGTTCGGGCAATTTCACTGATACAGGACTGAAGAGAGTCTAGATAGAGGGGAGCGACCGTTTCGTTGGTCACAATGAGAACATCTTTATTATGCAGGAGGCGGGACCAGGTCCCGCTCACTGTCATCAAATTCTGGCCGATAAATATGGGATAACTGCGTTCATCTAAATCAACCTGAATTTGCTGCATTTTCCTGCCTTAGAAGCCGAGTTGCTCGATAATCTGATTTGCGACAACTTTTGCACTCTGGTCGTCAGTCTTAACGATCAGATCCGCAATTTCCTCATATAGAGGATTGCGAGCTTCAGCCAGATTTTCGAGTACTTCACGAGGATCATCCACCTGCAGCAGTGGACGACGCTTGTCACGCTGAGTGCGTGCAACTTGTTTGTCGATAGTGGTTTCAAGATAAACAACAATGCCTCTGGCAGAGAGGAAATTGCGGATATCTTTACTCTGCACGGAACCGCCACCGGTCGCCAGTACAATGCCCTGCATTTCAGTCAGGTCAGCGATGACCTGAGCTTCACGACGACGAAATCCTTCTTCGCCCTCGACATCGAATACCCAGCCGATATCAGCACCGGTACGGTGTTCAATTTCCTGATCTGAGTCGTGGAACTGTAGATGGAGCATCTGTGCCAGATGACGGCCAATGGTACTTTTACCAGCGCCCATAGGGCCAACCAAAAAGATATTACGTTTTTCAGCCATTTCTTATACGTCTGAATCTATGAAAATGTGCCTATGCCAGCTCAGGGAGCGAACCAGCCAATGATTTGTTACCTTGCTCTAAAGAGACTTGACCGTGGATTATCTCAGCTTAGCGCTGGAAAAGGCAAGCAAAGCTCAGGATTTATCCTTGGATTGGTGAGTTAGCTGACAGTTTTCAGCAGTTCACTGTGCACTAGAAACCCGGCATGATAGCCGGGTTTCTCTCGTTCCGGGGCAGGTTTAGATAGCTTCGGTAACAATTTTTGGCGTTACGAAAATAAGCAATTCCTGCCTTTCGTTCTGATCCGTGGAATTTCTGAACATTAGCCCAAGATAAGGAATATCACCCAGCAGAGGCACCTTGCTCACACGGCTGATCAGACTTTGCTGGTAGATGCCGCCCAACACAATGGTCTCACCATTATCCACTAACACCTGGGTGCCAATACGCTGAGTATCAATTGCCACCGCAGGTCCGGTTGGGGTATCTACCGTAGTACCCTGCGAATCCTGAGTGATTTCCAGATCCAGAATAACCCGGTTATCCGGAGTAATCTGTGGAGTCACCCGCAACGACAATACCGCCTTTTTAAAGGTTACAGACGTCGCACCACTGGATGTGGACTGCACATAAGGAATCTCAACACCCTGCTCAATATAGGCTGACTTCTGGTTCGACGTGGTGATGCGCGGGCTGGCAATAATCTCACCCTTATTTTCCTGCTCAAGGGCACTCAGTTCCAAATCCAGCACGGTACCGTCAGACAGCTTGGCCACGTGAAAAGCGATACTGCTTGGGTTGCTCACCGCGGCAGGTAGGTTGACGTTCAGCCTGTCATCAATGGATGGGATAACACCACTGGCAATATCACCTGCACCTTCCAAAGAGCCGGAAGTCCCCTTGTTACCCTGCTGATCTGTAATGCCCCAACGGATACCAATATCTTCAGATACATCGTCTTTCACCGTCACCATGCGCGATTCAATCAGCACCTGACGAATCGGTACATCCAACACCTCCACCAGGCGGCTGATACTTTGCAGGCTGTCAGCAGTATCCTTAACCAACAGTGTATTGGTACGCTCATCCACGGCAACCGAACCTCTTGAGGAGAGCAGGCTGGAGTCAGCACCTTTCAGCAGTTCGGCAATATCATTGGCCTTGGCATAATTAATCTGCAGGAATTCGGAATAGAGAGGGGCCAACTCCTTCACTTCCTGCTTGTTCTTCAATTGCTGGCTTTCACGAATGGCAATCTCCTCCGCAGGAGCCACCATCAGGATATTGCCTTCAATACGCTTATCCAGACCTTTGGTTTGCAAAATCAAATCCAAAGCCTGATCCCAGGGCACATCATCCAGTCTCAGGGTAATGTCCCCTTCGACCGTGTCGCTGGTCACCAAGTTGAAGTTGTTATAGTCGGCGATAATCTGCAAAACAGTGCGGACAGGAATGCTTTGGAAGTTCAAAGATAACGCCTTGCCGTCATACTTTTTCTCTTCCTTGGCAACAACCTTGGACTGTTTAACCTTGTCGATATCCAGAACAAAGACGCTGCCTTGCTGCTGGTGTTGGTATTCATAGGCTCCGGAAACATCAACCAGGATGCGGGTAGTCAGGTCATCACGGAAAGTTTCAAAGCTGGTGACCGGCGTAGCAAAGTCCTGCACATCCATGACATACAGCAGATCATTTGGAATAGAAGTATTAAAGAACTTAAGTTCCAGCTTGGCACCAATCTGTTCAACATCCACAGCCACTGAGGCGTTGTCCATTTTCACCATTAACTTACCACCACCTTCAGCATTACGGCGAAAATCAATGTTATCTACACCGTTAATGAAGGAGATATCTTTTTCCTTTCCTGCCGATACCGCATCGTTAATGGTCAGGCGGTAGACTTTGCCATCGACGCTCGCCTGATAGGGCTTAACCTTCTCAAGATTCACTGTGACCTGAAGATCGTCCCCCAGTTGGTCTGTGACCAAATTGGTTACATCATACTTTTCAATTGGGATATCACGCTTTTGCAGCGCCGTGGTGGTATCAGAAAACTGGAGCATCAACTGATTTGAATCCAACAGCACCTCAGGCTTCTCAATTACGTCGCTGAATACAAATTCAAACTCAACCTGATGGTCGACCACAGAGTTATATTTAACGTCCACCAATTGATTGGCGGCCATAGCTCCGGGAAGTCCTCCAATCACCAGCAAGCAGCCCATCAGGCACTTACCGGTCAAGCTTTGAACCAATTTGTTCAAGGTAGAAAATTCCATGATACCCTCGTCCTTCCCAGGATTATTCGCCGCTCAATTCCATATTGCTGGATCTCTCTGTCCAACAACCGGAACCATCCGGAACCAATTCAGTTATTGCAATATTTCTTTCTGTTACTGACGCAATTTGTCCATGATACAGGCCAAGGAAATCACCACGGCCAAGACGGTAAACATTACCATCACTGCTTTGCACCAACGCCCAAATTACATCGCCTTCAGTTAGCGTTCCGCGCATTCTCAGGTTATCCAGCGCATAGGTCTCCAGCCGACTCTTACGACGCTGCAGATCCGGCTGCAGGCAATCTTTGCTGGTATCGATCACCTCTTCGGTCAGCTCTCTGGAAGGAGGAACAAAAGGACTGCGCAACAATTCACTCTGATAGCTGAAATGCTCAAACTTGGGTGTTTCCTTTAAAGGCGGAATATACGCCACATGTTGAGCCTTGGTCGTAGTTACAAACAGCTCCAAATCACTGCGGTCACCACTACAACCACTGACCATTAAAACCAAAAAAGCCAAGGTAAGATAACGCATTACTTACCTCCCTTTTTTCTCTTCTTAGGTGGCAGTTCTGCTCCCTCTTTAAATCTGTAAGTTCTCGCCTGAATATCCATCTTCAGCAAACCATTACCCTGCTTGGTAATAGTAAAATCATGTAGGCTGACAATCCGTGGCAATCTTGCCACTCCTGCAACCATATTACCCAGCTGGTGATAATCGCCGACGACCGACATATTGATTGGAAACTCCTGATAGAATTCCCGATCGATCTCAGTCTCCCAGTCAAGGCTCTTCATTTTCAAGCCAGCATCGGTCGCCACAAAGGTCAAGTCATCCAACAGACCGGGCATTTCATTCTGAGAAGGCAGCATCTTTAGCAGCTCAGCAAACTGAACTTCCATCTCCGCTAATTGTTCACGGTAAAGCTTCAGGTTAGCGGCGAGCTGATACTTGGTTTTGAAATCGGTTCTCAGCTGCTGCTCGGTGCGCTCCTCGCGAGAAAGTCTGTCTAACGCGTCAGACATGAAAAAGAAGTAACCACCCAACACTACACAGAAAGCCAGGAAAACGGCAAATACCACTTTAACCTTAGTCGGCCAGCCACCTATATTTTCAAAATCGATATCATTGAAGTCACTAAGATCTATCTTCATTTGCTGGTTCCCTCATTTGATCCAGCAAGCTCTTTTAGCTGTTGTTCGTTAATAACTGAAATGTTGAGGTTAAACCGCTGCAGTTGTCTCATCGCTTCCGCCTGAGAAACAATTGACTGCATATTGGGCTCGCGCAGCCAGGGGGAAGTCTCCACCTTACGCATCATGTTGGCCACGTTATTATTTGACTCACTGCGACCATCAATCCAAAGCATGCTGCCCTTTTTCTCAATACTGTTTAAGTAGATTCCAGGCGGCACGATACGAACTACTTCATCCAGCACATGGGTAGGCAAGTTTCTGGCCTGCTGAAGATCCAGAATAATCTCAGTTCGACGTTCGATATCTTTTTTGCGGTCGCGTATTTCACGGATCTCAGCAATCTGCTTTTCCAGCAAGCTGATCTCACTTTTCAGATATTGGTTACGGCCCCTCTGCTCATCTGTCATCAAATCAATAACTGTCAAAGACAAATAAACCAGTAAACTGCTCACTAAAAACACCAGCACAAGAATGCCAATATATTCGCGCTGCTGTTTCTCCCTGGCCTCTTCACGCCAGGGTAGCAGGTTTATGTTCGCCATTGACCGTAACTCCTCAGCGCCAGGCCACAGGCCACCATATATTTACTGATATCCTGTGACAGATTGTTCATAACTACTTCGTCAGCGTGCAAACAACCCTGAAATGGATTAGCAACCATGGTGAGGGTTCCCAGCTCATTGGTCAGCAGGTTGGCCATTCCTTCGAGCAGTGAAGTTCCGCCACAAAGGACGATATAGTCAACTTTGTCCTGATCACTTGAAGTGCAATAAATTTGCAAAGTACGTTTGATTTGCTGAACCAGTTGAGTCTGGAATGGAGCCAGCACTTCAAACATATAATTGCGGGGCAAATCGCCTGATACTTTGGCTTTTTCGGCCTGTTCATAAGACATGCCGTAGAAAGAGAGTATGGACTGGGTAAACTGCTCACCACCAAATGCCTGCTCCCTTACGAATACAGTTTCACCATTATCTACTACGGCAAAGGTCGTAATATTGGCACCGATATCCACCAGAGCAATAACCTTGTTCTGGGCACCTTCCGGCAACTGTTCATATATTAGTTGGGCAGAGCGTCCCAGCGCATAGCCCTCAACATCAACCACTTTGGCTTCGAGGGTAATAGCATCCAGAGCGTCGACTCTGGCATCAATAATTTCTGTGCGGCAGGCACTGAGCAAAACATCAACTTTGGAGGGGTCGGTACTGTTTACTCTCTGAGTTTCGAAATCGATGCTGACTTCGTCGAGGGAATAAGGGATTAGATTGTCTGCCTCAATCTCTATTTGAGCTTCCATCTCTGCTTCACTCAGAGAAGCATCCATATAGATCACTTTAGTGATAACAGCACTGCCGGACACTGCAACTGAAGCGAACTTAACGCCTCGGGGTAACTGCTTGGAAATTTGGCGCAGACTTTCAACCACAGCATCAGAGTCCCTGATATCATGATCATTGACCGCGCCCTTTTTTACCGGGACGCTGGCAAAACCCTCAATCTTATATCCATCTGCCGTCTGCTCAAGCAACATAGCCTTAACATCGTGCGAACCGATATCAATTCCGACCATTTGCGGAGCCTGACGCTTCCATAACTTAGCGAACATAGTCCTTTGCCAAATCTGTTATTTTTAGTTACCCAGCTTTGCTAGCGTAGCACATTTATCATAGGTTATAACCATTTGTCCCAAATGTTACCAGCTTTACTTAGCGATGAAAGCCGCAAAATTATTCCTACACGAGCAAAAACAATCATTGCCTTCTCATTTACCTTAATTTTGCCAGTAAGCCTCTACTTTATATAGATAAATCGTTAATAAGGTGCAACTTGGGCTATTTTGCTTCACCCATACACAGGTGGTCGATATAATTACTGGCTTTAAAATTCGCAACGGGATAATTCAGTGAAGTGGATAAAACGTGCCTTAATTGCTTTCTTTAGCCTGGCCATATTAGGTATTGGGGCAATTCTGGCTGCATATCTGTATGTAAAACCGGATTTGCCAAATGTCGCTACACTGAAGACAGTAAAACTGCAAACACCTCTGCGTGTTTTCAGTCAGGACGGTCTGCTGATTTCCCAATTTGGTGAAAAGCGCCGTATCCCGGTATCTCTTGATGAGGTGCCCAAGCCACTAATTCAGGCGATTCTTGCCACAGAAGACGCCAGATTCTACGAACACCATGGTATCGACCCCATAGGCATTATGCGGGCTGCCTTTGTTTTGGCGACAACAGGCCAGAAACGTCAGGGCGCAAGTACCATTACCATGCAGGTTGCCAGAAACTTCTTCCTTACCCGTGACAAAACCTATATCCGTAAGATCAAAGAGATCTTTATTGCTATCCATATAGAGCAGCTGTTGTCCAAGGATGAAATTCTTGAACTGTATATCAACCGCATCTATCTCGGTCAGCGGGCCTACGGTTTTGGCGCCGCGGCTCAGGTGTATTATGGTAAGACCCTGAAAGAGCTGACGCTGGCACAGCAGGCTATGCTTGCCGGTTTGCCAAAAGCTCCCTCATCTATGAACCCTATCTCCTCTCCAACCCGTGGTGAAAACCGCCGTAATGTAGTGTTGGGACGTATGCAGGAAGTGGGCTTTATCACCCAAGCCGAATATCAGGAAGCCGTAAATGCTCCGGTTACCGCCCGTTACCATGGCGCCGAGATCGACCTTTATGCACCTTATATCTCGGAAATGGTACGTGACTATATGGTGCAGAAGTATGGTGAAGAGGAAGCCTACACTGGCGGTTACGATGTCTACACCACGATAGATTCAAAGCTGCAGCAAATGGCGCAAAAAGCATTGAGAAACAATGTCTACGCCTATGATGAGCGCCATGGTTACCGTGGCCCGGCCGCAGTACTATGGACAGATAGCAAACCCGCTGATGAACAGATTCAGGCTGAACTTGGCAAAGTTGCTTCAATCAATGAGCTTGAACCCGCAGCGGTCGTTAACCTTGAAGAGCAAACGGCTCAGGTACTAATGGCAAATGGCGAGCTTCATACCCTGAATTGGGATGGTCTCAAGTGGGCCCGCAGCTATATCAATGACAAAAAACAGGGGCCTTTGCCTAAAACCGCAGCGCAAATCCTGAAAGTAGGTGAGCGTGTCTGGGTTCGCAATAATGGCAAAGAGTGGCAGCTTGCTCAGGTTCCGGAGGTATCCAGTGCCGTGGTATCTCTGAACCCGGACGATGGTGCTATCCGCACCCTGGTGGGTGGCTTCAGTTTCACCCAAAGTCAGTACAACCGTGTCACTCAGGCCAAACGTCAGCTGGGCTCCAATATTAAGCCTTTTATCTATGCCGCTGCACTGGAGAAAGACTACACATTGGCGACCCTGATCAACAATGCGCCAATCAACGAACCGGATATCAGTCAGGGGATCGCCTGGAGACCAAAGAACTCACCAAACGTCTACGGTGGCCCAACCCGTCTGCGTATGGGGTTGGCTCAATCCATCAACGTAATGTCAGTTCGTGCCATGCGTCATGTGGGGCTGGATAACACGATCCGTAAGCTGGTTGACTTTGGGTTTGACCCGGCTGATCTGCCCCGCAACGAATCCATCGCCCTGGGTTCAGCTTCTGTTACGCCAATGCAGGTAGTTGCTGCTTTCGGTGTTTTCGCCAATGGTGGTTACCTGGTTGAACCTTACTATATTGAGCGGATCCAGAATGCCGAGGGCGATGTGATTGAGAAAGCCAATCCGACGCTGGCATGCAAACCGGTAGAGAAAACCGATGAAACATCTCTTTTGGCGGATGCAGCCAAAGACGCAGGAGAAGCTGTGATTGCAGCGACTCACGAGACGGAACTTCAGCAGCTTGAGCAGGACTCTGCGCCTCTGTCCCCATGTGAAGTGCCAGAGAATCGCCATGCAAGGCAGGTTGTTTCAGAGCAGGATGCCTTCCTGATAACTGATACCCTCAAGAGTGTTATCTGGGGTGGTGGTAACTGGAGCAAAGGCACAGGTTGGAATGGTACAGCCTGGCGCGCCGCGCGCGTGGTTAAACGCCATGATATCGCGGGTAAGACAGGTACCACCAACGAATCCCGCGATACCTGGTTCAGTGGTTTCTCACCGGATCTGGTCACCACGGTTTGGGTAGGCTTCGACGACCATGGCCGCGAACTTGGCCGCACAACCTGGCGTGAGAATGGTCCAAAAGACCAGATCTCAGGTGCAGAATCGGGCGCTAAAACTGCTGGCCCGGGCTGGAATGAGTTTATGCGTGATGCATTGGCCGGTACCCCGGAAAAACCCGGAATGCCACCAGAGGGCATCATTTCAGTGAGAATCGACAGGGATACAGGCAAACTGACCCATAAGACAGATTACACCACCAGGTTTGAGTACTTCGTTGATGGTACTCAACCCAAAGAGTACGCCACTGAGGCGCAGCCCAATAATGAGCTGTTTGACGATACCCCGGTATCAGACGACCTGTTTCAATAACAGATCTCCAAACAGCAGCCCCGACCAAGTGTCGGGGCTGCTGTCTTATACCCAATCCAATTGAGTGAACCCCAATCATGATGATGACAATACTTGCGATAGTCGGCGGATTTTTGATCCTGACGTTCGGTGCTGAAGCTCTGGTTCGTGGAGCCAGCGCTGTGGCTCTGCGTCTGGGCATTGCCCCCCTGGTTATCGGTCTGACCATAGTCGCTTTCGGCACCAGTGCCCCTGAACTGGCAGTAAGCCTTAAGTCTGCCCTGGCGGGCAATTCTGGCATTGCCCTGGGTAATGTCATTGGCTCCAACATTGCTAACATTGGCCTTATCCTGGCGCTGACTGCGCTTATCCGACCAATCAAGGTTCAGTCACAAATGGTCAAACGCGACATCCCTCTGATGATCGCAGCCAGCGTGCTGTTCTGGTTTATGCTGTTTGACGGCGAACTGAGCTTTGTTGACGGTCTGATTTTGGTGATTGCCCTCATCAGCTACCTGGTATTCAGCTATATCAGTTCCAAAAACAGCGATGAAGAGATCGATGTAGATACCACACCTCAAAATCCCCTGCTTTCGACCGTGCTCATTGTTGTGGGCATCTGCATGTTGGTCGGCGGTGGCATCCTGTTTGTTGATGGTGCGGTTGATTTGGCCAAGGCCTTCGGCGTCAGTGAAGTGGTTATCGGCCTGACGATTGTGGCTATCGGTACCAGTATGCCTGAGCTGGTCACCTCAGTGGTCGCTGCACTCAAAGGTGAGAGTGATATCGCTATCGGCAACGTAGTTGGCTCTAACCTGTTCAACATTCTCGCCATTCTGGGGATTACCAGCCTGATCCAACCCGTGTCTTCAGCCGGATTGCAAAGCTTTGACTTTGCAGTCATGTTGGCACTGGCTGTGGTACTCCTGCCATTTGCCTGGACTGGCCTGCGCATCGGCCGTCGTGAGGGTGGCGTTTTACTGGCGGCCTACCTTGCCTATATCAGCTACCTTGTTATCAATGCAGCTTAAGCTGTGAAGTGATATCAGACGGGCGCCACTGCGCCCGTCTCCATTTCTATACCTGCTACAAAGGTGACATTTGTCATCTGCTATTCATGACCTTTGTCCCTGCTCTTTCTTGCGAGCAATTCAGATACTGTCCCTGTCAATTCAAATAGCAAGGAGAGTTCCATGAAATCACTGACACTTATCACAGCAATCAGCCTGTTCAGCCCAATGAGTTTCGCAACCACTATTGAGTCTATTGATTCAGCAGCCAACCAGATGGATGTACCGGCACTGGAACAACTGAGCCAGCAAGCTTCAGGCTACACCAAGGCCTACGCGGATTATCGACTGGCCATCAGCGCCAACCTGAAAGCAGATTCAGATAAAGCCAATGCAGCCCTGGAGCAGGCAGTAGATATATTGAAGCCTGCTGAAGATGCTGAATCCAAGGCTCTTTTAGCGGCTGTATACGGCATGCAAATCGGCATGAATCCGCTCAAAGGCATGACTCTTGGACCCAAAGCCGGTTCAACATTGGATGATGCCGCAGACATCGAACCGGGCAATCCAAGAGTATTGCTGGTCAGGGCGATCAGCGCCTATAACACTCCGGCCATTTTTGGAGGCGGCCCTGGCAATGCCATTGAATTCAGCAATCAGGCGATCGCATCTTATCAACAGCCTTGCACCGACATCTGCTGGGGGCATGCAGAAGCCTATACCTGGCGAGGTCTGGCTAAGCAGCAACTCGGCGATCAACAGGGAGCACTCGATGATTGGCAGCAAGCGTTGGAAACCAACCCTGACTATGGCTGGGCAAAATTTCTGCTGACTCAGGCTGCGAGATAGTAGTATGGAAAGTAGGCGGGGTGAAAATCCCCGCTTTTTTGCAATAGCAAGCTGGCACGACAACAGGAAAATCGAGATGACAAATTCAGATCCCCTGCTAAAACTTGAATATCGTCTTGGCTGGGTCTACCTGGTCAATCTGGTGTTCTACTTTATTCCCTTGTTCACCAATGATTATCCCTTGTGGCAGATTGTTGTTGTGCTGATGGCAGTACCGCCTTTTCTTTGGTGCTATTTTCACGCCTATCGCACGGTTCAATATCAGGCCTGGAAACCCATTGTCGGTATCGTAATAATTGCCAGCCTGATGATGCCGCTGAACTCTGGCTCATTGTCAATGTATGTATTCGCCGGTTTCTTTATCGGCTTCTTTTACACACGCACCATCTGGTTTTTCTCAATAATCAGCATCTGCGTGTTAATGGCCGCGCTGGCACAGCTTAGCGGCTACCCCGTGTTTTACTTTATGACCTGGGGAGTGGGTCTGGTAACCGCTATCAGCCTGTTTGGCATGGCAGAACAGAAACGTCAGCGAGCCCGCTTTGCCCTTAGGCAGAGTGAACAGGAGATATCTATGCTGGCAACTATGGTGGAACGGGAAAGGATCGCCCGGGATCTTCACGATCTTATGGGCCACAACCTGTCTTCCATCGCGTTGAAGGCTGAACTGGCCCAACGCCTGCTGGATGCCAGCAAACAGGATGACTGCCGTCAGCAGCTGGTCGAGCTGCAACAGATCTCCAGAGAAAGCTTGACGCAAATCCGCCAAACTGTGGCAGATTACAAGCACAAAGGACTGACCCACCACCTGGCAGATTTGGCCCAGACGCTGAGAGACAAAGGATTACAGGTCATCATCGAAGGAGAGCTACCACAATTAGCCCCTCAGGCCGAAAAAGAGCTGATTATGGTGCTGACCGAACTGACCAATAATATTTTGCGCCACAGTCACGCCAGCAGGTGTACTTTTGAGTTCTCATTTGATGGCACTAATTGGTTGATCCAGGTGTTAGACAATGGACGCTGTGAGCAGATAAAGGAAGGTAATGGTCTGGCTGGTATTCGTGAACGCCTCAGCTCACTTGGTGGCAAGCTAAACTATCAACTACAACAGGGATGTCAGTTTATGGTGCAGATACCGGGAGAGCCAGGATGAAGATATTGTTGGCAGAAGATCAAGCTATGGTCAGGGGGGCTCTGTGCGCCCTGCTGTCGTTATCCGGGGAATATGAAATTGACCAGGCTGAGGATGGTTCCCAGGCTAAAGCCATGCTCGAAGCCAGTGACTATCAACTATTGCTGACAGATATCGAGATGCCGGGTCTGACAGGGATTGAACTGGCGGAACAGCTGAAAGGCAGCAACATAAAAGTTATTGTCCTGACGACCTTTGGCCGCGCTGGCTATATCAAACGTGCTTTGGAAGCCGGCGTTTCGGGCTTTCTGTTAAAAGACGCTCCTTCTGATGAGCTGATCAAAGCGATCAATCAGGTGATGGCAGGACGTAAAGTAATAGACCCTGAGCTCGCATTACTGGCTGTGGGAGAGCAGGATCCGCTATCCGATAAGGAACGCAGAGCGCTCAGGCTCGCCGGAGAAGGCAAAACCACTGCGGAGATTGCCGCGACTCTGTTTATCGCCGAAGGCACCGCCAGAAACTATCTGTCTGAAGCCATTAGCAAGTTAAGCGCAGTCAATCGCATTGACGCAGCCCGTATCGCCCGTCAAAAAGGATGGTTATAGCTCATTGCCTTGGCGCGCGTCTCTGATAGTATATGTATAAATTCACAGTAATTGAGTGCTAACGCCTTGCAGCGGCTGGATCTTATCCCTATCACAGAACTCAAAGGTGTCGCTGCCAAAATGGCCGAGCGATTGGCCAAACTCGGTATCACCTCTGTTCAGGATGTGCTGTTTCACCTGCCGATGCGCTACGAAGACCGCACTCGAATTTACCCCATCGCAGAGCTGATGCCGGGCTCCTACGCCACGGTCGAAGCTGAAATTCTGTCCACTCAAATTATCAATGGCCGCAAGCGCATGCTCACCTGTAATGTGCGTGATAGCTCGGGCCCAATGACACTCAGGTTTTTCAATTTCTCCATGGCGCAACGCAATGGCATGCAAAACGGCATGACCATCAGAGCCTATGGTGAAATCCGGGCCGGTAAACACCAGCTTGAGATTATCCACCCCGAGTACAAGTTAATTCAGGTGGGCGACGCACCGGCCTTGAACGACACCCTGACTCCGGTTTACCCCACTACAGAAGGCATTAAGCAGGCTGGCTGGATAAAACTGACAGATCAGGCTCTGGCAATGCTGACCGAAGATAACCTTCAGGAGCTATTGCCGCCCGCACTGCAACCCGGTGGCATTTCCCTGGCCGATGCTGTCCGTCTGCTTCACAGACCTCCAGTCAGCATTTCGCAGTTTGACCTTGAACAGGGACAACACCCGGCTCAGCAACGCCTGGTGCAAGAGGAGTTGCTGGCTCACAACCTGTCCATGCTTAAACTCAGACAGCGCAGCAATCAGGACAAAGCAGTACCACTGCGGGCAACCGGACAACTGCTAAATCCCTTCCTGGCAGAGCTGCCGTTTAAGCCGACCAATGCCCAGCAAAGGGTAGTGAAAGATATTACCGCTGACATTGAGAAGCCTCATCCCATGATGCGCCTGGTACAAGGTGATGTAGGTTCAGGTAAAACCCTGGTCGCAGCCATGGCTGCCTTGCAGGCGATAGAAAGTGGCTATCAGGTCGCCATGATGGCGCCCACTGAGTTGCTGGCAGAACAGCACGCCGCCAACTTCAACAGCTGGTTTCAACCACTGGGCATCAAAGTAGGTTGGTTAGCCGGAAAGCTAAAAGGCAAAGCACGTACCCAGGCTCAGGAAGAGATCGCCTCCGGCGAAGCTGCCATGGTGGTCGGCACACACGCAATTTTTCAGGAGCAGGTTAGTTTCAATAAACTGGCTCTGATCATTATCGATGAGCAGCACAGATTCGGTGTTCATCAACGTCTTGGCCTGAGGGAAAAAGGCGCCAGTCAGGGGTTCCAGCCTCATCAGCTAATCATGACGGCAACCCCCATCCCCAGAACCCTGGCAATGACAGCCTATGCAGACCTCGATACCTCAGTGATCGACGAATTGCCTCCCGGTAGAACTCCGGTGACAACTGTCGCTATCTCAGATGTACGCCGTCAGGAGGTGATAGAAAGAGTCCGTCAGGCAGCCCTGAACGATAACCGTCAGGCCTACTGGGTATGTACCCTGATTGAAGAGTCTGAGGTGCTGGAATGCCAGGCGGCAGAGGATACCGCCGAAGAGCTGAAGCTGACACTGCCGGAACTCAAGGTTGGACTTGTCCACGGCCGTATGAAAGCCGCTGAAAAGCAGTCTGTCATGGATGAATTTAAATCCGGAAAATTGAACCTTTTGGTCGCTACCACTGTCATTGAAGTGGGGGTTGATGTTCCCAATGCCAGTTTGATGATTATCGAAAATCCGGAACGTCTGGGTCTGGCGCAACTACATCAGCTCAGAGGGCGGGTAGGTCGAGGCGCGGTAGCCAGTCACTGTGTATTATTATACAAACCCCCGCTGTCCCAAACGGCCACCAAACGACTGGGAGTCTTGCGACAGAGTAATGATGGCTTTGTGATTGCCCAGCAAGATTTGGAGATTCGCGGTCCGGGCGAAGTACTGGGAACCAAGCAGACAGGAATCGCCGATATGAAGATCGCTGATTTGGTTCGGGATCAATCGCTGATTCCACATGTCCAGAAGCTGGCACGGCATGTGATGGAGCAGGCTCCCGACAATGTCGATGCCATTATTTACCGCTGGCTGGGGGACAGAGAACAGTTTGTACAAGCCTGATCCGACTCATATTCACGGGCAGCTATTTTTGGCACAATGAAACATCGCAGTTTGCGTGTTGTCAGTTTAATTTAGGTATTGGCGACTCGCCGGTACGACAGCTAAGGAAGTAACATGCAAGTCAATGAAGAAGACAGATTGGTGTCTCAGGAAAAGTCTTCTGGCACCAATGGTATTGCTATCGCCGCTATTATTCTTGTGCTCATCGCCTCAGGCGGCGCCTATTTCTATTTCAGTAAAGACTCTACTCCGGAACCTGCACTGCCGACGGAGCAGCTTGTATTGCCTGAGCCATCCCCGGCGGAGCCGTTGCCGGTGACTGAACCTGTCGTTGAACCTGAGCCAGAGCCGGTTGTTGAAACGCCATCACAACCCACAGTGGTTCCAGAGCCTGAGATCGACCCGCTGCCAACCCTGAATGACAGTGATACTTATATTCAGGAAAAAACTGTGAAACTGGCAGATGGCATGGATATCAGCCGACTGCTGGTTACCCAGGACATGGCGCGCCAGTTTGTAGTGTTTGTGGACAACCTGGCCCAGGGGGAGCTGGCCCGTAAAGTCAGTCCATTGAAAGGCCCGACGCAAACATTCACTGTTACTGATATCACGGACAAAACCTACCTGAATCCGGATAGCTACCACAGGTATGATGTCTATGCAGATTTCCTGTCCAGTCTGAATGAAGAGCAACTGGCGACAACCTATGACAAGCTCTTGCCTTTGCTGGATGAAGCCTTCGCGGAACTGGGTTATCAGGACCTGTCATTCAACGAAAGAGTGGAAGAGGCGATCGACGAAATGCTGGCGGCACCCGTGATAGAAGACCCGATTGAACTGAGCACCATCAGTGTGAACTATCAGTTTGTTGATCCTGAGCTGGAGGCTCTGCCTGCGGCCCAAAAATTGATGATCCGCATGGGACCCGATAACAGCCGTAAGGTTAAGGCCGTGCTGAAAAAGCTGAAGCAGCAATTGGCTGAGTAACAGTCAGTAATTTGAGTAAAGGGGAGCACAAGCTCCCCTTTTTCGTTGCCGACTTGCACGCCCAAAGTCATTAGAATAATCTAATGAATGATAATTACAGATCCACACAGGGATCTCGCACACGAAGGAGCGTACTATGCAAACCATGCCAGCCGTTGAAGTCGAATTGGCCTCCAAGGCTCAATGCAGAGAATGGGTCTGTCAGAAATGTCAGATTCTGGATGTCAGGGGTGAAGCGGAATTCGCCGCAGACCATTACCCCGGGGCACTCAATATCCCCCTGGACAGGCTGGCAGACTGGGCCCGGCAACAGAACTGTAAGGCACCTTTGGTACTCTACTGTGGCAAAGGTATTCGCGCCCAAATGGGAATCAACCAGCTTAGGGATCTGGGCTTTACTCAGCTGGCTAATGGAGGCTCCCTTGCACAGCTAAAGGAAACCCTGGGCTGACACCCCAAGAAAAAACGCCGCCCGGCTTTCCGGACGGCGTGTAGAGCCAAAGTTCAAAATTAATATAACACTAACTATGAACAGGGTTGATGATGGTTTTTACGGCTCTGAAACAGGTTTGGCTGCTGACCCAGTATCAACACCCCATGAGTGCTTCCAGTTCAATAGCAGCCTGTTTCATGCCTGCCCTGGCCAGTTCACCACCCACATAAATACTTTGGCGTAACCGCATCCACTGCAGTTACGCCTGCCAATGCCAATACTCACACCATTGGCAGCTCTTATTCCATCGAATGGCGTCTCCAGTACTGGCAGCACTGAAGTGAGCGCAGGTTCCATCTGTAACAGAGTACAGAAACGGTTAAAGAAAGCTTTGGAATAGTCTTGGAATTCAGATATCTGCTATAGAGCAAACAATCCGCGAGAATGTTAACAGAAACATCTGCGCAACAACAAGCTAGCCGCAGGGAATACTGAAGAAGGTACCCTCAAATATCGCGCATTCACGACCATCGCTCCACAGCGTTACCCTCAGGGTCTGCTTGAGTTTAGTGCCAAGCGCAAGACAGTCAGGCTCAATATCTGAATAGGTCACACAGGCGACAGGCTCTTTGGTTACAGGCGCCAGATAGCGTATATCTGCTGTACCAAGCACAATATCTCCCTGGACACCGGCAAGCTCCTGCGCCAACCAGACAGCTCCCCATCCAGTCAAGGTGCAGAGGGTATAGATACTGCCTGCAAACATGGTCTGGTGCAGATTAAGATTGGGCGGCAAGGCTGCAGCTACCTTTAGCTCCCCATCATCAGCCGACAGGGGAACAATTTCCATAAATCGGCTGACAGGAATCGTGTTGTGCCAGGTTTGCTGAAGTCGCTGAAGCAAAGGTTGAACATCCATATTCTTCACCCGCAGTCAGACCTGAAGATTGAACGTCACGGGTCCGTCGTTCAGCAGCTCGACCTTCATATCAGCGGCAAAACGTCCGGTTTCAGTGCGCATGCCCTGAGCACGGCAGTACTCAACAAATGCCAGGTAAAGCTCTTTGGCCTTATCCGGCGTACCGGCACCGGAAAAACTTGGACGCAGCCCCCGGCTGGTATCTGCTGCAAGCGTAAATTGAGATACCACCAATAAGCTGCCACCGGCCTGATTGACATTCAGGTTCATCTTGCCGTTCTCGTCACTGAACACCCTGTACTTCATCACCTTGTCAGCAAGCCTCTGCATTTTTTCAAGGTCATCCTGCTGCTCCACACCAAGCAGAACCAACAAGCCCTTATCTATGGCTCCGGTAATTTCGCTGTCCACAGTTACACTGGCGCGGGACACCCGCTGAATTAAGGCGATCACTTAAATTTCCTGAACAAAGAGAAAGGCAAATCATACTGATCTGTCAGGCTACAAGTCTACTCTTGATAGAGGGTCGCCACCGCACGGTGCACAGCTCTGAACATGCGCGGGTCAGCCAAAGAGTGATGTGCTGCCGGTACCACTTCCAGACTGAGACAATCCGGCCCGGGCTCCAATGCCCGCCGCAACATGGTTGTTGGGCTAACCCAGTCATTTTCGCCCTGTAATATCCAACACGGCACCTTGAGTTCAGCCAACATCTGCTGCCATCGCTCAGCACCATCAAAATAATCATTCATGGCATAGTGCAACTGAATAGCCGCCATCGCCTGGGCTCTGCCGGTAGACTCCCAGTGCCCCCGACTACCCGGCATCGCCAATTCAGACTCCCAGCCAATCCAGCGTCGCAATGCTGCATCCCGTATAGATTCGTCGGCGCTTTGTAATTCTGCTGAAAAGTTGACAAGCAGCTCCCTTAATCTCGGCTGCAACCTGTCAGAAAATCTGTGGTAAGCATCAGGAAATAACAGTGCTGCACCTGACTCACCATAAAGCCAATTGACTCCGGCGGCCGATGGGATAAACAGCCCCCAAAAAAGGCCTTTTTCCACGCGCTCAGGATAAAGGGCAGCATACAAGAGTCCGAGTGTCGCCCCAAATGAGCCACCGGCCAGATGCCAGGAATCAAAGCCAAAATGGTGTCTGACAGCTTCAATGTCCTGTAATAGATGGGAAAAGTCATTATTGTCCGTCGACGCCCAAGGCTTTGACAAACCAGCACCACGCTGATCCATCATAATCACCTGCCACTTTTGTTCTCCCCATACGGCAAGATCTCCGGGAAGACAGCCGGTACCCGGGCCGCCGTGCAAACATAAAACCGGCTTGCCCTCTGGATGGCCATACCTGGCCAAATGCAATGAGTGGCCATCACTGACCGGTAACCACTCCTTGCTGAAAAGCTTATTTTGCATCCTGCTGAGACGGCTCCCTGCTCTGGCTCAATTGATGTTCAAATTCCGGTATTGCAGCGGTAATAACAGCTCCCAACAACACCACTATCCATGATAGATACACCCACACAAACAAAATAGGGATAGTTGCCAGAGCCCCATAGATAGCCTCATAACTTGGGAATTGCGTCAGATATAAGGCAAAGCCACGCTTGGTCAATTCAAACAACAGAGCCGCAATAATTGCGCCCAGCAAGGCATGCCAGAACCTGACCTGGATGTTGGGCACTACGGTATAGAGCAACATAAACGCCGCAATAGAGAACAACAAAGGCAAACGCTCCACCACCAAAGATACCAGCCCTGACAGATTGGCGTCATGGAATATCTGCAGTGATACCACATACGAAGTCGCCACCAGGCTGGCCCCCATCAACACTGGCCCCAGAGTAAGCACCATCCAGTACATGGAGAAAGACACCACCATGCGGCGCTTCTCCCTGACCCGCCAGATCTTGTTCAAAGCCTGATCAATGGCTGATATCAACATGATGGCAACCACCATCAAGGCCGCAATACCCACAGCGGTGCCCTTTGAGGCGTTGCCGACAAACTGGTTGATATACTGCTGAACCGTGTCGCCGGCCGCAGGCAGGAAGTTATTGTAGACAAAGCCCTCAATTTCACTGCGTATCCCTTTAAATACAGGAAAAGCAGACAGCATGGACATGGTAACGGCGACCATAGGGACCAGAGACAACAGAGTGACATAGGCCAGATGGCCCGCTCTGATATTAATTTGATCCTCGGCCAGACGCTTTTTCAGATGCAAAATAAACTGCCAGCAGGTCATGGCCACACCTTTGAGGTAATGGATATCTATCTTGTTTTTCACGACTTTGTCTTGATTCGTTAGCTTCAGGGGGGATATCTTCGTACCATACAACCCACAACAGCTTGTTTACAAGTGTGAGGACACTATCCATGTCACAACAAGGATCTGCCGGTAACGTCATTGCGGCAATCGCCAGCTTTTTTATCCCAGGCCTGGGACAGTTGGTTCAGGGAAGAATTCTACCTGCACTGCTATTCTGTGCATTCGCCTTTGGCGGTTACGCGCTGTGGTGGCTGATATTGCCTGCCATTATTGGCGGTATCGCCCACCTGTGGAGCATTATCGATGCCGCCCGTTATAAACCTCAGGACTGAAACAATGAAAAAACCAGTGTCAATGATGTTTTTGTCAGCAGCCCTGCTGATTTCTGGGTGCCAAAGCGCCTACTACAGCGCCATGGAGAAAGTGGGTTACCACAAGCGTGACATCATGGTTGACCGCGTCGAAGCCGCCAAGGAATCCCAGGAGGAAGCCAAGGAGCAATTCAACTCGGCGTTGGAGGAGATGCAGGCTCTGCTTAACCATGATGGAGGCGATCTGCAGACCGCCTATGAGAAGGCCACAGATGAGTATGAATCTGCCCGGGCTGCCGCAGATGATGTCACCAGCCGTATCAACAAAGTCGAAGACGTAGCTGAAGCCCTGTTTGATGAGTGGCAGGACGAAATTGGCCAAATCAGCAAGGCCAGCCTGCGCCGTGCCAGCGAAGGGAAACTCAGGGATACCCGTCGCAACTACGAACAGCTTGTCCGAACAATGCGCCGTTCAGAAGCACGCATGGAACCTGTACTGACCGCCATGAAGGACAATATGCTGTACCTCAAGCACAACCTGAATGCTCAGGCCATTGGCGCAATTAAAGGTGAATTCGCCAGCCTGCAGACAGATATTTCAGGGCTGATAAAAGAGATGAATCGCTCAATCGACGAGTCCAATAAGTTTATCTCCACTTTGGACTCTGGCTCCTGACAAATCACAGCGGGGCCAACCTGGATGGCCCTGCTGCTGTTAAACTCAAATCTGTGCCGCAAAAATAACCACTACCTGTACTTTGATCTAATTTCACGCAGAATTCCTTTCCAAAACAAGATCCTCGCCACAAATCCCCCAATGGGAAAAAACCTTCAGCGGTTTTCAGCGTCACAATGGCATTATCCGCTTTTCATCTGTTCTGCCATGACTCTGATAGAATCTTTTACCCTGATGCTGGCGCTGGTTTATATCGCCAGTCAGTTGTTCTGGGGAGGCCATCAATACGGCGCTTTAGTCGCCACAAGCACTCTGGTTGCTGCCGTTGCGGTATCCATGAGTCCGATGCTTTTGCTTGGCCTGCTGCTGGCTTCCCTGAGCCTGATGGCACTTAAGTTTGCCAAGCCTGAACTGTTCGTCAGTGAAATTCGCATCAACCCCCTCAGGTATTGGTTACAGCACCTACTGGCACTGTCAATATTGCTGACTGCCATTCACTACACTGTTTACCATCTGCTACTGGCGCACTACGGTGACACTGGCGTCATGCTGAGGCCAAATGTGCTGGATGCATTCCTGCCGATTGCCGGTGGCATAGAACTCAGGGCTATCACTCAATTTGGTTACTTCGATATCCAGCACCCTGCCGCAGTGGTGATGCTGGCCGCAGTACTCCTGACCGGCCTGCTGTGCAAGCGCGCATTTTGCGGTTGGGCCTGCCCTCTGGGATTGGCTGGCGAGTATTTGTACAAACTCAGAACCCGTTTGATCCCCGGCGAATACAACCCTCCGGCATGGCTGGACTGGCCTTTGAGAATGATCAAATACCTGCTGCTGGCCTTTTTGCTGTACGTGGTTATCGGTATGCCGGCACAAATGCTGCCCCATTATCTGGGCGGGGAGTATCACAAAGTCGCTGACCTTAAAATGGCCACTTTCTTCACTTCTCCCGGCACAATTACCCTGATCTGTTTCGCCGTGATTCTGCTGTTGGCAGCCTGGCGCAAGCAGGCCTTCTGTCGTTATTTGTGCCCCTATGGTGCTGCGCTGGGTTTACTGAGTCTGGCCAGCCCATTGAAGATCCGCCGCAACCCGCAAGAGTGTGTCAAGGTAGCCAAGGGCACCCCCTGCAGCAAGTGTACCCGTGCCTGCCCTGCTGGAATCAAAGTCGATGAGTTAACCACGGTACACAGTGATGAGTGCCAGGCATGTCTGCGCTGTGTAGCGGCATGCCCTCGTAAAGAAGCGCTGGCGCTGGGCCTGGCCAATGGCAAAAGACTGTCCCACAGAGGCCTGGCCATTACCCTGTTGATCATACTCTTTGCCCTGCCCATGCTGGCATACCTGCTGGGTTACTGGGAGAGCCAGACTCCGGAGGCCATGCGCCTGTATCTGATGCAGCACCTGGACAAGATAGGTATCTGACAGACATAAAAAAACCCGCTGCATCAGCGGGTTTTTTATTGGCAGCTCAATCACTGCCAGACACTATCTTCCGGGAAGATTAAGCGCGAGAAGCACGCTTACGGTCGTTTTCAGTCAGGTGACGCTTACGAACACGGATGCTCTTAGGCGTTACTTCTACCAGTTCGTCATCATCGATGAACTCCAGAGCCTGCTCCAGAGTCATAAGAATTGGTGGAGTCAGCACCTGAGCTTCGTCGGTACCGGAAGCACGCATGTTGGTCAGCTGCTTACCTTTCAGACAGTTTACAGTCAGGTCGTTTGAACGGCTGTGGATACCGATTACCTGACCTTCGTATACTTCAGTCGCGTGACCAATCATCAGACGACCACGATCCTGCAGACCGTACAGTGCGAAGGTCAGTGCCTTACCGGTTGCGTTGGAGATCAGTACACCGTTGGTACGCTGACCAATGTCACCGCCCTTGAATGGACCGTAGTGGTCGAAGCTGTGATACATCAGACCGGTACCGGAAGTCGCAGTCATGAACTCAGTCTGGAAACCGATCAAGCCACGGCTAGGGATGATGAAGTCGATACGTACACGACCTTTACCATCCAGCTGCATATCTTTCATGTCAGCCTTACGGGTACCCAGACGCTCAATCACACCACCCTGGTGCTCTTCTTCAACGTCAACAGTCAGCGTTTCGTATGGCTCGCACTTCTCGCCATCGATATCCTTGATGATGACTTCTGGACGGGATACGGCCAGCTCATAACCTTCACGACGCATGTTTTCGATCAGGATAGACAGGTGCAGTTCACCACGACCGGATACACGGAAACGATCAGGGCTTTCTGTTTCTTCAACGCGCAGTGCTACGTTGTGAACCAGTTCCTGCTCCAGACGCTCCAGAATATTACGTGAAGTCACGTACTTACCTTCTTTACCAGCGAACGGAGAAGTGTTCACCTGGAAGGTCATGGTCATGGTTGGCTCATCAACAGTCAGTGGAGGCAGAGCTTCTACAGCACCAACAGCACAGATGGTGTCAGAGATCTTCAGCTCACCCAGACCGGTAATAGCCACGATGTCACCGGCTTGCGCCATATCAACTTCGTGACGATCCAGACCCATGTAGCCCAGTACCTGGCCAACTTTACCGTTACGGGTCTTGCCGTCAGCACCAACAACAGTCACCTGCTGGTTGGTCTTCACGCTACCACGCTTGATACGGCCAACACCGATAACACCCACGTAAGAGTTGTAGTCCAGCTGAGAGATCTGCATCTGGAAACCGCCATCAGCGTCAGCATCTGGTGGAGATACCTGATCAACGATGGTCTGGAACAGTGGAGTCATATCTTCACTTTGCTCATCTGGATCCAGAGAAGCAAAACCGTTCAGAGCAGAAGCGTAAACGATTGGGAAGTCCAGCTGCTCATCGGTAGCACCCAGGTTGTCGAACAGATCGAATACCTGATCAATTACCCAGTCAGGACGTGCGCCTGGACGATCGATTTTGTTGATAACAACAATAGGCTTCAGACCCTGGGCAAATGCCTTCTGGGTTACGAAGCGAGTCTGTGGCATTGGACCGTCCTGGGCATCAACCAGCAGCAGTACAGAGTCAACCATAGACAGAACGCGCTCTACTTCACCACCGAAGTCAGCGTGTCCAGGAGTATCTACGATGTTGATACGGTAGTCGTTCCACTTGATGGCGGTGTTTTTGGCCAGAATCGTGATACCACGTTCTTTTTCCAGATCGTTGGAGTCCATCACCCGCTCAGTCGCTTCGCCACGGGTTGCCAGGGTACCTGACTGAGCCAGCAGCTTGTCAACCAGGGTAGTCTTACCATGGTCAACGTGCGCGATAATCGCGATGTTTCTTAATTTTTCCAGCACGGATAAACCTCTATACCATCATTAAATTGGAATTTGCCTAGGACACGCCCTATGCGCATCAGGACAAAAGAGCTTGCGGATGCCGCCACAATTGGGCCACAACCGTACGTAAAAAGTGGGCTATTCTACTCCACCAGCGCATTGTCGCACAGGATTATTTTTTGCACATTTCAATTGTGCATTTATTAACCGACTTTCATTCTTGTTGCCAGACACAGAGCACCAGCCCACAAAGACTGATTCGAGCGAACAGATAATGCCGACCTAAACCCGCTTGGTTTGCACTGCTTACACGCTGACTTAACGTAACCGCACCAGATTGGTTCAGCCTGGATTAAATGCACCACAAAGATCCACAGCATGCACTATACTGGTGCAATATAGAGACTTATTGGTGCATCACAAATCACATAAAACTTTAATATCAATGAGTTATACTTTTGGCACAAGTCTGGCAATATGGTTGGCAAGATTGAGATAAGCCAGCATAGATAAGCTGGTGCCCTACACAGCATACTAATTTGATTTGAAGGTACCCTACCTTTATTCCAGCGGAGGCTTAGCATGTCATACGAAGCAGTTTTACAACAACTGGCTGAAAACGAAGTAAAATTTGTAGACCTACGTTTTACCGATACCAAAGGTAAAGAGCAGCACGTTTCTATCCCTACCCATCAGGTAGACGCTGACTTCTTTGAAGAAGGTAAAATGTTTGACGGCTCCTCCATCCAGGGTTGGAAAGGCATCAACGAATCAGACATGGTGCTGATGCCAGACCCAAGCACTTTCCTGCTGGACCCATTTACTGAAGAAACCACTGCGCTGATCCGTTGTGACATCCTTGAGCCAGGCACTATGCAGGGCTACAACCGCGACCCTCGCTCTATCGCCAAGGCTGCTGAAGAGTTTATGCGCAGTACCGGCATTGCAGACACTGTACTGATCGGTCCTGAGCCAGAGTTCTTCCTGTTTGACGACGTACGTTTCGGTACCGATATGAGCGGTACTTTCGTGAAGATTGATGCCCGTGAAGCCGCATGGAACTCAGGCACCTCTTATGAAGATGGCAACACAGGTCACCGTCCTATGGTTAAAGGCGGTTACTTCCCGGTTGCTCCGGTTGATTCTTCTCAGGATCTGCGCTCTGCCATGTGTCTGGTACTGGAAGAGATGGGACAGGTTGTTGAAGCTCATCACCACGAAGTAGCCACTGCCGGTCAGAACGAAATCGCGACTCGCTTTAACACTCTGACCAAGAAGGCTGATGAAATTCAGATCCTGAAGTACGTGGTGCATAACATGGCACACGCTTACGGTAAGACAGCCACCTTTATGCCTAAGCCAATCGTTGGCGACAACGGCAGCGGTATGCACGTTCACCAGTCTCTGGCCAAAGATGGCGTTAACCTGTTTGCCGGTGACAAGTACGGCGGCCTGTCTGAAACTGCTCTGTACTACATTGGCGGTATCATCAAGCACGCCCGTGCCCTGAACGCTTTCACCAACCCAAGCACCAACTCTTACAAGCGTCTGGTACCGCACTTCGAAGCACCTGTTATGCTGGCTTACTCTGCCCGTAACCGCAGCGCTTCAATCCGTATCCCGGTTGTACCAAGCGCCAAGGCTCGTCGTATCGAGACTCGCTTCCCAGACCCAACTGCAAACCCATACTTGGGCTTTGCGGCTCTGCTGATGGCTGGTCTGGACGGTATTCAGAACAAGATCCATCCGGGCGAAGCTATGGACAAGGATCTGTATGACCTGCCAGCAGAAGAAGCAGCTGAGATCCCAACTGTTGCTGAATCTCTGGAAGTGGCACTGGCTGCACTGGATGCAGACCGTGAGTTCCTGACCAAGGGTGGCGTATTCAGCGATGACTTCATCGATTCTTACATCGCCCTGAAGACTGCTGAAGCCGAGCGTGTGAGCCGTACTACTCACCCACTGGAATTCGAAATGTACTACAGCCTGTAATTCCCGGCTGCAGTGATACACAAAACCCCGCCTTGGCGGGGTTTTTCATTTGTATACTTGAGCCAACCAACGTCAGCTGCCACGACGGGCTTTGGAGTACAGCTTATCCGGTGCCACAGAATCTCCATGCAGCTCAACAGATCTGTTTAGATCTGTCACCTGCACCTTAATAGGATCGCCCTTGCGTGAGAAGGTCAGCTCCAGAGTACTTTTGGAACCAAAGTTCTCCAGCTGCAATCTGAGGTCATCCCGGTTAAATACCCGAATACCCGCCACATGAGTCAGCACATCGCCATACTCCAGCCCCTGAGATTTAAGCTCTGAGCTTTTAGCTCCGGCAAAGTAAAGCATATTGGGCAAGCCAGCGGCGTGCAGGCCAGAAAGATACTCCTGCTCATTCAGGGTCTCTTTGGCTTCCTGCCACAGCTCTCTTCTGGCTTCACTCAACTGACGCCCCATGGCCCAACCTTCACTCAACGCTTGCTTTTGCAGAGCGACATCGGCCTGCTGAATCCGTGAGATAAAGGCATCCGGTGCCACTCTGGATACAGGTTCTTCAATTTGTACGTCAGAATGAGTCGGACTTTGCCTGACTTGCATACCAGCCGCATTTGTATCGGCCCTTTGCCTGCCCGGCAGTTGCCTGTAGGTTTCCATATGTCCGGCAATATCTCCCTTGAGCCCGGCTTTGACCATCTTCATCAAGAGCTCATTCTCAAGTTGCTGCATCGCCACTTCATTTCTCAGCCGCTTAAGCTCATCAGTATCCGCAGCCATATCTACGGGCTGAGGAACAACCTCATCACTCCCCATCATCCAGGCCGCACCATAACCAATGGCCACTCCGGCCAGACCGCTGAGAATTACCTGTCGAACCATACTTCAAGCCCCTTTTCCCTGGCTTACTGGTTCATTCAAATTAGCAGCTTTCCCGGTATGACAAAAGCCAGAAAGCACGCAAGGCTTTGTTTTTATTATTCATAATATTCTAACATTGCGATTTTGGAATGGTTTGGGCCTCCGGGCAGAGTCCATTCGAAACAGAACCGGAGTAACAGGTAGCAAGCCCCTCATCACAGGCGTTCCCGCGGATTACGGCAAGTTAAAGCCCTCCTTACTTAATTAGCTTTAAGCAATATTATCAATAACTTAAATGCAATCAAGATACATTTTATTACATCTTTGGCAAACGCCTTTCCTGCCTGAATATCAACCGATTGGGCAAGCGAAATTTGCTGCGCAAAACAAAAAACACCTTGAACAGCAACATTCTGTTTACGTAGACTTTAAGTGTGACGCAGATCACGACTACAAACCAACAGGAGTTTTGTATGTACAAGAAATTACTTAATAAATCAGCATTAGCCAGCCTTGCCCTTCTGTCTTCAGGTGCTGTCATGGCCCAGGGCGCTGACACTGTGATTTGCAATGATTGTAATGCCAGCAAGATCGATCAGCTCATCAGCCAACAAGCAGACCAGCATGTTTATGTTGTTGACTTCGTTAACGCCACAGCCAAGAAATTTGAAGATGGTAAGTCAGTAAAGCTGTCGGTTTCCGAGCTGAACTCACTGAACCACAAATTTGATTACCGCAAAACGACTCTCCGCGCGGTAAATTAAGTCAGAATACGGAGAGAAAGCCGCCTTGCTCCCGCACTTTCTCTCCTGCTGCCTTACTTTTCTCTTCTGCATTTAACCTTTCAACCTTTTCCCCACTGGTAATCAGTTCTCGTCCCTGCGATGTTTAAACCCTGGATATCTGAGATTAACCGTTAAAAAATCTCAGAAATTTTTAGGGTGTCAACGCGGTCAACTGCGTAGTACCTCCAGGTACCATCAAAGTGTCATCCAAATCCGACATACATTGACCAAGCCGTTTGCAATCGGACTTTTATTATCAGTAAAAGGAGCTGCCATGCTGGACTATTCCCCCCTCAACCACACACTTTGGCTTGATGGTCAGGACGAACAACAGACCAGAAGGGAGCTGCAAGCGCGCTTTAATCATACCTGGCAGCAATACGAGTCGCTGTTTTCAGTGCTGAATTCAGATGAGGCTTTCTACCTGAAAGCTGAGCCCCTGAGACATCCCCTGATTTTCTACTTTGGCCACACAGCCACTTTCTTCGTTAATAAGCTCAAACTCGGCAAATATTTTGAACGGAGAATAAACCCCGAATTTGAGTCTATGTTTGCCATAGGTGTGGATGAGATGTCCTGGGATGATCTGGACGAAAACCACTACAAATGGCCCAGTGTCCAGGCTGTTAAAGAGTACAGAGATCAAGTTAAGTCTGAGATAAACCAATGGCTTGAATCCATGCCATTGAATCTGCCCATTACTCAGGACTCCCCTGCCTGGGTGATTCTTATGGGCATAGAGCATGAAAGGATCCACCTGGAAACCTCCTCGGTGATCATTCGTCAATTACCACTTAACTACCTCAAATCAAGCTCAGACTGGCCCGCCTGCAAAGACTCAGGAGAAGCTCCCACAAACAAACTGCTCAGTGTTAGTGGGAGTACAGTACTGCAGGGGAAAAACACAGAAGATAAAACCTATGGCTGGGACAATGAGTTTGGTCAACGCCAGATAAAGGTGCAGGACTTTAAGGCCTCACAATATCTGGTGTCCAACGGTGAATTTCTGCAGTTTGTTAACGAGGGAGGCTATCAAACGCCAAGGTACTGGGACAGTGAAGGTCAGGCCTGGTTGGAATACACCAGGGCAGAGCTCCCCAGATTCTGGATACGAAAGCAAGACGGAATATGGCAGCGAAACCTGACGGAAGAGATCCCTTTGCCCCTCAACTGGCCGGTCGAGGTCAACCAACTTGAGGCTAAGGCCTTCTGCAACTGGAAAGCAGAACAGCTGCAGGCACCGGTGCGACTGCCCAGCGAAGCTGAGTGGCACCTATTGCGTCAACAAATACCGGGTGAAGCATATGATTGGCAGGATCCCAGCGCCAATATCGCCCTCAATCACTTTGCCTCTTCCTGCCCGGTGAACAGGTTTGAACAACAGGGTTTTTACGACCTGGTCGGTAATGTCTGGCAATGGACAGAAACGGCTATTGATGGCTTTGAAGGTTTTGACGTTCACCCTCTGTATGATGACTTCTCTACACCTACATTCGACGGTAAACACAATCTGATAAAGGGTGGCAGCTGGATTTCCACAGGGAATGAAGCGATCAGCTCCTGCCGTTACGCCTTCCGTCGACACTTTTACCAACATGCAGGTTTCAGGTATGTGGAGTCTGCTCAAAGTCCCGATGCAGGCCTGTGCCTTAATCCCTATGAGACAAATGAGCTGGTATCCCAGTATCTGGAGTTTCATTACGGCAAAGAGTACTTCAATGTCCCCAACTTCTGTGTCGCAGGAGTTGCTACCGCACTGGAGCAGATCCAGCTTAAGCAATCCGCCAGAGCGCTGGATATAGGTTGCTCGGTGGGCCGGGCCAGCTTTGAACTGGCACACCATTTTGACCATGTAGATGCCATAGATTTCTCGGCCCGGTTTATCTCCCAGGCCTATGATCTGGTTGAGCAAGGCGAGAAGCGGTACACCATACCCACAGAGGGTGAACTGGTGGAGTTCAAGTCCATCAGTCTCAGACAGCTGGGATATGAAGCTATCGCGGCCAAAATTGACTTTGTGCAGGGAGATGCCTGTAACCTCAAGCCCAGGTTCACAGGTTATGACCTTGTGTATGCCGCTAACCTGATCGACAGGCTTAACGATCCCAGGCGTTTTCTTGACAGCATTGCTGAGCGTATCAACAACGGCGGCTATCTGGTTATTACCTCGCCATACACCTGGCTGGGCGACTATACCCCGAAAGATAAGTGGCTGGGGGGCATCAAGGTGAATGGCGAGAACTTTACCACGCTGGAGGGACTGACTGAGGCGCTTATCGGCCAATTTGAACTGGTTGCCGTGCGGGAAGTGCCCTTTGTCATCCGCGAAACCCGCCGCAAATACCAACATACCCTGTCGGAAATGAGTATCTGGCGAAAACGCAGTTAGTTTTAACCGGGACAGGGATCCTGTATCTTGCTTATAACACAGTGTTTAAAGGGAATTTAGAATGTTGGAGTTGGATATTGGATCCCGGTTGGCCGAACTCAGGTCTGAATATCAAGTTGATAACCGGGTAAATATTTCAAACGTTTGGAAGAACAACGGGGCCGAAACCCTGCTGGATGCCCTGAGTAACCAAACTGAGTTTGACCATGCCTTACATGCCAATGGTAGCTCTATCAGGCTGACAGACAGCCAACTTAAAGGCATGTCAAATCAGGAACGTCAGCAAATGCACCAAAGCATGATGAACCATGCCGCTCAGGGTGTTGGTTTTCTTTACAACAGTCACTTGCTCGGGCGTCAATACAGTAAACCCACCCCACAGTTAATCAAACAAGCCCATACACTGCTGAACACAGCTGAAGTCCTCAACACAATAAAAGAGCTTACGGGTCATCAGGACATTATCTATGCCTCCGCCCAGGCTACGCGCTATCTACCGGGGCACTTCCTAACAAGACACAATGATGTATATGAGCAGGAAGGTCGAAGGGTTGCGTTCGTGATGGGCTTTACTCCCAGGTGGCATCCTGACTGGGGTGGATTACTGCACTTCTATAAGCAGGATGGCAGCTTAACCGATACCTGGGTACCAAGGTTCAATAATATGGTGCTGTTTGACGTAAAGCACCCCCATTCGGTCAGCTATGTATCCCCCTTTGCTCAGGGAGCCAGATACTCCATCACTGGATGGTTCAGGGCAATTAAGCCTTAACAATAAAGAATAGGAACAAGAACGCCCGCATTCGCGGGCGTTTCTTTTTCAGTGTAGCAGCCAATTTTCAGTTTGCTTACAAACCGTAGCTGTAACTTGCCTGCAGACCCAGTGGAATACCCAGCCCCCAGTATGCCAACAGGAACAACGTCCAGCCGATCAAGAAGGCAATGGAGTATGGCAACATCATGGCGATCAGGGTACCAATACCTGTGTTCTTCACATACTTTTGGCAGTACACCACCACCAGCGGGAAGTAAGGCATCAGAGGTGTAATGATGTTGGAGCTGGAGTCACCCACGCGGTAGGCCGCCTGAGTCAGATCCGGAGAGATATTCAGCTGCATCAGCATAGGAACAAAGATAGGACCCAGCAGTGCCCACTTGGCGGAACTTGAACCCACGAACAGGTTTACAAAAGCGGTCAGCAGGATAATTCCGACAATAGTGATGCCGGATGGCAGTGCCATCGCCTTCAAAACTTCCGCACCTTCAATCGCCAGCAGCGCACCCAGGTTCGATTTACCAAAAGCTGCAATAAACAGGGCACAGAAGAAGGCCATCACTATATAGTAAGCCATGCTGCCCATAGACTTGCTCATGGCATCGATCATGTCTTTAGTGGCTTTAAAAGTACCGACGGTAAAGCCGTAAACCGCGCCCGGGATCCAGAACAGCAGGAAAATCAAAGGCACGATGGACTGCATCAGAGGCGCTTTAAAATCAGTCAGATCACCGTTGGCGGCACGCATTGGAGAATCTGCAGGTGCACTGGCCAGATACAGCAATGCCAGACCGGCAATCATAACGCCGGAAGCCAGCAGGAAGCTGCGCTTCTCTTTGGCGGTCACTTCATCAAATGATGGCAAGGAGCTGGTATCACCATCCACCTGAGTATTCTGCAGGCGTGGCTCAATAATCTTGTCAGTGATATACCAACCCAAGAGCACGATAAACAAGCTGGATGCAGAGGTGAAGAACCAGTTATTCAGCGGGTTTACTGCAATTTCAGGGTCGATAATCTGAGCCGCACTTTGGGTAAAGCTCTGCAGCAATGGGTCCAGACCTGAGGGAACAAAGTTGGCACCAAAACCACCACTCACACCGGCAAAGGCTGCGGCAATACCCGCCAGAGGATGACGTCCCATAGCATAGAAGATCACGCCCGCCAGAGGGATAACCAGTACATATCCGGCATCGGTCGCCGTATGGCTGACAATAGCAATCAGAATGATGGAAGGAGTCAGCAGTTTGGCCGGCGTCACTTTCAACATCAGCTTCAAACCTGTGTTGATAAAGCCTGAGTGCTCGGCCACGCCCACACCCAACATGGCAACCAGTACCACGCCCAAAGGTGCAAAACCGGTAAAAGTGGTGACCATGGATGACAGGAAGTTGGCAAAAGCATCTCCTGTCATCAGGTTATGTACCACCAGAGCCTCACCTGTACGGGGATCTATGGTATCGAACTGGAACTGGGAAAAAACAGCCGACAATACCCAGATTATCAGCATGGCCCCCAGAAAAATTACCGCCGGATCGGGCAACTTATTGCCCACAGTCTCAATACTGTTCAATATTCGGGTTACAGCTCCCTTCGACTGTCCCGAATCCACTTGCTGCTGCATCACAGTCTCCTGCTATTTTGTTATATGTATACTCTTTCCGCCTGTGTCTGCCCCCTGTCGCCACAGGCAAAAAGTCTCAGAGTGTGCGGTAAGATAGAGGTAAATGAGTGCTGACTCAAGTCAGGCAGGCTTGCAATTTGAAGCCAATGTTCCAGCCCGCCCCCACTGTAGCGCAATTTTGCACTTAAACCGCAATTATCCTATTGCCGGGCGGTGATTTTTTCCACAAAAGCCATTAATCTTGAACAGTAAGGCAATCACTGGACTGACATATGAAATATCCACTCCTGATCCTCCTGCTGCTCAGCACTCCTGTTGGCGCCGCGGTGTATAAGTGGGTTGATGAACACGGAAACGTTCACTATTCCGATACCCCGGTTGAAGGTGCTCAGCAGATTGAGCTGAAAGACAATACCCATAATACCGTGGTGTTGCCCAAGCCGATCCGCATCTCAGAACCGACAGAAGTTGAGGCAGTTCAATACCAACTGCAGATCAGTACTCCGGAGCAGGAAGCAACGGTGCGCAACAATAATGGTGACTTCAGCGTCAGCGCCATGATGACCCCTGAAGCCCCAAATGGCAGCCGCTTTCAACTGATGCTGGATGGTAAAGAGTGGGGAAGTCCCCGGGCTCGTCCTGTATTCCAGCTCAGAGGCATAGACAGAGGCGAGCACACAATTGCGGTAAAAGCCCTTAACGCCCAGGGACAAACACTGACAGAAACTGAGCCCAGAGTCATCTTCCTGCACCGCGCAACCTATAAGCCACCCAGACCTCAACCAAGGTCCAACTGAGACCGGCATTTATCCCGTGCCTTCAGGGCGCGGAGCTGCCCCTCCACCAAATAAAAATCAACGGCCGCTGTCAAAGCGGCCGTTGTTTTGCATTGAGTTGTACTATCCCGCGTAAAACCAGTTAAGTACACGGGGTAAAACTTGAAGCCAGGGAAGGATACTGAATTAAGTCTTTATATTTCATTGCATTACATAATTCCGCAAGCAGGTCATAACAGACCGGTTCACTTGCAGACTGCACCAATGTGGTGCACCATTGTGGTGCATGCAATCAATCAGTGGATAATGGATGACAAATATCTCTCCGACAATCTTGCTTAATCATATGGTTACCGCTGTTCTGGTGATAGATCAGCAACTGTTGACCCATTATGCCAATACGGCCGCTGAACAGCTGTTTGGGCTCGGCACCCACCGCCTGACTCAGGGCCCTCTGATTGAGATGTGTGAACAATTGGGTGTCAGCACTGACAGACTCGAAGAAGCTGTCATACAAGCTCAGGGGCTTACCATCAATACCGCCAGCCTGATCAGTCTGGATGGGCGCCACCACACGGTCGATATCACCCTAATCCCACTTGAACAAAGCCCTCTGCCCGGAGTGCAGGGTCCCTTTGGGCTACTGGAACTCAGGCAGGTTGACCAACAGCGCCGCATTCATCAGCAGCTGAGTCAGGATGCGCAACAGCAGGCAGCTCAGTTCCTGGTTCGTAACCTCGCCCATGAGATCAAGAATCCACTGGGTGGCCTGCGAGGTGCAGCCCAACTGCTATCCAGAGAGCTGCAGGAAGCGCACCTGAAAGAGTTCACCAGCATGATTATCGAGCAGGCTGACCGGCTGCGTACTCTGGTTGACAGGTTGCTGGGTCCGCAAAAGCCTACGCCTCATAGCGTGCAGAATATCCATCAGGTATCAGAGAAGGTACTGCAACTGGCGAGAGTCACCTGCCCTGACAATATCGAGCTGAAACGGGACTATGATCCGTCAATCCCGGATATGCACATGGACGCCGACCAGCTGCAACAGGCTTTGCTCAACATAGTGCAAAACGCCATGCAAGCGCTGGCAGAGAAAGGTGGTGAGATCTGCATTCGCAGCCGTACCCAGCATCAGGTCACCATAGGCCCAATACGTCATCGGCTGGTGCTGGAGCTGTCGGTTATCGACAATGGTCCGGGTATTCCCCCCCACCTGATGGATACCCTGTTCTATCCCATGGTCACCGGCCGTGACACAGGCTCAGGCCTGGGTCTGTCCATTGCCCATAATATTGCCCGGCTGCACGGTGGTCGTATCGATTGCGAGTCCAACCCGGGCCATACCGAATTTACCTTGTTGCTGCCACTTGGCAGCCAGTCTTATGCCAAAACAGAGGAGAGCTTATGAGCGAGCAGGTTTGGATACTCGATGATGACAGCTCTATTCGCTGGGTACTGGAGCGTGCGCTGCAGGGCGCCAAAATAACCAGTGCCAGCTTTGCCGCGGCCGAGTCTCTGTGGCAGGCACTGGAGACATCGAAGCCCAGAGTGATTGTCTCGGATATCCGAATGCCTGGCACCGACGGTCTGACGTTGTTGGAGCGGCTGCAACTTCACTATCCTGAGATCCCTGTGATCATCATGACGGCCCACTCAGATCTCGACAGTGCAGTGAGCGCCTATCAGGCCGGGGCCTTTGAATATCTGCCCAAGCCCTTTGATATCGATGAAGCCATCGCACTGGTCGAACGCGCCCTCAGTCATGTCAAAGAACAGGTACAAAGCCAGCCTGTCGAACCTGAAGTTAAAACGCCTGAAATTATCGGTGAAGCTCCGGCTATGCAGGAGGTGTTTCGAGCCATTGGTCGCCTGTCCCGCTCCTCCATTAGCGTACTGATTAATGGTCAGTCTGGTACAGGTAAAGAGCTGGTCGCAGGGGCGCTGCACAAGCATAGTCCACGTAAAGAAAAGCCCTTTATCGCCCTGAATATGGCTGCGATCCCAAAGGATCTGATTGAGTCAGAGCTGTTCGGCCATGAGAAAGGCGCCTTTACCGGCGCAGCTTCTGTACGTCAAGGGCGCTTTGAGCAGGCCAATGGCGGCACCCTGTTTCTGGATGAGATTGGCGATATGCCATTGGATGTACAGACCCGACTGTTAAGGGTACTGGCCGATGGGCAGTTTTATCGTGTGGGTGGACACTCACCGGTACAGGTTGATGTCCGGATTATCGCGGCCACCCACCAGAATCTGGAGCAAAGGGTAGCTGATGGTCAGTTCCGGGAAGATCTGTTTCATCGTCTCAATGTGATTCGGGTACACCTGCCTCCTCTGTCACAGCGTCGTGAGGATATTCCACAACTGGCCACCCACTTTTTGGCGTCTGCCGCCCGCGAGATGGGAGTCGAAGGTAAATCACTGGCGAAGGAAACCGCGGTCAAACTGCAGCAGCTGGACTGGCCGGGCAACGTAAGGCAACTGGAAAACACCTGCCGCTGGCTGACAGTGATGGCATCGGGACAGGAGATCCTGCCTCAGGATCTGCCACCTGAACTACTGGAAAACCCCGTGGTGGTTCACAGTAATCAGGCCACCACCACAGACTGGCAGTCAGCTCTGCGAACTTTGGTAGAGGAGCGCTTACAGGCAGGTGATATTGACCTGTTGAATGAGCTGATGCCCACCTTTGAGCGCATCATGTTGGAAACTGCGCTGCAGCACACCCATGGACATAAACAGGATGCCGCCCGCTGCCTGGGTTGGGGCCGTAATACCCTCACCCGCAAGCTGAAAGAGCTGGCAATGGAATACGCCTGAGCCACAGCAGGATTTAGCCACGAAGCGCATTCTCCGTTCGCTACACAGAGAACGCGAAGGCAGAGCTTAAGCTTTTCTTTGTGTTCTTCGTGTTCTTCGTGTTCTTCGTGGCTTATTGTCGGGATTACACTGGGTCTTGATGTACCAGCACTTCCGCCTCACCCAAGGCGTTGCGGATACGCTTTTCCGTGGCATCAGCTATCTCGTGCGCTTCATGCAGGGTCAATTGGCCATCCAGCTCCAGGTGCAATTGCACAAACATGGTCTTGCCTGATTGGCGGGTACGCAGGTCATGGAAACCTTTCACTCTGGCATCCAGAGTCACCAAAGCTGCTATCTCCTCACGGGTTTCAGCATCCAGCTCTCTGTCCAACAATGATTGGGCACTGTCATAGGCCAGCTCAGCAGCCTGATAACCGATATAAACGGCGATAAGCAGGGCGAACAGACCATCGGCCCACAACCAGCCAAAACTGGCCAGAACCAGTGCCAGCAGGACACCGGCATTGAGGAAAAGATCGGATTTGTAGTGCAGAGAGTCAGCGGCAACAACGGTACTGCCGGTCGCATCCAGTGCCTTCTTTTGCAACATCACCAACGCCAGCGTCAGTGCAATCGCAATAATGGAAACCACAATACCCACACTGGCATGTTCCAGCGGCTGGGGCTCTCCCAAACGCTCAATACCATGGATAAGCAAGAGTACGGCTGAACCCAGGATAAACACGGACTGCGCCAGAGAAGCGAGAGGCTCTGCCTTGCCGTGACCATATCTGTGGTCTTTGTCCGCAGGGACAATGGCATAGCGAATGGCAATCAGGTTAACGATTGAGGCCAGCGCATCGGCAAAGGAATCGGTCAGAGAAGCCAGCATACTGGCCGAGTCTGAGTACAACCAGGCAAACAGCTTAATGGCGATCAGGGTCAGGGCAGTCGCCACAGAGGCGCGGCTGGCCAGCCTGACCCAATAATCGTATTGGGAAGTTTCAGTCATAACGTCAATAATGCACTGAGTCGGGAAGAGTTATTGACGCTATTTTAACTCAGAATCAATTGCCTTTGGCTCGACTGGCACACTTTTCCATACGTTTCTGCAGTTTTTGCTGCTGCTCAGATGTCAGCATGTTGTAGATCTTGTTCTGGGTCTCCAGACGCATCAACATGCCTTGCTGGTGTTTTTCCTGCTTCTGGGCAATCAGCTCTTCGGCCTGGGCCTTGTCAAACTCTGCAGAGGTGATCAGGGTTTTCATCTGCTGGCGGAAAGCCTTACCTTCTTCAGAGTTGCGCTTGGCCCTGACTTCCTCTTTTTGAGTCTTTACCATAGCCTTGATCTGATCTTTCTGTTCAGAGGTCAGATCCAGTCCACGGAACATACCATGTCCCATCAGGTCGCAGCGCTTCATCTTATGGCCGCCTTTTTGATGATGACCTTCACCACCATGGTGACCGGCCATTGCCGGAGCAGACATTAAAGCAACGCCAGTGACTGTCGCCAGTACGATAGATTTCAGATTGAATGCTTTCATAAGTTCACCTCGGGTTTTTCAGGAGTTCGAAGCCAGTCTAAACACCCAAGAGTCAATGAGGGTTATAGGAAGGTAAATGAGTGTAAATCGATGTGACCTTTACCTTGACTTACAAACTCTGACTTCCATTGACTGTAAAAATTGTATACTGCATCAAAGAGTAAGTGACGAGGAAACAAATGAACCGGATTCTGCTAATCGATGACGATTTTGGGCTGTCGGAACTTCTGGGACAATTGCTTGAGCTGGAAGGATTCAAACTCACCATAGCGCATGATGGCCAGGCAGGTCTGGACCTGGCACTGAGCTGCGATTTTGATCTTATTCTACTGGATGTCATGCTGCCTAAACTCAACGGCTTTGAAGTACTCAAAGCGCTGCGTCTGCACAAGCAAACTCCCGTAATGATGCTCACCGCCAAGGGCGATGAGATCGACCGGGTAGTGGGACTTGAAATCGGCGCCGATGACTACCTGCCAAAACCCTTCAACGACAGAGAGTTGGTTGCACGGGTACGGGCCATTATCCGTCGCTCTGGCCTGAGCGTGCAGGAGTTGCAAAACCCTCACGGTCAGATGCTGGGCGATCTGCTGCTGGATCAGTCCCGTCAGGAAGCCTACTGCAACGACAAACTGCTGATGCTGACTGCCACCGAATTTGGCTTGCTCTACTCCCTGGCCAATAACGCCGGTGAGTTGATGACCAAAGAGGTGCTCAGTGAAGAGGTACTGGGGAAAAAGCTAATGCCCTTTGACCGCTCTCTGGATATGCATCTGTCCAATCTGCGCAAAAAGTTACCTGCCCGTGACGATGGACGCCCCAGGGTGAAAACCATTCGTGGCAAAGGCTATATCTGGATCCCCTGAGTTAAGGTCAATGAAACTGTCTTTCACGCCCAACAAGATCTTTATCAAGCTGCTGCTGGGCTTCTGGCTGTGCAGCTCGATGATTATTGCCATAGTGGTGCTGCTGCCCATGTTGCAGCAAAACCATGACAGAGCCCCCCTGCCTGCCAAGCTGGAAAAATTGCTGGCGGGTGCGGCAGGTTGGTTGCAGCAGGAAGCGATTCGGCAACCCGGGGACTTTCTGCACCGCTGGAGTGGCAGGCGTCAGGGGGAAAGCCGTCCCATACGTTTTTATCTGATGAATGAGGATGGCCAGTTTATCAATGGTAAGCGCAGCTCACGTATGATGCGCCACTTCGTATTGATGGCCGAGGATGCCGGGCATCCCATCAGCCATCAGTTCAAAAAAGATCTGGTGTTTGGCCCCTATCAATTTGAGATTCAGGGCAAGCAATACAGCCTTATCGGCAAGGTACCGGCACACCATCCTCGCCCCTGGTTCCTGTTTCTGGCCAACAATAAAATGGCGACTCTGATCCTGGCGATCGCGCTGTCCGGTATTATCTGTGCCCTGCTGGCATGGCATTTGGGCAAACCGTTAAGACAACTCAAATCCAGTGCTGAGTCGTTGGCTCAGGGGGATCTGGATTGCCGGGTCGATAAACGCACCGCCCGCCGTCAGGATGAGGTGGGGCAACTGGCTCAGGCCTTTAACGCCATGGCCGACGCCATCCAGACCACAATGAACAGTCAGCAAAGGCTAATCAGCGATGTCTCCCATGAACTGCGTACACCACTGACCCGATTGCAATTGTCACTGGCCCTGGCCCGTAAAAAAGGGCTGGAGGGGACTGAAGTCGACAGAATTGGCTATGAGGCAGAACAGCTCGAACTGCTGATCAGTGAACTGCTTGAGCTGTCACGGGTAAAGACCAGTCAGTCGGACAATATGAAGTACCTGGAGTTGTCAGAAACCCTCAGTCAGGTGCTGGATGATGCCGAGTTTGAAGCCGAGCAGCAGCTTAAGTTGCTCTATATTGATATCCCTGAAAACCTGAGTCTGAAGCACGATCCCCGCAGCCTTTCCCGGGCAGTGGAGAACCTGCTGAGAAATGCGATTCGCTACGCCACATCAAGAGTCAGCCTGACTGCCATGCAGTCCGGAAATCAGCTTGAAATCGTGATTGAGGATGATGGTCCGGGAATCAAGGCTGAGGAATTGGAAGCGATATTCAGGCCTTTCTATCGACCCGACAGCGCCAGAGAGAGAGAAAGCGGAGGCTGGGGCCTGGGTCTGGCTATCACCCATGCTGCCATACAGGCCCATAAGGGCAGAGTCACTGCCGAAAATGTTTCGCCACACGGGCTCCGAGTCAGGTTGCAACTGCCGATGATTTAGGCGTCTGATAGGTGCAACAATGCACTTAACTCACTGTCTTCTGGAACTTTTCGGTCCGATTGACCCAGCAGCTGGATAAGGGCATAACAAAACTGCCGGTATACAGCCACATTGTTGTGCGCCAACCTGGCATCATCTGAATTGATCAGATTACCGCGAATAAAGTCAGTCACCAGTTGGGTTCGGTCGTAACCATCCAGTTCGCCAATGGCGCGGATCATCTCCCGGTTCCAGGCAACATAGTCCTGAAATTGCTGATTGAACATCTGCACAAATGGTGCGGAGGCCTGTGCCAACAGCGCTTCATTTGGCATCACTCGCACGATGGTAAACCATTGAAACTCAAGGTTGGCTTTAAGTTTTCTGCAGTGATGGATCAGGAAGCAAAGTAAAGGGTCTGCAATTTCAGCCCGGTCGACGTCGCAGGCTTTAAGCCATTTGCCATAGGTATCGGCAGCCACAGCCACCACCAGATCTGCCTCTGATGGAAAATGATTATAGACAGTACCTCTGGATATCTGACTGGCAGCCACAAGGTGGGAGCGACATAAATCAAACACTTTATGTCCCTGTAGATATCGCTGAGCAACATCGATTAAATAACGTTCTCTTTGTTCCCAACTACTCATATGTGATCAAGCTCAAGTCGAATTAATTTTCGCTCAGGCTCTATCTCTTTCACTGTCCATGCATTTAGGCGATAATTATATCACGTCTAAATTCACTGTTAACTTATGGACAAGATCGCTCTTCTGAGATTTTTTAAAACTGTCACAGATTTAAAGAATATTGATAAGGCTGTAGAGTTATTATCAATATCGAAACATGATGTGGTCGACAGTTTAAAAAAACTGGAATCAAACCTGGGCCACAAGTTATTCGACAATTGTGAAAACAACGAACTGACTTTAACGGCGAAAGGTAATACCCTGCGCAACCTGGCAATCGCTTTGCTGGATTCAGCGCCGTTATCAGACACAAATCGCCGCACCACCATTCGTCTGGGCATGCCAACGGACTATGTCAGTCGTTACCTCGACTCGCTGCTGATGGAGTTTATCCGGGAGTTCACCCAGATAAATCTGAGTATAGATACAGACGTAAGTGGTAACCTGCTTAAGCGCCTGCATCAGGGTGCGTTTGATATGGTGATCGCGACTCACTGGCAAGAGCCTGCCGAGGCTTGCAAACTGTTTGACCGCCGCTTCCTCTGGGTCGCTTCTGCATCAGGCCGCGCACACTTGAACTCGTCGTTGCCTATTGCCCTGTATCCGGAAAACTGCCCTATTCGCGCTCAGGTATTTGCCAATCATAAGCTCGATAAGCCGCCGTTAAACATTGTACTGACAACACCGTCACCACAGGCTTTGTGTGAAGCGGTTGAGAATGATATCGCTGTCGCTCCAATCGCAGAGTTTCGTATCAATGACAAAATGCAGGTGCTGCCAGCTGCAGAGTTTGGCTTGCCGGAACTGCCCCTGTTTAATGAGTCAATTTACCTGTCAGACAACAATGACTCGGAGCAGCTGCAGCAGTTGAAAAAGATCATCAAAGCCAGCACCGAAGGCTTTGGCGGCAAGTAACCCGAAAACAAAAAGCTGGCCACTCAGTGCCAGCTTTTTAGCGGTAAAACCCATTACATCAAACCGGCTTCATTACCATTTCTGCTTGGTTAAATCACAACGAATAGTCTGTCCGCGAATGGCTGGCGTATTCGGATTTTCAGCCGACTCGCACAGGCGGGTGTTGCCATAGTCATTGTGTTCCCTGTTGGCATTACTGCGCGCCCACACTGTCACTATCGCTTTCTCATGAGGCCGGGCCTCACAATCACCATCGATTTCAAATGCATGAATGGTGTTGGCATGAAAATAGGTCAACGGGTCCGTCAGTGGCTCAGATGAGGCCCATGCCGACTGCTCATTGTGATAGTTGGTATCCAGTTCCACTTCCCGAATATCTGTAGTTTCAGACACTGTCTTCACTAAAGAGTTACCTTCCTGCACCGCAAAGGTTTTGAATTGATTGGCACAGGCTGGCTGACGAATAGTGTAGTAAATCTCTGAAATCGCATGATTATGATATGGGTAGAAGGTATCGACCTGCTGCATCACCATGCCCACTTCAGCCCCAACTGGCTCGCCGTTGATGGCATTAATACGCAGCAATCCCCAATGCCCCAGAATCTCAGCGTAAGCATAGCCGCCACGGATATTGTCGAAGTTGCGCTGATTACGCTCACTGTCTGCTGCATACATGGGTACCCAACCCACAGAAGCCCATAGGTTTGGCAACGCATTGGCTGATATATCCCGGGCGAACGTTTTTGGCATCACGATATCGTCTCCGGTCGCCATTTCGGAAAAGTGACGGGCAAATACCTGGCCGTGGATACGGGCATTCTCGCTGGTTTCCACCGAGTCCATATACTCACTGATAGTCGGTCTGTCGATCCACTGAGCCACAGGAGATTGTGCCAACACGCCAGCGTCAGGCATAGTCAGCCAGGACTCGCCTTTGCGGGGAGCGAAACACCTCTTCGCCGCATCCGGATTATTTACGATTTGGTAGATGTGCTTAACCATCTTCTTCATATCCTCATTCTCCATAATGCACATTCTGGAGAATCCGGGAGTCGTAGTTTCATACACTGCGATGTCAGAGTTTAAGCAGTCCGCAGTTGTACTTGTGGTCAGCGCATCAGCATAGGTCTTTAGATAGATCAGGGCTTCATTCCAAAGGGTATCCACCAATTTCTGCTCCTCGGCAGAATATTGGGCGTGGACCTGATCCCGGCACTCAAATACCGGAGATTGCATATCTCCCTGATAGATATTTCCGGCTTCAACGGCCAGGCCGGAAAAAGAAGGTATTGCCATTGCGGCACACAGAATCGTTTTTTTAAGCATAAGTGTCCCCAGGCTGAATGAATCAGCCATACGGAATAGGTCAGAGGTAAAAAGTAAGGCCGCTGTGGGAAGCGGCCTTTGAGGCATTAATCAGCCTTTGAACTTTTCATATTTGAAGGTGTGGCAGTCGAGACACAGAGGTTGATAGGTCTCAGGCTTCTGGTGTTCAGAGTGACACTCGATACAGGGTAACTCTTTACCATAGTGCAGGTTGTTATGTGGGTTCTGCCACTCTTCATCACCACCGCGCTTGGTAGCGTCAGCCAGGTCATCTACATCATGACACTGCAGACAGGATTGATCAGAAGGGAAAGATTTCAGGCCCTGATCGTGACAATCCTTACACTTGAATCCATCGTGCCAGGGTTTGATATCTTTGGCATATGCCCCTGTGCTGGCGCTGAGAACGATTGCCGCCAATGCGAAATATTTAACCAGTTTCATTTGCTTATCCTTTCATCACGTTACGGCCAGCGGTCATACCCATCACCATACATTCAGGGATGGAACAGGAACCCAAACGGGACACACCATGGACACCTCCGGTTACTTCACCGGCAGCATACAAGCCCTTGATGTGCTCACCTGACATGCTGTCCAGCACCTCAGCATTCACGTTGACCTGTACGCCGCCCTGACAGTAGTGAGCTTTGGGCCACAGGCGCACAACCGTGTATGGCGCCTTGATGTACTTGTCTTTGGCCATATCCATGATCTTGCCGAACTGAGGATCTTTGCCCGCCTTCACATAACCGTTGTACTCGGTAATCTGCTCTTCCAGCGCCGTCAGCGGCACATTGAAACGCTCGGCAATCTGTTCCAGAGAGTCGAACTTCCAGCCCACGTTGTACTTGAGAACTTTCTTACAGTTAGGGTGCTGACTGGCGTGCTCATAGCTGGTGATCATGATTGGAGGCAGTGGATTGCCATCCTGGTCACGACATCCCAGTTCAGCGTCCGCACGAGTCTTGCGGTCAGCAATCTCGTTCATAAAACGCTTGCCCGTGGCACAGTGAATGGCCACTGAGTGAGGGAAGTTATAGATGGAGTAGTTGGACACGTAACCGAAACCACCTTCATCAGGTGACGCCCACGGGCCGGATTGGATATGAGCCAGGTGTACCGGGACAGCACCCAGTTTGAACATGGCCAGCATGCCTTCACCGGTTGAACCTTCCACGTTGGTACAGCCCACTTCGTGGTTCAGGGTCGGGTCCTGAGCCATACGCAGCTTGATATTCTGAGCAAAGCCGCCGGTTGCCATAATGACGCCCCGATTAGCCTTAACATTTATCACCTTGCCTGAGTCTTCCCGACCGAAGTAATAGCCTTCACGGATCTTCACACCGACAACTTGGTTGTTGGCATTCAGGATAAAACCTTCAAACTTGGCACGGTTTTGAGTTACCGCGCCCTCTTTACGGGCCATTTTCAACAATGGCTGAGTGATACCGGCACCACAACTCACACTGGTTTGATAGGTGCGCGCAACAGAGTGACCACCCAGTTGTTGCAGGTATGGATGATATTCGGCACCGGCTTCAATGGTCAGCTGCAGCGCTTCGGCAGCATTGGTGGCAACATGGCGCAGCAGAGCTTCATCAGCAATACCACGGCCAGCAGTCAATTGATCCTGAACCATGGTTTCAATGGAATCGTTAACTCCTTCTCTGGCCTGCATAGGAGTATTTGGCGCAGCGAACAGACCACCGTTAATGGCAGAGTTACCCCCAAACATAGACAGTTTTTCAAAGATAACGACATCTTTGGCACCATTGCGTTTGGCTTCAATGGCCGCTGATAATCCAGCAAAACCAGAGCCGATAATCACCACATCGTAGCTCTTATCAAAAGCCACATCTTTGTCGCATACTGTGGCTGAAAACGCAGCGGGTGCAGTTCCCATGGTAATGGCGCCAATACCTGCCATTTTCAGAAAATTACGTCTTTCCATATCATACCTTCATCAATTGAAGCCTCTGGACAGCCATCATTCATACTGCATATTCAGCCTGATGAATTGTTGCTGCCACCGATGCCATCTCAGGTTATTCACCTGAGCCCCATCCATTTATGCTGAAGCAACTCAGCTTATATTTGTCGACACAGTTGAAGCAGGGGGATACGTCAGTCAGACTTTCAATATTCCCCGGGCAATGCGCTATTTGATGACGAAGTGAATAGCGCCTGGCCACTGACAATATGGAGGTCGTTAATTATCAGGCTTTAATCTTGTGTCTGAGAGGATAGTAATCTTGGAATGGCTTCCAATCTGAGAATAAAGCGTAAATACAAAGTAATGAGATTTAATTATTCAAAAATATAAGAACAACATCATGAATCATTAAAACTTGTCTATCGGGCAGGAAAATGGAATGGATTCCAATTTGTCATGATTGGCACTAGAAATTAAAGAAGTGACTTATAAATTAGCGAGGCATAAATAAGCCCGTACTAACCATGAATATAAAAAAAGCGGGCCATAGCCCGCTCTTTCAACATATTCCAAAATTACAGCTTAACCAGTACCCGCCCGGTTACCTGACCACGGATAATCTTGTTGGCGTACTCTTCCACCTGCTCAAGGCTGATGGCATTGCAGGCGTGGGCAAAGAAGCTTTCAGGCAGGATTTCAAGAATGCGCTCCCAGGCTGCCTGACGCTTGGCAAATGGGCAATAAACTGAATCGATACCCTGCAAGCGCACACCGCGCAGAATAAATGGCATCACAGTTGTTGGCAGAGCAAAGCCACCGGCCAGACCGCAAATCGCGGCAACTGAGTCATACTTCATTTGCGACAGCGCAGTTCCCAGGACCTTATTACCCACGGTATCGACCAAACCAGCCCACAGCTGTCTCTCCAATGGACGGGCATCACGATCCAGCTCACTGCGATCCAGCACACTTGAGGCACCCAGTGCTTTAAGCAGCTCACTGTTCTCTTCCACACGACCAGAGCTGGCAACCACTTCATATCCCAGCTTGGCCAACAGAGTCACGGCAACACTGCCTACACCACCACTGGCACCGGTAACCAATACAGGGCCGGACTCTGGCTTCACGCCACCATCCACCAACGCCTGTACACACAGCATGGCCGTCAAACCAGCAGTACCAATCTGCATCGCTTTGGTTTCATCACAGTTGGCAGGCATAGGGACCAGCCAGTCAGCTTTGAAGCGGGCCTTTTCAGCCATACCACCCCAGTGGCCTTCGCCTACACCCCACCCGGTCAGAATCACTTTGTCGCCCGCCTGATATCTCTCGTCAGTGGACTCAATAACAGTACCAGCACAATCAATACCGGGAACCATAGGGAATTGAGTTACTACCGGTGCCTTACCTGTTACCGCCAAACCATCTTTGTAGTTAATGGAAGAGCAGGCAACATCAACCAGCACCTCACCTTGAGGCAGGTCGTCGATTGAAATCTCGGTCAGCTGGGCAATGGTTTTCTTGTCTTCTTGGTTGAGCAGGAGGGCTTTAACCATAATCTGAGTCTCTCGGGTTGGGCGCTTGAGCGCACTGAAAGAAGTCTGATACTCGGCAATGGCTGCTTGAGTATTAGCGATAGCTACAATAAAGCAAAGATACTACAGTCGGAATCAGTTCCAAGCTGTGACAGGCACATAATTTTACGGCCTGGAACCACCCGGCGCAGGGCTGGTGATATAATCTCCCCAACTTACAGCTGTTTAAACGTTCAGACTATGTTTCACATCGCATTATACGAACCAGAAATCGCCCCGAATACCGGCAACATTATGAGACTGTGCGCCAACAACGGTTGTCAGCTTCACCTGATTGAACCCATGGGCTTTGATCTTGAGGAGAAAAAACTGCGACGGGCCGGACTGGATTACCGGGATATGGCCAATGTCACCCGACACGCAAACTTCGAAGCCTTTCTGACCGCTATGATTGGCAAGCGCATTATGGCCTGCACCACCAAGGGCAGCAGACCCCATTCAGAACTGACTTATCAGGAAGGTGATGTCTTGCTGTTTGGCCCTGAGTCCCGTGGGTTACCCATGAATATCATCAACAGTATCCCAGCAGATCAGAGATTGCGGATCCCTATGCTGCCTGACAGCCGCAGCCTGAATCTGTCCAATGCCGTGGCAATTATCAGCTATGAAGCGCTGCGCCAACTCAACTATCCGGGCGCGTTATAAGACGGGTTGTAACTCAATCCCCCGCAGGACCTGGTAATCGGCATAGTCATCATCCAGAAACTGTACCTGTTGCAACCAGCGCCACCCCGAATCCTGAGCATCAAAGACCAGTCTGACCATGGCTGGTCTTTCTGTTACCTGCCCCTGCCCCAACAAGGAAAAGCCCTTGCCCTGACGGTACAGACTGAACTCGCGAACGACAGGCTCTCCCACGCCATTATCCATAATCAGTCGGATATGTGAGCCAACATCACTGAACCACCAGGATTCACTCTTGTCCCCCGCGACAGTGACGGATAAAAACAGCTGCCTGTTATCCTCACTGCATACTCCCTGCATTTGCACCTGTCCGGGCGCCTGGCCGGCATCAGCGGAATAGCCCTGCCAGTGACCTGACAGGGCTTTACACATAGAAAACAGTGGGATTTTTTCTGCAGTGGCTGGCATAGCAACCACAGCCAAAAGAAGAAGTGCCTTAGAAGAGTTCGATATCATCGTCTTGTTCCAGATGCTCATCCCGGTAAAGCGCCAGGGCTTCACTCAGGGGGGTTCCCTGGATAACAAGATCAAACATTTTCTTTTCACATTCAAGAGAGTAATTCATCTTTATCTCTTTCTGGATCGCCTTCCAGGACTGTGGCTTGATACGACGCACTTCGTCGCTCAGAATATCCTCTGCCAGTTCCAGTCCAGTTACAACGTGTTCGAGACGCTGAGACAAACGATCGTAAAATTGGAAGGCGATAACCCCTTCGTTGATTTTTGACTCGAGCACATTACCATGCTGCATAATCTCCTCCGGTGTATCCGGAGTATCCCTCAGGTGTTTATTTACCTCACGCAGATGTCCTGCCATCTCAGTAAAGAGAAGCCCCAGGCCTGTGACATTGTGGTCTCCATCCGTTAATGTCAGCTCTATCTGCGCCATCGACAGCAGCAACAACTTCACTGTCTCGTGTATATGGATCCAATCCACTGTATGAGGGTCAGCACCTTCGATGTGCCCTGCAGTATCCAGGTTACCCTGTCCTAAATCCAAATCTGCCATTATCCGTTCCCTGTCTGCACTTAAATCCTGACTTCAACCAGAGTTCCATCAGGATCATCGGAATTCGATACACATTAAGTGTAGAACACTTGCGACAATGTCACGGATAAGTAGAAAAAAACCTTGTAAAAAGTCGGCATAAGCAAAAATAAAGGGAGCCCGCGGCTCCCTTTATAAACTAACGTATCAGCTATCGGGCAAAGCCGGGCGCAGTCATCTCAACCTGTCTGACGTCACCATGCCTGGCCGCAACAGGAGCGATCTCCGCCGCATTACCAATCAGGACAAACTGCAGATTCTCTCTTGGGAAGTGCTTCTCAATCAGTCGCTTGGCATCATCCAAAGTTAAGCCATTCACGCTGGCTTCAAAGTCATTGATAAAACCTTGATCAAACCCATACAAATACATATCTGCCATCAAGCCCGCCAGCTGACCGCTGGTTTCATACCTGGGCGGAAACTGACCTTTTACATAGGCTTTGGCAGAATCCAGCGTGGCCTGATCTATGCCTTGCTGCCAAAGTTTGTCGTATGTTTTCAATGCCAAATCTATGGTTTCTGCGGTCGTGCCAGTCTGGGTGAAAGTGCTGATAAAGAACAGACCATCATCACGGTATGGCGTAAACCGGGAACCCGCACCATAGGTCAGGCCGGAATTAACCCTTAGCTCATCATTGAGCCAGGAGGTAAAACGCCCTCCCAGAATAGTATTGATAACCTGCAGACCGACAAAATCAGGATCATCACGGCTAATCCCTTTTCCACCAATCACAAATGTGGTTTCTATGGCATCGGGCTTATCCACCAGCAGTACTTTAGCTTTAGTCGGCGCGGGCGCAGGATTCAGCTCCACCTGAGTCGCCATGGAAGTGGTATCCCAATCACCAAACAGTTTTTGCAGATAGGCTTTCATGGACGCCAGCTCAAAGTCTCCGGCAACCGTAATGGCGGTATTTGCCGGCTGATAAAAGTTCTGATGAAAAGCTTTAACCTGTTGATTGGAAATCCCGGCAAGCGATTGACTGTCGCCGGACGTCGGATTGCCATAGGGGTGTTCGCCAAAAAGCTGGGCAGCAAAATAGTTGCCAATAACAGCTCTTGGGCTCTCTTTTACGCGGGTCAGCGAAGCCACTTCCCGCTGCAACAGTTTGTCGAACTCGGCAGAGTCAAAACTGGGCTCGAGCAATACAGCTTTGATCAGTGGCAACATCACCTTGGCATCCCGGGCCATAAAGTCTGCACTGATATAACTTCCCTCTTTGCCTGCATTGGCATTCAGGCTGGCACCCAGGCTGTCCACCAGCAGCTCGGTATCTGCCTTTGACTTGAGACTGTTACCCAACAGCAGACTTTTAGCGGTCAGCGATGCCAAACCAGAGCTTGTGTCCTGAACACTGCCTGCACGCACCACTGCATTGACGGTAATCAAAGGGACTTCATGCTGCGGCATCAACATCAGTGTCAGGCCATTTTTCAACTGAAGCTGCTCATAGGCAGGCATTTGGAAGCCGGACTGGGATGGCTCTGGCTGAGCCTTTGTTGATTGAGTCGCACTGCAGGCGGTTAAGGACAGCGCCAGGGCAACCGATGCCGACATTACGGCTTGTTTCATCATCCTCATTGATCTTGCTCCTCCTCAGCAGCCAGAACACCGACTGTACGGTTGGCACGGGTAAAGTAGCTTTGCGCCACTCGCTGAATATCCTCCGGGGTCACTTTGGCATAGGCATCCGGTGCATTAAACAGCTTGTCATAGCTACCGAAATACAGCTCATAGGTGCCTATGGTATTAGCTTTACCGTTAATGGTTTCCATGGTGCGGTAAAAGTCCATCAACCTCAGATTCTTCACCTTATCCAGTTCTTCCTGGGTCACACCATCCTTTGCCACTGCAGCAACCTGCGCCAACATCGCCTGCTCCAACTTATCGGCACTCACTCCCGGCGCAGCAACACCGAGGAAGTAAAACAGGTTGGGATCAAACGTCTTGGGCATATAGGTATCCGCGCCAAGTGCCAACTGTTCGTTCACCAGCCCCTGGTACAGACGTGAGCTTTTACCCTCGCCCAAAATGGCAGCCAATAGATCCAGCGCATAGTAATCAGGATCTGAAGTCGCTGGCACATGGTAAGCCAGCATCACATTTGGGGTACTGACAGACGCCTTTTTGACAAACACCCGACGCTCACCCTTCTGCCCGGGCTCGACCGTCTTCACTTCTCTGGGGGGCTGCTGAGCGGGAATTGGGGCAAAATACTCGTTCGCCAGCAGTTTGACTTCATCCAGCTTCACGTCACCTGCAATAACCACCACAGCATTATTGGGCGCATAGTAAGTCTTGTGATACTGCTGCAGATCTTCCAGCGTCCAGGCGGCGATATCGGACTCATGACCAATAACAGACCAGGAGTATGGGTGAGCACGGAAGGCGGCACCTTTCACCTCTTCCTGAATCACTCGCCAGTTGGAGTTTTCCAATCCGGTCAGGCGTTCTGAGACCACTACGCCACGTTCGCTTTCCACCATCTCTGCATTAATATCCAGATCGGCAATTCTGTCTGCCTCAAGATCAAAAATGGTTTCCAGAGCTCCCGCCGGAAACCAATTGGTATAAACAGTGATATTTTCCGTGGTGTAGGCGTTGTTGGCACCACCTGCGGCTTCCATGGTGCGGTCAAACATCTTGGGACCATACTTTTCGGCCCCATTAAACATCATATGTTCGAAGAAATGAGAAATACCGGTAATGCCGGGGACTTCGTTTCTGGAGCCCACTTTCCAGAACAGGTACATATTGGCATTGGGGATAGAATCATCCTCCAACACCATAATTTTCATCCCATTATCCAGGGTAAAGCTGGCGATATCCTCAGCAGTGGTCGCCCTGGACTCCCCCATGCCGATGGCCGCAGCCAGAGACAGGCCAATCCATAAAGGTTTCATCGTCGATCCTTGTATATTTGCCATAAGGCATCAATTCCAATGCACCATAAAAAGCCAAGGCGCATTGTTAATCAAGGATAAAATTTAGCCGACTGCTGATTTTTTGTAATCAATGGTGACAGCGGACAGCGCCACCCTAAGTGGCACAAGTAGACAGCAAGGCCCGAGTATCAGGGTTTGTGCAGCAATACCACGTCGGCTCCGATCAGGTCACAGTGCCAACCCTGTCGTTTTGCCAGCCAATGGAATGTTTCGTCGGAATAGAAACAGATATGGGTAACGTCATTTTTGTAATGCCAGCGACTGAAGGCATCAGCATCCAGTACCCGTTTAGTCATTACCGCCAGCGTGCCACCCGGCTTAAGCAGGGTATCCAGCTTATCGATGATGGCTGCCGCATCAGCGATATGCTCTATCACCTCTGTCATGGTGATAAAGTCATACCTGCCCTCAAGCACTTGAGTATCCGGATGATAATAGAGATCGTAATTGGCCATCACAGCGCCATCATCGGCAGCCAGCTGGCTCAGCACCGCGCCCTCACCACAGCCAAAGTCCAGCCCCTGTAAAGCGGACAGGTCCGGACCATAACCTTGCTGCAAACAACTTTTCAGAGGGGTCCAGGTGCGCCGCAAGAATGTCTTGTAACCCTCATCAGCCACTGAGTTGTCGTGCTTGTCGTATTGTGCTTTTTCCGCTTCCGCGTTCAAATGCTGGCTAGGGGGGACACTCACCAAAGCGCACACATTGCAGCGGAAATAGTGACGGCGCTTGTCCTGACAAAAAAGAAAGAGCTGTTCACTGTGACACAGCGGACAGCAATAGGAGGTAGAAGACACAGGGTTCACTGATTATTGATCTGACTTGTCTTCTATTTTACGGTCTTTCGCCGCGGCATCGCGAGCCTGTTGAAGATATTTCTGCTCCCGGGAAGCTCTGGCATCAGCAGCCTGTTGAGCCTTTTCTTTTTGAGCCTGTTCCCAGTCACCTGACTGCTGGCGCTTAAGTACTTTCTGTTCTCTGTCACGGGTATCAGCGGCTGCCTTGCGCGCTTTTTCCAACTGCTGAGCTTCCCACTCAAGGGGACGCTCAGTCTCAGGTGACATTTTCAATTTTGGTTTACGGTCTGCGGCCCACCCTGAGCTCACTGTCATCAGGCTCAAAAAAACTATCATCAATCCCTTGTGCATCTCTTTCCCTCCCATGGATACCATCAAAAATCCGGCAGCTGTCACCACTGCACCTTTGCTGCCAGAATGACACAAAGTCTCTCGCCGACAAAGGCCCCGAGAACAGATATCCCTGCTGAAAACGTACGCCTTTCTTTAGCAGTGCATCGGATTGCTCCTGAGTCTCCACCCCTTCGGCGATAATCTCCAAATCCAGTGCCTGCCCCATCTGCAGGTACGCATCCAACACCTGACTGCGGTTGCCGGGCAGCAACAGAGTATCGACAAATAACTTATCTATTTTCATGATGTCGATATGCAGTTCCTGCAAATAGGAAGCACCTCCATAACCTGTTCCTGCATCATCCAGCTCAATGCAAATGCCGAGCTTACGCAGCCTGTCGATGGATGCCTGCGCCCGTTTAAGCTGAGTCAAAGGCAGTCGCTCAGTGATCTCCAGCGCTATTTGGCTGCAGGGATAGCCCTCTTTGGCCCAGCGCTCCATATCGTCTGCCAACACATCTGTTTCCAGGTGCTTTGGCACCAGATTCACGCTGCAGCGAAAGTTTCTTGCCTGTGACAGAATAGACGTTAAATCCCGCGGGATCTGCTGCAGCATGCTGCGGGTCACCTGGGTAATCAACTCGCTTTGTTCCAGCTCATTGATAAAGCGGCCGGGCTGCTCAACAGTCCCATCATCTTTTACCCAACGGATCAGGGCTTCGGCCCCGACAATTTCCATAGTGGAAACATCCACAACCGGCTGGTAAAACGCCACCAACTCCTGCTTGCGTACCGCCTGATAAAGGCGATACCCCATGCTCAAGCGCGCTTTGCCCACCAGACGAATTAAGTAACCACAAAGCCAGAACAGCAATACATAGATAGGCAAAAACAGCAGTGCCAACTCCAATGCCCTGTCGTAGACCCGCTTTCCGGCAATCGCCGAGGTCAGGTGTACCGGATACCTTTCACTCTCTGTCTTGATGTTTTCTATCGCCCGCCCCTTGTAATCCCCAATGGTCAGCACCGAGTCACCGTTGTTCAGCTTCACTTCGACCCGGCGGCAATTGCGCTTGTCATCTTCAAAGAAGGTGAACTTCTCCGGCTTGATCAGGCGTACCGAGCTGATCTTTTCATCACCCAGATATCCGACAAACAGGTTATATCGCTCTTCCCCTTCTCTCTGGTATTTTGCCATAGCAAGCAATACCCGCTCTTCGTTGTTTGCCAGCAGGGGCTTGATTCTCAGTCCAGCTTCGACATTGAACTCAACTGAGCCAAACATAGAACAGTAATGCCAGGCTTCACCTTCAAGCCTGCGAACCAGAAACAAACCGCTGTTGAGATGATCATAGAAAAAATCTCTCAGCAAAATCTGTCCGTCCATATCACACTTCTGATACGGCAGATGATCGAGCTCTTTCACGCTGCTGACAGCCTCATCCAGCCTGTGCTCTATGTACTGCATGGCAGATTTGGCATCTGCCTCTACTTCATTAAGGATTTGGTAGTAAGCGAATCCAAACAGAAACAGTAAAGACAGGGAAAATGCCAGAATCATGGCAAAAGTGGATTTAATGCGGGCGACAGACAAGTGAAGTACCAGAATAAAACAGAAACAACTGCGGGAGCGCCTTTATACAGCTGATAAACAAAAATCTCAAAGGTGCTGATTAAAACCGCGATCAAGATAGGCGAACAACCAAAAACACAGAACAATAAGTACGTCTTCAATCTAAAAAACAGGGGTTTTAGCAAGTCTTATCCGAAGCATGGTTTTGCAAGCAGTCCAAACCTGGGATAGATAACTTAACCTCTGAAAAAATAACAAAAAATCAGGAAGTAACATTGAGTCTGGCAGTAAAAGCGTTTACCTTTTACCCAGTTCTCAAGGAAGCTATCCAGAAATGCATCATTTTTGATGCAATAACATATTGATGGAAAAGTAATAAATGTCTCAATGGTCCCAACAACTGCACTCCCTTTGCGCCGAAAGTCTGGCCATTGAGCAACAGCTGGCGAGCATTCGCGCCGTTCCTGAGAAACAACCTTTTGCGCTGCTCGATGGCGACAGTTTTATCGGCGCCAACCAGGCTTGTCTGGATTTCTTCCAGCTCAGCTGGCATCAGCTGAGTCTTCACTCTCTGTCCACTCTTTCCCCCGGACGTCAGCACTCGGGGGTATCCAGTAAAGATGCCGCCCGGGATGCCATCTATCGCGCCATGGACGGTGATAAAGTGCATATGGAATGGCTGCTCCGAGATGGCGACCATGAAAAACCCACCCGATTGACGCTATGGCCCTGCATTCTAAAACAGCATCCTGTGATCCTGCTGGTAATCACCCCGATCGAGCGCAGACGTCAACAAAGAGATCCCATTGAGCATGGTTTCAAACAGCTGCCGCCGGATGTCCTGTCCAGCGTACTGGAGCACAGTGAGGAAGCCATCTACATCACAGGCGAAGACAATCGCATTCTGGCAGCCAATATGGCGATGTCCCGCACCTGTGGTTACAGCTGCGAGCAGCTGATTGGCCAACAGCCAGACTTCCTCAACGCCGACAGCTATACCTCAGATGTAGAACAGGAGTTTCAACAGGCGCTGGCCGCCCGGGGAAGTTGGCAGGGAGAGTTACAGAAAAAGCGTGCCGATGGCTCGATTTACCCGGTCCAACTATCAACCAGCCGGATAGATTCTCTGGATGGCCGAATTTATCTGATTACTCGCTTCAGCGATATCAGCGCCCGCAAACAGCAGCAACAAAGGCTAACTGAGCAGGCAATGTCCGATGCCCTGACCGGCCTACCCAACCGCTATCAGCTTACCAAACTGCTGAACCAGGCGCTGGAAAGACACAGGCAGGACCCTTCTAAGTTTGGCGCCTTGATGTTTATGGATCTCAATGGGTTCAAAAACATTAACGACAGTTTCGGCCATGGCGTCGGCGATCGGGTGCTGCAGCTTGTCGCTGCCCGCCTGGAAGCCCACTGTATTGGGGAAGCTGAGATAGCACGTCTTGGGGGCGATGAATTTACCCTGCTTTTGGAAGACTGCCGTGATCATAAGCAGGTGGAAACGGTGGCCCGTGAAGTACTGGGGCTGTTTGATGTCCCCTTTGAGTTGGAAGGACAAAAATTCTTCCTCGGCACCAGTATAGGCATTGCCCTGTTTCCGGAGCACAGCGACCAGGCAGCTCAGCTTATCTCGCTGGCCGATACCGCCATGTACAGTGCCAAGAAGCACAGATCTCATATTCAGTTCTACAGCGCCGACATGCAGCAGGAAGCGGAGCGTAAGATTAAATTTATCAACAACCTGCGCCATGCCATGGGCCTGCGCCAGTTCTCGCTCGCTTATCAGGGAATTGTGGATCTGGACACGGGCCATGTTATCGCGGCAGAAGCTCTGTTGCGCTGGCAAAAAGATGAACACACTTTACTGGATGCCCGGGATTTTCTTCCTCAATTGGAAGAGACGGGCATGATAGTCAAAGTGGGACAATGGGTACTGGAGCAAGCTTGCCGACAGGCTGCCAAATGGCGGGAAACATCAGGCAAGCCACTGAATATCTCAGTCAATATATCGCCACTGCAATTGGAGCACCCTGATTTTGTGGACATGGTCAGTCATGCTTTGGCAAAGGCGAATCTGCCAGCAGAATCACTGATTCTGGAGATCACTGAATCCACTCTGCTGCGACAGCCTTTACAGGCCAAAGGCGTACTGGTTCAACTGAGGGAGATGGGGGTTCATATCGCCATTGACGACTTTGGCACTGGATTATCATCGCTGAGCCGATTGGGCAGCTTGCCTATCGACAGCCTGAAAATAGATGCAGAGTTTGCCCAACAGCTGGGTGATCCCCAGGGGCAGAAACTGTTCGCTGCCGTGGTGCAGCTCGCCCGGGCGTTGGACATCATCTATATCGCCGAAGGGGTCGAAAGCCATGAGCAACAAAGCCTGCTGCAAACAATGGGTGGCGGCTATGGACAGGGTTATCTGTTTGGCGAACCTATGGATGCCGGGGCATTCAGCAGTCGCTTCCTTCACTCCTGATATTTTCAATCACGGTAACGTTGCCTGACCGCTTCAGGCATTGCAGCCAGCTGGCGCTCCACCAAGGCATCAAAAGCCCGGAATAAAGGCTGAACGTCCAGTCCGGGCTCAAGTTCCGCCAGGGCATAAGCCGTTGCCTCCAGCGTCGATAAACTATCAGGCCGCTTTGCCTTGCGAATACGGTAACGTCCCTGATAATTCTCCCCCAGATGCACAGCCTGCAACTCAGCTAACCAGGGGTTAAGCTTGTAGATCTTCAGCGCTTTGCGCCAGGTGCCATCAATCACTACCAGATTCACAGGGTTAACTGAACTGGCCTTACTGTCGGCCATAGCGGCGAGCTCAATACTGGCATAGGCCGGGTAAAGCACCAGAGTATTCTCCCTGTCCTGCAATAGCCGATCTCTGACCGCACTGAAGTCCTGCTCTGTCTCCCCCACGACCAACTCACAATCAGTCAAGACCCGACTCAACAACCTGACACTGTTCTTGGCATGGGCAACTTCGCTGGGATGCTGCAAAACTACCACCCGGGTGTCACTCTGCATTGGCAGTATGGCTTGGCACAGGCAGGCATTCAGCGGGTAATCACAGTGGGGACAATGGGGACGTTTTGACATATCTAAATAACTTGCCTGACTTTAACACTTAAGCATTATATCAATCATTTGGACTATTGCTGTCGCCCTTAACCAAGGTAGTCTGGCTGGCGCTGGAATATTTGGACTCCAGCTAAAGGAAAAACAACAAGAAAGGATGCAAAATGAAGTATTTATCTCCAATTGCCGTAAGCTTGGCATTGGCCATTATTGGCTGCTCTGCACAAGCTCAGGAATTTAAACACCAAGCGAGCATCGGGTTCGGATACACAGATCTGAATGGCAGCAGTTCAGACATGTTCAGTGTTAATTACAGCTACCATTTAGATAAAGTCAGTACTGACTCGCCATTCGCACTCAATACCTTTTTGGCCCAGTCATCCCAGCTTGATGTCGCTTATATGACCTCTGGTTCAAACTCAAATTCAGCCTTTATAGGCGGCACCTGGGTCAGCGACAGCAACTGGTTTGTAAGAGGCGGGTATAACGCCTCCCTGGATCACTTTGGCGATATGGGAACTGCCAATATGAGCCTAGGATATTACCTGAGCACGACTACAGAGATTGCTTTCAACTACAGTAGGTCTGACGTGGATAACGGTAGTTCTTGGAACGAATCCAACTATGAGGTCGTTAGATGGGGAGCTCACGCCAGAAGCTGGTTTGAGTTGCCCACCACCCAAGGCATAGACGCGGGTTTCGAATATGAGAGATTTGAGTACGACCACCAATATAATGGCAATCGCTCTTCAAGCGAGTATGACTCATTATCCACCTATGCAGACTGGTATCTGACAAAGTCCCTTTCTGTCGGTCTCAACGCCGCCTACCTCAATCCGGACCAAGGCAACTCAGATAGTGCTTATATTGCTTCTGTTGATTACTGGCTGCCGCTGGGCAACACCTTTTCTCTGCAATCAGGTGCGAATGTAAACCTGAACTCGGATAATGATGTTTGGAGTCTATATGTTGCTCTGACTTCGCGTTTCTAGAGCATTAACTCCTACAGAAAGGCCTGCAAATGCAGGCCTTTCTTTTACTTGTGGGTTTTACGGGGCAACCGGCTCTCTGTGCCAACGCGCAAATCGCTCAAGTCGCATTACGGTCAGCAATAAGGCACTCAGCAGAGTCATCATACCGCCCACAGCAACCGGAGCAGGCAAACCGGTTTGCTGCAGCAGCGCAGTCAGCAAAGCTGCACCACTCATCTGGAAAAAGCCCAACATGGCCGCGGCAGTACCCGCACGGTCGCCAAAAGGTGCCAGCGCCATGGACGTCGCCGGCCCCAGCAGCAGGGCAAAACCGATACACAGCAGAATCATCGGCAACATATAGGCTATGGCGCCCGCCATCCCTGCCACTACGCCCAGTCGGTAAAGTACCAACTCAGCCAATCCCGCCACCAGGATCAGGGCCAGCGCCAGAATCACTGTGGGTCGGTTGCCTAATCTACGGATCACAATTGGGGCACCAAAACAGGCAGCGATATTAAAAGCAGCATTAAGGGCAAACAGACCACTGAATGTCAGCTCATCAATACCCAACTCACCAATCAACCACATAGGTGAATAGGACACATAGCTGAGAATGGCACCCATGCCTGCCATGCAGGTAATGGCATAAAACATAAAGTGACTGTTACTGAGTACCGGCTTATAGCGTCCCCAGCGATACAAAGGCGAGCTTGTATCTGTGGACGCCGGACGGGTTTCAGCAAACTTGAATGACACAATAAACAGCATCAGCAAACCGTATCCGGCCATAAACAGGAAGTTGGACCGCCAGCCAAACTGCAGCGCCAGCAAGCCCCCCAGAGTAGGAGCCAGCGCAGGGATCACGCAAATCGCCCCGTTCAGGTAGCTGTAAATACGGGCACTTTCACTGGTGTTGTAGCAATCCCGTACCGCGCTGAAAACCACGATGGATGCACTGCAGGCGGCCAATCCCTGTAGTACCCGGGCCAGCTGCAGCAAAGAGAACTCCAGGGCGAACACAGCCAACAGACTGGATAAGATGTAGAAACACAAGCCACCCAGCACCACTGGGCGGCGGCCAAACTTATCCGCCATCGGTCCAATCACTATCTGGCCAATACCCATGGCCGCAAGAAACAGCACCAGAGTGGACTGCACATCACTGTCAGACACATTAAACTCCGCCGCCATTGCAGGCATGGAAGGCAGATAAATATCAATTGCCAGAGGGCTGAGCAGCACAATTGACATTAAAAGTGGTAACAATCCGGGTCTCATCGGGTTCTCGTAACGATTAGTTTATTGGAATAGGAGTATTTTAGTTGCGACAAGGTATGAACAGAAATGATATATATTCCTAAATAAAAATTCCTCAGAGGAATATCTGTGAAACTGGACAACCTTGCCAGAGTCGATCTCAACCTGTTGGTGGTACTCCAGGTTCTGCTGGAAGAGCAAAGCGTCACCCGGGCTGCCCGGCGTTTACACCTGACCCAATCCGCTCTGAGCAAAAATCTCACCCGCTTGCGTGAGATGCTTGGCGATCCCCTGTTTCAGCGTACAGCCCGTGGACTCAAGCCTACCGCCCACGCGTTACAGATTGCCGAACGCCTGCCCGGTACGCTGGAAAAGTTATACGAATTGACTCAGCCACCCGGATTTGTACCCGCCTCCAGCGAGCGTCAGTTCTCATTGGCCATGGTAGAGAGCACCTATGAGACATTGGTTCCTCAGTTTATTGGCCCCCTGCTGAAGGCCGCACCCAATATCCGCCTTAACAGCTATGTGTGGACTGAAAACTCCATGCAGGATCTGGTATTGGGACAACTGGACTTTGCCATTGCTGGGCGGGATCTGCACCCACACTCCCGCTTTAAAGTGGAGAATCTGGCGGAAGGGATAGAGCACGAAACCCTGTTTACCGACAAACAGGTGTGTCTGGTCAGAGAGGGGCACCCGGCACTGCAGGCACAGGCGGCAGGATACTGGGATCTGGATTATTATCTGAGCCAGTCACATGTGCAGGTAAGGTGCGAAGGTAATGAATGGTGGGCACTGGATTATCACCTGGCCAAGTCCAACCAGAGACGCCACCTGAGTGCCACAGTGCCGGATTTCTATGGCGCTGTAAGTATTTGTGCCCACAGCGATCTGGTGTTTACCCTGCCCTCCAGCTTTGCCCGCCATGCCTGCAAGCTATACCCGCTGGTACTGTTGCCCTTGCCCATAGACTTTATTCCACTGGCCTATGTACTGCTGTGGCATAGCCGAAATAACAGTGACCCAGGCCATCAATGGCTGAAACAAACCATCCTGGCCAAGGTAGATCAAGTGGTGAACAGCGATCTGGTCAGTTCAGATTTGCCTGAATCAGACTGATAACTCTATCCACCAGCCAGTCCAGGTTGGCATCCCGGACACCCTTTTGTCTTACCAGAAACAGGGTTGAACAGGGGAACTTATCCAGCATCCTGCGGGTTTCCCTGTGAGCCAACTGGCAGGAGTGCAGCAGAGGGATTTCTGAAAACTTGTCGTAAAGCGAACTGTAAGAGGTCAACGCCAGCGCATCACTGTTAATCAGATAATCAATCAGGGAGGCGACATTGCGTATGGTTATCTCAGTATGAAGAGGGATCCCCTCTCCCAGACAGAACCGCTGGAAGGCACTGGCTCTCTCTTCAGGCTTACCAAATTCAGTATAGACAAAAGGGTATTCGGCAATGCGTTCAAAGCTGATATCTGAGTCAAGAATGCTGTGCCCTTCCCGGGACAACACATACAGGTTTTCCATCGACTTGATGGGAATGACTTCCAGCTTATCGCTATAGGCCTGCAGCTGCTCCTGAGAATAGTGGCAGGAAACCGCAAAGCTAAGGTTGCCGTTCAGTACCTCATTGATGGAGTTACCGTTCCAAAGTTCCAGAGAGATGCCTATGGGGTGCTCTTTGTCATGCACCAAATTGATCAGGGAACGCATCATGGTACAGCTGATCGCATCAGGAATCGCGATAGGGTAATCCTGCCTGGACTTGATGATATTGGGATCCAGTCGATTGAAAGCCTTGGCAGTATCGATAATATTTCGGGCGATTGGATAAAGCTGATCGGCAAACTCATTCGGGTGCATACCATACCTTTGCCGAACAAACAGCTCATTACCAAAGGTATCTCTAAGCTGTTTTAAGCAACGACTAATTTTAGGCGCTGGAATTCTTAACGCTTTAGATGTCATGGTTGCCGACTTATTTTCATAAAGTAAAACTAAAATACTCAAACTGAGTAAATCAATTTTCTCAATATCGATTTCTTTACCAAGCATTTCTCTATTCCTTGAACCTCTCTCCCTTTTTATGAATTCTAATCAACAATCCAACCAAAGCAACAGATATCGAAAAATATTCAGCACCACAACAACTTACTAATAAAGCCTTTATCACTATACACTTAGCGCAAGTATTCTCGGTTCTGCAATTCTGGTTTCAGTCTTATATATTCCACAAATAACTCAATAGTATTCCGTAAATCTTAGGCCGTGCATTGTCATAAATAACAATATATTGGGGATCATGATTTTGAGATAAAGAATACTGATAATATTTAATTTCTGATATTTATATTTACGAGTGACTCGTACCAGGATGGAGGAAATTATTATGAGCACATCAGTAATAGCCAGCTATGCATTTATGTATTTCGTACTTTTTTTGATTGTGCCATTTGTCACTATATCATTTGTATTGACCTGCATTAAGTTCTTTAAAAAGGATATGAGTATCAATGATGGCCAAATCAATATAATAAATAAGCCTCAGTTCTGTAATAAACAGGTACTGAACTACATTCACGACCTGAACGGTGTATCCAGCGGCAAGTATGACGTGCTGTACGGTCTGAAGATGGATGACCTGGTAGAAGTGCAGGATAACGATGACCTAAAGTCAGTGCTGCATAACTGCACCATTGATTATGTAGTCATCGACCATGACTCATCTGAAATTAAGCTTGTGATTACCGATGAGCAGGATTTGGAAAGAAACTCATTCCTGCAGAATGTATTTACCAAGTTCAATATTAATCACATTCAGATACGCAAGGACTCTCCCTGTGATTTAACTGCAATTCGCACAGCTTTAGCTGCCTGACCGACTCCGCAGAGGGACTGAAGATGTCTAGATTACCTTTGTTAGTCGCCTTGGTCAGCCTGCTTTCCTGGCTGCCGGTTCAGGCAAAAGAGTCCAGCTCTGCGGCAATGTCAGAGATCCATAAAAGCCCCTGCATGAAGTGCCACAAACGCAACGGCACCATGCAGGGAATACATGGGAACTCAGACCTCACTGTCAGTTGCGTAGATTGTCATGGTGAAAAGCAGGGACACCCAAGAAAAGCGTCAGATCTTGTGGTGTTCAATGCTGCCACCCCCGCCGAAACTCAGGTTAAGCCCTGTATTGAGTGCCACGACCCACAAGCTCTTGGAACCCTGGAGTGGACCCACAATGTGCACTCCAACAAGGTCAGTTGCAGTCAGTGTCACCAATTGCACCCGACGGAAGATCCCATGGTGAGCGTAACTCAGGCAGACAGAGCCGCAATGTGTCAGCAGTGTCACCAAAGCAAACAGGATTGAGTCATGGACAAGAGCAAACGATTCTTTTTAAAAGGGGCGGGTGCATTGCTGGCAGGGATGAGTGCCTATCAGGCAACCAGAGCCAGTGAACACAGTAGCCCGGCGTCTCAGCGTAAATATGCCCTGTTGCACGATGAAAACAGATGTATAGGTTGCGACGCCTGTACCCAGGCATGTCGTGAAGTAAACCAGGTACCGGAAGGGGTCAGCAGGCTGGAGATCGTTCGTACCGGCCCCCACGGAGAATATCCCAACCAGACTTACCACTTCGAGCGCCAAAGCTGCCAGCACTGTGAAAACGCACCTTGCGTTAATGTGTGTCCAACCGGCGCCGCATACAAAGATCCACAAACAGGCATTATCAAGGTTGATGAGTGGAAATGTGTAGGCTGTCTGTACTGCATCGCCGCCTGCCCATACAAGGTGCGCTTTATTCACCCGGTGACCAGGGCCGCAGACAAGTGTGACTTCTGTGAGCAAACCCGATTGTCAAAAGGGGAACTGCCCGCCTGCGTCACCTCTTGCCCAACCCAGGCACTGGTGTTCGGTGACCTGCTGGATACCCAGTCGGGTGTTTACCAACTGGTTCGCACCCAGCCGGTATCAAGAGATAAAGAGTCACTGGGAACCTCTCCCAAACTCTTCAAGATACGTGCAGCCAAAGGGGAGGTAATCCTATGAACCCGTTCCACTTTGACGGACTGGTGTGGCACTGGCCCATTGCTATCTACCTGTTCCTTGCTGGCATGTCAGCCGGGGCTATCTTCTTCGCCATTCTGCTCAGATATTTTTGTCTGGGGCAGGATGCCTGGAAATCCAACTTTGTCAGAGCCGCCTGTTTAATCGCACCTCTGGCTATCTGGGCGGGCCTGGGCATTCTGGTGATAGACCTGACCAAACCCTTCGACTTCTGGAAAATCCTGGTGTTCTACAACCCGCTGTCAGTCATGTCTCTCGGGGTGATGGTACTCATGGTGTTCCAGGTCTTTATGTTTGCCTGGTTGGCACTGCTGTTTGCCCGTCCACTGACAAGGTTAACGGCATCCCGCATGCCTTTTATCGGCAAGTTTCTGGCCTGGTTAAAGCCTCATGAAGCCAGCATTACAGGTCTGACAATGATCCTGTCACTGTCTCTGGGTGCCTATACCGGCTTCCTGTTGTCGGCACTGCCGGGCTATCCGCTGCTCAATAATCCTGTGCTGCCTGTACTCTTCCTGATGTCAGGTCTCTCTTCAGGTGCCGCAGGTGCATTGCTGCTGGGAGTATTGATGAAAGGACGTCCTGACAGCAAAGAGGTGAAGTTTATTCACAAGATAGAGATCCCGCTGATCCTGATTGAACTACTGGTGATCTTTACCTTCTTCGCCGGTCTGGTGCTCAGTGGTGGTGCCAAGCTTGAAGCCGCTGGCAACGCACTGGGTCAGGGATTCTGGGGGTGGATATTCTGGGGTGGCATCATTGGTTTGGGTCTGTCACTGCCGCTGGCGATGAACCTGTTTATGACCGCCTCTGCTCAACGTCGATTCAGCTATGTGGCGTTTACCGCCAGTATGAGCCTGCTGGGCGTATTGCTGCTGCGTAACTTCATTCTTTACACAGGCCAGATGACCATGCTGTAAAACCGCACCTTTTAAGCCGCTGCCGATTTATGGGTAGCGGCTTTTTTCGTTTAAATGTTTCAGCCTGTACGTTTGGTTACAGAAATAAACTATTCTTCACTCGATCTGGGAAATCACCCGGTGCAAACTGACCCTGAATACAAGAAAGAGGTTAACTATGTACCGACTGCAAATGACTCAATTGACTGGTGTGCAACGACTGCTGGCCGTGTTGGTTGCCGGAGCGGCACTGTTTGTAGCCATTATCGCCCTGCCTGTCCTGCTGGCGATTGGCGCAATTGCCCTGCTGGCGCTGATGATTACAGGCCGACTGGCGATTTCAAGAATGAAACGCCGCTATGAGCAACAGGAGCATACTGCGCAGTGGGAAACCTCCCAGGACTATGTCCGTACCGGCTTTATGGACAAAGACAGTTTTAAGCCCAAGCCTCACGTAGGCCAGACCTATGATAATGGTCAGTACTGACCTCAACCGAATAAACGACAAAGGCCTGAGTCATCACTCAGGCCTTTGTTTTAACATCAGATAGAATCAAGCCAACAGCTCTCTGGCTCTTTGCAACGCTTTAATCTCTGCTTTATCTGAGGTCAATGGCAGCACCTTATCAATTTGCTGCTGCAGCGATGTCCGCAGCGGCGCAACAATCTCTGCCTCCTGCTCATTGGCCCTGTCTTTGGCCAGTGCCAGCAAGGCTGCCGCTCCTACCACATCAATTCTACCCAGTACGCCATCCGCCAGCGCCGTACTCAGCTCAAGCATGGCCGGTACACTGTGGCCATAGCGAATCACCTGGCGCAGATAATCCTCTGCTCTGGACAGGTCACTGCCAAAAGCACTGTCATCATTCAACATGTGACGGGCGCGCTCCAGCATGGCATCAAGGTGCCCATGTTCAGCCGCCTCGGCAAACCAGTATTCGCTGGACTCCAAATCCCGCTGACAACCCTCGCCGTTGGCCAGCATCAATGCCAGATGGTACTGGGCATTGGCGAATCCCTCCCGGGCAGCCTTACAGATCCAGTAGTGGGCTTTGGACAAATCACCACGCTGATACCAAAGCACCCCAAGGTTGGACATGGCCTCGTTATTGCCAGTCTCAGCTGCTTGCTGCAACAGAGATTCCGCCCTGACATCATCCTGACCATGACAATCGCTGCCCACCAGATAGAAGTAACCCAGCAGTGCCAGAGCCGCTTCAACACCCTGCTCTGCCGCCTCAGCGATGGACTGCTCACCGGCGCAGGGATCCGGCGCCGAAGTGTAACCATGAAGCAGCGCCACACCATGTTCAAACAGGGCTTCGGGCACAGTGTCTGCGGCCAGTGAGAACCAATGAGCGGCCTTGGCAAAACTCTTGTCTGAGAACTTCAGCGGCACCACATCAGCGCTGTCGGCCAGCGCCTGTTCCTGCTCCAGCTCCATCAGGGCACGGGATTTAAGTGACACGCCAAGCAGATACTGGGCCTTGGGGTCATCCTCCATCACAGCGCGGTAGCAAAGCTCCCTGGCAGACAAAGTCGAAGTGGCATCGAACTCATACTCAGGAGCAGGCTTGCGATGCCATTTATAGTGCAGGTGTTCCAACAGTGACAGGCAATCCCGTATCGCTTTAGCGGCCAGGGTTTGCAGCTGCTCACGGGTCAGGTGGTACTTTTCCGGGTGGGCACCACGGTTACCATGGCCCCGCAGTTTATGCAGGGCTCTGGCTGTGGGTACGTCGATCAGACGGGACTGATTCAGTTGCTCGATTCTGTCGTAAAGATTGGGGCTGTCGAAGCTGACCTTGTCCCCGACCAACCGCTCTGCCAGCTTATGGGCAAAGGTGCGTATATGCAGCAGCGCCTGGGTCGGCACATCGCCGACATAACCCTTGGCTTCTTCATAATCCGGGGCCAGCTCCGGCACCAAACTTCGGACAAAATCAGCATCCTTCATGTCCGCTCTCCTTACTCACCGGCGTGTTGCGCGCGGGTCACCATATACAAGCGGAACAAAGCGATATTCACAAACAGGCCAACAAAGGCCAGCAGGGTATCCATAATCAACTGAGGCACCAGACCAGCCTGCGCCACTACTGCACTCAGAGTGCCACCCACCAGCGACAGTGGGATATACATCATCAACACCAGCATGGTTTTCATGGCAATCGGGCCACTGAAGGTAAAGCTGCTCTTAATCGCGCCCAGTGGTGTAAGCTTTTCAGTCACCACCATAAAGTTCACATAAGCCAGACGGGCGAACAGATACACACTGATAGGCAAGCCGATAATCCATAAGCCACCAAAAGCAGCCCCCAGCATCACAGGCGCAATAATCGCCATACCTGAGAACACACCCGCCAGCAGCAGAGTCGGCACAAACTGCAGGCTGCCGAACAGCACCTGGTTATTGGTAGGTTCATGACCCTGAGAGCGCCAGTCCAGAAACGCGGTCAGCGCGGCGATCAGCCAGGAGAAGATCAACAGCAGAACCATCAGGGTAACCATATGCATACTGCTGAATTCCGGATTGTTTTGATCCAGCGCCAGCATTTGCTTCCCCAGCCATAACTGCAGACCCACCTGCAGCAGCAACAGCGGGCCGGTCAAAATGGCCAGCTGACGCAGATGATTACGGAAAAAGTACAGGGCTTCACTGAAAATGGCAGACAACGACATGGCCTTCCCAAAGAGTTAATAGAAAATCAAACAATAATGGCGCTAAGAATACCCAAATCCCCCCAAGTTTGGAAAGCCGATGTCTGGCTTAATAAGGTAACAAGGGGTTTTAGTTTCGCAGCGAGATTAGCATCTGTAGCCTGAAGCGCGCCTTAAGATACAACCAGAAAACTATGCAACAGATTTGTAAATCAGGCTATTATGGTGCTCATTTTGAATCGAGACAGAGGCAGTCACTATGAAATCTCCCCTGACATGCAGTATTTTGCTGCTCAGCGCACTTACCCTTCCTGCCCATGCTGGTTGGTTTGATGACCTGTTCGGTGGCGGTGAAGAACAAAAAACGGAGCAGACCCAACCCGCAACTCAAGCGCTGGCAGATAACCCACTGGTCAGTGAAGCCATGGGCCAGCTTGGCCTGAATCAGAAACAGGCTGAAGGTGGTCTGGGGACTTTGCTGAATGTCGCCAAATCTTCCCTCGACAGCGGCCAGTTCTCGGAGCTCACCAAGGATATTCCAGGCGCAGATCTGCTGATGGCCGCTGCGCCATTGCTGGAACAGAACGAAGGCATGTCGGGCTTGCTGTCCAAGGCTGGCGATCTGGGACAATCCCTGCAGGGCGGCGCTATGGTGTATGACGCCTTTGAAAAGCTGGGCATCTCCAAAGATCTGGCCATGCCTATGGTTAACCTGCTGAAGCAATATCTGCAGCAAAATTCAGGCAACGAAGCCGTTGATCTGCTGAGTCAGGGTCTGAACAGCTTCCTGTAACTCCAGGCAGCTCAAACACCTTTCAAAGGGGCGCTTATCGCCCCTTTGTTGTTTCTGCGACACCCTTATTCCAAATTAAACTGCTTTCATCTCAGGCGCCTGACAGATATCCATATGCTGTCAGCAGCATTAAGATTTGCTAGGCTTTAAGAAAGCTTTCTCTGATATAAGTGGTGGATATGATTGCCAAGCTGAAACAGTTTCTGAACGCCCATATGCACGCAGAAACGCCCGAGGAAAAGCAACGAAACCTGGATCTGGCCGCCGCCAGCATGCTGCTGGAAGTTGTCTATGCCGACGAGGTGTTATCTCCCGAAGAGGAGCAATTGTTGCCCAAAGTGATGCAGGAAACCCTGGGCCTGAGCCCCGAAGACAGCCGGGATCTGCTGATGACAGCCAAGACCCGACAGAATGAAGCCACTTCTCTCTATGAGTTCACCAATGAGGTGAACGACGCCTTCACACTGGATCAGAAGCAAAACCTGGTACTGGCGATGTGGCAACTTGCCTACGCAGATGGTCAACTGTGCCAGTATGAAGATCAGATTATCCGCCGTATGTCAGAACTGCTCTATCTCAAACATTCCGAGTTAATACAGCTGAGAAACCGCGCCATGGAGATGCGCTAACGAAAGAAGCCGGCAATTGCCGGCTTCTTTAATTCAATCATTGGCATCAGGCCAACATCTTGCCCATTTCATAGCCCTGGCCACGGATCTCCTCCAGGGTACCGGCAAGCTCAGACATCTGCAGTCGTAAACCGGCATCGGCAGCCTTCTGTGACATCCAGCAGGACTTATCTGTGTCACACACCTCATCCCAACCGGCAATTAACGCTTTGGATGTGTGCAGCAAGCCCGCGAGTGAAGAGTAAGGACGGGAGCGCTTGGGCTCGTACTGGAATCGAATACCATCCACCAACTGCAACGGGAACTTCCAGTTCTCTGCCAACAGCGCCCCCAACTGCGCCGAATCGTATCCCAGTACTCTCTCTTCGGCCTGGGCCTTTTCCATCCCCCGGGCAATCTCATCTTTAATTTCCAGCACCTTGTCTGGTGCCACTACGGCAATCAGCATATCGCCAATGCTGTGCAAAATTGCGCAGGTAAAGGCAGCATCTGGTTCGACACCATCGACGTTTCTGGCCATGGCCTGACAATGAACTGCTACCTCAAAGGTGTGGCCCCAGAACTCGCCAATATCAAAGCCCTCAATCTCCGGCATGGCCCCCACCACCGCCGAGGCAATCACCAGGGTTCTGAGCTTTTGCATCCCCAAACGGATAACAGCTTCATCCAGACTCCCCACCTCCCGGCTGCGGCCGAAGTAAGCCGAGTTGGCCATCCTCAAAACACGGGCGGTAACCAGTTGGTCCTGCGACACTTTCTCGGCAATTCCCTTAATAGTGGCGGACTCATCATTAACTGCATCCAAGAGCTCACTAATCGCTTTGGGGAGACGTGGCAGGTCATCAATTCTTTCAAGCAGTGCCGCAGATCCCATAATTCTTTCTCCTTTTTATCCTCTATAAAAAATATAGACGAGGAGATAACGACCTGCTGTTTTTAAGTCAGGGAAAACAGGTGGGATCAGGTCAGATCGACGCAATATTGGTCTTGCTCCGCCCCCTTAAGTGCAGCGCCAGAGCTACGCCAATAGTGATCACCACGCCATACATCATGTCCCCGGCCAGACTCCAGGCCATCAGCAAACAAAAGCCCAGCGCCAACACCACTGGCGTCAGATATCCCCGGGGCAACAGCCGCACGGCGGCGATCATTGCCGACATATAGATGATCACAAACACGCCATTGACCCACACCACCAAAGACTCGAGATCGATATGCCACCAATGCACAGCCGCAGTCACCAGCGCCGACAGGGACAGCAATATTGCCATCGCCAGCGCGGGGACCTCATGTCGATTCCTTTGCTTGAGCAGGGCAGGAAGCACGCCCTGCTCACTAAAGCTGGCAATCAGCCTGGAGGTTCCGGCACAGTAAACATTGACCGTAGCCAGGCTGCTGGCCAAGCCGAGTATGCAGATAATCCATTGACCAAAACCTCCCAGCAGACTTTGCAAAATTCCCACCATTGCCAGGGATTCGTCATTGGGATAGGCCAGGACCAGCCAGGTACAGGCCAGATAAAGCCCCCCCACCAGCACAGTGCCGCCGATCATGGCCAGCTTCATATCCTCTCTGGGGGATTTAAACTCTGCCGCAAGGTGGGTCATGGCTTCCAACCCCAGGAAACTCCAGAAAGCGATCGCCAGCGCCGCCATCACACCACCGCCGCCAAAGTCGGCAAGCCCGGAAGGGGTCATTTGAGTTTGTGACTCCATGGCGCCAGACATCACCAACATAAACAGCACCACGGCGACCATCGCCAGCGTCAGGGCCATTTGAAACTTTGCCGACAATTGCAATCCAGGCCAGTTAAGGGCGAACAAAAGCACAATGGCAGCCAGTTGAATATACAAAGGCGAGTTGCCCTCAAAGGCATGCAGAGCATGGATAAACTCATACCCCATCAGCAGGGCGGCGGGCATTCCAAGCGGGACGACCAGCAAAAAGATCAGTCCTATGGTGCGCCCTGCTGTGGCACCAAAAGCCTGCTCCACAAAATAGGCGGGGCCACCAGCATGGGGGTAGCGTCCCGCCAGTGCGGCAAACACAATGGCAACCGGAATTATCGCCAGCGTCAGCAGCAGCCATGCTATCAGCGCCTGTTCACCAGCCGCGGCAGCGGTCAATTGGGGCAAAATAAACACTCCGGTTCCAAGCAATGTTGTCGCCAACAGGCTGGCTCCCTGCCAGCGTCCAATCGTTGCGCTCATCTCACCCCCACGCGTTACAAACTGGCAACAGTATACGGAGTTCACCAGACGCAAACTGCCGGAATTCCCCTCACTTTGACGGAAACAAAGCTATACAGGCGCTGTTTTGTCGGAGTCGGGCAACCCGAATTTTCTGACGCAGTTCAAATTTCACGCAAAAGCCTGCTGAAACCAGCAAAAAAACTGTGGTGTGATTTTGCACAACAGACCTAGTATTCGGTTGGTTGCATTGCATTGCATTTTCACCCAACAACATAAAGCACCAAACAGGTGCACTAACAACCAGGGACTACCTGGGAGGAAACATGAAACGAAAAAAACACGCCCACGAGCATGAAGAAGCAGAAATCGACATGACCCCCATGCTCGATATTGTATTTATCATGCTGATCTTCTTTATCGTGACCACCTCCTTTGTTAAACCAACAGGGATTGAATACAACACCCCGGAGAACAACACGCCTACCAATTCCAAGAAGAGTGACAATATCCTGATCACTGTTGAGAACAGTGGCCTGATTAGAATCGGCGACCGCCTGGTGGATGTGGAACGGGTCACCCCCAACGTGCAGCAAAGATTGGCTGAAGCGCCCGAGGCAGCCGTTCTGATCCAGGCAGAAAAAGAAGCCCGCCATGGTCTGGTGGTCAAGGTGATGGATCAGGTTAAAACGGCTGGTGTGGAAAAGATCTCGGTAACGGAGAAAGGCAAAAGTTAGTGTTTCCTTAATCAGTTAAGTGAGTAATTGCATCTATATCAGCACTGACTATAGGATAGCCGGATGGATAAATTCGATCAGGCAATTATCGCCGCTCTCAAGCAGGACGCCCGCCAAAGCATGTCGGCACTGGCGCAACAGGTTAATCTCAGTCGCAGCGCAGTGACCGACAGGCTCAAAAAACTGGAGCAATCAGGAGTTATTCGCGGCTATCAGGTGCTGCTGAGTGAATCCCAGAAAACCGGTGTCGCTGCCTACTTTGAAGTTCATCATCGCAGCCGTCGCTGCAAAGATCTGGTCACCCTGTTCAACCAATTTCCCGAAATCATCACCTGTCACGGTATCAGTGGCGAAATGGACTTTCTGGTGCACCTTAAAGCTGACTCCATGCAGCGCTTGCATGAGATACGCGAGCAAATTGATGCCCATGACGATGTCACCCGGATCCGCACCCATATCGTCATGAGTGAATGGATAAATGGTCGATGTGGCTGATATGAGCCCACTGAGCCAAATCATCCCGCCACCAACAAAGCCAACCGGGCTTGATAAACCTGGACTGTGGCAACACACAGAACTCAAGCTGACCACAGCCTTGCCTTCGGACTTTCGGCAGCTGATACAAACCTATGGTTCCGGCACGCTGGGAGACTTTCTGTGGATATGGAATCCGTTTACGCCAGAGTTTATTGAAGAGCAGCAAAGATTCCTGCAGGCGGAGACATCGCTTCGACAAGCATTGCCAGCGCAAGCTGCTTACTCTCTGTTTCCTCACTCACCCGGCTTTCTCCCCTGCGCCAGTGATGACAACGGCAATTACTATGGCTGGCTCACCGAGGGCCAGCCGGATACCTGGCCAACTATGACCTGTGAAGTGCGAGGTTCAGGCTTCCAGCTGCACAGACTCAGCTTTAGCGATTACCTTGTTGCCCTGTTCAAAGGTGACATTCCAGCCCTGGCCAGCGACTGGCCGAAGGCAGAACACAGAGTGTTTGAGTCCAGCTGACCCTAAAGTGTCTTATCCCGGATTTGCCTCAGATAATTAAACACTGTCGTCCGGGCCAGCCCCAGCACTCCCGCAACATATCGGGTCATATTCTTGCCCTTGAACGCTCCGGTTTCATCAAGGCTGATCACCAGTTCACGTTTCTGATCACGGGTAAGGTTGTGCAGGGCGAGCTGACGCTCTGCCAGCCAATTACTGATAAACTGATTGACCCGTTCCTGCCAATCATCCCTGAACAGCTTTTCAGGCTGGGCGTCATGGGTATGTTGCTTCAAAAACAGATCCAGAATATCCCGCGCATGTTGAAAACTCGACAGATCAACATTGATGCACAACAAGGCCCGTGCAGAACCCGAATCGTCCCTCAACACCACACTGATTGAACGGATTGATTTGCCTTCCGGGCTGACCTTTTCATAGGGGCCCAGCACAGTCTCTTCAGAATCAAAGCTGATGCCGTCCAGCCCGGAGTCCACACCCGGCCTGCGGTGAGAAGCATTGCCTGCAATATAGAGAACCTGATTTTCATTCAAATCGTGTAATACCACCTCGGCATACCCGGGCATCAGCAAACTGACTGCATCGGCAATCCCCTGATAACGCTGTAACAGTGTGAAATGATCCATCTTTACCCTTTTACAGAGAGCCTTTCCAAGACCCATCCTGTCGCTTCAAATATTCCCGATAAACCAGAGACGCGATAATAATGTCCTGCACCGCGACACCGGTGAAGTCTGCAATGCTAATCCCATCACCAACACGTTCTCCACTGGCCAGGAACTCACCGAACTCCCTGACCTCCTCCGCCTGAGCCTTTGCCAGGTATTGAAACTCTCCATGCTCCAGCGACTGACTCATGCTGTCGGCAAGCAACAGCTTTGCGGACTGTACAACAGTTTCACTTAACTCACGCTTTCCCGGTGAGTCGGCTCCCACCGCATTAATATGCACATTGGGCTTTAACCAATCCAGCGCCACTATCGGCTCCTCACTGGGGGTCGCTGTCACGATCAGATCTGACTGTCGGCACAAAGCCTCAGCGGAGCAATGCCTGACGACCTGAATCCCCTCAGCCGCGAGCTTGCTCGCCAGGGTTTCAACCCGGTCGGGACTGCGGGAATATATCTGCACCTGCTTCAAGCCGAGGGCACGACAATGATACAGCGCCTGATAATAGCCCTGAGTCCCGGTACCAATAACCCCAAGCACTTTGGCATCAGGCGCGACCTCCTTCGCCAGCATGGCAGCGGCTGCCGCGGTTCTCAGTTCGGTCAGCAAGCCTCTGTCTTCCAGCAATGCCACCATTTGTCCGGTGGCGGCATCCATTACCATTATGCAGCCATAGCTGGATGGTAACCCACGTAAATGGTTGTCATAACAGCCGGAAGCCAGCTTGATAACAACCCACTCCCCAAGTTCCGCCCGGCCAAACTTAAGGTGCAGCTCCCCGGCGGGCAGTTTAAGGTAGCCAACTGGAGCAATGTCATAAAAGCCAAGGGAGAAGTCGATAAACCCTTGTTTGAGCGCTGCCATTAACGCCTGTGGTGCCGGTGTAGAAGCGGTGATGTCTGAGTAAGGTACAAGCCTCATTGTTTGCTGACCTCCTCAGCGGCGGCGAATGTCTCGTCGGTTATATTGCCGCCACACAACAACACCACCACGTTTTTACCCTTGAGCTTGGGCGCATCTTTAATCACGGCAGCCAACGACGCGGCCGCAGAGCCTTCGACATAGATGCCATGTTGCCGCCACACACTCATCATGGCTCTGGCAATTTCAATTTCCGATACGGTTTGACACTCATCGATAAGACGCTGGCACAGAGGCAAAGTGATGCTGTCACTGTCCAGTCCCCCGGCAGTGCCATCAGACAGTGTTGGCTGCTCATCAACCTCAATCACCTTTCCGGCTTTCATGCAGGTCAGCATCACAGGCGAGTTCTCCGCCCAAACCCCTGTCATCTTTACCTCTGGCTTAAGGTGTTTGATATTGGCAGCAATACCAGAGATTAAACCGCCACCGCCGACACTGACGTAGATGCAATCCACCCCGGGTAATTGCTCTGCAATCTCGCAGCCCAGGGTGCCCTGGCCGCTAATCACATCAAGGTCATTGTAAGGACTGATATAGACCATAGAGCCACCGCCAGACACAGATCGCGCCGTTTGCTCTGCCACTTCTGTTCCGCCTGCAACCCGGATAAGCCTGGCTCCCCTGGCCTCAATTTTCTCAGCCTTCACCTCACTGACACTGTCAGGTACATAGATGGTGATCGGCACACCCATGGCCTTGGCGGCAGCGGCCGTCCCAATACCATGATTTCCCGAACTGGCCGTCACCACTTCAGCGTGTGGATCCCGCGCCACCAGCCTGGTGATAGCACTGGTCGCCCCGCGGATTTTGAAGCTCCCTGTGTTTTGCAGGTTCTCACACTTGAAGTACAGGTTGCAGCCCAGCTGCTCAGATAAGAGTTTGCTGTGCAGCAAAGGCGTTTGTATTACTCCAGACTCAAGGTAAAAGCCCTCGCTAATCAAGCTTTGAGTTCTGCTCACTATCTCTGTTATGTCATCAGTCAACACCATGCACCTCAACTTGAACTTAAATGTCAAAATGAACCATAAAGTACAAATTAAACTATAGTGTATTTTTTAAACAATCCAGAGGGTGGATCCGGGCACATCTGAGCAATGCCGCATTAGCTAATGAAATAAAAAGAAAAGTTGTGGTGGATAGATTTTTTCGATTGAGAGCCAGATGGCCTTTTTCTGTGGGTGGCAGCCTGGAAAGCTGCCAGCGGGGTATCAAATAACTTGAGTGACGACAAGTATTAGCAGCATTCAGCCTGCTTAAGGCGCTGCAGAATACTGCAGTCCTGAATTTTGTGGTGCTCACAGGTGATTAATGCCGTAAGTGACGCCTCCAGTTTGGCCAGCTCCCTTTGGGTTTGCTGAATCTTCGCCAACTGCTCAGCGATAATATCATCCACCACAGAGCAGCAACCCTGTGGCTGCTTTTGCACCTCCACCAGCTTGCGAATATCACTCAGGGCAATATTCAACGAGCGACACCTGCGGATAAAAATCAAGGTATCCACATCCTGCTGACCATAGTAGCGATAACCATTGGCACTTCTTTTGGCCTCAGGCAACAAACCTTCCTGCTCGTAATAGCGAATCGTTTTTGTAGGGACCTGGGTAACTGCTGCCAGTTCGCTAATTTTCATCTTGACCTTCCAGTGGCTGTAAGCTTTAGCCTGCATCCTATCATTTACCCATTATTCAACACTATAGGTCACATCAAGATGGCTAAATTCTCTCCCGCAACCCTGCTGTTACTGTCTTTGGGCAGTGTTTCAGTTGCCGCCGACGCACTCGCCCATGACCGCTCAAACAAGGCGCATGCAAGCTCAGAGCACCAGGCCCACACAGATAAAGATAAACATGGTCAAGACGATGAGCATGGCCACAAGGATGAACATGGCCATGGCGATGAGCACGGCCATCAGGATGAACATGGACACGGCGACGAGCATGGGCATGACCATGACATGGAGCGCATTGTGGTGCACTCCACCCGTTTTGGCCGGATTGTTGATGACCAACCCATGAGGGTTGAAGCCATTGTGCGTGAGGAGATCGAAGAGAAGGCCGCCATGCGTCCGGGCAACATCTCCATGCTGCTGGCTGAAACCGGTGGCGTAAGAGTACAAACCACATCACCTGCTCTGGGCAGTGCCAATGTGCGCCTGCAGGGCTTGTATGGTCGCTATACCCAGCTGCTGGCCGACGGTCTGCCGCTTTATGGTAACCAGGCTTCATCCCTTGGACTGTTGCAGATCCCACCCACAGATCTTGGCCAGGTGGAAGTGATTAAGGGTTCCGCTTCATCACTCTATGGCGGTTCAGCACTGGGCGGCGTCATTAACCTGATCTCCCGCAAGCCAGGAGATGAGGCGGCTGGTGAACTGCTGCTCAACGCCACCACAGAGAACGGCCAGGACATTACTGCCTACGCTGAAACCCCGATTACAGACAATCTCAAAGGGTCTGTCACTGCCGGTGCACACTATCAGAGCATGGAAGATCTGGACGCTGATGGCTGGGCCGATCTGCCTGAATATGAGCGCTATACACTGCGCCCGAGAATGTTCTACGAAGGTGATGCAGGCGACACCCTGTATGTGACTGCAGGCTTTATGACCGAGAACCGTCAGGGCGGCACTCTGGAAGGCCATACCGTCGCTGACGGAAATCCCTTCGTACAAATTCAGGATTCAGAGCGGGTCGATGGCGGTCTGGTTTATACCCGTCCGGTTGGAGAAACCCTGACTTTCAATACCCGCGCCTCTGCCATGGTGCAGGACCACTTCCACGCCTATGGCGTCGATCAGGACAACGACAAGCACAGCAACTACCTGCTGGAAACCAGCCTGTCAGGTTACCTGGATAACCTGGACTGGGTGCTGGGTGCGGCTTACCAGTCAGAACGCTACGAGTCAGACAACTATTCAAGCTTTGACTACACCTATGAAGTGCCCGGTGTGTTCGCCGTAGTCGACTACCATGTCACTGATGACCTGATTGCCTCGGTCAGCAGCCGCTTCGACGATCACAGCGAATATGGCACACAGGTCAGTCCAAGACTGTCCATGCTCTATCGCGCCGATGAGTTCACGGTTCGTGGCTCCTGGGGTCAGGGCTACTATGCACCAACGCCATTTGTAGAAGAGATTGAAGCTGCCGGTCTGTCCCGACTTGAACCTCTGGGTGACCTGAAGGAAGAGACCGCGGAAACCGCGTCGCTGGACTTCACCTATCGTCTGGGTGATCTGGAAACCAACCTGACTCTGTTTGGCTCAGATATCCACAATGCCACCCAGTTGGAAGCATTCTCCTCCACCGACAATGGCCCTCTGGATCGTGTGCGTCTGGTTAATGCCCGGGGCGAAAGTCAGATCCGTGGCTCTGAAGTGTTGCTCAGATACTATCTGGGTGATGTGAAGCTGACCGCCAGCTACCTGTATCTGGATGCCACCGAACAGGCGGACAGCACAGGTCAGCGTCAGCAAATGGCCCTCACCCCTGAGCATTCCGCCGGCTTTGTCGCCATGTGGGAACAGCACGGTAACTTCCGCGCCGGTTTTGAGGCTTATTACACAGGAACTCAACGCCTCAATGACAACCCATACATGGACAAATCCGAGCCTTACTGGCACCTGGGTTTGATGGGGGAAATCACCACAGGCCGTTTCAGCTGGTTTATCAACCTGGAGAACCTGCTGAACATCAAACAAAGCGACACCCACCCGTTGCTGTTGCCTGAGAGAGCTCCTTCCGGTCAGTGGACTACGGATATGTGGTCCCGCAACGATGGCTTTATTGCCAACGCCGGAGTAAGAATCAAGTTCTAAGACTGAACCTGTATTTCAACCAGAAAAATGCCCCGCCAGTCGGGGCATTTTTTGTTATCAGCTTCTATTCTGCAGCCCATTTTGATACCGCTGAAGATATCGCCTAATCATCCTCATAAGTCATCACGCCGGGCAGTCAGAAACGCTCGCTCGCTTTCTACCTGGGTCAGCGCCAGCGCCTGGTTATAGGCTTTAATTGCCTCCCCCCTCAGCGAGGGAGACCTGGTAACATCGCTTTGGTGCAGTCGGTTTAGCAAGTCAGCTCTGGCGGCATGAAAAGGCTGATAGCCAGCCAGTGAATACGTCAGGGAAGCAAGGGCATCAAGACCGGCTTGCGGCCCTTCAACCCAGGAGGTTGCCAGTGCCAGATTCAGCCTGATCACATCATTGGCCTGGCAGCTCAACAGTAACCGGTACAGAACACAGATCTGCTGCCAGTCAGTGGACTCAAAATCTGTCGCCTCACCATGTAATGCCGCTATCGCCGCCTGCAACTGAAACGGCCCCGGTTTCTTCAGCGCCAGTACCTGTTCAAGACGATAGGAACTGTCAGCAATCACCTGGCGATCCCACAGGCTTCTGTCCTGCTCAGCCAGTGGAATATAGACGCCATCGTCCGATTGTCGGCTGTGCCTGCGAGCATGGGTCAGCGCCATCAGACAGTTCAGACCAACCACTTCAGTTTCATTGGGGCACAGCTGCCCCATAAGCTCACCCAGGAAGATCGCCTCTTCGCACAAATCCATACGAAGCTGCTGCTCACCACTGCTGCAGGCATATCCCTCATTGAAGATCAGGTAAATCACCTGCAGTACAGAGGCCAGACGTGCAGGCCAGTCTTCCGGCCCCGGCAGGCCATAACGGATACCGGATTGCCTGACTTTGCGCTTGGCTCGGCTGAGTCTTTGCCCCAGAGTGGCGGGCTTATCCAGAAAGGCTCTGGCAATCTCTTCCGTCGACAGGCCAGCGATCAATTTCAATGTCAGCGCGACCCGGGATTTCTCTTCGAGGGCAGGGTGACAGCAGATAAAGATCAGCTTCAAACGTTGGTCCGGCAGCCTGTCCAAACCGGTCACAGAGGTAAGGTCTGCGTCAGTGACGTCAGTCTCTGCCATATAAGACAACTGAGCCGAAATGCCCTGAAAATGTTGCTCCCGCCGCAGCACATCGATCGCTTTGCGTCTGGCCACCTGCAGCAGCCAGGTGGCGGGCTTCGCCGGAACCTGTTGTTGCCATGTCTGCAGAGCCTGGGCTTTGGCGTCCTGCAACGCTTCTTCGCACAACCCCAGGTTGCCAAACTGCGCCATCATGGTTGCCAGCATTCGGCCCCGGTCGGCCCGGATAAGATGCTCCAGCAAGCCGACAACAGAGCCGTTATTGGACGGGTTTTCCGTCACCTATCAGTACTCGGCAACCGGCCGCACTTCGACAGTTCCGTAACGGGCGGAGGGGATTTTGGCCGCCAATCTCAATGCTTCATCCAGATCTTTGCATTCCAGCAGATAGAAGCCGCCCAGCTGCTCCTTGGTCTCGGCAAATGGCCCATCCACCAACTCAGTCTGGCCATTGCGAACCCGAATGGAAGTCGCAGTGTCATTCCCCTGCAAGCCTTCACCGGCAACAAAAGCACCACAGGCAGAGTACTCCTCACTCAGCTGCATATACTCCTCCAGCAGGCTGTCAAACTCAGGCGTGCCGTAGACGGGCTCAGCCTCAGGGGCTGCATAGATCAGTGCCACAAATTTCATAGTGTTCTCCATTAGCTGTTTATCTTTGATAGCACAGCCACAGGCAAATGAATAACCGGGCTGTACCTCTAAGACGAATGGCACCTGGGGATTTCGACATGGGGATAAAAATATTTCTGTACAACCGAAAGCTCCAACACCAAACAGATCAGAATCGGCATGGCTCTGAGTCAAAACTGATAACTCAATCCGGCGTAAATCATACGTGGTGCACCGGGCTGGATCTGTTCCCGGCCATATCGTAACTGACTTTGCAGCGCGTACTGCTTGTCTGTCAGATTACTCACTCTGGCATGCAAACTGAGCTGACTGTTCAGCTCATAGTTCAGCTTCAGGTTGGCTATGGTATAGCCCTCATAACGGCGACTGTTCTCATTATCCATCCAGTAATCACCTATGCTCTGCACTTCAGCCATCACATTGAGTCCCTGCCAATGCTGGCTCTGGTAGTACAATCTGATATTAGCCACATAGTCGGGAGCCATGGGTAAGCTATTGCCGGACAAATCTTTCGCTCTGGACAGCCCAGTCTTACCATCCACCCGTCCCTGGTCTTGAATATAATGGTCAAACTCATGTTTTGAGCGGCTGTATGCCAGACTCAATTCAAACGCCTCAGACAATTGCCATTTCGCGCCCAGCTCAATCCCTTTGTGCACCACGCTGGCGGCATTGACCCGATAAGATGCACCAAAATCGTCATAGGCAGTGACAATCGCATCATCCACATCCATGTAGTAAACCGCAGCTTCCAGGCTCAGAGATTGCAGGTTCATCTTGTAGCCCAACTCATAGGTATTGGAGATCTCTTCACTGATATGTTCCAGTTGGGCACTGGTGTCCCGGGTTTTCAAATGGTAGAGCTCACCTGCGGTGGGAATGCGAATGGCCCGGGCGATTCGGGTATAGATGCTGGCATCCTGTCCCACAAGATAATTCAGTGCGGCCTTGGGGCTGAAGTGACTGAAGCTGTCACTCCGACTGGCCAGAGAGCGATTACCGAATCCGTCGTTATCGTAAGGTTTTAGATAGTTATCAAACTCATACCTATAGTGATCGTATCGGCCACCCAGGTTATAACTCAGTTTTTCAGTCAACTCCCCGGACAGCTGCAAATAGGGAGAAACCGCCTCCAGCGTCGTCTGGTCATGGTAAAACACATGACCGGCAGGATAAGTCGCAGCGCCCCTTCCCTCAGTGGTAATGGTCAAAGGCTGAAACGAGTAGCTGTCGCCCTTACTGTGTTCCAGGTCCATACCCGCGATTAACTCACTGCCGCCAAAAACAGTGAACTGACTCAGGGCCAACAAGCCAAAACTGGTGACGCTGGACTCAACTTCAGGCAGGTTGTTTTGCCAGGTCGCCGTGTAATCATTGGTCCGATATCTGGCATAGGGTATTAACGAGTAATAGTGCTCGCCCAGATCGTAACTCCACTCAGTTGCCAACCTCACATAACGGCTTTTACGCCGCGGATCACTTTGCTCCACTTTGGCTGATAACCCTGATTGCGTTGGGTCTTGCCGAAACTGTTTCTCGGTCAAAGAGGCATTCATTTGCTGATCGAGATCTGAGGCAATTAACGTCGTCTTTAATGACTGTTGCTGACCCAATTGCCACTCATGCAGTACATTGACTTCAGCCTTGTTCACCTCTGCGTGCTGCCGCCAGCCATCATTGTGCAGGTAAGCGGCCGACGCCCTAATCCCCTGACCGTCGTGAGTCCCAGACGAATAGCTTCCCCTGCCCCTGATATAACCATGCTCTCCAGCCATGAGTGCCGCCTCACCGGCGGCCTCATCACCCACCTCAGGAGAGATAACATTTACAGTCGCCGCCACAGCACCTGAGCCATAAAGCGATGTACCGGCACCTTTTATCACCTCAAGCCGGGACAAGGCACTGTTGGCACTGCTCCACCACAGAGCGTTGTGGTTAAAAAAGCCCGCCGACTGCAGGGGGATATTGTCCTGCAAATACAGGGTGTAGCCTGCGTAATTAATCGGCATGCGAATGGCGGCATTGTGTCCCTGTCCACCAGAGAGTTGATTGACCAATACACCAGACAATGACTGTAACGATTCCGACAGATGCTGAGGCTTGTCTCTGGCAAGTACCTCACTGCTCACATGGGCAATACTCAAGGGCAGCTCGGTATCCAGTTTTTCACTGCGACTGGCGGTCACCGTCATCCTTTCAATCTGCTTGTCCCCATCGTCTGCCTGACAGGTCACTGCCACAGGCACCATTGCCACAGCGATCAGGGTCAATCCTGTTTTCATTATTGTTCTCCTGAAGTGAGTTGTTGTAACTGCGCTTCACCCGCAGCCAAATCGCGCCGTCTGACACGGCGATAACTACGCTTGAAATAGAGCACCAGCCCCAGTGAGGCCGTGCCAAGAATGGTGAGAATAATCAGTGTGATGAACAGATCTCTGGGGACCTTTCCGAGATCATTGAGGAAGTGATATTTGTGTAACGCCGAGAAGTGAATCGATCTGTACTTATCCGCCTGATCTGCCAGCTGCGCCACGTATCCAGTGTGAGTTTCAATTGCCACCAGTTGGCCGCTGTCGCCATACGCCATTTGTTGAACTGGCAAGCGCTTCAGAATAAAAGGATAGGAGCCCCCAAAGTGGGTAACCGTCTTTTGGCTGGATGGAGACCTGGCAACTCCCAGTTTGCTGTACCCCAGAAAAGCAGCATAGTCAGCATCAGTTCGCTGTGCTTGTTCAGGCCGCCAGTAGCCAAGGGTTAATACCTTGTCTTGCCCGGGTTTAGGAGTCGAAGCTTGCTCCATATAACGCCAGAATTGCAGCCATAACTGCCCATCCCATTGCACCAGATTAAAGTTATCCGCCTGCAACGACAGCATGGTCTGCAGTGGGTCAAAATCCAGCTCAGATACAGATAGTTCATTCCCCGGGCTAATACCGAAATGTTCGTCCCTGGACTGCTTGGACACCAGAGTATGCAAACCACTGGTAGCGAATCCCAACAGGCTCAAGCAAATAATCATGCCGCTGACACGATGAAACTGACTGATAGAAGGTTTACCCCGGCCTGATGACAATCTGCGCCACAGACCGCTGTAAAGCAGTAACCCTGTTAACGCCAGCAGCAATATCCCGGAGATCATCACTCCCAGCACCACAAGCCGCACGGGCGAATGCATCTCGCCGATAAAACTCAGGTTGTGCAGGGTTCGAAACCAGAATGACAGTGACTCCCGCGTCGGCGTACTGAGTGTCGAAATACGGCTGCCGTGAGTGTCTATGTAGAAGATGGTGCCGGAGGATTTTGCAATTCGATATACGGGCAGTATCCGGTTAATCGCCGGGTACTCTGGCGTGAAGTTCCGGATCAGGCTCATCGCCGTGGTGCTTGAGCCATCAAGCCGATTAACCAGCTCCGCTGCATATTCAGCATCAGCAACTTTGCCAACACCCTGCTGCTCAGCAAAACGCTCTGTCCCATCCTCCACCGCAAAATATCTCAGCTGATAGTTTGGGTTAGGGGCAGCGATTCGGTCAGAATCAGCCTGAGATTCACCGTCCTGAATTCTTACCTGATAATGAGGCGCTCCCTGAAACATCACCAGCTTTACGCTGCTGAATCGCTCAATCCCATGGGTATTGAGCACATAAGCCAGAGAGGTGCGCCGCGGCAGAAAACCGAGTTCGGCAAACTGTTCGGTGGCTAACTGCAACCTTGGCGGCTTAAAAAAATGGCCCATCAATGGGTGCAACAAGCCACTAAATGCCCAAATAAAAAGTGGCAGCGTCATCCACAGTGCCAGCGTTTTATGCCAGCCCATTAACCTTTTGGTCATCGAAGACTCTTATTAGCTATCCCTAAAGTTGCTAAGAGTATATTGGGTGGCTTTTGCGTTGGGATGTGACAAATTGTCGCACTTGGTTAACTGATTGTAACCGCGCTAAGTCGACTCAATCGGCGATGGCAGTGACTGAGAAATTCCCCCTAAAGTAGGGCAATAATCCCTGCCGCTCAGAGATATGCTGGGAGTACTCGGTTCAGGGGAGCAAACTATGAAACCCGCCACCACTTTTTACTGTCTTACCGCAGCCTGTACAGTCTTACTCGGCAGTCTGTCCAGCCAGGCGGCTGACACCAGCGATCTCGCCTACAGCGAACAGATCCACAGTGATAAACGCATGAAGTGTTTATACGGCTACTTTGCCGAGAAGACCGGCGACCATGAGTCAGCCGTTGCCATATTGCAGGACTGCATAGACAGGTGGAACGATGTGTACTCCATGCTGCTGTTAGCGCAAATCCATGACCTTGGCGTCTATCTGCCTGCCAACCCGCAAAAGTCCACCGCCCTGATGCGCCGCGGCGCCCTGCTTCAGGATGAAGCGGGCTACGCCTCCCTCGCCCGCTATCACTATGGCAAAGCGCTCTACACAGGTTATGGCACTGATGTTGATAAGCCTGCGGGGATTAAATACCTCAGACTTGCCGCCAATGAGGGGGTCACAGAGGCCTGCCAGTTTTTGGCCTCAGTTGGCGAAGCCTGCAGCCATTGATTGGCCAAGCTTCGCTTGGCGGAACGTCGTGGAGCAAATACATCCTTGTATAACGGCCAGTTCGCCCTCCATGGCTCTCGCTCATGAGCTTGTCGCATTCGCGGCACTCGCCGCCCCACACCCGACCAAGAGGGGCTCAACAGCTGCAAACGACATCCATGTCTAACTGCCAGCTCGAAATCCCTTTCTTGCGCTAATGAGCTTATTTGCCGGAGGCAAATATTCGCCCTCTTGGATCTCCCCTGCCGCCCCAACCGAAGTTGTCATCCATCGTAAAATGGCTTCAATGTACGCAACCGCCACCGATTCCACGAAGTATGTCCATATACTTCCTACCCAGTTCGGCAGTCCTTGCCTCTCGCTCGTAAGCTTATCGCTGCGCGATACTCTCCCCTGTATCAGCGGTGGCTGCCCCGTCATCCATGACGGGACTTGCTATTGAAGTCATTTCCCTCCGGCAACTTCGGACGGGAGCATGGAGTAGTCGGTAGCTCCTCTGCTTATCTTCCGCATATTCTGTAAAGGGTTAGGAAGGCAAATGCTGAGTTAGTCTGCTGTTGTTGAGATTGGCGATACGGTGCAAAAAACCGATTCGTCTTGCTCGTTACAGCTCATCTGATAAGTGCTTTGAATGGGGCCGGTATGATGAGGCTGAGCAATACTCACTCCAGACCTGAACGCGGCATCGATAAACTTATCAATACCCGCTTGCCTCTGCCTGGTGAAGCGGAGTTCCCCATAGGTATAGTAGCCAGCTGCGTCCATCGGGATGGTATTGTTATCCGCGTCTCGGGTCGCCACGAATGAGAGTTTAAAATCGCGGCGGCTGCTCCCCTCTGCAATGTCAGTATAAGAATAGGAGCCATCGGTAAAATTTACCTTGGCGTTAAAAACGATAGCAGGCCTGATACCGGTAATCATGCCAGCCAGCGCGGTTGCCTCATCGAAGGTCTCACCCAGGCCTTTGCTTTCATAAAAGTAATCGGACAGGTCATTCACCTTATAACTAGCCCCCACCAGTTCATACAGACTGGCAGCAAGCGTTTCAGGCACTACTGCGGCTTCAATGGCTTGTCTGATTTCACTGATTTTTTCAAAGGATTCATTGAAGTAAGAGACCTCAGCAGAGGACAGGGATTGCGGCAGGATCTGGGTACCGTTTTTTGCGTACTTCCGAAGCACACCCGCTGAATAATTGAAGATATAAAAGTCAGCCGCTCTAACAATCTCATATTGGTCAGCAAAATCTCTCACCCGAGATTCAAACTGGCTGTCACTGACACAGGTATTGCACACATCCCGATAAGCCACCGCATTCGCAGCGCCTGAGGCGCAACCCAATAAAACCGAAACACCAAGTCCCTTCCACAACATGTTGTCATCCTTAACAAACCAAAAGTCCCCGCATGCTAACAACCCCCCAGCACAGACACAATGAAACCCAGGCCAGCGTAGCAAGTTGTCACAGTTTGGTTGGTGCGAACCCACAACGGCAGGGAAACTCGGCCTCACACTCAGCATGTTTCGACTTAATTTCACTACACAGCCAGTGGATAAAAACGAAAAAACGAACCCCGAAGAAGAACAGTTCGACAACCCGCGACATAACCAGAATTTACAACCAAAACAACAAGATGTAAGACATCTCTTACAGACCATGCCAAACCAGATTGGTAAATTAAGTCCCCAAAACTTGAACACACCTTGCTTACCGGAGCCAAACCGACGGGCGGTAGCATGTCTGCACAAAGTTAAATAAATAGTCCATCCTATTAGCCTGAGACTGCTAATTACTAGCACTTAGCAGAGCATGCTAATAGTGAACGACAAAACTTTCAAAGCTAACAACATGACTTCTTATTAAAGTCAATTAGTTCGTCAATAATTATACAATTCATATCTATAGATTTTAAAAAAGGAGTTTTAAGTTGCAAGCCGATAAGATTATGGAAGGCCCAATAAAGAAGTCAACGACATCTGTATTTGACACAATAAACAAAAAAGCTGAGGCCTTAGACATATTCAACAGATATGAGAAAGCTAACAACAGTTATGTTAAAGCCCAAGTAGAAAATATCCAAATACTTGGTATGTCTGAACCAGTAAAGCTTGCAGACATATATTCAACCACAATGATTTCGACATCAATCCATCGTAGACTATACAGTACAGAATGGGCTGAACTTGACTCTCAAAAGAGAAATAAAAAGATTGGAAAATATAAATCAACAACTCGTGCAGATGACTTTATTGAAAAAGAAAATAGAATTGTAGTTCTGGCAGGACCAGGTGCTGGAAAGACTACCCTAATGAAATATACAGCCCTATCATATATTGACAACGAGACTTTTGAAAAGTCCAACTTTAAAACAAAAAAGACTCCGTTCTTTATATCGCTTCCTGAACTTGCTGATACCGAACTATCTGTTATTGAATTTATTTCAGAAAGAATAAAAATAAAAACTCACGAGTATGCAATCGAATACGTAAAACGAAAACTAAATAAAGGTGAGGCAATTGTTCTATTTGATTCACTTGATGAAGTATCAAATGAGCATCGAGACAGAATATTCAAAATAATCGAAGATTTTTCAAAGTGCTATGAAACAACAAAGATAATTGTTACATGCCGAGTAGCTGATTACAACAGAACTATAGAGGGTTTTTTTGAGATAGAAATAGCTCGATTAACAGAAAAGGCTATTAATAAAATAATTAGAGCTTGGTTTAAAGGCAGTCCTAAAAAGGCAAGAGAGTTAATAGGGCATTTGTCTGTGGACAAAGATGTATACTCTTTAACAGAGACACCTCTTTTACTGAGCCTTCTTTGTATTCAATACGCTAATGACCTGAACATTCCAAATAGAAAAACAGAGTTGTACAGTCGCTGTGTTGATGCACTTATACGGCTGTGGGATACAAGTAGGGGATTCAGACGAGCTACCGCCTTCTCGGCACTAACAGATGATAGAAAAGAAAAGCTTTTTTCCGACGTTGCTTATAAATTTCTATGTCGAAAAGAAGGAAAATATATTTTCCATGAAAAAGAGTTAACACTAGTAATTTCAGACTTCATCCAAAAATATGCGATGGAAAGAACGCTTGCAAAAGAGATCATTAATGAAATAGAGTCCCATCACGGAATAATAGAAAAATTTAGTGCAGAGTCATATTCTTTTAGTCATGTATCTTTCCAAGAATACTTTGCTGCAATGGCAGTCGTTGCAAAAAGAAAAGAGTTAGATTTTGTAAAAGAAAATCTAACCAATTTAAAAGCTGCATCGATAATTATCTTTATGGTTTCATTGATGGACGACCCTTCACCAATATTGAAGCTATTAATGCAACGTTCGGATCTAAGTGGAATAACAAACTATCCAGCAATGAGCAAAAGGACCGAGCTGTTAAGCTTGCTTTATAGATGCATGAACTCAGGTGTATGTATAGAGCCAGAGCTAAGAAATAAAATATATGTCCACATTGCATATTCTCAAATTGAGATATCTAAGATTTACAGCAAAGCTACCACTTATCCAATTGCAAAGTTGGAGGGAGATGGAGTAAGACATATGTTCTTCTATATAGGGAAAACAAGAAAGACTTTAAGTGCAGCATTGCTATCATATAGAAAGTTATCAAATGAGATACTTCTATCCCCAAACATGTCCTATTCTGATGTTGCATTCGCGATAATAGACAAATACAAAGTTAATAATGAGCCTAATTCGAAGATAATAGAAACATCAGTAAAAACTTGTCTGCTGGTGCCATTAGTAGGTGCCAACCCAAAGAGAGTACTCAAAAAACTTCAGGAATTAAATGTAACTAATAAAGAGGATTCGTTACTTGCTAAAATAGGTGAAGATAATATGAAAACAATAGTAGACAGCTATATAGATAATGCACAATAGTATTTTGCATAGTATGTATTAGCTAACTTTAGATATTGTTTTTTAGAATGAAGCCGCGATAGTCGAATCAGGGGCGAGTATCGCGAAGCGATGTGCTTACGAGCGCGAGGCAGGATAGCCGAGCTGGAGGGGATTGCAGGGACGCAAATCGAGCGTTTATCGCGACAGACAATTTTCAGCATAAGACCGAGGAGTTGTCAGCGGCGGTTGGGGCGGCAAGGGAGATCCTAGAGGGCGAATATTTGCCTCTGGCAAATAGGCTCATGAGCGCAAGAAAGGGATTTCGAGCTGGCAGTTAGACATGGATGTCGTTTGCAGCTGTTGCTCCCCTATTGCTCGAGTGTGGAGCGAAGCTCCACAACTCTCAAACCGGGTGTAAGCACGGCCGCGTCAGCGGCCACCACTCAAACGTGAATAACCTTATCACTCCCCAGGGTAAACTGACTCAGTTCCACCAGAGTGCTGATTTGGGCACCTTCAATCAAACGACTCTCATCCACACCACGCATCTGGCAGCAAGTTTTGCACAGGTGCACTTCAACACCCTGCGCCATCAAGATCTCCAACATCTGACCTATGTGATAGCTCAAGTCCGGGGTGTTTTGACCGCTTAACGCCGCCACTACCGCATCAGACATTAAGAACAACCGTTGCTTAATCGGGCTATCAGCATGCTCCTGCAACGCCAGCGCAATACGCAGCGCGTTATAGGTTTTCTCACTGCCATAGGGACTATCGTGAAGCACAGTCAAAATCGTCGTCATGATTCTTTCTCGAATGAAGCCAAATGAATCGCAAAGATTACTCCTCAGCAATGACATCCACCAGCCCACAATCGCCGATTGATCTTGATAACCCCGACAACGACGAAACACTAAACGAGGGGAACACACCAGTCCCCGTCCGAAGTTGCCGGAGGGGATTGGATGCAATAGCAAACGTCATCATGGATGATGACTTAGGCGTCGCTGAGCCAGGGATGGTGAATCGACGTCGGTTGCGTCAATTGCGTGCAATGCACGATGGATTACAACTTCGGTTGGGGTGGCAAGGGAGATCCAAGAGGGAATTGCTGTTGATCCCCTCTTGGTCGGGTGTGGGGCGAAGCTCCACGACTCTAAACCGGGTGTGGGCCGGAAACCCACGACGTACAGTCGCGTCAGCGACAAGCCCGGCAGGGCTAAACTTGTCCCGCAGGGACCATGTGACCAAAGGTCACACCTCCATTTGCGAAGCCAGAAACATCAAACCATGTTTCTCGACTGACTTCGTCTCTGAATATACAAACCTTCCAGCTGCTCACTGAACTTAATCATCTGCTCACGCTGCAGTGCAGCGGCATCATCCAGCGACTCTATGGCCGTATCCACAGCGATACGTTTGGCCAGTGCCAGAATCAGTTGCTCAGCCTGACTCAGACCACCGGATTGCACCTCTTTGATAAACAGCAGGCGGAAGCAGTCATGGAATACAGAGATCAGAGTGTTGTTACTGAGGACGAATTTATCCGAATTTTCCGGGTCTTTAGCAAACCGAACGTCATCGGCCTGATAACTCATGCCGGCAATCAGATTGCAAACCGTGGTCAGTGAGGTAGCACCGCCAAACAGCTGCGCCACTTCCTGTTTTTGTGCCAGCACCAGCGCCAGCTGATGGGCAAACTCAGCCTTACTCCACTGATCGCCCAGGGCGTTAATCACACTCATACATTACTTCCTCAAACTGTCCGGCTCGATAAAAGCGATCTGCCACGAAGCGCTGCGCTTCACCAAGTTCACGAAGTGGAAAAGCGTAAGATGATTTGGCTTTTCTCTGTGACCTCAGCGCCCTCTGTGGTTCAGGCTTTTCCCGTTTGTTAAAACAATTTGCCACGAAGCACTCACTTCGTTCGCTACACCGAGGACACGAAGGAAAAAGCATGAGAAGAGAAGATTTTTGAGCTTTCGCTTTTCTTCGTGCCCTTCGTGTCCTCTGTGGCTCAAATGCTTTTTAGTCTTTTCACGGGTCAGTGCATTGTGTCGCTTTTGTGGCTGATCAACTCTGCTTCCAGTTGTGATTGCAGGCTTTGCAGATAGTTCAGGGTCAGAGGTGCCAGCGCACGGTAAAAGTCTGTTTTGGCATTGGCAGCCAGCAACTCGATACATTTGGGCGCAAATGGCATCAGGTATTCCCGCAGCAGGCGTGCCATCCAGGCGGTACTGAAGGCGACATCGTCATAAGCTTCCATCACAGCCGGGATCGCGCCCTCTTCAGTTGCCAACGCATTGGCCAGCACAGCCAACATCAACCCCAGATGATCCATCGGCTCGTTACGGGTCGAGTCCAGCTCCAGCCCAGAGTCTTTGTAGAAGGCCACCAGCGCCTGAGTGCTGACATCGTTAAGCAGACCAGTTTCACACAGGTAGACACTGCCCCAGGGCGGACACAGCGGCACACCCGGGCCAACAAACAGACGGGTGTAATCCATCTGCAGGGCTTCGATAGCCTGCTCATCATGTGGGTTTGCGCTGGCAGCATCCATCAGCTCACAGGCCTGCATCGCTTCTGGCGAACTGTCGCCCAGAGGCCACTGCTCGGCGAAAGGAATTTCAGCCACCATTTCCAGCAACTCTTCACCCGGCGGCTCGAACCACAGGTTATGAAGGATTTGGGCCATGGCCTGCAGTTCAACGCGATCGATATTGGTCATCTTAATTACTCTTTGAAGGGGCTTGCCTAATCGCCCAATTTCCACATCGAAAGTACTCATTTATAAAACATAAACTCCGTGCTTTCGATTCGAACTTGAACGATTATTCGTCGCCCGCGTAACCGTCAGGTATGGTGCGAACCTGAAACAAAAGAAGGTGCATTATGCACCTTCCCTGGATAAAACGAATACGAACTGTATGCGCTTTTTGTATCTAAGTCGCGTCCTCAGGGGGAATTCAATGCTGTTGAGACAAGGCCATTAACCGCTCCTGCGTGAATGGCATTCACCACTTCCATGTGGCTTGCGAGTCGACGAACGTCATAGTGGGCCTATGACGAGTCGGCTCAACACAGTATCAAGTGCAGTGAAACCCTCTGAAATTACACTTCAGCTGGGTTGAGGATGCTACCTTCTACCAGATTCAGCTTAGGCTCGCTGCCTACTGGCCATGGCTCACCGTAGCAGATACCAATGGTTTCTTTCACCGGACGACCGTGACGGTTGGCCTTGATAATCAGGTTTGGCTTGGTGATCTCAGGTGATGGCAGCGGTGCAATATGACCGTCGCCTTTACCATATTTGGCCTGCAATTTATCCATGGTGTCGAAGTCCAGAGCACGCAGTGGGCAGGACTCAACACAGATAGGCTGACGACCCACGGCCAGACGCTCGAAACAACCGTCACACTTGGTCATGACCTTGCGCTCAGGGTCCAGCTGCGGCGCGTCGTATGGGCAGGCACAGGCACAGCTTTCGCAGCCGATACACAGTTCTTGGTTTACGTGCACCAGACCATCTTCTTTACGCTTGTGCATAGCGCCGGTTGGGCAGTACTTCACACAGGCAGGCTCATTACAGTGGTTACAGCCGATAGACATGTAGTAAGCGAATACGTCCTGCTCGAAAGTACCATCTTCGTTGGTCTTCCACTCACCGCCGCCGTACTCGTACACGCGACGCCACAGCACGCCTTTCATGGCGGAGATGCCCTTAGCACCTTCATCTTTGCCACCTTCGCCCTGGCCGCGCTGAGAGCCGACCATGCGGTCTTTACAGGCTACGTGGCAGGTCTTACAACCGGTACACTTGGTGGTGTCGAGGTAAAAACCATATTGAACTTCAGGTTTCATGGATTATGCCTCCTTCTTAGCGGCAATCTGAACACGGTTGGTGTGTTGTGGGTTACCTTTCACAATCGGTGTCGGGTGGTACTTGGTCAGCACGTTGATAGCACCGTTCACATCCACAGGACGACCTTTGTGGTCTTTGTCTTCACCCGGCTTGTACCAGCGACCTTCACCCATGGCGACCACGCCCGGCGCGATACGTGGCGTGATACGTACCGGCAACTCTGTCATACCGCGGTCGTTCCACACGCGAACAGTTTCGCCTGAGGTCAGGTTGCGGGATGCTGCGTCCATTGGGTTCATCCATACCGCGTCTTCAACCGCTTCACGCAGCCATGGCACGTTGTCGTAGCTTGAGTGCACACGACCCTTGGTGTGGTAACCAATCAGCTGCAGCGGGAACTCAGCCGCAGTTTCTTTATCTTCATAACCATCCCAGGTAACCACGTACTGTGGCAGCGGGGTGATCTTGTAGCGATCGGCCATTTGCTCTGCGCTGAAACGCTGACGCTCCTGCGCAGTCCAGTAGTCCTGCAGCTGCCAGTTGGCACGCTTGTCAGCCATAGCCAGTGAGTAGATCTCAATCTTGCCGGACGGGGTCTTCACGCCGTAGGCGTCTGGTTTGCCTTCGACCCAGTCTTTCAGCACGATAAAGCTTTCCGGCATGTACTTGCGGAACACGCCCTGCTTGGTGGCTTCATCATAGGTGGCTGGCAGACCGATATCCGGGTTATTGGCACGGGTCTGGGCGTACAGCTCGTTGTTCCAGTCAGCGACAGTCTTGCCTTCGGTGTAGTCATCGCAGTTCATGGCCTTGGCCAGACCTGAGCAGATGTCGTACATGTTTTTGGCTTCGCCCAGTGGCTTAACGCCTGTGCTCATCATGGTCATGTAACCCATTTGACCAGACGCATAGGAGTCGCCGGCCAGGTCGTCAGACTCAAGCCAGGTTGCCGCAGGCAGAATGTAGTCGGCGTAACGGGCGGATGGGGTCATCCAGCAGTCACACACTACGATCAGCTCACACTTGCTGGTGTCAGACAAAATGGCTGTGGTGCCGTTGATGTCTGAGTGCTGGTTAACGATGGCGTTACCAGACACGTTGATGATCGCCTTGATGTTGGAATCCAGCTTGTCTGCACCCTTAAGGTTATGGGTGTAAGGCGTGAACTCCTTGCCGCGCTCAATCGCTTCAGAGAAGGTGAATACCGGGATAGTGGCCTTAACCGCGTTGTCACCGATATCGATACCGGCTACGCCCAGACCATAGTTCATTGGCATGCCGCCGGTGTTTACACCCGGCTGACCCAGCTTACCGGTCAGAATAGACAGCATGTAAAGGGCACGTACTGCCTGGTCACCGTTGGCGTGACGGCTGACACCGGCACCAATGCTGATGTAAGGCGCCTTGGCGTTCATGATGGCGTTCGCCAGTTCACGAATTTGCGCCGCCGTGATACCACAGCGAGCTGCTGCCCAATCAGGGGTGCGTTCCAGACCTGTGTAGGTACCCAGAATGTAATCTTTGTAGTTCTCTTTGGGATCGATAAGCGCCGCGTAACGCTGCTGCTCGGTATCATCAGATGCTGCCCACTCCGCCTTGAAGCTTTCCAGTGAGGCAAAGTCATAACCCAGACAGTGCTTGTCCAGGAAGGCTTTGGAGTTGGCATCAATCCAGCCGGAGGTAATCATCTCGTGGGCAACCGCTTCTGCCAGGGCCGCATCGGTACCCGGACGGATTGGCATCCACTTGTGCTCTTTACCCAGCATGGAATCGGTGTAACGGGTATCAACCATGTACACCTTGATATCGCCTGGGTGGTTTTTCAGTGCCTGCACGAAGTCATAGCCTTCGCCGCTGCCGCTCATACGCATTTCGTTCGGGTTGAAAGCAACACCGATAAACAGGTCAGCGTTGGCGATTTCAGCCAGACGGGAGCCATAGTATGCGTGGCCAGCATCACCGAAGGTAGCTTCGGCAGCTGAGTACAGCTGTGCCCAGGAGTAGTCCCAGTGGTGATCCAGGTAACCGCCGGTTTTGTTCAGCAGACGCTGCCACACCTGATAACCGGCAAAGCCGTAGTAAGCGCCACTGCGGTAGTGGAAATAGGTAGACGCAGGGCCATGCTCAGCACGGATCTGGCTCAGCTTCTCACCCACTTCTTTGTATGCCTGCTCCCAGCTGATGGCCACGAACTGGTCAACTTCACCGGTACGGGTGGCACCGATACGCTTCATTGGGGTGCGCAGACGGTCCGGTGCATAGGTACGCTGGCGCAGTGAGCGACCACGGGTACAGCAACGGATCTGATGGTTGTCGCCGTACTGATCTGAAGTCTCATGATCAGTTTCGATGCGGGTGATCACCCCATCACGGCTGAATACTTTGATTGGACAGTTAGAGCCACAGTTCACCAGACAGGCGGACCAGTTCTGCACTTCTTCACCTGTAGGCTGCAGTGGCTTGGTGAACACCTTCTCTTTGGCGCTTGGGGTACAGGCACTCACAGTGGCAGCACAGCCCATGGCTGCACTCATTTTCAAGAAACTTCTGCGTTCCAATTTACTTATCCTCTTAGGACGACATCTTCGAAGGGGCCCGGCGGTGCAAACTCTGATGCTGCGCTCACTGTGCCAGCCCTGGGGAGAGGTATTTGTCTTCAGCAAGCTTCCGCAGTGCTCCTGCCTGTCCCGAGCCTCGCTCCAGGGAGACGGCAGAAACAGAAAATGCAGTGGACAAATTTGATGGCGAGTCATTGGCACACCCCGACAATTTCAGGTGCACACCATGCTCATTCCCTGGCCTTTCTCTCTTGTTGTGCCACGACTCAGCGGTGGCGAATCATTCAACATAGGTATTCTAAAAGAGGGATTTGCCGAAACTGGATTTGTTATATTTCGTGAGTGAAATATTGAGGGGAATCACACATAACACGTTGATTTGCGGATGAGATCACACAAATTATGTGACCTGAGCCAAACCGGACAACAATTGCAAATCAATGAATTATTTAGCTTTTTAGCTGGCGCTCAAATTTAGCGCGGCGACAGGTTAAATAACTGAGATCCAAATGTAACAAACAACGTGAAAAACCGGCCTCACTGAATGTGATCCGGTTCAAGATTCCCAATTAAGTTCTGCGCTAAAGCTCACTAAACGCAAATCGTTATCAGGTAGATAGGTTGTGGTTCAACTGCTGCAGCGAATATCGATTCCCCGCAGCAATTGATGAGTATCAGCGAAACAGTCGGGCGCTGACAGGCACCACGTTAAAGTCGTTGGCCAGCTGCTTGAGGAAGTCCTCTGCCAGCAGTGCCACACCAAAGTAAAACTCAGTCTGGGCATGCTCTGCCGCCAGCTCCAGACAACGGCCTGACCAGGGCAACAGATGCTTGCCCAGCAGCAACTGTACAAACTGCTTCAGCTCTTCGTTGGTACGTTCCTGCTCAAGACGACCCAGAGTCGAATCCAGTACCGCAAAAAAGAATCCAATATGATCCACTGGCTGGCGGTTAGCCATCTGCAACTCAACACCATGAACCTTGTAGTAGTCCATCAACGCCACTGTGCTGCGGTCATTCAGCAGTTGCTCTTCGCCCAGATACACAGAGCCTTGAGGGATCGCCTTGGGTTCACCCGGGCCAAAGAACAGCTGACCATAGTCCAGCTGCAGCTCGGTCAACTGGCTGTCATCCCACTGCTGCAGGAAGTGGCTCAGCGCCTCACGTCCCACACGGTTGCCGTCACGACCCTGGCCTTCACTCGCAAAAGTGGGCCAGCTTGCTGCCACATCGTTGTGAATAAAGTCGTGGATCATCTCTGCCTCAGGGTAATGGCTGAGCAGATGGTAAAGAATGCGGGCGATGCCCTGATACTCTTCAAACGGCAGGTTGGTAAAAGGTGTTTTCATTTATCGTTCAACTAAATCACTTGAGCCAGGCTGGCTATCCCAAAAACGTCTGCCACAAACGGTTTTAGGATAACAAACAGTTAGTAAGAGACGCTTCCTTAAAAGCCAAACGTCTCTTATACCTGTCATCCCCCGCGACTGCAGGGGACGACATCACAGAATTACACTTCTGATGGGTTCAGCACCTTACCTGAGCGACCACCATTGATGTTGGCCTTGATGATCAGGTTAGGTGAGGTGATACCTTCGCTTGGCAGTGGCGCGATATGGGCGTCGCCTTTGCCATACTTCTCTTCCAGTACTTCCATCTTGTCGAAGTCCAGTGCGCGCAGCGGGCAGGATTCAACACATACAGGCTTGCGACCCTGGGCCAGACGCTCATAGCAACCGTCACACTTGGTCATTACCTTGCGCTCACGGTCGATCTGAGGCGCATCGTAAGGACAGGCGCGGGCACAGCTTTCACAGCCGATACACAGATCTTCAGCCACATGTACCAGACCATCTTCACGGCGCTTGTGCATAGCGCCGGTAGGACAGGCCTTAACACACACTGGCTCAGAGCAGTGGTTACAACCTACAGACATGTAGTAAGCGAATACGTCGTTCTGGAACACCTTGGTGCTTGGGTTCATAGAGCAGCTGCCGCCGCCATACTCGTACACACGACGCCAGGTTACGCCCTGCAGGCTTGGTACGCCGCCATTTTCAGGGTTGTGGTTACCACGGATAAGATCGGCCTGACGATCCTTACAGGAAACGTGACAAGCCTTACAGCCGGTGCACTTGGTGGTATCAACGTAGAAACCGTATTGAGTTGGTTGAGTCATTTACAAGTGCTCCCTTAAGCTTTGCGGATCTGAACACGGATAGTCAGCTGTGGGTTACCTTTGGCAACCGGGCTTGGCTGGTAACGGGTCAGGGTATTTACTGCACCACCAACATCAATCACCTTACCGGTAGCTCCTGTGCGACCTTTGGCATCGGCCAAATACCAGGCGCCCTGCCCCAGAGCTACAACGTTTGGTGCCACACGTGGCGTAATCTTCACAGGCACTTCGATAGAACCACGCTCGTTGTACACTTCAACCATGTCACCAGAGCTCAACCCTTTTTCATCAGCATCGACCTGGTTCATCCACAGTGCATCTTCAACCGCTTCACGCAGCCATGGCACGTTGTGATAACTGGAGTGAGTACGGCCCTTTGTGTGGTAAGTCGCCAGCTGCAGCGGGTAGTCAGTTGCAGTGTCTTTATCTTCGTAGCCATCCCAGGTCACTGTGTACTGAGGAATGGCAGTGATGGTGTCACCTTTAACGCCGGTCACATCTTCCTGAGTCCAGTACTTAGCACGCCATGCCAGCTCGGAAGAAGCGATCTCAATTTTACCGGTTGGGGTAGCCAATTTATTGCCGACAGGATCATTCACAAAGTCCTGCAATGCCACATGACGGTTCAACATATCTTTGCGGAATACACCAATCTGCTGGGCTTCTTTGTAAGTTGCCGGGAATGCAGGTTGTACACCGTTATTGGCCGTCATTTTCACAGTTTCTTTATACAGGTAGTCCAGCCAAGCTTCTTCAGTGACATGCTCACCACGGAACTCATTACCCACACCCATCTCATCAGCGATCAAGGCTGCGATCTCATACATGGACTTACATTCCCACATAGGCTCTACAGCAGCAGACATGGCCGTCAGGTAACCCAGAGAACCGGCAGCGTATGAGTTATCTACCAGATCGTTGGATTCAAGCCAGCTGGTATCAGGCAGGATGATGTCAGCGAACTTGGCCCCCGGAGTCATCCAGCAGTCACAGGACACAACAAACAGATCCTGAGCATCACGCAGAATTTGAGCCGTGTTGTTAATCTCGGCGTGCTGATTCAACAAAGAGCTGTCAGATGCAGAGAAGATAAATTTAATGTTGGCACCCAGAGGAGCATCCAAACCGTCAGTGCCACGAACGCCGTGGGTGCGGGCAGTCATGGTTTCGCCATGATTGATTGCTTCTGACCAGGTGAAGAAGGAGATGGATTCTTTAACTGGATTATCCCCAGTCGGGATACCAGCACGGCCCATACCTGTCATACGAGGCAATTCACCGTTGGAAGCACCTTCAATACCCAGCTTACCTGTCAGCACAGACAGCATATACAGGGCACGCATACTCTGCTCACCGTTAGCCTGACGGTTTACACCAGCACCGACTACGATGTATGGAGCTTTTGCCCCCATTAGCTCGTCAGCAATTTCCTTAATAGTGTCGGCCGCAATCCCAGTGATCTTTTCAGCCCATTCAGGAGTGCGCTGAATGCTGTAGATCCCCTGGCCCAAGATGTAATCTCGGTAGTTTTCTTCAGGATTCAAAGCTTCAGAATATTCGCGCAAATGCTCACTCTTACCTGAAGTATCTTTGTCAGCCAGAGCGATCAGCTCTGCCTTTTGAGCGACAACAGAATCATAGTCAAAGCCGAAACAATACTTGTCGATAAAAGGTTTAGATTTGCTGTTAAACCAATTGGTTGAAGAAATCATTACATAGGCAACCGCTTCAGCAAATGCGGCGTCAGTACCCGGACGGATAGGCAGCCACATGTCCTCTTTACCCAACATGGAGTCGGTGTAACGAGGATCAATCATCACCATTTTCTTCAAACGGGTGTTACGCTTCAGCGCCTGAACGAAGTCATAGCCTTCGCCTGAGCCGGACTGACGAATTTCATTTGGGTTATAGGCAATCCCCAGGAAGAAGTCGCTGTAATCCAAAGTTGCAGTAGCGGAGCCCATGGTACTGCCGGTACCGAAGGTGTGCTTGGCCGCTTCCATCTGCTGCGCCCAGGAGTAGTTACCATAGGCATTCAGGTAGCCACCACACAGGTTAAACAGGCGGTTGAAGTTGGCATTGGAGGCAAAGCCGTAGTAAGCACCAGAGCCATAGCTGCGGAATACAGACTTAGGGCTAACGGCGTAAGCTTCCTTCAGCTTCTGAGCAATAGTGCTGACAGCTTCTTCCCAGCTGATAGGTACGAAACCAGCCGCATCACCACGCTCACCCACACGCTTCATTGGTCTTTTCAGACGATCCGGCGCATAGGTACGCTGACGCAGAGAACGACCACGGGCACAGGCGCGAACCTGATGCAGGCCGTACACGTCTTCAACTTCGTGGTCGGTTTCAACGCGGGTGATCACGCCATCACGGCTGAATACCTTAATTGGGCAGTTAGAGCCACAGTTCACCAGACAGGAAGACCAGTTCACCTTCTCTTCGCCAACCGGAGGCTGTGGAGGTACCACGTCTGCGTCCTTCGAGCTGGAGTTACAGCCGGAGACGGTGGCGGCCGCGCTCAGAGCAGCACTCATTTTCAAGAAACTTCTGCGTTCCATTATCTTTATCCTCAAAGAATGTAGCTGAAGGACAACATCAGCTGATGGGCGTTGTAGTTATGGTTACCCAAGCCCAGAGTCGTTAAACCGGTAATTGCATCCACGCCAACTTCGCTGGCGTCGGTGTCATAGAAGCGTTCGTACTGGTAAGCCAGCTTCAACTGCATGGACTCGCTCAGGGCGTATTCACCATAGAGCTCAACACTGTGGTTAAAGCTGTAGTAGTCGCCGTAGCTGGTGCTGCCAGTCAGGTTGGCGTCGACCAGGGTTTCACCATTGGAGTTGGCAAACAGGTAGTCGGCACCGACAGTCAGGCGGTCATCCAGCAGGCCACTGTAGGCCACACCGGCACCCAGGTTGATAAAGCTGTCGTTGATATCCGCGTACCAGATATTGGCTTGATCACCCGCCTGCTCAGAGTCGATCCACTGCTGACCGGCAAAGCCGTAGGCCGTCAGGTTGTCGCTCAGGAACAGGTTCAGGTTCAGGTCATAGCCGTAGTCACGGGACTCATGAAGACCAAGAACGGTATCGTCACCCTTTCTCTCATCAAAAGAATCAATGGCGTAATGCACAGTCAGATCCAGCGACATCCAGTTGGCCGGGGTGTACTGGGTACCCAGTTCCAGCTCGGTGCGATTGCGGTCAGCCAGGTTGAACTTGCGCAGCAAGCTTTGTTCTTCGCTGGAGGTCAGCTCACTGGCTTCGTAGGCGCTGCCACCACGGATACCGTGACTGGCCTTGATTTCGAAACGAACAGTGTCGAACTTGCGAATATCCAGCTCGGCCCACAGGGTGTTGTCGCGGGTCTGCTCACGCTCGCCATAGCTGCGTTCAACCTGCTTGTAGTCGTAACCGGCCTGCAGGCGGTAGCCCTGAGCCAGACGATAGGCGGTGTTCAGCTTGACGGTCTGACGCTCGATATCCAGCACAGTGTTCTGCTTGAACGAGTTACTCAGCGGATCATAGCTCAGGCGTGGCTGCATAAACTCATACACAGATGAGTCGTTGTCGCGCTTGGAGTAATCGACACTGCCGCCAACACGCAGGCGCGGGGTCAGCATTGAGGTGGCTGCCAGTTTGGCATCCAGAGTATCGACCTGACCGTCCCAGTTTTGCAGTGGGTTACCAGCAACCTGGATCAGGTTGTCGTCCTGGATCATACGACCCGCTACCACACGGCCATTGAGCACAGTGGCATCCAGACGGTACTGACCGGCTACTGCCAATTGATGCGCCTGGTTGTCTGGCGTCGCTGCGTATACGTCATAGGCGTATGGCAGGCTCATGTGATTGATATTGTTCTTGTACTGGCTGCCGTGATAGCTGATATCCGTCATCCAGTTGGCACCGCTCAGCACCACACCGGCACTCAGCTTGTCAGTGCTTTCATCCACTGGCTGAGCAAAGTTGATTGGGCGAGGGCTCATCAGACTGGCGCTCTTGCTGCCTGTCTTGTCTTCGCGGTCGTAACGGACATAGGTGTTCAGATCTTCATTAATCTGATACTCAAAGCCGAGTCCGGCCTGCTGACGCTCCAGCTTGAGGTCAACAAAACGCACTGACTCACTTGGAGTCAGCATGCCGCCGTGATGCCACAGCTGAGTTTGAGCCTCATCCTGCCAGGTGGTGATGTTGCGGTAGTCCAGCTCAACCTTGTACTCGCCAATCTTGCCGCTGCGGGCAGAAACAAAGCCGTTGTCCATCCCCAGCTGATGGGCCTGCAACTGACTGCGGTAGCCCTCAGCGTTCAGGTAACTGACATTGGCATCAACACCGGCAACCACACCTTCATCATTAGTGCCAAAGGCGTTACCGGCATGGCTGTCGCTGCTGTCTACATAGCCCAGGCTGGCAGTCACGCTGCCGGTATGGACTGCAGGGATTTTGCACTGCTTGCACTGGTAAGCAGCCTGCTTCACCTTGGCGGTGTTGGCATGCTGAATACCAAAGTCGGCAGCAGTCACGGCACCGGTCGCAGACAGCAGTGCCAGGGTCAACAGATTCAAAGAAAATCGCATCTCTCGCACTCCTTGTTAGCGGCCAAACAGGCTGCCGCCCGGATGGTTGGAACCGTGGATCTGGTTGTGACAGTTCAGACAGCTCTTGCCACCACCGAAGGAGCTCATGCCATCCTGTGGTACCACGCGGGCACCGTGGCCATCGTCGGCGTGACACTGCTGACACAGCTGGGGCACACGCTTATCCAGCAGGTCTTCATTTACACTGCCGTGGGCGTTGTGACAGTTGGCGCAGTTTTCCACTACCGGAGCATGCTCAAACAGGAATGGACCGCGCTTGTCGGCATGACACTCGTAACAGGTGTCGTTCAGGCTTGGTTTCACCAAGGCGCTTTCTGTCATGCTGCCGTGTGGGTTGTGGCAGTCGGTACAGGTCATCTGATCCCACTTCAGCGGGTGAGATGAGCGCTTGTGCATATCCGCTTTTTCCTGGGTGTGACAGCTTACGCAGGTGTCATTCACCTTGAGTGGATTCAGCGCAGGATCTTCAGCAGCGTGGATCTGGTGACAGTCAGCACAGGCAATCTCTTCCAGATTGTGGGTGCTGTTGTGCCATGCCATCTGCTGTGGGTCGTTGTGACAGCCCAGACACACACTGTTCTGGCTTTGGGCTGGCAATTTAGTGTCACGACCAAAGGTGATCATCGGCTCTTTGCCGCCGCGGTTATGCTTGCCCATTGGGCCGTGGCAGGATTCACACTGCAGCTGTGCCATAGGCGATGCACTGCTATTGGTCGCGCCGTGCACGCCTTTAAACAGGTCCATCACCTTTTCGTTGCGCTTGTGGCACATCAGGCAGGAGTCTGCCCCTTTAGGAGAGTATTTGCCTTCGGCAAACTTCTGAGTCAGCTGCTGTTCCAGCTCTTCCCCGGTCAATTTATCCCAGGGAGCAGCAGAAACTGAAAACGCCATGGACAATCCCATGGCGAACAGTGCGCTCAGACTTATTTTTAAGCCCCGCTTTACACGCTCAATCATTCTCTGGCCTTTCACTTCTTGTTATTAATTCACGAATCGGAATTTGGGGCTGGCTACCCCGGTAGAGGTATTTTAAAAGACAGAAATATAGAAACTGGGTTTGTTATTTTTCAGAAGGGGAAAAATGCGACATCGCATACACAAAAATAATATTCGTGATTAAACACTCACTCAATGACTATAAAAAGCACTACAAATGCTTTTTATAACCTTATGTTTAGTAATGTTTTTATATTTTACGCCGGAACAACTCAAGCCAAGATTGTTAATGGCTGTGAGCAGACTTGTGAACGGGACGGGGAAATCGCGAAATATTAAAATATGACCAAGGTCAAAAATAAGTGTCATACCTCCATTGAGATAAATAAAAACTTATCCCAAAAGAGTTAATGAAAATAGTTCTCAAATGCAGTGAGAGCAGGAGCTGCAGTTAAAACAGCGTCGGCTAAATCACAATATCAGCCGACACTGAACTAAGGGAGAGTGCAACGCAATAATAGTGGTTACATTCTTAGACTCCGGAATAGCGCCTGTCCCAGTCTTTCCACACCACTTCAAAACCCGCCTGTTTTACTGTCTTTGCTACCTCGACCACACTGCGCTCATCACTGATGCTGAACTGTTCCAACGCGGGTTCGGGATTGGCGTAACCGCCGGGCTGTGTGCTGGAGGCGGCTGACAGAGCTGTTACCCCTAAAGGCAGCAAATTATCCCTCAGCCAGGGGGATTCACGGGTCGACAGAGACAGCTCCACACTGGGGTTAAATAAACGGTAGGCACAAATCAGCTGTACCAGATGCTTGTCCTCCATAATGGACTTTATCTCTGTATTACCTGCGCAGGGACGCAGACGGGGAAAAGAGATGGAGTAACGACTCTGCCAATAGTGGCGTTCCAGATACTCAAGGTGAGCAGCGACATACAGGCTGTCGGTGCGCCAGTCCTCCAAACCTATCAAGGCTCCCAAACCTATTTTGTCGATACCTGCCCGCGCCAGCCTGTCCGGGGTTTGCAGCCGATAGCCAAAGTCAGCCTTTTTCCCCCTCAGGTGATGCCTGGCATAAGTCACAGGATGATAAGTTTCCTGATACACCATTACCGCATCCAGCCCCAGGGCTTTGAGTTCGGCATAGTCATGGCTTTGCAGCGGCTGCACCTCCATCGCCAGATAACTGAAATAGCGCTTAACCACAGGCAACACCTGACGGAAATAGTCCATGCCCACCTTGGTTTCATGCTCGCCGGTGACCAGTAATATGGAGTCGAATCCCATGGTTTTAATGGCCCGGCACTCTGCCTCGACTTCGTCCAGAGTCAGGGTTTTGCGCTTGATGCGGTTATCCATGGAGAAGCCACAGTAGCTGCACACATTGGCGCAAAGGTTAGACAGGTATAAAGGCAGATACATGCCCAGGGTATGGCCGAAGCGCTGCCGGGTAAGGAAGGCACTTTGCTGCGCTATCTGCTCCAGATAAGGCTCTGCCGCAGGCGAGATCAGTGCTTTGAAGTCTTCCAGTGTGCGCTTGCCCGACTGCAGGGCGCGCTCAACATCCGTCGCCGTTTTGGCATAGATACTTAAGCGCTGTGCATCCCAGTTGAGCCCGGCAAATGTACTGGCAAAGCCCTCGGCAATGTCATGCTCATTCACAGGACAGGCTCTCCAACAGACAGAAAGCCAGTAAGCGGACTGGACGCCACCGCCTGGGTGTGCTCAGTTGCCAGACCTGACTCGAAGGCTATACGTCCGGCTTCCACAGCCAATTTAAAGGCACTGGCCATAGCAGTGGGATTGGCAGCAGTGGCGATAGCGGTATTCACCAACACGGCGTCAGCCCCCAACTCCATCGCTTCTGCGGCATGGGACGGCGCACCAATACCTGCATCCACCACCACAGGCACCCGCGCCTGATCGATAATGATCTGCAGAAACTCTCTGGAAGCCAGTCCTTTATTGCTGCCGATAGGTGAGCCAAGCGGCATCACTGCGGCGCAGCCCACCTCCTCTAAACGCTTACAGAGCACAGGGTCGGCATGACAGTAGGGCAATACCACAAAGCCCTCCTGCACCAGCTGCTTTGCCGCTTTAAGGGTTTCGATGGGATCCGGCATCAGGTATTTGGGATCCGGATGGATCTCCAGTTTGAGCCAGTGGGTCCCCAAAGCCTCCCGCGCCAGCCGGGCAGCAAATACCGCTTCTTCAGCACTCCTGGCGCCTGAGGTATTGGGCAGCAGATTGACCCTGGCAGTCAACAGAGGCGAGAGAATATCGTCGTGCTTGTTCTGGGACTCCAGTTCCAGCCGCTTAAGCGCCATGGTCACCAGCTCTGAACCTGACGCCTTCAGCGCTGCTGCCATCTGGCGACTTCCGGCAAACTTACCTGTGCCGGTAAACAGCCGGGAATGAAAGGTTTTATCGCCAATGGTTAACATGGTCAGCCTCCTGCAATTACCTGAAATACGGCGAGATCATCTCCCGGACTGAGCCGGGTATGGGGCCACTCACTTTTGGGCAGCACCATGCCATTAATGGCCAGAGCATAGCCCAGGGGGGTCAGCTCGAGCGCATCAAACACTGCGGTGACATCACTGCCCAAAGGCAGCTCAATCTGTCGGTCATTTACCTGTATCAACATATTCGCTTCTCCTTTGTGAGCTTCCCCTGTTCTGTGGACTGCTGCTCCCCTGATATCCACAAACAGGACAATCAGCATCTCTGGCAACCGCCAGCGTCTGCCACTCCATTGTCAGGCCGTTGAAACGTCTCAAGTAGGACATTCCACTGTCCGCATCCAATCCCAATATCAGCTTGATCGCCTGCAGCGCCTGCAAGGTGCCAAGGGTGTTAACCATAGGCCCCATAATCCCCAGAGTGCGACAACTGCCAATCGGCATTGCATCGTCCGGGCTTAGATTGGCATCAAAGGGGAACAGGCATTGATAGCAGGCCGCGTCAGACCGCCGGAAATCAAAGGTCATCAGTTGTCCCTGCCAGCCGGTCGCTGCACCGCTGACAAGCGGCTTTTGTCCCTCTGCACAGCTTTGATTGACCTGATATCGGGTGCTCAGGTTATCCGAGCAATCCAATACCAGATCCACGCTCGCCACCTGCTCAGCAAGCAGTTCGCCCCGCAACGCCAGAGGCAAAACCTGCACCTGAATATGAGGGTTCAGACGCGTTAACCTGGCTGCAGCGGCCTTGGCTTTATTGATACCGACGTCCCCACTTTCAAATGCCAGCTGCCGTTGCAGATTGGACAGCTCCACAGCATCCGGATCGGCAATATGTATCTGGCCGACGCCAGCGGCCGCAAGACTCAATAAGGCGGCACTGCCCAGCCCTCCGGCACCGACCACCAGCACCCTGGCCCGTTTAAGTTGCAACTGCCCTTCTTCACCCAATTCCGGCAGCATTAACTGGCGGCTATAACGCAGAAACTCGGCGGCGCTCAGCTCCTCTGTCGCGCTTGTCTCATCAATCACAAACCACCTCCTTGCGGCGTGCCAGCAGGGTGTTAAAGCGTGCCAGATCGCCTGTCAGATCACGTGACTCTGTCACCGCCCTGACCACTGCGACTGCATCAACACAGGTTTGCCAGACATCGGCGGCGCGGCCGAGATCGATACCGCCAATGGCAACTGTGGGTATCTCACCCGCGACCGTTTGCACATGCTGCTTCAGGGTTGCCAGTCCCTGTGGTGGCGTGCTCATCTGCTTGGTGGGAGTGGGAAAGATATGACCTATAGCCAGATAGCTGGGGCGCATCCTGACAGCTGCAATCAACTCATCGGCTGTCCGGGTTGATACCCCAAGACGCATACCGGCGGACGCTATCCCGCTCAGATCTGCCCCGGGCATATCGGTCTGCCCGAGATGCACGCCATAGGCACCGTGCTTCAATGCCAATTGCCAGTAATCATTGATAAATACACAGGCATTGTGCTCCCGCCCCAGCGCGATCGCCCGGCAGATCTCCCTCTCCAGTTCGCTGGGATCGCTCTGCTTTATTCTTAGCTGCACAGTGCGTATGCCCATGGGCAACAACCGGGCAATCCAGTCGGCGCTGTCCACCACAGGATAGAGATGATCCAGACCGGCTGGCTCATCACTGTTACCGTCACTGGCCTCAAAGCTGTGCCGGGCAAATTCAATATTGGCCTGAGTCATATCAGGCCTCCGCTTTGGGTCGGTATAGCTCTGCGCCGGAATCTCGAAACTCTTTGGCTTTATCGGCCATGCCCTGCTCTGCTATCCCGTGCTCTGCTATTCCGTATTGGTCGACCTGTGCCTGAGCCATGGAGGCGGCAGCCTGCTCAGCACTCATCATGGTGACTGCGTCACCCGCCAGGGTCTGCAACGATGGGTTTTCGGCGGCATACTGACGTACCTCCTGACTGATCTTCATAGAGCAGAACTTGGGGCCACACATGGAGCAGAAGTGAGCCACCTTACCCGACTCTTGAGGCAGGGTTTCATCATGGAAACTGCGGGCGGTATCAGGGTCCAGTGACAGGTTGAATTGGTCTTCCCAGCGGAATTCAAATCTGGCCTTGGACAGCGCATTGTCCCTGACCTGCGCGCCGGGGTGCCCCTTGGCCAGATCCGCAGCGTGGGCCGCCAGCTTATAGGTGATAAGGCCGGTTTTAACGTCCTCTTTGTTAGGCAAGCCCAGATGCTCTTTGGGGGTCACATAGCAGAGCATGGCGCAGCCATACCAGCCGATCATCGCCGCCCCAATGCCAGACGTTATGTGGTCGTAACCCGGAGCAATATCTGTGGTCAGCGGGCCAAGCGTATAGAAAGGCGCTTCATCACAATGCTTGAGCTGCTCTTCCATGTTCTCTTTGATTAGATGCATAGGCACATGACCCGGCCCCTCAATCATCACCTGCACATCATATTCCCAGGCGATTTTAGTCAGCTCTCCCAAAGTTCTGAGCTCGGCAAACTGTGCTTCGTCATTGGCATCGGCAATGGAGCCGGGACGCAGGCCGTCCCCCAGTGACAAGGAGACATCGAAGCGAGCACAGATTTCACAGATCTCACGGAAGTGGGTATAGAGAAAGTTCTCTTTATGGTGGGCCAGACACCACTTGGCAATGATGGAGCCGCCGCGGGAAACAATGCCCGTCATGCGTTTGGCCGTCAGTGGCACAAACCGCAGCAACAATCCGGCATGAATGGTGAAGTAATCCACCCCCTGCTCAGCCTGCTCAATCAGGGTATCGCGCATCACCTCCCAGGTCAGATCTTCGGCAACCCCATTCACCTTCTCCAGCGCCTGATACATGGGCACTGTGCCTATGGGCACCGGGCTGTTTCTCAAAATCCATTCCCGGGTCTCGTGGATATTGCGACCGGTGGACAGATCCATCACGGTATCGCCGCCCCAACGGGTGGACCAGAGCATCTTCTCCACCTCCTCCTCAATAGAGGAAGTCACTGAGGAATTACCTATATTGGCATTCACCTTCACCAGAAAGTTGCGGCCGATAATCATGGGTTCAGATTCAGGATGGTTGATGTTGGCGGGAATGATCGCCCTTCCCTCTGCCACCTCTTTACGGACAAACTCCGGGGTGATCTGCTCAGGCAAGTTGGCACCAAAACCCTGACCGGGATGCTGATGATTCAGGCTGTCATCTTTAAACCGCTGAGCCGCCCGCCCCATATTCTCGCGGATGGCGATGTACTCCATCTCCGGCGTAATCACGCCCCGGCGGGCATAGTGAAGTTGAGTGACACACTTGCCCAGCTGACCGCGGCGAATGGCAGGCAAGGCTGGGAATCTGAGTTCGTCCAGAGTGTCATCGGCCAATCGTGATTTGGCAAACTCAGAACTGACGCCCGCTGTCAGCTCAGTGTCATGGCGCTCTTCAATCCAGGATTGCCTGACTTTAGGTGCTCCGCGATAGATATCGATTTGATGGTCAGGATCTGTGTAGCAACCCGAGGTGTCATACACACGAATACGCTCATTGGGCTCAAACACAGGCTTGTCTTTATCGCCCCCCACCAGGCTGGGGGCCAATGTGATTTCACGCATGCCAACGTTAAGGTCGGGTCGTGAGCCCTGCACATACAGCTTGTTTGAGTTGGGAAAAGGTTGGGTCGACAGGGTGTCGAGGTAAGTTTTGGCTTCAAGCCGGGTTTGTTTTCTGGTCGACATAGCATCACTCCAATTTTATGGGAATTAATGCTTGTCGGATGGCGTTGATGGCAGGTGATTACTGACTGGCGTTTCAATCGCTGTTGAAATGAAACCTCAATAAAACAGCAGTTGCTAATATTGATGCGTCATATCCAATAGCAAACTGCAGATATGACACGGCCTGTCAGCCACACTTGTTCCCTTCGCAGGTATTAGCCTGATCAGGTTCAACGGATCCCACTTTCGTGGTCTCAGCCCTATGCCTGTTGATAAGACAATTAGCGGGCACTCCGACAAGTAGTAAAGACACAGCTTTCAAGCCTATGTCTCAGGGCACCCAGTATATTTACCGGCTGAAATTTAACAAGTGATGATATTTCAATTAACACCTTCGCCTGAGAATTGTTCGATTATTCCTGCCCTCTGTGCTCAATTCATTGCTCAGGTCACAGACAGAAGTAAAAAAAACGCTAAATTAGCGCCCCCGATCATGTGTGATATTGATGGAACACAATTGAAAACCACAACAACCTATTTAAATAACAATAAGATGAGAAACATTTTCAGGCTTGGTCTGGTGGCTTCTCTGACCCTGACTGGCGCTGCATTTGCAGATGACGATTACCGCAGAGTAATGGAAACCACAGATGACTTTGTTGCGGAACGGGTTTCCATCGCGCCTGTGGATGAGATCTTTTTCGGTCGTGCCAACCCCAAAAACCTGTTTGAGCCCTATGCCAATCTGACCGAATCCGATGCGGATTATACAGATGAGCCTGCGGCTGCACGTCGTAATGCTTCATACGCCTGGGGCGTGGCTCAGGTAGGTGAAGAGATCTGGTTCGGCAGCCTGAACAACGGCTGGTGTGGCTGGATGATGAAACATCTCAAGTTGCCAATGCTGGTCACCGCTTTCGACTCTGAAGTGCAAGCCTGTAACCTGGTGGATATCGACCGCCCGGGTCAGCTGTACATTTATGATGTGAGCAATCAGCAAACCAGCGTAATCAATCCATACGATATTCTAAATGCGCCGGGTCAGGATTACGCCCGGGATATCTCCCGTGGCCCAACCAAGCATCTGGGCAATGGCGTATTTGAAGGCGAAGCCAGCAAGATCTATGGTTTCCGTTCTGCCGGTGCCCACAATGGCGTGGTGTTCTTTATTGGTCATGCCAACCTGGACAGCCAGAGTGCCACTGAATCTGCCGAGGGTTTCCTGCGGGTGTTCGCCTTCGACAGTCAGACCCGCACCTATTTGGGTAAAGCTGACTTCCCATACGACTCTTCCCGTCGCATGACAGTGCTGACTCATCCTGATGGCAGCAGCGCCCTGTATACCTTTATGGGCCCGGATACCTCTTTGGGTCAGGCGGGCACTTCAGGCACAGTGGGCCTGCGCTGGGTCGGCACTAAAGACGCGCCATTTGCCGGTGGCGATACCCATGGCTTTGATCTGGTTACCCCTGACAGCTTCCAGTATGAAGGTCTGCCGGGAGAGTTTGTGACAACTCAGGATGAAAAAGGTAAAGAGCGACTGGTGGTCAGTACCTGGGCCCACCCCAAGGCGGCCAAAGATCCAGCCTATCAGGGTGGCAACCTGTTGGCGTCCAACCCTATGCCAGCTGCCGGTTTCAGCAAAGCTGAGCCTATGCAGTTCACCACTATCTTCAAGACCGAAGATTTCGATGCTGACCCTGTGATTGCCAAGACCTATGAAATGGGTGCCATGACAATGTTTGATGGCTACCTGTACTTCGGCACCATGCACGTGGGTCACTCAGGGGGTTATGACAAACTGAAAGCGGCATACCCTGAGCAGTTCCCTGCAGTACAGGATGGTGAATACAGCGCTGTCGAAGAGGAGTTGGCTATCAAGAGCTGGCGTGCGTCGTCTATCTTCCGTATGAAGATGAACCGCTTCTACAAACCTCACAAGTTCAAGCCTGAGCTGCTGTACGGTGATAAAAAACAGTGGGCTTTCAACGGTCGTAAATGGCGTAAGCAGCCCAACCGTATGGGTCTGGAACCCAAGTACGGCCCAGCAGGTTGGGGCGAGGTACTGAACGTTTATGCCTGGACTGCCGTGGTTCACGACGAGCAGCTTTACATTGGTGGCTTTGATCTGGGCAGTGGTATGCGCGATTACTATGACAATATCGAAGCGATTCAAAGTAAAGCCGCCAGGCTACCAAGACTGGCACCGGATCAGTTCTGTCTTGCCGGTAGCTGTTTCCCTGTCGATATGATGGGTGGCAACAGCTGGCAGGATCAGGCTTACAACAATCCAATGGGCTATGTGTACCGCTGGGCACAACAGGTTCGTGGCAACAGCAACCAGTCAGGTGCCGACCTGATTGTGTTTGAAGAGTCAGACGAAGCTGCCGAGCGCATCACTGCCGATGGTTTTGCCAACCCTGACAATAACGGCATCCGTAACGCCGCAGTAGTAAATGGTGAGCTTTATTTCGGAACTTCAAGCTTCTCAAACCTGGGCAATAATTCCGGCTTTGAGTATTACAAAGTCACCGAGAAATAATAACTGTTATTAATCTCATCAAGATATTTGAGTTAATTCACGAATAAAGTTCAGGGCGACATTAAGTCGCCCTGATTTTTTAGTAATTAACTAATTTAGTTATCACTTTGCAGATACCTGCTCCATGATGTAGCTCTTCAAAGCAGAAATAAGCAGAGGTGGGATTTTCTCTCTGCGGTCCTGACGACAGATAAAGCCATATTTGGGGGCTGGTACTTCTAAATGCAATTTAGCAAACTCTTCTGCAGGCAGTGCCATAGACCTCATACCCGGGAAGCGGGTAATAAACTCAGAGGCACATGCGGTACCCAACAGGGACACACCCTCAGACAGGGTCAGGCTCTCCAACAAGGTCGCTAGGCTGGCAGTACGCTGCGCCACACTCAGCGGCAGACCCTGCCTGCTACAGAACACCTCAAAGGGATCAGTTTCATCGTTAAAGCCAGGCATCTGGGTAATCACATAAGGATGCTGAGCCAGGTTTTCCAACAGCAGCTCCTGCTGCCACAGCGGATGAGATTCAGCGGCAACCACATACACGACGCTGCCATTACAGACTGGCTCTGCGGTGATCATTGAGACCCCCTGCTTGCTGCAGTCAGCAGTACGGGTGCACTCTCTGTGGGTCAAGGCAATACAGACATTGCCCTTGACCACATCTTCACAAATTCCTCTGCGGGTTGGTTTCAGCGAAAAAGACAGGCCGGGATAGATTAGCTTGAGAGTCTTATCCAGATAGTCAGGCAGGCCCACAGAGAAAGTCGGAGGCACAGCGATAACACATTCGCTGACATCCACATCCCGGCTGTTTTGCTGGATCAGTTCTTCAGTCAAAGAGACAACCTGGCTGATCACAGGGTAAAGCTGGTGCGCCCGGGCAGTAGGAACAAAACCGGTTTTTTTACGAATAAATAAAGTATCCGCGTATAAATCTCGTAAACCAGATAAATAACGGCTTACTTTTGATTGCGAAATATCATACATTTCGGCAACGAGTCGGGCGCTGCCGGTTTCATATATCGATTTAAAGACAAAGAATGCCCTGATTTCCTGATCCAACATCTCCACTACCAAGCGTCTTATAGTTATATATTTTGGGCGCTAATATAGCTCTGAATTTCAATTTATAAAATTAAAATGTTGTGAAACAAAAGCGGCCTCTTAAAAATTTAATTATAGAATTCTGAAATAAAAGTCGGCGTTCACAAACTGAGCGATATCACATTTCTTTTTTTTAGAAGTTGGCTATTATCCCGCCAGTTCCAACACCGGAGGTTCGCTCATGAAATGGATTGTCTTAGTGTGTCTGTTGTGGCTTCCCCAGGCCTGGGCCCTGGATGACTGCAGCGAGTGTCATGATGAGAAGTGGCAGGTAACACCGGCCCATGTATGGATAGAGACAGAACACCATATTGATGCTGTGGTTTGCGTCGACTGCCACCGCTGGAAAGACGGTAAGGACTTGCCGCCAGTATTGCCGAGTATGGCCAACCTCCAAAAGGACTGTGGCAGTTGCCACAACGCACCTCAGGATCTGGCTGGCATGATGGATATGGAACACTATGAACAACTGACCAATTAGTCAGAACAATTTCCCTGCAAGGTTCGTACGCTTCATCACGTACGGGCCTTTTTTCTTTTTTGCCGTAAGCAAAAACTCCCAAGTTTAAGTTAGAATCTCAAGCAACTCTTTTTACTGTCATTACGCTTGGGCGCAAGGCAGTTCGATAGATATGGTACAGACCTATGCAAACCCATCAAATCGCCGAGCTCAATCTGCTTTGGGGCGCCTTGATACTGGAAGAACTGGCCCGTCTGGGTGTTAAGCACGTATGCATGGCACCGGGTTCACGTTCAACCCCACTGACACTGGCTGCCGCCAGACAGCAAAAGCTCAAACAACATCTGCATTTCGATGAGCGCGGTCTGGGTTTTCTGGCGCTGGGGCTGGCCAAAGCCAGTCGTGCGCCGGTTGCCATTATCACCACTTCAGGTACCGCGGTGGCTAACCTGTATCCTGCAATTGTTGAGGCCTGGTTGACCCATGTGCCCTTGATTGTTCTGTCCGGTGACCGTCCGCCTGAGTTGCTAGACTGCGGTGCCAATCAGGCCATTGTGCAGCCCGCGATTTTCGCCGGTTATGCCAAACAGATGAATCTGCCAACGCCGGATATCGCCATCGCGCCACAGGCCTTACTGAGCGCCATTGATGATGCCGTCAGCAACCAGTTTCAGCCGCTGCATATCAACTGTATGTATCGCGAGCCCCTATATCCCAATGAAGCTCACACCGACACCTTTACCGACTATCTCGCGCCGCTGAATGACTGGCAGCAAGATGACCAGCCATGGTGCCGGGTTGCAACCTGTCAGCCCTCCAGCCTGCCTGCTGACCATCAACTACAGGAGTTTGTCAGGGGTAAAGGGGTGATTGTGGCGGGCACTCTGTCACCCGAACAGGATCCCGCAGAGCTGCTGGCCCTAAGCCAAAAGCTGGGCTGGCCACTGCTGACCGATGCTCAGTGTCAGCTGCGCCAGCATCCCCAAGCGATAGGGCATATAGACCAACTGCTGCAGGAGCCCAACGCCAGAGCTTTATTGGATGAAGCCGATAGAGTATTGGTGGTTGGTGGGCGTTTACTGTCAAAGCGCTTGATCAGCTATCTGGCCAACCATAAGTGGAGTGCTTACTGGCAACTGCTGTTCCGTCAGGAGCGACTGGACCCAAGCCATAACAGCAAGCAGCTGTTCACCGCACCACTGGCACAGTTTGCGGGCCTTCAGTGGCCTGAATCCAGCCACCGGCAGTGGGCTAATGCACTGAGCCAACATAATCAGGCTCTGGAGCAACTGCTGCAGCAACAGATAGATTTGGGTGAGTTTGGCGAAGCCCTGGTGATTAGAACCATAGCCAGAGCCCCGGCCCATCAGCTGTTTATCGGTAACAGTCTGCCGGTCAGAATGTTTGATATGTTTGCCCCTAGCGCTGAAGGCGACACCAGTGTAACTTACACCAACCGGGGCGCGTCGGGTATTGACGGTCTGTTGGCAACGGCCTGCGGCGTAGCAGCCCATGAGGATCAGCCAATCACTTTGGTGATTGGTGACCTGAGCCAGCTCCATGATCTGAACTCCATGGCGATTGCCCGCACTGCAAGCGGGCCATTTATATTGGTTATTCTCAACAATGATGGCGGCAATATCTTTAACCTGCTGCCGGTTCCCAATGAGGCGCTGCGCAGCCAGTACTATCGTCTCAGCCATGGTCTGAGTTTTGAGGGGGCCGCCACTATGTTTGGTCTGCCTTACCACAGGCCCACTGATGCCGATGAGTTTAAACAGACCTACCTGCAAGCGTTGCAACACAAGGGCACCACAGTGATTGAAGTCGTTGTCAGCTCAAATCAAGCCAGCGACCAGATCGCGGCTATCGGTCAACTGGTGAGACAGGGCCTGTGAGCAAAGAGCTGACGGCAACCGGGTCAGGACTGGCGCTGAGTCGACATGGCGATCCTTCGCTGCCGGCTCTGGTGCTGCTTCATGGCTTTCTGGGCAATGCCGATGACTGGCAACCCTTGCTGCCTTTGCTGACACCTGACTTTCACTGCCTGTGTGTTGATCTTCCCGGTCATGGCAACAGCGAGCAATTCAGGCTGCCGACGCCGGGTTTCGATACCTGTGCCGATCTGATTATCAGCACGCTGGACAGCCACGGCATTCATGAGTTTTCTCTGCTGGGTTATTCCCTTGGGGGCCGGGTGGCGCTGCATTTGGCCAACCGCCTGAATCAAACTGCTCCCACCCGACTCAAAGCTCTGATGCTGGAATCCTGTCATCCGGGTTTGCTGACTCAGCAGGAGAAAGATGCCAGGGCCATCAATGATAACGCCTGGGCTAATCGACTGGAGAGTAGTCAACTGGAAGAGGTACTTCAGGACTGGTATCAACAACCTGTGTTTGCCGACCTCTCTGACAGTCAAAGACAGGCTCTGGTAGCCAAACGTCGCCATGCAAACCCTCAGGCTCTGGTGAATTGCTACCGGGCCACCTCTCTGGCGCTGCAACAGGATATGTGGCAGTTGCCCACCAGGCTTGGTTGTCCGGTTTGGTTTTTTGCCGGAGAGAGAGACACTAAATTCTCCGCCCTCGCCGACAGCTGGGCCAGCCAAAGCAGGCTATGCAAACTAAACATCAGGGACGCAGGCCACAATGTTCATATTGAGCAGCCCGCGCTGCTCGCCGATGCCATCATGGAGCAGATAAGAATGACAATGGATGCCACCCATGGCGCACAGCATGAAGTTCAACCTCAGCAATCGGGGCATGAACCAACAGAGGCGCAACGGATCAGCACAGTCTCGCTATACCGTTATCAAATCCCTTTGCAGCCCAGCTTGCCCGTCGGCGCGGCCCGCATAGACAACAGACAGGGCTTGCTGCTGAGTATCAGCAATCAGATGGGCGAGACCTTCCACAGTGAGATCGCGCCCCTGTCAGGCGTGGATGTTGACGCAAATCCCCTGACTGGCTTCAGCCGCGAGTCTCTGCAGCAGGTAACTGACTATCTGCAAAGTAAACTGGCATCCTTGCCGGGACAGAGTTATCAACAACTGCTGCAACTGGCAGATGAGAGCCCCTTTCCCAGTGCCGCGCTGGGCCTTAGCCTGCTGGCAGCCAAGCTGACAGCGCAACTGCCGGAGGTGAGGATTCCACAGGTGGAGATTCCTCTGGTCTACTTCGATAAAGAAACGGCCAGTCAGGATATTCAAGCCGTTGGTGCTGAGGTCAGAGCCAGAGTCTCAGCTCTGCCGCCACAGCTGCACAGCGTTAAAGTGAAGGTGGGACAACTGCCGATGGCGCAGGAGATTGAGCTGATTCATCAAATCCTGGCCGCCAATCCCAGACTCAAACTGCGTCTGGATGCCAATCGGGCATTCAGTCTGGAGCAGGCGATAGATTTCTGCGCCTGTTTACCACTGGATGCCATCGAGTATATTGAAGAGCCTTGCGCCGATCCGGCGGACAATCCCGCTGTTTATCAAGCCACAGGCTTACTTTACGCGCTGGACGAAACCCTGAACGATCCGGACTATGAATTCGCCGCCACAGAGGGACTGACTGCGCTGGTGCTCAAACCCATGCTAATCGGCAGCCTCTATCGTCTGAGTGAGTTGATACTCACGGCCGACTCCCATGGGGTGCGCTGTATTCTGAGCAGCGCGTTGGAAAGCTCACAGGGAATCGCCGATATTGGTCGGATTGCCGCCTGGCTGACGCCACAGGAATCTCCGGGAGTCGACACTCTGTCTGCCTTTACCCAGGGCTTGATTGAGCCTCTGGCAGATAAGCCCACGCTGCTACAGGCTGATCTGACGCTGGTACGGGAGTGGAACGCCTGATGGTCAGCACTGTGCCCACCACTTTGCCCAACAAGGTGTCGCCACTGCATCTGGCAGCCCTGACAGCCCCTGACTCACTGGCGATTAAGTGTGGTGAGCTGGAGCTGAGTTATCAGCAACTGAGTGAGCATGTACTTGCGCTGGGGCAACAGCTGACCGAGAAGGGGTTAACAACTGGCGACAAACTTGGGGTTATTTGCAGTAACAGGCCGGAAGCGCTGATGCTCTATTGGGCGTGTATCGATCTGGGCTTGCTGTTCTGCCCCATCTCGCCAAAATTTCCTCAGACCCAGATATTGGCTTTGCTACAGCAGTACAATATTCGCCATCTGTGGAGTGATGACAGCAAGCTTCTGGACAGCACGGAAAGTAAACACACACTTTCACCAGAACCACTGACTGACTTAAATTTCAGTGCAAAAAGTGAACTACCGCCTGCTGAGACTGTTCCTCAAATAGATCCGGATACCCGGGCCAATATCATCTTCACTTCAGGCTCCAGCGGTACGCCGAAGGCCGCCGTCCACTGCCTGAGTCAGCACATCGCCAGTGCTAAGGGTTCGGCCTCGCTGATCTCGCTCAACAGCGGCGACAGATGGCTGGCCTCATTACCCCTGTTTCATATAGGTGGACTGGCGATATTCAATCGTTGCGCGCTGGCCACAGCCTGCGTGGTGTTTGCCACCGAGGGCCAATCTCTACCCCAGCAATTGATAACCAACAAGGTCACTCATGTGTCCCTGGTGTCGACTCAATTGCAGCGCCTGCTGCAGCACCACAGCGGCAGTCTGCAGTACAGCAAAACCCTGTTGCTGGGTGGCGGCGCCATTCCCCAGCCTTTGCTCGACAAGCTGGCCGACATGGGGATCCCGGCATTCACCAGTTATGGCATGACTGAGATGGCTTCCCAGATAACTACTGGTAAAGCGCTGGGAGATGGCAGTAGTGGTAAGTTGCTGCCAGGCCGGGAGCTGGAGATCCGCAACGGCGAGATTTGGGTTAAAGGCGATACCCTGTTCTGCGGCTACTTAACCACAGACAAACAAGGCGAAGCTGGTGAACAGCTCCAGTTGTCAATAGACCAAGATGGCTGGTTCTGCACCCGGGACAGGGGCTATTGGGATAACAAGGGTAATCTGCATATCACAGGGCGCAGCGACAATATGTTTGTGTGCGGCGGCGAAAATCTGCAGCCGGAAGAGGTAGAAGCTGTACTGAAACGCTTCCCCGGTGTAGAGGATGCCCTGGTGTTCCCAGTGGCTGATCAGGAGTTTGGCTGCTTGCCTGTGGCTGTTATCAAGGGGGAGTTACCGGATCAGCATAAGCTGGATGAGTTTGTGGCTGAGCAGATTGCCAGATTTAAACGCCCCAGAGCCTGCTTCCCCTGGCCTGAGCAAGAGCAGCCAACCGGACTTAAGGTAAACCGCAAACAGGTTATTGCGGCGGTCAGGGCTCAGTTTAACCTGGCTGAATAGCCCCAAATTCTCATTCAGTCGTAACTTGTATATACAGGTAATACGACAGCAGACGCCAGAAACAACAAAGCCCGCATCAGCGGGCTTTGTTTTAAATAGAGGTTATCAGAAAGATTCCAGACACAGCTGCTGTTTCAGCTTGTTCATGGCGTTCTTCTCCAGCTGACGAATTCGCTCAGCTGACACCTGATATTTATCTGCCAGTTCCTGCAATGTGGCCTTGTTTTCGTCCAGCCAGCGGGTCTGCAGAATATACTGACTGCGCTCATCCAGTGTCTTGATAGCAGACAACAGACGAGTCTGAGAGTCGTTTTCCCAGTTGTCATTCTCGACCTGGGCTGCGATATCAGAAGAGTGGTCTTCCAGATACAGTGCCGGGGCGAAGTCATTGGAATCATCATCATTGTCACTGGCCAGATCAAACGCGGGATCCTGAGCCGACATACGGGATTCCATCTCGGTGACATCCTGTTTGGACACGCCGAGGTTTTCGGCCACCATGGACACTTCATCGTCGGTAAACCAACCCAGGCGCTTCTTGGCTTTACGCAGGTTGAAGAATAGCTTGCGCTGCGCCTTGGTGGTCGCGACTTTAACAATACGCCAGTTTTTCAGCACGTATTCGTGGATTTCAGCTTTAATCCAATGCACGGCAAATGAGACCAGACGTACACCCACTTCAGGGTCGAAACGCTTTACCGCCTTCATCAGGCCGATATTACCTTCCTGAATCAAATCGGCCTGTGGCAGTCCATAACCTGAGTAACCTTTGGCTACATGCACAACGAATCTCAGGTGGGACATAATCAACATCTTTGCCGCCTGCAGGTCACCTGTTTCCTGCAAACGCTTGGCGAAACGATACTCTTCCTCGGCATCGAGAACAGGAATACTGTTTACCGATTGGATATAAGCATCGAGACTGGCGCTCCCCTGAGGAACCATCAGTGCCATTGATTGCGTTTGTTCAGTCATTCACGCTCCTGTAAAAAAATCGTTGTTTTAGGCTAAGTTAGACCAGCCCAAGCTCGCTAGAGCCTGCCAATTGATGCTTTTTGCAACAATTCATGCAGCTGAACTATCGTTGAATTAGTGGCCGCTGTCAACTTCACCGGCACCACATCTGCTCTGTGTAAACCAAAGTTCATCCGCATCTTCACGCTGTCAGCACACCAGCTGACAAGACAGCATTTGGTAAGCAGTTGTTACTGGGGCTCAATCGCTCTTAAATGCTGGCGAACCGAAATATATGAGCCCAGCCATCCCAGGAAGGATGCAACCCCCACCAACTGCAGTAACTCATTAAACGACAGCGCTTGCATGGACATCTGACTGCCATACAGCCCGAGGAGTTCCGCAAGCGCACCGTCCAGATACCAGACCAGCAAGTTGATAATAATCCAGGCCAGCACACCGCCAATCACACCGTACCAGATACCGGTATAAAGGAAGGGACGCTGAATAAAGCCCTCGGTAGCCCCCACCAGTTTCATGACTTCAATTTCGGTACGACGGTTCATAATCGCCAGTCGTATGGTGTTACCAATAATCAGCACTACGGCCAATATCAGCAGAGCAGCCACGGCTGAGACAGTACGCTCCAATAAACTCACTACCGCCTGTAAACGTTCCAGCCACTCGATATCCAGTCGGCCAAAGCTGACTTCAGGCTGTTGCTGCAGTTTTTGCAGCAGTTCCCTTGCTCCTTCAGGGCTGGAGTATCGGTTGGTCGGGGTAACCATCACTACCGCAGGCAGTGGATTACGATCCAGATAAGAGAGAGCATCACCAAAGCCGGACAGGGTCTGAAACTCTTCCAGCGCCTGATCCCGGCTGACGTAACTGACATCAGCGACTTCCGGGAACACCTTGATGCGAGTGATCAGACTTTGAATCGCCTGTTCGCTGCGTCCCTCATCAATAAACAGGGAAATTTGCGCGGCGCTTTCCCAGCTGCGGGTAATGGATTCGGCATTCTTCACCAGTACCTGCAGGGCGGCCGGTAAGCTGAGGCTCACTCCCAATACGGCCATGGTCATAATGGACGAGACAGGGTTGCGCCAAAGCTCTCCCATACTCGCCATCGCCTGCTGGATATGACGGATAAAGAACATCACGATTCTGCCGGTAAATGGCAGCTTACTGCGATTGAGTTGCGGCTGGCTCATCCCTGTATCCTCAATATCCCGGTCCAGCCGGCTCCAGTTCATTGGCACCCAACATACGACCCTGCTTGAGTGTCAGAGTTCGGTACTTCATCCGGGCAATCAGCCCCAGATCGTGGGTGGCGATAAGCACACTGGTACCCGCATCGTTGAAGGTTTCAAACAAACGCAGAATATCCATGGAGAGCTTGGGATCCAGGTTACCTGTTGGCTCATCCGCCAGCAGCAAGGGAGGCTTGTTCACAATCGCGCGGGCGATACCCACACGTTGCTGCTCACCGCCGGACAGCATGACAGGCGAGTGCTTGTCTTTACCATACAGGCCAACCATATCCAGCGCACCATCCACCCGCTTGCGAATCTCCCCCAGAGAAAAGCCTTCGATAACCAATGGCAAAGCCACGTTGTCAAATACGCTCTTGTCCATCAACAGATGGTGGTTCTGGAAGATCATGCCGATATGACGGCGCAGATAGGGCACCTGGTTGCGGCTGATGTCAGCAATATTGTGGCCATTAATCCACACTTTGCCGGCACTTGGCCGCTCAATCACAGTCATGAGTTTGAGCAGGGTACTCTTACCGGCCCCTGAGTGACCGGTTAAAAATGCCATTTCTCCCTGCTTGAGGTGAAAACTGACATCTGTCAGCGCTTTCTGCCCACCCGGGTAGACCTTGCTTACCTGCTCAAAGCGAATCATGGCTTTGTTACTGTTCCTTGTCGTGGCTGAATAGCGCGTCGATAAAGTCTTTGGCGTTGAACTGACGCAGATCATCAATCTGCTCACCCACACCGATATAACGAATAGGAATACCAAACTTATCGGCAATCGCAAAGATCACCCCGCCTTTGGCCGTACCATCCAGCTTGGTGATACTGATACCTGTCACGCCAACCGCTTCCTGGAACAGCTGTGCCTGACTGATGGCGTTCTGGCCTGTGCTGGCGTCCAGAGTCAGCATCACTTCGTGTGGTGCATCCGGATCCAGCTTCTTCATTACCCTGACCACCTTCTTCAGCTCTTCCATCAGATGGCTCTTGTTCTGAAGACGACCGGCGGTATCTGCAATCAAAACATCAACGTTACGGGCTTTTGCAGCTTGCAGCGCGTCAAACAGTACTGAGGCACTGTCTGCACCTGTGTGCTGGGCAATCACAGGGATATCATTACGCTGACCCCAGACCTGCAGCTGCTCCACTGCAGCAGCACGGAAGGTGTCACCGGCAGCCAACATGACAGACTTGCCTTCACGCTGATATTGCTTGGCCAGTTTGCCAATGGTGGTTGTCTTACCCACACCATTTACCCCCACCATAAGGATCACAAACGGGCCATTGGCATTGTCCGGCACCAAAGGCACATCCACAGGTTCGATAGTGTCATGCATCTCTTTACGCAGCAGTTCATACAGGGCTTCTGCATCTTTTAACTGCTTACGGCTGGCATGGTCAGTCAGGTTATTGATCAGCTTGGTGGTAGTTTCCACGCCCACATCGGCGATCAGCAGTTGCTCTTCCAGCTCCTCAAACAGATCGTCATCGATCTTCTTGCCACGGAACAGGCTGGCGAAGCCACTGCCGATGTTCTCACTGGTGCGCATCAGGCCACGTTTCAAGCGGGCAAAGAAGCCCTCTTTAACCGGCTTTTCCTGCGGTTCTGGCTGAACTTCTGCCTGCTCCGCTTGCTGGCGGGCTGCTTCCTCTTCAACCTGACGCTGAGTTTCTGCTTCAGCCTCTAAACGTGCCGCTTCTTCTGCCTGACGCTGAGCTTCCGCTTCAGCGGCCAAACGCGCAGCTTCTTCGGCCTGACGCTGGGCTTCCGCTTCAGCCTCTAAACGTGCCGCTTCTTCGGCCTGACGCTGGGCTTCCACTTCAGCCTGCAAACGTGCTGCTTCTTCTGCCTGACGCTGGGCTTCTGCTTCAGCCTCTAAACGTGCCGCTTCTTCGGCCTGACGCTGAGCTTCTGCCTCAGCCTGCAGACGTGCAGCTTCTTCAGCCTGGCGGCGAGCTTCTGCTTCTGCCATTTCACGAGCCTGAGCTTCAATGCGCTCCTGCTCGATACGTGCAGCTTCGGCAGCTAACGCCTGCTGCCGTTCAGCTTCAATACGAGCCTGCTCTTCAGCCTCCAAACGTGACTGCTCAGCCGCTATTTCCGCTTGCAGTCTGGCGGCTTCTTCAGCCTTCAAGGCTTCTGCCTCTGCTGCCAAACGTGCAGCTTCTTCGGCCTGGCGATGAGCTTCTGCCTCCACTTGCAAGCGTGCCGCTTCTTCAGCCTGACGCTGGGCTTCTGCCTCAGCTTGCAAACGTGCAGCTTCTTCAGCCTGACGTTGAGCTTCGGCCTCAGCTTGCAAACGTGCCGCTTCTTCAGCCTGACGCCGGGCTTCTGCTTCAGCTGCCAAACGTGCCGCTTCTTCTGCCTGACGTTGAGCTTCGGCTTCAGCCGCCAGACGTGCCTCTTCTTCGGCCTGGCGCTGGGCTTCTGCCTCAGCTTCCTGGCGCGCAGCCTCTTCCTCTGCCTTCAGACGGGCAGCTTCCTCAGCAGCCTGCTGTGCAGCAAGCTCCGCAGCTTTGTCTTCTTCTTTTGATTTATCTCTGCGGAACCAGGAAAAAAAACCTTTCTTTGCCATGTGTGCTACCAATACTCAAGGAGTTGTAATTCAGTGATTGCGCTGCCTAACGCGGAAACGGCTCAAGTTGCCATTCTCCGGATTAAACAGCCAAACCAAGGGCCACAGGGACTCCCCCGCCACCCTCAGTTCATGTAAAATAGCGCCCCTTAAACCAGCTGCAGACCCGTTTTTGTCGAGGTCAAATTGCCGGCTGGGCAGGAGGCTGCATAGTCTACCACTTTCTTTCTTCAGGCAAAATCACGGGGGCATGATGGCCAGAAATCGACCAGGCAGTGGCCAGGTAAGAATCATTGCAGGACAGTGGCGTTCCCGCCGTTTGCCGATCCAGGATCTTGAGGGCTTACGCCCGACAACAGACAGAGTCAGAGAGACGCTGTTTAACTGGCTGAGTGGCGAACTGTCTGGTGCCCGTGTGTTGGACTGCTTTGGTGGCAGTGGCGCATTGGCGATGGAAGCTTTGTCTCGTTATGCTGCCTATGCCAGAGTTTTTGAGCTGCAAAAAAGTGCCGTGGTGCAACTGCAGAACAACCTGAAAACCCTGAAATGTGAACATGCCGATGTGGTTGCCGGTGACAGCCTGCATCTGCTGGCACAGGGGCCAAAGGGACAGGCTGCACGTCAGGACCCAGCTTCAGGCGAGGGTTTCGATATCATCTTTATCGATCCGCCGTTCAGAAAAGGGCTGGCAGAGAACAGCATCAAAGCACTGGCGGCTCACAACTGGCTGAAACCTGATGCGCTTATCTATGTGGAAACCGAATCAGAGTTACAGGCCTTGCCTATCCCAGCTGATTGGCACCAGCTGAAAGAGAAAACCGCAGGCCAGGTGTGCTATCGCCTGTATCGCTTCGAACCCGAATCAACAGAAGAATAAGAGACACAGATGAAATACGTGATGCTACTGGGAAAATGTATGACTGGCTTTGCCTGGGCAGTGATGGTGTACAACCTGTTTATGCCATTTGAAGGCAACACAGGCCTGGCGCTGAATATCCTGTTGCTGGTCACCGCCTTTATGCACGGCATTCAGGTAATCATGTTTTACGGCATGTTCAGCCAATATATGACACTGACCAAAAAAGACTTTCTAAAGGTGTTCGGTTTCGGGGTTTTCGCCCTGCTGGAGTATCGTCAAAAACTGATGCAAAAACTGCAACAGCAAAACGCCTGATCACTGAATATGGATAGTGCCTGCAGTGCAGTGGGCACTTTTATCCTTTCTCTATCCTGCTTTTTAGGAGTCGTTCGGCGCCGTGATTGATTATCGTGTTCGGTAAAACAACAAAACTCGCCAGAGCGCATCACCAGAAGCCTGAAAACAAAAACCCCCGCCAATTGGCAGGGGTTTTTCGTATCAGGGTACCCTAAGGTCCAAATTAGTTCTTTGGATATGGGTGAGCCACGCCTTTGTGACAGTCGATACAGGTCTTTCTGTCTTCAGGTGCTTTCTTGAAGTTCATGGCGTGCATTCTTACGGCCATCTTCTTCATTTCTGGAGACGGATCTTCATAGATACGGTTGTGACAGTTCTGACAGGTAGAAGAGTCGATAGAACGCAGGTAGTTGCGGGCCAGTTCAGCCTGCTCTTTGCGGTTTTCTTCCAACCATTCCTGAGTTTCAAAACCATCAATAGTCAGGTAACCGATGATGTCTTTGGACACAACGATTTTCTTAACCAGGTAGTTGAATGGTTCCTGCGCAATGTGACACTGCTGACACTGAACCACGATACCTGCACTGTTAGCGCCGTGTGGAGATTCCAGCACTTCATCTTTCAGTGAGTGACCAGCGTGACAAGTCATACAGAAAGCATCTGTACTGGTTGCATGCAGGGTCTGTTGAGTAGCAAAAAAGCCAACCGCGCCGACAACGATACCAACGATCAGCAGGGCCAGTACTGAGTATTTTGCGCTGGGCTTTAAAAGTGCACGCCAGTTCATCACTCTTCTCCGATTTTTTCAGTAATTAGAAAACTATAGAATTCTTTTTTTTATAGTATGCGTTTTACATTTTCAGAAAATTGACTCCAGGCCAATAAACGAAAATTTATACAAACTTAGTGTAAAAATGAGATCTGGATCCTACTGCTGTCATTGCAATGACATTCACAAGCATGTGCTCTAATTTAAACATCAGGAATTTATAATGATCTCAATGCGATAATTTTATCATCAGCAATCTGGACGATATTCCACAACCTTGGTGATCCGGCTCACATTTCATTAGTCGCAGTAAAAAGTTTTCTCTCCTCTGAAACGACAACCTGCTCCCTCTGGTCTTGTTTTACAAGCCGGCCACAATTTCCGGGCCGAGAACAAAACGGACACGCTGTCCACACTCAATTATCGGGCTGTGGCACTCAAGCCGAACGGACGCTGACATACCAGCAGCAACAACTGCAATCTACGCAGAGTGGAGAAGTAACAAATGAAAGCACAACATATTGTTTTATATAGCATCCTTTTATTAATGGCTTCACAGGTTCAGGGCGCAAGCTTAAGCGTTGGCGACAACCTGAAGATAGAGTCGATTAATGGACAACGGGTTAACGCCCAGGAAGTAGAGTTAAAAGAAGGGATTCATATGGTAGCGCTTAAGTTCAGCGACTTTTACGTTATCAATGCGGAAGACTCAGGCTGGGTGCGCTCAGAACCTCTGTTTACCAGAGTCCAGATTGAGCAAGGTGAGGCAGTAATGCTGCAAACCCATCCTCTGCATTCAGAGGAAGAAGCGCAGGAGTTTTTAGAAGATCCTGTGGTGAACCTGGTGTCGAATAAACGCGCTGATGGAAGACAAATGCTGATGAATCAGTCACAGATTGTTACCCATTTGCTACAGGGCAAATAGCAGCAGCCGATAGAGGGCTGTTTTTTTGGAGCTTAAATGAAACTTTCTCCATACAGCCCCTGTCATAGTCATAACTCAGGTGATAAACCATTTTTCAATGAAACAAAACGCAGGCAAACAGCTACTACTTATCGTACTACTGTGGCAATTTTTGATTGCCACAGTGTTTGCTATGCCAGCCGCGTCACTTGAGCAGATTCATCATGCCAATTCAGGTTCACATCACACTGAACTGAAAGGATCACACACAGCTGAAGAAGACGAATGCTGTCAGCCCTCCGCAACTGAACATTGTGGTCACCATTGCGTAACTCTATGGCTAAATACAGATAAACCATTAGTTCGTTCTGAATCTCCCGGTAATGACAGAATACTCCAGCCTCATCAGCTCGCGATGACCGGATTACCTGCGGATATTAATCGCCCTCCAATTAAAAGTTAGTTCACTGCACTCTTGGTGCAGATCACTGTTTAGACACAATTAACTAACTATGATTCAACAGCAGATCGAAAATGGCAGGGCTATTTCCCCCTTCTTTTACGCCATTCGATTGCAACTTTTATTGGAGAATAATAATGAAATCAACTATCCGTTTTTTTACTGCAATCACTATGTCACTGGCCACGCTGGGCGCTCACGCCGCAACCCTGAGCGTTGGCGATAACCTGATGATCGAATCCATCAATGGCAAGGTCGTTGAAAACCTGCCTGCCACCCTGGCTGAAGGCACCCATCTGGTGGAACTAAGATTCAGTGACCGTTACTACACCAATGCCGGTTCATCCGGAACCTGGGTGCAATCTGCTCCGCTTTTTACCCAGGTTACAGTTACCCGCAATGAGGTTTTGCAACTGGCAACGCCTGAGCTCAAAACCGAGGCTGACGCGAGACAATATGTAAAACAGCCGCGTGTATTGGTTAGCTCAGACACGGGCCGTAATGAGCAGTTGCAGCTCAATACTCAGGCGCAGTTGATGACTCAACTGCTGACCCGTTCGTAATCTTAACTGTGAACAAGATCAACACCCTATGTTGATCTTGTGATAGACTCAGGTCGTCCATTACCCGGAATGATTATGATTAACAGATTCAAATCACCACTGCTGTCACTACTGACCATGCTTGCTCTTCTGGTGCAAGGCGTGGCTTTTGGTGCTCAGACGATGGACTTGAATCAACAGGTCAGTCATCAGGCCATGATGATGGACGACATGCATTGTGCCCCCCACAGCGCTATGGATATGTCGGCGATGGACTGTTGCTCGACAGACATCCAGGCCAGCAGCAACTCCTGTTGCGAAGGTCAGGGAAGCTGTAGCGGTGACTGTGTCCATTGCTTAAGCATTTCAGTGACTGGCACTCTGCTCAGCGACAGCTATTGGCCCGAGGCGCTGCCTCACGGCATATTGCTGAGCGCATATATACCTCACTTCCACTCCATATCTTTACCAATGGCACTTCGGCCTCCAATCGCCTGAAGCTGCTATTCCCTGCCTGTTGTTTAAGGCCGGGGAGCGAAACCGGTACACCACCGGACATTTCAATACTGGTAATTAATTCAAGCCGTTTTCTCTGGCGGGTTAGCTGCACATGCGCTGCCACCATATGAAGTACACGGCCATCGACTCGATGGAGTGATAATAATGAAGACCCTGATCAACCTGGTTTTAACCGCTTTTATTCTGTTCTCTGCCGCGCCTTCCATGGCGATGGACCATCATGCTGCTCATCAGGGCTATGAGTGTCCTATGCACCTTGAAGTAACCGGCGAGAAAGGCGACTCCTGCCCCAAGTGTGGTATGGACCTGGAACCGGCAGCCAAGGCAGCAACCCACCACTGTCCTATGTGCCCCGGTGTTGAAGGCCATGCCGGTGACAGCTGCCACAAGTGCGGTATGGACCTGGAGCCAAAGGCAGCCTACGCCTGCCCTATGCACCCTGAAGTAACCGGAGAAAAAGGCGACTCCTGCCCTAAGTGTGGCATGGACCTGGAAGCGACCGCTAAAGGCCATGGCCACGGTCATATGAAGCACCACAAGCATCATTAATCCCGGGTGGAAGTGAGGTATCAATTATGAAGATCATCAAACCTGCAATAACCGCACGCAGCAAACATTCGGGTAAGGCCAGTGCCTGCCTGTTGGGGCTGTCTTTGGCATTCTCTCCTGTATATGCTGTGGCTGCCCAGCAACATGAACACAATCATAAAGCCGAGGCCACGGCTGAAGCTGCTCATTACTACTGTCCCATGCATCCGCAGGAAACCAGTGACCAGCCAGGTCGCTGCTCTATCTGCAAGATGTTTCTAGTAAAAGATGAGGCGGATTCCAGTTCAGATACAGCCAAAGCTGCCGACCATTACTACTGTCCCATGCACCCGGAAGAGACCAGCCACGAGCCGGGCCGCTGCTCTATATGCAAGATGTTCCTGGTAAAGGATGAAGAGCAGGAGGAGGAGACACATTCGGCTGCAGAGCACACTGGCCATGACCATGCTACTCACCAGAATCAGAGTACTACTCCTGCCGCTGACAAGGTATTCAATACCCCTCAGCCAGAGCCTCTGGTCAAAGGCGGCGCTGCACATCAGGGTGAGGGCAAAATCAAATATGTGTGCCCTATGCATCCACAAATCGTCAGTGATGAACCAGCGTCATGCCCTATCTGCGGCATGGATCTGGAGCCAGTTACCATGGCCGCTGATGCCCAGGAGATAGAGATCAATGTTTCCGGCAGCATGCAGCAGGCGTTGGCCCTGCGCACTGAAGCGGTTAAACGCGGCACCATGTGGAAATATGTTCGCACAGTGGGTCAGGTGGATTATGACGAAAGCCAGATCGAACATGTGCACGCCAGAGTCACCGGCTGGATAGAGAAGCTGCAGGTCAGCGCCGCCGGTGAAGAAGTGAAAAAGGGCCAGTTACTGTATGAACTCTACTCTCCAGAGTTGGTCAATGCTCAGGATGACTACCTGCTGGCAATGGAGACGCTGACTCAGTCAAAGAACAGCAAGAACTATCAGGAGCTGGTGCGCAAAGCCGGCCTGCGGCTGGAACTGCTGGGCATGAGCAAAGCCCAGATAGAACGACTGGCCAAATCCGGCAAGAGCCAGTACCGGGTGCCCTTCTATGCCCAATCAAACGGCGTGGTGAAGAAGCTCAATGTTCGCGACGGCATGTATATACAACCTCAGACAGAGATCCTCTCCATGGTGGATCTGTCCAAGGTATGGGTCATTGCCGATGTGTTTGAAAACGAACAAAGCTGGCTGGAAATAGGCCAGGAAGCTGAAGTTTCGGTTCCCGCTATGGGACTACAGGATATCAAGGGCAGAGTTGATTATATCTATCCCGAACTGGACCCTGTGACCCGTAGCCTTAGAGTCCGTATCGTACTGGACAACCCCGGTGCCGATCTGCGCCCCAAGACACTGGCGAAAATAGCCCTGTTTGGCGGTGCCAAACGCAAAGCTTTGACCATCCCACAGGAAGCCCTGATCCAAACGGGTAAAGAAAACCGGGTGATCGTCAAACAGTCCGACAACAGCTTTGTCGCCCGCAAGGTCGATGTGGGCATGCAAAGCAAGGGCAAGGCTGAGATCCTCAAAGGTCTTGAAGGGGGAGAGCTGGTAGTGACATCCGGTCAGTTCCTGCTGGACTCTGAAGCCAGCCTCAAAGGCAGTCTGATGCGTTTGAGCTCAGGCCACCAGCACTAACGGGCGGGACTCATTATGTTGAAACGTATTATTGAAGCATCACTGCAGCAGCGCTTTATGGTGCTGATTCTGGCAGTGATGATCGCCGCCTGGGGTCTGTTGGAGCTGCGTAAAACGCCACTGGATGCCCTGCCGGATCTGTCTGATGTGCAGGTGATTATCAAAACCAGCTATCCGGGTCAGGCACCACAACTGGTGGAAGAGCAGGTCACCTACCCTCTGTCCACCGCCATGCTGGCAGTGCCGGGAGCGAAAACCGTCAGGGGCTACTCCTTCTTCGGTGACTCCTATGTGTATGTAATTTTTGAAGATGGCACTGATATCTACTGGGCCCGCTCACGGGTGCTTGAATATCTGAGCCAGGTCGCCAACCGCTTACCAGACGGAGTTCAGCCAGCACTGGGACCCGATGCCTCCGGGGTGGGCTGGGTATACCAATACGCCCTGGTGGACCGCAGCGGCAAACTGGATTTGTCACAGCTCAAGAGTCTGCAGGACTGGTACCTCAAGCTGGAACTTCAAAGTGTTGCCGGGGTATCCGAAGTGGCTACCGTTGGCGGCATGGAACTGACGTACCAGATAGTGCTGGATCCGGACAAACTGGCGCTGTACAAGCTGGATATTGCCTCGGTTAAAAATGCCATCAGCAAGGCTAACAGTGAAGCCGGTGGCTCTGTGGTTGAGATGGCCGAAGCCGAATATATGGTACGGGCAAAGGGCTATCGTCAGACTCTGGCCGACTTTGACCATATCCCTCTGGGTGTGACCAGTCCATCCGGAACGCCACTCATGCTGAAAGATATCGCCACTGTACGCAAAGGTCCGGCTGCACGCCGCGGCATCGCCGAACTTGATGGTGTGGGCGAAGTTGTCGGTGGCATTGTGGTGATGCGATATGGCGAAAATGCCCTGAGCACAATCGATGCGGTAAAGGCCAAACTGGACGAGCTTAAGTCAGGCCTGCCTGAAGGGGTGGAGATAGTCACTACCTATGACAGATCCCAACTGATCCTGGACTCCGTCGACAACCTGTTTAACAAGGTTGTAGAAGAGATGCTGGTTGTGGGCCTGGTGTGTCTGCTGTTCCTGCTCCATGCCCGCTCGACCCTGGTGGCTGTAGTGACCCTGCCGTTATCGATTCTGATCGCCTTTATTGTGATGAATCATATGGGGGTCAATGCCAACATCATGAGCCTGGGTGGTATCGCCATTGCCATCGGTGCCGTCGTGGATGGCGCCATCGTGATGATTGAGAACCTGCACAAACACCTTGAGCACTTTAAAGAGCAGCACGGACGTGAGCCTGACACCAAAGAGCACTGGAAGATAGTCTCTGAAGCATCGGTGGAAGTGGGGCCAGCGCTGTTTTTCTCGCTGTTGATTATTACCCTGAGTTTTATTCCCGTGTTTACCCTGGAAGCTCAGGAAGGACGCCTGTTCACGCCGCTGGCCTATACCAAAACCTTTGCCATGGCCGCTGCGGCAGTGCTGTCTATTACTCTGGTTCCGGTACTCATGGGCTACTTTATCCGGGGCAAGATACCTTCAGAACAAAGCAACCCTATCAGCCGGGTACTGATCGCCCTGTATAAACCCGTACTGAAGCTGGTTCTGCGCTTTCCCAAATTTACCGTAGTGCTGGCACTGGTCGCTTTGTTCAGTGCTTGGTACCCCTACTCCCAGATGGGCAGAGAGTTTATGCCCGAGCTGGAAGAGGGTGACCTGCTCTACATGCCAACTACACTCCCGGGGATCAGCGCGGGCAAAGCTGCGGAAATTCTGCAACAGACAGATCGCCTGATTAAAACCGTGCCAGAGGTTGAACGAGTGTTCGGTAAAGTCGGTCGGGCAGAAACCGCAACCGACCCGGCACCACTGACCATGCTGGAAACCACCATTATGCTCAAGCCACGGGATGAGTGGCGGGAAGGCATGACACTGGAAGGGATCATCGACCAGTTGCAGGCAACGGTGAAAGTGCCCGGTATGACCAACGCCTGGGTGCAGCCGATCAAAACCCGGATCGATATGCTTTCAACCGGCATTAAAACTCCTGTTGGCATTAAGATCACAGGTGCAGACGTGGAAGAGTTGCAACGTATTGGCGCTGAAGTTGAGGCGATTCTGGCACCTCTGCCTGGCACTCAATCAGCCTATGCTGAAAGGGTTGGCGGTGGTCGCTACATTGATGTGACTCCCAAGCTGGAGGTGGCTTCCCGATATGGCATGAGTCTGGCGGATATTCAGGATGTGGTGCGCCACGCCGTGGGCGGCATGAAGATAGGTGAGTCGATTCAGGGGGCTGAGCGTTACCCTATCAACCTGCGTTACCCAAGAGAGCTCAGGGATAATCTGGAAAAGCTCAGAGAGTTGCCCGTCATTACCAAAACCGGCCACTATCTGCCGCTGGCCAATCTGGCAGATCTGCAGATCACCGACGGCGCCCCCATGCTTAAAAGCGAGAACGGTCGACTCATCTCCTGGGTGTTTGTGGATATCAAAGGCATGTCTGTGGGTGAGTATATAGATCAGGCCAAAACTGCCCTTAATAGTCAGCTGCAACTGCCTCCCAGATACAGCTACAGCTTTGCCGGTCAGTATGAGTATATGCAGCGGGTAGAAGCCAAGCTAAAGACTGTGGTACCCATGATGCTGGCGGTGATATTTATGCTGCTGATGATGACCTTTGGCTCAGCCGCCCAAGCCAGCGTTATCATGCTGAGTCTGCCTTTTGCGCTTGTGGGCTCAACCTGGCTGCTGTATCTGCTGGACTATAACCTGTCAGTCGCTGTTGCTGTGGGTATGATCGCCCTCGCCGGAGTCGCCGCCGAGTTTGGTGTGGTGATGTTGGTCTACCTCAACAACGCGATTAAGCAGCACAAGGCTGAGGGCAGATTCAATACCAAAGCCGATCTCAAGGATGCCCTGATTGAAGGTGCTGTGATGCGGATCCGCCCCAAGGCGATGACAGTTGCCACCATCTTCTTCGGCCTGCTGCCCATTATGTGGGGCTCTGGCAGCGGTAATGAGGTGATGCAAAAGATTGCGGCTCCTATGGTTGGCGGCATGGTGACAGCGCCGATATTGTCACTGTTTGTGCTACCGGCCCTTTATCTGCTGATATACGGCAGAAAGCTAAGTAACAGTCAGTAACAGAAAGGCCACCCAACACGGGTGGCCTTTTGTTTAGCTTCAACCTAAAGACTGATTTGGCTTGTGGCACGTCAATCCCGTTAATTTTTGAAATATAAATGAAACAGAAGGCATCCATACTGGCTCCATCTCGCAAGCATACTTGATAGTCCACTTATCAATTTGTCGCTGAACTCCACTCCAGGGTTCGGCTTTTTTTTGCCTGCACTAAACTCAAATATCCGACTGATATCTTTTGTTATAATTCGCCAACTCTTCCCTATCCCAAGTCAATGATGAGACGTTTATTTACCGCATTGCTGCTGTGTTGCAGCTTGCCTGTTCTGGCCGCGCCGGCAACCGGCGAGTTTATCGCAGACAAAGCCTGCCCTCTGTATCAGTCAAAGAACAAGAAAACCAACCCGGGCAACCAGATGACAGCACCGGGTCAGCGCTTGGAGATCAGAGAATACCTTGGCCAGGCTCAGGCGCCCGAGTGGGTTAGAGTTAACACCAGTGCCAGCAGCTCACCAGCGCGTTGGTTGTCGACCAGCTGTGGGCAACTAAAGGGGTTCACCCCAAAAGGACAAAATGCAAAGGCTAGCAAAAGCCACAGTGGCGGCAGTTGCAACGCCCCGGATCAACATGACAGTTTTGTACTGGCATTGAGCTGGCAGCCAGCATACTGCGCCATGGGCGGCAAAAGTAAGAGAGAGTGCAGAGCACTGTCGCTCAATCCACTGGCTGACGCTCACAGTGAGTTCACCCTGCATGGTCTATGGCCCAACAAAGCATCATGCGGTACCAAATATGGCTATTGTGGACAAGTCAGTCGTAAGCCAAAGTCATTTTGTGATTACCCCAGGTTGAAGATGTCTGCAGATGTCAGGGACGCACTGGAAGAGGTGATGCCAAGTGCCGAATATGGCACCTGTCTGCAGCGCCATGAATTCTGGAAACACGGCACCTGTATGACCGACAGTGCCGACGAGTACTTTGCAGTATCAGTCACCCTGGTCAATCAATTGAATCAGTCTGAGTTTGTTCAGCAATTTATCGACAGGAATATTGGCAGCAAGGTCACCCGCAGCGCCTGGCAACAGGCATTCGATAGCAGTTTCGGTCAGGGAGCACACCGTAAACTCAAACTACAATGCCGCAGCGGCATTCTGACTGAAGTTCAAATGCAACTGCCAGTGTCATTGGACGCACCTTTGCCGCAACTGCTTAAGCAGGCAGCCAATGCACAGCGCGGCTCCTGCCCAAGCACCTTCAGAATTGGCGATTAAACCGGGTCACTCAGGGTTATAACCGAGAACACCGCGCCTTGAGGGTCAGTGATCACAGCGAAGCGGCCAACACCGTCAATCTCTGTGGGGGGAACGCAAATCTCGCCGCCAAGTTCCTGAGCTTTGGCGGCAATCTGGTCACAGTCTTCAACCCTGAAATATAACATCCAGTGACTGGGAATATCACCCCACTCCTCGGTCATAGGCATCACGCCACCAAAGGCGATATTGCCCTGCTCCAGTTCAGTGTAGGGCATGCCTTCCATATCCAACCGGCGTGATTGCCAGCCCAAAGCTTTTTGGTAAAAGGCCAGCGCTTCAGCATCCTGTCGACAGGCCAGCTCAACCCAACACAGGGTATTGAGCTCGCCAAACTGTGCTGCACCATGATGATTTCCCGCCTCCCAAAGGCAGAATGATGCTCCTTCAAGATCTGAAATCATCGCCATACGGCCCGCTTCACCTACCTGATGTGGCCCGGTCCGGATAATGGCACCACCCTCCTGCAGGGTATTGAGCACGGCATCCAGATCGTCCACCGCAAAGTAGAGGTTCCAACCGGGCACAATAAAATGCATCTCCTCGGTCACCTCATACATGGCCCCCAGTGTCTGCCCATTGAAGCTGTACATGGTATAAGCTCCCTCAGGCAGAGGAATATCCGCCAATTCCCAGCCGAGCAAAGACTCATAAAAGCGCCTTGCGGCGACCGCATCACTGGCAGCCAGCTCTGTCCAGCACGGCAACCCCTGAAGATATTGATTGATATTCATGTCAGCACTCCCTGTTGGCAATATGACTTGGTGGGACAGCCCCATCAAAATGAACGCTTTTTGTTCAACTTAAGCTAACTTAGCGGTGTTACGCCATTTTTTCCAGATTGAACTACCAATGACGGCAGCTGATTACAGGAAGAATCATAGGGTTTGAACTAGGCTGAAAGTTGGAGTGTCATTACTTGAGGAAGCCCCGTGAGCGTAACAGCACATCAAATCCGCCTGGTGCAGGAGTCTTTTATGAAAGTGGCTCCCCATGCTAACCAATTGGCGGAGCATTTTTACAAAACCCTGTTTGAAGTAGCACCAGGCGTACGACCTCTGTTCGGCTCAGATCTAAGATCCCAGCAACGCAAACTGATTGTGATGCTCAAAGCCGCTGTGGAGGGGTTAAATGATCTGGACTCTCTGGTTCCTGTGTTGAATGATCTGGCTCAGCGACATGTTAAATATGGCGCCAAACCAGAACACTTTACCCCTGTAGGCAATGCGCTGATATTCAGCCTCAAGTGTCAGCTTGGCGAAAAAGAGTTTAATTCTGAGGTAAAGGAAGCCTGGATCGCGGTCATTAGACTGGTGGCAAGTACCATGAAACAAGCAATGAGACCCGCAGCATAGGCGGGTCTCACTTCGGCAGGGCAATGCCCTTGTGACAGGGGATTACTGCTTCACACACATGACGTGGTAAACGCCATCCTCCACTTCTGTCCCCTCAGTTTCGTGCTCGAATCCGGGGAACTCCTTGTCCCAAATCTCCAGACTCTTGAGATAGCCAATCTGGGGGCTGGAGTCATCACCAAAGTTCTCACCAGACATCAACATGGGAATACCCGGTGGATAGGGGATAACCGCGTTGGCCGCCACTCTGCCCGCCAGTTTATGGCTGGGCACCATCTCAACGTTATCTTCAACAATGGCCTGGAAGGCTGAGCGGGGAGAAATATCGGCATGTGGCAGCGTGGAGTACGCCGCATTCAGCTTCTCTGAAGGATTGTGGGTTCTCAGGTAATTGAACATCTTGTCACCCAGGTCCTTCAGCCCCATACCGCCATAGGTCTCAGGATTGCCATTAACCAGATCAGGCAATACATCCTCCAGCGCTGTGTTGGCATCATAGTGCTTCTTGAACGACAGCAGGGTATTTACCAATGTCGCCCACTTACCCTTGGTGATCCCCATGGAGAACAGGAACATCACCTGGAAGTCTGTGGTACGGGTAGGAATAATGCCAAAACGCCCCAAATATTGAGTAACCAGCGCGGCAGGCACACCGCTCGACAGCAAATTGCCATCATCACCCATACCGGGAGCCAGAATACTCACCTTGATGGGATCCAACATACACCAGTCAGCCGGCATATCCTTAAAGCCGTGCCACGCATCACCCGGGTGCATCTTCCAACAATCCTGATCAGTCACCAATAACTCTGGTGGCGCCTCTTCAAACGGGTAGGTCTTTCCAGTGGCGGGATCTGTTACCGTCTCAGCGTTCCAGGGCTTGAAGAACCAGTCTTTATCATCCTGATACTCCTTGTGCAGGCGCCCCATCGCCTGACGGAAATCCACAGCCTCACGTATCACTTCTGTGGTCAGTGACAGACCACGGTTACCATCCATTTGCGACACAGCAATATCATTTGAGGCTGCAATCGCATAGAGCGGAGAGGTAGTAGCGTGCATCATGTAGGCTTGATTGAACCGTTGAAAATCAATGGCATCTTTACCATGGCGTATATGCAGTAAGGAGGCTTGAGAGAGCGCATTCAACAGTTTATGAGTTGAGTGGGTAGCAAAAATGGTTGGGCCATCATAATCAGGATCCGGCTCACCACGCATCGCAAAGTGATCTTCATAAACCGGGTTGAATCTAGCGTAACCATACCAGGCTTCATCGAAGTGAATACGGTTACTGCTTTCAGACAGGATCTCCTGCGCCCGCTTGGCGTTGTAACAAAGGCCGTCGTAGGTACAGTTGGTCAGCACAGCATAAGGCGCGACCTTGCCCGCCTCACTTTTGGTCATCTCATTGGCTTTGGCCGTGGCTTCCAGCGCAGCTTTGGTCATCTGTTCAGGGTAGATGGGACCAATAATCCCGTAACGGTTACGGGTGGGTACCATATAAACCGGCAACGCCCCGGACAGCATTAAGCCCTGCTCGATGGACTTGTGGCAGTTTCTGTCACAGATGGCCAGAGTGTTTTCCTTCATACAAATCTGCATGATGGTTCGGTTGGAGCCTGAAGTTCCGGTCACCAAAGAGTAGGAGGAATCAGCCCCAAATACCTTGGCCGCGTAACGTTCACTGTCACCAAAAGCGCCGGTGTGATCCAACATAGAGCCCAGATTACCCCGCTCTATCCCCATATCGGTACGGAACAGACCTTCACCGTAATAGCTGTAAAAACGCTGCCCCGCCGGTGTCTTGGTAAAGCCAACACCACCCTGGTGACCTGGCGCAGCCCAGGAGTACTCATGGACATCGTCATACTTCATAAAAGCAGACATTAACGGCGGCAGCTGACGCTCTCGATATCTCTGCATCGCAGCCATAGCGCGACCAGCAATGAAGTCAGGGGTATCTTCCAGAATCCACGCAAATTCATCTACATTGGCCATCAACTCGCGGCTGACCGTCAGGGTGATCTTTTTACGTTCCGCCAACAGAAACACAGGCACATTCTGCTGACGTTGGTTAAGTTTTTCGATTAGAGAAAAGAAGTGTTCATTCTCATCCTGCTGTGAACCACTCATTGACGAGGTCAACATTAAGCAGTCAACGGCGATATTGGCATTCAGAATGGAATAACAGTCGTCATAAGAACTGGCAACAGAAACCTTGGCACCGGCTTCAGACAGCTCCTCTATCAGGCGACTGATGGCATTACCTACCACCCCCTGCTTGGTTACCTCTTCCAGGATAAGGACAGTATATTTTTTCCCGTAACTTCTCATTGGCCATACTCCAGCATAATTCACTTAGATTAATCGGATATAACCCCGCCTATAGTTATAAGCGAAGAGCAATTCATATTGGCTATTCAGGGTGAAAGAACAATAATAAAGACATTATTTGTGAGGTTTCTGTATTGGAGAACTGAGAGTAAGCCATTAACTTAGAAGATCTGCAGCCACTTTGACAAATATAATTATTTATTTAAATTACATACAGATACCTACAGAAACCATATTTTAACCATCAAATTCATGCACTTAAAAACACCCTATTCATTTAACGCCATACTAAATACCTAAGCCATTAATTTTAATACTCCTTTATACTTACGCTCTGCATAAGTTAAAAAACATTTGTATTCCCTAAGGTATTTTTTCTACACTGCTGTACTTACAAAATAATTCTATTCTCTCTCCTGTGTAACTCTAGAGTCATTTATTGTTGCGACAATTGCTCATAAATAACGATTAAAACTAGATAGTTATAAATATCAGAAAGTCGGTCTCGGTAAGCACAGTGTTCAGGTGCCTTCAGCAAGTTGAAAGACTCGCACTTTCACCCTTTACATTTGGCAATGCAGTCGTTTGACGTTGCCGGGCTTATGGAACGATCTGGATCTACAGAAGGCGCTGCTCGTACAGGCAGATCTGTGGCTATCTGTCACGCCATGATGCTTTGATACGCGCCTTCCCAAATAACCTGGGAGTAAAAACGAATGGCATCTGAATCCAATAAAATGGGCTTGGTTGGCCTGACCACAATTGTCACGGTCAATATGATGGGGTCCGGGATTATTATGTTACCCGCCAGCCTTGCTCAAACCGGTGCGATATCGCTCTTGAGTTGGCTGGTGACCGCAGTGGGCGCCATGTGTATCGCCTATGCCTTTGCCAAGTGCGGTATGTATTGCACCAAAGATGGCGGTATGTCGGCGTACTCAGCCGAGGCCCATGGTAAGTCTTCCTTCTTTATTGCGTCTTACACCTACTATGTCTGCCTGGTGATCAGTGCTGTGGCCATTGCGGTTTCGGCGGCGGGATATCTTGAAGAGTTTATCCCCTGGCTGAAAGAGAAGCCCGTCAATACCTTTGTTGGCGTGGTCGTGATTCTGATTGTGACCATGATTGCCAACTTTAAGGGTCCCAAAATTACCGGCCAGATCTCTGCTTTTACCGTATGGGGCATCATTATCCCCGTGGTGGGCCTGTCGGTGATTGGTTGGTTCTGGTTCGACCCTCAGCTGTTTAAATCAGCCTGGAATCCCCATGAGATGACCACCATGGATGCTATCTCTTCCGGTATCGCGCTGACCCTGTGGGCCTTCCTGGGGATCGAGTCTGCGGGAGCCAACTCAGGCACGGTAGAAAATCCCCAGAAGAATGTCCCCCTTGCCTGTATGCTGGCAACCAGCTTCACCGCGATTGTTTATATCACCTCCACGGCCGTGATTCAGGGTATTGTCCCCAATGCAGAACTGGCCAAATCAGATGCGCCGTTCGGTTTGGTTTATACCTATATGTTCAGTAAGGAAGTGGGGCTGGTGATCACCGCACTGGCCGTGATTGCCTGTATTGGTTCCCTGCTGGGCTGGCAGTTCACCAATGCCCAGGTTTCCAGAGCTGCCGCCGACATTAAGCTGTTCCCCAAAATCTTTGGTGAAGTCAGCAAGGACAATGCGCCTATCAAGGGCATGATGATTATGCTGGCGCTGGAGCTGGTGCTTGCGGTCATGACCATATCTCCAACTCTGGTCAAACAGTTCAACGTACTGGTGAACCTGGCCGTGTTTATTAATATGGTGCCCTATATCCTGTCGCTTACCGGTCTGGAAGTTATCCTGCGAACCAATAATGCCAGCAGTAAGGAGTACAAGATTGGCTCCATCGTCGGCACACTGGCCGTGGTTTACAGCATTTATGGCGTATATGCCTGTGGCGAGGAAGCCGTGTTCTACGGTGTGATAGTGACCCTGTTTGGCTATATCTTCTATGGCTTTATCGCCGCCAGAGATGCGGTGCCAGCCAGCAAAGCCTGACGGTTATCAGATACAAAAAAGGCCCCAGCGGGGCCTTTTGTTTTATTGGGTTGAATTAACCATACACAGGCAGCAGATCCGCCATCGCCAGCAGATGACATACTCCGGTCACCACGCCAAAGGCAATAACCAGAATAATCAAAGGAGTGCCGCCGGGAACTTTAAAGCCCTGATAGTCCGGATACATCTGGCGAGTTTTGTAGGCCATCAAAGCTGGCACAATCACGGCCCAGATACAGGCGGCCAATGCAGCAAAGCCGATGGCGACCAGGAAGCCATTGGGGAACAGTACCCCCATCAAGGTTGGCGGAACAAAGGTCACCAATGCGGTTTTGGCGCGGCCACTCAAAGAATCATCAAATCCAAACAGATCAGCCAGATAATCGAACAGTCCCAGAGTCACACCGAGAAATGATGAAGCTACAGCAAGGTTGGCAAATAATGTCAGCATAGTACCCAGCCAATCAGAGGCCATAACCTGCTGCAAGGCACCGACCAGCACTCCCATATTCCCGCCCTGGGAAATAATATCCACAAAGCCGGTTCGACTGATATTACCCATGGTCGCAATCAGCCAGCACACATAGATAATCAGTCCAAGGAAGGTGCCTATAAAGATGGCTCTGATAATGGTGGTCGGGGCCTTGCCATAGTATTTCACCAGGCTTGGCACATTACCGTGATAACCAAAGCTCGCCAGGCCAAACGGTAACGCCGCCAGAATATAGGGGGCGTAGGACTGCTCACCATTGGGGCTGAACAACTTGGATGGTTCCACTTCCAGCAACAGGTTACCAATTGCCAGGAAGAAGGTGATGATCATCCCACCGAGCATTATGGTGGTAATGCGATCAACCGCCTTGGTGCTGATCAGTACAATCCCTGCAAGGATACCGGCAAACGCCAGGCCCGCGATGCTTTGGGGCAAACTGATATCCAATCCCTGCAGGCTATGATTTACCACAGAGGAGCCGCCACTGATATACGCGTAGGTCAGGATGTAGAGTACAAACGCGATAGACAGACCGCTGACAATTCGCCAGAAACGCCCCAGTGTTTCCCGGGTCAAAGTATCGAAACTGGCACCGGGCTCGAAGTGCAGATTGGCTTCGAGCAGCAGGAGTCCGGACATCAGCATAATAAACCAGATACCCAGCAAGACCATGAGTCCATAGCTGAACCACATCCCTGCGCTCACCACCGGCAGTGAAAACATACCCGCACCAACAGTGGTCCCTGCGACAATCATCGCCCCACCCAGCAGTGATTTGCCCCCGGGGGCAGCATTCATGTGATTCGCCATATTCTGTCCATTATTAATTGTAATCAGCGATAAAAAACGCCTGCGTTGGCAGGCGTTGGTATATAAGCAAGATACGCTTTTTATTGGCCGGGAATCAATGCTCGGCCGCAACTGCGTCGACTATGGTCTGGCGCACCGAAGAACGCAAGAGCCTGTTGGCATGACTGCGAACCCGGTCAATTTGCTCAGGCTCAGCCTTGCCAGCCAGATATCCAAGGTCTTTCAAACGAACACTCAAGGTACCGTAGAGTTTCTTGTCGTAGAACTCCGGTGCGGTAACACCGTGTAATGCTCCCAGGCGCTTCGCCAACAGGTGGCTGTCAGCTTCCAGCTCAGACCGTTCTATATTCGGGCGCGCCGCCAGCAGGTTAAAGATGATGGCATAACGCTGCATGGTTTCACTGATCAGCCCGCTAAGCAGGAACAGCATATGACTCTTGTCCTGATTGACGGTATAGGTGTCTTCACCTGAGATCAGTTGCTCTTCATGGAACTGAGCTAACAGCTGATCTACATAGCCGGGTAGATCCTCGATGCCCATAAAGAGTTCAGCTTCCAGTAAAGGATAAAACTCCCGGGCTACCTGATGCACCAGCTCACGAGAGCAATGCTCATAACGGGTCAGGCAGTTGGCTATCAGGGCCGGAACAATCAAAAGGTGAATAATGTTGTTGCGGTAATAGGTCATTGACAGGGTCTGTAGCGGGTCAAGGCGGATAATAGTACCCAGCGCGTCCGCTTCCTGTACCAGCTTGTTCAACTCCAATCCCTGATCAACCAAAGACGCGCCGTCCCCCTCTACCACAGACATATAGCTGGTGTAGGGAACTTCCTTGAGTAGTTTAAGATACAGATCCAACTGTTTCTCAAGCTGGCTTCTTTCCAGCGCGTTCTGCTCGGCAGCCAACAGCACTGCACTGTTGAGAGTCACAGCACTCGCTGCAGCGGCATCATTAATATTGGTCATCACACGATTAGCCAACTGATTCACCACAGGGGTCAGCCAGTTTGGCTTGCTTTCAGGGTCTTTACTGACCTGCTCACGCCAATCTTCGACATTTTCTGTCAGGAAGCTCTGCAGCGTAATGGGCTGACCAAAGTTCACATAACCCTGACCAAAGTTACCCAGCTTACGAATCGCACCGAACACCTGCCAAACAGACTCTTTTTCCTTTTTCTTACCGCTTAACTCTTTGTGGTAAGTCGCTACTTCCATCACATGGTCATAGCCAAGATAGACAGGTACCAAAGTCACCGGACGCTCAATACCTCGCAGCACACTGTTGACTGTCATCGCCAACATACCTGTTTTTGGTACAAGCAAACGACCGGTACGCGAACGTCCACCTTCGGTGAAATACTCAACTGAATAGCCTTTGGCGAACAGCTGATCAAGATATTCGCGGAATACAGCAGTGTAGAGTTTGTTGCCATTGAAGCTGCGACGGATAAAGAAAGCGCCGCCACGACGGAACATGGGGCCTGCAGGCCAGAAGTTCAGGTTGATACCCGCAGCAATATGCGGGGGCACCATGCCCTGGAAGTAGAGAATATATGAGAGCAGCAGGTAGTCCATATGACTGCGGTGACAGGGCACATACACAATCTCATGGCCGTCGTGATGTAACTGGCGGATCTGCTCGGCGCCGCGGATGTTAATCCCTTTATAAAGCTTGTTCCAGAGCCAGGTAAGGGTGCGCTCCGCAATACGAACCAGAGAGTCTGAGTAATCAGCTGCAATCTCATCCATATACTCAATGGCACGGGCCTTGGCTTCAGATTCTGAAATCTGTTTGGAACTGGCTTCTTCTGCGATGGCGCGCTGCACATTCTCTGAGTTCAACAGTGAATGGAATAGGTTCTGACGATTAGGCAAAGCCGGTCCTGTCATCACCTTGCGCTGACGACGGAAGTGAACCCGGGCTACACGGGCCAGCTTATGGGCGATGGAATGGTCTGTGCCGTGTTCTTCTGCCATATAGCGCAGTGACACAGCATTGGAAAACTGAATAAAGTTGTGTCGTCCCAGGAACAAAATCATCAGGGCCTTACGAAGCCAGCTTGGATCTTCACGCTCCAGCACTGCCGCCTTCATAGTGTCGTCATCTTTGCCCGGCGTCCGTCCCCAAAACAGACTGACAGGCACCAGCTGAACATCCAGCTCACTGTCCTGACGGTGCAGCTCAAGCAGTTGGGTAAAGGCTTCCAGGAAAGGCTCGTTACCCGCTCTTTGACCAAACAAGGGCTTGGCTCCCTCAAGGCAAACCACACGGGGAATCGTGCGACCTTTCAGGTGCAAAGGTTCATTGGGATTTGGTAACCCCAACTCCTGACTGATATTCAGCAACACGTTCATATCGCTGAAAGAAGCAGTCTTAAGGACATAAACCACAGGGCGTTCTGGATCCAGGTTCAGATCCTCAAAAGGGTGCTGTGGCACGGTAATGGTATGGACAAGTTTATCCTGAATCCATCTCAGGGACTTCAACCAAAAAGAGTCTTGTTTGGACATTATTTGCTGCAATCTACATCACATTGAATTGCACATAGAATATCAGACATAACAGGAGTTGTGCCACGGACAGTATCAGACAGTAGTTGAACAATACTTGCACTGTATAAAATACTGTATATACTGACAGGTACTGTATGAAAAAACAGGGACTGACATGAGACCGCTGACGCCGCGCCAAGCTGAAATCCTTGAGCTGATTAAACGCAACATTGCCGATACCGGCATGCCACCTACCCGTGCTGAAATTGCTTCAACACTGGGGTTCCGCAGCGCCAATGCTGCAGAAGAACATCTCAAGGCGCTGGCCAAGAAAGGCTATATCGAGATCATGCCAGGCACCTCCCGGGGGATCCGCCTTCCCCATGAAGAAGCCCAAAATGATGATGCCGGTCTGCCGCTAATCGGCCAGGTCGCCGCAGGTGAGCCTATCCTCGCCCAGCAACATGTCGAGAACTACTATCAGGTTGATCCCGCCATGTTCCGCCCCGCAGCGGACTTTCTACTGCGTGTTCGCGGCGACAGTATGAAAGATATTGGTATTCTCGAAGGCGATCTGCTGGCAGTACATAAAGTTCAGGACGCCCGTAACGGACAGGTTGTTGTCGCCCGTGTAGAGGATGACGTCACAGTTAAACGCTTCGAGAAAAAAGGCAATGTGGTTTATCTGCACGCCGAAAATGAAGCATACAACCCCATCAAGGTCGATTTAACCTGCCAACAGCTGACAATTGAAGGCCTGGCAGTTGGGGTGATTCGTAACGGAGATTGGCTATGAACAAGTTAATGGGAATCGCACCACGTCACCCTGGATTGTGGCAATCAAGCTCAACCTCACAGGCCGGTCTAATACACACTCTGCAGAGTGATAATTCCGGTCTGCAGGAATTGCAGTCCTGTGCACCTCAACTGGCTCAACTGAGTCAGCAGGGTCGCTGGGTGGTTCTGATTAACGCCCCTAAGTTTGAATATAAGCGTCTGCTGGCCCAGGCTGGTGTTCGAATGGACAGAATCCTGCTGGTGCGCACCCGCGATGAAGTCGAGACACTTTGGGCGATGGAGAGAGCACTAACAAGTGGTACGTCCAGTGCTGTAATTACCTGGTCCGCGCCCCTGGATGCCAGGGATCACAGACGATTGCAGTTGGTCGCAAAAAGTGCCCGTGCAACGGGTTGGTTAATTGAGGATGTAAATACTCACTCACATGCCAGCCATGAGCCACGCATAACAAACTGCTCTCCGGCAAGCCTGAATCTGCACAGCTTCCACTGATCTTTAGTAGCAAACTTATCCTACCAAGCCCCGAGTCCGGGGCTTAACTGTTTATATTCACCCAAGAAATTTCATTTGCGCCTTGAGCTTGATCAATATTTACTCAGCAAGTAATGTAAATTTAAAGGGCAAAGTTTTCTGCCCAACTACTCTCCTCAAAAAAACTGACCGGAAGAAGTTGGTGCCAGAATAAATAGTCGGACGTACAGCGATTAGTGTGTTGTTTGCAGTCGGTGATATAAGGCAAAAAGCCGCACCGAATACACTTGCAGTCTCGTTGCTTATTGTGGGAACCGAAGAGTTAACATAGAGCAGAGATTTACTGTGTGACTCTTCTTTGTAGTTGCGATTGCAATTATACAGAGGAGATGTCTTTTGAAGCATTGGCTGTATTTATTGGTGGGGATTTTTTCTCCCACTTTGGCGGCATCGGAATTGCCGCTCAACATGACCCAGGGGGTCACAGAAATAAGTAATCAGGTCTATGACCTGCATATGACTATTCTACTTATTTGCTGTGTCATCGGTCTGATTGTGTTTGGATTAATGTTTTACTCCATGCTCAATCACCGTAAGTCCAAAGGCGCTGTTCCGGCGCAATTTCACGAAAGCACCAAAGTTGAAATTATCTGGACGCTGATCCCATTCCTTATCCTGGTTGGTATGGCGGTTCCCGCCACCAGTACCCTGATTGCCATGGAAGACACTTCCGATGCCGATATCACTGTGATGGTGACAGGTTCGCAATGGAAGTGGCACTACAAATACTTCAACGAGGAGATTGAGTTCTTCTCGATTCTGTCGACTCCCAGAGACCAGATAGATAATAAGGCGCCCAAGGATGCCAACTATCTGCTCGAAGTCGACAAGCCGCTGGTGTTACCCATCAATAAGAAAGTGCGCTTCCTTGTAACCTCTGAAGATGTGATTCACTCCTGGTGGGTACCTGCTTTTGCGGTGAAAAAGGACGCCAACCCAGGTTTTATCAACGAAGCCTGGACCAAGATTGATAAACCCGGGACTTACCGGGGTCAATGCGCCGAGCTTTGCGGTAAAGACCATGGCTTTATGCCAATTGTGGTAGAAGCTATGCCTGAAGCCGAATTTGACGCCTGGATTGCAGGCCAGAAGCAGGCTGCCACTGAAGCCGCAGCTCAGGCTGAAGCTTCTCTGTCACAAACTCTGACCATGGACGAACTCATGGCTCAGGGCGAACAGGTTTATATGGCTCGTTGCGCCGCCTGTCATCAACCTAATGGTGCCGGTCTTCCCGGTGTCTTCCCCGGACTGCTTAAGAGCCCGATTATTCAGGGCCCTGTCGGTGACCACCTTGACATAGTGATCAATGGTAAGCCAGGCACAGCCATGCAGGCCTTTGCCAAGCAGCTGACAGCGCAGGAAATTGCCGCAGTTGTTACCTATGAGCGTAATGCCTGGGGTAATGACACCGGCGATGTAGTTCAAGCTGCTGATGTCAGCAACTTCGAAAAATAACGGGGAGACAGATAGATGAACACCACTACACAAGACACAGATGCCACGTTGGATCCGGTCTCCCATGACGATCACCATCATGATGGGCCACCAAAAGGCATAATGCGTTGGATACTCACTACCAACCATAAAGATATCGGTACGCTTTACCTTTGGTTCAGTTTCATTATGTTCCTGATTGGCGGTGCGATGGCACTGGTGATCAGGGCAGAGCTGTTCCAGCCTGGTTTGCAGTTGGTTGACCCCAACTTCTTTAACCAGATGACCACAGTGCACGGCCTGATTATGGTATTCGGCGCAGTAATGCCGGCATTTACCGGTCTGGCCAACTGGATGATCCCCTTGATGATTGGTGCGCCGGACATGGCGCTGCCAAGGATGAATAACTGGAGCTTCTGGATCCTGCCATTCGCCTTCTTTATCCTGCTCAGCTCGCTGTTTATGGAAGGTGGCGGCCCTAACTTCGGTTGGACTTTCTACGCTCCACTTTCAACCACTTATGGCCCTGACTCTACCGCCCTGTTTGTGTTCTCAGTACACATCATGGGTATCAGCTCCATCATGGGTGCCATCAACGTTATCGTTACCATAGTCAATATGCGCGCACCGGGTATGACCTGGATGAAACTGCCGCTGTTCGTATGGACCTGGCTGATCACCGCATTCCTGTTGATTATGGTGATGCCGGTGCTGGCAGGTGTGGTTACTATGGTGCTGACAGACAAGTACTTTGCCACCAGCTTCTTTGATGCTGCCGGTGGTGGTGACCCTGTGATGTTCCAGCATATATTCTGGTTCTTCGGTCACCCTGAGGTGTACATCATGATCCTGCCTTCATTCGGGATCGTCTCCTCCATTGTGCCTGCATTCAGCCGTAAAAAGCTGTTTGGCTACTCCTCAATGGTATACGCCACCGCAAGTATTGCGATTCTCTCCTTCCTGGTGTGGGCGCATCATATGTTCACCACAGGTATGCCCCTGGCCGGAGAACTCTTCTTTATGTACTGCACCATGCTGATTGCAGTGCCTACAGGGGTGAAGATCTTTAACTGGGTAGCCACTATGTGGCGGGGTGCTTTGACCTTCGAAACCCCAATGTTGTTCTCGCTGGCCTTTATTATCCTGTTCACCATTGGTGGATTCTCAGGCCTGATGCTGGCTATCACGCCTGCTGATTTCCAGTATCACGACACCTATTTTGTGGTCGCTCACTTCCACTATGTACTGGTATCAGGTGCCGTGTTCTCCATTATGGCGGCCGCATACTACTGGCTGCCAAAGTGGACCGGGCATATGTATAACGACACCCTGTCCAAGTGGCACTTCTGGTGTTCGCTCATTTCAGTGAACGTGCTCTTCTTCCCTATGCACTTTGTCGGTTTGGCCGGTATGCCAAGACGTATTCCTGACTACGCACTGCAGTTCGCCGACATCAACCAGATTGTGTCCATTGGTGGCTTCGCCTTTGGTCTGTCGCAACTGCTGTTCCTGGCAGTAGTGATTAAGTGCATCAGAGGCGGTGAAGCAGCGGAAGCCAAGCCCTGGGAAGGCGCTGAAGGCCTGGAATGGGAAGTCCCAAGTCCAGCTCCTTACCACACTTTCAGCACGCCACCTGAGGTGAAGTAATCATGAGTCAGTCAACGCAAAATCGAAAGCTGATAGGTTTGTTGCTGCTGGGTGCAGTAGGCATGTTCGGCTTTGGTTTTGCGCTGGTCCCCCTGTATGACGTCCTGTGTGATGCATTGGGGATCAATGGCAAAACCAATGAAACTGCCGTTACCTACAAGCCCATGGAGGTAGACACCAGTCGTCTGGTGTCAGTGGAGTTTGTGGCCATGGTCCCGGGAAAAATGCCCTGGGAATTTGGGCCCGAGGTCAAACGTATGCAGGTTCATCCCGGTGAACTTATCAGGACCAAGTTTCTGGCAACCAATAATACCGGCGCCACTATGGTAGGTCAGGCTATCCCCTCTGTTTCTCCGGGAACCGGGGCCGCCTATTTCAATAAGACAGAGTGCTTCTGTTTTAACCAACAAACCCTGATGGCCCATGCCAGTGCGGAGTTGCCTCTGATTTTTTATGTTGACCCCGACCTGCCAGAAGAAATCAACACCCTGACTCTCTCATACACCCTGTTTGATATTACTGTCCAGATGGACAGTACAGGGGGGAGTGAGCAGGTGAAACAAGATAACCAAAAGACAACCAAGCATTCTGATTTCACCGCCCGATACTCCTTGGGCGGCGGGAATGCAGAGCAAGGAGTCGCTAGATGACAACCAAACATGAAGCCTACTATGTACCGGCCCAAAGTGCCTGGCCCATTGTCGGCGCGATAGGTCTGTTTTTAATTGCCTGGGGTGCAGGCACTTTTGTATCTCAGCTGGAAACGGGTGGCGGTGTAGGCGGTTACGTATTGCTCGCCGGCATCTGTGTAATCTTATTTATGCTGATTGGCTGGTTCCGAAATGTTATCGATGAGTCGATGCAGGGCCTTTACTCTGCACAAATGGACAGATCCTTCAGACAGGGGATGAGCTGGTTTATCGTCTCTGAAATTATGTTCTTTGTGGCCTTTTTTGGAGCCTTGCTCTACGCCAGACAATTCTCAGTGCCCTGGCTTGGGGGAGCTTCCAATAACGCCATGACTCACGAGATTCTCTGGCCGACTTTTGAAGCCTTCTGGCCGCTGATTAAGACACCTGGTGGGACAGAAACTGAAGCCATGGGTTGGCAGGGATTACCATTGATGAACACCATACTTCTGGTGATCTCTTCAGTAACACTGCACTTCGCCCACACCAGTCTGGAAAAAGGTAAGCGCGGCCCGCTCAAATTCTGGCTGGCAATTACCATAGCCTTGGGTCTGGCCTTCCTGGTCGGTCAGGTCTACGAATACAAGTTCGCTTATCAGGATATGGGGCTACGTCTGGATTCAGGTATCTATGGCAACACCTTCTTCCTGCTTACCGGTTTCCACGGCATGCACGTGACGCTGGGAGCGGTATTCCTGATTGTACTGCTGATGAGAGTACTCAAGGGACACTTTACCCCTGAGCACCAATTTGCGTTCCAGGCAGGCAGTTGGTACTGGCACTTTGTCGATGTGGTATGGCTGTGCCTGTTTGTATTCGTCTACATCCTGTAACGCTAGTAAGGGCGCGGATTTGGAGTAACCAATCCGCTGCCCAATGCGATCAACAGCAGGATAATTATCAGAGCTGAAAACAGTACCCGGCGACCAAGAAACTGACTCATGGATTGCTGACTGTCACCTCTGAGCATAATGAAAAGTGCCCGTCCCAGGTTGAACAGGACAAAGAGTAATAAGAGCACTAACAGAATTTTAAACAGCAACACGAGATTCATTGGCAGTCCTTGCATCGAGGTAAGATGATTAGAGCGATTTTTGTACTGCTCACTTTGGGGATATTTGTGCTGATGGTCAAGCTTGGCTTCTGGCAGCTGTCCAGAGCAGAAGAGAAGACCCAGTGGCAGGCACAGCTTGAGTCCAGAATGAAGGAGCGACCACTGGGCTTCAGTGAGCTGTTGATACTGGCTGAGAATGATGACAACCCGAGTGGTTACCGTTTCCAGCTAAGCGCCTCCGCCCTGGCTGAGCCTCTGATATTGCTCGATAACCAGGTGGTTGATGGCAGGGTTGGATATCTGGCTTATCAGTTATTTGAGGTCACCCAATCCGGCCCCAGAATTTTAGTTGAACTTGGCTTTGTACCTGCGCCGCGCCAGAGATCTCAGTTGCCGCAGGTACCAAGCGTACAGGGCGAAGTCCTGTTACAGGGAAAGGTGTATCGCAAGGAGGCAAATCCCTTAAGCCACAAACTGCTGGCAGATACTCATTCCCCTTTAAGAATACAAAACCTCAACTTTGACGAGTTGAACGAGCATTTGGGTTTTCCGGTCATGGCGCTGGCATTGCAACCGGATAATTTGGCGGGAGTATCGCTGCCCAGATCCTGGCATCCCATTCCTATGCCGCCAGAAAAGCATATGGGATATGCCGTACAGTGGTTCTCCATGGCCACGGCTTTATTTTTACTGAGTGTCTTTTTTGTGCTGAGACAGAGGTACAGAAAAGCGAACTGAAAAGATGTCATTTCGCATCATAACCAGAGGAGCCAAGATGAACTCCCTATTTAAAAGCCGCTTAAGTCTGATACTGGTGCTCGTCGCCTTTATCTTGCCGGTCATACTGGCCAAGTTGGTACTGGATAATCACTGGTATCAGGGTGGAGTCACCAATAAGGGCGTGTTAATCAACGAGCCCGTCAACTACTCCACTCTGGGCATGGAAAATCCCCATAAAGGCCTGTGGCAGGTGATCTATATGCCTCCTGCAAACTGCAACACCCAGTGTCAGGATCGCCTTTATGTCATCAAACAAAGCCATACCGCACTGGGCAAATACAGGGACAGAGTCACCCCTGTTGTCATGCAGCCTCAGGCTACAGTACCGCAGACAGCTCAAGACATGCCGGTTATGACTCCCTCTTCAGCGATGGCGTCCCAATTGGCGGGAGGCGAGATCGTAATCGTCGACCCCATGGGTAATCTGGTGATGCGTTATGCCACAGTATCCGGCAAGGATGCACAAATTGCACAGGGCAAAGATCTGCTGGCAGATCTCAGAAAAATGCTCAAGTTGTCGAGGATTGGCTGATGACACTGAAATCTCTGCTTAAACTCACCCTGATCTTTACCCTGTTCGTTATCATCATGGGGGCCTATACCCGCCTTGAGGATGCAGGTCTGGGCTGTCCTGACTGGCCTGGGTGCTACGGCCACCTGACTGTGCCCGATGAAGCCCATGAGCTGGCTAAAGCTGACAATCTCTTCCCAGATCAGGAGGTCGAACCCTATAAAGCCTGGCTTGAGATGATCCACAGATATGTTGCCGGTACCCTGGGTCTGCTGGTGCTGTGGATTTTGATCCGTTGCCTCAGAGATCCTGAAGCTCCCAACAAACTTCCTATCTTTATCTCTGCTCTGATTATCTTTCAGGCGCTGTTAGGGATGTGGACAGTCACCATGAAGCTGATGCCCATAGTGGTGATGAGTCATTTGCTCGGGGGCTTTACGTTACTGTCACTATTGCTGTTGCTCTATTTAAGAACCAAACCCCTGAGAATCCCCGGGGGCGACAGCACTGCACGCAAGCTGGCACCGCTGGCCATGGCAGGTCTGGTAGTAGTGGTTTTGCAGATACTCCTTGGAGGCTGGACCTCATCCAACTATGCCGCCCTCGCCTGTACCCAGCTCCCTGTATGTGAAGGTGACTGGATGGCTAATCTGCAACTGGCCAAGGCATTTTCCCCATTCCAGGGCGACCACCCCAGTTTTGAATTTGGCGTACTCGATTATCACACCCGCATGACTATCCACGTGGTGCACAGGTTCGGAGCAGTGGTCACTGCAGGCATTTTGCTGTGGTTAGCCTTCAAGCTATGGCGCACCGCTCAATCAGGCTTGCTTCGCAGTAGCGCGGTACTGCTGGTACTGGTGCTTGCCGTACAGATCGGACTGGGTATTTCCAATATCGTGCTTCACCTGCCTCTGGGCATCGCAGTTTCCCACAATGTTGGCGCAGCGCTCCTGCTGTTGACCATGGTTTATATCAATTACGCCCTGTGGCGCAAGGCATAACAAGGAGTTGAGTATGGCGAAATCAATACAGGTGGCGACCCCACAAACAAGCAATGCCTCGCGTCAACCTATGACCTTTCAGTGGCGGGCCTACTACGAAATGACAAAACCCAAGGTGGTGGCACTGATGCTACTCACTGTATTGGTGGGTATGTGTCTGGCGGTGCCGGGTAGTGTTCCGCTGCGGCCAATGATCTTTGGTTTGATTGGCATCGCCATGATGTCGGGTGCCGCTGCCGCACTGAACCATTTGATCGACAGACGTATTGACGGGCAAATGGCCCGCACCTACAACCGACCCCTGCCCAAAGGAAAAGTCAGCGCGGGTCACGCTCTAACCTTTGCCTTGCTGCTGGCTGTATTGGGCTTTGTCATCCTGTATACCCTGGTGAATGCCATTACCGCCTGGCTCACCTTCGCCAGCCTTATTGGTTATGCCATTGTGTATACGGCTTATCTGAAGCGGGCTACGCCTCAGAATATTGTGATCGGTGGTCTTGCAGGCGCCATGCCTCCGCTGCTTGGCTGGACCGCAGTCACAGGTGAGTTCCATGGTCACAGCTTGCTGCTGGTCATTATCATATTCACCTGGACTCCCCCTCATTTCTGGGCCCTGGCGATTCACCGCAAAGCGGATTATGCCAAAGTGGACGTGCCCATGTTGCCCGTGACCCATGGTACAGAGTTCACCAAGACCTGCATTCTGCTGTACACCTTCCTGCTGGCGATCGCCTGTTTGTTGCCCGTGCTGGTTGGCATGTCCGGGCCTCTGTACCTGGTCAGCTCCACCCTTCTCAGCTGCGCCTTTATCTATAAAGCCTGGCAGTTAAAGTATGCAGATGAGCCAGGATTGGCGATGAATGTGTTCAAGTTCTCTATCTATCACCTGATGCTGCTGTTCCTGGCTCTGCTGGCCGATCACTATCTGTGGGGCTAAGCATGATGAAGCGACCCTTTATCATAGTCGCTGCGGTACTGCTGATGACTCTGGGAGTGTTGGCCGCCTCCCAGTGGCGTCAACATCAGTCACCGCCGGACTTAAAGACCAGCTATCTGTTCCCGGAAGCGAGAGCCATGGCGCCCTTCGAACTACAGGATCAGCACGGTAGCTCATTCAATAACGACAGCCTCAAAGGAAAGTGGAGCCTGATCTTTATTGGCTTTACTTCCTGTCCGGATATCTGCCCAACCACCATGGGAAAATTGGCAGCTGCCTATGCAGACCTCAATAAGGAAGCCCCGCTGCAAGTGGTGTTTATATCTGTGGATCCCGAGCGTGATACTCAGGATAAACTTGCCAGTTATATAGAATTTTTTAACCCTGAGTTTGTTGCTGCAACAGCGCCTCATTCCGAGCTGTTTCCCCTCACCCGTCAACTTGGGATGATCTATGCCATGGTCGGCGAAGGGGAGGATTACACGGTCGACCACAGCGCATCTATGGTGCTACTCAACCCAAAAGGGGAAAAGGTCGCAGTGGTCAAACCCCGCAGCGAAGGTAAATCCCTGCCTCAAATTCGTCTGCAAGAAATGGTTGCAGACGTCCAGGCAATCCAATCACTTTGATCATCAACGAACCCGGCGTTCACGCCGGGTTCAGCATACTCAAGACTTCCCTCCGCTGAATCTGCAACCTTAGTTGCAGCCCCTGACAGCCCTCAGACCTAATCCTCAGTCACCCAAGCTAAAAAAATTTTTTCCATCGCAGGCAATACTCTGAATTGACGACTATCTTTTGTTGATAGAGGGAGACGTTGGCTCAAGTTCAGGGGATGACTAATGCCAGATTACACAGAGACTTTCGACACAGAACTCACCATCAGATCCGTACAGGATGTGTATACCAAATTGCATGAACATCTGGCTCAGGGAGATGCCCTGACATTGGATGCAGGCAAGCTGATTCAGGTTGATACTGCAGGAGCACAACTGCTGCACCTGCTGTCCAAACTTGATGAAAGCGACTCTCACCGACTCACCTGGCAAAACGGGACAGTTGAGTTGCAGGCACAACTTCAAAGCTTGGGAATTGAAATCCCTGCGCTATTTTCCGACATCTGAAAGGAACACAGCATATGAAGAAAATACTTGCAGTTGATGATTCGGCATCAATGCGTCAAATGGTGGGCTTCACGCTTAAGACGGCAGGTTTCGATGTTACCGAGGCCTGCAATGGCGATGAGGCTCTCAAGGTGGCACAACAGGGACAATATGATCTGGTGATATCAGATGTAAATATGCCCGTGATGGATGGCATCACCCTGATTAGAAATCTTCGGGATCTACCCGCCTATAAATTTACCCCCTTGCTGATGCTTACTACTGAATCCGGTGGTGACAAAAAGCAGGAAGGCAGAGCTGCCGGCGCAACCGGCTGGATTGTAAAACCATTCAATCCAGATCAATTGTTGGCGACAGTACGCAAAGTCTTGGGTTAACAACAGCATCACGGAGATCAAAGGCATATGGATATCGATCTCAGCCAGTTCAGTCAGGTTTTTTTCGAAGAGAGTATCGAAGGTCTGGCTGCGATGGAGGCAGAGCTACTGAATCTGGATGTGGATAACCCGGATGATGAAGCCATTAATACCATCTTCAGATCAGCACACTCCATCAAAGGTGGCAGTGGTACCTTTGGATTCACTGCTGTGGCCAACTTTACTCACCTGCTGGAAACTCTGCTGGATGAAATCCGCGATGGCAGGCGCAAGATGTTGCCGGACCATGTCGATATTTTGCTGCACTCCGTGGATGTGCTGAGGGGGATGCTCGATGCCCTGATGGCGGAAACAGAGTATTCCGACCCCAAGTTGCAAGAGCTTGAACAACGACTAAATGAAGCGCTCGGCGCCGACAGTCAGACATCTTCTGAGGCTACTACAGACGCAGAACCGGTTGCAGATACTTCGGCAAACCAAATCTGGCGGATCCGATTCATTGCGGGCGAGCACATCATGCGCTGTGGCAATGATCCTATGCTGATGTTCAATGAACTCAGAGATATAGGCTCACTCAATGTCACGCTACTCACCAAAGAGATGCCAGCTCTTGATGGTTATGATCCTGAAGCCTGTTATCTCAGCTGGGAGCTCGAGCTGGAAACGGACCAGCCTCAGGAAAAGATCAAAGAAGCTTTCGAGTGGGTCGAGGATGAATGTGAAATCAGTTACGAACAGGTCACCACTGAGCCTGCCGAACAAGAGCAAGCTGAAGCCAAAACTTCGGCGGTCGTCCAGACTGTTACCTCTAAACCTCAAGGCACAGCCAAACCCAAGAACACAGATGGTGGGTCTATCCGGGTCAGCACCGAAAAGATAGATATGCTTATTAACATGGTAGGCGAACTGGTGATCACCCAGGCAATGCTGGGCCAGATAGGCCAGCAGGAAGAGATCTCCCAGGAATCTGTGCTCATGCTGCAACAAGGGCTGGAACAGCTGGCGTCCCACACCCGGGATCTACAGGAAAGCGTTATGCAGATCCGTATGATCCCCATCAGTTTCGCCTTTAACCGATTCCCAAGGCTGGTGAGAGACACCAGTCAGCAACTCGGCAAGAAAGTCGAACTCATCATGAAAGGTGAGGAGACTGAATTGGATAAAACCGTGATGGAGAAGATTGTCGACCCAATGGTACACCTGGTTCGCAACTCCCTTGACCACGGTCTGGAATCACCGGAAGACAGAGTTGCCAAGGGCAAAACTGAAACCGGCTCCATTACCCTCAACGCCTATCACCAGGGCGGCAACATTGTGATTGAGATTATTGACGACGGCGCAGGCCTGAATACAGAGAAAATTCTCAACAAAGCTGTCGAAAAAGGACTGGTTAGCCCAGATGAAGATCTGTCTGATGACGCTATCCATCAGCTAATCTTCAAGCCCGGATTTTCTACTGCTGATGCCGTCTCTGATCTTTCAGGCCGGGGCGTAGGCATGGATGTCGTTAAACGGAATATTCACGAGCTTAACGGCACTATAGATCTTCGCTCCCGCAAAGATGAAGGCAGTCGTTTTACCATACGTTTACCGCTGACATTGGCCATTCTCGACGGTCAGTTGGTGCGCATTGGCGATCATGTCTATGTGGTACCACTGGTTTCTATCTATGAATCGCTGCAGGTCTCTCAGGACAGAATCAACCGCCTCAGCGATGAACACGAACTCATTCGGCTGCGGGATGAATACGTCCCTGTGGTCAAAGTGTTTAAAGAGTTTGGCCATCACGCAGAGGCACAGAACATAAAAGATGGCCTGGTGATGGTGGTAGATAACAGCAACGAAAAAGTCGGCCTATTGGTTGATGAGTTGCTCGCGCAGCAACAGGTTGTCATCAAGAACCTGGAAGACAACTACACACGCATACCTGGCGTATCTGGTGCCACGATCCTGGGCAACGGCACAGTAGCTCTGATTATCGACGTTGCCGGCTTGGTCAATCTGGCAGGAATTGGCCATAGCAACGAGCATGCAGCGTAAGGAAGCTGACAATGGAAAATATTGCCACTGAAGAAAATATGGCGGTCGCGGAACATGAAGGACAGCAGTTCCTGAGTTTCATCATGGCCGAAGAGGAATATGGAGTAGACATACTCTCAGTGCAGGAGATCCGCGGATGGGAGCCGACGACGGCTATCCCCAACGCCCCTGAGCATGTCAAAGGGGTAATCAATCTGCGAGGCACCATAGTGCCCATCATAGATCTCAGGCAAAGATTCGGTATAGCCTCGCTGGAATATGGCCCAACCACAGTGGTTATCGTGGTCAAGGTTTCAGTGGAAAACACCCAAAAAGTCATAGGCATAGTGGTGGATGCTGTATCAGATGTGTTCAGCATTAACCATGGCAGCATCCGCTCAGCTCCGGACTTCGGCCAGGAAGCGGATCTCAGGTTTATCAAGGGGCTGACCAATGTAAACGATAAAATGGTCATCCTGCTGGATATCAACCTACTACTGGGTTCAGAGGTGCTGCCGGATGCAGCAAAGCTATCACAAATGATTGAAACACTGGATAAAGCACAGCCCACTGAGGCAATCGCGTAACAGGGTCTTAAGAGGACGGACGAATGGAAGCAAGCAAAATGACTGCAGCGTCCACTGCAGAAACTTCGACATCACTCGGGGCTGCCCCCCTCGCTGGCGCGGGTATAGCCATTAGTCTGCTGGGCCTGGTGCTCAGTTTGGCCAGTGTGCCCTCAGTCTGGGTTGCCGCTGCTCAGGTTGGCGCCATTGTGGTGTTCGCACTGGCTTACGCCAAAATCAACCAGATGGATCAACAAGTCTCGCTGGCGTTTCAGGAGCTGTCACTGGCACTGGATGGCAATTCCACAGGTTTCTCCAGATTGGCCCTGCCGGGCTGGATGGCGTTAACGGCCAAATTCAAGCAGCCCAAAGCTGGCAACGACCTGTCAGAAATTACCAGCCAGGCACTGGATATCTGTCAGGCCAATGTGATGCTTGCCAGCCCTGATGGTGAAATCCTCTACCTCAACGAGTCTCTGCAAAAAGCACTGGATAACGCTGAATCAGATATTCGCAAGGAACTGCCTGAGTTCAACAGCAAGCGACTCGCAGGTGCACACATGGATATGTTCCATAAAAACCCTGCTCATCAGCGAGGTCTGATTGCCGGTCTGCGCAGTGCGCACAACAGCGAAATTACCGTGGGTGGCCGTACCTTCAGCCTGATTGCCTCTCCTGTGTTCGATAATGACCATGAACGTATTGCTACTGTTGTTGAATGGAAAGATCTGACCAAAGAAAAAGCGATGCAAGCCGAGAGCGAGCATAACCAGCGGGAAACAAACCGTATTAAGCAGGCGCTGGATGTCTGTCAGGCTAATGTTATGGTGGCAGATGCTGACCTGAATATTATTTACCTGAATGACTCACTCGAAGAGATGCTCAGCAGTAATGAGGCCAAACTCAAACAGAGTCTGGTGCACTTTAATTGCCAAACTCTGATTGGCACCAATATCGATGTATTCCACAAAAACCCCGCTCACCAGCGAGGCCTGCTGGCGAATCTGACCAGCAGCTACAAGACCCGTATTGAAGTCGCGGGCCTGAAGTTTAACCTTATTGCCACACCTATCTTCGATAAGGGGGTACGTACAGGCACTGTGGTGGAATGGGCTGATGTAACAGCTCGCCTGCAACGTGAGGAAGAGGAAGCACGCCTGGCGGCGGAAAATGCCCGAATCAAGCAGGCATTGGATAACGTGACCGCCAATACCATGGTGGCAGATGCTGACCTGAACATCATCTATCTGAACCAGTCAGTAATGAATATGTTCCGCAAGGCACAATCGGACATAGTGAAAGATCTGCCGAGATTCGACAGCAATACGCTGATTGGCACCAATATCGATATTTTCCACAAAAACCCTGCTCATCAAAGAGGTCTGTTGGCAGGTCTGAACAGCACCTTTACCAGTCAACTGAATGTGGGTGGGCGTACCTTTAAGATCATTGCCAATCCCATTATTGGCGACTCAGGTGAACGTATTGGCACCGTGGTTGAGTGGGCAGACCGCACTGCAGAAGTCGCGATTGAACATGAGATCGATGACATCATCTCTGCGGCCAATGCCGGTGACCTCAGTTGCCGTATCTCCACCGCAGATAAAGAAGGCTTCTTCCTCAACCTGTCCAATGGTCTGAATAAGCTGGTCAGTATCGCTGACGATGTGATTTCAGATGTGGTGGATATGTTTGATGGTCTGGCCAAAGGGGATTTGACCCGTCAGATTCAGGGAGATTATCAGGGTCAGTTTGGCAAGCTCAAAACAGACGCCAATGCAACCGTGTCACGCCTGACCGAAGTACTCAACGGTATTCTGGAGTCAGCCAGCACAGTGACCGCCGGAGCTGAAGAGATAGCTAAAGGTAACGCAGACTTGAGTCAGCGTACCGAAGAGCAGGCTGCATCGCTGGAAGAAACTGCCTCCAGCATGGAAGAGATGACCACTACAGTGCGTCAAAGTGCCGACAACGCCAACCTGGCTGATGACCTGGCCAAGGAGGCCAGCGACAAGGCCAACCATGGCGGTAAGGTGGTCAAGCAGGCTGTCAGTGCCATGGAAGCCATCAATGAATCCAGCAAGCGTATCTCGGATATTATCGGTGTTATCGATGAAATCGCCTTCCAAACCAACCTGCTGGCACTGAATGCCGCAGTAGAGGCGGCCCGCGCAGGGGAGCAGGGCAGAGGCTTTGCTGTGGTCGCAGGTGAGGTTCGCAATCTGGCGCAGCGCAGTGCCGGTGCGGCCAAGGAGATTAAGGAGCTCATCCGCGACAGTGTCAACAAGGTCACAGATGGGACCTCTCTGGTTAACCAGTCGGGTGAAACCCTACAGGAAATCGTCAATGCCGTGTCCAAGGTTGCTGAGATGATCAACCAGATCAGCATCGCCTCAGAACAGCAATCCTCAGGCATCAGTGAGGTGAACAAAGCCGTATCCCAGATGGATGAAATGACCCAGCAAAATGCTGCTCTGGTGGAAGAAGTTTCCGCCGCAGGAGACGCTATGGCAGAGCAATCCCGCAATATGCGCCGTCAATTGGGCTTCTTCAAGATGGATAAAGCTGTAGCTTCTGCTGCGCCTATGATGGAGCCTAGTTCCGCACCACTGGCACTGGTTTCAGGTGAACCTGCCAGTCAGCCCAACATAAGTAATGAAGAGTGGAATGAGTTCTAGGAGTACAGATATTGGAACTGAGCGAAGAAAAGGAATTCTTAATGACGTCAGCGGACTTCCGGTTCATCCGGGAGCTCGCTTACAGGCAGACAGGGATAGTTCTACCTGAGCGCAAGCAGCATATGGTGTACTCCCGCTTGTGCCGTCGGCTAAGAGCACTCAAATTGACGACATTTAAGGAGTACTGTCAGTACCTGTTGGATACCCCGGACGAACTGGGCCAATTCATCAACGCACTGACAACCAATCTGACCTCATTTTTCAGAGAAAAGCACCACTTCGACTATCTGAAAAATACTCTGGTGAGTTCCTGGCAGCAACAACAAAAGCGTCGAATTCGCATCTGGTCTTCCGCATGTTCAACCGGTGAGGAGCCATACAGTATGGCCATGTCCGTGGCGAGTCTGTTTGGCAACGCCAGTTGTGATACCAAAATACTGGCCACAGACCTGGACACCAATGTGCTGCAAAAAGCTCAATCCGGGGTATACCCCATAGAGGCATTGGAGAATATCCCCAACGAGTATCAGGAAAAGTTTCTGATGCGCTCTGGAAGTCAGATAAAAATCAAAGACAAACTGCAACAACACATTCATTTCAAGCAACTTAACTTGCTGAACGACTGGCCGATGCAAGGCAAGTTCGATGTGATTTTTTGTCGCAATGTCCTGATCTATTTCGATAACGATACAAAAACACAAATCATACGTAAGTTCCGGCGCTTACTGGCTGATGATGGCCTGTTATTTATCGGTCATTCAGAGACGCTACACCAGATCTCCGATGACTTCTCCCTGATAGGTCAGACCATCTATAAGCCTATATAACAGGACTGCCGGGAACCAACGACAAGGAAATCGATATGATCAAAGTTTTGGTAGTAGATGACTCAGCGTTAGTCAGACAACTGCTCACTCATATGTTGTCTCAGGCTCCGGATATTAAGGTGGTGGGAAGCGCTGAAGATCCCTATGAAGCAAGGGACAAAATTAAATCCCTCAACCCTGATGTACTGACACTGGATGTCGAGATGCCGAAAATGGATGGCATCGCTTTTTTGCGAAACCTGATGAAGCTTCGTCCTATGCCGGTCGTCATGATCTCCACCCTGACGGAAAAAGGCGCGGCCATTACATTGGAAGCCCTGAGCCTGGGTGCAGTGGACTACATAGCCAAACCCAAAAATGATCTCAGCAACAAACTGGTTGAGTATCAGGATGAATTACTGGACAAGATTCGTCTGGCTGCCCGCTGTCGTATCAGAGCCACCCCGATACTGCCAAGCCAGCCTGAACCTCAACCCGGGCTGAAACTCAAAAACCGTCTTATCGCGATCGGAGCCTCTACCGGTGGAACGGAAGCGATTGCCCAGGTAGTGTCTCAGCTACCGGAAAATTTTCCCCCTATTGTAATAGCCCAACATATTCCTGCTGCCTTCAGCGCATCATTTGCCAGACGGCTGGACTCAAAATCGGCCATGACAGTACAGGAAGCCTCAGGCAATGAAATGCTAAAAAATGGCAACGTCTATGTGGCCCCTGGAGACAAACATTTGGTGGTGGTCCGTCGTGGAGCTCACCTCTACACCATGTTGCAGGACTCAGAGCCGGTCAATCGCCACAAACCTTCGGTAGAAGTATTATTCAACTCCATTGCCGACTGTGCAGCCAAAACCACCATAGGCGTTATGCTGACAGGCATGGGTAAAGATGGTGCCGATGGCATGTTGAATATGCTGAATCAGGGGGCTTATACCCTGGCGCAGGACGAAGCCAGCTCAGTGGTATGGGGTATGCCAGGCGCCTCGGTGGATGTAGGAGCCGTTCAGGAGCAGCAGCCCCTCAGCCGTATCGCATCACGCCTGCTGGAGCTGCTGAAAGTAGATTAAGACCTATTCCTTAATCCACTCACCATTATTCTTGGGCCTGACCCAGGCCTGAGAGAACCAATAGTACCGCCCTTTAGTCTTGCTCGGGGCGGTACAGTTGTATCTGGAGCGCCCTGCAGGCAGGTCCAAATCAGCCTGAATCACGAACTCATTTGCCGATAACCAGGTCGGCTTCTTGGCCCCCTGCCCCTGCACAAAGCACATCAGCTGATGAGGGTAGATATCCGACGTATCCAGTGTCACTCTCAGCTCAGGACGCCAGCCACCGGCTTTAAGCTCAGGGTTGGTGGTATTCTGCGCCAGCACAGGCATATTCAGACTGTGCATTTTGACCTTGAGGCTGGACATATCCGCATAGGGGCCAGCCACAGGAAAACGAGGCAGCGCAGTCAGCTCTGAATATACACCGGCGGCACCGGATTGCTGACCAACGGCAATATAACCATGACGTTCCAACAGCGCCTGGATCTCCGCATTGTACTCTCCATACGGATAAGCCAGCATCTTGAAGTTGTGGCCCGTCGCCTTGGCAATCGCCGCTTCGGTATCAAGAATATTCTGCTCCACCCGTGCCAACCAATCTGCGTCAGTCTCGCCAGCTAACTTTCTGACCAGGTGCTCATGGCCCCAACTGTGGTTGGCAATATCGGCGCCCTCTGCCGCCAACTGCTGTAACTGTTGCCAGCTCATCATCTCCCCATAGCCTTTCTCTATAGGTTCTATGGCAACAAACAGGGTGTAGGGGAAGCCATACTCCTTTAGAATAGGGTGCGCTGACTCGGCAATGTTTTTGTAGCCATCGTCGAAGGTGATCACTATGGATTTTTCCGGCAGTGACTCATTTGCTCTGATTGCGGCAACCAGTTGAGTCAGAGAGATCACATTGAAGTTATTCTCGGCCAGATAGGCCATCTGCTCGCGGAACTGAGCAGGAGTTACGCTGGTGATGGCCGGCGTTTTATCAGATACATGATGATACTGGAGAATCACTGCGCCATTTACAGGGCCTGAACTCGCTTCAGGTTTGGCGCTTACACTGAAGATCAGTGAAGTCATGAGCGCAAAAAACACTCTCAACATAAATAAACCTCTATAAATATGACTAAATCAGTCCTGATGTTCGACGCCCAACGAAACCGGCGCATGCTGGCGTTAGCGCTGCCCATGATCCTTTCCAATATCACAGTCCCCCTGCTCGGGTTGGTGGATACTGCCGTAATAGGTCATCTAAGCAACGCGTATTATTTAGGCGGTGTTGCCGTCGGGTCAACGATTATCACTTTGATTTTCTGGCTGTTAGGCTTTCTGCGCATGGCCACTACCGGCCTGGTTGCCCAAGCCTGGGGCGCCAATGATACCCAAAGACAGTTCCAATTGCTCCTGCAGGGTATCAGTCTCACTCTGCTGCTCAGCGCCCTGATACTTATTTTACAAAGACCACTGCTGGAACTGGCCCTGTCAATGACAGAAGCCAGCGCTGAAGTTATTCGTTATTGCCGTGAATATTTCAGCATTCGTATCTGGTCCACGCCGTTCGCCCTGCTCAATCTGGTATTGCTGGGTTACCTGCTTGGCAGGCAACAGCCCAAGGCTGCCATGTGGCAGCTGATTATTGCCAACAGCGTTAACATCCTGCTGGACGTCCTGTTCGTTATTGGCCTTGGTTGGGGCGTTAAAGGCGCAGCAATGGCCTCGGTGATCGCCGACTTCTGTGCCATGTTGGTGGCACTGACCATGGTGAAACGTCAACTCAGCTTGCAAGGTGGATTTCATTTGGGAGAGCAGCTGAAACGTCTTAACCCTGCCGGTTACGGCCAACTGCTTCGACTCAATGGTGATATTTTTGTTCGCAGCCTGTGTCTGCAGGCCACATTCGCCTTTATGACATTCCACGGCGCCAGCCTGGGCGATGATACGGTCGCAGCCAACGCGGTATTGCTGAATCTGCTGTTGCTTATCTCCTACGCCCTGGATGGTATCGCTTACTATGCCGAGGCGGAAACAGGCAGAACCTGGGGCAAACGGGATATGCCGGAATTGCGCAATACTGTCACCCTGGCGTTTCAGTGGTCAGCAGTGTCGGCGCTGGGATTCAGTCTGCTGTTTTTCCTGACCGGAGAGTACATTATTCAGCTACTGACCGGGATTGAAGCGGTTCAACACCTGGCTTTCCAATATCTGCCCTGGCTTATCGTCATGCCTGTGCTGGCCTTTGGTTCCTACCTGTTTGACGGTGTCTACATAGGCACGGCGCAGGGCAAGATAATGCGTAACAGCATGCTGTTCTGTACCCTGATGGTGTTCTTCCCGGTGTGGTGGAGCCTGCAAAGCTGGGGCAATGGCGCACTGTGGGCTGCCATGTCTGCCTTTATGCTGTCCCGCAGTCTGTCCCTTGGACTGCACTATCGCCTGTCACTTTCCAGAGGTTAAAAAAATACCCCGCTCAAGGATATTGGGCGGGGTATTTATCTCACCAGTCGTTGTTACTGGTAAGAGTGGTCACCGTGCTGGTGATCTGTGATATCGCGTACACCGGTCAGCTCACCGCTGAAACGCTCCAGCATCTGGGTTTCGATACCATCTTTCAGGGTGACATCAACCATGGAACAACCGTTACAACCGCCACCGAACTGCAGCACGGCAACACCATCTTCAGTCACTTCCACCAGCATAATATGACCGCCGTGGCTGGCCAGCTGAGGGTTGATCTCTGACTGGATCATATATTCGATACGCTCGTTCAGTGGTGCATCATCAGCCACTTTACGCATCTTGGCATTTGGAGCTTTCAGGGTCAGCTGAGAACCCAGCTGATCCGTCACGAAGTCAATGGTGGCATCTTCCAGGAAAGGCGCGCTTTTCTCATCAACCATGGCGCTGAAGCCATTGAACTCGATCTCTGTATCATCATCTTCCACCGCATCCGGTGGGCAGTAAGATACGCCACACTCCGCCTGAGGTGTGCCCGGGCTGATAACAAACACGCGAATATTGGTGCCTTCAGGCTGATCCGCCAATAGCTTAACGAAATGGGCCTGAGCCGCTTCGGAAATGGTAATCATGACAACCTGCTCCCTCAGGCTAAACCTGAGTATTTTGGTAAGAATTAGCCGTATGATACTCATAAGCCGACTCTGTGTGTAGTCCCAAGGCCCGGTGATTAAAGGTTTTTTTACTGTTTTTTCGACACATATTGAGCATCATTTTTTTAACACCCATGTAGCACGGGCAGCGGCAAGATGATAATTTACGTGAAAATTCAATAATAAAAATACGACTCATGTTGAAATCACTGACCCTGGCCACCGCTTTGGTTCTCAGCCCTCTTGTTTCTGCTCAGGCGCCTGACTGGTATCCCCCGCAGTCGAGTAGTAATGCCACTATCACCACACCAGCAGAGTTCCTTGGCTATCCTCTGGGTGAATGGCATCTGCGCCATGACCAAATCAACTTCTATCTGAAGCAACTTGCAGCCCAAAGCCCAAGAGTCAGTCTGGAAGACACAGGCCTGAGCCATGAAGCCAGGCAGCAGTTGACCGCAGTGATTACCTCCCCGACCAATCAACAAAAGCTACCGCAAATCCTTGCGCAGCGAGCTAAAGTCAAACAGGGTCAGGCGGAAAACTCACCTCTGGTGATCTGGCTGGCTTACTCAATCCATGGAGATGAAGCCAGTGGTGCCCACGCCGCGACAGCGCTGGCCTATTACCTGAGTGCCAGTGAAGAAGCCTGGGTAAAGGAGCTGCTGGAAAAAGCCGTGGTATTGGTCACCCCAACCCAGAACCCGGATGGCCTGGACAGGTTCTCAACCTGGGCGAACAACAACAGGGGTAAGGTGCCGGTAGGCGACAATCACAGTCGCGAGCATACTCAGGACTGGCCACGGGGTCGATTCAATCACTACCTGGCCGACCTTAACCGGGATTGGTTATTCCTGGCTCATCCGGAAAGTCAGGGCCGGGTCGCCCTGTTCCACAAATGGCAGCCCCACTATCTGGGAGACTTCCATGAGATGGGGCATGAACAGTCTTACTTCTTCCAGCCCGGTGTACCGGATAGAACCCATCCATTAACACCGGCAACCAACCAGGCGTTGACAGATAAGCTGGCGGACTTTCACCGAGACGCTCTGGATGCCAAAGATCAGGCCTACTTCAGCCGTCAGGCATTTGATGACTTCTTTTACGGCAAAGGCTCCACCTACCCGGATATCAACGGTGCCATTGGCGTACTGTTTGAACAGGCAAGTGCACGGGGTCAGCTGCAGGACTCAGCCAACGGACCAGTGGTATTGAGTGAGGCCATTGCCAATCAATTCGCCACTTCCCTGTCCAGCCTGAGAGGTGCCATTGCGCTGGAAGATGAATTGAAGCAGTACCAGACTGAGTTTTTTAAGGGTAAAGCCAGCGATGACAGCCGCCGCTTGAGTGGCACCCTGCTGAGAGCCCCCAAAGACCCCGCCCGCCGGGATGCTCTGGCCAGCCTGCTTGCACAACACAAGGTGGAACACTTCTTCCTGAGCAGAGATATTGAGGCAGATGATCTGGTATTCGGCGCCGAAGACAGCCTGTTTATTCCGGCCAATCAACCTCAACAGGCGCTGGTAGAGGCCATGTTCGACAAGCGCACTGAATTTAAAGATGCCACTTTTTACGATGTTTCCAGCTTTGCCCTGCAATCAGCCTACGACCTTTTGAAAGCTGATAAGGTTAAGGTAAGCCGTAATCAGCTGACGGCGGACACCGCGCAATCTCCTGACCAAGCCCTGCCAGACAATGCTGTCGCCTATCTGGTGGATTGGCGTCACAGCAATGCTGCGCCTATGCTACAGCAGCTTCTAAATGCAGATATCCAGGTCAAAGTCGCCACTACGGACTTCAGCGTGCGTGGCATCGAAGCTATCAACTGGCCCGAAGGCAGCCTGTATATACCCGCCAAACAAGCTCATGTGAGCAAGCAGCAACTCAGGGAGTTGCTGTCCCGGCAAAGCCAGGAATGGGGTGTCAAAGTCGTCCCGGCTTCCACCTTTGCGGGTGCCGGAGGAATCGACCTGGGCAGTGACGATTTCCGGGTCATCAAGCCGGTCAAACCTCTGCTGATCGCTGGTAGAGGCACCAGCACCACAGAAACCGGTCAGCTGTGGAACTTCATGGACAGCAGACTGGGTATCGCCACCCCGTTAATTGATGCCTCACGCCTGAGCAGAGTCGATCTTGGCAACTACAGTCACCTGATTTTTGCCAGCGGCAGCTTCAGCACTCTGGACGCTGAATTGGCAAGGGATATCGCCAGCTTTGTTGAACGTGGTGGCACTGTGATTGCCCAGAAAAGTGCCCTTAACTGGCTCAGCAAGAACCGACTTATGAGTGCTGAACTGATCTCTTCCAAGGAGTTTGCTCAGGCCTTCGACACTAAGGGGCTGACTTTTGCGGACAGGGATTCACTCAACGCCCGCAAAGCAATAGGCGGTGCCATTGTCGAACTGACCCTGGATGCGGGTCACCCCTTGAATTACGGTATGACAGACGACAAATTGCCCGTCATGAAAAACCGTGCCATAGGCTTCAAATCTGTGGATAAGCCCTTTGTTGTCGCCGCCGAGTACAGTGAACAGGTACTGAAGAGTGGTTATATGGCACCTGAATATCAGCAGAAGCTGGCCTCAACTCCCGCGATCTTGGTGGAAACCAAGGGTAAAGGTGAGATTGTCGCCCTGGCGGATAACCTGATGTTCCGTAATACCTGGCTGGGAACAGAAAGAGTGTATGCCAACGCCCTCTACTTTGTACCTGTCTCGATGAGGTAATTCAGTCCAACAGGCCCGGCGCTTCAGCCCGGGCCAGACACCAGACCTGCAGATCCGGCGCCTGCACACGTATCTGTGCGGCAATCTCAGAAACAGTGGTGCCCGTGGTCACCACATCGTCGATTATCGCCACCCGCGGATAAGGCAGAGCCTGTTGCAGTTCAAAGGCCTGTTTCAGATTTTGTCTGCGTGCTTTGCCATCCAACCCGGCCTGTGCCAGAGTGTGCTGGGTACGAACCAGACAATCATCCACCAGCGGAATACCCAAAATCACTGACAGTCGGTTGGCGATCATCCAGGCCTGGTTGAAGCCGCGCTCTCTCAGCCTGTCGGGGTGCAAGGGTACCGGCAACAAAGCCTGGGGACGGGACACCAACCCCAACGCCTCCAACTCTTGGAATCGCTCCACCAGTGCCCGGCACAGAGACTCCAGCGCCGCCATCTGCCCCTGATATTTAATCCCGCTGATAACAGGCCCCAATCCCTGGTGGTAACTGGCGGGTGCCACAACAGGCAGAGGCCGGGACTGCTGACATGAGCCACAGTACTTGAGTTGCAACATCATGCCGCGACCGCACCCCAGACAAACCGGCTGCTGATATAAACTGGCATCCAGGCACGCACTGCACAATCCTGTCTGTCCCCTTGCCACACCTTGATGACAGAGCAAACATCGGTTGGGTAAACTAGCCCCAAGCAAGTTAACTATTTGACTGAAAACCTGTCTTATCAATTTGTATACCTAAGGCCTGACAAACTGTGACTCAACTTCATATCGATATTCGCGGACAGGGTCCGGAACTGATCCTGCTCCATGGCTGGGGGGTAAACAGCGCCGCCTTTGCGCCCCTGTATGAGCATCTGTCTGAGTATAGGGTCTACTATGTGGATTTGCCGGGCTTTGGCCACAGCCAGCAGGGAGACAATAGTCTGCAGGGTTGGGCCAAACAGCTGGCAGAGCAATTACCTGATGGTGCTATCTGGGCCGGTTGGTCTATGGGGGGCCTGGTTGCCAGCAGAGTTGCGCTGGATTATCCCGAAAAGGTCAAAGGACTCATCACTATCGCCTCCTCTCCCTGCTTTATGGCCCGGGAAGATGAAGGCTGGTTTGGTATTCCGCCTCAGGTGTTGACGCAATTCAGCGATCAACTGGGTAAAGACCTGCCCAAAACCATTGAGAGGTTTCTGGCGATACAGGCCATGGGCAGCGTGACCGCCAAAGAGGATATCAAGCGCATACGTGAACTGGTACTTGCCCGCCCTCTGCCGACACCCGATGCACTTGCAGCCGGGTTACAGATGCTGGAGCAGCAGGATCTCAGAACTGAAGTTGCAGGGCTGACTCTCCCCTGGTTGAGGGTGTGGGGTCGTCTGGATGGTCTGGTGCCCAAGCGGGTAATCCCGGCCATGCCTGCAACACCACAGAGCCAGGATGCCATTATTGCCAAGGCATCCCACGCGCCGTTTATCTCTCATACCCAAGAGTTTGTAGAGCTTGTTGGCAACTGGCTGAAACAGCACACAGGCTGAAAGGCCTTTAACCTCGCGGCACAATTGACTATTATTTAAGCAGAGAGCTTAAAGCAGGGTTAACTATGCAGCTGGTGTCCAACTATCCCAATGTGCCTGTAGCCACAACCAATGTGGCTACTGACAGCGCGCGGGTGGATAACCAGCAACGTCCGCCATTACTGCCGCCACAGCAGTTGGGTAAAACCTATCAGGAACGCGGGCTGGAGCAGCGCCAGGAAAGGGCGACAGAGCAACAGCAGGAGCGCCAGGACCGAATCCAACAGAGACAGTCGGGTCAACAACAGCAGCAAACCAGAGAGCAGCAACAGGGAACCGAGAGGCAGTTACCTCGCACTGAGCAGGCAGCCCTGGCTAAGTTGGCCACCAAAGGCGGTGGACTTAACAGACGGGATATACGGGACAGGACTCAAACCACAGAGGCTACGGGTAAGCAGATGCAAGGTGACTCCAGCCATCCCTTCCCCAACGAAGCCCCCAGGTTCTATCGGCAGATAGGCACCATCATCAAGGACACTTATCAGTCCACCAGCACTCCAAGAGATCTGCCCAGGCTGGAACTGCAGGCCTGATACTTCCCGCTGAAAGCCCAATTCAAAATCAATGCAAATAAAAATCCCCCACGCCTTATAATAGGCTGTGAGGGATTGATGTCTCTGTCGGTCCCAGCTTGTATATACAAGCCAGAGTTCAAAGCAGACTTACTTCTTCAGCTTGGCAAATGCATCAGCGAAAGCATTACCCATAGCAGCATTAATGGGTTGATTGGACTGCTGACGGCCACCCTGTTTGGGCTTGTTGCCACCTTTGTGCTGTCCCTTGTTACCACCATGGTTATGGCCTTTGTGTTGTGGTTTGCTGCCAGCAGGCTGAGGTTTTTCATCCAGACGCATGGACAAACCGATACGACGGCGCTCCACATCCACTTCCATCACCTTCACCTTCACCACATCACCCGCTTTCACCACGGTATGAGGATCAGACACGAACTTGTCGGTCAGGGAGGAGATATGCACCAAACCATCCTGGTGTACACCGATATCCACGAAGGCACCGAAGTTGGTCACATTGGTCACCACGCCTTCCAGGATCATCTCAACCTTCAGGTCTTTCAGCTCTTCAACACCATCTTTGAACTTCGCGGTTTTAAACTCACCTCGGGGATCGCGACCCGGTTTGTCCAGCTCGGCCAGAATATCTGTCACAGTTGGCAGACCAAAAGCTTCTGTCGTGAAGTCAGCAGCATTCAGGGTGCGCAGCAGTTCTGTGTTGCCGATGAGAGCATCAACCGGCACGCCTTTGGCAGCGGCAATCCCCTCTACCAGAGTGTAGGCTTCCGGGTGAACCGCTGATCTATCCAGTGGATTGCTGCCTTCGCTGATACGCAGGAAGCCTGCGGCCTGCTCATAGGCTTTGGGGCCAAGGCGGGACACCTTCAACAGCTCTTTACGGGTATTGAAGCGGCCATTGGCGTCGCGGTAATCCACCACGTTCTTGGCCAGTGTCTTGTTCAAACCGGCAACCTGAGCCAGCAGTGGTGCAGACGCCATATTCACATCCACACCAACACGGTTTACACAGTCTTCCACCACAGCTTCCAGTGATGAGGACAGCTGGCTCTGACTGACATCGTGCTGGTATTGACCCACACCGATAGACTTGGGTTCAATCTTCACCAACTCTGCCAGTGGGTCCTGCAAGCGACGGGCGATAGAGACCGCACCACGCAGGCTGACATCCAGATCCGGGAATTCAGCGGCAGCCAACTCGGAAGCGGAATAAACAGACGCACCGGCTTCAGACACCATTACCTTGTTGATATTGGGTGCAGTGTCTTTAACATAAGCCAGCAGCTCGGCGGCCAGCTTATCGGTTTCACGGGATGCGGTACCATTGCCCACAGCCACCAACTCAACCTTGTGCATTTTTGCCAGATTGGCCAGGGTGCGAACTGATTTTTCCCATTGGTTCTGCGGTGCGTGGGGGAAGATGGTGGTATGAGCCACAAGCTTGCCTGTGGTATCGACCACAGCCACTTTCACACCGGTACGCAGACCGGGATCCAGACCCATGGTCGCCTTGGCACCGGCAGGCGGCGCCATCAGCAGGTCGCCCAGGTTACGGGCAAACACCTTAATGGCTTCATCTTCTGCCTGTTCACGCATGCGGGCAACAAACTCGGTTTCCATCTGTAGAGCGATCTTGATGCGCCAGGTGGCGGTCACCACTGCCCGCAGCCACTGATCGGTTTCACCTGACCCCAGGTTCAGTTTCAGATGGTCGATAATGGTCTGCTCGCATACGCTGCCGCTGGCTTCAGAGCCAGGGTCAGCATCCAGCGACAGGCTCAGAATGCCCTCATTGCGACCACGCAACATGGCCAGCGCACGGTGAGAAGGCACCTTGGTAATGGCTTCGTTGTGCTCAAAATAATCGCGGAACTTGGCACCTTCTTTCTCTTTGCCAGCCATCACCTTGCTCACCAGCTCAGCCTGGCTTTGCAACTGCTCACGCACCTTGCGGATCAGCTCGGCGTCCTCGGCGAAACGCTCCATCAAAATATATCGGGCACCATCCAGCACAGCCTTGGTATCAGCAAACCCTGCTTCAGCGTTGATAAACTCGGCGGCTTTAGCTTCGGGAGACAAGCTGCGATCTGCCAACAGCATATCGGCCAGAGGCTCAATACCCGCTTCGACCGCGATTTGGCCTTTGGTACGGCGCTTGGGCTTGTATGGCAGGTAAAGATCTTCCAGGCGGGTCTTGGAATCGGCACTGTTCAGAGCCTCGGTCAGCTCTGGCGTCAACTTGCCCTGAGCCTGAATGCTGGACAGGATCACCTGTCTGCGGTCATTCAGCTCACGCAGGTAGCCCAAACGGCTGAACAGGTTACGCAACTGAGTGTCATCCAGACCTCCGGTCACTTCCTTACGGTAACGGGCAATAAAAGGCACGGTCGAGCCTTCATCCAGCAGGCCAATAGTGGCATTTACCTGCTGCTCACGAACATTGAGTTCCTGAGCAATAATCCGGGCAATATTTTGCATAGTCTTGGTTTCGATATTCAGTATGGCTTTGAGGCTGCCAGTCAAGATATCACAGCGATGGAGCAGGGGTTAACCCTGGCTGGATTTCTGAACTCAACAACATTATTCGGTTTCTTCAAAAGGCTTGTAGCGAATGGCATTGACGTACCACTCTTTTGGACCTGAAGGAGTCTGGACTGTCACTTCATCATCGACCTGTTTGCCAATAAGGGCTCGGGCCATAGGCGAATCTATGGTGATATAGCCCAGCTTGGTATCCAGCTCATCTTTGCCGACAATACGATAGCGCACCACATCACCCTCTTCGTTTTCCAGCTCGAACCAAGCACCGAAGAAAATCTTGCCCTCTTGCTGAGGGTCGTAGTCGACGATTTTCAGCTCCTCCAATCGCTTCACCAGATAACGCACCCGGCTGTCTATTTGGCGCAGCAGGCGTTTGTTATAGGTGTAATCAGCGTTTTCGGAACGATCACCCTGAGCGGCAGCTTCCTGCACTTTTTTGGTGATCTCAGGACGATACTCTTTCCACAGGTACTTAAGTTCCCGGTCCAACTCTTGCCAGCCGGCGCGGGTGATCAGATGGGCTTTCTTCATAGGGTGTGCGTGTTGCCAACAAGCATTTGCAATAATTTCCCAGTTTGTATCACTTAAGCCCTTGTTCCTCAAGCCGTGCGGACACTATGCCACCGCTCTGATCGACATATTCCGCAACACTGCTCAGATTGTGTTCTGCCGTCAGTAAGTTATGCTGCACAAGAATTTAACAAAAATAATGTTGCTGATGACTACCCTGAATCGATTGCTGGCCACAGGCCTTATGCTGCTTGCGCCACACACCATGGCCCAGACCACCTACCTGACCGCTGATGCCATGCTGGATGTGGAAAATGGCAAACTGATCAGTAAACCCGCTATCATCATTGAAGATGGCCGCATCACCGCAGTCGGTAAACAGGGGGAGCTGAAACAACCTGCCAATGTGGACAGTGTGCTCCATCTGCATCAGGAAACTCTGGTACCGGGCCTGATGGACATGCATGTACACCTGAGTGGCGATGCCGACGATAACTTTCTCGCCTCCCGCAACTACTCCATCCCCCGCCAGACTGTGATTGCAGCCAAAAATGCCCGTAAGACACTGGAAGCAGGATTCACCACAGTGCGAAACCTGGGGGCTGCCGGTTACAGTGTGATTGGCGTGATGGAAGGCATTAATAACGGTGATATTCCAGGCCCGAGGATCTGGGCAGCAGGGCATTCAATCTCTGTCACCGGAGGGCACTGTGACGATAACTTCAGTGCACCGGAGAAGAAGGCAAAGTCAGGTGGTGTTGCCGATGGCCCCTGGTCGGTGCGGGAAAAGGTTCGGGAGAACATCAAATACGGTGCCAACACCATTAAAATCTGCGCCACCGGTGGCGTGTTCTCCAAGGGCACCAAAGTGGGCATTCAGCAATACACCTTTGAGGAGCTGAAAGCCGCGGCTGAAGAGGCTCATATGCGCGGCCTGGTGATAGCGGCACACGCCCACGGTACCAGTGGTATTAAGGATGCCATCCGCGCCGGTATCGACAGTATTGAGCACTGCAGCTTTATGGATGATGAGGCTATCAAGCTGGCAGTAAAACACGGCACTTACCTTTCCTGCGATATCTACAACACCGAATACACCCTGGCCTTTGGTGAGGCCAATGGCGTACCCGAAGAGAATATCAATAAGGAAAAGCAGGTCTCCAAAGCCCAGCGGGAAAGCTTCCGTAAAGCGGTGAAAGCCGGTGCCAATATGGTGTTTGGCTCAGATGCTGCCATCTATCCCCACGGGGATAATGGCAAGCAGTTCTCCCGTATGGTGACCTTTGGCATGACGCCACTGCAGGCAATTCAGGCCGCCACTATCAATAGCGCTGCACTGATGAAGCAAACCGATGTGGGCCAGATAAAACCCGGCTATCTTGCCGATATTATCGCCGTAAAAGGCAACCCGCTTAAGAACATCAGCCTGTTGGAAAACGTCAGCTTTGTGATGAAGGATGGCAAGGTCTACAAGCAGCAATAGTCCTTTTTCAGACAACAAAAAACCGGCCTTTAAAGCCGGTTTTTTTTGCGTGTATTCCCTGGGAATTATTTCAGCATTTCAGCCGGGCGGATCACCTGGGCGCGATAGCCGGTGGCAAACAGGTCATGGCTGTCGATATCAATACGCACTGCCGGTTCCTTCTCACCATATCTGTGCTCAACCAGAATCGAGTGCACTTTACCTGTGGTGTCATCCAACTTCATATTGCCGTAACCACCGCCCAGCCCAAACAGGCCCGCTGAGGCGAAGTAGCTCATCATGCTGTTTTTATCAGCCTGGTACTTCACAATCGAAGTCACCGGGGAATAGCCGTCATAGCCCAGCTCATCCTTGCCATACTCCCACACCTGCTGAACTGTCATCTTGTCTTCGTCAATCTTGTACTCCACTGCCCGGCTGTACTTGCCGGTAGGGAACATAGGCTGGGCCAGATGACGGCCATCACCATTGTCGAATACAGTCCAGGTGCCCTTCTCATCCACCTTGTAACCTGTGTGCGGCGTGTAGGAGAAATCGAAATCAGTGCCGCTGCAGAAACCACGTACAGTACAGGTCAGGGGGTTGCCTTTAGCATCAACCGGTGTCAGCAGCTTTTCTGCCAGTTTTCCTTCCCAGCCCATATAGGGGCTCAGGATCCACTTAACCTCTTTATCGCGGCCAATCTTGATCACAGCCGACTGATGACGGGAGGTCACAATAATGCTGTCATCCACAGGGTCATAATCCACGGCGTTAACGTGAGCCCAGTTACGGCCGGTTTGTACGCCATGAATATCGCCATAAGGCGCCTTTCTCAGTTCCTCTTCGGTAGACACTTTGCCCGCCTGCTTCAGGTCGATATTCAGGCAAACGGCACCTGCGTCCAGCGACAGCAGGGCCGCATCACGCATAGGGTCCAGAATCTCATTCAGGTCCCAGTAATCCACCAGCCTACCGTTGGCGTCCACCTCGACAATGTGATCGCGAACCGTATTGACCACCATGCCGTCGGCGCGGGTGTAATCTTTGGCAGCAACCCGCAGCAGGAAGTTACCGTTCTCCACCTGAATACCTTCATGGGAGGCATCGATAAAGTTACCCGGCAGGGAATGGGAAGCGATCATGCGTCCCATCAGGGTCATATGTTTCCAGCTTTGTCCCTGAACCCACGCCATGTTGCCATCATCGGTAATGTTCATACCCATGGCATAACCGGCATCATCATAGTTTTTAGCGTTATGGGTGGTGTAGGGATTCATATACCAGCGAATGTCACCGGCAGTATCGATAATAAAGAAACCTGGCTTGCCATCCCATGAGAAGGCCCCAGGGGCGGCCGGGTTGTTGTGCATCAAAGGAGATGCCTTGCCGTCAGCATTGGTCCAGTTCAGAAAATAGAGGCGATCCTTAAACTCAGGGTCCACATGTTTTACCGTTACCTTGGGCGCTTTAGCCCACTGAGACTCAGAAAAGCCCATGTCCACATCCGGCGTCATCATCCGGTATTCATGGGATTTACGCTCGCCCTTCTCAGACCAGCTCACGGTAAAGGTGTTGAGGTAATCAGGGTACAAACCAAACACGGGTACGCCGCCTTCATCCATCACCCGGATATCAGACACCTTATAACTGATCGGCACGCCTGCTTCGCCTTTGGCATGTACTGTGACTTCAACATCTTTAATCTTGTGTCCACCCAGAGTGACCAGTGCGGTCAAAGGTGCATTCTCATAAGGGTTGTGGATCAGATATCCCAAAGGCGCATCGTCTGCAGGCATGGGTTTCATGCCGGTCAGCGCAGCCAGAGAGTGACCGGAAAAAGACAGGGCCAGGGTTAGAAGGCCAAGACGACAAAGCGGTTTGAACATGGATAACCTGCTACTCAGAATCAAATTCGGCGGCAGTATACCCTCGCTCCACTGAGCCCCCCAGCATCCTGATCACCAAATGTGAATCAGCACAGGAAACCGACAATCACCATGGTGCAAACGGTCAAATTGCTCAACAAAGATGAACTTTTTCAGTTCAGCCCGGTCACCCTGCCCCAGCAGTCCACTTAAAACCTCTGGTAAATCAGCAAAAAACTCCATGAACAAAATTTAAGCTGCCCTTAACCCCGTGACTATGGGCATTCTGCTACTTTTTTAACTTTCCCGCCTTTTACTTCCTACTCAATACTCAGGGGTATCAAATGACCCAAGCCGGTTCCAAAATCGCCCGTAATTTACTGGTTCTGGCCCTGCTGGCCGCTCTGCTCGCCACCGCCGGATATTTCTACATTAATCATCAGGAGCAGTATCCCAGTACAGAAGATGCCTATGTCCATGCCAATGTCCTGTATGTAGCACCACAGATCAGTGGTGAGGTTATCCGGGTCAATGTTGAGAACTATCAGCACGTCAACGCAGGAGACCTGTTGGTGGAGATCAATCCGGCGCCCTATCAGGCAGCCTATGAGCAAGCCAAAGCAGCCTATGAGGTTGCAACTCAGGAGAACAAGGCAACAGACGATGCCATTCTGGCCGCCAGTGCCAACGTCAACAGCACTGTGGCCCAGCTGACCGATGTGCAGCAAAACTACCGCCGCACCATGGATCTTGTCAGCAAAGGCCTGCTGCCACAGCAACAGGGTGACGATATCAAGGCTCAGCTGGCCGCCGCTCAAACTGCAGTAGAAGCCGCACGTGCCAAGATGTCTCAACTGATCACCCAGCAGGGTGCCAAAGGCGATGAAGCCCCTCAGGTCAAACAGGCTGCGGCCGCGTTATCAAAAGCGACACTGGATCTTTCCTACACCCATATCAGCGCGCCACACAGCGGTAATCTGGGCAAGGTCAGCGTTCGTCCCGGCAGCGTAGTCGCGCCGGGTACCGCCATGATGCCATTGGTTGAAGACAACACTTTCTGGGTCGAAGCCAACTATAAAGAGAGTGCTGTGGGTAAGCTCAAACCCGGTATGAAAGCGGACATAGTCTTGGATATGTATCCCAACGTGACCTATGAAGGTCAGGTGATTGCTATCTCCCCTGCCAGCGGTTCCTCTTTTTCTCTGCTGCCTCCGGAAAATGCCACAGGTAACTGGGTCAAAGTGCCACAACGTTTCCCTGTCAGCATCAGTATTCAAACCCTGGCCGGGGAACCGGCATTACGGGTTGGTGCCAGTGCCGAAGTGACAGTTGATACCCTGACCGGAACCAACAGCAAATGAACCAGAATGCTCCGGTGGAGGGTACTGCCAGACTGCTGATCGTATTGGCTGTAATGCTGTCAGCCATCATGGTGTTGCTGGATATGACCATTGCCAACGTTGCCCTGCCACATATGATGGGCGCGCTGGGAGTGACCTCAGAGCAGATAACCTGGGTACTGACCTCTTACTCCATGGCAGAAGCGATATTTATCCCTCTGGCCAGTTATCTGTCTCTGAAGTTTGGTATTCGTAACCTGCTGCTGGTGTCTGTGGCGGGTTTTATTACCACTTCAGCACTCTGTGGTCAGGCAGACACACTAACGGAAATGGTCACTTTCAGAGTGATGCAGGGGGCATTCGGCGCTTCTGTGATTCCACTGTCGCAGTCGATTATGGTGCAAATCTTCCCGCCGCAGGAGCGGGGGAAAGCAATGGCACTGTTCAGCGTCGGTGTGCTGCTGGGACCAATTCTCGGCCCTACCGTGGGCGGCATTATTACCGAATATATGGACTGGCGCTGGATCTTCTACGTCAACCTGCCGGTAGGTCTTCTTTGTCTGGCTCTGCTCTACTTTTTCGTCAAACTGGACGGCAAGGGTCAAACCTCAGTCGACTGGCCTTTGGTTATCGGCATGGCCATAGGTATCGGCTTGCTGCAGATGGTGCTGGACAGGGGTAATGAGTCCGGCTGGTTCAGCGACAATCTGATCCTTTTCTCAGCCATCATCTCAGCCATCGCCATTATCTTCTTTGTGACCCGCTCCTTTATGACCAAGGGGGATATTGCCCCCATGTGGTTGCTGAAGGACAGAAACCTGGCCGTCTCCTGTCTTATCATGGCGTGCTTCTCCATGGGCATGTTTGGTATTACCCAGTTGCAACCCATGATGATGGAGCAACTGCTGGATTACCCAGTTGAAACTACCGGCTTTCTGATGGCGCCACGGGGGCTTACCTCAGCCATAGTGCTGCTGATTATGTCGCGCTTTATGGACAGACTGGATGCCAGAATGCTGATTCTGGTCGGTTTGTCACTCAATGCCGCAGGCACCTGGTTTATGACCCAGTACTCACTCAATGTGGATATTTTCTGGATGGTGCTGCCCAGTATTATTCAGGGCGCGGGAATGGGTTTGGTGTTTGCACCACTGAGCCAGCTTGCTTACGCCACCCTGAGCAAAGATGACACAGTTGGCGGCGCGGTGGTGTTTAACCTGTGTCGAACCATTGGTGGCTCATTCGGTATTTCCATCGTCAATACCTATTTCAGCCGCAGTGAACAGGCCAATTGGCACAATCTGGGGGCCACCCTGAGCCCTGATAACCCACTGCTTCAACAGGCTGCCGCGATAAAGGACACCACAATTACCGATCCCGGATTTATTGCCTGGCTCAGTCAAATGCTGCATCAGCAATCCACCATGCTGGCATTTGTTTATACCTTTGGTTTTATCTTTATCTCTTACCTGGTGTTGATGCCTTTGCTGGCACTGTTCAAGCCCAGACCCAAGCCTGAGCTCAGTTAACCGATATCCACGGGGAACCTGCGCTCTCCCCGTGGAAAGATTGTGCCCATGACTTCTATCAAGACTTGGTTACAATTTTTCCCGCTCACGACCACCAGCCAAAACCCATTAAAATCAATACAGTAACTTACTGACTTAGCGCTAAAGCCATAGCTTTTCGTCTACTGCCCCCCTGTCCCCTGTATTGCCGTTGCCAATAAAGCTATATTACTGAGATATTAGAGACTTAAGCTCAGCAAGTAACGGACATGCCCATGGGACAAGAAACCTCAAAAATTCTGGTTGTAGATGATGATATGCGCTTGCGCTCTTTGCTTGAACGCTACCTGGTTGAACAGGGGTATCAGGTTCGGGCTGCCGGCAACGCTGAGCAGATGGATCGCCTGCTGGAAAGGGAAAACTTTCACCTGCTGGTGCTGGACCTGATGCTGCCCGGTGAAGATGGCCTGTCTATCTGCCGCCGCCTGCGCCAGCAGGGAAACCAGCTTCCCATCGTTATGCTGACCGCCAAAGGGGACGAGGTTGACCGTATTATCGGCCTTGAACTGGGTGCCGATGATTACCTGCCCAAGCCATTTAACCCAAGAGAGTTGCTGGCAAGGATCAAAGCGGTAATGCGTCGTCAGATCCAGGAAGTACCGGGCGCTCCATCGCAGCAGGAAGAGATGATCACCTTTGGCGATTTCAGCCTGAACCTGGCCACCCGCGAGATGTCCCGTGGTGATGAGGCAATCGCCCTGACCAGTGGTGAATTTGCGGTACTTAAGGTACTGGTGTCGCACCCTCGTGAACCTCTGTCCCGTGACAAACTGATGAATCTTGCCCGTGGTCGTGACTACTCTGCGCTGGAGCGCTCCATCGATGTGCAGGTATCCCGCTTGCGCCGACTGATAGAAAACGATCCCGCCAGCCCAAGATATATTCAAACCGTATGGGGTCTGGGCTATGTCTTCGTACCGGATGGCAGCGCACGCAAATGATGGGAAAGTGGTGGCGGCAGTTTCTGCCGCGCAGCGCCTTCAGTCAGATTTTCCTGTTGATCGCCTGCCTGCTGTTGATCAACCAGATAGTCTCCTATGTGACTGTCGCCTTTTACTTTATTAAGCCCACCTATCAGCAGATCAATCAGCTGATCGCCCACCAGGTCAACTTCCTCTTCTATGATGGCGTCACCATAGACAGAGACAACCTGACCGTGGTTGATGCCCTTAATAACAAGATCCGTCAGGATGATATGAAGGTGTTCAACCTGCAGCAGGCCCAAAGAGCCGGGGTGGAGCGGGCAACCTACTACAGCACCCTGTCAGCACAGATGTCCGAGTATCTGGGTGGCAACGCCGAGGTCAGAGTCGATCAGGGTAAGCACTTTTATATCTGGATTAAGCCCCCACAGGAGCCATCAGTCTGGATCCGGGTGACTCTGACCAGCTTCAACGAATATGAACTCTCGCCGCTGACACTCTATCTGGTGGTGATTGGCGCGCTCAGCGTACTGGGTGGCTGGCTGTTTGCCCGCCAACAGAACCGTCCGCTCAAGTCACTGGAGAAAGCCGCGATCTCAGTATCCAGTGGCAATTTCCCGCCCCCCTTACCATTGCAAGGGTCAACGGAAATCATCGAGGTGACCAATGCCTTTAACCAGATGTCCCACAGCATGCATCAACTGGAACAGGACAGAGCCCTGCTGATGGCCGGTATTTCCCATGACCTCCGTACGCCGTTGACCCGTATTCGGCTGGCCTCGGAAATGATGGTTAAAGAAGATGAATATCTGAAGGATGGCATTATCAATGATATCGAAGATATGGATGCCATTATCGACCAGTTTATTGCCTATATCCGCCGGGATCAGAAACCCAACCTGCAGCCGGATCAGGTCAATCGAATCATTCAGGAAGTCGCGCAAGCCGAGTCGGCCCGCTGTGACAATATTGACCTGGAGCTGGCCGATTGTCCGGAAGTGCCTATGGCTCCCATCGCCATTAAACGCGTGGTCAGTAACCTGGTAGAAAACGCGCTGAGATACGGCAATGGCTGGGTTCGCATGAGTACTCAACACCTGCCGGACAGAGTTGGCTTTTGTGTTGAGGACGACGGCCCAGGCATAGACCCTTCCCAAATCGAAAATCTGTTCCAGCCATTCACCCGAGGTGATACCGCCCGGGGCAGCCTGGGCTCAGGCCTGGGACTGGCGATTATCAAGCGGATTGTGGACATCCACAAAGGTAAGGTTGTGCTGACCAACCGTCCCGAAGGCGGCCTGCGCGCACAGGTTTGGCTGATGAAGAAGCCAAGGGTTGATTGAGTTGAACACATAAAAAACGCCCCGCAATCAGCGGGGCGTTTTTGTCAGAAGCTGTTTTAAAGTTGCGCCAGCACGTATTCAGCCTTGCTCACTTCAAAGCTCTTGGCCTGCTCTATGTTGAGCTTCTCAACCACACCGTCACGGACGATCATGGCATAGCGAACCGAACGCACACCACCGAAGCTGCCAGTGTCCATTTCCAGACCCAGTGCCCGGGTAAAGCTGGCATCTCCATCGGCCAACATGCGCAGCTCACTGGCATTGTGCACCTTACCCCAGGCGCGCATTACAAAGGCATCGTTTACCGCCAAACAGACGATCATATCCACGCCCCTGGCTTTGAGCTCATCTGCCAGCACCACGTATCCGGGCAGGTGAGCCTCGGAGCAGGTTGGGGTAAAGGCGCCCGGTACCGCAAACAGTACAACAGTCTTACCGGCGAAAAGTTCGCTGGTATTCAGATTTTGCATCCCCGCTTCCGTTAACTCAGTGAGTACGGCATCAGGTAACTTGTCACCTTGAGCAATCATGGCAGAACTCCTTTGGTTGGTTACCAAAACAGCATAGCCGGAAAACCACGGAACAAACACAGTGGATCAGTAAGGACTTAACCAGAGACAGACCACCACTTTTGGCGCAGGCAACAAAGCCAATAAACCTGTGTCAGGACTTCATTGCGGCTTTGACATAAACATCGAAGCGGTTTTTCTTGGTGGCGATAACTGCGCTTGGCTTCACCCCATCCAGGTCTTCGGCATAGTCAGGGCGTTTAACTACAACTCGCTTACCCGCCAGCGTCAGAGCCGGTCCCAACAGGCCATCGGCATCCAAATCAGCGCCTACCAATGACTGGAATACCCGCATCTCTTTTTTCACCAGCGCGGACTTTTCGCGATGGGGATACATAGGATCCAGGTACACGACATCCGGTGCCAGTCCCAGCTCAGGCAATGCCTCCAGGCTGGATGCATGCACCATAGACAGCCGCTGCTGCAGCCAATCGCCAATCTCGCTGTCTTCATACCCGCGACGCAAGCCATCTTCCAGCAGGGCTGCCACCACAGGATGACGCTCAACCATGATGACCTTGCAACCTAGGCTGGCCAGCACAAACGCATCACGACCAAGGCCGGCGGTGCCATCAACCACGCTTGGGTTTTCACCCTGCTTCAGACCTACCGCCTTGGCAATCGCCTGGCCACGTCCACCGCCAAACTTACGCCTGTGAGCAACTGCGCCGGAAACAAAATCGACAAAGATGCCGCCAAGCTTAGGTTCATCCCGCTTTTTCAGGGTCAGGCAATCGTCCTCAAACACCAACTCAAACAGTGCCTCGGTATCAAAAGTCAGCTGCTGACGGGCGCAGATATCTGCAATACGGGTATCAGATGAATCGAAGAAAATGCTCTGGGTCACGGGATAAAAGTTTCAATCGGAAAGTGCTCATATTATGCCTGCGCCAGGAGAGATTGACCATCCGCCTAACGCGCCTCAGGTCTCTCACTCACTGGCTTTTCACATCTCAAAAGGCCCTCAAAAAACCTCAAACCCGCTGATTTTGCCCCAATCGGATTGAAAAAAGCTCACTCAACCAGCTGCTTCACAACAGGCACCGCCGGGATTTCCGACAATCCCCTCATAGCTGCCGGTCAATAGCCGGAGGCCAAAGGAGATGATGAATGATGATAACCAAAACCAAACTCGCCATGGCGATTCTGCCAATAATGCTGCTCAGTGGCTGTGGCGGAGAAGATGGTCAGGATGGACAACCCGGCGGGCTGGTCAGCACCACAGCCAAAACCCTGTCACTGGAAGTCGCTCAGCCACAGATCAGTGACGGTAAGCTGTCGCTGGAGTTCAGTGCCACCAACGAACAGAATTTAGGCGTGATCAATATTGACCATATCAAACTGGATATGGCGCAACTTATGCCTGCAGTGGACGGCAACGCCAGCGCCTGGCAAACCCTTAATCGCGAGCTTTGTAATCAGGCAGAGTCCTGCGCTGGAAAACTCACGGACAAGGGTGATGGTAATTATCGCTACGAGATGACGACGGCACTGACCGGCGTTAACGGCGTTGAATTTAACGCTGAGTTTACCCAGAGACTCAACCTGACCGTAATGGCGTCAGATCTGCTGCCCCAGACCTCCAGCCTGATCGACTATATGCCTGACGGCAGTGAAGTCACAGATAATCGCGCCATTGTGGACGCCAGCCAATGTCTTGCCTGTCATGACGATATCGCATCCATCAAACATGGTGGCGATCAGCTGGAGAACTGTGCAGCCTGCCATACCGGCAACAAGATGGACGATGCCAGCAAGGTTTGGCCTGTACTGGCCCACACTGCTCATATTGGCGTCAGCCCAGAGCCTGTAGGCAACTGCCAGACCTGTCATGCCATGGATACCAGCGCAGAACTGATGCAGGGCCTGAACTGGCAACAGGTGCCCACCCGCGAAGCCTGCTCCAGCTGTCACGATATGACCAAGAGCCCGGTTTACGACCACAAGACCCAACTGGATAACAGCCAGTGTCTGACCTGCCACCAGCCTCAGCACACTGAAGATGTGCACTTGGGTAAGTACCTCAAGGCTCAGGCTGAAGATCAGCGCGGCCTGATCAGTGTCGACATGCGTGAAGCCAAACTGGTTGAGGAAAATGGTGAGCACTACGCCATGGTCAGCTTTGCCCTGTTGGACAAAGAGGGTCAGGAGATTACTCTGCCTGAAAACAATCCGGCCAATGCTGACTGGATTGTGAACCTGCAGTTGTATGTTAACTGGGGAACCTCAGTGGACTTCACCAACTCCCGCGGTTACACCATCTATGTGAAGAGTAACAAGAAAGATATCACCCAGGATGGCAGCGACGGCATTACCCCTGCCGGTGAGCGTGCCCGTACTCCTCTTCATTCAGCTGAAGGTAATGTGTTTACCTACAAGCTGGGACCTGTTGTGGTTGAAGACACCATTTCCGGCAGCACTCTGGATGATGCAGGCTTTATCTCTGACCGCCTGATCTTCTGTTTCGATGAAAACCAGCAGAGAGTGAAGTGTGGCAGTGCCGGTCATGCGAAAAATGCCGCCTGGAACAACCGTTGGTTCTTCACCAAGGATGGCCTGACAGATGACCCCTTCTATCAACGCCCTGCTATTGTCAGCAACGCCAAATGCGGCAGCTGCCACGGCTATGATGAGATCCGTGACAATACCCAACTGGCCTGTCGCAGCTGCCACAGCCAGCCAACTGAGATCAACAAAGAGCTGGCCAACACCACCTGTTTCTCCGGTCATGACCACGGCCCCAACGGCGAGCACCTGCGTCCGTTTGAGATGAAACAATTCAAGCCATCAGGTAAACCCGGTTTTATCAGCTCTACCGCTGATGTGGTTGACCCTTGTTTGGCCTGTCATAACCCAAACACCCCTCCGACTCAGGCTATCCGCGAGATGCACACCAAGGCCGGTGACTGGGATTACATCGAGCAGCTGACCGTCAGCCACCCGGATCACAAGGTATGGATGCACTCACTGCACACCAACCAGCGTGCCACCCAAAGTGACGAAAATGGCGTACGCAGCATTGATTATCCTGCCGACAAGGCCAACTGCTACCGTTGTCACGAAGGGGATACCTTCGGAGTTGAACGACTGACTGAACGTGGCCGCCCGCTGGCGCTGGATCTGGACTATAACCCTGACTCCCGTGCCCACCCAGCCACTGACATCACAGTAGATGCTTACACCTCGCCAGTGTCCGCAACCTGTTATGCCTGTCACGCCAACACCACCAATGGTCAGGGCGAGCGCGTCATCAACAAGAGTGTGCGTGCCCATATGGAGCAGCATGGCGGTCGTTTCGGTGTGTCAGCTGATGAACTGGAAGTCGAGTCCTGTGCCGTTTGCCACAGCATCGACAACCTGAAGCAGGTTCACGGAATCTAATTCCTAACTCCTCCCAAGCAAACAGGCCTTCATAGTGAAGGCCTGTTTTTTCATCGCGTTGGGTCAAATTTTCAAAGATAAGCAATTGAGTCTGCTAAAACCGGAAAAATATAATCCAGAGTTCTGATAACACTTTGTGGGTAAAGCCAGTGCAGCTGAATAAAGATTGCAGATTGGAAGCGGGAAAACAGCAGCTGATATTCAGCCGCTGCAACGAACCAGTCTCTTTGAGCTTTGCCGAAACAGCCATTCTTGAATGTCTGCTGCGACACCAGGGCGAAGTGGTATCTAAAGAAGCGTTGCAACAGGCGGGCTGGCCCGGCCGGGTCGTAGCCTCCTCATCCCTGATGCAATGCATCAGTCAACTGCGTAAAAAGCTGGAGTCAGAGCAGGATATTGAGCTGAAGACCATCCCCAGGCATGGCTATGCCCTGCACCTGAGTAGTGACTTCAATCCTCTGCAACCCAATGCGCCTGACCAATCGACCTCGAAAACAAAGCTGTGGTGGTTATTGCTACCAGCGCTTCTGACGGTCGCCCTGCTCATCTTTTGGCAACGTCCAGTCATTACGCCTGTGTGGTTGTCATCTACTGCAGATATCAAGGTCAACAATACTTCTGCCCATGTGCAGGTATACCGTACACCGGATATGAAGACGCCTTCCGACAGCCAGTTGCAATCATTGGCGAATCAACAGATCACCCCAGAGCCCAATTGGCAGTCGCCCTTCGACAACTATCAGGGGTTCGCCCTGCTCAGTGCTGACAATCAGAGCTTTGCCCTCTGTCCCAATTATCAGGGCAGTCAGTGCCCCGGAGATAAGTTGATCAACATCAGCAGTGACTCACTTAAAGGCGGCCATGTTGAGCTGTCAGATTTTCTCGCCACCAAAATCCGTATGGAGCAGAAAACCTATAACAAGCTGTTACTGCCTGAGTTAACCGCCTCAAGCGGTGAGCTCAAAGAAGAGGTTTACCACGCCGATCTCTATTTCAAGATTCAGGATCACTTGCTGGTACGCAGTGATTTCCGTATCTCTCTGGTGCATCTGGAGCAGGATTCAGGTCTGTTTTACTTTGCCGCCTGCGTGACAGATGAGGCCTGTTCCAGCTCCCCTATTCGCTTCGAGATCCGCGGTGACTTCAAGCAGAGCCACCAGCAATGGCAGGGACAGAAGATTGATATCTTTACTGTGGATATCAACAAGACAGAGCTGAGCTCGCCCAACGCTCTGTCTGCAGCCGCCCAGAGCCTGTACCTGACACTGCGTAAACAACACCTGACCCAGGAGCAGATGACCTTCTATCGCCTCTATCAGGATGATGACACCTCTGTCTGGCTGGTACCTCTGCAACAATACAATATGGTGTGGATGCAAAAGCTGGAACTGCATTACTGAAAAGCATCTGGCTTGCTGCTGTTACAAAGCCTTTGCTGTGGGATTCGGGTATACTCTGGCCAATTTAGACTTCCCGGAACCAACCACAATGCTGAGTTACCGCCACGGCTTCCATGCCGGCAACTATGCCGACGTTGTCAAGCACACCATGTTGCTGCAAGCAATTAAGTCGCTGCAAAAAAAGAACAAACCTTATGTGTATATCGACACCCACGCCGGTGCCGGTGGTTACAGTCTGCAGGATGATTTTGCTCAGAAGACCGGAGAGTACCTGGATGGCATAGCTAAAATCTGGGGCCAGACAGATCTGCCCGAACCCCTGGCTGACTATGTCGAGGCGGTAAAAGCATTCAACACTGAATCGGACGATCTGGATTACTACCCTGGCTCACCGGCATTTGTGGATATGACACTGCGGGAAAAAGACCGCATGGTACTGCACGAACTGCATGGTACCGACTACCCAACTCTGGCTCAGGGCTTCGCCGGTGACCGTCAGGTTAAAGTGCTGAACAAGGATGGTCTGGCGGGTTTGATTGCCGCAGTTCCGCCGATTGAACGTCGTGGCCTGATCCTTATCGACCCCAGCTATGAGATTAAATCTGACTATCTGGATGTGGCCGATACTGTGATTGACGCCTACAAGCGTTTTGCCACTGGTATATACATGATCTGGTATCCGGTAGTTGACCGTGACCGTACTGAGGCTATGTTTGACCGCCTGAAAGCAAGCGGCATTCGCCGCCAGCTGCGTATCGAACAGGGGGTTCGCCCTGACACCAACGAAAAGGGTATGACTGCTGCCGGTCTGTGGATAATCAACCCACCATGGCAGCTGGATGAGCAAGCCAAAGCCACTCTGGATTATCTGGATGCCAAACTGAACCAGGGTGGCGGTTTTACCCGGATTGAATGGGAAGTGGGCGAGTAAGCCAAAAGCGAGAACTAGCCTGCAGCTGTTCGAGGACGCTTCGCTGCGAGAGCAGGAACAAGTTCCCTTCTAGGACGCCGACAAGTCGGCTTCGAGAAGGCGAGAAAAAGCATACCAAATTCCCCTAGCAGCAAATCTCCGATTTGCGGTCTCTAATGCCGCAGGCCGCTCTGGCGTTGAGCGCAGCGAACGTCCTGGAAACAACGAAGTTGTGCCCTGGAAGGCGCAGCCGCCCTGACACCTTATATCTCATTACGGTATCGTTTTAGCAGTATCTTGACCCGCTCCACATAGGCGCGGGTTTCTGCGAACGGCGGAATGCCCTGATATTTCTCCACATTAGAGGGTCCGGCATTGTAGGCGGCCAGCGCAAAGTCCAGGTCACCATTAAAACGGGTCAGCATTTTAGACAGGTAAGCACTGCCGCCCTGGATATTGGCATCGGCTTCAAAGGCATTGCTGACACCCAGCTCTTTGGCTGTGGGTGGCATAAGTTGCATCAAACCCATGGCGCCACGACGGGACAGCGCCAGAGGATTAAAGTTGGACTCTGCATGGATAACGGCACGAATAAGCGCCTTGTCGAGCTTATGGGTGTTGGAAGCCTGTTCAATGGCATGACTGAATCTGTGGGTTTCCAGTGCCAGACTGCGCCAATCTACTTTGGAGTCAGGCTGACAGGCAAAACAGTCAAACAGCAGGATCTCAAACTGGCCGTCCCCTGGCGGCTGATCACTGAACACTACGCTGCCATCTGCCTTATAGTGTCGATAAACCTTTAATTTATCTTGATTTCCGGTGATACCCTGCTCAGAAAAACGGGCAACAATGACCGGCTTCTCCGCCGTTGATGCCACGGCTCCCTGGCATACCAGCAGTGTCAGTATCCATAGACAAGGCGCTTTCAATCATCCCTCCAGTTAAGCTGTGATTTTTTAACCACCCAGACAAGAGTCTCGCGGTTAAACAGGCATAATCCCTTGTTGACAAAGCAGTTTTACAGCAATTCTCTAGCCATTGCCGCTAAGAGTGCCAAATCTTGTCCGAGCTGCTGCAAAATCGGTCAACGCCTGCAAATATCCACTTAATATTCAGCAGGTAACATCAAAAACCAAATGGTAATTATTGAGCAGTATGACACTGACGCAGTTAAAAAACCGCTAATTTTCAGCAAAATAATTATATAAAATTCAAGCCTGATACAAATTTGCAGTTAAATAACTAAAAATTTTAACTTTATACCTTTAACCCATAGTGTCCTGTGAGTATTATGGTTCGCCGGGACAGGGTAGCCCTCAGCCAAAAAAGCACAATAATCCGCAGCTGATGGTTTGGTCAGACCCCTCTTAAGTCAGGCTTAACACGACAAGTTTAGCCTTTCACCCACGGGCACTGAGCAGAAAATGCCGCGCCCGGACTCACTTGTCCCGTGAAAATAATTATTAGAAGTCAAGGAATCAGCATGAGTTTACCCTCCAACCAGGGCAGTGCCGCACCGGCCTCTTCGCCCACAGACCTCAGCAAAAAAGGCTGGTTTATCAAGTTCCTCAACATAGTTGAGCGCCTGGGTAACCTGTTACCCCATCCCATTACCCTGTTCGCCATGTTCTGTCTGGCCGTCATCCTGATTTCAGGTGTAGCAGGTTATTTTGAGCTTTCCGTTGTCGACCCCCGCCCTGAAGGCGCAGCCGGTCGTAGCCCTGACGGTCTAATCCATGTGATCAGCCTGATGAATGGCGAAGGTCTGCGGATGATCGTCTCCAACCTGGTGACCAACTTCACCGGATTTACCCCACTGGGCACAGTTCTGGTGGCCCTGTTGGGTGTGGGTATTGCCGATCGCTCCGGCATGTTGTCAGCGGCTATGCGCCTGCTGGTTATCGGCGCTTCCAAACGTCTGGTAACTGTAGTTGTCGTATTTGCGGGTATTGTTTCCAACACGGCTTCTGAGCTGGGTTATGTGGTACTTATCCCCATGGCGGCCATGATATTCCACTCGCTGGGACGTCACCCGCTGGCCGGTCTGGCGGCAGCATTTGCCGGTGTATCCGGTGGTTATAGTGCCAACCTGCTGCTGGGTACCGTTGACCCACTGCTGTCCGGTATCACCGAAGCTGCTGCCCAGATGATCGACCCTGATTACATCGTTGGCCCTGAAGTGAACTGGTACTTTATGTTCGCCTCTACCTTCCTGGTATCTATCATGGGTGCCGTGGTCACCGAGAAGATTGTTGAGCCCAACCTGGGCAAATACAACCCGGAAGACGCAGCCATCGACCTGTCTGCCCAGCAGATGGAAACTGTTACCCCTGAAGAAAAACGCGCCCTTAAGCTGGCAGGTCTGGCTGCACTGGCTGTGACTGTGGTCATTGCCGCTCTGGTTGTGCCTGAAGGTGCGCCTTTGCGTAACCAGACGACCGGTGATGTATCCGGCTCGCCTTTCTTGAAGGGCATTGTGGCCTTTATCTTTATCGGCTTTGCCATCCCCGGACTGGTATACGGCAAGGTGATTGGCGTATTCAAAAAAGACAAAGACATCATCGATGCCATGTCTGAAAACATGAGCTCAATGGGCATGTATATCGTGCTGGTGTTCTTTGCTTCTCAGTTTGTTGCCTTCTTCAAATGGACCAACCTGGGTGCAGTAATGGCAGTAGCCGGTGCCGATGCCCTGAGCGCTATCGGTCTGACAGGACCACTGGTATTCGTTCTGTTTATCGCCATGTGTGGCATCATCAACCTGTCGCTGGGCAGCGCTTCAGCCCAATGGGCAGTGACCGCACCTATCTTCGTGCCTATGCTGATGCTGATTGGCTACGCCCCGGAAACCATTCAGGCGGCTTACCGTATTGGTGACTCTGTCACTAACCTGATCACCCCAATGATGAGCTACTTCGGACTTATTCTGGCGGTGGCCTGTCGATATAAGAAGGATTTGGGGATAGGCACCCTGATCGCCACCATGCTGCCATACACCCTGGTGTTCTTTGTTGGCTGGGTAAGCTTCTTCTTTATCTGGGTGTTTGCACTCGGCTTGCCTGTCGGCCCTGGCGCAGCAACTTACTACACGCCTTAAAGCCCGATTAATCAGATAGTTATTAATCAAACAAAAAACGCCCTCCCATGAGGGCGTTTTTAATAAACGAAACACTTTAAAACTAATCACCACGAAGGACACAGAGAACACGGCGAATATGACAAAGTCATACGGTCATGAGCGAGAACCAAGGAAGGTGAACTGGCTCAAGTCCAGGGACGGGCTTGAAAAAGCAAAAGCCTAATCCTATTCGACGGCAATGTTCGCAAGCGCCACGTCTTCGTGCCCTTCGTGAAGCGCAGCGCCTTCGTGGCTATAACCTTATCCGAAAGAAAACAAGCAAAACAAAAAACAACTAACACAAAGATCTTAAAAGCATTTTCTCAAAGGCTCTTTGGCTTCGCTTTCCCTTCGCTTTCAAAGGCCTTGCAAAGGTGTTTACCGGCGCTATATTGAGCCCCTAAATCTCCATTCCGGCCCCTTGTTATGACCCTGTTTTTTGCCTCCGATCTTCACGGTTCCCTGACCGCCACCGAAACCATGCTTGATAAGTTTGAGCAATCCGGTGCCCGCTATCTGGTCCTGCTGGGCGATATTCTTAACCATGGCCCACGCAATGCGATTCCTGAAGGTTATGCCCCTGCTGAGTTGGCCGAACGCCTGAACCAATATGCCGACCGTATTATCGCGGTGCGCGGTAACTGTGACAGTGAAGTGGACCAGATGCTGCTGGAGTTTCCCCTGACCGCCACTTACCAAAATCTGCTGCTGCCGCAGATGCGCCTGTTCCTCAGCCACGGTCATATCTATGGCCCGGACAAGCTGCCTAAACTGCTGCAGGGCGATGGCTTTGTATATGGTCACACCCATATTCCGGTAGCCGAATACAAAGAGGGTATTCTGCATTTCAATCCCGGCTCCACCACAATTCCACGCAATGGTGGTCGTGCTTCCTATGGCCTGATCAGCGAGACTGAGTGTCAGGTACGGGATCTGCAAACAGATGAAGTGATAGCCAGCTGCAGCCTGCACCATTCCCTGTAAACAAGTCGCGCAAGCCTGATAGTTGTCAGGCTTGCCATTAATGCGTTTAAGCCCTCACCACTGCACAACTAAAACAGCCGGGACCCGCATTGTGGATGTGGATATACTCGACTTGTGGCATTTCAAACAGTTTACATATCGAAACCTCGGTATCCACGCCAGTTGTCACCAGCGCGTCCAGCATGACTCCCTGGCTGTCGTAGGCTCGAAATGATAACTGACGATGTCTGAGCATAGTAGGCACTTCACAGTTCGACAGATTTGCCGTTAACGCCTTTTCTCTTACGAAAATGGGTCCGCAAGCCCTGTACGGGGAGTCGACCTTATGATGCCAATAGTTGATCACCAGTACCCTCTCACCCACCCTGGCATCCTCTAAAGACACCCGGCAAGGAAATCCGGGAGATGAATCTGCAATCATCCAGTAAGCGCCTAGTTCATCCAGCTCAGCGTCCGTCAACGCTGCAAAGCTATCGCCGTCCAAACCTCGAATTAAAAAATCTGTGAGCATCCTGTCATCTCCATCCAGTCAGTGGGATGACAGTACAGCCCATCAAGGAATGCCAACAACCGAAAAATAGACAATTAATTCCTGCTACCCAGTGATATCCAGAACGATAAAATCACAAAATACATGGATCAGCTAAATACGACCCCATGTCTACTCAGGTCATGATTGCAGAGGAGGCTCAAATCGATCGCAGTCGTTTATGGAGTGTCTACAAGGAGTCACTGTACCGATGAGAAGAGCCATGCAATGCAGACCTCTGTAGTTGCACAAAGCCGATTAGCAGTGAGAAAAACTGTCCGATTGCGGTACCATTCAAGTCGAGTACAGCCAGAATTTGATAGGTTGAGGCTGCCAGTTCATAGGGAGGAAGCTTTGCTCAGCATTCTTATCACTCAGTTCGTTGTTCTGTGGGCCGTGATCGATCCGGTCGGCTCAGTCCCTGTTTACCTGTCGCAAACCCAGCATCTGTCAGCTAAACAAAGACGCCTGGTGGCGCTCAAAGCCGTCGGTATTGCCACAGGTGTGTTGCTGTTCTTTCTGATTGCCGGACAATTGTTACTGGAAGCCATGCAGATCCCTTTGCCTGCATTTCAGGCCGCGGGTGGGCTGGTGTTATTGCTGTTCGCCCTGACCATGATCTTTGGTGAAAGCAAACCTGAGCAGGAAACCAAACTGAGTGAAGAGGTCAGCCATTCAGACCTGGCAGATCTTGCTGTGTACCCACTGGCCATCCCCTCCATCGCCTCCCCCGGCGCTATGATGGCCATCGTCATGCTCACCGACAACTCCCGCTATGCCGTGATGGATCAGGCAATTACCGCAGGCATCATGATTGTGGTCATGGTCATCACCCTGCTGCTGTTACTGGGCGCTACAAAAATCCAGAAGGTAATCGGCAACGTCGGCGCCGCCATCATCAGCAGAGTGATGGGGTTAATTCTGGCCGCCGTGGCAGTCAGCAATCTATTGCAAGGCATCAGGGATTTTTATCTGTAGCTAAGACAAACTGTGCAGCCGAGTAGAGGTCTCTACTTGGCTGACTTAGGAGCAGGGGTTGAATCTGAGATTGGTACAAGCAGCAATGTCCTCGACCGCCTCCAAACAGCTGACCATTTTGACTATCGAGAGCATGCCTGATGATGACCTTCAGTCTACTGGAACTGAGGCTCGTACTTACTTTCCGCTCGGGAGTCGTATTCAAAAAAGCCGAGAAAAGCCATATAGGGATCGTCGTTGATTCCTGTCACCGATGTGGAATATGACCAATCATAAAGACATCGAACCCATGATACTGAATCCAGCCCTCTCTTCCTCCCCATTGAAACTGCATGATCCACGAACGACTTTGAAAAAGAACATTCACCTAGAATTCGATCTAAAGAGTCACTTCCTTTTGCTACGCCATTGTCCTCTATTTGATCATGGTCGTAGTATCCAAAACCGAAATTCTCGCACCACTGGCTAAGAGAAATATCCTCATATTCCTCCCCGTACCTCTCCTCAAAATAGTCTTCAGGAATCTCATCCAGAGTAACTTTGCTTACCCAAATCGAAACGTATCCTTTTTTCTCGAAGTTTGGACCACCGTATCTCATTCAATTCTCTTTAGGCTATAGCGCCCAGGTATTGTTTTGATTGTGTATAAATATATGGACATTATCACTACGGTCTTGTGCGACGCCAACCTTACCCCACTGATAAGAAGTGTAAGTGTCCTGTCCCTTACCCAGTTTTGACTGCAACCAATCAAGATGCATTTGCTTACGTTCAGGTGTGCTTGAGTAGAAATCAGCGGCTTCTTTGTAGCTTTTAGTTAAGTCCGTCAGGTGAATAAAAACACTAACCAGTTTGTCACGCTCAAATCTTAAGTTTACTTTGGTCTCAAGACTATCTGTGGCCTCAATGAATGATGAAAACGTACAGGGGACTTTCTCTCGTATCACTTGTACGGTCATCTCCTGACCTGTCATGAATGATTCAGGGAGCTCGGCCAACTTCGTGCTCGGCTTAATCTGATAACCGTCCACATTTACCGTTCCTGTCATTTTATCGATCGTTATCATCATTCCACTCATCTAACGCCCGCAGCTGCGGACGATTTGTCGCGATGAAGAAGCGAAAAAGTGTTCCGGCAGCCTGTGCTGATTGTTAGTTAAACTACGATAAAGCATCAAAGACAATCACTGTATAATACTCATGGGATACGCCCAGAGTGTAGCCACCAAATTCAACTTGGGAGTCCTCAGACTTTTCTACCCAAAGTCTATCTGCGCTCAATATTTCACATAGACCGTCAGGATCCCGAACTCCAATGAGGTTTACATTAACAATCTCATCAGAAGCAATAAAAGAAAAAGAAACTAGGAATGAATCACCCTCACGCCTTACGTAAAACTCGTTAACGGACACCCCTTTATATATTTTTCCTAGCTCCATATGCTAATACTCTTTGACTAATAACATTTGTGGCAGACGCATCAGTAGCAAATTCCTTGGAGGCAATTGTTATGAGTTAAGTTGCGGGGAAGCACTTACTGCACTCAAGCCAAATAATGCCGAAATCGCCGACAATTTCGAAACCCTTATCAATACGATTAATAGCTTCGAGCTCACCCAGTGAAACAGTATTTCCGTCGTGATCATAGATTATATTCAGAGATATATGAGAGAAGTCTACTCTCATCTTTGTACCATCATCATTGGCAAAACGGATATTTCTGATTTCTCTATTTTCACCAATTAGTCTAACTGTAAATTCACTACGATCTTGAGGTGCCGATATAGAAATTACATCTAAGCCGATTAACTCTTCCATTACTTCAGACTCATAGCATGTTAATAACGCGGCTGCCCGTTTTCCCATCCTGTCCGGGCGGAACAGCAACTGAATTCAACCAATAAAATCATAAATTTAAAAACCGAAAGATAGCAGGCTCGTCGAAGTAAATTTGGGGTAACTCTGAGCTTGAGGAATACACCGGTCCCCGTCCGACGCTGCCGAAGGTGATTGAGAAAATGGTGTAGCAAGGCATGGATGCCGAAGCAGCGACATCGAATCATGGACGAGCGTTTGTCGCGTTAGCCTATTTTCGAAATGAGCCTCAGGAGTTTTCAGCGTTGGTTGGGGTGTCCTTGAGGTTGTTAGGGGTATTGGACGAGCAATACCCCTAACCCGGGTGTGGGTCGGAGACCCACGACTTCGGCCAAGCGTAGCTTGGCAAACTAAATCCCCCTGCACCAGCAGCCCACCAGGGCACCCTTTCGTTGCCAAAACGAAAACAAAAAACCCGGCATAAAAGCCGGGTTTTCATCAATCAACAACTTGTATAGACAAGTTATTCCGCCTTACCTGCCTTCTTGGCATCGCGCTCACGCTTGCTGAAGATACGCTCAACAATCACGAAGAACAGCGGCACGAAGAAGATACCCAGGAAGGTGGAGCTGAGCATACCGCCCACAACACCGGTGCCAATGGCGTTCTGTGCACCAGAACCTACACCTGTACTGATGGCCAGAGGTACAACACCCAGACCGAATGCCAGCGAGGTCATCAGAATTGGACGCAGACGTACACGCACCGCGTGCAGGGTTGCATCCACCAGGGTGGCACCCTTCTCGTAGTATTCCTTGGCGAATTCCACAATCAGAATGGCGTTCTTGGTCGCCAGACCTACCGTGGTCAACAGACCCACCTGGAAGAACACGTCGTTGTTCAGGCCACGACCATAGGTCGCCAGCAAGGCACCGATAATACCCAGCGGGATCACCAGAATGACCGAGAATGGTACGGACCAGCTCTCATACAGAGCTGCCAGAACCAGGAACACGACCAGCACGGACAAGGCATACAACATAGGAGCCTGGTTACCGGACAGACGCTCTTCATAAGAGAGGCCGTTCCATTCGATGCCGAAGCCAGGAGGCAACTGCTTAGCCAGACGCTCCATGGTTTCCATGGCATCACCGGTACTGTAGCCAGGAGCTGTCGCACCCTGAATGTTCACCGCAGGCAGACCGCCGAAACGCTCCAGACGAGGCGCACCAAATTCCCAGCTGCCGGTGGCAAATGCAGAGAATGGCACCATCTCACCCTTGGTGTTGCGAACATACCACTTATCCAGATCTTCAGGCTGCATACGGTACTGGTCTTCACCCTGTACGAATACCTTCTTCACCCGGCCGCGGTCGATATAGTCGTTCACATAGCTGCCACCCCATGCGGTTGCCAGCACTGAGTTCACATCATTAATGCTCAGACTCAGGGCGCGCAGTTTGGCGTGGTCGATATGCAATTGATACTGAGGCGCATCTTCCTGACCGTTTGGACGCACACCCACAAGGTTCTTGTCCTGAGCGGCCATACCCAGCAGCTGGTTACGAGCTGCAATCAATGCGTCATGGCCCTGACCGTTCTTGTCCTGCAGGAACAGGTCGAAACCATTGGCTGTACCCAACTCCAGTACCGCTGGCGGTACGAAGGCGAATACAAAAGCTTCCTTGATAGACATAAAGTAGCCCATGGCGCGGCCCGCAATCGCCTCTACGCTCTGGCTTGGCTCAGTACGCTCATCCCATGGTTTCAGACCGATAAAGGCGATACCCATGTTCTGACCCATACCCGCGAAGCTGAAGCCGGATACTGCGAATACAGACTGTACGTTCTCTTTCTCAGATTCCAGCAGGTAGTTGGTGACTTTATCCATCACCTTCTGGGTGCTTTCCTGGGTCGAGTTGGCCGGCAGGATTACCTGAGTAAAGATAACGCCCTGATCTTCGTCTGGCAGGAAGGCGGTAGGCAGGCGCATAAACACCCAACCGGTTGCCACAACCAGCGCCAGATAGATAACGAATACACGGCCGGTACGCTTGATAATGGCACCAACACTGGACTCATAACGGTTGGTCCAACGGTCGAACCAACGGTTAAATGCACCGAAGAAGCCTTTATCCGTCAGCGCGTGACCTTTGGTCACAGGCTTAAGCATGGTGGCACACAGGGCCGGGGTCAGGATCACAGCCACCAGCACAGACAGCGCCATGGCCGATACGATTGTGATAGAGAACTGACGGTAGATCACACCGGTAGAACCGGACATGAAGGCCATAGGAACGAATACCGCAGACAATGTCAGACCGATACCCACCAGGGCGCCGGTGATCTGATCCATCGACTTACGGGTGGCTTCCAATGGGCTGCAGCCCTCTTCCGCCATAATACGTTCCACGTTCTCCACCACCACGATGGCATCGTCCACCAGCAGACCAATGGCCAGTACCATGGCGAACATGGTCAGGGTGTTAATGGAGAAACCAGTGGCCGCCAGAATACCGAAGGTACCCAGCAATACCACAGGCACTGCGATCATAGGGATCAGAGTGGCGCGGAAGTTCTGCAGGAACAGGTACATGATCAGGAATACCAGTACCACGGCTTCCAGCAGAGTGTGCACTACGCTTTCAATGGATTTGCCTACGAATGGGGTGGTATCAAACGGCACCACTACATTCAGCCCCTGCGGGAAGAAAGGCTTCATCTCATCGATTTTGGCCATAACCGCTTCAGCCGTTTCCAGTGCGTTGGCACCGGTTGCCAGCTGAATTGCCATACCGGCAGCCTGGCGACCATTGTAGAAGGAGGTCACCATATAGTTTTCAGCGCCTACTTCAACCTTGGCAACATCACCCAGGAAGACCTTGGCACCGGAAACATCAGACTTCAGCACGATCTGCTGGAACTCTTCAGGAGTCTGCAGACGGCTTTGGGCCGAGATAGTGGCGTTCAGCTCCTGGCCCTTCACAGAAGGGGTACCACCCAGCTGACCCGCAGAGACCTGAGCGTTCTGCTCACGAATCGCCATGATCACATCATTGGTGGTCAGGTTGTACTGGTTGAGTTTCAGCGGATCCAGCCAGATACGCATGGCGTACTGGGCACCGAACAGCTGAATATCACCCACACCGGCAACCCGGCTCATAGGGTCCTGAATGTTGGCAGCCACATAGTCGGAAATATCCGCCTTATCCATGGAGCCATCTTCAGACACAAAGCCCAGAACCATCAGGAAGCCGGCACTGGTCTTGGCCACGCTGACACCCTGGGCCTGCACTTCCTGAGGCAGCAAAGGCATCGCAAGCTGCAGCTTATTCTGCACCTGTACCTGCGCAATGTCAGGATCCGCTTCCGCGTTGAAGGTCAGGGTAATTTCCGCGTTACCGAAACTGTCACTGGTAGATTTGATATAGCGCAGATGGTCCAGACCCGTCATACGCTGTTCAATCACCTGGGTAACCGTGTCTTCTACCGTTTTGGCAGACGCACCCGGATAGTTAGCCGTAATTGCCACCGTCGGCGGCGCAATACTGGGATACTGGGACACGGGCAGGCCTTTAATGGCCATCACCCCCGCCAGCATAATAATAATGGCGATCACCCAGGCAAAAATTGGGCGATCAATAAAATATCGAGCCATAAAACTGCCTTAAATTATTCTGCTTCTGCCTGAGCCTTGGTCACCAGCGCTGGTGCAACCGGAGCACCCGGACGGATCTTCTGCAGACCAGCCACAATCACCTGGTCGCCTGGCTGCAAGCCTTTGGTTACCAACCACTGGTTGTTGATCACTTCAGCAGTTTCAACCATACGTGGCTCGGCCTTGTTCTCTGCATTCACTACCATGGCAACACCCTGCCCCTTAGGGTTACGGGTAATGGCCTTTTGAGGAACCAGAATGGCGTTGGGATCAGTACCTACGTTCAGTACTGTGCGAACAAACATACCCGGCAGCAGCAGGCCATCAGGGTTAGGGAACTCAGCGCGCAGGCCAACAGCACCTGTGTCTTCGTTTACTGTCACTTCAGCAAACTGCAGCTTGCCCTTGTGCTTGTACTCAGTGCCATCTTCCAGGATCAGGGTCACGCTGGTGTTATCCGGCTGTACCAGAGAACCATTGGCAATACGCTGCTTCAGACGCAGCATTTCGGTACTGGACTGGACGATATCCACATTGATTGGATCCAGCTGGGAGATCATCGCCAGTGCCTGCGCCTGACCGGCACCAACCAGGGCACCAGGCGTCACGTTGGATTTGCCGATACGGCCAGAGATAGGAGCCTGAACCTTGGTATATTCCAGGTTGATCTCAGCAGTGTTGATAGCGGCTTTCGCCATGGCAACACTGGCCTGAGCTTCCAGATAGGCGGCCTGGGCCTGATCAAAGTCCTGCTGACTCACAGATTTGCTCTTCACCAACTCTTTGAATCGGGAAGCCGTGGCCTTGGTAGATGCCAAAGCAGCTTCAGCACGCTTGAGTTCAGCTTTAGCTGAAACCAAAGCGGCCTCATAAGGAGCAGCATCAATCTGGTACAGAGACTGACCTTCCTGCACCTCACCACCTTCAACAAAGGTGCGGGCTTCAACAATACCGTTTACCTGTGGACGAACCTCAGCTTCCATATAGGCGCGGCTGCGTCCGGGCAATTCAAGAGTGATCGCCTGCGGCGCTGCCGCCACTTTGATCACATCCACAGGCACACTTTGAGGGCCTTTCGGCGCCTGTGCCTGCTGTTCCTGTGAATCGCACCCTACGATCCACAGCGCCGCAGCAATAACTGTGGCAATTGTAAGCATTTGCCGCATCTGAACTCCTGAGTTTTAAGCACCAATACTCCCGCCTGAGTCCAAGCAAGAGTATGAAAATTTGATATGGATAAAAATTAGCGAGCATTTATCTCATACCCAAAAGGTATCAACAAGCGGATATAAGGATGAAAAGTGTAAACGAATGAAAATATTAAATTATTTCAACAGCACTTGTTAAAACATTGTTGTGACAGGCTTTGGCGGGCATGGTGAATTAAAACAGCGTTTATTTTACAACACCTTGCCAAAAGCAAAGGGCTGGGAACATTCAGTTAAAACATCTCATTTAACCTCAAGTCGACTCAGCACAAAACGCGACTTAACAGTTTGGCAACAGAAGATCTCACTTGCCACAAACACCCTTTCGGGGAATGGAGAAAGCCAGCGTTCCCATCTATCTTTTCAGTAGTGGATATAAGGAGAGTAAAGGGATGGATTGCAAATGGATGCTGGCGGCCCTGATCACCGCACTGCCCTGCACTGTATTGGCGGCAGAAACCGATGAAAACAGGGTGGCGGGTGGCACAGTCGGGGGCAAACTTACCTTCGCGACAGATTATGTATTCCGGGGTGAGTCGGAAACCCTGGACAGCGAAGTGCCAGTGGTTCAGGGCACGCTGGGCTGGACCCATGATAACGGCTGGTACCTGGGCGCATTTGCATCCAACATCAAATTTCAGGATCCCAATCTGGAGATAGTTACCGCCCCCTATATCGGCAAGTTTGGTGAAATAGGGAACTCCGGCTTCAATTACGACATCATGTTGTTCGCTTATCTGTACCCGGGGGCTTCATATTCCAATTACACAGAGCTATGGCTCAGGGTCAGTCGTGCGTTCGATGACCTCAACCTGCAATTGGAAGTGACTCCCACTCTGGATGACTGGTTCGGGGTCGAAGGCTGGAAAGGGATCAACTATGCCCTGCACCCCAGCTATCAAATCAGTGGCTGGACAGTATCTGGATCTGTGGGCTATCAGGATTTGTACGACTCAGATGATGCGGCAGAGGGCTGGGCGCACTGGAATCTGGGGGTCAACAAGCGCTTTATCGGTCTGGATTTCGACCTGAGATACCATGGCAGTACAGTGGATGAAGACCATAAGGTGTATGGCACTCAGACCATTATTTTTGATGACCGATTGGTGTTTGGCGTCAGCAAGAGTTTCTGAGGTTACCAAGCAAGCTCACAATCAACCACGAAGCCGCTTCGTTTTGAAAGAACACGAAGAATAGCCTTGAACCAGCTCATGCTTTTCTTCGTGTCAGATGCTTTCAGGCTTTTCTCTCAAAGAAAGTTATCGCCAACCCCACAGGCCAGAATGCGGCTGATCTCAGCCAACGAACGCCCGGACTCCTGCTGCCACTGATTAAATGCAGCCTGGATCTGCGCCATGCCCTTTTTGGATGTGGCGCTGGCATCCAGCAACTTATGTCCTTTAAAGTAAGACTCCACATCACCGGTCAGCAAAAAGGTGTCCTTGCCAATGGTGCGCAGAAAATAGGGCCCGGTATTGCCACCCAGGCGGGTTCCCCGTTTTTTCAACTCAGCCCACAGGCCAATAATATTGTCTTCGGGCCAGTCTGCGATAAAACGGGCAAAGCTGCCGTGCTTATCGGCCAGCTCCTGCACCATCAGAGCGTTATCGTAGATGGCCTGAGTTTTTTTAGCGTGGCGGATAAGGTTTGGATCGGATGCCCTTTGGGATAACTGCTCCGGAGACATCATCAATACCTTGAACGGCACAAAGCCAAAGAAAGCCTCTTCATAGGCGGGCCATTTGTTGTCGACCACCCGCCAGACAAAACCGCTTTTCATCACCTGCATGCTCATGGCAGACAGCAGCCTGTCATCTCCCAGCGCCGCGATCTCCTCATGGCTGCGCCCGGATGGTAACAGGGCTTCCAATGCTGCCTTGCCGCCTTTGCGCTCTGCCGCTCTTTGATAAATCTGCTTGAATGACTCCATTCAGGCCCCCGAAATGTCTTTGATTGTCGCCTGTTATATCAAGTCCCTGCGCCACTGGCTAATCAGTTTGTTCGATAGACAAAAACTGGATTGGAATTAGATAATTCTCGATTATTCAGCTAGTTTGTTAATCAGGAATAACAAATAAGGGCAGATATGGACGCTTCTCAACTCTATCGAATGCTGGTGTTTGCCACAGTGGTGGAACAGGGCTCCTTTACCCGGGCAGCCGACAAACTCGGCGTCAGCCGCTCCATGGTCAGCCAGCATCTTAAAAAGCTGGAAACCCGACTGGATAACAAACTGCTGGAGCGTACCACCCGCAAAGTCAGCCTGACTGATGCAGGCCGCCAGTTTTATCAATATTGCGCCGAGCTGCTACAGCTCGCAGAACAGGCAGAAAATGCCGCCCTGCCCAGCAGCGCAGAGCTTCAGGGCAGCCTGAAAGTGTGCGTTCCCCATGCACTGGGGCAAAGCCATCTGCTGCCCCGATTAGGCGAGTTCGCCCGCCAGTATCCCAAGCTCAAAATTAACCTGCAGCTTGAAGATATGCGTCTGAACCTTGAAGAACACCATATCGACCTCGCTATCTATGCCGGTCAGGCCCGGGGGGCGACCAGCTCGGGACTGGATCAACAATGGCAACACCTCAAACTGTCGGAGTATCGTGAGATTCTGGTAGCTTCACCTGAATACATTGCCGGACACGGTCGCCCGATTCATCCCGACAATCTTGAGCAACATCATTGGATCTGCAGTGGCCATCATCTGATGCCCCGCCCTATGGTACTGGCCAACAGTGACAACGAAGAGTTCCGTATCCGGATTACCCCGGCTCAGGTGTGCAATCAGGCGGTGGGCATACTGCAAATGGTCATGCAGGGTATGGGCATGGCCCCCATCGCTGAGTCATTGGTTAAGGGCGAACTGGCAGCTGGCAGACTGGAGCGGTTATTACCTGACTACCATTTAAATCAGGGAGGTGTGTTTCTGACCCACAGATTTGAAGAGGGCATGCCACCAAAAGTCAGGGCATTTGCAGAGTTTCTCAGCCAAAAGGTGTACAGCTGCTAGAGTTAATGTAAGACCATTACTCAGGAGTTGTACCTTTGGAGCTGTATTACTTCCCGCTGGGGCGTTTTTCCCAGAAGGTACTGATAGCCCTGTATGAAAAGCAGGTGAACTTTAATCCCAGAGTCACAGACTTACGGGTACCGGAAGTTCACCGCTTATATCTCAAACTCTATCCCCACGGCAAACTGCCACTGCTGCGAACAGACACAGGCAATGTGCTGCCTGAGTCAAGCATCATCATCGACTTCCTGGATAATAAGTTTGATTCAGGGACCTGCCTGTTACCGGTTAATCACCCCCGTGAACTGGAGGTCAGATTGTTTGATCGACTGATCGACAACGACCTGAACCATGCGTTGGGGCAGCTGGACAGCGCGATTGGCGAGCAGGAGACACTAACCGTTGTAAGACTGCAAAAGCAGCTGACCGAGTTTTTGCAGGAGCTGGATAAGCAATTGGCCGGACGTCACTGGCTGTGCGGTGACAGTTTTACCCTGGCAGATTGCGCACTCTTACCCTGCCTGCGTCACCCCTGGGTAAGCCATCAACTCAGAGAGTTGAGCCACCTGAGTCGTTATCGGGATCAGGGAAATCTCAGGGGCTCGTGGAGATTGGTACTGGACGAGCTGGAACTGTTCGAGACCAACGAGCCTTCACAGCAGGACTGTAGTTACCTGACTTAAGCCGCAGACTTAACCGGCAAATTACACTGCTTCTTTAACTCCAGAAATTGCTTCCACTTCACCACCTCAGGTGGCATCTCAGGGGTATCACCCTTGTAACCGGCAGCTTCAATCAACTGCTCAATGGCGACCTGCTTACCTTTGCAAACAAACACGCCACGAACGTGCACTATGCAGTGCAAACCACGCTCAGATACAAACCTCTGTTCGATATAGAAATACTTTTCATCCCAGGCAACCACTTTGCTTTCTACATCAAAGGTCTGCAGGGGTTTGATATCCTTGATATAGGTAAATTCGGAGGCGTTGACGATTGGCATCCAGCCTCGTTTGAGGAAGGATTTGAGCAAGCCCATTTCCGCCAACATATAGGTGCGGGCCAGATCCATAAAAGAGGGATAGCGGGAGTTGGTGAGGTGCATATTGATATCACAGTCGGTTGGCAGCGCCCGATAACGGATCACACTGGTGTCCAGAAACCCAATACGACGACAATGACGCACCCGCCACACAAACAACCAAAACATCCTGAATATCAGATTCATCTTTCCCTGCTTCCTGTTTGACCTCTGTAATCCGCCTTGCGGATTGATGCCAAAAGGCTAGCAGAGGTCATACCAGATGGAAAGAGTGAAGTGAGTCACACTCCTCAGACTTTGGGCGTCGCAATTAACACCACGAAGCTGGATTGCTTGTCATCACTGGCCTCGCGGCTGTAGCTGAACACAATATCTTCCCGGTCATCGCCATTAATATCATCCGTTACCACGTAGTCTCCAGAGTCCGGTAAAGGTAACTTCACCTCTTTGCTGCGACTGCTGAACATGGTCGTACCGGCAACCCCGGGGAAAATCTGCAAACTGTCTTCATCGGCTGATAACATGAGTTCCTTGTAGCCATCGCCATTGACGTCGGCCAGCAGAATCACTGGCTCTCCCGTCTGACCGGATGACAGGGAAAAACTCAGCTCAACGGTTTCTTCAAAGCCGGGACGTTTACTGAATTTATCCTCGTTATCCAGGCGAAACAGATAAACATCCACATCAATACTGCCCGCCAACAGGGCGCTGATAATCTGTGATACACCAATATCAAAACCGGCTACCAGCACCTCGAGTCGCTCGTCACCATCCAGATCCTCAAATTCGAATCCTGTCAGTGTACCTTCACCGCTGATCACTGTATCGGCTTCTCTGGCGAAGCTCAGCTTGCCCTCTTTGTTACGTCGGCCGTAATAGATCTCATAGTCATTGACTCTGTCCAACACCCCTGAACTTTTGGCATAGCGAACCACCATGTCACTGATGCCATCCGCATTGACATCGTCAATATGCTCAACGAAGCGGTAGACCATATTGCTTTGATCCGGATCTTCTCCCCAGGCATCCCGGTGAAACCACCACTCAAGGCCGTTAATCGGCTGGCTGACAGGCAGATAATCAGGCAGTTCAGTAAAGCTGCCATCCAGGCGTTGCCAGAACACCTCCATATCGCCTTCACCCACCTTGAGCAGATCTTTCAAACCATCAAAGTTGGCATCGACCGGATACAGGCGCGCCTGCATATATCGTGCACCATTGCTGTAGAGCAGCATATCCGGTGTCACAGGCAAAGTGTGCGTCACCAGGCCTTTACGCCCACCGACGTTACTCAGTACAGTCACCCCATTCAGCCCCTGAACCACCAGTTCCGGCCAGGGATTTTTATCGAGTTGATGCACCAGCCCTCCCCGGGTCAGAAAAGGAACGCGGGACTTCAGAGACAGAGAATCGACCTCGGCTACAGGTTCAAACAGCTTGTCCTCAGCTGGGATCCCCAAAAAGTGCTCAGGCCTGAACTGATAAAGGGTATCGTTGGACAGAAAAAACACTTGGCCCTGTCGATCATTGTCAGGCTCGTGGATATCGAATCGATAAAAGTTGGGAGGAATCTTTACCTTGCCGAGCAAACTGTAGGTACCCGGAGCATTTGGGTCCCGCTGAAAAAACAGCGCCAACCATTTTTGCTGCAGCTCATCAACCCCAAGCACCATCAACTCTTTGCCAGGATTGTTCAGCAATTCAACCGGCACCACTTTATGAGTCAGCTTAAAGGGCACCTTAAGGGTTTGCTCATAGAAATCGATACCGTCATCGGCATGGGACATTGCCGATATCAGTAGAAGCAGGCTAACAACAAGCGGCAGCAAGGGCATGAACGACATCCTGTATCCGTTATATTTCAGGCCTTCAATCTACCCAGCAATGATTAAAAAAGAAACACAGGTTGACGCTTTGTAACAATTAACCGGGAATTGCCACCGGGACAAGACACAAAAAAGCGGCCTGAGCCGCTTTTTGTTTCACTCCAGAGAGTTAGGCTGCAATGCCTGAGTGACGCAGCAAAGCATCAATCTGCGGCTCGCGGCCACGGAAGCGTTTAAACAGCTCCATTGGCTCCTCACTGCCGCCCATCTCAAGGATGTTATGCAGGAAGTCGGCGCCGGTTTGAGGGTTAAAGATCCCCTCCTCTTCAAAGCGGGAGAAGGCATCGGCCGACAGCACTTCAGCCCACTTGTAGCTGTAGTAACCTGCGGCATAGCCACCGGCGAAGATATGGCTGAAACCATGTTGGAAGCGATTGAAGTCAACCGCCTTAACCACAGCAACCTGCTCACGCACCTGGTTCAGGGTCTCCTGAATGCGGGCTCCCAACTCTGGCTTGTACTCCAGGTGAATGCGGAAGTCGAACAGAGAGAACTCCAACTGACGCAGCATCATCATGCCGGACTGGAAGTTCTTGGCCGCCAGCATCTTATCCAGCATATCTTTAGGCAGAGGCTCACCAGACTCATAGTGACCAGAGATTTCGGCCAGAGCCTCTTCAGACCAGCACCAGTTCTCCATAAACTGACTTGGCAGCTCAACCGCATCCCAGGGCACACCGTTGATACCGGACACACCAGCCACATCAATACGGGTCAGCATATGGTGAATACCATGGCCAAACTCATGGAACAGAGTCGTCACTTCATCATGGGTAAACAGCGCAGGCTTGCCATCAACCGGCCCGTTAAAGTTACAGGTGAGGTAAGCCACTGGCTGCTGCAAACCTGTGGTGGTAGTGCGACGAACGCGACATTCATCCATCCAGGCTCCACCACGCTTACCACTGCGGGCGTAAAGGTCCAGATAGAAGCTGCCACGCTGTTCACCCTTATCGTCATAGATATGGAAGAAGCGCACATCTTTGTGCCAGCGATCGAACTCTTTTTGCTCTTCGATCTTCAACCCGAACAGGCGGGAAACAGTGTAGAACATGCCGGACAGCACACGCTCTTCAGGGAAGTATGGACGCAGAGCTTCCTGAGATATTTGATACTTGTGCTGCTGCAGCTGCTCGCCGTAATAGCCCACATCCCAGGGTGACAACTCATCGACACCAAATTCAGATTTGGCAAAGGCTTTCAATTCCGCCAGCTCAGCTTCGCCCTGCTTTTTGGAGCGCAGTGCCAGTTCGTTCAGAAATGCCATCACCTGAGCCGGAGATTCGGCCATTTTGGTAGCCAGTGACTTATCCGCATAGCTGTCGAAGCCCAGCAGATTGGCCAGCTCGTGGCGCAGCGCCAGGATCTCATTCATCACCTCTGAGTTGTCGAACTCACCGGCATTGGGACCAACATCAGACGCACGGGTCACGTAAGCGGTATACATCTCCTGACGCAGTGCACGGTTTTCGCTGTAGCTCATTACCGGCAGATAAGACGGGAAGTCCAGAGTGAACAGCCAGCCCTCTTTTTCTTTAGCCTGCGCCATGGCTTTTGCCGCCGCCCTGGCGGAATCCGGCAAACCAGCCAGCTCAGCTTCGTCTGTGATCAATTTTTCCCAGGCATGGGTCGCATCCAACACATGGTTGGAGAAGGTGCTGGTCAGCTCGGACATACGCTTGGCAATTTCGCCATAACGCACTTTCTGTTCATCTTCCAAACCGATACCGGACAGCTCGAAGTCACGCAGACTGTGCTCCAGATAAGTTTGCTGCGGCTTGGTCAAAGTCGCGAATTCGTCGGACTCAGCCAACTCTTTGTAAGCCTGATACAAGCCCTGATGTTGACCGACCCAGGTGCCGTATTCAGACAGCAGCGGCAAGCATGCATCGTGAGCGGCGCGCCACTCCTCAGTGCTGAGCACAGAGTTCATATGGGAAACCGGAGACCAAATGCGATTCAGTTCATCATCGACCTCATCCAGCTGTGCCACCAGGTTATCCCAGGTGTACCCCTGTCCACGGGCAGTCACCTCTTCCACTTTATCGCGGCAGCGTTTGATTGCTGTTTCCACAGCTTCCTGAATATGTTCCGGTTTAATCTGGGAAAAAACCGGCAGCTCGGTACTGCTCAGCAAAGGATTGGTCATATGATTCCCTCAAAAAAATGACAACTTCTCTGCAAGTATAGATAAGGGTTGATTAAGCGTTATTCAAGGTGGCTTATGTCGATTGCATCAATGGATTTTCAGCATTGGAGGAGTACACTCGTAAAAAACCTCTGAGCATGGACGCAATGAAGCTTTATCTAACACCTCTACTGTTCGCTACATTTGTACTCCCTCTGCAGGCCAAGCCTGTAGCACCTTCCAATACAATAAAAGATTCCGATGGCAACCCAATCCTTTGGGGAGATAAACCGGAGGGCGCTTTTGATGCCGATGGAAATCCAATACAGATACGTTCTGATGGCGCCAGCATCATTAATATTTCGCCGCAAAAGCAGACTGCCAAACCCATAAACACAGGCCTGTCACCTTCAAACAGAAAGTATGTCAGCGTTGGCAAGCCTGCAGTCAGCCGTCGTCCATTTGTTGCCAATGACCCTTCATGCCGCTGGCTCGACCAAAGAATGACCCAGCTTGAGAGTGCGCCCTTCCAGAAATATGGCCACCACCAAAGGGAGTTGCAGACACGGGAATGGGAGTGGAGATGCCTCAAGTGCTACTCTGATGGCCCTGGGCGAAGCGATCTGGACAGATGCAGAGGCAAGTAATCCTATCTCACGCCAAGTGGCAGCCTCCAAAGCTGAGAACTACACTCAAAGCACTGTTTTTATTCAATCATGGATGACAAATGCGACGCTTTGCCCCTCTCGCCGCACTCATAGCATCAACCACTGGCTCAATCTCAGCAGCACAGGCTGTCCCCACAGACTCTGAAATCATTGCCGCCTGGGACAGCAACTATGTGCAACAGGGCCGGGACACACTTGATGACACAGGCCGTTTCTGGGCCTTGCTCAGCGCCAACTGGCAGTCAGTTACTCTGTATAGCGAGCTGATCCGCGGTGACAGTCTGGATTATTCAGAAGCCAAATTCGGAGTCGAATATGGCTTCGATACGCCTGACAATATTGAGCTGTCAGCCGGATACCACAGAATAGAGTTCTACGGCTTGGAGCGGACCCACGACAATGAGGTGTTCGCCGACCTGGCCTACACGGGCTGGGATTGGTTAACTCCTTCGGCCAACTATACCTATGCTACCGAAAACTCAGGTTATTTCATTGAGCTCGCTCTGGCCCATGAGTGGCAGCTCAGCGAACAATGGGTACTGGTTCCCTATCTGCTGCAAGGATTTGATTATGGCTATGTGACCGAGGAGCATGATGGCAATAATCACACCCAGATAGGGATTGAGGCCAGCTGGCAATGGAGTGACAAACTGAGTGCGACCTTGCATCTGCATCATGCCTTTATCGGCACAGATATCCGGCGTGAGTATGGCGGCGCCGATCAGGTACCGGACGGCAGCGATATCACCTGGGGAGGGGTACTTCTTACCTGGGTGATTGACTGATGAAACTGCACTTGAGTATCGCCGGGTTACTGCTCGCCCTGCTGAGCTTTCACTCATGGAGCAAAGACCCTCTGCCTTTGGACACTGTGCTGGATGAGCATGGCAACCCCATAGCCATTCCAAAACAGCAAAGCGCGCTTGAGATGCCTGCTCCTGCAACACCAAGTCCCGAAGCCCACCGCAATAAATCCAACGAAAAGCAGGTCTCTGACAAAGCGAAGAAATCCAGGAAGCTGAGCCGGAAACAGCAACTGGCCAATCGTACCAGCGTTGCCAATGACCCATTTTGTCGCTGGCTTGACCAACGTCTCAAACAGTTGGAAAAAGCCGGCACGCAAAAATATGGACACCATGCGCAGGAGCGTAAGGTCAGAATGCAGGAGTGGCAGTGTCTGAAATGTGGTGCTGAGGGCCCGGCTACAGGTGATCACCATAAGTGTCAGGCACGCTAAAGTTTCTCTATTGCGACGCCTTAACATTTAAGGCTGTCCCTGCGTCACAGTTTTTGGCAGTATTCGGCACAACAACAAGAAAATTGCGGCACCGAAATCTGGACAGTGGCCGTGACTGAAATGGAGACCGAAATGGCACAACACTTTGATTATATCTGCCTCGGCGCAGGCAGCGGCGGTATTGCATCAGCCAACCGGGCAGCCATGCGTGGCGCTAAGGTTTTGCTGATTGAAGCCAAGCAACTGGGTGGTACCTGTGTAAATGTAGGCTGTGTCCCCAAGAAAGTGATGTGGTACGGCGCTCAGGTGGCAGAAGCCATGAACCTGTATGCCAAAGATTATGGTTTCGATGTCACCATCAATAAATTTGACTGGCAGACACTGGTCAGCAGCCGCTGTGCCTATATCGATCGTATCCATGGAGCCTATGAACGTGGCCTGGGGAGCAATAAGGTCACTGTGGTTAACGGTTACGGCCGCTTTGTGGACAACAACACCATCGAGGTCAATGGCGAGCATTACACTGCCGACCATATCCTGATCGCTACCGGCGGTCGTCCAAGTATCCCCAATATTCCCGGTGCCGAATACGGTATCGACTCAGACCGCTTCTTTGAGCTGACTGAGCAGCCAAAGCGTATGGCTGTGGTTGGCGCAGGCTATATCGCGGTGGAAATCGCCGGCGTGATGCATGCTCTGGGTACAGAGACCCATCTGTTTGTACGTAAGCACGCGCCACTGCGCAGCTTCGATCCTATGCTGGTTGAAGCATTGACCGGCTTTATGGAGAAAGAAGGTCCAAACCTGCACACCTTCAGCACACCAAAAGAGGTGGTGAAGAACACCGATGGCAGCCTGACTCTGACGCTGGAAAATGGCGAGAGCTTTGAAGTGGACTGCTTGATCTGGGCAATTGGCCGCGAGCCAGCCACAGATAAAATCGGCCTGGAAAATACCGATGTGACCGTTGACGAGCGTGGCTTCGTGTTTGTCGACGCCCAGCAAAATACCTCTGCCGAAGGCATCTATTGTGTAGGTGACATTATGGCTGGCGGTATCGAGCTGACGCCGGTAGCCGTAAAAGCCGGTCGCCTATTGTCCGAGCGCCTGTTCAACAACATGCATGACGCTGCCATGGATTACGCCAATGTGCCAACAGTGGTATTCAGCCACCCGCCAATCGGCACCATGGGCCTGACCGAACCTCAGGCTGTTGAACAGTATGGCGAAGACAATGTGAAGGTTTACACCTCCACTTTCGCGTCCATGTACACTGCCGTCACTGCCCACCGTCAGGAGTGTAAGTTCAAGCTGGTGTGTGCCGGTGAGGATGAAACTGTGGTCGGTATCCATGGTATTGGTTTTGCCATGGATGAGATCCTGCAGGGCTTTGGTGTCGCCATGAAGATGGGTGCCACCAAGAAGGACTTTGATGCCGTTGTCGCCATTCACCCAACCGGGGCTGAAGAGTTTGTTACCATGCGGTAATTGGCGCGCTCATGCGCTTAAGCATAGCTAAAAGAAGCCGCCCACTTTCCAGGCTGAAGAGTGGGCGGTTTTTTCTTTGCAGATGTAAGTCGAACGTCACTCAAGGGCTTATGCCTGCTGCATTGGATTAGTTAAGCTTCGCTTAGCAAAACGTCGTGGGCTTCCAGCCCACACCCGGGCAAGAGGGGATCAACAGCAATTCCCTCTTGCATCTCCCTTGCCGCCCCAACTGAAGTTGTGACCCATCGTAAAATGGCTTCACTACACGCAACCACCACCGATTCCACATCCCTGTCTCAACGGTGTCTGTCCCGTCATCCATGACGGGACTTGCTATTGAAGTCATTTCCCTCCGGCAACTTCAGACGGGGACAGGTGTAATCTTTAACTATGGAGAATTTAAATAGTTATGGGGGCCACGCCAGTTATAAAATCCTTTCCGACTATAAGATAAAAGCCGCTTACTCATTCAGAGTTAGCGGCTTTTTTATACCGATAATTTACCTGAGTCTTAGGCCAGCGTCATAAACAATCCGGCAATGGTAGCTGCCATCAGGTTGGACAGGATACCTGCTGCCAGCGCTTTCAGACCCAGAGTCGCGATTTCAGATCGGCGCTCAGGTACCAGGCCGCCGATACCGGCGATGGCGATAGCGACAGTACCAAAGTTGGCAAAGCCACACAGGGCGAAGGACAGAATCACCTGAGTACGCTCAGACATTGGCTGACCAGTGGCTTCGACAATCGCCTCACCGGACAGGTAAGGAGCCAGGTTGATATAGGCGAAGAACTCATTGATTACGATCTTCTGACCTATAAAGGAACCTGCCAGCATAGCTTCATCCCAGCTGACCCCCATCAACCATGCGATTGGAGCGAACAGATAGCCCAGAATCATCTGCATACTCAGGCTTTCAATGCCAAACCAGCTACCAATACCGCCCAGCATACCGTTCATCAAGGCCACCAGGCTGACGAAGGAGAACAGCATAGCGCCAACCGCCAATGCCAGTGACAAGCCACTCATGGTACCGGCTGTCGCTGCATCGATAACGTTCTTTGGCTTATCCTCTTCAACCACTTCCAGCTCTTCGTCAGACACGGTTTCAGTCTGAGGGATCAGCAACTTGGCAAACAGCAATCCGCCCGGAGCCGCCATAAAGGAAGCCGCCAGCAGATATTCCATCTTGATACCCAGCTGGGCATAACCGGCCAGCATGGTACCTGCGATGGACGCCAGACCACCACACATCACGGCGAACAGCTCGGCGCGGGTCATCTTTGGCATATAAGGTTTGATCAGCAGTGGCGCTTCGGTTACGCCCACAAAGATATTGGCACTGGCAGACATGGATTCCGCTTTACTGGTTTTCAGCAGCTTTTGCAGTGCGCCACCAACCCAGTTCACCACCAGCTGCATTATGCCCAGATGGTAGAGCACGGCAGATACAGCAGAGAAAAACACAATAATTGGCAGTACTTTGAAGGCGATAACGAAACCACCTGGCCCAAACAGCTCATACATCTTATCGCTGACCAGGCCACCGAACATAAAGGACATACCTTCATTGCTGTAACCAATCACAGTGGATACGGCACCTGCCATGGAGTAAATCACCGACTGACCGAAGGACGAGTACATCACAAAGGCACCCAAAGTCAGCTGCAGCAGGAAAGCGACTCCCACAGTGCGGTAATTAATGGCTTTACGGTTTTCAGAAGCGAAATAGGCAATAGCGAGCAGGGTTACAATACCCAGAATACTAACTAAGATTTGCATTTTATATATCTGTCGTTAATAAAAGAGACGAGTTAAACCCCGGACTCTGACATTAATACAGAGTCCGACATTATATTTATTGGAACAGTTGTTTTTAATTAATTTGGATGAGGATATTTATATACCCTGAAATTAATTACTGAGCCTTGATTAATTCATCAATGACATTCAACACAAAGTGCTGACAATCAATTGCAGTTTGTGGCTCAAAGTCCTGACCGTGTTGGTCTGTGTTGGACAGCACCCGAATACTGACGAACGGGATCTTATATGCTTCAGCCACCATAGCTGCTGCGGAGGTTTCCATCTCTTCAATGGCTGTATTAAAGTTCTCATGGAACCAGTTGATGCGGTCAACCTCACGGTTCCACTCATCACCGGTACCAATCACACCTTCCACTACCTGCCCCTTGTCATAGCTCGATGCCAGAGACATGGTCAGCTTAACCAGCTCAGGGTCAGCTTTAAAATGGTTGTGTTTAACCACTTCGCCGTTTTCACGCAGGTACATGGTCATATCAAAGTTCTGCCATTGGGTCGGGTGCATACCCTGACCTTTTTCAGTGAACTCAGTCTTATAGGAACCCATGTTAAAACTGCTGGTGCCCACAACAATATCACCGCGGAACAGCTTGGGGTCGTGACCACCGGCAGTCCCTTGGTTGATAACAAACTTTGGCTTGTAATGCTCAATACCCAAAGTGGTTGAAGCTGCAGCGTTGGCCAGACCGATTTCGGTGCGGGAAACCACTACTGGATAGCCCTTGATTTGACCTTCCCAGAAAGTCCATGACCCAAACGTTTTGACTCTTACGTCAGACAGGGCTTCAACAAGAGTTTCAATTTCTACGTCCATCGCACCCTGAACAAGAATAGGATTCAGTGAGGCAGTTTGATCATGATTTTGCATATGGATTAATTCAAAGCTGAAAGTGCGCGAATATTAACAACGGTCAATCTTTGGAACAATGAAACAAAGCGTAAGCACAATGTTATAAATATTCAGATTATTCTTTTTGGATATTTTAATAAAATTGGCAAGCAAAAACGTTAGACATTGTTTCTCAACGACTTTAGTTTTCACTTATTTAAACGGTCAGAAGAAGTAATTTTACAACGAGTTTATTCCGGAACACTGTATTCAGAATACCGTGCTATTGAGAGGACACCAATGTACAGGCTTTAAGCAATTTACATGGTCACTGATAACCTCTCTCCTCAAACAGCGCTATATCAAGACACTGCTTCTATGGATATGAGCTAACTTCAAAGACTCTGGCCCTTGAGTACGCTCAGGTCCGGACGTACAACCTGAATTTCCCAACTGCGCTTTACCGCCGTCAAAGCTTCAACATACTCAAATGATAACTCCCAAAGCACCCGATATTGCGCAAACCAACGCCGACTGGTCGGGGTTTTATCCGTCGGGATAGTGAACTCAAACTCCAACCAGGTGCTTTCCCGCTGGCAATAAGCATTGACCTCGATATCCTGCTACCACAGGGTTTGATAACTGGCAATCTTGTTGTCGTCGCTACCTGAGTTCTCTCGCCGCAGGCAGCTTAATTGAATTCTGCTGACCCGGTTAAACTCAGGCTTTTCGATCTCGACTCTGGCTTTTATTGCCAGCCCAAGTTCGCACCTGTCTGTCGGCAGCACCAGCACACTCTTACCGAGCCTGCGATACTTGTTGTCATGGTACTTGCCGATAATCAGCAGCAGGAGACCCATTGCCAGAAAAGGCGAGGAGAGCAGAAACAGGCCGATACTCCAGTTATCTGTCAGTTGGATTAGCAGGGCCGCAAAACACAGAACGCCAGCGGCTATGTACAATCCTTTGGCAGTTGTACGCTCTTTGCTGTAAATCCGCTGCTGAGACATCACCTTTCCCTGGCTGTTTGCTTACACAAACCAAATATTTTGCGATTAACAGCCAAATATATCAATACCTTACAAATAGCATTCACTTTAATCGCCCAGGTTTTATTTGCGCCGCTCAATCTGAAACATGACGCTATTACTGAATAAAACGAGCACTCACAACTCAATATTACAAACTGGAGTTCGCTATTGTTTTTAAGAGAAGGTTTTTGTTAGGTTGAAAATACTCTATGCAACACGGCATTGGTGTTTTGTTTATTTTGCTGTGGCTTGTTTATTTCTGCACTGAGTTATCTGTAATAACCGAATAGCTGTATCGGACATGTTTATTTTAGGAAAAACTATGAATATCAAGAATAAAAAGCAGCATTTCATCACAGGTTCAGTTGGATTGGCCACGGTTGCAATCCTGCACATGGCCATCACTGCCATGACAGGCTCTGCCAATATCTTTATGTGGTTTCCCCTGTATACGACATTTTTGACCTTTATGCTGATTGGCACCCCGCCCCACAAAGGTAGTTGGCAATAGTCGCAACCTTAGCTGGGTGATGAAATCAGGACAGTTAGGTATTCAGGGGGAAGCGTTGGACAACTCATCAGAAAAATTTTTACCACTCTGGGTCTGGCTTGTAGCCCTGATTCAAGTGGTTCTGGTCCTCTTCTTTTCTGCTGGAACCGCCATGAGTCCGGCCGATTTCATCCCGGGCGCAACTGAACTGGACTATGTGACGCAACTTTATATCACCCGTAACATCGCCATGGCACTGGGCATAGTGCTGGCTCTGGCACTGAAGTCACGCCGAGCATTGCTGCTCATTCTGGCGCTAAGGCTGATCACGGATATGTCAGACGTTATCAGTGTTTATTCACTCAATGTGGAAGCCATTAAATCCAGCGTCCCCATGGTCATTGTCCTGCTAATCATACCGGCAGCTCTGGCCGTGACCTATCTATGGCGACACAGAGACTGAGGCAACAGTAAACCTGCAGCCTCACTCTTAAGGCTGGGTTTGAGCAGGTAAGAACTCACGGCCCAATGCCGGCGAAATACAGGGCAAGACCTGATATTGGTATCCTATTTCGCTGTCAGTGTCATAATTCTGCTGGTCGGTGATCAGCAGAATCTCATAATCATTCAGCTCTACCACTTTGGAACCTGGTGGATGTTGGCAACGGGACTTACCGTCCGCCTCGTAATCAAACACAAACCAGGCCAGCAACTGTTTTTGCCTCAGGTAAAATTGATCGGCCCGGGACACCATGACTTCCAGCTCCTCTTTACCTTCAGCAATTTTATCCAGCGCGATCTGCAGTTCCTCTGCAGACAGTTCCTGCTGTTTAAGCTGTTCCTCTTGCTCAATCGCCTCGGTTAACTCAGTCGTAAACTGAGCATAATAGTCAGCATCGACTCCCTCATTACCGGCTATACCTGTCATATGGCCAAAAAACCACAACTGGGTAAACAACACCCAGCTCCACGCATAACGTACCAATGCGGTGGTAAATACATATCTGTAATGGGGCGGGTGCCACAGGCCGTGCATCCCAAATAGCTTAAGTAGCAGGAGCAGGAACAGATAGAAAGGCATCAGCAGTTGCCAAAACAGCAAGGCCACCAGCGAGGTGATAAAAAACCACACGGGCATATTCAGCAGCAGGGCAAAATTATGACTGTAGGGCAAAGCCCCAGCGCTGACCCCTGTCACCTCATTCACCAGCCCGGATGCGTTACCCAGGGCAAAATTGGCAACCACAGCATAAAACAGCAGGATTAAGGCTCGCCCCTGCAGACTTTCCCAAACCTTAAGAAACTTAGGCCAAAACTCAACGGTAATACCCGCCAGCGCCAGCAGCCCCAGGAATTGAAAACTATAACTTTCAACATCGCCACTGGTCATATACAAAACCACCACAGCCCCTATCGAAGCGACCAGGTAGCAATGCTGGGAAAAGGTCAGTGAGTTCCACAGTGACTTCAAGCCACTGGAGGCACTGGCTTTGCCTCCTTCGGCGGAAGTTTTAAGCTGGCCAAAGGTGACCAACAACCAATTTTTTATCCCGACCAGCAGGGCCTTAATCTTGTTGATAAATTCCATTGGAATTAAAACGGATATCCATATTCATTGAGGTGACACAAGCTTAACCTGTTTCCGCCTTCAAGCTCAAAAAAACGCCAAACAGTTCACAGTTTTGTATTTCAGTCCAGTCAGATATGTCCGCTGAAACCCAGTCAATTATTACCTCAGGGGCATGACCCAGCCAAATAGATGTAAGTAATCACACACCTGAAAAACCCCGCTGAACTAAAGTTTAAAAATGACGAACTCAAGCCGACCTTTAGCCATGATTCGCCGAAAGATGACAGTACCTTTAATTTCCGATGACAGAGGGATGAAGATTGTCATCTGGTTGTCATATTCAAGCAATCTGACTGTCACATAACTGCCCTAAATTTGCCGCTGCCTGGTACATCAACCATCACAGGCCAAATTCAATAAACGAGGGTAGTAACTTGAAAACCAAGATGTTTGCTTTGCTGGCTCTGACCAGCGCCATGACCGCAGGTACCGCTGTTGCAAGCGAAACTATTTCTGTATCCGGTTCCACCTCTGTCACCGAAGTGATGGAAGTTCTGGCTGAGACTTATCAGCAGAGCAACAAAAACACCTTTATTGAAGTTCAGGGCACAGGCTCTTCTGCCGGTGTGAAGGCCGCAAAAAATGGCACCAGCATGCTGGGTATGGCTTCCCGCTCGCTGAAAGACTCTGAAAAAGAGCCTGAACTGAAAGAAACCACCATCGCCCGTGACGGTATCGCCGTGGTTGTTAACGGTAAAAATCCTGTTGCTGACCTGACCAAAGATCAAATCGCAGCCATCTATCGCGGCGAAATCACCAACTGGTCTCAGGTTGGTGGCGAAAGCAAGCCTGTGGTTGTGGTGACCCGGGATACCGCCTCCGGTACCCGCGGCGCCTTTGAAGACATTATGAAGCTGAAGCGTAAAGTCAACGGCATCTCTGTATCTGCCATCTCTCAGCGCGCTCAGGTAGGTAATGGTAACGGCGTGGTAAAAACCATTGTCGCCAACAACCCATTCGCCATCGGCTATATCTCTCTGGGCTCAGTAGACAACTCAGTGAAAGCGCTGAAAGTAGACGGTAAAGCCGCTTCTGTTGCCGCAGTTCAGTCCGGTGACTATCAGGTCGCCCGCCCATTCCTGGTTCTGCATAAAGATGCCAACACCTCTGATGCTGCCCGCAAGTTCCTGGACTGGGTAGTCTCTGCAGAAGGTCAGAAAGTGGTAGCAGACAAAGGTTATATCTCAGTTCTGTAATCACTGTTCCAACTACAACCAATATCAAGATTGACGCGCTGTACCGGGCCGGCGTAACAACCGGCCCAATGACCATAGCCGCCAGAACGTACTGAGCGACTATCGGGAGAAGATGTAATGCAATCAGCATCCATAGACACCACTGCTGTGCCAGCAACTGGCACTATCCTTCCCCAAAGCGGCCGCCGCCGTGACTGGAAGGAGCAGTTTTTCAAAATCCTGTTTCTGCTTGCAGCAATCATAGGCGTCCTGTCTCTGGCAGTGATCGCTTACTTTATTTTTCAGGAGAGCCTGCCAGCCTTCGCCGAAGCAGGCGTCAGCGGCATAGTGACGGGCACAGAGTGGTTACCACCCGCCCTGTACGGCATCCTGCCCATGATTGTCGCCTCGCTGGCATCGACCATAGGCGCAGTGGCTATCGGTGTTCCCGTCGCTCTGCTCACCGCAATTTTTATTGCCGAGGTAGCCCCCAAATGGCTGGCCAACATTATCCGTCCTGCCGTTGAACTGCTGGCGGGGATCCCTTCTGTGGTTTATGGCTTCTTCGGCCTGATCATTATCGTTCCCATGATCCAGGAATGGTTCAATGTGCCCGCAGGTAACACTGTGCTGGCGGGAATGCTGGTGCTGGCGGTGATGATTTTGCCCACAGTGATTGCAGTATCTGAAACCTCGCTGCGTGCGGTTCCCAAGACCTATAAAGAGGGCTCGCTGGCACTGGGGGCTTCGCCCATGTTTACCATTTTCAAACTGCTGGTACCGGCTGCCCGCTCAGGCATTCTGACCGGCGTGATTCTGGGTATTGCCCGCGCGCTGGGTGAAACCATGGCGATCATCATGGTGATGGGTAATGCTCCGGCAATGCCTGGCAGCATTCTGGAGCCAGCCCGTACCCTGACTGCCAATATTGCCCTGGAGATGTCCTATGCCTCCGGCGTACACGCCAGCGCCCTGTATGCCACAGGCATAGTTCTGCTGGTATTTATCATGATGCTCAACGGTACTTTGCTGTACCTGAACCGCGAAAAGGCCAAGTAAGAGGCACACATCTATGTCATACACTCTGACCCGCGCCCGTAAAATCCAGGACACAGCTGCCAAAGCCCTGATCTGGCTTGGCGCCAGCCTGACCGTTGGCTTCCTGCTGTGGATTCTTTGGTACATCCTCAGCAATGGCCTGGCTCATGTGAACTGGGAATTTGTCAGCTCTGACTACACCAGTATTGGTGAAGCCTCAGGTATCTGGCCCATGATTGTCTCCACCATCTACATGGTGCTGGCATCCATAGGCGTTGCTGCACCGATCGGCATTATGACCGCCATCTACCTGACCGAATATGCCAAACCCGGTAGTAAGTTGGTTAAGGTCATACGTTTCTGTACCGAGTCTCTGGCGGGTATTCCTTCCATTATCTTCGGTCTGTTCGGTCTGACCTTCTTTGTTGGCGTATTGGGACTGGGCTTCTCGGTACTGTCCGGCGCACTGACCCTGAGTATTCTGATCCTGCCTGTGATTATCCGCACCACGGAAGAAGCTCTGATGGCTGTGCCACAGAGCTATCGTGAAGGCTCCTATGGCCTGGGCGCACCCAAAATTTACACCATTACCCGATTGATCCTGCCAAGCGCCATGCCGGGCATAGTGACCTCAATCGTACTGAGTATCGGCCGTATTATTGGCGAGTCTGCCCCGGTATTTTTGACCGCGGGAATGGTGGCACGTATTCCGGAGAGCCTGATGGATTCAGGCCGTACCCTGACGGTACACCTCTACAAATTAACCCAGGAACTGTACACGATTCATGAGTGGAATCAGGCCTATGCAACGGCCACTGTACTTATCGTGGTGGTCTTGGTCATCAATACCATTACCAAGCTGATCGCCAGCCGCTTCAACAAGGCAACTTACTGATCCTGAGAACCAGATGATGAACAAAATTAGTATTAAAGACTTGAACCTGTATTACGGCAATGGCGCCAACCACGCACTGCACGGCATCAACCTGGATATTCCTGCTCGTCAGGTGACTGCACTGATCGGTCCTTCAGGTTGTGGTAAATCCACCCTGCTGCGCTGCCTGAACCGTATGAACGACCTGATTGAAGGCGTGAAAATTGATGGTCTGGTGACCCTGGATGAGCAGGATATCTACCAGAATGTGGATGTGGCCTCGTTGCGTATCAAGGTAGGTATGGTGTTCCAGAAGGCCAACCCCTTCCCCATGTCTATCTATGACAATATCGCCTACGGTCTGCGTGCCCAGGGCGTGACTGACAAGAAGACCCTGAATGAAGTGGTAGAGCGCTCACTGCGCAGCGCTGCTCTGTGGGATGAAGTGAAAGATCGTCTCAAGTCACCGGCCTTTGGCCTGTCCGGTGGTCAGCAGCAGCGCTTGTGTATCGCCCGCACCATTGCAATGGAGCCGGACGTGATCCTGATGGATGAACCGACCTCGGCGTTGGACCCTATCGCTACCAAAAAGATTGAAGATTTAATCCAGACCCTGAAGCAGAAATACACCATAGTTATCGTGACCCACTCTATGCAGCAGGCCCGTCGTATCTCTGACCGCACCGCCTTTTTCCTGATGGGGGATCTGGTGGAGCACAACAACACAAATATTCTGTTCAGCACTCCGGCAGACGACCGCACCCGTGGCTATGTAAATGGTGACTTTGGTTAACCAGATCAGGCGCGATCAGCGCTAAATCAACTACCCCATGCGTCGAACAGGGACGTTTGCGCAACCTGATACATACTCAAAAACCCGAATTAAACTGGCACCAGCTGATGCCAGTTTTGTTTCAGGCCAAAGGCATACAACAAACCTATCATCAGGCAGATGACCGAACTCACCATCCAGAAGGTATTTGAGTTGGCAGCCAGTGCCGGATGGTCCACCAGCCAGGGCAGAACCAGACCCGCAAGGGCCCTGAGTAAAAACACCCCCGCTATACCAATCAGGATTAGACGTCTCAGTGGTAAGGCTGGAATCACGCCTGCACCCGACCAGGCATAAGCGCCCCAAATCGCCAGCACCAAAGCAATTCCGGCGGTCATAATCGCTGGGTAAGCCTCACCCGCTTCCGCCATTTTCGCCATCCCTTCACCGGCACCGAAGAAACGATACCAATCCGGGCCACCGATAATAATGGCGATATGCGCCAGCGAGGCGAGAAAAGTAACAATCCCCGCCCAGAACAACAGGTTGTAGAGCATAGGTCTCATGACTTCTGGTTCAGGTAATTGATCAATGAAACCACGGTATCAGGGTCACTGACTACAGAGGTGTTGATCAGGTATTTGTCGTTAACCACAAATGCGGGCACCCCTCTGATCTCTGCTTTCTCTGTATCTTTGTTCATTTGTGCCACCTTGGTGTTAACCATAAAGGAGTCCACCAGACTGTCGAATTTGTTGGCAGGGATCCCGGCTTTAACCATAAGTTGCTTTATATCCTGACGGCTGCTTAAGCGCTTTTTGTCCCTGTGAATTGCCGAAAACAACTGCTCATCCACTTCGGCTTGCTTCCCCAGCAATTCAGCAATTGCAAATGCGCGACTGAGTTCTTGCCCCATAGCGCCTCCCAAACCGCCAACATGCGAAGGCTTGAATTCCACCTCTTTGGGCAGGCTTTTCTTTAGCTCAGGCAGTTGCTGACTGTAGTAGCGATAACAATGACCACAAAAATAGGAAAAAAACTCTGTCAGCTGGTGCTCTTCAGATGCGGGACCAGCATGAATAGTCCGGTAGTGAGTTCCCTCCTGAAACTCAGCTGAAACTGTGTTAAAAGCCAAGGCTGCAAAACATAACGCTATCAGTATTCTCATTTATATCTTCCCTGAATCAGAACATTTTTTTACAATCGCACAACATAACCAACTCATTACTTATTGAGCAAGTCCTGTTTAAAGGTGTCATGCTTACGCTTGCATAACATTTGGTAACGGGAACAGACGCTGTAATCAGGGACCTTGGTTTGAGCGAGCTAACGGCTCGTGATACCAGCCGATGACTGTATAAGCCCAACATACCGTCACTTAAATTGGTCAAAGGAGAATGCCAATGACAATCACAAGGAGCCATATGCTTCCCCGCAGCAAAGGCAAACAAATCGGCTTTACTTTGATAGAGCTGGTTGTGGTGATTATTATTCTCGGCATTCTCGCGGTCACGGCAGTCCCCAAGTTTATTAATCTGCAAAAAGACGCCAAAGTCAGCGTATTGGAGGGGGCCAAGGGTGCTTTCGACAGTACCAATAAGTTGGTTTACAGCAAGGCTTTGCTTCAGGGACAGGAGAAGGTCGATGCCTCAACAGCCAATATCGACCTGGATAACAATGGTTCAGCCGATGTTATCGGCTACTACGGCCTGATTAAGTTTGTTGTCTCAGCAAGAGAGTATTCGAGTCTGGGCAACGAGGTGACCATTTCCAAACACTATGGTGGCTCAGGACCCGGCTTGCCATGGTTTATCATCTATTTTGCCGACAACAAACCATCCGCTACCTATGATTGTCATGTTGAAGTTAACTACCCTACGGCGCCGGGTGGCAGCGTTACCTATGAGTTGAAAGATGACGATTGCTGACAGTAAAGGCTGCTCAGTAAAAGGGGGTTGGGTCTATTTCCAGAGTGCAGGGTGACACACCACGGTTGATGTTCAGCTCTGTTCGACCGACATCCACATACTTAACATCTACAAACTTCTTGTGTTTCAGTGAATAAAAGCATTTCACCACAGGGTGCAGCGCATCACGCCCTTCAAGATCCCAGACAATCCCCAAACGACCATCGGACAGCTCCACCAAAGAGCCGACAGGATAAACACCGATACAGCGAATAAACTGATAAACCAGCTTCTGATCCAGGTGAAATGGCGTAAGTTTAAGCAGAATTTTGCACGCCTCAGCCGGGCTCATGGCTTCTTTGTAACAACGGTTGGCGGTAAGTGCATCATAGATATCACAGATACAGCTCATACGCCCATGAAGCGGGATCTCATCGCCCTTCAGACCTCTGGGGTAACCTTTACCATCCAGCTTTTCATGGTGCATAAAGCTGACATCTTTACTGATTTGCGAAAGGCCGGTAAGGCCATCGAGCAGAGTGATGGCATGCACTTGATGCATCTTCATCTCCTCAAACTCTTCCGGCGTCAGCTTGCCGGGTTTGTTGAGAATATCATTGTCGACCCGGGTTTTACCCACATCATGCAAGATCCCGCCAATGGACAGATGCCTGAGCATCTCTTTGTCCAGATTAAGATAACGGCCGAAGGTCACCAGCAGGAAGGAAACATTGACGGAGTGTTCAAGCAGATAAGCATCTTTGTTGCGCAGGGCCGAGACGCATTTCAATGCATCCGAGTCCTGCATGACCGACTCAATCATCTTGTCAGCCAGCTCTCCGAAAGGCTCAGCATCCACCTCTTTACCATCAAAGACTTCACTGAGGACTTTACGAATAAGGTTTTTGGCTTCACCCAGTAACTTTTTCGCCTTCTGTTGCCTCAGGTCTCGATTCCCAGCTTTAACTTCCTTTTGCTCTGCAGGCGTCTCGTTCTCTTCCTTAGTCTGGGCACGGCTGGGATCAATCCATACATACTCGATCCCGCTTTTCTTGAGCTTCTGTATCGCCTCTTCTGATTTAATCAGACCGGCTGCAGCCACTTTCAGCTTGCCACTGTCTTCCAGTTGAGCAACAAACATACCCACCTTCAGCTCAGGTACAGGTAGTTTTATCAGGGTTGAAGACAGCGCAGTCTCAGCCATTCATTCCACTCCAGATTCCATATCTGTCATTGATGCTGACGGCTGCCTTTCTATCTATCTGATTACTCGATATTTCAATCAAATGCTGCCATCAGGGTTCCACACCATAGGGCTAGTCCCCTATGCCTCAAATACTCGTAAAGTATAGACGCCTGCAGCAATTTGGCCGGATTTCCCTCCACTATTTTTCGCTATGGACGATGGCAGCTTATCTTGTGCTGCAGCCACCTGCGATACTGGCAGTTAAAGCAGGAAATCTCGATGTCATCGACCCACTCATCTTCATCATCCGCCGCAAAGAAGGTGCAAACAGCCGCTGCCTGCCGGGCAGCGTCAGACTCCTGTGCAGAAAAGAGAGAAAGCTTGAGTCCGCTATCAATTTCGAACCAGTTATTCATATCAATATGCCTTGAGTTGAGCACGACTGGCGTTCCGCCATGCACCGGAATCCTGAGCCACCAACAAGGCGAACTTCCCCTGATGCACTACGGCTTTTACCTTGCCACACAGCTGCACAGATTCAGTCGTCGCCAAAGACTCACCACTGGTATTCACCACCAGTTCCAGGCCACTTTGAGACAGAATTTCCTCTACGGTCAGGGTGACACTGGCCTCTTCAGTTTGCCCCAGCTTTATCTGTCCCTTAACCCGGCCATCACGCCCCTCCAGCCTGAGCCCCAAACCAGCCAGCGCCCCGATAACACCTTGCCCGGTTCCACCGTGTTCAGTCAGGGAAATACCCAGCGCCTGTGCCAGAACGTAGGCCTGCTCCTTGGTTTTAACCTCCTGCTTGGCTTGTCGTCCAAAGGCAATCAGGTCATTGCCGCCCCGAAAATTCGCCAGATTTAAAATCCCAAGCCCGGGATCCGCTGCTGGGGCTGAAACACTAATCAGATGCTCTGCGGCCAGGCGCTGAATATCATCAACACTCGCGGGCCCCGAGTAGGCAAAACACATGGCAGAGTTATGGGAGGTATAGGGAATATCCGGGTGCACATATAACTGATGACGGCTGACCAAACCGGCTTTCCCTTGGAAACGTGCGACCAGCAGTTCGCCTATTTCACCCGCTATCTCACCTGTGCCCTTGGTGCCAATATCGTCGGTATCATCAATGCAGATAAGGTACTGGTTTTCCAGAGTTTGATTCATTGTTGTTTTACTCTTTGATATTCATCTTCAACAGGTCATGGGCCTGTAATCGTTTCGCCAACGCAAAGGCCAGTGCGGCACCCAGCAGCCCAAAACCCGTCCCCTGCGCCACACTGATGGCAAATTTGATCAGCGCTACTTCTATCGCCATCCCAGCAAGCATATTGGTCAACCAGACCTTACCGGCCCAGGCTATCGCAGCACTGACCACCAACACGCAAAAGCGCCACTTCAAAGGCCAGGCCATCACCAATAACAGCGCCACATCCATAGCCAGTGCAGGCAAAGCAAACTTAAGCAAAATCATGGGGCCACCTTTACCCACGCCCAGCGCCATAGCCACCAGTCCGGCCAGCGTGCCGCACAGGGTGATGCTGCCCAGACGCCCCACCACTCCATAGCAGGTGAGGTACATAAAGCTCATCAGCAGCATGGTGTGACCAGAGATCCCCAGCTTAAGCCGCAGCATGCCTTTAAGTGCCACCAGCAGTGTGGCGCAAAGCCCAATAAACAATGCGTCCTGCAGACTGAATTCAAATCGTTTTGTCATAAATCCTCTGGCGCTTGCCAGTGTGTAGGTTTGGGGTGGGTGCCGAAATGTCGGCTTTTGGCAGCCAGGGCCTGTTGGCGCGACAACTTCATCAGTTCAATTAACAGCGGGAACAACAGGCAGGGGCCCAGTTCCAGCCAGTTTTTAGGATTACGCAGTGCCCGCTTGGTAATGGGGGCCCCCCGCAGACATTGCAGGCGATAGATCTCCATCGCTTCCCGTTGAATATGGGGCAGTAAACTCAGGGTGGCAGCCAGCACAAAGGCCCATTTGGACGGCAATACCCGCGCCAGTGAACTTCCAAGTTGTTCAGGAGCAAACCGGGCAGACAGCCACCAACCCGGGATCAGCGCCAGCAGCAGCCGGAATACCACCAGGGCGGCCTGGGGCAAGCTCTGCCAGCCATACAGCAAGAGGTAAAAAAGAGATGTCATCAGCAGCTGCAGGGCGAACACCACCAGAATGCCTTTGAGGCTTCCCAAACGGCTGCCCTGTATCAGCATCGGCAGATTAGCCAGTGCCAATAAAGGAAGAGCGCTATCCGACAACAGGAAAGCACAGGCACTCATCACAGTGACCAATATGATCGCTGTGCCACACCACTGTCCCGGTTGGCTTTCCACCACTGAGATCTTACGTCTGGCCCACATATTCAACCTCCAGACGCTGATTACGAATATGCCAGGTTTGGCTTTGCGCCAGTGCCATCGGCCTGTGAGTAGCGATAATCAAAGTGCATCCCCTGGCCCTGAGCTGCTGCAGCAGGTTCACCACCAACTGACTGTGAACACTGTCCAGGCCCGCAAAGGGGTCATCCAGCAGAAAAACCTTGGGCTCTAGACACACCAGAGAGGCCAGTGCAATCAGATGCTGCTGACCATAAGAGAGTCTGTGAGGGGAATGCTGCGCCAGCCCGGCTATCTGCAAGCTGTTCATTACCCGGGCCCCTCTCTCTTGCGGCAGCCCATACCGTTTCAGGCTGTAACTCAGCTCTGCCTCCACCGTCATCTCAAACAGCTGTCGGTTTGGCCTTTGCATCAGGTAACAGAGGTTATAGCCAAAGGTTCCGAGTTCAGGGGTCTTGCCCATAACCGAGACTGGCAGCCCGGTTGCATCGCCACAGCCGGCCAGCATGGACAGCAATGAGGACTTGCCACAACCATTGGTGCCACACAGGAGCACCAATTCGCCTGCGTTAACCTCAAGAGCAGGGGACTCGAACAAAGCCTCTCCCTGAGAGTGTTGCAGGGTAAATCCGGGGGATGTCAGACGCACCTCAGCATTGGGGCTTTGAAAAAAAGCTGTAGAGGGTATAAAGCAGGGCTGAGGCTCTGCCTGTGTAGCTATCTCTGAGGCTGTGAGCCTCCCGGCTTTCAGGGTCCAGTAATGGTCGATCAGTTCAGCAAAGGCATCAGCGTGGTGCTCGACCAGTAACAGCGCCATCCCCTCGGCCTTGAGCTTCATCAGCAGCGCGGTGAGGGACCTTACTCCCTCATCATCCAGCTGTGCCCATGGCTCATCCAGCATCAAAACCCCAGGCTCACTGACGAGCTGGGCTGCGATCATCAGACGATATTTTTGTCCCAACGACAGCGTGGCGACCTGAGTGCCGAAGGGCAGGTCCAGTCCCACCCTTTGCAAGGCCCGTCGAACTTTCACCGGCATTTGCGATGGTTCGATACCAAGATTTTCCAGTGAAAATGCCACTTCAGCACCTATGGTGCGGCGCAGGAGTTGGGTATGGGGATCCTGTAATACCAGCGCCCGGGTCACACCGGATTGAACGCAAATCTGGCCCTGGCACAAAACACCGCCCAGCCCCGCGGCTAACAGCAACAGAGTCGACTTACCGGCGCCAGTGGCACCGCTGATGCAATGGCACTCGCCGGCGTGCAGCGACAGGCTGATACCGGAAAGCAGTGCCGGCTCACCGTCTTTATGGGCACAGTCAATGCTGTCCAGTGAAAGCAGAGGCGTCATTGGGCTGGGTTAGTAGGGTACAAACCCGGCATTGTCGGCATCTCCCAGCCTGTTGAGCAAGCATTGGCCGCTCAAACAATAAGCCAGATCGAATTTATCCCGGTTGGATCCCAAGTGAGCAGGTTGGAAAAGACAAATGTTCCAACTGGTTAACAGCAAACGACAAAATGTCCAATGCCCCTAACCCGGACAGTGGGGTAACTCCCCCTGTAGCAGGGATACATATCACAGCCTAGTAGCCTGATAGTTGACACCTGCCCAAGCCGCCCCTTAACTTTGCCCTGTGGAAGGTCTGTCCGGGCAAGCGCAAAGACAAGGCACCGAAGATGCCAATGCCTTACAATATCTTCCCATCTGAATTTCCACTGCACCTGAGGTGCAAAGTCACTGTTTTCGGAGTGTGATTTGCCAGCCAAGTCCCTGTCATTCGCCGTTGAGAAACTGCTGCAACAAGTGTCCGACCTGTCGGCTTCCCCATGCCCAGAGGCTGCCACCAGCCAGACTCAGGACAAAGTGATCCAGCTTAGAGTGGAAGTGGATACGGCAGTCCCACTTATCGCCTGGTTAGCTTCTCAACAGCAGTATCCCAGAGTCTATTGGCAGGGTCGTGACAAGAAGCAGGAAGTGGCAGCAGTGGGCTGCGCCAAGGACTTTCTGTTTCAGGACAATATTGATGATGAGCGACTGGCTGAGATTTACCAGAGCCAGAAAGCACTGTCGACCGATCCCTCAATCCGCTATTACGGCGGTATAGCCTTCGACCGCTCTATAGAGAGCTGGCCTGAGTTTGGTCGCGCCCGCTTTATCCTGCCCAGAATTGAGTTACGTCGCAGTAGCGAGCTGTTTAGCTTAATGCTGAACCTGAACTTTGCCGACAATGATGCAACCACTGAGCTGCAACAGGCCACTGATGCCTTGAAGCAACTCATGCCTCCAAGACCTTTGGTTCCACCATACAAGGTGGGACTTATGGCCAGGCATGACAAACCAGCCTATCCGCGCTGGGAAGAGTTGGTGCGCCAGGTAACTGACCCTGAGTTCAACCAGACGGTGCCCAAGGTGGTGCTGTCCCGGGTATCTCAGCTTGAAGTCAACGAAGTGATGGATCCCTGGATGGTATTGGCTTGCTGGCAGGGACGTAATCAGAACAGTTTCCAGTTTGGCTTTCAGTTCAGCCCTGACAGAGCCTTTATCTCCTGCTCACCCGAGCGCCTGTTTCAGCGCCAGGACAGAGAGTTGCACACCGAGGCTTTGGCTGGCACCACGGTTCGCGGCCTGAACCAGGATGAAGATGAGATGCTGGCGAATCAGTTGCTGGATGACAGTAAAAACAGTCATGAAAACCAGCTGGTGCGTGAGCATATCGTCGATGTATTGGGGCCATTGAGCGAAAAAGTGGATGCAGACGACACACCCAAGATTTTCAAGCTGACCCATATTCAGCACCTGCACCGAGATATTCGCGCCCAGTTGAACCCCGGCGTCAATGACTTCCAGCTTTTGTTGGCACTGCACCCCACTCCGGCTGTGGGCGGCTTGCCAAGACAGGAAGCCATGCACTTTATCCGGGGACAGGAAGGGTACCTGCGGGGCTGGTATGCCGGTGCCTGTGGTTATCTGAACAAGTATGAAAGCGAGTTTTCCGTAGCGATTCGCAGCGCATTGCTGGAGCCGGGACGCATCAACCTCTATGCCGGTGCCGGTATTGTGGCGGGCTCAGACCCCAGAGCAGAATGGCAGGAGCTGGAAAACAAACTGGCCACGATTATCTCGATTCTGATCGACTTCTAACCTCCCGATTCAAAGCCAGAGTGTATTGCTCACTCTGGCAACCCAGCCCCCTATTACCCATCCGCTGTAGTGAGCCGCTTCAAAATTAATCAACTGGTCGGGCCAATACTATTGCAATCCCCCACCTTGTCCCTATAATGTGCCGCCCGGTCAGCGGTGAAATTCTGCACAATGACCGGCAAAGTCCTGTTTGGGTCCATGACCCGAAAGGCAGTAAGTCGCGGGTTCCCTCACCCCGCTCCAATGAAAAAGGTATGACAATGCTAATGCTCACTGATCAGCAGCACCAACGTGCTGTACTCCTGCTTGCCGGGTTCCACATTCTGATTATTTGCGCCAGTAACTATCTGGTTCAATTACCGTTTCAGATCTTCGGCTTTCACACTACCTGGGGTGCTTTCAGCTTCCCGTTTGTGTATCTGGCGACCGATCTGACCGTCCGTATTTTCGGACAGGAAGCCGCTCGCAAGATTATTTTCCAGGCCATGTTCCCGGCTTTGGTCGTCTCCTACGTGATAGGAGCCCTGTTCCATAACGGTCAATTCCAGGGCGCAGAAGCACTGGCTGAATTTAACAGCTTTGTGTTCAGAATCGCCCTTGCCAGCTTTGCGGCATATTTGATGGGTCAGCTGATGGATATCACGGTATTTGCCCGAATCCGTCGTGAATGTGCCTGGTGGGTAGCCCCGGCAGCATCGACCCTGGTAGGTAACCTGATCGACACCCTGGTGTTTTTCAGCGTCGCCTTCTACGCCTCAAGCGATGCCTTTATGGCAGCCAATTGGCCGGAAATTGCAGCCGTGGACTATGGTTTCAAACTGATGGTGAGCCTGGGACTCTTCCTGCCAGCCTATGGTGTGTTACTCAAGGTGTTGCAGGACAGAATTCTTCAGCAATCTCCGACACAGCAATTGAACTGAGGTAACCATGTACGCCAGCCATATTGAACATATTGAACTTTGCAGCGACGAGCATCTGAACACTCTGACAGGCCTGATTGAAGCCCTGCCAGAATTTGATAGCCGTCATGATCTGGATGCCCTGGTATCCCGCCTGCAGGGTCAGCCACATTTAGCCTTGCTGAGCTTCGTAGAGGGCGAACTGGCAGGTTTTAAGCTGGGCTATGCGCTGGACGATACAACCTTCTACAGCTGGTTGGGCGGAGTATTACCTGAGTTCCGTAATCTGGGATTAGCCAAGTCTATGCTGGTTGCTCAGGAGAGTTGGGCCAAAACGAAGGGCTACCAGAGCATGGAAGTAAAGACCATGAACTGCTATGCGCCCATGTTGACCATGCTGGTCAGTAACGGTTATCAGGTTACCGCGCTGGCGGCCAATGATGATATCAAGCTCAACAAGATGACTCTGAGAAAGAGCCTCTAACCTCAGTTCTCCTCTACAGGTCGATTGAGACAACAGCAAAAGCCAGGCATAGCCTGGCTTTTTTTGTTTCACCTCACCAGAGGTTCAATAAATTGATTTATAAGCACTTATTAAATAAGTTCAAAATAAATACAATTACCGCTTGCAAACAATAATGAGAATGATTATTGTTTATTTGCGTTCCGGAGCTATTCCCTGCAAGGTTTGGTTCCTCTCATTCTTCATTGTTTGAAGAAAGCACGACAATGCTCACTCACTCGTTCGCCGGGAGTTTCTCCCGGCATTTTTTTTGCCTGTTGAAAAGTGCATCTAAAACAAAACCCCAGCCTGAGCCGGGGTTCCGTTTATACCGATTGCTTAGTCACCCTAGTTCGGCTTGTCACCGCCCTTTTCTGCGGTCACGGACGCAAACTGCAACCCATCATAGATGCCGACGGAAGACTCACGGGCGTGACGGTACAAACCTATGGTAAACAGAGTACCCTTGCCGACAGTTGAGTCCACCTCAATAGTGCCACCGATACGTTTGATAATGCCGTAACTCAGAGACAGGCCAAGTCCGGTACCATCCTTGCGCGTCGTGTAGAAGGGGTCGAAAATACGGCTCAGTAACTCAGGCGGGATACCCTGACCTTCATCTTCCACCTCGATTTGCACACCCAACAGCTCATCTTGCGGATCATCGTTGCGATACCAGTTACGACTGCGGATCCAGATCTGGCCTTTCCCTTCCATTGCATGGGCGGCGTTGATAACCAGATTGATCAGTACCTGCAGCAATTGAGGCTGATTCACCTCCACCGAACAGTTGGCTTCCAACTGGGTGTTGAGTACCACCTCCTGCTGCTTGATGGAGTGACGCACCAGTACCATCATCTCTTCGATGATAGGTGTCAGCTCATGCATCTCCAACGGCGCGTTAAACTCGCCTGGACGGCTGTACTGCAGCAAGCTGCGGATAATGGTGCTGATACGCCCCACCTGCTGAATAATCAGTTCGATCTCTTCAGAGACGGTTTCTGCCCCTTCTCCCAACTCATACTTGAGCAACTCCATATTGCCCAGAATAACAGCAGTTGGGTTATTGATCTCATGGGCGATACCCGCGGTGAGTTCACCCAAAGCGGTAAGCTTCTCGTTAACCACCATCTGCTGCCGGGTTTCATTCAACAGACGCACGTTTTGCTGCAACTCTCTGGTCTTTTGCTGCAGACTGCGGGTGCGCTCCTCAACCTTCATCTCCAGCTGCTCGGCGGCAGCCTGAATCTGGGTATTACGCTGTTGCAGCAGATCCAACATAAGGTCGAACTGCGCCGCCAGGTTGGAAAGTTCATTTTCCCGCTCCAGCCCCAGAGGGCCAATCCGCACATTACGCCCCGCCTGCACCGCGTTGACCACGTGGTGAATACGCTCAATCGGCTGCAGCAAACTGTAGGCACCGCGATAAACCAACAAGCCTGAGACAAACAACACCAGCATCAAAATAGTGCCCAGCTCAATAATATTCAGCAGATAGTTATGGACGAACGGAGATTCAGAGAAGCCGGTATAAATCATGCCGATACGTTGATTGCGGATATCGGTCAGAGGTGCATAGGCGGAAATAAACCAGTCGTCGAACACAAAGGCCCGGTTAACCCAGTTTTTCCCCTCCAGCAGGACTGTGGAACGCACCTCTTCAGATACCAGGCTGCCCAGTGCGCGGCCACGCTCTTCGCCCTGGCGGGGGAAAAAGTGCAAAGGCACGTTGGTACTGATACGGACATTATCGAGGAAGATGGTCACAGTGCCGATGGAACGCTCCGGCAAAGTCCCCTTCTCGTAAACCAGATCCCGTATGGTATCGACTATCTTGGTATTACGGTTAAACAGTATGCCGCCGTCCAGATACCAGAACACATCACCGTCAGCATTGGGCACAGGTAACAGGGTACGGCTCAGCAAACCATTGGTTTCATATCTTTTGCTAGGCATTTCTGCCTTTTGGGTGGGTACCAGCTCGATACGGGCCTGCTCGGCAAGTTTCGGGCTCAGGCGCGCCAGACGCTGCTCATTGAGTACCATCAGACCTGAATAGGGATTACCCTCACTGGTGTAAGCCAGCATCAGGCGCAGATCAGGGTCCGCCTGGGCATCCGCTACACTCACCAGTCGTAAGAAGTCGAGATTCAGTTCCTTGCGCTGGATTTCCAAATCTTCAGCTATGGTCGCCAGCCGGCTTTCATCATCGCGGCACAGGCTGTTGAACTCCTCCTGAAAACTGAAGGACTCCTCAACCCCTTCCAAAGCTTGTTGCTGTTGCTTTTGGGTCGCCTTAAGCATGCTGTTGGCAACGGCCAAATCGGCCTTTACCTTCATAAACAACTGGGTGCCTGTATAACTGATATTCCAGTAGATGGTGATAAATACCAGGCTGACCAAAGTCAGCAGGATAGGCAGCAGGGTCAGAATCAGAATGCGATACCTGACCTTGGCTTTCATCTGTTGATAGCTGACGCCAAAAAACTTTTGGAAGATCCCCACCCGTTACTCTCCGTCCGCGCTCTCGCTGTCGAACCACTCTTTATATTTGCGATCCAAGGTTTTGCGGGAAACCCCAAGGTCACGGGCTGCGGCCGACTTGTTGCCACCATGGGCGTCTACCACCTTCATCACATGACTCTTTTCCACTTCCTTCAGTGGCCACTCCAGAGGGTAACCGCCTTCGGCAACGACTTCCTGGCGGACAGGTTGCTTCCAGTACTCTGCAGGGGGCTTACCCAGCAGAATGCAGCGCTCAATCATATTGCGCAACTCACGGATATTGCCGGGCCAGTCATACTGCTGCAGTTTTTGCAGATCTTCATGACTCCAGACCACCTCCCGCACGCCCAGCTCTGAAGAAAGCTGCAGAGTGAAGTAGTGAGTCAGCTCAACGATATCTTCCGCTCTGTCACGCAAAGGTGGAATAGTGATATCCAGCACGTTGAGGCGATAGTAAAGATCCTGACGGAAGTTACCCGCTTCCACCTCTTCAGCCAGATTACGGTTGGATGCCGCCACCACACGCACATCAATGGCCACCTCTTTCTCACCGCCAACTGGGCGTATGGCACGCTGCTCCAACACACGCAACAAGGCGGTTTGCATCTTCAGCGGCATTTCGCCGATCTCATCCAGGAAGATAGTACCGCCGGAGGCAAAGCTGAACAGACCTTCACGACTGCCCTTGGCACCGGTAAAAGCACCGGCGGTATGACCAAAGAGTTCGCTTTCCAGCAATTCAGGCGCAATGGCACCACAGTTCACCGGTACAAAAGGTCCCTGGCGACCACTGAGCTGATGCAGCTGACGGGCCACCAGTTCTTTACCTGTGCCCGACTCGCCCTGGATAAGCACGACGGCATTGGTTGGAGCAACCCGCTCAATCACCCGCTTCACTTCCATCATAGGTTCACTGTTACCGATAATGGTGCTGGCATAGCCGATAGCCACATCACGGCGAAGCATCAGGTTTTCACGCTTGAGCAGACGGCGTTCAATACAACGATCAACCGCCTTCATCATCTGCTCCAGATGGAAAGGTTTCATGATGAAGTCCGAGGCCCCTGCACGCAGTGCGGCGATGGCCACTTCAATGTCCGCATAACCTGTCATAAAGATGATATCGGAACGGCGTTCCTGATCATCCAGCGCTTCATGCCATTCAATACCACTGCGGCCAGGCAGACGAATATCCACTATCAAGAGGTCGAAATGGCAACGACTGCGCAATTGCTCAGCTTCTTCAACGCTGGATGCAGTCTCTACCAGGGCAAATTTCTTGGACAGGGCCTTGCTCAGGAAACTTCGCATGCCGGGCTCATCGTCGACAATCAGCACAGAAACAGCAGAAGGCAAAGGCTTTATCAGGTTTTCACTCGGACTCATGGTATTGGACATTCTGACTCAATTTTCAGCTAGTCTAACACTTCCCACTCAGCCAGGGTCACTATGAACCATAGAAACTGCAGGCTGAGACAATTTGTCCGGAGAACTTTCGACAACTACGGGACACAGGTCACAGTTTCGGCCTAATTTCCTGCCGAACATGGTACTTTTCAGTTTGGCACTCAATTTGCTATTGCTCGGCCCACAAGGATTATTCCCGCTTTTTTTATTCCCAAGGAGCAAACATGTTCACTCTAAAGCGTCTTTTCAGTCTGGTTGCCACCGCAGGCCTGGCCGTTTCCATGGCAACTGTTCTGCCAGCCAAAGCCGACGATCAGGTTGTTAAGCTGGCCACCACTACAAGCACCGAAAACTCAGGCCTGCTGGGTTACCTGCTGCCAAAATTTGAGCAGGAAACCGGTTACCAGGTACAGGTTATTGCCACAGGTACAGGTAAAGCACTGAAACTGGGCCGTCAAGGTGACGTAGATGTGGTGATGACTCACGCTCCGGCTGCTGAAGCCAAGTTTGTTGAAGAAGGATATGGCATCCAGCCACGCGGCATCATGGAAAACGACTTTGTGGTTCTGGGCCCTAAAAATGACCCAGCCAAGATCCGTGACAGCAAGACTGCTGAAGAAGCCTTTGCCAAGATTGCCAAAACCAACCAGACCTTTATCTCCCGTGGTGACAACTCAGGTACCCATATGAAAGAGCTGGCTGTTTGGAAAAACGCCGGTATCACCCCTGACTTTAAAGGCTACACCTCTGTTGGCCAGGGCATGGGCAAGACGCTGCAGATGACCAACGAACTGCAGGGTTACACTCTGTCTGATCGTGGTACTTATGTTGCTTACAAAAATAAGGTAAACCTGGGTGTGGACTTTGATGGCGGTAAGGCGCTGGCGAATCCTTATCAAATCATTCTGATCAACCCTAAGAAATACCCTGATCTGAATCACAAAGGTGCAGAAGCCCTGAGCAATTGGTTGATCTCTAATGAAGCACAGCAGATGATCAATGGCTACCGTGTTAACGGTGAGCAATTGTTTAAGGCCACTTACGGAAAATAAATGACAGAAAGCTGGTTTTCCCTGATACAGCAGGCCTTTGGTCTGCTGTTTTCGCTTGACCCCAACACCTGGTCGATTATCGGGGTGTCGTTCAATGTGTCATTGGCAGCCCTGCTGATCACTCTTATCCCCTCGCTGATACTCGGTTTTGTATTGGCTTTTGCCCGTTTCCCGGGACGCTGGACCGTCATTAACCTGGTGCAAACACTGCAATCTATTCCCACGGTTGTGATCGGTTTGCTTGCTTATCTGCTGCTGACCCGCATGGGACCTTTAGGGGATTTGCGCTGGCTGTTTACCCAAAAAGGTATGATTCTTGGTCAGATGATGATCTGTGCCCCTGTGCTGATCGCCATGAGCCAGGCCGCCTTTACCAGTGTTGACCGCCGGGCCTGGGAAACCTCACGTACCCTGGGCGCCTCCTGGCTTGCGTCAGTTTGGGTACTTTGCCGTGAGCTGAAAGCACCGCTGCTGATGGCTATCGTGATGGCTTTCAGCCGTATTGTCACTGAAGTTGGCTGCTCTATGATGGTGGGCGGCAATATCATGTTCGTTACCCGTAACATCCCCACAGCTATCGCGCTGGAGACCAGCAAGGGCGATTTCGCCCAGGCCATCGCTCTGGGTCTGGTGTTACTTATCCTGTCACTGCTGCTGAACTTTGCCCTGGGGACACTCAGAGGCAGGTCTGAGCCAAGAAGTCACTGACGGAGGCGGTCATGGTTCAACTCAAGATCAACAAGCTGTGCATGCAATTCGGTGACCGTCTGCTGTTCAAGGCTGACGCCCTGCAATTTGCCAAAGGCGATACCATATTCCTTCAGGGTGATAACGGCACAGGCAAGACCACGCTGATGAAGGTGTTGGCTGGTCTTATTCCCGCCACCAGCGGTGAGCTGGTATGGCAGGGACAAACCCACACCAAATGGTGGCAGAAATCGCCGCAACTGGGAAAATTGGTTTACCTGCATCAACACCCCTATCTTTATGAGGGAAGTGTGAAATATAACCTCAGCTTTGCCGGGCGCCACCAAAAAATGTCCGGTAAACTACTGGCTCAGCGGGTTGATGCCGCGGCCAAAATGGCTGGTCTGGAACACCTGCTGGATGCCAATGCGTCCAACCTGTCCGGTGGCGAGCGTCAGCGTCTGGCGATTGCCCGGGCCTGGGTTATTCAGCCCGACCTGCTGATGCTGGACGAACCGGTATCCAATATGGACAAAGAGTCACGACGCCTGGTGCTGGAGATGGTGCACACCCTCAAGCGTCAGGGCACGGGGCTGCTGGTGAGCAGTCACCAGACCTGTGGTATCACAGCGCTATGCCGCCAAACGTGGCAGATAGAAAATCAACGCATTACTTCTGGTCCCTTCAACACTGAACAGGGATCGGTACAAGAGGAGTCCTTGCATGTCATCACAAGTTGAGGCCGTTATTCTGGCCGGTGGCCGCGCCCGCAGAATGGGAGGCGAGGACAAGGGTCTGGTTGAGCTGAAAGGCCAGCCAATGATCCGCTATGCCATCGACCGGCTGCAACCCCAAACCGCAGACCTGATGATTAATGCCAACCGCAATCAGCAAGCCTACGAAGCATTTGGCTTCCCGGTTTTCTGTGATGAGCAGGAAGGATTCCATGGCCCACTGTCCGGTATGGTCAGTGCCCTGAAACGTACCAAAGGCAATTACTTGCTGACGGCTCCCTGCGACTGTCCTTTGCTGCCTACAGATCTGGCCAGCCGCATGGTCGCAGAGTTGGAGTCTCAGGGCGCAGATATGGCAGTGGCCAGTGATGGCAAGCGTCACCAACCAGTGGTGCTGCTGCTAAAACCTGAGCTGCTTGACTCCATGCAGGCATTTCTCGACGCCGGCGACAGAAAAATTGACCTTTGGTATGCCCAGCATAAAGTTGCCGTGGTGAGTTTTGCCGATCAACCCATGGCCTTTGTTAACGTCAACACCCCGGAACAGATTCAGCAGCTGGCCGACAGTCTGGCATGAGGTAAATATGAGTATTCCATTCACTAATCCACTACCAGTGCCAGTATTGGGCTTTTGTGCCTACTCAGGTACAGGCAAAACCACTCTGCTCACCCAGCTGATCCCTGAACTGAATCGTCGCGGTGTCAAACTGGCTGTGATTAAACATGCTCACCACAACTTTGATGTGGATATTCCGGGCAAAGACAGTTACGAAATGCGCAAGGCTGGCGCCCGCCAGATGTTGGTTGCCTCCCATGTGCGCTGGGCATTGATGACAGAAGATGCCGTGGAAGGCGATCCAGAGCTGCCACACCTGCTCAGCCAGATTGAAGCCGACAAGGTGGATATGGTTCTGGTGGAAGGTTTTAAAAAGCTGGAGCTGCCCAAGATTGAGCTGCACCGCGCCGCCCACGGCAAGCCGTTTATTCATACCCATGACGATAATATCCTTGCCGTTGCCTGCTGCGATGATACTGAGCTGCCGGCTGAAATGACCCGACTGGATCTGAACAATGTTGCGCAAATCGCAGACTTTGTTCAGCAGTACGCCGCAAACTGGCAGCCTAAAGCTGTCGAGATGCCAATTGTTCCCGCCTGTGAGCTGAATGCAGACAACACCTCTTCTGTCGCTCAGGGCATTGGTCATATCCTCAGTTGCGTATCTCCGCTGACCGAAAGCGAGACTGTCTCTCTGGATGAGATGGACAATCGGGTACTGGCGAAAGACGCCATCTCTCCGGTTGATGTTCCCCAGCAAACCAACTCAGCAATGGACGGCTACGCCTTCGCGCTGGCGGCACCAAACACTGAGTACAAACTGGTGGGCGAAGTACTTGCCGGTCATGGCTATGCCAGTACTCTGCAGCCGGGTGAAGTAGTTCGCATTATGACAGGTGCTCCCCTGCCTGCCGGTGCTGATACAGTGCAGCCAAGAGAGCTGGCCACCGAAGCCGGTGACACAGTGACCTTCAGTGGCGAACTGGAACAGGGTCAGCATATCCGCCTGGCCGGTGAAGATATCGCCAAAGGCGCCACTGCACTGGCTACCGGCACCCGTCTGGGGGCGGCCGAAATAGGTCTGCTGGCCTCTTTGGGGACAGCTCAGGCAACTGTGGTTCGCAAGCCTGTGATTGCCGTGTTCTCCACCGGAGATGAGGTCTCCCAACCCGGTGAAGCACTGGCTGAGCACTGCATTTATGACTCCAACCGTTACACCATTAAATCCATGGCCCGTCGTCTGGGCTGTGAGGTGATCGATCTGGGGATTATTGAAGATTCTGATGAAGCGCTGGAAGCCGCACTGACTGACGCCTCGACCAAAGCTGATGTGATTATCAGCTCGGGTGGCGTGTCTGTGGGCAACGCCGACTTTATCAAAACCGTGCTGGCCCGTATCGGCAAGATTAACTTCTGGCGTATTAATATGCGTCCGGGACGTCCATTGGCTTTCGGTCAGATAGGTGACGCTCTGTTCTTCGGACTGCCGGGCAACCCTGTAGCAGTGATGGTCTCCTTTCTGCAGTTTGTGCAGCCTGCACTGCGTAAGCTGGCCGGTGAAGCCCAATGGCAAAACCAATTTATCCCGGCCATTGCCGATATGAAACTGCGCAGTCGTACCGGTCGTACCGAGTTCCTGCGTGGTGTCTATCATATGGGGGCGGATGGTCAGCTGCATGTGGCCACCACAGGTGCTCAGGGCTCTGGCATGCTCAGCTCAATGGTCAACGGCAATTGCTTGATCATTGTCGGTGAAGAGGCTGACTCAGTGGCACCGGGTGAGCGGGTGTTTATTCAACCTTTTGCCAATCTGCTGTAAGGATTCAGTGTGAGCCAGTTGGTCGACCGCTTCGGAAGGCGGGTTGAGTATCTGCGCCTGTCTGTTACCGACAGGTGCGATTTCCGATGTGTATATTGCATGGGAGAAAACCCCTGCTTTTTGCCAAAAGAGCAGGTGCTGAGTCTGGAAGAACTGGCATGGGTCGCTCAGGCCTTTACCGAGCTTGGCGTAAAGAAGATTCGCCTCACCGGTGGTGAACCTTTGGTGCGCAGTGACTGTGTGCAACTGGTCAGCATGATCTCCAGCCTGCCCGGCCTGAAAGAGCTGTCGATGACCACCAATGGCTCCCGTCTGACCAGGCTGGCGAAACCACTGCGGGAAGCTGGCCTCAACCGCCTCAATATCAGCCTGGATACTCTGGATGCAGAGCGTTTTTCAGCTCTCACCCGTAACGGCAAGCTGGAGCGGGTTATTGCCGGCATTGACGCAGCGCTGGATGCTGGCTTTCAACGTATCAAGCTCAACGCCGTGGTACTCAAAGGCCAGAACGATGCTGAAGTACTGGATCTGGTGGATTTTTGTCGCTCACGCAGCCTTAACATCGCCTTTATTGAGGAGATGCCTCTGGGAGAGATGGATGAGCGCAAGCAAAGCCGTCACCTCAGCAGTGATGATGTTCGCGCCATTATCCAGACCAAATATCCCCTGACTTTGTCCGATGCCCGCACAGCCGGTCCTGCACGATACTATGATATGGCCGACAGCGACTGCCATATCGGCTTTATCTCTCCCCACAGCCACAACTTCTGCCATGAATGCAACAGAGTCCGGGTCACTGTAGAAGGTCGATTACTTCTGTGTCTCGGTAACGAGCACTCAGTGGATCTCAAGGCGATAGTGCGTGAGCACCCGGGTGATATCGACCGGCTGAAACAGGCCATTATTGACGCCATAGAGCTTAAGCCGTTGAAGCATCACTTTACCCATGATGGCACTCAGGTGTTGAGGTTTATGAACGTCACCGGCGGCTGATGCTTTTATCTGAGCGGGTTATCCAGTTACACTTGCTCATTCCAATGCAGAACAGGGATTTCAAACGCTTATGGCTATGAGCCGAAGAAAATGGAATAACATCATCATTATTGCCTGCCTGATGATGATAGGCACGCTCACCATATTGGATAACCGCACCAAACAGCTTCCCGAAGACGCGCTGTCTTTGTTTGACGACAATGCGCCTTTAACCCAATTGCAGATGCAAAGCGAGTGGTTGAACAAAGGGGAGTCAGGTTGGCAGTGTGCATCCCAGGTGCTCAATTGTGCCGAGTGGAGCAAAGCCTGGGCGGAACTTAAAGTGTCAGCACTGGCACAATCACCCGAGCTGTTTTCCAGTCCAAAAGAGCTGATGATTCAGGTCGCGACCTCACCTGATGGCCTGGTGTGGCAGTTCTACCCTGAACAGGGACTGTTAAAATCGGCCTCCGGCAACTGGTATGAAATCCCCCCCAGTCTGCGTCACAATCTTGAACCTATTATTCGAGCCGGCAGCTGAGTTCAGCGCCAGGGCAAATCTGCTGCTGAGATGGAGAAGAAATGCCAGAACTACCTGAAGTTGAAGTCACCCGTCAGGGTGTCGCCCCCTACCTGGTGGACCACAAGGTTACCGATCTGATTGTTCGTAATGCCTCTCTGCGTTGGCCGGTACCGGATATTGCGGCCAATATTGTCGGTCAGACGATTCGCAGCGTGCGTCGACGCGCCAAGTATCTGCTGATAGATACCGACGCCGGTACCACAATCGTGCATCTGGGCATGTCAGGCAGCTTGCGAATTGTTCCAGCCTCCACCCCCGCAGCAAAGCACGACCATATCGATCTGGTATTGGAGAATGGCCGGGCTCTTCGTCTTAATGATCCCCGCCGGTTTGGTGCCTGGCTCTGGTGTGAACTGCCGGAAGAGGTGCATCCACTGCTGCAGAAACTTGGGCCAGAGCCGCTGTCAGATGCCTTTGATGTCGACTACCTTAATGAGGCGTTAAAGGGTAAGCAAAAAGCGATCAAACTGGCACTGATGGACAACCATATTGTGGTTGGTGTCGGCAATATCTACGCCAATGAGGCCCTGTTCGCTGCCGGGATCCATCCCGAAGCCAAGGCAGGTAACATCAGCAAGAAGCGCCTGTCACTCCTGGTGGACGAAGTAAAACGGGTGCTGGCCCATGCCATCAAACAGGGCGGCACCACGCTGAAGGACTTTACCAACGCCGATGGCAAACCCGGCTACTTTGCCCAAAAGCTGCATGTTTACGGCAGAGGCGGCCAAACCTGCACTGAATGTGGCGGCATGCTGAAAGAGATTAAGCTGGGTCAGCGAGCCACTGTGTTTTGCCCGGTTTGCCAGAAGCGCTGATTGACCCGCTCAGCAGATAAAGTAAAGGCGCCCGGGGGCGCCTTTGTCAATATGAAGTTATTTATTGTCAGAACCTATACTCATAGGTGCCAAACACAGTGGCGTTGGTATCTGAGCTATCAGTCTCTTCAAATTCTGAGTTGGATACAGTTCCACCCAGGCTGACCATGCCATACCAGAGTGGCATGCGATAGCTCATCTCCAGCATCAAGAGGTCCTCCTTGGGACGCTTGGGAGCCCACTCCGAACCAGGATTCTTGCCATCCTTGTTCAGCTGGGCGTAACGTACAAATGCCTTGAGACCATGGCTGTTCTGATACTGGCCAATCAAGCCCATTACATAGACGTGGGAGTCTGAATCATAGGTCGAGCCCAGTGAGCGACCATAGTAGCGGCTGCCGCTTTGATAAATACTGTGCTCATAGAAGCAGTTAAACGCATTCTGATCCTCGCCACAGGCTCGCAAAGTGTCTGTGTATTCAAAGAACAGTTTGTACTGCTGCTCCTTACCACCAAAACGTGTATCTGCACCATAAAGGTAACCACAGTCCGCCAAATCCAGAGGGCTGGGTCCACTCGAGTCTTCACAGGTCTTCTCTAGATACAGGCCAACCGGAACTTCCCAGAAGGTATCGCTATAGCGGATATCAAAACCCGCCATCTGATTACCTAAACGGGTATTAAGGGCTGGATCGCAGTTTTCGTCACCGTTGGCGCACTCTCCACCTCCGGAAATCGCATCCCACCAACTGGACAAGCTACAATCCTGACCTTCGCCGCAAAATTGCATAGTCCAGGAAACCCCAATTTCCAGCTGTTGCAGCGGGCGCACAGTTCCACGCATACTCCAGAGCAATGCATCGGGTACAGCACGCTCTTTCTCCATCAGGCTCACACCTGAAGTCAGCGTCCAGGGACCAATCCAGGACAGCCACGGAGTTTCAAAGCCATGGGCATCATTCCGGCTGACCATAACTGTCGGCATTGGCCTGGCATTGCTGCTCTTAATTAACCCGGTATCGAAGCCAGGTCCCCACCATTGAGATACTGTTCCGGCCGTAAACACCCAATTACCCAGCACCATAGACACGTAAGAGTCATCCAGTCGAACCTCTTCTTCTCCCGGACGCAAGGCTTTCTCTTCGTCAGACATATAGTTGGCTGAACCAGAAACCTTAAAAGCGAAGCGCTCGCCCACGTAATCATATGACGCTTTGAGCTCACCTTGCTCTCGATAGTCTGAGCCAAAGTGTTGGAATCGGGCCGGATCGCTGGCGAAACCAGCTTTGATACTCGCAGGACCACGATTATCAATGGCATTGCGATAATAGAAGTTAACCCGCGCAAAGGTTTCCATCAGTGCAGGCGACAGCATGGAGGGTTCGACTTTTTCCAAATCTTTTCCTATGCCTGACCACATCAAGGGAAAGGTATTAACCGGCACGGTAATTACACCAGCATCAGCCAAGGCTTGAATATCAGCACGCAGATAAATATCGGAAGTATCAACCCATGGAGCAGACCAAGCAGGCACTGCCATAAATCCAGAGGCGACTGCAGCAGCCTTCAGTATCTTTTTCACGTTTTATTACTTCCTGTTATTTCTTCAACGAGGCCAGCAGGGCCTTAACAACTTCCGGGTGGCAGAATTGAGCGACATCGCCACCATGCAGTGCCACCTCTTTAACCAGGGTGGACGAGATAAAGGAGTTTTCCTCAGCCGGAGTCAGAAATACACTTTCCAGTCCAGGACTAAGACGGCGGTTCATATTGGCCAGTTGAAATTCATACTCAAAATCTGAAACTGCGCGCAAACCGCGCACCAAAATTCCAGCCTGCTGCTCTTTGGCAAAGTCCACCAGCAAACCGGTAAAGCCTACCACCTCGACATTACTCAAGTGAGATGTCACCTTTTCGACGAAACTGACGCGTTCAGCCAAAGAGAATCTGGGTTGTTTGGAAGGGCTGGCCGCCACACCGATCACAACTGTGTTGAACATCTTTGAAGCCCGCTCAATAAGGTCTGTATGCCCGTTAGTGATAGGGTCGAAAGTTCCCGGATAGATGGCGCGCGTATGCATAAGCATTTCCATATGTTCAGATCAGGTAATTGAATAGAGATCCTACATTTTCGATAGTGTTTTGTGAATATTGTCTCTCCTGCAATGGGAGAGCAATCGGCTGCCAATCCAATAGTTCTATCTGCACGAGTAGTCAGCCCCCATTACCCTGGCGCCAAAGCAACACAAGTAACACACAAAAACAACCACTGATACACACGGAGACAACCAGCGCACAGCAACGCCAGCACACCACGATCACATTAAGAACACAAACAACCAGAGTTCCATTAAATTTAAGACTTAATCGCCCTCAAAGCTCAAAAATACAGCGATGCGTGATAGAATCCGACGCCTTTTCAGTGACGTCAGAATTTTAGGGTGGTATCTGTGTCAAAAATCCGCGTAGCGCTGTTGGTTGATGAATATTTTGGTGGTGCAAAAACCAAATTTGGTGGCTATGGCTTTCTGGCCAGAAATCTGGTGGCCAAACACTTGCCAGGCAAAGATGTCGAAGTAGAAGTACTGCTTAAAAAAGACTGCGGTAAGGTACGACTTTTCCCAAAGTGCCACATGATCGATGGCATCAAGGTCTACAAGCTGGCAGCAAGAGCATTCGACCTGATTAACAGCCTGTTTTTGAGACAAAAAAAATACGACGTGTTTCTTTCCATCGAATTGACCACACACTCCTATCGCATATTCAGCAAAGCTCCGGGGAAAGATAAAAAGCTATTGCTGTGGATCCAGGACCCTCGGCCCGTTTATGAGTGGGATGAAATTGAGACAGTAAAACTGTTTCCAGAGCACAGCTACTGGGATGCTGAAGTTTATGATTTTGTGCATGAATACAATAAAACAGGCAATTTACATTTTATCAGTCAGGCAAAATTTTTGGATCAGAAAGCCAAAGATTTGTACCGCTTACCCATAAATACACCGATTCGGTATTTGCCGAACCCAATCGAGATTGATTACAGCTTTGATGTAGAAACTTATCAGAAGCAAAACAGCGTGATTTTCCTCGGTCGCATTGAATCAGTAAAGCGTGGTTGGTTATTTGCTGAGATAGCCAAAGCGATGCCTCAATACGAATTCTATATGCTGGGTCAGGCGCATCGCCAGGCAGATGAAAACAATGCCGTAATGGCTCCCTACATGGAGATACCCAATCTGCATTTTGTTGGGCATGTAGAAGGTGAGCGGAAGAATCAATTGATTAGAGATGCCAAGGTCTTGGTCAATACCTCCATTCATGAAGCCTTACCTGTGTCTTTCCTTGAAGCTATGGCATACGGCACCCTGTTGGTGAGTTGCCAAAACCCTGACGAACTGACTGAGAAATTCGGAGTTTACACTGGAAAAGTGTTGGGCGATGGCTTCGATAAACTGCCTCTGTTTATCGACGGTATCGAGAAACTGATGACCGATGATTATTTGCGGCAGCAACTTGCTGAATCTGCGGTGAACTATATCAAACGGGTTCATAGTCTGGATAAGTTCAAAGCGGATATGACTGATGAACTGAAGCATTGCGCAAATGCTGACCATATGGCTTCTGTCGATGATGAAACTGGTTCTCTGCAGGAGCAGCAAGTATAGTTAAGCTTTCTTCAGCTGCGGCAAGATAGATGAAACGCTTAATAGTTGATTTAGACGGTACGCTAACCCAGGCAGACACCAGCAATTATAGTGAAGTATCCCCGCGTTTGGATGTAATCGCCAAACTGCGGGAATACCAGCAACAGGGCTTTGAGATTGTGATTTCAACAGCCCGTAACATGCGAACATACGAAGGAAACGTCGGCAAGATTAATATCCATACGCTGCCAGTGATCACAGCATGGCTGGATAAGCATCAGGTACCCTATGATGAAATCCTGGTAGGTAAACCTTGGTGCGGTCATGAAGGCTTTTATATCGATGACAGGGCAGTTCGACCTGCAGAGTTTGCCCGCCTTACTCAGGAACAAATAGAGCAACTGATTGTCGAAGATAAAGTATGTATTTGATCACCTCAGCAGCCTTTATCGACTCCGAGCTCCAGTCAGAGTTTGGTCCCCTCCCCCCAAGTTTCCTCCCGGTGGGGAATAAGCGCCTGTTTCACCATCAACTGGCGTTAATCCCCAGTGGCAAGAGAATTCTACTCACGCTCCCGGAAGGCTTCTGCCCTGGACCATATGACAGCAAAACACTGGCAGAAAAAGGGGTCGAAATCCTGTATCTGCCAACCCGCCTCAGCCTTGGAGAATCAGTAGTCTTCGCGTTAAACCTGATTGAGTTTGACCCCAAAAAACCACTTCATATTTTGCATGGTGATACTCTCTTCAACGAGCTTCCCACTGATACAGACCTGATCGGTTTAAGCCAGGTAGAAGATAATTATGACTGGGCTGAATATGATGCTGAAACAGGCTTATTGAATAAGTACCAAGCTGAACTTCCATCACAAAGCGAACTCATTGTTAACGGTTTCTTCAGTTTTTCAGCGCCCAAAACATTAATACGACATATTATTACTGCTGGTTGGGACTTTATTGACGGGTTGAACGGTTACATCAGAGATAAAGGGCTGACCCCCTGTCAGTTTGATAAGTGGTATGACTTTGGTCATAGCCAAACCTATTACCAGTCCAAAACCCGCATGACAACACAGAGAGCCTTCAATGAGATGGCTATTGCTGGACATGTTGTCACTAAATCAAGTCAAAAGAAGTTCAAGCTTGCGGCAGAGGCTAACTGGTATCAGTCTATCCCCGGCCCTCTGCGCATCTATACACCGCAATTGCTCGCTACCGAGGAAACCAGCAGCCATTTTGGTTATAGCATTGAGTATCTGCATCTGACAGCATTAAACGAGCTCTATGTATTCAGCCAACTACCAGCATTTGCCTGGAAGAAAATACTCAAAGCCTGTTGCCAGTTTCTTCAGGATGCTGCCAGCTACAAAACTGAACCACAAGCGTCATTTCACGAGCTGTTCGCGGGTAAAACTCAAGACCGGCTAAAGGAATTCGCGCTGCAGTCTCAATTCGATGTTCAACAACCACTTATAGTAAACGACACCCCTAAACCCAGCCTTGTTGAGCTGGCTGAAGGCAGCCTTGCATATCTACCAGTGGATAATAATCAGATGAATGTACTGCACGGCGATTTTTGCTTCAGCAATATCCTGTATGACTTCAGAACCTGCAGCATCAAGGTCATTGACCCCAGAGGGATCAACGCCCGTAACCAACAATGTATTCATGGCAATACTCTCTATGATGTCGCCAAGCTGGCCCACTCGGTTATAGGGCTTTATGACTCCATCATTGCTGGCTACTTCAGAGCGGAATACAAAGAAAATGCCCTGCACTTCGATATCGCGGTAACCGAGCGCAGAGAGCAGATTATGGCCGACTTTGTTGAGCAGATGCGCTGTCATTTTGATATCAATGAAATCCAACTCTGTGCCATGCAAATTCAGCTGTTCATTTCCATGTTGCCGTTGCACTGCGACCGCCCTGACAGGCAACTTGGCTTTATCGGTAACGCCTACCGCTTGTATGACAAGATTAAAACACTGTCGGAAAAATAATAATGATAGTAATCCCTATGGCGGGCCTCAGCTCGCGCTTTTTCAAAGCCGGGTATGACAAACCCAAATACATGCTCCCTGCACACGGCATGCCTTTATTTGACCATGCGCTACTGAGCTTTAAAGCCTACTTCGACTCCGTCCCTTTCCTGTTTATTGTCAGAGATGTATTCCAGACCCCAGAGTTCGTTAAAACGCGTTGCCAGCGTTTAGGTATCAAATCATTCGATATCGTCATACTTAACGACGAGACCCGAGGACAGGCTGAGACGGTATTTCTAGGCCTCGATAACGTAACAGATGACACCCCACTGACAATTTTCAATATAGATACCTTCAGACCCGACTTTGTGTTGCCGCAAATAGTCAGCCAAAGTGACGGTTATCTGGAAGTGTTCAGGGGGGAAGGCAGTAATTGGTCATACGCTAAACCAGAGTCTGCTGAGAGCACCCGGGTTATTGAAACCGCGGAGAAAAACCCCATATCAGATCTTTGCAGCACCGGCTTATATCACTTTAAAAGCGCCGGAGACTTCAAGCGTATTTTTCAACTTGAGGCAGAACGCCCGGCATCTGAGTGGCAAAAGCAGGAGCTCTATATCGCTCCCCTCTACAATTATCTAATCAAAGAAGGGAAACAGATTCACTATCACCTGATCGATAAAAGTGAAGTTATTTTCTGTGGTGTTCCGCAAGAGTATCTGGATTATTTGGACAGGAAAGTATAGACCTATGCCTCAGTTTCCAGATATCAGTGTAGTGATTCATGGGCCCGTTAATGCCTTGCCGGAAAGGGGGATGGAACAAGGTATTACCTTACTTGGCATCAATTCTGTCAGGCAACATCTCCCGGGGGCCAAGATAATCCTATCGACCTGGGAAGGACAAAATGTTGCCGACCTGGATGTCGATGAAGTGGTATTAAATCAGGATCCCGGTCCCAACATCATGGGTTACTATCCTGATGGATTGCCCTACAAGGAAAATAATAACCGTCAGATTGTTGCAGTCAGAGAGGGGCTTAAAAAAGTCAGTACCCGATATGCTGTCAAGTTACGCAGTGATAACTATTTGCTGCATTCAGGTTTCGTGGGGCTGCAACAAGCATTTCCAAAGCGCAGTGAAGTACTGAAACTACTTGACGAAAGAGTGGTGGTTTTACACAGGTTCACCAAGATGCAAACTGCTGGTAGACGTATTGTCAGGCACCTGTGTGATTTGTTTGCATACGGACTGACCACGGATCTGCTTAAAATGTGGGATATCCCACTGCAACCTGACTACCCTTACAATCCAGACATAAAGGGTAAGTCCCAATACGCCTATTTCCCGGAAAGAGTGCTGTCCACGGAACAATTGTTCTGTAGCAAATGGCTGACCAAACTAAACCCGGACTCCAGGATGCTTAACTTTCACCACGACAGTGATGAGAGTCTCCTGCGTGAATGGCAATTGCTGCTGTCCAATAATCTGATTGTTGCAGAAGCTAACAATGCGGGAGTCGCAACCACAGCACGCCTTAAAGCAGACAAAAGTCGCGCCAATGAAATCTCCTCAGTGGAGTGGCAAGCTCTGTACCAAAAATATTGTGACACCAGCTATTATCTGCCTCAGCAAAGGTTCTGGATGGAAACAGGTATCTACCGCCAGATAAAAGCACCGTTTGAAATCATCAAACAAAGCTTGAAGAAGCCAAAACCACTTAATAACTGACCTCATTACGTACCATCATTTCGGCAATAGGAGGTTCAGAACCTTACATATCCCCCTGAACCTCTGCCCTAAGACTTAATCCGCAATCGCTCACAAAATTAAGCAAATCAACTGATTTACATTAAAAAAGTAGTACCATACGCTTAATTAACTCGCGTACTACAGTTGTTTCCTAATGGTCATCGAATTTAAAGATATCAGTGTCGTTGTTCAGGGGCCGGTGCAGGCTTACCATGGGCGGGCTCAGGAAACAGGCATCACACATAAATGCCTGCAGAGCATCCGTGAACATCTGCCGGGAGCGACAATAATTCTATCAACCTGGGCAGGACAAAACTGCGAAGGCCTGGAACCAGATCTTTTATTGTTAAATGAAGATCCCGGCCCAACCATCTCATCCTACGACGCACAGGGAAAACCCGGCTATCTCAACTTTAATCGCCAATTAGTGTCCAGTGCTGCAGGACTTCGTGAGGTCAAGACACCTTACGCTGTAAAGTTAAGGTCAGATAACTTTCTGACCAGCAGCGATTTTGTCAGGGCCCAGCAAGCCTATCCCCAGCGTTGCCTAGCCGATAGCCTGTTTCAGGAGCGGGTGGTGGTAAATACCAGCTACTTCAGGCGCTACTGTGATGGGCAGAAAGTGGTGATGTTACCCAGTGACTTTTTTCACTTTGGTCGAACCATGGACTTGCTGGCAATCTGGGACATCCCTCTGTTTAAAGATCTGCCCTTTGATGAAGAGCGACGAGGTCACCCCCAGCACAGAGGCGCACCAAATACCTGCCCCCATGCGGAACAAATATACTGCAACACCTGGTTACAGCAGCTATCTGCGGATGTCCCCTATCTGGAACACCGACATCATGCTACGCCGGAAATGCTGGAATATTGGGATAGGTTTATGGCGTCAAACTTTGTGGTACTTGAACCACAGCAGATCGGGCTGGGATTGATTGACAGGTTTATCCCAAGGTCAAAGCGCCCGAATGAGATAAGCCACCTGGACTGGTTACTCTTTTACAAGAAATATTGCGACTCCAGTTACCCGGCGTCTAATGTAGAGCTGTTTTACTCAATTGGCTGGCGGAGACTACTGAAAATGCCATTGAGTCACTTAAAACATCGATTAAAACAAGGTAAATAAAGCAATGAAAAAGGAGCCACAAGGCTCCTTTTTACTACACATAATCCTTAATTGATTAAAGCGAGGTACTTTTCAGCAACGGTTTGAGCGCCCACCTGAGCCAATATCTTGGCATTGGAGCAATCAGGATAGAAATCCAGGGCATTATCCAGTTTTTCAGCGAGAGCCAAAGGATCCCGTCGCGGCACCAGATACTGCTGCAACTCATCCAGCAGAATCTCCTTGGGCCCGTGATCGCAATTAGTGCTAACCACGGGCGTGCCAACTGCCAGGGCTTCAATCAGCACGGTTGGCAATCCTTCATAATCTGAGCTCAATGCCAGCAATCTCGCCTGCTTAATCCAGGGATAAGGATTAGTCTGAAATCCTGGCACGATCACTCTGTCTTCGACTCCATACTTACGAGCCACTTTCAACGCTTTCTTTTTATTGTTGCAAAGTAGTACCAAAGGCAATGTGTGTTTCATACTGGCCAACGCCTGAAACAAGATGTCATGGCGCTTTTGCCGTGCAAATCGCCCAACATGCACCATGTAGTCCCCGTCAGGTATCCCTTGGGCAGACATGTTCGCTTGCGTGGCAATGCGTTCCAATTCGAATGGGTTATAAATGGTTTGCATCGACGCTGGGTGAATTCTTGCTTTAGACGCGATTTCACCGGCAATCCCATTTGACACGGTAATCAAATGCTGACCATTCAGGGCTTTCTTGGCACGAATCATATCCCAGTATGCAAATGGCCCCAGCTTTCGCTGCCTTGCCAATTCCTCTTCAACAGAGTTGTGCACCACAAAATACAGCGGGGATACTTGAGTTCTGGACATCAGCAGATTGGTTTTATCCAGATTAGACAGGAACAGGTCAAATTTACCAACCTCTTGCTGCACCTGGTCGATAAACTGCTTCAGCCGCGCAACGGACTGGCTAAGTTTCCAAAAGCTATCCAGGTTTTTTTCGTTCTGGGCAAAACAAAAATGTACTGGAATATTGGCAGGCACTTCGTGATGACAATGATTCTGTAAAACCAGTAAATGAGGCTCATGGCCCAGCTCTATAAGACTGGAAGCCAAGGTCAGCATCACTTTTTCAGCACCACCGCCAGCCAGACTGTCGATCGCTATCGCAATTCTTTTTGTCACTTGTCATCTCCCAGCAATCGCTTTATTTCGGCCATGCCAATTTGCAGCCCATTCATTCCCGGGCTGGTATCCATCTTCTCTTTCAACTGCTGTAGGCAAGCCTCAGTCAGCAGCTGCTGGTATGCCATAAGCATCGGCTTTTCTTTGGTTTCACAGGCTAAAATCAAGCCTTCCTGTTCACAGGCAGCAATACGGGCAGGCTGATCCTTTGATACAGGCGCAGTCAAAGTAGGAACTTTCAATGCAATAGCCTGGAGCAGAGTATCCCCCCCGCTGAGCACTGCGGCCTTGGAAGCAGCAAGCAGATTGATAAATTCTGCGTTGGACAATGCAGCTACCGATATAACGCCTTCAAACTGTTGCATGGGGCCGGGATAATTGGGGCCGAAGACCATAAGACTTTTCAGACCTGAGTCCTGATAACCAGATTTGGCGGTCTCAGCAAAGATATCAGCAGCCAGCGAATCACCAACCTTGTGGCCACCAGAGCCTGCATTGAAGATCACAAACTCGCCGGCAGTCAGGCCATATTGTTTAAGCAGCTCAGATTGGAGTTCAATATCAGGATTAGTAAAAACCGGGCCGGTAAAGATAGGCTCCTGCTTGCCAATTAGCTTAAGCTTAAACTTATCCAAAGCAGAAACAGGACCGATAACAAACTCTGGCTGCACTACCCAGTGGCTGTCTGTCACCATGGCGCGGCCAAGCTTCATACCACGACTGCGCTTACGCTTGTGCTGACTGATAAAAATCACTTTGGCACCAAGTTTATGGGCCTGTTGTAATTGAGACTTTCGTCCTGAAGCATCAAACACCACCAGCTCAGGCTTAAATGTCTGCATCAGTTGGTTCACCGCCTTAACTTCCTTGGTAGGGCTTTGATCCAGCAAAGTGGCGGGATAAGGACATGAAGATGCATAAGGCGCCTGACGGCTTAGTACAAATTGAATGTCTGCATCCGGCCACTGCTGACGGATAGCATCCGCCAAAATAACGGAGCGCATGTATTCGCCAATTCCTTCCGCTGAAGAAACGGGAACGAACAACACTCTGGGAGACCTGGACATATAACTTCTCTCGAATTCAGATTCAGATTCAGATATCAAGCTTGGCAACCACAGCATCGAAGTTTTGCTTAACCGACTCCACACTTATCCGGCTCATCAAATCACTGCCTTTAGCACGTTTACCCCAGGGGATTTCACCTGCAGGGTACTGCTCACGGACAACCTCATGGTACACACTGGCGACATAATCACGGTATAGATAAGGACCAGTGCGGCCCGGGTTGGAGTGGGCATACAAACCAATCACTGGCGTCCCCTGGGTGACCGCCATATGGGCCGGGCCGGTATCCGGGGCGATAACCAATGATGCCTGCTTCAGCAGAGCCAGCATTTGAGTCAGACTGGTTTGTCCAACCAGATTGGTCAACTCAGTGTTGGAGTGACTGATGATGTCGGCTGACAGCTGTTTTTCCAGCGCACTGGGACCGCCACACAGATAGACCTTAAAGCCTTTCTCTACGGCATAATCTGCAATGGCAGCGTATCTGTCAGGCATCCAATTGCGCTCAGCTTTACTGGCTGCAGGGCAGATAATCAGGGCCTTGCCGCCGTCTGGAATATGGGATTTGGCAAACTCAGTGTCAGCCTCCGGCACAGGAATATTCCATTTGAGCTCGGTGTCCTGCACGCCAATTTTACGGGCAAAGGCCATAAAGCCATCCAGTACATGGGGAGAGTCCTGAGCCTCTACCCTTTCATTGGTCACCAGAAACTGCCCCTCTTTTGCGCGGGCACGGTCAAAACCAATACGGATTTTGGCCGGGATCATCAGTGAAGCAATAGTTGCCCTCAGTGCCACCTGCATATGCAAAAGCACATCAAACTTCTGGCCCTTAAGGGCACTGCGCAACTCAAGGTAACTGCGCCAACCTTTGGATTTATCGAAAATAACAAACTCGATGCCGGGCAGGTGCTTGAGCAGTTGATACTCCACCTTGCCTATCACCCAGGTAATCGCCAGATCGGGATATTGGCGCTGAATCGCCTGCACCATTGCAACTGCGTGGCACACGTCGCCAATGGCGGACAGGCGCAACACACACAGTGACTTCATTTCAGACAAATTCAGGCTCATAGGCAGGCTGGTCGCTCTCAAAGCTAAATAAATGCAAGGCGTGGATCTTAATGTAGAATAGCGCCAGGTTCCACGATCTTGCCGATATTCTATGCCGTCTGAATTGAAAACATTACCTCTAACTGCTGGCTCTCACTCTGGCTCATCCCATTCCAATGGCTGGTTGGTGCTGGCAAGCGATCTCAGCGGCGTTACAAGCGACTGGTTTGATTCGGAATTCTGGCAACAACAAGATGCCATTGAGGGTACATCCAAGGGGCGCTACACCACCTGGTTTATTCATTATCAGCCACAGCAGGCTAATGAACACTGGGTGCTGAGACACTACTGGCGCGGCGGCCTGATGGCCAAACTGTCCAAAGATACCTACTTTTATACCGGCCTCGAACGTACCCGCCCGGCAGCAGAACTTAAGCTGCTGGATATTCTGTTTAAAGAGGGCTTTCCGGTACCCAGACCCATAGCCGCACAAATCCGTAAACAGGGTCTGGGATACAGTGGTGATATCCTGATTGAACGTATTCAGGGGGCCAAAGATCTGGTGGCAGTACTGTCAGAGCAGGAAATGGATGAGCAGCAGTGGCAGGCGTTGGGTGAGTGTATTGCCCAGTTTCACAATCGCGGGGTTTTCCATGCCGATTTGAATGCCAAAAATATCCTCTTGTCTCAAGAAGGCTTCCACCTGATTGACTTTGACCGTGGCGCAATTCGCCCCGTGGCCCATCACTGGCAAGCTTCCAATCTCGACCGCCTGCACAGATCCTTCAAAAAAGAACAGGGCAAATGCCCACAGCTGGCATTTACTGAGGAGAACTGGATGTCACTGCTGAAAGGCTATAACGGTACCAACCGGGCCAACTCAAGAGTCAGTCGCCACTGAGCACAATCGGCTACTTGTCAGCTAATTACTATGACACCGGTCCTGCACATCTATCTCTCCCCTGAGTCTGATGCACAGACTCAGTTTAGATAATTATCCACCAGCGCAAACTGGCGTTGCAGTGCGCCCCGGTTACGCTCCAAAACTTCGAAGCCCCCCTTACCGGCTAACTCTCGAATCGCGGCACTCGAGGCCAGCGCCAGCACTTTGGTAACAAGCGCTTCGGCATCCGGCACCACGCTCAGGTTGCCAGCTTGCTGCAGCATTTCAGTGATCTCCAGAAAGTCTCTGTAGTTAGGTCCCATCATCACTGGCAAGCCCAGTGCGGCGGCTTCCAGCGGGTTATGACCACCATGGACGATCAGACTGCCACCCACAAAGGCAAAATCAGCAGCACCATACCATTTGAGCATCTCCCCCATGGTATCCCCCAGCAGCACCTGAGTATCCGCTCCAACGGGTGTACCTTCACTGCGACGCACAAATTTCAGACCACTTGCCACCAGTGCCTCGGCGGCATTATCAAACTGCTCCGGATGACGGGGCACCATAATCAACATGGCGTGGGGGTACTCAGTAACCAGCGCTTTATGGGCTGCAAGCACAGCATCAAACTCTCCGGGGTGGATACTGCCGGCAACCCAGAGTGGCACATCGGCTTTGTGCCACTCAGTGCGCATCGCCATTGATGTGGGGCGCAACCGGGTATCCAGCTGCAGATCAAACTTCAGGCTGCCACATACCTGTACTTTGTCACCTGGCACCCCAAGCTCAACATAACGCTCAGCTTCTGCCTGTGTTTGCACCGCAAGCATATCCAGCTTACTCAACATGGGACCGGATATTCCCGGCCACTTCTGATACTGGGCAAACGACTTGGCAGACAGGCGGCCATTGGCCAGTATCACTTTTGCACCACTGCCGGCGGCATAGTGAATTAAATTGGGCCACAACTCAGTCTCCATAATGATGCAGACTTTGGGACTTAACTGCCGGATAAAGCGCTTGATACAAACAGGCAGATCAAATGGCAGGTAACAGTGCTGTACCCTTCCCGCCTGCAGCTCGTTGGCAAAGGCCTTCACCACCTCAGCAGAGCCGGTCGGGCTTGAAGTGGTAATTGTCAGGGTCAATTCAGGGTGTTGACTCAGCAATCTGCGGATTAGCGGCACGGCGGCCAGCGTCTCCCCCATGGATACCGAATGCAGCAGCAGATCGGTAGAGCGTAACGAGGTCATGCCAAAACGCTCACCCCAACGCTTTTTATAGTCAGGGCTTTTTCGACCACGCAGGGCCAGATACAGCAATAACAGCGGGCTCAGCAGAGTAACAAGAATTGAATAACCAATACGGTTCATGGAGTTGCCGGGTAATTGGGTTTTGCCTGTTGAATTGCCGCAATGCTAACATAAATCCTTCGCTCCGGCGTTGGTCAGACATGCAGCGCACCTTATATGGCCATACTCCGGCACAATAAATAAGAGAACCCACAGGTTATGAAAACCCGCGACAAGATTGTTTTAGCCAGCCTTGAGCTGTTTAACGAACACGGTGAACGCAGCATTACTACCAATCATATAGCTGCCCACCTGGGGATCAGTCCGGGCAATCTCTACTATCACTTCCGTAATAAGGAAGACATCATCCGCTCCATCTTTACCCAGTACGAAGAACACCTGGAGTCAGGCTTCCAGCCCTATAGAGATGGCCCTGTCACGGTTGAGTTGCTGGTAGGCTACTTCGACGCCATGTTTTACACCATGTGGCAGTTCAGGTTTATGTACGCCAATCTGGCGGATATTCTGGGCCGGGATGAGCTGCTTAAGGCCAGATATTTAAAAGCACAGGAGCAAGTCCTGACTCGCTGTGCCCATGTGCTGGAGCAGCTTTGCGCCGATGGATTTCTGACTATAGAGAAGGACAAGGTGCGTGATTTGGCAGATACCATCAAGATGATTGTGGCGTCATGGATTGGCTATCAGCTGACTCAGTCCAGTATCGCTTCCATCACCAAGGGCAATCTGTATGAAGGCCTGTTGCGGGTACTGCTGATTTTCCGTGGCTATGCAACGCCAAGTTCACTGGAGACCTTCAACCGCCTGGAATCTCATTACCTGTCTCTGGCACGCGCGGCCTGACCCGGAATTTACTCAGCAGGAACATGACCTTATTCGGGTTCCTGGCTACCTCCCATACCAATCCAGTCAGATTAAAGCAAGGCTGATCTCCGCCTGCCGCACCGTCACTTTTAATTAGCTTTTCTTATCTATTTTGCAGCTGTGCACAAGCCCAGTTAATGACGCTGACGTTAAGGGAAAAAAACTGTCAGAGCGGCTAAATTTAAGGTTAAAATGCGGACAACTCCAGGTCTCTGTCACGGCTAAATCAGCCGTCCCAGACACCGAAATAATTAATCCAACAAAGGAGACCGAAAGGTGGCTTCTGACCAATTCTACCAACAGATAAATCAACAGCTTGCCGAGGTAAAAGCGGAAGGCCTGTACAAGAGTGAGCGGGTGATTGCTTCTGCCCAGCAGACCGCCATTGAGGTAAATCAGACTGAAGTTATCAACTTCTGCGCCAACAACTACCTGGGCCTGGCCAATCATCCCGACCTGATTGCCGCCGCCAAAGCCGGTCTCGACAGCCATGGCTTTGGTATGGCCTCAGTACGCTTTATCTGCGGTACGCAGGATATCCACAAGCAACTGGAAGCCAGTCTGAGCGAGTTCCTCGGCATGGAAGACACCATTCTTTACTCTTCCTGTTTCGATGCCAACGCGGGTTTGTTCGAAACCCTGCTCGGCCCGGAAGATGCCATTGTCTCCGACGCCCTGAACCATGCCTCCATTATCGATGGTGTACGCCTGTGTAAGGCCAAGCGTTTCCGCTACGCCAACAATGATATGGCCGATCTGGAAGCTCAGCTGATCGCTGCCCGCGATGCCGGTGCCCGCCACATTTTGATTGCCACAGACGGCGTGTTCTCTATGGACGGTGTTATCGCCAACCTTAAGGGTGTGTGTGACCTGGCTGACAAATATGGCGCTCTGGTGATGGTGGATGACTCTCACGCCGTTGGCTTTGTTGGCCATGAAGGTCGTGGTACCCACGAACACTGCGAAGTGATGGATCGCGTGGATATCATCACAGGTACCCTGGGTAAGGCACTGGGTGGTGCATCCGGCGGCTTTACCTCGGGCAAGAAAGAGGTGATCGACTGGTTGCGTCAGCGCTCACGTCCTTATCTGTTCTCCAACTCTCTGGCACCAGCCATTGTCAGCGCCTCTATCAAGGTGCTGGCGATGTTGAAAGAGGGTCAGGCACTACGTGATCAGGTAAAAGAAAACAGCTGTTACTTCCGCGAAAGAATGTCAGCTGCCGGCTTTACCCTGGCAGGTGCTGACCACGCCATTGTTCCTGTGATGATAGGCGACGCCAAACTGGCCGGTGATTTTGCCAACCGCCTGTTGGAAGAAAACATCTATGTTATCGGCTTCTCCTTCCCGGTGGTGCCAAAAGGTCAGGCCCGCATCCGTACCCAGATGTCTGCTGCCCACACCCGTGAACAGCTGGATCGCGCCATCGACGCCTTTATTCGTATCGGTCGCGATATGCAGATTATTGGGGCATAAATCATGAAAGCACTGAGCAAACTGAACCCTGAAGAAGGTATCTGGATGGTGGATGCGCCTCTGCCAGAGGTGGGTCACAACGATTTGCTGATTAAAATCCGCAAAACTGCAATCTGTGGTACCGATGTGCATATCTACAACTGGGATGAGTGGTCACAGAAAACCATTCCTGTGCCTATGATTGTTGGCCACGAATATGTGGGCGAAGTTGTGGGTATGGGCCAGGAAGTCCGTGGTTTCAATGTGGGCGATCGGGTATCCGGTGAAGGCCATATTACCTGTGGTCACTGCCGTAACTGTCGTGCCGGCCGCACTCACCTGTGCCGTAACACCTCAGGTGTTGGGGTTAATCGTCAGGGTGCCTTTGCCGAATATCTGGTTATCCCTGCGTTCAACGCCTTCAAAATCCCTGATGATATCAGTGACGATCTGGCCTCTATCTTCGATCCATTCGGTAATGCTGTGCACACCGCCCTGTCATTCGACCTGGTCGGTGAAGATGTGTTGATTACAGGCGCCGGCCCTATCGGCATTATGGCCGCTGCGGTATGCCGCCATGTGGGTGCCCGTCATGTGGTGATCACAGATGTGAACGAGTATCGCCTGGAGCTGGCTACCAAGATGGGCGCCACCCGTGCCGTCAACGTTGCCAAAGAAGACCTGAAGCAGGTGATGGGCGAGCTTGGTATGACAGAGGGCTTTGATGTCGGCCTGGAGATGTCTGGCGTACCGTCAGCCTTCCACTCCATGCTGGACACCATGAACCATGGCGGCAAGATTGCCATGCTGGGTATTCCGGGGGGCGAGATGGCTATCGACTGGAGTCAGGTGATCTTTAAAGGGCTAATTATCAAAGGCATCTATGGCCGTGAAATGTTTGAGACCTGGTACAAGATGGCCAGTCTGATCCAATCCGGTCTGGATATTTCCCCTATCATCACCCACCACTATAGGGTGGATGAGTTCCAGCAGGGCTTCGACGCCATGCGTTCCGGCCTGTCCGGTAAAGTGATTCTGGATTGGCAGAACTAATCTTCCTTTAATCACTGTTAACAGTTCGGGGCTGTACTCCTGCAGCCCCATATTGCACACTTGCTGCAGTTTCGTTTTATTCACAGGGCCGAAGTATGACCACTTATCAGCATCTGAGCGTTGCTCAGCTCAAGTCCAAACTCGCCAACAATGAAAGTCTGCAGATCGTCGATATCCGCGATCCAGCCAGTTTCAGCGCTGGCCATATTCAGGGCGCTTTTAACCTGAGCAATGACAATCTGGCCGACTATATCCGTGATGCGGATCTGGACCAGCCACTGGTTGTGGTTTGTTACCACGGCATCAGCAGTCAGGGTGCATCAGCTTATATGATTGAGCAGGGCTTTGATGAGGTGTACAGCCTGGATGGTGGTTTCCAGGGCTGGCAGGAAAGCCTGTAACCAACATAACTCCAGCCAGTCCTTAACCAGAGAGAAGGAAAATATGCAGGAATTTGGCCGCTTGCCCAATATACGCGCCGCTCAGGCACTGGTGGATTACCTAAAGGGTCAGGGCGTTGACTGTCATGTCGAACAGCTGGAGCAGGAAGTGGTGCTGTATGCAGTCAATCCCGCTCAACATGCTCAGGCTGAATTTGAGTATCAGCACTTTATTGCCCATCCGGGCGATCCCAAATACCTGGCAGTGTCCTGGGATCATGGCAGCACCGCCAATCGCATGGATTATGGCAAGCCGTCTTCTCAGTTGCTGATGCAGTTCTTTACCGGTGGCGGCCCGCTCACCATGCTGGTGTTTTTTGCCTGTGTGTTTATCTTTCTGGGCTGGAATATTGGTTACGCCGAGTCACTGTTTTCAGCACTGGGTTTCTTCAATGTCACGCCTACTGCCACACTGGGTGAGTTCTGGCGGGTGTTTACCCCTTCGCTGATCCACTTCAGCGCCATGCATATCATCTTTAACCTGCTGTGGTGGTGGTATCTGGGCGGTAAGATTGAAAACCGACTCGGTACCGGCACACTGGCGATTCTGCTTTTGGTCGGTGGCACTTTGCCCAATGTGTTGCAGTACTATATCAGCGGACCCGGATTCGGCGGCCTGTCAGGGGTAGTCTACGCGCTGGCGGGATACACCTGGATAATGGGACAACGCAAGCCTGAGGCAGGTATTGGTCTGCCCAACTCCTATATGGGTTTTATGATGATCTGGCTGGTACTTGGCTTTACCGATATGTTCGGTCTGTCCATTGCCAATGGTGCACATATTGGAGGTTTGGTCGTCGGCCTGCTGCAGGGCGTATTTGACAGTCGCAGGCGCTAGGGTCTGTTGACCATTGAAGATGGTTTTTATCGTTGTGTTGTACAAAGCAACGCACGGTGGTGTAGTCGCTCTACATCAATGACCCCCTGATCATTTCTCAACTAAAAAGCCCCGCAGTGCGGGGCTTTTTGCTGAGTGAGCTTTACGCCAGTTCGAGTACCTTGTGTACCAGCTTCTCAATACCTGAAGCGGCTTCCACAATATTGCCTGCCAACATGTAGGCCGGAGTACTCACCAGTTTACGCCCTTCATCCACCACGATTTCATGCACTGCCGCATCCTGGTGGTCGCCCCCCATGGTATTGAAGGCTGCAGCAGTCCCTTCATCGGTTCCTATGGTGCCTTTGGCACCAGCACCATAGAAATGCGGGATCATCACTGGAGAAATGCAGATAAAGCCCACCGGCTTATTGGCATCAACGAACTGGCTGACAAAGGCTTTTACCTGAGGATTGATTTCACAATCGGCCCCCTTCACAGCAAAGTTGCAAAGATTTTTGGCCGCACCGAAACCTCCAGGAATGATCAACGCATCAAACTCGCTGATATCCAAATCTGAGGTTGCCTTGATTTCCCCTCTGGCAATTCGGGCAGCCTCAACCAACACATTTCGGCTGGCGCCCTCTTCCACTTCACCGGTCAGATGATTCAAAACATGCAGTTGGGGAATATCAGGAGCAAAACACTGGTAGTCCGCGCCGGCTCTGGCCAGAGTCAACAAAGCAAGCACTGATTCGTGGATTTCAGCGCCATCGAACACGCCACAGCCACTAAGTAAGATTGCAATTTTTTTCATTAAAACATCCCTCTTATGTCATATAGTTTTAACAAATCGGCCATAAATTGGTTGATCTGGTCATTATTCGTGCTAATTTAAATCAGCGTGATCGCAGGGTGTACAAAAATGCACCACAAGCCACAGCGAATTACCAGCAGGAATTAAAAAATCCACAAATCAGGACGATTTGCCAAAAGTTTTACCGATCTCACACATTTTTTTAATTCCCCATAAAAACAATAATTTACGCTGAATTCATTTTGCCGTTCAAAAATGTTCTCTACGTGTTGACTTTTTTCACTCACAGACTTATCCACAGGCCGTGAGTCAATTTGCCGTGGCTGATTTTCCTGCTCTGTGGCATGCTACCCGCATCTCAGATTAAAGACTACTGAACCCAAATTTATGCCAAATATCCCCAGCAACCCACTCGTCCTTGTGGATGGTTCCTCTTACCTTTACCGCGCCTACTATGCTCCTCCACATCTGACCAACTCCAAAGGGGATGCAACGGGTGCAGTATATGGTGTGGTAAACATGCTGCGCAGCCTGCTGAAGCAGTTCAAGCCCAGCCATATTGCCGTGGTATTCGATGCCAAAGGTAAAACCTTCCGCAACGATATGTATGCGGATTACAAAGCGCACCGTCCACCAATGCCGGATGACCTGCGTGGTCAGATTGAACCTTTGCACCGCATTATCAAAGCCATGGGGCTGCCACTCATCTCCATTCCCGGCGTAGAGGCCGATGATGTCATTGGCACGCTGGCACTGCAGGCCAGTAAAGATGGCCGCGCCTGCCTGATATCCACAGGTGATAAAGACATGGCGCAGTTGGTGGATGAGAATGTCACACTGATCAATACCATGACAGATACCATCATGGGCCCAGCAGAAGTCACCACCAAGTTTGGCGTGGGTCCTGAACTGATTATCGACCTGCTGGCGATGATGGGCGATAAAGCGGATAACATCCCTGGCTTGCCGGGCGTTGGCGAGAAAACCGCACTGGCTATGCTGACTGGTGCCGGTGGTGTGGATAAATTGCTGGCAGATCCAGATGCAGTCGTTGCACTGGGTTTCCGTGGTTCTAAAACCATGCCTGCCAAAATTCGCGACAATGCTGAAATGCTGCAGCTCTCCTATGATCTGGCCACCATCAAAACTGACGTAGAGCTGGATCTGAGCTGGGGCGAGCTGGAGCATAAAGACGCTGACAAAGATGAGCTGGTTAAATGCTTTGGCGAGATGGAATTCAAGCGTTGGCTGGCAGAGTTACTGGACAGTGGCGAATCCGTAGCGTCAACTCAGGTTAACACTGAAGAAGATATTGCTGCGCCAGCGGTAGTCGATATCGAATATGAAACCATTCTGACTCAGGCGCAATTGGATACCTGGTGCGACAAGCTGGCCAAAGCCGAGCTGATCGCTGTGGATACCGAAACCACCAGTCTGGATTATATGGAAGCCAAACTGGTGGGTATCTCCTTTGCCGTTGAAGCAGGCAAAGCCGCTTATCTGCCTTTGGCCCATGATTATGTCGACGCCCCAGAGCAACTTGAGATGGCAGCCGCGCTGGCACAACTAAAGCCTCTGCTGGAAGACCCGGCACTTAAAAAGGTCGGTCAGAATCTCAAGTACGACATGGCTATCTTTGCCAACGTGGGTATTGAGTTGAAAGGCATCGCTTTCGACACCATGCTGGAGTCCTATGTCTTCAACTCCGTGGCTTCCCGCCACGATATGGACGGCATGGCTCTTAAATACCTGGGCCACAAGACGGTCAGTTTTGAAGAGATTGCCGGTAAGGGAGCCAAACAGCTGACCTTTAACCAGATCCCGCTGGAACAAGCTGCTCACTATGCAGCTGAAGATGCAGATATTACCCTGCGTCTGCACCAGCACCTTTGGCCGCGCCTGGAGCGCGAGCAGGGGCTGCCCTCGGTATTCAATGAGCTGGAAATGCCACTGGTCGATGTATTGTCACGGGTTGAACGAACCGGCGTACTGATCGATACCATGCTGCTGGCCCAACAGAGCGATGAGTTGGCCCGCAAGATCGATGAGCTTGAGGCCAAAGCCCATGAAATTGCCGGCGAGCCATTCAACCTGAGCTCAACCAAGCAGCTGCAGGAACTCTTCTTTACCAAACTGGGTTACCCCATCATTAAGAAGACACCAAAAGGTGCACCTTCTACTGCTGAAGAAGTCCTGGTAGAACTGGCATTGGATTACCCACTGCCCAAGATTATTCTGGAGCACAGATCTCTGACCAAGCTGAAGAGCACCTACACAGACAAACTGCCGCTGATGGTTAACGCCAGAACCGGCCGGGTGCACACCAGCTACCATCAGGCCAATGCCGCTACCGGTCGTTTGTCTTCCAGTGACCCTAACCTGCAGAACATCCCGATCCGCACCGAAGAAGGTCGTCGTATTCGTCAGGCCTTTATTGCACCACAAGGTAAAAAAGTACTGGCTGCCGACTACTCACAGATCGAACTGCGAATTATGGCTCACCTGTCTCAGGATGCCGGTCTGCTGAAAGCCTTTGCCGAAGGCAAGGATATTCACCGCGCAACCGCGGCTGAAGTGTTCGATGTGGCCTTTGAAACTGTCACTCCTGAACAACGTCGCCGCGCCAAGGCAGTTAACTTTGGTTTGATCTACGGTATGTCAGCCTTTGGTCTGGCCCGTCAGCTGGACATTCCACGCGCTGAAGCCCAGTCCTATATCGACACCTACTTCAAACGCTATCCGGGTGTACTCAAGTATATGGAGGACACCCGCGCCAATGCAGCCGATCAGGGTTATGTATCCACTCTGTTTGGTCGCCGTCTGTATCTGCCTGAGATCAAGGCTCGTAATGCCATGCGTCGACAGGCTGCTGAGAGGGCAGCGATTAACGCACCAATGCAGGGTACTGCAGCTGACATTATCAAAAAGGCGATGATCAGCATTCAGGAGTGGCTGGACAAGGACACCTCGGGTGAAATCCGTATGATCATGCAGGTGCACGATGAACTAGTGTTCGAAGTGGATGCCGACAGGGCCGACGAACTGAAAAATAAAGTTTGTGATCTGATGGCGGCTGCCGCCAGTCTTGACGTCGAATTGCTGGCTGAAGCTGGTATTGGCGACAACTGGGAGCAGGCACACTAACCTAAATCACTAACTGACGGTGTCGTTTAAGCCGAATAAAGCGCCAGCCACTGAGTGAGCTGGCGTTTTTTATTTCAGAAAACACACCGAAAACCGTCACCCAGACCACACATCTGTAATAAAACGACAACTCAGAGCAGTAAACCCCCGCATCAATCGAGATCCACATCACAAAGCTTGTTGTTTATTTAGAAAACTGTTTTTCAATTTCCGATAAGTGGGGTATTATTCTTGGCGTAGGGTACAGAGGTTAAGATGTTCTATCTTTCAGACCTTTATTTCACTTTTTAGTGATTGCCAAATTCTGGCGCCCCGGCGAGTCTTTCGCCGGGGCTTTTTTTATGCCCGAAAGAAAATTTAGAGTAATTACTTTAAATGTTCATTTTTTCGCTGTATGCTGTTTACATTGAGAGCCATTACAGAGTCTTCGGCCCCAATCTGAAGCCTTGATGGAACTTGAGTCTTGTTGAATATTTTTTAGCTTCTCCCCAAATAGAGCTAATTCTGTATTTTTGGCCGGTGACTCTGTCCCCGGCTATTTTTTTGCCAGCATTCCAGCCTCTTGAGTCCAGACCCTCATTTAAATCTCAGTGCAACAACTCAAATTGCGGGCACAAAAAAGGCGCTTCGGGAGCGCCTTAATCACATCGAGATAGCTGTTACTCAGCATCTTCCTCTATAAATTCCAGCCAGTCAGGATGACACCATGCATTGAGGATGCTCAGCACTTTAGGTTTGCCCGTCCCCTTCAATGAAGAGAACGGTTCAACCTGCACCCAATCACCAAATTCAGCCAGCGCCTTACGTACTTCGTTCACTGTCTTCATCTTGGCGCTCTGCGCCAGTTTGTCGCTCTTGGTCAGCAGCGCCAATACAGGGATCTCACTGGCTACAGCCCACTCGATCATCTGCATATCCAGGTCTTTCAATGGATGCCGGATATCCATCAGCACCACTACACCACTCAGGCAGCGGCGTTCCTGCAGGTATTCACCCAGCGCATTTTGCCACTTTATTTTCATGGCCAGGGGCACCTGGGCAAAACCGTAACCCGGTAAATCCACCAAACGACGATGCTCATCAAGAGCAAATACGTTGATCAGCTGAGTACGCCCTGGCGTTTTACTGGTTCTTGCCAGGTTTTTCTGTTCAGTCAATGCGTTAAGCGCACTCGACTTACCCGCATTGGAACGCCCGGCAAAAGCAATTTCCACCCCGGTGTCACCAGGCAGATGCTTGTCCAAATGGGCGATATCCGGGGCACTGATCAAAAATTTGGCCCGGCGAAAGTCGATTTGAGGATTTGTCACGTATTACTCCAAAAAAGGATCAACTTTTGTCATAAATATCGATGAGTTGCTTACATTTTCACGTTTTCATGTAAAATATAAGCCTGATCACAGTTATCGTATCTTATCATGCTTGCGGGTCTTACTTGTAAGCTCAGGACTATAAACAAACAAGAAGTTGGAACGCCATGAAAAAGTTAGCCCTCGCTTTGTCAGCAGTCGCCGCCATCTCTTTGCCAGTTAGTGCACAAGGTGATGCTGAAGCTGGAAAAACCAAGTCTGCTTTATGTGCTGCCTGCCACGGTGTCGACGGCAACAGCATGATCGATATGTATCCTAAGATTGCCGGTCAGCACGCTGCCTACACAGAAAAGCAGCTGCATGACTTTAAAGATGCCATGGCATCCGGCGGTGCAAAAGGTCGAATGGATCCTATCATGGGTGGCATGGTCGCCGCACTGACTGATCAGGATATGGCCGATCTGGCTGCTTATTATGCGACTCAAACCCAGTCTGAAGCTCCTGCAGCTGACGTTCCTGAGCTGGGTGAGAAGTTGTATAAGGGTGGTGACATGTCCCGCGGTATCACTGCCTGTATCGCCTGTCACGGTCCAAGTGGTCTGGGAATGGAGCTGGCTGGCTTCCCAATGGTCTCAGGTCAACATGTCAATTACATCAAAATTCAGCTGAATAAATTCCGTGACGGCACTCGTAATAACGACCTGAATGGCATGATGAGTGATGTATCCAAGAAGCTAAGCGATGCCGACATCGAAGCTTTGGCAGCTTATATTTCAACGATGAATCAATAACCTGCCGCTAACAGAAAGGCGCCATCTGGCGCTTTTTTTTGTGCATAAAGTTTACGTAAACGTCACCCTTTTGACATTTCACCTTGACACAGGTCACACATTCAGATTTAATTAGACCCGCATCGGACAGAACCCAACTGATTGTGCAATAACTTAAATAACAACTTTCAGAGTCCGCATGTGCTATACATTCAAGATATAAGAATAACGAAGTCAAATAATAACTATAACGCTTAGACCACTCGCCAAATAATAATAACGAGTCGAAATCTCACTTTGAGATTCAGGTCAGGGACTATCGGGATGGCCATGATGGCCGCAAGCTTGAAAAAGCACTCCCAAGCGTCGAGGGAACCACTCCAACCGGAGACTGATAGCAGGATGCCATCAGAGCAATGGAAGCATAGCTTTGGATGCAACGGCTGGACGCTGGATTCACTGGATGTGAACAACAAGGATGGTTGTACTTCGTCATAGATGACGGTTGATGTGGTGGTGTAAAGACCATCTACGGAAATGACTTGAAGGATTCAGGTCAGGACGAAAGTCTGGAAGACAAAAACGAAAAATAAATTGCATGGAAAGCAAACAACAACAAATGGAATCGACCGGGAAAGTCACATAGCCAGTACGGATACTGGGATATCAGAATAAGTGCTTAGAGCACAATATTCAGGCGGCAGTGAAAACTGCCGCTTTTTTTATTTCCGCACCAGTCTGCCAGTCACTGCCCCACAAACCACTTTGGGTATATAATCTGGCCAAAGCTGTAACCTTATGATCTCTAATGCCTAGATGCCCACTGTGCCAAGATAGTCGTCCTTCGCTTTTCTATACAGATAAAAAGCGTGGCTTCTTTCGCTGTCCCAATTGCCAGTTGGTATTCGCCGATGTACATTCTCAGCTGCCTCCCCAGGCGCAAAGGCAGAAGTACGGGAAGATGAATCCTGCCAGGCAAAAACAACTGTCTCAGTTTATTCAGCAGCTAATTGCCCAATTGGCCGAGTTTAATGGCCAGCCCCTCAGTGGCCTTAATTATGGCGGCCTGCTGCCGGAAGAAGTACTGGTCCCACTGCGCAGTCAAGGCCACAGCTTGAGTCAGTACGATCCATTCCTCGCTCCGGATCATAGTGTTTTGCGACAAACTTATGACTTTGTTTGCAGCTACAGAGTATTTGAACATTTCAGCTACCCACTCAGGGAATGGGGGCTACTGTGCAAAACCCTTAAAATCGGTGGCTTTCTGGCCATTAATACCCGATTGCTGACAGATCCTGATCAGTTCGCCAAATGGCATTATAAGAACAACCCGGCCCATGTTAGCTTTTACTCTCGCCACACCTTTGAATATCTGGCCGCCCACCATGGCTTTAAGCTATTATTTGCCGCAAATGACCTCATTCTGATGCAAAAAGCAGCAGAATCTGATATAACACGCACCCCCTGATTTATCCCCCTGCCGCGACTGCTATACCGGCTGATGGGATAAGGAAACGAATTTAGTAGAGAATCCTATGTCTCGCAGCAAAAAAACACGCAATATCAATGAGAACGGTGCAAAAATGGCACCTCGCACCAAGAAGTCAGATCGTAAAATTGCCTCAAAGAAGCGCGATAACGGCAACAAAACCGGCAGTCGTTCAAACGAAGGTGCACTGAAGCAAGCTTCCAGTGGCAATGGTAAGACTCAGGCCAAAGATCCACGCCATGGCAGCAAGCGTCCTATCGTTCTGACTCTGCCAGAGCAGAGCAAGCGAGTGGTGACCGAAAAGGCGGCCAAGCCAAAACAGCCTAAGATGACTGACGAGCAACGTCTGCTGATGCTGGAAGAAGATCCACGCCTGAACGAACTGCTGGATATGCTTGAAGAGGGTCGTAACCTGGCCCCGGCAGATCAAAAGTGGTTGGATAAGCAGCTGGCTGAAATCGAGAAACTGATGGAGAAGCTGGGTCTGGCTGAAGAGGAAGACTTCGCACCAAGCAAGCCTAAGTCAGATGACGACCTGCTGGATCAGTTTGAGTCCGGTATGGATCTGTTGAAGCAGTATCAGAACAAAGACTGAAGTTCCAAGTAAGCTGTAAGGAGACGCTGTGTACACACTATGGATAATTCTGGGCCTTGTAATCATTTTGGCACTGGCAGCCTACGCCTTTGTGCTGCTGCGTAAAGTCAGTCAGCAGCAACAACAGGCGGCCAAAATCAAAGCCGAGAAGCAAGCAGAGGCCGACGCCAAACGGGAAGAGATACTCGGCGATATTCGTTATATCGCCCAGGCTATGCTGGAAGACAGGTGTGAACTGTCAGAGGGCGTAGTGAGAATCGCCCGTCTGTTTGACCGTCTGTCACTGACCGAAAGGGTATCACCGGATTATCCCAGGTTGTTCAGCCATTTTGAGGTGATCAAAGACCACCCCATTATGGATGCCCGCAAAGCCCTGCCAAAACAGGAGCGGATGAAGTTGGACTTACAGCGGATGAAATCTGAGTCCGAGCATGAAGATGCCATCCTGGCTGAAGCCAAACTGCTTACAGAATTCAGCCTTAAGCCAGCACACTAAGCTCTTTCAATAGCTGACAAAAAAGCGCTGCGACTCAGTCGACAGCGCTTTTTTATTACCTGATTATCGGCTAATCAAGTGCAACTTGCTGGCCAGACTTAATCACCATAGCAGGTGTTAACAGCACGCTGATATCCTCCAGCGGATTACCCTTTACCCCAACAAAGTCGGCATAGCGACCAGTCTCAACAGCACCAACCGACTCATCGTCTAACACTCTAGCCGCCACAGAGGTGGCACTTTTGATGGCGTCCATCTCATCCATACCTGCCTGAGTCATCAACACAAATTCACCGGCATTCTCTCCATGGGGAAATACTCCGGCATCTGTACCAAAGGCAATCAGCACACCAGCATCATAGGCCCTGGCAAAAGTATCCTTGATTTGAGGACCAATCTTCTGAGCTTTAGGCCGTACAATTTCAGGAAAGAAACCATCAATTTTCGCTTTCTGCTTCACATACTCCCCGGCAGACAGAGTCGGCACCAGCGCCACACCGTTTTTCTTCATCAGCCGGAACAGTGACTTATCCATATACGTGCCATGTTCTATGGTGCTGACTCCCGCTTCAATCGCCCGGCGCATTCCCTCTTTACCGTGGGCATGAACCGCCACCTTAAAGCCATAGTCATTGGCAGCCTCCACCACGGCTTCCAACTCACCCTGGGTAAATTGAGGGTTCTGACCACTCTTGGCCACAGATAACACGCCGCCGGTAGCCGTCAGCTTAATCAGGTCAGCCCCCTCCTTATAGCGCTGCCTTACCGCTTTGTAGGCATCTTCCGGTCCATTAATCACTCCCTGAGCCGGTCCAGGGTCTCCCATCAGAGCATGTTTATGACCATTGGTCGGGTCAGCATGACCACCGGTCGTCGCCAGCGATTTGGACGCAGTATAGATACGTGGGCCAGGCACCAAACCGGCACTGATGGCATTACGCAGGGATACAGTCACATTGCCTCTGTCTCCCAAATCCCGCACAGTAGTAAAGCCTGCTTTCAGCGTGGTGTTGGCGTTGGCAGCTGCCCGCAAAGCCAGGTCCGCCGGGTTCTTGTTGAAAGGGTCCATATAGGCACCCTTGCCACCATTGGAGCTCAAGTGGGTGTGCATATCGATAAAGCCCGGCATCAGAGTGCCGTCGCGCCAGTCGACAACCTGGTCATTATTACCTGGCTGACGATACCCCTCTTCCACTGCCACAATGCGGTCTCCATCCACGACCACTGTGACTTTTTCTCTGGGTTTCGACTCAATGCCGTCGATAAGCCGCCCGGTATGGATCAGTGTCTCGCCGTGAGTCGGCGCACAAATTGCCAATAAAACCACAGACAACCAAAAACTTTTCATAGATAGTCCTTATCCAATCATCAAATGGACCACTGTGCGAAGTGGTTAAAATCCCGTCACCCCTTGTCTGATACAGGTTTTAGCGGTGTTGTTTTTTTCTACCTGGATCAATGTTATTTGATCGTAAAAGTTGCATACTTCGCACAATACTAAAATACCCTCGGAGGACACGCCTTGAATCAGCCCACTAAAATCAGCTGGGATCAGTCGATGATCGAAAAATATAACTACAGCGGTCCCCGTTACACCTCTTACCCAACGGCGCTGGAGTTTAACGATCAGTTCACTGAAGCGGATTTGCTGAAGGCGATCGAGCACAGCAAGAGCGACAAGTTGTCACTCTACATACATATTCCTTACTGTGCCAAGCTCTGCTACTACTGCGGTTGTAACAAAATCGTAACCCGCCACCAGCACAAGGCGGATCAGTACATCGAGTACCTGGCTCAGGAAATTGCCAATCGCGCACCACTGTTCGAGAAGTACACTGTGACCCAGATGCACTGGGGCGGCGGCACTCCAACCTTCCTGAGTGAAGAGCAGATCATGCGTCTGAGCAAGTTGCTGAAACAGCACTTCAACTTCGCAGATGAAGGTGAGTTCTCCATTGAAGTGGATCCACGTGAAATCGAACTGACCATGCTGGATACCCTGAAAGAAGCCGGTTTCAACCGTATTTCTATTGGTGTGCAGGACTTCAATAAAGAGGTTCAGGTTGCGGTGAACCGTGAGCAGGATGAAGACTTTATCTTTGCTCTGATGGCCAAGGCCAAAGCCATGGGCTTCCAGTCCACCAACGTGGATCTGATCTATGGTCTGCCACACCAGACGCCGGAAACCTTTGCCCAGACGATTGCCCGTATTCTGGACCTGTCTCCGGACCGCCTGTCTGTGTTCAACTATGCGCACCTGCCATCCCGTTTTGCCGCTCAGCGCAAGATTAAGGATGAAGATCTGCCATCACCACAGCAGAAACTGGACATGCTGCAGCAGACCATCGAAACCCTGACCGGTGATGGTTACCAGTTTATCGGTATGGACCACTTCGCCAAGCCGGACGATGAGCTGTCCAGACTGCAGAACGAAGGTCGCCTGCACCGTAACTTCCAGGGTTACACCACCCAGGAAGAGTGTGACCTGCTGGGTCTGGGTGTGTCTTCAATCTCTATGATTGGTGACTGCTACGCGCAGAACCAGAAAGACATTCGTCCTTACTATGAATCTCTGGACGAAAACGGCCATGCGCTGTGGAAAGGTTGCGGTTTGAACCGTGACGACGAAATCCGCCGTGCGGTGATCAAACAGCTGATCTGCCACTTCGACCTGGATATGGCGCAGATGGATGAGAAGCTGGATATCAAGTTCGAAGAATACTTCGCCGAAGATATGAAGCTGATGCAGACCTTTATCGACGACAAGCTGGTTGATATCACAGACCGTAAGATCACCGTCAGCCCCACCGGCCGCCTGCTGATCCGTAACATCTGCATGTGTTTCGACGTGTACTTCCGTGAGAAGGCCCGTCAGCAGCAGTTCTCCCGGGTGATTTAACCGACCTGTCAAACAGCAAAAAGCCGCTCAATGAGCGGCTTTTTCATATCTCTGACTTTGGAATTAAGGCAGATAATCCTGCTTGGCAAAGTACAGCGCCTTGCGTTCACTGTCAGACAGGAATGCCATCTCCACGCCATAGCGCTGAACCTGCTCCAGCTCTGCATCGCTCAGGCCCAGTTCGGTTTTGGCAATCCTATACTCGTGATTGATATCGATGTTGCTGACACCCGGATCATCGGTATTCAAACTCACAGGCACACCGGCTTGCAGGAAGGTCTTCAGCGGCTGCTGCCCATAACTGGCGACCGTTGAAGTGTGCACATTACTGGTTGGACAGGACTCAATACCGATATTGTGTCTGGCCAGATACTCCATCAATTCAGGGTCTTTAATGGCATTAACGCCATGCCCAATTCGGGTCGCACCCAATTCGCGAATGGCATGCCAGACACTTTCCGGCCCCTTGGCCTCACCGGCATGCACCGTAATCCCAAGGTCAGCATCCCGTACCCGCTTAAAGTGACTTTCAAACAGGTCGCCGGGGAAACCCATTTCATCGCCGGCCAGATCCACGGCAACGATTTTGGGACGCAGGGACATAATGGCATCAAGTTCGGCCTTACAGGCCTCGACACCGAATGAGCGGGACATAATACCAATAAGATTGGTCTTCACCTGGGTCTCTTTCACCCCTTCGGCAACACCATCAATCACGGCTTCAACCACACCTTCCATCGGCAACTTGTGGGTCATCGCCATATAGTAAGGACTGAATCTCAGTTCAGTGTAATCCAGGCCAGATGCGTGAGCGTCCAGTACGTTCTCATAGGCAACTCGCTTGACCGCATCCAGGTCAGCCAACACGGCCACCATCCAGTCCAGCTTCTTGAGGAAATCCACCAGGCTGGCCTCTTTCCCCTGAATTTGCACATAGGGTGCCAGCAGTTCAGGAGACTCTGCTGGCAGAGCGATTCCATGTTGCTGGCCCAGTTCCCAAATGGTGTTCACCCTGACATTACCGTCCAGGTGCCTGTGCAGGTCCACCAATGGAATAGATTTATTAATCATACAACCCCCATGTTTAACCTCAGTCCGGAGAAAAGATTAAGAGAAAGACTCTGTCAGAATCAATCCATTGCGCTGTTTCTTAGCCAAAGCTGAGTTTGATTATTGTTTTATTTTGTATACAAGCAGTCTATCACAGCAAACAATAGCCCGATATCTCAGGCCAGAAGATAGCCGAACGGCTAAATGGCAACTTTTGCTGACTTGGGCAAAAATCAGGCATAATCCAGCAACAATAATACTCAAAGTCACACTAAGACGCCCCAAAGAGTGCAGTGACAGATAATAAAAATGCAAAGGAATGAAGATGCATAAACTTGCCCTCAGCGCCGCCATTGCCCTGGCACTCACAGGTTGCCAGATCAATGTTAGCCACTCCCCTTCCGCATCAGCCCCAAAAGCCGAAGCCAGCGAAACCAAAAACCTCAGCCAGCAACAACTGGCGGATATTATCGCTGCAGACTGGCAGCTGAAACTCAAGCGCAGCCCCTCATTGGCAATGGCCAAAGGTGATAAAAGCGCCGCGGGCAAGCTAACCGATATGTCCCCTCAGGCGTTGGCACAACACCACCAAGCGCAACTCGATCTGCTGAGCAAGCTCAGCGACCTGGACAAGAGTCAGCTGAGCAAAGAGGAGCAGATCAACGCCCTGATACTTGAGTATCAACTGGCCAACAGTACGGATATGTACGGCTACAAAGACCACTATGTGCCCATCTCATCCGAAAGCGGCTTTCATGCCTATATCACCAGTATCAGCAAGGGACGATTCAATTCCGTTGAAGACTACGACAATTATCTGGCCCGCCTGAAAGCCCTGCCCGACTATTTTGCCCAGCAAACCCATTGGCTCAAGCAGGGTCTGGCTGAAGGGATAACCCCTCCAAAAGCCACACTAAAGGGGTTTGAAGACAGCATCAGTGCCTATCAGGTCGATGTCGAAGAGAGTGGCTACTACAAGCCCTTTACCAGCTTCCCCAAACATATCAGTGAAGCCGATCAGCAAAGATTACAAGCCGAAGGCCGTAAAGTGGTTGAGGAGCAGGTTCTGCCCCTGTATGACAGCTTTTATACCTTTATGACCCAGGAGTATCTGCCCAATACCAGAGAGACCATAGCGGCCGCAGATCTGCCCGATGGCAACGAGTTTTATGAAAACCGGGTGCGCCACTACACCACTCTGGATATGACTGCCGACGAGGTACATCAGCTGGGTATCAAAGAGGTCGCCCGCATTCGCGCTGAGATGCAGACCATTATTGATGAGCTGGAGTTTGAGGGCAGCTTTGCCGATTTCCTGCACTTCCTGCGCACCGACCCTCAGTTCTACCCCAAGACGGCGGAAGAACTGCTGAAAGAGGCAGCATATATCTCCAAAAAGGCCGATGCCATGCTGCCAAAGTACTTTGCGACTCTGCCCCGCACACCATACGGCATTAAGGAAGTACCGGCCGAGATTGCCCCCAAATACACCACAGGCCGCTATTCAGGTGCCAGTAATGAACGTGAAGCCGGATATTATTGGGTTAACACTTACGCTCTGAACAAACGCCCTCTGTATGAGATGGAAGCCCTGACCCTGCACGAAGCTGTCCCCGGACACCATTTGCAGATCGCCCTGAATCAGGAGCAGGAAGCCCTGCCGGATTTCCGCCGCTATAGCTATATCTCCGCCTTTGGTGAGGGATGGGGTCTGTATGCCGAATACCTGGGACTGGAAGCCGGTTTCTATCAGGATCCCTACAGCAACTTTGGACGCCTGACCTATGAAATGTGGCGCGCCTGCCGTCTGGTAGTGGATACCGGACTGCATGTGAAAGGCTGGAGCCGTCAACAGGCGCTGGACTATATGGCCTCCAATACCGCACTGTCGCTGCACAATGTCACCACAGAGGTCGACAGATATATCTCCTGGCCTGGCCAGGCGGTGTCTTACAAGGTGGGTGAGCTGACCATCAAACGCCTGCGTAAGCAAGCGGAAGAGGCCCTCGGTGAAAAGTTTGATATTCGCACATTCCATGATGCCATTCTGGAGAACGGTTCTGTGCCGCTGAACGTACTGGAACAGCAGGTGCAGGATTATATTCAGGCTCAGCTCAAAAGCTAATACCAATCCACATAAAGATGTGATCTACTCAGAGCGCTGTCAGCGATTCGAGTACAAAGCAATTTGTAGATAGCATAGTGGGGTTATGGTGAAGCAAATTGACGTAGTAATCGTGAAGCTGACACGCTCCCAAAGGGCGAGTTTAATGGGTTGCTATACTGTGTTGCTCAGCTTTGATTTATCCCGATAGACCTTCAACTGAGCGCCTTGTCTATCAACCCTTTAATTCTCGCTGAGCGAGCACATTCTTATGAGGATTAGTATAAAGCCTGCCTGATGCCCGTCTCCAAAGGCGGGCATGACTTCCCGCTTCCCGGCAATGCCGCTACACTGTCGCCAGTTTAATTTTCAGGAACCCTCAATGAGCATATCCCCTTCTTTTTCGGAAGAAAGCCATACCTCAAGTAAGGCTGGCCAACAGCAGCTTGCCGAATTCTGGCAGCAGGTGACCACAGGCTTCTTTAAAGGGAAAAAGGGCTGCAATATCGCCTGGTGCAGTATTCGTCACAATGACAGTGACAAAGCTGTGGTGATCAGCAACGGCCGGGTGGAGTCATTCCTTAAATATCAGGAACTGATCTTCGACCTATATCAGCAGGGCTACAGTGTGTATGCGCTGGACCACAGAGGGCAGGGACTGTCGGGCCGTATGACGGCCAATCCCCACAAGGGGCATGTCAGCCAGTTCGACGACTATATCGAAGACCTGCACAGCTTTATTAACGCTCAGGTGAAACCGGCCAAACACCACTCCCTGTATCTGCTTGGCCACTCCATGGGGGGCTGTATTGGCACCCTGTACCTGCAAAAGCATCCGGAAACCTTCAAGGCTGCGGCGTTTTCCGCCCCCATGTATGGCATTAAACTGCCGGCTCCCAAGGGTCTTATCCGTTGGCTGGCCAGTGCCCTGGATAAACTGTCGGGCGATGAGCCCTGGTATGTACTTGGCGGCACAGATTACAAATGCCAGCCGTTCGAAGGCAATGAACTGACCCAGAGCGAAGGCCGTTACGGCGTTTACCGCACCCTTTATCAGTCCCAACCTGAGATTCAGTTGGGTTCACCCACCAATCATTGGCTGGTACAGGCGCTGGATGCTTGTGACAGATCCATAGAAGCGGCCCGTAATTCCAGAGTGCCCATCCTGGTGCTGCAAGCGGAAGATGACACCATAGTGGATAATGCAGCTCAGGATGCCGCAGTTGGCAGTCTGTGCGAGAAGCTGCTGATCCCCGGTGCCCGTCATGAAATCTTTATCGAGACAGATGCACGCCGCGAAGTGGCGCTGACCCGGGTCTGTGACTTCTTCGCCCGTTACCAATAGGCTGAAATAAAAGACTCAGACAGATTCTAAAAGCCCCTGCTCTTTGTCAGGGGCTTTTTTACTTTATGACGGCATAAATGCAGCTGCAATCGCCTGCTGTGCCATGGTCACAGTCAAAGGCACCGCGGCCTCAAACGGGTGCAGGGTATACACATTCACAGGAGCCAGCTGAGTGATAACGTCTATCCCCTCATCCAGCATAAACTCAGGCAATACACCTATGCCCAGGCCCGCGCGGATCAGCCCCTGAGTCTGGGAAACCGTATTGGTGCTGTGGCATGGGGTAAATTGATACTCCATGCCCTCAATAGTGTGACTGATCTGTCTGCCCTGCCAGTGATTGGCGATATAGGCAGTGTCAGCCGATGCTCTGCTATCGCCTTTGGCCCGGCACAACACCTCATTAAAACTGCCTATTCGCTTTTGTCGGTAGCGGCTGTCTAAAGACTCGCCCACCCGCACCGCCAGATCGATATCTTCCGTCATTAAATCCAGCTGCTGGTCCTGACACAGAAGCTGCAGCTGCACCCCTGGGAACCCGGCAAAGCAACTGACCAAAGCAGGCAGTACCATAGAGTCCATTAAGGCGTGGGGAGCCGTTACTTTGAGACGTCCGCCCGGGACTTGCTGGCGCTCCAGCACTTCATCCCAGGCCAACTCCGCCCGCGAGCAGATTTCCCGACAGTGCTGATAAAAGCCCTGCCCGGCTTCAGTTAAAGACTGCCGCCTGGTAGTGCGCTTAAGCAGTGTGGTGCCAAGCTCCGCCTCCAGCGCTTTCAGGTGTTGGCTCAGCACTGACTTGGACAACTCCAGGCGTTCAGCCGCCGCGGTAATCGAACCTGTCTCCACTATGTGCATAAACAACATCATCTGCCGCAGCTTATTCATATCGACACCTATTGTTTGATTACACCAAACAGTACTTTCTGAAAGGTCTGTTTTTCAACCTGAATCATAGCCCTAAACTTGCAGTCATTACAGAGATTCAATCAGGGGAACACACCATGACATCATCAGTACTCACCGCCTGTCAGGCGGGTATCAAAGCCTGGCAAGACGCTTTCAACCGTCAGGATGCAGCAGGCTGCACTGCCTGTTATGAAGAGGGCTGTACCATGCTCGCCAAACCTTTCGGTGAATTCACAGGAAGGGAGCAGATACAGGCATTCTGGCAGCAGATTATCGATCAGGGCTTTAAGGATGTGGAATACACTCAGATGGAGTGGAGTGCAGAAGGTGAAGATGGCTATCTGCTGACGTCAAGCTGGACCATGAACAAGGCCTACGGAGTAGTGCATAAGGAACACTGGCAATTGCAGTCTGACGGCACCGCCAGACTGGTGTATGACGAATTTGAAGTGCTAGGTGAGCGTTAAACGCCAAACTCCCCGGACATAACCAAAATCCATGATCAAAAGTCATGGCCAGAAGACATGGTCAAAAGCAAAGAGACAGGCAGTGCCTGTCTCTTTTGGTGTTACGCTATGTCGAATTACCCCAGCTGACCCGCCACCTGAAGATCCCGGCTTTCAGGGATCTCATTGTAGGAAAGCACATTCAGGCCTCTGGCAAAGGCCAGCGCATAGCGTCCCAGCAAAGGACGCAACTGAGGCGGAACCAAGAGCATTGGGTGATGCCCTTCAGCCCGGGCCTGCGCCAGCATCACAGGCATCTTCTGCTGCAGTTGAGCCAGCAGAGCCGGCTCAACCGGGAAACTGTCCAGCGACACCTTACCGCCCTGCTGCGCCTGATTCAGTGCAGTTATCAGGGTACGCTCCAGCTCAGGAGCCAGAGTCATCACCCTTAACTGGCTGGAGTCACCGGCAATCTGGTGCACTATGTTCTGCCTCAGGGCGCAACGTACGTCAGCCGCCAGCAATACCGGATCCTTGGTGTTCTCGCTGCAATCCAACAAAGTGGTGGCAATGGTGCGTATATCCTTGAGCGAAACCTGCTCCCGCAACAACAATCGAAATACCCGCAACTGCTGGATGGGCGTAAGCGCCAGCCCAAGTGCTTCCGCCAACTTGGGAGACAAACGCCCAAGACGTTCAGACAGTGCCACCACATCATCGTGCTGCAACATATCTGACAGCTGCTCCCGCATCAGCTTGGATACATGAGTGGCTATCACTGTGGCGTTATCCACGACTGAGTAACCCAGATTCAGGGCCCGGGATTTATGGTCAGGGTCAATCCAGACCGCCTCCATCTGATAAGCGGGATCCCGGGTGATAATGCCATCCAGTTCACCAAATACCTGACCACTCTTGATGGCCAGCAGTTTGTCCGGCTCCAGTTCACCGCTGCCCGCCGGATTCCCCATCAGATTTATCTGATACTTATTGGGGGGCAAAGACAGGTTATCCCTGACTCTCACCTCTGCCAGCAGGAAGCCCGCCTGCTCAGACAAAGTACGACGAATGCCTGTCAGTCGCTTGAGCAACTCGGCTCCCTTGGTCCGCTCCACCAGAGGCACCAAACGATACCCCAGGCTGACCTCCACCAGATCTGTGTAAGGCAGCGCATCCCAACTTGGGGCGGCAGGCTCGGCCACGGCGGCCTCAGTTTTCAGCTCCAGTTCCGGCTCGGGTTTGGTCTGCTCTGCCCCCATCTGTTTCCAGGCAACAAAGCCCAGCACCATGGCAAAACTCAGGAATACCAACGCAGGCATGCCGGGCACCAGTCCCAGTACCGCCATCACCAGCGCCGCTGTGGCTATGGTCTTGGGGTTGGCCAACAGCTGCTGACCAAACTGGGCAGGCATCTCCTCAGAGTCTGACACCCGGGTCACGATAATCGCGGCTGCTGTCGCCAGCAGCAAAGATGGGATCTGAGCCACCAGACCATCACCGATAGAGAGCAGGATATAGGTCTTGAACGCCTGAGAGGCATCCAGATCGTGCATAAAGATACCGATGCAGATACCACCAATAATGTTGATCGCCAGAATCAACAAACCGGCAATGGCATCGCCCCGGACAAACTTGGATGCACCATCCATTGAGCCGTAAAAGTCCGCCTCCCGGGTCACTTCCTGACGGCGTTTGCGGGCCTGCTCCTGATTCAACACGCCAGCATTCAGGTCGGCATCAATGGCCATCTGCTTACCCGGCAGGGCGTCCAGAGTAAAGCGGGCTGATACCTCAGAGATACGTTCGCCACCCTTGGTGATCACCACAAAGTTGATAATCATCAGGATCAGGAAGATCACGGCACCCACGACGTAATTGCCGCCAATCACCACTTCACCAAAGGCCTGAATCACCTTACCCGCAGCATCTCCTCCCTGATGGCCTTCAATCAACACCACACGGGTTGATGCCACGTTCAGGGTCAAACGCATCAGGGTTGCCAACAGCAGCAAGGTCGGGAAGACAGAGAAGTCCAGCGGCCTTCGTATCGACACGCTCACCAGCAGCACCATAATGGCCAGCACTATGTTGAAGGTGAACAGAATATCCAGCAGCCAGGGCGGCAAAGGCAGAATAATCATGGCCAGAATAGCCAGCAACATCACTGGAATGGCCATAAAAGCCCGGTTATCGGCAAATGTACTTCTGAACCAATTCATCGGTCAGGCTTCCTCTAGTCTTTCCGCAAATGGGAAGGGATATCGAAATTCGGCAGGGGTGACGGCATCGCCGACTTACCCTGTCTGGCGGCGCGGATCTGCAACACATAGTGCAGAACATGGGCCACAGCCATAAACAGACCTGCTGGGATCTGTTGTTCAATCTGGGTTGAGTGGTACACGGCCCGGGCCAGAGGCGGAGCCGACACAATCTCGACCTGGTGTCGACGAGCCAGCTCCCGCATATACAGAGCTACTTCATCCACACCTTTACCAATCACGAAAGGCGCTTCGGCGCGCTTGGGGTCATACTTAAGCGCCACCGCATAATGGGTAGGGTTTACCAGAATCACATCTGCCTGGGGCACTGACACCTCGGCACGGGAACGGGCCATCTGTTGCTGCAGGGCACGGATTTTGGCTTTAATCTCCGGCTTACCCTCCATCTGCTTGTGCTCATCCTTCACCTCCTGCTTGGTCATCTTCAGCTCTTTCTTGTGCTGCCAGTACTGGTAAGGCACATCAATCAGAGTGATAAACAGCAACCCGGCACCAAGATACATAAGTGCCAGACTGATCAGCTCAACCCCACGGGAAACCGCTTCGTCCACCGACAGCTGACTGATATTGAGCAGATAGGTAAGGTTATGGGACAGGAATAACCACATGATGGTGAGCAGCAAACTCACCTTAAGCACAGATTTAAGCAGCTCCACCAAAGAGCGGGTAGAGAAGAGTTTCCCCAGCCCCTTGATTGGGTCGATACGACTGCCTTTAAAGCCCACCAGGGTCAGGTTCAACACAGGTCCCCCGGGCAGTGCGCCTGACACCAGGGCCAACAGCAGTACCATTAAAAACAGCGGACCGAGTATCTGCAACATGGCCAGCAGACTCTGGCCCGCATGCCGCATCATCATCCCCGGAGTATCCAGCTCCTCCCGGGTCAGCATCATATTGTGGGCCGCCATCTCTCTTATGCCAGCCGCAAACCAGTCGGCGCTGGTAAACAGCAGTAGAGAACAACCGATAATCAGGGCACTGGATGCCAGATCTTTGGAGCGGGGCACCTGCCCCTGCTCTCTGGCTTTACGCAGTTTCTGGGGCGTGGCCTGTTCTGTTTTATCGGCGCCGCTTTGTTGGCTCATGGCGTCCCCCCGATAAACTCATACATGGACTGCAGCGCCTGCAAACAGATATCCGAGTAGCGGGTCGGCAAACCGGAAAAAGAGAGCAATACACACAGCAGGCCCATGATCATTGCCATGGGAAAACCCAGAGAGAAGATATTCAGGGACGGGGCGGAACGGTTCAGCACCCCGAAAGTCAGGTTAACCACCAACATCGCCAGTACCGCCGGCAGCGCCAGCATAAACGCCGCACCGAACATCCAGGCAAAGCGCTCCACCAAGCCCATCAAAGGCAAGGCAAAAATCCCCTGCCCCACGGGCCAGAGGTGAAAACTGTCCACCACCACGCCGATAGCCACCAGGTGACCATCCAGTGCCAGAAACAGCAAAGTGCCATACATCAAAAACATCTGTCCCAGAATCGGCTCACTGCTACCGCTGCCGGGGTCATTCACCAATGCCATCGCAAGCCCCATCTGCATCGACATCATGGCGCCCAGCAGGGTCATCACATGGATCATCAGGGTCAGAAACAGCGCCAGCATAAAGCCAATCAGTATCTGCTCAGTCACCAGCCACACGGCAGCCAGGGATACAGGATCCACCTGCGGCGGGGGCGGCAGTGTTGGCCCAAGCAGTGCCGCCATCATAAAAGCCAGCAAAATTCTAACTGTCGCCGGGATATGCACATGTCCGAGAAAGGGCATCATGACAAAGGCCCCCATCAAGCGACAGAAGGGCCACCAGAAGGTACCAATAAACTGGGTTATCTCGGCGCTCGTCAGGCTCAGCATATCAACCGATCACATGGGGGATACTGTGGAACAGGCGGTCAAACAGATCCAGCAACTGCTGCAGTATCCACTGTCCGGCAAAGATCACCATCAAGAGGGTCAGCACCAGCTTGGGCAAAAAGCTGAGGGTCTGTTCATTCACCTGAGTCGCCGCCTGAAACACAGCGATTATCAAGCCAATAATCAGACCGGGCACAATCAGCACCAACACCAGCATCACCACCAGGTAGATGGCGTCGGAGAAGAAGGTGGTAATTTCCATCAATTCCATGGCGCTATCCGAAGCTGGCAGTCAGAGTGCCGACCGTCATCGACCAGCCATCGGCCAGCACAAATACCATCAGCTTAAAAGGCAGGGAGATAATCAAGGGGGACAGCATCATCATACCCATGGACATCAACACACTGGCCACCACCAGATCGATCACCAAAAAAGGCAGGTAAAGCAGGAAGCCAATCTGGAATGCGGTTTTCAGTTCTGACAACACAAAGGCGGGCAACAGCACAAAGAAAGGGATCTCGTCAGGCTTCAAATTGACCGGCTCATCGGCAATCTTCAGCATCTGTTCCAGATCTGTCTCCCGGGTCTGAGCCAGCATAAAGCCCCGCAAAGGAACCTCGGCCCGGGTCACCAGTTCAGGTAACTCAATCTGACCCGCGTCATAGGGCAAATAGGCGTTCTGATAAATCTCTTCGCCGACCGGGCGCATGATAAACATAGACAGCACCAGAGCGATGCCAATCAGCACCTTGTTGGGAGGACTCTGCTGCAGGCCAAGGGCCTGACGCAGGATCACCAGTACGATAATGATGCGGGTAAAGCAGGTCATCATCATCAACATGGCAGGCAGAAACCCCAGCACTGTCATCAGTGCCAGAATCTCCAGTTTGATGTTGACCTTCTGGGACTCGTCGCCCTGCCCCAGGGTCAGCAGTGTTAAACCATCTGCTGCCTGAACAGGAAAGGCTGCCAACAAGATCAGCAGCACAGCCCAGAGCGGATTAATCCTGCATTGCGGCAATGCCACCGGCCTCAACCTCCAGCAAGCGCACACCATAGCGGCCGTTAACTTCGACCACTTCACCGCGTCCCAACAGGGCGCCGTTCACCCGAATATCCAGAGGCTCGCCAACCATACGATCCAGGGTAACCACATCCCCCTGACCCAGACGGGTCAGTTCACCCAGAGACATCTCCGCGCTGGCCAGCTCCAGACTGACCTGCACCGGCAGTTGATTGAAGAACGACATGCCACGGCTGGGCTTGCTTCTGGCCACCGGAGCCTCTTCGGCAAACAGTTCGTCATCCAGCAGGAAATCGTCGTCATTTAACAGGGCTTGCTCAGACACGGGCTACATCCTCTTCTTGGTAAGCATCTTGATTCAAACGGGCGACCAGCTGCCCCTCATGGGCATGGACACTGGCATAAAACAGGGGACGTTGGCCCAGAGAAACCGGACAACGACGGTGCAGAGTCAGAGGCAATACATCCCCCACACTCAGCTGTGACAAAGAATCAACCGGCAGGTGCTGACGGCCAACCTCCAGTTTCATTTGCACCGGGATCTGCATCAACCTCTGCTCCAGTCGGGCAGCGAGATCATCCACTACCTGGTGAGACGTGGCCGGACCGGTCAGCAGATTCAGCAGATGGTCTGTCATCGCAAACAGCATGGGCGCAACCGGATAATCGTCGGCGAAAGTCAGTTGCCAACAGGCGGCGGTTTCCAGCGGCAGTCCGGCGGACATCAGTTCCAGCTGAAGGTTGTCAAAATCGAGTGGCGGGAGGGGCATGGTCGCCAGGGCAGCTTTCAGTAGTTTCAGCCCCAGCCTGAATTCGGATTGAGTAGGTGAGCGCAGTGGCGAGAAAAGGTGACCGGACTGGCCGCCATAATTGCTGCTGGCCAGCTGTTCCAGCGTGCAGCGGTCAATTCGCCACACCGCCAGCACCCGGCGCTGCTGACTCAAAGAGAACCACACATGCTCATGGCAGGCATGGACACTGCGGGCTTGTGGATCCAGCGACACCCGCTGAATACCGGCTCCGCCCTGGCGCATAAAAGGCTTGAGAACCTGATTGATGTTGCTGCAAAGACGCTGCTGACCCTGTTCAAGCTCAAGTAGCAGTCGACTGCGTGCCAGCTTCTCCTGCACCAAATCCACGGATCTCACCGTTATTTGACTATCGGAAGGCAGCACCTTCGCTTTGGCAGTAGTTTTCATCCTGTTGCCCCGAAATTCAGTTTTTTGAATTAAGTTATTAATTCACTTTTTTGACAGACGACAATTTATTGTCATTAAAAAATGCGCCATAAAAGTCGTGCACATTAATAAACCAAAGTTCAAATAGAAGCGACCAAAATTAATCAAAACTTTAATCGACTGATTAATATTTTTATATTTAGCGCAGTTTTTAATCACCAAAGTCAGTAAATATATATTCAGGATTTTTATTTGACGCACGCTAAAAAAATGACAGTTTATTGACACCAAAACCCAGTAATGACGCGACATTGATAGATGTTGACACCATATCATCGGTTAAGCTAATTTGTGCCAACTTTATTTACTCCGGCGGTTTCCGCCAGATGCTAAATATTTTTTAACCCGACTTCAAGATAATAAAAAACCTAATAAAAACATTTAAAAATATCCTGTTATACACGATTAATTTAAGGATGATTATTATCATGCCGGCCGTTTGTTATTTATTCAGCGCAATTATATCAAGCATGTTACTTATTAATTTTGCACATGCTGAGCCGACTCGTTATCAAACGCCTCTTGAACAGGTGAAATGGCAATTTAATGGTGATGCATTTGGTTGCGAACTGTCTCAGGAGATCACCGGCTTCGGCCGTCTGGCACTGCGCATGGAGCCAGGTGTCAGGCCGGCACTTCAGCTGGATGCTGATTGGTTAAGTAACGCAGGCACCACCACCGCCAGCGTGGTTGATTCAAGCTGGAATACAAACACCCGCCCGCAAATTTACACAGAAATGTTCTGGCACCAACACAGAGCCCAGGCCAAAGGTTCGGTGCTGGAGCCGTTTATCGAAGCCCTGGAGCAGGGTTACAGCTGGCAACTGGATATCAGACAGTCCGACAAGCTCAGCTATCGCCTCACAATTCCCCCGGTCAATGTCAGCGAATCCCTGCAGGCATTTCGACAGTGCCGCCGCGCACTTTTACCGCAACCATTTGAATACGTAAGACAAAGAGAAATTCGCTTTGGGACTTCCTCCTCTCTGCTGAGTGCCGATGCCGAGCAGGATCTGAGAGCGATCGCCAGGTATGTCAAAGCCGATGGCAACATCACAGGCGTCCTGGTCGATGGTCACGCCGACGCCAGCGGCAACCGCCTGTCCAATCTTGTACTGAGCCAGGAGCGAGCCGAGAATGTTGCCTCCCGCCTGATTGAACTGGGTATCGATGCAAACAAACTGCAGGTATTCCATCACGGTAACCGTAAGCCCATCGCCTCAGACAGTTCTGAAAACGGCCGGGTACTCAACCGCAGAGTGACTATCAGACTGGTTAAAGCGATTGGGGAAGAGGAACAATGAGAGTCAAAATCTCCGGCTGCAGCACACTGATTTCAGACAATTGTCGTCACGCCCTCGAAGCTCAGGGATTTGTGCTGGACGATTCAGCCCAGGGCAATTGGCTGACCTTTGTTGATCTGTCCCGGGCCGAGCTGGAACAGGTACCGGGTCAGCTTAAGCAGATCCGCAGCCGTAACCTGGTTGCCCTGCTAAACCCTGAACAATCTGAACTGGCCAGCGCCGCCATGGGCTGTGGTGCTCAGGATTACCTGCTACTGCCGCTGGATGAAGTACAACTGCTGAATCTGGTACAACGCCTGCGTCGACTGGAGCAAACTGACCAAAGCCTGGTCGCCGCCTCCCCGGTGAGTAAACAGCTGCTGATGCTGGCTCACAGAGCCGCCATTGCCGATGCCAGTGTATTGCTGACCGGTGAGAGCGGCACAGGTAAAGAACCTCTGGCCCGTTATATTCATCGCCATTCCAACCGCAACGACAAACCCTTTATCGCCGTTAACTGCGCCGCCATTCCAGAGCAGATCCTGGAGTCCGTGCTGTTTGGTCATGTCAAAGGTGCCTTTACCGGTGCCAGCCATGATCAGCCCGGTAAATTTGAGCTGGCCAACGGCGGTACCCTGCTGCTGGATGAGATTGGCGAACTGCCACTGATGCTGCAGGCCAAACTGTTGCGGGTACTGCAGGAGCGGGAAATCGAACGGGTTGGCAGCCATAAAACCATCAGTCTGGATATTCGTATCATCGCCGCCACCAACAGAGATCTGCGTCAGGCGGTGCAACAGGGGCAGTTCCGCGAAGACCTCTTCTACCGACTCGATGTGTTGCCCCTGAACATTCGCCCGCTGAGGGAGCGGAAGGAAGATATTCTTCCGCTGGCGGAACATTTTATTCAGCGCTACCAACATCTGACTCAGGGACAGGAGTGCTACTTCAGCGATGCCGCCAAACAACTGCTGCTCAGCCACCAATGGCCTGGCAATGTGCGGGAGCTGGAAAACACCATCCAACGGGCCCTGGTGCTGCGCCATGGTCAGGCACTGCAGGCGGCAGAGCTGGGTATCCAGTGTGATGCCATACATCAGCCTGTAGCGACGGATGCCACTCCGGGTGAAGGCCTGAAAGCCTCAAAGAAACACGCAGAATTCCAATACGTTATCGATACGCTCAAGCGCTTCGCCGGTCACAGGGCTCGCAGCGCCGACGCACTGGGCATGACCACCCGTGCGCTGAGATACAAGCTGGCCCAGATGCGCGATGCTGGCATAGATATAGACCAACTGCTTGAACAGGCGCGTCAGGCCGCCTGATCCCAATCGCAAAGGAAGCCAATATGTCTCTCCCCCTGAATACCACAGCGACGGATATGCTGCAGACCATGCAGGTCCACCAGGAACTGGCCAAAGGCGCCATTAAACCGTCCAACATATTTGCCGAGCAAGCTGTCACGGTTTCCTTCTCAGATCTGATGAAGCAGAAGGTGTCGGCGGTAAACCAGGACCAACTGGTTTCCGGTGCCATGACACGGGCCGTGGACACAGGCGAAAGCGATGATTTGGTGGGCGCCATGGTCGCCTCACAGAAAGCCAGCCTCTCCTTTGCCGCCCTGATGCAGATAAGAAACCGCCTGGTTCAGGCATTTGATGATGTGATGAAGATGCCGATTTAAGGAAGCCCCATGTCAACTAGCTTAACCCACTCCCAACCCGCTTTCCCCGCCGATACCGGCGCAGGCTTGAAGACGGTTAAACAGAAGCTTCAGCGCTTTACCAAGGGCGACCAACAGGTTATCGCACTGGCTATTCTGGCGTCAGTGGTGGCCTGCGTTATCGTACTGCTGCTGTGGACCAGCTCTCAGGGTTACCGTCCCCTCTATGGTCATCAGGAGAAGATAGATTCAGCCCAGATTATCGAAGTGCTGGATACCGAGGGCCTGAACTATCAGCTGGATGCCAGCACAGGCCAGATCCTGGTGCGGGAAGACCAACTGGGAGAAATCCGCATGTTGCTGGCTGCCCGCGGCGTAAAAGCTCAGGTGCCATCGGGTATGGAAGCTCTGGGTGATGCCGCTCTGGGCACCAGCCAGTTTATGGAGCAAGCCAAGTATCGTCACAGCCTGGAAGGGGAACTGTCGCGCACCATTATGGCACTGGAGCCAGTGCGTCATGCCCGGGTTCATCTGGCCATTCCAAAACGCACCCTGTTTATCCGCGCCGAGCCTGAAAAGCCAACCGCCTCTGTGCTGCTGGAGCTCTATGCAGGTGCCAAACTGCAGGAAGCCCAAATCACCGCCATCGCCAACCTGGTGGCTGGCAGCGTCACCGGTATGACCCCGGACCTGGTACAGATAGTCGATCAGGCGGGTAACTTCCTCAGTGCCGATGTCACCTCCAATCAAGACATCACCCAGGCCAGAGACAAGCAGCTGAACTACACCCAGGAGCTGGAGCAAAGTCTGGTTACCCGAGCCGAAAGTATGCTGGACCCGATACTGGGCGCCGGAAACTATCAGGTTCAGGTTGCCGCCATGGTGAACTTCAATCAGGTTGAGGAGACCCGGGAATCTCTGGATCCCCAATCCATAGTCACCCAGGAAAATGTCAAAACCAATGAAACCAATAACTCACTGGGTCTGGGTATTCCGGGCGCACTGAGCAATCAGCCAGCCACTGCAGCAGGCGAAGATAACAACAACAGCCGTAACCTGAGTCAGCAAGAAAACCGCCAGTACGCCGTGGGCCGCTCGGTTCGTCACACACGTTTCCAGCAGATGCAGCTGGAGAAACTGTCGGTATCGGTTTTGGTCAACAACAGCGTTGCCGGTGAACAGGGCTGGCAACCTCAGCAGCTGGAGCAGATCACCACCATGGTGAAGGATGCCATCGGCTTTGACACCACCCGTGGTGACTCATTCAGTATCAGCAACTTCGCCTTCCTGCCCGCCAAAGAGGTGGTGTTCGAACCCCTGCCATGGTGGCAAACCAAGGATTATCAGGCGTATCTGAGATACCTGATCGGCGGCCTGCTGGGTCTGGGTCTGATCCTGTTTGTTCTGCGTCCCCTGGTTACCCACCTGGTTCGCACCACCAGCGCCGGGGCAGCACCTCAGCCTCAGGGCGCCTTGACTGAAAAGGTGGAAGCCGTAGCTGCCGACGCCGAAGAGCAGCATGACTACAGCAGCCTGCCGGCTCCCGAGCAACACTCAATGCAAACCGCTCTGGCACAGTCACTGCCACCGCCGGGCTCCCCGCTGACAGTGAAGATGCAGCATCTGGGCCTGCTGGCCAACGAAGAACCGGCTCGCGTGGCCGAAGTGATCAGCCATTGGATAAGAGATAAAGACAGTGAATGACGAACTGCTGAACATCAAGATGGACAATATGGAGCAAGCAGCCATGCTGCTGCTCAGTATGGGCGAAGAGGGAGCCGCCAAAGTAATGGCCCACCTGGACCGCCATGATGTGGAGCATCTGAGCTATAAAATGGCCCGTTTGTCATCCACCACCCAACAGGAAGCCGAAGCTGTGCTCAACCGCTTCTTCGGTCGCTATGAGGAGCAGGCCGGTATTGCCAGAGCCTCCCGCACTTACCTGCAAAAGACACTGGATCTGGCACTGGGGGACAGGGTCGCCAAGAGCCTGATCGACAGCATCTATGGCGATGAGATCAAAACCCTGGTGAAACGCCTGGAGTGGGTAGACGCCAAACTGCTGGCCCGGGAACTGCTTCATGAGCACGTGCAGCTGCAGGCAGTGATGCTGGGGCTGTTGCCACCGGAAACTGCCGCTCAGGTACTGCAGCACCTGCCCCAGATTAACCAGGACGAAATTCTGGTGCGTATCGCCCAGTTGGGCGAGCTGGACAGAGACGTGGTGGATGAACTGCGTCAACTGGTTGAACGCTGCATGCTGATGGCAATGGAAAAGAGCCACACTCAGGTATCTGGTGTACGTCAGGTGGCCGACATCCTCAACCGCTTTGAGGGTGACCGCGAGCAGCTGATGCAGCTGATCCGCATGCACGATAGAAAGCTGGCCAGCGAAGTGGCCGACAATATGTTCGACTTCATTATTCTGGGTCGCCAGAAACCTGAAGTGCTGCAGGAGATTATTGGCGCAGTCGATGCCGAGACCCTGGCACTGGCGCTTAAAGGCATAGATACAGAACTCAAACGTACCCTGCTGGGCGCCCTGCCCAAACGTATGTCCTCCGCCATTGAAACCCAGGTTGAAGCCCTGGGTGCAGTGCCGCTGAGTCAGGCCAATGAAGCCCGCCGCCAGATTATGGAGATCGCCAAGGATATGATGGCCGAAGGCAAAATTGAGCTGCAGTTGTTTGAAGAACAGGTAGTGGAGTAAACACTATGGAGTCAACACGCTGGCGCCTGAATGGCACCTTTGCCCGCCGTCACCAGTTCGCCCCCTTGCAAGCCAGAGAAGCAGGTGAAGCCGACGCCGGAGAGTGGCAGGATTATCAGCAGGCCTTCGATAAAGGTTATGACGAAGGCGTCAGTCAGGGCTATGAAGCCGGACGTCAAAACGGCGAAGAAGAGGGTAAACGGGCAGGCTATGCCGCCGGTTTCCATCAGGGGCGTGTCGAAGGTCAGCAGCAGGGAAAGATGGATATCGACCAGCAGCTGAATGAGATCATCACCCCAATCAGCGCGCTTAAAGCCCTGCTGGAAGAGGGTCATAAACAGCAGGTGCTGGAGCAACAGCAACTGATAGTGGATCTGGTTCGTCGGGTTGCCCATCAGGTGATCCGTTGCGAGTTGACCCTACAGCCACAACAGATTATCGCCCTGGTGGAGGAGACACTGTCTGCGCTGCCCGCCAATGCCAAAGATATCCGTATCCACCTGCAACCTGCAGCCGTCAACGAGCTGGAGCAACTGGCCCCGGAGAAGATCAAAGATTGGCATCTGGTGGCAGATGCCAGCATCAGTCAGGGTGGCTGCCGCGTTATCAGCGATCAATGTGACGCCGATGCTTCGGTGGAAACCAGGCTGGATACCTGCATGGATCAGGTTGAAGCGCACCTTGCCAGACAAACAGAAGCCGGAGTCGGCGCCTGATGACAGCCGAGCTGTACGACTGGCCCAGTGTCCCGGTTGCCCGCCTTTATGGTCGTCTCACCCGGGTTAATGGCCTGCTGCTGGAAGCCGTGGGTTGTCGCCTGGGGACGGGCGACAGAGCGCTGGTTGAGTGTCGTGACGGCGAATATGTCGAAGCTGAAGTGGTGGGATTCCACGGCGATACCCTCTGTCTGATGCCGATATCCCACACCACGGGCCTGATGCCGGGCGCTCGAGTCATGCCCATAGAGGCCAGCTACCGGGTTCCTGTGGGGCCCGGCCTGCTGGGACGGGTACTGGACGGTCTGGGTGAACCCATGGATGGACTGGGGCCGCTGTCAGCGGTTCATCAGGTCACTCCCTCCAGGCAAACGCCCAATCCCCTGCAACGTCAACCTATCTGTCAGCCTCTGGATGTGGGCGTCAGAGCAATCAATGCTCTGCTGCCTGTGGGCCGGGGCCAGCGACTGGGGGTGTTTGCCGGACCGGGTGTAGGTAAAAGTGTACTGCTTGGCATGATGACCCGCTTTACCGAAGCCGATGTGGTGGTGGTTGGCCTGATTGGTGAACGGGGCCGGGAAGTCCGTGAGTTTATCGAACAATCTCTGGGTGAAGAGGGACGTCGCCGCGCTGTGGTGATTACCGCCCCGGCGGATACTCCACCATTGATGCGGCTGCGGGCCATGCGCCTGTGTCACCAAATCGCCTGTCAGTTCCGGGATGAAGGCAAGCAGGTGCTGCTGCTGGTTGATTCCCTCACCCGCTATGCTCAGGCCCAGCGCGAAATCGCCCTCAGCATGGGCGAACCACCGGCGACCAAGGGCTATCCGCCTTCCGCTTTTGCCCAACTGCCATCACTGGTGGAAATGGCAGGCAATGGCAGCCATCCCCAGGGAACCCTGACCGCCTTCTACACTGTGCTGGCTGAGGGTGACGACCCCAGTGATCCGGTTGCCGATGCCGCACGGGCGATTCTGGATGGTCACTTTGTGCTGAGCCGTAAACTGGCTGAAGCCGGGCACTTCCCGGCACTGGATGTCAACGCCTCAGTCAGTCGTCTGGCCTCACAAATCGCGCCTCAGGCGCAGCTCAATGCCATCTCTGCCCTGAGACAGTTACTGGGCCGCTATCAGGAAGTACGGGAGCTATTGCCCCTTGGTGGTTATCAGCCGGGTCAGGATGCTCAGTTGGATATGGCGGTCAGTGCCTATCCATCCATAGCGGATTTTCTTAAACAGGGCACCCAGGAGTGCCACACCACCAGCGCCAGCCTTGAGCAGCTGCAGCAACTGTTGGAGCAGATAGGTCACAAATGAACGCCATACAACGCCTTTCAGAGCGGGAAGAGGACAAACTGAGACAGCTGGGTGAACGCCGTCGGGAGCTTGGCAACAAGGTCTCGCAGTTGCAGCACCAGCTGGACACCCTGCGCCAATTAAGCCTGGAGTATCAGGGCGGCGATCACGCTAATGCCCTGCTGTGGCAAAACCAGCAGCAGATGTGTAATCAGTTGCAGCCAATGGATAAGGCCCTGGAGCGCCAATTGGCACTGACGATTCTGGAACAGCAAAGGCTGGAGAAATTGTGGCAGGCCCAGCTGGGACGCTGGCAGGGATTAAACTGGTTGGTAGAACAAAAAAAGCAGGCACTGCAACAACTGCAGGCCCGCCAGGAACAAAAGGTGACGGATGATCTGGCCGGGCACAGCCGTTTCCGTCAGTAGCCCAAAGAGGAAGTTTGAGAAGAGGGAGACTGTTGCAGCAGATCTCTGATCAGCTCCTGCTGACGTACCAGCAATCGACCATTCTGCTCATTGGCCGCCTGGCACTCAGCGCCCAGTGCCATTAATCGTAGCCACATTGTCTGCACCTGACCGGCCACTGACGCAGGCATAGCCTTGAGTAGCTTTTCCACCCCAGCGGCATCGGCTGTCACACCAATGCGCTGCAGCAACTGACTGCGCTGTGATGCACTTTGGGCAAGCTGCGCCACCAGTTGATCCTGCACGCGATTATGCTCAACCAATCCGTCGTTATCACGCCCCAGCATTAACTGACGCTGGGCGGTAAGCAGCTCCTGCAATCGGGCATAATCGGCCAAATCCCGGCGAATACCGCGGATCAGCGCCTGCAACAGCTCTTTCTTGCCCGCCATATCAGCCGTGCTGACGCAGCATGGCGCCGGCAATCAGGCCGACATCCAGATCAAAAGAGCCATCTTTCAATGACTGACGCAGGGCGGCGACCTTGTCAGCATCAAAGTCACTGGTACTTTTCAGCTCTTCATGGCCCTGCTCCAACAGGCGCCAGTCCTGGCTCACGGCCGGCTCATTTCCGGCAGTTTTCACCTCGGCTTTGGCCTGCTGGGGAGCGGCAGATTTCTGGCTGTTGACCAGAGTCACCTGTGGGGTACTTGTCTTTCTGATTTCCATCAGTGGTCTCCGTTATACGCTTCTATCCGGTTAAAACGACCGCAGCTCGGAGTAACTGAAATGACGGAAGTCAATTTTCCGCCATTTTGCTTTATTGATTGGAGTCACGAGCTAAAACCGGGTTTCCACCACACCCGGGGCAATGGGATAAGCGGTAATCACCTTGCCGGAACTCAGATTCTTCACCCGAATCGCCTCGCCTTCACTGCCATTTTCCAGTGCCTTACCCTGCATTCTGGCGACAAACCCGGGACTTTTTGCCTCAATAACCACCTGCTGTCCAGCAGTAACCCAATCGGCAGATTCCAGCTGTTTGAGTTTGACCGGTGTCCCGGCTCTGATGCGTCTGACCACCTGTTTACCCAGTAATTGAGTCTCTCTGGTAACCAAACCTCGATCTGATGCGCTAAGTGTTTGCCATTGCCAAACAGTATCAGGCTTTGTAATCACATCGCCCCGGCTTTTCGCGGACTTTAATACAGGTAAGTTTGCCTCCACTTCCACCTGAGCTCTCAGTACCAGTTGCCATTGTGGCGAGTGACACTCTGCCCGCAGAGAGATCTGTCCCCACAGGGCAGCCGAGTCGGACACTGTCTCAACATCAGGCGCCTGCTCACAGCGAGGGAGCCTGGAAACCCCTGATGGCAACTTCACTTCCACTCGGGTTTTCAACGGCTGCAGTCCCACGCTTCGACGCCAGTGCTGCAGTCGATTAAGCAAGTATCGCTCACTTTGCTGCTGCAGTTGTTCAACCGGATTGCCGCTTTGCTGTTTCAGCTCAGCCGCCAGCGCCCTGCCCGGCACCAAAGACACCATCAACAGCAGGACAGTGAATAACAGGCAACCCCGGAATATTGCCAGGGCAGACACGGGGAAACAAAGGCCGGAAGCGGTGGCCCGGAAACAGGAAAAGTCGGTTCCGCCAAACCTGAGCAAAAATCTATAACTCACTGTATTTAATCAACTTAATAAATTGGCACGCTATTTGGTATCAGAACTGAAAATGCCGACATACCTTACTGGGAGCACAGATGACTATCAAGCTTGATGAAGCACTCGGGGTACACCCCCAGCTGCTGGACTTCAGGGTCGAGCGCAGCAAGATCCTCGCCAGCAACCTGGCCAATGCCGAAACCCCGGGCTATCAGGCCAAAGACCTGGATTTTTCAGCTCTGATGACAGGCCTGAATGCCGGTATGCCCATGTCCCGCGAATACCAGACAGGCTACCGCGTTCCCCATCAGGCCAGCGCCGACGGCAACACTGTTGAGCTGGGCGCCGAGCAGGCCAGATTCTCCCAGAACGCCATGGACTTTCAGACCAGTCTGACCTTCCTGAATATGAAGATCAGCGGTATCCGCGGCGCCATCGAAGGCAAGTAACCCAATCCAAGGACCTAAGGTAAGCAACCAAGATGTCGTTCAATGAGATTTATTCGATTTCCGGCAGTGCGATGACTGCCCACACAGTACGCCTCAACACTGTGGCCAGTAACCTGGCCAATGCAGGCGTGGCAGCCGAGTCTCCGGAGCAGGCATATCGCGCCCTCAAGCCGGTTTTCTCCACCAGCTACAACCAGGTGGCCGAAGGTAAAACGCCGGGTGCAGGAGTAGAGGTAGCTGGCATAGTGGAAGCCGATGCACCGCTGCAGATGCGTTACGAACCAGACCATCCCTTCGCCGACGAGAAGGGCTATGTGGCCTATTCCAACGTCAACACTATGGAAGAGATGGCGGATATGATGGCCGCCAGTCGCGCCTTCGAGACCAGTGTTGAAATCATGAATCGGGCCCGCAGCATGCAGCAGGGCCTGCTGCAGCTGGGCAACAAGTAAGGACGCACCATGTCAGTACAACTCCAGGCCGACGCAGCATCCAATCCTCAGGGCAGTAATACAGTCACTCCCAACGCCAATGATGCCGCCTCGCTGAAGAATGAGTTTATGACTCTGATGATCGCCCAGATCCAGAATCAGGACCCCACCAACCCCATGGACGCCAACGAATATGTCAGCCAGTTGGCCACCTTCTCCCAGGTTGAAAGTCTGGAGCATATGCGCCAGAACCAGACCACTCAGATGATGATGATGGAAAACCTGGGCATAGTGCAGTCCGCCTCTTTGATCGGTAAGGAAGCTATGGTTCCGGCCACTGAGTTTGAGCTGGATAGCGAAGCCGTCGACGGCAAAATCTATCTGGAACACGCAGTAGAGTCACTGGATATCGAGCTGGTGAATGAGCAGGGAGAAACTGTCAGTACCATCACTCTGGGCAGCCAGGAAAAGGGCGATATCCCCTTCACCATAGACCCCGAAGCATTGGGTCTGCCCAAAGGTGAGTATGAGCTGAAAGTGGCCGCCAAAGAGGGGGAGAAATCCATCGAAGCCAAAAGTTTCCTGTCAGCCCCCATTACCAAAATTCACTTTATCAGCGCCCAGGGCATGATGATGGCCGAAATGGACCACGGTCTCGGCACTGTCTCTGTTCTCGATATTTCTGAAGTTTCTTAAAAGGATAAGCCCATGTCTTTCAATATTGCCCTGAGCGGTCTGCAGGCCACCAGCCAGGATCTGAACACCATCTCCAACAATATCGCCAACTCCTCTACTGTGGGTTTCCGCGGTGGTCGCAGCGAGTTTGCAGCCATCTATAACGGCGGAAACCCGGGCGGTGTAAACGTGGCCAACACCAGCCAGAACTTCTCCATGGGCGGCTCTCTCACCTATACAGGTCGTCAATTAGACATGGGTATCCAGGGTGAAGGCTTCTTCGTTCTCAATGCCACCGACGGCACCAAGATGTACTCCCGCGCCGGTATGTTCAGCCAGGATGCGCTGGGCTTTATCACAGATCCTGCCGGTAATCGTCTGCAGGGCTATGCAGTGGGTGCAGGTGGTCAGCTGCAGAACGGCAATATGAGCGACCTGCAGATCAAAACGGGCTCGCTGCCAGCCAAGGCCACCACTGAGATTGGCCAGGTATCCAATCTGGATGCAAGAGTCGACGCCATCGACCCGGCGGTTACCCCTTTCGACGCAAACGATCCGGGCAGCTTCCACTCTTCCGGCACAGTGACTGTGTACGACTCTCTGGGTAATGAGCATGCTCTGACCCAGTACTATGTAAAAACCGGCGACAACAGCTGGAATGTTCACTACATGATGAACGGCGCGGAAGTGGGTCCAGCCGGTGGTCACCCGATTAGCTTCGACAGCAAGGGTAAGCTGGCCACAGGTGGCGACCTGAACCTCACCATTCCCGGCACGGCTGGCGCAGATAACCTGCAACTGGCACTGAACTACGACAGTTGCACCCAGTATGCCGCCGATTACAACAACTCCAGCCTGAGTCAGGACGGTTACACAGCAGGCGAGCTGAACGGTATCCGTCTGGATGACAGCGGCATGATCTACGGCACTTACACCAACGGCCAGGAGCAACTGCAGGGCCAGGTGGTACTGGCTGACTTCAATAACCCCAACGGCCTGACCCCTGTGTCCAATAACGCCTGGGTGGCGACTGCAGCCGCCGGTCAGGCGGTAACCGGTGCGCCGGCCTCCGGCACTCTGGGTTCAATCACAGGCGGTTATCTTGAAGGCTCCAACGTCGACACTACAGCCGAGATGGTGAGCCTGATGACGGCCCAGCGTAACTACCAGTCCAACGCCAAGGTGCTGGATACCAACTCCACCATGCAGCAAGCGCTGCTGAACGCAATCTAACGGTCAGTTATGGACAAGATGCTCTACACCGCGGCTCAGGGTGCCAGCCGCATTATGGAAGCCCAGACCATTCGGGCTCATAACCTTGCCAACGCAGATACTCCGGGCTTTAAGGCCGATCTGGAACGTGTTGCTGCCATGCGGGTCGACACTGTGGCAGCCGCCCTGCCCACCCGGGTTCTGGCTCACACTCAGGACAGCGGCTTCTCCGGCGCTGCCGGTGTTGCCAATCCCACGGGCCGGGATCTGGATCTGGCGATTCGTGGCAACGGCCTGTTTACAGTGCAAACCCAGGATGGCGAAGCCTACACCCGCCATGGCGGCCTGGTGGCCGATGCCAATGGTCAGCTGACCATAGATGGTCGCCCGGTGGTGGGTATCGACGGCCCTATCGTACTGCCGGAATACAGAGATCTGTTTATCAGTGATCAGGGCATGGTTTCAGTACTGCCCGATGCCGGTGGCGTGATTGAAGAGGTGGGTCAGCTCAAGCTGGTCAACCCGGAAAACGCCGATATCCGCAAAGCGGAAGATGGTCTTTTCTATGGTATCGACGGCAACGAACTGGCCGCAGCCAACGATCAGGTACAGGTGGACTCAGGCGTACTGGAGAGCAGCAATGTCGAAGCGGTCAGCGAACTGATCGCCGCCATGGACCTGACCCGCCAGTTCGAAGTTCAGGTGAAATTGATGAAAAGCGCAGAGAAGCTGGCCGATGCCGGTAACCGTCTGCTGCGCGACGCTTAAAAGGAATAGAGAGAATGCACAGCGCACTTTGGGTCAGTAAGACAGGTTTGACCGCTCAGGACGTCAAGATGACGACAATTGCCAACAACCTAGCCAACGTCAATACCACAGGCTTTAAGCGTGATCGCGTGGCCTTTAATGACCTTTTCTACCAAACGCAGCGCCAACCCGGCGGTCAGGTAGATGAGCTGAACCAGCTGCCGGCAGGTTTGCAACTCGGTACAGGTACCCGGGTCGCGGGCACCCAGAAGGTATTTACCGGCGGCGATATCATGACCACCAACCAGCAACTGGATCTGGCCATTGAAGGTCAGGGTTTCTTCCAGGTGGAAGAGCCCAATGGCGATCTGGCTTTCAGCCGCGACGGTCAGTTCTACCGTAACGCCGATGGCCTGATGGTGACCTCTCAGGGTCTGCCTTTGGTTCCCAATATTGAGATCCCGGAAGATGCCCTGACTATCACCATAGCCACAGACGGTATCGTCAGCGCCCAGCTGGCGGGACAGGCGGAAGCTCAGGAGCTGGGACAGATCACTCTGGCTCACTTCACCAACCCTGCCGGTCTGGAAGCTCGTGGCAACAACCTGTATCGGGAAACCGATGCGTCCGGCGCCGCCATTGAAGGTATTCCCGGTGATGAAGCGCTGGGGCAGCTGCGCCAGGGCGCTCTGGAAGGGGCCAACGTTAATGTGGTGGAAGAGATGGTCGAGATGATCTCCACCCAGCGTGCCTATGAGATGAACGCCAAAGTGGTGTCCGCCTCTGACGACATGCTCAAGTTCCTCAACCAGTCACTGTAAGCACTGGCAGCCAAGGTACAGATATGCGACTGATTGGACTCTTGATATTACTCATGCTGGGGGGCTGTGCCTCCCATCTGCCCGAGCCGGAGCAGAAGCCGGGAACCCGGGACTGGGCACCGCCGACCATAGACTACACCCTGCCGGAAGCCAAAGACGGCAGCGTTTATCGTCCCGGCTATATGCTTACTCTGTTCAAGGACAAGCGGGCTTTTCGCGAGGGGGATATCCTCACCGTTAATCTGGAGGAGAAAACCTACTCCAGTAAGCGCGCCAACACCCAGACCAGCAAGTCTCAGGATATGTCCATGGGCATTCAGGGCAGCAGTGATGGTGGCAGTCTGGCGGCCAGTGGTGATGGTTCAATCAGTCGTGGTTTCAATGGTGCGGGTTCCACTACTCAGCAAAACCAGCTGACCGGCTCCATCACAGTGACAGTGGCCAAAGTGATGCCCAACGGTGTGTTACTGATCCGTGGTGAAAAGTGGCTGCGCCTGACCCAGGGTGACGAATATCTGCGCCTGCTGGGACTTATCCGCGTCGAAGATATCGATAACGACAACACCATCTCCTCCCAGCGCATCGCCGATGCACGGATTATTTATGGTGGTCAGGGTGCCATTGCTGACAGCAATGCCATGGGCTGGGCTGCCCGTTACTTCAACAGCCCCTGGTTCCCACTGTGATAAGAGATTTTATGAAGCGATTTTTTTACGCCCTGATGCTGGCCTCTGCCATTGCAGGCATGCCGCTCACCGCCAATGCCTCCAGCAATGACAGATACCTGATGGACATAGTGGATGTGCAGGGCATACGTGATAACCAACTGGTGGGCTATGGCCTGGTGGTGGGTCTGGATGGCACAGGTGACAAAACTCAGGTGAAATTCACCAGTCAGTCTGTGGTGAACATGCTCAAGCAGTTCGGTGTGCAGATTGAAGATGGTACCGATCCCAAGCTGAAAAACGTCGCGGCCGTGGCGGTAGTGGCTACCGTGCCTCCCATGGCCAGTCCGGGTCAGTCACTGGATGTCACTGTGTCTTCACTGGGTGATGCCAAAAGCCTGCGGGGCGGCACCCTGCTGATGACGCCCATGCGAGCGGTGGATGGTGAAATCTATGCCGTCGCCCAGGGCAATCTGGTGGTGGGCGGCGTCTCTGCTGAAGGCCGCAACGGCACCTCTGTCACCATCAATGTGCCGACCGTAGGCACTATCCCCAACGGCGCTTTGCTGGAGGCCGCTATCAACAGCAGCTTTGCTTCAAACCCGACGGTGACCCTGAACCTGAAACAACCCAATTTCACCACAGCCCGCAATATCGAACGCGCCATCAATGGCATGTTCGGACCGGATGTGGCTCAGGCGTTAAGCCATGCCAAAGTCAGTGTTCGAGCCCCAAAAACCGAACGTGAACGTGTGACCTTTATGTCACTGCTGGAAGAGGTTCAGGTTGAACAGGGACGCAAGATCCCCAGAGTGGTATTCAACAGCCGTACCGGCACTGTAGTGCTGGGTGGCGATGTGGTGGTGCGCAAAGCCGCCGTCAGCCACGGCAACCTGACCGTCACCATCACAGAGCAGCAGCAGGTCAGCCAGCCCAATGCGGGCTACTTTGGTGAAGCCGCCGGTGAAACCGTGGTGACCAGTGATTCTCAGGTGGATATCGATACAGGTAATGGCCATATGTTTATCTGGCCCGAAGGCACCTCGCTGGAGGAGATAGTCAGAGCGGTAAACAGCATGGGCGCTTCTCCAATGGATTTGATGGCGATACTGCAGGCGCTGGCGGAAGCCGGCTCACTGGAAGCAGATTTGGTGGTGATCTAATGAAACTGACCAATAACCAAGGCGTACTGGGCAAACTGGATGCCGGTGAACTGATTAAAAGCAATGGCGAGTATGGTGCCCTCAAGCAGGTGAGCCAGCAATTTGAGGCTCAGTTCCTGCAAACGGTACTCAAGCAGATGCGCACCGCCAGTGATGTGCTGGCCGATGAGGACAGCGTGCTTTCCTCCCAGAATGACGGCATGTATCGGGACTGGTATGACAGCGAACTGGCAGGACACCTGAGTCAGGTGCAGTCCACCGGTCTGGCCGATGTGATGACAGCACAACTGGCAGCTGGACTTCAGTCCACCGACGCGGCGGTCGCCCTCAATCAAAACAGAGGACAAGTCCAGCAACAGCCTGTCACCAACGCCATGCAGCCCGCTTTGATACTGCCGTTGGTGTCCAAGGAGCCTAAATGAAGATGATCAACACGGCATTGTCAGGCCTGAACGCCAGCATGGCGGCACTGCAAACCATGGCCAACAACACCACCAATGGCATGACTCCGGGGTACTCCTGTCAGCAGGTGATTTTCAGCTCTGTGGGCGGGGGCGCTTATGGTGCCGGAACCGGCGTCATGGTTGAGGGGGTACGCCGTATTTCAGATCAATACCAGGTCGCCCAGCTGTGGCGCACCAGCTCAGATGTGGGCTTTGCTCAGGTACAGGACAGTTACTTCGGCAATATCGAGCAGGTATTCGGTGCCGAGGGCAACAATATCTCAAACGGCCTGGATCAGCTGTTTGCCGCCATGAACTCGGCGCTGGAGCAACCCAATGAGATCGCCTACCGTCAGGCCGTTTTGAATGAGGCCAATGGTATGGCCCAGAGATTCAACTCCATTGCCGAAGGTATCTCAGCCCAGCAGCAACAGATTGAAGGCCAGTTGGGCGCTTCAGTCAGCGAAGTGAACACCCTGCTGAAAAATATCGCCGGTTTCAATAAAGAGATCAGCTCGACTCAGGCCAGCGGCACGCCACCGGCATCCCTGTTGGATGCCAGAGATGCTGCCATTGATGAACTGGCAGGGCTGATGGACATTCGCGTGGTCACCGACAGTCAGGGGCTGGTCAATATCTCCCTGGCTCAAGGCCAGCCCCTGCTGAGCGGTACCACACACGCCACACTGCAAAACACCACAGATGTCGCCAACCCGGACAAGTCGGTACTGGCCATCAAGTTTGGCGACGCCAGTTTTCCCCTGGATCAAAAAGCAGGAGGTAGCCTGGGCTCACTTATCGACTATAGAGACACCAGCCTCACCGAGTCCAAAGCCTTTATCGATGAACTGGCCTCCACCATGGCAGACGAGATCAACGGCGTACTGGCGGGGGGCACAGACCTCAATGGTAACCCGGTGACAGAGCCGCTGTTTATCTACGAAGCCAGTAATCCCTCTGGCAGCCTGAGGATCAACAAGAACCTCAAACCTGAGATGCTGGCTTTCGGTAAAGATGGCACGCCCGGCGACAACGCCAACCTCAAAGAGCTTATCGCCCTGGCCGACAAGGAGTTTACCTTTACATATCTGGGCACCACGGCCTCGATGGGCGATGCCTTTGCGTCCAAGGTGGGCCAGCTGGGTTCCAGCGCCCGTCAGGCTGATATGAACAAGGACACCGCCATGGCGCTGCAAAAGGAAGCCCAGACTCAGTGGGCCGCCACCAGCGGGGTAAACCTGGATGAAGAAGGCGCCAACCTTATCATCTATCAGCAGGCATACCAGGCCAATGCCAGAGTGATTGCCACTGCTGATCAACTGTTCCAGTCGCTGCTTTCCAGCTTTAAGTAAAAGGAGAATTCATCATGCGCGTTGCCATGTTGAACATGTACACATCCAATATCTACAGCATGCAAAGCAGCCTCAGCACCATGGCGCATCTGGAACAACAGATGGCCAGCAGCAAGGCGATTCTGCGTCCCTCCGATGACCCGATCGGCACGGTAAAAGTGCTGACCAGCGAACGTCATCTGGCGGCCACAGAGCAGTATATCGACAACATCGACTCCCTCTCCTCCAGTCTGGAGCGCAGCGAAACCTACCTGTCAGGTATGGTAGACCTGCAAAACCGGATGCGGGAGATCAGCCTGCTGGCCGCCAACGGCAGCTCCTCTGCCGAAGACAGGGCAGCTTATGCCAGCGAGCTGACCGAACTGTTGGAGAGCATGGTCGACAGTGTTAACGCCAAAGATGAGGCGGGCAACTACCTGTTCTCCGGTAACCTGACCAATACTCCGGCGGTAGCCAAAGATGCCAGCGGCCAGTATGTGTATCAGGGTGACAACAACCATAGAGAGGTACAAACCTCTGCCAACGCCTGGACCGAGGCCAATGTCACCGCTGGAGAGTTTATGTTTGCTAACGGCAGCATGGATATTCTCAACCAGACTCAGCAGCTGATCGATGCCCTCAATGACCCGGCTCAGGGACCGGGAGAAGCCGGTTTCGATAATCTGGTGTCCGACATGATGACCACCCTCAACGACTCCATGGACAGCTTTAACGCTGCAATTACCGATATCGGTGGCAAGCAGAACAGCCTGGAGCTGGCCAGGGGCGCACACGAAGAGATGGTGCTGTTCAACGAAGAGGTGATAGGCGAAACCGAAGCGCTGGACTACCCCAGTGCCGTATCTGAGTTCCAGATGCGATTGACGGCACTGCAGGTGTCCCAGCAGAGCTTTGTCAAAATCAGTCAGCTGACCCTGTTTAACCACCTTTGATGTATCGGGTTTTCTTCCCTTGCGGCACCACCTCTTATAGAGTTGGTGCCGCCTTTTTTTAAATAAGCAGTAGCCATGATTAACGGTGTATCAGACGCGCTTAAGCTGGCGGGACAACTCGCCCCGGTCAGCCAAACGGTAAAATCCACAGCCACAGGCAATTCCCCTGCCCAACAACAGCCGCAGCTGCTCGTGGGTCAGTTCCGCCATGCGGCGTTTGAACGCTGGGCCAAAATGACTGAAGCCCAGCACAGGATCAGCTCGGCACAGTTGGCTGTACAGGCTCAAAGTCAGATACACCAGATGCTGAAACAGATGTTGCAACTGCTGCCCCAGGCCCGCAGCCAACAACCTCAGGCACAGGCGCAGCTGGAACAGCTGCGTGGCGAATTAAGCCGTCAACAACCCAGCTACCTTGGGCTGCCGCTGCTGGACCATCAATTTAATCTCAGACTGAATCAACAGCGTGCTTTGCGTCGTCGCTTCCGCCTTAAGTCGGTCAACCTTGCCTCAAGTAAAGCCAGAGACGAGCAGATCACCCTGCAACTGCCCACAGCTGAAGGCCCGCTGATACTGAGTATCACGCTGGCTGCCGGTGATGATGGTCACTCTCTGTCTGAACAGCTGACCCGAGCACTGTCAGTGGCCGGATTACAGGTTAGTTTTGATGGCAGCGAATCCATTTTTGAGTGTGATGACAGCCAGTGGCCACTGCTCAAAGAGGGACTGCTGCTGAAAGGACAGGGTCACAGACTGCCGGCGGGAGACACAAGATTAATTAAGGTGCAGGAGCAGTTGCACTGGCAGGACCCCAGAGAGTGGGATCTGAAAACGGCTCAGGGTTTGCAGCAAACTGAGATAAAACTGACCAAAACCTGTCGCAAGCTGGAAGCACAAATCCGTCAGACCCGAGCTCAACTGGCTCACCTGGGTAATGTGTTACATACCCGCCCGGACACCCCAGAGCCGGAATTGTTGGAAACCATCAGCAATCAATTTGCCAAAAGCCCCTTCTCAGAGCAGCTTAAAGCCCTGTTGGCTCAGGCAAACCTGGGACGTAACCAGGCAAAAGACCTACTAAAAGAAATTTAAATACAACAAGTTATAAAATATTTTCAGTAATAAATTCAGTTTGGTTTTTCCCTGTCGCTCTTTTTTCTCTGAGACATGAATAATTTCGCAACGGAGACTTAACCATGCTGTCTGTACACACTAACTACTCTTCTCTGGTCGCTCAGAACTCTGTAAACAAGAACAACAGTCTGCTGTCCACTGCCATGGAGCGTCTGTCCACTGGTCTGCGCATCAACGGTGCTGATGACGATGCAGCCGGTCTGCAGATCGCCAACCGCCTGAATGCCAACGTAGTGGGTATGACCACTGCCAGCCGTAACGTTAACGATGCGACTTCCATGCTGCAGACTGCTGACGGCGCCCTGGACGAGCTGACCAACATCGCTGAGCGTCAGAAAGAGCTGGCGACCCAGGCTGCCAACGGCGTAAACTCTTCTGCTGATCTGACCGCGCTGAATGAAGAGTTTACAGCGCTGAAGACTGAAGCAGCCCGTATCTTGGGCAACACCGAGTACGCAGGTAACAACCTGTTCACCAAACTGAACGCTGGTGTTGATTTCCAAATTGGTGCAAGCAGCACTGAAAAACTGAACGTAGGCATTACAAGCCCTACTGCTCTGACCGGAGACCTGACAACTCAAGCCAACGCGACTGATGCTATCGATGAAATCAACACTTACATCGATCAAGTAGGTACTGCGCGCTCTGATCTGGGTGCCAACATCAACCGTCTGGAACACACTGCGTCCAACCTGGCTAACGTCACCGAAAACACCACTGCTGCTGCAGGCCGCATCATGGATGCTGATTTCGCCACTGAATCTGCTGCCATGACCAAAAACCAGCTGCTGGTTCAGGCCGGTACCAACGTACTGTCCAAGGCCAACCAGAACACTGGCCTGGTTATGGGCCTGCTGGGCTAATACCTCCTCCTTTCCTATGTTGTCTGCCAACGCCCTCTTCGGAGGGCGTTTTTTATTGCCCTGTTCCCGATTACCCCAATAAATCTCCCACCCCGGCTTTAAACCACCCTTGCCACTGCCGCCTTAAACAACAGAGAACAGGCAGGAAACACAGGAAATTTCGGTTCCGCCTCTTCCTCTTTACAGGGGAAATTCAGGATTTCCCCCGGTGCTCAACCAAAACAGTAATCGCTTTAAAAACTGAGCCTTACATAACTTTAAACAGCTGGCATATGGCTTGCTATGGCAGAGCAGAGACTCAACCCATAGCCTGCGCCCGGACCAGCGCAGGAGGATAAGCATGATTTCCGGAATGAGCGGCGCCCAATTTGCCGAACAACTGATCGCAGCCGAGCGTATGGGCAAAGACCAGCTGTACAAAGCCAAGATGGACAAATATGAAGACCAGCTTGATGCCTACAAGCTGCTGGACAGATCTATGGACAAGATCATCAGCAAGCTGGAAAAGCTGGAGAACGGCTCCTTCGAAGCCAAGAAGGCGGATGTGACCGGCGAAAACGCCACTGTGACCGTCAGCCCTGATTCTCCTGCCGGCGATTATGAGCTGCAGGTACACCAGCTTGCCCAGGCCCATCAGCTGAGCAAGACCTTCGGCTCAGAAACCGATCTGCTGCCAACATCCGGCGTGCTGAGCATCAATGTCGGCGGTAAGCAGCTGGATCTTGATATGTCTGTGCTGAATGCCGATGGCAGCAAAACCGTCACCAGTCTCAGAGACATGATCAACGACCATCCTGACAACCCGGGTGTACAGGCCAGTCTGGTTCGCACCGGCGGTCAGGTCGAGCTGATGATGACCGCCAAAGAGACCGGCGCAGCCAGCACCATCTCTGTGACTATGGATGGCGCTGACTGGGGTATGACAGAGCGCCGTGCCGCTCAGGATGCCCAGATCACCCTCAATGGTATCGCTATCTCCAACAGCTCCAATCAGCTGACCAATGTGATTGATGGCATGGATATCGAGCTCAGACAAACCCACGCCGCCGGTGAGTCCAGCATGATCAGCGTAAAAGCTGACTATGAGGCCAGCGAAGAAGCGGTAGAAGACTTTGTCGATGCAGTCAACGACCTGCTGGATCAGATCAACTCACTGACCCGCTCCATGGGCGCAGAAGCTCTGGATGAGGATGACAAGGATAAAGACGATGAGGACAAGGATGATGATGACGATCGCCCCACCTCAGTCGACGAAGACCAGATAGGCATTCTCAAGGGCGACAGCACCATACGTAACCTGCAGAGCAAACTGCGCAATATCGTGTTTGCCGATGCTCCCAACGGCATGCGTCTTGGCGATATCGGTATTGAGCTAACCCGCAGCGGCAAGCTGGAGATCGACTCTGAAAAGCTGACTGATGCCCTGAAAAACAATCCGGCCGGTATCACAGAGATGTTCACCTCTAAGGGTGGTCTGGTTGATCAGCTGGAAAACACCATTGAGCCCTTCACCAAATTCGACGGCTATCTCGACAACAAGAAAGACACCCTGGACGGTCAGATTGACCGGGTGGAAGACAACATCGACCGACACAACCGGCTGATGGAACAGAGATACCAGATCTACCTGGGGCAGTTCACTGCGATGGAATCCGCCATCAACGAAATGAACTCCGCCAGCATGCTGTTTTACTGAGGACACCTCCCATGATGCTAAATGAACAAGACCCTTTCAGCGGCTACCGTCAGGCCAGCCTTGAGGCCCGCGCGGCCTCGGCCAATCCCCACGAAATGGTACGCATGCTGCTGGAAGGTCTGCTGGAAGAGCTGGCCCGTGCCGCTGGCCATATGCAGCGTAAAGCCTTTGAAGACAAAGGTAAGAGCATAAACAAGTGCCTCAACATAGTGCACGGTCTGGACTCCATGCTGGATATGGACAATGGCGGTGAAGTGGCGGTGAACCTGAATCGTCTGTACGACTACTGCAGCCGTCAGCTGGTCAGCGCCAGTGTCGATAACAACCCCAAAGCACTGCAGCCTGTGGTCGAGGTGATCACCCAGATCCAGGAAGGCTGGGCCAACCTGAACTGAGGTATGCAGATGAATAACTCCTCCAACAGGGAAGTCCAGTACTGGAAACAGTTTCAACATGCGCTGGTGACCCATGCCGACAAGGGTGACCTTGATGCCCTGCGGGCGGTTAACCGCAAACTGGTTAACGCGCTGATTAAACGTGGGCAACCCCGTAACCATGCTGAACTGGTGGCCAGACAGGAGCTGGCCCAGTGCCATCAGGCCATTATCCATCGCCTGCAACAGGACAAAGATCAGCTGGCGGAAACCATGCAGAGCTTCCGCGCCAGCCAGGATGGTCTGAACGCTTATGCGATGACAGCCTTGAGCTCCGAATCAGCCCTGAGCTCACAGTCAGCCCAGAGCCCAGACGCCACAGTCACCACAAAGCCAGAGCAGCCCCAGCCCCAGCGACAAGGTCAAGGATATTCCTCCCCCTATGGCAATTGAACTTCTTTACGCCCAGCCCCAGGCGCACTCTCACAGCCAGATTAAGGGATCTGCCGGGACTGATTCACTGCAGCCGCAATATAAAGCGGACGAGCAGAACTCAAAGGAGCCCGGTGACAGTGGCAGCTTTGCGGAATATCGCCGTCAGGCCAGTAAGCAGGCCAGCACTGAGCAAGCCAGCACCGGGAAAGCCAGGGACATAGACAAAACGTCTCAGGCGTCATTGTCCCGGGATGAGACCACAGAACCTGAGGTCGATGGCTTCAGTCAGCATACGGCATATGCCTCTCATCAGGCAGGGACGCCGCTGTCCACTCAGTTCTCAGCTGTGCACTCAGAGCAAACGTCAGGCGCAGTGACAGGCACCCATGCCCAACTAAACCCTCACTCCACAGCCCAACTTTTAGCTCAGCCCGGCAGTCCGCTCAATGGCCAGCCGAAGGGACAGGACGCTGCTCTGAACACACCTGCACAGCCGCTCTCCGGGCCTATTGTTGCTGCACCTTTTGTTGCTGCGAACGGCCAGAGCCAGGCTCAGGTAACCGCGTCCGGCTTGATTGATGGCAACAGCGCGACCACAGCAGCGGTAAGCGCGACGGCCGGTAATGCGTCGCAAACCAGTCTGACTCAGGCAAGCGGTCACACTCAATCTCTCTCATCCCTTTCGGGAGGGACATTATCGTCACTGCAAGGAACAGCTCTGCCCGGCGCAGACGCCAGTCCAGCTGACTGGTTAACCCAACGCAGTGCCGGAGAGCTAATGCGCAGTGCGCCACAGGCTCAACTCCTGTCGCCACTGACAGCGGCAGCCGATGCCCAGACTCAGGTGGATGCCAGTCAGGCCAGTCGTCAAACAGTCAGCCAATGGGGGCCACTGCCATTGACCCCTAATGCTCAGATTCCACAACACGCCAGAGAACTGCTGCAGCCCCTACGCGAGCAACTCAGATTCCAACTGGATCAGCATATCCAGAAAGCAGAGCTCAGGCTGGACCCGCCGGATATGGGCAAGGTCGATCTGAACATTCGTCTCGACGGTGACCGCCTGCATATTCAAATGCACGCTGCCAACAACCATATCCGCGATGCACTGCAAAGCGGTCTTGAACGCCTGCGCGCCGAACTGGCCCAGGATCATCAGGGCGATATTCAACTGGATGTAGGCCAACAGGGAGGCGACACCGACCAGCGCCAGGCCCATTCACATCAGGATAGCCAGCGCATATCTGCCACGCACCTCAGTGATTCGGACACAGGTTCACAACCTCAGCGTCCGACCGCCAGCTCAGATCTCAATCTGCTGGCCTGACCAAGGAGACCTTATGTCCTTTATGAAAAAGCACCTTAAAACCCTGACCATCGCCCTTGGCTGCAGCGCCGGTGCCTTCTACCTGGGTTGGCAATCTCCCACCCTGATGGGGGATGTATTTGAGCCGCAACAGGTCGCCCAGCCCACACCCAGATTCTATCCGCTGGAGCGCTTTATCATTTCAGTGCCGGGCAAAGATTATCAGCACTATGTACTGCTGGAGCTGGCGCTTAAATCCTCCTCTGCCAATGCCAAACATCAACTGGCAGAAGCTGATCCACTGGTGCGCAACTCTTTGATGAAGATGTTCGCCGGTAAGCAGGTGGATGAGCTCAACAAGCCCAAAAATCTGGAGCAGCTGCAACAGGAAGCCAAAGATCTGCTGACCAATGTACTGAGTGCCAACAAGTTCGCCGTGAAGATTGACGACGTGCTTTTCACCCGACTGGTCATTCAATAGGAGGCACTATGGTAAACGCGGAACAACTGGCCTATCAGGAACCCCAACAGCAATCAGCCAAGCGTCTGACCGAAGCTCAGCTGATGTCTCAGTATCTGCCTCTGGTAAAGCGCTGCGTCTCCTCTTTGCGCAGCCACTGCGGCCCCATGATGGAACCGGAGGATATGGAGCAGATCGCCATGATGGCATTGCTGGAAGCGGGACGACGCTACCCGGGAGATTATGACCCCGGCTTTATCTCCTTTGCCGGTCAGCGTATCCGCGGTGCCATTCTGGACGAACTCAGGCGTCAGGACTGGCGTCCCCGCCCGGTAAGGCAACAGGCCCACGAGCTCAACGACACAGTGCGCAGGTTAACCCGGGAGCTGGCCCGCCCGCCCAAAGATAACGAAGTCGCCGATGCCCTGTCGCTGTCGGCCGAGGATTACCGCCAGCGACTGTTTGCCATTCAGGCCGAGTCCATGGCCAGCCTGGATGACATGCTGGCCGGTGGCCAGGAACCGGGTCAGGACGAAGGCGAAATCGACAGATTTCAGCGTCATAAAACCCTGGAAGCCGCTATCCGCAAATTAGCCAAAAGAGATCAGGTGATCCTGTCGCTTTATTATCAACATGAACTGAATTTAAAGGAGATCGCCGCCACCCTTGGCCTGACGGAAACCCGTATCTGCCAGCTGCACAAGGCGGCAGTGAAGCAGCTGAACGGGCTGTATCAGGAGTGGCGCTGACTCAAACAGGTGACAGCAAATGAATAAACTTGTGGGATTGGTGGTCATTATCTTGTCTGTGTTCGGCGGCTACGTCTGGGCGGGCGGCCTGCTGGGGGCTTTGTGGCAACCCGCTGAAATTTTGATTATTTTCGGCGCAGGTATCGGTGCTCTGGTCATCGCCACCCCCAAGCCAGTCCTGCTGGAGATGCTGACCCAGTGTCGCAATCTGTCCAAAGAGCAGGAAGACCCTGAGCTGTATCCCCAGCTGTTTGGCCTGATGAGCATGCTGATGACCCAGATCCAGTCCCAGGGTCTGAAGGTGCTGGACGCCCATATTGAAAACCCCAACGAAAGCTCACTGTTTTTAATGTATCCCACAGTACTGGAGCACCCACAGGTACTGCAGTTCCTGATCGATAACCTCAGATTGCAATCCATAGGTAAGATCTCCGCCCATGATCTGGAAGTGATTCTGGAGGAGGAGATCCACCGCATCGAGCACGACGCTCTGCGTCCGTCAGAAGCTGTGGCCAAGATCGCCGAGGCTATGCCGGGATTCGGTATTCTGGCGGCGGTGATGGGCATTATTATTACCATGTCCAATATCGACGGTCCCATTACCCTGATTGGCGTTAAAGTAGCGGCCGCTCTGGTGGGAACTTTTATCGGTATCTTCGCCTGTTACTGCCTGTTCGACCCTCTGTCCAAAGCACTGGAACATCAGGTGGAGCGTGAAGTTACCCGGCTGCGTTGCATCTCCGCCATGCTGTCTACCTTCGCCAAGGGCAAACCGCCTATGCAGGCGATTGATGCCGGCCGTAAGCAGATCCAACTGGAAAACCGCCCCAGCTTTATTGAACTGGAGCAGATGCTGATGGAGCAACGCTTCTGATGGCTGTCTCCAACGATCCTGTCATTATCCGCAAACGCCCCCGGGGCGGAAAGCATGCGGCGCACGGTGGTGCGTGGAAGGTGGCATTTGCCGACTTTACCCTGGCCATGATGGCGCTGTTTATGGTGCTCTGGATTATTCAGGTTGCCGATCAGAAAGAGCGGGAAATGGTGGTGCAATATATCAATGGTGACCTGTTTGCCGCCGGTGAAATGAACCCCTTTGATATCAGTAACAGCCCTTCACTGATCGACCTGCAGGGCAATATGCAGGTGCAGCCCGGCGCGATTCCCACCCACCACGCAGGTACCGACAGAGCCGGTGCCTCTATGCATGTCAGGGTGCCGGAAGGGGAAAAGCAGACCAAGGCCGGACTGGGCCCTGAGCTGAACTCGCTGGTGCCCGGAGAGTTTGCCACCCAGGCTCAGCTGGAGTTGCTGGCACGGGAGATCAATCAAGTCATTGAAGCGGCACAGATGGGCTCCAATGTCGCCCTGCAGATACTGCCCCAGGGAATACGTATTCTGATCCACGACAGCGAACATCAGGCCATGTTCAAACTGGGGCAGGCGCAGATGCAGCCCTATTTTGAAGACCTGCTGATGGCGCTGGCTCCCTTGCTGGGTCAGGTCAAAAACGGTCTGACGGTGTCAGGCCATACCGATGCCCTGCCCTATGTGGGCCGCAGCTATACCAACTGGGAGCTGTCGGCAGACAGAGCGTTAATCGCCCGCCAGACGTTGGAGTACAGCGGCGTGCACCCAAATCAGCTGTTACAGGTCACAGGAATGGCAGCCAGAGTCCCGCTGATCCCTGAAGACCCTTATCATGCCAAAAATCGCAGAATTGAAATCATGGTGCTGACTCAGGATGCGGCCGGAAAACTGTCCCGCCTGCTGACCGGAGAGATGCTGCCACAGGCAAGGGAAGCCGCAGAGATGAACCAACCCAAAGCCAGGTACCCTGGCGCAGCCTCTGTATTGGAGCGCTGAGTGCAATGAAACAACACCGGGAAGATCCCCGCAGAGCTCACCCCAGAATCAGCCTGAGGTTGAGCAAGGATTCAGATCTGCTGCTGGCCTGTGACGGTGTGACCGTCAGTTTGCACCATCCACAATGGTGGAAACCGGGTCGTATCGGCATGGCCAATATCAAGGATATCAGCCGGGGAGGCGTTGGCCTTATCTCCAGTACCAGCCTGCACTCAGGTCAGGAGCTGAAGCTCAGAATGGACGACATCAGTTTGCCTGTGGTGATTACCCATGGACGCAGAGTGCAGGGGCCATTGAAGTTTTACGGTGCCAGTTATCGGCAGGTCAGTGATGAGTTGCTGTTGCAGGCCATGAAGTGGGTACGCGCCAAAAAACGTCAGTACCGTTTTCCAAGAGATAAAGGAATGAACAGTTTATTCATGGATGATGGGCGTTAACTATGTCTAGTGCGTTTAATCGAAAAGGCCCGGACGGGCCACAAAAGGTGTTTCTGTACCTGATTTTGCTGGGGTGGCTGATGCTGATCTGGCTGACACTCAACCTTCAGGGAATGAGTGCCAGATACGCGGTCATCAGCTCCGGTCTGTTGCTGGTTTATAACCTGCTGATGGTGGGAATTTGCTTCCGCAGAGCCCGCCGTACCGACGATGGATATCTTATCTATCCTGTGGTTGGCAGTGCCATTGGCAGCTATGTGCTGACCGCCTGGTACTTCTTTAGCTGATACCAAGCTCCTAAGGTTACACCGCCAGTTGCCGCTGTCGCTGAATGTAGGTAATAAAGTCCCCTTCAGCCAGCGGCTTACTGAACAGATAGCCCTGGAAGTAGTCACATCCCAACTGCTGCAGATACCTCAGCTGCTCCTTGGTCTCCACCCCTTCTGCCACCACTTCCAGTCCCAGTGAGTGGCCCATATCCACCACAGCTTTGACTATGGCGTCTGAGGCGCTGTCTTCCCCAATCTTCTGTACAAAGGAGGCATCCACCTTAAGGCGCGACAGCGGCAGTGACTGCAGATAGCTCAACGAGGAGTAGCCGGTACCAAAGTCATCGATGGCAATATGCAGACCATGCTCCTTCAGTGCCGCCATACGTTCGCTGATGGCATCGACATTATTCAGCAGGGCGTATTCGGTCACTTCCAGTTCCATCGCCGACGAGGCCACCTGAGTGCGTTCCAGCAGGTCAAACAACTGAGGGGCAAAGCCGGATTGATTAAACTGACGGGCACTGACGTTAACCGCAATCGCCGGCACATCCTGACCTGAGCTGCGCATCCGGACCACAAAGCGGCACACCTCTTCCAGCACCCAGTTACCGATATCCAGAATCACACCTGAGTTCTCCGCCACAGGGATAAACTCAGCAGGAGAAATAAAGCCCCGCTCAGGGTGATACCAGCGCAACAGGGTTTCGGCACTGACCACCTCGCCTCTGGCATCCATAATCGGCTGAAACACCAAACAAAACTGGTTTCTCTCTATGGCGTATCTCAGCTCATTGTGAAGCCACAGGCTGTCCATGGCGTTATGTTCCATCGCCTCGTTATAAACGCAGCAGTGGTTACGCCCTTCCTGCTTGGCCTGATACATGGCGATATCCGCCCACTTCAGCAAGTCTTCGGGGGAGTCAGGACGACTGTCCACCAGGCAAATTCCCACACTGGCGGAGATGGTCATAGGCTGACTGTCCAGCATAAAGGGGCGGGACATCAAACGGCGAATCCCGCCACCAAGGGCCAGTGCCCGATTGGTGGCCGTGTCGGCATCCTGACCAACACCGTAAGCCAGCACGGCAAACTCATCACCACCCAGCCGGGCCACCAGCGCGTTATTGGCAAAATAGCCGGATAAGCGGTTTGCCACCTGCACCAACAGGCGATCACCGGCCTGATGCCCGAGGGCTTCATTAATGGTTTTGAAGTTATCCAGATCCAGCACAAACAACGCTGCGGTGCGGGTATGCTCATCCGCCTGCTGCAGATGCTGCTCCAACGTATCCATCACGGCACTGCGGTTGGCCAGATGGGTCAGGGCATCATGATTGGCCTGAAACGCAATCGCTTCTTCATTGCGGATATTCTCAGACACATCTGTGTGGGAGCCGATAATCCGGGTCGGATTGCCCCGCATATCCCAGCTTACCTGCATGGCCCGGTCCAGCACCCACACATAGTGACCATCCTTGTGCCTGAGGCGATGCACATTCTCAAATTCGGGAATGGTACCGTCGATAAACTGGTTCAGCTCTTCCAGTACACGCTCTTTATCATCGGGATGCACCCGGGTAGTCCAGGCTTCAAAGTCGGACTCCAGCTCATCCGGACGATAGCCCAACATGCCCTTCCAGCGTTCAGACAGATACACCTGACCCGTCGCGATATTCCAGTCCCAGATACCGTTTTGCGAACCATCCACAGCAAACAGCCAGCGCTGTTCACTGTCGCTTAATCTTTCCTGCAGCTGTTTGCGCTGCTGTCGATACCAGTGCAGCTTTTTCTGAATAAGTTTGAATTCACGGGTGGCATAGCCCTGTATCGGTCCATCTGATGCGATGGAGCCCAGCGGCCTGATCACTATCATGTAGAGCAAAACCAAAGCCAGTACGATCACCAGCACCGCCAACATGGCGAGTACATAAAACCTCTGCTTAAGCCCGTGCTGCAGGGCATTCAGCTCAGGCTTAATATCGTATTGAACAAACAGGAGAAATTGCTCTTGCCCATTATCGAAGCCAGATACGGGGAAATAACTTTGCAGTCGGTCAGAGGAGTCGTCGAAGCTGAAGATAGCTTCATTATGCTTAATTGCTTGTTGGTGCAGTTTGGGCCAGTAACCGGCAATCATCTCTCCGGCATTATTGCCTTCCCAGATAAGGTAGTTGGCGTAATCAATGTGCCCGGATGGGCTGAGAACCAGAAAAGAGAGGAAATTAAGGTCGATGGTGATAAGAGAGAGTTCCTGGCGCACACGGCTTACATCCCCCTGCTTCAGGGCATTGCGCAACACATGGGACATTCGCTGAAGTTGCTGATTCAGCCTTGCCTGGGTGTCCTCTTTGGCCTGTGCGACCTGTTGCAAACCTTCATATCTGAAGCCGACACCCAGGGTCACCCCGGCGATCAACACCAGCAATAAGGCAGCCAACAACATCAACGGCGGGCGGGAAAAAATACGCACCAAGTACCTTTAATTATTTGAATTTATATGCAATCAAAGCGACCGCCCAATGCTAACTGTTAACCCGGCCGAGCGCAAAAACAAACTGTGGTCAAATTATTACAACATGTAATTGTGATATACCCGAAAGGCGATTGCCGAGAATTTTCTGATAATCTAGGGTTATAACCCTAGCGACAAGCTGAATATTGGAGATTCAAGATTGGACGAGAGACTCAGGCACCAAATTGCTGAGTGGCTGACGGCCATAGGCATAGATGCACAACCCTCTGAAGGGATTCCCACCCTGGTACTGATTATTGCCAGTCTGGTGACAGCACTTATCGCCTACATCATAGTGCGCCGCGGGGTTATCCGTGCCATCAATGTGGTGATCAAGCGCTCCAAAGCCAGCTGGGATGACAGCTTTATGCACTTTAAAGTGCTGGAGAAGCTGGCGCTGCTGGTACCGGCACTGGTCATCAACCTGCTTATTCCCATCGCGCTGTCTGAACACGCCCTGCTCTCCAGTGTGGTCGACCGACTGCTCAGCGTCGCCATCGTGGTGCTCATGATACGAGCGGCTTACGCCTCGCTCGATGCTGCCAACGAGATTGCCGATATCAATCTGGTCAGCCGCCGCATGCCAATCAAGAGCTTCGTGCAGCTGTGTAAGCTGTTCCTCTTCTTTGTGGGCATCATTCTGTGTATCTCGGTACTGGCCAACCAGTCTCCGGTTATTTTTCTCTCCAGTTTGGGTGTGGCAACCGGTTTGGTGATGTTGGTATTCCGCGACACCATTCTGGGTTTTGTAGCCGGTATCCAGCTGGCGGCCAACCGCATGGTGAGCCAGGGTGACTGGATTCAGATGGATAAATATGGCGCCAACGGCTCCATTGAAGAGATCTCCCTGACCACAGTCAAAGTGCGTAACTGGGACAACACCTTAACTATGATCCCGGCTTACGCCCTGGTGCAGGACGCCTTTAAAAACTGGCGCGGCATGTCGGAATCCGGTGGCCGTCGCATCACCCGATCAGTCAATATTGATGTGGACTCAATCCGCTTTCTGACAATCGAAGACATTAACCGCCTGGAGCGCATCAACCTGCTGAAAGAATATCTGGCAGGTATGAAGCAGCAGCTGACCGAATATAACCAGAGTATCGAGTCCGGCGACGATCCGGTAAATGGCCGCTACCTTACCAATGTGGGTACCTTCCGCGCTTATATGAAGGAGTACCTGCTTAAAAGTGAGCATACCCGCAAGGATATGACCATGTTGGTACGCCAGCTGGAACCCGGCCCTACCGGCTTACCTATCCAGATATATGTGTTTACCAATGATACCCGTTGGGGCTTCTACGAAGACATTCAGGCAGATCTGTTCGACCATGTGTTTGCGATTCTGCCCGAGTTCGGCCTGAGACCATTCCAGAATCCAACCGGGGAAGATATGCGCAATATCAACACCCAGCTACTGCGCCGCAGAGGCACGCAGCCGACTGCACCAACTCAGCAGTAGCGCTCAGCCAATATCAGAACACCTAGACCCCGGCACCAGCCGGGGTCTTTTTTTAAAAACGATTTGCCACGAAGCACTCACTACGTTCGCTACACGAAGAGCACGAAGTAAGAGCGAAGAGAGAACTTGCCTAGGCTTTTCTTCGTGTCCTTCGCGTCCTTCGTGGTTAGCAGCTTTCGAGTTTTAGTCTTTCGCCACAATCATTCGACAAAAACAAAAGAGCCTGACTCATCAGGAGTCAGGCTCTTTATGGTTTTAACTATGACCGCTGTTGCTGCTTAGAAGCTTGGCATCAGGCCAGCTGGTAGGAAGCGGTTGTAAGAAGCGCCGCACAGCAGGTCAGTGGCGTTCTCAATGTCAGGACCAAAGTATCTGTCCTTGTCATAGTAGGCCACCACTTCGCGCAGCTCTGCCTTCGCCTCGGCCACCGCATCAGCAGGCTTCAGCGGTGCACGGAAATCCAAACCTTGAGCTGCCGCCAGCAGCTCCACTGCCAGCACGCCACGGGTGTTCTCAGCCATATCTCGCAAACGACGGGCGGCAAAGGTCGCCATGGAGACATGGTCTTCCTGGTTGGCAGAGGTTGGCAGACTGTCTACCGATGCTGGGTGGGCAAAGGTCTTGTTCTCAGACGCCAGCGCCGCCGCAGTGACCTGGGCAATCATAAAGCCTGAGTTCACGCCGCCGTTTTCCACCAGGAAAGGGGGCAGCTTGGACAGGTTGGAGTCGATAAGCAAAGCAATACGACGCTCGGCAATGGCACCCAGCTCAGCAATGGCAATCGCCAGATTATCCGCCGCCATGGCCACAGGCTCGGCGTGGAAGTTACCGCCGGAAATAATGTCACCATTGTCGGTAAACACCAGCGGGTTATCGGTTACGCCGTTGGCTTCAACTTCAAGCACTTCGGCAGCATGGCGAATTTGCGTCAAACAGGCACCCATCACCTGGGGCTGACAGCGCAGTGAGTAAGGGTCCTGCACCTTTTCGCAATCCACGTGAGCCAGGCTGATCTCAGACTCTTCACCCAGCAGGTGGCGGAATACCGCCGCTGAATCTATCTGGCCTTTCTGACCGCGCACTTCATGAATACGTGGGTCGAACGGGCTGCGACTGCCCATGGCGGCTTCAACGCTCATGGCGCCAATGACGCTGCCAGCGGCAAACAGATCTTCGGCGTGGAACAGACCTTCCAGTGCAAGTGCAGTGGATGCCTGAGTACCATTCAGCAGCGCCAGACCTTCCTTGGCAGCCAGCTCAAGCGGCTCAAGACCGGCAATCTCCAAACCCTCTTTGGCTGACAGTATCTGTCCCTTATAGCTCATTTCACCTTCGCCCAGCAGCGGCAGGCACATGTGAGACAGAGGAGCCAGATCACCTGAAGCGCCCACTGAACCTTTTTCTGGTACACAGGGGTAAACTTCGGCATTCAGCAGGCTCATCAGGAACTCAATCACCTGCAGGCGAATACCCGAAAAACCGCGGGACAGGGAGTTAATCTTCAGCACCATCATCAGGCGCACGGTTGCGTCCTGCATGTATTGGCCGGTACCGGCAGCGTGGGACAGCACAATGGAGCGCTGCAGCAATTGCAAATCTTCCGGCGCAATCTTGGTGTTGGCCAGCAAACCAAAGCCGGTGTTAATGCCGTAAACGGTGCGGCCTTCATCCAGTACCTGCTGCACTGTGGCAGCACTCTTGTGAATACCTTCCAGCGCGGCGTCTGCCAGCGAAACTTTCACCGCATGGCGGCTGATATGACGCAGCTGAGACAGGGTCAGCTTACCCGGGTGGATAACAATATGTTCCATCAATGACTTCTCCGGCAACGTCGGGCAGGTCGAGCCTGTGACCCGGCGTTGCGCTTAATTATTATTGGTAAAATTAGTCGCAAAATGAGCGGCAAACCGTGCGATTAATCTTCCAGCATGGGCAGGTCCAGGCCCTGCTCTTTGGCACAGTCTTTAGCTATGTCGTAGCCCGCATCGGCATGGCGCATTACGCCGGTAGCCGGGTCATTCCACAGCACGCGACCCACACGCTTGGCTGCGGCATCTGAGCCGTCACAGCAGATCACCACACCAGAGTGCTGACTAAAGCCCATGCCCACACCACCACCATGGTGCAGAGATACCCAGGTCGCACCACCGGCAGTGTTCAGCAGCGCATTAAGCAGCGGCCAGTCAGATACGGCATCTGAACCATCCATCATGGATTCGGTTTCACGGTTGGGACTGGCAACAGAGCCGGAATCCAAGTGGTCGCGACCAATCACAACCGGGGCGCTCAGTTCGCCGTTTTTCACCATTTCGTTAAAGGCCAGTGCCAGACGGGCTCTGTCTTTCAGGCCAACCCAACAGATACGGGCAGGCAGACCCTGGAAGGCGATACGCTCGCGGGCCATATCCAGCCAGTTGTGCAGGTGTGGGTCATCGGGGATCAGCTCTTTCACCTTCTGATCTGTCTTGTAGATATCTTCCGGGTCACCCGACAGGGCAGCCCAGCGGAAAGGACCGATACCTTCACAGAACAAAGGACGGATATAGGCAGGTACAAAGCCGGGGAAGTCGAAGGCATTTTCAACGCCCACTTCCATAGCCATCTGGCGGATGTTGTTACCATAGTCCAGGGTCGCTGCGCCGCGCTCCTGCAGGGCCAGCATCGCCTTAACCTGCACCGCCATAGACTCTTTTGCCGCCTTAACCACGGCCGCTTCACCTTTGGCGCGCATCTCTTTGGCCTGCTCCATAGTCCAGCCCTGTGGCAGGTAGCCGTTCAGCGGGTCATGGGCAGAGGTCTGGTCGGTCACCACATCCGGGGTAATGCCACGCTCTACCAGCTCGGCAAACACATCGGCAGCGTTGGCCAGCAGGCCAACAGACACAGGCTTGCCTTCGGCGTCAGCGGCTTTCACCATCTCCAGCGCTTCATCCAGAGTGTGGGCTTTCTTGTCCACATAACGGGTACGCAGACGGAAATCGATACGGGTTTCATCCACTTCACAGGCGATAACAGAGAAACCGGCCATGGTACCGGCCAGCGGCTGTGCACCACCCATACCGCCCAGACCACCTGTCAGGATCCAGCGACCTTTGGCTACGCCGTCAAAGTGCTGCTTGGCGACAGCCACAAAGGTTTCATAGGTGCCCTGCACAATGCCCTGAGTACCAATGTAGATCCAGCTGCCTGCGGTCATCTGGCCGTACATGGCCAGCCCCTGCTTATCCAGCTCGTTAAAGTGTTCCCAGTTGGCCCAGTGTGGCACCAGGTTGGAGTTGGCGATCAGCACACGAGGCGCATCAGCATGGGTTTTGAACACGCCCACCGGCTTACCGGATTGCACCAGCAGAGTCTCGTCATCTTCCAGACGCTGCAGTACCTCAATAATCTTGTCGTAGCACTGCCAGTCACGGGCAGCGCGGCCGATACCACCGTACACCACCAGGTCTTCAGGGCGCTCGGCCACATCCGGATGCAGGTTGTTCATCAACATGCGCATGGCGGCTTCGGTCAACCAGCTCTTACAGGTGATTTCAGAGCCATGGGGCGCAATGATCTTGCGGGTCGGGTCGTGTCTCTTATCCATCTTATGTTCCTTGTTGTGGGTTCTCCTGCGCCTGTCTTCGCAGGCTGGGTTTACAGAGAATCCCTTTGTTGTATTGCTGAATTTTTACCGTGTTACTGGTCGTTTTACTTGTATAACTACTTGTATAACTTTGGCTTGAAAACGCTTGCCACGGGCCTATTTGAAGGTCAGATGACCGCCTACCCGGAAGCGACTGCCCGGATGTACCAAACGGGCGAAACTCACCACACCATGGCGTGACCAGGTGCGGCGTAAAATCTGTAAACAGGGCTCATTGGCCTTCAGGTGCAACTGCTCTTTCAGCTGCTGACCGGCTGGAATGGCCTCGATAATGTGACGAGCCTCAGTCAGCGGGGCGACAGTCGACAGGTATTCGTGGGGAGTGATCTGGCTGAAATCCTGATTCAGATAGTCGGGGATCAGCTTGGGATTGATAAAGCGCTCCTCCAGCTGCAGCGGGGTGCCCTGCTCGCAGTGCAGCAACACTGAGCGATATACCTTATCGCCCTCCTCCAATCCCAGCGCAATTGCGATGGGGGCAATAGCATCTATCTCTTCCAGATCCAGCTGCTCAACACTGTAACCATGGCCACGCTCTTTAATCTCGTCAGCGATATTGCGAATGGCCAACATGGAAGATTGGGATTTCAATGAGGCGACAAAGGTGCCCAGCCCCTGCGAGCGCTCCAGCACCCCGGCCTCAACCAGTTCGGTCAGGGCACGACGGGCCGTCATGCGGCTGCAGTTAAACTGCTCAGCCAACTGATTCTCAGAAGGTACCTGAGCATTTTCCTGCCATTCTCCCGCTTCAATCTTGCCGGTGATATGCTGTTTGATAAGCGTGAACTTTGCTGTGGCCATGACCTGTTCCTTTCGTCCGGTTACCCTAAGTTCGAATACCTAAGTTCGGCTGCTTGTTTCAATCTGACTGAAAAAGCGGCTACAATCGTAGCTTGTATATACAAGTAAATACAAGTGCGTTTACATTATTCACTATAGAGCAACACGGAGTGGAACGGATGATGGACTGGGACCAGGTTTGGATTGATCTTAATATCGCCACAATGAACCCCAACAATTCAGAGCCTTACGGTGCTATCCGCGATGGCGTTATCGCCATTAAGAATGACAGAATTGTGTGGATGGGCAGTCGCGCCGACCTGCCGGAATTCGATGTTATGGCAACCCCGGTTTACAGAGGCAATGGCGGCTGGGTCACTCCGGGCCTGATTGATGCCCACACTCATCTTATCTTCGGCGGCAACCGCGCCAATGAATTTGAAATGCGCCTTAATGGCGCCAGTTACGAAGAGATAGCCCGCGCCGGCGGCGGCATTCTTTCCACAGTAAAAGCCACCCGTGAGGCAAGCGAAGGTGAGCTGTTCGAACAGGGCCGCAAGCGCTTGAATGCGCTGGCCAAAGAAGGGGTCACCACGGTTGAAATCAAATCCGGCTACGGCCTGGATAAAGACACTGAACTTAAAATGCTGCGGGTGGCCCGTGAGCTGGGCAAACACCACCATGTGGATGTCAAAACCACCTTCCTGGGTGCCCACGCCGTGCCGCCTGAGTACAAAGACAGAGCCAATGATTACGTGGACTTTGTGGTCAAAGAGATGATCCCCGCCGTGCTGGAAGAGAACCTGGCCGACGCCGTGGATGTATTCTGCGAGAACATTGCCTTCGACCTGCCACAAACCCAAAAGGTACTGGCCACCGCCAAAGCCAGTGGTCTGGATATCAAGCTGCACGCCGAGCAACTGTCCAATATGGGCGGCTCGGCACTGGCCGCCAACCTGGGCGCCAAGTCAGTGGATCATATCGAGTATCTGGATGAAGAAGGGGTTAAAGCCATTGCTGAGAGCGGCACCTGCGCCACCCTGCTGCCCGGCGCATTTTACTTCCTGCGTGAAACCAAGCTGCCTCCAATCGACCTGCTGCGTCAGTACAAGGTGCCTATGGTGATCGCCAGTGACTACAACCCCGGCTCATCACCAATCTGCTCCACCCTGTTGATGCTCAACATGGGCTGCACCCTGTTCCGCCTGACGCCGGAAGAGGTACTGGCAGGCGTGACCCGTAATGCCGCCAAAGCATTGGGTATTGAGTCTAAAGTGGGTGTGCTTAATGTCGGTATGCAAGCCGACTTCTGCCTGTGGGATATCTCCAGCCCAGCAGAGCTGGCGTATTCCTATGGACGGAACCCGTTGGTGAATGTTGTTAAGGCCGGTCGGCTGGTGCACCAATAGGCGGAGTAGCTCAGTCACCGCTTGGGCTTTGGGTTAATGCCAAACTCCGTTTGGTGATTGGTCTAGCCCCTGCGGGGCTTCCGCTTGAAAGCGGGGAAGTCGTGGGTTCCACCCACACTGGGCAGAAGGCTTTGCTCGCCCAAAGCCCTCTGCACTCCAAAGGGCGCCCCAACCGAAGTTGTTATCCATCGTGCATTGCACGCAATTGACGTGACCAGCGTCGATTCACCATCCCTGGCTCAGCGACGCTTATGCCATCATCCATGATGGCATCCACTATTGCATCCAATCCCCTCCGGCAACTCCGGAAGGGGACTGGTGCAACCACCAACAATCGCGCGACTAACATATAGAGTTACTTATAAAAATATCATGGTGAATATGGGTTGCTGAAACTACTGTTTTTACGAAACCAACATTCCAAATTATGGCAGCGATATTCCCCATCTACTTCGGTAGCATGCAGCAAAGTCAACGGTCGAAAGTTACAGTTATTTTCTAAGTTTAAATTAACAAAATCATACATGTGCCAGAGAATTTCTGATTTTTCTATTTCTTCTTTGTCTCCATCAACAATGACAACGCACCAATCATCTACGACACAATCAGTTCCTTTAAAACGGCGTTCCAAATTGTCGATAACAGACTGACTGAACAAGCCTTTTCTGATAAGGTTTTGCATCCAATAATAATCATCATTATCTTGAAAATACTGTGTTTCAGTAAGGAATGTATAAAGCTGTAACTGCCCAAGGACTGCCCACTTATTGAACTCCGCACTTCCCCATTTTTTAACTTCAATTATGCTGATACCACCGTCCGCAGAAATCCTTAGGATATCCGGCCTTGCCAAACGTTCGTGGATGTTATTAGTACCATATGGGGTATATGCTTCCTCGACATAGATGTCTTCCGGCCAAGCCGTTCTCATCCAATCACATATCTACTTTCGCCATTTTGTTTCATGCATAGTATTCTCGACAGCACTAATAAGACTTGTATTGTGTGACAATCAGCCCCATCAATAAATCTAATTTAAATTTATTATTCAGACAGTTAAGCACCTCTGAAATCTATTAGCACTATCTATGGTATTTATCTAGATAAACAAGCTATATCAACCATTACGCTTCCCACGTTAAAACAACTATGGATATGAGGGATACACCATTTCCCCATCGGTGCCGCCGAAGAATGTTGATGAAAATTGCGTGGCTTCGACATGGATGTCGAAGCAGGCTCAGTCGAATCATGGACGAGCGTCTGAGCCGATAGCTATTTTCATTATAAATTCGAGGGGTCTTCGGCACCGTCTGGGGCGGCAGGGGGTTTGCAAAGGGGGCGAAGCCGTCTAGTCCCCTTTGCCCGGGTGTGGGCTGGAAGCCCGCGATCCTCTGGTCGCTGAAAGCGATCTCATTTGTGCCCGATTAGGGCAAAAATCTCACCAAATCAGACCGTGGAAACCATGGGCTGAACTCATATATCATCGTTCCCACGATACCCTTCAACAAAGCTGCTTCCTTCAGCAATAAGGATTAAAAATGGCACATCCTGTATGGCAACTCGACCTGAAAACCTCAGGTGCATTGATACTGACCCCTTGTCCGGGCACCAAAGAAGCTGATCTGCAAACCTCACTTGAGCAACTGAAAACCATGGGCGTTGAAGCGATAGTGACAGCACTGAGTGATAGCGAACTGACAGCGCACAATGTCGCTGCACTGGGCGACAAGACCCGCGAGCTGGGTATGCAGTGGTTCCAGATTGAGATTGAAGATGACAAGGCCCCCGGAACAGAGTTCGCAGCCAAGTGGCAGGCGGCCAGTCCTGCGTTGCATGCAATTGTCGATAACGGCGGTAAGGTAGCCATGCATTGCCTGGGCGGTTCAGGTCGCACCGGAATACTGGCAGCACATTTGCTGCTGGAGAAAGACTGGCAGTTGGATGAGATTATCCCGGCGGTGCAGGCATTGCGCCCAGGGGCTTTTACCAAGCCAATTCAGGTGGAATATATCAAGGCAATCGCTGCGGCCATTCCAGCGGCTTGATACTGATATCTTTTGCTTCGACGTAGCCCACACCTTACAAGCTAGACCAGGCTTGCAAGGTTGGGGTACTTTGTAAGGCCACGCGATACGAATGTTAGTTTGCACAAGGAATTCGGCGTTGTTAGAAAGTATTGCTACATTATCAGGGTTAATAGCAACTATATGGATTACTGTAGGGGTTTATGTAGCAGCAAAGCTTTACCCCAATTATGATCACTCAAATCAATTCTGTAGTGAGTTAGGCGCGACAGGCAGCCCAACTGAAAAAATATCCCCCATCATTAACAACTACCCACTTGGTATCATTTTTTGCTTATTCGGGTGGGCATTAATTCAACTTAACAATTCAAATTTAGCGTTAACTATTTGTGGCGTATTAATAATCATACATGGCATTGGAACTTGGGTTGCAGGCTATTTCCCTATGGATAAAGACCCTTATACAAAATCACCGACTCTAAGCTGTAAAATTCATTCTTGGGCTGGTTTTGTTATGCTTTCATCACTTTTACTTGCACCAGTAATAACAGCCTTTAGCCCAGAGTCTATTTATGTTCCTTTTTGGTTTAGGGGGGCTTCAATAATTACAGTTTTCTTGGCAACTTATTACTTGGTTAAAATGGCGAAAGCCGCTAGAAAACAGAAGCTAACTGGTTACTATCAACGCTTATCGTATTGGGTTAAGCTGCTTTGGCTAAGCATCTTTTCGGTAATATTAGTGCAGGTGTAAACTAACACAATGCTTAGGCATGACGGCTAACCTTTGGCATTTTTGGTTTGATTGGCTTTAGTGATTACGGTAGCGTCGCTTGGTTCTTGTAGCAGCTAGCCGAACCTTAGCAAGGCGCTATACATTATATTCAGCGTAAAAAGGACGAATGATGAGCCATAAAAAAGTAGTTGTCGTTACCGGTGGTAGTCGAGGGATTGGTGCTGCGACAGCAAAGCTTTTTGCTCAGAATGGGTTCTCCGTATGCATTAATTACAAATCTAATGCTGAGGCTGCTCAAACACTCGTTGAAGAAATCAAAGCATCAGGTGGCCATTGTATTTCTGTTCAAGCTGACGTTTCCAAAGAAGGTGATGTTCTTCAACTGTTTGAAACCGTTGACCGAGAGCTTGGTATTGTTTCTGTTGTGGTGAACAATGCAGGCATCTTAAAGAAGCAAATGCGCTTAGACGAAATGAGTGAAGAGAGGATTAACTCAATTCTCATAAACAATGTGACGGGTTATTTCTTGTGTTGTCGTGAAGCAGTGAAACGAATGTCAACTCGTCATGGTGGTCTCGGTGGCGTCATAGTTAATGTCTCTTCGGGAGCGGCTCGGACAGGTTCACCGAATGAATACATTGATTATGCAGCGTCAAAAGGTGCAATTGACACGTTAACAAAAGGTCTGTCGTTGGAAGTTGCCGCAGAAGGTATCAGAGTTAATAGTGTCCGCCCGGGATTGATTTATACCGATATGCACGCTGACGGTGGAGAGCCTGATCGTATAGAACGACTGAAAAGTAAAATTCCGATGCAACGGGGTGGTTTGCCTAATGAAGTCGCGGAGGCCATTTATTGGTTAGCGTCTGAAAAATCATCATTTTCCACCGGTAACTTTCTGGATTTAGCCGGTGGTTTGTAATGCATCACATGGCGCGCAATTCTAGGCAAAGGAAACCTTCGAAAAGACAGGGTTGCGATATCTTTTTAGCCCCTTTTGAACCCACTTCTTACAACCGCAGCAACGGTCAATTTCCTGTCCTGACAACAACATCAACACCTGTTAACCATGAACACAGCGGGCTTACAGGCACAGACTCCCTCTAATTTCTTCCCAATTTCTACCCGGTTTCCCCAGTTTTATCCCTGTAAATTGCTAATGCTCCATGATGTTTGTCGCTACCTTGGCTGAGTATTTTTAATCCAAGGATATTTGCCATGAACATAGCAACAAGATCGAGGAGCTGGGCCTGCTTTGGGAAAATAACGGCAGGGCTGCAGACGTTGACCCGGCTGACCCAGGGCGTGTTTATTAGCATGTTGATGCTGGGCACGGCCCACGCCGCGGGAGGCATTGGCTCGGTGTGGGGCACAGGATCTGACGATGAGTCCATCTCCATTACCTGGACAGTGCCCAGTGGTGACTACGACCATGTGGGGTCCAGCTACAAGGTGTGTTACCGTAAGACTCCCACGCTAAATGTGTGTGGTGGTTCTGAAAACTACACCGCCCCCAACAGCTTTACCGCAACGGGTTTGAATTCAGGTACAGAGTACAAGTTTAAGGTGTGGTGCTACTGCAAAAAGAAGAACTGGCGGGGCAAATGGAAAGACGCCAAATGGCGCAAGATTGGCACCTATAAGCAATCCACCTTGCCAGAGTCAGAGCCAGATGTGCTGATCAGCAATATCGCTGTGGTTGATGTGGCACCAGGCAGCTCATCACATGACGCCTCCATTGATGTTGAAGTGAATTACACCAACCCTGCTGCGTTTGAGTTTGTGCGTACCTGCTATAAGAAACTGGGAAATATGACCTCGATGAACTCCATCTGTTCCGATAGAGATGATCCTCCAAGCTCATGGGGCAGCTCAGATCATGGACGAGGCTGGTTGGATGTGGAGCCCGCGCCATCAGGCACTGTGTTCTCCTTTGGTAGCTTGCGGCAGTGTCGTCAATACAAGGTTGTGTCTTATGGCTTCTACGATGGGGTTGATACAGGGCTGAAGCTGGGCGAAACCAATGCCCATACGCCGGGTGACTGTAAAGCAAATAAGATGGCTGTATTGATTGTTGATGACCACAAAGAAACCGTTTTGCACGAGTACGCTCAAATGGTTTCCCGCATCTACGACCAACACCTGTTCCAGCATCTGGCTGAAAGATATGGCAATGAACTTCACACTGCTCAGAAGCTGATGACAGAAGAGGAACGGGTTGATCTGGTTCAACCGCAGGCCCTGCTTGAATATCTGATCAGCACTGACTCAGAGGTGTGGGAGCAATGGCAAACCGAGCGTTATCTGCAGCAACAGAGACTGACGCTGGACAACTTTGTTGAAGATAAATACCCAGAGCTTTACCGAGACCTGCTTGATGAGATCCCTCAGCAAGAGCGGGAAAGAGCAAAATGGAGATCCAGCCTGTTTTGAGGCAAGAGCACTGAATCAGGTGTGCCCCTCATTCAAAGATTGAGGGGCAATATGCCAAGGAAAAGCGCCAGCGGAAGATAGCTGGCGCTTTGTTATTTCGGGGAGAGTATCAAATGGTCTCGGAAGACTGCCCCAGCAGGAAATTCTGTAACTCTTCTGTCAGTTGATTAACGCTTGAATCCAACTGAGTCTCGGTCAGTGCACCTTTCTGGAAACGGACTTCCAGAGCCAGTAGCTCATGGGTCAGCTTCAAGGTTTCGATATACAGAGGTACGTTGACCATCTGCACTCTTTTCAGGTTGATGAGACTCTCGTTCAATTCACCCAACGCGATGCCGGACAGGTTTTTACTGACGATATTCTGCATCAGGAAGGTATCCAGATAGCCCGGATAGGGTGGCGGATTTTTTTGGTAAAAGTCAGTTTTCAACGCATGGTCTTTTGGAAGCTTGCTGAAGTACTCCACCAGCTCCTCACTGTAATCATGGCATTGCTCAACCGACGATATTGCCGCGCCCAGCAGCTTGATGACATCCTGCTTTTCGTTCTGCCCGGCCTCATAATTGGTGATTGATATCGCCAACAGTACACCCGCCATGGTGGCGATCAGGGTGAGCAAAAAGTTGATGCCTGTGTTGTAGCGCTCAACCAAACCTTTGAATCTGGGTAAGAAGGTAAAAGCGCCAAAAAGGCTTAAGATGACAGTGAGAACGAGATATAGCATTTCAATCCCTAAACTTGATATTAGCTTCCATAAAAAACCAGTAACTCAAGAGTTTATGCTATCAGTGTCGAACCAGACTGTTCAAGTTCTCAGCAGCCCGTCACATCAAGGCCAAAGCCCTGAGTTGAAGCACCGTGGGAGTATTGGGCATAGCAATGCCCATTAATCAGCGATGTATCACTGTCATTCAATCGATAACCGATGCGGGAGATATCGTTGTTTTCATAGACATAAACATCACCGTATTGAGCAATATGGGTGCCACCGGGGAAAGACTATGACTACGGGGAGCCTCCAAGATCGATAAAGGTTTGCACAAAATAGCGGGCAGGACTGGTAGATTCACTGCGGGTTTCAGGGTAGGCATTGTGAAACTGGTAAGGCCCGAAGTCGGTATCCACAGTCACATCTGCGCCCGTCTTTCCCTGGATATTTGCCTTCATATGCAACATCCCCATGGTACTCTTGATACTGCCGAGAAACCCTTGAATTGTCGCTGTTTTGGCATCGCTCTGGTGATTGATAAATTTTGGAGCCGCTATGACCGCCGGTATGCCCAGAATTAAAATCACAACGACCAGTTCTATCAGGGTGAACCCATTACGCCTGCTCATATGCCAGCCTTTTGACCGATGAAACACCATCCATCCCCTACCTCTTTAGCGTTGCAACCTGTCTTTGTTTAAAAATCTGTAAACAGTGCTTCGAATACCTCTTTATTTTCTGTCTATTTCCATCGTTTTTCAGCATTTAGCTCTGGTTTTATATGTGTAGCAAATTAAACCTTGGGTTTATCTTTAAAAGTAGCGTTAAGTATTTATTGTTAAATCAGAGTTATTTTTGTCAGTTGAAATAAAAAGCCCAACGCCTAGTATATTGGCCAGGGTCTTGATTGGTTAGCTTACTTTTATATTGACTGGTTAGTCGGAGGACACAATGGACAAACAGAAAATGAAAAAACCACAGATGGACATTAAAGAAAAACGTCGACTGAAGCGTGAAAAGTCGGAGCAGAACTCTGTACTTAGCCTGGGCAGAAAGAAGCGCAAGAGCAAATGCTGACAGCCTGGGTCAGCACAGCAACACAAACCGCCCAACAACCAAATCATACCATTCCGCATTAAAGTTCAGTCACCTTTGCCCAGTCTCTGGCGCACATCTTTATCACTCGGTTTGTACTGCTGATGAAGTTGTTCCAAGCCTGACTGCAAGCATC
>NZ_JAKIKT010000005.1 GCF_023349125.1 Shewanella corallii | reverse complement strand
TCTTTGTTGCAAGGTATTTGCTTAGGCCCACTAGGCGGCACACCTTGCGTCGCGATTAAAGCGCGTCTATCTCGAGCAAAATTCAACCATGAAAGGTCAACAGACCCTAGTAAAAGCACTGCACCAGGCGACCTCATCATTCTCTGGCCATGAGTTGTCCAGCTTCAGCATCGCCATAATTTGGGGGTTGTCATCAAAACCCTCTATCTCTTTGATGCCGGTAAAACGGGTTGCCAGATCGAATGCGGTGAGTTGAATACTGTCCATCATCTCTCTCCTTAAAAAGTTGAGTGTAAAAACAGCTTCAATTACTCAAGCTAGAGCGGAGAGCTCACCTGTTCAATGCCTCTAAGGTGTATTTCTATGGCAACATATGACCATCTCACACTCATCTGTGCTGCAGGCATAAAAAAATCTCCCCGAGGGGAGATTTTTTAACTGAGCAGGGCCACTAGCCGATATAGGGGGGACGCCTGTGCTGCCAGGGTGCCACCTGTTCCAGTTGAGCAGCCAATGCAAACAGCAGCGCTTCGTTACCGTATGACGCCCCAAACTGCACGCCGATTGGTAAACCCTCAGCATTCCAGTTCATTGGAACAGACATTGCGGGCAGGCCTGTCATATTGAACATGGCTGTGATTGGAGATGCTTTGATCACATTGCCGACAAAGCTATCGTAGGATTGATACAGGCTCAGTTCCCCAATCTTTGGTGGTGGCGCAGCGGTTACCGGTGCCAGAATCAGGTCAAAGGTATCGAAGAATCGGTCAAAGCTGCGACCAGCCCTGTCATAGGCGTTGCGAGCGGCAAATACCTGCTGCGCAGTAAAGCCTTTGGCGTTCTCCATAAAACCCCAAACGATTGGAGAAAACTCATCTTCCCTCGCCTTGCGCCCCAGTTTTACTTCCTGGGCCTGCACAGCCTGAAGCACACCGGATGAAGTGGTAACGCCCATGCCTTTGTACATATCTTCAATGGGAAGCTCAGGCGACGCCAGTTCAACACTGTGACCCAGGCTTTCAAGTACCTTGATGGTATTGTCCACAGCCTTGATACAGTCACTGTGCACCGGCAAGCCGAAGGGATGATGTTTCATCACTGCGATGCGCAGACCCTTTGGCGGGGTTTGAATCGCCTTCAAAAATTCTCCATTGACCTGTTGCACCCGGGTGCCATGCTCAGGTCCCTGGGTCAACTCCATCAATAGCGCTGAATCACGTACGCTGCGGCTGACAACATTGTGTACCGACAGTCCCATCCAGCCTTCCAGAATGTCTGGTCCGGTGGGAATGCGGCCACGACTTGGCTTCATGCCAAAGATGCCACAGTGGGATGCGGGAATACGGATAGACCCGCCACCATCACTGGCATGAGCTGCAGGAAGAATTCGCGCCGCAACGGCAGCGGCACTGCCGCCACTCGAGCCACCGGTAGAGCAACTGGTATCCCAGGGGTTCAGTGTGTCGCCGTGAAGTTTGGACTCTGTGGTCGCCGTCTGGCCAAACTCAGGGCTGGTCAGCTTGGCCATAATATTGAGCCCGGCAGCTTTATACCTTTGGGTCAGGGTCGAATCATATTCAGCCACATCATCCTTAAACAGGAGGCTGCCGTTGGTGGTGACAGTACCCTCAACCTTGATACCAAGATCTTTAAGGGCGAACGGAATACCATGCAGAGGCGCCTTGTTAAAAACGGCATCACGCTCCTGCTGCGCTGCATGACTTTGCTGTTTTGCCTGCTCTCGGGCCGCTTCCAGATGGCTGACAGCCAACAGATTCAGATCCTTATAGGCCTCAAACCGGGCAGCTGCAGCATCAAACAGTTCCAGTGGGGTCACATCGCCCTTGTGAACCAGCTGTGCCATTGCTGTCATATCCAGATTGTCATACTCAGACATGGGCAGTTTGGTGTTGATACCTGCATTGGCACTGGCTGAAACGCCGGAAAGAGCCACACCTGACATAGCAGCAGCCCCTAGTGCGCCGCCAGCTTTTAACAGATCTCGACGGCGGTTATCGACGCTATTCGCCGACCTTGGGTGGTTACTTGTTTTGTTTGTTGTCATATCAGCTCCCCCAAACTTTTTGTGCCGGCTGGGCTTTGCCAATCAGAGAGTCCAGCACTTCGCCGATCTCATTAACTTGCCAGCGCTGACCTTTGTCGGCGGTTTCGCCTGTGCGCCAACCATCACACAGAGACAAACGTCCTCCCTGACTTTCAATTACCTGGCCGGTTATATGGGAAGAGTCGGATGAGCCCAACCACACCACCAGAGGCGCAACATTGTCAGCAGACCAGAGGTCGAAGCTGCCATCTTCAGGTTTTTTCACCACATCCGGCATGGCGCCTTCTGTCATTGAAGTTCTTGCGGCAGGTGCAAGTGCGTTGGCGGTCACGCCATAACGTTTGAGCTCAGCAGCCTGCACCAGGGTCAGGGATGCTACGCCACCTTTGGCAGCAGAATAGTTTGATTGACCGATTGAGCCCTGCAAACCAGCTCCTGAACTTGTGTTGATAATACGGGCATCAACGGGATTGCCGGCCTTGGCCAGATCACGCCAGCGCCGCCCCAGAATATTGGCCAGACAAAAATGACCTTTGAGGTGGACCTGCATCACCTTGTCCCAGTCCTCTTCGCTCAGGCTGATAAACATACGATCTGCAAGCACCCCGGCATTGTTCACCAGTACATGGACCTCATCAAAAGCGGCAAGCGCCTCGTCAACGATCCTTTGAGCTGTGTCAATGCGGGTAATATCATGGATAGAGGCGATCGCCTTGCCACCTGAGGTGACGATCTCATCGACAACGGCAGCGGCGGCATCGGCGCGGATATCATTAACCACCACATTTGCCCCTTCAGCGGCAAACCCCAGCGCATAAGCCTTACCCAGGCCACCACCGGCCCCGGTAATGATGACGGTACGTCCCTTACAAATTCCCATCCTGTTCTCCTTAAGTTCAGCCTGATGGCCGACTTGTCCCTGTTCCGTTTATCCCACGGACTTGTTTTATTCAGACCGCTTAACTGGCCACAGTGTTATTGCTTGGTGCTTGGGGTTTCAAACGCTCGATGATAGTCACATTGGCAACGCCACCGCCTTCACACATGGTTTGCAAACCGAAACGTCCGTCTCTGCGCTCAAGCTCGTGGAGCATACCGGTCATCAGTCTCGCACCTGTAGCACCAAGCGGGTGGCCCAGGGCAATCGCACCACCATTAACGTTGACCTTGTCGTGAGGGCAATCAAGCTCTTTCATCCATGCCATGGCGACAGATGCAAACGCTTCATTTACCTCAAATAAATCAATATCTTCAATTGATAAACCCGCTTTTTCAAGGGCGCGTTTTGTGGCGGGGATCGGTGCAGTAAGATGCCATATGGGGTCGTCACCCAATACACTGATATGATGAATTCGCGCCCTTGGGGTCAGGCCATACTTTTTAAGGGCCGCTTCGGATACCACCAAAATCGCAGCTGATGCATCACAGGTCTGGCTGGATACAGCCGCTGTAATGCCAGGATATGCATCGCCAACCGGCTCCAGCTCAGCCATTTTGGCCAGTGAAGTATTTCGCGGAGTCTCATCCTGCTTAAGACCCTTGGTCTCAATAATCTCCCGATTGAACAGTCCGGACTCAATAGCATTAAGTGCCCTTTTATGACTCTCAAGTGCGAAAGCTTCCATCTCACCACGGCTGATATTCCAATGGTCTGCAATTCGCTGGGCAGCATAGAACTGGTCAACAGGTGCGTTGCCAAAACGCTTGTTCCATCCCTCACTCTGGGCGAACGGCGTAGTAAAACCCAAAGGCTGTCCTGCCAGCATGGCCGAAGAGATCGGGATTTGGGTCATGGTCTGAACACCACCGACAGCAATTACATCCTGAGTACCACTCATTACTGCCTGCGCCGCAAAATGCAGGGCCTGCTGGGAAGAACCACACTGCCTGTCTACCGTGGTGCCAGGTACTGATAACGGCAACCCCGCCGCCAACCAACTGGTTCTAGCGATATTGCCTGCCTGGGAACCAATGGTATCCACACAACCAAAGATCACATCATCGTACTGGTCGGCGGGGATCGGGTTACGGTCAACCAGAGCTTTTAGTACATGTGCCCCCAGATCAATGGCATGGATCTGGGACAGGCTACCCTTGCGTCGTCCGGTGGGCGTGCGCAGCGCATCAACGATATATGCCTGGCTCATATCTGCCTCCCAAAGGTGGACTCAGGCCCGGCGGATTGATTGTCCGCGGCAACCCGACTGAACAGATTGTCGTTGACCCTGGCCTGGTGAAAACTTCTGTCTCCCCAACTTGGGATAAGCGCCCAGCTGCGCTTCATAAACATCTGCAGGTCTACTTCCCAGGTGTACCCCATAGCACCATGAACCTGTATTCCATGACGGGCCGCCAAAGCTGCTGCGTCAATACAGGCTAGCTTGGCCTGAGATACATACAGCTCTGCATCCGGAGTTTGTTTCTGTAAGGCCCATGCTGCCCGGTAGAGAACCGGACGGGCGAACTCTATTTTGGCTGCCACATCCGCAAGATGATGCTTTACCGCCTGAAAGCTGCCGATGGCACGACCGAACTGCTTGCGCTGAGCAACATAGTCAACGGACAGATCCAACATGCGCTGTGCCAATCCAAGCAATTGTCCCGCAACTGACAGTGCGCCTCGGTTGAGGGTTTCCGCCAGTAGTACTTCGGCATCATCGCCGCTGACGACCAGGCTATCATCCGTTGGCTGCCAGCTTATTCGGGCAAGGCGACGGGAGGAATCTATACTCGAGTGCGGAGTCACATCGACCAAAGCGCGCTCGATAGCATGTAACTCAATGTCACCATTATGATTGGTGTGGTGGAGCAACAGCAGATCTGCAGACTGGGCATCGGCAACCAGACTGTTGCAGCCGTGGCCCACGGCGATACGCAGCTCACCGGCAGCAACCTGCTCCAGCCACGCATCTCGCTTTTCTCCAGCGGGCAAGGCACTTAATAAACCAGTCGCCACATATGCTGAGTCAGCCATAGAATCGGGAATGCCGTAGTAACCCAACTCCTGCGTCATCAGAGACCAGGCGACATCACCCAGACCCAGACCGCCAGCCTCTTCAGGCACAGAAAGAGCTGTCAGTCCCTGCTCTGCGATCTTACTTCTCAGTTCAGGACTACGGCCAGAATCGGTTTCCCAGATCTCTCTCAGGGTTTCAGGAGCGGCTTCTGTCATCAAAAAACGGCTTATCGCTTCGCGAAATGCCAATTCATCTTCTGTGAAAGTAAAGTCCATAATCACCTCACCCTTTTGGCAGGCCCAGCATACGCTCGGCTACAATATTGCGTTGAATTTCGTTGGCTCCGGCATAGATTGGACCAGCCTGAGCAAACAGGAAGCCCTCAAGCCAGGAGGTCGACGCACAGTCTGTCAGCTCACCCTGAGCCCCCAGAATATCCATGGCTATCTGGTGCATATTCAGATCCAGCTCAGACCAGAAAATCTTATTGATACTGGATTCAGCGCCAATCTTCTCCCCTCTGGATAGACGACCTACTGTGTAATAAGCGGACAAGGCATAAGCCTGTGCATCAGACCAGGCCTGAGCCACTTTGGTGGCGATGGCGGGATCAGCATCTGCTGCGCGGCGATTGGCCAGATACAGCTGCACCAGCTTACGGGCCGTCTGCTGGAACCGGGCGGGAGAGCGGAGTAACAAGCCGCGCTCAAACCCCGCAGTAGCCATTGCGACCTTCCAGCCCTGTCCATCATCCCCTATGCGGTTTTCAACAGGCACACGAACATTGTCGAAAAAGATTTCAGCAAAGGCCTGTTTGCCATTGAGTGCTTTAATGGGACGTATGGTGACTCCAGGTGCATCCAGCGGCACCATCAGATATGACAGGCCGTGGTGACGGGAAGATTCAGCGTCTGTGCGGAACAGGCCGAAGCACCAGTCTGCGAAGATGGCTCTGGTGGACCAGGTTTTTTGGCCATTGATCACGTACTCATCACCATCACGAATCGCTTTTGAGCTGATTGCGGCCATATCTGAACCCGCATTGGGCTCGGACCAGGCCTGTGCCCACATATCATCACTGGCAGCCATTCGTGGCAGGAACTTCTCTTTCTGTGCCTGAGTGCCAAACTCCATCAGGGTCGGGCCAAGCAACAGCTGACCATTTTGATTGACCCGCATTGGCGCGCCGGCGCCATAATATTCCTCTTCAAAGATCAGCCACTCGATAAGGTCGCAGCCGCGGCCTCCAAGTTCTGTGGGCCACATCACCATGGACAGACGCGCATCAAAGAGTTTGCGCTCCCACTCCCTGTGCTGTTCAAAGCCCGCTTTGGTGTCATAACTGGCGAGCGGCTCGGCGGGTAGATTCTCCTTCAGCCACTGGCGAACTTCGGCGCGAAACGCCTGCTGTTTTTCGGTATATGTCAGTTCCATATGCTCTTATGTCCTCCTGACCAAGCCTGAATCAAAACCTGGCGTCGCGTTTTTCCACGAAAGCCCGGCGGGTTTCTGCCGAGTCCGGTGACGTATAGGCTTGCAGTGTAAAGCCCTGCTCCCAGCGGTATTTATCCTCCAGATTGCCATCTTCAATGCCGTTTAGGGCCTCCTTGGCGATACGGATCATGGCCGGGCTTTTTGCCGCAATTTTTGCCGCAATAGCCAAGGCTGTGTCTCTGAGCTCAGCTTTGGGTACAATGCGCTCAATAAAGCCATATCGTTCGGCATCCGGCGCAGAAATGGCGTCACCGGTGAAAAACAGGTAACGAACTTTTTGTACCGGGAACAGACGTTGCAAATGCGCCCCGCCGCCCATGGCGCCTCTGTCTACCTCAGGCAGAGCGAAGCTGGCACATTCAGACGCCACCACGATATCAGCAGCACCTGTGATGCCTATGCCACCGCCCAATACATATCCATGCACTGCGACAACAACAGGTACAGGACTTCTGTGAACTGCTTTAAACGTTGCGTAATTACCGGCATTGACGGCAACGATTCGCTCCGGATGTTTGTCCAACTCTTTGATATCCACCCCGGCGCAGAAACCGCGACCTTCTGCCCGGAGAACTATCACCCGAACATTCTCGTCAGCGCCCAGCCTGTCGATTTCATCTGCAAGTGCGAACCACTCATAACTGTCGAGCGCATTCACCGGGGGCTTGGCAATCACAAGTTCGGCAATGCCGTTATCCAGCGAGGTGCTGAATGCGCTGGCTCCTTTATTGTTCTGCGTCATATCAGCACGCCTCCTGTTGTTTTGTGTTTTCGTTGTTATTGAGGCTGACTGCGCCCTGAGTCTGCTTTGACGCCAGGCTGTTAAGGCAATCAGTGGCTTGGTCGGCAATTCCCTGGATCAATTCAGCGGCTGTCTTCAACTCTCCTATGGCCGCTGCGACCTGCCCGCTGGGCAAAATACCCGCATCAGGCTGACCTTCCACCATAGAGCGCTGCAGCAACACAGGTTGATTGGCCGACATCACTACCTGAGAAACCGCAGAGCGGTCATCTTTGAACGCTTTGAAGAACACACTGAACATATGACCCAGGGTCATACCGGTTTCCTGTTTCCACTTCCAGGCACTGGCAAGCGCAATCCGCAAGCGCCCAAAAGGAGAGGCTTTTTCAAGACGTTGGATATAGGTGTTATCAATCATGCGATGGCGCATGCCATCTACCGCGAGGGTGACGCGAACTGACTGAGGGTCATTGACACTTACATAACGCGCAAGAGTATCTTCCGGAGTGGGTGAGTCTTTGGTCATCAAGAAAGCGGTGCCCATAGCAATGCCTGATGCTCCTGCGGCTAATGCAGACGCAAGACCCCGTCCGGTCGAAAAACCTCCGGCGGCGATGACAGGGACATCTACTGCGTCCAACACCTGAGGCAACAGAATTGATGACGGCACTGAACCTGTGTGACCACCACCCTCTGCTCCCTGAATGGTGATCATATCTGCACCCAGTTGAACCGCCTTTATCGCATGTTTAACCGCCCCCACAGTCGGAATACAAAGCACATTGGCGGCTTTAAGCCTGGCGATGGCTTCCTTATCCGGTCCCCGGCCATAGCTGACGGCTTTGAGCCGATATTTAATAGCCAGCTCCACGCACTGCAATGCGTTTTCCTGGAACATATGAAAGTTGAGTCCAAAGTTACTGCCGCCGGTGGCGTCTAGTACTTTTTGGATTTCACCTTCCAATTTGTCCGCATCGATAGTTGCGCCGGCAAGAAAGCCAAAACCTCCGCCCTGTGTGGTTGCTATCACCAGATTGGCATCAGAAACCCAACCCATCGCGGTCTGGATAATCGGATAGCGACAGCCCAGGCGCTCAGTTAGCGGGGTTTTCCAGGGGAATGTTGGCGCCACAATCTGTGTCATGATGCCTCCCGGGCACTGGCCCCATTCGACTTACCTTTCGGCTCCTGCCCGGCCACCTGCTTTTTGTTGGCATTGGCCATGGCTTTCGCATCAAAGCCACCCAGCTTGTCACCTGAAACAGACTCGTTGTGTACATGGGCAAAGTGGTGCAGACCAAAAACCATGTCCATGGTGCTGCGTTTACCCATCAGATCTTCAGCGTTATTGATTGCCTGCTTGGTCAGCTGCAGACCCAGGCGAGGCATAGCCGCGATTTTAGCCGCCATAGTATGAGTGATTTCCAGCAGCGCTTCCCGCGGGACCACCCTGTTTACCATGCCCATTTCATAGGCTCTGGCGGCAGGCATACGCTCGCCAAGAAACAGAAACTCCTTTGCGATTCGGGGGTTGAGTTCATGAACGTGGGCGAAATACTCTACGCCAGGGATCCCCATACGAACCACGGGGTCCTGAAAGAAGCTGTCGTCACTGCAGACAATCAAATCACATACCCAGGCCAGCATCAGACCACCCGCCACACAAGCTCCCTGCACCATGGCAATAGTGGGTTTTGGAATTTCCCGCCAGCGACGGCACATCCCCAGATAGACTTCCTGCTCCCGGGCATAAAGGAACTCGCCGCCGGGTTTATTGGTATGGTCATACCAAAGACTGGTGCGCTCGAAACTCTTATCCACATCACGACCCGGGGTACCAATGTCATGGCCTGCGGAGAAGTGCTTCCCTTCACCCGCCAGTATGATCACTTTAACCTCATCGTCATCACAGGCCAGGCGAAACGCCTTATCCAGTGCATAGGTCATCTGAGAGTTTTGGGCGTTGTTATATTCAGGCCTGGACATGCTAACTACTGCCACCCCTTCCCTGACTTTGTACGTCACCACCTCATCAATGACCAACTCGCTTGAGTGCTCAGCGCTTTGCTGCACAAATCCCTCACTCATACAGCCTCCTTTGCCTGCTCCCTGGCATTGGCAGACCGATCTCCCGGCGGATTGTCCTTAAGTTGTTTGGCGCGAATGTTGTGGGGATCAAGCTGAGCGATAATCGCCAGCTGTTCAGCGGTTGGCGCAGGAGTAACTCCGACAGTATCGGGAATACTCAGCTCGAATCCGGTATTTTCCTTTACCTGCTCCAGAGTAACCCCGGGGTGCAAGCTCATAAGACGCAAACTGTGATTTGGCCCCTTCCAATCCATCACACACAGGTCTGTGATCACCAGGCGGATGTCGATATCGTCCAGGCTGTATCCCTTAGGCAGGCGTTCAGGGTTATAGCCAATGGAGGCCACCATGTCACATTCACCCTCAACAAAGACACGCTTGTTATGGCTGGGAACAAAGAATGAATTGCCATGACTGATCGAATTCCCCGGAAAGCCCCTGACCCCGAGCATCTGCACCTTGGGTTTGTGATAATCACTGCCCAGGGCTGAGATGTTGGCCTGTCCATATTTATCGATCTGGGTTGGACCTACCATGGCATGGCGTTTGCCACTCCAAACGTTGTCGAATATGCGGGAAAACCCCATCCAGGTTTCATTTGCCTGAACAAAATCATCCCCGCGGTTACCTATTGGATTGGGCTCTGACAACAAATAGGCTTCTGAATCCGTCATCATAAGATCAGGGTTAAAGGTTTTCATCGCCAGGCTGGCTGCCAGCCTTGGGATAACACCTATTCCGGTTGCCAACACCTCGCCATCTTCACGAAAGGCTTCGGCAGCGGCACAGATCATCAGCTCTGCCAGGCTGTACTGAGTGACTGCTTGGGTCATGATTGCTCCTTGAGATCAGTAAACCGGCAAAGCCAGCTGTTGGATGGCATCCAGTCCGCCGACTCTTTGCTGATATTCAGACTCTGAAGTTCCCTGAACATATTTGTCGAAGTAAGCGGCAAATCCGCCTTCACGGGCGAAGGAGTTGTACTCTTTGAAATGGGCGGTATCGAACCCATAAAGAGGTGCACAGGAAGTAGGATGGGCACCGCCCGGTATACAGGCCACGCCGGTTGTCAGGCTACGTTCCCAAAACACATTACGAGCCTCAGTGGCCGTCAGGGAGCTGTTGTCAGTCAGCTCATCGCAGGTTACATAGGTATGCTTTGCCGCGCGGGCAAACCAGTCATCCATATAATGGTCAGGCCCGCTAATCTGGCATACGCCGCGGCTATCAGCACGATCCACATGGATCAGAGCTGCGTCCAGTTTGAGTGCAGGCATAGCTACCCACTCTTTGTTGTCATAAGGACTGTCCACCAGCTTGAGTTCCTTATTGACCCTGACCACGTCTGTCCCCAGACCAATTTGGGTTGGAATAAAAGGACAACCCCAGGCTGCAGCCCTCAGGCCGAGCAGCATCATACCTTCATCAATTTCCATCACCTCCAGCTCACCGGATTGACGTGCCTGACGAAAGAAAGGCTCCAGGGGAATAAAATCGAGAGAAACAAATGCAAAGATCACCTTTTTGACCTTGCCTGCTGCGCACAGCATGCCCACATCTGCGCCGCCGTATGCAACCACAGTGAGATCTTTCAGATCTGATTTAAGGATCTCACGGATCAGGGCCATCGGTTTGCGACGAGGACCCCAGCCCCCAATCCCTATGGTCATGCCGTTCTCAAGGCGACTGACCATCTCCCGGGTAGTCATCAGCTTATTCATTACCCGCCTCCCCGCCTTCTGAGGGTTGACCGACAGAGAAGTTATGTCCCCAGATGCTGACTTTGGTGAATTCAAAAGCGCTGTGTTTGTCCCAGTCCATCTGCAGACCACCGCAACCATATTCAAGGTCAAATCCGGAGGGAGTCTTCATGTAAAAGGAGGTCATTTTGTCATTCAGATGCTGACCCAGCGTGGCAGACAGAGGCACCTTGTGAGCGATACGACGGTCATGGGCACGACCTACTTCAGTCATATTCTCCACTTCCACCATCACATGGACGCAGCCACTTGGAACCGGAAACTCACATATAGCTAAGCTGTGATGACGGGGATTGGCACAATGCATAAAGTGAATGCGAACATTAGGTGCATCCGGTGCTGGCTTAAAGTTGTAGATATCTGACAGGCCAAATCCCATCACTTTGGTCAGAAACTCATAGGTTTCATCAAAGTTAGGGGCTGGCAATACCGTATGACCCAGGCCCATCTCATCAGTCAGAAATTTAGGCACGCCCTGAGGTGAAGTAAAAGGCTCACAATCAGACAGGAATCCCCAATAGATTTCATGACAATTGCCGGCGGGATCCCGGAATATCGCGAGTTGCTGCGCCCCTCGCTGAGCACACTGGTCCTGATCTGCAAGTTCATAGCTCACACCGTGCGCAGCAAGGGTTTTCAGTGCATCATCGAAGGCAGCTTTAGACGCCAGTTCCCAGCCAGAAGACAGATAGCGCTTTTCCGGGCCTTCAACCACCAGCATACGAAAAGGTCTGTCATCCATCTTGATGTACAGACCACCATTCGGTGCGTTCCGGGTCTCCATCCCCAGTACATCTTCTGCATAGGCTTTCCATTCTGAAAGCTTGTCGGTCTGAGCCACGTAATAGCCCAAAGCACGAATATCCATAATCCCGTCCTCCGGTTTTTCTGATTGAGTCGATTATGGAAATCGGGCGCAATTGGCTCATCGTCCGTTGAGACTAACGCTGGTGGCACTATGAAAAGACGGGGATTCAATCTGAAAAGGTCGGCGCTGAGACCGGCGAAAGGAATTGCGGGAAGGAGTGACAGCCCATCCAGGGTCTGTATAGCTTAAATAACACTAACAAAACAGAGCCCGACTGCGGGCCCTGTCAATTATATCTGTTACTCACCAGGGTGTTTAGGAGGGTCAACTTCACAAAACTGCACAGGAATACAAAGACCGCTTTCACCTTCCCGACCACCGGATACTGACTCTATCAAAGCATCTTCAATCAGAGTCAACTTATCTCTGGTTTCCATGTCTTTACTTTCAATGTCAGTGGTATTGGTAATGTTACCTTTAGACTGCTTATGATTGCTGTTCATCTGGTGCTCCTTTTTCCCAATCAAGTCCTTCTGATTGCCTTTTGTACTGGGCAAGTGAGGGACAATATTCAGTGGCGTTTTGCCGTGCTGTTGATAACAATTTTTACCAAATCGACTCGAGTTTAAAGGAAGCTGTCGGGACGATGTGAGGCAAAGCCCGGGGCGTTTAGCGGGATGGTTTTCACAAAAAAACTCACTTATTCAGGTGATTGCAGGTCGGTATATAAGCTGACCTAAATCTGATTTAGTCGATTGCAAAGTTCATTTTCAGGTCAAAACTTACCCGCGGCCACCATGAAATAGTCGCAAACAGTTGCTTGTGTTGTTTTGGTAAACATTTGCAACACATGCTGCTAGTCTAGAGCTCTGGAGTGAACTAATTGGATGGAGCCGATTTGCCAGTGACTGCCAGATTTACCTATATATTTTTCGTTGTCCTCTCGATATTTGTTCCTGTCATGGTGACTGCACAGGAGAACTCCTGTCAGCCAGATAAAACTGCACCAGTGGATCAGGGAGAGTTAATACTTTCCTGCGAACGTCTAGTCGCAGACTCAGAAAGTAATGACCAAAACTACGCCACCAATGTGATGGCGCTCGCCAAGCTCTACCAAAAATCTGGTGATCTGAGTTCAGCTGAAACTGTTTTAACTGAATTACTTGAGGTAACCGGCGGAAGTGGTAGTGAGAGTGAAGTTAAGAATTTAAGGCAGCTTGGTATTATTCATTTCAAATGGCGCCGCTATGAAGAAGCGTTCAACCAATTCGAAGCAGCGATAAAAATATCGCTTAAACTGCAAAATGACACTCTGGTTGCACTGGGTTATAACGATCTGGCCAACATCTACAAAGTCTATGGGGATTTGGATACCAGCGTCCAGCTACTGCTGAAAAGTTATGACATTCATGTGTCCGAAGGCAATAAAACTGGACAAGCAGGCGTGCTAAACAATCTCGGTACTGTTTATCGCGACACTGGCGACTATGAAGAAGCGATTGTTTCCTATCGCAGAGCCTATTCACTGCTGAATGATATGGACCAACCCATAAGAGCAGCTTCCACCCTCTCAAGCCTGGGCGTCACCTTTGATCTAAATGGAGATAAGGAAAGAGCGATCGCACTCTTGACTCAGGCAGCCGGTATTTTTGAGACACACAGGTCATATCGTCATCTGGCCTATACCTACATACTACTGGCAGAAATTGAGATCAAAGCCGAAGACCCTGAGCAAGCTCAACATTGGGTCGATGAGGCGATTCTCGCAACAAACCTGGTGCACAGCTCAGAAAAGAGCCCCCAACTTGAACTTGTTCAAGGATTAATATGGGCCAAGCAAGGTAATTACACAGCAGCCTTAGCTGCATTTGAACAAGCCAAAACACTGATAGAAAGCAATACAGAGTACAAACTTCAGCAACGGCTTTATACCGCAATGGCGGAAGTGAGCGAAAAAACCAATGACTATCAGGCATCCAGCCTTTATTGGAAAAAATATGCTGAAACTCTGAACTCTCAGCTGACGTTGAAAGATGCAATAGGCACTAGCAGGTTACAAACGGTATTCAGTTTTACCCCTACAGTGCAAACAAAAGATGACTATAGCCTCATAACCATTTATGTCGGTGCAGGTGCGCTCTTGTTGAGCTTGATATTTATCGTCGCCAATTCCGTCAGGCGTCACCGCCATAAAGCCAAGCCAGCCGACAATGAATCACCAAACCCAAAGACTCACTCCAGTCAACCAGCACAAGTTGAAGACAATGGTTTGAACAACAGTATGGAGAGTGGGACAGAAAATGACGGCAAAGTAACGCAGGAGCTAAATCAGTCCAGGCCTGTTACTCACTATGACAAGGAAGCGGTATTTAAAGCCACCGACGAACAGGCAAACGAGTATTCAGAAGATCAGGTATTGCAGGTAAGGACTCAATTGGTGGACCTGATGCATCAATCCTTGCAAATGTGGGAAGAAACCACCCAGACAGGTAAGCTTGAATTGGCGCAACAAAGTAAGATTTGGAGTGTGGGCATAGATGATGGACGACTCAGAGCAAGAGCCATGGAGCGCTATTTCAGCCTCAATACCCTGCCGCAAAAACCCAGATGGCGATCAGTAGTCAGAACCTGTAATTTTGTGCTGCAAAAATGTCAGGGAAAAAGTCTCTTCAGAGAGGAGCTTGAGGCCAACCTTAAAGACTTTCAGGATAAAATGAAAAAGACCTCGCTGGTGAGTAGCAAGGTCTCTGTAGTGGACAGTGATATTTGTCGACATGATTAGGGTCTGTTGACCTTTCATGGTTGAATTTTGCTCGAGATAGACGCGCTTTAATCGCGACGCAAGGTGTGCCGCCTAGTGGGCCTAAGCAAATACCTTGCAACAAAGAGTAAAGCGCGTATAGCCGAGCCCTTCGGGCAGCGTTTGTCGTCGCTTTCTACTGCATTAACGCTCATTTATGTAGAATAACTACACCACAATCGCGTTGCTTTGTATAAAACAACGACAAAAAGCTGCAAAAACCATCTTCAAAGGTCAACAGACCCTAATTTGTCATGCAGATACAAAGCCCTGGCTCACAAAGCATGGGGATGCAATCTTCATCATCGACGATGGCGTTTGCGCCTCCTGTCACTCTTTCCAGCAGGGTTTCTTCAATCAACTCCTGCTTACTCAGTTCTGACTTGTTCATTTTCAAGCTCCTTTATCTATCAATAATTTAGCCTTTATTTCATCGCTATGCAGTCACACCATTGGCGGCCTGGCCGCCTGTTGGCGCCCGACGATTCTTGTATTCATCCTTACTGATTTCCATACAGCGCCCTTTACCAAAACGGATAATCCGGTCAGCAGACATAATGGTTTGAGGTCTGTGTGCGATCATCACACGGGTAATGTTCAGGGATTTAATAGCCTGATTCACTTTCTGTTCGGTCGCTAAATCCAGATTGGACGTCGCCTCATCGAGAAATAGAATGCTTGGCTTTTTATAGAGTGCCCTCGCAAGCAGCAGTCTTTGGATTTGGCCACCCGACAGACTGGAGCCCATATCTCCGATCAGGGAACGGTATCCCATAGGCAGGTTAAGAATGTCCTGGTGGACACCAGCAAGCTTCGCGCACTCTTCCGCCCAGAGTTCATCGGGTTGTTCACTGAAAAAGCTGATGTTTTCCAGGATGCTGCCTGACAGCAGGTGGTCGTTCTGCATCACACTGGCCACCTGGCTGCGGTAGTTAACCAGCCCCATTTTGCGAACATCCAAGCCATCTACCATCACTTTGCCCGAAGAGGGACTTAACAGACCCAGCATCACTTTCATCAGTGTGCTTTTGCCACATCCCGACGGGCCTACAATGGCAACTGACTCACCTTGCTGCACAGAGAGGTTGACTGATCTGAGAATATCCGGTGATTCATCTGAATAGGCGAATCTGATATCGGCCATTTCCAGGGAACCTGATATCTGGCGGGTTTCATCCCGTTCACCCAGATCCTGCTCAGTCTCGGTGAGAGTGATATCCCCCAGGCGTTCCAAATGCAAAGAGCACATACGGAACTCGATATACTTATCTATCAGGTTACCGGTCTTCTGTTCGAACTGAGTCTTATAGGAGATAAACGCCAGTAGCATACCCACAGTCATCAGGGTATCCATCACCATGGTAGCACCAAGGTAAATAACCAGAATGTTCTCCAGCCCGAAGATCAACATGTTGCTCCAGCGGAACAGTACCCGCCAGCGCTCAACCTTAATCCCTGCGTTGGCGGTATCCACATTATGGTTATTGAACAAGTTCAGGCGGTCGCTCTCACGGGTGAACAGCTTGATACTTTGGATGCCACGTACTGACTCCATAAAGTTGCTGTCTTTTCTGGCGGTGGTGATGATCTGCTCACGGCTGACATCTCTGAGCGTCTTAAATGAGATGGTTCTGAGACCCAGATAAAGTACAGATGCCAGCAGTACCAACAGCATGAGTTCAACGCTGTAAAGATACATCATAACCAACAGGCCTATGATGATAAGACCGTCAACCAAACCCTCAATCAAAGTCGTGGTCAACAGATTTTTAAGTGACTCCAGAGAGCGAAAGCGGGAAACCACATCGCCGATATGCCGCTTCTCAAAATAGTCCATGGGAAGCTTAAACAGATGGCGTACCAGATTGGCGTTCATCTGCAAGGAAAGTTGATTTCCAAGCAACATAATCAGCAGTGAACGTAAGGCGGTGGCCAGGGTTTGCATCAGCAGTATCGCCCCAAAACCAAGTGCCAAGACCATCAGGAGGTTTTCGTCGTCATTGATCAGCACTTCGTCCACGGTCAATTGCATAAACACAGGCATCGCCAGGATAAAGACCTGCAGCAGCATGGAGTAAGTGAAAATGGTGACCAGGGACTGTTTCCAGCCATCAAGATTTGACCACAGACTGCTGAAACTGGCTTTGGGTTCCTGCTTTTCCTGCTCAAACTTCGCTGTTGGCATCAGTTCCAACGCTACACCGGTAAACTTGCTGTTTACCTCTTCCATGGAGACCTTACGCTCTCCCAGTGCAGGATCATGAATGCAGATGCCATTTTTACCAACGGACTTGAGCACCACAAAGTGATCCATGTTCCAGTGCAGTATGCAGGGTGTCTGCAGCTGCTCCAGACCATCGAGTTCGCATTTTATGGCTCTGTGAGAGAACCCCAGTTTGTCGGCCAGCAACGTCAGGCCCTTAAGCGTCGCACCTGCGACTGACAGTTTATGCAACTGACGCAGCTGATACAGACCAATATTGTGACCGTGGTAAGCGGAAATCATCGCCATACAGGCAAGGCCACATTCCGCAGCCTCTGTTTGCTGTATGACAGGCAGTTTGCTGCCACCGGTAAAATTAATCCTGTCTATTAAGGCTTGCATATTAAGAGTCCCTTAAACTGTAGATGGGATCCAAAATCCATTGCATCAAGCTTCGCTTTTCAAGCTTGATACTGGCTTCCAACTCCATCCCGGCTTCCAGTGGAATATCGTCACCTTTTGCATTGATGCTCTGCGACTCAATCGCCACAGTCACCTTATAAACTGCGCCCTCTAGCTTGATACTGGTTTCCAACTCTTCCGGCAGGGAGATCACTTTAGATACGTTAACCACCTGTCCGTTTTGGACACCGAAATGCTGATAGGGAAATGCGCTGTAACGCATGGCAACGGTCTGGCCTGACTGAATAAAACCTATGGCGTCTGCAGGTACATAGAGCTCTGCCTGAAGTTGTGATCCCTTAGGAATAAGCGTGGCCAACACGTTGCCTTTGCGGATGAACTCACCAGTATGGGTGTATTGGCCACCAATAACCCCAGATGAAGGAGCATAAATCTGATAGTCGATATTGGCCGAAATGTCGGCAATTCTCTGGCGATTCTCAATTAAAGTCCGCTGCAGGCGATTTTCTTTCTCATCAAACTCATCGGGCTTCAGTCGCAATTGAACCTGAAGTTCGTCAAGTGACGCAAGGCTGCTACTGCGCTTCATCTTTAGTTCGCTTAAGCGGGTTTTCAGGGACAGATGCGCTTCCATCAGGTTATCGATTTGAACCTGATTGACATGGCCGGCCTTCAGCAGTTTTTGGTTTCTGGCAATTCCCTGTTGAGACAGCTCCAATCTCTCACCATAAATACCCAGCTGCTCGTCGAGATGAGCGATTTCCTGCTGGCGAGCCTTAATCTTTCCCTCGAGCAGTGCCATTTCATCATCAAAGGCATTCCGTGCCAGTTCCAGATCGCGTTCCATCGATGTTTGTAGTGACTTTTGCCGCTCCAGCAAGCTGGCATCCAGGTCTTTATCGGTAGAACTGTGACGGGTGGTGGATATCACATACAGAAGGTCGCCTTTATCGACCAACTGTCCCTGGTCGAAGACTTGCTGAGCGACCCGCCCCTCTTTAATGGCGGTGACTTTCACAAGACCTTTATCTACTGTGATAACCCCAAATACCCTTGCATGTCGGCCATACTCACCGGTAAATAACAACACCAGTGAAAACAGCACAATGCCAGCCAGAATCATGGCGTACCACCGATATTCTCTGGGCTGGCGTAACAGGACTTTTCCCATGGTATTGGATGAGCTGGCTGCCATTGCCTCTTCTCGGAACAGAGAGTTTTCTGGTCTTTTATCTGACATTCTTCACCTCCGCAGCCAGTCGGATATCACGCTACTTTCGCCATAGCAGCCTCGAGCTGAGCCTGCTTGTCATCTACCCTTTGTTGTTCTGCTTCCAGCGCCATTTCAGCCAAAGAGTGAGGCGTATAAAGACCGGGATAGGTTTTGTACCAACGGATAAACGCGTCTCTTCCAAGGTGGTCGTAGACGAATTCATATTGCCAGCGTTTTTTGTCCATCAGCAATTCTCTTTTTTCCTTCAAAGAGAGCTCTTCCATGCTGGCCTTCTCTTCCGCGATCTTTGGTTTGGTATTGGGAGAGTGATGCATGTAGGTACCGAAATAGCGCTCGCAAAACTGGGTATAGTCACGGGTAAAAAGCATAAAGTTGTGCCACATCTCATCGATAACTACTAAAGCGGTATCAATGACCAAAGGTTTATCAATACCTTCAGCGCGCACTTTGCAGGCCATCCAGAGCCAGAGTTTGACATCAGTAAATATCTGTTGGGCCTGCTCTTCTGTCACACCATAGATTTTAATGAATCTGTCGATCACATCCTGGTTCTGATACTTTAAGATCTCTTGTTTATCTGGGGCTTTCATATTGCTGACTCCTTGCGATGTGTGTGAGAAGTGCGGGCCCCGGAACCCGCTGATTGGTTTGCTGACGTTGTCGGATATAGCAATTGGGGGATGAAACCTTGCCATACGGCCTATACGTCTATGATTCAGTGACTCCGGGGCTGCACTCGTCATGTGCGGCGCTTAATTAAAGAAACAAGGCCAATCACAGATATCAATTGAACACAGGTCGATTTCACACAGTTCACGGTCCATCGCTCCACCTGATACGCTGTCCAGCAGGGTTTCTTCAATCAGTTCTACTTTGTCTTGAGTTTTCATAGTGCATTCCTTTATCTAATTAAATTTGAATCATGAGTTCCTGGTTTCGACTTTTAATCGAAGAAACAAGGCCAATCACAGATATCAATTGAACAAAGGTCGATTTCACACAATGCACGGTCCATTGCACCACCTGATACGCTGTCCAACAGGGTTTCTTCAATCAGTTCTACTTTGTCTTGAGTGTTCATAGGTAAATCCTTTATATAATTAAATTCGAATTTTGATTGTCCAACTCCGACTCTTAATCGAAGAAACAAGGCCAGTCACAGATATCGATTGAACACAGGTCGATTTCACACAATGCGCGGTCCATTGCGCCACCTGATACGCTGTCCAAAAGGGTTTCTTCAATCAGTTCTACTTTGTCTTGAGTGTTCATAATGAATTCCTCATATATCTAATCGTGTAAAGTACAGTGTTAAGTTTTATCGTTTCAATTCAGCGTTGGGGTTTCCCCGTTCGGCTGAGTTCATTTAGCGAGATCTGACTGATGATTCACAGGAGGTTTCAGGGGAAAACATCGGAACAAGGAGGGTTGATGGAGCGGGAAGCTTTTATGGTATCTATCTGTATTAATTGCAGTATTATTTTATTCATACCCAAAACGCCCCGCCAAAATCATTCTGAATCAGGGGTTCTAATCTCAGTTTTGACCTTAATTAAAAACCGTAATGGAGCATTATTCGCGCTTGAACAAGTTATCAAAGGTCAGAATTTGATGATCAGAGGGAGAATAAAGTTTAGACAAGCGAAATGGTGAGGGTAAATTCGGGGAAAAGTAGGTGAAATAAGGCGTCAGTGCGATAGAAAAACATCTCTTCTGTTAAAATTTTTCGATCATTTTTTAAAGCCGGGAGACTAATGCCAGGGTGCTGGGAACAGCAGCCGCTGATGCCTTCGGGAGCTGGGGACTAAAGCGCACAATAATTAGGCCCATCAGTCGTGTCGGGATTTAACACCTGCAACGTGAATCTGTCCGAAACCTGATACTCACGAAGGGCTTTGGTCACACCAGGCAGTGTTAACGCATTGGCCACCAGCAACAACAAGCTGTCCAGGGGAACGCCCTCCCGATACTGCTTCTCAAAGACTTTGCCAAGCTCGGCACCAGCCTGCCAATATTCAGCTCCCTGTTTATCACTCCAGGCATAAGCAGGCCATGCAGCAATCTCTTCAAGGTCTGCTCCATGAACTTCATCGTCAAACAAGAGTGAAATTTCGACAGTGCCATGCCAGGGGAAAATCCCTATATCAACAACAGCCAATGAACGACCGACAAAGTCCTTCGACATATAAGTGAGGCGTTCAGCCAATACACTGGCAATATCTTCCCTGGTCAAGGATGTCATAGCACTTCCCTATTTATGATAACGACAGGAGTTATGGTCGTAACTTTATATTGAGTTGTCCTTCAGTAACAGAAATATGCTCTACGCCATCGGCAAATGTCGTCCAGAATCCGCCGCTGCCAAATTCATTCACCAGATTCACCCTCTTGATATTGCCAAGCCAGGCGTTGGGAATGGGTACCCCCATAACACTGACACCAACCAAAGCAACAACAGGTCGTCGGTCTGCATCTAATCGGATATCCAGCCCAGCGCTTACCCTGACTATCTGTCCCGGCATCACAGGGAAATCCTCAGGCACAGGGATCAGGATTTTCGCGCTGGCCAGATCCTGAGAGAAATCCACGGCGACTCTTTGGCCAAAATCAGGGCTGCGAGCTATCATGACATTCACCTCTTTCTCGCTGAAACTGACCAATCTGTCGGCTGGTGATTCGCTGTATGGCTCAGGAGCAAGGTCACTTCCCCGTTGCGGGGCCGTGGAAAGCTCAGCTTGAGTGCTATTTGTCTTATCATTTTCAGCGTATTTTGTATTACCCCGCTGTACGGCACTTTGCGAATCCGTTCGAGTCTCAGTTTCCCACCCCAATGCCGCCAGCTTATTATCCAGCATTTTGGCTTCCTGCTGATTAAGTTCAACCGGTGTGAAAGGCGAAGGAAAGATATAAGTTTTGATGATATAGAAGCTGGTTGCAGTGGTGATCAATATTACTGCCAACACGATAAGCATCACCTGTACGCCGCTGAAGCCCTGTTGTTTGGTGTAATTTCCGCTAAGTTGCAACTTTTTCATCTGCTCTCCTTTGGATAAGACATTGAAACTCTGCCGATCACAGTGGTTTCAAACTACCGGGCAAGTTTGTCGGGCTCAAGATGAACATTGGCTTAACACCGAAAAGCGAGCATAAAAAAGCCGGCATACGATAGCAGCCGGCAAGGAAGGTTGGAGATTAAAGTAGCACCTGTATTCAATAGTCAGTTGCCTAAGGTCAGTTGCCTGCTGTCTGCATAAGTAAGGCAGACATAAAACAGAAGGCTTACTGAGTCGGAAGTAACGACCAGGTGCTATTGGTATCCAGGGTGTCCAGCCCGGGATTTTTGTGAGGGAGTCTATTCACGCCCGGATTTAAACGTTAACCAGGGCGTTAAATACCTGCTCCCTCATAAAGCTCAGCGGTAGAAGATCACCAGATCATTAATAACCGAAGGGCGTTCCTGACCCACCACATGGATATTCACCTCCAGGGTAAGTTGCATCCCCTTGGGCGTCGCATCTACCGCTTTAACTTTCGCCCTGGCATGGATCTGACTGCCAGCCGGCACTGGTGCCGGAAAGCGCAAACGGTTCGAGCCGTAATTCACCATGGCTTTAAAACCTACAACCTCAAACGGCAGTGCGAATTGCATACGGGATTGCAATACCTGGACTAAAGAGCCATGAGCGATTGTAGTACCAAACGGGCTGTCTTTAGCGGCTTTGTCAGGGTCTGTGTGGATCCAATAGTTATCACCTGACAAGTCGGCAAAGGCATTGATCAAAGCCTGGTCAACTGTGATCGCTTCACTCCAGTCGGTGAACTCATTATTGGCGAGGGCCGACATCGCCGCCAGATTGGATATAGGTACCTGGATCTGACCTTTGGCATTGCGATTCAGGCTCTCAAATGGGTTGTTATAAGGGATAATATCCAGAGCTTTGTGCTCTGCGGTAAAACGAAGCAGAGTATTGCCGCTGGCATCCACTTTATGGAACACAGGCTTAAGCTTCATGCCCACCCGAATCTCACTTTCATCCAGCCCGGTCAGGGTGGTGTTTACCCTTACCCCCTCTTTCAGCTCCACTACCGCCAGTGCCTGAGGCATTTCATCTGCCAATTCAGGCAAGGTCGGGACTCTTGTCAGCGTATAGGTGTACAGGGTCGCTTCTCCGGATACCGGCTTCCAACTGAGCTTGTCGCTCATACAATGAGTACAGTGATTTCTGGGATAAAACACAAAGCCCCGGCAGTCTTCACACTGCTGAATACGCAGCTCTCCTTCGTTCAGGGCCTGCCAAAAGGGTTGAGAAATCGACGTCGCTACTGGCATAGGTTTAACACTCATAAGTTAGCCTCCCTGCAAAATCAAAGCGCCCTGCTCACTCATCACGCCGCCTGTTCCACTGACAAAAATCTGGTCCGCTCTTGCAAGCTGACGCTCACCACCACGGCCGGCGATCTGATCGAAGGCCTCAATCACCTGAGACATGCCTCCAGCCGATGCGGACTGGCCAAAGCTCAATTGACCTCCATGGGTGTTGAGTGGGAAATCGCCTTTATAGGTCAGGTTGTGTTCTCGAATGAAGCGCATACCCTCACCCTTAGGGCAGAATCCTGCATCCTCAAGGGATAAAAGCACAGTAATTGTGTAACAGTCATAAAGCTGGGCGGCATCCATATCTTCAGGCCTCACTCCAGCCATGGCAAACGCCTTTGACGCTGCTTGTGCCAGCGGAGTTACCGTCATTTCATTGGCATAAGAGGGTGATTTGTAAGACAGCCGCTCACCAAAGCCTGTGACAAACGCCGGTCGATTTTTGGCTTTTGCCGCCTTCTCTTTTGATGTGACAATCACAGCAGCGCCACCGGCGACGGGCATCACAATCTCCAGGATATGAAGAGGATCGGCCACCATTTTCGATGCCAGTACCTGTTCAACAGTCAATTCACTGCCACGGAATATGGCATCCTGATGTCCCTGAGCATTGAAACGCTGGTCAACGGCGATTTTGGCCATCACCTCTGGATCATACCCGTATTTGGCGGCATAGCGTTGGGCGATCATGGCATAACCTGTGTTCTGTCCGAGGTGGCCATAAGGTAGATCAAATTCGGCTTCCGGTGCACCAAAGGCAGTTGAGTGACCGCCATAACGCATTGCCTGGGCCATCCACATAGGGTCATCATTGGGCCCAAAAGGTGCCATGCGTGCAGGAATGACACAGAGCACGGCTTCGCACAGTCCCATTTCAACTGCTGCAGCGGCACGCCAGATCATCCCGACTGAGGTACAACCACCCAGATCCACCACTTCGGCAAAATTGAGTTCTATCCCCAGATACTCCGCAGCCATAGCAGGTACAAAGATAGAAGCCTCGTGAAACTGGGGGCCATGGATAACCAGACCGTCCAGTTCTTTAATACTCATTCCCGCATCCCGCAGTGCCAATCTGGCCAAATCCGCAACCTGCTCCAGATGAAACATCTGAGGCGCGCTTTGGTATTTTTCAGGCTTGTACTGTGCCGCGCCAACAATGGCGGCATTCCCTGTCAATCCCATTGATTACTCCTTATTGCTTCCGTCAAACGGCGGGAAGCCGATGTCACGCAGTACACTCTCAGACCACAGCTGATAGGTACCGGCTTTGTCGTTTCGAATATATAAAGGCTCGTTAACGGCCCTGGGGTCATAACCCTGCTTTTGCAAATCAACTTTGCGCAGCTTGAAGGTGGAGGTCATATCGGCGGCTTCGCTGACGCGCACAAACTGGGGTGTGGCGTAACGGGGCAGACGCTGTTCAGTCAGTTCATACAGCGCCTGTGGATCAAAACGCTCGCCAGCCTGCATTACGATGGCAGCCATACCGGCACGGCCCTCATGCTCTGGTACCTGCACGCCATATATATTGATGGTTTCTGCGCCCTTGAAGTCATCCAGTGCAGCGGCAACTTCCTGGGTCGACACGTTCTCGCTTTTCCAACGGAAGGTATCCCCTATACGGTCCACAAAGTAAAAGTAGCCGTCATGGTCAAACTTCAGCAGGTCTCCCGAACGCCAGTACTCATCTCCTTCAACGAACACGTTGCGGAGTATTTTTTGCTCAGTAGCGTCTTTTGAGGTGTAACCTTCAAAACGGCCACCTCCAAACTCGGGGTGATTGATGATCATTCCCAATCCTTCACCCACCTCACCTGGCTTACAGGCAATATAGTTACCCTGGTCGTCGAGAAGATGAGTTTCGGTTTCCATGTCAAACCGTACCAGGCGAAAATTGGTCCTGTTCCAGTCAGGTACCCGACCGCAGGAGCCGATATAGTTATCCAGATTAATCAGGTTGGTGTTGGCCTCGGTAGACCCCCAGCCTTCATAAACCTCCATGTCACCAAATTTATCCAGCCAGCGACGCCATGATTCAGCTGTCAGGCCAGCGCCCAGCATGCAACGTAACTTATGGTCGCGGTTACCTTTGCTGTCATTGACGGCATCGTCATAATTGAGCAGGTAACGGCAGATCTCGCCTATGTACTGCACCACAGAAATATTGTGGGTCTGCACATCCTTCCAGAACTCACGGACACTGAACTTACGACGCACGACGATGGCACTGCCACCTGCCAGGGCCGTGGAGGTCACTGACGTTGCTGCCGCGCCATGGTACAAAGGCAGGCAGCAATAAAAGACATCTTCAGCACCGGCATTCACTGTAACCTGCATCACATCCCCTGATGTCAGCCAGCGCAGATGGCTGTAGATAGCGGCCTTTGGCAGGCCAGTAGTGCCCGAGGTGAAGATCAACAGTGTTGGTGTTTCTGCGGTGATATCCCGGCGATGCTCACGAGGAAACTCTCGCTCATCCATGTTGCTGAGGATGGCAGTGAAACGATCAGAGAAACATGAGGTATCACAATTTGCCGGCTTCTCTTTATCTTCCAGAATGTACAGTGGAACATCGGCAAGCTCGGGATGCTCACTTAAGGTCTGTACAAACAGCTCTGCACACTCTTCCCCCAGAATCACAGCTTTGGCTTCAGTGCTTTTAATGGCATGCACCAGAGGGACGCCATTAATTTGAGAATTGATAAAGGCAACTACAACACCCAATTTGGTCAATCCAAACCAGGTGGCAAAAAACTCAGGACGGTTTTCCAGCGCTACTGCACATACGTCACCTGCTCTTAACCCCAACTCATAAGCCGCATGAGCAACCTTATCGGCCTGGGTGTTCACCTCGGCATAGGAAAAGCTCTGTCCTTGATAGATGATAAATGGTTTGTCACCGTGTACTGCAGCTTGCTCCTCCAGCCTGTCGGCGAGGGTGTATTGAGCGTAAGGTTTAATCCTGGCTGCAGCGCTGGCGCGCAAATCCATTTTTGCCTGGGTGACTTCAGGCGCAACCAGTTGCGATGTCTGTATGTTTATCGTCACGGGAACTCCTTTCTCTGTGGGGATTCTCTGTGAGTGTTTTGGTAGTACTGCCAAGCAGCATCAGCTTATCTGACCCGGATTTTCGGCGGTGGAGTGTCACCGCGCATTCGATTTAAAAATTGCTCCAGCGGCGCGGGTTCAGCGACCTGAGGCAGCAGATCTTTGTCCTGTTGCGGATTGGCCCAGAAACTTTTCCAGGAGGGAAACAGGTCGTGGAAAGTTCCGCTGTAGGGTTCACGACCAGGCCAGCGCATCTTCATATCACCAACGGGAACCCGGTTCAGATCTGTGGCATACCAATAGCAGGGCAAGCGACGACGGAACACCCAGCGGCCATCGACTCGCTCATAGTCATCCCAGTAGAGCATCTGCATGATCACCCACTCGGGGCCTGTCTCGTGTTCATTTTTTGAATAGACCACCCCCACCGCATGGTCAGCATCGATAAACTCAATAATGTGTTGGCCTATATGGTGGGATGTGCCGGTAAACTGGTGCCTTAAGGTGTCATCAACCCAGGCTTTAAGATGAGCACGGCCCGTCTTCTCCCGGCCAACCCGGATATCCGGTGCAAACAGGCCCACATGGGCGTCCAGATCCCGCATATCCAGTGACAAAGCGTATTTACCTGCGAGCTGGCGTATCTCTTCGATAGATTCCAGCCGGTCGATACGCGCTTCCATCGTCTCAGTGCTCATACTCATTGCTCCGGGCTGATTACAGAAAAGCCATGCCGCCATTAACGGCGATGTTCTGACCGGTGATAAAACCAGCGTCTTCGGATGCCAGGAAAGAAGCCGCCGCCGCGACATCGGAGGGTTCGCCCATGCGACCCAGGGGGATGGCACTTATCATGGCCTGGGTCCATTCATCCGGGATCCCGGCCATCATGGGGGTATTGGTTGGTCCGGGCACCAGGGTATTAACGCGGATAGCCGAAGGTGCGAGCTCTCTGGCGATACTGCGGGTCAGCCCCATAACACCGGCTTTGGATGCCACATAGTGGCTTGGGCCTTCACCCGACGCGACGGCAGTACTGGAGACATTGATGATGTTACCGCCCCCCTGCTCCTGCATGATGCGGGCAGCTTCACGGCAACAAAGGAAAGTACCGGTAAGATTAACGCCAATAACACGGGCCCAGTTTTCATCCGGTGTATTGATAAACTCATCTACCGAGCCCACCCCTGCGTTATTAATAACCACATCCAGGCCACCAAATTCGGCCACGGCTTTAGCCATGGCATCGCGAACCGAGGCAGAATCAGACACGTCACAGGCAACACCAATCACCTCACCTTCACAACTCAGGGCAGTCTCCTGTGCGGCCTGCTGATTGATATCAATCGCAACGACCCGGGCGCCTTCACTGGCAAAGCGTTGCACCATGGCTTGTCCCATGCCCTGACCTGCGCCGGTGATCAGTACCACCTTATCTTTATGCTTCATGTCCATCTCCTTTGAGCTTGTCATGGCCTCTTATCCAGGTTGTGAACAGCGTGCCCACAAGTGCAACAACCAACATCGTCCAACGGGACTAACGCCAATAGATGGGGGGATGACTGAAATGAGCGGCTACAACGCTTTGGTCTGAATGGACGATGAATCAGCAGGTATGAGCAATGAGTATCTGAAGCCATAACTCATTCAAGGGCAAGGCATGCAAGTAAAGGATGACTGCACCGATTGCCTGATCCCAAAAGGAGACTCTATGGCTCAATCTGATCTTCCTCTGCCCAAGCAGAAATTTGTCACTCTGGACAATGGCATCACCCTGCATTATCTGGATGAAGGACCGCTGGACAGAAAACATCCTCCCATGATCTGGCTCCACGGCAGTGGCCCAGGGGCATCGGGATTCAGTAATTTCAAAGGTAACTATCCCGCATTCGCGCAAGCAGGCTTTAGAAATCTGGTTTTGGATCTGCCCGGCTTTGGTCGCTCCGACAAGCCTGATGATGTGCAGTACAACCTTGAGTTTTTTGTTGCTTGCCTCAATGGCTTTATCGACAAGCTCAAACTCGAACCCTGCATTTTATTGGGTAACTCCCTGGGGGGCGCCATCGCACTGGGGCAGGCCCTGGCTCATCCGGATACAGTCGCCAAGCTGATTTTGATGGCTCCCGGCGGTGTGGAAGAGCGAGAAACCTATTTTGAGATGGAAGGCATACGCCGCATGGTCGAAGTGTATGGCAAAGGCCCCATGGGCGTACAGGAAATGCGCGAAGTGATGAGCCTGCAACTCTATGACTCCGCCCAACTGACCGACGATATTCTCAGGGAACGCGCTGCCGTCGCAGTGACTCAGCCAGCTAATCTGTTCTCCACCATGATGGTGCCCAATATGACAGAGCGACTTAAGGAGATTCAGGTCCCCATCTTTGGCTTTTGGGGCACCAATGATCTGTTTAATCCTCCTGCCGGCATGTTCAAAATTCTTGATAACGCCCCGAGCGCACGATTCATCATGCTCAATCAGTGCGGTCACTGGGTTCAGGTGGAGCATCAGGCGCTGTTTAACCGCAGCTGCCTGGACTTTCTTATCCATGATGACCAGTGGGAGGCGGTATGAAACAAATACAGGACCCAGCCTATAAGCACCTACTGTCGCCGGGCAAGATAGGCTCCCTTGAGCTTAAAAATCGTATTGTTATGGCGCCGATGGGGGATAATTTTGCCGAAGCAGATGGCCATTGCAGCGAACGTATTCAGGCCTTCTATGAAGCCAGAGCCAAAGGCGGCGCTGGGCTGATTACCATGGGGGTTGGAGCTATCGCCTACCCTATGGGCACGGCAGAGCCCTATCAGGTCGGGATTTCAGACGATAAGTTCATCCCCGGACTTAAGCAACTGACTGAAAGGGTTCACCGGCACGGTGCCAGGATAGCTATTCAATTGCAACATGCGGGAAAAACCGCAGCAAGAGATATGGCCGAAGGTCGGGAGCTTTGGGTGCCTTCCATTCCTCCCCAGAGTCAAAGCGATATGTTTAACTCGCTTACCCGCGCCGAACTTGGTGCCTTTATCCGTCCAAAAGGTGGGCAGGTAAAAATCAGGGTGATGGATAAGGCCGATATTCAACAGATGGTCACCTGGTTTGCTGAAGCTGCCGAACGAGCGAAAAAAGCGGGCTTCGACGGTGTAGAGCTGCATGCCGCTCACAGCTATATCATTGCTGGCTTCCTGTCCCCCTATTACAACAAACGTGACGATGAATATGGTGGCAGCTACCAAAACCGCAGTCGTCTGCTGCGAGAAGTGATTGCCGCGGTCAGGGATAAAGTCGGGCGAGACTATCCTGTGTGGCTCCGGCTCGACGCCTATGAGCTGCGTGTGGAGACAGGCATTACTCTGGATGAGTGTATTAAGACCGCCAAACTGGCACAGGAGTATGGCCTGGATGCCGTCAGTGTCTCAGCCTACGCCAACCCCGACTCAGGTGCAGCATTTACTCAGGCGCCTTTGGTTAACAGGCCGGCTGGCTTTCTGGATTGGGCAACAGAGGTAGCCAAAAACATCAGTATCCCTGTAACCGCCGTTGGCCGTATTGAGCCGGACATCGCCGACAAGGCAATCGCTGACGGCAACATCAGCTTTTTAGCCATGGGCCGCAAACTGCTTGCAGATCCTGAGCTGCCCAACAAGCTTTCTGAAAACCGCGCCGATGATATCCGTCCCTGCATCTACTGCTATGTTTGTGTCAGCCAGATCTTCATTAACGAAAGGGTTAAATGCGCTGTAAACCCCATGACAGGCAATGAGTCGGAGTACCCTGTTGAATTGACCGATACCCCCAAAAACCTGCTGATCATAGGCGGTGGCCCGGGGGGCATGGAAGCTGCTGCGATTGCCGCCCGTCGCGGCCATAAGGTGACTTTGGTGGAAAAAAGTGCGCGTCTGGGTGGCACCCTGTTTTTCGCCTCCATGGCCTACCCGGATAATGGCAAGCTGCTTGAGCAACAGATCAAGCAACTGGATCATCCCAATATTCAGGTCAGGCTAAATACCCTGGCCGACAGCGCCCTTATCGAGGAGCAGAATCCCGATGAAGTGATAGTGGCCACGGGGGCCAGCCGAGGTAAGCCTGATATCCCGGGAGCCGATGCCAAACACGTGTGGTCAGGTGACGAGCTGCGAAAGATAATGACAGGTGAAGGTAAGGAGATCGCCAGGCAAAAGCTCTCAATGATGCAGCGCGCCATGCTGTCATCAGGTCAGATAACCGGGGTCACAGGTTCTATAGAGGCCACCCGTAAGCTATCCAATATCTGGATGCCATTGGGCAATAAAGTCACCATTATTGGGGGTGGACTGGTTGGACTTGAGTTGGCGGAGTTTCTGGCGCAGCGGGGTCGTAGTGTTACCGTATTGGAACCAGGTCATGATTTGGGGGCAGAGCTGAGCATAGTCAGACGTTGGCGTGTGTTACACGAACTCAATAAACTTGAGGTGACGCTGGTGAAAAAGGCACAGATAGAGGCAATTGATGCAGACCATGTGCATTACCGAGTAAAAACCAAAAGTGAACATCCTGATTTAGGGCTGGAGGCAAACCTTATCAGTCACGCACTGCCCACAGACAGCGTGGTACTGGCGTCCGGCGCAGAGCCGGATACCCGATTGGCAGATACTTTGAGCGCTGCCGGGTTGACTGTGCATCAGGTGGGTGACTGCCAGCAATTGGGGTATATCGAAGGCGCCATTCATTCCGCCGCCCTTATCGCACGACAGATCTGAATCTAAATTTTCTTTACAGCAAAGCGCCCTTTTGGGCGCTTTTATATTTTAGTTGTGGGTTTAAGACATTGGCTTCTGTCGGTATCTTCATAGAAACCATCAAAAAAGGAACCTCAGATGTCTGCATTAAGTCAACTGCTGTTGCCCCTGATAGCATTGGTTCTCTGGTCCAGTGTGATCTGGTGTTGGATGTATGCCACCCGAATCCCTGCAATCAGAGCCAGTAAAATCCGTCTGAACCCGGATGCACCGGCCGGAGAACAGATGGCACAACTGCCTGCAAAAGTTCGCTGGAAAGCTGACAACTACAACCATCTGATGGAGCAACCCACAGTATTTTACGCCATAGTACTGACCCTGGGGCTGCTCGGAGCTACAGGCGAACACAATATCTGGCTGGCCTGGGCGTATGTAGTACTGCGTATTATTCATAGCCTGGTGCAGAGCATTGGCAATAATATACTGCTGAGGTTCATGATTTTCGTCCTGTCCAACGTGCCTCTTATCTGGCTCACCATCAATGCACTGTTAGCGCTATAAGCAGGAAATGACAGGTAATATCCGGCCTCAAATTCGGCACGGTTTTATCTGGTGAACTACACTTTTTGTCAGGATAAGGTATTGAATCAAAGGATTGTTCATGTTTACCCAGCAACTTCGATTAGTTGATTCTCAATGGAACAATGAGGTCAACGCACAGATCGCCAATTGCTCCCAGGTGTTGATGATCGTCATGGGTGATCTCTGCGCCAATAAGGATGCACTGAGAAAGCTCAGAGAGCAGATTCCCCAGGCGCAAATGGTGGGAGCCACCACTTCTGGCGAGTTTTTGAATGATGGTCTTGAAGATAACGGACTGTCAGCGACTCTGATAGGCTTTCGCTGCACTCAAATTAGAGCCATAGCCAAACTGATTGAGACCCCTCAGGATTCTTACAATACCGGAGCAAGCATAGCCTCAGAGTTAAATGCAGACGACCTTCAGCTGATACTGGTATTCAGTGATGGGCTGGAAGTGTTTGGCAGTGACCTCACCAGGGGCCTGACGGAAAACTGCCATGACAGCGTCGCCATCACCGGAGGCCTTGCTGGTGACGACTCCAAATTTGAGAAAACCTATACCTTGCTGAACGACTCTGTTGTCAGTAAACAGATAGTGGCAGTTGGTCTTTATGGTCAAAACCTTAGCGTCAGCCACGCCTCAAGAGGCGGCTGGACGCCATTTGGACCTGAACGTCTGGTCACCGCCTCTCAGGGGCATGAACTGCTTGAGCTTGACCATCAACCTGCACTGGATGTTTATAAAAGCTATCTTGGTGACCTGGTTGACCAATTACCCGGGATAGGCCTCAGATATCCCCTTGAGATCCTCCAACCCGGCTCGGATACCAAACTGGTTCGAACCATGTTGGCCATTGATGAGTCACGTCAAAGCATCACCTTTGCCGGTGGTATTCCCAAAGGCTCTACCGCTCGCCTGATGCGGGCCAATGTTGATGCCATCATAGATGGTGCGGCCGGAGCGATACAGATCTGTACAGAGCAGTTGGCAGAGCCACAACTTGCACTGCTGGTTTCCTGTGTCGGCAGGAAACAGATCCTCAAACAAATGGCAGATGAAGAGCTTGAGGTCGTTAGAGATGCCCTGCCCGCGACCACCATGATATGTGGCTTCTATTCCTATGGAGAGATTTGTCCTACGGATAATTGCCACAGGGCTGAATTGCACAATCAGACCATGACCATCACCTGTATCTCGGAACTAGGATGCACAGACTGCTAAAACGCCAGCTAAAGAAGGTTTACGGCGACACACTACCAACCAGCCCTGAGTTTGCCCGTTTGTTGAGTCTGGTTGATCAGGGCTATCAGGATTTCGACCATGATATCTCACTGTTGGGCCGCTCGCTGGATGTCAGCTCAGATGAACTCAACCGGATTAACGCCAACCTGAACGGCCTGCTTAATGCCCTGCCGGATACCTGTATCTGGCTTGATGCTGATAACAGGGTACGTGAAATACGGGGGGCAGACGGCCTGGATGACGTTCTGTTTAATGGGGAGCCGGGTCAGCCGCTGTGTGAAGTGTTTTCCATTAAGCACTCCGATGAGTTCATGCAACATCTTCAAGGTGTCAGAGCCGGCACGAAACCTGACAGTTACGACTTTGAGGTCAATGTAAGTGGCGATGCCATTTATGTGGAAGCCAGGTTTACCCAGCTTGGCAAGTCACTGATGTTGATCATATTCAGGGACGTCACCGTACGAACCCTGGTTGAAAATCTCAGAACCCAGGCTCTCGAAGAATCCCGCTTACATCAACGGCAGCTGCAGGATCTCATTAACTCTGCTCCTATCGGCATAGTGATCACCAATCTGGACAATGACATCCTGATGCTGAATCAGTACGCCGTGACCAAGTTCAATATCAGCGCCAGTGAGGTCACCCATACCCGGTTTGAGCATATGCTTCCCGATACCAAGCGCGAGGCCTATCAGGCGTTTCTCAAGGACTTCCTTGCCCGTAAACAGGAAGGCATATCGGATGCCCGCATCGATATCGTCGTCACGCCGGAAAACGCAGACCACTTTGTGGCAGAACTCAGGCTCAGTACCCTGAACCTCGATGGTGAGACCATCATTACACAGACCTTTCTCGATATCTCAGAGAGAAAAGAGTTTGAGCGAAAACTCAAACAGCTGGCGCAAACAGATCCGTTAACCGGGTGTCATAATCGACGTCACTACAGTGAAATGGCAGAGAAGCAGCTCATTCTTTGCCGCAGCCAGAAACAGGCATTCAGCCTGATGCTGATGGACTTGGATAAATTCAAAAATATCAATGACACCTATGGCCATGGCGCAGGTGACGAAGTACTCAAGGTGTTTGCCAGTGTGACCCGGGGTCTGATCCGCGAGGGAGATATATTGGGGAGATATGGAGGGGAAGAGTTTATTCTGGCTTTGCCAAATACCCCCAAAGCAGTGGCTCAAAAAATTGCTCAGCGTATCTGTGACCAGATTGCACTGCAGCAAATTGAAGACAGCGGCAACACTATTACAGTCACCGCCAGCATAGGCCTGGTCAGCTCGCCAAAAAGCAATATGGACCTGGAGTCGATGACCAAGATTGCGGATGATCTCCTGTACGAGGCCAAAGCCAATGGCCGTAATCGGGTGGAAAGTTAAAGACTCTCGCCTGCCGCTGTTTGCCAGGCCGTGTTAAAACTGCTGATCAGTTCATTTCTGGGGGTCAGATCGCTGGTGGGTCTGCGGTTGCGCCCCAGCAGTGACGACTCGACAAACAATTCGAACCAGGCATTCAAGGTACTGGCATTGCTCTGCTCTCCCATCGCTGCCAACACCATAACAGCCACTTCAGCGGTACCAAACTGAAATTCCCTCTGTCCCTTCCTCAATGCATAACGCGCCATTTCGCCAGCATCGAAAGACAGTAATGGGAATCCGTGTAGATAGGGACTCTTACGGAACATTTTGACCGCTTCACGCCAGCTGCCATCCAGCATAATAAACAGCGGACGCTTACCCTCTGCCAGCGCCTCTGGAGGAACCTGATTGACCACTGGCTGGCCTTCAAAGGCGTACTCACCGGGAAATACAACATAGGGTTGATAACCGGGATCTTCAAGCAGCGCCAGCAGCTGTGGGTTAACCTCTGTACGAGCCCAAAGAAATGCGTGAGTATCCGGCACCATATCGGCAATCAGTCGCCCGGAATTAGTCGGCTTGAGCACTTCATCATCGTACATCACCAACACGAACGCAGCCTTGGTAGTTAAAGGACGACAGTGAGCACAGGTGCAGTAAGATTGTGCCAACAGACAGCGACTGCACCTGACCAGGTTTTTCCCTCTGGCCGTAAAGGGTTTGGTCGACATGGATTTTCTCAGTGCATACAACCTGTGCACCGCATGTTCGGGTCGAAGATGGCTTGTCATTGCTGCGTGCCGAATACCTTATTTGATCTAATCAGACAGCGCTGAACAGGCTGTACTGAGTTTGGGGCCGCAAGTTTACCGCTTTGCCACCACTGACTCAATGTAAAAGCTTTTATATCAGTCGTGCGGTGCAATCCAGCTCAAATTTCACTCAAGCATTTGAATATTCATATTCACTGATTTTACCAACACTACTTGAGTTAGTTTTTCTAATCCATTCAATTACAAAAAATCCATCACTCAATTGAGGGTTAACTATTGAAACTTTGCGATTAAAGACTAAAATTCGCGCCATTCAGAGAGAGCTAACCACACAAGCTCCCTCCCCAGTGCAATACTTTGGGTCATCCAACGCCTCAGTCCTGAGGTGTGCCTGCCTGTATGCACCTTATTAATTTCCCGGTATTCCCTTTTTTTGGAGTTATCATGCCTGCTACGCTGCGGCCTTCTTCTTCGTCTGCATCGCCACAGGGCGCGCCTGTTTCCAGTGTACTTGTACAACTGGTGTTTATGGTTGCCTGTGGTCAAATGGCCCAGACTATTTTCGTTCCCGCACTGCCTATGATCGGTCAGGGGCTACACGCCTCTGCCGGTGAATTGCAGGCCATTATGGCTGCATATCTGTTGGCCTATGGTCTGCTGCAATTTGTTTACGGCCCGGTTTCAGACCGTATCGGTCGTCGTATTCCTTTGCTGGTCGGTATTGGGCTGTCTATTGTGGGCGCCCTGCTGGCTGCCCACGTGAGCACCATAGATGCACTGATCGCTGCCAGTTGTTTACAGGGCGCAGGTACTGCAGCGGCCGGCGCGCTGAGCCGCACGATTCCCAGAGATCACTTTACCGGCAGTAAATTGATGAAGTTCAACAGCTATGTATCTATGGCTGTTGTGTTTCTGCCTTTGGTCGCCCCATTTATTGGCTCAGTGACCGCAGAGTATTTTGGCTGGCGAGCAGTGTATTACACTCAGGCAGGCTTTACCCTTGGGGTACTACTGATGTTGATGCTGACCTTTAAAGAGTCATTGCCAGCAGAACGTCGCGAAAAGCGCTCTGTTTTTGATGCCTATGCCGTGGTATTAAGCCACAGAGGATTTCGTGGTTACACCCTGGGGCTCATCGCGACCTTTGCCGGTATTGCGGCTTTTGAAGCGATTGCAGGTGTCCTTTACGGCCAATATCTGAAACTGTCTCCCTTCTGGGTCAGTGTTTGGTTTGTAGCCCCTATCCCCGGCTACTTGATTGGCGCCTTGATCGCCGGTCGCAGCAGCCGCATCAAGCGATTGCTTAATCGTGGTATCGCATTGCTGGGCGCAGGCGCCACAGTAATGTTAATCCCTGGCTTATTTGGTGAAGTAGTGGGTTGGACACTGCTGCTTGGCTCTGTACTCTTCTTCTGTGGTGCCGGTATGATGTTCCCTACCCTGACCTCAGCAGCACTTGAGCCCTTCCCGGGTCAGGCAGGCATAGCAGGCGCCCTGCTTGGTGGCCTGCAGAACTTTGGCGCGGGTCTGGCCGCAATGATGATGGCCATGCTGCCGATTTACGGCCAGCTTTCCATAGGCCTCCTTTGCGCGGTGATGGTGCTTCTGGTGGTGCTGGCACTGAATTACGCCAAGATGCCGGAAGATCACGCAGGCCAGGATATGACTGCCCAGGTTTAACCCTGGAAGAACCAACCAGATATAAAAAAGCCGACCTTATGGTCGGCTTTTTCGTTCAGCAGCGGTTTGTCAGAGAATGCGTCTTAACAAAATATCCGCTTTGATACGGTTGATTCTGGACAGCAGCTTCTTCACAGGTGCCGGATATTGCTGAATCGTTTCTATCTGACTGTAGTGATAAAGTCTGGTGGTATGCTCCAGAATAAAGGCCTGTTCGTCGGCAAACTGCTCTGCCCAATGGCCCTGCTCATCGGTGATCAACAAGCCGTTTTCCAGATCCAGCGCCCAGGCTCTTGGGTTCAGGTTGGAGCCGGTGATCAGATGACGCTTGCCATCTGAGCTAATCCCTTTCAGGTGGTAGCTGTTATCGTCATGCTTCCACACATGAATATTCAGCAATCCTTTATCGATTGCCCACTGCTGACGCTTGGCAAACTTACGCAGTGATTGCTCATACAGATAAGGTACGGCACCAATTGGCGAGAAATCTTTTTCCGGTGGAATAAAGAAGTCATTGGCAGTTTTGTCGCCCACTACCACATCAATTCGTTTACCCTGTCTCAGATGACGATTTAATGATCGCACCAGCGACAGAGGTGGATTGAAATAGGGAGTACATATAAACAGCGACTCTCTGGATTCATCCACCATGGCCAATACGGCCCGGTTCAGCTGATTACGCTTACGGCCCAGGCCGATAAAGGGTGTAACCCGCAAGCCTGACTTTGATTTCTTGAACTCATATTTGGCTTTGGCCAAACGCTTCTTAAAGGTTCTTACCTCAACCTTATCCGGCAGCACTTCGGTTTCCGGTGGCTGACACAGGGAAGAAACGGCTTCATCGTTAACCAGTACTTTTTCCACCATGGCACGCATTGACTGCGCAAGCTCAGGAGACTCAATTAAGTGGTAACGGTCAAATCGGTATCTTTCCTGCTGATGCAGGTAGATATTATTCAGGCTCGCACCGCTGTAAATCACAGCGTCATCGATAATAAAACCTTTGAGGTGCAGTACACCCATCACTTCCCGGGATTTAACCGGCACACCGAGGATTTCGATGGGATGAGTCGCTTGTTGCATCTCGGAGCGATACAGGAGGTAATTTCCACTGTCGCCTTTATGGCCAATCAGACCGCGTCTGGCACGATGAAAATCCACCAAGACTTTGATATCCAGCTCGGGATTATTGGCCTTGGCCTGCATCAGGGCATTAAGGATCTCCCGACCTGCTTCATCATCTTCCAAATAAAGAGCAGTCAGGGTAATCGAATGCCTGGCATTGGCGATCCGTTCAAGTAGTTCCGCCTTGAAATGGCGTGGGGTCAGCAACCAACTAATAGCGTCAGGTTGCAGTGCAATTCCACCCAGCTTGTTCAGCAAGGTATCCTCCTTAGGCAATTTACCGGCTAACCCGGTAAATTGGTAACTCTGTCAATTGTCGCTTGAATTTGGCATTACACCAATGGCGACATCCGCCAAATGCTGTTTGAATGGGCATTCATTAAGGCGGTTAAACACGTATAAGAGGGTAGAAATTACCGACTTAGCCCCCCGTGGGCAAGTAATTTCTGCCCTGAGGCACCTGTGACTTCAATAAGTTGGACGATTTTTCGGCATAAAATGGGTGTTCTGCTCAACTTATTGTCAGGGGCGGCATTGCTCACACATGGCTTTGGTCATTTGAGATATACTGGCCAGTCCTGTTAATGGAGCCAGAAATGAAACTCAAGATTTTGCTTATACTCCTGCTGACCTTAGCTGCAGCGGGTGCACTGTTCCACTTTAAAACCCACCTTGGCCTGTTTGTACTGCCACTCTTTATGGGGTTGGTAGTATTTGTCACGCTCTGGCTATACAAGTTGCTGAGTCAGGACGAGAACCCGGAGCAGTGATGATGGTATTGAAGCAAAGGATTGCCGCCCTGGCCCTGGGTATCAGTCTGGGTATGGCTCATGCACATGGGGGGCAGATATATGCCGATGACTCGCTGCAACATTGGGTCGATGGCAAATTGCCCCAAAATACAAATGTCAGCTTCATTCTGCAGAAGGCGAACGACTCCACTCCTCTGGTGAGTATCAACCCGGGGCACAGGATGTTACCCGCCAGTGTGCTTAAGCTCATGACAGCGGCGGCAGCCACCTCGCTTCTCGGCCCGGAATACAGATACACAACCCGCATGCTTACTGATGGTAAGGTCATAGATGGGACGCTTAGCGGCGACCTCTACCTTGAGTTCAGTGGCGATCCCAGCCTGAGTTCTAAGAAGTTGGCCTCACTGATGAGTAAGCTTGAGTCAAAGGGGATTAAGCAGATCCAGGGCGATCTGGTGCTGGTGGGCAATCTTAATCAAAAAACAAAGGCTACTGGCTGGGTTTGGGACGATTTGGGGATCTGTTATGCCGCCCCAGTTTCAAGCTTCATTATCGATAAGAATTGCGTCAAGGGTGTAATGCAACCCGTATCCGGCAGCAACAAAGCCAGGGTTAGCCTCAAACAAGATGCGCCATTCAGCCTGGTTGCCGACACCTTCTATGATGAAGACCAACCTCAGGAGTTCTGTAGCCTTTCTCTGAATAGTAAAGGAAGCAATCAGGTATCAATCGAGGGTTGTTTCCCCAAAAGAAAAGCGATCAATCTTGCGTTTGCCGTGACTGACTCCAGGCAATTTGCTGCAGATTGGGCCACAAGGATATTGAATCGCCAACAGATTCCTGTACTGGGTACCCTACGTTTTACCTCGTCCCTGCCCTCGACACCCAAGACTCTTGTCACTCTGGAGTCTCCGGCTTTGTCAGAGTTGACCAGCGAACTGCTATTGGAATCAGACAATCTGATTACAGACAGTCTGCTGTTGGCCATGGGACGCAAAGTATATGGCCAGAATGCAGATTTCCCCCAGGGCGTTGCCGCTCTCAAACAAACACTGCTGACAATGGGAGTGGATCTACAGGGCTCGCGATTGGTGGATGGCTCAGGCCTTTCCCGCTATAACCTCGTCAGTGCGGCTCAGTTACATAAGCTGCTGAGTCATATTTATCAAACCCCATCATTAAAGCCCCTGTTGGATACCCTGCCCATCGCAGGAGCAACCGGCACGCTTCAATATAAATTCCCTTATAACCAGACGCCCCTTAAACTTAAGGTCCTGGGTAAAACCGGCTCAATGGGAGGAGTAGACAATCTGGTGGGTATCATAAAGCTTGAGGGGCAGGAATATCTGTTTGTTGCTTTGGAGAATGGTCTGGTGTCCACTCCGCAGACACCCAATCCAGTTCCCTGGCATGGCCGGCTGTTGAAAGAGCTGCTGCCTTTGTTGGAGCAAACTTCGTCGCAGACGGCAAAACAGTGAGATACTGGTCAATAAAAAGCGCACCTCAGGGTGCGCTTTTCAGTTCCAGCCCGGGATTTGAACCGGGTAATTAAAACAGATCTGCCGGCATTTCCATTATCGGAGCATGGCCGGAAAGGATTTGGGCGAGCAGAGCGTCAGCTTTCGGAAGCATGCGCTGAATGTAGAAGCTACACAGATAAGATTTTGCACTGGCGAACTCTTCATCCATCTCTGCCGCTTTATGGGCTATCGCCAGCCAATAGTAGCCGTACAGTGTATAGCCAAAGGCATCCAGAAACTCTACTGCACAGGCGTTAAGCAGAGCGGGCTTGCTGAGCTTGTCTGTGTTAATCATCTCGGCACATTCAAGCAGACGTTCAAATCTCAATGTCACTTCGGCAACCGCCTTGTCATCGGTAAAGTTCGCCATCTCGCTCTTGAGTTCATCAATAAACTGCTTAAGCGTGACCAGGTTGTCGCCAACCACTTTACGTGCCAGGAAGTCGATAGCCTGGATCCCGTTTGTGCCTTCATAGATCTGAGCGATCCGGGTATCACGCACCAACTGTTCTACTCCGGTTTCCCGTATATAGCCATGACCACCAAACACCTGCTGCGCCAATATCGCTGCATCCAGACCTCTATCGGTTAAAAATGCTTTGGCCACCGGAGTCAACAGACCCACATAACGAGCCGCCTTACTCTGGGTATCCGGTTCCTCGGCATATTTAGCCAGATCCAACTGCATTCCGGTATGTACTGCCAGAGCACGACCCGCTTCAGTCAAGGATTTAATGTTGAGCAGCATACGTCTGACATCGCCGTGAACTATGATTGGGTCGCTGCCGCCTTCTGCCCTGGCGCCTGAAGCAGCCTGGCCCTGCAGACGTTCTTTGGCGTACTGAACCGCCATTTGAGACGCCGCCTGTGAGGTACCCAATCCCTGAATACCAATGGCAAGTCGCTCATAGTTCATCATGGTAAACATGCACACCAGCCCGCGATTCGGCTTGCCGATCAGGTAACCTTTGGCATTGTCGAAATTCATCACACAGGTGGCAGAGGCTTTCAAGCCCATCTTGTGCTCGATGGAACCTGCGGTAACGCCATTGGGCTCGCCCAACACACCATCTTCACTGACCTGTATCTTGGGAACCAGGAACAGAGAAATTCCATTACTTCCTGGCAATTTCGCCAGAACCAGATGAATGATGTTTTCCGCGAGGTCGTGATCACCACCGGTAATAAAGATTTTACTGCCGCTGATTAGATAGCTGCCATCGTCACAGGGTTCAGCACGGGTTCTGATATTACGCAGATCTGAGCCAGCCTGAGGCTCAGTCATATCCATGGCCCCTGACCACTGGCCGGAATAAAGTTGTGGCAGGAATTGTGCCTTAAGCTCTTCGCTAGCATGAGCATTGATACAGAGCGCTGCACCGGCAGTCAGGGAGTTATACAGGGTAAAGGCATTGTTGGCACCATATCCCATCTCATCGACCAGCACTCCCAACATCTTTGGCATTCCCATGCCTCCGAAGTCTGGCTCACCACACAGGCCGACCCAACCACCTTCGGCAAACTGTTGATATACCTCTTTGTACCCGGCAGGAGTAGTGACCTTACCGTCAGTGAATTTAACGCCCTCTTCATCGCCGCTGCGATTAATTGGGTGAACCAATTCCTGGTTAATTCTGGCGGCTTCTTCCAGAATCGCGGCGGCCGTATCAGTATCGATATGCTCACTCAACGCGGGAAGTTGAGACCAGACGTCGCTGGCACCAAACACATTTTCGAGTACAAACTGCATATCTTTCAGGGGCGCTTCATATGGGTACATGACGGCTTCTCAAACAATTATTTAAAACAGGTGTTTAATTAAAACTCAAACTCGCAACAATTTAAAGTAATTATGTCGCCTGTTAAGCATAACTCAGTCTGACCAGAGTGAATTTGATGGGACGCACGTATCCTTCTCATACATGTAACCATTTTAGATTACATTTGCACAAGTAACCTTATTGGGTTACTTTTACCAATGTTCACAGTATCAATTACCCAGCTTCCAAATCATGGAGTGGACTTACACTATGAAACAGATAGCCGTCATCACTGGTGATCTTGTTGGTTCCAGACGTCTGCGAGATGATGTATTTAAGCGTGTATTAACCGAGCTGGATGCACTGCTCACTGCGTTCTGCACTGATGCAAAGGACCAATGGCAGATATTTCGTGGAGACAGCTTTCAGCTGACACTGACAGATGCACGCCGCGCCCCTCTGATCGCATTGCAAATCCGCTGGGCGCTGAAAGCCCTATCAACCACAGACTCCAAGGTGGACGCCCGATTGGCAATAGGATTGGCTGGCATGGATGAAGCATCAAACATTTTGAATACAGAAGCCCACATCCTCTCTGGAACCACACTTGATGAGCTAAAAAACACCAGGTTAAAGTGGGTTTCCAGCAATGAATATTTTTGTTCCCAAACAGACCTGCTTACTCAGTTTGCTGATACCAGAATCACACAGCTCACTCCCAGGCAGGCATTGGCATTACTTGAATTCAGTCGCCTGGAACAGGGCTCTCACCAGCAACTGGCGGAAATACTTAACACCTCAAGGGTAAATGCTACCCGACTACTTAACTCCGCTGACTACAACTTACTGTTGGATTATGGCAAGTTAGTCTCTCAATGGATTGGAGACACTGACCGCAATGACACCTGAACAACAGGGACTCCTTCTCGGCGGATTACTGCTGGGGCATATTCTCGGGGACTTTTATCTACAGGCTCACAGCTGGGTGGCAGACAGGGATAGACGCCATGCTAAATCCCCACTTCTCTATATCCATGCCCTGCTCCATGGCATTCTCACCCTTATCGTATGTCTGTTGTTTCCCCTTGGCTGGGCCTTGCCTCTGGTTTTTGCGGCCGCAGTCACCCTAAGCCACTTCTGTTTCGATCTGGCCAAATCATATCTGCCAAAAAAGCAGATCTGGTTTGCTATTGATCAGCTCCTGCATCTGGCAGTTATCTATATCCTTTGGTCAGAGCTGAGCACCATAGAAGAGGATTGGCTATCATCTGTGCTGAGTGTGAAGGTACTGATTGTGCTGTTGGCTTATCTACTGGTCCTCAATCCAGTCTCTATTATCACTGCCCAGGCGCTTAAGCAGTGGGACTTGGATGTAGGACAAACCGACAAAAGCCTGGCCAGCGCAGGAAAGGCGATAGGTATGCTGGAGCGATTTTTAATCTTAACCTTTGTGCTCCTTGGGCAATATGCAGGCATAGGATTTCTGATGGCTGCCAAATCCATCTTCCGATTCGGTGATCTGAGAGAAAGCCGGGACCATAAGATGACCGAGTATGTGATGATGGGCACCCTGCTGAGCTTTACATTGGCTTTATTGATCGGACTGGGAACCAGCCAGCTATTGAAGCTGGTATAAATTGGCACAAAAAAACCGCCTGTCGGCGGTTTTTTTATCAGCAGCGATGATCACCACATCAGATCATCAGGGATAACGTAATCTGCATATGGATCGTCCTCTTCCACCTCGGGGGTATTGTCTTGCGCTGACCACAGATAACCACACCACTGAGGTACCAGCAGATTTACCCGCTCCGCCAGTTTATGAGGAACCAGGAAGCTCGCATCTTCCAGTCGGACAATACCCAGTTGTCCTTTCAGCAGCTGCTGTTGCAGCTTGTCATTGACATAAACCGAGTAAATCTTGTTTTCCAGGGTGAAGTTAAACTTGGTCTCAGCATCTTTGGGCAGACCTATGGCCAGTTTCTTCACCTCGTGCACCAGGGCACGTACCTGTCCACGTTCCTGCGCCAGGGCAAAGCGCTCTTCGTTCAGGGCTTTGTCCTTCTCTGCCTGTGCCTTACGCTGAGCAGCCACCTGCTCCTTCAGCGCTGCACTGCCATCATCGACGTTGGCTTTACGATTACGGCGCTTTTGAGTTTTTACATCACGTACTTTCTGTTTACTGGCGAGGCCCGCCTTGAGCAACTGCTCCTGCAATGCATTTGCCATAAGTTTTTCCTGATTTCTTACCTGTCAGCAAGGCCAATGAACCTTACTGAGAAACTATTGTTTATCCTGGGCTTCCTGCCTAGCCACCATTTGACCAAGCTCTGCCATTGCCATACTGGCGCCACCAAGAGACCAGCCACCATCGACCGGCAAGACAACCCCTGTAATATACGAAGCGGCGTCTGATGCTAAAAACAGCGCTGTGTCAGCAATATCCTGAGTCGTACCATTACGTTTCAGTGGCACACTTTGAGCAACCCTTTGTTGAAGTTGCTCCCCGGGCGCGAGCCGGTTGAAACCCTCTGTATCTGCAATAGGACCGGGAACCAAAGAGTTAACCCGGATCCCTTCGCAGCCCCACTCTATTGCCAGAGTGCGGGTCAGCATATCGACCCCCGCTTTTGCGGCGCATACATGGGCCTGCACCGGCATGGCGATATAGGCCTGAGGCGCAGAGATCTGAATGATATTGCTACCGGGCCTTTGCATCAAGGGATAGGCTTGTTTCAGTACTTGAAAACTGCCCTGCAGGTCAATGTCAATAACAGATTTAAAGCCATTCTCAGATAGCCTGGAAGCTGACGCAGGAAAATTACCCGCAGCACCACTGACCAGTACATCCAGCTGGCCATAGATGGCAGCGATATCCGCAAAGCCTTTGGCCAGAGCCTCTCTGTCTCTTACATCAAAACAGACTCCAAGGTGATCCTTCTGTGAAATCTGTTTAAGTTCACTGACTGCGGCATCAACTTTATCCTGACTGCGGCTGGCAACGGCAACCCTCGCCCCCGCCCTGGCGAAAGCTTTGGCTATTCCCAGGTTAATACCACTGGTGCCACCGACAACGAACACCCTTTTATCCTGAAAATCAAATCTACACGTCCCTGTCATGATTTATCTCCTTCAGTACTTACGCTGTTAGGCGATTGTTCTGTGAATTGCCTGCAGTGCAGCCAACGGATCTGCGGCCTTGGTGATCGGGCGGCCGATGACCAGATAATCTGAGCCAGCTTCCAATGCCATTTTTGGTGTCATGACTCTGTGTTGGTCGCCTGCGTCACTGCCTTCTGGGCGGATACCCGGTGTACACAGCTTGAAGTTATCACCAAAAGTAGATTTAAGCATCTGAGCTTCACGGGCAGAACATACTACGCCGTTCAGACCAGCCTGATGAGTCAATGCCGCCAGACGTTTTACATGTTCTTCTGCCGGTACATCGATCCCAATCAACTTAAGGTCTTCATCACTCATTGAGGTCAATACGGTTACGGCAATCAACAATGGCGCGTTATCACCATAAGGTAACAATGCCTTCTTTGCCGCTTCCATCATGGCGAGGCCGCCGGACGCATGAACATTGGTCATCCATACACCCAACTCAGCAGCGGCAGTCACCGCCTTTGCCACAGTATTTGGAATATCGTGAAATTTAAGATCCAGGAACAGGTCGAAGCCACGGCTGTGAATGTCTTTAACCAACTGGGGGCCAAACAGGGTAAACATCTCTTTACCCACTTTCAGGCGGCACATATCAGGGTCAAGTTTGTCCACCAGATTGAGGGCTGCGTGTTTATTATCAAAATCCAGTGCAACAACGATAGGCTTATTCGTCATTTTGTCTCCAACAAGGTCAAGAGGTTATTCCCCATCCAGACCACGGATCCGGGTAATGCTGCCCCAGTGTTTACATGATGGGCAGTGCCAGTAGAGAGCATGAGATGGGAAGCCACACTCCTTACAACGGTATCCGGGACGGTATTTAATTTGTTGTTCAACCAGCTGCTCCAGCATGGTTAAACTTTGTTTTGCCTGGCCATCCTCAGCCTGTTTTACCTGCATCTGCATCAAGCGCTGGAATCCTTTCATCGTAGGATGACGATACAGGGCGTCCAATATCAGGGTCTCAGCTTGCTTAAGCTCTCCCTGTTTCTCCATCTGTTCTGCCAACGCATTAATGACTGATGCGCCAGCGCCCTCGGCCATGGCCTGTACCAGAAAGTCCTGGTAACCGGTAAGCTCGCCGCTTTGCTGAAAGCACTCGCGGGCAATATGCAATGCATCGGGTAACAGCTGGATATCGCCATGAAGCAGGTTCTGTAACTGCTTCTGGCATTGCTTACAATCGCCCTTGTCCAGATAGAGTTGAGCCAGAGTTAACATAGCTCTGCCACAGGAAGCATCCAGCTTGAGGGCTGACTGTAAGAGTTTAATTTTTTCCTGTTCGTCTGTAGCGGCGTCCGCCAACTGGCAGTAAAAGTGGGCGCTGATGGGACTTAAGGCTTGTTGACGTTTGCGACTCAGGCGACGGGTGATATCGAGGGCTTTCTGCCACTCTTTGGTCACCTGATAGATATCAATCAGCAGAGTCTCGGCTTCTTCACTGTGGTCTGCCTGACTCACCAGATTAAGGAAGATCTCTTCAGCTCTGTCGTAGAAACCGGCTGCCATATAATCTTTACCCAGCTCCATCATTGCCAAATCTCTTTGTTCGTCAGGCAGGCTTGGGCGGGCTATCAGGTTCTGGTGGATACGTATGGCTCTGTCCACCTCCCCCCGTCGACGGAACAGTGAACCCAAAGACAGATGGGTATCTATGGTTTCATCGTCGACATCAAGCAAAGTGATAAACAGATCGACCGCTTTATCAGATTCATTGGAGAGCAGAAAATTAAGCCCGGTGAAGTAATCACGACTCAGTTTCTTACTTTGATTGGATTGGGATTGCCTGATGCTACGACGGCCCATATACCAACCGTATCCGGCGGCTATAGGCAACAACAGGAAGAGCAACTCAAGCATATCAGGCTTCGTTTTCCTTGACTGGCACGTGCAGCAACTGATTTTCCAGCTCAGCCAGTTGCTTGTTCTTGCGTCGCAGCGCCAATCGCATACGTGTGATGTGGTAGAAGGCCATTAACCAGCTGATGATAAAACCAGACAAAAATACTGTGGCCAGTACAACGGGGAGACGATACTCACCCTGAGCAACGAAATAGGAGATGGTGACCACTTGATCATTGCGTGCACCGAACATCAGGGCCAGAAAAAACAGCAGTGCTACCACTACAGTGATGATAAAAGACTTCACGGTGTGCTCCATACACGTGGCTTCAATGACCTGATTATCTAAGAATTTATGGAGACTGACCAGCTTTCACTGGCTACAGGCACAAAAAAGCCCCCTGATGGGGGCTTTTTTAATCTCGCTATCAGTGATTCTCAGAATCTACCCGTTCGCGAAGCTCTTTGCCTGGCTTGAAGTGCGGGACATACTTACCGTCGAGTTCAACTGACGTACCGGTCTTTGGATTGCGTCCAACGCGCGGTGCGCGATAGTGAAGAGAGAAGCTGCCAAAACCACGGATCTCGATACGATCACCGGTTTCGAGAGTTGTCGCCATTTGCTCCAACATCTCTTTAATGGCATTTTCTACTTCCTTCGCCGACAGTTGTGACTGCCTGGAGGCGAGTTTTTCGATCAGTTCGGATTTAGTCATCCTTCCTACCCCTGTGTTCAAGCCATAAACAGTCACCTAGCAGGGACATGTTTCCATGCCCCTGAACCGCAAGGCGATTACTTGCGAGCTGCTTTGAAAGCTTCAGCCATAGCATTACTAATAACAGCGTCTTCTTGTTTGTTCAAGTTAGCCATTACTTCTTTTTCTTCAGCTTCGTCTTTCGCTTTGATAGACAGGCTGATGGTGCGGTTCTTACGATCCACGCCCATGAACTTGGCTTCAACGCTTTCACCTACAGACAGAACGGTAGATGCGTCTTCGATACGCTCACGGCTGATGTCAGCTACACGGATGTAACCTTCAACAGTGTCAGCCAGCTCGATGGTTGCACCTTTAGCGTCAACAGCAACTACAGTACCGTTAACGATAGCACCTTTCTTCTTGTCTGCCAGGTAAGCACTGAATGGATCGTCTTCAGTCTGCTTAACGCCCAGGCTGATACGCTCACGCTCAGGATCAACAGACAGAACAACTGCGCTGATTTCGTCGCCTTTCTTGTACTCAGAAACCGCTTCTTCACCGGTACCGTTCCAAGAGATGTCAGACAGGTGAACCAGACCGTCGATGCCGCCGTCCAGACCGATGAAGATACCGAAGTCAGTGATAGACTTGATCTTACCGGATACTTTGTCGCCCTTGGCGAAGCGGTTAGCGAAGTCTTCCCATGGGTTGGTCTTGCACTGCTTCAGACCCAGAGAAATACGACGACGCTCTTCATCGATGTCCAGAACCAGAACTTCTACTTCGTCACCCAGGTTAACAACCTTAGATGGGTGGATGTTCTTGTTGGTCCAATCCATTTCAGAAACGTGTACCAGACCTTCAACGCCTTCTTCGATTTCAACGAAGCAACCGTAGTCAGTCAGGTTAGTTACGCGACCGGTCAGACGAGTGTTTTCTGGGTAGCGCTTGCTGATTTCCAGCCATGGGTCTTCACCCAGCTGCTTCAGACCCAGAGAAACGCGAGTGCGCTCACGGTCGTACTTCAGTACTTTAACAGTGATTTCGTCACCAACGTTCACGATCTCAGATGGGTGCTTAACACGCTTCCAAGCCATGTCGGTGATGTGCAGCAGGCCGTCAACGCCGCCCAGATCTACGAATGCACCGTAGTCGGTCAGGTTCTTAACGATACCCTTAACTTCTTGACCTTCCTGCAGGTTTTCCAGCAGAGCATCACGCTCAGCGCTGCTCTCGGATTCAATAACTGCACGACGAGAAACAACAACGTTGTTGCGCTTCTGATCCAGCTTGATAACCTTGAATTCCAGTTCTTTGTTTTCCAGGTGAGCAGTGTCACGGATAGGACGTACGTCAACCAGAGAACCAGGCAGGAACGCGCGGATACCGTTCAGTTCAACAGTGAAGCCACCTTTAACTTTACCGTTGATAACACCGATAACAGTTTCAGCGTCTTCGTAAGCTTTTTCCAGAACGATCCAAGCTTCATGGCGCTTAGCTTTTTCGCGAGACAGTTGAGTCTCACCGAAGCCGTCTTCAACAGAGTCCAGAGCTACGTCAACTTGGTCGCCAACAGCGATTTCCAGCTCGCCCTGAGCGTTCTTGAACTGGTCAGCTGGGATTGGGCTCTCAGACTTCAGACCAGCGTCTACCAGAACTACGCCGTTTTCGATAGCAACTACAGTACCACGTACGATAGAGCCAGGGCGGAATTCCAGTTGTTGAAGGGATTGTTCAAACAGATCAGCAAAAGATTCAGTCATGTTAATTAACTTATTTAATAAACCACGCCTCAGTCCTGAACGTGGAGTCAGAAAAATAATTCACATCTTCCATGATATGAAGGCCTATCGCACCCGCCTTAGAGGCCGGTGTCAGATAACTTTTCAACTAAGTGCTTGAGTACGATATCAAGCACTGCTTCTATGCCTATGCCGGTAGTGTCAATGACTTTGGCATCTTCAGCGGGAACCAGAGGCGCTACTGCGCGATTCATATCTCGGTCGTCCCGCTCTTTAATCTCGGCTAAAAGGCGATCGATATTAACATCGAAGCCCTTGTCCTGCAACTGATTATAGCGTCTTTGCGCCCTTTCTTCGGCGCTTGCAGTCAAAAACAGTTTGACCGGTGCATCAGGAAAAACCACTGTGCCCATATCACGACCATCGGCCACCAAACCCGGGGCAGATTTAAATGCGCGCTGACGACGTAAAAGAGCTTCCCTTACTCTTGGAAATGCGGCGATTTTTGACGCTGCGTTGGAGCAATCCTGCGTTCGGATTGCCGACGATACATCTTCACCCTCAAGTACCACCTTGACACCCTCGACACCGGCAACTGTCATAAATTGCACATCGAGGTGAGCAGCCAACAGGGTGATAGCCTCTTCATTGTCCAGTTCTACATTGTGGTGGATTGCCGCCAGGGCAAGCACACGGTAAATGGCACCGCTATCCAGCAATTGCCAGCCTAAACGCTGTGCCAAAAGCTGACTGATGGTGCCTTTTCCTGCACCGCTTGGGCCATCGATAGTGACTACTGGAGCCAATTCAGACATAGATTCCTCCGCAAATTAAACCCCTCTTCCGTGATAACACCGAAATGAGCGCGCGGCATTATATACCACTGAAGCTGAAAAATCCGTTGGTTTTTCAGCTTCAGTGTATACAAATAAAGTTTACCTGCTTATGAATAAGTCGTTTTACTTATCGCAAAGTGATTCAAATTGCTTGAAATATCCTGGGAAGGTCTTGGAGGTACAGTCTGGATCGTTAATGGTGATGCCACAATCGGCAAACGCCATCAGGGAAAAGCACATGGCCATACGATGATCGTTGTAGGTATCGATATCTGCACTGATCAACTGAGTGGTTGGCGTGACCTTAATATAGTCGTGACCCTCTTCCACTTGCGCGCCGACTTTACCGAGTTCGGTGGCCATAGCCTTGAGACGATCGGTTTCCTTGATGCGCCAGTTATAGATATTGGTCATCCGGGTTGGGCCCTTGGCAAACAGTGCAGCTACCGCTATGGTCATGGCGGCATCCGGGATATGGTTCATATCCATGTCGATACCGTTAAGCGCGCTCTTGCGGGCAATGATGTAATCGTCTCCCCACTCAATATCTGCACCCATGGCTGCCAGCGCATCGGCAAACTTAACGTCCCCCTGAATAGACAACTTACCTACCCCAGTGACTTTGACTTCACCGGCTATGGCACCTGCCGCCAAAAAGTATGATGCTGAAGATGCATCACCTTCCACCAACACGGTTCCGGGTGAAACGTACTCCTGACCGGCCTTTACCACGAAGCGCTTGTAGTCATGGTTTTCGACCTCAACGCCAAACTGGGCCATTAATGCAAGGGTGATGTCGATATAAGGTTTGGAAACCAGTTCGCCCTTAATATGTATGGTCACCTCACCCTGTGCCAGTGGAGTTACCATCAAGAGTGCGGTCAGGTATTGGCTGGACAGATCGCCGGCGATCTCCACATCACCACCTTTCAGGCCAGTGGCATTAATTCTGACCGGAGGAAAGCAGGAATTTTTAAGGTAGTCGACATCAGCGCCCAATTGGGCCAGCGCGTCAACCAGATCGCCAATCGGGCGTTCTTCCATGCGTGGTTCTCCGGTCAGCACGAATTCGCCCTGCCCCAGAGTTAACGCCGCACACAGAGGACGCATGGCGGTACCCGCGTTGCCCAGGTATAGTTCCTGAACAGATTCACTGCTGATTGCACCGCCGTTACCTGTCACAGTGCAACGAGTATTGTCTTCTGACAACGAGTACTCTACTCCCAGTTGCCCCAGCGCCTTAAGCATATGCCGGATATCATCAGCATCCAGCAAGTTGGTCAGAGTGGTGGTCCCTTTCGCCAGCGTTGCCAGCAGCAGGGCGCGGTTGGATATGCTCTTTGAACCCGGAATATTTACCGTACCTTGAATGTGTTTAACGGCATCAAGTCTTAACTGCTTCATAGGGTATCTGGCCATCCTTTGTTTTTTGTTCCGACACTGATTTTTACCGGCGTAACGCCAACGTGACAAATCGCCGGGATAAATTGGAATCTGTTTGCACTTTACGTTACTTATCGCTGGGTTTGACACAAGTGTTTTTTGTCTTTTTCCGGGCTTTTATATTGATTTTTATTCAAGAGCCGGAAAAAACATCATATGCGACTTGTTCCCTGGTGCCGGTCAGGCCAAGATGGCAACTAAAGCAGACACCTGTTAACCATCACTTAAGACCAGTTTCAGCTTTATATCCTGAGGCCATAATGGTTAAGCTTACAGACAGATAAACCTCTTCTGATCGCGACAGCCTGCATCAGGACAAAAGGAATTTTCATAAATTACAACAAGAGGCCAAAGACGCCATGTTTGAAACTCTCAAAGGTTTGCCCGCCGATCCTATCCTGGGACTCCTGACCCAATACCGCGAAGACCAAAATCCCAATAAGGTCGATCTGGGGGTTGGTGTTTATAAAGACGAGGTTGGGCATACTCCAATCCTCAATTGCGTAAAACGTGCTGAGGCACTCAGGCTGGAGTCTGAGGACACCAAGGTATATATAGGTCCTACTGGCAGCGCGCAGTTCAACACCCTGATGAGTGAACTGGCTTTTGGCAAAGACCACCCCGCAATGCAGGCAGGCCGTATCCGTACCGTATCCACTCCAGGAGGAACCGGTGCACTGCGCGTGGCGGCTGACTTTATTCAACGTTGCAAACCAGGAGCAACCATTTGGGTCAGTGACCCGACCTGGGCAAACCATACCGGTCTGTTTGAAACCGCTGGTCTGACAGTTAAGACCTATCCCTATTATGACTATGACAGCAAGTCTATTAAATTTGATGAAATGCTGGCCTGTCTGAAGCAAGTGGATGAACAGGATGTGGTGCTGCTGCACGCCTGCTGTCACAACCCAAGTGGAGCAGATCTGAACCAGAGTCAGTGGGACCGGGTTATTGATGCGATTGCCAGCCGCGGCTGTATGCCTCTGATTGATATGGCATACCAAGGCTTTGGCGATGGTGTTGACCAGGATGCCTACGGCGTTCGGGCGATGGCGGCAAAAGTGGACAATATGCTGCTGTGTGCCTCCTGTTCAAAGAACTTTGGTCTGTACCGCGAGCGTATTGGCTCCTGCTCCCTGATTGCAAAAGATGCCGCTCAGGCAGACATCTCTTTGTCAGTGATGCTGTACGCCATTCGCTGTATCTACTCTATGCCCCCGGCCCATGGCGCTGCCATTGTTGAAACCATTCTGGGCAGTGACGAATTAAAAGCCCAATGGCTCGAAGAGCTGAAAGTGATGCGTGACCGGATTAATGGCAACCGTGCCGTGTTGGTGGAAAAACTACACGCTCTGGGTGTTAACCGTGACTTTGGCTTTATTGCCGACGAGAAAGGTATGTTCAGTTTCCTTGGGATATCTGCTGAGCAGGTCAGCCGCCTGAAACAGGATTACTCCATCTACATGGTAGACTCCAGCCGTATCAGTATCGCGGGTATCAGTTCAACCAATGTCGACTACTTAGCCAAATCGATTGCCGAAGTACTCTAGTTGTTTCAGTGACTCTGTGGTGTTAGCCGTACTTTAGCCAGCGCAACAGACATTAAAAAAGCGAATGCTCAGGCATTCGCTTTTTGTTTTTAGCTCCAACCGTGTGCGGTCAGACTACTCAACGCAGTATCAGTTACCGTGGCGGCTCGCAAAATCTTCCATAAAGCTTACCAGGGCCTCAACACCCTCCATCGGCATGGCGTTGTAGATACTGGCGCGCATTCCACCGACAATTCTGTGACCTTTCAATGCAACCAGCCCGCTGGCTTCTGCCTCCTTAAGAAAAGCCTCATTCAGCGACTCATCAGCTAATTGGAAGGTCACATTCATGCGGGAACGGTTGGCTGCAGCCACTTTATTACCATAGAAGCCGAGACTGTCGATGCACTGGTACAAGCGTTCAGCTTTGGCGGTATTGACCTGCTCCATGGCATCCACACCACCAGTTTGCTCAAGCCACTTGAACACCTCTCCTGCCAGATACCAGGCATAGGTAGGCGGCGTGTTGTACATGGAGTCATTATCCCGGGCCAGGCGGTAATCCATAATTGATGACTGACTCAGGGTCGGCAGATTAAGCAGATCATCACGAACAATTACAATCGCCAGGCCACTGGGGCCGATATTCTTCTGGGCACCGGCATAGATAAGACCATAGCGGCTGACATCTATCTTACGGGATAGAATGTTGGAGGACATATCCGCTACCACAGGCCAGGGGCAATCTATGTCTTCAAAAATTTCGATACCATCTACAGTTTCATTGGGGCAATAGTGCAGATAGCGATATTCATCGTCCTGGCCTTCAAAGCTTGGCAATACAACCGACTTAACACCATTGTCGTCACTGACCACATCCACAACGTCAATAGCATCAGCACCTGCAAGCTTAACTGCTTCCTCTGCAGCAGCCTTGGACCACTGGCCACTCACCAAATATTTGGCGCGGCCATTATTGCCCATAAAATTATTCACAACTGCAGAGAACTGTCCTCGTCCGCCACCGTGCATAAACAGCACCCGATAGTTATCCGGAACATCCATCAGTTTACGCAATGACGCTTCTGCTTCACTGGACAAGGCCATAAACTCTTTGCTGCGATGGCTGATTTCCATCACAGAAACCCCCATCCCCTGCCAATCCACAAACTCCTGGCTGGCTTTCGCCATCACAGCCTTGGGTAGCATCGCCGGGCCGGCACAAAAGTTATATACAGCGCTCAATTCCATGTCTCCACTTGCTCACTTGATAACAGCGAAATAAAAACGGGCATCAAGTGATGCCCGTTTATCAATTACAATATTATTCGGCGTCGTTCTCGACCGCGGCGTTGTCTTCAGGGGCCTGAGCAGCCTCTGCACCTTCAGCGCCTTCAATCGGCTCTTCGCCTTCAGGCAGATCAACAACCTCGATTTCATCGATACGCTGCAGACCAACCACATCCTCGTCATCAGCGACGCGAATGATACGTACACCCTGAGTGTTACGGCCAATGATAGACACACCTTCAGCCGGGGTACGCACCAAAGTACCCTTGTTACTGATCAGCATGATCTCGTCATTCTCGCCAACCTGAACTGCGCCAACAACCCCACCGTTACGCTCGCTCACCTTAATAGACACTACGCCCTTGGTCGCACGGCTCTTGGCTGGGTACTCGGCCAGTTCGGTACGCTTACCGAAACCGTTCTCTGTCACAGTCAGAATTGGGGAGTCATCAGTAGGAACAATCAGTGACACCACTTCCTGACCATCTTCCAGCCTGATACCACGAACACCGGTTGCGGTACGGCCCATGGCACGAACCTGATCTTCATGGAAGCGAACCACTTTACCTTCGTCAGAGAACAGCATGATTTCGCTGTCGCCGTTGGTAATATCAACGCCAATCAGCTGGTCACCGTCTTTCAGATTAACGGCGATAATACCGTTGGCACGTGGACGGCTGTACTCAATCAAAGAGGTCTTCTTCACGGTACCGTGAGAAGTGGCCATCACAATAAATTTGTCAGCTTCGTACTCACGAACTGGCAAAATAGCGGTAATACGCTCACCTTCCTGCAGTGGCAGCAGGTTAACGATAGGCTTACCGCGGCTCTGACGGCTGGCCAGCGGCAGCTGGTAAACCTTGAGCCAGTACATCTTGCCGAAGTCTGAGAAGCACAGAATAGTATCGTGGGTATTGGCTACCAGCAGTTTTTCGACGAAATCTTCGTCTTTAACCTTGGTTGCAGCCTTACCCTTACCACCACGGCGCTGAGCCTGATAATCAGTCAGCGGCTGGTACTTGGCATAGCCCAGGTGAGACAGGGTTACCACAACATCTTCTTCGTTGATCAGATCTTCGAGGCTGATATCGATTTCGTTGGCGTTGATTTCAGTGCGGCGTTTGTCACCAAACTGCTCAAGAACTTCTTCCAGCTCTTCCTTAATCACTTCCATCAGACGTTCTGGGCTGCGCAGGATAAACAGCAGACCTGCGATGATCTCCAGCAACTCTTCGTATTCAGACAGAATCTTTTCGTGTTCCAGACCGGTCAGCTTGTGCAGACGCAGGTCCAGAATTGCCTGAGCCTGTTGCTCAGTCAGATAGTACAGACCGTCACGGATACCAAACTCAGGCTCCAGCCACTCTGGACGGGCGGCATCATCACCGGCCTTCTCCAGCATGCCCTGAACATTGCCCAGCGTCCAGCCGTTCTCTACCAGCTTAACTTTCGCTTCAGCAGGACTTGGGGAGGCTTTGATCAGCGCAATAATCGGGTCAATGTTGGCCAGCGCAACTGCCAGTGCTTCCAGAATATGGGCACGGTCACGGGCTTTACGCAGCTCGAATACGGTACGACGGGTAACCACTTCACGGCGGTGCAGAATAAAGGCTTCCAACATCTCTTTGAGGTTGAAAAGCTTTGGCTGACCATTGGCCAGTGCCACCATGTTGATACCGAAAGAGGTTTGCATCTGAGTCTGGGAGTACAGATTGTTCAGTACTACCTCACCCACTTCGCCGCGTTTGATTTCGATAACGATACGCATACCGTCTTTATCGGACTCATCACGCAGGCCACTGATGCCTTCAATCTTCTTGTCTTTAACCAGCTCAGCGATTTTCTCAATCAGACGAGCCTTGTTCACCTGATATGGAATCTCGGTAACAATGATGCGCTCGCGGCCATTGTCTTCGGTTTCCACCTCGGCACGGGCGCGCATAATTGCCTTACCACGGCCTGTGTGATAGGCATCGATAATGCCCTTGCGGCCATTGATAAATGCTGCAGTTGGGAAGTCAGGCCCCGGAATGTAATCCATCAGCTGTTCGATAGACAGCCCAGGGTCTTCAATCAGTGCCAGACAGCCCTGAACCACTTCGTTCAGGTTGTGAGGCGGAATATTGGTAGCCATACCTACCGCGATACCTGAGGCACCGTTTACCAGTAGGTTTGGAATTCTGGTGGGCAGTACAGCGGGGATCTGCTCAGTACCATCATAGTTAGGCACATAGTCTACGGTTTCTTTTTCCAGGTCAGCCAGCAACTGGTGTGCAAGCTTCTCCATACGGATTTCCGTATAACGCATTGCCGCTGCAGCGTCACCGTCGATGGAACCAAAGTTACCCTGGCCATCCACCAGCGTATAACGCAGCGAGAAAGGCTGAGCCATACGTACTATGGTGTCGTAAACCGCACTGTCACCGTGAGGGTGATATTTACCGATTACGTCGCCCACAACACGTGCAGACTTTTTATATGGCTTGTTCCAATCGTTCTTAAGTTCATTCATTGCGAACAAAACGCGGCGATGAACCGGTTTCAAACCGTCCCGCACGTCCGGCAATGCTCGTCCAACAATTACGCTCATGGCGTAATCCAGGTACGAATTCTTTAGTTCGTCTTCAATATTAATTGGCGAAATAGATGAAGCCAGATCAGTCATAAACTGCTCGATCCCCTGAAAATTTAGCTGACGCGCCGTAACCGGTGCCCTTGTTCAGCCAACAAACGTGATTTGGCATTCTAACACAGTTATTTAATGTCGCCAGATCCAAGTCGGAATGAAATAGCCCCCTTAGGTTACAGGGGTCAAAAAGCGGTCAGTTTAATGCCAATTTCGAGCATTAAACCTTAATTTGTGCCTTATTTATGTAAAACCAGCTTTATTAGGTTACAAAACAGTTCAGTTATCAGTCATCAAGGACAAAGATTGACCTGGATTAATAAACCTTTCACCCGACATGCTGTTTTATTTTGTAAGCCTGATTCATAATGACGCCGTTTTGCAATAAAAGCACACTCAGGGTAAACCATGGAACAGAATTACAACGTAGATCCAAAAGAAATCGCCAAGTTTGAAAGTATGGCCGCCAGTTGGTGGGACCCAAAGGGCGAATTCAAACCTTTGCATGAACTTAATCCTCTGCGTCTTAACTATATAGATGAGAAGTCAGGCGGTCTGTTTGGTAAGCAGGTACTGGATGTGGGTTGTGGCGGCGGTATTCTGTCTGAAAGCATGGCGCGTATCGGTGCCAATGTGACCGGCCTGGATATGGGCGAAGAACCGCTGGAAGTTGCACGCCTGCATGCCCTCGAAGCCGGCGTTAACATCAACTACATCAAAAACACTGCCGAATCTCATAGAGATGAGCACAAACAACAATATGATGTGGTGACCTGTATGGAGATGCTGGAGCACGTGCCAGACCCTCAGTCAGTTATCCAGGCTTGCTGCGATATGGTTAAGCCAGGCGGCTGGGTGTTCTTCTCTACCATTAACCGCAACCTGCGCTCCTATGTCGAAACCATTCTGGGTGCCGAATACCTGCTGAAAATGTTGCCCATTGGTACCCATGACCATGCCAAGTTTATTCGCCCTTCGGAACTGATGGCTTTGGTGGACAATACCGACCTCCTGTGTCGTGATGCCCACGGTATTACCTACAACCCAATCACAGGCCTGTTCCGCTACACCAAAAGTGTGGAAGTGAACTATATGATTGCCACCCAGAAGGTTGACTGATGTCAGCCCAGTTAATCGGTATCAAGGCTGTGCTGTTCGATCTGGATGGCACCCTGGTGGATACAGCGCCAGATTTGGTGGCTGCACTGAATCTGGCCCTCAAAGAGCATGGCCTTGAAGAGCAAAGCCTGGAGAGCATGCGTGAACATGCATCTCACGGCAGTTTAGCTTTGGTTAAAGCTGCCCAGCCAAAGCTGGATGAAGACACTCTGTCACAGTTGCAACAGCGCCTGCTGTATTGGTACAGCGAGGTCAATGGCAAACAGGCGTCATTGTTTGATGGCATAGGCCAACTGCTGGATGAATTGATCGGCAGAGATATAAAGGTGGGAGTCATTACCAATAAGCCCGCCCGCTATACCCGGCCCCTGCTCGATGCTCTGGGGCTAACAGATAAGCTCAGCTGCATTATCAGCGGCGATACCTGTACTCGCAGAAAGCCTGATGTGGCTCCCATGTATCTTGGGGCCATGCAATCCGGCACTGCAGTGGATGCGATCGCTTATCTTGGTGATGCCGAGCGGGATCTGCTGGCGGCTAAAGCGGCCGGCATGCAGGGAGTCACAGCCCTGTGGGGATATATTTCCGCAACAGATGATCCCGGGATCTGGCCCGCAGTTTTACAATTAGTGTCGCCTTTATCACTTTTGGATCACCTTAAATAAGCAGAACGAATATCTGGATCGCTTGATAAAGTCGCAATCAGAATTTTCGTTTTAAGGGGCACGAATTTCATCCACTGGCCTGCAGTGCGCGTAGCTTTATACCTCCGGGGTTAGCCCCTGCTCACCCTCGGAGATTATCCTCATCTTATCCACAAGATGTCATATAATTTGCAACTTGCAAATCCCCCGAAACCTCACTATCTTGTAGTTAAGTTTGAATTTGACACCATATATAGTGTGTCGCATGAAATCCGAACACTAATAACACGGTTCACAAAAACCGGATAAGCAGTGCGCTGACAGTAGTTATCGCCCGCCTTGGCCAGTCTTGGCCTGTTTGCGTTCAGGGTATTCAGTAGTAGCGACACACCAGGTGTTTTTTTGTCTTTTACATTCAGGGCTCATTTTTAATGAATAGCAATATGACAGTCACCAAGCGCAGTGGAGAGCGTGAAGCTATCGATCTCGATAAGATCCACCGCGTTATTACCTGGGCAGCTAAAGGATTAGACAAGGTATCTGTTTCCGAAGTAGAACTGCGTTCTCACTTACAGTTTTATGACGGTATCCCCACCGAAGCTATCCATGAGACCATTATCAAAGCTGCAGCGGATCTGATCTCTCCGGAGTCTCCGGATTATCAGTTCCTGGCGGCACGTCTGGCCATTTTCCATCTGCGTAAAAAGGCCTACGGTCGATTTGAGCCACCTGCTCTGCATGACCATGTCACCCGTCTGGTAGAACTGGGTAAATACGACACCCATATTCTGGAAGATTACAGCAAAGAAGAGCTGGATATTCTGGACTCCTATGTTGACCACTGGCGCGATATGAACTTCTCTTATGCTGCAGTAAAGCAGCTGGAAGGTAAGTATCTGGTTCAGAACCGTGTCACCGGCGAAGTGTATGAGAGTGCGCAGTTCCTCTACATTCTGGTTGCTGCCTGTCTGTTCGCCCGTTACCCACGGGAAACCCGTCTGCAGTACATCAAAGACTTTTACGATGCGGTATCTACTTTCAAGATCTCGCTGCCTACACCCATTATGTCTGGTGTGCGCACCCCTACCCGTCAGTTCAGCTCCTGCGTACTGATTGAGTGTGGTGACAGCCTGGATTCAATCAATGCGACTGCGTCTTCCATTGTGAAGTACGTCAGCCAGCGTGCCGGTATCGGCGTGAACGCCGGTCGTATTCGTGCTCTGGGTAGCCCAATCCGTGGTGGTGAAGCCTTCCATACTGGTTGTGTGCCTTTCTACAAGTATTTCCAGACTGCGGTTAAGTCCTGCTCTCAGGGTGGCGTACGTGGCGGAGCTGCAACGCTGTTCTATCCTATGTGGCACCTGGAAGTAGAATCTCTGCTGGTTCTGAAAAACAACCGTGGTGTAGAAGACAACCGTATCCGTCACCTGGACTACGGCGTACAGCTGAACAAGCTGATGTACACCCGCCTGATCAAGGGTGGCAACATCACTCTGTTCAGCCCATCGGATGTACCAGGTCTGTACGATGCCTTCTTTGAAGATCAGGATGAGTTCGAACGTCTGTATCTGCAATATGAGCAGGACGACAGCATCCGCAAGAAGAGTCTGAGAGCGTCTGAGCTGTTTGGTCTGATGATGCAGGAACGTGCCTCCACCGGCCGTATCTACGTACAGAACGTGGATCACTGCAACACCCACAGTCCATTCGACTCCAAGGTTGCACCAATTCGCCAGTCCAACCTGTGTCTGGAAATTGCACTGCCAACCAAGCCGATGAACAACATCGACGACGAAACCGGTGAGATCGCCCTGTGTACTCTGTCGGCCCTGAACCTGGGTGCTATCCAGAACCTGGATGAGCTGGAGCACCTGTCGGATCTGGCTGTACGCGCACTGGACAACCTGCTGGACTATCAGGACTATCCAATCAAGGCCGCTGAAATTGCGTCCATGAACCGTCGTACTCTGGGTATTGGTGTGATTAACTTCGCCAACTATCTGGCTAAAAACGGCGTTAAGTATTCAGACGGCAGTGCCAACGGTCTGACTCACAAGACCTTTGAAGCGATTCAGTTCTATCTGCTGAAAGCGTCCATGAATCTGGCTAAAGAGCAAGGCGCCTGCCCTGCCTTTAATGAAACCACTTATGCTCAGGGTATCCTGCCTATCGATACCTATAAGCGTGAACTGGACAAGATTTGTGAAGAGCCACTGCACCTGGATTGGGAAGGTCTGCGTAAAGATATCGTTGAGCATGGCCTGCGTAACTCTACTCTGTCTGCCTTGATGCCATCTGAGACCTCTTCTCAGATCTCCAACGCTACCAATGGTATTGAGCCTCCACGAGGCCTTATCAGTGTTAAGGCAAGTAAAGATGGTCAGTTGAAGCAGGTAGTACCTGACTTCGATGAGCTGAAGGACAAGTACGAGCTGTTGTGGCAAATGCCGGGCAACGATGGTTACCTGCAGCTGGTTGGTATCATGCAGAAGTTTATCGATCAGGCGATTTCGGCCAACACCAACTATGATCCAAGTCGCTTTAGCGGCCATAAAGTACCAATGCAGCAGCTGCTTAAAGATCTGCTGACAGCATACAAACTGGGCGTTAAGACCCTCTACTATCACAACACACGTGACGGCGCGTCAGACAAGTTTGATAATCTGACCGCATTAGAGAAAGAGGATGACGATTGTGCAGGCGGCGCTTGTAAGATCTAATCCAACACCCAGTTAGTTTATCGGGGCCTCAGGGCCCCTTTCTCAGGAAGACACCATGGCTTATTCAACTTTTTGTCAAACTCCCAACGATGCCACCAAAGAGCCTATGTTCTTTGGCCAGCCGGTTAACGTGGCTCGCTACGACCAACAAAAGTATGAAGTCTTTGAAAAACTGATCGAGAAGCAGCTGTCCTTCTTCTGGCGCCCGGAAGAGGTGGACGTCAGCCGCGACAAAATTGACTACGGTAAACTGCCGGAGCACGAGCAGCACATCTTTATCTCCAACCTCAAGTATCAGACACTGCTGGACTCTATTCAGGGTCGCAGCCCCAACGTGGCCTTCCTGCCACTGGTGTCTTTGCCTGAGTTGGAAACCTGGATCGAAACCTGGTCTTTCTCTGAGACCATTCATTCACGCTCATACACTCATATTATTCGTAATATCGTTAACGACCCAAGCAAAGTGTTTGACGATATCGTGGTGAACGAGCAGATCCTCAAGCGTGCCGAAGATATCTCCGCCTACTATGACAAATTGATCCGTATGACTCAGGCTTATGAGTTGATGGGTGAAGGCGTACATCAGGTCGGTGGTGAAGAGATGGAAATCTCCCAGCGCGCACTGAAAAAGCAGTTGTATCTGTGCATGATGTCGGTAAACGCACTGGAAGCCATCCGCTTCTACGTGAGCTTTGCCTGCTCATTTGCTTTCGCCGAGCGCAAACTGATGGAAGGCAACGCCAAAATCATCCGTTTGATCGCCCGTGACGAAGCACTGCACCTGAACGGTACCCAGCACATTCTGGCCCTGATGCAATCAGGTAAAGATGACCCAGAAATGGCTGAGATTGCCATCGAGTGTTATTCAGAATGTTATGACCTGTTTGTGCGCGCTGCCGAGCAGGAAAAAGAGTGGGCCAAGTACCTGTTCAAAGATGGCTCCATGATTGGTCTGAACGAAAACATCCTGTGTCAGTACGTTGAGTACATCACCAATGAACGTATGAAGGCGGTTAACCTGCCACTGCCATATGCAGAGGTAAGCAATCCACTGCCATGGATGAAAAACTGGCTGGAAAGTGACTCAGTTCAGGTCGCCCCGCAGGAAGTAGAAGTCTCTTCCTACCTGGTGGGACAGATTGACTCTTCCATCGACGAAAATGAGTTCCTCGATTTTGATCTTTAAGAAAGACCCTATCGTCAGCCTTCAAGGTCAACCTGTGCTGCTGTTCAATCAGCAGCACGAGACTTTGCTGGAAGCGCTCGAGTTTAAGAAGATAAAGATCTTCTCAGAGTGCCGCAGTGGTTATTGCGGCGCCTGTAAGACCCGTGTGCTTTCCGGCAAGGTCAACTACCTCACTCCACCTCTGGCATCTCTGGAAGCCGACGAATGTCTGCCCTGTTGCTGTGTGCCGGAAACCAATCTTAATCTGGACCTGTCTCCCGACGGTGTGCAGGTTGTTACCCGTCCCCCGCACCTGTTACAAAAAACTTTACTGCTGGATTAAGCCAATCGGTTGCCAACGGTCATTAACGAAAGGATTAAGGCTTTTGGCAGATACCCTTCGCCGGCAATTACCAAGCGTTAAATCCCCTTCTTTGCCAACTTGCTGTGCAAGTCATTCACCATCATTAGTGCTGCAGAGCCATACCAGGGCTTTAACTCCATCACCAAACTCCCGGATTGAATGGCAGGATCGCTTTGAGTAAGCTCTCGGGCGGTTTCTACATCACTGACGTTAAAGATATAAATCCCTCTGAGCTCTCCCTTATCCAGAAAGGGTCCGGCCAACACCAGCAAACCCTCATCAGCCAGGCGTTTAATATTATCAAGATGCGCCATTTGCAATGCTGCTTTCTCTGCATCTGAACCGCTACGATTAGGACCAGCTTTTAAAAATGCCACCACGTAAGGTTTCATACCGTAGGTATCCGCCCCTGTCTGTCTGGCCAGTTCGGGATCAAATTCAGCAGAGAAAGTTGGCGTTGATATAGCGGCCGACATCAGGGCAACAATGAACAGCGCAAAGAGGGAAGGTAGGGATTTCATATAAGCTCCTGCAGATATCCACCTGCAGGAGCAGATGATGATTAAATTGAGGCCGCCAGTTCAGCGCCCTGACGAATGGCTCGTTTGGCATCCAATTCTGCAGCGACATCAACGCCACCAATTAAATGTACAGGAACGCCAGTGGCCTGCAAGGCGGACTCCAGTTCGCGATTCGATTCCTGACCGGCACACAGCACCACAGTATCTACATCAAGTACTTCTGGCTTGTCGTCGACCGTGATATGCAATCCCTGCTCGTCATACTTATCGTAAGACACACCGGTTTTGGTAATAACGCCGTGCTGCTTAATCACGCTGCGATGCACCCAACCGCTGGTTTTACCAAGGCCTTTACCAATTTTGGAGGTTTTGCGTTGCAGCAGATAAACCTGCCGTGACTGGTGAGCTGTCGCAGCCTCACTGTCCTTAACCACAGCCAGGCCACCCCGGTTTTGATAGGCTGTATCCACGCCCCATTGTTTAAACCAGGCCGAGGGATTCAGGGTGCTGGACTCTGATTCACACAGGAAGTGCGCCATATCAAAGCCAATACCACCAGCACCTATCAGTGCCACTTTCTGGCCGACTTCGACTTCTCCGCGCAGTACCTGCTGATAGGTCACCACATTGGATGAGTCAAAGCCGGGGACCTTAACCATGCGGGGTACGACTCCCGTGGCCATAATAATCTCATCAAACTTCTCGTCATTGAGCAGCTCAGGAGTGAACCTGGTGTTTAGCCTTAACTCTATGCCCAAATTGGCGAACTGACGGTCAAAGTAGCGAATGGTTTCGTCAAACTCCTCTTTACCCGGAATTTTACGGGCCAGATTAAACTGTCCACCAACTTCCCCCCGGGCCTCAAACACCACCACGTTATGGCCACGCTGGGCGGCATAAACGGCAAAGGCCATACCTGCTGGCCCTGCCCCAACGACAGCCAGACGTTTGGCCTGGGTCGTGGGGGTGAAGTTAAGCTCTGTTTCGTAACAGGCTCTTGGGTTAACCAAACAGGTCGCCCGCTTGAGAGAGAAAGTATGGTCCAGACAGGCCTGATTACAGCCAATACAGGTATTAATAAGCTCGCTCTGACCCGCGGCAGCCTTATTGACCAAGTCAGCATCAGCGAGGAATGGACGCGCCATAGACACCATATCCGCCTGACCTGACGAGATAATGTTCTCAGCGACTTCCGGAGTATTGATACGGTTGGTAGCTACCAGAGGGACATTGACTTCGCTTTTTAGCTTTTCAGTCACCCAGGCAAAAGCGCCGCGGGGAACTGAGGTCACAATGGTAGGAATGCGGGCCTCATGCCAGCCGATACCTGTATTGATAATGGTGACACCGGCCCGTTCAAGCCACTTGGCCAGCTGTACCACCTCATCCCAGGTTGAGCCCTTATCCACCAGATCCAGCATGGACAAACGGAAAATGATGATAAAATCATTGCCGACTTTGGCGCGAATGCCTTTGACAATATCCAGTGCCAAACGACAGCGGTTTTCAAAACTGCCGCCCCATTCATCCGTACGCTTATTGGTACGGGAGCAGATAAACTGGTTAATCAGATAACCTTCAGAACCCATCACCTCGACACCGTCATACCCAGCTTGTTTCGCCAGGCGAGCAGCGCGAGTGTATGCCGCAATAGTGCGTTTTACCTGCCAGGATGCCATAGCCCATGGCTTAAAGGGTGTGATTGGCGCTTTAATGGCGCTGGGAGCCTGAGAGAAAGGATGGTAGCCATAGCGACCTGCATGCAGTATCTGCATACAGATTTTACCATCGGCCTCATGCACTGCATCGGTCACGATTTTGTGTTTACTCACCTGCCAGGGGAAACTCAGCTGGGAAGCATGAGGAGCCAGTCGACCACGGAAGTTTGGAGATATGCCCCCGGTAACAATCAGGCCTACGCCCCCTTCGGCTCTTTCACGATAAAAAGCGGCCAGTTTTTCAAACCCGCCCTTTTCCTCTTCGAGTCCGGTATGCATGGATCCCATCAATACCCGGTTCTTGAGTTGGGTGTAGCCTAAATCCAGAGGCGCCAACATATGAGGATAAGGAGAAGCCTGGGTTCCGGGTGTTATTTTTATCTGTTCGGCCGACATTCAAACATCCTTTTAAAACATGTGATTTAAACCAGCATAACCTGCCCCTCAAATGAGCTCAATATCTCACTGCAGACCAGTTGTTAAATTACTTTACAAATCGGGGGCGCACGGAGTGACGTTCTGAGTTAGCATATCCCTGATAGTAATGAAAAGGAGCGACCCTGGATGTCGACAAAACCTTCTGTAATCAGACGTATATTTGTAGGGCTTTGGCGTATGGTCAATGGCCTGCGCAAGTTGATATTGAATATTTTGGTATTTGGCCTGTTAGCCGCTTTTATTGTGACTTTATCCAGCGATGACAGCATCAAGGTAAAGCCTGATACCGCATTGGTGCTTGAGCTATCTGGCTCTATCGTGGATCAAAAACGTTATATCGACCCGGTCGAAGCGTTTTTCAGCCAGGGGAAAAACAACCCGGATGAACATGAAATCCTGCTCAGCGATGTGCTGGATACCATCCACAACGCCACAGAAGACAGACGAATAGAAGCTATCGTGCTCATTCTTCCGGACCTTCGCAGAGCCGGTATGAGTAAGCTGCAGGTCATAGGTGACGCCCTCAATGAGTTCAGGGCTGCCGGTAAAAAAGTACTGGCCTATGGTGATTATTATGATCAGCAGCAGTACTTTCTCGCCAGTTTCGCCGACCGGGTATACCTGAACCCTCAGGGCGGTGTGATGATCGACGGTCTGGCAAGCTATCGCATGTACTTTAAAAGTGCACTGGAGAAGCTTGATGTTCAAACCCATGTATTTCGCGTAGGTACCTATAAATCCGCTGTTGAACCTTTCCTGCGTGACGATATGTCTCCGGCCGCGAAAGAGGCAAATACGGCCTTGCTCGGCGGACTTTGGCAATCCTATGAAGATACCATCCTGGCCAATCGCAAGATAAAAGCCGACACACTGTCACTTAATGCTGATGAGTATCTGGCATATCTGGATAAAGCCAAGGGCCAGCCCGCTATGGTTGCTCTGCAGTTGGGTTGGGTCGATGCCCTGGGAACTCTGGACAGTTTCAGATCTGAGATGAAAACTCTGGTGGCTGCCGATGATGAACACCACACCTTCCGTCAGGTACATTTTGAGGATTACCTGAGCCTGATTAACCAACCCAGCCTGACAATGGCTGAAGAGAATATCGCGCTTGTGGTTGCCAAAGGTAAGATCCTGAACGGTTATCAACAGCCGGGAGAAATTGGCGGCGAAAGCACCTCTGCCCTGTTGCGTAAAGCAAGATACGATGACGACATCAAAGCGGTTGTTCTCAGAGTGGATAGCCCAGGCGGCAGTGCCTTTGCGTCAGAGCAGATCCGTCAGGAAGTACTGGCATTGCAACAGGCCAACAAACCGGTAGTTGTCAGCATGGGAAGTTATGCTGCTTCCGGTGGTTACTGGATTTCCGCCGATGCCGACTATATCTTTGCCACGCCAACTACGATCACTGGTTCCATCGGTATTTTCGGGATGATCACCACCTTTGAGAAAACCCTGGCAAACCTTGGGATCCATACCGATGGTGTTGCAACCTCTGACTGGGCGGGACTCACTGTGACCCGCTCCCTGTCACCTCAGGTTCAGGCTGTTATTCAGCGTGGTATAGAAAGAGGTTACAGCGAGTTTATTAATATCGTCGCGCAGGGCCGAAATATGAGTACCACTGACGTGGACAAGATTGCTCAGGGACGGGTTTGGACCGGTGTTAAAGCATTGGAACTTGGACTGGTAGACGAACTCGGCGACCTGCAGGCTGCGGTTGCCAAAGCTGCTGAATTCGCAGGTCTGGAACATTACGACACCAAGCTGATTGAGCAGGAGCTGTCCGCCGAACAAGCACTTATTCAGGATCTTTTTGGTGCAGCATCCGCTTACCTGCCTCAAATGCAGGCCGATAAAGGTATGCTGGCACAGATGCTGTCAAAGGCTGAACAGGAGCTTCAGATTCTCGACAGCTTTAATGACCCCAATGGCATTTACCTCTACTGCGACATCTGTAACTACTAGGTAGCTATTTGATTAAAGCCCGGCTTAGCCGGGCTTTTTTATAACAGCAGCAACAGGTACAAAACATTCATTATCTGGATCACCCTATTCCACTACCGTTGTCGCAAATATTTCAGTAAATATATCTTTCCGCTATACTTGCGCCACCGCGACTTTCCCTACAAAGCAAATGACCAAAGCTACTATCTACATCGCCTATACCGGCGGCACCATAGGTATGAAGAAAACCGATGTGGGCTTCGTGCCGGCGGCGGGGTTTCTGACTGAATGTGTTCAGTCCATGCCGGAGTTTTACCACGATGAGATGCCGGACTTCGTCATTCACGAATACAGTCCCCTTATCGATTCCTCCAATATGAAGCCCACCGACTGGCAACAGATCGCAAACGACATCAAAGCAAATTACGATAAATACGATGGCTTTGTGATCCTCCACGGTACTGACACCATGGCTTACACCGCCTCAGCGCTTTCATTTATGCTGCAGGGACTGTCCAAACCCGTTATCGTTACCGGCTCTCAAATCCCCCTGAGCCAATTACGCTCCGACGGTCAAACCAACCTGCTGAATTCGCTCTACCTGGCTGCTCATTACCCCATCGCCGAAGTTTGCCTCTACTTTAATAACAAGCTGTTTCGCGGTAACCGTTCCACCAAGGCTCACGCCGACGGTTTCGATGCCTTTGCCTCCCCTAACTTTCCCATGCTGGCTGAAGCCGGGATTAAGATCAGTCTTAAAAAAGGCGCAGTGACCCAACCTTCAAACAAACCACTTGAAGTAGCCTGTGTTCGCCCACAGCCAATCGGTGTAGTCACTCTGTATCCGGGGATCTCCACAGAGATTTTCGAGAACCTGCTTCAGCAGCCGGTAAAAGCACTCATTATTCTGACTTTTGGCGTGGGAAATGCCCCAGAAGATCCAGAACTGCTGAATACCCTGAAAGAGGCTGATGAACGAGGTATTGTGCTGGTAAACCTGACCCAGTGTTTCCAGGGACGGGTCAATATGTCCGGTTATGCAACAGGTACAGGCCTTAAGCGTAACGGCGTGATCAGCGGTGCCGATATGACCATTGAAGCAGCTTTAGCCAAATTACATTTCCTGCTGGGTAAAGATCTGCCTTCAGAAGAGATCAAACGCCTGATGCAACTCAATCTGGCCGGAGAGTTGACTGAATAAACTCTGCTGGCCCGAAAAACAAAATGGCTCCTGATTGGCAGGAGCCATTTCTGTTTCTACACTTAGTCAAAGGAGTGTTTTCAATATAAGGTCAGCTTATGGCAAAAACAGCGATTATCACCCTATCAATTGCAGTCCCCTGCATCGCGCTGTTATTGGTTGAGCTGGTGTCACTGTTTCAGTGGCAAGGAAATATTTCCCTGTTCGCCATTGAAGCCACCCGAACCGTGAGCCTGACCATACTCTTTATCGTTGCTATCGACCTGCTGCTGATGGCCTTTAACAAAAAGCGCCGGGATATCAGTCAGCAGTAACCTGAGCCGCCATCATTGCCTCAAAGCCTTCATGATACGGTGGCAACATGCCCCATTCGCCTCTGGGATCGTAATCGGGAGCCTGCAATATCGTCTTCATATGGCTGAACTCCAGAAAGCCCTCTTTACCGTGATAATGGCCTATACCTGAGGCGCCTGTGCCACCAAATGGCGCATCATGCATCGCCGCATGAGCCAACGCATCATTAACAGTCACGCCACCGCTGCAGGTATGTGTCAGTACCAGCTCTTTCTCTTGCTGATCGGTACCAAACCAATAAAGGGCCAGAGGGTTTTCCCGGTTATTGATATCCGTCAACACTTCAGATGTCTTATCGTACCCCTTGATAATGAGCAATGGACCGAATATCTCTTGCTGCATTACCGTGCAATCGGCGCCGGGCTCAATAATTAAGGTCAATGGCAGACGGCGATCATCACCTTGTACGCCTTCATGGCTCACCTTTATCCCTGCGCACTTTGCTTTGGCATCTTCAATATAAGATTGAATACGCTCCAAATGAGCCTGATTTATCACAGGAGTCAGATCAGCATTGTCGGTAATCACGGGATACAGCCCCTTAAACTGACTCAATAAGGTTTTGGTGACGACGTCCAGGCTCTCTGCAGGCACATAAAGTACGTCGGGACTGACACAGATCTGCCCACCATTGGTGCCCTTGGCAATGGCAATACGTCTGCAATAATCAACCAAATCACCGCTGCGACTGATGATCGCCGGTGACTTACCGCCCAGCTCCAGCGTCACTGGAGTCAAATTGGCCGCTGCGGCAGTCATCACCTTCTTACCCACTGCTGTCGATCCGGTAAACACCAGGTGATCAAAGCCAGCGCTTGCAAAGGCGGCTCCCACTTCTGCATCACCGTTAATCACAGCAACCAGTTCAGGGTCAACAAATTTAGCAAATAGTTCAGCCAAGACCCGGGCTGTTGCTGGCGTCACTTCTGAAGGCTTTAGCACAGCCCTGTTCCCCGCCCCCAATACACAAGCAAGTGGACTGAGCAGTGTGTACACAGGAGCATTCCAGGTTCCCATTATGCCGATAACGCCTTTAGGCTGATATTGCACCTGTGCAGTGGCACCAAGCTGATCATAGGGGGAAAATACAGGACGACTCTCGGCTTCCATCCAGGTACCCAGATTATCCCGGGTATGCTTCAGGGAAGCGAGTGCCCCCAGAATATCATTCATCAAAGAGAAGCCCCTGTGGCGGCCGCCAAAATCTGTTTCCATGGCATCTGCCAGAGAGACATGTCCCGCCACCAGCAGATCTATCACCTGTTGTATTCTGGCTTTACGCTCAGCAAGCTCAACCACAGGCTTAGCCAGCTGTGCCTGTTGTTGACGAGTGACTGTTTCAGCTATCACAGCCATCACACCGGCAGGTGCTGAATAGGAGTGAGATTGGGCCGCTGACATAATACTGCATCCTTAGTTGTTATCTTTATTCCAGTTTTCTGTATACGTCCTTCTGCAATCAATCGCATGGTCCATATGGACCAACAAACCTCACAACTCTTACTGATTCGCCAAAATCTGTTCTGCATAAATAGCTGACAGTGTTCCAAGCCAACCGGCGTTAGTCCGTATCAACGATGGAGAAGATTATAGGGCTGCGGATACTGGCAGCATTATCACGTCCGCCTCTGGATGACGGCTGAACCATGAGGAGTCTGCTATGTCGGCGACCAAACCTGATCCAAAAGCCCTGAGAAATGCGTTGGGCACCTTCACAACTGGGGTAACTATTATCACTACCCGGGCATCTGATGGCACACCTGTCGGCCTGACAGCCAATAGTTTTAACTCTGTGTCCCTCGAGCCACCTTTGGTGCTGTGGAGCCTTGCCAAAACAGCCATGAGTTTGCCGGTGTTTACAGAGGCAGAACACTGGAATGTCCACGTACTTTCTATGGACCAACAGGATCTGTCCAACCGTTTTGCCTCTAAAGGGGAAGACAAATTTAAAGACCTTGCGCTTGATCAGGGGGTAACCAGTGCACCGTTAATCGGACAGTGCAGTGCCCGCTTCCAATGTAAAACCGCCTTTGTTCATGACGGCGGCGACCACATCATCTTTATTGGTGAAGTCCTCGATTTCGATCACTCAACATTACCACCTCTGGCGTTCCAATGCGGTCAATACGCATTGACTGCCCGCAAGCCCTGGGAGGGCGTGCAGCTCAGTCAGAGCGAAGAGCCACTGGACTGTAATTACAACGAAGATCTGCTCGGATACCTGCTGGGAAGAGCCCACTTTCAAATGATGCAGGGTATGCAAAAGGAGCTGGCAAGATTTGACTTAAGTCCGGCACATTTCTTCGCTGTTTCCGTACTGGCAATTCAAGGTGGCATTGACCTGACCAGTCTTAACGCCCACATCGAATACACGGGTCAAAGTCTGGATGAAAACCAGATGGCCCAGCTGGTCCATTCCGGGCTGGTCACTTGTATTGGCGAGAAATATGCCCTGACAGATAAAGGCCATCAGGCTTCGCTTGGTCAAATCGCTCAGGCCAAAGCCATAGAAGACGACCTGGTGGATGAAATCGGCCGCGGTGATGTCACTGCGCTCAAGCTGCTGCTGAAACGTCTTATCAGACAAACGGATCCCGGCTTGCCAGATCTCTGGTCTGATGCTGTCAGAGGAGCAAAGCATGATTGACAACAAGCACAGGCATTGGGGTGAGCGACTTTTTCATGCGTTGACACACAGGCAAACCCTGCCACCACTGATCTCAGAAGATAAGTCCCTGACCATAGACGATGCCTACCAAATTTCACTGTCGACCCTGGCGTTACGGCAGGCTAACGGTGAACAGGTGATCGGTAAAAAGATAGGAGTGACCAGTAAGGCTGTGCAGCAAATGCTCAATGTTCATCAGCCGGACTTTGGCTTTCTGACAGATAGTATGCATTACCCACAAGGGTCGACTATGAGCCTCAAGCAAGCAGGCCTGATCCAGCCCAGAGCCGAGGGGGAAATTGCGTTTTGCCTGAAGCAAGATCTGGTTGGCCCGGGGATTACTGCCGAGCAGGTACTGGATGCCACTGAGTGGGTCGCGCCCTGCTTTGAAATTGTCGATTCCCGCATTCAGGACTGGTGCATCTCCATTGTCGATACCGTGGCTGATAATGCGTCCTGTGGCGTCTTTGTCATTGGCGAGCAAAGAATCGACCCACGCTCCCTGGATTTGGCTGCAGTCCAAATGAAGCTCTACCACAACAATCAGCCAGCGGGTGAAGGTGTTGGAAGCGCAGTTCAGGGACACCCAGCTCAGGCCGTCGCCTGGCTTGCCAATACGCTTGGTCAGTACGGTATCCCCTTTAAAAAAGGCGAAATTATACTTTCCGGTGCCCTGGCTCCATTAATCGATGCCAAAGCCGGCGACCACTTCTTTATGACGATTGAAGGCATGGGCGACTGCAGCGTGAGTTTCTGCGAATGACCCGCTTCACCAAGATGGATAGGAAGCATAATGAACAAAATTAAGTGTGCATTGATAGGCTCGGGAAATATCGGCACCGACCTGATGTATAAGCTGCAGCGCAGCGAGATACTGGAGCCGGTATGGATGGTGGGAATAGATCCTGATTCCGAAGGTCTGGCCCGCGCCCGGGAAGCCGGTCTTAAAACCACAGCCGAAGGCGTTGATGGGCTGCTGCCCCATATCGAAGCGGATGATATTCGTATCGCGTTCGATGCCACCTCGGCCTATGTGCATGCAGACAACTCGCGTAAAGTTAATGAGCTTGGCGTGTTGATGATTGACCTGACACCGGCGGCAATTGGTCCCTATTGTGTCCCTCCTGTCAATCTGGATGGACTAAAGCCAGGCACCATGAACGTGAATATGGTGACCTGTGGCGGCCAGGCCACCATACCTATGGTTGCCGCGGTATCCAGAGTACAGGCTGTGGAATATGCAGAGATTGTCGCTACTGTGTCGTCCAAATCTGTAGGCCCGGGGACACGTCAGAATATCGATGAGTTTACCCGAACCACTGCAGGTGCCGTAGAGCAAGTGGGCGGTGCAGACAAGGGCAAGGCCATTATCGTGATTAACCCTGCCGAGCCACCGCTGCTTATGCGTGACACCATTCACTGCTTGACCGAAGACACCCCTGATCAGCAAGCCATTACCGAGTCGATTCACGCCATGATCGCCGAAGTGCAGCGTTATGTACCCGGCTACAAGCTGAAGAATGGTCCGGTATTCGATGGCCGAAAAGTGTCAGTGTTTCTGGAAGTCAAAGGTTTGGGTGACTACCTGCCCACCTATGCGGGCAATCTGGACATTATGACGGCATCAGCCGCACGCACCGCCGAAATGCTGGCGGATACCATGTTGGGATCATCTACTCAGGGATAAGGAAAAGACTCATGGATTTGAAAGGAAGAACAGTCAAACTGCATGATATGTCCCTGCGTGATGGCATGCATGCAAAACGACATCAGATCAGCCTTAAAGAGATGGTCGACATCGCAACGGGTCTGGACAAAGCCGGTGTCCCCTTGATTGAAGTGACCCATGGCGACGGTCTGGGTGGTGCATCACTGAATTATGGCTTCCCCGCCCATAGCGATGAAGAGTATCTGAGTGCGGTCATTCCACAGATGACCCAGGCAAAAATTTCTGCACTGTTGTTGCCGGGAATAGGCACAGTGGACCATCTGCGTATGGCACATGATCTGGGCGTAAATACAATTCGGGTCGCTACCCACTGCACCGAAGCCGATGTTTCAGGCCAACATATTGGCCTTGCCCGAGAGCTTGGCATGGACACTGTGGGTTTTCTGATGATGGCCCATATGATCACGCCAGAAAAACTGCTGGAACAGGCTAAGTTGATGGAATCCTATGGTGCTAATTGCATCTACTGCACAGATTCTGCTGGCTATATGTTGCCTCAGGACGTCACTGACCGTATCTCGCTGCTTCGACAGCACCTCAAACCGGACACAGAGATAGGTTTCCATGGTCACCATAATCTTGGTATGAGTATCCCCAACTCTCTGGCTGCAATGGCAGCAGGGGCAAACCGTATCGACGGGTCTGTAGCGGGATTGGGCGCAGGAGCGGGTAATACACCGCTGGAAGTGTTTGTGGCTGTGCTTGAGCGTATGCAGGTTAACCATGGCATAGATCTTTACGGCATTATGGATGTGGCTGAAGATCTGGTTGTGCCCATGATGGAGCAGCCTATCCGTATCGACCGTGATGCTCTGACTCTGGGATATGCCGGCGTCTATTCCTCATTCTTGCTGTTTGCCCAACGCGCAGAGAAGAAATACGGGGTACCGGCAAGGGATATCCTGCTTGAACTTGGTCGTCGGGGGACTGTCGGAGGTCAGGAAGATATGATTGACGATACAGCAATGACTATGGCACGGGAACGTCAACAAGTCAGTCAGAGCTGACCCGGTGAATAACATCAGGGCTTTTGTGAAGCAGCATGGACTGCTGCTTCTGCTGACCGCTGTTTATATCCAAATGTTTACCGGCAGGCAGATCCTGGCAGTAATGATTGAACCGATAAAGCAGGAGTTCAACGCATCAGATGCGCAAATGGGAGTCGTCACCGGCCTGGCCTTTGCGCTGGTGTTCGCCCTGCTGTGCCTCCCCGCAGGAAGAGTGGCAGATAGAGTCAACCGCACTCACCTGCTGGCATTCTGTACCTTTGTTTGGACTGTTACCACCTGGTTAGGAGCAAGAGTCGAGGCGCTCTGGGTGCTTATTGGGCTGCGAATGTTGGTTGCCGTGGCAGAGGTTCCGGTCGCATCCGCATCCATTTCTCTGATCTCAGATGTATATCCAATAAATCGACGTGCCTTTGCCATCAGTATTTTCTCATCAGCAGCAACATTTTCAGCCATCCTCGCCCTCAGTCTTGGTGCTTATATAGTGAACCTGATAGGTTGGCGCGACAGTTTTGCACTGGTGGCATTGCCTGTCTTACCCCTGGCATTGTCGCTCTGGTTGATAAGGGAGCCTGAACGTCACCAGTCAACTCGTTCACCAAATACTCATCATCGCGGTGAAAGTTTGCTTAAAGGTATTTGGCCCGCAGTGATTACACTCTGGCAGGATAAACGGATACGCCTGCTTATTCTCGCTGCTGCCCTGGGTACCCTGGGTTCTAACGCCTATGCTATGTGGAACGCTTCTTTTCTGGTACGCAGTCACAGTATGAGCCTGCAAAATGCAGGACTCCTTGCTGGCACCATTGCCGGAGGCGCATCTGCTACCGGCATGCTGCTAAGTGGCTATCTGGCAGACAAACAACATGGCCAAAAGAGCCCTTTGGATTTGGCCATCAAAGGTCACCTGCTCGGTCTGTTGGCGCTATTAATTTACTTACTGTTCCCCAGCGAATACTACCTGCAACTGGGTGATGTTCGACTTCCCCTTGCCATGTTGCCATGTGCCCTGGCGGGTTTCTTCTCAGTATTCTGGGTCGGTCCCAGTATGGCGGTACTGACTGAATGGGTTGCGCCATCAATCCGGGGAATCGCAGTGTCGCTGCAAACCCTTTTGGTTACTCTACTGGGGTTTGGAGTCGGTCCGGTCGTTGCAGGCGCAATCAGCGATATACTGACGCCCTGGTTTGGCAGTGACTCTCTGCGTATGGCGATATTAATCAGCAACATCAGTGTACTGGGCTCTGTTATCCTGCTGGTGCGTCTTAAGCGTCATTCCGTGACATCAGATAAACACTCATCACAGCAGGAGGCAAACGAGCATCAGGGGTTTACCGAAACTGACACCACTGAATATCAAGGCTCGACCAGTTCCCGTTGAACGTTATCGCAGTAAGGCCACAGAGGCTCAGTTTCCAGAAGGTTTAGGATAAGGTTAGGGTTAAGCCGGACAAACGTTCAGATTAAAAAGCAAGGAAAGCTAGTCTCGCCGGACGAGGACAAACATTGCCTACCGGTGTCGAATAACAAAAACAAGGACAAACAGGAGTCACGAATGTCAGTTATTGCAGTTACCGGCAGCGCTTCCGGGATTGGTGCAGCAGTATGTGAGCTTTTGGCCAACCAGGGCCATACTATTATCGGCATTGACCGCCAAACCGATGAAAAATTCACTCAGGTCAGTACTGACCTGTCCTCACCTCAGGGGCGTAATGCCGCCATCGAACATGTTAAAGCGCTGGCGAAAGGACAGTTGTCCGGACTGGTATGCTGCGCAGGTGTTGGCGTTACAGCGCCTGACGCCGCACTTATTACATCGGTCAATTTCTTTGGTGTCACCGAACTGGTAGAGGGGTTGAAGTCAGATCTCTATCAAAATGATAATCCTGCAGTGGTTGTCATAGGTTCGGTTGCAGCAACCGCGCAATTGGCAGGTCCACACGCTATGGTTGATGCCATGCTGGGTGGTGATGAAACTCAAACCCGCCAGTTGGCTCAGAGTGCCAATGCGCCTCAAATCAGCTACGCAGCCTCCAAGTACGCTGTCACCTGCTGGGCCCGCCAGCAAGCGGCAGCAGAAGGCAATAAAGGGCTGCGCATCAACGTTGTGGCTCCGGGTGCAGTGGAGACTCCACTGCATCAGGCCTCAAAAGAAGACCCACGATTTGGCGAAGCAGTAAAGAAATTTGTTGCACCTGTGGGACGTGCAGGTCAGCCCGCTGAAATTGCCGCTACAGTAGGTTTTTTAATATCTGAGCAGGCTTCCTTTATTACAGGCAGTGTGCTGTTCGTCGATGGCGGCATGGATGCCATGGTCAGAGCCAAATACTTCTGAACTGCCGGTAAGGAGTTTCAGAGACAATCCAAACGGCAAGCTTATTGAATGTTGATCAGCGTTCTGGTCACTGACAGCCAAATACAAAAAGCCCCGCGATGCGGGGCTTTTTCATTAAGCGAGTTGAGTTATCGGTTATTTGCCGACATTTTCCATAATCAGCACTATGGCTTCCCCAAAGGTCGCAAACATGATGCCGACAAAGACGGCAATCACTGCAACATAGGACAGCCAGCGCAAGTATAAAATACTGCTATCCATATCGAACTGACCAAATCCCTAAATAACGCTGTTACTGCTTAGTTTTAGTTTTTATAGCTGGCTGGAAACCGGCTGTTAACCCAGCTTTTCCAGACCGCCCATGTATGGACGCAGCGCTTCTGGTACTGTAATGGTACCGTCCGCGTTCTGATAGTTTTCCAGAATCGCTACCAGAGTACGTCCCACTGCCAGACCAGAACCGTTCAGAGTGTGCAACAAGACTGGCTTGTTATCACCACCACGGTAACGGGCTTGCATACGACGCGCCTGGAAGTCCTGCATATTGCTGCAAGAGGAGATTTCACGGTAAGTGTTCTGCGCTGGCAGCCATACTTCCAGATCATAGGTTTTAGCGGAACCAAACCCCATGTCGCCAGTACACAATACCATTGTGCGATACGGTAAGCCCAGCTTTTGCAAGATTTTTTCAGCGTGGCCTGTCAGCTCTTCCAGGGCATTTATGGAGTCTTCCGGCTTCACAATCTGCACCATTTCCACCTTGTCGAACTGATGCTGGCGGATCAGACCACGGGTGTCTTTACCGTAAGAACCAGCCTCAGAGCGGAAGCAAGGCGTGTGAGCAGTCAGCTTGATTGGCAGCTCAGCTTCATCAACGATAGTGTCACGAACCAGATTGGTCAGTGGCACTTCCGCAGTTGGGATCAAGCTCAGGCCCTGGCCTTCTTCAGTCGCTGGCTTGGTGTGGAACAGATCTTCACCAAACTTTGGCAACTGACCTGTACCCAGTAAGCTGTCTGCATTAACCAGATAAGGAACGTAGGCTTCGGTATAACCGTGCTCAAGAGTGTGAGTATCCAGCATGAAAGCTGCCAGAGCACGATGCATACGGGCAATCTGCCCCTTCATCACGATAAAGCGTGAGCCGGTGATTTTAACCGCACTCTTGAAGTCCAGGCCCTGCAGACCTTCGCCCAGATCAACGTGATCTTTTACTTCGAAGTCAAAGCTGCGAGGCTCACCCCAGCTGCGAACAACAACGTTTTCGTTTTCATCGGCACCAACAGGTACTGACTCGTCCGGCAGGTTAGGCGTTGTCATTGCGATACCGGAAATTTCACTCAGCAGATCCGCCAACTCTTGCTTTTTGGCATCCAACTGAGAACCCAGATCACCGACCTGAGCCATGATTGGAGCAACATCTTCACCACGGGCCTTGGCCTGACCGATGGACTTGGAGATGGAGTTACGCTTGGCCTGCAGTTCTTCGGTTTCAACTTGCAGGGACTTACGCTTCTCTTCCAGTTTCTGGATACGGTCAACGTCAAGGATGAAGCCGCGGGTCGCCAGGCGTTCCGCTGTCACTTCCAGTTCAGTGCGCAAAAATTTTGGATCTAACATGTCTTATTTTCTTAATAGTTAAACGCGAGAAAAGACCAGTTGCTGGCCCATATATACTACAGCTAGGCAGATAGTCAGGTTCAGCACCACATTAAGGCCGGCTTTCAGCCATTCGCCGTCCTGCATTAATAACAGGGTTTCATTGGAAAAGGTGGAAAACGTTGTCAATGCGCCCAGCAAACCAACACCTATCATGGCCTTGAGTTCCGGACTGACATGACTCACCTGCCCCAATGCATAAATGACTCCCATAACAAAGGAGCCCAATACGTTAACCAGCAGTGTACCAAAAGGAAATCCGGTGCCAAATACCTGGATCATAAATATTGATATCAAATAACGGCATACGGCTCCAATGGCTCCGCCCATGGCGACAAACAAAATGTTAGTCATCATAACGCTTGTTCTCACTGATAGAATCGAGCTGTACCAGCTGAGCCAACTTATCTTTAATCCGTTTTTCAAATCCCCGCTCGGTGGGGAAGTAGAAACGACTGTCCTTCAGTGGCTCAGGGAAATAGTTTTCGCCCATAGCATAGGCATTTGGCTCGTCGTGAGCATAGCGATATCCGTCGCCGAATCCTATGTCCTTCATCAGTCCAGTGGGTGCGTTGCGCAGATGCATAGGCACCCCCTGATTTCCTGTCTCCCGTGCGAGTGCTCTCGCCGCTTTAAAGGCAGTGTATACGGCATTACTTTTGGGAGCACTTGCCAGGTAAATCACCGCCTGTGCAATGGCCCGTTCACCCTCTGCTGGCCCTACCCGATGAAAACACTCCCAGGCATTGATCGCGACTGTCATGGCCTGAGGATCGGCGTTACCTATATCTTCCGAAGCGATGGCCAACAAGCGACGGGCAACATATAAAGGATCGCCACCACCTTCGAGAATACGACAATACCAATACAAAGCGGCATCAGGCGCAGAACCTCGGATGGATTTATGTACTGCAGAGATCAGGTCGTAATAGAGATCGCCGTTCTTGTCGTAGCCAGCAAGCTGGACCCCGGCTACCTGAGTCAGCATATCCAGAGTGAAGGTGCCACCATCGGCTACCATATCACTCATCAGCTCAAGCAGATTAAGGGACTTACGCCCATCACCATCACAGGTCTGGGCGAGCTGCTCCAACACCTCGTCAGGCATGTTCAACTGACGTTTGCCCAGGCCACGCTCGTCATCATTGAGCGCCTGAGTCACCATCAGCTTAATCTCATCAGGAGTCAGCTTCTTGATCAGGTAGACCCGGGCACGGGATAGCAAAGCATTATTGATTTCGAACGATGGGTTTTCTGTAGTGGCTCCAATAAAGATCACTGTGCCATCTTCAATAAAAGGCAGAAACGCATCCTGCTGACTTTTATTAAATCTATGGACCTCATCCACAAACAACAGCGTACGCTGACCACGGGCCTGGGCGACAGCTTTGGCCTGTTCAATCGCTGCACGTATCTCTTTTACCCCTGAAGTCACGGCCGAGATACGTTCAACGTGGGCATTGGCGTAGTGGGCTACCAATTCGGCCAGGGTGGTTTTACCCGTACCTGGTGGCCCCCAGAACAACATGGAGTGGGCTCGTCCTGCCTCCAGCGCCTTACGCAGCGGCTGGCCGTCACCCAACAGATGCGCCTGACCAATATATTCCGACATCTCTCTGGGACGCATACGCGCCGCCAACGGCCGGAAATCAGGCGCAAAATCAAAACTCATACTGGTCACACATTATTCTCCGGTACGCTGGTCGTCGATGTCGACGTTCTCCGGTACCGTAAACTTGAACAAGGTGTCATCCCTGGCGTCCAGCGCTCTTTGTCCCCTGAGCTTAAATAGGCTGTTATTGCCCTGACTGTCCAGAATACTGAATTGAGACAGGGTGTCACCCTTGAAACAAACATCTACGCCAACCACCTGACTGTCCAGGCTCTTGGGCTTGATTTGGTAGCAGTCACCGGCTTTGGTCACCCCATAGTCCTGCCAGACCTTATCATCTTGCTGAACCAAAAGCGCAATCGGCGATGCGGCAATCACTTCATCTATGCCCAGTACTGTGACCTCTTCCGCGAAGGGGTTATAAATCCATACATCCTTGCCATCAGCCACTATCATGGACTCGTCAGGCGACGTTAAGTGCCAGTACAAACGATTGGGCGAGGCCAATGCAATGACGCCCTGCCCCTGCTGTATCTGTTTGTCATTCACGTCTGTGACGGTTTGCTGGAAATCCGCACTCATGCCATCGAGTTGACCCAGCTTTTGCTTCAATGAAGCGGCATCATCCGCCATGGCACCGGCACTGAATGCCAAGGCCATAGCTACCAAGGAAAAACTGACGCGCTTTTTCATATCCTGTTTCACCTGCAATGTTATTTTGGTGGAGGTGGAGCCAGTACTTCACGGTTACCGTTATGGCCCTGACTACTGACAACACCCTGCATTTCCATCTGCTCAATAATCCGGGCAGCCCGGTTATAACCAATCTTAAATTTACGCTGCACGCTGGAAATTGATCCACGGCGGGTTTCTGTTACAAAGGCAACCGCTTCATCGTACAGAGCATCCAATTCTTCATCGCCTTCGGCAGCTTCACCCGGCAGCAATACCTGCTCGCCCTCACTGGCACCCTGCAAAATCTCATCAATGTACTGAGGTTTGCCACGTGCGTGCCAGTCGGCCACAACCGCATGCACTTCATGGTCATCCACAAAAGCACCATGAACCCGCACAGGAACGCTGGTACCCGGAGGCAGATACAGCATGTCACCCATGCCCAACAGGGTTTCTGCGCCTTGCTGATCCAAAATGGTTCTGGAGTCAATTTTCGACGATACCTGGAACGCCATACGAGTTGGAATGTTGGCCTTAATAAGACCAGTGATCACATCCACCGAAGGGCGCTGGGTCGCCAGCACAAGGTGTATCCCCGCGGCACGGGCCTTTTGCGCAATACGGGCGATAAGCTCTTCAACCTTCTTGCCGACAATCATCATCATGTCAGCAAACTCGTCCACCACCACAACGATAGATGGCAGTTTCTCAAGCTCAGGCGCTTCTGGCTCCATGGAATCAGAAGATTTCCAAAGTGGGTCCATAATGGGCTCACCTTTGGCTTTAGCATCGGCAATCTTGGCGTTATAGCCTTTCAAATTACGGACACCTACCGCAGACATCAGCTTGTAGCGACGCTCCATCTCACCAACACACCAGCGCAGTGCATTGGCCGCTTCTTTCATATCGGTCACAACTTCACACAACAGATGTGGGATGCCTTCATACACAGACAGTTCCAACATCTTGGGGTCGATCATGATAAAGCGAACATCATCAGGCGTGGACTTATACAGCAAACTGGTGATCATGACGTTCACACCAACGGACTTACCAGAGCCTGTGGTACCCGCTACCAGCAAGTGGGGCATTTTACCCAGATCTACGACAACCGGTTCACCGGCGATATCAGCTCCAAGCACCATGGTCAGGTTTGACTCGCTGCTGGTGAACTTTTCACAGTCCAGTACATCCCGCATAAACACGGTTTCGCGGAATTTATTGGGGATTTCCAGGCCCACATAGGCCTTGCCCGGGATCACCTCTACTACGCGAACACTCTCAGCCAACAAAGAACGGGCCAAATCGCGGGACAGGTTGGTAATCTTGGATGCTTTCACACCAGGCGCCAGTTCAAGCTCAAAACGGGTGACTACAGGGCCTGGGAATACCCCCACAACATTTGCGACAACATTAAAGTCCGCCAATTTGGCTTCTACCAGTCGTGCCACCTGATCCAGCTCTTCCTGGCTGATAGGATTATGTTTGCGGTTTGGCACATCCAACAGACTGATATCCGGCAGCGGCGTGGTTGGCTTAGGAGGGACAATGTCCTGTCCCGGAATGGTAATGATGCCATCAACCACTTTTGCTTTGCTGGCATCCAGGCGTGCTTTGGCGTTGACGCCACCCACAGAATTTTTGCTGTCGAAGTCGATCACTTCAGCAGACTTAGGCTCCTCCCAGGGTGGAGTTTCGGTTTCTTCGTCCACAACAGCAGCAAGTTTAGGCTCGACACGGGCGTTAACAACTTCAGCTTCTGCTTCGACCTCTACCAGTTCAGGCTCTTCGCGTTTTTTCTTCAGCATGCCGGAGAATCTTGATACCAGACCACTGGCCTGAGAATCGGCCTCAAGCCCATCGTGCTCGGGCTTCTCATCAAGTTCATCTTCATGAGGCTGGTCTACCCCGCCCCTTCTCTCGCGGAACTTATCCACCAGAGACATGAAGCCCCGGGTATCTTCTGTTTCTGAGGTATCCTGTTTGAGACGCTCTGGCAGATGGTACAACCAAAGCACTGACTTAATACACACCATGCCGGTCACTTCCACCAACACCAGCATGGACACGCCGGTAAACAGGGTAAAGCCAGCACAGACAAAGGACAACAACAGCAAAGTCGTCCCCAGTGTATTAAAATAGGGCAACATGGCGTCGGCAATAACATCACCGGCAACGCCACCGGCAGAGAACTCATAAATATCGTTGGCATTCATACTGGCCAGCGTAGCCAGACTCAATACCATCAGAATAAAGCCGACCAACCGTAAACCGACAGAAAAGTAATCTATTTCCAACAATTTATGGGTTCGTTTGAAAAGCAACCAGCCGGTAAAGGCCACCACGAATGGAATTAAATAGGCGGTATACCCAAAGAAATAAAACAGCACGTCGGCGAGCCACGCCCCGACAGCACCTGTAAGGTTATGGATTTCACCTTGATAACTGGTTTGGCTCCAGCCCGGATCGGCCGGATGAAAGCTGCTTAACGCCAGCAAAATAAAAGTCGCCAGCATACAGGTGATTAATAAGCCGCCTTCCTGCAGCCGTTGTAATCCGGTAAGCGTATTAACGCGAGTTCCCTGAGACAAGCCAAGCATTCCGTAAAAATCGATACAATTGGCTTTAAGATATCAGAAACTCCATGAATATGCAGCGAATCCCCCTTTGATGGGCGATTTCTAATGCAGAAGATGAAATGCTGTAAAGAAATTGATGCAGGGTAAAAACTGTCTGTAAAACAAAAGGGCCCGCAGGCCCTTTATCGTTTCGAAATTATGCTTCTTTCGCAGCAAGAGGCTGAATCGCCACTCGACTGGTTTGCTTAACTTCTTCCATCACTACGTAAGTGCGGGTATCAGAAACCGCTGGCAATTTCAGCAGGGTCTCACCCAACAAACGGCGATAGGCAGACATATCAGATACGCGTGTTTTCAACAGATAGTCGAAATCGCCGGATACCAGGTGGCATTCCTGAATGTCGTCCAGCAGTTGTACAGCGCGATTGAATTTGTCAAACACCTCAGGGGTGTCACGGTTCAGGGTAATCTCAACAAAGACCAGCAGAGAAGCACCGAGGAAGTGCGGGTTAACCAGGGCTGTGTAGCCGTTGATATAACCTTGTTTCTCTAAACGCTTCACTCTTTCCAAACATGGAGTTGGACTCAGACCAACCCGCTTTGACAGTTCTACGTTGGAGATACGACCATCAATTTGTAGTTCGTTAAGAATGTTGCGATCTATCCGATCTAAGTCTTTTACAGGACTCTTTTTATTATATGGCATAGTATTAACCTTGTTTTAGGGTTAAAACGATATTTTATATTGTGTATGTCGAATGTTCAGCAGCATTAACTGCTAACTCGATACTATACTAGAAACCCCTGAAAGAATCACCTTCAGGAAGCATAAAATAACAAATATACCTATGAAAAATGGGTTTTTTATCAGAAGAGGCTCAAAGATGATTATTGGTGTACCCAAGGAAATTAAGAACCACGAATACCGTGTAGGCATGGTGCCAGCCAGTGTTCGCGAGCTCACCTTAAAGGGGCATAATGTCTTGGTAGAGACCCAGGCAGGGATGGGAATCGGATTTACAGATCAGGATTACATCGACGCCGGTGCCGAGATACTTCAAACCGCCAAAGCAGTGTTCGATGCTGCTGATATGATCGTTAAAGTGAAAGAGCCCCAGGCAGTTGAGCGCGCCATGCTCAAACAAGACCAAATTCTCTTTACTTACCTCCACCTTGCTCCAGACCTCCCACAAACAGAAGAACTTATCGCCTCCGGCGCGGTATGTATCGCCTATGAAACAGTAACCGATGACCGTGGAGGCCTGCCATTGCTGGCACCTATGTCTGAAGTTGCCGGCCGTATGTCTATTCAGGCCGGTGCCATGGCACTGGAAAAATCCAAAGGCGGCAGCGGCATGTTGCTTGGTGGCGTACCCGGTGTTGAGCCTGCTAAAGTTGTGATTATCGGCGGCGGCATGGTCGGTACCAATGCCGCACAAATGGCTGTAGGTATGGGCGCAGATGTGGTTGTACTGGACCGCAGCGTTGATGCCCTGCGTCGTTTGAATGTTCAGTTTGGCTCCAGCGTAAAGGCTATCTACTCTACGGCCGATGCCATTGAGCGTCACGTAATGGAAGCAGATCTGGTTGTTGGTGGTGTACTGATCCCTGGCGCTGCAGCGCCCAAGCTGGTAACCGCCGATATGATCTCTCGCATGAAGCCAGGCAGCGCCATCGTAGATGTTGCGATTGATCAGGGCGGTTGTATTGAAACCTCCAAGGCAACGACTCACCAGGAGCCGACTTATATCGTCGATGATGTTGTCCACTATTGTGTAGCCAACATGCCAGGCGCGGTAGCCCGCACCTCAACCTTTGCGTTAAACAACGTTACCCTGCCCTACATCATCAGACTGGCGGAGAAAGGTTATAAGCAGGCACTGCTTGCTGACAAGCACCTGTTGAATGGCCTGAACGTGATGCATGGAAAGATTACCTGTAAAGAGGTCGCTGAGACACATAACATGGCCTTTGTAGATCCAACTAACCTGCTGTAAAGTTTGGTTTAAGAATCAAGGGAGCTGCGGCTCCCTTTTTCGATTGAAGCAATCGGGGAGTTAGCTTTACCCCGGGTGCTAAATTCCCTACAATCGGCGCAATTTATTTAAGGCACGGAGATAACAATGAGCCAAGCCAGACATTGCAAACTTTTGATTTTAGGTTCAGGTCCTGCGGGATACACAGCAGCCGTTTATGCTGCGCGTGCCAACCTCAACCCAGTGATGATCACAGGTATGCAGCAAGGTGGTCAGTTGACCACGACTACCGAAGTAGAAAACTGGCCAGGTGATCCGGATGATCTGACAGGTCCGGGTCTGATGGAGCGTATGCAAAAACATGCCGAGAAATTCAATACAGAGATCCTGTTTGACCATATCCACAAAGTCGATTTCAGCACTCGCCCACTGCGTCTGTTTGGCGACAATGGCGAATACACTTGTGATTCTCTGATCATCGCTACCGGCGCATCAGCCAAGTACCTGGGCCTGCCTTCTGAAGAAGAGTTTAAAGGTCGTGGTGTATCCGCCTGTGCAACCTGTGATGGTTTCTTCTACCGCAACCAGAAAGTTGCCGTTATCGGTGGTGGTAACACTGCTGTTGAAGAAGCACTGTACCTGAGCAATATCGCTTCAGAGGTTCACGTAATCCACCGTCGCGACAGCTTCCGCTCAGAGAAAATTCTGGCGGACCGTCTGCTGGATAAAGCGGAAAATGGTAACGTTGTACTGCACCTGGACCGCACTCTGGAAGAAGTGGTTGGCGATCAGATGGGTGTAACCGGCGTAAAAATCCGCTCTACCAAAGATGACAGCATTGAAGATCTGGAAGTCGCTGGTGTGTTCGTAGCCATCGGCCACAGCCCTAATACCGGTATCTTCGAGGGTCAGCTGGAAATGAACAACGGCTACCTGAAAGTGCAAAGTGGTCTTGAAGGTAACGCCACACAAACCAGTATCGAAGGTATCTTCGCTGCCGGTGATGTAATGGACCACATCTATCGCCAGGCAATTACGTCTGCCGGTACAGGTTGTATGGCGGCTCTGGACGCTGAACGCTTCCTGGATGCCCAGTAACCTGCAAAAGAGACAACAAAAGGCAGCCTCCGGGCTGCTTTTTTATTTGTTAAATTTGCCAAGTCTTCGCTCCTCCCCCTCCCCTCTATCAATCGGAGAGTAGGCATCCTGGCAAGGATAATGAGCTAAGGCAGAGAATCTGCTCAGATAATATCGCCACTCAATTACAGCAAGCGAAGCGCCTCTCAGTCAGGCAATACATGGACAGCCATTGGCCCAAATTGTCTCACCACAGCCCGGGCGGTACGGGCAAGACCTGGGTAGCAATTAAGACCTGCCACCCACTGACATTCTAAGGAAAACAGCCAGGGGTTTGAGGAAAGTTGGTCTATAGGGAATGCTCAGTTCGGGAGGTTGAGCTTGATGATGGGAATAACGGCTTGAGGAATATCGTGGGGGCATCTACACAACTTACGCCAGAACGAAAAAAGGGACCAGAAGGTCCCTTTTTAACAGAATCAACGACTAATTACTTAGCCAGAGCTTCTTTTGCCTTTTCAACCAGAGTAGCGAAAACTACTTTGTCGAATACAGCGATGTCAGCCAAAATCTTACGATCGATTTCGATTGACGCCTTCTTCAGACCGTTGATGAAACGGCTGTAAGACAGACCATTCTGACGAGAAGCCGCGTTGATACGAGCAATCCACAGTTGACGGAATTGACGTTTCTTCTGGCGACGGTCACGGTAAGCATATTGACCAGCTTTAGTTACTGCCTGAACAGCAACGCGGAAAGTACGGCTACGAGCGCCATAATAACCTTTAGCAAGTTTCAGAACTTTCTTGTGACGAGCACGAGCGGTTACACCACGCTTAACTCTTGGCATCTTTCTATCTCCTCAAATTAAGCGTATGGCAGTTGACGTGCGATTGCTGGCACATCAGCTTTAGCTACTTGACATTTAGCACGCAGGTGACGCTTACGCTTGGTGCTCTTCTTGGTCAGGATGTGACGCAGGTTGGCTTGCTTGCGCTTGAAACCATTAGCGGTTTTCTTAAAACGCTTAGCAACACCCTTGTCGGTCTTCATTTTAGGCATATCTAAAACTCCGCATTGGGATGATTAATAAAACGTAAGGCGAAAAGGGGGTTGACCTCAGTCAACCCCCTTTTACTTTGAAGGTTGCCCTACTATTTCTTTTTAGGCGCGAGAACCATTACAGCCTGGCGACCTTCCATTTTCGGGAAGGATTCCACAACTGCCAGCTCTTCCAGGTCAGCCTTGATACGGTTCAGAAGATCCATACCCAGGTTCTGGTGAGCCATTTCCCGGCCGCGGAAACGCAACGTAATTTTCGCTTTGTCTCCGTCTTCCAGAAAACGTATCAGGTTGCGTAGTTTTACCTGATAGTCGTTTTCGTCAGTTCCAGGACGGAATTTAACTTCCTTAACCTGAATCTGCTTTTGCTTTTTCTTCTGCTCTTTAGCTGCTTTAGCTTTGTCGAACAGATACTTTCCGTAGTCCATAATGCGACAGACTGGCGGTTCTGCATTCGGGCTGATTTCTACCAGATCCAGACCGGCTTCATCAGCCGTGTTCTGAGCTTCACGAATGCTTACGATACCGATTTGCTCGCCATCGACGCCGTTTAAACGAACCTCTGGTACACCAGTGATTTCATCGTTGATACGGTTTGGGGCAGCCTGACGCCCTGCTTTTTTGATCTTTATGACCTATTCCTCCAACAGATTGAGACTACGGAGCGAAATTTGTTTCTTGACCATGTCGGCAAATGCTTCGATCTTGAATTTACCCAGGTCAACACCATCACGGGTTCGCACCGCTACTTCCTGATTTTCCATTTCCTGATCGCCTACAACAAGCAGGAATGGTACACGCTTCAAAGTGTGCTCGCGTATTTTAAAGCCAATCTTCTCGTTCCTCAAGTCCGAAGATGCACGAATGCCTTGTTCTTTGAAGGATTTGACGACTTCTTCAACATAATCCGCCTGTTTGTCAGTGATATTCATGACAACAGCCTGCATTGGCGCCAACCAAACAGGGAATTTACCTGCATATTCTTCAATAAGAATACCGAGGAAGCGCTCCAGGGAGCCCAAAATTGCACGGTGAATCATCACAGGGGTTTGACGGCTGTTATCTTCAGCCACATAAGTCGCACCCAAACGACCCGGTAGTGCATAGTCGAGCTGCACGGTACCACATTGCCACGCACGGTCAAGACAATCATGCAAAGTAAATTCGATTTTCGGACCGTAGAAGGCACCTTCACCCGGCAGAACCTCAAATTCGATACCATTGCTGCGCAGTGCTTCTTTCAAAGCTTCTTCAGCACGGTCCCACATTGCATCGTCACCGATACGCTTTTCTGGACGGGTAGACAGCTTCACCACGATGTTTTCGAAACCGAAAGTCGCGTAAGTGTCATATACCATCTTGATACAGCTGCTTACCTCAGCCTGAACCTGCTCTTCAGTACAGAAGATATGAGCATCATCCTGAGTAAAGCCACGCACACGCATCAGACCGTGCAGGGAGCCAGAAGGCTCATTACGGTGACAGCAACCGAACTCAGCCATACGCAATGGCAGGTCACGGTAAGATTTCAAGCCCTGGTTAAAGATCTGAACATGACCTGGACAGTTCATTGGCTTAATAGCATACTCACGGTTTTCGCTGCTGGTAGTGAACATGGCCTCAGAGTACTTGTCCCAGTGACCACTGCGTTCCCACAGCACGCGGTCCATCATCAGTGGACCTTTTACTTCCTGGTAATCGTAGTTACCCAGCTTCTGACGAACGAAACGCTCAAGCTCCAGGAACAGGCTCCAACCATTGTTGTGCCAGAACACCATACCAGGCGCTTCTTCCTGCATATGGTACAGATCCAGCTGCTTACCAATCTTACGATGGTCACGCTTGGCAGCTTCTTCCAGACGAACAATGTGCGCTTTCAGGGCTTTCTTGTCACCCCAGGCAGTACCATAGATACGCTGCAGCATCTTGTTGTCTGAGTTACCGCGCCAGTAGGCACCGGCAACATTCATCAGTTTAAAGTGTTCGCAGAAACGCATGTTTGGAACGTGCGGGCCACGACACATGTCAGTGTACTCTTCGTGATGATACAGAGCCGGAGTTTCATCGCGGCCAATGTTTTCATCCAGAATTTCCATCTTGTAGGTTTCACCGCGTGCTTCAAATGCATCGCGGGCTTCCTGCCAGCTCACCACACGCTTCACCACGTTGTAGTGAGTCTTGGCCAGCTCCTGCATGCGCTTTTCCAGCTTGTCCAGATCTTCCTGGGTCAGCTTTTGCTCCAGGTCAACGTCATAATAGAAGCCGTTGTCGATCACAGGACCAATAGCCATTTTGGTTTCTGGCCACAGTTGCTTGATGGCATGACCCAGCAGGTGGGCGCATGAGTGACGCAGGATCTCAAGACCCTCGGCATCCTTGGCGGTGATGATAGACAATTCGCTGTCCTGTTCGATCAGGTCACAGGCGTCTTTCAGCTCACCGTTAACACGACCGGCGATACAGGCTTTTGCCAGACCAGGGCCAATATCGGCTGCAACATCAAGAGTGGAAACTGGACGGTCAAATTCGCGTTTGCTGCCGTCAGGAAGAGTAATTACAGGCATGTAAAATCCTTATTCCAGTGGTGACCCATACGCAGGGCCACTTGGTGATAAAAATAAAAGAAGAAAGTTGCATCCCGGCGACAGAACAGTACGGAGTTCTACATTTCCGGATGCAGGGATGGGAGTGTACGTGAAACCCACTAGCGGAGCAACCTGCTGCCCTCTCCTTTGCCCCTGTAAATGTTGAGGTTTGGCTTTAAGATTCAGGCTCGCAGGTTTGCAGGTAATCTCTTGAGTTTCAGGCAGCGATCCGCCACATTGTGTGCACAACAACAAGCTATGCTTAGCTCCAACTGAAACATCACTATAAAGGAATCGACATGGAAGAACCCTGGGTACTTATCACAGGTGGAGCCAAACGTGTGGGGGCCGAAATCGCCAGGCAGTTTCATCAGGCAGGGTTTAATGTGGCTATCCACTATTTACACTCAAAGGGTGAGGCTCAGGCTTTGGTTGATAGTTTCAACCTAATAAGGTGTGGCTCAGCACAAGGGTTTCATGCGGATCTGAGCTGTGAACAGGACATTCTGAAGTTAGCCGATGAGGTCAAAGCGACACTGCCGTCGCTGACAGTGCTGGTCAATAATGCCTCCGTTTTCAAGCCGATGCCCTTAGCTTCCGTCACCATGAGCGATGCCCAGGCCATGTTACAGACGAACCTGCTGGCGCCCTACTTTTTATCCCGGGAACTGGGCAAGATGCTGGCGCGAAGCCAGGGCAGCGTTCTAAACCTTGTTGATATTCACGGCCAACGACCCTTAAAGGATTATGGACTCTACTCTGTTGCTAAGGCAGGATTGGAGATGGCAACCCGTTCACTGGCACTGGAGATGGCGCCTGATGTCAGGGTGAATGGGATTGCTCCGGGTGCGATCATTTGGCCTCACGGCAGCAGCGACCAGAAGCAGCAAGCAGTCACCGCCCATATTCCTCTCGGCCGCTGTGGCCAGAGCGGGGACATTGCTCAATTGGCTGTGTTTTTGGCACAGGCTCCCTATATATCAGGCCAGGTCATCGCGGTAGATGGTGGCCGCAGTGCCACAGGCTATTTGGGAGCCGAGTAATGAAGCTCAAATCCAACACTATTCATTGCCCACACTGTGGGCATCATCAGCATATAGATATAGATGGCAGCAATGGTGATCAGGAGTACTTTGAAGATTGCCGCGTGTGCTGCAACCCCATACATTTGAGGTTGCATGTCGATGAGCTCCACAAAAAAATTGAAGTTCATGTAGACGCGGATGACGAACAGTATTATTGACCCGCAAACCTGGCGGCGAGGACTCTTTCAACAGTATCAACAATAGCCTGAGTTTGACTGTCTATTTCTATATTAATACGGCTGCCAACCGTGGCGGCTTTCAGGTTAGTCAGCTTCAATGTCTCTGGAATCAAATGTAGCCAAAAGCTGGTTTCATCAACCTTTCCCACGGTCAGACTGCAACCATTAATGCCTACAAAACCTTTATAGAGTATGTATCGCATCCAGCTTGGTTCAACCTTGACTCTGACATCGTAATGTTCGTCGGTATCACTGACCTCAACCACTTCAGCAGTGGTATGAATATGGCCCGATAAAATGTGTCCACCAATTTCGCTGCCGAAGGTCAAAGAACGCTCGATATTGACCCAGCTTCCAGTTTGTAAATCTGACAAGTTAGTCAACTTAAGGGTCTCTTCCATTACGTCAAAAAACACCCTATCATTCGCGATCTGTGTGACTGTCAGACACACACCATTATTTGCGACACTTGCGCCCGTCGTCAGGCCTTCGCATAACGCGGCAGGAATGGCCACTTCCAGGGTGTGGAATCCATCATTTTTTTGAATCGCAGTCACTTCACAGGTGGCTTGTACAATACCAGTAAACATTTTCCACTCGCTTTTTTATAGGTTTTTCCATGAATCATACGGGCTTTCAGGCCAAACGATTGATCCAACTGGCGTTGCCAGTGCTTATTGCCCAGGTCACTCAGACTATGATGGGCTTTATCGACACTGTGATGGCAGGCCGGGTCAGCGCTGTTGATATGGCCGCCGTTGCCGTTGGTACCAGCCTTTGGTTGCCGGCAATCCTGTTTGTCCAGGGGCTGTTGATGGCCTTTACGCCAATGTTTGCTCACCATCACGGCGCCAATAATCCGAAAGCTATCGCCCCTTTGGCCCAACAGGCTGCTTATATTGCCATAATCGGCAGTATCGGTGTGATTCTGTTTTTAAGCAGTGCGAACTTCATCCTGCAATTTATGGAGCTTGAACCCAAATTGCATCAGCTCACTCTGGGCTATATCAATGGCATCATGTGGGGCGCCCCGGCATTTGTGTTGTATCAAGTGCTGCGCGGCTGTGCTGAAGGCATCTCCTATACCCTGCCCACCATGATCATTGGGTTCGTTGGCCTGGCGGTAAACATTCCCGCCAACTATATCCTTATCTATGGCCATTTTGGTATGCCAGCTATGGGCGGTGCCGGTTGTGGGGTTGCAACTGCGCTGGTGTTCTGGGCCATGTTCCTTTCTATGGCCGTTTATATCCGCTTCCATAAGAGGTTCAGCGAGATTGCTTTGTTCGAGCAATTTTTTAAGCCCCATGCCAAGACCATGTGGGACATGGCAAAGCTCGGTCTTCCAGTTGCCATGTCACTCTTCTTTGAAGTGAGTCTGTTTGCGGTGATTGCACTCTTGTTGGCACCATTAGGCTCAATTGTGGTGGCGGGTCACCAGATTGCACTGAACTTCTCATCCATCGTATTTATGTTGCCGCTTTCCATCGGTATCGCAGTATCGATTCGCGTGGGCTATTACCTGGGTCGGGATCAATGGGAAATTGCAGCCAAAGTCACTAAAGTGGGACTGGGGCTCTCTTTCTCTCTGGCGATGGTGACGGCAGTGCTTACCATATTGCTGCGTCATGATATTGCCATGCTGTATAACGGCAACCCGGAAGTCGTGACACTGGCGGGGTCGCTTATGCTGCTTGCCGCACTTTATCAACTGTCAGACTCCATTCAGGTAGTGGCAGCCGGAGCCCTGCGTGGATATAAAGACACCCGCAGTGCCTTCTTTATTACCTTGATCTCCTATTGGCCAATCGGTCTTGGACTGGGTTACATATTGGCGTACACCAATTGGATTGTTGAACCAATGGGCGCGGCGGGTTTCTGGATTGGCTTTATCTCTGGCCTGACATCAGCGGCGATTATGTTTGCTTTCCGACTAAGATATATTCAGAAAAACCAGATTGTTCTGGATGTTATCCAGGACACAGTGCCTCATTAATCATCAAGTTGCCGAATGCATGGGCAAGTTGCTCAGCATTCGGTCAGTCGATGGCGAATTTCATTTTTTTGCTTGCACAATCAAGCGCAACCCACTTAATATAGCGTCCGTCGTCAGGGCAGCGTCACAAAACGTAACACTGACAACGATAATTCGGACGCGGGATGGAGCAGCATGGTAGCTCGTCGGGCTCATAACCCGAAGGTCGTCGGTTCAAATCCGGCTCCCGCAACCAAATTCTAGTTGATGAGAAACAGGTCTTCGGGCTCAACTCTTATTAACCGCAGGCGAAGGTCTAATGCCCTACTCCCGCAAAATATACACCCGTAGCTCAGCTGGTTAGAGCACTACCTTGACATGGTAGGGGTCGGTGGTTCGAGTCCACTCGGGTGTACCACTCTCTTTTGAAGAGCTTCCTTATGATGAAGTAAAACTGATAATACAATTCGGACGCGGGGTGGAGCAGCATGGTAGCTCGTCGGGCTCAACTCTTTTTATAAAGAATCGAAGGTCGTCGGCTTTTCATCAAATCTGGCTCTCGCAACCACTTCCCTATCAAGAAGTAAAACTGATAACAGTCGCGGGATGGAGCAGCATGGTAGCTCGTCGGGCTCATAACCCGAAGGTCGTCGGTTCAAATCCGGCTCCCGCAACCAATACACCCGTAGCTCAGCTGGTTAGAGCACTACCTTGACATGGTAGGGGTCGGTGGTTCGAGTCCACTCGGGTGTACCAACTTCCTTATGACGAAGTAAAACTGATAAACAATTCGGACGCGGGATGGAGCAGCATGGTAGCTCGTCGGGCTCAACTCTTTTCATAAAGAATCGAAGGTCGTCGGCTTTTCATCAAATCTGGCTCTCGCAACCACTTCCCTATCAAGAAGCAAAACTGATAACAGTCGCGGGGTGGAGCAGCATGGTAGCTCGTCGGGCTCATAACCCGAAGGTCGTCAGTTCAAATCTGGCCCCCGCAACCAATACACCCGTAGCTCAGCTGGTTAGAGCACTACCTTGACATGGTAGGGGTCGGTGGTTCGAGTCCACTCGGGTGTACCACTCTCTTTTGAAGAGCTTCCTTATGATGAAGTAAAACTGATAGAAGAATTCGGACGCGGGGTGGAGCAGCATGGTAGCTCGTCGGGCTCATAACCCGAAGGTCGTCGGTTCAAATCCGGCCCCCGCAACCAACCTCTTGTTTGAGGAACATTAGCCTGCATTTGCAGGTTTTTTGTATTTAAAAATCCGTGTACACCGACACCTATCTAAATTCCCACAACACTTCTTTCATAACCCTCAGGCCGTCAGCAAGTGTTGCCCAGTTAAATCCCACCTCGTCGGCCAGATCACTTTTACGCGGTAACCTAAGCTGTGCTGTAAGTTTCTTCATCGCCTATAAGCGTGGTTGTAAAAACCACTCTTGCCGCTTCGATGTACTCTTCTATAGCCACACCCATAAAAAACTCCCCGGAGGGAGTTCTTTATCATTTGGCTGTACAGGTGACTATGTTAACTGGAGGATGAAACGCCCTGCTCATCTTGCTCGATCGTCTGCGCTTCTTTGGCCTTTTGTTTTGCAAGACTACGCTGTAACAATTGGCTGTAAATCGGTTTCCCCCCCATAGCCTGCGCTGCCATAGTTGCCCCCAACGTTGTGATCAACAAAGGCAAAATCAGGTCATAGTTGTGGGTCAGTTCAATCACCAGCAAAATACCAGTAATAGGTGCTCTCACAGTTGCGGCGAACAGCGCCCCCATACCCGCCACGGCAAATGTACCGGCAGTAATGTCCATGCCCGGAAAGAGTTCACCACACAACATCCCAAAAAAGGTACCAAACAGTGTGCCCAGTGCCAGCATGGGCGCAAATACACCACCCGGTGCACCTGAGCCGAAACATGCCAGTGTGGTCACCAGTCGGATCATGAAGAGTCCAAATAACGCGGTAAGGGCAAAGTCGCCATGGGCCGCGTCGGGGATCAAAGCGACACCTTCACCTGTCAGCTTTGGCAGAAACAGCAGCATGGCACCAAAAACAGCGCCTAAAAACGCACCAACAGCAATAAATCGGGACGTCTTATGACCGTGAAGTCGGTCAAAGCCATCCATTGTCATTACCACCAGCCTGTTAAACAGCACACCAATGGCCCCAAACAAAAGGCCGAGTACCAGAAACAATCCCAAAGAAGACAATGGTACTGGAGGGTATGAAGGCAGCGGGATCATTGCTCCCTGCCCCTGTAAACTGCGGTAAGTGATAGTGGCAACAATGGCTGCAATAATCACAGCTTTAATCGACACCAGGTTATATCTGAACTGGGGTCTCATCTCCTCAACCACAAACATGATGCCTGCCAAAGGGGCGTTGAATGCTGCAGCAAGTCCGGCAGCCGCACCAGAGGCAACCAAAGTATGTCGTCCTTCATCATCTTTCAGCCTGAAAATATCGGTCAGCATACGGCCCACACTTGAGCCCATCTGCACCGAAGGCCCTTCCCGTCCCAATACCAGACCAGCCCCTATGGTTCCCACCCCACCAAAAAACTTAACCGGTATGACCCGCCACCAGCGCACCGGCCTGACACCATCGAGTGCACCTTCAATTTCAGGAATACCTGAGCCTGCAGCTTCAGGCGCAAATCTGTTAACCAGTAAAAATCCAAAGGCCGACAGCAATGAACTCGACAACACCACCAGGGAGATCATTTCCCAACCGGGTTCCCGCCCGGACATCCACCCTTCTCTGGTATCCATTACGGCATCAATCGCGATATCAAAACCGGTACAAAGCAGCCCTGCCAACAAACCGACAAAGGGGGATAGACACAATACGGTTAACGGACTTTTATGGCTGGCAAGAAATCGCCGGACCAGCTTAGTAGGTTGTTCTTTTGTCTTTTGAGGTAAGGATTCAGTTGTCATAGTGGAAACGGCCAACATAACGGGGAAATTGCTCGGAAACCGGTCTGATAACAGGCAAGATCGCCTTGATTGATACAAACTGCAATAACTGTATCACAGGCCAGGATTGTGACGGTCCAACAATCCCAAACATTAACAATAATTTGCATCAGGCTATGGGAAAGGTTTTGGCCATCAAGTAAACTGAAACCTCTTATCCCGGGACGGAAAAGTCAATGAGTCAGCGAACCTTAGCGCCCCTTTTTAATCCTGCGTCTGTTGCCATTATTGGTGCTTCCAGTAACCCAAGACGTGCCGGTTACGTGGTTATTCGTAATTTGATTGCCAATGGATTTTCAGGACCAATTATGCCTGTTACACCTAAGTATCAGGCTGTTATGGGTATTCTGGCGTACCCGGCAATCGAGTCTCTCCCGATCAAACCCGACATTGCCGTTATTTGTACACGGGCTTCGAGGGTTCCGGGCATTGTAGAAACACTGGCTCAGTTTGGCTGTAAAGCGGCTATCGTCATGGCCTCAGGTATGGCTGAAGCCAAAACTGAGGATGGTACCAGTGCGCTGAATGCAGCGTTTGAGCATGCCAATCGTTATGGTATGCGGCTGTTGGGCCCAAATAGCCTGGGCATGATGGTCCCCCCTATTGGACTCAATGCCAGCCTGGCCCATACCAATGCCCTAAGTGGCAAGATAGCCTTTGTTTCCCAGTCTGCAGCCCTGTGCACCACGGTATTGGACTGGGCAAACAACAAAGGAATTGGGTTTTCTGCGTTTGTCTCGCTGGGCGATGCCGCCGACATAGACTTTGATGAACTCATTGACTATCTGGGCAGAGATATTCATACCCGGGCAATTTTGCTTTATATCGACTCCATTAACGACAGCCGCCGATTTTTATCAGCTGCCAGAGCAGCATCCCGTCATAAACCCATCATAGTAGTTAAATCGGGCCGGAGTCAGGAGGGACGCCATGCAGCAGAACGGCACACTGGCGGCGTTATTGGCAGCGACAGTGTTTATGAAGCGGCATTTAGACGGGCCGGTATGCTGCGGGTTCAGGATCTGACGGAGCTCTTTGCAGCAGTGGAAACCCTGGCTCACTCAACTCCTATAAAGGGTGAACGGTTGGCAGTACTTAGCAACGGTGGTGGCCCTGCGGTCCTTGCCGTTGATGAAGTTATTACCCGGGGCGGCAAGATAGGTCCCCTGTCCGATGAAACTCGCGCCAAGCTGGATCAGGTACTGCCTTCAATCTGGTCGGGACAGAATCCCGTGGATATTATTGGGGATGCTGACGCCGACCGATATGGAAAAGCACTTGATATCCTGCTTGACGCCAACGAACTGGATGCAGTCCTGGTATTACACTCTCCTTCTGCACTGGGCGACGGCGATCGAATCGCAGACAGCGTTATCGCCGTTGCAGAAAAGCACAAACAGGGAAGAATGCTGAATATTCTGACTACCTGGAGTGGTGAAGACGCCGCATACAGCGCACGCAAACGTTTCAATGCAGCAGGCATCCCCACTTACAGAACCCCAGAGGGCGCCGCTGGGGCCTTTATGCATATGGTTGAGTTCAGCCGCAACCAAAAACTGCTTCAAGAGGTTCCTGAGTCTGTATCAGACACTCTTTATCCCAGCACCGACAATGTCCATGCTCAGCTTAACAGCGCGATCGAGGATGGCCGGCTGCAACTGGAAACCCATGAAGCCGCAGCACTGCTTTCTACATATGGGATCAACACCATAGGAACTGAGTTTGCTGCGACTCCAGAGCAAGCAGTACAAGCGGCAAACAACCTGGGCTATCCGATTGCCCTTAAAATCCAATCACCGGACCTGATCCATAAGTCAGATGTACATGGCGTAAGCCTGAATCTGACATCAGATGACGATGTCATACAAGCCGCGGGCGCTATGATGCGAAGAGTTCAGCTTCAGGTTCCCGGCGCAAGAGTTGAAGGCATGCTGGTACAGAAAATGGCCCTGACTGCCGGGGCACAGGAGCTACGGGTCGCGGTAATACACGACCCGGTATTTGGTCCCGCCATCTGTCTGGGCGAAGGTGGATCTGAATGGGATCCTACCAGAGATGCCGCTGTTGCCCTGCCGCCGCTGAATATGGCTTTGGCTCGCTATATGGTGATTCAGGCCCTGAAAACCCAAAAGCTCAGAGACAGGCGCTTGCCTCTGGGTCTCAACATGCAAGCCATTTGTCTGTTATTAACCCGGCTATCCCATCTGATTATTGACTGCCCGCAGATCGCCACTCTCGACCTTAACCCGGTATTGGCGGCCGGAGAGTCAATCACAGTGCTGGATATCAACCTCAGACTGCACTCACAGCCGGTAGATAATGCTCAACGTCTGGCCATCATGCCCTACCCCAAGGAGCTTGAAGAGCGCGCCAGTCTGAAGGATGGGCAAAGCGTTACCCTGCGGCCCATTCTGCCCGAAGATGAACCCAGTCATCATGAGTTTGACTCCTCGCTGACTGCCGAAGACAGATACAAGCGCTATTTCGGCGTCAGGGCACCAATGACCCATGATGAAATGGCAGTATTGACTCAGATTGATTACGCCAGGGAAATGGCATTTATTGCCACCAGTAAACAACCTGATGGAACAGAGAAAACCCTCGGAGCGGTTCGGGCGACGATAGATCCTGATAATACAGATGCTGAATTCGCTATGGCTGTGCGCTCTGATCATCAAGGGCTGGGAATTGGACGTTTGCTGCTTGAAAAATTGATACGCTACTACCGCCAAAATGGCACAGGAGCAATTAGTGGTTACACCATGTTTGAAAACCGCAATATGGCGAGCCTGGCTAAATCACTGGGCTTTAAGGTGACCTTTGATATGGAAGAGCAGCTTATCTATATGCATATGCCACTTACCGAAGACTAAACGTAAAAAAACCGACATCAATTGTCGGTTTTTCTCTTTATGCCGGTTCAGCCCGGCGGTTATCTTTCGGCTTAACTTCAGAGGGTTGTTTCTCTATCCCTTTGACACAGTTACGACCCGATGATTTCGCCTGGTACAGAGCTTCATCAGCCCGGGCCATACAGTCATCAATTGAGTCATCAGTGCAAAAACTGCTCACACCAACTGAGACACTGATACGGCCCAGTGATTGACGGTTCTCAGCACCAATACTGAGTTTTTTCTCATTGATGACCGCCCTGACCCCTTCAGCGACTGTCATGGCGATATTGAAATCAGTGTCAGGGAGAATAATCACAAACTCTTCGCCACCATAACGGGCAACAAAGTCTGAGCTTCTCACCCCTTTCTTCAATAGTCGGCCCACATAGGCAATCACTTTATCTCCTGTTTGATGGCCATAGGTATCGTTTACTTTTTTAAAGAAATCGATGTCCACTACCATCATTGAAAATGACTTATCACCTTCGGTGGCGCCATTGAACACCTGTTGCATCTGGTGATCAAATGCTCTGCGGTTGAATAGTGTCGTCAATGGATCTGTCATTACTTCATTTTGTAAAGACTCCATTTCATTACGCAGCTCATTCACCTCTTTATCCATCTGTGAAAGACTGGCAGCCATTCCCTTATTCTTCTGCATAACCTGAGTAAGTTCAGACCCCAAACCTTCAATCAATTCGGCCAGAGTGGCTTCGGTAGGATTATCCTGAAGTTGGTCGCTATAGCTACTCAGCACATCAGAAAAATCTGCTGTACCCTGGCTTATCTGTCTTATCTTATTAATTAACCCGGAGATCAAAGATTGTGTTTCAGACTGAACCGAACACAACTTTTCTGCATCCCCTGGCTCGGCCAAAAACTCTTTAAACAATCTGTCATTGGTGGAAGAGGTAAAACTGGTTCCGGAACTCAACAGCTTGTCGATCTCCAGCTTTAGTAAAGGATTGGTTCCCAAACAATACTCATACCAGACGGCATAATTCACCGGCGTAACGGCAATATCCAGTGCAGTCATTTTAGGAACGGCCTGACGCAGGATCTTAATAGAGAGTTCCTTGTCATCCCCTGAAGTACGTGACTCTATTTTCATTGCTATAATAACCCCGTCATTTGGCTTTTATTATTGACTCAGTTTGGGTGGAAAACCATCGCCACAAACACTCACCTCAAACATGGTTACAACTTTGTAACAAAGTGTACCGCAAGACCCATTACTCTGTCTCGCCTGATTGCATGACTTTTATTGATCTTTAAGGCGATTATTCCGTGGGCTTTATATAAGGCTTCATTGTAACCAAAACATCAGCCAGCTATCAGTATGCAGTGTTTCTTAGCCGAATTTTGTGATTAAACGATAATCCTGATTGCCCAGAGGTAAGGATTTGACTAATCTTCGACTATTCCCCTTTGAATTCGTTTCTATGTCACTGCGCATTGCTGTCATCGGCAGACATGGCCAATTGGCCAATTCCCTTCGAAAAACACAACCGAGCCACACCTCTTGTCTATATGTAGGACGCGACGAGATAGATCTCTTTAATCTTGCTGAATTGGAAAAGTCACTTGCTGGCATAGATATCGTTATCAATACCGCTGCCTATACTGCCGTCGACCAGGCAGAAACTGACAAAGATGACGCAGATGCGCTGAACCATATTGCGGCGATGAATCTGGCACAAACAGGAAAGATAGTCGGATATAGGCTAATACACTTGTCAACCGACTATGTATTTAGCGGAATCCCAGGTAAGCCCTGGACGACTATAGACACGCCCGAGCCTTTATCTGTTTATGGAAAGAGCAAATACGCCGGTGAGCAGGCAGTCATTCGGTCAGGAGTAAAAGCCGCCATTATTCGAACCAGCTGGTTATATTCTGATACTGGCTGTAATTTTGTTAACACCATGCTGAGGCTGCTAAACAACAAAGACTCACTTTCCGTAGTCAATGATCAGTTTGGCTCCCCTACCAGTGCCACCAATCTATCTGCCTTTATCTGGGCAATATGCCAAATTGCGCATTGGCCTCAAATTATCCATTTCCGTGATCAGGGCGTAGCCACCTGGTTCGAGTTCGCACAGGAAATTCAACGTCAGGCGAGTAAAATCGGTATTCTCGATAGTCACTGCACTCTCGTGCCCATCTCTACTGAGGAGTATGGTGCCCCTGCTCCCCGACCATTAAATAGCGTACTGGATATGAGTGACACCCCCAGACTGATGGAGCAACATAGATGGCAGTTTGCGTTATCTGAAGTGCTCCACAAAATAAAACGCCGGGGTGAAGGCTGACCGACTAACCATCAGCATCCGCTAAAAAGTCAAACCAAACATACTTTTGTTCGCCCTGGTGAACAAAGCCAACTGTAGCCCGCCACACCATATAACCAGATGAACATGAACCAAAGATCATCTGTCCACTGAAACTTCCATCATCGGCGGGCTGGATATTTACCGGTATCACTCCCATAAACATATCTCTGCCTTCAAGTTTCATGGTGACATCCGACACAGGTACATTAGTGGTAATTTTTACATCAATTGGTCGCTCACTTGGTGCAAAATCAGGCATTAAGATTAGATTAATGTTTATTTCACCGCTTTCAGCGTTACAATAGCCCGCACCAAAGTCACACAAAGTTTTATCAACCTCACCACGGGGTGAAACCTGCACTTTGGCTTGTTCACAACCCAAGATCGAACCCATTAATAAAACCATCAAAAACAGCAAAGTAAACGTGTTATTGCGCACAATTTACGCCTCCGTTAGCCAAGTGTCACCATTCTGTTCTTAAATTTGATCCAGATCAAACACATCAGCTTGTCTCGTATATCTTTTTTGACGTAGCTCAAGTATCATTGCGGTGCTTGGTGACTAATCTCAAATTACTGATCAAGCGTATTGACAATGACATGGTTTTCCGCGCAGGAAAGCTATAATTGTCAAGATTTCAGGTGAGGCTCAGCCTTAAACATTAAAAAAAGTAAAAGTAATAAGCAGTGGAAGCAATATGATGAACCATTCCCAGCCAGTCGGCGCTGATTACAATTACACCGTTGTTCGGCAATTCGCCCTGACAACTGTCCTGTGGGGCATTGTTGGTATGGCAGTCGGTGTATTGATTGCGGCTCAGTTAATCTGGCCACAGCTGAACTTTGATACCCCTTGGTTGACCTATAGCCGCTTGCGGCCTCTGCACACCAATGCGGTAATCTTTGCATTCGGCACTTCAGCGCTTTTCGCAACCTCCTACTATGTAGTTCAACGTACCTGTCAAACCCGACTGTTTGCGCCCAAATTGGCCGCATTCACCTTCTGGGGTTGGCAAGCCATTATTCTGTCAGCCGCCATCACCCTGCCTCTGGGTATTACCAGTGGTAAGGAATACGCTGAGCTGGAATGGCCGATCGATATCGCTATCACCGTGGTATGGGTGTCCTACGCCATTGTGTTCTTCGGTACCATAGTCAAACGTAAAACCTCCCACATCTATGTGGCCAACTGGTTCTTTGGTGCCTTCATTATTACCGTTGCAGTCCTGCACATAGTTAACTCTATGGCAATGCCAGTGAATATGTTCAAGTCATACTCGCTGTATGCAGGTGCTGTCGATGCCATGGTGCAATGGTGGTATGGTCACAATGCCGTAGGCTTCCTGCTGACAGCTGGCTTCCTGGGTATGATGTATTACTTCGTTCCCAAGCAGGCTGGTCGTCCGGTTTACTCTTACCGTCTGTCAATCGTGCACTTCTGGGCACTGATCGCCCTGTATATCTGGGCAGGTCCTCACCACTTGCACTACACCGCCCTGCCTGACTGGACTCAGTCTCTGGGTATGGTGATGTCACTGATCCTGTTTGCTCCATCCTGGGGCGGCATGATTAACGGTATTATGACCCTGTCAGGTGCATGGCATAAGCTGCGTACTGACCCTGTACTGCGCTTCCTGGTTGTATCTCTGTCCTTCTACGGTATGTCTACCTTCGAAGGTCCTATGATGGCGATCAAGACAGTTAACGCTCTGTCTCACTACACCGACTGGACCGTAGGTCACGTACACTCTGGCGCTCTGGGTTGGGTAGCCATGGTTTCTATCGGTTCTCTGTACCATCTTATCCCAGTACTGTTCGGTCATGGCCGTATGTACTCTACCTCTCTGGTTAACGTCCACTTCTGGTTGGCAACCGTAGGTACTGTGCTGTACATCGTGTCCATGTGGATCTCTGGTGTTATGCAGGGTCTGATGTGGCGTGCAGTTAACTCTGACGGCACCCTGACCTACAGCTTCGTAGAAAGTCTGGAAGCCTCTTATCCGTTCTACTTCGTTCGCTTCCTGGGCGGCTGTTTCTTCGTAGCCGGCATGCTGGTTATGGCTTACAACGTATTCCGTACTGTGAAGGCACCTAAAGATTCACTGCCTTCACTGACTGAAGCCAAAGCTGCATAAGGAGTGATACCGATGAAATTTAATCATGAGATTGTCGAAAAAAACATCGGCCTGCTGGGCATCTTCATCGTACTGGTAATCAGTATCGGTGGCCTGGTGCAGATCACTCCTCTGCTGTTCCAAAAGGAAACCACTGAGCCTGTTGAAGGTCTGCGTCCGTATACAGCTTTGGAACTCGAAGGTCGTGACATCTACATCCGTGAAGGGTGCTACAACTGTCACAGCCAGATGATTCGTCCACTGCGTGCTGAAACCGAGCGCTATGGTCACTACTCTGTCGCCGGTGAGTCGGTATGGGATCACCCATTCCAGTGGGGCTCCAAGCGTACAGGTCCTGATCTGGCCCGTGTAGGCGGCCGTTACAGCGACAAGTGGCACGAAGTTCACCTGATTGACCCACGTGCAGTGGTACCTCAATCCAACATGCCTGGTTATCCATGGCTGGCTGAAAATGTTCTGACCGGTGACGAAACCGCTGCCAAGATGGAGATTTTCAAAGGATTCGGTGTGCCATACACAGATGAAGATATCGCAGGTGCCAAGCAAGCCGTTGAAGGTAAAACTGAAATGGAAGCTATCATCGCGTATCTGCAGTCACTGGGACACGCACTCAAGTAAGGAGGCAACTATATGGATTACGGCACATTACATGGAATTATCACCGTCATTGTAATGCTGACCTTCGTCGGTATATTTGCTTGGGCGTACAGCAGTCGCCGTAAAAAGCAATTTGACGAGGCTGCTAACCTGGTTTTCGCCGATGACGATAATCAGGTACTGAAGGACTCAGGAGAACAAAAGCAATGAGTAGCTTCTGGAGTATTTGGATCACAGTACTTACCCTGCTGGTGATCGTTGGATGTGTTTTCCTGCTGGTCGTGTGTAACCGCAACGACACCGGCATCAAGGAAGGCGAATCCATGGGGCACAGCTTCGATGGTATCGAAGAGATGAACAATCCCCTGCCGAAGTGGTGGAACTATATGTTCTACGTCACTATCGTGTTTGGCATTATCTACCTGCTTCTGTATCCGGGACTGGGTAACTTTAAAGGCCTGCTGGGCTGGACAAGTGCCAACCAAAGCGTGACCACCATCGCCGAGTCAAAGGCAGCTTTCGAGAAATCAGAAGCGGCTTACGGCAGTGAACAAGGCGACGGCAGCTTCGTACAGTATGACCGCGAGGTTATTCAGGCCAATGAACGTTTCGGTCCTATCTTCGATGCCTTCGCCAAAACTCCGCTGGAAGAGTTGGTGAAAAACGAAGATGCGCTGAAAGTAGGTGGTCGTCTGTACCTACAAAACTGTGCTCAGTGCCATGGCTCTGATGCCCGTGGCGGAAAAGGCTTCCCTAACCTGACCGACAACGCCTGGTTGTGGGGCGGCGAGCTGGCCGAGATTAAAACCACTATCATGAACGGCCGTAACGGCATGATGATGCCTAAAGGTGGTCTGCCTATCGAAGATGGCGAAATCAACGGTCTGGCTGAGTATGTGGTGAGTCTGTCCGGTCGTGACCACGATGCTGCTCTGGCAGCCAAAGGTCAGGCTTCCTTTATGAAAGGATGTTTCGCCTGTCACGGTATGGACGGCAGCGGCAACAAGATGCTGGGTGCGCCTAACCTGAAAGATAACGCCTGGCTATACGGCGGCAGCCGCATGGCGATTGCTGAAAGTATCCAACTGGGTCGCAGCGGCGTGATGCCTGCCTGGAAAGATATTCTGGGTGAAGAGAAGGTTCACGTTATCTCTGCTTATGTTTACAGCTTGTCTCAAAAAGACGAAAGCAAGTAAATCATTAGCTTGAATCAAGGCCCCGCAGTCAAACGGGGCCTTTTTTTTAAGTGCCAAGCGGCACACATAACGGTAAAATACGTTCCATAAGAACGACTAAAAATGGAAGTCAAGATGTCCGATATACAACCCTGGTACAAGCAGTTCTGGCCCTGGTTTCTTATTATCCTTCCCCTGTGCGCCGTGGTCGCCAGTATTAACATGCTGATGATCGCGCTCGACACTAAAGACTCTGTCGTCGCCGAGGACTATTACAAAAAGGGCAAAGCCATCAATATGGACCTTCGCAAGAACAAATATGCCAAACAGCTGGGCATGCAGTTCTCTGTTGAAGTTGACGGCAATACCCTGCTGATTACTCAACATGGTGGCCCTGAGTACCGTACAGGCCTGAATGTTGAGCTTTACCACCCTACTCTTGCGGAACGTGACTACAAAGTGATGGCGACCGCAGATCCATCCGGCGTGTATCGGGTATCTCCCCCTGAAGAGTTAAACGGCCACTGGGAAGTGCGTCTGGAGAGTTTCGACAATAAGTGGCGCCTGCACAAAAGGCTTGAACTCAAGAATAACTCTCAACACTGGCTGAACTGATCCCCATGAGCGCGACCCTTTGTTTTCACTGCAATGAGCCAGTGCTTTGCGGTGATGAATTCGTTACCACTATCAATGGCAAGCCGGAGGTGATGTGTTGCCCCGGCTGTCAGGCTGTCTCCCAGGCCATTATCGACGCAGGCCTGACCAACTATTACAAATACCGCACCGAGCCTGGAAAACGCCAGAATGCGCTGGTGCCGGAAGAGTTAAGTGCATTCAGCGCCTACGATCTCGACGAAGTTCAGTCTGATTTCGTTCATCAGGAGGGGGATGTCAGTGAAGTGTCGCTGACACTGGATGGTATCTCCTGCGCAGCCTGTGCCTGGTTAATCGAGCATAAACTTCAACACCTGAAAGGCATTCGGCGCGTATCTGTGAATACCACAACCCACAGAGCCCTTATCCATTACGTAAAGGCTGAGCTTAAGCTCAGCGATATTCTGCAGGCCATCGCCAGAATCGGCTATCAGGCAGCCCCTTATCAGGTTGATGAGGAAGAGGTGCGTTCCAAGCGCGAGGGCCGCAGATTTCTAATCCGCCTTGGCCTGGCCGGATTTGCCACTATGCAGGTGATGATGTTTGCTCTGGCCCTATATTCCGGCTATTTCACTGATCTGGAACAGGAGTTCCGGGACTATTTCCGCTGGGTGAGTCTGATTTTTGCTGCGCCTGTTGTTTTTTACTCTGCAGCTCCTTTCTACTTCAGCGCCATTCGCTCCATGTTAATGGGGCGGGTCAATATGGATGTAGCCGTATCCATCGCCATTTGCGGCGCCTATATCGCCAGCTGTATCGCCACGATTGAAGGCTCCGGTGAGGTCTATTTTGAATCCGTCACCATGTTCACCTTCTTCCTGCTGCTGGGACGTTACTTTGAGCAAAATGCACTGCAAAAAGCCTCTGTCAGCGCCAGCAATCTGCACAAATTGGTGCCATTAACCGCAAGGCGTGTGCTGGATGGTGAGATTGAAGAGGTCCCCGCCAAACAGCTTAAGCTGGGTGACATTATTCAGGTTCGTCCCGGGGAGACCCTGGCTGCTGACGGCGTTGTTGTTGCGGGCCACTCCAGCGCCAACGAATCTATGTTGACCGGCGAGCAAGCCCCAATAGAGAAAATCCAAGCAAGCCAGGTGTTTGCCGGCACCATCAATGTAGACCAACCTCTAGAGGTGGAAGTCACCGCTCTGGGTCAGGATCAACTGGTATCTAAAATCATCCGGCTGCAGGAATCCGCATCTCATGCCAAGCCCAAAATTGCAGAAACTGCGACGCGACTGTCGGGCATTTTCTCCAGTGTCATTCTGGCCATCGCTGCCCTCACCTATCTGGTCTGGTATTTCTACCGTCCTGAAGATGCTTTCTGGGTCACCCTGTCAGTATTGGTAGCAACCTGCCCCTGTGCGCTGGCATTAGCCACTCCTACAGCCGTCACCTGTGCAACCGCTCAGCTCACCAAACTTGGCATTATAGTGCGTAAATCCAGCGTGTTTGAGGTGCTGCCACTGGTCGACCATGTGGTTTTCGATAAGACCGGCACCCTGACGCTTGGAGAGCTGAGAATAAAAGAGGTCAATACCGTCGATGAGAGCAAACAATCTGAGCTGCTCAATATTATCGCTCATCTGGAGCAAGGCTCTATTCATCCCATTGCCAAAGCATTCTCTCCCTACCAGGCACATTCTTTGGGTATGTCCCGGATAAAACACCATGTTGCTCACGGCGTCTCTGGTTGGGTTGGAGACAAAGAGTACCGGGTTGGCCACTTCGATTTTGCCTGCCATCAGGCCCAGATCCCGGCCTGGCATATCGCCGACCCCGACTGCCAGGAAGTTTGGCTGTCGGTTGACAAACAGCCGCTGGCCTGTGTGATGCTGGAAGATGCTGTTCGTGAGGACAGTAAACAAACTATTGCTGCACTCAAGTCCCGGAACATCAAGGTCAGCATTGCCAGTGGTGACAGATCGGCTCAGGTGCAAAAGCTTGCAACACTCCTTGAGGTGGACCAAGTCCACGCAGCCATGCAACCAAAAGATAAACTGGATTATGTTCAGTCTTTGCAGCAAAACAGCAAGGTAGTGATGTTTGGAGATGGCATTAATGACGCTCCTGTGCTGGCTGGCGCTGATCTCTCTGTTGCTATGGGCAGTGGTACCGCTATCGCCAAAAACAGTGCCGACACGATATTGCTTGGCGACCACCTTTATCGCTTTGTACAGGCGCTGAATATTGCCAAAAGCACTCATAAAATCATCTACCAAAACCTCTATTGGGCGTTGGGATATAACCTGCTTATCCTGCCTCTTGCGGTTGCTGGCCACGTATATCCCTATATCGCCGCATTGGGTATGTCAGCCAGCTCGCTGATAGTAGTTTCCAACAGCCTTCGTCTTCTGAGGATGCGTCCATGAGCATTATTTATATCCTGATCCCTATCGCCATGCTGTTTGTGTGTATCGCTTTTGCGATCTTCTTTTGGGCCGTAAAAAACGATCAGTTTGAAGATTTGGAACGTCACAGCACCTCGATTCTGTTCGATGAGGACGAGCCGGCAAAACCGTCCAAAACTGATGAGGGCAGCGCGCAGTGCAAAGAGAATACTCAAATTCCGGACAGGGATAAGCACTGACATGGATTATTCTCTGGGCGCGGCCTTTATCGTGGGACTGATGGGAGCCGGTCACTGCTTTGGCATGTGTGGTGGCCTGGTGGGCGCCCTGTCCAGCCAAATCCCCCTGGACCCAAAGCGCAATCAGTTAGCACAGATCCTCAGTTATCAGTTCAGCTATAATGGAGGTCGCATCGTCAGCTATGTGCTCGCTGGCGTTGTTTGTGGTGCCCTGGCGGGCGGCATCGGCATCTTGTTTGCCGTCGACGACTATCTGATAGTCCTGCGCCTGTTTGCAGGAGTTATGATGATACTGACCGGCCTATACATCGCCAGACTCTGGTTCGGACTGCTTAAAATCGAGGCTGTTGGCAAAAGGGTGTGGAAACATATCCAGCCCCTGGCGCAGAAGTTTGTCCCGGTGAAGTCACCATTGCATGCTGTTTTAGCGGGTATGTTGTGGGGTTGGCTGCCCTGCGGCTTGGTCTATAGTATGCTGACATGGGCAGTAGCCAGTGCCGACCCACTTCAGGGCGGCCTGATTATGGCGGCGTTTGGCCTTGGTACCCTGCCCGCACTTATTGGTGCTGGTGTTGCCACCAAGAATTTGGCACTATGGCTTCAACACAAAGCTGTTAGAATAATCAGTGGATTAGCGTTAATTGGCATGGGAATTCAAACCATTGCCGTGGGACTGGGACAGCTTGGCTAGCTCAGTATGGTCAATATGGTTTACCATATGCCGGTTAAACAAGTTTGGGTATTAGTATGACAGTAGAACAAAGCAAACATCGCCGTCCCGCAATCGGTGGATGTGCCATTCATTGCCATGATTGCAGTATGGGTGCTTTGTGTATCCCCTTCACGCTGAACAACCAGGAGTTGGATCAGCTGGATGAGATTATCGAGCGGAAAAAACCTATTCAGAAAGGGGAGCAGATTTTTAAATCCGGCGACCCACTCAAATCTCTGTTTGCCATCCGCAGTGGCACAGTCAAGAGCTACACCATTACCGAGCAGGGTGATGAGCAGATTACCGGTTTCCATCTGGCTGGTGATGTGATCGGATTCGACGGTATCCATGGTCAGGAGCATCAGAGCTTTGCTCAGGCGCTGGAAACCGCCATGGTATGTGAAATCCCATTTAACACCCTGGATGAACTGGCTGGCAGCATGCCTAAACTGCGTCAGCAAATCATGCGCCTGATGAGTACAGAGATTGTCAGTGATCAGGAGATGATCCTGCTGCTTTCCAAAAAGAATGCTGAAGAACGCCTGGCTGCCTTCATCAGCAACCTGGCCAATCGCTACTCCAACCGCGGCTTCTCTGCCCGTGAATTCCGCCTCACCATGACACGTGGTGACATAGGCAACTATCTTGGTCTGACCGTTGAAACCATCAGCCGTCTGCTTGGACGCTTCCAAAAAGCTGGCATGATTGAGGTCAAAGGTAAGTACATCACCATCGTAGACTTTGAACAGCTGAATCAGCTGGCGGGGAATAATCGTATCGCCCGCTAATCAAATTGGTTCTGGTTTTGATTCAGCGCAAAGCCAGAACCTCAAACCCGTCTCATGATAGAGCTAACATGTTGAGATAAGGAATGCATTATGAGGGAATATCAGAAGCTCCTTGTGGTCATAGACCCGACCACTGACGACCAGGCCGCATTAGCCAGAGCCGTTGAACTGGCGGAGCACAGTCAGGCCGCGATTACCGTTTTCCTCTCCATCTTTGATCTCTCCTATGAGATGACCTCCATCCTCTCCAGTCAGGAGCGGGAAGCTATGCGTCAGGGAGTAATAGATCAACGTACTGCCTGGCTTCAGGATATTATCGCGCCCTATCAAAGTCGTGGTCTCGCGATTGAAACCAAAGTCATCTGGCACAACCGCCCATTTGAAAGCATCATTCAGTATGCCATTGAGGGCGATTACCACCTGATTGTAAAAGCGACCCACGAACACGACAAACTTAAGGCCGTTATCTTTACGCCTACCGATTGGCACCTGCTGCGTAAAGCCCCCATGCCTGTCCTGATGGTGAAAGAGCATGACTGGTCCAAAAACGGCAAAATTCTTTGTGCCGTCAATGTGGCGACCGAAGATGCTGACCATGATTCGCTTAACGAGAAAATCATTAAGCATGGATTGGATCTGGCCAAAAAATTCAGCGCCGAATTACATCTGGTGAACGGCTATCCGGGCACGCCGGTTAACCTGGCTATCGAACTGCCCGACTTTGACGCCAATAATTTCACTGCGTCAGTTAAAATGCAGCATGAGCAGCGGGTAGATTATCTGGCTGAATCTTTCGGTATCGACCCGGCCAACTGCCACGTTAAAGAGGGACTGCCGGAAGACGTCATCCCAGAACTGGCAGCCGAGTTGGATGCTGAGCTGGTTATTCTGGGCACCATAGGTCGTACCGCACTCTCAGCCGCCCTGATAGGCAATACCGCAGAACATGTCATTGATAGCCTGAACTGCGACCTGTTAGCCATAAAGCCAGCGGGATACAAGTCACCACTGGAAACAGAATAGGCTGACATAGGGGCATCACTCTTTACCCCGCTCCCTTAAGCTGGAATAATACGCGCCCTGTCACTTAGGAGTCACCGGGCGCTTTTTTTATGTCTGTAGAAATGCCACAAGAATCAATTCAAGAGCTGTCGGAAGACGGCTTGACCAAGAAACAAATTACCCGCATGAACAAGCTTCAGAAGCGCCTGCGTCGTGAAGTAGGCAGTGCCATTGCCGACTACAATATGATTGAAGAAGGCGATCGGGTAATGTGCTGTCTGTCCGGCGGTAAAGACAGCTATGCCATGCTGGATATCCTGTTGAATCTGCAGCAGCGCGCGCCTATCAAATTTGAATTGGTGGCTGTCAACCTGGACCAGAAGCAGCCTGGCTTCCCTGAAGACATTCTGCCGGCTTATCTGGACTCTCTGGGGGTGGCTTACCATATCCTGGAAAAAGACACCTACTCCATCGTTAAAGACAAGATCCCGGAAGGCAAAACCACCTGCTCTCTGTGCTCTCGTCTGCGTCGTGGCACCCTGTATGGTTTCGCCCAAAAGATTGGCGCCACCAAGATCGCGCTGGGTCACCACAGAGACGACATCATTGAGACCCTGTTCCTGAACATGTTCTTCGGTGGCAAGATGAAGGCGATGCCTCCAAAACTGCTGTCTGATGATGGTGCGAACCTGGTTATCCGTCCCCTGGCCTACAGCCGCGAGAAAGATATCGCCGAATATGCCGAGCTTAAGCAGTTCCCGATTATTCCGTGTAATCTGTGCGGCTCTCAGGAAAACCTGAAGCGCAAAGCAGTAAAAGACATGCTGGTGAGCTGGGACAAGCAGTTCCCGGGTCGTATTGAGACCATTTTTACCGCCATGCAAAACACAGCGCCATCTCAAGGTGTAGACCGCGAGCAGTTTGATTTCGTTAGCCTGAAGCGTGATCCGGATGCCAAGCCATCCGGTGAAGTGGCTGAGGCAGATCTGCCTGCCTTTGACTTTATGGATGCCGCCAATTCAGGCCATATTGACCTGGATGCTGCTACCCGTATCGATGTGGTGAATACCTATACGCCATAAGCTTACGCTTAACAGATACAAAAAAGCCCGCATCACGCGGGCTTTTTAATGTCATGGATTCCAGCGCTATTCAACCCAGGGACTGATCACATCAGGTACTGCAGAGAATGTCAGGCTTTTCGACTGTTCAATCTGCTCGGCGGATAACGACCAGTTACCACTGACGGTAAACTCCTCATATCCCTTGTCCTGTTCAAGCACTACCCGGGTATCCGCGGGCAAGGTGAACCTCAGCCCTTGAATCGCATCGTGGAAGTATTTCATCGGGAAGCCCTTCATCGCCCCCTGCATCTCATCCATCTCGCTGTATATCTGCTTCAGCGTTGCCTGATCATATTCTGCCTTTGGCGACTTTGCCCGGATCTGCACCGCCAGGCCACAATTGGCTGACTCACCATCCACCTGCAAATTCACCAGGGCTCGCTGCTGCTTAAGCTCAACATCATAAGGCAGATACAAGCGCTGCGCCTTGGTAAAAGATAAAGGGACAGTACTTCTCTCGGTACTGATATTGGCCTTTTCAATTTTACATCCCTGGGTCTGGGGCACAGAGAATGTCAGTTCAATGAGCTGATAGTTTTCCTTATGCATCACCTTCATGCGGGAATAAAAATCCTCATAGCGCAGCGATACTTCACCGGCAATCAGATTGGATGAAACAAATACAGAACCCAGCAACGCGAGGCTGGAGAGGCGAGTGAACCGCATAAAACACTTCCCGGATAATTATTTATTATTGGTTTTGGTTAGCTGCCAACAAGAATGCCTTGTTGTGCTGCAGCATTTGCAACAGCTCTTCGATATAGGCTTCTTTCCGCTCGGAATAACTCATCAGGCCCCAAACAAGTTCTTCTGCTTGAGGCTCCCTGCCCTGAGCACGAACATCGGCACGGATAGAACGAAACATATCGTAGGCGCCGTTGGAGTTCAGATTACGCAGGTAAGCGGCAACAGAGTCTTCAACGGTATCAAATTTAGCCACTTCGTGACTAAGACCTTCAGTACGAGAAAGAGGCACCAAACCACAACCCTTGCGGAAGCACCATTGACCAAAGAAGTTCAGTCCTTCACGGGCGAAGCGAGAGCTCCCCCAGCCTGTCTCGTTGGCGGCCTGAATCAGCACCATGTTTTCTGGTACTGTATCGACTCGTCTCAGCAATTCAGTAATGGCATCACCATCGATCACCCTGGGGTTAAACTGATACTTCTGCGCAATCTCACCGATACGATAACGCTCGGCATCTGACAGAGTATGATCCAGACTGAAGTGGGCATTGACGGTTTGCAGGAAATCTCTTTCCTTTGCAATCAGTGCATTCTGAGCACGGATCATGGGACGCAGGAAATCGAAAAAAGCCTGCTTTTTTTCACGCACATCCGCAATAGCAGAAAAGTCCGGTAATTTTGGAGCCTCAGGTGGTAATGGGTTTTTCAACAGCTGTGCACTGTTAACTGAAATCTCTTTACCCACGGGTAACAGTGCAACACGTAACCCATAAATGGAGACAATCACCAAGGCAAAAGCCAGCACCAATTTTCCAATTCGACCTGTTTTCAATCAACTACCTATTTAAAATCACAGTATTACCGCAAAGGTAACATAAAAACGAATCGCGCATTATAAGTTATCAAACCCCTTTCACAAATTTTCTCCCTCAAACTCCGCCAAAATCGTGTAAACTTACCGGGATTTATTCGGGGAATAGTTAAACCCTTCAAATAAGCATCAGGATGACAAATGCTTTCACAAAATATGGAACAACAACTTGCCGGTAAGTCACGGGTAGTGGCAATCGGCGGAGGCCACGGATTGGGCCGGGTGCTTTCAAGCCTTTCATTTCTGGGCGAAGGTCTTACCGGAATAGTGGCGACCACAGACAATGGCGGCTCAACCGGCCGTCTTCGTGAGACCGAAGACTGCATCGCCTGGGGGGATTTGCGGAACTGCCTTTCTCAGGTCGCCACCAGACCCTCTATCGGTTCCCTGCTGTTTGAATACAGGTTCAGCGGAGATACTCCTATCGGTGGCCATAATCTGGGGAATCTGATGTTATTGGCACTGGATCAGTTGTGCGTACGGCCACTTGAAGCCGTTAACCTGATCCGCAATATGCTGAATATCAAACCCAGAATTATTCCCATGTCTGAGCAGCCAACCCACCTGCTGGCCCTGTCCAAAGAGGGCGAGCAAATTGTTGGTGAGCTCAATGTCGATGCCATGGAAACCCCGCCCCAGTCATTGCAACTTTCACCTCAGGTCAACGCGACCTGTGAAGCTTGCGAAGCGATACGTAATGCGGAAGTGATTTTGCTTGGCCCGGGCAGCTTTTATACCAGCCTGATGCCTGTATTGCTGACCGATGGTGTACGCAATGCGCTGGAGCAAAGTCAGGCCAAAGTGGTGTTTATCGACAATATTGATGCAGAGCAGTCTCCCGCATCTCAACTTAGTCTGCAGCAACGCCTGGACTTTTGTCAGAGTGCTCTGGGGCTTAGCCTGGTGGACCATGTAGTGTGTCATGGAGATGAGTCACGTGACGATGGCATATTCCATTATCGGCCGATGAACTCCAGTTATCAGCCCGGACGTCACGACACCAAAGCATTGGCCAGTGTACTGGAAGATATTCTCTCAAATGCCCGATAAACAAAATGCCCAGCATAGAGTCTGGGCATTTTTGTATTTGATACAGTAGCCTGCTAACGCTTAGGTGTCCCGCCCGCGCTGCCACACAGCTATTTTGACAATAACAAGTCTCCAGCTATCGGCACATAGCAGGATGATGCATTAATCAAGGACGCCGCGGTTAAGCCATCAACACCGTAGACTTCCACTTGGGTGCCAAAGTCGCCCACCAGTTTTTTGGCCAGCAAGTCGAAGTCTCCGTCGCCACTGGCCAGCACCAACACATCAGACTCTCTGCTGAGCTCCATAGCATCTATGGTAATTCCCACATCCCAATCACACTTGGACGAACCATCAACCCGTTGAATATAGGGCTTTAACTTCACCTCAAACCCTATCGCGCGCAATATATTCTGAAATTGCTGCTGCTTGGGATCGCCACGGTCGCTGGCATAGGCGATCGCTTTTACCACTTCCCTGTCTGTGGTCGTGCGTCGCCAAAACTCGTTGTAGTCAAAGGAGCTCCCAAACGCTTGCCGGGTGGTGTAATAGATATTCTGTACATCGACAAGAATGGTAACTTTTTGCATGAACGCCCTTATGGTGATTTCGCTAACAAAACTTAGCGGGAATATTCGAAAGCAGACTCAGTATCATAGAGTGCTGATTGGCATACATCATACTGGATTGCTGATACCACTGCTTTGAAGATTGAGTGCAACCGTCAGTAAAGCACTCAGGGAATCACCCACATTGCCACAAGAGTAGTGAGCGGAATAAAAAAACAATACGAGTATGGAGACCGACTACAAGCCTTTCCGCACCCCTTTATATTCTTCAACTTCCAGAGCGACAATGCCTATCATCATAGCGCTACTCAAGGTGACTCAGAGCACACCTCATAGTCAGTTTCAACACATCGGCGAACCAGCTCTTCAACCTGTTCTAACTCAGATTCAGTCAGGGCATTAAACCGTAAATGTGCATTTACCCTGCCGTAAGCATACATATCACCAGCTGGCCTGTTGGATTCTGAGATTATGCGCCACATGTTCGCTGTCAACCAGTTTCGCTCTACGACCTCTCCCTCCAAATACATTAGTGCGAGATTCCATTGGGCTGGACTTAACCCCTGATGAGCCGCTTGTTGGAACCAATCGAATGCTTTTGCTGGGTTCCCCAAATACAGTTTTTGACCCATTGTGTTCTGGGCCCACGCATAACCTTGGTTAGCAGACTTTTCATACCAAATATAAGCTTGGTCATGATTCCATGAATTGCGCATGTTATCGTCATAATAACGTTTCATCAAAAGGTCTCCGTAGTAATATTGATACTCGGCATCCCCTTGCTCCGCCAACAATATAATCCGCTCTTCTTTCGCTTTAGGGTGTCCCAATTTAGTCGCCTTGGTGAAGTGGTATTCGGCTTTTTCGAGATCCGCCTCAATGACTTTACCAAATCTATATATAAGGCCAATTTGATAATCAGCTTCCGCAAAACCCTGCTCTGCTGAACGAGCGTAATAGCTTAACGCTTCCTGTATCTTCCCTTCTTTCTCAAGCTCTGTTGCTATCATGTATTCCGCATATGGCTGCCCCTGCTGGGCAGCTTTATTCATCAACTCCATTGCCAAACCATGGTTTCGTCGCGTTAACTTACCTTCAAGATATACAACCGCGAGCCAATACTGAGCATCCGGATTACCCTGCTCAGCAGCTTCTTTATAGTAATCAAGACTCTCCTCTTCGTTTTTTGCCAGTCTAGGGTTTGCATCGAGTAACTTTGCCAACTGATAGTTAGCGTTACTGCTCCCATTTTTAGCCGCTCGACGAAACCAAGCCGCTGCGGTTCCCTGGTCCGGGCTAATTTCTAAACCATCAATGCGTAAACCGTCCAGGTATATTTGTCCCATCTTTGTTTGTGCTTCCCAACTCCCTTTTTCACAGGCCTTCTTTAACCAGTTAAAACTATTTATTCCATGCTGTGGAACTTGGGAGGATTGGTACTTGCGGTCGTAATACTGTGAAACCTGAAACTGTGCGTGAGCATTACCGCTGTCCGCAGATTTCTGGAACCACAGCTGAGCCTCCTCGGCGTCACTCGTTACCCCTTGTCCTCTCAGTAACAATAGACCCAGCTGATATTGCGCTTCACTATCACCCTGCTCTGCCGCCAACCTGGTCGTCGAGTAATCCGGAATTGCTGTGCTGGAATCAGAATCTTCCCAGAAGAACCAGGCTACTGCCACACTAACAATGAGGAAAAAAACGGCCCCGACACCGGTGTAATTCATTTGAAAAATCCCCTCTATACTCCGTAATAATTTAAGTGCCGATATCCGTCAGTTTGATATGCACTCGCATGACAGTCTCTTGTCGAGGGGTTCAACCATCCCGGACAAGGGTTAGAACAATGGGATAGGTTCGTGGCTCATCACTTAAGAAGCAACACTACTTTTATACAGAAATAGATAGTTGTTTATGAACTTTAGAATAGCTTTTCAACCTGTAGCACCCTGGCAAAGGGTTCACGTCAGCCAGTTCTCCTCTCCCTATTGCAGTAATCGACCAGCACTGTGAATACAAAGTACGAGCACAACCAGAACCTGCAGCTATTTGCAGCACTGAGTACGAGTCTCCTGTGCAACACCAAAGCGCCCTTATGACACTCTGCGATATACAGTGATTGAAAGGCACAGCAAATAATGACAGGCAGCCATATGATTGTTTCGCATCATGATTTACACATCAATGGCTATCAACTAGAATGCGCCGCACCGACAGTTCGGTAAGTTTCTTTTCCTGTTTTTTGCCCAATGAGCTAACTGACACACGATGAAACGTCTGGAAAATCACTTCGAAAAATTGCTGTTCAATTCTCGCTGGCTGCTGGCGCCGTTTTTCTTCGGCCTGGTGATCGCCATTGGCGTACTGTTTCTTAAGTTTGGTAAAGAGCTACTCAACCTCTTTGCCATAGTATTTATTGGCGGCGAAGGCCACCCCATCCTCAGCATCCTGACCCTGGTGGACACTGCGCTGTTGGCCAGCTTATTGCTCATCATTGCCTTTAGCGGCTATGAGAACTTCGTGTCCAAGTTTGGCCCGGCAGATCATGAAGACAGACCCGCATGGATGGGAAGTGTTGGTTTTGCCGATCTGAAACTCAAACTTATCGGTGCCATCGTCGCCATCTCCAGCGTCGAACTGTTAAAAACCTTTTTGGATACCGACAACTTCTCCAGCGACGTTCTGGCCTGGAAGGTAGGCATCCACCTGACCTTCGTCACCTCCGGCGTGCTGTTTGCCCTGACCGACTTCATCGCCAGCAAGTCCAAAAGTACCAAGAAGTAACGCCTAGCCGGCCATTACCGCAATGCGCTTTGCTGACCTCATTTAAATTCAAAAGGCTCCCACCGGGAGCCTTTTTAGTAAATAGTGATGGCTAGCGATTCATACCACGCGATTTACGTTTGTCTCACGGCTATCAAGAGGACAAACAACGTGATTCTTTAGGGTTAGGCGTAATATGCATCATAGTGTGGCTTGTCATTAGTTTCTATAGCATTCGTAATGATGCCCCATGCATTAGTTAACTGAGGCTGCACTGCTTCAGGAAACTTAACACCTAGTTCCATTGATTTAGCATGGCATTTTTCATTCATATATTCATACAGCATATTTGCTTTAACTTCTGCATCTTCAATCCCTTTCAGCAAGTTAGGTGCTATCTGGTCTTTTCCGTTCGCCCTGAACTCAGTCAAATTGAAACGGAACGAAAAGTAGACTTCTAGTATCTTTCTTAGGTACGACTGCACAGCAACAGAATCACAATGCTCTGGTCGCTCGACAGCCTCTTTCACCTTACTGATAAGGTATGCATATTCAGATCTGTGATCTTTTAGCAGTTTAGGCAATGGGTCAATCTTGGATTGGTCTCTGGTACGATTAACTAAGAAGAATTGTGCTCGCTTTGCTATGCCTGTCTTAGTTTTACTGAAATAAGACAACCACGTTTTTACTAAGTTGAAGAACTCAAAGTTATGCATAGAAATGAAAAGCTGTTCTACATGCTCATGTCCTAACTTATTTTTAATAATGCCAAGAACGTTATAGATGTGGTTTGAATCAAGACTACAGATCGGATCATCCAAATACACAATGGGTTTAGTACCATTTAAAGATTCATCTTCTAGTTGTGTAATGAAGTACGCGAATGCTATTGCAGTGCGCTCACCATCAGATAAGTGCTTCGCCTCTCGATCTTCACGCATGAACTTATACGTGCCATCTACCGGCTTGATTTCTATATCAGTCTTACCGAAGTACTGTCTCAAATTGTCGTTTAGGCTTTGTGCACCTTGTCTGGTGTTATTCAGCTCTGCCTTTATTGCATCAATACGCGCCTTATTAGCGTTAATCTCGTCTTGTATAGTAACAGAGGCATCTTTAAACGCTTGTATATCAAGCTGTGTTTGGGGGTGGTCGTAGTTCTGTGTTTCTTGGTAAACATAGTGGCGTTTAATTGCTTCAATAGCTTGACGCTGCTCTGTGGAATGGTTAGCAGCCCGTTCATTGTGCTCTGTAATTACTGCGTTGAACTGCTCTATCAAGCCTGTAACTAGCGGTAAATGATAGTCTGAAGCATTAAATGGAAGAACCTCTCCCATGTGCTCTTTTTTGTCAGTCAATAGCTTAACTAGTGACGCTTTTAGTTCTCCGACAGAATTATGTATTGGCTGGATTTGGCTTCTTAATTCGTCAAAGTTTTTCTGTAGGTCTGGGTAAAGTTGACTGGTGTCTGGAATGCTTGATGCAAATGATTGTGATTGAACCGAAGCGATAGCAGTATCAATCCTTCGGCTTAGGTCTTTATACGCTTTCGAAAAATAAGCATTTAACTCGTCAATTCGTGCCTGACTGAGCGTGTTGCCACAGAACTGGCAGGTTGTGTGTCCAGCGTTACGCTCTATTCCCTCTTCAACCCAACTTCTAAGTCTGTTATCTGCGTCCAATTCAGCAATAGTTGCCTGTGTTACCGAGGTAGCCATGATTGAGTCAATATCACCAAAAACACCTATCATGTCTGGGACACTAAATTTAACTATAGGTACACTTGATGCAGCAGTGGCCCTTGCTGTATCGATATAAGCACTCACTTGTTCTGGTGTTAGATCATGACTAGCTTCAGCAGATGCAAGCATTGTTCTTACACTTGAAGCATTAAATGTAGACCTACCCAAAATACTCAATACAGCAACATTTCGACCAACTTCAGTCAGACGATTGTTCTTCTCTTTTTCTTTGCTTGCTGCGAATCCTATGTTTTGATCTCGCTCCGCTTCCTTTGCTGGGATGGAATCTTCAAGTGCTTGGAGTTCAGTCTCTAGCTCAATGTTACGTTCACCTACGATCAAAACAGGGCTTACACTTGATTCATCAAAGTTAACATTTTTAGCTATGTAATCTGAATTAAAAACACGTAGGTTTTCTACTTTCTGTAAGTTATTACTTTTAATAGAACCAGCATCATGACAATCGACTTCAAAAGATGCCCCGGTGAAGCCTTCAGGCATTTCACCTAACTGCATTGCTCGAAAGATACGTGACAGCGTGGTCTTTCCTGAATAGTTGAAGCCGTAAAACAGGTTGAATTGATAGAAAGGCAGACCAGCGTTAGTATTGACATTCTTGAAAATACCGAAGTTTTTTATAGACTTTACGTTCTTAAACATGCGCTTACCTCGAATAGGTGATTCTTCATTTTACTATGCATGCGCTAAGATTCGATGTGACTGCTATCAACATAGTTGCTTAATTTAATAGTGTGTTTGTACTACCAACCATGAAGGATTTCTTCCTAGTTGCCTTCACAGAATGGGAAACAAATGAACTGAAGAGTACACCTAGTCCCCATCCGAAGTTGCCGAAGGGAAATGGCTGCAATAGCAAGCTCTGTCATGGATGACAGAGCAGCCATCGCTGATACAGGGATGTGGAATCGATGGCGATTGCGTAATTGAAGTCATTTTACGATGGATCACAACTTCGGTTGGGGCGGCAAGGGAGATGCAAGAGGGAATTGCTGTTGATCCCCTCTTGCCCCGTGTGGGTGGAACCCACGACTTTCTATCGCCTATAGGCGATTACACAACCCAAACGCGGGCGAAGCCCCCGATTTTCCGGTAAGCGCAGCTTGCCTATTGCAAGCCTCACCACTGAACGCAATCAGCAACAACTTAGTCCCCAGAAAAACAAAAAGCTATGCAGAGTCGCCTCCACATAGCTTTGCCAATCTGAAGCCTCAGATTACAACACAGCTGCAATCGCCTTACAGATTACCGGCATATTGGATTTAGTCATGCCAGCGACGCTGATACGGCCTGAGCCCACGATATATACACCGAACTCATCTTTCAGACGGGCAACCTGATCTTTATTCAGACCAGAGAAGCTGAACATGCCGTTCTGAGTGGATATAAAGCTGAAGTCCTGAGTCACGCCGGCAGCAGCCAGGCTATCAACAAACAGAGTGCGCATTTCGGCAATACGCTCACGCATTTCTGTCAGTTCAGCTTCCCACTCAGCGCGCAGAGTCTCATCACCCAGAATGGTGCTCACAATCAAGGCACCGTGGGCTGGCGGGTTGGAGTAACTGGCACGAATAGTACGCTTGACCTGGCTGAACGCCTTGTCTTTGGTCTCAGTGTCAGCAGCAACCACAGTCACTGCACCGATACGCTCATTGTAGAGACCAAAGTTCTTGGAGAAGGAGCTGGCAACCAGCATCTCTGGCACCATGGCGGCGACAATACGCAGGCCCTGTGCATCTTCCTCAATACCGGCGCCAAAGCCCTGGTACGCGAAGTCGAACAATGGCACCAGGCCTTTGTCACGGCACAGTTCGCCGATTTGCTGCCACTGCTCGATTGTTGGGTCGATACCGGTCGGGTTATGGCAGCAACCGTGCAGCAATACCAGATCACCCTGCTCAGCGGTGGCCAGATCAGCCATCATGGCGTCAAAGTCCATACCATGATCTTCAGCGCGATAGTAAGTGTACTCTTTAACCTGCAGGCCAGCGGTTTCAAATACGTTCTGATGGTTTGCCCAGGTTGGGTTACTCACCCAGATAGTGCGTGACTGGGTATTACTCATCACAAATTCACTGGCAATACGCAGTGCGCCTGTGCCACCCGGCGCCTGAGATGCCTGCGCGCGGTTTTGAGCAATCAGCTCACTGCCTTTGCCAAACAGCAGCTCAAGTACGGCCTGGTTGTATGCCTGAACACCGTCAATTCCCAGATAGTTCTTGGTTTTTTCCTGCTCCAGCAAACGGGCTTCAGCCTGCTTTACGCTGCGCAGCACCGGCGTTTCACCGGCCTCGTCCTTGTAGATACCCACGCCAAGGTTAACTTTGCCGCTGCGGGCATCAGCTTTAAATGCTTCGGTAAGACCAAGGATAGGGTCGGCGGGCGCCTGAGTGACCTGAGAAAAAATCATGTGACGGGTTCCTGAATTTATTAACTATTTCGTAGGGAGACTGGATATTAGCATAGTGCCAATTTTGGAGAACGGCTTAAAGGTGGATCACTTCAAAAAATGGTAAATACCTGTAGAAAATACAAAATTTACTGAATTTTTTGCTGATCCACCAATATCATCCGGTAATGATTTATTCCGGCTTATCCAAACCGAAATGCAGATAGGCTCTGTGGGTTGCCATACGTCCCCGCGGGGTACGTTGAATAAAGCCCTGCTGAATCAAAAAGGGTTCCAGCACATCTTCTATGGTATCCCGCTCTTCACCAATAGCAGCAGCCAGGTTATCCAGGCCAACCGGTCCGCCCATAAACTTATCTATGATTGCCAGCAGCAGTTTACGGTCCATAAAGTCGAACCCTTCACCGTCGACATCCAACATGTCCAACGCCTGCTCGGCAACATCTGCGGTGATAACACCGTCGTGTTTCACCTCAGCATAGTCGCGCACCCGACGCAGCAGGCGATTGGCGATACGGGGCGTACCACGGGAACGACGGGCAATTTCTCTGGCACCATCGTCATCCATGCTGATCTCCATCACCTTGGCAGAACGGGCCACAATGGTTGACAGATCCTGCACATTATAGAACTCAAGGCGCAGCGGAATACCGAATCGGGCACGCAATGGCGATGTGAGTGAACCCGCCTTGGTGGTCGCGCCAATCAGAGTGAACGGGGGCAAGTCCAGCTTGATTGAACGGGCAGCTGGCCCCTCACCTATCATGATATCCAGCTGATAATCCTCCATGGCTGGATACAGGATCTCTTCCACCACAGGGCTCAGACGATGGATCTCATCAATAAAGAGAACATCACCCTCTTCCAGGTTGGTCAGCAATGCCGCCAGATCACCGGCTTTTTCAAGCACCGGGCCAGAGGTGGATTTGATATTCACATCCATCTCGTTGGCCACAATCATAGCCAGCGTCGTTTTACCCAGGCCGGGAGGGCCATAGATAAGCATATGGTCAAGGGCTTCACCCCGGCGTCTGGCAGCCTCGATAAATACCTTTAGCTGGGCTCTGGCATCATCCTGACCAGTATACTCATCAAGCATTTTGGGCCGCATGGCGCGGTCAACAACCTCATCTTGCCCCATCATCTGGGGTTGGATCAGCCTGTCAGCTTCAATCATTTCGATTCCTTACAGCATGGACTTGAGAGCCGCTTTAATCAGGGTCTCTGAATCCATTCCTTCTGTCATTACCGCGCTTACCGCACGACTGGCCTGAGCCGGTTTATAGCCGAGCGCCAACAGGGCAGCAATCGCATCTTCTTCGGCAGTGTTAGCCACGGGCTCTGGGGTAAAGTTACTCTGAAGTTTAAACTCATTGCCACCGGCGGTAGATGCGTCCAGCAGACTCTTAAGCTTATCGCGCATCTCTACCAGTAAACGTTCAGCAGTCTTCTTACCCACACCCGGCAGTTTTACCAAAGTGGCGATATCGTCACGCTCAACACAGCCCACAAATTCGGCTGACGTCATACCCGATAAAATGGTCAGTGCCAATTTTGGCCCAACACCATTGGCTTTAATCAACAAACGAAACAGTGCACGTTCCTGTTTGCTGATAAAACCATACAACAATTGAGCGTCTTCACGCACCACAAAATGGGTATAGATCAATGCTTGCTGATCAAGCTCAGGCAGTTCATAAAAGCTGGTCAGCGGCATCTGTACTTCATAGCCTACGCCGTTCACATCCAATACGATATCCGGTGCCTGCTTTTCAACCAGAGTCCCTTGCAGTCTTCCTATCATTGTTATTCCTGTTATTCAGTTTTTACGTTCGCCCAAACCGGACTACTTATAACGACCATGGCTGCGGCGCGTAGCTCTGCCCGCCAAGGCCACCAGGCTTTGACTGGTATGGTAATGACAAACCGCCACACTCAAGGCATCGGCCGCATCCGCCTGGGGTGTTGCCGGCAGTTTCAGTAGTTGGGTAATCATATGCTGCATCTGGGCTTTCTCTGCCCTGCCCGTACCAACCACCGCGCTTTTAATTTGTGTCGCACTGTACTCAGACACAGGCAAATCTGCCACAGTGGCTGCAACAATAGCAGCCCCTCTGGCCTGACCCAGCTTAAGGGCCGAGTCGGCGTTCTTGGCCATAAACACTTTTTCGATGGCGAATTGATCCGGCTGATACTGGCGGATAATTTCGGAAATGCCATCATAGATTTGCTTGAGTCTGACGGGAAGTTCATCGGAAGAGGTGCGAATACAGCCACTTCCCAGATAGAGTTGGTGTCTGCCCTGACACTGGATCACACCATAGCCTGTGATCCTTGAGCCAGGGTCAACACCCAGAATAATTGTCATAGAGTATCAATTATCCTTATTCCAGCGATTCCATGATTTCATCAGAGATATCCGCATTGTGGTATACCTCCTGAACATCATCGTGATCTTCCAAAGTATCAATCAAGCGCAGAAACTTGGGCGCGGTATCCGCATCCAGCTCTGACTTATTGTCCGGCACCATGGTCACTTCAGCGTTAACCGAAGTAAAACCTGCAGCATCCAGCGCATCTTTAACGCTACCAAACTCTTCAGGTGTGGTGTATACGTCAATGGCACCATCTTCATGGGTGATCACATCTTCAGCTCCGGCTTCCAATGCCGCATCCATAATGGACTCTTCATCGACACTGTCGTCAAAGGAGATCACGCCGCGTTTGGCAAACATGTAACCTACACAGCCATCAGTACCCAGGCTGCCGCCGGATTTGGAGAAGGCGTTACGCACACCGCTCACAGTGCGGTTACGGTTGTCAGTCATACACTCAACCATCACGGCTGTACCGCCCGGACCATAGCCTTCATAAATGATGGTTTCCAGTACCTGACCATCCATCTCGCCGGCACCGCGCTTAATGGCACGTTCAACCGTGTCACGGGTCATGTTGTTGGAAAGCGCTTTATCGATAGCCGCACGCAAACGTGGGTTGGAATCCGCATCTGAGCCACCTTCACGGGCAGCCACTGTCAGCTCACGAATAAATTTGGTGAACAGCTTGCCACGTTTGGCATCCTGGGCAGCTTTACGGTGTCTGATGTTGGCCCATTTACTGTGACCTGCCATATCTCATTCTCCGTTGCCTTGGGCAACAATTGCGTTGCCCTGAAAAACAGACCGAGGCCTGAGCCTCGGTACTTAAATCATTGCTACAGCGCGCTTATTCGTCTTTATTAAGTGCGTGTTACATCATCTTCGCTTTCAGTCTTCTTGGCAACTACTGCGATGCCAAGCTCTTCCAGCTGAGCCGGATTCGCATGTCCCGGCGCGTTGGTCAGCGGACAGGCCGCAGTGGTGGTTTTCGGGAAGGCCATCACGTCACGAATAGACTGAGCACCAGTCATCAACATGATCAGACGGTCCAGGCCGAAGGCCAGACCTGCGTGCGGTGGAGTACCATAGCGCAGTGCTTCCAGCAGGAAGCCGAATTTCTCTTTGGCTTCTTCATCGTCGATACCCAGAATTCGGAATACCGCGCTCTGCATTTCGCTGTTGTGAATACGAACAGAACCACCGCCCAGTTCGCAACCGTTCAGAACCATATCATAGGCATCAGACACAGCGTCGGCCGGGTTGGCTTCCAGCTCAGCAGCAGTAACGCTGCTTGGCGCAGTAAATGGATGGTGAACAGCGTACAGACGGCCATCAGCCTTCTCGAACATTGGGAAGTCAACCACCCACAGAGGAGCCCACTCGCCTTTCAACAGGTCAAAATCCTCACCCAGCTTCAGACGCAGCGCGCCCATGGCTTCAGCCACGATGTTGGCCTTGTCAGCACCGAACAGCAGGATGTCGCCAGTCTGGGCACCGGTGCGCTCGATAATGCTGTTCACCATCTCTTCAGACAGGAACTTGAGTACTGGAGACTGGATGCCTTCCATACCGGCAGCCAGATCGTTAATCTTCATCCAGGCCAGACCTTTGGCACCGTAGATACCAACGAACTTAGTGTAGTCGTCAATCTGCTTACGGCTCAGAGTGGCACCACCCGGTACACGGATAGCGGCAACACGACCTTCCGGATCTTCAGATGGGCCTTTGAATACCGCAAATTCAATACCGGCCAGCAAGTCAGCAACGTCACACAGTTCCAGTGGGTTACGCAGATCAGGCTTATCAGAGCCGAAACGACGCATAGCTTCGTGCCAGGTCATACGTGGGAAGTTACCCAGATCTACGTTCAGCAGTTCCAGGAACAGGCTGCGCACCATCTCTTCAGTCTTGGCCATCACCTGCTCAGAAGACATGAAAGAGGTTTCGATATCGATCTGAGTGAATTCTGGCTGACGGTCAGCACGCAGGTCTTCGTCACGGAAGCACTTAACGATTTGATAGTAGCGATCGAAACCAGACATCATCAGCAGCTGCTTAAACAGCTGTGGAGACTGAGGCAGTGCAAAGAACTGACCTTTGTAAGTACGGCTCGGTACCAGGTAGTCACGGGCGCCTTCCGGAGTGGCCTTGGTCAGGATTGGGGTTTCGATATCCAGGAAGCCATTGCCATCAAGGAAGCGGCGTACTGCGCTGGTCACTTTGGAGCGGAAAATCAAACGCTGGGCCATTTCAGGACGACGCAGATCCAGATAACGGTACTTCAGACGCTGCTCTTCGCTATTGTTCTGATGGTTATCCATGCTCAGTGGCAGTGGCGCAGACTCATTGATGATGGTCAGTTCTTTACCCAAAATTTCGATTTCGCCGGTACGCATATTGGCGTTAACCTGGCTGTCAGGACGGGCGCGCACAACACCTTTAACCTGAACGCAGAACTCACTGCGCAGGCTGCTGGCAACGTCAAACACTTCCTGCAGGTCTGGGTCATAAACTACCTGGATCAGACCTTCACGGTCACGCAGATCCAAAAACACCACGCCACCTAAATCACGGCTGCGGTTCACCCAACCAACCAGGGTAACTTCTTGTCCAACGTGAGACTTGTTGACGTCTCCACAATAATGAGTGCGCATCTCGCTTTTCCTTTAATCCCGAATTCGGTACTGGAGAATAAAAATCAATGGGGCATTATAGAGAAAGAATGCCGATTGCCAAAGCAGATCACTGCCAGTCGGCGAAGTATCAGCCAGAAATTAATCAATAACAGATAAGGGTTAGCCCAGGTCACATATTTTCCACTGCGCTGGGCTGTCAGGCCACACGTATCCCGGCCCCGGACTCCAGTGCCTGTTCAGTCAATTTTGCAGCCTGCGCCATCAAGGCTATTGGGTCCACCCCATCCTTTGGATACAGCGCGATACCTATACCGACCTTAAGCAGGCTGGACTCGATTTCCGGGTCACCCTCTGTCAGCAAGCTCTGAATATTTCTGGCAAGTTGTCCCAGATGCTCCTCGTTACTGACAAAAGGCAGTATAACGACCAGTTCCTGATGGCTGAACCGGGCAAGAGTATCCGAGCGACGAATACCCGCCGCCAACCTGGCCACCATTCGGCTCAGGGCGGCCTCTGCTGCATCTTTACCCGATGTAGCCGCTATCGCCTCCATGCCTTCAATGGAAATAAAAAACAGAGCAAACCTGGCCTGTTGTCTATGGTGCAACAGCACAGCCTGATTCAACCTGTCATCTAACAGGTGGCGGCCTATCAAACCGGTTTGTGGGTCGGTTTGCAGAAAATCGATCGAACGATTTCGGGCAAACATGCGATACCCCAATACACTCACCAGGCAAATAACAAGAATCCCAACTGCCATAGGCCAGGGCAATGCAAAGCCCTGAGACAGTGACATCTCCTGACGCCTCAGATCCGCCGGCACCCAATGCTCATAAATCGCACGCATTTCGTGCTCTTCAATATGTTGAAGCGCACGATTAATCAGTGGTACCAGGCCGCTGTATTGATTGTTTACGCCTATATGACTGCGCTCGGCGCCAACATCGGTCAACATGGACAGGCGCAGGTCATATTCCCCCTGCTGCACTTCCCAGGCAAGCGCTGCCAATTTGCCGATCAGAAGGTCTGCTTCCCCTGCCACCAGCCGACTGAGTCCGTCGTTCACATCCGACACCATGATGAGTTCGATTTTTGGTCGCATCAGCATCAAATCTGCGGCCATGCTATACCCTTCGACCACCATCACTTTCTTACCGGCCAACTGACCCAGCGAAAATATGCGGCTGTCATCGGTGCTGGCAACAGCCCAGGGTGAAGGCCAGTAGCTGTCAGTAAAACTGATATCCTGCAACCTGTCTGCGCTGGGCTGCAGCGAGCCTATCATCTGCACCTCTCCAACGCGAAGAGCCTGCTGCAACTGTTGAAAGCTTTCATAGGCCCGGGGACGCAAGGGAACGCCAAGACGGGTACCAATAAGTTGAAGAACCTCTGCATTAATTCCGCTCATTCTGGTGTCGCGGGTAAACTCAAAGGGCGCCCAATCATTTAAATAGCCGACGTTAAGCTCCCCCAACTGGTCAAGATAACCACGCTCAGCCGCGGACAATGGCACCTGACTCGCTTGCTGGGCGTAATACCTGTCTCTGGGCCCATAAATCCATTTGGCTTCAACCTCAGCGAGCACATCTCCGGGAATAGCAGCAAAGCCATCTGCAATGATTTTTTTCAATGCTGGTCTTGAAGGGAGAATCAAAGCTTCAATTCGGGTTGAGTATTCAAAACCATCAAGTACCCGGTATTGATCCCAGGTACCATTGGACACCAGTAGTGTCTCGGCCCAGCGCCCGGCTGCAACCATAGCGGTTATCTGCCCGGATTCGAGCGCTGACAGCATCTGGGTTGAAGATTCATACTCAGTGATTTCCGCATTGGGCAAATCACTTTTAAGCGTTGCGATATAGGGGGCGGTTTTAAATACCCCCAAAGTCTCTCCTGCCCCAGTCGGGTTGAACTCATGACTTACAGGGGTGAATACCCGACTGGTTACGCCGTAAATCTGCCAGGCGCTTTCCAATACAGATTGCTTGCTGGTGTCCCCTTGGGGATAACCGATTTGAACGTCTGCCAATCCCAAAAATACATCTTTGAGTGATTGCTGCATGTCAGAGGCCAGGAATGAGACAGGAATACCTGTCTGGGCAGACCAGGCTTGCCAGATATCCACATACAAACCGTGCAACTGACCATCGCTGCCAATATCTGCATAGGGCGAAATGCCAGTTTGTGCTGCGATAATCAGCTTACTTTCACCTGCCTCAGGGCCATAAAAACTGCGTTTAAGCTCTTCAATATATTCGTTATTGAGCTGACCTATCATTGATGACAGTTGATCTGGAGAGATCTCGCCAGTCGGGTTCAAGCCTACATTTAACGCCAGCCGCCCAACCGCTTCGGCATGCCACCCGGCTGTCGATAACCCTGTTGCCCGCCAATAACTGTCACCACCTGGAAGGTCCACGAACACCATCAGGTTCCCCCGGACAGCATCCTTTAGCATGTCGTCACGGCTCGGATATTCAACCAGGTTACCAAGCAGTTCATGGGGTACCAATGCTAAAGCCGGTGAGCCCTTTACCACACCTACCCGGTAGGGAGTGACAGATTCATTCTGCAATGATTGACGACGATAGAGATAGACCTGCAGGTCCAGAGGCAAGGTGAGCTTTGTATAATCAGTGGGAATAGGCAGCGGCGGTAAAATAAGATCCGGTGGAGTTTTACGGCCCAAAGCCCCTTGCTCAGTCCCTTTCTCACTGCTATCTGAAACCGCTTGCCAGTCTGGTGAGAGTTCTTTATTGGCCAACAAACGCCGCCATATTGTCACAGACATCCCAGAGGGGACACCCTCAGGATCACGATAACTTAAGGGATAATCATTAACTGAATAAGCCACGACTATCGGTTTGATTTGGGCAGAATTTTGAGTCGCTGCCGTGGCTAACGCCGCAGAAAAAAGCCAGGTGCAAAGGCATATGCAGCCCCACACGGTTTTTCGACGATAAAACTGTGTTTTCAAAGAGTATCCCTACTGAATCGAAAAGCGACTTATGTTTCAATAATGTAACCGGATTGCTATTAGACAGAAAAATCAGGGCAATTACCAGAGCTGGACTTGCTGCTGGCTTTAGCAATTGGCTAAAATGCTACATTGCATTCCATTGATTAACTTCAGATGAACTCTTCCCAAGACACCATCTACGCGCAACCCGCCGACCAAATCGCAGACTTTCAATTCGACAGCCGTGTCGCTGGCGTGTTCGGTGACATGATCCGCCGCTCAGTACCCGGCTATGCCCAGATAATCGCGACTATTGGCGATTTTGCCCACAGATCCGTTAAACCCGGAACCCGGGTGTACGACCTTGGTTGCTCATTGGGTGCTGCGACTTTGAGCGTCAGACGCCAGATAGAAGGTCGTGATTGCGAGATCATCGCGGTTGATTACAGTGAATCCATGGTTAAACGCTGCCAGGAGAACCTGTCAGCCTATGTCAGTGATACCAAAGTCGACCTGATACAGGGGGATATCCGCGATATTAAGATTGAGAATGCCTCCATGGTGATACTCAACTTTACTCTGCAATTCCTGCCTCCTGAAGACAGAATCCTGCTGCTGCAGCGCATTTTCAACGGCCTGAAGAAAGGGGGCATTCTGGTATTGTCCGAAAAGCTCAGGTTTGAAGATCAGGCAATTCAAGAGCTGCTGGATGCCCAACATCTCGACTTTAAAAGAGCCAATGGATACAGCGAACTGGAAATCAGCCAGAAACGCAGCGCGCTCGAAAACGTTATGAAGCCAGATTCTATGCAGACCCACGAAACCCGACTCACTGATATCGGATTCAGCCATTTCAGCACCTGGTTCCAGTGTTTTAATTTTGCCTCTATGGTGGCCATTAAGTGATAAGTTTCAGCTCTTTTTATAAACAGATTGCCGACTCCAACCTGCAACACTGGCTGGAGACCATGCCTTCAATTCTTGGTGACTGGCAACGCGAAAACAAACATGGCAACCTGCCAAAGTGGGAAAAAGTTCTTAATAAACTTAACTTTCCCAAGCCAGAACATGTTGACCTGAAAAACAGTGTGACTGTTGGAACAGGTGATCAGTTAACCCCCGGAGAGCAGGAGAAACTAAAAAACCTGCTTGGTATTCTCAAACCATGGCGCAAAGGCCCATTTCATATCCATGGTATCCACATTGATACGGAGTGGCGCAGCGACTGGAAATGGGATCGGGTGTTGCCGCATATCTCTCCGCTCAAATATCGCACCATCCTGGATGTAGGCTGTGGCAGCGGCTACCATATGTGGCGCATGCTGGGAGAAGGCGCTGAGCGCGTGGTGGGTATCGACCCTTCCGCTCTCTTTCTGTGTCAGTTTGAAGCCGTTAAACGCCTGATTGGTGAAGACTTGCCGGTCCACCTGTTACCTTTGGGCATTGAGCAACTGCCACCACTGGACGCCTTCGATACCGTATTTTCTATGGGCGTGCTGTATCATAGGCGCTCCCCTATCGACCATCTGCTGCAACTGAAAGATCAGCTCAAAAACAATGGTGAACTTGTGCTTGAGACGCTGGTCGTAGATGGTGACGAAAATACCTGCCTGGTTCCGGCTGACAGATACGGCAAAATGAATAACGTTTGGTATTTGCCCTCTGTGCCTGCGCTAATCCGCTGGCTGGAGAAATGTGATTTCGTGGATGTGCGTTGCGTCAACGTAGACGTGACCTCTCTGGCAGAGCAGCGCACCACTGAATGGATGCCCAATGAGTCTCTGGTTGACTATCTTGACCCTCAGGATATCACCCGAACTGTGGAAGGGTATCAGGCGCCTAAACGCGCCACTATCATTGCACGTAAGAAACCGACCAATGAATGAGCGGGAGACGCTCTTAAACAATAACATGGTAAAGACTATGCTGAAGCCAAGATACACCGCAGTTCTCGCTGCAATTCTCCTTTCAGGATGTGCGGCCACCCAGAATTCGGCGCATACCCCAGCCCCTGTAGATGCTGAAACGCTGGAAACTTCTCTGGCCGCCAATAATCAGGTGATCCTCGATCAGGTGACCAAAGCTAACCAAACCAATTCGGCAACTTTGGCGGATATCCAATCACAGCTCAGCAATATTCAAAAGCATATTTCCGTGCCGGCAAAGGAAGCTGAACCCAGGATCATTGAGATCCCAGCCAAGTGTCCTGAAACTCTGGGTGATAAATTTCTGCTTGGAGAAGTGGAATACGTGTTTGTTGAAGAGTTCAAGACCAGCTTTAACACCCGCATAGATACAGGAGCAGAGTCCTCCTCTATCGACGCCAGAAATATCATTCTGTTCGAACGCGATGGTAATCAATGGGTGCGCTTCGATATTTTCACCAAAGGCGAAAAGGCTCCGGCTCAGACCTTTGAGTCCCGTGTTGAAAGGTTTGTACGCATCAAGCAGGATGCTGAAAACGGAGACGACCGTCGTCCGGTTATTCGTGCCCACCTTAAAATCGGTAAATATGCTGCTGAAACTGACCTTAACCTGACCGATCGCAGTCACCTGGAATACCCTCTGCTGCTGGGTCGTAAGTTTATGAAGGATATCGCTGTAGTTGACGTGAGTCAGAGCTATATCCATGGCAAATCCCAACCAGCCCCGGCTAACAAGGAGCAATAATGCAATCCCGTAAACCCTTTTATCTGCTGGTTGCACTCCTGTTTATTCTGGGTATCGGTGCCAGTGTCTATCGAGGTATAGAGCACAATGTTCCCTTCCTGCCGGGCAAACAGGTACAAAGTTGGGCCGTTGATGCCAAAGTCAGCTTTATCGGTACCGGAGAGCCAGCGGAAGTTTCCCTGTCTCTGCCCAATGACCCTGCATTCGATATTCTGACCGAAAACGCCAGCTCCTCCGGCTATGGCCTGAGTGTGACTGATGTAGCCGGTAACCGCCGCGCCATCTGGTCTACCCGGGCGGCCAATGGTCAACAGGATATCTATTACAAATTGACTCTGGTGCCTTCAGGCAAGAATGAACTGCCTGCCACTGAAGTTCCACCTACTCCCGAGACCACTATCTGGCCAGCGACTGAGAAGACCGCGGCAGAGCAGGTGATTAACGATGCCTGGTCGCGCAGCGCCAATAACCTCAGCTTTGCCCGTCAGTTGATGCAAACTCTGGGCGCGGATGACCGCAGCCAAAACGTTGAGCTGCTGTTGACCGGTAACAGTGTCACCAAGTTGTTTGTAAACATGCTGCATGACAAGGGTATTGCAGCCCATGAAGTGAATGGCTTGTACCTGGAAGATCAGCGTCGCCGCCAATCTCTGGTGCCTTTGGCAGAAGTGTATGACGATGGCCAGTGGCACCTGTTTGACGTGGTAAACGGCAAAGAGGGACGTCCTGACAGTGTATTGCTGTGGGAGCGTGACGGTAATTCAGTGCTTGATGTTGTCGGCGGCGTTAATTCTCAGGTGTCTTTCTCGATGTTGAAAGACACCCGCAGCGCACTGGCAACCTCTATCGACCTGATGAAAAATCAGGACGCCTGGGACTTTTCTCTGTATCAATTGCCACTGGAAGAGCAAAGCCTGTTCAAGGGCATCCTGCTTATCCCGGTCGGCGTGTTAATGGTGGTGTTCCTGCGCGTCATTATCGGTATCAAAACCTCAGGCACCTTTATGCCTGTTTTGATTGCCCTGGCCTTTATTCAAACCACTCTGCTCACAGGTTTGGTCGGTTTCCTGCTGATTGTCGCCTTCGGCCTGATGATTCGCTCCTACCTGTCACGGCTTAACCTGCTGCTTATTTCACGAATATCGGCAGTCATTATTGTGGTGATAGGCATAATCGGCCTGTTTACCATTCTGTCGTACAAGTTTGGCTTAAGCGAAGGCCTGACCATTACCTTCTTCCCTATGATTATTCTGGCCTGGACTATCGAGCGTATGTCCATCCTGTGGGAAGAGGAAGGTGCCAAAGAGGTTGTGGTTCAGGGTGGCGGTAGCCTGCTGGTAGCGACCCTTGCTTATCTGGCCATGAGCGCAACCTGGGTTCAACACTGGGTATTTAACTTCCTGGGTATTCACCTGGTGATCCTGGCCATGGTATTGCTCATGGGGCAGTACACAGGTTACAAGTTGCTGGAACTGAAGCGCTTCAAACCGCTGGCGGAGGATTAATATGCTGTTTGCCTCTCCAAGGAAACTGCGTCAGGCCGGTGTGTTGTCGATGAATAAGCGCAATATTGACTATATTGCGCGCTACAACCCCCGCAAGTACTACAAAAGGGTGGATGACAAGCTGACGACCAAACAGCTGGCGCTGGCCAACAATATCGCAGTGCCGGATCTGATTGGTGTTATTCGTGAGCAGCACGAAGTGGCTGAGCTGCCTGAAATGATCAAAGGCCGCAGTGGCTTTGTCATCAAGCCATCAAAGGGCTCAGGCGGTAAAGGGATTCTGGTCATTACCCATGTGGAAAATGGACGATTTTTTAAGCCAAGTGGCAATGAAGTCACACCAAGTGAGATTGACCGCCATGTCTCCAACACATTAAGTGGCCTGTTCTCTCTCGGTGGCAAGCCCGATGTAGCCATTATTGAGGGTCTGATTGAGTTTGACCCGGTATTTGATGGCTACAGCTATGAAGGTGTTCCTGATATTCGCCTGATCGTGTTCAAGGGCTTTCCTGTAATGGGAATGCTGCGTCTGTCCACTGCGGCGTCTGATGGTAAAGCCAACCTGCACCAGGGTGCCGTCGGTGTCGGCATTGATTTGGCGACAGGTAAAGGGCTGCGCGCTGTTCAGTTCAATCAACCTATCGAGTTTCACCCGGATACAGGTTTAAAGCTGACAGATATTCAGGTGCCACACTGGGATACCCTGCTGCACACTGCCTCCAGTGCCTATGAAATGTGTGAACTGGGGTATCTGGGTACCGACATGGTGTTGGATCAAAGCCGGGGGCCTTTGATGTTGGAACTCAACGCCCGTCCTGGACTGGCAATTCAGATCGCCAATGGAATGGGAATTTTGCCACGCCTGCAACACGTGGAAAGCCTCAGAGGTAAGCCTATGTCAGTGGAAGAACGGGTCGCCTATGCGAAAACCCATTTTAGTAGCTCTACTGACACTTAATATGACGGCGGCTCAGGCCGCCGTTGTTTCTCCGGTTTTTCAGCTGGTGCAGGATTGCCGCGCGCTTTCGCCCTTCCCTCGCAGTTCCCTTGTGGATCTCAGCCCTGAAGTCGCGGCCTTCGAATTGGAGTCTCACCTGCTACAGCTGTTTAATTTCAACGATAAAATCAGCTACTTCCGAAGTGGTGCCAGTGCAGAAGAGCGTAATCAGTTACTTATGTGTCAGCTCCATCTGGCCGACGAATTTGACGCTCTGCTGGCCGACCCGGCCTCTGAAACCCTGATTAATACCTTAAGACATTCGCCTCGTCCCGAACTCAATCAGCTAGCTCATGTCCTCGGTAATCTGAGCCAATCCCGGCTGCCACCCGAGATAAAATCCCGGCTCTATACCGCACAGGCTGCTTATCGGCATGGTCTGAGCCAGCAATCAATGCAACTGGAATTCCCCGGCCCCCAATGTCGCCTGAACGCTTCCGCGACAGAACAGCCCATCGACATCAGTATCGCCCGATATTTGATGGCTCAGCCAAGTTCAGACTGTCGTGCCAAAGTGTGGCAGGCGTATCAGAGAAGAGCTGCTCAGCGCAACCAGGAACCGCTGACGATCATCTCCGGGATCAACCAGCAGTTGGCGGACAATGCCAATAGAGCTGATTACGCGCAACTGACATTGGATTCTCACTACCTCAGCAGTCCTCAGCTGGTGATGCAGTTCCTCGAAAGCCAAACCCACAATATGGGGGTCGCTCCCTGGGATATTGGCCGGAAGCTTAAGCAACTGCCCAAGGCCAGGTTCAATACGCTAACACCTTACGGCATCTTTTCCTTGCTGACTCCAGCCCTTACTGAGCTTGGCTTAACGCTTGAGCAGCCTGCACCAACCATATACAGGCTCTGGAATGATGGGCGTTTGCTGGGTGAAATTCATCTGGCCAGCGAGTCACGACCTGCAGACTATGCCCTGGTCAAGCCGGTTATCGGCCGCCAGTTTGGTACCGTATTACTGTTGATGCCAGAAAAAATCACCAACACCAGACAGTTAGAACAGGCATTGACGGCACTGGCAGAGTCGATAGTGACGCTGGGGAGTGGCCAGCAATACTATCTGCTCAACCATGAAAATCAGTCCCTTGCCATTGCCCAAAGCTGGTTATCCCAGTGGTTGAACATGAAACTGGCAAAACAGCTTCCTCAACCCAAGGATCACCGTTGGCAACTAATGCAAGCCTATTCAGCCCAGCTACAGGTCTTTCGTGGAAAACTGGCGTTGGCTCAGGCTAAGGGCGCTGGTATTAACACTGAAGATGCTGCTGATTGGTTTGCCCAGAGCTTTGGACATCAATGGCCAAACGCACAGGATGCACTATACGGATTTTCAGCGCTGGCAGATTCAGGCCCTGAGTACTATCTGCCGCTTTGGAATCAGGCTCTTGGAGGACTGATACTGGCTCAAACTCAGTGCTGTATATCTCCGAAAGATGTTTATAATACACTGATTATTAATCCAAATTTACAGCCGCTGAAGATGCGGCTTGAAGAGTTACTGAATATCAGTGCAGAACCTGCCGATATTATCAGGAGATTACCCCATGAAAATCAGGCTTAAAGCATGCGCATTGGCGTTAGCCCTTCTCTCCCCAGGCACTATGGCTCAGCCGGCCACATCGCAGCAGCAGGATGTGGCAAATCAGATCCAACAAAATCTTGAAGACCACCTTTACCAACTGCCGCCAAGAGTCCAGGGACACTATGGTATTCGAATGTATCGCATGACAGGTTATGATAAATATGCCAACAGCGCCCTGGTGGACCTTTATGCAGTGACCAATTCTCAGGCCTGGTATGCCTGCCAGTTAGATGACAAAGAGTTTGTAAAACAGGCATCACTGACAGCCATCAGTAAACTGGGTAAAGGGCCTAGAGCCAAGGCCAGAAAAAAAGCGCTTAAGCCTTTCCCGGAATTTATCTTCTATACAGATGTGCTGCTGCGATTTGCCAGCCGTATTGATGAGTTTGGGCTGACCGGACCCTGTCATAACAAGATGATAGCCATGCTTAAATCAAAGGATTTAAAAACCGGCCTGACAGATCCCGCCATGATTGAGTCCTGGGCGGCACAGCTCATCAATTATGTTTACTGGGCGAAACAGTTAGGTGTTGGTGACTATCGACAGGAATATAAAGAGGCGTTTCTGACGACCTATCCCCACAGTGAGGACGATAAGCTGACTAAAGCCCAGTTCCGTAACAAACTGTACGGGATGACTCACTTTGTATTCGCCGCCAGTGAATATTATCAACATCAGGTCAGCGCAAAAGAGTTTGCCTGGATTTTGGATTATTTCGACGCCAATATCGAGCGGATCCTGACTGATGCTACTCCGGATATTATTGCCGAAGTCGGGATAAGTTTTCTGCTGGCGGGTAAAGAGGATCACAAGGTTGTTGCCAAAACCCGTGACGCCATGGTGAAAGCGTTTAACGCCAAAGAAAATATTATTCCATCCCCCAGGGGCAATCCGGATCTGGCACTGGGTGAGCACAGAAATGTACTGGCCATGATGCTGATCAACTGGCCCGAAACACTTCATAAAGGGCCTTATCTGGCGGAGCTGAAAGCCACCAAAAAGTATCTGCCCAAAGGGGTAAAACCCAAGACTGACGGGGAAGCTGAAAAGAAATAGCATCCAGCCGGTGCCAGAGTGACTGTCTGGTACCGGCTCTCTTACCTAAAGCTGGCTTTTTGTCATCACAGCACGGATACCTGTTCAGGTGTCCGGATACCTTAGTCTCTCGCTGGTTTACTCCACATCAGAGTACAACCCAGATCCCATCATCCTTTATGCCACAGGGCCAGCGTCCCTGAAGGTAGTGACTGAAAATTTCCCGCCAGGAGCCCTCTGTATTCAACACAGTTTCGATAGCAGATTTGCGGCCTGCATAGAGTGCTGCGCCTTTAAAAGCCTCAACATAGTTATGTGGACCAGATTGTAATTTGGGATGGGAATGATCAATTTGCCGCAACGACACCAATAAGCCCTTATATCGCTGGCGCACCCACTCAGACTGAGAAAGCGTCAGTTGAACCCTGCCGTTGCCTCCGCCCAAAGGATCCTCTTCATCTCTGGAGGATGGTAACCATCGCCATGCATATTCACTTCGCAGTACGACGTCTATATGGTTTGCACCTGCCAACCAATTGATGGCAGTAAAATCGTCAGCTTTCACACTCCTCTCCTCAGGTTCAAAATCGTTAATCTGCCTCCCGGCAACCACTGAATCAATAGCACAAAGGGTCTAACTGTCCGGCAGCCAACATCATACTCAAGGTGTTCCGATTATCTTGCTTCCCTTTTGGCACTGTCCTCAGGGCACAACTACACTGTAAGTTGCGCTGATTTAAAGGGCCTGGTTACGCCAGGACTCCGAAAGGAGAGATACGATGGAAACATGGATAATTCCAACAGAGCAAATAGGTTCGATTCCCCGCCCCAGACATTTGGTTGAAGCTTACTCAAAGTACAAATCAGGTCAGCTCAATTATGGTGAACTGACCCGATTAGCCGAGCAGGAAACGGCAAAGGTCATTAAAGAGCTGGAAGCTCTGGGATGTCCGGTTATCAGTGATGGTGAACAGAGAAAATTCGATGGATTTGCCCACTACTGTTTACATAATTCGCCCAATTATCATGAGCAGGGGCTTCAGGTTGATTTTTCAGATGGCCATACCCGCACCTTTGCCCCTCACCTTAAACAAGCGCCGTTTAAGTATGAGCAAACAGCGGATCAATTCCTCAAATTTGCATTACAACATGCCAGTGTGCCAGTTAAGCAGGCCGTAATATCACCTGCCATGTTAAGTCTCGTTTATCCAGCTCAGGGTATGACAGATTATGAACATCAGGCTTTCATCGAAGATCTGGTTGAGCAACATGTCAGTGAGGTCAAAGCCTGTTTGGCGCTGGGCGCCCACAAGGTGCAAATTGATTTTACCGAGGCGAGACTGTCACTCAAGATAGATCCCTCTGGTCAATTACTGCGCTCATTTGTGGCACTGATAAACAGATGTTTGTCACGTTTCAACGATGAAGAAATTCAACGAATCGGGGTTCATACCTGTCCGGGCGCAGATATAGACTCAACTCACAGTGCCAATGTGGACTATAAACACCTGCTGCCGACCCTGTTTGATATTAACGTCGGTAATTTTTATGTGGCTATGCGTGGTGAACAGGATCCGGCTAAAGCACTGAGGTTGATTGGCAAAATAATTAAACCCTTTCAAAGAGTCTTTATCGGTGTCACCAATCCAATCACACCAGAGGTGGAAACTCCTGAGCAAGTTTGTGAACTGATACTCGAAGCAGCCAGGTACATCCCCGTCAGTCAACTGGGAACCACTGATGATTGCGGCTTCTCCCCCTTTGCTGATGACACCTCAACCTCAAGAGAAACTGTGTATCGCAAAATCACAGCCCGACTGGAAGGAACCCGGTTGGCCCAGCAAGAACTTCATCTGATCCAACAGAGCACCGGATGAACGAACTGGATAAACTGCACGAACAGATACTGGCACTGGAAATGGAGAACCACGAGCTAAGGCAAAAACTTGTGGAACAAGAGTACGAGCAATTTTCGCTGCAAAGTATTCAAAAACTCGCCAAAGCCGGAAATTGGAAACTCAACCACCTGAGTTATGAAGTAGAGCTTTCGCCCGAACTGATAGATATTCTCGGCTTAAGTCAGGAGCACAGGCTATGGCATTGGAATGACTTCACCGCCCTGCTGGCCAAAATGAATACGTCTGACGCAACGGGGCGTTTGGTCGCCCCACCAAATGAAGGTATTTCAATGCCCTACCTTTACCTGGACTACGTGAGGCCAGATGGCGACCATATCCACTTAAAGCATTTCAGCAAAACCTTTCTCAATACTATAGGTCAGCCCCTCAGAACCGTAGGACTGGTTCAGGATGTGTCAGAAGAGCGCAAACAGACACGTTCTCTGGAACTTCAATCCATCACGGATGAATTAACAGGCCTGTATAATCGCCGCCGCATTAATGAAGTACTGCAACAGGAATTGGACAGGGAAGATGCAGAGTTTTCTTTGATTTTGTTGGATCTAGACTTCTTCAAGCAGGTTAACGACACCTATGGACACCTGTTTGGTGATAAGGTGCTCAAACATCTGGCCAGGCTCCTGCAACTTGAGCTGCCTGATCCGGCAGTCTGCGCCAGATGGGGGGGCGAAGAGTTTTTGGTTATGCTACCTGACCACAGCCTGTCACAGGCCTCGGCAATTGCGGCCAGGGTAAGGCAGGAGTTGGCCAAATTTCATCTTCCCGATGGAAGTCCCACTACCGCAAGTTTCGGCGTTACTCAACGAGCCAGGGGCGAAGATATCAGCGGCTTACTTTCCAGAGTTGATCACCTTATGTATACCGCCAAACAATCGGGAAGAGACAGGATATGCAGTGCAAAGGCGTCAGAGGATGACAGCCAGATAATCACTGATGCTTAGGCCCCAAGTCATAGAAGGTTCAGTGGAGAGGTTTGTCGGATTGGTCTCAGGCAACACGTTTGTTTTTTGGCGCGATACCATAACGTTTCTCAATGGCCATTTGAACCTGCTGCAACTCACTGGCATTCAGTGGCTGGTTATCACCTTCTCTGCTGATACCCGAGCTTTCAGTCCCATTAACCGTGACAGGTCTGGGTTGTACACCATCAAGCTGAAGTGTTGCTCTTGGCGGCGCGATAACAGTGCCCTGAGCAAAATCGGTTCCAGTCGAGTCGGGTGATAATCTCTGATTGGTTCCGACCTCATTGGTTCTCTGGCTGTCAGGCTGGGCAATAACAAACGCATTGTCAGCGGCTTCTTCCTGCCTGACATTGCCCCGCTCATCTATCGATTGTCCAATAGATGACTGTCTGGGCTCCAAAACAGGGGTTTCATCAATGGCAGCGTCGGCTCCGAGCAACGTCTGCTGTGACGCCTGAAGCTGCTCCTGCCGCTCCACCGCCAACTCCTGTTTGGCAACATTGAGCTTTTCCATCGCTTCCGCAGCCACCCGGATATCTGCCATAGAGGGATTAACAGGCGCCATAGCCGCAGCGTACACCTTCTGCATTTTAACTACAGTGGCCTGAGGATCCCCAGGGATAGGTGAGATATCAATTTGTACCTCACCAGAGATGGCATATCGCTTGCCGTCACTGCCGCGCTCAAATTGATAACTTGGACTACTGGCATAATGCCCGCCAACAGCTGCATGAGCCCGCTCGTGTGACTTAACCTCTCGATCCCGCGCCCTTAACTGTTCAAGCTTTTGCTGTTCCGCTACTTCCTGTCGCGAGTTCTCTCGAGGCTCGGTATCGACGCCGGGGCTCTGCTCTTCACTGGCATCACCGGGGCGGCCCTGAGCCTGGGTTTCATCACCGTTTTGAGGCTGTTCACCCACACTTGGAATTGCCCCCTGCTCGGCCGAACCCTGATTATTTGCCCCTTGAGTCCCTGTACCTTCTTTAATGTCACTGCCTCCACTCCCCTGCGGTGCCACATTCAAGCCAGATGCATAGTCCGGCTTGGCCTCTGTAAGGGGGGCAGAAGCCCCGGACAGAGCAGAGGCCTGGCCCGGATCACCCAGCCGTGCTCCTGTCTGTCCCACCGGCGAGTCAATAACGCTTTCAATATTAAAGGTCACGCTTTGCTGCGCATAATCACTGTCGGGCAAAGACAGGTTTTGTGCTGATGCTGAGGCATCCATATGGCTGGACACTCTGACCTCTGTCGCCACAGCGCTCACATCTGGTGAAGGGTTATCAGAGCGAAGGCGTCCACTGGTCAATCCGGTGACTGACATCGCGCCTCTTCCCAATCTGTAGCTCAAGGCCGGATTTGAAGATCTGGCGGACAGCTCGGTACTGGAGTGCGAAGAACTGACAGCTTGCGTTGATTGACTGCTGGATGAATTGGAAGGTCGTGTTTCAGTTTGCTGAACGAGCGGAGTACGTGATGGCGCTTCGCTACTGGGTGTGGCCTGGGTTGAAACAGATGCGCCACGCCCGGCAACACTCAGTTTGCCTGGGGGTATGGCAACTACATCAGGCAAGGGTTAAACCTTGATATCAATGACTGTGCCCAGAGTTTCGTCAGCGGCTTCTACCACTTCGGCTGAAGCCTGGGCTTGATTTTCTGACTCTTTGGCAGCGACCAGTGCAGATGTTTTATCAGACTCAGACTGCAGCGCCCGCTGCTCTTTGCCCTCTTCTACCGCCTGGTTTGTTTGCGTCGGTTTTGCCACTTCAGTGGTGGCCTGACTGATGCCCTGCTGCGCACTCTGGAGTCCGGCTAACCCGGAAGACATAGCTGAGTTGACTTGCATAACACTCTCCTGTTGATGCTGCATTAGCTTAATTATCGAACAATTTGGCCGCTTGGTACAGGCAGAATAACTCTTTTTACATACCGAATAGTTATCAAAAACAAGCTAATCAACCAATCCGTCATGAGAATCAGCTTATTGTTTGCTGTGGGGCTGGGGAAACGACTTGTTCATCCTGGATAAGTGGTCAGCTATCCCTTTATCTATACTCTGCTGTACCTCATCTTCCCCGCAAAAAAAGGGATAACCCAGATTCTCCTTATGGGAGTTGATCGGATCCCCCAACTTAACCACCCGGTAGCAGGTATCCCCTATACGAACAATACGATTGGGATCAAATTGATGGTCAAGGGTCTGCTCTTTGGTAATGTCATAGTCAGAGCCCCCTTCTAAGATGGTCATTTCACCATACATTTCACTCAGACTTCGACGAGCTGTGTAGGCGCCGGCACTAGCTTTTGCCATGGACGATAAAGCTTGCTCCCGCTGCCTTTGTAAATAAGAGCGGCCGATAAACCGGGTATCTGTGACAGGGTCACCTGATTGGTTCTTGACCTCAGATTCCTTCGCAAAGTTTGCTTTGAAAGGTACGCTGTCTTCTGGCTCCGGGCGCAACGCCTCAGTTGCAGGCGATTTATCAGCACGTGGCTCATCTCTGCTTTTAGTGTTATCCGCATTGCTTGACTCAGTGTTCTTTACCACTTTTGCTGGCTTTTTTGCTGCAGCTTTGGGAGAAACTGCAGCTTTGGGCGTGGTCAACACAGGCGGCTCACTCGCTTCAACAACCGGGCGATTGGCCGGGACAGACACAATATAGGCTTTAAGTGCCACAAATTTATTCTGCCTGGGTTTGGGGTAAGCCGATTGGAAAAACCAGGGCATAGACAGCAGATAAAACAGGCCAAGGTGCAGGATAATCACTGCCGTACCTATGACAAAGGTTATCCGCAACGGACACACCGCAGCGACTGACTGTTCAGCTGATTTAAGCCTGGAAAGGGATAGCATCTGGCCGCCTTCTACATCAGATTGCTGATGTATCTGAGCCAGGGTGGCTGCCAACGGCTCCATCAGCCCGAGGTCCCAATGCGCCTGGACTGTATCTGCTAATTCTCCTGCCCGCGTTGCTTTCACCTTTGTGTCCCTTCATAGTGTTGCAAGCAGATTGGATATCGCTCGGGCAACAAAGTTCCCCTGTCGCCCTTTGGATACAAGATAAAGCCGCACCAATTTCTAAAACATGGAAAGCCAAATCGCAAAATAGTGTACACATGTACGCCTAATCATTGAGGCTTACACCTGGCACTGATACACTGGCGGTCTCAGTAGTAAGAAGGGATACGCAATGTCAGCCAACACCATGAATCAACCGCAGGAAGTATTGATGCTATCCGCATATTCAAAAAGGGAAGAGTTGGCGAATGCCATTAGTCATGGACTGGGGATTTTGCTCGGTATTCTGGGTATGATTGCATCAGTGATAAAAGGCGCCCACACCCTAAATGGCGTACAGCTGTTCGGTGTGGTGGTTTATAACGCCAGTATCATTACCCTGTTTCTCTGTTCAACTCTTTACCACAGCATTCCATCAGCCAAATGGCGCCCCAGACTAAAACTGGCTGACCATTGCGCTATTTACCTGTTGATTGCAGGTACCTACACGCCATTAATGCTGATCAGTTTGCACACCATACAGGCTGATATCGTGCTGGCGGCAATCTGGTCGCTGGCAATTGCCGGGGTGGTATTTAAAGTCCGTTTTATTCACAAATTCAAAGCCCTCAGTGTGGGAATTTATCTTCTCATGGGCTGGTTGTGTGTGACTGTCATGTCACAGTTGACTGCCGGGCTGTCGGAAGTTGGGTTCAACCTGCTGTTGGCCGGTGGGCTGTTTTACAGTGTTGGCGTCATCTTCTATGTAGTGAAAGCTATTCCATTCAATCATGCCATTTGGCATCTATTCGTACTGATGGGGGCTTTCAGCCACTGGCTGTGTGTTTATCTGGCCGTGATCCCAGCCAGATAGATCAGGACTGACTGTCAGGCCACTGGATAATGCGGTGGCCATTGCAATTGAGCGCCTCAGACGCTGTCCCAAGAAGGCTTCGTTATGTGAAGCCGCACCCTTTGGGTTTTACAAAAAACCGAGTACAGCGGTATTACTACTATAAGTGGGCGCCAGAGCAGCTTTTATTCACTAGAGCTCAGTCAACCATTTCAGACTGAACTCGTGAAATGCCCGTCCCAATGCTGAGTCGGTGCGGCCTGAATGTTTGATGCGACTGAAGGGGCGACTCAAAGCTAAATCCGCAACATGCACCTGCGCCAATTCGCCACGTTCCAACTCCTGCTGCAGTGTCAATGACGACAGCACACCAAGCAAACATCCCTGTCTGGCCGCCTGTTTAACGGCTTCCGGTCGGCCGAAACTAAAGGGGATATCCGGGTGCAGCCCTTTGGTCATGACCGCGCTGAGAAACACCTCACGGGTACCTGAACCTGACTCCCTCAATACCCAGCGTTCCTTTGCCAGTTCCTGCAAACTGACATTGGCGCCAGCCAGAGGGTGACAGGGGGCACAGAAAATGGTCAACCTATCACTGTGCCAATCTTCAACGGTCAGGCGGCGATCCAGGCAAATACCTTCGATATAGGCCATCTCACTGCAGCCATCGGCAACGGCATCGATCGCCTCATGGGTGTTGCAGATAGTCATATCCACCTCCACCTTTGGCCACAGCTCACTGAAAGCCACCACACAGGGCGCCAACAGATAATTCCCTATGGTAGAGCTGGCACTGATACTGAGTTTGCCCATCAGCTGATCGCCATGACCACTGAAGGCGTGTTCTATCTGATTAACCCGGTCCAGTACCTCTGCCGCCATGGGCAATAACAGTGCACCCTGAGCATTGAGGTGCAAACGGTTGCCCCTGCGCTCAAACAGCCGGGTATCCAGCTGTTTTTCCAGTTCCGCAAGGGCCATGGAGGTGGCTGGCGCCGACTGGCACACCAATTCAGCCGCTTTGGCTACCTGACCACTACGGGCAATGGCATCAAACACCATTAATTGTTTAAGAGTAATTCGCACTGTCAGGACTCTCGGTTGTTAACCGCCGAGTGGGAACGTCCCACCCGGCCAGCACTGGGTACCGTCTGCCAGTTTGGTTTACGGGCTTTGCGCTTCTCCCGGATAGGCGTCAACGGACTGTCCAGCTTACGGGCAATCAAGAGATACACGCTGCCACTGCCCGGCAACCAGGACTCTAGACTCTGCTGCCAGAATACTCCTTTGTCGAAGTGGCCAAACAGAGGGTGATACAGCAGGCGCTCATCACAGATCACCTGATAGCCAAGCAGTGCCAGCCAATCTTTAATACGGGACGGCAGGTAAAAGTGTCCTCGCCAGGGAAATTGCTGCTGATATTTGGGCAACAACTTACCCAGCATGGCGGGACTTAAGGGGTTAAAACCAGAGATGATCAGCGTGCCGCCGGAGATAAGCACTCGGTCAATTTCTCTGAGCAGCTGATAGGGGTTTCGCTCAAACTCCAGCAGGAAATTGGCCAGCACCACATCGACACTGGCATGACGCAAAGGCAACTGACTCACCTCGCCGACCACAGAGGCGCCCTCTTCGTCATACAAGCTGACCTGATGAGAGATACTGCAATGACTGGCATCCATGGCGCTGCTGAGCGGTCCCAGCTTTAACAGGTGATAACCAAACAATCTGGGCCACCAGGGAGCAAGCCCCTGCTGCACGCAGGACTGCAGCTGTTCACCATTGGGAAAGTCCTGCCAACCGGCGGGGCCTAAAGCGGGATGTCGATAGGGAGTATGTGACAAAAGTAACTCCGTAAACGGGGTGCAGGCTCTTATAAAAAAGCCGTATATATGGTTTATACCTATAAAACGAAAAGCGTATACAGGCAAGCCCTGAGAGCGGTAAACTGCCGCCAATGCTCATGTTTTTTAAGGATGACTGAGATGTTGCTCAATGTTACAGCTATTCCTGCCTTCGATGACAACTATATCTGGTGTTTGACTCAATCCGGCTCACCCCAGGCCTGGGTCGTTGACCCCGGACAGGCAAAGCCGGTAATTGCCTATCTGGAGCAGGAGCAACTGACCCTGTCGGGCATACTAATCACCCATCATCACTGGGATCATACCAGTGGGATTAATGACCTTAGCGCGCGTTATCCCGATATCGAGGTTTATGGTCCAGCCAATCCAGAGATCAATGGCCTGACGCAAGAGCTGAAAGATGGACAAATGGTCAACCTTAAAGGACTGGATATTCAGGCCAGAGTGCTTACTGTGCCGGGCCACACTCTGGACCATATTGCCTATGTGTGTGATGACAGACTCTTTTGCGGCGATACCCTGTTTTCCGGCGGCTGTGGCCGCATGTTTGAAGGAGAGCCCGCGCAATTCCATCACTCACTTTCCCGGCTGGCGGCACTTCCGGCCAATACACGGGTGTACTGTGCCCACGAATATACACTCAGTAACCTGAAATTTGCCCTGATGGCAGACCCGGACAATACCGAACTAAAAGCTTATCAACAGGAGTGTGAAGCGCTGCGCGCCAAAGGAATACCTACTCTGCCATCTTCCATCGGCAAAGAGCTGGCTGTTAATCCATTCTTACGGGTTGATCAGAAGCAGGTCTGCCAACAGATCAACCAGCACTGGCAGCAAAATCCAGCAGATAATGTGGAAGCGTTCGCGCTGCTGAGGCGCTGGAAAGACAATGCCTGAGTTATGAGGTAAAATATCCGACTTTGTGTGAGTAATGCTTTGCAGGGCTCGCTGCCCGATTGGAGTTTTCCAGTCCAAAAACAAACAGATACTCTAATACTAATAAAGGATAGCTCCAGTACATGCGTCTTTCATCCCTATTTGTAGCGGGGGGTATTGCCCTGCTGACTGGCTGTCAGAGCTTAGACACTGAGCAGGTACAACAACCTGTTCCAGCTCCTGTGGTTAAACCCCCTGTTATCCCGGAAAACCCCCTGCCGGCTCCTATTATCATTACCGATGTATGGGAGCGTATTCGTCTGAATATGCAGATGTCGATTCCTGACGAGAAACTGGTCAATCAATACCGCGACTGGTACATACGTCACCCCAACCATCTGGCACGGGTTTCCGAGCGTGCCGAGCCTTTCATGTATTTGATCGTGGAAGAGTTGGAAAAGCGCAATATGCCGATTGAATTGGCCCTGCTGCCTATCGTCGAAAGTGCCTTCGATCCCTTTGCCTACTCTCACGGTGCCGCCTCTGGTTTGTGGCAGTTCACCTCCCCTATGGCCAAACACTTTGGCCTGAAGATGAACTGGTGGTATGACGGTCGTCGTGACGTCCCTGCTGCCACCCACGCTGCACTGGATATGATGCAATATCTGCATGGCAAGACCCATGGAAACTGGTTGTATGCCATCGCCGCATATAACACAGGTGAAGGCCGGGTACTCAATGCGGTTAAACGCAACAAACGTAAAGGTCGCAGTACTGATTTCTTTGCTCTGGATCTACCCCGGGAAACCGAGCGCTATGTGCCTCAATTGCTGGCACTGGCAGATGTAATAAAAAATGCTGACAAGTACGGCATCCAATTGGCACCTATTGCCAATAAACCCGCCATTGAAGTGATTGATGTCGGTAGCCAGATTGACCTCTCATTTGCTGCCGATCTAGCGGATATGCCACTTTCTTCACTGCATAAGCTGAACCCCGGTTATAACCGCTGGTCCACTGCCCCAGATGGCCCTCATAAGCTGGTGGTTCCAGTGGGCAAAGCCGATGGCTTTAAGCTGGCGCTGGCCGATACAGATTCTTCACAGCGTTTGCACTGGCTGAGATATGAAATCAAGTCCGGCGACAGCCTGGGCCTGATCGCCAACAAGTATCACACCACCATAGATGTGATTCGCTCAGTTAACGGTATCAAGGGCAACACTATTGTTGCGGGCAAACATCTGCTGATTCCGGTTGCAGCCAAAGACCCTGAGCTGTACTCCTTGTCTTCAGATCAACGTCTGGCCCGTAAGCAGGGTGTCAAACGTGCCGATTACAAGGTGGATTATCAGGTGAAGAGCGGTGATTCTCTGTGGAAAATCGCCCGCGCCAACAAGGTTAAGGTTTCTCAGTTGGCGGCCTGGAACAGCATGGCCCCCAAAGATCCTTTACGTGTTGGCCAGAAGCTGGTGATCTGGACCAATAAGGTCAGCGAGAATCAGACTCAATCTTCCGTGATGCGTACCATCAACTATAAGGTTCGCTCAGGGGACTCTCTGGCTCGCATCGCCAACAAATTTAATGTGACCATTAAAGATTTGCTGCGCTGGAACAGTCTTGACAGCAAAAAGTACCTGCAGCCTGGACAGATGCTGAAGCTGTATGTGGATGTCACCAAGATGAGCGTATAGCCCATTTGCAATATGCCATAAAAAAGCCCCCGACTATCGGGGGCTTTTTGTTGTAACCAATTAAGATTAGTTAGCTTGCATAGAAATGGTATTCAGCAATGGCGTTGGGGACTCAGTACTTCGTCCCATAAATCTTGCCTGCCATTCAAAACCCGGCTTGACCTGTGCCATCACAATATCAGGCACCTCAAAACTCACAGTCATGGTTTTACCTGGGGCCAAAGAAGTGTCCCGGATGGCCTGGGTAAACATCATATCGTTGGACCAGGCCCAAACTCTTTTCCCTTTGGCATCCAACAACCACAGATCAGCAGACATGCCTGAATTAAATTGTATGGGCACACCATAGCTCTGGGGATTAAAAACCCGCAGTTGCATCACTTGATTTCCGCGGGCGGAAGGCTTATCAGCCAGCGCCAGTTCTCCCTTCAACAAGGTCTCTTTCGCCATAGACTTGTCCCCCGGATGCCTTCCATAATCCTGCTGAGATACAGGTTTGATTTCTGCACCGCCGGCAACCACTTTAATTTGAGGTTTTTCAGCGGGAGAGGCCTCAGGCTGCGCATGGCAGCCTGAAACTAAACCTATCAATACAGTTAATGCCAAACCGGCTCTCATTTAAAAACCTCCCAGTTTTTCCAGCAGCTTATTCTTAAGCTTATCTTCCTGCTTTTTAATTTCATCTTTCACCTTGTTGTTCAACAGGGCTTCAGTGTCCAAAGCAAACTTGGGCTCTGCAAAAGTACCGGTAATTGCCAGGGGAATATCCACGCCCTTGAGCGCATCACCACCACCCTGACCTTCCAACGAGGCCACCAGCTTGGTAGACAATTGATAATCGATAGTTTGGCTGAGGATATTGGCGTCACCTTTACCCGTTAAACGGATCAGTGGCGACTGCATATCCAGATCAGGGTTATTCACTACCCCCTTGGCCATAGTGAAATTACCGGTCAGGCTGGTAAAGTCAGTCTTCTGCTCTTCGTTGTCCCCTGCACTCAGGTCACCTTTGAGTTTGGCTTCAGCACTACGGATCATCTGCGGAATGTTGACACCATAGAGTGAACCATCATTAATGGCGAAGTTACCCCTGGCCTGCAGGTTCTTTTTGAGGTTGTCCGGGATAAGGCTATAGCCGGAACCCGTCACTGAGAAATTGGCGTCACCTGACAGGAAATCAACTTCGGCGGCGTCGGTCAACAAAGGACGGATCTGCACACCTGATAAGGTTTGCTCAAAACGATAGCTGGCGACCGGTTTGCGGCCATCCAGGCTCGCTGTCACATTCAACTCACCGTCATACATCTTGCCTGCCAGATTTTTCACATCCAGCACCCCATTTTTCAGCGCAACGGCCAGTTTCCAATCAGTGGTCTTAAGCTTGTCCATGTTGATGGACTTCACCTTGATATCTGCAGTCATGTCCACAGATTTAAGGGCAGAAAGGTCGGGTTCAACAGCTGCAGCGGCTGGCTTGTCAGCTGAGCTATCATCCCCCTTGGCGTCGCCTTCAGAGGCTGGGATCCAATCGTTAAGATTAATATCACCCAAAGACAGCACCAGATCCACAGACGGTACCTTACGGCCATAGGCGGCGCTAAGGCTACCTTCACCTTCAATATTGCCCACCTTGACGCTGGCCAGTGTCACTTTGGCCTGCTGACCTTTAAGGTCAACCTCAATATCGGAATTGAGGTTGGCATCCAGTTCGCCATTCGGGATCGCTTTACCTTCCACCTGGGTTTCAACACTCAGGCCTTTGAGGCTCAGCGCGCCAAAATCCTTACTCACCATCAGACTGCCTTTACCCGAGGTCTGCAGGTTAAGATCCGGCATTTTGGCACTGGCTTTAAATGCCAATTCAGCCGCCTTACCCAAAGAAAACTGACCAAGGGTAAAACTGTCCAAACTGAACTGCTGAGTGGTATCTGTCTGTTGGTTGATGATATTGACAGTAGCGTTACTTATCTCTACGCCACCCACAGATAAGGCAGCCAGCCCTTCACCGCCAGATGTTGTTCCGGCGTCTGTTGGCTCGGTGGACTTGGGGTCACCTTCTGACTGACCCAGACCGTCGAAGCTGGTTTTACCACTTTTATCTGTCACCAGGTTTACCGTCAGGCCATCCAGCTTCAGCGCTTCAATCTCTACTTCCTTACTCAGTAATGGCATCAGCGCTACCTCAGCCACTATGCCATCAACTGACATCATCTGCTCAGGCTTCATTCCCTGAGGGTTGGAAAAGCTGATACCGCCGAGTTGAATACCCAGAGTTGGGAAAAAGGTCCAGCTCAGGTCATCCTTAATTTCCAGCGTCCTTCCCGTCTGCGTCTTCACCTGCTCAATAATTTCCGGCTTGAAGTCGTTGGGGTTAAAAAGAAGAGTCAAATACAGCACCAGCGCCAATATCAAACCGACGAACGCCAGCACCAGCCACTTGAGCACTTTCATAACGGATCCTTATGTTGGTATGGAAATAAATCTGATTACCGAGTCTATATTACGTCCAGCCTGAACCAGAGATGACAGCCACCCTCTGGTTTTCAGCGTAAATCGAAGCAAACTCAGCTCAATTCGCTGAGATCCAGCTCACAATTGGATACCAGTATGCCATTACTGTCAGCATAGAGGTACATTCCGGGAGAAACTGTAACGCCTCCGATATCTATCGGCACATTAATTTCCCCCAATCCTTTTCTGTCTGTTTTAAAAGGCACTGTGCCCAATGCCTGCACGCCGAGTTCCAGGGTCGCCAGCGTGCCCGCATCTCTGATTGCACCGAAAATTACCACTCCAGCCCAGCGGTATTTGACTGCTGACTCTCCAATTAAATCGCCCAGCAACGCACGCCGACAAGCCCCGCCGCCATCGACCACCAGCACTTTGCCATCGCCAGGGCCTGCCAGTAACTCCTTCACTCTGGAGTTATCCTCAAAACACTTTACGGTAACCACTTCCCCATGAAATATCTTACGGCCGCCATATTGATTAAAGTTAACAGGCAGCAAAATACAATCGTCCGGCCAGCGGTCACAAATATCAGGTGTTAAATCCAGCATCCTATCCTCCTTGTGTTATTTTTAGCCTATCCTCTGGGCGGTCAACGAACAAGCGGGCGTTTGTGCGAAATATCCCACAAAACCGGTTGTTTAGTTTCCGTAACCGATTATAATTTGCGCCAGCTATGCCCTGTATAACAGCGTGATAATAATGCTGGCAGCGATTAGTCGCACCATGTCTGTAAAGTGAAGACCCCATGACAAAAGAACTTGATTTGCAAAGCGCCCTGGCTGCGCTGGATCAGTACGGATACGAAAAAAAGCACTCATCGGATTTAGAGCAAGCCAGAAATAAAACTCAAATGGCCAAATATATCGACTCACTGGATTTCAGTCTTCGTAGATTGGAAATACTTCAGGAAGTCGTTAACGAAGCTGTTCAAGCCAAAAAAGAGATGTTGGCCCAAAGAGAAAATATTCAAACTTATAAGACCAAGATCATCAATCTTTCCCGCGAGTGGAATATGTCTTATCAGGACGTTATCGACTTAATGGCCCGGGTTGAAAATCAAAAGTAATTATTTGATGCAACAAAAAGCCCCCGACTTCGGGGGCTTTTTATTTTCCGGCGACACAGTGGCGCTAAGCCTTGGCTTCAGTAGTATCTGGCATCTCAGAGTTCGAACTATGCTGGCCCTTCCCCGCACGCCTGCGGGCACGCCCGGGTTTAAATTTTCTCGTCAGCAGTAACAGGCTTAATGTCGACGCATACAATGCTGGCTCAATCCAACCTGATTTTACCGACCAATAGAAATGTAACGGAATCAGCAAGGCACATAGATAAATCAGGTTATGCAACTTCTGCCAATTTCTTCCCATTTTTCTTCTGAGATAATTAATTGAGGTGACCGCCAGCGCCAATAAAATAGTAAAGCCGATCGCACCAACGACAATATATGGACGTTCGATAATCTCTTTTGCCAGCAATCCAAAGTCAAATAACAAATCAAAAGAAAGATAGGCCAGGATATGTAAACTCGCATAGAAGAAACAGTAAAGTCCCAGCAGTCTTCTGGTTTGAAGTAAAAAGCCCATTTTTCCGTATTTGGCCAAAGGCGAGACAACCAGGGTTATTACCAACAGATTTAACGCGCCCATGCCGGTGAAATGGATAATCCGCTCAACAGGTTCAGCACCCAGTTGTCCGGAAAGAACTGCCAGAATCAACCACACCAAGGCTCCCAACGCAGCCATGTGCATCATCAGCTTAATGGTAAACAGACCTCTTTTACCCACTCGCATCAATAGTACTTCCTCAAATCCACTCCCTGATAAAGTCCGGCGACCTGTTCTCCATAGCCGTTAAACATCTCTGTCGGTATTCGGGTTGCTGAAAACAGTCCCCCCGGGCCTATGCGCCGCTCGCTCGCCTGAGACCATCTGGGGTGATCTACCTGTGGGTTAACATTGGCCAGAAATCCATACTCATGGGGAGCCAATTGATTCCAGCTGGTAGGGGGCTGTCTTTGAGTCACTTTAATGGTGACGATGGACTTAATGCTTTTGAAGCCGTACTTCCAGGGTACCACCAGCCTGATAGGCGCACCGTTCTGTGGTGGCAGTGTCTTACCGTATAGCCCTACCGCCAGAAAGCTCAGCTCATTCATTGCCTCACCCAGAGTCAGGCCTTCGACGTAGGGGTAGTGGATTCCACCGCCCATTAAACGGTTACGCTGCCCTGGCATCTGACTCCTGTCAAACAGGGTTTCAAATGCCACATATTTGCCCTCAGGTTTGATACCTGCCTTGTTAAGAATCGTTGCCAGGGGAAAACCCACCCAGGGGATCACCATAGACCAGGCTTCCACGCAGCGAAGTCGGTAAATCCGTTCTTCCAGCGCAAATTTATACAGGTCGTCATAACCAAGAGTTAAAGGGGTATCCACCTCACCTTCAACCCTGAGCACCCAGGGTTCAACTTTAAAGCCCTGTGCATTGGCTGCGGGATCAGCTTTGTCCGTGCCAAACTCATAAAAGTTGTTATGACCTGAAACCTTATCAAAAGGCGTCAGCTCCTGACCGCCTGCAGAGAATGCTGCTGGCTGGGTATAGGTCAGCGGACTGGTGGCAAACACCTCTTTATTATCTTCACCAAACAGATCAAATAAGCCCGCTTGCACATGGCCTGGCAAACTGGCTCCAATGGCACCCAGCCCCATGGCTTTGATAATCTGGCGACGACTTTTAAAGACTTCCTGAGGCGTCACCTCACTTTCTTTCATCTGCCAGGACGCTTGTTTCAGTATCCCGCGTGTAAATTTTGTGCTCATAGCTACTTCCAGAGTCCACTTCAGTTACTGATAAGACAGTATAAATCCAATATTTCTTTCTTCAGTTTGGCAAAATTCTGGCAAAACAATGGTTATCTGAGGATAACTTGGTCAAATAGCCCCACAATACTTGAAGCTACCCCGTCCGCCATGCCAATCTTGGCGCATCCATACTAAATTCAAACAGTTTCGAGCTTCAGGGATGCCAATCGATTTCACTCAATTCTCCATCGCCAATATCATTATCCTGCTGGCCGTGGGTATCCTTTTTCTGATGTTGGGCGCTTTGCTCAATCAAAAGTTCACCCGCGCACGCTGGCAACAATTTCGTGAACAGATGGAGACCAGTCACCTGACGGAAATCAATAAACTGCAGCAGGAACTGGAACATACGCAGCTGCAGCAGGATCAGCTCACAGATGAATTGCACTTTTGTCGCCAAAAGCTTGAAAAACAATCAATAGAGCTGGGTAAAGCCAGCGTAAAAGCAGATCGCACAGATAATCTGGAGACCCTGCTGGAAGCCAAAACCAACGCCTTCAATGAAGCCAGACTGGCACTGTCCAATGAACAGGCCAATGCCAAACAACTGGAAGTAAAATTTGAAGCCAGAGAACAGGCACTAGAGGACAAGATAGCGCTGCTTGAATCTGCCGAAGCCAGGCTCAAAACTCAATTCGAACACCTGGCTCAGAGGATCTTCGAAGAGCGCAGTGAAAACTTCCGCCAGCAGAATGTTCATCAACTGGATGGCGTACTTGGCCCGCTCAAGCAGCAGCTTGAGGGTTTCCGTCAGCAAATAAATGAATCCAATAATCAGGCCCAAACGGAGCGCAGCTCACTGAAGTTTCAGCTGGAACAACTGAAAACCATGAATCGTCAGATGAGTGAGGATGCCATTAACCTGACCAAAGCACTCAAAGGTGACAACAAACAGTTGGGCAACTGGGGCGAAGTGATTCTTGAGCGGGTGCTGCAGGAAAGCGGCCTGCGTGAAGGTCATGAATACCACACACAAATGGACCTGAAAAATGATCAGGGTAAACGCTACAAACCGGATGTGATTGTCCATCTTCCCGAAGGTAAGGATGTGGTGATCGACGCCAAAATGTCCTTGCTTGCCTATGAGCGTTACTACAACAGTCAGGATGAAGTGGAAAAATCCCAGGCTCTGCGCGATCATGTAATTTCAGTGCGCAGTCATATTCGTGGGCTGGGACAGAAAGATTACCAACAGTTGCACGGTCTGAAGAGTCTGGACTATGTGCTTATGTTTATCCCTATCGAACCTGCTTTTTTGTTGGCGATAGAGGAAGACCCCCAACTGGTTAACTACGCGCTGGAACAAAATATCATGTTGGTGAGTCCAACCAATCTGTTGGTGGCTTTGCGAACCATACACAATATATGGCGCTATGAGCATCAAAGTCAGAATGCTCAGATGATCGCCAAACAGGCCGGCCGCATATACGACAAACTGTGTGGTTATGTAGAGGAGATGGATAAACTGGGCCGCAGCCTGGATACCGCTCAACGCAGCTATCAAAGCGCCCTTGGCAAACTGTCTAGCGGTAAAGGCAACCTGATACGACAGGCGCAACAGATGAAGCAACTTGGCGCCATCACCAGTAAACAACTGGATAAAAACCTGCTGGAGACAGCCCTCAAAGATGATGAGCAGGCCCCGGAGAACTCAGACGGGGAATAAAAGGATATAAATCATGCTGAAGCAGTTACTTGGCATATTGGGATTGGTCTCTTTCAGTATGGGATTGACCACCACTTCTGCTGCCGCAGGGCTGACGGCGCAGCAACAGGCTTATCTTGACGCAAGAGAAGCTCAGGAACAGGGAAACTCAGCCAGATATCAAATCCTCAGAAAGCAACTGGGCGATTACCCTCTGACTGTCTATCTGGATTATCACGATAAACAGGATGATATTTTGCGTCAGTCAGGCCCAAAGGCGGCTATCTCTCTCGCTGCTTTCGCGCAAACACCTCTGTACAACACGTTAAAACACCGATACCTGCAAAGGGCCGGTAAACAAAAACGCTGGAAAGACTTTCTGGCGATTAGCCCCAAGCTCCCCAGAGATACCGAACTCCAGTGCTATTACTACCGAGCAAAACTGCAAAACGGTGATCCCAATTTAGCCTGGGTCGGTGCCAAAAACCTTTGGCTCCATGGCTACTCCCAACCTGACGCCTGTGATGTGCTGTTCAGCGAATGGACCAAGGCGGGTAAGCGCTCTCAGGATTTGGTCTGGCAACGTATGATGCTGGCATTTGATTCGGGCCAATACAGTCTGATGAGCTGGTTATCCCGCAAGGTTACCGGCCATAAACAAGATGCAGAAGCCCTGGTTCAGGTATACAGGGACCCAAGACGCCTGCGTCATATCAACCGATATATGGGCTCAGGTGAGTATAAGGAAGATATCGTCGCCGCCGGTCTCAAACGTTTGGCCAGAAAGGATCTGGAACAGGCGGTAAGACTCTATTTGAAATATCAGAAAGCGGATCGCTTTACCGAACATGAGTCCCGAAAGCTCAACCGCTATCTGGTGAGGCGCGCGCTTATCAGGCAGGAAGAATCACTGTCAGATCACGTTGATACCATGCTGCCACTGCTGGGCTCTGACGACCTGACAGAAATGCGCCTGCGCTGGGCAATACGCAACGGTGACAATCAGGTTATCGAAAAGACTTTGCCCCTGCTCAGTGACACTGCCGCCGCCAGCGCCCGTTGGCAATTCTGGCAGGCAAGAATGATGAAAGATCCCGCCAGGCGTTCCGACAGCCTGGCTAAGCTGGCAACCCAAAGAAACTTCTATGGCTTTATGGCCGCCAACAGTCAGGGGTTACCGATCAACCTCAACCAGGTCACACCAGCGGAAGATCAGGCTGCTCAGCAAAAACTGGCAAAAGACGCCGCCTGGCTCAGAGTTGTTGAACTGCAGGCGTTGGATAAACACTATGATGCCAGAGTTGAATGGCGCCAGTTGCTGGCCCGGGTCAACCAAGAGGAGAGAACTCAGTACACCCTGATGGCCGGTGACAATAACTGGCCGGCTATGGGGGTTCAGGGCACAATTCAGGGCAAACTGTGGAACCATGTATCACAGAGATTCCCTCTCGCCCACGAAGGGGAATTCAATGCGGCAGCAACACGACACAAGGTCAATGGTGATGAACTCAGAGCCATCGCCCGGCGGGAAAGTGCCTTTTACCCAAGAGCCAGGTCCGGTGTTGGTGCCAGAGGCCTGATGCAACTCATGCCTGCTACTGCCAAAGAAACCGCAAGGAAGCACAAGCTTAAATACCGTCGCCAGAGTGATCTCTATGATGTGGGCCTGAATGTAAAACTGGGCAGCGCCTATTACGCAGGTCTGCTGAAGCAGTTCGACCAGAACCGCATTCTGGCAACCGCGGCTTATAATGCCGGTCCCCACAGGGTAACCGCCTGGTTAAAACGGACTGACGGCAAGCTGGATGCGGTCTCCTTTATTGAGTCCATCCCCTTCAGGGAAACCCGTGAGTATGTGCAAGCAGTGTTCAGCTATCGCCTGATATATGAGGAACTGGCAGGTAAAACCACCACACCTCTGTTATCCGATGCAGAACAATCCGCCAGTTATTGATACAAGTAGAACAAGCCTCACTCACGAGGCTTGTTGTGTTGTTTAATCAAAAAGGGCCAACTAAAAACGTCACAAATTTTGAAAAAACACCGCTACTGAGTCAGAATCTCTAGCAGTAACCTCGTAAAAAATAACAAATACCGGGGCAACATGCCTTCTTTGGGAAGAATACTGAAAAGTCTCAGGAGGAGACATGTCCGAACAGATCAAACAACTCATCACTCAGCTGGATCAGGTACTGCTCGGTAAAACCGAGCATATCAAGCTCGCTGTGGCCTGCATTCTGGCCAGAGGCCATCTCCTCATCGAAGATCTCCCAGGTATGGGCAAAACCAGTCTCTCTCAAGCAATGGCCCAAAGTCTGGGTTTCAGTTACCAACGTATTCAGTTCACCAGTGACCTCCTGCCTGCCGATATTCTCGGCGTCACCATATTCGACAAACATGAAAGTCAGTTTGTGTTTCACCCCGGGCCCATCTTCAAACAGATGGTTCTGGCCGATGAGATTAACCGTGCCAGCCCCAAAACCCAAAGCGCGCTGCTGGAAGCGATGGCGGAGCATCAAATCACGGTTGACGGCACCACACACAGGCTGCCAACGCCATTTTTCGTGATTGCCACCCAGAACCCCACTGAGCAATCCGGTACTTTTCCCCTTCCTGAGTCTCAGCTTGACCGATTCCTGATGCGCCTCTCCATTGGCTACCCCTCCCTGGACGCCGAACTGGCTATGCTCAAGGGAGAGGGACTGAGCAGCTATAATGACACCCTGCCCCAATGTATGTCACCGGCAGACCTGCTTAAGCTGCAGGAGCAGACGGACAACATCTCAGTCTCCGATGCGCTGCTCAGGTACTTACTGTCTCTGGTGGAAGCATCAAGGCAACAAAACGAAGGTTATGGCCTTTCTCCCCGGGCCAGTAAGGCACTGCTGCAGGCCGCCAAAGCCTGGGCACTTATTCAGGGGCGAAACTATCTGATCCCGGAAGATGTTCAGGCGGTGTTTACCCCGGTAGCCCAACACAGAATGCGTTCAAGCAGTCAGGCTCAGGGGGAAACCATATGCAACCGTATACTGTCTGAGGTTAACCCGATCCAATGACAGTGAGCACCCGAACTGCCCACTCAGGATTCTGGCAGCGATGGCTGGCCAGGCGCCTGCCTGCGGCCCGGGAACACACTCTGACCCACAAAGGCATCTTTATTCTGCCTACCGGGTTCGGCGTATTTTGGTTGCTCTTGGTGCTGCTGCTGTTTTTATTCGGTACCAATTATCAGAATAATCTGGTCATAGGCCTGGCCATGTTGATGGCCAGTATCTTTAACACCTGTCTTATCTTTGGCTATCGCAATCTGGCGGGACTGACAATCAAGGGGCACTGGCCAGCTCAGGTTTATGCAGGGGAAACACTGGCGATGCCTATTCAACTGGAGTCGTCACATGCCAGCTGGCAGGTAGGACTCAACTACCCCAAAAACCGAATTGCTGAGATCACCCGGATTACAGATTCTGCCGTGGAGGTGCTGGTCCCTGTGCGCCATACCCAAAGAGGCCGGATGAACCCGGGCAGAGTGAGAATCTCCTCCTGTTACCCCATGGGACTGTGCCGTGCATGGTCACATCTGGATATGGCTATGTCGCCATTGGTGTTCGCCAAACCTGAAAAACCTGATGATAAGCGCAGCTACATGGACTTTCATGGCAATGATGACGTCAACGGCGGTAATCAGCTTAATGGTGTGGATGAATTCAGCGGCCTGAGAGATTACATCCGCGGTGAGTCTTTGAAACAGGTGGCCTGGAAGCAACTGGCTCAGGGACGGGGCATGTTGACCAAACAGTTTGAGCAGCCTCAGGGCGAGGCGATTTGGCTGGTGCTGCCAGGAGCTGATACAGAGCTGGAGAAGCGTCTCAGTGCGCTCAGTTACCTGGTGGAGTATTTCAGTCGTGACCAACACCTGTTTGGGTTGGAATTGAACGGCGAGCAGGTTGCGCCCGGTGCAGATGAATCCCACAGACTTGCCTGTCAGGAGGCTATCGCCCTGTATGGAGAAAACGCCTGATGCTTCCCTTTTCTCTGCCCTGGAAAAATAAAGACAGGACCCCGGTAGATAAATCTCCCCAGGCGCTGATCCCCCGTATTACGTCATTTTGGCTGCTCATCATCAACGTCGCAGTCTTGACCCCCCTTTACGACGAGTTAACCCCCTGGACCCTGGCTATCTGTGCCATCTGCTTTGTGTGGCGAATCGGTATTTTCCTCGGCAAAGTCGCCAAGCCACCAAGGTTGTTGGTAAGCATTCTGGCCATGGCTTCTGCTGCTACCCTGCTGCTCATCACGGGCCAACTTGGCACCCTGAGCGCCCTGATCAACCTGTTGATTCTTGGTTACGCCCTGAAGTACATCGAAATGCGGCAACGCAGAGACGTAAAAACCATCATATTGGTTGGTTATTTTTTGGTGGCACTGGCCTTTATCGATAACCAGTCCATTCTCAATACCCTGCTCCTTGCGGTTGTCACCATAATCAACACTGGCGGCCTGGTCAGCCTGTATCAGGGTAAAACCCGCCCTCTTGACCCTTTGTTGGGCTCAGCCAGTATCACGCTGCTCAGCTTACCTTTGGCTGGTTTGTTGTTTCTGGTGCTTCCCAGGTTTTCTCCTCTGTGGATGGTGCCGGATACCGACTCTGCAACGACGGGCCTCTCTGACAGTGTTCGCCCCGGGGATATCAGCAACCTGACCCGCAGTGCCGAGTTGGCATTCAGAGTGACCTTTCAGGGACCTGTGCCCAGCAATGACCGCCTCTATTGGCGCGCTCTGGTGATGGACTCCTACGATGGTAAAGAGTGGCGTCAGAATCCCAGGGTTAAGGCATTGCAGAACAATGCGCCCAATATTCCCAACCAAAGACCCAGACCCATGGGCGGCTCATACGGCTATCAGGTCATTGCTGAACCCAGCGGAACCCATTGGCTGTTCAGTCTGGATCTGGGTTATAGCGAAAGCCGTGGCGTGGTGAATATGAGCAACTCCCGGCTGTTTGCGCTGCGCCGTATTGAGCAGCAATTCGGCTATGATGTCACCTCCTATCCCAATGCCATTAGGGACCCCATGTTGTCCGCATTGGAAAGACATACCAATTTGACTCTGCCGCCGGACATTAACCCCAGAGCCAGAGCCTACGGTCAGCAGCTGAGGGAGGCTTTTCCCGACCCTGCGCAGCGCATGCAAGCTGTGATGGAAAGGTTCGCTCAGGAGCCTTTCTACTACACCCTTAAGCCACCGCGCATCGGCAGCAACCAGGTAGATGACTTTCTGTTTGATAACCGCAGTGGTTTTTGCGTCCATTACGCCTCTGCCATGGTGGTGGTGGCGCGGGCATCCGGTCTGCCCGCCCGCATGGTTAACGGTTATCAGGGGGGCGAATATAACGCTGCAGCAGGTTACATGAGTGTTTACCAGTATATGGCTCATGCCTGGGTCGAGGTGTGGATCCCTTCAGAGGGGTGGGTCACTTTCGACCCCACTGCCATGGTCGCCCCTGAGCGCGTGCTGGATGGATTTGACGCTGTATTTAAGCCAGAGGACAGTTACCTGCTGGATAACCCTCTGTCCAGCCTGAGGCTGAAAAACTGGCCCCTGTTGAACGAACTTCGAATGCAGTTGGCCAGTCTGGATTATTACTGGAGCGTGTGGGTACTGGGATTCAACGCCAACAAGCAGAGACAACTGTTCAGAGAGCTATTGGGACAGGCCTCTACAGAGCGAATTGGCTTGTTTATGTTGGGCGGTATTATTTGCGTGCTTATGCTGATTGCCTGGTATACCGGCTTACTCAGTTTGCCCAAAAGACGGGATAAACTACAGCGTAAATACCACAAGCTGCTGCATGCCCTGAAGCGTCTGGGTGTAAACCTGAATATCTCGGATGGGCCACGCACAGTGGCGCACAAAGTCAGTCGGTTCAATCCCAACTGGCAAGAGTCAATTACCTCTCTTGCCAATGAGTTCGAACAGCTTGAGTTTAATCCCGCCCTGACCGACAGGCAGAGGAAGGAGATGAGAAAACACTGTCTGCAACAGATAGAGAGACTGCTGATCCTGGTGACACTGCAGCGCACTACTCCGACACTAATGGGAGAACTGCCGCTGAAACAGGGCAAATAAAAGTCAAAGGCACCACTTGCGTTCCGCCGTTATTGAACGTAACAAATCAAACACATAGAATGGCTTTCTGGCCCTTTACTCACGCCTTTCATGCTGCATCATATCCAGTCCAACCAAATGGAACTGCTGTCAGAAAAACTGGCACAATTGCTGACTATTCCCAGCGGTGCCTCCCTGCTCACTCAGGACCAAATTCTGGTACAAAGCCCGGGTATGTCTACCTGGCTTCGACTGGAGATCGCCAAACACAATGGCATTGCAGCCGCGCAGGAGTTTCCCCTGCCCTCCAGTTTTATCTGGAAGCTCTGTTATTGGCTCCTTGAAGGCGTCCCCGAAGAGAACCCCTTTACCAAAGCAGCCATGACCTGGAAGCTGATGGCGATTTTGCCCGGCCTGACCGACAGGGATAACTTCGCGCCTCTGCGCCACTATTTGGCTACCGCTGAAGGAAAACGGGCAGAGGGGAAAGCGGCAGACCAGCAAGCAGATGAGCTTAAGTTGTTCCAACTGGCGGCCAGAATCGCCGATATTTTCGACCAGTATCTGGTCTATCGACCTGATTGGATCCTGGGGTGGGAAGCCAATGAACAGCCAATTGAACTCAGCCCGGAACAAAACTGGCAGCCGGAGCTGTGGCGTGAACTGGTTAACTATAACAATCAGGCGTTGGGGCAGAGTCATTACCACAGGGCCAATCTGCACCAGGCATTGATCGATGCCCTGCAGGATCCCAACCATAGCCTGAAGGGGCTGCCGCCAAGACTGTTTGTATTCGGGATCAGCTCCATGGCGCCACAAACCCTGGATGTACTGCATGCACTGGCCGGGCGAATGGATGTCTTTATGCTGAGTCTAAGTCCCTGTCGTCACTACTGGGGCGATATTGTCGATCCCAAAGCCAGAGCCAGAATGTCTCTGGTCTACAATGAGAAAAAACAGCTGCCTGAGCTGTGGGAGTCCAGCCTCGAGGTGGGAAACCCACTGCTGGCCAATAATGGCAAGATGGGCCGCGAAATGCTGGATCTGGTGCTTGAGCTGGAGCCTGACAATCTTGAGCTCCATGAGTTTTATCAGGAGCCGGACTACAGCTCACTGCTCAGAGGGGTGCAGTCGGACATACTGGAGATGGAAACCCTTGGGGAAACTCTGGGACCGGACGCCTCCTCTTATCTGAATCTGCATAAACGCCGTATATTGAGCCCGGATGATAACTCCATTGCCCTGCGCAGCTGTCACAGCCCGCTTCGGGAAGTGGAAACCCTGCACGACCACCTGCTGCACATGCTTAAGCTCAATCCTGATCTGCATCCCCGTGACATAGTGGTGATGCTGCCGGATGTTGCAGCCTATGCCCCTTATATCGATGCCGTGTTTTCCGCCAAACATGGGGATCACTATATCCCATACGCCATTGCCGACCGCGGCGCCGCTCAGGAATCGCCGTTAATCTCCAGCTTCCTTAATCTGCTGGGACTGGACAAGAGTCGTTTCGGTCTGTCTGAGGTGTTGTCTGTACTGGAAGTACCAGCAGTGATGGCCAGATTCAATATTGCCGATGATGAGCTTGAGCAGCTTAAGCTGTGGCTCAATAATGCCGGCGTACGCTGGGGACGTAATCAGCAAGCCAGTGAGCAGCAGGGACTTCCCGCCTTCGATAAACACTCATGGGCCTTTGGTATTCGCCGCATGATCCTCGGTTATGCGCTGGGGGATGAAGAGGCCCTCTATCATGGCGATCTGCCACTGCCCGGTATTGAAGGTCAGGCCGCTCAGTCACTGGGTAAGCTGCTTAACTTTATCGAAGCGCTGGACAGCGCCCGTGAGGCACTGTGCCAGGATGCAGATGCACTGTCACGCACCACGCAATTGGTCGAGCTGCTGGATACCTTTTACCTGGCCCAGCCTCAGGAGGACAAGGTCCGGGATGATCTGAATGAGATCCGTGCTGCCATAGATAAATTTGGCAATGAAGTTGCCCAGTCCGGCTTTAATGCGCCCGTGTCACTGCGCGTGATTAATCAGTGGTTTAACTCCGCCCTCACGGAAAGTCGTGTGGGTCAGCGATATCTGGCCGGCAGCGTCAACTTCTGTACCCTGATGCCCATGCGTTCCATCCCCTTTCAGCTGGTCTGCCTGCTTGGAATGAACGATGGAGTCTATCCCAGAGTCCAATATCCGGTTGGCTTTGACCTGATGGCCCACCATGGTGCCCGTAAAGGTGACCGCTCCCGTCGTATGGACGACAGATACCTGTTCCTGGAAGCCCTGTTATCAGCGCGAAGTCAGCTGTATATCAGTTACATCGGCCACAGTGAGCGGGATAACAGCGAGCGTATCCCCTCTATGCTGGTCTCTGAGTTGGTTGAATATTGCCAGCTCTGTTACCGCACCGACGCTTTCCAACCTGACAATGAGGTCGATGAAAATTCCGGGCCAGGCGAATTGGCCAAAGCGGGTAATGACGCCGCAGATGCCCTGCTTGAGCAACTGCTGGTACATCTGCCTTTGCAACCCTTTGATGGGCGCCTTTACAGCGATAAAGGCGATAACCTGCCACGCAGCTTTGCGCCTCAATGGTGCCCAGTGGTCACCACAGCAGAGCCAGGCCATACCGCCTTTGTCTGCCAGCCTTTAAACAACGCCGAAGGCATAGGCCTGGACGAGCTGCCAGCCAGTGAACTAGAGCTGCAGGCGCTGATCCGCTTCTATCGCAGCCCGGCCCAGTATTTCTGCCAGCGGACGTTGAAAGTGGATCTCAGCCTTGAGCTGGAAGCCTCTGAAGATGATGAGCCGTTTGAGCTTAATAACCTTGAGCGCTATCAGCTCCAGTTGTGGATGATTGAGGATGCACTCAAGTCAGATACCGGCGAAATCAGCGACAGTCTTATCGACAGGGTTAGAGCCGATGGTCATCTGCCTATGGCACCTTTTGATAATCTGCTGCTGTCTCAGTACCGCAGAGATATCTCCTATGTAGTGGGCCGCACCCGCTATATGCGAGGGTATGAACATGAAAAGCCCGTGCCTGAGCCCTCACCCCTGGATATCGATATCCAGTTGCAGCACACTGGTCAAAACGGCGAACAAACCCTGAGCCTGATTGGTCGCATCGATGAAGTTTATCCCAAAGGGCTTATCAATTTCCGCCCGGGAACGGCTAAACCCAAAGATCTGTTGAGGGTTTATTTAAGACACCTGTGCCTCAACGCTAAGGGCCATAATAAAGCGTCATATCTGCTGGATATGGGCCATTTCCATGCGTTCGCCGCCATTGATGCAGACAAGGCCAAAGGCCTGCTGCAGCAATTGTGCGATCTGTTTTTCAAAGGACAGGCCAAGCCCCTGCCCTTTATGGCCAAAACCTCATGGGCCTTGATTGAGGAAGTGTATAAGCAGGAAGAGCAAGATATGTCAGGGGCAATCCTGTCGCTTGAGAGTGTCTGGGTTGATGACAATGGCTTTGGCGATGGCGCGGATCCCTACAACGCCAGACTGTTCCAGTTCCCGGAAGATTTTACGGGCAGTGCTCAAACCGACTTTGCTCCACTGGCGATGACGATCCTTAAGCCCCTTATCAGCCTGCACCACACAGACAAGCTCTCAGAGCTGGCCAATTTTGTTGAAGGAGGTCAGTGATGACAGCTACCAGCGTTCAGTCTTTAAACCCACTGACCCTGCCCCTGTGCGACAGACGTTTGATTGAAGCCAGTGCGGGAACGGGTAAAACCTACACCATTTCAGGTCTCTATTTGCGTTTGCTGCTGGGTCATGGCGGCGTTAATCCCCTGACCTGTGAGCAGATCCTGGTGGTTACCTTTACCAATGCCGCCACAGAGGAACTCAGAGACAGAATTCGTCGCCGAATTAAGCTGTGCTATCAAAGATTCCTCGGCCTGCCGGTGGATGATTCCTTTATCAATCAGCTGTTTGATGACTGCGCCCCTGAGGCGCGACATATCGCCCTCAGACGTCTGGATCTGGCACTTAAGTCGCTGGATGAAGCGGCTATCTTCACCATTCACGGTTTTTGCCAACGTATTCTGGCGGATATGGCCTTTGAATCGGCACTCCTGTTTGAGTCCGAATTCACGCTGGATGACAGTCAGTATCTGGCCCAGAGCGTCCGGGACTTCTGGCGTTACACCTGTTACCAGTTGCCGGAGGCGCTCGCTGCAGCAATCGCCGCCAAATTCAGTACTCCCGATGATCTTGGCAGACAGCTGCGACCTTTGCTCGGTGCCAGTCAGGCGAAAGCCAGCAAGCAGCCCCAGAACTTCAGTAAATTGCAGGAGCAACTGACCACTCAAATCAGCCGGCTGAAACTGGCCTGGCCCAGAGAGCGGGGGCAGGTTGAGAAACTGCTGCACAGCCTGCCACTGAACGGCACCAGCTATGGCAAACAAGCCGATGGCTACCCCAAGCTTGCCAGAATGCTGGATGAGATGGACAACTGGGTAAAGTTTTACTCAGGCCTGCCTGATCCCAAACTGATGACCAGTCTGTCACTATCCGGTCTTAAGCTTAAAAAAGGCGGCGTGATACCAACCGCCGAAGAGGCCCCGGTACTGGCACAAATTGAGTCCCTGGCAGAAGCCATTACCAACATGCTGCCGGCATTCCTTTATGAAGCCCGCGCTTTGGTGGACTCCCGCTTTCATGAGCTAAAAGCCGAACGCAACCTGATGAGCCCGGACGATCTGCTGCTTACCCTGGCACGGGCGATAGGCTTTAGCTCGGGCGTCGATGCGGATGCCATGGAGCAAGTGGCAGCTCTGCTTAAAGTTAGTATCGCCAAACGTTTCCCTGTAGCGCTGATTGATGAATTTCAGGATACGGATCCTCTGCAATACGCTATCTTTTCGGGCATCTATCCTGCCTGTAAACAAGAGGCAGATACAGATACAAATACCAACACACCTAAACCAAGCACTGATGGTCAAAATCAATCCAATACCCTACTGATGATTGGCGATCCCAAGCAGGCGATTTATGCCTTCCGGGGGGCGGATATCTTCACCTATATCGGTGCCAGAAAAGAAACAGATCATCACTATAACCTGGGTACCAACTACCGCTCGGCTCACGCTATGGTCGATGCGGTTAACTCAGTATTCAGCCTGAGTGACGATCCCTTTATCAGCGAGGCTATCCCTTTTGAATCTGTGGCCGCTGCCGATCGAGGTACCAAGCTGCTGCGTGAGCCAAATTCTGATGGCCGGGCACTGAAAATCCGTATGCTGGCCGAGCACAGTGAAAAAGGCCTGAATAAAACCAACGCCAGAAAATTACTGGCAGAAGATGCCGCCGAAGAGATCTCAAGGCTGCTGAACGCCGCTCAGGAAGGTCAATGCCAGCTTGCCAACAAGGATAAGCCGGAAAAAGACCGACCGCTCAAAGCCAAAGATATCGCCGTACTGGTTCGTGACAGAAACGAAGCAGCTGTGATGCAAAACGCCCTGCAGGCACGCCATATTGGCGCAGTATTCCTCAGTCGCGACAGTGTGCTTAATACCGATGAAGCCAGAGAGATGCTGCTGATTTTGCGCGCTCTGGCAACGCCGAGGGACGAGCGAGCGATTCGCTCTGCCCTGGCCTGTCGCCTGCTTGGCTTCGATGGCCACCGTATCCATGAGTTTAATCAGTCTGAAACACTGAGAAGTGAAGTGCTAGACCAGTTTATGCAGCTGCATGAGCACTGGGCCCGGCGAGGTATTATGCCGGCACTGCTGATGTTGGCCGATAAATATCAGCTGCTTGAGCGACTTGCCACACAAGCGAATGCTGAACGTCGCCTGACCGATTTCAGACATCTGGCAGAGCTGCTGCAACAGCAATCTGCTGAGCTGGATGGACAGAGTGCTCTGATCAATTGGTTCGAACAGGCGATGGCGCAATCGGCCAATGGCGAAGAGCAGCAACTGCGTTTGGCCAGCGAGCAGAATCTGGTGCAGATTGTCACCATTCACAAGAGTAAGGGGCTGGAATACCCGGTCTGCTTTATTCCCTTCGTCAGTCTTGCCCGGGACAACAGCCGTCGCCCTTCTCCCATGCTTTACCACAAAGGCGAAGAACTGATCTGGGATCTGGATGCTACAGACGACGCCTGGGAAGCAGCTAAACAGGAAACCCTGGCGGAAGATCTGCGCCTGCTGTATGTGGCACTGACCCGGCCCGTGTATCGCTGTTATCTTTCTGTCGCCAACCACTGTCGTATGAACAAATCAGGAATAAACAGCTTCCTGAAGGACACGGCCATTGGCTATCTGCTGGGCATTACCGACAAGTCCTGTGATGCTCAGGCGATAGAGCAGGCGGTGCTTCGACTCACAGGTGTTGATAGCGGTCATGGCACCAGCAGTGAATGTATCAGTAGCGAATGGATAAACGATGAGATACCCCAAACTCCTCTGACCCAGACAGACACTGACTCAGAGCAGCAATTTGCCCCTCTGACTCCAGCATCAAGGCTGGGGACGCCCTGGCGTGTGGGCAGCTACTCTGGCCTAGTAAGGCACCTGCCCCACGAACACACAGCGCCGGGCGCAGGTGACGAAGACCTCAGCGATGAAGTGGTAGTGGAAGAGGAGCAAGCCGAGCCCGAGGCCAGCCGCTTTACCTTTGAACGTGGCGCCAATGCCGGCTCCTTCATGCACCTGGTATTGGAGGAGATTGATTTCACCAACGCCGAAGCCGATTTGCCACTTAAGCTGCCAACCTGTATGGCCAAATATGGCATAGATGAAGTCTGGCAGCCCGTGCTTAACGACTGGTATCTGGATCTGTTGCACTCACCGCTGCAGTTAACCCAAGAGCAAAGCCTTACCCTGTCTCAACTGCCGAATGAACAGAAACTGGTGGAGATGGAGTTTTACCTGCCTCTGGGCACTCAAGATAAAGATTCAGAGATACAGGACATCGCCCTGTCACGACTGCTTTCCCGCTTCGGTTATGGCGGCGAGCTTAAGTTCGATGCGTTTTGCGGCATGCTCAAAGGCTTTATCGATTTAACCTTTGAGCATCAGGGACGCTTCTATATTGCCGACTATAAATCCAATCACCTGGGTGATGACTTTGATGCCTATTCACAGGTGAATATGAGTGGTGCCATCAGCGGTCACAGATACGATTTGCAGTACATTCTTTACACCCTGGCGCTGCACAGATACCTGGAATTGAAATTGCCCGATTACAGCTATCAAAAGCATATTGGTGGCTGTTTCTACCTTTTTCTTCGCGGTATGTCCGCCGCTAATCCCGGTACAGGCGTGTATTTCGATAAGCCGGATGAAGCCCTGATCCTGGCACTGGATGAATTGCTGAAGGGCGAGACCCAGACTCAGCAGGATGATCAATTGGAGTTTGACCTATGATGACCTCCGGCATGCCGATGGCTGCACTTTTAAAACAGCTGGAGGAAACCCGCCTGTTGACCCCGCTCGACCGTCACTTTGCCTTGCAAATGGCGGCGATACATAAAGAAGACTCGGAGCTGTTTGTCCTTATCTGCGCCCTGCTGAGCAAGCAATTGTCCGCCCAGCACGCCTGTTTGCCGCTGGACGCTATCCAGCTGACCAATCCATTTCTGGAAAGGCAGGCCAGCGTCTCTTTCCAGCTGGATGTTAATGGCCTGACCCAGGCAGTTGCTGACTTTGCCGCGGTAGGCGCTCCGGGAGACAACTGTCCGCTTATCCTTGACGGTCATCGCCTCTATCTTAAGCGTTATCATGACTTTGAGCAGCGGGTATCCCGGCGTCTGCTGGATATGGCACAAACCAGCTTTAGTGCCGATGATTCAGTAACGGGCGCCCTTTCGCTGCTGTTTCCCATGCACTCAGCCACTCCCAACAGTGATGACATTGACTGGCAGAAGGTGGCTACCGCCACAGCCTTCAGTCAGAAACTGTCGATTATCACCGGCGGGCCAGGCACAGGTAAAACCACCACGGTGACCAAGCTTTTGATGCTGCTTTGCCTCAGTGGCCAGATGGTGATCCGGCTGGTTGCCCCGACGGGTAAAGCTGCGGCTCGTTTGACTGAATCAATCAAGGCGTCAAAACAAAAACTCAAGGCAGAGCTGGCCGGAGTCGCGGATGAACTGAACTTGACTGCCATTGACCGCATTCCTGAAGAGGCGGCCACACTGCACCGGCTGCTTGGGGTGATCCCCGGCTCCCATCAATTCCGTCACCATAAAGACAACCCACTGCATCTGGATCTGCTGATCGTGGATGAGGCCTCAATGGTCGACCTGCCTATGATGGACAGATTACTCGATGCCCTGCCAGCGCATGCCAGATTAATTCTGCTGGGGGATCAGGATCAGCTGGCATCGGTGGAAGCCGGTGCTGTACTGGCCGATATCTGTGCCGGGCTGCGTACCTCAGAGGGTGGCTGGCAGATGCGTTACACAGCGCCATTTGCAAGCGACTTAAGCCTGCTGACCGGCTATGACATGACACCTTTTGGCACTGCGCACCCGGGTATTGGCAATAACCTGTGTATGCTGCGTAGAAGCCACAGATTCCAGGGTGATGCCGGCATTGGCGTGCTGGCCAAAGCGGTAAACCAGTGCGATAAACAAGGCATAATGAAAGCCTGGCAGGCAGGATACAGCGAACTTCACTGGATTGAACACGGCGCACAGAAACAGGGGCTGACTCAGCTGCTGAAGCTGGCCTGTGAACAGTATCGCGACTATCTGGAAGTGATGCACAGACCCGACTTCGACCCCATGTCCATTATCGACAGATACAACAACTACCGGATTTTGTGTGCCACCCGCGCCGGTGAATATGGTGTGGAAGGGATCAATGCCCATGTCAGTGCCGCCCTCAAACAGGCGGGATTAATCAATCCGTCTCAGGAGTTCTTCCCCGGCAGGCCTGTAATTATTCAAAGTAACGATTACAACCTGGGGCTGTTTAACGGGGATATTGGTATTATTCTGCCCTGCCATGAAAGCAAGCGCTTAATGGCTCACTTTATTCAGGCCGATGGCAGTGTCCTCAAGGTACTGCCCGCTCGCCTGCCGGGTCATGAAACCTGTTTTGCCATGACAGTACACAAGTCTCAGGGCAGTGAGTTTGCCTCTGTGTCTTTGGTGTTGCCGCCAAGCCCCAGCCCGGCACAAAGGCAACTTTTGACCAAAGAACTTGTCTACACAGCCATTACCCGGGCCAAACAATACTTCACCTGTCTGGGCAGCCAGCGGGTATTTGAAGATGCCAGTATGCAAAGAACGACCAGGGCGTCAGGTCTGGCCCAGCGTTTATGGCAGGCATAAGCGGATATCGGCAGAGACAGACGCAAAAAGATCAATAAACAAAGTCGCATGGCGACAATATCATCAGGCATGACTTGCCCGTGTCCCGTAAGCCCCATAAACTGGCGGCAATTAAAGGGTACGGGCACGCTGGAGAACGAATGACCCAATACAATTTGCTTTTGCTGTGCGGTGGCGGTGGTAGTGAACACGCTATCTCTTTGATGTCAGCAGGCTATGTGAAAACCAACCTGGAATCCCTGAGCAACTTTGATGTGCTGTGGCTGGAACTGCTGGAAGATGGCCGTTATCGCCTTGAAGATGGCAACTTCGCCCGTCTGACCGCCGACAAACAAGTGGTATTTGACGATGCCAGTAAAGCCCCCTGGCCGGTGGACTATGTGGTGCCCTGTATTCACGGTTATCCCGGCGAAACAGGCGATATTCAATCCTGGTTCGATATGATTAAACTGCCCTACTTTGGTTGCGGCGGTGAGGCCAGCGTCAACTGTTTTAACAAGGTGACGGCCAAAATGTGGTTCTCGGCGCTGGGCATTCCCAACACCCCATACCTGTTTCTGGATGAGCCAGGCGAACTGGCCGAGGCGCAGACCAAGGTCGCCCTCGAAGAGTGGGGTTCAGTGTTTATCAAGGCAGCCTCTCAGGGCTCTTCTGTGGGCTGTTACAAGGTGGACAAGGCAGAAGAGATTGCTGCTGTGCTCAATGAGGCTTTCACTTACAGCCCTTATGTCATCGTGGAAAAAACCATTGTGGCCAGAGAGCTGGAAGTCGCGGCTTATGAGTACGAAGGTGAAGTGATCGCCACCCTGCCCGGTGAGATCGTCTGCGCCGGCAATACCTTCTACAGCTTTGAAGAGAAATACGACAGCAAGAGCCAGGCGGTGACTCATGTGCAGGCGCCGGATCTGGCCCCTGAAGTTGCAGAGCAGATCCGCAGCTATGCCATCAAAGCCTTCAAAGGAATGAAACTGCGCCACCTGTCCCGTATCGATTTCTTCCTGACTCAGGATGATGAGATCCTGCTCAACGAAATCAACACCTTCCCGGGTATGACGCCAATCTCCATGTTCCCCAAAATGCTTCAGGGACACGGTCATGATTTTGCGCGTTTTTTGGAGCAGAATATTCTGGCTCAGTTGCAGGCTAAATAAGCTTTTCAAGCGAGCCTGAGATAGTAAAAATCCAGCCTCATGACGTCTCAGGGGCTAGATTTTTTATTGCCGGAATATTATCAGTTCAGCCTGAACTCCTTCAGCATGGCGCTTTGCTGCTCCGCCAGTTCAGACAGGAAGTTGGAAGCCTGACTGGACTCCTCAATACCACACACATTTTGATTAATCGCCTCGCGGATGCCATTCAGGGACTGACTGATCTCCTCTGATGCCCTGGACTGCTGCTCAGCGGCCACAGACATTTCGGTGGCACTTTGGTTGATATCAGTCACAGAGCCCTGAATGTTGACCAGCTTTTCCACCGCCTGGCGAGAGGTATCCCTCACCTCATCCACCTGATGTAAGCAGCCAACTACTTTGGTCTGTGCATCATCAGATTGCAGCTGTAATTCAGTGATAATTTGCTTGATATGCTCAGTAGAAGATTGAGTTTTGGCAGCCAGCGCCCTGACCTCATCGGCAACCACAGCAAAACCACGCCCCATGTTTCCTGCCCTTGCTGCCTCGATGGCTGCATTCAGCGCCAGCAGATTGGTTTGGTCCGAGATATTGCTGATAACCGTCACCACTTCCGCAATGCTGTGGCAACGCTCTTTAAGCAACTCAACTACCGCAGCGGTATCGTTCAACTGGGCAGTGAGGCTGTCAGCTCTTTGGTTATTATGCTCAACGATAGCACGCCCCTCACCACAGGCATCCAGAGCAGCATTAGCCCGCGACTCAGTGCTTCTGGCAGACTTAGCCACCACCTCAGAAGAGATGGACATCTGGGTCACCGCCGTCGCAATCTGCTCCACCTGGCAATTTTGCTCTTCTGCGTTGGCGCTGCTTTGTACCATCACAGCCGCCAGCTCGGTGGCTGATGAAGAGACCTCTGTGCTTTGGTCCAGTATCTTCTGCATTACCGCTTTCATTGCAGCCATGCTGGTATCGGCATTGGCAGCAAGCCTCGCCAGCGCATTGCGTCCCTCAATCCCTGTCCCCTGACTAAAATCGCGATTAGCCATGGCTTCCAGCGTCTGTCCCAGTACGCCAAAGATATGTACAAAGTGGCGGGCGATATAGATACAGAAGATAATAGCCAGCAGCGCTGCGAATAACCAGGCGCCGAACTGGATCTTAATCACCTGGGAGATACTTTCCCCGGTCGCCCCGTTATAACCTGCCCGAACATCTGCATGACGTTCAATAACAGAGACCAGATGCCCTCTTATCGTGCTCGCCAATTCCTGCCTTTCATTAGCTAACCGAGTAAGCTCGCGGTGGAAGTGAAGAAACTCAGCATTGGTTTGTCCATATTCCAGATAAACCTTGTCGTGGAAGCTCTTTACCGCGGGAACCCTGATATACCTTTGCAGGAGCTCACCGGCATTACGATATCTGCGCTCAAGTTCAGCATAAGTTGATGCATCACGCATAAAGTAGATCTGGGTCAGATTGGAGTAGTACCAGTCAAATTGGGAGGTGAGCTCAGCAGCTTCCCTGTGCCAGAGATTAAGGTCTAAGTCAGTGTTAACCGCAGCATACGCGGCCACTTCAGACTCCATCTGCATCAATGGATACCAAAGCGAGGGGGTTTCATTACTCCAGCGATGACCGAATTTCTCGATATAGCTGACAGTGGCAGACATGGTCTCCACATAGTCATGCATCAACTCAATCACCTTTCTGAGCTCACCCCGGCTGGCTTCCGTCATATTAGGGTTATCAATCAGATTCTCTGTCGCCTGCTGCTCAAGCTTATCTGCAAGTTTATTCAACCGGGACAGCATGACTGGCATATCCTTCACCTGGGCCCGAAGAATATCCCGGGTCAGTATACGGATACCTCCCCAATCATGATCCAGTTCAGAGGCAAACTCTGAGCGGGCAGCCGTGTTGTCTACCAGTCCATTGTTTTGCTCTACCTTGTTCAGCTCCATGGTGATCACGCCAGCCACACAGGCAAACAGCAACAAGGTTATCAATACAGGTAACAACAGGAGTTTATTGAGGGACAGATTGGTCAACCAACTAGGTATTTTCAGCGTCGAATTCATAGCAGTCACCAGCGGGGTGAAAAGTGGAGAGAAAAACGTGAAGCACTCTTGTGTGCTCCATCAACCAAGCCATAGGCGACCCGTAAACAGAACCACTGAAAAGCAGAATACAAAGCTGTGATCTTCCACGCTGATTTAATGGGATTTTTGATTTTTCTAGAACTGATGGGAATAAGTTTTCCCCCTCTAAAAACCACTGGTTCTTGCAGGCTGCCGGATGTACGAGGATATTAAAAAGCCCCCGGAACAAACTTGGTTCAGGTATGGCAAACGGCGCTGTAATAGATACTGTGTATGCGGGCGGCGCATACCGTGTGGAAAAACGCAGTGGTAAAGACAGGCGTGTTAAAACCTGCAACTGGCAGGGGTATGAGCGCAGAGCTCCCTGTTGTCGGCGCAGTCAGTCCTTCGCCACCAAGCATATAGATGAAACAGTTTAATACTCAGCGTACAGGCAACAAAAAACCACCCGAAGGTGGTTAGTGATGCAGTTACCCATAGAATCACTTGGATGGCAACTGACCAGGCTTTCTCAGCAGCTTAATCCAGAACGTAAGCTCCAGTACCACTCCCAAAGCCACCAGCCCCCACGTTCCATAAACTGAGCCGGACATATAGAAAAGTAATGCGCCAATCAGCAAAATGGTCAGCATCAGATAGTGTGCGAACAATTCCATGTTCTCCTCCGTCCTTTCCAAGGTTAAAGACAGAGTATCAGGCGTGTCCGATTATGCCAACTTATGCCTCAGGCTCGACCAATCCCAGCCTGAACATGACTTCACTGATAATACCCAGCGAAATCAGGGACCAGCAGCCCAGAATATAGCCATTTAACAGGGTGGACACTGCGCCAAGCAGCATGGCAGACATTATCAAATAACGGATAGCGGTTTTCATGGAAAATCTCTCCCTGATCTTCCCCCTTGTGACAACAGGCCACACAGGAGTAACAAAGCATCCTTTCTTTGTGGTATTTCACTGGCTTACCCTCAATTTCCAGCCAGTTCTACTGCATACCGGTCAAATCAAAGCTAGACCGCTAAATATCAGGCGTCAAATTTCGTTAGAAAAAAATTTGTCTTTCTGGATCATAAAGTTAGGCATTTCCCTTACTTTTTGTCTGGAATAAAAACTCAGAAACACACTATCAATATGTTTTATAAAGAATTATTTAGGTTAAGCCTATCGTCAGGAGAAAATTACAAGCCATAAAAAAAGCCCGCGTTATCGCGGGCTTTCATTATCAGTTCAATGGCTTAAGTGCCTGCTGACTGTAATACAGAGAAACGTCTTTGATATCCGCATCAGTCAAGCCCATTGCCTGAGCCTGCATAATAGGGTTTACCCGTTTTCCTGTCTTGAACTCCACCAACTGCTTCACCAGATAAGCGCCTTTTTGGCCATCCAGTGATGGATAGAGTTTCATTACCTTCAACATGCCTTCACCATGACAGGCTACGCAGCGGCTTTGGGCTATGGTTTGGCCCTTGGCGATGTCCGCCTTATGCTCCATGACGGCGGCAGGGATTTCAGCATTGAGTTTATTCAGTGCCTTGTTGAAATCATCGTGTTCCATCGCAGTGGCCAGGTTACTGGTCGCCAATGCTGCCAGTACAGCCAAAGACAGTTTCAATTTCATCATATCAATCCGTCCTTAGCTCTGCGGCAGAGGTGGCTGCTGATCAGCAGGCAGTGGCATACGGCGGAACTTACTCATATCCACCTCGTTCTCACCATAATAGGTTGAAAGGTAATCCAGTACCGGGTCCCAGGTATCAGACAGATCCCACAGGCCCTGAGTGTCTACCATCCACTGGATAGTTTCACGCCATACCTTACGGTTGCCAGGGTTTTGGGGAATGATGCTGCTGGTGTGACAGGCATTACACTGGTAGTTCACCTGCTCCCAACCCGGCGCCATAATCAAACCTGATTTGGGGTCGACCGGATACTCTTTGGCGGCAGCCATGCCTGACAGCGTCAGTGCAAGGCCGGCAAATATCCATTTTGCAGCCTTGTCCATCACACTACCCTCACGGCAATGCGGTGACAGCCATTGAACAGATAACCTTTAGGGTTCCACTGAGGCTGAACCACAGGCTGAGTCACACCCTGATCATCGGTGGCACGGGCCCAGATTTCATAGTAACCGGCCATTGGCAGATCCAGGTCAATCTCCCACTGCTGCCATGCGGTTTTGTTTACCGGCTTGGTCAGCTTGGCTTTGCGCCAGGTGGCACCATAGTCATAGCTCACTTCCATCTCGGTCACATCACGCATACCAGCCCAGGCATGACCACGGACAGTCAGGGTCTTGCCCTCTTTCAGCTCGGTACCGGTTTCCGGGTAGGTGATCAGCGACTTAACGATCATTTCTTCGATAATCTTAAAGTCTTCGTTTGGTACCTTCTCGCCCGGAGCGACCGGATATTCAGGCACGCGGTAAGCTGGAGATTCCATCTTCTTACCATCGTGGACCTTGTTACGGATGCTGATACCTGTGGCAGACTTGTGGGATACAGAACCCGGACGACCACCAAACACGATACGCAGCGGATAACCGTGCATATATGGAATGTCTTCGCCATTCATCGCCCAGGCGATCAGCGCATCATCATTCAGTGCTGCTTCGATAGGTACGCCACGGGAAATCGCCTCACCTTTACCACTCAGGTGCAGGTCGGCGCCATGGTGACCTGTATACACAGCATCATCTTTCACACCACAGTCTTTCAGTACGTCACGCACCAGTACACCAGTCCATTCAGCACAGAATACGGCAGCATTGGTCCACTGGTTACCTTTGGCGTTAGGGAAGAATTCGCTGCGGCTGTTACCACCACACTCAATGGTCAGCTTGAGAGTATGGGTCTTGAACTTTTTCTTCAGATCATCAATGGAGTAAGTCTTTGGCGTCTTACAGGACTCACCATCTACGGTGAAGGTCCACTTCTTGGGATCGATATTTTCAAAGTCAGGTAGCTGACCGTTCCAGCGGATAAAAGCCACATCAGCTGGCGTAGTCACCGGATCCAGCATGTGCTCTGGAGGCTGAGCATTCACCGGGTTGGTGTTCAGAATATTAAAGTAACTGGGCAGATCAGCTGCACTTTTCCAGGTCAGTGCAGAGACATCCAATGGCGCAACACCTTCAGGACGGTTGGCGGCATATACCCAGTTAATTGGCATCATGGATGCTACTGACGTGGCAACAGCACCCTTCAAAAATACACGTCTATCGATTGCCATATTATTTTCCCTTCCCCTCGCTGAAATACTTGGCCATTTGCTGCATATCTTTTTCTGATAATAATGCGGCCACTTTACTCATAGTTTTATCTGGTCTTTGGCCAGACTTAAATGCTGCCAACTGCGCGCTCAAATAATCTGCATTTTGATATTTCAGACTAGGAATTGAGCTAAACTGACTTTCACCTGTTTCCCCATGACATGCTTTACACATATTCAGCAAGTTCTGGTAATCAGCTTGCTGAGCAAAGGCTGGCACTGAGGCACAGATGAGCATTGCGGACAGCACTAACGTCCTGTGTCTTATGCTTGTTTTCATATTTAGTGACGACCTTACAACAGGTTGAATTGGTTTGGTGCCTATTCCCCGTAACACATGGTAAACAGTGCAGTCAGGTGGCGCTGTTCCAGGATTGTGTTACGGGTAACGACATTGATAGCGAACTGAATCAATACGGTATGAAGCACACAAAAATAAGAAACAGAATGTATCCATCTCTGTTGTCTTAAGTAAAAAGTATATTACCCACCTCATTATTAGACTGGAAGCACAAAATCACCCCAAACCAAGAATAAATCACGATAACAAAGGTTAAAATCGCTAAAAAAATCTAAAAAAATGCAGATACACAATAATCAATTTAAAATAAACACAGATACAAAACACATGTATCATTTATTATCAAATCCAAGTGCAACAAACCATTACCTGATTTATATTCATTAAATTAATAATCCCGCCCCAAATATCCATATTGAGCCGATATTATCCTGACGATTTATCGCTCAGCCGATCCCTCCCGATTTAACACTCTGTGAAGGGAGCCACTGACAGATTTCGCTTACACGTCAGCTCACAACAAACTTACTGAAGCCAATCCATATTTGTATTACCTTATATAGTCGTTTAGCCAAAGGCGCATGCGCAGCGCCGGCGGAGAACAACGTTATTTGCAGCATATCTGCTCTGGTCGAAGCCATCAGGTAATAAATAGCGATGCAGTGTGATGTACACCACCATGACGTGAGGAAAGGTAATGATGAACAAAACACTTCTTGCTAGCGCGGTTGCACTTCTATTCGCCGCACCGACAGTTTCAGCAATCGACCTCTATAAAGACAGTAAGACTGATGTAAACCTTGGCGGCTATATTGGTGTCAGGGCGGTCAACACCGACAGTGAAACCCAGTTGGTCAATGGCAGTTCCAGAATTAATTTCAACTTCAGCCGCCAACTTACCCACGGATGGCACGCATACAGCACTCTGGAATGGGGTTTTGAACCCTTTGGCGATACTGAGCTTGTCTATAACAGAGACAGCCAGTTTTCAGCCAATAATGACAATGTATTCTACAGTCGACTGGCGTACATAGGTCTGGAACACGACAGATACGGCAGCCTCTCATTTGGTAAACAGTGGGCTGCCTGGTACAACGTTGTGGGTGGTACAGATAACGCCTATGTATGGGGAGGCGCTGCAGGTGGTGCATACAGTTTGGATGGCAGCGGTGGGATTGATGGTACGGGTCGTGCTGATAAAGCGATCCAATACTCCAACTCCTTTGGCCGATTCAGCTTTACCCTGCAAACCCAGCTTCAACAAAACACCATAGATGTGTCTGCATTCGACAGTGATAATGTTAATAGCACGCTGGAGTACGATGACACCTACGGTGCATCCATCACCTATGCGATTACAGATGATTTAAGTATTTCTGCCGGTGCCAACAGAGGTTCGTTCACCGGATTCAACGCGGCAGCAAACCAGCGTATTGATACCGATGATGAGATCTACGGCGCCAGTGTAACCTGGGGCAATGTGTCTGATGTAGGCTGGTATTTCTCTGCCAACTACAACAAAAATAAGTTCCATGATTCAGACATTAATGGTCATCTGATGCCCAGCGCTTACGGTATCGAAACCATGATTTCCTACATGTTTGACTCAGGGCTGCAAACCTATGCACTGTTCAATGGGTTGATCTCAGATGAAGATTATACCTATCCGGAAGATGATGGCTCCCGTTCACCTCTGGTCACTGAATCCAAACAGCAGGAGTTTATTCTGGGTGCGGCCTTTATCTGGGATCCTACTATCCTCGCTTACATTGAGGCCCAGATAGACGACAGCAAGTACAAGGTGGAAGGTATGCCGGAAACCACAGGAGAAGACGCAGTGGCAGTGGGTATTCGTTACACCTTCTAAGCAGAAACAAATACGCAGAACGCAAAAAGTCCGGCGGGTGCCGGACTTTTTAATTTCAGCTGTTACTGCCCTTTCTGGCATTCGCCCAAGGATCCAGCCCTGATGATGAGTCAGGGTTTGCCTGACTGCGCCTGTCCGTTTTTACTGCCCCGGTGTTATCAGGTTTGCGATCCTGTCTGTCCCTGGCATGATCTTTATCTTTTCGGTCAAAGCGGCGGCGTTTCTGCTCACCATCACCTGGGTTTGCCCCTGCAATGGTATCGCGGCGAGCGGCCTTACGTGGGGTTCGGCCCGGCTTAGCTCTCATTTGAGCTTTATCATCATCAGACTTTGCAGCGGCATGCCTGGGCTGATAATTCAGAACGGATACAGGAACCGGCTTTTTCGGCTCAAATCCTTCAATCACCCGTCGCTCAATCAAATGTCCCAGACGACTTTCAATCATGCACAAATTTTTAAAGTCATCTTTGGACAATAAAGACACAGCCTCACCGCTGAATCCGGCACGGCCGGTTCGACCGATACGGTGGATATACTCATCCGGCGGAAATGGCAGGTCATAGTTCACCACCCGCTCCAGCTGATCGATATCAATCCCCCGGGCCGCGACTCCGGTAGCGACCAGATACTTTAGTTTGCCCGCCTTAAAGTCTGCCAGGATCTGTTCACGAATAGCCTGACTGCGACCACTGTGGAATGCTTCCGCATGAATTCCGCGCTTTTCCAGCTGAGTCACCAGCTTGGCGGCACCATGCTTGGTTTCAATAAAAATCAGCAACTGCTGCCAATTCTGCTCTTGTATAAGGTGGCTGAGCAAAGCGGATTTGGTGTCTTTATCCACGGTCACCAGCCATTGACTGATGGCTTCTTTACTTGGCTTGGCAATCGCAATTTCAACCGGGTTGGGCACAGTGGTTTTCGCCAGTGCGCGCACTCTGGGAGACAGGGTTGCTGAAAACAGCAGGTTTTGTCTCTCCTCCGGCATACGCTCTACCAGCTCAGTGATCACCTCGATAAAGCCCATATCCAGCATGCGGTCCGCTTCATCCAGTACCAGCACTTGTATCTCATCGAAATGTACGGCTCGCTGATAGTACATATCCTTCAATCGGCCCGGGGTTGCCACCAGAATATCGACACCCTCTATCAACGCCTGTTTCTGAGGTTGGATATCAGTCCCGCCATACATGGCCAGTACCTTCAGGCCAATATCTTTGCTGTAGGAATTGATATAGTCAGCCACCTGCAGCACCAACTCCCGGGTGGGTGCCATAATCACGGCGCGAATACGCTTTTTACGCTGAGTTTGCCCCTGGCTTAGTTGCTCCAGCACTGGCAGCGCAAATGCCGCGGTTTTACCTGTGCCGGTTTGGGCTGCAGCCAATAAATTTCGGCCACTGAGTATCACTGGAATGGCTTTTTGCTGGATCTCTGTGGGCTGCTTGTATCCAAGCGCATCAATGGCGGAAACGATGGAGGTGGAAAGGCCCAGAGATGAGAATGACATAGTAAATCCAATACTCGGTTACCCAGCCGGACTACGCCGCGGGACAGTGGATAAATGGGCGCGCATTCTACAATTAAACCGGCCCTGCTGACCAGAGAATAACACCGCCCGTCTGCAGCTAATACCATCCGAATCAGATAATTCCTTCGTCGACCATAGCCCAGAGGTACAGAGCCAGATATGCCTGAAACGGACTGGCTCGCTCCGGGTCTATCTCAATACCTTCATCCGCCAGAGTGTTCAGTACTCTAGGGTCTGTTGACCTTTGAAGATGGTTTTTGCAGCTTTTTGTCGTTGTTTTATACAAAGCAACGCGATTGTGGTGTAGTTGTTCTACATAAATAAGCGTTAATGAAGTAGAAAGCGACGACAAACGCTGCCCGAAGGGCTCGGCTATACGCGCTTTACTCTTTGTTGCAAGGTATTTGCTTAGGCCCACTAGGCGGCACACCTTGCGTCGCGATTAAAGCGCGTCTATCTCGAGCAAAATTCAACCATGAAAGGTTAACAGACCCTAATAATGGTGCCATCTTTATGGGGAAACACATGGGTATGGCCCAGATGAAAAATAGCGATAACAGACACGGTCCACTCTCCTATTCCCCAGCAACTGAGCGCCTGAGCTCTGAAGTCTCCATAAGGCAAACATCTCCACGCTTCGAAATAGTCCTCGTTTTCAAGGTACTTATCGCGCAGACCAATAACTGTCCTGGCTTTACTCCGGGACAATCCAGCCTGAATTAAACTCTCATGGCAGAGATTCTCCGGGCCACCAATCAGCTCAATATGTCGGGCAACCCTTCCATAAATTGTTGCGGCAGCCTGCTGCGACAACATCTGGCCCACAACGGCGCGAATCAGCACAGTGACTAGGGCTTCCTGACTGGGTGAGATAATTGGAATTAATGGACAACGACTGAGCCTTTCCGCCAGTGCCGGGAAACGATGGCAAAGCTCATTACGAATAGTTTCAGGCGGCATCATGGGCGTGACCAATTGGCAAACTTCTGCTCACACTATAATGTGGGCAAAGTTCAATCAACAGGAGACAGGTATGTCGCTTCTGAAACGGAGTTTAGCGCCGTGGGCCCTGGCACCATTGTTGCCGCTGATTTTATGGCAGGGAAAACAGGTACGCCGCAATACGGTACGATTACCTGAAGCCATGGGGGAACCGCACTTCCCTGCCACCGATGACAATGCGCTGTCCTTGCTGCATCTGGGTGAGAGCACTGTCGCAGGTGTGGGTGTCAGACATATACGGGATGGACTGACCGCCAATATTATCAACTCGCTCCAACGGGATGGAGTCGCTGCCAGTGCCTGGGCTCAGGGGCATAATGGCGCAACCGTCGCCGAGATCAACACGCTGGCTCCCACTATCATCCATCCTGATATCCTGCTGGTGACTCTGGGAGTAAATGACACTGTGAGAATGACATCAGATAAAGACTGGCGGCAGCAACTTGAGCTCTGCGTTGCCAGATTCGCAGGTCCTGATACCCGTGTTTGCTTTACTCAGGTACCTGATATGGCCGCATTTCCAGCTTTACCCGCCCCTTTAAATCAGTTTCTGGGACTGAGGGCAAGCAAACTGCACCGGACGCTCAAAAGTTTATGTTTACAAAAAAAGTGGCACTTATTGGAGGTTGACCTGCCTGTTGCTGAACACTGGATGGCAAAAGATGGTTATCACCCTAATGCAGAGGGCTACAGAATTTGGGGAGAATCTATCGCCCGGCAGCTGAAACAGCTTCCGTAAACGTCAATATTTCATCAAAAAATAGATAATTACGTTTACGTAACCCATTATTTCAATTCATTCTTTTGGGTGATTTTGTTAACTTTTTTTGATCTTGATCACCCTTGTCAGAAAATCATCACAATAATCCATTCAACTGAGCAAGTACGTTTGAAACCATGGACTAGAGTTAATGGCTGGCGTGCGTTCATGCTCTGCCACGGTTTTAAATCTCGGTAAAGATGACTGTTATTCGGTGTGGTACCCGGTGCGAGGGTTCCGAATGCAGCAGCAGACATCTCATTGTTTTGCTTGTTGTCAACGAATGGAGTCACCCATGCAAAAGCTCGCGCTTGTTACCGGTGCCAAAGGCGGTATCGGATCTGCGATTTCAGAAACGCTGGTTCGGGATGGATTTAAGGTCATCGCGACCTACTTCACAGGAAATCATGAATGTGCCAGAAAGTGGTTTGATGAAAAGGGATTTACCTCAGATCAGGTCACACTGTTCGAACTGGATGTCACCAATTCGATAGAGTGTGCAGAACGCCTGGCGTTGCTGCTGGAAACCCACGGCACAGTCGATGTACTGGTGAATAACGCCGGCATCACCCGGGACACCAGCTTCAAGAAGATGAACGCCACCCAGTGGAATGATGTCATCAACACCAACCTCAACTCTCTGTTCAACGTCACCCAACCCCTGTTCGCTGCGATGTGCGAAAAAGGCGGTGGCCGCATCATTAATATCTCCTCGGTTAATGGCCTTAAAGGTCAGTTCGGTCAGGCTAACTATGCAGCCGCCAAGGCCGGGATGATAGGTTTCAGCAAATCCCTCGCCTTCGAAGGTGCCCGCAGTGGCGTCACTGTCAATGTTGTCGCCCCTGGCTACACAGGTACCCCTATGGTTCAGGCAATGCGTCAGGATGTGCTTGATGCGATTGTCGACACAGTCCCCATGAAGCGTCTGGCTACCCCTGATGAGATCGCCAAAGCTGTGGCTTACCTTGCCAGTGACGATGCTGCCTATATCACAGGGGAAACTCTGTCGGTAAACGGCGGCCTTTACATGCAGTAATCGAGTGGAGAATTCGAGCAAATGGAAAGAGTTTATATTGCCGCGGCCAGGCGCACCCCTATCGGTAGTTTTGGGGGGGCTCTCAAGTCTGTTTCTGTAGGGCACCTGGGAGCCACCGTTATCAAAGCGGTTCTCGCTGATACCGGCATAGCGCCCGAAGCCGTTGACGAAGTGATCCTGGGAAATGTGGTTGGTACCGGCCAGGGAATGGGTCCCGGACGTCAGGCTGCGCTGTTTGCCGGGCTCCCCAATACGACTCCAGCCTACAGCCTGAATATGGTGTGCGGCAGTGGTATGAAAACCGTTATGGACGCCGTTGCCCATATTCGTGCCGGCGAAGCCGACATTGTGGTCGCTGCCGGTGCAGAGAACATGTCTCAAATTCCCTTTATGGCCCCTGCGAGTCTGCGCCAGGGCCAAAAAATGGGTGACATCTCACTGAAAGATCTGTTAGTCAGTGATGGCCTCACCGATGTGTTCAATCAATACCACATGGGTGTCACCGCTGAGAATATTGCCAATGAGCTAAATATCAGCCGTGAACGTCAGGATGCCTTTGCCCTCACCAGTCAACAAAGAGCCGTTGCGGCTCTCGAAGCCAACCGATTTGCCGACGAAACCACCCCGGTTGAAGTCACCGAGCGTCGTAAAACCCGTCTGTTCGAGAAGGATGAATATCCAAAATCCGATGCCCGCGCAGAAGCATTGGCGGGCCTGCGCCCGGCTTTTGCCAAAGAGGGCAGTGTCACCGCGGGCAATGCCTCTGGTTTGAATGACGGCGCTTCAGCAATTCTGGTGGTGTCAGGTAAAGCCCTGCAGCAGCACAAGCTGACGCCACTGGCGGAAATAGTGGTCACAGCTCAGACCGGCATTGAGCCGCGCATCATGGGACTGGGCCCAGTGACAGCCGTCACCCGGGCACTGGAGAAAGCGGGATTGACCCTGGCAGATATGGACCTGCTGGAACTTAATGAAGCGTTCGCAGCCCAGGCGCTTGGCGTTGCACAGCAGCTGGCCGAGCAACATGGAGATGATCTCACCGCGCTGCTGGAAAGAACCAATGTCAATGGCGGAGCCATTGCTCTGGGTCACCCTTTGGGTGCATCAGGCAACCGCATATTGGTAACCCTGCTCCACGAACTGAAACGCCGTGGCGGTCAGTACGGGGTGGCATCTTTATGTATCGGCGGCGGTATGGGGACGGCAGTCCTGATCCGTAATTGCTGATAGCCAACACTATCAACCCACTTAGTTTCATCACCGGAGGAAATACCATGTACACAGATATGTTCAAGATGTTCTCAGAGCAAGCCGAAAAGTCACTGGCACCTTACCAGAAGTTCAACGCCCTGATGGCCAAACATGTAGAGCAGATCACCGAGCTGCAGGTTAACGCCATGAAGGCCTACAGCGAACTGGGACTGGCTCAGTTTAAAGCCGCCAGCGAAGTGAAAGATGTGACCTCTCTGGCGGCTTTCAATGGCCAACAGATGGCCACGCTGACCAAACTGTCCCAGCAACTGATGGATGACAGCAATAAGATCCAGAATATTGCCAAGACCTTTAAGGACGATGTGGACCAACTGACCACAGAAAACATCAAAGCCGCCACACCGGCTTAATAACATTGCCGCTCCTCACGGGGAGCGGCCTTGACCAAGGGAGGCTCAGCATGTTTTCGCATTTGTTTACGGATTACTTTAAAACCATGCAGCATTGCCAACAGGAGTGGTGGCAACAGTGGGATAAGAATAACGGCCCGGTTGACTCCCCGGTTAGCCGCGCCATGCATGAAGTTAATCTGGAAGACACTCTGAATTTTTTTGAATCAGCAGCCAAACAGCCCGGAGCCCTGCTTGGGGTGCAAACCCAGTGGTGGGAGAAGCAACTGCAAATATGGCAAAGTCTGGTGCTTGCCGGCGATAACACAGACATAGTGGCACCGGAAAAAGGTGACAAACGCTTTGCCGACCCCGCCTGGCAGCAGGAAGCCTGGTTCAGCTTTATCAAACAATCATATCTGCTTTACTGCAGCACCTTCCTGCAATCTATAGACAGTATGGAAGGGCTTGATATTAAGGCCAAAGAGCGCCTGAGCTTTTTCTCACGGCAAATGCTCAATGCCCTCTCCCCCAGCAATTTTGTGATGAGCAATCCTGAACTCCTGAAAATGACATTGGAGCAGAACGGTGAAAACCTGCTTAAAGGCCTGCAACAACTCCAGGAAGATGTGGATGCCAGCGCCGATATCCTGAAGATCCGCATGACCAACAACAATGCCTTCCGGCTGGGGACAGATATTGCCAAAACCCCGGGGAAAGTAGTGTATCGCAATGAATTATATGAGCTGATCCAATACACACCCAGGACCAAAAAGGTTAATCCAACGCCTTTGCTGGTGATCCCGCCCTTTATCAACAAGTACTATATTCTCGACCTGCGCCCGGAAAACTCCATGGTTAACTGGCTGCTGGAACAGGGCCACAATGTGTTCCTTATCTCCTGGCGTAACCCGGGTGCCGCACAGCGCAATGTGGAGCTTGGTGACTATGTCACTGAGGGTGTGGTTGATGCTGTTAAAGTGCTGGAAGAAATAACGGGTCAGTCTCAGGTGAACGCGGCCGGGTATTGCATTGGTGGCACCGTGCTGGCGATGACACTGGCTTACTATGCCGCCAAGCGGATGAAGCCCAGGATTAAAACCGCCACCTTTTTCACCACACTGCTGGATTTCTCTCAGCCCGGCGAAGTCGGTGCCTATATCAATGATCCTGTAATCAAAGCGATAGAAGCCCAGAATAATGCCAAAGGATATCTGGACGGGCGCAGCCTGAGCGTGACCTTCAGTCTGCTGAGGGAAAACAGCCTCTACTGGAACTACTACATAGACAACTATCTTAAGGGCCAAAGTCCGGTGGATTTTGACCTACTCTACTGGAACAGCGACAGTACCAATGTGGCTGCCAGTACCCACAACTTCCTGCTCAGAGAGCTTTACCTCAACAACAAGTTGATTGATAAGCGCGGCGTGAAGGTTGGCGGTGTTTACGTTGATTTGAGCAAGATAAGCGTGCCCAGTTACTTTGTCTCCACCCGTGAGGACCATATTGCCTTGTGGCAAGGCACCTATCGCGGCGCCCTCAACCTTGGCGGTAACAAAACCTTTGTTCTGGGCGAATCAGGCCATATTGCAGGCATAGTTAATCCTCCTGCGAAAAACAAATATGGTTACTGGCTCAACCCCAATCTTCCCGACAGTGCCGAGGAATGGCAATCTGACGCCGAGCGCCAGGACGGTTCCTGGTGGACTCACTGGCAGTCATGGTTGGAGCAAAACAGTCCCGAAAAGAGTATCCCGGCCCCCCCAGTGGGCTCAGAGGAGTATCCGGATTTAGCAAATGCGCCGGGAGATTATGTCAAACAGACACTGCCGATTCAGGATTAGCTTTCTGACACTAAAAACCGGGCAAATCAGCCCGGTTTTTCTTTGGTAAATACACCTTAGGTTAATTGTTGATAACAGGATCCGCTGCTAGCCTTGCTGCAAACCTTATTTGAGGCTCCCCATTAACAGGATGAAGTAATGAACGGATCTCTGGACCAACTCCTATCCCTGGTCTCCCATGGCAATGCCTTCCTCGGTGGTCAGGCATTGGATAACTATTTCCCCGACGATATGAGCTTTCGCTTCTGTGAGTCAGTGCGCTTTATGGAACTGGAGCGCTGCAACAAGGACTGGAAAGAGTGGGAGCACTCTCCGGATCCTCTGCTCTGGTTCAAGAAGATGAAGGGGGAAGATGCCAGGTGTTTTCGCGCCAGATACCTGCAGGGTCAGGACGAAAACATGCCTGACCATATGAGTGTTATCTACCCGGGCGGTGGCGGCCGCTGGTTGATTGAGGTAGTCAAACCCGAAGGCTCAGACTTCTGGGAAGCCAACTGGGAGACAGGCAACAGAGACGATCCCCAACAAAAAATCTGGCGGGTTAAATATGGGCGTATTCTCAAACAGGTGCACAGGCTGGAGCAGCCATTGCCGGATGAAGACCAACTGACAATCTCATTGAGGCAGGTCCTGACAGACATTAAAGCATTGGCGGACAAACATAATGAGAAGGGATTCAGCAATTGCTTTAACCAGGCGCTGAAGTGTCTGGATGGCGACTTTCCACGCCAATACAAGGGCACCAAGTTGGATAAAAGCAACATGAGTAAGGTCAGCCAAAACCTGATGGCAGCAGCAAGATCTGCCTGGGTCTTTGGGGGAATGGGATCCTGGAATGATATGTATTTTGCCCATGAAACTGAGTATGAAGCGCTCACAGGAAAGCTCTACCAACATATCGTCACCGCCTTGCTTATCAGCGTTAACCCAAAATAACAGGAGGTTGCCATGGCAAATGAAAGCATCAGGCTACTGTTAATCGACGCCTTTATCCCCTCACTGTTTTTCCCTTTACTGGCCGGAATATATCTGTTGATTGAACGTAAGCCATTTGCCAGGGTGATGGTCACCCTCCTAAAAGGCTATCTGGCTTATGTGATTATCCTGCTGGGCTGTATATTTATCACCCAACTCGCTCTGGGGCCCGGAGAAGCGTCAAATATGTTGATACTCACTCTGAGAGTTCTCGTTATCTGGTGTGTCGGTATTTGGGTTTTCACCCGGGATCTCGCGATTAAAGAGAGGCCGTCGTCATCTGAATGATCTTGGTTGGCAGGCTTATCGCGGCAGTATGCGCACCTGGCTGATTAACTAACAGATCCCGGTCACTGCATAGTTTACAGATAACAATACATTGAAAAATTGCTTGTATTATTCAGCGCTTACCAGTACATATAAGGCAATCCTCAACTGAGACACTAACTTGAAAAACCACTTCGGAAAATTGTCCTTTTTTGTCACCCTGCTGACAGTATTGCTAATAAGCCATGCTGCGGGTGTGCTTGGACTTCAACCGACTCAGGTTTATCAGGCAACCAGTATCAGTCAGGAAACGGCTCCCGATCTGACCCTCGAGTCTATCGTGTCCAGAGTCGCACTGCCGAGGCTTCATGCGCCTGAACCTCAGGCCCCCAAACCGGATCCAGTTCCCTGGCCGCTGCTTATCATCAGCCTTGCTCTGCTTAGCTTGGCGGTTCGGTTTCCCCTTCACCATCCCCGTCATTATTTGACTCAGTCCAGCCACCGTATTGCCGGTTGGCGAGACACCAATCTACAGTTCCGCTTTATCCATACCCGCTGATCCTCCAACTCAAATAACACCTTTATTTGGATTTTAATTTGTTGGAGAAATATCTATGCGTTCCTTCCAGAACTCACTGGCGGCGGTTTGCCACCAGCAGTTTACTGTCCCTGATTATTCAGGTCTGACAGTCAGCCTCTCATTTACACAATGCCCCCTTTGTAAGTCTTCCGCCTCCTCGCCTGACTCAGGAGGTGGTGCATGAGTCACACTCAAAGAAAAGGTATCAATCGCCCCAGTATCAATCGTCTCAGCAAGTGGAAATATGGCCTGTTTATCGTCATGTTCCTGGCGCTATTAATGCAGGCAATCCCCTCCTTTTACGGCGATATCCCGGCACTGGGCATTCAGGTTAAACAGGATAAATATCTGTCCCCGGAGGCGGTGACCAGATTGCTTGATACTACCGCCGTGCCTGCCAAAGAGTTGCAGTTCGAAGCTGGTGAGATGCTCGTGACCTTCGACACGATTGCCCATCAACAGCAGGCTAAAGCCTTGCTCGACACTCAACTGGCCAAAGACGCCGATATCACAGTCCAGTATTACTCTGCTGCGCCTGAGTGGTTTAAAACCCTGGGGGCCGATCCGGTCAAACTCGGGCTGGATTTGCGCGGCGGCGTGCAGATGCTGCTCTATGTGGATCTTGATGCCGTTTATCAAAGGCACACAGAGGCCACGGCGCAGGAACTCAAGACGCTGCTTCGCGCCGAGCGTATCCGCAATGTACAGGTAAGACAGGTATCGTCGGTTGAGCTTGCCATCACAGGTATGCTGGCCCCGGCTGAAGACCGCTTATCGGCCACTCTGGATACCAAACGTATGCAGTGGCAGGTCCGTAAAAGCGACAATGACTGGCGTCTGACCCTTACAGAATCTGAGCAGCAAACTATCGCCGCTGCCGCCATGGAGCAGAATATCCAGACTCTGAGAAACCGTATCGGCGAGCTGGGCATAGTGGAAGCCAGCGTGATACGTCAGGGACGGGATCACATCCGCATTGAGCTGCCCGGTGTGCACGACCCAAAACAGGCAAAAACCGTTATTGGCGCAACCGCTTCACTGGCCTTCCACAAGGCTGATATTAACGGACACTTATTGATGACTGACACCCGGGGGAATCAAGTCTCCCTGCTCAAGAAACCGGTTATCACAGGGGAACATATCGTAGACGCCCGTAGCGGCACAGATGAAATGGGCAGACCTCTCGTGTCTATTCAGCTTGATGGTCCAGGTGGCAGCAAGATGACAGACTTCAGCCGGGACAATGTGGGTCAGGCGATGGCCAGCGTATACACAGAATATCTGTTGAATGAACAGGGCAAGCTGACTCCCAGCGACAAAATCATCAACTTGGCAACCATACAATCAGTTCTCCCCAACAAGTTTCAAATCACAGGCCTGGACAGCCACCAGGAAGCCAATGAGCTGGCCTTGCTGCTGCGCTCCGGGGCACTGACCGCTCCGGTACAGATAGTTGAAGAACGAGCCATTGGTCCAACTTTGGGTGAACAGAATATTCAAGCCGGAATAAGCGCTCTGGCTTTGGGCATGGCAGGTATGGCGCTGTTTTTGATGGTTTGGTATCGCCGTTTTGGCTGGGTTGCCATTGCCGGTCTGGGTGCCAACCTGATTATGCAGCTGGGCCTGCTGGTATTGCTGCCCGGCGCGGTATTAACCCTGCCTGGCATTGCTGGTCTGGTGCTCACTGTTGGCATGGCAGTAGATACCAATGTACTTATCTTTGAGCGTATCCGTGACAGATTAAGAGAAGGCGCCTCATTGGCGGTCGCCATCGACTTTGGCTATCGTTCCGCCTTTACCACCATCTTTGACGCCAATATCACTACCCTGCTTTCCGCGCTGTGTCTTTATGGCATTGGCTCGGGCCCACTGCAGGGCTTTGCAACCACTCTTATCCTCGGCCTGCTCTCCAGCATGGTGTGCGGCATTTGGGGTACCCGCCTGCTTATCAACCCTATTTGGGGTCGTGATAACCGACGCGCAATCAAGATTTAAGGAGCAATTGTGATGACAGATTTTACCTTAACCCGTGTCCGTTATCTGGGCATGGCAGCATCTATAGTTATGATGCTGCTGTCATTGGGTTTTATTGCCGCATACGGCCTGCAACTCAGTATCGATTTCACCGGGGGCCTGCTGCTGGATATCAGTATCCCCACCCTGGCTGGCGCCAGCGAACTTAACGCGCTGCTCGCGCCAGTGTTGCCCTCCATGTCACAGCTGACAGAGACAAGTAGCACAGGTCAATGGCAACTTCTGCTGCCCGCGGGTCAGGAGATGATAAATCCTCAATTACTGATAAGTCAGATAAACGATCAACTGATAAGCCATGGAGGTATTCACTTAAGTGATGGCGCGACTTTGCTGCAATCTACCGCCATAGGACCTCAGGTCGGCGCAGCCCTTTATGAGCAAGGTGGGCTGGCGTTATTGGCGGCTTCGTTATCCATCATGTGTTATCTGGCGGTGCGATTTGAGTGGCGTTTGTCTGTCGCAGCTATGGCCTCATTGGTACACGATGCAGTGATCACTCTGGGACTGCTGGCATTGCTGCAGGTTCGCATCGATCTGAATGTACTGGCCGGTCTGCTCGCGGTGATTGGTTATTCGTTGAATGACTCGATAGTGATTGCCGATCGCCTGCGGGACGTACTTAAGGCCAAACCTAACCTTGGGATCCACGAATGCACGGATATGGCAGTAAAGGCGACCTTCTCGCGCACACTGATCACCGCGGGCACCACTTTATTTACCATTGGTTGCTTACTGCTGTTGGGCGGCGAAGCCTTATATGGCTTTGCTTTCACCATGTTCGTTGGCGTGCTTGTAGGAACCTGGTCATCCATCACCATAGCCTCGACCACTCAGGAATTGCTTGGGTTAACACCGGCGGACTACCAGCCCAATCAACAACTGATGGATGAGCGTCCATAACCTGTTGTCCATGGCGGCAACAGTCCAGGCTGGAGCCGCCTTGATTAAGCGATTGTCGCAACAAGCCCGCTTAATTAGTTGACCAATAAAAAACCAGTCAGTTTACACCGACTGGTTTTCTGGTCAGATTATTGAATTGACCGCAGAGTAATGTTTTTACACATTATTTTGGGTCAAGGCCCAGCTGCTCAAGCACTAATTTGAAGTTTGCACGCCGCTCTTTGACGTTGTGCACTTCACCTGTTGAACAGGTTAAGTCAGGACAACCGCGATTCACAATGCCAGATACATCATCAATAAAGCTGGAGCCCTGCAAACCACCATCAACGTACTTTTTCAGCTCCCTGTAGTAGTTCCAGTCAGCATATTGACCGCCTGCATTATCGTAAGCTTGTACTGAGGTTACCCAGTAGAACAGACCTGCAATCCACTTGATCTCTTTGTTCTCTTCAGAGCTACAAATAAGGCCCGGGTTAGAACAGAAGTCCAGTTCAGCATACAGCGGGTTTGCCGGCGGCGCTTCAACCGTTACACCATCAATGGTTTGGCCGATAGTGTCCGGGTCAACGTGTGAACGACCTAGATAATGGTTCAGCGTACCGAAGTTTTGACGTCCTGTGGTTTGAATAACACCACGGCCCCACCAGCCACAACCTTCAACTGTGTCCTGACTGCTGCCATCCCAAATGAACTTACCTGCTTTTTGGCCAACGTAAGTCTTACAATCGTCACGTTCCCAGACCTGCTTAGAGGTATCAACTGCAGTTGGTACGTCATTACAGTGACCGTTGTTTGTCCAACGACCAACAGCGCCATTTACCAACAGCCCACGTTCCTGCAGCACTGCATCTGGCGCAGCGAATACAGGCGCTGGCGCACCGTACCATTTCGCATGAGTCTGTGCACTGACTTCCATCTTGTTGTCACGTGGACAGGAGTAGGCGTGATCCAAGCCGGATTCAGGGTTAACACCGTAATCAGCGTATTTCTGTTCTAACTGACCACAGCTGGCCGTCATTGGGTAGTCGGTCGGCGCACCATACTTAATTTCAGCCCAGTTGTTTTCATCACAGGCATTATAACGAATGGTTTCCTGCATGCTTTGTGCTAAGAAAGCGGCAATAGCGACTTTGGCGTATTTGATGTTGGTGGCATCGTCTGCATTTTCATCAAGCAACCAGAACTTATTACCTGCAACACCCACGTTATGCATTGCATTCAGGCCTGTCATAAAGTCTGCCCACTTATAAACCGTGGACGGAACCCATTGTGACTGTGGCGTTTCATACAAGAATGCGGTGTTGTTCATCACCTCTTCTGCATTGGCTAACTCGTCATTCAATGCATCAATGCTAGTGAGTTTGCCGTTTTCTGTGGTTTCACCAACATAGTACAGAGGCATCTTGGCAGATTGGTAGCGCTCAATTTTTTGTGTCAGCGCTTCAGAATCTTGATCAAACATCAGCGCAAATACGTTGCTGTATGCCGCTTTACGGATTTGTGCCTGGCTTGACTCAGTCCCCATGAAGTAATCAGCCGCCTGCGCAGTTGGCATGTTGGCCAGCATGGCAGGTGTCTTAACATAGTCTGTGACCTGCTTTACGTACTCTAGGGCGTTGTGCCATTGGTCATCTGACAGAGCCGGCGTGCTACCAGACTTGGTGAAGACAACAAAATCGGCTTTGTTTGCGGCATCGGTCTTATAGAGCGCCAGCGTATCGAGTAGATCTGCGCTGAATACGGAGGCTTTGTCCCACACAGACTGACGACCAGAATATGTATCATAAGCAAAATCACCAATACTCAATGACCAACCAAAGGTTGCTTGAGGCGCCAGGGTCGCAATAATCAGCTGGTGTGCTTGTGCCCAGCCTTTCAGATCGTCGCTTAGCCCATTGATTGCATCGATATCGATACGATTACCGGTTGCATCTACCGCATTTAGCAAGGCTTGCTTAACCTCGATAGTGCCCAATGATGCGCCTTTATCTGAAGTCGCCTTATCCAGCACATCACTGTTGATGATGATAGACACCTTGCCCGCTTGTTCCGCCTGCCTCATCACAGCGACAAACGAATCAGTCAGTGCATTGATATCGGCCAAAGCATCAGTGTTGCTTGTGGTGATATTCACCGTGGCTGGTGCATTGGTTGACGGGCTGGCCACCACAAAGGTGTTTGGCCAATCGGCAACTTCCAGACGGACAGGATCCATCGGATTTTGCAATGACAAGAGTGGCGCAGTGCCAGGCTCGGTGCCATCACAGTTTAAGTGCAGTGCCCATGACGCATCACTGCCCGGGACAGATTGTGTCCAGTAAATTGCCGAGTAAGCGATGTTGTTATGTACCATCACGTCGCCACCGGTTGCGTGATCGCCGCGGGTCCAGTCAGGATAGACATTGAAGTCAGCACACAGTCCGCCCGGTGGCGTGACAGGTGGCTCGTCTTCCTTAATGGTAATGTTACGGCTAACACTTGCGGTCAAGCCTTCAGCATCTGTGGCGATTGCCTTGAGGGTAATATTACCCACCTGAGTCGGCTGCCAGTTACAGTCGAACGCCTGGTTTTGTGTGGCGTCAAATGAACAGATTTGCTGGTTGTTTGCGTTAATTACAACCGTCGTTAAGTCTTCATCAACATCGGTTGCGTTAACCGCAACGGCTACCATTTCGGTTTCGTTAAAACTTGCACCAGCGACTGGCGACAGGAAGGTCACCACAGGAGCAGTAAACTCTTCTTCCGCCTCTACCTTGATGTTCACACTCTGACTTGCAAAGAAGCCTTGTGCATCTGTGGCAACGGCCTGAAGCGTGACAGCCCCTTCCTGACTCGGTTGCCAATCACATACATAGGTTGCAGAGCCGGTCGCATCGAATGAGCAAATTTGACTGTTGTTTGCTTTAACAACCAGAGAGGTCAAGTCATCATCGGCATCTGTGGCGTTAACGGCAATAGCGAGTGTTTCTTTGACGCGAACACTGTCACCATTGCCGGGGGCAATGAAGCGCACAACCGGCGCTACGAAATCCTCTTCAGTATCCGCTTCTACCGTTACCGAAACCGACTTTTGCTCAATTTTCTGATTTTTCGTATCGAACACCAATACTTCAACGCTTGCACTGCCTTCAACAGCAGGCGTCCAGCTTTGGGAATAGAGGGTTTGGCTTTGGCTAATCACTTGCTGGGACAGTTTTTGGTTATTAACCCAAAACTCGATTCTGGCAGCAAGCTCGCCATCGACCTTTGCCTGGATACTGGTGGCGGTATTTGCTTTCAGTACCTGACCTGCCAATGGTGACAGAATGGATAGCTCTGTTGGTCCCGGCTCACCTGGCTCGCCTGGACACTCAGTGACATCCCAAAACCATGAGTCAGCGGCTGGTGTTTCCCAAACGCCAGGGTTGTTTTTAGCGATAAAACACTGACCATCAAATAATACGACATCTCCATTTTTAACCTGGGTCTGACCCGGAATAAATGGAATGACATCACCCGGCTCTGGCTCAGTCACTTCAGGTTTGACGGAAACCATGATGCCGGCAGACGCCGTGGCACCATCATCATCTGTAGCGACTACATGAATTTGCTGTTGGCCCTCAACAGCGGTCCAGTTAGCCGTAAAAGGCGCCTGGGTCAGCTCAGCGATTGGCTGACCGGCAACACTGATCACCACTTTAGCGACTACACCATCTTCATCGGCGGCATTTACACGAATCGCCACTTTTTCGCCCACAGCGTACTCACTGCCATTAGCCGGTGCGGTAAAGCTCACACTTGGAGCCTTGTTTGGTACCTCAGGGTCGGTTGGGCCGTCGCTGCACATATCGATGCGGGACCACTCCATATAGTCACCGCTGTGAGTGGCAGGATTATTACCCTTGGTCCACCAATTCGCCTTAAAGACAACGTTGTCATTTTTAACTAAAGCACCGCCATCATAGGCAACATTTTTATCCCACGCAGGAATCCCTGAGCAGTCCATCGCTGCTTGCGCTTGCAGCGCCATGGCGCAGGAAGCCGCCAGTACAGAGTATTTAAATAGTTGTCTCATTGAATTTTCAATCTCCCATGGAGCTTATAAGAGTCTTCTGAGCCCGGCTGAAATATCAGCCAAACACGCGCTTATTTGTTAGGGGCGACTGTCTTGAACAAAAAATTTAACAAAAACCGCATAAAAATGAGCTTTATGACTTTTTCCGTCAGCAGCAAAGTTCAACGCCTGCTCCCCGTTACCGCGCCGCAGTCTGTCACAGCAAAATTCGAAATCTCTAATTAAATTTCAATGAATTAGTATTGTTTGATGGACGAACACTCACTTAGTAATGAGGCATTTACATGGGTAAATAAGCCGCCAAATATATCTCCATTTGTATCGCTCGCTAACCCAGCAATCCGAATAAAGATGCAAATTGAATCCATCAAATCATTCGTAGAAACAAGGCGATAGTCGTCAGGCAGGCGTAATACCAAAGCTAAAACAGGCGGCAGTTATCAACTGATGGCAGGAATATATTGGTGGGCACGGATTGAACGGCGCAATCCACATCGAAGATCAAGTAATGAAAAGGCTTATGGGCAGGGGGTCTCCTTGCTTATGCTGGATACCACTTTATCCCCAATACGGCGAGCGTTGGATAGAAGAGCTATAAGAGGGAAGTCTTCTGAAGCCACTATGCCCTCACCCATATCGTTTATTTTTGAACAAGGGCATAGCGCTTATAAGATCAGTCTTATTGGAGAAGTATTATTTGCCCCACGGATTGGAAGGATCCTGGGATGGCGCACGCTTCTTCATACGGCGGGCATAACCTTCTTCACTGCTGCGCTTATGGCTTTGCTCACCGTCACCGCGAGGCTTACCGGCAAATTTGGCTGCTGGCTTTTTCATATGACTGCGTTTAGCCTCATAATCCGCCGCCGCTTTAGCCTGCATCTGCTCAATCAGTTCCAGTGTCAGTACCTGGGGCTCACGCGGTTTAACGCCGTGAGCAAAACCACGCTCTCTTGGCTTAAGGGCAAATTCATGGGCCGTGGCTTTCGGCATACGTTTATAGCGGTAGAGATAGAAGTTCTCAACCTTCTCCCTTGCCCACTCAGTTTTTTTCAAAAACTTAACGCAGCTTTCAATAGACGGTTTTTGGTTGAAGCACTGAAGCTTCAATGCCGCAAACAGGATTTTCCAATCATAAAAGCCAGCCAACTCAGTGACCATAGTCTCGAGTTTTAAGCCATGTAATGGGTTGTTTTGTTGTAGTTCAATCATGGAATTTTGGCCTGTTGTGGCGAAAAAGGGCGGGCATTCTAGCCTATTGCCTGAGTTCAGGCTACAAGAGAATTAAACCAATCCAGATAAAGTAAACCGGAGACTCGCTCCGGTTTTTAAGACAAGGAATCCTGTGGCTATCAGCTATTGATAAGCTGCATCACGCGTTTCTCAGACACGGGCACACTGGTTCCCAACACCTGAGCGAAGAAGGAGACTCTGAGCTCTTCTATCAGCCAACGGGCTTGCAGCAGGTGCTCTGGCACAGGCTGCATCTTTGGCACTTTGGCGCGTTGAGCTTCCAATGCTTCTTGCACCTTTTGGATGACCTGCATATGCAGGCGGTCGCGCACAGGGTCAACCGGCAGTTTCTCAAGGCGGTTTTCAATCGCTTTTAAGTAACGCACCACGTCGGCCATACGTTGCCAACCCGTCGCTGCCACAAACCCTTTGAACACCAGCGCATCCAGCTGGGCCTGAATATCACTCATGGCGAAGGCAATATCAAAACTGATTTTACCTTTCAGACGCTTCTTGATGGCGTTATACAGTGTCAGCACCTGCTCAACCTTAAGCGCAATGGCTTCTGCAGTTTCATTAAGGCTGGCACGGACATAATCCTTACCTTGCTCAAAGTCCGCTTCATTGCGGATATCCAGCTGTTTTTCATCCAGTAATTGCTGCACCGCGGCATCAATAATATCCTCAATCAACCATTGCACCTGACCAAAGGGGTTAAAGTACATGGCCAGTTTGGCTTTGTTGGGCAGGGCCTGCTGCAGGTGTTTGACCGGTGATGGCATATTGAGCAGCAACAAACGTCGAAGCCCCTGACGGTGCACTTTTTCTGCTTCAAATTCGTCATCAAACAATTTGATCGCAACTGAGTCTTTATTGTCCACCAGCGCCGGGAAGGCCTTCACTTCATAGCTGCCTTTGCGCTGCTGGTACTGCTTGGGCAAATCACCAAAACTCCACTCGGTGATGGCCTCTTTCTCAATGCCCTTGTCAGCCACATTGCGTATGGCCTTGGCCACTACGCCCTGCAGCTTGTCTCTCAGTTCATTGATATCACGGCCTTCGTCGATCACCTTGCCCTTATCATCTTCCACCTTGAAGTTCATCACCAGGTGACTGTCGAGCTGACTCAGATCAAAGTCTTCACCGCTGATACGGGTACCTGTCATGCGCAAAAGATGTTTGCACAGCGCGTCCATCAAACTGGTATCAAAGGGTTTCATGGCCTGCACCGCCGCACGGGCATAATCCGGCGCAGGCACAAAGTTGCGTCTTAAAGTTTTTGGCAGGGATTTGATCAGGGCGACGCACTTTTCTTCACGCAGTCCCGGCACCAGCCAATCAAAACCTTCATCATCCAGTTGGTTTAACAGCGCAACCGGCACATGCACAGATACGCCATCATCTTTGGCGGCCGGCTCAAAGTGATAGCTCAGTCGCAGCTTGAGATTGCCCTTGTGCCAGTCGTCGGGGAAATCCAGTGCGGAAATATGGTCACCACTGCGTTTCATCAACAGATCTGGGTCAAAGTTCAGCAGCTCAGGATTTTTGCGCTTCTGCTCTTTCCACCAGCGCATAAACTTAGGCGCATTGTATATGCCCTGTGGCAGACGCTCATCGTAAAAGTCCACCAGCACATCTTCATCCACCAGAATGTCACGGCGACGGGACTTATGCTCCAGCTCCTCGACATCTTCCACCAACATGCGGTTGTGACGGAAGAAGGCCTCATTGGTCTTAAGCTGACCTTCGGCGAGAGCCGCGCGAATAAAGATGGCGCGGGCTTCGACCGGATCGATAGGACCAAACTGCACCCGACGACGGTTAACGATTGTCAGGCCGTAAAGCACCTGACTCTCGAACGCCACCACACTTCCTTGCTTGGCTTCAAAGTGCGGCTCGCTGTGGTTTTTCTTCACCAGATGTGCAGCCAAAGACTCCAGCCACTCAGGGTTTATTTTGGCGCAGCAGCGGGCAAATAGACGGGAGGTCTCGGTCAGCTCTGCCGCCATGATCCACTTAGGGCCCTTTTTCGCCAAAGGCGAACCAGGAAATACAAAGAACTTACGGTTACGGGCACCCAGGTACTCGTTGTTCTCCTGCTTAAAGCCCACATGGCTTAACAACCCAGAAAGCAAGGCCTGGTGCAGGTTGTCATATTCAGCAGGCGTGTCGTTCAGCTTCCACTTAAGATCGTGCACCGCCTGACGCAGCTGGGCGTATAAATCCTGCCATTCACGCACACGCAGATAAGCCAGGTATTCCTGCTTGCAGTTTTTACGGAACTGACTGGCAGATAATTCATGGCGTTTGCTCTTTAAGTGATCCCAGAGTTTCACCCAGGAAACAAAGTCTGAATCTTTGTCGGCAAAGCGGCTGTGGGCCTCATCGGCGGCCTGCTTCTTATCCAATGGACGCTCACGGGGGTCTTGAATCGACAAGCCTGAGGTGATCACCAAAGCCTCATGTAAACAACCTTTGCTATTGGCTTCCACCACCATACGGGCGAGGCGCGGGTCCACCGGGATTTGCGATAATTGACGACCCAGTTGGGTCAGCTGCAGCTGACCCTTGCGGTTTTCGACTGCCTGCAGCTCTTCGAGCAGCAGGAAGCCATCTTTAATATGACGGGCATCCGGTGGCTGGATAAAAGGAAAGCCTGAGATATCGCCCAGACCAATCGCAAGCATCTGCAAGATTACCGACGCCAGGTTGGTGCGCAGAATTTCAGGATCGGTAAACTCAGGGCGATTGATAAAGTCCTGCTCGTCATACAAACGAATACAGATACCCGGTCCAACACGGCCACATCGGCCCTGGCGCTGGTTGGCGCTGGCCTGAGATACAGGTTCAATAGGCAGGCGCTGCACCTTGGTGCGATAGCTGTAACGACTGATACGGGCGGTCCCCGGGTCAATCACATAGCGAATACCCGGCACTGTCAGCGAGGTTTCAGCTACGTTGGTGGACAGTACAATACGGCGGCCCGAATGACTCTGGAACACCTTGGACTGCTCACCGTAAGACAAGCGGGCGTAAAGCGGCAACACTTCGGTATTGCGGTAGTTGCGGCGATTCAGTTGCTCGGCGGTATCGCGGATTTCCCGCTCGCCATTCATAAAGATCAGGATATCGCCCGGCCCCTCGGCCATCAGCTCTTCCACCGCGCTGAAAATGCCATCAATCAGATCCAGATCGGCATCGTTTTCCTGAAGCAAAGGCCTGTAACGGGTTTCCACCGGGTAGGTACGGCCGGAGACCTCAATCACAGGCGCATCATTAAAGTGCTTGGAGAACCTGTCCACATCTATGGTGGCCGAGGTGATGATGACTTTGAGATCCGGTCGCTTGGCCAATACCTGCTTCAGATAACCCAGAATAAAGTCGATATTGAGACTGCGTTCATGGGCCTCATCGATAATGATGGTGTCGTATTGGTCCAGGAATTTGTCAGAGGTCAGTTCTGCCAGCAGAATACCGTCTGTCATCAGCTTGATGTAAGACTCACTCTTGATGGCATCAGCAAAGCGAACTTTAAAGCCCACAGCCTCGCCCAATGGGCTTTTCAGCTCTTCGGCTACCCGACTGGCTACTGAGCGCGCAGCAAGACGTCTTGGCTGAGTATGACCAATCAGGCCCCTGGAACCCAGCCCAAGATCCAGACAGATCTTCGGCAACTGTGTGGTTTTACCGGAACCGGTTTCACCCGCAACAATCACCACCTGATTGTTGATAATGGCGCTGGCTATCTCATCCCGCTTTTGGGAAACCGGCAGATTATCCGGATATTCTATCTCAGGGCGGTTTTCGAGACGTTCCCTCACCTTTTCCAGTGCCAATTGGGCACGCTCTTCCAGCTGGGCCATGGCAGCCGTCTTCTTATCGCTGGCCGGCTCTTTATTCAGGCGGAACAGTCGACGCCGGATATAGGCAGCATCGGTTTGAAAACACTGGGCAAGAAATTCCCTGGACAGGGGGTGAAGGTCCGAACTCAAAGCCAAATTCCAATACAAACTTAAAGTGTCGGGATCCTAACAACTTGCGCCCCTAATTGGTATCACTAACACCCTATTCATCCCGTAGCGCGCCTAAGTCGGTGAAATATCAATCAGTGACAAATAGCCAAACAACAAAAAGCCCGCCAATTCCATTGGAATGGCGGGCTCTCACTATTCTTGTCTTAACCGGATCAGGTTTGGTTTTGATAACACTGCTGCATATAGAGGTTCATCGCCTTCAGCACATTACTGCGACTGATGGTGCCGATCACTTTCCCATCTTCCACCACGGGATAGATTTTGGGTTTAAGTCCCAGCATCTGCTCGGCCAGCTGCAGCATACTATCGTCCGGCGTTACCGACAGCACATCGGTGCGCATAATATCTTCCACTGTCGAGGTCAAATCACAGTGATAGCTGCTTTTGAGCATCACAGATAAGCAGTCCTGCTCTGACAAAAAGCCAACCAACTGGCCTTTGCCATCGACCACTGCCGCCCCCATATTGTGGTGGGACAATAACTTTTCCACCGCCGTTGCCATCGACATTTCGGGCTTCAGCAGTACCGCCTGTCTATCCATATAATCGCTGATTTTAATCGAATCCATTGCTACCCCCTTGGTTAACGCGAAGAGAGGCCGTTCACCTCTCCTTTCTGAGTGTAGTCAAGATCCGGAGCCTCAGGGCCAATACCTGCGAGAGTTATATGTCCTTCCAGATCATCACATTTGCGGGCTCATCATTTCGCTGAGTCGCCCGGTACATACCTTCTGTATTAAAAGGTGTCGCGATATTGCCTCTGCCATCGATAGCAATAACACCACCAGTACCACCAGCAGTAATCAGACGCTGGTTAATCACCTCATCGGCGGCCTGGATAATAGATTTATCCTGGTACTTCACCCGGGCACAGATATCACCGGCCACATGGTAACGGATAAAGTATTCGCCATGACCTGTAGCCGATACCGCGCACACATTATTTTCAGCGTAGGTGCCTGCGCCTATAACAGGTGAATCACCAATACGGCCAAAGCGTTTGGCCGTCATACCGCCGGTGGAGGTGCCCGCCGCCAGGTTGCCCTGCTTATCCAAAGCTACAGCTCCCACAGTACCAAACTTATACTCAAGATCCAGCGCCATCAGGCTTGCCTGATAATCTTTGGTGGCCAGTTCTTTTTCAGTCAACTTCTGCTTGGCTTTCAAAAGCTGATTGTACCTTTGCTCTGTATCGAAATAACTTTGTGGCACCAGCTGATACCCCTGAGTCAGGGCAAACTCTTCAGCGCCATCACCGGAAAGCATCACATGGGCTGACTTATCCATGACATCGATCGCCAGATCGATAGGGTTCTTGATATGGCGGACACCCGCGACAGCCCCCGCATTCATGGTTTTCCCATCCATCACAGAGGCATCCAGCTCATGACCGCCATCAAAGGTATAGACAGCGCCCTTGCCGGCATTAAACAGTGGGCTGTCTTCCAATACGTTAATCGCCACCTTAACGGCTTCGAGACTATCCCCTCCTTTGGCCAGCACTGAGTGTCCCTTGTTAACAGCTTCCTTTAACTTGTCCTGATACGCCTTTATCTGCTCATCAGTCAGGTTGGCTTTGGAAATGGTTCCGGCGCCGCCATGAATAGCAATGCCAAAGGGTTTATCCTGAGCGACTGCAGAGGCTGACAATGTCAGCAGTGCCGATACTAAGAGGGCTATCTTATTCATTATTGTTTTTCCTTGATGTTCCCGGAAAGTTAACAGTCGGGAGCCAAGATGAACACAAAGCTTGCACAGCATGAATCCTGACGTGACAAAGACTTCTTTGTAGTCATTTATTCCTTTGATTGCAATCACCTGCTTGCCTCTACCCCACAATGCGGTGACAATTGGTGGCAACTTATTAATTAAGCTCAGTTGGACCCCGCCACCCAGATGTTGATGCTTCCTTTCCGGCCCATTGTTTTTTTGCTGCTCCTGGTCATGATTGCACCAATGACGGCCGAAGCGAAAACCAAGAAAAAGCCCTGGCTAACCGTTGAAGTTACCGGCGTAGATGAGGGTTTGTCCCGTAATATTTATGCACACCTCGGTAGCCTGCCGGAAAATGATGCTCAGCGCCGTGCCTTTCTGTTTACCGTGCAAGACAACGTTAATGCCGCCCTTGAATCTATGGGCTACTACCACGGTGCATTGGAGCAGGAGCTGCAGAGACATGATAAAGGTCCCTGGGTTCTTGATTTGAAAATCAACCCGGGACCAGCAGTGCACCTTCTGTGGGTGGATATTCAGGTAGACGGCAAGTTTCGTAACTCCCCCGCCTTTGAACAATGGCTGGCCAAAGTCAAACTCAGGCCAGGAGACGTCCTCAATCAGGGCAGCTACGAAGAGGTGAAATCTCAGTTACTGGCCTTGGCTTTATCAAAGGGCTATTTCAACGCCAGATATGTGACCTCAAGGATCACTGTCAACCGGGATGTCAACACGGCAACCATTACCCTGCATCTGAATTCGGGTCCCCGCTATCGTTTTGGAGAGGTCAAATTCGAAGGCACAGATCTGCAGCCGGATATGCTGCAGCAATTGATCCCCTTTAAACCTTATTCCGCCTATTCAACCCAGAAAGTGGGCAACCTTAACCGGGAGTTGCTGGATACCGGCTATTTTTCCAATATTAAGGTGATCCCTCAGATTGAGCAGGCCAGTCATACTCAGGTGCCCATCAGTGTGCAACTGACTCCAAAGCCAGCCAATACCATTGATTTGGGTATAGGTGTTGAGATTGGTAACACCTCAGAGAATAAGCCTGAGCCCAAGGCCAGTGTCACCTGGCGCACGCCAAAGATTAACTCCTATGGCCATAGTCAGGAGACCACGATTGAATGGTCCCGGGACTCTCTGGCCCAGGACAGTTACCGTTTTCAAAGTACCTACACCATCCCCCTGACTCATCCTCTTGATGACAGGTTACAAATTAAACTTGGCCTGCTGAAAGACAGATACGGTGTGGTGCAGGTTTATGACCCTGACGCCCGGGAGTTCGATACCACAGGACAGCTTGAATCTACCAAAGGCTTTGTTGAAGTACTTCGTCAGCAAAGACTGAAAGGAAATTGGCTGCTGGGATATTCGATTCAGGGACTGCAGGAGAGCTATAAACAGTCGGGTCAGGAGTATGACCCAAGGTATGTGCTGTTCGGTGCAGGTATTCAAAAGACCAAACGTGGTGACAACACACTGGACCCCAAGTCCGGCTATCGCTCCACTTACAGTATTCAGTACGCCGATCCCAGTCTGGGCTCTGAGATTCGCCTCACCAAAATGCAGGCCAGTTACCTTTGGGTCGATACCTTCTTTAGCAAGCACAGACTGGTAGCCAGATTGGATCTGGGCATCAACCTGGTACCGGATGAGGATCTGGCCAGAGTGCCCCCTTCTCTGCGCTATTTTGCCGGTGGTGATAACAGTATCCGCGGCTATGGTTATCAGGAATTGGGACCCACAATAGACACAGAAACCCCTGAAGGCACACTCAGAGAAGTGATTGGTGGCCGCTATCTGGCGGTCGGTAGCCTTGAGTATCAGTACTACCTGACCCCAAGCTGGCGACTGGCAGCCTTTGTCGACGCAGGTAACGCCTTCGATAAAAATGAGTTCAAACCTGTCGTGGCTGTAGGTCCGGGAATTCACTGGATCTCTCCAGTAGGTCCCATCAAATTGGATGTAGGTTTTGGCCTGAATAAAACCGCAACCCTGGATCGCAGTTGGCGCATTCACCTGACGATGGGGAGTGTGTTGTAATGACAGAGGATCAGATGTCCGTACCACCAGCACCACAACAGCAGCCCACCCCTTCAGTTCCAACCAAAAAGCGGGGACTCATTGGCCGTATCATCAAAAATGTGCTGAGATTTATCATCTATCTGCCACTGCTGTTGCTGGTCACCCTTGCCCTGCTGATCGGCACCTCTTTTGGCAGTCGAATTGCAGTAATGCTGGCAGACAGCCTGGTGCCAAATCTTGATCTTGAGTATCAAAGCGGCAGGTTGAATAAAGATATCACCCTGAGTCATGCCCATTGGTCGATGGATGGTGTCAGTGTCGATGCCAATGACCTGCATCTGGCCTGGCGTCCCGCATGTCTGCTGAACAAACAGATTTGCGTAAATAATCTGGAAACCTCCTCAGTAGAAGTCGTAGTCACCACCTCGGCCTTCAGTGCAGATCCTGCGCCGAATACCCAGCCCGATGGCGAACCTGAAGATATAGCCGGGAGTGATACCCCTGTGCAGCTGCCCTTCAGTATCAGCCTGACCGACAGTGACCTCAAAGGCATTCAGGTTTCAGTTGATCAAATGCAGTTCAATGCAAACCGACTTTCGGCATCTGCCGATTGGCCAACTTCCGGCATCAGGGTTCATAAGCTGGAAAGTGAAGGATTACTGGTCGATATTCCTCTGGGCAAAGGTGACTCTCAATCTGAAGCAACAGACAAGTCCAGTGACCAATGGGCTCTGGCCAATCTGCCAAAGGTCTACAACCCTGTACCTGTCATAGTGGAAGAGCTGCAGCTGACAAACAGCTTGTTAAAACTGGGTGAACGTAAAGACCATTTTGCCCAGCTGTCTCTGACCGGGGAGTATCTTGGTACCCGAATTCGACTGCAGCAGCTGGAAGCAGACCATGATATGGGGTCAGTCAGCGTCAGTGGCAATATCACCCTGGATAAGCATTATCCAATGGATATCAATGCCAAAGCTCAACTGAATCAAGATTCACTGGTGACCGGGCTGGGCAATCAAAGCCTGGCTCTTGATGCCAAAGGCGACTTTACCCGGCTTGTGGTGACAGGCTCAGGTAAAGGAGATACCGACTTTACCCTCAATCTGACCACAGATCTGGCTGATGCCACCCTGCCCTATACCCTGGCACTGTCTGCAAAAGCATTGAGATGGCCACTAAATAACCCAGAGTATCGTGCCCACAGGCTTAATCTGCACACCAAAGGAACCATCAAGCATCAGTCAGCCGTGCTCTCCGGTGATATCACCACTCCCTTTTACCCACAAACCCAGTTTGCTGCCGAGTTAAATCATGGTGAGGGAGAACTGAAACTGCCTCACCTGCAACTGGTGTCCGGAGACACCACTCTCCACCTGGCTGGCGACCTTGGCTACCGCTCTGGTGAAAATATTGAGCTTAACTGGCAAGTCAGCCTGGATGGAAACCAGCTTAATCCGGGCCTGGTCAGTCTCCCCAATGGTACCGCGCTCCCTAAAGGCAGAATTAAGGCTGAGCTGACCAGCACCGGCCAGTTGAAAGGTGATAACTGGCAGGTCAGCTTGCCGGCCCTGTCTCTGTATGGGTTATTGGACGGCTACCCGCTGGATCTTACCGGCAGCCTTTCTCTGGATAATAAGCTGCATTTTGCAGCCGATAACCTTCAGCTTAAGGCTCTGGGGGCCAGCCTGATTGCCAGGGGCAGCACCGGCGAACAATGGGATCTCACAGGTCACCTGGATGTGCCCAGCCTCTCTCCCTGGATGAAAGATGCCAAAGGCAGTATTAAGGCAGACCTCAGAGTCACAGGTAAAGAGGACGCCCCGCGCCTGACACTGGATGGCCAGCTCGCCAATATCCGCCTCCAACAGCTTGAAATTGATGAGCTGGGTATCAATGCCTGGGTCGATCTTATGGGTCAACACGCCTATAACCTAGCCGTTGGCGGCGAAGCGTTGAGCTTTGAAGAAAATGACCTGAAAACTCTCACCCTTTGGAGTCAGGGTGATTTAAACAAGCAAAAGCTGTCATTGACCACCCAGGGGGAAGTGAGAGTGGATACCCGGGTAGACAGTGAATACAACCAGGATACTGGTGATATCAAAGGCGAGATAAGCCAGTTGGATATCGCCAGTGTCATTGGTCAATGGCGTCTTGATAAGCCACTGCATATAGATTGGAACTTACAGAACAATCAGGGCAGAGTCAGTGACTTTTGTTTGATGGGCGCTGACGGCCGCCTGTGTCTGGATAAAGAGGTTCCTCTCGCGGATAAGGGTGAAGCAGGCATATCTTTCGAGGGAGATCCCGGTGCCATTATCGCGCCATTGATGCCAGCTCAAATCAAATGGCACGGACCGGTTGCCCTCAATTCAGAGTTGAAGTGGCAACCGGGTAAGCGACCATCAGCCAATCTGTTGTTGCAGCTTAAGCCAGGCTCGGTGACTGTCACCCGTAAAGAGCAGGCGCCAGCCACCATCAACTACAATGGCGGTGAAGTCGCGGGGCTGCTGAATGAGGATCAACTGACCCTGAACACAGATATAGATGCGGGTTCGCTGGCTTCCCTGTCGAGCCGACTTCAGGTGAGTGTCGCCAGTGACAGAAAGCTCAGCGGTAATGTTGCTATTGAGCATCTGCAATTGGCAGGCCTGCAGGCTTTTGTACCACAAATCGAAACCCTGGCTGGCAAGCTGAGCAGCCAGATGCAGTTATCCGGCACTCTCGGCAACCCCCAGGTCGAAGGACAACTGGCATTGGAGCAAGGTTCACTGTCTGCCGCAGCCAACCCTACCTTGCTCGAGAACATTGCAGTGACCATGACATTCGCCGGTCAGCAGGCCCAACTCGACGGCAGCTGGACCATGGGTAAAGGTACAGGCGAACTGGGCGGCAAGTTGGATTGGCAACAGGGTAAAGCCAGTGGTGACATCAGTATCAAGGGTGATCGACTCGAGGTGATCGCACCGCCGGTCGCCATTGTGCAGATCAGTCCGGACCTGACTATCAGCCTCACCCCACAAGGCACTCATGTCGCCGGAACAATCAATGTTCCTGACGGTGATATCAAAATTGTGCAGATGGCAGCGGGTGGCGTGCCTCTGTCGCCGGACGTGGTGTTTCAGGACTCCATCTCAGCAGAGGCCGCCAAAGCCAAGCCCTACCCCGTCAGTGTTGAGCTGAATGTGAAAGTGGATGATAAGGTCAATATCAGTGGTATGGGTCTGAGTGGTAACCTTGCCGGTACCCTGACGCTGCAGCAACAACCTTCAAGACCACCTCTGCTGTTTGGCGAGATACAGGTGCTGAATGGCAGCTACCGCTTCCTGGGGCAACGCCTTCAGATAAGTACAGGTGAACTGCAGTTTGTTGGCCCTGCCGGGGAGCCCAACCTGAATATTGAAGCGGTCAGAGTCGTCAAAGATGAATCCGGTGACGTTACCGCCGGTATACGTATTACAGGAACACCTGCACGGCCCCAGGTAAACCTGTTTTCCAATCCTGCGATGGAGCAGGCAGAGATCCTCTCTTACATCATCAAAGGCAGTGGCTTCAATAACAAGGAGCAAAACGACGCCCTGATGATGAGCGCGGCACTGACACTGAGCACTCAGCTGGCAGATGGTGCCATAGGTAATATCGGCAATGCTGCCACCAGCCTCGCAGAGAAGATAGGTATCTCTGACATTCAGTTGGATGCCAATGATGATGGCAAGGTCGCGATCAGTGGCTACATAGGTGACCGTTTGATGGTCAAATATGGTATTGGCGTATTCAACCCGGGTTATGAGTTAACCGTGCGCTACTACCTGCTTACCCGACTATACCTGGAAGCAGTATCAGGCACCCTGGATCAATCCCTGGACCTCTATTACAGCTTTGACCTGAACTGATAGCCAAAAGCCCTGCTCTGTTGCAGGGCTTTTTGTTTCGATGCCACTGTCATCCCACCATCGAGACCTGTCAGTCAATCAAACTCACGGGATAGTGGGATAGTGGGATAGTGGGATAGTGGGATAGTGGGATAGTGGGATAGTGGGATAGTTATAGCAATCAACAAAAACAAAAAAGGCGCCATAAAGGCGCCTTTTCCGTGAAATTCGTATTAAGCGTATACGAAATCAACGTGTTCGATCATAGGCTTGAACACGTGACGCTGCATAGCTTGAGCGCGAACTTTAACTTCTTTACCGTCCAGAACGATGGTCAGGTCAGAAGTGTAGAAATCATCGTTGGTCTGGATGTTGATGATATCTTTGTGCGCGAAAACGATAGATACAGCTTCTTTACCAGCACCGTAGATGATTGCTGGAACTTTACCCTCACGACGCAGGCGGCGGCTCGAACCTTTCCCCAAGTCAGTACGGGTTTGTGCTTCGATAGTGTAAGACATTGTGTTTCTCACTTAATTCAATAGTAAATACGTGCCGGTATTTTCGACCAATACCGACCCAGTTAAAGCGCGCGGATATTAGCACAGGAATACAGGACCCTACAAGCAAAACCTATTCTTACCAGTAACGTACCGGGCCACAATCTACATGGATAAAGTCACTTCTCGGATAAAAGCCAACGCCACCGGCTTTCAGGGATTTGGCTGCATCTCGCAAATCTGCCAGCTTGACACCCGGCATACGCAGATCCACAGCCATTCCCTTCATATGGTAGCTCTTCTTGGCAACCCCACCGCTTTTCGATGCCAGCATGGCATTGGTGTGGGGAGAGCGATAACCGGAGATGATTTCGATTTCGCCGGTTTTACCCAGCTTTTGCTGCAAGTTGAACAAAATATCAAACACCCGCAGATCCATGGGGGCAACGATATTTTGTCTGTGGTCTCTCAGGACATAGTTGAAACCGTCCAACGCGGCTTGCTGATAACTGCCGTCATGCCAAAAGTCACCCTCAAACCTGTCACCCGTATGCAGATTGACCATATCAAGAAACCGACTGCCTTTGGTTGAACGGCTGGCGTAAGCTTGCCCCGGAATAACGGAACATAAGGCGGCACTTCCCAATAACTTAAGCGCCATTCTTCTGGAAGGACAAACTGACTGCAAACAACACCCCGAATAATTTTTAACCACACCTGGCGCACAAATTATCGGTTACGGCGTCTTTTCGCAAGTTAATTGCACTAAATCATCTAAAGCAGGCGGAATATATCTCTAAATAATGAGGTTTACCTGGACGCAGACAGGCCTCCACTGCGGGTTTGGTGTTTGCGATAAATATCGCTGCGAAACTGGGCATTATCCGGCCCTTGCATCCAGGCGGTCCAATAAACCAGGTGTATGGGCAAGACTTCGTTTAACGCAAACCACTGGGTCTCATAATTGGGGTCGTTAACCTTACTCACCCAGGTCTGCTTATCCATCACCAGATTGGCTGCGACCCAATTGGCCAGCGCATCGACTCTTTCAACCCTTATGCAGCCGGAAGACAGAGCTCGGTCTGCCTGTTCAAACAGGTGCTTGTCCGGGGTGTCATGAAGGTAGACACTGTAGTCGTTGGCAAAATGGAATTTATAACGTCCAAGGGCATTGTCTTCCCCGGGCCGCTGCACCAGGCGGTAAGGGAACCCTCCTTCAGCCTTCTGTTGCCACTCCTCGGCAGACAGCTGCTGACGATTGCCCTGGAAGTCATAAACTTCAAATCCCTTGGTATCGATATAGCTACCGTCTTGACGGATTTTAGGCCTGAGATCCCGATAGGCTAACCTGCGGGGAACCCGCCAGCTTGGGTTCAATACCAGATTACTGATCTGACTGTCCATTACCGGTGTCTGCCGATAACGGCTGCCCACAATGACTCTGGAGTGCAGTCGCAGCAAACCTTTATCCACCAACTTCATTTCATAAGCAGGAATGTTAACCAACAGGTATCTGTCGCCAATCGCCGCGAGATAGCGGGTGCGCTCGACAAAGTTCCTGGCCAGTAATGTGGCGCGATCTGCAGGACTCATATTCAACCAATGCAGTGTACGAGGTCCAACGACCCCGTCCATCTCCAGTCCATGCCTTTGCTGAAACTTCTTAACGGCCAATTCAAGGGCAAGATCGTAGTGCCGTCCTGCCTGCCAACTTTGGTCAAGATCCCCAAGCAGTTTAAGTCGCTCGGCCAAAGCAACCACGCCACGGTGGTTATCGCCGGGACGCAACCAAAAATCTTCGGAAAGCAGCACCCAACTCTGATTCTCTTCCAGCCAGCCCAGATATTGAATTCTGTTGGTGATCCAGAGGTAATCTCTGGCTTTGGGTTCAATGGCCAACACCCGGTCTAGCCGGCTGCTAAGACCACTGTGAAGCTGATGAGCCAATCCCTGGTTTTGCCAAAACAGAGCGACGTCCATCAGCATGTCATCCAGATGCGCCAGTTGTTTAGATTCTTCAGACTTAGTGAACAGCTGGTAATAGGCAGCAAACCTTTGGCTGTCATCAGCCAATGCCACCAGGTGCAGGTGGCGCTCAAAGTACTCCAATGCCTGCGAGTCAACGGCTTTGGCGGGAGAGACTGCCAGAAATGTCATCAGAGCGAGGATCATCAGTCTCATACTTGTACCCCATTGAAGTTGTTCATCCGGACATTGCCCTGGTCGGCATACAAACATTCAAGATGGCTTAATTATGGCAGAAGGCCAGAGTGGTCACCAAATCGCCAGGTGAAACTTCCTGAATTTTGTGTTTTGGATGAAAACCTGACCACAGCGGGGGATTATTGCGCACTCAAGCTGACACCAGTGTGAATGTTCAGCTTGAGCTGATATAACCTAGCCTTTTCCCAAATATCAAGCGGCAATGAACAAGAAACAGCTGACTCAGGCTATGGCTAAAAAGCTAGCGCTTTCAGAAGCAAAAACCAAACCTGTGCTGGATGAGATTTTGCAGCAACTGCATCGTGCTCTGGCTGAAGGCGAGAAGGTATATCTGCCCCAGTTTGGAACATTTGAACTCAGATACTACCTGCCCAAGACAGGCCGCAATCCGCGTACCGGCGAAACCATAGAGATCGAGGGTTATAATCAACCCAGTTTTAAACCTTCTCCGGCGTTGAAAGACGCTGTAAACTCATAAAAAATGCGGCCTGTTGGCCGCTTTTTATTGGATAGCTCTGCATTTTTCATCTATGCAGTCAGTCTTCTATCTCCTGGATTTTTACCAGCATTTCAGGCCAGACTCTTTGGTTATCCATATCAAACTGGGCGCCCTGCTCATCTGCCCACTTGAATCGAGTTAATGCCGGCGTCTGGCTGGTAGCCTGATACAACCAATAGGCTTCCTCTTTAAGGGCTTGCGCTATCGGTAAGTCGATAGAAGCATATACAGCCTGCTTGGTAGCATTAATGGAAGCTGAGGGCCAAAGCGCGATTCGTTTTGCCAGTGCATCAACAAATGGCCCAATTTTATCGGGATCCAGCGCCCTGTTCACTGTGCCGAATGATTCTGCCTCTTCGGCGTCAAAGTCCCTGGCGCCCAAGACTATCTCCAGTGCCCTTCCTAATCCGACCTGACGCGCCATTCGTGCAGCACCGCCGCCACAGGGAAGTATCCCCATGCCCACTTCCATTTGCATAAACCTGGCCTTTCCTGTAGCTGCAAATCGCATATCACAGGCCAGTGCAAACTCATGTCCGCCACCACGTGCGAAGCCTTCTATTTTAGCAATGGTAGCCTGAGGTAACTTGCTGATCCGCTCAAGTACCACCTGCAAGTCCAGCAATTTTACCTCGCTCCTGGACACAGCCTTGCCAGACATATCTTTTAGGAACTCAGTATCGGCGTGGCGAACAAATATTTCCGGATGGGCAGATTGGAACACCACAACTTTTATCGCGCTGTCAGCTTCAAGCTTTTGCGCTAACATATTCAGATCTGCCAACATCGGCAGACCCTGCACGTTGACCGGTGGATAATCAAAAGTGACTGTCAGTATGCTCTGCCTTAGTACTGAAGGTAGTGAAACCCTGGTAATTCATATTATCTCCCTGCGTAAATATGTTATTGCCCGGCACGCTTTGCCATGGCTCCTTCCACAGGTTAATTTCAGATGAAATGATTGATAATGAGCTAATCGGCAGAATCAGTTTTAACGAAAAATATATAGTGAAGGATATATAGCTTTTTCAGGACGGGCTAACAGTGACAAAAAAGGCGCCCTAAGGCGCCTGAATATTCTCAGCGTTCACTTAAGCTTATAGCGACTTAAGCATCTCAAGCACGATAGCGACCGAGTTGTGAGCCGTAGCTTGCTTGGCCTCTTCGTATGACAGATGAGCGCTGCCATCGGCTTTATCTGAAATAGTCCGGATCACCACTAAAGGCACCTTGTACATATCAGCAACCTGAGCAACGGCGGCGCCTTCCATCTCCACCGCCATGGCATCAAACTCCTGCTGCATTTCGGCAACTTTGGCCTTGTCGGCAATAAATTGATCTCCGGTGACCACAGTTCCGATATGTGCTTTATCACCACCGACAACCTTACGGGCAGCGTCGAACGCCAACGCTTGCAGTGCTTTGTCTGTTTTAAATGCTCTGTCTTCGTAACCATCCAACAAACCTTTTGGTGCGCCAAATACTGTCAGGTCGACATCGTGTTGGATCAGATCGCTGGACACCACCACATCAGCCACATTCAGTTCAGAACTGGCGGCACCGGCAATACCGGTAAATATGATTTTCTCAACATTAAATTGGGTGATCAGCGTATGAGTGGTAACAGCTGCATTGACCTTTCCCACCCCGGAACGGGCAACAACGACCTCTTTGCCATTAATTGTGCCAGTGTAATAGGTGTTTGCAGCCAATTGATGGGTCTTACGATGTTCAATCTTCGGCAGCAAACCTTCAATCTCAACATCCATCGCACCCAGCAGGGCAATTGGTTTCGCGTTGGCAGTAAAGCCCAGCAGGCTAACAAGGCTGGTCAGCAGGATCAGTAGTTTTTGCATGTTATTTCTCGGTAGGGATAGATACAGTCCGGATAAGACGCGCAAATCATACTGATTATTGAGTTAAGCTCCAGCTAAATTCAACGGATTAATGCGGCTTTGAGCAATTGCTGGACAGATATGACGATTTGCCAGGATCAAGACAGTATCAGAGTGATGGCAGGTTACCGCAGTACTGGTCTACTAACGGCCAGGCTGAAACAAAGGGTGGAACTAAATGTGGAGTTTTTCAGAAAAGAAAGTGGAGGCGCGACCCGGAGTCGAACCGAGATCGACGGATTTGCAATCCGCAGCATAGCCATTCTGCCATCGCGCCACTTTGGTCGGTGAGGAACACCTGAAGATTGGAGCGACATATCGGGTTCGAACCGATGACCTATACCTTGGCAAGGTATCGCTCTACCAACTGAGCTAATGTCGCATCTTGGTTTTTTATGACTTCACGTAGTTTGCTTGAACTAAAAGGTATCGTCCTTTCATTCTTGCAACTGAGCTAATGTCGCATCTTAGTTTTTTATGACTTCACGTAGTTTGCTTGAACTAAAAGGTATCGTCCTTTCATTCTTGCAACTGAGCTAATGTCGCATATATCAAGTTTGCTTCACTTTCTCATTAGAGAGGAAGTGGAGGCGCGACCCGGAGTCGAACCGAGATCGACGGATTTGCAATCCGCAGCATAGCCATTCTGCCATCGCGCCTTGGAGCGACATATCGGGTTCGAACCGATGACCTATACCTTGGCAAGGTATCGCTCTACCAACTGAGCTAATGTCGCATATTTGTTTTTAATGACTTCACCGAAATTGCCTGAAATCAAGGTATCCTCCTTTCATTCTTGCAACTGAGCTAATGTCCCAATTTTTAACGCATCACTCTTGGAGAGTGGAGGCGCGACCCGGAGTCGAACCGAGATCGACGGATTTGCAATCCGCAGCATAGCCATTCTGCCATCGCGCCTTGGAGCGACATATCGGGTTCGAACCGATGACCTATACCTTGGCAAGGTATCGCTCTACCAACTGAGCTAATGTCGCATATTTGTTTTTAATGACTTCACCGTAATTGCCTGAAATCAAGGTATCGTCCTTTCATTCTTGCAACTGAGCTAATGTCGCTTCACATTTTTTAAGACTTCACCGTAATTGCCTGAACTCCAGGGTATCGCCCTTTCATTCTTGCAACTGAGTTAATGTCGCATCTTACTTCTTAAGGTCTTTTGCCAAACTATAAAAGCTTGAACAAAGACCAGCTCACCGCCTTATCGCCGGGAACGGGGCATACTTTAGCGGATTTGAGCCAAGGGTCAACAGAAAACTTTAACCCTTTTATTCATATGATTAAATAAAGATCGCTACGGTCATTTCACTGTCAGGATTTAACACTGAAAACCGATAAATTAAACACTGGCATTACAGATTTAAGCCTTGTAATCTCGCCACTTGCTGTTGCAGGGGCTGAAAGCTACCGTCAAGCCAGCCACCTCATTAAGTCGCCGCAGCCACTCTTTCCTCAAAAACAAAAATCCCTGAAGTAATACTTCAGGGATTTTTTAGTTTGCTTTAAATATTTCGGGTTCTGACACTCTGGATATCAGTGCTCTTCAGCAGTCAAATCCTTCCAGGCACTCATGATATAACTGAGCATGGACCAGAACGTGAGAATGGCGGCGATATAAAGCAGTACAAATGCCAACCCAACCATCCATTCATTGGGTTTCCACAACAAACCGATAATCGCCAACATCTGGGCCGCAGTCTTGTATTTACCTATCCAGGAAACTGCTACTACGCCACGTTTCCCCATCTCGGCCATCCATTCACGCAGCGCCGAGATAACTATCTCGCGGCCAATCATAAACAGCGCAGGTAAAGTCAACCAAACAGTGTCGTAATCCTGAACCAAAAGAACCAGAGCAGCAGCGACCATCACCTTATCAGCTACCGGGTCAAGAAAGGCCCCGAATCGAGTGGATTGCTCCAACTTTCTCGCCAGGTAACCATCCAACGCATCTGTAATTGCTGCCAGCCAGAAAACGAATGCAGTAGCGAACGGAGCCCACTCATAGGGCAAAAAGAAAAAGGCAACAAAAACCGGAAGTAAAACAACCCTGAACAGCGTAAGGGCGATGGGTACATTAAAAGGCATGCTGGAACCAATTTATCAAAAGCAGCGCCAATCTTGCCTTAATTTTGTTACCCCCGCAACGCATCGTGAATCGTTTGTGCCATTTCTATGCTAATTCCGGGTACTTTCGCCAATTCCGCCACGCTGGCTCCCTTAACCTCTTGCATTCCCCCCAAAAATTGCAAAAGTGCCTTGCGTCTTTTGGGTCCGACTCCCGGAATAGATTCCAGCGTCGACGTGTTACGGGTTTTCTGTCGTTTGTTTCTGTGTCCTGTAATGGCAAACCTATGTGATTCATCACGAATATGCTGGATTAAATGCAGCGCCGGGGAATCATCTTCCAAAGCAAACTCATCTTCACTGTCCCCCCAGATCAGGGTTTCCAGACCAGGTTTACGGCTTTCACCCTTAGCAACACCGATGAGCTGAGGAGCTTTTTCAATATCCGCAAACTTCTCGTCAACAATCTCCTGAGCCATACGCAGCTGGCCCAAGCCACCATCGATAAACAACAAATCGGGAATTTTAGAGTCGACCGTCACTTTGTCAAAACGGCGCGCAATCGCCTGTTTCATCGCGGCGTAATCGTCACCCGGGGTAATCCCTTTGATATTGTATCTGCGGTATTCAGCCTTATCCGGCCCTTCTCTATTGAAGACTACGCAAGATGCGACAGTACTCTCTCCCATGGTATGACTGATGTCGAAACATTCCATCCGAGATACCGGGCCACTCAACTCCAGCGATTCTTCAAGTGCAACAAATCTTTGTTCAACAGTATTCTTGTGAGACAAGTGGCTGGCAACAGCATTGGTGGCATTGGTCACGGCCAGCTTTAAATACTTCGCCCGCTCTCCCCTGACGCTGGTTTTAATCTCGACTTTGCGTCCAAGCGCCTGATTAATCGCCGACTCGAGTTCGGTAACCCCTTCAAAGCCATGGCTAATAATCACCTCTTTGGGAATGGTGCGTTGCACCTGAACATTGAGGTAGAACTGCAACATAAAGGAGTGCAGTATCTCTTCCAGCTCGGTTTGAGCCGGAATTTTTGGGTAGTAGCTTCGAGAGCCAAAGATTTTACCGTCACGAATAAACAGCAAATGGAAGCAAGCCATGCCCGATGCATAGTGCACACCGATAACATCGAGATCATCAGTATTACCTGACACCTCACTCTGCTCAGCAACACGTCTAAGCGCCATGATTTGATCCCTGAACCCGGCCGCTTTCTCATACTCCATATCCTGAGCAGCCTGCTCCATCTGCCCGACCAGAGATGACATCACCTGCTTGTCTTTTCCCCGCAGGAACAAAGACGCCAACTTAACCTGCTGCTGATACTCTTCATCTGAGATTTTGCCGACGCAGGGCCCGCTGCAGCGACCAATCTGATACTGCAAACAGGGACGGGAACGGGATTTATAGTACACATCCGTACATTGGCGGATAGGAAACAACTTCTGCATCAGGTGCAGACTTTCCCTGACCGCGCCACCATTGGGATAAGGACCGAAGTACTGGCCTTTGTCCCGCTTGGCGCCTCTGTGATAGGCAAGCCGGGGATGACGGTGATCACTCAATAAGATAAAGGGGTATGACTTGTCGTCCCGCAGCAACACATTGTATTTAGGCATGTATTGCTTGATGTAGTCATTTTCCAGAATGAGCGCATCAGTCTCACTGTGTGTCAGAGTGACATCAATATGAGCGATATGAGACACCAATGCCTGGGTTTTGACATTGGGCAGATTCTTGCGGAAATAGGATGAAAGCCGCTTCTTTAGATCTTTGGCCTTGCCTACATAGATAACCACAGAGGATGCATCGTACATTCGATACACCCCTGGCTTACCGGGAACCGTTTTAAGGAAATCGGAAGGATTGAATTGTGTCGGCATAACTCCCCGACTAATCGATTAAAATTGACCTGTGTCCAACATCTTATATCGAATAGCCAAGCGGGTCAGCTCCACATCACCGCTAATTCCCAACTTGCTGAAGAGACGGTAGCGATAACTGTTAACGGTTTTGGGACTCAGATTAAGCTGCTCAGAGATATCATTGACCTTCTCACCACTGGTGATCATCATCATGATCTGCAGCTCACGCTCAGATAACGCCTTAAAAGGATTTTCATCTGTCTGATTAAACTGGCTCAGCGCCATTTGCTGAGCAATTTCAGGTGACAGATAACGCTGACCGTGTGCTACCTGACGAATCGCCTGCAGCACTTCCGGCGGTTTTGCACCTTTGGTCAAATACCCGGAAGCGCCGGCCTGCATCACCTTGGTCGGGAATGGGTCTTCGGTATGAATGGTCAGCACAATAATTCTTGCATGTGGCTGATAGCGAAGGATCTTGCGGGTAGCCTCAAGGCCGCCGATTCCGGGCATATTCATGTCCATCAGAATCACGTCTGCCTCGTTCTGACGACACCACTGAACTGCGGTCTCACCGTCACCGGCTTCGCCGACAACCTTAATACCACGCTCATCTTCAAGGATCCTGCGGATCCCCGTTCTGACCAACTCGTGGTCATCGACCAGGTATACAGAAATCAACTTCTACCCTTCCCATTCATTATTATTGAGTTTTTACTTCAAACGTCATCTTAGAGGCTAATCTAGCCCATAAAAGCGCTTTATAAAAGCTGAATTTGGCTATATCTAAGTCTGTGAATTAAAAAGAGAACCATTGACTAAATTGACACCTGCGGGGCAGCTGACAATTCAGTTAAGTGTTTACAATGTGAACCTTTACGTCACAGATGTAAAGCGCAGAATAATCTGCCTTTAGACGCACAATCTTCAATACAAGCTTTGCTTTAGACGCCTGCACCTACCAATTTTAACAGTAGTATGACAGTAACACTAGGGTTAGTTACGTGCTACAAAACAAACACGACTAAAGTCTAATGCAGCGCCATGTAATATTCAGAATACAGCATGGTGGGTTTGCCTCTTCTTTTTTCACGCATTTACCGGCAGTTAGTTGATAACACCGAGTCCACACTTAAAGCTTAAGATTTTGAAATAAATAGATATTATCTCAAAGCAAGAATGAAGCCATCGAATATGCGGATAGGGACATGATACAGAGATTCGAGCCCTTGGTAGGATTTGGCCGGGTATCCCTATCCCCAAATCCCAAATAGCAAAAAAGCCCGGTTACAACTAAGCGAACTCTTCTAAATATAGTGGAGGAGCTGGGATTCAAGTTCTTGGTATAAGTTGGATGGGCACCCCATCCTGCAAAAAACCTAGATAGCAAAAAGGCCCGCTATTTCTAACGAGCCTTTTCACCTAAATATGGCAGAGGAGCAGGGATTCAAGCTCTTGGTATAAGTTGGATGGGCCCCCATCCTGCAAACCCCAGATAGCAGAAAGCCCGCTTAAAAAGCAGACTTTCTTAGATATCGCGGAGGAGCAGGGATTAAAGCCCTTGATATGAGTCTGGATGGGTATCCCATCCATCAAACTTCGAATAGCAAAAAGCCCGCTTAAAACTAAGCGGGCTTTTCTATATATGGCGGAGGAGCAGGGATTTGAACCCTGGATGGGCTATTAACCCATGCCGGTTTTCAAGACCGGTGCATTCGACCACTCTGCCACCCCTCCGGACGACGCGCATATTACCCAGACAGAGATCACCTGTAAACCCCTTTTTACCGTCGACCCTGTCAGTCGCTCATTATTGCGTCAAAACCCCAATAACTACCCTATCGTCCATCCGGCCGATTAATTTCAGCGCGGGTAAACTTAAGAATATCAAGTGTTCACTTATTTGGAGACGCAAAATGGAGTTTGCTTTTACCCAGGAGCAACGGATGATCATGGATATGGCGCAGGACTTCCTTACAGAGATCAGCCCATCCGATAAAATCCGTGAAGCAATGGCTACCGACCGCGGCTACATAACCGAGTTATGGCAGCGAGTGTGTGAGGAGATGTGCTGGCAGGCGATAACCATTCCCGAGCAATATGGCGGATTGGGCCTCGGATACGTTGAGCAGGCCATTGTCATGGAACAGATGGGTAAGCAGCTTTTCTGCTCTCCATTTCTTGCGACTCAGGCATTGGCGACAAATGCCTTGCTACTCTGTGCAAATGAGCAACAAAAACAACGCTGGCTGACTGAGTTGGCGCAGGGGAAAATCACCGCCTCTTTAGGCTGGCTATCGGGCAGCTCACTGCAAAACCGGCATTGGGGCAGTCAAAGCGTACAGGCGAGCTTCACGTTATGTGAAGGTGGCGCAATCCTTAACGGAGAGTGGCAACAGGTTGTCGATGGTCATAGTTGCGACCTGCTTATTGTCGCTGCCCGCAGCCCTGCCAATGGTCATATAAAACTATTTGCTGTGGAGCCAAAGGCTTGCCAAATTCAACGACTGCCACTGCCGACTCTTGACCAAACCCGCCAACTCAGTCGTATCATCGCTACACAGCTGTTTGTTCCTGAGTCGGGCATATTGGGCGCTCAACCAGATCAGCGCAAAGAGCTGGAGTTAATCCTTTCTCTTGCAAGGATTGCACTGGCAGCAGAGCAAACCGGCGGCTCTGCCAGCACCCTGACAAGCTCTGTGGATTACCTTAAAGAAAGGGTACAGTTCAACCGCCCTCTTGCCTCATTTCAAGCGCTGAAACATAGAGCGGCAGATATGAAACTCGAATTGGAGTCCGCCATCTCTGCAGTCTACTACGCCGCCTGTATCGCCGACGCCTGGAGTCAGGGAGCCAAATCAGATAGTGCACTGCATAGAGCCGCGTCCATGGCCAAATCAGTCTGCTCTGACACCTTTACTTTTTGTGCTCAGGAAGCGCTGCAGTTACATGGTGGAGTTGGTTTTACCTGGGAGTACGATGTTCACCTGTATCTGAAAAGGGCGCAATCGAGTGCCACCCTGTTTGGCGCAGCAAACATACATAGAGCGAGAGTCGCAGACAGCCTTTTAGGGCCAATCGAACGTCAGGAGACCAGTTATGAAACTGACCTTCAGCCATGAAGACGAGTTATTTCGTCAGGAAATCGCCCAATGGCTCAGTGATAACCTGATCGGGGAGTATGAGCAGCTGAAGTTCAGAGGCGGTCCCGGCGATGAACATATGTTTCCCAACGAACGGAAAAGATGGGAGCAACATCTGGCTGCTGCGGGATGGCTCTGTATTGGCTGGCCAAGGGAGTTCGGTGGCAGAGGCTTAACGATTAACCAACAGGTGATTTTTCACGAAGAGTATGCCAGAGCAGGTGGTCCGGGTCTTGTGGGTCATATAGGCATAGGCCTGCTGGGTCCAACTCTGTTGCAATTTGGTTCAAAAGAGCAACAACAAAGATTCCTGCCAGGCATACTCAAGGGCACTGAATACTGGTGTCAGGGTTACTCAGAACCCGGCGCAGGCTCAGATCTGGCCAATGTCGCCACCAAAGCCAGACTGGATGAAACAGATAACTGTTGGCATATCCAGGGCCAAAAGGTCTGGACTTCCCTCGCCCACGAAGCGGATTGGTGTTTTGTCCTTGCACGCACTGAGCAAGGGTCTACAGGACATCATAGCCTCTCCTTTTTGCTTGTTCCCCTGGATCAACCTGGCGTTGATATCAGACCTATCACCCAATTAACCGGTACCAGCGAATTCAATGAAGTGTTTTTTGATGACGCCGTCACTGATGCTGCCAATATAGTAGGCAAGCCGGGTGAAGGCTGGCGTATTGCAATGGCATTGCTCGGCCATGAGCGTGGCGTTTCCACCCTGGGCCAACAGATGCAGTTCAGCAATGAACTCAATGAGATCATCAGGATCGCCATAAGTAATGGTGCTGCATCAGATCCCCACATCCGCGACAGAATTGCCAGAGCCTGGGAAGGTCTGGTTGTCATGCGCCATCATGCTCTCAGAATGCTGAGTAATCCCAATCAGTCACAGCAGCCCCCGGAAGCACTGGTGTATAAACTGCACTGGTCAAGCTGGCATGCAGAGCTGGGCAAACTGGCCATGGATGTACTGGGACCTGAGGGGCTTGAACTCAATGCTGCGCCCTATCAGCTCTCCAGATTGCAGTCTCTCTATCTGTTTTCCCGGGCTGATACTATTTATGGCGGCAGTAATGAAATTCAGCGCAACATCATCGCCGAACGGGCGCTGGGCATGCCCAAAGAGCCAAGGACAAAGTCAGCTTAGGGAAGCAGCAAGCCTTGCTATTGAAGATGACTCAAAACACCAATCAACGCTCTTGGTATGAGTTGGATGGGCTTCCCATCTATAAACAAAAACGCCAGTAACTTTCGTTACTGGCGTTCTCTAACACATTGAGTTTAGGGCGGAATTCTGGCCCTTCACATGAGTCTGGATGGATCTAGCCCCCTTAAACCCTAAATAGCAAAAAGGCCCGCTATTTCTAGCGAGCCTTTTCATCGAATATGGCGGAGGAGCAGGGATTTGAACCCTGGATAGGCTATTAACCTATGCCGGTTTTCAAGACCGGTGCATTCAACCACTCTGCCACCCCTCCGAACGAAATGCATAGTATCTTCACCGGTTTATACTGTAAAGCGATTTACACCAAAATATAATTCAACAAGCTGTTTTTAAAGCAGTTTGCGTTAATTTTCAGCATCAACGGCTAAAACTTGCACTTCCACGATTCAAAAACAAAAAAAAGCAGCGTCAACACGCTGCTTTATTCGCTCAGAGCCTGAGCATCTCTTTCACAAAAGGAATGGTCAACTTACGTTGATGTATCATGGAAGCCTTGTCCAATCTGTCCAGCACATCAAACAAGGTTCGCATATCTCTTGCCATACGATTCAGCAAAAAGCGGCCAACATCTTCAGGTAACTGCAAACCACGCATTGCGGCACGACGCTGAAGTGCCGCCAGCTTCTCCTCATCTTCCATTGGGTGCAATTGATAAATCAGCCCCCACTGCATTCTTGATTCGAGATCCGGTAACAGAAAACCCGCTTCTGAAGGTGAACTGCTGGCACTGACCACCAAAGCCCCCTGCTTATGCTCTGCCATACGATTGTAGAGATCGAATATGGCTTCTTCCCAGACGGGGTGACCGGCAATCGCGTCAATATCGTCTATGCAAACCAAATCGACCTGTTCCAGCCCTTCCAGCAGTGCCGGGGAAATACTGGCGTGAATACCCAGAGGAATATAAAAACTTCTGCGTTCAAGGTCGTTGGCACGGGCACAGGCAGCGTGTAGCAGATGAGTACGGCCGGACTTTCCTGGTCCCCATAAATACAGAGGCTTGCTGGCCTCTCCGGCAGCAGAAGATTGAAGCTTTTGAATTAGCTGATCATTTCCGGCTGCAGGGTAATAACTTTTGAAGGTTTCATCATCCGGCAAATGGACAGGCAAGGACAATTGCAGAGGTGAGTTTTGGGTCACTCAGATATTTCTCAATAATATTAACAGAGAGTCATGGATGCCAGTGTATCACGGGCATCTCGACCAGGTAAAAGCCTGAGCGCTTACTCAGGCCTCTTTGGTGACTTTTTGACTTAGTGCCAGCGGTATTCCATTGGTATTGCATTATTCCCGTTGCTCTCTATTTCTGCAAAGGGATCTACGGCGAGCGTCACGGCTTCCAGTCTGGGCTCCAGGTTCAGCTGACGCTCGAGATCTTGCTCTGAACCAAACAGAGTAAAGCGGTAAACCACTTTCGCACCTTGAATACTGGCTATCACAGCCGTCTTGGCCACTGTCAGCTGTCCAACATACTGCTCAAGAGCTTTAAGTTTTGTCATGGTATCGATACCTTCAAACACCACAGACACCTCTTCGTTGAAGCCGGAATCTGCTACGGCATACTGACCGACGAAGTATTGGCTCAAACCAGAAACCATAGCGTTAACCGCTTCTGCATCAGAAACTACCGTCATGGCCGACTCGGTCAATGGCCGCCAAATCCCGCTATCTTCTTTCATGGGATAAAGGTCGAATCGATAGGTTGTCATGCCGTCTGCCTGTTGCTGAATATTTGCCAGCGCAAAATAATCAGCCTGGTATCTGCCGGAAGCGCTGGAAACGGCTTCAGGGAAGTTGCCCCGGACATCCGCTTCACTAACCTGCATCATGTCGTCCAAGTCCATAACAGGGAACAGCAAAGGTAAACCCTGATCTGTCGCGTCCTGCTCAAACAACTTGCGCAGCTCCTCTTCAGATGCGTCGGACAAAAGGTTTCTCTGCATGTTTTCATCCTGGAACGACAGCCACACCAGCACCAAAGGACGTTGCTTGCCCCACACAGGCACCTGAGCCTGACGCAACAATTGAATAATCCGGCGTTCATCGAACTGGCCTTTCAGATACAACTGCCCTTCTTTGTCCTCGTAACCAAACTGCACCAGAAACCCGTTTGGATTTTTTACCTGAGCTGCAATAACAGGATTTTGCAACACACTGGCATCACCCGTGTTTTTAACGATTACTTTTGCCAGAGCGGCTTTGAGGGCTTTGTTCTTATCGGCATTAGAGCGCGACTCAACCGGCACACTGGCCTGATCAAGACCTTTCACCTCTACGGCAAAGACCGGGTTTATAAATGCAGGTATAAACACCAGCACCAACAGGAAAATATGTTTAAGCATTGACAGGAAAATAGGTTAACCGGCTTAAGGAGTACTGAGTGTACCACAAATGCTATAGATGGCGAGACACTGCCGGACAGGGTGAAGAGGTGACTTGATAATTGAAAACAAATTTCGTGAACACACGCTCGGACGGGTCAAAAATCAGCTGGTACTATAGAAAGGTTTTGGCCCAATAAAAAGAGAAAAACATGTCCCGACTGACACTGCCCCTGCAGGGCGCGCAAATGCTGTTTGTCGCATTCGGAGCTTTGGTTTTGATGCCATTGATCACCGGACTCGACACCAGTGTTGCCCTGTTTACCGCTGGTATTGGTACTTTACTGTTCCAGTTTATTACCAAACGCCAGGTTCCAATCTTCCTTGCTTCATCATTCGCCTTTATCGCCCCCATACTGTACGGCGTACAGACCTGGGGCATTCCTGCCACTATGGGCGGCCTGATGGCTGCCGGTGTTATGTACCTGATGTTGGGTACCATGGTGAAAATTAAAGGTACCGGCTTTATTCACCGTCTGCTGCCACCTGTGGTTGTAGGTCCTGTGATTATTATTATCGGTCTGGGCCTGGCACCGATGGCCGTGAATATGGCTTTGGGTAAAACCGGAGATGGCTCTGCTGTCCTGGTAGACCCCGATACCGCCTTAATTGTGTCACTGGCGTCTTTGCTGACCACTATCGCCATTGCCGTTTGGGCCAAAGGCCTGCTGAAACTGATGCCCATTCTGGGCGGTATTCTGGTTGGCTATGGACTGAGCCTGATGTTTGGCATTGTCGACTTTACCAAAGTTGAGCAGGCACCATGGTTCGCAATTCCCAACTTTGTCGCGCCTGAGTTTCACTGGCAAGCAATCCTGTTCATGATCCCTGTTGCCATCGCCCCGGCGGTTGAGCATATAGGAGATATCCTGGCGATCTCCAATGTGACCGGTAAGGATTACTTCAAAAAGCCTGGTCTGCACCGCACTCTGGCCGGTGATGGTGTTGCGACTATAGCTGCAGCGACCTTTGGTGGACCACCAAACACCACTTACTCAGAAGTTACCGGTGCAGTAAGTCTGACCCGTAATTTCAACACCAGCATTATGACCTGGACTGCCATCACGGCCATTTTGATGGCCTTTGTCGGCAAACTGGGCGCACTGATGCAAACCATACCTGTGCCGGTTATGGGCGGTATTATGTGTCTGCTGTTCGGTTCGATCGCTGCTGTGGGTCTGAACTCCCTGATCCGCAACAAGGTAGACCTGGGTGAGCCACGCAACCTGTGCATTGTGGGTGTAACTCTGGTGTTCGGTATCGGCGGTATGGCATTCGGTATCGGCTCCTTCAGCCTGCAGGGCATCAGCCTGTGCGGCATCGTTGCTATCCTGCTGAACCTGGTGCTGCCTGCCACTCCGGCGCATATTAAAGCTGAGCTGGCCCAGTCCCGGGAGAATCTGACGGAGTAAGCTCCCCCGGATAACAAAAAACCCCGCAATGCGGGGTTTTTTACTTTCAGTCGAAGAAGAGTGCGAGAGAAGAGTTAAGCTTCTTCTTCACCTTTGTATTTGGCTGCAACTTCTTTGATCAAAGTCTGCAGTTCGCCCTGCTGGTACATTTCAACAATGATGTCGCAACCACCAACTAACTCACCTTCAACCCACAGCTGAGGGAAAGTTGGCCAGTTGGCAAACTTAGGCAATTCAGCACGGATATCTGGATTTTGCAGGATATCTACATAAGCAAACTGCTCACCGATGTTAATCATGATTTGGCCAGCCTGAGAGGAGAAGCCACAGCTTGGCAGCTTGGGAGAGCCTTTCATGTACAGAATAATTGGGTTTTCAGCGATCTGCTGCTTAATCTTATCTACAGTTTCCATTATGAATCCTAACGCTCACACAATCGTTTTGTGATCCTCATTGTACTTCAGACGTAACCAGAACAAAAACACTATGTTTGTAGGGGTATGTTATCTACGGATTTTTAGATGGCGTCGATCTATCCAATCAAACAAACAATGATTCACTTCACAATTAATTTGAGTAGAATAGCTCGCAGTGAGTAAGTCTGTTTAAAGACAATGACATCCATGGAGAGAAGCAAAATGGCTTTCGAATTACCAGCATTACCTTATGCAATGAACGCTTTGGAACCACACATTTCACAGGAAACTCTGGAATATCACTACGGTAAGCACCACAACACCTATGTGGTAAAGCTGAACGGTTTGATTGAAGGTACTGAGCTGGCTGGCAAGTCTCTGGAAGAGATCGTTAAGACCTCTACCGGTGGTGTGTTCAACAACGCAGCTCAGGTATGGAACCACACCTTCTACTGGAACTGCCTGGCGCCAAATGCAGGTGGTGAACCTACAGGTGCCATCGCTGAAGCTATCAATGCTGCTTTCGGTTCTTTCGACGCATTCAAAGAAAAATTCAATGACAGCGCCGTAAACAACTTCGGTAGCTCATGGACCTGGTTGGTGAAGAAAGCTGACGGTTCTCTGGATATCGTTAACACCAGCAACGCAGCAACACCTCTGACTGAAGAGGGCGTCACCCCAGTAATGACCGTTGACCTGTGGGAACACGCTTATTACATCGATTACCGCAACCTGCGTCCAGATTACCTGGCCAACTTCTGGCAACTGGTAAACTGGGACTTCGTCAACCAGAACTTTGCTGGCTAAGCGACTCTCGGTGTAAATAAAAGGAGCCCAAGCGGCTCCTTTTTTGTTGTTCCTCCCTCCACCACCCACAAGTGCAACTGTTGCTTTTGCAACTATTTCTTATTGTTTTTTCTAAACTTTTTTTGCCAACTCTGGTTTCTTAACGCTATGCTTAATCCTAGGTGAGCAGAATTTGACCTGCCTGCCTCTACAATTTGACAGGCGTTTCAGGGGGGCGATATGAGCATATTTGAGCATTACCAACAACGCTATGAAAAGAAGCTTGATGAGGAGTACACCCTGCAGGAGTTTCTTGACATCTGTAAGCAGGATCGCAGCGCTTATGTGTCTGCGGCAGAACGTTTGCTGATGGCCATCGGTGAGCCTGAAGTAATCGACACCTCAAAAGATCCGGTGCTCAGCCGTATCTTTTCCAACCGACTAATCTCCAGATATCCCGCATTCGCTGACTTCTATGGTATGGAAGAGGCGATCGAACAAATTGTTTCTTACCTCAAACATTCCGCACAGGGTCTGGAAGAATCCAAACAGATTCTTTACCTCTTGGGTCCTGTAGGCGGCGGTAAATCCTCGCTGGCGGAAAAACTCAAAGCGCTGATGCAAAAAGTGCCGGTTTATATTCTCAGTGCCGACGGCGTTCGCAGCCCGGTCAATGACCATCCATTCTGTCTGTTTGATGCAGAAGAAGATGGCAAGGTGCTGGAAAAAGAGTACAAGATCCCCAACCGCTACCTGAAAACCATCATGTCGCCATGGGCAGTGAAACGCCTGCACGAATTTGGTGGTGACATCAGCCGCTTTAAAGTCGTTAAAGTGTATCCATCGGTACTGGATCAACTGGCAGTGGCCAAGACTGAGCCGGGCGATGACAATAACCAGGATATTTCATCTCTGGTGGGTAAAGTGGATATTCGTCAATTGGAGCATTTTGCTCAGGATGACGCAGATGCCTACGCATACTCAGGTGCTCTATGTCGTGCCAACCAGGGCTTGATGGAATTTGTGGAGATGTTCAAAGCCCCCATCAAGGTGCTGCACCCTCTGCTTACTGCAACCCAGGAAGGTAACTACAACGGCACCGAGGGTCTGTCTGCCCTGCCCTATAACGGCATTATTCTGGCTCACTCCAACGAATCCGAGTGGTCCAGCTTCCGCAATAACAAGAACAATGAAGCATTCCTCGACCGTGTGTATATCGTCAAGGTGCCTTATTGTCTGCGGGTGTCCGAAGAGATGCAGATTTACCAAAAGCTGCTTCAGAATTCCGAACTGTCGCAGGCGCCATGTGCCCCAGGCACGCTGGAAACTCTGGCGCAGTTCTCTGTACTGTCACGAATCAAGGCGCCGGAGAACTCCTCCATCTATTCCAAGATGCGGGTTTATGATGGTGAAAGCCTTAAAGATACCGACCCCAAAGCCAAGTCTTACCAGGAATATCGTGATTACGCCGGTGTAGATGAGGGGATGCAGGGGCTATCAACCCGTTTCGCCTTTAAGATCCTCTCAAGGGTGTTTAACTTCGACCACTCTGAAATTGCCGCCAACCCGGTACATCTCTTTTATGTATTGGAGCGCCAAATTGAGCAGGAGCAGTTCCCCAATGAAATGGCCGAGCGTTATCTTGAGTTCCTGAAAGGTTATCTGATCCCCAAATATGTCGAGTTTATCGGCAAGGAGATCCAGACTGCTTATCTGGAGTCCTACTCAGAGTATGGCCAGAACATCTTCGACCGTTATGTCACCTATGCTGACTTCTGGATCCAGGATCAGGAATACCGTGACCCTGAAACCGGTCAGTTGTTTGACCGCGCAGCTCTGAATGGCGAGCTGGAGAAGATCGAAAAGCCGGCAGGCATCAGCAATCCTAAAGATTTCCGTAACGAAATCGTGAACTTTGTACTGCGTGCCCGGGCCAACAATGAAGGCAATAACCCCCAGTGGACCAGCTATGAAAAGCTACGCACAGTGATCGAGAAAAAGATGTTCTCCAACACTGAGGACCTGCTGCCGGTTATCTCCTTCAATGCCAAAACCTCAACCGAAGATCAGCGTAAGCATGACGACTTCGTCAACCGCATGATGGAGAAAGGCTATACCAAGAAACAGGTGCGCCTGCTCTCCGAATGGTACCTGAGAGTACGAAAGTCCTCTTAACCATCCGAACACTGTGGGGGCTACCCGCCCCCAACTTTCCTGTGGGAGGTGCGTATGGCTAACTTTATTGACAGGCGATTGAATGCCAAAGGAAAGAGCACGGTTAATCGCCAGCGTTTTCTCAATCGCTATAAACAGCAGATCAAAAAAGCGGTAAGCGATGCCGTAACCCGTCGCAGTGTCACTGACGTGGATAAAGGTGAGCAGATCTCCATTCCAACCAGGGATATCAGCGAACCAATGTTCCATCAAGGGCGTGGTGGTGTGCGCGACCGTATTCACCCGGGGAATGACCAGTTCACCCGTGGCGATAAAATTGAACGTCCACCTCAGGGTGGCGGTCAGGGCTCTGGTCAGGGGGAAGCCTCTGATTCCGGAGAGGGTCAGGACGACTTTGTATTTCAGATCTCCAAGGATGAATATCTGGAGCTGCTGTTTGAAGATCTTGAACTGCCCAACCTGCAAAAAAACCGGTTAAACAAACTGGTTGAATATCAAACCTACCGTGCTGGCTACACAACGGACGGTGTCCCCACCAATATGAATATAGTGCGCTCTTTGCGCTCCTCTCAGGCACGGCGTATTGCCATGACCGCTGGTAAAAAGAAGGAGCTGAAGGAGCTGGAAGCCAGGCTGGAGTCTCTGGAAAATACCCCCGGCGCCAATGCCGAAGAGATACTGTCTCTAAGAGATCAAATTGAGGAGCTGAAACGCAGAATTGACCGTGTGCCTTTCATCGACACTTTTGATCTCAGGTACAACAACTTCGCCAAGCGGGAAATCCCCACCAGTCAGGCGGTCATGTTCTGTCTGATGGATGTATCAGGCTCAATGGATCAGGCAACCAAGGATATGGCCAAGCGTTTCTACATCCTGCTTTACCTGTTCCTGACCCGCACCTACAAAAACCTGGAGGTGGTCTATATCCGACATCACACCCAGGCCAAAGAGGTGGATGAGCATGAGTTTTTCTACTCTCAGGAAACCGGTGGCACCATAGTGTCCAGTGCACTTAAGCTGATGAACGAAATTCAGCGCGAGCGCTACCCTGCCGACGAGTGGAATATCTACGCTGCCCAGGCATCCGATGGCGACAACTGGGCTGATGATTCACCCAATTGCAGCAAGCTGCTGTCACAACAGATCTTGCCCACAGTGAGATACTTCAGCTATATCGAGATCACCAACCGCGCTCACCAGACGTTGTGGCGCGAATATGAATCCCTCCAACAACAATTCGACAATATTGCCGTACAGCACATACGCCAGGCAGAAGACATCTACCCTGTATTCAGGGAACTATTTAAAAAACAGGCGGTGTAAGGAGGTACTTAATGGGGAAACGCAAACATGAGCCGTTAAGTGACGGCCCGGACTGGAGCTTTGAGCTGCTTGAGCAATATCAAGCTGAGATCAAGCGGGTCGCGGAGCATTACCGGCTTGACTCCTATCCAAACCAGATAGAAGTGATTACCGCCGAGCAGATGATGGATGCCTATGCAGGAATAGGTATGCCCATAGGCTATACCCACTGGTCATTCGGTAAGAAGTTTATCGAAACTGAGCAGAGTTATAAGCGCGGGCAGATGGGACTGGCCTATGAGATTGTAATTAACTCAGATCCCTGTATCGCCTATCTGATGGAAGAGAATACCGTCACCATGCAGGCATTGGTGATGGCCCATGCCTGCTATGGTCACAATAGCTTCTTCAAAGGTAACTACCTGTTCAAGACCTGGACGGACGCCAGCTCGATTATCGATTATCTGGTATTTGCCAAAAACTATATCGCCGAATGTGAAGAGCTCCACGGTTCGCGACAGGTGGAAGATATTATCGACTCCTGCCATGCACTGATGAATTATGGTGTCGATCGGTATAAACGTCCGGTGGAGATCTCTTTCCGGGAAGAGCAGGTGCGACAGAAAGAGCGGGAAGCCTATCTGCAAAGTCAGGTTAACGACCTGTGGCGCACTATTCCCAAAGGCCAGCAGGAGGAAGGTCAGGTCCAGAAGAAACGTTTTCCCGAAGAACCTCAGGAAAATATTCTCTACTTTATAGAGAAGCATGCGCCTTTGCTTGAGCCCTGGCAGCGGGAGATTATCCGTATCGTCCGTAAAATGGCCCAGTACTTCTATCCTCAGAAGCAAACTCAGGTGATGAACGAAGGCTGGGCGACCTTCTGGCACTACACCATACTCAATCACCTGTATGACGAAGGTAAAGTGACCGACCGCTTTATGCTGGAGTTCCTGCAAAGCCACACCAGTGTAGTGGCCCAGCCGCCATACAATAGTCCTTATTACAGCGGAATTAACCCCTATGCGCTTGGCTTTAATATGATGGTGGATATTCGCCGTATCTGCGAAAACCCCACCGAAGAAGATAAAGCCTGGTTCCCTGAAATGGCGGGCAGTGATTGGTTGGAAACCCTGCATTTTGCGATGCAGAACTTTAAGGATGAGAGCTTTATCAGCCAGTATCTGTCGCCCAATATCATGCGCCAGTTCAAGTTTTTCGGCATCAATGATGATGACAGTAAAAACTATCTGGAGGTCAGCGCCATTCATGACGACCAGGGCTACCGTGATATTCGTCAGATGTTGTCCCAGCAATACAACCTGTCCAATCTGGAGCCCAATATTCAGGTGTATAACGTTGATGTATCCGGGGATCGCTCACTGACGCTCAGATATGTGCCGGTTAACCATATCCCACTGGCAGACAGTCATGCAGAAGTCCTTAAGCATCTTCATCGACTCTGGGGCTTTGACGTCACGCTGGAGCAGGAGTGCGACGACGGCACTATCATCGAGTTGGCAGCTTGCCCGGTGAGAACCGAAGAGTCATCTTAGTTCTGCAGCCTCAAACAAAAACACCGCCATCAGGCGGTGTTTTTTATGCGCAACACAACATTAAGAGTTGTCCTGGGCGATATCCGCAGGCATGGCATCACGCAGTTGCATCCACATCTTACCCGAGTCAATACCATAGCTACGCATCAGCACAGGCACCTGTTCGTAATCACCGGCCTGAGCAAGCAACTCCAACTTCTGGTAAAACGCCAGCGCCAGTTGTCTCGCTTCAGGGCTGGTGAAGTAATAACGCCCTACTCTGCTGTAAAGCCCTTTAAACCCATTCAGGATAAGCACGTAAAGTGGGTTTCCTGAGTTAAAGGCAAACGAGTGATGCAGATTGTAGTCAAACTCTGCATAGGCATCAGGAGTGTCGTCCATATCGTGGATTGCACTGAGGGTTTCCAACGCTATCTGAGGGCTGTGACGCAGGGCCCCACGAAAATAGATAGCACTAATATTGGTGCGGGCAGACAGGAGTTGATCTACCAGCTCTGGAAAGCCTTCCGGGTTTAGATCCGCAATGGTTTCCAGAATATTGAGCCCTGAGGTCTCCCAAAAATTGTTCACCCGGGTTGGCTTACCGTGTTGAATGGTCAACCAGCCATCACGGGCCAGACGCTGCAGCACTTCTCTCAGGGTTGTCCGTGTGACCCCAATCAACTCGGACAGCTCGCGCTCAGCAGGTAAGATGGACCCGGGAGGGAATTTGTTTTCCCAGATAGATTGCACTATGTACTTCTCAGCAAAGCTGGCAGGCCCTTTGGCATTGATTATCATCAGCCGTTAATCCAATGGTTATGCATATTTATTATGGAGGGCACTCATCATACCAGATGGACAAAAAATGAAAACCACTGGAGCAAAATCGGGATTAAGATCAAAAGTTAATCGCATTTTCTTGGTCAAATTTGAAACAAACAAATATAGTCAGCTGCTGAATTTGCAGTGCAGCTCTGCTTTTTAATATTTAGCAATCGCTAAGCCACTACATTCAGAGTATCGTTTGCGGTACACTTTTGCCCCGCCGTCAGGCGTGCAACATTTTCACAAACAACACTTAACATTCTTTTGTTTTAGAGAGGGTGCCATGCCTTTGACAATGAGTCAGGCGTTTATTGGTAACTTCTTGGGTAACTCACCCAAGTGGTACAAAATCGCAATTCTGTCGTTCTTAGTAATTAACCCGATACTCTTCTATATCAATCCATTCGTCGCCGGATGGGTATTGGTTATCGAGTTTATCTTCACTTTGGCGATGGCGCTTAAATGTTATCCATTGCAGCCCGGTGGCCTGTTGGCCATTGAAGCCGTCTTGATTGGCATGACCAGTCCAAGCATGGTGCTGCATGAGATTGAAGCCAACCTGGAAGTATTGCTGTTGCTGGTCTTTATGGTCGCCGGTATTTACTTTATGAAGCAGCTGCTGCTGTTCGGCTTCACCAAGATGATCACCAAGGTTCGCTCCAAGCTGGCCGTATCTTTGCTGTTCTGTGGTGCATCTGCTTTCCTGTCTGCCTTCCTGGATGCGCTGACCGTAATCGCAGTCATCATCGCTGTGGCTGTGGGCTTCTACGCCATTTACCACAAAGTGGCATCTGGTAAAGATTTCGGTGCTGATCATGACCACACCAATGATGGTCAACAGGCCCTGAACACTGAAGAGCTTGAAGCTTTCCGTGGCTTCCTGCGTAACCTGCTGATGCACTCTGGTGTAGGTACCGCTCTGGGTGGTGTATGTACCATGGTGGGTGAGCCTCAAAACCTGATCATTGCAGCACAGGCCAACTGGTTGTTTGCAGAGTTCTTTATCCGTATGTCTCCGGTGACCATTCCAGTATTATTTGCCGGTCTGACAACCTGTTTCCTGGTTGAGAAGTTCAAAATCTTCGGTTACGGCGCTGAGCTGCCTGAGTCTGTTCGTCAGATCCTGTGTGACTATGACGCTCATGAAGATGCAAGCCGTACCAACAGAGATAAAGTTAAGCTGATTGTTCAGGCACTGGTTGGTATCTGGCTGATCGTGGGTCTGGCTTTGCACCTGGCTTCTGTGGGTCTGATCGGTCTGACCGTTATCATTCTGTGTACTGCGTTTAACGGCATCACCGACGAGCATGCTCTGGGTAAAGCCTTTGAAGAAGCACTGCCATTTACCGCACTGCTGGCAGTATTCTTTGCGGTTGTAGCCGTTATTATCGACCAGAAGCTGTTTGCACCTGTGATTCAATGGGCGCTGGAGTTTCAAGGCAACATGCAGCTGGTGATCTTCTTTATCGCCAACGGCCTGCTGTCTATGGTGTCTGATAACGTATTCGTGGGCACCGTATATATCAACGAAGTGAAAGCCGCCCTGTTGAGTGGCCAGATCACCCGTGACCAGTTCGATATGCTGGCCGTGGCCATTAACACAGGTACCAACCTGCCGTCAGTTGCCACACCAAATGGTCAGGCTGCGTTCCTGTTCCTGCTGACTTCAGCACTGGCTCCGCTCATCCGACTGTCCTACGGTCGCATGGTATGGATGGCCCTGCCATACACTATCGTACTGTCTGTAGTTGGCCTGCTGACCATCGAAACCGGTTTCCTGACCGAGATGACTCACTATTTCTATGAAATTGGAGCACTTGGTCACCACACTGCCGCTGAAGCCGTTTCTTCTGCAGTGGGTCATTGATCACAGTTGACCTGAAAAGGTGACTTGAGTAAAGTCCTGAAACGCCCGCAAATGCGGGCGTTTTTTCATTGGTTCAGGAGTTTACCGTGATAGGACTAACCAGATTCGCCCAATCCCGCCTCGCCTGGTATCTGCTTGGAGGCAGCGCCCTTCTGCTTGAGGCTACCGCCCTATTTTTTCAATATGTCATGCACCTGAACCCCTGTGTAATGTGCGTCTATCAAAGGGTCGCAGTACTGGGTATTTTGCTGGCCGGCCTGCTGGGCAGCATTGCACCGAAGAGCATGCTGAGATTTCCCGCCTATCTGCTTTGGATAGTCAGCGCTGGTTGGGGGCTTATGCTGGCAACCGAGCTTTACAATATCCAGTCAGATCCCTCTCCTTTTGCCACCTGTGACTTTATGCCCAACTTCCCCGAAAGCCTGCCGTTACATGACTGGCTGCCACAGGTATTTATGCCTACCGGAATGTGTACAGATGATGTTTGGGGCATGCTGGGACTGTCCATGACCCAGTGGATGCAGATAGCCTTCAGCACCTATCTGATTATGGCTGTGGTTTTTCTGCTGCCTTTATTCAGAAAAGCAAAATAGGCGTCAGGTTTGCCCGCTTCTATTATTGGGCAAGCGCGATAGTCGCGCAAAATCAATATTGAACACAGGGTAACGCAATGGAAGGTCGCACTCAGGTGCGGCCTTTTTTATGGCGAAAAATCCAGAGAAGAATAGGATGAATGACGGAAAGGAATGGGAGTGTGAGCCCTTGGTATGAATTGGATGAGCATCTCATCATACGCCCCCCTAATTAGCGGAAGGCCCACTTAAAACGGGCTTTCATAGATAAGTCGGAGAAGCAGGGATTCAAGCCCTTGATATGAGTCTGGATGGGTACCCCATCCATCAAACTTCGAATAGCAAAAAGCCCGCTTAAAACTAAGCGGGCTTTTCTAAATATGGCGGAGGAGCAGGGATTTGAACCCTGGATGGGCTATTAACCCATGCCGGTTTTCAAGACCGGTGCATTCGACCACTCTGCCACCCCTCCGGATGACGGGCATAATAGCCAGCGACCTTTTGCTTGTAAACAGTAATTTTGTATTCCCCTGACTGTTCGTCGAAATTTAGCCCAAACCGGCAGTTTTTCATTCGAATCTAACCTTTTCATTACCGCGTGATATCGGATAAACGCAAAACCGGACTGAGGATGAATGGAATGTGCTAATATCGCCGTAATTTTTCGAAAAAAAGATAAACATGACATCTACCAAGATACCGGTGACCGCGCTGGCGCCGCAATACGCTTTTGGCCAGAGCTCAGTGCCATCTGCAGAAGCTTTACTTGTTGGTCAGGAACGCCTGCAAAACACCATAAAACTCGCCTTGGCTTCCGGTCAGAACCTGTATATCGCCGACTTCAGCGGGATCGCTCGTAACTTGCTGCTGCATTCCCTGCAACAGCAATATAAGCAAAGCAGCTGGCAATATCTGAGAGGCAATATTCGACGCCAGGATCTTATCGGCCAACGTCTTGCAGATGGTTCGTGGGCACCAGGTGCTCTGGCTAAATCACAACACCTGGTCATCGATGCTGAGTCATTGATCAAACGAGAAAACCTTTGGGAACTGTTATGCCATTGTCTGGAACACAATCAAATCCAGCTGGCCAATGGTGACACCATAGCCCTGCAAGCCAAAGTCACTCTTATCGGCAATGGTGAGCTGTACGCGGGGTTGAGATATCAGGAAAGCCGCTTCATTGAACTGTTTCCCCTGCTGGCCGAAATGTCCCATGAACTGGATCTCGGCAGACACAGCGTGGATGAATACGCCGCCTTCTTACATGCCCTCGCCAGTTCCCGTGAGCTGACACTCCATGAGTCTGCGCTGCAACCCTTGTGTCAATTCAGCGCCCGTCTCACAGAACATCAGCAGAGATTGAGCCTGAGCTCGGGAGAAATGGTACGACTGTTAGCTCAAGCAGCAGCTTTAAGTGGAAACCCTCACCTTAATGGCGGAGCCATCCAGGCAGCGATGGAGGCCAGACAGTTCCGACACAATGCCTCAGAGCTGTTTGCTGCACAGAGTTTTGATGATGCCTTTATCAACCTGCCCACAGAGGGTGAAGTTATCGGCCAAATTAACGGCCTGACCGTTATCGACTCTATCGATTTTTGCTACGGCGAGCCCGCGCGCATTACCACCTCAGTACATTATGGAGATGGTGAGGTTGCTGATATTGAAAGAAAATCCGAACTTGGCGGAAATATTCATGCCAAAGGCATGATGATTTTGTCCGCCTGCCTGTACCGGATATTCGGTCGTGACGCCCCGCTGCATCTTAATGCCAACATTGTATTTGAGCAGTCCTATCAGGAGATTGATGGGGACAGTGCATCTCTCGCCGAGTACTGCTGTTTGATTTCAGCCATTGCTGAACAACCCATCAACCAGTCGTTGGCCGTCACTGGCGCACTGGATCAGCTGGGTAACGTCCAGGCTATTGGTGGCGTAAACGAAAAAATTGAAGGTTTTTTCAACCTGTGTTTCCGCAGAGGATTGACGGGTAATCAAGGGGTTATTATTCCCCGGGCTAATCTCCAGCAGTTGAACCTGCCCAGCCGCATCATTGAGGCTGTTAATGAAGGTCAGTTCCACCTTTATCAGGTCGCCCATATGGATGAAGCCGTTGAGCTGCTGATGAACAAACCTGCTGGCGAAGCAGATGAAAATAACAATTTCCCTGATGAGACACTGTACGGATTAGTGCAACAAAGACTCGATAGACTGGCAGGCCATGGGGAAGAGGAGCCAGGCTTTTGGGAAAGGTTGAGATCCAGATTGGGATTTTCCAGCTGATCGGAGTTGTTAGGCGTACACCTGTTCGCTAATCTTGGCGTCAACAAAATCAGGAGTACCTATAACAATGACTAAAGCTAACAGTTACAGCAAAGAAGAATTGATGGCCTGCGGGTATGGAGATCTGTTCGGACAAAACTCCCCTCGCCTGCCCGTAGACAATATGTTGATGCTGGATCGCATTGTGACCATCAATGAAGATGGTGGCGAATTTGGCAAAGGCGAAATCATTGCTGAACTGGATATCAACCCTGATCTTTGGTTCTTTGACTGCCACTTCCCGGGTGACCCTGTCATGCCTGGCTGTTTGGGCCTTGATGCCATGTGGCAGCTGGTTGGCTTCTATCTGGCCTGGGAAGGTGCACAGGGTAAAGGCCGTGCATTGGGCGTAGGTGAAGTTAAATTTACCGGCCAGGTGCTTCCAGGCGCTAAAAAAGTGACCTACAAACTGAATATCAAGCGTACCATCCACAGAAAACTGATTATGGGCATCGCCGACGCGACACTGGAAGTGGATGGCCGCGAAATCTACAGCGCGACAGATTTGAAAGTAGGCGTGTTCTCAGACACCTCTACCTTCTGATTCGCCTTCACAAAGCCACCTGTTATCGGGTGGCTTTGACTCTTATCTGCTCCAAGGTTTCCTTTCCGTTCCAACTCTTTTTGCCTCATGTGGCAGTTCGTTGCTTGCTTCCTGCACTTGCCCCACGGGTAAGACTCACCAGAACACTCCTGCGGCACTTAATGCCTATCCTGGAACATGAGACCGACATAACGCCTGAATACGGTCAGCGGGCGACTCTGAGCACCCTGCGCTGCTTTCTCCCGGCAGTTCGAACTCAGATAGCATAATGGCGTTATCTCATGACTCAGGCTTAAGGTATCAGCGCATTTCCAGACTGTGATCACTCTTCTATGCAAGCAGCGACCGGGAGTGACTGAGTTTGATCAGGCAATAAAAAAGCGCCCAGTGGGCGCTCTTTTATCAAGGTTTGCTTAGCGTACCTTACGGTCTTCGCTCATCAGCTCTTTAAAGGCGTTGTAAACACCTTCAATGACCTCATTGTCCAGTGGCTCATCTGAGATGCTGCGCAGCAGGATACGGGTTTGGTCAGGGTTATCTGTGTTTTCCAACAGCAGACGGTAACCACCTTTCTCCAATGGCAACTCTTCGTCACCCCACAGTGAGCTCCAGAAACCTGAGTCATCATCATAGTTGATAAAGATCAGTTTCTTGCTGCGGTCCATATCGGCGACTTCGAAGCCCATCTCAGGCAACACAATACGCAAACGGTTCCACACCTTATCGAAATCAGCTTCGGCCAGATAATAAGCCTGCTCAGTATTTTCCAGTTCAACCTGAATACCCAGGCTTTCCTGAACTCGCTTGGCACGCAGTGCTTTGTCACGCTGCAGACTCATATAGGCAATCGCAGAGTTCAACATATCAATGGTATAGCGACGTTTGTCTTCACCGGTCAGCAGCGAGTCCTGAGCGTCACCATCATAGCTTTCCTGGTGATCCAGCAGTTCAATCACAATGGCTCCGGTACGGCCGTGTGGACGAACCTGCACGTCAAAGCGGTACTTCTGCTTAAGGCTAAACACCTTATCAGAGCCAAACATGCTGGAGTCGACCACTTCCTGGTACTCAATCCAGTCTGTATCGATCACACCTGACTCATAGTTCTGGCTGGCAACAGCAATCTCTCGCTTGGCCAAAAAAGCCAGCAGATAATCAAACATTTCACGCTTAAGATCGATTTGATTGTCGACAGACTCAACCACAATCTTGATGCTGTCGCTGCCCTCTTCAACATGAGTGCCCTCTGCCATTGGCAGAACCTGCAGAGGAGGACGAATATCCAGTTGGGTGCCGACTAAAGTGGCATCGGCCTTGGGGCCCAGCTCTGGAATCGCAAATTCGCGACTGTATGTCGGCGCTTTTAATCCGTCAGGGATAGCCAGCTCAGCGCGGCCGGCACCTGCATTCAGGTACTCTTCGTTGCCATTGGCCTGACGGCGTTCCATTGGTGTACTGCATGCTGCCAGGGTAGACACCAGCAGCACAGGGGTAAGATGCTTGAGCATGTATCAGATAACCTCTATTTGGGCTTTTTCCATCGCTTGCACTAGTTGACCATGATAAGTGTCGGAAAGTTCAGTCAAAGGTAAGCGAATATAGTTATTATTAATCAGTCCCATGCGGTGGACTGCCCATTTTACCGGAATTGGGTTTGCTTCACAGAAGAGGTCCCGGTACAAACCGCGTAATGGCTCATCATATTGACGGGCAAGTTCAGCATCGCCTTTAAGCGCCGCTTCACACATAGCTTTAAATGCCTTTGGCGCCACGTTATTGGCCACAGAGATAACACCGTCGCCACCCAGTAACAAAAACTCACAGGCGGTAGCGTCATCGCCACTGTACAGCTTAAAGTCTGCGCCGCAAAGCTCACGTAACCGACTGACACGCATAAGATCGCCTGTCGCTTCTTTCACACCGATAATATTCTCGACCACAGACAACTCCGCAACCGTCTCAGGTAACAGATCGACAGCGGTACGGCCGGGTACGTTGTAAAGAATTTGAGGCACATCAGTGCTGGCAGCCACCGCTTTGTAGTGTGCGACCAGGCCTTTTTGTGTAGGTTTATTGTAATAGGGAGTCACGCCCAGCATGGCATCAACGCCTGCTTTGGACAGTCCCAGAGTCAGTTCAATAGCTTCAGCCGTGGCATTACCGCCATTACCTGCGATAACTGGGATCCGACCCGCGACTAATTTTACAGTTTGAGCAACGACTTCAACATGCTCAGCTACCGGCAGCGTGGCCGACTCACCAGTGGTACCGACAGAAACGATAGCATCCGTTCCTTCGGTGATATGAAACTCAACCAATCTCTCCAAACTGGCGTAATCGACTTTACCCTCTGCCGTCATCGGCGTGATCAGGGCAACTATGCTTCCGTTTAACATCTGACTTCCCCAAGAATTCTGGAGAAGCTATGGTACTGATGCTGCAGAATAATGACAAGCGGCCACAGGGCTATCAAAACGAATAACTTATGGTAGCATTATTGGCCGCTGAACCTTCTGGTTCACCGCAGCTGAACTTAGATGTCGAAATACAACGAGGAAAATGCATGACCAACTACCTGGTCGTCACGGCCATGGGGGCTGACCGTCCCGGTATAGTCAGTAAGCTGGCACGTTTAGCCAGTGATTGTGACTGTGATATCGTCGACAGCCGCATGGCGATATTTGGAAACGAATTTACCCTGATCATGATGGTTTCAGGCTCCTGGGCTGCAATTACCAAAATAGAAACCAGTCTGCCCGGTCTGAGTCTCGAGATGGAACTGCTGACCGTCATGAAGCGCACCTCCAAACATACTCCTCAAAACTACATCTCCCGCATTGAAGTGAACTTCCAGGGCAGCGACCAACGCGGCACCATGAAGCAGATTACTCAATTTCTTGCTGACAGAGCGCTGGACCTGGGCGCTGTTCGGTCTCACGCGGAAGAAGATGAACAGGGTAACCAACACCAATCCATTTTTCTGGCCATCAATATTCCTGAAAAAGTTGAACTGGAAAAGTTGGAACAGAGTATTTATGAGCTCGCAAAAGAGATGTCACTGGAGTGCTCAATAAAGCATATGCAGGGTATTGAGGCGTCCTGATATCGCCAGTCGAACTAGAAAACCAAGAAGGAAATGCCCATGAAAACATTGGTAGCCGGTGATAAGGCCCCCATGTTCACGCTTAAAGATCAACAGGACAATCAGGTTTCTCTGGAAGAATGTCTGAAAAAAGGTCCGGTTGTTGTTTACTTTTATCCCAAGGCGCTGACCCCAGGCTGCACTGTTCAGGCCTGCGGACTGCGCGATACCAAAGCCGAATTGGATGCCATGAATGTCACGGTACTGGGTATCAGCCCGGACCCTGTGGCCAAACTGGCCAAATTTGCAGACAAGCATGAACTCAACTTCTCACTGCTGAGTGACGAAGATCATGCTATCGCTGACGCATTTGGCGTTTGGGGCGAAAAGAAGTTTATGGGCAAAATCTATGATGGTATTCACCGCCTGAGCTTCCTGGTGGGTCAGGATGGCAAAGTCCAGCATGTGTTCAACAAGTTTAAAACCAAAGACCATCACGAAGTGGTGCTGAACTATCTGAAAGGTTAAATTAAAAAAGGTCCCGCGGGACCTTTTTTGTTTTACATCAACCAAGCATCTTCATGTAAGGCCACATCAGGGCCACCGCGATACTCCACATAGTCAGACAGATAAACCTGTCCAATATCCGCCACGCGACGGGCTTTTCAAATAAAGGTCCCAACAGGCGTGCACCAAAGCTCAGACTGAAGAACCACAGGAAGGACGCCAATATAGCCCCGGCACCAAACCAGGGACGCACTGTATCATCAAACTGAGTACTGATACTGCCCAACAGCACTACAGTATCCAGATACAGATGCGGATTCAGCAAACTGATCCCTAGCGTAGTCAATACCGCTTTTCTCAGGGTATCAGCCCCCTGCTCCTGCTGCAGATCCAGACCTTTGGTCCTGAAGGAATCCCTAAGTGCATTAGCCCCGTACCAGATAAGGAATATGGCACCACCAAAGCTGGCCAGATGCTTAATCATGGGCATACCGGTGATCAAATGCCCCAGGCCCATCACACCGGCAGTAATCATCAATGCGTCTATGATTGAACACAAAATGGCAATGGGCAGCGGATAACTGCGTTTAATCCCCTGCTTGAGCACGAACGCATTCTGTGCGCCAACAGCCATGATCAGGCTGCCACCTATACCTATACCTTGAATAAATGCTGTCTGCATGACTACTCCAAAAGTCATATCCGATAACCGATGACGCCAGAGTACAGGCAACAGAATCACAAGTTAAACTAATATTTTTTATACTCCATCAGTTTTGCTAATATCCATATAAATTCGGCAAAATATCGTCATTCATGTTTGATTATCTGCAACTTAAAGCGCTGGCTACCGTTGTCTCTGAAGGGGGCTTCGAACGGGCAGCTAAAGTGCTCAACATCACTCAGTCAGCTGTGTCCCAAAGGGTCAGAACCCTTGAGGAGAAAATCGGTCAGTCGCTGGTGATCCGCAGTGTACCTGTGGAAGCCACCCCTTTGGGTAAGCGACTGTTGCGCCATTATGCTCAGGTAGAGATGCTGGAGCAGGAACTGCAAGCAGAAATGGATGGAGATGATCCCTGTAAGCCCACCACAGTGAGCATAGCGGTTAACGCAGATACTCTGGCCACCTGGTTTCTACCCGCCCTGTCTCCCCTGTTCAATCGGCGCAATTGGCTGATGGAATTGATTGTGGATGATGAGTCCTACACACATAACCTGCTGCGTAATGGTGATGTGGTTGGTTGTGTCACCACCACAGAAGAGGCGCTGCCCGGGTGTAAGAGTGACCCACTGGGAACCATGGAGTATCTGTGTGTCGCAACGCCTGAGTTCAGGGACAGATATTTCGCTGACGGAATCAATAAAGAGGCACTGCTGGCGGCCCCTGCTGTGATATTCAGCACCAAGGACAAGCTCCATCACATGTTTCTGAAGCGCTATTTCGAGCTGGATGAAGTCAATATCTGGCAGCACACCATTCCCTCATCAGAGGGCTTTTTGGATGCCGTTCGAAATCATATGGGGTATGGCTTGGTGGCCCATTTGCAGGCCCAGCCGCTGCTGGAGACCGGCGTGTTGGTAGAGTTGACCCCCAGGATGAGGAAAGAGGTGCCCCTGTATTGGCAACACTGGAACATCAAAGCCAAGCAGACCACACTGATCTACCGGGCTTTGATTGCCAGCAGTCGCCAGTTACTCCTGAGTTACTGACCAACCCGGGATTCTAGCTGATGCTTGTCGGCAGCCTCCTGCTCTCCCGGATCAGCCGGTGATTGCGGCGGTAACTCGGGCCAGGCATTAATCACGGCCTTAATAAGCGATGCCAGAGGGATAGCAAAGAACACGCCCCACACTCCCCATAACCCACCGAACACCAGCACGGCGGCAATAATAATCACAGGGTGCAGATCGACGGCGTCGGAAAACAGTAAAGGCACCAGCAGGTTGCCATCCAGCGCCTGAATGATGCCATATCCCAGCATCAGATAAGCGAACTCTGAGCTGAATCCCCACTGGAAAAAAGCGACCAGAGCAATGGGCAGGGTCACCAAAGTGGCGCCAACATAGGGGATCAACACCGACAGTCCGGTCAATACCCCGAGCAAGGCGGCATAACGTAAATCCATGATGGCAAAAAAGATATAGCTGGCTGCGCCAACGATAATAATCTCCATCACTTTACCGCGGATATAGTTGAATATCTGCTGGTTCATCTCCTCCCACACCTTACTGGCCAATTGACGATTGGCCGGGAAGAAACGTTTGGCCCCCAGCATTAACTCCTCCTTGTCCTTAAGGAAGAAAAACACCAGCAAGGGAACAAGAATGGCGTACACCATAAGCACCAGTACTGAGGCTGAATACCCAAGCAGGTGTTTACCCAGATCCAGCAGGTGTTGGGTATCCATCAGTTTGCGAGCCTGTTCCACCATGGTATCCAGCTGCTCAGGGGGAATATATTTGGGATACTGGCTGGCAAAATCTTCCGCCATCGCCAGGCCCTTCTCCAGCATATTGGGCAACTCACTGAGCAGCGACAGTCCCTGTTTCCACAAGCTGGGGATCAAACCAAATACCGTCAGTAACATGACCCCCACAAACAGCACCAGCACCAGCGACGCTCCGGCAGTCCGGTTAACACCAATTCTGGACATCTGGGCTACGGGCCATTCCAGTAAGAAAGCCAGCACCAAAGCCACAAAAATCGGAGCCAGGATGCTGGCGCCAAAGTAAATCAATGCGGCAAGAGCAATCAGGATAAAGACCAGAGTGACGGCCTGCGGGTCGCTGAAGCGCTTCTTATACCAATGCTGAACAAAACTAATCATGCCACGTCCCAAAATTTGTGTGATTGCAAACAACAGACAGGAGACTGGTGCTCCTTTGATGAATTTATCGGATCTACTCTGGTTAGCCTGGAGGAAATTGTAAATCCGTATTGCGTAAAGTTTATATCATGAGCAAGCATTGAGTCGGTTTGACCAAAACCAACACTCAGCCCTCTGATTTGGTGACAACCAAAGCAAGCGCGCCTTCAGCTGTAATGGAGGTTTCCACACTGTGCCCCTGTTTTTTTAAAAATGCGGGAACATCTGAGCGGGAACCTTGGTCTGAAAGCAAGACATGTAATTGCGAACCAGGAGCCAATCCTTTCAGTGTCATTTTGACCCTGACCAAAGGAATCGGACATCGGAAAGCAGTTAAATCAATAAATTCCATAATGATCTTGCTATCGGTAAGGGACGGCCATTATCCTAACTTGCGACTTAAACCTCAAGTCACAGACCCGGCCCCTTCCACTGAGAATGAATATAAAGGACTCGCTTGCGTATATTGAAGCCTTCTCGTTTTGCCCACACTATGGTGGCCGCAGCCCTGAGTTTGACAATGACAGGTTCAGTATTGGCAGACAGTTTCCGTCCTGCCAATGGTTTTTCCGGTAATGACCTGCCGGACTTAGGCACAGCTGCCGTCAACACTTTCAGTCTGGAAAAAGAAAACCAGATAGGCGATGCCTATATGCGGGTGATTCGGGCCTCTGCCCCCGTGGTCAATGATCCTGTACTGAATCAATATCTGACTGAACTGGGCAACAAACTGGTAGCCCATGCATCTGATGTTAAAACCCCTTTCTATTTCTTCGTGTTACAAAACGATGAAATCAACGCCTTCGCCTTTTTCGGTGGTCATGTGGGGATTCACACAGGCCTGTTTCTAAACGCCGATAATGAAAGTGAACTGGCGTCCGTGCTGGCCCACGAAATTACCCACGTCACCCAAAGACACCTGGCCCGCTCATTTGAAGCTCAGGAGAAAGCGGCTCCTGCCACAGTGGCCGGTATGCTTGGCGCAATTCTGCTGACCATCGCTGCCCCTCAGGCAGGTATGGCGGCGCTGGCGACGACCCAGGCACTGTCAGCGCAAACCAAGATCAACTATACCCGTCTGCACGAAAAAGAAGCTGACCGTATCGGTATGCAGGTGATGGTGGATTCAGGCTTCGATCCCAATGCCGCCGCAGATTTCTTTGGCAAACTGGCGACCCGATACAGATTTACCACCAAGCCACCTCAGATGCTGCTGACTCACCCATTACCTGAATCCCGTATCACTGAAGCCCGTAACCGCGCTACCCGCTACCCAGACAGGTATGTTCCTGATGCACTGAACTTCCAGCTGGCGAAAGCCAGGGTACAGGTACGATTCTCCAGCTACAGTGAGGCCGCTGCGCTGTCTCTGTTTGAGCAACAGTTGACCAAGAAGAATTACGCATTCAAGGAAGCCGCGTTGTATGGCAAGGCGCTGGCACTGTTCCGTATGGATGAATTCGAACAGGCTGAAGAGATTATTGATGAGCTGCTTCGCGGTGACCCCAATAACCTTTTCTATCTGGACACCAAGTCCGATCTGCTGGCCCAGCGCAAAGATTATGACGACGCCATCAATATGCTGGTTGCCGAACGAGAGTTAAAGCCTACCTCTCAGGTGGTCAACATTAACCTGGCTCATATCTACAATGAGGCCGACAAGGAAGATCAGGCTATCCCCTTGTTGGAAGATATGATTTTCCTGGATAAAAACAATCCGCTTCCCTATCAGTTGTTAACGGACTCATATAAGAAGGCTGGCAACAAATCGATGGAACACTTTGTTATGGCGGAAACCCTGGCATTGGCAGCTGACTACAAAGGAGCTGTTGACCAGTTGAACTTCGCGTTTCGCGCTGCCGAAGGGGATACCCTGCAGCAAGCCAGAATTGAAGCCAGGATCCGTCAGTTCAAACAGGCTGAACAAGCACTCGAAGCCCTGAAGTAAGCTCGCTGACAACAAAGCCGGTTTTTTAACCGGCTATTGTCTTAATCGAAAATACCGCACTATAAAACCGGATTACGCTCACAGTTTTTGGTATCATTCCGCCAATTAGATCAATAACAAAGGATGGTTTCCCCATGACTCAAGCCACCATTTACCACAACCCCCGTTGCTCCAAAAGCCGCCAAACTCTGGCACTGCTGGAAGAGAAAGGTTGTGATATCACCATTGTTGAATATCTGAAAACTGCCCCTGACGCAGATGAAATTAAACAACTGATGAAGCAGTTGGGACTTGCCGATCCCCGTGAAATGATGCGCACCAAAGAAGCGGAATATAAAGAGCAGCAACTGGCCTCAGTTGCGGGTGACGACCTGATTGCCGCTATGGCAACTACCCCCAAACTGATCGAGCGCCCAATCGTAATCATTGGTGGCAAAGCGGTATTTGGCCGCCCACCGGAAAACATTCTGTCACTGCTTTAAGGAAGATCATGAACACAGGGACTTTGTTTCAACTATGCCGCGCCGGATATATCGCCCTGTTATTGCTGCTGTCCGGATGGTTTATTGGTCAGGGCTTGTCGGGAGAATACTCGCTGCTGTTCAGCCTGCTGTGGATTCTGCCACTGCTGCTTCCCCTGAAAGGTGTTATTCAGGGTAATCCATACACCTATGCCTGGGGCGGATTTATCCTCTGCCTGTATCTGCTTCACAGCTTAACACTTCTGTATGTCGCGGATGGTGCGTTTCTATTTGCCCTGATAGAAACCCTGTTGCTGCTTGCTCTGCTGACCGGATTTTCTTTCTATGCCCGACTGCGGGGAAAAGAGCTTGGGCTTGGACTGAAAAAGCGCAAATAGCCCACCAATTCCAACAGACAAAAGGTCGCATTCGCGGCCTTTTTTGCATGAACACAAGCTGATCCTCACCGCCTGACCAGGGGTATCAATTTACTATTCCAGCGCTTGAATCAGCTTTGGGCGCAGACATGAAAGCAATCAATCCAACAACAGGTCATTTATCAACACCCACACATTTTTGCCACCTGAAATCCCCATGCTATATTCAAGCTGGCAAAGGAAAAATAACAACAATGGAGTGCCCGGCCCATGAGGAAGTTACATATTCTGACAGCAGCATCACTGCTCACGCTGACTGCATGTGGCGGTGGTGGTGACAGCGATGATGGGGGCGTAACCCCGACGCCTCCCCCACCTCAACCCTCGGATAACCTGCAAGCATGTAGTGGTGATATCCCGGGTCTGAGCAGTCAATCAACCGATACAGATATTCAATTCTGGCTCGAGCCAGCCTATACCGCTGCGCAGCCAGCCAGTATAGTGGCCACAATTCCGAACAGTGTTGGCGCCCTGTTCAAGTGGCGCCAACTCAGTGGCACCAGTGTTGAGTTGGTCAGTAGCGAAAGCCCCGTACTGGCAATGGAACTCCCGCAAAGCGGTGACTATGAGTTTGAATTGACGGTAAACCGTAACGGTCAACAACAGACCGCAAGCGTTAACATTACCGCCTCCGCGCAAAATACCAACGCCCTGAACGTACGGCTGGACCATCAGGTGGCCGAAGGTGATGGCATCAGTCTGCGTCTGGATGATACTGGAGCCAGCGGTGATGCCTCCTGGTGCCAGGTTTCCGGGCCTGCGCTGAAGGCTGATCTTGATAATGCAAATAGACCGCTGATGACAGCACCTCAGGTCAGCAGCGACAGTGTGATCCACATCCGGGCCAGCCGCAACAATCAGACAGACGATGTTTATCTGTTGGTAACAGACGAACCAGCCATAGGCAGTAATGCCCTGTTTGATACTCAGACGGCCAGAGTCCATGCCTATAACCCAGACTCAAATTACGCCTCGGCCGTAGAGAAGTGCATCTATAACACGCAAGTCAGACTGGCTCAGTGTACCGTCAGTGAACTCCCTCTGTTGGGACAGGTCAACAGCACGCCAAACCTGGACAGCATTATGAACAGAGTGCTGGTATCTCATGATTGGATGGGTGATAACTTCAAAGCGTTTTTGCAAAACAAAGACCCGGACGGAGATTTTGCCCAGCTGCTGCAATCTGTCACTGCTGTGGTGATCAGCTATGATATCCGCCCATCTTTTTATTGGGTTGCAACCGGTGCGATATATCTGGACCCTTCAGATCTCTGGCTGACCCCCGCTCAGAGAGATACCATCAATGAAGCACCTGACTTCCGCAGTGGCTTTGGTAATGACCTGCAGTTCCTGATGCCATGGCGATATATCAAGGACAATGATTACGCCAGTGACTACTACAGCCCGGCAGTCAGAACGACCCGAACCCTGGATGATATTGAGCCGGATCTGGCCTCTTTGCTCTATCACGAGCTGGCCCATGCCAATGATTTCTTCCCATCCAGCATTCATAACAGCATCAATGCAGCCACCCTCTATGATGAGTTTGTCACCCGCAATGACCAGAAGTTGCTGATTTCAGATCAGCTTACCAGCGCCTACCCACTGCAAAGCAGTGAAATGCGGGGATTAGCTCAGGTGAGGTTTATGGGTGAAACCGCCAACGCGACTCAAAAGGCTTATCTGCCAGCGGATATCACCAGCTTCTTCTCCAACGATATCGCCAGCGATTTCTATGCATACTCCACCACAAGGGAAGATGCCGCCATGCTGTTTGAAGAAGCTATGATGAGCCACCGTCTTGGTATCCAAAGAGATGTGGCCGTTACTAACTCTCCAGAGCAGGTTTCTGCTGAAACTGTCATCGTGGACTGGGGACAAAGGGGACGCATTGGCGACAACACTCTGCAGTCCCGGGCGGCACTGGTACTGGATAAGATGATGCCGGGGATAGGTGGCAATACTCTGGTTGCAGGCTTACCAGAGCCCGTGCAAATGAACGCTGGTCAGAGCTGGGCCGCCAATCTGGTGCTGGGATCGAGTCAACAATCCTCAAGAGTATCGGCCAATAGCCAGCAGACTGAGATCCAGCCTCCTTTGAGACTGAGTGGTAACCGTCACAGACTGCCAACGAACGACAATCAGTAACTGTCTATCAAAACCAAAAAGGCCGCGTTAAACGCGGCCTTTTACTTATCGAATCAAGTTAGTCCATATCTTTCAGTGGCCAAAGCACTATGTGATCTTCAATATCCCGCACGCTGGATTCACATACTACCTTACCCTGTACACTCATTCCTGCGGCGTGCATAGCATCGTCAGAGCCGGTAATCAGCGGGTGCCAGGATGGCAGGTCCCGGCCTTCATTCAGGCGCTTGTAGGCACAGGACTCAGGGAGCCAGGTCAATTCAGAAATATTATCTGCCGTCACCTTGGTACACTGAGGAACATGAATAAAGCGAGTGCCATAATGGGTGCACTGGCAATTTTGACGATCAAGCAGCTGGCAGGCGGCATTGGTGTAATACAGCTCTTCAGTCTCATCGTCGATTAGTTTGTTAAGGCAGCACTTACCGCAACCATCACACAGGCTTTCCCACTGTTCATCAGTCAGTTCAGCCAGTTTTTTCTCTTTCCAGAAAGACATAGCACTCGCAGAATTATTGGTTCCAAAAACAACCGCGCTATTCTACATCAAAAGCTGAAGCATCAGGCGTTTGCGAACCATTCTCACTGAGCTACTGTCTCCCGGGACGGATCCTTTCCGACAAATAGCTGACTGAGAGCGCAAAATAGTGGTCCTGATCCCAGGCAAGCAGCGCACGATAATTATCGTAGACCAGATAGGAACGGCCTGCCGCACCATCTGGCTGTACCAGAGAAGGTTGCATATCAGCGCGATTGGGAAGGTCCTGACCATTAAAGCGGCGTACCCCGACAGATTGCCAGTCAACAAAGTTAGCCTGATGTGCTATGCCACTTGGACCGGCATAGTCTTGCGGTACCTTAACCTGGCGGCCCCAGATCTGATCACTATTCCACCCCTGCTTACTTAAAAAATTAGCGTAAGAAGCCAGTACATCCGCTACCGAATTCCTGTGATCGACCTTGCCGTCTTTATCACCGTCACGTCCGTACTCCAGCAACATGCTCGGGGTGAAGCCGGACTTTGCCAGCTTGCCGTCCCGCTCACCCAAGAGTTCTTCTGAATCCAGGTTATGGGCGGCCAACAGTCTAAGCGCGGCAACCACCTCTTCAGAATCCCCCTGTTGCTCATAAGCCAGTGAGCTGGTCACAGACAACAAAGGGTAAGCACTGGAAGTCAACTGAAAATCGCTGACGACACCCCAGAGTGCAATCAGGAACCTGGGTTGTATTCCATACTCATTTTCCAGTTGCGCCAGTAACTCCCCATGCTCATCCAGCAGCTGCATTGCCTGAGTAATCTGAGTCTGAGAGAAACGGTTGGGCAGAAAAGTTTCCAGTGTCGCGGGAGCCTCGTCTTTCACAACGGGAGTCGGTGAGACTGTTTTAAAGCGTTTAATTCGGGAAAACTGACTGTCCAGCCAGGTTTCATCAAAGCCAAGTGGACGAGTCTGTTGCTGCAACTGAGCTAAATATTGACGGAAGTTGTCACCGCCGGCGCCAATTCCCGCTGTGGCAGAGGAAGTTAAAGTAGGCTGGGCTGCCACGCCACCTGCAGAAGCTAAGCCTAGGCAGCCCAATACTATTGTGAAAAATTCCCTTTTCATCATGATTCCATCCCTAGGGTCTGTTGACCTTTCATGGTTGAATTTTGCTAGTTCTGGACGCGCTTTAATCGCGACGCAAGGTGTGCCGCCTAGTGGGGCTAAGCAAATACCTTGCAACAGAGAGTAAAGCGCCTACAGCCCCTGGCAGTTTCAGTCCTCTAGTCCCAACCCCTGACGGTGGCTCTGGAGCAGGTTTTCAGGTGGTGGCGGCAACTGCAAATAGTAGCCTTTATCAGCCAACTCGGTACGAACACGGTTGATATCAGCCAATCCCAGATGCTCACGTTGAGCGATAGGGAAAACCATTACCAACTGAGGAGCACCAAACATTTCCATCAAGGCCTCAGGAACATCATCAAAACAGTCGCGCTTATTCACAAACAGATAGGTGTCGGCTTTGCGACTGCTTTTATATACGGCACACAGCATAATTGTCCAAAATTCCGGGTTATCAAATCTTGCCAGTACAAAGGCCACACTATAACATGAACCCCATAAATAATAATGCAACTCAGCAATTAGACTGAGTTTTTTCTGGAGATGTACGCTGGGATGGCCACCCCGAGTCTTGAATTGAAAGGCGCGTCTTTCACACTATCAGTGTTGCACATTTACAGCACAGATTTGGATAAATTTGCCACTGAATTGGCAGCCAAGGTTGCACAGGCTCCCCAGTTCTTTGTTGGTGCCCCTCTGGTGGTCAATTTGTCAGCCATTGAATCAGCAGATCTCGACATTGTAGCGATCCGGCAGGTGATGCAGCAGCATAATCTGGTGCTGGTGGGTTTCACCGGTGCCAACGAAGCGCTGACCAGGCAGATCCGCACTATGGGGCTGGCTATTCTCAAAACCGGCAAAGCGGTCGTTACCCCACCACCTCCACACAAAGAAACCCGAATTCTTCAGCAAAACATTCGTTCCGGACAACAGATTTACGCCCAGAACAGTGACCTGATTATTTTCGGGAACGTCGGCAATGGCGCCGAGGTGATTGCCGACGGCAGTATTCATATTTTTGGTGCCCTGCGAGGCAAAGCCATGGCCGGAGCCAAGGGAAATACCCAGGCAGTGATTCTGGCCCGTAAACTGGAAGCTGAGTTGGTTTCAGTCGCCGGTCAATACTGGTTATCAGAAAACCTCGCAGAGCATGCAGACTCAACAAGCGGTTGTATTCGCCTCGACGGCGATTCGTTGGTATTCGAAACACTGCCCCTGTAAGCGGGCGGACAAAGGATAAGTAAACATGGCACATATCATTGTGGTCACTTCCGGCAAAGGCGGCGTGGGTAAAACCACTTCCAGTGCTGCCATTGCCACCGGACTGGCATTGAAAGGACACAAAACCGTCGTTATCGATTTCGACATAGGACTGAGAAATCTCGACCTGATCATGGGTTGTGAGCGCCGGGTTGTTTATGACTTCGTCAATGTTATCAATGGTGAAGCCAACCTGAATCAAGCGTTGATCAAAGATAAGCGCTGCGAGAATCTTCACATTTTACCCGCGTCTCAGACCCGGGACAAAGATGCTCTGACCAAAGAGGGCGTGGGCAAGGTTCTCGACGATCTGGCCGATGCCGGATTTGAATACATTATTTGTGACTCACCGGCGGGTATCGAGACAGGTGCCATGATGGCGCTGTACTTTGCTGATACAGCTATTGTCACCACCAACCCTGAAGTCAGCTCAGTAAGAGACTCGGACCGCATTCTGGGTATGCTGCAAAGTAAATCCCGCCGCGCAGAGCAGAATTTGGAGCCTATCCGCGAATACCTGCTACTGACCCGTTACTCCCCTACCCGGGTTAAAACCGGCGAAATGTTGAGTGTCGGTGATGTGGAAGAGATCCTGGCCATTAAACTGCTGGGTGTGATCCCTGAGTCTCAGGCAGTACTTAAAGCCTCCAACGCCGGTGTCCCTGTTATTCTGGACAAAGAAAGCGATGCAGGTCAGGCTTATGAGGACACTGTGAGTCGATTGCTCGGAGAGGAACTTCCCCTGCGCTTTGTCACAGAGGAGAAGAAAGGCTTTTTAAAAAGGATATTTGGCAGCTAATTTATGTCTTTACTCGATTATTTCAGAAGCAACAAAAAGCCCGCGACTGCAGTAACCGCGAAAGAACGACTGCAGATTATCGTGGCCCATCAACGCAGTGAGCGTGGTGCACCAGATTACTTCCCGCAAATGAAGCAGGAGATTATCGAGGTGATCCGCAAATATGTCGCCATTGAAGAGGACCAGGTGTCGGTTCAATTGGATCAGAATGATGACAATTTGTCGGTACTTGAGCTGAATGTCACCTTGCCTGAAAAAGGCTGATCTGACTTAAGCAGAAAAGAAAAAAGCGCCCGTGGGCGCTTTTTTTAAATGGAAAATTCCAATGTGTGCAATGGAACCGCCGCCAGATCTCCCCGCCAGCCCGTCAGCAACAGCGGCAATTGCTCGCCCCGTCCATCCAGGTGCCACTGCAGAAAATCATGAATATGGCGTTTGGATGCCAGCAGTTCTTCCGGTACTTCACGGGATTCACAGATAGCAATCAATACCGCTTTTACGGCTTTAAATGCCGCCTTGTAGCCAGGGCGCAGTGCCAATACATCCAACGCCTGTGGTGGATTATCCAAATCCGCCGCAGCAATGGCCTGCAGCACTTCCCGCGCGTGGAGGCGCTTCTCCTGCTCGGTGACTTCATTCATGCGCAGCAGCGAGGCCATATCTTTAGGCTGCTTCCTGGCCAGCGCTATCAGGCCATGATCTTTCATCACGAATCCCAATGCCAGGTCCCGTTGCAGCGCTTTATTGAGCCGCCAGGTCGCCAGTGACTTCAACACCGCCAGTTGTTTTGGGGTCAGTTGAAACGCATTCTTAATCCTGAGATAAGCCTCGTCGGCATTGGGCTTGTCCAAACGGCCTTTGGTCAGCCGTTTTCCCTCTTCCCATACCCAATCCATTCGCCCCTGACGCTCTACTTCTGCCTTCAGCGCCGGGTAGAGCTGATAGAGATAATAAACATCATTGGCTGCGTACTGCAGCTGGGCAGGAGTCAGAGGACGCTTCATCCAGTCAGTTCTGGACTCACCTTTATCCAATACAATATTCAGCTGCTGCTCAACCAGCTTGGCATAACCCAGTCCATGGCCCCAACCGCAAAGTGCTGCGGCAATTTGGCTGTCAAACAGAGGCTCAGGCTGACACTTTCCATAGCGGGCAAAGACCTCAAGGTCTTCACTGCAGGAGTGCACCAGCTTGGTAATTTTAGGATCTTTCAACAAGTCCCAGAAACCGGAAAGGTCATCAACCGCCAGGGGGTCAATAAGCGCCAGATGTTTGCCATTGTACGCCTGGATCAGCCCCAGTCTGGCGTAATAGGTACGAGTACGGACAAACTCAGTATCCAATACCAGCAAATCAGTTTCCCGGTAGTGGGCGACCAGTTCATCCAGAGCCGCTTGGTTATCTATATATTGAAACGCGATCAAACTTTTCTCCAAAGTGCGCAACACGCATCGCTTCACCAACAAAAAGCCGGCTGACGCCGGCTTTAGGGAGATTATGCACGCTTGACTTCGTCCCGAAGTTCCCGGCGCAGGATCTTACCCACATTGGTCTTTGGCAATTCATCTCTGAATTCTACCAGCTTGGGAACTTTATATCCCGTCAAATGATGACGGCAATGCTTGATAATCGCCTCTTCGGTCAAAGATTTGTCTTTAGCGACCACAAACACTTTAACGATTTCACCACTCACTTCATGTGGAACACCAACGGCAGCCACTTCTACCACCTTAGGGTGCAGCGCGACGACTTCTTCCACTTCGTTGGGGAAAACGTTAAAGCCGGAAACCAGAATCATGTCCTTCTTACGATCAACAATAAAGAAGAAGCCCTTCTCATCCATGTAACCGATGTCACCGGTTGACAACCAACCGTTCTGGTCAATCACCTTGTCAGTCTCTTCCGGACGTTGCCAGTATCCCTGCATCACCTGAGGTCCCTTGGCAAACAGTTCGCCAACTTCCCCCTGGGGCAGTACATTGCCTTCGTCGTCACGCACCTGCATATCAGTGCCTGGTGCAGGGAAGCCAATAGAGCCGTTATAACCATCCAGGTCATATGGGCAGCAGGTCACCAAAGGAGAAGCTTCTGTCAGGCCATAACCTTCCAGCAAGCGGGTACCGGTCAGGCTCTGCCATTTATCCGCTACCGCACGCTGCACCGCCATACCTCCGCCAATTGAGAACTTAAGTTTAGAGAAATCCAGCGACTCAAATTCAGCATTGTTAACCAAGGCGTTGAATAGAGTGTTCACCCCGGTCAGCGCGGTAAACGGATACTTTTTCAGTTCGCCCACAAAAGCCGGGATATCTCTTGGGTTGGTGATCAGCAGGTTCTTGGCACCTTTGTGCAGGAACAGCAGACAGTTCACTGTCAACGCGAATATGTGATACAGAGGCAGCGCAGTCACCACAAACTCTTTACCATTACCCAGAGCTGGTGAGTATGCGCCATCGGCCTGCAACACGTTGGCAACCACATTGCCATGGGTCAGCATAGCGCCTTTGGATACACCGGTCGTGCCACCTGTGTACTGCAGGAAAGCCAGGTCGGAATTCTCAATCTCAGGTTTCACATACTGCTGACGGCGGCCTTTGGACAACGCCTGACGCATAGAGATCGCTTGAGGCAGATGATACTTGGGTACCAGTTTCTTGATGTACTTAACGACAAAGTTGACCAGGGTACGCTTGGGTGGGCTCAGCAGATCGCCCAAACCGGTCAGAATCACGCTTTCAACCGGTGTCTCATCCACCACCTCTTCCAGGGTGCGTGCGAAGTTGGACACCACGACAATCGCCTTGGCTCCAGAATCATTCAGCTGATGCTTCAACTCTCTTGGGGTATAAAGCGGATTCACGTTAACCACAACGCAACCGGCACGCAGCACACCAAACAGGGCAATAGGATATTGCAGCAGGTTTGGCATCATAATGGCGACGCGATCGCCCTTTTGCAGCTTGAGTTCATTTTGCAGGTAAGCAGCAAACGCGCGACTGCGCTCTTCGAGCTTACGATAGGTCAGCGTCGCGCCCATATTGATGAATGCGGGTTGATCAGCGTATTTGGCAACAGACTGCTCAAACATGTCGACCAATGAGGAATAATGATCGGCATCGATACTAGCTTGCACGCCGGCAGGTAAGTGATTAATCCAGGGCTGGTTCACAAAATTCTCCTAGGTTCCCCAAAAGCAGTGCATACAAGGCAAAGGCCTTTTGGCAGCATCAAATCAGTGACACTGCCACACTGAATAATTTACAAATCAGATTGTTATTCTATACGACCGCACAAAAATCATACGCCCGTTTGAAATTTTGACCATCATCACATAAATGGATGGATTTGCCTAGATCCGGTTTAACCGGTCAGACCAAAAACGCTCGCAGAGCATTGGCGGCACCCGATGCATTCCCCATGTGCAGATGATGATCTCCAGCCAACATATGGTGGCTGAGATTGGCATACCATTTTTCCATTATGGGCCCGGCTTGGTGCAGTTGTTTAAAACCCTGCTCTCCGGTGAGTAACAAGGTAGCCACAGGTACCTGAGTCATTAACTGATCGACCTGTTCGAAACTGAATCTCAAAGGCGAGTCCAGCCTGAGCCTGGGATCAGTCCGCCACCGATAACCATGATCACAGGGCTGCATATTACGCTCTATGATCAAGCGGCAAAAACCTTCATTCAGACCAGTCAGTTGGCGTCTTGCCCTGACCACTGTGTCCAGTTGCGAGTACACGGTTGCAGGCTTAGCCGGTGCACTATGGCCTGAAATACTGGTTCTGAGGCGGTTGCGGATATTGGACTCTGACTCAAACAAGGGACCAAGCGCTTCAATCAGGGCAAGCCTGCGAACCTGATCCGGGTATAACGCCGTGTAAGCCGAAGCGACAATTCCCCCCAGAGAATGACCGAGCAGACACTCCACTCTTGCTCCTTCATCACGCAACTGATTGAGCAGGCAATGAAGATCTAATAGATAATCAGACCAATGCAAGGGCGTTGAACCTGGCCTGTGGTCCGAATACCCATGTCCAGGCCACTCTACGGCCAGCAACTGGAAATCGGTTAACTCTCTGGCCAAAGGCTCAAAGCTCATGGCATTATCCAGCCAACCGTGCAGTGCCAGAATCAATGGCTTTTCATTGTCGCCGAATTTTAATCCTGCGAGCCTGATATGAGGCAGGTCAAAAGTTACGTTTTCAATGGCAACGGCCATATTTTCCTTCCATGTTTAAAGCCGGCCTGCCTCCCCAGGGGATCGCCGCGGCAAGACTGTCATAATTTTCAGTATGTTTCTTTGCGCCAACACGCCATTTTAAGAAAATGAAAGTGATCCGACCACTTACAGCAAAACCTTGCGATTACTCACCGCAGGTCACCCCACGAGCAGTCTGAGGGTTTATTGGGCAGCTTCCACTCTTCGCCAGGTGAAATAGAGTGCCAACGCACTGCAAACCAACCAGATACTGATCCATATCCAGCCGGGTATCCAGGTCAAAGATGACAGGAGTTGTGCATCTCCTTTGCCCTCAAGTCCCATCAGAGCAAAGGGGCTGGTCAGGGCATTTAACATCACCATAAGTGCCATCACTCTGAGCAGTGTCATCAACAGATTACTTTGGGCAAATCTCAGGGGGGCCAGAAACAAAATTCCAAGCGCAATAAGTATGATCAGCGTCAGCAGGTCCCTGGCCCAGAGTATGGTGGTCAGCGCCACCAGTGAGGTCAGGATGCCATAACTGACTTTAACCCAGGCAGGTCTTGTTGCCATCTGGTACATCAGATAACCCCATAACGCAGCGCCAAAATATCCGCTGAAACCAATCAGGACTGGCCATCCGCCAGCGGAAAAACAGTAACCGGCACCATTGGGGAAAAGTTGAATATGGCTGACTACCCCACCACTGATAACGGTTGCCAGGCCGTGGGATAACTCATGAAAGAAGCTCTCAAGCCATTGAAAAGGAATACTGATAAAAGGCAGTCTGACCAGAATCAAAGCCAGGATAAGTTCCAACATAAAGCGGCCGGGTCTGGGAAGCCCGGAGCCAGACTGCTCAGGCATAGGTATCTATACCCACAGCTTGCGAAATGGCCTCTCTCTGGGAGGCATGTTGGGTATGCAGATACTGGCTGATAGCCTGACGACCTGTGGTCAGATGTCGTTCATAAATAATCTGACCGGAAGCTGTGTCAGGCTTTTTATCGGAAATGGCGTTAACAGAGGAGGTATCAAGCCTCGAAGGCACTTGCGCCCCCTGACCAACAGAGGGTGTAGCTTGTGTTACATACCCATAGCCAGCCTGGCTGATTTGCATAATGGCTGACGCCTCCTTTGCGTTAACTCTTACTCACGGCCTGGGAGTTTTTTCCAGGCCACAGTATCACGAAGATAGACGGGTTGCAGATCATCAACACTGGTCTGTAATCCCAGTTTCACGCCTTGCAGAGCCAAGGTCAGCATCTGTTTGGCAGAAGGCAATCTGCACTCCATATCCAAGGTTATCGAGGCTGTCAGACCCAGCAACTGAGGATATGCATCAAAACCTGTCCCACAAGCGATAATAGGTTGATTTTCATCCAGTGACAAGGAAACCGCCTCTGGAGCAGAAACCAGCTCGTCACCTTTCAGGGTGGCAATACCGTCAACATTAATATATTGAGCCCAATACACTTCGCCCATTCTGGCATCGATGGCCACCAGCACCTGATTTGCCCCTTTATTGATAGCGGCCTGCGCCATGGCAGCCAGAGTCGAGATGCCAATCACAGGCTTATCTGCTCCCAGAGCCAGTCCCTGAGTCATGCTGGTACAGATACGAATACCGGTGAAACTCCCCGGGCCGCGACCATAGGCCAGCAGGTCGACATCACACATTTTGATCCCAGCCTGGGCCAACAAACCATCAACCATAGGCAGCAGTCGCTGGCTGTGCTCGCGGGGTACTTCTTCAAATGCAGTGTACTCATTTCCCTGATAAGTCAATGCGGCAGAGCAGGCTTCAGTACAGGTATCCAGGGCCAGAATTGTCGACATCTTGTTGGTCTCACTCAATCATCTGTGGAAGGTGGTGTTTATCTCCACCTGTCATTGGCCGGGAATAATAACATCTGTGCCATGAAAACACAGGCTTGAGGGCGAGCAGAGACCTGTCCCTGAACACAGATCGCTCAGTATTAAACCGATCTGCAGTGATACGCAGGGATCAGCCCCAGGTTTGTGACCTCGCTCACTTAGCGAATTGAGAATAATTCTTACACTGCGCCCTCGATTACAGGGATAAAGCGGTTAAGGCATGTCACAGGATTCATTAGGCGAACTCAAGCGAGTATTTATCAGCGGCATAGGTGCCACTCTGCTCAGTATCGCCCTGGGCTATGGCTTTAAGATCGCTCTGGCCTCTTTCGTTGCCAAGGAGTCTTTGGCTGTTTACCACACTGTAGTGGATGTTATCTCCCTGTCGCTGATCCTGATGACAGGCTTTCGCACCTCCATGGTGGTCAGCTACGCCCGCACCCGTAACGATAAAGATATTATCAACCTGTTCCGCTATAGCCTGATAGTGATGGTGCTACTGACCTGGGGGCTGGTACTGCCCTACATCAAGCATAAACTGAACATGGATGTCGCCTACTGGCAGTTGGTGGGCATCATACTGTCTATGGGGCTTAAGGTTTACTTTACCAATCAACTGGCCATGTATCGGCTGTATGACATCAGTAACCGGGTCACCTGGCTGGATCCCGTCTCACAGATCCTGTTGTTCAGTCTGGGCTATCTGGTGCTGGATATGGCGCCGCTGAGCGCCCTGTTCCACAGTTTGATTTTGGGTAATCTGGTACTGGCAGCGTATATGTTCACCGCTCGTCGCCAACAGATAAGCACTCACCCTCTACAAAGCGTTAACCTGTCAGCGGATTTGAAGAACTTCATGCAAAAAAGCGTCACCGCCTCACTGGAGACGGGTGCCAGCATCATGATGATCTACCTGATGGTACTGCTGACCATTCGCTATTTTTCCGTTGATGAGCTGGGGGATTTTCAGGTCGTTGTACGCCCTGTCATCACCTATATCACCTTGCTGTTCGTGTTCCCCATCTATCGCTTTGTTTTGCCGGAACTCTCCAAACACGTCAGGGATGGCAACTATATCGCCATTGGGGATATTAAACGCACCTTGTATCGTTTTACCGCCCTGGTGTCGGTGATGTTTTTCCTCTTGATGCTGGGATTCGCCGATACTCTGGTGGCCTGGCTCTATCCGCAGGATTATCAGGGGTCTGCGATTGTATTAACCCACTTCGCCAGTTTCTTTGGACTGATGATGCTGAATGCTTACCAATTGGCCTTTATCAAAGCTCATGATTGTTTTAATCAGAGCCTGTTGATCCGTATTGGTGGCCTGGTGGCTATGGTGATCGCTTTCTTCCTGCTGAGGGAATACTCCAACAATGTAGTGAGCGTGATTCTGGCTCTCGGGGCCGGCTATCTGGTGATGTTCCTGCAAAGCCTCTACGTGGAGCAGCAGTTGCTGAAACAGCATGCAAATGGGTAAATACAGGTAAATTCAGGGCTGCGGCGATAGTGCCTCAGGTTCAGGACAAGGCTAGCAGCCTTTGTCTTTCTGGCTCAGGGTGTTTTTCAATAGCATAGCGAAGCATCACTCTGGGCATCCTGGCGTAATGCTGTTCAATAAAGGCTGTCAGCCGGGGCAGATCTTTCTTTCCGGCTTCCCGCAACATCCAGCCCACCGCTTTATGAATAAGATCTTCCGGGTCATCCAGCAACTGCGCCGCCAGATCATAAATAGCGTAACAATCGCCGTGACGGATATACCACCAATGAGCAACGACAGCAATCCGCCGGTCCCAGATTGATGATGAGCAAGCCAGGGTATGCACCCAGGGCCTTCCCCTTGACTGCAATCCTGGTCCAGCAATGTAAGGTGCTGAGCTATCGACCAAATCCCAGTTATTTATCAGCGCCCTGTGGGACAGGTAGGAATTAAAAATTTCCTCCCGCGTAACTGGGTTACTGCGTTTGTATAAGTCCACCAGCAATAGCAGTGCGCCATGTCTGACTTCATGAATGTTGGACCCCAGTAAAGACAGTATTTGTGGCAAAGAGTTGGCAAATTCACTGTTGCTGAGTTGTTTGACTTCGAGTCGCAGTAGTGGCGTCCTCAGTCCGATGAATATGTCCGCTTTTCCGTCAACGCCAGCCGTATGTTTGAAGTAACCCTGAACTTTAAGAGCGTAATCAGCGTCACCTTTTGCGATGAGACGCTCCTCGATAGATTGAGCTTCCGGAGTCAGAAGCGCTGGCTGTACGTGTTCAGGTAAAGAAACTGTTTTCATTATGATAGGAATAGGTTTACAAATCAGACACTTGAATTAATTACTGTTTAAAGGGTACCTGTATCTTTGGCGACCAGAGAAGGTACAAAGGCGTCTGACGCCTTAACAATCAGATTGCGCCCATTGCTTTTGGCCTGGTAAAGCGCTCTGTCTGCTGCATGCTGCAGCTTGTCTACGTCTTCGTTTGCAGCGGGCACCATACAGGAAATTCCTATACTGACAGTGACCACCTCGCTGTCAGCCTGACTGTCAGAGTGTGGTATTGCCAGCGCCGCTACCCGTTTGTGGATCTCTCTGGCCACTTTGAGACCACCTCTGCCATCAGTATTGGGCATAATGACCGCGAACTCTTCACCGCCATAGCGGGCGACCAGGTCTGTGCCACGGCTGACAGATGCAGACATTTTGCTGGCAAGTTGCCTCAGACAATCGTCACCGGCTAAATGCCCATATGTATCGTTAAAGGCTTTAAAGCTGTCTACGTCTATCATCAACAGGCTTAAGGGCCGACCACTGCGGATGGCACTGCGCCAATCCTCTTCCAGTCTGCGATCAAATCGACGGCGATTGGCGATTCCGGTGAGACCATCAAGATAACTGAGCTTCTCCATCTCTCTGTTTTTACCCTCAAGCTCGCGATTGAGAGCTGAGATGAAATGCAACAGCCTTTTCAGAATTCGTGAATGGGTATTGGCGAACTGATCCAGTCTGGCGATGCCATCAGGTTCGACAAACTTAGGAGGAGATGGTCTGACATTGGGCTTTGCGCCTTCCCTCATGCCTACCGCAACCAGACTCAGGTTGAGTAAACCACGCTCCGCGGCTATCTCACTGACGGTATAAAAGCCAAACGTAGGAGCGATTTTTTCAAAGCTACGGGTCTCATCCAGAATATCTTCCAACAGCACAAAACGTCGGCAGCCGCAGGAGAACAGGAGCACTGTATCCGGGAAGAAAGCCGCCATCTTTTGATTCAGACACAAAAGTTGCTGTTCCAGCAGTTCAGGGTGAACAAATCCCAAAGAGAACTCTTCGTCATCACTCACCTTGCTGACAAATTCAAGGTTGCCTTCTTCATCAGCCCCCAAAGGAACCTTGGCCACCAATTGTTTGCCCTCTCTGATCAGCAGTGGAAAGCCCAGCGCATTAGAAAAAAACTGTCTATCGGCAGAGATCCCCAGAAACTCTTTATAGATATCGCCAGCAGGACGGTTATCTATCGTATGGACCGTATTGCCTGTCGCTGAAGTGATACGCATTGATGGCGTCATACGTCGCCACCCAAGCACATCATGCAGTTCAACATCCAGAGAGGGTCCACTAAAGCCCACAACAACCAAAGCTGTTTGGGAACAAAGCTTGCCTGCCATTACCCAGGCTTGTTCCATGGCATAATCGCCGGCCCCGCCACCAAAAACCGGGCAAGGCAGTGGCACTGAGGTAAAGCCTGCATGGACTTCGGCAAAGTTACACTTAAGGGGATTTCCCAGTAAAAGCGCCGCCTTGAGATCTCTCAGACCTTGCATCCGCTCAGCCAGAGTTCTCCCCTGCTCCTGCTCGCAGCCGGGTTCACTTTCTATGGACTCCAGAGTGACGGAAGAATGTTCAAAGAAATAAAGGGTCGCAATAGTCTTACCCAGCAGGGTTTCACCATGACGAATTTCACCGGTTGAAGTGGCACCGGCAACTACCGCTTTGGGGCACCAAAAGGTTGCAGCATCAAGCAACTGAGAGAGGAAGAACTGATCGACATTGGCAGAATAAAGCAGGACCAGACAGCCACTCGACCTGAGGTACTTCTGTTGAACAGACTGTGACGCCAGAAAAAAGGCCAGCTGCTCCGGGTGATCTATCTCAAGGGAGAGAGTATCTATCATAGATGCCTATTCCGGATACTGATCACTCCTCCTGAGAGATCGGTACACCAATACGTTTCAGGCTTCCATTCCTGAATGGATATCTGAGGGAACCCATCCCTAGGACTGCAGATATCCCTGAATGAGCCTCAGGATAACAGTATGGTTTCAGGCATGTAAACAGAATGATTGAGAACTGCAACTTATGAGTAAGCGCTGATCTTTTGGACTTTCCCTATCAGGCTGTAAAAAAGGCCTCAAAAGAGGCCTTCACAGCTATTTTTCCTGTGCCAGACTGCAGACACTTTGCTCACAGGGAATTCGGTTATTATCGGGATCCAACCCGGTAACACCACATTCATCCAAATAGTAAATCGCTTCCTGACAGGATCGCATTTGGCTGCACTGATTCTTGATTCCACACTGCCGGGCTGGGTCAAGGGGCAACACACTAAGCGAAGATCGGAGCATATCCGGGTAAGGAGAAGCGGCCAGTGCCGCTTTATCGTCCTGCAACGACTGCCATCTTTCGAGCGTCATAAACAAAATAATACTGACTAAGATAAGCATCCAGAATCTGAGAATATTTCTGGCACTGAACAATTGTGCCATGCCCATTTTACTGAAGCCGTAACTACGGCGGGGAACACCGGGAATGTCTGCTTTAACAGCCTTGGGACGACCACTGAGTTCATCCAACTCATAAGTGACCCTATCCCCCAACTGGGGAGGTCGACACAGATGTTCCAATTGGGAGAAGTAGATAAATACGTCCTGACTGCCATCATCCGGTAAGATGAAGCCGTATCCCCTGTCTTCATACCAATATCTCAGTGTTCCCTGATATCTCACACTGTCAATGCCAAATCCATGGCCTGTTAAATCCTGAAAAAGCATCACCTTCTCCTTGGCGAAGCAAACATTTATCTCAATATTATTAACATCTGAAATGAAATTTCGCCACCCTTTAAAGGCCGTTAAAGTGATGACAAAAAGCGAATAGCCCGGTCTAGATCCCGGGTTCGTTTCATTGGGGGCAGCGACGCGATAAACGCTTCACCATATGCCCGGTTAACGATTCGATTATCACAAAGGATCAGCACCCCTTTATCCCTTTCGTCCCGAATAAGCCGTCCGGCCCCCTGCTTCAGAGCAATAACCGCCTGGGGCAGCGACAACTGCATAAAGGGATCACCTCCCTGACGGGATATGGCGTCGGCTCTGGCCTTATAAAGTGGGTCATCCGGTGACACAAAAGGCAGCTTGTCGATCACCACGCAGGAGAGCAATTTGCCCCTGACATCCACCCCTTCCCAGAAACTGCCTGTGCCCAACAGTACGGCATTACCCAGCTTCCTGAATTTATCCAACAGGCTTTGTTTGCCACCCTGCCCCTGCACCAACACAGGCTGCAGCAATCTGGCTCTGAGGCCCTGGGCCACCAGCTCCATCATTCTGTGGCTGGTAAACAGGATAAAGGTGCGCCCGTCCGCGGCTTCCACCACCTTGATACAGAGGTCAATCAGTTGCCTGGCAGCCTGTTGTTGATTGGCGACGTTGGCCAGGTGTCTGGGTACACAAAACAGCGCCTGTCTTTGATAATCAAAGGGGCTGTCCAGAATCACCTCTCTGACATCCTTGAGCCCCAGCTCCCTGACAAAATGTTCCAGACTGCGATTCACCTGCAAGGTAGCCGAGGTAAATATCCAGCGGGTATCAATAGTAAACAGCGCACTGCACTCACGGGCTACATTGATTGGCGATATCCGCAACAGAGCATATTGGTGTCCGAGGTCGATACTGTAAGCTGAAGAAGGGTTTTCACACTCAAAAAATATCCGAAATTTGTCAGTGAGTTCCATCAGTTTGGGCAGACAATCATCCAACTCATCACTGCGTCCCAAATGCGCCTGAATGAGTTTGGCCAAACCATCCAGCTCGGCGATCAATTTCCAGCTGACGGCCATCATATCTTTATCGCCCAGCAGCGCCCGCCAGTCGGTTTGGCCGCGCTCAAACAAACCATTGTGCCAGTCGCTCAAAGCCTGCAGACAGCGAAGAGAAAATTGCCCAAGCTGGGCAGTATCCATCAGCTCTTCCCGGTAAATACCGTGGATATCTGACAGCATTTCGCTCAGGGTACGGCCGGAGCACTGCTGGCCGAAGTAAGTCACGGCGATATCAGGCAATAAATGAGCCTCATCGAATATCACCAAATCAGTTTGCGGCAGCAGCTCCGCAAAGCCGGTATCTTTCAGCACCCGGTCGGCAAAAAACAGGTGATGATTGACCACGATTACCCTGGCTTCCATGGCCCGGAGCCGTGCCTTGCGGGTATGACACTCAGCATAAAACTCACAGCGTTGACCGGTACATGTCTCCCGGGTGCTTCGCACCATATCAATAGCCATAGATGATTCAGGCACAGAAGTCAGAGTATCCAGGTCGCCATCTTTGCTGACACCTGCCCATTGATTGATCTTCAAAAGATCATCTATCACCCCTTCGTCCCGGCTGTGCACGCTCTCCACCTGCCGGGCAAGCCTCAGCTGACACAGATAGTTACTGCGTCCCTTAAGCAATGCCAGCCTTGGACTGGAGGGAAGTTTGGGGTCCAACATGGATAGTAGTGCGGGCAAGTCTTTATAAAACAACTGCTCCTGCAGGTTTTTACTGCCGGTACTGACGATGACAGATTTTCCCGATAACAGCGCAGGGATCAGATAACCAAAAGTCTTCCCCACCCCGGTACCGGCTTCCAGCACCAGAGTCTGTTTACGTTCAAGACAATCAACAATCTCCGCCGCCATCTGACGCTGCTCTGCTCTGGGGCGATAACCGCGGATATTGCACGCCAGCGGCCCCTGACTATCGAATACCGCATCTACCCGCCAGGCAAAGGCCGAGTTGGGCAGAGGCACAAAGGGTGCAGGAGGAATTGGCGTCTGGGATGGAAGGTATTTCAAACTTATAAGATATCTACCGAACGAAAAAGGCATTATGCCTGCTTCCCGATACAGCTCAAGGCAAATTCACCCGCCCGGCTGCCAAGCTTGCTCCAACCATTGATTTCACCATGATTGGCGTTTGATTTGCTCTGAAAATATTTCAGGTCAGGGACAATAGATCCTCATGCTTGAATAAAATTCAACCAAGACAAATAAGTCCTTGCAAGGCAAAAACAAAACCACTAGTGTAAAAAGCACGTTAACTGAGCAATCGCTCGGACACACGAATTAGACCAACAAATTTATTTAGAGAGTAAAAACCTGTTATGAACCCAGTTTTCGTTGCTATGCATCATCACCATCACGAGCGGTAGCCTTCGGAAGCTGACTGCCGAAGGTGTATTCCTTCTGGCGGTGTAAGCACTCTTTAATATGCATAAACCCCTGGAAGGAATTTCAGGGGTTTTTTAATACCCCGACCTTGGCAAAACCAAACAAACGGAATGCAAATAAGCCAAATTATCAGGGGTAACACACTATGACCGACAACCAGAGCTCAAGCCAACGTCTGCGAATTGCCATTCAAAAATCCGGACGCCTGTCCAAAGACTCGCAAAAGCTATTGAAAAGCTGTGGCGTGAAATTCAATGTTAACGAGCAGCGGCTTATCGCACACGCCGATAATATGCCCATAGATTTACTGAGGGTGCGCGATGACGATATCCCCGGCCTGGTGATGGATGGAGTGGTAGATCTCGGTATCATAGGCGAGAACGTGCTGGAAGAGGAGCAGATTGAACGGGAGTCTCTGGGCAAAGATGCCGCCTATACCAAGCTGAGACAACTGGATTTCGGTGCCTGCCGTCTGTCTCTGGCTGTACCCAACGAGTTTGACTATCGTGACTCAGGCTCATTGGAAGGATTACGCCTGGCAACCTCTTATCCCAACCTGCTGCGCCGCTATATGCAGTCAAAAGGCATAGTATACAAAGACTGTATGCTGAAAGGGTCCGTAGAGGTGGCCCCAAGAGCGGGTCTGGCTGATGGGATTTGCGACCTGGTTTCCACAGGTGCAACGCTGGAAGCCAACGGTCTGTATGAGACTGAAGTGATCTTCAAATCCATGGCCTGCATCATTCAGTCATCCGTCCCCCAATCCGATGCCAAGCAAGCCCTTATCGATAAAATCCTGTCCCGTGTGAATGGCGTTATCCGCGCCCGTGAAAGCAAGTACATACTGCTGCACGCCCCAACAGACACCCTGAATGAGATTGTTGCCCTGCTGCCAGGCGCAGAAAACCCCACTGTGCTGCCATTGAATGACGATACCAATCGCGTCGCCATTCACGCTGTGAGCAGTGAAGATCTGTTCTGGGACACAATGGAGGAGCTGACCAAGCTGGGCGCCTCTTCCATTCTGGTCATGCCAATTGAAAAGATGATGGGGTAAATCATGGAGCGCATTATCTGGAGTGCCCTTACAGTCAATGAGCAAAATAGCGCACTGGCGCGCTCGCCCCTGACCGGTAACGCCACATTGACTGAAGGCGTAAGCCGTATTATCGAGCGGGTGGCAAATGACGGTGACATGGCCCTGCGCCAAATGGCGCGGGAATTTGATAAGGCAGAACTCGAAAATCTGCAGCTCACCGAAAACGATATTTCAACAGCGTGTCAGCGGGTAAGGCCTGAGCTTAAACAGGCCATTGATGATGCAGCCGCCAATATCCAGGCCTTTCATCAGGCACAGCGCACTGAAGTCATCAGTGTCGAAACCCGTCCGGGCGTACACTGTGAACTGCGCAGTGAACCCATAGACAGTGTCGGTCTTTATATCCCCGGAGGCAGTGCGCCACTTATATCCACTGTGCTTATGCTGGCCATTCCAGCCCAAATATCAGGATGCCGCCGTAAGGCCCTTATCACACCGCCTCCTGTGGATGATGCCATTGTGTATGCCGCCAATGCCTGTGGTGTTGATGAGATTTATCTCTCCGGCGGCGCACAGGCCATTGCCGCTTTGGCACTCGGCACACAGAGCATAGCCTCTGTCGATAAGATTTTTGGCCCGGGTAATGCCTGGGTAACTGAGGCGAAAAGACAGCTGAGTCAGGACAGTCGAGCCCGAATCACTATTGATATGCCTGCCGGGCCATCTGAGGTACTGGTCATTGCAGACTCCTCAGCCAATCCTGAGTTTGTCGCAGCCGACCTCCTGTCTCAGGCTGAACACGGCCCTGACTCTCAGGTCATTCTGGTCACAGACAGCCCGTCGTTAGCCAGCATGGTGGAGGAAGCTGTGAGCAGCCAGTTGGATCAATTACCCAGAGCCGACATCGCCCGTCAGGCACTGGAGTGCAGCCGTATTATTGAGGTGGACAACTTACTCATGGCTGCCGAGGTCTCCAATCGCTATGGCCCTGAGCACCTGATAGTACAAACCCAAAGCCCAAGAGACTTATTACCTCAGCTCAGGGCCGCCGGCTCCATATTTCTGGGGCCCTGGACACCTGAATCCGTGGGTGACTATGCCAGTGGTACCAACCACGTACTGCCAACCTATGGCTACGCCGCCAGTGTCTCCAGCCTGTCGCTGGCTGACTTCAGCCGCCGCTTCACCGTTCAGGAGCTCAGTCGCAAAGGGTTGGACCAGATAGGCCAGACCGTCATGACCTTAGCTGCCGCTGAGCAGTTGGATGCCCACAGAAATGCCGTCAAGGTTCGAATGGAGGCCAACCAATGACAATGTCCGCAGACAACAATCCCAGAGCAAGGCGCAGTCCAGTTGTAGAGGAAAGAGCCATCAAGCTGGCTGCTCGACTGGCAAGGCCAGAGCTGCTGAGCCTTGAACCCTATCAAAGTGCACGGCGCATAGGTGGTCGAGGGGATATCTGGGTCAATGCCAATGAGTCGCCATTCAATAATACTGTGCTGGCCGGTGCCAATCGTTACCCCGAATGCCAGCCGCCAGCGCTTATTCAGGCCTATGCTGATTATGCAGATGTGCCTGCAGACTCCATCATATGTGGCCGCGGCGCCGATGAAGCCATTGAGCTGCTTATCCGTACCTTTTGCATTCCGGGCAGGGATGCCATTGTCACCTTTGGCCCCACCTATGGCATGTATGGGATCAGTGCTGCAACCTTTAATGTTGCGGTAACTGAACTCAAGCTCGACGGTGAGTTTGCGCTGCCTGGCCCGGGAGAGCTGGCGGGCAGTATCAATGATGAGAAGATCATCTTTGTCTGCAATCCCAACAACCCCACCGGTACTCTGGTGTCCAAAGCGCAAATTACCGGTTTGCTCACTCAGTTTCCGGACAAGCTGATTGTGGTGGATGAAGCCTATATTGAGTTTTGTCCTGAGCAAAGCTCGGCGCCTTTACTGAGCGAGTACCCAAACTTAGTCGTTCTCAGAACCCTGTCCAAAGCCTTCGCACTGGCAGGCATCCGCTGTGGTTTTATGCTGGCCAACCCCGGCATCTGCGAGCTGGTCATGCGTGTCATCGCCCCTTATCCGGTACCGGCACCGGTTGCTGATATGGCAACAGCAGCTCTGACTGAGACGGGTATAAACACTATGCAAACACAGGTTGAAGCCCTGATTGCCAACGGCAGGCGACTGGGTAAAGCACTAGAGCAAGCCGGTGCCACCGTCAGTATCAGTTTCGCCAACTTCCTGTTGGCTGAATATGAGGATGTGGACGCCATCAACGGACAAGCTTCACAAGCCGGGATAGTGGCACGCAGGTACAGTCATCCCCGTCTGGCGAATGCTATTCGCTTCAGCTTTACCAATGACGCTGAAACAGACGCCATTATCAGAGCGCTGTGCTCAGCTGAATCAGCCACTACTGAGAATTCAAAATAATCAATTTAAAGGTCTGGAACGAACAATGACGCAAAAGATCCTATTTATCGACAGAGACGGCACCCTGGTAGAGGAGCCTCCCATAGACAAACAGCTGGACAGACTGGACAAGCTCGCCTTTGAGCCGGGTGTGATCCCTGCCCTGCTGAGACTGCAAAAAGCCGGATTCAGATTGGTGATGGTCAGCAATCAGGATGGCCTGGGCACCCCCTCATTCCCGAAAGATGACTTCGATGCGCCACACAATTTGATGATGCAGATCTTCAGCTCTCAGGGGGTCAGATTCGACGACGTACTGATCTGCCCTCACTTTGACGATGAGAACTGCAGCTGTCGCAAACCCAAACTGGGATTGGTCAGAGACTATCTGACCGGCGGCAAGGTGGATTTTACCCGCAGCGCTGTTATCGGTGATCGGGATACAGATATTGGCCTTGCCGAGGCCATGGGCGTCGCTGGATTAAAATATGACAGACAAAACCTGACCTGGACTCAAATTGCCGATCAGCTGCTTGGTCGAAACCGGGTTGCCAGCGTCAGTCGCACCACCAAAGAAACCGACATTCAGGTAAAAGTGGATCTGGACTCCCCGGGACAAAGCCAGATCAGTACCGGCATTGGTTTTTTCGACCACATGCTGGATCAAATTGCCACCCACGGCAACTTCAGTCTGACCGTTGCCGTGGCCGGGGATCTGCATATTGACGACCACCACAGTGTCGAAGATACCGGCCTGGCACTTGGCGATGCTCTGCGTCAGGCTCTGGGCGACAAAATAGGTATCGCTCGTTTTGGTTTCTCCCTGCCGATGGATGAAGCCAGGGGTGAATGCCTGATTGATATCTCAGGCCGCCCCTTCTGCAAGGTGGACGCACAGTTTGAACGGGAAGCTGTGGGCGGCTTGGCGACTGAAATGGTGCCTCACTTCTTCCGCTCTTTCGCCGATGGTCTGAGAGCAACCCTGCAGATTGGCTGCGTGGGCGACAACGAGCACCACAAGGTGGAAGCCATGTTTAAAGCGCTGGGAAGAGCACTCAGACAGGCCGTAGCCATTGAAGGTGACGCACTGCCATCAAGCAAAGGCATGTTGTAAGGAGCCCGAATGAACCAACTAACGCAAGGATCAGCCGCGCAAGATACTTCTACTGTGATTATCGACACCGGCTGCGCCAATTTAAGCTCTGTTCGTTATGCCTTTGAGCGCCTTGGCGTATCACCTGTGATAAGCAGAGACGCCAATGTGATTAAAGCCGCCAAACGCGTGGTGCTGCCAGGGGTCGGTAGTGCCAAAGCTGCCATGGCATCACTGCAACGTAAAGGGCTGGACACCTTGATACCAGGTCTGACTCAACCCGTACTGGGGGTATGCCTGGGAATGCAGCTTTTGTGTCGTCAGTCCTCAGAGGGTGAGCAAATCACTCCCTGCCTCGGCATTATCGACACCGACATCAGTCAGTTGGATACCGGCTCCAAGCCTTTGCCACATATGGGCTGGAATGCAATCAGTCCAACAGCCCATCCACTGTTTAACGGCATTGATAGCGGTGAGTATGTTTACTTTGTTCACAGTTTTTGTGCACGGGAGTCTCAGTACACTCTGGCTCGCAGCGATTATGGACAGGTGTTCAGTGCAGCCATAGGCAAAGATAACTTTATGGGTGTGCAATTTCACCCGGAAAAAAGTGCGGCAGTAGGCGCCAGAATATTAAAGAATTTTATGGAGATGGGTGAATGATAATACCAGCTATCGACTTAATTGATGGTGAAGTAGTACGCCTGTATCAGGGAGACTATAACCAGAAAACCCGCTTTGCCCTGAGCCCGCTTAACCAGCTGGAGTTGTACCAATCACAGGGTGCGCAGTGGCTACATCTGGTCGATCTGACCGGAGCCAAAAACCCTGATGCCCGCCAAATCGATTTGATTAAAACCATAGCCGGCAAACTGACCGCCAAACTTCAGGTTGGCGGCGGTATTCGTACAAAGGAGCAGGTTGAAGAGCTGCTTGCTGCCGGTGTTAATCGCGTGGTGATAGGCTCACTGGCGGTTAAAGAGCCTGAGCTGGTGATGGACTGGCTTAAGCGCTACGGAGCTGACGCAATCTGTCTGGCACTGGATGTGAATATTAGTGAGATAGGCGAAAAACGGGTCGCGGTATCCGGTTGGCAGCAAGGTGGGGGAGTCAGTCTGGAATCCCTCACCGACCGCTTTATCGAAGCAGGGCTTAAACACGCTCTGGTGACAGATATCAGTCGTGACGGCACCCTTAAGGGATCAAATACAGAGCTCTACCGGGAACTCAGCGACAGATACCCTGACATCCAATGGCAGGCTTCCGGCGGTATCGCCACACTTGATGATGTCGCCGCCGTACGTGACAGTGGCGCAACTGCAATCATCATAGGCAAAGCACTGCTGATAGAGAATTTCAGCGCAGAGGAGGCAATTTCATGCTGGCCAAACGAATAGTCCCCTGCCTGGACGTCAGAGATGGTCTTGTGGTCAAGGGAGTGCAATTTCGCAACCACGAAATTATCGGAGATATCGTGCCGCTGGCCGCCAGATACGCGGCAGAGGGTGCTGACGAGCTGGTGTTTTACGATATCAGTGCCAGCGCCCGGGATGGTCTGGTGGATAAGTCATGGGTGGGGCGCATTGCCGAGCAGATAGACATCCCCTTCTGTGTCGCCGGTGGTATTAAAACTCTGGAGCAGGCCCGTGAACTATTGGCCTTTGGCGCCGATAAAATCTCAGTGAACTCTCCTGCCCTCTCCGATCCGGGTTTGATTAACCGTCTGCAGGATGAATTTGGCCGTCAGTGCATCGTCATCGGCATAGACTCCTTCCATGATAAAGCTACGGACAGCTATAAAGTGAAGCAATTTACCGGTGAGGAATCTGCCACCAAAGACACAGTTTGGTACACCCAGGATTGGGTAGAAGAGGTACAACGCCGGGGGTGCGGTGAGATTGTACTGAATGTGATGAATCAGGACGGAGTGCGTCAGGGGTACGACATTAAGCAACTGAGCAGTATACGTGCGATTTGTGATGTGCCTTTAATTGCCTCGGGTGGCGCTGGCACCATGGCGCACTTTGCCGAGGTATTTCAGCAGGCAAAAGTTGATGCAGCCCTGGCTGCCAGTGTGTTTCACAAGGGCATCATTCCAATTCCTGAATTAAAACAATATCTGACTGCAAAAGGGATATGTGTTCGTCCTGATGCTATAAGTTATTCATCAATAACAAATCTTACGCAGCCACAAGGTTAAGGGAACCAGCATGAACAAGGATATTTTTACCTCAGCAGATCTCGTTAATCGCGCCGATTTCAAAAAAGGCAACGGCCTGTTGCCTGCTATTGTTCAACACTCGGATACCGGCGATGTACTAATGCAGGGCTGGATGGACAAGACCGCCCTGCTGGCCACTCTGGAGTTGGGACTGGTAACCTTTTACAGCCGCTCCAAAGAACGCCTGTGGACCAAAGGTGAATCATCAGGTAACACACTCGAATGTCTCGCAGTATCTCTCGATTGCGATAATGACAGTCTGCTGGTGATGGCTCGCCCCAAAGGACCAACTTGTCACACAGGGGCTGAAACCTGTTGGCACGACCAGTTCGCACGACCTTTTCTGAGCCGGCTGGGACAGGTAATATCCAGTCGCAAGCAGGATGTCTACAAGGGCTCGATAAGCAATAGTTACACCGCCTCCCTGTTCAAATCCGGCAGCAAACGTATCGCTCAAAAAGTGGGAGAGGAAGGGGTGGAATGCGCACTCGCCGGTGCAACCTCAGACCGGGATGAGTTGGTTAATGAAGCCGCAGATTTGATGTTTCACCTGATGGTGCTCTTGGAAGATCAGGAACTTTCTCTCGCGGATGTTCAGAAACGCCTGGCAGATCGCCACGGCCGCTGACCGACAGCCACTAAAAAACAAGCGCCTTAGGGCGCTTGTTTTTTACCAACGAATGCCAACTGCATCACGCTTTGCATAAAGAGTCAGCAATCAGCTCTCCAACAGCTTGACCCCACCCTCTTGTCCACGTAATTTCGAACTTGTAACGCCACACCGTTACACCAATACAATACGATTTTTCTAATCTATACAGAGTTTAAAATGTCCAATTCACAAGACGACTATCTACCGCCACAACGGCGAAGATAGTTCACTATTCCCGCTGTTGTGGCCAGAACTCACCTACTCATTATTTTTCTGGTTCATAAGGGACACACATGCAACAAAATCGATTTATCGGCAGCCTGCTTATTATTGCCGGTACAACCATAGGTGCCGGTATGCTGGCACTGCCGCTGGCTGCTTCCGCTCTCGGCTTTCCTCTGGCCATCGCCGCCATGCTGATTATCTGGGCCTTGATGAGCTATACCGCACTGCTCATGTTGGAACTGCATCAGGATGCACAACAGGATGCCACCCTGCATACTCTCGCAAGACGTTACCTGGGCCGCCCGGGTCAATGGGTTGCCACCGCCTCCATGCTGTTTCTGTTTTACGCCCTGTGCGCGGCATACATTGCCGGTGGCGGGGAACAGTTGACTTCACGCCTGACTCCTTTGCTGATGTTGCCTGACTGGAGTGGCGCCCTTATCTGGACAGCTGTGGTCGCCGCCCTCATCATCAGTGGTACCGGCAAAGTCGATCTGGTTAACCGTGGCCTGTTCACCCTCAAGCTGATAGCTCTGGCGGTGATTCTGGTACTCCTGATGCCAAAAATTGAATGGATAAGATTACAGGCAACGCCTGCTCAAACTGCAGGTATGATGACCAGCATGCTGGCCGCACTGCCCGTCATCTTTACCTCCTTTGGCTTTCACGGCTCAATTCCGTCGGTTGTGCGCTACCTGGGCGTTGATATTAAAAAGCTGAGATTGGCAATTTTATTGGGCTCAGCCCTGCCCCTGATTGTGTACTGTCTGTGGCTTATGGTCAGCATTGGCAATCTGGGACAAAGTGCGCTGATGCAACAGGCGGGATTAAGTGAACTCGTGACCGGCCTGAGTGCCGCAGTCAACTCCCCGGCGCTGCAAAGTGTAATAGGAGGATTCGCCGATTTGGCTCTGGCGACCTCTTTCCTTGGGGTGGCTTTGGGGTTATTTGATTTTATTGGGGATATGCTCAGGCAAAAGCGCCTTGTCACCGGCTTGATCACCTTTGCACCGCCACTGGCTTTTGCCCTCTGCTACCCTTCCGGCTTTATTATGGCCCTGGGTTACGCCGCGATTGCGCTGGTTATTCTCGCGATTTTTCTGCCGGTAGCCATGGTATGGCAAAAACGGCATCAAGCGGCGAGTGAGGGCAACTATCGCACACAAGGTGGAACAGTTGGGCTGCTACTGGCCATGCTCTCAGGCTGCGCGATCATTGGCGCACAGCTGCTGGCCTGAAAAGCCCTTCCCATATAATAAACAAGGCAGCTTGAGCTGCCTTGTTTTACCCCAAATGCTATACCTGTGACTCCATATCAGTTTCCGCTCTCAGCTCCAACTCTTCACATGTTTCCGCAGCCAATGCACCGGATTCAGCAACCCCAAATCTGAATGCCAGCTGCCAGGGTTTTCCTGCCCGGGCATTAAAGGTATTGACTGTCTCCGTCATTTGCTCCAAAACCGTCTTAACCAAGGCATCCCCGCTTCGATAGGTCAGAAATATCGCAAACTTCCCGGCATTTACCCGGGCGACAATATCCATCTCCTGCACAGCCTGTCGCAGACAGGCTGCAAAGGAAATAAGGGCTTTTTTTTCAGCCTGCAGACTACCGTGTTCCCGGGTAATCCCGGTCAGGCCGCACAGCTCTATGCTTAAAAAAGTCCCCCTATGACCAACGCGCCCGCTTATGGTCAAAAGTTGGCTGACTAAACTATCGAAGCCACGGCGATTATAAAGACTGGTCAAAGTATCAAAATTCGCCAGATGGTCATTGTCCATCTCCTGCTCAACCAGCCAGCCAAACTCTGTGAGACTGATTAACTCTGCCGGAGATGGCTTCCTCGGCACAAAATCAATGATACAGAGAGTTCCCAAATGGAAGCCGTCAGCGGTTTTCAAAGGATAACCGGCATAAAAACGAATCCCGGGGTCGTCTGTGACCAAAGGATTATCAGCAAACCGCGAATCCTCTCTGGCATCCTCCACCAGAAAAACTTCCCCCTCGAGTATAGAATGCCCGCAAAAAGAGATATCTCTGGGGGTTTCAGTACAAAACTGCAGGCCTTGATTGGACTTGAACCACTGCCTGTCCTCATCCACCAGGCTTATCAGGCAAACAGGTACGTCGAAGAAGGCTTTCGCCAATAGCGTCAGCCGGTCAAACCTCTCCTCAGCCAGAGAATCCAACAGCCCGGTGCTGCGCAGACGTTCCAGTCTCAACTCATCACATGGGGGAATAGGTGCAGATTTCATCACATCCCTTGTTTATCCTGTCCTCTATAAAATATAACCAAGTTGGGACTTTCTGCTTTAAATCTGCGCCAACCCTGAATAAAAAAAGCCACTGCAATGCAGTGGATCGTAACTGATATATCGAGAACTCAGGCGTAAATATCAGGTTCTCCCTCGGGGCGGGTCTTCAATACCCTGAGGAACCACATATATTGTTCCGGGTAAGCCAAAATAACCTGCTCTACCGCCTTATTAAGTGCCAAAGCTTCATTCTCTTTACCCTGCATGGTATCTGCAGGCAACTCTGGCATGACAGTCAGGTCAAACTGACGGGTTTGACGGTTGTAACCTATTTTGACTGGCATCACGGCCGCATTACCTGCCTGGGCCAAACGTCCCACTACAGGTAATGTCGCCTTCGTTGTCCCCAGAAACGGCGCAAACACACTCTTATCACGGCCCAGATCTTCATCCGGCAAATAGAAGAAGCTGTTGTCGTTCTTGAGCTCGGAAAGCAGCGCACGAATACCTGCCTCCCGCATATACACGTGTCCACCGAGCGAGCTTCGCATACGATTATTAAACCAATTAAACAGCTCATTTTTATGGGCCTTGGCCATGGTTACCATGGGCAGTTCCAGGTTCAAGCGTAGACCGGCATATTCGATCCCCCACACATGGGGCATGATAAATATAACCGGCTTACCTGAGTCTCTGGCGGCCTGGACATGCTCAAAGCCCATCAGGTTCACCCGGCGGCGAAGGTTATTGCGACCTTTTAACACCAGTTCAGCCTGAGCCAGCAGGATCATCACGAAGTTTTCAACGTTTTCGTTGATCAGCTCTTCGATCTCATCCGCTGACTTTTCCGGAAAACAGGTGGTCAGGTTAGCGCGGGCAACACGAATTGGCTTTTTGGAAATACGCTTAACCAGATGAGCCAACTGCCTGGCGATAGGATCACGGATGAAAGCTGGCATCAGCCCGAAGATAAGCAACAACAGAATACCCAGCCATGATGGCCAGAGTCTGGGATGAAGCAGGGAAAATTTAAAGCTACGGTCGAAGTATTTGGGTTCTCTGGACAACTTGGGTTTCCTGAAAAAACGAAAGCGTGCAAATACTAAAGAAACCAAAACAGAAAAGCCACTCAGAGAGTGGCTTTTCTTGAACGGTAGGTATCCTACTTTTCGGAGTTGGCTACTTCTACCCGGCTCTTTAGCTTCTGACCAGGGCGGAAAGTAACGACCCTACGGGCCGAAATAGGGATATCTTCACCGGTTTTTGGGTTCCTTCCCGGGCGCTCGTTCTTGTCTCGAAGATCAAAGTTGCCAAAGCCTGACAACTTAACCTGTTCTCCACTTTCCAGTGCACAACGGATCTCTTCGAAGAACGACTCGACCATCTCTTTGGCAACCCGCTTGTTAATGCCCAGGCTTTCAAACAGATGTTCTGCCATTTCCGCTTTGGTAAGTGCCATACTTTAATCCCTCAACGATGCGTTGAACTCTGCTTTCAGAGCAGCAACAACTGCCTCAACCTTCTCGGCAATGTCCTTCTCTTCCAGCGTACGAGCTGTATCTTGTAACGTAAGTGCAATCGCCAGGCTCTTCTTGCCAGGTTCAACACCCTTACCTTGGTATACATCGAACAAGTTTAAGCCAACCAACTGATTCTCGCCAACTTTTCTTATCAGTTTGATTACATCACCTGAAGCAACACTGTCATCAACCACGACCGCAATATCTCGTCTGTTAGACGGAAACTTAGATACAGCCTGGGCTTGAGGAAGGTTGCTGCACAACAAGGCGTCCAGCTCCAACTCGAACACGATGGTTTTGCCATTTAGACCGAACGGCTTTTCAAGGCTTGGATGTACCGCACCTATGAAACCAATAACTCGATCATTTCTCAGAATTTCAGCACATTGCCCTGGATGTAGCGCACTGTGCGTCGCTCTTCTAAAGCTAAATTCTAGATCTGCAGCTGTCAAGCCAATAATCGCCTCCAAATCACCCTTAAGATCGAAGAAATCAACGGTTTTTGACTCCATTGACCAGTGTTCTTCACTATTTGGACCGGCAATTACAGCACCCAGCATCGCCTGCTGACGAACACCGGACTCGGCATTTTCGTCAGGAACAAAGCGCAAACCTGTCTCAAACAGACGCACACGGCCTTGCTGACGGCTCTGGTTGTAACCCACTGCATTAAGCAGACCGGTGAACATAGACAGGCGCATGGCCGACATTTCACTGGAGATAGGGTTAGGCAGGATCATAGCGTCCTGCTCTGGGTGCAACAGCTTCTGCAGCTTGGGATCAACAAAACTGTAGGTGATCGCTTCCTGGAAACCGCGGGCGGTCAACACACTACGAACGCGCTTCAGGCTCAGCTCTGCTTCTTTATGGTCAGACATCTTCAAAGCGGCAACTGGCGCAACATTTGGAATGTTGTTATAGCCGTAGATACGGGCCACTTCTTCAATCAAGTCTTCTTCGATCGCCATGTCAAAACGATAGGTCGCAGTCTTCACCTGCCAACCAGCCTCAACTACTTCAACAGTGAAGCCCAGGCGGGTCAGAATTTCGTTCACATCACTGTCTGAAATCACATGGCCCAGCAGTTTGTCCAACTTGGCACGACGCAGCAGAATGTTGGCAGGCTTTGGCAGATGCTCATCAGACTTGGCTTCAACCACAACACCGGCTTCGCCACCACAGATATCCAGCACCAGACGGGTGGCTCTATCCATGACTTTATGCTGCAGCTCGGGATCCACGCCACGCTCAAAACGGTGCGAGGAATCAGTGTGCAGGCCCAGGCGACGGGCTTTACCCATAATGGCCAGAGGCGCAAAGAAAGCACATTCCAGCATGATGTCTGTGGTCTCCTCAGATACGCCTGAGTACTCACCACCGAACACACCGGCCAGCGCCAAAGGTTTCTGTTCGTCAGCGATAACCAGTACATCGTTTGGTACTGTAATTTCAGTGCCGTCCAGCAGAGTCAGCTTCTCGTCACCATTACCCAGACGCACCTGAATGCCGCCATCCAGCTTAGCCAGATCGAAGGCGTGCATTGGCTGACCGAATTCAATCAGCACATAGTTGGTGATATCAACGATAGGGTCGATAGAGCGGATACCGCTGCGACGCAGCTTTTCCTGCATCCACATAGGAGTCGCGGCTTTAACGTTAACGTTTTTCACCACACGGCCCAGATAACGTGGACAGCTTTCAGGCGCGTTCAGGCTGATCTCAACCTTGTCTTCAGCGCAGGCGGTTACCGGCTCCCAGCTTGGCTGAGTCACTTCGGCGCGGTTCAACACACCGACTTCGCGGGCCAGACCGACCATACCCAGACAGTCAGCACGGTTTGCAGTCAGATCCACATCGATAACAGCATCATTCAGCTGCAGATACTCACGGATATCTGTGCCCAGCGGCGCATCCAGCGGCAGTTCGATAATACCGTCGCTTTCCACATCGATACCCAGCTCACTGAATGAGCACAGCATACCGTGTGAAGGCTGACCACGCAGTTTGGCCTTCTTGATTTTGAAATCGCCTGGCAAAACAGCACCAACCATAGCCACGGCCACTTTCAGACCCAGACGGCAGTTTGGTGCGCCACAAACGATATCCAGCAGCTCTTCGCCACCGACATTAATCTTGGTTACACGCAGCTTGTCAGCATCAGGATGCTGGCCACATTCAACCACTTCACCCACAACCACACCGGAGAAGTCAGCAGCAACGGCATCAACACCGTCAACTTCCAGACCTGCCATGGTGATCTGATGGGCCAGTTCTTCACGACTAACGGATGGATTTACCCACTCGCGCAGCCAGGATTCGGAAAATTTCATAACTGTACTGCTCCGTTATTTGAATTGCTTAAGGAAACGCAGGTCGTTCTCGAAGAACGAACGCAGGTCGTTTACGCCGTAGCGCAACATGGTCAGACGCTCAACGCCCATACCAAAAGCAAAACCGGAGTATTTCTCAGGATCGATACCTACGCTGCGCAGTACATTCGGGTGAACCATACCGCAGCCCAGCACCTCCAGCCACTTACCGTTTTTACCCATCACATCAACTTCAGCGGAAGGCTCTGTGAACGGGAAGTAAGAAGGACGGAAGCGAACCTGCAGGTCCTCTTCAAAGAAGTTACGCAGGAAGTCGTGCAGAATGCCTTTCAGCTCAGCGAAGTTCACATGCTCATCCACCAGCAAGCCTTCCACCTGATGGAACATTGGAGTGTGAGTCATGTCGTAGTCGTTACGATATACGCGACCGGGAGAGATAATGCGCAGCGGAGGCTGCTCATTTTCCATGGTACGGATCTGTACGCCTGACGTCTGGGTACGCAACATCACCTTCGGGTTGAAGTAGAAGGTATCGTGGTCCGCACGAGCCGGGTGGTGCTCGGAAATATTCAGCGCATCAAAGTTATGGAAATCATCTTCGATTTCAGGGCCATTCTTCACAGTAAAGCCCAGTTCGCCAAAGAAACTTTCAATACGCTCGATGGTGCGGGTTACAGGGTGTAAACCACCATTGCCCAGAGTACGGCCCGGCAGGGTCACATCAATTTGCTCTGCGCTCAGTTTGGCTTCCAGCTCGGCAGCCTTCAGGCCTTCGATACGCTGGGCCAGGCACTGTTGTACCTGTTGTTTAGCCTGATTCACTTTCTGACCAAAGACCGGCTTTTCTTCCGGGCTCAAAGTGGCCATCAGTTTCATCATATCGGTGATTTTACCTTTCTTACCCAGGTAATCGACGCGGATATCGTCCAGCGCCTTCAGGTCGCTGGCCTGGTCGATCGCTGCCAAGGCGAGTTCTACGATCTCAGTTAACTGCTGCATCTTCTCTTCCACTGCTTCACCAATCTCAAAGTCCAGCTTTGAATCGGTTAGGTGCACGTTGAATAATGTCCATCTCTTTCACCCAAAGCGTCCTTACCGACAATCCCCTGCGGGATCGCTGCCATTGGGTCAATAAAAAAGAGTAAAAGTTTACGCGACGCAAGCCGCTTTGACTAGGGTTAAATGGCCATTTTTGGCATTTAACCCTATGGTGGCAAAGCTCATTTTATGAACTTTATATGACGCCCCACAGAGCGCTGTATTCAGAATGACTAAAATAGCCACGACGGCTTCAAGGAGTCACAGTATTACTCGCAGGTATCCGGCGCTTAATGCCGGGTGGCTAACGTTGAAACAATTCGGGTAAATTAGCAAAATATTCATCCTGTACAACATTTTACTTATGGCCAAATAGTGCGATAGGGGTAAAGTGTTGATATCTGGTTCATGCATTTCGGCATTTTATTATTCCATGACCGCACATCATAACTCTGAAAATCCAACCGGCATTCGCCAATGGCTGCGCAGCTTGCCTGTAAAAATCAGTCTGATCCAGCTGGCCATTGCGCTGGCGCTAATACTGCTGACCTGGTGGATCATGTTGGGGATACAGAAACAGCAGCTGATGACTCAGGAACTGACTGTAAATCGCCATCTGGGGCAACTTGTGGTCACCCGGCTGCATGAGGCCACGGCACAGGTCAATAGTCTGGTAGCATCATTATCCAGTCTGGGAGAGCTGGAAAGTGGCTCTACGGCCAAGCTGAGAAAAGTGGTCCCTGCCCTGCTCGATCTGGAAAGTCAGAAACAGCTGATTGCAGGTGGCGGGATCTGGCCTGAACAAACTGAGTCCTCCACCGGGGAGAGCGCCTTTTGGGCCCGGACTGAGTCTGGTGAACTCACCGAGGTCAAAGGTTACTCTGGACAGAACTATCGTCACGAGTTTTGGTACGAACCCACCCGACTGCTCCCCCGGGGCAAGACCTTGTGGTCCAAAGCTTATCAGGACCCAGTTACCCGGGAGACCATGGTTACAGCGTCATCAGCCATGTGGTTCGATCACAGTTACCTCGGGGCTGCCACTGTTGATATCAGCCTTGAGCACCTCAATCAGTTTATTGATGCGGGAAGAACTGACATTCCGGGCTATGTGCTGGTTGTTGACCCTTATCGTCAGATCATCGCTGCGCCCGGCAGCCTGACGTCAAAGCAATTACCTCTTACTTTTTCCGAGCTCCAGTCTACGCACCCTGAAATGGAGCAACTTGCCAAGCGGCTGATTGAAGCCGATCAACAACAAAAGCTTAAGGGGGCCTACAGGTTTAATGCCCAACACAGCGCCGCGGAGCATATCCCGGGGCTTAACGATGATGATGCCAAGAGAACGCAAACCCTGCTTGCCAATCTGACACAGGGCTGGCCCGGCAGCCCATTGGAATTAACCAGCTTTACCCTGGCCAAAGATCCTCTGCTGAATGAGCGGGTCATGGTCTCTGTTTTTCTGATGCCGGATACCCTTTGGCACGTGATAATTGCCACACCACTTGATGCCCTCGGGAAAGAAGCACAGGGGATCGCCGGTAAGGTGGGCTTGCTGCTGGTCGTCATTCAGGTACTGGCGCTGTTTATGTTGTTTTGGGTACTGCACAGAATGTTGGTCAGCCCCCTCAGCCGTATGGCTCAGGCACTGTATCAGGACAGGCCAGAACAGTTGGAGATAGAAGCCAGTCAACGCAATGATGAGCTTGGCAAACTGGCTGCAGCTTTCGTATCGCGTCATCAACAGTTGGAAACCGCGCTGGCCAGCCTCGAAGCCAACCACCTGGCTTTGGAACAGCAACTGGCCGTCCAACAGGAATCAAAGCTTGAGTTGGGCAGATACAGAGATCTGCTACAGGCACTGATGGAATCATCGCCCAATATGATTTTTGTAAAAGACCTCAAGGGTGTCTATCAGATGGTTAACCCAAGGTATTGCCAGGTTGTGGCGCGGGAGCAGAGACAGATTGTTGGCCATACCGATGAAGAAATATATCCGGTTCTGGATGCGAAGCGTTTCCACACCAATGACCAAAAGGTATTGCAATCATCCGAGCCCATCACCTTTGACGAGATATTGAGTGACCACAGAGGCGACAGGTACTTCAAGGTGACCAAGTTTGCTATCCGTAATGAGGAAGATGAAGTGTTGGCCATAGGGGGCATCGGCCACGAGGTTGTCCCCAAAGGGACTGAGAGAATCGGCTGATTGATGAGAGTAAAAAGGCACCCTGAGGTGCCTTTTTTATCAACCGCAATGTGAGGGCTATTTTTCCACATCCACCAGATAGTGCCCTTCCAGCCAGTTACGGCCAATCAACAGCTTCTGGCGCATTTTGCTTCTGTCCTTCAGATTTACCAGCACCTTGTACTCTTTACCCGGCTCGCCTAACTCCAGCTCCACCATGTAACGGATTTCGCTGCCCTGAGCATTACGGATCAGGGAGGTATTCTTAATCCTGGTGGTGACTTCGGCGGACTGGCCTTCCTCATTGCTTGTGGTGAAGGTCACCAGCTTGCCAATATTGTTCTCCATATTCTGTTTGTCTTCATCATGAACACGGATATGGGTAGCGTGCAGGGAGTTTTCGACCGCGCCGGTGTCAATACGGGCGTGATAGGTCAAATCTGATTCAACAATGTGGATTGGTGCTCTGGCCCCGATCACCGGCAGCTGCTGCACATCCACCAGATAATGGCCTTTAATCCAGTTACGACCGATCAACATCTTATAGTCCATATGGCGGCGGTCTCTTAAGTTAACCTTCACCTTACGGGCATCCCCGGCAAAGTTCAGCGTCAGCTCAACCATATAGCGTGACTCTGTACCCTGGGCATTCTTCACAGTGGAGACATCGACGATTTTCGCCTCCATTTGAGATTGTTTACCCTCTTCATTGGCGGTGGTGAATCTCAACATCTTGCCGATATTGTCTTTCTTCTTGCTGACCTCACCACCGATAACTTGAAGGTCAAAAGCGTGCAATGAGCTGTTGGATGCGCCGGTATCAATACGGGCTTCAAAGGGGATGCCGCCTTCTTCCAGAGTGAATGGCTCTGAGGGCCCTAACACGGGCTTGTCGTAAGCTGAACTGACCAGGGGAAGGAGGGACATAAAAAACAGGATCACTCTTAACATTACCGGACCTCTTAACTGTCACGGCATGTCAGGCGTGACAGAGTTAAACCGCTACAGGCTCCTTTTGAAGCCATGCTCTGGCCGATTCCCGTTCTGAAGTGGAATAGATCTTCACCGGACAAGGCATCATCCCCGCCAGCGTTTGTGCCATTCCCCTCATCACAGCGTCATCGGCAAGCACGACAATACGCGAAAAGTCACTCAAGTGAAAGAATCCCAACATAGCTTCATTCCAAAGCGTACCTACGGTAATGCCCTTAAAGCTTGCATCAAATTCATACCAGAGACGGATACTGGCGTGGTCCTGCAACCTGGACTCTATCGCTGGCTCCAGCACCTGAGCGTAGTCGTCGCTGCACAACAGATCCTGAGCGACCACGGCAACAGTATCATGAGGAAAATCGGGTAAAAGGGTTAACATGCGCGCCTCCCTGCAAAATAGGTTTTGCACTCTTGCTCAACTATTAATTGCTGAAACAATTATAGAAGCTTTACAGCAAAAGGAGGCATTTAATACTTAACTGGCATCCAACCTGCGGTATGTGGCCATCATGGTTGAGATAGCGGTATCGAACAGGTTTTTTATCAGGCCTGCGTAGTCAGTGATAAACAGAGCCTGCTCCCGGGTCATTGGCTTATCCACCACCTCAGCCAGCACCTGTTCCAGATCGGCAACTATGGCATCAACTTCGCGGATCACCCTGTTCCTTTGCTCAAAACTCAAGCCTGGGTGTTGGCCGCATAGTAATATCACCTGGGCCGATAGCTGCTCTTCAAAGTACTCGAGCACGGGTTGATTTACGCTGATATCGCCATTGGGAGCATTGAAAAGCTCAAGGTTTTCACCCAAAAACGTCAACAGATGGGTGTAACCTTCAGAGTCTGTCACCATAATCTATGCTCCCGATCTGGCAGCTCCCTAGGTTTTGGAGCTGAGGGTAATCACAAAGCTGACTGGTACCGCTTCACTGATCGCCTTTAATCCGGCAACCTGTCTGAGCTTTTCCACCCCGGCGCTCAGTGCAAATTGTCCTGCATTGACCACTATGGGCTGAAAGCTACTCACAGTCAGGGTGTTGTTATTCAGCCTGGCGACCATCACATCAAAGGTCATCGGCTGGCTCTTACCATGCAAGGCAACTTTGGCACTGACCTGCACTACCGCCTGTTCACCCGCCTTAATGCTGTTAATCGCCGCCATATCGACGTCAGCGTTAAGCTCAAGTTCGGGGAATTTACCCACTTCGAACAGCATGCTTTGCATACGCTCGTTGCGGATATCTATCCCTGTCTGTACGCCGGTCAGAGGAATGGTCAAACTGAACTTTCCCTCTGACGACAGTGCGCCACTTACCTTGGTAAAACGGCTGACTTCGGCGATATTACCTTGCTTGATGGTAATAAAACTTACGCGGGAATCCTGGTTTTGGATTACCCAATCTGCAGCCAGTGACAACCCCGGGGTCATCAATACCAGTGTCAGTAACCAATGTTTCATCTGCTTTCTCTCCCCGGCCATCCCGACCGATATCAAACCAGTAGTGATAGGATGTAGGGACATACAGGTGCCTGGTGCGCCCGACTTCAATGTTCCCGTGTTGCGCAACTGGGCCTGTCATTTCAGTCTAGCAGTTTTGCAACTTGTCTGGACCAGAGATCCAGTTGGCGGCTGAACGCATGCTTGTCCTGATTGGATAAGGCTGCCGGGCCACTGGTTTGGATCCCTGAACTTCTGAGAGTATCAAAGAAGTCCCGCATATTCAGCCGCTCTCCAATATTCTCTTTGGTCATGGCTTCTCCCCTTGGAGTTACCACAAATGCCCCTTTTTTCAGTGCGTCGGCCGCCAGAGGAATATCACTGCTGATGACCAGATCATTGGCACTAACTCTCTCCACCAGATAGTTATCAGCCACATCGAACCCCTGCTCAACCCTGATCACAGAGATATAACGACTGGGCGGGATCCGGATGCTGTGATTGGCCACCAGCTTAAGTGGCACCTTCATTCGCTCTGCCGCTTTAAACAGAATTTCTTTTACCGGATTTGGACAGGCGTCCGCATCAACCCAGATGGTAACCATTAATCAACACCTTAACTTGTAATTTATCTGACATATCCGGCTGCTACATTGCGGCTTCAGCACCAGCTTGTTAACACCGGATTGATTAAGAGGATTCTATGTCAGATCAAGTCATCACTGGAACTGTAAAGTGGTTCAACGATGAAAAGGGATTTGGATTTCTGGCCCGTGAAGGCGCCGGCGATGTATTTGTCCACTTCAGAGCCATCAATGGCAGTGGCCGTCGAACATTGAAAGAGGGACAATCCGTCACTTTTCAGGTAGTTCAGGGTGAAAAAGGCCCACTGGCGGAAAATGTTACGCCTCTGGCCTGAGTGACCTGGAGATTGAGGGAGCGTATCAACCGCGCTCCCAACAACCATAAGCGCACCGGCCAGGTGCGCTTTGGGCTCGCAAAGAAATTAATCCTTACCGATCGGCTCAGGGCGCCAGTCGCTCTACCTGCCAACTGTCCCCTTCACGCATATAGATAAACCTGTCATGCAGTCTGTGCTCGCCACCCTGCCAAAACTCAACCGTTTCCGGCTTCACCCGGTAGCCGCCCCAGAACTTAGGCAGAGGAACTTCCCCTTTGGCGAATTTGGCTTTCATTTCGTTGAACTTGGTTTCCAGCGCCTGACGGGCAGTTAAGCGGCTGGATTGATTGGAAGCCCAGGCAGCAATCTGACTCTCTTTAGGGCGGGTAATAAAGTATTTGAGTACCTCAGCCGTAGACAAAGGCTCGGCTACGCCGGTAACCGATACCTGGCGTTCCAGCATATGCCAGGGAAAGTGCATACTGATTTTGGCATTCTGAGCCAGATGGGTAGCCTTGCGGCTTTCCAGATTGGTGAAGAACACAAAGCCATCATCATCGAACTGTTTAAGCAGCACGATACGTTGCCAGGGCTGACCATCTTCATCCACTGTTGCCACACACACGGCAGTCGGATCCATCAAGTTGGCCTTGATGGCCTGATCCATCCAATGCCTGAAAAACGCCATAGGTTCCGGCGTTAAGTCATCCCGGCGCAGACCGCCACGGAGATACTCGCGGCGAACCTGGGTCAAATCTGTCATTCATACTTCCTTTTCACATCGCGGGCCCGAAAACTCCATCAGGCTGCCTTTGGTTTCACAGGGATATATAACAAAAAAGCCAGTGTGGATCACACTGGCTTTAACTGAATGAAGAAATATCCTACAGGATTATTCTTGAATCTTGCCCTGGCTGGCTGCCCAAACATGCAGCATTTCCAGACCCAGAGTGGCCGCCGCCAAAGAGGTGATCTCGGCGTTGTCATAAGATGGCGCAACTTCCACTACGTCCATACCTACGATATTCAGGCCCTGCAGACCTCGGATAACCTTCAGCGCTTTGTCGCTTGTCAGGCCGCCGATAACCGGAGTACCTGTACCTGGAGCGAAAGCAGGATCCAGACAGTCGATATCGAAAGTCACATACAAAGGCATGTCACCTACGCGGGCCTTGATCTGAGCCACGATTTCATCGGCGGTCATTTCATTGGCCATACCGGCGTCAATCACCTGGAAACCGTGACCATCTTTGGTGTACTCGGTACGGATACCTACCTGCACAGAGTGGTCTACATCGATCAGGCCTTCTTTCGGCGCTGTGTAGAACATGGTGCCATGGTCGTATGGGCTACCCTGGCTGTAAGTGTCGGTATGAGCATCAAAGTGCAGCAGTGCCATCTTACCGTGTACCTTATGGTGGGCACGCAGCAGCGGCAGAGTCACGAAGTGATCCCCACCCAGGCTCAGCATGGTTTTGCCGGATTTTACAATCGCAGTGGCAAAATCTTCGGCACGCTGGGTAAAGTCAGCAGCGTCACCCAGGTTGAATACCAGATCACCGGCATCCACGACCTTAATATGGTCAAACAGACGGAAGTCCCATGGCCAGCGCTTCTCTTCCCACGCCAGGTTGGTCGATACCTTACGGATCGCGCCAGGCCCCATGCGGCCACCGCTGCGACCGGTCACGGCCATATCAAAAGGTAAACCCAGTACAACAACGTCAGCGTCGCTTTCAACAGGCTTGAAATCCAAAGGCTGACGCAGATATCCGAACGCGTTAGAAAACAGCGAATAATCTGCTTTGTCTGCAATGGTGGTCATATTCACTCCAAAGGATGGCTACAGGCCATCAAGATTACATTTGTTCCGGGATCAGCACTTCGTGGCATGTCTGCTGGAAGTGACTGAACTCAATGGAGTACCCCTGATCACTCTCAAGGGTACAACTGCCCAGGCACAGGTGTGATGGGTAACCTTGAGTATCTCTCTCAACGTTAAAACCAATCACGTCCCAACTGCCCGGGTTCAGAATTTGCAACAGTCTGGCAAAAATGGGCTGTGGATATTGCCCCAAGTCCAGATTGGTTTCAAAACTCACGTACGAGCTATTTTCCTGAGGTGTGATGTGGATCGTCATATAACGGTCACCACTGACCCCATTGACGGAATAGCCGAACGGCTCAAACAAAAAGTCATCAAATTCAAAGTCCGGCAGCAGCGACTCCAACTCGAGCAAGCGACGCACGCCCTCGGCGGTTTGCTTGTCACTTCTCAGGTAGTCGGCGGCCTCGCCCCGAATATGGTACATCAGCAACTCACTGGTCTTCTCCTCACCCAGGCCCTCACAGGGAGCATCGGTGCAGAACACATAGTGATGGTGTGAGTCCAGATGGCCTATACGATAGGCTTTTCCGGTCAGTTTTTCCCGCAATCTAAACAAATCTTCATCAAAGCTGCTCGACTGCAGGTGCGACAGATATTCATTCTTGCGCTGATAGCAAACAAAGCCCACTTTTTCGATACCGTACTGCTCGATAAAAGACAGCGCTGCATCTGCCAGTGTGGTGGTGCCACAGGTCAACATCAGGAACTCATCGTCCCATACAAACAGGCTGGATTCGCTGAGCAGGTATGCGTCACATTCATCATTACTGATGTGAGACAAAATCTCAGCATTGGCGCAGGCGACTATGTCCTGCCAGAAAGGTCTCCCGAGACTGCGCAGCGAGGGAGAGCCAGCAGCCACTTTGATTTCTACTTTTTTTTCAGAGCCTTCAAAAAACATTTTTATTATTGTCCTTAATATGGGCAGCCCTGAGGCTGCCCGCTACCAGGTTTTTTCGGCAATGCTCATCGGGTACAGAGCAGATGCCGTTTAGAACACAGCGATATCTTCCAGATAGGTGTAACCCTTCAGACCGGCTTCCAGCTCTTCAAGGATAGAAGCACGCTCGCCCTCTTCAATATGACGATTGACCAACTCTTCGTAGGTACGCATAAAGGAGATAGCATCCAGGTTCACATAGCGCAGTACGTCAGCAACGGTATCACCGGCCAGCACTGACTCTATGTTAGCTTTGCCTTCATCATCCAGACGCACCACAGCTGAGTTGGTGTCACCAAACAGGTTATGCAGGTCACCCAGGATCTCCTGGTAAGCACCGACCAGGAAGAAGCCCAGCAAGTATGGGCTGTCAGCGTGCCACGCAGGCACTGGCAGAGTTGTTTCAATACCCTGACCATCCACGTACTGATCGATGGCACCGTCTGAGTCACAGGTAATGTCCAGCATAACTGCACGGCGCTCAGGTGCCTTATCCAGACCACTCAGCGGCAGTACAGGGAACACCTGATCAATACCCCAGGCATCAGGCAGCGACTGGAACAGGGAGAAGTTCACAAAGAACTTGTCGGCCAGCTTCTCATTCAGCTCATCGATAATAGGTCTGTGATAACGGTTTTTGTTATTCATCAGGCCCTGCAGCTCGTGACACACACGCAGGTTGGTCTGCTCAGCCCAGGCGCGCTCAGTCAGGCTCAGCTGGCCCATGGCAAACAGCGCATGGGCTTCCGCCAGATCCTGCTGCACGTCGTGATAAATCTCGATTTGTGCACGGGAATCGACACGGCCTTTCAGATCCTGCCAGGACTGCCACATGTTTTGCAGCAGCTGTGGAGCCTCTTCAGCTGGCGGCTGAATGTCTTCCGGCTTATAGGCCTCTGTACCGATAACGTCAGAGATAAGTACCGCGTGATGTGCAGTCAGGTAGCGACCTGACTCGGAGATAATGCGCGGCATTGGCTGATCGTAAGCCACACACATTTCGCCCAGCACGCTCACAATGTTGTTGGCGTATTCGTTCAGACCATAGTTCATGGAACTGGAAGAGGAGCTGCGGGTACCGTCATAATCCACCGCCAGACCACCACCTACGTCGAAACAATCCACGTTGGCGCCCAGCTTACGCAGTTCACAGTAGAAACGTGCCGCTTCGCTTACACCCTGGCGAATATCGCGGATGTTGGCGATTTGAGAGCCCAGGTGGAAGTGCAGCAGCTGCAGAGATTGCAGCATGTTGGCTTCTTTCAGCTCATCGATAACACGCAGCACCTGAGCGGCAGACAGACCAAACTTGGACTTCTCACCACCGGACGCCTGCCACTTACCCTTGCCCTGGAATGCCAGACGGGTACGCAGACCCAGACGTGGAGTCACGCCCAGACGCTCAGCTTCGGCCAATACCAGCTTCAGCTCAGACATCTTCTCCAGCACTATGTAAACCTTGTGGCCCAGCTTTTCGCCGATCAATGCCAGACGGATATACTCGCTGTCTTTATAACCGTTACATACGATCACTGAGCTGGCTTTCTGAGCCATCGCCAGAACCGCCATCAGCTCAGGCTTACTGCCCGCTTCCAGACCCAGTTGTGGCACTTCTTTGGACTGTTGGGAAGCCAGGATCTCTTCCACTACGTTCTTCTGTTGGTTTACCTTGATCGGGTATACCAACAGGTAGTCTTTCTGATATTCGTACTTCTGGATTGCCTGGTTAAATGCCTGACACAGACTATTCACCCTGTGGTGCATAATCTGTGGGAAGCGAACCAATACCGGCAAAGATACACCGGCATTGACCATATCCTTGGCCAGCTCGTTCAATCCGACCTGATGTTCAGGATTGGCAGGATCCGGAGAGACAAATACCTCACCAGCGTCCGACACACCGTAAAAACCCTGACTCCAGTGAGTCACGTTGTAGCCGGTGCGAGCGTCGTCAATAGACCAATTATTCATTTATTCAGCCTTAAACAAGGAATTAAGCTGTCACAGTCATTGCTGACTTCACAGCCTGTTCAACAAAAGCCGGCAGGGCGAAACTCGCCTGATGAACTGCCGGAGTGTAGTAACGGGTCTGGATACCGCTGGCGTTAAAACGCTCAGTCAGCGTATCCAGACTTTGTTGACGGGCTTCCAGATTGTCTGTTGCCCAGGCAAAGGCCATGGCGCCACCAATATAGGTTGGCACTGCGGCCTGATAAAACGTCGTTTCCTTGACGTAAGAACTCATGCGACGCACTGTGTCCTGCAGCTCTTCCACCTGCATAAATGGCACACCATTTTGCGCCACAAAAATACCGCCCTCATTCAGGCAGCGCTTGCAACCTGCATAGAAGTCGGAGCTGAACAGCACCTCACCGGGACCAACCGGGTCGGTACAGTCAGAAATAATCACATCGAACTTTTTGTCGGTATTGGCGACAAACGCCATGCCGTCGTCGATAACCAGATCAACACGGGGATCATCATAGGCACCCTGTGAATGCTGAGGGAACCAGGTCTTACACATATCCACCACGGCGCCATCAATCTCAACCATGGTGATTTGTTCGATACTCTGATGCTTGATCACTTCACGCAGCATACCGCCGTCACCGCCGCCAATAATCAGCACTGACTTTACCTTGCCATGAGCCAGCACAGGCACATGGGTCAGCATCTCGTGATAAATAAATTCGTCTTGCTCAGTTGTCTGAATCGCGCCATTAAGCGCCATTACCCGGCCCAGGCGGGGGTTACTGAAGATGGTCAGATGCCACTGATCCGTTTTCTGTTCAAACAGCACTTCGTCCACTTCGAAGTACTGGCCATAACTGCTGTGCAGCGTCTCGTAATAAATGTGCTTGTTATGCATCCTGGGTCCAGACTTAGGGTAAAAATTTTTAAAATAAGTGTCTCCCAGACAACGTCATCAAAGACGCTCCGGGCAAAAGGAGTACACCGCCGACAAGGGTCTGCGGATCAGATGGGACTATTGGCCTCTTCGCGGCCGGAATTGATGCGAATTAACGTGAGATGCTTGCGATCGGTATTGTCAAAAAATACCGGTGCCAGGTGGTGGCGCAGACGCACTTTGATAAACAGTGCAGCAAGAACAGATTGGAACATGTGCTGAAAATCCTCAATATCACCGTGTAAATGTCGCTGTCATTTACACGGTTAATGCCTTGTGAACCATATGAACCTTAACTACTCACGTAATTTCCGAATGTTAGGCAGGTTTGCCCGAAAAAACGGCGCAATTATGTATCCTCAATCCCGCCGATTGCAAGAGTGAATTTAACGGATTTAATCATTTTTTTGCGCGTTGAGATTCATATGCCGCTCCCATCGCCAATCCTGTATTAAATTTCACTTATTCAATAGACAGTTAGCCATCCACAATCCAAATATGGCGAATGTTAACAAGCTGGTTGAGACCACGGTAAAACAGTCACTTGCCTGACCTATTATGTCGATGTTGAGCGGGAAATCATCCGACTCGGGAAAATCCGAGCATACGCTCCTTGATTGCCTTATAATTGCCGCCGATCCCAATCAATGTTTAGTAATCGGATAATTCATGATTCAAATCGGTAAAACCTACACGCTGGACGTGGTCAAACAGGTCAACTTCGGCTTCTATCTCAATGCTCACGAACTGGGTCAGGTATTGCTGCCCAACAAATTGGCACCAAAGGAGCTGGAAGTGGGTCAGCAGGTAGAAGTTTTCCTCTATCTGGATTCCGACGATATGGTGATTGCTACCACCCAGAAACCCAAAGCTCAGATTGGTGAGTTTGCCCTGTTGAAAATAGTGTCTGTGGGACGCATCGGTGCGTTTCTGGATTGGGGACTAGATAAAGACTTGCTGCTGCCGTTTGCTGAGCAGGTACGCCCTCCGGAAGAAGGCCGCGGCGTATTGGTGCATGTGTACACCAACCGCGCCGACGAGCGTATCGTGGCGTCAGCGAAAATTGATAAGTTTCTCGATAAAATCCCTGCCCATTATAAAGATGGTCAGCAGGTAGATATTATTATCGCCGGCACAACAGATCTGGGCTATAAGGCGATTATCAACAACCGCCACACAGGTGTGATTTATACCAACGAAGTATTTAAGCCGCTGAAGTATGGTCAGCGCCTTAAGGCTTACATTAAGCAGGTTCGCCACGATGGCAAAGTAGACCTGCAGTTGCAGCGTGGCTCAAAAGCGGAGCTGGATCAGTTCTCAACACTGATCCTGAGCAAGTTGCAAAAAGCCGGTGGTTTCCTGCCGCTTACAGACAAAACCGACGCTGATGTGATTTACCAGCAGCTGGGCATGAGTAAGAAAGCCTTTAAAAAGAGCATTGGTGGCCTGTACAAGCAAGGCAAGCTGACCATTGCCGACGATGGTTTACACCTGACTGAATAAGGCGAAAAACACTGCACTAAAGCACTCCAACGGAGTGCTTTTTTATTGCCCTGGTGGCGGCATGCACCGGAGTGTTAAAGCCGGGGCTTACATTTATCAGCACATAAACCTCTGCTTAATTCGCATTCAATTACACTTTTATCCTGAGATAATCAGCAGCTTGTCTATGGTCGGACCCAGGTAGCAGTGATATAACAGACTAAGGTATCCGCATAATGAGAAGTGAATATGCAATTGAACAGTATCGAAGGACGCATTATTGGCTGTCTGCTGGAAAAAGAAGTTACCACCCCAGAGCAGTATCCCCTTTCCCTTAATGCGCTGACCCAGGCCTGTAATCAGAAAACCAGCCGGGATCCAGTTATGGCGCTGTCCGAAGTGGACGTACAATCAGGGCTCGACAGCCTCAACAAGAAACGCCTGATCAGCGAGCAGTCCGGTTTTGGCAGTCGCGTCGTCAAGTACAAGCACAGATTCTGCAATACCGAGTTTTCAGACGTTCAGCTGAGCAAGGCCGAGTTTGCCATTGTTTGTCTCTTGCTGCTGCGTGGTCCTCAAACCCCGGGCGAACTGCGTACCCGAGCCGGTCGCCTGTATGAGTTTTCTGCCATCGAAGAGGTGGAAAAAGCCCTGAGTGCACTGGCCGGACGCGAAGAGCCAATAGTGAAAATTCTGCCCAGAGAGCCAGGGAAAAGAGAGAGCCGTTACACAGAACTCTTCAGTGAGGAGGCAGCGAACCTTCCGACTGGTGAGCTCCCGGTAGCTTCTGCTGAACCCGCGTCTCCGGCGCTGGCAGAGCGGGTTACCCAACTCGAGCTGGAAGTGACTGAGCTGAAAGCCCAGGTGGCTGAACTAAAAGCACTGCTTGAATAATTATAACAAGGATTATGAATGACAAACCAGACCATCATCCCGCGACCAGCCAGCCTCTGGCTTATCGCGCAATTTGAATTAAGAAAAGCCCTCAGCGGTACCCGTGGGCTGATCGGCCTGGGCGCCTTTATCCTCTGCTGGCTGGTGCTGCTGATTTACCCCATAGGCAGCGCGGCAAACTGGCTGTCTCAGCCGGGTTTTATCGATATGGTCCGGGCGTTTACCGAAGGCCAGGCCAATGAAATCCTCAGCTGGAAAGTCCCCGAAATGGCCATGTTCTGGGTACTGGCGCTGTATCTGTTCCCCCTGTCGGTATTAATGGTTTCAGCGGATATGTTTGCCACCGACAGACAACAGGGAACGTTAAGATTTCTGCTCCAGCGAGCCAGTCGGCACGAGATTTTCTGGGGACGCTTACTGGGCCACCTGATCCTGCAAACTCTGCTTATTGCGCTCGCCATTGCCGCAACCCTGTTAATGGCAATGCTCAGACAGGCTGATACCCTGGCGGCAGGGTTACAACAAGCCCTATGGGTGTTGCCTGCACTGGTTATTAACGCGCTGCCCTATCTGGCGTTAATGGCGCTGTTGTCTGTGGTTTGCCGCTCCTCAAGAATGAGCATACTTTGGGCCATCATCATATTGTTATTGGGCGGTCTGGTGATACAGCTGCTGACCTATAACTTGCCGATACTGTCGTTTATGACAGATATCATTCCCGGCAGTCAGCTGAGCGCTATGATCAACACCAAAGGGGCGGGAGTCCTGGGCCATATACTCATCCCTGTTATCCAATCTTTACTTCTGTTGGCCGCCGGCGCCATCATCTTCTGGAGGAAACGCCTGTGAGCCTGATTAAATGTGACCAAGTCAGCCTGAGTTATGGCAGCCATCGGGCGCTTGATTGTTTGAGCTTTACCGTGGAATCCGGCGGCCCTGTCGCTCTGGTCGGCCCCAACGGCGCCGGTAAGACCAGCCTGTTCAGCTGCCTGTGCGGTTACCAGCGCCCTGACTCGGGAAGCATCAGCGTGTTGGGTCATGCCCCCGGCTCTGCAGCATTGGCTGGCCGCTTGGCCGCCCTGCCCCAGGACGCCAAACTGGATGCCAGATTCAGCATCAAGGCTCAGCTAACCTACTTTGCCCGCCTGCAGGGAATGTCAGCCAAGCAGGCACAGACTGAAGCGATGCGAGTATTGGCTTTGGTGGATCTTGAAGGCATCGCAGACAAACAGCCTTCTGAGCTCAGCCACGGTATGAACAAGCGTGTCAGTATCGCCCAGGCTCTGCTCGGCAACCCTGAGTTGGTGTTGCTTGATGAACCTACCGCAGGCCTGGATCCCGCCAATACCAAAGCCATCAGGGAGTTAATTAAGAGTCTGAAAGATCAGACTCAGTTTATGATCAGCTCCCACAATCTGGATGAGCTGGAGAAACTTTGCAGTTCAGTACTCTATATCGACAAAGGCCAGCTGACTAAATCCATGGCGGTTGAGTCTGCTGATGCGGGCGTCAGTTACCTCACGCTTAAAATGATGAATGCCGACGATCAGACTCTGTTACCGGCACTGGAACGTCTGACCGGCGTCAGCAAGGTTGAGCAAACGGCTGCGGGTGAGTTTGTATTGCAGACACAACCCAGACAGGGGCATCAACTTGAGTCTGAGGTACTGCAACTGCTATCAGCTCACGGATGGCAGTATCGTATGTTGCTCAATGGCAGAACGCTGGAAGACTCACTCTTCTCTGCCTCGTCCTAGCAGGCAGTCGCCTCCGTATCACATGCCGGTTCTATTGCGACCGGCATTTTTATATTCCGGGCTCACGCGTAAGGGGAACTGTAAAAAAGAGATAATAAAGCTGTGGTACACGTGCCAATGTTAACCACATTGGACAGGCGTGAACTGAGGCTGGAGAAAAGGACGATTGGTATTGAAGCTCTGTGTCTGAACGCCAGACACAAAAAAGCTGCGATTAACGCAGCTTTTTAGTTTTTTACCTAAGCCCCTAAAGGCTAAAGCAAAAATTAACCGATTACGGTTACGTTCTCAGCCTGAGGACCTTTCTGACCTTGGGTCACAGTGAAAGATACTTTCTGACCTTCGTCCAGAGTCTTGAAACCGTCAGTCTGGATAGCGCGGAAGTGTACGAATACATCTGGGCCACCTGGCTGCTCGATGAATCCGAAACCTTTATCAGCGTTGAACCATTTAACGGTACCAGTTACTTGAGACATGATTGTCATCCTTTTAAATTAAAACACAAGCCATAAACGGCAGTGGAGCTGAAATTGCCGGTATTACTTATGTTAACAGGACGAAACTGGTCGTAATGAAGACATAATATAAGCCCAACTTTCAAGCCATACTGAATATAAACTATTCTCCAGCTAAGTCAACCTGGATAATTCCTATTGGAACTCTAATTTTCCTTTATTTTTTCTGGACTTTGTGAGTTTATCCGCGACTTGTACCAAAGTGACCAGCAATGTCGTTGAAAACCAACAAAATCCCTTTTGCAATTAACAATTTATTATCAGCTTGCGTCTAAATCATGGTTTTTGCGATGGACCTCAACAAAAAAGTCCAGTTCGCACTCCAGGCCTGTTTTTGCCAACTGCTGTTTTTCTGTGCTGGCAAATTTCCAGGCATAGGGCGTCATTTCCAGAAAATGCAAAACCATGTCACCTGGAGGCAAACACAAGACGGAAGTCAGGTTTTCCTGATGTACCGTCTCAAAGCCCTCCAAGGCTGTGTCTTTCACTTCATGAAATCTCGGTTCATCATAAATCATCTGCTTCAACGCATAATGATGAGTTTTTCCGGGAGACACGGTAATTAATGTGGCACCGGGTTTCAACACCCTCGCCATCTCTGCCGCTTTCGATGGTGCGTATATCCTCAGCATCAGGTCGAAGCTGGCATCAGCAAACGGCATATCATAGCTGGAGGCCACGCTGAAGCGGATATCCCGGTAGCGCTTGGCTGCATAACGCAGCGCGGCTCTGGAAATATCCAGACCATAAACGCTCAGCTCATTGCCGTCACTCGACAGCGCCTGCTGCAACCTTTGGGTGTAGTACCCTTCACCACAACCCAAATCCAAAACCTGGGTACTGTCCTTTGCAAATTCCTTTGCCAGTTCACCCACTCTTTGACTGAGAAACTCATAGTGCCCGGCGTCCAGAAAACTGCGTCTGGCCAACATCATCTCTTTATTGTCACCTGGGTCTTTGGACTTCTTCTTATTAACAGGCAACAGATTAATATAGCCCTCTTTGGCAAAATCAAACCTGTGTCCACTGGCGCACGCCAGACTTCTGTCAGCGTCAAACAGTTGGGAGCGGCATAAAGGGCAAATGTAGTTCATGGGAAATCAAGGCCAGCACGTTTGAAAAGCCGAATGATACACCAATCAGACTCGACTGGTTCAATCAGGGCTGCGGAAATGAGCAAATCTGCAGCAGGGCGATGAGATAAGCCCGGCAAGATAAGCTTTATCAGTGTTATTTCATGATATGCTTCGACTATCTATGGAGAAACTCTTGGCATGGGCTAATATCCTCAGCAAATTCAAGAGCCGAATGCGGATTGTCAATGCTGCCGCACTCATGCCACAGTACATCATCAATGCCGGCATTGTCGGCCAAGCTAAAACAAACAGCCAATAACACCAGATGACTAAATTCGCCGAGCCCACATTCTTTTGGCACGATTACGAAACCTTCGGTGCCAGCCCAGCCAAAGACCGGCCTTCACAATTCGCCGGGATCCGTACAGACGCAGATCTGAATATTATTGGAGAGGAAGAAACCTTTTATTGTCAGGTTGCGCCAGACTACCTGCCCTCACCTGAAGCCATTTTGATCACAGGTATCACTCCGCAACTGGCCAATATGAAAGGGATGCCGGAAAGTGAATTTATGGGCCGGATTAATGAGCTATTCAGCCAGCCCAATACCTGTGTTGTTGGCTATAACTCTCTGCGATTCGATGATGAAGTCAGCCGCTACGGTTTCTACCGTAACTTTATCGATCCCTATGCCCGTGAATGGAAAGATGGAAACTCCCGCTGGGATTTGATCGACCTGGTTCGTGCCTGTTATGCCCTGCGCCCGGAAGGTATCAACTGGCCAACCAAAGAAGATGGCACCCCCTCTTTTAAACTGGAGCACCTGACAGCAGCCAATGGACTGAGTCATGAGAAGGCTCACGACGCCATGTCCGATGTGTACGCCACTATCGCCATGGCTAAGTTGATTAAAGAAAAGCAGCCCAAGTTGTTTCAGTATTATTTTGGTCTGCGTCGTAAGCAGGAAGTGGCTAAGCACCTGGATGTATTGAATATGCAGCCTCTTTTGCATATCAGCAGTAAAGTAAGTGCAGCCAATGGTTGTGCCACTCTGATAGCTCCTGTCGCCCATCATCCCGACAACAAAAACGCCATTATTTGCGTCAACCTGGCGATGGACCTGTCCCCACTGTTTGAGCTGAACGTGGAGACGATTCGGGAGCGAATGTATACACCCCGCCGGGATTTGGCAGAGGATGAGTTGCCGATCCCGGTGAAGCAGGTTCATCTCAATAAATGTCCATTTGTTGCCACCGCCAAATCCCTTACCGATGAGAACGCAGGGCGTCTTGGGTTTGATAAAGATTTTGCCCGGGAGCAGTACAAGTTGTTAAAACAACATCCGGATATTCGCCAGAAACTGGTGGCATTGTTTGAAGAGGGTTATGAGTCAAAAGAGACCGACCCTGACTTTATGCTCTACTCAGGTGGATTCTTCAGTCATGCAGATAAAGCCAAAATGGATATTATCCGCAATACAGCACCTCAGAATCTGGCCGCGCTGGAGCTGCAATTTGATGACCCCCGTCTAAAGGAGATGTTGTTCAGGTTTAAAGCACGTAACTATCCGGAGACACTGGATTATCAGGAGTCAGTAAGGTGGCGTGAATTCTGTCAGCAACGTTTGTCTGCAGATCCAGACTATGTCATCAAACTGGAAAACCTGTTGGAAGAAACTGCACAGGACGAGCACAAACAAAAGCTGCTGCGAGCCCTTGTTCAATATTTGCAGTCGCTGTGATCAACTTTATTTGTTAGTAAGGAAAGGGAAATGCAAGACAGATTTGTTGCACGCATAACCCAGGTGCCAGAGATTCTGGCCACCCCGCTTATCCCTTTACTGGGTGCTTCTTTCTCCGGTCATATCAGCAAAGCTGAGCTGGAAAACCTGATAGCCGATTCAGGCATGGAAAGAAATGAACTGCTGCTGGCTCTACTGCCCATTGCCGCAGCGTTGGCCAATCCACCTATCAGTGATTTTTATGTGGGTGCTATCGCCATAGGTAGTTCAGGCGATCTCTATATGGGCGCCAATATGGAGCTTGCCGGTGAAGCCCTGGGGCAGGCGGTACATGCGGAGCAAAACGCCATCAGCCACGCCTGGCTGAAAGGTGAGGCAGGTATCGAAGATATCATTGTTAATGCCTCTCCCTGTGGGCACTGTCGCCAGTTTATCAATGAACTGGTGCAAGGTTCAGATATCCGTATCCACCTGCCGGGTCAGGCCACAGCCCCTTTGGCGCATTACCTGCCCTATGCGTTTGGTCCCAAAGATCTGAATATCACTGCCCCACTGCTTACGCCTCAGAGTATAGAGCTGGCACTGGAAACCGATGATCCCTTGCTGATTGAAGCCCTTGACCAGGCCAACCAAAGTTATGCCCCCTACAGCAGCAATCATGCTGCAGTTGCTATTGAAACTCACGATGGGCAGGTGTTTGTAGGGCGTTACGCCGAAAACGCGGCCTTTAATCCATCCATGATGCCTTTGCAGATGGCACTGGGCAGTTTGATGCGCCACAACCTTGGCTTCGACGCCATCGAGCGTGTGGTACTGCTTGAGTCCTCCGCCGGTAAAATCTCCCTGGCGAATGCCTCAGTTGCGGCGCTGGGCGCTGTCACCCAGGTTCAGCTTGAACATGTGGTCGCTGAGCCCTGCTGAGACCTGTAGTCACCCCGGTCACAAAAAAGGACAGCAGATGCTGTCCTTTTTTATGGCAAGTCACGGTATCAACCACGGTTCTTTTCCAGTCTGGTCATCAGGCTAGAGGTATCCCAGCGGTTGCCCCCCATTGACTGCACTTCGGCATAAAACTGATCCACAAGGGCAGCCAGGGGTAGGGTTGAGCCGTTACGTCGGGCTTCATCTAGGGCAATACCCAGATCTTTACGCATCCAGTCGATGGCGAAACCGAAGTCATACTCCCCGGCCCACATGGTCTGGTAGCGGTTTTCCATCTGCCAGCTTTGGGCCGCGCCCTTACTGATCACCTCTACCACCTTTTCACCATCAAGACCTGCGCTCCGGGCAAAGTGAAGGCCTTCAGACAAGCCCTGTACCACGCCGGCGATACAGATTTGATTCACCATCTTGGTCAACTGACCACTGCCCACCTCGCCCATCAACTCACAGCAACGGGCAAAGGCATCAATCACTGGCCTGGCGCGGTCAAAGATCTCTGGTTCACCGCCGACCATCACAGTCAGCACGCCATTTTCAGCCCCCGCCTGTCCTCCGGACACAGGTGCATCCAGAAAGTATGCGCCCTTGGCTTTAAGCGCAGTACTAAGCTCTCTGGCTACTTCTGCCGAGGTAGTGGTGTTATCTATCAAAATGGCATCAGCTGCGATGGAATCCATGATGCCCTGCTTTCCTGTCACGACCTGGCGCAGATCATCATCATTACCCACACAGGTAAAGATAAACTCAGCTCCCCGGGCGGCCTCTGCCGGTGTGGCCTGAAAGGTACCATCATACTCCTGCGCCCAACGCTCAGCTTTCGCCGTGGTGCGGTTATATACACTAACCTCGTGCCCTGCCAGCTTTAAGTGTCGCGCCATGGGATAGCCCATTACGCCAAGACCAATAAACGCTACCTTTGCCATAATATTCTCCGGGTACAGATGTGGCTTAAGGCCCCATCTCTATTGTTTTGATTATCAAAGTGCAGGCAGTTTAACACGGCCACAGAGGAAGTTAAGGCAGCTGGATATGACATTCTGACATAACAAAAAAGGTACCCTGAGGTACCTTTTAATGGTTTGGAATGGGATAGACTACTGCTTGATATGGGCTTCCATCTCGCTGGTAATCTTCTTGCGCATCTCCATCAGGCGAATCGCAGAATCACGTAACGCAATATCCTCCTGACTCTCAGGGATCCACTCAGGAACCTGAGTCGGCTGGCCATGATCATCGACCGCCACCATAATCACCACGCAATGGGTAGTCAGTTGACGTTGCTGATGCTTGGGGTCGCCGGCTCTGACATCAATACCAAGGTGCATCGAGGTTCGTCCTGTGTAGATCACCTTGGCACTCACCTCCACCAAACTGCCGACCTGAATAGGCTTAACAAAGCGAATACCACCTGCATAGGCAGTAATACAGTACTTGCCGCTCCAACCCGCCGCACAGGCGTAGGCTGCGAGGTCAATCCATTTCATCACGGCGCCGCCGTGTACCTTGCCGCCAAAATTCACATCAGCAGGCTCGGCCAGGAACCTCAGGGTAATTTCACGCTGCCTGTCAGTCATCATCGTTATTCCGCCATAAAAGGTCTTGCTTAGTATCACTATAGCTTAAGTCAGACAGACACAAGGGCACAGAGATAAATTAAGGTGCTGGTTTATCAGCGCATTTACTGAGCGTACCAGCACCTTTTCGGGAAAACACAGGAGAGATTGATAGAGTTTGAACCGATATCATCAACCCAGGTAGATAGCCAGACCACAGGTAATAAACACCAGAGGTAACGCCATACGCCATACCCAGACCTGTGCGCCACGGCTCACCATACGGCCACCTTTTGCCATGGTATATGCTACAAGGCCTGCGATGAACAGGCCAATATACTCAACCCCACTCCACAGTCCTTTGGCAGACGTCAGCTCAATGCCACTGATAAGCAATCCAAACCATACAAGAATGTACGCTGATACTGCCAGATAGAAGGTTAATGTGTCCGGGCTCAAATCCTCATGATATTGAGAGGTTTCGCCCCGTACAAAGTCAGTCAGATTGGCAGTCACCGCGCCAGTGGCGGTTGCCAGAGGCAAAAGAAGTAGATTGAGCATAATTGCAGCGTCCATTGAGAATAGTTAACGGCTTGCATTATTGGCAGCAATCCATCCTTAACCAAGCATTGTTAATAAAGGTTAACCCTTGATTAATTTGGAAAAGGACTACAGCCTGCCAGGCTCTTGGCCAAAGCGCTGCGAGATACACCCAGAGAGACAATTCGAGTCGCAAATCAGGCTCGAAAAAGCAGGTTCACCCAATAACCTGGTGATTGTCGGTTGAACTGACTAAAGCCGGAGATGAGACAAGCCTCACATCCGGAGTTCAGAAATAGCACACGGGGGCCGGACATTAAAAAAGCGCCATTGAGGCGCTTTTTATCGAGCGAATGTTGTCAGTCTTTCGACATCACACTTTCTTGAACAGCAAAGAGCCGTTGGTGCCACCAAAGCCGAAGGAGTTACACAGAGCATACTCCAGGCCTTTGGTTTGACGGGCAGTGTGAGGAACAAAGTCCAGGTCACAACCTTCATCCGGGTTATCCAGGTTGATGGTTGGTGGCACGGCCTGATCTTTCAACGCCAATACGGTGAAGATAGCTTCTACCGCACCGGCGGCACCCAGCAGGTGGCCTGTCATGGATTTGGTTGAACTGACCATCAGGTTATAAGCGTGGTCACCAAATACAGTTTTCATACCGGCGGCTTCGGCTTTATCACCCGCTGGCGTTGAGGTACCGTGAGCATTGATATAACCCACAGAATCTTTGGCAATACCGGCATCTTTAATGGCATTTTCCATCGCCAGTGCACCGCCGCTGCCATCAGCTGGAGGTGAAGTCATGTGGAAAGCATCACCACTCATACCGAAGCCAACCAGTTCACCATAGATGGTGGCACCACGGGCTTTGGCGTGCTCATACTCTTCCAGCACCATCACACCGGCACCGTCACCGATAACAAAACCATCACGGTCTTTATCCCATGGACGGCTGGCCTGCTCAGGAGAGTCATTACGGGTAGACAGAGCCTTGGCTGCAGAGAAGCCACCTACACCCATAGGGCTGGTCACATCTTCCGCACCACCGGCGACCATTACGTCTGCATCACCGTAAGCAATAGTACGGGCTGCAAAACCTATGTTGTGCACACCTGTGGTACAGGCCGTGGTCACCGCGAAGTTAGGGCCACGCAAACCGTACATAATAGACAGGTGACCAGCTACCATGTTGATAATGGTGCTTGGCACAAAGAATGGGGAGATCTTACGGGCACCACCATTGATATAAGCGCTGTGGTTTTGTTCAATCAACCACATACCGCCCATACCGGCACCAATTGCAGTACCTGCGCGGGTCAGGTCGAGCTTGTCCAGCTCCAGACCTGAATCGTTCAGCGCCTGCACGCCTGCGGCAATACCATACTGAATAAAGAGATCCATCTTACGGGCATCTTTTTTAGACAGGTACTGCTCAACATTGAAATCTTTTACAGAGCCGCTGATACGGGTACCAAACTCACTGGCATCAAACTTGGTGATAGGAGCGATACCACTTTTACCGTCCAGCAGGGCTTTCCAGGTAGAATCTACTGTGTTGCCAACCGGGGTCACCAAACCCAGGCCGGTAATCACGACACGACGTTTAGTCACTGTATTTACCTTCTTTCAAACTTTTCTGTTTCCCGGCGTCCCCCATTGGGATCAGGTCGAAACCTCGGCTTACCAGGAGCAACCACCGAACGTTACGGTGAATGGCACTAACAACAGAATACTCGCTTAAGCCTTAAACAAAAACAGGCGGCATATTGCCGCCTGTTTTCAGGAATTCTGATTACTGATTCTTGGAAACGTAATCGATCGCTGCCTGAACGGTAGTGATCTTTTCTGCTTCTTCATCAGGGATCTCAGTGTCAAACTCTTCTTCCAGAGCCATTACCAACTCAACAGTGTCCAGAGAATCGGCACCCAGATCGTCAACGAAAGAGGCCGCTGGCTTAACGTCTTCTTCTTTAACGCCCAGTTGCTCTACAATGATTTTCTTTACACGTTCTTCGATGTTGCTCATTAGTTTTCTTTCCTATTCAAATTACGCACTTGCGTAAGATTGCGAGTAGTTTATTCGATTTAGCTGACAATGCAAGTCCAGTTTTTGTGGTCTAACCACGAGCCTGATACTTGAATTGCCGCGGAATCTCCCACTCAAACGCGGCAAATTCCCTGCGTTTTGCCATTAAACCATATACATGCCGCCGTTCACATGCAAAGTTTCGCCTGTGATGTAAGCAGCTGTATCTGATGCCAAAAAGACAACCGCATTAGCGATTTCCTGAGCCTGCCCAAGGCGCTCCATTGGCACCTGAGACATGATGGCCTTCTGCTGATCTTCGGTCAGCTCGTCCGTCATGTCTGTCTGGATAAATCCAGGAGCAATAGCATTGACTGTAATTTGACGGGATGCAACCTCTTTAGCCAGAGATTTAGTGAATCCCACCAGTCCTGCTTTGGCTGAACAATAGTTTACCTGTCCTGGATTGCCCATGGAACCTACTACGGAACCAATATTGATAATGCGCCCAAAACGTTTCTTCATCATGCTGCGCATCACAGGCTTGGACAGGCGGAACAGTGAGGTCAGGTTGGTATCAATGATATCTGTCCACTCGTCATCTTTCATACGCATGAACAGGTTGTCTTTGGTGATACCTGCGTTGTTGACCAGAATATCCACATCACCAACACGCTCTTTGATATCCGCGTACATTTGCGCCACAGACTCACTGCTGGTGACGTTCAATACCAGACCAAAGCCGTTATCACCCAGGTATTCGCTGATGGCTGCGGCACCTTTTTCACTGGTGGCAGTGCCAATCACAGTAGCACCGGCTTCCACCAGGGTGGTGGCAATCGCTTTACCGATACCGCGACTTGCACCTGTTACCAGGGCAACCTTTCCGGACAGATCCAGAGAGATACTCATTTGATACTCCTTTATTCGGTCAATGCGGCTACCGATGCCACATCGTTGGCAGCCTTGGCAGTCAGGCTACGGTTAATTCGCTTGGCCAGACCGGTCAACACTTTACCCGGGCCAACCTCGACCAGCTGCTCGATACCTTCAGCAGCCATGGCTTCAACTGTCTCACTCCAGCGAACCGGACAGTACAGTTGACGTACCAATGCATCTTTGATGTCAGCGGCAGCAACTGGGCTGGCAACATCAACATTGTTGATCACTTTGATTTGTGGCTCGTTGAAGGCAACAGACTCCAGAGCTACCGCCAGTTTCTCAGCGGCAGGCTTCATCAGCGCACAGTGAGAAGGCACGCTGACCGGCAGAGCCACGGCCATTTTCGCGCCAGCCTCTTTACAGGCTGCAGCCGCACGCTCGACCGCGTCTTTGGCACCGGCAATCACCACCTGTCCGGGGCTGTTGAAGTTCACAGGGCTAACCACTTCGCCCTGAGCGGCTTCTTCGCACACTTTGGCGATAGCGTCGTTGTCCAGACCGATAATAGCGAACATGGCGCCGGTTCCGGCAGGCACAGCCTGTTGCATCAACTGACCGCGAAGTTCAACCAGCTTCACCGCATCTTTAAAATCAATCACTCCGGCGCAGACCAGTGCAGAGTATTCACCCAGGCTGTGTCCGGCCATCACTGCAGGAGCAGCTTTGCCACTGGCCTGATACACACGCCAGATGGCAACACTGGCAGTCAGCAGCGCAGGCTGGGTCTTGTCTGTCTCATTCAGCTTCTCGGCAGGACCATCCTGCACCAAAGCCCACAGGTCATAACCCAAAGCGTCGCTGGCTTCGGCGAAAGTTGCCTGCACGACTTCATGCTCAGCAGCCAGATCGGCCAACATGCCAACGGCCTGGGAACCCTGCCCAGGGAAAACAAATGCGGTCTTTTCCATATAATTCACCTTCAGGATGTGCCAGCAAAACACTGGCACCTAAGTTCAGTGATCAGGACCGGAGCACTCCGGCCCTCAGTTATTCTTATAGTGATCCGAGTTTAGAAACGGACCAGGGCGCTGCCCCAGGCAAAACCTGCTCCAAACGCCTCCAGCAACAGCAACTGACCACGCTGGATACGGCCGTCACGAACAGCCTCATCCAAAGCGATAGGCACTGAGGCTGCAGAGGTGTTGCCGTGCTTGGCTAAAGTGACGACCACTTTATCCATGCTCATGCTCAGCTTTTTGGCTGTCGCAGCGATAATGCGGTAGTTGGCCTGGTGAGGAACCAACCAGTCAATGTCGCTCTTATCGATTTCATTAAGGCGCAATGTTTCAGTGACCACGTGGGACAACTGGGTCACAGCTACCTTGAATACATCATTACCTTTCATGGTGATGAAATTATTGACGTCTTCTTTATCGAAGCCGCGGGAAGGCATTGGGCACTTAAGCAGATCGGCATAACGGCCGTCAGCATAGATATGGGTATTAAGGATGCCCGGCTCTTCACTGGCACCAACCACTGCAGCACCGGCGCCATCACCGAACAGAATCACTGTGGTTCTGTCTTCCGGCTGGCAGAAGCGTGACAATACGTCAGCACCTATCACCAGCACTTTTCCTGCTGCACCTGTTTTAACGAACTGGTCAGCAATAGAAAGTGCATAAACAAAGCCGGAACAGGCAGCCGCCACATCAAATGCGGGAATAGTCTTTACACCCAGCTTGGCCTGAATTTCACAGGCAGCGGCAGGAAATGCGTTGTCAGCACTGGTGGTGCCCACAATAATCATATCCAGTTCGCTGGCCTCAAGGCCTGCCATTTCCAGAGCTTTTACAGCAGCTTCATAGCCCATGGTGGAGACGGATTCTTCACTGCCTGCAATACGACGTTCAGAGATCCCGGTACGCTCAATAATCCACTGGTCACTGGTTTCCACCATCTTTTCCAGATCCTGATTACTGCGCACCTGCGCCGGCAAATAGCTGCCGGTACCAAGAATTTTTGTATACATAAGGAGAAATCAGCTGTTTATATCTAAAAGAATCGACTCTAAACGATCTTTTATCATTTCAGGGAGTCGACGTTGTGCCTCAGTTACCGCAAGACATATAGCTTGCAGGTAAGCTTCCTGATCGGCATTACCATGGCTCTTGACGACTATTCCGCGCAATCCTATCAGACTTGCACCGTTATACTGGTCGGGGTTCATCTGGCTGAGAACTTTTTGAATTCTCGGCGCTATTAGTCTGGCGAGGAAACGTACAAGAAAGCCTTCTGTCAGTCCCTTTTTTAATTGATGTACCAGAAGTCTGGCAATCCCTTCGGATGTTTTCAGCGTGATATTACCCACAAAGCCGTCACAGACAATCACATCGACATTGCCTGTGTAAATTTCGTCGCCTTCGATATAACCGACGTAATTCAGTTGTGGGGTATCCTGGAGATATTGAGCCGCCTGCTGCACATTATCATTGCCCTTAATTTCTTCATTACCCACATTCAGCAGGGAAACTCGGGGGCGTTCCCGTTTTTCAACGGTTTCAAACAGCACAGAGCCCATCACTGCAAACTGAAACAGAGCTTCAGCATCGCAGGTCACGTTGGCGCCCAAATCCAGTAAGTAGGCAGGATTTCCTTTTGATGTCGGCAAACTGCTAACCAACGCCGGACGATCTACGCCGGGCAAGGTTTTCAACAGCACTTTGGCCAACGCCATCAGGGCCCCTGTATTACCGGCACTGACACAGGCATCAGCTTTACCATCACGAACGGCTTCAATCGCCAGGCGCATGGAGCTTTGCTTGTAACGTCTCAGAGCGTGAATAGGGCGATCGTTCATCTGCACCATCTCTGTGGTGTGAACTATCTCTATGCGGGATATTTGGCTGGTATCAGCCAATTGCAGCAAAGGCTCTATTTTGGTCTTGTCGCCGACCAAAATGATATTGAGGTTGGGTTGAATTGTCAGTGCCTGCAAGGCTGCAGGCACTGTGACATGGGGGCCGTGGTCGCCACCCATTACATCCAACGCGAGCGTCAGATTTGTCATAAGCTAAGCAACAATTACTTGTTGATTACCTTTTTACCACGGTAGAAGCCATCAGCAGTCACGTTGTGACGCAGATGCAGTTCACCGCTGGTAGCGTCTACAGACAACTGAGCAGTGCTCAGTGCGTCGTGTGAACGGCGCATACCACGCTTAGAACGAGATTTTTTATTCTGTTGTACAGCCATTTGACCTGTCTCCTAGATTACTTGCTCTTCAGTTTTTCTAACACTGCAAACGGATTTGGACGCTCCTCTTGAGTGAGGTCAATTTCGCCTACAACCACATCTTTGCTGCCCTGATTGCAATCCTCATCGTCATGCATAGGGATCAAAGGTATGGCCAAAATCAACTCATCTTCGATAAGTTGGTGCAGACGGATTTCACCGATTTCATTGCACTCAATAGGGTCATACGCATCCGGGAGCTCATCGATTTCTGCCTGAGTCCTGCAAGGACTGTAGCAAAAGTCGACCGTAACCTCAGTGGTAAAGTGTGTCATGCAACGTTGACATAGCAGAGTGAGCTCCGTCACAGCCTTCCCTTTCAGGTAGACTATCCCCTGTAGATCAACACCACATTCCAGTGACACAGTCACATCGGAACAGTCGCCGGCACATAACTCGTTTAATCGCTTAAGCTGCTTACCTGGTACTACACCCTCATAAGAAGAGCGAGACTGGGCAGCACGCGCAGGATCAATTGAGACCGGTATCTTTACTGTTTGCATAAGGCGCGCATATTATAGTTTGAAAACGTCGGAGTCAAAGAAAAAATTCCGCCTTAGTTCGCATTACTGCGCTTTGGGGCATTAGCCCGCCGACCCCAGGATAGGCGGACGCGAAATTTTACCCAAGCCCCCGCATCCAGACAAGCACCACAAGTACAAAATAAGAGCGCTTACGGTGCCTTCAGCAATGAATTTACGCCACTCTGGCATCCGGGTAAACCAGCCTTGCGTAAATCGCTGCAATGATCGCACAATTGCAGCCAATTTTCACAACAGCTCATCAATCATGTCTACAACACCAAAAATTATCCTGGCCTCTACTTCAAGCTTTCGCAAAGCGCTGTTGGAGAAGCTGCATCTTCCTTTTATTACCGCGTCTCCTGAAACCGATGAAACGCCGCTGGATAATGAGACCGCTGAATCACTGGTATTGAGACTGGCTAAAGCCAAAGCCCTTGCCGTCGCCGACAATCAGTCCGGCATTATTATTGGCTCAGATCAGGTCGCAGTGGTGGACGGCAAGATTATCGGTAAGCCGTTAAGCCGCGACAAAGCAATTGAGCAACTTAAATCCCAAAGCGGTAAAACCATCACCTTTTATACCGGGCTTGCGGTATTTGATACAGCCAGCCAGCAAATGCAAGCGGAAGTTGAACCATTCCATGTGACGTTCAGGAAGTTAACCCAGGCTGAAATTGAAGCTTATGTCGACGCCGAAGAACCCTGGTACTGCGCCGGCAGCTTTAAAAGCGAAGGACTGGGTATTACCCTGTTCGACAAACTGCAAGGGCGGGATCCCAATACCCTGATTGGCCTGCCATTAATCCTGCTTTGTGAACACCTGAGGAAACTGGGCCTTCAGCTTCCCGCCTAGCCAGGTTTCAACTTGTATGAAACAGGAATAAAAAAGCCCCGCTGTAACTCAGCAGGGCTTTTCTAGTTATATGTAGAGATTTTATAAACAGAGCGTTCAGGCAACCTCAGCTCTGGTGATCACCTTCATCAGCTCCAGAGGATGATCGATAATCGCTAAAGGTGAGGCTGTCTTAAGCTGCGCTATGGTGAATGCACCATAACTGACACCCACGGCATCCATACCTATGTTGTTGGCCATCTCCAGATCCATCAGTGCATCACCGACCATCAGTGCCCGGGATACAGGGACGTCTAGCTCATTAAGCAATTGCTCCAGCATCAGTGGATTGGGCTTACTCAAAGCTTCATCTGCACAGCGACTGGCGACGAAGTAGCCTCCCAGCTCCGACTCTGCCAGTAAGCGGTTAAGCCCTTCCCTGCCCTTGCCCGTGGCGACAGCCAATTTATACCCCTGGGCTGAAAGGGCCTCCAGCAAAGACTCGACCCCTTCAAATATTGGACTTGGAGTAGAATCCAACTCCACATAGTGGCGACGATAGCCTTCAACAAACAGTGGGATATCTCCTTTTACCTGCTCGCCAAACAGACGTGTCAGCGCCTCTTCCAATGAATAGCCAATGATACTGCGGATGGCATCGTCGGTTGGCACATCCAGGTCATATTCAAGTGACAGGCTTTTAACGCAGGCAAGAATCTTGGGCACTGAGTCCATCAAGGTGCCATCCCAGTCAAAAATCACCAGGTCATAGTGGGCGGGGAGCTGATTAGTAGCCTGAGTCATGGAGGGGTTAATCCTTTAAAATACTGCTTGAAACAAAAGCCGGGGGTCATCCCGGCTTTATTCAGTTCATTGCCTGATTACTGCTTGGTTTTGGTCAGTTTAGCCAAAGTGGCTTCAAGATTTTCATCCAGAGGCGCCTTCACCGTCATATACTCTTCAGTCTCAGGGTGAATGAACTTGAGTTGAGCGGCGTGCAGGAACAAACGACTCAGTCCCTGTTCGCGCATGCTGTCGTCAAACTTCTGCTCGCTGTACTTATCATCACAGGCAATAGGATGCCCGGCATACTGACAGTGAACCCGAATCTGGTGGGTACGCCCCGTCACAGGGCTGGCCTGGACCAAGGTGGCACCATGATAATGCTGCATGATCTTAAATCGGGTCTCGGAAGGCTTGCCCTCCTTGTTTACCCGCACGATGCGTTCACCGGATTTCAGCGTCAATTTCAATAAAGGCGCTTTAACCACTCTTTCGTGAGCCTGCCAACTGCCACGCACCAAAGCCAGATAATCCTTCTGCATCTTTTTATAACGCAGCTGGTCGTGCATATGCTTCAGGGCGCTGCGCTTCTTGGCGATCAACAAAATCCCTGAGGTGTCTTTATCCAGACGGTGTACCAGCTCCAGGAACTTCTGGTCAGGATAAAGTACCCGCAGGGCTTCAATCACACCATAATCCACACCACTGCCACCATGCACGGCAATACCTGCGGGCTTATTCAGGGCAATCAGGTGTTTATCTTCATAAACGATTCTGTTTTTCAGCTGGGACACCCGGTTCAGCCCGGCGGAAGGCGCTTTACGCTCATCGCGCTCGGCGACACGAACAGGTGGAATACGCACCTGATCTTCCATCTGCAGCTTATATTCCGGCTTGATACGCTTTTTATTGACCCGAACCTCGCCCTTGCGAACGATGCGATAGATCATGCTCTTTGGCACGCCTTTCAGTTGAGTCATCAGGAAATTATCGATTCGCTGTCCGGCGTGATCTTCATCGATGCTGACTATCCGGACCTGCTGTTGGGCTTGTTCTTTATTCATGGTGGACCACTTCATTAACACGGCGCCATTGTACATCAGACAGGGTTCATTTGCGGCTTTCCATTGCTGATTTTTTTGATTGTTGCTATATTTCACCGACGAATGGGGAAAATCCGCGACTAAAGTCAGTGGCAAATGTACCATTCATCAGTGGGTTGACAGCAAATTCATAAAACTCATCTCTGGTCGCAAATCACTGATTTGCAAACCTTGGAAGAAGGTAAAATAGAGAAAATACAGGTTTTTAAGGTTAAACCGGAATGAGACTGCCATTTGCAGTTCATAATTTGCTCACAAACCGCACCGAACTCGAATAAAATGTTAACCGGTCGTCAGACAACAGAGATCGACTTCGGCATTAACGGACTTAGCTAGAAATTTATGGGGTTGGTTGACGTTTTACAACGAATTCCTTGTTTTTGTATTTATTTAAAAATAAGCCATAAATTGGATGCGACACGCAGCGATGCGTCTAACAGAAATGCGCTCCCCCTTGCCTGCAGACCAGCCGTGAGGCTGTAGATTATCCATGCGCAGGCCCGTAATGCAGCGATCACGTTGCTGATGACATCTAAAGAAGAATGACGTCATCATGAAACGTATGTTAATCAATGCAACTCAATCGGAAGAGTTGCGTGTTGCCCTCGTTGACGGGCAACAGCTTTATGATCTGGATATCGAAAGCCCAGGCCATGAGCAAAAAAAGGCTAATATCTACAAAGGTAAGATCACCCGCGTAGAACCCTCCCTTGAAGCTGCCTTCGTCGATTACGGCGCTGAGCGTCACGGCTTCCTTCCCCTGAAAGAAATTGCCCGCGAATATTTCCCCAAAGGCTATGCATTCCAGGGCCGCCCCAACATTAAAGAGGTGGTACAGGAAGGTCAGGAAGTTATCGTACAGATCGACAAAGAAGAACGTGGCAACAAGGGCGCAGCCCTGACCACCTTTATCAGTCTGGCGGGTTCTTACCTGGTATTGATGCCAAATAACCCACGTGCAGGTGGTATCAGCCGTCGCATCGAAGGTGATGAGCGTAACGAGCTTAAAGAAGCCATGTCTGCGCTGGAAGTACCACAGGGCATGGGTCTGATTGTCCGCACCGCAGGTGTTGGTAAAGAAGCTGCTGAACTGAAATGGGATTTGAATGTCCTGCTGCACCACTGGGCTGCTATCAAAGAAGCTGCCGACAGTGCGCCTGCACCATTCCTTATCCATCAGGAAAGTAACGTTATCGTGCGTGCTATTCGCGACTACCTGCGTCGTGACGTTGGCGAAATCCTGATTGACCACGCCAAAATTTATGAAGAAGCCAAACAGCATATCGGTTTGGTTCGTCCTGATTTCGTTGAGCGTGTTCGCCTGTACAAGTCTGAAGTACCTCTGTTCACTCACTATCAGATCGAGTCTCAAATCGAGTCTGCGTTCCAGCGCGAAGTGCGTTTGCCTTCCGGTGGCTCTATCGTTATCGATCCAACAGAAGCACTGACCTCAATCGATATCAACTCTGCCCGCGCAACCAAGGGCGGCGATATTGAAGAGACCGCACTGAATACCAACCTGGAAGCGGCTGACGAGATCGCCCGCCAGTTGCGCCTGCGTGACCTTGGTGGTCTGGTGGTTATCGACTTTATCGATATGACACCAGCCCGTCACCAGCGTGAAGTTGAAAACCGTCTGCGTGATGCTGTTCATCAGGATCGTGCCCGCGTTCAGCTGGGCCGTATTTCCCGCTTTGGTCTGATGGAAATGAGCCGCCAGCGTCTGCGTCCATCTTTGGAAGAGTCTGCTGCTCACCTGTGTCCACGCTGTCATGGCCAGGGCACCATTCGTGGCACCGAATCTCTGGCGCTGTCTATTCTGCGTCTGATGGAAGAGGAAGCAATCAAAGAGAACACTTCTCAAATTGAAGCAATTGTTCCTGTTGATGTTGCCGCCTTCCTGCTGAACGAAAAGCGTAAAGCTATCCGTATCACTGAACAGCGTCATGGCGTTGAAGTATACGTGATCCCTGATTCTCATATGATGACCCCTGAATACAAGGTTATCCGTCACCGTAAAGATGATGAGATTCAGGAAGCAAGCTATAAGCGTTCTGAGACCCCTGAGCGCAAACTGTACGAGCCTCGCAAGCTTGAGCGCGCTGCGCCGGCAGAACCTGCACTGAAAGGTTTCTCTGCACCTAAGAATCCACCTGAGCAAGCTGTTGCTGCCAAGCCCAAGGCTAAACCTCAGCGCCAGGCCAAGCCTGCTGAAGAAAAGCCAGGCCTGCTGAGCCGTCTGTTCAAAGCGATTGGCTCCCTGTTCTCCTCTGACAACAAAGAGGAAGAAACCAAGAAGTCCCGTAATGAGCAGTCTGGTAAGCGCGGTCAGTCCAACACCAACCGCCGTAACCGCCGCAATGATAACCGCCGCAACCGCAATGCTGACGGTGAAAAAGCTGATGGTAACCAGGACAAGCGTCGTGGCAACAAAGCTGACAACGCCGGCGAACAACGTTCAGAGCGTAAAGAGCGTAACCCACGTAATAAGGACAAGCGTCAGAAGGATCAGGTTAAAGAGCGTGATACCGAGCAGACTGCAAAGTCCGACAAGCCTGAGCAGGAAGCCAAGCAGCCTAAACAGGAAGCCGTTCGTGAACGTCGTCAGCGTCGTAACATGCGTCGTAAAGTGCGTATGGACGATGGTGCTCAGGAAGCGGAAGTAAAAACCAACCAGGCATCTGACACAGCTGAAGAGCAAGCGACTCAGGTTGAAGCCAAAGAGAACAAGCGTAACCAGCGTCGTCGTAAGCCTGAACAGGCTGACAACGCTGTTGAAGCAGAAGCAACCAAAGCCGAAGTAGAAACCAAGGCCGCGGAAGTGACTGCCCAGAGCGCTCCTCAGGAAACTGCCGAGAAGCCTCAGGTTGAGAAAGTTGAAACAACTGACGCAACTGAAGAGTCTGGTGAAGATAAGCCACAGCGTGACAGCCAGCGTCGCAGCCGTCGTAGCCCACGTCATCTGCGTGCTGCCGGTCAGCGCCGTCGTCGCGATGAGCAGGAAGCTGCTGCCAAGCAGGAATCTGACGAATCTGCTGAAGTTACAGTGGTTGAAGCCAACGAAGAGATCATCGAAGTGGCTTCTGTACAGGCTTCTGCTCAGGAAACTGCGCAGCCTGAAGTGAAAGCCGAAGAGACTGTTGAAGTTAAGGCCGACGCAACTGAAGTTAAAACAGAAGCTGTTGAAGCGAAAGCGGAAAAGCCAGCAACTCCAGCTCGCAAGGCTCAGGCAAGCTCCGCCTCTGCAGCCCCGGCTCGTCCTACACCTGTAGCCAAAGCTGAAGTAAAAGCAGAAGCTCTGAGCGAAGACGCAAGCGCCAAGCAGGAAGCTGTGGCAGAAACCAGCGCTGCTGCGGAGGCTGAAAGCAAGGTTGAAGTCAAAGCTGAAGCTCAGACTGAGGTTGCTGAAACAGTGGCTGCACAGCCAGCTCCTGAAGCCAAAGTTGAAGCTAAAGCTGTTGCTCAGGAAACGGTAAAGACTGAAGAAGCAACTGCAGAAGTTGTTGAGGCTAAGGTTGAAACCCAGGTTAAGGCTGAAGTGGTTGAGGCCAAAGTCGAAACCGAGAGCAAAGCTGAAGCGGGTGAAGCTAAGGTCGACACTGAAGCCAAAGAAGCAGAAACTTCTGTTGAAACCGAAGAGAAGGTTAAACAGGCTTCTGCACCTATGGCCAAACCGTCAGTACAGATGCCAACACGTCAGCCAGCTGCTGTTAAAGCCGTTGAGCAAGCTGATACTGTTGAAGCCCCGGCACCAGCCGAAGCCATAGAGCCAAAGAGTGTTGAAGCTGCTCCTGCAGCGAAACCTTCCGGTAGCCGTTTTGGAACCATGGTGTCTTCTCAGACCACCAAACCAGAAATCGATACCCGTGCTCAGGTTGAAACACCTAAAGGTCGTGAATACCAGCCTGGCAGTGCCGAGCAGAGCCAGAGGGTAAGCGGTAACCAGGCAAACTCTGAGATGGCACGTCCGTAACAGAAGTTTTGCCGACAAGAAAGCCATGCAATTGCATGGCTTTTTTATTGCCCGAATAAATCACAGGTGAAATTTAATTCACCCTGATTACTGCGGCCAATGTCATTTTCTGTTAGTATGCGCGGCTTAAAATTTATAACCAGATCACATATATACCAATTTGTTCCTATGATGGAATCTGTTGGTTTCAGACATTAGAGGTCCAATGTTCGATATTATTCGTCACAAGACAGCCAGCCATAAGGCAGATCTGCTTTCCGGTCTGACCGTGGCTTTGGCTCTGGTTCCCGAAGCGGTTGCTTTTGCCTTTGTTGCGGGTGTGGAGCCTATGGTCGGTCTTTACGCCGCCTTTATTATGGGATTGGTCACCGCAGTGATTGGCGGACGCCCCGGCATGATTTCCGGCGCGACCGGCGCTATGGCGGTAGTCATGGTGGCACTGGTTGCAGAGCATGGCGTGCAATATCTGTTTGCCGCTGTGGTGCTGGCCGGTCTTATTCAGGTTACTGCCGGTGCATTCAGACTGGGTAAGTTTATTCGTATCGTGCCCTACCCAGTGATGATTGGCTTTGTAAACGGACTGGCTATTGTGATTTTCCTGGCGCAATTGGGCCAGTTTCAAGTCCCGGATGCCAAAGGAGTCATGCAGTGGCTCCCTATGAATGAGCTGGTGATCATGTTGGGACTGGTCGCCCTGACCATGGCAATCATTCACTTCCTGCCTAAAATCACCAAGGCAATTCCTTCATCACTGGCTGCAATTTTGACTGTGACAGCCATTGTGGTGGGTATGGATCTGGATACCCGCAATGTACTGGACTTCCTTAAGGGTATGAGTGGCAATGATAACGCGACTATCGCAGGCTCACTGCCAAGTTTCTCTATTCCGTCGGTGCCATTTACGCTGGAAACCTTAAAGATCATCTTGCCCTACTCTTTCATTCTGGCTGCCGTTGGCCTGATTGAGTCTTTGCTGACACTGACAGTGGTAGATGAGATGACAGGGACCCGTGGCCGCTCCAATAAAGAGTGTGTTGGTCAGGGTGCAGGTAACATCATTTCCGGCTTCTTCGGAGCCATGGGTGGCTGCGCCATGATTGGTCAGTCCATGATTAACATTAACTCAGGTGGACGGGGCCGATTGTCAGGTATCACAGCTGCACTGGCGCTGCTTGCCTTTATTCTGTTCGGTGCTGCCTTTATTGAAATCATCCCGCTGGCTGCACTGGTGGGCGTGATGTTTATGGTGGTACTTGGCACCTTCGAATGGGCCAGCTTCAATATGATGAGCAAAGTGCCGCGCTCCGATGCCTTTGTGATTGTATTAGTGACTGTGGTGACTGTGTTTACCGACCTGGCATTTGCCGTATTCGTCGGTGTTATCGTATCTGCACTGGTATTTGCCTGGCAGCACGCCAAGCATATTGGCGTCAACACCCACACCAATAATCAGGGTTGGAAGGTGTATGAACTTAATGGCCCGCTGTTCTTCGGCTCGGTTGCCAACTTCCTGGAGCTGTTTGATGCCAAGCAGGATCCTGAAGATGTGATTGTAGACTTCGGCAACTCCCGGGTAGCTGATCATTCAGCACTGGAAGCCATAGATACTCTGGCTGAGCGTTACACAGCTGCCGGTAAACGCCTGCACCTGCGTCACCTGTCACCTGACTGTGCCAAGGTACTGAAAAAGGCCAAAGGCCTGGTGGAAGTCAATCTGCTTGAGGATCCCTCCTACAAGGTTGCAGACGACAAACTGGACTCTTAAGCGAGTGTATTAAAAAAGGCGGGTTACCCCGCCTTTTTTGTGTCCGCTAACTAAAAACCAAATCTAAGACTTCAGTTTATCCGCGAACAGGGCTCTAACCTTATCAACCTTGGGCGCAATAACCAGTCGACAATAACCCTGCTGAGGGTTGCGGGCAAAATAGTCGTCATGGACCTCCTCCGCCGGGTAAAAGCCTGAGTAAGCGACAAGTTCAGTGACCAGTGGCGATGACCAGAGACCAGACTCATTGAGTTTGGTTATAACCTCTGAAGCGACATCCTGCTGACTGGCATCATGGGCAAAAATCACACTGCGATACTGAGTGCCTACATCATTGCCCTGACGATTCAGCGTGGTCGGGTCATGGCTGGTAAAAAATACTTCCAACAGCTCTCTGAAGCTAATTTCCAGTGGATTAAATTCCACCTGAACCACTTCAGCGTGACCTGAATGCCCACTGCAAACACTTTTATAGTCAGCTTTTTCAGGCGAGCCGCCCGCATAACCTGACTTGACGCTGATAACCCCCTTAAGGTTGCTGAATACTGCCTCAATACACCAGAAGCAGCCACCACCCAGGGTTGCCAGTTCAGTCCTGTCGCTTGATTCTTCCATATCATCTTTCCCCTTGAATACCATGGAGACAGAGTTAACACAGTGGCGCAGGTTTTTGGGAGTGAGATACTCCCCCTGAAATACGTGCCCCAGATGACCGCCGCAGTTGCTGCAGACAATCTCTGTTCTGTGTCCATCCGCATCCATATGTCGGGTTACTGCACCGGGGATCTCGTCATCAAACGCAGGCCAGCCACAATGTGCCTGAAACTTGTGTTCAGAGAGATATAGCGGCGCATCGCACTTTCGGCAGTGATATACACCGGCGGCGTCATGAGTATGATACTCCCCGCTGAATGGACGCTCAGTGCCTTTTTCTTCAATGACATAACGTTCAAAGTCAGTCAATTTACGCATAATTGCCGCTCTCCTTCTGTTAAAGGGACAGTTATAGACCTGAATGCCCTGCCCTTTATTTCATTCCTCTACTTTACTTTAGGCCTACGTGAATCACATCCTTTAGATCATCTTGATTTGCGTCACATTTATCGAACGGGTAAAATCCCAGCGGCAAATAACAGTGAAGTGACTGCTCATGAAATTATCAGTGATAGATTACCGCGCAGCGGACAGCGCAAAACAGTTTGTGGATTCACTGCGAAATACAGGTTTTGCAGTATTAAAAAACCACCCGATAAACCAGCAATTGGTAGACCGCATATACCAGGACTGGCAAGCTTTTTTCGATGGTGAAAACAAGCTTGAGTATCTCTTTAACCCTGAAACTCAGGATGGATTTTTCCCGGCTGAAGTGTCCGAAACCGCTAAAGGGCATACGGTAAAAGACATCAAAGAGTATTTTCATGTCTATCCCTGGGGCCGTATTCCGGATTCATTGCGTCAGGATATTCTCGCCTACTATGCCAATGCCAACACCCTGGCGACAGAGCTGTTGGACTGGGTCGATCAGGAGTGTCCTGAAGAGGTGATGACCGGCTTCTCCATGCCATTACCGGAAATGATCCTGGACAGCCAAAAGACGCTGCTTCGGGTTCTGCATTATCCGCCGTTGTCAGGCACAGAAGAGATAGGCGCTGTGCGTGCTGCAGCCCATGAAGATATTAACCTGCTGACCATTCTGCCTGCGGCCAACAAGCCTGGCCTGGAAGTTAAGACCCGTGATGGCCAGTGGCTCGAAGTCCCCTGTGATTTTGGCAACCTGATTATCAACAGTGGCGACATGCTGAAAGAAGCCTCAGCCGGATATTTCCCCTCCACCACCCACAGAGTGGTGAACCCTAAAGGGGCTGATACAGGAAAATCCCGTTTGTCTTTACCTCTGTTTCTGCATCCAAACCCCAATGTGGTGCTATCTGAGCGACACACTGCCAGCAGTTACCTGCAGGAAAGACTGCGTGAACTGGGTGTTATCTGAGCACCCTGTCACCTAAAGAGCGCCTGAGGGCGCTTTTTTTATGACATGAGTACATTAAAGGCTACAATAAGCGCCGCAATACAACCCGCAGAGGATAATCTTCCCTATGGCCATTCATTGGTTTCCCGGTCACATGCACAAAGCCCGCAAGGAAATTGCCGAGGCTATGCCCCAAATCGATCTGGTGATTGAGGTACTCGATGCCCGCATTCCCTTCTCCAGTGAAAACCCTATGGTGGCTCAGCTCCGGGGTGATAAGCCCTGTATTAAGCTGCTGAACAAGTGTGACCTGGCAGATCCTGAAGTCACCGCCAAGTGGGTTGAATATCTTGAGCAGGAGCAAGGTGTAAAGGCGATGGCAGTCACCACACTGCAACCCGCCATGATTAAGAAGATTCCCGATCTGTGCCGCAAGCTGGTGCCTGAGCGCGTCGGCCAGGAAAAGAAGTTGCGCACCATGATTATGGGCATCCCCAACGTGGGTAAGTCCACCATTATCAATACCCTGGCGGGTCGTACCATTGCCAAAACAGGTAACGAACCGGCAGTAACCAAGGCTCAGCAGCGTATCAATCTGGGCGATGGTATCGTACTGTCAGATACCCCGGGGATCCTCTGGCCCAAAGTGGATAACGAAGCCTCAAGCTATCGTTTGGCCGTCACCGGCGCCATTAAAGATACGGCAATGGAGTATGAGGATGTCGCCATGTTTGCCGCCGAATATTTCCTGCAGGCTTATCCTGAAGCAATCAAAGAAAGATATAAGATTGATGAATTGCCAGAGACAGATATCGAGCTGCTGGAAGCTATAGGTGCCAAACGCGGAGCCAAACGTGCAGGTGGTTACATCGACCTGCACAAGGTGTCGGAGCTGCTGCTGCATGAATTTCGCAGTGGCAAGATAGGCTTGCTGTCACTGGAAACTCCTGAGATGGCGGAAGTAGAGAAAGCGGAAGTGGAACGCATTCTGGCAGAAAAAGCAGCCGAAAAAGAAGCCAAGAAAGCTGCAGAGAAGCTCAAGCGCTCCGGTAAACGTCACTGATATTCTCTCATATACAAAAAGCCTGCATTGCAGGCTTTTTTACTATCCGGGGCCTTCTATTTAGCTGTCAGTTTATCCAACCACTTACCGCAAGCTTCCTCCAACAGATCGAGCACATGCTCAAAACCCTGTTCACCACCATAATAGGGATCCGGTACCTGAGTCTCATTGCCCTCACAGGGGGCTAACATCAGCGCCAATTTTGATTGGTACTGAGACGGGCAACGCTGAGCGAGATCCTGCAGATTCTTGTTATCCGCCGCTAAAATCAGATCAAACAGTTCAAAATCCGCATCATTGACCTGACGGGCGCGGATCCCGGAAAAATCGTAGCCTCTCGCTTCGCCTGCTGCCTGACTGCGGGGGTCAGGCTTTTCACCGGCGTGATAAGCAATGGTTCCCGCCGAATCAATCCTGACATCCACTCCCCGTTCCGTCGCCATTTTCCGGCATACAGCTTCAGCCGTTGGCGAACGGCAAATATTTCCCATACATACAAACAGCACCGAAGGGGTCATGATCACTTCCTGTCCATTGAATCAGCGTGCCAGCATACCTTATGAATGACAGCGGCCTCAATCCGGGGACCTGACACGGTAAAAACCGGCAAATCTCGGCAGCCCGTTTGAGGTCAGGCCACGGTATTGAAATGTCACCAAGCTGCCAATTGGTGGAGGGTTTGCACGGTCTGCATCGCTGAACCCAGTTCCCAATCTGAATTCCCGGCCATCCGCCATTTGCACCAACAGGGCTCCCATCATGCCCTGGTATTTGCCTTTACCGGGAAGATGGGCAAGCACCCGGGCTTCCGCGTCATATAAAGGCTTAAGTTTTAGCAACTGCTTTTGTCTGCCGTCCCGATACTCCGCATTCTGATGGTGCAACATCAGACCTTCTGCACCTGCTTTAACCCTTTCATCGAGCAAAGCATTAAGCTCTTCAAGGCTGCCAAGCCTGAACTGGGCAACAGGCCTGATATGGGTTTGTCCTTCAAGTAGTTTCAGCAATAGGTCATAACGTTGGGAGAACGGCAGCTGTGGGTCCGGCATATCAAACACCATAAAGCGTACCTGCTGCCAGAGAATATCATCAGCAGCATCGCTGCGAACCAAAGCCGACACTTCATCAAACCGGTTACGCCCCAACCATATTTCACCGTCTAACCGGATATCAGGCCAGCCTTGAGTAAACCACTTGGGTAGCGGCACTGTGCGGCCAGAGCGAGTCAGCATTTCGGTACCTGTCCAGCGCCCTCTGACACCATCGAGTTTCTCACTTACCAGATACTGCTCAATGGCAATATCTTCTCTGAAACTCGTTGCCAGTTGAAGCGCGCCGGAATCCGGGGTATCCGCCCAGCCTGGGTTGGCCCCTGCTAAATGCAGAGCCAAGCTAAATAAGGCGGTGACAATGAATCCTTTCATCTTGTTCCCTCATTTTTCTGTCCCAAAAAGCTTAGTCCAGCTGACGCAATTCGTGGGTCGCAAAATCTATAATCCACATACTCAGCTAAGACTCTGGGTGTTATACTCGCAGGCATTTTTCCGGTACCACTGAACGACTTGCACAATGAAACCCGCCAATAATCACGGACTGAAACGAATTTTTCGCGCCACAGGCTTTTCCATCAAAGGGCTGAGCGCAGCTTGGAAACATGAAGCAGCCTTTCGTCAGGAGTTAATTCTGGCGATACTCATGTTGCCTGTCGCCCTGTTGGTGAATGTATCCGTCCCGGAAAAACTCCTGATGATTTTCACCCTGTTTCTGGTGCTTATCGTAGAGTTACTCAACTCAGCAATTGAAGCTGTAGTGGACAGAATAAGCGATGAAATTCACCCCCTATCAGGCCGGGCCAAGGATATTGCTTCTGCTGCAGTGTTCCTGTCACTGTGTCTGTGCGGCCTGACCTGGGGCGCAATCCTGCTGCCGCTGCTGTTTTGATAGAAAAGAGCGACGACTGTTGATAGCAAAAAGCCACGACTCAGGTCGTGGCTTTGTTGTCTCAGTATGATTCCGGCTTTATAACAGTTAGTCTTGTTTAACCACCTGACTCAGCAATTTCACCGCCGAGCGAATAATCTCCAGTCGGTCATTCTCTCCCCAGTAGGCCAGATATAAACTGCGGCTCAGTTCTCTGGCACCCTCGACCAAATGCAGCTCGCCGGATTCCAACAAGCCGGTAACCATATTTTTAGGCAAGAAAGCGGTAGCACCATTGGCCCGCAGAAAGTCCAGTGCTATTGCAGCGCTGCCGGTATGCATAATCGGAATGGGCAATTCAGCAAACTCTTTGGCGTGCTGGATATTGAACACGGTTCCCCAGTTCACCTTGATATAGGGCAGCTCTGCCGCCTCTTGCAGTGTTGCTGGACCGGCGCCGGATACCAGACAAAGCTCTATCTCTCCCAGTTTAATCGCTTCCAGTTCATCCAACTGAGGGGCATCGAAGGAGATCATCATATCCAGGGTTCGGGCCAGTAACTGTCTGCCCATCACGGTATGAGGTAACTCTTCTGTACGCAGTGCAACGCCATCAAGTCCATCGTGCAGTGTCTGCAGCGCCCCCTGCAGGTAAGCGCTCCATACATTGGGGGCTATGCCCACAGCCATCTGCATACTTTGCTCACTACTGAGAGAGATATCCTGCTTGGCTCTTTCCCAGGCGGTCAGAATCGCTTCGGCGTGGATCAACATCCGCTCACCTGCGCTGGTAGGTTGGATATTGTTTCGCTGTCGCTCAAATAGCTCGACGCCCAGCGCACTTTCCAATTGTTTGACTCTGAAACTGACCGCGCTGCGGGTCAGAAACAGGTTGTCGGCAGCCTTGCCGAAGTGACGGGTGCGGGCTACCTCAAGGAAGGTTTTCAGCAGATCTGTGTCCATAAAAAATTCTTTACCGAGAGCGACAAATTATTTTGATTTATAAATCAATGATACTCACCAATACTCTGCGTGGATATCTTTGCAATCCAATACTGCGAACTGATTAAAGGAATAACCATGGCCAGAACAGTTTTACCCCCTGACCTTGCCAGCATGGACCAAACATTGAGTGCCCACGCCGGATTTATCTGTCAACGTAAATTTTACGATGATGTGCATTTCCCCAGAGGCTTCAGCCGTTGTGGTGACTTCACCACCAAAGAGGCCGGAATACTGGAAAATCATGGTTGGGCCATGAGGGAGCTGGCTGAAGGCAAGCGCCTGCCAGTGACCGTAGAAGAGACTCAATTTGTTGAAGTTTTGAGTGGTAAACGCGTTGCAGAGACTTTATTCGAGCTTATTTGGCTGAAATATTGTAGACTGTGTAATCGCAAGCCCTTCTACTCCGTAAGTGACAGTCCACGGAGTCAGGGGCTGAATTCAAGTAACATATTGTACGACCCGGACGACTCTCATTATCGAGGGCTTGAGGAAGACTAATGAAAATTGAGGTTTGCATCTAATGCGCGGCTGGATTTTATATAAAGAAACCGCCACCCTGCTGAAACCTGAATTGTATGAAATCGAACGCCTCCTGGAAGCAGCAAAAGCGGACAACATTGAGTTGGAAGTGTACGCGCCAGAAGACTTTGATCTGACGGTAACCAGAGAGGACAGTAAGAGTATCTTGTTGAACGGGCAACCAGTTGAGTTGCCCGATTTCATTATTCCACGGATGGGTTCAGGTACCACCTACTTCGCATTGGCAATTATCCGCCACCTGGAAAGGCTTGGGGTTTATTGTTTGAACTCATCCAAGGCGATTGAGACAGTTAAAGACAAACTGTTTTCTCAACAGCTGTTGGCTGAAAAGAACCTGCCTACGCCTAAAACCATGTTGGTGAAATTCCCCGTGGATATCGCTCTTGTTGAGCGTCACCTGGGCTTCCCTGTGGTCATTAAGACACTGTCTGGTTCTCAGGGCAGTGGTGTATTCCTGTCCCACAAGGCACGGGAATTTGATGACCTGATGCAGTTGATTGAGGCAACCAACAAAAATGCCAACATCATTCTGCAGGAGTTTATCTCCAACAGTCACGGACGTGACCTGCGCGTGTTCACCATAGGTGGACGAGTGGTAGGTTGCTATGAGCGCCGTGGCCAGGAAGACAGCTTCAAGGCCAACGTCAGCGCCGGCGGCTCTGCCCGTCCGTTTGATGTGACGCCTGAAATCGAGTGGCTGGCAACTCAGACTTCCAACGTGTTGGATCTGGATGTAGCCGGTATCGATCTGCTGTTTGACAACGGCCACTACAAAATCTGTGAAGCCAACTCTTCACCAGGTTTTGAAGGCCTTGAGTCCTGTCTGGATGTGGATATTGCTCAGCAGATTCTGCACTTTATCCGTATCCGTCTGGGTATGTTTAACAAGGACGCTGCCTGCAGCCCCAAAGTTACTCAACCAGCAAAAGAGAAGATAGAGCGCACCAAGGTGATCAAAGAGATCAAAAGTGCAGAGTAAGCTCTGACTTAATGAATAAACGCAGCTCAGGCTGCGTTTTTTATTGCCTGAAACAGAATAAATTTCATCCACTGCATTGGCAGACCCACCCAAGCCACATTATTCTTAGTTTCATAACATCAATAACCTACCTCGCCTGAGTCCGCTATGTCCGATGAGCTTATGAAAGTCGCTGCCGCGAACCTTAAAAAAGCTGTGCCACTGATGCTAAAGCATCAAATTCCTACCACCCCCACCAACTATGCTCTGTGGTACACCTATGTCGGCGAAAGGTCTCCGGAGCTCAACAAGGCAATGGACAGAGTGCTAGAAGAGTTTCAAACCTGCCCTCCCAGCCGTACTGAGTTGCTCTATCGAGAGTATGTTTCCGATCCGGTCGAGCTTGATGTCCGTCAGTTACAACAAAACCTGGAAGCTATGGTGATTGAACTTTCTCAGTCGGTGAAAGATACCAACCGGGATGCTGATATCTTTCAAAAGCAGGTGAAAACCAATTTTGCCAAGCTGGGCAAGCTGGAAGAGGAAGCCTTGTCGCTGGAGCAGGTAATGGATTTGGTGCGAAATTTCGTCAATGAGTCAGACAAGATACGCGCTTCCACTGCCTACTTTATCGGCCAGCTGCAGAAGGCGGAGAATGAGATACACCATCTCAGAGAAAGACTCGAGCAAACGGAAAAAGACTCGCTTCACGATGCCCTGACCGGCGCATTGAATCGCAGGGCGTTTGATGCCGATCTGGCCGGGCTCCTTAATCAGGCAGCGGAAGGAACATGCCTGATCCTGTTGGATATTGACCATTTCAAAGCCTTTAATGACAACTTTGGCCACCAGCTTGGTGATCAGGTGCTCAAAACTGTGGCTCAAAGGCTGGGGGATTTTTGCCGGGATGGTGCCAAAGCTTACCGGTTCGGCGGTGAGGAGTTCGCCATTATTATTCCGGGCAGCGAACTTAAGCGGGCCCGTCACCTGGCAGAATCGTTACGTCGCGGAATAGAAAAACTGGCGATCAAAGACAGACGTAAAGGCGGTACTGTCGACAGTATCACAGCGTCATTCGGTGTTGCCCAGTGGCAACAAGGCGGCAACGCCCACCAGCTGATAGAGAAAGCTGATAGCCTGCTGTATGAAGCCAAACGCCTCGGCCGCAACAGAGTCATGCCCATCACCAATTAAACCTGCTCCCAATTGCCCTCTGGTAATTAATTACTCGCATGCCGGGGGCTTGCCCCGGCATGTTGACCAATTGTTGCAATGCTGTCACTCTCATCTATTATCGACTTAACCAGACACATACCTGCTTTAACGAGAATTCACAGCAACTTATGCCAACAACAAACGCTGAAAAAGTCTCTATCTCTTTGCGCTTGGTCGCTCCCCTGAGAACGCCAGTCGTCAGCTATGGCGCGGCACGACGCCGGAGTATTTATTGCGATGGATGAGGCGACCCCAGACCACAACCTGATGGATACAGAGATCTGTCATGAGTGCGATCTAAAAGTTGAAATTCCCCCACTTGGGATAAATCAAAAAGCCCTGTGTCCCCGTTGTGGCTATCTGCTTTCAGCTAACCGTGCCAACTCGCTGGCGCGAATTCAGGCTCTGGCCATCACCTCACTGATATTTCTGTTTATCTCTTTAGCATTCGACTTTATTTCCTTCAAATCCAGTGGTCTGGAAAATAAAGTCAAGATGTTGGACAGCCTGGATATCCTGATGGACTCCGGCTATATAGCACTGGCCATAATTAAGTTGGTGACAGTATTTATTATCCCGGCTTTTGTGCTGTGTGCCCTAATCTACCTGCTGGTATTTATTCGTAATGGCCGCTACCCCTGGCAAGGGGACAGGCTGATGAATATGATCCTGCTGCTTATTCCCTGGAATATGGCAGAAATCTTTCTGGTAGGAACCCTGGTCAGTCTGATCAAAATCGTGTCACTGGCGGATATCATTCTTGGTCCCTCCTTCTTTGCGTTTATTCTGTTCTCCATTGCGATGACAGCAACCTTACTGCATATCGACAAAAGGCAGCTTAGCCTGGCGCTGGCTGCGACCAGGGCTAAAGGCGTCGCCGATACAGGCGCAACAGTTGAAAGCCCACATCAGGCCATCAATCCAAGCCTGTCGATTCAACGAACATGGGCACTGATCATCACCTCTATCATGCTGTTTATCCCAGCCAACACTCTGCCCATTATGAATACCCGCCTGCTGGGACAGGATGATCCCAGCACTATCATTGGTGGGGTCCTGCTGCTTTGGCACCATGGTTCCTATCCCATCGCCATGGTGATTTTTATCGCCAGTATTCTGGTGCCCATCGCCAAAATACTGGTGCTTATCTGGCTCAACTACAGTGTTCAGACAAATTCCATGAGCCTTGAGCAGCAACGAATTGTCCTGTACCGCATCGCAGAGTTTATTGGTCGCTGGTCGATGATAGATATCTTTGTGGTGATAGTACTGGCCAGCCTGGTGCAACTGGGCAACACCATGAGCATAGTGCCGGGGGCCGCTACCTTTGCTTTTACCGGTGTGGTGGTGGTCACCATGCTTGCGGCTATGAGCTTTGAACCCAGACTTATCTATAACGACAAGAGTGCGTATGAACACAGAACAACAAGCTGAAGCCAATGTTCAGCAGGTCAAAGGCATCTCCGCCATCTGGATTGTCCCTATCGTCGCATTATTGATAGGTGCCTGGATGGTGTATTTTCACATGAGTAATCAGGGACCTGTTATTACCATCATGTTTGAATCCGCAGAGGGAATGGAGGCAGGTAAAACCAAAATCAAATCCCGTCATGTGAATGTGGGGGAAGTTGAAAGTATTGCCCTCAACGAAGCTGGCGATGGCGTCACAGTGACCGCCAGGTTGACCAAAGACACTGACTATATGTTGGTTGAGGATACCCAGTTCTGGATTGTAACCCCAAAAATCTCCCTGTCAGGGGTATCCGGTCTGGATACGCTAATCTCTGGGGTTTATATCGAAATCGCCCCCGGCTCCTCGGACGAATCAAAAGACAGTTTTACCGCATTGGAGTCAGCACCTGTCACTCCGGTGGGTACACCGGGACTGCATATCACACTCAACAGTAATGAAGAGTTTGCATACTCCCGTGGCGATCCCATCATCTACAAAGGGCTGACAGTAGGTCAGATAGAGGACGTCTACTTTAACCTTGAAGAACGGGTGGTCTATTACAACGCCTTTATCAAAGCGCCCTACCACAAGCTGATCACCACCAATACCCGTTTCTGGGATGTCAGCGGCCTATCGGTCGACCTCAATGCTGAGGGGATTACAGTCAAAACCGGCAATATTGAAACCATGCTCACCAATGGTGTTACCTTTGATATTCCCGATGGCATGCCTTTGGGCGAGCCTGTCGTTACCCGCGACTACTTCGATATTTTCGATGATTACCAAAGCGCCAGTAACGCCAGATACAAGCACTCTCTCAAGTATGTGGTGTTTGTCAGCGACAGCATCAGAGGACTGAAAGTCGGCGCTCCAGTGGAATACCGGGGAGTCCTTATCGGCGAAGTGGCTTCCGTCAATCTGGCCACAGCGGATCCCGATATGATGTACAGCGAGGCGATACGTATTCCCGTCCTGATCAGCCTGCAACCGGGTCGGGTTGGTTTGCCTGATAATGAACGCGGTGTGCAACTGATGAATGAGCAGAATATGCTGTGGGTTAAGAGTGGTCTCAGGGCCAGCTTAAAAACCGGAAACCTGCTGACCGGCAGCCTGTTTGTCGAATTACAGCACTTCGATATGCCGCCACTTGAGGCCCAGGAAACCTACGAAGGTTACGCGGTCATTCCAACGGTGAAAGATGAGTTTTCACAGATTGCCGACAAGCTGGGGCTGTTTGTCGATAAGGTCAATCAACTGCCACTGGATGAAATAGCAGGCAATGCCAACACCACTTTGGTTAACGCCTCTGATCTGCTGAAAGATCTGCAAAAAACCAGTAATAGCCTGGACCAGCTTCTTATCAGCGCCCAGCAAGAACAGCTGATTGCTGAACTTAGACATACCCTGGAAAGCGTATCTACGCTGACCAAAGACTTCTCTGACGGCTCAGAAGGCTACGAGGAGCTGGAAGTCACACTGAAGAGTATCTCCGAAGCCATGTATGAGCTTAAACCTTTGCTGGAGCAGCTTAAGCACCAGCCAAATGGCTTGATATTTGATTCAGGCGCACCAAACCTTGAACCGAAAAAATACCAGGAGGGGGACCAATGATGAGCGGACTCAAAACAATGCTGGCCCCTGCCAGGTGCCATTTATACACTCTTGCGCTGGTAAGCACACTGGCCCTGTCCGGGTGCAGTTCAGGCTCCTCACCCGACAGCAGTCACTATTACCTGCTGAACAAGCCCACAGCAACCAAAAATTACCAGAGTGACAAAACCGTTGCTGACGCCAAAACACCTGTCATGGTATCAGTTCAAATGCCCGAATATCTCGACAGTCCCTATCTGGTGATGCAGATAGATGATCACAGAATGCACTATGCCACCTTTCATATGTGGGCGGAGCCGCTGGCTGATGCCACTGAAACCGCGCTGCTGCAAGATCTTAATCAATCCGCCCAGTTTCATTTTGTTGCTGACAAAGGCGATAGTGCAGAGCTCACCAAAGGGGATACCGGGCTGATTATTCAGCTGGATTATTTCCATGTTGCCCAGAGTGCTGAAGTGATTCTGGCGGGAAACTATACCTACCAGGGTTCGGCCAGAGATTTCTTTATTGAAACCCAAATGGACAGTGATGGCTTTTCCCACTCGGTCGCCAAGATGCGGCAGCTGATTGCTGAGCTGGCTAACGCCATACTGACTGATATCTCCTGAGTTCCGCCGGAGCCGGAGCCTTCCAAAGGTGACTCCAGCTCCGGGCAACCCAGCCCTTAACTCAACTTTTCTCTATCGTTTGCCTCAGGCTGGCCCGGACCACATACCTGTAGGGCGTATTGGCAAACAGGGCATCGAAGGGGTAACAGGTTATCAGGGTTAATATCGACCTATCGGTATCCTCCATCAACCAGGCGTCAGACTCATGGTAAACACCGGCATCAAATACCTGATACTCAATCGTCTCGCCTGATGGGATCTGCATGCTTAGTACCTGCCCCGGCTTAAGATATTGCAGTGAAGCAAAATGCGTATCCCTGTGACCTGCGATAACAGTATTGCCCGCCTCACCGGGTTTGGCCCCGGACAGCAGCATTCCCGGTCCGAAAGCCAGGGTGCGTCCCACGGCACCGGCCAGTACATAGAGTGACTTTGCCCCTTTGTCATTGTGCTGCAACGAAGCTGATGACTTGTGTTCCGAATGGAGAAACAGACGGGCGACCGGCCAGGTATCGGCCCAGCTCCAGGGCTTGTGTTCTCCTCCCTGCTCCAATGTTTTTTGCCAGGCATTGGCCACCAGAAACTGTGCAAAATGTGCTTTAGCCTGCATATATCCTCCTTTGATAAACAGTGCCAACCCGCCAAGTATCACGGCGATAGCCAGCAGCTTTACGCTTTTCATGCTTTGAGCATCCGCTTGCGACTGACCAGGTAGTAGCCGGATAACCCTGTCAGCATTAATATCAGGCCAGCCAACAACTCTCCCGGACTACCTGTGGCCGTTTTCGGCATCACCTGACCTGAAGCCCCGCCGGACCATCCTGCCGGGCGCATCAATCTGGCTTCTGCCAAACGGCTTTCAGCATCGACAGGTTTGTCCGGTGTCACATCTATCGCCACCAGACTGGTGTATGGGCTGATAAGGTGGTATTTCAAAGCAAGCGCAGTAATTTGCTCTTTGACTCTGGGATGGTTGGTGCCGGTTTCATTGAATCTCAATTCAGCCATCTGCTCCCTGGCCCACAGCAGATCCAGTCCTGCTACCCGGGATTTCACCTGCCTGCCCAAATCAATTGAGGTTTGCCAAAACTGCTTTCTGGCATCCAGCGCGCCGGTATCTCCGCTGACAATCAGCTCATCGCTGCGACCCGCCTGTTGCCGCAGACTGACCATAATGGGCTCTCCTGCGTAGAGGTCCGGCAGATTGGCAGGCCAGTACTCAGGCACAGTGCCATCGGCATACCTCAACTGCAGATTGGTCATGACAGGGCTGGCTATCTTGTCCAGCAGTTCCGTCATGCGCTCGGCCACCTGCTGCTCTGAGCCAATATAGGTGAAGGTGCCTTTACCGCTGCGGGCGGCTTTCTCCATGAAAAAGCTATTGGGGGCAGAGCCAATCCCCACAGTAAACAGTCGGCTGTCACCAAGGTGGTTGCGGATTAACTCAAACAACTGACGTTCATTACCGACAGCGCCATCGGTGATAAAGATCACCTGTCTCAATCCTGTTTTATCCTCAGTCACCTTAAGCGCCTGCAGTAATGCCGGAGCCATCTCGGTACCACCGTCCGCCTCCAGACTGTCAACAAAACGATAAGCCCGGTGGAGGTTGTTTTTTGTGGCTGGAATACTGGCCGCAGAAAATGAGGTGACCCTGTCACTGAAAGCCAGGATATTGAAGCGGTCAGCGGAAGACAGGGTTGTTAACGCCCGCTCCAGTGCCTGTCTGGCTTGCCTGATTGATTCACCACCCATGGAGCCGGAGACATCTATCACCAACACCAGTTCCCGCCCCTGATTGAACTCATGATTACCCGTCACGGGGGGCACCAACATGACAACGCCGTACTCAGTGTTTTGCTCAAGCTCGGCCACAGAAGTGTCTGACGGAACATGACTCATACCTGACTGCATATAGCTGACAGCCTGAGGCCTGCCCGGGTCAGCCATTTGCCACTCAAGCACAAAGTCTCTGTTGGGCAAGGCATCGAGCAGTGTCACTTCCAGCGAATCCTCTGATCCCGGGGACACAGTCACCCAATGATGAGGACTGAGTATCTGCCCGAGCGCGCCAGCACCATGAAACACAGCCTGAATGTCTACGGTGCCAGGAGAAGCTCCGCCCTGTTTACCGCTATTATCGGTTTCAGCTTGCTGCCCGGCGCCATATGCAGAGATAAGGTCAGTTTCCGGCTCGCCGGACGGGCTTTGATATCTGGGTGCCACCAGCATGGGGAATCTGAGCGAAAAGCGGCCATTGTCGTAACTCAGGGTTTGCTGATAATGAATCGATACCTGAACCGCTTCCCCCGGCGCCAGATTGGCGACCCGGGTGGAAAAAAATTTATTGGGTCTGTGCTGCTCAACCAGACTCGCTTTTTTACCTTCGGCCCGGGCCTTTTCATAGTCCGCTTTGGCTTGCCCGCGCGTTTTTACCTGCCCCTGGATTTTGCGCTCACCTATCTTGAGCTCCATACCATCAACTGCAGCGTTTTCAGGCAAAGGAAACAGGTAGCGACCATCCAGCCAAAACTCGCTGCCATTACGGAATGTCTGTTCCACCCAGACACGGTTAATCAAGCCACTGACCTGCATCCGTACCTTGGTACTGACGGGCAGGCTCATCACCTCGCTCCCATCCGGTGCATGCATGATCAAAGTGCCCTGCTGCAGTTCTTCCTGCTCCCGGGCGTTGACATCACCTGCTGCCAACCCGATTAACATTACGACCACAGTCAACAGGGAATTGTGCGTTACCCCGGCGCTTCGCATCCCCGCGTCTGTCTGAGTCGGCAAGCTTTGAAAAATGCCAAACATAGTCAGCTCCATACCGGGGACATGCCCCGGTTCACTTTGGTTCACAGTAGAATGCGTTTATTGGGAAGCAGTCATGGCGCCATGGCCATTTTGCAATTTGAGGGTAACCCTGCGGTCGAAGAAGTTATTCTCCAATGAAGCCTGTTCATGGAGTGGCGATTGATCCCCATAGGCCTGTCCGTTCAGACGGGACTCTGCAACCCCCTGCTTCACCAGATAGCTGCGCACCTCGGCCAGCCTTTGTTCTGACAAAGCCTGGTTATAATCACTGTTACCCTGACGGTCCGCATAGCCGGTCAAATCAAGGGTCAGTTCAGGAGACAGGCCCATTACATAGGCCACATCATCCAACTGCTGCTGAAAATGGGGCTCAATTTGAGATGAACCTGTTCTGAACTGCACATTCAATCCCAGCGCCAGCGCATCCATCTGCGCCTGAATACGGCGCTCAGCTTCCATCGCCAGCAGATCTGACTCCTGTTCCAACTGGCGTGCTCTGGCTGTCAGTGATTGCAGCTCTACATCCTGTTTGGCCAGCATCTCCTGCTGCTGTTTGATCTCTTCATCATCACCGACAGACTGACCGATAAGGCCACCTGTCAGAGCACCGATAAATGCACCAACCGGCCCGCCAACAACCGCGCCCAGTACCAGACCGGAGCCAACACCCACCAGCTCTTCGGTATGCTCACGTTCAGTTGATTCTGCTGCTGTCGCTGACTGGGACATCAGCATCCCGGCAATAAGCACGCCCACCAGAGCGTTACGTTTGGTGTTTGGAGTTTTGGCTTGAGTATTGAATTGAGTCATTTTCTGTTCCCTCATGATTTGCCCCGGTAACTTGTTCCGCGGCTCGGTTTCGATGGAACTCATTAAACACAGTGGAAAAGGCATTGAAGGGGAACAAAAATGGCAATCCGGCAATCAAATGTGGCAACAAAATGGCAATTGCCCCCGACGTGTTCCACGCCTGCTAAATTGCTGTATAGTCACCCAAAGTCAGTGAAATAAACCGTATATCAAAGTCAGATGAAACGAATCGCCATAGTTGAAGATGAAGCCCTTATCCGGGAAAACTACAAGGATGCACTGCAAGCACAGGGATACAGTGTGCAAACTTATGCCAGTCGCCCTGAGGCTATGGCCGCCTTTACCACACGTTTGCCGGATCTGGCGATTATCGATATTGGTCTGGGAAACGAGATAGATGGTGGCTTTACCCTGTGCCAGGCGCTCAGAGCCATGTCAGGCAGCCTGCCCATTATTTTCTTAACCGCCCGGGACAGCGACTTCGACACTGTATGTGGCCTGCGCCTTGGCGCCGATGATTACCTCACCAAGGATGTCAGCTTTCCTCATCTTTTGGCGCGTTTGGCTGCCCTGTTCCGCCGCTCAGAACTCATGGGCGTAAAGGAGCTGAAAGACAGCCTGATTGAACGCGGCCCGCTGACCATAGACAAGAATCGTATTGTGGTGCAGTGGCAGGGAGTCACAGTAGAGCTGACTGTGACTGAATTCTGGATGGTGTATGCACTGGCGAAACACCCGGGACATGTGCGTAACCGCACTGAATTGATGCAGGATGCCAAAATCTACGTGGATGACAGCACCATTACCTCTCATATCAAGCGCATTCGTAAGAAGTTTATGGCCATAGATCCGCAATTCGACTGTATCGATACCGTCTATGGCATGGGCTACCGCTGGAACACGCCTGTCTGATGTGGCACCCAAGAATTGGTCTTAGAGCCAAAGTTGTTCTGCTCTCTCTGTTTCTGCTCTGCCTGCCCTGGCTGGGGTATGAGTATGTGTGGGAGATGGAAAAGTACCTGAGAAACGGTCAGGAACGGACACTGGAAGGTACAACTCAGGCACTGGCGACCGCTCTGCACGAAAGGCCCAAGCTGTTTCACTCCCAGGCGAGTTTTTTAACTCAGGTCGAGAAAGGCCGGGACCTCTACGCCTACCCTCTGGCTGGCCCGATCCAGCTTGATGGCAAGCTGCAGGATTGGGATATCTATCGCCACAGGTTTATTGAGTACAGCGATGAGCATGAAATCTATAAAGTGGATGATGGCAGACCTCTTTCGCTGTCATTCACCCATATGGTGGGTAAATACGGCGGCTATCTCTATGGCTTTTTCGATGTAACCGACCCCAGCCCTGTCTATCGTGGTACCAACAGTCTGAGCATTGAGCGCAGCGACCGTCTGATGGTCGCAACCCAGACCGCCGCCGGCGAATTCAAACGTTATCTGATCACCCCCATCGAAGATGGCTGGATAAGTGCCTATGAGCTGCCTGCCGATCCTGCCCTGACCCGTCCTGTCACCCCTGAAAACCGCATTCAGGGTCAGTGGCGAAGAAGCCCAAAGGGCTATGTGATTGAGCTGAGGATCCCGCTGGAGATGCTGGGCAGCAAACTGGGATTTGCCGTCTATGATGTTAACGACAGACGCTCCGGCAGCCTTGAGGCCATTGTCGGTACCTCTGCCACTGATGATCAGCTGAAACTGGGGACTGTGCTGGTGCCCTCGCCGGAAATCGAAGAGATCATTAAAGGTATGCGCCACAACACCTCCCGCATCTGGGTGGTAGATAAACATGGTCGGGTACTGGCCAAGTCCGGTGATATCCGCAGCAACTCCAGCGTTTGGACCCGGGATCTGGAAGAAGAGCAGGACTCCAGCCTGTGGGGCGAATTCAGTCGACAATATCTGCGTCCACTCTATTACCGGATTTTGACCCAGCCTCCCAGAGACTTTATTGACTCTTTGCAGGACTCCACTGAATTGACCGGCAGCCATATCGAGAAAGCGCTGCAGGGAAAACTCGGCTCGACCTGGCGTTTGACTCCGGACAGCAAGGCCGTGGTACTGGCTGCCGCCAGCCCCATCTGGATTGACGATAAGGTAATGGGCGTGGTGATCGCTGAAGAAACGACACACGGTATCCGCACCCTGCGTAACAAGGCGCTGGAGAAACTGTTCAATATCATTTTGATTGTGATGGGCGTAGGCACCCTGTCGCTGTTTATTTTTGCGTCCAATATTTCCAGGCGGGTACGCAGATTAAGAGATGAAGCCGAGCTTGCCATCGACAATCAGGGCAGAGTCCGCAGTGGCATTACCCCTTCCAGGATCCGTGACGAAATCGGCGACCTGTCCCGCAGTTTCGCCAGCATCGTTCAGCGTCTGGGGCTCTATACCCATTATCTGGAGAATATGTCATCCCGCCTTTCCCATGAATTGCGAACCCCTGTCGCTGTGGTGCGTTCCTCCCTAGAACATCTGGAGCTTCAGGGGGTGGACGAAAACAGCAGCAAATACGTTGCCCGGGCTAAAGAAGGGGTCAGTCGCCTCAGCCTGATCCTGAACAATATGAGTGAAGCAACCCGACTGGAACAAAGCCTGGCACAGGCTGAGCGCAGTGACTTCCCACTGCGGGACGTGGTCAGCGGTTGTATGCAGGGTTATCAAATGACCTTCCCGGACAGAAAGTTCGAAGTCAAATTGCCCAAAGAGCCATTAATGATAAATGGCGTCCCGGAATATATTGCCCAATTGCTGGACAAACTAATCGCCAACGCCAGCGAATTCAGTCTTGATAGTACAGCCATTGAAGTGAGCCTTGGCGTCAGCGGTAAACAAGCGCTGCTGCAGGTCAGTAATATGGGCCCTCTGCTACCGGAAAATATGGCGGAGCAGATATTTGAGTCCATGGTATCGGTTCGTACGCCACAGGGTGGTGAGAAGCCCCACCTGGGTCTGGGCCTGTATATCGCCCGTCTGGTGGCTGAATTCCACCATGGCAATATCAAAGCCGTTAACCGGGAAGATGGCTTGGGCGTAACAGTTCAGCTCCGACTGCCATTGGGTAAGTCAGAAAACATTTAGCCATCCAGATGGCAAGAACGCCAAAACAGTGGTAGCCTGTGCCAAACAGTTGCAAACAGTAACAGGCACCAGGTTAATTAACCCGGATAGTGAATCAAAAAGTGAGCTTAGGATTGAGCAATGAGCGACAAGAATCATAAAAGAGATACCCGTATCGTCAGTGCCGGCCGTGACAGTAAATGGACCAAAGGGGTCATTAATCCCCCCGTATTCAGGGCATCAACCATAGTCTTCGACACTATGGATCAAATGCGTCAGGCCAGTGCAGGTAAAGCCGATGGGGAAATGTTCTATGGCCGCCGAGGTACGCCCACTCACTTTGCGTTTCAATCTGCCATTGCCGAGCTTGAAGGTGGCGTCGGCACAGCGCTTTACCCTTCAGGTGCGGCAGCTATCAGTGGTGCTTTATTGTCCTTTCTGAAATCCGGCGACCACCTGCTGATGGTGGACAGCGTATATGAACCTACCCGGGATTTGTGTGAGCAGGTACTGGCAGGCTTTGGTGTCGAAACCACCTATTACGACCCCTTGATAGGAGAAGGGATCCGCGAGCTTATCAGACCCAATACCAGGGTGCTGTTTCTCGAGTCCCCCGGCTCAATCACCATGGAAGTTCAGGATGTCCCGACCCTTTGTCGTATCGCCCATGAGCACGATTTAATCACCATGTTGGACAACACCTGGGCTTCTCCTATTAATTGCCGTCCGTTTGAGATGGGCGTGGATATCTCAATCCAGGCTGCCACCAAATATATTGTCGGTCATTCCGACGTGATGATGGGCACAGCCACCGCCAATGAAAAACACTGGCGTCAACTGCAGGAGCATTCCTATCTTATGGGCCAGTGCACTAGCCCGGATGACGTGTTTCTTGCTGCCAGGGGCCTGAGAACTCTCGGCGTGCGCCTTGCGCAACATGAAAAAAACGCACTGACCATAGCCCACTGGCTGGCCAGCAGACCTGAAGTGGACCATATTCGCCACCCGGCATTTGAAACCTGTCCGGGACACGAGTTTTTCAAGCGGGATTTCAGCGGCAGCAATGGACTGTTTTCATTCGTGCTGAAACAAGGCAACCTCAAAGCCACCACAGCTTTTGTCGAGCAGATGGCGCACTTTAAGATGGGCTTCTCCTGGGGCGGTTATGAAAGTCTTATTCTGTCGGTAAACGGCATAGACAAGATCCGCAGTGCCACCGACTGGGACAGCAGCAAGCCGTTAATCCGCCTGCATATTGGCCTGGAGGACCCGGAGGATTTGATTGCCGATCTGGAAGCTGGCTTTGAGCGCTTTAATGCTGTGATGCAGGCTTGATAATTCACACCAATCCAGCGACGCACATCACAATTTAATATTTCTTTGCCATGGTCTGATAAGGATCAGACCATCTTAAAGTCACTTCAGGTAGAATTAATTTTCTTTTTACTGATACGCGCAGGGATAGTGCAAACAAGAACGCCCTGCCGACCTTGTCCCTGCCCCTCGTCTCAGTATCACCCGCTCCTTAAGAGACTTACGAATGATGATGTGGATAGAGTTGGGCGTCGTGCTGCTCAGTATCTTCCTTGGTGCCCGCCTTGGTGGGGTAGCGATTGGATTTGCCGGTGGCCTGGGCGTTATGGTGTTGGCCCTGCTCGGGGTTGAGCCAGGCAATATTCCCTGGGATGTAATTCTGATTATTATGTCAGTCATCTCCGCCATTGCAGCCATGCAAATGGCAGGCGGTATGGATTATCTGGTGCATCTAGCTGAACGTATGATGCGCCGTCACCCTGACAAAATCACTCTGGTTGCGCCACTTATCACCTACTTTATGACCCTGCTGGCCGGCACGGGACATACCGCCTTCTCCACCTTGCCTGTCATCGCCCAGGTTGCCAAAGAGCAGCAGATCCGCCCTTCACGACCACTGTCTGTGTCTGTGGTGGCATCTCAAATCGCCATCACTGCATCACCGGTTTCTGCCGCTATGGTGTTCTTTGCCAGCATTATGGAGCCAAGGGGCGTCAGCTATCTGGAACTGCTGGGCATCTGTATTACCTCAACCCTGGCTGCAGTTATCCTGACCTCTTTTGTCGCCAATCATCTGGGTTGTGAGCTGAAGGATGATCCTGTTTATCAACAGCGTCTGGCCAATGGCGAAATCAAGCTGCCGGATCAAAGTCAGATTGAGATTAAACCCGGTGCCAAATTCTCTGTGATGATTTTTGTTATCGCCATTATGGCGGTAATGGCTTACGCCACCGCGATTTCACCCACTATTGGCCTGATAACCGATCCCACTCTGTCACGGGATCAGGCAATTATCTCCCTGATGCTGACTGCGGCTCTGGCTATCACCATGGTGTGTAAGCTGGATGCAGAGCAGATTGTCACTGCCGCCACCTTCCGCTCAGGCATGTCAGCCTGTATTTGTGTAATGGGCGTTGCCTGGCTGGGTGATACCTTTGTTGAAGCCAATCTGGATGCCATCAAGCATACAGCTTCAAGCTTGCTGTCGGCATATCCCTGGATGCTGGCAGTGGTACTCTTCTTTGCGGCCATGCTGCTCTACTCACAAGCCGCCACTACCAAGGCTCTGCTGCCAGCGGCACTGGCACTGGGAGTGGCGCCGGTCACTGCTGTCGCCTCGTTTGCGGCGGTGTCAGCCCTGTTTGTACTACCTACCTACCCAACACTGCTGGCCGCGGTGGAGATGGATGACACAGGCTCAACCCGCATAGGTAAAGCCGTGTTCAATCATCCCTTTATGATCCCGGGGCTGTTGGCGATTTCACTCGCGGTCGCCTTCGGCTTTGCCATAGGGTCTGTGGTGTTGTAAGGCTTAACCAGGTTTCTAAAGTGAAAAACGCAGCCAATTGGCTGCGTTTTGTTATTAGAGCAAATGTATTCAGTTGTTAACCGCGCCCGAAGTCTGCCAGGCATCAGTGCCGTACAGAGGCACGGCCGACAGCGCGTGTTTATGACTGCCACTGCTCTCCTTGGTAGAGTATGAGAGGTAAAGTAACGTCTGGTGCTCGGCATCATAGATGCGTCTGACCTTAAGGTTCTTAAACAAAATGCTTAACGATTCCTTATAGACCACTTCACCGCCTTTGCTCTTATCAATACTGGCGATCTCAGCTGCGCTAATGGGCCCTGTCTGACGACAGGCAATACTCATATCCGATGGATCCGCCAACGACAAATCAGCTTCAATACGACTGATATAACAGGTTACCCCGGGGATCTTGGGGTCTTGCCTGGCGTCAATCACCACATCTTTGGTGGTGAAGAGCCCCAGACTGACCTTGGCAACATCATCGCCACCACAGCCGGTCAGCGCCAACAAACTCAGGAGTACCAGTTTTTTCATGCAATGATTTCCTTATGCATTGAATATCTTGTTTGCCCAGCGGGTCAGGCCTGCAGTGACAGAGCCAAAGTGGTCCCCGACTATCACTTCACACTCAGGGTAACAGCGGGCGATACGCTCGTAAATGGCCGGACTGCGGGCTGTTCCTCCGGTGACATAGATGATTTCTGGCTGAACTCCGGCGGTTTCCACCGCACTGTGCATTAACGACTCCACCCGGCTCAGGGGGTCATCAATGGCCGTCACAAATTGGCAGGCGCTGATATCAGCTTGCAGCTGCGCCTCTACAAACCCAAGCTGTGATTGGGTGCTCTGTGCATCTGACAGAGCTATTTTGGCGCCCTCGGCCTGTCTGACCAACTGATATGACAGCTGATTACGCTGCACTGTAAGCAGGCGCTTCAACAGCTCAGGTTGACGGGCTTCTTTAATCAAATCGTCAATCAGCTTCTTGCAGGTCACAGAGGAAAAGTCACGCTGAGCCGCGATATCATTCACCGCGACACAGTTCCAGAACACCTTGCTGGGCATAGGCTTGCCTGTGACCAGTTCGCTGCCAAGTCCCATATGTGGCATAAAGCTGTGCATCGCCAGGGCGATATCCAGATCGTTACCACCAATACGCTGACCACTGTGCCCTAAAAAGTCGCCACTGCGGTCTGTATTTCCCACCCGGGATGGACCCATCTTCACTACAGAGCAATCAGTGGTACCGCCACCAACATCCACCACCAGCACGGTTTTGTCCTGAGTCAGTTGTGCTTCAAAGTCCATACCTGCGGCTATGGGTTCAAACAGAAAGGCCACTTCGCTGAAACCTGCTCTTTGCGCCGCAGTGGTCAGAATGCTTTCGGCCTGTTCATTGGCCTGCTCGCCGCCAATCCCCTGAAAGTTAACCGGACGGCCAATCACTGCCCGGGTGATCTGCTGACCATTGCCCAGCGCCGTTTCACCACAGGCTTTAATATGCAGCATCATCAGAGTCACTATGTCTTCGAACAACGCAATCTGGTCCGGACGCAAGCCGCTGGCACCCAGGAAGGATTTGGGAGATCGGACATAAAAGCCCTCTTCCGGGACTTCCATATAAGCATTAAAAGCAGCCTCGCCGAAAAACACCACTTCATCTGATGGAAGCAAATCCAGCTCCCGGCGCACCACTTTGGCTCTGCTTAGCTGGGCGCTGCGGTTTTTGGCATAGTCAGGCTGACGGCTGACGTCGAGTCTTTGATAAACGGCTTCGGCAATCAGCTCTCTGTCATAAGCATACAGAGTCGAACTCATATAACGACTGTCACCGGCAATGGGCAGCAGCTGCACACCATCAGCCGTCATTACCCCCAAAGCGCAGTTGGCACTGCCATAATCGAAACCAACAAACATGAAGACTCCAAGATCCCGGAAAAAGCCGGCAAAACTAACACAAAACCGACGAGCAAGACACAGTAAATTCAGTCTTTTTCATGTAACACTTCGGTCATAAATGTCATATAGCTGACATGGTGGGTCGCTAGAGTAGCAGCTGTTTTCACGAGGGTGTTCAGCATGGGACAAGTGAACTTTAGCTGCTGTTAGGCCCAGCCTGAAAAAGGCCAGTGATATAATATTTGGCAAAGGAAGGTAAGCCGTGACCACGGGTTCAGATAAACTGCTTGTAGAAAAAGAACTATCCTGGCTCTCTTTTAATGAACGGGTACTGCAGGAAGCCTGTGACCCCAACGTGCCCATAGTTGAGCGAGTGCGCTTTCTGGGGATCTACTCCAACAATATGGACGAGTTCTTCAGGGTTCGTGTCGCGGCGGTCAGACGTAGATTGCAACTTGGCAGTATTACCAGCGACAGGGACAGAAACCGTCATTTGCTGCAAAAAATTCAGACCAAGGTGCTGGCACTGCAGGAAAAGTTCGACGCCATGTATGCGGAGCTGATGCGCGAACTGGTGCGCTGCAATATTTTTCTGGTGAACGAACAGCAGCTGAGCGAATTCCACAGTCCCTGGTTGAAAAAACACTTTAGAGATAACCTCAGACAGCATATTACGCCGCTGATCATCAACCGCCATCAGGACCTTCCCATGTTGCTGCGGGACGATACCACTTATCTGGCGGTGAGCCTCAACAGCGATCATCAGCGTCAGTACGCACTGATTGAAGTCCCCACCAAGAATGTTCCCCGCTTTGTCGAGTTACCTACGGAGCAAACCAAACGCAAAAAACACCTTATTTTGCTGGATAATGTGATTCGTCACTGTGTGCACGAGCTGTTCAGCCCTTTTTTCGACTACAACAGCATTGAAGTTTACTCCATGAAAATCACCCGGGATGCCGAGTTCGATCTGGATGACGAGTTGGAGCACAGCCAACTCGAAAAGATGACTCAGGCACTCAAGCAACGATTGACCGCTGAGCCGGTGCGTTTGGTATTTGACCGGGATATGCCCGAGCACATGCTGACCATGCTCACCGATAGATTGGGGATCAGCAATACCGAGTGTCTGGTGCCAGGTGGCCGCTACCACTCATTCAAAGACTTTATTGGCTTTCCCAACCCGGGACGCAAGTATCTTGAACACCCCAAGCTCAAGGCACTCAAACATCCACTGTTTTACAAGTCGGTCAACAAGTTTGATGCGTTGGCACGCCAGGATATTTTACTTTATTACCCTTACCACAGGTTCTCTCACTTCACGGAACTGGTTCGTCAGGCCGCCTATGATCCCGCGGTGAAGTTTATCCGCATTAATGTATACCGGGTCGCCAGGCAGTCTCAAATCATGCACTCCCTGATGGAAGCAGTAAAAAACGGTAAGAAAGTCACTGCAGTGGTAGAGCTGGCAGCCCGTTTTGATGAAGAAGCCAATATCGAATGGAGTAAACGTTTAGCCGAGGCCGGAGTTAGAGTTCACCATGGGATCCCCAGCCTGAAAATTCATTCCAAACTCTGCATTATTGGCCGTGAGGAAGAGGGAAAAACCCGACTTTACGCCCATATTGGTACGGGCAACTTTAATGAAAGCACAGCCAGGATCTATACCGATTTCTCACTCTTTACCGGCAACCAGGAGATAGCCTCAGAAGTCGCCCAGGTGTTTGAGCTGATAGAGCACCCTTATCGCAGGTACCAATTCAACCACCTGATGGTATCCCCCTACAATGTCAGGGAAAAAATTGATGCCCTGATAGAACACGAGATTGAGAAGGCCAGTTCGCGTAAGCCAGCCGCCATCAACCTTAAGGTCAACAATCTGGTGGACAGAGCACTTATCGACAAGCTGTATCAGGCATCGGCAGCCGGAGTGAAAATACGTCTTATGGTGCGGGGCATGTGCGCGCTGGTCCCCGGCGTGAAAGCTATAAGCGACAATATCCAGATATACAGTGTGGTCGACCGCTTTTTGGAGCACGCCAGAGTCATGCACTTCCATCATAGTGGTGAAAACCGCATCTTTATCACGTCGGCTGACTGGATGAAACGAAATCTGGATGAGCGTATTGAGGTCGGCGCCCCAATACTGGATGAAGCTCTCAAACAAACCATAATGGATATCATGGCGATACAGTTTAGTGATAACACTAAAAATCGCCTGATTAATCAGGATCAAACCAACCCCTATCGCACCCGGGGTAACAAACGCAAAGTACGTTCACAAATTGCAATTCTGGATTATTTGCAACAAAGAGAGAAAAAGCTGGCAGAATTAAAACAGGAAGAGAATACAGAGCAGGAAATCGGCAATGACAACAAACACACAAGTGAGCCGGTTATCGCTGCCGACAAGCAAGCAGGTACCCCTCTGAAATGCCAGAAAATAACTCCTTAACCTTGAACCCAAGACCCAAGCACTATATCGCCATAGATATGGGGTCAAACAGTTTTCATCTCGTAATCGCCAGAGAGCAGGATGGCCAGCTACAAATAGTCCATAAGGAAAAGCAGCAGGTTAAGCTGGCTCAGGGGCTGGATGACAATAACCGGTTAAGCGAAGACGCTATGCAAAGGGGCCTTGATTGTCTTAAAAACTTTAACCTCAGGTTTGCCGACATTAGTAACGCCGAAATCCGTTTAGTGGCTACCTATACCCTGAGGGTTGCAGCCAACCGAAACGAGTTTCTCACTCAGGCCAGAGCAGCACTGCCCTACCCCATTGAAGTGATATCCGGTCATGAAGAAGCCAGGCTCATCTACCATGGTATCGCGCAGTCTGAAGTACTGGAAAAGAATAATCTGGTTATAGACATAGGGGGCGGTTCAACAGAAGTCATTGTTGGCAGACGTCAGAAGTCCCGTCAGCTAACCAGCCTCAGCTGTGGTTGCGTCAGCTTTAACGAAAAGTTTTTCAAAAATACTCCCATCTCCCTGGAGCAATTTCACTCTGCCGGGCGGGCTGCCGATGAAGAGTTTGCAACCCTGTCCAAAGCCTATTTCAGCGAAGACTGGGATCTGGTGCTGGGAAGTTCAGGTACAGTCAAAGCGGTTGCAGAAGTATTGAATGAGCTCTATAACGACAGCGAAATCACTCTCGCAAACCTGAAAAAACTCAAGCGGCAACTGGTTGAGTGGGGCAACCTCGACGGACGCTTTTCCAGCATAGATGAAAGACGTGCCGGTATACTGCCTGCAGGATTAGCCATTCTTATCAGCTTCTTCCGCCGTTTATCGGTTAAATCACTTAAATACACCTATGGCGCTCTGCGTGAAGGCGTGCTCTATGAGATGGCCCAAATAGGCCAGTATCAGGACGTCAGGCTCAGAACCGTCGACAGTATAGCCCGTCTCTATCATGTAGACCGCAGCCACGCGTTCAGGGTTCGGGATGCCGCTATGCAGCTGTTTGAGCAGGTGGCCGACACTTGGCAACTCAGAGGTTACAGTCGCCTGTTGGCTTATGCTGCCACACTCCATGAAGTCGGCATACATATTAACTCACGGGCGCACCAGCGCCATGGCGCCTATATCATCAGCAATGCTGACCTGCCAGGCTTTGACGAAGCGATGCAGCAGGAGTTGGCAAGCCTGATAGGTAACCATAGAAAACGCCCGGATGAGACGCTGGCTGAGGACCTGCCACTGGCTCGCCTCACCAGTATTTTACGTCTGGCAGTGCTGCTGAATCTGGGGCGACAGGGCAAGAGCGTTAGTGTGAAAATCAATGCAGATACCAATCAATTGCACATCGCCCTGCCCCGGGGCAAACGAAAAATCACTCTGCTGATGGCAGATCTGGAACGGGAAGCCAGATGGCTGCAGCCTCTTGGGATAGAGCTAATTGTCACAGCTGTGATTGAAAGAAAAAGCTGAGTGCTTTAGCCGAATACAACAAAGGACGCAGTAGCGTCCTTTGTTGTATTTAAACACACCGGATTCAGACAGGTGCTAAGGCATAGATCAGGCCTGCTGTTCGCCCCACAGCTTTTCATCTTGCTGCATTTTGTACAGGCTCTGGGCACGGGAGACCAGCATATTGGCGAATTTGGCCTGAGTCGGGTCTTTAACCGCGCCGCTTTGGATCAGGTTTTCAGCCTTTAATTGCCAGGTCAAAGAGAAGTGTTTAATGGCTTCACGGGCGCTTGGCGCAACATCCGCAGGCACATAATCTGTTGGCAAGTCACCGGAAATCACCCAAAACTGCTTTTTCTTTGGTTGAGAGGATTCCATCTTCCATACGGCAACATAAGGCACCAGATAACGGCTTTGATCCGTTAATACCTTTCCGGGAATGACTCCCTTTTCTGCCAGGAATTTGTTGGCTTTCTGGAACTGTTCACGCACCCATTCCTGCTGCATCTGGGCAGCCTGTTCTGGTGTCAATTGAGGGGCTTCGGAGGTAGGTGGTACTGTCTGCTCAGTCATACTGCTTCCTAATTCTTGTGTTCTTATTGTTTCATGCTGCTTCACTGCTTAGAGCGGCCAGATTAGATTATTATTGTTTACCTCTGACATACTCACCGCCTGCCGAATGTTGCCGGGTCGTTTTAAGCTGTATTAACTTGTCCGACCAGCTTTACGTTAACGTAAAGTGGAAAGCAAAATTGCCACACAGATCACATTCAATATACAGGCTGTCTTTGGTCGAGCTTATCCCGAAATGCTATGTTTTCGCAAACAATATCACTAAGTCCGGCCCCATAGCACCGCGTTGCTGGCCAAGGACACACTCTCAGTGGGGACAAGCAAGTGGCTGTATTCAATCACCCTTCTTTTGACAATCACGAACATGTCATGTTTTGCCATGACGAAGAATCCGGCCTTAAGGCCATTATCGCCGTCCATAACACCAATCTTGGCCCTGCCGTTGGCGGCTGCCGCATGTGGCAGTACGAGTCTGACGAAGAGGCCCTGACGGATGTGCTGCGCCTTTCACGGGGCATGACTTATAAAAATGCCCTGGCAGGCCTGAGCATGGGTGGTGGAAAGTCTGTGATCCTGGCAGACCCTAAAACTGCCAACAGAGAAGCACTGTTCCGCGCTTTCGGACGTGCCGTAGACAGCCTGGGTGGCCGTTACTACTCTGCAGAAGACGTGGGCGTGTCCACTACAGATATCATGATTGCTCATCAGGAAACGCCTTATATGGCTGGCCTGGAGGGCAAGAGTGGCGACCCTTCTCCATTTACCGCACTGGGCACTTTTCTGGGTATTAAGGCCGCGGTAAAGCATCAGCGAGGTCTGGACACGGTAAAAGGTCTGAAAATCTCTGTACAGGGAATTGGCCATGTAGGTTATTACCTGTGTAAACACCTGCACGAAGAAGGTGCCGAACTGATCGTCACTGACATAAATCAAGAGGCATTGGAAACAGTTAAGAACGACTTTGGTGCCATTGTGGTTGCTCCTCAGGATATCTACACTCAGGATGTCGACATCTATGCCCCCTGCGCTCTGGGTGCGTCCATCAATGACCATACCCTGCCCCTGCTGAAAGCCAGCATTGTGGCCGGTTGTGCCAATAATCAGCTGGCAGAACGTCGTCATGGTGAAGCGCTGAAAGAGATGGGTATTCTGTACGCGCCGGACTATGTGATAAATGCAGGAGGCATTATCAATGTTTCCTTTGAAAATGAATATGATGCCGCAGCTTCAACGGCCAAGGTTGAAAAGATTTATGATACCTTGAGCACCATTTTCAAACAGGCTGACGAACAGAACCGCACCACAGGTGATGTCGCAGATGAGATGGCTCGCGCCATTATCAATGCAGCAAAATAAGGCACATCAAGACCTTATTTGATTTGATAACGGGAGCTTATTACAGCTCCCTTTTTTATGTCTTCTTGCTATAAATTAATTTTCCCAATAGCCACAAAGCTATACCTACAATCCGGAATTTAGACGCTGGAAAACTTCAACTTCCTTTGCTTAATTTAGTACTCCATCATCACGCAAAGGAAGGCACCAATGATCAGTTTTCTCCATCAGGATCGCGGTCATACATTTAAGTTGCAGGCGAGCAACTGGGCTGGATGGGAGAAACTGTGGGTCGACGATAAACTGGTATCACAGCGATTTAATATTTCAGGGCAGACTGAATACCAGGTCAGTACGGAAAGTGGCAATGATTATCGCCTTACGACTTTGGTGGAGCCGGACAGCCAATTGATAATTTGCCGCTTGTACCGCCACCATAACCGGGACTTTGAGCATGTATGCTCACTGAAACAGGGAAAAAACCACCAGCAACGGCAGGCTCGCCGGCTCTATCTGCTGTCAGCGGCCGCCATGGGTTCAGCATTTACACTGCTGATTTGGTAACTCTGGAAGAATGGACCCATTGCCGGGCGAATGTTCAGATTGTCACTCCAAACCGGCATCACACAAGTTAAGAGACGCTTTGCCAATGCAGATATAGTACTCCTGCCGGTAACTGCCACTGCCGGCACTGGTTGTCGTCACTTTTACCTTTCCATTTTCTTGCAGTACGGCGTCAGTCACAAAGCCGTCCCGGGCAAAACTCAGGCCCATTTCAAAGTCACCAACGTCCAGATTACGATATAACAGCGCCGTCACGCTGCCGATAGATCTGGGCTCATCACTCCCTTCTGTAATCACCAGGTCGCGGCCATCATCAAGCTTGATCACCTGACTGAATATCCCTGACTCATGGGGCGGTATATTAGATTGCGAAAGAGCTGGACTGCTCGCTGACACGTTAATGGCTGACGGGTCATACCATTCCGCATTAAAGTTCAGTCACCTTTGCCCAGTCTCTGGCGCACATCTTTATCACTCGGTTTGTACTGCTGATGAAGTTGTTCCAAGCCTGACTGCAAGCATCCACTATGTCCTCATATCCTTTGAAATAGCGATTAGCGAGATGATGTTGCCGCAGCCAACTCCACACCTGTTCGATGGGGTTTAGTTCCGGGGAATAGGGTGGCAATTTGAGTATCGATAAGTTGGGGATATCAACTGCAATGTCATTGGTATGCCACCCTGCACCATCCATTACTACCACAGCATGTCTTCCTGGTTTCGTGCGATTGGCGATCAGTTCCAGGTGCTGGCGCATGATGTCCTTATTAACAAAGGGTGTGATAAGCGCTTCAGTTTCTCCCGTTGCAGGACAGACAGCGCCGAAGAGGTGTGCATATTCAAACTGCTGCTGTTTTAGCGCTCTGGGTCTACTGCCTTTCGGTGCCCAGAGTCGTGTTGTTGTATTTTGCTGACCGAATCTGGCTTCGTCCTGAAACCAAATATCAATCTGGTGTGGTTGTATATGAATAGGTGTGTGAAGGATCGTTTCCAGAGGAAACTTTTTTAAAAGCGTCCTGCACGCCCCGAGTCTGTTTTGGATGCCTGGAGCGGCTGGTTATCCAGCTGAACCCCATGCTCTTGAGTAGCTTGTAGATATGATTGAGGTGGTACTCAACACCAAACTCACTCGATATGTATTGCTGGATATCTGCCCCGGTTAGCCTGCCGCCCTCATCCGATTGTGCTTTGAACTTAATATATCTGGCGAGTC
>NZ_JAKIKT010000004.1 GCF_023349125.1 Shewanella corallii | reverse complement strand
TGGATGCTTGCAGTCAGGCTTGGAACAACTTCATCAGCAGTACAAACCGAGTGATAAAGATGTGCGCCAGAGACTGGGCAAAGGTGACTGAACTTTAATGCGGAATGGTATAAGAAAGCTGAAAAGACCGACCCCCGATGTCAGCCCGCGCTGAGCGGGCTCCCGGCTACGCTCATACTTCGCTCCGCGTTAATCAAGTCCTGAAAGCTTCGCTTCCAAAGCGGACTTACTTAACCCCCATGTGAGAGAAAGGCATAGATAGCTGGCCATTGCCAAGCACCTACCCCCGATGCGAAGTTGAGAGATGTTCCAAGCAATCTCTATGCTTACGCCACAGTGATGGCATCATGTATTTTCTACATTCGCTCTATCCTTGGACCTTGCAGCTCTATGATGTACTAACGGCACATGGTTGGAATGAGCTGAGAGCATGAAAAAGCCCGCGTTATGCGGGCTTTCAAAGCTGATACTGTTATTCGCTGAGTAGTTTATCGAGAATAACCTTGTTGGCTTCGGGGAACTCGAATTGCCTGAGTTTGTCCTTTTCGACCCACTTAACCAGTTGGCCTTCCAGGCCTCTGGCTTCGCCCGTGAAAGAGGTAACAGTGTGGATATCCAGCAGGACTTGTTTGTCGGGATAATCGAAGCTGAGCTCCATAAAAGGGGAGGTGGACTCTACATTCAGGGCCACTTCTTCTTTTAATTCACGGTATAGTGCTTGTGTAACCGTTTCTCCTGGCTCCACTTTACCGCCGGGAAACTCCCATTTACCGCCTTGGTGTAAATGGTCTGGACGCTTAGCCAATAAAACCCTCTGTAGGTCATCAATGATAACACCAACAGCAACATGTACTCGTTTGGTCACTTGTCATCTTCCTTGAAGAAATCCGGATCGTCGTAGCCAATGCTATCCAGTTCATCGAGATCAAATTCGCCTTTAACGGGAATGGCATAGCTCTCACTAGCCCATTCGCCTAAATCAATCAACTTGCAGCGCTCACTGCAAAAAGGGCGGAATTTATTGTCACTTTTCCACTCTACCTCACTCTGGCAGGTTGGACATTTAACCGTTAATGGCATGGTTTCTCCGGATTGCTTAACTCGGAACGATTGTAACTGATTTAAGGCTTGGTATCAGCGGCAAGCAGACAGCTGGAAATCGATACTCTTATCTGTATGCTTTTGGGTTTCAAAGTCGACGAAGTGAATAGCGTAGCGGTTTCGGTGGCCGCTTATTGTAGGATAGCAACCCTGAGCTGTATCCACTTTCACCCTGATAAGGCTAAGAGGAACATCGCTGACCCCTTGGTAAAAGCCGGCGTTAGCTGTTACAGAACTAAACTCAGCAGTGTCTCTGGTGAGCTTAAGCAGTTGGCTGACTGTATGGAGCAAAGGTTTAAATGACGCTATCCATTGCTCATAGTCATGACATCTTTGCTCAAAAGGCTGACCGAGCCAGAAGTGAAGCTGAGGTAAGTCAAAATTACAGCAGGCGCCAGGCATGTTGAACCTCTGCCTCAACGCCTGCAAAAATCTGTCCTGTTTTAGTTCACTACCGAGCCTGCCGGGTGTCTGTAGCGACTCTCTCATACCCATCATGGACGCAATCAGTTCATCGATTTGTTGGGCGTTAGCCTGAGGTGACGAACGCCACGCACTCAGCAGGTGCAACTGTTTATCGATATCCTTAATGACATCACTGCGGTAGTCACATCTCTCATTCAGTTCGCAGAGAGAAAAAAGGGGATAAAAGCATTGGTGCTGATAGTCGTGGGTAAGGTTTTGAGTGAGTTGCTCACTTAAATACTCCAGCCGCAAATAGCTACGTATTTTCTCATTAAGCGGCTGTTCGTATGTTAAGTCAGTCATTATCGGGGCTCAGTTTTGCTTGTTCTAAGAATTGTTTATGCAACTGCATGACCTGATGCTCTAATTGCACCAAGTCTCCCTGATTATCGATCACGTAGTCGGCTCTTGCGAGTTTGTCTTCCCTGCTCATTTGACTGTTGATGATGCTCTGTACCTGAGCTTCGCCAACATCATCCCGTTGTGATGTCCTTGTTATTTGCAGTGCTGATGGAATATCCACCAAAACGGTCTGGTTAACTAAACTATCTAACCCATTTTCAAATAGCAAGGGGACAACAAGAATCACGTAGGGGGAGGTCGCCTGTTTGAGCTGTTTAAGCATTTCCTGCCGGATAAGAGGATGTAGCAGGGCGTTCAACCACTCTCTTTCAGAGGGATGATTAAAGACAAGCTCCCTTAATTTCCTGCGGTCCAGGCTGGAATCCTGTAACAATATGTCGTGTCCATGACGGGCAATAATGGCCGAAAGTCCTTCTGAGTCAGGTTCTACGACCTCTCTGGCTATGATATCGGCATCTACTAAGACAATACCTTGCTTTGCAAACAAATTGGCAACCGTAGTCTTGCCACTGCCTATTCCCCCCGTTAGCCCAACTATGTGCATTGCTCGTTATCCAACTGGTACATTTCATTCAGGAGATGGGTATCCGACTCGCTGGGCCAGGCTGAGATATTCAAACAAAGCCTTTTGCTCTTCAGCTAAGTGCTTCATATTATCTTTGAAACTGCAATACATGTCATCAGATTGGAAGCACTGGCCATATTGTTCCCTACAGATTTCTGCTTTTGTAAAACAACCCTGATCGCCGTAAACAAAGTCATACCCATGATGAGAGACTGTAAAAATGGGAGTTAAGGACCGCTCTGTTGATAAGGGCAAAAGTGGTCGACCCATGAATTGATTTGGATGGCTCACGCCAACCATGGACATAATTGTTGGAGCTATATCCAAATGGCTTGATTGAGACGTTATTTTAAAAGAGGGAACATTTTTACCATAGATTAAGAGTGGCACCTGAAAACGGTAGTGGTGTTCTCGTTGACTGATAGAAGCAATGCGCTCTGGGTAGTATGGAACTCCATGGTCTCCTGTAATGATTAAAATTGTATTGTTATGTAGTTTGCTTTTCTGAAATTTACGGAAAAAGTGTCCTAAAGCCTGATCTGTATAGTAGATCCCTCTCAGATAGTTTCCGTAAATGTCATCTGATTCAGGTAGTCCCTCTGGAAAGGATAAGCCGTAATTCCAGTTAAAAGGATGATGATTCGTTACTGTGAGCAGCTCTGCAAAAAACGGTTCATTGATAGACTCTAGCTGAGCTAATGCTCGGTCAAATAGCTTAAAGTCATTGACTCCCCAGCCTATATCTTCATTTTCGTTATATCCTTCTTCGAGAAAATCCTCTTTCGAAAACATGGTTTGAAAGCCTAGACTAGGATGGAATTTTGATCTATTGAAGAAGGTATCTGTATTACCATGGAACCAAAGTGTTTGATAACCATTGTTAGCTAAGATCTTGGGTAAACAATCACCCTGAAAGCTCCCGCTTTTAACGGAGTAAGGCATTTGAGCTGTCATTTCCGGTACGCCACATAACATGGCCACTTCCGATTTGACTGTTGTTACGTTTGTCGCGTAGAAGTCATCTACAGAAACACTTTGGCTGGCAATCTGATCGAGGTTCTGTGTAACTGAGATTGCAGGCTTCTGGCTAATTTCAAGGGTACGAACGCTTTCCAAGACGATTAAAATTACATTAGGCTTATGTTGTAAGGCTGTGTTTGAGTCATCAGTTGAAGAGGGGCGAGAGTATAGTGGGTAAGCCGGATTGATATTAGTTGTATAGCCTTCATAGAGTCCCAGGAGTTGTTGATAATTTTTGGGTTGGAGCCATTCGGGCAAAGTTCTAATTTCTCGTGTTTCTATTTGCTTTGCCGCAGTGGAAAGAATGACTTCCTCATTGACTAGTCGTTGGTTCTCTTCGGTATCTGAGAACAAAGGTGCACTGCGGATAAGGGTGTTTAATGGAGATTCATTTTGTGGACTAAAGGCGATATGGCTTGAAACATCAGATACTCCGAATCGGATGTTGTCGTAAGTAATGTAAGAACCTAAAAGGCTAAATAAAGAAACCAGGACGATAGGTAACGTAGTTTTAACAGCGATAGATGCTTGTAAGCTGCGAGAACGAAAAATCAGTACGGTGAGCATGAGCAATAACAGAGTGATGCCCAGTAACACTTTAGGCTCGATAAAGTGTTGATAGGCAATCATAAACTCATCCAACATGTATACCAGTTCATAAACTGGGTATACCCCATAAAAATTGTAATATTCCTTTGCTGACTTGAAACTAACAAAAACAATAGCTATGGCAATTGTTGAGACTAAAACAAACACCCGTTTCGATATAAGCAGAGATACTGAAGAAACCAGCAGAAGGGAGGATACCGTAATCGAAGTATCGACTAAGGCGACGGGGCCTGCGGGAAGGTCCAGTAACTCCAGCAGCAAAAATGGAGTTAGAGAGAGACAAACGGCTATATAAAGCCAAAGTCTATCTCCCATACACATACCCCCAATAAGCAGCAATAATATTATCGCCTGACAATAGAGCCACGTATAATGCCGCAGCAATATAGGGGCCAAATGGAATCTGTAAAGACCCGGATTGCTGTTTCTTAATCAACAAAACAATACCTACAACAGCTCCAAGTATAGATGACAGGAGGATAACTAAAGGTAGATATTGCCACCCTAACCAAGCTCCTGCGACAGCCATTAGCTTGAAGTCGCCATAGCCCATACCTTCTTTACCTGTCAGTAGCTTGAACAGCCAGAATACAGACCAGAGTGACAAGTAACCCGTCACAGCACCTATGATGGCGCTTTGCAGGTCAGTAAAGGTTCCCGACAGGTTTACCAATAAGCCCAACCAGACCAGTGGCAGCGTTAGTTGGTCCGGTAGCAGCATTTCATCCAGATCGATAAAAGTCAGCGCGATCAGGATAAAGGTCAGCAGAGTGGCTAGGGCAAATTGGATGTTGGGGCCAAAATGCCAGGCGAGGATGGCAACAAGCAAACCCGTGAAAGCTTCGACAACAGGGTAGCGCGCTGAAATTGCAGCTTTGCATTTAGCGCATTGGCCTTTAAGCATTATCCAGCCCAGCATGGGAATATTCTGCCAGGGTTTAATTTTACCGCCACACTTGGGGCAAGCCGAGCCCGGAACCAGCAAGTTGTAGCGCTCGGGGTAGTTGTCGATGGGAGCAGCCAATTTTTTTAGCAACGATTTATCCAGTGTGGAAGCGTGGTACTCCTCCAGGTAGGCATTGCACTCCTGTTGCCACTCCCGTTTCATCATCACTGGCATTCTGTGGATGACAACGTTGAGAAAGCTACCTATAGTGGCGGCAAAAATAAAACTCAAAGTAATAAAGAGCCAGGGATACTGGCTCATTAATTGAAGAAATTCTGACATTGGAGAACCGTTATTTTTATGATGACAGTGCTGTATCTAAGCAGCCTGTTAGCCTACCACATTACCCATCTGGAAGATTGGCAAATACATGCCGACAATAAGACCGCCCACCAAAGTACCGATGACGACCATCATAATGGGTTCAATCAGACTGGAGAGGCCGTCAACTGCGTCGTCTACCTGCATCTCATAAATATTGGCGACTTTGTTGAGCATGTTATCCAGTGAGCCAGATTCTTCACCAATCATCACCATTTGAATAAGCATGTCAGGGAATAACCTGGCAGATCGCATCGCAACGTTCATCTGCATACCCGCCATCACATCCTGCCTTATCTTTAACAGGGCTTTGCGGTATACCGCATTGCCTGACGCGCCGGCGGCGCTTTCAAGGCCTTCTATCAGAGGTACACCAGCTGCAAAGGTTGTTGCAAGAGTACGAGCAAAGCGTGCCATGGCGCCCTTATGGAGAATATCTCCGATAGCAGGGATTTTCAGCACTATCTCATCGACTCTATCCCTGACCATTTGCGAATTTCGGTGTGCGCGAACAAATAGAAAGCCTCCAATTGCCATTCCACCAAATATTATGTACCACCATGCTTGTAACCACTTCGATATGCCAATAATCAATTGGGTAAATGCAGGGAGCTCAGCGCCAAAACCTTTGAAAATCTCCTCAAATTGAGGCACTACCATCAGTAGCAGCAATGCCGTTACGCCAACAGCGACAACTACAACTGCTGCCGGGTAGAACATGGCTTTTTTAATTTTGGACTTGAGTGCCTCAGCCTTCTCCTTATATGTGGCGATTCTGTCGAATACCTGATCCAGAGCACCAGAGTGCTCACCTGCAGCTACCAGATCGACGTAGAGATCATCAAAATACTGTCTGTGAGGCCTTAATGCATCAGACAACGGGACCCCTGATTGAACTTCAGAAACTATAGTCCCCAACAGTTCCCTCATTTTGACTTTCTCATGCCCCTTGCCCAACAGCTCAATAGTCGTCACGAGCGGAACACCTGCTGCCAACATGGTGGCGATTTGACGGGTGACCATGGCGATATCCATGGCACTGATTTTCTTTTCTGATTTAAATAGTGGGGGGCTCTTTTTACGAACGGTTTTCGGGATGATTCCCTGCAACTTTAGTTGGCTGCGGACTTCAACAATGGAGGCTCCACGGAACTCACCTGAGGTTTTTCCGCCATCTTTGTTATAGCCCTTCCACTCATAGGTGTGAACAGTTGGCTGATTATTCTGGTTCTTTCTCCGGCTTTTTGACTTTACCGCAGTTGCCATAATGACTTTCCCTGTTTCTCGAATGCGTCAACCTGATTAGATGCTGGTGACCCGGTTAACTTCTGTAATGCTGGTGATACCCTGGATCACTTTAAGCAACCCTGACTGGCGCAGATCTTTCATTCCCTGTGATTTAGCCATATCAGCCATCTGTAGGGAGTTGCCGCCTTCCATAATGATACGGGCAATCTCATCACTCATTTTCATCACTTCGTAAATACCCACCCTGCCTTTATAGCCACCTGCACAATTGTCGCAGCCAACCGGCTTGTACACTGTGAAACCTTCAGCGATTTGCGCATCGGTAAAACCAAGGTTTCTCAGCTCGTGCTCAGGCACTTCTTCCGGCTCTTTACAGTCGGCACAAAGGCGTCGCGCCAGACGCTGAGCGATAATCAAATTGACCGAGCTGGCGATGTTGTATCCAGGAACGCCCATATTGACAAGACGGGTCAGGGTTTCGGCTGCTGAGTTAGTGTGAAGGGTAGAGAGCACCAAGTGACCGGTTTGAGCAGCTTTAATAGCGATTTCTGCGGTTTCGAGATCCCGGATCTCACCCACCATGACAACATCAGGATCCTGACGCAGGAATGATCTCAGGGCTGAAGCAAAAGTCAGACCCGCCTTTATATTGATATGGACCTGATTGATCCCTTCAAGGTTAATTTCAACCGGGTCTTCTGCGGTGCTGATATTGCGCTCTTCGGTATTAAGGATATTCAACCCGGTATAGAGGGATACTGTCTTACCCGAACCGGTTGGGCCGGTTACCAGTATCATGCCTTGAGGCTTGGCCAGCATTTCCAGATAAGCCTCTTTTTGTTCCGGCTCATACCCTAGCTTTTCAATCCCCAATTGCGCCGAGGAGGAGTCGAGAATACGCATTACGATTTTTTCGCCCCAGATGGTGGGCAGGGTACTGACACGAAAATCTATGCTTTTAGTTCGGGATAGCTTCATTTTGATACGGCCATCCTGGGGGACCCTGCGCTCGGCAATATCCAACTTGGACATGACCTTCAGACGCGCTGCCAAACGCCCAGCCAGGTTAACCGGAGGCTCAGAAACCTCGTGCAGAATGCCATCAATACGAAAACGTACACGGTATCGCTTTTCGTAGGGCTCAAAGTGTAAGTCTGATGCACCTTTCCGAATGGCATCAGTTAGAATCTTGTTGATGTAAAGAACAATTGGGGCTTCGTCACCCTCTTCTTTATCATCGTCTTTTCGCTCGCTGTCCTGCACCTCCATATCAGCCAGTGCCGACTCATCCAGGCCAGACATATCGAGTGCGCTGAGATCGTCTTCGAGCACAGCTTCGAGGGCTTTGGCCAGCTTATCTTCTTCTACCAATATGGCTTCAGCATGCAGACCTGCGCTGAACTGAAAGTCTTCAAGAGCTGAGATATTGGTGGGATCAGATGTACCGATATAAAGTCGGTTGCCACGTTTGAACAGCGGCAAACAGCGGTGTTTTTCAATCAGTTTTTTATTGAGGAACTCTTCCGGAATAGCTTTGACGTCGAACTCGTCCAGATCGAGCAGAGGAGTACCATACTCCTGATAACAGAGTTCTGCCACAGCACGCGCAGAGATGAGGTTTTCCTGAACAATTACTGACACCAAGGCCTGACGACGCTGGCGTGCTTTTGATACAGCTGCACCAAGCTGCTCTTCGCTGAGCATGCCTTTGCGGACAAACAGTGTTGAAAGCCCCAAGTGCAATCCTGTTGTTGGCATTCAAATTCCTTCTTTGGAAACGTTGGTTGAAATTTAAGCTATGCCTTTTCAACTCGAGTCAAATCTTAAGTGCTTGATCTGTTATTTGTAGGCTAAAACCGGCGTCCATGACGCGAGGCCTGCGAAAAAACTATTTCGAGCCAGTAATGGATTTACTACCAGTGTCAGGATGTTCGTTAATGATTCCTGCGTCTCTGAAAATTCGTTCTATAAATATTGATACTGTGCTCATGGTTATAACGGTGTCCATAACCTTATAACATTAGTACAAAGAGTGCCTGATTTGAACCAGAAAGTGGACTCGAGTGCCATTTAAATCTTATTAATTTCGGTAAATTTTCTAAGTCACTCGAATTTTCACTAATGTGAGGTTTAGTGATGACGGAGGAGCATTTGTGCAGAGCAATTAAGTGGACATCTATCAGGTATTTATTGGCTGAAGTTTACAACATGTCTACCTTGGAGCTCACTCCTGTATAGTGACTTAACATAGTCTTAGGCTCTTGGTGGCTATAAGTTTATGTTCAACTGAAGTTCATAGAAGGGTTTAGGGGAGAGATGGATATAAACCCTTACAGTAGGCGATTTCAGAGGGTAATGTGGAAGGTTAGGAGCGTATAAAAGACATTAAATTTCAGGTAGGTGTCTCTTTTTACAAAGCACCAGTGCCTAATGACACTAGTGCTTTGATTATTTTTACACCTTACACGTCACCTGATTTAGGAAGTGTAGAAGGTCCTGAGTGCATTAAATAAGTTAGGTACACTTTCCTGGCTTGAACTTGCTTTCGAAGCCCGTGGTCGAGCAACTCCATACACCCCCGGATGTTCGGGTCAAAACAATGGTATTGCCATTAAACTTATCTGCATTACCGCCTGTCGCTGTGCAGGTAATAGAATAAGGTGCTGAAGTTGCGAGAGTCACATTGCAGTAATTGGTAGAGGCTACTACACCAATGAAGCCGTCAGCAGTATTAGTAGTTGAAGGTGTATCGCCTTCATTGATCGCCTGCTCGAACCCAATTTTACCTGCAGATATCTCAGCCAGAGCTGACGCTGCTTGTGACTTAACCGTGTAGTCCTGATATGCAGGCAGTGCGATGGCTGCCAGGATGCCGATAATTGCCACTACGATCATCAGCTCGATCAGAGTAAAACCCTGAGCTTTATTATTTATGCCTTTCATTGCTATCTCCATGTTCTCTTGTGCCTTCTATGACTGCCCTTGTGTTGGCTTTGTCAGGCGGTAATCAAGTTTTAGTTAGTCGCGCTGTTCACCCGATGAACAACTGGCTTGGCAAACTTATATGGTGCTTGCTCCAGCCCTGGATAATCCCTGAAAGTCACGGCTTAGCTACTGCAAAAGCTGTGTGTCCCTGCATCCCTGTTATTGGTATTTTGTTGCCTTTTCCATGGCAGTCGCCGAAGTTCCGGCTGTTGGCGTGCCAAGGGCAGCCTTGCATGCTCAATATGACAACAAACTGAACATGACGTTAACACTAGTACAAACTATGGCATATTTGAACAGTAAAAGTGCTCCATGCTGCAGAAAAACCTGATATTTGCTCGCTATGGTGTGTCAAGTTCAGCATGTACGACTGGTAATTGGCGATTAATTGCTCGGTGATAACTTTTTGACGCCAAAAACTTGATTTGGAAGCGCTTACAGTTTGTGAGGTGTTTATTTGGTGACGTTATGAACTGCAGTTTAAGTTGTTTGCGGTTAGTTATTGCACGTTTGGTTTTGTTGGTGGTTCAGATGCCTGTCTGGTTAGAGGGGAGCGAAAGGCAATAAAGGGCTTAGCTATGAAGGGCACAAAGTGGACGAAGAAGCCTGCATTCATTTTTGCTCTTTCAAGCCCATCCTTGGATTTTAGCCGGTCCACCTTCCTTGGTTCTCGCTCATGACCGCATGACTTTGTCATATGCACCATGTTCTCTGTGAAGCTCACGAAGCGGGCGCTTCGTGGTTAGTTGTTTTTAAGATAAATAATAGGTGTTTGAATCCAATTCCGTCTGTGCACATATGAGATGTGATGGTGCCAGGGTCTTTCTCGTACAAAGATGCTCTTCTCACAAACCGAGAGATGCAGTGATAAAAGGACGTATCACCCAAGCTCCCGGCATTTTTCTGACTTTACGCATCTTGTTCTCTTCATTGTAACGGCACTTATTTGAACTTAGTTGACGTTTGGAGAGTGAACAATCGAAAATGGGTGTTCGAGTAACCAGTCCATCAATCTAATGTTGGCGTTTCCTGTTCATGCTTAGAATCGCCTTAACTTACTGTCCGGAATTAGCTGACCACTAAGCGTATTATTCCATAGAGGTCCGAGCGTATAAACGAGCTCCCTAGGCGGGACAACGACAAAATAAAACATCACAAAACAAAAAAACCGCTCGTGATGAGCGGATTTTGAGTCTTGGACTATTTAACGAATAGAGTTAGGTTTCTGGACACCAACCCTCTGATAAACAGCTAGTAGCAGTTGTGGATGTGGCAGTCCAAGTCAATGTGGTTGCGCCCGAGGCTAAAGTAGGAGTCACGATATAGTTTGCACTGTCAACAGCGGCTGTACCTGCGGCGGTAATAACACCATTAGTGATAGTCATTGTGTCAAGTTGATCGTATTTGCCTGTTGTTACCTCCTCGGGAATGCCACGGTAACCTGCATCACAGTTAGCTAGTGCACCTTCAGTTTGGAAACACAGCTCGACAGCCTGTCTTGCAGCACCTACTGCAGTGACTACTTCCGCAAATTTAGCCTTCTTAGTGTAGTTCTGATAAGCAGGCAGCGCGATTGCGGCCAAAATACCGATGATTGCCACTACGATCATCAGTTCGATCAGGGTAAAGCCCTGGGCGTTTTTCTTCATTGAGTTGATACCTTTCATCGTCTTCTCCATTGTCTGCCGGGAGTCACCAGAGGTGTATTACATTGCTGGAATGAGATAACACCTGCCGGGCGAAGTGCTCCAAATGGCAAGTTTGACTGCTCATTGAATTTGGTAGCCGCAGCACCATTTCATTTGCAGGCCCGAAAAATAATTGCTTTTTTGTGTATTTATTGTGCTGATTACGAATAAGGTGGGCCGGGAAAGTCACCGAATAATTCACTAACCCGTAATCATGCAAAATACCCAGTTTTGTTATAGGAAGAGTTGAGTGTCACTGGTATGACATCAAACAATCCGGCTAAAACGTTAATACAAAGTAACTCCAAATGGAATGACTTATATTAATAAAGTGCCAAAAAGTTGGATGAAAAGCTGCTGATAAATATTTTTTAGCAGATTGATCGGGGACAACTTTTTGACTTTTGATACAGCTGTTACGGAACTTATTGAAATGTCGGTATTTTGACTTGTTTATTGGTGTTGTCAAATGGACTGGTGTTTTATATTTTTGTAGTCTTAAATATTGAGGTGGTTTGGCCTTTTGGTTTTAAGTGTGGGTATTTAAGGTCTTTGTAGACGTATTTATAATGTTCTTGGTCTCCACTCTATTCATTGGCTTGATTCACCTTCATATATTTAAGTGATAGTGGGTTTTATAATTTTAAGTTGTTTTTGATTCTTGGATGAATGTACCACCCTATTCTATTTTGGTAGCGCATATCGCTATGTTGGTGCGTCGTTATAAACATTGAATATAAAAAGCCCCGAGCAAGTCGGGGCTAGTACGCACTTTATTCAGCAGTTGATTAAGGGCTAGTGTTCAACTCAGTGCTTTAGTCGCAGTGACAAATCCAGCGCTCTGACATGCTTGGTCAGTGCGCCGACAGAAATATAGTCAACGCCGGTTTCGGCGTAGCTGCGGATAGTGTCTAGAGTGACATTACCTGATACTTCCAGTTTGGCACCGGCGCCATTGGCTTTGTAGTCATTATTGATGCTGACTGCGTCGTGCATCATGGTGACATCAAAGTTATCCAGCATGATGATGTCAGCGCCTGCATCCAGTGCCTGTTGCAGCTCAGTCAGAGATTCAACTTCTACCTCCACAGGCTTGTCACTGTGCAGTTTGCGGGCGGTGGAAACTGCAGCCTCAATGCTGCCGCAGGCCATAATGTGGTTCTCTTTGATAAGGAACGCATCAAACAGGCCGATTCTGTGATTTTTACCGCCGCCGCAGGTCACTGCATACTTTTGTGCGGTGCGCAGGCCGGGAATCGTCTTGCGGGTATCCAGCAGATTGGTATGAGTGCCAGCCAGTTTATCCACATAGCGTTTGCTCAGCGTGGCAACACCAGACAGGGTTTGAATAAAGTTCATGGCAGTGCGCTCACCGGTGAGAATTGAGCGGGCGGGGCCGGACAGTTCACACAGTACCTGATTGGGTACCACCAGATCGCCATCATCAACATGCCAGTGCAGGGCAACCTGGCCACCTAATTGATTGAATACCTGCTCGGCCCATGCCTTGCCGCAGAATACCCCTTCTTCGCGGGTAATCAGTGTGGCTTCAGCATATTTATCAACAGGGATCAGTTGAGCTGTAATATCACCACTGATGGCATCCTGTTGACCCAAATCTTCTTCCAGTGCGGCTTTAACGCTCAGGCGGATATCATTTTCTAGCATCTGGCTGTCCTTACAAACGGCTATAAAGGAGGGGAAGCGGCCCAAGATTAGCATAATTTGCGTCTGTGGACAGTTGGCTGTGTGCTCTGTAGTCGCGGGTTTTCGGCAGGTTTAATGTCAGAGTCGTGCTGCTATTGTCACTGTCATAAAACTGGTAGAGTATTGAATTAATTTATACATTCCAGACGCAGAGGCGCGTAGTGCCGATGAAAAGGGAAGTGCGGGGGTGGTACGCCGATGCCATGCAGCGACCATCTCCCCATAAAAACAGCAGGCCTTTGGGCGAAGTCAGTCTGCTGGTGATCCATAATATCAGTCTGCCTGCTGGTCAATTTGGGACACCTTATATAGACGACCTGTTTGCCGGTTGTCTTGAATGCCATGCACATGACAGTTTTGCTGACTTACAGGGGGTGGAGGTGTCAGCTCATTTCCTGATCCGCAGGGATGGTGAGCTGGTGCAGTATGTCAGTTGTGACGAGCGGGCCTGGCATGCCGGGATTTCCAGTTTTGACGGCCGGGAAAACTGTAATGACTTTGCCGTGGGCATTGAGTTGGAAGGTACTGATACCCTGCCTTTTACTGATGAGCAGTATGACAGATTGATACGACTAAGCTTTAGCTTAATGCGGGACTACCCCGGAATCACTCTTGAACGGATCACAGGACACAGTGATATCGCGCCGGGACGCAAGACAGACCCGGGTCCCTGTTTTGACTGGGCAAGGTTCAAAGCCGGTGTCAGCGAGCTGTTGTCAGGGGAAGTAACTGAGGAAAAATAACCTATGGCTTTATTTTCATTATTGATGGCGATTTTGGTGGAGCGACTAAAGGTTTTGCCCGCCAGCCTGCAGTTTGATCATTTGCTGGCTATTTACCACAAGCAGTTATTCCGGGATGAGCAGGTCAGCAGTGCCGGTATGATGGCATTGGCTCTGGTATTGCCAGCATTGGCATTGTATGTGGTCAGCTGGGCGGTGGCAGGTCTGTTCTGGGGCGCCCTGACTTTGGCGCTCTGGGTTGCAGTGGCAGTGCTTTGCTTTACCCATAAAGCCCAACGGGATGCATTTAAACGATATGTACAGGCCGCTTGCCGGGGTGATGTACAGGCTTGTTTTCATTATGCTCAGGAGCTGGATTGCAGCGAGTGTCTGGACGCGGTGGACCAATGTCAGCTGGCTGCCCGGGTAGGGCAGAGCGTAGCATGGACCAACTACAGATATTACGGTGCGGTTGCGCTTTACTTCATTCTTGCTGGCCCCATAGGTGCCGTACTCTATTGTACCGTGCGTTTTTACAGTGAGGAGAAGCTGAAACGTAAGCTGGAACTGCCCTTGGTCGACGAGCTCCTGTTTTTGCTGGACTGGATTCCATCCCGCCTGTTTGCCTTTGGTTATGTGCTGTGTGGTGAGTTCAGTAAATCCATTGATGCCTGGCGCAAGCTGGCCCTGAGCCCAGGTACTCAGGCGAGGGATATCATAGTGCAAACTGCTGTTGCGGCGGAGCCCCAGGCTTGTGACAAGGAAGAGGGAATAAGTCTGCAGCCGACCATTGCTATGTTGGCTCTGAGCAAGCGCAATTTTATCCTGTTGGTTTGTGTACTATCCCTGCTGACCATATTTGGTGTGGTCAGCTAATATAACAGGGCGCCTGCGTAGGCGCCCTGGCGCTGTTTCTTCCCGTGTATCCGGGAGATCTGTTTACTGTTGTTGCCCGCCAATTTTTCCTTTCGCTTTTCTGTTGTTCTTCTCTCTTTTTATGCTCGCGGTGCTGTTTAAAAAAGCAGCAGTCGAGCGGGGCAAAAACAAACCTTTCTGGCTGTAGCATTCGGGATTAAACTGCTTACACTTGAGTAACCTTCTGTTTAACTTTTTCGCTGTTTGGAAGTGATTAGCAGGAGTTCATATCGGGTTTAGCCGTTATATGGGCGATGTTTAACTGTTTTCGCCTGAAAAGTGCGCAAGCATTGATTCAGGTCATGATTTTGTTGAATAGTCTGATCTGTCCAGTTTAATGCTTGCTGTTGTTCACAATCTGCTGCTTGGTTTGACCAGTGTCACGCTATGGACAGAAAAAGTGTGATTTGATAAAGTGCGTCCACTCATATAAATTGGTAAGACCAATTGACAAAGGAGCTGAGGGCCAGATGGCTTATAGCAAAATTAACCAACCAAAGCTTTCAGATGTGATCATGCAGCAGCTTGAGCGGATGATACTTGAAGGCAGCTTACAGCCAGGGCAAAAACTCTTGCCTGAGCGTGAGTTAGCCATTCAATTCGAGGTCTCCCGTCCGTCTCTGCGTGAAGCTATTCAGAAGCTGGAAGCTAAAGGTTTGTTAACACGTCGCCAGGGTGGTGGTACCTATGTTAAGGAACAGCTCTGGCAAAGTCTTGCCGATCCAGTAGTAGAACTTATGCACAACGACTCAGAAAGTCAGTACGACCTTCTTGAGTTTCGTCACGCCACTGAAGGCATGATGGCCTACTTTGCCGCCCTGCGCGGAACAGACGCTGATATGCAGAATATCAAGCGTATGATCCTTGAAGTGGAAGCGGCCAAGGGCATTGAAGAGCAGGCAGCCGCTATTGTGCGTTTTTACCGCGCTATTGCTGAAGCGTCTCACAATGTGGCCATGTTGCATCTGGTACTGAGTTTATCCACTGTGCTTGAAAAGAACATTGCACAGAACCTGGAGCTTCTGAGCCGTCGCCAGGAAGCCTCCACAATCGCCAACGAACATCGTCGGGGCCTGCTGGCTGCGATTGTTCGCCGTGACCCACATGCCGCGCGCGAAGCGTCAAACGAGCACCTTAGCTACATCGAAGAAGTGATGCTTACTGTCAGGGAAGAAGACAGTCGTTTGCAGCGTAGTTTGCGTCGTATGAAGGGCGGTGTGTAAACCGCCGGGAAGCAGTTCGGCAGCCGTTAATTCCACTTAAAACGTGTAAGTAAGGACAGTCTCATGTCTGAACATTTGCTACAAGACCTAGATCCAACAGAAACCCAGGAGTGGCTGGCCGCTCTTGAATCCGTCGTTCGCGAAGAAGGTGTAGAGCGCGCCCAATATCTGCTTGAGCAGGTAATGGATAAGGCTCGCCTTGATGGTGTGGATATGCCTACCGGTATTACCACCAACTACATCAACACTATTCCGGCGGCGCAGGAGCCAGCTTATCCAGGTGATGTGAATCTGGAGCGTCGTATTCGCTCTATCATTCGCTGGAACGCCATCATGATAGTATTGCGCGCTTCCAAGAAAGATCTTGAACTGGGTGGCCACATGGCTTCTTACCAGTCTTCTGCAGCTTTCTATGAGACCTGTTTCAACCACTTCTTCCGTGCGCCAAACGAAGTTGATGGTGGCGACCTGGTTTACTATCAGGGCCATATCGCTCCGGGTATCTACTCCCGCGCATTTGTGGAAGGTCGTCTGACCGAAGAGCAGCTGGATAACTTCCGTCAGGAAGTGGATGGCAAAGGTATCTCTTCTTACCCACACCCCAAGTTGATGCCTGAATTCTGGCAATTCCCGACTGTATCTATGGGTCTGGGTCCTATCTCTGCTATCTACCAGGCACGTTTCCTTAAGTACCTGAACGGCCGTGGCATGAAAGACACCAGCAACCAGCGTGTATATGCGTTCCTGGGTGACGGTGAAATGGATGAGCCGGAAAGCCGTGGTGCTATCTCTTTCGCTGCCCGCGAAAAGCTGGATAACCTGTGCTTCCTGATCAACTGTAACCTGCAGCGTCTGGACGGCCCGGTAATGGGTAACGGTAAGATCATCCAGGAACTGGAAGGCCTGTTTAAAGGTGCTGGCTGGAACGTTATTAAAGTGGTCTGGGGTAGTGGCTGGGACAAGCTGCTGGCTAAAGACAAGACCGGTAAGCTGCTGCAACTGATGAATGAAACCGTTGACGGTGACTATCAGACCTACAAGTCCAAGAACGGTGCCTATGTTCGTGAACACTTCTTCGGTAAGTACCCTGAGACTGCTGCTCTGGTTGCTGACATGACCGACGAAGAGATTTTTGCCCTGAAGCGTGGTGGTCATGAGCCATCCAAGCTGTTCGCTGCTTTCAAAGCTGCACAGGACAATAAAGGTCGACCAACTGTTATTCTGGCCAAAACCGTTAAAGGTTATGGCATGGGTGAGGCTGCTGAAGGCAAGAACATTGCTCACCAGGTGAAGAAGATGGACATGAGCCATGTTGAACACCTGCGCAATCGTCTTGGCCTGCAGGATCTGGTATCTGATGAAGCTATCAAGTCACTGCCATACCTGAAGCTGGAAGAGGGCAGTGCCGAGTACAACTACCTGCACGCCCGTCGTCAGGCGCTGCACGGCTATACCCCTAAGCGTCTGCCTAAGTTTACTGAAGATTTGGCGATGCCTGAACTGGATGCATTCCAGCCGCTGCTGGAAGAACAGAAGCGCGAGATCTCTACCACCATGGCCTTTGTACGTGCACTGAACGTGTTGCTGAAAGACAAAGGCGTGGGCAAGAACATTGTGCCTATCATTGCGGACGAAGCCCGTACCTTTGGTATGGAAGGTCTGTTCCGTCAGATTGGTATCTACTGTCCACATGGTCAGAACTATACTCCTGAAGATCGCGATATCGTTTCTTACTATAAAGAAGCGACTTCAGGTCAGGTCCTGCAAGAAGGGATCAACGAACTGGGTGCCATGTCTTCATGGGTTGCTGCAGCGACTTCATACAGCACCAACGATCTGCCGATGATCCCCTTCTACATCTACTACTCCATGTTCGGCTTCCAGCGTGTTGGCGATATGGCGTGGATGGCCGGTGACCAGCAAGCCCGCGGCTTCCTGCTGGGGGCGACTGCGGGTCGTACCACTCTGAACGGTGAAGGTCTGCAACACGAAGATGGCCACAGCCACATTCTGGCGGGCACCGTACCTAACTGTATCTCTTACGACCCAACATACGCTTACGAAGTTGCTGTGATTCTGCAGGACGGTATGCGTCGTATGTACGGTGCAGATCAGGAGAACGTGTTCTACTACCTGACGTTGATGAACGAAAACTATGCTCAGCCAGCCATGCCTGCCGGTGCTGAAGAGGGTATCCGTAAGGGTATCTACAAGCTGGAAAGCCTGAGTGGCGACAAGGGCAAGGTTCAGCTGATGGGTTCAGGTACCATTTTGAACGAAGTGCGTAAAGCGGCGCAGATCCTGAGTGACGACTACGGCATCAGCTCTGATGTATACAGCGTGACTTCATTCAACGAACTGGCCCGTGACGGTCAGGCGTGTGACCGTCACAACATGCTGCACCCAATGAGTGAAGAGCAAGTGCCATACATCGCCAAGGTGATGGGCAACGAGCCAGCCATTGTGGCAACCGATTACATTAAGAACTACGCAGAGCAAGTACGTGCGTTCGTTCCTGCGCAGTCTTTCCGCGTGCTGGGTACCGATGGTTTCGGTCGCAGTGACAGCCGTGAGAACCTGCGTCGTCACTTCGAAGTTAACGCCAGCTACGTAGTAGTAGCAGCGCTGACCGAACTGGCCAAGCGTGGTGATATCGACAAGAGTGTAGTGGCCGAAGCCATCGCCAAGTTTGATATCGACACTCAGAAAATGAACCCACTGTACGCGTAAGAGGCATATTTCATGGCTATCGAAATTTTTGTACCGGATATCGGCGGTGATGAGGTTGAAGTCACAGAGATCCTCGTCAGTGTCGGTGACAAGGTTGAAGAAGAGCAGTCCCTGATCACTGTTGAGGGTGACAAAGCCTCTATGGACGTACCTGCCGCTCAGGCTGGTATCGTCAAAGAGCTCAAAATCAATGTGGGCGACAAGGTTGCTACTGGCTCTCTGATCATGGTGTTCGAAACCGAAGGTGCTGCAGCTCCGGCCGAAGCACCAACAGCGTCCGCCGAGACGTCGGACCGTCCTGTGGCTGCCGCCGAACTGAAGGAAGTAAATGTTCCTGATATCGGTGGTGACGAAGTGGAAGTGACTGAAGTGCTGGTTGCCGTTGGTGACAGCATCTCTGAAGAACAGCCTCTGATCACTGTGGAAGGCGATAAGGCTTCCATGGAAGTTCCAGCTCCTTTCTCCGGCGTGTTGAAAGAGATCAAGGTGAACCTGGGTGACAAAGTCTCCACTGGCTCACTGATTATGGTATTTGAAGTGGCAGGCACTGCTGTTGCTGGTTCCGCTCCGGCAGCTGCATCAGTGGCTCCTACTGCAGCACCAGCAGCTTCTCAGATGCAGGAAGTTCACGTACCTGATATTGGCGGTGACGAAGTTGAGGTGACAGATGTGATGGTTGCCGTTGGCGACAGCATCGAAGCTGAACAATCACTGATCACTGTGGAAGGCGATAAGGCCTCCATGGAAGTGCCTGCGCCATTTGCCGGCACTGTTAAAGAGATCAAAGTGGCTGCTGGTGACAAGGTCTCTACCGGTTCGCTGATCATGACTTTCGTTGTGGCAGGAAGTGAAACTGCTTCTGCAGTGCCTGCTGCGGCTCCGGTTGCTGCCAGTGCACCTGCTGCGGCGGCTTCTGCTCCTGCCCCTCAGGCAGCAGCGCCTCAGACCGCAAGCGCTGCCAAGGCTGAAGATGGCTTTGTAGCCAACAATGAGTATGCTCACGCATCACCTGTTATCCGCCGCCTGGCCCGTGAATTCGGTGTTAATCTGGCCAAGGTAAAAGGTTCTGGTCGTAAAGGCCGCGTGGTGAAAGAAGACGTTCAGACCTACATTAAAGAAGCGCTGAACCGTCTTGAGTCAGGTGCTGCATCAGCTTCTGGCAACGACGGTGCTGGTCTGGGTCTGCTGCCATGGCCAAAAGTAGACTTCAGCAAGTTTGGTGAAACTGAAGTTCAGCCGCTGTCACGCATCAAGAAGATCAGTGGTGCCAACCTGCATCGTAACTGGGTGATGATCCCTCATGTCACTCAGTTTGATGAAGCGGATATCACTGAACTGGAAGCATTCCGCAAGTCTGAAAACGCGGCTGAAGCCAAGAAAGACACCGGCATGAAGATCACCCCTCTGGTGTTCATCATGAAAGCTGTTGCCAAAGGTCTGGAAGCCTTCCCTAATTTCAATGCTTCTCTGTCTGAAGATGGTGAAAGCCTGGTACTGAAGAAGTATGTGAACATTGGTATTGCAGTTGATACGCCAAATGGTCTGGTGGTTCCTGTGGTTCGCGATGTGAACAAGAAAGGCATCCACGAGCTGTCACTGGAGCTGATGGAAATCTCCAAAAAAGCCCGTGCCGGTAAGCTGACTGCTGCTGATATGCAGGGTGGTTGTTTCACTATCTCTAGCCTGGGTGGACTGGGTGGTACTTCCTTTACGCCAATTGTGAATGCGCCGGAAGTTGCTATCCTTGGTGTATCCAAGTCAGACATGAAGCCTAAGTGGAATGGCAAAGAGTTTGAACCTCGTCTGATGTTGCCTCTGTCTCTGTCCTATGATCACCGTGTGATCGATGGTGCAGAAGGTGCCAAGTTTGTCACCTACTTGAGTGGCGTACTGTCAGACATTCGCAAGCTCATTCTGTAACCGGGAAGGTGTGAATAGGCCCTGTGCGTGCTCTGCGTTAGCTTACAGACTCATAAACAAGGTGTCACTTGAAGTGAATGGTAGCCCTTCTCAAAAGTGACAACGCAGGATATGAGTCTGTAAGAAACGCCCAGAGGGGCTTTCGGAGCAACAGCATTTCAGCGTTATTCAACTTTGGCAGGCGGAAAGCATGCCTACAATTGAATGCCTTGAACTGCAATCGCTCCATAAGCCAGAGTGCCGCGAGGACCTGTTCATACCTTCCACTGGCTGCCTGAGAGGGCAGCCTTTTGTTTACAGTGATTGGTGCCTAAGTATCTGAACAGCGATTGTGATCGGCATCAAACACGGGTTAAAATGCGGGCACCTTACAAGCAGGCAAATCAGGCAGTTGGTTAAGGTTCCCAGCCCAACGGAATGAACAAAGATTAGAGGAAATCATGAGTAACGAAATCAAAACTCAGGTAGTGGTATTAGGTGCCGGTCCTGCTGGCTATTCTGCAGCATTCCGCGCAGCGGATCTCGGTCTGGAGACTGTGATCGTTGAGCGTTACAACACCCTGGGTGGTGTGTGTTTGAATGTGGGGTGTATCCCATCAAAGGCCATGCTGCACGTTGCCAAAGTGATTGAAGAAGCCCAAGTCATGGCCGAACACGGTGTGACTTTTGGCGAACCTCAGATCGATCTGGACAAGCTGCGTGCCTACAAAGAAAAAGTCGTTGGTCAACTGACTGGTGGTTTGGGCGGCATGGCCAAGATGCGTAAAGTGAAAGTGGTTAACGGTCTGGGTAAATTCTCCAGCGCCAACAGCATTGATGTGACTGCTGAAGATGGCACTGTGACCAAGGTTAACTTCGACAACGCCATCATTGCTGCGGGCTCACGTCCGATTCAACTGCCATTTATTCCCCACGAAGATCCGCGTATCTGGGACTCCACCGATGCGCTGGAGCTGAAAGAAGTGCCTGGCAAACTGCTGGTGATGGGCGGCGGTATTATCGGTCTGGAAATGGGTACCGTATACCATGCGCTGGGTACACAAATTGACGTGGTTGAAATGCTGGACCAGGTTATCCCTGCCGCTGACAAAGATGTGGTTAAAACCTTCACCAAGAAGATCAGCAAGAAGTTCAATCTGATGCTGGAAACCAAGGTGACTGCGGTTGAAGCCAAAGAAGACGGCATTTATGTGTCTATGGAAGGCAAGAAAGCTCCGGCTGAGCCTGTTCGCTATGACGCTGTGCTGGTGGCCATTGGTCGTACACCAAACGGTAAGCTGATCGATGCCGAAAAAGCTGGTGTAAACGTTGATGAGCGTGGCTTTATCAATGTGGACAAGCAGCTGCGTACCAACGTTGCTCACATCCATGCTATCGGTGATATCGTGGGTCAACCAATGCTGGCACACAAAGGTGTGCATGAAGGTCACGTTGCTGCTGAAGTGATTGCCGGTCAGAAGCACTTCTTCGATCCTAAGGTGATCCCATCTATCGCTTACACAGATCCAGAAGTAGCCTGGGTTGGTCTGACCGAGAAAGAAGCTAAAGAGCAGGGCATCGCTTACGAGACAGCTACCTTCCCATGGGCAGCCAGTGGTCGAGCAATTGCGTCTGATGCGGCTGACGGTATGACCAAGCTGATCTTCGATAAAGACAGCCACCGCATCATTGGTGGTGCCATTGTTGGTACCAATGGTGGCGAGCTGCTGGGTGAAATCGGTCTGGCTATCGAAATGGGTTGTGATGCCGAAGATATCGCACTGACTATCCACGCTCACCCAACTCTGCACGAGTCTGTGGGTCTGGCTGCGGAAATCTATGAAGGTTCAATTACTGACCTGCCTAATCCAAAGGCTAAAAAGAAGAAGTAATCTTCTGAATTGATTATTTAAAAGGCGCTCATATGAGCGCCTTTTTTTTCGGAAAAACGCAAGTTTATCATCTATTGTTAAGTCTATTCCCCCTTGAAAACTCTGGGTAAACATACTTGCGAAGGATAAATGCGAACAGTATGTTGAGTGCATCCCGGATATTGGGATTTAGGCTGGCAGGCGCTGTTTTACACATTATTTCGTCTTCGCTCAGGGAAGGATTAATCGGCGAGAACTATCACACGGCATGCATTTTTTGAAACTGTCCCTCCTGCTGTTGATGCTGACATTGCCCGGCATCAATCAGGCATGGGCTCACACTAATATTCATAGAGTTATCAGTGCCAGAGATGGCCTGATGTTCAATGGTGCTGTTCAGCATATCAACTTTGATGATCAGGGATTTGCCTGGATTGCATCTGAATATGGTTTGTACCGGGTCACTCAGTCCCGGGCCAGACGTGTGGACGTCGGCGGTCAATCTGTGTCTCCTCAAACCTTCAGTGGCAGGCCATTCTGGCGGGTTTTTCCTGTCACTTCATCCATGATATTCGCGACGACAGAAGAGGGAACGCTGCTGTTCGACGTCAGGGATAACAGGATGAAAGCGCTGGGCTCAGACCTTTTCCCTTCTTTTGGTACTGCGCTGATCACCGATATGAAGCTGGCAGCTGATGGCAGCTACAGAGTCATGACGGAAGAGGGCGAGTTGTGGCGATTTGATCCAGCGGCAATGACCATGGAGTTTATGTTCAAGGCGCCTGTCGAGGATGAGTTCTGGCTGAATATTCAGGCCTTTCGGGGTGCATGGATACTGGTGGGAAAACACAATCTGCTGCTGGTAAACGACGATGGCGAGTTGGAAAGAAAGCTGTGGGAGTCGGACAGCATCAGGCTTCGGAGTTTGTATCAGGCAGATGATGGCACACTTTGGGCTGCGACTTCTGATGGCCTTGCAAGCCTCAAACTGCCAACGCTGGAGCTGAATTTCGAGCCAGGGGTACCACAAAGCCTGTATTCGCTGACTCAGGATAATGAAGGCACATTCTGGTTTGCGACCAGCGATGGTTTGTTGGCCTGGAAACAGGGCGAAGAGCTCAAGACTTATTACGCTGACCTGATATTCAATCAGGCAGATATCAGTACCGTATATACAGTCACCCGTGATCCTTCTGGCCTGATATGGGCCGGTGGTAACGGTAAGGGAGTGGTGCTGTTGGCTCCTGATCCGGACTATGTGCTCGATAGCATCAGTAGCCATGATACTTATCAGATTCCATTGAATGTCAGCTGGTCAATGATTTCAGATAATAACCACCTCTGGCTGGCTGCTGAGGGGGGACTGCACTACATAAACAGAGAGAACGCCAGCTTTGAGTCAGTGTCGCTTGAAGGATTGTCCCGTGACGATCAGGTTTATGACATTGCCTGGCTGGATCAGAACAACCTGCTGACACTGACTACCAATGGCCTGTATCGGGTCAACGGTAATTCACTCGAATCTCAAACATTAGCCGCCTGGAGCGGTCACATTCCCCCTGAAGAGATCGATTGGGCGACTGTGTTGTATAGCGATCCTGTGAGGCAGGGGCGGGTTTGGCTGGCGGGTTACAAAGGTTTGTATTACTGGCACCCGGGCGAGCGCAGGATATTACCTGTGGAATGGGGTAAGTATGGCCCTCCGGGTGATGCAGGAAATATCAATTTTGTTAAGCGTGACAGCCAGGGGCGCCTGTGGATAGGGGGTAATCAGGTGTTTGGCTACTTTGACCGAAATCTGACAGGCTTTACCTCTCTGGCATCCCTGACCAAGGTTGAAGACAGTCATATAGAGCTGATGAATATGCTGGAGCTGAGCACCGGGAAGTTTTGGTTGGGAAGCGCTGAACACGGCGTATTTGAATTTGATGGTGAGCGGGTGAACTCGCTTAAATCTCAGGTACCCTGCACAACAGTGTTTTTTATGGGACAGACCCAGAATTACAATTTTATCGGCTGTACAAGTTCTTTGATTACCCAACGCAAAGGTTCAGATAGTTTTATGGTTCATAGTCGGCGTTCCGGCTTGCCTGTGTCTGAATTCAATCAGGGAGCCTTTGAGTTATATCAGAACGACAAACTTTATGTTGGCACAACCGATGGTGTGCTGTTGCTGGATGTTGGGGTGATGCAGGCACAACCGCGCAGCGACAGGTTATTCATCGAAGCTATTCAGGTGATGGACACAGATGCTGAGCATCTGGATATCTTACCCGGTGAGTCTGTGAAGCTGGCAGCCGGAACTGAAGTGATCAGTATTCAGTTGTCCGCTGCCAGTTTTTGGCACGTTGAGCCGCCGGATTTGCAGTATCGGCTGCTGGAAAGGCGGGGACGAAATGAGCCCGGTTATCTGCCCTTGAATGGTCAGACTCTGCTGACGCTGAATAACCTGCATCCCGGTGATTATGTCCTTGAAGTGTTGCAACGTCAGGATGGTGTTTGGTCTGAATCGCCTGTGTTGTTTCAATTCGCGATCGACTTTGAATGGTGGCAAACCACCTGGTTTCGGATGCTGGTGTTTGCCTGTGTGCTGGCGCTGCTTGCCTTTGTGTTCTGGATAAGACAGCAGCAGCTTAACCGCGTCAAAGCCATGAATGCCGAACTCCAGGCGGGTGAGGAAAAGCTGTTGCAGGCGCTTAAAGGCAGTGATTCTGAGTTGTGGGAATGGCATGCGGATATGGACAGGCTGTTTCTCAGCAATCGAACAGGATTGCTGGGCGAGTCGCAAATGTTGGTTTTGCGTCCCCAGTCAGTCAGGCTATTTCCTGATGATCAGCAGGAGTATGAGCAACTTTGTAATGGGCTGCGCAGCGGGGAATTACAGAAGTTTGAGACTGAGTTCAGGTATCTGAACCCCAAAGGTGAGGTCGCCTGGATGAGAGTGATGGGTAAGAGCCTGTTCGATCACTCGGGTAAGTTGCAGCAGGTATTGGGTATATTCAGTGATATCACCGCCATCAGAGAGCTGCAGAATAAAGCCAGCTTGCTGGCCCGGGCCTTTGAATATACTGCTGAGGGCGTGCTGATTCTGGATCATGAACAGAATATCTCTGTAGCCAATCGTTCTGCCATCAGTCTGCTGGGTGAGTCGCTTGAAGGACGAGCTTTCAAGAGTCTGCTGACTATTCCAAATCTGGATGAGGAGTTGTTCCGGGAGGTCACCGCTCAGAGCGGTTGGAGTGGTGAGTTGGAGTTTGCCCTGCCGGAAATGTCTTGCCCTGTGTGGTTGAATGCGTCAGCCATGTGTGATGGCAACAATAAAGCGATGCACTATGTCATGGTGTTCTCAGATATCCGGGAGCGTAAACGCAGTGAGGCTGACCTGAGGCGGTTGGCCAATTACGATATGCTGACAGGACTTCCCAATCGAACTTTGTTCGGTGCCAGACTGATGAAGGCCATACTCCAGGCGGGTAAAAACGACGAGAAGCTGGCACTGCTGTTTATGGATCTGGACAGGTTCAAGCATGTTAATGACTCTTACGGTCATGGCATGGGGGATGCTTTGTTGGTGGAAGCCGCTTCAAGACTGCATGCCTGCATGGAAACTGAGCATACTTTGTGTCGGTTTGGCGGCGATGAGTTTGTAGTTCTGGCTCGCGATGCCGACAACCTGGACAATGTAAACAGGTTGGCAGAAACCATTCTCAGACAAATGACCATGCCTTTTGAACTCTATGGTCGGGAGTTCCACTTGTCTGCCAGTATTGGGATCAGCGTCTGGCCCGATGATGCCAATCAGCCGGAAGCGCTGATCAAGAATGCGGATCAGGCGATGTACCATGCCAAGGATGAAGGGCGTTGTAATTTTCAATACTACTCCTCAGAGCGAAACGCCGAAGCCCTTTATCATCTGAAGTTAGAAGGAGAGTTACGTAAAGCGCTGGAAAATGGCGACTTTGAACTCTATTTCCAACCCCAGATTAATATTCGAGAGCGAACTGAACGCTTGGTGGGTATCGAAGCCCTGTTGAGATGGCATCATGCTACTGAAGGCTATATACGGCCGGATATTTTTGTTGCCATTGCCGAGTCCTGTGGCCTGGTTAAACAGCTGGATCTTTGGGTATTAAGGGAGGCCTGTACCCAGGGACGCAAATGGTGCCAGATAGCGCCCGATGATTTCTATGTGGCGGTCAATATCTCCGCAGTACATTTCCGTTCACGGGATTTTGTCTCGGGCGTGCATCGTATTTTGTTGGAAACGGGCATGAAACCGGAAAACCTGGAGCTCGAGATCACCGAAGGTGTGTTGATGAAAGAGGTGAGTGTGGCTCAGGAACACCTGAGAAAGCTGGCAGAGCTCGGGGTTAAGGTGGCTATTGATGATTTTGGTACCGGCTATTCATCATTGGCTTATCTGCGTCATTTCAGCGTAAACAGCCTCAAGATTGACCGGACTTTCTTTATCGACATTGTGGAACATGTTTCCGATCAGGCGATTGTCTCCAGTATTGTGGAACTGGCCCGCAACCTGAAACTGGATGTGGTGGCCGAAGGGGTGGAAACCGAAGAGCAGCTTGAGCAGGCCTTTATCCGTGGCTGTTACACCATTCAAGGCTACTACTACGCCAAACCTATGCCGGTGCCTGAAATGGACGCCTATTTAAGGCAACACAGCTTTCCGCCGGCATCTGATGTCGCTAATTGAGTGACATTTGCGGTTGTTACACAAGCGGTTACAATGCTTAATCATTAATCTCTCCATCAGTACACATCTATGAAGCGAGCTACCTGGTCCCTTGTCCTGCTGTCAGCAATTTCCCTCTGTTTGCCGGGTTATGCAACAGAAGATGACAGACCCAAGATAGGTCTGGTGCTCAGTGGTGGTGGTGCCAAAGGTGCTGCTCATATTGGTGTGCTCAAGGTGCTTGAGGCTTACCATATCCCGGTAGATTATGTGGCTGGTACCAGTATCGGTGCCTTTGTGGGAGGCATGTACGCGCTGGGCTACAGCTCCACAGAAATTGAAACCATCATGATGGGGACAGATTGGGCCAAAGGTTACTCAGACACGATTCCCAGACAGGATCTCAGCTACAGAGATAAGCAGTTCCGCGATCAGTACAACATCCCCATTAATGTGGGTTACAGCGATGACGAAGTCAAAGTGCCGAGTGGTCTGCTTCAGGGACAGACCATGTCCATGTTATTGCGCAATGCCACTAATCTGGTGCCTGAATATACCAACTTTAATGATATGGCGATCCCATACAGAGCGGTTGCCACAGATCTGGTGACCAGCAAAGCTTTTGTCCTGTCCAAAGGCAGCGTAGTGGTGGCAATGCAGGCGTCTGCCACTGTGCCCGGGGCACTGCAGCCGGCCGAGGTGGATGGCACTCTGCTGGTGGATGGGGGTATTGCCAATAATATGCCTGTGGATGTGGTTAAAGCCATGGGGGCAGACATAGTGATTGCCGTGGATATCGGCTCTGCCCTGGTGGGTAAAGATCAGCTCAACAGCACTGTCGCTGTGCTTAACCAGCTGTCTACCATGTTGACCAACGCCAGCACCGAAAGGCAGGTGGCGCTGCTGTCTGACCGGGATATTCTGATCCGTCCGGATGTGGGCGAAATGAGCACAACCGATTTTGCCATCATGCCCAAAGTGCTGCCTTTGGGCATTACAGCCGCGCTGGAATTCCACCATCAGCTGGAGACCTTAACCGTATCGGATGAAGCCTATCAGGCCTACGAGAATCACAAATCCAGATTACGTGCGCAGTGGCAAAGCGAACTTAAGTTACCTTTGGCCCGGGTAGTATTGGAAAACCATTCCAAGGTCAGTGATACCTTGATTCTGGACACTCTGGGGCTGAAACAAGGCTTGGTGGTGAACAGAGCCGATCTGGACGCTGCTATTGAAAGAGTTTACGCCCTGAATCAATTTGAGCGGGTTAATGCAGAGTTCCGTGATACCCCGACTGGCCGCGAACTGTTAATGATCACTAGGGCCAAGTCCTGGGGGCCGGACTATTTTCAGCTGGGTCTGAACTGGGAAGACGACTTTACCCTGGACTCCACCATCACCCTGGATATGGCCTATACCCTGACCGATGTGACCGAAAATGGCGGCGAGTGGCACAACGAGCTGAGACTGGGCTCCGAGAAGTTGGTCAGTAGCCAGTTTTATCAACCTCTGGATTCCGACCAGTTGTTCTACGTTCAGGGCACAGGCAAATATGAGATAAATGACTGGGATATCTACGATGGAAACAACCGGGTGGCAGAGTTGGATAAGTCCAGTTTCCAGCTGTTTGCGGGTATTGGCTATAACTACACCAATGCTGGCCGGGTAGAGTTGGGTTTAATTGGTGAGTGGGGGGAGATCAGCAATAAGAGTTTGCTGACCGACGACTTCTCTTATGAGTCCTGGGGCGGATACTTCAAGCTGGGATATGACACCCTGGATTCCATCAGCTTTCCCACCAGCGGTAACCGTCTTAATCTGAATCTATACTGGCGTAACGATGACTATCCGCCTTTTATCGATCAGGACTCAGGTGAGGGCTCATTGCAGATAGAGGCAGACTGGAAAGGCGCCGTCAGTGTCGGTAGTCATGGGTTGGTGGGTAAAGCCGCCTTTGCCACAGTCAACAAAGATGGTCTGTTCTCTGTACACCTTTCTGAATTGGGTGGCTTTTTGAACCTGTCGGGCTTCCACCGCAATGCGTTGGTGGGTTCCCATAAGTTGTTCGGTGCCATTATGTATCAATATGATTTGGGACGTGATGCATTGGGAATGACAGAATTTCCCCTATACCTTGGAGCCAGTCTGGAAGCGGGTAACATCTGGGAATTGTCGGATCAAATCGCGGTTAACGATCTTATCTACGCATCCAGCCTGTATCTGGGCACTGACACAGATCTGGGCCCTGCTGCACTTGGTATAGGTCTTACCGATACAGGTGACAAAGCCTTTTATCTGTTCCTTGGAAAGAACTTCTAATTAATTCAGTTGGTTTGAATGTACAGCTCTGGACGTGATCCGCTTCACGTCCAGGCTTGTTGCATCTGTCGGCAGCCGGGAATCCCGATTAAAACTAGAGCCTGCTAAAACCAATAAAAGCCCTATTTGGAGAGTTTCATGAAGAAAGTCAGTAGCCTGGCGTTGGCTATCGCCCTGGGATTGGGAGTTGCCGGTTGCACCAGCCAATCCTATCAGCCGGAAAACCCTGTATCCGGTATTGAACATCAGCACTTTGATCAGCAAGTTCGTCATCAGGATGACCTCTATTACAGTGTTAATGGCAAGTGGCTGGCCAGTACGCCTATCCCGGCTGAACGCTCCAACTATGGCACCTTTACTGAGTTGTATGAGAAAAGTCAGCAGTCGCTGAAACAGATTATCGAAACTGCGGCGGCTAAAGAGAATAAGAAGGCTGGCAGTACAGAGCAGAAGATTGGCGATTTTTATGACAGCTATATGGATACCCAGCTGGTAGAGCAGTTGGGTATCAGCCCACTGAAACCTTTACTGGAAGAGATTGCTGCTGCCAAAACCCATGAGCAGATCTCTGCGGTTATCGGCAAACTCCTGATTAATGGCAGCAGCGGTCCTTTGGGCTTCTATGTAAACAATGATGCCAAGAACTCGACTCAGTACGCAGTGTATTTCAGCCAGTCAGGGCTGACTCTGCCGGACAGAGACTACTACCTGAAGTCAGATGAGAAGTTTAAAAATGCCAGGTTGGCATTGGGAAAGTATGTTACTGACGTCTTGGCCGCGGCTGACTATGAAGGCGCGCGCCGAGCTGCCCGCAGCGTTGAAGTGATTGAGACTCATATTGCTCAGGCGCAGTGGAGCCGCACTGAAAACCGCGATGCCAACAAGAGTTACAACAAGGTCAGTGTGGCAAAGTTCAGCGAAATGCTGGGTGCCTTCAATTACCCAGCCTTCGCTAAAGCCACAGGGCTGGACGGCAAGGTGACAGAAGTGATTGTGCGTCAGCCATCTTACATGGAAACCATTGGCAAGAAGTTCGGTAACTTCCCGGTGCGTATGTGGCAGGACTACCTGACCTTCCACCTGATTGATGGATACGCCGAGCTGCTGAGCCAGAACTTTGTGGATCTGCACTTTGGCTTCCACAGCAAGACCCTGATGGGCGTAGAAGCTCAGAAGCCTCGATGGAAGAAAGCAGTTGATGCAGCTGATCAGGTGATTGGTGAGCTGGTGGGCGAAGCCTATGTGGAGCAAAACTTTAAACCTGAAGCCAAGGCTCGCATGGAGGAGATGATCCAGAATCTGATCAAAGCCTTTGAGGTGAGCATCAATGAGCTGGAGTGGATGACACCTGAGACCAAGCTGGCGGCGCAGGAGAAACTGTCCAAGTTCACTTATAAGATTGGTTACCCCGATGAGTGGCGTGACTACAGTGATCTGGAGATCAAGGCCGATGACCTGGTGGGCAACTATGAGCGTTACGCCCGTTTTGAATACAAGGATATGATCGCCAAGCTGGGTAAGTCTATCGACAAGAATGAGTGGCATATGACGCCACAGACGGTGAATGCCTACTTTAATCCGGTCAACAATGAGATTGTATTCCCAGCCGCTATTCTGCAGCCGCCATTCTTCAATATGGAAGCCGATGATGCGGTGAACTATGGTGGTATCGGTGCCGTGATTGGCCACGAAATCAGTCATGGCTTCGATGATCAGGGCTCCAAGTATGATGGTGACGGCAACCTGAGAAACTGGTGGTCGGCGCAGGACAAGCGAGAGTTCCAAAAGCGTGCTCAGCAACTGAGCCGTCAATATGGTCAGTATGAAGCGCTGCCGGGACGTTTTGTTAATGGTGATATGACTCTGGGAGAGAACATTGGTGACCTGGGCGGCCTGACGGTGGCTCTGCGTGCCTATGAGATGAGTCTTGATGGCAAGCCAAGCCCTGTGATGGATGGGCTGTCCGGCGAGCAGCGGCTGTTTATAGGCTGGTCACAGATCTGGCGTCGTGCCTACCGTGACGAAGAGCTGGGTCGTCGCCTGTTGACCGACGTGCACTCGCCAAGCCACTTCCGCGCTATGGGGACGCCACGTAACATCCCTGAGTTTTATGAAGTGTTTGAAGTGAAAGAGGGCGACGATATGTATCTGCCGCCTGAGCAGCGGGTGAAGATCTGGTAAATCCGGGTTTCATTCATTAGCGCTGAAACAAAAAGCCGGGCAATGCCCGGCTTTTTGTCTCTGACTCAGCAGTCCCAATTGGTTAAACCAAAAGTGACTTAAGCTCAGCCAAAGAGCTGAATTGATGATGCGCTGCGGCCCATCTGGCCTGCTCTGCCTGATCTGCAGCCGGAATGACCACGGTTTGCATATTGGCGGCGCGGGCCGCAATCAGGCCGTTAAAGGAGTCTTCCACTGCCACACAGTTGGCTGGTGGAACTCCCAGACTGTCGGCGCAGTTGAGATACACCTCGGGATGAGGCTTGCCATACTTGAGCAGTTCAGCGCTTTCTATCCCATCGAAGCAGTCTCTTATCTTCAGGCTATCCAGCACTGCATTGACTATGTTCATTGGGGAAGAGGTTGCCAGGCCGACTTTCACACCGGCAGCCCTGCAGGCCTGTAAGGCTTCCAATACATGGGGCATTGGCTGACCTTCAGCCAGAATGCGGCCAACCACGCTATCGGCGATGGCATTGGCGGTGGCTTGCTTGTCATAGTTATGCCAGGGTCTTCTGGCATACCAGTACTCGACCAACTGGTCGACCCGCAAACCTGTGGTGAGATGGGTTTCTTCCAGCGTCAGTGGCATACCAAGGGCATGGAAAACATCCAGCTCTGCCAGTTGCCACAGGGGTTCAGAATCTATCAATACACCGTCCATATCGAAGATGACGGCTTTAAGCTGAATGGTCACTATGGGTACCTGTAAGACTTGTTTATCATCATGATGGCATGAAAGCCAACGATCAAAAACAGATTGAGGACATACAAGTTATTGTGTTGTATGATTTTTGTTCCCTCATTCCCACTATGGTCTAATTTTCACCGGTTGGAATAAGGGATATTTTTGCCGCCGCAGTGGGAATTTACCGGCGCAAGGGTGTGATCTGATTCATACTTTTACCGGATTATTGTATACTGCGCCCGCAAGAATGGTCGAACCACTGTCCTGAAGGATGGATCTCGGGGTGGTGAAAGAGCAATCAAAGTGTGAGTTGTGTGACCTGACGGAGCCGGTACTGGCTTGCCTCGACATAGCGTGACGATGTGCAAGGCCAACCATGCTCAGGTAGGACGGGTCTTAAACGCTTTTTACTTAACGAACTTAAGTACCCAGGAGCATTCAATTCTGAGTGCCACGGATGGTGGCAGCTGTTCCCTACAAGCTGCAAGCCGAAAGTGTTTTGGGTTCACAGAAACCCGATCCCCCTGCTGATGGTCCCGGTAAAAACGGATTGGCGCAGCGCGCCAAAACAGAGAGGAATGTTGCCGTGCTAGAAGCATATCGTAAACACGTCGAAGAACGTGCTGCCGAGGGCGTTGTCCCTAAACCACTGGATGCACACCAGGTTGCTGAACTGGTTGAGTTGGTAAAGAACCCACCTGCCGGTGAAGAAGCATTTATTATCGACCTGCTGGAAAACCGTATTCCCCCCGGTGTTGACGAAGCAGCCTATGTAAAAGCCGGCTTCCTGGATGCCGTTGCCAAAGGCGAAGTCAGCTCACCAATCCTGAGCGCTGAGCGCGCAGTCGAACTGCTGGGCACCATGCAGGGTGGCTATAACATTGAGCCGCTGATCGCCCAACTGGATGATGCTACCAAAGCCCCTCTGGCTGTTAAGGCGTTGTCCCATACCCTGTTGATGTTCGATGCTTTCCACGATGTTGTTGAGAAGATGAACGCTGGCAATGCTTTTGCCAAACAGGTTGTTGAGTCCTGGGCCAATGCTGATTGGTTCCTGCACAAGCCTAAACTGGATGACAAGATCACCCTGACCGTATTTAAAGTCACCGGTGAAACCAACACCGATGACCTGTCTCCTGCGCCTGATGCCTGGTCTCGTCCAGATATCCCACTGCATGCTCTGGCCATGTTGAAAAATGCCCGTGATGGTATTGAGCCGGACGAAGCGGGTGTTGTTGGCCCAATTAAGAAGATTGAAGAGCTGAAGACCCAAGGCCATCCACTGGTATATGTGGGTGATGTAGTAGGTACAGGTTCTTCCCGTAAGTCTGCCACCAACTCAGTACTTTGGTTTATGGGTGATGATATCCCACACGTACCAAACAAGCGTGCAGGTGGCTTCTGTCTGGGTGGAAAGATCGCGCCTATCTTCTTCAACACCATGGAAGATGCCGGTGCGCTGCCAATCGAGCTGGACGTCAGCGCGATGGAAATGGGTGATGTGATTGATATCTTCCCATATCAGGGCGTTGTTAAGCGTCACGGCAGCGAGGATGTGATTTCCGAGTTTGAACTCAAGACCAAGGTACTGCTGGATGAGGTGCGTGCTGGTGGTCGTATCCCATTGATTATTGGCCGTGGTCTGACTGACCGTGCCCGTGAAACTCTGGGCCTGGAAGCCTCTGATGTGTTTGTACGTCCCGGCGACGTAGCGGATACCGGCAAGGGTTATACCCTGGCGCAGAAGATGGTTGGTAAAGCCTGTGGCGTGAAAGGTGTTCGTCCTGGCCAGTACTGTGAGCCCAAGATGACCTCTGTAGGCTCTCAGGACACCACAGGTCCTATGACCCGTGACGAGCTGAAAGATCTGGCCTGTTTGGGCTTCAGTGCCGACCTGACCATGCAGTCTTTCTGTCACACTGCTGCTTATCCAAAGCCAGTTGATGTGAATACTCACCACACCCTGCCTGACTTCATTATGAACCGTGGCGGTGTATCTTTGCGTCCGGGAGATGGTGTTATCCACTCTTGGCTGAACCGTATGTTGCTGCCTGATACTGTGGGCACAGGTGGTGACTCTCACACCCGTTTCCCAATCGGTATCTCTTTCCCTGCCGGTTCCGGTCTGGTGGCTTTTGCTGCTGCAACCGGTGTCATGCCACTGGATATGCCAGAGTCTGTTCTGGTTCGCTTCAAGGGCGAAATGCAGCCAGGCATCACACTGCGTGATCTGGTGCATGCGATTCCTCACAAGGCGATCGAAATGGGTCTGCTGACTGTGGAGAAGAAGGGCAAGAAGAACATCTTCTCCGGTCGCGTACTGGAAATTGAAGGTCTGGAGCACCTGAAGGTTGAACAGGCGTTCGAACTGTCTGACGCTTCTGCCGAGCGCTCTGCAGCCGGTTGTACCATCAAGCTGGATAAAGACCCAATCATCGAGTACCTGAACTCCAACATTGTCATGTTGAAGTGGATGATTGCTGAAGGTTATGGCGACCGTCGTACCATTGAGCGTCGTATTGCCGGTATGCAAGAGTGGTTGGCCAACCCAGAGCTGATGGAGGCTGATGCTGACGCCGAATACGCCGCTGTGATTGAGATTGATCTGAATGAAGTGAAAGAGCCAATCCTGTGTGCGCCAAATGATCCGGATGATGCCGTATTACTGTCTCAGGTGGCCCAGACCAATATCGATGAGGTATTCGTGGGTTCCTGTATGACCAATATCGGTCACTTCCGTGCCCTGGGTAAGGTATTGGATAAGTTCTCCAAGCCACTGCCGACACGTCTGTGGGTTGCGCCTCCAACCAAGATGGACAAAGACCAACTGACTGAAGAAGGTTACTACGGTATCTTCGGTCGCGCCGGTGCACGCATTGAGATCCCGGGTTGTTCTCTGTGTATGGGTAACCAGGCCCGTGTCGCTGATGGTGCGACCGTTGTGTCTACCTCTACCCGTAACTTCCCGAACCGTCTGGGTACAGGTGCCAATGTTTATCTGGCGTCGGCTGAGTTGGCCGCGGTTGCCGCTATGCTGGGTCGTCTGCCATCACCAGAGGAGTATCAGGAGTACGCTAAAGAGATCGATGCCACTGCAGCCGATACTTACCGTTATCTGAACTTTGATGAGATTGAGTCTTACACCAAGAAAGCCGGGGAAGTGATCTTCCAAAGCGCGGTGTAATCTCCGATTCCACATCATCTTCAAAGGTGATGTGGCATTCAGCCTTCGGGCAGAATCAAAAAAGGCCAGCGAATCGCTGGCCTTTTCTATTGGGATGGGTAACTGGTTACTGCACTATTGCTGCTTGTCAGTATCTATTGCACCACGGCAGCAGGTTCTGCCACATTGGTATAGACAATCTCGAGCAAGGTATCCTCTTGCTCAAAGCGACTTTCCATCGCTTCCATCAGGGCGCCGAGGTCTTTGTCCAGATCGTACAAAAGCTCTTCGTCTTTCGCTTCGGAATATTTGTCATTGAAATCGAGCGCGGCATCAGTGGTCTTACTGATCCTGGGGATAACCAGGTGTGCCCTGGCTTTGCATTCATCAGAGATGTTTTCACAGGTGCTGACCACCTGATCGTAGATCTCGAAGTGACCTTCGGATACATAATCTACCAGTAGATCGCAGAAGGTTTTCACTTCCTCTAACTCTGGCAGTGTTCTACCCGGGGATTCATAGGGTGCCAATCCCGCAATCTTACAATATTGCACCAGGAGTACCCGGCGGTTGTTCAGCCACTGGTCAATCAGCTTGTTGGAGCCACCCCATTTTTGTTGCGTTTGTTCCAATGTGGTCAGCATGGTTAGCCTCTTCAGATTTCCGCATCCCTTAGACCTAATGTAGGCCACGCATGTGCAGTTGATCAACTGTTTTCGCCGCAGTTCAGCGCTTTGTATGATTTCGCGTAATTTGGCTGTTTTCAATGGAAAAGTTGGCAAGATCCGTCTACCGGAATCCAGAAGAGATTTGATCGAAAGAAGTGCTTTATGTATTAAAAAAGTATTTGAAAAATAGTGGCTTGCTTGGGTTGTCATACAGAAGTTTGAGTTAATACAAAGAATGACGGTGAATCAATACTTATATTCAGTGAATAAAAACTCAAATTTATAGCAGGCAATAAAAAACCCGGTGGCAGTAACTGCAACCGGGCAAATAAAGATTTTCAGGGCTCGATGTGACGAGCTTCTTGATTGTTCTTGCTAGCGCAGAGTTTTTATACCATTGGGGCGGAACCCGTGCAACATTTTTTTGTCACACTCTTTTGGTGCTGTGTAGCTGTTCGCAAAATCCCCATATTTTTTGCAACTTGTGACAACTTTTATAAACCTTGTCAAGATGATAGGGATAAGTTCACAGAAATTGCCTCAGGATCGTTATTTTAGTCGCGCAAATGCTAAACTAGGCGCTCTCCGAAGGACCGAGAATAAGCTCGATTCAGGGGAGGGCGTACCCTGCATTAGCAGGCTTCAGCATTCGCACAGGACTGATGCGCCTTTCCCAGGTGCCAGATATCAACAAGTGTAGGAATAGCCAAATGGCAGAATTGAAGAATGATCGTTATTTACGCGCGTTATTAAAGCAACCTGTAGACGTGACTCCTGTATGGATGATGCGTCAGGCCGGTCGTTATTTGCCTGAGTACCGTGCCACCCGCGCCGAGGCCGGTGACTTTATGTCTCTGTGCCGCAATGCCGATCTGGCTTGTGAAGTGACCCTGCAGCCGCTGCGTCGTTTTGAGCTGGACGCCGCTATCCTGTTTTCCGACATTCTGACTGTTCCCGATGCAATGGGTCTGGGCCTGTATTTCGAAGCTGGCGAAGGCCCACGTTTCGAACGTCCTACCGATACTATCGACGCCATTAAAAAGCTGGCTATCCCGGATCCTGAAGATGAGCTGGGTTATGTAATGAATGCTGTTCGCACCATTCGCCGTGAACTGAAAGGTGAAGTGCCGCTGATCGGCTTCTCCGGTTCTCCATGGACTCTGGCCACTTATATGGTGGAAGGTGGTTCCAGCAAAGCATTCGAAAAGATCAAGCGTATGATGTACGCAGAGCCTGCAGCGCTGCACATGCTGCTGGACAAGCTGGCTGACTCAGTCACTCTGTACCTGAACGCTCAAATCGCCGCAGGTGCCCAGTCTGTAATGATCTTTGACTCCTGGGGCGGCGCCCTGTCTCACGCGGCATATCGCGAGTTCTCCCTGCGCTATATGCAGAAGATCGTAGACGGCCTGACCCGTCACAACGAAGGCCGTCAGGTGCCAGTGACTCTGTTCACCAAAGGTGGTGGTCTGTGGCTGGAAGCTATGGCTGAAACCGGTTGTGACGCACTGGGTCTGGACTGGACTGTGGATATTGGTGATGCCCGTCGTCGCGTGGGTGATAAGGTTGCTCTGCAGGGTAATATGGATCCATCTGTACTGTACGCTTCTCCTGAGCGTATCCGTGATGAAGTGGCTTCAATCCTGGCCAGCTATGGTGAAGGTACTGGCCATGTATTTAACCTGGGCCACGGCATCCATCAGTTTGCGGATCCTGAGCACGCAGGTGCGTTCGTTAAATCCATTCACGAACTATCCGCTCAGTACCACAAGTAATCTCAGCCGATTAGGCCGAAGACAATCCAAAGCACCGCTATGCGGTGCTTTGCTGTTTTTGGGCGCTGCTCAATTCTACCATTTCCAGTGCCAGATACACACTGCACCCTTTACCCGGCTCGCTCTCAATATGAATAGAGCAATTCAGCATAGTCGCCAGCTTTCGCACTATGGCCAGACCTACCCCAAGTTGCGGCAGTGGGCTGGCTTCCTCAAAACATGGGGCTTTGGGTTGACCTTGGGTCAGAGCTTCCAATTCATGCTGATGCATACCAGAGCCTGTGTCCCTTATCATGAGTTGCCAGCTGTCCTTTATCCATAGGGGTTTAATAACAATTTGCCCACCCGAAGGCGTATATCTCAGGGCGTTATCCAGCAGATTGTTGAGGATGCGAGTCAGTAGCTGTGGGTCTGTATTGAGCTGCAATTCCCCGCCCTCCATCTGCAGATTTACCCCTCTGGAGAGAGCTTTTGATTCAAAGCTCTGGTGGATGTCCAGCAGGAACTCACTGAGCTCAAATCTCGATATCTTGGGTTCAATAGTCTGATTTTCCAATGCGCACAGCTCCAGCAGCTGAGCTAATAGCTGTTGAAGTTTATGGCCTGAGCTGGCAGCCAGCTCGATTAGCTTGTCGCGGTCACTGTCATCACCGCTCAGGCGCCAGGTCTCAATAAAACCCAGCAGAGAAGTTAATGGCGTTTTCAGGTCGTGAGATAGATGAAGCAAAAAGTCCTGCTTTGCCTTTTGTTGGTGTTTCATTTGTTGGTGCTGGCGGGTGACCTGAGCAAGCAGGCTATTGATCTCATTTGCCAGTTCAGTGACCTCGCGGGCCCCTTCATATTGGCCGGGCAAAGTTGGGGAGTTGCCTTTGTGCTGTTGCTGACGGATCCCGGTAAGATCTTTTGACAAACGCGTCAGCGGTGCAGTCATAAACCTCAGCATCAAGGCGAACAGCAGCAGTGCGAACAGCATACTGATCAGTAAGTTCACCAACCAGGTTCGTTGCTGATGTCGCGCCAATACCGCAGATTGCCAGTGGTCAAACTCTTCACCGCCGATAATGACGTAAAGATAGCCGGTCAGTGCACCGGCGGGATCTCTCAGCTCACTGACGGAGAAAATCTTTTCAACCTCCTGACCTCTTGGGTCAGTACCAAATACAGGTAAGGCTTGCTGGTTGAGAAAGGCCTGTATGCGGGTCAGATCGACCTGGGGAGAGAGAATTTTTTCCTGCGGGGCATCGTAGGCGACAACCCTGCCGCCGGGGTCCAGGGTATAAATCTCAAAGCTGGGGCCAAGCAACATAAAATCATGGAAGGCTTCTTTCAGCGCTGCATCAGAGGTAATCCCCTGAGAGAGCATGGGGTTTATATGCGCCATATGTTCTGCCAATTCCTTGTGCAGCGACTGCTGCACCAGCTCTACACTGGCTTCATGGCTGAAATCCAGCCATTGCCATAACAGGGTTAGCAGCAGGAACACCAGCAGACAGGATGACAGCATGAGTCGGCTGAACATACTGCCCATCAGGCATGAACCTCTGTCGCTGATGGCGGTGCAAATTTGTAGCCGACTCCCCACACAGTTTTGACGGTTTCGGCCAGTCTGGGACGTCCTGAAAGCTTACTGCGCAGTCGGTTGATATGGCTGTTGACCGTATGCTCGTAGCCTTCGTAGTTCAGTCCCCACACGGCTTCCAGCAGTTGCATACGGCTGAATACCTGTTGGGGATGGCTGGCAAGAAAAGTGAGCAGGTCAAACTCTCTGGCGGTCAGTTGCAGTTGAGTGTCATCGGCGATAACTTCCCGTGTTTCACAATTGATGGTGATGCCGTTGAACTGCAGGGATTTATCTTCCTCTTTATGCTGAAACCTTAGCCTGGCTTTTACTCTGGCTCTTAACTCCAACACACTGAATGGCTTGGTAATATAGTCGTCTGCACCACTTTCAAGGCCCAACACAACATCGGCTTCACTGTCCTTGGCTGTCAGCAAGACTATGGGGACGGCGAGGCCCTGCTGACGAATTTGCTGGCATAGCATCAAACCATCGCCATCCGGCAACATACGGTCCATCAGTAGTAGGTCTATGTGCTCTGTTGCCAGTAACTGGCTGGCATATTGAAGGGTTGAAGCGTGTAACACCCTGTATCCCATGGCATTAAGGTTCAATTGAACTAATTGGGAAAGGTCTTGTTCATCTTCAACCAGCAGAATGGTGCTTAACTTGCTTTGAAAGTCACGATTAGGCGTATCCATAAATCCCTCCCTCCTGCAGGTCTCAAACATGACCCGCAGGGGGAGAAATATATTTCACCAAAGGTTCTAATTTATTTGGTTCGGGTGATGGTAATCATGGCTACCGGGTTATCAAACCTGTGTGAGGCTGACAGCACTGAGTCCATCAAGCCGTCATCCATGCTGATTACGCCGGGGTGGATATGTACTCTGTCTACATCACCTTCACGGGATGCATTAAAGCCCTCTCCACCGTCAGCGGGTCCCGGCATAGTGCCTTTGGCCTCTGAATTAGCTTCGGTGCCTGCGTCGTAGGCCATAGTGCGGTAGCTCATGCTTTCATCGATTGCCAAATCGGTCAGGTCGATTCCCTGCACACCGGTAAAGGCATCATTGGTATTAACCAGCATGGTGATTACGGCTAAGTTGGCCACTCTGGCTTCCGGAATTTCCATACTAATAGTATCCGTCGCGCCCGGGCCAACCGCGCCACTGCCGCTGACTGTTCCTGTAACTCCCTGCAGCTCGGATAGATCTGAGGTATCGCCTCCTTCAGCCAGTTTTTCCAGGGCGACACTTGCCATTTCACCTGCCATCCAAAGTTGCACATCATCATTGTGCTGCAATGTTGCTACAGGCGACAAAGGCTGATTGGCGGTCAGATTGGTAATGGTTACTTCAAAGTTCTTTGTCACCACAGCAGGAGGCTCAGGCATTTCCGGCGGTGGGGTATTGTCGTTGTCAGAGCAAGCGGCCAGCATCAGAGTCGCTGATGCCAACAGGGTCAGCTTGATGCGGGTTGAGTTAAATCTGGTTGTTATAGTCATGGGCTACCCCCTTACTTCACTGTAACAGTGAGCTTGGCGACAGGGTTGAGCCAACGGTGAACCTGGCTGTTGAGATCACTGGCACCACCGGCACTGTCCATATCACCCACTACGCCGGGGTGGATATGTACCTTATCGTTACCTGAGGTGTCATTCAGCCCAGTACCGTTTTCACCACCTGCACCCCCCGGTGCTGCTGGAATACCAGGCGTCCCCGGAGCGCCACCGCCATTAACTATCTCGTCGTTAGCCTCTGTACCGGCGTCATAGCCGTTCAAGTATATGGTGTAGGTCCCGGCTTCTGTTGGGATCTTCCAGGAATCCAGACCGACAAAACCATCATTGGTCGGCAGGATCATTGCTGTGACCGACAGATACCCATTATCACCTGTGTCCAACATCATGGACTCTGTGGTCATGCCCGGTGCCATCAGACCGCCAGCCGGGTTTTCCAGAACTACACCGGATGCGCCTGTTACCGCCGCAGAGAGATCATCAATAGCGCCTCCTTCTGCCATTTTTTGCAGCGCAGCACTGGCAGCTTCTCCCGCGTGAAACAGAGCGATATCGTTATCGTGAGCAGCCACCAGCACAGGGGTAAAGTAGTTACCATGGGTCAGGTTGCTGATTTGAATATCCAGTTGTGCGGCCTGGGTTGGCAGGCCCAAAATGGCGCTCATCAGGGCACCGATGGACAGAGCTTTAGTGTTCATAAATAGTCTCCTGGACTGAGTTTTTGGTCTTTGTCGATCGTTACTCTGCCAAAGGGATCTCACCCGCTTATCGCCAAAATCTCACAAATTTGTCACATTTGATTGATTTGAACATTCCCCTGTGCGAGGTTGAGGTCTCACTTAAAGGGGACCTTAAATGCATGAGTTACAAGATAAAGTTGTAGTAATAACAGGGGCTTCCGAGGGAATTGGCCGGGCCCTGGCAAAGGCGATGGCGCCGCTTGGATGTCATCTTGTACTCTGTGCCCGCAACAGTGAGCGACTGGATTCACTGATGAATGAGATCAAGCACTCCGGAGGTCAGGCCACCGCCTTTGTGATGGATGTGACTGACAGGCTTGGTTGCGCAGATTTGGTCACCTTGTGTGAAGTGGAGTTGGGGAGCCTTGATATTCTCATTCACAACGCCGGTATGACGATGTGGTCCAGATTTGATCAACTGTCAGATCTGGGAGTGATGGAGAAATTGGTACGGGTCAATTACCTCGCCCCTATGCAATTGACCAAATTGGCGCTTCCTGCATTGAAAAGAGTCAAGGGGCAGATTGTTGTCGTGTCGTCATTGGCCGGGCTGACCGGAGTGCCGGAGCGGAGCGGTTACTGTGCTTCCAAGCATGCGGTGAGTGGTTTTTTCGATTCGCTCCGCATTGAATTGGCACAGGATGGTGTCGCCGTGACTCAAATCTATCCGGATTTCGTCAAATCTGAGATCCACAAACGGGCACTGGATGCCAAAGGTGAGCCACTTGGTACGTCCCCTATGCAGGTGGATAAGTTGATGACAGCTGAACAGTGTGCAGCCCTTATGGTCCCGGCTATAGTCAGTCGTCGGCGTGAGCTTTTGACTTCAGGCAGAGGAAAGTTGGGTAAGTGGTTAAGAATCTTCTGGCCAGGCATGTTGGATAAGATTGCACTAAAGGCTATTCAACAGCGTAAATAGAGTGATCGCGAATTTCACAAGTTAGTGATCACTGGCGCTGGCAGATGAGTCTGTGGTTGGAAAGTGAAATTAACAATTTCAGCTTAAACACAAGATATAGTGTGTGTGTCGCAAAATTAACACAAAAAATGCTATCGGGTTTGAAAAAAAGCATCTACAATCCCGCTCATTATCTGTGGTTAATTTAGGTGAACTCATAATGATTTCTGCATTCCAAATTACTCAATCACCATCCGAAGAACTGATCAACTCCATCTGGTTGCACGACCAGGAAGAAGGTACTGTGCGCTGCGTAGCGGCCAAGAACCAGGAGATGACCGACAATGTTGCAGCTTACGCTGAGTTGGGCGAGTTTGAATCCCGTCCGGTAAATATTGAGGCTCCTGCTCTGCGTGAAGGTGGTCAGCACCTGAACGTAAACGTACTGAAGCGCGAAACTCTGGAAGACGCTATTGCTCACCCAGAGAAATACCCTCAGCTGACCATCCGTGTATCCGGTTACGCAGTGCGTTTCAACTCTCTGACTCCAGATCAGCAGAGAGACGTGGTTACCCGTACTTTCACCAAGAGCCTGTAATTGCTCAGGACCTCTGTTATGAGGCTGGTGTTTGAATAGAAATAGGCTGCAATTGCAGCCTATTTTTTTGGATTCTCATTAAGGTGTTTTGATAACGCCTGGGCGGCGTCATGATGGCTGGCATCTTCGACATCCATCACCACAGCGGCTTTGTGGCCCGTCATATCTTCTGCGATATGCAGCCAGTCCGGATGCCAGTAAAAGTGCATACCGGAAATACTTTCCCAATTGTGCACGCCGTCTTTCTCACCGTTGTAGATCAGATTATCTATTTCTCTGGACATGGTGCTTACCTCTCCAATAGTTCCAGTTGACTCCCCCGATAGTGAGCTTGCAGACGAGTGTCGGCAAGTGAAGAAAAGTTAAAAAAACGCCCAGGGGAAACCGGGCGAAATCACATCAAAACTTTTTATTGAGTCAGGCCTGGGGAATCGGACAATTGGACGGACTGCTGCCGTCGCGCCACACAGTGGTGCCGTCAATCACAGATAAAGGCAGGAAGGTGAGTCCCTCGCTCATATTGGCTGGTGGCAGATCGGTTTCCAGAATATACATGCCCATGGGCAATACCCCTTTGCTGCTGTTGGCCTGGGTCTGGGTGGCGGCCAGGCTGGAGTATCTCAGACCCAGCAGGTCAAAGTGATTACGCCAATCCATACCAGTCAGCCTGCTCAGCGATACCAACATAAAGTCATTGCCCGGAATATCCCGAACGCTTCGTCCGCCGTAGACAGTGTGTCCCTGATAGGGGAAGAGTCCAAAGCCAAGCTGGTCTTTATTGGCATCCCACTGCTCAGGGTTTTTGGCGTGGTGACCAAAGATCCTCTGGTGCTGATAAAGCAGAGTGAAGATATTGAAGCCGTTCGCCAATCTGGTGCCATCTGTCATCTCCATACCGTGGGCACGCAGCGCCATCTGAATATAGAAAGCCATTCTGTAGCCGTTATGAATTGCGTAGTTGTTGCTGTACCAGGGCGCTTCATAACGGCTGCTTCCTTGGTCCAACACATTACAATTGGCACCCAGAACTACTCGCTCTCCGGTACTGTTTTTCGTTCCGGTGGCATCGGACATAAACACGTAAAAGAGGTCTTTGTGGTTCATGTGACCATCGGTAATCACGTCGGTATTGCCGTCACGCAAGTAATGAGCCTGCCACTTCACGACATAGGGGAAGATGTTGTTTGAGTTCTCACCTGCACGGCTGCCATATCCAGCCCAGTAGTCGGCATTGGCTTCAGAGGCGTACTGCACGTTCAGTCTGTTGGTTTGCAGGTTGTGCCCCAATTCGTGGTTATCGCCCCATCCGGTCGGGCTGATGTTCCACCCTGCATCCCAGGGGTTACCGCTGCAGCCCCAACCACAATGTGCATTCTGGTCATAGTTGGCATGCTGAATAATGCTGCGGGTATGCAGGGCTTCATCCAGGCACTCCTGTCCCAGCAGATTGACACAGACCTGGCTGACATCCGCAGGCAGTGATTGCGCCAGAGTCTTGCCCTGGATCTTGTATCCGGCAAGAGTGTAAACCGCGTTGATATGGTCTTCAGAGATGCTCTTCAGCAGGGCATTTACATTAGGGATGCTGCCGCCTACAGCATTTTCAAACTTATCCCGGCGCATATGCTGCTCAGCGCCAAACGAGCGCAGGTCTATATGGGGCAGTTCAGTCTGGGCAAGACGGTCATTGAAAGCCTGGATCTGAGCCTGATCGCTGAAGTCCATAATAGACGGGTGCAGGGCGATACCCGAGGCTGAAATGTCTGCGGATTGCTCGCCTTCGCCACCGCGGAAGTAGAGATACAGAGGGCCACCATAGGGGCTGGAAAAGCTGACGGATTCACCTGCGGTTAGCGGCAGGCGCTGGGTGGCCAGCTCCAGTGGTCCACGATAAACCTTCTGCTCAAAGGCACGGTTCGTATTGGGCCTGTGGTAGTTGAGTTTTATCTCCACTGATGAGCTGAGCCTGTCATGGCGGGTCAGGGTAACGGTTTGCCCCGGCAGTACATACCAGCCTGTGGTGGTCCACTGGTTGGGGTAAGGCACTGAGATGGTCTTGCGTCCTGAGGTGGTTTCAGGGTGCTGATAGTGGGCGTTACTGCCTTTGCTCAGGTTGCCCCGCTCAGTGATATATTCACCCAAATCCGGCTGGGCACTGTTATCCGGGCGGGCATAGTTCACCAGCCAGTCGGAAAACATCGCTTGCTGCCATGCCTGGTGTTCTTCCCAGGCGATTGGGTAGTCGATGGTTTCACGGTATTTGTCTGCCAGCAGTAAGCTGGCTTTAAGTGTGTTTGCTGAGTCCAGGGTGAAGGCATTGGTGGCTGCTCTGTCCACAGTTGCCGCAGCGTTTCTCAGCCAGTCAGCGCCGCCTTTAAAATCCCGGGTAAACTCTGCTTCACCACAATTGATAAAGTTACCCCGGCAGTTATCCAGCAGGCTGGTGGTGAAATTACCGCTTTGCATATTGGCCAGCAGAGTATCCACGGCCCTGAGATTAACATCATCCTGTTTGATGGTGGCGACACTCAGATCGTCTACCTGAAGCTTCTGCCAATAGTTGCCGTGGGTGGCCAGCCCCATTTGCTGATACAGGGGAGAGAGCATGTTACTGGCATGGCGTCGATAGTTTGAGAGCAGTAGTGGAATACCTTCAGATTGTGCTTTTTCCACTGCATCCTTAATGCCCTGATGGCCAAGACTTTCTCTGTCGATATCTGACAACACAATCAGATCTGGCTTGAGAGTGTCGATACAGGTTCCAAGCTCTGCATAATCACAGCTGTTGGCATCATTGATGGCATGTGCGTCAGGATAGTGTTCTGCCAGCCAACTGCGTATACCTTCGTTATGGGGGAAGTACCAGCTGTCAGCCCGACTGGGCACTTGAGCTGTAACTATGCTCAGACCATCCTTTGCATCATTGGCCTGTGTTAGCCAGCCGATAAGACCTTTTAGCAGGGTATCTGTTTCAGGTGATCTGTTTACTGAAAACAGATTGGAACCCATGGCGGCAGAGCGGTTGCCATCCAGCTCGGATACGATGACCAGACCTCTGACCGCCGAATCGCCATTGCCACTAATGTTGGATGGCAGCAGGGTGAATGTGGTCTCAGGTAAAAAGCCGGTAAAGGTGATGGAGTCGTGGGTGGGGTGCCAGGTGAGCTTACTGACACCCTGAAAGATCTGGTCTACCAGATCTTTGCGTTTCTGTTCACTGGTATTGATAGCGCCACGGGCATATGCAATCAGCTCTTCGGCGCTGGCCAGTTTGTGGCTTTGCTGGCGTACCGCATTTTCTGCATTGGTGATAAAGCTGGCGCTGATGTCACAGTCAGCCGTCATATTGGACGTGGTGTAAGTGTTACCCTCGAAATTACCGCCACAGCCTGATATCTGCTCAAGTACATAGCCAGAGTCAGGTGCTATGGTGAAACTTCCCTGCTTTCCTGACTCAACCTCCAGACTGGTCGGTTGCAACTGGCCACCGGTTCCGGTCTGTGTACTGGCCTGATAAAGAGTCGGAGTTGGTGGGGGAGTAACTCCTCCTGAGTTGTTTCCCTCATCGGAAGAGCCGCCTCCACAGCCAGTAAGCGCCAATGTAAGGGCACCGAAAACCAATGTGTATCTCATGCACAATCCTTGTTGAACATATGTTGCAAGTGGCAATTATTATAGCGGCGAACGCTCAGGGTTAAAGATAATAATCCTTTAAAAACATAAATTTATGCGTCATTCAAATGGCGGGCGTCAAAAAAACAAAAAGCCCCGGGACTGTGCCGGGGCTTTGACTGCATCAGGATAAAAATCAGTTGTTTTCGCGGGCGATAGCGCGGTAACCGATATCGGTGCGGAAGAAGACATCATCCCAGTGCACTTTGTCCACCAGAGCATAAGCAGCTTGTTGGGCTTCAGTTACTGTATTACCCAGGGCAGTTGCACACAGTACGCGGCCGCCATTGGTTGTGACATGGCCATCCTGCATTTTTGTACCTGCGTGGAATACTTTGGCATCAGTGTTGCCCAGATCCAGGCCCTCAATCACATCGCCCTTACGATAACTGTCAGGGTAACCACCGGCCGCCATGACCACACCCAGGGCGGCGCGCTCGTCATATTCGGCGGTGACTTGATCCAGCTCGCCACGGCAGGCTGCCAGACACAGCTCAACCAGATCTGACTTAAGACGCATCATGATCGGTTGGGTTTCCGGGTCACCAAAGCGGCAGTTATATTCCAGCACCTTGGATTGGCCCTGGGTATCCACCATCAGGCCTGCATACAGGAAGCCTGTGTAGGTGTTACCTTCCGCAGCCATACCGTCCACAGTTGGGCGGATCACATTGGTCATTACCCAGTCGTGTACATCGGCAGTCACAACCGGCGCTGGCGAGTAAGCACCCATACCGCCGGTATTGGGGCCGTTATCGGCGTTGTCGCGGGCCTTGTGATCCTGGCTGGTGGCCATTGGCAGAATATTGCTGCCATCCACCATGACGATAAAGCTGGCTTCTTCACCTACCAGAAACTCTTCAACCACTACGCGGCTGCCTGCTTCACCAAACTTGTTGCCCGCCAGCATGTCTTCGATAGCGGCATCTGCTTCAGCTTGATTCTGGGCGATGATCACGCCTTTGCCTGCAGCCAGGCCATCGGCTTTAATCACCACAGGGAAGCCAGTTTTGTCCGTCAGTTCAGTAACAAACGCCTTGGCCGGGGCAATTTCGGTAAAGTTCTGATAGGCCGCCGTAGGGATATTGTGGCGGGCCAGAAAATCCTTGGTGAATGCCTTGGAACCCTCCAGCTGGGCAGCTGCCTGCGTCGGACCAAAGATGGCCAAATCCGCTGCGCGGAAGGCATCGACCACACCGATAACCAGAGGAGCTTCAGGGCCGACTATGGTCAGGGCGACATCATTGCTTTTGGCAAACTCAACCAAAGCGGCGATATCCGTCACCTCAATGGCGACATTTTCCAGCTTGGGTTCAAGCTCAGTACCTGCGTTACCCGGGGCAACAAATATGGTTTCTACTTCAGGATTCTGAGCGGCTTTCCAAGCCAGGGCATGCTCTCTGCCACCGCCACCAATTACGAGAATCTTCATCGTTTTGTCCTTGTTATCATTTAATGCGCTTTGTCACAGGCTGCATTTCGGTGGCAGGCTTGCTCATTTATGCTTATAAACTCCGCGAGCCTTCCTTGAACTTCAGCCCGTGACCGCAGCTTGACTATCAATTCCATATCATGTGTCTCAATGACATAGGCCGAAGAGCTGCGGCGCAACAGGCTTTAGATTAATGACGGAAATGGCGCATGCCGGTAAATACCATGGCCATGCCATGTTCATCGGCCGCTGCGATAATCTCTTCATCACGGATTGAACCGCCCGGCTGGATAATACAGCTGATACCAGCAGCTGCGGCGGCATCGATACCATCACGGAATGGGAAGAAGGCGTCTGATGCCATCACACTGCCCTCAACCTGCAGTCCTTCATCGGCGGCCTTGATACCGGCGATCTTGGCACTGTAAACACGGCTCATCTGACCGGCGCCAACACCTATGGTCATGCCTTCTTTGGCATAGACAATGGCATTGGATTTAACGAACTTGGCCACTTTCCAGCAGAACAGCAGGTCTTTCAGCTCCTGCGCAGTAGGCGCACGCTTAGTCACGACCTTGAGGTCATCCAGGCCAACCATGCCCTGATCTCTGTCCTGGATCAGCAGACCACCATTCACTCGCTTGTAGTCCAGTGTCTTGGTCTGGCTATTCCACTGACCACACTCCAGCAGACGTACATTGGCTTTCTTTGCGACCACATCACGAGCAGCCTGGCTGACACTTGGTGCAATAATCACTTCAACAAACTGACGCTCAACAATGGCTGCTGCTGTGTCTGCATCCAGCTCGCCGTTAAAGGCGATGATGCCACCGAAGGCTGAGGTTGGGTCTGTTTTGAATGCGCGGTCATAGGCTTCAAGCAGGTTATTGCCCAGGGCAACACCGCATGGATTGGCGTGCTTCACAATAACGCAGGCCGGCGCATCGAACTCTTTGACACACTCCAATGCGGCATCGGTGTCGGCGATATTATTGTAAGACAGTGCCTTGCCCTGCAGTTGCACTGCAGTGGCCACAGAGGCTTCATCGATTTGAGTGTCCACGTAAAAAGCGGCGCTTTGGTGGCTGTTTTCGCCATAACGCAGATCCTGCTTCTTCACCAGTTGGGTGTTGTAGGTGCGTGGGAATTTGGAATCAGCTTTACACTCATCTTCTGAGTTGGCCGGAACCCCATGCACAGGAACAAGGGTACCGAAGTAATTGGCAATCATGCCGTCATAAGCGGCAGTGTGCTCAAAGGCAGCAATCGCCAGGTCAAAGCGGGTAGCATGAGTCGTTGAACCTTCATTGGCGACCATCTCAGCCAGTACTTTGTCATAGTCTTTGGCGTTGACCACGATAGTCACATCTTTGTGGTTCTTGGCCGCGGCGCGAACCATGGTAGGGCCACCGATATCAATGTTCTCGATAGCGTCTTCCAGGGTGCAACCTTCTTTGGCGACCGTTTGTGCGAAGGGATACAGGTTAACTGCAACCAGATCAATGGCGTTGATATTATTGTCGGCCATCACGGCTTCGTCGGTACCGCGACGAGCCAGAATGCCGCCGTGAACTTTGGGATGCAGGGTTTTAACGCGACCATCCATGATCTCAGGGTGACCTGTGTAGTCAGACACTTCAGTAACCGGCACACCATTGTCAGCCAGCAATTTGGCAGTGCCGCCGGTGGATAGCAGTTCTACGCCAGCTTGATGCAGTGCCTGGGCAAATTCGAGGATACCGGTTTTATCGGAAACGCTGAGCAGCGCGCGACGGATAGGTCTTGGAGTTGTCATTTGTTCACAGGGTCCAGTTTGTTGTTGGTTGGCGCAGACGCGCACCCGCCCGTAGGCAGACTGACAGCATCAGCACTTCACCTTAAGTTCAAGGATCTTTCGGAAAACAGCGTATGCACATTTTTACGCAGTCGCTGCTTTCCAAAAGTCCCTTAGACACACTCTTCAGATAATCATCTGAGAGACAAACTGGCTGCAGACAAATGTCTGAATCCTTTGCCTGACCCTTAATGGCTCGATCACGATGAATATGGGGGTATAACCTCCGGTTCAGGCGGGCGTAGTTTACATTAGAAGCCCTTTGCTCAGGGTTTTTATGTGCAATTTCACAATATTGATATGCGAACACTAGGGCTTGCCGATGTTGACGGTCAAAAAAGGGTTGTTGATAAAAATGTGATTTGAGATCGATTCTTATTTCCCTAAACCCTTGACCTTGGATTAAACTCCAAGGTTTATAATCCAACATAAATCAGTACAGGAGTCGCAGCATGTATCGCATTGGTGAGTTGGCCGGTATGTGTGAGGTGAAAGCCGACACACTCAGGTTTTATGAAAAACATGGGCTATTGGCGCCATCTATGCGCACTGACTCAGGTTACCGTATGTATACCGAGCAGGACGCGAATCGCCTGCGCTTTATATTGAGGGCCAAAGAGGTGGGTTTCACCCTGAGTGAGATCACTGAACTTCTGTCCATAGAGTTAAACAAGTCAGAGTGGGCCTGTGCCGATGTGAAAGGTATGGTGGATGACAAGCTGGCTCAGGTTGAAGAGCGTATTGCTCAACTGAATGTTTTTAAAACCACATTACAAGCTCTGTCCCGCGCCTGCTGCGGAGGGCCTGAAAGTGCCGAGCACTGCTCGATTCTCGAAGCACTGGAGTCTTCACTGACTGAAGTTCGCTGCGAGGAACCTGGCTGTGAGCACGGCAAACAGTGAAATAAACGGACGAAAACCGTCAGAGTCATATAAGCATTATGTTGATAGAGAACTTTTTAAAACTCTTTTTGGAGTCTGCCCCTTGGTTGCTGCTGGGCTTGGTATTGGCTGGCCTGTTGAAGGTGTTTGTTCCCATGAGTTGGATGAACAAGCAACTGGGTGGTCACGGTTTGAAAACCACAGTTAAAGCGGCCTTGTTCGGTGCGCCTCTACCTTTGTGTTCCTGCGGAGTGATCCCTGCAGCTGTGGGCCTGCGCCGTAGCGGTGCGTCCAAAGCGGCGACCACCTCCTTTATGGTATCGACGCCGGAAACCGGTATCGATTCTGTCAGCGTATCTTATGTTCTGCTAGGCCCCTTTATGGCCATCGTGCGGCCTATCGCTGCTGTGGTCAGTGCTGTGGTGGCAGGTTTGCTGGTGGGGCGTGATGATGACGATGGCAAGCCTATTAGCGAGTCATCCTCTGCGAAAGTCAGCACTGAATCGGACTCCTGCTGCTCAACTAAAACCAAAGATACCGAAAAAGTTGAATCCAGTTGCTGCAGCCCCAAGACTGAGCCAGCTCCAGTGGTAATGAAGCCGGTATCATCCTGTTGTGGCTCCACGCCCTCGGTAATGACGGCACCTGCTGATACAGATACGAAACCGGCGCAGTCCTGCTGCTCCACCAAAGCGGAACCTGAAGTGCTGGCCAGCTCTTGTTGCAGTACAGATAAGAATCATAGTGCCGAAGGTACAGACTCATGCTGTAGCAGCACCGAAGATACCGCAGCTCAGCTGAAAGGCACTTCCATCTCTTTCCGTATCTTTAAAGGCCTGCACTATGCGGCTACAGATCTGGTCCGTGACACAGCTATCTGGCTGTTGATTGGTCTGTTCTTCGCAGCGCTGGTACAAACCTATGTGCCAGGTGACTTCCTGGCCAAGTGGGGCGATGGCATTCTGGCGATGCTGGTGATGGTGGTTATCTCTGTGCCCATGTATATTTGTGCCACGGCGTCCACGCCGATTGCCGCAGGTTTGTTGCTGGCCGGCGTCTCCCCCGGTGCTGTACTGGTATTTATGATGGCGGGTCCGGCCACCAATATCGCGACCCTGGGCGTAGTTTCCAAAGAGCTGGGTAAGCGTGCGCTGTATGGTTATCTGGGTGGGGTATTGGGTGTCGCACTGTTATCCGGTGTACTGGTGAACTATCTGGTCGAGACCTTTGGTTTTGAGGTGATGCCTCAGATTGGCGAACACCATGAGCTCTTGCCTGAGTGGATAGTCGCCGCTTCCGGTTTGCTGTTGGCTTTCCTGATGGGACGGGTACTATGGCAAATGCTGCCCATTAAATCAGAGAAAAAGGGATGCTGTAGTTAACAGCCCTGATTAATCGGAAAGCCCCGCATCGCGGGGCTTTTTTGTATGTCCCGGACTATGTATGTTTTCCGGTATCCCAGCCACGTCTGGAGAGGAGTTGTTCGCCTGAATCAATGGCGCCAGCTTCCAGTGTTGTCCCCATGGAGTCATTCCAGCGATTGAGGTAACCAAACAGGGAGATAACCCCAAGCATTTCCACTATCTCATCTTCCTTCCAGTATCGGTGTAAACGCTCGCTCAACTCATCATCCACATCATTGGGAATGACCGACGCCGCGGCAGCAAAATCCAGGGCTGCACGCTCAGCCTCGCTGAACGCCGGGTGAGTTCTGTACTCCCACACATTTTCCAGCTGGGCGGCTTCTGCGCCATAGCGTTCAGCGGCTCTGATGGTATGCGCCTGACAATAACGACAACCGGTGATATTGCTGGAGATGTAGGCGATCAGCCGCTTAAGGGTACTGGTGAGTCTGCCCTGGTTTTCCATCACAGCCATATTCAGCTCGATAAACGCTTTGGCGATGCGGGGACGGCGCATCATGGTCAATACGCTGTTGGGGCAGAAGCCCAGTGTCTCATTGAAAAATTCGGCCATTTTGGCCACTTCTGCGTTGGTGTCTGCGGGCAGCGGGGTTACCAGAGGCATAGTCTCTCCTTTGTTATTTAGCTGGACCCTTGGTGGGTATTGGCAGCAGGTGTTTTTAAGCTAAAAGAAACTTGTACTTGGCAACAGCGGTGGCTTGAGACTAATTTATCAGTACAGTTGTTGAGCTGAATGTGCTGTATCTATTAATCCTGAAGGAACTGTACTGTTTTTTTATGAAGAAATATCAAAAGGTCGCGTTCAGTCTGGAGCGGCAAATCAAACAGGGTGGATATCGCTTCAATGAGCGACTTCCCTCTGTTCGGGAGTGCTGCGAGCAATATGGCGTCAGCATGTCCACGGCCCAGGCCGCGCTGAGATTGTTGGAAGATAAAGCTTTGGTCGAGGCAAGGCCCGGAGCTGGATACTATGTCTGCTATCAAGATACAGAGGAGTACAAGCTGAGTCATCCGGGGGAGTCTCATATCCATAACCGTATGTTGCAGGTGCTTTCAATGTGTGCCGGCAGCGGAGTGACAGATTTGGGAACTGCGGTGCTGTCGCCGGGTTTATTACCCAAGGCGGCCCTTTCAAAGCAACTGGCGCGTCTGGCTCGTTATGAGATGGCGTCACTTTTACAACCTGAGTTCAGCAGCGGACATTTACCGCTGCGACAGGAGATAAGTAAGAGGCTGAGACTGCAGGGAATAGAGGCCGGAGAAGAGCAAGTACTGGTTACCGGAGGGTGTCAGGATGCTATCTCTATGGCGCTGGCCACCATTGCCAGCGCCGGAGACACAATTGCCGTAGAGAGTCCCTGTTTCCCCGGGCTTTTGCAGGTTATCGAATCACTGGGAATGAAGGTAATTGAAATCCCGGGGTCGGCAGAATGTGGCTTGAGTCTGGAGGCGTTACAATTGGCTGTGGAGCGATGGCAGGTCTCCGCCCTGGTGATCTGTCCGGACTTCTCCAACCCCACAGGCAGTCAGATGCCAGTGGATAACAGGCGTGCTCTGCTGGAGTTGGCTGAACGAAAAGACTTTATGGTGATTGAAGACGATCTGTTCTCTGAGTTGCAGACCGCAGGAGAGAGTTTGCCATCGTTGAAAGCCCTGGATCAGTATGGGCGCGTTATCTACTGCTCATCAGTGGCCAAGTCTCTGGGCTCAGGTTTAAGGATTGGCTGGCTCTGTGGCGGAAAGTACCACCAGGAAATTATGAGACTGAAAGCATTTCGCAATGTATCCGAGCCTTTGATTGTTCAGGCTCTGGTCGCAGAGTTTATGGCGAGTGGGGGATACAGTCGTCATATCCGAACTATGGGAAAGCGTCTGCAACTAAATCTAAAAAGAATGCGGGAGTGGGTACTGAGTAGTTTTCCGGCTAAAACCCGAGTGAGCAAGCCCCAGGGGGGCTTTGTCCTGTGGGTTGAGCTTCCCGGTATAGATTCTGCCGATCTTTTGTCCGTGGCCGTTGCCAATGGTATTGCGTTTTTCCCCGGCGATGTTTTCTCCAGCTCGGGTCAATACTCAAGTTGTTTGAGGTTATGTGGGGCGTTTGATGATGAGGATAAGGTGAAGGCCGCGGTGACCCGGCTCGGAGAGTTGGCGCGGGAGAGAATTTAGCGTGCTGTTTCCGGTGAACTAAGCTTCCGGAAATGAGAAGTCAAAGGCCACATCATGTGGCCTTTGTTGTTGGTGTCTCAGTTATGGCCGTGAACCTGCTCTGAGCTGGCATGTTCAATCACTGGCTGTTCACCATGACATTCGGCACAGACTTTTTCGACATTGGGCCGAAGCAAGTGTGCATCTTCAGTGCCGTGTGGATCATGGCATTTGGTGCAGTCGCCCTTAAAGCCGGTGTGCTCCTGTTTAAATGGTCCTTGCTTGTCGATATGGCACTCGAAGCATGGCGCATTTAATGCCGGTGTCTGATAAGCGGGTGCCCATTTACTGCCGTGAGCGGCATGGCAATAGCTGGAACATCCCTGCTGGATATTGCTGCCTTTCTCATCCACCAGACCATGGGTGTACTTCATCCGTACCTGCTTTTGCAGTTGCGGATGGCACTCGAGACAGGCCAGAGACTGTTTCTGGGTATCGGGAATGGCGTTATCGGTATGAATACCTGTGTGACAGGCGGCGCATGGTGTGGTTTCCAGCGGGAACTGATCACCGTGGCAACGCAGGCACATCTGGTTTTGCAGTTTGGCACTGGCATTGGCCAGTTCCATGGCGCCCAACCGCAACATGGGGTTGGCCTGGGGATCTTCAGCATGCTGTCCTAATGGGCCGTGGCAGGCTTCGCACGCTATTCCTGACGCAGGTGTGCCTTCCATGGTTTTATTACCGTGAATAGAGCTTAAAAAGCCCTGCATGGCATCTTCATGACACTGACTGCAGGTTTGAGCGCCGGCGGGTGCATAGTCTGCTTTGGCAAACTTCTGCTGGAAAAACTCATCATTAAGATCGGCTGAGATTACCGCGTTGCCAAACAGGCAACCGGCAATCAACAGGCTCAGCTGTTTTATCGTCATTCGTTATTGTTCTTGTGAATTACAGAGGGGACTCAAACAGAATGTATGAGTCGGTGGCGGATTCTGGCATGTAATTGCTTACTGGCAACTTGATTCCCATCAAGACCTTTAATCCTGTCAGAATGAAATTAATTCATTGACCCAGCTAATAATTTTGATATTGATGGCAAATTTCAATCAAATGGGACCAGCTTCAAACACACTTGTACACAACTCAGGGTTGATGCTGATAAATTGACCTGTTATCAAAGGACATTGACCAATAGATCATTTAGGGGAAGCTGGATGAAACAGGTAATAACAACAGGGATTTCTGCATTGGCGTTTGCAGCTCTGCTCGGCGGATGCGCGGGTAGTTCGGGGGGCAGTGATACTCAAAACCAGGCAAATAACGTTAAAACTCAGCATCAAAACTACGATGCCAAAGCGTTTTATGAAACCACCTCATATTTTGGCTCCGGATTCTCCCATGATGGTGAATCCATTCTGATGGGTTCCGATGAATCCGGTGTGTTCAATGTCTACAGCATGGATGTCAAAACCGGTAACAAGACTCAACTTACAGACTCCCCGGACACCAGTTATCCCGTGTCCTGGTTCCCAAAGGATAAACGTGTGCTGTTTACCAAAGACAGTGGCGGTAATGAGAGGTATCACGTTTACGTACTGGAGCAGGATGGCACTGTTAAAGATCTGACTCCTGGTGATGAGACCAGAGCCAGTTTTCGCGGTTTCACCAAAGATGGCAGCGCCTTCTTTGTGACAAGTAATGAAAGAGACCCCAAGTTCAACGACCTTTATCGTTACGACAGTAAAGACTATTCCCGCAAATTGGTGTTCACCAACAATGCCGGATACGAAGTCGGCGATGTTGGGCCAAAAGGGCATTTTGTTGCGCTGGGGAAAACCCACAGCAATCGTGACAGTGATGTTTATATTCTCGATCTGCGCAAGCGTGGCGAACCTGAGTTAATCAGCGAACACACTGAGCCTGCCAACTATATGGTGGAAGGTTTTTCCGTTGATGGTCGCAGCCTGTATTATGGCACCGATTCCAAAGGCGAGTTCAGCCAGATTTGGCAATACGATATGCCCACAGGTAAACACTCACAGGTATTGGCCGATGACTGGGATGTTACCTTTATTCGATTCTCCGACTCAGGTCGCTATCAGGTGTCGGGCGTGAATGCTGATGCTTCCAGCAAGGTCTCTATTCTGGATACCAAAACCGGTAAGCCGTTGGCACTGCCGCCTTTACCCGCTGGGGATATTCGCGCGGTACGTTTCTCTGATGACGAAACCCAGATGGCGTTTTATCTGAACTCAGATACGTCTCCATCCAATCTTTATGTTTGGAGTCTGGGAGCTCCTGAGGCCAGAAAGCTGACCGAGGCATTGAATCCGGCGATGGATACCGCTCATCTGGTACCCAGTGAGGTGGTCCGTTTCGAGAGCTTTGACGGACTGGATATCCCGGGGCTGTTGTATAAACCCAAACAAGCGTCTGCTGACAATCCTGCCCCTGTGATGATATGGGTACATGGTGGTCCGGGTGGTCAGAGCCGCAGCGGCTACAACCCAACTATTCAGCATCTGGTTAATCAGGGCTACGGTATTTTTGCCATCAATAATCGTGGCAGCTCCGGCTATGGTAAAACCTTCTTCCATTTGGATGACAAGCAACACGGCGAAGGCGATCTGCAGGATATGGTGTGGGGTAAAGCCTATCTGCAAGGCCTGGACTGGGTCGATGATGAGCGTATCGGTATCATGGGTGGCAGCTATGGTGGCTATATGACGGCGGCTGCATTGGCATTTGAGCCGGAAACCTTCAAAGTGGGAATCGATATCTTTGGGGTGACCAACTGGGTTCGCACCCTGAACTCAATTCCACCCTGGTGGGAATCCTTCAGAAAGGCTCTGTACGATGAGATGGGTGACCCGGCTACCGATGGTGAACGACACCGCGCAATTTCACCACTGTTCCACGCAACCAATATCACTAAACCTCTGATGGTGGTTCAGGGCGCCAACGACCCCAGAGTATTGCAGGTTGAAAGTGATGAGTTGGTAGAGAAAGTTCGTGAAAACGGCGTACCGGTAGAGTATGTGCTGTTTGAGGATGAAGGCCACGGCTTCACCAAAAAAGTGAACCGTATTACTGCTTCAGAGGCTTATTTGAAGTTCCTGCAAACTCATCTCTAGTCAGTATCGTATTGATGGTTTGATAATAATCTGCAGCCTCATTTGAGGCTGCTTTTACAAGGAGAGTTCAATGCTTTATTTAATACTGGGTGTGCTGCTTTGGTCATTGACCCATCTGTTGCCATCTCTGGCCCCCAATTGGCGTGCAGCGCAGTTGGCCAGCAGTGTTGGGCACTACAAAGGCTTGTTCAGCCTGTCGATTTTAATTTCGCTGGGACTGATTGTTTATGGCTGGCGACACACCCCGGTGGAATATCTCTATGTGGCAGGCATGGGAATGCGCCACGCCACCATGAGCCTGATGCTGGTGGCCTTTATTCTGTTTGGCGCGTCTATGTATCCCACCCGGATCAAGCGTCTTATCCGTCATCCTATGTTGATGTCTGTTTTGGTGTGGGCGGTGGCGCACCTGTTGTCCAATGGCGAAAGTCGCTCACTGGTGTTGTTTGGTGGCCTTGGTGCCTGGGCGCTGGTGCAAATGCTGTTAATCAACCGCCGCGATGGCGACTGGGTTAAACCTGAGGTTGGTTCCTGGTTTCGTGAAATACGCGGTTTGATAATCAGCTTGGTGATTATGGCGGTGGCTGTTTGGCTCCATCCTTACTTTGCGGGCGTGGCACTGCTTCCTCAGTAAGCGCCTTAGCATGCCTGGTGAGGATAGGCTTTTGCTGATCCCCTAAATAAAGGTAATCTCTGGCATTAATCATTAGATAGCGGATGTGGCGCAAGGATATGAATTGGCAGCTTAAATCATTTAACGAACTCAGCCTGGATGAACTCTATGACATCCTGAAGGTTAGGGTGGATGTGTTTGTGACTGAGCAGGCCTGTGCCTACAGCGAGTTGGACAACAAAGACAGACACCCTGAGGTGAAGCACTTCTGGTGTCATGATCAAACCGGCAAGCTGATGGCCTATGTGCGTATTTTGCCTCCCGGATTAAGCTATCCTCAGGCGAGTATCGGGCGGGTGCTGGTGGTGGAAGATGCCAGAGGCAAAGGGCTGGCGCAGGAGCTGATGCAAAAGGCGGTTGAGCATGCTCAAACCCTGTGGCCAGAAGCCGGTATTCAGATTGGTGCTCAGCTTTATCTTAATAAGTTCTACTCAGGGCTGGGGTTTGAGAACGCTTCAGAAGAATACCTGGAAGATGGTATTCCTCACGTCGATATGATTCTCGGTCAACACCGGGTTAATTACAGTGGGTGACCGCCCGGTGGCACATGAATTTCCCGCAGCGGACAGGCCATTTCAATATTGGCCTGTTTGAGCTGTCGATGAAGCATCATATTGGTCTCATACTTGTCTCTGTGATAAGTGGCAGTCGGGACCAGATAACGCACGCCTATCTCCATTCCCATAGGGTTGAAATCATTAATGCCTACCTGAATTCCCCTGTCGGTGGCGACCTGAGGAGCGTCGCTGAGCAGGCCATGGATAAGTGATGTCAGTTGGTCGGCATCGGTTTGATAACTGACGGTAAAGCGGGTTTCAACCAGTTTGCACTCGGCGGAGTTATGCAGAATCTCTCCAACGATATGCTTGTTCGGGATAGTAATTTTCTCACCATCTTCATTTGAGAGCTCAGTAAAGCCCAGGTGGATATCTTCCACGACACCTGTAACGCCTTTAACCTCAATGGTATCGCCGATAACAAAGGGGCGGGTGACGATTATGGTGACTCCAGCGGCATAATTGGAAAGCATGCCCTGAATTGCCAGGCCGGCCCCCAGAGAGGCGGCACCTATGGCGGCGACCATGGGCGTAATACTGATCCCCAGCTTACCCAGGGCGATAATACCCGCCATGATGATGATAAGAACACGTACCAGATTGGACACAAAGTTTCCCAGAGTCTGGTCGATCTGGTGGGTTTCAAATTTCCGTTTAATCAGGTTACTTATCTTGGCTGCCACCCAAAGGCCCAGCAGAAAAATAAATGCCGCTCCGATTAACTGGAAACTGTAGTTCACCAGAAACTCAGTCACCATTTGGTAAACCTGCTGAAGTTGCTCCAGCTCTTTGTCCAGACCGGCCTGATCCATTTTGTCATCCTTCTCTTCATTGGGCGCCTGCCGAGACACTCTAACCATTTATTGAGCAGAGTGCATCCATTGTGAGTGGGCCGCAGCTGCTGACATGAAACTCAGTTGGTTTCATTAAATGTGAGCAAGATCAGCTTACTGTATCAGCCTGATGAGTCGCTCAGAGGTTTTGGATAAGCTTGGCTTCAGCCAACCGCAATACAGTGGTCTGGGACAGAAAAAATAACCTACGCCCGGGAGGCGAAACCATGAAAAAACTAATTCTGGCAATGGGCATGATGTGCGCCATGGCGGCCAATGCTGCGACTCTGACCCAGGGACAGAGCATTCCTACTTTTGAACTGCAGGATCAAAATGAGCAGCTGCAGCAGGTGACTGCAGAAACCCGGACTCTGTTGTTCAGCCGTGACATGAAAGGTGGTGAAATCATCCAGGAGAGTCTGGAGTCCATGGGCGATAAGATCCCGGCTGATCTTGTGTATGTGGCAGATATCAGCGGCATGCCAGGCCTGATCGCCAAGTTTGTGGCTATTCCACAGTTGCAAAAGCTGCCGTTTGCCATTGCACTGGACCGCGAAGGTCAGGCAACTGCTGCACTGCCTTCACAGGAAGACAAAGCGGCCGTTATCAAGCTGGATGGTCTGAAAATGGTTGATATCCAATACTATGAGTCAGCAGATTCACTGACCAAGGCACTGCAGCCTTAACTGAGAACTGATATTCAGACAGTAGAAGGGCACCGAATGGTGCCCTTTGCATATGTCGATTTGATATTTTTATTACTTATCGTGCTTCTGCAGGATTTTGAACAGCTCATCTTTCAATGCCAGCTTTTCCTGCTTCATAGTGTGCAGCTCCTGCGAGAACTCTGCAGGGTGTTGTTCCAGTCGATTGATTTTTTCATCCAGGTCATTGTGCTTGTCGAACAACTTTTGGAAGTGGTGATCACTGGTTTTAAGCTCTGAGATCAATCCGCGATATTCTGGAAACATTGGTCTTCCCCTTAACAATTGTTACAAACCTTCCTTAACTCTTACCCTACGCTCCTGCGATGAGTGTTTAAGTGATCCTGATCAAACAAATGATTGGAAGTGCGTTTCGCATCCCCATTTATTGCCGGCCGATTGACGCTATTTTATCCGCAAAAGCCTGTGAGCTCTGGCTTGAGTCTGCTAGTCTCCATGATGATTCCACGAAGAATATCTGATTGAAGTGTGATCCACTTAACAATTTACCTGCGGCGAGTCCGATAGAGTCATTTTCGTTGTTACATTTTCCAAGAGGACAGAATCATGTCTGACGTATTTCATCTCGGGTTGACCAAAGCCATGCTGGATGGCGCCACTCTGGCAATTGTTCCCGGTGATCCAAAGCGGGTTGAGCGCATTGCCGGATTGATGGATAACCCGGTTTTCCTTGCCAGCCACAGAGAGTACACCAGCTATCTGGGATACCTGGATGGTAAGCCTGTGGTAGTGTGCTCGACAGGTATTGGTGGTCCTTCTACCTCTATTGCCGTTGAAGAGTTGGCGCAACTGGGCGTAACCACTTTCCTGCGCGTTGGTACAACGGGAGCGATTCAACCTGATGTGAATGTTGGAGATGTGATTGTCACTCAGGCTTCTGTTCGCCTGGATGGCGCGAGTCTGCACTTTGCTCCTATGGAGTTCCCGGCTGTTGCCAACTTTGAGTGCACAACTGCCATGGTTGCAGCCTGTCGCGACGCCGAAGTTGAGCCCCATGTAGGTGTTACCGCGTCCTCCGATACTTTCTATCCGGGTCAGGAAAGATATGACACCGTCAGTGGTCGGGTGACCCGCCGCTTTGTTGGCTCTATGAAGGAGTGGCAGGAGATGGGCGTACTCAACTATGAAATGGAGTCTGCGACCCTGTTTACCATGTGTGCCACCAACGGCTGGCGCGCTGCCTGTGTTGCCGGTGTGATTGTAAACCGCACCCAGCAGGAGATCCCGGACGAAGTCACCATGAAACAGACCGAGACGACGGCCGTATCCATTGTAGTGGATGCAGCACGTAAACTAGTGGCTTAGTTTTAAAGTATATAAATCATTTTCTTAGAAGCGCTTTGCTGATAAAGGCAAAGCGCTTTTTTTATATTACTGTCACTATGTTGAGCGAAACTTAAGCAGAAATTAATAGGCGTGGATAATTTATTGTGACATATTATGTCCAATGTCATGTAAGGGAGCGACTATGACACTATCCAATCCTATCCTCATCTGGGCTGCAGTAGGCATTGTATTGATGTTTGCCGAACTGATTATTCCCGGCGGTATAGTGATTCTGCTGGGGGTTGCCTGCTTGATCGTCGCGGCGGCGACTGGTCTGGGGCTGGTCGCAGGCCTGGCACAGAGTTTCACCCTGTGGTTTATCTCATCCATCATCCTGCTGTTGGCGTTTCGCAGTCTGACTCAAAAGCTGATTGGTGGCGATGCCCATGTGGACAATACCGACGAAGAACTGGATCTGTTTCAGCAACCTGCGCTGGTTAAGCAGGCGATAGGCCCGGGTCAGCAGCAGGGCAGAGTAGAGTTTCAGGGCACTGAATGGCCAGCCTTGGGTGATGGCACTGAAATCCCTGTTGGCAGCAAGGTAAAAGTTATCTGTCGTGAGAATATCGCCTTGGTGGTTGAACCGCTGAAGGAAGATTAATCGTCATTCCAAGCCGGGAATTTTTGACGAGCATTAACAAGGAAGGAAACTATGTTTGAACTGACACTCGCACTCCTGTTTGTGCTGTTTATTCTGTACAAGTTATTGTTAATTGTACCTATGCGCGAAGTCGCCGTGATTGAGCGACTGGGCAAATTCAGGGCGGTACTTCAGCCCGGATTCCACTTTCTTATTCCCTTTGTCGACCGTGTCGCTTATCGCCATGATACCCGTGAAGAGGTGCTGGATGTGCCACCTCAAAGCTGTATCTCCAAGGATAATACTCAGCTGGCGGTAGATGGTCTGGTGTATATCAAGGTGATGGATGGTCAGCTGGCCAGTTATGGCATCGAAGATTACCGTATGGCTGCGGTCAATCTGGCACAAACCACCATGCGAAGTGAAATCGGTAAGCTGACATTGAGTGATACCTTCTCCCAGCGTGAGAAATTGAATGAGTCTATTGTACGGGAGATCGACAAAGCCTCAGATCCCTGGGGGATCAAAGTCCTCAGATACGAGATTAAGAACATCACCCCGTCCCATCATGTTATCCACACTCTGGAAAAACAGATGGAAGCTGAACGCAGTAAGCGCGCTGAAATCACCCTGGCCAACGCAGAGAAGGCGGCCATGATTAACCTGTCTGAAGGTGAACGCCAGCAGGCGATCAACATCTCCGAAGGTCAGAAGCAAAAGCGTATTAACGAAGCCAAGGGTACTGCGCAGGAGATTGCCATTGTGGCCCGGGCTCAGGCGCAGGGCATGGCTATGGTGGCCGAGGCACTGGCGACCAAGGGCGGTACAGATGCCATGAACATGCAGCTTAAAGAGCAATTTATTGAGCAACTGGGCAAGGTGCTGAACACAGCCGATGTCTCTGTGGTACCGACCGAACTGGCCAGGCTGGAGGGATTTTTTGAGGGTATGAACCAGGTTGCAAGCAGCGTCAATTCAAATAAAGCATCGGGCAAAGGAGGCCAGTCATGATAGGTGGAGTAGACAAAGATCTGATCGTAATGGCGATCTGGGGACTGATCTTCGCAGTATTTGTTATCAAGCTGCTGCAGTCCATCCGTTTGGTACCCACCAAGTCTGCCTACGTGGTGGAACGGCTTGGCAAATACCACAGCACCCTGGATGCGGGTTTCCATGCGCTGGTGCCCTTTATCGACAAGGTTGCCTATATCCATGACCTGAAAGAGGAAACCATCGACGTACCACCACAGGAGTGTTTCTCCAGTGACGAAGTCAACGTGGAGGTGGATGGGGTTATCTACATCTCGGTTATCGACCCCATTAAAGCCAGTTACGGCATTACTGATTACCGCTATGCCGCAATTCAGCTGGCGCAGACCACCACCCGTTCGGTTATAGGTACCCTGGAGCTGGACCGCACCTTCGAGGAGCGTGACATTATCAGTGCCAAGGTGGTGGAAGTGCTGGACCAAGCCGGTGCAACCTGGGGCATTCGGGTACACAGATACGAGATTAAAAACATCACGCCACCTGAAACCGTGAAGAATGCCATGGAGATGCAGGTAAACGCAGAGCGTGAACGCCGTGCCCTGCTGGCCAAGAGTGAAGGTGACAAGCAGAGTAAGATCAACCGCTCTGAAGGTATGAAGGCTGAGATGATCAACCTCTCCGAAGGTGAGATGCAAAAGCGCATCAACGAAGCCGAAGGTCGCGCCGAAGAGATTATGGAACTGGCCAAAGCCACATCAGAATCAATCCAGGCGTTGGCAGAGGTGATCTCCGCCCCCGGCGGCCAGAGCGCCCTGCGAATGCAGCTGGCTGAGCAGTACCTCAAGCAGCTGGATGGCCTGTCCAAAGAATCCAGCCGGGTTATCCTGCCCGCCAATATGGTCGACTTCGACTCCTGGATGGACAATATAGGGCTTAAAGAGAAGAGCTGATTTAACAACTCAAATTTAGTCAACCACTTACATCTCCAGGTTATAGCCGGTCATCACGACCGGCTTTTTATTGAGTTAGTCAAGTTGCAGACCAATGGGCAATTTACACTTTGCTGTGCAGTCTTTAGCTTAAACTCAGAGAAAATGAGGAGGTGGAAAAGTGAATCAGATCAAAATCCTGGCTTGTGTTTCACTTACGTGGCTATTGATGGCCTGTGCTGGTAGTCCTAAAACGGAAATGACACTGGCCATTCCTGACGACAACTACATTTCCTTTACCGGTAAAGGAGCTGGTGCGGGCATGGCACTAATGTCCACAATGGGGCCTGTCGGTGTAGCTATAGGGGTTGCCATTGATGAAGGGATAGCAAAAGAAATTCGTTCAAATTTGGGTGTTGACCAGGGAACTACGGATGAACTTGCTCAGGAAGCATTGTCCTCTGTTTGCAATTGTATTGTGAAGCTGGTTAAACCTGCCGTTGACAGCGAGCGTGATGAAAATACGCCTCAAAATTTACCTATCAACGAAATGCTTGCTCGGATACGAATTAACTCTATTGCTTTCTCTCTCGTTAATGGCTCAGACGAAGAAGTTGCGGTGAAGATATCGGCGACGCTGAGCGGTACCGTCGAAACTCAGGAGTTTTCTCAAGTTGTCACCTCTGATATAGCAGGTAATCCTGTCACGTTGGAAGCGATTCGAACCAACAAGCCTATTGCAATGGAACTGCTTAACAAAACATATTCAGAACTGTTTATGAATATATTTAAGGAAAAAAGCATCTAATACTAATTGGTATCTATAATCTTTGAATAATACATATGGGTTAATTCAAATTTATCTATTTACCATTGCTGGAGTTAGGTCAAAATCAAATTCGAGGGGTTTTCTGTAATATAATTTCAGACAATTCAATATGTTGTGTTTTTGTGGTTAATATTTGAGTTTATCTATTACGATTAAGTATAAGCCTACCTATTCACATCATTCATAGATGCTGATAAAGATATTAATTGTAACTAAATAATAATTTCATTACCCAAAGAGTTTTATCAAGGATGACTTATAGGCTGTACGCAATTGTGCTGCGTTACAATTAATATGTGGAAGGAACCTTTAACTATGCGGACTCATAACCTTTTCAGATTACTAATCGTTTCTTTTAGTTTTCTGATCCCCGTTTCTGCTTCCGCTGCCTATAACTCAAATATTCGTGGAGTCCTTCAGGGAGTGTATGTTTACTCCGACGGGGACTACATCTACTTCAGGTTTGAGCAACAACCAACATCCCACCCTGGTTGTAACCCTTATTACTTTGTTATTCATGGAAGTGTTCCCGAGAACAGACGCAATGCAATGCTATCAAGGTTACTAACGGCCTACGCAATGAAAGAGAATGTCAACATTGGTTACGATGCACAGGGTGACTGTTCTAATGGTTACATCCGAGTCCATAGGGTGGGGTAGATATGACTTACGTAATACGATTAGTACACTGCTTCCTTTTTGTTCTCAGTTTTAATATATGGGCCGGACCAACATGGGAAAGCGGAAAAATAGTGTCGCTTTTGGCGTCTGCAAATGATCCCGCGATCCGGTTGAGTGGTTTAAATGTGCCTGAAAATTGTGATGGTGGAACCTATGGTTGGATTTATTTTCGGGGAACGCCAGAAGAGCGAAACAGAATTTACGCCAGTGCCTTGGCATTCGCCTTATCCAATAAGTCAGTAACTGTATATACCAATGGTGATGGAACACGATGCCGAATAAACAATATTCAAGTGACTTCGGGACTTTAATCGGATTATGAAGAACAGAGCGTTGATTTTATTTTCGTTGATGTTTTTGAACATCTTATGTGTCAAGTTTTGCTTCGCAGCTTACTCCCAGGACAGCGGTAAGATAGCGCGAGTATTCGCCAATTCCTATGGAGCCTTCGCAATCAAACTGGATAGTGGCTTTCCCAATGCAAGTAGTAGTAATCAGTGCGCCGGAAATAACGGTTGGGCAGGGCTGAGCAGCTCTGACAATTTTCTGAAAAGTATACTTCTTGCTGCCAAAGTGTCCGGTTCAAAGGTAGTTATCACGATTGAGGGATGCCAAGGGACTTGGTTTAAGATTAAAGACATTTATATGGATTGAACCAGTATGTTTAAAACTATTACGCTTTTTATCATATGTGTGCTTCTTTCAGTTTCCGCTTTTGCTGGTGGTGGTTCAGCGAATGGGAAAATAACCAGATTACACTTTTGGCAGGGACATAATGGGCTATTGTTTAGTCATGAAAGTAAAGTGAATCCAGATAGTTGCTCCAGAACAGACCAATATATTCTACGTAAGTCTCACCCCTATTTTGATGAGATCTACTCTCTTATGTTAGCTGCTCATTTCTCAAAAGAGCCGATAACGCTGTATTTCAGTGAATGCTATGAGGGATTTCCCTCGTTAGTACATATTTATAGTGTTAAATAGTTAAAAATTTAAGTCATACTTTGGATAAAGCGATGATGAAAAAACAAAGCTCCCCTTCGGTCAATCTGTCTATTTATAGTTTTATTGCTTTTGTCATGACTGCCATTCCATGTTCAGACAATGTATTTGCTGAAGAGTTCCAGCAGGCCTACGCCCCGATTTCCGTTGGCGATATTGGCTTTATGATACCAATCGAAAGACAGCCAAGCGAGTCAGGGTATTTTGCGACAACGGATGGCGGAGATTCATGGATACTTGAGTGGGAAGCTGTATCTGGAGCTACAAGGTATAAGATTGAATATTTTAAAGATGGTGTGTGGCAAGCTATAAGCAGCGATGAGCAAAGTAACAGGATAAACGTTGCTAAAGATAAAGGTACTGAGTTTCGCGTCAGTGCATGTGATGTTTATGGATGCTCAGACTGGGTTGGAGTCACTACTAGAATAAGTGGCCCCGTCTTGGTTAATCGATTCAGTAAGTCTTCAGATATTACTGAATTAAACCAATCCGTAGTGATTTCTTGGGATGTGTCTTCAGCAACAAAAATTACTGTATCAAGTAGCAATGGTAACGAGGTTATAAGCTACTCAGGGTTAGGCTCCCATAGTTTTCCAGTTACTGGCTTAACCCAATTTCGCATGATTGCTGAAGGGTTTAACGGTAGTATCGAACAGTCAATTTTTGTGTCACCAACTAAGTCATCAATTTCTCAGGAGCAACCTACTCAGGACAGGTATTTACAACCGATTTTAAGGACAGTTATAGAAGCCGGTATGCAGCCAATTGAAAAAGCACTTGTTACTTTAATAGATGGAGTAGAGCAGATAAATGTTTTCCCGCAATACTCAGAGGTAATAACTAGAGTGAGTAATTCAGGTGACATAATTTGGGAAGCACCTACTGATGGGCTTGTTGTAAATAAACCAATATATTTGGTAGACAATAAGACGCTTATTTATAGCGTTTCCAGTGACATTAATCGCGGCAAAGTATGTAGAATTAATATAGATGGAACACAAAGATTCTGTTTGGATAGAATTGAAGGTTCCAGCTTTTTACCAATCGTGTCTTCACCTCTATATATCAATGGCTCCATATTGTTTGTCGATTCCTTTGGTAGTATTTATGAAGTGTCTAAGAATCTCGAATCTTCTACGTTGAAGTTACTTGGTCGAGTATCTTTGGAACAGGGGGATACAGTTGTCTCAACTCCTGTGTTTGACCCTCAAAGTGATGAGCTCGTTGTAAGAACCAAGTATGGTTTATTGATAGGAATACCTTTGTCGATAGGGACTCCGAGTCTTATGACAAAATCAAAGAGCTTATTTCGTACGTTTGATTACTCTTCCTCAGGGAGTTTATCTCCGAGATGGCAACGGAGTCTCAACTTGGCAGGAGATAATCAATGAATATTGTATTTAAATTGTTTGCGTTCCTGCTTGTATTAATTAGTTATAACGCTAATGCTATTACTCAATATAGGAATGGAGAGCAGGTTGAGATTCTTAATGAATCTGGACAAAGTAAAACTCTTAAGTTCTGGACATATGATCCCAAAAATGATGAGTACACTAATAGTGGTGGTAGGTGTGATAGTGAAAGCTATCATTTGAGAACAATATATATATCAATACTTAACACCAGTGGTAGTGAGGTTAGGCGTATTACGTTAAGCGCCTCTGCGAATAATCAACATCTATTCAATTTGTCACCATCATCCTTGAATCTTACTAATGGTACCTACAAATTCAGGCAGGCTGTAAATTATCAACTGTATGAAACAGAAGACGATCCTTGGGGTGGCAATGGTTGTTATAGCAACACGTATGATAGCCCTTTTTTCTCAGAAAAGACGATAAAGCTAGTCTCAAGAACTAAGCCCGTCATAAGTAGCGTTTCACCTCAGGAGAATCAGAGTTATAGTATAAACTCCAATGTAACCTTTACAGCCAGAGCTTCTGATGTAGGTGGGGATGTAAATAAGATAGAATTTACAAAAAATAACTCTGTCGTCAAAAGATGTTCTATATCCACACCGTCTTCTAGTATGGAGTGTTCATTTTCGACGCAGTTGAATAGTTTAGGTAATTATTCAGTAACAGTTAAAGCATATGATAAATACGCGACGATAAGCGACCCAGCAACGAGAACAGTTAAGGTCGTTGAGGTAAATAGTCCACCACAAATCACCAGTTTTAGTATTGGGAATAGCACTCTTACTCCCACTTCTATTACAGATTTAATTCCTATTCAGGTAGGAGACATTACTACATTCATTCCACGTACTATAAGTGGTGTAGAAGGTGTTGATGACAGCACGATATATATCGGGACTGGTACACCGTTAGCTATCAATGTCTCTGCCAGCGATCCAAATGTTGCCTCTACAAATCAATTGTCCTCTATACGTTGGTGCACCAACACTTCAGATGACACCTCCTCGTGCGTAGCAGTACATTCATGCAGTGTCTCAGGCCAAACTGGCTCATGTAATTCGTCTCATAGCTTTTCCCAAGCTGATGAATATTGGATTTGGGCCGAAGTGAAGGACAGAGCAGGTAGTACGGTAAAATCAGCGGCTAAAAAAGTTGTTTCTATTGCCCCTCCTTCGGCCAATATACAAATCAGTGGTCTGTTGATGCTCGGACAAACCGTTAATTTGTCTTCCGGTGCGTCTGGTGAAGGTGTTTTGCAGGTAGAGTTTTGCTACGGGCCCGAGAATTATACCGGGATCGATTGTCTGACCAGTCTTGGCCAATGTCGCGGTTCCAATTGTGGCACTTCAGTATTTATTGCGAACAATTTTAACTCTGGCCCCGGGCACTTGTATACGGTGGTGACTGATGGTTTCGGCCAACGTAGTAGGGATGGTGAAAATGTTAACATTGTAGGTAGTTATACCCTTTTGGCGCCTAGCGTTACCCTGGCGGAGGGGGGGGAAGCGTATCCTGGCAGTATAGTGAATATTGCAGGGCAGTATAGACCTCAAGGAGAGGCTGGTAATCAGCCATCTATTAGTCGCATTGAGGTCTATGGCAATAGCCAGTTGCTCTCCCGTTTGAACCCTGATGGAAGTTCAACGACTTTCAACTTTGGTGAAATACCCCTGCCAACTGCCGCTGATGTTGACTATCAATTCAGGCTGATCACCGATAATGGGGTGACGATTTACTCCCCTGTGACACGTTTTGATGTTCACGAAACGGCTCCGACTTCTTCACCCAATGTGACTGCGGATACAAGTGTTTCAAACGGCGCGTTTAATATTCATTTAAAGGCCAGCTTGGTGGCGTTCAGCCAGCATTACACTTGGTACGAATCTAATGGACAATGTCCTGGATCAGATAGAGTCTCACTTGGAGATTCTGAGTTTGTTCCAATTGACGGTAGCGTTAGAAAGTCAATTCAAAAGAGTGACTATGCCCTTCATGATAATCGCACTTATTGCTATTGCGCATCAGCCAGTAATGTAAATGGAGCTGGGCCTATTGGATCCGGCAGTGAATGTACTTCAGTGACCGTAGACCTGCCTGATTCAGAACCTGGTTTGACAACTTTTTCAAACATGTCGCTAACTCAAAACAGTGCTTATCAAATGAGTTGGCAAAATGATTATCCTGGGGCCAGGCGGCTTACTTTATCCCGTAAGTTTGGACAGCCTGGAAGTAGCTACAGTTGGGAGGTTATCGGGCAGGGAGATAACCAGTTCAAGCAATTCTACATATCGCAATTGCCACCAGGTGACGTTAGTTACAAAGTAGCAGCCTGTAATGATGACGATATATGTAATGAAGGACAGGTCATTACTGTTAATCATCAGGTGCCATATTTGCACAGTGCTACTTTGACTCCTGCGGCCAATAGTTCTCCTGCAGAAATCATATTTGATGGCTTAGGTCTGCAGGGGCTGACCAATGCTAATGTCCAGCTTAGAAATACTGCCGAAGTATTCCAATTCCCTGTTTATCAATCTAGCGGTGATGGGCAAATCCGTTTCCGGATGCAGCCTAATGAGCGAGTCATAGAGGGTTATCAACATGGTGGATTGAGGCTCAGAGTCGTTACCGATGTAGGGGAATCCGTCATTGAATTTACCGCTCTTGGCAATACAGACAGACCGGACATCGATCTTATTGATGCAAGCCCTACAGTAAGCGAAAACGGCGTTGTTTACGTCAGCGCTGGCCAACAAGTTTACGCGTTAAGGGATGGGTACGACGTTGCTGGCTGGCCTTTCTCACTTCCTGCTGGTACCGCTTCGGAAGCAAGAATTGTGGCTGCGCCTACGTTAGATAAAGATGCTAATGGTAATGACCAGATCTATTTCGGCGCTACCGATAGACACGTCTACAAGTTGAGTGAACAGTCGAATCTCTTATGGCGCACGCGGATACGTGGTGAAGTCCATGCGCAATCACAACTGCTTTCGACAGTCCTGGATACAGATACAGGCATATATAGAAAACAGTTGTTCGTCGGTGTCGCAGCCAATGGCGGTAATGACGTCAGCGGTCTGTACGTTCTAAATACCCAGTACGGCAGTGAGAGGTACATGTATCCGCTGGTACAGGGGGTTAAACAACAGCCTAAGGTCTTTGCAAACGGCGAGCTGCATGTTGTTACTGAAGATGATCAATTACATATCATACGGAGAGCCGATTGGGGGCCGTTTGCATTAAGCTGGGAAGATGTCGATCCCTCACTGGTGCCAGCTGACTTTGAAATTGACTGGGATATACCCGAGCATGCCAATATTCCGTTAAAACCCATTGCAAGTCTGTTTTTTGGCTTGCTTGGAAGATCCCCTTCCGAAGCAGAGTTGAATTATTTTGCCTATGTGTATTGGCTCGGTCGTGGAGAGCATGAAATCACTGCCGCCTTCCTCGGCTCTTCAAGAGGCTTGGAGTTATATCCCGCAGACCTGTCTAACGCAGAGTTTGTTAATCAACTGTTCGTCCGGCTGTTCCCAAGTGAGCCCAATAAAGAAAGTGCAGGTGGCCTGGATAAGGCTGGTTGGGTCAACCTGCTTAATACCGGTCATCCTCGAAGTGAGGTGGCATGGCGTCTCACTATTTCTGATGAATACTACGCGTATAGCGCTAACGCCGTAGATTTGGTCACCCGAGTATTCTACGACCACTGTAACTGTAACGAAGGCCAGGACTCCGATGGTGATGGAGTTGCTGACAGTGTTGAGATAGAGCTGGGGTATGACGCTTTGGATCCGCTGGATCTTATTATTGCAAAACCTGATTTAACAGCTTCGCAACCCTTACTCGGGGACTTCTCATTGAGTTGGCAAGGCGTGGGTTCACCAGATCCTTCAAAATCTATCTTTTACCGAATAGTGGAGGGTATAAACAGTCAGCCGAACTCAACACTTGAAAGCCAATATGGTTCAACGAGTTATGGGGTTTTGAAAGCTGTTGGTAATTACACCTATCAGGTTCAGGCTTGTATCCATAACCAAATTTGTGGCCCTACATCTAATATTGTTGACGTGCAGGTATCTGATAGCGTAGTTGAATTGGAGATCCAGCCAGAAGCTCCTGCGACATCAGTTGCTGAATATAATCCACCTCAATTGAATGAGATTAGTACATCTGCGTCGTTGGGTTTAACGACGGGTGAATTCAGGGTAAATGAATCAGGTGCTGCAACGTATTCGGTACCTTTTAGCTTACCATCTGGTATTGCAGGAGTTACACCAGAACTGGGCTTAGCCTATTCAAGTCAGGCGCCAGAAGGGATTGTGGGAGTTGGGTGGAGCTTGCAAGGGTTATCTTCTATCAGCCGTTGTGGAAGTACTAAACTTCTCGATGGTTCGGCAAGACCTGTGATGCTTGATGAACAAGACAATTTCTGTATGGATGGTCAAAGGCTATTGCTTAAGTCGGGGCAACAGGGTCAACCTGGCTCAGTGTATACCACACAATTGGATAGCCAACTTACTATTACATACACTGCAGATGACAGTTTTGAAATTGAGCGTAAAGATAAGAGCCTAAGCGTTTATGGGGGAACTGCAGAAAGTAAAGTAACAGCTTTGTTCTTAATGACTGTTCCAGGGGGAGTTGGCGACTCAGGAAGTGTAATCGAAGTCACTGAAACCATGAATTGGTTAATTAGTACTACGTGGGATAATTTACGTAGTGATGTTAATAAGGTTTCATATGTTTATCGTGATGGTATTGGCGAAAACGAAAAAGTAATTTCTGAGGTAAATTATAGTGGTAACTCAGTTATTATTAATTACTCCAATGATGCAAACCCAAGAGTAAAATCTTCGGGTTACATGTATCTGTCCCATTTTGAAACTAAGTCCAACATAAGTGGAATAACAATATCAAATCATGATGGCGTCAATGTTCGAGAGTATAAATTAGGGTTTGATACTAATGAAATAGGACAAAGAGAGCTTCTTACAATTCAAGAGTGTGGGCTGAATAATATATGTAAGAGACCTGTTGAATTTAATTATCGAGACGTATTCTCAAGCTCCCGAGATGATTCATCTTGGCTCGAAAATATCTCCACACCAGAGGGGGAATACCTGCGTCATGCCATAGTTTTGGACGTTAACAATGACGGTGTAAACGACTTGGTTACTCTGACTCAAGTGAGTAGCACTCGATCTAAACTATGTGTAGGAGACTCAAATAATACAGAGTCTGACTGTCAAACATTCACCACTTGGGATGATTTACAACATAACGCTAGATTAGTTCCTGTAGATCCCGATGGAGACGGGTTGTTAAGTTTCTTAACGAACAAAGACAACAATGAAGATAATGCTGATTGGATTTTATTCGACGTGGCAGCAAGTAATGGTTTTCCTGTTACTCTAACACTGTCGGAACCACAGTCTCCGGAAGTTCTTGGTATTGAGGGGAATATCGCTCTAAACCTCAAAGCTATGGATTTTGATGGTGATGGGTATAATGATCTTGTTGAAACTATTGAAGAAAATATATATGTCAGAAGTTGGAATATTACTTCTAATCGGTTTGAGTCAAGAACTCCGGTCTTGTTACCGACTAGATTTCCACAAGGGTTTAAAATCTCAAATGGGTGGCAGAGTGTAGATGTAAATCGTGATAGTGTCGCTGATATTTTAGCATGGCGAGACTGTGGGACTGATTGCCCTGGATATGCCAGAGGCGATGCATTGGTACTTTTAACCACCAATTATCAGGCAAATACGTCAGATTGCAGGGATACTCATTGTCCTCCTAATACGACCGATTCGTATAAGGCAACTGTCTACCAGAAAATTGATGTTACTGGAAAACATGCTCTCCCCGTTGACTTCAATAGTGACGGATTATCAGACGTTGTTGTGTACAACACGATCGCAGAAAGATGGGAATATTATCTTAATACTGGTTATCACTATGTGCCCGGTACTGATTTACCATACTCATCGAGACTTAATTCGTCGTTACCTCCGATGATTGTTGATTATGATGGAGATGGAAGAATTGAGTTGGTTTTCCATGATAAATTTGATCGTACATGGTACCGCTACGAGTGGACTAATTCCGAAGTTACCAGTCTCTACGGAGTTTCCGGGGGCTTTGAGCGTATTACCCCAGCCTTATCAGACTGGACCTTTAATCCCCCAACAGATGATCCCGAAGAGCCCAGCTTTGATAGTCACGTCATAGCGTATGGGACGTTCGGTGATGTCAACAATAACGGACTTCTGGACTTCTTGTACAAAGCTGGCACAAGGACCGCTGCATCCACCAGTCTGAAACTGTACAACGGAGGAAATCGAGTTCGTCATCCAGGCTTACTGAATTCAATCACAACAGGAAGTGGTATAGAAACTCGTATTACTTATCAGTCAATGGCGGAACCCTTTGTACACATCAAGGGTGAAGGGTTACCAAGCGGAATGCAGCAAGATCCTTTGTTTAGGGTAATGAATATTGCGGGAGCTGCTACGGTAGTGACTTCAGTTGAAACAGATACTCCTGCTCAAGGCTCCTCAGAATTTGCTGAAGTGAAATACAGTTATCGCGGTGCCAGAGCGCAATTTGGCCGCGGAAGCCTCGGGTTTGAGTCGATTGTTACCGTATTCAATAAGCAGGGAGTTCCCTTCTCGACAGAGACTGAATATGGGCAGGTATTCCCTTTGACAGGGATGCCATTGCGAACAATTAAAAAGGCAGGAGGTACGATAATCAATGCTGCTGAAAATCGTTATTCAGTAGACTCTGTAGATCATGGTAATGGCAGTATAAGTTATCGTGTCTATCAAAATGAGAGTAGAGAATGTCAAGCTCTTGTTGACTCAATCGAAGGCTCGTTAGTCACTACTTCTGTATATAACTGTCAGCAAACCATCACGGTTCAAGATGAATATGCGAATGTGACGTCTAGTTTGAGTGGTAATTATGATGTGACAGACGCTTTAATGTTTGTTGATATGGAGGATGTTTTTTCGACTACGTTAAAAGCTGGTGCGCTTTCTAGTCTGTCGAATTCTAATCATTATGGTTCTTCTGAGACTGATAATCGCTTTGGACGCCTGAGTCATTCTACTGTAACTCATAGCAGGAGTATTAATGGAGAAGAACTCTCCGAAACCCGGAACAGTAGTTTTACCTATTACGACAATGGAATGCTTAAAACAGAGGTAATTGAACCTGAAGGGACTTGCGATACTCGTCTACTAACTGAATATATCTATGATGATCTTGGTAATATTGTTAACAAGATGATTAGCAATGGGAGTGGGTGTTCTCCACGTATAACCCGGACCAATACGACATTTTATGATGACACTGGTCGATATATTCTGGAGAGTTACAACAGTGGAGTATTGAATTCTAAGATTCTTCAAAGGAACGCACTTGGGCAGGCAACTAAACTTGAAAACACTGATGGCGTAGTAACTCGAATGTTACATGATGCATTTGGTACAGAGGTGTATAGGTACAGTGCGTCAGGAGCTCAATCAAGTAAGTTGAATAAGAGGTGCGATGATAGCTCTTTTTACTGCTTTAGTATGATTGAAGCCACTGAAAATGAAGTGTTAACTGCAAGGCAATATATTGATACCTCGGGAAGAGTCTTTAAGGAGAGTACAAGAGATGTACTGGGTAATTGGCACAGTAAATCCCAGCAGTATGACCAATATGGACGTGCGGTTTCTGTCATTGAACCTGGGCTTGAGCCGGTAACCAGCGAGTATGATGCTTTGGACCGGGTTAAGGCAACAGACGACCCAAATACAGGAACAGTTGCTTATCAAACCTTTGAAGCGAGAAATCAAACCAACACGCTGACTGGTGATTTGCCTGGAGGCACCCAAGCTAAGAAGACAGAATTTAATGCCCTCGGTGAGAAGTATCGTATTACAGATGCTATAGGCAATGTACTCACATATACCTACGATGTGTTTGGGAATTTAGACACGGTGCATAGCAGTGCAGATGAAAGAGTTTTATCTGATATCGACTATGACAAGCTGGGCCGCAAAACCCAAATGATTGATGAGGACAGAGGAACTTGGACCTATGAGTATGACGCGTTTGGGCAACTGACAAAGCAAACGGATGCCCGTGGCGTCATAACCGAAATTTACTATGACGATCTGGGACGGAAACGACACCAAAAGATGACAGGTACGGCTGAGGTCGTGTCTGAGGATATATACTGGGTTTATGGCACAGGCTCGACTAAACACCGCCTGTTGTACGAGTACACTGGAAGCTGGCGTCGCGATCTATATTACGACAACTTGGGGAGATCCGTTTCCACGTTGACGAATCTGGATGCCACTACAGAGTGTATAGCTAAAGCCGTATTTAATTCAGCGAATAACGATCTAAGGTTACTGGATGATGTTCTGACAAATCCGATTTCCAGCAGGTGTGTTATTCAGCAGACCAAATACGATGAATATGGCAGGGTATTTCAGCAATTTGATGACTATCGCAGGAAGCAAAATGGAGAATATATCGAGGCGAGAGGGGTTCGGTATCACTATGCATTCAATCAGGTACTAAAACAGCAGGAAGCAAGAGAAGGCGTTTCAGGCCGAATTTATAATGAGATTGTTCATATCGATGATGCGGGATTACTACGTGAGTACAGGAAAGGTAATCAGACAGTTGCACTTGAGTATGATGCAGCGAACAGGTTATCGGGAATCAGTAGTGGTAACCATATCCAAGCTGATATTTATAGTTACGATGGCATTAACAACCTTAAAACCCGACAATCTATTGGTCAGGTAAATGAAGATAGCTTTGGCTATGATGAGCTAAATAGGGTCACGGAAGTTAATGGGGTTCAACTATATCATTACGATGTCAACGGTAATCTGTCTGAAAAAGATGGTTGGACTTTAGGTTACGAGTCGGATTCAGACAAGCCAATTCATGGCGTTGCCAGTCGCAGTAAGTTGGGGTATGCGACAGAAACTTACGGTTACGATGCAAATGGTAATCAAATCTGGGGTGAGAAAGATGGTGCCGCGTGGAGAAGCATTTCCTACAGTGCTCGTAATAAGGCAAACAGAATTGAAGTTGATGGCAGAGCCAGCGCCTTTGGCTATGACGCTAACAATAGAAGGTTCAGACGCGTAGATGTTGGAGAAGATAGCTCAACGACGATTTTCTACGTTGGTAATCTTGAGCTAACCATAAAAGAAACTCCAGGGAGTGGCCAGCAACAGAGTTACATCAAGCGTTACGTTGGGGATGCAATGCAGACCTATTACGCTAATGGCAATAGTATGTTGCGTTGGTTGTATAAAGACCACCTTGGCTCGGTCACTGCGATCTCTAATGAGAGCGGCCAATTGGTAAAACGTTTTGCATATGATGTATTCGGCAACCAGACCGAAATCATACCTACTGAAGCAGAACGATTGGCATTCTACGAAAATACAGCTTTATCATCTTTGTTACTTGCTGAAATCAATCCTAACACCCGGGGTTATACAGGCCACGAGCCGGTAGCATTCGATGGTGATAATCGTATTGTCCATATGAATGGACGTATGTACGATGCTGCTTTGGGGCGGATGTTGCAGGCTGATCCAGTAGTGCAATCCCCAGACAATCTGCAAAACTACAATAGTTATAGTTACGTGTTGAATAATCCACTCAACGCTACTGATCCGAGTGGATACTTTATCAAGAAACTGATCAAGACGATTGCAGACATACCATGGCTAAATTCAATTGTAACAGTAGCTTTGAACTTTATACCTGGATGCCAGGTATGGTGCTCTTCTCTATGGAATGCAGCGGCGACTTATACTCAAACCGGCAGCTGGGAGGCGGCACTGACTTCAGGAGTTGGTTCAGCAGTAATCCAAAGTACTTTTATGGTCATCGGGCAAAGTTTTAACTATGAAGGAGCTATCAATGCAAAAGCGGTGAAGAAAGGGCTTATTGCTAGAGAGTCTTTTATTGAATTTGGGGGGAATCTGTTGACCGGAGGGCAAGTCACGGGGCAGATTAGTGCTCACGCTTTTGCTGGAGGTATATTCTCAGTCATTCAAGGGGGAAAGTTTGGCCATGGCTTCTTCAGTGCCGGTATAACTAAAGGATTGGGTGGTGCCTTCTTGCCAGGTGGCGGTGTGGAAGGATTCGAAAAGGTTAAAGCAACAGTGATTTCAGCAATCATTGGAGGGACCTCCTCTTCGCTGTCTGGTGGCAAATTTGTCAATGGTGCCGTGACTGGTGCTATGCAGTTTCTATTAAATCAGAATAGCAAGGATGAAGTATCTCCCCAAGATGAAAAAATTGCTATGGTAGTTTCTGGTAAAGCTATCAGCAAACTAATAAAAGGTTATGGCCATGAACTAGGCTTTGAAATAGATTCTAATGGGAAGTTTGTTTTAGCAGCAGATGCTGATTTGTCTTCAGTAAGGTTACAGATTAATTCTGAAGGTCAAGTCCAGTTTGTGAGTGATTATACTGCTGGAGGTTTTACAGTAGCCGATGGTCAGTTGAATTCTTTAGTGCTAGATGTCGGTTTAATTAGTGTGAATTTGACAGGTTATGAAAATATGGTATTAAATTATGATATTACTTTTGGTGCTGCTGTTGGTGTAAAAGTTTACGGCGGGTTCAACTTGAAGGAGTGGGCGCCAATTAAGATGGTACATGATGAAGTAGAAAGAAGTAATGACATCGTCTGTTATTACATGAACAAATACTGTTGACATAGGTGAAATTTTGAGATTACTAGTTATCATTGTTTTTTGTACTTTTATTTGTCCTTTTATAGAGGCAAGTGAATATACTGATAGAGACTTAGATAAGTTACTTGAGGATGCTATACGTAACGCGGTCGCTAGTAACATCGATGAGGCTGAAAGTGATTATCTCGAGGCCTATAATAGATTTTGTGAATCAAATAACGAAGATAAGTGTTCGATCGTGTATGCTTTCCTTGTAGATATATATTCACATAAAGGTGATCTTTTGAACTCCATTAAGTTTGGTAACCTTTTGTTTGAAAATGGATGTTCTAAGTTATGTGAAAAAATTAGGTATAAAAAAATATGTGGTAATAAGGAAGCCGCGAATTCAGTCTTAGAACTTAATGAGTTCTGTAATAAATGGTCTTATTTACAAAAAGATTTATGATGATAAAGCTGTGTTATACAGTTTTGTGGATACGCAAGTTGACTTTGTATATCATTGAATAGTTTTTGTATGAAATGACCGCACTTTCTCATAGAATGGTGTTTTAAATGAACTATAACTTTGATGATTGTTTTTCTCCGTTTATACAAATGCTAATTACTATTGCAGTGGCAAAGTGTCTCACCTTGGTTCAAGTGATGGCTTATATATGAGTAATGGCCTCAGTGCACTATCTTTGCAGTATGACAGAGCCTAGGTGTAACGCATGGCTGTCTTTATTGCTTACAGCAAAGATGTCAGATAGGAGCGTATTGGTATATTACTCGAGCTCATCGTCAGAGGGGGGGAGCAAAATAATGGGTTATGCACATCTATTGGATCTTGGGTCAGACCTGCTGACCCAATCTATTACGTTCAGATTCAGTGAATAACCTAGCTAATTTTATCTTACAGAAATTATGATGAGACAAGGCTGTATGAAATTAAGAGTGCTAATCCTGTGCTTCATAGCTATATGTAGTTGTACATATAGCGACGAAATGGTCTATCAACATAATGTGACAATAAAGCGTCATGGTTCCCATTGGGGAAATACCTTTTATATGAATTTGGAAGAGGGGTTTACCAAACCATGTAAATATGGCTATGCCTATTGTGCTGCTGATGAGCCAAGTTGTAAAAGTATGCTGGGTATTGCACTGACGGCGCAAGTAACAGGGAAAAAGTTGCCCGACTTTCGCTATATGTATAATGTCGACTCAAATATGTGCACAGTATGGTTGCTATCAACTGACCCAACATAATGATTATTAAATAATTTACAAACTAGCTGGAGAACAGCTATGAAGACTTTGACTTTATTCTTACTGTTGATGTTCTCATCTTTAGTGCATGCGAGTGGTGCAGGGCAAACCGTTAAACAGATTTACTACTGTGGTGAAGACTTTGCCATGCGCATGAGCGGTGGCGAATGGTACTTGGTTCAAAAACAGCGTGTTGGTGAAAAGAAGTTCGATCACTTTCTGTCTATGGCTTTGTTGATGTTGGCATCGGGTAAGAAGACGGCAAATGTATTCCCGGGCGACCCTATACCCAACTGGTGTGGTAACGCTAACTTCAGGCCTATATCCATTTTTAGTATACAAGCGGAATAAGTAGTGTGGTTTCGTTTAATCGTAAGAGGGCACACATGATGGCTTACCGCATTCTCCTGTTGGCAATGTTAGTTGCTGTATCACGACCTTGCTTAGCCAGGACCGATTGTCCCGTTGCTAAGGTGCTCCATATTCAATTGGAAGGCAGCAAAATAATGGTTTACCAAGAGGGTGGCCCGTGGCGAACGCTGGGTTATTTGAATGAAACCGGTACTAAAGAAAGATACTCAGCAGTACTGGCAGCCCAACATGCAGGCAAGGGAATAACGATTGGCTATGCGAGAAATGACTTTAACTGTAGCGCAACCAATTACGGTGAGTCCGCATATATAGTCAGAACCTTCAATCAATAGCCGACAGAGAGTTAACTGAGGAAAATAGTATATGGATATACGGAAACCTATATTTATATTGCTGGCGATAGCTATTAGCTTTCCCCTGTACGCAAATTCGTATTCTGGGCCAAGAACGATAAAAAGTATTGGCTGCCATAAGCGTGACAATATCTGTTTTATTGAAATAGACGGCGCTGCTGTTGGACCAAGTGGTTGTCATGCAACATCAGTAAGGTTTGAAACCGAAAAAGAGATTGCTGGTAAGTCTGCGTTCTCGCTTTTTACTGCGGCTTATTTCTCTGGCAAAAGAGTGAACTTAAAAGTGAGCGAAACTTGTTTTCAATATCAAACTAATTTCCCAACCTACGATTGGTTTTATATCGTGGATTAGTAATACTCAGCTGGAGATATGATGATCAGACTGCTCACGTTGATAGTACTTTTAACCAGTTTTCATGGTGTTGCTGATACTTCACTACCAAGTAGCAAAATAACCAAAATAGCAACGGGCTGGAGTAGCGAGGGACTCTATTTTTCATTGGAGGGTAGCATCAGAGCAGAAGGGTGTCATAACGCGAGGGTCAGGATCCCTTCGGACCACCCTATGTTAAACGAGATATTGGCCTTGGCATTATCTGCTTATCATGCAAACAAACCGGTCGTATTCAGAATTTCAGGTTGTATAGGTAATGATATGAAAGGAATAGCGATTGATATCTGACTATATAGCTATCGAGGGTCTAAATTTGAGCTTTTCAAGTAGTTGGTGTCACTGGCTCAAGTTATTGATACAGTTCAGGGGATGACGATGTTCATAGCCAACTTTAGAGTAATAGTATTGTTATCTATCACGGCCGTTTTATGTAACTCCAATATCTGTAAAGCTGGAGTATGGAGTGATGGAAGACAAGAGGTAAAGCACATTATTTGGCGGCCGGGGTTTCATGGTTTTTATGTTGACTCGAGTAATTTTCACAATCCTCAAGGTTGTTCTAACTCAAGTGCGAAGCTCTACCTACTCTCTCCAAGTTTTGAAAACCAGGCACCTGAAGACGTTCAACGTTTGTATTCGATGATGTTAACAGCATTTGCTATGGGTAAACCTCTGCATGTTTGGCTGGATGGTTGTCATAATGGTTATCCTCAATTCACAGGGTTGCAAATCAATCCCTAAATAACAGGAATTAAATGAATTTGGTCGTCAGCATTTATAGTTAACTCAGGAACACAGTAATGAAAAAGCTATCAGGGATTTTGGCTATTTATATTATCAGTTTTTCAGGAACTGCATGGGATGGTGTGAAAACCGGAAAAGTCGCTTCAGTCGACGTCACTGGCGGCACCAACTATGGATTTAGAGTTGTGTTGGAGGGGGCACCAAAATTATGTGGCAACGGCCATGGATGGGCTTACATCAATGAGCCAGATAGTAACTATCAAACATACGTGTCTGTACTGTTAGCAGCAAAAATGGCGGGAAGCACAGTAACTATATATGCCAATCAAGAGCGCAACTCAGGCAATGGATATTGCCATATTGGTTATATATCAGTGCGATAGCACTTAATGAATAATTATCTCAGACTTTGTTGAGGTTAGTTTCGGTAGTCATGCTAGTTTTGACCGCTCTTTATTATTTCATTTTATCTCAGTCACGAGCAGACATGCGGAGAGTTTAATTGATGGATATCAAAGTATTTTTTGTAAGGCTATTCGTGCTGTCGACTTGTTTACTTAGTACATCTTTGTTTGCAGCACCTCCGACTTGTCACAGCTCCCACGATGGTTATTGTCAGTATTCCGGGACGGTAAAATCTATCTACGTCAATTCAGGGAATGTGATCTTGATGTACTTTGACACCGGGTTTGACCCCTCTTCTGCCAGCGGGGCTGGTTTTACTGTGTCTAACGGTAATGCCGCAGCCATTAGAATTACCGACAACCCTGCTTTTGCCAATCTGTTTTATTCCACTGCACTTGCTGCCCAGGCCTCCGGCCGCCCGGTGACGGTTCAGATGAGAGGCGTGATATCCGGCTATCTGAAAATCGATCGTATCTGGCTGGCAGAGGAATAAGAGTGGATCGCACTGTGGGAGTAATTCTGTTTCTCATGAATGCCCTAAACAACGAAGAATTTAAAGGCCAACAGGAGAACGAGATATGAAAAAACTGATAGCGACCTTGATGTTGCTTTGCATCAGTTTTGTGTCACAAGCTGTGTGGCTGAATCCCTCGGGTAAGGTCACAGGCATCATTACCTATGCAGGTCGCGACACTGTGCTTATAACCTTGGATAGTCCGGGAACCAAGGTAAGTGAATGCGCCAGTGATAGTGTGTTCGCTATTGGTCATGACTACTCTGCTGAGCAGCGCGCCAGGATGTATGCCATGTTTCTTGCCGCGCAGGCATCAGATCGCCGTGTGACGGTATCCTACAATGACACCGGCAATTGCGAACCATGGGGAAGTACACCTTCGGTCTATCGAAGAATCGTGCGTATGACCCTGGGGAATTAGTACCGCGGAGATATGTAACATGGATAGAAAACGACTGTTGTTAAGTGGGCTATTGGCTTTAGCGTCATGCATTATTTCTCCTACAGTTGCTGCTGCCGATATTGTGCTTTATGACGTTGCAATTACACAGCTTTACACCCAGAGTCGAGATGGCAGCACTGCTCATTTTATCCGTATCGATAAAGATATTGAGTCCCAGTGCCATGCCGACAGAATCTATATCGATTTCGAGGATAAGGAGTTGTACTCAGCAGCACTTGCATTCAAAGTATCTGGGCAAAGGTTCAATATTGTCTACACCATTGATAGTGAGAATCGACTTGCCAGGAGGCATATATCAATACCATGCAAACTAATCAGCATGTTTTGATAATCTTTTTATTTTAGTTGGTAATATGTATATGAATATCATAAAAATAATATTTGTTGGGATCGCATTTTTATGTTTCGCTCCTGAGCTGTCTGCCGCTCATTACTACAGGAATGTAGAAATTACAGCCGCTGGTATTTATGGCCAAAACGGGAAAAGCATTCTCTTCATTAATATATCCGGAGATAAGTCTGGCATGCCAGCTTGCGCCAGTACCGGGCGCCTTGCAATTAACAGTGATGCTCCTCAGTTTAAGGAGCTGGTCAGTATTGCACTATCCGCCTATGCATTAAATGATTCGCAAGTTGATGTATATGCTAATGGTACTTGTAATTATTGGAGTAATAGTGAGGATATTTTAGGGATAAAGATGGGCGCTATGCCATGGTGAATATTATTAGATCAACTATATTTGTACTTCTTTGTTCGCTTTCAAGTTCAGTGTTTGCTTCTGATGTTCGGGTTCGCGATACCAAAATTGTCAGAATGATTTCCTATAACCAGTTTGGCAATGGTGATGTTGTCTTTCGCACTGAAAGCACATCAGATATTTGCTACGGATATTGGATTACTAAAGTAGATGATGGATTTGATTCAAATTTTAGTATGTTATTGTCCGCGTATCATTCAAGTTCTAAAATCAATGTTTACGCCTATAGTAATCAAAGATGGGCGGGCAGTAGTAATCATTGGTGTAAAGTATATGCAATTGAATATTTGAATTGATAGGTTCCTGTGTCTGCTCGTCAAGACATTGGGTTTTACCATCATTTAGATCTCTGTATTAGTATCTTTGGGTTGTTACTAATTGCTATCTACTAGTTCAATAGTAAAGATGTATATTCCTCTGTTCATTCCTTTGACGATTTTTCCTCGCTAAGCGTTTGTATAGTATAAATATAATGCAATTCATCTCTGAGTTGGCTATATATGGATTATTCGTATAATCAAGGTGTTAACATTCTGGCGGTTAGTTGATATTCCTATAGTACAACTAACGAGAGTTTTATATTTTATGATTAGAATCACGCTATTTTTAATTGCTCTATTGTCTTGCTCCTCATACGCAGCACCTCAATGGTGTAGCGGGAAAATTGTTCGTCTCTATGTTGAACGAAGTGGTTCTGTATATATATTTGGCAGTTGGCGCAATGATTATACGCAGATATGTAACTTAAATTACGATTGGAAGACAGTCTCAACTGAGCTGTGTAAAAGTTGGCTTTCCGTTGCGATGACAGCAAACATCAGCCAATCAAATGTCATTGTGCAGTACTCTGATACGGAATCATGCCAGACGATTCCAAAATATAGTGCGTCACCTTCACCAAATTATCTGATGCTAAAGGAATAGGATAGCTCCAGAATGAAACTATTCACTATTTTTTGCTTCACACTAATATCTGTATTTTCGGCAAATAGCGAAGCGGCTGATTATGTTATTCGAATATGTGATATGCAATCTCACTCGAATTCAAATAGTGCTTATATCAGGCCTTGTGACTATTGGTCGAGCAAAAATGGTTGCCCAGGAACAACTTGGCTGACTTGGGATATGAGTAAGTTTCAAGGGCAGGCTATGTACAGTACAGCCATGGCGGCTTTGGTTGCAGATAAAAAAGTGACCGTGCGACTGGATGGTCGCTCATGCAGCCATTACGACATCACAAGCATGATTCGGCTCCATAAAAATTGAGGTCGGTTCGTTTAGGGTCTATTGACCTTTGAAGATGGCTTTTGCAGCATTTTGTCGTTGTTTTATACAAAGCAACGCGATTGAAGTGTAGTTGTTCTACATAAATGAGCGTTAATGCAGTAGAAGGCGACGACAAACGCTGCCCGAAGGGCTCGGCTATACGCGCTTTACTCTTTGTTGCAAGGTATTTGCTTAGGCCCACTAGGCGGCACACCTTGCGTCGCGATTAAAGCGCGTCTATCTCGAGCAAAATTCAACCATGAAAGGTCAACAGACCCTAGGTAAAGGAATTGAATATGGGATTGCGAAAGTTGGTTTTGTCTTGCCTGCTATTACTTTCATTTGAGGCCAGTGCTGCATATACCTGCCATGGCTTGGTGAAAGGCTTGAGTATTGAAGCCAGAACCGGAGATGTACTTGTAGAGAGAATTGGCCCTTTGCAATGGCCAAGGTTATGCAAGGTCGATGGAGAGCATGAAGGTATCTCTGCTGAGGCGTGTCGGACTGTGTACTCAACCTTGATGACGGCCCAAGTCAGTCAAAAGAGCGTCACTTTGTGGTTTAACGATAACAAGGACTGTTCTGCGGCCAGCCATGCTCCATGGCAGTGGCTGACTGGTTGGTATTTCGGCCCACGCTTGGTGGATTGAGGAGGTTCTCTATGGCTCGGTTTAGTTGGATATCTTCGGTAATCTGCCTCATTTGTCTCATGTGCCACCAACCTGCTGTCGCCAGGGATATCGGGTTTGGGAAACTAAGCGGGGTAAAGGTATATGGCTTCTCTAATGATAAATCCGTTGCTCTATATTTTGAGCCAACGGCCACCCACTTAAATCCAGACTGTGACAGAAAGGCCACCTTCAGTTATTCCGAACATAGTATCGAAGAGATTAATCGTTTCCTCAGTATTGCGATGGCAGCCTACTTAAGCGGTAAGAAGGTTAGGGTTCATTCTCAAAGTGCTAATTGTGAGGGGCATTTTATCGCCTTACAGGATAGCTACTTTTAAAGGAGTATCAGGTTTGAGAACAATAGTGTTGTTGATAGTCATTATTTTAACTGCCCACCCAGGAGTATCCTCCGCGGGCCAGCAGACTGGCCTGATTACTCAGATCAATGTGCGTGATGAAGGTTTGCACTGGTTTCACCTTTCTGGAGATCGCGGGAGTATGCCGGACTGTACGAAGGGCCGATTCACCTACTGGATGATCAAAGACGAAAACTCTGTCTATGGCAAAAGTCAGTTCAGTATGTTGCTTGCTGCCTATATGTCGCAACAACCTGTGACTATCTATGGGACAGGAAATTGTACGCGATGGGGGGACGGAGAGGATATTAATCGTGTGCAACTTAAATAGCTCTGTTGGTGTGCGGGTGTTCAAACCCTTGTTGGCGGTTTTACTTATTATCTCTCCATGTTCTCTAGCTGGAGGCTTCTCTGCTGCAGCAACGCCTACGAGGATTGATATAGAAAGAGGCGGAGGATTGATGATCTTTGGCGCATTTGGTAATCCGTCTAGCTGTAGTGTCAGTGATCGTTTGTATGTTAAAGCAACACATCCTCAATATGACAAGATCTATGCCATGGCGTTAATGGCTTACGCATCGGGTAAAAAGGTATTTGCATACTCTCATAGCTGTGAACCTGTAGGCTGGTATGCAGTTGCAGAGACGACTTTCAATATAGTTCAGCCGTATGCTGCGTTTAATATCAGAGATTGAGGTGTGTTATGAGACTACTTTTCATCTGTCTTGTTTTTATTCTCTCTGTTTCTGATGTAAGTGCAGCAAATATCTGATGCAGAGGGACGGTAACTAATGCTTATATTGATGCGGGAAACAATTTGATAATTCTTGGAACCTGGAGGAATGGCTACACGCGTCTTTATAAGACAGATGGCTCTGCAGAAATTAATTCTGTCACTTGCTCCCTTTGGTTTTCAATTGTGACTACTTCAATGGTACATGAGAAAGAAGTGCTGCTTATGTACTCCGATAACAATGGAACTATGACCTGCGGCTCTATCCCTACATATAGCTCAGCGCCTAACCCTGCTTATGTCATGTTGGTAAAATAATTATCGTATTGGAATGTTAATATGAAAGTTAAGATAATATTTCTCATTGCTTTAGTTTTTCGTCAAACGTTTATGCGGATCCTTGGTCAGGATGGACTAAAATAAAAATTGTGTACCCATATGGTGGCGGCTTAATATTTATGTCCGAGTATTCTAACTCTGAGTTGAGTTCATGTGATAATGGAACCAGATTTCAAATACCATTGTCGCATCCAAATTATAATGTATTGTCTAGTTCATTGTTGACTGCATTTATTACTCAGAAGGATATCTCTTTTAATATTGATAGTGGCCAACCCAGATCCTGCTCGCCAAATATTAATAGGTTTATGGTGCAAAGATGATTCCGATGATCAAGTTGGAGAGAAGAATGAACAACAGGCTAATAGCATTATGCTGCTGCATATTTTTGCTGTTTCATCCAGAATTTGCATTAGCGGGTACAGGCTCTGGTGATGGACAGATTAAATTGCTTTATGTGCACCCCAGTAATAACTGGATTAGAGTCGATTTTACTCAGGGTATCCAGAATCCAGATAATTGTGAGGGCAGTGGGTTTTATATAGTCGAGCTAAATGATAGCAAGTCTTCCGATAGATTTTATAGTGCAATTCTCTCTGCTTATGCAGCACAGAAGACAGTTTACTTTTGGATTGCTGGCTGTTCCTCCGTGGCCCCTTGGGGTAAAAGGAGACCCAAAATTTACGACATCTATATGAAGTGAGGCACGAAAGCTGGAGGGTGTAAGAACTTAGCTTCGCGAGTATCACACATCAAGGCTAGTTTCTTGCTCATTAAAGGAGATCAGAGGGGATTAAGGTGAGGATGTTGGGTTTACTTTTGTTATTGGCCTGCTCGCAGGGGGATGCGGGAAGTCTTATATGTGAGGATGTGAAGGTCAAGCATGTTGTCTAACACATGAATAATAAGATGATGATTCTATGAATCTTCCGGTATTTTCTGCAGTCCAGATGCAGATTGGAACGTATCGGGGACTGGATATGTGACTGGAGCTTAAACCTGTAAGGCTTTGTTTTCGTTATTTCTCGCCGCCAGAACCAGTGGCGAGACTTTGACTCGGGTTCACTTCGATGGTGACGATGTACCTTCAAGCTTTGATGGCTGGGGACATTGGAAGTCTGCCAATATTCGCTTTATCAATTACTGAGGTTCAGTTCTTAGGGATTGTAATCTCGTTCACTCTCTTCGCCCTAATTCACATTGCTTACGATATAATGCCCGCGTATTTTTTGCGGAGGCGGGAATGGACGTATCTTCTTTACTTGATGGTCTGAACGATAAACAGCGTGAGGCGGTGGCAGCGCCACAATCTAGCATGTTGGTGTTGGCGGGTGCCGGCAGTGGCAAAACCCGGGTGCTGACCCACAGAATTGCCTGGCTGATGCAGGTAGAGAACCAGAGTCCCTATTCCATTCTGGCGGTAACCTTTACCAATAAAGCGGCTGCCGAAATGCGCGAGCGGGTTGAGAAAACCGTCGGCGGTAATGTCGGTCGCATGTGGATAGGTACCTTCCATGGCCTGGCACACAGACTGCTGCGTACTCACTATCAGGACGCCAACCTGCCGCAAAGCTTCCAGATCATCGATTCTGACGATCAACTGCGTATGCTCAAGCGTATTCTCAAAACCCTGAATCTGGATGAGAAGCAGTTTCCTCCCCGTATGGTTGCCGGTTATATCAATGGCAAAAAAGATCAGGGGTTGCGCCCCAATCATATCGACGCCGGTGGTTTCCCGCTGGAGCAGCAACTGCTGAACCTGTACAAGGTGTATCAGGACTCCTGCGATCGTGCCGGTCTGGTGGACTTTGCGGAGATCCTGCTGCGTGCTCATGAGCTTTGGCTCAACAAGCCCCATATTCTGGCTCACTATCAGGATAGATTCCGCAATATCCTGGTGGACGAATTTCAGGATACCAACGCCATTCAATATGCCTGGATCCGTGTACTGGCAGGTAATAGCGCCAATGTGATGATCGTGGGCGATGACGATCAGTCGATCTACGGCTGGCGTGGTGCTCAGGTCGAGAACCTGCATAAATTTCTGGGTGATTTTCCGGGGGCCGAAACCATCCGTCTGGAGCAGAACTATCGCTCCACCGGTAATATTCTGAATGCGTCCAACGAACTGATCGCCAATAACCCTGATCGTCTGGGTAAGAAGCTGTGGACTGAAGGCAAAGATGGCGAGCCTATCTCTGTTTACTGTGCTTTTAACGAGATGGATGAAGCCCGCTTTGTGGTCGGGCGTATTATGGATTGGCAGGATAAGGGTGGCATGCTCAGCGAGTGCGCCATTCTTTACCGCTCCAACGCTCAGTCGCGGGTGTTGGAAGAAGCCTTGCTGCACAAAGGTATCGCCTACCGTATCTATGGCGGCTTGCGCTTCTTCGAACGTCAGGAAATTAAAGACGCCATGGGCTACCTGCGCCTGATGGCCAACCGGGATGATGACGCTGCCTTTGAACGTGTGGTCAATACTCCCGCCCGGGGTATCGGTGACAGAACCCTTGATATTCTGCGTTCTACAGCTCGTAACCACTCACTAACTTTGTGGCAGGCGTGTCAGCGTTTGTTGGAAGAGAAGGTACTGGCAGGCCGTGCAGCCAATGCTGTACGTGGTTTTATGGATCTGATTATCCAACTGACCACAGATACCGAAGAGATGCCTTTGTATCGCATGGCTGATACCGTGATCCGTGATTCCGGCCTGAAGGCAATGTACGAGGCAGAGAAGGGCGAAAAGGCCCATGCCCGGGTAGAGAACCTTGAAGAACTGGTGACGGCAGCCCGCACTTTTGAGATGCCCGAGGAGCTTGAGGATATGGGTGAGCTCAATGCCTTCCTGTCCCATGCTGCTTTGGAAGCCGGTGAAGGTCAGGCTGATGCCTTTACCGATGCGGTTCAGTTGATGACGCTGCACGCCGCCAAAGGTCTGGAATTCCCCGTGGTGTTTATGGCCGGTGTTGAAGAGGGTTTGTTCCCCAGCAAGATGGCTTTGGAGGAGGGCGATCGACTCGAAGAGGAGCGTCGCCTGTGTTACGTGGGGATGACCCGAGCCATGCAGCATCTGTATATCACCTATGCTGAGTCCCGTCGTATTTACGGCCGCGAGGACTACTCCAGACCATCACGCTTTATCAAGGAGATCCCGCCTCAGTATTTGAACGAGATCCGTTTGAAGGCATCGGTGAGTGCACCTATGGCCAACAACAGATTCAATCAGCAACAGAAGGTGTTCAATGACTCAGGCTTCGCCATGGGCGACAGAGTCACGCACTTCAAATTTGGTGAAGGCAGGGTGACCAACTATGAGGGCAGTGGCCCTCAGGCGCGGGTGCAAGTGAACTTTGATGACGTCGGCAGTAAGTGGCTGGTCGTGGCTTACGCCAAACTGCAGAAGGTTTGATAGAGCAAAAAGTAAAAGCTGCAACTACGAAGCGCAGAAAGACAAGTAGCTTGAGTTTGTGCAGGAGCGACTTTGGATGGCTTAACTGGCGGTCACAATTGGTTATGTGATCGCCATCAAGTCAGCAAAGGCCTGTACAGTGACTGAATTACTTGCATAATGGATGACAAAGTGGGGCTGAAGTCGTATCAGGAGAGCCTAACGTAATGAATATTAGGGAAAAATTAGATGCTTATGCGAGGCTGGCGCGAATTGACCGGCCCATAGGTACCACCTTGTTACTTTGGCCATGCATGATGGCCTTGGTGCTGGCAGCCAATGGTATGCCGGATCTTAAGGTGCTGGCCATCTTTATCGTTGGTGTGTTTGTGATGCGCGCCTGTGGCTGCATCATCAATGACTTTGCTGACCGTAAACTTGATGCCCACGTAGAGCGCACCAAAGGCCGCCCATTGGCAACCGGAGAAGTCACCTCGAAGGAAGCATTAATCCTGTTCGTGGTGCTGGCATTGTTCGCCTTTGGTCTGGTGCTGATGCTGAACCCACTGGTGGTTCAGTTGTCTGTGGTGGGCATTATCCTCACCATTATCTATCCCTTTACCAAGCGCTTTACCAATATGCCGCAGATGTTCCTTGGCATTGTCTGGAGCTGGTCTATCCCCATGGCTTACGCGGCCCAGTTGGGTGAAGTGCCACATGCCGCATGGTGGCTGTTTGCCGCGAACTGGTGCTGGACTGTGGCCTACGACAGCATGTACGCCATGGTAGACAGGGATGATGACCTCAAGATAGGGATCAAATCCACTGCCATCATGTTTGGCAGTTATGACAGGCATATTATCGCCCTGTTCCAGCTGGCTGCATTGGCGTGTTTTATCACTGCCGGTTGGGCAGCAGATCGCGGTCTTTTGTATGCGCTGGGAATCATCACCTTTATCGGCTTTGGTCTGTACCAGCAAAAGCTGATCAATGGTCGTGAGCGCGCCCCATGCTTCAAGGCCTTCCTCAATAACAACTGGGCGGGCATGGTGCTGTTTATCTTCCTGGGTGCGGATCTATACTTCTTCGCCTGATGAGTTTAAGCGTCGGAGACCTGTGTATCCGGCGCATCAAGCTCCACTCCTTCAGACTGTTTATGTGAAACAGATCTCCTTCCTGATTGTGCCGAAAGACAGTGCTATTCTGGCAGACACTTATCTTCTGTTAAGCTGTGACGCTTATTGCAGTCATCCGGCATCAACGCTAATCGGTACAAGAGGCATATCCTGGGCATGAAAATCGTCAAACAAAGTCTGGAAGGGCAGACCACACAATACCTGCGCCAGGCGATCATTGATGGTCATATTGGCTTGGGTGAAAAGCTTGTAGAGAGCAATCTAGCTAAGGAGCTGGACTTGTCCCGCAGTACCATACGCATGGCGCTGAACTCTCTGGTTCATGATGGTCTGGTGGTGCAGAAGCCCTACTCCGGCTGGCATGTGATCTCTATTGAGCGGGAAGATCTGTGGGAGCTGTACAATCTGCGTCTGGCCCTTGAAGGTCAGGCCGCTGAGATGGCGACGCTGAAAGCTTCAGAGAATGACAAACTCAGACTCAAGGCACTGTTTGAAGAATACTGTCAGCTTTGCATTGATGCGCCGACAGATATTCAGGCGGTCAGTGAGATGGACTGGCGTTTTCACCAGTTGGTGGTGGAGATCAGCGGCAGTGATCGCATGAAGTCCATGTATGAGCGTATTCTGTACCAGCTGAAAGCCTACATAGGCATGACTCACCAGGATTACGACCTGTCTCAAAGTGGTGAGTGCCACAGAGCCCTGGTTGAAGCCATTTGTAGCGGTGATGGTGACCTTGCCCATAAAGAGGCGAGAGCCAATATTACGCTGTTCAGCGAGTTGCGAAGTGAAGAGCTGACTGCTGAATAATGATGGAAACACAGAAGGTGCCAATGGCACCTTTTTTGTTTTTGTTTCTGTTCGATACAAAAAACGCCCGCAGTTGCGGGCGTTTTAGCTTTGAAATCAATTACTGAGCCATCAGCAATTATTCAGCAACCGGCTGCTGAGAAACAGCCTTCTTACCAAATTTGATCTTGTCACCCAGGGTGTAGATACACAGGGCGATAACTACGGTCACTACACCGGCCAGCTTCTGCAGTGTGATGGTTTCACCCAGCAGGAAGTAAGCCACAACCATGGCAAACAGTGGCAGCACGTTCAGCGCCATAGTGGTGATAACTGCGTCCTGAGTTTTCAGGGTAGCCAGTTCCCAGATAGCGTAGGCGATACCGGAACACAGCAGACCCAGCGCCATGATGGCAGCAAAGTTCTTACCGTTTTCAACCAGTACAGCAGCTGAGCTGAAGTCTGCGCCTGTCACTACACCCAGTACCAGCAAGGCGACAGTGGCTGCAGCAAACTGGTAGAAGCTGCTTGAGAACAGGTCGTAACGGGAGTTCAGATCAGAACCAAACTTACCCAGAATATAGTTGTAGGTTACGAAGCCCAGTACACCCATCAGAGCGAACAGGTGGCCCAGATTCAGGCCCTGAATCTTGTTGGTTGGGTCATAGGCAATCACACCGGCACCGGCCAGAGACAGCACCACCGCGAAAATTTTAGGTGCAGTCGGCTTAATCTTGTCGATAACAAATACCGCCAGCATGGTCAGGAACGGTGCCATACCGTTGATTACACCGATCTCGCCGGAAGAGGTGAACTCATAGGCCAGAATGGTGAAGTAGAAAAACACTGCCTGGGCAGATACACCGGCAGCTGCCAGCAGAGCAAAGTCTTTCTTGCTTTGGATCTTCTTCAGGGTGTGCTTGCGGGAGAACATAAACAGCAGCACAAAGCCCAGAGTGGCAATAGCGTAACGGGCGATCGCCAGCACAACAGGGTCCAGCTTACCGGCCAGAACACCACCCAGAGGGAAAGATGCGCCCCACAGCGCGGCACACACCAGGGCCAGGGTCAGACCCAGTGATTTATTTGGAGTAACAGTACTCATTTTTCAGATCTCGAATAAAGGCGCTGCGCTCAGCGCCTTTGAAAAAGGGGAGAGTTATTGCGGGCAAATACCGATAACATGCTCTAAACGCTGGTCTTTCTGGTACAGGGATGCATAGGCATAACCCACACCTTCCAGGTTGGTCTTGTCACCGTTGGCAACAGCAAACACACGCTCAACAATCTTGTTGGATACGTTGTCGATGGTGTCGGTCGCATCCATGATGCCGCAGGCATTGATATCCATGTCTGCAGTGATCAGCGAGCTGTTACCGGATACGCGGATAACCGGAACGATAGAGTTGTTAAAGCCTGCTGCACCGGCAGTCCAGAGGATCAGCTGAGCGCCCAGAGAGGCAAAGTGCATAGCCGAGCCACCACACAGCATGGTGGTTTCAGTCAGGTAGAAACCTGGTGTGGTTGGCTTCTCACGGTGAATATGGCTGATACGCAGACAGTCCTGGATCGGGCGGGAACCTGTCTTGTGCATGGCACCCTGAGACTTCTCATCGATGGTGGTCAGGCCGCCAACACTGTTACCGATAGACATGGTTTCAGTGCCTTCAATCACGTGCCAGCGCTTCAGATCTTCAGCGATCAGACGTTCGATCTTGTCGCCCACTTCAGGGGAAACAGAACGTGCCTTCAGAATATCTTCACAACCCAGCAGTTCCAGCAGTTCGCCGGCCATAGTGGTGGCACCCAGGTCGATCAGCTTGTCAGAAGCCGCACCCACAGATGGGTTTGAAGCCAGACCGCTGGAGGTGTCAGAGCCACCACACTTGATACCGATGCGCAGCGCAGATACTGGGGCGTCTACACGCTCGATACCGTCAGCGTGGGCTTTCAGTTGTTTGGCCAGTTCGATACCGTCTTTGATGGTCTCGATAGTGCCTTTGTTTTTAATTACAGTCAGGGTATGAGCAGGCAGGCCTTCGGCGCGAACCGGACCGGCAACCAGCTCAGGGTCAATAGAGCCACAACCCATGGCAATCACCAGTACACCGGCGATGTTTGGGTTAATGCCAGTGTGGATGATGGTGTCGATCATCTCTTCGTTACCGCCGTACATACAGGTGTAGTGGTTGGTAACAACAACTGAGCCTTCAATCTCTTTGCTGATGTTGCGTGCGATACCTTCGCAGCACTCATCAATGGCCACGATCATAACGTGGTTACGAATACCAAAGGTGCCGTTTGGACGTGGGTAGCCTTTAAATGTTGCGGTCATTACTTTTCAATCCCCATCTGCTTGATGATTTCTTCGATAATGGCTTCTGGAATATCCAGGCGTTCACTGCGTACGTTCTGCACGTGAACCAGCTGGCCCAGCGGGATCTCGGTAATGGACTTACCGATGGAATGACCGGCTTTAAGAATCTGTTCGCCGTTGGCGATATCGCACAGGGCGATCTTGTTGCCGAAGGTAATTTTCTGAAGTGCCTTAATCTCAGCGATCACTTCATTGTCAGCAGAAATAATTTCTACTACTTCATGTTTTTCTACGTCACCCAGCAATGTTGCTACGTTGTCGTTAGAAGCAAGTTTGATTGCTTTCATTTATCGTCGTCTCAGCTATCGTTGATTTCCCGGGGTTGCTGTCCTGTGCACTGATCAGCAACTGGTTTCCCGGTTACCCATTTGCAGCCAAATGGGCGGATACATGTCGAACCTTATCCATGCGAAATGTTATCCGTCCCTTCTTTCGCTCATGGTCGATTGTCCGACAATCGACATTATACGGATAAGCTAAGGCTAAAATACGATCCTGATCACAGTCGGCTGGCACATTGTCAAATATGAGATCACGGCCACAGAACGAATCGCATTGTTTTTTCGCTATATGGATGTTGAAGTCTTATAAGTTGGGGGGCTTACTGGAAGTGTGTGCTTACATTTTCTGGCGTCGAACTCTATTGTGTTTGTCTGTTATTGCAGCAAAAACCTGCATATTTGAGGTGCTTTAGCTGGGGCGCGTATTCTGATTGAAGAAAAGATAAGCAGCAAGATGTCAGCATAAATTTTGATTTGAACTGCTGCCAGAGGCGTTTAATGGCAGTGATATTGCTGCTATAGTGCGCCGATTTTTCGTCATCTGTCGCCCATAAACGACAGCCGACACAGCGCTGAGACACTGCCTTTTATGCCTGACTAAAAGTACTCAAGCGCAATCCGAAAATTTTAGTGAGATGTGAAGCCATGAACCGCAGAAAGAAAATCAATCAGACGCTGATTGCCAAAGACAAAAAGAAGAAAGCCAAACTGCATGGCAGTAATAAGCCTAAGTATGTCAGCAAAGCTGAACGCGAGAGGTTGGCAGCTCTGGCAGAGCAGGGGGCCACCGAGGTGATTCAATCTGAAGCTCAGATTTACCCGCTGGTTGAGTAAGCCCTTGCAGGGCTTTGCCGCTATCACGGCGAGAGATAGCCAAGCTTCGCTTGGCAGAACTGGCGTTCTTCTGTCCCTGGCGGGACATGCCGCTTTCAGCGACGAAAGTCGTGGGTCTCCAACCCACACCCGGGGAAAGGGGACCGTTCCGGCTGGCCCCCTTATCCAATCCCCCATCGACTCCCGGCGAAGTGGAAATCCCCTCGGTGATTAGGTTCAAATTACCTATCGCGCCAGACGCTCGTCCATGATTCGACTGGCGCTGACTTGGCATCCATGCCTCGTCCACGGCATTTGTACCCATCCCCTTCGGCCACTTCGAGGGAGACTAGGTGTAACCTTCAACTCTTGTGTACTCAAAAAGATATGGGGGTCCTGTCTTCTCTCCCTGAACCCAGCGCGGTTAGTTCTTTGATTTCACGGCCGAATTAACTCTGCTTTTTTAGTGTTGAACTCAGCTTCTGAAATAACGCCTTTTTCTTTCAGTATGTGAAGCTTCTCGATTTCGTCTGCAACACTCGAGACTGAAAGTTGGTTTTTTTCAGGAAGGATAAAGCTCCACACAAGCGCGACCAGCCATCCGGCTCCACCTAACAGGCCGCCAAAAATATTGACGAGTGCGATAGGAACTGCATAAGGATGATTCTTTTTGAGAGCGATAATTGTTGGGAGAAAGGCTACCGGAAGAACTACCAAACTAATCAGAATTGGATAGAAGATAGTAATGTCCATAGTTAATCCTGAACTCTAAAGTGAATCTTGTCTGATACTAGCACGCTTGATTCTAAAGACATATGAGCCGCACTCTAGTGCGCTTAGTTGTCTCCTGAAGGCTGGTGAGCTTTCCTCTTTTTCGTACCTAATTAAATTAGAGGAGGTCTTTTCAATGGGATTGCTGGGCTGAAGCTACTCGTTACCTGTAATACTACCGTTCTGAATGTAGTGCTTTATTCTTTCGATTCTGGCTGTGTCTCTATGACTATCGATTTGTTTTGAACCGTCACAAATGCCAATGCGGATATCATTTTCGCGTTTAAAGATCAGGTATTCCCGGCCTATGGTCATCATAACCCCACAGTCACCGCCACCAGTGCCGGTTTGTATAAGGTCAATGTCCGGGGCGTATCCTTTTATTCTGTCTTTGACCTGCAGGTGTCCCTGAACCTGATGCCAACCGTCGTATGATTCAGGGTAAACAAGCTCTGCAGACTTCAATTCCCCAATGTAAATAATATCTGCACCTTCAACGGTGCCTTTCAGGCTCAAATCTACGCACGAGCATGCGTAGCCATAACCTGGAAGCAGCAAGAGCATGAGTAAACTGAACTGTTTCATATCAAAGCACCTCCATGCCAGCAAACCGGACATCTCACGGATGGAATCTAAGCTAGCGAATGGAATTGGTAGTGTCTAATGGGAAGGGATGGCGGTCGCAGTTTTAAAGTTGATTATCCAAGCTTCGCTTGGCAGAACATCGCGGACAAATCAGTCCTTGTAAAACAGCCAGTTTGCCGCCCATGGCTCAGTGACGCTTATGCTGTCATCCATGACAGCATCCACTATTGCATCCTAATCCCTCGATTCTAGCATCCTGCTTCGTTCTACCTCCTGCATCCATGCAGTCGTCCGGTAACTCCGGACGGGGACTAAATGCAATCTGCTCCGAAGGGTTAACTAACTGTGGTGCAGGAGTTACTTTGGACTCTAGAGGAGTATCTGGCCTTGCTCACCCGAACACACCACGGAAAGTGTTTTTGTGTGAAAATGGAGCGCCATCGACACACAAAAAAGAGCGTAGCATTATGTGCCGGATGGAGTAATTTGTTAGACGACACAATCCTAAACATAATCACGGTCTTCCTATACCAGTTGCTAGAGCTAACAACTCTGCATAGCCTTCTATTGAGTGTGCCTTTATGCTTGAAAGTAACTTGGGAACGTGGCCAGCCAATCCAAATGTGTCGGTACGCTCTGTCAATCCAATCGTTCCTGTATCAGTGAGCTCGTACTCTTTGCTGCTGTCAGCGAAGCCCATCTTTCTAAGCGGCACCGTTGGAACGAGATCATTCTTTCTATAAATATGGTGCGGGCCCGGGAAATTACAGACGCTACCAAGTCCGCAATACCGAGGCATACCAAAAGTATATGCGCAAATAGCATGACCCGGAATTTCCTCTGCTAGCCATATCCTAGTATTCCGGGCACCGTGGATCGCATAGCCTACAGCGGCCATTGCTCCTCCTAGTGAATGGCCAGTCCATACAACCTTGAGTTCGTTTCCAGAATTCTGTCGCTTCTTAATTTGGTCAGAGATAGATGCGAACTGAGGAATAACCGACTCAAAGAATCCTCGATGAAAGAATTGGTCGTCAAATCTAACGTAGCCATAATCAAAGGGATGAAAGTGTGGACTTCCATAAACATAATACTTCTCGGCATCTATATTTGCTTTCCAGTCCCAAAGCTCGCGGAATACCGTGCCTCTTATTGCAAGTATCACTACATCGTTAAGGATTGTGCCGAGCACCAATGCATATCGACCACGAACTATGAAAAATCTAGCATCTAAGTTCGCTTCGCCAAGCCCGTCGAGAATTGAGTTGACGGTGTGGTTTGCAATCAAGCTCCTATAAGTCTCGCTAGCAAAAAGATGAATTCGACTTGCCTTCTTTAATTCATACTCCTGAACATCTTCGTAAACTATTGAGGATAGTTCGGCACAAACCTGTGCCTTTCCGACAGAAAAGGACTCATCATTCCAATCTTGCTGGTAAGCAAGACTAAGAATTCCTTTCAAACGATTTTTAAGGTTTGCATCCATGATTTGTCTCCGCAGCATGACCGCCTAACCTTTTAATAACAAGAATCGCTATTTATTTGAATAACAGGACCTATCATTATCTCACTTTATAATTCACGTATAACGGACAGGGTTGATGGTTAAGGTATTGAATAATTGGTGATTTATTGGTCATTGTCTAGATGTCTATGAATTGTCTCTCTGGGATAACTGGAGCGCAAAAAGTAACTTTGAGACAACTCCGAGTTGGCGGGATACACCCATTCCCCATCGGTGCCGCCGAAGAATGTTGATGAAAATTGCGTGGCTTCGACATGGATGTCGAAGCAGGCTCGTCGAATCATGGACGAGCGTCTGAGCCGATAGCCATTTTCATCATAAATTCGAGGGGTAGTCGGCACCGTCTGGGGCGGCAAGGGAGATGCAAGAGGGAATTGCTGTTGATCCCCTCTTGCCCGGGTGAAGCCTGGAAGGCTTCGATCTTCCTATCGCCGGAACGGCGATTATTCTCTATGCCGAAGGCAAGTGTGGGGTGGAGACCCACGATTTCGGCCAAGCGCAGCTTGGCTCTCCAATCCCTAAGCTGAAGCCACTTCAAAAGCTGGAACCTGAACTCCCAACCCTTGGACCCCTCAGGACTAAATCAAAGAGATCCCCCGCGGCATCAATTGGCCGCGATATTCTCTGGAGTCTTCCCCGCATATTTGGCAATCAACTTATCCAAATACGGTTGTACGCCTTTGTCATCCCAGTGCAGGAAGCCGCGCATAAAGCCCACCAGGTTACCGGCGCCGTCAAATACATAGGTGGCTGGCACTACGTTGGCTGGCATGATCTGCTCAACCTTCTTGGTTGGGTCAGTTAGAGATTCAAAATCCTTAAAACCATGCTCTTCCATAAAGGCCGGAATGTTTTCCGGATGCTCGTCGATAGACAGAGATACGATCTCAATCTGGTTGCCCTTGTTGTTGGCCTTCAGCTTTTGCAGCGCCGGGATCTCCTGCAGACAAGGAGGACACCAGGTCGCCCACAGGTTCAGCAGCAACAGCTTGCCGTGGTAGTCGCTCAGCTTGACGGAGTTACCCTCAAGATCGGTAAAGGCTATGTCCTTTACGGTGCGGGCGTGCTGCATTTCGATAAAGCCGGTCATCTGCATGGTTTTCGGAATAGGCTCACCTGTGTGGTAGGCCTTGTTCTGCAGAGTGTGGGTGTTGGCGTTTACGCTGGCGGCGGCCAGGGTCAGGCACAGACCTGCGCCCAGGTTCAGACCCAGGCTCTTGGCTGACAGGAGTTTCTTCATCATGTTGAGCAGACTTCCTTGGAATTAAGTGAATTTCAAATGCCGACTTATGCGGCACGACGTGAGCGACGGACAAACAGCACGCAGCCGCCAATCCCGCCAAGCAATAGCAGTGCAGGGCCAAACCAGAGCAGGGCAGTGCCGCCGCTCAGGCCTGGGCTATAACGGATCTTCTCGCCGTATCTCTGCACCAGATAATCAACGATTTCGCCCTTGGTTTTACCCTCATCCAGCAGACGGAAGATATGGCCTTTCAGCTCATTGGCAATCTGGGCGTTGGAGTCAAACAGGCTTTGGTTGACCGACATGGGGCAGCGCAGTTCACGGGCGATTTCAAAGCCGAGATCTTTCTTCTGCTCCGGGGTGTACACCACTGCCGCCTCGCTGGAAGCGATAAACAGACCGGAGACGACGATTGCCGCGAGCAAGGCAATCGTCATTTTTTTCATTTGGGCAATCATGCAGATTCTCCTGCGAGTAGTGGCTGTTGGGCAGGATGTGATTCAGTCACGCTAACCCGACGTCGGCAAGGCAGAGCACACAGCAGGCCGCCAATCATCATCAGAGCGCCACCCAGCCAGATCCAGCAGGCCAGCGGCTTGATGCTGATACGCACCAGATATTCAGTGTCGGAAAGCTGCACACCTTTGGAGATATAGAGGTCGCGCAGGAAACCACGGTCGATACCTGCCTGGGACATCTGCATGCCATTGCTCTTAAAAGTCTGACGTTGCGGGAAGATATACCCCAGCGGGTTTTCTTCGGCGTCCAGTACAGCAATGCGGGCTTGCAGCGCAGTAAAGGCGGTGGATTCGACATTCTCTGTGGCTTCATACACAAAGATGTAGTCACCCAGCGGCTTGCCCTGACCGGGACCCATGCGCAGCATGGCTTCCTCTTCATAGTTGGAGATAGCCGTGGCACCGATAATGGAGACCACGGCACCGAAGTGGGCGATATACATGCCCAGCATACGGCGACTGAACTTGCGGTTTTGACCTTTACAGGCAAACAGACTCAGGATCAGGCAACCCAGCAACCAGATGGCGGAGGCACTGCCCAGCCAAAGGAACAGGTTCATCGGCTCTTTATGCAAGACACATAAAGTGGTGGCGCCCACCAAAGTGATGGCGGCCAACATCAGCAGAGGTTTCAGCTGCAGGCTTCTGTCTTTCTGCCACTGCACCATAGGGGTGATGCCCATAAGCACCACAGTGACAAAGGTCAGGGGTACGAAGATGGCGTTAAAGTAAGGTGCGCCGACAGAGATAGTGCCCAGACCTGCCAGTTCAAACAGCAGCGGGTAGAAGGTACCGAGCAGCACCGACATGGCGGCGGCCACCAGTATGGCAACGCCCATCAGAATAAAGCTGTCTTTGGAAACCAGCTCAAAATCCAGTGCGCGCTTAAAACGTTCACCTTTGAGGGCAAACAACAGCAGGGCACCGGCCACAAAGATAATCAGCAGGCTGAGAATAGACATGCCCCGGGTGGGGTCAGATGCAAAAGCATGTACCGACTGCACTATGCCGGAGCGCACCAGGAAGGTACCCAACAAACTCAGAGAGAAGGCCAGCAGGCACAGCAGTAGTGTGGTCAGCTTTAGGCCGTCGCGTTTCTCGGTAACGATAACCGAGTGCAGCAGTGCAGTGGCAACCAGCCAGGGAATAAAGGAGGAGTTTTCCACTGGGTCCCAGAACCACCAACCGCCCCAGCCCAGCTCGTTATAGGCCCACCAGGAGCCCAGTGCATTGCCACCGGTGAGGAATACCCAGGCGATCAATACCCAGTGACGCAGCCAGCCCGCCTGATGTTTTTCCAGCTTACTGCCCAGCAAAGCTGCCATGGCGGCGGCAAAGATAATGGTCAGGCCCACATAACCCAGGAACAGCAAAGGTGGGTGGAAGATAAGGCCGATATCCTGCAGTACCGGGTTCAGGTCGCGACCTTCAATGGGAATATTGGGCAGGTTGCGGGCAAAGGGGTTGCTGGTAAACAGCAAAAACAGGTTAAAGCCCGCAATGATCATCCCCAGAATGGCCTGCTGACGGGCAATAAAGTCAGGGTCATCCTGGTAGTGTTGCAGGGCAATAATGGCGCCCCACACGGCAATCAGGGTTACCCACAGCAACATGGAACCTTCGTGGCTGCCCCAGACGGCGGCGATTTTATAGAACCAGGCCAGCTGGGTATTGGAGTGGTTGGCCACATAGCTGATAGAGAAATCGTCGCTGATAAAGCCCCACGCCAGACACAATACCGAGGTGACCAGAGCCAAAGCGGCACTGGAGCTGAGTACCCGGGTGTAACTGCGCAGATAACCATTATTGGTCATGACACCATATAAAGGTACCAATGCCATAAGTAAGGCTAAGGCTGTGCTGATAATAAGCAGCAGGTGTCCGATTTCTGCAATCATCTTAATCCTTTCTGAATACAGTCAATCTGCCTTCCGGCAAATCAATTGTTTCTTCCAGCTATAACAGTGTGCGGTGCACCAGCTTATATATGCCGAAGCAAATGATATTGATTGGCGAATATTAAGTAAGCGGTACAGATTGGATAAGTGGTGTGACGAAAATCGCGCTTTTATATAAGCCTTTGCTGTTTTCAAATTCACATCACGCGCAAAGCGTATCCCAAGCGATCGGCGGTTAATGTGATCTTGCCTAATTAATCTAAACCTCAAGTTTTGAGACTGTGATTTTTTATATTTTTGAATAGGGGTAAAACGCCTTTTAGATATAAAAAGCTAAAAATCAGAACTGAAATAAAATCTTGTGGTTGAGTCTAAGTTGTTGTTTTTGCTGGTGGTTTTAGGGTTTTATAAGTCGTTATATGTGAGCGGAAAATTAGTGTGCGCTAGTTCAGGTTTTTCATTCCTTGGCTGTGAAGAATAGGCCTTGCTCAAGTGTTTATGTCGTTCGGTGAACTGTCGGGTTCAGTGACAAAAATAAAACTAACTTGGGAAGGATTGAATAGGTCTAGTGAGGGCTCTGCGGCGATTACAGTCGATAGATGCAAGGCGCAGCTCGAAGTTAATGGTGCTCCCTTGGCGAGAGTTGGAACGCAGCAGATGCGACTGTAATCCCGCCCTTCGGGGCTTCCGGGCGAACACGATTTCCACAGTATTTCAGACTCAAAAGGCGGCCAGCCTTCTCTCATCTGAAAACTTCGAACTCGAATTCGTCCGATAAGCCAGAGTACCGCTAAGACCTGTTCATTCCTTCCCTGAAAATTAGGAGTGAATGATGAAACAATGGAAACACAAGACAGCGCTCAGCGTGTTGTTTTGTTTTGGCGCGGTAGCCAGCACTTCCGCTCTTGCTGCCAAACCAGGTGAACCAGGTTATGGCACTAAAGAAATGGGTGTTTCTGCTCAGAAAACTATCGCTAACCCAGATCTGACAGAAGCAGATAAAGGCGTAAAGACCCTGCAGGATTATATCGTGCAGGAGAAAGAGCTGTTTGACTTTCTGTTCCAAAACCACCCTGTATTTAAATACCACGAAGAAGGTCGCCTGATCGGTACCTATAAGATTTCTGACCGTGGTGAAGAATATCTGGATCAAGGTAACAGCCAGAAGTACTCCAAGTACAAAGGCCGCCCAATGGCGATTCAGTATCGTCTGGGTGAAAAATCTATTCTGGATTATCCAAACAAGTTTGTAGGCCCTGAGAAGTGTGGTGAGTGTCACGCTGCTCAGTATGAAAAGTGGAGCCGCAGCCGTCACTCCAAGACCATTCGTTTCCCTGGTGAACACCCAGAGGTGGACAATGATCTGGAACAGACCATGTACGAAACCAAAGATACCTCTATTCTGCCAGACGGTATCACTCCTGACGCAATCTATGCCACCGTTGGTACTCCACGTACCAAGTACGGTCTGATCGACGCCTGGCTGGTTCGTGGTACTTACCACATCCGTGACGGTCTGCTGAAAGACGGTACCGGTACCATGGTGGCTGGTGGTAACCAGTTCTCCCGTGGTTGGGCTGAATGGCTGACTCCTGAAAAAGCTCAAGAAATCAAGAAGATTATCCCTGACTTCCCAACCAAGCTGGAAGAGTTCGGTCCTACCAGTTCTCACCAGTGGGGTATGACTTCTTACGGTGCCAAGTACGAGAAAGAGTTCCTGTTCCAGCCTGCGTCTTCTTACTGTGAGGTGTGCCACACCTTTAAGTTCGACTTCAAGAGCAAGGATGAATTTTTCGCTGCACTGGGTAACCCAGAAGAGCTGCGCAAGCACACTATCTCCCGCGGTATCGCCTGTGAAGAGTGTCACGGCGCAGGTGGTCACCTGGAAGGTGGTATCGGTGGCGGCATGCCATCCAACTGTGAACGTTGTCACCAGCGTTTCAACTTCGTTGACGAGCTGGTTGGCGCTGAAGGCAGCGACGACAAGCTGGAATACGCATTTGGCGTGAAGATGAAGTCTTCCTGCCCATCATGCGGTACCGAAGGTTCGCAGATGTTCTCTTCCATGCACTACGACAAGGGTATGCGTTGTGCGACCTGTCACGACCCACACGAAGTGACTGGTAACGATTGGAAGTCTGAGTACACCAAGCCTGCCATGAAGAAAGACTGTCAGGACTGTCACGAAGCGCAGAAAGTGATTGCTGACAACAGCAAGACTCACGCGAATCAAGACTGTGCTTCCTGCCACATGCCTAACACGGGTTCCTGTGAAAACTTCGCCGGTATTCAGTACCCAGACATGGCTGGTTTCGACGCGGTACGTAAGGCTCACGCCTGGAAGATCGACGTTCACCCAGAGCGCAAGATGCTGAACCCACCTGAAGGCAAGCCACGTGACTCTTCTGTGAAGGGTTGGACTATGGCCAAGGACGAAGCAGGTCACTACTACCTCGACCTGATGTGGTCCTGTGCCCGCACCGCGATCTCTGATCACGCAGTGGTAGACAACAAAGGCTGTCACAGCCCATTCCAGTCTGAACTGGAAGTTGGTCTGCACTACGAAGACCAGATGGAAATCTACGGTGAAGTTCAGAAGTGGCAGAAGCCTATCAAGGAAACCTATGCCCAGGTTGTTGCCGCTATCGAGCGCATCGACCAGCTGATGGAAGTGACCAAGCTGACCAACGACCAGAAGTCCGAAGTTTACATGCTGACTGAGAAAGCTCAGGAAACTGTAGACCTGCTGGAAGCCGACGGTTCATGGGGTGTTCACGGTCCTCGCTACACCAAGAAGCGTATCGATGCTGCTCTGTCTTACGTAACCAAGGCACAGGCAATCATCGACGGCTCTCTGACCGCCAAGAAGATGTAAGTCTCGCCTTAGTGTGAGAGGAGCATGAGTCAGGTGCTGTGTCTGACCCCGGGGCGGCTCCCCGGCAGACACAGCCCAACTCACCAGCCCCGGCAGACGCATTGCCATGCCGGGGCTGTTATCCAAACCAATCAATCCCTGACGGAAAAGACAATGACCAAGTTAATCAAACAGCTCTTCGCTTCTCTGGTGCTGCTTATGACAGCCAATACCTGTCTGGCCGGTGCCGGTGGTGATCTGACTCCTGCGGTGCAGCACGACCTGAACCCCAGATACATTAGTCTGCTGGAAGGTGAAGCACTGCATAAGCAAGGTGATGTTTATTTTTTCGACGTAAACACGCTGGAGATCTGGGCTGAAGGTTTTATCCCAGGCGCGGTTTTTTTCAACGTAAAGAGTTGGAGAGAGTTACTTCCAAAGAATAAAGACGCCCAGATGGTGTTCTATTGTGCCAACCGTCTGTGTACCGCCAGTGTCGTGGCGGCCCGGGAAGTGATGAAGCTGGGCTACACCAATGTGTTGCAGATGCCTGACGGCATCTACGGCTGGCGCATGTCCGGTCGTCCTCACGAAGTACCTTGATTATCTGCAAGCGCAAATTAGTTAACGGCCGACGCCACATCCTGCCCCCAGTGGCGTCGGCTACCTCAAATCAAACGGCAACACCCACAGCCGGGTTGCCGGGAATTTACAAAAGCTGCCAGCAGCCAAAGAGAGAGTGTCGATGAAAATGTTCAAGAAAACCCTGATTGCTTCTGTTGCCGCCCTGGTATTGGGTTCAAACGCCATGGCCGCCGACCTGACCAATGATCTGGAGCGCGAGTCTTATGCTCTGGGTGCTTCTGTTGGTAACTATATGTCCAACCAGGTGTATACCCAGACTGAGCTGGGCGCTGAAGTGAATATGGATGTGCTGGTAGCGGGCTTTGTGGATGCCCTGAAAAACCAGTCTGAAATCAGCGAAGAGGAAGTGGTTGATCTGCTGAACAAGCGTCTGGAGTTTCTGAACGCCAAGCGTGATGCCCAGGTTGCCAAGCTACAGGCCGAGAACAAGGCTGCAGGTGAAGCCTACCTGATTGAAAACAAGTTGAAAGACGGTGTGACCGTGACTGACTCAGGTCTGCAGTACGAAGTGCTGACCATGGGCAACGGCGATAAGCCAAAGCCGGAAGATGTGGTGACCTTCAACTTTGTGGGCAAGCTGCTGGACGGCACCGAGTTTGAATCCACCTACACCATGAACAAGCCTGCCCGTATGGCGATGATGACCCTGATTGACGGCTGGCAGGAAGGCCTGCAGCTGATGCCTGAGGGCTCTACTTTCCGCTTTACCCTGCCACCTGCACTGGCCTACGGCAGCGAAGGTGCTGGTGCCATTCCTCCTGAGTCCACTCTGGTATTCGATATCGAGCTGGTGAAGGTGGAAGTACAGAAAGACAAGCCTGCCGGTATGGGCATGGGAATGGGTATGGGCGGAATGGGTTCGGGTCACTAATCCAGGCTTAATAAACCAATTTCAGGGGAAACAGAATGAACAGTTTGGCAGTGGTTTTGGCGGGTGTGTTGATGGTGTTCAGCGGCATGCTGCTGGCGCATCACATGCAGTACACACGCAGAGCCGCTGCCCTCGCTCCGACAGGCGAGTCTGAGATTCCGGCCTTGAGCAAGGCCTCCCCCGGATTTCCTGCTGTGATGGCACTGTTTGTGGTGCTGCTCAGTGTGGGGATCTACCAGTCCACAGGCCGCTTCAGCGACTGGGACAAGGGCGTGCTGGACGACAACATTGATTACCTGGTGGCAGCCGAAATCACCAAGGGACGTCAGGCGGTCGACCAAATGCCCGACAATGAGATCGCATTACTGAATCTGGCGCACTCCTACATGGAGGGTGGCATGTACCGGAATGCGGTGGAGACACTGGATACTTTGCTGACCCTGACCGGGGAAGATGCGGAGTTGATGGGGCTCAAAGCCACAGCCATGTACTACCGGGATGAAAGAGCGATTGCTCCGGAAACCGGCATTGTCATCGCGAGGGTGTTGGCGCTCTTCCCGGAAGAGATGCAAACCCGCATGTTGCTGGCCAATGACGCTTACTTTAAAGGGCAGTACGCCAAGGCCATAGAGCACTGGCAGATCCTGCTGACCAATAAGCGCCAGGCCGTCAATCACAGAGCTATCAATAATGCGATTTCAAAAGCGCAGACCAAAGGCGAGCTATAACGGCCGCCGATAACAAGCACTGAGCACGCCAGTGGTAAGTCTCGCTCAGACTGCCAGGGCACCGGACATAAACACATACGACGCAACGATAAATAATGGTCGGTGCAAGCCGACAGATGGAGGATGTTGTGAGTGAAATTCTAGAGAGACGGAGGTTCCTGAAAGGTGTCGGAGCCTGCTCTTTACTGATGGCGCCATTAGGCTGTACATCGGTTAAAGAGGAGGAAGATGGCATCAACAGACCTCACTACGTCATGGTCTTTGACCAGAATAAATGTGTGGGCTGCGGCGACTGTAAAGGCGCCTGTAACAAAGCCAACGACCTGCCTGAAGGTGTGTCTAAAGTGCTTCTGGAGCAGCAGTCCGGTCGTGTGGAAGGTCAGCCATGCCCACATTGCGGCAAGATGGAGTGTAACTGCGAACGTAAGTTCGTCCGTGTCTCCTGCCAGCAGTGTAAGAGTGCCCCCTGCGTTTCTGTATGTCCTACCGGTGCGGCTCACAAAGATCCGAAAACCGGCGTGGTGACCATGGATGATTCCAAGTGCGCTGGTTGTAAGTACTGTATTACTGCCTGTCCGTACAACGCCCGTTTCATCAACGCCAAGACTGATGTTGCGGACAACTGCGACTTCTGTCTGGAAAGCAAGCTGTCCAAGGGCGAGCTGCCGGCGTGTGTACAGGCGTGTCGTTACGATGCCCTGATATTTGGTGATGCCAACGACCCTAACTCCTATGTCAGCCGTTTGCTGGCGGTGAAAGACTCAGTGCGCATTAAAGCCCACCTGGGTACTGAGCCCAGCCTGCGCTACATCCCAATTGTGAAACTGGGGGTATAACAGATGGACGGAACTATTGAATTCACCATGGGATTGTCTGAAGGGGTCGCCTGGCCCTGGCCAATCGCCGTGTATCTGTTCTTCGCCGGTATTTCCGGCGGTGCCATGACTATTGCTCTGTGTCTGCGCTTCTTCAAGGGCCAGACCGAGAATACACCTTTCCTGAAGGCGGCTTCTATTGTTGCTCTGGGAACTATCCTGCTGGGTATGGTGTGTCTGGTATTCGATTTGACCAACCCGCTGTTCTTCTGGCGAATTTTGGTGTTCTACAACCTGAACTCAGTGATGAGTATCGGTGTGGTCGCCCTGCTGTTCTACATCCCACTGGTGGCTGCTCTGGCACTGCTGGCGCTGGAAGAAGAGATCCGTGACATCAAGGCGCTGAACTTCCTGCTGCCAATCGTCAATGCCCTGAAAGGTATCCGCCGTCCGGCTGAGATGCTGACTCTGGCACTGGCTCTGGCTGTGTGTGCGTACACCGGCTTCCTGATCTCCGCACTGATCCGCTTCCCGCTGATCAACACCTCAGTACTGCCTGCGCTGTTTGTAGCGTCTGGTCTGTCTGCCGGTGCGGCATCTGCCAAGATGATCGCTGTGGGTATCTTCAAGGAAGACCTGCACTCCAGCGAAATGAAGCTGCTGCACGGTGCTGAATGGCCAATCATGTTCTTCGAAGCCCTGTTCATCTTTATGATCGCTGTATCTCTGATGACAGGTAACGCAGGTGCCCAGGCTGCATTTGCTGCCTTCACCGAAGGAACCTGGTCCAGCGTATTCTGGGTCGGTGTTGTGGGTATCGGTTTTGCCGGTCCACTGCTGCTGAACTTTGCCACCGGCAAAACCTTCAGCCACTCCTCTCAGGCGTTCTACCTGTCCGGCGTGTGTGCTGTAACCGGTATGATGTGTCTGCGTCTGTTCATCCTGTACGCAGGTCAGATGTACGCTATCTAACGGTTAACCATAGGGCTGCCAGGCCATTACCTGTCAGCCTTACTTTTGCTTGCCAGTCCGGTCTTCGCGGCGCCCTAATCGCCTCCGGGTACCGGACACCCAATTTCTCCCGATTTGTCGGCTCCCCGAGCCAAGTTGAGTCTGCTATGAAAAAGTTTTTAGCCCTCGCATTGCTGCCCCTGATGTTTGCCTGTAGTGAAGGCACGGCTGAGGTAAAAAAAGTTGAGCCTGTTGCCATTGGTGATCATGACCGTTGTCATATCTGCGGCATGGTCATTACCAAGTATCCTGGCCCCAAGGGACAACTGACACTGAAAGACTCAGATACCATCCCTAAATTCTGCTCCAGCAGGGATATGTTCAACTTTGCTTTGCAGACGGAAAATCAGCGTCAAATCGGTCACTTATTCGTACATGATGCAGCCAAAACAGATTGGCAAAACCCGAGCGACACCGCATTTATCGATGCTGAATCAGCGTATTATGTGTACGGAACCAGCAAGAAAGCTGTGATGGGACCCGCTGTGGCCCCCTTCAGCAGCCGGGAAGCCGCTGAGCAATTTGCTCATCAATACGGTGGCCGGGTACTCAAGTTTGAAGAGATTACCCTGGAGTTGTTGGCCGGCGACAAATAGCCCTGACAAGCCACTGCTTCCCGAGTTGAATTTTCTGAATGCGCTGACTGAGGTTGGCGCATTTTGTTTGCGCAGATAGGGAGTATGTGGTGGCAATGACAGGGTGTGGGTTGGCTCAATTCGACCTGTTTTATGGCGTAGTAAGACGTGAGATATCCAGATTTAGGATTGGGTTAAAGGCGTTACTTCTTGCGTTGCAGCTATTGGTCTCTATCGTATCTGTGCCTGTAATAGCCGCCCAGCTGACAGTGTCTCCTGATGATGATCTGCAGGTGGTGCTGGACAGTGCCAAAGCCGGTGATACTGTTACCCTGCAGCCCGGTCGTTATGCCGGTAACTATACGGTCAATGCCGCGATTCATCTGACGGGCGTGATTGACGCCGAAGGCAATCGCCCCCTGATTAACGCGGGTGGTAAGGGCTCGACTGTGACTGTAACAGTGCCGGGCGTCACCATCTCTAATCTCAAATTCTTCAATTATGGTGCCGACAGCTACTACCTGGACTCTGGTGTGCTGCTGATGGATGGCGCCCATGATGCACATATCGATAACTGTGAATTCCACGGCTCCGGCTTTGGCATTCGTGGCGACAACCTCAATAACCCCAGGGTTACCCGCAACCACATCGCGGGCAATGACAAGATGCACAAGCTGGATCGCGGTGATGGCATCTACTTCAAGCGGGTGAATGACCCTTATATTGCCCATAACCATTTCAAGCAGGTGCGGGATGGCGTGTACCTGGAGACGGTACACAGATCCATTGCCCACGATAACTTTTTCACCGACCAGCAGTACGGCCTGCACTATATGTACACCTGGGATGATGAAGCCTGGCATAACCATGCAGAACATCTCGATGGCGCCTGGGCACTGATGAGCTCGGAGCGCATCTATCTGCATCATAATACCAGTGAACACACCCTGGATTTCGGCATTCTGCTGAACCTGACCCATGACTCCCGCATTGAAGCCAATCAGGTGCGTCACGGTCGCAACCCTAATGGTGATATCGCCATTATGACCGAGGGTAAAGGCATCTTTATCTATGGCGCAGGCGGTAACCAAATCTACGGCAACCTGTTTGCTGATACCGATACCGGTATCAATCTGGCCATGGGCGGCGAAGGTAATCGGCTTTGGGACAATAGTCTGATGAACAACACTTCCCAGGTGAAGTATGTGGGCGACAAGCAGGTTGAGTGGAGTCATGAGGGTCGTGGGAATTTCTGGGACGATTATCAGGGCTGGGATTTCAACCGTGATGGCATAGGTGATATCGCCCACAGACCCAATGACAGTCTGGATAAGTTGTTCTGGATCTACCCTGAGGCCAAGTTATTGATGGACAGCCCTGTGGTTGCCCTGCTGCGCTGGGTGGAGCGGCAATTCGCTCCGGTTAACAAAAGCGGCGTCAGCGATTCCTTTCCTTTGATGGAGCCTGTGCCCATATCGGCAGATAAGCGGCAATTCGCTGTTGATCAACCCGATAACAAAAGTGGCGTCAGTGATTCCTTTCCTTTAATGGTACCGGCTGCCCAGTTTGTGGAGCCTGTACTTGTCACCAACCGGAGTTAAGTTGTGGATACGCCAGTGATCCGGGCCTCTGGCCTGGGAAAAACCTATAGTCACAGGGGCAGTGAAGCTCACACCGCCCTGACGGATGTGAGCTTTGAATTGGGCGCAGGGCGTTTGCTGGCGCTGCTGGGCCACAATGGTGCCGGTAAATCGACCCTGATCAAGCTGGTATTGGGCTTGATAGAGCCAAGCCAGGGTGAAATCTCTGTGATGGGGCAAAATCCTGTGCACTCAAGAGGGAAGCGGGCACTGCCTATTGGTTATCTGCCGGAGAACGTTAGCTTCTACGACAATATGACCGGCTTTGAGTTGCTGAAATACTTTGCCGCCCTCAAAGGCATTGGTGCCCAGAGTGTAAAACAGTTGCTGGAAGAGTTCGGGCTGGATTACGCCATGGACAGAAAGGTCAGGACTTACTCCAAGGGCATGCGCCAGCGTCTCGGGCTTGCTCAGGCCACCCTGGCGGAACCTAAGGTGCTGCTGCTGGATGAGCCCACTGTCGGCCTGGACCCGTTGGCATCAGCGTTCCTGTACCGCAAACTTAATGAGCTGAAGCAAGCCGGTTGCGCTGTGATTGTCTGTACCCACGAGCTGGGGCTGGTGGAGCAGGAGTTGGATAAGGCTTTGATTTTAGGTAAGGGCAGGGTGCTGGCCAAAGGCGATATGTCAGTGTTGCGCCAGGGCTGTGATCTGCAATTGAGGGTGGCCTTTGACGACCTGCCAAAGCGGGTGGCCGGTGATGCCTTCCTGAGTGAATTTGTACGTGAAGACGCCCTGGTGATGAATTTTTCCCGCCGCGAACAAGTGCTGGATTACCTGATCCGGGAGAAGCAGATCTGTGACTTGTCTGTTTCTCTGCCCTCTTTGAGCGATATTTTCCATCACCATGTGTCGCCACTGGTGCACTCAGCAACCTGCAGCGGAGGGATTGAGCTGTGAACCCAGTACTCACTATTGCCGGTAAAGAAATCCGAGACAGTTTGCGCAATCGCTGGCTGTTGATGATCAGTCTAATTCTGCTGGTGCTTTCCCTGTGTGTCAGTTTTGGCGGCAGTGCAATTTCGGGCTCACTGGATATGCCTTCAGTGGGCAGTTTACTGTCTGGCCTGGTGACCCTGTCGGTATTCTTGCTGCCGTTGGCGGCGATTCTTCTCAGCTATGATGCCTTTGTCGGGGAGGAGGAAGCCGGTACTCTGCTACTGATGCTGACTTACCCTGTGACCAAACTGGAGATGTTGCTGGGCAAGTTCCTAGGGCATATCAGCTTGCTGGCCATGGCCTGTTTGTTGGGATTTGGCCCTACCGTTGCTTTACTCTTGGTGGCGACCAAGCTGCCAGCGGCTGAGGTGCTGCAGGCTTTCGGTCACTTTATTGCCAGCGGCCTGTTGCTGGCAATGGTGTTTATTCTGCTGGGCTATCTCATCAGTTTGAGTGTGCGGGAAAAGGCCAGAGCCTTGGGCGCCTTGCTGTTTATCTGGTTTTTGGTGGTGCTCATTTATGATTTGGCGCTGTTGGCAACTGTGGTGGCGCTGGCGGATGTGCTGAGTCGCCAGACGCTGAATTTGATGATACTGGCCAACCCGGCAGATATCTTCCGCGCCCTCAATTTGCTGACGGTAGACCTGGGGCCTCAGGCCGGGCAGAGTGCGCTGGCGGCATTGAGTCAAACCGGGCTTGGACTGGGCAGTCTGTATGCCCTGATGCTGTGCTGGGTATTGGCGCTGCTGGCTATTTGCCAGCTGAGGTTTGTGCGCAAGACACTTTAGCTTTAACTTTCGCTAACAGCGGGGCAGTGTCTGTCCCGCTTCAGCTCCCGCCACTTCTCTGATAAATTTTCAGGACTCTGTCTTTGAGCTTTGTGAGCTGTCAGGAGATATCAGCCTGTGGCGACTGAAGCGCAATAAGTTCCCCTGAATGTCCCGGCTTTTTATCAGAATTGAGATCTGTATTGATAGGATGTTTTTTTAATTCTTAACTTATCTTCATGTTTAGCAACCAGTTTTTTGGGATTTTCAGATCTTTTTATACCTCTTTAGAGGGTGGTTGATTTGCGGAAGCAGTCACAGACTGACTTTTTAAAACCAGTAATATTTCAATTAGTTATCTCGCTGTCATGGGCAGCAGATACCCTATAGGACAAGTTGTAGGCAGCGAAAAGTGTTGAAAGTTACTCCGTATCTCGAATTGGACGAACAGGCAAAGCATCTGGTTGACCACCTTCACGGCACCAAGATCGCACTGACCTTTTCTGAAGCCGCGGTATTGGCAGCTTTGCTGCAGCACCCGGATGTGGTGTTGACCAAAGAAGAGCTGTTGGAAATTGGCTGGCCGGAACGTGTGGTGGCGCCGACTTCTTTGACTCAGTGCGTCAGTACCCTACGCAAGAAGCTTGAACCCTACAGCGAAGTTCAGCTAAAAACCCTGGCTCGTCGCGGCTATCAGCTGCATATTTCTGAACAATCCAATGTCAAAATGCTGGCCATCAAGGATGCCGAGTCGATCCGTGAACTTTTGGTCAGTGTTTCTTTGCGCACCAAAGCCGGCGGTATATTTGCCATCCTGCTGCTGATTGCTGCTGGTTGGTATATGAGTGATTACCACGGGGTGATTAAAGCCAGCGCCAACTGGAAAGCGGGCAAAGAGATCCCGTTGAATATCGGCGGTGTGGAAGAGCAGGCTCACCTTATTCACCGTGTGGGCAAGGAGCAGTTGCATCCTTCCTGGTGGCAGAAGCATATCGCCCCGGAAGGTAATCATGTGGTGGGCATGAAGGACTTCAGTGCTTTCGCCATGGCGGATATCAATAACTACTCCATGTCCCTGTGTCCCGGTAAAGATCCTAAGTCTTGTAACGGTGACGGCATTATCAATATTGCCCTTATCGATGATCAGCCTGCAGGCCTGAACATTTCGGAGTTTGTGCCACTCAGCAAAGAGATGGAAAACCGTATTCGCTACAACCGCATTCAGTTGCCTCAGGGGATTGGTGCAAGTGGCGAAATGACAGAGCACAATTATCACGCCGATGTGTATTTCCCGGTGGCAGGTGAACTGCTGATCCGTAATGACATCACCATGTCGCTGATCTACGACGAAGAGGACTCTGGCACCTTTTACTTCTCCTCGTGCGTGACAGATGAAGATTGCCTGACCACGCCGATTAAATACCGTCTGCGGGGTGAGTTTGATCAGTATGCGGGGCGTATCGGCAAGATGGATGTGGATGTGTTCCATGTGAAGGTGGCCCAGAAGACACTGACCAAACCTGAGGAGATTAGCTCTTCAGCGGTGCACTTCTTCCGCGAAAGCCGCAAGCATGAAGTGCTGGATGACGAGCTTTACTTCTACCGGATATTCCAGAATGACAAAACTGCTGTCTGGATTGTGCCGCGGTTGGGCAACTTTATTGCCTGGACCAAGTACCAGAAGCTGGATCTCTGATCTCTGGGCTGGGTGAGATTAGTCGTCAAGGCGTACAGAAATGTACGCCTTTTTTGTATTCCCCAAAGTTAATTACGATATTGTTGTTTGATTTGAGTTTGATCACATATTTATTGGCTATGTTGATAATGGTCATTCAAGTGTTTTGTAATTGTCTGAGTTATATTTGATAGCATTGTTTTTAGTTCGGAAATTTAATTAATATCGACACAATATATTTAAAGTTGTCTTAAGCTTGAATTAATGTTTTTGTTTAGGTTTGGCTATTCAGTATTCATTCAGTAATTAAGCGTTAATTTCTAACTCAACGAAACTGAGTTAGAGGACAAAACTATGAAACTGAGAAATATTGCTTTGCTTTCCTGTGTTGCTACTGCATTTGCTTTCCCCACTATGGCCGATGATTGGTTCCTTGGGGGCAGCATAGGTGCTCAGAAGAATCGCTTTAACGAAAACCTCTCAAGTCCGCAGCCAACCCCCATGGCAACTGAAGACTTCGACTTCAGGACCAGCGAGACTGACGTATTTTATGATGTGAAGTTTGGTCGATTCTTTGGTGATTCCGACCAGCACAGAGTTTATACCACATACAGCTATAACGATGGTCGCGTCGGAGATTTGGGTGATGCCAGATTTAATCAACAGAATATACTGCTTTCTTATGATTACTTGGTGCCCCTGGGACAGACAAACATCAGTTGGTTTATTGGTGCCAGTGCCGGTTACTCCTATTCAAAAGTAAATGCATCACACCTGGGTTCACAGCATAACTTTGTTTACGGCGGACAGACAGGTTTCGAATATAAACTGAATAATGCTGCCAGTGTTGAGCTTGGTTATAAATATCTGAAGCAGGATTACAAAAAGTCTACTGTTGATGATATGCAGATGAATTTAACGACTGAGTTGAATAAGTCTGAGCAGTTTTATCTCGGCTTGAATTACCGCTTCTGATGTAAGTCAGAAATCGCTCCCCAACCTTCCACTCTCCTCGCTTGCCTGTTGCAGCACCCCGGGGAATCATCCCCCGGGGCTTTTTTTTCGCTACACCAACGGCTTTAGGTCAGCCGGGCGGTAGTTCACATTCTTGAGTACCTTACCGGCACGAATGGTTTTGCCATCCAATTCCACATCATTAGCGCTTTTCGCAATAATGAAGCCACCTTTATGGCTGGCAGTCAGGGCGATGCCTTTGTCCGCATAGAAAGCTTCTGTGGCGGCGTACTCTTGCTCATCTTTGCACACCTTACTCATATTGCTTGAGTGCACCTCGTTCCAGCAGGGAATAAAGTCGATAGCCAGATTGCGGGCGACATTCAGGAACAGGTCCACCAGATAACTGATTGCCAGATTGTCTTCCATGGTTTTGGCGCCCAGATGTACCTGACGTCCCATCAGTACATAGACGGAATCGACAATGGCATCGGCCTGCTCAACCTTATCCGGTGCTTCTGCCAACTCCGTCAGCTCTTCAATAATCAATGAGGTGTGCAGGGTATCCGCCTTGCTGTCGAGCGAAGCAGGATCTTCAACAGGCAGATCGAAGGTGGCACGAAACTCAAAGATATCCCGATAGATATGTTGGTAGATGGCCGGGGTCAGGGCAGTCAGTTGCATAGCAAACTCCAGAAAAAAATGAGTCTCGAATACTAAGCAATGTCAGCTAAGGTTTCAAAAGGTCATTCTCTTGATTGAAATTTACTGAAACGGTCTTGTCAGGTTATTTCTTAATGGGTAGTGTGGTTTCATCGTCAGATCCAGGGAGGGTGTATGGTGTTAAAGGATGATGCACTGGCGTTTTTAATCTATATCAGCCGGGAGGCTGAGGTTATGACGGCCGAGGCCTTGGCTAATTTGCTGAGCAGCGCCAGAGAATTCAATGTCTCAAAGCAGATTACCGGCATGTTGTTGTATCGGGATGGCTGTTTTATGCAGGTGCTCGAAGGTGCCAAGGCGGATATCTGTGAGCTGTTTGAGAAGATTGCCAAAGACAGCCGTCATGAAAAGGTCGATTTGCTGGTGCTTGAAGCTGCTGAGCGACGTTATTTTGAAGAATGGAGCATGGGCTTTTGCGATATGGCCCGTCCCGGTGACAAAGAGCTTGCAGGTTACTCTGCCTTTCTGCGGCAGGGACTAAGAGCTGCCAATGCACCCCTGGCTCCCTGTATTCCGTCGGGCTTTCTCCGGGTCTTTGCCGATGACGCCAGTCGCAGATCAAGCGAGTCCGCGTAGATAATAAAAAAGGAAGCCATTGGCTTCCTTTTCTGTTGCAGTAGCTTACTTAATAAAGGCGAAAGCATCACCGTACAGGTGCTCCTCTTCCACACCCATCTCACGGAATACTTCCCGCGCGGCGCCAACCATGTCGAAACGACCTGCGATATAGATGTCGTAGCCATTCAGGCTGACAAAATCCTTCTTGAGCTGCTCCAGCAGATTACCCTCTTTGCCATCCCAGGCTTCATCGGCCTTTTCAACCACAGGCACAAAGCGCAACCAGGGGTGTGCGTCATGCCACTGGCGGGCGATCTGCTCATAGTACATGGAGTCTTTGGTGCGGCAGCCCCAGTACAGAGTCGTCTCCACGGTTTGACCCAGTTGAATCTGCTCCTCTATCAGGCTCTTGATATAGGAGAACCCGGTACCGCCTGCGATCATCAGGCGCGGACGTTTGGCATCATGACGTAACCAGGCTTCGCCACCCGGTGCCAGGATGTCAATATGAGATTCATTACGCAGGCGTTCAACCACCTGCATAGGGTAGGACTCGGTGACCGCAGCGCCAATGTGTAGCTCAATGGTATCACCACCCTGAGGTGATGCGATGGAAAACGCCCGTTTGTCATTTTCGCCCATCACGACCAGCAAATACTGACCGGCTTTGTGCTCTACCGGCTGTTCTGGCTTAAGCACCACCTGATACACCGCATCATTGAATGGGGTGATTTTTTCTATCTGACAACGAATGTTCTTCATCTCGATTCCTTGTTACCTCTTCTCCGAAGGTTTATGCCTGAACCCTTTTACAGGGTCGGCGCTTCATCAATACCCAACTCATCCCAGATTGCATCGACTTTCTGTTTGACGGCTTCATCCATCACAATAGGGGTACCCCATTCACGGTCGGTTTCGCCTTCCCATTTGTTGGTGGCATCCAGACCCATTTTGGACCCTAAACCCGCGACCGGAGACGCGAAGTCCAGATAGTCGATGGGGGTATTGTCAATCATCACAGTATCCCGCTTGGGATCCATGCGAGTGGTAATGGCCCAGATAACATCCTGCCAGTCACGACAGTTTACATCTTCATCCACCACCACAATAAACTTGGTGTACATAAACTGGCGCAGGAAAGACCAGGCGCCCATCATGACCCGTTTGGCGTGTCCCGGGTACTGTTTACGGATGGAGATCACTGCCATCCGGTAACTGCAGCCTTCGGGCGGCAGATAGAAGTCCACAATCTCCGGATACTGCTTACGCAGGATCGGCACAAACACCTCGTTCAGTGCTACACCCAGCATGGCTGGCTCATCCGGTGGACGACCGGTATAGGTGCTGTGGTAAATAGCATCTTTACGGTGAGTAATATGGGTCACGGTAAACACCGGGAACATATCAGTTTCATTATAGTAGCCGGTGTGGTCGCCGTATGGGCCTTCCTCTGCCAGCTCATCAGGATCGATATAGCCCTCAAGAATGATCTCACTGGTGGCCGGTACTTCCAGATCGCAGCTGAGAGCTTTAACCACTTCAGTGCGTTCGCCACGCAGCAGGCCAGCAAAGGCGTATTCGCTCATAGAGTCAGGTACAGGGGTGACCGCTCCCAGAATAGTAACAGGGTCGCTGCCCAGCGCCACCACTACGGGGTATTTCTCACCCGGGTGTTTCTGTTTGAAGTCAGCAAAGTCCAGTGCGCCACCACGGTGAGATAACCAACGCATAATCAGCTTGTTGGGGCCCAGCAGTTGCTGGCGGTAGATACCCAGGTTCTGGCGTTTCTGGCGTGGACCTTTGGTAATAGTCAGGCCCCAGGTCACCAGCGGTGCAACATCGCCCGGCCAGCAATGCTGGATAGGTAACCTGGTCAAATCGACCTCGTCACCGGTTTTCACCACTTCCTGGCAGGGGGCATTGCGAACAGTTTTGGGAGGCATATTCAGGGCTTGCTTGAACATGGGGATCTTGGCGATCACATCCTTGAAGCCTCTTGGGGGCTCAGGTTCTTTCAGGAATGCCAGCAGCTCACCCACGTCGCGTAGAGCGATTGGGTCTTCCTTGCCCAGTGCCATAGCTACACGCTTTGGGGTGCCAAACAGGTTTGCCAGCACGGGCATATCGTGGCCCTTGGGGTGTTCAAACAAGAGTGCCGGTCCACCGGCGCGTAGTACGCGATCGGCGATCTCCGTCATTTCCAGATGCGGGTCAACGGGATAAGTTACCCGCTTGAGTTCACCGCTGGCCTCAAGGTGACTGATAAAACTACGTAAATCCTTAAAACTCATGTGGAAAAAGACCTGTAATCTCCATATGCGGCGCACTATAGCATTAAACCGGGTCTGGGTCACAGAAGGTAAAATCGATTATTGGAACTGAAAACTTTACTCGGGTGAAACGAAATTAATATCCCGGGAGTGGGGGCGGAGGTATAATCCCGGTCACAAGGGGAGTAACTATTGCAGCGGACTTTTTGGCCGGGCAACCTGTCGTCGTCAATCTCGGTACAAGTCTAATCTATGATCTTGTACCCGGTGGCAGGGCAACGCACCAGGCGTTGTCAGTGAGACCTTGCCGAAAGGCGAGGCGTCCCATATCCAGAATTTGTGGCCCGTTGCCTTTTGGCAGCGGGCTTTTTTGTATGCCGACATTCGTCCCGTCGGGCGCTGACAGCATGTTGAAAAGCCACACGTCACAATAATTGGGCGGTTATTCAAGGCCGCATACTGGAGAGCAAGATGATTGAGCAATGGTGGTTATGGGTAGCCTTCTTTGCCCTGGTGTTGGGGATACTCTGGATTGATATTCGCTTTGTTGGTGGAGGTCACAGTCATAAAGTATCGGTAAAAGAGGCGGGTATCTGGACCCTGGTGTGGGTGGCCGTCGCCATGGCCTTTAATGCCGGCCTGTGGTTCTACTTCAACCATATTGGTGGCGCTGAGCTGGCGCACCAGAAAACGGTAGAGTTCTTTACCGGCTACCTGCTGGAAAAGGCGCTGGCGGTGGATAACGTATTTGTGTGGCTGATGATCTTCAGCTTCTTTGCGATTCCGGCAGAGCTGCAGCGCAGGGTACTGTTGTACGGTGTACTGGGTGCCATTATTTTGCGTTCCATTATGGTATTCGGTGGTGCGTACCTGATTAACCAGTTCCACTGGATCCTTTATGTGTTCGGTGCTTTCCTGGTGTTTACCGGCGTGAAGATGCTGCTGGTGAAAGAGTCTGAGGGTGACCTGAGCACCAATCCAGTACTGGCTTTTATGCGTCGTCGTATGAAGCTGACCGATGAGCTGCACGGCGAGCGTTTCTTTGTGATGAAACAGGGTGTGCGTTTTGCGACGCCACTGTTTTTGGTGCTGGTACTGGTGGAGATCAGTGATGTGATCTTTGCTGTGGATAGTATCCCGGCGATTTTTGCGGTGACCACAGATCCCTTTATTGTGCTGACTTCCAACATCTTCGCGATTATGGGTCTGCGTGCCATGTACTTCCTGCTGGCGGGTGTGGCGGAACGTTTTGCCTTGCTGAAGTATGGCCTGGCGGCAATTCTGGTATTTATCGGTACCAAAATGCTGATTATGGAGTGGTACAAGATCCCAACCCTGATCGCTCTGGGTGTGGTGGCCAGTATTCTGGTGATCTCCATGGTCGCCAGTTGGATGCTGAGCAAGCCTGAAGAGAAACAAAATTAGGCTTAACCTTTACCAAATGAAAAAGGCCAGTGGCGCAGGGAAGTTGCCATTGGCCTTTTTGATTAAATCTCTCTTTATGCTGCGCTTGGACTGGCGGCGCCATTAAGCTTTGCACTGGCGACCAGAGCTTTAGGGGTACCGGATTTTTTAGCCTGCTTGCTCTGTTTTTTAGCCCTTTTCACAGCAAACTTTTTTGCCGCATTTTTATGGGCGACCTGCAGCGCCCTGGCCTGTTTCAACTCCTTTTTGGCCTTCTTCATTTTCTTTTTGGCCTGTTCGGCAATCAGCTCAGCTTTGTCTGCTTTATCAATTGCCTTGTTGGCAATGTCTGTGGCTTCTTTGGCTGCCTGCGCAGTTTTCTCAGCATCCAATTGATACTGGGCGAAGCGTTTCTCAAGTACTGCGATATCTGTAACCGACATGTGTAGCTCCTTAATTCTTATCAACGTTCGCGTTTGAAGTCTTTGGCTGGGCCGGCGATCAAAGGATCGACACAGTCGACGACATCATGGTCTTTGCCCGGGTAATCCAGTTGACTGAGGAAGTGGCGCATACAGTTGATGCGGCCACGTTTCTTGTCATCTGAGCGGATCACTGTCCAGGGGGCATCTTTGGTATCTGTATGGAACATCATGGCGTCTTTGGCTGCACTGTAGTCGTCCCATTTGGCCAGCGAGGCCATATCCACAGGACTGAGTTTCCACTGTTTCAGGGGGTCATTCTGCCTGGACTTAAAGCGGCGGAACTGCTCGGTACGACTGACCGAGAACCAGTACTTAAACAGCTTGATGCCTGAATTAGTCAGCATACGTTCCAGATCCGGTGCCTGACGCAGAAACTCCAGATACTCTTCGTCGTTACAGAAGCCCATCACCTTTTCGACACCGGCACGGTTATACCAGGAGCGGTCAAACAGGATGATTTCGCCTTTGCTGGGCAGATGCTCGATATAACGTTGGAAGTACCACTGATTACGCTCTCTGGCATTGGGCTTTTCCAGTGCAATCACGTGGGCGCCCCTGGGATTGAGGTGCTCCATAAAGCGCTTGATGGTGCCCCCTTTACCGGCGGCATCCCGGCCCTCAAACAGGATAACGATGCGCTGATTGGTTTCCTTTACCCAGCCCTGCATTTTCAGCAGTTCAATCTGCAGCTCATGCTTGTGACGCTCATACTCCAGCACCTGCATTTTCTTGCTGTATGGATAGGTACCATCGGCATTCCAGGGAATGCTGGGGTTCCTGGCGTTCAGGTCATACAGCACAGTGGACTGTTTGGATGTTTTCTTCTTAGGCATGGCAGTTTTTATGTCTATGGCTTTTGCTTGCTCGGTCATCCCGGTTCCTTCTCATCCTCAGTGTGGTGTCGGCCTATCAAAGAATGCAAATTCTGCCAACACATTTATTATGCAGGGTGCATGTCTGTAACTGAAATGTTATAAATGTATAGCTTCAATAATTTGAGATTATTGCTATGAACCTGACGCAGTTAAAGCTATTCAGTGAGCTGGCCCGGGAGTTGAGTTTTGTGAAGGTGGCTAAGCTTAATCACATCAGCCAGCCAGCTGTGAGCGTGCATATCAAGAAGCTGGAGCACGCATTGGGGCAGCAACTGTTGTCCCGCACTTCCCAGACAACACAGTTGACCCCGGAGGGGTTGCTTATCCTGGAAGATGTGCGGGAGATCCTCAGGTTATGTGAGCAGATCAAAAGTAAGTCCAACTATCGTCAGGGAATACTCGAGGGGCATATTCGGGTTGCTGCGATTCACAGTGTAGGCATGTATGAGCTGGGGGATTTTCTGGCGGGCTTTATGAAGGCGTTTCCCAAGGTGTGTGTTCACCTTGAGTATCGTCACAGCGAAGAGATCTACGAAGCAATCACCAAAGAGCAGATAGATCTCGGGGTAGTGGCTTACCCCCAGAATCGGCCGCAAATTCAGTCTATCCCTTTCTCTGAAGATGAACTGGTGCTGGTGGTAGGTAATAAGCACAGGCTCAGCCGTAAGAAGTCAGTTTCAATCAAGCAACTGCATCAGGAACACTTTATCGCTTTCGGTGAGGGCATTCCCACACGGGTGGAGATAGACAGATTGCTGCGCAGCCAGAGTATCGATGTGGATATCCGCATGACTCACAACAATGTGTTCACCCTTAAAAAAGCGGTGGAGGCGGAAGTGGGATTATCCATATTGCCGGCGGAAACCATCAAGGAAGAGGTGGCCAAGGGCAGCTTGAATCGCATTCGCCTAAGCGATATTGACTCAAAGCGGCCGCTTGCAATTATTCACCATGGTTCGCGGGCACTGAGTACACCGGCTCAGGTGTTTGTGGAGCGACTGCTGGATGACAGCCGCAAGCGCCAGCAGGGCTAGCTCAGGAATTAACTCTGCGAGGCTTGGTCATGTTACTTGAGTTGGTTATATTGTCATCAATTAGACAATAAGAAACTAATGTAGCTAAATGAGAAGTTTGAACGGTTTTTCATTGATCGAGCTGGTCGTTGTTATCCTGATACTGGGTATTTTGGCGGTAGTCGCGTTGCCCAGATTCGTTAATCTCTCCACTGAGTCCAGAATTGCGGCATTGGAAGGTTTGCGCGCTGCGGTTACATCAACATCTGAGCATGTTTCCATAGCTTGTAAGCTCACCGCGAGTTGCAACAATACTCTGCGCGGAGATTCCATTTTTCTCCCTGCATATAATCAAAACGTTCGAATAGTTTGGGGCTATGCAGATGCAGGACTGTTATCCCGGGATGATGAAATTGATGATCTCGTGGAAAGTGACGGCTTTGATATTACAGCTCCCAATGGTGCCACTGTTCGCTGGTCTTTTCCTGACACTACCAACTGCTATGTTCAATACGCTCAACCTCCCAGCAACGGTACTCCGACTTTGTCTATGGTTACCAGTGGTTGCTAGATAGCGTCAGCAGGGTTGAGCGCTTTCTGTGTCAGATAATACCGGCTTGCTGCAATGCGCTGCGCATAATGGGCAGGCGTTTTTTCATGGTAGGCCAGAACTTTTCCCCTTCCAGATTCATGGCGAAGTAAAACACGCCATCACTGTTTTCGACATAACCCACATACCAGCCCAGTGATTTACCTGAATCCAGTTTGCCGCCGCCGGTTTTGGCGTAGAGGCGATAGTCGGGTGTTTGCTCTACCAGCATCACCTGCTTGAGTTTAGCCAGGGAGTCTGGGTTAACGGCCAGCTCACCATGGTACAGAGACTTGAGAAACACTATCTGCTCGTCAGCCGAGATCTTCAGGCTGCCATTCAACCAAAAGCTGTCCAGCCCTGAGCTGATATCTTTATTGCCGTAATTAAATTTATCCAGATAGGCCTGCATCTTTGCCACACCAATATCAGTCGCCAGTTGGCGGTAAACGGGCACAGCAGAGCTTTGAAAGGCGATGCGCAAATCGACAGGCTTTTCGTACCAGATTTTGGGCCAGCCAGGCTGCACCGGGTAATCGGATTTATCAAAGCTCAATGGCTGCTGCAGATTTTTGATAACACCCAGATCCAGCGCGATCAGCGAGTTGGGAATTTTGAAGGTGGAAAAGGGGGACAGGGCGGTGGCTGAACGCTTCGGATTTATCAGGGTTAACACTTGAGTATCGGATGCGATCACCAGGGTGCAGTCGTCGCGACATTCCGGTGTTGTCTCCTGGTTATCAGGCTCAGTCGCCGCGGCTGAAAGTGAAAACAGGCTAAGGACAATCGGCAGCAGCATAAGTCCTGGCAGATACTTATGCATAGGGGTGGAGAAACAAGCCATAAGGGATCGCAGTTGAATCAGTTGTGACTGAATTATCCAACTTAATGTGAGTGAAATACAACGGCCTTGTTAGAGAGGAAGAAACCGGAGCATGGCTCCGGTTTCTTATCATACTGGCTACCACTCAAGATTGGGGATCCAGTTTATGGTATTGAGATAGAGTTTGGTGTTTTCACTCAAAGGGTTGTTTTTCAAATCGACCCTGAGCAGATCCGGGTTATTGTCGAGGTTTATTTCAGTCAGGGCGTTATTACTTAAGTGAAGCGCGGTGAGTTGCTGATTAGCGGCAAATTTCACAGATGACAGCTGGTTATAGTCCAGTACCGCAATTTGCAGTGACGGCATAGTCTCCAGGTTGATCGTGCGCAGTTCGTTAAACTCCAGGCTGATGGTACTAAGTGCATCATTGTCACTGAAATCAACGGTCTGAATTCTGTTTTTCATGGCACTGATATAGGACAGATTCGGCGAATTATAGGTATTTAATATCTTGATATTGGTCTTGTTGATGTAGATATGCTGCAGTTCAGGCAGATTGGATACATCCAGGCTATCCAGTGGTGTATCCCAGATCTGTAACTTGGTTAATGCCAGATTCTCCGAGAAGTTGATTCTTGTCATCATCGGATTTTCGGCAATTAATACTTCTTCAAGAGTGGGTAAGGCCCTTAGATCCAGTAAGTTGATTGCACTGTTGCGGATATCCAGTTTGCGCAGATTAGGAAACTTTTCCAACCCTACGATAGACATCAAGGTGTCTTGCATGCAATTTACGAAAGTGACTTGTCTGGGAGACTTCCAGCCCAGGTTCTTAGCCGTTTCATCTATACAGACGGCCATGGCAGGATCTTCAATACCTACCTGCTCTGAAATCGGCTGAGGTATATCCTCATCTTCCTCGCAGGCAAAAAGCATTGGCAGCAATAGCAGGGGAAGCAGTCCTTTGTACTTCATGGCTTTCATCCTTAAAACGCATTTCCATTGTGTTTGAAATTTAATCAGTTGCGTTTTGGTAAGCTGTGACTGCTATCAAAGATTAAGCACTTATTTTAAAGATAAAAAAAACCGGAGCTGGGCTCCGGTTTTTTATCTAACACCTGTCGCTTACTTCAGGGAGGTGCCCTGATAGCTTTGTTGCAGCTGAGTCATTTCGATGGAAGGAACAGTTACCTTATCTTCCAGCAACAGATCGGCCACGCTCTGATCAAATGAGCGATAGTGCAGCTTCACATCAACCCTATAGTCAGTCACGCCAGCTGGCAGTTCAAATGGGTAAGACACTGTCTTGCTGCCTTTGGCCGGGATAGTATTCTGTACGCTGAACTTGGCCACTTTCCATGGCTTGTGCTCCAGTTTGCCGTGGATATCCACCGCAGTGTCCTGGAATACCACAGTGCCGTCCGGCAGGCTGTTGTCTGCAGTCAGTGTACCTGAACGCAGGATCTCTTTACCCTGATTGTCGGTGATCACTACTTCCAGCCATACCTGACGGATAAAGGTCAGACTGGTTGGCAGGTCGTGACCGGCGCGACGGTTGTGAACTGTCACTTCCAGAACTGGTGTCTTGGCATCGCCGGAAACTATGGCATTCAGCTCTGCCACAGTCTGCAGACGTTTCTTGGCTTCAGCAGCGTGCTCTTCACCACCTGGTACACCCAGCAATGGCGCAACTACAGCGTTACCGCCGACGAAGGTATGATCGTGTACCAGATCACGGTGACCGCCACCCATACCGGCTTTGCCACCCAGACCATGATCTTTCAGCTGCTTGGCGGGTTTCATCTCATCGGCAACACGTACTGCCGTTTCCACCGGAACCATGTGGCAGTCCTGGCACTGGATTTCAGCCTTGGCGTAAGGTGAATCCTTCCATTCCTGATAAGTGTGCTCCAGTGGGAAGTCATCGTGAACCGGGTTAAATACGTTGTGACAGTTGGCGCAGAACTCGGACTTGGTGTGCAGTTCTGAGTAAACCACTTTGTGGCCACGAGCCTTGGCATCAGACAGCGGGCCGCGCTTGGCCCCGTCGGTCGCCAGCTCCAGCGAGGCGTTACCGTGCTCGCCATTGGCTGTCTTGTCGATATTGGTATCCACCACGCTGTGGCATACCTCACAGCTTACGCCCTGAGTGGCGGCTGCCTGAGTGGTGAAGCCACCATACTTGCCGGATTCAGATTTGAACTCAACGGTTTGAGTCACAGTGCCGATAGCGGTATGACAGCCACCACACAGATTACGGGTAGCGCCATCGGTTTCGGTTTCGCCCATGGCCCATTCAGCCTGGAAGACAGGATCGATAAAGGCGATAGAGTGCATGGAGCCCTGCCAGCCTTTGAATTGACGAGGGTGACAGCCCTTACAGCTCTTGGCATCTTTAAACTGGCTGACTTCTGGCATCACGCCATCTTTAACAGTCAGATTGGACAGAGGGTAAGGCATAGGTTCGGCGGCAAGGGCTGCAAATGGCAGGCCGGCGCTCAGCAATAAAGCGAGTGTGGTCTTTTTCATTGTTAAGGCTTTTATCGAATTCTGTAGTGTATAAACAGCTGCTAAAGCAAGCGTCGTTTTTGTGACTGCAAGCCATTGTTAAATTACATTAAGTTCGATAGGGAAAGTGCTGTTTGCTTCGCAAAAGTGCTATTTCAAGATTTTAAATTTACTTTTGAGATATAAGCTTTGAAAAAATACATTTTGTAGCGAGTGTTCTGGCTGTTTTATCGGATATATTTATTTTGTATTTAATTATCAAATTACTGAGTTATATAAGTAATTCATTATTACTTTGGGAAGCGGTTGGCTATTCTTTATTTTTTGAAAATATATAATTCAATCCAGTTTTTTTAGATAAACTGAGTTAAGTATGAAACAGGGCATGAATGGGCAGATCCCGGATGTCAGTTATCGGGTGCCCTGTGAGCGGCGCGCGGGGATAGAGGTGTTGGACCTCAGCAGTTTTTATCAAAAGCTGACACAGTGCCGTTTCGACCCCGGTAAACCCCACAGGCTCAGCTACTACTGTTTTGTCTATATCACGGCAGGCAGTGGCCGCCATTTTGTAGATTTTGAATCCTGCGCCATTGGTCCCGGCAGTTTGGTGCGCATCAATAAAAACCAAACCCACGCATTTGACCTGAGCACCCGTCCCCAGGGATTTATGATTAATATTACTGAAGAGTATATGGTCAGAATCGGCGGACATCTGGGCAAGGCGCTGTTTAATCTTTCCAGTGCATCTCAGGGTTACCCAAGTGTGCTGCATCTGGATAAGTGTATGCAGCAGACCTGTGGCAGTTTGCTTAACGAAATACTCAGATCTCAACAAAGACCTCAATTTGACCCATTGCCCTCTGTGCTGTTGTTTGCCTCGCTGTTGGCCAGTGTTTCTGAGCTGTGGCTCAGAGATGATTCTGACGCGGGGGTACAAAGGCAAAACCGATTCAATCAGTTTCAGCACTTGGTAGAGGCTAATGTTGGCCAGTTTCGGGATACCGAACGCTATGCCGCTTTGATGCATATGTCCTATAAGTCACTGAACCTGCTGTGTCGCACCTGCTGTGGTCAAACGGCCAAACAGGTCGTGGATGGTTTTTGGGTGCTGGAGATTAAACGTCGGCTGGTGGCGGATAAACGTAGCATTCAGGCTATTTCCGATGAGTTGGGGTTTGACGACGTCAGTTACTTTGCCAAGTACTTTAAGCGTCAGACACAACTGACTCCTGCCCAATACCGAGCCAGATTTTGTCTGTGAACCAAGCCCTGGCCTGAATCCCGTGCTGCATGTCTCACTCCTTTCATCCTGTAAGAATTTGGCATGCTTCGGTACGAAAATGACCTGTCCCAGATTCCTGCTGTCGCTAATGTATGCCCGTCTGGGGCTGCGGGCGACACCTGTGCCCGGCGCTCATGTTGAACTCGTCTATGCAGGGATAGGTTATGTTATTGAAAGCGTTGAATCATAAGCCGGTAGCCGGGGTGCTGCTGGCCTGCTCGGTTGGCTTATTGGCAGGGTGTGATGATGACGATACCCCACAGGTATTGCCACCACCTGAAGTAAACTTGCCTCCGGTTGCTCACAATGACAGCCTGACGGCAGTGGTGCGTAAAACCCAGACGATTGATGTACTGGCCAATGATACCGATGCCGACGGTGACGAGTTGATACTGAGCCACGCCGGCATTAAACAGGGGGCTGGCGCGGTGCTGATTGTTGATAATCAGCTGCAGTTTCAGGGCGACTATCCCGGCATGGCAGTAGTGGAGTATCAAATTCATGATGGTAAGGGCGCAAATGCGACCGCGACTGTCAGCATTAATTTGTCGGCAGATGCAGATACCCGCTACTTTGTCGGTACTCAGACTTGTTTGAATTGTCATGAAGATAAGGCCAGCTTCCTGGAGACAGGTCATAACTACAAACTGTCCCGCATTGAAAATGGTCTGGCCCCCAGCTTCCCTTTTACCAGTCTGGAAGGCTCGGTGGAGATGCTCCATGGCGCCGAGAACTCCGCTGGCACCCCTGACTCCTGGGATGATGTGTCTTATGTGATTGGGGGGTATTACCGCACCGCCATGTTCATCGACAAAAATGGCTATATCGTTTCCGGCGATGGCGTGCGTGTGGCGATTCCTGAACATGGTGAAGATTTTGGGATCGAGCATATTCTGCCTTACGCCCCCGGCGATGGTCCGGATTCCCATATGTTTACCTGTGGCAGCTGCCATACAACCGGCTGGCGTGATTACACAGCGGACTCGGTAAGGAGTCCCTACAAGCAGGACAATATGCCCGGCTTTACTGGCAGCTTTTCCTATACAGGTATCCAGTGCGAAGCATGCCATGGTGCCGGCAGTAAACACATTCAAACCGGCATGGCTGAGGATATTACCCGGGTTGCCGAAGGACGCCTGACTGCTGATCTGCTGCAGGATGATATGGCCTATGGTCAGCCAATGGCTTGCGCCGAGTGTCACAGTAAAAAGACCAATCGCAGCTACCCTGGGTTTGTCAGTGAACATAATCAGGACTTTGGTGGCGACAGCCTGGGTGGTCGCACCATTCCCTATGACATCGGTGGCCGGGTTGCCGCAGATGCCATGTTGGGATTGGATGCCAATACCGGTGAGCCTATGGGCAAGAAGCGAGGCATGGCATGTCATACCTGCCATGACCCGCATCAATCAAAAATCAACGATGATCAACCTGGACATGAGATGGCTATGGTCAAAGAGTGTCGGGATTGTCATAAACAGCAAGGTTTTACCGAATACCTGGATATCCATGGAGAAGTGGCACGTTGTGAAGATTGCCATATGCCTAACGACAAGCACTTCTTCAGGATTAATCTGGATTATGCCTCAGACAGCAAACACAACTTCTCTGAAGATGGTAAGTATGTGCAGCCATGGAATACGGCTAAAGATAGCTGCAGTCAGTGTCACGAACATTACGACAGTCAGGCAGACATCATAGAGCGGATGCATAACTAGCCCACAGAGGCGAGACAATAAATTGCAGGGAAAACACCGTTAGCTTGTCACACCGTTCCGGTCTGGTGCCGGAACGGCTTTTTCGGGGAACTAACGTCAGCTCGCTACTTTACTTTCAAGTTTATTCAGCACCAATTTAAGCTGCTTCTCTAATGTTTGAAGATTGAAAGGTTTAACAATAAATCCTGCCACTTTGGCTGCTACGGCTAACTGGATCTTGTCCAGGTCCGGATCGCAGGTGACCATCATTATTGGGATATGTGCCAGTTTTGGATTGGCCTTTACTTCCTGAAGCAGAGCAAAGCCATCTTTTTTGGGCATATTCATATCTGTGATCACCAGATCTATCTTATGCCTGCCCATCACATCCAGTGCGTGCGCTCCATCGACTGCTTCTTCCAGATCTTCATACCCCAGGGTGCGCAACATATGCAGCATAATATGGCGCATCGTCATGGTGTCTTCGACCACTAGAATCTTCATGCTTCCATTCCCGATTTAAATTCTGCTGTCCCTGTCAGAGGCATTCCATCAAGCCTGCCTCTATTAGTTGTAGTACAGGTCCTGGAAATCGTGAATGGGCATTAGTATGAATTAATCACAATAAATAATATGGATACACAGCTTGACCCGTCTAAAGGTGCAGGGTTGAAACTCAGGCTCTGATTGAGAGGAGAGACAGATGTTAACCATAACCCAGTTGGCCCGGCAGTGCGGGGTGTCGCGAACCACAGTGATGTACTACGAGCAGCAGGGGCTGCTGTCTCCGGCTTATCGTGGTGATAATGGTTACCGTTGGTATGGCGATAAAGAGCTGGAGCGGCTTAAGGCGATTGCTGGCTATCGCAGATACGGCCTGTCATTGGTAAACATAGAAACTTTGCTCAATCAGCGAGGGGAATCTCAGACCAGTATATTGAAAGCGCATTTCAACCAACTGGAGCAGGAGATTCAACAGTTAAAATCGCAGCAACAAGCCATACTGGCATTGCTGCAGGAGCCTGAACTATTGGAGCAAGATATGGTGACTAAAGCACGTTGGGTTGAAATTATGCAAGCTGCCGGTTTCAGCGAAAATGACATGGTGAAGTGGCATCGTAAGTTTGAGGAGATGGAACCGCAGGAGCATCAGAAGTTCCTGGAGTCTCTGGGGATCGCCGCTGATGAGATTGCCCGGATCCGTAAGTTGTAAATCAGCAATGTAAATGCCCGCTTTAATGCGGGCATTTCGCTATGGCAGGCGGTAGCTGCTAGTCATCTGTGGCTCGAATTAGTTCGCAATAGCTATCCAGCCCCTGTTCGAAGTCTCGCACATAGAGAAAACCTGCTTTGTGTATATGAGCTGCCAGTGATCGTTCATTGTTGATATGCACATAGGAGTAAACATATTGATAGCGGCTGGCCTGAGCATGACGACTGGTAAAGAAGAGTTCTTCAAACAGTCCCTGTCCTCTGTGCCTGGGGTCAATACATACAGGCCCCCAGAAATAGCTGTTACTGCGGTTGATGCCCTGATGCAATTGTTCCAGGGCATCCGCTCTGGCGCTGACGCTGGCTGAGCCTGACCAAAACTCCCAGCTGGCGCAGACCGCCATAGCTATAGGTTTACCCAGAGACTCTACAAGGTACACTGCCTGCTCATCTTCTATGGCCCGTTGTAGAGCCTGCGCGTCGAGAATCGTATTCAGAAATCCCTGAGGCATCAGTTCCCGCGCCACCTCACTGATGTGGCAACTTTGCTGCAATGACAGCAGAGCTGGAATGTCGTTAAGCCTGGCATGTCTGAGTGTCATATGGGCCTCCCTGGTTCCTGAGTCTGATTACAGCCTACAGCTATCCTGTTGAACCTAAGCTGAATCAGAGGGATAGATATCATTTCTCAACCAATCCAATGATCAATATCAGATCTATCTTGTACGCAAAATAGACAAGTTTAGTTCCACGTTTTAGAGTCTGCTATTCCTCTTGGTTAAGTGGAGCATTTGATGAAACCTCTTCCTGTTATGCTGGTGGCAGCTTTGGTATTAACAGCCTGTGCTACCGGCTCTACCCCGCAAGCGAAAAAAGCCAATGCCCGTAAAGACTCGGCTGAAGCCCTGGCAGAGATATACAGTGATCACGCAAGCGCCAGATCTGCTGTTGCAAAAAGTAAGGGGTATCTGGTGTGTACCGGTAATGACAGTTATCTGTTTGCTGCTTCTACCGGCGGTGGTATCTGTACTTTCCACACAGGTGGCAAAGTGGACTACTATAGGTTTGCTTCATTGGGAGCTGGTGTCGGTATTGGTTTTAAGAAAGTCGCATTTCTCTACGTATTTCAAACCAATGCGGCGATGAAGCGGTTTGTGGAAGACGGCTGGGATGCAGGAGCCCGGGCTGAAGCCAGTGGCAAGTATGAAGATGAAGGCGGTCAGGCTGCGGCCAATACCTCCTACGATGTCGATGGCGTGCGTATCTATCAGTCAGCGATTTGGGGTGCTGCTGCTCAGGCTACAGTTCAGGGATATAAATTCTGGCGCACCGACTTTACTGACGATGTGATACAAAACCCGGACTAATTACAGCTGTTAGTGTTTAGCCACAGCGACAGGTTTACAGGGGATATCAAAATCTACATGGTAGTGCTCATCATGCCTGACCCAGGAAGGTTTGGTGGAGAATTGAATGTGGGCTTTCAGGTAGTCTCCATCGCTTGTGTTGAAAAGACCCGGCTGTAATTTGGGGTCGAAGATGACCCGCCAGATCTTCACCCCCTGAGCCCTGGCTTGTTTGTGCAGTGCCACGATATGGGCGGCCATAGCGTCATAGTCTATGTGTTGGTCGTCATACCTGCCTTTGGCGTCAAACTCAATGTCGTAACCAAAGCGGTTGAAGACATGGGTGAAGAGTAATTCCGACTCTCCTTCATCGTTGACCACGGGTGTCATAAAATCCACTGACAGCCCATTTTGATGGGTTTTGTGAGGGTTGAAGCGCCCGCCTCTGGCATAGCCTGTTTCACCATACATGTAGACCTTGCCCGGTTGGGTGGTTTCCAGCTCTTTGTAGGATGCCACCAAAATATCTCTGACCTTGGCATGCACATAGGTGCGACCTGCCGCCACTGCAACCAGGCTGTAGTTGTCGAAGTTATCTCCGGACATTGGCAGCATGACGCCACCCTCCAAACTGCCTTTGGCGGTAGTACCAAAGCACTGACTGGTGTCGGCGCAGACGTTTGCTGTAAGCAGCAATAGCGTAAGAGAAATTATTGTCTTCATTTCTCCTACTTTAGCGTAACCTTATAAAAAGAAAATCCCCACCAAAGTGGGGATTTTTGTTGGTCACACAGTCCGACCTGCTTTAGGCGGCTCAGTCGATTAGCTGATACTGCTGCTTCAGTACTGCGATAATCTCAGCTTTGGGATTGTCGCTCAGGGGCAGGGCAGTGCCGGTTATCTTCTCGGCTATGCCTGTGTAGGTGCGTGACGTTGCCATCATGGCGTCCAGTGGCAGTGCGTTGTCGCGGGCCAGGGCTTCACGCTCAGGCATTCTGTCTTTGTTCAGCAGAATATCCGGATCCGGGAAGTGATTAAGCAGGAACTGGCGGAAGCCCTCCTTGGAGTTTTCCAGAATCTTGCCGTTGAGATAGGCGGCGCCATCCCAAATGCGGGAAGAGTCAGGAGTACCCACTTCATCCATATAGATCAGCTTAGAGTTGCCGCTGCGGTCTGTGACGTAGCCAAATTCAAACTTGGTATCCACAAACAGCTGGTCCAGCTTGGCCAGCGCTTCGGAAATCACGCCAAAGCCCTCTTTTAAGAGTTTTTCATACAGGTCGATATCTTCAGGCTTCTCAAAACCAAAGGCCTGATAGTTGGCTTCGATATCACCGCGGCGAATATTGACATCATCCTGCTCAGGGACGCCGGGAATGCCGATCAGAATCCCCTTGGTAGATGGGGTGATCAGCAGCTCAGGCAACTTTTGATCTTTTTGCAGCCCCTCCGGCAGGGTAATACCACAAAACTCTCGCTCTCCCTTCTCATAGGCGCGCCACATGGAGCCGGTAATGTACTGGCGAATAATAGCTTCTACCTTGACCGGTCGGGCTTTTTGCACAATCCACACAAATGGGTGAGGGATATCCAGAATATGGCTGTCGGCCAGACCATTTTCTTTGAACAGCTGGAACCAGTGATTGGAGATGGCGTTGAGGGCGGCCCCTTTACCTGGGATACCTTGCAGCCCACCTTCACCGTGGAAGATGCAATCGAATGCTGAGATCCGATCTGAGATCACCATGATCGCCAGTGGCGTATCCAGGGGAACGTCATATCCCTTTTCTTCAATCAGTCGGCGGCTGTCGGCTTGGGTCAGCCAGTAGACGCTGCGAACTTTGCCGCTGTGCACAGGTTTATCAGTACGAATGGGAAGGTCGTTGTTCACGGCAAGAACGGAATCGGCAAGATTCATCTCTCTGTCCTCAGGGCTGCAGGGTACGGATTTTATTGATTTTGAGGCCGCATATTTTACAACCATTTGCCCAGGCTTTGGCGTTCGCGATTGAGGATACACAGTTCTTTTACTATCAACCCAAGCAGGAGCGGGCTAGGTGTTGAGGATAAAAATGTTTGAGGAATGGATTGTGCATATGGGAAAACATATATATCATTTTTCGCATATCTGATTTTTCGTATGTCTCTCGGTTGCCATCTTGTGGTTGGTAACCCTCATGTAGGTACAAATGATGGAACCTCTGAATTTCTTTAAAGCTCTGGCCGACGATACCCGTTTGAAGTCGCTGCTGCTGATCCAGCATGAAGGCGAGCTTTGTGTGTGTGAATTGATGGCGGCACTGGATGAAAGCCAGCCCAAAATCTCCCGTCACCTGGCGCTGCTGCGCAAAGAGAGGTTGTTGGAAGATACGCGTCAGGGCCAGTGGGTGTTTTATCGTCTTAACCCTGAGTTGCCACAATGGAGCAAGGGCGTGCTGGTTTCCACCCTGGCAGATAACCCAGAGCTGCTGACTCAGCCGCTGGCTTTGCTCAATGCCATGGGTAACCGCCCTGAGCGCCAACAAAGCTGTTGCGCTTAAGCACTCTACTGGGGAGTTAGTCATGGGACTGTTTGAACGTTATCTCTCTGTCTGGGTGGGTCTGGCTATTGTGCTGGGTGTGGCTCTGGGACAGTTTTTTCCGGCGTTGTTTGAAGCCGTTGCCTCATTGGAATATGCCAGCGTAAACCTGGCCATTGCGGTACTTATCTGGGTAATGATTTACCCCATGATGGTGCAGATTGACTTCACCGCGGTAAAGAATGTCGGTAAGAAACCCAAGGGGCTGCTGCTCACTCTGGTGGTGAACTGGTTGATTAAACCCTTCACCATGGCGCTGCTGGGTTGGTTGTTTTTCCGGGTGTTGTTTGCCGATTGGGTGGATCCACAAACCGCGACTGAATATATCGCCGGTATGATTCTGCTGGGTGTGGCGCCCTGTACTGCCATGGTGTTTGTCTGGAGTCAGCTGACCCGTGGCGACGCCAATTACACCCTGGTGCAGGTGTCGGTTAACGACCTGATTATGGTGTTTGCCTTTGCCCCTATCTGTGCCTTGCTGCTCGGTGTAAGCGATATTCAGGTCCCCTGGGACACCCTGCTGTTGTCTGTCGGTTTGTATGTGGTATTGCCGCTGATTGCCGGGGTATTAACTCGCCGCGCCTTTAACAAGTCTGCTGCCGGTAAGCAAAACCAGGATCAGGCATTGGCAGCCTTTGTGGGTAAGCTTAAGCCCTGGTCGATTGTGGGGTTGCTGGCCACCGTAGTGCTGCTGTTTGGTCTGCAGGCCAATACCATTGTCAGCCAGCCGGGAGATATCCTGCTGATTGCAATCCCGCTGCTTTTGCAAACTTACGGCATCTTCTTTATCGCTTACTACGCGGCCCGCAAGATGAAGTTAACCCATGGTGTGGCTGCTCCGGCCTGCATGATTGCCACATCCAACTTCTTTGAACTGGCTGTGGCAGTGGCAATCTCTCTGTTCGGTTTGCACTCAGGCGCTGCGCTCGCGACTGTCGTTGGCGTGCTGGTTGAGGTGCCTGTGATGCTGTCGCTGGTGGCCTTTGTTAACCGCCGTCGCCATCAATTTATGAAAGATACTGGAGAGTCTGACTCGCTGCAGACTCCCTGCTCTGAATACTCTACCCGCTAAGGAAGCTTCTTTATGACTATCAAGATAGGTATCAATGGTTTTGGCCGTATGGGGCGTCTGGCGCTGAGAGCTGCCTGGGCCTGGGATGATGTTGAATTTGTGCAGATTAATGACCCCGCAGGTGATGCGGCAACTCTGGCACATCTGCTGGAGTTTGACTCTGTACATGGTCGCTGGTCTGAGGCGGTCAGCCACGTCGGCGACGCCATTGTCATTGGTGATAAGCGCATTGTGTGCAGCCGCAATACGGCTATTGGTGACACTGACTGGTCCGGGTGCGATCTGGTCATTGAAGCCTCTGGCGTGATGAAAACCAAGGCCAAACTGCAGGCTTATCTGGAGCAGGGCGTTAAGCGTGTTGTAGTAACCGCGCCCGTGAAGGAAGAGGGCGTACTGAACGTGGTGATGGGGGTTAATCATCAGCTGTATGACCCGGCAGAGCACCCCATTGTGACGGCGGCATCCTGTACCACCAACTGTCTGGCGCCTGTGGTGAAAGTAGTGCACGAGAAAATCGGTATCAGGCATGGCTCAATGACCACGATCCATGACATTACCAACACCCAGACCATTCTGGATGCACCCCATAAAGATCTGCGCCGTGCCCGGGCCTGTGGCTTGAGCCTGATCCCGACAACCACGGGCAGCGCTACAGCGATTACCCATATCTTCCCCGAGCTTAAAGGAAAGTTGAACGGTCACGCGGTACGTGTGCCTTTGGCCAACGCCTCTATCACTGACTGTGTGTTTGAGCTTAATCGTGAAGTGACTGAAGCCGAAGTGAACGCCCTGTTGGAAGAGGCTGCCAATGGCGAGTTGAAGGGCATTATGGGTTATGAGACCCGTCCACTGGTGTCTGTTGACTATAAGACAGATCCCCGCAGTGCCATTGTGGATGCCATGTCAACCATGGTAGTGAATGGCACTCAGCTCAAACTTTACGTTTGGTACGACAATGAGTGGGGCTACGCCAACCGGACTGCTGAACTGGCCTGTATGGTCGGTCAGATGGACAAGGCATAAGCTGTTCTGGCGGTGATGACGGACGTTGATGTCTGTCATCCCGGCTTTGGCCTGTTTTCAAATAAGGATCAATGGGATCAATCATGTTGGCGCGTATTAAAGCTTTGCCTGAGCAGGTACGTCAGTATCTGTTGATTACCGGCAACTACTGGGCCTTTACCCTGACCGATGGCGCACTGCGCATGTTGGTGGTGCTGCATTTTCACGATCTTGGCTACAGCCCAATCCAGATTGCCATGCTGTTTCTCTTCTACGAGTTCTTTGGTGTGGTGACTAATCTTGTAGGCGGTTGGCTCGGCGCCCGTTTGGGGCTGAGCCGAACCATGAATCTGGGGTTGGGGTTGCAGATCCTGGCGCTGGGTATGCTGTTGGTGCCCGCAGGCTGGCTGACCGTACTCTGGGTGATGGCTGCCCAGGCCATGAGTGGTATTGCCAAAGACCTGAATAAGATGAGTGCCAAGAGCGCTATCAAGACTCTGGTGCCGAAAGATGATACCGGCGAAGGACGGCTGTACCACTGGGTAGCGGTGCTGACCGGCTCCAAGAACGCTCTTAAAGGTGTGGGTTTTTTCCTTGGCGCGGCTTTGCTGAGTCTGATGGGCTTCAAAGGCGCGGTGCTGGCGATGGCTGTGATGTTGTCGGCGGTTTGGTTACTCAGTGTTATCAAGCTCAAATCCGAGCTGGGCAAAGCAAAGAATAAGCCTAAATTCAGTGAGATATTTTCCAAGAGCCGCAGCGTCAATATCCTCTCTGCTGCCCGTTTGTTCCTGTTTGCCTCACGGGATATCTGGTTTGTGGTGGCTCTGCCTGTGTATCTGGCGGCGACTTTCGACTGGAATCACTGGCAGGTGGGGAGCTTTCTGGCCCTTTGGGTCATTGGTTATGGTGGCGTGCAGTCTATTGCTCCCCGTATTACCGGCGGTAACAACAAGGCGATTGCCAGTATGTCAGCTGACAAGAACCGTCATGCACCGGATGGTAAAACGGCCTTGTTGTGGGTGAGTTTACTGGCGGGGATCCCGGCACTGATCGCCATGGCATTGAATGCCGGTATCGCGCCCGAAGTATCGCTGGTGGGAGGCTTGTTGCTGTTTGGTGGCGTGTTTGCCGTGAACTCATCCCTGCACAGCTATTTGATTGTCAGCTATGCCGGGGAGGATGGTGTCTCTCTGGACGTAGGCTTCTACTACATGGCCAACGCCATGGGCAGATTGGCGGGGACCATACTCTCTGGTTGGGTATTCCAGCAGTGGGGGCTTAGCGCGTGTTTATGGATAAGTTCCATTATGCTGGCAATCACAGCAGTGATATCTATCTGGCTGCCGAGAAGTCACTGAATATAAGCGGCCCCAAAGGCAAGCAGCAATACCTTTGGGGTTAAACGGCTCGTCTTTGAGTCATCAGATTCCCCAAAACTGGTCTTCCGCCCGTTGGTCTTCTGAAAACAGCCAGACTTCAACAATTTTGCCATCATTCATTCTGAACAGATCTGTGCCTCTCATCTGCATGGTTTGTTGTGCCTTTTCGCCGCCGAAACTGACAGGAACCGCAACCAATTGGCCATTGGCACTGGGATCTCCCTGAGTTTTTAACGCAAAGCTGCCCTGAGTCTCCTGCATCATTGCTGCAACCATCTGACCTATCTCAGCCACACCTTGCTTGTCCCCTGAATACTTATTATTGCCGGGCTGGTGCCATACCACATTGTCGGCAAACATCGCGGCAAAGGTTTCCATATCTCCAGACTCTAATGCTTTGAAGTAATTGCGAATTGTATTGATGTTCTGTTCTGACATGACGCCGGCGCTCATCTCTTTCTCCCTTTGTGTTGGTGTATTTTTATCCTATTTCAGTTTTGAAATTCGTAACAAGGGGGTAATTTTAGACAATACTGGTATAAAAAACGGAATAATAATGGAACTGACTCGATTGAAATCCATGGCTGTATTTGCGGCGGTTGTGCAACAGGGCAGTTTTAATAAAGCGGCCAGGTTGCTGGGCATCAGTCGTCCAGCCGTCAGTGAACAGCTAAAGAAATTGGAGCAGCAGTTGTCTGTCAGGCTGCTGCATCGCAATACCCGCGGATTTTCTCTGACTCAGGAAGGGGAGAAAGTACTGCCCCTTGCAGCCTTGGTATTGGAGTCGATTGGTTCACTTGATCAGGTTTTGATTGAGAATGAGCCCAGAGGAACCATCAGGCTGACTGCGACCTTTGATTTCGCCAGGAACTGGTTACTTCCCAGGCTCAAAGCGTTCAATGAGCTCTACCCCATGGTGCAATTTGATCTGGTGATTTCTGATGAAAGGCTGGATCTGATTGGAGCTGGAATCGATATCGCACTGAGAGCCGCCAACATCCAGGAAGAGGGATTTGTCGCCAGGCCAATATTTGATGACGTTTTACAGCTATACGCAGCGCCTGCTTATCTCAATAGTCTCAAGCGCGAGATAGGCATGGGCAATTTGCATGAGCTAAGGTGGGTTCTGCTTGAGCAATTGATGCCCGGGAATGAAGTGACACTGAAGAGTGACCAGGGAAGAAGGCGCTTTGTCCCTGACTTTTTTCATCGGGTGAATTCGCCGGAAATTCTGTTCCAGTTGATTTTGAACGGTCATGGCATAGGCTGCCTGATTGAGCATATTGCCAGGGACCACCTGGAAAAAGGCGATTTGGTGAGGGTCCTGCCTGATTGGTATGGTCGCAATCTAAGTCTTTACCTGCTGTACCCCAGCAGATTGAATCTGCCTAAACGGGTGAGATTATTGATCGATTTTCTGATGGAAACATAAAAGGGAGCAGACTCAGGGGCTGCTCCCTTTTATTAATCTCTGTTCCGCCGCTATACTCCGGTCATTCCTCGCAGCCTGGTTGCCAGCCACTGGTAGTATTTGTCTCCTCCGTGAAACCAATCAGTGTGGCCGTCATCGTAAACAAAGTCGGATTTATAGCTTGCCGGATCGGCTATTTCAATGAGGAACTCTTTCGGAGCATTAAAGTACTCAACCCCCATCTGTTGCCAGACATACTCCATCGCATCCATGTAAGCTTCAATTAATCCGGCGTAGTCTTTTGATTCAGCGAAAAACCTGGCGAAAGGAGTGTCGGATACAACAATCACTCTGTGGCCCAGTTCCTTCAACCGGAATACGATAGTTAGTTGCTCCTGCATTTCGGCATCAAAGAATTCGACAAAGTCTTCCAGCTCAATATTAGTCAGTTTCTCTGGCCGGTTCTTTCTCATCCATGATACGAACTGATAGCTGGTTTTGTGAGTTTGCAGTCCTATATTGGTCCAAATACACGACTTAGGCTGCAGTCCCTGTGCGGCGATCATATCCAGGTTGGTTGATATCGGTTGCCACAACTTTCTGGCATCTGCACTTTCCATTGGAATCATAATATCTGTGTCAGAAGTAAGCACAAACTTACGTTCAGCAAAACCGGAACCATTCATCACCATACCGCCACAGAAGGAAACGGAATCTGCTGCCAGTACTTTTGCCACTTTGCCCAGATGACTGTCGCCAATTAAGGTCAACAATGCTGGTTGGTCTCCGGGACTTTTATCCGCTTTTATTGCGTCCAGCATCTCTTCATCACAGACAGACTCCAAATGGCCGGATTGAACTGGTTCCAGCTGGTCTGCTGAAAGCGCGCCCGACCAATGTTTCATGACATAGTCCACGCCTGTATTTGATACGGTGCGGCGATTGCCGCAAAACCGGAAGTCATTGGGAAGTGGCGTCGTAATCAACTCAAACGACGGGAAGTAAGTGACATCGCTTTGTGCTTCGCAGAAAGCGCCAACAACTGCTCTGAGGACAGATTTTGAATAGTTATTTGCCAGTAGGACATGCTTGTTTGTAGCAGTTGCTGTAAGTGGGACCGGCGAAACTGTCAGCAAAATCTGCAGGTCCGGGTTAATGGTTTTCAGTACATCATAGAGTTGCATCAGATCCTGATAGAGATCGTTGTAGTCGAAGACCTTTAACTGATATCTGCCTGAATCGAACTCTCCAACTGAGATACCTGGACATGAGGGGTAGCAGATACCCTCCTGATCGGTCCAGGCCTCTATCAGTCCCAGGGTGAAGATGAAGCAATCACTGTTTTTCAACTGCCGTTTGGCATCCGCTATAACTTCTGCCCGGTGCTCTGCCAGAGCCTCTTTACTGCCATAGCCATCCGGTTGGTTGTGAGGCAGTAAGAGATCAAAGTGCTTTTGCTGCCGGGCATCAAACCAGATGCTGTGGGACGAAAGTTGCTGCTCGCCGTTGGTAAACCACTGCAGCAGAGCTCGGGGGCTGTAAAGGTTCCCGAAAGCAAAACTGGATACCTGTCCATTGGCGATATCACTGTTCAGGTATTGATAGTTTTGTCCCAGTAACCAGTGGCCGATATGTTGAGCGAAGCAGGAACCTGCAGACGATATCTTGTGCGTCCGGTCAATAGGCAGTTTGGGGACAAGTTGTTTGAACTCCTGTGTGCCTGTATCAACATTGGCAACACCGGTTCGCCAAAAAATATCATCCCGCGCAGAGTCATAGGGCGTAGACTGTTTCACAGTACTGTCTCCTTACAGTCATTACGTAATCCGTTACGGTTTCAATCGCTTTCGTCAAATTGGTGACATAGATGCGAAGGTTATTTTTTAAGCAGGAATTGTGCCGTGCTGCTCGCTTTTCGAGCTAATTGTTGGATGTTTTGCCTTTGCCGGGTGTTGTGAAAATGTTGCGCTGGGGATAAGGTATGCCCTCGGTACTGATGCGAATCAGTCGGTTCCCCAGTCGAAATGGCGATTTCGGCACAGCAAAGAGATGGATTATGCAAAGCGATATCTCCCTTGCCAGAGTGAAACAGTTTCCGCGTCTGATGTGGATCTTGCTGTTTGGCTCCTTTATTACCCGCGGCAGTTTTTACATGGTATGGCCATTTCTGGCCGTGATCCTTTATGAACGTTTTGGGTTGTCTGCCACCGAAGTAGGGCTGATCCTGTCTTCAGCCGCTTTGGTGTCTGTGTTGCTCAGCTTTATTGGCAGTGCGTTGTCGGACAGAGTCGGGCGGCAAAAGATGATGTATGCCACAGGCCTGCTCTATATCGTCTCTTTCTCGCTGTTGGCAGAAGCAGACTCCGTGGCCAGTTTTGCCCTTGTTATCACTCTTTGTTCTATTGCTACCTCCCTGTGGCGGCCATTGGTATCCGCCCTGATCGGCGACATTATCCATGAGTCCGAGACCAGAGAGCTGGCGATGCAAAGTCTCTACTTTGTCGTTAACGTTGGCTGTGCTGTTGGTCCGATAGTTGGGGTGTGGCTGGGATTGACCGGAGAACAGTCCAGTTTTTATATCACCACGGTTGCCTTCGGGGTCCTGCTGCTGTTGCTGTGGTGGGGCTTTGCCAAACATGACTTCAAGCCGGGTGACGCCTCTTCTACTGAGGGAGCTGGGAGTGAGTCGGATAAAGAGGCTGCTCAAACCCCGGCATCAGGTATGCGTTACACCCTTAGAGTGATGGCCAGAGACAGATTGCTGCAATGCCTGATCCTCGCCAATGTCATCTGTATGTTTATCTTTGGTCAGATGGATGGCTCCCTGGTGCAGTATCTGAGTCGTGAACAGGTACCTGATCTGTTGGAGCTTATCTCGTCAATGATCTTTGCCAATGCCATGATCATTATCAGCTGCCAGTTCTTGCTGTTGAAACTGATGGCCCATTGGTCTTTGGTTAAGCGTATCCAGTTAGCCTTGATCCTGTTAATGCTGTCTCAGGTGTGGATGGGGCTGAATCCTGTTGCCTTGTTCTGGGGCTGGATTGGTGCCGTGATTGTGATGAGTCTGGCGGAAGCAGTGCTGTTCCCTACCATGAATGTCCATATCGACCGAATTGCACCGGATCATCTGAGAGGTGCTTATTTTGGTGCTTCCTCCTTCTACGAGTTTGGCTTTGCGCTGGCTCCCCTTGGTGGCGGTATTGTGCTGGATTTACTCAGTGGTGGCTGGTTATTCCTGGGATGCGCCTTGCTGACTCTGCTGGTGATGCTGCTCTATAGCCAGCTTGAGGGGATGTCCCGCCCGGATTTTGCTGCAACCAGAGGATCATAAAAGCGTCAACTTGCCCCTGCATGATAGCGCCTGATTGCTTATTCAACATATCCACTCGGGGAGAACAGGATGAACAAGGGGCTGGTGGGGCTGAAGCATAAGGTTGAGGAGATATACCTGCGGACGCGATTGGGTGTTACAGCCATAATGGTGGCAGGTACTCTGGCAGGTTGTGGCTCTGAAACCCAGGCTTTGGGCTCTACGGATGCAGATGCTCAGATCCAGGTGGGGCCGAGACCCTATTTTCTGGTGGCTGATATGGATGACGGTGATCTGAAATCTCAGCTCGAGCAGTGCAGTGAAGGGCCGTTTTACACTACGGATTTCTCCATCGGTCATCGCGGGGCTCCGCTGCAGTTTCCTGAGCACACCCGTGAGTCATATGTGGCTGCGGCTCGCATGGGGGCGGGTATTTTGGAATGTGATGTCACTTTTACCCAGGATAAAGAGCTGGTTTGTCGTCACTCCCAGTGCGATCTGCACACCACTACCAATATTCTTGCTGTGCCCGAGTTGGCGGCTAAATGCAGCGTGCCATTTACTCCTGCCGATCCCGCTTCCGGCGCTAAAGCGGAGGTAAAGTGCTGTACCAGTGACATCACTCTGGCGGAGTTTAAGACTCTTAAAGGGAAGATGGATGCTGGAAACCCGGAGGCCACAACGATTGAGGAGTATCTGGATGCCACTCCCAATTGGCGTACCGATCTCTATGCCAGTCGCGGCACCTTACTGAGCCATAAAGAGAGTATCGCTCTGTTCCAGTCTTTGGGGGCAAAAATGACCCCTGAGCTAAAGAGTCCAGCAGTGACTATGCCTTTCGATGGTTTCAGTCAGCAGGACTATGCCCGCAAGTTGATTCAGGAATATGAAGATGCAGGAGTGCCGGCCGATGACGTTTGGGCTCAGTCCTTTAATCTGGCTGATGTGAAATACTGGCTGGCCAATACCCCTGAATTTGGCAAGCAGGCAATCTATCTGGATGACAGATACTCAATCGACGGTTTCGACCCAAATAACCCTGTGACTTTTGAACCCAGTATGCAGCAGTTGGCTGCTGACGGCGTGAAGATAATTGCCCCGCCTTTGTGGATGCTGGTGACCCTGGACCCGGATAATCAGATTGTTCCCTCTGAGTATGCAAAGTCAGCCAAAGCTGCCGGGCTGGATATTATTACCTGGACACTGGAGCGCTCTGGGCCATTGGTAACCGGTGGTGGTTGGTACTATCAAAGCGTGACAGAGGTGACCAACAACGATGGTGATGCGTTGGCGTTGCTGGATGTATTGGTAAAAGAGGTGGGTGTGATTGGTGTGTTCAGTGACTGGCCCGGAACCGTCACTTATTACGCCAGCTGCATGGGGATGCCTGCCAGCCGGTAGTGGTTTTTGCTATATACAGCGCAAACAAAAACAGCGTCCTGTGGACGCTGTTTGGCATTGTTTATTACCGTGCAGTTTATTTCTGGCCGCGAACCTGGCCAGCAACAAATTCAGTGGTGAACCAGGCGGTGGCGACAAAGAAAGCCGGCACAATAAAACCACTCAAAATCTGGGACTCAATGCTGGTATCCAACCGGGCGTACTGGCTTACCAAAGTCTGAAAAAATCCGACGCCTGAGTCCGTTGGCAGGTAACCCCAAATAATAAAAAATGAGCAGAAAATAACGCATAACATGCGTAGAACGAGTTTGGTATCCATAGTGCTGTGCCCGGTTGCTGAATTCAGCGGCAATATATGCTCAAGCAAATTAAAAATGTTTGAACTTGATCAAAAAATCAATATCTGAGTTTTTGAAATTAAACGGCTTTTTCCGGTTTTTAAAACAACGGGGGCAATAGCACTGAAAAGCTGAACAATCGCGGCTTTTTTCCGCATTGTGCGGCAGTTTTATCCCGGATTAATGGTCGATAAGATCGAAAGGACGTTGACGATCTACCCACACAAAAAGCTGCTGCAGATCGCCCTCCAACCAACGCTGAATATCGCCGTTTGCTTGTCGATCAATTGTCAGTAAGCACCATTGGCGATTAAGCCTGTCGCTATATAGCTCTCGCCATTGGCTGAACTCATGTTTAAGCACTGGATGAGGGACCTTGTTGGAGCGGGCCTGCATACCAATACAGGCGTGCAATCTCAACCCTAACCAAAGCAGTGATTGCCAGTCACGCATATCTCTGGCGGTGGTATTGGGTTCAAGCTGCATATAGCCTATTTCCTGGCTGAGTTGCCGCAGTGCAGCGTGGGCCTGCCACTGCAGTGGACTATTGTGCTCGCCTCTTTCAATAGCCTCCAGCCACAGGGTCTCCAGCTCCCACCATTTGTCCACATAGCTGTCAAGCCAGCGGCGGGTCCAGCTGGGAATAAACAGATGCATAGCCAGAAATGCCAGCAGGGCGCCTGTCATGGTGTCCAGTGCCCGGTAAAATGCGATATAGGGGTCGCTGGGCAGCAGCAGAGTGATGGCAAACACCATCATCATGGTCAGCCAGAACACATGGATTTCGTATCTCGCCTTGTAGAAGGTGGCAAATGCCAGAAACACGGTAATGCAGGTGGCATAGTAGAGCCACTGCCCCTGTCCCAGATACCAGATAAGCGACAACGCCAGTATGCTGCCCAGCACAGTGCCGTAAAATCGACTCCAGATACGGGCCTGCAGCTGTCCCAGTGGGGCCACCATGAGCACGATAAATGCGGTCAGCGTAACCCAGTACCCCTGTGGCAAATCCAGCAGTATGACTATGGCTTCGCAGCACATGAGTGTGAACAGGATGCGCAATCCGTGGTGCCATTCTCTGGAGTGGCGACGTATGGCTTTATGCCATTGGGTACGAATACTGTCGGCATCTGACGGCCAAACCTGACTGATGCGATAGCGCCAGCCCGGAGCCGGTGTCAGGCATAGTTGTGCCTGCCTGAGTCTGTCCTGAGCCTGCTGCAATATAGGGTGGTCAATATCTGTGGGCAGGCCGGGTACGGGTTTATTGGCAGCCAGCGCCTCGGCTGCTGAGTGCAGATAATCCGCCAGGGATGCCTGATTGCTGATCTGTAAGCGAATACGGCTGATGACTTCCAGGGTTTCAATCATGGTTAACAGGGTGAAGAGCCTGGCAGCCAGTCGGGTAACCTGAGGTTTATCCGGCATCTCCAGCAGCCAGTGAGACAATACTGCAATGGCTTCATCCAATTGTTCACGCAGGGCCAGTCGTTGGTTGACCTGATCCTGTCCTGCCTGAGCCAGAATTGCACACCAGTCTGCCAGCTTCTGATGGCAGCGACTCAATAACTGCTCCCCTTGATGCTGACTGCGCCAGGGACCAGCTATCACGGCACTGAATACAGCGGTAACGGCACCGAACAGGGAGGAGGCAAAAATAAGTTCAGGTTTTACTCCTGAGTCCAGCAGGTGCAGGGCGCAGATAAAACTGAAACCGGCGTTATAGGCGATGAGCTGAATATATTTGCGTTGGTTCGACGTCAGCCCATACAGCAAGCCGATAACCGCCAGGATGCCACTGCCGAGCAGAGGGTGCCAAAGGCTCAGCAGCGCAAGGGCGCTGGAAAGGCAGCAAATCGCAGCTGAACGACTGAGCAGACTGGCACGTTTCGGGTAGGCCAGGTTTCGCCCCTGAACTCCCACAAGCCAGGCCACAATCAGGGCGTTAACCCCGGCGGCCTGTTGACCCAGCAGGGTAAATAAAAGCAGGCCAGTGACCATGGGCAGGCCAATACGCAGTCCATCTGGCAGATCGGCGCGATCAGGCAGCCAGCCACGAAGGTGCTTCAGAGTAGGGGAGTTCATTGATAAGTCGGGGGGCTGAAAAATCGGGGGGACATTTTACAGAGGTGAGCACAGTGAATTAGTGATCTGCCCTGCGAAATTTGTTCATGATGTGAGGTCGGCAATAAAGCAAAAAAGGGCTGCAGTGCAGCCCTTTTAAGATAAGAGAACTCTCTTTTAACGGGTATTGCTGGTTTTAGAGTAGGAGGTACCTTTGCCGCTTGCCGTGCTGTTTCCACTGACGGTCAGTTTTTTAGCATAGTTGGACAGCACCACAGTGTTGTTGCGCTGACTGGCAGAGATTCCCGATGTACGCAATCTCTCGTACAACACTTTCTTTACGGCACTGGCTGAGCCAAATTCCGACTGGAAGTTGTTGTTTGAGATAGTGGCGTTATTGGTATTGTCGATGAAGATCGCTGGGGTTGAGTTGGCCTGCTGACTGATGGTATTGCCGGTAATAGTCAGGTTTTTGTTGCACTTCATGGTGCTTGGATCATGTTTGATCGCGTTGTAAACCAGAATGGCAGGGCCGTGAAGTTGCTGCACCGCATTGTTTCCCGTGATGGTGACATTCAGGCTGCACTGGGAGTTATGCTCAGCATCTCCACCCATCCAGATACCACCGTTACCGTTGCGACGGATAGTGTTATTGCGGATATCGCCATAAGACGCATTACTGCGGATCCCACGGCCTTTGTTGTGTTGCAGGGTATTGTTTTCAATAAGGAAGCGATTGCCAGAGGTGCCTATGGTAGCGTTACGACTACCAATATAGTCACCGACAACTGAGTTATTCACATTCTTGTTGAATGTCAGACGAATATTGCCATTCCCCAGGCTCTGAATCGCATTGACTGTCAGCGACTTATCATTCTTTTTGGAGTTTGCAGCGTCGTACAGGTCAACCACATCGCCTGTGCTGATGAATTGTGCCTTCTTCTCATTTACATCGACTGTGTTGCCGGATACTCGCAGCAGATCTGTACCACGGGCGAACAGTCCCAGGGAGTCATCAGCATTATGGTCAATAGTGGAGTTTCTGATCTTCAGACCGCCTCGAATCGACTGGAAAATATAACCGCCCGCCGTGCCTGCCATGAGTGGCGCCACTGAGCTGCCAATGCGCTTGCGCTTATAATTCACGTTATTCAGCGAGATATTGCTGCCACCATTCTGCCCCCTTACCGCAACAGCTGGTGCATTGGAGATTTCAATGTTCTGGGCACTGACGTTGGAGCTATTGAAGAAATAGAGCGACTCGCCACCGACTTTAGGTGAAAGGGCGACTTTCAGACTGGAATCGACTCTGTGGTAGTCATACAGATAGCTGCGGGTTGTTTTATCAAGGCCGGACAATTCGTAGCGATTGCCACCAAGGTGTCTGGAGGCGGTGAACTTGAGATCAGACGGCACCTTCTCGTAGGTGACATCTCCCTTGAAGGTCACAATATAGCTTTTATCTGTATTGTCGCGAATGAACTGCTGTGGGGCATCATATCCGGAGTCGAGTGCGATAATAACCGTGTCATCAGACTTGGAGCTGATTGAGTTGCGCTCGAACTTACCCTGGGTAAATGGATATTTATCGTAGGTCAGCGACATATTGTTAATGGCGACTTTGTTACTGCTGTAAAGACTCAATCCATTCAGACCTGACGACGTACCATCATTGAAGCCCACGAACTGCAGCGTGGTTGAACCTATGCCCTGTCCACGAATGGTCATCTGTTTATTCGAGGTCTTACCGGCAACGGCGATTCTTGAGTTGGTAAAGGTAAAGTTAGTGTTGGAGTGTTTACTCTTTACGCTGACAGAGACAGGGTCTTTGAACTTATAGGTACCACTGCCAAACACCAGATCGACATTCTTACTGCCTGACTGGTTAATGGCAAAATTAACAGCGTTTTTCATACAGGCGCTGTTATCAGTATTACCTGTTGTAACTCCCCAGTTAGCCAGAGTGATTTTACAGTAGCTCGACGAGCTGCCTGCACTGCAGGCATTGGGCTGAGAGCATGCCATGGCGGTGTTGGCTAGGGGCAAGCTGAGCAGGGCCAGTATTACTGTGGTCTTCTTCATACCATCTTCCTTTGTAGTTAGTGGCTTGTAATTTATTTTTCACATTTATACTACAAATTAACTGTAACATGACTCTGGCATAATTAAATACTAAAAGGGTTTTTTGTTGGTTTTTGCCTCTAACCAAATAATTAATATGGAGTTAAATGCTTTTTGGTGAGGTTTGCGTGGTTATTTGAGCTTCATTTTGTATGATTTATTTATAACGATTTGTTATATATTTGACCCTATTATAAATAAGAGTATGGGTGGCGGGAGGATTTCGGGGGTTAACGGGGGCAGGCCCCGGACTAATCCGGAGCTCACTGGTGTTATGCGGTCAGGGGGCGTTGGGCGTACTTGGATTGGAAAGTAAAAGGACTCATACGGAAGGTTTTAAAAGCGTCGAACCAACCCAGTGCTACCGGCACCAGTGTCCAGCTGAATGCCAGATATAAAGATCCCTTCAAATGTTGACCCAGATAGAATCTATGAACTCCCAAACCACCTAATAGCAGACCGTACCAGGCGGCCAGTTTTTGGTTTTTGATGCGGATGTTGGGATCCACGCCAGCCAGGGCGTCAAGCCCCATAGCGCAGTGACAGTTACTGCAGGTCAGACAGTTTTCAGCTAAAGCTTGACCACATTGAGGGCACGGATTGGCTTTCACAGTGTTACTCCAGAGTCATGCCAATGATATGTGTCATTGGTCGTGTGGTAGGGTTGGAGAAATTATGCGTACAAGTGTTCGCTGAGATCCAGCTTCGCAGATCACACTATGAAAAAATATTGAACGATTTTGGCCTGATGCTTGTGAATCAATGGATGGAGATTAGAAATGTTTTATAAAGAACGGAGGAACACCTGTTCCTCCGTTTTTTTCCTTAGTCCAGCGTCACTCCCGAGTAGCGGACACCACTCAGGCGCGCCATATCATGGTTCCAGGTCGCCAAATCGTTACGATTAAACTGATTGAGATGATCATGACCACAGGCCCGGGCCATTACCTGCATCAACTCCACCGAGGCGGCAAAGAAGTTGGACAGGCGTTCGGCAGAAGCATCCACATTCAGTCTGGCCCTGAGCTCAGGTTTTTGAGTGGCTATCCCGGCCGGACAGTTGTTTGAGTTACAGATACGTGCGCCCACACAACCTATGGCTTGCATAGCGGAATTGGATACTGCTACCCCATCGGCCCCCAAGGCCATGGCTTTGACAAAGTCCATTGGCAATCGCATGCCGCCTGTGGCAATTAAGGTTACTCTGCCGCTGGCACCGACGCTGTCCAGATACCGTCTGGCTCGGGCCAAAGCGGGAATGGTGGGGACACTGATATGATCCCGGAAGATTTCAGGCGCAGCGCCTGTGCCGCCACCTCTGCCATCCAGAATGATGTAATCTGCGCTGGCGTCCAGAGCAAACTGGATATCCCGCTCAATATGGTTGGCACTGAGCTTAAAGCCCACCGGGATACCGCCAGTAACAGCTCTGACTCTGTCGGCAAAGCGGCGGAAGTCAGCCACAGAGTGAAGGTCTTTGAAGGTTGGCGGGGACACCGCATCATGACCCGCATCTATACCCCGAACTTCGGCTATCTTGCCGATATTTTTGGCGCCGGGAAGGTGTCCACCTGTTCCAGTTTTGGCACCCTGACCACCTTTAAAGTGGAACGCCTGTACCCGGGTCAGCAACTCCTCTTTATAACCAAACATGGCACTGGCCAGTTCGTAGAAATAACGGGAGTTGGCGGCTTGCTCCTCGGGTAACATGCCCCCTTCGCCGGAGCAGATGCCGGTACCGGCCAACTCTGCCCCTTTGGACAGTGCGGTTTTGGCTTCCTCTGACAGGGCACCAAAGCTCATATCCGAGACAAACAGTGGGATTTTCAGCACCAGGGGTTTTTTGGCCTCCGGACCTATCACAAGTTCGGTACTGACCGGGATATCTTCCAGCAGAGGTTTGGTGGCCATTTGTGCCACCATAATCTGAATATCATCCCAGCTGGGCAGTTGAGTGCGGGGCACCCCCATGGCTGTCATACGACCATGGTGTCCCAGCTTGCTCAGTCCCTCTTTGGCCAGTTGATGGATATATTCAACAAAAGGCTCTTCGGCTGTGGCAACCGGCGCAGGAGCCGCATTTTCATCTGAGTGTATTGCCTCTGGTCCCGGGCCTGCCTTTCCTACATCATCGGCTTTGAATCGGGTATGGGTGCCATCGCAAAAAGGGGCATTGCCCGTGTGCTTGCAGGCGCAGAGAAAGGCGTCACCTTCCTGTTCAGCGGTAAAGGCTTTGGGGGTAAATTCGGTACCGGCATGACTGCCATCGCAGTATGGCTGGGATTTGGATTTACCACAGCGACAGAAATAATACTCCTTACCTGCTTCCAAACTGACTTTAATGGGCTTGTTATCTGAGACTATGGGTTTGTCTTTCATGGGCGCTCCGGGAATAACTTTTATTTTGTTGTTTTATTGTTATAGCCCGCTTTTGTGAAAAAGGAATATCCATCTAAAGAGGTACCTCTTTAAAGCTTGATGCAAGTGGGAATAGAGTGTGCCACCGGTATATCAGCGAACTCTTGATTGGTGCGCAGGGCTTTTCAAATGTTAACTGTTCGTTGTAGTCTGTTCGCCACAGCTGACAATAACAAGAATAGCCGGGGAGAAAGCAATGGAAGCGATTACTCAGTTTGTGTCTACGATAAATGGCATAGTGTGGGGCACTCCCATGCTGGTGCTGATCCTTGGTGTGGGTCTGTTTCTCTCCATTGGCCTGAAGTTGATGCCTATTCTCAAGCTGGGTAAAGGTTTCAAGTTGCTGTGGACTGGTCGTATTCCCGATAAAGATAAAAATATGAAAGGGGAGATCAGCCCCTTTAATGCCTTGATGACCTCCCTCTCCGCCACCATAGGTACAGGTAATATTGCCGGTGTGGCGACCGCCATTTTTATGGGGGGCCCCGGAGCCTTGTTTTGGATGTGGTGTACCGCACTGGTGGGGATGGCCACCAAGTTTGCCGAGGCGGTACTGGCAGTAAAATATCGTGAAGTGGACGACCATGGGAACCATGTCGGTGGCCCCATGTATTACATTAAGAATGGTCTCTCCTCCAAGTGGGCATGGCTGGGTACCGCCTTTGCACTGTTTGGCTCCTTTGCCGGTTTTGGTATCGGTAATACAGTGCAGTCCAATTCAGTGGCAGACGCATTGAACTCCAACTTTGGTGTGCCCGGTTGGGTGACCGGCCTGGTGCTGATGGTGTTGGTGGGCATGGTATTGATGGGAGGGATCAAGCGTATTGCCGATGTAGCCGGTAAGCTGGTTCCTCTGATGACAGTTTTTTATATCACAGCCGGTTTGGCTGTGTTGGTGGTCTACGCTGCCGAAGTGCCTGCGGCGTTCGCCCTGGTGATTGAAAGTGCCTTCAACCCGGTTGCGGCACAGGGTGGTTTTGCCGGTGCAGCTGTGTGGGCGGCGATTCGTTTCGGTGTGGCCCGTGGCGTGTTTTCCAATGAGGCGGGTCTGGGCAGTGCGCCCATTGCTCATGCTGCTGCTCAAACCAACAACCCGGTTGCTCAGGGATTGGTGGCTATGCTGGGTACCTTTATCGACACCATTATTGTGTGTTCCATTACCGGCCTGGCGATTGTTGTCTCCGGCGCCTGGACCTCAGGTGAGAATGGTGCAGCGCTGACCTCCTACGCCTTCTCCCACGCTCTGCCTATGGGTAATTACATCGTTGCCATTGCGCTGGCTATCTTTGCCTTTACCACCATTCTGGGCTGGAGTTTCTACAGCGAGAAATGTGTGCAGTACCTGTTTGGTGTTAAGGCGATTAAGCCATTCCGTCTGATCTGGACTCTGGTGGTGCCTCTTGGCGCTGTTGCTTCGCTGGACTTTATCTGGCTATTGGCAGATACCTTGAACGCCATGATGGCTATCCCCAACCTGATCGCACTGGCGCTGCTTAGCCCTGTGGTATTTGAGCTGACCCGCAAGTACTTTAAGAAGCAGAAAGAGGCTGAGGCGACGACAGAATAATCATTTACTAAAAGGAGTGGTCATGGACAGACCCAGGATTTTAATACTGATAACTGCTGGACTGATATTAAGCGGATGTGGTGGAGTGCGCTTCTCGTCCAATTTGGGGGAGTATGGTCAGGCCAGAATTCAATCATCTGTGGTTGATATCTATCAGCAGTCAGAAGTGTTCGAACACAATTATGTTGCGCTGGGTATGGTGGATACGGCCTATTGCGGAGATGAGCGGGATATTCATGAAGGACGGCCAGCCCCTACAGTATCGGCAATGAAGGATACGCTGAGGTTGCAAACCCGTAAGTTAGGCGGCAATGCATTGGTGATAAAAGAGTGCGGTAGTAAAACCTATGCCGGGTGCACTGTTTACAGGGAGTGTGTGGGCCTGGCTTATGAGATTAAAGAGTCTTGAGCTTCCCCAGATGTCGAGAAACAAAAACGGCGCCACAGGCGCCGTTTTTGTATCTGCATTAATCCAGCCGTTTGCTGAATCGCATAGAGGCCAGCACTATACCCAATGCGGTAAAGCCCAGCAGCCAGAGAGCATCTGGCGCCATATCAGCCATATCCCCGCCTCGCAGTACAATGCCGCGGATAATGCGCATAAAGTGGGTGCCAGGTAGCAGCTCGGCGATCCATTGGGCGGGTTTGGGCATGGCTTCGAAGGGGAACATAAAGCCGGATAAGAGGATGGTTGGCAGCAGTACAAATATGGTCATCTGCATTGCCTGCAACTGGGTCCTGGCCAGCGTCGATATCAGGAGCCCCAGGCTCAGACTGGCTGCGATAAACAGCAGGGTACCCATCAGCAGCTGGCCAATATCGCCGTTTACCGGCACATCGAAGATCAGGTAGCCCAACCCCAGAATTATTGCCATTTGCACCAGTCCCACCAGAATATAGGGCAGTATCTTGCCCAACATCAGTTCAAGTGGCTTGATGGGGGTTGTGATCAGCAGTTCCAGATTGCCCTTCTCCCGCTCCCGCACTATGGCTGCTGAGGTGAACAGAATCATGGTCATGGTCAGGATCACCGCAATCAGGCCGGGTACAATATTGACCGCAGATCTCTGCTCAGGGTTATAAAACAGGGCGACTTCAAAAGTAGGGGGCTGGTTACTGCTTTGGCCTGTAATCTGATCCAGCGGCATGCTGCGCAGCTGACGTATGGCACCAGCCACCATGGTATCTGAGCCATCAACCAGCCATTGGCCTATGGTTTGATTGTTGGCCAGACGGCTGGTGAGATCCGGCGGCAGTACCAAAGCGGCGCGTATCTCACCCCGGGTAATCGCGTCTTGCGCCTGTTCGACCAGTGCGTAGTGAGTTTTGACCTCTACCACCTGAGTGACCTTAATCGCTTCCACTATCCAGCGTCCGGCTGCACTGCCGCTTTGATCCACCACCGCCACGGGAACGTTGCGCACATCGGTGTTAATGGCATAGCCAAACAATAGAAGCTGAATCAGAGGGATCATGACCACCATGCCGAAGGTGAGGCGATCCCGTTTCAGTTGGCGGATCTCCTTGGTGACTATCGCCCAGATACGGCTCAGGCTTTCCATGGGGTTGATGTTCATTTGCCAGCCTCCTGAACCGGGGAAGAGGGCAGAGGCTTGCCTGTGCAGTCGACAAAGACATCCTCAAGGTTGGGCCGGACCTGCTCCATCTGTAATGGCTCATTTGCTCCCAGAGTGGCTTGCAGAAACCCTATGGGATCCGCCTGAGCCTTGTCGATTAAAACCCGCAGGCGGTTACCCAACTGGGCAGCACTGCTGACCTCATCAAATGCGGTCAGTCTATCCTTCAGGGCCCTGAGATCATTACCGGCAATCTCAATCACATTGGCCTGCATCTTATCCATCAATCCGAGAGGGCTGCCATCGGCGCAGATCCAACCTTTGTTCATAATCGCCAGCCCATGGCAACGTTCGGCCTCGTCCATATAGTGGGTGGTGACCAGTATGCTGGTGCCCTGTTCAGACAGATCAAACAGCTGCTCCCAAAAGTCCCTGCGGCTCTGGGGATCCACGGCAGAGGTGGGTTCATCCAGAAACAGAACTTTGGGCTTGTTGATACAGGCACAGGCCAGTGCCAGCCGCTGCTTCTGGCCACCACTCATGGTGCCGGCCAACTGATTAGCCAGTTCATTCAGGCGGTAGGTGTCCATCAGCTCTGTAATACGGGAACGAGCCAGATCCCGTGGCAGATTGAAGATCTGTGCCATAAATGACAGGTTTTCACTGACACTCAGGTCTTCATAAAGGGAGAACTTCTGGGTCATATAGCCAATCTGGCGTCGCAGTAATTCCGCCTGTTTGGGGACTTCGATCCCAAGTACCTTAGCTGAGCCTTTGGTGGGGGTAAGCAAACCGGTCAGTATACGAATAGCAGTGGATTTACCACAGCCATTGGGGCCGAGGAAACCGTAAATCTGTCCTTCAGGGACTTTAAGGCTGAGCTCACTGACCGCGGCGAAATCACCGAACTTCTTGGTTAGCCCTGTGGCGTCAATAGCCAATTCCCTGTTCATTATTGTACTCCGGCGGGCAGGCTCACCTGAGCCGGAATGCCTGTAGGCAAGTTGTTGGCGCTGTCATCCAGATCCAGTTCTGCCAGATACACGAGCCTGGCTCTGTCCTGTTCGTTGAGGGCGTAGTAAGGGGTGAATGCCGGCTCTGTGCTTATCCAGCGAATAGTGCCGGAAAAGTCTGTATCCACGCCGTCTACATGGACCGGCAGGCGTTGACCTATCTGCAGGCGGGCAACAAAGGGCTCAGGCACATAAACCCTTGCATAGGGGGCGTTATCGGCCTGAATGGCAACGATGACCGAGCCCAGTGGCACCCGTTCGCCAACGTTGAATGGCAGGCTGTCGAGACGACCGTTACGGGTAGCCTGTACGCTGAGGTCCCCAAGGACCTTCTCCTCCAGCGCCAGTTTGGCTATGGCGGCATCCAGTGCGGCTCTGGCCTGATTGATATCCTCTTCCCGCACGCCGGAAATCAGTTTGCTCAACTGCTCTGAGGCGGACTCCAGCTCAGCTGCGGCCTGATCTCTGACTGCACGGGCTTTATCATTTTCTGCCGGGCTGGCGAGGTTTTCTTTACGTAGCTGGCTGATACGTTTAAAGCTGAGTTCCGCCTCTGTGAGCGCAGCTTTGGCCCGGGCAACATTAGCCTGGGCGGCGGCAATATCCTCCGGGCGCTCACCATTGGTCATTTTGAGCAGGTAAGCTTCAGCTTTAGCGACCTCAGCCCTGGCCATGGCAACCACCGCAGTTTGTTTGCGACTGTCGAACCTGAGCAGCAGCTCTCCTTGTTTAACCATGCTGCCTTCCCGTACCGGCAATTCAGTGACAATCTCGTCCGAGGTGGCCCGCAGCAGCACTCTGTCACGTTCCAGGGTACCCAGTGCCTGAGGTGCTTGCTGCTGGCTACAGGCACTCAGCAGGCAGAGTGGCAATATCATCCAGATTGATTTCATTCTTGATCCCTCGAGAATTGTCCTGAGCTTTACTAGACCAAATTAAATCAGTCGCTTCTGTGAGGCCAGTATGAATTTTGTGCGAAAACGGCCGCAACAGCGGCCGTTCTTATCCTGAGGATGGGATCATTCCCAGTCGTCGAATTCTGTGTCTTCAACAAACTCAGCAATGGGGTCCACAGTGGGCAGGTCTCTGAACAGACGCTGGAAGTGACGTTGAACACCCTTAAGATCGATACCGGCAAGGCCAGTGGCAAAGCCAAACCAGGCATAGAGTCCTGAGTAGTCTTCAAACATATAGGGCAGATACTCAGGCGCTTCGACTATGCCCTGTTTGTGGGCCTGATACAGCACGGGAATATCTTCAATGGCCAGCTTGCCCACAAACAACATGGGGAGCAGCTCAGGCATGCCAGCGGTAATCGCTGCCCGGATAAAGTTGATGTTTTCCACATAGCCACGCACATAGGAGATATCTTTGGTAAAACAAGAACCGCCGGTCACCATACCGCCACGGAACACCCTCTGGGTGACGCGGTAGCTGTCTCTTTCGCTGAGGTTCTGTTCGCGGAAGTGACGGTAAACTTCAATAAAATCAGCTCCGCTTTCCGCCATATCCACGGCTGCAACCCTGTCGCTGATACGACGGGCCCGCCCCGGAGTGGAACTCAGGGTCAGCATTTCCAGCAGTACTGCCAGACCTTCCTGGGTCGCGGCAACTCTGGGGGAGCCAGAGCCCAGCCAGGTAGCCCAGGGTTGGGCACGACCATTGAGCGTGGTACCCAGATGGACCCAGCCTTCGTGTACTTCGTACACGTTCAGGTCGGCTTCACTGAACATGGCCTGGCTGTTGAGTTTAATGGTATCGCCACCGACGGCGGCGTCAGACACGATACCATCGCTCAGACGTACCAGAATATCGTCATTATGAAAGTACTTACTGAGGCGGCGGCTGAGCTCATCTACGGCTTCCGGCGCGCTAATAACTTTTGGGTGTTGCTTATTGATGCGACGGGCTGCGGGCAGGGAAAACAGGTAGCTCAGGCGGTCGCCCAATTGCCTCAGGGTATGACGGTCACCATGCAGTTTGTGTCTGGCTGAACCGTACAGCTGCTGACTGATACAGCCGAACTCTTGCGTGCCCCGTGACAGCAGCAGGTCGACGACAAGCTGGGACTGCTCCAGGTTCTTCACCAGAATGCGCCCCAAAGGATCTTTGGCACCCAGCTGTTTACGTATTGCTTTCTTCAGGGCTTTCAGATCTTCGCGGGTGGTGTCGGGATTAAAGTTCAGCGCCTGGCTTTGATAGAAGTCGGCGTTGATATCCGGCATGCGAGTGCCACCACTGGCGAGAAATTTGGTTTCCTGCTCTCTGGGCCATTTGATGGCATCCAGGATCTGCAATGGTGATTGCAGACGAATAAGTTCGTCGGAGAATGCTTTGAGTTTTTCTTTGTATGCCTGTTCAACCTGTGACATGTAAGCGATTCCATTGCTGATTAACTGTGAGGTTTATATCACAGCTTTCAGGCTTTGGAATACAGGTTTTAAACGGCAGATCTGAGAAGGTGTTTGGGCCGGATTTTCCGGCCCCGGGGGAGCAGCTTGATCAGTCGTCCAGACCCAGCGCTTTGCGCAGTTCACGCTGTTCAAAGTAGTCATCCAGACGGCGCTTTAACTTGCGCTTTTGTTCCATGGATTTTGCAGCCTGAGGGTTAGTCGGCTGGGACATGTCGTCCATTTCGAGATCGTCACCAGCAAGGGAATTAACAATCTGAGGCATGGTAGTTGGCTCCTGAAAACCAAGTAAATAATCTCTTTGCCAAGTCGCAAAAGAGTGGGTGAAGTTTCGGGGCAATTTCTAACGAAAAAGTTTTTTGGAGAAAAGCAAAAAATGACAAAGGTATGAGACTTGATGTTGATTCTTTGAATTCGTTCACAATAGTTTCATTGAGGATTTCACACTCAGGCCAAGAGGTGAAAGAGTAGAAAATCACCCTGAGGTCAGTAGCTGTGCTGCTCACTGCAAAAGCTTGCTGGATTCGGTGAGATTCTGCTTGCCAAATATGGCACGATAGACAAAGATTCGCCCTTTGGCGTACGACACCATTCAAGGCGTCAAAGTGACCCGCTCAGGGTCAATGACAAGCGCTCCTTCGAGCGCTACGGTTTGATAATTCTTATTGAGCTATATTTCATGAAAATTGGCATTTTGTCGCAGCATCCGGAACTTTACTCTACCCGTCGACTGGTGGAGGCTTGTGAATCACGTGGCCATGAGGCCGTGGTGATCAATCCATTGAATTGCTATATGAACATCAATTCGGTGCAGCCGACAATTCACCTTGAAGGGGAAGATATCGGCCATTTTGACGCCATCATTCCCCGCATTCACGCCAACATCACCTTCTACGGCTGCGCACTGGTGCGTCAGTTTGAGATGATGGGGGTGTATGCCATCAATGATTCTATTTCCATCTCCCGCTCTCGTGACAAACTGCGCGCGCTGCAGCTTTTGTCCCGCCAGAACGTGGGCATGCCTATTACTGGTTTCGCCAGCAAGCCGGATGATATTCCGGATCTTATCAGCATGGTGGGCGGCGCTCCTTTGGTGATTAAGTTGCTGGAGGGTACTCAGGGTATTGGCGTGGTGCTGGCAGAAACCAAGAAGGCGGCGGAAAGCGTTATTGAAGCCTTCCTGGGACTGAAGGCCAACATCATGGTGCAGGAGTACATCAAGGAGTCCAACGGCAGCGATATTCGCTGTTTTGTCGTGGGCGACAAGGTGGTTGCTGCCATGAAGCGACAGGGCCCGGAGGGGGATTTCCGCTCTAACCTGCATCTTGGCGGTACAGCTGAAAAGATCAAGATCACCCCGGAAGAGCGTAAAACTGCTGTTGCGGCGGTGAAGGCTATGGGCCTGGGCGTTGCCGGTGTGGATATTCTTCGCTCAGCGCGTGGTCCTCTGGTATTGGAAGTTAACTCTGCACCGGGTATTGAAGGTATCGAGAACGCGACTGGCTTGCCGGTTGCCGAGAAGATTATCGAGCACATTGAGAAATCTGTAGCGGCCCGCAAGAGCAAAAAAACAGTGGCCTGATCGCCCTGATACTCAATATGAAAACGCCCGGCCTGTCCGGGCGTTTTACTTTGGCGAAACTAACATCAATCAGGGCTCTGCAAGGCACTAACACTGCATTGTGTGCTTGGTGTCATATTTCAGAATTTGGTAATCTAATACCAATCCGCATAGGAGTTTAGTCACTCAGCGAGAATTTAAAGGCGTGGAGACAATCGGAGCGAGCGAAGATCTATCGGGATAAATCAAGAGAGCTCTGGGCGGTATGCGCGCCTTTAAAACTCGCCCTTCGGGAGCCTGTCAGCCACACGATTACCGCCCCAAATTGTCTAGTCATAGAACCACTATGTCGTCACCAATTTGGATTGTACTCGAATGGCTGACATGGCTCTGATGAGATCAATCTTCTATGCGGATTGGTATAACGTCAGTCAAAGAGTTGATGGCCAATGGCCAAAGTTGGAGTCTTAAATGAAGTGTCATCGTCTGAATGAATTGATTGAACTGTTGCAACCTGAGTGGCAGAAAGAGCCTGAACTTAACCTGATGCAGATGATAGGCAAATTGGCTGCAGAGGCGGGTTATCAGGGGAAACTGGAAGAGCTGAGTGATGATGTACTTATCTATCACCTGAAGATGCGCAACATGGGTGACGATGAGATGATCCCGGGTCTGGCCAAGGATTATGAGCCAGATTTCAAAACTGCGATTCTGCGTGCGCGCGGGATTATTGATTAATCGCCGCATATACAAAAAAGCGAAGCCATTTGGCTTCGCTTTTTTGTTGGCGATTTGATATCCGGTTCAGAACAGACCTGTGATATTGCCGTCGGCATCCACATCGATATTCAAATAGGCTGGCTTGAGTCCCAATCCCGGCATTGTCATAACTGCACCCATCAGCACGGTAATAAATCCCGCGCCGGCGTTCAGCTTTAGCTCTGTCACCGGAATAGTGAAACCACCTGGCACACCCTTGAGCTTGGGGTCATGACTGATAGACATAGGGGTTTTGGCCATACACAAAGGCAGTTTATCCAGATTCAGGGCTTGCAGACTGGCCAATTGCGCTCTGGCTTTGTCTGACAGCTCGACACCGGCAGCGCCATATCCTGCCTGAGCCAGTTGATTCAATTTATCTTCAAGTGGCAGCTCAGTATCGTACAGAAACTTAAACGCCGACTCAGTCTCTGCTGCTGCCACTACGGTCTGTGCCAGAGCTTTGCCACCGTCAGCGCCCTTTGCAAAGGCTTCACTGATTTCACAGCCAAAGGCCTTGCTTTGCTTCACTTTGTCTTTCAGCCATTGCAACTCTTCATCTGTGTCTGTGGGGAAGCGGTTGATGGCGACGACCACAGGTACTCCATACTGACTGACATTATTGATATGCCACTCCAGATTGGCGTAGCCGGTATGAAGTCTGGCGGTGTCCGGTGCGCTGATATCCAGTTCTGACTCAAGACCAGAGTTGGCTTTCAAGGCTTTAAGCGTGGTCACCAATACGGCAGCCGCGGGGGCGTCACCGGACTCGCGAACCTTTATATTACAGAACTTCTCAAACCCCATATCTGAACCAAAACCGGCCTCAGTAACCACATAGTCAGCACAACGCAGTGCGATTTCATCCGCCAGAATAGAGGAGTTGCCATGGGCGATATTGGCGAAAGGCCCGGCATGAACCAAAGCCGGTGCGCCGGACAGGGTTTGCATCAGAGTCGGCTGTACTGCCTCAGCCATCACGGCGGTCATGGCACCGGCTACTCCCAGCATTTCTGTGGTGACAGGTTGGCCCGAGGTATCCAGTGCCAGCACGATTCTGCCCATACGCTGGCGCAGATCTGCCAGGGAACGGCTGAGCGCCAGAATCGCCATCAACTCTGATGCCGCAGTAATATCAAAGCTGGATTCATGGGCATGCCCATTGTTATTACCCAGGCCTACAGTGACCTGTCTCAGGGCACGATCGTTATGGTCCATCACCCGATTCCAGAGAATCTGCTGCGGATCGATATTCAATGCCTGCAAGCCGGTTTTATCAAAGAAGGTTTTGGCACCCAGGCGGGTTTCATGGTGCAGACGGGAGTCCAGTGCGGCGGCTGCCAAATTGTGGGCTGCAGTGACTGCATGAATATCACCGGTAAGATGCAGGTTCAGCTCCTCCATGGGCACCACCTGAGCATAACCACCCCCTGCAGCACCGCCTTTAACCCCAAATACGGGGCCCATACTGGGCTGGCGTATACAGGCAGCAACCCGTTTACCTATGGCCTGCAGAGATTGAGTCAGGCCAATGGTGGTGACCGTTTTACCTTCACCAAAAGGGGTGGGTGTGACGGCGGTGACAATAATGAGTTTGCCCTTCGGGGAGTCGGCCAGTCGATTCAGCGCTGATAATTTGATTTTTGCTTTGGCTGGGCCAAATGCGACCAGTTCGTCTTCCTTTAACCTGAGTTTTTGGCCAATGGCCGTGATAGGTTCCAGTGTGGCTTGCTTTGAAATCTCAATATCGGTCAGCATTCTGTCGTGCTCTCTTGGATGGGCGCTCAAAGGTGGCGTAATCTTAGATTAACTCAAGGTTTCTCACCCTGCCTAAAATGCAAAGTGTGATTAAACACTGTGTTTCGGTGGGACATAAAAACAGAGGGTCGGCAATGCCGACCCTGATTATCTGAAGTATCAGTTTAGATACCTTACCGAGCCCGTCAGATGAGGACGGCGGCCGCGGCCATCCCTGAGTTCAAATCGCTTACCAGCTGATTCTGGCTGGTCAATGGCGCAGAAGGTGACATCTGCCGGCATAAACAGAGGCAATTTGAAGGTCACATCCACCTCAACCGGGCGGTCTCCAATCTCCTCGTTCATGGCGGCAATACAGCGAGCTTTAGACCACATGCCATGCACCAGTACACGATCAAAACCAAAGCGTTTGGACAATACCGGGTGAAGATGGATCAGGTTGTAGTCACCGGACGCTTTGGCATAACGGCGGCCGAGATCTTCACTTAGTTGCCACTGCTGTGGGTTGTCCCAGGCCATATTGTCCCCCTTGGGCGGACGGCTGCGCTTTCCTGGCTTCTCGATACGATAGAGGTAAGTGGAGACTGACTCCCATACCAGTTCTTCACCAACCCAGACCTTGGAGAAAAGGTCGAATGTCAGTCCGGTTTCGGTCTCTTCACTCCCAGCCAGAGCACATTCGATACGAAAAGTCTCATCGATCTTCAGTTGGCGATAACTGGTAATGCGGTTACGCAGGTGGATCATTCCCAGCAATGGGAAGGTGATAGCCGGGTGGGTAAAAATCAGAGCCTGCAGGCGGAACACCAGTACATGCATATAGGTCATTGGCAGTTGTTCGCCATCAAAGCTATATCCACATACATTGGCATACTGGCTGACACTGGCAGCTGAAATCGCCACTTTATCGCAACTGACCTGGATGCCGGGCAGAGGTTGCCCATCCCAACCGGGTTTGCGTCCAAAGAAAATTTTGCGATAAAGAGAAAACAGCGATGGCATCGCCTTAAGTTCAACCTGATATTGCATGGTACTGCCAGATGTCGGTTCCGAAACAGGGGCGGGATTATAACCCACTTTTTAGCCAGTAGGGTATCCCTCTGATGGGGAAGGAATAATTGGTATAAACAGGGGGCAAAACCCTCTAAATCACCGTGGTTTAGCGTTAAATTGATAAGCTGGCAGTAAATCCGGGATGGAAAATTCACACCAAGGTATTAGATGCTAAAGCATCCGCAAAGACTCTCCACGGAGAAGGAAATCACTAATACCTGAGCTTTGAAGTGTGACAAACTACTGCCCCTGTAAGAGTGAGAGTTCAATTCGTGCAAGACAAAAATTTCGACAGCCTGGCAGGGAAGTTTGCCAGAAACATCTATGGAACCCGTAAAGGGGAGATCCGCGCAGCGGTTTTGTGGCGGGATTTGACCGAAACCATGCCAGCTATTCACTCGTCCAGGTTACGTGTACTGGATGCAGGTGGCGGTTTTGGACACCTGAGCCAAAAGCTGGCTGCACTGGGTCATGAGGTGGTTCTGTGTGATATCTCGGCTGAGATGTTGGCGCTGGCAAAACAGCAGATAGATGCCTGTGATACCGAGTTGAATATCAAGCTGGTGCACAGTGCCATTCAGGATCTTAACCCGGCTGAACTTGGCCAGTTCGATCTGATTCTGTGCCACGCTGTCGTCGAGTGGTTGGTGGATGCCAAATCCACCATGGCGGGGCTGCTTAAGATGCTCAAGCCCGGTGGTTCTTTCTCTTTGATGTTTTTCAATCTTGAAGCCATGCGCTTCCATGCGCTGATTTCCGGCAATTTCGATTATGTAAAAGCAGACTTCAAGATTAAGAAGAAGGTGAGGCTAACGCCGACCCATCCGTTGACGCCTGATACAGTACTGGATTGGTTTGCTGATTGGCAGCTGTCGCTTGATTGTCGTTCAGGGGTCAGGGTAATTCATGACTATTTGAAAAAGCATTTGCCGCCTGATTTTGATAACACCCAACTACTGGAGATGGAGCTGATCTATTCCCGTTACCCTGCATACCGGGATCTGGGACGTTACGTTCATTTCATGGGGCACTCTAGGGTCTGTTGACCTTTGAAGATGGTTTTTGCAGCTCTTTGTCGTTGTTTTATACAAAGCAACGCGATTGCGGTGTAGTTGTTCTACATAAATGAGCGTTAATACAGTAGAAAGCGACGACAAACGCTGCCCGAAGGGCTCGGCTATACGCGCTTTACTCTTTGTTGCAAGGTATTTGCTTAGGCCCACTAGGCGGCACACCTTGCGTCGCGATTAAAGCGCGTCTATCTCGAGCAAAATTCAACCATGAAAGGTCAACAGACCCTAGTTAATCTAGTCGCCGAAGAGTTCAATGTCGTTGTCGCCTCCGGTAACTTTAACGCCATCCAGATACTCTTTTTCTTCGAGTATGGTCAGTTCCACTGGCTCGGAAGATAGACGCTTAACTTTGGCTTTTCCGGTCATGGGGTGGAACATAACTTTTCTGGGCCAGATTCCACCCACATCTTCAGCAATGATCTCTATACCTTCGGTGGCAAGATACTGACGGACAAACTCAATGTTGGACTCTCCCACATTGATGATGGACATGCCGCCCAGTTTAGCGCCGCCAAAAACCTTGGCCTGCAGGTTACGACGCTGGCCACCGGCAGACAGAATAGAGTTAATCAACTGCTCCATTGCCCAGTTGCCATAGCGGCAGGAGTAGCTGGTCAGCTGATGCCAGTCGTCGTGAGCTTTACGTTCAGGAAGCAGAAAGTGGTTGAGGCCGCCAACGCGCATGACAGGATCCCAAATGCATGCTGTGATACAGGAGCCAAGACGGGTGAAGATATATTCGTCCTGGCAGCTGATATAGTATTCCCCGGGATCGACCCGTGCAGTCATACACTCATGTTCCCGGTTCCAATACCTTGGTATGGTCTCAAAGCCTGGGTACACCATGTTGGTGAGGTTCGCCGTCATCAAGCCTCCATGCTTGCGTTATCAATCAAGTATAGACAGGGATAGCGAACCTGCGCCGATTACGGCTAAAGTAATTTGGTCACTTTGACGCCTTTTTCCGCCAGCAGCTCGGGGATTGTGTGCTGCCCCACCAGGTGACCGGCTCCTATGATAATAAAGAGGGGACCTTTAATCTCTTTGTCCGCCAGCATGGTGACTGTGGTATCAGCCATGGTTCGGTTACGTTCCCACAGCAGTATTTCCACAAAGGCTTTTTGTTCTGGCTGGCTCAAATCGCCTTCCATGATAGTCGCAAGCGTCTGGTTATCGCCATCTCGCCAGGCTTGGATAAGTTCAACAATATCATCTGGTTGCTGCTTAATTGCCTCTTCCAGCATCAACCACTGAACATCGTCACTGAATGACGACAGCATGGCGAACTGCTGCTCAACGCTCTCCAACTCCAGTATCGACTTATCCCCCCGTCTTGCAAGAAAGTGGCTGTCAACGCCATGCTCAGGTTGCAGACCGAGCTCCATAAACTGGGCCAGGGTGAGTTGCATCGCCTGTACCCAGGGCGCCAATCCTGCGATTGACTGGCATACCGCTTGCCGGGGTTGGCAGTAATCTGCCATTAGCGCCTTTTGTTCGTCATTGAACTCATTGCGCTTGAGTCCATATTTTCGAATAAGCGGCATCATATCGGCCTTGGTAACGTCTGCCTCAACGACTAACGCTCTGGAGTTATCGAATGCCTGCTCCACCTGTTTGGGCATAGGAAAAAAGTCAGCCTTGCCGATATGGATTGAACCCAGTAGCCAGGCGGTTTGGCCCTGATACTCAAGCTTAAAGAAGGGAGGTTTATCTGTGTCTGCGGCAACGGAGGAGGCAGCATAAAACAGCAGTAGAGCTGAAGTGAGCAGGTGTTTGAGCCGGAAACCTGTGATCATATGTTCCTTCCTATGGTGAAATGATCTGAGCAACTTGGGTATACTGCCGCCCAATATCTAAGTGAATGGAGTTGTTATGCCACACATCAAGGTGCTGGAGCAATTGCAGGAGAACCTGCAGCTGGTATACCGGCAGGCAATCGACGCAGACAATAAACTCAATGCGCTGCAACAGGCAGGTCACGGCAAGTTCCAGGCTGTGTTCAGTAAAGAGCAGGGGTTTAACACCAGCAGTAACCGTTTTCTGCCCTATGTAAAAGAGCTGGCGGAAGAGCTGGAAGAGATGAAGCTGGATACCGAACTGGATCAGCAAGGTCTGCAGTTGATGGTTAAGCGTCTGGCACTGCTGCTGCAAACCCTGCAGGCATTTAAGCGCAAAGCCTGAACGTCTGTCTCGCGGCTGTAATGTGAACGTCATACAGGCGCAATAAACTCGACGGTAAATTCTTATAACCCGTTGAATAATTGTGGCAAAGGATGCGTTAACCCGAGAGTTGGAACAGCTGATTGCTGACGAGTCAGTGGATATAGTGTTCCAACCCATTTTCAATATTAACAGCCAGGAACTCCTGGGGCTGGAAGCATTGAGCCGGGGTCCTGTGCACAGCCCGCTTTATTCTCCTGTGTCCCTGTTTCGGGCCGCTGAGACCAACGGCAGGCTCAGTGAGCTGGAGACCTTGTGTCGCAGACGCGCCCTGTCAGCTTTTTGCCGGGATTCCTTGCCCGGCAAGCTTTTCATTAATATCTCCCCTAAAGCCTTGCTCGACCCCAATCATCCAAGGGGTAAAACTCTGCAATTGCTCAGCTTGCTTGGGATCCCGCCCTCTAAAGTGGTTATTGAGCTGTCAGAGCAGTATCCCGCTGATGATATCGATCTGCTTAAAGAGTGCCTGCAGCACTATCGCAATCAGGGTTTTCTCACCGCCATCGATGATTTGGGAGCGGGCTATTCCGGGTTGAGGTTATGGTCTGAACTGGCACCTGACTTTGTCAAAATTGACCGTCATTTCAGTCACGGCATAGATACCAACTCCGTCAAGCAGGAGTTTGTGCGCTCTATTGTGGAACTCTGCCAGAGCCTGACCTGCAAAGTGATAGCCGAGGGCATAGAGAGCCATGATGAACTGGCTACTCTGAAGCGTCTTGGGGTGCAGTATTGCCAGGGGTATCTGCTTGGTAAGCCCGCAGCCGAGCCAGTACTGACAATGCATGAGAGTTTACCGGTTGGCTTGCCCATCGCCATGCCCAGATATGGGGAGACGGCGCAAAGCCTGTGTGCTCCTGCGGTTGCCCTGTCCGCAAACTGTAAGCTCAAAGAGGCGGGACAGATGTTTAGCCGACAGCCTGGTCTGCAGGCGTTGGTGGTGATGCAACAAAGTCGGGCTGTGGGCCTTTTGTATCGTAATCATCTGCTGGAGTTGTTCAGTACTCCCTACGGACGAGCTCTGCATGAGAGCCGACCTCTGCATGAGGCGATGGATGGGGATGCATTGCAGTTTCAGGCTGGCACACCTTTGTCGTCAGTCAGCCAGTTACTTACGGCAGACAGTGAAACCGTCATTGCTCAACAGTTTATTATCCTCCGGGGAGAGGAGTTGCTGGGCGTCGGGCATACCCGGGATCTGCTGCAACGCATTACCGATCAAAGAATAAAGCATGCCCGTCACGCCAACCCTTTGACCGGCTTGCCGGGCAATGTGCCGATTCAGGAGGAGCTGCAGCGGTTGCGTCAGATGGAGCTGGATTTTGAGCTGGCTTATTTCGACCTGAATCAGTTCAAACCCTATAACGATGTGTATGGTTTCAGTCGCGGTGACGAAATGATTATTGCGCTGTCAGAACTGCTGCGTAGCCATCAATCTCCCGAGTGCTTTATCGGTCATATCGGCGGCGATGATTTTGTGATGATCTCCACTTCGGCCTGTTGCATACACATATGTCGCGAGGTATTACAGGAGTTTGAGCGAGTCAAAAGTCGTTTCTTCAGGGAGGCAGACTGGCGGGCTGGCTTTATTGAGTCCGAAGACAGGCTGGGCAAACCCTGCAAATATACACTGACCGGGCTGTCAGTGGGTATTCTCACGGCGGAGACTACCCGGGCATGCAGTGATGAAAGCTTGTCGGAATTGGCTGCTGCGGCAAAGAAGCAGGCCAAGCAATCTGAGGATGGTGTGGCGCTTTGGCCAATCGCGGTTTAATACAAAAACGGCAGAGCTCAGGCTCTGCCGTTAGATTGGTGGTCACTTGGGAGGAGTGCCTTCCATACGCGGGGTGATGGTTTTGTTAAACCAGTGCTTCAGCATCTGGTTTTCATACATAAAGGACTCCTGACGTCTGGGTTGGATCCCGCCCAGATAGTTAAGATCCCTGAGTTCCTCTTGACCTGACATAATCACCTGCTGGCCTTTGGTGATCTGGTAACTGAAGGTGATTTTGGGTGGGTAGATATCTTTTAACACCCGAATATCACTGGCACTGGCACCAAAGGTTGGGCGAACATCTCCAGCCAAATCAACATTGGTGACAGTCATCTGCATCTGTTCACCATGAGTCAGTACCTTTCCCGCCAACTTGGCCAGATTCTCTGTCATGGAGTCAAAAGCCCGCTGCTCAAACCTGGACTGTCTCTCTGCGGTGGACTCAATATCTGAGTACTTGTCCGGGTTTTGCCAGGTAATTTTGACAACACCATCCTGGGTGACAGGATTCTCCACTTTTTCATCCGCTGCCATCACACTACCGGTAGCCAGTATGCCTGCGAGGATCAATGCTCTTGTTGCCATATAACAATCTCCTGATTGCGAGTCGTTAGCCTAATAAAAGTTACTGAACTAACGGCATTTTTACTGTAATTCGTTGGGTTGAATTCAATGTACAAAAAGTAACCTGAATCACGGCTTAATACAATCGATATTGCTTATATGGCACAGAGCGAAAAAGGATCAAAACGGGAAGCGATGAGCCAGTTCCGGGTAGGCTTTTTTCAGCATCTTGGGCCGATTATCAAACTTCTTACCCGCAGGTGTCGCCTGCCCTGAGGGAACGAATGGAAGCTCCTTGCCTGTGCGCTCTTCATAGAGCTGACCGGCAATCAGGTCATACTCCTCGAGGAATGGATAGGCATAGTCATCTACAAGCGGAAATTCAGGCAGCTGTGCCAGTGAATCCGGATTGGCAATTATCTTCTCGAACCACTCTTTACCCAGCGAAATAAGGTAACTGCGGAACTCCGCAAACTCATACTCGCTGTCGATCCCTGTCAATACATAAGCGGCTCCCCAAACGCTCCACAAATAGCTGCGACGCATCTGCTGGGAAAAATGTTTGTCAAAGGCGGCCAGTTGCTCATCACTTAACGCGGACAATCTTTGCTTGAGTTGCTCACTGAGCGCGCTGTTTGATTGGGTTAACACGTCACGGCTGACCAGCTGCCAGAATTCGGATTCAGTCATTGCAGAAATACCGGTAAATCGGGAAAACGACATTTTAGCTCGGCAGGGGATGTCGGCCATAGAAAATTTCAGAGAACCACCTGCTGATACCGGGTCCAACTGCTATCTTTATGGCGTAAGCTGCCGTTTAACAGACACACATCTGTCGGCTCACAAGGGCAATGATGCTGAGGATTGATTTATGGAACACGTCTCGATTGATCAGTTATCGATACTCCTCATAGAACCTTCAAATGCACAGCGAAAAATCATCATGAACCAACTGCAGGAAGAGGGGGTTCATGAAATAAAGACGGCTGACGGTCTGGAGTCCGGCAAAGAGTTGGCTCAGGAGTGGCGGCCGGATCTTGTGGTCAGTGCCATGCATTTTGCAGATGGCACCGCTTTGGATCTGGTTGCCCATGTCAAAAGCAGCGAGGCCTGTGAAGACACCCAGTTTATGTTGATCTCCAGTGAGTATCGCAAAGAGCAGCTGGAGGCTTACCGTCAATCTGGCGTGGTGGCGATTTTGCCCAAACCCTTTGAACTTTCTCATCTGCATTCGGCGCTTATCTCTACTGCTGAACTGCTGGGTCATGATGATCTGGATCTGGAGTATCTGGAACCTCAGGACTTGCGCGTGCTGCTGGTGGATGACAGTGCGCTGTCGCGTAAGATTATTCGCCGAACCCTGAATACACTGGGAATGGAGGAGATCACTGAGGCTGCAGACGGTAAAGAGGCCATTCAATTGCTGCAGGACAACAACTTTGATTTGGTGATCACTGATTACAACATGCCCCAAGTGGATGGTCTGATGCTGGCCAAGTACATACGTCAGTACAGTGCTCAACCTATGGTCCCTATTCTGATGGTGTCATCCGACGCCAATGAGTCGCATCTTTCCAATGTCGCCAAGCACGGGGTTAATGCTTTATGTGATAAACCCTTTGAACCTCAGTTGGTTCGCAGGTTATTGAAACAATTGTTGGAAGAATAGTAATTTTTTGCTGTTAACTTCGCATTAACATCTTCACGAACAGTTTACCTTGTGGCATGGTAACACTGACCCAGCAGCATCATGGGTCCTGTTACTTATCCATAACTGTGATGATGTGAGAAAATAACAATGAACAAGACGGAACTAATCGCCAAAATGGCGGAGAATGCTGAGCTGTCAAAAGCTGAAGCAACCCGCGCACTCAAGTCTTTCGAACAGGCTATCACTGAGGCCATGCAGGCTGGTGACAAGATCTCTATTCTGGGCTTTGGGTCATTTGAAGTTGGCAAACGGGCAGCACGTACTGGTCGCAATCCTCAAACTGGTAAAGATATTCAGATCCCTGAGGCAAACGTACCTAAGTTCAAAGCTGGTAAAGCTCTGCGTGACAGCGTGAACTGATATTCCTTTCCCATGTCGCAAAAAAGCCCTCTAACTATGAGGGCTTTTTTATTGCATCAAGTTTTATGCTGCCAACCATGATTGCACCATGTGAGTGCCTATGCCCCAATAAAAGGCAGTCACTCTGGCTGTATCTTGTCTGTCGCTTGCATCATCTCTGCAGGTCACTGGATTGCAATCAATAACTTCTTACCCTGATTGCTGCAAATTTAACCAATGTATAACAGTGGCTTGAGCAATTTTGTTTGTTCAATTCCAGGATGAGTCTTGTGGTTCTTCGTTCAGATAACTTCCCAATTGGCACATGAATGGCAACTCAATGTGTGACCTGTGGCTGACTGCACTGTAATGGTTCATCAGTACAAACAGGATGGGGATTGACTAAACGAGGGGATAAGAATGAAGAACATAAGCGTTGGATTGGCCGCAGCCCTGGCTGGAGTATTGATGTCACAACCGGTTGCTGCAGAGGTGTCGGGTAATATAGGTTTTACTTCCAACTATTTGTGGCGTGGAGTCAGTCAAACCGCAGATGATGCTGCCATTCAGGGTGGTGTCGATTATGGACATGAGAGTGGATTCTATGCAGGTACCTGGGTGTCCAATGTAGATTTTGGCGATGGCACCAGCTATGAAATGGACTTGTATGCGGGCTTTGAAGGTGAGTTTGGTGACGGTTTCGGTTATGACGTTGGCTATCTCTACTATGGTTATCCGGATTCTCCCGGCAGCATCAGCTTTGGTGAGCTGTATGGCTCGCTCTCATGGAAATGGATCACTTTAGGCTATGCCAAATTCATTCACGCCGGCAGTGATGTTGCCGCCGATGGACTGGATGATGAAGACTACAGCTACCTGACTGCAGATGTCAGTGTTCCTGTCACTGAGATGCTAACGCTGGATTTTCACTATGGCTATAACGATGGGGATGTTATCAGCTCCTGGTTCGGCACCGACAGCTACTCCGACTACCACGTAGCTCTGAGCGCAGCGACCAAAATGGGGGATGTCAGCTTCGCCGTGGCAGACACGGATCTGGATGATGACGATGTTAAAGTGGTGCTGGGCTACACCTATAATTTCGATTTTTAGCTGATGGCGGGCATCCCGAATCCGCCCGCTCAATCACAAGAGTTAATAAAAAAGCGCCCAGCGGCGCTTTTTTACTTTGCGGCAGAAAATTACTTCTCTGCCGTCTGATAGATATGTACATCTCTTTGTGGGAAGGGAATGCTGATACCTTCGGCGTCGAAGCGCATCTTAACTTCCCGGGTAATATCCCAGTATACATCCCAGTAATCTTCAGGTTGACACCATGGACGAACCACAAAGTCTACGGAAGACTCACCCAGAGTGTGCAGCTTAACCACAGGCTCAGGATCTTTAAGGACTTTAGGGTGCTTGGTCACGACATCCATCAGTACTTTCTCTGCATGCTCAATATCATCTGAGTAGCCGATACCGAAGACCAGATCCACCCGACGGTTACGCTCAACAGTGATGTTGTTGATAGTGTCACCCCAGATCTTATTGTTTGGGACAATCAGACGCTGGTTATCGAAGGTCATAATGGTGGTGGATACCAGACTCATATGGCTGACTTTACCTGTTACACCACCGGCATTGATCAGGTCACCCACGTCGAATGGACGATAGATGAGGATCATCATGCCTGAAGCGAAGTTGGACAGGGTGTCCTGCAGAGCAAAACCTATGACCACACCGGCGATACCGAAACCGGCCAACAGAGGGCCAAGCTCAAAGCCAAGTTGCGACAGGGCAACCAGCAGGCCGATAGAGTAAACCACCTTGCTGGACAGCTTGGTGAAGAAATCCTGCAGCAGCTTGCTGAACTTAAGTTTGGAGGTGCTCACTGCACGGCGAACAATGCTTTCCACGATACGGGCCAGTAGACTGGCTGCAAACAGGATCAGCAGGAAAATAAAGACCTTGAAGGTCAGTGATGGACCATGCTCAATCAGTTGAGCCTTGGCGCTGTCCAGCCACTGCTGGAACAGACCTGAGGCTACGTCGATGTTCAGTACGTCCTGGGTGATATCCCCACTGACAGACAGCAGTGTCTTTTTCATGCTGTCGGTGTCCTGGCCGAGTTTGTCCAGCAGGGTGATCACTGATTCCAGGCTGGCATTGCTGTTGTCCAGCCAGTCGCGGTACATGGCGACCTTGGCAGTCTGCTCTTGAGAAACATCTTTACCGGCCGCATCGGCTTCAGCCACAGACGACTTCAGCTGTTGTTGCAGGAAGGTCACAAGGCTTTCCAAACGCTCACCACGACGGATCAGGGTTTTAATCAGTGCCGCTTTATTGGCAGACACATCCATGCCGACTTTTTCAGCCCAATGAATAGTTTCCAGTTGAGCTTCATAGAACTGATCACGCTCAGTCTCACGCTTGGCGATCAGGGCAATGGTCGCGCCGTCGTCTGATGTACCCAGTTGCTGCTTGAGTTTATCAACACTGTTGGCCAGATAGGTTTCGACCTGAGCAATAAACTGCAGTTGTTCGGTGATCAGTGGCTTAAGGGATGCACTGTCCGGGCTGGACTTGGCAACCTGAGAGCCGATCAAGCTGCGCAACTCACCAATTTTCTTGATGATGCGGTATTCGGTCAGGGCGCGAATTTCGCCTTTGGCGGTTTTCAGCTGGGCAATATCGTGGTCAATATCACCTTGCAGCAGCATAATTTGTTGGTTGACCTGTTGTGGTGTCAGGGTCGACTCATCGGCCCAAACGCCTGTGCTCAGCACAGATAACAGCATGGCCAGCAGCAGAGTGGAAACTTTTGACATGGGAATAAAAATATCCTTGATGACGTTAAGGCCGTAATGATATTCCGCAGCAAGAGTTGCGGCAACAGAGAAAAATCCTGTCTGGGAAAGATTCAATAACTTAAGTTGAGAATGCCGAAAAGTTTGAATAAGGTCGTGGGAAATATCACTTTGCAGCCACATTTTGCTGACGTTCTGGTATAGACTCTCACCCCCTGAGTACCGGCAGTGATTTGCCTGGTAACCCTTCTCTTTAATGGAGCATCATCATGATCTGCCCACATTGCAGCAAAGGTTTCAGCATTGCGCGAATAGAAAACCAAAGGGGAAAAGGCCTGAAAGCTGAGTTTCAGTGCCCGCACTGTCACGCCTGGTTGGGGAAAAACGTGACGTTGCAGCGACTCAAGATTACTGGCTTCTATGTCGCTGCAGGTATGGCTGCCTGTTATTGGTGGTTACCTCAGTACAAGGCTATTGCTGCCCCGGTAGGCATAGTCGCTCTTATACTGCTGTTGGCGTCCCATATTATGGACCACATTAAAGTCCGGGAACTGCCACCAGAGGAGCAGGATAAGGCTTAATCTATGACCACTTCCTGGCCGGCGAGTGAGGCTTCTACCCACCAAATGCCGCCCAATACCGCTGCCAGGAACAGCAGAATAAATACGATCAGTCCCAGATTCGCACGCAAAAAGGCCAGCATTTTTACCTCCCGGTTTTCCCCATTGCAGATCAGCCGCAATTTTCTGCTTCCAACCTTAGTTTTTACAGCTTAACTCAGGCTTAATTTACACTTAAGCTAAAAATTTGCACTGTCTGCGGTGCTGACTTGTAATTAATTTGTGGTAAAGTTCGGCGAAAGTAAATTTGGAATTTTACTTAACACAATTAGCAGGAGCAGACTTTTTTGAGACCCGTTGGCAAGTTTTCCAAGCAGATAACTATCTGGCTGTTGTTCAGCTGGATAAGTCTGGTTGTGCTTGCTCCGGCCCACAGTTTGACCCACATCAAGGATGGTGAGCAGTCACAACTGGCTCACTGCAGCCTGTGTTTTCATCAGCATCATCAAAATACATGTCTGCCCTCAACTGAGCTTAGCTTGCCTCAGGTTGAGTACAAATCCATTCCCTATTTCGAGGTTAGCTTCCACTCCTGGCAGGCTCCCTCATTCCATTATTTCACCCGCGGTCCTCCCCTATTTCTCTGATTTACCTAAATTAAAATCAATTACTTAGTCTGCTTGTCTATGTGCTTGCGGGCGTGTGCCAATTCATCTGAAGAATTGGTCTCAGGATTATTTTGGAGAAAAAATGAAAACCACATCTCTGTTTGGCCAGGCTGGCCGTATTTCCGCTGTTGCTGCAGCTCTGACCGCGACTTTTGCTGCTGCTGAGACTCCAACATTGAGCAACCCGCTTATTAGTGCGGTACTGGATGGTCACTATCAATCAGAAGACCGAATTCTGGGACGGGAAAAAGGTTTTGGCCTGGGTGAGACCGAGTTGGCAATCAGTGCCAACATCGATGACATGTTTTACGGCAAGATCACCACTGTTTTGGAAGTGCATGGCAGCGAAACAGAAGTTGAGCTGGAAGAGGCATTTATTCAAACCCTGAACCTGCCGGCGGGTATGGGTATTCGTGGCGGTCGTTTCCTGTCTGATATCGGTTATTTGAATAATCAGCACCCACACACAGATTCCTTCGTCGAGCGTCCCGGTGTGTACCGCGCCTTCCTGGGTAGTCACTACTTTGACGATGGCTTGCGTTTTAACTATCTGGCCCCAACCGATACCTATTGGTTGCTGGGGGTAGAAGGATTTAGCGGTGACTCTCTGCGTGCAGCAGATGAGTCCGGTGAGCGTGAATATGAAACAGTTGGGGTGTATACCGCTTACACCAAAATTGGTGGCGACATTGGTGACTCCAGCTCCTGGCAGTTGGGTCTGAGCTATCTGCGCAATGAAAATGGTCGCATGAGTGCTCATGAGGAGCATGGGCACGAAGAGGGAGGACATGCTGAAGAGGAGCATGGACACGAAGAGCACGGCCATAGTCACAGTGCAGCCTATACAGGTGAAAACATGTATGGTGCCGACTTCGTCTTCAAGTGGGCTCCTGATGGCAACTACAAGTACCAGCACCTGACTGTGAGTGGTGAGTTCTTCCGTATCGAAGACTTTATGCCGCTGGAAGAACACCATGAAGAAGAGGGGCACGAAGAAGAACATGGACACGAGGGCCATGGTAAAGACTATATGCAGGGCTGGTACCTGAGCAGTGTTTACCAGTTCTCTCCACACTGGTCTGCCGGTATTCGTTATGGTCAGGTTGACACTCAGCTGATGCACGAAGATCACTTCGATGCGCAGAAGCTGAAGGAAACTGATGTGATGCTGGCGTGGCATAACAGCCACTTCTCTACCGTTCGTCTGCAGTATACCCGCCAGGATGGCACCAACTTTGACGGTTTCACCGATGACAACATCATCACTCTGCAATATGTGATGACTCTGGGGGCCCATGGTGCGCATCAGTTCTAATTGGCTTAACGCCTCTTTGTTGACGCTGGGTCTGGGCATAGTGCCCATGGCCTCGGCTGAATTGAATATCTTTGCCTGTGAACCTGAATATGGCGCTATTGCCAGCGAGTTGGCGCCGAATGCCAGTGTTTACTCGGCGACAACGGCATTTCAGGATCCGCATCTGGTTCAGGCAAGACCCAGCCTGATTGCCAAGATGCGTCGTGCAGATTTGGCTGTGTGCGCTGGCGCTCAACTGGAGGTGGGCTGGTTGCCCATGCTACAGATGAAAGCTGCTAATCCAGCCATGAACTCTACCGATAGAGGATTGTTCTTTGCCACAGACCATGTGGAGACACTGGATAAGTTGGACAAGGTCGATCGCTCAATGGGGGATGTGCATGCAGAGGGGAATCCCCATGTGCATTTTTCACCTGAGCGATTGCTGCAGGTTGCCAGGGCCATGGCCAGTAAGATGGAGCAACTGGATCCAGACAATGCAGCGGCTTACCAGGCCAATCTGAAGCAGTTTGAGCAGCGCTGGCAAGCAGCGGTTCCGCAATGGGAGGCTGATGCACAGGAGTTGAAAGGTAAGAAGGTGATTGGTTATCACTCCAACTACCGCTACCTGTACGATTGGCTCGGGGTTGAGCAGACCGCAGATCTGGAGCCAAAGCCTGGCATTCCGCCTTCCAGTAGCCATCTTGCCTCATTGTTGTCCCGCGCCAAGCAGGGAGATATCTCTGCGATTGTAGTCGCGAGCTATCAGGACCGACGCGGTGCTGATTGGCTGGCGGAGCGAACCGGGTTGCCGGTGGTGGTTCTGCCTATGACTGTGGGTGGCGATGATCAAAGCACTGACATGTTTGGTCTGTACTCCAGTGTTATCGGCAAGCTGAAAGGGACTGTGCAGTGAGTGCAGAAATGCTTCAGGTACTGATGCCGGCCTTTGTGGCCGGCATCTTGGTCCTTTCAACCCATGTGATTCTGGGGCGCCAGGTGCTCAAGCGCGGCATTATCTTTATCGACCTGGCGATTGCTCAGGTTGCTGCCTTGGGTACAGTACTGGTGCATATGAGCCACGAGATGGAACATATGCCACTGGCAAATCTGTGGATGCCCTTGTGCTTTGCACTGGCGGCCGCAGGTTTGATCGCCTGGCTGGAAAAGCATATGGCCCAGGAGCTGGAAGCGATGATCGGTTGCTTCTACGTGCTGGCCGCAGTGTCTGCCATGTTGATTCTGTCCCACGATCCCCACGGTGGTGAACTGCTGAAGCAGGTATTGTCAGGACAGATCCTCTGGGTCGATTGGTCGACACTGATACTGCCTGCCGTAGCTTCAATACTGGTGTTGGCATTAGTGCTTTGGCGTCCACAGTTATTGTTGGGCCGGGGCTTCTATCTGCTGTTTGCGCTGATGATTACGCTGTCGGTTGAGTTGGTTGGTGTGTATCTGGTGTTCAGTTCTCTGATATTACCAGCACTTGCCATCAACAGGTGTGAATCGAAATGGGCATTGGCATGGGCTTATCTGGTCGGGGCAGTGGGTTATTTACTGGGACTTTGGCTGTCTGCCAGCTATGATCTGCCAGCCGGAGCTGCCATTGTGGTTACTCTGGCGCTGTCAGCTTTGGCGTTCAGACTGACCTATTCCAAGTTAATCAATGGCTTGAAACCCTGATTTGAAGTGAACGTTATTTAAGCGTACAGCTGTTATCAAAAGATTGAGCGACAGTGAGTTGCTGGCTATACTGTCGCCAATTTTTCTGCAGGAGACTGTCGTGCTGTTAATCGTCAGATGTCTGTTGTTGGCTGTTATGCTGGTATTCGCTTTCCTTTTCGGTGGCCTGTACTGCTTGCTACGACCGCTTCACAGAGACAATGTACATATGTTCGCCAAGCTGTTTTCAGCTGTGGCGCCTGTTTTGGGTATTAAGGTTATTGTTCGCAGACCAGCCGGGGAATCCAAGGGGCCTTGCGTCTATCTGGCCAATCACCAGAACAACTATGACATGTTCACCCACACCGCCGCAGTGCCAAAAGGAACTGTGAGTCTGGGGAAGAAGAGCATTCTGTGGATGCCGCTGTTCGGCCAGATTTACTGGCTGTCAGGTAATATCCTTATCGACCGCAAAAACCGCAGCAAAGCCTTCGATACCATGGCCAAGACGGCTCAGAAGATCAAAGAAAAGTGCCTGTCTGTGTGGATTTTCCCTGAGGGGACCCGCAGCCGTGGCCGTGGTCTGTTGCCTTTCAAGGCAGGTGCTTTCCACACAGCTATTGCTGCCGGTGTGCCCATGGTACCTGTACTGGCTTCCAACCAAAGTGATATCCGCCTCAACCGCTGGAACAATGGTGTAGTGATTATTGAGGTGATGGACCCGGTAGAGACCAAAGGTCTGGGCAAAGACTCAGTTAAAGAGCTTGCCGGTCGTGTCCACAAAATCATGGAAGAGAAGTTGGCGCAGCTGAATGCGGAAGCTTCTGCCATGATGAGTAAAACTGCTGCCCAAGGGTAGAAGTTTGTTATACTCCGGCCGTTGATTTAGATGGAGACGAGCATGTCTATTGAACGTATGCTGCAAGAGCAGTTGGAAGAGAACCGCGAAATCGTGCAGGCACTGATGGATGATGGTTCAGATCCTGATGCCGAATATGTGATTGAGCATCACTTTTCCAGTACCAACTTTGACCGTTTGGAAAAAGCTGCGGTAGATGCCTTCAAGCTGGGTTTTGAGGTGAATGACGCCGAAGAGATTGAGCTGGAAGATGGCAGCACACTGTACTGCTTTGACGCCATTGCCAACCATCGTCTGGAAGTGGAACTGCTGGATCAGGCCTGTGAGCAACTGATGAACCTGGCAGTCAAACAGAAGGTTGATTATGACGGTTGGGGCACCTACTTTGTGGGTGACGAAATGCCGGAAGATGACGAAGACGAAGAGACTCTGCACTAATCCTGCGCTTCGGTACGAATATTAAAAACCCGCCAACTGGCGGGTTTTTTACTAGGGTCTTTCATGGTTGAATTCTTCAAAGGTCAACAGATCCTAACTATCCTCATCTTTTGAATACACCTGCACATTGTTACGGCCTGTTTCTTTAGCCCGATACAGGGCAGCATCGGCCCGGCGGATCCAGTCAGAGTTCTGTGCTATCTCATTATCCAGCATGCAAATGCCAGCACTGATAGTGAACTTAATATTCTGTCCTTCCGCTTTCAGTGGGGAACGCTCCACTTTCTGCCTCAGTCTTTCCGCAAACTGGCTGGCGCTGGCAGCATCTGTATTGGGCAGGACTATGCCAAACTCCTCACCGCCATATCTACCTGCGACATCGGTTTCACGCAGAGAGTCTTGGATCAACCTGGCCAGATGCTGAATCGCCCGGTCGCCGACCACATGACCATAGTTGTCATTGATCGACTTAAAGAAGTCGATATCCAGCATCACCAGACTGGCATGCTCGTGATAGCGTTGGTAGCGCTCAAACTCCCGATTCAGCAAATCCTGCCAATGTCTGCGGTTATAGAGTTTAGTCAGGCCATCTATCTGGCTCAGTTCAGCCAGCTCAGCATTGGCTTCTTTAAGTTGTAATTTGTTCACTGCAACGTCTGTGACATCGTAGATGATCATACAGATATGGGTAACTTCTCCAGTCAGTGATGACAGGGAAAACAGGGTAACATTCTGGTACATAAACTCCGCCTGGCCGGTAATGGGGCGGAAGTTTTTAAAGCGGAAGATATAGGGTCTCTGCTCCCAGCTGATAAAGGCTCTGTTTTGCAGGGTTAACACCACCTCCATTTTCTTCGTCAACCACTCTTCATGCAGCTCAGGAAAGCATTCAAACAGGTTTCGGTCACGCAGGGTATTGGGGGAGATGCCACTGTGGTTCTCCATAAAGCCGTTCCACAGCTGCACCCGATAATCTTTGTCCAGCATCACCAGACCCACTTCAATGGTTTGGACCATTTCGATCAGCCGGTGCAGTTCATTCATTTGATTAGGCATAGGGCTTCCTGACGTCTTTAATCCAGCAGATAACTGAGCTTGGTATTCAAGGTGGGAATGGAGTCTTCGGTGAACAACAACAGCAGATCACAGCGAATATTGTAGCTCTCTATCTGATAATTGATTTCCATCGCCAGGGTGCGTTGCCATTTGTTGATTCTGGCATTGATAAGCTCTGACACATTGCAGTGTCGCCCCAACACAACGGGGTGAGACTGGCTATAGCTCATATGCAGTTGTTCAAACACACCGCGCAAAAATGCGCCTACAAGTACATTGCCTGTGTCCATCAGCACTTCAATTTCTGTGTCGGGGTCCTGGGGGTTATCCAGTCCCATTAACTTGGCCATCTCCTCAAAGCTACCGTCGTAAAACATCAGCAGGGCTTCTCCTGCGACGCCCGCAGCGATAAAGCCCTGACATAAAGCGGAGGCTTTATTTTCATGCTCAACAGATTTGAGGGCCATTGTCAGTTCGCTGGTTTCCAGCACATTGACGTTGGGGATGGGGAGTTTGACGAATACATCCAGCAATTTGGCGAGTAAGTCTGCAGCCTGGCCCATAGCGACATTGGCCACCTCCTGGCAGGCGTCGCGCAGGTCAACTTTTACAAAAGGGGAGTCATCGTCGGCCTTGGTCAGTTGTTCAGTCTGTTCAACAACCGGGGTCTCTTCGGGCACCAGAATGCCGTAGTTGATCAGCAGGGTACGTATCGCATCGAGGTTAACTGGCTTCTGGATAAAATCTATGGCGCCGAGGGCTTTAACTCTTTCGTGGGCTTTGGCTTGAATATCACCTGAGACGACGATAATCATGGCGGGCAGGTCCTGCTGCTGCACCTGGGTCAGCACCTGGTAGCCGTCCATGACTGGCATATTCAGATCGAGAAATACAATCTCGCCTTTGCCTTCACGGATGGCAGTAATGCCCTCCTGGCCATTGGCGGCATAGTTTACCTCGACCTCCCATTCTGGCGGCAGACTGCGGGCCATCTGCTTTCTCGCCATCGCTGAGTCGTCGCATATCAATATCTGAGTCGCCATAGCTCCCTTATCCCTGCTTTGCCCGTTATAACAAGCCTAACACCGATTTCGAGACTTGACGGACTTTCGACTATTTTCCGGGCCGGACTCAGTGCAAACGGCGGTAAATTAAGGCCCCTCTAATTTACCCTTGTGGTGCTGCTGAAGCGCGGCAGTTTAACAAAGTCTTTGCATTTTGTATTCAAATCGTTCTACTGTGGCCAATCCAGCCCGGTAGGAGAACCCTATGTCATTGAAGTACGTGGCTTTTGAAGTCAAAGACCAGATCGCCTTCGTTACCCTTAACAGGCCTGAGAAATTCAATGCTCTTAACTTTCAGATGTTCCTCGATATCTGTGAGGCGCAGCGACAGATCCGCCGGGACTCCAGTATTCGAGCCGTTATTCTGACCGGGGCAGGAGGTAACTTCAGTTCCGGGTTGGATGTAAAAAGCGTGATGAAACAACCTATGCAGGCGGTTAGGCTACTGTTTAAGTGGTTGCCGGGTAATGCCAATCTGGCTCAGCGAGTCTCCATTGGCTGGCAGCGCTTGCCGGTTCCTGTCATTGCCGTGCTTGAAGGTCACTGTTATGGCGGAGGTATGCAGATCGCCCTTGGCGCTGATATGCGTTACGCCTCGCCGGGCAGTGACTTCTCCATTATGGAGGCCAAATGGGGGCTGGTGCCGGATATGGCCGGACTGGCAATGTTGCGCAGCATACTTCCAAGAGACAAGGCACTGGAGCTGACGCTGACGGCAGAGATATTGTCGGCGCAGCAGGCTGCAGAGTATGGGCTTATCACCCGGGTTTATGAGCAGCCCGGCGCAGAGGCCCTGGCCATGGCAGACAGAATCAGGCAAACCTCACCCGATGCGGCCGCGGCAATTAAACACAGTACCCACAGGAGTTGGCTGGCCGGCGTCAGGAGTCTGCTGGCGAGAGAGTCCTGGTATCAAATCCGTTTGCTTGCAGGGCGTAACAGTAAGATAGCGGCCAGGCGTCAAACCAAAGACCCGGATAAGGCCTGGTCTCAACGTCAGAGCTGGTAATCAGCGGATCAGGCTGGTGTAGGCAAACCCTTTAATCGCTTTGGAGGCATGCTGCCAACTGCTGGGCAGATCCAGGTTGAGAGACAGCTTGAGCTGGCGATATTTGGCTGGTCCCTTGGTGCGGGTAAGATTGCTTCTTTGGGCCAGGGTTTCCCGGGAGGCGGGGTGGCCATCAGGAGACTGAATATCCAGCACAGGTATCTCCAGTTCCGCCAGCGCTTTAACCAGTGCCGAATTGGATTTTTTCTCCGGCAAAAAGGGATTGAATACGACCAGCAGATCCGGCGTATTCATCTGCTTGGAATGCAGCAGCTCTATCACCATAGCTGCCGTCTGGTTGCTGACCACCAACACACGCTTTCCGGGATACTCACTGCCTATGGTGTCCAGTTGTGCCAGCGAGGCGGTGACACTCTTTTGCCTGTCTTCAATAAACTCCCTCATTTGCTGCTGGGTGAAACCTGGTGTGGCGCTGACCGAAGCCAACTCAAGCTGGCCTTCTCCGGCTTTGGCAATGGATTCCGCTGTGGTGGAGAAACTGGCTCTGGGCAGCGGAGTCGGGGAGGTGAGGTTAAGGCTGGCCCAGCCATCAGGGTTGAGTGAACGTCGCAGGTGGGCGATCAGACCCGGCGTGTCAGGCACCTGACCTGGGTTGGCCAGCAGTATGACTGCGCCATATTGATGTTTGCCTTCCCATGCCCTGACCAGCACCTGTTGTGCCTGTCCATCCACATCGATGGCGTGCAGTTCATCATCGGGCAGATAGCCATAGCCCGGCTGCGCTGTGGCGGGCTGATAGCTGAGGGTCTCGGCGTGGCCACTCGATAACAACAGAGTCGACAACACAAAGGCAAAGGTGGATCTGAGCACGTAAAAATCCTTGTACATGATTTCCAGAAAAGCCCAACAGGCGTTGGCGGGAGTCATTCCCTTCGATTGAGTATATCAAGAATAGCGGCACAAATAGGAAAAAGCCCTGCGCAGGGCAGGGCTCTTTTAATGCGAAGATCAGGCGTGGCTGACCAGTACCAGACGAATAGCGTCCAGCTGCAGGGCACAATCATCCAGATAGCGTTTCAGCTCAACCATCTGATCACGCAGATAGTCCAGCTCTTCTTCACGGATGTTCGGGTTAACGGCTTTCAGCGCTTCCAGACGTTCCAGCTCAGCGGTCAGCTGAGTAGTCATGGTGTCACGGGCACCGTCCAGCAGGGTGTCCAGCTCAACCTTGGCCACTTCATCAGCTTTGGCCAGCAGTGGGTGCATCAGAGTCTGAGAAGCGTTGACCAGCTTACTGCCGATATGACGGTTAACCGCACTCAGCTGACGGTCAAAGTTGTCATAGTTAACGTTGGCAGACAGGTTGTTACCTGTCTTATCCAGCAGCACCCGGATAGGTGTCGGTGGCAAGTATCTGTGTACCTGACTGGCTTTCGGCGCAGAGGCTTCAGCCAGATAGACCAGTTCAAGGAACAGGGTACCGGCTGGCAGCGCCTTGTTCTTCAGCACAGCCACACTGGTGCTGCCGGTTTCTGAACCTGTGATCAGATCCAGTGCCGTCTGTACCAGAGGGTGCTCCTGGGTGATCAGCGCAATATCGTCACGAGACAGAGCCGTATCACGGTCGAAGGTCACTGTGATGCCATCCTCCGGCAGACCCGGATAGGTTGGGAACATCATATGCTCACTTGGACGCAGGATAATGGTGTTCTCGCCACTGTCTTCCTGATCGACACCGATAATGTCCCACAGGCGGATAACCGCGCCAATCAGGCCTGTATCATTGTCACGACTGGACAGACGCTCAACCAGCTCCTGTGCACGGTGACCACCGTGAGAGTTGATCTCCAGCAGCTTGTCGCGGCCCTGCTCCATTGCCTGCTTCAGCTCTTTGTAGCGGCTCTGGGTGTGGTTCAGCAGATTGGTCATGGCATCTGCATCATCTTCAATCAGAACCTTAACCAGCTCCTCTTCGAATTCGCTGAAGAGCACATGGCCACTTGGACAGGTCAGTTCAAAGGCATTCAACCCCTGGTGATACCAGGTCAGCAGACGCTCCTGAGCCGTGCCTGTCAGGTATGGCAGGTGGATCTGCACATCGTTCTTCTGACCGATACGGTCCAGACGACCGATACGCTGCTCCAGCAGGTCCGGGTTGAGTGGCAGGTCAAACAGCACCAGATGGCTGGCAAACTGGAAGTTACGACCCTCAGAGCCAATTTCAGAACAGATCAGTGCCTGGGCGCCACCCTCCTCCTGAGCGAAGTAGGCACCGGCCTTGTCGCGCTCAATAATGGACATGCCTTCGTGGAATACTGTGGCCTGAATACCTTCACGGGTACGCAGGGCCTCTTCCAGCGCCAGAGCGGTCTCTGCCTGGCTGGCGATAATCAGCACCTTCTTGGAACGATTGTTCTTGAGGAAATCGATCAGCCAATCCACACGTGGATCGAACTTCCACCATCCGGCATTGTTCTCATCGAACTCCTGGTACATCTTTTCAGGTGCCAGTGCCATAGAGATCTTTTGCTGCAGGCTACGATAGCCGCCCATCATGGAGTTAACCCGGGCTGCAGTGACATACTCCTGTGGCATGGCGTGCGGATGAGGGTGGAAAATACGTTGTGGGAAGCCTTTTACCGAAGCGCGGCTGTTACGGTATAGCACGCGGCCAGTACCGTGACGGTCCAGCAGCTCCTGCAGCAGTTCGCGGCGGGCAGCCTCTTTCATCTCCACGTCCACTTCATCTGCCTGGATCATACGGATTGCCGGGGCGATATCTTTCTCTCCCAGCAGCTCAGTCAGGCTGTTAATGGCGGTGTCAGACAGCCTCTCATCACCAGCCAGCGCTTCTGCGGCTTCGGCAACTTCTTTGTAGCTGTCTTCCTCTTTGATAAAGGCTTCGTAATCGTAGAAACGATCCGGGTCCAGCAGGCGCAAGCGAGCAAAGTGACTTTGATGACCCAGCTGATCTGGGGTCGCTGTCAGCAGCAGTACGCCCGGAACCACTTCTGCCAGTGATTCGACAGTTTGGTAGGCGCGGCTTGGTTCATCTTCAGACCATTCCAGGTGGTGGGCTTCATCCACAACCATCAGATCCCAGTCAGCGTCCAATGCCTGCTCAAGGCGGCGTTTCTTGCGCAGCAGTTCCAGTGAACAGATCACCAGCTGCTCAGTGTAGAAAGGATTGTCATGCTCGGCGAAAGCCTCAACACAGCGATCTTCGTCGAACACGGCGAAGCGCAGGTTAAAGCGGCGCAGCATCTCAACCAGCCACTGATGACGCAGGGTATCTGGTACGATAATCAGCACGCGCTCGGCGCGACCTGTCATCAATTGCTGGTGGATAATCAAACCGGCTTCAATGGTCTTACCCAGGCCGACTTCATCAGCCAGCAAAACCCGCGGAGCGAAGCGGCGACCCACTTCATGGGCAATCCACAGCTGGTGAGGAATAAGGCCGACACGCGGGCCCTGCAGTCCCAGTACGTCTGAGCTGGCCAATTGGTGACGCAGCAGCTGGCTCTTGTAACGCATGGTAAAGCGGTCCAGACGATCAATCTGGCCGGCAAACAGGCGGTCCTGAGGCTTATTAAAGCGAATATTGTGATTCAGCAGAGTTTCACGCAGCTCGATGGTTTCACCGTTGTCACTGCGGGTGCCGAAGTAGAAAACAAGGCCGTCCTTTTCCTCAACGGAGTCGATCTTCAGTGTCCAGCCTTCATGACTTTCCACGTCGTCACCCGGGTTGTAAATCACACGGGTAAGGGGGGCATCGGTGCGGGCGAACATGCGGTTCTCACCCGTGGCCGGAAACAGGACTGTGACCATGCGGCCTTCAACCTGTACCACGGTCCCCAATCCCAGTTCTGATTCTGTATCGCTGATCCAGCGTTGACCTAAGGCGAACGGCATAACTAACTCTTTTCTCCGGCACATTTCACAAAGGGCGCGTATGGTATACCCAAGCCACTTGGGGATACAAGTCGGCGACCACGGCTAAATCCACTCCAAAACCGGGCTGACAGCAAAGAACTGCGGTCAAATCGGGCTTTGAGGAATTTGTAGGCTTCATAAAAAAGATGCACTGGCCATGCATTCGACTGATTTTGTCTTGGTCGGGTCAGGGAAACTGAGTTGTCTGCAGGAGGACATTGCCGACAGGTCACTGCAGATTGCTGACAGATCAACGACATGGAAATTGGCGGTTGAAACCGCAAAGTGCTGACTGGGAAACACATACCAGATAGCCTCCGCTGGGGAGATATTACGGGCGGAGATCCAGACTAAATCCCATTGGCAGAGATTACAAATGAAGCTTTGCAAATTACAGCTGAAAGGAGTTTTGTCTGCCTCAGTCTGGCAGTCATCTTGTTGTCATATAGGTGACACTAAACTGAGATGTACCGAGTGAAAAGTCAGTTGAGCTTTGGCCGTATTGATGCCACTATTAACATAAAGTAAACATTTGTCCCGACGACAAAAATGTGGAAAAGGAGGCACAGCAGCTGCGGTAAGAACTCGGTTAATCAACACTGGCAACATGCTGGAATGGAGGCGCCATGGAGCAAGACGGCAGAAAGTTGTTTGTACTGGATACCAACGTACTTTTACATGAACCTTTAGCCATTTACTCTTTTGAAGAACATGATGTCGTCGTACCGATGACAGTTCTGGAGGAACTCGACCAGATAAAAGACAGAAAGCGCGATGTCAGCCGCGACGCCAGAGTCGCCATTCGTGCACTTGAAGACGCCATAGGCGGACTGACCACACCTGAACAAATCGTCAACGGCGTCCCCCTGCCAAGCCGTGAAGGACAAACTGCGGCATCCGGCAAATTAGCTATTTTCCCCGACCACCAAATCGATTTCACCATAGGCACTCTGCCAGGTGACAATAACGACAACCGTATTATCAACACTGCACTCCACCTGCAAAAGCAGTACAGCCCACGTTCCGTGGTACTGGTCACCAAAGATATCAATATGCGCCTCAAGGCCAAAGGTGCCGGTATGGAACGGGTCGAGGACTATCGTACCGATCAGCTGATCGACGATATTCGCTTCCTCACCACGGGCTTCTATCAATATAAGGGCAACTTCTGGGAACACCTGAATCGCGTATCTACAGCGCGTCAGGGTCGCAATACAGTGCATGAGGTACCGTTGAAGGAGATGGATGAAACGCCACTCTATGTCAACCAGTACCTGATAGACGATGAGTCTGATTTCTGTGGTCGTGTGGTCGACCGGGATGATGAACAGGTACATATTCTGGATCTGGGCCGCAACCGGCTGTTGAATCAGGAGGCCTGGGGCGTTAAGCCCAAAAACATCTATCAGGGTATGGCGATGCAAGCGTTACTGGATCCAGATATCGATCTGGTGGTGCTCACCGGTCCCGCCGGGTGTGGTAAAACCCTGCTGACACTGGCTGCGGCATTGGAGATGGTGGTGGAGCGTAACCAGTACGAAAAGGTCATTGTGACCCGCAGTACCCCGGAGATTGCCGAGTCCATCGGCTTCCTGCCCGGTACTGAAGAGGAGAAGATGATGCCCTGGCTGGCCGCTGTGACAGATACCCTTGAGGTATTGCACAAACATGATGTGAATCCGTCCGGCAGCATGAATTACATCATGGAAAAGGCCAATATCCAGTTCAAGTCCATCAACTTTATGCGCGGACGTTCCATCCAGAATTCCATTGTACTGCTGGATGAATGTCAGAACCTCACCGCCTCGCAAATCAAGACCATGATTACCCGCATGGGCGAAGGCACCAAACTGATCTGCTGCGGTAACCTGTCGCAGATTGACTCCAACTATCTGACTGCCGTGACATCGGGGTTGACCTACATAGTTGAAAGGTTCAAAAACTTCGAAGGCAGTGCCAACATCTACCTCAACGGCGTCGTACGTTCACGCCTGGCAGAATACGCCGAAGAACATCTGTGATATTCAGGTAGCCTTGACGGTAAAAACCGGACTTTCTTAAGTCCGGTTTTTTGTTTTTGGTACTTAGAGATTGTTGAGCGAGTTAAGTATCAAATGTTCATATGAATCTGTGTGATTGATGTAACTCACTGTAACTTATTGTATTAGATGTAAGGATAAGGAGGTTTTTATCTAAACAAGGGATTGAGTTAATGGATGTCAGTAAAGCGATAAATTACAAGGCTAACAAATGTAAGGCGTTTACTACGTTGTATGGAATTTTGAAGGGAATTGATGCGGATAAGACGCTGAAGAATGAGGAGGTCCTGTTTTTAGGCAGTTGGCTAAAGGAACAAAAGTACCTTCCCAGAGATGGCGATGTACTGGATATCGAAGATTTGATTACGGATATTCTTGATGATGGAATAATTACCCAGGATGAAATGGATGACTTGAGGTCTTTATTACGAGATGTCGTTGACTTTAACGACTGTGCCGTTATCGGCTCCGACGAAGCTGTGAATCAATTGATAGGCTTCATGAAGGGAATCACTTGTGATAACACTCTGAACGACCGAGAAATATCGTCCTTAGCTGACGCCATAGCCTCGTTAGGGCTGGGAGCAGAAAACAGCGTGATATCCATAGTCACACGGAAGTTGGAGCAGATTCTTGCTGATGGCGTTGTTACTGACTGCGAGAGGCTTGAGTTATTGAATCTATTAAAGCGGGCAAGTGGTCAAGAGTTTATGGAGACAGGGGCCGCTGAAGGATGTGCGCTGTCTATTGTTACTGAAAATCTTCCTTTTCAATCGATTTCCGGTGTGACAGTTTGTTTTACCGGAACGTTTAGTGGTCAGTCGCGAAAAGATATCCAAAAAATAGCAACCCTTCGCGGTGCAATTGTTTCCAAGTCGATAACTCAGAAGCTAAATCTGTTGGTGGTTGGCGGCGAGGCATCTCGTGATTGGAAGTTCAGCAGTTATGGTAGGAAAATCCAAACAGTTTTCGAATTGCGAGATAAAGGGTTTGAGATTCACATTATTGATGAGCCCACATGGACTGCTCTGGTAGACGGATGACTCAATAGCTATCTCTGAGTTAGCAGATTACACCATTCCCCATTGAAGCGGCTGCAGTGAATCGATTCAAATGCCGTGGGCGAGACATGGGCGAGTATCGCGAAGCGATAAGCTCACGAGCGCGAGGTAGGATAACCGAGCGGGGAGTGAAGGACATGGATGTGCTTCGTCGAGCCAGCACCAGTCGAATCATGGACGAGCGTCTGGTGCGTTAGGTAATTTGAAACGTATTCACAAAGGGTTGTCCGCTTCGTTGGGGTCGACGGGGGATTGGAAAGGGGGCCAATCGAAATGGCCCTCTTCCCCGGGTGTGGGCTGGAAGCCCGCGATGTTCACGGAATAAGGTTTTACTCAGAAGGTAAAACCCTTGATACCGCGACAGCAAAGCAGGACTGGAAACAGTCCCTATAACTACTTTCCCTTGGCCAGGTTGATGGCGACATCTTCAATCATATCTTCCTGGCCGCCTACGGTTTTCATTTGTCCCAGAGTCAGCAGTATCTGTTCTGAGGGGACGCCGTACTTTTCGGCGGCGCGTTTGGCGTGGAGCAGGAACGACGAGTAAACACCGGCATAGCCCAGTACCAGAGAATCCCGATCAACCCGTATGGGCTGATCCATTAAGGGCACGACTATCTCCTCTGCCGCTGCCATCAGCTTAAATACGTCTACTCCAGTGGTTGCTCCCATACGGGTAGCGACAGCGTTGAATACTTCAAGAGGGGTATTGCCCGCTCCGGCTCCCAGTCCAGCGGCTGAGCCGTCGATACGGCTGGCTCCCGCCTCGACGGCTGTCAGCGAGTTGGCGACACCCATCGCCAGGTTATGGTGTCCGTGAAAGCCGATTTCGGTTTCCGGTTTTAATCCTTCCCGCAAGGCTGAAATACGCGCATACACGTCATCCTGCAGCATATAGCCTGCAGAATCTGTGCAGTAGATACAGTTGGCCCCGTAACTCTCCATCAACTTTGCCTGCTCCAGAAGCTCTCCGGGCTCAAGCATATGGGCCATCATCAGAAAACCGACAGTATCCAGCCCCAGATTGCGGGACAAAGCGATATGCTGCTCAGTCACATCGGCTTCAGTACATTGGGCCGCAACCCGAATAGTGCTGACGCCCAGCTCATGGGCCATACGCAGATGATTTACTGTGCCAATTCCGGGCAGTAGCAGGGCAGATATCCTGGCTTGCTTCATCAAGGGAATAACGGCTGACAGATACTCTTCATCGCTGTGCGCCGCGAAGCCATAGTTGAGTGAGTTGCCGCCCAGGCCATCACCATGGGTGACCTCAATTAAGGGCACTCCGGCATCATCCAGTGCCGTGGCCAGGCTAATCATCTCTGTCAGGCTGATTTGGTGGCGTTTGGCGTGCATGCCATCGCGCAGACACATGTCGTGGAGGGTGATCTGTTTGTTATTGATATTCACTTTGATCCCCTCATCTATTCGATATGAGTCTGTGGCTGGCCGCTCAGCTGTCTCGCCAGCATTTCACCTGCGCCAAGCGCAGCCGAAGTCATGATGTCCAGATTGCCTGCATATTCAGGTAAATAGTCTCCAAGGCCTGCCACCTCCAGGAAGACTGACACCCGATTGCCATCGAATACTGGCCCATTTTTAAGGCGATAACCGGGCACATACTGCTGTACCTGTTTCACCATGGCTAACACTGAGTCTGTAATTGCCTGCTGGTTTGGTGTGGTTTCGGTAAGGCAATGCACTGTGTCCCGCATCATCAAAGGTGGCGTGGCCGGGTTCATGACGATAATGGCTTTGCCCTGTTTTGCGCCACCAAGCTGTTCAATGGCGCTGGCAGTTGTCCGGGTAAATTCATCAATGTTTTTGCGGGTTCCGGGGCCTGCCGATTTGGAGGCGATGGTGGCGACAATCTCGCCATATTCAACGCCCTGAACCTGGCTTATTGCGGCAATAATGGGAATGGTGGCCTGACCGCCACAGGTCACCATATTGAAGTTATTGATTGGTGATGCTTGATTATCGGAGGCCATCAGGCGTTCCAGGTTGACCGAAGGAATGCAATAAGGGCCGATTGCTGCCGGTGTTAAATCGATTACCTTCACCCCTTTGCTCTGCAGCTTATCGTTGTGCTCACGGTGGGCGTAGGCAGAGGTAGCGTCAAAGGCGATCTGAATCTTGTCGGCTTCCACATGTCTGAGCAGTTCATTAATACCTGCGTCACTGGTTTTCAGCCCCAGCGACCTGGCCCGCTTAAGGCCGTCTGAGTCGGGGTCGATCCCTACCATCCACTCCGGGTTTAACATCGGGCTTCTAAGCGCCTTAATCATCAGGTCTGTTCCGATATTCCCGGAGCCAATGATGGCGATATTGACTTTGTTATTCACCATTTGCTGATTTCTCATTATTGCTGAAGTGCTCAGATAAAGCGGTAGCTGGCGCCGCCAATCCCTTCGATTTCAACTGTCATATCATCGCCGGGCTGGCAGGGGATCATGGCCGCAAGCGAACCGGATAAGATGATGTCTCCGGCATTCAGGCTGATGCCGTAATTGCCCAGTGTATTGGCCAGCCAGGCGACGCACTTGAGCGGTGAGCCCAATGCCGCGGAGCCCTGACCTCTGGCAACAACCTCGCCGTGGTTTTTAATCACCATCTGGCAGTTTTCAAAATCCACATCCTGAGGAGAGACACGCTCGCGCCCCATCACAAAGATGCCGCAGGAGGCATTGTCGGAGACCGTATCTTCGATTTTGATTTTCCAGTCCTTTACCCGTGAGTCCACGATTTCAAAGCATGCCGCGACACTGTCTGTTGCATCGAGCACATCCTGCTCTGTGACATTGGGACCCTGTAAGCTCCGCTTTAAAATGAAGGCGATTTCCCCCTCTGACTTGGCCTGAATAAGCGGGCTGGCGAAGGGGATCTCACTGCCGGATTCGAACATCATGGCATCAGTTAAAAAGCCGAAGTCAGGTTGATGTACCCCCAGCATCTGCTGGACCACTTCGCTGGTCAGGCCGATCTTTTTACCTATGACACGTTCGCCATCATTGAGTCTGTGTTGCAGGAAATGCAGAGAGATTTTATAGGCGTCGTCCAGGGTCAACTCTGGCTCCCGCTCCGTTAACGGGGGCAGCATTTTCTGGGCGCGCATTGCCTGATATAGCTCCAGTCCCAATTGCTCCAGCTTTGCAGACTTCATTCGGTTTATTCCTGTGGTAGAGGCACTTACTCCAACTTGATAATCCCAAGCTACTTGATTATGTTTTATAAAAATAATTGAATTAAGTTTTAGGAATAATTCATTTTCTGAATGTGTTTGATAGCGGTCCTGATATTCAGACTTAATATGAATTGAGCGGGTAATTTATGGATATCTCTAAGATTCAGCTTAATATCAATCACCTGAAAATGATTTGTACGATTGCCAAGTCGGAGACTGTGAAAGAAGCGGCAGAGTCGCTGTTTATCACCCAGCCCGCGCTGAGCAACCGAATTCGCGAAGCAGAGCGCCGTCTCGACACCGTACTGTTTGTCCGCCGGGGCAGGAAGCTAATCATCTCCAATGCCGGTAAGCGTTTACTGCACTCAGCCCAGAAAATTCTCGATGAGCTGGGGCGGGCCGAATATGACATCGCCCGTTTATCCGATGGTATAGAGCAGGTTCTGAGGTTGGGTCTGCCCCAATATGCTTCCTTTAAATGGCTTCCGGCCGTTACCCGTTATTTCGCTTCCGATTTACCCCATATCGAATTGGAGATTACCGCCGCTTCACAGCCGTTGAATGCTCTGTTCAATGGTGACGTGGATATTGCGATGATCTCAAGCGCACAGAAAAGTCTGTCACTGGATGACAATCTCTATGAGTCGAGTTTCCTGCTGCAGGATGAGCTAATGGCCTGTTTGTCACAGGACCATGAAAAGGCGAACCGTCAGTATCTGTTGGCTGAAGATTTCAGTGATGAAACTTATATCACCAACTCCATCATTCCCGAGAAAGACAGGGAGTATGAGCTCTTCTTCCAGCCGGAAAATATTCTGCCGAGGAAGGTGCTTCAAGTGGGGTTTAATGAGGCGATTATTGAATTGGTGAAGGTCAATTATGGCATCACCATAATGTCAAAACACCTGATGTCTCCCTATCTGGAGTCCGGCGCGATAACGGCTGTGCCACTGGGAGAAAAAGGGCTGAATATCTACTGGCATCTGGTGTATCTGAAACAGAGTAAGATCGCCAGACCTGCCAAGCAGCTCAGTGCTATCCTGCAGCAGTACGCCAGGGGATAGTGGGCAGCTCTACTCGGTGTTCATTTGACGCTGCACTTGTTTAAATAACCAGGAGTTTACCTGACCCAAATCCAAAATGACGTCGAAGTGATTGCGTTGGGATATCTCACCCAGGGTCAGCTCAAAACCTTCCTGCTCCAGTTGTGTCTTCATCATCAGGCTCTGGCGCTTGAACTCATTGGTTTCGTTATCACCGTAGGCAATGATCACCGGGCACTGTTGTGGAGTGGCGTGGTTCAGAGGACTGTTGGCTTCGACCTCCTGAGCCGTTAATTGCAGCGGGTTATTAATTGTTGTGTGCAGCAAAGGCTCAATATCATAGATCCCGCTTACTGCGCAGACTCCCCGGATATCAGGGCTCTTCAGTTGGCTGTTTGGCTGCGATTCTGGTTGGCACCGGGGCTTTTCGTTTATCCCTGCGCCATCGAGTTGGGACAGGTACTCCTGCCAATTGGTTTGCAGCATCATCAGGCAAAGATGCGCCCCGGCGCTGCTGCCAGACAGATAGATCTCATCCGCATCAAATCCCAGCTTTTCTGCATTGGTGGCAAGCCACACCAGTGCCCTGCGATTTTGCTGCACGATTTCAGTGAGACTGGCTTTGGGGGCCAGACTGTAATTGATCACCGCAAAATAGTGTCCGGCCTGTTGAAAGGCTGGGGCTGCAAAGGAAGATTCATCCTTGCTCAGCTCCTGCCAATAACCGCCATGTATGTAGACCTGGAGTTTTTTTCCAGCCTGAGTTCCGCTTTGGCTGTTGTTGTTATTGGCTATTGCGTCTGGCAGGTAGAGGTCGAGAACCTCATCTTCACTGGCGCCATACTGTATCGCCCTGATGACAGTGTTATTGGCGATAGCCTGCTGGGTTACTGCCTGGCTTTGGTCACAGTATTGCTGAATATAAACATTGATATCCTCAATGCAGCTACTGGGGGAGTACTCCCGTTCGAACCAGGCTTTATCACGATGCTCTATCATTCAAAGGTGTGTCCTTAGTTCAAACAGCTCTGGAAAGAAGCTGATATCCAGTGCTTTTTTAAGAAAGCCAACCCCAGATGAACCACCGGTTCCCATCTTGTTGCCGATAATTCTCTGTACCGCATACATATGCTTGAAGCGCCATTGCTGGAAGGCATCTTCAATATCAATAAGCTTCTCAGCCAGTTCATAAAGCTCAAAGTGAGCATCTGCGTTGCGATAAACACTAAGCCACGCGTTCAGCACTGAAGTGTTGGCCTCATAGGCTTGTGTCACGTCCCGGTTAAGCACTGACTCATCGATAGTCAGTCCCCGCTGGTGCAGTATCTTAATGGTCTCGTCATACAGGCTTGGCCGCTCCAGTACCGCCTTCAGCTCACTGTGTACTCTGGGGTTACTCTCATGAACCTTAAGCAAAGAGGTGTTTTTGTTCCCCAGTAAAAACTCAAGCTTTCGGTAGCCGTATGACTGGAAACCTGACGAACGTCCCAGTGCATCGCGAAACTTCAGATAATCCACCGGGGTCAGGGTTGAGAGGATGTTCCAGGATTGGGTCAGCTGATTCAGAATATGCCTTACCCGGGATATCACCTTAAAAGCGTGGCTGAAATCCCCCTCCTGAATATTGGTTATCATGGTTTCCAGTTCATTCCCCGCCAGCTTCAGCCAGAGCTCACTGGTTTGGTGAATGATGATAAACAGCATTTCGTCATGGACTTCCGACAGCGGGTGCTGCGCCGACAGGATCTGGTCAAGGCAAAGGTAATCACCGTAGGACATATCATCCTTGAAGTCAGTGTGTATGCTATCTTCCATCTCCCGGCTGTTGGGGCGAACCGGCTTATTCAGTGGGCATGCCATAGTTATTTCTCCAGTTTCGCCAATGCCAGTTTGTGCATTAGTTGGTAAACATGGGGTGATTGCCACTCTTGATGAATATTTTCCAATTGCATGATCTCATCCATGATCTCAGTTTGAATGTCGCCAATGGCCAGTGCTGAGGCGTATGGCAAATGGGGCGAGAAGGTCACCATCGAATACAGAGGCACCCATAGCTCTGGATACATGTTACTGAATTGCTGCTCAATTTTTTTACGCAGCAGGAAATTCTTGTCACCGGACAGGTCACTCATTTCAACAAAGTTGCGTTTTGCCAACTCAATAATGGCATCGCCATTTGGCTTTCTTTCTCTTTGATAAGCCGCAAGAATCGACTCCCAATTTCCTTCGTGTTGCGCAACCAGTTCACTGAGTACCCGGCAATCTTCAAACCCACAGTTCATCCCCTGACCGTAAAACGGCACCATGGCATGGGCGGCATCACCAATCAGTCCAACCTTGTTATTGAATACCCAGGGGTAGATATGAACCAGGCAGAGAGGCGAAGCGGCCTTGGACATAAAGGCGTCGACGGGGTTGGAGAGCAGGGGCAGGGCATCGGCAAAGTTCTGCTCGAAAAAGGCAGTGACTTTTTCCTTGCTGTCCAAAGACTCAAATGAGGTGTCACCCTCCTGATCCAAAAACAGGGTACAGGTAAATGAGCCATCGGTATTGGGCAAAGCGATGAGCATAAAGGCTTTTCGAGGCCAGATATGGAGAGCATTTTTCTCCATCTTATGGCTGCCATCGGCGTTGGGCTCTATGGTCAGCTCAATATAGCTTTGCGGCATATACTCAAGGCTGTGGCTGATCCGCTGGCGGGGCAGCTCCTGAGCCAATCGACGTACCTTGGAGAAGGTGCCATCGGCCCCAAACAGCAGGTCTGAATTATGGGTTACAAGCCCGTTGTCTTTGGTTGAGAATCTGGCTTCCAGTGAGTCGAAGTCCAACTCTTTAAGTCTGTGCTCAAAGTGGAGTTCAATTAAGGGTTCCTGCTCTGCCAGGGAGATTAGCTGCTCATTGATGCCCGCTCTGGATACCGACCAAATAGCCTGCTCGTCCTGACCATAGGGCAGTCTGGTCAGCTGCCCCTGGGTATCGTGCATAACCCTGCAATACATGGGGATCGCATGTTCGCGAATAGTGTCACCCACTCCCACGGCTTCCAGTGCCAGCCAGCCCCGGTCCGACAGCGCCAGGTTGATTGACTTGCCCTGGTAAATATTGGCTTTACGGGAGTCGGCTCTGGATTCAAACAGGTCAACTCTGTAGCCCTGCCTGGCCAGCATCACTGCCAGCAGTGCTCCGACAGGTCCGGCACCTGCTATGGTGATATTTTCCATCTGCTTATCCATTTGTTCTCCAGCCGTTTGTCTGCCAGTTGTGGGCCAATGACTTCAGTGTCTGCCCCAGCTGATAAACATCTTCAAAACAGTTATAGAGTGGTGTCGGCGCCAGTCTGATCACGTCGGGCTCTCTAAAGTCGGCGATAACACCTGCTTGTGTCAGCGCCTGGAAAAATTCTTTATTGGTGCCAGCCAGTCTGATTGAAAGTTGGCAGCCCCGGCGGGCAGGATCTGTCGGTGTGATGATTTCCAGATTGATATCGGGAAACTGGCCGATGACATCGTTGAACACAAATTCCAGATAGGCGGTCAGCTTCAGGCTCTTGGCTCTGAGCACATTGATGTCCGCCTGCTGGAAGATATCCAGAGAGGCTTTCAATATTGCCATGCCCATCACGGGCGCATTACTGAGTTGCCAGCCTTCGGCGCCGGACATGGGCTCAAAGTGATTCTCCATCAAAAAGCGTCGGCTCTTGTTGTGTCCCCACCAGCCACCAAAGCGGTTGATTTCCGTATTGTCGCCGTGGCGGTCGTGAACGAATATACCGCCCACATTACCTGCACTGGCATTGAGGTATTTGTAGGTACACCAGGCTGCAAAATCCACATCCCAGTCGTGCAGCTGCATGGGCACATTGCCAATGGCGTGGGCAAGGTCGAAACCGGCCAAAGCGCCGACTTTGTGGGCGGCTTCTGTGAGCCTGCGCATATCAAACAGCTGACCGCTAAAGTAATTCACGCCGCCGAAGAACAGCAGGGCCAGCTCATCGGCATTGTCGTTCACTGCCGCAATAATGTCCTCTTCGCGGATCAGGTACTCGCCCTCGCGGGGGGCAATTTCAATGATGGCTTCGTCAGGATCAAAGCCATGATGACGAACCTGAGTCTCCAGCAGATAACGGTCAGACGGAAACATCTTGGCTTCACTGATGATTTTGAAGCGCTTTGCTGTTGGCTGATAAAAGGAAACGAACAGCAGATGCAGATTGGTGGTTAACGAGTTCATGCAGACCACTTCTGACTCGTTGGCACCCACCAGTTGAGCCGAGGCCGGAGTCAGTATTTCGTGGTAGCTCACCCAGGGGGTGGTGGCATGAAAGTGGCCTTCCACGCCCCATTTGGCCCAATCATCCAGTTCCTGCTGAATATACTCTTTGGCTTTAACAGGCTGCAGGCCCAGCGAGTTGCCGGTGAAATAGAGCACAGGCTTACCATCGATAATCGGATGGTGGAATTGCTGCCGATAGTGAGCCAGTGCGTCCTGCTGATCCATCTCCCGGGCAAAATCGAGTGTGTTGGCGAATCTTGTCATTATTGTTTCCCTGCCTTGATTAAAGCGGTTGAGCCATGGTGCTGAACTGACAGCTTGCCAGTCCGTCTACTTCCACTGAGATGGTTTGCCCCGGTGCCAGTGCCACCGCTGCAGTGGCTGCGCCTGCCAATACAATTTGGCCCGGTTGCAGCGACTCACCATATTCAGCAACGCAGCGGGCGGCTTCGATAAGCGAATTCAGTGGATGGTCCAAAATATCCATGCTGCTGCCCCGCTGCGCCTCGATGCCGTCGACTTTCAGCACCATGGGCAGGTTATCCAGCTGAGTGTCGGCGTCATGCCATGGCCCCACGACATAGCCTGTGCTGGAGCAGTTATCGGCGATAACATCGCTGAGGGAGAACTTGAAATTCTGGTAGCGGGAGTCGATCACTTCGATGGCGCAGGCAACGGCATCAATGGCTGCCAGCGCAGTTTCTTTGCTGACCTTGCCCGACAGGGGATGCTTGAGACGAAATGCAATTTCAGGTTCGGCTCTGGGGTGAACATAGTCGCTCAGACTTATCTGGCCACCGTCGGCAATCATCATGGTATCTGTCAGTCGACCCCAAATCAGATCATCAACCCCCATCTGCTCCATTTTGGCCCGGCTGGTGAAACCCAGTTTGTAACCCACTAATTTTTCACCCCTGAGCAGTCGCAGCCCGATACTGAGCTTCTGCACTTCGTAGGCCTCATGCAAAGATAGCTGGGTCGAAGCAGAGAGTTGGGTGATGCTTTGGGCGTTAGCCGCTGCCTGGTCGAGTTTGTCGGCGAGTTGTTTAAGCATATTCATTCTCACAATGTGTCTTCTTTGTTGGAGGAGTGGCATCTGCCATGGCCATCAAGGCCTTCCACCAAAGGGTTACAGGGTAAAAAACTGTTCGGCGTTATCCGCCAGCAGCTTTTGTTGTGTTTCGGCACACAAGTCATCGGCGCTTTTGATGAGCTGCCCCATTTGTTGTTCTCCCAGAGGGAAGGGGTAATCAGTGCCAAACATCAGTCTGTCCGGCCCCATTTTGCTGACCAGCAGGTTCAGGGCGTCGTGATCAAAGACGGCGGTGTCGAGGAAAAACCGGTTCAGGTAGTGGCTGGGAGGATGCTGTGATTTGCCTCTGGCGATATCTCTGTGGTGCCAGGCATTTTCCAGTCGACCCAACAAAAAGGCGAAGGCGCCGCCGCCATGGGCGAAACAGATTTTGAGTTTGTTGCTGACCCGGTCGAATCCACCGCCCAGTATCATGGAGACGATAGAGAGTTGAGTTTCTGCGGGCATGCCCACAGTCCAGCCCATCATGTAATCTTTGGTGCGGTTTGCCGCCATCATGTCCCAGGGGTGGACGAACACGGGGATCTGCTCATTGGCGCAATGCTGCAAAAAGGTGAGTATCCCTTCGTCATCCATATTTTTATCGCCAACATGGTTGCCTATCTGCACGCCCACATGGCCGCAGTTTTTGGCCCGGCTGGCTTCCATGCAGGAAGCATCTATATCCTGCAGTGGGACTTGAGCCATGCTGAACAGGCGATTATCACCCCGGGCGCAGATATCGAGGGCCGCATCATTGAAAATCTGAGCACAATAGAGGGCCTGTTCAACGGGGCGTTCATAGGCGAACAAAATCGGCGTGGCTGAGATAATCTGCTTGTCGACGCCGTCTCGATCCATCTCTTCAAGGCGTACTTCCGGGTTCCAGCAGGCTTCATACACAGGGCGAAACGCCTTGTCGCCCTTCATCAGCATGGCTTTTCCAGGCTGTTGGGGTTGGTGCACCAGAGTGGAAGGGTTTTGGTTATGATCCAGCCAGGGCCAGTCATCACCACCAAATTTCTGCTGCAGGTTTTCCCATTTCTCGGGAATAAAGTGGGAGTGGATATCAACAATTCTTATCACTTATCTGCTCCGTGCAGGGTGACCCACCCCTTGGGGGGCTCTTTGCCCGGATGCACTTCTCCACACCGGGGGCAGGTGCGCGCCTGCTCATCCTGATAGAAGGCCTGATAGATAGGTGGCAGGTCTTTGACTATGGATTTCAGTGTGACTTCGACTCTGTGCACCAGGGCTTCACAGTTAAAGCAGTACCACTCAAAAGCATCCTTCATGCCTTCCGGACGCTTGGGTTCAATCACCAGTCCAATGCTGCCCTCCATGGGGCGTTGGGGAGAGTGGCGAACATGGGCGGGTAAAAAGAAGATGTCACCCTCCCGGATAAACAGATCCCGGCACTTACCATCCTCGATAACCTTAAGCACCATATCGCCCTTCAACTGGTAGAAGAACTCTTCCACTGGGTCGTCATGGAAGTCGGTGCGTTGATTGGGACCGCCCACCACAGTGACCATCATGTCGGTGTTTTCCCATATCTGCACATTGCCCACCGGGGGCTTAAGCAGATGTTTGTGCTCTTCTATCCAGTTTTGAAAATTAAACGCGGCTAACTTGCTCATCTGTCTACTCACTCAGTTGATTCTTTGCGGCCCCTCATAGGAAGCCTGGCTTGTGACTCTTAACTTTCCCGGGGTTTGTACGCGACCGCCTTACACTCAATCAGCAGGTGAGGGTGGGGCAGTTGGTGCACGGCCACCGTGGTACGGGTCGGGCCATCAAAATCAAAGAACTCGGCGTAAACCCGGTTATAGCCGCCAAAGTCATTCATGTTGACGAGGAAGGTGCTGATCTCCACCAGATCCGATAAGTCGGCCCCCACGGACTGCAGCATGTCGCGGATATTGTTGAGCACAGCTCTGGTCTGCACCTCGATATCCAGATTGGTGGTGCCCATTTCATCCACCTCAACCCCGGCAAAGGAGTTATCCGGCAGACGGCTGCTGGTTCCTGAGATATAGATAAAGTCTCCGGCGCGCTTGAGGTGAGGGAACTTGCCTCTCGGGGTGGCCTTGCCTTCAACTAACTTTGCTGCCGTTTTATCGTTATGTTCCATGGCACTTTTTCTCACTGATTTGGTTGGTAACTGGGGGAGTGCGTGGCTGTATCAACAGCTCAGGGGTCGATCTTGATGCAGATATTGATCGGTTCGCTGTAGAAGGCGAGGGAGTGCTGTCCGCCTTCACGGCCTATGCCAGACAGTTTGACGCCGCCAAAAGGTGCCCGCAGATCCCGCAAAAACCAGGTGTTAACCCAGACCAGACCCACATCCAGTTGCGGGGAAACCCGGTGAGCGCGGGACAGGTTCTCGGTCCACACGGCTGCCGCCAGTCCGTATTGGGTGTTGTTGACTCTGGCAATCACCTCGTCTTCATCTTCGAAGGGGGAGATATGACAAACCGGGCCGAAGATCTCCTCCTGATTAACCCGGGCGGTATCGCTCAGTCCGGTGAGAATCGTGGGCTCAATAAAGGCGCCATTGTCACGTTCATCGTTGAATCTGGGGACCCCGCCGCCGGTCACAAAGGTGGCACCTTCATCTTCGGCCAGACGGTAATAGGAGAGCACCTTCTGTTGATGAGTGCTGGATACCAAAGGACCCATAAACACGCCATCGTCGCAGGGGTAACCTATCTTGAGCTGGTTGGCCTCTTGTTTCAGCCCCTCAACAAACAGGTCAAAAATGGCACGATGAACATAAACTTTCTCAGTACAGAGGCACACCTGACCGCAATTGGTAAAACTGGAACGGGCCACGCCCTTGATTGCCTTGGTCAGGTCGGCATCGGCAAACACTATGGCTGAGTTCTTGCCGCCCAGTTCAAAGGAGATGGGTTTTACCTGATCGGCCACTGACTTCATAATCCGTTTGCCCGTGGCGGATGCCCCGGTAAAGGTAATGGCATCGACCCCTTCGGCAGAGGTCAGGGCATCTCCCACCGCACTTCCCCGACCCAATATCAGATTGAATGCTCCAGCAGGTATACCCACTTCATCCATCACCTGGGCCAGCAGAAAAGCAGTGGATGATGTCTCTTCGGAAGGTTTTAAAATCACACTGTTACCACAGGCCATCGCCGGTGCGATTTTCCAGGTTGCCAGCAGTAATGGCAGGTTCCAGGGGGAGATAACCCCCACTACGCCCAGCGGCTTGTTGACGCTGTAGTTGAGCGCCTTGCTGCCATCGGGCGTTTCAGTGATAAAGGTTTCACCTGAGTTGAATTGAGCCAGATCGGCAAAAAATCGGAAGTTGGCTGTGCCGCGTGGAATATCTATGGTTTGAACCTGATGCAGCGACTTACCTGTGTCGGCAATCTCTGCATCAATAAACTCCTGCTCTCGCTCGGCCATCCTGTCTGCCACTTTGTGGAGCAGGGCACAACGCTGCTTGACCGGCATCTTGCCCCAGGTGTCCTGCGCCTGTCTGGCACTGGCCACTGCGGTATTAATCATCTCCAGTGAGGCTTCATCGATATGAGCGATAACCTGACCGTTAACCGGATTAACGTTGTCGAAAGAGACCCCGCTGGTAACAAATTTGCCGCCGATATAGCTGGTTAATACCGGAAGTTCAGACATTACGCCGCCCTTAAATAGCTCTTGGTTCTACCATTTAAGTTATCGGCTCTTAATCAATAACGATAATTTTATAAATCTTGGTTTTAGATTCATAAAATGAATGTTTAGTTTTAATTAAACCGTCTGTCTGTCCTGTTCCATTTTTGACAGGCGGGAGCATGGCCGAATCAGATTGGCCTGCCCTGATTCGACACGTACCCGGGAGCAGTGAGCATAGTCGCGACTTCTGTGACGCCAAAGGGATACTCAAGCCTGCGTCAGCTTGTTATCATCGACGCATGTCCTTGATCCCTATGCCAGGTTATTGATGAAATCCCGTGAGCAGGATTTTCAGTTGAAGTCCCCCATCCTCAAAAATTACAACCGCGCTGTGTTCTACACCTACATAGGTGTGATTGTGTTGGCTCTGTTGACCGCCTGGATCGATTTCGACCGCAGCCGTGATCAGAATGCGGTTCAGCGAAAAGAGGAAGTATCCCGCCACGTCATGCAGATTGACCTGCTGTTGGAAGCGGGTATCCGCGCTGTAAAAAGCTTGCGCAATGTGGCGGTGGACCACCTGCGACTGGGCGAGATGGTGCGCCAAAACAGTCTGCCCAAGTACGAAAAGTTCAATGAAAGTGGTCAGTATTTCACCCTGGAACCCAGCTTTGCCCAGAGTGGCAAGCCCTTTACCAATATGGGGCGGATAACAGGTACAGGCTCTCTCGATGGCCGCAGTCAGAAGTTCTATCAGGAACTTGAGATGCTGTTTGAGCTGTCTCTCTCCTTCCCGGTGGCGATGGAGGCTGTGCCCAAGGCATCGGCTATCTACTACATCTCCAAGCGCCGCATGATGTCCTATTACCCCTGGCCCAAGGATGAACAAAGATTCCGTGAAGAGCTGCTGAACAAGAAGCAGTTCCAGCTGGCGACCCCAGCGATGAACCCCCAGCGCAGCGTGTTCTGGAGTGAAGCCTATGTGGACAGCGCCAAGGGCTTGGTTACCACGCTGGGTGTGCCCGTTTATCTGCAGGATGAGTTTATCGGCTCTATCAACCTGGATATGACTCTGGCGTCGCTGACCAAGCAGATCCGCATGTACTTCAAAATGCCGGGTACTGTGATTTTGCTGGATCAGAACAACAATATTTTGTCCCACAGCGACCATGACGACTCCTCGGTCAGCCGGGTTTACCACCTGAGCCAGCGGCTGCCTGCCGCCTTGCACTCCCTCAGCGAACATGAGCTGTTTGAGGCCAGCCAGGGGATAGTGCGTAATGGCTACTATATCCATTCGGTTGCACTGCAAAACGCACCATGGCGTCTGCTCTATATCCAGAGTGAAGATGAACTGAACAAGAGCTCGTGGGAGAAGCTGGAGAAAAACTTCCTGCTGGTGGTGATTGCCCTGTCGGTGCTGGTGACCATAGTTCACTGGCAGACCCGTCGCTCCTTTGTTACCCCGGCATCCAAGTTGCTGGCGCACCTTGAGGGTTGCTCCATTGCGCCCCGTAAACCGCCACAAACCATTACCCCGGGATGGGAGCCCTGGTTCCACCTCATCAGTCGGATCTTTGAGGAGAACCAGCAGTACACCATGCACCTGTCGGAGCAAAACAAACGCCTCGACAAGCTGGTGGCCCGCCGTACCGAACGTTTGAAAGAGACCACAGAGCGCCGGGAGCGGGAGTATGCCCTGTTGCGCTCCCTGCTGGACTCCATCCCGGAAGCGATCGTGTTTAAAGATAAAGATGGTCGCTACCTGGGTTGTAACAAGTCCGCCGAGCGTATGCTGGGGTATACCGAGAGCGAGATTATTGGTCTGTCTGCCTACGAGCTGGCTGCGCCGGGTCAGGCGGAACGCATCCGGGCTGAGGATGAGCAGGTATTGCGTGAGCGACTGCCACTCAAGTATCAGGAGAAGGTGGAACTGGCCGGTAAGCCTGTGCTGCTGGATGCCATGAAGATGCCCTTCTATAACCGTCGCGGTGAGCTGCTGGGGCTTATCTCCGTATGGCGTGATGTTACCCGTGAGTATGAGTCTGCCGAGCAGCTGAGACTGTCTGAACAGCGTTACCACCTGGCGATGGACGCGGTGGAAGATGGTCTGTGGGACTGGTATCTGGATTCAGAGCAGATTATCTGTAACCCATCCTACTACTCCATGTTGGGTTATCGCCCCAATGAGTTCCCGGCATTGCTTTCTACCATAGATGGGCTGATGCACCCGGACGACCGTCAGCGGGTGGAAGAGTACCGCGAGCAGTACCTTTCCAATCCGGTTGATGGCTATGAGATTGAGTACCGCCTCAAGGGCAAGAATGGCCAGTATCACTGGATCCTGTCCCGGGGCCGGGTGGTGGAGTTCACTGCCGACAATAAACCAAGACGTATGGTGGGTACCCACAAGGATATTACCCGTCAGAAACTCAACGAAGGCGCACTGCTGGAAGCCAAGCAGGATGCTGAACTGGCCAACCTCTACAAGAGTGAGTTCCTGGCCAATATGAGTCATGAAATCCGCACGCCAATGAATGCCATTATCGGCATGCTGCAGCTGGCGGGACGCACCAGTCTGACCGCCCAGCAGAAGGACTATCTGGATAAAGCCAGCTTCTCGGCTCAGTCACTGCTGCGCATCATTAACGACATTCTGGACTTCTCCAAAATTGAAGCCGGTAAGCTGGAGCTGGAGAAAGTTGAGTTCCCGCTGGACAAAGTGTTGGATCATGCGCTGGATCTGAACGTTATCCGTGCTCAGGAGCAGGGTGTTGAGTTGCTGCTGTACGCACCTGTCACCGCAGGCTTGATGCTCAAAGGTGACCCGCTGCGACTGGGACAGGTGCTGATTAACCTGCTGTCCAATGCGGTGAAGTTTACCCAACAGGGTGAAGTAGAGCTGGGCTGTGAAGATCTCGGTGAACGGGATAACCGCATCACCCTCAAGTTCTGGGTGCGGGATACCGGCATAGGGATCAGCAAGGAGCAGCAGGAGAAGCTGTTCGACGCCTTCTCCCAGGCTGACGGCTCCACCACCCGCAAATATGGTGGCACAGGTCTTGGTCTGTCTATCAGCAGGCACCTGGTAACCATGATGGGTGGCCAGATGCAGGTCACCAGTGAGCCGGGTAAAGGTTCAACCTTCAGCTTTACCATCAGCATGGCGCTGGCGGAGGAATCCAAGCCTGCTGAATTTATCGTGCCTGAGCCTATCTCCCGCCTGCGGACCCTGGTGGTGGACGATAACCCAAGTGCCCTGCAGATATACTCGACTCTGCTGCGTGACTTCCACTTCGATGTGAGCACCGCCGCCAGTGGTAAAGAGGCATTGTACAAGCTGCAGCAGGCACCGGTGGATCTGGTACTGCTGGACTGGATGATGCCGGAAATGGATGGTCTGCAGGTGATCGATGAGATAGATGGACTGATTGCCACAGGCAAGCTGGAGAAGCGCCCGGTTATCATCATGATGACCGCCTACAGTGCCGAACCACTGCAGGAGCAAATCGACAGCAACAAGGTATTCGCCCTGCTGCAGAAGCCATTTAAGTCATCCACTTTGTATGACGAGATCATGGCGGCCTTTGAGAAAGAAACAGATGACGAGGTGATTGAACTGACCCCTGAATCTGTTGCTATCGAAGAGCCTGAAGAAGCGGTAGCAGAAGCGTCTGAGCATAAGGGGCTGGTGTTGCTGGTAGAGGACAACTTTATCAACCAGCAGGTGGCATCTGAGCTGCTTAAGAGTGGTGGCTACGAAGTGGTGCTGGCAGGTAACGGTCAGGAGTCGCTGGATATGGTGGACAGCCAGCCGTTTGATGCTGTGCTGATGGATATTCAGATGCCGGTGATGGATGGTTTGACCGCGGCGCAGGAGCTGCGTAAACGATTCACCACTGAGCAATTGCCGATTATCGCCATGACGGCCCACGCCATGTCAGGAGACAGAGACAAGAGTCTGGCGGCGGGGATGAATGCCCATATCACCAAGCCGATCGAGCTGATGGAACTGTTTGACACCCTGGAGCAATGGGTGAGCTACAAGCGTAAACATCAGTCGGCCTGATTTGTACGGCATCAAGCCATACAAAATTGTATACAAATCGGTTAGAGTGGCTGGGTATTTATTATCCAGCCTTTTTTTTGTCCTGATGGAATAAATTGGCTGGTAAGCAGGGTCTAATACCAAACTGATTTGATAGTCCCTGACACAACCAACAAGAAGGGAGCAAGGAATGAAACTCCACCTGATGGCACTGGCGGTTGGCCTGGGCCTGTCTTCAATATCGGCTGTGGCGATGGCCGACAACGCAAAAATTCTCAAGCAGAGCAGAGCCGCTGATGGCTTTCTCGACCTTAACTATCACAACGATTCCGGTGAAGTGTATCTGGAGGTCACAGAAGATCTGCTGAACAAGCCCATGATCCTGATGACCAGCCTGCCACACGGTGTGGGCTCCAACGATATCGGCCTGGATCGGGGCCAGCTGGGCCGTACCCGACTGGTACAGTTCGAGCAACAGGGACCTTTCCTGATCCTTAAGCAGCTCAATACCGACTACCGTGCCAACACAGACAATGCCGCCGAGCAAAGAGCAGTGAAAGAGGCGTTTGCCGAGTCAGTACTGTGGCGGGGCAAGGTGCTTCCCGGCAAGACTAAACTCGTCCCCCTTAATCAATTGGTGATTAACGACCTGCACGGAGTGACAGATACTCTGGCCCGCACCAAACAGGGGAGTTACCGACTCCAGCCGGACCTGTCACTGGTATTGCCTGAAGGGGTGAAGTCCTTTGACAACAACGCCGACGTCGATGTGCTGCTGAGCTTCAGTGCCGACAAGGCAGGTCCGCAGGTGGCTCAGGTGACACCGGACGGCAAAACCATCTCTATCCGTATGCGCTACTCATTTGTGGCGCTGCCGGAGCCGGGTTATGTGCCCAGAGCCTACCACCCCAACTCAGGCTATCTGTCCGACAGCTATCTGGATTACGCCACCGCCGTGGATCAGCCAGTGCGCCAGCACCACCTGTTGCGTCACCGACTGCAGAAGGTGAATCCGGGACCGGCTCCAAGCGAAGTGGTAGAGCCCATTGTCTATTATCTGGACCCGGGTGTACCTGAGCCGGTTCGCAGCGCACTGCTGGAAGGCGGTCGCTGGTGGGAAGATGCCTTTAACGAAGCGGGCTTTATCAATGGCTTTAAGGTTGAACTGCTACCGGAGGATGCCGACCCTCAGGACGTTCGCTACAACGTGATCCAGTGGGTTCACAGGGCAACCCGTGGCTGGTCCTATGGCGCAGCGGTAACCGATCCCCGTACCGGCGAAATCATTAAAGGCCATGTCACTCTGGGCAGTCTGCGGGTTCGTCAGGATCACCTGATCGCCCGTGGTCTGACTGCAGGTTGGGAAGACAGAGATGCGGCAGCACAGGCTGCCATGTCGCTGTCGCTGGACCGTATTCGTCAGTTGTCAGCCCACGAGATTGGTCACACTCTGGGGCTGGACCACAACTTTGCCGCCTCCACCAATAACGATGCGTCTGTGATGGACTATCCCCATCCCAAGGCGACCCTCAAAGGTGAGCAGATAGATATCAGCCAGCCTTATGGCACGGGTGTCGGAGCCTGGGACAAGTTCACCATCGCCTATGGTTATGGTGAGTTTGAAAAGCCGGAAGATATGGCTGCGCTGGTGGAAGAGGGACAGAATCAGGGCCTCAGATATATCGGCGAAAGTGACTCCCGCGCTGCGTCGGCAGCCCATGCCTATGCCAGCCTGTGGGACAACGGCAGTGACCCTGTGGCAGAACTGAGTAGATTGGCCGAAGTGCGTCGGGTGGCCATTGATAACTTCTCCGACAAGGCGTTGCTGGATGCTGATCCCAGTGGTGAGCTGGCGGATCTGTTTGTACCCATCTACCTGCTGACCCGTTTCCAGATCACCGCGGCGGCCAAGTTACTGGGCGGCGTAGATTACAGCTTCCAGCAAACATCACCTGGCAGCTGGCACTATGTGGCACCGGAAGCGCAGGAAGCGGCACTGGACGCCCTGCTGACCCAACTTAAACCTGCCGCTCTGACCATTCCGGCTCAGGTGCAGGAGCAATTGGTGCCCAAGTCAGGCAACTACTGGCGCACCCGCGAAAGCTTCCCGTCCGGTTTGGGAGCGGTCGTGGACTCCCAGGCGATGGCTGAAGTGCTGTCCCGTCATATTGTTTCCACCCTGCTTCAGAGCGAACGTCTGAACCGCGTCAGTCAGGCAGCTTTGCTGGACAGAGAACAGATGACAGTTAAACAGTTGCTGGACAAGCTGGTGGGACAAACCCTGTATGAGGAGCCGGGCAGCGGTGTGCAGCAAGCGGTATGGAAACGGACCAATGCCGTGATTGTCGATGCCATGCTGACGGCCCTGTATCAGGATGCCACCGCCCCGGAAGTGAAGGCGGATCTCAAAGCCAAACTGAAGGATATGCTGCGTCAGTTGCAGCGTAAGGCCAAGCGCTCCAGCGATACTCTGGCGGCTCATTATCAGTATCTGGCGGATGGTATCAGCGAAGGCCTGGATGACAGCAGTAAGCGGCTGATCACCAAGCCTCTGCCTATGCCACCGGGCTCGCCGATTTAACCGCGCCTGTTTAAGCGAGAATCGCCACCAGGCGTTCCGCTTTACAAAAAGACGAAAGAAGGGCTTGAGAGTTAAGCCCTTCTTTTGTTTTCATCTCTTAGGTGATTGATCGCTTTTAACAGGAAGCCCTATGACATTTGAGTTCATCACAAGCAGGCTGAATGTTGTCGACTGGCGTCAGGCGCAGCTGAACCTTGGCGAAGCCTTCTATGGCCAGTTGCTGGCTATACTGACACCTGAGGTGACCAAAGCCCTGCCTGAGGGGTGGCAAAACCTGAGCGCTGAGTCTATTGAAGACTGGTTTAAGGCGCGGTCTGCAGAAGGGGAGATTCTGACCCTGTTGCTGGATGATAATCAGGAGTTGGCAGATACCCATGAACTGGCCGGTTTGTTGATGCTGTATGCCGAAGAGGGAAGGGATGAATCAAGCCCCGGCACTACGCTGCATATTGGCTACCTGCTGGGGGCGTCGTTTCAGGGGAAGGGACTTGCCAAAGAGTTACTGCAGGGACTGATTACACACTGTCAGTCCTTGCATGATATCAAGGCCCTGGTGGGCGGCGTTCATGTCTCCAATCAGGCTTCAAGGCACCTGCTGGTGCGCTGCGGTTTCAACATTCAATCTCAAACCCCCGAACACATCTTCTACCAGCTTGAGCTGTGACGGCTCAACAAGCAGTCAGATGGCTTCGCCGTGTTCACCATGGTGACTGCCGGAGCGTTTTTGCGGCTCTGTCAGCTTGCGGGCCAGCATATAGCAAAGTGCGCCCATCAGAGTGTTGGTCACCGGCAGCGCCAGCAACAATCCGCCCACACCGGCCAGTACTGAGCCCAGCAGGGCCAGCGGCAACATAATCAAAAACAGGCGACACAGATTAAGCGCCAGCGATGACATGGGTCTGTGGTAGGCGTTCAGTGCAGTGGCCAGCAGTATCACCATACCCAGCGGGCCATAGGCGACAGGCAGCGCCAGAATATAGAACTCCAGATACTGTAATACCTGAGGATCGGTACTGAACAGCCCGGCGATCTGTTGATGGAAAATGGCGACGGGAATATAGATGAGCGTCTGGAACACCAGCACAAACTTCAGCGACATCATCAGCGCATTGTGGGCTCGCTCCCTCTGTCCCGCCCCTAAGTTCTGGGCGATAAAAGGCACCAGAGATGATGACAGGGCCATCACGGCAATCAGCAATATCGACTCAAGTCGGGTACCGGCTCCGAAGGCTGCCACCGCCTCATAATCAATACGCGCCAGCATAGCCATCAATACCGCGTTGGCCACCGGATTAATCAGGTTCATCAGCGCCGCAGGCTGGGCAATGTGGGCCAGTTTCTTCCAGTTCTTTTTAAAGCGTGAAATAGACAGGGGCGCCAGCGTCAGCATATGGCGTTTAATAATCAGCAGGTAGGCCGACAGCGACATAGCCACTACCCAGGCCAGTACAGAAGCAATGGCTGCGCCCTGAATGCCCAGCGCGGGGACAGGCCCAAAGCCAAAAATGAGTATCGGGTCCAGCACCAGGTTAATCAGCGAGGCCAGCGCCATAATCTTGGCCGGTGAGCGGGTGTCGCCTGTGGCCCTCAGCCCCTGATTCCCCACCATCATAAGTACCAGCAAAGGCGAGCCCAGATACCAGATCATCATGTATTCATGGATCAGTGGCAGGGTGTCGGGCTCTGCGCCCAGCAGGGTAAACAGGGGAGCAATACAGAAGGAGCCCAGCACCGCCAGTGTCCACAGCACCAGAAAGGTGAGCATCAGCGCATCGTGCAGAAACAGCTTGGCTTCCGGCGCATGTCCGGCGCCGATTAAACGACCGAGATTGGTGGACACCCCGGCACCTATGCCGATGGCAATACTGGAGATAATCAGGGTAACCGGAAAGGTGAAACTGATGGCAGACAGGGCATCGGTACCCAGCTGACTGATAAAGTAGGTATCGACCAGATTGAATCCGAGTACAGTAAGAATTCCCACCAGATTTGGCAGGCTCATATTCAGCAATACACGACCGATTGGCGCACTGAGCAGCCCGTGTTTGTCTCTCATTCCATCTCACTGGCGATGTTACAAGTGGCGGATTTTATCAGGATATCCCGGACATTAGAAAGGCATGAATCACAGACTGAAACCCCAGTGGGGGCGATATCAGACCTGCCAGTCATAACGAATGATAGCCGGGCACTGAGAATCCTCCTTATCAGTCCCTGATTTGCGACCCGGGAGTGAAAAAATGAAATTTTTTTGCCTCTGGCACTTGGATCTCAAATCCCCGTCCCCATATTCATTTCATCCGGCGAATTTCGAGCATTACTCTTCGCCAACACCATGAAAAACCGCCACGTTTGTTGGGCAAAAAGGAATCATTAGGAGAATCCATCAATGAATATTCGTCCACTACATGACCGCGTTATTGTTAAGCGTCTGGAAGTTGAATCAACGTCTGCGGGCGGCATCGTGCTGACAGGCAGCGCCGCTGAAAAATCAACTCGCGGTGAAGTACTGGCAGTCGGCAATGGCCGCATCCTGGAAGATGGTACCGTTCGTCCGCTGGACGTGAAGGTAGGCGACGTAGTGATCTTCAACGAAGGCTACGGCGTTAAGAAAGAAAAAATCGACGGTGAAGAAGTTCTGATCCTGTCTGAAGCCGATGTAATGGCTGTAGTGGAATAATCCACAGTCTATTCCACCCAAATTTTAGAAATTAAAGGAAAAGAGAAATGGCAGCTAAAGAAGTCAAATTCGGAAATGACGCCCGCGTTAAAATGCTGGCTGGTGTGAACGTTCTGGCCAACGCAGTTAAAGTTACCCTGGGCCCTAAAGGCCGTAACGTAGTACTGGACAAGAGCTTCGGTGCTCCACTGATCACCAAAGACGGTGTATCTGTAGCCAAAGAAATTGAACTGGAAGACAAGTTCGAAAACATGGGCGCGCAAATGGTTAAGGAAGTTGCTTCCAAGGCCAACGACGCTGCCGGTGACGGTACTACCACTGCTACCGTACTGGCTCAGGCTATCGTAAACGAAGGTCTGAAGGCGGTTGCCGCCGGTATGAACCCAATGGACCTGAAGCGCGGTATCGACAAAGCTGTGATTGCTGCTGTTGAAGAGCTGAAAGCTCTGTCTCAGGAGTGTGCTGACTCTAAAGCTATCGCTCAGGTAGGTACCATCTCTGCCAACTCCGATGCTTCTATCGGTGAAATCATCGCCACTGCGATGGAAAAAGTAGGCAAAGAAGGCGTGATTACCGTTGAAGAAGGTCAGGCGCTGGAAAACGAACTGGACGTAGTTGAAGGTATGCAGTTCGACCGCGGTTACCTGTCTCCATACTTCATCAACAAGCCAGAAACCGGCACTGTTGAGCTGGACAGCCCATTCGTACTGCTGGTTGACAAGAAAGTCTCCAACATCCGCGAACTGCTGCCTATTCTGGAAGGTCTGGCCAAGACCGGCAAGCCTCTGCTGATCGTTGCAGAAGACGTTGAAGGCGAAGCGCTGGCGACTCTGGTAGTAAACAACATGCGCGGTATCGTGAAGGTAGCAGCTGTTAAAGCTCCTGGCTTCGGTGACCGTCGTAAAGCAATGCTGCAGGATATTGCAATCCTGACCGGCGGTACTGTTATCGCTGAAGAGATTGGTCTGGAGCTGGAAAAAGCCACTCTGGAAGATCTGGGTACTGCCAAGCGCGTTGTAATCTCTAAAGACAACACCACCATCATCGATGGTAACGGTGACGAGTCTCAGATCCAGGGCCGTGTTGCTCAGATCAAGCAGCAGGTTGAAGAATCTACCTCTGACTACGACAAAGAGAAGCTGCAAGAGCGTATGGCTAAGCTGGCCGGCGGTGTTGCAGTAATCAAAGTGGGTGCTGCCACTGAAGTTGAAATGAAAGAGAAGAAAGCCCGTGTTGACGATGCTCTGCACGCAACCCGCGCTGCCGTTGAAGAAGGTGTGGTTGCTGGTGGTGGTGTTGCCCTGGTTCGCGCAGCTTCCAAGATTGGTGAAATCGCAGTAGACAACGAAGATCAGAAGCACGGTGTGACTATCGCACTGCGCGCGATGGAAGCTCCTCTGCGTCAAATCGCCACCAACGCCGGTGAAGAAGCCTCTGTTGTTGCCAACAACGTGAAGAACGGTAACGGCAACTATGGTTACAACGCGGGTAACGATACCTACGGCGACATGCTGGAAATGGGTATTCTGGACCCAACCAAGGTAACCCGCTCTGCACTGCAATTCGCCTCTTCTGTTGCTGGTCTGATGATCACTACCGAAGCTATGGTTGCTGAACTGCCTAAGGAAGAAGCGCCAGATATGGGCGGCATGGGTGGTGGTATGGGCGGTATGGGTGGCATGGGCATGATGTAATATCATCGCCTTGTCAGCCGATGATCTAAACTCCGTTTAGATTCCCCAGCCATAGTGCTGGGGTTCTTGCTTTCTGACGGATAGGAAAAGGCCCACGCATCGAGCGTGGGCCTTTTCTATTGGGAGTGTGCTGTTAAGACTTGTGTTCGCTCATGAAGCCGAGCGTGGCTTATGGCTTTGATATAGCTCATCGCCTGCGGCGAGCGAATGTGCACTCGACTTCTCGGCTCGTCGCAAGTACCTCCCTGTAGACTCCACTCTGGCATCCATGCCAGAGAGGGCCTCAAATCCGAGTACACTTGGATCATCTGGTGCAATCTGTTGATGTGGAGTTTAATTTGGCTTGATGAGACACCTAAACGTCTATGTAAAGCGCCTTGTTCTAACCCGATTTATTCTGCGCAAAATGCATACCCGGCCTAAGCCCTAAAGCTTAAAGCCAAAAGAAACCCCGAGACTGGAAAGAGTGTCGGTTTTTTTTATTAATTTCGGTGTAGTGGTTCTGACCCTATATGCAGACCGCAATCCTATTTATTTGATTTAATGTATTTTACGTAAGCTTTAGCATGCTCTAAGACTGCTAATGCCGATTCTTCGTTATCTAATAGATTTGCTGGTATGTCCGAAAGCTTTGGAAGACCATCAGGAGCTGGTTTCTTTTCATCCAACCACTTCCAGCGCTTTGACGGACTTGGTATAGCTTCTTCTAGAGTATTCAGAATTTCTTGCAGAATGTCAGGTTGACCAAACCAGCTTTCGGGTCGGCTTGCTGGCTTTTTGCCACCCAGAATGGAGCGTGGAAAACCTGAGAGGCTGAGCTCTTCATCTGTTATGTGGGTTCGAGTCCAATGCGCAAGAGACTCCAGTTCTTTGTTTGCTCGGCGCTCATCTCTTGTAGGGATGACAAGACCTATTTTGACTTGGGAAAGTTCTCTGATTTTTTTGAGTGCTGGAGCAAGATCAGTATCGTTTGTTACGAAAACGACATGTTTTAACTCTTGGTCAGTCAATACGTCTACGACGGCATCGAGAGCTAAATTTACGTCACTTTGCTTTTCTTCAAGCTTCCATATATCGACTCGCTCACAGTCTCTTGGCCATTTATCAGGTTGCTCTCTGTCGACTTTGTATGCTGATGTTTTGATAACAGAGTAGTAGCCTTCTTTTACGTTTACACTACCGTCAGGGTAGGCAAACTTGATGGCCCGGTGGTATGAATCTTGATCTTTTACAGAATCCGGTGATCTTCCTGCTTTTTCAATAATTTTAGCGGTATAAAAATTTATACAATCTGGGGCTAATGTATACGAAAACGGAACAGAACTTGGAAGTATATAGTCAGAAAATAGTCTTTTTAGATCTAACCACTTGTAACAAGTACCTTTCAAACAGCCATAGTACAAGTTGTAACCATCGATATAGATCTTTGTTTTCAACGAGGTCCCTTCCTATAGAAATGAAAAAACCGGCACTAGGCCGGCTTTCTCCCCCAGGCTCAGGGGTCATAATGCCACGCGTGAGAACTGGGTTAGTTGTTATATATAATTATGCATAATTTTAAACCTCATCTGGTCTGACCAGATGTGCTGTGCATCGATATAGATAACACCTACCTAAATCTACATGTACTGAACCCCAAGATCCAGTACTTTAGTGGTAAACCGCGGCCTATCCGTATAGGAGAGTGTCTACGTGGACACCCATAATTATTTTTGGTTCATTACCGCCCATGGCTTGCGTCTACCAAACTGCCAATGTTCTTTATGATATTGCTTTAAAACAGTTGACTGGGGAAGTGACGTACCGCAAAGAAAGGGGATTTAGTGGGGGATTTTGTCGTCCGTAACTACTGCTTCCTTACTATTGGCGATACCGGACCTTTCCCTGGGCCTGCATACTATCTGCCTGAACATGCAGGGTATTTCCGTATAGGGAGTAGGGCAATAGCCTGTACATGTTGTTACAGTGAAATCAGTCTTTTAGTTGAGGTGATAGAAGATTGGGCAATAGCTTGTGGGGCTTGCCTGGGTTAGCTTGTATGAGGTTGTTTTAAAGCAGGAATAGCAATGGTCACAGGAATGGTGAAATGTGGTAGCCGGAGGGCGAATGCTGACCTCTGATAAGCTGGCAGAGGCGCCCAAAGAGGGAGAGAAAGCGTTACTGGGCAAGACCGAGATTGGGTTTGTGCACCGGGACGAGGCGGGCTTAACGCCTGAGCCGAGTAGCTATCCACTTGAATGTGTACTCAGTCAAAACGCCGAGTACATGGATATAGGCGCATCTGAGTTCGACCATAAACCCAGCGGCTGGTTTCGTACTCTGGGCTGCTTACTGCTGCCAGCCTTCATCTTTATCGTATTGGCGGCGGCATCTGATCCGGGCATTTCCTGGTTGCCAATGGGTATTGTCTTTGGATTGGGTTTGCTGTGGCTCGTTAGCGGAATGGTCTATTACGTGCTCAGGCGTCGGCGGCGGACTACCATCTCTTTTTATCGCAAGCGTCAAAAGCTGGTGTTTAAACCTTCATCCCGAGCCGAGCCTGTTGAACTCGATTGGGGTGACGTTGTGCCATACATACGACCTCGAAGAATACGCGGGGTGATAGGGAGCCGTTTTATTGATATGCCGGGAGTGTCCCTTTGCCTGGCATGGTACGACAGCGAATCTCAAATGCTGCACACCTTCTAAACCTCTGAGTTCAAGTTCAGCCTGTTTGTGGCGGATGAGTGGAGGCTGATGCTCAGATACATGAATGGTGACGATAATAACTTTGCCAACAATTATGAGCCGGTTGCGACCAGTGCCAACTTTCAGGAAAAGCGGGATAAGTTGTGGCGTGATTTTCGGGCCAACAAGAATAAGCGGCTGTTTACTTTCAGCTTACGCGACATGTCGGTCTCTTACCTGTCGATGATAGTGTTCTATCTGATGCACCTGCTCGGATGGTGGCGTCTGCCTTATCTTTATTGCGACTTGTACTTTGCCCTCGCCGTTACGCCCTTTCTGCCGCGAGACCGCAAACCAGGCTGATACGGGTAGCAGCTGTTTGGGCGCTTCAATCCTGCAAGCTAGGCTTTTGTCGTGGTCATTACGATAGTGACAGCGCTGATTCAGGCATTAGAGACTAATGGCCTATATAGCGAAGTAGATCAAACCGGGACAATACTACTTGTTTAGCTTGTACCAGGAGCCTGCTCACTTTGGTTGTGTGTTTAAAATGATTAACACGAGCGAACATCAAGTATTGGAGAAGCATTGAAGATTAGAACAAGAGAAGAGCTTGTCGATTTTTTGGCTCACGGAAATAAGGTGAAATATGTCTATTTCTGGGGGCACCAAGAAAAAGGCAAACAAGTTACCAAGAGCTGCTTTAGCCAGTGGTATGAGTCAAAATTCGAAGATGGTGGAAACGAATTTATGACGGCTGAGCACTACATGATGTATCACAAAGCTAAATTGTTTGGTGATAGTAAAGCGTGTGAGAAAGTTCTTGCTGCCAGTAAACCTGGCGAAGCAAAGGCTGTTGGGCGAGAGGTGCTCGGGTTTGAGCAAGACCTGTGGGATGAAAAACGATTTGAAATTGTCGTAAATGCTAACTTAGCGAAGTTCTCTCAAAACTCAGCGCTAAGGGCATTTTTACTAAATACTGGAAGTCGCGTATTAGTCGAAGCTAGTCCAGTAGATAAAATATGGGGTATCGGATTAGCCCAAGACAATCCTTTGTCTGAAAACCCGAATACATGGAAGGGTCTCAACCTTTTAGGTTTCGCACTCATGGAAGTCAGAGAGCTGCTTGCAAATCAGGCAGGAGCTTGAGGGAAAGGTGTTGTGCGCGCGGTTGTCATTTTTCATGATTTTGCCTCTCCCTATTGGGAGGCCAGAGCAGAGTTCAGTGAGTTTTAGGACTGGTTTCGCAGTATTGTCGAGTTTTTATAGAAGATGAATGAAGATTGGCTTCACAAGGCTTGCAGTGGACCTCATGCACCTGTGGTCAGTCTTGTATGAATAGGGAAAGGAGAGATTAAACATGATGGAATCGAATGTCTTTGAACGTACCAGCAACGGAGAGCAGGAAATCAGCCCAAGCTTGTACAATTTTACGATAGGCGCAGTGCTGTGTTGGGGCTTTTTGGTTAACTGGCTGATGGTTGGATATATTTCCGTTGAGTCGATTCAATCTATCAACCCCTGGGTGTTTTTTATTGGCTATTTTGCGAGTTGTTTCTTTGGGATTTACTTATTCAGCAAATCATCAAACCCATTGGTAAGTTTTGTTGGTTACAACTTTGTCGTTGTTCCTTTTGGCTTGATTATCAATATCGTTGTCTCCAACTATGACCCATCGTTAGTGCTGGATGCGATTATGGTTACGGGTCTGGTGACTGGCATCATGATGTTTCTCGGAACACTGTTCCCAGCTTTCTTTCAAAAAATCGTCGGTGTATTAACCATTGCCTTGATAGCTGTGATAGTGGTTGAGCTCTTTCAAATCTTCGTACTCGGCATTCATCAGGGGTGGATAGACTGGGCAGTGGTTATCATCTTCTGTGGTTACATTGGCTATGATTGGGGACGAGCAAATCAGATACCCAAGACGCTGGACAATGCAGTCGATAGCGCGGCAGCGCTTTACATGGATATCATTAACCTGTTTTTGAGAATACTCCGAATCATGGGGCGCAAATAGCGTTCACATAACAATAGACTGTGACAGCCCATCACCCCTGCAAGGTAGGTCAGGCCTAAACGTCTGGGCTACCTTGCTAAGTACATTGTAAAAATACTAAGAGCCAAGGCTGGTATGAGTAAGCTATCAACTATTTTGCTACTTTTTCTCGGATGTTGGAGTTTGAATATCATGGTTATTGCGCTTCACAGAGAGAATCAACCATATTGAGTGATTCATTGTCATACAACTACTGGTAGCGCCATCCATAACCCTTAGCCGCGGGGAGGCTTAATGAGCACTGTTTATTTATTCGATTGGGGCGACACTTTGATGGTCGACTTTCCCGGCCAGAGCGGCAAGATGTGTGATTGGACTGAGGTTCAGGCTGTAAGCGGCGCAGTAGAAGTGCTCGAATGTTTATCCAGAAGTAATACAGTTTATGTGGCAACCAATGCAGCAGACTCTTCCGAAGCTGATATTCAGTCTGCATTTGAGAGGGCGGGCCTCTCCCGTTATATCTCCGGTTACTTTTGCAAATCCAATCTTGGTATCGGCAAAGGCTCGCCGGAATTCTTCGAAAAGATAGTCAACCTCTTGGATGTATCGCCTCAAGCTGTCGTTATGGTCGGCGACACTTATGATAAAGACATTGAGCCAGCCGTCACCGCAGGCATCACGGCCATCTGGTTCAACCCTAAAAAATCTGACTTTCAAGCGAGTCCGGGTGTCAGGCAAATCCAACACTTATCTGAGCTATGTCTATAAACGGCGACTGTGACATTGCTGTTCACTTCACGGCAGCTCTCGATAAGGACCTAGCCATTAACTTCAATCTGCGCAGCGCATCTAGAGACTGTCAGCACTCGCAGAGCACGCATGGGACTTATTCACACCTTCCTTAACTGAGCTTTGAAGATCTTCACTGCGTGGTGCACTGAACTGATATTGGTCGAGGCTTTTACTTGTTAAGGCGTATAACTTTGAGTAATGGTGTTTTGTTGGTGTTAATCACTTTAGTTTTTTTAATATCCAGATTTAAACTGTTTTTCAATTTGTTTTTTCAATATTATTAATTGAAACTCTCGTGGTAATCCATATGGTTTTTATCCCAGAGAATTTATTCTCTGGTGAGAATCAATTGTTATTAGTTATTCCCAGTGTGTGCAATAAAATATTTACAGTGATTTTTTATTGATTAATTTGATGCTCATTATACCCGGTGTTTTCGGAGCCTGTGGCTATTGAGCTAAATGGCTGAGTTTGTAATTTATATTTTACACTTGCTTACTTGCCAATGATAACAGGCTAATTTTTAATTTTATTTTAATTGGTTATTCCAATCGCAATGAATCAGGCGCTAGTTTAATTATGGCGATGTCTACAAAGGCATTGTTGTGGAGAAAATTGCTGGGAATAAAAACAACATCGAAAGCGCTTTGCTCCTTCTGCTATCAAAGTCAGCAGTATTGATAGGTACCAAACCAAAAAATCTAGAAGGTTTAAAAATGGCTACATATCAGTTACAGGGAACTTTATTGGGTATTTGTACCCTATCTATGGTCGCTTCCGCAGTGGCTTCAGAATTACCAACTTCGGCTAACTTGCAAGAGCGATTTATTGTCCAGTTGAAAGATACTGAAGTGGCAACGTTACAAAGCAGCGATATTCGTGCTGCGACCATCAATTTATTGCAATCAACAGCCTCAGATGTCAATGCGGAGATGGTAAGAAGTTTGCCATCGATCAATGCTATGGCAGTGGTGCTTGATGCTAACCAAAAACAAGCACTTGAGTCTGATCCCCGGGTTGCATTTGTTGAAGTTGATCCCAAGCGCTATTTACATGCTGAATCAACTCCATACGGCATCACTATGGTGCAGGCACGACAGGTGTCTGACAGCCTCACCGGTAATCGTAAAGTGTGCATCATGGATACGGGTTACCAACGCAGTCATGAAGATTTGATCAGTTCGGGTGTCACCGGAAATGATGGCTATGGGTCAAACAACACGGGTAACTGGTATCAAGATGGTAATGGTCACGGTACTCATGTTGCGGGCACTATCGCGGCATTGGGTGGAAATAGCCGGGGCGTGGTCGGCGTCAACTCATCAGGCTTACTCGGATTACACATAGTAAAAGTGTTCAATGATTCGGGTAATTGGGCATATGGCTCAGATCTGATTGGCGCTGTTACTCAGTGTCAAAATGCGGGTGCTAACGTAATCAGCATGAGTTTGGGAGGTGGTGCATCTTCAAACGCTGAACGCCAGGCATTTGCCAGCGCTAAAGCTGCAGGGATCTTGAGTATTGCTGCCGCTGGTAACGATGGTAACAGTACTATGTCGTACCCCGCCTCATATGATGAAGTTATGTCGGTGGCCGCAGTCGACAGCTCGGGCACAGTGGCGAGTTTTTCTCAGTATAACTCGCAGGTCGAGATTGCCGCTCCCGGTGTTGGCGTGAACTCTACTTATAATGATGGCGGCTACAAGTCACTCAGCGGAACGTCAATGGCGACACCACATGTGGCTGGTGTGGCGGCGTTGGTTTGGAGTCATTTCACCGGCTGCAGCAATGAACAGATTCGTGCTGCATTGAATGCTACTGCAGAAGATAAAGGCAGCGCTGGCAGAGATACCAAATATGGTTATGGTATTGTCAAAGCCAAAGCTGCATATGATTACCTGCAAAACTCTGAGTGTGGTGGCGGTACAACGCCAGACCCGAAACCGGTCGCTGACTTTACTGCAAGTGTTAATGGCAACTCGGTGACATTGACCAATCAATCAACCGATGATGACGGAATTAACTCCAGCCTCTGGGATCTTGGGGATGGCAACACATCCACTCAATCCAGTCTGACTCATACCTACGTATCATCAGGGGCTTATCAGATCAGTTTGACTGTTACCGATACAGCCAATCAAACGGCGACAGTCTCAAAATCCATTGTTGTTGGTGATATTGTGGAGCCACCTTGTGGAGGCGTTTCAGCCTGGTCGGCTTCGGTAAATTATCAGGTTGGTGACAGGGTGTCCTACAGCGGCAAACTGTATGAAGCCACTTGGTGGTCTACAGGTGCTCGCCCTGATTTGTTCAGCAATGTGTGGAAAGTGGTTGGAAAGTGTGATGGTGAAACGCCAAATCAGCCACCTGTTGCGGGCTTTTCGGCCAGTGTTAATGGGTTAACAGTCACCTTTGCAAATAGCTCTACTGATGACTCAGGTGTTGTCTCACACAGCTGGAGCTTTGGTGATAACGCCATCTCTTCACAGGCCAACCCGGTTCATACTTACCCACAGGCTGGTACTTACAATGTTGAGTTGACAGTCAAAGATGCTCAGGGGCTGTCTGACAGCCTGAGGATGAGTGTAACCGTCAGCGATGACAGTACTACACCTCCAGATGGTTGTGTTGGATTAAGTAACTGGAGCGAAAGTGCCGTTTATCAAAGCGGGGACAGTGTGGCTTATCAAGGCGTGAAATATACGGCGAACTGGTGGAGTCAGGGTGACAACCCAGCGAGCAACTCCGGTCCATGGTCGGTCTGGACAAATAATGGCAGTTGTAACTAGCCAGTAGCTGCACGCTAAGCTTATATGGAGGCCATCCCTGAGGGAGGCCTTTTTATATTCCAAACTGCTGCTATAGAAACACTATGCCGTTGCCTGAATAACATTGACCGGCAGTATGATGTACGGTAAAAGTAAGTGTGTTTTATTAGATAAATTATGGTTCGCTCTCTTCTTGACTTCTATTTTCCAAAGAGTGGAATTTACACAATGTCCAGGATCTCTTCATTACTTGGCTGTAAGTTAAGGCTCAGATCCAGTCCACCAAGATAGACCAGACTTATAAATTTGGATTACCTTGCAAAGCCACATAGCTAAATATTCATGAAACAGGAAAGTCGGGAGTATGGAAGAACTTCTAACTAGTTATGCATTAGCATTCGATAAGTTGGATCCCCAGCTTATTGCAAATCTATATCGACTGCCGTGTGCAATTTCTGATGCTGATGGCGTACAGACCTTCACTGACAGATCGACTTTGGTGACCAAATTCCGAGAGAATTGTGAGGTATTGCGCCAACTTGGCTACCAGAAAGCAAAGTTTAATGTTCACAGTTCTGAACACCTTAGTGACAATGAGGTAGTTGTCCATGTTGGCTGGCGAGTTAATACCAGCATCTCTGACATTGATTTTCGAGCCTTTTACATTTGCCATCAAGTTGAACGACGTTGGTTTTTATATAGCGCCAATGTTTATCCAGGGAGCTTTTACAGTCCTTAACAACAAGTGACAGTGGCATTTCTCTGGATCTTGCTTCAAGCTGGAGTTCCAATCGCAATGGCAAAGTGCCGGTCACAGCCAGAACAGGCTTGGCATGAACCGACTGATGCGGTGAACCAGATGGAGAAGGGAATGAACAAGATCACAGCCAGCAGTCTGTTTGCTTTGTCATCGGTGACTGCACTCGCAGGCTGCGGTAACAGTAATGAGCCTGAGTATTCGAAGAGGATTACAGAGTGCCTGGAAGCTGCTCACGATGCGACGAGTTCGAGTGGCACGGTATTGTTCTTTAAGAACCCAATCCGAACGTGTCTGGATAACCGTCTGGCGCAGCAAACATTACCGGCAATCTCTTTTGTTGACGGTGACAACCGTCAGATTTACCTGAGTAGCATTGAAAAGCCATTGGTTATTCAGGTGCTTTCAAATGAACACAGTGCCTCAACATTTGAAAGGGAATATTTAAATGAGATGGTGCCGCAATACAGCGACAAAATAGACTTTATATTTGTTGTTAATCGGGACCAGGAAATCCCCAGAATGTGTTCTTCCCAACTCTATCGGGCTAAGTCGGTAGAAGAGTGCACGCCGTTTGAATATAGCAAGCAGGCCAAGCTCGTTTACTTTGATAAAGAGCGAGTTGAGGCTCTTGAGCCAGGACTCGGATATCTCATCAGTGGATTGCGGGCAACTGAGTTTCCAACCACTTATTACGTCAACAAAGACAAGACGATATTTAAGCTGGAAACCATTGAAGATATTCTGGTGAGCTCAAACGTGATTTATAAGGTATCACCGGGAAAGTCTGACGAGGCGGTGGCCCGTTCGAGCTTCGAGCAAAGGGTTCCCGAGACACTGGCAATGCTTGTTGAATACAACCAATAATCTGGCCATCCACTTTCTTTATGGGCTCGCCTGGGGGCTGAGGCTTAACTCACATTGGTGCTCATTTGCTCCATCAGCCAGCGACGGAATTGCTCCACCTTGGGCCAGCGGAAATGGCTTTCGGGGGCGACGAGGAAGTATCTGAACTGGCAGGTGATCTCAAAGTCGGTGATCTGTTCAAGTTGTCCCAGTTCAATCAAAGGGGCGATAAGCTGGCGGCGCAGCATGGCGATCCCTTGTCCTGCCTGGGTGGCCTGCACCACCAGAGCGGCGTTATCGATAGACAGAAACTCGGGGATATCTTGCTGAGCGATCTCATGATGGTCGAACAGGGCCTGCCAGGCGCGTTCTGCGTCGGGACAAACATCCATAATCAACTTCTGCCTGATTAGCTGCTCTCTCAGCGGCTTGCTGGTATCTATGGTGCCGGGTTTGCAGGCCAGCAGTACGCTGTCTTCCGACAGGCATTCGCTTTTCAAGTTAGGGTAATCGCCGTAGCCAAAGCGGATCCCCAAATCTGTATCTCCTACATCGAACTGCACCAGACTATCGCTGGGTTCCAGCCGGAGCTTTATATCCGGGTGGTGCTTCTGAAAGTCGCTCAATCTGGGCATCAACCAACAGTGGGCGAAAGAGCTGAGTACCGACAGGTTAAGGACGTTGGGTCTGGGGTCTCGCTGGAAGCAGGCAACACCTTGCTCCAGGCTGCCAATTCCGCTCACTACATAGGGGAGTAGCTGCTTTCCTTCCGGGGTAAGTTCTATCTGGCGCACTTTACGCAGGAATAGCTGACATCCCAGATGTTGCTCCAGTGATTTAATCTGCTGACTGACGGCAGCCTGGGTGACATAAAGCTGTTGGGCCGCCGTTTTCAGGCTGCCGCTTTGGGCGACGTGCTTAAAGTAGAGCAGGCTTTTGAGCGGAGGAAGCTTCATAACATACTTAAGATTTTCTTACCTGTGATTAAATTTAAAGCGTTTGCCAGGGTTAAGCAAACGGCGCAACACTCATTGCTGTTGATTACAGAGAAAGGAGTGATACGCCATGAGAATGTTTGCTTTTATGTTGTTTGTTTTGTCATTCCCACTATTGGCTGATAACCCACTGCCCGTCGAACGGCTGGATACCGATGAGGGCTATCCGTATAAAAACTTAATTATGCGGGCGCAGCGGGTCGAGCTTATATACAGCGAACTGGGCAACAGGGTTGAATGCCGGGTGACTGTAATGATGCCCGATGGCAGCTTCGAGGGCGAAAAGCGGGAGGTCAGTGCCAAATCCTTCCACCGTAAGCCAATGCAAAGCTGTATGGACAGAGATAAGGCAAAACAGCTGCTGACCCGGTTGTAATGGGCTGGGTCTGAGTGGCGCAGTAAGTATGTATTTTAGGGGGTAGTGTGAGTGGGTTAGCTTTTATGGAAGAATGCAAAACGAAGGGGTCGTAATGAAAGCTCACTTGGGTTTGTTGTGTTTATGCCTGCTCAGTGTGGCAGGCACGGTGAAAGCCGAGGCCAGTCTCAGTGGCATTCAGTCAAACATGTTTGACGAACTCTTTTCAGCCTATGCCGAGAGTAGCATTGTCAATTTTGGTGGAAAGCTGGCGTTGCCCGAAATCCCGAAGAATGCGGCTGCTTTGATTGAGAACCGCAAGATAATGATTCCTGACGAGCTACCTTCAGGCCGTTTTTGTGGCTATGTTGAGGCTCGAAGAATTGCCCATAAGTATATTCAGGTCAGTTTTCAGGGGAGGCCAAACAACTCTTCTGTTCTTTCCCCTTATGCCAAATTCGCTGACTCAGATTACTGGCAGGTTATCTATCCTGAATAAGTCTGGCTGAACCCGACTAATTCAACATTTCTCCACGACAGATTTTTGCCAGTACGCAGCGCAGGTGTTCGGCTTTACCGTTGCGACTGGTGCCCGGATTGCCTTGTGCCATTTGGGTCAGGGTGTCAGGTATTAACCGGGCAGGCATCGCCTTGGCGAAGTACCAGCCCTGGATCAGGTCGATTCCCATATCACTCAGCCAATCCAGGTCGTCCTGAGACTCAACCCCTTCAACCAGAAGCGGCAGATTCATGGAGTCAGCCGTACCCTTGATTAAACGCAGCAGAGCGGCCACATGTTCATTCAGTGATACGCCGTGAACAAACTGACGATCGACCTTCAGCAGATGGCAGTCGATATTGGCAATGGTGCCAATATTGGAAGTGCCTGTGCCAAAGTCATCAATGGCGATGTTGAAACCCAAATGCCTCAGTGAGCTGATGTGATTGGAGAGCATTTTGTCGTCAAGAGGCAGGCCATCCTCGGTGATTTCCAACTCTATTTCTTCTGCAGTTATTCCAGTGCGTTGAAGGATCTCTGCCATTTCCCTTTCAAGGTGTTCCGTCAGCAGCGTGGTGCGGGAGATATTGGTCGAGATTCTTGGAACCTTAAGGCCCTGACTTTTCCAGTTGGCGATATCTTCACACACTTTTCTAAACATCAGGATATCCAGCACCGGCGTCATTCCCATGTCCTCAACCAGCTTTAGCACCTGCCAAACTGCGGTGTTCTGGAAGTGGGAGTTATGCCAGCGAAGCAGCGCCTCAAAACCGACGATTTCTCCACTGCTCATATCTATTTGAGGTTGATAGTAAGGGGTGAGGTAGTTGTCGCTTTCATCCTGGTGCAGGGAAGCTCTGATATCCATGGCCATCTGCTGATTGGGTGTCAGGCCATCCTGAAAATGCACATTGGCCACGCCACTGCGCTTCTTTTTGGTTGAGGCCAGCTCGGCCATATCCGTTAGTGCGGCAGCGTTTGCTTCATTGGAGTAGGCGGATGCGACCCCTATGTTAACCGTGGTAGAGATAGTGATACCTGAGAGTGTTATGGGTACTGAAAGTATCGACAGCAGGTTGGAGACATCTGCACGACTGTCTTTGCCAAAGCAGGCAAAAAAGAAATTACCCCGGCCGAAGTGAGCCAGTAACCAGCGTGAGTTATTCCAATCAATAATCCGTTTGGAGATGATCTCCAGCAGTTCGTCCCGGAAGTCTGCCCCATAAATATTGGTCACGTGCCTTAGCCTTTGCACATGAATGGACCCGACTGACACTTTCTCTGATTTTTGGTTCATCAATCCCTGCAATCGGCGGATGAAACTGGTGCGGTTAGGCAGTTGTGTGACTTCGCAGTTATAGATATCGCCAAGGAATTGAGCCACATAGGCACTCATACTCTTGAGTATGGTCTTCATGTCTTCGGTCAGCTCAACAGGCTTGGTATCCATGATCCACAACGTACCGATGGCAAACCCCTGTTTGCCATAAAAAGGTGCCGCGGCATAAAAGCGGATGTTGGGGGCATCCTGTACCAGAGGATTGGTTTTAAAGTCGGAGTCGACCAAGGTATTGGGCACGGCAAACAGTTCCTGATTGCAGTCAATGGCTTTGGCACAAAAAGCCCCTTCTCTGGGCAGGCTGGAGGCTTCAATACCATGGTGCGCTTTTATCCATATATGGTTACTGTCGACCAGGCTGACGCCTGAAAAGGGCACTTTGCAAAGACTCGCCAGCAGTGTTGAAAGGGCGGTTAGACTCGAATCGTTTTGTTGGACGACAGCCATATAGTGTTCAACTTCTTTCACTCTGAGTTGTTCGCACTGGGCTCTGTCCAGCTCCACATTGTCTGTTTGACATATCGCTTCGTTGATCACTGGCCGCTCCTCAAGCACTCTACGCAGTTTTATTTTCAGTATAGACGCTGGATTGCGGGCGCTTGGGATATGTGACATCTAACGTAAATCACGTGCCTGGCGAGCTGAATTTGCTGCCGTTGAACTGGTGTCTGTGTTCGTGTCATATCTTTAATGTGATGTTTTTAAGTCTCTGTTTTATTGACATCTTATGTGTTTGCTGTCCCCATTTTTTCCCAGTATCCCCCAGTTTTGCCCTTATAAGGTGTATGGGATTTGCCCCTGACGTTTGCATGCTGGCAATTGCTTTGATGAGCAATTTGAATAGCAACAGCCCCTGGCCCTATCGGCAATGTGATGTGTGGTGTCAGTTCGATGTCAGGCTGAGATTGTTGGCTGTGCGACAGCATGGAGGAGATGTTATGAAACTCAGAAGTCTCAATAGAAACTGGAAGGCCGTGTCAGCGCTGACAATGACTGCGATGGCAATAACCTGCCTGTTCCCCGAAAAGGCCCACGCAACAGATTGTCCGGGGTCAGCTCTGGCGAGTCCCAAGAACAGCAATCTGTACCTGTATTATCCAACTGTGGTGGATAACCTGTTCCCCAATTTCCAACCCGGCTATGGAGTGACTCCGGCCCAGCCGTTTGATGTGTCAGATTTAGACGGAACCATAGGTACCACGGCACAATTGAGGGATGAGGTCACTCAGGTCGTAGTGAACGATTATTGTGAGTTCAGTGTTGATGTGCGCCCTGTGACCACACTGCCGGCCATGCCTGAGCCCAGATGGCAGGTTGTGGCGATCGGTTCAGATACTTCCAGTTGGAATCCCGGCCTGTTTGGCATTGCTTCGGCCGTGGATACCAATGATAACGACCCGCAGGATCATGGTCGGGTATTCAGTCAGGCATTTGCCGCATCTTGCGCTTCGGCACTGTCGGGGACCAACTCAACACTGGGGCGTTGGGCTTACGCCATTGGCGGCACAACCAGCCATGAAGCCGGGCACAATTATGGGCTGGCTCATGGCAACTCTTCGGCCCTGCCGGGGGAAACACCCACCAACTCGCATATATTGGCAACCGGCTCTACCGGCCTGACCTGCGGTGGCCGGGTTGTGGATCGTCATTTCAGTGATACCAGCTACAGTATTCTTGGTCATAACGTCGGGCTCAACTCGATGACGTTGCACAACTGGGACTTTGTGAATCCCAACGGTGCTCCGGCCCATGCGATGAAGATCAAAATCCTCAGCAGCTCTTCTTCACTGAATATGAACTGGGTATACCTCTGGACTATGGCGCCATGGGATACGCCAACCATATCCGGCCCGCTGGGAACACAAACCTATCAGGGCACCAGCTACAACGTATTTGAGCTGCACTATTCCACACCCAAGTCCTGGAGTGGTGGGGCTGATGGCGTAGTGCCGCCCGGCAGTATTTTCCATCTGGGCGCGACCTTTGATGAGAACGTGATTGTGGTCGATACCCAGCTGTTTGACTCCAGCAACAACCTGATGACCCTGGCACCCAGGATCCCCAGCTATGACGTGGGTGATATCAATGTCAGCAATGGTAACTTTGAGATTGCATTGAGTAACCTGGAGCCTGAACGGCCGATGATTATCAGAGACCTGCGGGTACAGTTACTGCCTCGTACCGCTGCGGTTGAGTCCATGATGCGTAATCAGGAGCCATTCTTCTTTGCCGGGGATGAAAGGGTTGGTATTGAGCCGGTTAGAAATGTGCCGATTTTGTGGGAACGTGAGCAGCAAAAGGAGTTTGAACTCACCGAGGAGCCCATGGTTATTCCTGTGGCGAATCTGGCCAATGGCCGTAACGTCGACATTATTTACGAGAATGACCCTGATTGTGACAAAGAGTCCCGTGCCCGTATGGAGTCGGAAGCTGATGCCAACATAGGAATGCCGGAAGTGCATTACTGTAAAGAGGGGAGCGCACTGGGACTGTTCCCTGCGACCCGGGTTTATATCACGGCAACTGTTATCGAGCCGGATGTTGAGCAGTGGGATCCTGAGCGTCGCGAGTACGTCAGTGGTCCTCTGGAAACCCGTATCTTCTTCCAAACCGAAGGTGTTATCCCGGATCTGAACCGCAATGGCACAGATGACCTGCTGGATATTCGTTATGGTGAATCCAGAGACAGAAATAAAAACGGCATAGTGGATGAAGTCGAGCGCAGAAGGGAGCGAAGAAACGCTCGCTAAACCTGAAAAAACGCCCGGTACATCGGGCGTTTTATTTTGTGTTTCGTCTTTTGGATTGAACGAAGCAATATAATAATGCGAAAAATAATTGTGACGTGTTGAGTCTATAGATTCTAATTACTTAATTGTGAGTAATTGTATGATTATATTGGGTGGCAATTAAGTTCCGCTATATTTTTCGTACGGCAATTGGTTTCCGTTGGTTTGATGCTTAATTTTGCGAAGCTATGTGGGGTGAATGATATTATTGCTCTAGATTCATAAGCATAGATTTTAGACGTGTGTACTGGCATGAGAGTTGCTCATGTTCTCTTGGAATAATTAAGGGGGAATTATGTACATATCAAATAATCAAGCTGCTTATATACATAGCTTAGAACAAAGTTCATCTAATATTCAGGCAAAAGAAAAGCAAAATGTGAATGACATTGAAACATTGATGCTTAACCAGGACGAAAGTATTCAAATCTCCGGTATTGGCATGAGCTTGGGGGCTTTGGCTGAGGGAAGAGAGCTGTTTCAAATGCAGAGCGGAATTCCTAAGGCTCTCACTGAAGAAGAGCAACAGCAAGAGAGCGAAATTCATAAGAAAATTGACGACATTATGAGTAAGTATTTCAAGCCACCGAGTGAAGATGAGCAAAAGGAACTTGCAGATATCTTCAGTAAGATAGATGCTATTTTTGCAGATGGCGAAGTGACTGCCGATGAGAGTAAGCAGTTGAATGCGCTTACTCGCAAACTGGATGAGTCCCATAGTCGAGACGTTGACCTGGAAAGTATGTCCGAAGAAGATAAGAAAGCACTGGATGAGCTATTTGCATCTCTGGATAAGCTATATGGCTTTGACCAACTGAAAAAAGAAGATGTTGATTCAATCAATAATACGATGAAAATGATAGACGAGTTACTGGCTAAACTGGAAAAACAAATAGATGAATCCCAGAATAGCTATAAGTAATAACTGTCGGGATAATTCAAGGACGTAATCTGAGTTGCTATATATCATCAATGTTTCGGTAGTTTTCGTATATCGCTAGAAAAGGCAGTTTTAGAATCAAGAGATGTCTGCTTGTTGCCTTTATATAGCTAATCGATTGTTTGTCGCTCATTGTCAGTAATGAACGACAATTTTTTTGTTGTCACATTTTGCTATTTACACGCTGAGACAAATAGTTATCTGTCTCAATTTTTTCGCGGTACTAAAACAGCATAAGCATTGCTGACCGCGCTGCTCCGCATATTTGGTCATGTGTTATTGCTTCAGTGATTCAAGCTTTTGAAACAACAGAGCTATGGCCCGACGTTTATTGGCATGTTGGCTACGCTCGCTGAACCTGAAAAAACGCCCGTAGAATCGGGCGTTTTTTATTGGAGCTTAGGTAGTGCTCCTTATAACAAAATCTGCCTGTTAGAAGCCAAAATGGAAGAATGGGTAATGGTCGCCAATCTGCACTTTCTATAGGGTTAGCAACTGACTCCTGTCGGGCCATTCAGCCAACTTAGTAGTTGGTGTGAGTGAAGACGTTTAATCAATAATAAGATCAAGGAATAGCATGAGATTTATTACCCTGATAGCTGTGCTGTCGATGTTGACAGCCTGTTCCTCCCTATCTGTTGAGGACTGTGCAAACACGGATTGGCAGGCTCGTGGTTACGATGAAGCCAAGAGAGGATTTTCCCTTACCCAGTACGACGAGTACGCCAAAGAGTGTAAAGAGATAGGTGGCGTTATTCCCCTCAAGAGTGATTACACCACGGGGCATTACAAGGGAACTCAAGAGTTTTGTACTGCGACTTCGGGTTATGCTTTTGGCAAAAGTGGTGGTTACTACAGGGCGGTTTGCAGCGAGTGGAACCTGGACGATTCTGATTTTATGAAGGGGTATAAGCCTGGATCTGAATATTTCGCTGCAAAAAAGAAAATCGACAAGGCGATAAAAGCCTTGGAAGACCACAGAATCTCAATTGAGGATGCTTCGTTCCAGATAAGGAACAGGACAGAAAGGCTAAACAGCCCGGACTTGACCGAGCAGCAGCGACGCAGCATCCAGATTGAAATTCAGAATCAGAAAAGCCGCTACAATGATTTGAAGCGTTCAGAGCCCAGATATGTCGCCAAAATCGACACTGCCAAGGCTGAGCTTGAGTATCTTATCCAGAAACATAAGCAGCTGAATTACTGCGACTATGAAGGCTGCTTCAGCGGCTCCTGATAGCAGTATAGGAGAAGGATAGATTTACTGACGTGAAGGAAGAATGAAGCCGCAGTTCAAAGTTGTCTCGCACAATGCGAAGGTTGAGCAGAACATTGAAGCGATCCGCGATCAAGTGTCCAGCGCTGAAACTCAGCAGGATTTGGAGACAGTGATCGAAAAAGTGAGTAACCACGCTGGCCCACTGGATTATCAGGACACACTCTACCGTGTGTTTTTTGGCTCCGGTCTGGTGATGGTTATCCTGTCTATTATGGCGATGTTTGCCGATGACAGCGCGGGTAAGGTTTGGCAATCGCCTCCTGGCAGTGTGGTTATTGCAGCCTATGTGTATCTCTATCCCGTGTTGGCTCTGGCCACTCTGGGACAATGGCTGGAGGATAAGGGATATGGATTACCTGTATCTCAATCTGCCAGGGTCAGACTCGGGTGTTGGGGTGTCGCAGGCGCGCTGTTTGCTTTCATGCCCAATTGGCCACAGGAGCTGTCCTATACCATGGGGTTCAGCAGTCCGGTGACAGGACTCATGCTCTCCAATCTGGTTTTTGTCATCCTGATGTTCCCCTGGCTCAGATCCCGGGCAAACTGGCGCAAACCATTGTCAGATAAAATCTTCCTGCTGGATGCCCTGTTTAATAATCAGCTTAAAGAGGTCCCTTTCTCCAGAAAGGAAAAGGCGGATGAGTTATATGGCTTGTTCAGGGAATTTGGTCGGGGTAACCACTTGCGGGAAGTGCTTGCCCTGTATCAGGGGCGATATGAAGGCGAACAGCACAGCTTTGATTACCATCTGTATAAATTCCACTATGTTGAAAAGAAAACGGAAACCTATACCGACTCAGACGGTAAGACCCGCACCCGCACGGTAAAATATGACTACTACCGCTACGGCATATATTTGCAGTTTCCGTTTGCCAAAGGTGTTTCGTTTCAAGGGGATGGAAGAATATTCTTACGGGACAAGACCTTCAGCGGTACCTCCAATGATTTTAATCGGATCTACAAGGTTTCTACCGAAGACACCATGGACGCCGCCAGAATGCTTTCGCCCTTGCTTGAGGAGGCGCTGGTTAAATTTGGTGAGAAGTTCAGTTCACCTGTGATTGAGATTAATCGATATGGTGATATGTGCGTGGCATCGAAAGACAAGCTACTGGTGACGGAGCGAGTTAATGGGCTGGACAACCCGGACGCATTTTTGCAGGAAATCTCAGGTCACACTGAGCTTGAAGACCTGAAGCTGATGCTGGATACAGTGCATGAAATGATGCGTCTTTGCGATAACAATTTCGTCAACTAGTAAAAGACAAAACTGAAGCAAAATATCAGCCCCAGATAGCCAAGAACAAAGGCGACGTCTTCGCAAATTTCGCTGCTGGAGACAGATACTCTGGCAGCGTAAATTTCACCCGCGGCGTGAGAGAAAATCACCAGCCCCAGGTTCAGACCCGGAAAGAAATAGTAGGACATGAGTCCTTCCAAATCCCCGTCATTAAAGAAGCTGCTCCGGTCGGCTTCGCTCCAGACAAACAGAATGACCAGCCAATACAAGATGGCGATGCCGATGGCAATCACCTTGGCTGCTCGCCATTTATCGAAGTTATCTCCCATCGACAATCCGTACTCTCGAGAAGAGATAAAAGCCAGCGCCAGCAGAGGGATTAGAAAAATAAACAGTCCTGATACAGTGGCCATTGAGGTGCTCTTGTTAGTTAGCAAATATGAGATAGCCAATGACTGCTGCCAGCGCTAGTGCGCCGACGATTTTGAGCAGTGACTTGTCTATTCCCATAACAGCAGCGGGTTTTCTTGTTTGGTAACTGGTCTGTGACTTGTGGGATTGGCTGGATGAGGAGCGAATGGGTTGCTGCTCCGCGATACTCTTGCTCTGCTCTCCTGTTGTTTTCATTCGCGCGATAACCTGCTCAGGCTCTACAAAATCACCTTGGTGAACCAGGAATTCCGTTATCACTCCATCAGAGGGGGCGTTGATCCCGATCACTGCTTTATCAGTTTCAAGATCAACCAAAGGGGCATCTTTGCGAAAGGGCTCGCCGGCTTTCACGTGCAGGGCTGCAATGGTGATATTGCCGCTTTCAGGTATGGAAGGGACCTTGAGTTTTCTTTCCTCCGAGTCGTCCAGTTGTCCGGTCATCAACATGGTGGCGACCAACTCGCCTGGCTCCACAATTTCGTCTTCTTCGACAAAGTATTGGGTGACGACACCATGACAGGGAGAGCGCATTTCCATAAGCCCGTCATCGGATTCTATGACAAAAACAGGCTCCTCCTGACGGAGTTTTTGATTAACCCTGGCATTCAGTGAGTAAATTGACAGCTCACCATGATCCTCGGTGAATACCGGTACTCTGAGTTCTACTATCATCTTCTGTTATATGCAGGCAAAGGCCCTGAGTGAAGGTGCTGGCCTGATTATCTTGTTCGACTGAGGTTAGCAATGAGGCTAGCAGGAATGGAGGGGATTAAAAATCAGCCATTTATACCGATTTATCTTATTGTCATCTTAACCGTTTCATCTGTAAGATTTTTGTTTCATGTTGCACGGGGTGATGCAAGCAGTTGGAGGGAACACAGCTGAATAATAAGGCGGCCAATTCATACAATGCTCAGGTGCGCAGAAACATAGCGCGCATTCGCGAGGCGATTGAGCTGGCTCGGGATCAGGATGATCTCATCAGAGTGATTAATGATGTGGCTGATCACAGAGGGCCTCTGGACTATCGGGATACCTGGTACAGGGTGTTGTTCGGACTGTCACTCTCTATGGTGTTGTCGGCACTGCTGATATTTGTATGGGGCTCAGAACTCTGGTCCTGGCTGGATAAGTCGATTTACTTCTATGTTTTTAGCCTGGACCTTTGGTATCCGGCGGCACTGTTGGTCACAGTCGGTCATCTGTTGGAAGACAGGGATATTGCCTTACCTTTTCCCGCAGTCATGTGGGGACGAATGCTGATATGGGCCGCCATTGGCTTTGTGATTCCCCTGAACCCCAACTGGTTTGATTTCTTTTGGGGTACTCTGATTGACTCCCTGGCAAGTTTATTGGGGACTGAAGACCCCGTAGTCGGTGTATTGCTTCTTAACCTGTTACCCGCCGTGCTGATGCTGTTTTGGCTGATAAAACGCAGCCGTTGGCGTGCGGGCTTATCTGACAAAATCTATCTGAAAGATGCGCTGTTAAACAATAACCTTCAGTCGGAAGCTGTGTACGGTAAAGGTATGGCCGGGGAGCTGAGTGAGCGCTTTTGCGAGTTCCGGCGGGGTAACGAACAGCAGGAGATCAAGGCCCTGTATAAAGGCCACTATGAAGGGAGCCAGTACAGCTTTGATTATCAGCTGTATACCTTCCATTATGTGGTGAAACGAAAGGAAAACCGATTGGGATCCGGTGGCCGCCGGACAACTCAAACGGTGACGATTGAAAACAATCGATACGGTATCTTGCTTCAGTTTCCTTTTGCCAGGGGCATCTGCCTTTCAGGTGACTGTGATATCAAGCCCGCCGGCGAAGCCTACACTGGCGCATCCAATGTGTTTAACCGGGTGTTTAAGGTTTATGCATTGGACCCTTTAGCGGCGGCAAGGCTGCTGACTCCTGTGTTGGAAGAGAAGCTGGCCATGTTGGGGCAGCACTTTCTCGGCCCTGTGGTTGAAATCGCAATCGACGGTAGCTTGTGCGTGGCGGTGAATAAAGAGCTGTTACCGGTAAGACGTAAATTCGGCCTGGACAGGCCAGAAATTTTTGCCAAAGAGATCGCCAGGCATACCGAACTGAAGGAACTGGATCTGTTGTTGGATACAGTGCACGAAATGATGCGTCTGAGTGATAACAATTTTGAAGGACGCTCAGTAGGAGAGAAGGAGAGTTAGATGGAGATGATTATCGGGATTGGCATATTGGTCGTATTGGTGGGGACCTGTATTGGGCTCTATAACGGCATTATTGGCAAACACAATGCTGTCGACAGAGCCTGGGCATCGGTACTGACTCAGGAGCGCCAGAAGAATAAAATTATTCCCATGGTTGAGCAGTTGGTTGAGCAGTATAAGTTGCATGAATCGGAAGTCCTGTCCCGGGTGACCGAGCTGCGCAGCGCCATCGCCCAGATGAGTGAAGGCGTGGATACCGATAAACTGGCGGCCACCGAACGTCAAACCAAACAGCTGTTGCAGGGATTGCAGGTCACAGTAGAGGCTTACCCTGAACTCAAAGCGTCTGACACTTACTTGCGGGTGATGGCTGAGATTAGCGAACAACAGGAGCAGGTTGGCGCCGCTATCCGTATCTTTAATGCCAATGTAGAGGACTTTAACAATGCCATTGAGATGTTCCCCGGCTCAATGGTCAACAATATGTTTGCCCATAAGCAGAAGCTGAAGAGCTTTACTGACAGTGAAGCCCAGGCGGGTTTTGAGTACAAGCCAAATCTGTAATACCAATCTCCTACGCCGATTGGTGTCAGGACTCTTCTGCTATTGACTTTGTCGCCGCAGGCGCAGTTACTTGAATGCTCAGATGTCAACTGACAAGGGGAGCATTCCATGGCAGAAGGGTCATTTCTTTTACATGCCAAACACCCACCAGCAGGGGATCAGCCTGATGCGATCGCCAGGCTAATTGACGGGATTCACCAGGGGAAAACCCATCAGACACTCAAAGGTGTCACAGGCTCAGGTAAAACTTTTACCATGGCCAATATTATTCATCGGCTGAATCGTCCCACCTTGATTCTGGCCCATAATAAAACCCTCGCGGCTCAGCTTTACCAGGAGATGCGGCGCTTTTTCCCTGAGAATGCCGTTGAGTATTTTGTCTCCTACTACGACTACTATCAGCCAGAAGTTTATATCCCCGGCAGCAACCGTTTTATCCGGAAAGACTCAGCCATCAATGCGCAATTGGAGCGCCTGCGTTTATCGACAACCAAGTCGCTGATAGAGCGTCAGGATGTGATTGTGGTGGCGTCAGTTTCCTCTGTTTATGGACTGGGCTCTCCCGACGCTTACCGGGCTTTGCAGCTGCACCTTACAGTTGGTGATGTGGTTAGCCTTGGAGAGATTGAAACGCGACTTGGACAGTTACATTACGAGCCTGCCGGCGGTGTACTGAGTCGTGGCAGCTATCGCATTCAGCCCCACAAGGTGGAGATATTCCCGGCTGACTCTGAAGTGCTGGCGATAACAGTGATATTGGATAACCAACAAACTATTACCCAACTGCAGCAAGTGGACAGCGCCACAGGGCAATTGCAGGGGGAGTTGACCCATTATCGTGTGTCTCCCAAAACCCTTTATTCGACCTCTCCTGACCAGATTGAACGTGCCTGTCGGGAGATTGAAGTGGAGCTGGAACAGCAGACTGCCAGGTTGAGTTCGCAAAATCTGATTGCCGAAGCGGCCAGACTATACGAACGAACTACCCGGGATTTGGAAATGCTGCGGCAGCAAGGGTATTGCAGCGGCATTGAAAATTACGGCTCCTATCTCACCGGGCGTGATCCCGCTCTACCTCCGACCACCCTGATGGACTATCTCCCCAAGGGAGGGCTTCTGTTTATTGATGAGTCCCACGTGATGGTTCCCCAGATACATGCCATGTTCAAGGGAGATCAGAGCCGCAAGGAAACACTTATCGATTATGGCTTCAGGCTGCCCAGTGCCAAATATAATCGACCCCTGAACTTTTCTGAGTTTGAGAAAATTAAACCGCAAACGATATTTGTGTCTGCCACTCCGGGGGAGTATGAACTTAAACGTTCCGGTGGCGTTGCGGTCGAGCAGATCATCAGACCAACGGGTCTGTTGGACCCTGAAATAGAGATAGTACCTCTGGCGGAGACCCAATCAGACCTGTTGCGTCAGATCAGAGAAAGAACGGCGCGTAACGAGAGGGTACTGATCACTACGTTAAGCAGGCGGAGTGCAGAAGAGTTATATCAGCATCTGACTGATAAAGGTATTCGCTGTCAGTACATTCACAGCGATGTGAAAACCGACGACAGAGTCGAGATCATTGGCCAGCTAAGGCGCGGCGAACTGGAGGTGCTGATTGGCATTAACCTGCTGCGTGAGGGACTGGATATCCCAGAGGCATCTTTGGTGGCCGTGTTGGAGGCTGATCATGCCGGATTTTTGCGTTCGTCTGAGGCGTTGATTCAGATAATCGGGCGGGCTGCCCGCAACGCCAACGGCAAAGCTGTGTTGTATGCCGACAAGGTGACTCCTGCGATGAAACTAGCCATGGATGAGTCGCTTGGCCGCCGGCAAAAGCAGATGGCATACAATGAGCAGCATAAGCTGAAGCCGGTCAGTTCCAGCAGGGCGATGGAGGCCGTGACCGCTCAGGGCCATCCCGATATACAGAGTGAAAACCTGTGCGCGACGCTGGCTAATTTGTGCAGTCAGATTACAGCAACAGAACATGAGCTGTTGCAGCAGGCCGCAGAGGGACAGTCTGAGAGGGTGGCAGACTTACGTTTGAAGCTGGACTCACTCTATCGGCAGTATATTTTTATGTAACGCCACAATCGGCGAATCTGATTGTTTTGACGTTAAAAGTGGTCGTGATGAACGTCCAGAGTTCCAAGGTCATTTAGCTCATTGACCTCTGGGCGTTGCTCAAGCCAGTTGAGCACCAGTTGTTTATCGGTATCACTGATTGAGCTGTAACTGCTGCCGGGCCAGATTAACGCATTCAGTTCATCTGTACCTGCATCGACACAGATAAGCAGTTTGTACTCATGCATCATATCAATCAGGTCATTCAGCAGCTGTTCTACTAAGTCCAAATCCCGGCAGCTGAGTTGGCAATGAATACGCATGCCCAGCTGCTGGAACTCCCCCAGAAAGAGCTTTTTACGCAAGCGACGCTTCTTGGTGGTGACCTTATCCAGTTTCATGAGTTCTATGCTGACGGGTATTGGAAGATTGCCTGAATTGTCCGGCAAGCTGAGAAGCTTAAATGTGATTATGTTCAAAGAAGGCAGATGATGAACAAAGTTACATCCATCGCCTCATCAAAGTTGCTCCCATATTGCCCGTCCTTTGTCTTGCCAGCTCTCCTGTTTTTGCTGTTCCATTAATTGCTCTCGCTGATGCCGTATCTGTTGATATCGCTCTGGGTTAAATGACAATGCATGCCAAATCAATTCCGCGTATGTGGGGTTGCCCTGTTCATCAACCCGGGTGGACACAGTCTCAGGCCTATCAGGGCTGCGATCATCCAAGGCTGGTCTGAGGGCGAGCAGCTCAGCCAGACCTTCTACCTCCTGATTTAACATGGCGACTCGCCACGCAATATGGGCGTCGGTATCCCCTTGTGGTATTGGCAATGTCCGGCGTACATCATCAGCGAGCGGCACCAGCAGCGAGAGAATATAGGCTTGTTTTTCGAAGTCCTTATCCTGCCTTGGAAGAAAGGCGAACCTCTCTATCTCGTAGTTATTTTGCCAATAAAGCTCTGCCAGTGCCCTGGCCTGCTCGCTGTCTATTGTGGGAGCTGCGCGGTGGATCTGCTTAAGAGTCGGCAGGGGTGGGTACTTTCCCTGGCTGGCTAATGTCAGTCTGGCGTTGAGCACATTGGGAGTAGAAATCGTCAATTTCTGCCTCAGGGGGGCAGAGATTTCCTGATATTCGGTAGCGAGCTTGATGTAGTCAGAGGATGAGATCTCAGCGCTTTGATACCAGCGCTGATAAATACTCAACAAGGGATGCGCTTGCGTCAGTGCTGCTGTGCTTTTATGGGGGAAATAATCCGTAAAGAAGTCCCTGACCTGGTTATGCCATTCATAAGCTTGATAGCTTTCCCACTGAGTTAATGCGCGCTCCTGCAGATTAATCAGCCTATCCAGCTCTCCCCGGTTGTCGATAGCCGGATGTTGGATAACACAATCAAGAATTTTGGTGGCCTGGTCCCCTCGGCTAATGACAGCCGTGTATTCGAGCAATTGTTGTGGTGAACTGCTGAGGTCATAGTTCATCAAGCTATCGTTCAGGCTGCACCAGTGTTCAGCCAGGGGCATAAATTGCGGCACTGTGAGTTTTGTTGTCTTCAGTAGGGCAATCGCCTGTTTTTGCTGGACCTGCTTCTGTTGAGAATGGACAAGCTGAGATCTGAGCTGTGATATTTCAGTATTGAATTGGCTTAATTCAGCCTGCGAGTGGAGCTGAGGCAGTATGGTTATCAATTCACCGGAAAGCGCCAATGGAGCCTTATCTGTGGAGTCTATGACGGTTTTGCTCAGCAACTTACTGGATGCGATGGACAGGGTATCTGACTGAATTCTTGCCAGGTGTCCACCACTCTTGTCGTACAGAAGATCCATCACCCACTGACCATCACGGAAAAAGCTGACCTGATCCAGGGTCACTTCATCTGCTGACAACATATCCAGCAGATAGACAGGCAGCAGGATAACGCATACCGGAGAGTGTCCACAGCCACCCCCGCCTCCGCGGTTCGAGAAAGTGTGCTCCTGGATGGTGATTTCCAGCCGGTGGTTCTGAGCGTATTGCTCTACTGCATCAAGGTTGATTGGCAGTTGGTAGTGGGTTTGGTACTGCCAATGACTGCCATCTGCCAGAGATATCCCGCTGGTCTGATACTCCTCTAAATAAATTTCCTTGTCGAAATCAATGGCAATACTTATGTGGCTGATTGCAGATAACAACAGGAGCAACAGGGGCTTAAGCAATACAAATACCTCAATGCAAAGAGCTGAATTGCTATAAACACTAACGAAACAAGCAGCTGTGTCTCAATAGCACAAAGGTGGGGAATAGAGGGGGAAGTCCTCATTGAATGAGTTAAATCTGATGTTGGGTTAATTGAGTAAAAAGTATTTTTGTAACAAGTGATTGTAGTTAGATTCTGCCTCTTGAATTTCCCCGCTACTTCCTTAATTCCTCCCGACTAAGCCCTGTTTAAGTGTGATCTCCTGGTGCTGAATAGTGATCGACGGGGCACGTTTCCCCTATCTGTTATTTATCAATATTGTCAGGAGTAGAAAATGGAAAGCAAAGATAAATTTGAGCTGATTGAAGAGGCTCTGCTGGAGTCAGTCGTTGGAGGAGTTTTGGAGAGCAATTCATGTGGTATATGCAACTGTGATGGCTGTTCATGGCCCTGCTTTTTCGACTGGGATACCTGTGGCCTTTGTCGTAATTAATCCCCTCAAGAACTCTAATTGGCCAATTGAAGGTCTGAGCATGCTCAGGCCTAATCGCCTGTCTGGGTATGTAAGTTGTTGTTGATGATTCTTTTCAGTGATGAGCCGAAACCGGTGAAGCCTCTGTGTATTAAAATGGTTCCAGTTGAAATTATCACTATTCGAACCAAATTTTCGTCAAACGGCTATCTTTGATACAATTCCGCGGTTGTTTTCAAGGGTGGGTAAGATGAAATTATTGTATTGGTTAGACGAGTGGTTAACTCACTCGCGTTCAGAGCAACAGCAAATGCTCCCTATGTCGGGAGACGATCTGCTTGACGATGTCTTTGTTAAGTATGAGTTTGTTGATTTGAATAAACCTTTGCTGTTCACCTTTTCCCCGGCCGGAACTAATGTTCAGGAGCAGGATTTACACCCGGATTTTGCCCCTTGGGGCTATCATTTGGCCCAAAAGCAGAAAGTGAACATTATTGCCTTCCAGCACCTGGGTAAAAGCAATTGGTTCCGCAGTCGCAATTTAATCTTCTTCCTCGAACAATTATCCACGCTGCTGGAGCCATTCGAGTGCAAGCTGGGTTATGGCCTGAGCCGGGGCGGTTTTGCCATTGGTGCTTTTGCCAAACTGCTTAAGCTGGATCAGGTGTTGTTATTCCACCCGGTGAGCACCAAGAACAAAGATTTAGTGCCCTGGGATGATAGATCAAGTACGGATTTGGCCCAGCAGTTTGATTGGCAGGGTGACTACCATGACCTGGATCTGGGTGATGCAAAGGGCTATATCATCTATGACCCGACCAACCATATCGATCGCATGCACGCTAAGCGTTATCCGCAGCTGACCCACCTGAGAGTGTTTGGTATGGGCCATGGTACTCACGCCAGTTACCTGAATAAGTTTGGCTTTTATAAGCAAGTGGCTGTGGATTTTTTGCAGCATCAGCAGATAGATATCGCCCAGTTCCGCCAGCAAACCAAAACCCTGCGCTTTAAAGAGGACTACTACCAGAGTCTCAATAAAGCTAATGCCAACTCAATGCACCGTTTGGGCTTGCTGAGTAAGGCTCACAATATTCTGATTGATGAGAAAGAGGCGCATGTACAGGAGCATCAGGCTCAGATTGATGTACAGCCCTTGATTGAGATTGCCCTTAAGCATCAGGATGAGTTCCCGCAGGATGCGATTCAACTGTTGGAAGTTGCGCAGCAACTGGTGCCGGATGATCCTCTGGTGGAGCACAAGCTCAAGCAGCTGACCTGAGTGTGCTTACGGGCTTTTTGTTTATACGAAATGCTCAGGTGTGAATTAAAAAGAACACCTGCTCTTCATTAAGGCGTTGGCTGATCTGCTCTGCCAGATTGGCCTCGTAACCTTCTGCGATCCCCTTGTGGTATACCTTCATAATAGTGGCTGCGATGGCAGAGTTTTGGGCTTGAGTGAGTCGCTGTGGAATCCAAAAACCCATGAATGATGCGCCTATGGCAACCAACTGAATATCGAAGTTGTCTTCAAGGTATCTGGCTATGTAATAGATATCGTATGGTTTGAGTGCATCGGCCCAGTAGTTTTGAGGTGAGCAGGCGATTGTTTGATAGGCGTGTGCTACCGGCACCACGGAAAATTCGGGCGGGTTGCGACTGTCCAGTGCCGGAGAGTTGTCGTCCTCCCGATAATTATTCTTTAGTTCGCTCAGGGTATACAGGGTTTCATCCATCCAAAAGCCGCCACTGCGTTCATTAAAACGGCTGAATCCGGCCTCCATATCCACCTTGCTTTCAATGTTGCGCAGCCGAAAAGGGAAGTGACTGGCCTGATAGTAAAACTGGTAGTTCAGTTTGTCGTAAACCGGGTAGTCAGGATCCAGCCATTGCTCCAGCGTCACCCCTTCTTCCTGCCATTTGAGCCTGTCTATTTGCGTTAAGTCAGACTGTAAAATTTCATCAAGGTCATTGGCGTCGATACAGTGACCACTGGTGTAGTCAGCCTGGTTTTGGTCGTCCAGAGTACAGAGAATTCGAGCTTCCGGGTGTTTGTTGGCAAGTGCCTGAAAGACGGAGAAGTATTCATCGAGGTTGAGGATACGATGGGCCACATAAGTGGGACATAAGCCTGCGCTTTTGTACTCAAGTTGATTAATGTCGTACATCCTGTCCGCCTTAAGTTCTGATTGAACATACATGTCCTGACAGTGCCAATATTGCAGGAACTCCAGTGCAATCACATTGGGCTAAAGTCTGTTTCTGAAAGGCGTTGGCTGTGAAAAATAGTCGTTTAGTCTTAGGGTTAGCGCTCTGAAATCAGTCTTCTGCCCAAATAGATGCCCAAAAGGATAAAGAAAACTGTAGTCATGCCTGCCGGTGAGAGCGAGGGCAACGCCAACAGCAGTTGAGTATCGTTGCCGCCGCTGGCAACCGCAGCTCCAATGCCCATCATAACGCCAGCGGCCAGATGCTTAACCGCCTGTCTGCCGTTGATATAGCGGAGTTTGAAGTTTCTGGCTTTGAAGGCGGCCAATAGCATGCCGCCCAGGAGTGCCAGAAACAGCGCGAACCGACTTGTTTCAGGCCAGCTGCGGTTTCCACTCAGTGAGCTGCTCATATCTCTAAGCAGGGCGCTGGGCGTCCAGTGTGGCTCCGCCAGGAAGACTATGCTGGCCATCAGACCAATCAAGAGCATGCTTAGCCAAACTTTACGATTGCGAGGTGTTATTTTGATATTGAGAACCACTATCCCCCACGTTAGCAGCCCTAATCCCGCGAGATGCCTGCTTTCAGTTAAAGCGAAAGGTTCTGGCTGGATATCAGGGCCAAACATTGCCAGCAGAAACCAGCCCATCAACCAGCCGCAGATAGTCACCGCCATGGCCAGATGTCCACGAGCCAAACGGCTGATAGTGGAGACACCACAGCCATTATTGATGGCAGAGCCAATTCCAAATATCAGGCCGCCCAATACTGCCCATAGTGAGAGATTGAATGAGATAAACGGGGTTTGCATCTGCAGATGCTGCGCAACTAATATTGATATCCAGGAAAGTGTGCCGCTGAAAATAATCGCTATTAAAAACATTGGCCTGCCGTTAGATGCTTCCCTCACTCCCCGCACCATACACAGGCCAACAGACTGAGCCAGATATCCCAGTGCAGCAATCAATATTATTGAAATTATCAGCAGCATATTTCTAACGATTCAATTTTCATTGGTTAGCTCAACTTATTTTATTTAAGCGGTTTGTGCGAGTTTGATTGTCATTGCGCTGTTATTGCGTCTTTGTGGTGTTCAGGCAAATTGGATTCCCCTTTAGGTTTATTGCTACCCATGCAGACCGGTATGGCCAGGCTGGAATTTCGGTCGTGATGGGTTGGGTGCTTCAACTCCGAGGCGCTGACAACATTTCGAGTTTCTCTGTTGGTGAGTCAGTGACAGTGTAGCTAAAGGAGTTATTGGCTTTTAAAGATGACAGTGAAGAGCGATTCCTGAGTGATATTACCCTTAACCATGACGGTACCTTGCTCTATCAGCTGGTGGGTAATCAGGGGCAGGTGATTATCTTTGATGTGTCCGGCGATGGTGAATTGAAGATGCGGTATGTGGTTTCAGGTTTACCTGAGTATGGCGGCTATGGTTTGCTGAGAATTGATGAACTCTTTGCTTTTATGTCATAAAAATCATGTTAGCTTGGTCTGATATTCCAAATTTCTGTCAAATCCAATCATAACTACTAAAAAGGAATCCCTATGCCTGATTTGAACGATCTCAGCCTGTATCACAAAGCATACTGCCCATTTTGCAGAAAAGTGCGTGAGGCGATGAAAACCATGAACCTGGATATTGCGCTGGTGGATGTTGATGATGATCGCTCTGCCTATCAGACGCTGGTGCAGGAAGGGGGACGCAGTATGGTGCCCTGTCTCAGGATAGATCACGGCAATGGCAAGGTTGAATGGATGTATGAATCGGACGATATCATCCATTATCTGCGGAAAAATTTCGCTTCCTGATTTCAGTCATGTAATTGCAAGCAGCCCAGATTGAGTTAGCTCAGTCCGGGCTGTTTTACTCTTCCCCCAGGTATTATTCCCCAGAATGAAAATCCCACTAAACAGCCGGCTGATAGCAATGCCATTTGATCTCTTCAATACCCTGAACAGTCTATTGGCTTTTATTTTTGCTCATTGGGTTTGCTCCTCTTGTGTTGGAGGCTGGGATTGGACAGTGCTACGCAATGCATTAAGCACTGACGCGGCGAGTATCAGGGCGACCAGATAGAGAATGGCGGACAGGCCGTTGTCGTAGCCTTCGGGGACATACAGTTCATAGCCCGACGGTGACAGCAGTACCATATTGCGACTGAATCCATTGCGGCGTGCCTCATCTATTGCTTGCCAGTGATCGCCGGTTTGAATCATGCCATACACACTGGTCACTGCCTCGCCAAAGGTGGGGAGTTGTATTCCCACCATTGCGTGGCCAATCAGGGCCATAATTATAAGGAGCATTGCCAGTATCAGTGCCGGTTTTCTGAACTTTGGCAGGTACAGCATTACCACAACCACAGTATTGACCAGTCCGGCGATAGGTCTGCCATATTCGTTCAAATCGTAGAATTTCCACATATCTCCCAGAGCGGTAAACACATAGAGGGATTGGGGCAGTTGAAACAGCAGGGACCATACAGGTTGCAGTAACATAAAGGCGATAAACAGCACCGCCCAGTTGATAAAGGTTTTCTTATTATTATGTCCCATAAAGGCCTTATTTTGGTGCAATACGCCGGGAAGTCTTTGTTGTTTGGCGTATAAAACTGATTTTTGTGATTGTATCTGGATGGTCGAAATTAACAAGGTGTTAACTTTGGAGAGAAAAAAGCCGGCATTCCAAAGGGGATGCCGGCGCCTTCAACACAACCAAAGGCAAGGGATAGGATGGGTTACCCGGCGGCAGACTGACGCCGGGTGAGATACATGAGTGTCAGCAATACTGCGACCAACAGGCCGCTGCCCATCAGCAATGCATAGTCTTCCAGCCGCAGAATTGAAAACAGCAGGGCATACAGACCCAACAGCATGGCCAACATAACAACGCCTTTATTGCGACTGCCGGTGGCGCTGGCAACATAGGAGGGAATGCTCAGCACGGGCACGCTGGCCGCCGCCATATAAGCGATGGCGAAGCTCAGATGCTCAGACAGGGCCAGCAGTAACAGGTAAAAGAGGGTCATTGCGGCGCCTACCATCATGTATTGCAGTGGAGACAGGCGCTGTCCCTGGCCCAGCTCAAACATCAGCAACACGATAAAAGTCAGAGCGACAAACAGCAGACCATATTTCATTGCGCGGTCTATCTTGCCGTAATGGGTTGCTGGCTCGAACAGCTGGGTTCCGGCATTGGCCTCATCCAGATTCTTGCCGCTGGAATCCCGGAAAATCTGTGGATAGTTACGGCTCAGGTGAGTGATGTCCCAGGAAGCTGAGAATCCCTGCTCATCTATATTCCTGGCGGTGGGCAAAATACCGTTGAAGCTGGGATGCGGCCAGTCAGTGGTTAACTCGAATACTGAGCTTTCTCCCAGAGGCAGGAAACTGATGCCCTGTGAGCCCCGCAACTGCATTTTGAAATCCAAAGTAAACGGGGCTGCCCCTGTCATTCCTGCCAGAGGGCGATGGAATCCTCGACTTAATGCAGGCGTGGCGAGTCCTGTACCTGACTGCAGGCTGTCCTGGGGCTCAAGTCCTTCCCCGCTGACATCGAAGCTCTCCACGGTATCGATAGATTTATTGGCTGACAGTCCAAATACCAGGCGTGCTGACTCAAAATCAAAGGCTTCCAGGTTGGGGAGCTGAGGCAGTTCAAAATCAAATTTTGCCTGGCCTGTGATATTGCTGCGATAGACCAAAGAGCGGTATATACCACGGTCCCTGAAGTCGTGAGTCAGTTTGGCGTCTATGTTTAACTGCTTTGGCAAAATCAGCAGTTCATCGCGCATTAACGTTCTGGTTTCCCGTGGTTCCCCATCCCTGTTGGTACCCTTGGTAATCACCACATATTGATAGGGCAGCACCAGCACCGGACCTGCCAGTTGCTGTTTGCTGCCCCAGGTATGACCCATTTCGTAAACCACATTTTTATACAGTCCTTCACGTTCAGTGGTCATATCCCTGACCATGGTCAGGGGCACAATCGCCAACAGACAAAGCATAACCGCCAGTGTGCTTTTGAGTATGAGTGAACTGCGGGCCTCATGAACCGGGTCATCTGATTGACCATACATGCGTTTCAGCCCCATCTTGACCAGCACAAATGCGCCAAAACCCAATCCTGCCAACAGTACCAGTGCCAGCAGCCCAAATATGATGTCTCCCATAAGTCTTCCCTGTTGTTAAATCGTAGTGATGTATTGAATCAAAGGGGATCGCAGATAGGGGGGCAGACCTGTGATCAATTGTGGCGAAAATCGGGCAATCGCTGAGGTTGTATTATCCAAAAGTAGAGGTTTTTTGATGGCAGCCAACCTGTTGTGCCTTGAGCCTGCTGTGGTAACTTGAGCCGACAAAAAGCAAAACAGGAATGGATAACGTCAAATGGCAGATAAGCAGGCGCTTGAGCAGTTTTTCAGGGAAGAGTTTCCCCAAGCCAACTTCAGCATTGAAGCGGTAGGCAATCGCCATGCGCAGATCAGAAAGCAGATAGGCTTTGAGCATTTGCGGCCAGGTGGCACGGTGTCAGGCCCTTTGTTGATGGAGGTTGCTGATGCTGCTCTTTATGTCGCGATTCTGGGGGAAATTGGCCTGGTTGCTATGGCGGTAACCACCAATCTGAACATCAATTTCCTGAGTAAGCCTGCTGCCGATAGAGATATTCTCGCCAATTGTAGCTTGCTGAAAGTGGGTAAGACTCAAATCGTCGGCGAAGTGACAATTTACTCTGAAGGTAAGACTGAGCCGGTTGCTCATGCTGTTGCCACTTATGCTATTCCACTCTCCGAGGGGCGTTGATTGTGCAACCAACTCCAATTAACGCTTTTCTTGGCTACTATCGTGACTGTTACAGGGAGGACTGTGTTGACCTTAACCTGTGGAATCTCAGCAAGCTTGCCAAAACCGACTGCCTGTTTATTGAGGGTGAAGATCAACTGCTGACAGGCTTTCTGCCCAGACAGGCTCTGGCCCCGGATGAGACCGAGCTGATGTCGCAAAGGGTCGAGCGATATCAAAGAGAAAGGGTGTTGCTGTATGTCTCTCACTTTGTGGTGGGTAAGGTTGAAGATAATGGCGAGAGGAGAGCCCTGTTCAGTCCCCTAGTATACAGTGAAGCGCTGTTGGAACAGGATAGCAATGAGTGGTTTGCCAGCTTTAAAGAGGCAGGACTGAGCCTGAATGAGCCTTTACTCAGGATGCTGTTGCCTGAGGAATCTGCTGCCGAGCTGCTTGCATCCATTACCGCGCCCGAGAGTGCTGCCACATGGACCGCCTTGCTGAAAAAGCACAGTCAACATGAGTTGGAAGCGTTGGAACTATTGTCCTTTCCCAGATTGGTGGGGCTGGAACAACTGAAGCGTAAAGCCAGGGCGAACACTTTGACCGTATTGCCTGCTTCGGCTCTGGTACTGATCGAGCGCCCGTTGAGCAGCAGAGGCATATTGCATGAGCTCGCCTCAATGGAAAATGCGGCTGAATTGTCTAACCCCTTGCTGTGCCTGACGGGGCGAGCTGGTCCCCAATCTCCAAAAGTCACGCCCAAAAGCCGCTACCTGCCCTGTCTTTTATCCCATGCGCAACAACAGGTATTGGAGATAGCTGCGAATCAGCATCTTGGGTTGGTTGTTGGTCCGCCGGGTACGGGGAAAAGCTATACTATCGCAGCCGTGGCTGCAGAGCATATGGCGAGAGGGAAGACGGTGCTGGTGGTGGCCAATAATGAACACGCCCTTGATGTAATTAGTGACAAGCTCAAGGCCCAGTTTGGCCTTGGTGATATCTGTTTAAGGGCGGGGCAAAAGGCCTTTCTTAAACAACTCAAGGATTATATCGACGGCTTGCTCAGCGGCATGGTCCAACATGAGCATGAGCGCTCAGCCACTGAGCTGGAAAGCCAGCTGGAGAGTATTAACCGCACCCTGGCAAAAGATGAACGCAGCTTGCTGAAACGTTTGGGTCAGGCGATACGACGCGGACAAAGGTTGCAGCGTTTGGAAAGCTCAGGCCCTGCGTGGTTAAAAGCACTTTATCTTGCGCTGTTTGGGCAGTCGATGGCCAGGCTGCAGCAGGAATGGCAGGTGTTGGAGGAGTACAACAAGAAACTGGTCAGCAAAGAGAGCCTGGCTGCGGCATTTTTGCAGGCGGCCAAATCTGAGCAGGTACAAAAGCTGCTGGATAATGACCGAAGCCACCTCAACACATTTAATAAAGCCATTCGATCCCGCAGTTCCCAGAGGCAATTTGAACTGTTTGCCAACCTGGATTATCAGGTGTTGCAGCAAGCGTTTCCGGTTTGGCTGGTGAGCTTGAATACCCTGCACAGAGTGTTGCCTTTGCAGCGGGAACTGTTTGATTTGGTGATATTTGATGAAGCTACCCAGAGCAACATCACCAGCGCTCTTCCTGCCTTGTTTCGGGCCCGGCATGCGCTGGTGGTCGGCGATGGCAAGCAACTACGACATATCTCTTTTTTATCCAGAGCCAAAGAGCAGGAACTGCAATCTCTGCATAGTGTGACTCCCTCCATGGCTGGTATCACCAGCTATCGCAATGCCTCAATACTCGATCTGTTTTCAGATGAGCTGGTGTCGCAGCAACAGGTGGCATTTCTGGATGAGCATTTCCGCAGCGCGCCTGAGCTGATCCACTTCAGCAATCAGACCTTCTATCAGGGCAAACTCAGAGTTATGCAGCATAAGCCCTGCACCAGCAGTGGTCACCTGCATCTGCATTCAGTTGGTGGTGAACGTGATGCCAAAGGCGTTAATCAGATCGAGGTTAATGCCGTTATCAGTAAACTCAGTGAGCTGATTGAGGATTGTGAATCCCGGGATGTGGTGAAATCCATCGGGTTACTGTCGCCATTTCGGGCTCAGGCTGACGCGTTGAATGATGCAATCGGCGAGCAGTTTTCTCCCTCTCAGCAATTGAAGTATCAGTTGCGGGCCGCGACGCCATTTGGTTTTCAGGGAGAGGAGCGGGATATTATGTTGCTCTCCTTTGGTCTGGATAACAGTGCCAAACGTGCTGCCATATATTTAAACCGGGAAGACGTCTTTAATGTAGCCATTACCCGTGCGAGAGAGCAGCAACACCTGTTTATCTCTTTTGATGCCGCTTTGCTGCCAGCCACAGCTCTAGTCAGACGCTATCTGGATTCAGTATCCGACTTTGCTGCCAGTCACAGTCAAAATGAGCTGGTGGATGAGTTTCAGCTGGCGGTGGTGGATGCCTTAAGGGAAAGAGGTGTAGAGACCTGGACCGGCTACGAAGTCGCAGGCACTGAAATCGATATTCTGTGCCGCCAACATGGTCGCTATCTGGCGTTGGACCTGATTGGTTACCCCGGCCCCTGGGAGCAGTTTTTTGAACTCAATAGCTACAGTATTCTGAGGCGTGCCGGCGTTCAGGTTATCCCCATCAGCTATGGGTTGTGGCGCACAAGACCGCAATCTTGTATAGACAAGATAGTGTCATCATTCGAAACTAGACCCTAGTCTCTGTTGAGTGCTTCCGACTCCAGCCACATTTGCTGCACCTTAAGCAAAGATGCTGCCTTTCCCATTGAACTAAAGGGGTTGATAAAGCGGGTGAACAGACGCCAGTAAAAGCTCAGGGTATCGCCTTTGCGTCTCGGAATAATATGCACATGAACGTGAGCGATATGCTGACCTGACGCGGGCCCATTGTTGATGATGATATTGGTATCAGTAATATCCGGCATGACGCGGGTAATCACTGTGCTTAACTGGTTGGTGAGCGCCAACAGCTCGCGGCTTTCTTCAGGTGGAAGGCTACCCAGATGAGCCTGGTGGCTGCGGCTGATAATCAGCAGATGCCCGGCGGTGATGGGGTTGATATCCAGTACCACTTTAAAGTCTGAGTCGCTCAATAGCTCATAGTGAGGCAACTTATCACGGTTGATTTGGCACAGAATGCAGGCCTTTTCAGATGTCATGGGTCTGATCCATCTCCCGGGCAATTGTCAGCAGGGCGTGGCGGTCGGTTTTGCCATTGGCGTTGAGGGGAAACTCTGTCAGGCAACAGGCTCGGTCCGGAACCATATAGTCAGGCAGTTGTTGGCGACAGCAATTCAATACTTGCAGTTCAGTTAACCTTGTATCCAGATAAAAGGCAATCAAGCCCAACACTTCTCCGTCTTCTCCCAGTGGATAAGGTGTCACCGTTATCCTGGCAATATCTGTGATTCTGGAAATTGCTGTTTCAATCTCCTGTAGCTCAACCCGGTAGCCCCTGATTTTGATTTGATGATCCATTCTGCCGTGGAAGTGCAGGTCTCCGACTTCGTCTTTGTGTACCAGATCTCCTGTCAGGTAAGCTGTGCATGGGTCCAGGTTTGCTGCCTGCAATTTGATAAAACTCTTTGCCGTGGTGGTGTCATCCCGCCAATAGCCGGTTGCAATCTGAGGGCCGATTAATGCCAGCTGCCCCGTCTCCCCATCTGCCACTGGCTGGTTATTTTCGTCGACCACCTCGACCCGGTTAGCACCGAAGGGTTTGCCGATAGGCACAATTTGAAGCTGACTATGGGCCACCTGATTCACTCTCTGGCGGGTGAAGGCAATGGTGGCTTCAGTCGGACCATACAAATTATCCATCAGAGTATTGGGCGCCAGCGTCAACCAATCGAGTGCCAGGCGTGCAGGCAGAGCCTCGCCGCACAGCAGGGTGTAACGCAGGGAGGGCAGTGACAGCTGATGGAACTGTTGTTTTAAGACTGCCTGAGCATGGCTTATCAGCGAGGGGACAGAGAACCAGACTGTCAGCCGGTGCTTGCGGGCGAAATGGATCGGCATTAAGCGGGCGAACTCATCAGCGGCGTACAAGCATCCGCCGGAGGTCCAGCACACCAGTAAGTCATGGATGGAGAGATCGAAGGTGAACTCGAAAAACTGACTGTGTCTGTCGTACTCGTTGAAGTCATAAAGTCTGTGGATATGATTCAGATAGTTCAGCAGGTTCTGCTCAGATATGGGCACTCCCTTTGGCTGACCTGTGCTACCTGAGGTAAACATCAGGTATGCCGGGCTGACCTCGGGTGCCGGGCCTGCCTGGGAGAACAGTCCCATCCCCGGCAGGCTGCCCAGGGATATCAGACTGTGATTCCCTGTATCGAGCTCTATATGTTCACTGCAGATTATCTTAAGCGACGCATCGATATGGGGCAGCAGACTCTGCAGCCTGTCGGCACACTCTGGGTCGACCAGCAGCATAGTAGTGCCACTGCGCTGCACTATGCTGGCCAGTTTGCTGTCGGGGAAACTGTCATTGAGAGGAATATATGTTGCGCCCGAGAGAAAGCATGCCAGTATGGCGCTGAAACCTTCGAAGCTCTTTTTTGCCAGTACCAGTACGCCGTTTTCCGGTTGCATCCGCTGCAGTCTCGCGGCCGTGCTTTCTGCACTGGAAAACAGATCGCTGTAGCTGTAGTGACGACTGCTTGCCCACAGCGCTGGCCGCTCGGCATAGCGCTGGGCACAGAGTCGCAGCGCCTGGGTCAGTTCTGACATAGTATCTGCTCGTTGTGAGGCTGGCTGCGTATCGCAAACTCCGCCAGCATCTTAGCAATTCCGGCATCATAGTATTGGGCGAAGTGGCCGGCGTCGCTGAGCATAACCAGCTCTCCTCTGGGCAGACGGTGGGCCAGCGCTCTGGCGAGTTCGGGATGAGTGACCTCATCCTGCTCACAGCCCAGTACCATCACCGGGGCCTTGATACCCCGGGTAAAGGCATCTTCCCGCTCGTTGAACATGGTGTGCATCATGTTGGCATACCGATACAAAGACTCTGCATTGCGAAACGGCATACTGGTCATATAGAGCAGATGAGGATCTGTACTGGTGAGCACTGAGTCGATGGCCTTTTCATCCGCTTTATCGGCATCGAGATTGCCGTAGATTAACTGGCAATAGAACTCTGCCATTCGGCGGTTGGCGCTGATTTTGGGCAGCAGAGACTTAAGATTCTCTTCGAACTGACTCACTGGCAGATCTGGCTGACGAAGTGAAACGCCGCCATTGAGTAAGATTCCGCAGCTCAGTCTATGGGGATATTCATGCAGGGCTCGCAGACAGGTCTGAACGCCACTGCTCCACCCTGTAATCGCGGCTGTTGGCAGACCGAACTCATCCATAATGGCAATCACATCTTTGGCGTGGGTCAGTGAGTTGCATTTATCCGCTTCAAACTCTCTGGTCAGTGCCGGTACCCAACGGGTATCCCAGGTGAGTACGAAGTGGGATTTACTCAGCCTGCGTGCCAATGGGGTAACAAAATCCACCGGCATACCATAGGCGTTGGCGATAATGATGGCGGGATTGTCCGGTGAGCCCAGACTGTGGACTGTCAGTACCTCATCATCCCAACTGCTGATTTGATGGCGACGCATTTGTTGGCCTTTGGCCTGGGCATCCAACTCATCGGCGAACAGACGAATAAAGTTCTCTATGCTGGACAGCGTCATGGGTTTATGGGGTGGGAGCGCCCGTTCAAACCGCTTGATGGTGCCGTAATAGCCCTCGTAAAAGCGGGTTTTACTGTCAAACAGAGATTCAAAGGATGAGACTTTCCCCTGACGTTCGACGACCAGCTCCATGCAGTCGAGGTCATTGTGCTGCTCACACAGCTTGATGACATCAAACACCTTGATATCCCGAGAGTTAACTGAGTGGTAAACCTGCTGATCACCAAAGTTGATTGATCTTAGGTAGAGCAGATCCAGCACCACCTGGTCCACAGGAATAAAGTTGCCCACAGCCTCTGGATGTCCAACTAATCTGAGCTTGCGCTTCACTTGAGACAGGGTATCGCGCATCTGGTGCATTTCCTGGAACAGACCATAGAGGCCAAAGCGGGTGCCGCCGCTGCACTGGGTTAATTCTGGCCCCAGAATAATGGCGGGGCGGACTATGGTGCAGTCAATACCTCTGGCTTGGGTGTAACTGCTGATCAGTTGTTCTGCTGCCCATTTGCTTTGTTCATAATAATTGGTGAACCCCAGGCTGTCGCTGTGCAGCGCCTCCGGGATTATTCCGCTCTGTTTACCAGCTGTGTAGGCGGTAGAAATATAGATAAAACGTTTGGCTGCGATTTGGCTGCAGAGGGTGAGCAGATGCTCTGTGCCCCGGATATTGGTCGCGTCTATTTTGTCCTTGTCTTCCCATCGAAAAGACAGGCTGGCAGCAAAGTGCCAAATTTCACAGATCCCGGCTTGCATCAGGTTCTGCAACTGGGATGGCTCCAGGCCCAGTCCGGGTTGTTTCAGATCCCCGCGCACGCAGATCAGACGTTCACTCAGTATTGATTCGGGAATATCAGGCAGATTGTAGCTGTGGGCACAGGCCGACAGGTTGGCACAGACTCTGGCTCGGGCCTGGGCATCATCTTCTCCTCTGGCAAGGACGTACACTTTGCCCTGGGTATGGAGTTTCCAATAGAGGTAATGGCCGCCGAGAAACCCTGTGGCACCGGTTATAAAAATGGCATCGCCCTTGTCATAAAGGGGAAGTTTCAAAATATCCAGCATGCCCCTGGATTGATTTGCATTGTCCATAATTTTGCTCACTGATTAAAAAAATGAGTTTTGACTGCAGCAAGGGAAGCAACTTTGGGCTGCAGCGTGTCATCAATGATGATTTCCAGGCCGGTGCTTTCTTCAAGCATCATTAAAAACTCCACGAAAATAAGGGAGTTAACGACCTTGTTTTCAATCAGATCCAGTTCGAGTGGAATACTGTCCTGCCACTTCACTTTTAATCTGAGCCACTCGCACAGCTCAGAAAATTTCTGCTCTTCTGTGTCCATTAGTCAGCCTTTAAATAATCAGGAAAGGGGGATGCCAATACGCTCCATCAGGCGCTTGAAATTGCCCAGCAATTTGGTCTCATGGAAGTCAATTCGTGCAGGATCGCTCAGCAGGGCATCACGGATCTGCATCCCTTTTTGAAGACCAGCGTCGCGATAGGCCGCTGGGTTATAGAGCGCTCCGATATTGATGGCGATTGACTTGTCCAGCTGCGCCGCCAATAACCGGTCGCTGCCTTCCTCCGCCAATGCGTCTGCTGCCAGGTGCTCCAGTACCTGTCTGCCGTAGGCGATATGGCGGGACTCATCACGGTAGTGTTCCTGATTGATCTCCCGGATAAAGGGATGGACTCTGTCATCTCTGGCGTTCTGAACGTTAAAGTAATGGCCAACTTCTTCGAAGATGAGGATCCGGGCAAACACCAGGAAATGGTCCTGAGCAGGAGTGAGGCTGGCTTTCTCCAGTTGGAACTTTTTGTTGGGGTAGACCTTTCCGGCATAGTCCAGGCAAAACTTGCGGAAGTACCACATGTGCTGGTTTTCTTCGTCGATAAGATGAAACAGATATTCTCTGGCCTCATCCAGTTTCACCTTATCCAGAATACGGCTGACCTCCTGAATGAGTTCCAACTCGCCGGTGTAATTAAGGCTAAATGAATTAATACACTCCCAACGGGAAAGTTCCATCAACTCTTGTTGGTTGTAATTCTGAAGTTTATCTGTCAGTGCAGGTGTCAACAGATCCGGTGACTGCCACCAGGTATCATGGGGGATAGAGTCAGGCCAATCAAAATGCGCAAAAGCGACATTATGTTTCTTCACTGATAATTTGGATAAATTATCCGCGCGCAGCAGCAAGGTATTCATAGCAAGTCCCTGTGAAAGACAAATCCGAATGAATTTAGGCCCGGAATATGCCAATAGGCATTGAAATAGAATATTGCTGTTTTGTTTTTTATTTGAACTTACCTGAGCTGATTGGTGTTTTCAATCAAACGTTTAAATTTATTTTTAATTTGCATCTAGTTGATTGATTATTAATGTTTTATATCTGCATTGGATACCATATAGTTGGATTTAAGATACTGGTTTATATTTTTGTAGGTATTTAAAAATAAGTAGCTCTTTACTGTTAATCTATTTTTTAGTCTTAGTAGATAGCGATAATTAAATAATACAAGTCAGAAAAATAAAAGGCCGGATAACCGGCCTTTTATTCAGGAGATATCATATCAGCTAATATCTTCTTCCCAGACAATGGACTGTTTTAATCCTGTAGTCAGAAAGTGCCCATATTTCTTTTCAAGTTGATCACGCTTTAACTTGAGCGTTGGCGTCAGCATTTCATTTTCTATGGTCCAGGGCTCGCGAGTCACGATAAGGTGATCCAGTTTTTGGTGGGACTCCAGCTCGGTGTTAACGGATGCCAGAGTTGCTGATAGTTGATTTTGCAGCTCCTGCCTGTCAGTGGATGCGCCTTCACCCAGCACAATCAGGGCGATAGGTTGCTTGCGACCCGAGCCCATTACACAAACCTGCTCTATGTCTGCGTCGCGCCCCAAACTGGACTCGATGGGAACGGGAGCCACATATTTCCCCTTGCTGGTTTTAAATTGCTCTTTGACTCTGCCAACAATTTTCCAGGCACCGTCGACCGTGATTTCCCCTTTATCCCCGGTTTTAAACCAGCCATCTTCAAATGCTTCTGCTGTGGCTTCCGGGTTGTTGTAGTAAGAGGTAAACACCGCGTCCCCCTTAATCAGTACTTCACCCGCTTCAGACAGGCGCATTTCCACGCAGCTTTGTGGCGTGCCGATAGTACCCACATGGGCGAGTTCAAAGGGAATATTGCAGCAGGAGAGGCCGGATGTTTCTGTCATGCCCCAACCTTCCCCTATGCTGATCCCCAAACCATTGAACCAGTGCAGCACGTCCGGAGAGATGGGGGCACTACCTGATCCAAACAGGTCGGCTTCCTGCAGACCCAGTGCGGTTCGGATTTTTTTGGCGACCAACTTGCCGATCAGCGGCAACTTGAGCAGGAACTGCAGCTTGTTGTTGGGAACCCGGGACAAAATTTGCGACTGAAACTTAGTCCACAATCTGGGCACCGAGATAAAGCTGGTAGGCCTGGCGTACTGGACATCTTCGATAAAGGTATCCAGTGACTCGGTAAAGTAAATCCCACTGGGGCTGTAGACTGATGGCAACTCCACCACACAACGCTCGGTGATGTGTGCCAGTGGCAGATAGGACATGAACCTGCCCTCTTTGCGAGTAACCAGCAGGTTGGCAGCTGCTTTGGCGGATGAAGCTACATTTCTTTGAGTCAGGAGTACGCCTTTTGCCAGACCTGTACTGCCGGAGGTGTAGATAATGGAAAACAGGTCATCTGGTCCTGGGGTGGGTAGCTCTTCAATGGGTGGATATTGCTCCAGCCACTCTAGCCAGTTAGCTTTGCAAGCTAGAGTGGGATAAGGGAAGGCGATACTGAGAAGCTCCTGTGGCAGTGCTTCTTCCAGGGCCTGAATATTATCCATTTTGCCCACAAATATTGCCTTGGCACCGCTGTGCTCAAGCACATAGCGGATGTTATCGGCTCCGGCTGTGGGATAAATCGGAACACTGATAAGGCCTGCCATCATGATGGCAAAATCACAGATAAACCACTCGGCAGAGTTTTTGCCTATGATGGCGACCTTGTCACCGGGTTGCAGTCCATTGGCATGCAAAGCGCTGGCGATTATGCGGGCCTGAGTATCGGCCTGTTTCCAGGTGTAGCTGGTCCATTTGCGGTTAACGGGTTGATTCAACCAAACTTTGTCAGGGTGGGACGCGACATTTTGCTGCATCTGTTCCAGAGGGAGACGATATTCCATATTTTTCTTCATCTGTTCGCTTGTTGGAATTCCGGATAAAGCATCAGGGCTTTGCAATGCCTGAGTGTTTACCTATGAATGTCCGGTTTGGATTGAAGCTGGAACAGGGAGGTCAGCTGTCGGCCATTCCGGACATGGGTAAAGCGGCTATGAATTAAACTCATAGCCGGTACCCCTGCCGGGAACGTCAAACAGTTCAAACCTTGATGGACCAGGGCTTTCAGGAAGTGAACAACCCGGGAAAATCATCTGTTGATGACTGTTATCGCAGCAGATTAATGCTTAAACCTAACGGCTCATGGGAAAATCTGCAATTTATCTCTGGTGTCTGATTGCTGACACAAGCGAGATTATTTTCCATCTTGCTCGTTATCAGCATCAGCCTCTGTGACTTCGGTGACCACTTTTTGCACCAGTTTTACCCGGCCACTGTTGACCAAAGCATCTCTCAGCACGTATTCAATCTGGGCATTGACACTGCGCAGTTCGTCATCAGCCCAACGTTGCATGGCCGCCAGGACATCTGCGTTGATGCGCAGCGGATAGGCCTTTTTACTGCTCATAGGTACCTCAGTACAGGCTGCCGGTATTCACTACGGGTTGGGTGCTTTTATCGCCGCACAGTACCACCAGCAGGTTGCTGACCATCACGGCTTTACGCTCCTCATCCAGTTCAACAACGCCTTTATCGTGCAGACGTTCCAGTGCCATTTCTACCATGCCGACTGCTCCTTCAACTATCTTGGCGCGGGCAGCGATAATGGCCGTCGCCTGTTGACGTTGCAGCATGGCACTGGCGATCTCCTGAGCATAGGCAAGGTGACTGATCCTGGCTTCATGGACGGTGACACCAGCACGGCCAAGACGGTCCTGAATCTCTTCTTTCAATTTCTCAGAAATTTGCTGTGGGTGACTGCGCAGGGCGATACCATCCTCATCCTGAGGATCATAGGCATAGCTGCTGGCCATGTTTCTCAGTGCAGCTTCACTCTGAATGTTGACGTAGCTTTCGTAGTTGTCGACTTCAAACACAGCTTCGGCACTGTCTGTCACTGACCAGACTACAATGCTGGCTATCTCGATAGGATTACCCAGATTGTCGTTCACCTTGATTTTGGCACTTTCAAAGTTGCGGATCCGCAATGAGATGGTTTTGCGGATAAACAGAGGGATGGTCCAGCGCAGGCCTGTTTCGCGCACTGAGCCGACATAACTGCCAAACAGTGTCATCACCTTAGCCTGATTGGGCTGCACCATAAAGAAACCGGGCCAACATAAACCTGTAAGGACAGTACCCACAATGCCTGCCAGTTCACTGCCACTGTCGATCACCAGTAAAAAACTGATGTGCAGGGCGATCAGTATGGCAAAGACCAGATAGCCGTTCAGAGAAAATCCACGTCGCTCTTGAATCATAACCAACTCCTTTTGATATCATTTTGATATCAATTTAAAGGCGTGCGGTTAAAAGATCAACAGTTGGACATAAAATGTCACACTTTGTTTTGATGGCGCTAAAGGGATGGCGTGATCAAAAAGGCCGAAACCCTGTGCGGCACCGACTTTGTGGTATTGCGTCTAAGTGACAGGAAGGATGTTATGGCAACAAAAAGCCTCTGACTACAGAGGCTGATTAACTGTCATTAAATTAGCTTTTGTCTGCCGGTGGGTTATCCAGAGCCTGCAGTGTCTTAGCCTGTTCCTTTGTCAGCGGATAGATTTTGCTGATCTGGCAAGGAATGCCGGGACTGTTGCCGGGAGTAATAGAATCAAATCTGGCTGACAGGGAGGTAGATGTCGACTGTTCCGTTAAAATAGCGTTGGCAAAGTCCAGGCCGGGACAGCGGGAGTTCAATTCAATTAAATAGGGTCTTGATGGGCTGGTACGGATAATCAGATACCTTTCCCCCAGTGATGACCAACTGTCCAGCGTGAAGGTGGTGATAGTGGGTAAGGATTGAAGTTGCCAATCTTTTACTTTGGCTTCTACCTGGTTTTTCCACTCTTCATTACTAAGGTGGTTGGTACAGGCCATTGTCAGCAAAGCCAAAATTGCCACAACAAGAAACTTTTTCATAAGCGCTCCTATAGGTTGGTGTTTAAAAAACACTCAGTCCAATCTGGAGTGCATTTGTTGGTGTGTCAACCGGCCCAGCCAGGGCTGAGCAGTTTCAGTGGCTGCTTTTATCTGCCCTGGAGGCATAGAACACGGCCGCGGCTGCAATGACCATCAGCACAAAGGGTACTGGGGCCGCCAGCATGCCCAGGGAGTGAAACTCCAGTATAAAGGCCATGGCGATATGACCTGCCAGTGTGATGACCAGTGCAACAGTTGTCAGGATCAGTACTATCAACTCGGGTTTCATGCCAGCTCTCATTATCAAACTCCTGTTCATGCTGTATTACTGAAATAAGATGTAATCAGTATGTAATTAAGAGCTGTTGATATTTTGACCTGGCTCAATTTTTGAGCCGAGTTTCTGTGTCAGATGACAAAAGTTTGTTTCAGGTCAATTTTTAGCCTGTTTGATTTCAGGTACTTGGCTTTCATGGGAGAAATCATCCCTGATACCCGTTTGCAGACTGAATATGAGCTTCTACACTTTGCTTATGGCCATCCTTTCGACCTGAACTGTTCGTCCTGGAGCAAATTCTATGGTGGGGGGATGGCCGGCCAACTTCCCCGGGTGACGGCCAAAGTCAGTTATCCAGCTTAATTGGCACAGTCTGTACCTCTGACTCAGTATAATTTTCCCTAATCATCCCCGCTTTGCAGGGCGTCTGGCACCTGCTGCAGTTCAGCTTGTTTTTACAGGCCCACAGACAGGTATGCCACAAAAAGGTTTTAGTATCCCGGTCAAGGCAACGCAGGTCGGCGGCGCACACCACGCCATCAGCGATCAGCTTTGCCAGCTTATCTTTATCTATTCCCACAAAGGCTAAATGGCTCATTACTGCTCCTCCTTACAGTTTATTTGATAATAGTTCTCAATTGCATTTTGGTAAATCCTGTTGAAGCGGTTCTGTGATGGCCAGTTGAATGAGCGAGTTGGAGTCTTCGGGCAAAGTTCCTGTAGGATGAGGTTGATGGCCCCTTGGTGATATTTAGAACCGAGGAAAACTGACAAGGAAAGAAGATGAAAAGCGATGTCGCAATTGTTCCACTATTGGCCGTGCTCGCCGCTCCCGCCAGTGCTCAAGCTATGTCACCTGCTCAGGAGTTTGGCGCCTGCATGACAGATTCATTAAGTGGCAAGGAGCGCAAAGAACTGGCTAAGTGGATTTATTTCGGTATGTCACATCACAGCACGATCAAGCAGTACTCCAATGCCACTGCCAAGGATACCGACAATTCGGACCGCTATGTGGGTCAATTGATCACACGGTTACTGACCAAGGATTGTCCTGAAACTGCCAAACTTGCTTTTGAAACCGGCGGGGTTCAGGCCTTTGAAATGGCATTTGGGTTTGTTGGCGAAGTTGCCATGCAGGAACTGATGACAGAGGCCAGTGTTTCCGAGGCGCTGGGGGCATTTGAAAAGTATCTGGATCAGGCTGAGTTCGATCGGGTATTTAATTGATTCCCGACTAATTGACAGGAGTTGAAATCCTGAGTTTGTAAAAACAATCTGCTGTCATTTGGCGCTAATTTAGGTATTTGCTCTGTACAAATAGTGAGCTGGTGTTAGCTTGGTGATTGGTCATTGTGTGGCGCGATGGCCAGATTAAGCTGATCCAGGAGCTAATTATGCAGAACAAATACCTGATGTCAGCCATGCTGGCAATGTCAGCGCTGGGGCTATCTACAGCTCACAGCGCTCCGAACTTAAAAGGAAAGGAATTCCAGCTTAAACCTCCCAAGGAAGTCAATCGGGGCTTTAAGAACACCTATATCGTCGTATTTAATACCCCCAGCATTCTTAATACCCGCAGTAAGGGGGCGGTATCCGATTATGCCCGGATGCAGGCCAACATGATGGAAAACCGATATGGAGTCAGGATGGCTGATGATTTCGGTGACATCATCAATGCTGTGGAAGTCAGGGCTTCTCCCAGGAAAATTCGTCGAATGAGGCGAGATCCCAATGTTCTTTATATTGAACCGGTAAAACTGACCAGAGTAGCGCCAGTATCTGCCTCTTCGTCGACCTCTTCCTGGGGGCTGGACAGGGTAGATCAGAGGGACCTGCCTTTAGACGGCAACTATCACTATGACTATGACGGCAGTGGTGTGACGGCCTATGTGATCGATACCGGGGTGATGAATTCTCATAATGACTTTGGTGGCAGAGCGACCAGTGGCTATGACTTTTACGACAACGATCCGGATGCCAGTGATTGTCATGGCCACGGGACTCATGTGGCTGGGACCATAGGTGGCAGTACCTGGGGAATGGCAAAAAACGTCAATCTGGTGGGTATTAAGGTACTCAGTTGTGGCGGTTCCGGCAGTACTACTCAGGTCATTCAGGCGTTGAACTGGATCCGCAACAATCGCACCGGGCCATCAGTGGCCAATATCAGCTTGCAGTTCGGCTCATCCCGCGCTCTTAATGACGCGGTTAATGCAGCTGTCGATGCGGGTATCAATGTGGTGGTGGCTGCGGGTAACTGGAGTACTAATGCCTGCAATGTGTCACCGGCAGGGGCAATGAAGGCAATCACAGTGGCAGCGAGTGACCGCAACGACCGTAGGGCCAGCTGGTCAAATTACGGAAGCTGTATCGACATATTTGCTCCTGGTGTGAGTATCACTTCGGCCATGATAGGTTCCAATAGCAATACGGCGACCTGGAGTGGGACCTCAATGGCCTCTCCACATGTAGCTGGCGCAGTGGCACTCATGCTGGATGCACATCCTGGCATGACACCGGTGCAAATCCGGGATGATATTGTTGAGCGTGGGACTGAAGGTAAAATTAGTAATCCCAGCGGCTCGCTCAATAAGCTGCTTTACTCCCTTGAAGAGGTGGTTTGTGCTGCTTGTCCACCGCCACCCTGTACATCAGATTGCCCTCCCGGAGGAACCTATTCCAATGATAACCCGGTTGCTCTCGCTGTAAGTGGTTCAGCTTCAAGCTCGGTGAATGTGCCCGTGGCTGAACCCGTTAAAAAGCTTGAGGTACGAGTAGAGGTAGAGCATCCGACTATCAACGAACTTGAATTGGTTCTTCACAGTCCGACGGGTAATCGTTATGTATTGCAGGACAGAGTAGGTAATGGTGGCGCAGCATCTATGGTTAAAACCTTTGTCGTCACGGTTTCTGAAGGGGAAGATGCTGCTAATCAGGGTAACTGGAGACTGGAAGTCGCCAACCATAACCAGCAGTCGTCCGGTCGGTTGAAACGCTGGCAGATGACCCTGTTTGATGAGTTCAGAGTGCTTTACGGCAATCGTACTGAATATCCGATTTCGGATGTGAACCCGAGCTGGGACAATTGGCTGGTCAGTCATGCATCGGTGTGGGATGTAGATCGTGGTGCGTATTCTGTGTTGGTGGAGGTCGCCGTCGATCATCCCAACCCTGATAATCTGGAGCTGGACTTAATTGGGCCTTCTGGCCGGGTATACAGGCTCAAACGCAGTGGCCAGGCGTTTTATGGCGATGGGCCGACCCGCACCTTTCCGGCTGGCACAAGAGAGAGAAGTCGGGCCGGGATCTGGCAGTTGAAAGTCAGAGATCCTATCAACAATGAACCCGGCACGCTCAAATCCTGGTTGTTGGAGTTTTAACGCGGGCTCTGCTTGCTTACGGCGATGCGGGCCCCTCCACCAATCAGCAGCCATAAGGCTCCAAAGCCGAGAAAGAAGTAACTTAACCCCCAAAGATGCAGTGTTGAACGTATCTTGGCGGTTGAGGGGGCGTCTTCTGCTGATGGGTCATAAAGCACCAGAACAGTTTCGCCCTCTTCATGGGATGGCGGCTTGGAACTTGTATTGGATTTGAATACATGTTGCTGGCCTGCCTCGTCCCTATACTCCACTACGGGAGCCATACTGCCTTCACCTGTATCAACCAATTCGACAACGACTCCCTGCACCGGAACGGCTCTGTCGATAAATTCCTGGGTTTTTGTAAACAGATAAATGCCCAGCGCCATCAGTAAAATGCCTATCACAATAAATATATTCAGCATTCCGGTTACTTTCATTATCGAGCCCTCTGGTGAAAAACAGCTGTTATGACACATCTTCTCCGGCCGGGACAATTACCCGTAAGTCTGGATTACCAAACTGACTTTCCAGCAAAACATCTTATAAGACAGTGGCTAAAGCTGAAGCACTGCCGGGGCATTAACAGGCAAGAGATGGCTGCGCACTGCAAGAGTCGCGGCGCTGCGCTTTCAGGCGGCTGAAATTGTTATCAGGCGCACATTAAACAAACAATCACTTTAGCTTTGCGTCTGCTTAAGCCAAAGTGATTGGCGAAAGTTATCCCACTTGGAAGTCCCTATGGATCTGCTTATTCTGCTGCTGTTAATCCTGCTCAATGGCGCCTTTGCCATGTCTGAAATAGCCCTGGTTTCAGCGAGAAAGGGCCGGCTTCAAAAGCTGGCGGATAAAGGTGATGCAGGAGCAGCCGCTGCCATGGCGCTGGGGCAGGAACCAACCCGGTTTCTGTCAACGGTACAAATCGGTATTACAGCCATAGGATTGCTCAATGGTATCTATGGTGAAGCGGCATTGGCGGCTCCCCTCGCAGACCATATGGTGCAGTGGGGCATGGCAGAAAAAACCGCTTCTATGGCATCCACTGCCGTAGTGGTGTTGGGTATCACTTATTTGTCTATTGTCGTCGGTGAACTGGTTCCCAAACGTCTGGCGCAGCTCAGTCCTGAGTTCTTTGCCCGTTTGATGGCAAGGCCTCTGACCTTGTTGTCGACACTATCGAAACCCTTTGTGTCTCTGTTGGCCTGGTCTACAGAGCTAGCCCTGAGAATCTTGGGTAAAGGTGATGCAGCACAGGAGGGGGTCACCGAAGAAGATATCTTTGCTCTGATCAATGAGGGGGCTCAGGCCGGTGCGGTTGACGCAGGAGAGCGGGATATGGTTCGCAATGTGTTTCACCTGGATGACCGCAGGGTATCGTCATTGATGACCCCGAGAAGTGAGATACTGGCATTCGATATGAGTAAAGGGCTTGATGATAACCTCAGTAAACTGATCTCCTGTGAACATGAACGTTTTCCCGTGATTGAAGGAGATATAGATAGCCCGATTGGGGTGCTATCTGCCAAGCAGCTGCTGAGCTTTAAGCTGAACGGTGGCAATGACACCCGTGAACTTGGGACTCTTGTCTGCAAGCCTGTCTTTATCCCTGAAAGCTGGACTGGTACTCAGTTGCTCGAGTTCTTCCGACACAGTGGTGAGCACTTGGTGTTTGTAGTGGATGAATATGGCGATCTGCAAGGGATAGTGACCCATAAAGATCTGCTTGAAGCCCTGGCCGGAGAGTTTAAAGATAAGTCATCGACCAGTGTATGGTCGGAGCGAAATACTGATGGCAGTTGGACCATGAACAGCATGATCCCGGTATTGGTATTGAAGGACTTATTGGAGTTGGAGTCTTTACCCGATGAACAGGAGCATGGATATCACACCCTGAGCGGCATGTTGATGTGGTGTTTCGGAGGCATGCCTGAGGTGGGGAATACCTATACCTGGCAAAACTGGCAGTTCACTATCCTGTCGCTGGAGGGAAATCGGCCTGATAAGATTGAGGTCAGGCCGACTCCCATTAACAGACCTGATTAACTTCCGGCTCTGCGCAGCGCTACGGTATTGCCTGTTCTCGATAGTTGATTGGGAGAGGCGGTACTGAAGAAGGCTACCCGCTCAAGCAGGCTCTCAGCTTGTTCCTTCAGTGACTGACTGGCGACAGAGGCTTGCTCCACCATGGAGACATTCTGCTGCACCATACTGTCCATGTTTGAAACCGCTGTGTTGATTTCATTGATTCCCTTCGCCTGTTCCTGGCTGCCTTCGTCTATGTTGTTGACCATGACAGTGATGTTTTCAACTGCAGCGACCAGTTGAGCGAAAGTTTCTCCGGAACGGGCGACCAGTACGCTGCCGTTGTCGACCGCGTCGACGCTCTTGTTGATCAGCTCCTTGATCTCCTTGGCGGAGTTGGCACTACGTTGGGCAAGATTGCGGACCTCAGCGGCTACCACGGCAAATCCCCGTCCCAGCTCGCCCGCCCGGGCTGCTTCGACTGAAGCGTTCAGAGCCAGTAGATTGGTCTGGAACGCAATCTCATCAATCACAGCAATGATGTCAGCAATGCTCTTACTTGAGGACTGAATATTGTCCATAGCCTGGATGGTATTACCCACAACCAGTTGGCCCTCTTTGGCGCGTTTGGCTATTTCATCAGACTCCCGGGTTGCTTCAGATGCCTGTCCGGCATTGCCTGACACCAGCTTGGTCAGGCTCTCCATAGCGGCGGCTGTTTGCTGAAGACCAGCTGCCTGAGACTCAGTTCTCTGGCTGAGATCAGTGTTGGCCTGCGTTATTTCGCTTGAAGCCTGCATCACGTTTTCTGATGCTTCGCGGATTTGAGTCACCATGGTGGAAAGCTCATCCAGCAGGGTGTTCATAGAGATGGCCAGTTTGCCAAACTCGCCTTCCAAGTCAGTGGGGAGTTTGCAGGTAAGGTCGCCACGGGACATGGCCATGACAGAGTGCATAATGCTCTTCACCGCTTGCTTCTGAGCGGTAATATCAGAAGCATATTTGACGACTTTCAGCACTTGCCCCTGATTGTCCAGGATTGGATTATAAGAGGCCTGAATCCAGATTTCATTGCCCTGCTTGTCCACCCGCATAAACTCACCACTGGCGAACTTGCCTTTGCCCAAATCGGCCCAAAATTGCTTGTACTCTTCGCTGCTCCGTTCGGTTTCACTGACAAAGGTCCTGTGATGCTTACCTTTGATCTCATCGAGCCGATAGCCCAGAGCGGCCAGGAAGTTATCGTTGGCGTCGAGTATGGTGCCATCCGGTGTAAATTCAATAACGGCCTGGGACCTGCCAATAGCCTTGATTTGACCTTCAAAGTCGGCATTTTTCAGCTTTTGGGCGGTAATGTCAGTGGCAAACTTGACCACTTTCACCACTCTGCCCTGGTTGTCCAGGATGGGATTGTAGGATGCCTGAATCCAGATATCCTGGCCCCGACTGTTAACCCTGCGAAATTCACCCTGTTGGAAGCTGCCGCTGGCCAGATCCTCCCAGAACTTCTGGTATTCGGGGGATGCAGCAGCTTCAGCGGGCATAAAGGTTCTGTGGTGTTTGCCTTTAATCTGCTCCATTGAGTAGCCCATGGCGCCGAGAAAGTTGTCATTGGCGGTGAGGATCAGCCCCTCCGGGGTGAACTCAATCACCGCCTGAGAGCGGTTGATGGCGTCGATTTTGCCCTGATAGTCAACGCTCTTCTGTTTTTGCTCAGTAATATCCGCAGCGAACTTGATCACTTTGACGACCTGTCCATCGTCATTTTTGATGGGGTTATAGGAGGCCTGTATCCAGACATCTCTTCCCTGACTGTCTTTACGGCGAAATTCACCAGAGAAATACTGGCCTCTGGCGAGGTTCGCCCAGAAGTTCTGGTAGTCGGGTTTGGCGGCATCTTCCGCTGGCATAAAGATTCTGTGGTGTTGCCCCTGAATCTGGGTCAGCTGATATCCCATAGCGCTGAGAAAATTGCTGTTGGCGGTAAGAATATTGCCTTGGGTATCAAACTCAATGACAGCCTGTGACTGGGAAATGGCACCCAGTTGCCAACCTGCCTCCTGCTGACTTTCCACCATCTGAGTCATATCGCTGATAAATTGGCGAACCCGGACAATATTGAGGTTATCGTCGACGTCCGGGATCAGGCTGGATTGTACCCAGATGCGCTTGCCATCAGGAGTTTGCCATTGCAGCAGATCCTGATGAGCTTCACCTGGAATAAGGGATGCCCAGAGCTGTGACATAGCTTCCTGCTGGGGCTGGCTACTGAATGCGACGAAGTTGCAGTGATGTGATTGCGTATCCCTGCCAACAACCTGCTCGAATCCGCGATTGGCTGAAATCAGGGTGCCATCCGGGGCATAGTGTGCCACACCAAAACAGGCGTTGACCGCGTCTTCAAGGCTGTCGTCCTGCTTTTCCTCTGCATCGGTTTTACGGGTGAGCACCCCCAGATAGTGGCCTTTTAATGGGTCGCTGCTGATATCCAGTTGGTATGAGGCACTGTTGCGGCTGACTTCAAAGGAGGCCGGCAATTTACGGGTCATTGCAAGCCAGCTGGTCTCTATTTGCGATTCAAGTTTATCCAGCAGGGAAACGCCGCTCAGCTTATCGGTGCGGGTTTGCAGGTAGGACTCCATCAGGTCTGTTGTGGCGATAATGCGGCCTTGTGCATCAAGGCTACAGAGGGCAACAGATGACTGAATTTCATTAGGTAAGGATTTGATTTGTGATGTTAAATCCTGAGTTTTATTTCCAAACCACATCATGTTTGGCTCCTGTCCCTGATAGTAATGAATTCACAAGTTTTTCTGATGAGCGCAAGCGCACGGCCTTATTCCATGCAGATGCCAACCTAAAGTGTAGTCAAGACTGGAAAAAGAAAGGGCTGCAATTGCAGCCCTTTAAACAGAATTTTTGCCAGTGGTGGCAGGTGGGATTACAACATCACCAGATAAGCAATAAAGATTAGGCTCAGGGCATAGATGATAGGGTGAACCTGACGTCCCTTGCCTGCCACCAGCATGGCAAAGGCGTAGCTGATAAAGCCCATGGCCATGCCGTTGGCAGGGGAGAAGCTGAGAATAGTGAACATTATGGTGAAGAAGGCCGCGACACAGGACTCCTTTTGGTGCCATTGGATCTGGCCCAGGCGGCCCACCATGTAAATCCCCACCACTATCATGGCCGGTGCCACAATCGCGGTAGAGAACATGGAGAACACCGGGTAGCAGAATAACGCCAGCAGGAATAAGGCAGCCGTGGCGACCGCAGCCAGTCCAGTTTTTGCCCCCTGAGCTGAAGCAATGCCTGACTCAGAGAAACAGGTGATTGAGGTTGTACCCAGCACACTGCCAATCACTGTACCGCCGGCGTCGGCAACCAGGGCTGCCCGGGCGTTGGGCACCTTCCCGTCTTTGTCGATAATACCCGCGTCCTTGCCAACCCCCACTATGGTGGACAGGCCATCAAAGAAGTCGACGATAAAGAAAATAATCACAATAAACAGCAGGTCAAACAGCTTGTCAGCGGTCAAAAACTCAAAGTTAAATACGGCTCCAAAGCTGGGGGCCATGCTTGGTGGTGCCGAAAACCACTGGTCCGGGATAGGGGCATAGTTGGTACCCAGTACTGCGTCACTGGCCAGAGTCAGCAAAATTGAGGTCATAAAGGCGATAAAGGTTGCCAGCTTAACATTGCGCACCATGCAGCCCACTGCGACAAATAAGCTGATAAAGGCGATGGCCACCTGCGGGGTTTTGATATCCCCCATACTCACCAGAATTATGGGATTGGAGACAATGATGCCGGCATTCTTCAACCCCAGGAACGCAATAAACAGGCCCAGAGATACGGTAATTGCCAGCTTGAGATCTTCGGGGATCGACTCGATCATCTGCTTGCGTATACGGGTCAGTGAGAAGATCAGGTAGATCACGCCGGACAGGAAGATGCCAAATAGAGCTTCGTGCCAAAGCAAAGCGACAGAACTGGACAGCAGCATCCCTTTGAAAAAGCCATTCATACTCATGCCGGGAGCCAGCATCACAGGATAGTTACCCCAGATCCCCATAATCAGAGTCGCGATGGCTGCCGCGATGGCCGTGGCGGTAAATATCGCCCCCTTATCCATCCCGGGAATCCCACCCAATATGGCTGGGTTAACCGCCAGAATGTAGCTCATGGCCAGAAAAGTGATAAAGCCGGCGTAGAGCTCTGTGCCTACTTTGGCTTTGCGCTCGGTGAGTTTAAAGGTGGAGTCCAGAACCGGATTGGTGCCGGCGCGATTGAGGAGAGTTTCCAGTGCCACAGTAATGCCCATATCTGTCATTGATGGAGTAATTTATTGGCAGATAACACTGGAGTTCAGATCGAAAAAGATCTGAACAGGACTGTGCTGTAGTCACAAGATTAGGTCTTGTGGTAGAGACTTCTGGACCAAATTTCCAGGGTTATACAGCGCAATAAATTTTGTTGGCGCGGATTCTACCCTTGAGAAGTTGTGAGGCAAGTCTCCCGAAAAAATGTGTGCTTTATGTCTGTTTTTTTACCCAAAACAATGATTTCACACTAGTGAACGTAGGCTGATTTCCTCCTGAATGGTGGCACATCTTATTGACTTGATTGTTTATTCCATTATTTGTTTGTGGTTATTTGTGTCGCGCTTCGCTGCGGTCTTGGTGTTATCTGTTGTTTTTTGGTGTTTTTGTGTGCAAGGATCCGTGTTGCTTAAATGTAAACAGGAGGCCGGATAACAATGTTTAAAAACACTATAAAAAGAATATCCCTGATGGCAGTGATTGGTGCACTTGGATTTGCCGGTACCGCCAATGCCAACTCTTATGTCTTGCCCAACACAGTTGTTGTGGATGCCAAGATTACCGGGACTGAATTGACTGAAGCCAATAATGGTCGGATTAAGGTGGTGGAGTACAACCACGCTGACATCAATGTGAATTACTCATTTGACCCCAATTCTCATATGTTCACCGCTCCTCAGACAGGCTTGTACAGCATTGATGCCAGATACTCTCAACGTGCCTGTGGCTATAACTATCTATTAAGAATTGGCATCTCATTGCCCAATGCTGCCGCACCTGGTGGAAATAACGCTATTGGACCTGTGACATTCGCCGATATTGCCAATTATGGCTGCGCGATTCCTGGCATAGCTGCGGTTAACAGCATTATGGAACTGGAGCAGGGGGATACCATCTTTATTCAGGCGCGTTACCAGCGTGCTCCCTATAGCATTGCGGCCTGGAATTATAACGATGAGTACCAGAACAGATTGCTTATCACCTATCTGGGTGGTCTGTTCCAATAACTATAACAGGGCCGTTTGGCCCTGTTTTTCTTTTATCTTACCGCTTCTTCAATCCAGGCCTGTATTGCCCGGGAACCCGCTTGATAGCCAAGTTCATACGCTGCTTTAACATCTTCCGCAGTATTGCCCAGACGCTTTACTTTGAAGCCTTCCGGTGGGCAGATCTGAACTATGTTGACGCCGGCAGGCGGATTGGCTATCAGCTCCAGTGTTTTGTTGTAGCGGATATGCCGGGTCTGCATCAGTGGGATCAGTGCCGGGGCGTCTTTCAACATTGGTTTCATCAGTCCCGGTATCGCTGGCGCACTCTTACGGTATGAGGCTGGACGACTGCGCAGCACCATAATTTGAGTGGCCCCACGCCTGATGGCTTCGGCGACGGGAATAGCATCACTGACGCCGCCATCTACGTATCTGTGCTGTCCCAGTTGGACGCCATTTCTGTAGGCGATAGGAACCGCGCTCGATGCCTTCATGGTTTCGGCCAGCTTGTCCGGTGACGGCGTGATATATTCACTTTCGCCTGTGTCTCTGCGGGTGACGCCGAGAAAGAAGGGACGTTTTTCCTGTGCCAGCACCTGCTTATCTATTCCCAGATCTTTCAGTGTTATCTGCCACATCCAATCCAGATCCATCAGGTCTCCACCCAACAGAAATTTGCCCGGGGTCAGAAACTCTTTACGACAGCTGTAGTCGGCATACACCTTCAGATTACGGCCCGGCATTTGTGCGAGGAAGGCGGCAAGATTACTGGCCCCGGCCGATACGCCCCAAAAGCTATCGAAGGGGTTGAAATCCTGATGCATGAAGTAATCCAGAATGCCACATGACCATATACCACGGGTGGCGCCTCCTTCGACAATCAATGCTGACTTTCCTACTGACTCCATTATGTCCCTCTCCTTTGTCCCATTCTTGTTTAGCTGGATGGGTATCTGTGCAGGAATTGTATATCGGGGCTGATGAAAATGCTGCGCCCAATAACGTTAAACAGCACTGCACCTTGGTACCTCACTCAAACTGGAGTTATCATCAATGAGTATTTTAATAACTTTGAGTTATGGCTTGGCTGATGCTGAATATCCAATGGTTGACCACATTTAAAGTGCTGGTGGAACAGAAGCACTTTACCCGCACGGCTGAACTTCTGTACATGACGCAACCCGGCGTCAGTCAGCATATTAAAAAGCTGGAGCAAGCCTGTGGCTACTCTTTGTTAAACCGTATCAATAAAGGATTTGAACTGACAGAGCAGGGCCTTGCGGTATACCAATATGCTTTGTCTCTGGAGGAGCAGGAGGCTAGATTGCTGGACTCACTGGGTGTGAATGACCCGGGCAAGGGCGATATTCGACTTGCCTGCTCTGGCTCACAGGCATTGGTGCTTTACCCCAGACTGCTGGAGCTACAGCAAGCCTGGCCCGGTTTGAATGTGATGGTGGAAGCTGCACCCAACCACAAAATATTCAGTAATGTTATTGCCGGTGAGATGGATCTTGGCATAGTGACTCAGCAACCTGACCCCAATCAATTCGACATTATCCCTCTGGGGCGCGAGCCTCTGTGTATGGTGTTTCCCGCTGGTATGCCCTTGTCGTCTCCCTGGCAAAGTATGCAGAGATTGGGGCTGATTGAGCACCCGGATGTCAGGCACTATCTGGATATTTTTACCGGGCGTTGTGGTGAGCCTGAACTTCAACAGGCGGATCTCAGAGTGTTGTCAGTTTCCGGATATATCAATCAAATCTCACAGATATTATTGCCGGTTTCACAGGGGCTGGGATTTACTTTGTTGCCTCTCGCTGCCGTAAAGGCGTTCAGTGACAGCGATAAATTGCAGCTGCTCGAGACCCCCAATGCGGTGGCGGAGTCCCTTTATCTGGTGGTGAAGCGACAGCGTAAGCTGCCGGCGAGATTTGATGCTGTGATAGAGCTGCTGCAAAACGAAAGAGTGATAGCAGACTGAACAAAGTTGCCACAAGGCGAAGAAAAAACCACGGCATCAGGCCGTGGTTTTTCAATTTTTATCGCTGTAACAACTTAGATAAAGAACTGCATGGAGAACTGCACATAGTTGGAGCTGCCCCTGATATTCTCAGGACGCCCGACAGTACTGCCATCATCTACGTCATAGCGTCCCACTTCCACACCCACCACCAACTCACGGGTCAGATTGCCGAACAGGTTGACCGCATACTGGCGACGATTGTTGTTCTCTATTTCCGTCTTGGTCTGGCCGTAGAAAATGGATGAACGCAGGTTGTCGTTCCAGAAGTGACGATAAGCCACTGTGCCCCCCAGAGTGGTTTCAAGCTCGCCGTGGAAGATATCCAGTGCAGCACCGGTTCCGACATAACGACCCAGATTGCCGTAATGCAGTTGAATACGAAGGTCATCCCTGCCGGGCAAATTGAACTTACCCGCGATGGAGCCACCTAAGGCAGCTTCATAGCTGTCTACCGGCTTCAGGCCTCTGACCAAAGCTGCCACTGACACATTGCCCCAGTCTCCACCGAAGTTACGACGCACTATCAGGTCGGGGATGTAGTCATCCTCCTTCGGATAGCTTTCCAGCTGGTCGTCCTGATTGATGTATTTGCCATAGGTGGTTGGATTTTCCAGTGCGACTTGCCAGGCGTTGTTGTCGAATGAGTAACGCACCAATGCCTGACGAACCATGGCTTCACCGACCAAAGGACCGCCCAGGTTGGCTGATTCCGGGAAGGTGGAGGTGTTGACCATGGTGGACCAGGTCTGCCCCACCGTCAGGCCTTCATAGCTGATATAGGCGTGGCGCAAGCGGGGGCTGTAGGAGTTGGACACTATGCTGTTGCCCTGTGCAGAGTTGGCAAAGTCGATCTCGATAAAGCCTTTAACCTCTCCTTTGGTCACAGTGGCGTTGATACGACTTTCCTGAGCGCTGAACTGGGTTTTCCTGGTCGTGTCGCCGGGAGGCATAATCCCATCGTAGATCTCTTTAAATGGCAGATCACCATCAGCGAATTTTACGTTGGTTTTGAGGAAGCCGCCGACACTGAAATCCGCAGCATAAGTCGGCGTCACCAACATGACCCCCAGGGGTAAAAGATATTTGACCTTCATAAACCATCCTTGTGTTATCGCCATTGTCTGGCTTTTTATCTGATGGAGAAGGCTAAGGGACTGAATATTTAAGTGTTGAGAGCTTGGTCACTGGGATATGCAGGTGGAAATTTTATTCGTGAGTCCGACTGTGAAATTTGTTTTTAATTGGTATCCATCTCAGTTGTTGTAGTGGTGCAACTATCCGACGGCAAAAAGGCAGCCCTGGGTATCGAAGAAACAGGTGTTGATAGCGCTCATCAGCTGCGATCAACTCACGGGTTGCTGCCACATGCAGATGCGATGCTTGTGGGTTTTGTTCGAGCACACCTCTGGCCTCTGCGATTGTGCCGGGATTATCGAAATAGATACCGTGGGGGTAGCGACTTCTCAGGGCGTGAGCAGAGCCCTGACAGAACATACATAAATGTACTCTGAGCAGCTCGGCAAGGGGAAGTTGCAGTGGATCCCAGTCAGCAGTAACCACTTCAAACTTGTCGGACTCATGCTGATACCAGCCGATGCGGGTATTGCTGATCCCTTTCATATGGTCCAGTACCGCTTGAAGGCACCAGTAGCAGGTTCCGGAAAGTGCGATTTTTGCGGGCATAGGAGACTCCTTGGTGGGGAGTAAGCTGACCGGTTTGAGGCTGTAAAGATTTCAAATGCCGTTTTGCAAGCTACGGGGCCGTGGTCGACGCCTGAGATTACGCAATTGTCTGGCTTTGAGCACACGTCCTGCTTTGACCATCAGATGTATCATCAACAAGCCGCTGAAGGCACAGCAGAATAATCCAAGCGCAATGGCATTAACCTGGGTGGGGGAGTCAGCATAGAGATAGAGCCAAAGTGGCCAGCCGATAATTGACAGCAGAGTGAGTTGCAACATACAAGCCCTGCACCGTCCCAGCTTGCGTTTGAAGATATTGTCATTACAGGAGTTGCAGGGCATAAGGTTATGTTTTTAGTAGTTATTAGTTTTGCCTGAGTCTCGCTTAATTTAACAGTGGATGCTCCGTTGGCAGCTTATGGCTGATCCACATCACCAGCCTGTGGCGCATATTGGGGCCATCTTCTTTATCTTCCGGCAGGGGGCCGATTAACTGATCCTGCACCAACAGACGGTAGACACACTCCACCTTATCTTTCTCAGAAAATCCCTTCTTGTTCGGGATGCTGAATCCCCGCTTGTGGGCATAGGCTAGGCCGATTTCCAGAGCCATCTTTAGCAGTTGAGCTTCATTCTTGTGTTTCTTCACTGGCGCTTCCCTCTTGATGACTGATATTCACAAGCTAGCGAATAATTCAGTCGAGGAGAAGTGTGCAGATCAATATAGGTACAACAATCCTGATTAACCTACAAATTGATTGGCTTATCTCCGTTAACCAAAGAACAGGTTGCGGATGCCGTTAACATATTTGGAGTGGCGGGATGGCCGCAGCGGACAGCTTGAGATGATATCTGACAGCTGGGTCTCAAAGGTCTCATCGGCCTTCAGTTCAAGCAGGACATAGTCGCCCAGTGACCTGGCTTTTGAGAGATTGGCCCTGCGCTGATACCTCTGGTCAAACACCTGCATCTCTCTGTCCAGAGTCGCACGGATATGCCCATCAGCAGAGCAGAAGTACTCCCTTTGATAGCGGCAGATAAGGACTGGGTTTAACTCAGATCCCCAAAGCTGACGGCCGTTTTCATCCAAGGTGCGGTAACAGGTTTGCAGTACCCTGTGCCAGCTGAAGTCGGGTTGTGACAGGGGCAGGGAAGTGGGAAAACTGACTTTATATCCCTTACCGGCTTCCCTGTGCTTAAACTCCAGTGTGGCGCGATCAGCTACGGTTAACTCCTGATACCAGCGGATCCTGACTTTTCGTCTGTGGCTGATACCGCTGAGGTTTTCCTCAAACCTGCCCAGGTCTGCAGTATCCAGATACAGGCTGTTGACGTATCTGGGGGCATGCTGGCACTTAAACAGAGCCGGGTGACTGCGCAGCCAAACCAGTACCTCTGACAGCCGATTGAGTGGGATAGGAATTTTTACCTCAAAGCGTCTGCTGTGTGTCATTGGGGCTTATCCGATTTCATCACTGTGCGGTACAACTCTTTGACATTCAGTTTCTTTGGCGGCACGGGGATGCCATCCAGCAAGAGCTGACTTTCCAGTGCGACTCTGGCCTTGTCCAGGCAGGAAAAACCGTCACACTTAAGAGTTTCAACCGCCATGGTTGCAGGGCCAAAGAAAGGCTTTTTGCTGTAACTCATCAGGCCATAGTGGGTGACAGAGCCTATCTCGATATTATCGGCTTGTATGTGGGATGCGTCTTTGGAAACCAGCGCAAAGTTAACGTCATCAAAACGGCAGTGACTGACATCGAGACGACTGTTTTCGCCGGCTGAAATCGCCTTGTCACGGACGGTGTAAAAATTGATATCCCGGATGCTGAGATTGGAACCGCTGACATCGATACCATCGCCGCCTGAGCGTTTTCCTATATTACTGAAGCTCCCCCCCTCAATGGTGCCGGTGCAGAAATCACAGTCAAAGGCGTCAGACAGGGCATTGCTGATCTGCAGTTGCTTAATCTCCACCTGACTATTGATGATATTGAGGGCATCTTCAGAGCTGTTATCGGTAATGCTTAAATGGGCTATATCGAGCTTGGAGTTAACCAGATAGACGGCCCCTCTGGGTCGCCAGTTTCCCTGTTTGGGACTGGCAGCATGGCTGACGTTAAGGTGGCGGATTTTGGAGGAGCTTAATCCCTCAGTTCCCATCAGTGTCAGGCCCTGCCACCCCTGTTTGGGGTTGCTGGCGTTTAACTGCACTGGCTTGTTTCCTGTTCCGGCGATATGCAGTTCGCCAAATATCATGAGTCCGGCTCCGGGGGCGAAGGAGAGTGTCGTGCCTGCCGGGATCAGCAGCTTCCAGTCCGGCGGTGATACCAGGTAGTCGTCTATTTGCCAATTGCCGGGACGAATTTGCCAGGCGTTCTGTTGAGGCACAATGAAGTCCGGTAGCTTGTTTGCTGGCGCCTGCCCTCTGGGCAAAAAGTTCTGATTATGGCTGTCCGACCATTCATAGGGGGCCATATTGCCGCCGACTTCAGCCGCGAACAGGGTCACTGTCGGGTACTTCAAAGGAATAGCAAAGTTCAGGCTTTCACCGGGTGCCAATAAGGTGGGGAAGGTGACCGTATCACTGTCCAGTTCAGCCACTTCATCAAACCGGGTGCTTCCCGTTAACTCTGCGATTTGCAGCGGCTTTGGCAGAGTGTTGGTTACGGTTAGCTGATAGCCTTCTGGTGTTTTGGTGAATTGAGAGGCTCTGTCCCAGGGGGGGATCGCATGAGTCCGATCAAAGTGTTTATGCAGGGCTGGGTCCATGGCCTGAATTTCCGAGCACTCAGGTTTTTTGAAGCCAGTGTTCAAACAGGTTAACTGTGTCTGCAGTACCTTGAGGTCAAAGCTGCCCAGCAGGGGAGCGCTGGTATGCAACTGACGTTTGAGTATCGTCTCGGCTTGTTGCAGGTGAGCCGTCAGCTTTCCTGATATCAGATCATGCTTCAGCTTGGCCAGAGAGGCCAGATAGCTGGCTCGAACCTGTCCGTCAGCAAGCATTTTTCTGGATAGATGAAAGGACTGGCTGGGGGGCCGCATTAACCAGATATGGGCGGCTGGCACGACGGCGACGTCACTCTGAATGGGCTCCAGCCGGGCGGTATGGGGATTAAAATACCAGCGCCAATTGTTCCAGGTCAGGGCGTGCCAGGCACCCCAGGCATCAACTGTCGCCAGATACTGACCAAGTCTAACGGTATCAAACACATCGCTGGCTGGGCGGGTGCCGGCCAGAAAGTCACTGATCAGGCCAAGTGCCTGGGTCCGCTGACGCCTTAACGCTGGGTTCCCCATAATAGTGCCCTGCTGCAGTACCCTGGGCCTGAGTTTACGTACCAGCAGTCCCTCATCATCCAGATACTCGCCGTCCAGCTCCAGACGGGCGATCAGGCCTTCGGTACGGTTGTTGACTGCCAGCAACTCCTGACTAAACGCCTGCTCAAACAGCATTACGCCCCAGTCACTGCCGTTGACTATGACTCTAATAGGTTTATGGAAAGGTGCTATAACATCGAAGCCAGCATACTTCATGGTCTCGCTGAATAGAGTTGGCCCCTGATGGATACGGACATCCGGGCTGACAATAGCAAATCTGCGGGAGGAGAAAATCGCCTGCTTCTTATCAAGTTGGACCCGGAATGACCAACGGTTCGGCCCCTTGATATGATCCAGCATATCCCCCTGCAACCTGACTTTGGCTTTGTAACTTTTATTCAGGTATTGCAGGCTGGCTTTGACCGTTTGTCTCTGCTCGGGAATCACACCATCTGCCAGTGCCTGGTCACGATCGGCACTCAGTTTCATCCACTCCTGATACTTGATATCCAGCTGTAACAGAGGCAGTTGGCTGTCGGCCCGCAACATATTGACCGGCGCTTTGAACCCGTCACTGACCAGCTGACGCACCTTATCGCCGCTGTTGTTGGACATGGCCATAAAGCCCTTTTGAATGAGGAAAGTTTTCACCCAGGCCGGGGATGGGGTCAGTGCTGCAACCAGCACCAGCAGCCCAAGTATCAGGGTGATTTTCTCCCATCTCCCCAGGCGCTTTTTACGACGATCCGGCAGTATCTCCATCACTACACCCCGGCAATGTTGTGTTGCTCAAGCAGTGACAGGTTCAGCCCCTGATATTTGTCTTTAAGGGCTTGAAACAAACTATCTATCTGTCCCGGCTCCTTAACCGTGACAAAGAAGCAGGCCTCTATCTGGCCAGCATCATCGTCGTAACGGCGTAACTCAATTCTGTCCATATGGTCAGCCAGCATGGACTTCAGCTCCCCCAGTTGCATGCTTTCACTGCCGCCATAGCTGAGGGTCAGAAAAATCCCTCTCTCTTCGTACTCTTTAATCGCCCTGCGTTTTACCCAGGTCACCAGCGCCAGTGTGACAAAACAGGCAAGAATCGCTGCCAGCGTTTGTCCTGCCCCCAGGGCTACCGCCACGCCAATATTAAGAAAGAGATAAACCAGCTCTTCCGGCTCTTTAATCGGGGTTCTGAAGCGAACGATTGAGAGCGCACCAACCAGCCCAAGTGCCAGAGCCAATGAAGCTTTTACTACCGTGATGATCAGAATCACGGTCAACATCAACAGGGGAAACAGACGACTGAAATCCTGGCGGTTGCAAAAGGCGCTGGCATACTTTCTGAAGTGAGCCCCAATCAGCAGAGCCATTAGAAATCCGGTCAGCAAATTCAGCACCAGAGCGCCCAGATGGACACTGGCGTAAGGCAGGAACATAGCCCTGATATCACTGGGTAAAAATGCTGTCAGAACGGGATCGACTGTTTCCATCGTCACCTTCTCATTTGATGCTTGTTAAACCTGCCCCTCCTTTTGGATGAGCTCTCCCTGTCAACACTCAAACTGACGTGTCGCCAAATTTGCGCTTGCCACTCATAAGATTAGGTCAGCTTGGTAAAAATGCTAATTGGACTGGCGCTTGTTGGTCAGGGTTGGCTGGTGGCATTGCAGAGCCATGAACTTCTTCTAAACTCATTAATGAAATCAATTATTTCTAAAGCGCTTGCTGGGTCTGGTCAGGGCGACCACGGAGGGATGGATGAAAGCAGGGAAAACCTGGTCTGCTGTGGTTTATGCTGGCCTGCTCTGTGCATTACTGAGTGGCTGTTTGTATGAAGCGGCTGAAACTCAAGCCGAGACGCCGACAGATAGTGGTGGCGAAGGCGGTGGTGAGACCCCTGCACCGGAACCTGCGGAGTTGCCGGAGCTTGCCAGTTGTAATGGACCTTGCAGTTGCGATGAGATGGTCAGGCCTGCAAATGATACCGGTGTGACCTTCTCCGGCGTTTTTCCATCCGGGAACCTGGCGAGCTGCGCTGATACTGCCAATCCTCAGGATTGTGACTTTGGCCGGGACCGCAAAGCGGCACTGGGTGAGCTGAGTAAAACCGGCTCAGGGGCTGCCGGATTCGACTTTGTCAAAGTGTCTGCCAATGGCGATCTGCTCGATAAGGATGCAACTTCCTGGCAGTGCGTACTGGATGTGACCACAGGCTTAATGTGGGAGGTCAAGGCGCCTGATGATGCTCAGGGCCTGAGAGCCAGTAATCAAACCTACTCTTGGTCAGACAATGGTCAGCCAGACTATACCAGCGTCAATTTAGGTGAGTGTCAGCAGGAGAGCTGTGACACTCAGCATGTAATCGGCCGAACCAATAGTGCCGGGCTTTGTGGTTTCAATGACTGGCGTTTGCCCACCAAGACAGAGCTGCAGGATCTGGTGTACTACGCCAATAAACAGCCCAGCATAGATACCGATCTCTTCCCAAACATCAAATCTGATATCTATTGGACCTCAACGCTGGACACCGACGATGTCGGCAGCGTGTGGTCGGTGAACTTTAACTTTGGCACCGTGGCTGGCGGCAGTAGCCGGGATCCTCACCATGTACTCCTGGTTCGCAATGCCAGTGTGCCTGAGCAGCCAGCGGCTGAGATCACCGAGCCGGAGCTGGATATCAGTCTCAGAAACCGGCTTGCTCCTTTGCAACGCTGCAGTGATGTTGGCGTTGTCAGCAGCCCCAACAGCCGCTTTAAACGGGATGATGCAGGTAATGTGTTCGACAGCTGGACAGGCTTGATTTGGCGACGCTGTGTAGAGGGGCTCAGTGGTGACCTGTGCGACGAGGGTGAAGTAGCGTTGCTGGACTGGCAACAGGCGATAGTTCTGGCTGTTGATGCATCTGAAGCAGAGGGGCTGACAGGGGAGAACCGCTGGCGTTTGCCCAGTATCAAGGAGTTACAACAAACGGTGGAAACCCATTGTGAGGAACCGCCGCTGAATCCATTCGCTTTTCCCAATGTGCCGCTGGATCAGGTATGGAGCAGTACGCCCCACACAGGACTGGATGGACACAGCTATCAATATCAATACCAGAATGGAATTCTCTTTTATGCAGCAAGACAGCAAAGGCGGCAGCTGCATTTGGTCAGACAATGCCAACAGGGAGTGGGATTATGACAAAGACGCTAACGCTAATCGTTTTTTTGCTGGGCACTCTGCTTTGTTCTCAGGTAAAGGCCGGGAGCATCGACTTTTATAATTACTATATTGGCCTGCAGCTGCAGGGAATCTCACTGGATGAGCAGAGTGATCAGGGGCTGGATGACAGTGCATGGACTGCAGGAGTCTTTTATAAGGCGAGATTAAAGGACTATTTTCAGTTCGCTGTCGGGGTTGATTACTTCTATACCGAAGATAAAGCCCCCTTTGAACAGGAGGTGAATGACAAGCTGTCGGATGAAACCCGCAGCGTCAGCTCTGATGTCACAGGCCTTTCCTGGTATCTGGAGGCGGGCGTGCAGTACAAGTTTCCACCTGAGGACCGCTGGACTCTGGGTCTGCTTGCCGGGTACAGATACAGCAATATCAGCAGGGGCATCCTCGCCTGCAGCGGCTGTGAAGATCAGGAGTTACCGGATTTTAAAAACGCGGCGTATCTCAAACCGTTTGTTGAATACCAGTGGACCAAGTCGGTTATTACCCAGTTGTTCTTCACTCAATATGTTTCCGGTGATCAGTTTGAGAATGGTCTGGGGCTGCAGATCACTGTCTGGGCTATGTAGCTAAGGCGAAACCTAAAGCGACAAAACCCGGCTCAGGCCGGGTTTTGTGTTATCACCGCAGTTATTATTGGTGGCCGGTTTTATGGTGCTCGCGGCTGTGTTCTTTATGGTCGTGCATCTTCACTTGATGATGTTTGTGTTCATCATGTTCATGTCGGTCGTGATGGGTCTGCTGTGGGTGCTTGTGACTGACCGGGTCGCCACCGTGCTGGGTATGGGGATGACTCTGTTGGTGGTCCCGCATTTGGTGGTGGTCTTTGTTGTGTTTGTGCTCGTGACCATCGTCGTAGCGGCGGGCCATTTTCTCATGTTCAAACTCGGCAGTATGTTGAACGCCGTGGTTATTTTGTTTGTGAGAACCTATGTGTTTATCAGTCATAACAGTGACTCCGAAAAAGTATCTGAACTCAGACTACTCCTACTACCGTCAATGAATATGTTTCTGTTCCGGATTTAATGCTGCCTGCATATCCAGTGCATGATTCTCTTTGATGTTTGCCTGTATCGACGATTGTTGGGAGGTGGAAGAGTTAAGACCAAAGTCTGAATCTTTAAATGTAAGTGAACACTAACTTGATTTAAGCGTTTGAACTCTTTTATATCTGGAGTCGGCAGAAGTTGAGAAGTTGCTGAACCCGTTTCCAACCTCACGGATACCAATATGAAAAGAGTCAGTTCATGGAGAGCGGCTGTTGTTACACAAGCCTTGTTCTCGATTCCACTCAGTGTGTTTATCTCCCTGGCGCCTGCCGAGCAGGCTCACGCGTCTCAAGATGCTGTCGATAGCCTGGCCCAGGGGTGCTATCTCATTCAGTCTCCGACCAATGGTCAATTTATGAAGCGTTTCTACCAGGGGGGGCCGGTTGACAATGGCCTCAGCTATCGCTTCGAAAATGTGTCTCAGGCAGAGGCCAATCGTTTCTTCTTCAAACCCAGCAGTCGCTCCCACTTTATGATCACGGATGAGGATGGCCGCTATCTTGCCAGCCATCTTCCGGCTGAGGTCAGTGCCGGGCGTTATCCCGGAGAGTTCGCCGAATGGCAGGTCAGCGCCGGTGGCAATGATGCTGACCCGAGGTTCAGTTTTAAAGTCACTTCGCTTAACTACACCCTGAGGCATAACTATGGCTTTTGGGGACACTATCGCTATGGCGGGGTCTACTTTTATGATCTACTGAATCTGGGGAACTGGAGCAGTGAGAGTGGTTTCAGACTGGTTCCGGCGGATAACTGCACGCCATTCCCGGAAATTGAGGTGAATGTCGCCGGTGACACAGATGCTCTGAAAGGTGACAGCAATTTGCCGGTACGAGGACTTGCCGATCCCCATACTCATATTACTTCCTATGAGTTTATGGGGGGCAAGGTGATGCATGGTAAGCCATTCCACCGCTGGGGAGTGAGTCATGCCCTGAACGACAGTAAGGATATCCACGGCCCTGATGGCTCCCTGGATTTAATCGGTAATCTTTACGCTTATGGGGATGCCAATTATCGCTACGATACCCGGGGCTGGCCGGATTTTCCTTTCTGGCCTAACCATAAGCAGCTGACTCATTCAGGCTATTACCATAAGTGGATGGAGCGCGCCTGGCTGGGCGGTCTGAGGTTAATGGTAACTCACCTGGTGGAGAATGAGGTGCTGTGTACCGCACAGAAAACCATTAATCCGGCAGCCTGGATTAACCCTAATGACTGTAACACCATGAGCAGTATCCGATTACAGATCCAAAGGCTCAGGGAGATGCAGGAGTATATTGATATTCAGGCTGGTGGCCCGGGCAAAGGCTTTTTCCGGTTGGTGAGCAGCCCGGATGAGGCCAGAGCCGTTATCGCCGACGGTAAGCTGGCGGTAGTGATGGGGATTGAAGCTTCAGAGGTATTCAACTGCGGTATTAAAGACTCCTGCTCCATGGCGGATATTGAACGCCAGCTGATGGAGGTTTACGACGCAGGTGTCAGAGTCCTTTATCCTACTCACAAGTTTGATAACCAACTGGCGGGCTCCCGGGTTGAGAGTGGCTTTATCAATCTGGGGCAGGTGCTGAGCACTGGCCATTTCTTTGAAACCAAGGAGTGTGATGCTCATACCCGTGGCAACTACTTTGAGTCCGGTTTCCCCTTGATTGGCAATGTGCCTGTGCTCAGAGAGATACTCGATGGTATTGGTTACAACCCTGAATATGACGAAACCATTCAGCACTGTAATGTGCACAGTCTGACGGACAAAGGGGTCTATCTGGTGAATCGTATGATAGACATGGGCATGCTGATAGAACTTGACCATATGTCGGCAGATACCGCCACCCAGGTGATGGACATTGTGGAGGCCAGGCAATACTCCGGCGTGATTACTTCCCATAGCTGGATGAATTCAGCCAAAGACGGTGGTTTGCACAACAACACAGTGCGCCTCGCTCAGGCTGGAGGCTTTATGGGGCCCTATAACGCCAATGCCAATCGAATTGAGGGCAGTATCAACCGGTTTCTGGAAGCGATTGCCGAGACGCCTTATCTGGCGGGTGTAGGACTGGGAACCGACATGAGTGGTCTGGGTGGCCAGGCGGGCCCCAGAGACGATGCCGATATCGACCCTTTGACCTATCCATTTATCAGTGAGTTTGGTCTGGTGTTTGACCGTCAGCAGTCGGGAAATCGTACTTTCGACTTCAATCAGGATGGCATGGCGCACTACGGTATGCTGGCGGATCATCTGGAAGATCTGCGCAGACAGGCCAGCCCGCAAACCTATGAAGCGGTAATGAACTCGGCTGAAGCCTACCTGCAAATGTGGGAGCGTGCCCGCGGCCCCAGAGATATGGCCTATATTAATCCTCTTTAATCAATGGCCTGATTACTGGTGAAAGCCCCCTAAAGGCCTCTTCGGAGGCCTTTGTCATCTGTATGCAAACTCGCTTTTTCAGGGGGAAAGCTGTTAAAATCAACGCTTCGTTTAGACCTTTGAGAACCAATCCGAGACTAAGATGGGAAGAGCGTATCAAAACCGCAAAGAATCCATGGCCAAGACAGCCGGTCAGAAGACCCGCCTGTACTCACGCTATGGCAAAGAGATCTATGTTTGCGCCAAGAACGGTGGTGTAGAGCCTGATGGTAACCTGGCACTGCGTCGCATGATCGACCGTGCAAAGAAGGACCAGGTACCGGCTCACGTTATTGAGCGTGCCATTGAAAAGGCCAAGGGCGGCGGCGGTGAAGATTACGAAGTAGCCCGTTATGAAGGATTTGGTCCAGGTAACTGCATGGTTATCGTTGACTGTCTGACCGACAACGTAAAGCGTACCTTTACCGAAGTGCGTCAGGCCTTCGTGAAGAACGATGCCAAGCTGGGCGGCCCGGGCACTGTTGCCCACATGTTTGATCATCAGTCTGTATTCGTGTTCAAAGGCGAAGATGATGAGGCCATTCTGGAGCTGCTGATGATGGCAGATGTAGATGTGACCGATGTTGAAGCTGAAGATGGCATGATCTCAGTATTCGCGCCTATTACCGAGTTCAACAATGTGCGCACTGCGCTGACTGAAGAAATGCCTGACATCCACTTTGAAGTGGAAGAGATCAGCTTCGTACCTCAGACCATGACTGAGGTGACAGGTGAAGATGTGGCGACCTTTGATAAGTTTATTGCGGCTTTGGAAGACTGCGACGACGTGCAGAAGGTTTACCATAACGCTGAGATCAACGAGTAAGTCGTTGCTTTAAAACCTGTTGAAAGCCGCCTGCGGGCGGCTTTTCTGTGTCCTGACCCAAGAGATTAACTGCCATGACTATGAGTTCACTGGATAAGACGGATATCGCCATACTGCGTTTACTGCAAACTCAGGGGCGTATAGCCAATCAGGATCTGGCAGCTGCCGTCGGCCTTTCACCTTCCCCCTGTTCCCGCCGGGTTAAAGCGCTGGAAGAGGGAGGATATATTCAAAGTTATGCGGCTATTCTGGCTCCGGCGCACTTTGATTTGAATCTGACCGTGCATATTCAGGTGCGGATGGAGCGTCATACCCAGGAGATCCTGGCGGGATTTGAACACCAGGTGCTGGAGTATCCCGAAGTGTTGGAGTGCAGCCTGTTAACCGGTTCCGAGTCTGATTACCTGCTGAAAGTTATGGTGAAGGATATGGATGCTTATCGAACTTTTTTGCTGGATAAGCTCACCAGTAATGCCCATATTGCCGGTGTGCACTCCAGTTTTGTGCTTAAACAGGTAAAAAGCCACTCGCCGCTGCCCATTCCGGGTCAATAAGGCCTCCCCGGTTGCAGTTGTCGATAATAACGGCAGAGACAGATCGGCTTCACACTTTCTGATCTTGACCAGCTGTTGAAATTATTGCATCCGGGACGCTGCTGATTAAGGTCGGCGCAATAATATTTTGCAGTTAATCTTAAATCCAATCTATCAAATCCAAAATCTAATTTATTTAGCTCTTTATTGCTCAATGAGAGTGGTTGTGAGCAATAAAAATTCGTTGTCATCGATATTCCTGTCGCTATGCTTGCCGCCGTTAAGTATTCGGAGGTTTCTATGGCGCAGGCCAGTTCAGCAGGGCATTTCAGCTCACGTATCGGATTTGTGTTTGCCGCCGCAGGCAGTGCGGTGGGTGTGGGCAGTATCTGGGGGTTCCCAACTCAAATTGCCAATAATGGTGGTGGTGCTTTCCTGCTGGTTTACCTGCTGCTGATGTGTCTGTTGGGTATGCCTATGCTGATGGCCGAGTTGATGATTGGCCGTCATGGTCAGAGTAATCCGGCTGATACCATGGCTGGCCTGGGCAGTAGTGCGGGTTCCCGCAAATTGGGTTGGTTGATTGGTGCTGTGTCGATTGCTACTGCAGGATTGATCCTGACCTTTTACACTCTGTTGTCAGGCTGGTTTGTCAGCTTCTCACTGGCGTCTGCCATCCAGTTACTGCCCGGCATTGCTGCTGACAATGGCCTGGTCAGCTGGCTGACCGACTTTTCTCTGTCCCGTAACCTGGTGTTTACTGCACTCTTTTGTGTGCTGACCTTTGCGGTTATCCGTCAGGGAGTTCAACAGGGCATTGAGAAGTGGTCCAAGCGTTTGATGCCATTATTGGTGGTCATGTTATTGGGTGGAGTGGCTTATGTCATGACTCTGCCTGCGGCATCTGAGGGGCTGCGTTGGTTGTTTGTTCCTGACTTCAGTCAGATCAATGGTCAGGTGTTGATCAGTGCATTGGGCCAGACTTTCTTCTCTCTGAGCGTGGGAACCGGAGCCATGATGGTCTACGCCAGTTATCTGGGCAAAGAGCAGCATATTGGTAAGTTAACTGTGATGGTGACGGGCATGGCGACGGTAATTGCTGTGCTGGCGGCGGCCATGATAGTCCCGGCCATTTCAGTGGCCCAGCATCAGGGCGTCGAGGTATTTGATGCCAGTGGTGCCCTGAAGAATTCAGACACTTTAGTGTTTGATGTACTGCCTTCGCTGTTTGCTTCACTTGGGCCTGTGGTAGGCGCTCTGTTTGGCGCCGCCTTCTTTGGCCTGATGATTATTGCCGGCCTGACCTCAGCCATCTCTATTGCCGAAGTACCGGTCAACTATGTGGTGCAGAAGTGGCACTGGAGCCGTGACCGGGCTGTGGTTCAAATAGGGGGGGCGTTAACCGCCGGTGCTTTGATGTTGGCTGTGGCCTTTGAGTTCTTGTTCAGCCCCATGGTGGTGCTGACGACGCAGATCGCGCAGCCGCTGGTGGCCTTGGGGATTGCGGTTTATCTGGGCTGGATCTGGCGTCGTAAGGCCCTGGTTGAGGATATCCTGGCGCAGCAAGGTGTCACTGAGTATTCAACCGGGTGGAAGCTCTGGATCGCTTATGTTCAGTTTGTATGCCCGCTGCTGATTATCGCCATTGGCTTGTATCAGTTTGCATAACCCGAATATCAGATAAACAAAAAGGACGGCAATGCCGTCCTTTTTGTTTGCTTTACTGTCAGAATGTCCGGTTCATACGCTCGAAAAAGCCCAGCAGCAAGGCTCTTTCTTCTTCGCTGAAGTCAGCAGTCAGCTCAGAGGTCAACGCTTGATGTTGGTCACTGTGTGCCTGAAACAGCTTTTGGCCTTCAGCAGTCAAGCCCACCAGAATAGAACGTCTGTCCTGTGCATTGGGTATGCGCTCAACCAATTGGGCAGCTACCAACTTTTCTATCTGAACTGTCAGCGTGCCTGTGGTCACCCCTATCTTTTCTGCCAGCTCTTTCATGCGCATGGCGCCGTGGAATCCCAGAGCTTCAAGAGTATGCGCATGGGATAGACTGATCCCCTGCTCCCGGACTATGGCGTGTTCCCAGGAGGAGAGCTTTTCATAAAACTCGACGATGGCATGGTTCAGGCCTGACTCTACTTTATCTGAATTCAAAACTTTCCTCCGGGGCATTGTTCTGGCAGGCAGGTATGAGTCTCAACTGTGATATGGGCCAGCCAGGGGAGATCCGCAAGTAAGGCATGGTATTCCTCGCTGCGTTTAGGGTTGTGACTGACTAAAGACAGCATGACCGCATACTTATCGGCATTGACCCGCCAGAGGTGAAGGTCTGTGACCTTATGGTCGTCCAGGCTTTCCAGCCTATGCTGAACTGTCTCTCTGTGGTTTGAGTCCGGATCAGCATCGAGAAGCACTGGGCTGGTTTGCACTATCAGACCCCAGGCCCAGCGGCCGATAATCAGGGCGCCGACAATTCCCATAATGGGGTCGAGCCAGTTGAGGCCGAAGAATTTTGCCAGCAGCAGGGCGGTAATCGCCAGCAAAGAGGTGAGCGCATCGGCCAGTACATGCATGTAGGCTGCTCTGAGATTATGGTCATGGCTCTTCTCTTCAGAATGGCTGTGGTCGTGCCCGTGACTGCATTCATGCTTATGGCTGTGGTCGTGCCCGTGACTGCATTCATGCTTATGGCTGTGGGAGTGAGAATGGCCGTGACTATGACCATGGTCATGGTGGTGATGGTCTTTCAGCAGCATGGCGCTGACCAGGTTGACCGCAAGACCGATAATGGCTACCAGAATCGACTGGTTGTAGCCAATATCTGCCGGGTTAATCAGGCGGCCAATTGATTCGACCGCCATAAGCAAAGCGACCAGCCCCAGGGCGATGGCGCTGGTAAATCCCCCCAGCACACTGACCTTGCCTGTGCCGAAACTGAACGCGGGGTTATCGGCGTGCTTACGGGCGTAGTGATAGGTAAACAGGGTCAGCAGAAATGCCGCGGCATGGGTTCCCATATGCCAGCCATCGGCCAGCAACGCCATGGAGCCATAGACAGTACCGGCAACAATTTCAGCCACCATGGTGACAAGGGTCAGCAGCAGAACGATTTTGGTGTTCCGCTCTCCACTGTGGTTGAGGGCAGAAAAATTATGGGCATGCTGCCATCTGTCTATGGGATGGGGAGACTGACTCATAACGACTCCAATTTAATTTGATTCTCAAACTATTTGTTTTTCAAATTATTCGTATTTCTAAATAAAATCGCAAGCGATAATGCTGTTTTTTTGTATAATTCCGACCGCGAAGTAGATTCAAGAGTATCCAAATCATGAAGCATGTTGAGTTGCAGCTGACGGCAGATGGCTCCCACACCCTGTTTAATGCCGAGATCAATGAAACCTACCATAACCCTAAAGGTGCAATCGCCGAGGCAAGGTACATCTTTATCCACGCCGGGATGGATGCCATGTTGGAGCGAACCAACAGCCTGTCGATACTGGAAGTGGGTTTTGGTACCGGACTCAATGCCTTGCTGACCATGTTGCGCTTCAGGGAGTTCTTCAAGCTGCAGCATGTGCGTATCCGCTATGTCACCATAGAGCCCTATCCCCTGAGCCGGGAAATGATTGAGTCATTGAACTATAAGTCTCTGTTGCCAGAAGGGTCAGCCGAACGCTTTTTTGATGCCTTGCATGACGCTCCCTGGGATACAGATGTCGAAGTGCTGCCCTGGTTTGTATTGCACAAGAAAACGGGCAAGTTAGAGGATTATCAGGCAGCCGAAAACTCAGTTAATTTGATCTATTTCGATGCTTTTGCGCCCAGTAAACAGGCTGAAGTGTGGGCTCGGGACAATTTGCAAAAGTGCTATCAGTTGCTGCAAACCGATGGCATGCTGGTGTCTTATTGTGCCAGTGGCCAATTCAAGCGTGACCTGAAGGCGGTGGGCTTTAGCGCAACCCCTTATCCCGGTGCGCTGGGAACGCGGGAGATGACCCGGGCCTTTAAAAAACAGTAGTAAAAAGCCGGATTGAATCCGGCTTTTTCAGTTTTCAGTGCATGGCTTTGCGACGCTTGTACCAGGGCAGAGCCTCGAGGGTACAGATAAGCAAACCGGCCCAGATCAGAGAGAAGCTGACCAGCTTGATCTCATCAAAGGCTTCGCCGAACAGCAACACTGCGAGCAGGAACTGCACGCTGGGCTCGATATACTGCATCAGGCCGATATTGGTCAGGGTTGTGCGCATAATCGCCATGGCGAAAAACACCAGAGGTGCCAAAGTCACAGGGGCTGCACCTATATAGAGGGCGATATTCTGCCAGCTTGAACCCGACTGGCTTTGACCCGTGGCAAACAGGTAGATCAAGTAGGCCAGTGCCAAAGGTGCCAGCCACATGGCTTCAATGGTTACCGAAGTCAGCGCATCGAAACGGATAAACTTCTTGGCCAGACCGTACAGGGCGAAGAAACTCCCCATTAGCAGTGCCAACACTGGCAGCTCACCGTAGGAAACCACCTGATAAACAATGCCTGACAGACCCAGCAACACAGCAATGGCCTGACCATGTGTCAGTATGTCTTTTAGGAACAGCACGCCCAGCGCGATGGCAAACAGAGGGTTGATAAAGAACCCCAGACTGGCCGCCAGTACCTGACCATGGGTCAGGGCTATGGTAAACGCGCACCAGGAAACACACATGATACAGCTGGCCAGTAATGCCATGATCATGGAACGTTTGTCTGCCAATACCGCTTGCCAGTTCAGCTTACGCCCCAGCAGCGCCAGAATAATCAGCATAACCGGGACAGAGAACAGGAGTCTGTATGCCAGCAGCTCATAGATATCTGCCCCCGGCAGATACTGGTAATACAAAGGCAGTATCCCCCACAGCAAAAATGAGAATGCCGCAAGCAGATTGCCCTTAGTTTGGGTCTTCATATTCGGAATAACAGGAAAATAGGGAGAGTGATAAATTATCCCACTCTTGCGTTCCGGTAAGAAGCACAATAGTCATCAATCCCTGTGATCGGGATCGTGATTTGAGTGAAATTTATACGCAGACCAATCCACCCTCTAAGCGTCTGGCTCAGGAAGATTAGCATGGTCGAGCTAAAGTCTATCGTCCCGAGCAAACGTCTATCGGCGGCGACAGGGAAGGTCGTCAGCTGCCCTGGGTGCGGGGCAGACCGCGCTGCACTGTGACACAGTTGCGGCCCTGATCCTTGGACTGGTACAACATATGATCCGCTTCGTTGAGTATCTGCTCCAGTTTTTGGTGTCTGGGGTTGAGCCCGGCAACACCTATGCTGACCGTGACAGTCAATATGCCGTGATCTGTAGTGACATTAATCGCTTCGGTATTGGCCCTTAGCCGTTCTGCTATCTGACCGGCTTGTTCCAGGGTGGCGTCCGGCAGAGCCAGCATAAATTCTTCGCCGCCAAAACGCCCGAGTATGTCACAGGGCCTGAGTTGAGCGGAGACAGACTCGACAAACCGCGATAACACCATATCTCCTGTCCCATGGCCATAGGTGTCATTGACCCGCTTGAAGTAATCCAGGTCCATCGCCAACACGGCAAAAGGCTGTTTGTGCTGTATGGCGTGCTCCAGCGCCTCCTGGGTTTTCTCAGAAAAGGCACGACGATTATTGGTGCCCGTGAGGGGATCTGTCTGGGCCTGCTCCCTGAGTTGCTGCTCCAGTGCCTTGCGTTCACTGATATCGTTGAAGACCTGGGTGACCATGGTTTGTCCGTCCAGGGTAATGGTATTGAATGCCATCTCTGCGGCGAAGACATCACTGGCATCAGGACACAGATGTACATCCATTCTGCCGGGTTGGGGCGTACTTTGGCTCAGTTGTTCATCAATATGATCCAGGTATTCACCCCTGTGGCTTTCTTCAACGAATCGTATTGGCTCCTGCCCGATTAACTCTGTCAGGCTTTGTCCAAGCCGTTCGATGGCATAGTCATTTATCATCACCAGCTGGTGGGCTTCGTCGGTAATCAAAATGCCGACTGGGGCTGAGTTCATCAGTTCCTGAAGCTGCTTATTGGCTTTCTTGGACTCCGCCAGTGCAGTGTTGTTCATTTGAGAGACCAGCTTATCCATGGTGATATCTTTGATCGCCACCATGACCTCGCTCTCGTCCAGGGGGTAGAACCTGGCTTCCAGATACAGCTCTTTGGTACGGGTTTTTAGCAGCAGTTCGCGGCGGCTACTGTAGTTTTGTGCTCTGACCTGATCCAAAGTAGAGGTAAACAGATGCAGGCTCTGCCCCAACTTCATGGCACTGATCTCCTCCCCAATAAGGCGGTCCGAAAAGACCCGCGACAGGGATTTCCCCACCCGGATATCGCGTATCTGGTTTAATCCATCGAGCCAGATACAGGTGTCTGCCACCACGTCGGTCAGCACATTCAGTGACATCTCTTTGCTGTGCAGCATGGCCTGACACTCAGCAAGCTGCTGTTGCAGCCTGTCCAACTGTTGGTAGCTTTGCTCTACATAAGGTTGCAGGGGATTGATTTCACGAGGTAAGCCATTGGGAAATACCTGCGCCAGTTGTTGTTCGAGTAATTTATGCATCCTTGGAAACCGTGTTCAGCTTATTGTCAGCTTGATTGGATCAAAATCCTCATCAAATCAGAATATTGACTGCTCGCTTTGGGATGCATAACGCTCCCGGAAGTTGGAGTAATCTGTTTAAGTGTAGTCAATGACAGACGAACGCTTGCCACTGTGTTGGGATATCCGCTATTGTCGTCGGCCTCCGGTGTTGCCGGATGTCACTTTTTTATTTGAGAGGTTAGGTTTATGAAGTTGAAACAAGCCGCATTAATGCTGGTATTGCCTGTAACTGTCAGTTTGGTGACTGGCTGTCAGACAACCAATCCCTATACCAATGAGCAGCAAACAGCCAAGTCGACTAATGGGGCATTAATTGGTGCCATTGCCGGGGCCGCAATTGGTGTAGCCTCATCAAGTAAAAGTGACAGAGGTAAGGGCGCTTTGATCGGTGCTGCGTCAGGTGCTGCTCTGGGGGGCGGTATCGGCTATTACATGGATGTGCAGGAAGCCAAGTTGCGTGAGCAGTTGCAGGCAACCGGTGTGAGTGTGACCCGTGATGGTAACAACATCATTTTGAATATGCCCAATGAAGTGACTTTTGGTGTGGATCAGAGCCACCTGAGCACGCCAGCAAAGCAGGTACTCAACTCAGTTGGTCTGGTGGCCAAAGAGTATCCAAAGACACGCTTGAACATTCTGGGTTATACCGATAGCACAGGTTCTGAATCCTATAATCTGCGCCTGTCTCAGGTGCGTGCGGCCGAAGTAAGCAACTACCTGGCTCAGAATGGTGTTCAGGTAAACCGTTTGAGTGCATCAGGTATGGGTGAAGCCAACCCTATTGCTTCAAACGGCACAAAAGAGGGCCGTGCCCAGAACCGTCGGGTTGAGATTATTCTGACGCCAATTCAGGGCTAACCCTCAGGAATTTAAATAAAAAGCGCCCAGTCAGGGCGCTTTTTTCTGCTCTATTCAAACTATTTGAAGCTCAACACAGCTTCTGAACCCGCCCCGGACTGGGATATCAGCTCAAATTGCCAGCCATATCTGTGACAAAGACTGTCCACAATCAGTAGTCCGAGACCGTGTCCGGATTGGTTATCTTCATGTTTGTCGGGGTTGGAGCCGGGGTCCTGCACTCTTATCTCGCCTTTGGAGATCCGGATCTGGATCTCCCCCTGCTCAGAGGCATTGATGGCATTGTTGAGCAGGTTATTCAGCAGAATCCTTAATACTGCCGGTTCGGGAGTCACCTTTATCGGCTCAGGAAAATCCAGCTTCATGGTTAATTGGCGGGTTTCCGCTCTGGCCTGCAATGGCTCCATAATCTGTTGCACTTCATCCGCGACCAACTCACGGACATTGGTTTTTTGCAGTTTCTCGTGTTTTACCAGGCTCAACAGTGCATCAATCATATTTTGCATATCGTCCGCACTGCGCTTAATTCTGTGTCGCTGCTTTTGTTGAAATACTTCATCCTGATTGCATTCAAGCAGCTTAACCGCGCCCTGAATGACAGTGAGTGGGGTGCGCAGTTCATGACTGGCATAGCGGGCAAAAGCCTGCTCCTGCTTGAGCAGTTTTTGGTTGGCTTCGCGGTAATGATTGATGCTGTCCGCCAGCAATTGAAACTCCATCACCGCGCCCGGTGGGACTTTAAACTCCTGCTCTTTGCCCATTTTCAGCTGATTACTGAGTTGGAATACAGGTTGGATAAGGCGTTTGGACAGGCGGAAAATACCGAATATCTGCAGTGCGATAGTCAGCGCAATAACGGCCAGTAAAAAAGCGAGCAGCTTATGCCACTCCTGCCGGGTCAGCTCGACCGGGTCTGCTTTTTTGGTCAGGTAGAGTTGATGGATATGACCCTTGTACTCAAACTCACTGCGCGTAAAGAAGATTTCCGGGTCGTCGATATCAATAAGCTCACCGACAAAGCCAAGAGGATAGCCAATGATCAGACTGTACTCAGGCGGAACCTGCATACTGTCCACATAGGCGATGGAATCAGGGCCAAAGCTCAGCGGAAACTTCGCTCCCTGGCGATATTGCTCTATGACATAGGGCTCCATCGCCTTGAGGTTGCGCAGGTTGATCTCGTCTTCCAGCCAAAAGTTAAGGGCAACGATCAGCCAGCCGGTCAAAAAACCAACTAACATTGCCACGCTGGTGAAATAGATAATCAGCTTTAGCGTCAGAGTTTGTGCGCTGGAGTTAAGCCGCTTCACTGGGAGCTATCCTCTTGTGTCTGGAGTCTGAAGCCCTGTTTGGGCACTGTCACCAACATGGGATAGGCGAAGGGTTTATCCAATTGATTTCTCAGCTGATACATATGGCTTCTCAAAATATCCTTATCAGGCGCAGCCTCACCCCACAGGGAATCTATCAGATGTTCGCGCCGAACCATCGCCGGGTGTTGACGCATCAGCAGCTCCAGTATCTGATAACAGGTAGGGGTTAACACCAGTCGTTGCCCATTTCTTCTGACCTGATGACGGCGGGGATCCAATTCCAGCTCGCCAATTTGAATGGTTTGCGCTGCCGTTGTGCCACGGGCACGTCGTAACATGGCGTTTAACCTGGCTTCCAGTTCATCAAAGTCGAAGGGCTTGCTCAGATAATCATCCGTGCCGGATTTAAAGCCCTCCAGCAACTCCTGTTTGCCGTCCAGTGCGGTCAGCATCAGCACCGGGGTCGCGATTCCTGACTCCCTCAGTTGGCGGCACACGCTGAGGCCATCCAGCTTTGGCAACATAAGGTCCAGAATTATCAGGTCAAATTCTCCACTGCTTGCCAGTTTCAGCCCCAACAAACCATTGGCGGCGAAGTCCACTTCCGCTCCTTTAGCTTCAAGAAAGTCGCCGAGTATACCTGCCACATCATGATTATCTTCAACGACCAGGATTCGGGATTGCTGCATTGATTACTCCACTGAATGAAGCCGGATTTTAGCGCCGGAAATGTGAAAGAAATGTCGCTGACATTTCATCGACACCCGCTGGTTATGGTAGGTGAAAAAACAATGGCAAGGAAACTAAACCATGACCAAATCCTCATCTCAATTTGGCATCGCAAAGCAGGGTGTTTGCCTGTCAGTGCTGGTGCCTATGTATAACGAAGCTGCCATGGTGCAGCCCCTGTTCGAACGTTTATTGCCGGTACTGCTGGGGCTGCGGGAGCGGTGCGAAATCGTGGTAGTGGATGATGGCAGTCAGGACAACACCTGGGATGAACTGCGGGCCGCTACCGCCAGCCAGCTCGAATTGAGATGCGTCCGGTTGAGCCGCAATTTTGGTAAAGAGGCCGCCATGAGTGCGGGGCTTAAATATTGCCGGGGTTTGGCGGTCATTATTCTGGATGCGGATCTACAGGATCCTCCTGAGCTGATCCCGGATATGCTGGATGCCTGGCGAGAAGGTTATGACGTGGTCAATATGCGCCGCAGTAAACGCCTGGGTGAAACCTGGTTTAAACGTTTTTCAGCACACTGCTTTTACCGGGTGATCAACTGGGTAGCCGATGCTGAGATCCCGGAAAATGTCGGGGACTTCAGGTTGCTCAGCAGACAGGTGGTGGACAGCATCAACAGTTTGCCGGAGCGAAATCGATTTATGAAGGGGCTGTTCAGCTGGCCGGGCTTTAAGCAGACCTGTATCGAATTTGAACGGGACCCAAGACACACGGGCGACAGTAAATGGCCGTGGCGCAAGCTGTTCGGGCTGGCAATGGATGGCATCACCTCATTCAGTTTCAAGCCTCTGCGCTTTGCGACCTGGTGTGGTTTGCTGACGGCGCTGGCGGCATTTGGATACGGCGGATGGGTGGTGCTTAAGACCCTGGTTATGGGGGAGGTTGTTGCCGGTTATCCCTCGCTGATGGTGGTTCAGCTGGCGCTGGCGGGCATTCAGCTGCTGTCCCTGGGATTGATTGGTGAGTATCTGGGGAGAGTGTTTGTCGAAGTTAAGCAAAGACCCCTGTATCTCATCGGTGAAGTGAGTGATACCGGTATGCATCACTCAAGGGAGAGCCACCCTGGTGAAGCAGAAGCCGAATCTCTGCCGCAGGCCAACTCAATAGCCAGACTGGAGATAGTAAAGTGATGTTGAAATCTGCTGTCTCCCGCATCTGGTGGTGCATTGCTTTACTGCTTGTAATTCGTTTGGTGTCTCTTGGCGCCTATCCTCTGATGGACACTACGGAGGCCAGGTATGGCGAAATGGCGCGGCTGATGTTGGATACCGGCAACTGGCTGACGCCGCAGTTTGATATTGGAGTGCCTTTCTGGGGCAAGCCTCCAATGTTTGTGTGGATGAGCGCTGCGGCCAGCGCGGTGCTGGGTGTTGGCGAGTTTGCACTGCGTTTACCGCATTTTCTGGCCGGTGTGGGAGTGTTGGGCTGCATTTACTGGCTGGCTGGTCAACTGAGTATTCGTCGGGAGCTAAGCCTACTGGTATTGGCGTCGACCGTGGTTTTTATTGTCTCAGCGGGCGCCATCATGACGGATATGGCTCTGACCTTTGGTCTGACACTGGCCATGCTGGGGTTTATCTCGGCCTGGCAGGCGAACGAAACTTCTCAGGAATCATCTCAAGCCAAAGGCAAGCTTTTTGGGTATCTGGGGTTTGTTGGATTAGCCATAGGTTTGCTGTCCAAGGGCCCATTGATACTGGTACTGATGGGAATTAGCGTGGTGCTGTTTCTAGTTTGGCAGTATGGCCCGATTTCCGGGTGGCAAAGACTTTGGCGTAATGTTCCCTGGTTTTCCGGTTTGCTGCTGATGCTGGCTATTGCTCTGCCCTGGTATTGGATGGCAGAGCAGGCGACACCGGGGTTTATCAATTACTTTATTGTTGGTGAACACTTCCTCAGGTTTGTTGATGGGGGCTGGCAGGGTGACTTGTATGGCTCAGCCCATGAAGAGGTTCGCGGTACTATCTGGCTGTTTTTCGTGATTGCCGCTATGCCCGGGAGCTTGGTACTACCTATGGCCTTGTGGCGTCTGTGGCAGGTTGAAGGAAGGCGGTTTAGCTGGCAGTCAAAAGTTCTTATCTGCTGGATGTTATCGCCATTGCTGCTGTTTACCCTGGCGGGCAACATCCTGCCTGCTTATGTACTCCCGGGTATTCCCGCCATGGCGCTGCTCATTGCCAGAGGCATGGCAGAGGAGTTTGAACTGTGGGCTAAGCGCCTGGCTCTGGGAGTATGTTTACTCCTGGTCGGCGCGGTTGCTGTGGTCAAACTGCAGACAGCCAAAGATAAAAGTGAAAAATGGCTGCTGGCTCAACGAGAGCAGCCTTTGCCGACTTTCTATTGGCAGTCAGAACCGTTCTCGTCACGTTTTTACACCTCAGGTCAGGCCCAGTTACTGACCTCTGACGACCAGCTCAGAGCACTGTTTGCCAAACCAGGAACGGACAATACAGATGACTGGTACCTTGTCGCAGACAAGCAGGTGCTTGCGACGACTGAGTTGTTCCAGAGCTGCGATTTCGAAGCGGAGAATCGCAAGCGTGTACTTATGTTGTGTCAGAGGGAAGGAACGTGAAGTTGCCTGCTGAATTTGTCCGTTTTGTGCTGGTTGGTGGCCTTGTTTTTTGTCTGGATATGCTGATTTGCCTGCTACTTTGGCAAGTACTGGGATGGTCGGTTGTGGCTGCGAGAGTGGCGGCGTTTGCACTGGCGGCTTTGGCGCAGTGGACTGGCCATCGTTGGTTCAGCTTCAGAGACAGGAGGCAACAAAGTCGGGGAGCGCAGTTGCTGCAAAGCCTATTACTGGCGAGCAGTGCGGCTTTGGTTAATCTCGGTCTGTTCAGCCTGCTGATGATGTTGTTGCCAGATGGGTTGCTCTATTGGGCATTGTCTATGGCGATTGGCGTGTTGGCCGGCATGCTGCTCAATTGGGTGGGCGCTAACAGCTGGGTGTTTGCAAGGGTTGAAGCCGATACTGGCTGTGTGCGATAAAAATGGAAACGGCAGCTCAGGGCTGCCGTTTTATTTTCACGACTACATTGCGTGGTTCATTAAGAATAAGGTTGCCAGTCCCAGGAAGGCAAACAGACCAATAACGTCTGTGACTGTGGTCAGTACCATGCCTCCGGCGAGAGCGGGATCGATATTAAAGCGTTTGAGGATGAGAGGGATGCTGGCACCGGCAAGGCCTGCGATCGTCATATTGATTAGCATGGCACCACCAATCAAACCGCCCAGCGCCATATCTCCCTTCCAGGCCCAGACAGCCAGAAATACCAGGATTGACCACATCACCCCATTGAGGAAACCAATGGCCAGCTCTTTGCCGATAAGCCAGCGGGAGTTACTTTGGCCCACATGACCCAGAGCGATACCGCGAATTACCAGAGCCAGTGTCTGGTTACCGGCGACGCCACCCATGCTGGGCACTATCGTCATCAGTACGGCAATGGTGGCAAACTTTTCCAGCGTGCCTTCAAACATATTACTGACCGATGCGGCCAGCAGTGCAGCAAACAGGTTGATAGTTAGCCAGACGGAGCGGCGCAGGGTACTTTTGACCACAGGGCCAAAGGTGTCTTCGTCATCATCCATACCCGCCATACCCATCATTGAATGTTCGGCATCTTCACGAATAACGTCTACCACGTCATCAATGGTGATACGGCCAAGCAGTTTACCCTCTTCATCCACCACGGGGGCGGATACCCAGTCGTGGCGCTCGAACAGTTGAGACACTTCGGTATCTGACATGGAGACCGGGATACCTTCCAGCTCGGCATCCATAATTTCACGTACCGATGCATTGGGGTTGCAGGTCAGCAGATCGGTAATACGAATACCGCCCAGCAGGTGGTCACGCTTGTCGACAACATAGAGAGTATCAGTCGCCTCGGGCAGTTCACCCCTTAGTCTGAGGTAGCGCAGGATCACATCGATATTGACGTCTGGCCTCAGAGTAACGGTATCCGTATTCATGATACCGCCGGCGGTCTCCTCGGGGTAAGACAGTGCCTGTTCAACCCTGGACCTGTCCTGGGCACTCATGGATTGCAGTACCTGGCGGAACATGGCATCAGGCAGACTTCGCAGAATATAGGCCAGGTCGTCTGTGTCCATGCCCGCAGTGGCTTTGGCTAAACGCTCGGGGGTCATCAGACGGATCAGGTGGTCTTTCATATCCTCAGGCAGTTCTTCGAGGATCTCACCGGCCTGCTCCTGATCAATAAGCTGCCACAGGATCTGACGGGTCTGCGGGGGCGATGACTCCAGCACGTGGGCGATATCAGACGCTGCCATGTCGTGCAGCATATTACGTACGTGCACAAACATACCGCTGCCAAGAGCGTGATTGAGCTGATTAAGACGCTGTTCGGTCAGATCATTATCCAGAACTTCGATCGGCATGTGATTCCCCCTGATACCGATTCCTTTGACAGAGATTTTTTCTGGTCTGGCAGAAGCCAGCCATGGGCCGGGAGCCCGGAAAGGCTATGCATAATAGCTCAGATGTTGAAATTATACAGAAAAAATCGCTGTGTCAGGCTTATCTGACAGCTGAGGTTCAGCTTGAGAGCTTGGTTGGAGGGTTATTTATCTTCTTCAAATCTGGCATTAATCAAGGCGCAGATAGCATCCAGTGCGGCTTCGGCATCATCCCCTTCAGCGCTGAGTGAGATAGTTTTGCCTTTGCCTGATTCCAGCATCAGCAGACCAAGAACACTGGCAGCACTTGCGGATTTCTCGCCATTTGAAAGGGTGACACTGGCATCAAACTGGTTCGCCAGAATTGCTAACTTGGTGGCAGCTCTGGCGTGTAATCCCAGTTTATTGCAGATGGTGACCTGACGCTCAAGCTTCATCTTGAGCCAGTTCTCTGTGACGAATTTTCACTGTGTGGTGACTTTGGCTTAAGCGTTTGGCCAGCTGTTCGGCAATAAACACTGATCTATGCTGACCGCCGGTACAGCCGATGGCTATGGTCAGATAGCTGCGATTGTTACGCTCCAAATGAGGCAACCAGGTCTCCAGCAGGTTTTCAATCTGCCAGATAAATTTGTTTACCAGAGTCTGGCGATTCAGGAAGTCCTGCACCGGCTGATCCAGGCCGGTCAGGGGGCGCAGGTCTGGTTCCCAGTGTGGGTTTGGCAGGAAGCGAACATCAAACATAAAATCCGCTTCGGTAGGCATACCATGCTTGAAACCGAAAGACTCGAAGGTGATAACCAACTCTTTCTCAACGTGTCCCATCAGAATCTGTCTGACTTTATCACTCAGGTCATAAACATTCAGGGAGGAGGTGTCTATAAAGTGGTCCATCATCTTGGACAGGGGCATCAGCAACTGACCTTCCAGTTTAATCGCTTCCTGCAAAGAGGAGTGATTGCGTGAAAGTGGGTGTAGACGCCGGGTTTCGCTGTAGCGCTTCAGCAGGATTTCATCGGTTGAGTGCAGATAAAAGCTGGTAATTTCAGTGTCTTTCAGCGAGGCAAGCTGCTGCTCCAGTATCTTGTCCTGATCTTTCAGGTTACGAACATCGACACTGATGGCGACTTGATCTGTGGTGCTTTGCAGCTGCTCAAGCAAAGTGGCAATCATGGACAGTGGCAGATTATCGACACAGTAGTAGCCGAGATCTTCCAGTGCCCTGAGGGCGACAGATTTTCCTGAGCCACTGCGGCCCGATACGATAACCAGTTTCATGCTGTGATAACCCGAAAGAGTTCTGCGTCGTCCTGTGCTTTACGCAGCTGTTTGACGATCTGTTTGTCACTGAGTTTTTCCGCCATGGCAGACAGAGTCGCCAAATGCTCCTGACACTGCTCCGACGGTACCAATAGCGCAAACAGCAGGTCTACTGGCTGATTATCTATGGCATCGAAGGGAACAGGCTCTGTGCATTTAACCAGAACTGCTATGGGGTGCTCTATACTGGAAAGTCTGCCATGGGGGATGGCAATACCGTTTCCGATTCCTGTGCTGCCTACTTTCTCTCTGGCCAGCAAGCTTTCAAAAACTTCCTGTGAGGAAAGGGTAGGGTACTGAGCGGCAATCAGGTTACTTACCAGCTCGAGTACCTTTTTTTTACTGCCCGGAGTGGCACAGGATGCGCACTCCGGCTGCAGGATGGTACGAAGTTCCATCGTTAGTGTTTTGTCAGCTTCTCTTTGTGTTTAATCACCTGACGATCAAGTTTATCGATCAGGGCGTCTATGGCGGCATACATATCGCTATGTTCAGAAGTTGCAAAGACTTCGCCGCCATTTAAATTCAGTTTTGCTTCTGCAATTTGCTGCAGTTTTTCAACGTTCAGTACAACGTGCACATTATTGATCTGTTCAAAATGGCGTTCAAGCTTGGTGAATTTGTTCTCAACATATTCACGCAATGAATCGGTGATCTCGATATGGTGTCCAGTCAGGTTGATTTGCATAGATAGCTACCTCCTTTGTTCCGGGTAGGGTTATAAACTCTTACGCTGGTTGGAAGGCGGAATCAGCATCGCTTCTCGATATTTTGCGATAGTCCGTCTGGCAACGTTTATTCCCTGTTCTGCCAGAAGCTGGGCCATTTTGCTGTCGCTTAACGGCTTCTTCTGGTTTTCTGCCGCCACCAGTTTCTTGATAAAGGCGCGGATGGCAGTGGACGAGCATTCTCCTCCATCTTCAGTACCGACATGACTGGAGAAGAAGTACTTCAATTCGAAAATCCCTCTTGGGGTATGCATGTATTTTTGGGTGGTCACCCTGGAAATTGTCGATTCATGCATTTCGACAGCTTCGGCGATATCGTTGAGTACCATAGGTTTCATGGCCTCTTCACCGAATTCAAAAAAGCCCTGTTGGAACTGTACAATACAATTGGCCACTTTCAACAGTGTATCGTTGCGGCTCTCCAGGCTTTTAATAAACCATTTTGCTTCCTGCAGGTGGCCACGAATAAACTGGCTGTCCGACTGGTTGCGGGTGCTGCGGGCCATGGCGGCATAATGCTGGTTTACATTCAGCTTGGGCATGCAGTCCGGGTTGAGCTCCACCACCCAGCGGCCACTCTTTTTAGCGACTGAGACATCGGGAATAACGTACTCGTCATTCTCGCGGCTAACCAGCAATCCAGGTCTCGGATTCAATGTCTGGATAAGGTTGATCGCCTCTCTCAGGTCATCTTCCTTTAGTCGGGTTTTGCGCATCAGGGTACGGAAATCCCGATTGGCGATAAGCTCCAGATGCTCTTTAATCAGCAGGCGGGCATTGTCGATATGGGGTGTGTCGGGTGCGAAGTGATGCAACTGTATCAGCAGGCACTCGCTCAGATCCCGCGCGGCCACACCAATAGGATCGAAGTGCTGAATACGTTTGAGTACGGCTTCAACTTCATCCAGCTCAATTTCGTCATCCCCCAGAGCTTCCAGTACCTCTTCGGTGCTTTGTGTCAGATAGCCGCGTTCATCGATAGCTTCGATAATGGCCGTGGCGATGGCGTAATCATTTTCAGAGAATGGGGTAAGGTTCTTTTGCCATTCCAGATGCTCGTACAGGCCTTCGCTGGTTTCTCCCTGGAAAGGCATATCATCATCGCGCATGGCGGGACCTGAGGAGACCGGCGCTGCGGTAAAGACCTCATCCCAGGTGGTATCCATGGGCAGGTCTTCCGGCATGGATTCCTGAGTGACGGCATCGGAGGTTTCAACGCTGGAGCTGTCCTGCGCTGTGGCTGAGTAATCTTCCTGGTCGAATTCGGCGGTGTTGTCTGTAGGGTTATCCTCTGACTCGGAGTCGTACTGCTCCTCGTCCATCTCCAGTAGCGGATTGGATTCCAGTGCCTGCTGGATCTCCTGTTGGAGTTCCAGTGATGACAACTGCAACAGACGAATCGCCTGCTGCAGCTGAGGCGTCATAGTTAACTGCTGACCCAGTTTAAGCTGGAGTGACGCTTTCATGTTTACCGCAAATCCCTGTTTAGAATATTTTTAGTGGAAATTCTCGAGAGCCGGATTGTCCATTGGCCTGGGAAAGGTGCGTTTCCTTTGTACCTGATATTCAGGCCGCACCTTTCGGGGGCATTCACAGAGGCATACGCCTTAACTATAGCCTGAATTGTTCGCCCAAGTACACTGCACGCACCTGCTGGTTATCCAGGATCTCTGCCGGGGTACCTTCGGCGATCAAATTGCCGTGACTGACGATGTAGGCATGCTCACACACGTCCAGGGTTTCCCGCACGTTGTGATCAGTGATCAGGACGCCCAGACCACGACTTTTAAGCTGTTCAATAATCTTTTTGATGTCTATTACCGAGATAGGGTCAACACCGGCAAAAGGTTCATCCAGCAGAATGAACTTGGGGTTGGCGGCCAGGGCTCTGGCGATCTCTACCCGGCGTCTTTCACCACCGGACAGTGCCATCCCCATGGAGTCACGGATATGGGTGATGTTGAACTCTTCCAGCAGGTGCTCCAACTGCTCTTCCCGCTGCTCATTGCTGAGGGCTTTACGGGTTTGCAGTACGGCCATTATGTTGTCGCGCACTGACAGCTTACGGAAAATACTGGCTTCCTGAGGCAGATAACCGATACCTTTGCGGGCTCGCATGTGCATGGGGTCAAGCGTCAGGTCATCATCGTTGATATAGATAGCACCCTTATCACTTTTCACCAGGCCAACAACCATATAAAAGGTGGTGGTCTTACCCGCGCCATTGGGGCCCAGCAGGCCGACAACCTGACCGGTTTTTACCTCCAGGCTGACATCTTTTACCACCTGACGGTTTTTGTAACTTTTTGCCAGGTGTTCGGCTTTCAGCGTCAGTTCACTCATGACTCTGGTTGCTCTTTATCTTGCTGTTGTTCGTCAGACTTCTGCTGCTCTTCCTTCACATCGTTCTGGAAGTTTTCAGGCTTAATAACAGTATGGACTCTGTCATCCGGGCTCTGATTGCCTTCAGCTTTCATCTGTTGTAGCTGAATGTCATACACAATCCGGGGAGCGGTCACTTTACTGCCGTCCTGTTCAATTTCGGCTGCGCCTACAAGGGTCAGTACCCGCTTACTGATGTTGTAGCGGATCTCATTGGCACTGGCAGTCGCAGGGCGGTCATTGTCCAGTGTCTGGGTGTAGGTGGCTGGCTTGCCAGTGGCGATCAGAATCGTTTCGCCATCGCCCTGGCTGGCGCTGAGTTCATCCGCGAGAATCTTGATGCTGCCCTGGGTGACCACTACCGGGCCGTTATAGACAACGCGCTTGTTCTTGATATCGGCTTCCTGGCTGCGGGCCGCAATGTGAACTTCCTTGGTGAGGTCGTCGGTAGCAGCAACAGCACCCAGGCTCAGGGTGCAGAGTAAGGCTGCGATAAGTCTGTTAGTTTGGTTCATAAATTCCTGTTACCTGATTCAGCAGCTCTACAGTCTGCGCATTCAGATCGGCATAGAGGCCTGTGCCTTCCACTTTGAAGTTCATTCCATCCACCTGAATCACCCGGTCGGAGCGCATGATCATGGTGTTTAGATCCAGCTGTAAGTAACTGGTTCTCAACTGCTGCAGTGGTTCATTCGGCGTTATGGCGTCGATGATAACATTATTCTGCAGGGTGACTATGTTGTCCTCTTTATCCAGAGCTCCTTCGACGGCTGAAATGCGCCAATGAGCGGTGCCATCATCCGGATATAGCAGGTACACAGGCTGAGTAAAGCGTGTCAGGTTATTGGCTTCAAAGTGCTCCATATGCTCAGCCGACACCCGGCTTTCCACATCACCTTTTTCGTTGTAGCTGACGCTCTTGAGATTGTCTGCCACGAAATCTGGCTGGACTATGCCAGAGTCTGCACTGGACTGCTGCTCACTTTTTTTCATTTGCACCTGCCAGTAAAGACCCAGCGCAATGGAAAAGAACAGCACAATGGCCAGCGTAATACGGTTCATATGCTCATCCCGTGGGCAGCGTCGAACTTATCCTGACTCATCAACAACAGATCGGTCAGCTCCCTGACCGCACCAAAGCCGCCGGATACATGAGTGATCATATCGGCATGTTGTTTTACATAGGGGTGGCCATCCGCCACACAAACCGCCAGCCCCACCTGCTGCATTACCGGCAGATCAACCATATCGTCACCTATGTAGGCAACCTGATCTGAGGTCAGATCATATTTGGCCAGCAGTTCGTTAAAAGGTTCCAGTTTGTCGTCTACACCCTGATAGATGTCACTGACGCCAAGGGCTGTCATTCTATCTTCTACCAGTTGGGACTTGCGTCCTGTGATGATGGCGATATGGAAATCTGTGGACAGCAAAGAGCGAATGCCAAAGCCATCCCGGGTGTGAAACGCCTTTAGCTCTTCCCCGCTGTTGCTCAGATAGATTCGGCCGTCAGAGAAGACTCCGTCGACATCACAGATAAGCAGTTTGATTTTGGTGGCCTTTTGCCATACTTCGTCGACCACCGGGCCGTATAAGCCTTGTCGCATGTTCAGATTACTCCAGCCTTGACCATATCCAGCATGTTCAGTGCACCCACTGGGCGCTGCTGCTCATCGATGATTATCAGGCCATTGATATTCTTTTCGTCCATCACTTTCAGCGCCTGGGCGGCGAGGACATTGCTGCCAAGCGTAACACAGTTCCTGGTCATCACCTGAGCGATAGGGGTGTTATGCAGATCGACTCTGGCATCGATCACCCGACGCAGATCGCCATCGGTAAATATACCCGCAAGCTTGCCATCATCGGCGATCACGGCTGTCATGCCCAGGCCTTTGCGGGTGATCTCATACAGGGCGTCAGTGATATGCATGGAGTCAGGTACCTGTGGCAGTTCATCACCTGAGTGCATCACGTCAGCGACTTTCAGCAGCAACTTACGACCCAGAGCCCCGCCCGGGTGAGACAGGGCAAAGTCATCTTTGGTAAAGCCTTTGGCTTGCAGGAGAGCCACCGCCAGCGCGTCGCCCAGTACCAAAGTCGCTGTGGTGCTTGAGGTCGGGGCAAGTCCCAGCGGACAGGCCTCTTCCGGTACCCCGATACACAGGTGCAGTTGGGCCAACTTTGCCATATTGGAGGCTGGCTTGCCTGTCACCGCTATCATCTTGATACCCCGACGTTTAATCACAGGCATCAGGGTCAGAATCTCAGAAGACTCTCCCGAGTTGGAGATAGCCAAAACCACGTCGTTGTCTGAAATCATCCCCAGGTCGCCATGGCTGGCTTCACCCGGGTGGACAAAAAATGATGAGGTTCCCGTGCTGGCCAGAGTCGCAGCAATCTTATTGCCGATATGACCTGACTTGCCCATCCCCATGACGATCACCTTGCCGGTGCAACTGAGGATCATGTCGCAGGCATCGGCAAACTCGTCGCTGTCGATAAACTGGTACAGGTTGTCCAGTGCCGCTTTCTCGATGTCTATTACCCGGCTACCCCATTGGCGCCAATTCTGTCTGTTTTTCATTTTGTTTTTCCGGCTGGTGTCAGGCACTTTGGAACAGCAATATCTGGTAAGCCACAAAGCTTACCAGCAGCAGAGCACCGTGCCAGCGTTGCAGTTCACGTTTGCGACCTGTTGTCAGCACCAGGATAGCCAGTGCGCTGCTGCTGGCCAGAACCATATAAAAGTCACGGGTGCTGGCTTGGGAATCTATGGCCGCCGGTGCAATCAAACCCGGGATAGCCAAAACTGCCAGTATATTAAACAGGTTGGAACCTACAATATTGCCGATGGCAAGATCGTCCTCTTTTTTCAGCACACCGGCGACGCAGGCCGCCAACTCTGGCAGTGAGGTACCCACAGCAATAATCGTCAGACCGATAATCAGATCCGACAGGCCAAACGCTTTAGCAATGCCTACGGCGCCATCCACCATAAGGTCGGCAGAAAACGGTAGAAGTACAATACCCACCAGGACCCAGAACACGGCATTCCGGGTGGGCACATCTTTGGGCACTTCGTCATCCGCCTCAGTCTCGAGTGGATCTCTTTGTTTGTTGTTCAGCGCATGCCAGATCAGATATCCCATCACGCTGAAAAAAACAGCCAGCAAAAGCAAACCGTCGTTGCGGGACAAAAAGCCATCATGGATAAGGTAACCGGCCAATACAGTGGCCGCCAGCATCAAGGGGATTTCCCGCATCAGGGTCTGGGAGCTCACTGAAATACTGCCAAGCAGCGCGGTCACACCGAGAATCAAAGTAATATTGGCCACGTTGGAGCCAAGCACATTACCGATAGCAGTATCTGTCATGCCGTTCATTGCGGCGGTTCCGGCGACAAACATTTCCGGGGCGCTGCTGCCCATGGCGACAATGGTCAGGCCGATAAGCATAGGGGGCAGGCCCAGATTGCGGGCGAATGCCGCAGCGCCATAGACAAATTTGTCTGCGCTCCATACCAGCAGGGCCAATCCAGTGGCCAATAAAAAAATGTTAAATAACATGTCCAGGTCAGGTGCTGAATGAGTTCTGGGGCGCATTGTCGCTGGATTTGCGTGAAATTTAAAGTATTGTCGCTGCAGAGCCTTGATTCAGTTGTGTATACTGCAGGGTTTCCGTACAATTTTACCCTTTACTATGCGCCGGGTGGCAGTGATCTATGCCATGAAAATAGCGGCCTTGGCGTGCATTTTTGTTGAAAACCGGATACCTGCATGACGCAACATTCCACACCTCTGGTGGAGGTCCGAAATCTCGGATTCCGGCGAGGGTCAAGAGTCATTTATGACGATATCAGTTTGACGATTCCAAGAGGCAAGGTAACTGCCATCATGGGACCCAGTGGTATCGGTAAGACAACGCTGCTTAAGTTAATCGGCGGGCAACTTGTGCCCGACAGCGGCGAGGTTCTGTTTGACGGCCAGAATGTGCACAGTGCCAGTCGCAGTCAGCTATTTGAGATGCGCAAGCGTATGAGCATGCTGTTTCAAAGCGGTGCACTCTTTACCGATATGAATGTGTTCGACAATGTGGCGTTTGCCCTGCGGGAACATACACAGTTGTCGGAAGAGATTATTCGTACTCTGGTGTTGATGAAGCTCGAGGCCGTAGGTTTGCGCGGTGCTGCGGACCTGGTGCCTAACGAACTGTCTGGCGGTATGCAGCGCAGAGCCGCTCTGGCGCGGGCCATAGCTCTTGAGCCGGAAATGGTGATGTACGATGAGCCTTTTGCTGGTCAGGACCCGATTTCCATGGGGGTGTTGGTGAAGCTCATTCGCGAACTTTCCCACGCCCTGAATCTGACTTCAGTCGTGGTATCCCATGATGTCGCTGAAGTAATGAGCATTGCTGACTATGTCTATGTGATTGCCGAGAAACAGGTGATTGCCCGTGGGACGCCGGATGAACTCCGGGGCGCCACAGATAATGCTCAGCTGATGCAATTTCTTCAGGGTGAGCCCGATGGCCCTGTGCCATTTCACTTTCCCGCAAAGGACTTTTCTGAGGAGTTGGCCAATGGGGCTGGTTGATCGTATTGCCTCCCTGGGGCGCAGCGCCATAGATATGGTGGCGGGATTGGGTCGGGCCGGACTCATGTTATGGGGCGCTGTATTCCGTGTTCCCCGCATTCGCAAAGGTACGCCGCTGCTGGTGAAGCAGATCTATGTGGTGGGTGTACAGTCCATGGTGATTGTGCTGGTATCTGGCCTGTTTATCGGCATGGTTCTGGCGCTGCAGGGGTACACCATCCTGGTGGACTTTGGCACCGAAGAGAGCCTTGGCCCTATGGTAGCGCTGAGCTTGCTTCGTGAGCTTGGACCCGTAGTGACAGCTCTGCTGTTTGCCGGTCGTGCGGGCAGTGCACTAACCGCCGAAATTGGTTTGATGAAAAGTACCGAGCAGTTGTCCAGTCTGGAGATGATGGCAATTGACCCACTCAGACAGGTTATCGCCCCCCGATTCTGGGCCGGTGTTATCAGTATGCCGCTGCTGGCACTGATGTTTACAGCCGTGGGGATTTTTGGTGGACATCTGGTAGGTGTGGAGTGGAAAGGAATCGATCACGGTTCTTTCTGGTCTATTTTGCAGGCTTCGGTCGAATGGCGTCAGGACATAGTGAATTGCCTGATTAAGAGTACCGCGTTTGCGGTGGTGGTGACCTGGATAGCGCTGTACCGTGGATATCAGGTGATCCCCAACCCGGAAGGTATCAGTCGGGCAACGACTCAGACTGTGGTGCAGTCCAGTCTGGCCGTATTGGCATTGGATTTTCTGCTGACTGCCATCATGTTTGGCTAACAGCATTCAGAGTTTCAGGAACAACAGGTAACAGCACATGTTGACAAGGAAAATAGAGATCTTGGTGGGCAGCTTTCTGCTGGTAGGTTTGGCGGCGTTTCTGCTGTTGGTGTTCAAGGTCGCCAATGTCGACGTACAATCGTCAGACAGTAGCTACCAGTTAAAAGCAACCTTCTCCAATATTGGCGGTCTGAAAGTAAGGTCACCGGTAAAAGTGGGTGGCGTGGTGGTCGGCCGTGTCAGTGACATCGAACTGGATCCCACTCTGCTGGAGCCGGTTGTCACCATGACAATCGACAAGCGTTTTAACCAGTTTCCCGAGACCTCCAGTCTGGCCATTCTGACTTCCGGCCTGCTGGGTGAGCAGTTTCTGGGTTTAACTCCGGGCTTTGTTGATGACGATATCGCCATGCTCAAGGATGGTGATGTGATTTCCGATACCCATGGAGCCCTGGTATTGGAAGACTTGATTGGACAGTTTTTATATAGCATGGGCGAAGACAAGTAGGAGAATGAATCCATGTGGAAGCGTGTGATAACAGGTATTATGGGGCTGGTGTTTATGGTCGGCTCTTACACTGTGATGGCCGACGATAAGGTCAACACTGCAGATCCTTACGCCATGATGGAAACTGTCGCCAACCAGACCTTCGACAGATTCAAGGCGGATACGGCCAAAATCGAAGCTGATAAGAACTACCTGAAAGTGGTGGTCGAAGAAGAACTGATGCCGCACGTGGATTATCGCTATGCGGGCCTGAAAGCCATGGGGCGTCATGTCCGTGCAGCAACCAAAGAGCAGCGTCAGCAGTTTGTGGAAGCTTTCCGTGCTTACTTGATTACCACCTATGCTGATGCGCTCGGCAGCTATACAGATCAAACCGTGGAGTTTGGTCCTTCGCGCCCTGTGGGTAATGCCAAGGATGTGCGGGTGTATGTGAAGATTCTCGACGCCAGCCGTCCGGAGATAAATGTCGAGTTCCGCCTGCGCAAGCAGAAAGATAACAGCTGGAAGGCCTATGACCTGAAGGCTGAAGGTATCAGTATTCTGCGTTCCAAAACCGAAGAGTTTGATGGTCTGATCCGTCAGCATGGTCTGGACAAGTTTATTGAGATGCTGAATGAAAAAGCATCTGAGCCGGTAAAAGTTGATGAGAAAGCGGCGGCATGATTGAGTTCAACGCCGAAGCCAATACCTGCAGAGTCAGTGGCACTTTGGATCAGCAGGATGTCGTCAGCCTATGGCCAGACCGGCATAAGCTGCTGAGCCCTCAGATTGACAGGCTGGACCTGTCGGCTCTGAGTTACAGTGACAGCGCAGGCATCGCATTTTTACTGGCATTGTGGCGACTGCACCGGCAGTCCGGCCACACTCTCACGCTTACGGCGCCCTCCGAGCAGGTCGCCCGACTGATTGCCCTATATGATTTACAAGCCTGCTTTGAATAGCGGGTACAAGCTCTTAAGGTAACCAATTCATGGATTGTAAAGAGATCGAAACCCTGTTGATTCAGGCTTTGTCACTGGATGAAGCCCATGTAACTTCCGATGGCAGCCACTTCAAGGTTGTTGCTGTTGGAGAATGCTTTGATGGCATGAGTCGTATCAAGCAGCAACAAGCAGTTTATGCCCCGCTGATGGAACACATTACCAGTGGCGCACTGCATGCCGTAACCATTAAAACTTTCACGCCGACTCAATGGAAACGCGAAAAAGTTTTCAACATGCCAATGTAGAGAGGCGATGTGGATAAATTAACTATTGAGGCCAATGGCGCGCTGTGTGGCGACGTGGTTATCTCCGGTGCCAAGAATGCCGCCTTGCCTATCCTGATGGCTGGTGTGCTGGCTGAAACTGAATTTGTGGTAACCAATGTGCCGCAGTTGCGTGATGTAAACACCAGCTGTGAACTGATCCGTTGTCTGGGTGCAAACGTGACCCAGTCCGATGACGGCGAAATTCGCATCGATACCAGCACACTGAACCACTACTGTGCACCCTATGAGCTGGTGAAAACCATGCGCGCCTCCATTCTGGTGCTGGGACCTTTGCTGGCCCGTTACGGTGAAGCCGATGTTTCTCTGCCAGGTGGCTGTGCCATCGGTGCCCGCCCGGTTAACCTGCATCTGCATGGTTTGGAGCAAATGGGTGCCAACATAGAGGTGAAAGAGGGCTACATCAAAGCCCGCGTTGATGGTCGTCTGAAGGGCGCCCACATCTTTATGGATATGGTTAGTGTAGGTGCTACTGAAAACCTGCTGATGGCTGCTGCTCTGGCCGATGGTGAGACCATTATCGATAACGCAGCCTGTGAGCCTGAAGTTGTCGACCTGGCAAACTGTTTGATTGCTATGGGCGCTAAAATTGAAGGTGTTGGCACCTCAACCATCAAGATTCAGGGTGTTGAGAAGCTGAATGGCTGTCACTACCGTGTGATGCCTGACCGTATTGAAACCGGGACCTTCCTGGTTGCCGGTGCGGTAACCCGTGGCAAAATCCGCTGTCTGAGTGCTGACCCATCTTCTCTGGATGCGGTACTGGCCAAGCTGGAAGATGCAGGTGCGAAAATCACCACAGGTGACGATTGGATCGAGCTGGACATGCAAGGCCAGCGACCAAAGGCAGTGAATATTAAAACTGCACCTTATCCAGCTTTCCCAACCGATATGCAGGCGCAGTTCTGCGTGTTGAACGTGTTGGCTGAAGGCACGGGTACCATCACAGAGACCATCTTTGAAAACCGCTTTATGCACGTACCTGAACTGATGCGTATGGGCGCTGAGATGGAGCTGGAAGGTAACACCTGTATTATCCGCGGCGTTGAGCGTCTGAGTGGTGCCCAAGTGATGGCAACTGACCTGCGTGCTTCCGCGAGTCTGGTAATTGCCGGTTTGATGGCAGATGGTCAGACTCTGGTAGACCGTATCTACCACCTGGATCGTGGCTATGAACATATCGAAGATAAGTTCAAAGGGCTGAACGGTAGGGTAGAAAGGGTTAAATAATCCTGTTTCCGAACTGCAAGGGCATTGGTGATTACCAGTGCCCTTTTTGTTTGGGTACCGCTTTAGACTCAAATCGGTATTGAGGGGCTGTGGAGGACGGATTTGTAACTTGGAGGATTTGGCAGTAGTCTGAAATCAAGTTCGTCGCAGATTAACAAATCTGTAACGGGCATTATCAGGAAGATCAGAGGAGGATTTATGCTGAGACTGATTTGGATACTGGTACTGCTGATGTTGGCCGCATTGACCTTTTCATCCGGTTGGATATTTTCTTCCATCGGACTCTTAATACTGGCCATTGCCACCGAAGTGGGGTTTCGCACCAAAGTACAATGGTACTCTCACCAACACTGACCCACTCAGGTGCACCAAGTCTAATAATATGAAGAAGAAACTGAGGTATGAGGCAAGCCTGATTGGCTTGCCTCAATTGTTTTATCAGTTGTAGTTAATCGGCTTTTCGCCAATGGTGACAGGTAACTGCAAGGTTTCGCCTTTGCGGATAATCGTCAGGTTGATCTCTGTACCTGGCTTGGTCTCAGCGATTCTGTCCATCAACATTTCAACGCTGGGAACATCTTCATTGTTGAACTGAGTAATCACATCTCTGGGCTGCAGGCCAGCTTTGGCGGCGGGACCATTGCGGTCTACACCTGTCACCAGAACGCCCCGAAGATCAGGCAGGTTCAGAATCTGCGCCATAACAGGCACGACGGGCTCACCTGAGATACCCAGAGCCCCGCGAATCACGCGACCATCTTTAATCAGCTTACCCATAATGCTGTGGGCCAGTTTGATTGGAATAGCAAAGTTGATACCGTGGCCGCCACCCTCGCCACCAATCTGGAATGCAGCGGTATTGATACCTATCAGTGAGCCCCGGGTGTTGATAAGCGCACCACCCGAGTTACCGGCATTAATGGCGGCGTCGGTTTGCAGGAAGTCCTGATAACCTGAGGATAGCCCGTTACGGCCCGTGGCGCTGATAATGCCCTGGGTGATGGTTTGTCCCAGGTTATAAGGATTGCCAATAGCCAACACCACATCGCCAACCTGAGCCGGGCTGTTAAGGCTCAGGGGAACCACTGGCAGATTATCACCTTCGATTTTGATGACGGCTAAATCTGTCTCAGGATCTGAGCCCACGACTTCAGAGGTGAACTTACGACCATCCTGCAGTGCAACCACAATCTCATCGGCCTTCTTAATGACGTGATAGTTGGTGAGGATATAACCCTCTTTGCTCATGAGTACGCCGGAACCCAGTCCCTGTAATGAACCTGAATTTAGTGGTCTTTGTCTGTCGATACTCAGGCTGTAGATATTCACCACCGCAGGCGCAGCGCGACGAACGGCACTGGCAAAGGAGAGATCGCTGCGTGATTCATGAGAAAAATTGAGGAACTTACCCAGTTTGGTGTCGGGCTGCGTGAGGTGATTCAGCAGCAAAAACACTCCCGCCATAAACAGGCCAAAGAAGACGGCTTTGGATAAGTAAGCTAGGGTACCTTTTAAGGTCATTGAAGAGGCCTGCAGCGGAAAAAAGTCTTGTTAGATTAGCACGTTTAACATGAAGAAACATCGGGAGCCTAGGCTCCCGAACTTGCTTGCTCCTAAGGCTTAGCCCCTTAACATCAGGTACATGGCCACATCGTCCCGAACTATCTTCAGGGCGACGGTACCACTGGCATCTTTAAGGTAATCGGTCAGAGCTTTAAGGTTAGCCACCTTGCTGCGATTAATGCCGACAATCACATCGCCCTTAAGCAGCCCGGACTGGGCTGCGGGGGAGTTGGGAGTGACTTCAGTAATCTCGACACCTTTTCCTGCATTTTCCAGTGTCGCTCCCTGAAGCATAGGGTGAACGCCACCGGCAGATGCCAGTTTGGATTGGTTTTGAGCACCCAGAGTAACTTTTACCGTCTTCTCATCTCCGTCTCTCACCAGGCCAAGCTTAACCTTGGCGCCGGCCCCAAGGGTCGCGATTTTCGCTCTCAGTTCCTGAAAAGATTTGATCTTCTTGCCATTTACACTGGTGATGATGTCACCGGCCTTAAGACCACCGTCATCAGCAGCACTGTCAGGCACCACTTCGTTGACGAAGGCGCCGTGCTGGGTTTCCAGACCAAATGCCTTTGCCAGCTTGCTGTCCAGGTCCTGACCGGATATTCCCAGTACACCACGGCGAACTTCACCATGCTCAAGGATTTGATCAACCAGGCTATGCATCATGTTGGCGGGGATAGCAAAGCCAATGCCCACGTTACCGCCTCCCGGGGCAACAATCGCTGTATTGATGCCAATAAGCTCACCATTAAGGTTGACCAGGGCGCCCCCCGAGTTGCCTGAGTTAATGGCTGCATCAGTTTGGATAAAGTTCTCCAGCATCTCTATCCCTAGGCCGCTGCGGCCCAGAGCACTGACGATGCCTGAGGTTACTGTTTGGCCCAACCCAAAGGGATTACCAATAGCAACGGCAAAGTCACCCACCCGCAGTGCATCGGAGTCGGCAGACTTGACCGCGGTCAAACCGTCGGCTTCGATCTGCAGCAGGGCAATATCTGAGTCTTCGTCACGCCCCACCAGTTTTGCAGTAAACTCACGACCATCATGAAGACCGATAAGAATTTCATCAGCGTTATCAATAACGTGATTGTTGGTGACTATGTAGCCTTCGCTGGCGTCAATGATCACCCCTGAACCCAGGCCACGGAAGGGACGCTCTCGTACCTGTTCCTGCGGTGCATTGGGGCCGAAGAAATAGCGGAACATGTCCGGCACTCTCTGTTTGGAGACATGGGTACCGGATACGGCAACGGATACGACAGCCGGGGTAGTGCGTTCAAGCATGGGCGCCAGACTGGGGAGCTGTTGCCCTTCTACTGACATGGGCAAGGCCGCGGTAGCTGTGGCAGGCATCAGACTGAGGCTGGTGCTGAGGATAGCGGCTGAAAGTAATGTAATCTTTGTTTTCATAAATAGTTGGCTCCTCAAAAGGGGTCAATATTCAAACGCAATTATTCAATTTCACCTGGAGTATGGGTTTCCAGGTCCCTATGTATCCTTCGACTTGGCTTTCCTGGCTAAGTTTCTATTTCATTGGCAGAAAGTCGTAACTTTGTGTGTCAGGACACAATTCCTTTTGCGGTCTCATCTTTGGCTGAGTGAGACTCCTGTTCAAGCTGTGGCAGCGGTTTGCTCTCATCAAGATGCAGGTGACGGACTGATTCGTTCCACTGTTGATTAACCTTATTCACCTGCTCGGCCAGCAGAGATAGTTGCTCTCCCTGTTCCTGGTACAAGTCCGCCACCGATTGCTTATACTGGCTCAATTCCAGCATCGCCTGTTCGGCCTTTTTTTCATTATCCTTACCCGAATCATTACGGGCAATAAGGGTTCGGGCTACATAACCCAATACCAGGCCCAAAATGAATGCGGCCAGCGCCAGTGTCCAATCCATAAAAATCTCCTGTCAACCTCCGACTGCGGGCAGTGACCCCAAAGTGGCAGGCGTGATACTATTTTTATACTCATATATGGACAATTTGACAGGAATTCAAGTGGATCGACTAACTCCCTGGGAGCATTATCAGGCGGACCTCAAACGTGACGACTTCAGTCATGACCCGGCACAGGAAAATGCCGTCAAAGCCCTGCAGAGGTTGTATGACGATCTGACCAGGCCCAGTGAGACTCAGTCGGTGCTGACACGCTTTAAGCAGGTGTTGGGATTCGCTAAGCCTGAGCCGGTTGTTGGTCTTTACCTTTGGGGTGGTGTTGGGCGTGGTAAAACCTACCTGATGGACACCTTCTATGATGCCCTGCCTTTTGACGACAAACTCAGAGCTCACTTTCATCGCTTTATGCACAGGGTGCATGGCGAACTGGAGTTGCTGAAAGGGACTCAGGATCCGCTGCCGAAAATCGCTACCAAGATGGCTGCGCAATATAAGGTTATCTGTTTCGACGAGTTCTTTGTGTCGGACATTACCGATGCCATGTTGCTGGGCACCTTGTTTGAAGCCCTGTTTGTCGAAGGGGTCGTACTGGTGGCCACCTCCAATATTATTCCGGATGAGCTCTACCGTAATGGTTTGCAGCGGGCCAGGTTCCTGCCGGCGATTGCGTTGATCAACAAGCACTGTGAAGTGATCAATGTGGACTCCGGAGTGGATTATCGACTCAGAACGCTTGAGCAGGCAGAGATCTATCACTTCCCGTTGGATGAGCAGGCCGATTGCAATTTACTTAAGTATTTCGACCAGTTGGCGCCTGAGTCTGAAATCTCCACCGAGCCACTGGAAATAGAGGGACGACACTTCCCTATCCGGCAGCAGGCTCAGGGGGTGCTGCTGGCGGATTTTCGTGCTCTATGTGATGGCCCGAGAAGTCAGCGGGACTATATGGAGCTGGCGCGGCTTTACCATACTGTGCTGCTCAGCGGTGTTGAACAGATGGGCGCGGCGCAAACCGGTGATGACATTGCCCGGAGATTTCTTGCGCTGGTAGACGAATTTTATGAGCGCAATGTCAAACTCATTATTTCATCAGAGGTTTCCTTGGAAGCTCTGTATACCAATGGTCAGCTGGAGTTTGAGTTCCGTCGTTGCCGATCCCGCCTCACAGAGATGCAATCTCATGACTATTTGGCACTTGAACATTTGCCATAAATCACTAGACTGCGCGATCCCGGATCAATGTTGTAGAGATCCGGGATCTCCGACAGTGAAATTGACTTGATTCCACTGGGCTGGCTCCTTCTGCAAGCCAGGCGGGGCAAGGTGTGGATATTGAGTTAACAAGTGCTAAAAAAACAGGTGATTTTTAGCTCAGTGTTGGCTATAATCCGCCACCTGCCCACGTTACTACCACCGATGAGGTGGAATTTGTAAAGCTTGCTTCTTTGCTCGAAGGGGCACAGAACGGCATTTTTCGTGTTATTTGCATTTGGCAGATAACAGGTGAGACAGAATTTAACTTTGGGTTTTTCTAAATGAAAACTACTTTTACTGCTAAGCCAGAATCTGTATCTCGTGACTGGTATGTTGTTGACGCTGAGGGTAAGACCCTGGGTCGTATCGCCACTGAAATCGCACTGCGTCTGCGTGGCAAGCACAAGGCTGAGTACACTCCACACGTGGATACCGGTGATTACATCATCGTTATCAATGCTGAGAAAGTAACTGTTACTGGCAACAAGGCCAAGGGCAAGACTTACTACTCGCACTCAGGCTTCCCAGGTGGCATCAAGCAAATCAGCTTCGAGAAGCTGCAAGCTCACAAGCCAGAAATGATCATCGAGAAAGCAGTTAAGGGTATGCTGCCAAAAGGTCCTCTGGGCCGCGCCATGTTCCGTAAGCTGAAAGTTTACGCTGGTGCCGAGCACAACCACGCTGCACAACAACCTCAAGTTCTTGATATCTAATACGGGATAAAGCAAATGGCTGCAACTCAGTACTACGGCACTGGCCGTCGCAAAACCTCTACCGCTCGCGTATTCGCGAAAACTGGTACTGGTAACATCATCGTGAACAAGCGTCCTCTGGACGTTTACTTCGGTCGTGAAACTGCTCGCATGGTTGTTCGTCAGCCACTGGAGCTGGTTGAAATGACTGAAAAGCTGGACATCTATGTAACTGTTAAGGGCGGTGGTATCACCGGTCAAGCAGGTGCTATCCGTCACGGTATCACCCGTGCTCTGATGCAACTGGATGAAGCTCTGCGTCCTTCTCTGCGCGCTGCTGGTTTCGTTACCCGTGACGCTCGTCAGGTTGAACGTAAGAAAGTTGGTCTGCGTAAAGCACGTCGTAAGCCACAGTTCTCCAAGCGTTAATTTTCGCTTCACGAGTATTTTCAAAAAACCCAGCATTATGCTGGGTTTTTTATTGGCTTTTTGATACTAAAACAGAGCTTTTGATAGTAAATTTCGTTCAACCACTGAAAACACCTGGTAGGAAAGTGATATGACCTTTGAGGTATGGATGCTGGCATTGGCGTTAGTTTTGCTGATAGAGGGCGCTGGGCCGCTGTTTTTTCCAAAAAAATGGCAGGCGTATATGAGCGAACTAGCCAAGTCAGATCAGAACCTTATTCGCCGCATTGGGGGATCTTTAGTCACCGCTGGAGTGGTACTGATGATTATTTTTTCATAAATTTATTGGCTCTTGGTCCCTTAAATCTGTTAAGATTCTGCTTTAACCGCAACCTTGCAGCAAACAATGGGCAAAAACGTAGTTGTTCTCGGCACTCAATGGGGTGACGAGGGAAAAGGTAAGATTGTCGACCTTCTCACCGAACAGGCAAAATATGTAGTTCGCTACCAGGGCGGCCACAACGCTGGTCACACTCTGGTTATCGATGGTGAAAAAACCGTTCTTCATCTCATCCCGTCCGGCATCCTGCGTGATAATGTAAAATGCATTATCGGTAACGGCGTAGTGCTGGCTCCAGATGCGCTGATGAAAGAGATCAACATGCTCAAAGAGCGTGGCGTTCCTGTAGAAGAGCGTTTGTTGATTTCTGAAGCGTGTCCTCTGATCCTGCCATTCCACTGTGCACTGGATATTGCTCGTGAAGCCGCCCGTGGTAATAACGCTATCGGTACTACCGGTCGCGGTATCGGCCCTGCTTACGAAGACAAGATCTCCCGTCGTGGTCTGCGTGTTGGTGACCTGTTCAACGCTGAACTATTCGCTGAGAAGCTGAAAGAAGTGATGAAGTATCACAACTTTATGCTGACCGAGTTCTACGGTGCTGAAGCGGTTGACTACCAGAAGACTCTGGAAGATGCGCTGGCGATTGCTGACTATCTGAAGAGCATGTGCGTAGACGTAACGGAGATGCTGGATCAGGCTCGTAAGGCCGGTGAAAACATCCTGTTTGAAGGTGCACAGGGTACTTTGCTGGATATCGACCACGGTACTTATCCGTTCGTGACCTCTTCCAACACAACTGCAGGTGGCGTTGCTACCGGTAGTGGTTTTGGCCCACGTCATATCGACTATGTTTGCGGCATCATCAAAGCTTACACCACTCGTGTAGGTGCGGGCCCATTCCCAACTGAGCTGGATAACGAGATCGGCGAATATCTGGGTACCAAAGGCCACGAATTTGGTGCGACCACTGGTCGTAAGCGTCGTCCAGGCTGGTTGGATGCAGTGGCTATGCGCCGCGCGGTTCAGATCAACAGCGTAAGCGGCTTCTGCCTGACCAAGCTGGACGTTCTGGATGGTCTGGAAGAAGTTAAGATCTGTGTGGGTTACCAGTACCCAGATGGTACTGTTGCTACCACGACTCCAATGGCAGCTGAAGGTTATGAGCAGGTCACTCCTGTTTACGAATCTATGCCAGGTTGGAGCGATAACACCTTTGGTGCGACTTCTCTGGAGCAACTGCCTCAGGCTGCTATCAACTATATCAAGCGCATTGAAGAGCTGCTTGAAACGCCAGTTGATATTATCTCTACCGGTCCGGATCGGAATGAAACCATGATTTTGGTTAATCCATTCAACTGATGAGATGAAAAAAGGCCGCCCAGCGGCCTTTTTTAATAGCTATACCCCGACGGTTATTTACCGTTAGCCCGGAACGACATGGTGCCCTGGGTAATCCCGAAAATTGCCCCCTTCAGAATTGGGTTATACTGCCGATGAAGTGGTATTCAATCTTCTGGGAATAAACAAGATGACACGGATTCTGATATCGCTCTTACCTCTGATGATGCCGGTGTTTGCCCATGCCGACTCAATTGCAGTGGATATATACAGTCAGGAGCGATTACGGGATCTCATTAAACAGGACAGATACCTGGAGCAGGTCAAAGCCGATGACTGCCAGTTGGTGCAGGATATCGAAGCAAGGGCTTTGGTGCTCAAGCAGCCCCTCTATCAATATCTCTGGGGGGAGATGCTGAATTACGGTGTATGTGTCCCGGCGAATCCATCCTCGGGGATGGAGCAATTACAAAAGGCTGCCGAGCAGGGTAGCCCTGAGGCCATGGTACTATTGGCCGAGTATTATCAGGACGGTCGGTTTGTCGTACAGAACAAAGACAGGGCCGTTCAATATGTGCTTCCGGCTGCCGCCAATGGTCATCAGACCGCCCGCATGATGCTGGCTCGTTTGATGGCTCAGGGGTATGGCAGTCCAAGAGATTATGAGTTGGCCTATCACTGGCTGTTTAACGAAGTGTTCAGTGATGAGGCAACCAAATTGGAAGCGTTGACTTTATTACAGGGATTAGAGGCCAAGATGCCGGCAAGTGTGGTGAAAAGAGCCCGCAAAGCATCATTGAATGGCCGTTGATCCCGCCCTCCAAGGAGGGATCAATCTATGTGGAAAGTGAATGATAAAAGACCCTCATTTTGAGCGTGAACAAACCAAATACGAAAACCCAATTCCCAGCCGTGAGTACATATTGGAGTACTTACGCTCACAAACCTCACCTCTGACCCGGGATAAAATCGCCCAGGCCCTGAAAATTACCGACGAAGAGCAGCTTGAAGCCCTGCGCCGCAGATTGCGTGCCATGGAGCGTGATGGCGAGTTGGTGTTTACCCGTGGCCAGTGTTATGGCCTGCCAGAACGTATGGATTTGATCCCTGGCACTGTATTGGGTCATAGAGATGGTTTCGGCTTTTTCCGCCCCGACGAAGGTGGCGATGACCTGTATATCTCCAGCCGCGACATGCAGCTGTATTTCCATGGTGATAAAGTGCTGGCCCAGAAGGCTGGCAGTGATCGCAAGGGACGCCGGGATGCCCGCATTGTACGCCTGATTCAGGAACGCAGCGCGGCGCTGGTAGGGCGCTTCTATGTAGATTTCGGTATGAGCTTTGTGGTGGCTGATGACAAGCGTATCACCCAGGAGATCCTGGTGGACAGTGCCGATCGCAATGGCGCCCGTCATGGTGATGTGGTGGTGGTTGAACTGACCCGCCGTCCCGGCCGATACGTGAAAGCTGCCGGTAAGGTGACCGAAGTGCTGGGTAAGCAGATGGCGCCGGGAATGGAGATAGAAATCGCCCTGCGCAATTATGATCTGCCCCATGAATGGTCTGCGGTGATCGAGAAAAAGCTGCGACGCATTCCGGACGAAGTGACCGAAGCGGACAAGAAAGACAGAATTGATCTGCGCAGTTTGCCGCTGGTAACCATCGATGGTGAAGATGCCCGCGACTTTGATGATGCCGTGTATGCCGAGCGTAAGAAAAGCGGCGGCTGGCGTTTGTGGGTGGCGATTGCCGATGTGAGCCATTATGTACGCACCGGCTCTGCCTTGGACGTTGAAGCCAGATCCCGCGGTAACTCTGTGTACTTCCCGTCGCAGGTTATCCCTATGCTGCCGGAGAAACTGTCCAACGGCCTGTGTTCTCTGAACCCTGGTGTAGACCGCCTGTGTATGGTGGCTGAGATGACCATCTCTGCTAAAGGCGGTCTGTCCGGTTACAAGTTCTATCCTGCAGTGATGCACTCTCATGCCCGTTTCACCTATACCCAGGTGGCGGCGATGTTGGAAGGTGAGCCAGGCCTGCCTGAGCACGAAGCCCTGCTGCCAAATCTTAAGGTGTTGCAGGAGCTGTATCTGACTCTGGACGAGCAACGTGCCCAACGCGGCGCTATCGGCTTTGAGACGGTAGAAACTCAATTCATCTTTAACGAGCAGCGCAAGATCGACAAAATCGTGCCGAGAATGCGCAACCAGGCACACAAAATCATCGAAGAGTGTATGATTCTTGCCAACGTGGCTTCGGCCAGGTTTGTGAAGAAGCATAAAGGTGAAGTCCTGTACCGGGTGCACGAAGCACCATCTGAGCAGAAGCTGACTCAGTTCAAAGAGTTTCTGTCCGAGCGTGGTCTGAGCCTGGGTGGCGGCCTTGAGCCTCAGCCTATCGACTTCCAGCTGTTAATGGAATCCATTGCAGACAGACCGGATGCTGAGCTGATCCAGGTGATGTTGCTGCGCTCCATGCGTCAGGCAATTTACACCGCGGATAACGAAGGTCACTTTGGTCTGGCGTTGGAAGCCTATTCGCACTTTACTTCGCCCATCCGTCGTTATCCGGATCTGGTGCTACACAGGGTGATTCGTTACCTGCTTGCCAAAGAGCGTGGCGACAGCGATGAGAAGTGGACTAAAGATGGCGGTTATCACTATCAGCTGGACGAGCTGGATCAGTTGGGTGAAGAATGCTCCAACACCGAGCGCCGTGCTGATGAAGCGACCCGTGATGTCAGCGATTGGCTTAAGTGTGAGTTTATGCAGGACCATGTGGGCGACACCTTCGATGCGGTAATTGCCTCGGTCACCAGCTTTGGTCTGTTTGTTCGCCTTAATGATCTGTTTATCGATGGTCTGGTACATATCTCCAGTCTGGGCAGCGACTATTACCAGTTTGACCCTATGCGTCAGCGCCTGATTGGTGAAGCCTCAGGCCAGATCTATCAGGTGGGTGACCCGGTTACGGTAAAAGTAGCAGCGGTAAATCTGGATGACAGACAGATCGACCTGCTGATGGTGGGTGACGAAGGTGGTCGCCGCAAAGGCCGTGGGCGTCGTCCCTTGACCGCCAGAGAAAGAGTTAATCTTGAAGGCGCCAAACAGCGGCGTGGTGATCGGGAAGCACCAAAAGAGGATGCTCCCCGACGTGGCGGCAGCAAAAAGGGCAGCGTGCGTGAAGAGCTGCGAGGTGCCACCAAGCCTGCCAAAAAAGCCAAGAAGAGTTCAGTGAAAAAGCGCACTTCCAAAAGCGGGCCGAAAAAGCCAGTGAAGAAGAGCGGTAAGAGAAAGTAACAGATGAAAAAGCAAGAGTTTATTTTCGGTATCCACGCAGTGGAATCAGTGCTGAAGCACAGCCCAGAGCGGATCCTGGAGCTGTTTTTAATGCAGGGACGTTTGGATGAGCGTGTAGCGCCTTTGATCCAGCTGGCCCGTGAGTATGGCATCTCCATGCCACAGACCTCTCGCAAAGTGCTGGATGAGAAAGCCGGCAGTACTCAGCATCAGGGCGTTGTTGCCCGGGTGAAACCGGCCAAGGCGCTGACTGAACATGATCTGGATGACTTGCTGGACAAACAGGACACGCCATTTTTGCTGATCCTGGATGGCGTAACTGACCCTCATAATCTGGGGGCCTGTTTGCGTAACGCAGATGCTGCTGGTGTGCATGGCATTATCGTGCCCAAAGACAACTCAGTCAGCCTGACCGCCACTGTGAGTAAAGTCGCCTGCGGTGCTGCTGAGACTGTACCTCTGTTCCAGGTGACCAACCTGGCTCGCTCCATGCGTCACCTGCAGGAGAAAGGCGTGTGGATTATCGGTACTGCCGGTGAAGCTGATTGCGACCTGTATCAGGCGCAACTGAAAGGCCCTCTGGCGATAGCCATGGGCGCTGAAGGTAAGGGACTGCGCCGCCTTAGCCGCGAATGTTGCGATACCCTGGTGTCTATTCCCATGGCGGGCAGTGTATCCAGCCTGAACGTGTCAGTGGCCACAGGTATTTGTCTGTTTGAGGCTGTGCGTCAGCGACTGGGCTGATCCGACCGGTCGATAAAAAAGGTGCCTTCGGGCACCTTTTTTGGTTTTATAGGCTCTAATTGACTCTGGATTGGAATAACCATGTCTGACGGCTCTCTGAACCTGGAAACCTCACCCGAAGTCCTGCTGGCGCAGTTGGCAGGGGCCTTCCGTGGTGAAGTTTATGGTATCGCTTTTTTTACTCATATGCTGACCCATTATCAGGGATATACAGATGAAGCGGCGCAGCGGCCTGCATTGGAGTTGTTGCTGAAGGTCGAGCAGATTACTGCGGCCATTATGGCAGCTCACCTGCCGACGCTTGAGGTGCCTTGTGACCTGGATGATCCCTTAATGCGGGCTCAGGGGATTAAAGATGCTGATGTCTGGCTCAATCTTGGCTGGCCTGAGTTGATAGACACCCTGGTCGACTGGGTTGAGCCTTATCAACAGCAGTATCGGGATCAGTCTGAGCGTGCCGGTGGGTTCTGGCCTCTGTTTTATCTGGTAGATAAGCATGAGACGGCGATCTTTGATTATTTGCAGGCTGAGCAGCAGGGAGAAAAAAACGCCACAGCTGTGCTGCAGCGTTTTATTGATGCTTACCCAAACTCCGGGCTTGTATAGGGCAGCAGCCCACAGTCTTACTGGAAGGTATAAAGCAGGTTAAAGGTTGAGATGGTGTCGGTTTGCTTGGTGCCAACCGGGACTATCTCTGTGTATTTGATGTTGAAGCCTACTTTAAATGCCCAGTTCAGGAAGATGGTGTTCTTGTACGACATATCCAGAGACACAGTATTGTTGTTATCTCCCACTTCTGTGGTGATATCGGCAGTCAGGCTGGTGTACTCATGAATCCTTTGTTCGAACTTGGCTGCCAATCGCAGGATCAGATCTTTTTCGGCGATAGGGTCAGGTTGTTCATCATTCTCCTGAGGCAGGTTATATCGGTAACCCGGACCGACTTCCAGACTTAACTTGGTATCCTCGTCTGAGATAGCGTCAAAACCATAACCGGAAGAAACAGTGAAGATCTCGGTATAGGAACCAAATTGGTCCCAGGTGAAGTCACCCCGTCCATACACATATCCACCATTGAGTTTGTAGTTTGACTGCAGCTGCAGATCATACTTCTCAGATGTGGTTTTTTCAGAATCCGACGCAAAATAGGCTTTCAGCGTACCTTCCTGTCTGGCATTGCTGGTGTCATACACCAATTTGGTGCGGCCGTTAAAGCTGGTTGATTCAGTGTTACCTGTGTTGAGCTGAAATCCGGTTTCTACTTCGGCTTTGAAGTCACTTGGGGGTTCCTGATAATCGGGGGGAACCAGTGCCATCGCCGGAGCGGCCAGCAGTGTTAAAGTCAGTAGAGAATAAGCAAGTCTTGGCATTGTTGTTCTTGTTCTGTCGGAATGCTTGGTGAATCATATTTGGCGCCCTACATCATACAAAGAATGCCGTGTAGCGCAAGGCTGTAGCGGCGTGTCACTGGGGCTGAGTTATTGAATGTTTACCAGCTGCTTGTAAAACAAAGATTTTGTTCCACACTTGCTGATGGTTTTTACCTGCTTAGATAATAGTGGGAGTGACGGATGTGGGAATCTGCGGGGAAAATGCTGCAGGCTATTGAGTTTCCTGTCGGGTTTATGTACTATCACGCGCCTTAATCAGTCACTTTCTCGTTCCTTGCCTCCATTTGGTCTGACTGAGCCAATACCGAGGCTACAAACCCGTAAGGAGCAATAAATGCGTCATTACGAAATCGTATTCATGGTTCACCCAGATCAGAGTGAACAAGTACCAGGTATGATTGAACGTTACACTGGTATCATCACTGAAGCGAATGGCACCATTCACCGTATGGAAGACTGGGGTCGTCGTCAACTGGCTTACCCAATTCAAGACCTGCACAAGGCTCACTACATTCTGATGAACGTAGAAGCTACTGCTGAGTCTATCGAAGAGCTGGAGACTGCTTTCCGTTTCAACGACGCTGTTCTGCGTAGCATGGTTATGCGCACTAAAGCTGCCATCACTGAAGCTTCTCCAATGGCTAAGGCAAAAGACGAGCGTGATTCACGTCGTGCAGCTGCCGCTGAAAAAGCTACTGAAGAAGTTAAAGAAAACGCTGAAGAATCTGCTGAGTAAGTTTATCTGTGACCACCAATCGCCTGGTGCTGTCTGGGCACATTCTTAGGTCCAGACAATTTGACAGTCCTGCGGGTATCGCGCATTGCGTACTCACAATTGAGCATAGGTCTCAACGCTTCGAAGCAGACATGCTGAGGAATGTGTACTGTCAGATTCAGGTGGTATTGAGTGGTGATCGCTTTAAAGGCGTAACAGACAAACTGAAAACCGGTGTGGAAGTTGAAGTTGAAGGGTTTATTGCCCTGCAGCAGAGTCGAAACGGTCAAAACCGTTTGATTGTCCACGCTGAAAATGTCGAATTGAAAACTTAGGAGACTGTCAAAATGGCACGTTATTTCCGTCGTCGCAAGTTCTGCCGTTTCACCGCTGAAGGTGTTACTGAGATCGATTACAAAGATGTTGCTACTCTGAAGAACTACATCACTGAGAGTGGCAAGATCGTTCCTAGCCGCATCACTGGTACTTCTGCAAAGTATCAGCGTCAGCTGGCTCGCGCTATCAAGCGTGCTCGTTATCTGTCACTGCTGCCATACACTGATCTGCATCAGTAATCGGCACTGTTCTAGCTAGAGGAATTGATAATGAACGTTATTCTGCTTGATAAAATCGCTAACCTGGGCAACCTGGGTGACCAAGTTTCTGTTAAAGCTGGCTACGCTCGTAACTACCTGCTGCCTAAAGGCAAAGCAGTTGTAGCTAACGCTGCTAACACTGAAGTGTTCGAAGCTCGCCGCGCTGAACTGGAAGCCAAAATGGCTGCTGAACTGGGTGCTGCCAACGAGCGCGCTGAGAAGATTGCTGCTCTGGAAGCTGTTGTAATCGCTTCTAAAGCTGGTGACGAAGGCAAACTGTTTGGTTCTGTAGGTACTCGCGACATCGCTGATGCAGTTACTGCTGCTGGCGTTGAGCTGAGCAAAGCTGAAGTTCGTCTGCCACACGGTGCTCTGCGCACTACTGGTGAGTTCGAAGTTGAAGTTGCCCTGCACACTGAAGTTAAAACTATCGTTAAAGTTTCTGTTGTTGCAGAAGCCTAATTACGATTGGTTTTGAAAAACACCGCCGACCGGCGGTGTTTTTTTATGTCTGAAATTTAGCGTAATAGCCTCTTCAGGCAATAAAAAACCAGCCCGCAGGCTGGTTTTGTTATTTGGGGGGCTTAGTCCCTGACCACATCCAGTTCTTCAATCAGGTTCTGAGCGTTATCCACCTTGTCCATCATCCAGAGTACGTAGCGGATATCTACGTGCACTGCGCGAGTGATGGTGGGGTTAAAGAACCAGTCCTTGGTAATGGCTTCATAGGTGGAATCAAAGTTAAGACCCACAAGTTCGCCTTTACCGTTGAAAACCGGTGAGCCCGAGTTGCCACCTGTAGTATCTACGCTGGAGAGGAAGTTAACCGGCACTGAGTTGAACTCCTCCGGCTTATCAAGGCAGGAGAACAGACGACAAATCAAGCCGCGGCCATCCGCGTACACAGACTCTACCTTATGCTCACCCATATCGCCTTTGGCAATGGCATCCAGGACCTTTTGCGGTGCATTGAAAGGCTCTACACCTGTGTGCTTGGCGGTGATACCTTCGAGGCGGGTAAAGGGTTGTTTGTACAGGGCGTCACGGGACTGATAGCCATCTACCATGCCATAGGTGATACGCAGAGTGCCGTTGGCATCCGGATATACCGGCCAATCATTGGCTTTATAGTAATCGATCACTGCAGCCATATAGTCAGGGCGTGCCATGGACAGTCTGCCTGCCAGTTCTTTTTCCGCTTTCTCCAGCGCCATGTTTTCATCGTACAGGGCGACAGCCAAACGGATAAAAGGATCTGCGCTGTTTTCGAAATCTTCCGGTGACTTATCCATCCACTGCAGACGGGTGTCGGCGTCGGTTAATCCCGTCAGTGAGTACATACCAGCGATCTTGTCTTGCAATGAGGCATGGTTGTCGTAGGTAAGCAGTTCATCCAGTACCGCGACTTTATGGGATTGGCCTTGATAAGCCTGGATATCCTGCAACCACAGGGTTTTATCCACTGATTGCTCGAAGCTGCGATTGATACGCTTGAGGCTGGCCTCAAACAGCTTCATATCCCGCTCCTGGTAACCTGATTCGCGCTGCGCATCCGGCTTTTGTTTCTCTTTCGCCAGTCGATACAGACGATTGGCTGCATTCAGCAAGGTGCTGGACTGGGCATTCTTGAAGTAGAAGCTGGTTTGAATCGCCTCCTGGTTTTCAGCAATCAGGGACTCGAGCTCCTGTACCAGCTTGGGGTTCATTGCCGGGCTCTGTTTGAGCCAATCGACAAAGGCATCTTCTCTGGATTGCTTGATACCGGCAATGTCAGTGGCACGGAAGCCGTCCAGCAGACCATTCAGTTTCTTCATACGGTTGGCATTGCCCGCCAGGGTACCTGCGTACTTGATACTGATATCTTCATTGTCGGCGCCCATGGCTTCAATGGTATCTATTTGACGCTGGTATCTGTCGGCCAGAACCGGATACAGCCAATCAGAGGCAAACTCCAGCTCTGACGTCAGGCGGTAGCGGCTGGTTGAGCCCGGGTAGCCCGCGACAAACACACCGTCACCGGCTTTCACGCCGTCAGCATTTACCTTGAGGTAGCTCTTGGGCACATAGGGGACGTTATCTTCTGAGTAAGGAGCAGGTTTGCCATCCTTGCCTACATAAGCACGCAGGAAGGTAAAGTCACCACTGTGGCGTGGGAACTCAAAGTTATCGATATCACCGCCATAGCCGCCAACGCTTTCCGGTGGTGCGTATACCAGGCGTACGTCGCGAATGATCAACTGTTTGATCAGATAGTATTCCAGGCCATTGTGGAAGCTGCGAACTGAGCAGCGATAGTTGTCATCGGCCTCGCACTCTTTGATCAGGGCTTTCTTGTTGGCTTCAATGGCTTCATAGCGGGCCAGGGGCTCTGTTGGCAGGTTGGCGGTGACTTTAGCGGTCACGTCAGTAACGGCCTCAGTCACATAGAGGCGTTCATTCGGACCTGCGCTGGGCTCCTTATCCAAAGTGCTTGCCAGAAAGCCAAGCTCCAGATAATTGTGTTCAGGTTTAGTGTTGTACTGGATGGCGCGGTAGGCACAGTGATGATTGGTGACAACTAAGCCTTTAGGAGACACAAAACTGGCGGTACAATACCCCAGTCCTACTACCGCATTCATCGGATACTGACTCAGGTCAGCCAGTTGTTGTGCCGGGATATCTATCCCTCTCTGCTTCAGTTTGTCTGCAATAGCAGGCATTTGGTAGGGTTGCCATTGTCCCTCATCGGCGAGGGCGGCGCCGGATGACAGCATCAGGGCTGCGACCAATGCGTTACGCATGTTCATTCCTTATTGTTGATTTTTATGTCAGTTTTGTAGGGCAAACGGAAAGTTTTTTGTAATCCACAGGTGTAAGGCCTGTGGGGTTATATCATATTTGTAATGCTGTTGTAATCGGGAGAGTCAATGTCTCAGCAAGGTGCATTTAAGGCCAAAAAGAAACCCAGGGATCCTCAGGTTGAAGCCCTGAAGCTGCCTCCACATTCGCTGGAGGCGGAGCAGTCTGTATTGGGTGGTCTGATGTTGGACACCGAAGCCTGGGATAAGGTCGCAGAGGCTATCGTCCGGGAAGACTTCTATTCCCGCTCCCACAGAATGATCTTCTCCTCCATGGAGAAACTGGTTGAGTCCGGTCAGCCTATCGATTTGGTGACAGTGTCTGAGCAGCTGGAGCTGGAAAACGAGCTGGAAGATGCCGGTGGCTTTGCCTATTTGGGTGAGATTGCCAAGAACACCCCAAGTGCCGGCAACATTGTTTCCTACGCAGAGATCGTGCGCGAGCGCGCGGTAGTCCGCGAGTTGATCCGGGTTGCCCAGGAGATCGCTGACTCAGGTTATAACCCGGAAGGCCGCGACTCGAGCGCTTTGCTCGACTTTGCCGAAACCAAGGTATTCAAGATTGCTGAGCAAAGAGCCAACAGTGCCGAAAGCGGTCCTGAAGGTATCAAGTCGATTCTGGAAAAGACGGTTGACCGTATTGAGCAGTTGTACAACAACCCACACAATGGTGTGACCGGTGTGTCCAGTGGCTTCCAGGACCTGGATGGCATGACTGCCGGTTTCCAGTCCGGTGACCTGATTATCGTGGCGGCCCGTCCTTCCATGGGTAAAACCACCTTTGCCATGAACCTGTGTGAGCAGGCTGCCATGAATGAAGACAAGCCTGTGCTTATCTTCAGTCTTGAGATGCCCTCGGAACAGATCATGATGCGTATGCTGGCCTCTCTGGGCCGGGTTGACCAAACCAAGATCCGTACCGGTCAGTTGGATGATGATGACTGGGCCCGCGTTTCCTCCACCATGGGACTGATGCTGGAGCAGGGCAAGATGTATATCGATGACAGCTCTGGTCTGACGCCAACAGAAGTGCGCAGCCGTGCCCGTCGTATTGCCCGTGAGTACGGCGGCCTGTCTATGATCATGGTCGACTACTTGCAGCTGATGCAGGTGCCGGCTCTGGCAGATAACCGTACTTTGGAGATTGCCGAAATCTCCCGCTCTCTCAAGGCGCTCGCCAAAGAGCTGGAAATTCCAGTGATTGCACTGTCCCAGCTTAACCGCTCGCTTGAACAACGCGCCGATAAGCGCCCGGTAAACTCGGATCTCCGTGAATCCGGTTCTATCGAGCAGGATGCCGACCTCATCATGTTTATTTATCGTGATGAGGTGTATAACGATGACTCTTCTGACAAGGGAACGGCTGAAATCATTATCGGTAAGCAGCGTAACGGCCCAATTGGTCGTGTGCGTTTGACCTTCCAGGGTCACTTCTCCCGCTTCGACAACTATGCTGGTCCACTGGTATTTGAAGAAGATTAATCGCTGCAAAGCCCAATCATTTATTACAGGGTGCGTTTTTGAAACCTTTTCCCCGAGCCGAGATCCGTCTTGGCGCACTGACCCATAACCTGAGCAGACTTAAGGTCCTGGCTCCGGCAAGCAAGGTGCTTGCTGTGGTCAAAGCCAATGCCTATGGTCATGGGCTGCTTAATGTCGCTGGCCACCTGGATGGTAAAGCAGACGGCTTCGGTCTTGCCCGACTTGAAGAGGCGCTGGCGCTGCGTGACGGCGGTGTTAAGGCCAAACTACTTTTGTTGGAAGGCTTCTTCCGGGCCGAAGATCTGCCATTGCTGGTGACTCATGGTATCGATACAGTTGTGCACCATGAGTCTCAGCTGGAGATGCTGGAGCAGGCACAACTGGATAAACCGGTCACAGTGTGGATGAAAGTCGACTCGGGTATGCACAGGCTTGGCTTTGTGGCTGAGCAGTTTGAATCTGTGTATCAGCGTCTGTTGGCTTGTCCAAATGTGGCTAAACCTGTGCATCTGATGACACATTTCTCCCGCGCCGATGAACCAGAGCAGGATTACACAGGATATCAGCTCAAGGTGTTCGATACGCTGACGTCAGGGTTGATTGGCGAGCGCTCTATTGCCAATTCCGCCGGTGCTCTGTTCTGGCCGGACAGTCGCAGAGATTGGATACGCCCGGGCATCGCACTTTACGGTATCTCTCCTGTGACCGGCGATCTGGGTACCAACCATGGCTTGAAACCTGCGATGGATCTTAAGTCGCGCCTGATCTCAGTTCGGGAGCACAAATCTGGTCAGCCTGTTGGCTATGGCGGATACTGGCATGCTGACCGCGATACCCGTCTGGGCGTGGTCGCTATTGGCTATGGTGATGGTTATCCACGCAATGCGCCGGAAGGCACTCCTGTTTGGATCAATGGCCGCAGGGTACCTGTGGTTGGCCGGGTGTCCATGGATATGCTGACTGTGGATTTGGGGCCCGATGCCACTGATGTTGTGGGCGATGATGTGCTGTTGTGGGGCGAAGCTCTGCCAGTAGAGGAAGTTGCTGAGCATATTGGCACTATTGCCTATGAGTTAATGACCAAGTTGACCCCCAGGGTGGCAGTGTGTCTTGAGCTCTGATTAAGCTGCCAGTCAGGCAGTGACAGATAGAATCATGAAACGGCAGAGAGTCTCTGCCGTTTTTTTGTGTGTGGAAGTTGGAAATAATGATAATAAAAACCAGAGTTCTCCTATCCGTGTTGGCGTTTGTCAGCGCGGGAGCCGTGGCTGGGCAGTCGTCCCAGTCCCAAATGCCTGAGCCGGAATTTGCGGCCGTTCCCTTTGTTTTCTCCAGTGAGAATCTGAGCACAGCCTTTGGTGGTGCAGCTGTCCTTAAGCATGCCGGTCAGCCGCAGGCCAGCCTGTTTGGTTTTGGTTTGTATACCACCAATGAGAGTTGGGTGGGGTACCTGGGCGTTAACAACTACCAATTGCCCGGACTGGAGCAATGGCTGTTCAGTGGCGAATACTATCAGGGCCTGTTTCAGGAAGGGGTTTACTATCTGCCGGATGCCGTTGGCAATGATGTCAAAACCATTACCCGTGGCGAAGAGCGATTTGCCAAGTTTCATGCCGAGTATGTGTTGCCGATAGGCTGGGGAAGCCAGGGCGCTGTGGCATCGATGCGGCCACGTCAGGACGTTAGCTGGAATCCGCTGGAGTCGGGAACGACCAGTCTGCGCTTTACGCCTTTTATGCAATCCCGACATCTACAGCAAACTGACTCTCAGCCCCAATACGCTAGAGGTATTGAGCTGCTGCTTGACTGGGATAACAGGGATAATGGCCGTAACAGTACCCAGGGTGGACAAACCATGCTGAAACTTCGTCACGGCGTTGAAGCTGACGGCAGTCAGGATTGGAATACCTGGGAGTTTGAGCAGAGCCTGTTCTTCTCTGTGGGTAAGAATGACCTGTTCCGACAACAGATTATTGCGGCCAACTTCTATTTGGCTGATACGCCGGGCTGGAACAGCCAGACTGACGGCGAATATCACAGGCCACCGGATTTTGCAGGTATCTCTCTGGGCGGTTTTGAGCGGCTGAGGGGCTACAGTGCAAGGCGCTTTACTGGTCGCAGCGCGGTGCTTTACACCCTGGAGTATCGGGTTCAGCCTCACTGGCAACCCCTGCAGGAGCTGCCTGTATTCAACCTTTATGATGTGCCTTGGTGGCAATGGGTGGTATTTGCCGAAGCAGGCAAGGTTGCCGATCATTTCTCAGCTTCGGCTTTACACCAGGAGATGGAGTGGTCTGTTGGGGCTGGCGCCCGATTTGAGGTCGAAAGCGTCGTAGTGCGGGCAGAGTTCGGCGTCAGCGCCGAGTCCAGCCAGTTTTGGGTGATGGTGAGTCAGCCCTTCTAAACTGGTTACTCTTCGAAGCAGATCTCAATAAAAGCCCTGCCATAGAGGCTATTGAAGGGAATGATAATCTTCTTGCCGCTGCTGACATGGGAAATATGATGTTCTTTGCCGGCCACCACAACCGGGGTGGCCATATCAAATTCAAACCCCTGTTCTCCCAAAGATTTTTTTGCGCCACCTGACACCATATTGGTGAGCTCGCCCACCATATCCGTCACCTCTTCGTCGATAGCGTCGGGCGCTTCTCCAAGCATATTCTCCATCACTTTGAGTGCCAGTCGCTTCTCAAAGGTCAAAGACAGAGAGCCTTTCGCTTGCTCGCCTACCATGCCGATCAACCCTGAGACATCCCCTTTGGCCAATTCATCCTCTTTCAGCATGGGTTTTCCCGGCGTCAGGGTTATGGTGGCCATAGTGCCAATAACATTAAGAAAAGAATCAAGAAATGGATTGATAAATTGAACGTTCATAGAGCGTGAAATTTCCCCTTTCCGGATTCAGGCATTAGTCCTGAACCTGCAGCAACGAGTATTGATAAGCTTAGGCGAAAATATTCAAACTTACTGAATAGTTTCAAAACCTCATGGGGCCAATGTCGTGACATGGCACTGAGCCCCTGTGGCAGTGTATAATTCCGCCTTTGTCCCGACACCCAGTGTCCTGTCCAACCCAAGGTTTACCTGAATGTCTGTTTCTGAACTGAGTCAGTCCCAAAAGATTACAGCGACCAATCGCCGCTTTTCTGTTGCTCCAATGCTGGATTGGACTGATCGTCATTACCGCTACTTTGCCCGACTCATGTCTTCTGAGGCGTTGCTGTATACCGAAATGGTAACTACCGGGGCAATTCTGCACGGTAAGGGTGACTACCTGGCTTATAACAGTGAAGAGCACCCATTGGCTTTGCAGCTGGGCGGTTCAAATCCTGCAGACTTGGCGGCCTGCGCCAAAAAAGCGCAGGAGTATGGTTATGATGAGGTCAACCTGAATGTGGGATGTCCATCAGATCGGGTACAAAACGGTATGTTCGGTGCCTGTTTGATGGGTGAGGCTGCGTTGGTGGCAAACTGTGTGGATGCAATGCGTCAGGTGGTGGATATTCCGGTCACGGTGAAAACCCGTATTGGTATCGATGATCAGGACAGCTATGAGTTCCTGACCCAATTTATCGATACCGTTAAAGGTGTTGGCTGTGACACCTTTATTGTGCATGCGCGTAAAGCCTGGCTGCAGGGTCTGAGTCCAAAAGAAAACCGTGAGATCCCACCGCTGGATTATCCTCGTGTGTATCAGTTGAAGCAGGATTATCCGGATCTGCATATTTCCATCAATGGTGGTGTTACCAGTATTGAGCAGGCTCAGGCACATCTGCTGCACCTGGATGGAGTCATGGTGGGGCGTGAGGCATATCAGAATCCCTATATTCTGTCCCGGGTGGACAATGAGCTCTGTGGCCACTCTCTGCCCTTAATGAGCCGGGAGGAGGTTATCGGGAAAATGATTCCTTATATCGAGAGACATCTGGCTGATGGCGGGCGTTTGAACCATATCACCCGTCATATCATAGGCTTGTATCAGGGATTGCCGGGGTCGCGAGCCTGGCGCCGTCACCTGAGTGAAAATGCTCACAAGCCTGGTGCGACGGTACAGGTAGTGCTGGATGCGCTGGAAAAAATGCAGCAGCAAGCGGCTTTGCAGGCCGTATAATCGTCAATGTTATCTGTTGGTGAAAAATACAACATCTGTAGTGTTTTTCACCAACTGCCGATTTACCTTCTCCTGTCTGTTTTTCCTTATCTCACCTTTAAAAAGTAAATAAATTCTTATTAAACAGTTTCTTGTGCTTATTTTTTCAAAGTTGGCACAAGCCTTGAAATACCCTCTGTGTCATTTAACACAATCAGAGGGATTTATTATGTTTACCACTCAATTCAAATCTATCATCGTTGCCGCTGCCCTGACTTCAACTGCAACTATGGCAACCACTTCAGAAGCACAGGCTGTTGAGTTGTCAGACCTTACCGGTCAGATTGAACAGGTCATCAGCACTCAGACTCAACAAATGCTGCAATCTGCACGTCAGGAACTGGTTTTATCTCTGCGTCTGCAGGTAGCTGAAGCGATGACTGACCTTGAAGGCCAGGTAGCTGCTAGCAAGTCCGAAGAAGATGCAGAAGAGGCTGTCATCCTGACTACTCAGAAGCCGGAGTAACAGATGTGGATCTCAATGCAGACCATAGCACTGCTTTGGTTACTTCCGGTCATCAGCTTTGTTATCGCGGCCTTCCTGGTATGTCACTGGCAGGCACCATGGCGAAGACATCTGTAAGGTGCAGGGCATGAAGTTAAAGAAGAACAATCATAAGTGGATTGTCATAATGACGGCATTGGTGCTTTGCACCTGGTGGGGAATCTCAGACAGTCATTGGACGTGGACAATCCACCTGGATCAGGATTGGCAGCTTGGTGGGTACCTGGGGCAGAGCGTTATACTGCTTGCAGGCATAGCACTGGCATTACTGCTGGCCCTGGTCATCGCCGTCAGCATGACGCTGATAGTACCTTGCCTGGCGATATTGGCCACCCTGGCTATTTTATATTGGGGATTATCCCTGCTGTGGCTTCCCCTGGTATTGGTGCTTGCTGTATTGGTATTAGCTGCCCATACCGAGCAGCAAAGTCATTAAGCCACTATTGGCTCTTTCCTAAAAAGGCCTGAAATCTTTCTCTGGCTTCTTCACTCTTTAACTGACTGCTGAAATGTTCCAACTCGAGGTACATCTGATGCTGCAGCTTATTTCGGTTTACCTTCATCAGTTTTTTAGTCAACTGCACGGCACTGGCCGGTTTGTCAGCGAGTTTGAGGCTCACTGCCAGGGCATGTTCAAACAACTCCCTCTGCCCAATGACACCATTGATCATGCCCAACTGTTTGGCCGTGTTGGCGTCGAATGGTTCGCCCAACAACAAAAGTTCTGCGGCTTTCTGATAACCGACCAATTGCGGCAACAGCATGCTAGCGCCCGCCTCCGGGACCAAAGCCAGATTAACAAAGGGAAGTTGGAACTGGGCGCTTTCGTCTGCATAGACAAGGTCGCAGTGCAGCAACAAAGTGGTACCTATACCCACAGCAGCACCACTGACGGCGGCGACCATGGGCTTTTTCAGCTCCAGCAGACAAAACAGAAAACGGACCGCGGGGTGTGTTGCACCCAGCTCACCATTGGAGAGGAAATCCTTAATGTCGTTTCCAGAAGTAAAACAGTGGTTTTCACCACAAATCAGAAAAGCCCTGATGCCGTTGTCTGCCTCACCTTCGATAAGGTATTCTGTCAACTGCCGATACATGTCAAGCGTCAGAGCATTGCGCTTGTCCGGCCGATTAAAGCGGATGATGCGAACACCTTTGTCATCCTTTACCTCGATATTGCTCATGGGTTGATCCTTGTATCGACTTTGGGCTCTCAATGGAGTTTATGACATTGAAGTTAATATTCAAACAGCTGTTTGGTGCCATTTTGGCCTGTTTTTCGGCCTTTTCACTGGCGCAAGAGGTGCAGGTTGACGATGGATTTGTCAGAGCCATGCCTCCCACGGTTCCAAATAGCGCCGCCTATATGACCCTGAAAAACCCGGGTAAAGACAAAGTCTTGGTGGGTGTCCGGACTCAGGCCGCAAAAGAAGCTCAGCTGCATACCCTGATAGAAGAGCAGGGTATGGTAAAGATGCGCCAGGTGTCAGAGTTCAGCTTGCCTGCAGAGGGTGAGTTAGTGCTGGCTCCATCGGGCGACCATATTATGTTGTTGGGACTGACTCAGCCATTGAAAGAGGGTGAAGAGGTCGGGCTGACACTGATTTTTGCCGATGAAAGTGAGCAGCTTATCTCCCTGCCGGTCCGTAAGGGGGCCAGCCAGAATCATCACCATCATCACCATCACTGAGGAAAACCAAGATGAAAATTGCCTGGAAACCGGTGGCCGGTGTACTGGTCGGTGTCGCACTGCTGCTTTATATCGTCAGCATATGGTGGAGTATTGAGCCGGATGCACTGGAACCACAAACTCTGACCAATAACTCGGGTAAGCCTGTTGTCGGTTACGCCACCACTACCGCGCTGATTGACACAATGGATACCCTGATGAACAAGCCCGGAGGCTGGCAATCCAATGATGTCATGCCGCCGACACTCTTCATGGATAATATGAAAGCGTTTGAGTTCGGAGCCCTTGAGCAGGCCAGAGATTTAGCCTTGGTTATGCGTAAAGAGTTCAGCCGTTCTCAGTCACAAAGTGCGGCAGATAAGGATCTGCTGGATGCTCATTCCAAGCTGAATATCGACCACACCAGTTGGTTGGTGCCAAAAGCTGAAAGTGAATACGCGGATGCGGTCGTCTTATTAGAGATGTACAGAGCCAGGATTGCTGATCCTGCCAATACAGATGCGCAGTTTTATGCCCGTGCAGATAATCTGAATGAGTGGCTGAAAGAGGTGCAAAAGCGTCTTGGCAGTATGTCACAACAGTTGTCAGCCAGCGTAGGACAGGAGCGAATTAACACAGATTTGGCAGGCGACTCAGCTGCCCGTCAATCGACCCCTGGTTTGTCTCAGCAGTCGGTGAAGACCAGTTGGTGGAAGATTGATGATGTGTTCTACGAAGCCCGGGGTGCGTCCTGGGCTCTGTTGAATTTTATGAAGGCGATTGAAGTAGATTTCGCCGATGTACTGGAAAAGAAGAACGCCGAGGTTAGTTTGCGGCAGATTATCCGTGAGCTGGAAGCGACCCAGCAACCGGTATGGAGCCCAATGATCCTCAATGGCAGTGGATTTGGTTTGGTAGCTAATCACTCTTTGGTGATGGCGAACTACATCTCCCGAGCCAATGCGGCGGTAATTGACTTAACTAACTTGTTATCTCAGGGATAATTATGAAAAAGACATGGTTGGCTGGCTCCGTGCTAATGGGGCTGATGGCGTCGTCTGCTCAGGCAGATACTCTGCTGGGTTTTAAGCTGGGAGCTGATTTCTGGGCTGCTGATACCTCCGGCACTTTTGCCCAAAGTGGTAATCCACAACAGGAGTTTGATTATGACTCCTCTACTCAGGGCAGCATCTGGGTATCGCTTGAACACCCAATCCCTTTTGTGCCTAATGTGGCCATTCGTGAAAACCGTTTGAAGGAAAACGGCTCCATGACAGGGGCTGATTTCACTTTTGGTGGCAAGCAGTTCACCGGGGATGTGTTTTCAGAAGCTGATTTGAGCAACACTGACTTTATCCTTTACTACGAGCTGCTGGACAACGATCTGGTGTCTCTGGACGTGGGTGGCGCATACAAGCAGATGCACGGCAGCTACATGGTCAGCATGAACAACCTGCCTACCGAGATCGATCTGGATGATGGTGTAGTGATGGGTTATGCCAGCGCTATGGTTGGCATCCCAGGTCTTGGCCTGTTCGGTTTTGCCGATGTGATGGCTGGTCTGGATGAGTCCAAGGTGTATGACTATCAGCTGGGCCTCGGCTGGCAGTTTGACGGCATTGCGCTGGACACCCGCGTTCGCGCCGGTTATCGCGAGTTTAACTTCGATGCCAACAACTTCTCCGGTCTGACTTCCAATATGAAGTTTGATGGCTTCTTTGCCGGTGTGGAAATCGATTTTTAATTGTCGGTTTTCAGGCATAAAAAAACCGCCCGGGAGGCGGTTTTTTTGTACTTGCTAAACCCGGGTTATGGCTGCTGAGATGCAGCTGCTTCGGTTAGACCCTGGTTAATCATCACGATATCTTCTTCAGTCAGTGTGCCGGCAGCCTGCTTCAGTGCCACGACTGACTGGATGTAAGCATAGCGGGCATCAGACAGCTGACGTTTGGAGTTGTACAGGTTACGGGTGCTGTTCAGTACGTCAACAATGGTACGGGTACCTACTTCAAAACCAGCCTGGGTTGCTTTCAATGCACTCTCAGAGGAGATTACAGTCTGCTCGTAGGCTTTAATAGAGCTGATAGACGCTGCTACGTTGTTGAAGTTATTACGGATATCCTTGGATACACCTCTGTGTGTCTGTTCCAGTTTTTCACTGGCAGCCACATAGTCATACTGGGCCTGATTAACCTGAGAGCTGACTTTGAAGCCCTGAAAAATTGGAATGCTCACATTCAGCGCTACATTACCTGTGCCTGTATCGTTCAGGTTGTCACTGCGCTCAAACTGCGAGGTGTAACCTGCCTGCAGACCTACAGATGGCATGTGTCCCGCTTTAGCCAGCGCGATCTGCTCATTAGCGATATCTTTGGCGATACGTTGCACCAAGAGGTCCAGTGAACTGTCTTCTGCCAATTTCAGCCACTCTGATGAGCTGGCAGGAGCTGGCATGCTGGCTGAGAAGCGCTGAGTGTCCAGTACTGCCAGTTGATCATATGGCAGACCAGTGATCTCCTGCAGTGCCTGATAGTTGTTTTGTACTGTGTTTTCAGCCTGAATTTCCTGAGCACGGGCCAGATCATACTGAGCCTGAGCTTCGTGCACGTCGGTAATTGCTGTCAGACCCACGGCAAAACGCTGTTTGGTCTGTTCCAACTGGCGGCCAATTGCGGCAACCTCAGCCTTTTGGAATTCCAATGCGTCCTGAGCACTCAGTACATCGAAATAGGCGGTGGTCACACGGATAATCAGTCCCTGCAGAGAGGAAGCGTAACTGGCGTCAGCCTGAGAAGCTGCCAGTTCAGCCAGATCCAGGCCAACCCAGGCGCTGTGATCATAAATCAGCTGGTTCAGTGTCAGGCTGCCATTGAAACCATCAGAGTCAAAGACACCTCGGGTATCATTGTTCTGATCTGTCCAGGATTTGCCGTAACCGACGCTGGCACTCAAACTGGGTAACAGGGGAGCACGGGTTTCTTCAATCTTTTCGTACAGGGAATTACGTTGAGCCTGAGCCTGCAGCACTACAGGGTCGTTGGTCAGAGCCTGCTGATAGATCTGCAGCAGGTCTTCTGCATGTACCGCAGAGCTCGCTGCGGCAAGTGTCATTGCGGCGCAAAGAGAACGAATTCTGAATTTCATTGGCTGTCCTTTCTTAAGACAAAATCCCCGTGGGAGGGGATACAAATTGGTAGAATGGAGTGAGGCAGGCATGTCAAAAATATACCAGCCGGTTCGCGCTTCCCGACGCTTCCCAATACTGTGTAAAGTTAATTGTTTAGATACTAAGAAATCAACCGAATTCAAGTCAAATTTCAAGTGTAACCAATTTTATTTTACCGGACAGTGTAACCGGATTGATATTATTGGCAAAAAAGCCCTGAGATTCCGAGCCGGAAACAGGGGGAACAGCGGGCAAATATTGCTTCGAACCGGAATAAACAGGCGTGGAGAAAACTCATGAGTAACAAGCTGTTTGGCAGGGATGATGTTGAGATCATAGAGACAAAGCCATTATATCAGGGCTTTTTCAAAATGAACCTGTACCGTTTTCGCCACCGTTTGTTTGTCGGAGGCTGGAGTGATGTCGTCAGCAGGGAGGTGTTTGAAAGGGGCCATGCTGTGGTGGTTTTGCCCTATGATCCCGTCACAGATAAGGTGGTATTGATTGAGCAGCTCAGATTTCCTGCGCTGGAAACCTGTGATAACCCCTGGTTGCTTGAGCTGGTAGCAGGCATGATTGAAGAGGGAGAGACACCTGAAGATGTCGCTCGTCGCGAACTGATCGAGGAAGCGGGTATTGAAGCCCTGTCTTTGCAGCCTATTAACAGCTATCTGGCAAGCCCGGGCGGCAGTACCGAAAGATTCTATGGGTATCTTGCGACTGTGGATGCGGATAAAGCCCATGGCCTGCATGGTCTGGACGAGGAGCATGAGGATATCCGCGTGGTAGTGATGGACCGGCAGGATGCGTATAATGCTCTGCAGGCGGGAAGAATAGATAATGCTTCCACCCTGATCGGTTTGCAGTGGTTACAATTAAACTATCAAACTTTGTTAGTCAGTAAGAGTGAGTAGAATTATCGAGACGCCAAGATATCAGCCAAATGTGTCCTCCTTTTTATCTCTATGTGGACGCAACTATGCCCATATCGTTAACCTGTTACCCGAAGAGGGTGGCCAGGGTGACAAGTGGCGGGTAGAGGGCGGCTTTGGCATTCTGGACTTGGCGCTGCTGGAAAATACTCCTTACACCCAGTTATTGGAGATCTCCCGACCATCAGAGGTGTGTAATATCATTCCTGCTCCAAGAATTCTGGTCAGGGTTTACCACGACGCTAAATTAGCAGAAGTGTTAAGTGGCCAGCAGATTTCAAATTTTAAGGCAGTGTATGATTATCCTAATATGCGTATGTATCAGCGCGATGAGAAGTACCAGGTCAATGTTTTCCTGGAGGAGCTGTTAAAGATTGGCCGACAGGCAACCCGGGTTTGCCTGTCCTGACGTTCGGGATGATTAATGCTGCAAGAGGCTATCTCTTATTCCATTGCTGCCGGTGAAAGTGTGCGTTTGGTTCAGGTAACTGATCCGCACCTGTTCGCCGATGATGAAGGTCAACTGTTGGGGGTGAATACCGCCAACAGCCTTAATGCTGTGGTTGATACTATTGCCGCTTGCCGCTACCCCGCCCATTTTTTGTTGGCGACGGGAGACATCAGTCAGGATTACTCTCCTCAGTCTTATCGCAATTTCGTCAAGGCGATTGAGCCGTTAAATCTGCCCTGCCATTACCTGCCCGGTAATCATGATGACCCCAAAGTCATGCACTTGAATATGCAGGGTGAGCAGGTATATGGTCATCAACGTATTCTGGCCGGTGACTGGCAGATTATTCTTTTGGATTCCACCGTATACGGTAAACCGGGCGGGCACCTTGCTGAGTCTGAGTTCAACTTGATTGAGCAAGCGGTGGCAGCCTGTCCTGAGCATCACACTCTGCTGGTGATGCACCATAATCCGATTTTGGCGGGGTGCGCCTGGCTGGATCAGCATTGCCTTGCCAATGGTGATGAGTTTATGCAGCGAATGGCTGAAATTCCTCAAGTCAAAGGTGTGCTTTGGGGCCATATCCATCAGCAGCTGGATCAGACCTATTCCGGGCGCAATCATGAAATTCAGCTGATGGCGACGCCATCCACCTGCATTCAATTTAAACCTCAGTCTGATTATTTTGCTCTGGATGCACTGCAGCCGGGCTATCGTTTGCTGGAGTTACGAGCGGATGGTAGCATGCTCACCAATGTATTTAGGGTACCGGGTGAGCGATTCTCTCCCGATAAGGACGCCAGCGGTTATTGATTTTGTCCGGGTTTAATACCGGGTTGAGTTACCAGCCGACCGCAGCGTGAGGACTTATGCTGCTATATATCCACGGATTCAACAGTTCTCCCCAGTCTGACAAGGGACGGCAGACGGCTGACTATATTCAGCAACATTTCCCCCATGTAAACCTGATTGCGCCGCAGTTGCCCACTGAGCCTGTAGCGGCCATGGCTTTGCTGGAACAATTGACCTGTGATGCCAAGGCCAGGGGGGAGCCTCTGTGCTATGTTGGTTCATCGCTGGGGGGATACTTTGCCAGTTATCTGGCTGAAAAGTATGGTGGTCGGGCTGTGTTGATCAACCCGGCAGTCAAGCCCTATGAGTTGTTTGCTGAGTTTATCGGTAGCCAGCACAACCCTTATACCGGCGAGACTTACCAGGTTCTTCCTCAACATCAGGCACAGTTGCAGGCGCTGGATACCAGTGTGATTCGGCATCCGGATCGGTTTTTTGTATTATTGCAAAGCGGTGACGAAGTGCTTGATTATCGTCAGGCAGTCAGCAAGTATCATTGCTGCAGTATGTGTCTCGAGGCTGGCGGAGACCATAGTTTTATCGGCTACGCCTCGCACTTATCAGATATAGGTCAGTTTCTGGCGCTGTCTGAATATAATAACGCAGGGCAAAGACTCTGAATTTTAATACTAATTTGTGTGCGCTATGACAAACCAATACACCTCTGATGCGATTGAAGTGTTAAATGGCCTTGATCCGGTTAAACGCCGCCCTGGCATGTACACGGACACCACCCGCCCCAACCATTTGGGTCAGGAGGTGATAGATAACAGCGTGGATGAGGCGCTTGCGGGCCATGCCAGCAAGATTGAAGTGATCCTCCACGATGACAACTCTCTGGAAGTGATCGACGATGGTCGGGGTATGCCAGTGGATATTCACCCTGAAGAGGGGATTCCCGGGGTAGAACTGATCCTGACCAAGCTGCACGCCGGTGGTAAGTTTTCCAATAAGAACTACCAGTTTTCAGGTGGTTTGCACGGTGTTGGTATCTCGGTGGTAAACGCCCTGTCGACCCGGGTTGAAGTGACAGTACGCCGTGATGCCAAGGTATTCGATATTGCGTTTGAGCACGGCGAACGGGTAGAAGCGCTGCGGGAAACCGGTACCTGTGGTCGGCGCAACACGGGAACCCGGGTGCGATTCTGGCCCGATGCCAGCTATTTCGATTCTGCCAACTTTTCTATTGGCAAGCTCACCTATTTGCTGAAGGCCAAAGCGGTACTTTGCCCAGGCCTGCGTATCAAGTTCGTCAACAAACAGACCAATGAAACCCAGGAGTGGTTTTATGAAGATGGTCTGACCGACTATCTGAGAAGCTCCCTGAAGGATGCGCTGGCTTTGCCGGAAGAGCCTTTCGTAGGCAGTTTTGCTGGTGCGATTGAGGCTGTTGACTGGGCGATTACCTGGTTGCCTGAAGGTGGTGAGTACCTCGGGGAAAGCTACGTTAACCTTATCCCAACGCCTTTGGGCGGAACCCATGTGAATGGCTTTCGTCAGGGGTTGCTTGAGTCTATGCGGGAGTTCTGTGAATTCCGTAATCTGACCCCAAGAGGCGTGAAACTCTCAGCCGAAGATATTTGGGATAAAGCCAGTTTTATCCTGTCGGTTAAGATGCAGGACCCTCAGTTTGCCGGTCAGACTAAAGAGAAGTTGTCCAGCCGACAGTGTGCAGCTTTTGTGTCCGGTATTGTCAGAGATGCATTCTCCCTTTGGTTGAACTCAAACACAGCTCAGGCCGAAGCATTGGCAGAGTTGTGTATCAGTAACGCCCAGCGACGATTGCGTTCTGCCAAGAAGATTGCCCGTAAAAAGGTAACCTCAGGCCCTGCATTGCCGGGCAAACTGACCGACTGTACCGGTCAGGACCCTGCCCGTGCAGAACTTTTCCTGGTGGAGGGGGACTCGGCAGGAGGCAGTGCCAAACAGGCTCGTGATCGCGAGTTTCAGGCGATCATGCCGCTGCGGGGTAAGATTCTGAACACCTGGGAGGTGGATGCATCTCAGGTGCTGGGTTCTCAGGAGGTACATGATATCTCCGTGGCTATCGGCTGCGATCCGGACAGCGAGGATATTGCTGAGCTGAGATACCACAAGATCTGTATTCTCGCCGATGCTGACTCAGATGGACTGCATATTGCCACACTCCTGTGCGCGCTGTTCCTGCGTCACTTCCGTCCTTTGGTTGAGCAAGGTCATGTCTATATTGCTATGCCACCTCTGTTCCGAATCGATATCGGTAAAGAGGTGTATTACGCCCTGGATGAGCAGGAAAAGACAGGGGTGCTGGACAGGATTGTTGCCGAAGGCAAAAAAGGCAAGGTTCAGGTCACCCGATTTAAAGGTCTGGGTGAAATGAACCCGCTGCAGCTCAGAGAAACCACCATGGATCCCAATACCCGTCGCCTGGTTCAGCTGACCATAGATGATGCTGAAGAGACGCTGGCACTGATGGACATGTTGCTGGCCAAGAAGCGCTCAGCAGATCGCAAGACCTGGCTGGAGAGCAAAGGGGACCTGGCGGTTATCTAATCTGCCAAACCCACAGGATGTAAGGGCCCGAAATGAAACCGAAAGGAAATATCACAAGATGTGTCGGTTTGCTGTCATTGCTTATCGCCAACCTGAGCATAAGTGCCCAGGCTTCGGTGATGCTCACTGTCAGCAAAGGCTTTGGAATGAGTCTTTATGCTTCGGGCCTTGGCGATGTCAAACAGATGGCATTGGGCGATAAGGGCACTCTGTTTGTCGGCACTGGTGACACAGGTCACCTGATGGCGCTGGTTGATGAAAACCAGGACGGCAGGGTTGACCGGCGTTATGTGCTGGATCGTCATATGAAGCGGCCTGAGGCCCTGGCGTTTTATCAGGGCGATCTGTATGTGGCCGAGGATGACAAAATCCTGAAGTTTCTGGATATTGAGACCAGACTCAAGCGACCGGGACGCCCCAAAGTGGTTTACTCAGGGCTGCCGCCAGTTGAGAAAGGTGCCACGCGCTCTATGGCATTTGGGCCCGATGGCCGACTTTATCTGGCGTTGGGTGTTCCCTGCAATGTATGTGATGCCAGAGCGCCCTACGGCAGTATTTTAGCCATAGACCCTGACACAGGTAACGCTGAGCAGGTTGCGACAGGCGTTCGTCGGGTGCTGGGGATGGACTGGTCTCCGGATAAGCAGGAGCTTTGGTTCGGCGACAACAGCCGTGAATGGATGGGAGACAATCTGCCTGCTGATGAGATCAACAGGTTGGCAAAGCCCGGCGAACATTTTGGCTTTCCCTATATGCATGGCGAAAGCACCCGGGAGCCAAGTTTCAAGCTGCCATCTCAAATGAATATTCGAAAGCCTGAGTATGAGCTGCCGGCTCATGTATCTCCGGCGGGTGTACATTTTTATCGGGGCGAGTCATTTCCGGTCAAGTTCAGACAGCAGTTGTTTGTGGCTGAACATGGCTCTACCAATCGCTCAAGCAAAGTAGGGTATCAGGTGGTGGTATTGTCTCTGGACGGTAACAGAGTTACTGAACGTACCACCCTGGTGAGTTTTCTGGATGGAGAGTTTCCGGTAGCCAGACCCTATGCCTTAGTAACGGCGCCGGATGGTGCCTTATATATTTCCGACGACCTGAAAGGCAATATTTACCGCCTTTATTACAAGGGTTTGGAAGCAGAATAACAGGAATTGAAATAATGAGTGATTCAATAGATTTGAGTCTGGATGGTGTAGAGCAGATGCCATTGCGGCGCTTCACCGAAGACGCATATCTGAATTATTCCATGTACGTCATCATGGACCGGGCTTTGCCTCATATCGGTGACGGCCTGAAGCCGGTACAGCGCCGTATTATTTATGCCATGAGCGAACTGGGTCTCAGTGCGCAGGCTAAATATAAGAAGTCGGCCCGTACTGTAGGTGACGTGCTGGGTAAATATCACCCCCATGGTGACAGTGCCTGTTATGAAGCCATGGTATTGATGGCGCAGCCATTCTCTTATCGCTATCCGTTGGTGGACGGTCAGGGCAACTGGGGTGCGCCTGACGATCCCAAGTCATTTGCGGCAATGCGTTATACCGAAGCCAAGCTGTCCAGGTTTGCCGATGTATTACTCGGAGAGCTGGGACAGGGGACAGTCGATTGGGGTGCCAACTTTGACGGCACCATGAAGGAGCCATTGGTACTGCCTGCCCGACTGCCACACATTCTGATTAACGGCATTACCGGTATTGCCGTAGGTATGGCGACAGATATTCCGCCTCACAATGTTCGCGAACTGGCATCTGCCTGTATCGAGTTGTTGGAAAACCCAAAAGCGGATTTACCCCGTCTGATGGAGTTTGTGCCGGGACCTGATTACCCAACAGAAGCGGAAATCGTGACCCCAGCGGCTGATATTACCAAGATTTATCAGTCCGGGCGTGGCAGCATTAAAATGCGTGCTGTGTACAGTGTCGATAATGGCGAGATCGTCATTACAGCTCTGCCTCATCAGACAGGTGCTGCAAAGATTCTTGAGCAGATTGCTGCCCAGATGCAGGCCAAGAAGTTGCCTATGGTGACAGACCTGCGTGATGAATCGGATCATGAGAATCCGGTCAGATTGGTCGTGGTTCCTCGCTCCAATCGCATTGACTGCGATCAGCTGATGGCACATCTGTTTGCCACTACAGATCTGGAAAAGAGCTTCCGGGTTAACCTCAATGTATTGGGGCTGGATGGGCGTCCAAAGGTCAAAGGTCTGCGAGAGCTGTTGACAGAATGGCTGGAGTTCCGCTTAACCACAGTCAAGCGCCGATTGGCATTCCGCCTGGATAAGGTGCTGGCCCGCCTGCATATTCTTGATGCTTTGATGATCGCCTTCCTCAACATTGATGAAGTGATAGAGATCATCCGTTTCCACGACGAACCCAAGGCTGAACTGATTGCCCGTTTTGGTCTGACAGATAAACAGGCCGAAGCGATTCTTGAACTTAAGCTGCGCCACCTGGCGAAGCTGGAAGAGATGAAGATCAAGGGCGAGCAGAGTGAGCTGGAAGCTGAGCGTGAGAAGCTTGAGCAGTTGCTTGGTTCTGAACGTCGTCTGAAGACGCTGATCAAGAAAGAGCTGACCAAGGATGCTGAGCAATTTGGTGATGACAGACGTTCTCCTTTGATTGAACGCGGAGAATCCAAGGCGCTGACTGAACAGGAGCTTATCCCTGCAGAAGCGGTAACTGTAGTGCTGTCAGATAAGGGCTGGGTGCGTTGCGCCAAGGGTCATGATATTGATGCCGAAAGTCTGTCTTACAAAGCCGGTGATAAATATCTTTGTAGTGCCCAGGGACGAAGTAATCAACCCTCGGTATTCCTGGATTCCTCCGGGCGCGCGTTTGCCACAGAAACCCATACTCTGCCGTCTGCCAGAAGTCAGGGCGAGCCTATTACGACCCGCTTCAATTTAGCGCCAGGCGCCTTGATGGAGCATGTGGTATTGGGTGATGAGTCGCAGCATTACCTGTTGGCCAGTGATGCTGGATATGGCTTTATCTGTAGCTTTGGTGACATGGTATCCCGTAACAAGGCGGGTAAAGCCCTGTTGAGTTTACCGGCCAATGCCAAGACGCTGCCGCCTGCAAAAGTGGACATGGGAGCCAACCCATCGATTCTGGCTGTGACCAACGAAGGCCGTATGCTGGTGTTTGGAGTTGATGCACTACCTCAACTGAGTAAAGGCAAAGGTAACAAGATCATAGGTATTCCTTCCGAAAGAGCTAAAAACCGTGAAGAGCTGCTGCTGCATTTGCAACTGGTGCCGGAAGGAAGTGCAGTCACTCTGTGGGCAGGAAAGCGTAAGCTGACACTCAAGGCATCAGATCTTGAGCACTATCGTGGTGAAAGGGGACGCCGAGGGGCTAAGTTACCACGGGGCCTGCAAAGAGTCGACAAGGTTGAACTGGGAGAATCTCTCGGCGGCCTGTAAACCCAAACAAAAAACCGACATCCAGTGTGTCGGTTTTTTTATGCCTCTGCAGTTATTTCTGAGTTGGCTTGCCGCTGTTCACGGAAAGATAGTCAGCAACAAGGTCAGGCTACTTCGTAGTAATTGGCTTTGGCATTTGCCTCGGCCTTTATCATCTGCCCCGTTTGTTTAAGGCATTTACCGCAGGAACCACCCATACCCAATTTCAGGCGCAGCTCAGCCATACCGGTAACACCTTCGGCAAGCGCCTGTTTGACCTGACTCTCTGTCACCCCATGGCAAACACATACATACATCAGTGAATAACTCCAGCTTAAATACGAGAGGAAGTGTAATTGAGAATTGTTATCATGTCCAATATCGGGTGGTTCTAATTAATAGATACTTATTTATCCGGCGTTATAAAAAAGTGTGATCTACACTTAAATCTGCCGGGCGGTGCCACAAACTGAAGTTTGTCCGGAACAAATGCCTTTTTCAGGGCGCTGGCTCAGCGCTCTTTATGAAATTGAGTTGCTTTCGGGAGCGAGTATGAGAAACAACCAACCTGTTACCCAAAGAGAGAATGATTATCCTTCGGATTGGATACTGCTCTCGACAACTGATACCAAAAGTATCATCAAATATGCTAATGACTCCTTCTGTCAGGTGGCAGGATATAAGTTGTCTGACCTGGAGGGGAATCCCCATAACATGGTGCGGCATCCGGACATGCCGTCGGCGGCCTTTGCTGATATGTGGAGCACCATCAAGAAAGGTAATCCCTGGAAAGGTTTGGTCAAAAACCGGTGTGCCAATGGCGATCACTACTGGGTGGATGCATTTGTCACTCCAATCTCTGAAGGTGGCAGGGTCGTCGAGTATCAATCTGTCAGGGTAAAGCCGAAGCGGGATCAGGTAACACGTGCAGAAGCGGCTTATAAAGAGCTGAATGAAAAAGGTTCTGTCGCTGCTTTGAAGCGTCGTATCAGCACCCAGACCAAGCTGACTGCTGTCAGCATTGTGGCGCTACTTCCTATGTTGTTTCTTGCTGCGCAAACCGGTGTCGCTGGCTGGCTGGCATTTATTGTCAGTGCAGCTGTGCTGTTTGGTGGCGGCTTCGCCGTGATGTCTCATTTCCGAAACATGGTTGCCAAGGCAAAAGATATTTATGACAGCCCTTTGATGACCTATTTGTATACCGGGCGCAACGATGATGTGGCAGATATTGAGTTGGCAATGCAGATGCAGGCTTCTGAGCTTAAAGCTCTCTTGGGGCGGGCATTGGACTCATGTGAGCAGTCGAGTGAAAATGCCGTATCGTCCAGTGCGATGAGTGAGGATGTACAGGGCAACAGTGCTTCCCAGCAAGCGGAAATGGATCAGGTTGCAACTGCTATGCAGGAAATGACGGCGACCCTGGCAGATATGGCATCCAACTGTTCAGATGCGGCGACCGCTTCCGAACAGGCTTCGGGAGAAGCGGTTAACGGCGATCAGATAGTGGCACAGACTGTCAGTGCCATTGAGTCCATGTCAGGTCAGCTAAAGGAAACCTCAACCTTTGTTGCGGATCTTGAAGAGCACAGTAAAGGCATTGGCACAGTTCTGGATGTTATTCAAAGTATTGCAGAGCAAACCAATCTGTTGGCACTGAATGCCGCCATTGAAGCAGCCAGAGCCGGCGAGCAGGGGCGTGGTTTTGCTGTGGTAGCAGATGAGGTGAGGGCGCTGGCACAGCGAACCCATGAGTCCACCACTGAGATCCAGGGCATTATCAATTTGCTGCAGCAGGGAACCGATAAAGCGGTCAGAAGTATGCAGCATGGTGTGGATGCCGCTTCAAACTGTGTAGACAAAGCCAATGAGGCTGGTGAAGCCCTGAGGGTGATTCGTGAAGCGGTGGCCTCCATTACCGATATGACTCACCATATTGCCAGTGCAGTTGAAGAGCAGTCGAGTGTCTCCAATGAAGTGAATCGCAATGTGGTGAATGTTTCCCAGTTGACGACTGCCAGCAATCAGTTGGGCCAGGAGATGGTGGTACTTAACCGCGGCGTGCTGGATAAGATCAGTTCACAGAAAGTGTTGGTCGAGCAGTTCCTTGAGCGAAGTCTCAAACACTAATTAGGTTTCCATGACACGAACCGGCGCAGCAGCGCCGGTTTTTTATGGCTGATACGGCTATGATGAGATTAACCTTCTATGGGGATAGGTATTAGCGGACTTGAAACATTGTGGGAATCAAGCTGGCTATATTCTCGTGCCGGATGACAGACAAAAAAGCCGGTGCATTTGCACCGGCTTTTTGGCACTTTCCCTACTTCTCAATACCCCTGTTGGAAACAAACCTGATGGGTCAGGCTTTGCCCCGTAAGGTAACGCTTATAGTTCAGGAAGAAGATCTCCATCACCTGTTCAGGGAAACTGGGTGCAGCAATATGCGGGGTGATTGTCGCATTTGGCCTGGCCCAGATGGGATGGTCGTAGGGCAGGGGTTCCTGATTAAACACATCCAAAATGGCCTGCTGATCAGGCTGGCGTGACAGCTGAGCGTCAAGCGCTTCCAAATCCATGACGTCGCCTCTGCCAAGGTTAAATAAAGCGGCATTGGGTTTGATCAAGGCCAGAACATCTGCGTTAAGGATACCCCGGGTCTGCGGCGTACTTGGTAATACGTTGGCGATAGCGTCTGCCTGAGCGATAAAGTCCGGCAGGTCATCCATATTGCCAACCCGGTCAAAGCCGTCAACAGGTGTTCCGCAGCGATTGATACCGGACACCAGCATGCCAAAGTGCTTGGCTGTGGTGGCGATATGGCGGGCAATCGAACCGGTTCCAAGCAGCAACAGGTGTTGTCCCTGGAGGGTTTTGTAACTTCCGGGGCGCCAGACCCTTTGTTCCTGCTGTTGGCGATACTTGGCGTGTTGGCGTTTGTGAGCCAGCAGATATCCAAACAGATATTCGCTCATCAGCGGCCCAAATATGCCTTTAATATTGGTCAGTAAATAGTCCTGCCGCAGGCGTGGTCGCATTAAGGCATCAACGCCTGCATAGGTAGATTGCAACCATTTAAGTTTGGAGGCATGTCCGAGAAGTGGAGCCGCCAGAGCAGGCTCGGCCAACCAGATGTCAGCTTCTTTAATGTTGCTTGGTTCTTCTCCAAGCAGAATTAAACCCGAAGGAGCGCTGTTTTCCAGTATGCTGCGATACTGATCGTTGTCTCTGGTTAACAGCAACAACTTGTGTTCCATAGTAATTTCCGTAAGTTCCGATTACAGAGATGGACCGGTGACCGCCTTTGAATATTGCAAGGTGTCACTCTTCTAATAATGGCAAAGATCCGCCCGCTTGCTGCAGTTATGGCTTTAGGTTGTAGCGGGGGCGTACTTTTTTATTAGTATCATGCATTAGACTGATGTTGCCATAGCTGCGGCGAAATGATTAATTTTTCTACTGTAAAATCTGCTGGGCACGGTCAGGATAGTTGGTAAATATGCCATCTACACCCATTTGCTGCATCCATAGTATGTCCTGCTCTCGGTCGACTGTGTACACATAGACCTTGAGTCCCCGGCTATGGGCATCGGATACCATCTCTTCGGTGATAAAGTTGACATCCAGGTGAATAGAGAAAGCGTCGAGCTTATCGCCACAAGCTGCAAAATCCAGTGGTACACCCTCTACCAGTGGTGCGACCAGAGCTTCGGGCAAGGCCTGTTTCACCTCAAGCAGGTATCTGTGATTGAATGATGAGATAAGCAGTTGCTGACTGGTGTACCCCAGTTCACTGATCAAGCGGGGATAAAGTACTATCAGTGGCTCTGCAGTGTTTTCTCCCTTCAGTTCAATATTGACCAGCGGTCTTGGTTGCATTGCGGCCATAAGTTGCCACAGCGTTGGAATGGGTTCCCCATCCAGACTAACCTTTGCCAAAGCTGCTTTACTGTGGCCGGAAATCAGTCCCTTTCCGCTGGATTTAGGATCCAGCCAGCGGTCGTGAAAAACATAGAGTTCATCCTCAACCAGATGAATATCCAACTCAACGGCGCTTGCTCCCATATCGAGTGCCAATTGCATGGCTTTAACTGTATTTTCAGGGGCGTAGCCACTGGCTCCCCGGTGGGCAAATATCAACATAACAAGTTACCTTTGATCAGCGTATCAGCCCCTGCCCCGAATCGCGTTGTTGCGGGCTGAGGTGGATCTCCAGCTGAGGGTAAGCCAACTCAAGGTTGTTTTCTTTCAGCTTCTTGCTGATGAGTTTATGCAGCGCATGGCGAAGTGGCCAGCGGGCATTCATATCTCTGGCGTACGCTCTGACCTCATAGTCTTGAGTATGCTGACCAAAACCGGCAAACCAAACCTCTGGTTCTGGTATCTCCAGTGCTTCATTGCACTCTTTTACTGCCTGGTACAGTGAAGCTTCTACTTTGGCCGGGTCTGAATCCCTGGAAACTGCGACATTAATAATGACCCGGGTGATAGGGTCTGACAGGGACCAGTTAATCAACTGCTCGGTAATAAAGGCTTTGTTGGGAACAATAATCTCTTTGCGGTCCCAGTCGATAATGGTGGTCGCACGGATTTGGATCTTGCTGACAGTGCCGGTCAGATCCCGAATAGTCACTGTATCGCCAATTCTTACCGGCTTTTCAAACAGAATAATCAAACCGGAAATAAAGTTGGCGAAGATCTCCTGCAGACCAAAGCCCAGACCAACCGACAGAGCCGCAATCAGCCACTGCAGCTTGTTCCACTCCATTCCTAGAGTTGAGAATCCCACCAGGGTGCCGAACAGCACCACCAGATAGCGACTGACAGTGGTAATCGCAAAGCCTGTGCCCGGAGACAGTTCCAGCCGTTGCAATATCATCAGCTCCAATAAGCCTGGCAGGTTGGTGGCAATCATCAGCGAGAAGGCAAAGATAATCAGTCCGAAGAATACTGACTTCAGGGTTACAGGAACCTGTTGCTCAATACCATTGATACTGGTGTTGCTGGTCCACAGGGTTACACCATCAAGGAAGGAGAACAGCGCTGTGTGGGTTTGGCTCCATAAACCAATTAAGCTTGCCAGCAGAGCGAGTAACAGCAGTGATCGAACCAATCCCAGTGACTGACTGGATATGGTTTCCAGATCCACAACCGGCTCTTCGTAGGTATCCAGCTGCTCGCTGCTTGGGGTCTCGCCCTTCTCACGTTGGGCCAGGATCTCTGCGCGTCGGGCTTTAGCACGGTCGAATGCGATTCGACGACGTTCAATCAGCATCCAACGTCGGATAAGCTGGTAGATAAGCAAGAAACTAAGACCCAGTACCAAAGACAACTGCAACTGCAGCAACATCTGGAAGGCGGTGAAGTAGTAACCCAGTAGTGCCAGTACGGCACTGACTAAGGGGACCAGCAGTAATGCCAGCCATAGCACTCTGTGGAGCAGCTTCTTGTTCTTGCCATCTTCATCACCACTTTGGCGGAATCGGCGTGAAATGGTTAATGCATCCTTGTACAACATAAACAGCTGAATACAGAAGATGATAAATGCTCCCCGGCCCAGACTGTTACGTAAAGGTGATGAGTCCAGCACTTCGGTAAAGCCCATTAGACCCAGCAGCGGAGTGGCTAACCAGACAAAGCGATGCAGTCTGGCACTGACATCCTGCATCACCTGAGGCGGGCGTCCGAAGTGGGCAATAAGCACCCCTTTATCCTGCGCCAGCAGAGTGTAGAAGCGGTACAGCAACTGCAGACAGCCCATTGCCACAATGCCCATGCCTACTGCCTGAACAAAGTTGTGGGATGCGCCATAAAAGATAAGGCCGGCAGCAATAATCGGCATAGGCCAGATCAATGAATACCCGGCGGAGACCAGCAGCGCCTTGAAGGTATAAATAAAGTTGTCCTGGGTTACATTGCCCACATTGGCGGCGTAGCCATTGAGGGTGTTGGTATATTTGGGGGCCAACAGATCCTGAACCATCAGACAAAGTACCAGCAGGATGATCCACCAGGCCCACAGGTGCTGTTGTTCATCCAATGCTTTTGGCAGCTGTTGCCAGGGTGCTTGCTCAGCCAGCCAAACTGTCGAACTGTGCAGCTCGGTGAGCCACAGCTTGCCGATAGCATTGGCGTTCGGCACCCAGAACAGATGTTCATTGAGGGTACTTTTCAGGGTTTCATATTGCTGGGTCAGCTGCTCATAGCTGAGTTTAAGCTTGGCCAACTCCGCCAGATAAAGATCGAAGGCCTCCAACAAGCGTCCAATCAGTACCTGCTGAGAGTTCAATAACTTCTGCTGTTCGGGAGTAATAGCTGTTTCGCTGAGATCCTGTTGGTTGAGTACCTGTAGCTGCTCTACGTGGTAGCGTGCCAGACGGGTATCGGCGATCTCCCCCTGCAGTTTTTCAGGGCTGGGGGGCTTGGGCAGGGCCTGCAGCATCTGCAGGAAACGGTCACCAAAGGCTGAGTTTACTTTTACCCAGGTGATCTGCTCCTGAATATTGGTTAGTTGCTTGGCCTGCTGTTGGTATTGGGTCTCAGCTTTCGCCTGGGCTTTCAGTGTCTGATTAATATCGCTGGTCAGTGCTTTGAGCTGATCTCCCAGCTCAAGATTAACCTTGTTGATCTCGATGGCAATGGGGTCTGTCAGTTGGTCATCAGCGACAATATTGCTGGCCAGAGTCGCATCAGTGTTGGATTGTTGCCGGGCACTGATAGCCTGATTCAGAGTTTCGATTTGCAGTTCCTGCTGATGCAACTGTGCTCTGACCAATTGCAACTGCATTTGTGCCATTTCGAGTCGCGCCGGACTGCTATCCAGCTCAGCTTCCAGAGTGAGGAGTTGCTGCTGGTATAGTTGTCTCTGAGCGTGTTGCAGGGCACCGGCGGGAGAGTCCGCAGGTAACAGGCTTGTTCTTTGATTCTGCAGAGCGGTGTCTCTGGCATCCCGGATCAGCCGGGGCAACTGTTTTTGTCTCTCAAGTTGGGTGCTTATTTGCTTACCCAGCAGGGACTCACTCTCTTTTAACTCCGAAAGACGAAGATGTGCCAAAGAGGCCTGCTGACGTAGATCTACCTCTCTTTCTACCTGCAGAGGCTGTTGAGTTTGTCTTTGCTGCTCCGCCAGGTTGAGACGTTGGGATGATAACTCCATCAGGGAGCGGTTATAGTTGTCCGCCGCCTGTTTCAACAGGGCGATTTTCTCCTGCAACTGAGCCAGTTTTTGTTGCTGAGTCAGCTCCTGAGTTTGATTGCTGTTCATGCCAAGGCGCTTGTCGAGGCCAAGCGTTGGATTGGCTTGGGCCAAAGCAGGGAGTAAACACAGCAGCAGGAGGAGTATTCTAGTCATGGGAGTGGTGGAAAGCCGTATCGTTCGAGAAGGATCTTAACTAAGTTACCTGCTGAATGATACGGGGTATATGGTTATTTCAACGCGTTTTTTGAGCGATGACTCTGGGCTGTTTCAAACAGGGCCGTGGCGACGATAAGGGTACCACCGATAAGGGTTGTCAGCTGCAGCTTCTCGTCCAGAAACAGATAGGCGAGCAGTGCACCGTAAAAGGGTTGCAGACAGGCGACCAAACCCACGGTTTTTGCTTTGAGGTGGCCAAGTGCTGAGGTAAACAGCGCATGGGGCATTGCGGTAAATACAACTCCAAGCAGCAGGAACAGCCACCAGATGTTTGCAGACAGTTGTGCCGGGTTAACCTCAAGAAATGGTAACAGCATCAGGGCCGCAACCAGTGTTTGGTAAAACATGGCGTGGGACCCTGAGTAACCGCTGAATCTGTATTTGTGCAGCAAGTTACGGGCAGTAAACAGCATGGCAGACAAGATCCCCAGTATAATGCCCAGAGTGACCTTATTGCCTAGGCTGGCTTCAGGTATCAGCAGATAGACGCCGAAAAGTACTACCAGACCGCTGACTATGTCCCGAATGGCTGGCTTGTCACCGTGCAGCAATGGTTCAATCAGTACCGTCATTACCGGATAACAGAAGAAGGCGATCATACCTATTGCCACCGATGATAACTGCATGGCGCCAAAGTAAGTAACCCAGTGCAGTCCCACCAGAACGCCAAGCAAAATGGCGATTCCATAATCTCGCAGGCTTTTGAGTCTGATTGGCTTGCGACTGGCTTTAACCAGCAGCGCCAGAGCGACAGCTGCAATAGCGGCACGGATCATGGTGATGTCCAGCGCATTTAACGGCAGCAGGCGGGAAAACAGGGCGGTGCCACCAAACAGCAGTGTGGCGAGGTGAAGTTGCAGCAGCCCCTGATGGGGCGCTGCAGTATGAAGATCAGTCGCGGATCTTGGCAAAAGGGCGTCCCATCCGTGTGACGGCTTCAGGCGCAACGCCATCGGCAAATGCTTCCAGTGCATTTTCAGCGAACAGCATGACTACAGTGCTGCCAAGTTTAAAGCGACCCATTTCGGCGCCTTTTTCCAGAGTGATAGCTTCAGGGCCTTCGGTTGGGTAATCCCAGGTGAACACCTGCTTGCCTGTTGGCGGGGTGACTGTACCTGCCCAGACAGTTTCGATACTGGCGACTATGGTTGCGCCGACCAGCACCATGGCCATTGGGCCAATCTCTGTTTCGAAAATAGCGACTACACGCTCGTTGCGGGCAAACAGCCCAGGAACATTTTGTGCGGTTAACGGGTTGACTGAAAACAGTTCGCCCGGCACATAAGTCATTTTCGATAAGGTGCCTTTAAGGGGCATATGGATTCTGTGGTAATCCTTGGGTGCCAGGTAAATCGTTGCGAAGTCACCGCCTGCAAAGCGTTTGGCATCATCTTCCTGATTACCCAACAGGGCCAGAGAAGTAAAATGGTGACCTTTAGCCTGAAATATACGACCTTCTTCTATTGGTCCGCATTGGCTGACAGCACCATCTACCGGGTGCACAATCATCTCTTCATCATCGCACAGCGGACGCACCCCGGCTTTCAACTCGCGGGTGAAAAAGTCATTGAACGTCTTATAAGCTTCCGGCTCGCTTTGGGCTGCCTCGCTCATATCGATTTTGTACTGCTTGATAAACCACTTGATCCCATTGGTGGTCAGTGCGCCCGCTTCCGCGGCGGCAAGTTTGCCCACCAGACGGGACAGCAGGTGTTTGGGCATTACATATTGCAAAGCCACTTTCAATTTATCCAAGGTAAGTTCCTCAACAAGGTTGATTATTCTCTCTCGTCCATACCGGGACGGAAATGGCGAGCGTGCCTTTGCTCGTCCAGGCTGGCGATTATTCTGTGATAGTTCTGGAATCTGTCCTGCGCAATTTTGCCTTCTTCTACTGCATCCCGTAAAGCGCAGCCCGGGTCATCCCCATGTTTGCAGTCACGGAACTTACAGGAACCAAGGTAATCTCTGAACTCGACAAAGCACCAACCGACTCGCTCAGCTGGCAAATGCCACAGGGCAAACTCCCGCACCCCGGGTGAGTCGATAAGATCGCCTCCAGAGGGGAAATGCAGCAGTTTGGCTGTCGTTGTTGTGTGTTGACCAAGGCCAGATACGCCAGAGACTTCACCGGTCAGCAATTCGGCATCCGGCATCAGCGCATTAATCAATGATGACTTGCCCACACCGGACTGACCGGCAAACACACTCACTTTATCTTGCAACAGGTTCTTCAGATCTTCGATGCCTTCACCGGTTTTCGAGCTGACCTGATAGACCTGATAGCCAATATCTCTGTACCTTTGCAGCGCGGCTTCAATCTCGGGTCGACTTTGGTCATCCAGCAGATCTACCTTATTAAGGACAATAACCGGCGGGATCTCAGTATCTTCAGAGGCAACCAGATAGCGGTCGATAATCTGAGTCGTAAAGCTGGGCAATACAGACGAAACAATCAGGATTTGATCAATGTTGGCAGCGATGATTTTCACGCCGTCATAAAGGTCAGGTCGACTCAGTTGAGATGTACGTGGGTGTACAGCCTCAATGACACCTGCCACGACAGCTTGCGTATCTTTATTCAGACGTACGACGACCTTGTCGCCGCAGACCAGACTGCCAATTGTACGTCGCATATTGCAACGGGTGATCTGACCATCCTGGGTTTCAATATCAGCATGTTGGCCATATCGGGAGATCACTGTTCCAAGCTGTTCGGCTTCAAGTGAACTATCCTGTATGTCAAGAGACTGATTTTGTTGATCAGCTTTTTGCAATCGTTTTTGATGGTTGGCGCGCATCCGGCGCAACTGACCACGACTAAGGGGTTTCTTTTTACTCACAGATGCGTCTCATCTACAAAGATGATTTTGTGTCGTTTAAAAAAGCAGTATGATACACGGTCTTGAAGAAAAAAGCCTGAGTTTGGGGCGAAACGAGGAAGATAGGCAGATCTATGACTGCAGATGTAAAGAACCTGATTTGGATTGACCTTGAGATGACTGGCCTGGAGCCGGAAACCGACCGTATTCTCGAGATCGCGACCATGGTGACTGACGAGAACCTGAATGTATTGGCTCAGGGACCGGTTATTGCAGTTCACCAATCCGATGATGTCCTTGCTGGCATGGATGACTGGAACCAGAAGCATCATGGTGAGTCAGGCCTTATCGACCGAGTGCGTGCCAGTGAACACTCAGAGCAGCGCGCCATGGAAGAAACCCTGGCGTTCCTGCGTGAGCATGTACCTGCGGGCAAATCACCTATGTGTGGTAACAGCGTGGGTCAGGACAGACGCTTCCTTAATAAATACATGCGTGAACTTGAAGATCACTTCCATTATCGCAACCTTGATGTGAGCACCATTAAGGAACTGGTACGTCGCTGGCAACCTGAATTGCTGGACGGTTTTGTGAAGCAAAATACCCACCAGGCGCTGCAGGATATCAAAGAGTCTATCGGTGAAATGCGCTATTACCGTGAGACAATATTCAAAATTTAACCGCTTGGAAGATTATTCCGAATGTAGGGGTTGCAGGGATAGCAAATTTGCATATAATGCAGCCTCACTTCTACGGCGGTCCCTGTTTCAGTTGTACTTCCGATAGCAAGAATGCGACATTAGCTCAGTTGGTAGAGCGATACCTTGCCAAGGTATAGGTCATCGGTTCGAACCCGATATGTCGCTCCAAATTCTGACCTCACAGTCATAAAACGTGAATGCGACATTAGCTCAGTTGGGAAAGTGAAGGAACGATACCTTCTTTCTTACCAATAGGGTGAAGTCCTTAAAAACTGTGATGCGACATTAGCTCAGTTGGTAGAGCGATACCTTGCCAAGGTATAGGTCA
>NZ_JAKIKT010000003.1 GCF_023349125.1 Shewanella corallii | reverse complement strand
AGCCGTTCGAGACTAGGACGTTGATAGGTCAGGTGTGTAAGCGTTGTGAGGCGTTGAGCTAACTGATACTAATGACTCGAGAGGCTTAACCATACAACCCAAAAGGGTTTCCTTACTGGTTAGAACCTTGAATAGAATACAAGACTTGATTGAAGTCGAACTCAAACAGCATAAAGAATCCCAGGTCGCTTAGCTCAGCTGGGAGAGCACCTCCCTTACAAGGAGGGGGTCACTGGTTCGAGCCCAGTAGCGACCACCATATTTTCTTGCTAGATATTAGCTTTCCGAATTTAGACTTCCTTGACGCAGGATATTGGGCGGCTGACAAAGCCGTGGCAAACGAAAAGCGGAGCATAGCAGCGCTATGTGAGCATTTGAGTGCAGCAACAATGCCGTCAGACGTTCAAGAGACAAGTCAACAGATTTGCTTGGTGACAATAGCGCTGTGGTCCCACCTGATCCCATTCCGAACTCAGAAGTGAAACGCAGCTGCGCCGATGGTAGTGTGGGGCTTCCCCATGTGAGAGTAGGTCATTGCCAAGCGCCAATTTAGTGGAGCGGTAGTTCAGTTGGTTAGAATACCGGCCTGTCACGCCGGGGGTCGCGGGTTCGAGTCCCGTCCGCTCCGCCACTTACAACGAAGCCTCGTCAGAAATGACGGGGCTTTTTTGTATTTTCAGAATTACACGAGCGGTAGTTCAGTTGGTTAGACTCTTTGTTTAGAGAAAGTCGGCCTGTTACGCGTGCCGAAGGCACACGGGTTCGAGTCCTGTCCGCTCCGCCAACATTAAGTGATACCAATCCGCATTGAAGTCTGATCTAATAGTAGGCAACTCAACACTTATGATTGGCCCATGAAATCTGAAACTGCCGAAAGCCTGCTTGGCCTCTCTAAAAAAGAAAAGAATCCCCACAAGCGTATGCGGTTACTCGCCGTATCCCTATTTTTGCAATCCCATAATCGCACCCAAGTAGCGAACCAGTTGAAGGTGGCAAGATCCAGCGTCAACTCATGGGTCTCAAACTATCTTGAACAAGGGCTCGTAGGGCTTGAAGATAAGCAGCGGCCCGGCAAGAAACCATCATTGTCCAATGATCAAAAGCGGACACTCGCCAGATATATTGAGTTCAAAGCACAATCGGATTAGGGAGGCAGGCTAACCGGGGCAGATATCCAGCAATACATATCGAATGAGTTTGGTGTCGAGTATCACCTCAATCATATCTACAAGCTACTCAAGAGCATGGGATTCAGCTGGATAACCAGCCGCTCCAGGCATCCAAAACAGACTCTGGGCGTGCAGGACGCTTTTAAAAAAGTTTCCTCTGGAAACGATCCTTCACACACCGATTCATATACAACCACACCAGATTGATATTTGGTTTCAGGACGAAGCCAGATTCGGCCAGCAAAATACAACAACACGACTCTGGGCACCGAAAGGCAGTAGACCCAGAGCGCTAAAACAGCAGCAGTTTGAATATGCACACCTCTTCGGCGCAGTCTGTCCTGCAACGGGAGAAACTGAAGCGCTTATCACCCCCTTTGTTAATAAGGACATCATGCACCAGCACCTGGAACTGATCGCTAATCGAACTAAACCTGGACGACATGCCGTGGTGGTAATGGATAGTGCAGGCTGGCATACCAATGATATTGCAGTTGATATCCCCAACTTGTCGATACTCAAATTGCCGCCCTATTCCCCGGAACTAAACCCCATCGAACAGGTATGGAGTTGGCTGCGCCAACATCATCTCGCTAATCGATGTTTCAGAGGATATGAGGACATAGTAGATGCTTGCAGTCAGGCTTGGAACAACTTCGTCAGCAGTACAAAGCGAGTGATAAAGATGTGCACCAGAGACTGGGCGAAGGTGACTGAACTTTAATGCGGAATGGTATAAATCCGCCCCAGCTACGCTAAAGCTTCGCGCTCACAAGCTTGTGGCTTCGCCACACTCGCCCGCCAACATTAAGTGAAAAGCCTCATCTTCGGATGGGGCTTTTTGCGTTTTGTTTCCTGCGATTTGGAGCCCGTATGGCTTCGTCGTAGCTCTGCCAATGCATACCGGATTGCATTTGATCGATGCTGGCTATCTGCCTGAAAACTCCAACTGTTGACTCTGCGGACTAGCCTATCAAAGCCTGTAGAGGAGGCTGTCATCGTCCTGGGACTCGAGTACAGTACTGGCCCCCTGCACTTGCCGGGCCGATATCTCCAATCACTGCCGATAATCAGGGCTTGCCTCAAACTCCTTGTGACTAAAGGTAAAATCCCCTTAATGAGAGGTCGGCTTTTTATGGTCAAAGGGATAGAATAGGGCGTTTTTCTGTATTGCCGGAGTTTCCTTTTGTTGACCAAGATCCTGTTGACCGCTTTGGTGCTGATCATCGCCTGGCATTTTCTTACCCGTAAGCGCTCAGTTAAAGAAGCGCCTCAGGCTATGGTGACGGGTCAATCCCTGCTCAAACGCTATGGGATTATCGCTTTTCTTGCCACGATTCTGGTTTTAGGGGTAGGGGTTAGCGTCTGGCATTGGTATGATGGTTATCAAATTGTAAATGTTACTGTTTCCTCACCGGCGACCGGGCAATCCAATACTTTCCAGGTGCGCAAAAAGGATATAGATGGCAACTTGCTGACCACAGTAGAGGGACTGCAGATCAGAGTGTCTGATCAGGAGACCATTACCGTCTCAGCAAACTAGCTCCAGGTATCCCGCGCTTTATTGAACCGCAAAAATTGTCGGTTAAGTCTGCGGCAAGTGCCGCCAGAAGGGGTAGAACCCCAAGTCTCTTCCGGAGGTTTTATGATCACTGCATATGTCTATGAAAACCGTAAGTTGGCCATTCGCGAACTGAGTGTGAATGACTGCTTGCCGCCGGAGACCATATGGCTGGATCTGTATCGACCGGAGGATGATGAGCGAGCCTGGCTGGCAAACTTCTCTGAAGAGGAGTTGCCGGACGAAGAGGATATGAATGAGATTGAAGCGTCAGCCCGTTTTTATCAAAACTCTGATGGTCTGCATATCAACAGCCTTTTCCCACAACGTGTAGGCCAGGAAGTTCGCGCGGTTAACGTATCCTTCAACCTGCGTGAGCATATGCTGATCACCATGCGGGAAGAGGACATAGGTCTTATTCGTTTGTTGCGGAACTACCTCAGGTTGGGACGGCTTGATGTCAACAGCCCCAAGGACCTGTTTATCGAACTTTTCACCCTCAAGGTCGACTACCTGTCAGATTTGATTGAAGACGTTTATACCGTACTGGATAACGTTGGTCGCGAGGTATTCGACAATGAAGAGTTGGATGATGTGTTCAAGATGATCACTCTGCAGGAGGACTCCAACGGTAAGATTCGATTGAGTCTGTTGGATACTCAAAGGTCGCTTAGATATATTCAGCGTTACTACCGTCGTAACCTTTCAGATGACGAGATGAAGGAACTGCGGGAGATGTTGGCGGATATCGAGTCTTTGATGCCACACAGTCAGTTTATTTTTGATAAGCTGAACTTCCTGCTTGATGCGGCAATGGGTTTCAGTGGGTTGCAGCAAAATAAGATTATTAAGATATTCTCGGTTGCAGCTGTGGTGTTCCTGCCACCTACATTGATTGCCAGCAGTTACGGGATGAACTTCAGTGATATGCCTGAATTGAAATGGCAGTATGGTTATCCGTTGGCTTTGATATTGATGTTAGCCAGCGCCGCAGGGACCTATTTATTCTTCCGCATGAAGCGCTGGCTTTGACGCTATTGTAGCTTTCTGTCAATAGGCGTCACTGATGCCTTTTGGGCTTGAAACTCCTCCGGGCTGTTGATAGCGGCTGCCATAGTAAATAGTTTGCCGCGCATCAGTGCCATAGACATGACACATCTGTGATATGGGTTAGTGCATCGCTTCATCTGCTCTTTATAGTGATGATGAAGGCTCCTTAGCTGAGCTCTGTTATTTTGTGAGCTGTTAATTATCTCTTCCGTGAGGGTTTCCTGAAGTTTGGCCAATTTGGCAGGGTCATTCTCTGCCAGCCACTTCAGGGTGTCGAAGTCGGGCAATTCCGCCATACATCCCCCTCTGTGCAGTTAAACCTACTAAACGTCTACAGGTTCAAACTACTTAAATGTTGCGAATGCAACAAGACGAGAAACATCTAGAAATTTAACATCTACCTTGAAATAGTTATAAGTCTCTGCTACTGCGGCCACAGTAGAACAGCAATCCGGGGAGGTTTTAGGCTTGAGGATAGTTGGGGTTCGTGTTTAACAGATACAAAAAAGCCCCTGATAACAGAGGCTTTTAAAGAAGCATTATGCTGGACTACTGATCGCCATGATCACAGCTGTCGTTTACACATACACCATATAGGTAGAGGCTATGGTTGGTCAGCTTGATGTTATGTTTTTTGGCAATCTCTTTCTGACGGCTTTCGATTACTTCATCACTGAACTCGATTACTTTGCCGCAGCTCAGGCAAACCAAGTGGTCATGATGGTGTTGGGTAGAAAGCTCAAATACTGCTTTGCCGCTCTCGAAATGGTGACGTGAGACAATACCTGCGTCGTCAAACTGGTTGAGAACACGGTATACAGTCGCAAGGCCAATCTCTTCCCCAATGTCCAACAACTTCTTGTACAGATCTTCTGCACTGATGTGCTGGTTTTCCGGTTCTTGCATCAGTTCCAGGATCTTGACTCGTGGCAAGGTAATTTTCAGTCCCGCTTTTTTCAGCGCTTGATTTCCATCTGTCATTATTTGTCTCTTGATTGCAGAACCCAAGGGTTCACCTTTCTTGTACTGACAGCCATTATAGGGGGTCAACTTTAAAACTTAAACCTTTGAGTTTGAATCGGTCCTTAATTTGGCCATATTGCTCGAATTTTCTGAAAAATATAGCAATATCAAGCACACATTTAGTAAGGTTATGCTGTATTAAGTCGCTTTGACATTCAATTTCGAGTCTAAAGGGAAAGACCTGCACAGGGTAAAGGAACTGTCATGTATCAACGTATTGTGGTGTTAACCGGAGCCGGGATCTCCGCTGAATCAGGGATTAAGACATTCAGGGATCAGGATGGCCTGTGGGAAAACCACCATATTGAAGACGTGGCCACGCCCGAGGGGTATGCCAAAGATAAAGCCCTGGTGGAAGGGTTTTACAATGAAAGATGGCGGCAGTTAATGCAGGCTAATGTCCAACCCAATCCTGCTCATGACGCGTTGACCAAACTTGAGCGCGAATTTGAAGGTGAGTTTCTGCTGGTGACTCAGAACATTGATAACCTGCACGAGACCGCCGGTTCCCACAAGTTGCTGCACATGCATGGCGAACTGGTGAAGGGACGTTGCCCACAATCCGGTCAGACATTTCTGCTCAGCGAACCATTTGGCCCGAATCACCTTTGTACCTGTTGTATCCCCGGAAACAGACTGAGACCGCATGTGGTTTGGTTTGGCGAAATGCCGATTGGATTGGACAGGATTCAATTTGCGCTGGAGGAGTGCGACCTGTTTATTGCCATAGGTACGTCGGGTACGGTTTATCCTGCTGCCGGGTTTGTTGATACTGCCAATCATCATGGCGCTCATACGGTTGAAGTTAATCTTGCCCAGCCAGGACGCGATAGCCAGTTCCAGTTACACCTTACAGGGAAAGCGGGTGAGCTTATGCCGCAACTGGTCGAACAAATTTTACAGGGAAAGCGTATTTCCGGAGAAGTATGAGTGTCTAAGCTCGCCATCATTATGCGCGGCCTGCCCGGCAGCGGTAAGTCTCACTGGGTCAATGAGTATCTTGAAAGCCTGGAACCAGAACTCGCACAGCGGGTTCGTACCCAGGGATACTGCTCAACCGATTCCTTTTTTTATCAGGGCGATAATTATGTTTTCAACAAACAACGCCTGAGTGAATATCATCAGCGCAACTTGGCCGCCTTTATAGATGGGTTGGCCATGGGGTTACCTGTCGTGATCTGTGATAACACCAACCTGGCACAGTGGGAGTACCTTTGTTACCAAAAAGCTGCTCAGGCTATGGGGTACACAGTCAGGTTGGTATTGATAGGCGACCCTGAGAACCCAGAACATCAAAAGCTGTGTGCACAGCGCAATAAACACAATGTGGGTATTGAGAAAATTCGCGCTATGGCACGGCAATTCAGTGAATTCTGAGCTATTTTCAGTGTGGTCGACCCACATGGAGTGCTGCAGCGGCGTTCGTCTGCAGCCGGTATTTAATGGAGTAAATGATGAACCGAAAAGCTTTGGCAGGATGGATAGCCCTGATGATGTCGCCAGCAGTGATGGCCGATGCCTTTGTTGATGCCCGCAGTGCAGGCGTTGCCGGCACAGGTATAGCCAGTGGTGACTTTACCCGTGCCAACCTTAACCCCGCTTTGTTGACACGTTTTGATGATAACGATGACTTTTATTTGAAGTTGGGCATTCGGGCCCAGGCGAAAGATTACAATGACACTATAGATAGTGTGGATGATGTTCAGGATCAGTTGGACAGGTTCGAGTCCCTGTTTAACAACCCTGACCCCAATAACCCGCCAACCGAGGCCGACGCCCAGTCCCTGATAAACAGCCTTAAAGCGCTGGACGACGATACCATTGATGGTCAGCTGAATGCTGAACTCGCTTTTTACAGTCCTTCTGAAGATCTCGCCTTTGGTATCACTCTGGGCGGGCAGCTATGGGCCAAGGGTGACTTTAGTTTTGCCGAGTCAGATGAGAATCTGATCGACTCAGCATTGGAGTCGGGTGAATTTGACCAGAATGATATTGCATCTGAGGGTCTGGCCCGAGCTGTGGCGGTTAATGAGATTGCCGTCAGCTTCGCGACCAAGCTCTCAGTGCCCGCTATTGGTGGTCTGTCTGTTGGTGTCACTCCCAAAGTGCAACGTCTGGACTCCTACCTGTATGTTGCCAATATCAGTAACTACGACAGCGACGACTATTTTGAAGACCAATACATGACTGATACCACGGGCTTTAACCTTGATGTGGGCTTGCATGCTCAGGTTGGTCCTGCTTTTGTTGGTCTGGTTGCCAGAAACCTTATCTCTCAGGATATCGTTAACGTCGCCGGTGAAAAGCTGACCCTGGAGCCCACCATAACAGCTGGAGCCGCGGTAGACCTGGCTGGTGTTTCTCTGGAGCTGGATCTGGATCTGATTGAAAACAAGTCCTTTGTTATCGATGGTGCAGACGAGGCATTCCTCAAGCCACGTCAATGGGCCAGGGTTGGTGCAGAGTTGGATATTTTTGAACAGGTTCAACTGCGTGCCGGATACCGTAATGATATGAGCGGTAACTATGATGACTTTTTCACTGTGGGGCTGGGGATTTCTCCGCTGGATACAGTGACCATAGATTTGGCCGGAGAGTTTGGCCAGGATGACGAAATTGGCGGTGCCGTCCAGTTTGGTGTTAAGTTCTAAACTCGGAAGTATGTGAACGCGAAAGGGACCATAAGGTCCCTTTTTTGTATTTGATCTTATGGCTTAATCATCATCAAACTGTTCAAGAAATGCTGCAGAAGGCATAAAGTACAGAGCGCCAGTCTTCGCTTCGACAAAGTCCAGCAATCGATCATAGTGACCATCTTCATCTGCGATGATCATCTGTCTCAGTGAGGTTTCGATAATAGAGGGATCTGCCGCGAAACCAACAAACATGGTGCCGTGTTCCATCGCATTGCCGTATGGGCGATTCTGACGAAGCATTTTGATCTCCTCTCCGTCAATCTCCACCTTACTTTTGGCATTGTGTGCCCAGGCGGGTTTGGCATCATCATCCAGCTCAACGTTATCCATCTTGGTACGACCCACCACTTGCTCTTGATATTCAGTGGTTTGCCTGTCCCACAACTCCTGACGGTCGGTATAACGCTGAACATGGAGATAGCTGCCGCCCTGATGGATATCTATGTCATCAGCGACCAGCACAGCTTCTGTTCTTTCATCACCCACAGGGTTTTCAGTGCCATCGACAAAATCGATCATGTCGCGATTGTCCAGATACTTATAGCCCTGAATATCTTCGGTTAATAAGGCAAAATTGCTAAACGCTTTACGCAGATATTTAGCTGCCTGGAAATTGAGATCAATACGCTCTGACTTCACCATGATAAAGATATCACCCGGTGTAGAGGGGAAGTGGCGTTCGCCGTTGCGCATTTCCGGAAACGGATGCAGATGAGCCGGTGCAGTCTGGTCAGGGAACAGTTGCTTCCAGGCCGATGATGAGAAACCTATGCTGATCTCTAGTCCTGCGGAGGGATCTTTCTGATTGATAGACTTTTCTATGCCGCCCAATGCCCCCAGCGCATCTGCAATATGTTCATCGCCTGATGAGTCCGGGGTCAGACAGAAGGTGAGATACTCCACATGGGAGCTTGGGTTGGAGAGCACGCCTGGCTGAGCCAGAGTGGAAAGCTGCGTCATAGAAGGATCCCCTGGTCTGGTGTGATTACCCGGTTCAGATATTCAGCAAAAATCTGAACCGGAGATTAATTCACTTACTATAACCAAGCTGGGGCGCAATAACAGTTTGTGAAACTATATTAAGCTGGAATAAAGATTAAGATTATGATTTAGCTTGATAATTAACCATGACTGATAGAGGGAGCCCCTTGGTTATCAAAGTCTGATGCCGCGACCTCCAGCATAGCCTTGGTTAACTGACTGAGTTGGTCACTGCTGATAGTATAAGGCGGCATAATATAGATGTAGTTGCCAAAGGGTCTTATCCACACGCCTTTATCTACAAAGGCTTTCTGCATTACCGCTGTGTTAACCGCCTGGTGAAGTTCGATGACCCCAACCGCGCCCAGCACTCTGACCTCTTTGACCGCATCGAATGCCTTGGCTGCAGCCAATTCCTGTTTCAGTTGAGCCTCAATGGATTCCACCTGGTTTTGCCAATGACCCATTTCAATCAGGGTCATACTGGCATGAGCTGCCGCACAGGCCAGTGGGTTGCCCATAAATGTCGGACCATGCATAAACACACCTGCAGGTGAACGACTTATACCCTCGGCAACTTCATCACTGCACATGGTGACCGCCAGGCTGATATAGCCACCGGTTAGGGCTTTACCCAGGCAGATCAAATCCGGTTCAATGCCAGCATGGTCACAGGCGAAAAGTTTACCTATACGACCGAAGCCAGTGGCAATTTCGTCGGCAATCAAGAGCACGTCAAACTCATCGCACAGGGCTCTGGCATAGGCCAGGTACTCTGGGGAGTAGAAGTTCATCGCCCCAGCGCCCTGCATCACAGGCTCAAGGATCAGGGCGGCAATTTCCTGATGTTTCTCCGTAAATACTGAACGCAGTGCCTGTTTATCGGCATCAGACAGTGGTGTGTCGAATCCATACTGAGGTGCGGCAGCAAATAATCTGGGGGTGACAGAGTTGCCGAACATGGTATGCATTCCACCTTCGGGGTCGCATACGCTCATGGCCGCAAAGGTGTCACCGTGATAGCCATTTTTGATTGTCAGTATCTGCTGCTTTTGTGGCTTGTCCCGTCCCTGCCAGTATTGCAGCGCCATTTTCATCGCTACTTCAACGGCAACAGAACCTGAATCGGCGTAAAAGACTTTGGTGAGTCTGGCGGGAGTCATATTGACCAGCTTCTTTGCCAGCTCCACTGCAGGGGCATGGGTAATGCCGCCAAACATGACATGGCTCAGAGTACTGAGCTGTGTCTGCATGGCATCAAGTATGGCCGGGTGCCCATAGCCATGAACACAGGACCACCAGGAGCTGGTGCCATCGATCAATACCCGTCCATCCTCTAACGTCAGCTCACATCCCTTAGCTGAAGCAACGCCGTAAACTGGCAGAGAGTGCAGCATAGAGGTATAGGGGTGCCAGATATGTTGCTGGTCAAACTGGTAATCGATCTTGGTTTTGTTGTTCATTATTTCACCGTTAGTCAACTTTGTTGGCGCAGTTGAGTTGACAGTTTAAGGGGTAAAGCTATGCTAGCCAAGATACTAACTGATTGAAATGCGGGATTAGCAGTGATGACACAGAGTGAGCTGCGCCATGATTGGCGTCGGGAAGAGATTGAGGCCCTGTTTGCCTTGCCTATGAATGATCTTCTGTTCAGGGCCCACACTATTCACAGGGAACATTTCGACCCTAACGAAGTGCAGATTAGTCGACTGCTGTCCATCAAAACCGGTGCCTGCCCGGAAGACTGTAAGTATTGCCCACAAAGTGCAAGGTATGACACGGGTCTTGAAAAAGAACGTCTGATGGAGATGGAACTGGTGATCAACGAGGCTCGCAGTGCCAAAGCTGCGGGGGCCAGCCGTTTCTGTATGGGCGCTGCCTGGCGTAACCCCAAAGAGAAGGATATGCCTTACCTGACCAATATGGTGCGTGAGGTAAAGTCTCTGGGGATGGAAACCTGCATGACTCTGGGCATGCTGTCGCCGGATCAGGCCAGCCGATTGGCTGATGCCGGATTGGATTACTACAACCATAACCTGGACACTTCGCCTGAGTTTTATGGTGACATTATTACCACCCGAACCTATCAGGATCGTCTGGATACGCTGAGTAATGTGCGTGCTGCCGGAATGAAGGTTTGTAGTGGTGGTATTGTGGGTATGGGAGAAACCCAAACTGATCGTGCAGGCTTGCTGCAGCAACTGGCCAATATGGAAAAACATCCGGACTCTGTGCCTATCAACATGCTGGTGAAGGTTGCCGGGACGCCGTTGGCTGAGCAGGACGATCTGGACCCATTGGAGTTCGTGCGTACTATCGCCGTCGCCAGAATCATGATGCCACTGTCCCGGGTGCGACTGTCTGCCGGCCGGGAAAAGATGGCAGATGAGATGCAGGCGATGTGTTTCTTCGCCGGTGCCAACTCCATCTTCTATGGTTGCAAGCTGCTGACTACACCAAACCCTGAAGAAAACGATGATATGCAGCTGTTTGGCCGTCTTGGTCTGAAGCCTGAGCAAGGCGTCGCCACTGACCCAACTCAGGATGAAGCTATGCTGGAGCAAGCCGCTGCCCGCCGCGATAAGGCTGAGAGCCTGTTTTATGATGCATCGGCGGTGTAATTGAACCCACTGGAATCCAAACTGAGCGCCGAATTGGAGGCGCTCAAACCCCGTGGGCTGTTACGCCAGCGTCGAATTCACAGTGAGACGCTGATTGATTTCGCCGGGAATGATTACCTTGGACTGGCAGCCGTCAACGCTGGCGACCAATCAGACAACAAAACTCCTGTTGGCAGTGGTGCTTCTCCGCTGGTCAGTGGTTACAGCACACAGCATCAAGAACTTGAGAGAGCGCTTTGCCAACGAACCGGACATGAGGCTGCGTTGCTTTTCTGTTCCGGTTTCAGTGCCAATCAGGCGTTAATGACCAGCCTGTTTAATGCTCAGGACAGGGTGCTGGCGGACAAGCTGGTTCATGCCTCGATTATTGATGGTCTGCGTCAATCCGGTTCGGATTTTCGACGCTTCAGGCACAATGATCTTGCCAGTGCGCGAACTCTGGCTGACAAGCAATCGCCGTTGGCGATGATTACTGAAAGCGTGTTCAGCATGGATGGAGACTGCGCGCCCCTGACTGAACTGAAAACCCTGTGTGAGCAGCATAACGCCTGGCTGATTGTTGATGATGCCCATGGCTTCGGCGTTCCCAAGGGGACGCAAGCCGACTGCGACAGTAAGCTGGCAGATGTGCAATTGGTCACTTTTGGCAAAGCTCTTGGGTGTCAGGGAGCAGCGCTGCTGGGAAGCCAATTGTTTGTGGATTATATGGTGGCTACCTGCAGGCACTATATCTACTCAACCGCACTGTCACCACAGGCGGCTGTCACCGCGCTGACTGCGCTGCAAAAAACAGATGAGCCTCAATTAGGTAACAAGCTGGCTGATAATATCGCTCTGTTTACCCGTTTGGCCACAGAGTTGTCGCTGCCACTGATGGCCTCTTCAACACCCATTCAACCACTGCTGGTGGGGGATAATCACAGAGTGCTGGAGTTGGCAGAGCAGCTGAAACAATCTGGCTTTCTGGTTGGAGCGATTCGCCCACCAACTGTACCAGCGGGCAGTGCCAGACTTCGTATTACCCTGAGTGCCCAGCATACAGATGAGCAGATCTCGGCGCTGACAGCGACCCTGAGTCGATTGATTAACCCGTTAAACCGGGCCTGAGAGAGTGTTGTTTGAGAGTTGTAAATCAGACTGATAATCAAATAGTGTCGGGCAACCACAGTCAGGAAGTTGCCCATAGATTTTCCATGGCTGCCAACAGCTACGACAGGCACAATCTGCTGCAGCGTGAAACCGCATCGCGGCTTCTTACCTCTCTGTCTGAGTGTCACACTTTGTTGGATATCGGAGCCGGGCCGGGAACAGATTTACCGTTGGCCACTAATGTGCTGGCAGTCGATATCGCGCCGGGTATGCTGCGCCGACTCAGGCAACACTATCCAAATTACCAAACCCTATGCGCAGATGCTCAAAACCTGCCTCTGGCTGAACAGTGCTGTGACAGCGTCTATTCCAACCTGGCGTTGCAGTGGTGCCCGGATTTAAGTGCTGCACTGGCTGAAATCCACCGTGTGTTGAAACCCGGGGCTGAATGCCATGTGTCGCTGGTAGTCGATGGCAGTTTGCCGCAGCTTAGCCAATTGGGGCTCAGATGTAATGCATTTCCCTCTGCAGCAGAGGTTCAGGCTGTTTTGCGCGCCTTGCCCTGGCAGCAGTTAAGTGTCGAAACCAGCCAATATAACTTCCACTTTGACAGTTTGAAGCCTTTGCTGATGTCGGTAAAAGGGGTAGGGGCCAGTGCAAGGTTCTCAAATAAAGACGAATTAATTGAAACGGATAGAGAAAAGTCACATAGTGTTGCCGATAATTTGAAGCCTGCAGGTCTTAAGGGCAAAGCCTACTGGCAGACTTTGGTCAACGCTGCTGAAGCGCTGCGTGAGTCCGGGGGGATTCCCTTGAGTTATCAGATCTTATTCATCCACGCTCGCAAGTGAGAAACTCAGATGATCTATTTCGTAACCGGCACAGATACTGATTGTGGCAAGACACTGGTGTCTTCCGCCCTGTTGCACAGAGCCGGTGCAATTCAGGCCGATGGCCATCAGCCCAGAACTCTGGGGCTGAAACCCGTGGCGTCCGGATGCCAGGTAACTGAAGAGGGCCTGCGTAACTCGGATGCGCTGATGTTGATGTCGGCATCTACGTTGCAACCTTCCTACCGCATGATTAATCCCTTTGCGTTTGAGCCGGCAATTGCCCCTCATATTGCAGCGGCCTCTCAGGGGGGGGATATCAGCCCTGAATCTCTGATGTCTGCCATGGATTTAACTCAGATGTCCCGGGCTGATTTCTGTCTGATAGAAGGTGCCGGTGGTTGGCGATTGCCACTGGGACAGGGCAGGTACATGTCTGAACTGGTGCAGTATCTGTCTGTACCTGTGATTATGGTGGTGGGGATGAAGTTAGGTTGTCTCAACCATGCGGTATTGACCATGGAAGCGATCAAGGCTGACGGTTTGGAACTGGTGGGTTGGGTCGCCAACCGGGTTGACCCGAATATGGCCAACTATCAGGAGAACCTGGATTCCCTCAAAGCTCTGATTGAAGCTCCTATGCTGGGTGAAGTTCCTTATCTGCCTGAGGTGTCTCCGCAGCTGGCGGCTAATTTCATCTCACTGCCTAAAAAGCCCCGTAAAGCAGTGGAATAGGCAAAGCAGTTGTGTATTGATGTCAAAAAATCCCGGAGCCTACTCCGGGATTTTCACATTACAGGTATTGAGAAAGGTCACTGTGCGCCGGGATTGCCTGCTCCTGAATCTCACCTTTAAACAGGAATGCTTCTTTTTCACCGACCAGACTCAAAGTGTCGCCGTGACGCCACAGGGCACTGCCTTCCTGAATGCCGATGATGGGTGTCTGCGGGTCAACACAGGTGAACTCTTTCAGTCGCTGGGCCCGGGTCTCGCCGTTGTGGCCTGGCAATACAAAGTTAGTGTAGTGGGGGTTCAACTGAAATGGCAGAATCCCCAGTGCATTGAAAGATGCCGGTTCAATAATCGGCATATCATTGGTGGTTCGGATAGACAGGCCGGTGATGTTTGAACCCGCGCTCCAACCAATGTAGGCCATACCCTGTTGCACTCTGGTTTTGATGGTTTCAATCAGGTTCAGACGATACAGCTCATGTAACAGATGAAAGGTGTTGCCACCGCCAACCATGACTCCCTCAGCCTGATTAATTGCTGCCACAGGATCGTCAAACTCGTGGATTCCCCGGATCTCAATATCAAGGCTGGCCAGACCCGTTTGAACCTTTTGCAGATACTCGTCATAGCTGACCGTCACGCCGGCATAAGGGATGAAAACCCAGTGACGGGCATCCCTGGTCATTGGCTGGATAAAGGGCAGGGTGTGAGCGAGGTAAGGGGTATCACCTTCTTTGGATGCACTCAGCATCAGAGCATTTATTGTCATGGTAATTATCTTTTGTTTTAAGGGCTTGGTTGTGAGTATGGTAACAAACTCAGGTCCGCTGTAACACTTACTTACCCCTGAGCCCTGATCCTTAAGTTTGGATTAATAAATTCTTCCTAGACTGCCTGCATTGTCACAATTTCACCTTGGCTGTGCTTGAAAAAAGCAACCACAGTCCCAATTTCCTGGTTCGATGAAGTCGGCACCAAGTGTCATATTAGGAGCAGTAATGAAACGTGTTTTTCTATTGATTGTCACCAACCTGGCAGTTTTGCTGGTGGCGTCAATTGTAATGTCCCTGTTGGGTGTTAATACCAAAACCATGGGCGGCCTGTTGGTGTTCGCCGCGATTTTCGGTTTTTCAGGGTCCTTTATCTCTCTGGCGATGTCCAAGTGGATGGCCAAGAAGACCATGGGCTTGATGGTTATCGAGCATCCTCAGGATGGCCAGCAGCGTTGGCTGGTTGATACTGTTGCCCGTCAGGCTCAGATGGCGGGTATCGCTATGCCGGAAGTGGCTATTTATGACTCTCCGGAGATGAATGCTTTTGCCACGGGTCCAAGCAAAAACAACTCTCTGGTCGCCGTCAGCACAGGACTGCTTTACGGCATGAGCCCGGATGAAGTCGAAGCTGTTCTGGCGCACGAAGTGAGCCACGTTGCCAATGGTGACATGGTAACCCTGACGCTGATCCAGGGCGTGGTGAATACCTTTGTCATTTTTGCTGCCCGTGTCGTTGCTCAGGCGATCGACACCTTTGTATCCAGCAATGATGAAGAGGGTGAAGGTTTGGGCATGTTTGCCTATATGGCGGTGGTATTCGTACTGGATATGCTGTTCGGTATTCTGGCTTCAATGATCGTGGCTTACTTCTCCCGCATCCGTGAGTACCGTGCTGACGAAGGCGGTGCACGTCTGGCCGGCAAAGAGAAGATGATTGCTGCACTTGAACGTCTGCGTTATGGCCCTGAAACCGGTGCAATGCCAGCTTCAATGTCGGCTTTTGGTATCAATGGCAAGCGCTCCATGGCTGAACTGCTGATGAGCCATCCTCCGCTGGAGAAGCGTATCGAATCGCTGCGCAATCACTAAAACAAGTTGTGATAAACGTAAAGGGAAGCTCAGGCTTCCCTTTATTTTGTAACTTGTTCGGCCGGACGTTGCCTTTGTTGTTGCAATGTGAAACTTGTATGTAAGTGCTTGTTTGTATGAGGTGGCGCACATTTTTCAGCATGTCGAAAAGTTAAAATCGTGATGTTTGGAATGTTTGATACAGATCCGCTGTGGATCTTTGGTATCACCTGAAATGTGATTATCCGGCCAGGTACAGAGAGTCGCCAACAATAAGAGCTTTCGACCGGTCAGGTTGCCTTGGAGAATATAAAGTGAGCAAATTCCTGTTGAGTGCACTGTTCGGTGCTGCTGTTGCCCTGTCTTCTTCTGCTTTCGCTGCAGATCAGACTCTGGCTGAATTCCATGCTGACATGGGTGGCTGTGAAAGCTGTCACGCTGACGGCGCTTCTGCTTCTGCTGATGGTGCTTTTGAATTTGAGCAGTGCCAGTCTTGCCACGGCTCTCTGGCTGAGATGGACGATAAGCACAAAGCTCACGATGGTATGATGATGTGTCAGGATTGCCACGTGACTCACGAAATGAACGTTGGCCAAAAGCCTACCTGTGACGCTTGCCACGATGACGGCCGTCAATAATCAGCTCTGATTGCTGATAAACCAATTTCAGAAACGTCGGCTTATGCCGACGTTTTTTTATGATCGATTACTTATCCTCATCGACAGCTGTCCCTTCGATTGGTTTATATCCGGAAAACATCGCGGATATTACCCCTCTTTGATGTCGACACTCAGTGTGTATTGCGCCAGCGATATGCAGCACCATAAGCAGCATTAACACCCAGAAACTCCATAAGTGTATTCTTCCTGTCCACTTCTTATACCAATCCGCATAGAAGGTTGATCTCATCAGAGCCATGTCAGCCATTCGAGTACAAGCGAAATTGGTGACGACATAGTGGTTCTATGGCTAGACAATTTTGTGCAGTAATCGTGTGGCTGAAAGGCTCCCGAAGGGCGAGTTTTAAAGGCGCGCATACTGCCCAGAGCACTCTCGATTTATCCCGATAGACCTTCAATTGCTCTGATTGTCTTCACACCATTAAATTCTCGCTGAGTGACTAAACTCCTATGCGGATTGGTATTATAGGGGCCAGACTCGCCTGTTTCTCAGGATTAACACCTATATCCTGATAGGGCTCAATTTGATCTGGCAAGGTGTCTGGCATCGCCAGATAGCCCTGGATAGTTGAGCCAAAAGGTGGGTAATAGATATCCGTTCCTGCCCGAAATAGCCCTGTACCAGCCGTCACAATCAAGAGGATAAAGATTACAGCAACCATGGGCTTACCCAAGGGGTTATGGCCTAGGTATTGAGGATGCGAATCTTTGTTCTTTAGGTAGTGCTTTATATCGCGTTTAGATATTTACGGAGGGTTAAGTGGCTTTAATTTTGCGGAAGGTAAATCGATAAAACTCCAAATCAGTCTTAAGGTAAGATTAATGGCTAAGGTGTAACCTGCCGCCGAATGAATCTCCTTCAGGCCAATTTTAGCTGTCAGGCCGGAGATGCCCAGTTCAGATTTATAGAGCATCACCAGCCCCAATATAGTGAGGATGAATATGGTGAGCAGGTTTATCCAATGGAATAGCCGGGTAGGAAGATCCCAGGCTTTCAGGTAACGAATGTTTGCTGTTTGGCTGGTTTGCGTGGCCATGGGTAAGTCCTCATTTGGGGCCTTCCGATTGCCCGTTGGCGCTGACATTACTCGAAATAACTAGTCGAAACCCTGGGTAAAAAAATTATATCTTCCTAATGTGTTGATAATGTATGTTTTTAGGTGGTTTTTCTGGGTTCTTATTAGCCGTTATCACCTAATTCTTTATGATTAGATTGTTATGATATTGTAATGGCGTTATTGTTCTATTAACATGAAATTCCGGTGCTGCCCACCCAATGGCAACCAAACCGGTATTGAACAAATTGGATTTGGTGATTGATAGTGACAGGGAGAGTACATCATGTTCAAAGTTATCCGCTGGATGTTGATATCCAGATCAAGACTTCTGGCTGAACTACTGGACAGCCGTTGGCCCCAGGAGTTTTTGGTAAAGCTAACACTGACTGAACCGGAAAAGGTGTCTGAACACCTGTTGATGGAACAGACTTTGGTCGTTATCGATCTGGCGACGGTGGATTTACAAAAGGCCTATCAGCTGCAGCGTCAAATCGAACGCTTACCAGCTTCCATCCGTACCGTATTTGTCCAGTATCCCCGCAAGGTGGATGCTAAATTCCTGATTAATCCCAGCGTGACAGCCGGTGCTTTTTACATCGATGACAGCCTCGAATTTATCAGCCATGGATTAGGCGACATAATGAACGGCCGTTATCACATACCCGGTGAGTTACTGAAAACAGTCGGCGATGATGAGATGGGTGGCGATGATGCGGATAACCTGACTATACGTGAGCGTGAGGTGCTTCAGGCACTTTTGTCAGGTTCAACCAATCAGGATATTGCCAGACAACTGTTTGTCAGCGAAAGTACCATTAAAACTCATTTGTACCGTGCGTTCCGCAAGATTGGCGTGTCAAGCCGTGGTCAGGCGATAGCCTGGGCACAAACTCATCTTCATGAGGTTCAGGTGTAACTCTGTGAACCGATGACAAGTAAAAAGGGCGCTTCGGCGCCCTTTTTGATGGTCTTGTGGTGGCTATTTCAGCCAGGCGTTAGCCTTACTCTCATCCTCAAGTTCAAGCACTACGGTATCTGCGACGGCTTCTTCAATCGGGAGCATTCCCAGCATCAATTCGTCGCGGCGCAGCCACACCAGTTCGATTTGTTGTCCCGGTTGATATTGCTGCAGGAATTTATCCAATGCGGCGGTTGCTTTCAGGCCATCGGCGGCAATCAGCAGGTCGCCGGCGCTCAGGCCAGCTCGCATAGCCGGTGAACCTTCCGCCACTGTAATTACCTTCACACCCACAGCTTCTGCTCTATATTTGGCACCAAAGCCTATGTTCAGAGCTTTGCCTTCGCCACCGGTATCTGTATTGCCGGCGCTGGAGCGCAGTGACATTTTGACTCCAAATTTTGCCAGTATCTCAGGCAGGGGCAGGTCATCGGTAGAGTCCAGCCAGGCAAACAGGTCATCACACTCACGACCAAGGAGTCTTGCGACCAATTGCTGGTGGCTGAGATCGCCTGTTCCTATACCTGTTTGACCATGTTCCTGCCAAAGCAGACGCATCAGATCGTCAAGGGAGTGCTTACCCAGAGTTTCATGACGCAAAGTTAAATCCAACAGCAGGGCGAACAGTGCTCCCTTGGTGTAGTAGGAGACAATGGCATTCTGGGCATTTTCATCCTGTTTATAGAACTTGGTCCAGGCATTGAAACTGGAATCAGTCAGAGACTGTTTGGTTCTGCCACTGCCGCGGTATACCCGGGTCATCAACTCCGCCAACATCTGCAGATAGGCTTGGGTATCTACACGACCTGACTTGAGCGTCAGCAGATCATCATAGTAGGAGGTAATGCCTTCATACGCCCAAAGCTGTCGGGTATAGCTTTCAGCTTCCAACTCGTAAGGGACAAAGCGAGCAGGTTTGATACGTTTGACGTTCCAGTTGTGGAAATACTCATGACTGCACAGCGACAGATAAGTCCGGTAGCCTTTGTCGACACCTTGCTGCTCAGATGTTGGCAGATCATTGCGGCCACACATAAGCGCGGTTGACGCTCTGTGCTCCAGGCCGCCAAAACCCTCGTCCAGCACTGCCGTCATAAACAGGTATCTGTCAAAGGGAGCTGGTTCACCGAATAACTTAATTTGATACTCGCATATCGCCTTGAGATCCCGGCACAGGCGGGGCAGGCAGGTATGGTGACGTCCTGCCAGCACGATATCATGTCGTACGCCGCAGGCCTCAAAGCTGGTATGAGTGAAACATCCCATCTCCACCGGATGATCGATAAGCTCATCATAGTCGGCGGCGTAAAAGTCACCGAATCCCCAGTCATTGCCACTGGCACGCTTAAGGGTAGTGGCCAGTTTCCAGTCGCTCAGAGCTGCTGACGCCGGAGGTATGATGGTAACTCTGTGCTCACTGTTTTCCTGTCCGCGGGCGGCCAGAAATACGCTGGAGCCATTAAAGAATCCGCGACGACTGTCCAGAAACGCAGTGCGCACCGACAGGTCCCAGGCATAGACCTGGTAATGTAGTTCAACTGTCTGACCATCGGTCAGTAATTGCCAGGTTTGCTTATCCAGCTGAGTGACAGCAACCGGATTGCCATGCCCGTCGACGGCTTTCAATCCTATAATGTTTTTGGCGAAATCCCGTACCATGTAACTGCCGGGTAACCAGGAGGGTAACCAGACCTGCTGGCTTTGTGCCGGTTGTTCAATAGTCATCACCACATCAAACAGGTGAGCATGGGGATTGGATGGCGTAATCTGGTATCTGATCATGGATGATTTTATCTGGGTTGACCTGTCGCTCATGCTGCCAAATTTGCATGGCGGGAGCAATGAATTCCGGATACAAGGTATTGAATTACAGATATACTGACGCCATTTACTGATACTGGGGCTAATGGTCCCAGTAGAAAGATGACATATAGATACAGGAGCAATGACTGATGGCCGAAGAGACGATTTTCAGCAAGATCATTCGCCGGGAAATTCCCGCTGACATTCTTTACCAGGATGACCTGGTAACGGCTTTTCGTGATATCTCACCCCAGGCACCTACTCATGTTCTGATTATTCCCAATCATTTGATCCCAACGGTCAATGATGTGAAAGCCTCCGATGAGAAAGCGCTGGGACGCCTGTTTACTGTAGCAGCCAAGCTGGCCGAAGAAGCTGGTATTGCAGAAGATGGTTACCGCCTGATTATGAACTGCAATAAACATGGTGGTCAGGAGGTATATCATATCCATATGCACCTGGTTGGCGGACAGCCGCTGGGACCTATGCTCAGTAAGAGTGTATAATCGAGACAATCGGGGTAAGTCAGCTTACCCCTTTTTATTGGCGGACATTAAAGCGGGAGGCTTATGAAGTTCCTTTCCAGACGGCTGGTAATGCCGGAAGACCTTAACTACGCGAAAACCCTGTTCGGTGGACGTGCCCTCGAATGGATTGATGAAGAAGCGGCAATCTATGTCATCTGTCAGCTGGGCACCAAGTACATAGTCACCAAGCATATCGGCGCGATCTCTTTCGAGAATGCGGCGACAGAGGGTGATGTGGTTGAATTTGGCCTGACGACCAAAGCGGTTGGCCGTACCTCGATTACCGTATCCTGCTTGCTGCGCAACAAGTTTACCGGCAACACTATCTGCTCTGTGGATGAAATGGTGTTTGTGAAAGTGAACCCTGAAACCCGTCTGCCAGAGCCCCACGGTAAGACTCTGGATGATTTGGCTGAGGAGACCAAAGAGTCTCTGCGCAAGTTGAATATTGGTGTATAGAGACTTGCTGGGGTAGTCTGGGGATTCTTGGACAGAAAGGAGATCTTGCTATGACTCGCAGTTTGCTGATTGTGTCACTTGTTGTTTTGCTGCTGGGTGGCTGCGCCCATAATACTGCCGGTGTTACCATAGACTCCCGCGGGCAGGTAACAGTGGATGGCAGTGCGCTGGAGAATAAACTGACCCTGTCTGACGCCAGAGGGAAAGTTATAGGGCGATTCTTGCGGGCCACTGCACTGATCACCAATGATCAGACCAGTAACCTGAATGTTCAGTACAAGTTTACCTGGTACGATGCCGAAGGCTTTGTGGTGGAAGATGATGCCAGCGCCTGGGTACCACTGCAGCTCTATGGAGAAGCCCGACAGCAGGTGCAGGGCGTTGCCCCCAATGAGACTGTGACAGGTTTTGCCCTGACTGTTCGACCCGTGTACTCCGAGTAATCCATATTTAACGCCTTACTAAAAGCCTCAACTTCAGTTGGGGCTTTTCTTCAACTGCCTGTAAATTTGTTCATTAACAGATGTAATCAGGTTAATTGCATGTATAATTGGCGCCGCCAAGGGGTGTCCGGGATCAAACTTTTTGATTTTTGGACTGAGATGTCAATGACGAACCCTTCGAACCTGATCCGGCTTATACCGGCGTAGGAATGGGCTGACAATGTGCATTAACCACGCTTTTTTGCAATGCCGGATCTCAAACTGGAATTGAGGTCCTATGAAAAATAATAAGTATTCTGTGCTGTCTGCGGCCATTGCGACTGCACTCTCTTTCCCGGCTTTTGCCGCTGACTCCTCCGAAGAACGCCAGCCAATGGAAACCCTGGTGGTTACCGCAGATTTCCGCGCTACAGAAATCGATAAAGTGCCTGCCAGTATCAGTGTTATCGGTAAGCAGCAGCTTGAAGATGACGGCGGCGAAAACTTTCAGGATATTCTCAACGCTATTCCCAATATTAACTGGTCCGGTGGCAGTTCCCGCGCCCGCTATTTCCAAATTCGTGGTGTCGGCGATCAGGAAGAGTATGAAGGTGCACCTAACTCCTCAGTGGGCTTCTTTGTTGACGATATTGACCTGTCAGGTCTTGGCATGGCCTCCAACCTGTTCGACATCGACCAGGTAGAAGTGCTGCGGGGGCCCCAGAGCACACTGTTTGGCGGAAATGCCCTGGCTGGTGCGATTTACCTGAAAAGTGCTGAGCCAACTGCAGCCACTGAGGCCGGTGTCGAAGTCTCAGCCGGCACTGATGACCTGCTGACCATAGGGGCTTACGCCGGTGGCAGCATGAATGCCGACGACACTCTGTTGGGCCGAATTTCGGTGCAAAGCCATCAACAGAATGGCTTTATGGATAACCAATATCTGGGCCGTGACGACACCAATGCCAGAGATGAGGTATCCGCCAAAGCCAAGCTGCGTTGGTACGCCACCGATAAGTTACTGGCCGATCTGACCTTGATTCACGGCGACTTCGACAATGGCTATGACGCCTGGTCGCTGGACAGTAACGGTGAGAATACCTACACAGATCGTCCCGGCAAAGATACTCAAACCACCAATGGTGCCGGATTAAGCCTGAGCTGGGAGGCCCACAAAGCCTTTAATGTAGAGACTATCACCAGCTTTGCTGATACCGAGCAGCGCCATGCCTATGATGGCGACTGGTCCAATCCGGAATACTGGGAAAGGCAAGAATGCCGCGAATACGATGATGACGGAAATATTACTGCGGTCTTCCCTTGTGTGTATGACTACTGGTGGGACAAAACCGCCGAGCGTCAGAACTTCAGTCAGGATGTACGCTTGCTGAGTACCGAAGATGGCCGCCTGTTCAACGGTACCACTGACTGGCTGGTGGGCCTGTATTACAACCGCCTGAGTGAAGATAATCATCTAGAAATTGATGAGCGATATGATGCAGAAAATAGATATTTGAGCTCGTTGGATAGTGCTTATGTTGCTACCAAGTACTCTGCTTTTGGTCAGCTAGATACCTATATAGATCGCTTTCACTATTCTGCTGGTTTAAGGGTTGAACGTTGGGAAGCGGACTATTCTGATACTAATAGTGAAGCCTTTACTCCAGAAGAAACTATGTGGGGGGGGCACCTGTCGGTTAGCTACCAATTGACTTCTGACCAGTTGCTTTACGCTAAAGTCTCAAGAGGGTACAAAGCGGGGGGATTCAATGTAGGAATCGACTCTGAGAAATATCCGGAGCTACAAGACTTCATCACTTATAGCCCTGAGACTTTATATAACTATGAACTTGGTCATAGCGCCACTTTGCTTGACGGTAATTTAAATACCCGCCTGTCGGTGTTTTACATGGATCGTCAAGACCAGCAGGTCGATGCGTCTATTCAAGTGATTGATGATGGTAAGCCCGGTAACTTTGTGCTTTATACGGCTAACGCTACCAGTTCCACTAATTATGGTCTTGAAGCTCAGATGAACTTTTACGCGACAGATAATCTTGAGTTGTACGCGTCATTGGGCTTACTCAAAGCCGAGTACGATGAATATAGCTACAAAGACAAATATGGAACTTTAATCGAACTGTCCGGGCGTGAGCTGGCCCATGCGCCAAGCTACAACTATCAGCTGGGTGCCACCTGGCGCGGTGATACCGGCTTCTTTGCCAATATGAACCTGTCCGGTATGGACAGCTTCTACTATTCCGACAGTAATGACTTCGTGTCCGATGATTATCACCTGCTGAATCTGCGTCTGGGGTATGAAGCCGATAACTGGTCTGTATATCTGTGGGGACGCAACCTTACCGATGAGGAGTATGGTGTGCGTGGCTTCTTCTTTGGCAATGAGCCAAACAAGGATTGGGCAGATCAGCAGTATGTACGCTATGGCGATCCGCGTCAGTTGGGGATTACCTTCAGATACGATTATTTTTGATAAGTAAAAGCAGGGCGCGGGTGTTACCTGCGCCCACTCCTGTTAAGCAGTAAGGATGTCAATATGAAATTAACCGCTGAAATCAGCATGTATCCACTGGCAGATGAGTATCTGGAGCCTATTCAGTGGTTTATCAAGCGCTTGGACTCCTATCCCAATATTAAGCGAGTGACCAATGCCATGGCGACTCAGGTTCAGGGTGACTATGGCGATGTGATGGCTATGTTGGCGACAGAGATGCAGGCTGCCCATGAGAAATTCGGCAAGGCTGTATTTGTGTGTAAGTTTATCGGTCGTGAACTCGACCTGAGCCACAGTGAGTAAGCTATGACCCTGGAGTGGCAAGCGCTGCCGGCGTCTTTTATGCAGGCAATGACAGAGATGCAGGCGATGACTGCGTGGGAGGGCGTCGCAGTCCTTCTGGCTGTAGCTTATCTGTTGTTGGCGATGAAGGAGAACATCTGGTGTTGGGCGGCGGCCTTCATCAGTACCGCGATTTATACCGTGCTTTTCTGGAAAGTCTCCCTGCTGATGGAGTCTGTACTGAATGTCTATTATATGGCGATGGCGGTATATGGATACTGGATGTGGACCCGTGGTGCCAAGGGCGCAGATAAAGGCATAGAGTTGGTTTCCTGGTCGTGGCAGCGCCATCTGATACTGATTGGCATCACCTCTGTGGTGTCTTTGGCTGTCGGTTGGTTTATGGCCAACTATACCCATGCATCATTCGCCTATCTGGACGCTGCCACCACCTGTTTTGCTGTAATGACTACCTTTTTGGTTGCCCGCAAGGTGGTGGAAAACTGGCTTTACTGGGTAGTGATTGATCTGGTGTCAATCTACCTCTATCTCCACAAAGGGTTGATGCTGACCTCTATGCTGTTTGTGCTTTATGTAGGAATGGCAACAGCTGGCTACTTTATGTGGCGGCGTGACTGGCGCAGTATGCAAACCGCACAGGTGGCCTCTTGACTCTGGCGGAACTGTTTCCAACCCATACCGGCCTAGCGGAGTTTTGCGCCAGTGCCGGTTTTTTTTCTGACACCCGGGTGAGCCAACTCAGTGGCGGCTTGTCCAACAATAATTATCTGCTGGGTGAGACGAGAGTACTGAGAGTTAACCGCAATCTGGACAGCCTGGGCAGCGGCAGAGTTAATGAGATAAAAGCCTGGGAAACCGCCGCTGGGAAAGGGCTGGCTCCTGCGCTGTATGACGTCAGCAAGGGTTATGAGTATTACCTGAGCCAATATCTGTCTGATGGATGTCCCGACAAGCAAGAGATGCAGCAGATAAGTGCGGAGCAATTGAGCAGAGCCTTGCTTGAGTCCTGCGGCGATAGGGTTAAAGAACAGAGCATTTCCTCCCATATGCACGCCCTGCTGGAGCTTATGTTGGGTTTGGGACGTCTGCCTTTACCTGAATATCGAATAGATGCCTCAAAACAGTGGCAAACCTATCAGCAGGCTCTACTGGGCGTGAGGGCATCAGCGACAGCACCATTATGCAGGGCTATCGATACATTGCTTGCCCGACAGGTCCAGGTTTCTGACTGGATTACCAGTATGGAGTCGGCGCAGAAAGGACTGGAGATATTCTGTCACCGGGACCTGAACCCATTAAACCTGCTTAGGGCTGATGACAGACTCATGGCGATTGATTTTGAGTATGCCTGTCAGTCTGGGCCACTGAATGAACTGGCAACAGTCCTCGCTACTCACAAGCTGAATCATGATGAAGTGTGTTGGCTATGTCATCACTATCTGACGGGTATAGGCTTGGTGGACTGGAAACCCCAGCAGGTGCTGGCATCAGTCAATACCTATTGGGTATTCAGCTGTTGTTGGGCTTTACTTCAGAGTGCAGCTAAGGGCGACAGCACTCTGCCTTGGTTTGAGGAGTTTTATCAATTACTTCCCAGGGTCTGTTGACCTTTCATGGTTGAATTTTGCTCGAGATAGACGCGCTTTAATCGCGACGCAAGGTGTGCTGCCTAGTGGACCTAAGCAAATACCTTGCAACAAAGAGTAAAGTGCGTATAGCCGAGCCCTTCGGGCAGCGTTTGTCGTCGCTTTCTACTGCATTAACGCTCATTTATGTAGAACAACTACACCACAATCGCGTTGCTTTGTATAAAACAACGACAAAGAGCTGCAAAAACCATCTTCGAAAGGTCAACAGACCCTAACCGCCTGATTGCAAATGACACCTCCTGTGTCATTATCAAATATGCCTGTCTGCTGTTTCTCCTGATGATGACTTTGGAGAGAGGCAGGAGTGAATTGTTTGAAATAAATTCTCAGGGTTTCAGGTCTGTATAGCCAGAAATCGAACAGAGAAAAATAATCATTCACCAAGAGGCTCATTGATGATTGCACTTGTACAAAAACTGCTGGACGGCCTGACTAAATTTGATGGACTTGCCCCTCTCGCCATTCGAATCTATCTTGCCCCTGTATTGATGCAGGCGGGTTATAACAAGCTATCCAACTTTGAAGATACCGCGGCCTGGTTTGGGAATCCCGACTGGGGACTTGGCTTACCCATGCCTGAGGTGATGACAGCGCTGGCTGCCGGTACCGAATTCTTTGGTGCCATTTTGCTGCTGGTGGGATTGGCGACCCGGCTGGTGGCAATTCCCATGATGGTAACCATGTTAGTGGCCGCGTTTGCTGTGCACTGGGAGAATGGTTGGCTGGCAATTGCTGATCCCTCCTCCTGGCTGGCCAATGAGCAGGTGATTGCTTCTGCCGATAAACTCAGTCGTGCCAAAGAGATTCTGGGTGAATACGGCAACTACGATTGGTTGACCAGCTCGGGTAACTTTGTGGTGCTCAACAATGGTATCGAGTTTGCCATCACCTATTTTGTGATGTTGCTGGTGCTGTTTATGTTCGGTGGTGGTCGTTACACCAGCATCGACTACTTCCTGAGCCGTAAATACCTCAAATAAACTCATGAGCTGACAGTTTAAAAACCAACCTTTTTGGTGGGTTTTTTTGTTTTGGTCTGTGGTAAGGTATTGGCAAATAAAAACATACAGGGAGAGTTTTAGTGCAAGCACTGGAGTTATTACTTACCCGTCAATCCTGCCCACGATTGCAGGCCCCGGGCCCAAATGCTGAGCAGTTGCAAACCATACTGGATGCCGGTGCCAGAGCGCCAGATCATGGTGCGCTGCAGCCCTGGGAGTTTATTATTGCTCAGGAAGAAGGACTGCAAAAACTTGCGGATATCTTTAAAGCGTCTGCCGTTGCTGCCCATGCCGATGAAGCAAAAATAGAGAAGGCAGCCAACTTGCCGTTTCGCGCCCCCATGGTGATTACTGTTGTGGCCAAGTGTCAGCCACACCCTAAAGTGCCTGAACTGGAGCAGCAACTGGCGGCGGGTTGTGCCTTAATGGCGATGCAGCAGGCAGCGTTTGCTCAGGGGCTTGGGGGGATTTGGCGCAGCGGCGACTATGCTTTTTGCCGCCATGTTCACACAGCGCTCGGCCTGCAAGAGCAAGATCAAATAGTTGGCTTTCTGTATCTGGGTACACCAGCCGTTAACGCCCCCAATAAGCCGCTGAAGTCCGGGGAGTCGTTCAGCCGGTATCTCTAAGTTGTATGGTTGCCCCAAAATAGGTAGAGCCTTTTCGGCAGAAACGCCCGATGGATTTCATCGGGCGTTTTATATTTCAGCACAATAAATCAGTAATCTGATGCTTGGCTTTATCAATTTATCTGCTGTTTTACGTTAGATATCTGCGTTAATAATTTCTGGTTTAAAGGCCTGCTGATTGATTCTGACTGTGTATTTGGGTAGCCGGTACAAGCATCAATCATTAGGTATGCCAGTTTATGGAAGCTTGAAACCAGGGTTTGCAGTAATAGATCTCTTTTGCAGCCTTTGTATTCTGGACGGGTGAAGGATATTAAAAAGGCGCCAATTCGGCGCCTTTTTACATTCTTAGTCTTTATCGACCGGCTTTGTGTACTTCTCTGTCAAAACTGCCAGAGGTTTTACCTGCTTGTGTGTCGTTGAATACCTGCTCATCAAACTCGCCTTCGGATTTGGCAATCACCAGGGTTGCCACGGTATCGCCGGTGACGTTGACTGCGGTACGAACCATGTCCAGCAAACGGTCGACGCCTATGATAAGTGCAATACCTTCAACCGGCAGTCCGACCTGATTCAATACCATGGCCAGCATAATCAGACCTACACCTGGCACACCTGCTGTACCTATGGATGCAAGAGTTGCTGTAACGACAACAGTCACGTAGTCAGTGATGGACAGGCCAATGCCGTATACCTGAGCGATGAATACGGTTGCCACGCCTTGCATAATCGCGGTGCCATCCATATTGATGGTGGCGCCAAGGGGCAGGGTGAAAGAGGCGACTTTATTGTCTGCGCCCAATCTGTGTTCTGCTGTTTCGATGGTTACAGGCAGGGTGGCGTTAGAGCTGGCAGTGGAGAAGGCGAACAGTTGAACATCGCGCATCTTGCGGATGAAGGTAAAGGGGCTTAAGCCGGAGAATAGTTTAAGCAGCACTGGATACACAACAAATCCATGCAGCAGCAATACGCCCAGAACCACAAAGAAGTACTTAACGACACTGCCGAAGGTTTCAGTACCCAAAGACAGTGCCAGTTTACCCATGAGGGCAAATACGCCGTATGGAGCCAGCTGCATTACCAGAGTGACCACTCGCATAATCACTTCATTCAGGTCTTCAAACAGCGCAGCCACACGCTTGCCTCGCTCGCCGATATGAGCAATGGCAAAGCCGAAAATCACGGCAAACAGGATGATCTGCAGCATGTTACCTTCAGTCATGGCTTTGACCGGGTTGGAAGGCACTATGTTAATCAACACATTGGCCAGGCTTGGAGCTTCTTTGGCTACATACTCCATGCTCTGAGAAGCCAGCGAGGCACTGCCGGGGTGAATGGCGACGGCAGTAAGAATGGCAACAGTCAGCGCTATCGCTGTAGTGAACAGGTAGAACGCTAATGTTTTACCACCGAGGCGTCCAAGTTTTGATGGTTCGCTCAGTGAGCAGGTTCCACATACCAGAGAAACAAACACCAAAGGCACGACCAGCATTTTTAAACTGGCAATAAAGATAGTACCAACAATATGCAGTACGCCTTCGGTAATATAGTCCTGAACAAATTCATTGCCAGGAAAAAGATTGCGCAAAATCAGGCCGAGTAAAATACCGGCACCCATACCGATTAATATCTTACTGGTTAATCCAAATTTGCTGTTTTCAGTCGCACTCATAGCACTTCCTGTATATTTATTATGCGTTTCTTATATTTATGTAAGCGGATAGAGACTAGCAGGAAACGCCGCAACAGGAAATGTCTGTTTGTGGTGAAAACCCATGAATTAATGAAACGTAAGTTGTTATATACATGGATCTGTTGGGTGAAAATTGTGTAGAGTTAGCCTATAAGTAAAAAGCTGTGGCTTGGATATTATTTTTGAACGACAGGGAGTCTGACATGAAGTCAGCGTTTAACGTCTTTCTGGCTGGTTTGGCCAGCCTGGTTTTGGTCGCATGTAGTGGCGGGGGAAGTATTTCAGAGGATGGTGGCGGAGGCGGCACCACGCCACCTGATCCAACAATTGAAGTTTCACTGGCAATTTCCAACACTGATATTACAGCAGCTGCACCGGCAACCTTGACAGCCACTGTTGCTGATTCCACCGGGGCAGTGAAAGCGGGCGAGCTGGTGACTTTCAACCTGAATGACGCCCAAATGGGGACATTTGACCCTGCCGTGGGGACTGCGCTTACAGACAGCAGTGGTGTTGCCACAATTCTTCTCAGAACGGCTTCAGTAGAAGGTGCGGGTTCTGTCAGCGGTTCTATCAGTACAGGTGAGAGCGGCACCATAGGTTTTAATATGGCCGGTGATGGAGGTGATGCCACTGGCGGTGCTCAGGTGGTGTTGAACCTTACCGATGCAAACGGCAATTCAATCGAGTCAATCAATTCAATTGTACCGGGAAAACTGACCGCACAGGTCACCGGTATCAGCAAACCCGTTATAGTGACCTTTTCCACGACTAAAGGTGAACTGCCAATTGACACTGCGGTTACCCGTGACGGCGTAGCGACAGTCGATATTTACGCAGGAAATAGCCTGGGTGCAGGAACCGTCACCGCAGAGTTGTCTTCCGGCGAGAAAGGTGAAGCCATTGTCGTTATAGGTGCTACCAATGTGCTCATGGGTAGTGGCGAGCCATTTGAGTCAGGTAAAGCAGAGGTAAGTATCGAAACTCTGTCTGCAGGTGGCACAGCAACTGTAACAGTGATGATTCAGGATGATGAAGGTAATGCTTTTAATCAGCCTGTTGAAGTTAATTTTGCCTCTACATGCAGTAGCGCAAGCACCCCAAAAGCTGAAATCAGTTCTCCGGTGGTTGCGATTAATGGTGTTGCGACGAGTACCTATTTAGCGAAGGGCTGTGAGGGTGACGATCCTATTAATGTAACAGCCAATGCTGGCGGCCAAAACTTGTCGGCGACTGGTACTATTAAAGTGCTTTCTGCTGACGTTGGCAGCATTGTGTTCCAGTCAGCCGAACCTGAAAATATTGGCATTCTTGGCACTGGTGGGGACGAGTCTTCCACTGTGAAATTCAAAGTGCTGGATACTAATGGCAATCCAGTTAGTAATAAATTGGTGGATTTCAGCCTGAATACTGATGTAGGTGGCATTGCTCTGAATCCTGTATCTGCTTCCACCAATGACCAGGGTATTGTTCAGACTGTGGTTAACAGCGGTACCGTTTCAACTTCGGTTCGAGTGACCGCGATTGTAAATGGCAGTGATCCGGTTATCTCCAGTCAATCAAGCCAGCTTGTGGTGTCAACAGGTATTCCTGACCAGGACAGTTTCTCCTTGTCTGCAGAGGTATTTAACGCCGAAGGTTGGAACATTGATGGCACCCAGGTGAAAGTGACCGCGCGTCTTTCTGATGCATTCAATAACCCGGTTCGTGACGGGACTGCGGTGAACTTTGTTACCGAAGGTGGTGATATTCAGGATTCATGCACAACAGAGGATGGTGCATGTACCGTTATCTGGGAGAGTCAGCAACCGCGACCTGCAGGAAATGGTTTGTTCGATGATACATCTAATCCTCTGGCTCCTCAGTTGACGCCATTTATGGGGCAGTCTTATGGTGGGCGTGCGACAATTACTGCTTATGCTATCGGTGAAGAATCTTTCCCTGACAGCAATGGTAACGGTAGGTTTGATGCTGCGGAGTATGACCAGTTCATTAATGGCACTGATGTGAGCGGTAACCCTTACGATCTTGCTGATGTCTATGTAGATCACAATGAAGATGGTGTTTTTAATCCTCAGCAAACTGGTGGTGAAGCTGGCGGCAGTAATGAAGAGCTGGTCGACTTTGACTCCGATGGTGTATTTGACACCCCTGATACCGTATATAACGGCGTGCTGTGCAGCGAGCCTGCCCACGACGGATGTGCAGATGGCATCAACGAAGAGAAATCACTCTATGTACGAGGTAGCCTGGTAATTGTGATGTCGGGTAGTACTGCTTATGGCAACATTACTGAAGTGGTTGACAGTGATGGCACTGACAACGGTGATGGCACCATGACCATTGTTGGTAAGAGTACTGGCCGCGCTTCTTTGATTATCTCTGATTTGCATAATCAGCAGATGCCAGCAGGCAGTACTGTGACTTTCACTGCTACTGCAGGCTCAGTAGCGAGCTCGGCTACATTTGATTGGCCTTCGAGTAACTCCAATGGTGGCCGATCATTCTCGGTAATTGTTAAAGGTGAAGACCAACCTAACTCGGGGTCATTAATTATTGAGGTTGAAACCCCAAGCGGCCTTAAGACTCTGGTTGCTACTATTCCGATTAATATCATCTAACCATGAGTCATAAAAAAGGCGCCATTTGGCGCCTTTTTTAGATTTGATGGAGCTTATTTCTGGAAGCGATACACGCTGCCCAGTTTCATAATCTGAGTTAGCTCATCCAGCGCGGTGCGGGATTCAATCAGTAGTTGAGGATCTGCAAGGTCAGCGTTGGATAGCTCGTCACGATAGTGTTTTTCGACCCAGGCATTCAGAGAGGTGAACAGCTCGTCTGTGAGCAGTGCTCCCTGATTAACGGCGGCCAGTTCCTGCTCATTCATCGCAACCCGCAGGCGAAGACAGGCAGGGCCTCCGCCATTTTGCATACTCTGCTTCACATCAAAGTACTTAACTTCTTTAATCGGAGTACCCAGTGTCACCAGTTCCTGTAGATAAGCATGTACCGCAGGATTCTCCTGACAGTCGGTAGGCGCAACAATGGCCATCTCTCCACTGGGAAGTGTGATGATCTGAGTATTGAACAGGTAGCTTTTCACTGCGTCCAGAATACCGACCTGGGCGGTAGGTACTTTTACGAAGTGAATATCACCATCCAGTTTGCGGCGAATTTCATCGAAAGCGCTTTCTGTATTGAGGAATGCCTGCTCATGATAAAAGAGCACATTCTGGTTACCCACTGAGATGACATCGTTATGGAACACACCCTGATCAATGACATCAGGGTTTTGTTGCATAAATACTGTGGTGCTCTCATCCAGACCATGCAGGCGGGCAACTGCCTGTGAGGCTTCCAGGGTTTGTCTGGCGGGGAAGCGTTTTGGTTTTATGGCATCCGGGTTTGTTGCATGTTGTCCGTAAACGAACAGTTCCAGTCCTTTATCACCATAGGCCTGGCACAGGCGGGTATGATTTGCTGCACCTTCGTCACCAAAGCTGGCGTGCTCTGGCAAATGTTGGTGATGACTGAAGTACTGCTCATTGTTAAATATCGCTTTAAGAATATTTCCGGTGGTTTCCGGCTCAATGCTGCGGTGCAGTTTGTCCACCAGATTAGCTGGTGTGAAGTGTAGTTTGCCATCAGCTGTGTCTGCGCTGGGAGAGATTGTGGCGGCGTTGGCTGTCCACATGCTTGATGCACTGCAACAGGCATTGAGCAGGGCAGGAGCTTGCTTATAGGCCTGTTCCAGCACCTGCGCGTCACTGCCACAGAATCCGATACGTCGTAGTGTATAGATATCAGGGCGCTCTTGAGGTGCCAACATCCCCTGCACCATACCCAAATCAGCCAGAGCCTTGGCTTTTTTCAATCCTTGTTTGGCGGCTGCTTTAGGGTTTGATTTTTGTGCCGCATTATTTAAAGAAGCGACATTGCCGAAAGACAGTCCTGCATAATTGTGGGTAGGTCCAACAAGCCCGTCGAAGTTTGCTTCAAATTGCTTCATTGTCTTTCCTTGTAGGGTTAAGTTTTATTGTTTTAAGGGGACTGCCCCTGGCTGCAATAGCGCTAAAATTCCTGTTATGACGCTATTCACGGGGCGAAATATTGGCCTCAGTATACTGGAGCCAATAGGCTTAACAAGTCAGTGGATGGACAGAGAACTTGCATCTACACAGTGATTTGCATAAGTATGGGGGTATCTGTGGTAAAACATGAAAGAATAGTTTTTAATTACGCAATATTATTTTTTACATTTTTTTCATGCTTGATTAAAAAGTGAGTCGCTGGCGCATTTAAAGAGGCCTCAGACTTGAAACTCGTCTGACAACCCTCTATATATGGAGCCATTTTCCACCTTCCTGAGACTTTTTGGCGCAAATCACACTATGGGTAAATCGCTAGTTATCGTCGAATCGCCGGCCAAAGCCAAGACGATTAATAAGTATCTTGGTAAAGATTTCATTGTTAAATCCAGTGTGGGCCACATACGTGACCTGCCAACTTCTTCCTCCTCTGAAGGAAAGACCGCGTCCAAATCTCCAGCTGAAGTTCGCAAGATGTCTGCCGAAGAGAAGGCCATCTACAAGAAACAGAAAGAGAAACAATCCCTGGTGGCCCGTATGGGGGTCGACCCGGAACATGGCTGGCAAGCCAACTATCAGGTCCTGCCAGGCAAGGAAAAGGTGGTTAAAGAACTGCAAACTCTGGCTAACTCCGCTGACCAGATCTATCTGGCAACGGATTTGGACCGTGAAGGGGAAGCTATTGCCTGGCACCTGCAAGAGGTGATCGGCGGCGAACCTTCACGGTATAAGCGAGTTGTGTTCAACGAAATTACCAAAACAGCAATTCAAGAGGCGTTCAGCCATCCTTCTGAGCTGAACACCAATATGGTTAACGCTCAGCAAGCCCGTCGATTCCTAGACCGGGTTGTTGGCTTTATGGTGTCACCACTGCTGTGGAAGAAAGTGGCCCGAGGTTTGTCTGCCGGTCGCGTTCAGTCTGTGGCTGTGCGTTTGGTGGTTGAGCGCGAAGGGGAAATTAAAGCTTTTGTTCCAGAAGAGTTCTGGGATGTTCATGCCGACTTGCTGACCCAAGGCCAGGCTAACCTGCGAATGGAAGTGGTCAAGTATCTGGGCAAAGCCTTTGAGCCCAGGAACAAGGCTGAAGCTGAATCCGCGGTTGCTGTGCTCAATAACGCTCAATACAAGATTGTTGAGCGTGAAGACAAAGCGACCTCCAGCAAGCCATCTGCACCATTTATTACGTCAACCCTGCAACAGGCGGCCAGTACCCGTTTGGGCTTTGGGGTGAAGAAGACCATGATGTTGGCCCAGCGTCTCTACGAAGCCGGTCACATCACTTATATGCGTACCGACTCTACCAATCTGAGTAAAGAAGCTGTCGACAGCGTTCGTGAATTGATTGGTAAAGATTTTGGTGACGCATATCTGCCTGATTCGCCAATTCGTTATGGCAGCAAAGAGGGCGCTCAGGAGGCACACGAAGCGATTCGTCCTTCCAATGTGAAGTTGGAAGCCGCCTTTATGAACGACATGGAGCGCGACGCTCAGCGCCTGTATGAGCTTATCTGGCGTCAGTTTGTGGCCTGTCAGATGACGCCAGCCCGTTATGACGCGACTCGTCTGACTGTGGCTGCCGGTGATTACACCTTGCGTGCCAACGGTCGTACGCTGCGTTTTGACGGTTGGACCCGGGTTCAGCCAGCACTGAAAAAGAAAAACGAAGAGGACAACACCTTGCCGGTGGTTGAAGTCGGCGAAGGTTTGTCTCTGCAGGGACTGGATCCCAAGCAGCACTTTACCAAACCGCCTGCGCGTTTCAGTGAAGCCTCTTTGGTTAAAGAGCTGGAGAAACGTGGTATTGGTCGTCCATCCACCTATGCAACCATCATCTCTACCATTCAGGACAGAGGTTACGTCAAGGTAGAGAACCGTCGCTTCTATGCCGAGAAGATGGGTGAGATTGTCAGTGAGCGTCTGGAGCAATCCTTCAAAGAGCTGATGAGTTACGATTTCACCGCGGGTATGGAGCAGACACTGGATGATGTCGCCAAGGGCGGCAAACAGTGGAAGCAAGTGCTTGATGGTTTCTATCAGGACTTCGTCGGCCAGTTGGAAAAGGCTGAGCAGGAGCCTGAAGAGGGCGGAATGAAGCCTAACCAGATGGTACTGACAGATATCAGCTGTCCTACCTGTGGCCGTCCAATGGGTATTCGAACCGGTACCACAGGGGTATTCCTGGGTTGTAGCGGCTATGCTCTGCCACCAAAAGAGCGCTGTAAGACCACAATGAACCTGACGCCTGGCGAAGAGGCTGTGAGTCAGCTCAGCGAAGATGCTGAAACCGAAGCGCTGCGTGCCAAACATCGTTGTGGTATTTGTGGTACTGCCATGGACTCTTATCTGATCGACGAGTCCCGTAAGCTGCATGTCTGTGGTAACAACCCAAGTTGTTCCGGCTATGAAGTGGAATCGGGTCAGTTCAAGATCAAGGGCTATGAAGGGCCGGTTATTGAGTGTGATCGCTGTAGCTCAGATATGGAGCTTAAGAATGGTCGCTTCGGTAAGTACTTTGGCTGTACCAACAGCGAATGTAAGAACACCCGTAAACTGCTGAAAAATGGTGAAGTGGCACCGCCGAAAGAGGATCCTATCCATCTGCCAGAGCTGAAGTGCAGCAAGTCAGACGCTTACTTTGTGCTCAGAGATGGAGCAGCCGGTATCTTCCTGGCGGCCAGCACTTTCCCCAAATCACGGGAGACCCGTGCACCATTGATTGAAGAGCTGGTGACTTACCGCGATCAGTTGTGGCCAAAATATCAGTATCTGGCGGATGCTCCGGTTAAAGACCATGAGGGCAACCCAACGATAGTGAAATTCAGTCGCAAGACCAAAGAGCAGTATGTGGCCAGTGAGGTTAACGGCAAAGCAACTGGTTGGGTGGCGAAATTCGTCGATGGCAAGTGGGTTGAAGAGATCCCTGCCAAGAAAAAGGCGCCTGCCAAGGCGAAAGCCAAGGCCAAGTAAGCCTGATTTCATAAAGTGCTAAAAGAACCCGGCTCAGGCCGGGTTCTTTGTTTTTTGCTTTTGGTTGATACCACAATATAGGGCTGGTGTTGAGCTGTGGCCTGAAGCGAATTCACGACGCTTGTTATAAAAACAGTGATAGGCGGTTGTGGGGCGGAGAAGCATTTCTCCCAAGGCAATGATAGTGAAACAAAAAAGGAGCCCTGAGGCTCCCTTGTGACTTCAAGTGGCTGGTTACCACTTCTTTTTTTGCTGAAACAGCACGTCGAGATCGTCTTCTGACTTCTCTTTGGCCTGTGGCGTCGGATCGTCACGTTTTTGGGCGCCCATCACTTCATCCAGCAGCATTTTGGCTTCGTCGGCTTTCTTACTGATAAATGGGTCATTGGGAGACTGGGCTTTCAGGGCATTGAGAGTGGTCAGTGCCTTGGTTACCATCTGCTTGGCGCTACCATACTGTTTAATACCAACGGCACTGCGGGCACGGTTCAACATGGAATCCACATTAATTCGCAGTTGCAGGTTATCAATACGCTTCTCTTCCTGAGAAAACACATTGGGGTCAACCCGGCCTTTATTGTTTTCTGCCCGTAATATTGCCTTCAACTTCTTCAGCGACTGGACCAGCTGCAGTATCTGTTTGTCATTGTCCGGCAAACGGAAGTTTTCCAGCGGTGGGGCCGCAGCAGCGTTTTTGGCGAGGTTTTCGATTTGAGCTGCCAGATCTTTTTGGCGGCGCTCATACTCCCCTTTTTGCTTGTCATTAGCACTGGCCACGGCGGCGACAAGAGCATCATTCATACGCCGGTATAGCACCAGAATTATCTGGTTGGAGCATGGCAGCATAGCAGAGTTGGACAGTATAGTTTCTGTCTCTTCGAGAACAGCTCTTTGACGGATCAACTCGTTACGGCGATCTGTCTCCAAGCGATCCTTTTGCTGCTGAATAATGTTTATCCCAATGACCAGCAGGAGTAGCGCACCTATGAGTGCGAGAACCAAGTAAAAAATCATAGGTTATCCAGAGTTTGCGTAATTGTGCCAATGCTACAATAAATCAATAATCTAGCATAGTTATCTTAGTCTAAGCCTGCCAACTTGTCCCATTTGTATGCAGCTCTTGTTTCTTTATTCCAGTTTGATTTAATATTTCACGTGTACTATAACCAGTAATTATAGATACCCATCCCAATTTCACCTGTAAGGCAGGATGTTTATACAGGCCGGAGCTCAAAGGAAAGACTATGAAGCTGCAACAACTCAGGTATATTGCTGAGGTCGTGAATCACAACCTCAATGTCTCGGCTACAGCGGAGAACCTTTACACTTCACAGCCGGGGATCAGTAAACAGGTACGCATGCTGGAAGATGAGTTGGGTATTCAGATTTTTGGTCGCAGTGGTAAGCATTTAACTCATGTGACTCCTGCAGGAGAGCAGGTTATTGCCATCGCTAATGATATCCTTGGCAAGGTAGACAGCATCAAGCGCGTGGCGGAAGAGTACACCCGCCCGGATCAGGGTGAGCTGAATATTGCGACCACAGATACCCAGGCGAGATACGCATTGCCACCTATTATCCGCCAATTTATTGAGCGCTACCCCAAGGTCAATCTGCACATGCATCAGGGAACCCCATCCCAGATCAGTGAGCTGGCGGCGCGCGGTGATGCTGATTTTGCGATTGCGACTGAGGCGATGCACCTATACAGCGACCTGATTATGTTGCCCTGTTATCACTGGAATCGCAGCATAGTGGTGCCTAAAGATCATCCGCTGGCGAATGTCAGTCACTTAACCATAGAGGATCTCGCTCGCTTTCCTCTGGTGACTTATGTGTTCGGTTTCGACAAAGCATCAGAGATTGAGCGTGCCTTTAATCGGGCAGGACTCGAGCCCAGAGTGGTGTTCAGTGCAACCAGTGCCGAAGTACTCAAAACTTATGTGCGTTTGGGGCTTGGGGTTGGTGTTATTGCCACAATGGCTATTGATAAACAGCTGGACAGTGACCTGAAAGTGATTGATGCCAGCCACCTGTTTAATTACAGCACCACTAAAATCGGTTTCCGCAAAGGCAGTTTCCTGCGCAGTTATATGTATGACTTTATGGAACGTTTTGCTCCGCATTTGACCCGTGATGTGGTTGAAAAAGCGGTGGCGTTGCGAGATCCCCAGGCGATTGAAAAACTGTTTGCAGACTTTGATTTGCCGGTTCGTTGACGTCGCTTCGTTAAAAAAATCCCGCCGGAGCGGGATTTTTTATTTCTGTCTGACGGGGAATCAGCATTCCACGATATTTACGGCCAGACCGCCTTTCGCCGTTTCTTTGTACTTGGATCGCATATCTTTGCCTGTGTCCATCATGGTCTTGATCACCTTGTCGAGTGATACCTTGTGGTGACCATCGCCTCTGAGGGCCATACGTGAAGCATTAATGGCTTTAACTGCGCCCATGGCATTACGTTCGATACAAGGGACCTGCACCAGGCCGCCAACCGGATCACAGGTGAGCCCAAGGTTGTGCTCCATCCCTATCTCTGCCGCATTCTCCACCTGTACAACTGTGCCACCCATAATCTCAGTGAGACCGGCTGCAGCCATAGAGCAGGCCACACCGACTTCACCTTGACAGCCCACTTCAGCACCCGAAATTGAGGCGTTTTTCTTGTACAGAATGCCGATAGCGGCCGCTGTCAGTAAAAATCGTGCACAGATATCTTCATCCACTGGCTGTACAAAGGTGTGGTAGTAGCAAAGTACGGCAGGAATAATACCGGCGGCACCATTGGTCGGTGCAGTAACAACCCGATCACCGGCGGCGTTCTGTTCATTGACTGACAGGGCGAACAGGTCAACCCAATCCATCGCATTGAGTGGATCTACGTTATTTTTACCTTCTGCCTTCAATCTGCGGTACAGTCCGGGCGCGCGGCGTCTGAGTTTGAGGCCTCCAGGCAACAATCCCTCTCTGAGGTAACCCCGCTCAATGCAGGACTTCATGGTTTCCCAAATACGCCAAAGCCCGGCGTTAATCTCCTCATTAGAGGCAACTGCACGCTCGTTGGCCATCATCAAAGATGAAATGCTCAGGCCATTTTCATTGCAGAGATTGAGCAGTTGCGCCGCGGAGTCAAAATCATAGGGGGCGGCTGTGATGGGAGTAGCGGGAGAGGCATCTTTGGCCTGAATCTCATCTTCATCCAGCACAAAACCGCCGCCAACTGAGTAGTAGGTACGCTCATATAATAACTCGCCGTCCTTGTAGGCGTAGAGTGTCATGGCATTGGCGTGAGCGGGCAGAGACTTGCGCCTGTGATAGGTAATGCCGTTTTCCCGGGTAAATTTAACGATATGACCACCGGTCACTACCATCTGCTGCTCTTTTTCGACCCGTAACAATGTGGCATCAACATTATCTGTATCAACGGTTTCTGGGTCTTCACCCATTAAGCCCAGGATCACAGCTTTACCTGTGCCGTGGCCTTTGCCTGTTTGACCCAGAGAGCCAAAGAGTTCTGAACGCAACTCATCGGTTTGGGCAAGTAATCCTTTCTCCTGGAGAATATCGACAAAGACCTTGGCTGCTTTCATGGGGCCGACGGTGTGGGAGCTGGAAGGGCCGATGCCGATCTTGAACATATCAAAAACACTAATCATGAGACTCGCCTTGTTTTGTTGCTTCGGTGAAAGGTCGCTGTATGTCAGATGAATGTTTGGACTAAAGCTGACCTGACTGAACTGTATCACTCGCGCTGCCCGGCGCTTCGGGTTACTCTTGGGCTGAAATGCACCGTGGGACAGGCATTGTGTTATTCAATGTGAACCGTGAGTTGTCAGTATCCCACAAGTTTTACCGTTTTTTAGCATTAGATTTTTTGATGAGCCAAGTCAGATAAGCTTATCCGGGAAAAGCATTTTTTCACTATCGCTTATTTTAATCCCAAGGTTTGTTGATATTGGCCTGTAACAGGGGAATGGATGAGTTACCTGATGATGGATGTTGCCGGCCTGAGCGTCGGTGAAACCGAAGTGCCTCAACTGCAGCATGAGGCGGTTGGCGGCGTGATACTCTTCAGCCGCAATTTTGAAAGCCGGCAACAGTTGTGTGAACTGGTCGCGCAGATCCGTGCGGCGAACAAAGAGTTACTGATCGCTGTGGATCATGAAGGTGGTCGGGTTCAACGTTTCAGAGAGGGTTTTACTGAAATTCCTGCCATGGGCGATATTCTTGCCGCCGCCCGTGGCGATATGGAACTGGCCTGTCAGTGGGCCGGAGACCTGGCATTCGTGATGGCGGTTGAATTGCTGGCCTGTGATATCGACTTGAGCTTCGCGCCCGTGCTGGATCTCAACGGTATCAGTGAAGTGATAGGTAAGCGCAGTTTCAGCTCAAAGCCTGATGAAGTTACACAGCTTGCCAGAGCCTGGATAAAAGGGATGCGCTCTGCGGGTATGGCCAGTGTGGGTAAACACTTCCCCGGTCATGGCAGTGTACAGGCTGACTCCCACGTCGCCATGTCGGTTGATGACAGACCGCTTGCCGATATCCGAGCCAAAGATATGCCGCCATTCGTGACCCTGTGTGGTGAGCAAATGCTGGATGGCATGATGCCCGCCCACGTGGTCTACAGTAAGGTCGATCCCAGCCCTGCCGGTTTCTCCCGTTTTTGGCTACAGGAAATCCTGAGGGCAGAGCTTAACTTTGATGGGGTGATCTTCTCCGATGATTTGGGTATGCATGGGGCTTCATTTGCCGGAGGATTCCGCCAGCGAGCAAAAGCGGCACTGGATGCTGGTTGTGACATGATCCTGCTTTGCAATAACCCTGATGGCGTATCCGAAGTGTTGGAGGATTTTCCCTGGCCTGAACAGGCTTCAATAAGGCCTGCTAATCGTTTGAAAGCCAATGCGATGGATGCAATCAAAGCTCTGGATAATGAAGCCCGCTGGCAGCGGGGAAGGGAGCTTACCAAATTGATTAATGATTTTTCTCGTCAGTAACAGGAGGAAGAATGATCCTTTATCTGCATGGATATGATGCTACCAGTCCCGGGAATCATGACAAAATTCGCCAGCTTACCTTTATTGACGATGACGTCAGGCTGGTCAGTTACAGTACTCAGCACCCAAGACATGATATGCAGCATCTGCTTAATGAGGTGGACAAGCAACTTAAGCTGAGTGACGATCCAAATCCCATTCTGATCGGGGTTGGTTTAGGAGCCTATTGGTGTGAGCGTATCGGTTTTTTGTCAGGACTTCGCAGCGTATTGATTAACCCTAATCTCTGGCCTGAGCAAAATATGCTGGGCAAGATAGACAGGCCTGAAGAGTACGCAGATATTGCCAGTAAATGTGTCAGTCAGTTCAGAGATAAAAACCGTGGCAAAAGTCTGGTGATACTGTCACGCCAGGATGAAGTCTTCGATCAAAAACCGATCTCTGATGCTCTTGGGGAGTTTTACGAGGTTATCTGGGATGAGGAGCAGCTGCATAAGTTTCCCTCTTTGGGTCCCCATCTTATGGCGATAAAAGCCTTCCGGGATTTGACCTGATACTGACCGAAAACGGCCCGAAGAAACAGACAATGCCACTCGCTTATTGCCAGTGGCATTTTTACATTTTATTAACCGGATAAAACCTGTTGATGGCGAGGGAAACGGTTCCTTTTGCCCTGACCACGATATGGTCAATAAACAATCTGACAGGATGATTGTTTATATTGTGAGACAGCCCCACCCATTATTTTCAGCCATTTTAAAGCCATTCCATAAACCACATTAACTGCTTAAAAAATCGTCGCTTGAGCCGGGGAGAGGGCATGTCGGCAGAACCAGTCATGATATTAATTTTAAATTTCTCTGTTCGTTAAATAGCCGGATTGTTTGCTGCAGGCGACAACACTTCCTCAAATTATCAAAGCCTTATGTATTTCAACTTACTGCTGCAAGATCTTTGTGTGGAATATTGTGCTGATAAAGGGTTAATAAAACGTGTAAATACACTAAAAAATGGTTGCGGATTTTTATAATCTCTGTAGAGTGACGACCGTCAGAGCCGTGTTACATCCTGATGCGGATGTTGCCGGTTTTGATGTAGTTTGCGTATGTCGCCCGATAACAGCTAGCAGCAGTTTCGCTAGCTGTTTTTTTTGCCTGTTTCCCAACCTTGGTATATGTTTCCGTTAACACTGTGTTGCAGGAGCCTGCAATGAAAAGGGTTCGGATAAAGGTTATCGGCAAGGTGCAGGGCGTGTGTTTTCGCCGCTATACCCTGGAAAAAGCCAACGAGCTGAGATTGACTGGGTATGTGGGTAACCGGGATGATGGCAGCGTCGAGATTCTGGTGCAGGGAGGCGATGGTGCGGTGGCCCAGCTGATTGATTGGTGCCATCATGGAGCACCGGCAGCAGAAGTCGAGCAGGTTCTGGTTGATGAAGATCAGGACAATGATATCTATCTGGATTTTTCAATCATTGCACTTTAGGTTCCTCTCTTTTGGCTGGTAAACAGGCGTAAAAAAGGGCGGTCACGACCGCCCTGAATGGTGATGGATTACTGCCCAACGTCCCTGGCTTCACTTTCCTGATCAACTTCCCTCTCCGATGGCTGTTCCATTTTACGGATCTGAATCAGCAGCCCCAGTTTCGGGTGATCAAAATAGTGCATTTCATTGCTTCTTACCCGTCGATTCTGCTTCATGTGAATCGCGTAAAGATAGGGAACCTGTTTGGCTTCTTCAGCCGTGTCATCAGCAACGACGCTTTGCTCTGTCAGTTCCGGCTCTGGTGTCGCCAGGGTTTTGTCTCCCTCTTCACGCAGTACCAAATCGGTTTCAATGTAGAGCCAGTGATTCAGATAGATGTTGAGAGTGCCATCCAATTGCCAAACAGGGTCTTCACTATCCTGGGTGAGAAAGTCGTTAAGATAGGTGAAGTGTTGTACCAGATCATTATCAGCTTCAATGACAGACCCGTCGGCGCGATAATTTTTGCCAAAATCTTTGCCTGCATATAGACGGATAGGCTTGGCCTGGCGGCGGGGTTTCATATTTTCCTGCCAGGTCATATGCAACAGACCCGTCACGCCAGGCTCCCGGGATAATTTGCTGATCAGCTCCTGAAACTGGCTTTGACTGTCTGCCAACAGCACTGCTGCTTCATCTGCGCTGGCATAGGTCTCTTGTGCCGCCCCTATGGTCACAGGAACTTGTTCCGGGTGGGTTCGGCTGGTTTGCAACATCTGCTGATTACACCAATCAGGCCTGGTGGCCCAGTCGGCGGCCGTACAGCCGTTCAGCGCTGAATTCAACCCTGACACATCGGTAGATACCACAGGAGTTATCAGGTCTATCGCTTTGCGGGTGTCAGCGGGCACAGCCTGTTCCGGCCATTGTTCACTGTCCGCAGCCTGGCGACTGAACACATAGACTTCAACTTCAAACCAGTTCTCTTCACTGGCTGAGACATTCTGGCTTAAACCCAGAGTGGCAAGCAGCAGGGAAACCCCAATTAAACGAAACACGTTTACTCTCCAAGACGATTTTGTGACAGCTGGTCCAGTATGGTCTTGACCAATTCCAGCCTGTCTTTCGGCGTTTCAGCCGAGATTAGGAACTTTAACTTATTAGGCCCATCCATACGATAGATTTGTGGCTGACTTTGCAATAAACCAATGATAAATCCCGGATCTATGCAGTGATTGTCAGCGAATTCCATGCTGCCGCCTTTGGCATGCATCTCAATTTTGCTGATACCCAGCTCAGTGGCTTTGTGCTTGAACAAAGTCAGCGTCAGCAGGTTTTTGGCGGCATCGGGCAGCATACCGAAACGGTCAATAAGCTCGACCCTGAGTTCATCCAGGGCTGAATCTGTCTCGCAGCTGGCGATGCGCTTATACAGCGACAGACGCATATTTACGTCGCCCACATAGTCTTCCGGCAGCAGGGCTGGGATTCGAAGGTCGATTTCACACTGTTGTTTCAACATCTGCTGCAGTGATGGCTCTTTACCTTCTTTCAGAGCTTTAACCGCTCCTTCCAGCATCTCCATATACAGGCTGAAGCCGATTTTTGAGATATGACCACTTTGCTCATCCCCCAGCAGTTCGCCGGCTCCCCGGATCTCCAAATCCTGAGTGGCCAGCATGAACCCTGCACCAAGGTCTTCCAGTGCTTCCAGAGCCTCAAGACGTTTGCGGGCGTCACTGGTCATGCGCTTGGGATGAGGCGTCATAAGATAAGCATAGGCCTGGTGATGCGAGCGCCCAACCCGACCACGTAACTGGTGCAGTTGAGCCAGTCCAAAGTGATCGGCTCTGTCGATAATTATGGTGTTGGCGCTGGGAACATCGATACCGGTTTCAATAATGGTGGTGCAAACCAGCACATTGAACCTCTGGTGATAAAAGTCCGACATGACCTGTTCCAGTTCCCGCTCACGCATTTGACCATGGGCGGTAACGACACGGGCTTCCGGAACCAGTTCGCGAATATCTGCCGCACACTTCTCTATGGTTTCTAACGCATTATGGAGGAAATAGACCTGACCACCACGAAGGATTTCACGCATGATGGCTTCGCGAACAGTGGCTTTGTCATACTCGCGCACAAAGGTTTTCACTGCCAGTCGCTTGGCTGGAGGTGTGGCGATAATGGACAGATCCCGCATACCTGACATCGCCATATTCAGTGTCCGCGGGATAGGAGTTGCGGTCAGCGTCAGGATATCTACGTTGGCTCTGAGCGCTTTGATTTTCTCTTTCTGACGAACGCCGAATCTGTGCTCCTCATCGATCACAAGTAATCCAAGGTTTTCAAACTGAGCGCCGGACTGCAGTAATTTGTGAGTCCCGATCACAATATCCACTTTGCCTGCAGCCAGATTGTCCAGCACCTGGTTTTGCTCTTTGGTGGTGCGGAATCGGCTCATGACTTCAATGCTCACCGGCCAATCGGCGAATCTGTCCTTGAAGTTTTCATAATGCTGCTGGGCCAACAGTGTGGTGGGAACTAATACCACAACTTGTTTGCCATCGTTGACCGCAACGAAAGCGGCACGCATAGCGACTTCTGTCTTACCAAAGCCCACATCACCACACACTAAACGATCCATGGCGATAGGGGAGCGCATATCTGCCAGTACGGCGTGAATGGCGGTTTCCTGGTCCACGGTTTCTTCAAATGGGAAGCCCTGGGAGAAGAGTGCATACTCCTCTTCATCCAATTGACAGGCATCACCGGGGCGGGCCTGCCGACGGGCATAGACATCCAGCAACTCAGCGGCAACGTCACGGATCTTCTCAATGGCTTTACGCTTGGCTTTGGCCCAGGTTTCGTTACCCAGTTTATTGAGGTGCAAAGACTCCTCTGTCCCTGCGCTGTAGCGGCTGATCAGATGCAAAGAGGAGACAGGCACATAGAGTTTGTCTCCGCCGGCATATTCCAGCTTGAGGTACTCAGCTACCAGGCCTCCGGTATCCAGAGTTTCCAGCCCCTGATACAGGGCCACACCATGTTCCAGATGGACAATGGGCTGACCCACTTTCAGCTCTGCCAGATTCTTAATCAACAGGTCGCTGCTGATCTGACGTTCTTTGTCCCGGCGGCGTTGCTGAGCAATGCGCTGACCAAAGAGTTCAGTCTCACAAATAATGGCAACTTTGCTGTCGGACAGCAGGCACCCCTGAGACAAGGGAGAGACTATCAGACCAAGGGGGTCATCACTGTCGATAAAGTCGTTGAGGTGGTCGAGCACCCTGGGGCGAATATCAATCTTGGCCAGCAGTTCAAGCAGTGCTTCACGACGCCCCTCAGATTCCGCACAAAAGAGCAGGCGAACTTTGGGGTGGTCTGTATGGTACTGAGCGAGCGAGATTAACGGTTGTCTTAGCTTATGGTTGGCCGTGATATCCGGCAGGGCTGTTGCCTTGGCAAACTTGTACTTATACTTTTCATCACTGGCATCACGGGTGACCACAAACCGGGGCAAAGGTTTGAATGCGCCAAACAGTTGCTCAGTCAGCAGGTAAAGCTCTTTAGGCTCAAGTAATGGGCGCAAAGGGTCGATACGTCTGTCTTCGTATCTTTGTTCCACTTCTGTCAGATGGTTTCTGGCGGCCGCTTCAATATCGCCACAGGTGACAATTTGAGTATCCGGCGGCAAGTAATCGAACAGGGTGGCAGTGGTGTCGAAAAACAGTGGCAGATAATTTTCTATGCCTGCAGGCATCAACTTACGGCTGACCTGCTGGTAGATGGATTCCGGTTCTTTGGAGATGGTTTCAAAGCGGCGGCGATAACGCTGACGGAAGCCCTCAATAGCCTGATTATCGGTCGGGAACTCCCTTGCAGGCAGCATCCTCAGTTGTGGCATCTCAATGCTGGAGCGCTGGGTCTCAGGGTCAAAGAAACGCAATGACTCAATTTCGTCATCGAATAACTCAATTCGAACAGGTTTGTTGCTGCCACTGGGGAAGATATCCAGAATCGAGCCGCGAATCGCAAATTCACCGTGCTCGTAGACCTGGTCAACCAGGTGGTAACCTGTATCCGTCAGGGTTTGCCGCATGGTTTGCAGGTCGTACTTATCACCTTTTTTCAGTACCAGCACATTGCCAGCCATAAAAGACTGGGGGGGCAGACGAACCATCAGGGTTGAAATTGGCACGATTAGCACAGAGTGGCTTTCACCCCCTAACCTGGACAGGGTTTCCAGTCTGGCGGAGATCAGGTCCTGATGCGGGGAAAAATTGTCGTAGGGCAGGGTTTCTCTGTCCGGAAACAGTCTTACCGGCAGCTCAGCTCCTTGAAGCAGATAACTGAGCTCTGCCTCCAGCGCCAGCGCACTTGGAGTATCGTGGGTGACAATCAGGGTAGTGCCCGGGTGTTGACGGCCGATACTGGCCAGCGTCATGGCTTTGGCCACACTGGTAGGGGCGCTTAGAGCTTGAATTCTTGCGTTTTTAAGTTGGCCGGGTGGCGTAAGGACGGAAAACTCAGTCATTGAAATGCTTTACTGTTGTTATCGCGGCAAGTTGCCGACATTGTAGAGTTTTGGCGTGACCTGTGCCAGTTTTTAGGGGCCTTCGGGCAGAGATTGCCCGCCGTTTATTGGGTTGTTAGGGATGAGAAGGGAAAATTATGTTCGTAAGAGAAGTGGACGAGTCTTTGATGCTGGCGCTGGTAGAGCCGGGGTTTGCTGCTCGCTATCTGGAAATAGTGGACGCTGAAAGAGAATACCTGGGACGCTGGCTGGCATGGCCCCATAACGCTCATAACCGTGAGTTCTTTATGAGCTTTATTACCAATGCGCTGCAGGGGTATTCAGCTGGCCAGTCACTGACCTGCGGCATTTTGTACCAGGGGGAGTTAGTGGGGAATGTCAGTTTAAACAAAATTGACAGACAGTTGAGCAAAACGGATATAGGTTATTGGCTTAGCGCGCAATGCCAGGGCCAGGGTCTGGTCACCCGCGCCGTATCTGAGTTGTTGCATATTGCCTTTGACGAGCTCAAGTTAGAAAAGGTGGAAATTGCTGCCGCAGTGGAGAATCTTGCCAGCCGGAAGGTGGCACAGAGATTGGGTTTTACTCTGGAGGGGGTTATCCGCAGGGCTGAAAATATTAACGGCAGGGTGGTGGACCATGCCGTTTATGGTTTGCTGGCCGGAGAGTGGCGCAGCTCATCAGTCTAGCTGCCCGCCTGAGCCTGTTTTCTGGCTCTGAGTTGTTTCTGCTGGACTCTCAGGCTCGCCTGTACCAATTGCTCGATATCTGACTCCAGAATGGCACTGTATTCAAGCTGGCCTCGGTGAACGCCATCTTCGCTGCTGGTTGCTATGACTGTCGCGATACACAGGATGTTGATTAGCTCTTCGCGGATATAGAGTGTGGTTTTAAACTGCTGGCCGACAGTCAAAGGTGTTGCCGATGAGATGGTAAACCCGCTGCCACCGAAGCTCAGCCCCGGGTGCTTTTGTCCATGCTGAGTCTCTTTTTCCAGTACGTATTGCAGAACCAGATCCACTTTACGGGACTGTAGTTTAAGAAAATCCACGACAGCTTTGGCTTCATTATCCAGATTCCGCAATTGCAGCAGGCAGGCGTTTTCCAACTCTTTAACTTCAGTGATCAGTTTCAAACCCACTGACTGCATCTCTTTCAGAGCGGTTTCGTCCGGCAGCGACTCCTGCTGCCAGGGTTCCAGGTAGGCCGTGAATTCGTGAGGCACGTTAAAGTATGAATTGTCTGAGGATATCAAGGCTTGCCTCTTTATTTATGCCGGTATTCCACCTATTATCGTGCCCATTCCTTTGATTTAGCAAGTTTAGCCGCCAGGGGCCAATGAACTTCTCCACACCATTTTTTATCGGTTATCGCTACTGGCGCGCCCGCAAGGCCAATGCCTTTGCCTCTTTTATTACCTTTTTTGCCGTCAGTGGCATCTTTCTGGGTGTAGCTGCCCTGATTATTGTATCCAGTGTCATGAACGGTCTGGAGGGACAGCTGAAGCAACGGATCCTTGGGGCTGTGCCTCAGTTGACTGTCTCTGCTGCTGAAGGTTTCACCCAGCCGGAATCATTGCGCAAAGCCTTGTCAGAGATACAGGGCGTCAAGGCTGTGGTTGACAGCGCATCAACCCAGGCCATGTTGCAGTCACCATCCAATATCGCGGCCGTGCAACTGTATGGCGTCTATCCGGAACAGATACGCACTGTCTCAGATGTTGCCCGTCATACCTATGCAGGTTCATTCTCCAGCCTTGAGGCGGGGGAGTATCACGTCATCCTCGGCAGCCAACTGGCTCAAACTCTGGGAGTGGTCCCGGGGGATAAGGTGCGCATTCTCAGTGGCGAGGGCGTGGTTTATTCGCCGTTGGGGCCGGTGCCCAGTCAAAGAAAATTCACCGTCAGTGGCCTGTTTGAGATGGGCTCTCAGGTGGATGCTTCCGTGGCTTATGTTCAATATCAGGATGCGCGACGACTCATGCGCAAGTCTGCGGATGGTGTCGATAAGTTAAGGCTGTACCTGGTCGATCCTTTCAATGCGCCCGCGCTGGCAGCTGAAGTCAGGGCGGTAGCGGACAAGTTGGGCATTAAAGTGCAGGTCAGTGACTGGCGACAGGACTATGGTCATCTGTTCAGTGCGGTGAAGATGGAAAAGAACATGATGTCCCTGATGCTGAGTCTGATCATTGCCGTGGCCGCCTTTAATATCGTTTCCGCACTGGTGATGATGGTGGTGGACAAGACCTCTGATGTCGCTGTACTGAAGACCCAGGGCATGACCCATGGCCAGGTGATGGCGATCTTTATGTTTCAGGGGAGCCTGAACGCCCTGATTGGCCTGATACTGGGTCTTGGGGCCGGGGTACTGGTGACCCTGAATATCAATACTGTGCTCAGCTCCCTGGGGATAGCGATTCTTGGGGCCGGTACCATGTTGCCCGCTCAGTTGAGTGTTCCCCAATTGGTTTGGATTGCCGTGGGCACCCTGGTAGTCAGCCTGCTGGCGACACTTTATCCGGCATTACGAGCCGCCAGAGTACAGCCGGCCGGAGCCCTGAGGTATGAATAGAGAAGAGAAAATGCAGGAAGTTGTGCTGCGCTGCAGCAATATAACCAAAACCTATCGTGATGGTGCGGCAGAAACTCCCGTGCTTAAAGGTGTCACCCTTGAGGTGCGCCAGGGGGAACAGCTGGCCATTGTCGGCAGTTCAGGTTCAGGCAAAAGTACCCTGCTGCATATTCTCGGTACCCTGGATACCCCCTGTGGTGGTGAGGTTTGGCTGGGTGAAGAGGAGCTGTTCAGCCTGGATGCGGCAAGACAGGCTCAGGTACGTAACCTTGAGCTTGGATTTATTTATCAGTTTCATCATCTGTTGCCTGAATTCTCCGCGTTGGAGAATGTGGCAATGCCAGCGCTGATAGCCGGTACCAGGCGCAAGCAGGCGATGGAAAAGGCTCAGGAGTTGCTTGAGAAAGTCGGGCTTGGACACAGGGGTAAACATGCGCCATCTGAACTTTCAGGTGGTGAACGTCAGCGTGTTGCCATTGCCAGGGCCTTGATCAATCAACCCCGGGTGGTGCTGGCCGATGAGCCAACCGGTAACCTGGACGCCGTCAGTGGTGAAGCGGTTTATCAGCTCATTCGGGATCTGGCATCACAACTGGGGATCGCCTTTGTGGTGGTGACCCATGATAACCAACTGGCTGCCAGAATGGACCGCCGGGTTCGAATGCATGACGGCCTGATCGTGCCTGATGAGGCGAGTGCATGAAATCCTTGATGGGCTTTTGGATTGGTTGGCGTTTTTACCGTGCCCGGCAGGCCAACGGTTTTATCAGTTTTATCTCTTTTGCCTCTACGGCGGGTATTTCTCTGGGCGTAGCGGTTCTGATTATCGTACTTTCCGCCATGAACGGTTTTGAGCGTGAGTTGCAAAATCGCTTTCTCGGCGTGGTTCCCCATGGTGAATTGATTGGCGCGGCTGAACCTGTTCATAACTGGCCTGGCATGCTGCAGTCTGCGCTGGTGATTCCGGGGGTCTCTGGCGCTGCCCCATTTATCCGAATCGAAGGCTTGGTGCAGAAGCCTGGTGGTTTTCAGGGATTGGCGGTGACCGGCATTGATACCAGATTTGAGCCTGAAGTGTCGGTAATCCGCGATTATATGTCTCCCCAAGCCTGGCAATCACTGGAGAGTGATAAGAATCATATTGTGCTTGGTGAAGGGCTGATGCGTAAGCTGGGGTTAAAGATAGGCGACAAGTTGTCCCTTTATGTGCCCAGTGTCAGCAATGGTCAAAGTACCCGGCTGGGGGGCGCTAAAAGCCACAGATTTGTGATCACAGGGACCTTTAAGCTTGGTGGTGAACTCGAACTTGCCAATGCTTATATCCCCATGGCGTATGCTGCAGGTCTGCTGAATATGGGAGATTCGGTGACCGGGTTGCGCATTAAGGTCGACGATGTGTTTATGGCCCCATCGCTGATCCGCGAGCTGGGCTTTAAGCAGGATCAATACCTGTATATGAATGACTGGACCCGGACGCAGGGGCACCTGTATCAGGATATTCAGTTGGTGCGCGTGGTGATGTATCTGGTGCTGGCTCTGGTCATTGCGGTCGCCTGTTTCAATATCGTGTCTACTCTGGTGATGGCTGTCAGAGACAAGGCGTCAGAAATTGCCATCCTGATGACAATGGGTGTGCGCCGGGGCGCCGTGATGACTATTTTTGTGGTTCAGGGGGCGCTTAACGGAATTCTGGGGTGCCTGCTGGGTGGGACAATAGGTACTTTGGTCGCCATCAACCTGAGCAGCATTGCCAAGGGGATTGAATCCCTGTTTTCTGTGCAGTTGCTGGCGGGAGACATCTATTTTATTGATTTCCTGCCATCACAGCTTGAGCTTTCAGATGTGGTGCTGGTGTTGGGAATGGCATTGTTGATGAGCCTGATTGCAACACTTTATCCTGCGTTTAAAGCCAGTAAGATTATGCCGGCAAGGGCCTTGTCCGGTCGGTAAGAATTCAAACAGAAAAAAGCCGGGTTAATCCCGGCTTTTTGATGGTCATTATTTGTTTGCGGCTGCCTTGTTACGCCTGTTCTGCCATTTGAGCATGGTGGCGTATTTCCACAGGCTGCGCAGGATAAAATAACCGACAGCAGCCCAGGTAATAGCCATGACAGCGCATCCCAGCAAGAAGCTTGGGCCAATAGTGGTCAAAGAGGCTTTAAGCCAGGCCCATGAGGCTTCAAAGTGAAAAGTGCTGGCGTCTATCCCCAGGAGACTGGCGCCAACAAGATAAGCCAGATAGAACATTACTGGCATGGTGATAGGGTTGGTAATCCATACCAGTGCCACAGAGACAGGGACATTAACCCTGAAGAAAATCGCCAGCGCCGCAGCCAGCACCATTTGAAACGGAATGGGCATCCAGGCACTGAACAGACCAATTGCAAACGCACCCGGTACAGACTTGCGGTTGAGCACCCAGAGATTAGTGTTGTGCAGAAGGCTACCAAACATTTTTAAATGCTTGTGTTGCTTCAGTGTTTCCGGTTTGGGGATAAATCGTTCGAGCAGTTTTTTTGGCATAGGCTGAATTTACTGTCTTTACTGTATCTCGTATGAACTATTTCCTGTTCGGGTTTTGTCTCACCCTGATTTCCACTGTCCTGTGGCCTGATCTCCCCGGGCTTGTCTGGTTGCCCGGACTATTCTGCCTTGCTTTGTTGACATGTAAACGACAGCCCCTGATTTCAGGTTCGCTCTTCGCTGTCATCTATTTTAGCGGGTATATCACTTTGCTGTTTGACCTGCCAATACAGACACTGGCTGACCAATATCAATATCAGCAGTCAGGCCGGGTGCAGGTGCGGGGCGAGATCATATCACTTGTATCGGGTGAGGGCGACTGGATAGGGGCGAATATCCGCCTGATTGGACCTGAAAGCTATTGGCCATTACGACCTGGAATGCGCCTGAGCTGGCCCAAACCTCCAAACGTGAAACCCGGTCAGGTATGGCTGCTGGAGGTCAAACCCAAGGCGATTACCTCTGTGATGAATCAGGGAGGGTTCAATCAACAGAAATACTTTATCAGCCGCCACATTATAGCTAAAGGTCGGGTTACTGAAGCCACTCTGATAAGTGATGCCCCTGAGTCTGTGTTGGTGCATCTCAAGTCCGATATCTCGTCCATGGCATCGGGGGATATTTTGCTGGCCCTGCTTCTGGGGGACAGAAGCCTGGTATCAGATGAGAGATGGCAAGAGTTAAGGCAGACGGGCACAAGTCACCTGATTGCGATTTCCGGTTTGCATCTGAGTGTGGTCAGCGGCTGGATTTATCTGTTGGCCAGCTTGACGTTAAACCGTTTGCTGCCCTCAGAGTCCCGGCGAAACCAAGTCGTTGCCATCTCTTTGGCGGCCTGTGGCGCTGGCGTATATGCCGGGCTTGCCGGTTTTGCTTTGCCCACAACCCGGGCGCTGGTGATGCTACTAATGGTGCTGCTGTTGATGGTGAGTACCCGCTACGCTTCGGCCTGGGAAAGGTTGCTCTATGCTATGGCTCTGGTGTTGTTGGTCGACCCTGTGTCGCCATTGGGGGCAGGGTTTTGGTTATCCTTCAGTGCGCTGGCTATCATTTTGTTAGCTCTCGGAGCGAAAGGCGAATCGCCTCTGGAGAGGAAGTCCGGGATAAAACAGCTGGTACTGGGGGTTATCAGGTTGCAACTGCTGCTTTCGTTGGGGCTTGGTATCGTACAGGCACTGATTTTTGGCTCTCTCAGTCCTTACAGTATGGTGGTCAATCTGCTGATGGTGCCCTGGTTTAGTTTGCTGGTAATTCCAGCTGCTTTGCTCGGGGGGATTGTGGCCTATCTGCTGGCGTTAATTGGTGTTGATGCGGTTTGGCCACTGTTTCCCGCGCAGTGGGGACTTACCCCTTTTACCTGGCTACTGGAGCAAAGTAATAGCTGGCCTGCTGTGCTGCTGAATGTCCCGGGACAATGGCAGTGGGCATTATCCGTCATAGTATGCGCTGCTGTCATATGGTGGCGGGCGCCCGGGTGGCGAATGTTGGCATTTATCCCTGCACTGCCGGTGGTTGTAGCAGCTGCCCAATGGCTGCTCATCCAACTGACTCCACAGATGCAATCAAGCTCGAGCTGGCAGGTACACCTGCTTGATGTGGGGCAGGGCTTGTCTGTGCTGGTATCCCGAAATGACAGATTCATCTTATACGACACCGGGGCTGCCTATGGTGACTTTACGTATGCGGCCCGCACCATATTGCCCTTTATCGACGACCGCGGATTGAACCATCTTGATTATCTGGTAGTGAGTCATGGTGATAACGACCACGCAGGTGGTGCAGACAGGATATTGCAGAGATTTCCTGATGCCAACGTTATCAGCGACAGCTGGCCCAATGCTGTCATTAATTGCCGTCCTCAACAGCTGAGTTGGCAGTATCTGGAAATTGAGATTCTGGGGCCATCTGCACCTTCAGATGATAATGATGGCTCCTGCGTACTCAGAATCAGTGATGACCAATTCAGTGTATTACTGCCCGGAGATATTGAGGCTAAAGCTGAGGCCAGTTTGTTGGGCTCTGGCGTCGCGTTAAGCAGCAGTATTTTGGTCGCGCCTCACCATGGCAGCAGAACCTCTTCATCCCGGGAGTTTATTGAGTCCGTCAGTCCGGATATTGCATTGTTCGCCGCGGGTTATCGCAATCAGTATGGGTTTCCCAAGCCGGATGTTGTCGCCCGGTACCAGCAGGCGGGTGTGCGAACGCTGACTTCCGGTGAGCTCGGGCAAATCAGCTTTGTGATTGAGCCGGCTGAAAAAAACTGGCGGGTGTTCAGTTATCGAGCAGATATGGCGCCTTTTTGGTACAATAGACGGTTTGAGTTTGGAGTGGCAAAAAAAGGGGGGTAGAATGGCGCTTTTGTTGTCAACAGTATGATTTCCTCATGAGCACTGCTGAGAAAAATGAAGTCTGGACCGTATTTAAACGCCTGATGGGGTACATCACTCCGATGAAAGGCATGTTTGCCATGGCGGTTGCCGGACTTATCACCTATGGCCTTGTCGACGCGACCTTTATTGCCTTTATCAAACCATTTATCGATGAAGGTTTTGCCGGTCAGGCAAGCTCTGCATCCAGTATGCCCGGTATGGGCGGTGCCATGGATGTGGTCTCAAACGGTGGTTTCCAGGCCAGTAGTGATGTGTTGACTCTGGCTCCTTTCGTTGTGATAGGTCTGTTCACTCTTCGTGGACTGGCCAACTTTGTCTCGACCTACAGCATCTCTTATATGAGTGCTCAGCTGATCATGAAGATGCGTCAGCAGGTGTTTGAGCATTACCTGAGCTTACCGGTCAGCTATATCGACCGTGAAAACTCGGGTAACCTGATCTCCCGCGTGACCTTTGATACCGAACAAATCGCCCGTGCATCGGGCAGTGCCTTGATCTCTATTGTGCGCGACAGTGTTACCGTAATCGGCATGTTGGCTCTGATGTTCTGGTATTCCTGGAAACTGTCCCTTTGTATTCTGGTGATCGGTCCTATGATGGGGCTGGTGATGACTGTGGTGAGCCGCCGCTTCCGCAAGGTTTCCCGGGAAATTCAGTCTGCCATGGGCGGGGTAACCGCCACCACAGAGCAGATGGTGAAAGGACACAAAAACGTGCTGGCCTTTGGTGGCCAGGAAACTGAATCTAACCGCTTTGCCCAGATCAATAATCGTAACCGCCAGCAGAATATGAAGCTGGCTGTGGCTCAGGCAATAAGCCAGCCAACCATTATGATTATCGGTTCCTTCGCGCTGGCCTTTGTGCTTTATGCTGCCAGCCTGGACAGCATGAAAACTGAGCTGACTGCCGGTACTTTCGCTACCATCCTGGGTGCCATGCTGGCCATGTTGCAACCCATCAAAAACCTGACCCGGGTCAATGCCGAGTTCCAGCGTGGTATTGCTGCCTGTACCGCAGTTTTTGAGCTGCTGGATACTGAGCCTGAGCCAGATTTTGGTACCCATAAGGCTGACCGTGTCAAAGGCCTGTTGCAGTTCCAGGATGTCTCCTTCCGCTACCCAGAGCAGGACAGGCTTGCCCTCGAACATATAGATTTCGAGGTTAAGCCCGGTGAAACCCTGGCGCTGGTGGGACGTTCCGGCTCAGGAAAGTCAACCATTGCCAGTCTGATCACCCGTTTCTATATAGGTTTGGAACAGGGCAGTATCAAACTGGATGGCGCAAGCATCTACGATTACGACCTTAAGAATCTGCGTTCGCAGGTGGCGCTGGTGTCTCAGCAGGTGACCCTGTTTAACGATACCATTGCTAACAATATCGCCTATGCCTATCCAGGCGATGTAACCCGTGAGCAGATAGTTAATGCCGCCAAACTTGCTCACGCCATGGAGTTTATTGAGCAGTTGCCGGAAGGGCTGGACACCATGGTGGGTGAGAACGGTGTACTGCTGTCCGGCGGGCAGCGTCAGCGTATCGCTATCGCACGTGCGATATTGCGAGATGCACCTGTACTGATCCTCGATGAGGCAACCTCTGCTCTGGATACTGAGTCTGAAAAGGCAATTCAACAGGGGCTGGATAATCTGCGTCATAACCGTACCTCTGTGGTTATTGCGCACAGACTGTCGACTATTGAAAGCGCCGACAAGATTCTGGTGGTGGAGCAGGGCAAGATAGTTGAAGCCGGTAACCATGCATCCCTGCTGGAACACGGTGGTATGTACGCCAAGCTGTATCAGATGCAATTTGGAAGCTAAATGCAGCGATTCGTTCATAAAATCTGGTACCAAGGACATTGGCTGAAATGGGTTTTCTGGCCTTTGTCCTGGCTGTTTGCCCTGATCTCTTCGGTTCGCCGCAGCCTGTTTCGCCTTGGCATTAAGCCCGTCTACCGCAGCCCGGTTCCCGTGATTGTGGTGGGCAATATTACTGCTGGTGGCAGCGGTAAAACGCCGACAGTCCTGTACCTGATTGAGCTTCTGCGTCGCTCCGGATATAAGCCCGGGGTGATCAGCCGGGGCTATGGCGCTGAGATTAAATCCCCTTTGCGCGTCACACCTGAACACTCAAGTAAAGATGTCGGTGATGAACCAGCGATGATCTTTGCTCGTACCCAGGTGCCTATGGTCGTGGGACCTAATCGGGTTGCCGCCCTGGAAACCTTGCTGAAGCAGGGCGATGTGGACTTGGTGATCTGCGATGATGGTCTGCAGCACTATGCTCTGGGACGGGATATCGAAATCACCCTTATCGATGGTGAAAGACGATTTGGCAACGGTATGCTGATCCCGGCAGGTCCGCTGCGTGAAGGGCCATGGCGTCTGGACAGTGTGGATTTTCGCCTGTGTAATGGCGGCACTGCGCAAGCTGGTGAGTTTGCTATGACCTTGGAACCCTCAGGCTTGGTTGAGTTGACCGCGGGTGACAATTCCCATGCCCCTGTCGCCGGCGATAAAGTTGCCGCCATGGCGGGGATAGGCAATCCGGAACGCTTCTTTACCACGTTGAGGCAACAGGGATTTGAGCTGGTAAAGACCAGAGCATTTAACGACCATCAGGCGTTCACTGCCGGGGATATTGATACCCTGTCACAGGACCTGCCGATACTGATGACAGAAAAAGATGCGATCAAGTGTCGCGGTTTTGCAAAACAAAACTGGTGGTATCTGGCTGTTGATGCCAAGCTAGCGCCAGAATTTGATACACAGCTGCTGCAAAAAGTCGCGGCAGCAAAAGCGGGAAAACAAGGAACCACCCATGGCGTTCGATAAAAAACTACTGGAAATCGTGGCTTGCCCTGTGTGCAAGGGCAAACTGGAGTACCAAAAAGAAGATCAGAAGCTGATCTGCAAAGCGGATAAGCTGGCCTATCCAATTGAAGATGGCATTCCAGTCCTGCTGGAAAACCGTGCTGAGGAGTATCAGGAACAAGCCTGATAAGCCGTACGCTGAGTCACAAACGCTCCCATGGGAGCGTTTGTCGTTTTCACGGGACGTGATGACGTTGCTCACAACCCGGATGTGATCTAGAATCCGCGTCCTTTAAGGAAATCCTGCTGTATCAGAGGTCATTGTCTGAACTTTGCGTCAGTTTCCGATGCAATGCAGGATGAATATTCGGGGATACTATGTTTTCGCTTCCCAGACTTACTCTTTTTCTGACCCTGGGCTACTTTCTGCTTTGGTGTGCCGGGCCTTTGCTGCTCAGCGACCTTCCTCTTTGGCATGGCTTGCCTGTCTGGTTCTGGTTTTCCTGTTTGATGGCGCCAGCAATCCTGCTGTTGGCATTGATTGGCTTGAGAGCGGGCAACAAGCTATGACCACACTTATCCCTATTTTGCTTTATTTGGTGCTCAGTTTGCTTATCAGCAGGGGACTCAGTCGCCGCTTTTCAGCAGGGTTACACCAGGACAAAGCCAAACAGTTTTTTATTGGCGGGCGTTTTCTGAATGGGCCTATGTTGGCGCTGACTCTGGTCGCCACCTATACCAGCGCCAGCTCTTTTATCGGTGGTCCGGGTGCCGCTTACAACATAGGTCTGGGCTGGGTTTGGCTGGCCCTGATCCAGGTGCCGGTTGCCATGCTCACCATGGGTGTGCTCGGGCCTAAATTTGTGGCGATGAAAAGCCAGCACAGTACTTTGCTGGAATGGCTGGATGCCAGATTTAATCACCCCTGGTTGAGCCGGCTTGCCATAGGGTCACTGGTACTGGGTTTTATTGCCATGATCACAGTTCAGTTTATTGGCGGGGCCCGGCTGTTTGCCGGTGTCAGTGGCATCAGCTATGAAATTGGGTTGGCGATTTTTGTACTGACAGTACTGGCCTACACGCTGACAGGTGGTTTTCGGGCTGTAGCGACAACGGATGCAGTGCAGGGCGTTGTCATGCTGGCCGGTGTGTTGCTTTTGTTATTCGCTACTGTGTCAGCACCTGGTTTTGGCGACAAGTTGACCCTGCTGGCCACAGAAAAACCTGCGTTGTTTTCTCCCATGGGAGGAGAACAGCAATTGGGATGGCCCATGATGCTCTCGTTCTGGGTGCTTATCTGCTTCGGCACAATGGGCCTGCCTCACACTCTGGTTCGTCTGCTGGCGGTGAAAGACAAGAGTGCGCTGGGGAGAGGGATTTTATGGGGGACGTTAATCAGCGTCTTTATGACCCTTGTACCTCATCTGTGCGGCTTCTTTGGCAGGGCGTTATATCCTGAGCTCCAGGTACCTGACACTATAATGCCGACCCTTATAAGTAATCTGTTTTCCCCCTGGGTGGCAGGTATCCTGCTGGCGGCGCCCATTGCCGCGGTTATGTCCTCGGTGGACTCCATGCTGCTGCAATCTGCGGTAACCATGATACGTGATGCCCTGGTGAGAGAGCGTGAACAATCCGGAGCCAAGACTTTATCCGCGGAGCGCCAGCTGCTGTTGACCCGTGGGGCCATGGTGGTGATAACTGCACTGGCTGCTTGGTGGGCGCTGAAACCGCCGGATATGATTGTGTGGTTGAATCTGGCAGCATTCGGCGCCTTGCAGGCGGTATTCCTGTGGCCGGTCATTGCCGGACTCTTTATCAAAAATGTATCGGGTAATGCTGCCTTTGCCGCCATGGTCACGGGTTTGGTGGGGTATCTGGCGATGTTGCAGTTGGTGCCATTGCCAGCCAAGGTTCACCCGATCGTGCCTGCGCTTTTACTGTCTGCCATGGCCATGATATCGGTTGTCTGGATAGAGCGCAGACGAACCCGTCGCGCAGCTTCGCTGTAGACTATGCACATTCTTTGATTGTTTATGCGCAGAAAGTCAAAGAATTGTACCTTTCACTCTGGGCGGGGCCGCAGCTTTGGTTTATATTGCCGTTTTTTAAAATAATAATCGGCAATATAAATGTCCTTGCATCAACAAACTGCTGCCCCGAGTCAGGCGCCATCCCGCGGATGGCAAATGCCAGATACTCTGGTGATTATCTTTTTTGTGGCTTTTGCCGCTGCACTGCTGACCTATTTTGTTCCCATCGGGTCATTTCAGACTCAGGAGATCACCTATGTGGTCGATGGTGTCGAGAAAAGCCGGGATGTGGTTAACCCGGGCTCCTTCCAATTTGCCCTCGATGACGCCGGGGAACCGCTGACGCAGCCTGTAGGCTTGTTCGAGGGCGGTGGCGGCGTTGGCTTTCTTAACTTTGCGTTTGAAGGCCTGACCTCCGGCTCCAAGTGGGGCAGCGCCATCGGCGTAATTATGTTTATGTTGGTGATTGGTGGTTCCTTCGGTGTGGTGATGGCCACAGGTACCATAGACAACGGCATTTTGCGTTTGATTGACAAAACCCGCGGCAACGAGAAGCTGTTTATTCCCGCCTTGTTTACCCTGTTCTCTCTTGGGGGCGCCGTCTTCGGGATGGGCGAAGAAGCCATCGCTTTTGCCATTATTATCTGCCCTTTGATGATACGTATGGGCTATGACGGCATGACCACAGTGATGGTGACCTATGTCGCAACCCAGGTTGGTTTTGCCAGTAGCTGGATGAACCCTTTTGGCGTGGCTATCGCGCAGGGGATTGCCGGTGTACCTGTTCTGTCAGGTACCGAAGTGCGTCTGCCTATGTGGATGGGATTCACCCTGATGGGTATTCTTTTCACTATGCGTTATGCATCCAGGATCCAGAAAACTCCTGAGCTGTCATACAGCTATCACTCCGATGCGCATTTCAGAGAGCAACAATCCAATTCCAGCCTGGAAAGCCGCTTTAATCTGGGTGATTGGTTGGTACTGGCGGCAATTGCCGGAACCATTTTCTGGGTGGTTTGGGGAGTGGTGGCCCATGCCTGGTTTATCCCTGAAATCGCCAGCCAGTTTTTCACCATGGGTATTATCGTCGGTATTATCGGTGTGGTATTCCGCTTAAATGGAATGAACATGAATACCATCGCCCGCAGTTTTAAGCAGGGCGCAGCAACCATGATTGAACCTGCCGTGCTGGTTGGCTGTGCATCCGGTATTTTGCTGTTGCTCGGTGGCGGCAAGGCGACAGAACCAAGTGTGCTGAACACCATATTGAACGCTGCCGGTCAGGGGATTGGTCAGTTGCCGGATGTGGTTTCAGCCTGGTTTATGTATCTGTTCCAGTCAGTATTTAACTTCTTTGTGACCTCAGGCACCGGCCAGGCCGCACTGACTATGCCATTGATGGCGCCACTGGCCGATATCGTGGGTGTTAGCCGTCAGGTGGCTGTACTGGCATTCCAGCTGGGTGATGGTTTTACCAATATTCTGGTACCAACCTCTGCCTCTTTGATGGCGACTCTGGGTGTGTGCCGCGTTGACTGGGGCGACTGGGTGAAGTTTATCTGGCGCTTTATGCTGATGTTGGTGGCGGGCTCCAGTGTGATGGTGATTGGCGGTCATGTGTTGGGCTTTGCCTGATTAGCAAGGACTGAATAAAAAAGGCGCCGGATGACGCCTTTTTCGTCTTTGTCAGCTTATCCAGGGCAGGGCACGTCTTGAGAAGCGCTCTGCCTGACCAAGCCTCACTGCACTGGCGTGGCGCATATGGAAAAGCCCCTGATAGCAGAGTGGGACCAGATACAGACTGGTCACAGTCGAGAAGGTGAGGCCACCAATAATGGCAATTGCCATTGGCGCGTACTGTGGACCGCCGCCTCCTATCTGAGTTTCACCCATGGCCAGTGGGATAAGCCCCAATACTGTTGTGCCCACTGTCATCAGCACCGGACGCAGGCGGGTCAGACAGACCTCCAGAATGGTGTCTGACAACTGGTCCAGCTCGGGGGTCATCTGGTTGATCTGATCCACAAGCACAATTCCGTTGTTCACAACAACCCCCATCAGTACCAGTATGCCGATCATCGCCATCACTTCCATTGGGGTGCCTGTGAACAGCAGCGCCCAGAATACGCCTGTAATAGCGAACAGAATTGAAGTGATAATGGCACTTGGCAACAGCAGGGATTCAAACAGGGCCGCCATCACTATGTAGATCATGGCAATGGCCAGAATCATATTGGTTATCATAATCTGCTGCTCCTGATCCTGGCGTTGGAAACCACCGGTCAGAGAGTAGCGATATCCGGGAGGAAAGGAGACTGCATCCATCACCTCGGTGATCTGTTCCCGGGCTTCTTCTGTGGTCAGCTCATTGAGGTTGGCACCAATCTGCAATGAGGTTTGTCTGTCATAGTGACGTATGGTGTCGAATCTTGGCTGAATGGAGATATCTGCCAGGCTTTCCAGACTGTACACCCTGTCATCGAACCTGATAACCGGTAAGGCTTTAAGCTGCTCAAGGGATTCACGCCACAGCTTGTCATAGCCCAGCTCGATTCTCAGTTCACCGTTGGGATCATGACGGAACGAGCGCAGAGCATTTCCCCGTAAGGCCAGTGAAATGGTGCTCGCCAGAGTTTGAGTATCTATCCCAAGGCGGGAAGCCAGTTGGGGATCCAGTCTGACAATCACCTCCTGCTGCCCACCGTTATATTCAGAGCGCACATCTTCAAGCCCTTCGATGGTTTCCAGCAGTGGCAATACTTGCTCACTGATACGGATCAGCTCTGAGGTGGAGCGTCCAATCAGGGTGATACGAACGCCATTGTCATCATTCCCCCAGCCAAACTGCGGCTTGGCATAGGCAAACTTCGGAAAGCCCTCACGTATTTTCTCTTTCAGCTCAGTCATGCTGACTGGGAGGTCCTTTTGCAGGATCAGAGTTGATTGACCATCATCCGGGCTGTAATAGCTGTAAACAGAGTCTATGTAAAAGGCGTCTTTGTTGGCATACAGATACTCCTCCATTCTGTCGATCATCGCTTCTGTTGTGGCAACAGTATGACGTCCTTCAATTTGATAATTGATAAACAGGCGATTGTCCGACTGACCCTCATTTTGGTCTTCTTTGACATTACTCAGCGGGAAGGCTGTGGAAGCAAGAATGACCACGGCACCAATTGCACTTTTCCAGGGGTGGTAAAGGATCCATCCCAGAGTTTTACGATAAAAGGCGATGAGTTTTGGATATTCGGCGCTGGCCTTGGGCTGAATATTAAGCCTGCTCAGCATCAAAGGGATCAGGGTTTTAGCCACCAGAAGTGACGCCAGCAACGAAATACAGATAGCTATGGCCACATGTTCAAGGAAGATGGTCAGCTGAACCTTAACCCCAAAAATATTGGGCAGGAACACTATGGCTGTGGTCAGGGTTCCGGCCAGCACGGCCAGTGACACCTTATCCACGCCTTTGATTACCGCATCTTTCTCGCTTTCAGTGTCATGGGCATGGGGCTTTTGCTTTTCCTGCAACACGCTTTCTGTCACTACCACGGCATTATCAATCAGCATACCTACGGCGAGCAGCAGTCCCATCATGGACAGTACATTCAGGCTATACCCGAGAAGATACATGGCTGCCAGTGTCATGCTGATAGCGATAGGCACTGAGCTAACCACCACCAGGGTCATACGAATATCCCTCAGGAACAGGTAGAGCACGGCGAATGACATCAGAGCGCCGATAAGTCCCGCTGCCAGCAAGTCCTGCAGGGAGGATTTCACGCCATCTGCCGAGTTATCCATTACATAGAGGCGAATACCGGTAAACTGAGGGTCCTGTTTAATCTCCTCAACCACCTTCATAACTCTTTCGGAAACCTCGACCAGATTGGCACCGGATTCCTTGAAGACATCCAGCCCGACAGCATACTTACGATCCAGATGTCTGCCCTCGACCGGCTCCGGCAGGGCAAAGGTCACGCTTGCAATATCTTCCAGGTTCAATCCCGGCCGCAGTACCTGAGCAGCGACTTCATCGATTGAACGATATTCTCCCTTGGGAGAAACCTGATAAACCGTACCACCGGTTCTCATGGTGCCACCGCTGACAATAAAATTGGACCGGCGCATCAACTGGTTTAGCTCCTGTGCCGTGATGCCACTGGCAGCCAGTTTGTTGGCATCGACACGTATCTCAATCTGCTTTTGGTCAACGCCGTAAAGGGTAACCTGAGATACACCGGCAACCCGCTCAAGCGGCTTTTTCAGCTGTTTATCCAGCAGATCAAATGCACCGGACAGTTCCCGCTCACTGGACAGTCTCAGGGTCAATATTGGCATGTCAGAGGTGGAGAACTGACGGATAAAGATACGTTCAAGATCATCCGGCAGCAGATGTCGAACTGAGTCTATCTTCTCTCTGGCTTCCAGTGCCTTGGTAGCAACATTTTCCCCCCACTTCATGCGCAGCTGCACATTGGCGCCATTCTGGCTTGAGTTGGAGCGCATTTCATCGATTCCACTCATGGTCGCCAGGGCTTCTTCCAATACCTCAGTGACTTCGCGCTCTACTTCTGCAGGGGTGGAGCCCGGGTAAGGCACCTCGATAAACACCCGGGGGATATCAATCCCGGGAAATAGCTCCAGCGGCAGCAGTCGGCTGGAAACCATGCCAAACAGCACTATGGCCAGAAAGAACATGCTGGTGGTGACAGGCCGTTTAATAGCCAGTTTAGTCAGGCTCATTGGGTCACCTCCTGTGGCTGGTGATTTGAGCCTGGATCTTCCGGCTCAAACTGTTTGCGGTCAAACAGACCGTAAAGCACAGGGATTACCACCAGGGTTAACAGGGTGGCCAACGACAGACCCGCAATTACGGTAATTGCCATAGGGGCACGTACTTCGCTGCCATCTCCCACTCCAATGGCCATGGGTAGCAGGCCCAGAGTCGTGGTCATTGTCGTCATAATGATGGGGCGCAGACGGGAATGGGCCGCATCTCGAATTGCACTGATTTTATCTTCACCGGCGGCTCTGAGTTGATTAATCCTGTCCACCAACACAATCGCGTTGTTGACCACAATACCCGCCAGCATGATCAGGCCGATAAATACCACCACACTCAGGTGGGTCTGTGTCAGGAACAAGCCCAGTACACTGCCACTCATCGCCATAGGCACAGCTATCAGAATAAACAGCGGATGCAGCAGGGACTCAAACTGACTGGCCATCACCAGATATACCAGACAGACAGCCAGTGCCAGTGCGATTTTCAGGGACAGGAAGGAGGCTTCCATCTCCTCGTTCTGACCGCCAAAGCGTGCCTGTACTGAGCTTGGCAGTTGTTCCTGAGCCAGTATCTGCCTGGCTTCGGCGACGGCATCACTCAGATCTCCCCAGCCCAGATTAGCGGTAACCAAAGCCACACGCTGCTGACTGATACGGTTAATGGCAGATGGACCTGTTGCCAGTTCCACATCGGCAATGGCCAGCAGTGGCAAAGGTTGGTTGCTACCCGGATTGATAATCATCTGTTCGATATCAGTCACCTGATCCCGTTCATCCTCTTCGCTGCGAATAAGGATGTCGATCTTGCGGTCACGAACTGTGTATTTACTGGCAACAGTCCCGCCCACCCGCTGGGCAATTCGGTTGGCAATAGCCGGAGCATCCAGTCCCAGCGCGGCGATACGCGCGTTATCAAAACGTATAGTCAACTCAGGCTGACCATCTTTGAGACTGGTGTTAACGTCGGTAAAGCGGTCTGAGCGATCCAGGGCATTAACCAATTGCTCGCCGGTACGTTTCAGTACTTCAAGGTCATAGCCCGACAGCTCAATCTCCAGAGGGGTTTTAAAGCTGAACAGCTCTGGGTGTTTGATATTGGCTTCCAGTTCAGGTACCCGGTTGATGGCGCGCCTCAACTCTGTGGTGACCGCATCGTAGGCATTGGCATCGGCCAGCACGACTTGCAAACGGCCCCAGTTCTCGCCACCACGGTTGGTATCTGAGGTCATCAGGCCACCACTGCCTGCCTGTGAATACACATGCTTCACATCTTCACGGTCGCTGATAGAGCGAGCCAGTGCCTGCAGTATTCTGTCTGTTTCAGATACCTCTGTACCGGGTTGCATCAGGATTTCAGTGTAGAACTCACCCTGATTCATCGGCGGGATCAGTTCCATCCCCAGGCGAGGCAGCAAGCTGGCGCTGCCTGCACTGACAGCAATTGCCAATATCAGTGCGCCCATCTTGTGAGCCAGTGCCAGTTCAAGCAGGCCGTGGTAGAGCTTTTCCAGTAAAGCGTAAACCCAGTTAAAGGCACTGCTGAGGGGACGCATCACCAGGCCCGCAAGCCAGGCAAGCAGCTTACCCAGAGTGACGACAATAGTGAGCAGGGCGCTTGGGATATAGTTCAGCAGTAATACAAAGGGGAAGCTGAATACCGTGGCGCCATATCGCTTGAACTTTCCACCCAGAGTGGTCGGCTTGGGTTTGGGAGCCCTGGCCGTCGGTGCCGGCAGAGACTGAAAGCCTTTTCTGGAGGCCAGCATAGGGATGGCAGTCAGTGCCACCAGTAAAGAGGAGAGCAAGGCGAAGGTGACGGTTAACGCTTGATCGGCAAACAGGGCGCCTGCAATACCATCGACAAAAATCAGTGGGACAAACACCGCCAGAGTGGTCAGCGTCGAGGCGAAAATGGCACCGGATACCTCTTTACTTCCCTGAATGGCAGCTTCAACCTTACTCAGCCCCTGTTTACGGCATCTGTCGATGTTTTCCAGCACCACAATGGCATTATCCACCAGGAGGCCCACCGCCAGAGCGATGCCCCCCAGGGACATGATATTCAGACTGATGTCCGAGAAATGCATCATGTTAAAGGTGGCTATCACAGAGAAGGGGATAGACACAGAGATAATCAGGGTTGGGATAATGTCTCGCAGGAACAGGTAGATCACCAGCATTGCCAGCAGGCTGCCGAGAATCGCGGCAGAGGTGACTTCACTGACGGCACTTTCAATAAATTCAGACTGATCGTAAATCACTTCAAGCTGATCGCCATTATTACGCTCGTTAAGCTGATTGATCGCCTGCTTGAGCTTTTTGGCTACCGCAACGGTATTGGCGTCGCCCTCTTTGTAGATCGCTAACTCAATGGACTCTCGGTCTCCGATGCGGGTGATATCCGTGCGTTCCTTGAAACCATCTATGATGGACGCCACTTCAAACAGTCGTACCTGACGCTGGTTGTCCCGGTATACGATCACCTGACCCAGCTCATCCAGAGTCTTGAACTGGTTGACGGTGCGTACCAGGTACTCTTTCTCACCCTGCACCACTTTACCTGCAGAGATATTGACGTTTTCCCGGGCGATACGCTGTTTAATGTCATCGGCGCTGATATTGAGCTGACTCAGCTTTTGCTGATCCAGCAAGATATGCACTTCCTGCTCCAGACCACCTGACAGACGAACCGCTGCCACGCCGGTGAGGGCTTCCAAACGGCGCTTTAGTTCCTCATCTGCGTAGGTTCTCATCTGTTTCAGGTCAGCACCTGACGCTTCCTCCCGTGACAGGGCAAGACGCATGATGGGGTCAAGGTTGGGGTTGAATCTCAGCAGCAGTGGTTTATCGATATCCAGGGGCAGTATGATGGTGTCCAGCTTTTCCCGTACATCGAGGCTGGCCATATCCATATTGGTGCCCCATTCAAACTCGAGCACGACATCGGACATCCCGGAGCGGGATACCGAGCTGATTTTACGAAGTCCCTTAACTATGCCTACCGCCTCTTCAACGGGCTTGGACACCAGTTGCTCAACCTCCACAGGTGCGGCACCGTCGTACATGGTGCGAATCGTGAGGGTGGGGTAGCTGAGGTCCGGCAGCAGTTTAATGGCCAGGCGGGAGAAGCTGACCATGCCGAACAGCATAATGGCCAACATCATCATCCACACGGCGACCGGTCTTTTTACAGCCGTTTCAATCATTGACATATCCGCCTCTCCTTTACTGGTTGCCGGCGCTGTTGGCAACAACAGGAGTGGCGACAGCGGCCATGCCCTGCGGATTAATGATCTCTACCAAAGATTGGTCTTTCAGGTTCTGTTGACCACGGATAACCAGTTGCTCTCCCGCTTCCAGTCCACTGCGGATCTCAACTGTGTCGCCATTGCGGTAGCCCAGCTCGACTTCTCGGCGCTCGGCATTCCCTTCACTCACTACATAAAGGGCCTGGCGGTTGTCCTGATTAATTACCGCCTGATAGGGCACGGTAATCACGTCTTCATGGGTATCATATTTGAGCTCAACCCGGGTAAACATACCGGCTTTCAGCTCCCGCGAACTATTGGGGACACTCAGGGTCACTTTAAAGGTGCCGCTGGACGCATCTACCACAGGGCTTATCCTCAGGACACTGGCGGCATAGGCACGATTAGGATCGCGGCTGGTGTAGATGTCAGCAGTTTGCCCCTGTTTTAAGCTTTGCAGCTGCTTTTCAGGCAGGTGCACAATGCCGTGCAATTCTTCCTGATTCACAATGTGGAAAAGCGGGTCAAACTCTTTGGCCATATTGCCCTGTTTGACATAGCGAACAGCAATGGTGCCGTCAATAGGGGAGAGTACCCGGCTCTCTTCAACCTGAAGTGCGGCCAGATCTCGCTGAGCCTTGGCTGCCTGCAGGTTGTACTCCAACTTAGCTATCTGCTCGGCACTGACAAAATTCTTGTTACTGATCTTTTTCAGGCGGTCCAATTCCTGCTCAATAATGGACACTTCTGCAATTTTTGCGTCCAGTGAATACTGCTGGCGGTCTGCATCGATCACAGCGAGCAGGTCCCCTTTTTTCACTTTCATCCCTTCCTCAACCGGCAGATATTCAATCATGCCAGCAATACGGGTCACTACTTTGGCCTCTTCAGGGGCTTCAAGGGTAGCTGTGGTGCTGTAAAAAGAGGTGATATCACCACGGGCGACAGAAGCTGTTTCAACCGGAATGGCATATTCCTTTTCTTCTTGTTTGGCTTCTTCCTGCTGACATCCTGTCAACCCTCCCAGCAGTGCCAATGAAACGGTGAGGGGCAGTAGTGATTTGCGCATAGTTCGTAATTCCATCTTGATTACCTGTATGTTCCGATTGAGTAACATCTAGCAGGTAGTGTGCCAAATATAAAAAACCTTCAAATACATGTGCTTGACGCTTGTTCGTGAGCGCTGTTTATATTGCTTGCGCAAAATATGTAGCTCAAATGTTGATTAAGTGATGAATATGACTAAATAACCCTATACGTAAAAACGCAAGTTGGTTGGCAGAGGTATTTGCAACAATTCATGTTTAAAGGTTTGGCCGGCAATACAAATCCGGAGTTTGGAGAGGTTGAAGTGAAGCTCAGGCGCCGTCAGTCAGCGCCCGAGTCAACAGGGTTTCAGAGTTTGAAAATATTGTCTTTACTGTCTCGGTCGACCAGTTTCACAAATGGATCTACACCAACGTAGGTAGGCGCTTTATCCAGCTCGAATGACAGTTTGTTCTCACCACTTTGCAGTACGTGCTTTTCGAGCACAAGCACATCCTCCGCATTGGACAGAGTATCCGGGTCGGCTGCAAACAGGCCTATGTCAACCCGCTCGCTGAGCTCGGCTTGTTTTTCTTTACCCTCGTCATCAGCCTTCAGCTTGCCTGCGTGGATGGTCAGATCTACCCGTACCTTACCATTCTCCAGAGTAGTCAGGGTTGCATCTTCCAGACGCAGGTCATAAAGGGTTATCTCCTTGAATGAACTATCGATAAAGGCCTTCTGCTCGGCATTCAGTCCCCGCTTGAGATAGTCCACCAAATCCATTGTGGTCGGGAAGGGAGCACTGCGATAGCGGAAGCGCTCGGCAAACGCGCCCAGGTTAGCATTGAGCCGGGCTTCGCCGATGGCATCTTTAATTGCCATCATGATCACAGAGCCTTTTTGGTAGTGAATGTATTGCTGGTTTTCACTGCGAAGCAGAGGCATTTCGGCAATTCGCTCTGACGCGCGACCACTGAGGTAGCGGTCCAGCTCATACCTCAGGAAGCGGCGCAGCATATGCTCACCGTATTTACGCTCCATGACCATCAGGGCCGAGTATTGCGACAGGGATTCTGAAATGACAGCACTGCCCTGAACATTGGCCGCACCTACCTGATGTCCCCACCACTGGTGAGCAACTTCATGTGCAGTGACATAGTAGACAGGGTCAATTTTGTCTGGGTCACGCAGATCGGTAATAAAGCCGATACGCTCGGAGTAGGGGACTGTATTGGCGAAGCTTTGGGCAAAGCTGCGGTATCCCGGGAACTCCATGATACGCATTTGGCGGTGCTGATAGGGGCCGAAGGCTTCACTGAAGTAATCGATTGAATCGCGCACAGACTCCATCATTCGGTCTACGTTCCAGGGATGTGCAGCATGGTAGTAAACTTCAATGTTTATCCCTTTGTACTCCTCTTTTTTCACTGCGAACCGGCCCGATACTATGGAGAAGAAGTTCACCATAGGGCTGTCCATTTTGTAGTGAAAATAGTTGCGGCCATCCTGTTGCCACTCCTTGATAAGGTAGCCCGGCACTATGGCTGTTTGATCCGCAGCGGTACTGACTGTGGCTTCAAAGTCGATAAATGTACCCTGAGCACCGAAGAAGTTCTCATTATGGAACTGGGTATCCTCCAGTTTGTTGGCTCTGTCTTTAGGTTCGAGACCACGCTTTTCACGCTCGTGACGGTCAAGCAGTTCAGAGTCTGGTTGATAGCCAAATACGGGCAACAGCGAGAAGTTATTGATAAAGGTGCCATTGTCGACAACTTCCCAGTCGAAGTCTGTTTCCGCTATGCCATTGGAGTCCCGGACCAGAGAGATCTCCCCTGAGACTTCTGCCCCCGGTGCTATGGGCGAATCGAAGCTGAGCCAGCCCACAGGAAGATCCGGGTCCAACTCGCCGAATCTGGCTCCGGCGATATCAAAGCTGATGCTTTCAGGGTCTGTATGATCAGGTAAGGCGACCAGCACACGGGAAATGTTTTCGTCGGTATTATTCTGCCAACGCATTTCGACTCTGGCTTGTATCCGTCGGTCTGCAGGGAAAATATCGAAGTACCCGGTGACACTCTTGGGAGACAGCTCGGGCATATCCTGATACTGGCGATATCGTTTCTCGTAATTGGCCTGCCGCTCCAATCGGGCTTCATCTGTCAGGTAATGGTTCAGTATGGTGGTTTGGTAGAAGAGATACCCCCCCATGCAGACAAATACCAGAGAGGCACTGATTGCCAGCAATTTGCCACCATTCCCCAACTGGTAACCCAGGAGCTTTAGCCTGGCTTTGAGACCAACTTCCGGGCCGCGACGATACAGACCATAGGCGATAACAAACATGAGGACAGTAAAGGCTCCCCAATAGATCATATAGAGTCCATGGGTTTCAAGCTGCCAGCCATAGCCATTCATATCTGAGTAAGGCATATAGGGTGATGCGGCGAAATTATTGAGGCTGTGACCATAACCCCAGGTGGCCAGTACCAGGCTGATGATGTAGTAGCCAACGAACAGCCCCATCCCGGCATATTTGTTGGGCGCCAGTACCTGCAGAAAGAAAGCCAGCACCACAGACATCATTAGAGGAAGCAGGATTAAAAAGCCGAGACTGATAGCGTACTGGGTTAACTCCAGCTCCATCTGCCCTTTGATTAACTGGAAACTGATTGTGGTGGCCATAGCAAACAGGTACAGGAGTAACATCACCAGACTCAGGGCAACAAATTTTGAGCTGAGAAAGATGTTGTTGGACACAGGCATGGCATCAATGATGTCGCCAATCCCGGTATTCCGCTCGCGCCAGACAATTTCACCACAATAGTACACCAGCACTATGACCATCAGCAGACCGGTGGAACCGACAATCAGGCTTACCATATCCTGGGTCAGTGGCCAGTTACTGGTGCCATACCAATCCAAATCTCCGGTAAGCATGGGGCCAATCAGGTTGATCACTGTGAGAGCCCCAAGAATGTAGAAAGGCGCGCTGAAAAACACCTGTTTGATCTCAAAACCCACCCGGGTCCAGAACTGTTTGCTGCCGCTGATTACCGGCTGTCTTGCCAGCTCCTGCAATGGCGGCATCGTTGGATTTTTGTAGGCCCTGCTCTTTTTGGCTTCGGTCTTACGTGTCATCGCCGGTTGGCGGTGAACGCCGCTTAACGCCAGTACAGTCAAAGACAATCCCAGCCAAAGCAGTCGGTTTTGCAGCATAAGCCCTTCCAGCCCCATGCTGATGGTGTTTTTCTCCTCTATGGTCCAATAGCGAGCGACCTGAGCAAAGGTTCGTAGACCAAATGGGTCCAGCAGCGCGGCAATCTCACGGTATTGAGGTTGACTGGCAAGCTGTCCGGCAAAGCCATAGACCACAAACAAAGCGACTGCGGTGAGGTAAAGCGCCATCATGGAACGGAACTTCTGTGCCATGGCATAAAACAGCACCGACAGGAAAAACAGGGTAGGGGTAACCAATAGGAGCAGTGGCTTGATATAGAACCACAAGGAGATTTCCCCGAAGCGACTGGAGTCAACCCAGGGCATTAATGAGCCCAGCAGGTGCCCCAGGGGGGCCAGAGAGAACAAAGTCAGTACCACCAGAAAGCTACCGAAAAAGCGTCCAAGTTGGTATTGCAGTGGAGACAGAGGCTTTACATAAAGAAGCTCCTCCATCATGGATTGCTGATTACGCACGGCGGAGCTGCCGACAAAATTCACTACAGCAAACATGGCTATGATGCCGGTAATCAACAAGGTTTGGCCGATGGCGAAGGGACTGTTTTTCAGTACTTCGCCGCCGCTGCCTATTTGCACTGTATCTGATGCTGTCGCAAAGAAGCACACCAGAAACAGCAGCAGGCCAACGACATAGAATGAGGGCTGACGCAGATAGTAACGCCACTCAAACGACAGGGTATGTAAGAACATGATGCCGCTCCTTATGCCACTTGTTGACGATGATTGTGTAGCGTCGAGAAGTAAAGATCCTCAAGTCCGGCATCGGTAGCTTCAAATTGATCCGGGCAGGTATCGGCCATCACATTCAACACAGTGCGACCGGCAAACAGGCGTTTTGAGATAACCGGCAACTGATTCTCAAGTTCTGCCGCATCCTGCTGGGACACGGTACGTTGCCAGATTTTGCCTTCAAGCTGGCTCACCAGTTGTTGTGGGTTGCCCTGGAGCAAGATGCTGCCGGATGCCAATACCGCCATATTTGGGCACAGTTCGGCCACGTCATCCACTATATGAGTCGACAGAATTACCACTCGCTCTTCACCCAGGCTAACCAGAAGATTGTGAAAACGGTTGCGCTCTTCCGGGTCCAGACCCGCAGTAGGCTCATCAACAATAAGCAGCTTGGGGTCTCCCAGCAGTGCCTGGGCAATACCGAACCTTTGGCGCATACCACCTGAGTAGCCGCTGACAGACTTTAATCTGTGTTGATAGAGGTTGGTGTGTGCCAGCAACCCCTCGACAATCTCTTTACGCTCTTTGGTGTTGTTTATGCCTTTGAGTACTGCCAGATGGTCAAGTAAGTCGATAGCGGTAACCCGCGGGTAGACGTTGAAATCCTGTGGCAGGTAACCGAGAGTTTTACGAATGGCCATGGGATCGGCAAATACATCAATGCCGTCGAAGGTGATGCTGCCGCTATCGGCGGATTGAAGCGTTGCTATGGTCCGCATCAAGCTCGACTTACCGGCACCGTTGGGGCCGAGCAGGCCAAACAGCCCGGTGGGGATCTCAAGATTGACGTCGTTTAGCGCTTTTACACCGTTATCATAGGTTTTATTGAGGTTTTTTATGCTGAGCATGCTGGTATCCGGCTATTAGAATTAAATTTATCCGAACTTACCAAATTGCCATGTTTCTTAAATGTAATAAATGTAACTGTTTGTATTGGTGGTGGTTAGCCTGAGAAAAGGCAATAAAAAAGCGCCCGAAGGCGCTTTTCGTTAAGGTTCAACCCCGGATTAATCTCTGTCTTTCAGTTCAACAAAGTTACGGGAGTCTTTACCTGTGTAGAGCTGACGTGGACGACTGATCTTGTGACCAGGCTGATCCAGCATCTCTTTCCAGTGTGCAATCCAGCCCGAGGTACGTGCCAGGGCAAAGATTACGGTAAACATACTGGTTGGGATACCAATGGCCTTCATGATGATGCCAGAGTAGAAATCTACGTTTGGATACAGCTTCTTGGAGATGAAGTACTCATCATTCAGCGCGATACGCTCCAGCTCCATAGCAACATCCAGCAGAGGATCATCAATTTTCAGCTCTTCCAGAACTTCATGACAGGTTTCACGCATCACTTTGGCGCGTGGGTCGAAGTTCTTATAAACCCTGTGACCGAAGCCCATCAGACGGAAAGGATCATCCTTGTCTTTGGCGCGTTCGATAAACTCAGGAATGCGATCAACAGTACCAATCTCTTCCAGCATGTTCAGACAGGCTTCGTTGGCACCACCATGTGCAGGTCCCCACAGGGACGCAATACCTGCTGCGATACAGGCAAATGGGTTGGCGCCGGAAGAGCCGGCCAAACGAACAGTAGACGTTGATGCGTTCTGCTCATGGTCCGCATGCAATACAAAGATGCGGTCCATAGCACGTTCAACGATTGGGTTAACCTTGTAGTCCTCGCATGGCACAGCAAACATCATCTGCAGGAAGTTACCTGCATAGCTGAGCTCGTTACGCGGATAGATAAAGGGTTGACCCTGAGAGTACTTGTAGCACATGGCCGCAATGGTCGGCATCTTGGATACCAGACGGAAAGCAGCAATACGGCGGTGCTTGGGATCATTTACATCCAGCGAATCCTGGTAGAAAGCAGACAGTGCTCCCGTTACGCCACAAAGCATGGCCATTGGGTGAGCGTCACGACGGAAGCCACGGAAGAAAAATGCCAACTGCTCGTGGACCATGGTGTGGGTCTTTACCGTTTCGACAAACTGGGCATATTGCTCTTTATTAGGCAGTTCGCCGTAAAACAGCAAATAACAAAGGTCCAGATAGTTGGACTCTTCAGCCAGTTGGTCAATCGGATAACCTCGGTGTAACAGTACACCCTTGTCGCCGTCAATGTAGGTAATTGCTGATTCACAGGATGCTGTCGCTAAAAAGCCTGGGTCAAAAGTGAAGTAACCTGAGCTTCCTAACTTGCTGATATCAATGACATCGTGTCCAGCGGTCCCTTGTTTTACCGGTAGTTCAATTGAGCCATTTTCAGGCAATTCCAATTTGGCTTTCAAATCAGCCATACCCCGTTCTCCTTACTTCATTCTTATGTGAGTGCGGCATATCAAACCAGCCATACTTTACAGGTAACACAGATCACATTTCAATTTAAATAAGCGTTTAAATTGATTAGACCTTGGTCTGAAAGCTTGAGGATTACTATACCCAGTCTAGACTTAACGGGTTAATGCCTCAAAAAAAACAATATTTCGATAATGTGATGTTTGTATTTGACATTTAGCACTTGTATACTTTGAGCGCCCATCTAGGGTTGCAAACGCACTTATCTGAATATCATTTTTTTTACAAGCGAAGGCGATGATATTCCGATTGGTAAACCGTTTGTTTAAAAACATCGTATCTAAAGCCAGTGTTCGTGACGTTCGTCATGGAAAGTAGTTTTACTAACGATTCAAATAACAAAAATAGTGCTCAATGGAGCTGAGTGAGCAGAACGTGAAAAAGCAAAGACCTGTCCATTTAGATCTGCAGACTATTCGTTTCCCTGCGACTGCAATCGCATCCATCCTTCACCGTATCTCCGGTGTCATCATGTTGTTTGCTGTAGGCATCCTTATCTGGTTGCTTAACACATCCTTGTCATCCCCTCAGGGATTCGCCGAGGTGCAGGCGCTGTTTGATACTCTGCTGGTGAAGTTCATCGTCTGGGGTATTCTCACCGCACTGGGCTATCACATTCTGGCGGGTCTCCGTCATATCGTGATGGACACTGGTCGTTGGGAAGAGCTGGACTCGGGTGCAGCAAGTGCCAAAGCCGCTATGGTTCTGGCGATTGTATTCTCAGTTATCGTGGGGATCTGGGTATGGTAACGAATGCAGCAAGCTTTGGTCGCAGCGGCGTCCATGATTTTATTCTGATACGTGCCAGTGCTGTGGTGCTGGCTTCCTACGCCATCTTTCTGGTTGCTTTTATTGCACTGAGCTCTCCGCTGACTTATGAAGTCTGGAGTGGTCTGTTTGCCTCGCTGCCAATGAAGATTTACACCCTGGTAGCTTTGGTTGCCTTGCTGATCCACGCCTGGATCGGTATCTGGCAAGTGCTCACCGATTACGTAAAGAACATTGCACTGCGCGGCGTATTGCAATTCGCCTTTGTTGTAGCAGCCCTTTCTTACCTGGCTGCAGGCTTGATTATCGTGTGGGGTGTTTAAGTGAGTATTCCAGTTCGCGAATTTGATGCCGTGGTAATCGGCGCAGGTGGTGCGGGTATGCGCGCTGCACTGCAAATCTCCAAGGAAGGCAAGAGCTGCGCGCTCCTGTCCAAAGTATTCCCAACCCGTTCTCACACCGTGTCTGCACAGGGTGGTATCACAGTTGCACTGGGCAATGCCCACGAAGACAACTGGGAATACCACATGTATGACACGGTAAAAGGTTCCGACTTTATCGGTGACCAGGACGCCATCGAGTACATGTGCCAGACCGGCCCTGAGGCCATCATCGAGCTGGAAAACATGGGCCTGCCATTCTCCCGTTTTGATAATGGCACTATCTATCAGCGTCCATTCGGTGGTCAGTCCAAAAACTTTGGTGGCGAGCAGGCGGCCCGTACCGCTGCGGCCGCTGACCGTACGGGCCACGCACTGCTGCACTGTCTGTACCAGCAAAACGTTAAAAACAAAACCCAGGTGTTCTCTGAGTGGTACGCCCTGGATCTGGTAAAGAACGAAGACGGTGCCATCGTAGGTTGTACTGCTATCGATATCGAAACCGGTGAAATTGTTTACTTCAAAGCGAAAGCGACTGTACTGGCCACAGGTGGTGCAGGCCGTATTTACGCTTCGACCACCAATGCTCACATCAATACCGGTGACGGTGTTGGTATGGCGGCCCGTGCCGGTGTGCAGCTGCAGGACATGGAAATGTGGCAGTTCCACCCAACAGGTATTGCAGGCGCCGGTGTACTGGTAACTGAAGGTTGCCGTGGTGAGGGTGGTTATCTGCTGAATAAAGATGGCGAGCGCTTTATGGAGCGTTATGCACCGAATGCCAAAGATTTGGCCGGTCGTGACGTGGTTGCTCGCTCAATGATGACTGAAATTCGTGAAGGTCGCGGCTGTGATGGTCCTATGGGGCCACACATCAAGCTGAAGCTGGACCATCTGGGTAAAGAAACCCTGGAAGCACGTCTGCCAGGCGTATGCGAGCTGTCCCGTACCTTTGCTCACATTGACCCAGCCGATGGCCCAATCCCGGTTATCCCAACCTGTCACTATATGATGGGCGGTCTGCCAGCCAAAGTCAGCGGTCAGGTTGTTCGTAAGAATAACGACGGCAGTGAATCTGATGTCGTTGGCCTGTTTGCAGTGGGCGAGATTGCCTGTGTGTCAGTACACGGTGCCAACCGTCTTGGCGGTAACTCTCTGCTGGATTTGGTGGTATTCGGTCGTGCGGCCGGTCAGCACCTGGGTAAGGCGCTGGATGAGACACCAGACCCGAAAGCCGCTTCCACTGAAGAAGTTGAAAAATCTCTTGAGCGCCTTAAGCGTTGGGAAAGCAACAAAGACGGTGAAGACCCGGCGGTTATCCGTAAAGATCTGCAGATGTGTATGCAGCTGAACTTCTCTGTGTTCCGTAGCGGTGACGCCATGAAGGAAGGTTTGCAGGAGCTGCAGAAGATCCGTGAGCGTCTGAATAACGCCAAGTTGTCTGACAACTCCCGCGAATTCAACACTCAGCGTATTGAGTGTCTGGAGCTGGACAACCTGATGGCAACAGCGATTGCCACTGCTTATGCGGCTAACTTCCGTACTGAAAGCCGTGGTGCTCACTCCCGTGAAGACTTCCCTGAGCGTGATGATGACAACTGGCTGTGCCACTCTTTGTTTGACCCTGTCAGCGAAGATATGGATCGCCGCAGTGTGAACATGTCACCCAAGACCCGCGAAGCCTTCCCACCCAAGAAGCGCACCTACTAAGGAGGGGATGAAACGATGAAACTCGAATTTTCTATCTATCGTTACAACCCGGATGTAGATACCAAGCCACGTATGCAGGACTACACCCTGGAAGTGGACGAAGGCGTCGATATGATGGTGCTGGATGCTCTGTTACTGCTGAAAGAGCAGGATACCAGCCTGGTTTTCCGTCGCTCCTGTCGTGAAGGGGTTTGTGGCTCTGATGGCATGAACATGAACGGCAAGAACGGTCTGGCTTGTATTACGCCTATCTCTACCTTCAAAGGTAAGAAGGTGGTGATTCGCCCACTGCCCGGTATGCCGGTAGTGCGTGACCTGGTAGTTGACCTGTCTCAGTTCTATCAGCAGTACGAGCGTATTAAGCCGTACCTGATTAACGATGAGAAGAAGCCTGCCCGTGAGCACCTGCAAAGCCCTGAAGAGCGTGCACATCTTGATGGACTGTACGAGTGCATCATGTGTGCCTGCTGTTCTACTGCCTGTCCATCCTTCTGGTGGAATCCGGACAAGTTCGTGGGGCCGAGTGGTTTGCTGCACGCATACCGCTTCCTGATCGACAGCCGTGATACTGCAACTGATGAGCGTCTGGCTGATCTGGATGATGCCTACAGTGTGTTCCGCTGTCACAGCATCATGAACTGTGTGGATGTATGTCCAAAGGGTCTGAACCCTACCAAAGCGATTGGTCATATCAAATCCATGCTGTTAAACCGGGCGGTATAGATGCAAGATACTGAGCAACAACCTATAATCAGGTAGCTCATTGAGAGTCACTTTCCTCATTATGGGAAAGTGACTCTTTTGTGTCAGGGATGACACGCGCCATTGGATGGGATTCCGGGGCGGCAGAATATAGTATTACGCTGGGCCAAAAAGCTAAGCACGTGTATCAAGTTTGAAAGGAATAGCAATGCACCAAGGCACTATGAAAGCCTGGCTCGATTCATCTCACCTGAGTGGTGCTAATTCGACCTATGTCGAAGAGATGTATGAGGCCTATCAGGACGATCCCTCATCGGTCACTGACGACTGGCGGGCGGTATTCGATAATCTCCCAGTGGTTAACGGGTCAGCTATAGATGCCCCGGAAGCCGCACATTCCAAAGTTCGCGACTACTTCCGTAGTTTGGCACTGGATACTCGCCGAGGCGGCGCAAGCCGGGTATCGGATCCAGAATTGGATGCCAAACAGGTTAAGGTGCTGCAGATGATCAATGCACACCGTTTCCGTGGTCACCAGAACGCTAACCTTGACCCCCTGGGCCTGTGGAAGCGTGAACCTGTCAAAGAATTGAATCCAGCATTCCACGGCCTTGACGCCGACGATATGGACCGTGAATTCAACACGGGCTCATTCGCTCACGGCGGCGAGACCATGAAGCTTTCCGAGCTGATTAACGCTCTGAAGGCGACCTACTGCGGCTCCATCGGCGCCGAGTACATGCATATCACAGATACGGAAGAGAAGCGTTGGATTCAGCAACGTCTCGAGCCGACCATGGGCAAAGCCCAACTTTCCAAAGAAGAGAAGACCCGTATTCTTGAAGGTCTGAACGCCGCTGAAGGTATGGAAAAGTACCTGGGTGCCAAGTTCCCTGGTGCCAAGCGTTTCTCGCTGGAAGGTGGTGATGCGCTTGTGCCTATGATGCGGGAAATCCTGTATCAGGCTGGCGAAGCCGGCACCAAAGAAATTGTTATCGGTATGGCTCACCGTGGACGTCTGAATCTCCTGGTTAACGTACTGGGTAAGCGTCCGGGCGAACTGTTTGATGAATTTGCCGGTAAACACAAAGCAGAACTGGGCTCAGGTGATGTTAAGTATCATCAGGGCTTCTCATCAGATTTTGAAACACCCGGTGGCAACCTGCATCTGGCGCTGGCCTTTAACCCATCGCATCTGGAAATTGTGAACCCGGTTGTTATGGGATCTGTACGTGCCCGTCAGGACCGTCGTCAGTGTGATACGGGACTGCAGGTGATGCCGATCACCATCCATGGTGACAGCGCGATTACCGGTCAGGGTATTGTGCAGGAGACATTCAACATGTCTCAGACCCGTGGCTTTAAAATTGGTGGCAGCATCCGCATCGTGGTGAACAACCAGGTGGGCTTTACCACTTCATTGCATCAGGATGTTCGCTCTACTGAGTACTGTACCGATATTGCCAAGATGGTACAGGCGCCTATTTTCCACGTGAATGCAGACGACCCTGAAGCGGTTGCCTTTGTATCACGTCTGGCTGTGGATTATCGCAATACTTTCCGTCGCGACGTAGTGATTGACCTGGTGTGTTACCGTCGTCACGGTCACAACGAAGCTGATGAGCCAAGTGCCACCCAGCCGTTGATGTATGCCAAGATTAAAAAGCACCCAACCCCGCGTAAGCTGTATGCGGATCAGTTAATCGCTGAAGGCTCCCTGGGCGCAGATGACGTTACCGGCATGATTAATGACTATCGTGAAGCCCTGGATCAGGGAGAGTGCGTGGTCAAAGAGTGGCGTCCCATGACGCTGCACTCAGTGGACTGGTCTCCCTTTATCGGTCATGACTGGGATGTGGCCTACGAGCCTACGTTGCCGATGGAGCGCCTGCAGAGTCTGGCCAGTCGTTTGACCGACGTGCCTGAAAGCCACAAGCTGCAGTCCCGTGTAGCCAAGTTGTACAAAGACCGTTCTGCCATGGCGAGTGGCGAAAAGCTGTTGGACTGGGGTTTTGCCGAGACACTCGCCTACGCCACTATTCTGGAAGATAAAAAGCGGGTTCGTATTACCGGTCAGGATTCCGGCCGTGGCACCTTTTTCCATCGTCACGCTGTGCTGCATAACCAGAATGATGGCACTACCTATTTGCCTCTGCGTAATGTGGCGGACGAGCAGGGGCCAATCGACATTACCGACTCTGTGTTGTCTGAAGCTTCTGTCCTGGCGTTTGAATATGGTTATGCCACTGCAGAGCCAGGTGGTCTGACTATCTGGGAAGCTCAGTTCGGTGACTTTGTAAACTGTGCTCAGGTTGTTATCGATCAGTTTGTTTCATCAGGCGAGCAGAAGTGGGGCCGTTTGTGTGGTCTGACCATGCTGCTGCCACACGGCTATGAAGGTCAGGGACCAGAGCACTCCAGTGCCCGTCTCGAGCGCTTCCTGCAGCTGTGTGCCGACCACAACATGCAGGTGTGTGTGCCGTCTACGCCGGCGCAGGTGTACCACATGCTGCGTCGTCAGGTGGTGCGTCCTATGCGTCGTCCACTGATTGTGATGTCACCAAAGTCTCTGCTGCGTCACCCGTTGGCGGTATCCAGCATGGAAGAACTGGCAAACGGTACCTTCCAGAATGTGATCAGCGAGATTGATGAGCAAGATCCGAGCAAAGTGGATCGTGTGGTGTTCTGTAGCGGTAAGGTTTATTTCGAACTGCTGGAACGTCGCCGCAAGGAAGGTCTGAATAATATCGCCATTGTCAGGGTGGAGCAGTTATATCCATTCCCACATGCAGAAATGGACGCCGAGCTGGAGAAATACCAGCACGTGAAGGAGTTCGTCTGGTGTCAGGAGGAGCCTCAAAATCAGGGCGCCTGGTACTGTAGTCAGCACCATTTCTGGACAGCCATTCCCAAGGGCGCAACTTTGACCTATGCAGGGCGTGAAGCCTCTGCCGCCCCGGCCTGTGGTTACCCTGAGCTGCACAATATGCAACAGCAGCAGCTCGTCAATGACGCACTGAATCTAAAGTAATAGACATTTATAAAAAAGGATATTGATCCATGAGTATCGAAATTAAGGTACCCGTCCTGCCAGAATCTGTTGCCGATGCCACCATCGCAACCTGGCATGTACAGCCCGGCGAGCAGGTTTCCCGTGATCAAAACCTGGTTGATATTGAAACTGACAAAGTAGTTCTGGAAGTGGTTGCCCCTGAAGATGGCCAAATCACAGAATTCCTGGCCCAGGAAGGTGACACAGTACTGGCGGAGCAAGTGATTGCTGCCTTTGCGCCAGGTGCCGTTGCCGGTCAGGAAGTGACCAAAGCCGAAGCTCAGGCTGCCGCACCGGCGCCAGCTGCTGAAGAAGCTGCAAGCGATGAAAGTAATGACGCTCTGAGCCCGTCTGTACGTCGTCTGATCGCCGAACACGGCGTTGACGCCAGCCAGATCAAGGGTACAGGTGTAGGTGGTCGCATTACCAAAGAAGATGTAGAAAGCTTTGTGAAGAACAAAGGTGCTGCACCCGCGGCCGCTCCAGCGGTTGCGCCTCTGGGTGAGCGCAGTCAGAAGCGTGTGCCTATGACGCGTCTGCGTAAGACCATCGCTAACCGCCTGCTGGAAGCCAAGAACTCGACTGCCATGCTCACCACCTTTAACGAGGTGAACATGAAGCCGATTATGAATATCCGCAAGCAGTATCAGGAAGAGTTCGAGAAGAAGCACGGTATCCGTCTGGGCTTTATGTCTTTCTACGTGAAGGCTGTGACCGAAGCTCTGAAGCGCTTCCCGGAAGTTAACGCGTCAATCGACGGCGACGATCTGGTTTATCACAACTACTTCGATGTGAGCATCGCTGTATCGACTCCGCGTGGCCTGGTGACTCCGGTTTTGCGTGATACTGATACCATGACTCTGGCTGAAATCGAAAAAGCAGTCCGTGAACTGGCGATTAAAGGCCGTGACGGCAAGCTGACTGTTGATGATATGACTGGCGGTAACTTCACCGTGACCAACGGCGGCGTTTTTGGCTCGCTGATGTCCACCCCAATTTTGAATTTGCCCCAAAGTGCGATCCTTGGCATGCACGCCATCAAGGACCGTCCTATGGCAGTAAATGGCCAGGTAGAAATCCTGCCTATGATGTACCTGGCACTTTCCTACGACCACCGCATTATCGATGGTCGTGAGTCTGTGGGCTTCCTGGTAACCATTAAGGAATTCCTGGAAGACCCAACCCGTCTGCTGCTTGACCTCTAAGCAAGCCGACAAGGCCTGCCGTAAGCGGCGGGCCACCCCTCGTGATTGGTCCCCAGGGCCAGTTGGAACTGACAAAGTAGTATATGGATAGATCATCATGAATTTGCATGAGTATCAGGCAAAAGCCCTGTTTGCCGAATATGGATTACCTGTGTCAGAAGGTTTCGCCTGTGATACCCCTCAAGAAGCGGTAGAAGCAGCGGGCCGGATTGGCGGAAATATGTGGGTTGTTAAGTGTCAGGTTCATGCCGGTGGCCGTGGTAAGGCTGGTGGTGTGAAAGTGACTGGCGACAAGGAAGAGATCAGAGCATTTGCCGAGCATTGGCTGGGCAAGAACCTGGTGACATACCAGACAGATGAGAATGGTCAGCCTGTTGCCAAGATCCTGGTAGAAAGCTGCACGGACATTGCCAATGAGCTGTACCTGGGTGCGGTCGTTGACCGTGGTACTCGCCGCGTTGTATTTATGGCTTCCACCGAAGGCGGTGTAGAGATTGAAAAGGTGGCTGAAGAGACACCTGAGCTGATCCACAAAGCCGTTATTGATCCACTGGTCGGCCCTCAGCCATACCAGGCTCGTGACCTTGGCTTCAAACTGGGCCTGAACCCAGTTCAAATGAAGCAGTTCACCAAAATCTTCATGGGTCTGGCGAACATGTTTAACGCCTATGACTTTGCACTGCTGGAGATTAACCCTCTGGTGATTACCGACGAAGGTAACCTGCACTGTCTGGACGGCAAAATTGGTGTTGATGGTAACGCTCTGTTCCGTCAGCCTAAAATCAAAGAAATGCACGACCCTTCTCAGGATGACCCACGCGAAGCCCATGCTGCCAAGTTCGAACTGAACTATGTTGCGCTGGACGGTAACGTTGGTTGTATGGTGAACGGTGCGGGTCTGGCCATGGGTACCATGGACATTGTTAACCTGCATGGCGGCAAGCCAGCCAACTTCCTTGACGTTGGTGGTGGTGCAACTAAAGAGCGTGTTGCTGAAGCGTTTAAGATCATTCTGTCTGATGACAATGTGAAGGCGGTTTTGGTTAACATCTTCGGTGGTATCGTGCGTTGTGACATGATTGCTGAAGGCATTATCGGTGCAGTGAAAGAAGTTGGTGTGAACGTTCCAGTTGTTGTTCGTCTGGAAGGTACTAACGCTGAGCTGGGTCGTGAAGTATTGGCTAATTCAGGTCTTGATATCATTGCGGCAACCAGTCTGACTGACGCGGCCGAGCAAGTTGTAAAAGCTGCGGAGGGCAAATAATGTCTGTATTAATCAACAAAGATACCAAAGTCATCTGTCAGGGTTTCACCGGCGGACAGGGTACTTTCCATTCTGAGCAGGCGATTGCTTACGGTACTCAAATGGTTGGTGGCGTTTCTCCGGGTAAAGGTGGTCAGACTCATCTGGACCTGCCTGTATTCAACACAGTAAAAGAAGCTGTTGCAGCGACTGGTGCAACTGCCACTGTTATCTATGTGCCTGCACCTTTCTGTAAAGATGCCATCTTCGAAGCTATCGACGGTGGTATTGAGCTGATCGTATGTATCACCGAAGGTATTCCAACGCTGGATATGCTGGACGTGAAGGTTAAGCTGGAAGAAACCGGCGTACGCATGATTGGCCCTAACTGCCCGGGTGTTATCACGCCAGGCGAATGTAAGATTGGTATTATGCCAGGTCACATTCACAAGCCAGGTAAAGTGGGCATTGTTTCCCGCTCAGGCACTCTGACCTATGAAGCGGTTAAGCAGACCACTGACGAAGGTTTCGGTCAGTCTACCTGTGTCGGTATTGGTGGTGATCCAATTCCAGGTACCAACTTTATCGATGTACTGGAAATGTTCCAGAACGACCCACTGACTGAAGCTATCGTAATGATTGGTGAAATCGGTGGTACTGCTGAAGAAGAAGCAGCCGAGTACATCAAGGCTAACGTAACCAAGCCAGTGGTATCTTATATCGCGGGTGTTACTGCGCCAGCCGGTAAGCGTATGGGCCACGCCGGTGCCATCATTGCTGGTGGTAAAGGTACTGCAGACGAGAAGTTTGCTGCGCTGGAAGCTGCCGGTGTAACCACTGTTCGCTCTTTGGCTGACATTGGTCGCGCACTGCGTGAAAAGACTGGTTGGTAATCCAACCGGAGTAGAGAAAGGCGCTCTGTGATGAGCGCCTTTTTTGTGGGATTTTTAGGCCTATGTCGATAGTCGAGATAATTCTTCCCTTACTGCTGGTGGCTGCCTGCGGATATGGCGCGTCCCGCAGTCGCTGGTTTTCTGCTGAGATGGTCAAAGGTGTCAGTGTACTGGCCTTTTATATCTGTATTCCTGCGCTGTTATTTTCTGCCATGCTCAAGGTGCCACTTGAGTCCAGCCTCAATCCCGCTGTGTTGATGGCGTTTTATCTGCCTGTGGTCAGCGTGTTTCTGCTGACTCTTGCGGTCGCTGCGCTGATTGGCACAAGGGGCGTTAAACACAGTGCAGTGCTGGGGTTGGGGGGCAGTTATTCCAACACACTGCTCGTAGGTTTGCCCGTGATTATCGCCGCATACGGCGAGGCGCAAATGGCCAATGTCTTCCTGATTATCCCGTTTCACAGCGCAGTGCTGTTTGGGCTGACTTTTGTGATCAGTGGCTTTGGCAAGCCGCTGGAGCTGATTAAAAGCCTGGTGTTTAACCCTGTAGTGTCCAGCATAGGGTTGGGCTTACTTGGCAATGTGTTGGGACTGAGCTTACCCGTCACTCTGGATGCCGCCCTCGAGATGCTCGCCAAGCCAGCCATTCCCTGTGCCCTGTTTGTGCTCGGCGCCAATCTGAATCAATATCGATTGTCCGGTGCCATGACTTCTGTTGTGTCGCTGTCTTTGGTTAAGTTGCTGCTGTTGCCCGCTATGGTCTATTGGCTTGGCAGTAGCCTTGAACTGAGTTCGCTTGAGCGGGCAGTTACCGTGCTGTTGGCCGCCAGTCCATTGGGAGTGAATGCTTATTTGATAGCGGTCCAGGTCAAACAGCATGAGAAAGAGATCGCCGGTGCTGTGGTACTGTCAAGCACGCTGGCCGTTGTGAGCGTCAGTTTTTGGTTGTGGTTGCTGAGCTGAGATTGCAGCTGTGGGGTTGTCTCTTTATAGTGGAGCCAGACAGGGACTATAACAAACAGGTAACACCATGGATTTTATTGAAGTTTACCCCAACGCGCTGCCGGATGAATTTTGTGACCGCTTGATTGAGACCTTTGACAAGCATCAGGGGGTGACGCCAGGACATACGGGGCACGGCGTCGATCCGGAAAAGAAACTCAGTATGGATCTGATGTTGGATGCGCACCGTGAGCTGGATGGTGTTCGAAACGAGCTGCTGCAATATACCCTTGCCACATCAGTAGATTATTTCAATAAATATCCGCTGGCCATGATGGGAGCTGTGGCGGTTCAGGTCGCGGATGAAGCTGGAAAGCCAGTGACCCTCACGCCGGATAACTTTGAACAGTTGGGACGACCCAGAACTGAAGCGCTAATCCGTTACCTGTATCGCAGTGGCACCATTAATATTCAGAAGTATGAGCAGGCAAAGGGCGGTTACCCTCACTGGCATTCAGAGCAGTTTCCCCAGGCAGGCCACAACGAAGCCCTGCACAGAGTGGTGCTCTATATGTTCTATCTCAATGATGTGGAAGAGGGCGGCGAGACCGAGTTTTTTTATCAGGGCCGTAAAGTACGTCCCACCAAAGGCACCATGGTGATTGCCCCTGCGGCATTTACCCACTCCCACAGAGGTAACAAGCCCTTGAGCGGTGACAAGTATATTGCCACCTCCTGGATTATGTTTAACCGGGCTGAGCAGTTATATGGTCAGCCAGGCAAGTAGTGGGGTTATACCGGTAGTCTGACTCTGAACTGGGCACCTTCCAGTACCGAATTTTCGATGGTCAGAGTGCCCTGGTAGCTGGAGACAATCTCATCACACACCGCCAACCCAATGCCCTGGCCCGGTGAGCGACTGTCAGCCCTGACACCTCGCTGCAGTACCTTATCTCTCAGGCTCTCTTCAATGCCGGGGCCATCATCTTCGACCACGAGTTCAAACTGACCATCACGGCTGACTGCGCTGACTCTGACTTCACTGATACAAAGACGATAGGCGTTTTCCATCAAGTTGCCCAGCAGCTCCATCAAATCCTCCTGTCCACCGGGAAACATCACATCCTCGCTCACACAGCTGGTCAGCTTTACCTGCTTCTCACGGTAGACCTTGTCCAGCATCATGGTGATTTGAGACAGCATAGGCGTCAGGAGAACCGACTCCTGCTTGAGACCTTTGCGGCCCATGGTGGCCCGCTTTAACTGATACTTCACCAACTGATCCATCTGGCCAATTTGCGCCATAATCCTGTCATTGGCTTCCTCACGGGAGAGGCTTTTATCATCGGTAATCGCATGCACAGCTGCCAACCGTGTTTTAAGGCTGTGGGCCAGATCATTCATGGAATGTTCAACCCGTTGCTGCTGATCGCTTGATTGCCTGAGCAGCTGGTTCAGGGCTGCACTGACCCCCTCCAGCTCGGTAGGGTAGTCCGCTGACAGTTCGCTGGATTTGCCCTGGTTAATGGCCAGTAGTTCATTGCGCATGGTGACCAGAGGTCGAAGCCCCCAATAGCCAGCGCTGGCCAGCAGGATAAAAGCAGCCCCCATAACCAGCGCCAGTCGCCAATAGGTGCGTTCACTGAACTCCCGATTCTCCTGCTGGATCTTGGCGGCGTCTTTCATCACCAGCAGACTGTATTTCTTACCACCCAGCTCGACAGCCAATAGATAGGCGTAGTAGCCCTTGCCACCGGCCGGTTCGATAAAGTAGGGGGGAGAGTCACCCCGTATTTCGTCAAACTTCTCGCAGGCATCAAAAAGCTTTAATTCTGTGGCTTTGGCTGACGTCCAAAGTTGAGAAAAGTCAGGCCCACAGGCTGCCATAACATAGCGTTTTGGTAACCGGTTTCGCTCCAGCCAATCCACATTGGGGGGGAGTTGTTTGCTCTCTCTCAGTTCTGCCGCCACTGAGGGGATCTCGGCAATCAGCTCGGCTGTCTCTTCGTTATAGGCATTCTGCTCATGGAGCACATTAATAAGGACAGCCAGGCCAAGGCCAACCAAAGCGATGATGGTTAAAGAGGTGAAGAACATACGCGCCATCAGGCGCTTTTTCATTTTCAATGGCATAGTGGCTGTCGCTTCAATGGCAGGAGTTTACTCAACGGCTTGAGTGAATCGGTAGCCCTGTCCACGTATGGTGACGATAGGGCATTCAATGTCATCCCGGGTCAGCTTTTTACGCAGGCGGCTTATCATCACTTCAATGGTGTTGGGATCACCTTCTTTGTCGCCATACAGGACATCCAGCAGACGCTGCTTGGCCACCACTTCGCCATGGTGGCGCATCAGGTATTCCAGGATCTGATACTCAAAGGCGGTGACTTCCAGTTCATCTTCTTGCCAGAACACCTGTTTGGCTGCCAGATCCAACTTTATCGCGCCACTGATAATAACCGGGCGAACAAAACCGGAGCTTCTGCGCACCAGGGCATCGAGTCTGGCGACCAGCTCCTCTTTCTGGAAAGGCTTAACCAGATAATCGTCGGCACCCGCGTTAAGGGCGGTCACCTTATCCTGCCAGTTAACCCTGGCGGTCAATACCAGCACAGGCGCTTTAACTCCCTGAGCCCGCATCTGTTGAATAAGCTGCACGCCATCGCCGTCAGGCAGGCCAAGATCGACAATAGCGACATCTATGGGGTAATCGGATGCCTGATACAGGCCTTCTGTGGCTGTTGGCGCAACCTGAACCTGATTGCCCAATTCACTGAGCTGCACCTTCAGATGATGAGACAAAATAGGATCGTCTTCTACTACCAGGATTCTCATTGTCATACTCCACGCCTTCTAGTTAGCCGTCATCTTACATCTTGAACAAGACGCTGTAAAAACAAGTTGTTAGCTTAATGTACAAGGGCTGAACCCGGGCTGAATCGAGAATAAACAGCCAAGTTGAGAAAAAATTGCTTGAGTTTGATGGCGTGGTGGTTAAAGTTGCGTAAAAAATTATACGGTCAACATGTGATGAAACTGTTTAAACGCTGTCTTTTTATAGCTTTGATTGCCTTTGCTTCAATCGCCCGGGGAGAGGTGTTTACCTTTACTGCCATTCCGGATGAGGACGAAACACAGCTGAAACTGCGTTTTGAAAAGGTGGCACGTTATCTGGAAAAGGAACTCGGGGTTGAGGTTAAGTATCTCCCGGTGAAATCCTACTCTGCAGCTGTCACTGCGTTTCGTAATAATCAGGTGCAACTTGCCTGGTTCGGGGGATTGTCCGGCGTGCAGGCCAGACGTTTGGTGCCGGGTTCCGACGCGATTGCTCAGGGTTTCGAAGATCAGTTCTTTAAAAGCTACTTTATCGCCCACAAAAGTGCAGGACTTACGCCAACCACGGGTTTCCCCGGTATGAGTGGGCTAACTTTCACTTTTGGCTCCAAAGATTCAACTTCAGGTCGCCTGATGCCGCAGTTTTATATCGAGCGTAATCTGGGTAAAAGGCCGAAAGAGATATTCAGTCGTATCGGTTTTTCCGGTGATCACAGCCGCACTATCGCTTTGGTGCAGTCTGGTGTTTATCAGGTTGGGGCCGTGAACTATAAGGTATGGGAAACCGCAGTAGCCAAAGGCAAAGTCGATACCAGCAAGGTGGAGATTGTATGGGAAACCCCTTCCTACCCGGATTATCAGTGGACAGTCAGGGCCGGCGTTAATGATGTTTATGGTGACGGTTTTAAAACCAGACTGACTCAAACCCTGTTGGATATGAATGATCCTGAGCTGTTGGCCAGTTTCCCGCGCAAATCATTTGTCCCCGCAGTTAATCAGGACTACCTGCCCATCGAAGAGCTGGCCCAGAGCATAGGCCTGCTGGATTAATGCTTGAGCTGGTTGATCTTAAGCTGAGTTATGGTGATACGCCTGTAGTGACAGGCGTTAACCTTAAGCTCAGACAGGGAGAGAGGCTGGCTATCCTTGGACCTTCCGGTGGCGGTAAAACCACATTGCTGCACCACATTTATCAAAGTCTGCCCAAAAGCAGCACCGCACAGTGTGTTCAATCCAAAGCGCTGGTAGATAATCTGAGTGTGTTTCATAACATCTATATGGGCGCACTGGACCGCCATCTATGGCTTTACAACCTGCTTAATCTGGTTTGGCCACTCCCCAAACAAGGTTCCGCAATCAACCTGCTGTGTCAGGAATTGGAGCTGGACCTTCCGCTCCATAAACCCGTCACCCAGCTTTCCGGCGGCCAGCGTCAGCGTGTCGCCATCGGCAGAGCCCTTTATCAAAAGGCGCCGGTTCTGCTGGCCGATGAACCTTTTTCAGCTCTTGACGGTGAGATGAGTCGGCGCCTGTTGGCTACGCTCAAAGCGTCATTTTCAACACAAATCGTGGTGATGCATGATGCCAACCTGGCCCGTGAGGCGTTTGACCGGGTAGTGGGGATAGCTCAGGGAAGGGTTGTGTTTGATCTGCCGGCCGCTGAGGTGAACGAGTCTGTGCTGGCCAGGCTGTATAAACAGGAAAACAGCTCAGAGCGTCTTAATGGCTGAGACCGTCAAACCCGCCGGATGGCGCCCCGGCTTTTGGCAAAAGCAGGCAATGTGGCTCTATCTGATTGGCATGCTTGCCTGGTGGCTGGCGGATATTGCCGTGCTTGCCATCGATCCCTGGCACGAACTGAAGTTGATGGCGGCGGGGTTGTTGACACCCGAGCTTGGCAAAATGGAGTATCTGCTGACGGCGATTTGGCAGACAGTGGCTTTTGCGCTGCTGGGTGTGGCCCTTTCCCTGTTTATCGGTTTACCTCTGGCGCTGGTTTACCATCACCCTTTGGTTGCGGCTGTGTGTGCTTTTGTTCGCGCCATACATGAGCTCTTCTGGGCGCTGTTGTTGATGCAGGTTTTTGGCTTATCTCCATTAACCGGAATTTTGGCGATAACCCTGCCTTTTGCCGCGACCTTTGCCCGGGTTTTTCATGACATGTTAAGGCTGACCTCCTCATCACTGGAGCAGTCTATCCCTGGTGACAGACTTAGCCGCTACGTTTATGGCCGGATGGCCAATGTGTGGCCGCAAATGGAAAGTTATATCCGGTACCGGTTTGAGTGTGCTCTCAGAAGCAGCGCCGTGCTGGGATTTATTGGCCTGCCTACGCTGGGCTTCTATCTTGAGTCTGCTTATTCCCAGGGGCACTATCATCTTGGTGGCGCCTTATTGCTGATGTTTATTCTGCTGATTGGTACCTTGAAATACTGGTGCCGCCGCATGCTTGTTCCGCTGATGCTGTTACTGGCGTTGATCTGGTTGCCCCAGGCCCCGCAACTGGACAGTCTGACATTACTTGCCGGTTTTATCTCAGATCTGGTGCCTTCGGCGGTAGTGAATGCCAGCGGGGGAGATGGGGTGTTGAGTGCGCTGCAAACCTGGCTGTTGCCCTTGTTTACTGAACAGATTTGGCCCGGGTTAATGGCAACTCTATTGCTGGCATTGGCGGCTTTGGTGTTGACCCATTTGCTCACTTTGCTGTGGTTGCCTTTAGCCTGTCGCCGTTTTTGGCGACTTTGGTTTGTTGGTCGCGGAATGTCTCTGGTGCTGAGATCGACGCCTGAATACCTGTTGGCATTTATTTTCGTGCTGCTGTTTGGGCCGTCAATGCTGCCCGGAATTTTGGCGCTGGCCCTGCACAATGCAGCCCTGTTGGTATTTCTTTCATCCCGTCAGGCCGATACCTTGCCAGCAGAGGTGACTCAGAAGAAGGCAATGGATGACTGGCATTTCAGAGTGCTGCCAGCGATTTATCCCAATACCATGGCACTATTGTTTTATCGCTTTGAAGTGATACTCAGGGAGAGCGCCATCCTTGGCATTATTGGTGTCGCAACACTGGGCTTTTATGTCGACAGCGCGTTTTCAGAACTCAGGTATGGAAATGCCCTGATACTCTTACTGGCTGTGGCGGCCCTGAATATTGTGGTGGATGCTGTCGGCAGGGCGTTCCTTACCCGAACCGACAAGTCTTTACACTGCTGACAGAAAGAACTTTACCTGGCTGTTACTTTTCGTCCGCTTTGTCCAGAGCGTCCTGTATCGCCTGTTTTTCCTCATCGGTCAGTTTGCTGTTTTCCAGCATTCTGACAATGTGATTGGACATGGAAGGCGTTTCAATCTCTTTTATAATCATTACTTTGCCATCATCATCTTGATTCATTTCTATAATGAAGCCATCGTCGACCCCGGCAGTAACAAATTCCACGTGCTGCTCAATTTTACCTGCCATTTCACGGGCTTTTTCTTCCAGCTCTTTGGCCCTGAGCTCCATCTCTTCGGTTCTGGCTTCCATCTCTTCAGTCAGCACATCCATGTCGCGTAGCTTGTCGGCATGTTCACGGTGAAATTCATCCGTGAGGAAAATCATCTCTTTGTGGAGCTCGGGGTCAAAATCGAAGTTAAACATTAAATTGCCGTCGCTGGCTCTTTGGAGCATATCAATGATTTTATTGCGCTTATCTTCAGGCAGTGCCGCCAGACGATTTTCAAGCAGGTCCCTGTCTTTCAGCTCCTCTTCGGTAAACTTCTCGTCCACCTCAATTCCGTCATGACTAACCTTCACCCTGGTAGTCCCACCGCTTTGCTCATCAGCCAGCGACTGAATATGCAGGGTGCGAACATCGACGGCTGTAGCAGATCCCATGCTTAATGCGGTTGCGACAGTCAGGCCCATGGCCATAGCTAAATTTTTCATTGTGGTTTCCTTATCATCGAGTTGTAGGTCAACCAGGGTAGAGCCAGAAGCGTGCCAACAATCTAAATGCTTGAAATGTAATGGTTTGGTTGGTTGTACCTGGTGGTGTTCCACAATGCCTTACTGAAATCAGCAGTCGGGATTCCCCATATGCGGAAATTCCCTTGACAGATCTGCCGCTTAGCGTTGAAGGTTAATGAAATGTTGCCTGTGATTGGGGCTAACTCCTTGTTATTTGGTTTGATGGCGGTAATTGATTTGTGGCCTGAAAATTGAATTGGTCAATGCAGGAGTCCAAGTGTGGAATTGAGGGAAATCAATGTCGATCAGGAGATACCTGTTTTTACTGCTCAGTGCAGTGATTGTTCTGTTGAGCATCAGCCAGCTGTTCCTGGCCTGGTTTTTTAAGGGGCAGCTGGAGCAGGAGGTACAGGCTGACTCCAGAGCATTATCGCGGGAACTGGTGAGTGTGGTGTTTGACTCCACAGTTGAGTTCGGTCCGCCACCGGCTCCCGAACTGGAGTGGATAGCACGAGAGGAGAACCGTGCTTTGGTGATGGAGCTGGAAAAGCTGGGGGAGCAATATGGTGAGCTCAGTGAAGTGTTCACCATAGTTCAGGGCGCGGGAGGCGATCAGTATTCAATTAATCTTGATTCAGCAGATGCCAGTACCAAGGCGTTGGCTGAGCAAAAAGCGGCGATCGCCCAGGCTCAAAAGGAGATAGAGGAAGCGCTGCTGCAGGCAAGGTCCTCTCAGGTGGACACGCTCAGGAAGAAAGAGCGGGAGCTGGAGGAGTTACAACAGCTTTGGGCGGAAGAGGTACAAAGGGCTACAGCCGAGCGTTACCGCGAAAAAGCCGATGAAGTGCTGGCGCGCCTGGAGGAGGTCAATATGAGCAAAGGCCGGGTTGAGTTTATTGCTTCACCCGGGGTGGTGCATCAGGTCGATTTGACCAGCCGCCATACTGATGATCTGCTCAGTCGTTATGTTGAGTGGATGTTGGTACTGATCTCAGTCACAGGTGTTGGCGCTATCTTGCTTGCCTCATGGGTGATCACCTGGGTCAGTCGGCCGCTGACGGAGTTGGCTGATGGTCATAAACAATTGGGGGATGGCAATCTGGGGGTTCAGATCCGTGAGCAGGGTGTCAGAGAGCTCAAACGTATGTTGGCAGGGTTCAACAATATGAGTCGCAAACTGGCTGAGTTGAGCCAGAAAGAGCAACTGATGGCAGGGCAGCAGCATCTCGCTGAGCTTGGGCAAATCACCCGGGGGATCGCTCACAGCCTGCGGAATCCATTGCAGACCCTGGGAATGCTGTCTGACTCGGTTGAGCAATGTGACACTCAGCAGGACAAAGCCAGGCTAATGGAGAAGATGCGCAAAAAAATCGAGATGATGGATAAGCAGATCCAATCCCTGTTGACGCTCTCTGCCAATGGGTTGTCTCGCACCGATGCCTTACCTGTACAGGCGATAGTGCAGGATATCTTGCTGGAGCTGTCGGTGACCGGGCAAAAAGTCTCATCAGAACTTGAACTGGAGACCGGGTTGACTCTGACCGGTGCCGAGTCAGAACTTCGCAGTATTCTCCACGCCGTGATAGTCAACGCCTGTGAGGCGAGCCCTGAGGATAACACCCGGATAAAAGTGGAGGGCATGCGGACAAGCACCGGGTTGGAACTTAGGGTAACGGACTGGGGCAAGGGCCTGACAGCCGAACAGAAACAACACCTGGGAGAGCCGCACTTTACCACCAAGGCTGAAGGCACAGGTATGGGGCTATATATCGCACTGCGTTTGCTGGAAACCCACTATGGCGGAGAGATAGAGTTCGCAGATAACCCGGAAGGCGGCACAGTGGCAATTATCAAGTTCAGGGAGGAAAGTCAGTGAGTAAAACGTCGGTGAAATCCCCGCAACAGGAACGGATGCCCCACATTTTGGTGGTGGAGGACGAACAGGAACAGCGGGAGTTGATTTGCGCCATGCTTTCCGGTGAAGGCTATCAGGTGTCGGACTGTGGCAGTGTGGAAGAGGCGATTTTGGCTATCAAGCAATCGAAGCCGGATCTGATTTTTTCAGATTGGAAGCTGGGACAGTTATCAGGTATGGATCTGCTCAATTATGTGCGGCGGGAGCAGGGAGATATTGGGTTTATTATTGCAACGGCCTACGGCACCATCAGTCATGCTGTTGAGGCAATAAGGGCCGGTGCTGATGACTATCTGGCCAAGCCTTACCAAAGACAGGCGCTGCTGTTGGCGATAGACAAGGTGGCTAAAACTCAGGAGCTGAGGCGGCAGAACAAAGCTTTGTCCAGTGCTTTGAGTGAACAAAGGGAGTTGGTGGGGCTGGTGGGTAAGGCGCCCTGCATGCAGAAGGTCTATGAAAGAATTAAGCGGGTCAGCGCCACTGATGTGACCGTGCTGATTGGCGGCGAGAGCGGTACAGGTAAAGAGCTGGCAGCCAGAGCCCTGCATCAGTTGTCAGACAGACATGAGCAACCTTTTATTGCCATTAACTGTGGGGCAATTCCCGAGTCTTTGGCTGAGGCTGAACTTTTTGGTGCTGAGAAAGGGGCCTTTACCGGCGCCACCAGTTTAAAAATCGGCAAGCTCGAAGCCGCCAATGGCGGTACGCTGTTTTTGGATGAGGTCGCTGAATTACCTCAGCTGCAACAGACCAAGTTGCTCAGGTTTTTGCAGGAAGGCGTGATTAGCCGACTGGGTCAGCATGGTGAAATGTCTGTTGATGTCAGGGTGATTGCGGCGACTCACAAGGACCTGCAGCTTGAAGTGGCGGAAGGCAGATTCAGAGAGGATCTTTACTACAGACTGAATGTTGTTCCCTTGAGAATGCCGGCCTTAAGAGAGCGTCGGGAGGATATCGGCAGGCTGATTGAGTATTTCCTTAAGCTACACTCCAGAGCCTATTCCCTTGAGGTTCCGGTTCTGGACAAGCCAGTAATGAAACAGCTGTTGGATTTTCACTGGCCAGGCAATGTCAGGGAGCTGTCAAATCGCATCGAACGTTTTGTATTGCTGGGAGATGAGCAGGAACTGCTTCACGAACTTAAATTGTCGGCGCAATCGACGCTGGCAGTATCGGGTCAATTGCAGTTACCGGATGCAGGGGTGAATTGGGACGAATTTGAAAAGCAATGCTTACAGCAGGCAATGCAAAGGTGTGATTCCAACCGAACCCAGGCTGCCAAATGGCTGGGTATGAGTTATAAGGCGTTCCTGTATCGACTGGAGAAGCATGCTTTGGTGTAGTTGACGGCTTCACCGTTCTAGCTTGTCACCATAAAAAATGCCCCGGAATCACTCGGGGCATTTTGCTGATATCCATTTATGCAAACAGCTTACGACGACGGCCTATGCCTTCAACCCAGTAAGCGGCTGCCAGAGTGTAAAGGGCGACACCTGTCATAATGGCTGCCAGTCGCATCCAGGGGGCATCGACTGCCAAACGCATCTGCACATAATCGAAGCCACTGATCCCCCATACTCCAATAGCCGAAATGACCAGAGCCAGTTGTAAAAACCTCAGTGCCATTGAGTGCTTGAACAACATAAGCAATGGCAGCGCGGCCGCAGCTGCGCACAGCAGGGTGTCACCATATCGCAGGAAGTGGGCTCCAATCAGCCAGAATGCCAAAACCGTCAAAATGACTCGCCACCACATAAATCTGTCTCCTTTGTTATATGGCGGCAGATTAACAAAGCTTAAAGCAGCATTTAGTTTGCAAGTTCACATTTCTGTAAATCAGTAATAAAGAAGATTGGCGAGTATGCTGATGGCGACAACCACAAAGAGGATACCCGACAGGTTGTTGAGCCAGCAGGCTTTGCGTTTAAGCCAGGTATGCAGGCCGCCACTGGTAAGCCCAAACGCCAGCAATCCAAACCAGGCAAACGACAGGCCGAACATGATAATGCAGATAATCAGCTTATCGCCCCAACCGGCATCGACGCTGACCAGTGAGGAGAACAGGGTCAGGAAGAACACCAGTGCCTTGGGGTTAAGCATATTGGTATAAAAGCCCTGCATAAAGCCGCTGCCACCCGATATCTCGGCGGCGGGAGCCGGGTCGTCTGTGGTTGCTGCAGACGGTGTCATCCCGGCCCTGATCATACTGATCCCCATCCAGCCCAGATAAAGGGAGCCTGCGACTTTGACCAAAGTAAACAGGGCTGGACTGCTCTGGATCAACAAACTGATACCACTGAGGCTGAGCAGGGTATGCACCAGGATTGCAGCACTGATCCCGGCTGCAGCCGCCACTGCGGTAGCCCTTGGCCCTGTGGCTTTGGTCAGCATTAGCGCGAAGTCTGGTCCTGGGCTCATCAGGGCGAGCAGGTGGATACCCGCAAGTGTAATAAATAACTGAGTTTCCATAGTCTCTTTTTATTGTTGGAAGATGGGAGTTAGCTGGCCAGCGTCTGCCGATAGGCAGAGGGCGACAGAGTATAAGCCTGCTTAAAGGCTTTATTAAGGTGGGCTTCGTCAAAAAAGCCCAGTGAGCAGGCCAGATCGCACAACCTATGTCCGTTGTGCAGTGCCTTCTTGGCATACTCAAGTCGGATACGCTGCAGATAGGCGAATGGCGGCATACCTGTGGCCTGTTTAAACTGTCTCAGCAATTGGTATTTCCCCAGTCCAACAAGATCCGCCAGGGTTTGCAGGCTGTAATCGTCGCCGGGCGCATGATGGAAAAGCTCGTGTATCCTGCCCAGCGCGTCAGAACAGAGCCGGTACTCTTTTGGCTGAGTGCAACGCTCGCCGTGCTGTTGCATCAGGGTGTCGACAAATCCCAGCAGTGCCGATTCACCATCCAGCGTGGCAGTCCCGGGCTGACTCAGTTGCTGGTGCAACTGAACGAAATCCTTGAATACCTGCACATCCTGCAACAGGCCCGAGCCGAAGAACCATTCACTGTGTCCATGATTATTTGCCAGCTCTTCAACCAGGGTTACAGGCACAGATAAGACCCGGGTGACATAGTCCGACGCATCAGCACTTTGACCTGTGTGCACCATATCCGGATTCATGGTGGCCAGTGAGCCCGGGGTCAGCAGCAACTGTTCGCCCTTGTGCGCAAAGCGCTGGGCACCCCGGGTGACCACTCCTATGTGGAAATCCAGGTGCACATGAGGCGCAAAGCTGAAGTGTTTAAACTTCCCCAGACTAAGTTCAACATCCGGCAGTTGCGGCAGATGTCTGTATTCCATGCTCTCCTGTATCGCCAAGCTGTTTTCCTTATAATCTGAACCTGGGTCAAATGTTACTGTGATTCATTATTCTGCGACCAGTAAATGGTTGCACCGTGCTGAATTATCACATTAACAAATTAATCGCCTTTGAATTGAGCAAAACGTAACAGCATGCCGGTAATGCTCGATAAAGACTTATGTTTCATCGGCTTTTATCCCATAATAGCCTCAGCGAATATTAGCGGAAACCACTTTGGAGCTTTGCCCGTGAAAGGACATATTCTCAGTGAAATGAAGGTACAGCCGACAATAGACCCTCAGCTGGAGGTGCAACGTCGGGTGAGTTTTATCAAGAGTAAATTACAGCAGGCAAACTGTAAGTCACTGGTGCTGGGGATCAGCGGCGGTGTTGACTCTTCGGTAACGGGTAAACTGTGCCAATTGGCCGTGGATGAACTCAACAGTGAGCAGCAAACCACAGAGTACCAGTTTATTGCGGTACGTCTGCCTTATGACGTGCAGAAAGATGAAGATGAAGCCCAGCTGGCCTGTCGCTTTATCCAACCCAGCCGTCAGGTGACCGTGAACGTTCATGCCGGAGTGGATGGCATTCACTTTGAAACTCTGAATGCGCTGGCAGATGCCGGAGTTGATCTGGCGGCCAACGCCAATGTCGACTTCGTCAAAGGCAATGTTAAGGCCCGTATGCGTATGGTTGCCCAGTATGAGATTGGTGGATTGGTCGGTGGCCTGGTAGTGGGAACCGACCACAGTGCTGAAAACATTACCGGTTTTTACACCAAGTGGGGTGATGGAGCCTGTGATTTGGCACCCCTGTTTGGTCTCAACAAGCGTCAGGTCAGACAGCTGGCTTCACACCTGGGCGCGCCGGAAGTTCTGGTGCATAAAGCGCCGACGGCAGATCTCGAAGATGATAAGCCTCAACTGGAAGATGAAGTGGCATTGGGGCTGACCTATGACCAGATTGATGATTTCCTGGAAGGTAAAGATGTGGCGCCTGAAGTTGAAAAGCGTCTGGTGAGCATCTATCTGGCTACCCAGCATAAGCGTCAGGCAATACCGACCATTTATGACTGAGCGTTTGTATCGCAATAAGAAAAGGCTGCCAATGGCAGCCTTTTCATTTCTAATCCCAAATCAGTCTTGATAAGTCTGATTTTGAATTGGAATTAACCCAGCAGCTCGTTATCACGAACGTACTGTTCAAACTCAGTGCAGCCGCCTACGTGGGCTTTGTCTACGAAGATCTGAGGAACAGTTTCAACCGGCTTACCGACGGTTTTTTCCAGATCTGCCTTGCTGATGCCTTCAGCATGAATGTCCACATACTTGAATTTGAAATCGTCGCGCTTTTCCGCAAGTTGTTCTGATAGTTGTACGGCGCGAACACAATATGGACAGCCAGGACGGCCAAAAATTACTACGTGCATAATTGCTCCTTTACGTTGGCATGGCCGATGTTATACCACACACTTTCTAAGAAACATACTCACGATTATCAGTCTGATATCGGCCTTGATAGTCGAAGAATTGCTGCACCATATCCCAGCCCTTTTTTCCCTTCTTAAGCAAGATGAGCTCCGGATGCCGGAAGTGGTCTGCGATGGCCAATATATCCTCAGCTTTGTTGATTTTTGGCAACTTTAATCCGGGCGTTTTGCTGTGGGTATGGATAAACAGGGCATACAAAGCCCGAATTTGCGCCTGGGTGTCCATACGGAAACGCTGAACATAGTCGTTGCCTTCAATATCCAGATAGCTGACTTTCAGCATGCCTTTGTCCACCGTCAGCAGCATATCCTGACAGCGGAACAGGTGATGGTGTTGCTGCTTGAGCACTTGCTTTAGCCGGGTGTCAGGGTCGACCAGAGTCGAACTGCAACTTTGGCAGACTCTGGCGGCAATATCATTTTCAGCGCCACAATCTGGACACAGACGGGCACGAAAGCGAAAGCTGCACTGCTGGTTATGTTCATCAAGGCCCTGACAGCGGCGGCCAAAGTGCTCAATAATGTCGCCATCTTCATCGGTCAGGCCCCAGAAAATATTGGCAAAGTCACAGACTGGACAATGCACCTGTACCGGTACTGACTTTGAGTTGGGCTTGGGGTGGCCCACTTCAGGGTAGTAGAGGTCAAAGCCGTTGGCTGCATAGTCAATCACCAGACATTCGGTCTTACCTTCAGCCAGACGCAGGCCGCGCCCCACCATTTGCTGATACAGGCTGACAGACTCAGTCGGCCTTAATATGGCAATGAAATCCACATGGGGAGCGTCAAAGCCCGTGGTCAGTACCGCCACGTTCACCAGAAATTTAATCTGCTGAGCCTTGAACCCGGCAATTAAACTGTCCCGCTCATCTCCCGGCGTATCGGCAGTGATAAGGGCACATGATTCTTCATCCAGCAGACCCATAATCTCTTTGGCGTGTCTGACTGTGGCAGCAAAGATAATGACGCCCTGACGGGTTTCGGCGAGGTGACGTATCTGTTTGACAATCGATTTGGTGGCCCGGCCGGATTGGGACAGCAGGGAGTCAATCTGAGCTTCAGTGATGTGGCCGGACGCGTCGCGGCTGAGAAGGTCAAAGTCATACTGCGCCGCCAAACCATCATAAAGCCTTGGCTCAGTCAGGTAACCTCTGCGGATAAGCGGCCTCAACGGCAGCTCAAAAATACATTTATCAAACACAGGCTTTTCAGTGTTACCCACCTTGCCATGGTAGTGAGTTCTGAATATCCAACCTGTCCCCAGCCGGTAGGGCGTCGCTGTCAGCCCCAGCACTTTGATTCCGGGGTTGATGCTCTTCAAGTGTGACAGCAGTTGCTGATACTGACTCGCGGTCTCATTACTGACCCTGTGGCACTCATCGATGACCACCAGTGAGAAAGGCTTGTCGAATTTTTCTGGTGCTCTGGCCGCCGATTGGATACTGGCTACCAGGGTTTTGTCATCAGTGGCTTTCTGTCCAAGCCCGGCAGAGTAAATACCTGCTTGTTCAGTGAGCAGCCCAACCTTTTCCGCGTTTTGGGCAACCAGCTCTTTGACATGGGTCAGCACCAATACCCGCCCCCTTGCAACCCGCGCAAGTTCAGCAATAACCAGACTCTTTCCTGCTCCTGTAGGCAGCACAAGTACGGCAGATTCGCTGGATTGGCGAAAGTGGCTGACCGCGGCATCGACTGCCTGCTGTTGATAATCTCTAAGCTGTATTTTGGTCACTGTGGTTTGAATGACGGGGAAATCTATTGCGGGGAGTGTACCAGAAAGCATATAAGAAAACGGCCCCGGACAGGGTGGGGTTGAACCCGGGAGGACTGCATCCCTGTCCTAAGGCCAAAACATTGAAACATAAGAGACTTGTAGTTCTAACTCTTAGGAGGCCGGTCAACGTGGCAGGTATAACCCGGCTTCCACATTCCACTCTACCGGGTTAATGGTCCGGTCCAATGGTCCATTGGTTGGATTTAGCCAGATTCAGTCCAGAGGTTGAGAGTCGTCAGTCATTCGCAACTTTATTTGGGGATTCAGTCAGAAAAAAGGGGATAACACTTGTCGGTGTTATCCCCTCGGCTGGGAAGCAGGTTACAGTTAGCTGCGGTTCAGACGGCTTTCAATCAGCACATCGATAACCGCAGGATCTGCCAGGGTAGAGGCATCACCCAGATTGGTGATCTCGTTGGCAGCAATCTTACGCAGGAAGCGGCGCATAATCTTGCCGGAACGTGTCTTGGGCAGGCCTCCGGCGAACTGGATAAGATCCGGCGTTGCCAGTGCGCCAATCTCTTTACGAACCCACTGACGCAGTTCCTGACGAAGTTCTTCAGACTGCTGGGCATCTTTGGTCAGAGTGACGTAAGCATAGATACCCTGACCCTTGATGTCATGGGGATAGCCCACCACAGCGGCTTCAGCAACCAGATCATGGGCAACCAGTGCACTCTCTACTTCTGCTGTGCCGAGTCTGTGGCCAGACACATTGATGACGTCATCCACACGCCCAGTAATCCAATAGTAGCCATCCTCGTCACGGCGGGCACCGTCACCGGTAAAGTACATGCCACGGAAGGTTTTAAAGTAGGTCAGCACAAAGCGTTCATGGTCGCCATATACGCTGCGCATCTGTCCGGGCCAGGAGTCCAGCATCACCAGATTACCTTCGGTGGCACCTTCCAGAATATTGCCCATGTTGTCCACCAGAGCCGGCTGAACACCAAAGAATGGACGGGTGGCAGAGCCGGGTTTGGTATCTGTCGCGCCCGGCAGTGGGGTAATCAGAATGCCGCCGGTTTCGGTTTGCCACCAGGTATCGACAATCGGGCAGTTTTCATGACCGATCACCTCATGGTACCAACGCCATGCTTCAGGGTTGATTGGTTCACCCACAGAACCCATCACACGCAGGGAGCTGCCATCAAAACCTTCAAACTGCTCTTTACCTTCTGCCATCAGGGCGCGGATAAGAGTCGGAGCGGTATAAAGGATGTTGACTTTATGGCGGTCGATCATCTCGCCCAGGCGGGCAGGGCTTGGATAGTTTGGAACACCTTCATGTACCAGAATGGTGGCACCATTGGCCAGAGGGCCATAAACCATATAGGAGTGACCGGTAATCCAACCTACATCGGCAGTACACCAGTAAATTTCATCTTCTTTGTAGTCGAACACATACTCATGGGTCATGGAGGCGTACACCATATAACCGCCGGTTGTGTGCAACACACCTTTAGGGTTGCCGGTAGAACCTGAGGTATACAGCAGGAAGAGTGGATCTTCCGCGTTCATCTCTTCGGCCACGCAGTGCTCGGAGGCAGTGGCAGCAACATCGTGCCACCAAACATCACGGTTATCTTCCCACTTGATATCACCACCGGTGCGCTTGAGTACGATAACCCGCTCAACCGTGGTTACATTGGGGTTATTCAGGGCCTGATCTATGTTGTCCTTAAGTGGAATGATACGTCCGCCGCGAACACCTTCATCGGCAGTAATTACCACCTTGGATTTACCATCGATAATGCGCGATGCAATGGAGTCGGGGGAGAAACCACCAAACACCACTGAGTGGACGGCTCCGATACGGGCACAGGCCAGCATGGCGACGGCGGCTTCAGGCACCATAGGCATATACAGTGTGACTACATCACCGCGGCGCACGCCCTGGCTCTTCAGGGCATTGGCAAACTGACACACTTCTTTGTGCAGCTCAGCGTAGGTGAGGGTACGCTGCTCACTGGCATCATCACCTTCCCAGATAATGGCAGGCTTGTCGCCGCGGATTTCCAGGTGGCGGTCGAGACAGTTGGCTGAGGCATTGAGAGTGCCGTCGTAGAACCACTTGATATACAGATTGTGGTCATCAAAAGAGGTGTCTTTAACCTTGGTGAAAGGCGTCATCCAGTCGATGCACTGTGCATGTTCACGCCAGAAACCCTCGGGATTAACGATGGACTCCTGATACATGCGCTTGTACTTTTCATTATTGATATGGGCATCGGCAGCGATGGAATCCGATACTTTATAGAGAGACTGCGTGCTCATGGGTGGCTTCCCTTTCTTTGAAAATAATTACAATGCGTTGCATGAGTATGCGTGGGAAAAGCCACTTGCCTCCATTAGACCTTGGTATATGTCATAAATTGCTTTATGGATTAATGGGTTGCACAAGTTATCTAGGCTGGATCATATTGCCGAAATAACGCACAATAAAATCAAAAAATCGGAACCTTCATGAATCTGACCCTTTTGGTGGCTGTGATTGCCATCGGCTATGTGTTTTTGCTGTTTCTGCTTGCCTGGGGAGCTGAACGTTATGTCAGCCGTATCAAGCCGGGCCTGCAAGTGATCATTTATGGCCTGAGTCTGGCGGTTTACTGCTCATCATGGAGTTTTCTGGGAACGGTCGGTCAATCCTCTACCGATCTCTGGTCCTATCTGCCGATATTTGTTGGCCCCATACTGATATTTACTCTGGGCTTTGGCATGCTGCGCAAAATGGTGGTGGTGTCCAAGAGTCAGAACATCACCTCTGTGGCTGACTTTATTGCTGCCCGCTACGGCAAGTCCCAGCTATTGGCCGCATTGGTTACCCTGATCGCCCTGTTTGGCATCATGCCCTATATCGCACTGCAGCTAAAAGCCATGGTGATGGCCCTTGGGCTGTTTGAAACACCTGAAAGCTCCCTTGGCGATACCACACTTCCTCTTCTTATCAGCTGTATTCTGGCGGTGTTCGCCATTCTGTTTGGTACCCGTAAGCTGGATGCCACTGAACATAATCCCGGCATGATGGTGGCCATTGCTTTCGAATCTTTGGTGAAGATAGGGGCATTTTTGCTGGTGGGCTTGGTGATCAGCTTCGGCGTATATGATGGCTTTGGTGATATCTGGTCAAAGGCGCAGCAGGCGGATTTGATTCAGGGGGCTGAGCTCAGGTGGGCGTCACTGCTGCCTGAGTTGATTGTAGGTATTGCCGCCTTTTTGTGTATGCCAAGGCAGTTCCACGTGATGGTGGTGGAGTGCGCCGATGAGAAGACATTGCGCAAAGGGCGCTGGATGCTGCCCATCTATCTGGCACTGTTTACGCTATTTGTTGTCCCCCTGGGGCAGGCGGGCAGACTCATGCTGGGTGATACAGTCCCGGCAGATACCTATGTCATTAACATGCCGCTGATGTTGGATATGCCTGTGGTGGCGGTCATTGCCCTGCTGGGAACCTTGTCGGCGGCCACAGGTATGGTCATAGTCGCCGTGGTGACCATCAGTATTATGGTGAGTAATGAGTGGCTGGTACCTGTATTGCTGCGCTCAGGCAAAATACGCCGTAAGAACTTCAATCAGTTTTCCAATTTCCTGCTCAATGCCCGACGACTGTCCATCGTCATTATTCTCGGGCTGGGTTATTTAAGTTATCTGATCTTTGCTGACAGCGACTCACTGGCCCATCTGGGCATGTTGTCTTTTGGGGCTTTTGCCCAGTTGGCTCCCGCGCTGGTGGGTGGTCTTTACTGGAAGCATGGCAACCGGGGCGGGGTATACCTGGGACTTGTAGTCGGTTTTGGGCTCTGGTGCTACATTCTGGCGCAGGATGTGATGGCCAGCGGACGACTGCTTCCTGATGGCGTGATGGTGCTGGAGTTTATCAATCCCGATGTGAACGATGCCCTGCTGGCGTTGTTGGTGAACAGTCTTTGTTATGTGTTGGGCTCACTTTGGTTCAGGGCGGGCGTGGCAGAGCGTATTCAGGCCAGCAGCTTTGTCAGCCCGGGCGACCTTAAGGATAACAGCAACCGTAAAACCGGCGGTGTGAGTCAGCAAGACCTTTTAATTCTGGCCAGTCGCTTCGTGTCTCCCGGACGCGCTTACGAAAGTTTCAGCCGCTTTATGCCTGAAGCGGTGGGCGCGGATAACCGCAACCGGGCGGCGACGCCGGAACTGGTTGCCCATACCGAGCACTTGTTGGCAGGTGTATTGGGAGCGTCCAGTGCAGCACTGGTAATGGACTCAGTGCTGCGGGGCAGGGATCTGGCGCTGGATGAAGTGTTCTCTTTGGTGGATGAGGCCTCATCCAAGATTATTCTCAGCCAGGATATGTTGAGAGCAGCCATTGAACACGCCTATGAGGGCATGAGTGTGGTGGATCAGGATCTGAATCTGGTGGCCTGGAATAACCGCTATATCGAGCTTTACCAGTACCCTGATAACTTCCTGCAGCCGGGTATGCCTATTGCTGATGTGATTCGCTTTAATGCCAAACGGGGTTATTGCGGTGACGGCGAGGTGGAAGAGAAGGTCAGCCGCCGTCTGGAACATATGCGCCGGGGAACCCCGCATGTGTCGGAGCGTTATCGTCATGATGACAAGGTGATCAAGATTCAGGGCAACCCCATGCCCGGCGGCGGCTTTGTGATGACCTTTACCGATATTACCCAGTATCGGCAGCAGGAGCAGGCGCTGCGGGAAGCCAATGAGATGCTGGAAACCCGGGTTAAAGAGCGTACCTTTGAGTTGGCCAAGTTAAACAGCGAACTGCTGGAGGCCAAGGCGCAGGAGGAGATGGCCAACGCCTCCAAGAGTCGCTTTCTGGCGGCCGTGGGGCATGACTTGATGCAACCCCTGAACGCGGCGCGCCTGTTTACCGCCTCGCTGTCCCAATATCCGGCGCTGGACAATGAGTCTCAAACCACGCTTTCCCATATCAACAGTTCGCTGAAAACGGCCGGTGAACTACTGACGGACTTACTGGATATATCCAAGCTGGATTCCGGTATGGTGGATGTCAACCTCAGGCAGGTGGCAGTATCTGAAGTGCTGGACAGTCTGGCGGTCGAGTTTGACGCCATGGCCGAGGATCACAAAATCAGTTTCCGCTATCAGCAGTGCGGTGCCACCCTGTATACCGATCCTTCATTGCTGCGCAGAGTGCTGCAGAACTTCCTGACCAATGCCTATCGTTACGCCAAAGGCGGGAATGTGCTGCTGGGCTGTCGTCGCCGGGGTAAAGAGTTGGAGATCCAGGTATTGGATACCGGATGTGGTATCGATGAAAAGCAAACTCAGGAGATTTTCAAAGAGTTTCGTCGCCTTGATACCCCCAGCTCAAAAGAGGCGGGAGGCCTGGGACTGGGGCTTGCCATTGCCGACAGAATAAGTCGGGTGCTGCATCATCCTATTGGTGTCAGCTCAGTATTGGGCAAAGGGTCGGTATTCTCAGTACGGGTACCCCTGGGCGAAAAGCAGGCCTATATTGCCCAGCGCAGTCGTCCCGGTAACTTGCAGCCTCTGTCCGGCGTCAAGGTGCTTTGTATCGACAATGAAGAAGCAATTCTGGCAGGATTGGAAAGTCTGCTCAGTCGATGGCACTGCGAAGTCGTCTGTGCAAAGGATTTGGCTGACGCCCGTATTAAGCTGGGCCTCAAGGGAATGGCTCCGGACATAGTGCTGGCAGATTATCAATTGGATGATGGTCAGAATGGTGTAGATGCTATGGACGGGATCCGCAGCCTTTACGGGGAACATATCCCGGGTATTTTAATTACCGCCAATACCCGTAAAACCCTGATAGAAGATGTTCAGCAACGTGGCTATCACTATATGGCGAAAATGGTGAAACCGGCAGCGCTGAGGGCTTTGATGTCCAGTTTATTGAAAGCGGGCTGAAAACCGGACACCAGTCTGGCTATACTTGCCAATAGAGTCGTAGTTCAAGGATGGAGGGATAATGATTACTGCCAAGCTGTCTGCCGAGAAGTGTTTCGGAGGATGGGTTAAGCGTTTTTCCCACCGCTCCTCAGTATTGAATTGTGATATGTCCTTCAGCCTGTATTTGCCTCCACAGGCTGATCTTGAGTCTGTTCCTGCTGTGTATTGGCTTGGGGACTCAGGGCAGACAGATACCAGTTTGTTTGATGCATACGTGGCTCAATCCCATGCGGCATCACTGGGACTCGCGTTAATCTGTCCGGATGTGCTGCCCAGAGGGGAATATGTACCGGATCTGGCATCCCGCCTTGGCTGTGACACTGTCCCTTCTTTATATCTCAATGCCACCTGTATGCCATGGCAACGTCATTTCAGAATGTTCGACTATCTGCAGTCTGAATTGCCGGCCTTAATTGAATCCCACTTTCCGGTAAGTGATCGCAAAGCAATCAGTGGTCTCGGGCTGGGGGCTCATGGTGCCATGGTACTGGCCCTGAGCCAGCCGCAGAAATATGCCAGCATATCCGGCTTTAATCCTGAGTTTGCGCCTCAGGCTGATACCCATGTGGCCGCTATGCTGGAGCTGTTGATGGGGGAGAGTCAGGATGCCAGGCGTCAGTACGATATTGCTGAGTTGTTGACTCTGGGGATCTCGCAACTTCCGGTGCTTTTACATCAGGCAGAAATTGCGCTGACTCCGGCGCTGGCGGCAGGACAAAAACAGGTACTGGAAGCCGCTAAAGCGCGGGGCTATCCTCTAGAATTGGTAGGATTACGGGAATACACAGCCTCTACTGGTTTTGTGGCCAGCTTTATCGGTCAACAACTGAAGTTCCACAGCCTGTACCTCTGACCCCTCAGAGCTGGGGAAGCTTCAGATATCCTCAATAATGGTGGCAATCACCTTATCCCGCCCGGCACTCTTGGCGCGGTAAAGGTTGTCATCGGCCCGTTTTATCCAGGTATCTATCCTGCTGGAATAACCTGCATTGGCGATAACCGCCCCTATGCTCACAGACAGTGAAAACAGCCTGCCATCTTCTGGGTTGGTGATCTTAGTGTTTCTCAGCTTGGCGGTAAAATCCTTCAAGTGCGCTTCCACTTTCAGCGGGTTGCACATAGGCAGAATAAGCAAAAACTCTTCGCCGCCGTATCGGGAAACTATGTCTGTCTCCCGCACGAAATGATTGGACAGCAAACCTGCCACTGTTTTGAGGCTGGCATCCCCGCCAAGGTGGCCAAACTCGTCATTCACCATTTTAAAGTGGTCAAGATCAAGCAGCACCACGGCCATTGCCTGTTCGCCCCTTTGACAAAGCGTTTGAGCCTGTTTGAACTGGTTCTCAGCGTATCTGCGATTATACAGGCTGGTCAGAGAGTCTCTTTCCGCCAGTTTCTGCAGTTCACCATTGGCTTTTTCCAGTTCAAAGGTGCGCAGGGCTACCTGCTCCTCAAGCTGCAATTGTTGCCGGATCAGTTCTTGCTGCGACAGCTTGAGCTGGTCATAAAGTTGCTCCACTTCGGTGGATATCTGTTCTTCATTCCACTCGGGTCTTGCCCTGTCTTTATCTGAGTATTTGAACTGCTGTGCAATCAGCTCCAGCGGCCGGGTTTGGGTCTTTGCAAGCAGTGAGGAAAGGCCGAGAGTGACCAGCAATGACAGCGCCAGCATTGCCACCGAGGTCAGGTACTGACGCTGTGCCATGGTGACCATAGGGACAAATGGCTTGAGCAGATAAAGTTGCCACTGGTTGCTGAGCTCTTGCTGGCTGTATAGATACTCGGGCACTTCACTGGCGGTATTTTTCAGGTTCATCATCGGCATGGACATGCTGTAGTAGCTGCCGCTGCGACTGAACAGGAAGGTGGAAAGGGCCGGAAGTCCTAGATTGTCAGAGGCGTAGATGATATTCCCTTTGGCATCGGTCAGCACAATGCTCATGGATTCTCTTTGCATTGCCCCATGTTCTATCTGGGCAAACCCACTGAGATCCAGCGAGCCTTCAATAATTGCCTGGGGCCTTTGATAATTCTCATTCAGGTAAACAGGGGAGCTCATGGCCACTATCACATCATTACCGAATCCACGGCCAAGGAACACATCAGAAATATAGTCATTCTGGTTGTACAGGGCTTCCCGGAAGTAATCGCGGTCGCTCACATTCAATTTATGCACTGGCTTGTCGGCCAGCATAGACGCCGGGCTGGCATGGAGAATATTCCCTTTGTGGTCGGCGATCAGCATGGTCAGGAAGTTGGGATAGGTTTGATTCAACCGGGTCAACATCGACTGCCAGTGATCTTTATCGGTATTGGCCAGACTCAGCCAACGCGCAGCATTGCGTATAGCCTGCTGGTGGGTCTTGAGGTAGCGTTCAGCAGCCTTGCTCATCGACCCCATAGAGTCCTGCAAGTTGTTTTGCACCATCACTTGCTGGTCGCTCAGATAAGTATGGTTGTACAGCAGGGATGAGATCAGCATGGCTGAAGTAATAAGCAGTGCAAACAGGTAATTAAGTTGCTGTTTGAAGCTGCGCTTATGCGTATTTTGCTTCAGCGCCAGTTTTGACAGCGGCCGAATCAGCATGACCAGCAGACAGGCAACACTGGCATAGAGCATGCCATTGATTGCCTGCTTGATGACGATAAACAGTATGTGTTCTTCGTTGAGTTCGGTATATAACGAAGCGTAGAGCATAAACAGCGCAGGGCTGATTAAGAACCAAAATGCGATAGCGGAGTAGAACAGATAATAGCCGCGGCGAACAGCTAGCCCCAGCCAGAGAGCTTCCATCATAAAGATAAGGAACGGATACAAGGAGTCCCAACTGACGTAAAGGCCTGTGGCGCACATCAACGCCGTCAGCAGGGCATAATAAGGACCGGCAATAGCGGCGACTATGACCAAACAGACATTGCCCACAATCAGCTCGACATTGGCAAACAGCGGTATGGGATACAGATTAATCAGGTATCCGATAAGCCCAAACAGCAATGACAGCTGTAACAAAATGGAATTGAACTTTATATTTTGCAATCAACGACCTTTTTGTAGGAACGTCCGAAAACCGGACGGAGCTGCTGTTCTAACATTGGTTGCGATTTGTTTAATAAATGTTAACTCCTGAGGCTTGTGTATCTCAAGGACTAAATCCTGCACACGCAACTTTTCTTCAGCTCACTTAGGCGTTTTTACGCTCGATTAAATCCCACTTATTGCCGTAGAGATCTTCAAATACAGCCACTGTTCCATAGACTTCTTCCCTTGGTGTCTCGCAGAAGCTGACGCCTTAATCCGCCATACTGTGATAGTCCTGCCAGAAGTCGTCAGTTTGCAGGAACAAAAATACCCGTCCTCCAGCTTGATTCCCGACAGCAGCCAGTTGTTCCTCGCCATCCGCTTTGGCCAGCAGTAATGCAGTGCCGGTTGACCCAGTAAGAGAGACAATCACCCAGCGTTTACCATCACCAAGGTCTGTATCTTCAATCAAGGTAAAGCCAAGGGAAGACACATAAAAGCTAATTGCCTCGTCATAGTCACGGACGACCAGGGCTACTTGCGCGATATTCTGCTTTATCTTATTCATTTTTATGGGCTTGTCAGAAGGAGATAAGTGGAGACTAGCAACCTTTAACAGTGAGAAGAAGCGATATCTTCAGGCTGTCTGAGCGTTTGTTGGCTTGAGTAGCAAAGCCTGTCTCTTAGGTCAGTTTCAACACTAAGTCGAAGCCGCTTTAAGAGATAGCCTGGCAGAAAAACTGGTTGTATCAGGCTGGTTATGTCAATTAAAGGACACAAGGGATTTAAAATCCCTCGTTGATTCTGTTCTAGATTGATGGGTGTTTCCTGACAACTGAAAGGTTGCTACCTGTGTGGAACCAACTGTAGAAAACCATCCCAGTCTGTTCCTCAAATACTCGCCCAAAATGCTTTCAAAGTCAGGGGTGTTTTGGGGAGAAGTTTGTTAAATAGTCCATCCAATACAATACCTTGTATGTTAAAGCTACCGCTGTGTTTTCCCTCCAAATGCCCCTGTCTACCCCAGAAATAACCTGTTATTAAAAATCTAACACCCGCTAAATACACTCAGCTGGCAGGGAAACCTTAAGGCTGAAATGATAAAGCTTAACTGCAAATTTATTTAAATGAACTCATGAGGATTTCATTGTGAATACTCAATACAAAGTTGAAAAGATAGAAGCTCCACCAACTTAGCTTCGGTGATTTAACAGGTGCAGATATTTATTTGAATGAACCGTGTGGTAGGGGGTATCTGCAGATGTTCCTGTTTCCTGAACTAAGTATCAAAAATAGATAGTAACCGCGTTATAACCCAATTAATTAACTTTCAAATACTGAGTTCGTTATGAACACTCGTAAAATTAATGCAGTTCTCAATTTTTTATGAGCGTTCTACTTGCGGAAATTCATAACTGCAGGTTTTTATGTTTGACCGTATTTGTAATTGTGAGCGTGACTTTGTTTTTATGTAATTGGAAGGTTTATATACTTTCTATCTTAGAAGTAAGGTCTGGGATATAGACGTTATGTTATTGAGTTTGTTTGTTGGTTGAGAAGCGATAGAGTTTCTCAGTAACTTCAATTGTTGATATTGAATGCAATTAAATACAATGAATAAACAACAAGGTTTAATTTCCCGGCGCTAAATCCAGCAGAGGATGAACTCGTATAAGGATAATACAATGAATTTGATAAACGTTGTTAAACGAGTCAGCTTGGCGGGGCTTGTGGTCGCCTCACCTATGAGCCTGGCAAATACGACCGCTGCGGATTTATATGGCCCGGCGAAAGGAACCGACGTCCAAACCCTGGTATTAATGGCTGGGGAAGATTATGAGTTAAAACAGCTAAGTTATACCGATGGACGGGGTATTCCACAGCAGTCAGACTTTTACTTCCTTTATTCAGCTCAAGGCGCCAACAATGCGTATCTTTATGCTGGGCTCCCACTTAGCGAGCGTAATGATATCGTATCTGAGTTTGAGGGAAGCTCACCCACTCCATGTGGCAAAGCACAGGAGCCTTGCCTTCCGGACCCTCAGGCCGCAACAGCTGATGATGAGTTCGATGTTATTGTTGTCGACCGGGATGCTGCCAACGCCAATACCTTCAGTAAAATGGAAGCTTTGGTAGACAAGCGGGGTTGGGGTGGTATTCAGCAAGAGCAATATCGCTCATTGAAGATTGAAGGTGCTGATCTCGGTAAGGCCGATTATGCTGCCAAAGGATGTTTTGGCTGGAACCACAGAAGTAAAAACTGGCAAAAATCATTTAATGAAACCTTCAATAAGTCCAAGCGTTTTGGCAGTGGTAACGCGTTTGTTGAGGTCGAAATTAATGCAACGACGGCGGGTTCTGGTAAAGCAACATTGGATTACAAGTATAAGAGTGCCTTTTGTGTGCCTTATAAAGTACGTATGAAAAAGCTTAACGCCCGGGCCGATTATAGTGTGACGGGTGATATAGAAATCCATGGTGAAGCAACTCACACCTTTACCGGATACACCTGGAATATCGCTGAGCCCAATATTGCCAACGGCTGGTTTATGATCGGTGTTATACCGGTGCAATATGACGTTAAACTGCCTATCCGTGCGGGTACCGGTGATCTAACCCTTAGCGCCAGCGGTGATGTGGGGCTGGAAAAAATGCTCGATATCACTGGTCACTATGAATATGCCTGTGACAAAAACAATTGTGCCAAGGTTTCCAGTTCATTTAATGATAACGGCACCCTGAGAATGGATAACATCCAATATCAATTGTTGGCATCAGCCACTATTGAGCCCTGGGCGGAGGTTGCCATTAAGGGGCGGATTTATTGGGGACTTATCTGGGCTAAGGTGGGTATCAAACCTTCACTGCCGATCAAGCTGTCAGGTTACTACGGCAATATGTGTGGTAACGGTGATGGCCTAAGTGGTAATGAAACCGTAGCGGCAGGTGTACTGGATATCGACTTCCGAGCCGGGGTTGTCGCGCAGGTTAAGTACTTCAATGAAAGATACTGGGAGATTTACCGTACCGATGTTTATTTTGCTGATCTGGTGAATCCATATAGCACCGCATTTTCACCCATTATCCGTCCTTCAGTAAGCAACCATACCGTGACTCTACCGGTTAGCTTGCGCTCCTGTATTCAATCTGCAGATCAGGGTTATCAGGATTTCACCGTTTATTGGGGGGATGGTAGCTCTTCCAGCATTCATAACCTGAGCGGTACCAGAACACTGAGCCATAACTATTCTTCTTCAGGCACTTATCAAATTTCTGTTAGGCACCGTAATGGCGCAGCGACCAATCGCAGTGTGAATGTAGCTGGCGTTACTGCAGTACCTGTAGTCAGTTCTTTCTCTGCAGTTGCTGAGTGTTCTTCCGATGGTGAACATCCATATGTGCAGAAAGGAAGTCAGCTGGATACAAAGAGGATTCCTCGAGATGGAATGTGGCTTTCCGGTACCGTCAACGCTACCAATGCGCCTACCCAATATGAAGTCTATATGGGAAGCTCATTGATTTACTCCGGCTCCAGTCAACACTTCTTCCGTAGTTTCAATTACAGCCCCAGCTACGTGAATCTTAAGGCCCGTGCGAAGAACAGCGTAGGTTGGAGTAACTTCAGATCCATTACTGTTAGATGTAATCAATATCTCCAGGGAGATGGCGGTATTATTTAAGTTCCAACACATCTTAAGCGCCGGAAACTTCCGGCGCTTTTTTTTTGTGTGCAATGGCAGGCAGTTTGAAAGATAAAGCTCTGCGCTTCTGATGTGCTCGCATCAGGGATTCCCGTCAGGCCTGATATTCCTGCACCCAAAGCTGGGGCTTAAAGAGCCTCATCCAATTTAGACGCAGGAACCTGAAGTTTGGGGGCATCTCCATTTACGGTGTCGGGTCGGCGCTTCTTCTTTGATAAGCTCATCGTACAACTTCAGGAATAAACCAACGTGTGAAGTTGCTGTGACTTTTTAAGCCATGCCAATAAGGTCAAGCCCCTCAGCGACAATGAAAAACAGCTGCTTATCAAGGGTAGCCTGAGTCTCTGCTTCTATAACAAAAAGTCTCTCACCTTCCTCGATTGTCGATAGCTGTTCAACCTGTAAACTTTCTTTTTCGGAGCCAAGTCTAAATACAGGGTGGCTAAACTCGAAAGGGCAATGCATATATGAGACGCCTAAAAATGCGACAAGAGGAGTGGCATACTCGTTACTGATACCAGAGCTTAATACCAACCTGTACCCATCAAATGAAGAGAAGTGGCAGTCCCAACCCACCAGTGAATTTAATTTTACAAGTTGGTCCCTCATTGCCCCTCCCAATGTTGATGACTGGCACTACCGAGCTGTTATCAAATCGAGTTTAGTATTGAGTTGCTGCTCGCACCAAGACCCAAGGCTTGGCAGCAGTCTTCTGGCGACTGTCATCATCACAACCCAAATGTCGCCGCCACTATGACCGCTACGGTTGAAAGTAAGCCCAGAAGTATCCAAACATCCTCTTGTTGGTGTTTCCATCTGGTTGAACCCATGAGTGTGGCAGCTAAAGCGCCAAGCGCCATAATAGGCAACCCCAGTAACCAGCTGATTTTACTACCGGCCATGTAGCCGACAATGATCAGAACAAGCATGATGACAATGTGCATGGATTTTTCCTGCCAGTTTGGGATATGAAAGGACTGATCTAGAGCTAACCTATTAGGATACCGATAGTTTTGCCGTAATCTATTGGAAGAAAAGGCTATTAGACTTCTAATGAGGAGCTGGAAGGGATGTTTAGCGTCAGAGTTTGACCCCTTTTCTAATCCTGTTGAGAGAAGCTTGCAGAAGGCAGTAGAGCTGGTATGTCTAATATCCAGCGACTTGCACCTTGAAGAACTTGGCTGGTGTGAGGGAAGTGATTAGTCAGGATGCGGCGTTGAGGTTAGGGCAGGCGATGGGCGCTGAGGGCTGAGTACTTCAGCATACGAGGGAAGGGGAGTAGGGCCGACACCCTGGCCGTGAAGTATGGACTGTCACGGCGCAGAGTGTTGGGGATTGTGGGGTGAGCTAAAGTTGACACCAAACTAAACGAAATCACTTGAACCGCTGTTGTTCAAGCTCTTTATGCATCATTTTTTATTTCGGTTTTTCCTTTTTGAAGATTTAATCATATTTCTTTTTACCTTAGCTCTTTTATTGGCCTCATTTCTTATTGGAGCCGGCGGAGAAAACATTGCTTTTTCGGCCTTTTTATATTTTTCAGAGTCTACTTCATAATCTGTTGAGACAAAAGCTACTTCCGTATTTGCGATCCACCATTGTTCGACTTTCTTTCTTGAGTTAAGAAATGGCCTCAATTGTATCGGATTTTCTAAATGTCTAATTAAGTCATCTGAGTTTGGTGTGCTACCAGTCCACTGTTTAGATTTACTAGAACTCTGTTTGACCTGTCCATCTTTGCTAGTCATTATGATGTTGATTTTAGAGCTTTTAGCAAATCGGCTTAATGATGAGAAGTCAGATATATAGACATCATCAAACTTTCCTAACCAGGAAAATGGCATGCAGTTGAATATAACGGGAATGACTTCATAACTATTTACATCAACGCCAAAATGTTCTCGTATAACCTCGGGATACTCAATTAAAGCGTCTTTAAGTCGATTTACTTGTTTAACAGTTTTTGATAAGTACTCTTTTGTTCTATAGGCTTTTACTGCACTAGACCAAGAAAGAGACCTATTTTTACACTCAAAAACAAATATTCTTTTATCTAAAACAAATACACAATCATACTCATACTCCTCAAGCTCTCTTTTAAACTTAAAGCTTTTGCATGGAGAGAGATGTTTTGTAAACACCTCTATTACTTCCTTTTCAAAACGATAACCTTTCTTTCCTGACTCTGATTCTAGTGATGAAAATCGAGAGAGTATTAAATTTGGAACACTTGAATTGACCGTGCAATGGTAGGCGAGATATAAGTTGCTATCCTCTAATTTAATCAGAGGGCAATCGAATAGGTCTCTTGAGTTTTTTCCAAAACTTGCCAACTCAATGAAAGTCAATGCATTTACTTCTGTTAGGCCTGAATCTAACAACGACTTGAGCATGTCGCTAAATGAAAATATAGGTAGTTTCTCTCCTGACATGACTTGGTCAGATAAATATCTTAAAGTAAAGTAACCTCTTATCCAGTCTCGAAGCGTTAGCCCATTGTAATCTGTGTCATCTTCAAATACATTGGTGCAGAAAACATCTTGTAGATTACCACATGCATGTATCTCATCTTCACTAATAAAGCTTCTTTCACTCAATTTTCCTACACTGATTAAGTCATTTGAAATTGTTGGCTTAATACCCTTGTGGGACATAATTTCCATGAAATTTTGTAATGATCTTTTTCTAAATCTTTCGCATGCTATAGAGTCAAACATCTCAAACTCTGACTCACTTCTTGAAAAGTAATAAGCAGTTTTTACTCCATGTTCCCTTGCGTCGCTTGGTACATCATCACCAAAATCTCTAAATATATCTCCTCCAAATAGAATGCTACGCAGTGCGTTATCTTCTAATTGTTTCCAAGAAAGAGCAAGAAGTTCAATGGAGCCTGCCTTAAATAAGTCTTCTTCGCTTGGGATTACTCTATTAGGTAGAACCACTTTACCATCTTTAAACCAATTGTTTTTATATGATAATAGGCTCAATGTTAAAGATAGGTATGAGACTTGTCTTTCAATAGCTGCATCTGGAGAGTACTCAACACCTTCTTTGGTTTTTATTCTTATGAAAGGCGTAACTAGAAGGGTTTTAGGTTTTTGTTGATAACTTTTTTCAATGTCAGAATAAATCGTGCTTATCGTAGATTCAACGCGGGTAAGATGAGCCCAAATTTGAGTGGCTTGTTCTAGTTTGCTTATTTCACATTCTTCTATAACATTTGAAATATTGTCAAATAGCTCTTCCGATATCTGTACTAATTTTCCTTTGTTTATTATAATTTCCTTTACAGAATCTCCTCTACTATCTAATATGTTGCATAGACTGGCCAAAAACTTATCTCTTTCTTTGCGATTGGATTTACTATGAATACTCAATATTTCTGGCCTGCTTAGGGTTTTTTTTAAAATCTCCTTTATCTCATCATCACTTGGGTTACAATCTTTTAGATAGTTTTCGAAATCGTTACACTTGAAGTTGTTTAATTGCTCAATCATATGATACCACTACATTTAATTGCTTGTTAATGAATAACTCTGGTTTTATTTTTTGAATTGTAGGATTTTTATTCTTCAATAAGAAAAGTGAAATCTATTTCGTTCTTGTTCGCTTCCTCTATTTCTGTTAAAAAGGCATCAAAACCCATAGGCATACAACTGTTTGATATCTCTATTTTTGACAATAATGTGCACTGAATTTCTACATTGGTTTTTTTCAAAAGTTCATGAAAAATATATTTCATGAACTGAGATATACAAGTTAATACAGTTTTTGCCGAGTCAGCATCCCAGAATAATCCGCGTTTAGGTATGTTTAGTGCTTTCCATTGTTCTCCGATCAAGTCCATAGGTAATGCATAGTGACTCCCCATGTCTTCCATTTTACCAACTTCAGTCTTGATGTTTTTTATTTTCGGGTGGACGAACTCATTTCTTAATCTAATTACTTCCAAGATTTTTCTACTATATTGTTTCCTCTATCAAAGTTAGATACATTGTTTAGCATTAAGTATGTTTCATATTTTGCGATAACATTGAGTTTGTCTAATTCATCAAGCATTTTTTTTGGGGTGTCTAGGTCGTTTAATAAACAATTGGCACAACTTTCTATTGCTAAAGCTGAGGCAATTATTGACGCTCTAGCATGTCTATTCACAGTATATGAATCATTTTCTCTTTGAGCTAGCTTCTGATGGAATATTGCATCGCAGATAAGATCGTAAAATCCAGGGTATTTAAAGTTTGCAGGTATCTTCATTTTTTTGATTTCCATATCTTCGTTAACGCTACCGCCCGTTGCTTAATGGGCGCACAATCCCTGTGGTCAATTTGTGCGAGCATTGTATCGGAGTTCTATGTGAGGTAAATCAGTCATTTAGATGATGTGTGAGGTAGGGCAAGGTTTGGATCGAGGGATGGTTAGATGGTGTGCGGGTTAGGGGAGAATGTGAGAGTTTGTATCGGGGTGTTGGATGGGGTCGGGATAGGCGGCTGCGCGCGGCCTATCCTTGTTTGTTATGTGCACACTAACTCTAAATCAGCATCCTTGGCTTCAAACAACTCTAACCAAAGAGTTACACCATTTTGGTCGCTGCACTCTAAGTCAAAGGCACCATTGTAAACATCGATTATTGTTGCAACGTCGCCGACGCGTGGAACCCTAGAGCCAAAGCTATTTTCGCTATGCTTAAATTCTTTATGAAGAGACTTAATTTTCACAACTGAAAATTGTTTCATCAGATTCCTTGTGCGTATAACGTCGCCATAAGCGGCTAAGTAACAGATTGCTATAAAGTGGAGCGAAGCGGAACCGAGCAAGCTATTGCGTGTCCATGCTTCATGGCCTTGTTATATTTCGCCTACCACTATGAATTTATCATCTTCATCAACAATTTCCAAAGCATAAGTATCCCAAATAGTGTTCTCATAGATACCTGGCTCAGTTTCAACTTTCACCATTTTGAAAGTGCCGTTAAAGATTGACTCAACTAAGTACCTTATTCCTTTTTCACGCGAAGGCAAGTCATGTTCACTCGCTTCAATATGTCCGTGCGTGTGAAAACGGCCATTCAGTAGAGAAATAGAGTCTTCGCCGTCCTCATTCCAAATTTCGATAATTAGAGTATCGAACCCATTTGGTAAAGCTATTTGAATTTGCCCACCTTTAATTAAGAACTTTATTTCGGCACTTTCTAATTCTTGCGCAATACTATTTAACTCTGACGACATCGCTAAACTTCCGTGAAATATAACGCCGCGCACAGCGGCCGGAGGTCCGTAGCTGCGCCTTGTTAAGTATTGAATGTATTTAGCCACCTGAAAGCTGTTTTTGGCATAGTGAACGTAGCTTGCTAACCTTTGTTGGCCACTCAAAACCAGGCAGTGTTTCTAAAAAGAGGTCTCCATATGCTTTGACATGGCACGCGCTCTCTATTTTTTCTAATGCTTTAATTTTTGTTGCTGGATCATCGAGCATTACAACGGCTGCCGACAGCGAGTCTGCATACCTATTCATTTGATTGTTTCTAAGATCACTTACCATTTCAGTGGCAAGGCTTTTTACACTCTCAATACTCACGATTTATCCGAAACACTTCACGATTTGTATCGTGCGCATGCTCGTTGTTCACCTGGTACCGACGATATGCGCGCTTAATTTGTCACCAAGTATCGCTCGGGGTGGGCGATGTTGTCCAGGCGGGTATGGTTGCAAGGTGTGGGGGAGAGCGGGGAGTTTGTATCGGGGAGTGGCCGTGGTGGTGGGGTCACGGCCAAGGAGGTAGGGCAGCAGTTATTGACTAGTTGTATTTTTGCGCCCCTACGTCGTAGTTGTTATGTATTCTTAACACCGCTGACTTCGCTCATGAATTTTAGTAACTGACTATATAAAACTTTATGCTCTGAAAGCATTATTTGATACGCCTCTAGATTTTCAAGGCCTTCATTGTTTACTTCATGAGTAATTCTATCGTCTTTTTCATTGTGTCGCTTTATTGCTGCAATCAGACTTTTGTCCATCAGTGGGTGACATACTGTCAAAGCATATTCTATTTTACCTTTAACTCTTTTAAAGGCTTTATAGTCAACTTCAAGCTCTTCTTCAGGATCGTTGCTACAATAAATGTTATGTATTTCATTTTCTGTTGCTTTAATTACGTCAGACAAAGCTTGTGCTAATTCAAGTAAAAATGTTTTGTTTGTGTCCCAAATCCTGTCTTTTCTAAGTTTCTGTTGAGAGTCAAAATGTATAGCTGCTGCTACTATGGTCGCCATCGCGATTACTATGTTCACTGAGAGAGAGTGATTAAAGTTGAACTTGAGATCAAGAGCTACATACCAGATAGTAATAGTGAACCCAAACAATGTACCAAGTACTATTTTAATCAAGTTAAACTCCAGTCTATTAAATAAATGTTTCATCGCCAACCACGCTACCGCCCCTTGCTTAATGGGCGCACATTCCCTGTGGTCAATTTGTGCGGGCATTGTATCTGAGTTCTATGTGAGTTAAATCAGTCGTTTAGATGATGTGTGAGGTAGGGCAAGGTTTGGAGTGGGGGATGGTTAGATGGTGTGCGGGTTAGGGGCTATACTGCCACCCAATTATTGGGTGGCATAGGTTTAGTTGTGATGATATTTTGCACAGTTAGAGTGTAGAACAATCATCTTTGTGATGTATGAATAGTTATTAGAGTATAACTGCTGAGGTCAAGCAGTAAACCAAAAGTGCAAGGTTCATAAAGACCGGGATGGATAAGTCGAATAGATTTTTATTCCTCATCGCTGACTTAATGAAACACCTGATGATTGAACAATTATACGTTATGTTGAGAAAAAAATTATTTATTCCAGTGGAATAGTAAGTTTTATATTGTTCTTCAGGGTCATATAGGGTGTTTGTTAGCCCCCATTTCGCCCTACCGTTTTCGTCATCCAGAATACCATCTTCAACATGAACTCGATGGCTGGGTAAGTAAGAGAACTTTTTAAAAGTAAAGTTCATGTCAAACTCAATTTTGAAGTCTTTCGCTATGGTGCCGTGTGGTTCTCCCCAATCGTCTTCGGTATATTTATATTGTTCTATGGTGATTGAAGGTTCCGAGGAACTACTATCTGACATGCGTACTTGATGAGATACTTGCTTGCCATAAATAGTATTTTGAATGAACCGAGTGCCTCGTTGACTATTTAAGAATGTTCCGATTGCTTCAAAGTAAACCTTTTTAAACTCTTGAATATTATGAAGCGTGTATCGGTACATTGAAAAAACGACAATACCCCAATATAAATAAGGTAGTCTATCGGCATTTGGAAAGTCGACTGTCGGCAACCACGGAATTGCGATTTCTGTAGTTTTTAAGTCAACTCCAACAACGGTGTGAGCGACTCCAATACAAAATAGCGTAAGTAAGCCTTTTGACGAGTTTGTGAATGTTGGTTCTGTTATTTTTTCTATGGGGCTCATATGGCCTGTCTCAGTATTCATGGGGAATAGCGTTAATCAAAGTCCGACGGTTAATGCCAGGTAAGACTTATTTGGCGCACAATCCCTGTGGTTAATTTATGCGGGCATTGTATCTGGGTTCTATCTGATTGAAATCAGCCAATTAGATGATGTTTTAGGTAGGGCAAGGTTTGGATAGAGGGATGGTTAGATAGTGTGCGGGTTAGGGGAGAATGTGAGAGTTTGTATCGGCCGTGACCAAGGGTACGGCCGAGGGTGTAGTTGGGCGAAAGCTATTGGTCACCCTCAATATCATGATGAAAAACGGTGCTCGATAGGGTGAAAAACTAGGTGGATTAGCAAAGTAATAATTGACGGAATGCGACTGTCACTTGTTATGTCAACGGAAGCTAAGTTTTTTTGTAGAACTTAACCATTAACTCTTCTGGCATCCAACCCCGAACACGACTCAGAAACCAAGGGCTCAGATAAACTAAACCTCCAAACAGAAGAGAGGATATATAGGGGTTCTTGTCATTACCACTTCCTATCGCATAACCCATGACTAAGGCCAATAAGGTAAGAATCACCAGAAACCAAAAGTGCCAAGAGTATGACCTTCTTGAAGTGGCCTCTTTAACTGTCCTCTTTCTCTTTGAGTTTCGCTTTCTGCTCAAGATCAAAAATCCATTTCAAAATGAAAACAAGTTCACATAACACCCAAAGCAGCGGCGAGCGTTAGCGAGTCCAGCCCGCAGGGCGATGCAGCCTTGACTTGTTGGGTTTTGCTAAGATGTTGCGCAAAACGCCTCATATATTTTTTTAGCTGTAGCTAAAAACTCATTTTCGTTACCAACCATAATCAGTGATTCTGGCAAATGGTGATTGTAAAAACCACGCTCAAAACTAGAGCGGCTATCATTGATTTTTATGGCAGCTTCACAAGCTAGTTTTGACTCTTCATCGAGTGCGACCCAAACAAAGACACGATCATAGTTTAGCTCAGAGAACTTGGTGATTCGCTTGCTTGAAGCGTCTGACAGGGATACCAAATGATACTTTGGAGCAATACCTGGCTGAGATACGGGTGCATCTTTTGTTATAGACTTTACTGTTTTTTGATCTGCTCCAACTACGGCAATCTCAATGTATTGTGGCATGCTCATTGTTCACCTGGTACCGACGATATGCGCGCTTGATTTTTCACCAAGTATCGCTCGGGGTGGGCGATGTTGTCCAGGCTGGTTTGGTAGCAGGTGTGGGGAGAGCTGGGGAGGTTGTATTGGGTGTGCATGGTCTTGTTATGCAGTTGGGCTACCAGTTGCCTCGTACTCATTTATGTAGTGTTCGATTGATTTAGCTGTACCAGTAACCAATAGATTACCGGTATGTTTTTCTACGATAAGTGGTGCATTTCCTGCAACAGCAAACTGCAACTCTCCCGTTGTATGCCATTTTTCTGAAGTATAAAAATATACCCAGCCCCATTCTTTAGAAATTGTAGAATCATCCAATACTATATATCTATCGTTTTCGGGCTGTGGGAAAGTAGCTATATGACTCTCTACAATTGACTTTGCCTCGTCTTTCGTAATCATCTCTTTCATACTTTATGCATAACATTTGCATAGTGCGCATGCTCGTTGTTCACCTGGTACCGACGATATGCGCGCTTAATTTTTCACCAAGTATCGCTCGGGGTGGGCGATGTTGTCCAGGCTGGTTTGGTTGCAAGGTGTGGGGAGAGTTGGGGAGGAGTTTAGTTGCGCGAGATGATAATTGACGGAATGCGACAGTCAGTTGTTAGGTATTTCTTCCGATGAAATTCGCGATTTCACACTCCTCTGGAACACGCTCTACTCGGCGCTCAAGGTCTGTAGCTTCTGCTACTAACTCTGAACGATGAGGTAAATCTTTTGGTAACTTTACGTTTTTGACGACACCTAGATTATGAAGAGCGTTTAATACCCACCAACCTGGGTCTGGTTCATCTTTGTATAAACCAAGCATAGCTGAGCCGGGGTATGCGTGATGATTGTTGTGCCACGCCTCACCCATTGAGAGAAAACCAGCAATACGAATATTGTGTCCCTGAACAGCAGCACCTTCAACTGTCCAAGTTCGTTGCCCGTGGTTATGAGCAAAGTAACCAATAAGCCAATGACCACCGACAGAGATGACTACCCGTACAGAAATACCCCATACCAGCCACGGTATTCCACCCAATAGATATAAAGGAATTGCGATAACTAACTGTTGAAGTAACCAATATTTTTCAATGAAAAGGTAGAACCTGTTCTTTGACACTTCATCTTCAATCGTAAACTCCGGTGGATATCTCAAATTGAGGTCACAATTGAGTTGCCACCATCCATCTTTAATTATTTTTGAACCATGCAATAAGAAATCATGGCATTTCTTCTGCCGTTGTGCCCAGTCTCTTAAATCGTGCTGCTTCATCATTCCAATTGGCCCAGCCATACCAACTAGCACACCCAAGTAGACAAATAGATATTCTATCCATTTTGGACATTCATAAGATCTGTGAATTAGCAGTCTATGCATTCCCAGAGAGTGTCCAAAGCAAAGTGTTACCGCGGTCAATGAGACAAATATGATAAGAGCTGAAAATGAAAATACGAAAGGAGCGATGCATAACGCAGCGAACAAATTTGAAAGAAACCAAATAGATTTTAAAGGGTTCCATACAACGTCACCCTCAAATGCGCTTTCCGGTCTCTCTGAATTAACTCTCTCAGTATTTCGCATAACTTCCTAGATGCAGTTAACATTTGCATAGTGCGCATGCTCATTGTTCACCTGGTACCGACGATATGCGCGCTTGATTTTTCACCAAGTATCGCTCGGGGTGGGCGATGTTGTCCAGGGGGGATGGTTGCAAGGTGTGGGGGAGTGGGGGTTGTATCGGGTGTGGTTGGGCGTCGTCGGGGGACCAGGTGACTTTTGTGTGTGTGAGAACGGAGCGTAGCGTAATGAATACAAATAGCATCAGATTGTCAGCCGGTGCCCGCTTTATTACGTGCCATTTTCCCGCTGCCACCGTCGTGCCTGAGCGAAAGCCTTATGCCTCAATTTTTGGCTATCAGACTTATCCTTTGCGATGTCTATAAGACCCTGACAAATACTATCATTTATAACAAAGCCATTTTCGATCCAAACCACTGCAGATAGCGCCCAATGCCTACTTGGGAATCTAAGCGAGTATTCAATAAGATCTGTAAGAGTGCTCGCTGAGATAGAACCAAAACTTTCAATCTCTTCCAACACCTCTGGATAGGAATGCTTTAATAAAGGCAGTAAAACCATAAGATTATCGCTTTCGTTCCAGCGTGCATCTAGCTCTTCAATAGATAATTTCATTGGTAAATAGCTTTTATAAACTGCTACCTCACAAAGTACCCAAGCTGAGGGGCTTGGTCTAGTGGGGGGGAGGTTGTATCGGGTGAGGTATGGAAGGGATAGGCGGCTGGGCGCGCCTATCCCTGTTTGTTAGGCATTGGTGTACACCGGCTCGTCATTTTTCCAGAAGTGACCAAAACAAATGGTAGTAACAACACCATATTCAGCTTGAACCTCAAGCTCTAGTTCTGGAAAACTATAGCTTTCCATTGAACCGTAATCTTCAAATTCGTAAGTGGCTTCGCCTATTTGATGAAGTTTAGATATAACTTCATCAGTAGCTAAACCTATGACGTTGACTCCCTGAATTAATAGTTCAGGGTTTGAACATTGTATCCAGTGAAGCTTATCCCCCTCGTCCATCCAGAACGTCGACTTTAACTTATTATATTGGAGGAGAGGTAAGTTGTTTTTATCACGGTCTATTTTGTCAGGTTCACCAAGTAGGCTTTTCAGGGCAGCTTGGTCTAAGCCAAATCGAATATTATCTAATCCAGTACCGAATTTTACTTCCATGTTCTAACCTATGTTTAAAGCTGGCCACAGCGGCCGAGCGTAGCGAGAACCAGCCCCCTAGGGGCGATGCTGGCTGGCTTTGTTATCGCCATATTTAGGCAAGAACCTTGTTTATTTGTTTAACGATATTATCGCGGGCATTCTGTTTTTTAAACACAGTTGGAATATGCAACAGAAAGCTAGCCCACTTAAACTTTCCGGTTTTTCTTTCATTGGATGCAATGTAATCACGGAGGTCTACTGCCGACTCGCGATTAAAGGCCCAAAGCACTTCACCTTTGTAGCTGAATGAATAATAAGCATCTTGAGGCCATTGAAGGATATATGGCTTTCTTGTTTGGCAATGGCTACAAGAAAATGCTCCAAGACCGAGGCCATGATTTCTGGTTAAGTACTTAGAGTGAGACCAATTTTCGGGGGAATAACCGTCAGGTAAGCTAGTGATAGCGTTAATAGAGCCACCGTGCAAATTAGCGAAATAGATGGCACCGTGCCATTTATGGCCACAACTATCTTTAAACATTGAGTATTCAAAGGTGTCACTTTGCTCGAAAAATGGAACATCTTTTTTTAATGTAATTTTGACGACCTCAGCAAACTTGAAAACGCAATGTCCACCACAAGCAGGGCATTTAATCTCTACTTTGTGGGGCATGGGATTCCAATCGTAAGTGCCAGTCATCTCAGTTCCTTTAAGCTATAACGCCCTTGCTAAGTGGCTGACAACGCATAGCTACTCTGCTTGAACAAACCACCGTAAACACTGTATCGAACTAGAACCAAAATTGCCGAGCGTTGGCAGTCCACCTTGAGCAGTTTGTTATACGCCAGAACGCTATTTTAGCAACTGCTCTAGTTTATTTGTCTCTTGGTCTGAAAACGTGACGTAGCCAATCGGTACATTGGTATCTAAGCTCTCGATAATGTAACTAGCACTGTCAGCACCAAAGCCACCACACAGTTCAATTACCTGTATTCCACTTTCAATCATCGCTTTTGCCACAACAATAGCCTCATCATCACTACTCACACCAACGACATGAGTCGAAAATTCCGGCGCATTCAAATCCGTAGAATCACGAACATGACTATAACTTTCTGCCTTTATGATAAACCCGTAATGCTTGATCATATTTATCCCTTAGACCTAAACATCGATTGGCGTATAACGCCCCAATCAGGGGCTGCTAATAGTTTGCTAAAATTGTGTAGCGTAGCGAAACCGAGCAAACTGTTAGCAGTCCCACTACTGAATTGGCTTGTTATGTTCACTTTTGAACTCCTCTAGAATATTCATAGAGGGCGTTGGTTTTGTTATCCACACACCATTTTCCATGACTTGCCATGTTTCATTAAAACCACCTTGAGAGTCAAAATAATCAATAACTTCTGAATAAAAGGTTTCAATTAGTTCTAATTCTCTTTGACTTGTTGGCGGTAGTCGAACGGTGTTAACGATAAGTACTTTAGTAGAGACTTGGCTGCGAAGAAAATCTTTAGCTTTTTCAGTTTCCCCCTCTTCCAAATGCTTCAAAGCCCAAAGCATAAATCGCCCATTATCAATGTGCTCCTTAGTGTATGTATTAGCTAAGGATGAGTAATTTAAATAGAAAGCTGAAATGAAGCCGCTAAAGAAGACTATTAAAGTAAACGTACCACCTATAACCCAAGCAATAATTTTAGATTTCACCAACACTCTCCTTGTGAACATAACATTTGTATAGTGTGCATGCTCGTTTGTCACATCAGACCAGTGAAAACCGCGCCACTGTTTTGAACGATTATTCAGCAATTTGGAAACATAAGTCCAGATTAAACTTTGAGCAAAAGCGTGCCAGCACATTATCTGCCTGCCTGTCGCCTGTTATCTACATTTCAAAGCGCCCTAAGACACTGAGTTTATGGGTTATTAAATATTTCCACTCAAAGAAACCGTGCCACGATTGATGACAAACCGTGCCATGCACAGCGAAAGCAACTTTGAGGCAAGGGATACTTTCATCACCATCACAGCCCAAAGATCGCCGCTATCACAACCCCTACCATTGAAAGCAAACCCAGCAGTATCCAGATATCCTCCTGCTCATATCGCCATCGGGTTGACCCCATAAGCGTTGCAGCTAAAGCGCCCAGGGCCATGATTGGCAGCCCTAATAGCCAGCTGATTTTGGTACCGGCCATGTAACCAACGATGATCAGAACAAGCATGATGATGATGTGCATGGAGCTCTCCTGACGGTTTTCGATAGAGGAGACTGATCTCGGGTTAACCTCTTAGGATACGGGAAGTTTTACCGCGATCTATTGGAAGAAACGGTGATGAGATTTTCTAATGAAAAGTGGGAAGGGATCGGGATGGTTAGCGTTAGAGTTTGACCACGGTTTGACCACAGTTTGACCACACTGCGAAAAGTATCCAAAAACAAAAAAGCCCGTAAGTCTTTAAGACCACGGGCTTTTCCGTTCTAGAATTTGGCTGGTAGGTGGGATTCGATCGTCCGGGATTCCGGCCGATGGCCGCTGACACCCCATCTGCTTTTGATTGTAAAAACAGACATAACAAAAAAGCTCAGCATTTCTGCTGAGCTTTTCCGTTGAATTTGGTCGGTATGAGAGGATTCGAACCTCCGACCCCTGACACCCCATGACAGTGCGCTACCAGGCTGCGCTACATACCGAGACAAATCGGTCGACAACATCAATTGCCGTTCCGATGTGGCGAACTTTAACAAGCTGAGGTGGGCATGGCAAGTGCTCTGATAGATAAAGTTAACTGTTTGATTAGTTTCTAATCGTGCAAGTTAACTTTGGCTCATCTACAGGCTTGCAGCCTTACTCTTTATAAAGACGTCTGCTTTCACGCATCACCTGGATTAACTCAGGTGCGCTCAGCTTTTTCTTTAACTTCTGCTGATAGCCCACATCATAGATATAGTACTGACCATGACGATTGATCACGGTAATTTCGTCAGGCTGATAGATGGCAAACACCTTGTTATCACCCACATAATTCCATTTCTGGTCGTCCGGATGCAGCAGGTGACGACCGGCACTGTAGTCTGTCGGTGGGTTGGTACAACCAAGCACCTGAGTCATAAGGGTTGGGACCAGCCCTGCGTGAGTCGTGCGGTACTGAATATTGCCCTGTTTGCCCTCAGGCCAGTGAATAATCATAGGCACACGGACATTGGCAGGGGAGAGGTCCTGACGCGCTTCAGAGCTGTTACTGGTAAATACCTTACCCTTGATACCGGTAATTACCACCAGAGTATCTTCAGGCAAGTTATCCAGGGTCTCTGCCAGCAACTTATCGATAAAGTTAAGGGACTGACGGTACTGGTTAAACAGCACTCGCTCTGCCGGTTTCATGCCTTCCGGCGCCTTGATGGTTTCAACACCCAGAAAGCCAATTGGGGTGTCATAGTTTTCAGGGGATTTAAGATCCAACAGGGCAAACCAGGGCGCAGTTTGCGTTTGTCGCCACTGTTCAAATGCCTCGGTTAACTGAATATCTGCCCCGGCGTTGCTGTCTTTGTCGTTGGCTGTGGTCTGGGTAAAGTCCTGCATCATGGCTGCTGGCTGTACTTCGTCCAGATCGGACTGACTGATAAACAGACCCATTTCATAGCCGGATTGCTTGAATGTCTGTGTCAGCAGTGGCGAGGTAACGTTAAAGTCTACTGCGTCCTGATAGCTGCCCTGTAAGCCATAAAGCAAAGAGAACATTCCGGATGCATAGTGGTTGCCCCCACTCAGATGATGGCTGAACTGCTGATTTTGCGCAGCATACTGGGTCAGGAATGGCATGGTCTCTTTGGTCACCATGTCATATCTCAGACTATCGATGGCGATTATCAGCACATTAGGGTGCTCATCTGCACTGCATTGCAATGGTGACTTGGGGTAATGCAGTGTGGTCACATTGCTGATTTCAGCCTTTGGCTTTTGGGTTTCCAGGCCATGTCGGGCGATAAAGGTTTTCGCTGTGGCCGGATAGGACAAAGGATAAGTGTCGTCGAATCGGGTGATCTGGGTGATATCTTTGGCGTCAGCCCAGATATGGATAAGGTGGCTGGAAACAAAACAGAGTCCCACAAAGGCGACGACTTTCGGGCCCCAGTGCTTTTTCTGGATTTTGTCGATTCGTTTCCAAATGAAATTGGCTGCGGTGAGCTCAATCGCCAGTATGGCAATTGGCGTGGCGATATAAGAGGTGCCGTGCAGCAGCGCACTTAAGTCAGCCCAGGCCAGGTCGAAGGCAAAGGGGCTGAGGTGCATGCCATAGTCATCGAAGACTATGGTGTCATAAAGCAAGATACACAGGCTGGCGGTTGCCACCAGTGCCGCATAGCCCCGCAAAATTTTGGAGTAGGGCAGCAGGGTACTGATGGGAAACAGAAAAACCAGATACACCATAAAGGCAAGAAAACTGAAGTGACCTATGGTGCTGATAGCCAGATAACCCCAGCCTATGACGGAGTCGGGATAACCTATGCTGTCCAGATAACGGCTGCCTATCAACATGGCCAAAATACCATTGAAGAAAGCAAACCAGTGGCCCCAGTTCACCAAGCGGGAGATTTTGTCCCGGCTCATCTGCTTTTGTCGCTCTACCATATTGTCGCGTTGTTTCCCGAAGTTCCTGTGTATCTTACTTTTATTCTTCCCTGTTATACAGAGAGGCGTTAGTTTTTAACAGATTGCTCCAGTGCGCGGGCAAATTGGGCTGCAACATCAGCACGGGACTTGTCGCCTACTTTGGTTTCCAGCAGGTGAGACACACAGTTGCCCAGTACCATCAGGCTCAGGTCAGTCGGTGCCTGGTGTTTTTCCAGTACCATCAATAACTCAGCGATCAGGGATTCAACTTGGGTGTTAGTGTATTTTGATTGGATAGCCATATAAAAAATGATTCACAAAGGAAAGGATTAGCGGCATATAATAGCGGATTTCCTACAGTATCACTATCAAGGCTTATGAGTATTCAAATAGACCAGGCGATTATTCATGAAATCGCACAAAACAGCGACGGTCAGCTGAACTGTCGTCTGCGTCCGCAGCCTCTGCTGAACGGGGCCGCAGTTGAGGCCATGCTGGAAGAGCTGCACAGCACATACACGAGTAAAGGCGGCAAGGGCTTTGGTTTCTTTGGTGTTCATGGCGATGACGGTGAAGCCAATCCGGCGTTTTCAGAGGCGCTGAACCGCTACCGCAGCAACGAAATGGGCTTTGTTGAGTTTTCGGCCGAAGCGGGCAAATTGCTGCAGGAAGAACTGGGTAAATATGACTTCAGTCAGGGTGGTTTTCTGCTGCTGGCCAGCTACACAGCACTGGCTTCTGACTATCTGTTTGTGGCACTGCTGAACGCCAAGTCATCCATGACAGTACTGGATGATATGGAGCTGACTCAGGTGAACTCACTGGACCTGTCCAATATGCAGCTGGCTGCCCGTATCGATTTGACTGAGTGGCAACAGGACAAAGAGTCCCGCAAATATATCTCCTTTATCCGTGGCCGTGCCGGTCGTAAGGTGGCCGATTTCTTCCTGGACTTTATGGGGTGTGTTGAGGGTGTAAACCCCAAGGTTCAGAACAAAAGCCTGATGAATGCGGTAGAAGACTTTGTTGCCGGCAGCGAGCTGACCAAAGAGGAACGCCAGCAGTGTCGTGACAAGGTGTTTGAGTTCTGCTCTGAGAAATTTGACTCGGGCAATGACATCCAACTGAAAGACCTTGCTGATGAGCTGGCCGATTCAGGTATGGACTCTTTCTATGACTTTGCCACCGGCGGTGATTATGAGCTGGATGAAGAGTTTCCTGCAGACAAGTCCACACTGCGCCAACTGAAGAAGTTTTCCGGCACTGGTGGTGGGGTGACAGTGAGCTTTGACGGTGGTCATCTGGGTGAGCGTGTTATCTACGACCCTGTTTCTGACACTCTGTTGATTAAAGGCGTTCCTGCCAACCTGAAAGATCAACTGGACCGTCGCCTGAAAGGCGAGTAACTCGGTTAACCTTTAACGAAAAGCCGCTGTAGTCAGCGGCTTTTTTGTGGGCTAAATTAGAACTCCTTAATCAGGGAAAATACGAACGATAAGTAACAAAGCGAATCATAAAGGGAGGTTATATGGCCGATAGGGAGATGTCTGAACAGCAAGGCTTGGTTGTACCCCCATCAGACAGATTGAGTTTTGAACTGTTTGATCCGAAGCATAACCAAGAGCATAAGCAGGATATGTACGACCTGGATCAGGACCCTGAAGTGATGCGCTATATCACAGGGGGTAAGACCTCCAGCATGCAGATGATTGAAGAGGTATTGATGCCGAGGATGGCAAAGTACCGCAATCCTGAAAAAGGCTGGGGGATCTGGAAGGTCACCGACACCGTCTCCGGCGAATATTATGGTTGGATACTGGTGCGTCCCTGGGCGTTTTTCAGTGACAATCCTGAGCATCATAATCTTGAACTGGGCTGGCGCTTCAAGCGCTCAAGCTGGGGGAAAGGAATAGCAACCGAAGCCGCCAGGGCTGTCGCTGATGCGCTTTCCAGACAGGATGAAGTCACAACACTCTGCGCTATTGCCGAGGAAGAAAACCAGGCCTCTACCCGGATTATGGAAAAGCTGGGGATGAAGTTTATCCGCAAAGATATCGTGAAAGACCCTCTGTTTGAGGAGGAGTTGGTTATCTACGGCATATCAGTGTAACGCCTTACCCGAACAAAAAAGCCCTGCATTGCAGGGCTTTTTAGCTTGTGGCTGTTACTGACTGTCCTGTTGTTCAAGGAAGTCCTTGAATTCAGCCTCATAGAGACGGAACAGCACCAGAGTAACGGCAAAGATAATCGGGCCGTAAATCAAACCGATAAGACCGAACAGCTGCAGACCACCCAGCAAAGAGAAGAACAGCATCAGGGTATTCATGCCAGAGTCTCCCTGCATCAGCAAAGGTCTGAGGAAGTTGTCAATGGAACCCACCACTACAACACCCCATATTGCCAGGAAGGCTGCCCAGCCCCAATCGCCGGTCAGCGCCAGGTAAAGCGCCGCAGGCAACCAGATTAGCGCCGTGCCCACGAATGGAATGAAGGAGGCGAAGGCCATCATAGAGCCCCAGAACAGCCCGGGGAATCCAGCCAGCGCCATTGCAATACCACCGGCGATGCCTTGAGCGACTGCGGTCAGGAAGGATCCCAGTACCGCTGATTTGGCCACCTGCTCAATTTCATGAAATATCTGGTCTTCCTGGCTGCGGGACAGTGGCACCACATGACGCAGGGCATCAATCAGCTTGTCGTTATCCCGCAGGAAGAAAAACAGCACGAACAGCATCAGAGAGAAGTCCACCATGACCCCGGTAATATCCCCCAGGAACTGGGTACTGAGGCCGACCAGTTCGGTACTGATATTGGTGGCGGCCGTCGCTGCTTTCTGGATCAGTTCCTGTGGGTTGATACTGTCGAAGGGCAGCCATTTATCTACAAAGGCGATCAGGCTGTGAACCCAGGGGTGATGCAGCAGTTCTTTGGCTTCACCGCTGACAAGCCATTGGTAGGCGCTGTTGAAGAAAGTGAGTCCCTGATTGGCAATAGCAATAAACACTACAAACAGAGGAATAAGCACAATAAAGGTCAGCAGGGTGCAGGAGAGCACTGAGGCCATATTCGGGCTGTTTGGCATACGTTTTTGAATCAGATTGTGAACCGGCAAAAACAGCAGGGACACAATAAAGCCCAGCACAATAGAACCCAGATAGGGGGCAATCAGCAGGTAACAGGCATAGGCCGCAACAAACAGAGCAAAGATGAGGATCCAGTGTCTCGGCTCAGCTTTAAAAGGTTTGGTCACGCAATTTATCCTTGGGAATTAAATAAGCCCGAACAGAATAACTTAAGTAACATCAGTGGTCATGGCTTTACTGTGACAATAGGGTCAAAGAGTCGGCCAATGTCATAAACTGACTAGGGTCTATTGACCTTTCATGGTTGAATTTTGCTCGAGATAGACGTGTTTTAATCGCGACGCAAGGTGTGCCGCCTAGCGGGCCTAAGCAAATACCTTGCAACGCGTATAGCCGAGCCCTTCGGGCAGCGTTTGTCGTCGCTTTCTACTGCATTAACGCTCATTTATGTAGAACAACTACACCGCAATCGCGTTGCTTTTTATAAAACAACGACAAAGTGCTGCAAAAACCATCTTCAAAGGTCAACAGACCCTAACTACCAAGCTTTTTCCCGTCTCAGGTCGCCCCAATGGGAACAATGAATTAGAATAGCCGACAACTACCCCGCCGGATGTCAGCCGGGGCCGGGGACAGACATTTAATGATGCAGACTGTTTCTCTGCACTGGAGTAAAAATGCAACTCTTTGTCAATGATTTAACCGTCATAGATTTTTCCTATTTGTGCCCGATCCGCGGCATGGTTGGTGAGAGCTGGATTGTTGATGTACTGCTGGATGGCGGACTTGACGATCAGAACATGGTGCTGGATTTCGCCAAGGTGAAACGTTCCATTAAGCACACCATAGATGAGGTTTGTGATCATCGTTTGCTGGTGCCAGTACTTAATGACGCCGTAAGCCTGGAGTCCCAGGATGAGATGGTCCGGCTGGATTTTGATTCCCGCGTTGGCTCTATGCATATGTACTGCCCTGAGCAGGCGTTTGCGCTAATCGATACCCCAACCATAGATTTTGACAGTGTTAATCGTTTTTTGATTGATGCCCTGACCCATGTGTTGCCGGGCAATGTGGAGCATATCAGCCTGACATTGCGCAATGAGCAGCTGGAAACCCCTTATTACCATTACAGTCATGGCCTGAAAAAGCATGATGGTAATTGCCAGCGAATCGCCCATGGTCACCGCAGTCCAATTAAGATTTTCCGCGATTCGGCGCCAGCCCCTGAACTTGAAGCCACATGGGCAAAGCGCTGGCAGGATATTTACCTGGGTACCGCAGAAGATCAGGCCGAACTGGAGAGCCTGAATTTGTCTGCTGGCCTGAATATCAGCGCTGACAGCCATTGGGGATTTGACTACACCGCGCCTCAGGGACGTTTTCAGCTGGCGATTCCCAGAGCCGTTACTGAGATGATCCCCCATGACACTACGGTAGAGTTGTTGGCTGGATATATTTCCGGTGAGCTGGCCAAAGCGGAACCTGGCGTCGAGTTCAAGGTCATAGCCTATGAAGGTGTTGGCAAAGGGGCAATCGCCTCAGCCAAAGTGGCCGTCGCCGATTAAATTGAATTCAGGCCTTCACCATTGGGTGAGGGCCTTTTCTTTTGGGGATGTGCAGCAAGGGCTGCACGTGAATAGCTGCAGGAAACTAGAATGGATAAAAGATGGTCGATACTGGGCCTTTGTCTGCTGGCTGGTGTGTCTCAGGTCAGTGTTGCCGACACGGCAGGGATTAAGCTCCAGGGTGAGCTGAAACAGGGGGCGTTAATTCGGGCTCAGGTTGCGGCAGGCACCCAGGTATCTCTGGATGGAAAACCTTTGAATGTCAGTAAAGAGGGAAAGCTGGCCTTTGGTTTTGACAGGGATGCTACAGGTGAGCAGATCCTGCAGTTGACCCATGCCGATGGCAGCAGGGAAACAGTGAAGCTGGCGATAGGTAAGCAGGACTATCGCATTCAGCGTATTGAAGGCATTGCCAAAAAGATTATGCAGCCCAAGCCTGAAGATGTTGCCCGTGCCAAACAGGATTCTGCTCAGGTCAGGGCTGCCAGAGACACGGATTCACAGCGTCTGGACTTCAGTCAGGACTTTATCTGGCCGGTGACAGGCCGCATCAGCGGAGTTTATGGCAGCCAGCGGGTGTATAACGATGTGCCGGGCCGTCCCCATTACGGTATCGATATCGCCGCGCCCAGGGGCACCAAGGTGGTCGCGCCGGCAGACGGTGTGATCACGCTGGCGGTTCCGGATATGTTTTATTCCGGCGGCACTGTAATTATTGATCACGGTTTTGGTGTCAGCTCCACTTTCCTGCACCTGAGTAAGCTATTGGTGCCCGTGGGAACAGAGGTGAAACAGGGGGAGGTTGTGGCTGAGGTGGGCAGTACCGGTCGTTCAACAGGACCACATCTGGACTGGCGGATTAACTGGTATCAGATGCGATTGGACCCAGCCACGGTAGTGCCTTCCATGAAGAGTTACATAAAGCAGCAACAGGCTGCCAAATGAATACGTTTTAACGCGCTGTTATTTAAAATAAAAAAGCCGGCAAACATGCCGGCTTTTTTTGGTGCGGGAGATTAGTCTTTCAGCAGACCTTTGGCACGCAGCAGAGGCTCAATACCGGCTTCTTTGCCACGGAACTCTTTGTAGAGCTGCATTGGGTCCTGACTACCACCCTGAGACAGTACTGTGCTTCTGAAGGCATCAGCAGTGGCCTTGTCAAAGATGCCTTTTTCTTTAAAGGCTTCATAGGCGTCGGCACCGAGAATATCAGACCAGATATAGCTGTAATAACCGGCTGAGTATCCGCCCGAGAAGATGTGCGCGAAATAGGTGCTGCGATAGCGTGGTGCGATCTCCTCAATCAGCCCCATGTTAGCCAGGGATTCAGCTTCAAACTTGGCAGCGTCCTGTGGCTTGGTGTCTGTCAGCGTATGCCAGTCCAGATCCAGCTTGGTTGCAGCCAGGTATTCTACAGTGGCAAAGCCCTGATTGAACTTGCTGGCAGCCTGAATCTTCTTAACCAGTTCTTGTGGGATCACTTCACCGGTTTCATGGTGCTTGGCAAACTGGGCCAGTACTTCCGGCTCAGTCATCCAGTTCTCCATCACCTGAGATGGGAACTCCACATAGTCGCGGGGTACAGAAGTACCGGACTGAGAACGGTAAGTCACATCGGACATCATGCCGTGCAGGGCGTGGCCGAATTCGTGGAACAGGGTGCTGGCTTCGTCAAAGGTCAGCAGTGTTGGCTCACCTTCAGGGGCACGGGTGTAGTTAAGTACGTTAACCACGACAGGGATAACATTCTCACCGTCGACTTTTTCCTGTGAACGGTAGTCGTTCATCCAGGCGCCACCACGCTTACTGTCGCGAACAAAGTAATCACCGAAGAAGATTGCCATCAGGCTGCCGTCTTTGTCGTAGATTTCCCAGGTGCGGACATCTTCGTGGTACTTGGGCAGATCTGTGCGCTCTTTGGCTGTGATACCAAACAGCTTGTTGGCTGTGTAGAACACGCCTTCAATGGTGTTTTCCAGTGAGAAGTAAGGACGGGTGTCCTGCTCGTTAAAGGAGTACTTGGCGACACGGATCTTGTCAGCGTAATACCACCAGTCCCATGCCTGCAGTTTAAAGTCTTTGCCTTCGGCATCGATCAGCTTTTGCATTTCAGCCACTTCGGCGCGGGCCTGATCCAATGCTGCGGGCCAAACCTTGTTCAGCAGCTCATAGACATTTTCAGGCGTCTTGGCGGTGCGCTCTTCCAGCACGAAGTGAGCGTGGGTTGGGTAACCCATCAGCGCAGCTTTTTCGGCGCGCAGTGCCGCCATCTTAGCCAGGATCTCTTTGTTGTCGTTGGCATTACCATTGTTACCGCGCTCAATATAGCCATTGAACAGCTGCTCACGCAGGTCACGGTTTTCTGCGTAGGTCAGGAAAGGCGTGATAGAAGGGCGGTGAGTGGTAAAGACCCATTTGCCTTCATGACCACGCTTGGCAGCAGTTGCTGCAGCCTGGTCAATCACGTCCTGGGGCAGACCAGCCAGATTTTCTTTGTTGTCTACAACCAGTTCAAATGCATTGGTTTCAGCCAGCAGGTTGTCACCGAATTCCAGGCTCAGCTTGCCGAGCTTTTCGTTCAGGTCACGCAGTTTGGCTTTTTGCTCATCGTTCAGGTTTGCGCCGCCACGGGTGAAAGACTTGTAGGTGTCTTCCAGCAGTTTCGCCTGGGCAGTGTTCAAATCCAGCTTGTCCTGCTGATCATAAACGGCTTTAACACGCTGGAAGAGTTTGTCATTCAGCATGACATCATCACGGGCGGAAGAGAGCATTGGGCCCACTTCCTTGGAAATAGCCTGCAGATCCTCGTTGGTGTCTGCGCTGGTCAGGTTGTAAAACACGCTGGCCACTTTACCCACCAGTTGACCGCTGCGCTCAAGCGCTTCGATGGTGTTGGCAAAAGTTGGGGCTTCAGGGTTATCGGCGATCGCCTGTACTTCTTGCCTTTGAAGGGCTATCCCTTCTTTAAATGCTGGCAGGTAGTGCTCAGTTTTGATAACGGCAAAATCAGGAATGCCGTGGGTGGTGTTGTACTCTTCAAAGAATGGGTTAGCTGCAGCTACCTGAACATTCTCTGCTTGCTGCTCAGCCGCTGGCTGTTTGGTTTCGGCAGCTGCCTGAGTTTGAGGTTTTTCATCACCGCCACAGGCGCTGAGGGTAAGAGCCAGTGCCATTGCAGACACCAGTGGTTTGAGGGTTAATCCCTTCATAGTCGTTTTCCCTTGCTTGCTTCCGTATTGTTTTCTGTTGCATTGACGCCAGCTATGTTGCATTGGCTCCGCTGAAGTCATGCTTAGGTTGTGTTATTTATCACAAAATGGCATCGCAACGCCAATGAGTTCACTAAATAGCAATGAGGGAAATGTAACAAAACAAAAGGGCCGGACACGCCGACCCTGTTGATTTGAGTTGAGGAAAATCCCGGTTAGTAACCCAGAGTGGCTGAGCCGGAACGTCTTGGATCTGATTCGCCGTAAAGCCCTGATTCGGTTTTCATGATGCTCTGGGTTGAGCCGATGGCGTTTTTCACCTCGACGTTATGGCCTTTCTCTTTCAGTAATCTGATGGTGTCCGGACTCAGGCTACGCTCAACCCTGAGCTGATCCGGCAGCCACTGGTGATGCACTCTGGGCGCATTGGTGGCTTCCGCTACGTTCAGGTCAAAGTCCACAGTGCCCAGAATCATCTGCAGCGTGGTATTGATAATGCGGGAGCCCCCCGGACTGCCGGTAACCAACCAGGGCTGGTTACCTTCCAGCACTATGGTTGGACTCATTGAACTCAGCGGACGTTTGCCGCCCTCAACAGCATTGGCTTCACCACCAACCAGGCCAAAGCCGTTGGGTACGCCTGGTTTGGCTGAAAAGTCATCCATCTCGTTGTTCAGCAGGATACCGGTTCCTTCAGCAACCAGGCCCGAGCCATAGCTGAAGTTCAATGTATAGGTGTTGGAAACCGCATTGCCCCATTTGTCGACCACAGAGTAGTGGGTGGTTTGCGGGCTTTCTTTATCCAGCAGAGCGCCGGGTTTAATATCCGCGCTGGGTCTTGCTTTATCCGGGTTAATGGAGGCGGCTAGGCGCGCGGCGTAGGATTTATCTGTGAGTTTTGTCACTGGCACAGGGTAGAAGTCCGGATCGCCCAGATACTCACTGCGATCGGCATAGGCCAGCTTCATGGTTTCCGCCATCAGGTGCAGGGTTTCGGCGCTGTTATGTCCCGTTTCTGACAGCGGGAAATTTTCCAGAATATTGAGCATCTGCACGATATGGACGCCGCCGGATGATGGCGGTGGCATGGACAGCACGGTACGGCCTCTGTAAGTGCCGGACACTGGTGTGCGCTCTACTGCCTTGTAGTTCTTCATATCATCCAGAGACATGATGCCACCGGCCTGATTAACTGCGGTCACCAGTTTCTGTGCGGTTTCCCCTTCATAGAAACCTTTACTGCCCTGTTTGGCAATACGTTTTAATGACTCTGCCAATTCAGGCTGCTTAAGCAGATCGCCGGGCTGGTAGTTACTGCCATCGGCTTTGTAGAAAATACGGGCAGTACTTGGCCACTGCTGCATACGTTTACTTAAACCGGCAAGGGAACTGGCGAGATCCGGGGTGACGATGATGCCATCTTCTGCCAGCTTGATAGCCGGTGCGATCACTTCAGCCAGACTCATGGTGCCATACTTATCCAGCGCCAGCTCAAACCCTGCAACTGTGCCCGGTACTCCAACGGCCAGCCCGTGAAACTTGGACAGCCTGGGATTAACGTCACCATTTTCATCCAGAAAAATGTCTTTATGGGCTTTGGCTGGTGCCATCTCCCTGTAATCAATGGCCGTGCTAACTTCTTTGTCCGGTGAGTGATACAGCATAAAGCCACCCCCACCAATGTTGCCGGCTCTGGGCAGGGTAACAGCCAGGGCAAAGCCAACGGCTACTGCCGCATCCACTGCGTTGCCTCCCTGCTTCAGTATGTCTACCCCAACCTGAGTGGCGACCGCTTCCTGACTGGCGACCATGCCATTTTGGGCCCACTCGGGTTGAGCCGTGGCCTGATAGCTGAAGATGGCTTGATTGCCCAGGCTCAGAGGTAAGACTGATACTGAGCCGGTATTGGCGCTGGCAGCAAAGGGAATAGACAGGCTGAGCAGGCTCAACAGAGATTTACGGCCCAGGTGTTTGGGCAAGAAGTGATTGAGAGTAGGCACACAGATTCCTTATGCTTGCTTTAGTTTTGTAATATTTTTGAACAATGTGCCGCTGTCCTTTCGTAAATGCAATAGCTCGATAGAGTGGGGCAGACAGTGATGCTCATCAGGAACACAGGGAAAGGGAAAATGTCTTTCAGTATCAGACTGGTAAATTCAATGGGTGAAGTAGATGCTGAAATCTGGGATGCGCTGTTTAATTCAGGCTCAGCGGACAACCCATTTGTGAGCCATGCCTTTTTAAAATTACTTGAAGACAGTGGCAGCGTTGGCGGGCAATCCGGCTGGCTCCCCAGGCATCTGCTGGTGGAGCAAGAGGGACGGGTGCTGGCCGCTATGCCTTTGTACCTGAAATATCACTCCTATGGTGAATATATCTTCGACTGGAGTTGGGCCGAAGCCTATGAGCGTTATGGTCTGGATTACTATCCCAAGTTGGTTTCAGCCGTACCTTTTACACCGGTTTCTGGTCCGAGGATAGCTATCTCGGCTCAAGTCAGTGAGAAGATAAGTGAGGAGATAAGTGAGAAGGTAAGTGAGAAGGTAAGGGAGGACATTCAGAGTGAGGTATTTCACTTTCTCAGCCAGTGGAGCCATGAACATCAATGTTCATCCTGGCACCTCCTTTGCCACACCAGGCCCTTGTCCGGTGACTCGATATCCTGCCGTATCACCCCACAGTTTCACTGGTTTAACCGTGATAATGAAGGAAATCGCTACTCAAGCTTTGAACATTTCCTGTCGCGATTTCGCTCATCCCGCCGAAAAACACTGCGCAAAGAGCGGTTGTCCGTCACTCAGGCCGGTATTGAGTGCCGTTGGCTTTGCCCCGCACAGATGAGTGCCCGGGACTGGCAATTGATGTGGGACTGTTATCGGGTCACCTATTTAAAGCGCTCCGGGCATCAGGGCTATTTGCCCTGGGAGTTTTTCGCAGGGCTAAGTGACGCGTGCCCGGACAACACGCTTATCTTGCAGGCCAGTCGTGATGGAGAGGTGGTGGCATCGGCGCTTTACTTTAAAGACAGTACTCATCTCTATGGTCGTTATTGGGGCGCGCTGGAGGATATTCCGGGCCTGCACTTTGAGCTCTGCTATTACCAGGGAATCGAATACTGTATTGCCAATGGATTGCAAGTGTTTAATGCCGGTGCTCAGGGAGAACACAAGCTGACCCGGGGTTTTGAGCCGGTAGCCGTGCACTCATCCCACTGGATTGCCCGCGCTGAATTCAGGGATGCCGTAGCAGGCTTTTGTCAGCAGGAAGGGGAGATGACTCAACACTATCTGGATAAGGCCAAAGGGCAGCTGCCATTCAAAAATGACAGTGCCGGATAGCCAATTTTTTGCTGTCACTCATAACAGCCGCCTTAGCAAAAGCGTCAGGGCAGAAAACAGTAGCCCAAGGGTGATTGAGATGACCAGATACCAAGCGCCGAACAGGACGGAGAAATAGCGCCAGTTAATATGGTCCGGGCTATGAAACTCCTGCTGAGGATTATGTTGCCAGGCTGCATATAACATCAGCAGCGATACCATCAGCGCGAGAATGCCCGCCAACAGCCAGCACAGCCGATAGGGATGGGCCCGAACCTGACTGATGACGGAGATAGGACGGCCTGGCATGGGTTAATCTTTCAGCGCGATGGCGATATCTACCCGACTTTCATTCATAACATAAGACTCGAAGTCAGAAGTATAGGCCCGGGTGTGAGGGCAGTCCGCTTCGCTGAAGTACTGCCAGATCTGCTGCCACAGTGTAATTACTGTTTGGGGCATTTCGCCGCTGGCAGAGAACACCAGATATCTGCCCTGAGGTATCTCATGGGTAACTGAATCTTCAGCAAATGAAGAAGACAGGGATGGGCTGCCTACGATCAGGTCGTACTCACCATTTACGTCAGACTCATAGTGAGTGTATATGCCGTAAAATGTGTCACTCGGCGCCATTTGTTGTCCGGCCAGCATAAAAAACCTTTCCCAAAGCGGTTTGATGGCAGCTGTTTGGGGATTGGTTTCATTGACGTTTGTAGTGCGGGTTTTAAGCCCGGTAATAGTTAATGGTCCAAGTGACTGAACGTCCATAGTGGTTCCTGTATTTTGAGGTTTGTTGCTTTGCAATTTTTTGTCGCTTCGATGACGCAGGGCTCATATAAATGTGGTTGCCTGTCAATCAAAAACATATGGGCAGCCACCGAACTCATTGACTGAGGGATGCCATCTTCTGACATCATTGGCCCGACGCCAGCGACTGTGAAAAAACTCCATTAAACAAGGCCCTTGAGGTAATAGAATCAACAGGGTATCTCCCTCGCTGACCTTGTCGTACTCAGGATATTCGGTCGACATTCCCCAGGTGAGCCCACCTTTGCTGTCAGCATAACCCTGCCAGAAGCTCTCGATATCTGTGCCTTCACTCCAAACCGGCGCTGCAGGAGTTTCCCTGGCAGGTGTTTCGGCGCAGCCTGCAAAGCTGGTCAACATCAATAGGATAAGTATCAGTGGGAGTAAAGACTTCATTGTATGTTCCTTGTCTTGTCGAGTTCGTCATTGCCAAAGCATGAATTGACGCAGGTCGCGCTCAGGTTCTTTCCAGTATAAGCCAGTCGTTTTTAACCACCGGAACCAAGGCCTTGGATGCAGGCTAACAAGCTGACCAGCTCTTGTCTGTAGGACATTTGGCGGTTCAGCTCACCAAAAACAGGTTATAGACGGATACATGCTTGTGGACGATGCTGCATGCCCGTAACGAAAAAACCGGCCTGATGTGGCCGGTTTTTTCTGAAAAGGGTTCAACTCAGCTGATATCAGTCTTTTCCATTTCCAACTGCTGCAGGGCGATGACTGCTTGGGTGCGGTTGCGTACCCCAAGTTTTCGGAAAATTGCAGTGGCATGAGCCTTAATGGTGGCCTCAGATACACCGAGGTCATAGGCGATCTGCTTGTTGAGCAATCCCTCGGCAAACATCTGCAGTACCTTATATTGTTGCGGTGTTAACTCTGCCAGTTTGTTGGCCATCTGCTCGTGGTTGTTATCATCGATCTCAAGCAGTTCTATCCCTTCCGGGTGCCAGATATCACCATAGAGTACCGCGTGAAGAGCCTCTGCAAGGGTCTCCATTGAGGCTGATTTAGGGATAAAACCGGCACTGCCATAATGCAGGGCGCGACTTATGGTGGCGGCATCCTCATGGGCTGAAACCACAACGACAGGCAGTTCAGGGTAGTGGGCACGTAAATGGATAAGAGTGGAGTAACCGTGAGAGCCCGGCATCTGTAGATCCAACAGCACCAGATCATAGTCTGTTGCGGCATCCAGTAGTTGCTGCAGGGCGTCGGCACAGTCGGCCTCATACCAACGGGTATCGCCAAATGTGGTTGTCAGGGCCTGCCGAAGTGCGTTCCGGAACAGGGGATGATCATCGGCGATGATTATATTCAGGTTTTCCAGCTTCATGGCTTAATAGTGATTATGGTTGCACGTGAAGATGTCGACAATGTAACAGAAAAGTGACCGCCATTCCTATTGGGATTGAATAAAATCTCGGGGAATGCGATAGTTAGCAAAATTGTGATGAAGCCTTAATTGATGAAATTTACTGTTTCATAACCTTAAATTCCGGATTTGATAATTTAGGCCCATTACAGGGGTTCGACTAAAGTACTATCTCCTGCGCATAATATTTTGTTCGTTTTGGAGTGGAAAAAATGTGACCGGGCCATTGAACTAATATCACCTGAAAGTGTAATTGCCCCAGAAACCAAAGTGGGGAAACTTGAAACTGGGCATTTGCATCAATAGTGGGTGGCAGTCTGGATATGTTCAGAGCGATTGCGGTAATTCTGGCCTTGATATTTTCCAATGTTTCCGGGAGTCAGGCCTTGGCTTCTCCCCCTTCTCCGGCTTAAGAGTCGGGTAATCTCTACATTATTCTGGATACCTCTTCATCCATGAACTCCAATTTTGACAGCATCGCCGCTCCTTTTGATGCTCTGCTGGAGCAGTTTTACCGTTCAGTTCCCGCAGATGTTCAACGGATTTATGCATCCAGGAGCATATTGGTGCCTTTCCCTTCGGAGTCGGAGCAATCAATTGTTCTCGGTACAGCCTTCAGTGAACCTGCCTCGCAACTGCCCGTCGGCGGCAATGAAGAAGATGGTTTGGCCGCTATTAGTGAGTTGCTGGACAGGGGAGTGGCCAATGCTCATATACTGCTGATAACCGATGAGCCCAGGACAGAGCAGCAGCTTCTGAATTGGCGGGATGTGGCTGCAAGGGCGTTACAGCAAAGAGTGGTGATCCACACTGTAGTCGAGCGACGGGATACCTCAATTTCCTACCGAGACCGTGCTCAAGCGTCGACGAGGCTGGCCTATTTTGTTGCTGATGAAATGTCCGACAAACACAGGGTGAAGGATGCGTACAACCCACAGTCTTTGATGGTGCTGGATGTCAGCGGAGAATCTGAATCTCTGGCGGCGACAAAACGAAACCCCACCAAAGCGTTTGCTATCAGGTCAGAATATTCTCTGGTAGCGCTGGCGACAGGGGGCCATGTCTGGATGATGGAGGCATTGGTTGAGGGGCTGACGGTGTTTGTGGATGAGCTTAGCCTTGAGATTAAGGAGATACATCAACACAAGGTGCTGGCAAGTATCAGCGTTCGGGGCGAACAGGTACCTGGTGGTATCGTGACCCTGGACGCTCATCAACTGACCTATTTTGTAAAAGATATTCAGGTTGATGCCTGGTCATGGGACTTTGATTTGGATAACACTCCGGATGACTTTGGACCCGTGGTGAATTATCAACAACAGCATGCCAGAGAGACCATTTATCTGCAGTTGTTACTTGATAATGGAGAACGTGTTATTCAACCCTTGGTGCTTGGCGCTCCAGTAAATAGTGCACCCTGAATGCTCCCATATTGATGCTCTGCTGAGAGACGAAGGGGCGAAGACCGACACTTGCTCCATGCACTGTGGCGCGTAAGACTTCATCCGCGTTTTAACGTTTGCCTGTCCGCTTTTTCTGTCGGACATTTCACTCCTGTTTTGCCATCCGGTCACAAGCATGACAGACCCAATCCTGTGACTGAGCTCCATATATCAAGATCTACTGGTTAACTGCGGACTAATTAAGCAGGTGATCATCCCACCGATTGATACACTCCGACCCGCGACTTTCAGTCGCAATAAAAGATGATGGAATAAACACCTACAAAAAATATAAAAGGGGTTGGAAATGACCAACAAATTGGCCAAAGGCCTGATCGCGTCTGCTGTTCTGGCAGCATTAGCCGGTTGCAGCGAATCTGAAACCGTAATCACTCCGGCAACTTGTGCTGAAGCTGGTGAAGCCTGCACCCGCTTTACTATTCTCCACACCAATGACAACCATGGTCGCTTCTGGGAAAACAAGGACGGCGAATATGGTATGGCTGCCCGTAAAACCCTGATCGATTCCATTCGTGATGAAGCGGCGGCTCAGGGTGGCGATACTCTGCTGCTGTCCGGCGGTGACATCAATACCGGCGTACCTGAGTCAGATATGCAGGATGCTGTGCCTGACTTTATCGGTATGAACCTGATTGGTTACGACGCCATGGCGGTGGGTAACCACGAGTTTGATAACGCCCTCGATGTACTTGAGATGCAGGCAGGTTTGGCTGACTTCCCTATGCTGGCCGCCAACATTTACCTGAAAGACAGTGATGGCAAGGTAACAGACGAGCGTCTGTTTGACGCCTACCGAGTTTTTGAGGTCAATGGCCTTAAGATTGCTGTTATCGGCCTGACCACCAAGGATACAGCTCATCTGGTCAATCCTGACAATATCCAGAGCATCCACTTCGCAGATCCTCAGCAGGAGATCACCAAAGCCCTGGCTGAGATTGAAGCCAAAGAGCAGGTTGATCTGGTATTCGCGACGACGCATATGGGGCACTACGCTGACGGTAACCACGGCAGTGAAGCTCCGGGAGACGTTAAGCTGGCACGTGGTCTGAAGCAGGGAGAACTCCAGGCTATCTTTGGTGGACACTCGCAAAACCCTGTTTGTATGGAGCCGGGCACCAATGATTATGCTGAGTTCAACCCGGGAGATGACTGTACTCCGGACCAGCAAAATGGCACCTGGATCATGCAGGCCTATGAGTGGGGCAAGTATGTGGGTCGTGCTGACTTTGAATACTTTAACGGTAAGTTGCATCTTGCCAGCTATGAACTGATCCCGGTTAACCTCAAAGTTAAAAATGAAGCCGGTGATAAGGTTCTTGTGGGCGAGGCAATTACGCCTGATCCTATGGTGAAGGAAGTCCTGAGCCAGTATCAGAACAAAGGTCAGGAGCTGCTGGATGAGGTGATTTCTCACACTGATGGCTTGCTGAATGGTGAGCGCAATGTGGTACGCACTCAGCAAACCAATCTGGGCCATCTGCTGGGCACTGCCTATCGCAGTTTTGATTTGGTCAATGCTGACTTTGCCGTTATGAACTCAGGCGGCGTGCGCGCTTCGATTCAGGCCGGTGACGTAACCTACCGTGATGTACTGACAGTACAGCCATTTGGCAACTTTGTGACCAAGGCGACGATGACAGGTGCTGAAGTACAGGAGTACCTGAGTGTGGTCGCAACCAAGACAGGTGGCGGTTATGCTCAGCTGAATAATATCAGCATGGCGGTTGACTGTGATGCCCAGTCGGTGGAGATCAGCGATATTGCCGGCAAGGGATTCGACCCGGACGCCGATTACAGTTTTGCGGTGATCAGTTTCTCTGCTGCCGGTGGTGATGACTATCCGAAAATTCAGGTGATGGATACCCAGCGCACTGACGCAGATGTGCTGCGCGAATACTTTGTGAAGCACCCGAATATTCATGCTGCGGACTTTGAGCCTGTACCCGGCAAGCTGACCTACACCCTGAATGGGGCTGAGGTAAACAACTGCGCTGGTAACTAAACGGCAATGAAACTTGAAGCAGCCCCAGGGCTGCTTTTTTTATGCTATTTATTCAATCGGTTACTTGGTCACGATAAAAATATTTTGGCTTTTCTCTTGAAAGCTGATTCTGCGACCTCATCTATTATATTGAGCGAGAGGCTCAACCGACTGTGCCTTCGGGGCAGTCAATTTAGCGGGTGCGAAATGGTTCGGCCCGGGTTCTGAAACCGAAAAAGGTTTCCAACATATTGCTTTATAAAAGGATATGACTATGCGTAATTATGATTTTTCTCCACTTTTCCGTAGCGCCATTGGATTTGATCGTTTAGCACGTATCGCCGAGCATGCAGCAGCCAACAATGGTAACTCCAGCTACCCTCCATACAATATCGAACTGCTGGGCGAGAACCGCTACCGAATCACTATGGCCGTAGCCGGTTTTTCAATGGAAGAGTTGGATATCATCAGCGAAGGCGAAAAGCTGCTGATTAAAGGCGTTCGTAAAGAATCTGATACTGAACGCAAGTACCTGCATCAGGGTATTGCTGAGCGTGGTTTTGAGCGCACTTTCCAACTGGCGGACCATGTGATTGTGACCGGTGCCAATCTGGAAAATGGCCTGCTGAACATTGAGCTGGTACGTGAAATTCCTGAGGCGATGAAAGCCCGCAAAATTGAGATTGCCAGCGGCCGCATGCTGGAGTCTGAAGCTGCCGAATAAGGCGGTCATCAACTAAGAATCTAAAAAGGGAGCCATTCGGCTCCCTTTGTCGTTTTTGGATCAGCTATCAGCTTGCCTTCATGGCCTTTTCACCACGGGACAGACCCACCACTCCGGAGCGGGACACTTCCACCACCTTGGTACTTTCACCCAGATTACGGACAAAGGCATCCAGCTTTTCTGTGGTACCGGCTATCTGAATGGTGTAAAGGTTGGCAGTGACATCCACTATCTGGCCGCGGAAGATATCAGACATCCGCTTGATCTCTTCCCGCATCTCACCGCGAGCTTTGACCTTGACCAGCGCCAGCTCCCGCTCGATATGTTCGCCATCGGTAATGTTCGATACCTTGAGCACATCAATCAACTTGTGCAGTTGCTTCTCTATTTGCTCAAGCACTGAGTTGTCCGCTTCTACAGTAATATTCAGCCGTGACAGGGTGGCATCATCAGTGGGCGCCACACACAGGCTTTCAATGTTATATCCCCGCTGGGAAAACAGGCCCACAACCCGGGAAAGTGCGCCTGGCTGGTTTTCCAACAATAAACTAATAATACGACGCATCAGCTTTTCTCCGTTTTGCTCAACCACATTTCGTTCATACCACCACCGCGGATCTGCATGGGATAAACGTGCTCTGTCTCATCGACACTGATATCGACAAACACCAGTTTGTCTTTCATCTCCAGTGCCTTTTTCAGCTGTGGTTCCAGCTCATCCGGTGAACTGATGGTGATACCAACATGGCCATAGGCTTCAGCAATCTTGGCAAAGTTGGGTACTGAATCCATGTAGGAATGGGAGTGACGACCGGCATAGATAATGTCTTGCCACTGTTTCACCATTCCCAGGAAACGGTTGTTGAGGTTGATAATTTTAACCGGCGTGTCGTATTGCAGGGCCGTGGACAACTCCTGAATATTCATCTGAATAGACCCATCACCTGTCACGCACACCACGGTTTCATCGGGCAGGGCCATCTTCACGCCCATGGCGGCAGGCAGACCGAAGCCCATGGTGCCCAGACCACCCGAGTTAATCCAGCGGCGTGGCTTGTCAAAGGGGTAGTAAAGGGCAGCAAACATCTGGTGCTGGCCAACATCCGAGGTGACATAAGCATCACCATGGGTCAGCTTGTACAGCGTCTCAATCACCTGCTGTGGCTTAATGCGTTCGCCGCTGGTGTCATAGGCCAGGCTCTTGCGTTCACGCCAGCTGTCGATATCTTGCCACCACTGTTCCAGTGCATTGGGGCTTCTGTCGCTTAATCCCTGATCATTGAGCAGAGCCAGCATCTCATCCAGCACATTGTCAGCGCTGCCTACAATGGGAATATCCACAGCCACAGTTTTGGAAATGGATGAAGGGTCAATATCAATGTGAAGCACTGTGGCATTGGGACAGTACTTTTCCAGATTATTGGTGGTTCTGTCGTCAAAGCGCACGCCAATACCAAAAATAAGGTCGCTGTTGTGCATGGTCATATTGGCTTCATAACTGCCATGCATACCCAGCATGCCGACGGCATTTTTGTGGGTACCGGGGAAAGCCCCAAGCCCCATCAGGGTGGACACAACCGGGATATTGAGCTTTTCCGACAACTGTTTAATTTGTTCGCCACAGTTGGCCATAATGGCGCCGCCACCTATGTAGAGCACAGGCTGTTTGGCGTTGACCAGGGCTTTAAGACCGCGGCGGATCTGGCCTTTATGGCCGTTAACCGTCGGGTTGTAGGAGCGCATGCTGATGGACTCAGGGTATTGATACTCATACTTTTGCTGAGGACTGAGACAGTCTTTGGGCAGATCCACGACTACGGGGCCGGGACGACCGGAGGCGGCGATATAAAATGCCTTTTTGATAATCTCGGGAATATCTTTTGGATCTGTCACCAGAAAGCTGTGTTTCACCACAGGGCGGGAGATACCGATCATGTCGCATTCCTGAAAGGCGTCATTGCCAATCAGGTTGGAGGGCACCTGGCCAGACAGCACCACCATGGGAATCGAATCCATATAAGCAGTGGCGATACCGGTTATGGCATTGGTAGCGCCCGGGCCTGAGGTAACCAGCACCACGCCAACCTCGCCGGTTGCGCGTGCATAGCCATCAGCCATATGCACTGCAGCCTGCTCATGGCGCACCAGAATATGTTCAACACCGGAAGTTTCATGCAGGGCATCGTATATGTCGAGAACCGACCCGCCCGGGTAGCCGAAGATGTGTTTTACACCTTCATCGATAAGAGAGCGCACAATCATACTGGCGCCGGAAAGCATCTCCATCTGTATCTCCTTGTCATCACCGTGTTGGTAAACCAGCAATGTGTTACAACGACGGTAGTCGCCATAGCCAAAGGAATCTGTCGGTAAACAAACCCCCAGTTATCCGTGTGAACCTGTTGGCAAAAGGTATTTTGCGTCCAGGCTCTACTCGCCGCACTGAGTGCTTATGTTTTGCGCGTTGTGGGCGAAAATTAACCGTACCTTTGGGGGGATTAATTTACAAGCCGCAATTGGCAGGAAATACCTGAGTATGAAAAATATTCAGAAAGCCACAGTTTCAGTAAATTGCGTCGATTTTCTTTTCGCAGGATTTTTGACCGCAGATGACCTTCTGGGATACAAAGAAGCAAATAAAATCTTAAGGGTCACCCATGGAGCGAAAAATTCTGCTGACCGACTGCCCGGACTCCACAGGCCTGATCGCTCAGATCACCAATATCTGTTACAAGCATCAGTTGAACATCATCAACAACCGCGAGTATGTGGACCATGCCAGTGGTCAGTTTTATATGCGGACTGAACTGGAAGGTATTTTTAACGACCATACCCTGATGCTGGATCTTGACCGGGTTCTGCCCAACGGGAGCCACAGACAATTGGTTGGGGCAGAGCGTAAGCGCATTGTGGTGCTGGTGACGAAAGAGGCTCACTGTTTGGGCGATCTGCTGATTAAAACCTTTGATGGCAGCCTGAACGTGGAGATTGCTGCTGTGGTGGGTAACTATCCGGATCTCGGTGAGTTGACCGAAAAGTTTGGTATTCCCTATGTGACGGTATCCCACGAAAATATGAGCCGTGATGAACATGAACTGGCGATTGCCGAGGTGGTGGACGGCTTCGAACCTGACTATCTGGTGCTGGCCAAGTTTATGCGGATTTTAACCCCCGCATTTGTGAGCCGTTATGCCAGCCGTATCATCAATATTCACCATAGCTTTTTACCGGCATTTATAGGTGCCAACCCATACCGACAGGCGTTTGAGCGTGGTGTGAAGATTATCGGTGCCACCGCCCATTTTGTGACTGATGATTTGGATGAAGGTCCGATTATCCATCAGCAGGTGATCCCGGTGGACCATAACTTCAGTGCTACAGATATGGCCCGGGCCGGGCGGGATGTTGAGAAAACCGTGCTTTCCAAAGCCCTTAATTTGGTATTGGAAGATAGGGTATTTGTTTATGGCAACAGAACCGTGATCCTGTAATAAGCGCTTTTATGCTGATACTTTTTGCAGATACTGCCTGATATCGCTGTTCAGTGTGAGTTTATCTATCTCGCTCAATCTGGTCCTGAACTCAGTCATATCATCCAGCGGCATACGTTTGGCCAGCCGCTCTTTTAATGCGGATTTCATGCCTGCTAAATCCGATGCTTGCCGGTACGCCATTATCTGGTACTGGAGTAACAGATCCTGTTGGGCATGGCTGCCCCCCAGTGCCAATTGATCATATCTTAGTGGCGCCATCCGCTTTGCCGCATTGGATGATTGCCCCGAGTGGAATTCAGTAATGGCTCTGGTCAACTGAGCTGTTAGCCAGGGCTTGCTGGTTGATGGGCTGAGTCGCTGTTCCAGGTCATCGTTCAGCTGCCCGAGTCGGCCAAACTCACCATTGCGGGCGAGGACGATAGCGGAGTGAAGTTCTGTAAACCCATAGAGATAGTCACCATGGGCCTTAATCACGGCATCAGCCATTTGGGCCCACTGGGTTTCCGTATTGACGCCGAGGAAATTGAGACGAGTCAGCAGTGATGCGGCGTTCTGGATATCCAGATAGAAGTCTGAATGCTGTGGGTAGATTTGATCATCGAACAGAGACAATACCTGATCAATATCGCCGGACTCCAGGTGAAACAGTGCAAGGTGCCACCATAGGTGCCCCACAAAAGCGTTGTGCTGATGAAACTGCTTACTTTTGGGCTGGAGCCATGTAATTCCTTCCCGGTTGCGCCCCTGCATTTCCAGCACATGGGCAACGGCATGCACTGCCCACATATCTGACGGGTTCAATTCAACGGCTTCACGGGCATACTCTTCGGCTCTGGCGTACTGCCCGATTTCCTCCAGGGCAAAACCCAATGGTCCGATAAAAAAACCATACTGTGGCGTGTCTTTGCCCCAGGCTGGCATTAATCTGGCGCAGAGATCTGCGAGCCTGCGCCTTTGTCCCAACCAGAACAGATTCAGACTCATCTGCCTGAACGCCACCAGATCAAGAGGCCACAGCGCCAGCAGACTGTCCCAGATTTCAATCGCCTGCTTGAGATTACCTTTTGCCAGAGATGAAACCGCATCTATGTGCATCTGCTCCCGCCTGGTGACTGTGTCATAACGTTCACAGAGATCTGCGGCGATGATGGCTACCCTGGGCAGAGTGGAAAACCTGCCTTCAGAAGCCATGCCGTAGCCCAGAATCACGCCGGGCATAACGGATTCGGGATAGCCATCGATAAGAGGTTGCAGATAAGAGGCTATGTTTGGCCTGTAGTCGAAAAGCGCCTGAATCATAGCGTCATATTTTGACACGCCATCAACATCCATGCCTGTAAGGGCCAGGCCTCTTATATCCGTTTCCATTTGCATCCTCACTTATATTGCTTTGTCCGGGTTATTCTTTGCTGATCATATTCACGCCAGGGTCAGTGACAGGGTGATCTCTGTACCGGCAAATAGCCTTGAAACAGGACACCTTTGTTTGGCTGTCGCACCATGAATTTGCAGAACATCATCTGTCAGACCATCGGCAGACACTGAGGAAAGGAGTTCAATTTTGGTGATTTTGGGACCATCGTCTTCACCAAGGTGAACTTTTGCCGTGGTGGTTATCGTGGGGACAAACCCTTGTTCAGAAAGCAATGCTGACAGGAACATAGAAAAACAGCCTGAGTGGGCAGCGCCTAAAAGCTGTTCAGGGTTGGTACCCGGGCCATGTTCAAAACGTGAGGCGAACGTAAACGGGCCTGTGACGTCACCATATTGCATCACACCTTTACCTTGTTTAAGAGTACCTTCCCACTTCGATTGTGCTTGTTGTACTGGCATATTGTGCTCCTTGGTTTCGGGGTTGCTAATGACAAATCTCTCATCAAGCTGATTCAGATAAAACCGCTGAGTACCCGGTCGGGCAAAGGCTTGTTTTACTGGCTTGAGCGTTATTGATGACCTAGAATAGCCAGCCTTAAAGTCTGTGACGAAGCAGAATAAATTGATTCCCGAAATAGGTTTTCTATCTTGGGGGCAGGAGCGCGAGCTGTTTGACTTGAAGCTGCTGCCAGCGAACTGTATGAGAATATGACTGGTATAAAGAGCCTATGATGGACTTCACTCAAATCAATAAAGACAGTGCCAGGTCGTTTAATGAGCAGAAGAATCTGATTAAACGTATGGGTAAGGGACAAAGGGTGAGCTGCCCTGAATGTGGTCAGTCACTGCAATTGAGAGTGCCCGGTAAGCAGCAGGCTGCTGAAGAGAACAAATCGGGAGAGCAGAAGTACGGCATATACTGCCCGAAGAAGTGCACGGATATTGAACTGGAATTTGAAGCCTGATGCTTTAAAGCTCAAGCTCTTTGGGTAGCAGAACAAAGCCTGACTGAGTCAGGCTTTTTTTGTGTCTTTCAGGGTAATACCAATCCGCATAGGAGTTTAGTCACTCAGCGAGAATTTAAAGGCGTGGAGACAATCGGAGCGAGCGAAGACCTATCGGGATAAATCAAGAGAGCTCTGAGCAGTATGCGCGCCTTTAAAACTCGCCCTTCGGGAGCCTGTCAGCCACACGATTACTGCTCCAAATTGTCTAGTCATAGAACCACTATGTCGTCACCAATTTGGATTGTACTCGAATGGCTGACATGGCTCTGATGAGATCAATCTTCTATGCGGATTGGTATATTATTTACCTGGCGGGATTATGCTTGCTGTATCCAAGGAAATAACAGCTTAGTACCAGTAATTGGGTTGTCATCATCATGGCTGCGAATGGCATTGCATTGGTACTGTGAAACGCCGCCAGAATCGGCCCCGCCAGCGCACCACCGCCAAACTTAAGGGTGCTCATTACCGCTGTAGCTGTACCGGTTTCTTCACTGAACTGCATCAGAATCAAGGCATCTGCATTAACCGAGGCCACAGCGCCTGCGCCAATCAGGCTGGCCACCAGTATCATCTGCAGCCAGATATGCCAGGATTGCCAGGCACTGAACAGCAGTAATATCGCCAGGCTGCAGGCGAGCATTGAAGCGAGTTTCAAAATGCATTTGGAACCCAGCCGTGATACCAATCGTGTGTTGATAAGGTTAGCCAGCATAAGTGCGCCAACATTGCAGCCGAAAATAATTGCAAAGGTGCTGCTACTCAGCCCAAATACTTCCATGTAGAGCATGGGAGCGCCGGTGAGATAAGTGAAAAACGCAAAGGATGTCAGCATACTGGCGCCGATCTTAGGGCCAATATGCTCTCTGCCAAATACTCTTTTATAGCGGCCAAAGAAGCTTACTGGTGCCTGGTTGGGATCCCTGTGAGGTTCCGCTGGCATACGCACCAACCAGCTCATTGATATCAGAATAGCCGCATAAACCGTGAGCAGCACAAAAATACCCTGCCAGTGCCACAGGTGCATAATGCCGCTGCCTAGCGTTGGCGCAATTAACGGCGCGAGCATCATAATCAGGGACACATAGGACATCCCTTTGGCGGTCTCCTGCCCATAAAGCTGACGCACATAACCTGGCACCACCACAGTGGCTGCCGAGCCAAAGAATGCCTGAACAGCGCGGGCAACCAAAAAGCTGCCGATATCCGGAGCCATAGCCAATGCGGCGCTGGCCAGCATAAAACCTGTCAGTCCCACGCGCATCATTACTCTGCGGCCCAGCTTGTCGGCTAATGGACCAAACAGCAGCATACCCGCCGCATACCCCGCCAGATAGACACTCATAGACTGCTGTACTAAAGGCAGCTCAGTCTGAAATGCCGCTGCAATGTTGGACATGGCGGGCAGGTACATATCAATTGCCAGAGGACTAATGGCGATAACGGCTGCCAGCATGGGCAGCAGAATTTTCAAACTGGCGTGGGGCGAAGCTGGAACAGCGCTTGAGTTCAATTTATATCCCTGGGAGGTTAGGGGAGTGGCGCTATGGTAGCTTTGCCGTCATAAGTTGTCACGCTGTCACTGTTTGGTCATCTGTCTGTCACCTTTTTGTCTTCTCTATTCCTTAGTTTGCTGAAGCTAAATGAATACAGGGAGATAACAATGAACAATAAAGTGATAGCGACCGGTGTGCTGACCGTCTTGTTGATGGGCTGTGATGGGGATGACGGTCGTGATGGCACCGATGGGCAGAGTGGCAATGACGGTTTGAATGCGCTTATTCGCACAACTGCTTTGCCTGTAGGACATCAGCAGTGTGCTCTGGGCGGGCAGTTAATCGAAACCGGGCTGGATGCCAACCGCAACGATACTCTTGAAGATGATGAAGTGAATGCGGATGCGACTCAGGTCATCTGTAATGGCGCGTCACCTGAGCTGAATGCCCAGCTGATTGGTCGTTATCAGTCCGGTGAGTATGGCACCAGCGCTGCGGAGATTGTCGCTTATCATTCCGTTTCCAAGCGTATTTTTGTAGTTAATGCTGCCAGTGGTCAGCTCGATATATTGAATGCTGAGGTGCTGGCCAGTGCTACAGTTGCAGACGATAACGGCATTGGCCTTGATAACATCAATAAACTCGATTCATTGGATGTGACTGCCGACATTGATTTGCCGAATCTGGGTGGGGTTAACAGTGTCGCTATTTCAGGCAATCTGTTGGCAGCAGCGATTGAGCGCGGCGATGGCACCAACAGCAAGCAGTCCAATGGATATGCCGCCTTTTACACCATGAGCGATGCAGGGGAGGCCACTTATTTGAAGGCGGTTGAAGTTGGCGCTTTGCCGGACAATCTTGCTTTTACGCCGGATGGCAGCAAGTTGCTGGTGGCCAATGAAGGTGAACCCAATAATGCTTACACCCTTGACCCCGAGGGCAGCGTTTCTGTGATTGCCATTACCGATGGCATGCCTGCAGATACCGCATTAACTATTGGTTTTACCGACTTTAATGTCGGTGGCAGTCGCGAAGATGAAGTTTCCGAGCTTATTAAGATTAATGGGCCGGGCAGCAGCGTGGCTCAGGATCTAGAGCCTGAGTACATCGCCCTAAGCCGCGACAGTAAAACCGCCTGGGTCAGCCTGCAGGAAAATAATGCTGTGGCCAAACTGGATCTGACTGATAACTCAGTGGTCGCTCTCCAGCCATTAGGCTTTAAGGATTTCAGCTTGCCTGCCAATGCCCTTGATGCCAGTGATAAGGATGACGCCATTAGCTTTCAAAGCTGGGAGCAGGTGGTTGGTATGTATCAACCTGATACTTTGGTGGCATTCAGCTACAAAGGCGCTGATTTTTACATTACCGCCAATGAAGGAGATGCTCGTGACTATGCTGGCTTCTCTGAAGAAGTGAGAGCCGATGATCTGACTCTGGATCCTAACCACCCTCAGCTTGCAGCTGCTCAGGATAAGACCCAGTTGGGCCGTTTGAAGGTGACGACCTCAATGGGCGACACGGATGGGGACGGAGATTACGACACTATCGTTTCTTATGGTGGGCGGTCTTTCTCTATTCGTGATGCCAACGGCAATCTTGTCTATGACAGTGGCAGTGACTTTGAGCGGATTACAGCAGCTCTGCTGGGCAGTGACTTCAATAACCATAACGAGCAGAATAAGGGCGACAGTCGTAGTGATGATAAAGGCCCTGAACCGGAGGCGCTTGCCGTCGGCACCATCGGGGGTAAAACCTTTGCCTTTGTCGGTCTGGAGCGTACCTCAGGTTTTATGATTTACGACATATCAAACCCGTTTGCTGTCAGGTACGTGGATTATGTGGTGAATCGTGATTTCAGTGTGGATTTTGAGATTGATGGCGACACCATTACCGGCCAGCCCGGACTGGCTGGCGATCTTGGCCCGGAGGGGATGAAGTTTGTCGACGCGGCCGACAGCCCGAATGGCAAACCTTTGCTGATTATTGGCAATGAGGTCAGCGGTACCACTTTGGTATATCAGTTAGTGCTGGAGTGATGGCTGATACCAGACCAATGGCACTGCGCTGAATTGGCTTAACGCAAAACGGCGTGTCTGCAACAGGCGCGCCGTTTTCTTATATATCCTTGGTCTGGCTTACTTGCTGGTACAGGGAGGAAACTCAAAGGTTTCGCCTGTCTCAAGATACTCGGGATATTTTTGCATGCACTGTCTGAACGTATGGGTATCAATGAGTCGTTGCAGCCAATCGGCCAGATGAGGCAGAGGGCGTGTTTGCCACCAGTTTTTATCAACACCGGCAAATTGGCGGACAAAGGGCATTACCCCCCAATCTGACAAACTGGGCTTATTACCATCCAGATAGGTTTGGCTGGATAATTGATGCTCAAGAAGGTTGAGAAACTGACAGGCCTGATCCCGATACCATGTCTCAGTTTGCTCCGGAAACCTGTCTGCATACTTGTATTTATCCAGCCAGGGTTTGAACTCCTGATCACAGGCGCAAAGCCAATTTTGAGTGGATCTTCTATGACTTTCCAGCCACAGTTTGTCGTCGGAGGCGTGCATATGTTCCCGCGCCATATGGTTAAGGGCGTAGAAAAGGATATCCTGACTTTCCTCCAATACCTTGCCATCAGCCAACAGCATTACGGGAACTGTACCTTTGGGAGACAGCTCCAGCATGTGTTCAGGCTTGTTTTTCAGCAGTATCTCTCTTAGCTCTACCTGAATACCACAGGTCAGCAATGCCAGTCTGGCACGCATGGCATAGGGGCAACGACGAAAGCTGTAGAGTAGCGGCAGGCTATTGGTCATGGTTTTCCTTAATCTATGGCCTTGAGGTATGTGTTCTTGATTGGCTGGCACTGTTAATTTGCTCAGATTGTAGTCGCTTGATATGCCAGCAGAAGGCATTGTGAAAACCCAGATGATACCAGTCAAGTCGGTTGTATATTGCTGCACCGTCCCTGTGTGTAAACTCAGCGGGTTTGACTGGGTTCGTCCGCGCTTCTCTGCTACACTCTCGTCCCTCTTTTTTCGGCGGTATTCACCATGTCTTTTTCCACTTTGGGGCTAAGTCCTGAACTCATTTCTCACTCTGGTTACAGTGAGCCAACACCTGTGCAGCGGGAGGCCATTCCTCTGTTGCTGAAGGGACGGGATCTGCTGGCCTGTGCTCAGACTGGTACAGGTAAAACCGGTGCCTTTGCATTGCCTCTGGTGGAAAAGTTGCTCCAGTCTGACCCCTTTGGGCGCGACAGCAAGCGAGCCAATGCCCCCACTGTATTGGTATTGACCCCAACCCGCGAGTTGGCCATTCAGGTGGGCGAGGCTTTTAAGCTATTTATCGGCGATAAGCCTTTGAACGTGGCCATGGTGTTTGGCGGCGTGAATATCTCCCCACAACGCAAGTTATTGGCCCAGGGCGTGGATATTTTAATTGCCACGCCGGGGCGTCTGTTTGACTTGATGTATCAGGAATATGTGTCTCTGTCTCAGGTTGAATATCTGGTTATCGATGAAGCCGACCGCATGCTGGATATGGGCTTTGTCAAAGATATTCAAAGGGTAAAGCGTAATCTGCCGCTCGAGCATCAAAGTGCCATGTTCTCAGCAACTCTCACACCTGAGATCGGCGTATTGGCCAACACCATGTTGGCTGAGCCTGCCCAGGTCAACCTGGAAGCCAATAAAGCCAACCAGCAAATTACCCAGCGTGGTGTGTTGTTGGATCCGCGCCGAAAGTCAGAATATCTGGCAGAGATGATAGGCAAGCAGAACCTTAAACAGGTGCTGGTATTTACCGGCAGCAAACAACTGGCAGAACAGGTGTTGCGTGAGCTGCAGCTGGATGGCATCGCTTGTGCTGTGCTCCATGGCGACAGAACTCAGGCCAGACGTTCTCAGGCGCTGGAAGACTTTAAATCCGGTGCAATACGTGCGTTGGTGGCCACAGATGTTGCCGCCCGGGGACTGGATATTGCTGCGCTGCCATTGGTGGTGAACTTTGATTTGCCAATGAACCCTGAAGACTATTTGCACCGTATTGGCCGTACCGGCCGTGCAGGACACTCAGGTGAGGCGCTGACCTTGCTGTCACCCTCTGAGCGCTTGGCGTTTAAAGCGATTGAGTCTCATATGGGAGAGAAGCTGAATATTACTCATGCTGAGGGCTACGAGCCGGGGGCGCCTCTGCCAGCCCGTTATGAGATGATGGACAGCAAGCGTTCCGCCCACACTGGCAGTGGTCACAAAAAACGCCATAACGGTGACAAGCACAGAGCCTCTGGTCGTGGCGCCAGTCAAAGAGGCAGCCAGAAAAGTGGGGCTAAATCCAGCTCAAACCGCAAGTCCGGCCAGCAATCCGGCTGGAAGCGATAGCTCGCGGGAAGACAGATATCATCAGAGGCGAGAGTAAGGAAACGACATGTTGATTCAATCCGTTCCGGTGAATGTAATTACCGGTTTTCTTGGCAGCGGAAAAACCAGCTTTATCAAACGCCTGTTGGCCAGCCGTCCTGAAGGTGATAAGTGGGCCGTGCTGGTGAATGAATTTGGTGAAATTGGACTGGATGCCGCGCTTCTCTCTGATGAAAATAGCCAGGGGAAGGTGACCATTAAAGAGGTACCGGGTGGCTGTATGTGCTGCGCTGCCGGGGTACCAACACAGGTTGCGGTTACCCAATTGTTGAGTCGGGTAAATCCGGATCGGCTGCTGATTGAGCCTACAGGGCTTGGACATCCAGCCGAAATCCTCAAAATGCTGGGCAGCGACTTCCTGAGCAATGCCTTGTCTCTTAAATCCACTTTCTGTCTGGTGGATGCCCGCAAGCTGGCAGACAGCCGCTATTCTGAGCATGAAATATTCCGTCAGCAGCTGAGTGTCGCTGATGTGGTGCTGGCCAGCAAAGCGGATACCTATGAGTCTTCGCCACAACAAATGACAGAGCTGACCGATTTTCTGGCTGGACAGGGGGTGAATCCTCAAATGTGTCTGCCCTTGGATAACCAGTATGAGCTGGACGACCGGATTATTGAGGCGCTGAACATTACGGCAAAGAAACCGGCAGCCATAAAAGCGGTAAAACAGGATCAAACCGGCATGCTATCTGCTTCAACTTCTTTACTGTTTCCGCCAGCGAATCAGCACAATGGCTGGGGACAGACTCAGGCTGCTGATGAGCCAGAGCCCTTGGAGTTCAACGAACAGGGGATATGTGAGAAGTCCAATCAGGGGGATGGGTTTGTCAGCCATGGTTGGGTGTTTACCCCGGACTACTGTTTTGATTTCGACAAGCTGGTTCACCTGATCAGGGACGCTAATTTGACCCGGCTCAAGGCGGTAATGATCACTCTGGACGGTATCGCTGCATTTAATCTGGTGGATGGCGACTTGAGTATCAATGAGCTTGATGATGCCTTGGACTCCAGAATCGAAATCATCAGCGATCAACCCATTGAACAAAGTTTGTGGCAACAGCAACTGCTGCAATGTCGTGCTTCGGAGTGTTGAGCTTTTCTGAAAGTGGGTCGGTTTACATTCTTGGCTTGCTAACATCTTCTGATGTCATGATTTTTGTGCGGAACTTAGGTAAAATCCGCGCAATTTTTATCACTCCTTTGTAATTCTAATGACAGAGCAAACTCACTCAGTGTCGGAAACCGAGCAGCGTTTGCTCTCAGATCCGGTTCCGAAACTCTTCTGGCGTTATGCCTTGCCCACTGTGCTGTCCATGCTGGTCACCGGCATTTATGTGACCGTTGATGGCATGTTCGTTGGGCACTATCTGGGGGAGCAGGGACTGGCTGGCATGATGTTGGCTTACCCCATAGGGGCGATTCTGTATGCCGTAGGTTCCCTCATAGGTATGGGGGCCGCAGCGCTGGTTTCCATCAATCTGGGGCAGGGGGACAGAGACAAAGCCAGGCGTTTTGTCGGTAATGCTTTTACGCTGGCACTGCTATCAGGCGTGCTTTTCGCCCTTCTGGGGACGACACTGTCGCCACATATCCTGAACTCGCTTGGGGCAGAAGGGGCCGTGCTGGAGAGTGCCAACAGTTATCTGTTTTGGTATTTCGCCCTGGGTGTATTCCCCATTCTTTCATTAACTTTCACCACCCTGCTCAGAAATGATGGCCGCCCAGAGTTCGTTACCGGGGTGCTGATTTTTGGTGGCGTACTCAATATCTTTCTCGACTGGTTGTTCATCGTTGTTTGGCCCTATGGATTGGCAGGCGCTGCTGTCGCCACCATGATGTCCCAGGCAGCCACAGCCGGTCTTTGTATGTATCACTTCTTCTCCGACCGCACCCGGCTTCGGATTGATCTGGAGCAGATGAAGCTAACCCTGGATAACTGCTTCAATATTGCCAGAGTTGGTTTGCCTAGTTTTCTGATGAACCTCTATCTGTCGATTGTGCTGACTCTGCACAATATGGCTTTCCTTTGGGTTGGCGGCCCAATTCATGTTGCCGCTTACGGTATTGTCAGTTACACAGAAGCTCTGTTTTATCTGATTTTCGAAGGGATCGCCTTTGGTGCCCAGCCCATTTTGAGTTTCAATGCCGGTGCCAAACGATATGACAGGGTGAAACAGGCTCGCCGCATTGGCTTTATATCTGCGGCTATCATCGCGGTGATAGGTCTGGTGTTTATCTATTCAAAACCAGATTGGCTGGTGTATATGTTTGCCGGAGACAACCCGGAATTGGCTCCCGTTGCGATAGAAGGTATGTACTTCTACTTCTGGGGATTGCCAATGGAAGGTTTATTGCTGGTGGGCGCCAGTTTCTGTCAGGCTGTCAACTACAGCCGCGAAGCTTCTATTTTAACGGCGGCAAAACTGCTGCTGATCGCGGTTCTGCTCTGGCTTATGTCCTGGCAGTTCGGTACCACAGGAGTTTGGCTATCATTGTCAATTACGTCGACACTTCTGTTTATCTGGATGTGGTTTGCCATCAGACGTATTGATAGACAGCATATGTGAACAATAAGCCAGAAGGATGGGTGATAGACAAAGTCATTTGAGTTGTTATGATTCCGTTTCAAAAGGAAACTGTTTAAGGACAAACAATGACTTTGAAGCCCATTATTCTGGCGCTGGCAATCGCCACTTTGCCCTGCATTGTGCAGGCCGAAACCTCTTTTTCCGATGTTTATGCTGCCTATCAATCAGCGGTAGAAAATAGTGACGCCGCTGAGCAATTGAAGCAGGCAAAACTCGCTTTTGAGCTGGGAAAAGCCAAATTTGGCGAATCTCATATCAACAGCGCCAATCTGGCGATGAATTATGCTAATGCCATAAAACTTCCTCAAAATTATGACGCGAGGACAGCATCCGACTCAACACTCCCTCAAACCAGTGACCTGCTGGAGTATGTGGTTGAAGTGTACGAAAAAGAATATGGTGAAGAGAGTGTTGAGCTAATTGAGCCTTTATTGAAACTTGCCCATAGTTATCAATTTGGTTTTAAGACAGAGAGCGAGATTAAAATGGCTGCGACCAGAGCCGTCGGGCTCGCAGAGGAAAGTTCGCCACTGTTTAAAGCTTGGGTTATGGCCGAAGCAGCGACCGCTTTGCGACAAACAGCCAGATACAAGCAAAGAGCCAAAAAATATCTGTTTGATGCGTACGACTTATATGTCGAGCACGCACCAGAAAATGCACTGGAAAGGAATCTGGCTGCATTTCAGGTCGCAAAATATGAGATGGAGAAGCGTCGATACAGTAAGGCTGAAGAATTGTTGTTGAATGTCGTGGAGCAATTTCAGGTGTTGGACTATTCAAACGCAGTGGAACTTGCTGCTCATGCGTTTTTGGTGGAGCTCTATGAGAAAAAGGGCAATAGGGAAGAGGCTACCAAGCACTGTCTGGCGATTGGCAGCATGAAGCCCTGGAAGGACTCGCAGGAGCAGGAACCTATCTTTAGAACTCCTCCGGAGTTTCCAGTATCTGCAGCGAGACGTGGCAAGGAGGGTTTGGTAAAGATGCAATTTACCGTCGATGAGATGGGGTTTGTTCGAGAGCCCGAGGTCATTAAGTCTGAAGGTGGCAAGGCCTATGAAAAATCTGCACTGAAAACGATCAAAAATTGGCGCTATGCACCCAAGTTTGAAAATGGCAAACCGTTAGCAGCTTTGAATACGGTGCAATTTGATTTTAAATTGGGTAAATAACAAAAAGCCGCTGAAAAGCGGCTTTTTTTGTACAAAAGAACTGGCATTGTGATCCGGCTAAACCAGATACACTCCCAGGCTGCATGCACCGTGGGCACCCACAACCAGTGACTGCTCGATATCGGCAGTCTTGGATGGGCCAGCGATAAAGGCACCGCAGGAGCCGGATTCCAGTGTCAACTTAGTTACCGCCTGATGCATATTGGCAACCAGATCCTCTTCAGCTACTACCAACAGCAGGTTTTCACAGATAAAAGGCGTGACTCTGTGCTGATGTTGCTCTGTTACCCAAATGGCGCCATTTTCGGCCACCGCCAGCTCGCCTGAGATTACCGCATAGTCGATATCTTTCAGCTCATGGGGTGTTGCAGGAAGGGTACGGTTACCGGTCACCCCCTCTACCAGAGACAATACCTGCAATCCTTCGGCAATCAGGCTGTTAACCTTTTCCTGCACCAGTTCCAGAGTGGCATCTCTGTGCAGGGTACCGGCAACCATGGCCAGGTTGGTTTCGAACTGACCGGTCAGATCCTGCATATTGGGCGCGATATCAATCACCGGCATAGGTTGTTTGTCCAGCGCTGACTTTGCCAGAGCGCTGAGAATTTCATTTCTTCCCGGCATTATTCGCTCCTGTTGTTCTTGTACCAGTGTTCAAAACTGGACTTGGGTGCTACCGGCAGTTCACGGTATTTGCCCCATGCACCGGCAAAGGGCTTCAACAGGCTGCCTGGGAGGATTTTCAGCGCGCCACGAGCCATGCTCATAGAGCAGTTAAAGGCGGTTTGACTGCCCATCAACTTGCCCACCAAAGGCATATAGTTGGCTTTGCCGTAGGGCAACTGACCCGCTTCCGCTTTAAGGCGCCTGTGGTGGTGAATAATCTTGTCCAACGGTACCTTGGTTGGGCAAACACCTGAGCAGGAGGCGCACAGGGTGCAAGCCCAGGGGATGCTGTTGGTGTCATCTTTACTGCCACCGACGGCAATACCGATAGGACCCGGAATGGTGTAGCTGTAGCTGTGACCACCGCTGCGACGGTAAACCGGACAGGTGTTCAAACAGCCACCACAACGGATACATTTGAGCGACTCTGCCAGAATCTTATCCTGCAGCATCGCCGTGCGGCCGTTATCCACAATGATCACATGCATTTCGCCACCGGCTTTGGGGCCGCGATACATGCTGGAATAGGTGGTTACCGGCTGACCTGTGGCGTTGCGGGCCAGCATTCGCAAAAGCACAGCGGCTGAGTCCAGGTTGGGCACGATTTTGTCGATCCCCATGGAGTGCAGCTGCACCGCAGGCAGGTTCACCCCCATGTCAGCATTACCTTCATTGGTACACACCACCACTGCGCCCTTGTCGGCAACAGCCATGTTCACGCCTGTCATAGCTGCATCGGCACTGAGGAACTGTTCGCGCAGATGCTGACGCGCGGCACGGGTCAGGTAGGTGGGATCGGAAGCGCCTGCTTCTGTACCAATTTTTTCATGGAAGAGATCTCCCACTTCTTCCTTCTTCATATGAATGGCGGGCACCACGATATGTGAAGGAGGCTGACCGGCCAGCTGGATAATGCGTTCACCCAGATCGGTATCAATCACTTCGATACCACGTTCCTCGAGATAAGGATTCATGTGGCACTCTTCGGTGAGCATGGATTTGGACTTCACCAGCTTCTTCACCTGATGACGGGCCAGGATCTCATGCACAATCTGGTTATGCTCTTTACCATCGCGAGCCCAGTGAACCTGAATACCATTGGCCTGACAATTGGCTTCAAACTGCTGCAGCAGATCAGCCAGATTGGTGAGGGTATGCAGTTTGATTTCACTGCCTAACTGACGTAATTGCTCCCACTCTGGAATACTGCCAGCGGCACGGTCACGCTTTTCGCGCATCAGCCACAGGGCTTTGGAGTGCCAATCGACCCGGGATTCATCACGGCAAAAGATTTCTGCCTGCTGGGCATGGGTGGCGGAACTGGAATGTGACATCAGGCTTCCTCCTTACAGCGCGGCGTTGATGATTTGAGCAACATGGCGGGTTTGCACCGGCAATTGCTGACGGCGGATCATGCCATCCAGATGCATCATGCAGGATGGGTCATACCCCACTACATATTCGGCACCGGTATTGGCGTGGAACCAGGCTTTGTCTTTGCCCATTTTGGCAGACACCGCACCTTCATCCATAGCGAAGGTCCCACCAAAGCCGCAGCACTCATCTTTGCGCTCTGGATAACGAATTTCGATACCCGGGATTTTTGCCAGAATGGCTTCTACCTTGTTAAACGGCTTGCCCATAAACTCACTGCCACTGGCCAACCCCAGCATACGCACGCCGTGACAGCTCATCTGCAGGCTGATGCGATGGGGAAAGGCTTTTGAAAAAGCGGGAATAGGTGCAACGTCGTGCAGGAATTCGGTCAACTCATACAGCTTGGCAATCACGGCTTCAGCTTCAGGACTGTCGTCGAACTCGTGAAAGTTCTCTTTGGCAGCCACCAGGCAACTGGCCGCTGGGCAGACAATGGCGTCACATTCCACCCCTTTGAAACTATTCAGCAGTTTCATTGTGGTATTTCTGGCTTCGTTGTAACAACCTGAGTTGGTCATCGGCTGGCCGCAGCAGGTTTGGCCTTTGGGAAAAATGACCTCATGCCCCAGCTTCTCCAGCAATTCCAGGGTGGCTACAGCCACATCCGGCATCAACTGGTTTACCAGGCAAGGGATGAAAAGTGCTATCTTCATCTGGTTTTCTCTATCGGTAGGAAGAACCGCGGTTCAGTGAGCCAGCAGTGACCCAGCTCACGATACGGACAAACTCTCCCCAATATAGGCTCATCCCCATGCTAGATATAGGGGTATTTTAGTAAAACCAAATGTTCACTTTCTCAAAAGTGAGAAACTGTGTTTGTCATTATTGCTCTGATAGGCGGGAATCCCTTCCAGCAGACACATCAAAGGTCGATAAGGGATATGTGATGTTGGCTCAATAACAGTCAATATATGACTTTAAAACCCACCCCAAACCCAGGCAATGGTGCCTGCCAACATGGCATAGGCCAACGCCACCGGCATGGTCTTGCGGATAATGTCTGCCTCTTTCCCCGCCATGCCCACTACAGTCGCGGCAGCAACCACGTTCATCACGCACATCATATTGCCGGCGTTGGCGCCAATCCCCTGCAGTGCCAGCACCAGTGCCGGATTAGCGCCGATATTGTCTGCGACACTGTATTGCAGACCGGAGAACATCATATTGGAGAAAGTGGCGGAGCCTGACAGGAAGGCGCCGAATATGCCTACCACAGGGGCAATCCAGTCCCAGATGTTGCCCATACTGGAGGCCAGCATATCCGCAAGGGCGACGGGCATGGAGACCAGATCTGCGTGGTTTTCCCCTGAATTCAAGAAGATTTTTACCATGGGCACAGATGCGCCCAATGAGATTACCGTAGGCACCATGGATTTAAGGGATGTAGCCACAGAGGTTTTTATGGCTGAACCTTTCATCTTAAACAGGCCAAAACTGAGTAAGCACACCAGTATAAAGAAGGCACCCGGGGCATACAGGGTGGCAAAGCCTGCTTTAAGTTCAGTCCCCAATAGCCCGGTCCAGTTGAGGTTAAAGCTGGTCAGCCAGTCTTTCAACGGCGGTAAGGTGCGGGATAGCACCAGGAGTGCGGCCATCACCAGATAAGGTGTCCAGGCTGCAAGTTGACTGAACTGGGTAGCATGATTACTGGTGCTTACGGAGTTTTCCTGGTCATCGGCATCAGGTGTTTTGTTGTCGAAGTCGAACCAGGGGGTTGATGGCAGCAGCCAGCCTTTACGGGCAACCGGGATGACAATGGCCATACCGATAAGTGCACCGATAACAGAGGGGAACTCGGGACCCGCCAGGTAGTTGATACACCATGCCGGGACTGTGAAGGCAAAACCAGCAAAGATGGCAAATGGCCAGATTGCCAGGCCTTCTTTAAAGGAGCGGTTACGGCCAAAAAATCCGGTCAGTACGCTGACGATGACGAGAGGTATCAGTGTGCCTGTGACCAGATCTATAGTAATCATATGCATGGCAATAAATTGGGCGTAGTCGGCAAAGTCTTCACCATGGTGTGCAATCTGCGCTGCGGCCATGCTCTCACCACCCTGCAGTAGCCCCTGCTCCATACCAAAGAGGACGGGCAGGCCAATGGCACCGAAGGAAACTGAAGCTGAATCGGCAATCAGAGCAACCACGGCTGCGGCAACCGGTGGGATCCCAAGCAGTACCAGTAAGGGGGCTCCAATGGCGGCCGGGGTGCCAAAGCCTGCGCTGCCTTCAATAAAGGCACCAAACAACCAGCAGATGATGATTACCTGCACCCGTGCATCTGCGCTGATATTGGTAAAACCTGCGCGTATGGTATCCATAGCGCCTGAGTATTTCAGAGTGTTAAGTAGAAATACTGCGCCGAAAATAATGGTTAGAGGGGTGAGGGCAGAGAGCAGACCTTCTACTACGGAAGCGGCCAGAATTTGGGTATCCATTTGCCAAACGAAAGCGGCTGCAAGACCTGTTATTACCATGGAGATGGGCATGGCTCTGGACGCAGGCATTCGTAACAACACCAGAAAAACCATCACACTGATTACGGGAGACAGGCTGGCAAGAATTTGGATAATGCTCATGGGAACCTCTGACAATGCAGTTACAGACACGGACAAACCCACAGCGATTGCCGGGTAGTGTCTTGGGTGTACTGCCATTGAAAAGAGGCCATAGGATGGCACCTTCAACGTCACGCCATGGAGGCACTTTAGCATTGAGGCCTGGCTAAAGTACACATGCGTAAACTAAGTCTTTTGACTAACAGACTGAGTAAAAACAAAAAACGCCCCATAAGGAGCGTTTCAAATTCTTGGATGGAGAGTATTCAGAACAGCTTGCTGCCCCAGCCCAATTTGTTACGAAGTACATGAAAGTAGTTGTAACCCTTGGGGTGAATCAGCCTCAGCCTTTCCGGGCTGCGGTGAATGATGATTTCATCGCCGGGAAGAACCGCCAGGGTGACGTGACCGTCACAGCTCACTTCCAGATTCTCACCATTGTGGGGAGCGACTTTCAGCTTAATGACACTGTCGGCATCTACCACTATCGGCCTGCAGGACAGGGTGTGTGGGAACATGGGTACCAGAATCATCGCCTGCAGCTTAGGGGTCAGAATCGCGCCGCCGGCTGATAACGAATAAGCGGTTGAACCGGTAGGGGTCGCGACTATCATGCCATCTGCGCGCTGACTGTACATGAACTGGTCGTTGATATAGACCTCATACTCAATCATGTGGGCGACTTTACCCGGGTGCAGAACAGCCTCGTTAACTGCTGTGTTACTGGCTTTAAGCTTGCCGTGTCTGTGCACTTCGGCCTCAAGCAGGAATCTGTGCTCGGTTTCGTATTCACCATCCAGTACTGCGGCCAGTTTTTCTTCAAACGCATCCGGTGGTAAGTCGGTTAAAAAACCAAGATTTCCGCGGTTTACGCCAATAACACCGACATCGAAGCGGGCCAGAACTCTGGCTGCGCCTAACATATTGCCGTCACCACCGACCACAACCGCCAGGTCACAATGCTGGCCAATCTCCAGCATATCCGCGGCTTTTACATGGTTTCCCAGTTCCGAGGCGACACGCTCTTCCACCAGAATTTCGTACCCCTGCATCGATAACCAGTGATGCAGGCGTTTGAGAGTTAAATTGGTCCCCTTATGATGGGGTTTTCCGATAAGACCAATTGTGCGGAACTCGCTTGTCATATTTCCCTTGGAAAGGCCTTGAAACGTCAAATTTAGTCCCCATAATATCCCCCAGAGTATGCAGAAACAAAGCATTTTTAGCTGGAGTAACAATGAGCAACGAACACAAGCAAGCACCGCAGGACCAGGTTGAAGAAGTGGTTGAGACCCAGGTTTCCCAGGAAGACGCTGCACTGGTGGATGAGTTGACCCAGGCCAATTTCCGAATTGAAGAGCTTGAGCAGGCACTGGCAGAAGCTGAAAACAAAGCCAAAGAAGAGAAAGACGCTGCACTGCGCGCCGTGGCCGAAATGGAAAACATCCGTCGTCGTGCTGCGCTGGACGTAGAAAAAGCACATAAGTTCGCTTTGGAAAAGTTTGCCAACGAACTGCTGCCGGTCATCGACAATATGGAGCGCGCACTGTTGGGCTCTGTGGAAGATGACGCCGCCAAAGCCATTATCGAAGGTGTGGAACTGACTCTGAAGTCACTGATGACAGCCGTGGCCAAATTCGGTATTACCGCAGTCGATCCTATGGGTCAAGCTTTCAACCCAGAGCAGCACCAGGCAATCGGTATGCAGCCGAGTGCTGAGCACCCAGCCAACACCGTGATGCTGGTGATGCAGAAAGGTTACATGCTGAACGACCGACTGCTGCGTCCGGCCATGGTAATGGTCTCCCAGGGCTAGTCAGCATTTGATTGAGAAAGGACGCCACGGCGTCCTTTTTTATTACCCACTTATCAGAAACAGGGAGAGTCATGAAACGGATACTGGTCACTGACATTTTTGGGCGCACACCGGAACTGGAAGCCTTTGCTGAAAAGTTTAAAGGGGAACACGCTCAGGTGCAGATTATCGACCCCTATGAAGGTATCAATCGGCAATTTATGAATGAAGCTCAGGCCTATAAGGCGTTCAGTACTGGGGTTGGTATGGAGGGCTACATTGCGCTTTTGCAAACAGAGCTGATGAGTTGTGGTGATGATAAGATTTCTCTTGTCGGCTTCAGCGCGGGAGCAGCCGCTATCTGGGCCTTAAGTGAGCATGAGCTGATGGGCAAGGTGTCAGGTGCAGTGCTCTTTTATGGCGGGCAGATACGTCACTACCCACTGATTAATCCGGTTGTTCCCACTCACTGTATTTTTCCTGCGTTAGAATCTCACTTCAGTGTCGAAGAGTTGATGATGAAGCTGGAAGGCAAGACTAACCTGACCCTCCAGCAGGTTCCTTTCCTGCACGGTTTTATGAACCCCTTGTCTGCTCATTTCAGCCAACCCGGCTTCGAGCTATTCAGCAATTGTATGTCTGAGGTTGGGGAAGATGAGTGTCTTGTCAACGCGATATGGCCTGAGTTTGATGGCAGCCTGGAGTGCTGACTGATGAGATATCCGCTGGAGTTTATTTAGCAGCATAGAGATCATCGTTCGATAAATTGCTTGATCAGACTGGTGTCGAAGTGGGGCAATGTTCAGGGATTGCAGCGGTAGATATTGCCACCCAGATTTTGGGTATAGAGCAATATTCCTTCAGTGTGTTCCTGTTGATTGAGAGAGACATGGCTGGCTTTGCGTTCGGCTGCCTTCAAGCTCAGAGCATATTCGGCGTTGGCATGTGCACTTTCAATGCTTAAACCACTCTCACTGACCTCAATAAAGCCCAGATGCTCACATGGTCCAGGCAATTGCCGTTCACTTGTGATGAGCTGCACCTGCCCTGAATCTGACTCAGAGGTCAAGCTACAGGCGCTGAGAAACTGGCCTGCAAGACTGACGGTCAGGCTGGCGAATATTTGTCTAAGCATGATCTAACTCCCTGTCGCTAATTGGACTTTATCTCTCTGATAATGCATGAATAACAGCACAGTAAGATTAAGCTGACCACAATCAGCAATTGAAACGCTGAGCATGATCACTGACGGGAATGGATATTTGCGACGGAGAGCTGGTTTGTTTTTCGCGAAACAAAAAGCCGGGATATCCCGGCTTCTGTTTCTCTTTATCTGTATCTGCTTGAGTTTGCCTGAGTAATATTGGCCTGTTTGCTATGCTTCATCATCAAAGTAATAGAGTCCCTGGTTGACCCAATCAAGCAGGATTGCCGCGTTATGCTGATTGTTGCAAAGGGCCGTGGCAAGTTGAGGTGACAACTGTTTGCTGTTGGCTATCTCGCTTAGTGTTGCTTCGTCCAATTCTGAAAACAACCAGGCTTCGCCATTGATAAAGAGTCTTGGTTGTACATCCTGCTCCAGTCGCAGCACTTTAAGCCCACCAATACGGCTGAGGTGGTTGCCGGTTGCAATTAACTCTGCCAACTCTTCGCTGCTGTAGGCGGGATCTGAAGGGCTGATATCCAAATCAAATCGGTTTTGGCTGAGCAGCCTGCCGAGAATATCGTTATAGGTGGACTTGTCTTCGATTAGTGCTGTAAGCAGCTGCGCCATGCCGGACTGAGTAGAGAGTGACACCTGCCCCTGATTGTCCTCTTTGGTGGCAGAGGTAAAGCGCTGTTGTCCCCGGGAGTGATCCAGCAGAAAATCGGCAACTTCGCCAAACAGTTCCTGCTGTGATGGCGCCCGGTAACCTATGGAGTAGCTCATGGAAGGTTCCAGCGTGTTGCCTCTGTGGGGATAACCGGGGGGGATATACAGCAGATCACCAGGCTCCAAGACCACGTCAATCATTGGCTCAAAGTCTTCCACCAGTGGGGACTGGGGGTTATTGCCCCGGGGTTTGTAATTACCCTTGTCACCCACAATCCAGTGTCTACGACCTTCGCCCTGCAGAATAAACACATCATAGTTATCGATATGGGGACCGACGCCGCCCTGAGGCGTGGCAAAAGACACCATAAGGTCATCCAGTCGCCAGTCAGGCAGAAACCTGAGGCTCTCCATCAATTCGTCAGTTTGCGGCAAATAATGGTTTACCGCTTGCACCAACAGCTGCCAGTGGCTGTCGCCATATTCAGCAAAGTCCTCGAACGGGCCCTGATCGACATGCCAATCGTCCGCTTTGGTGACGACGATGTGTGAACTGATCTCGGCTTCCATCGCCATACCCGCCAGTTCATCCGGGGATAGTGGGTCGATAAAGTCGGTATAGGCACCTTTTATGACCAGGGGCTTTTGCTGCCAGTAGTGTTGGAGGAAGGCGGGGATATCGAGGTTTAGAGAATAGGGCATGCTACATCCTGTCACTGCACAAATTGACGGCAGTGTAACACAGGGCGGTCAGGATATATTGGCGAAATGGCTATTAGCTGAGTAGGGTGGAAAACAAAAACGGCACCCCTGAGGATGCCGATTTTAGAATTGCTTGTTAGCTAAAGCCTGTGATTAGTTCAGGTCGTCAACGAAATCAGCGGCGCGGCCAATATAGTTCGCCGGAGTCATCTTCTTCAGCTCTACCTTCACATCTTCCGGCAGTTCCAGACCGTCGATAAAGGCAGCCAGCTGGGCGCCGTCAATGCGCTTACCACGGGTCAGCTCTTTCAACTTCTCGTATGGCTTTTCGATACCATAGCGACGCATAACGGTTTGCACTGGCTCTGCCAGTACTTCCCAGTTCTGATCCAGCTCAGCCAGCAGGTGCTCCTGGTTCACTTCCAGCTTGCTCATACCTTTCAGGGTGGACTGGTAAGCAATCAAAGAGTGAGCCATGCCCACACCCAGGTTGCGCAGCACGGTAGAGTCAGTCAGGTCACGCTGCCAGCGGGACACAGGCAGTTTGGAAGCCAGGTGCTGCATGATGGCATTGGCGATACCCAGGTTGCCTTCGGAGTTTTCGAAGTCGATTGGGTTAACCTTGTGCGGCATAGTGGATGAACCGATTTCACCGGCAACCGTCTTTTGCTTGAAGTGACCCAGAGCAATGTAGCCCCATACGTCACGGTCAAAGTCGATCAGTACAGTGTTGAAGCGGGCAACGGCGTCAAACAGCTCGGCGATATAGTCGTGTGGCTCGATCTGAGTGGTGTAAGCATTCCAGGTCAGGCCCAGGCTGGTCACAAAGCGCTGAGACAGAGCATGCCAGTCAACTTCCGGGTAGGCAGACAGGTGAGCGTTGTAGTTACCCACTGCGCCGTTGATCTTACCCATGATCTCCACAGCTTCAATCTGCTTAACCTGACGTTCCAGACGTACGGCAACGTTAGCCATCTCTTTACCCAGAGTAGATGGAGAGGCTGGCTGACCGTGGGTACGGGACATCAGTGGTACGTCACGGTAATCACGGGCCAGCTGCTTAATGCCGTCAACCAACTGCTGGCAATATGGCAGCAGTACCTGCTCACGGGCTTCTTTGAGCATCAGACCGTGTGACAGGTTGTTGATATCTTCAGAGGTACAGGCAAAGTGCACAAACTCACCGATAGCGGCCAGCTCTGCATTGTCTGCAATTTTCTCTTTAATAAAGTACTCAACCGCTTTTACGTCGTGGTTGGTGGTCGCTTCAATGGTTTTCACCCGCAGCGCATCTTCTTCGCTGAAGTTGTCCTTGATGGCATCCAGTTGCGCCAGGGCTTCTTCGCTGAATGGTGGGACTTCGGTGATTTCAGGGCAACTGGAGAGGAGTTTCAACCAGTTGATTTCGACCTGAACACGATACTTGGTAAGACCGTACTCGCTGAAAATCCCACGCAGGGAGGCGGTTTTACTACCATAACGACCGTCTACCGGAGAGATCGCAGTCAGTGCGGAAAGATCCATTAAAAGCTCCTTGATGAACTTGGCTGATATTTATAGGGTGAGGCTGTTCTTAGCTGTATCCAGTATCGCTTTGCGCGAGAACACTAAATGTCTGCGTTTGCCGCCGAGTTGACGCCAAAGCACTGCACTGCGCATGGCGGCCAACAAGAGGGCGCGAATCTTTTGTTGTACCAGTGGCCGCTGCAAACAGGTTGGATTACCTGTAATCTGAATTTTCGGCCCCAACTCACTGATCACATCACTGTAGATACTGGCGAGGTTGGCGATAACCTGCTCGTCACTGATCTGGAAGTGATTCAACTGGCGCTGTACCTGATTAATTCGCTCAGACAGCATGCCCATGGCATTGCCTGAAGCGCTCAGCTTACGTTCCAGCGCCAGTACGCCCACCAAATAGCGGGTGATTTCCATATCTTTGCGGTTGCCGTCACCCAGTTGATCCAACACCAGTCGGTAGCCGGTTTGCAGTGCAAACTTGTCCGGATACACATCTGCTGTGGCATCAGGGTTGGTGACGTTAATCGTATTTAAACTGGCCGCCAGGGCGTCGATATCGGCTTCCCCGTGCCGGGCCAGTTTCTGGACCTGTGCCAGACATTGCAAAATGCCGGCAAATGCCATGGTCCTTTCATACAATGGGTTACTCAAGATTTATTCTCTTATCAATGTGTCGATAATGCCGCCACCCAGACAGATTTCACCGTCGTAAAATACGGCGGACTGTCCCGGTGTTACTGCTTCTACCTGTTCATCAAAAATCACCCTGATCTCACCTTCACCGGCAATATGCACGGTACAGGGGATATCTTTCTGGCGATAACGGGTTTTCACTGTGATGCGGGCACCTTCGGCCGGGCCTTTACGATCTACCCAGTGCAACTGGTTTACCGTCATGCCTTTGGACATCAGGCGAGGATGGTTATGACCCTGGCCCACAACCAGTACGTTGCGGTCCATCTCTTTATCCACCACAAACCATGGGTCTTCAGAGCTGTTTTTCATACCACCGATACCCAGACCTTTACGCTGGCCCAGAGTGTGGTACATCAGGCCCTGATGCTGACCGATGACTTCACCTTCGGCAGTTTCAATATTGCCGGGTTGCGCTGGCAGATAGTTGGCCAGGAAGTCTTTGAACTTACGCTCACCAATGAAGCAGATACCTGTGCTGTCCTTTTTATCGGCAGTGATCAGGCCTTGCTCTTCAGCAATGCGGCGCACTTCCGGCTTTTCCAGGTGGCCTACCGGGAACAGGCTGCGGGCAACTTGCTCGTGGCTTAGGGTATACAGGAAGTAGCTTTGATCTTTGTTTCCATCCAAACCGCGCAGCATCAGTGTCTGGCCGTCCTCGGTATCATGGCGGCGCACATAGTGGCCCATGGCGATATAGTCGGCATCCAGAATGTCATCGGCGAATTCAAGGAAAGCTTTGAACTTAATTTCCTTGTTGCACATGATGTCCGGGTTTGGGGTACGACCGGCTTTATATTCAGCCAGGAAGTATTCGAATACGTTGTCCCAGTATTCGGCAGCAAAGTTTACTGTGTGCAGCTTTATGCCCAGCTTGTCGCAAACTGCCTGAGCATCCTTGAGGTCTTCCGCAGCAGCACAGTACTCGTCCGTGTCATCTTCTTCCCAGTTCTTCATAAACAGGCCTTCCACCTCATAGCCCTGCTGTTTAAGCAGATAGGCTGATACTGAGGAGTCAACACCGCCGGACATACCGACGATGACTTTTTTGCCTTGATGAGCAGGATCAATCGATGTCATAGATAGTTTTAAACCTGAAAAAATAATAATGCTTCCGGCAATTGGGCTTTCCTCAGGAAGTTCAAGGCTTTTGAGGTGACCTAAATAATCGCCGGCTGTTTATGCGGGTGCGTATTCTATCACGCTTTAGAGGGGGTCGCTATCTGGAGGAGGTCGGCGTTGAGCAGATCTAATGGGCTTGCTTTGCCCTTGAGGTAATCCTGAACAGATTGTGTCACTAAAATGCTTCTGTGTTGATCCCGGCAGGCATTCAGTTCATCCAGCGATAACCAGCATGCGTGCTGGATTTGTGCATCCTGAGGGCAGGGGACTGGCATAGATTCCAGTTCCACCAGAAAGGTAAAACGCAGAAAAGCTAAATTCTGTTTTGCCGAAAACTGATAAATCCCAATCAGTTTCTCCGGTTCAAGGTCAAGGCCGGTTTCCTCAAACAGCTCTCTGCGGCAGGCCTGAACCAGACTTTCATTGGCTTCGAGATGGCCTGCAGGTTGGTTCCAGCGTACCTGACTTTCGATAAGCTCTTTGACCATCAGGAAATGACCATCACAATGCACCACGCAGGCAACGGTCACATTAGGTCTGTATCTGTCAGTCATGGTCTGTTCCTTTTATCTGCTCAGTTGGTGTTGATTCCGTTCGTAGCAATGGGTGAGCAAGTTATACCTTTATCACTTTATACTGGCCATTTTCCAATGCATCGAGACGGTACTGCCCAATGGCATAGCGGATAAGCCTGAGGGTAGGGAAACCAATATGGGCGGTCATACGTCTGACCTGGCGGTTACGGCCCTCGCATATCTGCACTTCCAGCCAACTGGTGGGAATAGACTTGCGTTCCCTCACAGGAGGATTGCGCAGCCATACCTGAGGCTCATCCATCAATCGTACTTTCGCCGGTAGCGTCATACCATCTTTCAGCTCGACGCCCTTGCGCAGTTTATCCACATCCTCCTCGGTGGGAATACCTTCAACCTGAACCCAATAGGTTTTGTAGGTTTTCTTTTTTGGCTCGGTCAGCCTGGATTGCAACCGACCGTCATTGGTCAGCAGTAACAGACCTTCACTGTCCCGGTCCAAACGTCCCGCAGCATAAACCCCGGGCACATCGATAAAATCTTTCAGCGTTTGGCGGCCCTGTTCGTCGGTAAACTGGCAAAGTACATCGAAAGGCTTGTTAAACAGCACGATGACCGGGTTTTCTACCCTGGGTTTGACTGCCCGGCGCGGTCCGCTTTTCCTGTTGCCTGAAGGACGGCTGGTATTGGAGGTACGCCCTGTTGGCGATTTGGACTGGTTACTTTTATTGCCGAATCCGGCACTGCGCTTGTTTTGATGACTGCGCTTGTCTCGAGGAGAGTGTTGCACGTTTGGACGAAGAGTGATGAACAGGAATGTTGTACAGTTTACCCGTCAATAGTGTGAATACCAAAGTTATTGGTCTATTGGGCTTTTAGCAAATGGGTATTCAGCGCTGAGCAGTTGCTCTTGTTCGATTCCACTTTGGTCATAGTTACCCTGGAGTGGATTTAAATTAGAGTTTACGGGCCGTCATACAGGGCGAAGCCAACCCATGGATACTGCAAGTTACGGGTAGTAGAACATTTTCTTATGACGATTGAAGTTGTGGAATTTGAATCTGGCGTTGAATGCTCTATGATGACGGCCAACAAATGTGATCTCTGTGGAGAACAGCTGCTGTTTTGCGAGACTCGACCAGGGTAGGTTGGGGTCACAGACACCATAGCCTTCAGGCAACCTTTCCCGACTGGTCCAGCAATAATAATGGAAGGACTGCTGCGTCACTTCCTACATAAAAATCGCAAGTCATACAATTTATTACAATCACTGTACTGTAGGATGAGAAATGAAAGACAACCCAACTATTATCTATACGGAGACGGATGAAGCTCCAGCCCTGGCGACGTATTCTCTGCTGCCCATCATTAAATCTTTTACTCAGGTTGCGGGTATTAATGTCGAAACCCGCGACATTTCCCTGTCAGGCCGTGTTATTGCCTGCTTCCCCGAATTGCTGACTGAGCAGCAGCGTATCGGTGACCACCTTGCAGAGCTGGGCGAACTGGCGAAAACACCTGGCGCCAACATTATTAAGCTGCCAAATATCTCTGCATCTATTCCTCAGTTGAAAGCCTGTATTAAAGAGTTGCAGGACAAAGGCTATGCATTGCCTGACTATCCTGATGAGCCGAAGACTGACGAAGAACGTGCCATCAAGGCGACCTATGACAAAGTGAAGGGCAGTGCGGTAAACCCGGTACTGCGTGAAGGTAACTCAGACCGTCGCGCCCCAGGTTCAGTCAAGAACTATGCCCGCAAGAATCCTCACTCCATGGGTAAGTGGGTGTCTGACTCCAAGTCGCATGTGGCTCATATGGAAGCCGGTGATTTCTATGGCAGCGAGCAGTCTGTAACTGTTGATGCTGCAACAGAAGTTTCTATTGTGCTGGAGCAGGCTGATGGCAACACTCAGACTCTCAAGCAGGGTCTGGCTCTGCAGGCAGGTGAGATTATTGACTCTGCAGTGATGAGCAAAAAAGCGCTGAATGCCTTCTTCGAGAAGGAGATTGCGGCGGCTAAAGCAGAAGGTGTACTGCTGTCACTGCACCTGAAGGCCACCATGATGAAGGTATCTGACCCCATCATGTTCGGTCACTGTGTAAAGGCCTACTACAAAGCGGCTTTTGACAAGCACGCCGCCCTGTTTGAAGAGCTGGGTGTAGACGTGAACAATGGTATTGGCGATGCCTATGCCAAGATTCAGACTCTGGACGCTGCCAAGCGTGCCGAAGTAGAAGCGGATCTGAATGCTGTCTATGACGTGCAGCCACCACTTGCCATGGTGAACTCTGATAAGGGCATCACCAACCTGCATGTACCAAGTGACATTATTATTGATGCGTCCATGCCTGCGGCAATTCGTTCTTCCGGCCAGATGTGGGGACCGGATGGTAAGCTGAAAGACACTAAGTGCATGATCCCTGATCGCTGCTATGCAGGTGTTTATCAGGAGACTATCAACTTCTGTAAAGAGAATGGCGCGTTCGATCCATCTACCATGGGCAGTGTGCCAAACGTTGGTCTGATGGCCCAGAAAGCTGAAGAGTACGGCAGCCATGATAAAACCTTCGAGATTCCTGCCGCTGGTACCGTGAAAGTGGTGAATGCTGCCGGTGATGTACTTATGTCTCATCAGGTAGAGGAAGGTGATATCTGGCGTATGTGCCAGGTTAAAGATGCACCAATCCGTGACTGGGTGAAGCTGGCAGTAAACCGCTCACGCCTATCTGATACTCCGGCGGTGTTCTGGCTGGATAAAAACCGTGCCCATGATGCTCAGCTGATCCGCAAGGTTGAAGCTTACCTGCAGGACCATGACACCAATGGTTTGGATCTGCGTATTTTGTCGCCGGTTGAAGCGACTCGTTTCTCTCTGGCCCGTATCAAAGAGGGTAAAGACACCATCTCTGTGACAGGTAACGTACTGCGTGATTACCTGACTGATCTGTTCCCAATTCTGGAACTGGGTACCAGTGCCAAGATGTTGTCTATCGTGCCTTTGATGAACGGTGGCGGCTTGTTTGAAACCGGCGCCGGTGGCAGTGCACCAAAGCATGTGCAGCAGGTAGAGCAGGAAAACCACCTGCGTTGGGATTCTCTGGGTGAGTTCCTGGCACTGGGTGCTTCATTGGAGCATTTGAGCCGTTATGCAGATAACGCCCGTGCTCTGGTGCTGGCCGATGCCCTTGATCTGGCCATTGGTAAGTTCCTGGATGAGAACAAGTCTCCATCCCGCCGTGTGGGTGAACTGGATAACCGTGGCAGCCACTTCTATCTGGGTCTGTACTGGGCTCAGGCGCTGGCGGCACAAACAGAAGATGCCGAGCTGGCCGCTCACTTTGCTCCGGTTGCTGAAGCAATGGCCGGTAATGAGACTAAAGTGGTCGATGAGCTGAATGCAGCTCAGGGTGTATCTGTGGATCTGGGTGGTTATTACCGTCTGAATGATGCCAAGGCCAATACTGTGATGCGCCCAAGCGCGACACTGAACAGCATTATTCAGTAAGCCTGAGGTTAATAATGACAAAGAGCCGGTTAAGCCGGCTCTTTTTGTATCTGAGCAGAGTGAACCGGCAAGGTAGCGATATGTGCGCTGTTATTTTATGGCATAAAAAAAGCAGGACTGTGTCCTGCTTTTCACATCTTCTTCGCTCAATCACTTAACCGGACTGATGGCGGATGCATGCATGCCCTTGGGACCCTGCTCCACTTCGAATTGAACTGCCTGGCCTGCTTTTAGAGTTCGATAGCCTTCCATTTCGATCGTAGAATAGTGCGCAAAGACATCCTCACCACCTTCATCAGGGCAGATAAACCCGAATCCTTTGGCGTTGTTGAACCATTTAACAGTTCCGCTTGCCATACTTCCACTTCCTTCTGTTGTCTACTTCCCAGTAAGATAGTAAAACCTGATGAGCGATTCCCTAATCATCGCTCATTGAACAGAATGAGAGCAGCCAAATTAGATGTCAAGGGTAAATTAACATAAATACAACATTTGGTTAATTTTTTGTTGTCAATTGGTGGCGGCGTATTTCAGAGGCTAAAATAAACGCATGGGTAAAACAGGAAATATCGAACGGGTTGAGTCAAAGTCCGAAACTGAGTTGATGCCACCATCTATGTATAAGGTGGTACTTAATAATGATGACTACACCCCGATGGATTTTGTCGTTGAGGTTTTACAGACGTTCTTCAACATGAATGAACAGCAAGCGACCGATATCATGCTGACCATTCACTATCAGGGCAAAGCCGTTTGCGGTGTATTTCCGTTTGGCATTGCAGAAACAAAGGTGATCCAGGTCAATCAATTTGCAAGGGAAAACCAACATCCGTTACTGTGTTCATTGGAGAAGGCGTGATTTCAGCGCTGAGTACAATTGAGGGGGGCCTATGCTGAATAAAGATCTTGAAGTAACCCTGAACCTGGCGTTTCAGCAGGCCAGAGATTCCCGTCATGAGTATATGACGGTGGAACATTTGCTGTTGGCACTGATCGATAATCCGGCGGCGCAGGAAGCGCTGATCGCATGTGGTGCCAATCTCGATAAACTCAGGGATGAAGTCGCAACATTTATCAGTCAAACCACACCTATTCTTCCAGAGCCTGAAGATGGAAGAGAAACTCAACCAACACTGGGATTCCAGCGGGTGTTGCAGCGCGCAGTATTCCATGTACAGTCATCCGGTCGTCAGGAAGTGACTGGCGCCAATGTATTGGTCGCCATTTTCAGCGAGCAGGAATCACAGGCTGTATACCTGTTACGTCGCAGTGATATTACCCGTTTAGATATAGTCAATTATATCTCTCACGGTTTCAGCAAATCTGAAGATGAGGATATGTCTTCACTGGAGCAGGAGCGTGAGGATGACGATTCCGCTGAGTTGAACGAAGAGCGCAGCATGTTGTCGCAATTTTCTGCCAATCTGAACGAAATGGTAGAGCAGGGACATATTGATCCACTTATCGGTCGGGAACAGGAAGTGGAGCGGGCCATTCAGATCCTGTGTCGTCGCCGCAAGAATAACCCTCTGCTAGTGGGTGAGGCCGGGGTTGGTAAAACCGCGATAGCCGAAGGCCTGGCTTACCGTATTGTTAATCAGCAGGTGCCGGAGGTGATGGCACAGACCACTGTCTATTCTCTGGACATGGGTGCACTGCTGGCCGGTACCAAATACCGCGGTGACTTCGAGAAGCGGTTCAAGAACCTGCTTAAAGAGTTGGCGGCAGACGAGAACAGTATTCTGTTTATCGATGAAATCCACACGATTATCGGTGCCGGTGCGGCTTCTGGTGGCGTGATGGATGCCTCCAACTTATTGAAACCTTTGCTGTCCAGCGGTCGTCTGAGATGCATGGGGTCAACGACTTTCCAGGAATATCAGACCATTTTTGAGAAAGACAGGGCGCTTGCCCGTCGCTTCCAGAAAGTGGATATCAATGAACCCAGCGTGGATGAAACCACCAAGATCCTGCAGGGGCTGAAGAGCAAGTATGAGGAGTACCACAAGGTCAGGTACACACTCGCAGCCTTGTCCAGTGCAGCCAGCTTGTCTGCCAAGCATATCAATGACAGACAACTGCCGGATAAAGCGATCGATGTGATTGATGAAGCTGGTGCGCGAATGGCGATGCAGCCACCGAGCAAGCGCAAGAAGACCATCGGCCAGTCTGAGATTGAGTCTATTATTGCGCGTATTGCCCGGATCCCGGAGAAATCGGTATCCGCCACTGAGAAGGACACGCTCAAGAACCTTGAGCGTAACCTTAAGATGGTGGTGTTCGGTCAGGACAAGGCGATTGAGACCCTGAGTGCGGCTATTCGCCTGTCTCGCAGCGGTTTGGGGACAGACAAGAAACCTGTCGGTAGCTTCCTGTTTGCGGGCCCAACGGGTGTGGGTAAGACAGAAGTGACCAATCAGTTGGCGTCCTGTCTTGGTATGCAGCTGGTACGCTTTGATATGTCGGAGTATATGGAGAGTCATACCGTATCCCGCTTGATTGGCGCACCTCCGGGTTATGTCGGTTATGATCAGGGCGGTTTGCTGACCGATGCCGTGATTAAGAACCCGCACTGTGTGGTCTTGCTGGATGAGATTGAAAAGGCTCACCCGGATGTGTACAACCTGCTGCTGCAGGTAATGGACCACGGCACCCTGACTGATAATAACGGTCGTAAAGCGGACTTCCGCCATGTGACTCTGGTGATGACCACCAACGCCGGTGTGCAGGAAACGATTCGTAAATCGATTGGTTTCCAGCAGCAAGATCACAGTCAAGATGCCATGTCAGAGATCAATCGTGTGTTCTCTCCTGAGTTCCGCAACCGTCTGGATTCCATCATCTGGTTCAATCACCTGGATATGACAGTGATTGCCAAGGTGGTCGACAAGTTCCTGGTTGAACTGCAGGCGCAGTTGGACTCCAAGAGTGTGACCCTGGATGTGACCGATGAGGCCAGAACCTTGCTCGCAGAGAAGGGTTACGACAAGACCATGGGCGCCCGTCCAATGGCTCGTGTGGTGACAGATCTGATTAAACGTCCATTGGCGGATGAGATTCTGTTTGGTGAGCTTGAGCGAGGTGGTATTGCCAAAGTGGATGTTAAGCAGGGCGAGATTGTTATCGAAAGCAAGTCATTGGAAGCGGTAACCAATTAACCCATTGTTTGGATAACACAAAATGAAAATGGCTGCCCCAGGGCAGCCATTTTTTATCCGCTTACCAACTAAAAAACCCGGTGAAAACCGGGTTTTTCGGACTGGGTAATATTAACGCGCGCGGAAGACGATGCGACCTTTGGTCAGATCGTATGGAGTCAGCTGAACGGTAACCTTGTCACCAGTCAGAATACGGATGTAGTTTTTGCGCATTTTACCGGAGATGTGAGCAATAACCACATGACCATTTTCCAGTTCTACGCGGAACATTGTGTTAGGCAAGGTCTCCAGAATGGTGCCTTGCATCTCAATGTTGTCTTCTTTCGCCATTAATAATAAATCCCGTTAGCCTCGAATCTAAAAACTGCCGTATCATGCCGTAAATCTGACGTGCTGTAAAGAGTAACGCTTTGGCTTAACTGCCATATTGCCAACCTTGTCCGGTTAACAACTGATAGGGTTGATAACGACGTTTGTAACACATTTTCACATTGGCATCGATTTGATATCCAAGGTAAAGAAACTCTTTATCCAACAATTTGGCCAAGCGACACTGCAGTAACACCATCAGGTTTCCCAGTGATCGCCTCTCTTCATCCGGGTCAAAATAGGTATAAATGGCTGACAGGCTATTAGGCAAATAGTCAGTCACTGCAACGGCAATCAACTTATCCTTGTTAAACAGCTCGATATATCTTGGCTGCATCCAATTGCAGGTAAGGAATTGAGCAAACTGCTCCTCACTGGCTGGAAACATGGGACCATCGAAGTGTCTCAGGCGGATATATTTTTCATACAGGGGATAATGACTTTCTTCCACCTGTTCGGTTACCCGCCAGTGCAGATCTTTGTTGCGGGACAGGGTTCTTTTTTGACTCTTACTTAATTTCAGCTCGTTAACCGGGACGCGCACTGGCAAGCAGGCGTTGCAACTGGGGCATCTTGGTTTATAAATCGCATTGCCGCTGCGGCGAAACCCCAATGCCAACAGGCGCTCAAAGATGGTGTCATCCACAGCTTCCTGAATAATCAGCAGTTGCTCCTGCTGATCCGGCAGATAATTACATTGATAGGGCTGGCTGATGCCAATCGCCACCTGAGTCTTAGTCGAGTTCAAGTGTTACCTCTTGGCGTTGCCAACATGCCGGTGAGATGGTGCCATCACGAAATTTCTGCAGCAGAGTCAGAAATTCTGAGCGTTTAAAGGCTTGAGCGCCCAGCGACTCCAGATAAGGATTCATAATCTGGGCATCAATAAGTCTGAAGTCATAGGCGGTGAGGTGCTGATCAAGCATAGCCATTGCTGCTTTGGATGCATTGGTTTGCTTGTGAAACATGGATTCTCCACAGAACACCTGACCAACGGCGATACCATAGAGGCCACCAACCAAGTCGCCATCCTGCCAGACCTCCAGAGAGTGAGCTTTTCCTGACTCGTGCATGGCATAGTAAGCTTGCTGTATGTCTGGGCTTATCCAGGTGCCATTCTGACCATCACGGGGAGCTGCACAGTTAGCTACCACTTCCCGAAAAGCGTGATTGACAGTAAAGTGCCAGTTAGTCTTCTTTAAATGCTTTATCAGACTCCGACTCAAATGCAGTTTACCGGGAATGAAAATCGCCCGTGGATCCGGTGACCACCATAGAATAGGGTCATCTTCGTTAAACCAGGGGAAAATACCCTGATAATAGGCCTGACACAGTCGCTCAGTGCTCAGATCGCCGCCAATGGCCAACAGACCATTGGGCTCACTTAATGCTTGCTCAGGATGGGGGAATTGACCTTGACTGGGATCCAGAAAAGACAGGGAGTTCACTATTGGGTATGCTCTTGTTACGGCCTATATATAAATTAGCGGATAATCAGCTATGTTGAAACCCAAGCCAGTGTTTTTGATGCTGTTGATGCTTGTATTGTCACCGCTTGTTCAAAGCTATGAGCGCAATCAGGCCGTGCCGGTTGAGAAGGTGGTTTATGGCCAGGTGCAGTCAGTGAACCTGGTTACCAAAGAGGAGTTGGTGGCGGATCAGTATCATGGTTGGCGCACATTCGGCGGAGCCTTGATTGGTGGTGTTGTGGGACACCAATTTGGGGGAGGTTCAGGTCAGGATGTTGCCACTGTATTGGGGAGTTTGCTGGGGGCAGCTATAGCCTCAGAACAGGGCGGTGATCGCATAGTTCAATATCGGTTGGTTGAGCTTCTAATCAAACAAGATGATGGGCAACAGGTAATGGTGCTGCAGGATCCTGATCCCAGAGTGTCATTCCAGACCGGCGATGAAGTTCGGGTGGTTTATTTCCCCGGCTACGTTCGGGTAGACCCGGCAATGTAGTCGGAGAGTTTATGCAACAGACATAAAAAAGGGCAGGCGATCCCTGAATCACCTGCCCTTTAATTTGAATAGACTTTAAAAACCGCGTGGCAACTTGGCGTTCTGGCCAGCCAACTTTTGACGCCACAGCTCCTTTGGAGTCAAACCACCGTGACCGCTGGCAGCTTTTTTCGCTGGTGCTTTTTTCTTGGCTGGTGCTGCTTTCGCTTTTGGCTTGGCCGCTGCAGGTTTTTCCGCCGCAGGGGCTACAACTTCACCTTGCTCTTCCAACATGGCTTCCAACTCGCTGAAGCGCATGGACTTACCGCCATCGATTTTGAACCAGCTACCTTTTTGTTCAATGGTGACTGCCTTGCCTTCTTTTGCAGACAGTGCTGCTTCCAGCTTGCTGATTACCTCTTCTTTGGTCAGTTTTGACATAATTGGAACCTATTTTTTTAAAGTTTACTTGGAGGTTTGCGCTAATTTTAAAGGCTAAAGGCCTGAAAAGTCCAATTTTCCCCTCAAAAGCGACCGCTAAAGACATATTTGGGTATGAACTCAATACAATGAACTTACAGGGAGGTGATGATTCATGCTGGTCCCGTATGGGGAAACGCGGGGAATTCGGTTACACTCACAAAAAAACACAACAGGCTTGAAAATCAATGAAAAGAGCAGAGCTGACCGCCTATTTGGCAGAGTTTCTTCAGGTAGACAAATTCAGGGATTATGCACCCAACGGGCTTCAGGTTGAGGGCTCGGAAGAGATCCATAAAATCGTGACCGGAGTGACGGCCTGTCAGCCTCTGATCGAGATTGCCGCCGAGCGTGGAGCAGACGCTTTGTTGGTTCACCATGGCTTTTTCTGGAAGAGTGAACCTGAGCAAATTGTGGGGATGAAACAAAGGCGCATTAAGGCGCTGCTGTTGAATGATATCAACCTGCTGGGATATCACTTGCCGCTGGATGCTCATCCGGTTGTTGGCAATAATGCGACCCTGGCCAGGAAGCTGGGTATTGTTGATGCAGAGCCCATAGAAGGTGTGGCACAGGGGCTGATTTGGCGCGGCAAGCTTGAATCAGCTGTAACAGCATCGCAATTTAAAGCCGATATCGCTGCTGCATTGGGGCGGGAGCCTCTGCACATAGGTACCGACGACAGAAAAGTGCAGTCTGTGGCCTGGTGTACCGGTGGCGCGCAGGATTACCTGGACATTGCCGCTCAATATGGTCTGGATGCCTTCATTTCCGGTGAAGTCTCCGAGCGCACTTTCCACTCAGCCATGGAGCAGGGCATTGAGTACTACAGCGCCGGTCATCATGCTACTGAAAGCTATGGTATTCAGGCATTGGGTGAACACCTCGCCCGTGAGTTTGGGCTGGAGCACGAGTTTGTGGATATCAGCAACCCTATATAAATCCAACGCCTGGCAACCATTTATTACACTCAAAAAGTCGCAGCCGCGGCTTTTTTTGTTGCCTCAACCCAAAGGCTTGTTAACTTGAATATAACATCAGGGTTTGTTGGAGTGACGTATGGCTGCCAGGCTGAACAAACAATCCATCCCTTTGCTGCTTGCGTGCCTGTTGGCACTGTGGTGGGGCTTTTACTATCAATCTTCTGGTTGGTACAACGACTATGGCAAAGAAAAAAGTGAGCTTTTTCTATTGCTCGATGGTTTGTTGGTACTGCCTTTGGTGTGTTTCGCTTGTATTGCTGACAAACGTCAGGCGCTGGTAAAAAGTCTCGCCTATGGCTGTTTGATGATATTGCTGGGCAGCTTAGTGATACCTGAGTCAGAAAAGTTGGTGTGGCGTTGGTTGGAGTCGCTGAGGTACTTGTTGCTGGGCGCTTTTGTCCTGTTTGAATTGGCGATGATAGTTAGTGTGGTTTGGATTATTCGCATGGGTTTGCGTGCCGGGCAGCAACTGGAGGATGCCATTGAACAGGGCGTAGACAAGTATTTCCCCAAAGTAGGAGCGGAGCGTTCGATACTTGCAGACTTGATGTTGTTCGACCTCAGGCTTTGGAGTTACTTTTTAATGCCTGCCCGGTATCTGGAGCGAGGGTACTCGGGCAATCTGTTTTCCTATCATAAGTTGGACGGTAATCAGGCCAATCAAATGGGATTTATCTTGCTTATTTTGTTTGAACTGCCATTGACTCACCTGCTGCTTCATTTTGTCTGGTCTCCGCTTGCCGCCAATGTTGTTACCGGCCTTACCTTACTGGGGCTGGTGTTTTTTATTGCCGAGTATCGGGCTTCCTCCCGCAGATTTGTCACCCTTGACGACAGGGGAATAACAGTCCGCTACGGTCTGATGGGACCAAGATTTATCCCCTGGTTTGACATTGAGGCCGTAGAGCTAAACCAGGGACGGGTAAGGCGTCAGCCCGGCGTGCTGAGATACAGATTATTTGCCAGCCCTAATATCAGAATAAAGCTTGATCCTGTTGCTGCGTACCACTACCACAGCATCTATCTGGGACTGGATAATCCGGCTGAGTTTATTCGGTACTGTAAGATGAATGTCGCCAGCGGCGATGATTTAGGTTCATAAACGAGCCTGCCGCGATTTTAACGCTAAGCAACTCTATAGCTATTCTCCGGATAGCTATTCTCCGGGCTGGTAACAGCTGGGATCTCTTGGGCATACCGCACCCCGGGAGCAAATCAGCCGGGCTTCGTTGTCTATGCCTCGCTCTATCCAATTGATATTTAAAATGCGGGCAACACTGACCAGACGCTGGCGGATACTTGCAGGTATAGCCACTGAGCCTCCCTGGCTGACACAGGCCTTTTTCAGATCTTCCGCCAGCTCGAGCGCATTGCCATCCTGAGCATCGATGGCTGGGTTAAGGTCGATACCGGCACACAGTACATGGGGGTTATCGGCAAGATCGTTCACTCTCAGGGATTCACAGCAATATATTCTGGGCTCACCGTTCACATTTAAAATGGAAATCTGTGCCGACGAGCCAGATTTTCCGGCTTCACTGATCATTCTGAATACGGCCCAGTGCTGGCAGGGGTCCTCGACCTGACGCATATTGCCCCAGGGCAGAGGAATACCGTTGCCCCGGTATACTGCTTTGAGTTTTCCCGGCGCATAAGCATCAAAATAGTGCCAATGAGGGTAGGGCGACGCGACGGTCATCCTGCGCATAGCTACTGAAGGCGATACCTCTATCTTTTTATGGACGTCAATTTCATAACCGTGCTGATCCAGCAATTGTCTGTAAGGCACTCTGGGACACAGAATAGCCCCGGCAAAGAAACTGGCCTCAAAGTCCCGCCATGCATGCAATATATCCTGAGGATTCGGGGTGGTGCTGAAGTCATTGCCGCTGTCTTCTACTCTTGAGCGCCCCGCGCTTAGAGGGCTGCGACTGGCATCGACATTATGCAAGACACTGTGGCCCAGATGCACAGCCAGATCGTATTTGAGTCGGGTCGGGTGCTTTTTCAGTGCCTTATTCAGATAGACGACTCCCGGAGACTCAAAATAGGATGTGGTCAACCTGCCGGACAGTACACCGGCATCATCGGCAGTTCTGGTTGCCGATTCATCAAACCACTTGATGCGGACACCCTGACGTTTAAGCATGCCTGTCAGTTCTTCCACGGTAAGCCCAAGTTGCTTGTGCCCCACCTCTTCCGCGGCGCGCTCGAGATCAGGGAAGTGATTTTGGTGGTGTTCCTGGTGGGCACGGATAAGCAGGTGGGCAAACTGCCTGCCGCTGATCCCCGTCTGAGACAGCATCTCGGGAATTGCGATTTGAAGAATGTCCTGTGAAAACAAAAAGCCGGGTTCCAGTGCCATACCGCTGATCCCGCCACGTTTTCCTTTCTCCGGGGTAATGGCATCCTGCTCGGGCATTTCATCCAGAAACCAGCCGATATCTTTTTGAAAAACTTCGGCGATCACCTCGAGCATCTGCTGACTGGGAACTCTTTTGCCCCGTTCAATCATAGACAGGTAGGAAACCGAAGGTGCAGATTCCGGGTTTACCCTGATGCATCTGGCAGACAGGTCTTCCATAGTTAAATGGTTACGTTTCCGTAGGTTACGTATTTTTGTGCCAAGGAAATGTGACTTTCGCCCCAGGGTTTGTTCACTGCGCATATTTGTAAAATTCACATTGTAAAATTTTTATTGTGAAATTGTATCGAAAAGTTCGCTAGGCTACAAATTAAGCAATGACGGAAAGTATCCGACCTTTCATTGCTGAGATTGGGAAATGCCAGACGGCAAGATGATGACAGTGTAGCGAGGACAGAAAGATGAATATGACCATGATGCAACAGGAAGAACACAGAACACAAATAATGCAGCCGGTAACTCAAAACACTCAGAATACCGAACTGCTGGACAGTGCCCGTCGTTTTTTGGACGAACATTGCCCACTGGAACATGGTTCTCATCAGGATGTTATCAGCTACGTAGTTTACTACCAGCACCTGTTGGCCTTTTTCGCCGACGGCAGTCAGACAGGGCTGCAGACCCCGGGCCAGTTTGTGGCCATGTCGGGTCACAAAGATGACCCAAGTGCGCTGGTATTTAAGGTGGGTGATATTCACATTGAAGTCAGCTTTGACCGCACTGCAGGTCGTGGCCGTGAAAATGCAGCCCATATTGAAGATATTCAAATTGAAACCAGCCTGACCAAGACTATCTCATGTCGCATCTGGCTCAGCCTGCTCCATGGCGCCAAATCTACCCAGAAGGTAGGTAATAAGGTGTTTACCGATAAAGATGGCGAAGACTACAGGCTGGAAACCCGGATGGGCTGAGGAAAGTATTCTCCCAACACTGACCATCTCAAATCAGGCGCTGCGGCGCCTTTTTTGATCCCGTAAAAACAGTTTTGTGTTTGTATCAATAATTACCCAATCCCCGTTCCTCTGCGGTTTTGCAACATCAGCCTGGGTTTACCTGACACTTGTAGTCTTGTTCCTGCACCAAATGCCTGATAACAATGTATTAACGAACGCTGACAGACAAATCCGGCAGGGTGGTAATGAAGCATAGTAACAATGGAGACGCAGGCATTTGGAAATCTGCTTCCGGTAAGGGGCGTAAAGGTCCTAAAGGCCGCCAGTTGGATGAGGCTGCCTATAATCAAGTGGTCGCATTGCTTGGTGATACGCCAAAAAGGCGAGACCTGTTGATTGAGTATCTTCACCGCATTCAAGACGCCTTTAACGGCCTGCAAAAAAAGCACCTTAAAGCCCTTGGCGAATGGCTTAATCTCCCTGAGTCAGAGGTTGCTGGCGTGGCCAGCTTTTACAGTCACTTTGACCTGCTTGATGACGATCAGCATCTGCCCGAAATCACCCTGAGAGTGTGTAATTCCCTTTCCTGTTGCCTTGCGGGCAGCGATTGGCTGGCCGGTGAGCTGCAGCAAACCTGTGACTCAAATACTGTAAGAGTTCTGCGGGCTCCCTGTATGGGGCGCTGCAACCTGGCGCCAACAGTGTCAGTGGGGCGCACTCATATCGATAATGCAACGCCGGATAACGTTATACAGGCTATTACTGGAAAACAATTCGAGCCCAGACTTCCTGACTATGAGTGCCTTGACCAATATCTGTTGGATGGCGGCTACCAGGTGTTCAAATCTCTTCAGCAGGGAGATGTTTCGGCACAGTCTCTGGAGCAACAGGTGCTTGACTCAGGCCTCAGGGGAATGGGAGGCGCCGGCTTCCCCAGTGGCCGTAAATGGAGTGCGGTGCGCTCAGAGCCCGGTCCCAGATATATGGCGGTAAACGCTGATGAGGGGGAGCCGGGTACCTTTAAAGACAGATATTATTTGGAGTCCAGGCCTCATCTGGTATTGGAAGGCATGCTGCTCGCCGCGTTGGCGGTTGAGGCTGAGAAGATCTACATCTATGTCAGAGACGAATATCCGGTCGCACTGAAAATTCTGCAGATTGAGCTTCAATCGCTGCACGAGCAGGGATTAATACCCTGTGATTGGGTTGAGCTCAGAAGGGGAGCAGGGGCCTATATCTGTGGTGAAGAGAGTGCCATGATTGAGTCAATCGAGGGCAAAAGGGGCCTGCCAAGACACAGACCCCCTTATGTGGCACAGCAGGGACTCTTTGGACAACCAACACTGGTTCACAATGTCGAGACTCTTTACTGGACTGCCCGGATTTGTCGGGAGGGTGCCTCGGTGCTGGCGGATGTGGAGCACAATGGCAGAAAAGGACTCAGAACCTATTCGGTATCCGGCAGGGTGAACAATCCGGGTATTTACATGTTGCCAAGCGGCAGCACTATTACTGACATCATAGCCGCAGCCGGAGGTATGTTGTCGGGCCATACTTTTACGGCGTATCAGCCCGGAGGGCCCGCGTCCGGCATATTACCCGCATCGCAAAATAATGTACCGCTGGACTTCGATACCCTTCAGCCATTGGGCTCTCTGATTGGCTCTGCTGCCGTCGTCATACTCTCAGACAAAGACTCTGTGAAAGCTGCGGCCATTAATATGCTGGAATTTTTTCACCATGAAAGCTGTGGTCAATGTACGCCCTGCCGTGTTGGCTGCGGCAAGGCAGTCAGCCTGATGAAGATGGAGCACTGGGACAAAGCATTGCTGGAGGAGCTGGGCAGTGTAATGACAGATGCATCTATATGTGGGCTCGGGCAGGCGGCCCCCAATCCCTTCAGAACGGTAATCAGGTATTTCCCGGATGAGGTATCAAAGGATGCAGACTAAACAAAGTGGTCCGGTAAGTTTTACTTTGGATGGTGCCCTAGTGACTGCGGCGCCAGATGAGACCATCTGGCAGGTCGCCAAACGCCTGGGAACAAGTATTCCCCACCTCTGTCATTCCGATAAGCCCGGCTATCGCGCAGATGGCAACTGCAGGGCCTGTATGGTTGAAGTTGAGGGCGAGCGCGTGTTGGCGGCCTCCTGCCTGAGAAAGCCTGTTGAAGGCATGAAGGTGTCCAGCCAGAGTCAGAGAGCAGACCGCGCGCGAAAGCTGGTGGTTGAACTGCTGCTGACAGATACCAACTCCCATCACAACACAGATTCAGAATTCAAAGTGCTGGCAGAACAACTCTCTGTCACAGCCAGTCGTTTTCCCGGGGCCGGAGGTGAGTCCCGCAATGCCGATTCCAGCCATGCAGCGATTGGCGTTCATCATGATGCCTGTATTCATTGCAATTTGTGTGTCAGAGCCTGTGATGAAGTGCAGGTGAATGGCGTAATTGCCATGGGCAATCGCGGTGGAGTAAGCCAAATCATCTTTGACCAGTTTGATGAAATGGGAAGCTCAACCTGTGTTGGCTGCGGTGAGTGCGTGCAGGCCTGTCCAACCGGTGCATTAATGCCATCCCGACTGCTGGAGTCTGAAGCTACAGGCCCCAGCTCAGAGACAGAAAAGTCAGTTAATTCGGTATGCCCCTTCTGCGGTGTGGGTTGCCAATTGGAGTACAGAGTTAAAGATGAGCAGATCTTGTATGCCGAGGGGCGTCAAGGTCCCGCCAACGAAGGCCGGCTTTGTGTAAAGGGCAGATTTGGCTTCGATTATATCCATCACCCTCACAGGCTGACAAAACCCCTTATCCGCCTTCCAAATTTACCCAAGGGGCTTAACGTCGACCCTGCAAATCCTTTGACTCACTTCAGAGAAGCCAGTTGGCAGGAGGCGTTGGAAGTAGCGGCTCAGGGACTTAACAGGCTCAAGAGTTTATATGGCGGGCAGAGTGTTTCCGGGCTGGGATCGGCCAAGTGCAGTAATGAAGAGGCGTATTTGTTTCAAAAGCTGATACGTCAGGGATTTGGCCATAATAATGTGGATCACTGTACCCGCCTTTGCCATGCCTCCTCTGTGGCAGCTTTGATGGAAAATATTGGTTCAGGCGCGGTCACAGCCACATTTAATGAGATTGAAAACGCCGATGTCGCTATTTTGATTGGTTGTAATCCCACAGAGAACCATCCTGTTGCTGCCACCTTCTTTAAACAGTTCGCGCGCCGGGGAGGCAAGCTGATTGTGATGGACCCCAGAGGAACGGCAATGAAGCGCTTTGCTTCCCACATGCTGCAGTTCAGTCCCGGGGCGGATGTGGCTTTGCTTAATGCCATGATGCATGTGATTGTCGAGGAGAATCTTCAGGATCAGCATTACATAGATAAACACACAGAGAACTGGATGGCTCAGAAGCAGCACCTGCAACGTTTCTCGCCGGAAGCAATGGCTCCCTTGTGTGGGATAGCACCCGCACAGATCCGCGACGCAGCCAGAACTTTCGCCCGGGGAAAAGCGGGCATGATTTTTTGGGGCATGGGGGTCAGTCAGCATGTTCATGGGACAGATAATGCCAGATGCTTAATCTCGCTGGCGCTGATGTGTGGACATGTCGGCAGACCCGGAACCGGGCTTCATCCGTTGCGGGGGCAAAATAATGTTCAGGGTGCCTCAGATGCAGGGCTAATCCCTATGTTCCTGCCCGACTATCAAAGCGTGGCGGAGGAACACGCCCGTGAGGCTGCTGAGTCTTTATGGGGGGATGGCGTTAAACTGAGTGCAGACAAAGGCCTGACTGTAGTAGAGATGATGGATGCCATCCACAGTGATGGCATTCGCGGTATGGTGATTATGGGGGAAAACCCGGCCATGTCAGATCCCGATGTAGCGCACGCCAGAGCGGCGCTGGCCAGGTTGGATCACTTGGTGGTACAGGATATTTTCCTGACTGAAACCGCCTGTTTTGCCGATGTGATATTGCCGGCTGCGGCCTTCCCGGAAAAAACAGGCACAGTGACCAATACCAACCGCCAGGTACAGATGGGACGTAAAGCGGTTGAGTCTCCCGGAGAGGCCAAAGAGGACTGGCTTATTCTGACTGAACTTGCCGATCATCTTGGGCTCAACTGGCAATACGGTTCGGTAGAAGCCGTGTTCACAGAGATGAAGCGCTTGATGCCGTCACTGGATAATATCAGTTGGCAGCGGTTGGAATTTGAAGACGCAGTCACTTATCCCTGCCATGGTGAGGAGCTACCCGGCGAGAGTGTGGTGTTTGCGGACAGTTTCCCGCGTTGCGGAGGAAAAGCCAGGTTTTCGCCGGCAGACCTGGTTCCCCCGGACGAAGTCCCCGATAAAGAATTCCCCTATATCATGACCACAGGTCGACAGTTGGAGCACTGGCATACCGGCAGTATGACGCGCCGCTCGCGGGTGCTGGATGCGATAGAGCCCACGGCCAACTGCTCCCTGAATCCGACGACGCTTAAGACGTTGGGAATTAATGCCGGTGAGAACATTAAGTTGGTCAGCCGCCGCGGTGAAATTGTTATGCAGGCCAGAGCTGACAATGGTGTGGCAGAGAATATGGTGTTTGTGCCATTTGCCTATGTTGAGGCGGCAGCCAACCTGTTGACCAACTCTGCGTTGGATCCCTACGGCAAGATCCCCGAGTTTAAATTTGCTGCGGTTAGGCTTGAGGTGGCGTAAACAACAAGAATATTGGAGGGATAATGGAGCAATCCGCGGAGTATAAGCTGGTGTGTGGCTCTCAGTTGATGGATAAGTCAGTGATTCACGATTATGTAAGTCGCAGCTATTGGGCAGAAGGTATCCCCCGTACGGTGATGGATAAAGCTATCGATAATGCGCTTTGCTTTGGTGTGTTTAAAGCAGATGAGCAGGTGGCATTTGCCAGATTGATTACAGACGGAGCCACCTTCGCTTACCTTGCCGATGTGTTTGTTCTTGAGGAACATAGAGGTAAAGGCCTGTCCAAACTGATGATGGATAACATAATTTCCCATCCTGAGCTGCAAGGGCTGAGACGAATGATGCTGGCAACACGGGATGCCCATGGCTTGTACCTCAAATATGGGTTCACGCCTTTGGTGGCGCCGGATACCTTTATGCAACTGTGGCAGCCGAATGTTTATGGATAGGAGTTGAACATGCACAAGGTCTCACCAGCCGTTGCTGAGCACTATCACTGGGGCGAGGGAGCCGATGGATGGCATCTGGTTAAAACTGACAGTCTGAGTGTGATTCAGGAGAGGATGCCTGCCAACAGTCATGAGCAGATGCACTGCCACCAATATGCGACTCAGTTCTTCTATATCCTTAAAGGAGAAGCTGTCATGAGGTTCCTGCAGGAATCTGTTCTGTTGAAGGCGGGAGAGGGAATATTGATTGAACCGGAACGCTACCACCAAATGTGTAATGAGAGTACAGGTGAACTGCATTTTACCGTCACGTCAACGCCACCTTCCCATGGAGATAGAGCCTTATTGAGTAGCACAAAGGGCTTAACTCAAGGTTAAAAGTGATGGATTATTTTGGCAAATCTGTGTTTTGCAACGATTCAAACTTTTGACTGCTTTGAACTTACAGGTGTACGCGGTACTGTGTGCTTGTCCGGTGCAGAATTTACCAACCCTGAGGTAAACCTGGTCGCAACATAGCGTGCTGGAGCGCCGCCGGGCGAGTACGCAAACTATAATAAAAAAATTGAACGGCCCCGCAGTGCAAACTGCGGGGCCGATTCATTTTGGCGCTAAGAATCACGGCTTAACTTTGTAAGGGTAAACATGTCCCGGGATCAGTCTGTGATAGAAGGTCGCCAGTGCCACAATGGCGAGTGTTCCCAAAAGGACTGGGTGCAGCAGGAACATCCAGTCGTGGTGCGCCCCCATCATAATCAGCAGCGGGTTACCGCCGGCAGGTGGATGAGTGGTGTCGGTGAGCAGCATAATAAACAGGCCACAACCGACTGCCAGCCCCAGAGTCAGTGGCGTAACGCTTAGGGTATTGATAAATATCAGCCCCACAGTGGCGGTAATCAGATGGCCGAAAATGACATTTTTGGGTTGGGCCAAAGGACTTTGGTGTACACCAAATATCAGCACCATGGTTGCACCGAACGGGGCCATCAGTAGCCAATCACCATTAAAGGAGTGGTCTACAGCTGCGAGTGTCCAGATACAGAGGGCAGCACCCACTGCCGATATGGTCGCCGTCAACAGGCGGCTGTCTTTGAGTAAGGTCACCTTGTGCTCTTTCATCACGTTTCCTTCATCAAGCTTGTGACAGGAAAACACTGAGTCTGACGGCTGACGGCGCAGCTTGGCAAGGGCGGTGGACGGATATTTAGATGAAGCTTAATTAAGCTCAACAGCGCCACTGAACCGGGTCGTTAATGGAGTGGAGAAAACTGCCTGTAAAACAGATATAAAAAATCCCCTGCACCCGAATGAGTGCAGAGGATTGATATTTGAGCTTAAGGCTTACTTCACGCGCATGCCTGGCTGAGCGCCTTCGTGAGGCTCAAGGATCCACAGATCTTTGCCACCAGGGCCAGCTGCCAGCACCATACCTTCAGACAGTCCAAAGCGCATCTTACGTGGAGCCAGGTTAGCCACCATTACGGTCAGCTTACCTTCCAGATCTTCCGGCGCATAAGCGGACTTGATACCAGCAAATACCTGACGGGTTTCACCGCCGATATCCAGCTGCAGCTTCAGCAGTTTGTTGGCTTCTGGTACGTGTTCAGCTTTGGCAATACGGGCAATACGCAGGTCAATCTTGGCGAAATCATCGAAGTTGATGGTTTCTGAGATTGGGTCATCAGCCAAAGGACCAGTAGGCTTCTGCTCAGCCTGCAGGTTCTCTTTGGAGGCTTCAACCATAGCCGCAACCTTGTCCATATCAACACGCTGCATCATTGCTTTGAAGGTCGCGATTTCATGACCGGTCAGGTCCATACCCAGGTTGTCCCAGGTCAGTTCCAGCTGCATAAAGGCTTCAACATCTGAGCTCAGACGTGGCAGAACCGGCTTCAGGTAAGTTACCAGGATACGGAACAGGTTCAGGGCCACGGTACATACCTGATGGGCTTCTTCCTGTTTGTCTTCCTGCTTAACCAGCTGCCATGGCGCTGCATCAGCCACATAGGCGTTGGCGATATCGGCCAGCGCCATGATTTCACGCATCGCTTTGCCGTATTCACGGGTCTCGTAGAACTCAGCAATTTGCTCCTGCTTGGCCAGGAAGCTGTCTACCAGAGTGGTGTCTTCCAGCCTGGCCAGTTTGGCATCAAAACGCTTGGTCACAAAACCTGCAGTACGTGAGGCCAGGTTCACCAGCTTACCTACCAGATCAGAGTTTACGCGCTGGGCGAAATCTTCCAGGTTCAGGTCCAGATCGTCGATCCGGCTGGACAGCTTGGCTGCGTAGTAGTAACGCAGGTATTCAGGGTCCAGGTTATCCAGGTAAGTGCGTGCCTTGATAAAGGTACCCTTGGACTTGGACATCTTGGCACCGTTTACGGTCACATAGCCGTGGGCGTATACGCTGGTTGGCTGACGGAAATCAGCACCATGCAGCATGGCTGGCCAGAACAGGCTGTGGAAGTAAACAATGTCCTTACCGATGAAGTGGTAAACCTCGGCGGTAGAGTCTTTCGCCCAGAACTCGTTGAAGTCCAGGTTGCCACGCTTGTCACACAGGTTTTTGAACGAACCCATGTAGCCAACCGGTGCATCCAGCCATACGTAGAAGAACTTGCCCGGTGCATCGGGGATTTCAAAACCAAAGTATGGCGCGTCACGGGTGATATCCCACTGCTGCAGACCCTGCTCGAACCATTCGTTCAGCTTGTTTGCCATTTCAGACTGTAGGGCACCTGAGTGAGTCCACTCTTTCAGCATGCCTTCAAACGCAGGCAGATCGAAGAAGAAGTGCTCAGTGTCCTTCATTACCGGAGTGGCACCGGAAACAGCAGACTTGGGGTTGATCATCTCGGTTGGGCTATAGGTCGCGCCGCACACTTCACAGTTGTCGCCGTACTGATCTTCAGACTTACATTTAGGGCAGGTACCCTTTACGAAGCGATCAGGCAGGAACATGGACTTTTCAGGGTCGAATAGCTGGCTGATGGTGCGGGTCTTGATATGACCTTTTTCACGCAGCGCCAGATAGATCTGGCTGGCCAGCTCGCGGTTCTCATCACTGTGAGTGCTGTGATAGTTATCGAAGGCGATGTTGAAGTCAGCAAAATCCTGCTGATGCTCAACAGCTACCTGGGCGATCATTTCTTCAGGAGCCATACCCAACTGCTGCGCCTTGAGCATGATAGGGGTGCCATGGGCATCGTCGGCGCAAATATAGTAGCATTCATGGCCGCGCAGTTTTTGATAACGTGACCAGATATCTGTCTGGATATACTCCAGCATATGACCCAGGTGGATAGGGCCGTTGGCGTACGGCAGTGCGCTGGTCACCAAAATTTTACGTTGTGTATTTGCCATTTTTTCTCAAAATCGTGTTGGTCCTGAAAATATTGGCCTAGATACTAACCGATTAATGTGGAATTTTCATCACGCCCCCGTCTAACTGAGCTATTTCTACACTAATGTTTTTGCCATTATCTGATACACTTGGCCAAATTCGTTTTCTGGGAGATGAAAATTGTCGTCAGCACTGCAGGAACAAGCCGTGGATTTCCAACTGGAACCGGCCTTGTTGTCTTCTGTATTGAGCATTCTGGATGCTTATATTGACCCTTATCTGGGGAAAGGCCTTATCTCTGCCAATTGTGTTCGTAAACTGGCACTTGATGGCAAACGCCTGCAAATGACCCTGGTGTATTCCTACCCCTGTCAGACTCAGTATCGTGATACTGTGATGGCGGTGACCAATCAACTGGCCAAACTCGATGCCATTGATGAGGTGGAATGCGAAATCGATTTTCAACCTGCCCAGACTTCAAGCGTCAATGTGGCGCCTATCCCAAACGTGAAACAGGTTGTGGCCGTGGCCTCTGGTAAAGGTGGCGTGGGTAAATCTACCACAGCCGTCAACCTGGCGCTGGCAATGGCTCAGGAAGGAGCCCGTGTGGGGATTTTGGATGCCGATATCTATGGCCCATCTATTCCCTTAATGCTGGGGTTGACTGACTTCCGTCCTGTATCCCACGACGGCAAGACCATGACTGCCGCTGAAGCTTATGGCGTGGCAGCTCAATCTATTGGCTTTATGCTCACCGACGACCAGGCCGCCGTTTGGCGTGGACCTATGGCCGCCGGTGCATTGGCGCAGCTGCTGAATGAAACCAGCTGGCCGGAGCTCGACTATCTGTTTATCGATATGCCACCCGGCACTGGCGATATTCAGCTAACCCTGTCGCAAAAAGTGCCAGTCAGTGGCGCCGTGGTTGTGACAACTCCACAGGACATCGCTCTTGCCGATGCCAAGAAAGGGATCACCATGTTCAATAAGGTGAATATTCCGGTTCTGGGTATTGTTGAGAATATGAGTTTCCACATCTGTAGTGAGTGTGGACACAAGGATCATCCATTCGGTACCCATGGCGGCAGCAAAATTGCCGAGCGTTACAATGTACCTTTGCTGGGGGCCTTGCCTCTGCAACTGGATTTGCGTGAATCTATGGACAAGGGGGCGCCTTTGGCCGTCGCCGAGCCTGACAGTGAAGTTGCCGGTATCTACCGGGAAATTGCCCGTAAAGTTGGGGCACAACTGGCGTTACAACATAGCCAGTCTCAGGTATCAATCAGCGTAGAAGACGACGAATAAGGTAGCCATATGAATTCTCCGCAATGTGTCATTATCGGTATCGCCGGCGCATCAGCTTCAGGCAAGAGCCTGATTGCGAAAACTATATACGAAGAGCTTTGCCGCGATCTGGGGACCAACCAGATTGGCGTAATTAATGAAGATGCTTATTACCGCGACCAGGGACATCTGTCCATGGAGCAGCGTGTACTGACCAACTATGACCATCCAATGGCGCTGGATCATGAACTCCTGTGTCAGCATCTGGAGCAACTGAAAGACGGTAACGCCGTCGATATTCCGGTTTACAGCTATAAAGAGCATACCCGTACCGAAGAAATCCAGACGATGACACCAAAGAAGGTGATTATTCTGGAAGGTATTCTGCTGCTGACCGATCCCAAGTTGCGTGGTTTGATGGATGCTTCAGTATTTATGGATACACCGCTGGATATCTGTTTCCTGCGTCGTTTGACCCGTGATGTGGAAGAGCGTGGTCGCACCATGGAGTCTGTGATTTCTCAGTACCAAAAGACAGTGCGTCCAATGTTCCTGCAGTTCATTGAACCATCCAAGCAGTATGCTGATATCATCGTGCCACGTGGTGGCAAGAACCGTATCGCTACCGATATCCTGAAGGCCCGTATTCAGCATTTGCTGGCCAAGTAAGGTTTTTGGGGCTTAAGCAGCCCGAGTGTCAAGGGAGTTAGAGACGAAAAATGCGCTTAACCGATATTGAAATTGAACAATGTCTGGACAACGAAACGATAGTGATTGATCCCCGTCCACCGGTGGAAGCAATCAGTGGCGTGAGTGTGGATGTACGTCTGGGTAACCAGTTTCGGGTATTCAAGGATCACACTGCACCCTTTATCGATTTGAGTGGCCCGAGTGCAGAAGTTCAGGCTGCCCTTGACCGTGTGATGAGTGAGCAGATCACTATTGAAGATGGTGATGCTTTCTTCCTGCACCCGGGAGAACTGGCGCTGGCGGTGACCTATGAAAGTGTCACTCTGCCAGCAGATATCGTGGGTTGGTTGGATGGGCGTTCATCCCTGGCCCGTCTGGGTCTGATGGTACACGTGACTGCCCATCGTATCGATCCGGGTTGGCATGGCCGTATTGTGCTTGAGTTCTACAACAGTGGTAAGTTACCGCTGGCGCTGCGTCCTATGATGACCATTGGTGCACTGAACTTCGAACGTCTTAACGGTCCTGTTGCTCGTCCGTACAACAAGCGCAAAAACGCCAAGTACAAAGATCAGCAGGAAGCGGTTGCCAGCCGTATCAGCCAGGACTCCTGAAGGAACAGGTCTTGATGAAAGAAGTCTGGATTAACGACGTTAAGGATAGCGTCATTGACCCGGCAGACAGGGCTCTCGCCTATGGTGATGGCCTGTTTGCTACCATGAAGGTGAAACAGGGTCAAATCCAGTTTCTTGAGCAACATCTGCGCCGTCTCAGTGACGGCGCTGCGCGTTTGGGCTTTGCCTTTTCTGCTGGCGGGGCCTTGCTTTTCCGTCTCAATGAGCTGGCGACGCTGAATCCTGATGCCTGTATCAAACTTCTGCTCAGTCGGGGGAGTGGTGGTCGTGGCTATACGGCTCCCAAGTCGCCTGTCCCTTTGGTTATCCTGTCTGTGTCACCTCTGCCCTCACATTATGTGCAATGGCAACAAAAGGGGATTGGGCTTTGTAAGTCTGCAGTCGCCCTTGGGCGTCAACCGCTGCTGGCCGGGGTCAAGCATCTTAATCGTTTGGAGCAGGTACTGATTAAAGCCCAGAGTCTGCCTCAGGGAATTGATGATGTCTGGGTCTGTGACAGCGATGGATTCCTGGTCGAAGGCAGCATGGGCAATCTGCTGCTGATATCCGACAAGCAGGTGTTGACGCCTGCTCTTAGCTTTGCCGGTGTATCTGGTGTCATGCGAGAGCAGGTTATCCATTCGCTGCTTGCTATGGGACTGAATGTCACCATGGGGCAGGTGACAGAGAGTGAGTTATTGCAGGCGGATCATGTGCTGATGACAAACTCTTTAATGGGCGCCGTGCCGGTAACCCGTCTTGAAGACAGGGCCTTAACCATTTGGCCCCGATTGTCCGAATTACAACAATTAATCTGAGCGAAATGCTTGATATAAAAGCCTGGTATTAAATCCGGTATGAAAACAATGAAACTGGTTTGGGGCGCAGTTGCGACCCTGATGACACTGATTTTGATAGCTGCATTGGGCGCTTATTGGGGCCTGAAGCAGGTTGAGCAGTATGCTGCTGCGCCGCTGAATATCTCTGAGCCACAACAGCTGGAGATAAAGCCTGGCATCAATGTGCGCTCTTTGGTCAGAGATCTGGCCGCCGAGGGTATTACTGAAAACGACTGGCGCCTGAAGGCGCTGCTTAAGCTGTATCCTGAGCTGGCGGGAATACGTACCGGTCTGTATCAGATAGAGCCCGGCCAGACCCTGAGTGGCCTGCTGACGCAGCTTAACGAAGGCAAGGTGATGCAGTTCCCGCTGGCACTGATTGAGGGGCGCACTATCACTCAGTGGCGTGAAGAACTGGCCAGTGCTGAGTATCTGAAACCCGAGCAGGATGTGTTTGCCAAAGTCATGGCTAAGCAGGGGGATACCGGCTTGGCAGAAGGGCGCTTCTATCCGGACACTTATCATTATGAAGCGGGACAAACCGCCGAAGAGCTGCTGACCCAAAGCTATTTGAAGATGCAGCAGGAACTGGCTGCCGCCTGGGAAGGTCGGGACAAGACATTACCCCTTAAAACTCCCTATGAGCTGCTGACGCTGGCATCGATAATTGAAAAAGAGACAGCCAAGCCGGAAGAGCGTGGCTGGGTGGCGGCTGTATTTGCCAACCGTTTGCGTAAAGGCATGCGCCTGCAAACAGACCCAACCGTGATTTACGGTATGGGTGAGCGCTATCAGGGTAATATCACCAAGAAAGACCTGCGTGAAATGACCCCGTATAACACCTATCGAATTAATGGCCTGCCGCCGTCACCTATCGCTGCGCCGAGTAAAGCTTCACTGCTGGCCGCGGCCAACCCTGCGGATGTAGATTACCTCTATTTTGTGTCCCGTAATGACGGCAGCCATGTGTTCTCCAGAACCCTGAGAGAGCACAACAACGCAGTTAATAAATTTCAGAGAAACAGATAATGAGTCAAGCCAAGTTTATCGTAATTGAAGGTCTGGAAGGGGCTGGTAAATCCAGTGCTATCGCTCTGGTGAAGGACTTGATGGAGAAGCAGACCGGCAAGGCACCGGTTTGTACCCGCGAGCCGGGTGGCACTGTTCTGGCCGAGAAAATCCGCGACCTGGTCAAGATTGCTGAAGCGGATGACCCTTTATGTGATGAGGCGGAGTGCCTGCTGTTTTATGCGGCCCGTGCGCAACTGGTTGAAAATGTGATTAAGCCAGCCCTGGCTCGTGGTGAATGGGTGCTGGGCGACCGTCACAACCTGTCCTCCCTTGCCTATCAGGGCGGTGGCCGGGGCTTGATGCCATTGGTCAAAGCGATCAGCGACGCCACATTGAAAGGTTTCAAGCCTGATATCACCCTGTATCTGGATGTTCCTCCTGCCTTGGGGCTTGAGCGTGCTGCCCGTCGTGGCGAGCTGGACAGAATCGAGCAGCAGGCGCTGGAATTCTTTGACCGTACCCGGGAAACCTTTTTGGCGCTGGCAGCCGAAGATGACACTATTCATGTGATTGACGCCAGCCAGCCTATGTCTGAAGTGCACAAGGATATTCAGTCTGTGCTGCAGTCTCTGCTGTAATCAATAATCTTTTGTGATCAATAAAGAATGAGGCTTAAGCTGTGATGCGACATTCAGCTCATCTTCCCTGGTGTAATCCGGCATTTGACCGCACCGCCATGCAGATCTGCAAAGATACTCTGGGGCACGCTTTGTTGCTTGGGGTTGATGTGGCTCAGGGCGGAGAGTTGCTGGCACAGGATATTGCAGCGACCTCTTTGTGTCTGAATCCAACCCCTGCCGGAGCCTGTGGTCATTGTAAGTCATGCCACTTGGTGCAGGCCGGTAACCATCCGGATCTCTATGAGGTCAGGGCCGATGGCAATCAGATTAAAATTGATCAGATCCGGGAGCTTTGCATCAAGCTGACAGCCACAGCGCAGCAGGGCGGCCGCAGGGTCGCCATCATCTATGCCTGTGAGCGTATGAACCAGGCTTCTGCCAATGCTTTGCTGAAAACCCTTGAGGAGCCGGGCAAGGATACCTTACTCCTGTTGCAAACCCAGACTCCGGGTCGTTTGCTGCCTACCATCGCCAGCCGATGTCAAAAGCTGGCCTTTGTCGCGCCGGATAAAGACACAGTGCAGAGCTGGTTACAGCAACAACATGGTGTGACTCAGGATATGACCTGGGTATTGCCCCTGGCTGGTGGCCCTTTGACGCTTGCCGACAGTCTGGGTAATGGCGATTACGAACGCTGGTTGCAGTATCGTAAAGATTGGCGGGCAAGCCTGATGTCAGGGCATTTGACCGGCAGTTTGCTCGATATAAAAGAAGATCATATTATTGAGTCACTTAAAGTACTTTATCTGGTACTTAGGTCGCGAATGATTCAACCGGGAAAGCTGGATGCTTTTGCGCTATCGCGAATTGTACAGTTGGCAGACAGCGTGATGCGCCACTGTCATCATCTGGAGACTATGGCCAGCGTCAATTACCTCGCGTTGTGTCAGAAATTTGTCCTAGAATATAAAGAGGTCACACAGTAAACGGAAAGACATGGTCGACTTGGTAATCAGATTTGACACCATTCAGCAATTGTATCGCGCTTACATGCCCTTTGTTCGCAGCGCGGGGTTATTCGTGGCAACCTCTGAGCCACATTACCTTGGTGAAACACTAAACTTCAGTTATCGGTTGCCCGGTGATTCTGCAGCCAGAGAAGCCAGTGGCTGCGTAGTGTGGATCAACCCTCAGGGAGCCTCTGGGGGACGCCCTGCTGGCATAGGCGTTCAGTTTGCGCCGGCAGAGGAACACCACAGGCATGATATTGAACAGGTGCTTTCCAGCGAGTTAGCGTCCGGGAATTTGACCTCCACCATGTAGCTGGTTATCCTTGCCCACCATTGAAATTCCCCCGTTATCGGACCTTTACTGTGCTAATCGACTCCCATTGCCATCTGGACCGCTTGAAAGCGGCGCCGGATGCTGACTCCCTTGATCAAATCATCCAACAAGCTAGTGCCCGGGATATCGCCTATTTCCTCTGCGTTAATGTGCGTCAACAGGGCTTTGAGGCGATGCGTGACAAAATGGCGGCCTTTGATCAGGTGTTTCTATCCAGCGGCGTGCACCCTTTGGATGTGCAGGAAGGCCTGGATGTTGAGCAGATTAAGGCTTTTGCCAACGAAAAGAAGGTCGTTGCCATAGGTGAAACCGGCCTTGATTACTTCTACGCCAACGAAACCAAAGCGATGCAGCAGGCATGTTTTGAACAGCAGGTCGCTTTGGCTGTAGAGGTCAATAAGCCTCTTATTATTCATACCCGTGATGCCAGAGAGGATACTCTGGCGATACTGCGTAACGGCCAGGGTGATAAAGTGGGTGGCGTACTGCACTGCTTTACCGAAAACTGGGAAATGGCAAAAGCGGCCATTGATATGGGCTTCTATATTTCTGTTTCGGGCATAGTGACCTTTAAAAACGCCGGTGAATTACGCAGTGTTATCCGTAAGGTGCCTCAGGACAGGTTGCTGGTAGAGACAGATTCTCCCTATCTGGCACCTGTGCCTCACAGAGGAAAAGAGAATCAGCCTGCTTTTGTTCGTGATGTGGCTGAATTTGTGGCCGAGCTTCGCGGTGAGAAGTATGAGGATTTGGCTGCCTTCACAACTGAGAACTTCTTTAACCTGTTTAAAGATGCCGCGAGATTGGCCGGTCGTTAACTGATAAGCAGATAAAAAAAGGCCCAAAACTATTCCAGTTGTTTCGGGCCTAGGGGAATGGCTCTTAGGGTGAGCCGTGCGCTAACTTAGGGTACGAAGCACTGCATGCCAGCGACTTCGTACTCCTATTGTAGTACAGCAATCTGAAGGAACCCCAAATATTTTTCTGGAATAAGTCTTTGGGGTGAAGTTCACTTCTGTTCTGAGGTGGTTTAACCGGAACAATTCACTGCATCAAGCGGTGGAGACTTTATCCCGAACCAGATCTCTTGGCAGGCTGTTTTTAAGCTTCCCCGGAAGGGATTTTGCCAGCCCCAGGGGGATGCCGTGACGGCCGACAATCACTTCGCCTTTGGCTGGCTTGTCACCATCAAATGCGACGTCCCGCCCCATCAGGTATTCAACCGCCTGCTGCTCATCCAGTTCTATCACTCTTGCCTGTTGGCAGGGCAGAGCCATAACTGCTTCGTGCCTGAGTTTAAACCCATGTTTGGCTTCATCAGCCAGTTTCAACCCGATCCGCTGGAATCGCATCGAGCCAATCAGTTCATCAAACCCTTCAGGGAACAGCCAGTATTCCGCATCTCGGATCATCAGGCTTTGTGTTTCCGGCAGCGTTAACCCAAGGTTGTTAAGATGGCTCTTCATGGCTTCAGTCTGCTTACGGGAAGCATGTGTGAAGGGGAAGTTCTTTTGGGGTTTTGGCCGGGGCAGGGCGCGGTCGACCGCCTGTGTTTTACAAATGGCGGCCACAAAGAAACCTTCACTGTCGAATATCTGTGGCCATACATGCAAAAAGCCTTCTACTGTGGTGGCTTTATCTGCATCGGCAAACAGATTGGCTAGCGAGATAAACTCTACCGCATCCGGGTAGGTTTCTTTAAGGAAGTGACACACCTGTTGGTTTTCCCGGGTATTCAGGGTACAGGTGGAATACACCAGCATGCCGCCGGGCTTAAGGGCCTGAAACGCCGATAACATTAATTCGCGCTGGGTGTCTGCGATATCGTCAATATCTTCCTGACGCCAGTACTTGAGTGCATCAGGGTCTTTACGCACAGTCCCTTCGCCACTGCAGGGAGCGTCCAGCAGCACAGCATCAAAGGTTTCAAATTGGTACTCACCGAAAACCCTGCCATCAAAATGAGTAATGGCGGTGTTGCTTGCTCCCATGCGGGCTATATTGGCATGCAACACTTTCACCCGGCTTGAGGAGTACTCGTTGGCGACCAGCAGGCCGCGGTTTTCCATCAAGGCGGCTATCTGTGTTGTCTTTGACCCGGGCGCAGATGCTGTATCCAATACTCTGTCATATTGAGATTCGGTATCGAACAGTGCCGTTGGCGGCAACATTGAGCTGGCTTCCTGAATGTAGAAAAGTCCCTGAATATGCTCAACACAGTTACCGAGTTCTTCCGGATTATGTCCGGTCAGCCAAAATCCATCTTTGCACCATGGAATGGGTTCAAATTCCCAGCCTCTGGGTTCCATCAGTGCCTTGAAATCGGCAGAGGATATAGACAGGGTATTAACCCGGATGGATGGGCGAAGTGGCTTGCCGCAGTACTCAATAAAATCATCAATGGACAGATGAGCAGGGATATCCTGCTGAATGCTATTGATAAAATCTGGATTTAGTTGAACCATAAAGACTTTCTATGAATTTTTGCTGGCGCGAGTATACCACAGCCTGATGATGTGATGGTTTGCGCCTTTATCTATAGGACCCAATGTGCTGAATCGTATCTGGTGGTTTTTCTTTGTTATTGCGGCTCTGGCCGTGGCAGTGCAGTTGGGCATGGGTAATACCCAGGTATTGACCGAGGTCAGTGCTGCGTTGTTTTCCAGCGCGGAGTTAGCCGCCCAGATTGCGCTGGGGTTGGTTGGTGTGCTCTCCCTTTGGATGGGCCTGATGAGGCTGGGCGAAAAGGGCGGTATGGTGGCTGCTATCGCGCGGATCACTGAACCCCTTTTGTCGCGACTGATGCCTGAGGTGCCAAAGGGGCATCCCGCCTATGGCAGTATTACCATGAATCTGACCGCCAATATGTTGGGATTGGATAACGCCGCGACGCCTTTGGGACTCAAGGCAATGCATGATCTGCAGTCCCTGAATCCAGATAAGCAGACCGCGACCAATGCGCAGATCCTGTTTCTGGTGCTCAATACCTCGTCGGTCACTCTGGTGCCGGTCGCCGTTTTTTTGTACCGGGCTCAGCAGGGGGCGGCAAATCCTGCTGATGTGTTTCTTCCCATCCTGTTGGCCACGTCGGCCTCGACCCTGGCGGGACTTCTTGTGGTCGCCCTGGTGCAACGGATCAAGCTGTTTGATGCTGTGATTATGGGGTATGGTGCGCTGCTTATCGGTGCACTGATGGCGACAGTCTTTTACCTTGGTACGCTGTCGGCTCAGATGATTGGCGAAGTCTCCACCGTGTTGGGCAACGGCGTACTCATTGCTTTGGTATTTGCTTTTGTACTGGTTGCCGGGGTCAGAAAGGTCGCCATTTACGATGAGTTCATTGAAGGCGCCAAAGATGGCTTTTCTCAGGCAATTCAACTGATCCCTTATTTGCTGGCGATGTTGCTGGCTATTGCTTTGCTCAGAGCATCGGGTGCGCTGGACTTGCTGTTGTCTGTTATCGCTCATTTTGTGCAGTGGCTCGGCGGTGATACCCGCTTTGTGGATGCCTTGCCTACCGCTTTGATGAAACCTTTCAGTGGGTCCGGTGCCCGCGCCATGATGCTCGAAACCATGAATCATCACGGTGTCGACTCTTTTGCGGGACGTTTGGCGGCCATCTTTCAGGGCAGTACTGAAACCACTTTTTATGTGCTGGCGGTCTATTTTGGCGCTGTGGGAATACGTAATGGCCGCCATGCTTTGGCGTGCGGGTTAACTGCAGATCTTGCTGGTATTATCGCCGCCATAGGTGTTTGTTACTGGTTTTATGGATAAGCGTCTTAGCTTTACTACCTGAGTGTTTGGCTTTGGGGGGACTATTGGCAACCAGAGCTTACAAGGATTGTAATTTTTTGACTGGATGGTTTAGGTCACATTGCTAATAACCTCAGGTATACTCAACTAAGTTATTGATTATTAATGAATTTTACTCGACCATGGATGGTTGGGAGATAAGGTAGCGATATGGATATTTCCATTGGATTCCTCAAGCAGATTATCGATACGGTGAATAACAATATTGCCGTGACAGACCGTCTGTTCAACATAGTGTTCGTCAACCAAGCCTGGGTAAAGTTCGGCGTCGAAAATGGTGTCTCACCCCAATTCAGTTGGATAGGTGAAAGTTACTTCTCCCCTTGTCTGGCATCGACCCGGGAAGGGGACGAATATGGCTCACTGGCTGTGGCTGGTTTTCGTCAACTGCAGTGTGGTGAACTTGACCACTTCCAACTGGAGTATCCCTGTCACAGTCCTGCAGAGGACAGATGGTTTTTAGTTGAGGTGACCCGCTTTGTGCTGTCAGGTGAGACCTTCTTTGTGATCTCCCATATGAATATCACCCAGAGGGTGAAACTCGAACAGGACGCCTTCGCCCAGGCCAACAAAGACGGCTTGACTGAAATTGGTAACCGTAAAGCTTTTAACGATTTTATGAATGCTGAGGTAAGACGTTGCCACAGATACTGCACGCCAATGTCTGTGATGATTCTGGATGTCGATAATTTCAAAGCCATCAATGATAGCTTTGGCCATCAGGCTGGTGATGATTGCCTCAAAGGTGTGGCGAGAATCCTCAGTGAATATACCGAGCGAGCCTCTGATATCTGTGCCCGCTACGGTGGCGATGAGTTTGTGGTGGCCTGGAGTTACGTATGTCACGATCAGGCAGAAGAACTTGCTAACAAGATATTGCAGCAGGTAAATCAGCTTGGCACTCAGGGCAAAGCTGATAAGCGCTATGGCCCTGTGTCCGCAAGTATTGGCATGATAACCACAGTGCCGGACTGTGATAACTGGCAGCGGTTATTGTCCAAAGCCGATAGCCTGATGTACCAAGCGAAGCACAGGGGCAAGAACCGGGTCATGGCCATGGGGCTTTAAATCATTTCGGCTTGGATAAGACCTGTCACAAGAAGGGATGCTCAATGGCATCCCTTTTTGAATTTAACTTGTTGACCTGTTAACAGGCTCACTTCAGCGCCGGTGCCCAGTTCCGCCACTCCTCGTCAGCTTTGTTATGAAGCGTGAAGACAGGGGAGTCCGTCAGGCGGTTGTCGGGGCTATTGGCTGCTTCTGTAGCGACAGCAATGCCTCCAGCCAGAATATTCTCAACGCTGCCGGTTTCCACCTGCGCACCGGAGAACAGACCAAAGTCCACCTTGATACCTGAATAATCCCAGAATTTACTGGTGCGGTTTATCAGCTGGCTGAATCTGGTTTCAATCGCCAGGTAGATTTGTACCTGCTGGCCGCTTGCGTTCAGGTCATAGCCTTTGACTTCACCAATGTGAATCCCCCGATAAAGCACAGGGGTACCAGCTTTAACTGAGCCAAGTGCTGGGCGAACCAGGGTCACTTTCAATGCGTCTGCTGGTGTGTCAGCGTACAGTCCCGCCTGCAGTTTGCCATTGAAATGAGCTGATTCAGAGACTGAGTTACCTGGCAATGACGAAATATATGGGCCGGTCAACAGGGTTTCCGGGGCTTTAATGCCAGCTAAAGATACCTGAGCATTAACCAGATAGTACTGGGTGTCAGCCCGCTGGAACTCAGCTGCATATTGCCCATAAAGCCAGGCTATTGCTTTGATGCTGCCAAGATCATCAGACAAAGAGACATGGTCAACTTCACCTATCTGGAAGCCTTTGTAGCGGATAGCTGCGCCAGCAGCTAAATCTGCATCGGCAGGGAAGGTCAGTTCAATCACTTTGGCCTGGGCTATAGCCAGTTGCTCACTGGCGTATAGGATTCCCTTGGTGCCAGCGACAGGTGTGTCTTCGAGTTGTCCAAGGCTAATACTACCTTTCAGTGCTCCTGCAAGTGGTGCAACTTTGACATCTACTCCTGATAGCCCTGCATTCACCTCAACAGCACTGTTTTGCCAGAAAACGGTACTGTCATTCAGTAACGATTTAAAGGTGGCGTGGATATTCAGGTTGACCGCAAAGTTCCCTTCTGAGGCAGACCAACTAACATCCGCAACGTCACCTACCTGCATTTTTTTGTAATAGACAGGAGAGCCGCTGGACACTCCCGCGCCATCCAAACTGGTCAGCGTAATTTTTTGCTGGCTGGCTGCGGTGAACTCCTGCTCTGCGGCTTCCCGTGAGGGAAAGACCTCAAGCAGGTCATTGTTGGTCATCAGGTTTCGACCTTTGCCTCTGACCAGATTAAAACTGCCTTTGAGCAGTGTGCCGGCATCCGAGGTTTTTACTGCAACTCCCTCAAGAGAGGCGTTAACTTCCAGCGCTGACTGACCATACAAATAGCTGCCATGGGAGAGCAGTGCGCTGAATTGAGCAGGGATTTCCAGTTGGTATTCTACACCGGAGAAATCTTTGGCCAGAGATACCGAAGTGACAGTGCCGATATCAAAGGCCTTGTATTTTATTGCTGCGCCAACGCTAACCCCGGGGTTGCTTTCACTGAAGGCTCTTAGCGTCAGGTGCTCACCTTTATCCTCCGGCTGACTCTCCAGCAACTGGTATGTTCCGGACGCCGGGCCTGAGCCTGGTATAAATTCAATCACGGCGCCGGTAACCAGTCTGGCGGCATGTTTGACGCCATCCAGTGAGATGTCGGCTCCCTGAAGGTAAAATTGGCTGCTGCCCGCGAGCAGGTCCTCGTAATCATTAAACAGTCGGGCGTTAAACCCTACACCTGTGTCAGACAAGCTGGTACCGAGGATCTCACCTATCTGCACGCCGCGAAGCTGGATTTTGGTGCCTTTACCTATGCCATCGGCATTCTGTGCACTGAGCAGAAAGTCACGGCCACCCAGAGCCTGCTGTTTATTGTCATACAGGTTGAAGGCTGTATTGTGCTGAGCCTGTGGCGCTGCAGGATCTGATGAAAAGGCGATACCGCCGGCCAGAATGGCGCTCAAGCTTTCGCTGTGGAATTTCACCCCGGAAAGGGATGCATCCACGCTGATCCCGGAGACATTCCAGAAGCGGGAATTGGTTTTTACCAGATAGGCATACTGCTCTTTAATAAAGGCTGAAATGGTAATACTTTGATCGGCTTCCAACTTGTAGCTGACGACGTCACCGACTGGGATCTGACTGAAAAAGACTTTGGAGCCGACGTCAACAGAGCCGAGTTGCATCGCCTTGAGTTCAACCACAACACCGGTTTCTCCTGGCTGTATGGCTGGCGCTTCCTGCAAGGCGACAAAGTTGCTTTGGGAGTCGCCGTCACCGGGCTGAACTGCGATATAGTTTCCGGAGAACAGCGCATCCAGACCTTCAACCCCGGTTATAGATGCTTTAGGGGTAACCAACCAGAACTTGGTGTTCTTCTTCAGGAATGGCTCAGCGCGATAATCCATCAGCACTTTGACATCCACGCCGGTCAGAGAGCTGTCCAGGCCGATATCGACGACCTTGCCCACATTGAGGCCCTGGTAACGAACCAGAGTTTTGCCCACATCAATCCCGGTGGCACTGGGAAAGTGGATTTCAATTTCAATACCCTGTTCTCGCAGGCTTTTAACCCCCAGCCAGCCGCCGAGGATCAGCGCTACTATTGGTAACAGCCAGATAGGGGAGAAGAGTTTCTTTTTAACGATTTTCGGCGGTTCTGCTTGCGTCATCTTGAGCTTCCAGTCGATCCCAGAGTAAACGTGTATCCAACACTTTGGCAGCCAGTTGAGTGAAGAGAATAACCAGGGCAAACGCTGTGGCTGCCGGCCCGGGTTTGGCATCCATCAATTGCCCCATATTGACCAGAGCAACGGTAATGGAAATAACAAAAAGGTCGAGCATGGACCATCGACCTATCCACTCAATAATATGGTATCCGGTCATCAGTACCCGCTTTGGAATAGGTATACGGAAACTGATGGCGGTCAGGTATATTGCCAGCCCGATAATCTTGGCCCAGGGCACCGCAATACTGGCAGTAAATACGATGATGGCAATAGGTAACATATCCAGATGTATCAGGTGTGCGATCCCGGTGAAAATGGTGTCATAAGCTATCTTCCCTTGGCTGGTCACTATGGTGATGGGGAACACATTTGCGGGGATCAGCAGCACGGCAGCAGTGATAAGCAGCGCCCAGCTTTGTTGCAGGCTGGCATAGTTGCGACACTTTAATTGTGTTCCGCATCTGGGGCAGGCCCCCAGGCTGACATCATTGGTCATTTGGCAAACCGGGCACTGGCATATGCCTATATCGCGGCCCTGCAGGCTATTTTTCATCCAGGAAACTCCACATATGCTGCAGGTCGTACTCTCTCAGCAGGAACAATACAGAGAGGAACAACATAGTGAAACAGAAGGTACCGATACTGAAATAGATGTCGGCGTGATCAGACAACTGGAAAGCGGACACCAGAAAACTAATCAGGTAGATCTCCAGCATGCTCAGTTGAGTCAGTAAAGATTGCTGGGTCAACAGCAGCTTTAGCAACCTGCGGCCCCATTTGCTATCAATTGCATATTTGATCAGCAGAATTTGACTGAGGATAGACAGGATCAATAATCCGGGGGCAATGACGGCAGCGACCATAACGGCGATGGCCACCACAGGATAGCCTTGCTCGAGTACCGCAGTTGCTCCGCCCATTACCGTCGTGGTGCGCACAGAGCCAAAGAAATGCAGCTCCATTACCGGTAGCAGGTTGGCAGGGAAATACAGAAAGAGCGCCGCCAGACAAATTGCCAACATACCGTTAATTGAACAGTAGGGGGTGTCATACAAAGCTGTGTGGCACCTTGGACACAGGGCTCTGACTCCCTGGGGGAGTTGCTGTTTGCTGACGACCAAATCGCAGGCCCGGCATAACACTATGTCTTCCGGCACCTGAGTGTCTTTGGCTGTGGTGTTGTGAGAATCCATGAGAGAGTGAGATCTACAGACCTGAGCTTCCTGTCTTTTTGAAGGCGAGATTATAAGTTATCAGCATTTCGAGCGCATCACCTGTACTGATGACAAGAGTGTTACAAAATCTTGCTGGCCATCAGTGAGTATCCGTGAATATACAGGGTAGGGGTATTCTATGAATATCTTATTTAAATATCAGTATTTAATTCACATTTTGCCAGTCTGGGTTGAAAGGTCTGCCAATAGTATGCAACTATACACTGTATATAAAAACAGTGCTTACTAATGTGGGGTAAATCATGGCTGTTGTGGTCCAGTATGTCGTGGTCAGAGAAGGGGTTGAGAAGATGACGTTTACTTCAAAAAAGGAGGCGGATGCATATGACAAGATGCTGGATATCGCCGATAACCTTATCCCTTTTCTGCAGCAGGCTGAAATAGAGATTGCCGAGAGCGAATCTGAAAAATTGGCTTTTTATATGGCAAATCATAAAGATGAGTTACTATCTTTGCTTAAAGGTGGCTCAGTCGCCACGAAACCAGCAGCTGCTGCACCGAAAAAAACAGCCAGGAAAGCGGCTGCTGCGGAAGATAAAGCATAGAGGTAACACCAGGGATGACACAGGTTTGCTATCAAACTCTCAATCGTCAGGCTGAAGCACTGCTGACGGGTGAGACCAACATGATTGCCGCCATGGCTAACTTTTCTGCATTGGTTAATGAGGCTCTGCCGGAACTGAACTGGGTCGGCTTTTATATCCGTGAAGGAGAGCAGTTGGTTCTTGGGCCTTTTCAGGGAAAGGTTGCCTGTGCACGTATTCCCTGGGGCAGAGGGGTATGTGGTACAGCCGCCGCGACCAATACCACTCAACTGATTGACGACGTGCACAGTTTTGAAGGCCATATTGCCTGTGACAGTGCCAGCAATGCGGAAATCGTGGTGCCGGTTCGTCATAAAGGTGAAGTGGTTGCGGTTTTGGATATCGATAGTCCCGAGTTCAACAGATTCGATGACATTGATCGCCAGGGGCTTGAAGCTTTGGTCAAAACCCTTGAATCTGCGTTGTTTGCTTAAACATTGACCGCTTTAATGTAATTCATGGTCGCAATCACCTGTGCGCGGCTTATAATATGCGGCCGTGCCTGAATAATTCCGACGCCCCGTGTGTCGAGTTGGCTTGCGCCATTGCATCAGGTATCTTGGAGTTTCGGAAACAGTCCGTAACAGAATGATTTTTGACGCTAAGTGACAGCACTTGGCAAACTTGACTTAACAAGCAGTAATGTCGATAGCCTCAGTGCTGACGCGTACCGGCTTGCAATATAACTGTGGAAGTAATGATGGAATCAACAGAAAAGTTGACCGACACCAACGCTATTCTGGCGTATTTGTATGAAACATTTCCTTTGTGCTTTATCGCCGAAGGTGAAACTAAGCCGCTAAAAATTGGATTGTTTCAGGATTTGGCTGAAAGGTTGGCTGATGATTCCAAAGTCAGTAAGACCCAGTTGCGAGTTGCACTGAGACGCTATACTAGTAGCTGGCGTTATCTGAAGTGCATCAAAGAAGGCGCTCAGCGCGTTGATCTGGACGGCAACCCATGTGGTGAACTGGAAGCCGAACATATCGAACACGCTCAGGCTACTTTGAAAGAAAGTCAGGAGCGTGCTCGCGCCAAGCGTGCAGAGCAGGCGAAAAAAGACAACGCCAATAAGAAGCAGGGCCAAAAGCCACGCAAAGAGTTCAACAAACAGCGCCCAGCCAAGGCCAAACGCCAGGACAAGCCAGCGGCCAAGAAAGCCCCTGCAGTTGCTGAAAATCTGGTACCGGCTCAGTTGAGTGAGTTGAAACAAAACCAGCGTGTTAATGTCAAACTGGGTATGACCCCTGTAAAAGGTCAGGTCGTAGACATTAACAAAGAGGATGTTCACGTACAGTTGGATACCGGTTTGACGGTCAAGGTACGAGTAGAGCACATCCTGGTGTAATCAATATTGTAAAGGAGTAACTTGTTGATGCGAAAACTGACTATTGCCGCGTCGATTGCCACCATGTTTGTCGGGATGTCGGCGTGGGCCATCTCCCCGGCAATTCAAATCAACGAGTTACCCACTCTCTCGCAGGAGCCACAACATAAAGTGGCCAGCAAGCGGGTAACAGGTTTGCTGACCCGCTCCCACTATCACAGATTCGATCTGAATGATGCATTCTCTGAGCAGATCTTCGATCGCTATCTGCAGCAGCTGGATTTCCGTCGCAATGTGTTCACTCAAGCGGACGTAGACGGTTTCAACAACTTCCAGAACCAATTCGACGATATGCTGAAAAGCGGCAATCTGGACAAGGCGTATCAAATGTACGACCTGGCCCAAAAGCGCCGTTATGAGCGTTTCGTATACGCCCTGTCTTTGCTTGACACCCCAATGGACTTCAATAAAGCCGGTGATGCCTATGTGTATGACCGTGAAGATGCGCCATGGGCAAAAGACGAAGCCGAGCTGAATGAGCTGTGGCGTCAGCGCGTTAAATATGACGCTCTTAACCTGAAGATGACAGGTAAGAACTGGGAAGAGATTGTTGATGTGCTGTCAAAGCGCTACAACAATGCCATCAAGCGTATTGGTCAAACCAAGAGTGAAGATGTGTTTCAGGGCGTAATGAACGCTTTTGCCCTTACTGTTGAGCCGCACACCAGTTATCTGTCACCCCGCAATGCCGAGCGTTTCCAGATGGAGATGAACCTCAGCCTGGAGGGTATTGGTGCCGTCCTGCAGATGGATGAAGATTACACTGTGATCAAATCTCTGGTTGCCGGTGGTCCGGCAGCCAAGAGTGAAAAGCTATCCCCTGAAGACAGAATTATCGGTGTTGGACAGGAAGGTGAAGAGGTTGTTGATGTGATTGGCTGGCGTCTTGATGACGTAGTCGAACTGATCAAGGGCCCTAAAGGCAGCAAAGTGGTACTTCAGGTTCTCCCCAAGAAGGGTGGGTCTAACGCCGAGCCTGTCGATATCACCATAGTTCGCGACCGGGTTCGCCTGGAAGACCGTGCAGCCACTTCTAAAGTTGTTGAAATGGAAGAGGGACAGTACGCCAAGCGTAAAGTGGGTGTGATTCAGATCCCCGGCTTCTACATGAACCTGTCCCGCGACGTGGAAAAAGAGCTGGAAAAACTGAAAGCCGACAATGTTGAAGGTGTCATTATCGATTTGCGTGGCAATGGTGGTGGTGCACTAACTGAAGCAACATTGCTGACCGGCCTGTTTATCGATATGGGCCCAGTTGTACAAATCCGCGATGCCAGTGGTCGTGTGACCCAGAACCGTGATAATGACGGTAAGGTTGCCTACAATGGCCCACTGACTGTGATGGTAGACAGGTACAGCGCTTCAGCCTCTGAGATTTTTGCTGCTGCTTTGCAGGATTATGACAGAGCTCTGATTGTGGGTGAGTCAACTTTCGGTAAGGGTACAGTACAGCAACATAAAGGGCTGGGTCGCATGTATGACATGTATGACAAGCCGTTAGGCCATGTGCAGTACACCATAGCCAAGTTCTATCGCATTAACGGTGGCAGTACCCAACTGAAAGGTGTTACTCCGGATATTCCATTCCCGAGCGCGCTGAAGCCCGGCGAGTATGGCGAATCTGAAGAGAAGAATGCACTGCCGTGGGATCAGGTTGCTGTGGCTCAGTACACCTCATTGGGTGATGTTTCCAACGGCCTTATCTCGGCGCTTGCTCAGAAGCATGATCAGCGTATCAAGCAAGACCCTGAGTTTGCTTACATCTTTGACGATATTGCTGAATACAAGAAGCAGGAAGATGAGAAGTCCATCTCGCTGGTTGAGTCAGAGCGTGTTAAGTCCCGTGAGGATGATGATCAGAAAGCGCTGGAACGCACCAATGACCGCCGTGTAGCAGCTGGATTCAAGCCTGTTAAGTCGCTGGAAGATATTCCCGACGAAGAGGAACTGGATGCACCTGATCCATTCCTGGACGAAACTGCAATGATCACCCTGGATATGGTGGACGTTGAAAAGACTGCCAAAACTCAGGCCAGATAAGTTGTAATTCGATTTTAAAAAACGCGCTCTCAGGCGCGTTTTTTGTAGCTATAGAAAGAAGGATGAATTTGTTATGTCCCAGACTGAGGCGAAACATTTAAAAGATTATCGTGCCCCGGATTTCACCATAGAGTCTATTGCACTGGATGTTAATCTGGCGGGTAAAGCGACCAAAGTGGTAGCAACAAGCCGTGTGCGTCGACTGGCAGATGAAGGGACGCCACTGCTGCTTGATGGCGATGGTATGCAGTTGGAGTCGGTTAAAGTCGATGGCACAGCGGTAGAGTATGACCAGTTTGAGGGTGGTTTGCGTCTGGCTCCGGCACCTTTGGAATTTGATTTAGAGATAGTGACTCTGCTTGACCCGGAGGCCAACACCAGCCTGGAAGGCCTTTATATGTCAGACGGTGCTTACTGCACCCAGTGTGAAGCGGAAGGATTCCGTCGTATTACATATTTCCTCGATCGTCCGGACGTACTGGCTAAATACACGGTACGGATTGAAGCCGATAAATCTTTCCCCTTCCTGCTCAGCAACGGCAATCTGATTGAACAGGGTGAGCTGGACAATGGCCGTCATTTTGCCTGCTGGGAAGATCCATTCCCCAAACCTTCCTATCTGTTTGCACTGGTAGCCGGTGACTTTGATCTGTTGGAAGACAAGTTTGTGACCCGCAGTGGCCGCGATGTCAAACTTCAGGTGTTTGTTGATAAGGGCAATCTGGGTAAGGCTGGCCATGCTATGGAATCCTTGAAGAAAGCCATGGCCTGGGACGAATCACGTTTTGACCTCGAGTACGACCTGGATATCTATATGATTGTGGCGGTCGACTTCTTCAATATGGGGGCCATGGAAAATAAGGGGCTGAACATCTTCAACACCAAGTATGTGTTGGCTGACAGCGACAGTGCCACTGACGATGACTTCCATGGAATCGAATCCGTGGTAGGGCACGAATATTTCCATAACTGGACAGGTAACCGTGTTACCTGTCGCGACTGGTTTCAGTTAAGTCTTAAAGAGGGACTGACGGTATTCCGTGATCAGGAGTTCAGTGCGGATATGGGATCTCCGGCAGTGAACCGGATTCAGGCGATTAAGGTGATTCAAAACCAGCAGTTTGCTGAAGACGCTGGCCCTATGGCCCATCCAATCCGTCCCCAGTCAGTGATTGAAATGAACAACTTCTATACAGTCACTGTTTACAACAAGGGTGCGGAAGTCATTCGCATGATGCATACCTTGCTTGGAGAAGCAGGCTTCCAGAAGGGGATGAAGCTCTACTTCGAACGCCATGACGGCCAGGCGGTAACCTGTGACGACTTTGTCTCTGCAATGCAAGACGCCAGCGGCGTCGACCTGGCTCAATTCCGTCAATGGTATGAGCAGGCGGGCACCCCTGTGGTGACAGTAACAGACAGCTTTGATGCAGTTGCCGGCAGATACGAGTTGACTATCAGCCAGGAAAACCCGGTTGCCGGTGAAAATGCCAAACCTCTGCATATCCCGTTTGACCTGGAACTGCTGGGCGCTGACGGTACGTCGGTATTCTCCAAAGTGCTGGACGTGAAACAGAAGCAGGAAACCTTTGTATTCGAAGGCCTGGGTTCAGAGGTTGTTCCTTCTTTGCTGCAAAACTTCTCAGCGCCGGTGAAGTTGAAGTACGACTACAGTGTTGAGCAAATGGTGCATCTGATGCGTCATGCCGGTAGTGAGGTGGCTCGTTGGGAAGCGTCCGTGGCGCTTATCAGTCAGGCAGTTTGGCAGAACGTAGCGCGACTGCAACAGAGTGAAGCCATGCATCTGGACCCTCGCGTTGTGGATGCATTCAGAGGTGTATTACTGGATAGCAATCTAGACGCCGCTATGGTGGCCGAAATCCTGAATATCCCGTCTGCTCAGGCGCTGGTCGAGCAGGTCGATAAGGTTGATTTGGATCTGCTGCTGGCTGCACGAGAGTTTGTCATCGAAGAGATGGCTGCCAGCTGTGAAGATGAACTGCTGGCAGTTTATCGTGCCAACTCTTTCGAAGACTCAGTGCAGGCAAGAGCGCTGAAAAATGCTGCCCTTGTATGGTTGTGCCAGGTGAACGAAGATCATCAGGCCTTGGTCTCTGCGCAATTTGAAGCGGCTTCCAATATGACAGATGCACTGGGGGCCTTGGTTGCTGCCAATCGTGCGAGCTTGCCACTGCGTGACCAGTTAATGGCTGAATTTGAAAGCCGCTGGAAAGAGACGCCATTGGTAATGGACAAGTGGTTTATGTTGCAGGCAATGCAGGATACAGACACCTGTATTGACCGTATTCAATCTTTGCGTGGTCACGCGGCATTCAGTATGAATAACCCAAACCGGGTGCGTTCACTGATAGGGTGTTTCGCTGCGGCCAACACCGCTCAGTTTCACAGAGCAGACGGAAAAGGCTATCAGTTTATGACCGATTGTCTGAAGGAACTGAATAAGCTTAATCCTCAGGTAGCGGCCCGCATCATGACGCCTCTTATCCAGTTTGCCAAGTTTGATGACAGCCGACAGCAAATGATGAAGGACTGCCTGAAGCAACTCCAGACCATGCCGGATCTGGCCCGTGATCTTTACGAAAAAGTAGAAAGAGCGTTACAGGATTAAGCATTGGAGTGGGGTCAGTAATGGCCCCAATTGATTGAAGATGGAGTTTATTTTCAGCTTAAATCTGACTTACCGTGAGTTTATGCCTTACTACCGCGGTGATGTTGATAAGGTAGAAGTTCGGGACCGCCGGGGCACACGTTTGTGGATTAATTGTCGGCACTTCAGGCGTTTTTTAACCCCCTCAGGTATCCATGGATGGTTCCGTTTGGTGTTAAACGAAAAAGGTGACGTTGTATCACTTGAATTGATTTAGAGTAATTACTTCAAACGAATGCTTGATTCAAGCGAATGATTTATTAGCCTTTGCTGTTCGCTATCTTATTGATACACATTCAATTACCCCCGGTAATCATGGTTAACATGTACCGGGGGTAATTTTTTTCAAATAACAGCGCTTTTCCTGCCCATGATGTAAAGGGTAAGTGCCCAATTCTTATTAAAATTTTCTTAAAATCCGCCTTGCTCATCCCCCGCAAATCCTGTAACAATGGTGTTACCTGTAGGCTAACAAGATGTTGGTTGAAATTCCTATAACAACGAATCCAGGCAGGTTACGGAGAGAAGCTAAAATGAAAATTGTTAAAGGCGGATTTAACAAGTCGGCAATAGCATTGGGGGTAGCGTCGGCCATCAGTATGGGCATTTTGCCCGAGGCCAGTGCATTTTCCTTTAATTGGGGAGATGTAGACGGTTCTTTTGACTCGACTTGGACTGCCGGCGCAAGCTGGCGCACGGAAGATAGAGACTGGGACTATATTGGTAAGGTTAACCAACCCCGATTTGATTGGACGGGTTATTCAGCCTTCGGAAATACCCTCTACACCCCTCAGGAAATCTGGGCTCAGCCCGGTTCATACTCCAGTAACAATGACCTGAGTAACCTCCTGTATGCGCAGGGCGATACCACATCCGAAATCGTAAAAGGTCTGCACGAGCTTTCGCTGAGCTACGAAAACTTCGGTCTGTTTGCCCGGGGTATGTATTTCTACGACAACAAGAAAGTTAATGGCGACTTTGGCTACAGTGATCCTCTGACCGGTGCCGAATTCGACCCCTGTGAAGATAAGCGTGCCGAAGAGGTGATCTGTAAGGATATCCGCCTGCTGGATGCCTTTGTGTATGCAGACTTCGATTTCAATGACGGCCGCAACCCGCTGTCGGTGCGTGTTGGTAACCAGGTGATCTCCTGGGGTGAAAGTACTCTGATTGCCCATGGTATCAGTGTCATTAACCCGGTTGACCTGAATATTCTGAATGCCCCGGGCGCTGAGCTGAAAGAAGCCTTCCGCCCTCAAGGCATGCTGTGGGCGTCATTGGGTATTACCGACAGCCTGTCGATGGAAGCCTTTTATCAGTATGAATGGAAGCCTATCTGGGTTCCGCCCCCAGGGTCTTTCTTCTCGACCAATGACTTTGCCGGTTTCGGCGGTTATTCCCAGAATGCTCAACTTGGCTTCAACGCCAACCCGGACATGAACCTGGATTTCCTGACCGGTGAATATGAGAAGTTGGCAGCAATGTTGACCTCCGGTCAAACCATTCCGACTGAAGATTTGATTAACCTGGCGTTGGCTTATCCAACCAAGGCAACTTTGGTGCAGGATGAGATGGAGCCTGAAGATGGTGGTCAGTATGGTGTGAAACTGGGTTACTACGCGCCTGAGCTGGGTGAAACCGAGTTTGGCTTGTACTTCATTAACTATCACAGCCGTCGTCCGCTGATCTCAGGGACTACCGCTGATTTCTCTGTCGGCACTTTGCTGAACGATTTAGCCACTGTTGGCCGCAATGCTGGCAATATAGATCGTGATGTTATGTTGCAACTGGATAGCTTCTCCAAAGCTCAGATCGTTTATCCGGAAGATATCAAGCTTTATGGCTTCAGCTTCAATACCCTGATTGGCGATACCTCGGTTGCTGGTGAAATTGCTCACCGTCAGGATGAGCCGCTGCAGATTGATGATGTTGAACTGCTGTTTGAAGCTATGCCTCAGCAGCTGGCCAATGCAGGTTTCCGCCCTGATCTGGATGGACTGTCTCAGTACGGTGAATTTATCGGTCCGGTTGCCCCGGGCGATTATGCTCAGGGTTATATTCTGCGTGATACCACTCAGGCACAGATGACATTTACCCATCTGTTCGGCCCTGTTCTGGGCACTGACAACCTGACAGCCCTGGCTGAAGTGGGTGGCGTATGGATCCATGATATGCCGTCCCATGACGAGCTGCGATTGAACGGACCGGGTACCGGACGTTCAGGTGGCAATCCTGACATGCCAGGTATTATTCAGGCGCTGCACAATGGCCCTGAAACCAATCCATTCCCAACTGATTTTGCCTGGGGTTACCGACTGGTGGGTAAAGCGGACTACTTCAACGTGTTTGCCGGTGTGAACATGTCTGCGCGTCTGATTTTCTCCCACGATGTTAATGGTATTACACCAGATCCTATGTTCCTGTTCACTGAAGGTAAGAAGTCGGTGGCAGCAGGTCTGAACTTTGATTATCAGAGCAAGTGGGGGCTGGATGTTTCCTACAACTCCTTCTTTGGTGGGGTAGGGACTACCAACCTGATGTCAGACCGCGACTATGTGTCGTTCAATATCAAGTATTCAATCTAATAAGGACAATAATATGAATAAGCTAACGATATTGTCTGCAGCAGTAATGGTTGGATTGGTGTCCACTGCTGTTGATGCCAAGGTATCTCCTGAAGAGGCGGCCAAACTGGGTACTACTCTGACGCCGATTGGCGCAGAGAAGGCCGGTAATGCTGATGGTTCTATCCCTGCATGGGATGGCGGAATTACCAAGCCGGTTGACGGCTATAAGGCTGGCGATCATCACCCTGATCCTTATCCAAATGACAAGGTGCTGTATACCATTACCAACGCCAACAAGGATAAGTACAAGGAGTTTCTGACTCCCGGTCAGATGAAGCTGTTTGAGCTGTATCCTGACACTTATAAAATGAATGTGTATCCGACCCGCCGCAGCGCGTCTCTGCCTCAGTTCGTTTATGATGCAACCAAGGCAAATGCTACCCGCGCCGAGTTGGTAGCTGATGGTAATGGATTGAAAGGCGCCGCCATTGGCGTGCCGTTCCCGATTCCTGCCAATGGTCTTGAGGTGATCTGGAACCACATCCTGCGTTTCCGTGGTGTTGATGCGGAGACAGAGCGTAACCAGGCGTCTCCAACCAAGGGGGGCGACTACACTCTGGTTGAACTGTCAGAGAAGCTGAGATTTGAGTACTCCCGTCCAGAGGCCACTCCTGAGCAGCTTGCTGACGATAACACTCTGTTCTACTTCAAGCAGGTCGTGTCTCAGCCAGCACGTCTGGCGGGTACCGCACTGCTGGTTAAAGAGACCATGGACCAGGAAGCGCTGCCACGTCAGGCCTGGACCTACAACACAGGTCAGCGCCGTGTTCGTAAGGCGCCAAACGTAGCTTTCGATACTCCTGGAACTGTATCTGATGGTCTGCGTACCACGGATGACTATGACATGTTCAATGGTTCTCCATCCCGTTATGACTGGGAGCTGGTTGGCAAGAAAGAGATCATCATTCCTTATAACGAGTACCGCCTGCATTCAGACGAGGTCGACTACGACCAGATCCTGACACCTGGACATATCAACCCTGATCTTGTCCGTTGGGAAAAGCACAGAGTCTGGGAAGTTAAGGCAACTCTGAAAGATGGTATGCGTCACATCTACAAGACTCGTGTGTTCTACATTGATGAGGACTCCTGGCAGGTGTCTGCAACGGATATGTACGACAACCGTGATGAGTTGTATCGCGTAGCTTTCGCTCATAACCTGAACTACTACGAAGTGCCAACGCCATGGAGTACGCTCGAGGTATTCCACGACCTGCAATCACGCCGTTATCTGGCGATTGGTCTGGATAACGAAGGCCGCATGTACGACTTCGACGCTAACCTCCGCTCTTCTGAGTTCACCCCCGCAGCGCTGCGCCGCAGCGGTATCCGCTAACACCAGCAGTCTACAGGGCACCTTCCCGGTGCCCTGATATTTTAAAGGAAGTTTGTATGTTGTCTTGCATGCTTCGTAGCGCCTGTGCTTTGGGAGTTATCTCACTCCTGTCTACACCGGTTCAGGCTGCTTCAATCGAATCTCAAATCCAACCTTTGGCACAATCCTCTCTGCTGCTTGATATCGCACCTGCCGGCGACACCTTGGTGAGTGTGGGTGAGCGGGGACATGTGCTGGTGCTCGATGGTGATGAGTGGCAACAGGTGGAAACGCCAGTTAACTCATTACTGACCAAGCTGTTTTTTCTAAACGATAAGTTGGGATGGGCGGTAGGGCACGATGCCACCATATTGCACACTCAGGATGGCGGTCAGTCCTGGCAAAAGCAGATGCAGTCCAAAGAGTTGGAAAAACCGTTTCTGGATGTACTGTTTTTTAATGATAAGGAGGGCGTAGCTATTGGCGCTTACGGCCTTTTTTATCGCTCGCTCGACAGTGGTCAGACCTGGACGGAAGAATTCCATAGTGAACTTTTGTTTGAGGAAGATGTTGATTACCTGAATGACCTCAAGTCCCAGGATGAACAATTGTACCTGGACGAGCGCGCCTATCTGCTGCCCCATTTCAATCGTATTCTTCCCCTCTCTGATGGCCGTTTATTGCTGCTGGGTGAGCTGGGAATGGTGGCGGTATCCAGTGACAAAGGGAAAACCTTTGACGCGCTGGATTTTGTTTACGATGGGTCTATGTTCAACGCTATTGAACTGGGGGACAGGATCTACTTGATGGGACTAAGAGGACACCTGTTCTCCACCGACAGCGAGCTGAGTGAATTTACCCAGATTGAGCTTCCGGTCAGTGCCACGGTCAATGGCGCAACCCAAACCCGCGATGGTAATGTGTGGTTTGTCGGTAATGCCGGAATGGTGCTTAAAATGTCACCTGATGGAGAGATCAGTGAACTGGAAAAGCGTCAGGGTGAAAGTCTGGTGTCCATTATCCAGGATAAAGATGGCCGCGTATGGCTGTCCGGTACTTCGGGAGTGGTGCAGTTACAGGGGGAGTAATTCCCTGTGCTGAAACTCTCAAGCCAACAAGAATAACAACAGGGCCTGAAAGATGTTAGAAAAATTGGTCAACGGATTTGAATCCTTTCTGTTCCGGCGCCGTGCAGCCGTCATTGTACTGTTCGCACTGATCACCGTATTTCTCGGTTATCAGGCAAGCCAACTGCGCATGGATGCAGCTTTTGTCAAAAATATTCCGCTCAAGCATGAATATATGCAGACCTACCTCAAGCACCAGCAGGAGTTTGGGGGCGCCAACAATATTATGGTGGCCGTACAGGACACCAGCGGTAATATTTTTAATCCCGAATTCTTCGATACCTTAAGAAAAGTACACGATCAGCTTTTCTTTATCCCGGGTGTAGACAGATCTCTGGTTAAATCCCTCTACTCACCCTCTACCCGATTTACTGAAGTGGTTGAAGATGGCTTTGCCGGAGGGCCTGTCATTCCCGCCGACTTTGCCAATACCACTGCAGGTTTGGAAATCGTTCGTAATAACATTGAGAAAGCCGGGATTGTTGGTCGCCAGATAGCGGAAGATTACTCGGCCGCTATGGTTACCGCCCAGTTGATGGACTTCGATCCGCAAACCGGTGAACCTCTGGATACCATAGCGTTCGCTGAGCAGCTGGAGAAAGAGCTCAGGGCTCAATATGAGACCGACGAGATTAAGATCCATATCATCGGCTTTGCCAAGATGGCGGGAGATGTTGCTGATGGTGCCAAGGGCGTTGTGCTCTTCTTCCTGATCGCCATCTTAATCACAGCTGTGATGGTGTATTTCTTCTCTCACTCTGTGGTGCTGACGCTGTTGCCTCTGGTGTGCAGCCTGATAGCGGTTATCTGGCAGCTTGGTCTGCTGACTGTTGTCGGCTTTGGTCTGGACCCTATGTCGATTCTGGTACCTTTCCTGGTGTTCGCGATTGGGGTGAGCCACGGGGTACAGATGATTAACTCTGTGCGTCGTCGGGTCCTGGATGGTCAACAAACCAAAGCGGCTGCGGCATCGGCTTTCCGCGCTCTGCTGGTTCCCGGCGGGGTCGCCTTGTTGTCAGATACCGTCGGCTTCCTGACCCTGCTGGCGATCGATATCGGCATTATCCGTGAGCTGGCGATTTCAGCCTCTCTGGGTGTGGCGGTTATCATTCTGACCAACCTGGTTTTGTTGCCTTTGCTGATCTCTTACACCAATCTTAAGCAGGATAAGCTCGGGGTTGATGTAAATCGCGATGCCAAGGTACAGAAAATCTGGCAATCACTGTCTAAATTCGCCACGCCTAAGTATGCAGTTGTGGTATTGGGTGTGACAGCTGTGCTGTATGCCGCAGGTTTGCAGCAGGCCAACAAGATGAAGATTGGTGATCTGCATGCAGGCGCGCCAGCCCTGCACCAGGATAGCCGTTACAATCAGGATACCTTCTTTATTACCGATCACTTCTCTATCACCACTGACGTGATGACAGTGATAGTCGAGGCCTTCCCCGAGGCCTGTACCTACCATGAAGTGCTCACGCAAATCGATGAGTTTGAGTGGCTGGCTGCCAACACCCCTGGGGTAGAGTCCTCGGCCAGTCTGGCTTCCGTGGCCAAGAAAGTAAATGCCGGTTTTAACGAGGGCAACCCCAAGTGGCAGTTGCTGCCTCGCACCACTGCCAGTCTGGTTCAGGCGATTGGAAGAGTACCAACAAGTTCAGGTTTGTTGAACTCTGATTGTTCTGTAATGCCTGTGTATCTGTTTTTGGAGGACCACAAGGCTGAAACCATTGAAGTGGTGGTCGATAAGGTGAAGGAACTGTCTGCCAAAATGGATAACGACCAGCTGAAGTTTAAGTTGGCGTCCGGTCCTGTCGGCGTGATGGCTGCAACCAATGAAGCCGTGGCTGAAGCCCAGCTGCCTATGATGATCTATGTCTATGGTGCAGTATTTGTACTTTGCCTGATCAGCTTCCGCTCGCTGCGGGCCACAATCGCTGTGATTGTGCCACTGTACGTGGTGTCTACCCTGGCACAGGCGCTGATGACTCAATTGCAAATCGGTCTGGCCGTCAGCACCTTGCCGGTTATTGCCCTGGGGGTCGGTATTGGTGTGGACTATGGCATCTACATTCTGTCTACCATGTCTGCCAAGTTGAAGGATGGCATGGTGGTGCAGCAGGCTTATCTTGAAGCTTTGATGGAGCGGGGTAGTGCGGTCATTTTCACCGGATTGACGCTGGCAATCGGTGTCAGTACCTGGTTTTTCTCGGCACTTAAGTTCCAAATGGATATGGGGATTTTGCTCACCTTTATGTTTTTGGTAAATATGCTTGGGGCCATTATTATTCTGCCGGCACTGGCCGCGGTATTCTGGCGAAAGCCTAAAGTATGAAAATAGAAAGGGAGCATTTGCTCCCTTTCTGTTATTGAATAGTTAATCTATTTTGCTGGTTCTTTTTTCATTCGTTCAACTAAATCCCCGCCAATACTGGATAAATAGAGAATGTCACTCTAAAATTTCCCTCGAACTAGGATGAATTTAGTAATACACTTCCAACGATGATCTGGGTCACAGAATTGGTGGGCCGGACCATGAGTAGGAGTTTGTATATAACGATAAAGCGCTGCCATAGACGCTTAAGGAAACAGCAACATGGCCTTGAAAGATGCAATGCCCTCAGTACTACTGGAAAATGTAGTCAGCCTTATTCACTCCAAAGTCCCTCAAACACAAGCAAAGCAAGTTGAGCAGTTTGCCATTGGTCTTTATTCCCAAATGTCAAAAGAAGATCTGCATCAACGCAACGACAGCGACCTGTACGGTGCAGCCCTGAGCCTGTGGAATTCTGTTAACTCCACGCCAGTTGGCCAGAGTCACCTGAGGGTATTTAACCCAAGTCAGTCCAAGCATGGCTGGCAGTCAACCCACTCGATTATTGAGATTATCCACCCTGATATGCCTTTCCTGGTGGATTCAGTGGGTATGGCACTTAACCGTTTGGGCATTACTGCTCATATGTTATTGCATTCGCCCTTTGCCATTGAGCGCAAAGATGGCCTGGTGACCAAATTGGGGACGGTCTCAGGTGCAGATGCAAAAGCAGAAAAAGTTGCAGTATTTGCCATCGAAATTGACCGTCAAAGCGGAAGTAAAGATATCAAGGCGCTGGAAGGGGAGATCCAGTCAGTACTTGCTGATGTCGCAGCATCCGTTAATGACTGGCAGGCAATGTCAAACAAACTAAAAGAAACAATTGACGAGTTGCCAAAGCTGCCTTTCCCCGGCGAAAAAGAAGAGCGCCAGGAAGCCATAGATTTTCTGACCTACCTGAACAACCATCATTTCACTCTGCTCGGCTATCGCCGTTATGACCTCAACCGGGTAGAGGGTGATGTTGAACTGGTGCCTGATATGGCAAGCAGCCTGGGTTTGATGAATAAACCAGGAAAGACCCAGCCGGACCATGGCCTGTTGCTGTCGACCCTGTCAGAAAATGCCCGTAAGGAAGCGCTGGACAAGAGCCTGCTTATTTTGACCAAGAGCAGTGCCAAGAGCCGGGTTCATCGTCCTGCCTATGTGGACTACATCGGCATTAAGCGTTTTGACAAGAAAGGCAATGTCATAGGCGAAGACAGATTCCTCGGTCTGTACGCTTCCAACCTGTATAACCGCAGTCCAAGGGAAATCCCACTGCTGTCCCAGAAGATTAATCGTGTACTTGAGTTGTCGGCGTTGGCGCCACGCTCTCATGATTACAAGGCTCTGGTGAACATTCTGGAGAATCTGCCCCGCGATGAGCTGATCCAGGCCAATGTTGAAGAACTGTGGTCTATCGCCCGCGGCGTGCTGCAGATGCAGGACAGGGACAAGCTGAAACTGTTTGTACGTAAAGACGGTTTTGGTCGCTTCTTCTCCTGTATGGTTTATGTCTCCAAAGACAGATATAACACCAAGCTGCGTGAAGACACCCAACGTATTCTGGCCAAGCATTTTAACAGCGACAAAGAGGTGGAATTTACCACTTACTTCTCCGAGTCAACTCTGGCCCGGACCCACTACATAGTGAATGTCGATAACAATAATATGGATGTGGATGTGGCAGCGATTGAAACAGACCTGATTGAAGCGGCGCGCTCCTGGGAAGACAAACTCTACAGCGCATTGAATACCGCACTTGGCGATGATGTTGGTAACCGCCTTGCCAAAACCTTCTCCAATGCGTTCCCGCGCAGCTACAAGGAGGATGTATTCCCAAGCTCAGCAGTTGTGGATTTGCAGCAGCTGGAAGCGCTGGATGACAGTCACGATCTGGGCATGCTCTTCTATCAGCCGCAGGAAACCTCGCTGACAGACAACAAGGTACGCCTCAAGCTGTTCCACAAGGATGAGCCAATCCACCTGTCCGATGTGCTGCCAATGTTGGAGAACTTCGGTCTGCGTGTGATCAACGAACGTCCATACGAGATTATTACCAACGACGAAGAGACTTATTGGATCCTCGACTTCCTGATGACAGTCAAGGATGCCAACACTGAGAGCCTGGCGGATTGTCAGGACAGATTCCAAAGCGCCTTGTCCGATGTCTGGAATAAGCAGCTGGAAGATGACGGCTTTAACCGCATGGTGCTGTCTACCAGTCTGACTGGCCGTGAAGTCTCCATTATTCGTGCATACGCCAAGTATATGCGTCAAATTGATGCGACTTTCTCTCAGGCATACATTGAAGAAACCTTCAGCCGCTATCCTCAGCTTGCCGAGCTGCTGGTGAAGATGTTTATTCGCAAGTTCAATCCAAAGCTGCGTACCCGCACGCTGGATAAGCTGCAGGAGCAGATTGAACGCCGTCTGGATGATGTTTCCAGCCTGGATGACGACCGTATTATTCGCCGCTACCTGGATCTTATCCACGCTACGCTGCGAACCAACTTCTATCAGACGCTGGAAGGTGGCACCAACAAGCCTTACATCTCATTCAAATTCTCTCCTGAGATGATCCCTGAGATGCCAAAGCCGCTGCCTAAATTTGAGATCTTTGTTTACTCACCAAGAGTCGAAGGTGTTCACCTGCGGGGCGGTAAGGTCGCCCGTGGTGGCCTGCGCTGGTCAGATCGTCGGGAGGATTTCCGTACCGAAGTACTGGGTCTGGTAAAAGCCCAGCAGGTTAAGAACACGGTAATTGTGCCTGTGGGCGCAAAAGGTGGTTTTGTTTGTAAGCAGCTGCCGACTGAAGGTGGTCGCGAAGCCTTCTTCACTGAAGGTCAGGAGTGTTACAAGCTGTTTATCCGCGGTTTGCTGGATATCTCCGATAACATCAGCAACGGTGAAGTTGTCGCACCGGCCGATGTAGTGCGTCACGACGAAGACGACCCATATCTGGTTGTTGCCGCAGATAAGGGCACTGCAACCTTCTCTGATATCGCCAACTCCATCGCCATCGAATATGGCTTCTGGCTGGGTGATGCGTTCGCGTCCGGTGGCTCCAACGGTTATGACCACAAGAAGATGGGGATTACCGCCAAGGGTGCCTGGGAGTCTGTGAAGCGCCACTTCCGTGAAATCGGTATCGATTGCCAGACCACAGAGTTTACCTGTGTGGCGGTGGGCGATATGGCCGGTGACGTATTTGGTAACGGTATGCTGCTGTCTGAGTACACCTGCCTGGTGGGTGCATTCAACCATATGCACATCTTTATCGACCCGACTCCGGATCATAAAACCAGTTACGCCGAGCGTCAGCGTTTGTTCGATCTGCCGCGTTCCAGCTGGGACGATTACAACCGCGACTTGATCTCCAAGGGCGGTGGTATCTTCCTGCGCAGTGCCAAGTCTATTTCCCTGACGCCGGAAATGAAAAAACTGCTGGATACCAAGAAGTCTTCCATGACGCCGACTGAGCTGATCAAAGAGTTGCTCAAGTCTAAAGTGGACCTGATCTGGAACGGTGGTATCGGTACCTATGTGAAGGCGAGCAGCGAGTCCAACTCCGAGGTGGGTGACCGTGCCAACGATGCCCTGCGCATCGATGGTAAAGAGGTTCGCGCCAAGATCATCGGTGAGGGTGGTAACCTGGGTTGTACTCAGCTGGGTCGTATTGAGTACGCTGCCACAGGTGGCCGTATGAATACCGACTTCGTGGATAACGTAGGTGGTGTAGACTGCTCGGATAACGAAGTTAACATCAAGATTCTGCTTAACAGCCTGGTGGATGACGGTGAACTGACCGTTAAGCAGCGTAACCGTCTGCTGGTTGAGATGACAGATGAAGTGTCTGACATCGTGCTGCAGGACTGTAACGATCAAACCCGTTCTATCTCTGTGACTCAGGTTCGCGGTGCTGAGCAGCTCAAAGAGCAGATCCGCTTTATCCATTACCTGGAGAAAGAGGGCAAGCTGGACAGAGCGCTGGAGTTCCTGCCGACCGAAGAGGAGCTGGCTGAGCGTCTGGCAAGTGGCCGTCCGCTGACACGTCCTGAGCTGTCTGTACTGGTGGCGTACGCCAAGATGGTGCTGAAGGAGCAGTTGGTCACACCGGAAATCACCGATGATGCTTTCCTCAGCCAATTGCTGATTGCCTACTTCCCGCAGAAATTGCAGAAGAAGTATGCTGACCGCATGGTTAACCACCCGCTGCGTGGTGAAATTATTGCGACCTCGCTGGCTAATGAACTGGTCAACGACATGGGCCTGAATTTCGTGCAGCGAATGCAAGATGAGACAGGTGCCACAGTCGCAGAGGCAGCGATATGTTACACTATCGCCCGCGAAGTCTTTGGTTTGGCTGAATTAACCAAGTCGATTACTGATTTGAATGGTATCATTCCTGCTGTTGTACAGGGTGAGATGCTGCATCAACTGCGTCGAAACCTGCGTCGTTCATGTCGCTGGTTCCTGCGTCACCGTAACCGCAGTATGAGCATCGAGCAGACAGTAGCCTTCTTCAAGCCAGTGTTTGAAGAGCTGCACGCCAACGTTCAAAACTTTATGATTGAGGACGAAGTGGCGGCCCTGGATACCGAGGCCAAATCTCTGATGCGCGAAGGGGTCCCCGAGCCTGTAGCCGCTGTTATTGCCAATATGAGCACTCTGTTCTCTACCCTGGACATTGCTCAGATTGCGCAGGCAGAGAACAAATCTGTTCCGCTGGTGGCAGAAACCTACTTCAAGCTTGGCGCGAAGGTGGATCTGCACTGGTTCCTGGATCAGATCAGTGCACAGCCTGTTACCAATCACTGGCAGGCACTGGCCCGGGCAGCATTCCGTGAGGAACTGGACTGGCAGCAGCGCTCCCTGACCTCTGTGGTTCTGGGAACCTGCACCGATACCTGCAGTGCAGAGTCCATTATTGCTCAATGGATTGAGGAAAATCAGTCGCTGCTGGAGCGTTGGCTCCATATGCTGGCTGACTTCAAGACATCGCAAAGCCACGAATTCGCCAAGTTCTCGGTTGCCTTGCGTGAGCTGAATTTGCTTATCCTTCACTGCGAAGGACAAAAGTAAGCTAATAACAATATGAAAATAAGAGCCCTGGCGAATGCCGGGGCTTTTTTAGGTCTAGGAGAAAACATGTTTTATAAAATAGCGCAGAAAGTGATGTTCCAGATGAATCCGGAGCAGGCTCATAACGTGGCAATGACAGGCCTCCGTGCGACCGGTAACTCACCTCTGAACTGTTTTTATCGACAGGACATCATTCCGGCGCCTGTGACAGTGATGGGAATCACTTTCCCTAACCCGGTAGGTCTGGCAGCTGGGATGGACAAAGATGGTGAAGCCATTGATGCGTTTGCAGCTATGGGCTTTGGTCATATTGAAGTCGGTACCGTGACCCCACGTCCTCAGCCAGGTAACGACCTGCCACGTTTGTTCCGCATTAAGCCTGCCAAGGCGATTATCAACCGCATGGGCTTTAACAACAAAGGTGTCGACCATCTGGTGGCCAATTTAAAAGCTGCCAGGTCCGGGGCGCTGGTGGGCGTTAATATTGGTAAAAACCGTGATACGCCGGTAGAGCAGGGTAAAGATGATTACCTGATCTGCATGGAAAAGGTGTATGAATATGCGGCTTACATTGCGGTTAACATCTCTTCACCAAATACTCCTGGCCTGCGTACCCTGCAATACGGTGAGTTGTTGGATGAGCTGCTGAGTGCGTTAAAAGCCAAGCAAAAAGAGTTGGCTGAGAAGCATGGAAAATATGTACCAATTGCACTGAAAATTGCACCGGATTTGACTCCGGATGAAATTGAAAAGATCGCTGAGTCGTTAATCAAGAATGAATTTGATGGTGCGATCGCCACCAATACGACTTTGACCCGCGATGGTGTAAATGGTCTGAAGAACAGTAATGAAACCGGTGGCCTGAGTGGCAAACCGTTGAATGAGCTGTCCACCAAGATTATTAAGCAATTGGCAGATGCTTTAAAAGGTAAAATGCCAATTATTGGAGTGGGTGGAATTAACAGCGCTGAAGATGCATTGGCGAAAATTGATGCTGGCGCTGAAATGGTTCAGATCTATTCAGGCTTTATCTATCAGGGACCTCAGTTGATTAAAGAGATCTCTGATGCGTTCAGAACCAAATAAAATCATTCAGTATTTTATTTAGGATCCAAAAACGCCGATCGCGATCCTTATTAGATCTGAAAACGATCTAAAGGGGATCGCGATATTTTTATATAAAACAGCAACTAACTTGTAAATTCCCTTTGAGTTTGACTATTTTTTCAACTATTATCGAGCTGATATCGGATAATAGGTAGACGTTATGCTATTAATGCCACAGCAGGATTGGCAGTGGAGTTATAACGATGCGTACAATTCGCTGAGCGTTTCGTTAGGCGCAGAAATGGAATTTCTGACTCCCTACCAAAAGAAATTACTGATACCCGACGCAATGTCGCCAATGGAATTTAGCATGGAACAGGCTAAGTTCTATATTGCTATGCTTGAATGTCTGCAAAAGCATTTATCTGTACCTGATGCTGAAATAGTTCAAATTTCACTCAACGCAACAGCTGCTCATTTTATGCTCAAGCCTCAAATGCCAAAGTCATGGTTTTTTGATGCCTGCGATGAGTGTGTATATTGCGATGTTGGAAAATTATTTGAACTGGCGACAACCAAGAAACAAAGAGTATTGGTTTTGGTCGTAGAGAACGGCTTGCAAGCCGCTCAGGTTATGTTGCTGAGTCCGGAGTGCGAACTTTCTGAAGTGAAGAGTATGGTTAAATTTGAAACCATTAAGGTTATGCATAACCGCCTTCAGCCAATTAAAGTCAGTCGTCAGGTTATTGCCGCTTAATAATTGTCCTTACGCGGCAATATTCCACTTTCCCACCCATTGAATTTTTGTCGGCCCGGTTGAGCTTTTGCGCCTCAATGTTTTATAAAATGGGGTAAAGCACTTCAATAGACAAAGCCCCCATGTCTGTATTTTCGCCTGATGGCAAATTCACCCGTTTTATTTATCAGCACGCCAGGGTAGTGCACGCATTTAAGTTGTTCCTCGCTTTGTTGATAGCCATTGTGATTAATGGCATCTGGCCCTTACCTCATTTTATCTGGAGCATGGTCACCATAGTGATCATTATGCTGGGCCTGCCTCAGGTGGGCAGTGCGCTGGAAAAGTCTTTGCAACGTGCCATCGGAACCTGTGTAGGTTCACTATGTGGCGTGCTGTTAATCATTGGTTTTCAGAATTACTGGGCTCTGATGGTTTTGCTGGCGATGGCGGTGGGGTTGGTCTGTTATATAGGCAAAGGCAGATACAGTTATGCTTACCTGGTCACCGGCTTTACCATGATTATTGTGGTGGGGGATGCCAACCACGATACGACTGAGGCCGTTTGGCGAACAGCCAATATTCTGCTGGGGTGTTTGATTGCGGTATGCGTTTCTCTGTTTATACTGCCGATAAAGGCCAAGCAGGACTGGCGGCAGCAACTGTCTGCAGTGTTTGCCAAACAGGCCTCAATGTTGAAAACACATCTCAGCGCCGGGATAAATGGCGCAGAAGATTGCCGGGCCGAACTTGAGTCAACCATGAAGTCGGTTCTTGCGCAAAAGAAACTCTTCTTCTCACTGGAGTGGGAAAGTCGCACCTTAAGACACCATAAGCAAAGGCTGGAGCAACTCACTCAGGAGCAAATACGTTTGGTCACCCTGATGGAAATTCTCAGTCAAACCCGCTGGCGCGATGATGAATACAGCTCCTACGCCAAAATCAATCAACTCGCTGTTCGCCTGCTGCCTGTTCTTGAGTCACTGAGTCAATACGTGGCAGGTACCAGTCAGTCTCTGGCACCCTTACCTGAGCAGATGGGAATGACCCTGCATCAGGAGCTGCTGGCATCATTGGATGAGCATGAACAGCATCAGTTTGCGCTGACAGGATACACCTGGCTCTTGTATCAATACGCCTGTGCCGTTGAAAGCCTGCATGCGGATATTGCTGCTCTGGGGACAATAGCAAGAAGCCATTAACCCTAGTCGGGGAGTCAAAGGTAAGAAAAGATATAAGCTTCAGATTTTATTAGTGATTAACAAGAATTTTTGAGCGGGATCAGCTTTTTCCTCCGATACCGGGCGTATGTTGAAATCAGCCAGGTTATCAGCCGGAGGTGTACCATGTTGAATGTACGTAACAGCTTGGTGAGCTTGATAATTGTTTTCTGCGTTTTGCTAATGGCAGGGCTGGAGCAGACCATGGTCAGCCCTGAAGTCAGTCAGGGAGTGCAGGCGGGTTTGCTGCATCATCTATCAGGTGTAGCCCATCTGCTGGTGATGCTGGGGATCGGTATCTGGGCTGTCATGCTGGGTCATAAGGCCTGGCTCTGGTTACCCCTCGGAGTGCTATCCGCCTTGGTGATCGGTTCTTTGCTTGGGCGCAGCGCCATGGCTCATACGCTTTGTCAGGCGGGCATGGTGTTGTCAGTCCTTATGTTGGGAGCGCTTATCGCCGGTAATGTAAGATGGCCTGTGTTGATATCCCTCTCTCTGGTCTCTGTACTCTCTTTGTTTCATGGCTACGGCCATGGTTTCGAATATACCAATCCCCATGGCTTTATTGCCTATATTGGCGGTATCACTCTGGCCAGTGCCTTATCGATAGCTGCAGGTGTGACCCTTGCCAATGTGCTGGACATTACCCATAAACAACGAAACCGTGAGCTGTTGGGGATGGCGACGCTGCTATGCGGCGCAGCTCTGGTATGGTTGGCATAGGGTAACTCAGGTGCTGCTGGCAGGCAGATTGGTCACGCTATGCAAGGCAAGGGGATTGGAGTAATTTGGTTTAGGCCTGTGGACCGAGATTGCCAGCAAGACTGAAAAGGGGATGAATATGGAGCAAAAGTACCGAGTGACTCTGGCCTATATCGAAGAGCCGGGTATTTCCGGTTGTGGACTCAGTACCCGGGAGTTTGAGGAGTTGTCTGCCACCAGTGCCTCTGACGCGGTAAAGCAAGCGTTCCAGGTACTCAAAACAACCCATGAGTCTGCGGTTTGCGATCCCTATAACTCTGTCGTAACCGAAATCAAATGATGAGCGGTGGGGCCAAAGAGATGACCCCACTGCAGATTACCCCACCATAGATTACTAATTAAACGTGATGCAGTTGCCTATGGCTGACGATGGCCTGTCCAGCCCAAAACGGCTTAGCTCACTTGTTGGCGGTGGCTCGCTGCTCCACAGATTGCTGGGCTTGAGTCCCAGGCTAGACTTCATTGCCGCCAGGTTTTCAGCTTGCTTGAATGCAGCAATCAAGGGGTCGATAACCGGCACCCCCAGGATCTCCTGCACTTTCTCATACAGGCCAAAGTTGCAGGTGCAGCCAAGTATGAGCGCTTCAGCTTTATCCTCTTCGATAGCCAGTCGCCCCTGCTCTATGATGCGCGAGACAGTATGCTCCGGGTCGCATTGCAGCGCATTGGCTGAGATATTGATAGCTCGCATCGATGCCAGATAATCACGATACCCGTAACTGTGCACCCTTTGGGTCATCTGCTCAATCCACTTATCCTGACCCACAATCACAGAGAAGCGGTTAGCCAGATTCGCAGCCAGTTGCACACTGGCCTGACAGGGCGCAACCACTATGGTGTTGTGGCAGATCTCCCGACAGTCCTCCAGTGCGAGGTCGTAAAAGCAGCCAATGACCAGCGCATCGACATCCTGCTCATCTGAATCTTTGGCTGCCCTGACGATATCTCCTGTGACCAGGGCTTCATAAAACCGATACTCCAGATTATCCATGGGCGCATCCGGGTTTCCCAAAGAGATGACCTGTAATTCAGTAGAAGGCTGCTTGATAGACGCCAGCGCCTGTCCCATGGGTTCGTCATAGTGGGGAAGGTTGATGGGGTTTAACCAACGAACCCTGTTTTTGTTGTTTGTATGAACCTGCATATCAACGACTCCCACTTTGATTGAAACCATACACACTGCGTGCGTACTCCACAGTGACATATCCGTTTTTCAGATCCTGTTCTATTGCAGCCTGGCTTCTGTTCTCCGGCTTACCATAACCTGCGCCATTGGCGGTGATTACCCGTACCGTATCCCCTGTGTTGACATTGATACCGGTCGCCATGGCATACCTCTCGCTGCTGCCATCATCACGGATCACTTCAATGCGGTTGGCTGTGCCGTTGTGGCCCTCTTTGAGTCCCCAGGGAGGAACCACTGAGCGGGTGTAGGCGCAGGTCACAAAGCTGTTGTCGCTGCGGATTTTATAATCAATCACTATGCCTTTACCGCCTCTGAACTCTCCGGCGCCGCCATCCTCAGGGTTCAGGGCCATCTGACCAACTGTTACTCCGTAGCGGGTTTCGGCCACCTCAGCGGGACAGTTAAAGGTGTCGCCGTGCATGGCGCAGAACATGGCATTAGCGCCATCGCCTCCGGGACCACCACCCCAACCACCGATTTCAGGTTCAATGATGGAGTAGTGCTTACCCGTATCCGGATGAGTTCCACCCATGATGGTGGCGCAAATGGAAGAGAAGTTACCTGCGGGCAGGTGTTCACTCATATTTTCCGCCAGCGCCCGCCAGATAAGGTCATTCAGGCGGATCATGGTTTCAAAGTAGATGCCACAGGCACCGGGCGCTTTAACATCGTACAGTGAGCCGGGTCGGGTTTTTACCTGCATGACTCTGAAGCAGCCGCCATTGGCCATCTCTCTGTCACCAATCAGCCCCATCAAGGCCATCTGACATGCCAGCAAGGTACCATCACGGGAGATATTGATTGGACTGTCTGACTGATCCGGAGCCTGGGTTAAATCTATGATGAGTTGACCGGCCTTTACCTGGATGGTGACCGACAGTTCGCTGCCATCATCCTGGGGTTCGCTCAGGGTGTACTCACCCTCAGGCAGAGCTTTCAAAGTTCGGGCCGCCATGAGTTCGCCAAAGTCCAGATATCCCTGAATGGCATCTCTGAAGGTTGCTGTTCCGTATTTACCTGCAAGTGCCTTAATGCGCTTGTTACCCACCCGCAGCGCCGAGATCTGTGCCCAAAGGTCACCCTCAAGGAAATCAGGCATACGGGAGTTGGCCAGCAACATATCCATCACCGAGGTGATAAGTTCATCATTGCTGAACAGCTTGACGGCGGGGATGCGTATGCCTTCCTGATAGATCTCATTGGCATCCACAGACATAGAGCCGGGAGACTTACCGCCAACATCGTTCCAGTGAGCAATGTTCACCACCCAGGCGATGCGCTCCCCATCGGCAAACACCGGCTTTATCAGCACCACATCATTCAGGTGGGTCACACCACCATAGAAGGGGTCGTTGGTGATATAAATATCGCCTTCGCGGATTGCATCGTCAGGGTACTTATCCAGAATAGCGCGTACCGACTTGTCCAGAGCCCCGACAAATGCCGGGATCCCGGAACCGGCACTGGCCAGTTCGCCGTCGGCATCGGTAATGGCGGTGGCCATATCCAGTACCTCATAGATAATGGGGCTCATCGCCGTTTTACCTATGGTTGAAAACATCTCATCACTGATAGCCCGCAATGAGTTTTGGATAATTTCCAGTGTAAAGGGGTCCTGAGTCTTCATTGCTGCTCACCTCCCGGAGTCAGGTTAATGACAATATTGGCGTATTCATCCACCTGCACCTCTTGTTGGGGATGTACCACTATGGTTGTGCCGGTTTGCTCGATAATGGCGGGCCCGGGGAAGGTCATTCCCGGCTCCAGTAACTCACCTTCATAAATCACCGCCTGATGTCTGCCATCCTCGGCAAAGTCCACCATACGCTCGCCTTTAATGGCTTCTGACAGCAGCCGACCGGTTTGTGCCTGCCTGGCCAGTTTGACCTTGCCAACGTCGGCTTTACCTACAAGGTGAAGACCAACCAGCTCTATGTCATTGTCGAGACGATAGCTGTACTCCTGCTCATAAGCCTCGTTGAACCTGGCAATAACTGGCTCAAGGTGAGACTGGCTCAAGGGGTAACTCAGCTGGATCTCAATAGAGTGCTCCTGATTGACGTATCTGAAGCGCCCATAAAACTGGAACTCAGTTTTATCCCGGGGAAGTTCATCGTCGATAAACTCCTGCTCCAGAGAGCGGTATAAGTTTTCCATCTCATGTGAAATCGCATCGATGGCATTCAAATCCCATGAGCACAGGAAGGTTTGCAGTCGATCCCTGCGGATGTCCGACATCATCATGCCCCAGGCGGAGAAGACGGATGCGGTGGCCGGGATAACCACTTTCTTAATGCCAAGTTCAGCAGCCAGTGCACAGGCGTGCATGGCGCCGCCACCACCAAAGGCCACCATGGTGAAATCCCGGGGATCATGGCCCCGGTTGACTGACACCAGCTTAAGCGCATTGACCATATTGTTGTTGGCGATACGCACTATGCCCCGGGCGATATCCGCAGGCGTCATTCCCATCTGCTGCCCCAGTCGGTTCATCGACCTTTCAACCGCTGTCATATCTGCCGTGAGTTCACCGCCACAGAAATAATCGGGATTGATTCTGCCCAGCATCAAATTGGCGTCTGTCGTGGTAGGTTCACTGCCACCACGACCATAGGCAACCGGGCCGGGCAGGGCGCCGGCACTTTGGGGACCGACATGCAGCTTATTAAACTCATCCAGCCAGGCGATGGAGCCGCCGCCATTGCCTATTTCAACCAGATCCACCACAGGCACCATAATGGGATAGCCTGCGCTCCTGGGGCTGCGTTCAATGTAGTAATCTGAGGTGACGGTGACTTCGCCGTTGTGGATCAAAGAACACTTAGCGGTTGTGCCGCCGATATCCAGAGCGATGATATTGGGCTCGTCGATGATTTTACCCAGCTCGGCCGCCCCCCATATTCCGCTGGCAGGCCCCGACTCCACCATGGTGATGGGAACCTGTTTCGCAGAGGCCAGGGTATCCACGCCACAGTTGGACTGCATGATATAAAGCCTGCCGTCGAAGTTTTTCTGCTTCAGACCGGTATCCAGCTCAGAAAGGTATCTGGCGGCCACAGGCTGCACATAAGCTGACAATGCCGTGGTACTGGTTCTTTCATATTCTCGCCACTCCCGGCTAACCTGGTGGGAGCATATCAGCTCGAACTCTCCGGGCTCAGACAGAGTTTCAATAGCGCTGGCCAGCGAAATTTCATGCTCCGGGTTGCGATAACTGCTGAGCAAACAGATGGCAATGGCTTTCACACCCTCATTACGCATGGTGTCGAGAATCTGTGGCAGATGGGTACTGTCGAGAGGACGTTCAACCTGACCGTGGCAGTCAATGCGTTCGTCTACCTCAAACCTCAGATACCTTGGAATATAAGGCTCGGGTTTTTGATAGTTGAGATTAAAGAAATCCGGGCGATTGCCGCGACCAATCTCAAGCACATCCCTGAAGCCCTGTGTGGTGATTAGCGCGGTGGTTGCACCTTTGCGCTCCGTCAGCGCATTGATCACCACTGTGGTGCCATGGGCCATGACCTGGATCTCTTCGCCACTGACACCAGCTTTCTCCATCACTTTGAGCACACCCTGCTCGAAGTTGGGAGGCGTGGTATCAGTTTTGGCCGTTTTCAGCTGCTGTCTGCCGGTAGCAGGATCTTCACTCAGGTAGACGAGATCAGTGAAAGTACCGCCCACATCTGTGGTAACAAAGACATTATTTTTCATAGTGGGCTTCCTCCCTGTTGTTGATAAAAGCCAGAACCAACCACGGATAGAATGCTGACAATGGGCTTAGGTCAGCGTCGAGGTAGGCTCCCTCGGGAGCCAGCAAGTTGACTGTGCCAATCACTGAGTTGCCGAATACAACCGGGTAGTTGATAACGGCACCCAGCCCCATTGAAGCGATAAGACCATGATCGAAGAACACCTCAGCCAGCGCTCTTTGGGTATTGGCGATAAAAGGTGTGGCTCTTTGCATCACTTGCTCTGTCCAATGATTGGTGGGTATAGGTTTATATCCGCCCTCTGCATATTTGTCGGGAGCCGAGCTGTACAGGCGTTTGACCCTGAGTCCGTCTTTATCCACTGCCGTCAGGGTAAACAGACTGAAGTCAAAGGCTTGATGCAGACACTGCTCAAGCAGACTGAGAAATCGGCGATGATCTCCCAGTTGCAATGCCTCCATCAGGATATCTTGATGCTGTGACTGCATGGGTTACTCCATATTCCAGCGAACTTCCAAACCAAAGGTGCGCTCCTGCGCAGGGTGGGCAAACCCGCCCAAAACCCATTCGGCCAGATACTTCTCATTGGTGAGATTTTTGGCCCACAGATTGACTGACCAATCCGCCTGATGACGCAGTAATCCAATTCGGGCATTCACAAGATCTATGGCATCACGGGCGCTGGTGTTGGCCGGATCCCAGTACTGTTTTCCCCTTTGTTCCCACTCCAGGGTGAACTTGGTATCCCAGCCGCTGAGCAGTTCAGCCGTGACCTGAGCACCCAGGTTGATGGTGTACTCGGGGACATAAGGGGCTTTGTTACCGACATCGGCGGGAGTGAGGGAATAGGCCTTGATTTCGCTGTCTGTGATACCGAAGGCACCATAGATATCCATAAATTCGGTAATACCGGTTTTGAAGTCGAGTTCACCCCCTATGAGTGAGACTTCATCTATGTTGGTCAGTACCTGGGCACCCAGAGCACCAACAAAAACAAAGTAATGCTGATTGTCGATTCGGGTGTTGAACAGTGAGGCATTGATGCGGGTTGAAGCGCCGGGGAACAGGCCTTTAAAGCCCAGTTCATAGTTACTGGTCTCTTCCGCTTTATAGAGGTCGTTGACTCCCTTTAGCCCTGCTTGCTCGGCCAGCTTGCCGACGCCACTTTGGTTGAAGCCACCGCTGCGGAATCCCTGTGCATAGTTGGCATAAAGGCTGATATTGTCTATGCCGGTATACACATAAGAGATCTTGGGTTGAAACTTATCAAAGGTTTCAGAACGTACCTCGCCGGATGTGGCGGAATACTTGAGCGGCGTGGTATTGGTTTGCTCACGCTTATCTGAGTCAAAACGGCCCGAAACACTCAACTCCTGAGTATCCGTCAGGCTATAGTTCAGCTGACCGAATACCGCCCAGGCGGTGTTGTGGTTGTCATCTGACAGATAAGTGGTTGCCGGGCTGATATCCGGCGCGATATCCGGATTTTTGGTGATGCGTGGAATACCTTTACCCAAATCCAGGCCGGTGAAGCTGGAAATAAATCTGTCTGTGTTCAGGTAATACAGACCCCCAATCCAGCGCAGATCCTGATCGCTGGCAGAAGTAAATCTCAACTCATAGCTTTGAGCCGACACATCCAGATACTGTGCCTGGGTACCGTCAAAAACATTGGGGCCGAAAGGGGAGTTGGCCGAAATGGCTCTGGAGTATGGGAACTGGTCCCCTGATAAATACTCTTCCAGCTTGTCGGCAGCCACAATAAAGCTGGCGGTTACGTCGTCCAACGTCCAATCCAGCTTGATCGCAGCTGAGGTGGTGTCCCGCTCATTTTCGCCTATGTTGTTGGCTTCAATGTCCAGATCGGCAACATTGGCGTCATTCACACCAAACAGTGGCTGGAATATATAGTTAACTGCGCCGCCCCGGGTTTGACCATGAGCCAGACGAAAGTCGGCGGTCAGATCATCTGTGAGGTACCACAACGCACGGCCACGGATATTCTTATCGGTTTGAAAGTCGACCTTTTGCCCCAGATACACATTGTCGATAAGGCCATCAAAGTCCCGGTATTGAGCAGTAATGCGATAGCTAAGTTCATCGGTAACCGGCCCGGACACCGCGCCTGATATGGCTTTCAGTCCACCATTACCCAAATCAAGCTCAGCGTAGCCGGTCAGCTCATCAGTGGGCTTTTTCGTGGTGATATTAATGGCGCCACCAATGGCATTACGACCATAAAGCGCACCCTGAGGACCTTTTAGCACCTCAATTTGCGCTATATCGTAAAGGTCCTGATTAAACTGGTTGGGGCTGATCTGCAGTACACCGTCAACCGATACTGCGACAGGGGATTCGCCGTTACGCACCTGAGACAAGCCCCGGATGGTAATAAAGCTGGTCCCGGCATTCTGGGCCTCGACCATCGTCATGTTGGGGGTGAGTGAGATAAAGTCAGCCGCGCGCTCCAGTCCCATATCTTCAATGTCCTGCTCACCAAAAGCAGTAATGGCGATGGGAACATTCTGAATATTTTCACTGCGCTGACGTGAAGTGACTTCAATCACCTCCATGTCGTCCGCCGACTGTCCGGTGTTTGGTATGAGGCCCGATAAAATAGCCGCCAGGGAAAGCGCGACTTGGGAGTACTTGATTGCCATGGATTTACTCTCTTTTTGTCTGATTGATGTCAGGCTGAATGTTATTGAGTTGTAAAGGTTGGCGGCAACGACTCCACCGGGTAAGTGGACTGAGCTGGGTAGTGGCAACCTACCCAGGTGGGTAGGCAGAGGTGGGTAAGTATTGAACAGCAAAAGATAGTGCTAGGATTATGGAACGAGCATACTTCGTGGATGTACCGATGCAGACAACGGATGATTGAAGTAAGTGATAACAGAAGCCCTTAGAGGGGACTGATTTGAGCGGACGACAAACACAGGTATTCCTGCAGCAAAAATTCAAACCGCCACAGCCAAGAGTGAGGCTGACCCAAAGGCAAAATCTGCTGAAGGCATTTAATGATAAACAGCATTATCAGCTGACCAGCGTAGTTGCCCCGGCGGGGTTTGGTAAGTCCACGTTAATGGGCCAGTTTGTCAATGCGATGACACTACGCAGCTGTGCTTGTGTTTGGCTGGCATTGGACCCATCGGACAACGAAGCAAACCGTTTTTTTCATCTGCTCTGTCACGCCCTGGTTGATTCAAACCTGGCGCAACCTTCCTTTATTAACCGCGCCCAACACTTTTCAGCAACCGAGGACACAGACAGGTTTCTCGCCGAAGTTGTAAAAGTTATCTCCAGCTGCGATAACCATATCTACTGGTTTGTGGATGACTTTCATTACATTTCAGATCCGGCAGTCATCAGTTTTTTCGACCAGTTGATGCGCTATTGTCCCGACAACTTCAGTCTGGTATTGGCCAGCCGCATTCAGCCCCCCTTGGAAGTGGGGCTGTTGATGGCACAGGGGCAGATGTTGTCGATAGACTCAGCCCAACTCAAGTTTGATTTGGTAGAAGCCAGAACCCTGTTTGGAGATGTGATCCCAAAGGACACGCTTGAAGGCCTGTACAGTAAAACCGAGGGCTGGATTGTTGCCATGCAACTGATGCAGATGTGGTTGCAGCAAAGCCCACAGCACTCAATGCAGACCCTTGGAACTCAGAATATTGAGATACTGAACCGCTATTTTTCAGAGCAGATTTTCGAGCGTTTTTCTCCTGAGTTGCAGGAGTTTGTTATTCACACCTCCTTGCTGGATCGTTTCAATCCAACCCTGGCCAACCATGTTTGCGAGGCTGGGGGAGCAGAGGAGTTTATCAAGCAGCTGGAGCCATTTCGCGCGCTGGTGATCCCCATTGATTTTGAGTCATCTACCTATCGATATCACCATCTGTTCGGCGACTTTTTGCAGCAAAAATTGCTGGCTAAAGTTGGCGAGCAGATCTGTAATCAACTCAGATGCAAGGCGGCGCGGTTTTATGCTGAACATGACTATTTGGCTGAGGCCGTGAGCCAGTGTATTCGCGCTGGAGAGATGGATTTGGCGGTTGAACTGATCTCCGATGCCGGCGGCTGGGAAATGATCATGACCCGGGGCATTGGGCTGGTGGAATCCCTGCTGGCTCAGTTTGATGAGACCTCATTGGTTAAATACCCCTGTTTGGGGCTGATGCAGGCCTACTTATGCATGAAGCTCGGCAGAGTCGTCAAAGCGGAAGAGTACTTCAACCTGGCAACAGTCAGATTTAATGAGATAACCGCGGATCATGAAATCACGCAGGTGACCGAAAGAGACTTTATCGTCATCGGGCTGCTGGTGGACATCTATCTCGACAAACACGTATCCGCGGATGTGCTGGACTTGATTGACTCGAGACTGAATACACTGGACGAAGGGGATCATTTGGGAAAGGGCGTACTGCTGGCGTGCCAGTCCTTGATCCTGAATCAGATAGCCAGATTCAGCCAGGCCGAATCTATGGCCATTGCCTGTGAGCAGGAGATGCAACTGGCCAACTGCTGGGTTGGCCTCAATTATGCGCTATTGCACCATGGTCAAAGTCTGGCCTACCGGGGACACCTGCAGCAGGCGCTTGAGCAGTTTGAACGGGCTGCAGCGCTGGCCGAAGAGCACTATGGCAAAGATAACGGGCTGCAGGCGATGTCCTGGTGTTTGGCTGCAGACATTCACTATCAGCGCAATGAGCTTGATAAGGCGCAGCAAATGCTGAACAAAGGCCTTGGCGTGCTTGAAAGCCGGGATTGCTGGCATGATATCTATGCTGTCAGCTTCCGGCTGGCGCTGAATCTGGCATTGGCATCCAATGATAAAGTTGCCGCTGAAGCGCTGCTCACCCGTATCGCTGAAGTGGCCAGCAACAGGCACCTGAACAGATTATCTCTGCTGTGTGGCGTGCTGGAGGCCAAAACCAATCAACATTTTGGCGGAAAATTAATGACAGATAAGCCGATATCTGGCCTGGCGATAGACCTTAATGAACTCAAGCAGGACAGCAACTGGCTGGTATTGTCCGACTATCTGGAGCTGAAAGCCAAAGATGCATTGGCCCGAAATGCCGGTGCTGAGGCTCAAAGACTGGCGACAAAGCTCCATGCCCATGGCTCGAAAATTGAGCGGCAATCCGATCTGGCCAAAGCACTGGCAATTGAAGCCATTGTGCTTGAACAAAGAGGGGAAGCGGAGAAGGCCCGCGAGCCGTTAAATCGAATGTTGGAGACATGCGCATTAGAGGGCTATATCAGAGTTTTTATTGATGCGCCTAATGGAATGACACCTCTGCTTAAGCAAAACAGCGCTGCTGTTCGTGAATACCCGCAGTTTGCTGATCTACTGGAGACGGTGGAGCAGGGCACTCAGGTCAACCCCGGATTTGGCCTCAGCGAACTCGGCCTGTCACACAGAGAGAGCCAAATCGCCCCTCTGCTGGCCCGCGGATTGAGTAATAAGCAGATAAGCCAACATCTGGGCATTTCAGACAATACCGTGAAGTTTCATCTGAAGAACCTGTTCAGCAAGTTGAAAGTGGCTACCCGCGCAGAAGCTGTCTCTGTGTTGCATCCGTACCTTTAATCACATCAAAAAGTGCTTGCATCGAACGGCTAGGCTTCAATAACGAGCCCAATTGGTATTGCCATCATTTGAAGCGACAAACCATATGGAAATTACTTGTTTTCATCTTTTCGCTGCCTCTGAAAGACAGTCTGCATTCATCATCGATGAAATAGTACGACGTCCTTCGGTTTTTCAGCTTCATGTTATCGTTTTCCAGCAGTAATGTGTTTTCGTCGTCTACCCAGAACCGGTAATCGTAGGTTTCACTTTTTTCTTCGACGATATCGCCATCAGCTATGGAGTAAATGACATCAACGTTCACTCTGTCATTATTCTGAATTGTATAAACCGTCCAGCTGAATTTGCTCGATTCAACAGAGCCAACCCATTTCGTCTGAGTCTGATAGTTTGCAACTGCAAGTCCAATGTTGGCGAAAACGCCTATAACCACAAAATACTTAAAAATTACACTTGAGTAGTCTTTGTGCTTTTTCATAGTCACAACGATAATCTCCAATGTTAATTGCGGTTACTCGACCATTCTCGTCTTTAATGACATATGGGTAGGGTGTAGATTGAATGACTTTCAGGAACTTACGCTCACTCTCTACACTGTTGTAAAGTAGATAGGAGTTAAGGCAAGTTACGAAGGACAATAGACCAATAACCCCGAATCTGACAGATTTGTGCTGCGCCAGTTGATAGAGCCAGGAAGCGGTTGTTTTGCTAGAGTCAGCAGATTTCTCCCCCCGCCATTGTTGAAACTTCAGCTCATAGCCACTGCCGGGGTGATTCACTATGATGCCTTTGTCGCTGTCACCCAGCGCAGTCCTGGTGCGGTTTATAAGTTGCGGCAAACTTTCCGGCGACATTACCCTTCCAAGCCACACTTCCCGGGTTAACTCCTCGTAGCTCAGTATGTTGGGATGAGCTTCCATTAAGGCTTTTAACAGGAGCTGTTGCTTATTAGTGAGTTTGACTGTGGTGTTTTCATCGGGGATCCCTTCAACCAATCCTGAATACAGTGAGCCCGTCTGAGCATCCCAGTATCGCTGACCAAGAGTGAAGATTTGCCGTGACATAAAACGTTGTTGAGCTGATGAGAAAAGGGGAGCGGATTATACACAGTGGAAGAAGGTGGACAAGGTCATACCGTGATAAATGTGAGCTTGAAACGCTTGTTGCGGGTTTGGTTTTGATGTGTCATTTGTGTTGTTTGTGGTCGCTGTAATCTTAGGAATGTTCGCCTGGGAAAAAATCTGGATGCTGGTTGTTTAAAAGTGATTTGAACTGAGGTTCTTGTGCTCCGGCGTATTGGTATCTAACGCTCTCCACTTTTATAAATTGTTATGCCTGTTGGCGTCTGCTCCGCTTGGTATTTGTTGTTTATATTTTGGTCGTTCAGCTCGATTTCTTTACTACAGTTATTTAAAGGGCTGGCAACGCTGTCGCCTATTAAAAGTAACGACCGGTTAAAGTTTGGGGGCGGGATGCTGAAAAAGATATTCGTATTATCAATAGGTACTTTGTTGGCCTTCGATACATTTGGATTCAATGAGACCGGTATTTCCTTTAGTGATGGGCGACCGACTGAAAAGCAAAATAAAGAAATTGAGAGTTGGGATATTGGAGTTCGTCACAGTCCCTGGACGCTGGGTGACGATTTTGCTCAAATTGGAATGAGTGCGAGGGTTGGTCAACTTAAGTTGGATGATGAATCCGCTATCAGGGCTGGCGTAGGGGCTTTCGTGGCGAAGAATTTTGGTTGGGTGACGTTTTCACTGCCCATAGGGGTAGTGTGGCTGGAGAAAACCGAGTTTGGTTCAGAGCAACTCAGAACCAAAAACTATGGTGGTAACCTTCAGTTTACCTACGGAGCAGAAATGGCATGGAATGTATCTTCTCACTGGCAAATGTTTTATCGATATGAGCATATGTCCAATGGTGACAGGTACGAATATAACCCGGCTTTGAACTCCCACAATTTTGGGTTGAGGGTGAATTTTTAATCTGCACTGTTTAAACGATGTGGCGGCACAGCCGCCAACTAAGTTCTATCTGCACACATCTGTATAGATGTGCTAACTGACCAGCTCCAGATTGAGCTGATGAGCAATTGATGATGCCATTTTCTGGCAAACCTTTTGAGCGGTCAGCTCCATATCTTTATAGTAACAACCGTTGAGCTGGGTCTCGTGAAGAAATGCCGTTCGCACATTTTCGAATACCTCCATATCAACCTCAGCCTGCTCATGCCAGAACCTTGAAAGAGGAACATCACTCGTCAGTCCTTTGATGTGATATAGCGCTCTGCCCAGGCACTTTACAGGAACCTGATGCAGCAATGCTGAAAAACCAACGGTACTGTTTACTGTGACTACGCCTTTAAGTAAGGGGTACACCTTCGGCAAGGGGAGTTCATATCCATAGTGAACCCTGTTCTGAACCTTAAGTGCATTGACCAAGCGTAATATCTGGTCCTGGTAGTCGATAAACCCTCGATCCATAGGATGGTGCTTAATCAGTAAGATGTCTTGTGGGTCGCTGTGCCTGGCAAAAGAGGTGACGACCTCATTAATGACGCTGGCAACATCCCGGTAATTGGAGTGATTACGTATCTGAAAGTCTTCAGAAACCTGTAATGGCAGAAGAAATACACTCCCAGCGTGTGCTTGCAGGTGAGTCAACAGGGCTTTGTCCCTGGGCTTATAGCGGAGTTTGATTAAGCCTCCTTTTACCCAGCTGAGAGCCTCCTTCACCAGGCCCCATGGTCGATGATCAACAAAGTGGGTATATCGGACGCGGCCCAGGAACTTGTTGATATGGTAACGACTGGCATACCATGCCCGGGCACCAAAGGTTTTGCCCACAATGACTCGGTAAGACCCTGGAGTATCAGCTTTGTAGTTCGCGAGGTTAGCCCGCACAGGATAGTGAGGGCTATTGGCGTTGACTCCTCCTTGCTCCATGGTCACGAAATCAGGCCGCAAATAGCCTTCTTCCAGTGCCCAGAACGCGATATCCATTCGTGTGCACACTTTGGCCGCCAGAGCGTGATAGCTGCGACAATCCCCATACACCAAGACTGCGTCAATCTTATGGGTTGAACAAAACTCGCTGAAATACTTGGACCAGTACTTTATTGGGGCAGTGTACCTTACCAATTTGGCATCGGTTGGCCAGCACTCATCGCCGCCATTAAAACAAATTTTATAGACCTGGTGTCCTTCGTTAATAAGGTGATTGCCAAGAGTTTGAAAAAAAGGGCCTAAAGGTCCTTGAAGTAATACTACGTTCATCCTTTACTCAAGGTTTCCATTAAATAGTTGAGTTTCAGTTGCCAGCGTCGCCAACGTGACTGTTGAAGATTGGCTGCAGCTTTTCTTGAGGCAAATTTTGCTGTCATCCATTCCGGCGAAGAGTACAGGCCAGAGTCCCAGTCTATGTAAATTGGGTATTTCACCAGGGCGATAAAAACCAATTCGGCAAGACTTCTGGCACGCAATCTGTCATTAGCGGGATGGTTATCCTCTGTGAGTCCCCAACCGGCATAAAAAGGCTGTCCCCAGGTCACCACTTTCTTGTCTCTCAGCAAGGCTTCGAAACCAGACAGCGACGTCATGGTGTGTAGTTCATCAACCTGCGGATACAGAGTATTCAGAGTCAGATTATCAACCAGTTCATCGACACATTGTTGTTGGCATTCAGCACTTAATTGACCTTGTCGATTTCCGGCAACGACATCCGGGTGAGGCTTATAAATTATCCAGGCATCAGGATAAGCTTCTCGAACAGCCCAAAGCAGTTGTTCATTGGTTTGAATGATGGGACTGCCTGTGACCGTTGAGGCATCACCATCAACCTGGCCAACGACCAGGAGTTTTTGTTTACCAGCTGCATTGCTGTCAGGGAGATATTCAGCGTTTTGACTAAGGTTGTATTTGTTGATGTCAGCTTCAACCAAAAGTCGGCACAGCTTTTCGCCTCTGCTGATCTCTTCCTGGGTCAATTCAGCGGTGTTGAGCATTTGCCGCAGATTGTTGGGTCTTTGCGCATTGAAGTACATACTCTGGGAATCAATAACGACAGAGGAGGGGCGACACAAGTTGGACCCCAAGCCTGCAGAGCGAATAAATCCGTCTTCAGCCCTCAAAACCTGGTGCATGTTGTCAAAGCGATTACCCCAAACCAGCAGTTTTTCATCCCGGTTAAGCTTGTAAGGTGACTTGCTGACAAATTGAATCTCCGTGGCTAAATGTCGACAAAAGTCACCCATAAAGGCCCGCTTCCACATTGAAAAACCAAGAAGGTAGAGCTTATTCAATTTGGGTTCGCCGACCTGCTGCGTGCGAATAACCTCAATGGCATCTTCGACCTCACAGCGTCTTTCCAGAACAGGGTGATAGTACCTTGCATAGCGCACCAAAGCGCCATACATCAACTGTTCAAGTGAGGCTCCGTGTGGCGCGAGCTCCTTTCTTCGCTGGCAAGGCTTTGCGTCGCGGGTAAGGCCCCAGCCGGCGTAAAAGGGTAAACCGTAGCAGTGAACAGTTTTGCTCAGTATTAATGCTTCAAAGCCGAGCTGAGATGACAGAGTAAATATGGCGTCTGCCCCTCGAATCAACGCATGGGGGTGGCAAGGCGCCGCAAACCAAATGACATCTGTCAGCAAAGGTGAGTCTTTAAGGGAAGAGAGCAGACCTTTTTTATTCCCGTACAATGTATCCGGATGCGCTCTTATCAAGAGTTTTGCGTGAGGGTACTGAGCACGGGCATCTGTAATCATACTGATGAGATCAGCTTCACTGACTTCAGCGCCTTCGAGAGACAAATCACCGGCAACCTGATCGACTAAAAGTACGTATGGCGCTCCTGCCAACAGATAGTCCAACACTTCAGGCAACTCGAGATGTGCTGATGGATTGGCGTAGCAGTTGTATTTGGTAATGCCAAATTTGATTAGTGCATTTTGCAGTGCATTTACTCTACTGGTCTCTTCAGCACACAGAGGCTTTGCTATCAAACTCTCAAGTCGAGACGGCATGCGGCCGTCGTAGTAAATCCCTTCATCATCGACTACGACTGATAATGACTGCCCACCATTCGCTGGATGGCCGGTATAGCCAATAAAACCATCCTCAAGGCGAATAAATGGCACACCACTGGACTTCGCTTTCGCCTCAAGTCCTGCGCTGTTGGCTTTGTTTCCCCAGCCCACGAATCCATCGCTTTCGGTAATACGACTTAGAGGGCTGTAGCGGGCCAGCGGTTGTCCGAGACACGCCTGTAATACAGAGCTACGCGTCATGATGCCGGTTGAACGGGTATACAAAGTCATTTGGGGATAAAAACTCGATTTATTAGCGTGTTACTATAATTGTGCACAGGGTTTAGCTCCATTATTATCATGGTTTAGTACGCTATAATCATCTGAATTGTGACCTTGGTTTAAAGTTAGAGATCTGAAGTGATGGCGGAACTAAGAATTTCCTTTGTCCCTTACGTTTTTCTTGCCCTATAAATCAATCTATTGCTAGCATTCCGGGTCTTAAAGTTCAGTAGGATAGAAAGCTGTGAAGGTACTGTATGTCAGTTTCTCCAAGCGAGGTGTTGACTGTTATGCTGATGCGTCAGTGAGATATCGTTGCATATACCCTGCTGAATATCTAACGGCTCTGGGCGTTGAGTCTTCGGTGATTCATATCAGCCAGGCTCATAATCTCGATTTGACAGATTACTCTCATCTGATTTGTCACCGCCCCTTGTATGGTCTTGCTCTGAAGAGGCTTATCAATCGTGCATCTGGCAATGGATTGAATCTATCGGCAGATATTGATGACTACCTCTTTTCCCCCGATATTCAATCTAGCAGTCCTGCGGTGTTGTCAGGAAAGTCCAGTGAAAAGGCTGCTTTAAAGTCCGCAAAGAGCTACCTTGCTGCTCTGTCTCTGTTTGAGCATATTGTTTGTTCTACCGAAGAGTTAGCCATTCGCACTGAACAAGTATTTCCCAATAAAAGGGTATCAACTTGCTTTAATAAACTCCCATCACGAGCAATTCCTTCTTACGCCAGCATAGAGTGTGATTCCAGGTTTGAGTCAAAAATCATCAGGTACTTGCCGGGAACGAGCCATCATCAACATGATTACGAGCTTATTAAGCCTTGGATAGAGTCTATGCTGGCAAAGCACCCCTCTCTTCACTTTCAGGTTGTTGGAGATATTATACCGGGTCAGCTTAAATGCCGTGATGGTCAGCAATCATCTCATCCGTCTGTTCCGTTTGAACAGTTACCCGAGATAATGGCGAACTCCTGGATCACCATTGCACCATTGGTAAATAATCCCTTTAATGCCTGCAAAAGTGGGTTAAAGGCTTGGGAGAGCGGGTTACTTCACGTCCCCGTGATATCCTCTTTTTTGCCTGATATGATCAGGTTTAACTGCAGAGGGCTTTGTCTGTCGAATTCGTATTCAGAGTGGACAGATTTTCTCGAGAGAATGCTCTGTTTCGAAGAGTACCAGCAGGCTTCTAATGAAGTATACAAAGCATCATCCAACTCGATTTTCGGGAAAAGGCCGGATGAACGAATTTCCGTTTTGGGATTAACCTATAATGGTACCCAAAGCCACTCATCAGGTGATTTTGGCTGGTTAAAGTCCCGTGTGCTATCCTCACAGTTTGGGTATTCCTGGCCTTTGATTCGACTGAATCCTTTGCATTCACAGTATGGTCAGGTAAGAGACGTTTATGATCAGCTATGGGGTGACGCTGAAGCCGAGAAGTCTGCAAACATGTTGCCCCAGTGGGCTACCCTGACAACCCTTGAGCGTCGAAAGTTACTTGATCACCTAAAAGAGCAGGCTGACGCAAAAAGTACTATTGAACTATCCGGGTTCCAAGTCGTAAAACGAAAAGTCAGGAAGCTTGTCAACTCGCCAAGTTTGTTTTGGCAGGACTCCCGATTACGAAAATCCATCAGACGAAACTAATCTTAATTGGATCAGTGTTGATAAGTGGCGATTACAGTCTCTGTTTTACAATCCACGATGGTAATTTTGTCCCCGGGAATTATAGGTTGATCAAAGGGCACCTCAAAGCCATGTTTTGCGCTGCTTGATATACCCGAGGCTATTAAGTCTTCACGTACCTTATTTGCTTCGTAAACTGCGATTTCGTCTGCGTTCAGACATAGTTTTAGCATTAAAGAGTGTTCACTGTGCTTATGTTTAGCCCATCCCTTAATCATGCCATTTCTAATGCTGTCTATATGACCAAGCAAACCTGAAGACAGGCTGGCTGCCCAACGCTCATATTCAATGGGTGAAGGGGATATCACTGAGACTACCGAATTAACACGCTCATCCGTGGGTTCCAACTCAAGGAATTGCAGAAGGTCTTGAGCAAACATTTCAGGGTTCTTCAGTAACTTTTCGTAGGAAATCAGTAAGTAAGGAGATTTACAGCCTTGTATGAACTTCAACATGGCCGAATACTTTGACAGTGATTCTTGCATACTGGCATCGATGACCGTTCCTAAAGCTTTTTGTTGCCGTATTGAGATGGCATAGATATCCCGGAACACGAAAATGTACTTTTTCCGGGTAAACAGCTGGTCAATAGTGTCCAGGTGACGACATGCATTGGGCCACTTCCAGGCAAATATTGGATGTTTATTTGAATAGGCTGCGATTTTTTTTAATAAGCCATCCCAGTCTTTTCGTGAGAACAAGGTTGCAAGGTCCGGGTCTTCATAGGTCGGAGAACAACTCCTGTCTCCCGAAGGGATCTGTAGAGCATTGAGGGCGACAGATATTGCTGAGGTTCCGCCTCGGTTAACACCGGTCACGATAATTGCTGAGCGATTTGGGTTGACGGGAATGCGTCTGCGTTTGAACCGTATGATGACGTTGTGGATGAGTTTCATATATTTTGGTCGCAATAACGACAAAGGGGCAAAACTGCCCCTTTAAAATCAGCCCATGAAATTACTCGGGAAAGTATTTCTTAACCAGCAGGCTTACTTCTGCGTTGAATGCGGCCAGCCTCTCTTCATAAGACATATCGGAGATGGACTGCATGGATGAGTCACACTCTGATTCCATCATGCCAGCGGCCATAGTGGCATTGCTGATCCGGTCAATGAGAATAAAACTGCCTGTGCCGCGACAATCCTGATATGCATCAAATACAAGTGGCTGATTCAAACTAATTGCCACTTTTGCAACTTCGTTCAATTGCAACTCATCCGTTTTGTGTTGCTCCAGGGTGTTGACATCAATGCGGTGGTCAATCTGGGTAACACGGCCAAATGCGGATTTGGTACCTGCTTTAAACAGGTACTCTTTACCTACCTGCATTGGCTGTTCGCTCATCCAAACAACTTCAGCAAAAATGCTGTCAGCCACTTTTGGGGCCTGTTTACCACATACCAACATATCACCACGCGAAACGTCGATTTCGTCATTCAGAGTGATGGTGACCGCCTGACCTTTACCCGCAACGTCCAGTTCACCATCAGCAGTAACAATGGCTTTTACAGTAGATAGTTTACCGGAAGGGAGAGCGGTAACTGTATCTCCGGGCTGAACCGTCCCCGAGGCAATGGTTCCACAAAAGCCGCGGAAATCAAGGTTAGGGCGGTTTACATACTGCACTGGTAGTCTGAAGGCATCCAGTTTGTCGGTATTATCAAGCGCAATGGTTTCCAGCACATTGATCAGGGTGTCGCCCTGATACCATTCAGTACGTGAGCTTGGTTCAACTACGTTGTCACCTTTCAGGGCAGACAATGGGATGAAGTGGAACTCTTCAATGGCCAGGTTATCGGCAAATTTTAGGTAATCCTGCTTGATTTGCTCAAACACAGATTCACTGAAATCCATCAGATCCATCTTGTTAATCGCAACGACAACCTTCTTAATGCCCAGTAAGCTGACGATATAGCTATGGCGCTTGGTCTGGGTTTGAATGCCTTTACGGGCATCAATCAGAATAACCGCCAGGTCACAATTGGAAGCACCGGTTGCCATATTACGGGTGTACTGTTCGTGTCCCGGACAGTCAGCGATAATGAACTTGCGCTTATCCGTGGAAAAATAGCGATAAGCAACATCGATGGTAATACCTTGCTCCCGCTCAGACTGTAGACCATCTACCAACAGGGCCAAATCAAACTCTTCGTCGGTCGTATTAAACTTTTGTGAGTCCTTTTTAATAGCTGCGAGTTGATCTTCAAAAATCAATTTGGAATCGTGCAGCAGGCGACCAATCAATGTTGACTTGCCATCATCGACGTTACCGCAGGTTAAAAAACGCAGGATGTCTTTTTGTTCGTGTTGTTTCAGGTAACCGAGAATATCCTTCTCAATCAGTTCAGATGCATGTGCCATTTTTATACCTAATAATGCTGTTTTGCGGCCTGTGGCCAAAATTTGTTTTAAGGTCGTTCGCTTTGCTCACTTCGAGGTCGGCCGTTGGCCTTCGAGAAAGTGAGGGCGCAAATCGGAGATTTGCTACGAGAGCGTTCGTTTCACTCACATCGAGAAATCGAGGGACAACTGCGTTGGTTCGAGAAAGCGAGGCGTTCGCTTCGCTCACTTCGAGGTCGGCCGTTGGCCTTCGAGAGGCGAGGGCGCAACTTCGTTGCTGCGAGGGTGAAGCTTTTTTCTCGCTTTCTCGCTTTCTCGCTTTCTCGTTTTCTGCTTTTTCTCGAAGCAAAGCGTCCTGCTCTTCTCGCTTTCTCGAAGGGAACTTGTTCCCGTACTCAACGCGCAGCGTCCTCGTTTCTTTCTTTGCTCGCAGCGAAGCGCCCTAATCCTTAATGCTTTAGAAATAACCTTCCATCTTTTTCTTTTCCATCGAGCCTGCGGTGTCGTGATCGATGGCGCGGCCCTGGCGTTCAGACGTCGTGGTGAGCAGCATCTCTTGAATAATTTCCGGTAGAGTATCTGCACTGGATTCCACTGCGCCAGTCAGCGGATAGCAGCCAAGTGTTCTAAAGCGAACCATACGTTCTTCGATCTGTTCGTGCTGTGCGATTGGCATACGCTCGTCGTCAACCATGATCAACATTCCATCACGGTCCACTACAGGACGCGTTGCGGCGAAGTACAAAGGAACAATCTCAATGTTTTCTTTGTAGATATATTGCCAGATATCAAGCTCAGTCCAGTTTGACAGCGGGAATACCCTAATGCTTTCACCTTTGTGAACACGACTGTTATATGTGTTCCACAATTCAGGGCGTTGGTTCTTAGGATCCCAGCGATGATGTTTGTCACGGAAAGAATAAACGCGCTCTTTGGCCCGGGATTTTTCTTCATCGCGGCGAGCACCGCCAAAAGCCGCATCAAAACCATATTTATCCAGAGCTTGCTTCAGGGCCTGAGTTTTCATCACGTCGGTGTGAACCGCGCTGCCATGGCTGAAGGGGCCGATACCTTGCTCCACACCTTCGGGGTTGGTATGAACAATCAACTCCATCCCCAGCTTGGCTGCCATGCGGTCGCGAAAAGTAATCATTTCTTTAAACTTCCAGGTAGTGTCTACATGCATCAAAGGGAAAGGAGGAGTACCTGGATAAAATGCTTTTGCGGCCAAGTGCAGCATGACAGCAGAATCTTTACCGATGGAGTAAAGCATTACAGGGTTGTCAAACTCGGCAGCAACTTCACGGATAATATGAATGCTTTCCGCTTCAAGTTGTTGCAGGTGAGTAAGGCGTTCAGGTGTCAATCTCATAATAGATTCCATCAGTATTTCTTAGTTGCTTAATTCGGTAAAAGTGCGCGTCCAGCGCTCGTCTGCACGATTGCAGACAATGAAAAATGGATTCAGCAGTTCTTGTTTGCGGCCGTACTCCAATGGAGACAGGTCAGGCTTCAGGACCTGACCACCGGCTTGCTCTACAATGGCTTGAGCTGCAGCAGTATCCCACTCACAAGTTGGTGCCAGTCTCGGGTAAAGATGTGCGGCTCCTTCAGCAACAAGACAAAGCTTCAACGAAGAGCCCATAGACACGGGCTCAACGTCACCCAATGCTGAAGCAAATTGGTTAAGTGTTTCGATGCCGTGGCGACGGCTGCCGACAATTTTCCAGCTCTGTTTATCTATTGGGTTGGCGGCGACTTGAATCGGACTGGCTTGTTGGCCATTTTCGACTTTATAAGCACCAATACCCTGAGCACCGTAATACAAGCGTCCTATGGCAGGGCAGTAAACAACCCCCAAAATAGACTTACCATTTTCAATCAGAGCGATATTGACGGTGAACTCGCCATTTTTGTTGATGAACTCTTTGGTGCCATCCAGAGGATCGATTAACCAGTACTTTTGCCATTGTCTGCGGATATCCCAATCCATCTCAGCTTCTGATGATTCTTCTGAGAGAACAGGCAGATCGCTGAAGTTTGACAGTCCGTCAATAATCATTCGGTGTGACGCGAGATCTGCTTCTGTCAGTGGACTGGAATCCTGTTTTTCGTACTGGGCGAAGTCTGTGTCATAAATAGCCATAATGGCTTCACCGGCTTTAACTGCGACGCTTATTGCCTGGTTTAACAGTTGGTTCAATTTATACTCCTTCCTGGGATGTAACCGTGTTGTCTCAGATAATCGACGACCTGCTTTGCGGCGGTATCAATGTCGATGTTGTGATTCACAATTCTGAGTTCAGGGTTAACTGGTGCCTCATAAGGCGAGTCAATGCCGGTAAAGTCTTTTATTTCTCCGGCTCTGGCTTTTTTATAAAGTCCCTTTGGGTCTCGTTTTTCACATTCGTCCAAAGGAGTGTCGATAAATACCTCAATAAATTCCCCATGTTTGAGCATGTCTCTGACCATTTTTCGATTGGCAGTAAAAGGGGAGATAAAAGCTGATAACACGATTAAGCCTGCATCGACCATTAGGTGGCTCACTTCACCAATACGTCGAATATTTTCCACTCTATCGGAATCACTGAACCCTAAATCAGCACACAAACGGTGGCGAATGTTGTCACCATCCAGTAGATAAGTGTGGCAACTCAGCTTTGCCAACAGAGTTTCCACTCGTCCGGCAATGGTGGACTTACCTGAACCACTCAGTCCGGTAAACCACAATAAGCAGGGCTTTTGTTTTTTCAGCTCACTGCGAGTTTGCTGGTTCACCACATGCTGGTGCCAAACAATGTTTTCGTTATTCATGGTTGTATCTCAGTATAAAAATGCTTTTCAGGGAGCGTTCGCTACGTTCACTTCGAGGTCGGCCTTTGGCCTACTAGAGGCGAGGGCGCAATGTCGTTGTTTCGAGGACGTTCGCTTCGCTCACTGCGAGATCGGCCTACGGCCTTCGAGAAAGCGAGGGCGCAACTGCGTTGCTTTGAGGGCAAAGCTTGAACGCTCTCAGCCTTTTCTCTCAGCGAAGCGTCCTCGGAGAGCCATAGGCTCGTACTCTCTGTCTCGCAGCGGAGCGTCCTCTTTTTTTCTCGAAGCCGACATGTCGGCGTCCTCGAAAAGCCGAAGGCTTGCCCTCGTTGTCTCGAAGCGAAGCGCCCTCGTACCTCGCAGCCTGCTTTGCAGGCGCTCTAACGTTATTAAAACCCCCAAACCATGGGGATAAGTGTCAGTGACACTATGGCGACCAAAGTGCTCAAGGGGAGCCCAAGTTTTACGTAATCCAAATACTTGTAACCTCCCGGCCCCATGACCATAAGATTGGTTTGATAGCCTGTGGGCGTAATAAAGCTGGCTGATGCTGCAACCATAACAGCAACGGCAAAGGGCGCTACATTCGTGTCCAGGCTGGACGCAGTTGATAGTGCCACCGGGAACATGATGATGGCAGCGGCATTATTGGTGATCATCTCAGTCAAAAGCTGTGTCGAAAAATAAATGGCTACCAACGCCAGCAAAGGGGTGGTTGCGTATTGCAACAAGCCGCCAGATAGTGTCTCCGCAAGTCCTGAAACCTGAACTCCTTGTCCCAACGCAAATGCACAGGCAATAACAATCAGAACCTGATAGTCAATGCTTTTGCCAGCATCCTCAAAGCTGATACATCGGCAAACCAACATAGCTGCAGCGGCCAGCAACGCACTGTGGAAAATAGGCAAAACACCAGAGCCTGAAGCCACAATCATGGTGACGAAAATGCCAAGAGTAACTCCCGCTTTGCTGCTGTCTACCTGCAATCCATTGTTGAGTTTGCTGACCAATAAGAAGTCCCGGCTGTATCGGTAACGGAACAAAAAACCTTTTTGCGCTTCAATCAGTAAGGTGTCACCGGCTTGCAGTTCAAGTTCGCCAGGTTTACCACTCAACCGTTGCCCCTGACGGGATATACTTAGCACTACTGCATTGTATTGGTGGCGAAAACGTGATTTTTTAAGCGTGCTGCCAACCATAGGGTTTGATTGTGATAGCACAACTTCAAAAAGTCGTCGCTCGGTATGATGAGCATTCAACTTAAACCTTTGTTGATTAGATAAACTGAGGCCATGAATATTCTGTAGTTCAAATACCGAGTCAGGGTTTCCGGCAAATACCAAAAGATCATGTGCCTCAATCATTGTATTGGTATCAATTGCAGTAATAGGGTGCTCATTACGGATGATTTCTACCAGGAATAACCCGGGCAAGTTTCGCAGGCCCGCGCTTTTGAGATCTTTCCCCACCAATTCACTGTTGCCTGCAACCTGCATCTCCACCAAATATTCACGTGTCTCTTCAAATTGCTCACGGGTACCATGTCGTTGCGGCATAAGCAGGGGAGTGGCGTACTTAAGGTAAACGAGTCCCAGTATGGTTAAAGGAACCCCGACCCAGCTCAATTCAAACAGACTAAACCCATGGCCCAGCGCGTCTCGCATCAGATCATCAACGACCAGATTGGTACTGGTGCCAATCAGGGTGCACAAACCACCAAGAATTGAGGCATAGCTGATGGGGAGTAATACATGGGACAGCTGAATATTGAAGCGTTTACTCATGCTTTGAGTCAGGCTGGTAAACATGGCAACAACGGGGGTGTTGTTCACTACAGCGCTGAGCATAGAGGTTACGGGCAAGATCCTGTTGACCAATTGTCCCGGGGAGCTTGGTTGCCCCACCAAATAGCGACGGATCAGCAGCGTTGCCCCAGACTCTCTTAAACCCGCCACGACCACATAAAGTGCCGCAATGGTGAATATACCTGCATTGGCGAACCCCCCAAGCGCCTGTTGAGTTGACAAGACGCCACTTAACATCAGTGTAGCCGCACCTATCATAAATAGTTTTGCCGGACTAAGAAGGTTAAGCAGTGAGGCAATCAATACACTAACCAACACACCTGAGACGATGATTAAAGAGGACATATATTTGCCCCTTAACCAAAGATGATCTGTTGCTGGCTGAACTTTTGTTTTGCCGCTGCGTACAGTAACTGATCATACTGAACCAAAGGGGTCAGGTGTTCCCTGATTTCAGGACTGCTGAAATCTGCGCCATAGTCAAAGCGATTGATATTCTCTGATTTGAACTCATTGACTGGCTGGCCTAACCCCATCGCTGAAAATACAAGTTGCATCGAGCTGTCAAACTCTTCGGCCAGACCAACCAAATGCAACGATTCAAGTCTGTTCAGCGCCTGGGTTAAATGCGCTGTGGTGACTTTCTGGTTTGGCGCGATATCTGCCAGGTACCTGACCTGAGGGTTATCAAATAAACCGTACTCTCTTGGTTTCATTTCATCGGCAAAAGCAGCCCAGGTGGATGGTGCGCAAAAGTCTTTAGCGAACAGGTTACGGCTGATTTGCTTGACGACTTCGCTATGATTGTTAAAAAACTCCACCTTTTCTGGTTCACTGAGGTGGCAAACCCAGTTGAGATGAGATTTCAGGTGACTGAACGGTTCTCTGAAGAAGGCCAGCGTGATGAAGTCGCCATAGGAAAAGTGTTTAAGGTAGTCGGTAAAGCGAATGTGGCCGGACACATAAGGTGCTTCGATCATGTGATGCCAATCATTCTTCATCCCCTCTGCATGAGTGAATCCTGGATTGTCCTGCAGTTGTGCCTGAATGTTACTGTTGACACTGCTGCCAGCCGTCTTGGGAATGTGAATAAAAAACAGTTTGCGGCCTTGATAATTAGGTTTGGCTATAGACAGAGTCGGTCCAGCCAACATCACCTCAACAATAGCCATAGCTTGGTTGTTGTTGGAGAACACTGCGCAAAAGCCGCAATTGGCATTTGAAAGTTGCTTGCCCTGTAGTACATCTGATCTTGGTTCATTGGCCAACACCACCTGAACTTCTTCACCTTTTGATATTTTCACCCACACTGGGTTTGCGGTTTGCTTACAACCGGCCCAGCCTTTAACTATATGGGAGAAGGGCGTCTCCACCCGGCCAATGTATTTATCATCACCAAATGCGTACCCAAGCGCTTGATTAAGCTGCTTGGGTATCCGCTTAAGTAGTTTTAACTTTGAAACATTCACAATGGATAACCTAGGGAAATAGCCCAACTGGGCATAATAAAAATAGAAAAATTTGTACGCGACTTCATCGCTTCAAGGTCGTTCATTTCACTCACTTCGAGGACGGCCTGTGGCCTTCGAGAAAGCGAGGGCGCAACTGCATTGCGTCGAGATCGTTCGCCTCGCTTACTTCGAGGTCGGTCTGCGGCCTTCGAGAAGGCGAGGGCGCAACTGCATTGCGTCGAGATCGTTCGCTTCGCTTACTTCGAGGACGGCCTGTGGCCTTCGAGAAGGCGAGGGCGCAACTGCATTGCGTCGAGATCGTTCGCTTTGCTTACTTCGAGGTCGGCCTGCGGCCTTCGAGAAGGCGAGGGCGCAACTTCGTTGCTCGGAGGGCAAAGCTTGAACGCTTTCAGCATTTTCTCGAAGCGAAGCGTCCTCGTTTTCTGCTTTTTCTCGCTTTCTCGCAGCGCAGCGTCCTGATTTTTTGCTTTTTCTCGAAGCCGACTTGTCGGCGCCCTCGAAGAGCCGCAGGCTCGTACTTGCTTTCTGGCTTGTTCTCGAAGTCAGCTTCGCTGACGCCCTCACCCTATCGAGAAATCTTCTCTGCTGCGGGTGAGGTTAGGGTTGTAATAAGGATCATTGTCCAGCCAGGGCTGCCAGTATTGGCTTAGTCTGGCCTTTTCCCGGTCAAAACGTGCGTTTTTTTCAGGGCTGGTATCCTGCCCGCGGGTCTTGGACTCATGATGATAAAGCTCTGCATAAGGGGTATACAGGTTGCGGTAACCAGCCTTCATTACCTTAAGGCAAAAATCCACGTCGTTATAGGCCACTTCGAAGCTTTCCGTCAGGCCGCCAACCTCATCGTAAATGGATTTTTTGACTACCAAACAGGCGGCGGTCACGGCACTTAAATTTTGCGGCAACTGCGCGCGGCAAAAATAGCCGGGAGCATGGCGTTCAATCCCTCTGTGGGAGTGAGCTGCATAACCACCCAGCCCCAATACCACACCGGCATGCTGAATGGTGTCGTCCGGGTATAGGAGTTTGGCTCCGACGCAGCCCACTTCAGGTCGAATGGCCTGGGTAACCATCTCCTTGAGCCAATCGGCTGAGATGATTTCGGTATCATTATTCAGCAGGCAAAGTAGCTCAGCATCGGTATTGTCGGCAGCCAGGTTATTGATGCGGGAATAATTAAATTCGCCGTCATCCCGGATCACCTTAAAGCCTGGGGTATGTTTGAGAGAATGCAGGTAATCCAGTGCGTCGACATCGTCAGAGCCATTGTCAACAATGACAACTTCCATATTCTGGTAGTCAGTACTGAGCAAACTGACGATACAGGGCTTGAGCACCTCAAGGCCATTGCGGGTAGGGATGATTACCGCGACTTTCGGCAATACCGCTGGCAGCGGCCAGCGTACTCGGTAAAAATGGGCTCTGTCGGTATATTCGGCGGTAGCCCCCGGGCAAATCATCTCAAGGTGCGCATTAAGCGCATTCAGGCCAGCTTTATCAGTATAGGGTTTGGCATCTGAGCTGGTGGCAGTGGAGCCCTCTACCATGCGCCAGTGGTACAGCACCTTGGGGATGTGCCGTATTTCACTGGCATCCAGTTCGCGACTGGCTCTGAGAGCTAAATCATAATCCTGGGCACCATTGACTTTAACGCCAAATCCGCCAAGTTGATTGACAAATGTGCGACGGTAACAGCACAGGTGGGTCAGATAATTGTGGGCCAGCAGCAGCTCGGGGTTCCAGCCTGATTTGAAGTGAGGCGTGACTCGCTCACCGGCTTCTGTCATCAGGTCTTCATCACTGTATATCAGCTTGATATCCGGTGACTGGATGATGATATCTGCCAGTTCATGCAATGCATGGGGCGACAGCATATCGTCATGATCTAAAAAGCATATATAGTCTCCAGTGCAATAGCTCAGACCAGTATTGGTGGCGGCGCTGATGTGACCATTAAGATCCCGCTGAATAATTTGAATACGCGGTTCTGCTTTGCTCTTTGCCTGCCATTCATTTAAACAGGCTTTGATGGTGACGCAAGTGGATGCATCATCGACCACCACTAATTGCCATTTGCTATAGTTTTGTGCCAGTACCGACTCGATACAGGCGTTTAGCCACTCAGACTTAGCATTATAGGTCGGCACCACAATCGAAAAGCTGGGGCTATTATCTCGTGCTGCCAACTCTATCGGGTTGGTGCGTGACCAGAGCTTGGGCTCTGACTCAGTAATCCAGCGTTGATATTGAGTCATGCTGCATACTTCATGTTCGAACAGTTGGTTATATGCGGCAATAAAATCCGCTAATCCCAGATCTTTAAGTTGAATTTTTCTACCATGCTTATGACTTAACTTTTGCGTCATACGCTTCAGTGCGAAGCGCTCTAGCAGACATTTCAAAACCACAGCATTAACGTTGAGGTTCTGGTAAGGCTGATAAAGTTCGATGATCCTAACTTTCACCGTTGATGAAACTGGTAGATAAATGATTCGCTTACATATTTGGTCTGGTTTCAGATGCAAAGATAAAGAATAGGTTACATTGTCTTTTCCCAAAACTACTAGCTTTAATTTCTTTCCTTTAATTATTCGTGTATCTACTTCTAGCATATAAAATGAAGAAGTTAAGAAGGTTCCATCTTCTGGTTTATTTACTAGGTGACCTAGGGGTTTTGGTTGGTTTAACCAGTTGAATAAAGTGGTTGTAATTTTTTTCACTAATATGCGTGCTTATAGCAATAGAAAAATCAATATGTACTATTTCTTTGTGGTGGAATAGAGTGTGAGCTTAATGCGATATGTTTGATATAGGTTCTTTAATTGTCTGGTTTAATATTTGATTTATTCATATAAACGGCAACTTTATATATTGTGTTGGTAAGTTTTAATAAGGGCGGTATTCAAAATTAGGAGCTCTCCGAAGATATGGTTATAGCCTCTCATTATATATGCAATGTCAAAAATGTTATGATGTATTGTAAAGCAAGGTCCCTGCTCCCAAAGAGCAGGGAATGAATATCGCTAGTTCCTATGGTGTTAGATGATAAATTTTTAAGAGATTAAAATTAGACGAGCTAGATAGAGTACATATTATGACTTTTACTTATCTATATTTCTAGATACGATGTATTTATTCTTCCAATAATACTCTAAGTTACTCGTCAAGTCATACCCTAAAGTATTTACTGCTAACTCATATATACCTGGCTCATTAATAACCTGTAATATTTCATGATACTCCATGTCAGTAATCCACTCATCATTTATTTTAAACTTTCTGTCAGCTTTAATAAGTTGGACTTTTGGGTTACCACCGATTGAATGAAATATTTCATCCTTGGCTTTATCTTTGTTGGCGTTTAGATTTAGAAAGTTTTTCATTCTAGCTATTGTATGGTCTTGCTTTTCTATCAGATCTTCATTTTTAACTACTATATAGTTAATACCTTCAATATTTAAAGTCCTGAAAATATCTATATAAGTATCACGCCATAGTTTAGCGAAGCTCCAAAAATCTCTATTGTTCTTTTCGGAGTTACTAACTGGTAAAGACTTATAATAAGATAGTGCAAACATGATTGGGTTTTTGACCGTTACTATAACTCGAATGTTAGCTTTTTCCTCCAAGCTGAATTTTGAAGTGATTGTTCGAAACCAAGTGATATGTTTAGACCCATCTACAAGATGATCAACATTCAATACGGATTTCAGCTCACGATATATATTAATATCTACTCCAATATTAGAAAGTTTATCTATTAAGTCTTTGCTATAAACTGGGCATTCTTTTGAAACGGAAAAACATGATTCGCATATTGTTGTAGAAATGTTGTTAGACTTGAATGCAGGGAGTCTATCTATCTCACCAATATACGAACAATTTTCTAAGCTGGAAAGAGTGTTTCCGATTATTGTACTGCCTGAGAATGGTGTTCCTAAAATAAATGAAATATTCATAATACATCCTTTCTAATACTTTTTGAGATCATTTCCCCACTATGTTCAAAAACAAACTTTAAGTGACTTAAATCTGTAGTTGTGGAGTCTTTAGGTATAATAAAGTGATATCCTGAAAACTTCATTTCATCTTCGCCATAAGCACGTGAAACGTCCTCCCTTATTTTTTTCTCAGGAGCGTAAATTTGAGAGGTTTTATTGTCTAGTATATAAATATCTGGAGTCCCGTAATTACTGCTTTGAAAGAACCACCCATCAATTTCAATCGTATTTTTTGAATCGTTTTGTTCTGCTTTTTTCTCAATCACAGTATCTACAATCAGCCTCCATCTACCCCTGTTTGAAATTCTGCCAATTGCTGATCTAAATAGATTCCTTCGCTTTTTATGAAGAGTGGTTGAGGCTATGCTGGAGCCATTTAGTTCACAGCCAATAAATATCTTGTCAGCATTTTTATCAATATCTATTACGGTTATTTCAATAAACCCCATCGAATTTTTTTGTGTTTTATAAAAAATGTTATTACCCTGATTATCTATAATCTTATGGGGTAAGGCGGAATGTACTCCACCCCCAAAAACAATCTTTATAGAGTCGCAGCTATGTATTCCACTGATAACTATTAAAGATAAACCATTGCTGTTTTTTCTAATATCTAGATCCTGATATCCAACTTGTTTACCTTTCTTAATTAGATAACACTTTGCCTTGCCATAATTTATATAGTTCAGCTCTGAATCATTTATTCCTGCGAGGACTTTAAAACCACTTTTCCAGTAAACATCTTCCATCGACATGGAATCGTATTCGTAATAGCTAAAGTAACTAGATAGATCTGTTAAGCTCTTGTTGATAATGTATTCATCTGAATCTTCTAGCATGTTTTCATCATGCTTCCACTCAGAAAAAAGTGTTGCTTCATGTAACGTCGGTGTTACCATGGCACGATATGCAATATTTCTTATTTGAGTTCGCCAATATTCATTCGTACACTGAGAATCCATTCCTTGATGTAGCATCAATTGGTAAAACACCTTAATACCCTTTTGAATTTCGAGCATCTGTGTTTTTTGTGAAGAGCTAATATACTTGTTATGCAATATTGGAGTGCCATCTGCGTGATATCCTATCGTTGTACCTATTGTCGCACCACAGGATTGTTCTAGAATTTCAACGCTGCGGATAAAAGCCCAAAAAGAATCTTCAGGCATCCCGCTTTGATAAATATAACCATAGCTTTCTCCGTTATTTTCAGATCTTATATTTGGAGTGGTAGCGAGGTATATTCCAATAAAATTAACCTTCCACCCTAACAGTTTCTTTAGTTTGTTTAAAGACTTTTGTATTGAGCCATTCCATCCTACGTCTACTAAAGCAATGTTTAAATCTGAGGTTAGGTCGATATCATGTAGTTTATTCTCAATATGATTCTTTAACCCATATCTTACCGTGTTACAAGTCTCTGTTATTTTATTTACAATACCGTTTTGTAAAAGCTCATCATAAATAAATTGTTTGTTTTCTTCATCGATTTTTTTATTTAATATATTTTCAATGGCGCCGTAATCTCTTTCGATCAAATTAAAGCTATTGACTAATTGGAATACGGAAATGGACTTTCTTCCCTTGATGTAATCACAAAACTCAGAAAACGTGAATTCAGAGATTGCCGCTAACCTACTTGTTTTTCTAGATATGTACAACTCTTCACTTTTTACTGTTGTTTGTACAGACTCAGACCTTATGTCATCTAATTGTTTTAGAAATTGCCCCTCTCTCATTAAAAATAATTTTGCTTTTACATTGCTGTCTAAAACCAGATGGTTCATCCAAGAGATAAAAGATGAGTATATCGGCCCTAGAATACCACTTCCATAACCGGAATAGTTATTAACATCTTCAATTTTTAAAAGTTGATATGATTTTGCTCTGATTGACGTTAGCCCTAAATCCTCGTATACACCTTCCTTAATTCTTGAAGGTGGATACTCTAAGTTTACGGAGTCCCAGAATTCCGAAGATCCATTTGGAATTAGATAGCTATGGATTCCAATTTCAGACGACTTAATAACGTCTGAATGATAATTGTCACCAAAGTGAGCAATTTGCCAGGGCTTTACCTGTTCGATTTCTAAAATTTTGGAAAATAAAGACGAGTACTTTCCACAGCCGTAATTACAGGAGACATATACCTCATCGATAAGGTCCTCATCGTCAATGATGGCCTTAAGAAAATCTTTTGGTAAATAAATGTCTGAAACTACAATAACTCTTTTACCTAAAGACTTGGCTAGCTTTACAATGTTCCAAGCTGGCTCATACTTAAATATTGTTTTTTTCTCTTGGATTAATTCTTCATTAATAATGCTATTGGTTATGTTTGGGTTATTCGGCAGGCCTAGGAGTTCGAGGTCAAAATATTTGTATATATCATAGATATTTACTTCCCCATTTTTATTGACCTCCCTTTTTCTTGCTTCGGATTCAGCCTCAACTCGATACTTTAAAAATTCATCATTTGATACATTTTGCTGAATGATTCCTTTCGTCCTAAGACTCTGAGATAAGGTTAGAAATACTTCCTTTGGATCTTTATGGGTTCTTCCCACCAGAGTATCAAAAAAATCGAAGCTTACTATTGAGATAGCTTCATTTTTTACTATGGCGTGAATTTCAGATAAATAGGATTGTTTTTCAAATTTCATTTCAATTTTCTTTTAAACAAGTAATGATTGTTCGCGTGTTGCACGTATATTTAATTTGGTATATGCGATGTAGATGATGTCACAGCACTTTTTTCGACCAAGCTTACGGGGCCTTGCTATAGGTTTTAATTCGGTTCGGTAATGGCAATTTAATGTAATGGATAACTCCAATATGATTTAACCGTTGACCTTATTTTTCAGTCTTTGATGACTGATTTTACTGGCTGCCACCAGTGTTGATTTATCAAGTACCAGTAAACAGTTTTTCGAATTCCGTTCTCTAAGTTTTCGGCTGGTTTATAGCCCAGTTCATTAGTCGACTTGGTTGGATCGATGGCATAGCGGCGATCATGACCTGCGCGATCTTCAACGTAGGTGATCAGATCTTCGCTTTGGCCTTCAATGGCGGCGGTCGCATTTGGGAAGCGAGAAGCTAGGGAGCTCAGCGCAAATGCCTCATTCATCAACTTACATATCAGTTTAACGATGTCGATATTGGCCCACTCGTTTATGCCGCCTATGTTGTAGCACTCACCGAGACGTCCCTTCTTCAGTACCAGTTCAATGCCGCGGGCATGGTCAGTCACATACAGCCAGTCGCGGATTTGCTGGCCGTCGCCATATATAGGCAAGGGCTTGTTCGCCAGAATGTTGGTGATTACCAGAGGAATAAGTTTTTCCGGGAAGTGGTACGGCCCATAGTTGTTAGAGCAGTTAGAGGTAGTGACCTCAAGCCCATAGGTATGGTGGTAAGCACGAACCAGGTGATCAGACGCTGCCTTACTGGCGGAATATGGCGAGTTAGGGGCGTACTGGGTTTCTTCAGTGAAAGCTGGATCTGTTGGGCTTAAGGTGCCATACACTTCATCTGTGCTCACATGGTGGAAGCGATGGGGCAGAGGCTGCTGGCCTTTTGCCTTGGGGGCATCAATCCACACTTTTTTGGCGGCTTTCAGCAAGCTGTGAGTGCCAATGATGTTGGTTTCGATAAAGGCATCCGGGCCACTGATGGAGCGGTCTACATGACTCTCTGCAGCGAAGTGCACCAGGGTATCAATACCGTGTTTAGTCAACAGTTGCTCTACCAGGTCTGTGTCACAGATATTGCCGTGTACAAAGTGGAAATTGGCGTTATCAGCAACCGGGTCCAGGTTGGCTTTATTGCCAGCATAGGTCAGAGCATCCAGCACAACTAGGGTATCTTGCGGATGTTCAGACATCCAGTAATGTACAAAGTTGGCGCCGATAAACCCGGCACCACCAGTAACGAGTAACTTACTCATTAAAAGTCCTTTAGTTTAGTTCGTTCGCTGTGCTCACTTCGAGGGCGGCCTGCGGCCTACGAGAAAGCGAGGGCGCAACTTCGTTGCTTTGAGGGCTTTCGTTTCAATCACTTCGAGGTCGGCCTGCGGCCTACGAGAAAGCGAGGGCGCAACGTCGTTGTTTTGAGGGCGTTCGTTTCACTCACTTTGAGGTAGCGAGTATGCAATTGCGTTGCTTCGAGGACGTTCGTATCACTCACTTCGAGGTCGTTCGCTTCGCTTACTTTGAGGTCGGCCTGCGGCCTACGAGAGGCGAAGGGGAAGCATGTACGCTTTCATCGGTTTCTCGCAGCGCAGCGACCTTGTTTTTCTCGAAGCCGACTTGTCGGCGCCCTCGAAGAGAACTTGTTTCCGCACTCGCAGCGAAGCGTCCTCGAAGAGCCGAAGGCTCGCTCTTTACACTTCTTGCATCATTTTTTTCAGGCTGTCGCGCCAGTGGGGGGCGGTGAAGCCCAGGGCTTTTTGAATTCTGCAGGTATCCATCACGCTGTAGGTCGGACGCTTAGCCGGAGTAGGGTAGTCTGCGGTAGTAATTGCTCCCAAGGGAATGGTTTCACACATTAAGCCCTGTTCAAAGCCGATGGATTGAATGGCAGACGCAAAGTCATACCAGCTAATACCTTGAGTTTGCTCACTGCTATCTGAATAGTGGAACAGGCCATTCACTTCTGACTGCAAGGCCAGTTGCCAACATACCCATGCCAGATTGTGAGCCCAGGTGGGCGTACCAATTTGGTCACCAACAATGCCTAACTGGTCACGCTCATTCATCAGGCGCAACATGGTTTTGACAAAGTTATTGCCATGTCTGCTGTATACCCAGGATGTGCGAACGATGGCGTATCCAGCCTTGTGATCTACTGCCAATGCCTCAAGCAGTTGCTGCTCACCTTTAAGCTTTGAGTCACCATACACACTTAAAGGCGCTGGCGTATCTTCTGGCTGATAAGGGCTTTGTTTTTCACCATTAAAGATGAAGTCGGTTGAAACATGCACCAAGCGGACACCATGCTGGCGACATGTTGTTGCCAAATGCCCCACAGCGTGAGCATTAACGGCATAACAGATCTCTTTATCTGTTTCGGCTTTATCTACGGCGGTATAGGCCGCTGCGTTAATCACCACGTCAGGCTTTAATTCAGCGATAGTGCTGAACACCGCATCACGGTCAGTGATATCCAACTCGGCAGAGTCGGTGTAAATAGCTTCAAGGCCAGTAGGGCAACTGCGCTGCAGTTCATAACCCAACTGACCTTTGCTGCCAGTAATTAGTATTTTCATATAAACCTTTAAGGAGAGGGCGTTCGTTTCACTTACTTCGAGGTCGGCCTATGGCCTTCGAGAAAGCGAGAGCACAAATCGGAGATTTGTTTCGAGGGCGTTCGTTTCGCTCACTTCGAGGTCGGCCTATGGCCATCGAGAAAGCGAGAGCACAAATCGGAGATTTGTTTCGAGGGCGTTCGTTTCACTCACTTCGAGGTCGGCCTATGGCCTTCAAGAAAGCGGGAGCACAAATCGGAGATTTGTTTCGAGGGCGTTCGTTTCACTCACTTCGAAGTCGGCCAGAGGCCTCCGAGAAACCTAGTACGCAACTTCGTTGCTGCGAGGGTCAAGCTTTTTCTCGTTATCTCGAAGCGCAGCGTTCTCGGAGAGCCGGAGGCTCGTACTCGTTTTCTCGAAGCGAAGCGTTTTGCTTTACTATCTATTTTTCCTAATCAATGCCCCGAGCATTTTGCTGATTTGCTCAGCTTCATCCATCCAGTTGGCACCAAGTAGAGGGTCTATGTAACCAATTTCGATACCAATATCGACTTGAGTTTTAAACTCTCCAATAGAACCTTTGGCGAAGTCCAAAAATCTCACTTTTTCCTTCGATGAAAGTCGCTCGAAACCTTCGGCGATATTACTGGGGACACTTAAAATCGCTCTGGTGATTTGGCTCTTAAATCCAAAATCATTCAAAGCCGCAAGTGCTTTGTAAACATCAACTGCAAGCTTTCTACTGCGTAGCCAAACATCCATGTTTTCGTACTGCATAACTCAGCCCCCTGAACATATAGAATTTTACAGTTTAGAGTGCAATACGGAGATTTGCGTCGAGTTCGTTCACTTGGAGGTTCGTCTAAGGCCTGCGAGAAAACGAGGGCGAAACTTCGTTACTGCGAGGGTGAAGCGTTCTCTCGTTTCTCGTTTTCTCGAAGCGCAGCGTCCTTGTTTCCCTCTTTTTCTCGAAGGGAGCTTGCTCCCGTACTCGGAGAGCCGCAGGCTCGTACTCGTCTTTTCGAAGTCAGCTTTGCTGACGCTTTAAAAGGTATCTGCTTCGCGGAATGGCTTACCGTTTTGGTCTTTTTCAGACAGTAGCGGTTGTTCGCCATTGACCAGTGGCCATTCGATACCGATATCTGCGTCGTTCCATAGCAGGCTGCGGTCATGTTCCGGTGCATAGTAGTCTGTGCACTTGTATACAAACTCAGCGGTTTCACTCATGACGTAGAAGCCGTGTGCGAAGCCTTCTGGTACCCATAGCTGGCGTTTGTTCTCTGCTGACAACTCAACACCAACCCACTTACCAAAAGTAGGGGAACTTTTACGCATATCGACGGCAACATCGAATACACAGCCCTGAACCACGCGGACCAGCTTGCCCTGAGTGTGCTGCATTTGATAATGCAAACCGCGCAGGATGCCCTGACCGGATTTTGAGTGGTTGTCCTGCACAAAGGGCTTGCCGCCGGTGAGTTCATCCATCAGGCTGGCGCGAAAAGTCTCCATAAAGAAGCCTCTCTCGTCGCCGAAGACCTGAGGCTCAACAATTTTGACTTCAGGGATAGTGGTATCGACTAAACGCATAGTGCCTCCGGTTCATCCAATTGGCTGCTGCGCTCCGGATTTTTTCGCGGAGAAGGCTGTGATGCCAGTTGGAGAATACTCAATAGGTATTGCCCATAACTGCTTTTTTGATATTTGATTGCTTGCTCTTTCAGTTGTTGTTCGCTGATAAGTCCCAAGCGGAATGCAATTTCTTCAGGGCAGCAGATTTTCAAACCCTGACGTTTGTTAATGGCCTGAATGAACATGCTGGCGTCCAATAAACTGTCGTGGGTGCCTGTGTCGAACCAGGCGGTATCGCGACTCAGCAGTTGTACCTTCAACTGATTTTGCTCTAAATAAACTCGGTTGACATCGGTAATCTCCAACTCTCCGCGAGCTGAGGGTTGAATATTTTTTGCGATTTCAACTACCTGATTATCATAAAAATAAAGGCCAGGAACCGCATAGTCTGATTTTGGATATTTAGGCTTTTCTTCCAGTGACAGCACGTTACCTTCAATATCAAATTCAACGACCCCGTAATCTTCAGGATTGGTTACCCGGCAGCCAAAGACCAGTGCGCCCTGTTGATCACAGGATACCGCCTCCAGCATTTCTCTCGACATATTGTGACCGAAGAACAGGTTGTCACCCAAAACCAGGCAGACGGGGGTATCACCAATAAACTCTTCACCGATAATGAAGGCTTGCGCCAGACCATCTGGAGATGGCTGAACCGCATATTCCAATGAGATCCCCCATTGGCTGCCGTCACCCAACAATTTTCTAAATGCTTCCTGCTGATCCGGTGTGGTAATGATCAATATCTCTCTGATACCCGCCAACATCAAGGTGCTGAGAGGGTAGTAGATCATAGGTTTATCATACACAGTCATCAGTTGTTTGCTGACAGACTGGGTCAGAGGATACAACCTGGTCCCAGATCCGCCAGCGAGTATGATTCCTTTCCGCCTTACTTGCTTTTCGCTTTTGGCCATTTCGAACATCGTGGGTCCTTACTACAAAGGGTTTTGGGTTTAAAATTCTTTAGGGTGGCCTGCGGCCTACGAGAGGCGAGGTCGCAACTTCGTTGTTTGGAGGTCGGCTTACGCCTGCGAGAAAACGAGGGCTCAACTCCGTTGCTTCGAGGTCGGCCTGCGGCCTTCGAGAAGGCGAGTACGCATGAGGGTAAAGCTTTAACGCTTTCAGCTTTTTCTCGCTTTTTCTCGAAGCGAAGCGCCCTGATCTTCTGCTTTTTCTCGCTTTCTCGCTTTCTCGAAGGGAACTCGTTCCCGCACTCGAAGCGCAGCGTCCTCACTTTCTCGAAGCGCCTTTGGCTTGTCCTGCACTTATATCTTCAAGACTACTGCTGCCGACATGGCGATTTGGAAAATGATCTGGGTGATATCCTTGGCAAACTGCATGCTTTTTTCATCAGGCTTGGACAGTACGAAGATTTCATCACCCGGGCCAACAACAGAAGCGCGGCTCAAGTTATCGTTAGCCGTAATAAAGCTGCCATTGGGTTTCATCACCAGAATGTTCATTTCGTCGATGTCCTGGCTGGCACCGCCGGCTTTATCGATAAAGTCTTCAACCGACATGTCGCCGTTATAAGCTATTGCCGTTGGGAACATCACTTCACCGTGAATAATCACCAGATTACGCTTGGCCGGGATCACCACTTTGTCACCCTGTTGCAGCGTGATTTGACTCAAGTCGCTGTCTTTGGTCAGTAGGACCTGGCCTTTCGGCTGGACCTGACGGGCCTTTTCAATCCATCGCAAAATCACTTCGGCTTCAGCGACTCTTAGCTCAGCAGCTTCTTTGGTGCCAGAGCGGGCGGTCAGTACTGACTGTTCCAGAGCAGACAATGAAGCCTGCAGCATTTCGAATTGGCGGTCAGCGACTGATTCACGGTAAAGCTGCACTGCGCCGGGGTTGGATAAGACACTGAACTCGGTGTTTGCAAGCAGATCCTGAAGACTGGCTCCCCATGGCAGTACCATTTCCTGGGCTGAGTTGTGCTCGCCTATTAAGTCGATACTGATGGAGTTCGGTCTCAGTTGAGCGGTGACTTTTACAAGTGCACCAGGCTCCACCTGGATGTTGGCAGCATCATTAATATTGTACTGAGTCGCATTGACCTGACGATTACCATTGATATTGGTGGCTGAGTCAAAATCTGGTGCGACGATAGTGACATGAGTTGCCTGCTCGTCTGCGACTACGGCATCCAGAATTGGTTTGAGCGTGTTGTCTTTACCTTTGAAAGACACCAGCTCGTAGCGGCCCTGAAATCCAACTTTTCCTTCCAGCGTAATTTCGCCTTGTTTGGGGGCGATAAAAATTACATCGCCATCCTGTAACTGCAGGGCAGGCATGGTGCCCGATTGTAAAAAAGTATACAGGTCGATTTGAGACACGATTTTGTTACCGCGTTTAACCTGAATATTGCGGTAGCTGCCTATGTCGTTGCGAATGCCGCCGGCCTGATCGATAAAGCGCAATACACTGTCTGCGCTTTGTCCTTCATACAGACCTGGGTTGTTCACCATGCCGGAGAGAAAAACTTTAACGGTTTGGCTGGACATTAATGAGGCATAGACCTCGACGTTTGATTTATAAACCCGCTTTACGCTGGCCAGAATCACTTTGTTGAGCTGGCTATTGGTCACCCCCAACACTTTGATGGGACCGACTTTAGGAATGAAGATGTTGCCCTGGGGATCTACCTGCACTTCTGCCTGATAGTCGACGCCGCCCCAAACCTGAATTAATAACTTATCGCCCTGAGTAATTTTGTAATCCGGGTTGGTCGCGGAGAAGGAATGTGTCTTAAACGCGCCATTGAATAGCCAATTACCGTAACGTGTTTGCTTGCCTTCGGTAATAATGGTTTGTACCTGCTCGGCATCAGCATCTTGTTGGAACGAGACCGCGGCGTGAGCAATACCGGCAAACATAATTGAGCTGGCCAGCAGTGAAGCCGTAATTTTGTTGTATTGCATAATCAATCTCTGTGTTCCTTTATTACTGCCAGAGTCAGGCGGCCTACAAAGTAGATGAGCAGCAGCACGACGAACCAGGTAACAATGCTGTGCTGACGTTTGGGGTAGCTGTCTTCCTGTGCCAGCCTGGGTTGTTCAACAATCAGTAAATGCTTGAGTTTTTTTACCGCTTCTGCCCGGGCCATTTCGAGGCTAGTGAGGGCAGAAGCGTACAAGTCGGCGCTGAGTTTGGTGTTGAGCTCAATTTCTTTAAAATCGGCAGCAAGCTTGTTGAGAGACTCCTGATTTGAGCTGGTGAGCTTGGCTTTTTCCTGTACCAACTGCTGTCTTAAGGCTTCGATTCGATATTCAAGGGCTTTGACCTGAGCGGTATCTGGTCGCATATAAGCCTGAAGCGACTTAAGCTCAGTTTCCTGCGTGATAATTTCTGCTTCAAGCTGGTGTACTGCACTTAGCAGCGCGCCACTTTGGGTATCAGGACTGATAAGCTTGTGGGTGTTTTGAAACTCAACCAATCTAACCTGCTGCTGTTTTAGTGCCTCATGACTTCTGTCTACCTCTCGCTGGGCATATTGCAATTGGGAGTTGGCCATATTCACTCCCAACTGATTGATGAATTTTTCGCTGATACTCAAGAGTGTGTTTGCCAGCTCAAGGGCATACTCAGGTGTGAACGCCTGAACTTCTACCAGCAAAATTTCGGACAGTTCGTTGTATTCAACACGAATTCTGCTTTGGAAATACTCAAGATACTCTTCACGTGTACTGCCAGCCTTTAGCCGGCTGAACTGATCCCATGCTTGATCTTCATAATGTGCTTTCAGGCCAACAGCTTTATCAAGTGCTTCGGCCATCTCCATAGATTGAACAAATTCTTGAATAATCAAGGCATCACGGGTCGAAGGGGAGGCGGCGCCTATGGCGGCCAGACCTGGAATCGGCATTTCGTTATCGCTGGCCTGCTTAACGACAAACTGGGTTTGACTGGCAAATCTGGGCGAGGCGAGCAGAGTGTAATATCCAATGACCATCATAGATGCCAATAGTACCAAGGCGAAAGACCCCAGCTTGGCCCAGGTCAGGTACAGGGTTTTTCTTGTGGTGACATAAGCTTTAGAGTCAACCAGAAACAACTTGGGATCTTTTTTGAGCTTGCGCAATTTGCGTTGAGCAGAAGATAGCTTTTGCTCTTCTAATGGCTCTTGTTTTTGGATTAGTTTGTTATTTGACATTATTTTTTACGTAAGTTGCTTGGTAGAGTTCAACGGCGTCGTTGATATCATCAAAAAAGTGCAGTTGCTGGTCTTTTATGACTAATCCGGTTTGGCAGAACTTTTTTAGTTCACGGATATTGTGATTCACCATAATGAGCTTGGTGGTTTCATACTTACTCAGCAGTAACTCTTCACTCTTTTTACGGAAATTAGCATCGCCTACAGCCCCCAACTCATCGATAAGTAGTACGTCAAAGTCAAAGTCGAACGCCATAGTCAGGCCGAAGGTGACCCGCGAGCGCATGCCGCTTGAGTAGCTTTTTACAGGCTCATCGAAGTACTTGCCGACTTCGGCGAACTCCTGAACTCTTTTCTCTATGGGGCGAGTATTTTTATAACCATGAATACGTGCGATGAACTTGACGTTTTCTCTTGCGGTCATTGAGCCTTGGAGGCCTCCTTGTAACCCCAGTGGCCAGGAAATGTTTTTGAGAGAGCGAATACGCCCTTCATTTGGCATATCTGTCCCGCCTATCATGCGGATTAGAGTCGACTTGCCGACTCCGTTTGGACCCAATATTGCGATATTCCTGTCGGTTGGCAGGTCAAGGTCGATATTGCGGAACACGTAATGCCTACCCTGCTTGGTAGGGTAGAATTTGCTGACGTTTTCAAAGTGGATCATGTCGTGATAAACCGTTGGCGATTGACCTGGAAAGTCATCAGTCCGAATGTGAAGCTGGCTATGGCCCAGATACCCAAATACTCAAAGCTTCCTACCGGTGTTTGGTAGGCACTGAAATAGGCATCACGGCTCAATTCGGTGACATGGAATAGGGGATTCCAACTTAACAAGTACCAATACTGCTGTGGGATCATGGTGGCGCAAAACATTATTCCTGAAATGAAGAACATGGGTTGCATGACCATTGATACTATTTTGCCAGTGTCTTTCCACCAGGTTGTGGCGGCACAGAGCATTAAGCCTAAGCCAGTAGCCATGATGATTGTTAGGGCGCTCACGCCCAGGAGCTCAAGTAGATCGTCGGGGATTACGTTGTAACCCAGCCATGCCATGGTGCTCATCAACAGCAAATAGACGATGAGGAATGTTATGACCTCAATAATCAAGCGGCTGATGATAGGGTCAGAAGCAGTAACTTGCCGATAGCCCAAAAGCCCTTTGTTAGACTCAATGGCAGCCGATAGCTGAGGTAGCAACTTGCTGAACAGTTTAAATGGCAAAATGGCGACCAACATAAACAAGGCTACTGGTACGCCTGATAAGCTGCTTCTACCCAGTAATGAGAAGATTAATGCCATGACCGCCGCTTGTGCCATGGGTTCTGCCAGTGCCCAGAAGTAACCCAGACGATTGGCTCCAAATCGTGTTTTTAGCTCACGGATAATCAGGGCGAAGATGACATCGCACATGATTTGCCAATGGCTGCGTTTAGGAGGACGCTTGGCAGCATTTGTGTTGTTTGACTGAGTGGTCATTGAGTTCAGTTTTGATTTTTGGAGTCGTTATAAAGGAGCAGGGCGTTCGCTGCGGTCATTGCGAGGTTCCAGAGCGGCTTTGCCTTCGAGAAAGGGAGGACACAAATCGAAGATTTGCTCAGAGGGCAAAGTCTGATTTGCTAACTGCTTTTTCTCGTAGCGAAGCGGTCTCGTTTTTGCTTTTTCTCGAAACGGAGTGCTCTAGAAGGGAGCTTGTTCCGACCTCGTAGCGTAGCGCCCTCGAATAGCCTCTAGCTCGTTCTTGCTTTCTTCAGACATGGCTACCGCACGGGTTTGTCAGCTTCCCACTCGCTGTGCGGTTAAAAAACCGTCGATACTTTCAATTGTTAAATCACTAACGATTAGCTGCGGATAACCCTTATCTGGTTATCACTTCAATCAACAGTGATGTTTGTTTAGCCTTAAGCTTTTGAACTTAAAATAAAGTTTAAGGTGGCGAATTATTTAGTTCTGATTGACAGATGACAATATCTTGACTGTTTCAGTCTGTATCGATTGCATCAGTGCCAGTTTCAGTTGTTTGCAACCGTTATTAATGTTGCTCACTGTTATTTATTTATGTGTTTTTGGTGAATTAGATTGTTGAATAAGAAATGTATATTCAAAGTCGGTAATCTATATACTTTGTAATCACTTACCTTATATGCACCGTCAGCGTGCGCTTTTCTTTATTAACAACCTATTTCGTGTTGCAGTATTGTTTCTAAACTCTGTTTGATAATAAATTTGCTCTGCACAGCTCACACAAACAGATTTCCACGCTTTTTGTGATCTATATCACGACGAAGTGCGACTAAAAATTAGCCGTTACATGTTGTCTGGCTTAATATTTCCGCAAGAAGAGAGACAAATGATAGACGTGCTGTAGGAGATATCTCACACGTGGTGAAACGGATATTCCTAAGCAGCCATATCTCAATCTTACTTCTGCACTAAACAGTTTATTTATCCTGCAATCTATACTTCACAAACTTAGTGAAATTTATTCGCTGTTTTCTGCTGTCAAGCTTCGAGCCATGACCACCATATGGTCACCTATGCAAACGTCGTATGTAGGTAGAGCCCAGGACACAGAAAAGCGAGTGCGGATGATAGGGAGCTCAATCAAAGTAAGTGACTTATATTCGCTTATAAAAGTAGGGCGGGGGGGATTGAGAATGCTGTTGGCACCGCTTTGTCGTTCTAAGTTTCAACCAGAGACATTAGTGTTCCCAGAACAAAGGAGTGGGGCGTTTGGGTGTGGTCTGTGAAGTGGGTAGGGGCCTGTCAGTCCTTCACTAGGTGTATGTACATGTTTTTATTGTTTATTAAAGTCAGATTATATTCGTTTATAGAGCTGGCACTACTCCCACCAAAAAGTAAGTGAGCAGCTATTGTTCAGTATTGGATAAGAGAGAATGCATTCATTTTTAGTTATTAGACAGTAATTAATTTAGGGAGTGTTTATAAGTTGAAGGCAAATGTGCTTTGGTTATTCTTTGTGCTGCACGTTTATTGTTCGCCTATATTTGATTAAGCTGAATAATTGAATGCTTTACAACCTTGTTCAATCGGCGTGAACATCAATCTGTTAGTCAATTATTTGGCGTGTGACAAATAAAATAGAGAGCTGCATCACAATTCGCATTCCAATTAGGCGTGATATCTCAATCCTTAAGTATAATCACTGTGCTTATTTATTTACCCAGTTGTTAGAGGTGTTGTTTTGAAAAAGCAAAATGGTTTTACCCTGATTGAGCTCGTAGTTGTAATTATTATCCTGGGCATTCTGGCTGTAGTTGCTGCCCCTAAGTTTATTAATCTTTCCTCAGATGCTCGCGAAGCTGCTTTGCAAGGTGTAGCTGGTTCTATTAAAGGTGCTAACGCCATGGTTCATGCCAAGGCACAGGTTGCAGATCAACTCGATGCTACCGGTAACATCAATCTCGATGGTGTTACTACTGAGACTATTAAGCCTTACGTAACTGCATTTGGTTACATTCCTGCGACAGTTGAAGGCATAACTAGTGCTCTTGACTTGGACACTAAAGATTGGAAGGTGTCAGTTCCAACTTCAAAAAATGGTGGTGACGTTACTCCGACGCCTTCAATTAACATTTCTCAAGTCGATTCACCTGCGACCTGCTTAGTGAAATATACACAAGCTACTGCTAATGACTTACCGGAAGTTGAAGTTATTACCACTGGTTGCTAATAAAAACTTTATTTCCTTTTGAGGCTCCTATGGAGCCTTTTTTTGTGCCCCTTTACGGCTGTTTAGCTAGTTGAGTGCTCATTCTGTAAAAGTTGTGGGAGTAGGGGGTAAGATCAACAATGCGGGAGTCTTGAGCTGCAGCACTTTCAACAACTGATGGTATTTCTCGGGAAAATAGAGTCATAGGTTTTGCCTCGATTAGGAGGTATTTGCAGAACCGTAAAGCTCTCTTGCAGTAAGAACTGTGCGGGGCATACCCCGAATTTTGTAAAGATAACTATGCTCTATTTATATCTATAGTGGCGTCGGCAGTTTAAGTCACAAAAAATCCTCCAAAGCAGACTTAAATTCCTCAGATAAGAAGTTGGTTACGATAGTGGGACTTGATATGAAGCCGACGGCCTGAGGGTTATGATGTGTTTAACGGAAGAGCAGGGAATTTAAGATACAAAAAAACTGCATTTGCAGGCTTGTTTTCTCTCTTAAAAAGAGTTGGTTGCTGGAGCCGGATTTAACTGGGCAACACTTGTCGATGGCTTGAGGGTTATGATTATGAGCTGGCAGCGTCTGCTAAAGTAAAGCTCGATTATCACTGGATCTTCAGATACAAAAAAACCTGCATCTGCAGGCTTGTTCTCTCTCTTAAAAAGAGTTGGTTGCGGGAGCCGGATTTGAACCGACGACCTTCGGGTTATGAGCCCGACGAGCTACCATGCTGCTCCATCCCGCGTCCGAATTGTAGTTATCAGTTTTGCTTCTTAATAAGGAAGTGGTTGCGGGGGCCAGATTTGAACTGACGACCTTCGGGTTATGAGCCCGACGAGCTACCATGCTGCTCCACCCCGCGTCCGAATTGTTCGCTGTTTATTTTGAATCTTTCTGTCAGCCAGAAAGTTGGTTGCGAGAGCCAGATTTGATGTGAAGCTGACGACCTTCGATTCTTTATGAAAAGAGTTGAGCCCGACGAGCTACCATGCTGTTCTATCGCGCGTCCGAATTGTAGTTATCAGTTTTACTTCTTAATAAGGAAGTGGTTGCGGGAGTAGGGTATGAGACCTTCGCCTGCGGTTAATAAGAGTTGAGCCCGAAGACCTATTTCTCATCAACTAAAGTTGGTTGCGGGAGCCGGATTTGAACCGACGACCTTCGGGTTATGAGCCCGACGAGCTACCATGCTGCTCCATCCCGCGTCCGATATTTCTGCTTTGCTCAGCTACTGCGTCGAAAGCGGGGCGAACTATAACGACCGAGCTTTTTCATTGCAAGCCGATTTCGGGAATATGCGTCTGTTTGCCTGAATAATCATCGATGTTTGCCGCTTTGTATTCAGGGTGTTGGCGTTTGGCTCCCTTAAGGTTTCATTAGGTGAGTTGCATAAAGTGTGTGAGCTACTAAATGTGAGAACTGTTTATACATAGATGAGGTTCGAAGGTATAATGCGCCACTAAATTACGAGCAAGCCAAAGCATCAACACACATGTTTTCATTTTTTGCCGCAGCCCCCAAGGGCTTTGAATATGCCCTGGCGGGCGAACTGGCCGAGCTTGGCGCCTCTGAGATCAAAGAGAGTGTGGCCGGCGTCTATTTTTCTGCAACTTTGGAGCAAGCCTACCGAATCACTTTGTGGACTCGTTTGGCCAGCCGGATTGTACACATCATCTATAAAGGCCCTTGCGAGTCTGCTCAGCAGCTGTATGACGCTGCTTACTGTATTGACTGGCCAAGCCACTTTGATTACCGCAACAGCTTTGCCATTGATTTTCATGGCACCGGCGGTTTTATCAATAACACCCAATTTGGCGCGCTGAAGATTAAGGATGCGGTTGTTGACCGTTTCCGTGATGATTTCGACCGTCGTCCTGACGTCAGCCGAACTGACGCGGACTTCCGTATCGACGCTCACTTCCGCAATAACCAGGTGACTATTGGACTTAACTTCTCTGGTGGCGCTTTGCATCAGCGCGGCTATCGCGATCGTACTGGTGAAGCGCCGCTGAAAGAGAATCTGGCCTGTAACATGTTGGTGCGCAGCGGCTGGACCAAAGCGCCTCAAACCTTGATGGATCCATTCTGCGGCAGCGGTACTGTTGTGATTGAAGCTGCACTGATCGCGGCTGATGTTGCTCCAGCCCTGAAACGCAGCCGCTTTGGCTTTGAATACTGGCGCCGTCATAAAGAAGATGTATGGCGCGAGGTTAAGGCCGAAGCCGATGTGCGTGCTAACCGTGGCTTGCAGTCCTGCGACCTTAAGTTCTATGCATCTGATATCGACTCCCGCGTGGTGGCGCTGGCCAAGCGCAATGCTCAGAACGCCGGTGTGGCCCACCTGATTGACTTTAAAGTGGCCAATGCGCTGACTGTGGAACCTGTTGCTGAAACTGGCTTTATGGTCACCAACCCTCCTTACGGCGAGCGTTTGGGTAACATGTCTGAACTGTTGCAGCTGTACTATCAGCTGGGTGATAAATTCAAACGTGAGTTTGGTGGTTGGAAGGTCGCGATGTTGTGCTCCGATATCGAACTCATGTCTGCCATCAAGCTGAAAGCTGACAAGCAGATGAAGATGTTCAATGGTGCGCTGGAGTGTGGTTTTAACCTGTACACCTTGCACGCCAAGTCTACCCGTCGTGAAATGCCATCGGCAGAGGGTGTCGATATCAGCAAAGTTGCTGAACCATTTGCCAACCGCTTGAAAAAGAACATGAAGCAGCTGGATAAGTGGGCCAAGCGCGAAGGTATCGATTGTTACCGTATTTATGATGCTGACATTCCGGAATATAACGTGGCTATTGACCGTTATCAGGATTATCTGGTGATGCAGGAGTATGCTGCGCCCGCCAAGATCCCGGAGAATGTGACCAAGCGTCGTATGACAGATATGTTGCTGGCGCTGCCGGTAGCCAGTGGTGTTGACCCGGAAAAAATAGTGGTCAAAACCCGTGAGAAGCAAAAGGGCACCAGCCAATATCAGAAGCTGGATAAGGAAAAGCTGGAGCTGACTGCTCACGAGTATGGTTGTCAGTTCAAAGTGAACCTCACCGATTATCTGGATACCGGTTTGTTCCTTGACCATCGTCTGACCCGCAAATTGGTCGGTGAAAAGTCCAAAGAGCGCGATGTACTGAACCTGTTCTCATACACTGGTTCGGCCTCTGTACACGCAGGTAAGGGCGGTGCCAGGTCTGTTACGACAGTGGATATGTCCAACACCTATCTGAACTGGGCTAAAGATAACTTTGTACTGAACGGTCTGATGGGCCGCCAGTATCAGTTTATCCAGGCTGACTGTTTGCAGTGGGTTAAAGACTGTGAGCAGCAATTTGACCTGGTGTTTATCGATCCGCCGACTTTCTCCAACTCCAAGCGGATGGAAGATTCCTGGGATGTGCAGCGTGATCACGCCAATGTATTGGCCGACTTGAAAAAGCTGCTGCGTCCGGGCGGTGAGATCATCTTTTCCAACAACAAGCGTAAATTCAAAATGGATATGGATGCACTGGCTAAGGTTGGTCTGCAGGCGGTGAACATTGATGCCAAACTGCTGCCGGAAGACTTTAAGCGTAACGCTCAGATCCACAACGTGTGGCTGGTGACTCATGCCTGAGACAAGTGTATCAGCGCTTACCCTCTACCATACCGACGGCTGCCATCTGTGTGAGATGGCAGCAGAGTTGCTCAGTGCAATGCAGCTGAACTTTGTTCACCAGGACATTTGTGATGATGAGCAACTGGCTGAACGCTATGGCATTCGCATACCGGTCCTGGCCACCGAAAGTGGTCAGGAACTGAACTGGCCCTTCGATGAAGCGGCAGTGAAACAATTTTTGGGAGTCTAGATTGAGTCTGGTTCGAATTAACAAAGGATCACTGGCCTATGGCTACATTCCTTTGCTGCAGGAAGCTGATTTTACCATTGAGGCCGGTGAGCGAGTGTGTATCGTAGGTCGCAATGGTGCCGGTAAATCCAGCCTGTTGAAAGTACTGTCCGGCGACACTTTACTGGATGATGGTGAATTCAATATCGCCAACGATGTGAAAGTCAGTCGTTTGCAACAGGATCCTCCTAAGCAGGAGCAGGGCACTGTTTATGCTTATATTGCCGGCGGCCTGCAGAAAGTGGGTGAGGCGCTGGAGCAGTATCATAAGCTGTCAGCTTCCATGGCCAATGCCAACCCTGACGAAATGGAGCGAATGCTCAAGCAGATGGAACGTCTGCAGGGTGAGTTGGATCATCTGGGTGGCTGGCAGTTGGATACCCGTATTAACGGTCACTGTAAACGCCTGGCGTTGGACCCTGATACACCTTTGTCTGAATTGTCCGGTGGCTGGCAGCGTAAAGTGGCACTGGCGCGCGCGCTGGTGAGCGAACCCGATCTGTTGCTGCTTGACGAACCGACCAACCACCTGGATATCGATACCATCGAATGGCTTGAGCAATACCTGCTGGCCTATAAAGGTGCCATTGTCTTTATCAGTCACGACCGTGGCTTTATCAGCCGCATGGCAACCCGTATTGTCGACCTCGACCGAGGTGTCGTCACCTCCTGGCCGGGTAACTATCAAACTTATCTGGAAGGCAAAGCAGAATGGCTGCGCGTAGAAGCGGAGCACAACGCTGCTTTTGATAAGAAGCTGGCGGAAGAGGAAGCCTGGATCCGTCAGGGGATTAAGGCCCGTCGTACCAGAAATGAAGGTCGCGTGCGTGCCCTTAAAGCGTTGCGGGTTGAGCGTAAAGAACGTATCAACCGCCAGGGCAATGTGGCTATGGCGGTATCTGAGTCAGAGCGCAGCGGTAAGCTGGTATTCGAGGTCACTGACCTCAACTACAACCTGCCTGATCTGCACCTGGTGAAGAACTTCAACACCACAGTAATGCGCGGTGACCGCATCGCCATTATCGGCCCCAATGGCTGCGGTAAGTCGACGCTGATTAAGCTGTTGCTGTCTCAACTGGAGCCTCAATCCGGTAACGTCCGTTGTGGTACCAAGCTGGAAGTGGCGTACTTCGACCAGTACCGTGAGGCGCTGGATCAGGAGAAAACCGTTGAAGAGAACGTGGGTGAAGGCAAGCAAACTGTCACGGTGAATGGCCGTGATCGCCATATCCTGAGTTACCTGCAGGACTTCCTGTTTTCGCCTGCGCGGGCTCGTACTCCTGTCAAAGCACTTTCAGGTGGTGAGAAAAACCGCTTATTGCTCGCAAGGTTACTGTTACGTCCTGCGAATTTGATTATTCTCGATGAGCCGACGAATGACCTTGATATTGAGACCCTTGAATTGCTAGAGTCCATGTTGGCCGAATATGAGGGCACCTTGGTTATCGTCAGTCACGACCGTGCTTTTATCGACAATACAGTGACCAGTAGTTGGTGGTTTGCCGGTAATGGTCGTTGGAATGAGTTCGTTGGTGGTTACCAGGATGCTGTTGAGCAGGGGGCGCGTTTTTACCGTGAACCTGCTGCAGATCAATCAACTGGGGAACCTGCGCCGAAATCTGAGGTCGAAACTCAGGCTGGCAAGCAAACACAGGGTGATGCCAAGCAGGCACAGGCTAAAACCGGTAAGAAACTCTCTTATAAGTTGCAGCGTGAATTGGATGCTCTGCCAGCTCAAATGGAAGCGCTGGAGCTTGAAATTGAAGGTTTGCAGGAAACTGTGAATGATCCGGAATTTTATTCCCGCCCCAGTGACGAAGTGAACGCCGGATTGAAGGCGTTGGCGGACAAAGAAGCGTTACTGGAGCAGTACTTCGAGCGATGGGAAGAGCTCGAGTCAATGAAGTAAGCACAGAATAATAAATAGGAAATCTGAATGAAGTTATCTTTGGACAAGACCCTGTCACTGGTTGCACTCAGTGTTGTCGGGGCCCTCGGTACCCTGCCGGCTTATGCTCAGACGTTAGCTGAGACACCATTTAGAGTAGTGAACATCAGTGAAGGAACTGATGTGGATGGTACTCCTTTCCCAGATATTGATGTTCTCAAAAACACTCAACGCTCATACGGCATGGGGCTGACCTTTGAAAATGGTACACCCGTGATGGTAGGGGTTGCGCGGGGTAAGAAGAGATTGCGCGATGAAGATGTTGATGACGACCTCATTGATATCGAAGACGGCATTGCTCCCGAAGAGCAGATTACCTATTCAGTTAATGATCCCATCGTAGCGAACAACTTCGCATTTATAGCTGAACAAAACTCTACGCCAACCCCATGGCTTCCTGATTTTGAGGCGCTTGGTGGTTCGACACCACCGGATGACACAGAGAATGTTAGCCGTATTGATGCACTTTATTATGGCGCAAACTCTGTAGGCTTTAAGGTTGGCGGAGTATCTGGCCCTCAACAGGTAATTGACAATCCGGATAATGAATCAGAGCAAACTGAGTTTTATGTTCGTGATTTTGAGATGCGGGGGATTGCCAAAAAAGGGGAAGAAGCCGAGGTTTCTTTGCCACCTTTAGCATCATCAATGACCTACACCTATGATCCTGAGGATGGTGCGGCCCAGACGGTTAATATTGGTGGTTGGTCGGTAGCAGCTGCTGTAAACAGTTCCAACTTGGTCGCCGGTTATGCGAGTACCGAAATATCACAATTCGGGGCAGAGCGAATTGATGCCTGTTTCGGTGATGACGCAACTTTGCCAGTTGATGTTTGTGTTCAGGTCAACCAGTACCCATCTGCGACCAACGGCATTCGCAATATTCAGTATCAAACCAGGGCTGCGATTTGGGACTTGAGTGATGCTGAACCTCAGCCATTGATTTTGCCGCTTGGTCTGACGCCAGCAGAAGATTCTGAGACAGTGTTTACTGCTCAGGGGCTTGGGATTAGTGGTAATGGTGTTGTTGCAGGGCGTTCTGATACGTACCGTGACGGTGATACCGACGACAGAAGGCTGGATGCGGGTTATTGGAAAAAAGAAGCTAATGATGCCGGAACAGAGGAGTATGCGTTTAACCCTGTTCCGTTCCCTGACCGCGAGCACTACAACACCATCGCTTATGATGTGAATGATTCAGGCCTGCTGATTGGTACTTATGACAGATATATCGAAGGCTATCTTCGTACCAAGTTCTTCACCTATGACATAAACGCTGGTGGCAGCATTTTCACACCACTGGATTTCTATGGAACTATCTCTGATCTCAGCAGCAGACCAAGAGACATTAACGACCAAGGGCAGGTCGTAGGTTCTATTGAGATTACCCACGACAAAGAGACTTCAAGACCCAAAGCCGGTTTCCTGTATGACTCTTCTGTTCAGGAACTGGTAGATCTGAACAAAGTACTGACTTGTGAGTCAAAAGGTCTTGAGCCTGATGGCAATGGCAGCTGGAAGCCGCACGAAGTGAAGGTCACTGATGGCTCAGGTTTGGAGCTAAGCTATAAGACCGAAATTCTAATTGTTGATGCTGATACAGTATCCGACGACGGTAATTACATTGTTGGTACTGCATTTGTGCGTAAGCCTCTTTATAAAGTAGATAGCCAGGGTAATCTGGTTGATAAAGATGGTGAACCTGTGACCAGTGTCGAAGATGCGGTATTTGAGCTTAATGCCAACGGTCAGCCTTTGACCTCTTTCCTTCCACGTGCTGTGGTTCTGGAAAAGATTGCAGGGGGCACCAAAGAGGACATTTGTACCTATATTGCTCCTGACGACGATGACGCACCATACGAGCGTAAGGGCGCTGCTGGCCTGGGTTGGCTGATGCTGCTGCCGCTGCTTTGGGTACGACGCAAAATCATCGGTTAACAAAATATTAACATTTTCAGTGTTTTAAGGCTGAAATGATATTTAAACGAAAATCGGAGCCCAGGCTCCGATTTTTTTTCACCATGTTCTCAATAGCTTAATATTTGAACGCTAAAATACCCGGTTTTGATCATTGATCTTGGTTCCAAAACGTTCTATTCCTAACAGTGGAGTTGGATATTTTTTCCGCTTCCCTTTTGTGTAGAACAGAGGATGCTTACATGAAAAGACAAAAACGAGATCGGCTAGACAGGGCTTTTTCCAAAGGTTTCCAGGCTGGAGTGGGTGGTCGCTCCAAGGACAATTGTCCATATTCCAATCTGGACTCCAGGTCGCAATGGCTTGGAGGTTGGCGGGAAGGCGTAGAAGGTCGACTTAATGGGACATTTACCAAGTAACAGTTAATTCAGCGTCAAGCATAAGCAAAATGCCCTCTTTTCAGAGGGCATATTTGTATCCGCCTCTCCACACAATTTTTCAGAAACCTGCAGTTACAAATCCTTCCTTGCAGCATCGATTTTTATTGAACTTACAGCGGTTTAAATGAGTAATTATGTAACCAAAGGTAAAGTTGCTTGATGTGACTTTGCCTAAATGTAAACTGGCCAAAGATTTCAGCAGGATAGATGAAGTAATGAAAAAAATAATAATTGGTGTGCTGGTTCTGGGGATCGGTGCGGCAGGCTATTTTTATTGGCCTAAACAAGAGTCCAATGGGCGCAGTGGACCCCGTGGCCCAGTTAAAGTGGTCGTGACAGAAGCAGCGATGGCTCAGGTTCGCGATGAAGTTGAAGCGCTGGGCACGCTTAAGGCCAATGAAGCTGTATCTATTACTCCAAAAGTGACTGATGTGGTCACCGAAATTCATTTTGATGATGGCAATCTGGTGGAGCAGGGCAGCCTGCTGGTGCAACTTCAGGATGTTGAGCAGCAGGCCAGAGTTAAGGCCGCAAAGGTGAAGCTTGAAGAGCAAATGCGAGAGCTTGCCCGTATTCGTTCTCTGGTCAGCAATAAAACCGTTGCAGAATTGGAACGGGACCGACTTCAGTCGCAGCTGGATACCGCCAGAGCAGAGCTGGAAGCTGCACAATCGTCATTGACTGACCGTCGTATTGCCGCGCCTTTTGCTGGTCGCCTTGGGCTGCGTCAGGTCAGCATTGGCGGCCTGGTTACCCCGGGTACCCTGATCACGACTCTGGATGATATCTCAGTTGTTAAGCTGGATTTTACCGTGCCTGAGCGCTTTATCGCTCAGATGAAACCGGGCAAGTCAGTGGAGGCTCTCAGCACAGCTTATCCTGATGAAGTGTTTGTCGGTACCGTCAGCAGCATCGATAGTCGGGTAGATCCTGCCACACGGGCAGTCACAGTGCGGGCTCAGATCGCCAACCCTGAACTAAAGCTGCTGCCGGGGATGCTGATGCAGGTAAAGCTTATTCGTGACACCCGGGAAGCGCTGATGGTACCGGAGTCTGCCATTATCCCAATCAGTGACCGACATTATTTGTATCTGGTAGTAGAAGGTAAAATTGAACGCCGCCAGGTCACTATTGGCTCCCGTGAGCGCGGTTGGGTGGAAATCACAGAAGGCCTGACTCCTGGTGAGTCTGTGGTTATCCGCGGCATTATGAAAGTTCGCCCCGGCAGTGAAGTAACCACTGAACAGGGCGAGCGTTTTACCTTTAAGGATAAGACGGACACGGAGCGCGGCTGATGGTACTGACAGATATATCGGTCAAACGTCCGGTTCTGGCGTCTGTGATCAGCTTGCTGCTGGTCATTCTTGGTCTGGTCTCTTTTGGCAAATTGCCTTTGCGGGAGTACCCGGATATCGATCCACCTGTGGTGTCTATTGACACCAACTACCGGGGCGCGAGTGCTTCAGTGGTGGAAAGCCGTATTACCCAGTTGGTGGAAGACAGGGTCAGCGGTGTTGAAGGTATTCGCCACATCAGCTCTACCAGTCGGGATGGGCGCTCCAGTGTCACTCTGGAGTTTGATGTAGGAAGGGATATTGAGTCCGCCGCCAATGATGTGCGTGACCGTATCTCGGGCCTGCTGGATAACCTCCCTGAAGAAGCTGACCCACCAGAGGTTGAAAAAGCCAACTCCAGCGATGAAGTGATTATGTGGCTCAACCTGGTGTCGGATCGCCTCAATACACTCGAGCTGACTGATTACGCTCGCCGTTACCTGGTCGACAGGTTCTCTGCATTGGATGGTGTGTCCACCATACGTGTGGGCGGCGGTAAGGTTTATGCCATGCGAGTGTGGCTGGACAGACAACGCCTTGCAGCTCATGGCCTGACAGTCTCAGATGTGGAAAGTGCGCTGAGGTCCCAGAACGTTGAGCTCCCGGCAGGTTCCATTGAGTCTGCTGAACGTCACTTCTCTGTGCGGGTCGAGCGTTCGTTCCAAACCCGTGATGACTTTGCCGATCTGGTGCTGGCCGAAGGTAACGATGGTCATTTGGTCAGGTTGGAAGATGTGGCCCGGGTCGAGATTGGTTCAGAAGAAGAGCGGATTATGTTCCGTGGCAACGGCGAGTCCATGATTGGACTGGGCGTCGCCAAACAGTCCACTGCCAATACACTGGATGTAGCCAGACAGGCCAATGCACTGGCGGATGAGCTGAATAAAACCCTGCCCGTTGGCATGGAGATTAAACGCTCCTACGACAGTTCTGTGTTTATTGAGGCTTCCATTAAAGAGGTTTACCAAACACTTTTTATCGCCATGATATTGGTCATCGTGGTGATCTACCTGTTCCTGGGCAGTGTTCGGGCAATGTTGATCCCCGCACTAGCGGTACCTGTCTCGCTTATCTCTACCTTTATCGTACTGTTTGCGCTTGGCTATACCATTAACCTGCTCACCTTGCTGGCGATGATCCTCGCTATCGGCATGGTGGTGGATGATGCCATCGTGATGCTTGAGAATATTCACAGACGTATAGAGCAGGGTGAGACGCCCCTGAAGGCGGCCTTCCTTGGGGCGCGTCAGGTAGCCTTTGCGGTGGTGGCGACAACACTGGTGCTGGTTTCCGTGTTTATGCCGATCACCTTCCTTGAGGGCGATCTGGGTAAGTTGTTTAAAGAGTTTGCTGTCGCCATGAGTGCCGCGGTGATTTTCTCCAGCATTGTGGCGTTAACGCTGAGTCCTATGATGTGCTCTAAGGTACTGAAAAGTGCAGACCATGATCCCTGGTTGGTGCGTCAGGTGGACCGGGCGATGAATGCGTTATCCCGAGCCTATGCGCGTATGTTAAGTCAGGCGGTTAAAACTCCTGTGATTGTGGCTCTGATTGCTGTCGCAGCGCTGGCATCCAGTGTATTCCTGGTGAAGGAGTTGCCTCAGGAGTTTGCCCCCCGGGAGGATAGAGGCGGTATTTTCCTGATGGTTAATGGGCCTCAGGGCGCCAGCTATGAGTACATTAAGGAGTACATGAATGAGGTGGAAACCCGCCTTATGCCATTGGTGGAAAGTGGTGAAATTAAGCGTTTGCTGGTTCGTGCTCCAAGAGGCTGGGGGACTGTGGCGGATTTCTCCGGCGGTATGGCGATTATCGTGCTGGAGGATTGGTCTGAGCGCCGTCCGGCCGGAGCGATAGCTGCAGATATCCGGGCGAGGTTGTCCGATCTGGCGGGTATCCGTGCGTTCCCTATCATGCGTCAGGCTTTTGGCCGGGGTGTGGGTAAGCCGGTGCAATTTGTGTTGGGAGGCCCGACCTATGACGAACTGTCTGCATGGCGGGATATCCTGCTGGAGAAAGCCAAGGAAAACCCTAATCTGCTTGGGCTTGATCACGACTACAAAGAGACCAAACCTCAGCTGAGGGTAGTTATCGATCGCGACAGAGCCTCAGATATGGGGGTGTCCATTGCCCATATCGGTCGGACGCTGGAGTCAATGTTGGGGTCACGTCTGGTCACCACCTTTATGCGGGATGGCGAAGAGTATGATGTGATAATTGAAGGTAACCGCGAATATCAGAATACCGCCAACGATCTCAGCAATATTTATGTGCGCTCCGACCGGGGTGGCGAATTGATTCCATTGTCCAATCTGGTGACTGTTGAGGAGTTTGCCGATGCCTCTAATCTCAATCGCTATAACAGAATGCGGGCGATTACCATAGAGGCCAGTCTGGTGGAAGGTTACAGCCTGGGTGAAGCGTTGGATTACCTTAATGGTTTGGTGGCCGAGCATCTGCCTGCTGAGGCGGTGGTGAGTTACAAAGGCCAGTCGCTGGATTATCAGGAGTCGGGCAACAGCATGTACTTTGTGTTTATGTTGGCGTTGGGGATTGTGTTCCTGGTGTTAGCGGCACAGTTTGAAAGTTATATCCATCCGTTGGTGATTATGCTGACCGTGCCTTTGGCTACCCTTGGCGCTTTGTTGGGGCTGTTTTTCACCGGCCAGAGCCTGAATATCTACAGTCAGATTGGCATCATTATGCTGGTAGGTCTTGCTGCCAAAAACGGCATTTTGATTGTGGAGTTTGCCAACCAGTTGAGAGATGAAGGGCTGGAATTTCAAAAGGCGCTGATTGATGCCTCAGTGCAGCGACTGCGTCCAATTTTGATGACAGGTATCACCACTGCGGCCGGTGCCATTCCCCTGGTACTGTCGTTCGGGGCAGGTTCTGAAACCCGCTTTGTGATAGGTGTCGTGGTGCTGAGCGGCATTGTGGTCGCGACTCTCTTTACCCTGTTGGTTGTGCCTGTGGCATACAGTGTACTGGCGAAATACACCACAACGCCGGATGAGGTCAGTAAGCGTCTTGAGCGGGAATTGGCCGACTGATACTGATGATGAATTGAAACCTGAAAACAAAAACGCCAGTCATATTGACTGGCGTTGTTTTTACCATTCGTCTTTATCGTCATCCCACTCTTTGTACTTGGGATACTTGGAAGAATCGGTTTCAGATTCTGGCTTATCCTGCTCTGCTTTGTCCTCAGACTTTTTGTCTTTGGTTGTGACTGACTTGTCTTTGTGGTTACCAAACTGATGCATTTTGAACTTTGTCGTGTGTTTAAGCACAACCAGGTTGCTGGCAATAATACCAACCACAAGAACGATCAGCAGTACGGTTTCCCAATCGGACATAATCAATCCTCAAAACGCAGCTTAGTCGGCGGCAAGTCTCTGCTCACACTTACGGATATCGGCTGGCGTGTCGACTTCAGGAGAGTCAAACGCGCCGATGGCTACTTTGATTTTATAGCCATTTTCCAAAGCTCGCAGCTGCTCAAGTTTCTCCAGAGACTCCAGGCGGCCAACCGGTAAATTGGCAAATGTGTGCAGGAAGCGACGGGTGTAAGCATAGATCCCCAAATGCTTGTGCATTGGGTAATCATCAACGTCACGACCGTGTGGAATAGAAGCACGGGAGAAATAGATAGCAAAGTGGTCGTTATCGTAAACCAGCTTGACGTTGTTTGGGTCGGTGCGCTCGTTATCCCGCAGGATCTCGACGCCCAAAGTGGCCATCTCAAACTGTCCCGGCTGTTGCTTGAACAGGTTGATTAACTGCTCGATGCAGATAGGGTCAATCAGTGGCTGATCACCCTGCAGGTTGATGATCAGTTCATCGTCCGGCAGGCCGAGATTTGTGGCGGCTTCTTCCAGACGGTCAGTACCTGAAGCAGCTTCACTGCCTGTCATCACCACTTTGCCACCGAAGCCTTCTACGGTCTCGCGGATACGCTCATCATCAGTGGCGACATAAATATTGTCCAACCCTTCGGCCAGAGATGCGCGCTCGTATACGCGCTGGATCATTGGCTTACCGTTAATCGGTGCCAGTGGCTTTCCGGGAAAACGGCTGGAGCCATAACGCGCCGGAATTAACAGGGTTACATTCATGGTGTTACCTTCTTGTCAAAAGAGACGCCACCTCGGCGTCAGACTGGTGCCAGAGCCTAAACCTGAACTTCAGGGCATGCAAGTAGAGCAAGCGGGATGACAGGGCAATTTTTTCATATTTGCCCTGTATATGCAGCAAGATAGTGAGGTTTTTTGAGGAGCGTCAGCTAAGATTCAGCAAACCAGCCTTGTCAGCCGTTAGAGGCTGACCCGCTGTTTTCATCCCGGGTGACATCAAGATCGGTAAGCAGCCCGTTGTCGATGCTGTAGATCCAGCCATGTACCGAGAGTGACTGTCCCCTTTGCCAGGCATCCTGAACGATAGAGGTGCTGATAACATTCTGTACCTGCTCAATCACATTGAGCTCGCACATACGGTCAATCTTTGTCTGGCCATCCAATTGGTCTATCTCGTCACGATATGTCCGGTAGACATCACGCAAGTGCCCAAGCCAGTTATCGATAAGACCAAGACGCCCATCACTGAGAGCGGCTTTGACTCCGCCACATCCATAGTGACCTACCACCATGATATGTTTGACCTTCAGTACTTCGACCGCGTACTGAATCACAGACAGGCAATTGAGATCCGTATGGATCACCATATTGGCGATATTACGGTGCACAAAGACTTCGCCGGGCATCAGGTCAATAATTTGATTGGAGGGAACCCGACTGTCGGAACAACCGATCCAAAGATACTCGGGGGTTTGTTGTTGGGCCAATTGCTCGAAAAAGTCAGGTTTTTCGGTACGGATCCGCTCGGCCCACAGCCTGTTGTTATCAAATAAAGGCTTCAAAATTTTCATTGAAATTCACTTAGGTAAAGTGGTTTTTTCCACAAAGATGAGTCTAGCAGCAGTTTTTGCTGCGACTGGTCTATCCTTTGGAACTCATCTCTGGAATTGGGGCCACTTTGTAGACAAACTCATTAACGAGTTTCTCAAGCTGGGAAATTACGGATCCTTTCAATCCCAACTCACTGTGTTGCAATATCGACGACAGGGTATCGATATTGAATGAGTCCAGATACTCAGTGGACTCGGGAAAATAACTTAAATGCCAGGGCTCCGGGCTGACGCCGCTGAGACCTGCCTGAAAGGGGAAATAGAAGCCATAGTCTGCGGCATTTGCCAGCAGCCACTGGTAAAGCTGGTGGCAGGGACCCGCATCCAGGTATTCTGCCGGGACAAGATTCAGCTCAGACTGGTTAATCATGGCTGCATCAAACACGTCGATATCGGTTCCCCAATGATGGCGGGAACATCCCGGCAAGGCCGACCAGATAAGGATTAACTGCACCAGCTCATCTTCTGTATAGTCTGTCGGGTTCACCAGTTGGCAGTATTTATCCAGCAATTGCCGGCGGCCACTGGCTTTCCCGTTCCAGATCGCAAGTTGGCGCTCGAAGCTGCGATGGCCAGAACAAATAGTGAGTGCTATTCCTTCTTTACCGCAGGCTTGTTGCATTGCCAGAAAGGCGGCTTTTGCCGCCGTGGTGAGCATGGTGTTGCCCACTGCGTCCAGCCCCTCATCGGTCAAACCATAAAGGCGGCCGTTGGGGATCAGCGGCACAGCAGTTTTTCCAGAATCTTTTCGTAGCAGCATGCCAGTAGCTCCAGATCTGCAGTACGAACACATTCATTCACTTTGTGAATGGTGGCATTCACCGGGCCCAGTTCAATAACCTGTGCGCCGGTCGGGGCGATAAAGCGACCATCGGATGTACCGCCGCTGGTCTGAGGATCCGTCTGTGTACCTGTCACCTCGTAGATCGCTTCCCGGGTTGCATCCAACAAAGGTCCTTCACCTGTGAGGAAAGGAAGTCCGTTGAATACCCAACTGATATCATAGTCCAGACCATGGGCATCGAGAATGCCCAGAACTCTCTCTATCAATATTTCAGCAGTCACTTCGGTGGAGTAGCGGAAGTTAAACATCACCTCCATCGCTCCTGGGATCACATTGGAGGCACCTGTTCCCGCGTTAATATTGGCTATCTGAAAGCTGGTAGGAGGGAAGAACTCATTACCATTATCCCATTTGATACGAGCCAGTTCTGCCAGCGCCGGGGCCGCTTTATGCACAGGATTATCGGCGAGATGTGGGTAGGCAACATGCCCCTGAACCCCTTTAACGGTCAGGTTACCAGTCAGACTGCCACGACGGCCATTCTTGACAATATCACCCAGCAGGTGGGTTGATGATGGTTCGCCCACCAAAGCCCAGGTAATCTTTTCATTACGGGCTTCAAGGGTATCGATAACCCTTGTCGTGCCGTTGATAAAAGGGCCTTCTTCATCACTGGTGATCAGAAACGCGATGGAGCCATTGTGGTCAGGATGTTTTTCAACAAAGCGCTTGGTGGCCACCATCATGGCTGCCAGTGAGCCTTTCATATCCGCTGCGCCCCGGCCGTGCAGATAGCCATCTATCTCTCTTGGCTCGAACGGAGGGGTATGCCACTGATTCAGGTCACCGGCCGGTACAACGTCAGTATGGCCGGCGAAGCAGAACAGCGGGCCTTCGCTGCCTTTTCGGGCCCACATATTGGTGGTGTCTTCAAACACCATGGACTCAATATCAAACCCCAAAGGTGCCAGGTAGTCAGCCATCATTTTCTGGCAGCCGGCATCCTCGGGTGTGACTGAAGGGCGCGCGATTAAATCTATCGCAATATCGGTAACTTCTCTGCTCATCAGGCAAACCAGGCTTGATAATCAGCGTCTTTGAAACCCACCATGACTTTGCCATTGGTCGCCAGCACAGGACGTTTGATCAGAGTAGGGTTGGCCAGCATCAGCTGTATCGCCTTGGCTTCATCAATGTTTTGTTTGTCGGCATCATCCAGAGCGCGAAAACTGGTAGAGCGTTTGTTCAGGACCGCTTCCCAGCCCAGGCTTTTTACCCATGCGGTCAGATCGGTTTCGTCCAGACCCTGTTCCCGGAAATCATGAAATGGAACATTGTGCTCGTTGGCTTCCAGCCATTTGCGGGCTTTCTTGACGGTATCGCAGTTTTTAATGCCGTAAAGGGTCACTGTTTACTCCTGTTATTATCGTCTAGGGGCGCACTCGATGCAGTGTTTATTGCATGGTGACGGTGAAAATGGTGTCTTTACCCGCGGTGACGCTGCCTGTTTTTTGGGTCATGGAGGCAATATCCTCCATATTGGCAACCACTACAGGGGTCAGCACGCAGGGAATTTCCTGTTTGATTGATTTCAGGTCAAGCTCGATAACCGGCTCACCGGCTTCAACCTGGGAGCCTTCCTCTTTCAGGCGGGTAAAGCCTTTTCCGCCCAGCTCTACTGTCCCCACACCAAAGTGAACAAAGAGTTCTATGCCATGGGGGCTTTCAATGCTGAAGGCGTGATTGTTTTCAAATATTTTGGCCAGAGTGCCTGAGATTGGGGCGCACAGTTGCTTTCCGCTGGGTTCAATGGCTATACCGTCGCCGACAATTTTTTCAGCGAATACCTTGTCCGGTACATTCTCCAGTGACACCAACTGACCACTGACGGGCGCCAGAATATCTACCCCGCCTTCAACCGGGGGCTGGCCTGAAACCATACGTCTGATTCGGCTTAAGAATCCCATAACCTCTTGCCTGCTATCCTTAATTTAACCAAACGACAGGATACTCAATCAGAGGTGGAATTGACAGGGGCAATGCAGGCCTTCAGTTCATCCAAACGTCGACATTTGAGCGCTTTTTCAGCAATGAGGCCAGCGGCTTCCATATCGGTTTCAAGAACCTTTGCTTTGACTTCCAGCAGTCCGCTGGGGCTCAGGCTGAACTCATCCAGTCCCAATCCCAGCAGTAACGCCGTGGCTTGAGGGTTTCCTGCCAGTTCTCCGCACATAGATACAGGCAGTCCGTATTGATGTGCAGCATCGATACAGTGCTTGATTAACCTTAGCAGGGGAGGTGACAGGGTCGGGAAGGCGCGGGTAATTTCTGGCTGCATACGGTCTGCAGCCATGGTGTATTGGGTCAGGTCGTTGGTCCCTATGCTGATAAAATCAAGCTCAGGTAACATGCTTTCCAGATTCAGGGCCGCCGCCGGAGTTTCGACGACAATCCCCAAGGCGATCTCTCCATAGCCTTGTTCATTTTGCAATAGTAATTGCCGGCACGATTCCAGCTCGGTCAGCACCCAGTCCAACTCTTCTACCTGGTTGATCATGGGGAACATCAGCCTGACCGGACCATGGTTGGCGACTCTGAGCAGTGCTCTGAGCTGACTACGGAACAGATCCGGGTGGGTATAGCTGTACCTTATTCCCCTGAGGCCCAACGCCGGATTGGGCTCTTTAGGTAACTTCAGTGCGGCCACTACTTTGTCTGCGCCAATATCCATGGTTCTAACTGTAAAAGGTTTGCCGTCCAACTGCAGTAAACAATCCAGGTAGGCTTTGTACTGCTCCTCTTCATCAGGCAACTGCTCGGCATTGAGCAGCATCAGCTCGGTCCGCAACAAGCCAACGCCTGCGCCATTAAGAGCCAACAGCTGATCGATATCGGCTTTACAACCGACATTGGCCAACAGAGGCACTGGGGTACCATCCCGGGTGACACACTCCCTGTCTATCAGCTCAGCCAGCGCATCCTGTCTCGCCTGAAACTGAGCCAGAGACTTTTTCAATTCTGAAATGGTATTGGCTGATGGCGAAATATGCAGGGTTTGCTCGTTGGCATTGAGGATAACACTGTCTCCGGAACTCACTTCTCCCGGCTCAATGCGGCAGCTAAGCAGGGCTGGTATGCCAGCGGCTCTGGCCAGAATGGCTGTGTGGCTTGTCAGTCCGCCTTCAATCAGCACCAGTCCTTTAATGGACTTCATCGGCAGTGCGGCAAATTCTGCCGGAGTCATATCCCTGGCGATCAGTATGGTGTCGCGCTCTAAGGCATTGAGATCCGGCAGTTGCTCACCACGCAGTTGCCTCACAAGGCGTTGCCCCAGACTCAAAATATCTTTGGCTCTGGCGGCAAGGTATTCATCTTCCAGTGCTTCCAGCTCATCTGCATGCTGCTGGACAATTCTGTCTACCGCGAGGTGAGCGGGCAATCTGAGGGTGGAAATAGCCTGATGAACCGCGTCAGTGAATTCTTCATCTTCAAGCAGCATGAGCTCTGCTTCAATCAGCTGCCCCTGTGGGGAGCTTTCTTCAAACTGCTCCAGCAGTGGTGTTAATTGAGAAATGAGGGATTGGCAAGCTGAATTAAAGGCCGATTGCTGATTGGCAACGTCGGCTGGTTTGATTCGCTGATTGGCGTCAATATCCGATGGTGGCGGTAACACCAGAGCGGTGCCAAAGGCGATACCAGCAGATACTCCGGTTCCTTGAGCAATGCGGCCCATATTGTTATTCCAACTCACTTAGCAGTGCTGCCAGGGCTTCTACTGCCTGATGTGCATCCTGACCCGACGCAATAATCTCTACCTGTGCGCCGCAGCTCAGGGGCAGGGTTTGCAGTTTAAACAGGCTTTTACCATTGGCTTCTTTGCCGTCGCACGCCAGTCGGATATCGGCTTCAAACCCTTTGGCCGCTTTAACAAAAAGGGCGCCGGGGCGGGTATGGATGCCATGCCTGGCTTTAATGATCAAGGATTGGCGATGGACTGCGGTCATGGAAGTGCCTGCTAATAATCAATAACCTGATACTGCTTTTGTTTAAGCGCAGCCTTGGCGGCTTCAAGTGTGTCTTTTTTTACCAGAATGTAGTCAGTGTCAAAGGTAGATATGGCAAAAATACTGATGTTGGCTTCTGCCAGCGTGGTGGAGATACGCGAAAGAATACCTGTCATGGAGAATCCCAGTGGCCCCAGGATCTCAAGGCAGCGCCAGTCGTCCTCTTGCTCAAGACTCTCCAGAGCAAGATCCGATGGCACGACCACAGAAAGCTCTTCCCGGGTTTTGCCAATAAAGAACATAGGTTGAGAAAAAATCGACGCCGGAATCTCCGTATCCGGACTGAAGCTGTGAATGGTATAAAGTTGCGCGTGAACAGCTAGTGTCAGTCTCACCTGGGCTCCCTCTCTCGGTGAAATGAAAGTCACCTCAAGCTTAACACAATATCAATTTGCGTATAGCGGCGTAGGCAGGGCAAAAGATTCCTTGAAGGGAAGGGGAAGAGAAGGCCCGGCAATGCCGGGCCCGTATTCAGGCTTTAAAGTGGCCCAGGCCTTTGGTTATCTGCTCACTCATGATTTGCAGCGCGCTCGATGCCTTGGCGTTACTTTGATTGGCCTGCAGCGACACCTCGGTCAGTTCACTGATATTACTGACGTTACGGCTGATTTCTGCGGTCACCAGTGACTGCTCTTCAGTGGCACTGGCAAGCTGAGTGTTCATATCACTTATCTGATTAACCAAAGCAAGGATAGCTTCCATCGCCTCGGCGACATTGTCGGCCTGCTGCTGCAGCTGTTTTGATTGCTCCTGTGTCGTCTGGTTGCTGGTCAGCACCGCAGTCACCCCCTGCTGGATCTCCTTAATAATAAGTTGGATCTGCTCGGTGGAGGATTGAGTTCGGTTGGCCAGAGCCCGAACTTCGTCAGCCACTACTGCAAAGCCGCGTCCCTGAGCACCGGCTCTGGCCGCTTCAATGGCTGCATTTAATGCCAGCAGGTTAGTTTGCTCAGAGATGCCCTGAATAACGTTCAGAATATCCCCGATACGATTACTGGCGTGCTCCAGTGACTCAGTTACTGTGCGGCTTTGGCTGAGTTCCTGCCCAAGCACCCTGATCTTTTGAGTGGTGTGACTCATCATCTCCAGGCTGGTATCCGCCTGTACTCTGACACTGGCTGCTGAGTCTGCTGCATGCTGGGTATTGGCTGCCATCTCCTGTGTAGTTGTCAGCATCTGCTTGACGACAACCGCCACAGCAGAGGTTTCCCGGTGAACATGTTCTGCACTGTGGTTGGCATCCTGAACGGCCTGCTGCAGGCGGCCGGACTCCTGGTCCAGATTACTCCCCAAGGGCTGTAGCTGACTTATGGTTTGACCAAGGTTGGAGACGAACTCATTGAAAGCCAGGCTGAGCTGCGCGACCTCATCCCGGCCTGAGGTGTCCAGGCGTTGAGTTAAGTCTGCATCGCCCCTTGCGATATTCTCCATTGCAGCAATGGCTTGTCCCAATGGCTGGCTGATAGAGCGATTCAGGACCAGAAAGAATCCAAAGATAGGAAGGGAGATAATCAACATAATGATGAGATAGTTCACTGCCAGAGAAATCATGATCTCATTAATGTCACTTTCCAGACCCCAGGTGGCCAATACATGATTGGCGGCAGGTTTGGCACCAATAATCAGAGTGTCGGTTTTGCCTTGAAAGCTGATCTCAACCTGAGTTTCTGCATAGCCGTTTGACCGTGCTGAAGCTGCCAGTTTTTGCCACTGCGACCGACTTACTTTACTGCTCAGAGCTTCGGTTTCCCCAAGAGGATTTCCATTTGGACCAAGCAATACAAAGTTGCCACTCTGTCCATATTTTAAACCCTCAACTAAGGTTTTTGGCGCGATCCCGGTTGATGCCAGAGCGTTGAGCAGGCTCACTCCGGTATCCAACTGCTCGCGGATCTGTTTGTTTTGTTGATGCTGCAGATTACTGCGCTGCTCAAGAATGGAGAAAGAGGCGAACACAAAGGTACCTATGGCGGCGAGTACCAACATCAGAATAAGGCGTTGCAGAATCGTGAGTTGTCTCAATAGCAACATGGATATGAGTTCCCTTCATCACATAAGAAAGCCCATCTTAATGAATTGACTCAAGTTGTTAATCTTAATGGGTTAAAAATGTTAACCCTGTGGCACTTTAATTTGCATATTATGAAAAATTAGCTGCTGAATTCATTTTTTTGCGACTACGCTTTATTGATAGGAAACTCCTTTTACAGCAGATGGAAAGAATCATGAATGCAATAGCCTCACCGGAAGTGGTGACTTCAGATGATATATTACTGACCCTTTGCCGCAGCGTGTCTGAAGTGCTGTCCAATACGACAGATTCAACAATAAGACACTCGGGTATGGTGCGCCGTATCAGTCAGACCAAACTCAAGCCGGATATTGGTTGTTTTTCAGTATTCGATGGTGGTTTTTCGGGACTGGTGTTGCTGAACTTCAGTGGTGAAGCTGCGGTGGAAATCTACCGTAAATACATGCTGAATATGAACTTCAAAGAGAGCGAGCTGGCCTTTACTCACACCTCTGATGACGTCAGTAACGTCATGGGTGAGCTGACCAATCAGATTATCGGCGACTTTATCTTTAAAGTATCCCGCGAGCTGCAAACTTCAATCAATCAAAGCCAGCCCAAGATGCTGTCCATCAACAAGGCTCTGAATATCTCCATCGATGCTAATCTGGATAACCCCGTGATGAGTCGCATGGCCTTTATGACCGAAGACAATCACACCTTCTATATGGAGTTCTCCATGGATAAGAGTGAGTTTGTCCGTCTGGAGGAGCCTGATCCTGAAGAAGATTATGATCCTGATGTTCTGCTGGCCAAACATGGTTCCTAGGGAATATTGGAGTTAAGCGAAAATGCGCAGCCTGGCTGCGCATTTTTTATACCCGACAAATGATGTAATCAAAGTCGCCGTGATCTTGCTCACATTGTTTGGTTGCACTTCCTGTTAGCATGCGTGCCCTTTTTTCCTGCCACTGGCGTGCTTTCAATGCCGTTGGCGCACGTAATGCCGTTAACGCAACAGGGCGACTTTGATGCAACTGAATTTGAACAATCTGACTCCAGAGCAATTTCTGGCTGAATACTGGCAGAAGAAGCCAGTGGTTATCCGCCAGGGTTTCAAAAACTTCAAGGATCTGCTGACGGCGGATGAAATGGCCGGTATGGCGATGGAAGAGGAAGTCGAGTCACGTCTTATTTGGCGTGAAGGCGAAAAGTGGCAGGCTGCGTTTGGCCCATTTGAGTCCTACGATCATTTGGGCGAAGAGGGCTGGACACTGGTGGTTCAGGCGCTGAATAATTGGGTTCCTGAAGCGGAAAAACTGGCTCGTCAATTTGATTTTATCCCACGCTGGCGTTTCGACGATGTCATGGTGAGCTTCGCGGTACCGGGCGGCGGTGTAGGTCCCCATATCGACTTGTATGACGTATTCATCTGTCAGGGCTCTGGCCGTCGTCGTTGGCGAGTCGGTGATAAGGGTGAGCACCGCGAATTTGCCGCTCACGAAGCCCTGCTGCACACAGATCCATTCGAGCCTATTATCGATGTAGAGCTTGAGCCGGGCGACATCCTCTATCTGCCACCGGGCTTCCCTCACGACGGCGTGACTCTGGAAGCGTCCATGAGCTTTTCGGTTGGCTTCAGAACCGCATCCGCCAGGGATATGTTCAGCGCATTTGCCGATTATCTGATTGATAATGAGATGGGTAAGGCGCAGATCGAAGATCCTGACCGCACAGTGACAAATACCTCCGGATGCATAGACAACAGTGATCTGGCCCGTATTCGCGAGCAACTGCTGAATGCCCTGACTGATGATTGCATCAGTGATTTTGCTGGCCGTATGCTGACCAACTCCAAATGCTCGTTGGACCTGTTTGAAGAAGCCTGGGACGTGTCTGCCGATGAGTGGCTGGACCAACTCCAAAGCGAATCGTTGACCCGTCTGGGCGGATTGCGTTGTCATTACTTCGAGCATAATTACCGCAAAGGCATGTTTTACCTTAATGGTGAGGCAATCAAAGTGCCGGGTGAATGTGCAGGTTTAATTCCGCTGCTGTGTAACTGCCCACAGCTTGAGTGGGAGCAACTGCGCCCATGGCTGGATAACGATCAGGTGATTGAGCTGATGACAGGCTGGATCTCGCAAGGCTATTGGTATTTCGATGCCGACGATCAGGATTGATACTGCTTAACTGTCGATAAGGCCGGGGCATAACCTGAACCAATCAGGCCAATACCCCGGCTTTTTTATTGCTGGCTGGTTGCTAACCGTCGTCTCAGCCCCTATGATCCCCCGGTTTTCTCTTCCCGGACCATACCTACTGGTATTTGATATGTTGAAATCCTCTCTGTCCGCGTCTGCGGCTGACCTGGTTATCCAGGTACTGACCAGTGCCCTGTGTGATAACCGTCCTCTGGACCGTGCTTATTCCCTGGCATTCTCCGGCCTGAAAATGGCACCTCAGGCACAGGCCGAGATCACTCAGGTGGCGGGTGACATTATGCGTCGCCTGAATCTGTACTGTTTCCTGGCCAACATGACCCCAGAGCAGGTCGGTCAAAAGGGCACCTTGCTGTTGAATGTATGGCACAGATTCCACAAGCTGGATGTCCCTAAATTCCGTTACTGCGAAGTATTGGAAGATAAGGAGCTGGAGAGTCGTATCGAGCAGGCTAAATCTGACCCGGCATTGTGGGATGGTTGTCCGCAGTGGCTCAATGATCTGGGTGAGCAGCAGCTTGGTGACAGTTGGGGCGCTGAGCGTGAAGCCATGTGGCAGGCTCCTGCCCGCTACCTGAGGGTGAATGAGCTTAAGTGTGACCGCGACGCACTGGCGAAACGTTTGAGTAAAGAGGGCGTGCAGACCAGTGAAGTCGAAAATGTAATGACAGCTCTGAAAGTAGAATCAAATTCAGCTCTGTTCCGTACCCAGGCCTTTAAAGATGGTTGGTTCGAGCAGCAGGATGCTGGCTCTCAGTTGGTAGCGGCAGCACTGGATGCCAAACCAGGTATGCGGGTGATTGATGCCTGCGCCGGCGCAGGTGGTAAAACCTTGCACCTGGCAGCACAAATGCAGGGTAAAGGAAGATTGCTTGCCATGGACGTTGAGCAGTGGAAACTGGACAATCTTAAAGAGCGTGCCCGCCGCGCGGGTGCCCACAATGTGGAAACCAGAATTATCGCCTCCAGCAAGACCATTAAGCGCCTGAAGCTGACGGCTGACCGTTTGCTGCTGGATGTACCCTGCTCAGGTTTGGGCGTACTTAAACGCAATCCGGATACCAAGTGGCGTGATACACCTGAGCGTCTGCAGGTACTGATGGATCTGCAAACCCATATTATCGACAGCTACAGTCGGATGGTAAAAGTGGGTGGTCTGATGGTATACGCAACATGCTCTATCATGCCGCAGGAAAACCGTGAGCAGGTGGACAAGTTCCTGGCATCTCACTCTAACTTCCGTCTGCTGGATGATGAAACCATCACGCCGGCAAATTCAGGTTTTGACGGTTTCTATCTGGCCCGTATCGAGCGTATTGCTGAATAAGCCAGATTTCCTCGTTGAAATAAGGTCACATAGTCTACCTGTGTGGCCTTTTTTGTTGTTGGTCTTTGGTCAAAATGAAGCTATTCCCCCTGCAAGGTAATCACCAGGCTGCGGCTGCCGCCGTGATCCCTGTGTTCGCACAGATAGATGCCTTGCCAGGTGCCCAGGTTCAAGCGTCCATTGGTAATAGGCAAGGTCAGGGAAGGGCCCAATAAGCTGGCTTTCAGGTGCGCCGGCATATCATCGCTGCCTTCGTAGATGTGGGTATAGTGGGGAGCATCCTCAGGCACCATGCGGTTAAAGTGGGATTCAAAGTCTACCCGGACACTGGGATCTGCATTTTCATTCACTGTCAGCGACGCCGAAGTGTGTTTTATCAGCACATTCATCAGGCCCACACGATAGCTTTTCAGCTCCGGCAATTGATCCAGTATTTCGTCTGTTACCAGATGAAATCCCCGACTTCGGGCCTGCAGGCGAATTTCCTTTTGTTTCCACATACTTTGACTCCAACGCAAACTTAATTGACTGTATTCTATCGCAAAGACGCAATCAGCCAAGGCTATGGTTGATAGTGAGCCCGAAACAATAACAAGGAGTGTTACCGTGTTGGATTTTTTATTGGCTCTGTTGGGGTCAGTGGATGGGGCAGATACCGCTCTGGCCAAATCGATGAAGCGTTCAAAAACTCTCACTATTATGGTGATCGTCGGCATGCTGTTGTTTGGCGCCTTTATTCTGTTTCTGGTGCATATGGCGGGCAAGCAGGGTTGAGTAGTGGTGTTCACATCTGCTCTGAAGCTGGGTAGGTTAGATGTGAGTTAAAACCAACGCTAATAAAATGTGGGGACCCAACAATTATGCCAACGCAGAGAACACTTGAAGCTCAGAGGTTGGAGTTTGCTCAAAGACCACTTATTGCGACACCGATTGCCGGTTTGATTGCATGGAGTGTTGTTGCCATAAGTGCACTGTTTCTTGACTCCTATTCCGTGTCAATTGTGCTGTTTATTGCCACTGGCATGATAGTGTATTTGGGCATGTTTATTTCCAAATTTACCGGTGAAGACTTCCTGAGTAAGGATAAACCTAAAAACACCTTTGATAGCCTGTTTTTTTACACTGTGGGTATGTCCTTTCTGGTTTATGCCATTGCTATTCCTTTCTATTTGATTGATATCACCTCTTTACCATTAACAGTGGGCGTACTGACGGGCCTGATGTGGCTGCCCATCAGTTGGATTATTCAGCACTGGATTGGTGTTGTTCATGGAGTGCTGAGAACCCTATGCGTATTGGTTGCCTGGTATTTGTTTCCTGACTCCCGATTTTTGGCGGTTTCGGTTGTGATTGTGCTGCTCTATCTATTCGCAATTGCCGTGTTGTATCACCGGTGGAGACAGCTTCAGGTACAAACTTAACATTAATGGAGGCTATGGATTGTGGGCTGACTGCACCATATGCCTGGTGGAAAAACCAGTAAATGACAGGGAAGGTTATCATGCTGGAAGTGATTTTAAACCTGGTAGGCTGAGGCACGGAACTTGCTAAATCAATGAAGCGTTCAAAAACTCTCATATTTATGGTGAACGCCGGCATGCTGGTGTTTGACGGGCTTATTCTTTTTCTGGTGCATATGGCGGGCAAGCAGGGTTGATGTAGGCCTAGAAATTCTCACTAATACACTCGTGTGATCTGACTCATTAACTTCAACACAACTGTATGTATAGTTGTGTTGAAATCATTAGGATTTTGAACGATTTTTCTCGTCCATCTCTTCGCACTTTTCCATTAACACTCAGGAGTGCTACTTAAATTCAATGACTTGAGGTTTTATTTAAGTAGAACATAGGTATGAAAAACGCGTATGGGCGTTTTTCAAAATAGTGCATTTGGAAGAAAACTGATAAGTTCTGTACATTGCAAGGAACTGCGATTTTAGGCGTTATCCACCTAGAACGAAAAATGGCAATATTCATTGAAACGGACTTCAAAAGGAACCAACTATGAACAACAAGTTATTGAAATCACTAGGCGTACTGCTCGCATTCATCGGTGGTGCAGGCGCTTTACTTGCCGTTGGTTTTACACTCTATACTGCTTTCTATGTACCAACGGCTTTTCAACTATCTGGTACGAGTGACAATTTTGAACTCACAGCCGTTGAGTCAGGCTATGGTTTATCTGCTGTGTTTGTGGGCTTATTTCCCATTATCATTTTCCTTATAGTACTTGGAATAGGATTTGTCTTTATGAAAGTTTCCAATAGTGGTGACAAAATATAGACGGCAAAACAAATAATAATAGTCTTCGCTTAACACCCCTATCTCAGGAAATGAACAAACCTTTGTTCCCTTGGCGTGCCCCACGTCAAGGCCTGATACAAACTCCCGCTCCTGAGCAGCAATCCATCTAATATCGAAACGTGGCTGTGTAGTGACTGGCAAAGCAGGGGTGCTAAACTCGTTACATATTTTGATTTGTAGGTTTGCTCCCCAACCATCTCATGTCCCCTTCAGCATTCAATAAACCACAAAACTCCATCAGCGAAGAGCTTCTGACACCAACTGTTCTTCGGGATGCAGAAGCATCCGCCCAATTACAGTTGGCGCCTGATTATTACCTGCAGCACTTTCAGGCTTTGCTCACTCACGTCTCCTCTCTCTATCAGGATATTCTTTCCCCTGAAGAGCTTGGGTTTATTCGGGGCTTTAGTGAATTAAGCCATGGTGCGGCCTGTCTGCTGACTCGGTTGCTGTGCCGTAAAGGTGACTGGTTTCGCCTGGATAAGCTCAGCTACAGCGAAATTGCAGACCTGAAGGCTGCAGCTGATGAATTGGTCGCTAAAGGTATGCTGCTGGCTGACGTCCCACCGTTTGAGGACTTTGCCAAAGGGGTAACACTGGCTGAGTTGAGAGCATTGTTGGAACAGGGCGGAGAGGGCTGGAGTTCCAGTTTCAAACCTAATAAGTCCCAGTTGGTGGCTGAACTTGATAAGGATTTTGAGCGCATTATCAAACGGCAAAGCTTCCCGTGGGTAAAGCTAAATTGTCGTGAACCTGTCGCAACCCTGATGCTTTGCTACTTTGGCAATAGCTATCAGGAACTGAGCCAGTTTGTGCTGGTGGATATTGGTGTTCAACGTTTTGAGCCTTATCCCATTTTGCCTGAAGACAGAAAGTTTGATACCCGCGCCCAGATTGACAGTTGGCAGCATTTGGATACATTGCAGAGGCTGGCATCTGAAATGCCTGAGCAGTTACTCACCAATCCGATTTTAAATCCGTTAATGGAGGCTACAGATGCCATGAGTTTGCCGTTGAAAGGTAAACTCGAGCGTTGTCGAAACGCGGTAGCAAGACAACTAGAACGTATGGGGGAGTATGAAACCGCGCTGCGCCTGTATCAATTAACCAGCCTGCCACCGGCAAGAGAGCGAGCGGTACGTTGTCTTGAACAGCTGGAGCGGCTGGATGAGGCTGTGGTTTTATTGTCTTCATTCCTCGAGCCGGAGTTTACTGATGGGAGCAGTTACCTTGAACGTGAATCTGAAGAGCTGGAGTGTCTTAAACGTCTGGCCAGGCGTCTGGGCAACAAGGCAAAAAAAGCGAATATCGCTTTGCCTGAGGTCATGTGTTCTCAGGCATTGAAAGCCCTTAAACTGGACAGTGTTGGCGTTGGTGTCCACCGGCTGGAAATACCTCAGTCAGGCAGCGCCGAGCAAAGTCTGGTTGACTATATCAATCTGTATGGCTGGCAAGACTATGAGGCCAGGGCTGTATATGCTGAGAATCAACTCCTTTGTGCGCTGTTCGGTCTGGCGTTCTGGGATATCATTTTTGCCCGCCGGAAAGGACAGTTTGTTCACCCATTCCAGGCAGCGCCACTGGATATGTTTCATCCCGAGTTTAAACCACGTAGGGAAGCCCTCATTGACCAGAGGCTGGCAGAGCTGTCAGATGGTAACTACAGCTCGATAGAACAGCATCTGAATACTAGGCAGGGCATTGCCAATGCCTGGGTAAACTGGAGGTGGCTGAAACCAGAGCTGATCCATTTGTTGCTCGAGACTCTTTCAGCCAAACAAATTACTGAGCTGATGCGGCTGATCCTCAATGACCCCAGATTTATGCGCTCGGGTATGCCGGATCTGCTGGTGGCGTGTGATACATCTGCGGGTGTCAGATTGGAGTGGGTTGAAGTGAAAGGGCCGGGAGACAGCCTGAGGGACAATCAGGGCATTTGGCTAAGCAAGCTTGCTGCGTTGGGGCTAGGGAGTCACTTGTGCTATCTGAGCTGGAGTGATGAGTTTGAATCGTTCGGGCGCTGAGCGCGGGACGGGGCTGTTTGCATTCAGGCCAGCTGAGTGTTCAATGCATCGGCTAATTTGACCCGGTGACGTCCCTGAGACTTGGCCTCATAAAGAGCTTCATCTGCATGTTTCAGCCACAACTCAAGTGAATTACCTTTGCTGAATGCTGCAATCCCGATACTGCAGGTGACTTTCAATGGTGGCCAGCGCTGATCACCGGGCAGAATCATCTGTAACATGGGGTTGGCCAGCGCAATCGATCGGTTGATATTGTAGCCATTGAGCAGCACCAGGAACTCTTCACCTCCATATCGATATACACGGGTATCTTTGGGGAGCTGCACCTTGATATGTTCGGCGAAATTCTGCAACACCAGGTCGCCGTAGAGATGACCATAGGTGTCATTAATCGATTTGAAATGATCAATATCTATCAGCAGGATTACGCTGCACTTCTGTTTTTGATGAAAATCATCTATGGCTTCCTGCAGGTCCGGAATAAGGGCCTTGCGGTTCAGGCATCCGGTTAACTCGTCGGTTTTGGCAACGTCAACCAACATGGCTTTTTGTTGGGCTACCACACGCGCCAGCAGTGCCGCAAAGATCAGATTGTTGAATACCGCGAAACTGTATCTGGCCCAGACCGGCATAGGTTCTGTAAAGCTGCCGGCATAGAGTGCTATCACACAAAAACAAGCTGTGAATATGAGTGCCTGCAACCAGGGAAACAGCATGAAGTAGATAAAGCTGATGGGGAAGATATAGATCATCCCTTTATAACCCATGGTGTAACAAGCAAAACAGACGGCAAGGGAGGTTACACCCAGGCTCACCTGTTTCATCTTCAGACTGGGTTTGTCCCGCCACTCCAGCCAGGCCGACCAGGCCAGCACCAAAGCTGAAAGGGTCAATACCGCAGCGATACCATAAAGTTCGGAGTAAATTCTGTAGACTGAAAAGCTCGAAAGAATAGCTATCGCCACTAAATGAGTGGCAATACTGATATTTTTAGGAAGGTATAGTGCAGGATTGTCAGCAGGTGATTCGATACTGTCGTCTCCTTTACAATGTCTGACCTGTCAGTCTCCTTTAAATATGGCAGACGAGAAGGGCTTTACCAAAAATCTGTTATAAAAACGCAGTTGGTTATCCCAACTGCGTGCAATCAATACCGTATTATCCCAGGCCTTTTTCGGCACTGCTCATCTGGATCAGCTCAATCTTGTATCCATCAGGATCTTCGACAAACGCGATTTCGGTGGTACCGCCAGCCACAGGGCCAGGCTCGCGAGTGATTTTTCCACCGGCTGCACGAATCGCGTCGCATTGGGCATAAATGTCAGCTGCACCTATGGCTATATGGCCAAAACCTGTGCCCAGATCATATTCCTCGGTTCCCCAGTTATAGGTCAGTTCAATCACTGCCTGACCGGTGGACTCTTCACCATAACCAACAAACGCCAGGGTGTACTTATACTCAGGGTTTTCAGATTGACGCAGTAGTTTCATGCCAAGCACCTGGGTGTAAAATGCGATGCTTCGCTCCAGATTGCCAACACGTACCATGGTATGCAGGATTTGTGACATGCTAATTCACTCCTTGTTAGTAGTGGGGCGAGTATACCAAAGCCTTCTCGGTAATGTCCTGATTGATAGTCGTTTTGCCAGCGGCTTGTGTTGTATCAGCCCGGTAACTGGCACAAGTGCAGCTTTTTCTGAACCAGGTCACAAAATCAGATGTTCATCGTGGGAATCACAATTGCTGCTGGTAATAATGAAGACGCACTATAACAGGGAGTATTGATTGGGCATGGCAACAGAATTGAAAATGGCACTGGGTACCGTAGCTGTAATTGCAGTGATTTTTGCAGCATTTTTCGTGTCAATGTTTTGATTGGAAACTTTCCAGTCTAAAAAACCGCTCACAGGAGCGGTTTTTTGTCTTTGGGGCCTACAGGTATTCAGCCAACTTCCAGCTAAATGACTCAGTCATTATGCTGCGGCGCTTTCTTGCTGGCGCAGTTGTCTCGCTGCATCCACCATATTCCTCAACGCGGGTAACACCTCTTCCCAGCGACGGGTTTTCAATCCGCAGTCTGGATTCACCCAGAGTTTGTCTTCGGGCAATCTTTTGGCGGCTTGTTGTAACAGGTCCACCATATTTTCCACTTCAGGAGTGTTGGGCGAGTGAATGTCATATACGCCCGGACCTATCTCGTTGGGGTAACTGAAGTCATTAAAGGCATCCAGCAGCTGCATATCTGAACGTGAGGTTTCAATGCTGATGACATCGGCATCCAGTAACGCGATGGACTCGATAATGTCATTGAACTGTGAGTAACACATATGGGTGTGAATTTGAGTGCCATCATCAACCCCATTGGCGCACAGACGGAACGCATTGACGGTCCAGTTAAGATACTCACTCCACTCAGCTCTGCGCAATGGCAAGCCCTCCCGAAGAGCGGCTTCATCTATCTGAATAATGCCGATACCTGCCTGCTCAAGTTCCGTGACCTCTTCGCGAATGGCGAGGGCTATCTGACGGCAGGTTTCCGCTCTGGGTTGATCATCACGCACAAAAGACCAGTTAAGTATAGTGACAGGGCCGGTAAGCATGCCCTTCAGCGGCTTATTTGTCAGGGATTGGGCATAGGTGATCCAATCGACAGTCATTGGCTTGGGCCTTGACACATCACCGTAGATAATTGGTGGCTTCACACAACGGGAGCCATAGGACTGCACCCAGCCAAATTGACTGAAGGTAAAGCCGTCGAGCTGCTCACCGAAATACTCAACCATATCGTTGCGTTCAGCTTCACCATGAACCAGTACATCCAGACCCAGTTGTTCTTGCTTATCAACACAATCAGCAATGACAGCTTTAATGGCCTGCTCGTATTCAGTCAAAGACAAATGGCCTTGTTTGTAGTTGCGACGCAGCCCACGGATGTCCGATGTTTGTGGGAATGAGCCTATGGTCGTAGTGGGATACAAAGGCAGGTTTAATGCCTGCTTTTGAAGGCGAATTCGTTTATCAAATGTTGATTGGCGCCTCAGGTGCCTATCTGTGATAGTGCTGACAGCCTGTTTGACGTGAGCCTTATGCACACGTTCTGATTGGCGTCGTGAGTCAACAGCTTGCTGGTTGGCCTTCAGTTCGCTTGCGACTGCATCCCGTCCTTTGTTGAGTGCATCTCCAAGAATCTTCAATTCATCCAGCTTTTGTGTGGCAAACGCCAGCCAGCGTTTGATTTCCGGATCCAGTTGAGTCTCGCTATCCAGGTCCACCGGGACATGCAGTAGTGAACAACTGGGGGCAATCCAAAGGCGCTGTTTTAATTCCCGGGCAACAGGCTCCAGCCAATCCAGAATGGCGCTGAGATCAGTTTTCCAGATATTGCGGCCATCAATGACTCCCAGTGACAGTACTTTGTCAGACGGCAAACATGCGAGTACCTGCTTTACTTCGCTGTGCCCGCGGACAGCATCAAGATGCAACCCCGCTACCGGCAGCTGGGTGGCCAGCTTGAGGTTTTGCTGCAAGGTGCCAAAGTAGGTGGTCAGCAGAATCCTGATATGGCATTTAGCCAACGCCTGGTAGGCGACATGATAGGCCTGTTGCCATTCGGGTGATAACTCAGTGACCAGTGCGGGCTCGTCAATTTGTACCCATTCCACTCCACAGCGCTCAATGTTAATCAGCAACTGCAGATACTGAGGCAGCAGTTTATCCAATAATGACAGTGGGTCTACCTCATCTTTCGGCTTGCCGAGCAGTAGATAGGTAAGGGGGCCAATCAGCACAGGTTTGGGTGTATAGCCCTGGGATCTTGCCTGGTGGATCTGTTTCAGCAGTGGTTTATCGTTGAGTGAGAACTCAGTCTGTTTGTCGAACTCAGGCACTATGTAGTGGTAGTTGGTATCAAACCACTTGGTCATTTCGGCTGCGCAGGTGTGCTGTTGTTCTTCGTCCTGAGGAGAGCGCCCCCTGGCGATACGGAAATAGCGCTGCAGATCAGTATCAGATTCAGACACAAAGCGCTCAGGGATATTGCCAAACATCACTGAGTGGTCCAGTACATGATCATAAAGGGAGAAATCGCCAACGGGCTGGAAATCAAGATTGGCCTGCAGTCTGAGGTTTTCTTCAAAACAGGTCTGTGCCTGTTGCTCCAGCGCCTGGCTGTCGGTGTCGCCTTGCCAGAACTTCTCCAGTGCGAATTTTAATTGCCGTTTGCCGCCAATACGGGGAAAGCCGAGGTTATGTACTGTGGTCATCATCAATCCTTAATCAGTCTGTATAAAATTGGACATTTAGATGGCTAGATGTCTTAATGCATTCTAGTGGCAACTGATTGATGAAAAACAATGATATGTTTGCATCAACTTATGAATGTTGCTCATGGATTGAGGTGGAGTGCAGGAGTCAGGGATGTTAGAGCGAATTCATTTGGAAATACTGACGGCGATTAAGGAGCATGGCACGCTGACCAAAGCGGCAGCGGCGCTCTGTTTGTCTCAATCTGCTTTGAGTCACAGCATCAAAAAGCTGGAAGGTATGCTGTCGACCGAAATATGGCAAAAAGAGGGGCGCAATTTGCGTTTGACGGCAGCGGGTGAGCGTATTCTGGCGTTGGCCAATCGGGTGTTGCCACAGTTCTCTCATACTGAGTTATTGCTCAGCCAGATTGCCAAAGGGGAAATGGGCTCACTGAGAATAGGGATGGAGTGCCACCCCTGTTATCAGTGGTTACTTAAAGTTATTGCGCCTTATCTGGATAATTGGCCTGAGATAGATATTGATGTCAGACAGAAGTTTCAGTTTGGGGCATTGGGCGCACTGCTGAGTTACGATATCGATCTGCTGATCACGCCTGACCCCCTGTATCACACCCGAATCGAATATATTCCCGTGTTTGACTATGAACACAGGCTGGTGGTGTCCGCTTCACATCCGTTGGCAGCGGCAGAGCATGTATTACCTGAGCAACTGGCAGATCAGGTGCTGTTCAGTTATCCGGTTGAGCCACAGCGTCTGGATATCTTCAGCCAGTTTCTCAGTCCGGCCAAATGCTCGGTCAGGAAACATAAAGTTATTGAGACTACGGAAATCATGCTGCAGATGGTCGCAGCCGGTCGGGGAGTATGTGCGCTGCCGGGATGGCTGGTGGAGGAGTATTCAAACTCCATGGCGATTAAAAGCCTGCGGTTCGGTGAGCAGGGGATTGCCAAGCAGATATTTGTCGGGGTTCGCACAGGTGAGCAAAAGATTGAATATCTCAATGACTTTATTGCCCAGGCCTGCGCGACCGGATGATGAATTCAGGAATACCGCATTACTCTTCCGGGTAGACCTTGTCTTTGAACTCACACAAATCCTCAATCATACAGCTGCCACAGCGGGGCTTGCGGGCCAGACAGGTATAGCGTCCATGGAGGATAAGCCAGTGGTGAACATCCACCTTAAACTCTTTGGGAACCACCTTTTCCAGCTTCTGCTCTACCGCCACCACATCTTTGCCCATGGCAAATTTGGTACGATTTGAAACCCGGAAAATATGAGTGTCTACGGCAATCGTTGGCCAGCCAAAGGCGGTATTGAGCACAACATTGGCGGTTTTACGGCCCACTCCGGGTAGAGCCTCCAAAGCTTCACGGCTTTCCGGCACTTCGCCCTCGTGTTTATCCAACAGGATGCGACAAAGCTTATTAACGTTTTCCGCCTTGGAGTTGAACAGACCTATCGTCTTAATGTACTCCTTGAGACCATCCACACCGAGATCCCAGATTGCCTGAGGCGTATTGGCCACAGGGAATAGCTTGTCAGTCGCCTTGTTCACGCTGACATCGGTTGCCTGAGCCGACAGGGTCACGGCAACCAAGAGTTCAAACGGGCTGGAGAAGTTCAGCTCTGTCTCCGGATGTGGATTGTTTTCCCTTAAACGTTCCAGTATCTGGCGTCTCTTTTCTGCATTCATCAGTTCACCTTGGTGATTCTGGCGCGAGCAATTTCCTGCTGCTCAGCTGTTGGTTGTTTTTCTTGTAATTTTGTGTCGATAACATTTTTCAATGCAATCAAAAATCCCATCGCGAGGAAGGCTCCAGGTGGCAACATTGCCAACAGGAATGAAGTATCCACATGCCATATCTGTATGGTCATATTAGCAGCCCAGCTGCCCAGCAACTGATCTGCTCCGGCGAACAGGGTACCCTGACTCAGGATCTCTCTGACAGCACCCAGTACCACCAGGACGGCGGTAAAGCCCAGGCCCATCATCAAGCCATCAAAAGCGGCCTTGGCCGGCGTATTACGGGACGCAAAGGCTTCTGCGCGACCAATGATGACACAGTTGGTCACAATCAAAGGCAAAAAGATGCCCAGCGACAGGTACAGGCCATAGGCGTAGGCATTGATCAGCAACTGAACCGTAGTCACCAGTGCGGCAATGATCATCACAAACACAGGGATGCGGATCTCTTTGGGGACAAAATCACGCACCAAAGAGACCAGAATATTGGAGAAGATGAGCACCAACATGGTAGCGACGCCCAACCCCAGAGCGTTGGTGACTGTGGCCGTGACGGCCAGCAAGGGACAAAGGCCCAGCAATTGCACCAGCCCCGGGTTGTTTTTCCAAAGTCCCTGCCAGGCGATCTCTCTGTAATTACTCATGGGATACTCCACAGGTCAGCGGCTGACTGAAAATCTGTTGTTTATTAGCATTGAAATACAGCAGGGTGTTTTTCACCGCTTTGACATAGGCTCTTGGGGTGATTGTGGCACCGGTGAACTGGTCAAACCCGCCGCCATCTTTTTTAACGCCCCACTGCTTGTCATTGGCACTCTCAATGGTTTTATGGTTAAAGCCAAGCACCCAGTTGGACTTTTTCAGCTCAATCTTGTCACCCAGCCCAGGTGTTTCCTGGTGGCTCAAAGTACGTACGCCCAATACTTCACCTTTGCTGTTGATACCTACAATCAGCTTAATTGCGCCGCTGTAACCATCAGGTGCTATGGTTTCAATCGCGATAGCAACCGGCTTGCCATCTTTGGTGGCAATAAAAGCGGGCATATCCTCTTCTGTTCCCAGAGCCTCTGCATCATTGAGCAGGGTGCAGTTATCGGTCAGTACATTGTCATGAATACTGGTGGGAATAATCTGTCCCAGAACCTGTAGTAATTGCTGCTGTTCCTGGGCCTTAATCTGATCACGGGTCAGGTCGTTCACCACAGCAACCAATGCGGTACACAGCAGGGCAAATAAGGCCAGCAGCAAACCGTTTTTAATCATGGATTTTTTCACTTGTTACTCCGTAATCTCAGTTGCCGGATCTGTGGCCATAGGTGCGGGGGCGCACATAATAGTCAATCAGTGGAGCACACAGGTTAGCCAGCAATACGGCAAAGGCGACCGCATCCGGATAACCGCCGTATTGACGGATAACATAAACCAGTACACCGATTAACGCGCCGAATATCAGGCGTCCGCGGTTACTGGTGGCTGCTGTGACAGGGTCCGTGGCAATGAAAAAGGCTGCCAGCATGGTGGCGCCGGAAAACAGGTGGAACACAGGTGAACCGTGGGTATCAGGGTTCATCATGAAACCAATACCTGAACAGATGAACAGGGCGGCCAGCATACCAGTACTTATTTGCCAGCGGATGGCGCCAAGCTTAAGCATCACCAGACCACCGGCCAGATAGGCCATATTCACCCAGAACCAACCAATACTCAGACCTTCATCAAATAGCGGCTTTGCCAGTACTTCTGTGCTGGTCAGCCCCATGGACAGGCCGGTTTTCATGGTGTCCAGTGGCGTGGCCATAGTGGTGCCATCAATGCCGAGACGGAACAGGTTAATATCACCAGAGCCAGGCAGGAAAATCTGGCTGATACTGGCCAGCAGGTCCGGACTGTATTGCGCCGCCGGAGCCGGTGCAACCCAGGTGGTCATTTGTACCGGATAGGCGATCAGCAGAAGTACATATGCAGCCATGGCTGGATTAAACAGGTTATTACCCAGGCCACCATACAGGTGCTTCACCACTACAATGGCAAACAGGGTACCGATAACAATTACCCACCATGGAGCCAGAGGCGGAATGGCGATACCCAGCAGTAACGCGGTCAGTACGGCGCTGTAATCCCCAAGGGCGACACCAACGGCTCGCTTTCGCAGTTTCATCACAGCGGCTTCAGCTACCAGTGCTACGGCGATAGCCAGCAATACCTGAATCAGGCTGCCCCAACCAAAGTAAACGCACTGCACCACAAGCCCCGGCAGGGCGCACAGGATAACCCGCTGCATGACTGTTGCGGTTTGACTGTTTTTGGTGACATGGGGTGATGAGGTTATTTTAAACGCCATCTGTTATTCCTTATCTTCGGCATCTTTTGCCGCTTTCTTGGCTTTGGCCTTGGCGATCGCTGCAGCAATACGGGCCTTTTTAATCTCTTCAGCAGACTGTGCTGGTGCCTGTTCACTCTGATCTGTATCAGGCGACATTGCCTCAGACCTTTCATCATTCAACGGAGCTGCATTATCCGGGCGTTGAGCCTCACCGTCTTGCCGGGCCGCTTTTTTAGCCTTGGCTTTGGCGATTGCCGCAGCAACCCTGGCTTTTTTAGCCTCTTCGGCAGAAGGCTCCGCTTCTGGCTTCACGTCAGCGGGCTCTGAATTCGAATCAGGCTCAGCAGAGTTAACATCAGCTGGCTGTTTCTGCATATGAGCATCACTGCCTTGGCCCTCACCAGCTTGCTGGGCTGCTTTCTTTGCTTTGGCTTTGGCAATAGCTGCGGCAACTCTGGCTTTTTTGGCCTCTTCGGCGGTCAGTTCCACCTCTGGCTTTGGCTCAGCGCTTTCTGCCTGAGTATCCTCAACAGTGCTTTTGCTATCACCCGCTTGCTGAGCCGCTTTCTTTGCTTTGGCTTTGGCAACGGCTGCAGCGACTCTGGCTTTTTTGGCTTCCTCGGCAGAGAGCTCACCTGGGTCAGACTGAGCAATTGAGTCAACACTGTTCTGCTCGGGTATCTGGCCTTTCGGGTCGTTTACTCCGGCATCTTTAGCTGCAGCCTTCTTCGCCTTGGCTCGGGCAACGGCTGCGGCAATTCTTGCCTGCCTGTCGTCAGCCTTGGGCTCTAAGGTGTCTGCTGCCTCATCTGCCGATTTATTGTCTGAGTCGGTTGGAGCCTCTGCTTGTAGGGCTTGCTTAAGAGCCTCCTTCTTGGCTTTGGCTCTGGCAATCGCTGCTGCTACCTTGTCTTTCTGGCTTGAGGCTGCGGAGGTTTGATTCGTATCAACTTCGGCCTCATTATCTGACTGCATCGCGGCTTTCCTGGCTTTGGCACGGGCGATAGCGGCAGCAACTTTGTCCTTTTGGGCGTCGTTAGCCTGGTTTTGCTCAGGGGCTGGGCTATCACTCTGGGCTGCTTGCGCAGCCTTACGGGCTTTGGCTCTGGCCACGGCATCAGCGACCTTATCTTTACGGTCTGCGCCTGCTTCCGGAGTCGCTGCACTGACCGCTTTCTTGGCCTGAACCCGGGCGAGTGCTGCAGCGATGGCGTCTTTGTCGCCACCGGACATATTGGACTGGCGTCGTTCTGCAGCTTCTTTTGCCTTGGCTTCACGTTGGCGCTTTTCCTCTTCCAAACGTGCCTGTTTGGCTTCAAACTTTTGTTTGGCACGCTCAGATTTCAACTTCTCTTCATTGGCGTTGCGAATCGCGGACTTGGCTACCCGGAAATATTCCACCAAAGGAATATCGCTTGGGCAGACATAGCTACAACAGCCGCACTCTATACAGTCACGCAGGTTATAGTCTGACGCTTTGTCATAGTCTCCAGACTTAGAGTGCCAATAGAGTTGTTGGGGCAGCAGACTGGCAGGGCAGGCCTGAGCACACTCAGTACAGCGAATGCAGGAAAGCTCCTTCGCATCCACCGACATTTCCGCGGATGAGGGCACCAGCACACAGTTTGTGCCTTTAATAACAGGAACCTGAATCAGAGGCAGGGTGTAGCCCATCATAGGACCACCGATAATGACCTTTTGATCGGCTTCAGGGTTAAAGCCACAGCATTTCAGCACATGGTCAACCCGGGTACCTATTGGCATCCAATAGTTACCGGGTTGGGCGACATTGCCCCCGGTCACGGTGACGACACGTTCAATGAGGGGTTTGCCCTGCAGTACTGCATCGCTGATAGCTGCGCAGGTTCCTACGTTGTGAACCAGAATACCCAGTTGAGCCGGAATCGCGCCGGAAGGCACCTCTTTACCTGTCAGCAATTGAATTAGCTGCTTTTCACCGCCGGATGGATATTTTGTTGGAACCACTGTTACCCGGGCGACGCCAGCAGGCAGTTTGCTGGCACTTAACGCTTTACGCAGGGCGTCTGCAGCCTCTGGCTTGTTGTCTTCAATACCCACAATTATGCGTTGGGGGGTCAGAACCTGATGGATGATCTCCATGCCCGAGATGATCTTATCCGCATGTTCGCGCATCAGGCGGTCATCAGAGGTGATATAAGGCTCACACTCAACGGCATTGATGATGACCAGCTCGATATCACTGGCGGGGGACAATTTGATATGGCTTGGGAACGCGGCGCCCCCCATGCCTGCGACACCGGCGGCTTGAACCCGGGCAACGATATCATCGTTGGACAGCGTCTCCAGTGAGGCGCTTTGCAGGTCTACCCAGCTGTCTTTTCCATCTGCTTGTATTACACAGGTATTAACCGGCAATCCGGACGCATGGTTGCTTGGGCGGGGTTCAATCGCTTTGATTACCCCGGAAGTAGGGGCATGGACCGGCAGATGATGCTGGTTAAGACCATGGGTTAGAGGCTGGCCTTTTAAGACATGATCGCCAACAGCAACAGCCATGGAAGCCTGCTCTCCCACCTGGGGAACGGGCACATAATAGTATTCGTCCAACGGCAAGGTGCCGATGGCCGTCTGGTTTGACAGGTGTTTTTGCTCGGGAGGATGGATGCCGCCGGGAATGCGCCACACTACGCCATTGTCCAGTTGTTCCAAATTTGTCAGCACGACTTTTCCTCTTCCACAAACTTCACCGGAATAGTTTCCAGACCTTTTAGCTTCCAATCCCAGTTTCTGAGATCAGTTTGTACGGGCACCATGTCAATACAGTCCACCGGACAGGGTTCGACACACAGATCGCAACCTGTGCAATCTGCGGCAATGACGGTATGCATCATTTTGCCGGAGCCAAGAATGGCATCTACAGGGCACGCCTGAATGCACTTGGTACAACCAATACACTCTTCCTCGCGGATAACGGCGACCTTTTTGACAGGCTCTTCTTCAACGGCTGCAACGGGCTCAGGGTCGACACCCATCAGTTCCGCCAGTTTTTCCATGGTGGCAGTACCGCCGGGAGGGCAGCGATTGATTTTTTCACCATTGGAAATGGCTTCTGCATAAGGACGGCAGCCAGGGTAACCGCATTGGCCACATTGGGTCTGGGGCAGGGTGGCCTCCAGTTGGTCAACAATGGGGTTGCCTTCGACTTTAAATTTCTGCGCTGCGAATCCCAGAATGACACCGAAGACCAGTGCCAACAGAGTCAGCAGCACGACAGCTGTGATAATGGTGGTCATTACTATTTTACCAATCCTGTAAAGCCCATAAATGCCAGGGACATCAGGCCGGCAGTGATCATGGCGATGGCACCGCCTTTGAACGGCGCAGGTACATCGGCTGCAGCCAGGCGTTCACGCATGGCAGAAAAGAGAACCAGTACCAGAGAGAAGCCCACAGCCGCGCCGAATCCATAAATGGCCGACTGCATAAAGTTGTGGTCTTCATTGATATTGAGCAAGGCAACGCCCAATACGGCACAGTTGGTGGTGATCAAAGGCAGATAGATACCCAGAGCACGGTGCAGAGTCGCACTGGTCTTTTGTACCAGCATCTCAGTAAACTGCACTACCACGGCGATAACCAAAATAAAGGCCATGGTTCTGAGGTAATCCAATTCAAAGGGAGCCAACAGGAAAACGTTGACCAGATAGCTGAGTATGGATGCCAGGGTCAGTACAAAAGTAGTGGCCATCGACATGCCGATGGCTGATTCCAGTTTGCTGGATACCCCCATAAAGGGGCAGAGGCCAAGAAATTTGACCAATACGAAATTGTTGACCAGTACGGTACTGATCAACAACAGTAGATATTCGCTCATCTCATCATATGTTTAGTCTGGGCTTGGCAATATTATCGGCCTTTTGAAGGGCATAAACAACATGGGAAAAGCAGGGTTACTGGGTGTTGATTTATTTTTGTTCAGATAATGCCCCAAACCTGGGGCATCATGGTGTCACTGACCAGTTTGTCGTGACAAGGGGGAAATCTAATGGAACGCCTTTCAGCCAACTTTGCGATTCACTTGCAGTTCCTGAGGACGAGAGATGTAGAATCCCTGCATACCGTCAACAAGTAGCTTTTCCAGTTCAATTTTTTCTTCCTGGCGCTCGATAGCGGTTGCCACCACCTGAATGCCGGCACGCCTTGAAATATCAACAAGGGTACGAACATAGAATCGGTTATTACCGTCCTGGTCGATTCGGTGACTGTAGCTACCATCTAACTTGATGTAGTCAGGCAATACTTCCCGGAAGAACTTGAATGATGTAAATCCATGACCGAATTGCTCAACCGAAACTTTTGCACCCAGCGCATGGCAGAGTTTTACGAAACGCGAAGCAGCAAGCAGGTTGGACTGCATACTGTTTTCCGATACCTCAAATACCAGGCGGGATGCCAGAGCACGCTTGTTAAGTAAAATATTCTTCATCCACAGCAGAAACTCGTTGTTGGTGATGCTGTCCCCACTGATATTGATACCATACTGACCCGTCAGGTTGGACGAGCTCGCCAGGATCTCCAGTACAGTGGAGATAATGGCTTTATCGAGGCGGTCACTCATCTCGTAGCGTTTGGCCATCGCCAGTACTGTTTGAGTTGGCAGTGCATTACCCGCGTGATTATAAAAACGTGCCAGTAACTCAGTATATCCCTCAGCACCATTTCTGCTGGGTTGGATCGGCTGCTGGAAAAACTCTATGGTTTTATTGTCGACCATTGCATTGATAATGGTCTGCCACTGATGTTCCCCTGCATTAATGTCATCCGGAGCTTTCTCCATGATGTAGACAGAATTTGGGGATTGAGTCAGTGCTATGGTGATAGCGGTATCCAAATGGTTAAGAATTGTAGAAGGCTCCGCCCCCGACTGACAGGGAACCACTCCGGTGTAAGCAATACTGTCAGTCACATACTTGGACTGGATAGAATTGAATTCAACCTTCAGCAGACCCAGAACGGCCTCTGCCTGAGCAATGGCAAGGTCTGGAATGTAGATAGCAAAGTCTCCGGAATTTATGCGAAAACACTCTGCCTCTGGCATGTTTTTGAGTGTGGCCCTGATGATATTGGCGATATGCAACAGATAATCATCACCGGCCTCACGACCTTTATCCTGATTAATTGATGACAGCTCAGTTGCTTTGATTTGAGCGATAACACCGAGACGTGGGCGCTGGTCTTTATAAATATTGTCCAGTTTGGCCGAGAATTTCTGTGGCGTGCCAAAGCCTGTCAGATAGTCATGAAACGCGACCTTTTGTAGCTGGTCGTTTTCCACGGCAAACTCTTCCATTGTCTTTCTAAGATCTTTACGACAGTTTTCCAGCGCATTTGAAACAGGTTTAAATATTCCCCCTAATTTTGAGCTGGCAACCAAGGCGTAATTAAGATTAGGGATCTGCGAAATATATTGGGCTGCGTAACGAACACGCCTTTTGACACCCGATACGAACATCATAAAAGAGATCAGCAGTATCAGATATCCACCCAGATAGATCAGGCCTGTGCGTTGCAGTGCTGCTAGAAGTTGTTCGGTTTGCTCGGGCCGGCTCAGTACAACCTGCAGAGTCGCATTACCAAAGGCTTGTTTTTGCTTGTTATTGATGGGGAACAACAGATCAAGCACCGGGTGGGGGTTAGCGTTCAACGTCCCATGAGTAAAATTGAATCTGCTGTCTTCAGCGCTGATGTACTGAAAAAAGTTGAAAGAGACATCTTTTGATACTTGCTGGTACAGAGTTTCGCCTGAAGAGGTATCTCCATATCTTTTCAGTTCTGTTTGATAATGGCGCAACTGGGTTGCAGACAACTCATCATAGCTGGTTTTACTCTGTTGGTATTCAACAGCCGTTAAACCAGCAAAGGTTGCAAAAAGTACAAGATGAAAGGGGACTCTGATTCCCATATTCCTTTCCACCGTCTTCCTTAGTAGTCCATCAACGGAGCAGTTTTAAATAGTCAACTGCGCTAAAGGTTTCCCTTTATGAGTATGACGCCCATTTGGATTAAATGCCTTATTTTTTTACGTTTCCCGGAATAAAGCCAGAATGTTTTACTGCGATGCAGATGCTTGGTCATTGATGACCTTTTGCGAGCGAAGGCTGAGTTAGTTGGACGCCTGAGAAAATTAACAGCTGGAGATGGCGCTCGACACTGCACTGACAGCGATTGTTGAACACTTTTTAAAGCGTCAATACTGCAAGTCTTTATCGGGAGAGTGGAAATTGTAACCTGAAGCTGAGTGTGAGGCTAAGAAAAAATTTAATAGCCCAGCTTAAGTAACATGGTTTTACTAAAGGCAATCAGTGGGCCAAGTTTTTCCAAGCCCTTTTTCAGTCTTGATAGTGGGGTAACGTTGAATGTGGTGATAGAGCTTTATCGATAGATCTTATGGGGAGTTTGGCTAACGATAAATTGCTTAGACGGGAAGGGGATAAATAATGAAGATTAAGCGTTGGCTCCCCTGACTGGACTTGAACCAGTGACATACGGATTAACAGTCCGCCGTTCTACCGACTGAACTACAGGGGAATTGATGTTAACGCTTTTTAGAGTGGCTCCCCCGACTGGACTTGAACCAGTGACATACGGATTAACAGTCCGCCGTTCTACCGACTGAACTACGGGGGAATCGATGGTTTGATGTGGCTCCCCTGACTGGACTTGAACCAGTGACATACGGATTAACAGTCCGCCGTTCTACCGACTGAACTACAGGGGAATTGCATCAATAATATGGCATTGCGAAGTAAGTGGCTCCCCCGACTGGACTTGAACCAGTGACATACGGATTAACAGTCCGCCGTTCTACCGACTGAACTACGGGGGAATTGTCTGTTTTGATGTGGCTCCCCTGACTGGACTTGAACCAGTGACATACGGATTAACAGTCCGCCGTTCTACCGACTGAACTACAGGGGAATTGCATCAAAAGCGCGATAAAGTGTGTGGCTCCCCTGACTGGACTTGAACCAGTGACATACGGATTAACAGTCCGCCGTTCTACCGACTGAACTACAGGGGAATTACACTGTATCGAAATTGGCTCCCCCGACTGGACTTGAACCAGTGACATACGGATTAACAGTCCGCCGTTCTACCGACTGAACTACGGGGGAATTTCGTTACTTACTATGCGCAAAGCGCTGAACTCAGCTTGGCTCCCCTGACTGGACTTGAACCAGTGACATACGGATTAACAGTCCGCCGTTCTACCGACTGAACTACAGGGGAACATACTTTACGTTGAAAATTGGCTCCCCCGACTGGACTTGAACCAGTGACATACGGATTAACAGTCCGCCGTTCTACCGACTGAACTACGGGGGAATCGTTTTCAACAGCGTCTCGCTGAGAACGGAGCGCATAGTAAATCGCTCAGTCATATGAGTCAACTCGCTACCCTAAAAAAATCGGTTTTATTGCATCAAGTGCTCATCTAATGTGCACGGCCGCTTTGTTTGCAGGCAACTTGTTGAATAAATGCGCCCTTTTGACAAATGGCGATAGATAAAAAGCAAAGGTAATAGGCCTGTTCGCGTGTTCAGGCCTTTGTGCTTGTCCTTGGCTATACCCACAGACATAGAGAATGGTAGTGGCTGATTATATTGAAATTCGCCTGAGCTGAGTTTCAAATGTAATAAACTTTCACAATGTGGAGATGAAAGGCCTTACAAATCCACAAGCCTGAATCCCGCATCAACTAAGGGCTGGCTTCAGTTATCCACTGTTTCTGTGGATAAGCCTGTGAGCACACTGATCATACTCGGCTGTATCCCAGCCCCAATGGGCATTTGCTACAAAATGTACGACTTTTGATGAGTTTTGGAAACTGGCTATTTTTCAGACAGATAAGAAAATCAAGTCGGCAATCGTACTGATTTTGAGCAAGTGTTACCGACTGATGTCACAATTGACTCATGCTTGTGTATTAAATTGCCGACAGGCTGGGTGCTGGCGTCCAGTTTTTCGCACAGAAGGGGGAATTACAGCTGTCGAAAACTTTCAACAGCTATTGGGCACGATTTTTAATCGGTGACACAACAGCTTGTGTCACTGGAGCTGGCAGGAAGGCTTGAGTACACTAGAGCTCTAACCAAAAGGAATAGTGCCAGTGTCAAAAACCGTCTTTGATTTGCAATCCAACTATACTCCTGCCGGGGATCAACCCAAAGCCATTGAACAACTGGTTGACGGGATTGAGTCCGGTCTGGCGAGACAAACACTACTCGGGGTAACGGGCTCGGGGAAAACCTTCACTATTGCCAATGTGATCGCCACCCTGGGACGTCCGACCATTATAATGGCGCCCAACAAAACCCTGGCGGCCCAGCTCTATGGCGAAATGAAGGAGTTCTTTCCCAATAATGCGGTGGAATACTTCGTTTCCTACTACGACTATTACCAGCCTGAAGCTTATGTGCCCGCGTCGAATACCTTTATTGAGAAAGATGCATCGGTCAATGCCCATATTGAGCAGATGCGACTGTCGGCCACCAAGGCCTTGCTTGAGCGCAAAGATGTCGTCTTGGTTGCCTCAGTGTCTGCTATCTATGGTCTGGGTGACCCTGACTCTTATATGAAGATGCTGTTGCATCTGCGTCAGGGCGACTTTATGGGGCAAAGGGATATCCTCAAGCGCCTCAGCGAACTCCAGTACACCCGCAATGATATGGACCTGCAGCGTGGTACCTTCAGGGTCAGGGGGGAGGTAATAGATATCTTCCCTGCGGACTCTGATCGCGATGCGATCCGCGTTGAACTGTTTGATGATGAGATTGAGCGCCTGAGCGAGTTTGATCCGCTGACAGGGCAGATGACCCGCAAGCTGGCAAGAACCACTGTTTACCCCAAGACTCACTATGTGACGCCCAGAGAGAAGATCCTTGAAGCGACTGACTATATAAAAGAGGAGCTCAAGGTTCGCAAGCAGCAACTGCTGGACAATAACAAGCTGATTGAAGCTCAGCGGATCACCGAACGGGTGCAGTATGATCTGGAGATGATGACAGAGTTGGGTTACTGCTCTGGGATTGAAAACTACTCCCGTTACCTGTCGGGCCGGGCCGAGGGTGAAGGACCTCCGACTCTGCTTGACTACCTTCCGGCTGACGGCCTGCTGGTGATAGACGAGTCTCATAATACCGTGCCTCAGATTGGTGCCATGTATAAAGGTGACAGATCACGGAAAGAAACTCTGGTGGAATATGGATTCCGTTTGCCCTCTGCACTGGATAACAGACCGCTCAAGTTTGAAGAGTTTGAGTCTCTGATCCCGCAGACTGTATTCGTATCGGCAACGCCGGGACCCTATGAGCTGGACAAGAGTGATGGTGAGATCGCCGAGCAGGTGGTCAGGCCTACAGGACTGTTGGATCCTGAGATCGAAGTGCGTCCGGTGGCGACTCAGGTGGACGATCTGCTGTCTGAAATCGGCAAACGTACCGCCGTCAACGAAAGGGTATTGGTGACCACGCTGACCAAGCGGATGGCGGAAGATCTGACTGAATACCTCGATGAACATGGTGTACGGGTACGCTATCTGCACTCAGATATCGATACCGTCGAGCGGGTTGAGATCATCCGGGATCTACGCCTTGGCATGTTCGACGTACTGGTGGGCATTAACCTGTTGAGGGAAGGTCTGGATATGCCGGAAGTCTCTTTGGTCTGCGTGCTGGATGCTGACAAAGAGGGCTTTTTGCGCTCAGAGCGTTCTCTGATCCAGACCATAGGTCGTGCCGCCCGAAACGTGAATGGCAAAGTTATTCTGTATGCTGACCGTATTACAGATTCTATGGCCCGTGCCATGGGAGAAACTGAACGGCGACGTACCAAACAGCACGAGTTTAACCTTGCTAATGGCATTGTCCCCAAAGGCGTGGTGAAAAAGATCACTGACGTTATGGATGTTGGTGACAGCGACAAGCGCTCTTCCCGTCGTGGCAGTGACAGTCGAACAGCGAGAGTTGCTGAGCCGAAAGGAGATTATCAGGTACGTGATGCGGCTGATCTCAGCCATGAGATTGACAGGCTTGAAAAACAGATGCATGAGCATGCCCGCAATCTGGAGTTTGAAGAGGCCGCAGCTCTGCGGGATCAGGTCAGCCAGATGCGGGAGATGATGATTAAAGCATGATGCCGCACTAATAAAAAAGCGACCTGGGTGGTCGCTTTTTTATCATCTCAAGTTCCCATCACGGCAAGCTTTACCAGTGGATTATGGCGTTTAACTGCGGAGCTTGAGTAGCTTGAGCATCTTCTGGCTGGTTTGGCTTTGTACCCCCATACTGACTTCGCCATGCCATAGGGTAAGCTCCTGCGGGCTGTGCCCGTCAGATGTTTGCAGGTTTGGGTCCGCGCCGGCCTGGAGTAACAGGCGAAGTATCTGTGGGTTTTGATGCTGGCATGCGTAGTGTATAGCAGCCAGCCCAGATCTATCCCTGATATCAGGATCAGCTTTTTGCTTCAATGCCTGAATGACTCCGTCGAGATCATTTTGCTTTGCTGCGTCTGTCAGTTGTGAGTTCATCTAAGACTTCAATCTTCCCTGTCTGGTACAAGCCTTTTCATTTCGGTTTCAGCTCTTGGCCGGTGCTGCGGCTGAGCCCGCCAAAATGCCGCCATCTATGGTTAACTCAGTACCAGTCACATATTTGGACTCATCACTGGCAAGATAGAGTGCGGCGTAGGCCACATCCAGTGGCTCTCCCATGGTTTGCAGCGGCACATCGGCAGCCACAGCGTTAATGGCGTTTTCCCTTGCTTCTCCGTCTCCCAGCATGGCGTCCCACATGGGAGTCAATATGGCTCCCGGATGAATTGAGTTACAGCGGATGGGATAACCTTGTTGGGCGCAGTAAAGGGCGACTGTTTTACTGTGGTTGCGCACGGCAGCCTTGCTTGATGCATAGGCTGCCGCACCGGGTATACCGACCATGCCGGAGCGGGAGGAGATATTCACAATACTCGCCGCAGTTGAAGACTTCATCATGCTGATACCGTACTTACAGCCGAGCGTCACCCCATTCAAGTTGGTGCTGTGGACCTTGTGCCAACTGTCCAAATCCAGGTGTTCCGGGTCATGGGGCCCAGGTGTTTCAAGAAAACCCGTAATACCGGCGTTATTGACCAGAATGTCCAGGCGACCAAACTGATCCAGTATCTGTTGGGCAACCTTTTGCCAATGGCTCTCATCGCTGACGTCCAAATGGATATAGCTGGCGAGGTGACCCAGTCTGCCGGCTAACTCTGCCCCCTGTTGGTCATTGATATCGGTAATGATCACTTCCGCGCCTTCCTGCACAAACAGTTCAGCCGTAGCCTGGCCAATCCCCCGGGCGGCACCGGTAATCAGGGCGACTTTGTTGGTTAATCTTGGCATTTTTCCTCCATGAAAGGTCAACAGACCCTATGCAGTGCTTCACGGGCTGATGAAGCGGGAAACCTTTGACCATTTAATATAATAGTGTCGGTATCCGGGCATAGTAACAGCTCAACCCGGTTTGGGTGTTGGTTTTGGCCATAAGGCTGCAAATACAACACTAACTTACCCGAGTTTTCGCGGGCCTCGATAAAGTCCCATTGGCTGAGTGACAGATCCAGTAAGAGACGGCCGTTTTGCCTGTGAGTGACGACAGGGGCGTAGATCCAATGTGACATCCTGACTTCATGGGGGCGGGTCAGGATGTGGAAATCACCAAGGATTATCTCTTCTTCCATCTATTTCTTCCTTTGTTTCCTGCTACTCAGAACTTGCCATTCTGATTCACCCAATCACTGCGTGGCGGTATGGTTTCCGTTGTATCCCAGTGCTCCACTATCTTGCCGTTGTCCAGACGAAACAGATCGTAAAACGCAGTGGCGTATCCCAGCTTTTGACCTTCACATTGGGTCAGCACAAAGTTGCCTTCAGCAAATGTACGGTGTAACTGCCGGTATTCAGTCAGGGCGTCACCTTTGTCGCTTTGTCGGGCTAAATGGGTCTCAAGTACGCTGAGGTTATCTTCGAGTTGCGGGTTGTGCTCAATATACTCTGCAGGGGCGATAAAACTGCTGAGCTGGTTGAACTGCCTGTTGATCATGACTGTTTGGATAAAGTCTGAAACATGTTGGCGGTTGGCTTCCGTCAGGTGTTTGTCCAGCACTCGGGTTTCACCATCAGTCATGGTATGTCCGGATAGGTTTGCAGGTTGCTTTAGCTGCAGATTATCCCAGTGCTCCACCGCCTGATCACCGTCAAAGCGAAAGACCTCGAAACAGATCTTCTCGCTGCTGAAGTCATATTCTGTGTGGGCAAAAATGAAATCGCCATCGGCAAATATTCTGATAATTGAGACTCTGGGGTTGGTTTTAGCCAGGCGGGCAAAGAGTTCTGCAAGACCCACATCGCCTTCCCGGGTCAGCGGATTGTGTTGGATGTATTGCTGCTCATTGACCACGGCAACCGATTCTGGCTCGCCGGTTTCTATGCCTTTCAGCAGGGCAATAATCCCCTGTTTGCGTCTTTCTTCCATAATCACTCCCGGAGTTGACTGACTTTGCCAGCATATTCTGCCTTTAGGGAGTTTAATACCCCCGGAAAGTAGAGTAAGAGATGTGAATTTTCAGATTAACCTGGGAGTAGGGGCAAACGCCCCTTTGACGGGGATGTCAGTGATTTGAACCCGGACGTTTGGACAACCACTGCCACAGCAGCGCACAGATAATACCGGCTAGCATGCCCACAAGGTGAGACTCTACCGCGACTTTGGCATCTATCAGTGACGCCAGCTCAGTACTGCCACCGCTGACCATTTCATAACTGACCTTGGCGATGACGCCGATTATCAGTACCCAACCGAAACGGACGCCGTTAAGCAACTCATTACAGGCGCCAAAGGCAAACAGGCCGTGCAGCACACCACTTAGACCCACATAGCCCATCATAGCGGGAACAAACCAGTACAGTCCCAGACCTTCGGTGGCAAACAGTGCCAATAGCAGCAGGCTAAAGCCCGGCAGACGGAATGGCCACTTAAACAGTGAGATGATGACCCAGAGCCCGGCGAGGTTCATCAGCAAGTGCCAATGATTGGTATGCAGCAAGTTACCGGTCATCAACCGGAACCACTGACCATCCCCGATTTGGGAACGGCGAAAAGCCAGCTCGTTATCCAGACCAAGAAAGTAGAGTAGAGGACATAGTAAAGAGAGCAGCAAAGCTGCTCCCATGGGAGAATTAAACCAACTGGCTAGTTTTTGCTGCATTTGTCATCCAATGACTTCATCACCTGAGCTTTGTTATTCAGATACTCTTCCAATCCATTGCGGCGTAGATGGCAGGCTGGGCAATCACCACAGCCATCACCCTTAATGCCGTTGTAGCAGGTCAGGGTTTGGTTTTTAACCAGCTCAAGACTGTCAAACTTGTCCGCCAGTGCCCAGGTTTCTGCCTTATTCAGCCACATCAATGGTGTAACCAGATTCAGCTGTCTGTCCATTCCCTGAACCAGCGCAGACTCCATGGCTTTAATAAAGTCATTACGGCAATCCGGATAACCGGAGAAATCGGTTTCACATACTCCGGTAATAACCGCCTCTGCGCCCAGCTGGTACGCATAAATGCCGGCCAGGGTAAGGAACAGAATATTACGGCCGGGTACAAAGGTATTGGGCAAGCCATTATCCATCAGCTCATGGGAGACAGGGATGTTGTCCCGGGTGAGAGCACTGATCGCCAGCTCATTCAGTAGTCCCACATCCAGTACCTTGTGACTGGCAATACCCAGATCTTTTGCCAGTTGTTCAGCGACCTGAATTTCGCCGCTGTGGCGCTGACCATAGTCAAAGGTGATGGCGTGGACTTCGTCATACTGCTTCATAGCCTGAATAAGGCATGTAGTTGAGTCCTGGCCACCACTGAATACCACAACTGCTTTTGACATGGAGATAAGTCCTTAACAATAAAAGCGCACATTGTAGCTCGGGTCGTCAGTGATGCAAATCCATCAGCTTGCGAAGCGCTGCAAAATCCTCTATAACTCCCCGCCATTACAATAGGGTTTAAACAGGAACACTCTGCTATGCAATATCCGGTCAATGAAGTTTTTGAAACCATACAGGGTGAAGGTGTTTATACCGGAGTGCCAGCGCTGTTTGTGCGGTTGCAGGGATGTCCGGTTGGTTGTCCCTGGTGTGACACCCAACATACCTGGGAATTACTGGACACCAACAAGGTTGCCAAAGCGGATGTGATTCAGGTCGATGGAGAGCAGGGGCGTTGGGCCATGTTATCCGCAGCGGAGCTGATTCAGGCTTTTAACGATAAAGGCTTCAGCGCCAAACATGTGGTGATCACAGGTGGTGAGCCCTGCATGCATGACCTGACAGATATGACGACTGAGCTGGAAGCTGCCGGATACCAATGTCAGATTGAAACCAGTGGCACCTTTGATGTTGTTTGCAGCAGTAACACCTGGGTGACGGTGTCGCCCAAGGTCAATATGAAAGGTGGGCTGGCGGTATTGCCTCAGGCACTGAACAGAGCCAATGAGATTAAGCACCCGATAGCAACACAAAAGCACATCGATGAGCTGGATGCACTATTGGCTGAGGTAGACACAACTGGCAAAACCATCTGTTTGCAGCCCATCAGTCAGAAGCCAAGAGCGACTGAGCTGGCTATGGCAACCTGTATTGCCCGCAATTGGCGCTTATCGGTACAGACCCACAAGTATCTGAATATTGACTGATTGTACTGTTGAATAAAAAACGCCTCACTGAAAAGCGAGGCGTTTTTTATATCAAGTACTCTTGTTCAGCACTCTGGCAGTGTCAGTTCACCGGTTTCGGAGAATTGATTCAACAGTCCTGAATAGTGCTGATAACAGCCGATGTTCGCTGCTATCCAGTCAGGGTTATAGTAGGTATCCAGATATCTTTCACCTGAATCGCAGATCAGGGTCACGATGGAGCCTGACTGACCTGCCTGCTGCATTTCCGCTGCCAGCATCAGGGCGCCAAACAGGTTGGTACCGGTTGACGCACCAGTCTTACGCCCAATCAGCGTCTCCAGCCAGTTGATGGTGGCGATGGAGGCGGCATCAGGGATTTTGATCATTCTGTCCACTACACCAGGGATAAAGGATGGCTCTACCCGCGGGCGACCAATACCTTCAATGCGGCTGCCTTTTTCGCAGCTGATATTGGCATTCCCTGTGTTGTAAAAGTCGTAAAACACGGAATTTTCAGGGTCTACTACGCACAGTTTACTCGGCAGTCGCTGATAGCGGATATAACGGCCAATGGTTGCTGATGTGCCACCTGTACCCGGGCTCATGACTACCCAGTGTGGTGTCGGATGAGGCTCACGCTCCATCTGGCTGAAGATTGAGTTGGCAATATTGTTGTTGCCGCGCCAGTCGGTCGCGCGCTCGGCATAGGTGAACTGATCGAGATAGTGGCCATTCAGTTCTTTTGCCAGACGCTCTGACTCTGCGTAAATCTGGCTAGAGTGGTCAACGAAGTGGCATTGCCCACCATAAAATTCAATCTGTTGAATCTTCTTTTTGGCGGTGGAGCTTGGCATTACTGCAATAAATGGCAGGCCCAGCAACTTGGCAAAATAGGCTTCTGAGACGGCAGTACTGCCGGAAGAAGATTCAATAACCGTGGTGCCTTCCTTAATCCAACCGTTACACAGGGCATAAAGGAAAAGAGATCGGGCAAGACGATGTTTCAGGCTGCCGGTAGGGTGGGTGCTTTCATCTTTAAGGTAGATGTCGACACCAGACAGTGCGGGAATATCCAGTTTTATCAGATGAGTGTCGGCACTGCGTTGGAAGTCGGCTTCGATTTTCTCGATAGCCTGGCTGACCCAGGAAGAATTCATAGTCATAAGGTTTATTTATTATTCATAACCAAAGATGATAGAGAATTCGTCTGCAGAAAAACAGGGATTAACGTGCGAAAGATTAAGCAATGAACAGCAAAGAAGATGGTGGAGGGAGAAGGATTCGAACCTTCGAAGGCGGAGCCGTCAGATTTACAGTCTGATCCCTTTGGCCACTCGGGAACCCCTCCACATTTTGGAGATTATTAAAGCCATTTTTACATCAAAGAAGATGGTGGAGGGAGAAGGATTCGAACCTTCGAAGGCGGAGCCGTCAGATTTACAGTCTGATCCCTTTGGCCACTCGGGAACCCCTCCACATTTGGAGATTTTTACAGCCAGTTTTACAACAAAGAAGATGGTGGAGGGAGAAGGATTCGAACCTTCGAAGGCGGAGCCGTCAGATTTACAGTCTGATCCCTTTGGCCACTCGGGAACCCCTCCATCATGGCGAATGTACTTGAATTGAAAGTGGTGGAGGGAGAAGGATTCGAACCTTCGAAGGCGGAGCCGTCAGATTTACAGTCTGATCCCTTTGGCCACTCGGGAACCCCTCCACGAATTCAATCGCGTACTTTCAAATTGTTGTTGCTGAAGTGGTGGAGGGAGAAGGATTCGAACCTTCGAAGGCGGAGCCGTCAGATTTACAGTCTGATCCCTTTGGCCACTCGGGAACCCCTCCTCATCAGCGGCGGCAATATTATTCATTCTGGATTTGCATGTAAAGCCTAAAACGCAAAAATCTTCTAAAGTTCGGGCTCGACCGGTCGATTAAGTAACAACGAGTTGTTTTTGTGATGTTTTTTTATGCGCGTTGAGCCAGTTTTAATCAATGAGCTTCAATTGGGAGATACGCTTAACCGGGCGATAGAGTTCAATCGCCGGGGTGAGTTTGGCTTACTATTGGCCATGCTATCCAATGATGCCAGGGATATGGCTCAATTCACCCTCAGCCAGGACACGCCACTCGAGGCGAAACTCAAGCTGGAATTTGAGTTACCTGAGTCTCAACCTCTTACTGCAGATCTCTCTACCGACTATATAGTAGATAACAGCCGCCACTTTCTGACGGAAGGGGCCCGAAGTTTTCAGCTGCATCAGGCATTGGTGCCGGAGGCGCTGGTTATCCGCGGTGGCAGGGAGAGCGCCATGAGCGAAGTACTGGATAATACCGACTTACACACCCGGCTGAGGATGGACGACTCTAGGGCTGAGATGCCCGAAACATTAACTCTGGCTGATATATTGACCATGCAGCGGAATTTCAGTCGAAAATTAGCTGGTTTATCAGATCAGCACCTTGGTGAGCCTGAGGTCGCTGGCATATAATGCGGCTTTTCACAGGAGATATAGTGATGAAAGCCATCCGAGATGCACAATCCGACGCTATTAACGATACCTGCACATACTGTGGCAGCTTCGTAGATGTTGGCGCGGTTATCGAAGCCGATGATACAGAGCTGAAAGTTCACTTTGCCGGTGACGATGCTCACGCCCAGGCTGAAGCGCTGGCTCAGCGTGCCGTCAGCCGTTTTGACAAAACTCAGTTTGCTATCAACCCACAGGCTGATGGTGTCGAACTGGTGCTGACCTTTGATGTCAGCGTGGAAAAGATGATTTTTCAACTGAGCATCTGATCCCCTTGTTGTAGCTTCAAGTTTTTATTGTTAACAACTTGATGAGGCAGGTTTACTTCCTGTAATCTGCTGACTGTATATTCGGGCTCAGCTGAGCCCGAATAAAATATAAAAATAATAATAATTGTCATCGCCAACAATATGGATGTTGGTCGTCAGGGGCATTAGTGAAACAACGAAAGCATCAACATCTTGTTGAAACGATCGTCAACTCACCTGCCAAAATGCAGGGAAACTTTCGTGAAACAGCCGAGCTTATCAGTGAGCTCCTGTGTCAACATCTGGTTCTGGATGGTGTCAGTATCTGGCGCTATAACCTGGATTTAACCAGACAATATGCGGTGTCGCGCTTTGCCCTCAACGATGATGTTTACCAGCTCAGAGATGTCGACATCTCACTATGTCCTTCCTATCTCAACACCCTGAAAACCAACCGCTACATAGATGCCAGTGACGCTGCGTCAGATCCCAGAGTCAGGGAGATAGAATCCTGCTGGCTAAGTGGAAGGGGGGTTAAGTCCACCCTGGATGTGGCTATTCGAATCAATGGGCGGCTGGAAGGCGTGTTGTGTCTGGAGCGGGCAAATTCCAGAGGTATATGGCATGACAGTGAAATCTATGTCGCTTGCCAGATTGCCGATCAACTGGCGTTAACCCTGGCAACTCAGCAAGGCTATGAACAGCAGGAGATACTGTCGCTGTTCCAAAGTGCTGTTGAGCAGTCCGATTATGTCACCATGTTGGTGAATCTGAACTCAGAGCGCATCGAGTATATCAACCCGGCTCACAGCAAAATGTCGGGTATTGCACGGGAAAAGGTGCAGGGTGGCAGTGTAGGTAACCTGACTTTTTTCAATCAATACCCTGAGCAAGCGCAGCTCTTACTCACCCAGCTGCGGGAAGGCAAGCCGGTCAGCGGTGAGGTGCCCCTGACCCGTCCCGATGGTAAACGCTACTATCTCAAATATCACGCAACCCCCTTTGTTACCCAAAGAGGGAATCTCTACGCGCTGGTTCACAGCGAAGACAACACTCAACCTCATCTTTACCAGGCTGAGCTGGAAAGGCTGGCCTGGTGTTGTGGCTTAACCGGTCTTTATAACCGCACCCATTTTATCCAGATACTCGAACGCACTATGGAAGGGGTGTTGGTATTGGTTGATCTGGTGGGCTTTAAACGCTTCAACGATACCTATGGTCATGATCAGGGCGATGTCATGCTGATTGAGATGGCCAGGCGGATCCGTCACTTCGGCGATATTCATAAAGCAATTGAGATTGCCAGAGTCGGCAGCGATGAGTTTGCTCTGTTGTTGGCACCATCACAGCAGCTGGGCGAAGATGCGCGGATTGAAAAGCTCTATGAGCAACTGAAGGCGCCACTGCATATCGGACGAGAGCAGGTGGATCCCAAACCAGCATTGGCAGTGGTCGACATTGCCGAAGTGGCAGATATTATTTCTCCCATTGCGGGTGCGGATATTGCGGTTCAATATGCCAAGAAAAAGCAGGGCAACAATATTCAGCTATTTAATAGTGCCCTGGTCAGTGCGTTTCACCAGGATTCTGAAATTGAGCGGGAGCTGCATGTGGCGATTCGGGGTCGCCAGTTCGAACTCTATTATCAGCCTCTGCGGGATCTGCAAACCCAGCAATATATAGGTGCTGAAGCTTTGATCCGTTGGCATCACCCTAAACGGGGCGTTCTCTATCCCGGCTCTTTTATCGACGTCGCTGAGCAGAGCGGGCTTATCGGCCATATTGGCAGTTGGGTATTGGAAGCTGCTTGTAAGCAATTGAATTTATGGCAACACCATAATATCAATCTGTCGATGCATGTGAACGTATCTGCCCGGCAATTCTTTGGTGGTCACCTGTATGAGCAGGTGTGGCAACTGCTTACCCGTTATCGATTAAAGCCCAGAACCCTGATTCTTGAGATTACTGAAACCGAATTGATGGAAGATGTGATCCACGCGACCAATATGTGCAAAGAGTTGTCTGAACTTGGCGTAGGCTTGGCCATCGATGATTTTGGTACCGGCTATAGCTCGATGCGTTACCTCAAGCAGTTTCCCATCAGCAAGATTAAAATTGACCGCTCATTTATTTCAGATCTGACTGTCAGCAGAGAAAGCCAGGAGATTGTCAGTGCCATTATCGCTATGGCCAAAGCCTTGAATATTTCCCTGACTGCGGAAGGGGTGGAGACCTGTGAGCAGGAAGAGTTCCTGTCAGGTTGTGATTGCCATCAGGCGCAGGGATTTTTGTACAGTCCGGCGCTGCGAAGCCCGGAGTTCAACGAGTTTATCAATCTGGAGGATAAACTCAGGGACGAAGTTTGATGATACTCGCCCCCCGAGTAATTACTTACCGCAGCATTTCTTGAATTTCTTACCGCTTTTACAAATGCAGGCATCATTTCGACCCGGCAGCTGAGCGGTAAACTGTTCACCAGTGGTGTAGAACCAAAGCCCATCTTCGCGAATAAACTGTGACTGCTCAAAAATCGCATCGACACCCTGACCGTCTTTATACCAGGCTTTAAAGGTGACACTGCCACTGTCTTTCACGCTGTCAGATGCGATGACATCCAATCCCAACCATTGGGTTTGTGGGCCTTCTGCCAACATTGTCTCGGTTAAACCGTTCAGGTGCGCCTTATGGTGGGTGGCAATCAGATAGGGCCAAAGTGCCAAAGTAAAGGCACAGTAACGGGATCGCATCAGCGCTTCTGGAGTTTCTGCGGGAGTCTTGCCTGTGTGTCTGGGTTGGCAACAGGCATCATACTCCCGACCTGACTGGCAGGGGCAAAGCTTGGGTTGAGCTGTCATTCTTTCTCTTGGTTTAAGGGGCTGAACAGCTCGCCATAATACAGTTTGTCGACTGGTTTTGCAGAGAAATAGAGGGATGGGTCGGCTTTGTGGCTGCTGTCTACCGTCAGGTGCCACTTGCCATCTTCGCTTTGTTCCAGCACGGAGACGAATTTACCGGCAAACTCACTGGTGGGTTCCCCTGTCTCAGCGGCAGGGTAAAAGCGCACCAGAAAGTAACCAACATCTGTGGCTTTTGGCTTATTCAATTGCCTGTCTATCACCCGGAAGTCCACCTCTATTCGGGCGCGTTTGGCACGAATGCGGGAAAAGAAGTTGCGATGCAGATCCAGTATCTTCTCTTTGCCGATAATGATGGCTTTACTCTGACCCTCAGGAAGATAACAGGCATTTTCGGAATAGAGGGGGGCGATCAGTGATACATCCAGTTTGTTGAATGCTTTTTTCAATTGCTGGTAGTGTACATTGATATCACTGTTGAGGTTCGGGCTGTCCTGTGCCCAACTCTTTGGGGTTGCGAAGATTGCCAACAGGACAAAAATACCCCGAAAAAACTTTCCCATTAAAAAAACACTGTGTCTGTATCTGATGCAGTAAATATAATAAATGCAGCTAACTAACTAAAGTATTAGATCTTTACAAAGTGTGTTGCTCGATGAGTCTTAGATGTCGGGAGGGTGTATGACCGGAGATGAAAGCGAACTGTTTTGGGCTGAAATGGCGGGTGTGAAGCCTTTGGAGCAGGGCGATAAGGTATTCAACCCGGAGGCAAATTCTGTTACTCAGGCGCAGTTGAGCAGGCGTGCAGCGGCTGAGGCCAATGAGTATCTCGACAGAATGCCAACTGATCCAGCCCTGTTTAAACCCATGGCCCCGGACGACCCTGTTTCCTTCAAACGCCAGGGAGTTCAGGACCAGGTGTTTAAAAATCTGCGATTGGGGAAATACAAGCATCCCACCATTCTTGATCTAAGGGGTATGCGGCTGAGAGATGCCAAAGAGGCACTGGTCAATGGCATGCTGGCAGCGTTTGGCCGTGAAGAGCGCTGTGTGTTGCTTATCCATGGTAAAGGTCTGGGGAACAAACCTTATCCTGCCCTGATTAAATCGGCTGTCAGCAGCTGGTTGCCGCAATTGGATGAGGTGATGGGATTTCATTCTGCCCTCAAAGAAGAGGGCGGAAATGGTGCCATGTATGTGATGCTGGCTAAGTCTCAGGCTCAGAAGGATGCCGCGAGGGAAACTCACCATAAAGGTTCTGGCTTCAGATAATACCGGGACCTTATCCATTGATTTGTAGTCACAGGTTGATTTTTACAACAGCGGACACAAAATAAAAAACGCGGCCATGGGCCGCGTTTTTACGTTAAGCTTTTTACCAACCACACTGACGGTTGGCTGCCTTGTTTTGCTCATCCAACCAAACTTTCAGCGGGGCAAAGTAGTCAAGTACGGCGCCAGCGTCCATGGTATCAGTGCCTGTCACTTCTTTAAGTGCGACCTGCCAGGGTTGGCTCATCCCCATTTCGAGCAGGGTGTTGAGTTTCTCACCGGCCACTTCGCTGCCATAGATGCTGCAGCGATGAACCGGGCCGGTATTTCCTGCCAGCTCGCATAAGGAGCGGTGGAACTGAAACTGCAGAATATGGGCGAGGAAGTAGCGGGTATAAGGCACATTACCCGGAACATGGTATTTTGCACCCGGGTCGAAATCCTGCTCGCTGCGCGCCACCGGTGCAGCGACGCCCTGATACTTCTCACGCAGTTCCCACCAGGCCTGATTGTACTGCTCAGGTTTGATTTCACCGGAGAACACTTTCCAGCGCCATTGGTCAATCATCAGACCAAAGGGCAGAAACGCAACTTTATCCAGCGCCTGTTTGAGCAGCAGGCCAATGTCCTTACTTTCATCGGGAATGGTTTCAAGCAGGCCAATTTGTTGCAGATAAGCCGGAGTAATAGACAGGGCTACGGTATCGCCAATGGCTTCATGGAAACCATCATTGGCGCTGTTTTTAAACAGATGAGGCTGGCCCTTGTATGCTCTTTGATAGAAGTTGTGGCCCAGTTCATGATGGATCACCACAAATTCTTCACCCGTCTTCTGAATACACATCTTGATGCGGATATCGTCTTCATTATCCAAATCCCAGGCAGAAGCATGGCACACAACATCTCTGTCCTGTGGTTGAACGAACAGGGAGCGAGTCCAGAAGGTATCGGGCAGCGGCTCAAAACCCAAAGAGGTAAAGAAGGATTCAGCCTGCTTCACCATCTTTATCTCGTCATAATTGTGCTCGGCCAGCAAGGCGGTAACATCATAACCAGGGTCGGCATCTTCCGGTGCGACCATGTCATAGATGGTGCCCCATTGTTGCGCCCACATATTGCCAAGCAGGTGGGCCGGAATTGGCTGGTCTTTGGCGACGACTTCGTCACCATACTCTTCATTAAGCTCACCACGGACATAACAGTGCAGTGACTCATACAGAGGTTCAACCTGACCCCAAAGACGGTCAAGCTCGGCGCTGAACTCTTGAGGCTTCATATCATATTGGCTGCGCCACAACTCGGACAGATCGGCAAAGCCAAGATCCTGCGCCCCTTCATTGGCCAGCTGGACTTCACGCTCAAACAAAGGGCGCATAGGTTGTGAGATTTGACGCCAACCAGTCCATACCTCTTCAAGCAGGGCGGGATCTCTGGACTCTGCCAGTATGGCTGAAAGTTCGGGAAGCGTTTTGCAGTCACCATCAGCGAAACAGTACTTACCTTTGCCATATATGCCATTAAGGTCAGCGGCGATGGAGGCAAGTTCCTTATTCTTGGCGGGATCCAGTGGCGCCGGTAATACCAGTGCACTGCGCAGTATATTGAGTTTGCGTTGATTGACAGGGTCCAGCTCAACGCCGACAAACTGAGCCGCTTCGGTGGCATAGCCGACCTGGGCTGCTGTTACCTCTTCGGCGACTTCCGCAGCCAATGCTGCGGTATCTTCAGTAATAAAGTTGGAGTAAATCCATTCTGTCCGGGATTGTTTTTCCGAGAGCTGAGCCAGATGGTTTTCAGCTTTTGTTATAAATGCTACTGCCTGTTCAGTCGAAGGTGCCAGCTGTTTGGACTCAAGCGACTGTGTGTTTGTATCTGATTGCGGAGACTGGGGCTGCTGACAGCCGGTAATTCCTATTGCCGTGATCACTGCCAGTGTGGATATACTGAGGTGTCGTTGAAACATATATGCTATCCCTGTTGTTTTTTTGTTGGAGAGTTTACCCTATCCTTAAGTAGCCAGATAGCCTGAGGCGTTGAAAGGCGCGGTTCTACCAGAGAAAAACATCGAATATAGTGTTTGACAATTTATTAACCGCTGTTTAATTTAAACGAGTGTTTTAAATAAGTTAGGTAGAACTCATGGCAAGCCGAAGTGACACCAAAACCCGAATTTTAGACGCTGCAGAGAAACTCTTCGCTGAACGTGGCTTTTCTGAAACTTCGCTGCGACTGATCACCAGTAAAGCGGAAGTGAATCTGGCATCAGTCAACTATCATTTTGGCTCTAAAAAAGAGCTTATTCGCGCTGTTCTGGCCAGGTATCTCGATGTCTTTATGCCGCTGGCAACCGATGAGCTGAAACAGCTCAAAGCAGAAAAACAGCACATTCCACTTGAGCAGGTGTTCTCAGTTCTGGTCAATCCTTTGCTCGAACTCAATAAATTGCGTCCTGATGGAACGACTTTGTTTCTGCAACTGCTCGGCAGAGGGTATATTGAGAGTCAGGGTCACCTGAGATGGTTTATTACCACCCATTATGGTGAGCACCTGAGTTTCTTTGTTGATGCGGTATCTGAAAGTGTTCCGGAGATCCCCAAAGCGGATATGTTCTGGCGATTGCACTTCACCCTGGGCACGATTGTTTTCACCATGGCGTCGGCTGATGCCCTGATGGAAATTGCTGCCGCAGACTTCAATGAGCAAAATGATATTGAAGCAGTGATCCGCAAGGTGATTCCTTATATGGCTGCCGGGGTCAATGCGCCGCAACTGACTGCATAAAGGCTGATGTGATGATAAGTTTCCTTTTATTGCTGACAGCACTGATTGTCGTGCTGTTTGGTGTAACCAGTGTTCGCAGGCAGGTCATTTCACGACCTGCCTTTGCTTTTTTTAAGCGCGTCTTACCCCCTTTATCTGACACCGAAAGACAGGCGATGGAAGCCGGCGATATTTGGTGGGAAGGGGAACTGTTTGGGGGCAAGCCAGACTGGGATCGCTTACACGGTTTTGGCAAGAGTGAGCTGACTCCACAGGAGCAGGAGTTCATCAAGGTTCAGGTCAGCCACGCCCTGAGTCTTATCGATGATTACGACATAGTCCACAACCGCAGGGATCTGCCGCCTGAACTGTGGGAATACTTCCGCAAAGAGGGGTTCTTCTCACTGATTATCCCCAAACAGTACGGTGGTCATGAGTTTTCCGCTTACGCCAACTCAACGATTGTATCCATGTTGGCTAGCCGCAGTATCAGCGCCGCGGTAACTGTGATGGTGCCCAACTCCCTGGGACCGGGCGAATTGCTCAGTCATTATGGTACCCGTGAGCAAAAAGAGCAGTGGCTGCCAGCACTGGCCAAAGGGGATGAAATTCCCTGTTTCGCACTGACAGGCCCTGAAGCCGGCTCAGATGCGGGCGCTATACCCGACACAGGTGTGGTTTGCCTGGGTGAGTTTGCTGGCGAGGAAGTCACGGGCATTCGACTCAACTGGGACAAGCGATATATCACTCTTGCACCCGTAGCAACAGTGCTGGGTCTGGCGTTCAAGTTAAAAGACCCCGATGGTTTGCTCGGTGACAAACAGGATATTGGCATTACCTGTGCGCTGATCCCTGTCTCTCACCCAGGTGTTGAAACCGGCATTCGTCATGACCCACTTGGTCTGGCATTTATGAATGGCACCACCAGGGGCAAGGATGTCTTTATTCCTCTGGACTGGATTATCGGCGGTGCTCAATATGCCGGACATGGCTGGAGAATGCTGGTGGAGTGTCTGTCAGCCGGCCGGGGCATTTCGCTGCCTGCGCTGGCCACGGCCAGTGGTCATATGGCGACCAAAACCACCACTGCCTACAGTGCGGTGCGTCAGCAATTTGGTATGCCAATTGGGGCGTTTGAAGGGGTACAGGAAGCACTGGCACGTATTATCGGCAACACCTATCAGTTGGAGGCTGCGCGCCGACTCACCACGACAGGTTTGGACCTTAAAGTTAAGCCTTCTGTGGTTACCGCAATTGCCAAATACCATATGACTGAAATGGGGCGTTCGGTAATGAACGACGCCATGGATATTCAGGCAGGTAAGGGGATTCAACTGGGTCCCAAAAACTACCTGGGTCACCATTATATGGCGAACCCGCTTTCCATTACTGTTGAAGGCGCCAACATACTGACCCGCAGCCTGATGATATTTGGTCAGGGGGCAACCCGTTGTCATCCATTTGTTCTTAAAGAGATGGCTGCGGCCTCAATGGATGATGAAGAGGAAGGACTGGATCAATTTGATGAGCTGCTTATCTCACACATTATTTATGCCTATAAGAATGGTTTCCGTGCCTTTGGTCATGCACTGACAGGAAGCCGCTTAGCCACGACCCCAGTCAGCGGTGAAACCCGGACGTACTATCAACATATGGAGCGGATCTCTTCGGGCCTGGCTATAGCAACAGATTTCGCCATGCTGGTGATGGGCGGTGAATTGAAGCGCCGGGAGATGATGTCTGCCAGATTGGGAGATGTGCTCAGCCAGCTATATCTGGCATCTGCCACCCTTAAGTTATTCGAGGACAACGGTCGTCAGTATGAAGATCTGCCTGTGGTGCATTATGTTATGCAAACCCGTTTGCAGCAGGCTGCCGCGGCGCTGAAGGATGTGGTGAGGAACTTCCCGAATCCAGTGTTGAAGTTCAAGCTGGGACTGATTCTGTTTCCACTGGGCAACCATTTTAATGGCCCATCGGATGAGACCGTTCGGCTGGCGGTTGAGGGTATGTTAAAGCCGGGGCCGGGTCGGTCTCGTCTCACCTTCCTGTGTCCGGATCTTGAGGGGGACACCAGTGGTATAGCTGAAGTGGAAACTGCCTTTATGGCGATGCACTGTACCCAGTCCCTGAGAGCCAGAGTGGATAAAGCCATTCGTAAGGGCAAAGTTCAGCTCAAGTCCGGTGACAACCGTTTCGATGCTGCCTATGAGGCAGGTATCATCACAGCGGAAGAGTCTGACAAGCTTAAGCAGGCAGATGAGGCCAGAAAGGCGGCCATTGCAGTTGATGAGTTTGACAAGCTCTGACGACAAACTGTTGAAACAAAAAAGGAACGCCGCGGCGTTCCTTTTTTATGACGTTGGCAATTAAGCCACAATCAAAACCTTACAGGTGTTGGTGCCGCCAATGGTCTCCATGGCATCACCTTTGGTCATCAATACCATGTCACCGGACTGCAGGTAGTTTGACTCTTTCAGCATAACCAGCGCGTTGGCCGCAACTTCATCTGCTGTGTAAGCTGTGGTGTCAAAGTAGATAGGCTGAACGCCGCGGTACAGTGCCATTTTCGCCAGGGTCGTCTCATGACGGGACAGACCCAGAATAGGCAGTGCCGAGGTGATACGTGACATCAGGCGAGGAGTCGAACCAGACTCAGTCAGGGCAATAATCGCCTTGACGCCTGGCAGGTGGTTGGCAGCGTACATGGTAGACATGGCGATGGTTTCTTCCACTGTGGTGAAAGACTCATCCAGTCTGTGCTTGGATACACGTACGCTTGGGTGTGACTCTGCGCCCAGGCACACATTGGCCATGGCCTTAACGGTTTCTTCAGGGAAATCACCGGCTGCAGTCTCGGCGGACAGCATCACTGCATCAGTACCGTCCAGTACTGCGTTGGCAACGTCCATAACTTCTGCGCGGGTTGGCATTGGACTGGAGATCATGGACTCCATCATCTGAGTCGCAGTGATTACCGCTTTGTTCAACTGGCGTGAGCGGGCGATCAGTTTCTTCTGAACAGCCACCAGTGCAGCGTCACCAATTTCAACACCCAGATCACCACGGGCAACCATCACAGCGTCTGAAGCATTGATAACATCATCCATCGCTTCATCGGTGGCAACCGCTTCTGCGCGCTCTACCTTGGCTACAATCAGTGCGTTGCTGCCAGCTTCACGGGCCAACTTACGGGCGTATTCCAGATCAGCACCGCTGCGTGGGAAAGACACCGCCAGGTAGTCCACCTGAATTTGAGCTGCAGTATGAATATCAGCTTTGTCCTTGTCGGTCAGAGCTGCCGCAGACAAACCACCACCTTGCTTGTTGATCCCCTTATTGTTGGACAGGGGACCTGCCACCACAACACTGGTAATAACCTTACGGCCTTCAACCTTTTCCACTTTCAGTTGCACGCGGCCATCGTCCAGCATCAGGATATCGCCAACAACCACGTCGTCAGGCAGCGCCTTGTAATCAATACCTACCGCGTTTTGATCACCTTCACCTTTACCCAGCTCAGCGTCCAGCACGAAAGTATCGCCCAGGTTCAGCTGAATTTTCTGGTTATCTTTAAAGGTAGAAACGCGGATTTTAGGGCCCTGAAGATCACCCAGGATAGCGACATGGGTGCCGAGCTCTTTGGCGATTTGACGGACTGCGTTGGCGCGTTCGAGGTGATCCTCTGGTGAGCCATGGGAGAAGTTCATGCGGACAACATTGGCACCGGCGGCGATGATGCGGCGAAGGTTATCATCACGATCAGTGGCTGGGCCGAGTGTGGTCACGATTTTGGTTCTGCGGAACATATGACACTCCGTTAATTTCATATTGTCTGCCCGTTATATTATCAGCTTCCACCTGAAATTGTAGGAAAATTACAATCAAAAACCGTAAAACGCCTGATCGAAATTTGTGAAGTCTCACCGGGTTTTTATGCCGGAATTTGCCTGTATTCCAGTTGTGGTCAGTATCTGGGGCATAGATGACAACTTGATTACACCGTTTGCAAAGGTCAGTTTGCCGTAATACAGACAATAAAAAAGCACCTGCAGGTGCTTTTTTTTCGAAATCACACTAACTACACGTGGCTGTGGTCAACTGTGATTCGGGACTCTTTCAGAACTTCTTTGACACGTTTCAGACTGTCACGAAATCGAGGGCCGCGGCGCAGGGTAAAGCCGGTAGCCAATACGTCGATAATAACCAGCTGTGCCAGGCGCGATGCCATTGGCAGGTACATGTCAGTGTCTTCCGGTACTTCAATCGTGACCGGCAGGGTACACTCGGCAGACAGTGGCGAATTACGGGCGGTAATACCGATAACTGCGGCACCGTTTTCACGCGCCAGACGGGCAATGTCGATCAGTGATTTTGTACGACCTGTGTGGGAGATAAGCACCACAACATCACCCTCAGTGCTGTTGATACAGCTCATGCGCTGCATCAGCACATCATCAAAACAGATGACCGGCACATTAAATCGGAAAAACTTGTTCTGAGCGTCGTGGGCCACAGCTGACGATGCGCCCAGGCCGAAGAAGGAAATTTTCTTTGCCTGAGTCAGCACATCCACGGCTTTATTAATGGCGCTGGTATCCAGGCTTTGACGGGCCGTATCCAGCGATGCCATTGAAGATTCGAAGATTTTAGTGGTGTAAGAATCCGGGGAGTCATCTTCTTCTACGTGGCGGCTCACATAGGGGGTGCCATTCGCGAGACTTTGGGCCAGATGCAGTTTAAAATCAGGGAAGCCCTTGGTATCCAATCTGCGGCAAAAACGGTTAACGGTTGGCTCGCTGACGTCCGCCATCTTGGCCAGCGTGGCAATACTGGAGTGAATGGCCGTCTGGGGTGAAGCCAGGATGACTTCAGCCACTTTTCTTTCAGATTTACTGAAATGAGCGAGGCTTTTCTGAACCTTTTCTAGGGTATTCATACGCGTACGTCCGCTAAATTTCGATAGTGTAGTTTTATTTATAGACAACGGTGATAGATGTACAGAATAACAACATTTCTATCAAGCACCGTAAGGGACATCCGTGGATGTCCAGTCTTGAAAGAATCGACTGGCAACGCTCTTTCAGCCTGAAAAAGCATAACAGAATCATGATGACAGTGACTATAGCACCCGGTCACGACATTTTTAAATTTCTGGGTGCAATTACAATATTCTGTTGTTATATTACGACAAAACAGTGGGTTTCTTAGCAATCACAAACCCGGTGACCCTAAAAGGAGAGCTTGAAGCAATGGGTATTTCTTCAACAGCCGCCAAAGCATGTGACTTTGTCCTGTTTGGCACCAAAGGAGACCTGGCCCGCAGGAAGTTGTTGCCTTCTTTATATCAGTTGGACAAGGCACAACTGCTGCAGGACAAGACCCGCATTGTCGGGGTGGCAAAGGACGACTTCAGTCGCGAGGCATTTCAGGAGCTGGTGAAGACCGCACTGGATACCTTTGTCAAAGAGCCCCTGTGTGATGAGACTGTGTCTCGCTTCCTTGAGCGGTGTCACTATGTGGGAACCAATTTCACCGATGCGGACGGATATGCCGCTTTCCACGAACTGCTCGAACCCTCCCATGTTATGGTGAACTACTTCGCCACTCCCCCAGCCATTTTCGGCGATATCTGTCGCAGCCTTCACGAACAGAATCTGATCAAGCCTGATACCCGCGTGGTACTCGAAAAGCCAATCGGCTCGGATTTGGCGTCTTCCAAAGTGATTAACGATCAGGTGTCTGCCTACTTCGATGAAAGTCAGGTTTACCGTATTGACCACTATCTGGGTAAAGAAACGGTACAAAACCTGATTGCACTGCGTTTTGCCAACTCACTGTTCGCGTCCAAGTGGGACAACCGAACCATCGACCATGTACAGATTACTGTGGCCGAAGAGGTGGGTATTGAAGGGCGCTGGGGCTACTTTGATAAAGCCGGTCAGATGCGTGACATGATCCAGAACCATCTGCTGCAGGTGTTGACTCTGGTTGCCATGGACCCACCGGTGAACCTGGATGCCGACAGCATCCGCGATGAAAAAGTGAAAGTGCTCAAGTCGCTGCGTCCAATCAACATGGACAACGTATTTGAAAACACGGTACGTGGTCAGTACACCGCCGGTTTCCTGCGTGGCAGCCCGGTTCCAGGGTATTTGGAAGAGGAGGGTGCCAATACCGACTCTACCACTGAGAGTTTTGTGGCACTGCGGGTCGATATCGATAACTGGCGTTGGGCCGGTGTGCCTTTCTATCTGCGCAGCGGTAAGCGCATGCCATTCAAGAGTTCAGAGATTGTGGTGTACTTCAAAAATCCACCGCACAACCTGTATCGCTCCAGCTACCGTAATCTGCCGCCTAACAAGCTGACCATTCGTCTGCAGCCTCATGAAGGCGTTGAAATCCAGATGATGAACAAGGTACCGGGTCTGGAGCAGAGCACTCGCCTGCAAACCACCAAGCTTGACCTTAGCTTCTCCGATACCTTCAAGAACGAACGTATTGCCGACGCCTACGAGCGTTTGCTGCTGGAAGCCATGCTGGGTAATCAGGCGCTGTTTGTGCGTCGCGATGAAGTTGAGCAGGCATGGACCTGGGTGGATGGCATCATCAACGCCTGGGAAATGTCCAACGAGAGACCCAAGCCCTATCCGGCAGGTACCTGGGGCCCTGTGGCGTCAGTCGCACTGATCACCAAAGATGGCCGTTCCTGGGACGAGTAAGGAGAAGCTCTGTGATTAAAGAAGCCGTGTTTAAATCTTTCGACAGCACCGATGCACTGGAAGCACAGCTGGCCGATCGTATTGCTCGCCAATTGCAGCAGGCAGTCGATTCCCGTGGGAAGGCTTCGCTGCTGGTGTCTGGTGGTTCAACACCGCTGAAACTGTTCCAGGCGCTCAGCGAAAAGGCAATTGACTGGAGTGATGTTTATATCAGTCTGGCCGACGAGCGCTGGGTAGAGAGCTATGACAAAGACTCCAACGAGTCGCTGGTCAGAGCCAACCTGCTGCGTGGATTGGCCGCCAACGCCAAATTCCGCGGTCTGAAGAACATGTTCGCGACACCGGAAGCCGGTCTGGCCATGACTACGGAGTCGCTGGCCAACTTCCCGCGTCCGTTCGATGTTGTGGTGTTGGGTATGGGCAATGATGGCCATACCTGTTCCTGGTTCCCATGTGCTCCTGCGGCTGAGCTGGATAACGCACTGGATACCGATGCTTTGCTGGCAGCGGTTAACCCGGGCTCAGCACCACACGCCCGTATTACCTTTACCCGTCAGGCGATTCTGGCCAGCCGCCAAATATACCTGCATCTGGTAGGGGAGCAGAAATTAGCAGTCTATCGTCAGGCTCTTGAGAGCGACGATATCAAGGCCATGCCCATCAGAGCGGTATTGGCCCAACACAAGACTCCGGTAGACGTTTACTGGAGTGCTTAAGGAGGCAAGATGCACTCAGTTGTTCAAGCTGTCACTGACAGGATCATCGCCCGCAGTAAGGCGAGCCGCGAAAAGTATCTTGCGGCACTCAATGAAGCCCGCGGTAATGGCGTTCATCGTTCCAGCCTGAGTTGTGGCAACCTGGCCCACGGATATGCTGCCTGCAATGCTGCTGATAAAGGCACACTGCGACAACTGACCAAGGCCAACATAGGTATTATTACTGCCTATAACGATATGTTGTCTGCGCACCAACCCTATGGTGACTATCCGGCAATGCTGAAAGCGGCCTGCAACGAAATTGGCAGTGTGGCTCAGGTAGCCGGTGGCGTTCCTGCCATGTGTGACGGTGTAACTCAGGGCCAACCCGGCATGGAGCTCAGTCTGCTCAGCCGCGAAGTGATTGCCATGGGTACCGCAGTCGGCCTGTCTCACAATATGTTTGATGGCGCACTGCTGCTGGGGATCTGCGACAAGATTGTTCCAGGTCTGCTTATCGGTGCGTTGAGCTTTGGCCACCTGCCAATGTTGTTCGTCCCTGCGGGTCCAATGAAGTCAGGCATTCCCAATAAAGAGAAAGCCCGTATCCGTCAGCAATTTGCCCAGGGCAAGGTTGACCGTGAAGCACTGCTGGAAGCCGAATCAAAGAGTTACCACAGTGCCGGTACCTGTACCTTCTATGGCACCGCCAACTCCAACCAGCTGATGCTGGAAGTGATGGGACTGCAGTTGCCGGGTTCATCATTCGTTAATCCGGATGATCCATTGCGTGAAGCCCTGAACAAGATGGCTGCCAAGCAGGTTTGCCGTTTAACCGAAACCAGCGGCCAATACTCGCCAATCGGTGAAATCGTCAGCGAGAAGTCAGTGGTTAACGGCATTGTTGCCCTGCTGGCAACCGGTGGTTCAACCAACCTGACCATGCATATTGTTGCCGCAGCGCGTGCAGCAGGGATTATCGTCAACTGGGATGATTTCTCTGAACTGTCTGATGCTGTGCCTTTGCTTGCCCGTGTTTACCCTAATGGTCACGCAGACATTAACCACTTCCACGCGGCCGGTGGTATGGCGTTCCTTATTCGTGAGCTGCTGAATAACGGTTTGTTGCACGAAGATGTGAACACAGTCGCCGGTTTCGGTCTGAACCGTTACACCAAAGAGCCAAAACTGATGGACGGTGAGTTGACCTGGGTAGAGGGTCCGTCCGAAAGCCTGGACAAAGAGGTGCTGACCAATGTGTCTGAGGCATTCCAGGCTAATGGTGGTCTCAAGCTGCTGAAAGGTAACCTTGGCCGCGCGGTAATTAAAGTGTCAGCCGTGGCAGAGCAACACAGAGTAGTTGAAGCGCCAGCGGTGGTTATCGACGACCAGAACAAGATGGACGCACTGTTTAAGTCCGGCGAGCTGGATAAAGACTGTGTGGTCGTGGTGAAAGGCCAGGGCCCGAAAGCCAACGGTATGCCAGAGTTGCATAAGCTGACCCCTATGCTGGGTACCCAGCAGGACAAGGGCTTCAAAGTTGCATTGCTGACTGATGGCCGTATGTCTGGCGCATCGGGCAAGGTTCCAGCCGCTATTCACCTGACGCCGGAAGCGCTGGATGGTGGATTGATTGGCAAGATCCTTAACGGCGACTTGGTGCGTGTTGATGCCCTGAGTGGCGAAATCAGTCTGCTGGTGGATGAAGCAGAACTTCTGAATCGTGAGGCGGAAGCTATCGACCTGCGTCCGGTTCGCTATGGTATGGGCCGCGAGATGTTCGGTGCATTGCGCGCCAATCTCTCCAGTCCTGAAACCGGTGCACGCAGTACCGGTGCGATTGACGAATACTATTGATCATTAAGGAAAGAAACGAGATGCAAAATAATAACTGGTCTTTACAGCCTCAAGAGGTGTTCAGTTGCAGTCCTATCGTTCCTGTGATGGTCATCAAGGAGATTGAGCACGCAGTGCCTCTGGCAAAAGCGCTGGTAGCTGGCGGAATCAAGGTACTGGAAGTGACACTCAGAACCTCTTGCGCGCTTGAAGCTATTACACGTATCGCTCAGGAAGTGCCAGAAGCGATTGTAGGTGCAGGAACGATTCTTAACGTGGAACAACTGCAGCAGGCTGCTGAAGCGGGCGCACAGTTCGCTATTACACCTGGTGCAACCCCTGCGCTGCTGAGCGCGGCGAAAGAGGGTAAGGTGCCTCTTATCCCTGGTGTTGCCAGTATTTCCGAAGTGATGGAAGGTATGGCTCAGGGATATACCCACTTTAAGTTCTTCCCGGCGGAAGCCTCTGGTGGTGTGAATGCCCTTAAAGCCTTTGGCGGTCCTTTGTCCGGTATTCGTTTCTGTCCAACCGGTGGCATCAGCCCCGGCAACTACAATGATTATCTGGCTTTGGATAACGTCGATTGTATCGGTGGCAGCTGGATAGCACCTGTAGATGCGATGGAAGCGGGTGACTGGGAGCGTATTACCAAGCTGTGTCAGGACGCGCTGGCAGGCATTAAGTAAACAACCTCCTTAAGTTTTAAAAGCCGGCAGCGATGTCGGCTTTTTTATTATTTGTCTCCACCAATTAGCTCCGAGCCTACCGGTCCCTGTCTATTTTTGAATGATTTCTCACATTCACCTTCAAAATTCCCAATATGTGCCAAACTGAATCAGAGTACTTTTTCCGTATTGCTCTGGTACTTAAGTGATGTTTGCCGGAATCGGGTTGGGTGCTCACACCAAAATTATCGGGATATAAAGGCGTTTGCCTTGCTGAATTGAATAGGGTTCGGGACAGGAGAACACAACATGTTTTCTAAACTCAAGCTAGCGCAACAGCTGTCAGTATCTTTCGCAGCTGTCTTGGGTCTATTGGTGGTGGTATCAGGAGTTGGATACTTCGGTTTGTCAGAGGGCTACCAGAATTTTACTGACTACAGAGGGTTGGCTCGAAGCTCCAACTCCGCCAGCCAGATTCAGGCTGAATTACTGCAAGCCAGACTGGGGGTTTTAAAGTTCCTGAAAACTCAGGACAGCGCCCAGATTGAAAAAGTTGACTATTACATCAACGATATCGAAAAGCATATCGGCGATATGATCAAGGTCGAGCAGGATTCCACCCGTATTGCTGAATTGAAAGAGTCTTTACAGCTGGTCGACGAGTATCAGACAACCTTCAAAGAGGTGATTGCAGACTTTGAACGCAGAAATAAAGTCGTCGGCGAAAGAATGGATCCCAATGGCCTTAAAATGCGTCAGAACATGACGGAGATTATTGAGCTTTCCCGTGAGTCCAATGACCTTCAGTCTCTGTTTTATGCTTCTCAGGTGCAGGAAAAACTGCTGCTGGGTCGTCTGTTCGCCGCAAAATTCCTTATAAGTAATTCCGATGCTGACTTAAGCCGGGCAAACTCCGAGTTGGATGCGGTAGCGGCACCATTTGAAAGACTGAAGCCAACGCTTTCAGCCGGTCGTGAAAGACAGTTGGGCAATGAGTTTGAATCGGCCTATGAAAGCTATAAATCTGCGCTTGCAGAGACAGCAGATATCATCGCCCACAGAAATGAATACATTACCAACGGTCTGGATGTAATTGGTCCCAAAGTCACAGTCAACCTCAATGACTTTAATGGCTCGATTAAGAGTGCACAGGACATTCTGGGCCCCGAGGCGCAAAGCGACAGTGAAGGTGCGGTTAACTCGGTTATCGTCATCTCGATTATTGCGATATTGGCAGGCATCGCGTTGAGCTTCTTTGTCACCAAGGCGGTACGTAAACCCATAGGTGGCGAGCCATCTGATATAGAAGAGATTGCCCGCAGAATCGCATCGGGTGACCTGACTCAAACCTTTAATCAAACGGGTGAGGTAACGGGTATCTATGCCGCCATGATTGAGATGAACTCTAATCTCAAGCAGATTGTTGGCCAGTTGGCAAACTCTTCTGCAACCCTGAACACCTCATCCCGCAGCTTGGTTACAGTGACGGATGATACGGTCAGAAACTCTGAATCGCAGGCCGATCAGCTTTCCCACACTGCATCAGCCATGCACGAGATGACTTCCACAGTGCAGGATATTGCAGAGAGCGCTCAAAACGCGTCAGATGCCGCCAGCGAGGCTGATACCTTTGCCAATGAAGGGCAGGCAGTGTTGGAAGATACCCGTCAAAGCATCACCAAACTGGTATCAAATATTACCGATGTATCCAGCATTATCGAGAACCTTGAGCGGGAAACAGATAATGTCGGCAGCATTCTGGATACCATTCGCGGTATTGCAGAGCAAACCAACCTGCTGGCATTGAATGCTGCAATTGAAGCGGCGAGAGCCGGTGATCAGGGCCGTGGTTTTGCTGTGGTCGCTGACGAAGTTCGCTCCCTGGCAAGTCGTACGCAGCAAAGCACAGAAGAGATCCAGTCGCTTATCAGCCGATTGCAGTCTGAAGCCAAGCGCTCAGTAGAGTCCATGAGGGTGAATGTAGACGAAGCGACTCATACTACTGAGAAAGCCAATAAAACCTATGAAGCACTCAAGTCCATCAATCAGTCTGTCAGCAATATCCGCGATATGAACCATCAAATCGCAGTGGCGGCAGAAGAGCAAAGCTCCGTGGTAGATACCATTAACTCCAGTGTTGAAGAGGTGAACAGCCTGGCTAAAAATACCTCTGAAGGTGCAGGCTCTGTATCAAGGCAAGCCTCCGATCTGGCTAATATCTCAGATGATTTGAAGACCATAGTTGAGAAGTTCAAAGTGGGTTAACACCGGATTGAACAAGCATGAAAGGACACCAATAAGGTGTCCTTTCTTTTTTGTGTCCGGGTGGATATTTGATTAGGTTAGATACTCGGTGTCTACCAAACAAGTAGTTACTGGGGAGCTAATTAAGCCATTTTGTCCTCCTGAAGGATTTAGTCATATAACAGAGCGACAAAAAAAGTTGCTGTTGGAGATGGCAAGAACGGCAGCGTTTGTTGATTTGCGGCTGTCAGGTCGAAGTGCGTGTTACACCTTATCGTCTTTGAGCCTGCTATCTGCGTCCCCTTTGCTGTGAGCGTTTGGTGCTTTTATCTGTCTGGCAATTGGCGTGGCCGGTCTTGTCGGGGTATTGGTCAATAACAGACTTCAGACAAAACTGCTGGAAATTGAACTTGAGCATCTGTTTGCCTGTCGGGGGGACCGAATACATAAAGACATTCCGAAAACGTCAGGAGTAAGTGATGAAACCCTTGATTAATTTGAACGAGTTGGGAGAAGGCGACGTCGTTGGTAATGGAAAATACGGTGAAACCAGTTATGCCGTCAGTGAGTTAATCGGTGCAAAGAAGCTGGGTTACAGTGTCTCCGTAGTACCACCGGATAAAAGAGTTTGTCCTTTCCATAACCACAGACATAACGAAGAGATGTTTCTGATCCTGGAAGGTGAGGGCACTCTGAGGTTCGGCAAGGAAAGCTATCCGGTGAAACCACTGGACATTATTGCCTGCCCGCCTGGCGGTGAGGAAGTGGCCCATCAGTTGGTTAATACCGGGACAGATAATCTGATTTACCTATGCCTGAGCACTAACGAACCTATTGATGTGTGTGAATACCCTGATTCGGGCAAAGTGCTGAGTATGGTCGGAGAACAGGGCAATCGCACCTTCAGGCACATTAGCCGCAAACAGGACGAAGTGGATTACTTTGACGGCGAAATGTAAGCGTACCATCAGATACGAAAAAGCCTGCACCAAGTGCAGGCTTTTTCAATGAATCACCGAATTACTGGGCGTTCATCAGTGCAACAGTGTTGTCCAGCATACGGTTGCTGAAGCCCCACTCGTTGTCATACCAAGCCATTACTTTAACCAGACGACCGGAAACCTTGGTTTGGGTCGCATCGAAGTTAGAAGAGTAGGCATTGTGGTTGAAGTCGATAGAAACCAGAGGCTCTTTGTTCACCGCCAGTACTTCAGCCAGCTGCGGGTTGGCAGCGATAGCATCGTCAATTACTTGGTTCACTTCTTCAATAGAAGTGTCACGACCGGCGATAAATGACAGGTCAACCAAAGATACGTTCACAGTAGGAACACGTACAGCCATACCGTCGAACTTGCCCTGCAGTTCAGGAACCACCAGACCTACCGCGGCAGCAGCACCTGTCTTGGTTGGGATCATAGACATGGCAGCGGCACGGGCGCGGCGCAGATCGCTGTGATACACGTCAGACAAACGCTGGTCGTTGGTGTAAGCGTGAATAGTGGTCATCAAGCCTGATTCAATACCGATGGCATCGTTCAGAGGCTTGGCGAAAGGAGCCAGACAGTTGGTAGTACAGGATGCATTGGAGATCACTGTCATGTCTTTGGTCAGCACTTCAGTGTTAACACCGTAAACTACAGTGGCATCAACATTCTTGCCTGGGGCTGAAATGATAACTTTCTTGGCGCCGGCATTCAGGTGAGGCTGAACAGCTTCTTTGGAAGTGAAGATACCGGTACATTCGTACACAACATCAACATTCAGGTCGGCCCAAGGCAGTTTAGCCGGGTCACGTTCCTGGAAGGTCAGGATCTTGTCGCCATTAACATAGATGGCTTCTTCGTCATGGTCTACTTTGGCATTAAAACGGCCATGAACAGAATCGTACTTGGTCAGGTGAGCATTGATTGATGCGTCACCCAAATCGTTAATGGCAACGATTTGGATAGGGTACTCTTTTTCACTCTCATACAGAGCACGCAGGACATTGCGGCCGATACGGCCATAACCATTGATTGCAACGCGGATAGTCATTTCATATCCCTCAGGTGATTATAAAATATATCTGGTAGTAAACTTACCAAAATAAGCGTGTTCGTCAAGCGAAACACAGCGTTACAGTGTAAATTCGTTACTGAATTAGGTGATTTTTTTACAGCGCATGGAAAAGCACTGTGGTAGGGGCTGATATGGGCGAGTCTTGCTGCCGTTTGACAGCTCCCATCGCCCAGCATAACTGAATGTCAGAAATTCTCCAGCCGGGAACGCAGTGAACTGGTGCCATATTCACCATCTTCAAGGGCGTCAGCGAGGTCTTCAGCAATATCGTCCAATTCGTCAATGTTATCGGCTTCACCATGCAACATTCTCAGCATTTCATCTTCATCGACTTCATGGTCTGCCAGAATCACATTGGCCCGGGTAAACAGGTAGGCTTCAGGGTAGGCTCTGTGGGCATTGGCGATGCGGGCCAGACCCAATAACCAGTTCGGATCGACATTGGTCTCATCAGCTCTTGCCATGGCGGTGAAGTACATCTCCCGCGATTTATCAAAGTTAAACTTCTCGTAATAGGCGGCGACAGAGCCCAGCAGTTCAGGGTCAGAAATTCTGTCATTTTCAGCCGCCTTGAGTACTTTGTCCCTGGCTTTGTCATCGCTGAATCTAGCCCAGTGATAATAGGCGAGGAAAAGATCATCACTGTTTTTGGTTTGTTGCTGGAGTTCGGTGAGCGTTCTGGCGGAATCGGAAAATGCTTTTGCCCGTTCGTGGGTTCTTTGGGTATTGATTACATGCTGCACCCCTGAGGCAACTTCTATGCAGCGGTTGTAATCCTCAAGTGCCAGAATTTGTTGGTAAAGTAGCTTGCCCTCAGGCCCCTCTTTAAGTTTTGAGGCATACCTTTTGTCAATAAGAGTACTTTTTTCCTGCCAACACCAGGCATCCTGATGGAGGTCATCACAAAGTTCAGGATTATTTTTACATAAATGAGTGCCATTTTTACCCCAATCACACCCGTTCAAAGCAAAGATGAGTAGAAATGGTGTAAATATTACAAGTTTCGACGGGTTTGTACGTCCTTTCATAGTTTTTCTCTAATTAAATTACACACTTATGAGAAATATCCTGCTGGCTTCCAGCCCGCGATTTCATTACAATACCTGCCGACCAACAGAGGCAGACCCCGCCTATAACAATGAGTATTGGTCAAAAGTTATTGTTACTCAAACCTTTCTACTCTGTACCCCTGTAGAAAAGTTAGGAAGTGAGATAAAGGATCTGTAAATGAGCGCTGATAAACACCTGCAAAGCTGGCAAGAACGTTTTGAAATGGCTGAAGCCATGCAACCTCTTCTTGGCAAGCTGTATCGCAACCAGGGCGTAGAAGTTCTGGTATACGGCAAGCCATTGCTGGCTGCTTCTACGATTGAAATTATCAAGGCTCACCGTCTGGTGCGCCGTCATGTAGGTGACAAACTGCGTTTACGTGAGAGCTTCCCGTTTGTTGAAGCCCTTAGCAAGTTGCCTGTAAAACAGTGCCGTGTAGACATTGGTAAGCTGGCTGTTAACTACTGGCGTAACCATAACGACGCCTCTGAAATCGAAACCTATATGACTGCTGAACTGGCTACTGCCATTGAGCATGCCAAAGAGATGGAGCCTAAAGATGTGGTTCTGTACGGTTTCGGTCGTATCGGTCGTCTGTTGGCTCGTCTGATGATTGAGCGTACCGGTCGCAGCAACAACCTGCGTCTGCGTGCCATTGTTCTTCGTGGTGGTCGTAAGGGTGACCTGGAAAAGCGTGCCAGCCTGCTGCGTCGTGATTCTGTTCACGGTCCATTCAATGGTTCTGTTGAGGTGGATGAAGAGAATAACGCCATCATCGCCAACGGTACTTACATTCAGGTGATCTACGCCAACTCTCCGGACGAAGTGGATTACACCAAGTACGGCATTAATAATGCGCTGGTCGTAGACAACACAGGTATCTGGAAAGATGAAGTCGGTCTGGGTCTGCACCTGAAGAGCCCTGGCGCTTCAAAGGTACTGCTGACTGCACCTGCCAAGGGTGATATCAAGAACATCGTATATGGTGTAAACCAGGACGATATTCTGGAGTCTGACATCATTGTTTCTGCAGCATCCTGTACTACCAACGCCATTACTCCGGTACTGAAAGCAGTTAACGACAAGTACGGCATTGAAAATGGTCACGTGGAAACCATCCACTCTTACACCAATGACCAGAACCTGATCGATAACTATCACAAGGCTGACCGTCGTGGTCGCAGTGCGCCGCTGAACATGGTTATCACTGAAACCGGTGCTGCCAAAGCCGTTTCCAAGGCACTGCCTGTACTGAAAGGTAAACTGACCGGTAACGCAATCCGCGTTCCTACGCCTAACGTATCTATGGCGATTATCAGCGTTAACCTGAATGCCGAGACCAGCAAAGAAGATATGAATGAGTATCTGCGCCACATGTCTCTGCACTCTGAACTGCAAAACCAGATTGATTTCACCGAATCCACTGAGATCGTATCCAGCGATTTAGTTGGTTCACGCTATGCGGGTGTTGTTGACTCTCAGGCGACCATCGCTGAAGGCAAGCGTGCCATTCTGTACGTATGGTACGACAACGAGTTTGGTTACTCCTGCCAGGTAGTGGGAGTTATGCAGAAGATGCTGGGCCTGGAGCCTTTGTCTCTGCCTGCATAAGCCTGTAGTAATCTGATATAAAACGCCTCCACTTGTTGGGGGCGTTTTCTTTTTGAACAAATAATCTAAAGCTGCTTCTATTGGCAAATGCAGTTGCCAGACTAACCAGGACTAATATTTCGCGATAAGATGACATTTAATTAGACTGTTTTGCTCTCTTTATGCTCGCATTGCTGAATAATAAGGCAAACAGTGCTGAATTCATTGATAAATCAGTTTTCCACGTTGACAGGACAGGTCAAATCAGTAGAATTCGTTTCGCAGTCAGGGAGAAGGCAACGCCTTAAAAGCTCTGATGGGCTCAGATAATACTGAGCAAGACATTAACTCTGCCGAAGAGTGAAGTCTTAAAAAAGTTCTTTGGAGAACACCATGCGACATTAGCTCAGTTGGTAGAGCGATACCTTGCCAAGGTATAGGTCATCGGTTCGAACCCGATATGTCGCTCCAAGGCGCGATGGCAGAATGGCTATGCTGCGGATTGCAAATCCGTCGATCTCGGTTCGACTCCGGGTCGCGCCTCCACTCTTTCTAGTTTGTGGCCGTAAGGCGACAGACAACGAAAATGCCCGAGTGGTGGAATCGGTAGACACAAGGGATTTAAAATCCCTCGCTGGTAACAGCGTGACGGTTCAAGTCCGTCCTCGGGTACCATCTTTTCTCTTGTAATAGAGAGTTAAGAACAAAACGACCAGCCTAGTGCTGGTTTTTTTGTATCTGCGTTTTGAAAAGAGATCTTTGGAAGACAAAAGCTACAAGGGATTTGTTTTTACAAGATATGCCTCGTTGGTAACAGCGTGACGGCTGGGTGGCCAGCCCCGTCAGTCCGTCCTCGGGTACCATCTTTTCTCTTGTAATAGAGAGTTAAGAACAAAATGACCAGCCTAGTGCTGGTTTTTTTGTATCTGCGTTTTAAGAAGAGATCTTTGGAAGACAAAAGTTACAAGGGATTTGCTTTTATAAGATCTGCCTCGCTGGTAACAGCGTGACGGCTGGGTGGCCAGCCCCGTCAGTCCGTCCTCGGGTACCATCTTTTCTCTCGTAATCGAGAGTGAAGAACAAAACGACCAGCCTAGTGCTGGTTTTTTTGTATCTGCGTTTTAAGAAGAGATCTTTGGAAGACAAAAGCTACAAGGGATTTGCTTTAATAACGTCAGGCTAATTCTCGCATCTAAATGACTTCCTCAAAGTTAGCGAGCCATTCACATCATAACCATCTGGCGCATGCCGTGTTCTCAATAATGCGCTGGTAAATCTGGCTATCTATTACGCCATCGGCATGAAGGTCATCCAGGATGGACTCTAAGTCTTCAAGTTCATCAGCGCAGCCGCAGTGCTCGCTAAAAGCTTCCTGAGCGACAATCAATACATCGCTGAATTGTGCTGGACTCAATCTTGAATGGGCGTCTTTTAGGATTACAGCCACATCTCTCTTTAGCGACAGTACATTTAAGCCCTTGGTGATCTCAGGCGTTATCGTCTTTATCAACTCAATATGATTTTCCATCATCTGACCTTGTAGCTAATCCACATCTAGCGTTCGAATCTGGCGCCCCCAGAAAAGAAGGTACCCAGCCATAAGTTACGAGTACAGTATATTAACAGGTAGAAGCAGTAATGTTCGAATAGGCGGGGGCTGATTGTTAAATGTTGTCAGGCCGTCGAGGGCTGCCGAATTTAGAATGCGATAATTCTCGGCTGCAGTTCCAACGCTTGTGTTAATTGAAAATACATTGAGTAGCTACATTTATATAGCCTGAAGCGCTGACGAATAATTGATTAATGTCGGTCCTTAGTTTTGTTTTGTTGGTTGTGACTTAAAAGGTTAATCAAAATATGCTCATTTAAGCGGGTCTTTCACTACTTTAGGGAATAAAGATGAAAAACTTGCTATTGGCGGGGGCATTGCTGCCGTTCGCAGTCTCCTCACAGGTACTGATTACCGAAGTATTTTATGACACACCAGGAAATGATTCTGTCGAAGAATGGATAGAGTTAACCAACGTCGGCTGCACAGAGCAATCATTGGCTGGATGGTCGATTCGTGATAACTCGGCCACTTACTATCTCAACGGCACACTGGCACCAAATCAAAGTTATGTAATAGCCAGATCTGCTTCCGGCTTTGAATCTCTGTATGCCGCTCAGCCTGATGCCAGTGGTCTGACGCTCGCTCTGGGTAACAGTGGTGATTATGTTCAGTTGCGTGATACCAACTCAACGGTTGATATGGTTGCCTGGGAAAATAAGGTCTCCGGCTGGAATATCGCGGCAAAGTACAAAACCATTTACCGCAACAGCCCTACAGATACTGACTCTGTTGACGACTGGGCAGTTCACAGTGGTTATGGTGTGCCCGGTGACTACGATTATCCTGATACTTCATGTGGCGGCAACGGAGGTGGTGATGGTGGCGGTACTAACCCGGGTGGCGAAGTGGGCGGTCCCGATGGCTACTATGATGATGCCAGTGGGTTAACCGGACAGGCGTTGAAAGCCAAACTTGGCGAGATTGCTGCCCGTGGCCATACGCAGCTTACCTATTCTCAGGTGTGGGATGCGCTGAGCTACAGTGACGAAGACCCAAATAACCCCAACAACGTGATTCTGTTTTATACCGGCCGCAGCCAGGACAAAGGCTATCGTTCCGGCGTGTATAACGACGGCGATGCCTGGAACCGGGAACACTCCTGGCCCAAGTCTCTGGGGTTCCCATCCAAGAGTCAGTGGGGCTACACAGATGTGCACCACCTGAGACCCACAGATGCTTCGATGAACTCCACCAGAGGTAACAAGGACTATGACAACGGTGGAAGTCCTGTCTCTGAGTCTCCGGATAACAAGACTGATAGCAACAGTTTCGAGCCTCGCGATGCGGTGAAAGGGGATGCTGCCAGAATGATGTTCTATATGGCCGTCCGTTACGAAGGTAACGATGCCAATATGCCGGATCTCTACCTGGTCAATGACACCTCCAGTAATACCGGAACCCCAAAACTCGGTGTCCTGTGTACGCTGCTGGCATGGAATAGCCAGGACCCGGTGGATGACTGGGAGCGCAGGCGTCACGAACGCAACGCTGAGTGGCAGGGTAACCGCAATCCCTTTATCGACAATGCCCAGTGGGTAGATGAGATTTACGGGGCTTCCTGTAACTAAATGCAAAAGGTAGTAAGGCCGGGCATGTTAAAGCATGCCCGGTTTTTTTTGTTAGAAGTGCTGTCTATGGATAGTACCAGGCGAGTACCAATTGCTGCGTTACAGGGGACTGAGTGTGTACAGCGGCTGTGTTCGGTTTATCAGGGCGATGTGTTGGAGCTGCCGAGTAAGGCGGTATTCAGGGCAGAGCGGGATAGGGCGCTGAGGGCGGAGTACTTCAGCATGCGAGGGAAGGGGAGTAGGGCCGACACCCTGGCCGTGAAGTATGGACTGTCACGGCCAGGGTACTGGTGATTGTTCGGTGGATGGGGGTTGGGGCTGGAGTTGCTTTGGATAACGCCTGCAAGCCAAACGTTTTTTATCCGTTCTAGAGGCGTTTGTTATATTTTACTTAGCGCACCACTTGAATTGAGTATTGGTTGAGCCCAAACGTAAAACTCTGATTTTTCGTCATCCCAAGGCCATAAACCGCTGGTCGTAGGCCAGATTAATTGAAGCACTTTGAAATTATCTCCATTGTGAAGCCACAACCCCCAACCAAGGTATTCTTTGTAATGAGTTTTATCTACTTCAATAAAGCAAACGTCGTATCCCGCTATGAAGTCAGAATAAAACTGACCTGGTTCAAACGTTTCTCCATTAAGTAGGCGATCTTTGTAATTATTTACAATAGAGTGTGATAAGTCGTTATTTAATCCAATGATAATTAAGTCTGGTTTATTTTGCTTTCTATTGATACCGATGGAGTATGTAAACTCTGGTTGTCCGTCACCTTCCATGACTTTTAATACGTGGCAGCCAAACTTTTTAATATTATCTAGGGCTTGTCTATCCTGCTTGTCCACTGGACTCTCCGTAAAATATAACTTTTATATAGTGCGCATGCGCATTGATCATTAGGTACCGATGATATGCGCGCTTAATTTTTACCAAGTATTGCTCGGGATGGAAGATGTTGTCCAGGCTGGTTTAGTTGCAAGGTGTGTGGAAGTGTCCGGGATTTGTATCGGGTGTGGAGTGGCCGTGATGGTGGAGTCACTGGCGGGTGTAGTTGAGCGAAAGCTCTCGGTCACCGTTTATACCATAATGAAAAACGGTACTCGACAGGGTGAAAAACTACCTGAATTAGCCGGATAATAATCGACGGAATGCCACAGTAACTTATATGGTTACTCCCAGTTTTCATTAACCCAACCTTCGAAATCTGGATGCTCTAATCTACCTTTTTTAGTAAGTTCTTCGGGCTTTTCTGACCACTCCCCTAGATGAATCTCGGTTGTTGAACGCAATTTATTCCAATCTAGTTGGTCAATTTCATCATCATCAGGCTCAAGCCAAGATCCTCTGAAAAATAGTTTTCCAGATGAAATCTGTTTTATGAAATCCCGTATGGAACCCGCCACAAAATGAAACTCACCATCAGAACCCCAGAAAACGACAGGGGGAAGCTTGTTTAAGTCTGGGTAATACCAGAGGCAAAACCCCGAACCTGTGCCATCTCTACCTAATTGGTAAAACTTGTGTTTGTCGTATTCTTCGATGTTATTTTTAAACCAACTACTTGCGTCAAAGGTCTCGATTTCGACCTTTATGGGCTCACTTTCCAATGTGACTAATTGTGGTCTAGCAGACCTGGATGTTTCAAAGTCGATTGGCCACCCAATGAGCTCTTCATCTTCTAGTTTCCATAAGAATTGAATACTTTCTAAAACATCTGAGGCTAGTTTAATTTCCATATTTCTCCTAAGACCTAACATTTGTGTAGTGCGGATGCTCGCGGATCACAAGGCACCGATGATATGCGTGCTTAATTTTTCATCAAGTATCGCTCGGGGTGGGCGATGTTGTCCAGGCTGGTTTGGTTGTAAGGTGCGGGGAAGAGCTGGGGAGTTTGTATCGGGTGTGGAGTGGCCGTGATGGTGGAATCACTGGCGAGTGTAGTTGAGCGAAAGCTCTCGGTCACCGTCAATACCATGATGACAAAGTGTACTCGATAGGGTGAAAAACTAACTGAATTAGCCAGATAATAATCGACGGAATGCCACTGTCACTTGTTAGGGCGATACTCACAACCAGCGCATTATACCAGAAACAAACACACCTATTAGCCCAATTGCACTTACTACAAACGATACACTACGCATCAATTGAAAATTGGCGTAATAAAAGATCATGTGTCCAATACGACCCAAAAGATAGATTAGCGATGAGATATTTACCCATACTGGATTGGCTGACGAGAACATCGCGAACAACATAAATAAAACTAAAATACCGACAGTTTCATTGCTGTTTGCAAACGCTCGACTAGAACGAAATAAAAAGCTCTCATGCCCAGTATTGACTGAAGTGCCCGGCGTGTGTCCCTGCTTTATACCCGTAACATCAGCAATTAACAACTGAATGAAAAATAATACGCCTGATAAACCAAGCACCAAAACACTTGCGCTATATTGAGTAACCAACTCCATTCGATAAACTCCAATATCGATTGTTTCCTGTAAGCCCTTACAATTATAGATTGCGACCTTGCAAGGTAGACCAATCTTGCAAGATTGGTCTACCGAGGCTCGTGTCCGGGTTCATAAACGACTTCATACCTTGTCATTTCAGAGGCACTTTGGGGTATAAGTTAGCCATAAACCAATACCTCTCATTGCCACTCATGCAACCGCCCTTGCTTAACGGGCGAACAAACCCTATGGCACAATTTGTGCGAGCATTGTATCTGAGTTCTATGTGACATAAATCAGTAATTTAGATGATGTTTGACGTGGTGTCAGGTTGGGGGAGCATGTGAGGGTTTGTATCGGGGCGTGGCCGGAGGTGTAGTTGACCACGACGAACGTTCCCTCTGACGAACGCTAAACGCGGCTGCCAATATGTTCAGCAAATTCACACTGCAGATTCCATTATGCTCTATGGCTCAAAGCTACGGGCGGTAGCTGTCCAACGGGACCTTTTTATAACTGCATTGCATTACCCAATGATTTCCTTCTTGCCTGAACAATGAGTTTCGCGACCTTTAGATCAGACTCTTTATTTGGGCCAAGACCAATATTTTGTTCAACTACGCTTGTAAGCGAGCAGGCTATACGAATCGCATCATTTCCTTCAAGTGCCAACCTAAAGATATGCGGTACATAACTATCGTACTCATCGTCCCACTCATTATCCCCATCGTTCACTCCGATTGGATCCCACTTCTCTCAGAGAATCTTTGCTATAGCTGAGTACAAGGCTTTTTGTTCGGTAGATAGTTTGCTCATGTGTGATTATATATAACATTCATACATTACGAGCTTACAAGGTACCCAACCTCGGGAGCTTGGTCTAGTTTGGGGAGAGTGGAGGTTGGTTGGGGCTGGGAGATAACGCTCGGCTCTGTGGCGAGCGTTAGCGCGTTCATTCCGCAGGGCGATGCTGACTTGCTTACTATGTGTTTTGCTGCTTGATGTAATTAGTGATTTCATTCAGAACCCCTTTCCCCATTGTTCTAGAAACTAACTCATCTAGCTCACCAGATAGAAACTCATCCCACGAGACGCTTGTGGATGCAGACGAGTGCGCGAACCTCCCGGAAGTGCACCATACTTTCTTGTCTGATGAAATATAGACTTCGTAGAACTCTCCATTAGGAATGTCATTAATCCATTCTTGGATCTTCTTTGGAGGTTGATACTTTTCCTTTAAGGTCACGACACTTCCTCAATACTCATAATTTATACATAGCGCTAGCCTACAAGGTACTCAACCTTAGGGGTGTGGTCCAATTTGCGGGCTTCAGTGAAGGTTTGCTTGGTGTATGGGTGGAACCATTCCCACTTTGAGTGTTCAGTCGCCTGAGCATCCACCCACTGCCTCCTCAAGTCTCATTTGCTTCTGCCACCTCGATTGGCAGCTGTATCTCTCAGGTCTTTGCGCCAGATACTTGCCAGAATGATCTCACCGCCATCCAGGTTTACAGGAGTAGGGATTAAACTAATTTAACAATCAGCATGCAGTATATCGATTTAATTTCAGCTGGTTACACTGCTGCTTGGAGGTTTTGGTCCGGTGAACCTTTAATATTGCATTATGTTTCTTCGGTGTTGCTATGTCGTATGTATTATGTGTTTGGTTTGGCACGCATTATTCAGTGCTAATCACTACGGCGCTCGATATTGGATTTGGTGGTAACGACTCCTGTTGTTATTGAGAGCTGACATTACAAAGCAATCAACAATAATTACAGAAGAGAGTCATACAATGAAAAATCCATTGGTTTTTATGATCTTATGCGGTGCTGTATCAACTGGTTCTGTGGCAGGAGTACTCAGCACCCACGATAATCAAGACGCCGTTGCCGATTTGGTGATATCCAAGCAACGGATGACACTGGCCAACAATACGGACGGTAAGGGGTATGGGCCTCAATCACCGAGAAATATCGACGCAACCGCTGGCAATAACCATCTGCAGTTCAATGCTTCTCCGGATCGAACTCAAATGAACCTTTGTAACATCCATTTCCACAAGAATGCTGAGCATCAGGGCGGAGAGTTTACCCTGTACGCAGGTAACGGCGATGGTCATGGATATAACAGTGGCTATAAGTACTCAGGCAAACTGAGTAAGGCTGAACTTAAACCAGTAAAAGAGATGAAATGCACTACAGAGCATGGCTGTGTGGGGCCAGGTGATACGATAGAAGTGCATTATGTTTATTCAACCGCCAAAGTCGCTCCGGGGCCTACCCTTGGATCGTGTCTTAATGAGGCTGTTAATAACCCCCAACTCAGAGTCGAAGCACAGGTGTTCGTATTGGTAAACGACCACAGCGCGGCGGATTTTGTGACGCTGACTGAGGTCAGTAAACAGGGTGGTTTCTATCAGGCCCAGAACATCCCGACGGATACAGGTAAGCCCGTTCAATACGCTGGTTCTACCACGGGCCCGAAATACAATGAGAAAGGCTCACCGTTTCAGGTCACCTGGAGCGTCAGACCTAAAGTTGAAAAGGTAGACGTATCAACTGTTCAACAATGGCTCGATAACAACCAATTTGATGAAGACCACGCCCATGGGGTTAGGAATCTGGTAAAAAATCCAGATTTGTTGTCGTCAATCCAATAGCCGGTTTCAAGTGACAGAGGTGTTACTTTACCTCTGTCACTTTCAGTTTAAATGTGAGCCGTTTAGGTATGACTCTATATCGCGTAAGACAAAGCAGCTTGTAGATTGAATCTACCTGTTACTTTTTCGGCTTTAGGTTATCAATAACCTGCGCATCCACCCAGTAGCTTTTGCCGACCCACTTGCGACTGCCATCTTCATTTTTTGTCCATTCTCCCCGTTTAAAGAACAAATACTTGCCGTCCGGGGTGAGCTGCGGACTTTGCTCATAAATTGGGGTGTTTATCTTGTTGCCCATATTGAGCGCGGGACCCCAGGAACCATCTTTTTCCCTGAAACTGATATAAATATCAGGCTGGCCGTAACCATCCTGTCGCTCGACATCCCACATTAAGTAAGACTCGTCGGGGGCAACATGGGGATGGGCTATATATTCACCGGTATTAATATGGCTGCCCAGTTTAATTGGGGTTTGCTGCTTGCCGTCGATCAAGGGTGAATAACCGATAAAGCCTTTGCCATTATCCTCTTTGGGGAAGAACACTATGTAGTAAGTTCCATTATCGGCAAGGGTGATGCCGTGGGCCTGATCTTTTAAAAATTCGCCCTGGGGCTTTGGTTCTGACCAGCCGGATGCGGTTTTCACCCTGTATTCCCGGCCGCCATACATCATGTTGCCGTCTTTGGAATATTTAGGCCATTTGATGTCAGTCTCTGACTCTTTGCCCCACTTGCCGTTTTCATAGCGAATCACAAAAAAGGTACGCTGTTGGTATTTACCGTTCTTTCGGGAGAAGTAAAACTCCCTCATGTCCGGTGAGAAAGTGCCGCCTTCAAACAGGCCATCGGGAGACAGCATCCCGGGAGCAAACAGCTTGGGAGTCAGACCAGGTGGGGTTTCGCCAAAATAGCGGTCTTCAATGGCTGGGAGTTTATCATCGCCATAGCTGCTGATACTCAGGGCAAGGGTCGAGAGTAACAGGGGAGTAGACAGGGAGATGCGTTTCATATTTCATCCTTGGCTTAAGGTCACTTAAAGGTTGACTACCAGGCTGACGAAAACTGCCTATTCAGCACTAATCACGAGTTACCTCAAGTAAGCTAACCAAGTCGGGAATTGAAAAACACCCTGGACCAATCAAATTCAGCGCTTCCCATTTGCTGCCCAACACTTCCCACCAATCAAAGCGGGTTTGATAAAAACTGGGCAACACCAAAACAGATTTTAAACTCTCTGTTAATCATAGGGTTGGTGGAGTGCTAATGCTGTTGCGCAATATGTTTGTACGACATTTTGTGGATGAGGGAATCACAGTATATGCAGCAGCTCAATTGTAAATTGATATGTACTAGAGGGCAGAACTTATCCATTTGATGTATTGGCCTACACGTGATATCACTGCCAGCTTCTGAGTCAAAAGCCAGGGTAAGGGAGCTGCTTAATTCTATTCCGGTTACGACAAATCCAGATAAAGTCTCAATCTATCTTTGTGCTGAATTCCATTTTCAAAGATAGGTTCGGGATAGTTTAAGAAATAGTCTTTATCAACGGCTTCAACCCGAAAGCCAATACGCTGGTAGAAGGTGAGCTGATAGCCGAATGTCCCGGTGCCAAGTTCAACTCTGTTGATCCCTTTGTTGGACAGGTCTGCCAACACAAATTTGAGCAAGTGGGAGCCTATGCCTTGACCTTGAAGGTCAGGGTTTACGGCGATATTACAGATCTCAGCAAGGACAGCTCTGTGGGACTTAACGACGCATACGGCCTGCACTCTATGTTCATCTTTAGCGGCATAACACCAGGCGTCAGCCAGATAGGAAGAAATGTTCTCCTCAGAAGGATCTGCCTCAAGAAGCAACTCGAGTGGCACGTCAGCGCTTTCAATCTGTTCGTATTTCATCTTTTGGCAGACTCTTTGACCAGTGCTTGCATCTGCGATGATGTCACTCTGCTCACTTCAACTTCAGTTGGGTTAAGGCTCAATTGGATAATCGCCTCGGCGACGGTTTCAGCCTGTATTGGCAGGTAGTTGGCTAAACGACCAACCGCTAACGGTTTAAGTACTTTTGCGACAGCTTGCAGCAGCTTTTCATCTGACCTTGTTTGCTGGCGATCTCCGGCTAACGGGCCGGGCTGTAAAAAGGTGGTTCTTTTGAAGTTGAGGGCAGTAACTGCCTGCTCCATCTCACCTTTACACCTAAGGTAGTGGGAAAAAGAGCGGGGATTTGCCCCAAGGCAGGACACGATGACTATGTGCTCTACGCCCATTTGTCTCATATTGGCGGCAGTAGCCACGACCAGGTCGACATCAATGGCTTTTAGCTTCTCTTTTGAGCCGGCTTGTTTGATGGTCGTCCCCAGGCAAATTACACCGACGAGAGAATGGCTGTTATCCGCAGAAAAACCATCAGCGGTAAGCTCGTTACTGATGTACTGAGTTAACTTGCTGTGTTCTATGGGTAAGGGCCTGCGGGAGAGGGTGGCCAGGCACTCAACTTGGGGCGTTTCCAATGCCAGTTTGACCAACTCTTGGCCTGTCAGCCCGGTTGAACCTGCGATCAGCATAACTATTTTATTCATGATTTACGGTATTTTGTCGTTACACCAGATAGTTGCTGATACTATCCGTTACTGCGTTATCAGGGAAGCCTGTCAAATCTGGTTGCAATCATTGTTTCTGTAATCCGGTCTGTAGGGTATTCCGTATAAAATTTAAGTAGCAGCAATATTTGAATACAGTTATTTGCGCTGTGTAGCAATCAATTAATCTTTTGCACATGTCCACATCATGGGGAACTTGCTATTATTTATATGGGTTTGTTGACCCATACATTCACCAAAAAAGGAGCTGAGATGTCAGCAGTAAAAGTGGGTGCTTTTGAATTAAGCAACCTTGACGATGTCACTATGGAGTGGCTGATAAAATTTAGACGCAGTAAAAGTATTGAAACTCTGGATATGATGACCGACAGAGCAGAGCGGGATAATCAGGGGAAGCATGTAGTACTGGATGCGATTAATCAAGCCTGGTGTGTTCGCGAAAAAGAGATTAAAGAAGGGCGTTTTGTTTAATACCTGAGTATGAAGTTTGACCGCATTGATGGCGTTTTAGTCAGGTGATAAGTAGCCTGATTCCAAATTTTTGGAATACGCTGAATATGTCGAATAAGTTTTCTGTTGCTAATCTTGCCACTATCTTTCTTTCCTTTACTGCCGGCGCCCTGCTAACCGGGTGGTTATTGACGAGCTTCTTTGACCAGGTGCTGCTGGACCTGAAAGTCCGTGATTTAAGTTATGTCGCAAATGCGCTTGAGCAAAATGATATTGAAACAACGGTACTCATGGTTGAGTTGGCTATACCTCACCCAACTTGTGAACTGCAGCAAGTGGTAGAAGACAGCCTGTTCATCTTTTTCGCTGATGGGCATTTAGAGGCTGCGTTAGATGACGCATTTAAGCTCATATCTGTTCCTCACGCTGAGCGCACCCAATATTGCAGCGACCTGATGGCGAGCTATCAAGTGAATAAAGGCTAGCGTGTAGCCAATACTTCCGTTTTAGCTCAGCTTTATTGATTTTACTCTGGCAGGAAGCCAGGCCTCATCCTAGTTCTACTCCCATTTCTCTCCACTTTAGGGCTATGGACATTGTCGCCGTGATTACGGAAGTTCTGACATCTGACACCCAGCGGATTTCAGGGAGAGAAAATGAAGCTGATACTGGCTTTGGTAATGGTGTTTGCTGTGATTGTGTTACCGGTAAAGGTGGCTGCTGATCTGCTTGGAGCAGAGAACAGCACGCTTTTCAGGTGCACCCTTTGTATTCTTGGCTCTTTTGTATCTTTGTTTATTGCTGCGGATATTACTGACCATGTATTTCTGCAGTACCTCATAGGCTTTATTGTTACACCTGTTTTCTATTCCCTGTTTCTTGAAGTCGGTTATGTTCAGGCACTTTTTATTTCGTTGCTGACCAGTGTGCTCCAAGCGGTTGTTATGTACCTGTTATGGGGTAGTATGGCGTTGGGCACCTGGATTTTGGGATAGAGGGAACTTAAACGTGGAAACCATTAAAGTACTTGAGCGCATAAAACGGAACAGTCAGCTGTCTGCCTATGCCCATTTTGGCGCGGCTGAGCGTATGTCCAATTTGCATTTGTGGCTGGGTATTCCAACAGCTGTTATTTCAGTTGGCCTGGGCTCGGTACTGATGGCAGATCTCAAGGAAACGATTCCCGATGTGGTGAAGTGGGTCGCCGGGGTGTTGTCGCTGGTGGCGGCACTGTTATCGACACTGCAGACCATATTCAACCCCAAGGTGGGCAAGTCCAAGCACAGGGAAATTGCCAACAACTACCTCGCCATAAACAAGAATTCCGAAATAGCCATTGCTGCCTTTCATGATGGCCTTATTGATATCGATGGCCTTTCCGAAACGCTGGCGGAGCTTAACGAGGAGTATGATTCTGTGGGCAACTCGGCCCAGGATTATCCGACCAATGATAAAGACTGGAAGCGGGCCAAGAACAAAATTAAAGAGTTCGATACCCGCCGCGAAGCTCTGGCAGCCAGCGGCTTACCCTCACAGACTGAGTAACTTCAGAGCTTAGTCACTGAGCGGTATGAGGCTGGTTGTCACTCTGCAGATTTTTTAGACAGGATAAATACAGACATAATGGCCAGCGTGGGTAGCAGCCCCAAGGTTAAAAACTGAGGTGCGTCCAGCAGCGCCGATGCGAGTATTGCTGATGCCCAGAGTATGCTGGTGGCGATAATCTTATTGCTGCATTTCTTCATCGAAATATCCTGTTCGAACCATCGTTTCTACAAACTTACACAAACCTTCCTGCTATTAGCAAAATTCAACTGTAACTGAGTCTGTACCTTCGGGAGTACATGGGGTTGTATATCGCTTTGGTAGCGCTGAGTGCCAGGTTGGGAGTAGTGTTGTTCAGTGTAATGCTGATCTTAATCAAGTGACTGATTACTTAGGTTAAATTTACTTATCCTGCGAGTGTGACTGTGCTAACGTAACGGCAGATTTTAAATACCTGATCACACAAGGACTGGAAACAGGATGTTTGTAACTCAGCGGTCGTTTTCACCCAAAAGCTCGCAACAGGGCTTCACGCTTATTGAACTGGTTATTGTCATTATTATTCTGGGTATTGTTGCCACAGCTGCTGCGCCAAAATTTATCAATTTGCAATCAGATGCCAAAGTCAATGTACTGCATGGTATTGCGGGGCAAATCGAGTCCACTACCGATATGGTAAAAGCCAAAGCAAGAGTGCAGGGCCTAGTGCCTGTTGCAGAGGAGCCGGGTATGGGACCTGCATTGCAAGAGTATGTGGTTGATTTTGGCTTTGGCAAGGTTGAAGTAGATTGGCGAAACCTGTGTCCGGAAGCTCAGGGTGAAGTCGTCGACGGTGACGCCGCGATGACATTTCGCGACTTTATGAATATCGACCTGACCGGTGGCCTTAAGGACTCTCTGGACAACCAATACTATAAAATAGGGTACAAATTGCCCCTGTCAGGCGCGCCAACCAATGAAGGTTGTTATGTGGTTTATGACTCTTTCGGCAAACCTGACTGCACAGTAACCGTTGTCGATGCTGAGTGCAGATAACTGGCATAGTCAATTACGCCGCTGATAAACAAAAGGCCCTGAGTGTTCAGGGCCTTATTATATCGAGCAGCTATTGCCAGCGTTGGGAAGTTACATTACGCACTCGCCCAGTGCTTTTCCTTTTTCGATACTTCTTTCAATCAGAGACTTGGTTTCTTCGCTCTGAATTCTGTCCATCATCTTGTTCATCAGGGCTTCGGCTGATGACTCCGACGTTGCATCCACCATGCAGTTATAGGCAGAAGCAATATGCTCGGTAACTTCATTCAGTGCCTTGGGATTGGAGAAGTCCAGCTCCAGTGCTTCTTCTACTGATTTGACCAGCGCTTCAGCTGACTTGGCAGCATCGCCAAACTGTTCAAGATCCAGCTTGCTCAGATCAATAGACTCCATCTGCTCCTGAATCGAATCTACCGCTGTGTTGGCTGCACTTTGCGCTTTATCTATGGCTTTGTTGGCGTCTTCACAGGCCGATAAAGCGGTAACCATGATCAACGCGCCTATTACTTTCTTCATTTTAACCCGTTAACAAATAACTAACTGATAGATATGAACTTAAGATGATACCAAATTTCGGTATTCATATCTTTAAAAGTGCTTTGAAATCGGAGGCAGCGACCTGGAGAAGCGTTGTAAGGAATTGCCGCGGGTGCCTTAGCCACCATCAAATACTCAAAGGGAGGAAGCATTTAGCACAGTGAATGCTTTTTGGACTTATGAGTTGTCTGTGTGTTCAAATTCAGAGTAATTAACCAAATAGCGCTTATTAAAGGGATACATATGAGCTTGAAACCTTTGCTCGCGAGATTGAGTGATGAGAAACATCGTGCCTCTACCCAACTGGAGTTGTTGTTTGACTTGGTGGTGGTCATCGCCATCGCTATGGCTGCCGATCAGTTAAAAGAGCAGATTCTGGCGGGCGAGGTGTTATTTGGAGTGAGTCAGTTTCTGGCTGCGTTTTTTCTGATTTGGTGGCCCTGGAACCAATTCTCCTGGTTTGCATCTGGCTTTGACAATGATGATGCCGCTTACCGGATTAATGTGATGGTGATGATGCTGGGTTTGTTGATCATTACTGCCAGTTTGCCTGACTTCTTTGAGCATCAAGAGATGGGAATGACGTTCCTGGGTTATTGCTTGATGCGGTTGTCATTCGCGCTGTTGTGGTGGCGAGCCGGACACGATAACCCTGAGTTCAGAAAGGCCGCTAAATTACGGGCGGCGGGATTAGTGGTGATGCAGGGATGGTGGGCATTGGGCGTGTTTATCGTTCCGTCAGGCAGCATTCCCTTTTATCTTGTGTATGCCGGGGGCATAGTGGGTGAGCTGCTGATCCCGCGTCTGGTCGATAAGAACTTTTCACTGAACTGGCACCGGGAACACATTATCGAGCGTTTTGGTTTGCTCAACATCATTGTGCTTGGCGAGTTAATGCTCAGCTCTGCAGAGGCTTTTGAGGCCATCCACTCTGATGGGCACATACTGAAGCTCATCCTGTTGGGTATTGGAGGGATGACAATTACCTGTGTGCTTTGGTGGCTGTATTTTCTGGAAGAGGAACATTTGAGCTCAGACGAGTCGGAAGTTGCATTCGCCTGGGGATATGGTCATTTCTTGCTGTATGTTGCAGGCGCAGCAATTGGCAGTGGCCTGGGAGTTATGCTGCACTGGCTGACAGAAGGTGCCCATCATTTGCCTGCTTACGCTTCTATGGTGGTGAGTCTGCCTGTAGGTCTTTATGTGGTGGCGCTTTGGTTGGTGCGGGACAGGTATATTCTGGCCAGACAACACAGCTGGCGACTGCTTTTAGTGGCTGTTGCTTGTACGGCTGCAGGCTTTTTACCACCAGAGGTATGTTTGGTGACTGTTTGTGTACTGTTGATTGTCGGGTTGATATACCGGACATCGCCAGCCTGCACAAAAGCAGTTCAGGCTGACGAGGGAGTATGACTCAGGGCTGGTAGCCGGTATCTTCTTCGGTTGGATTGGCTTCAGCTGCCTCTCTGGCAATCTGATCACAGCGCTCGTTCTCCGGATGACCGGCATGACCTTTAACCCACTGCCAGTCCATATCATGGATCTGGCGGGCGGCGTCCAGGCGCTTCCACAAATCCACGTTCTTTACCGGCGTTTTATTGGAGGTGACCCAGCCTTTGGCTTTCCAGCCATGGATCCATTGAGTGATACCCTGACGCATATATTGACTGTCTGATGTCAGGGTGACTTTGCAGGGCTCTTTCAGTGCCTCAAGTGCCAGAATGGGCGCCAGCAACTCCATACGGTTGTTGGTGGTCAGGACAAACCCGCCAGACAGCTCTTTGACATGGTCTTTGTACTTCATGACTACGCCGTAACCACCTGGACCAGGGTTGCCCAGACAGGAGCCATCTGTAAAGATTGAGATATGTTTCAATTGGATCATCCGATTGATAGTTTTCTATGCGGCCGAGTATATCGGATAGTAAGTACCTTCGATATAGGTATAATGCCGCATCTTTCTTACGTATCGCCGTTTGTGAGGCTACGACGAATTATGAATATTGTTTCCAGTGCCAGCAGGCAGATTATTCTCGATACCGAAACCACAGGTATGAACCAGGGCGCAGGCCCGGTTTTTCAGGGACACAGAATCATTGAAATTGGCTGTGTTGAGGTGGTTAACCGTAAGCTGACCGGGCGTCACTTCCACGAATATATCAATCCGGATCAGGCGATTGATGAAGAGGCGATTGCGGTTCACGGTATCACCAACGAGCAGGTAGCCAACTGTCCACGCTTCCACGAGATCGCACAACAATTTATTGAGTTTGTGGATGGCGCTGAAATTGTCGCACACAACGCAACGTTCGACGTTAGCTTCCTTGATTACGAACTGTCACGCCTGTCACCTGCGGGTCCAAAGCTGGACGACATCTGTGGCATTCTCGACTCGCTGGAAATAGCCAAGTTCCTGCACCCGGGCCAGAAAAACAACCTGGATGCCCTGGCTAAGCGATACCACATTGATAACTCCCGTCGTGAACTCCACGGCGCATTGCTCGATGCTGAAATTCTTGCCGATGTTTACCTGACGATGACCGGCGGCCAGACTAAATTTAACTTAAGTCTCGGCGGTGAAGATGGCGGTGCAGGGGCAGGGGGCATTATTCGTCTGCCACAGGGACGAAATCCTCTTAAAGTTGTGACCGCAACGGCCGATGAAATAGGTAAGCATGAGCAGCGCCTTGATCTGGTTGCCAAATCAGGGAAGTGCCTCTGGAGAGGATAATTAACCCGAATGAAGCTATTGCAATGTCTTACGCTGGCTGGCTGGTTGGCGTTGACAGGGAGCGCGATACCCGCCGCGGCTGATAATACAGCCGCCCAATCTGCTGTAACTGATGACAGGTATACCCCTTTCAACGCGCAGGAACTGCAGAACCTGTTCCGTATCGACCATATGGTAGACAGTGTCACCTTGCTGGTGGCCCGGCCTTATGGCTCAGCCTCTGTGGTGGTGGTCACCCCGGACGGCTCAAAATGGTATGCCAGCCGCCATCCGGAGAATATTCGCTGGGTTGACGGTATGACAGGCGATATCATCACCATTCAAAAGCCTGAACCAGGCCCTTATCAACTGCTGGGTAAGCTGTCTCCCGGTTCAATGATCGAGCGGGTTTCAGATCTGTCGGTTGAGTTGGACCCTTTACCTCAACCCCTTTATCAGGGCGAGAGAGTCAAGGTCACTGCCAGATTTCTGGGTGATGAACAGCTGATCCGCATGCCCGGTCTGGAATATATGATTGAGTGGCGCGCCCGTTTCACCAGTCTGCGTAAGCCAGAAGAGAAAAACTATGTTTCCGGTACCTTTCCTATCGGCAGCTACTCAGACAATGGCGAGTATCTGGATGAAAAGCCGGACGATGGCATATTTACCGCTGAGCTGAATCTGAAACAGGACTGGGGCAGTTATACCTTCAGCGTTACTGCAGAGAACAAGGTATTTGAACGTCAGATCAATATGCCGATTTATCTGTCGCCTTCACCTGTCACCTTGGAAGTGGTCAGGCCCGAAGATGCAACAGTGACGCCCTGGAAGCTGAGGGTGAATGTTGACGAGTCTCAGGTGCTACCATCAGAGACCTTTATTCATCTTGAATACCACGGGCCAGATGCGGCTCCTGTGCCTATGCTGCTTGAGCAGATGATAGGTGGCAGTAACGATATTGATTTGTCGGTACAGGATTACGGCGGATATCGGATTACCGGAACCATCGCCAGCACCACTCAGGGTGGCAGAGAGATTCTGCTGTCGATGGACGATCTGTTTTTCAACAACCCCGAGCCACCACCGCCACCGCCTGATCCTCGCTTACTGGCAGAAAAGGCGGCGAAAGAGGCAGCGTTGAAAGAAGCGGCTAAGCAAAAGCAACAGATGACCTGGGTCATCGTCGCCAATGTGGTGCTGTTATTGATAGGTGGTATCGCCATTGTTATCTGGCGCAAGCGTCAAACCCTGAAGGCGGCAATGGAAGCGGCGCAGCAACGCGTTGTTGCTGAGCAGGCTGCGATCCCAGACGATGAGAAGGATGATGCTGACAAGTTGGATTTGGATGACCTGGATCTGGCTTTGCCGGATACGGAAGCCAATCAATAATCCACAAACAACAGCAGGGAAGGGGAATGAAAACAACCCCTTCCTGCCTGTTGGTTGAGATTTGAACGGTCTGAGCAGGTTGCTTAAATTTATGCTTGACCTGTTATCCAACCACATTTAATATGCGCTCATCTCAGCGGAGCGGTAGTTCAGTTGGTTAGAATACCGGCCTGTCACGCCGGGGGTCGCGGGTTCGAGTCCCGTCCGCTCCGCCACTGAGATACTTAAATAGCCACCTCTGATAGGTGGTTTTTTGTATCTGCCGCTCCTGAAAATGCTCCGCATTTTTGTCTCGTCTGGAGGCAGCCCCGCCGAATGACGGACCATGCTTCCAATCCTTCTTTCTCTGAGGTTCCTTTAAAGCTGAGTCTTTTGAACCCTGGTCTGACTGGTTGATCTATTTCTCTGTGGATTCCAGTTAGGTAATTAAGATCCCTTTAATTTTCAGACGGTAAAAATGACCCATCTCAGGTTTTGGAAGGAGAGGTGAGTCATGGAGTTTGATGTCAGGTTTGGTTTTCTGCTGTTTGGAGTGTTCTCTGTAGTTGTCGCAGCAGGTTTGATTGCCTGGTCACTGTTGTCATCCAGATCTTCAAAGCGTTGATGCTGCAACCAAGATGCTAAAACATAGGGACAAATTGCACATTCGATTAAATAACGATCAAACGATGTCGCATTATCGTTTTTACCCTTGACGCTAATCTCTGTCCGAAATATTATGCAGCCATCTCAGCGGAGCGGTAGTTCAGTTGGTTAGAATACCGGCCTGTCACGCCGGGGGTCGCGGGTTCGAGTCCCGTCCGCTCCGCCACTGAGATACTTAAACAGCCACCTGTCATTGGTGGTTTTTTTGTGTCTGTGGTTTGCGATTCGAGCAACAACTCTGTTGGTGACTGCTTTAAAGTGAAATAGCACAGGCCGTGCGCGTCCGAACCGCCACTGAGATTCCTTTAAGACCATCCTTTTTCGGATGGTTTTTTTGTATCTACCGCTCCTGAAAATGCTGCGCATTTTGTCTCGGGGAGGCCGCCCCGTCGAATGACGGACCACGAGTCCCACTGGCCGTGCGCATCCGAACCGCCGCTGAGGATCTATAAAGCTGCCACGAAACGCGTGCTTCGCTCGCTTCACGAAGAGCACGAAGTAAGAGCAGAAGATTGAAGTCATAACGCAGCGTTTAAACAGGGTAGTTTTTCAGTGGACTCAGAATCGACTCATCAATGTGACTAATACTCTGAATTTTCGCAATTAACAGTGCAGCACACCGTCAAACCATTCCATTGTCAGTGAGCTTTTTCTGAACGTCCCATATACAACAGTATCTTTTGCTGGGTGTAGGTTATTTTCCTAATAATTCAGTAGGTTGTGAGATATATCTTACATACTCACCGATTGTCGTTTGCTACATTACGTTTGCGATTTCAAAACAGCTATCAAGGATGATGCTTACCGGAGCGAAACCGATGGGCGGTAGCGTACCTGGATTGTGCTGAGTTGAATGTTACCGGCAATGACCCAGCCCCGGCTCACCGATAAATTTGTGGTTAACCATATGATCTAGCGTGAAACCATGGGTAACGTTCTTAGGTAAACGTGAATTCTGGTAGGTAATAATAGAGCAAAGCGGACTTTCGCGAAGTTATCGTGATCTTGTTAGCAATATGCCTGAAATGGCGAAATTTTACATGTCTCGATTTACCCAATAAAAACTGATAGATGAGACGTCTTATTATTAAAACGATATAAGCCTGCATCAATAAAGGATTAAAAAATGACAAAATGTCCAAACTGTGGAAAAGATTTAAGTTTTGATTATCTAGATTCTGTTATGGATGAGCTGAGCACCATAAAAATGCGAGGAGATCAAACTTTTATTGCTCCTTGCTGTAAAAGAGATATAGTCGGTAGATCTGATTTTGGGACTTATTACATTGTAAAAGAACAAGGTCGTGAACAAGAAACGAAAGAGATGATTGGCGCAAGATAAATAGAATTCAAGGATACTATGGATAAAACATTTATTTAACAATAAAATGTGAGAAAGTTGTTAATTAAGAAGCCTGGGCCAATCGATTCCACTCCAGAAGGTGCAATCGTTTCAAGAGCTTTTGATGCGGCATACCTCCACAAAAAATACGAGGTGGCTGGGTTGAGTATTCAAAAATATCTCAACTCTGGAGAGTTTTTAAAGTTATAAAAAATAGATAGATACAGATTGAATAAGTCGATTGTCTATTTTAGAACATATTTTTAAGGATAAAGGTACGGCTTGTAGTAAGCCAATCTAGGTGACGCTCACGGCGTACCTTATTTGGGCGTTACATGAACTAGGAGAGATCGTGCGTAAAAAAATAATTGGAGAATATGGCGTTATCGAGGCAATTGTCTCGGTAGGAGTATTTAGCTTTCTTTGCTATTTTAACTGGCTGTTTTTTATAAAAGTTATAGCGGGTGAAACAATTGAGCAGCATATTTTGTTCATGGTCATATTTATTGACCTTGTGTGTTTGGTCATAATGACCCTTCCTTACCTAACTAAAAAATCGGAAAATGTATCCAATGAAAAAATTAAGATTTTTCTCGATTTACCGGAAAAGGACTCAAGGTTTACGTTTTCAACTATATCAGGCTTTTTAAGCGATCAAGCATTGGCGTCGTTTTTAGCAACAGTATTAATTTTTACAGGTAAAGAGGTTCTAGCAACATATGGTGGTGCCATCGCAGCTGTATATGTGGTTTTCCTTTTTGTCTTTGCAATAGTCTTAGGAAGTGTGTCTCTAATTAGGTTTATTACTCATTTCACAAAACATCACGGTGCTTTTTATGCGCTAGCTTCTGCTTTATCTGCAGGTGTAATGTTTGCCTTCTTTAATGTGGGCTTAAAAATGGCAGCATAAATTCATGTAACAAGCGCAGTCACTGGGACAGAATTTCCGCTGCGCTTCAATTTCGCCCGTGCTGGGGGCGTTAGCCTGCGTATAGACTCGGCTGGTAGCTGTAAACTGGGAGCATGTAATCTACCTTCTGCGGGATATCAGATGATTTTCAACGGGGCGTGACTGGAGTAATTGCAAGCTGTCGGGTTAAGTTGATGACCTTTTGTTTGACTTGTGCCTGGGTTCTTGATTCAGTAACGACTTTTCTATCAGGCTTTGTAGCTACTTAAATTCTGAACAACATGAATAAGACTTTTACTCAAGCAGAGCAGGCGTCATTGGAAGAAGTGATGCGCCATCGTCGTGATGTTCGCGGAAACAACTTTTTAAGCGACGACATCAGCGATGACAAACTGCAAAAGATTCTGGAAGCGGCCGCTTACGCTCCCTCAGTGGGTTTTTCCCAGCCCTGGGAATTTGTGGTGATACGTAATCCCGAAATCAAAAAGTCTATCTATAACAATTTTGTTGAGGAGAATGAGGCGGCAAAGACCCAGTTTGAAGGCGAGCGCAGTGATGCCTATCAAAGGCTTAAGCTTGAGGGAATTCTCGAAGCGCCGGTCAATATTGCGGTGTTTTACCAATCGTCGGATTCACCTGTGCTGGGGCAGACCAGTATGCCGGAAGTGGGTGAGTACAGTGTGGTATGCGCCATTCAGAATATGTGGCTGATGTCTCGTGCTTTGGATATCGGCATAGGCTGGGTGAGTATTCTTGACCCTGAGTATGTCAAAACCCAATTGAACGCACCAAAGGGCCATAAACTCATTGCTTATCTGTGCCTGGGTTATGTGAAGGAGTTTTACACCGGCCCTGAGCTGGAACGGCTTAACTGGGCAAAGAAGAAACGCCTGGAGTCAGCAATCTTTGTTGATAAGTACTCTGGCGACTCTGAAGCGTAACTCCCGTTACCTGTTGAAAACTCGTCCCCTTCCTACAAAACCAGCTTATTGAAGCTGGTTTTTTTATACCTGAAGCAAAATGGGCACTGCAGTCGCGTTTTGCCTAAGACCCTGGTGTCTGACGATTTACCCAGATGTCCAACAGACAGAGCGACAGCAGTTTGTTAGAGTGACGGCTGCTGTTTGAACTATGTTGCTGAGACATGCTTATCGGAGCCTGACCGAAGGCGTTGCCGTGGATTCACTGTGCCTGATTTGCCTGATCTCATGACTTAAAGCAGACCATCCAATCAACCAGGGAGGTAGATTCATCAATGCCAAATACCACTCAAATCATCATACGCAGGGCGAACTGTGACGACTATGATGCAATCGCCGATGTGATGTTCAACGCGGTCAGAGAAGGCCACAGTGAATATACCGAAGAACAAAGGCAGGCCTGGGTGCCTGAGCGTCGCAGTGGCACCGACTGGATTGCACGCCTGGACTCACAAGAGATTATGATTGCGGTAAACGCCAATCAGGTAGTTGGGTTTATGAGCCTTGCCGCCAAGGGGTATATCGATTTCGCCTACATCCGGCCGTCAGCCCAGGGGACGGGCCTTTTCCGCCGCCTTTATGAATCCATCGAAACCCTGTCGCTGCAAAATGGGCTCACCCGTCTTTGGGTTCATGCCAGTTTGATGGCGCAGCCTGCCTTCTCGGCGATGGGGTTTGCCATCACACAAAAGCAAGTGGTACAGATTGGGGAGGAGTCTTTTGAACGTTTTGAAATGGAAAAACTGTTCGATCACGAGAAGCCTCACAGATAGTTAGGGTCTGTTGACCTTTCATGGTTGAATTTTGCTCGAGATAGACGTGCTTTAATCGCGACGCAGGGTGTGCCGCCTAGGAGCCTAAGCAAATACCTTGCAACAAAGAGTAAAGCGCGTATAGCCGAGCCCTTCGGGCAGCGTTTGTCGTCGCTTTCTACTGCATTAACGCTCATTTATGTAGAACAACTACACCACAATCGCGTTGCTTTGTATAAAACAACGACAAAGTGCTGCAAAAACCATCTTCAAAGGTCAACAGACCCTAGTATGGATTACCCTGTCTGCTGTGTTGATGTATAACAATTTGAAGTCAGTCATTTTTTAGTGAGCAAGATTATGGAACCAAAGCAGGTTGTTCAAAAGTGGGTCGAGTGTTTCAACCGGGGTGATGCCGAGGCAATTGCTGAATTTTACAGTGAAGATGCCATTAACCATCAGGTCGCCAATGAGCCGGTAGTAGGCAAGCGTGCGATTAAGCAGATGTTTGCTGATGAGTTTTCAGCGGCCGAGATGGTTTGTATTGTGGAGAATATTTTTCAGGATGGGCAGTGGGCAATCCTGGAATGGAAAGATCCCATTGGCTTGCGTGGTTGTGGTTTCTTCCAGTTCGAAAATGGTTTGATTGTTCTTCAGCGGGGCTATTGGGACAAATTGAGCTTTCTTAAAGCCCATAATCTGCCGATCCCTGAGTAGGCTATCGCCTGCTTAACTGGCTAAGGGGAGCGGGCAGGTTGGACCAAAATCAAGATGAGGGTAACAGGATGCAATATGCGCCAATTAAAGATGAGATCAGCTTTGATGATTTTGCCAAAATCGATATTCGTGTCGGCTTGATAGTCGAGGTTAGCGAGGTCGCTAAATCCAATAAGCTGATGAAGCTCACTGTAGACTTTGGTGATCATACCCGCTCAATACTGGCCGGCATAAAACAAGAGCGTGAAAACCCGCAAGAGATTAAGGGCAAACAAGCCCTGTTTGTGGTGAACTTGCCTGAAAGGAAGATGGCGGGCGAGGTGTCTCAAGGCATGCTGTTTGACATAGGCTATGAAGATAAATTGCAACCTTGCCTGGCATGCCCGGAAGTAGAGATGCCCAACGGCGCCAGAGCAGGTTAAGCAACTAATGAGTTTTAATACAACAGGGAAGGTTAATGTTTAACAGCCAGAATATTTATTATCAAATTCGCCGGGACGGCATAAAAGCGGTCAACATAGAAACCGGGATGAGTGCCGTAAGAGCCTGTCCGGCATTGTCCCACCCAAGATCCCTGATGGGGGATTTTGTTAAGGTGGAAGCCTGTATTAAAGAGGTGACCAAAGAGGTTACTGCCAGGTCGTTATTTCAGCTGGCCCCGGTAGGCATTGCCCACTTAATGGAAATGGGTGAAGGTGGCTACACCAACGTTGAGATCCGCGCGTTTCGTGAAGCTTTTATGGGCGCTGGTATGAGACAGGTTCATTTTCCCAGCGGCCAGTCTGAGCTCTCTGTTGAAGCCATTAAGAGTAAGAGCTATGAGGAGCATAAAGGGATTTAACGTTCCCTCAGCAAGCTGGCGTGGGTAGGGCTGACATTACCGGGCTGGTGCTTGGTCTTAATCGATATGGATTAGCGTTATGAATCTACCTGTTATCGCGGGAATTGTATTTTTGCTGTTCAGTCTGTACCTGATGAAGCAAAGTCTGACCTCACTTGCTCTGGCTAATGCCAGTGTTCTCTGGCCCGTCGTTATTGGAAAAATCCTGTCTGTTGAAGTCTCCAAGCCCCAGTCGACCAGTAATCACAGGGTGCTTTATGTAAAGTACTCCTATCAGGTTGATGGTCAGGAATATATTGGCAGCAGAGATGCGCTGTACACCCTGACCGGCGATGAAGTCCTGCAACTGGAGCAGCAATTTGCCGAAAGCTCTGAGGTAGAAGTGTTTTATGACCCACAGTCACCAGATAGCGCTGTGCTGATCACTGGCCCCAGAGAAGACAAAAAGTACAGCGACCTGATTCTTGCCGGAGTAGGCGTTGTGGTTGGGATTGGACTGATCCTTGCCGGGAATGCAGGTCTGATTGGTTGATAAGCGAGACACCGACGAATGAATACCAAATATGCGTTAAAAGGGGTTTATCGGGGGAAAGTGGCTCAAAACTTCGGTGTTGAAACCGCTATGGTAAAACACCCGGTGCGGGAAGCGCTTTACCTGGATGTAGAGGGACTGGCGGGGGATGAATGCGCCGATAAACGACATCATGGTGGGCCGGAAAGGGCGCTGCATCAATATCCGCTGGAGCATTACGAATTTTGGCGTCAGCGTTATCCCGACAATACCGACTGGATGGCACCGGGTATGGGCGAGAACCTGAGCTCAGAAGGGATGCTTGAAACCAATGTCTGCATAGGTGACAGGTATCGTTGGGGGGAAGCCATCATTGAGGTCAGCCAACCCCGTTCACCTTGCTTTAAGCTCAATCGTCGATGGCAGGTGGAAGAGTTCTCACGCCATATGCAGGATATCAGTCGCTGCGGATGGCTTTACAGGGTGATTCAACCCGGTCTGGTTGGCCCTGAACATCCCCTGATCCTGATTGAGCGGCCTGATAACGCCATGACGATTGCTCTGGTGTGTGAGCTTTATTTTGGTACACCTCTGGATACTGATGCCCTGAAGCTGTTACGCGAGCAAGAGGCGTTGTCAGAGAGTTGGATGTCGAAAGTGATTCAGAGACTGGAAACCGGAGAAGTGGAGAACTGGAATTTCAGGCTGTTTGGTCATCCTTGATTAATTCATCAGTTAGCCTTTGTTACATCTTAACCCCCTGATTGAAACTAGGGTCTGTTAACTTGGGGTTTTTATTGTGCAGGGAATCACTATGAGTCAATTACAAAGAGCCGGAGGTTTCGCAGCGCTGTCAGAAGCACTGATTTATATTTCCGCTTTTATCTATTTCGGCGGGTTCTGGCAATATCCTGCGGATGCCGGACCGGTGGAAAAATTTGCCTATCTGGCTGAGCATCAACTGGCCTTTTCAGTCGCCTATTTCTTGATGTACGTATTGTTTGGCATATTGCTGGCGGTGTTGGTTTTGGCACTGCACGAGCGATTGAAGTTAACGTCTCCGGCCTTGTCGTCCATTGCTGCTGTTTTCGGAGTGGTCTGGGTCGGGCTGGTTATCGCCAGCGGCATGATTTCCAATATCGCTTTGGCAGTGGTGTTGGATCTTGCGACCAATGATCCGCAGCAAGCCATGACTATCTGGCAAACGGTGTACATTATTGTTGATGGCATTGGCGGCGGTAATGAGATTGTTGGGGGTCTTTGGGTTTTGTTGCTGAGTCTGGCAGCGCTTCGGGGAAAGGCGATTTCAAGGCCACTGAGTTATCTTGGGCTGTTTGTTGGTTCTGCAGGTGTGCTGACGATATTTCCTGTCGATCTGTTCAAGGATATCTTTGGCCTCAGCCAGATCCTGTGGTTTGCCTGGATGGGCGTAACCTTAGTTAAGAGCAATGCTGGAGGCACACCTTAATGGTGTTGTTTAAGATACTTGGATTACAAGTCGGTGCTCTGGTTCTTGCCGCGCTCTTCCTTAATGTACTGGGGCGTGCTGGTGATTGGCCTTTTGAGGTCTCGATATTATTTTGGATCGGTGTTGCCTGTTACTGTTTGGTCTTACTTCATCGCTCGCTTGCAAATGGGCCTGATGCAAAAATCAACAGAGTATTAGTCCTTATCTTAGGCTACATGCTGTCAATTTTGCCGGTGACGCTGGGGGGATATATGGTGTTGTTTATATTTGCAGTTGGCAGCACAGGGTTTAAATAATCTTACCTATATGCAACTGTTCAGGTGTTGTCTCAATACACAATTGCTCACCGCTGGTTAAGTGCTATCCACTTCAGGACGAATAATGGATAGACATAATATCTACCAAAACCTCCCCGACAGTTTTGAACATGAAGAGTTTAGCGATCTGTTGTCGCTGCCGGGGTTCAGAATCGAGCGTATCGTCTCCAAAGGGCACAGTTCTCCCGATGTCGGCTGGTATGAGCAGGATGGGAATGAGTGGGTCATGGTGCTCAAAGGGGCTGGCATACTTGAATTTGAAGATGGGCGCGAAGTGCATCTTAATGATGGCGACTATCTGAATATCCCAAAGAGGGTGAAACATAAGGTTAAGTGGACAGATCCCGACTCTCCAACCTTGTGGCTTGCAGTCTTCTATCCCTGAGCATTTAGTCATAAGGCTCACAATCAATGAGTTATCCGATTTACATCTATCAGGTTGAATTGCGTCTGTACCCGCGCTGAGTTTTGTTGCAGGTTTGGGTAATCCTTTTTCATCACCAAATAGATTTGGGAGATGTATATGGCCAGACTCAATTCAACCCACCTGTTGTTCCTGTTCACCTTCTGCTTGCTCTCTTTTGAGCTGGCAAGCCAGACCAATCAAACACCCAGTAGTGCTGAGCCCATGCAGGCGCAGGCTGAGTCACCTTTGGTGGCTGAAATCGACCAGATGTTGCAGAACAATGCGGATCTGGCTTCGAGTATGAACAGTGCCACGGGTGAAGACAGAGATGCCTTGCAAACTCAATTGTTTGTAAAAAACCAGGAGCTGAGAAAGCTGTTGGCCAGAGCGATCAGTAATGAGGCTATGGACAGCCAAAGGTTGTTGCAGCTGGTCAGGCAGCAGGAGGTTTACTCCAAACAGGCTTATAGCTTTATCAATAAAAGGCTGACTCAGCTTAATGACCAGATCAATAAGGCCAGTGACGACAGTAAGCTGTCTTTGATCAACCAATATGGAGAGTTGCAGAGCTACCTCAACTCAGTGCTGCAATCCAGCTGGGAAAACATCGAGTGGATGCGCAAGCTGGGGCAGGGAGAAACCGATGCTCAGGCAAGGCTGACCGAGCAGATCAGCCAGCGGCTCAGGTTGTTGTCAGCCTCCATCGATTATATCCAACAGCAGCTCAGCGTTATTGGCCGCCAACTGTCTGTGAGTCTGGAGTCAGATAAGTCAGGGTTCCAGCTCAGCCAATTGGTGACCCAGCAAAAGCTGGATATTGTGGTTCAGAGCATGATCAACACTTATACCCTGGCCGATAAACTTGGATTACCCACCGCCGAGTATAAGCGCCAGGTATTCAGCGCAACCGGCAATATCACCAGGGATATTTTGGATTGGGATGTGCTGCTGTCGATCATCAAACACTGGTCCTATTCGGTTTGGGACTGGACCCTGGATAATGCCCCTCAGGTGATATTTCAGCTGGTCATTCTGGCGCTGATCCTGTTTGCCGCTAAATTCGCAGCCAACCTCACTCAGTCTGTTGTCCGCAAAACTGTGGCTGCCAGGAACTTCAAACTGTCGCAGTTGATGCAGGATTTCTTTATCTCCATGGCAGGCAAGGTGGTCTGGGTGATAGGTATTCTGGTGGGCCTGTCTCAGATCGGCCTGGATCTGGCCCCGGTACTGACCGGCTTTGGTATTGCCGGGGTGATTATTGGCTTTGCGCTGCAGGATACGCTGTCAAACTTTGCCGCCGGGATGATGTTGCTGATCTATCGACCTTTTGATGTAGGCGACTTTGTTTATGCCGGTGGCGTTGATGGCAAAGTGAGCCATATGAGCCTGGTCAATACGACCATTCGCACCTTTGACAACCAGATCATCATAGTGCCCAACAGCAAGATTTGGGGCGATGTGATTAAGAATGTGACCCATGAACGTATCCGCAGAGTGGATATGGTGTTTGGGATTGGCTATCAGGATGATTTAACCAAGGCTGAAGCCGTGTTGGGGGACATTATCAGTAATCATCCGGCAGTACTGCGCAGCCCGGAGCCTATGATCAAAGTGCATGTACTGAATACCTCATCGGTGGACTTTATCGTCAGACCCTGGGTTAAAACAGACGATTACTGGGATGTTTACTGGGACGTGACCCGTGAGGTGAAACTGAGGTTTGACCGTGAAGGTATTACCATCCCATTCCCACAGCAGGATGTTCATTTATATCGGCCACAGTCCAGCCAGGCCTGAGGTCCGGGATATTAAGCTTAGTGTCATATTCTGGTAAGCAAAATAGCTATGGTGTTGTTTTAAAGCAAGAATAGCTCACTGCAGTCAGGATATGCTCTTTAGCCACTGATATTCGGTGCTGTTAAATGGCGATCGAATGTGTGAGTTTAAGCTTTAATTTCAATGATTCATCAATATTCAGGGAGTGATGGTGCATGGCAGAGCAGATAGCCGGCATGTTGGGATTAGTGGGAGTCTTGTCGCTCCTGTGTCAGTGGCTGGGGTGGCGCATGCGCCTGCCAGCGATTTTACCTTTGCTGCTGTGTGGCCTGTTACTCGGCCCCGGACTGGGCATTATTCAACCTGAAGCCTTACTGGGTGATCTGCTGTTCCCCATGATCTCTCTTGGGGTCGCTATTATCCTGTTTGAAGGGGCTCTGACCCTTAATTTTAAGGAGATCCGGGATCACGGCAAGATGGTGATTAACCTGGTCTCCATTGGTGCCCTGGTCACATGGACCATTATTTCAGTTGCCTGCCACTATCTGATGGGCTTTGCCTGGGAGCTGGCGATTCTGTTCGGGGCATTGGTGGTGGTTACCGGACCTACAGTGATTGTTCCCATGCTTCGTAGTGTTCGCCCCAGTGCCAAACTCGGCAGCATATTGAGATGGGAAGGCATAGTTATCGACCCCATTGGTGCTTTGCTGGCGGTACTGGTTTACGAATACGTGGTGGCCACTAATGACCCCGCTACCCATGTACTGCAGGCATTTGGCCTGACCCTGCTGGTGGGGTTGGGGCTGGGCGCGGCGACAGGTTGGTTACTTGGCCTGATACTTAAGCGCCGCTGGATTCCCCATTATCTGCGTAATACTGCCGTGCTCACCATTATGTTGGGGGTATTTGTGCTTTCCAACGCTATTGAGGAAGAGTCTGGCCTGCTGACGGTGACTGTGATGGGCATTTTGATGGCCAACATCAAAGACCTGGATATCAGTGACATTATCGAGTTCAAGGAAACCCTGACGGTACTGATGATCTCGGCGCTGTTTATTCTTCTGGCCGCGCGTCTGGACTCAGAAGCGGTTATGGCACTGGGGTGGGGCAGTTTGGCCTTGCTTGCTGTGGTGCTGTTTATCGCTCGTCCTGTCAGTATCTGGCTTTGCGGTATTGGAACCAGTCTGAGCAGCGCTGAGAAATGGTTCCTCAGCTGGATGGCTCCCCGGGGTATTGTGGCTGCGGCTGTGTCCTCACTGTTTGCCATTAAGCTGCAGGAGAAAGGCTTCGCGGGAGCAGAGCTGATTGTCCCTTTGGTGTTTGTAGTAATTATCGGCACAGTGGTGATTCAAAGCCTTACTGCGTCAGCCTGGGCAAAGTGGCTGGGCGTGCGGATGGATGCGCCTCAGGGCGTATTGATATTCGGGGCATCTGTATTCAGTCGTAATCTTGCAAAAATTTTGATGGACAATGGCTATAAGGTGCTGCTTGCCGATACCAACTGGGACAATATTCGTCTTGCGAGGATGGATAATATCCCTGTTTACTTTGGTAACCCGGCATCTGAACATGCAGAAAATGCACTGGACCTTACCGGTATTGGGCGTGCGCTGGTGATATCTCCCTATCGAAAGCTTAATCCACTGGTGAACTTTTACTATCAGGATGTGTTCGGCGAGTCCAAAGTGTTTGGGTTGAATAATTTTGAATCCAACAGTGCCAGATTGCAGATGTCCGAGTCATACCGCAAGCGTTTGTGCTTGTTTGCTGATGGTGTTTCCTATGCAAAAATTGCCAGTCAGATGTCCCGTGGCGGCATGGTAAAAAGCACGCTGCTGACCGAGAACTATACCCTGGCCGATTTGATGACCCGGGTTGGTGAAGGGTTTATTCCTCTGGCCTGGAGTAAAGAGGGCCGACTGCACATAATGACGTCGGAAACTCAATTGGCTGATTCAGGCTATGAGTTGATCTATCTGTCTTCTCCCGTGCCAGAGAGCGATGCTTCCGGGGATGATGATAAAGATTGAGATAAAAGGGCCGCTTGAAGCGGCCTTTTTATTGCCATCTCAAAACCACCACAAATAGCCAGTTACTGGCCACGGCCATTAAACATCACCGACAGCGTGGCAAAGATAATATAGAGGTCCATTTTTACCCAGGCCTTCAGCGATGACATTGACAGGCAGTACGCGTGGTCATAGCCCACCTTGCTTCTCACATCATTAATGCAGGTATCGTAACCCTGTTTGACCTGCGCCAGTCCGGTGATGCCCGGCATCAGTCCATAGGTTCTGTCCGCAAAGAAGGGGATGGCATCTTCAAGCGACTGGTAAAACCCCGGACGTTCAGGTCTGGGCCCTATCATGGACATATCGCCCATAAGGACATTGATAAACTGGGGGATTTCATCCAGCCGGGTTTTACGCAGGAAGCGGCCGACCCGGGTAATTCTTGGGTCCTGCTTTGACGCCCATACCGCACCTGTCACACTCTCGGCATTGCACACCATGGTGCGAAACTTAATCATATTGAACATAAGTGTTCTATCGGGCAGTGAGCGACCTATTCGCATCTGTTTAAAGAATACCGGTCCCGGACTGTCCAGTTTGATGGCCAGTGCGATAATCGGAAGAAGGGGCAGGGTGATCAATATACCTATGCTTGCCATCAATATATCTGAGCCCCGCTTTAACATTGCCGTTAAGGGATGAATATGTGTCATGAGGTTTTCCCCGCTTTGTCAGATCCTGTTACCCGGGTCCAGCGACCCTTCTCCAATCCCAGCAGATAACGCATTCCGCCGGTCATAATGGCCATGTGGCCTGAAATTAAGTAGCACACCAGTTGTATCAGCTTGTTTTGCTGAGTTGCTGGCCAGATAAATCCCACTGTGGCCAGTCCCCATACCAGAAGTTGCAGTCCGGCCAGCAGAGCGAACAGCCAGTAGCTGGCCGCCAGATACAATGAGCCAGCCAGTGCAATCAGCATCAGAGGACCGCAGGCTACCCGCAGTGCTTTACCTGACCAAAACATCAGACTCAGGTTGCCCTGAACCGGATTCAGCAAGTGCTTCAGCCTGAACACCTGTTGCAGATTGCCTGCGCCGATGCGAACCCGGCGTTTGAAGTTCTGGTCATCATTAGTGGCTTCCATCTCGACTGCGTGTATCCGGTTTTCCTGCACACCCAGATAACCCCTGGCGACTATGGACATTGGCAAAATAAAGTCATCGTTAATGGTGTCGCCGGGAAGCGGCTGAAACAGGGATTTACGAAACAGGTACAGGGCGCCGTGGGTTCCCTGGGGAGCGCCCAGTGCTGCCTCCATCACTTTGACCTTGTTTTGATACTGCCAGTACTTCTGCTCACCTTCATTGCCTGGCTGAAGCATCAGGTAGTGACTGTTGACCACGCCAATACGGTCATTATTAAAATGGGCGGCAGCCAGGGTAAGCGTATCAATGGAGAGCAGGGCTGAGGTGTCACTCAGGGCGATAATCTCTCCCTCAGCCTGATGAATCAGTTCGTTAATCACGGCCACCTTGCCACGATTCTCTGTGAATTCGTGCAGATGACATTGCAGGTCGGCGCACAAGACTTCGTTAAGAGTCTGTCGAGCAATGGCAGCACTTTGGTCACTGCAGCCATCAAATCCAATGTGGACAGTTAACTTGTCTGCCGGGTAATCCAGGCTGGCCAGATTACGGATCTTGTCGGCTATCCAGGCTTCTTCGTTGTAAGCTGGCACGACTATGCTGATATGGGGCAGTTGCTCTGGTGTGCAGGGTTCGCCGGTATTATCTGTTTTCGCCAGTTTCTTCAGCAGCAATGGGTACACCAGATGGTGGTAGACCACCAGTGCGCCGCTGAGCAAAGTGACCAGAACAATGATGTCGTTCATTTTGAATCCTCCACCAGGGCAGCCTGTCCATTCAGTTCCAAATGGCAGAGATCGTCATAGGCCTTGGCCATAGTACGAACATCAAAATGCCGGGTAATAAACTGGCGTGGGTTGGCCTCCAGTCGGGAGTTCAACACATCAGCGATGGCGTTGGCGGCGTCTTTGGCATGGTGATTTTCAAGCAGGCGACCACTGATAGGACAAAGGGTATCTTTGCAGCAGCCAACATCTGTGACTATGGCGGGTATGTTGCAGGCTTGAGCTTCCAGCGGTGCCAGCGGAAAACCTTCGAACAAAGAGGGCAGACAGAAGAGATTCAGCGCCTGGTAAAATACCGGCATATCATCAGTATGTCCCAGAAAGTGCACTCTGTGACCCAGTCCTTCAACCAGAGTCCGGTACTGAAGTTGTGGCATGCAGCTGCCATCACCGGCCAGTACCAGATGAATATCTTCGTCCAGATAGCCAATGGCGCCAATCAGCATCTCGTGATTTTTTACTGCTTCCATTCGACCACTGCAGCCGACCAGTCTGACATTTTGAGGCAGGGATAGCTTTTGTCGTGCTTCAGCCTTAGAACCCGGGCAGAATCTGTTGGTGTCTATGCCGTTGTGAATGGTTTTGACCTGCTCCAATCCAAGATTTAGCTGCAGGCTTTGTGCAACGGCAGAGCCATCAGCGACTACGATTGGGCGAGCCAGTTTTAACGCCAGCTTTTGCAGCATACGACGCTTACGTGCGGCCAGGTGCCAGGCATCGTGTTCAGTATGGATAATGGCCTTAACCCCGGCCAGACGGGCAGCGAAGCCAGCATAGAGAAGTGGCCCAACATGATGAGTGTGAATAACATCCGGTTGCTCACGCTCGAAAAACTGCTTGAGCTCGCTCAACAGACCAATAGATAAACCTTCTTGTTTATTGAGGAAAATCAGTCTGTCTTCTACTGCCTTCAATTTGGGCCAGTGGCGCAGGGCTGATTCTTTGTCTCCTTCCAGGCTGATGACCCAGGTATTTTCATTAAACAGGGAGAATTGTTGGATATCCAACACCATATTCTCCAGTCCACCCGGGCGTAAATGCTGAACGACCTGAAATACTTTGTGCATGTTCTGCTCCGACCTAATCATATTCTGCTTAGGTCAGAGCAGATCTTGTGCCAATGCTGTAAGCGTATGATTAAACGATGATTGCCTGTTTTGATTACTCTTGTTGTGGTGCCATATTTGCAATTTGCGATGCTGTTTTTCGTTCGCTTTTAATACTCAGTGCAATAATGCGATCGCGCCATTTATTTAAGGTCGACACAGGCACCCGGGACATCTCTTCCCAGTTGTCGGGCACCTGTTTTCTCAGTTGGCGTAACAGTTTCCCTGCCTGGCTGTCACTTTTGGCGCGCTGTTCAAGCCAGGTAAGCCACTGCAGATCATTGATGCCATCGGTCAGCTCAAACAGCCCCTGATCGACATCATGCTGCAGTGGGCATGGACTGACGCTGGGGTAAAGAAACTGGATATCTGATTCGCGGCCATCGGTTGGATTAAAGGGGTCTGCCGTTGGCATACGCGCATGCCATAACATCAGACCTTCGGCGCCGGTTTGCCAGAGATAGAAACCGGCAGCGTGGCGTCTGGGGCTGAGGTTATACAACCAGACTTCATTGGATGAGGGGATGCTTGCCAGTTGGTCTTTGTCGATTCCAAAGCCGTCATTGAGCAGTAGCAGATCAAATTTACTCAGCCACTTCCTGTCACCACTGTTGTTCAGGTGGCCGGCCAGTCTGGATTGGGGCGAAAACGCCTTTACATATCTGAAGCTGGCTTCGAGGTCATTGATGCTGTCTGCATTGGAGGGCTCATCTGCGCTGACCCAAACCGGCTCTGGCAGTTGCTTTGAAGAGAGTTCCCTGCTCAGATTGGCGATGACTGTGGCTGCCTGATCCACGCCCATGGCGGCAATCAGGCGTTTGAGAGGAGTATAAGCCAAAACCGGGGCATCGAATCCATTACGGCGGAGTGTGGTGATGGCATCAACCATGGCTATGATCCCCTGAGGATCTGAAGGTGTAGGCAAGGGGGGGGCGACGGAAGTTAATCCCTGACCGCGCAGAAACTTAAGGTCACATTCCAGTGCCGCTTGGCTCAGAGCCTGAGTTTGTTTGAACCAGCCATACTGCACCTGATGCTCAAGGTAGACGCCTATGGTTTGGGTGACATCAGGAAGAGGCGAGTCCATCACATCCACCTGCAGGGGAAGTTCAACTCTGCCCTTGTTGGAAACCACTTCAATGTTCCCTGTGTAAGTCCCGCCCGGTGCTGACTGCGGGACCTTGACTCTGAGATGGATTTTTCTGCCTCCCGGATGGTTTTTTGAAGGGGGTAGTCCGGACTTCAGATAGGTGTCACTGGCTCGTAACAGGGTAGATTTGAGGGCACTGCGTTGCCAGCGCCAGTGTCCATACCTGAGTTGTACCGGCAGGGCACGCTTCCCCGAGGTGGGAGTGGTGACTTGCAGATCAAGCAGTGACAACTCGGCTGGCAGTCTGAAGCTGGCACTAAACCAGCTGCCGGGAGCCACTTTTTGTGGTGGTTTTTCAAGCCATTCAATGCCATTCAGCTTATTGTTGACAGGGGGCTTGGTCACTTTAAAGCTCTCTGACAGGGGCCAGTTGTTGTTCCACCAAAACTCCCGTCCTTTTTCAACCTGAGCCAGAACGGGCAGACCACTCGCATCTTCAACCTGGGTTGTCATCAATATTTGCCTGTCTTTCGCCGGTTCAGCCAGGATGGCACTGACATAACCGGCATGGGGCATATTGCCCGAGATAACGATATCTATGCCCTGACCCTGGCTGTACACCAGAAAGGTTACCTTGCTGTTGGGCCCATCGGCATATCTGATGTAGCCGGAATCTGCAGGCTTGGCTTCAGGCCACTGTCGTCCAATATAGACCTGCTCAACCCAATCATCCGCAGACAAATTGAGTGAGCTTACAAGAGTACCGTTGACTGTGATTTGTCTTTGATACACAGGGGGAAGGTATTCCCACTCTCCGGGATCTCTGAGCCAAAGTGTTATGGCCCATGGGCCCGCTGCCAAAGGCAGCTTGATTCCTTCGAGACCCTGAATGCCATCTGTGGTCAGGCCCTCACTGGCTTGCATTTTACCGCCTCTGTCAATGGCTCTCATATGCTTGCCCCTGAGCATGGTATTGAAGGGGGGCAGGGGTTGAAACCCGGGCCAGAGAGCACTGCCTTTGGGGCCGAGATCCCAGCCAACTGAGCCATCGGGCAGAGGCGGGTGTTGAACCAATTTGGCACCGGTGAGCCTGACTGTGTCAGGATCGGCAGCGAATACAATAATCTGCTTGAGCTGATGGATTATCAGCGGGCGCTTTCCCGGCGTCTCGAGTCCGCCCAGCAGTTGATTGAGGGTAAATTTGCCCGGAGGAACCACCCGCTCGAGGTTAACTCTGTCGTGGTAAGGCGCTTTCTCTTTGTCGTCCAATCGTAAAACCACAATCGAAGGCTCAGAGGATTGATTTATGCCTGTGATCATCAGGTCTACGGCCCCGGTCAGTTTCTCTGCATCCGCTGGAGTAAAGGTCATAGCGACTTTTCCAGAGCTCACTGAGGGCGCCCGGGAAAGGGGGATTTGCTGGGCCGCAAAACTGGTTGAACACAGGCAAGTGAATATCAGCAGAATAGTATTAAGTGGCAACGGATTCATTAGGGGTTTCTCCCACAGGATCAGCGACAAATGTATGTTTTCCCTGGCGAGGGACAACTTTGGGGATTCGGCAAAGCACGACGGCACCAGTTATGTCTTCAACTTCCTGCTTGAGTCGTATGCTGGTATCTGTGATCTCATTGAAAGTCCCTATGCTGGCGCCAATCAGTAATCCACCAAACAGGCCGCCAAAAATGAATAAGAGGATATGGGGGTTGGATGGGTGAGTGGGGACAAACGGCTGATCGATGATCCTGATACGCTTGTCCTGTTCAAATGTTCCCAATGAGCTGGTGAGCCGGGCCATTTCATATCTTTGCATCAGGTCATCGTACATCTGGCGCTTTATCAGCAGATCCCGCTCCAGCTTTGCCAGCTCCTGCTGACGGTCACCAAAACCTTTGGTGTCCTGTTCCAACTCGGCGATCATAGTCTCCAGACTGCTGACTTCCTCATTTAACGCATTAACTTTGGAGCGTTCAGTCTGGAGGTGTTCCAGTTGAGAGATCAGCAGAGGTTGTTGGCGGCTGTCGGTATTTGACATGGCTGCGACGCTGGCAATATCCCAGAGTTGATCTGTATCCAGGCCCTGTTGATTCCGTTCCAGCAGCACTTTGCGCTCCTGCTCAAGCTCAGACAGGTTCCTCATTACTGCCTGCACTTTGCTGTGGCTGTTGGTATAACGGGCCTGAAGTAATGTCAGCTCACTTCTCAATGAAATAATCTGCTCTTCCAATCGGCCGATAACCGGGTTGGTGCGTGAAAGTTGTTGATCCAGGCTGCCGAGGCTTTTTTCAGCTCCCGCGAGTTCAGCCTGTCTTTCGGCCAGAGCCTGTTTCAGTTTGGCCAGTCGGGTCAGCTTATCCAGCTGTAACTCTGGCAGATCGGTAGCGTACTTGCCCCGAAACTCCGCCAGACTTTGCTCCGCCTGTTCAAGCTCCTGTCTGCGTGATTCAAGATTACCGGAAAGAAACTGGCTGGAGTCCTTCATGGAGGAACGCTCCGGCGCCAGCAGCTGTTCGATAAAATGTATGCTGACACTCTCCAGGGTTTGCTGCATCCGCATTGGATTGCGTGAGATATATTGGATCCTGATAAGATCCTTACCAGCCATTTCTACGCTCAATCCGTCTGAGAGTTGATTGATTACAGTATTGGCTTCCGCTTCGCTGGAGTTTTCATCTACCAGCCCCAGATCTTTGGATACCTGCGCAAGAATATGGCGGCTGTGAAGCAGGGTTTTGATGCTGTCCATACGCTCTTTGAGCATGGCTGATACAGCCAGATCTTCGAGGAATGGATTCATCTTGGATGTTTCCTGCAGCAGCATGCTGGTATGAGAGGTGTAAACTCTGGGGCTGACAACACCTATGAGCAGCCCAATAACAGGAAAAACCAGCGCCGGGATAATTATGATGTACCTCTGCCTCCATGCGGCACACAGCAGTACCATTACGCGATAAGCCAATCCTTTCATAATCGCTCCATCATCACTTTCAGTTGGGCGGCTCTGGCGTCCCAGCTGTGATGATTCAGATCCGGTTTTGGCTGTTGCTCAGGGTGACGCAGCAGCTGCAGTGTGCGGATCATCTCTCCCGTATCCCTGACCAGATACAGCCGTGCTGACATCGCCTGGGCAGCGGGAAAGTGGGTGCTGAGTACAGGCTTGCCTGCGGCGAGATACTCGAGCAATTTTAATGGGTTACATGCCCTTATCTGAGGCGTATCCCTGAACGGCAGTAACGATACCTGCCAGTGCTGACTGTATCTGGACAGCTCAGCATGGGGCTTGGGGCCCAGCAGATGAACGTTGGGCAGGCTGCGAATAGCCCCGATACCGCACTCCTGTTTGCCGATAAACACAAAGTGCCAGTCCGGCATATGGGAAGCGACCCGATATAGAAGATCATAGTCCAACCAGCTGGAGAGACTCCCATAAAAGCCCGCGACCGGTTTGCCATCATGGGGAAGGTCATCGGCTCTCGGGGCTGGTGAGGTAAATAAAGACAGATCGACCCCGTGTGGCAGCAGCTGGGTCTTGTGGGGCGGAAACCGGGAAGCCAGTGTTGGACTGGCGGCGAGAATAAGATCTGCCTGCTCAATCAGCCTGGCTTCATGGTGAGCCACTGTTTGATGGTCTACTCCCGCCAGCGCCGAGAAGTCATCGCCGCAATAGTAGATAAGATGCTCAGGCTGGAGTGTGCCGCAGAAATCAACCGCAGTGGGCAAAGAGGTCCAGACGACAGGCTTGTCGATACCCAGGCGGGTAAACACAGGTTGCAACTGCAGCTTCAGCAGCCAACAAGCCAGCTTTCTGGTCACAGGGTGTGCTGGCGCCGGAATCGTTATCGGCTTGAGGATCAACGGACTTGAATTTTCGTCAGAAACTATGGATTTTGGCGACGACTTAAACAGACTTAACAGCTTGATACCGGCTCTTTTGAGATCCCGCCAACATACTCTGGGCTGGCGCAGGCCGATGGAGTTAATCCAGATAACCCGGTAGTTGGGCATCAGTCTTTTTATCAGGTGCTGGGTACTGGAGGGCAGGCCCCCCCAGTCTTCACCGAATACAATAAGGTCCCGTTTCATGACTGCGACTCCGTATCCGGGGTGATACTCCGTACCACTTTGGCTGGGACGCCGGCGGCGATGACACCGGCGGGCAGGCTGTGGCATACCACGCTGCCGGCTGCGACTATGGTGCCTGCACCTATCTCAACGCCCGGCATAACGCTGACGCCGGTGGCCAGCCAGACATTCTTGCGAAGAATTATATCGCCGACCTGGTGTTCCTGCTCAGGCAGATGTTTGGCCCTGTCTTCTGCATCCAACGGGTGGCCGGGGTAGCCGCAAATAAAGGCGCGACCTGCAATCCTGACATTGTCTTCCAGCACGATTTTAGAACCGACCGCTATGGTGGTTTGCCAACCAATATCGATATTGCTGCCGACAATAAGTTGCGGAGCCTGTGTGCTACACACCCGACCACTGAAGGTAGTGGCTCCGCTTACCCGGCAATCATCGCCAAGACTGATCTCCACCGGGCCGGATACAAAAGGCATTCCGCCATATAGATTGAGTCTCTTACCACATTGATGCAGACGACCTTTAAATGCAGGGGTCCAGATAAATATCCGGGTGAAGGTGCTGAGCAAGCGCTGCACACCAGTGACCAGTGCATATAACGGGCGATTAATCGCACCTATGTTGGGAAGCTCTGCTGCCATTACTGTTTTCAGACCGCGATACAGGCGTTTGACTGCAGGGTGCTCACTGGTTTTCAGCCAGTGTTTGGTTTGAGCAAGTGAAGCAAACATAGAACCTCCTTATTCGACAGTCACAGACTTGGCGAGATTTCTGGGCTTATCGATATCCAGTCCCTTCTCTTTGGCGACATGGTAAGCCAGCAACTGCAGCGGCAGTGTGTAGAGCAGAGGGAAGAGCACAGGATCCACCAGGGGCATAGGGATCGCTGCGGTGATAAATTCGGATGAAGCTTCAACCGCCTGGCTATCTGCGATGAGAATAATCTTGCCGCCTCTCGAGGCTACCTCCCTGAGGTTGGAAAGGGTTTTGGGTTGCAGCTCGTCAGGTGGCGCGATGACAACAACTGGCATCTGTTCATCAACCAGAGCTATCGGGCCATGCTTAAGCTCGCCGGCTGCGTAAGCTTCGGCATGGATATAGCTGATCTCCTTGAGCTTAAGGGCGCCTTCCTGGGCCAGAGGCCAGGCCTGGCCACGGCCGATAAACAAAGCGTGATCGCTTGTTGCCATCATCTGAGCAAGGCGAATGATAGGCTCCTGAGTCAGGAGCTGGCGGTGGAACAAAGACGGCAATTGGTGCAGCGCCTTTATCAGGGACAGTTCCTGATCAAAATCCATGCTGCCATTGTGTCTGGCGCAATCCATGGACAGCAACAGGAGTACGGTTAACTGAGCCATAAAGGCTTTGGTACTGGCGACGCCAATTTCAGGTCCCGCCAGTGTTGGCAATATGGTATCGCTTTCCAGTGCCATGGTGCTGGTGGGGACATTGTTCATGGATAAGCAGGGACAGCCTATTGCCTTGGCATATCTCAGGGCAGCCAGGGTGTCTGCCGTCTCACCCGATTGTGAGATAAACAGGTTGCTGGTGTGGCTGCTCATTGGACGGTTGCGATAGCGAAACTCCGACGCCAGATCTGTGTCTGTGGGAATACCGGCGATGGACTCTAACCAGTAGCGGGCGGTGCAGGCGGCATAGTATGAAGTACCGCAGGCCACAATATTGAGCGCCTCTATGGCTGCGCTCTGTCCCGGTTGCAGGCCCGTATTGAGCTGGCGGCCATTGATATCCAGATAGTGATTCAGGATGCGCTCAATAACATCTCCCTGCTCATAAATCTCTTTCAGCATAAAGTGCTCAAAACCCTGCTTGCCATCGGCAACATCCAATTTGGGTGCTGGTTGCCAGGGGATATTGTCAATTTGAATTTGAGTGTTTTGTGGAGATGTTTGATAGAGCCTGACCCCTTCGCTGGCAATCACTGCGAGCTGGCCATCCGTCAATGGGCAGATAAGTTCTGCAGAGTTTCCCAGGGCCACTACATCAGACGCCAGCATTATACCGGCCTGGCCCTGAGCGATAATCAGTGAACTGTCTTTGCGTGCGGCATACAGGCGGTCGGGCTGGGAAGAGAAGATGGCGGCTATGGCATAGCTGCCTTCAAGACGGCAAAGGCTTTGGCATAACGCCTGCTGGGGAGCCATTCCCTGAGCAAGGTAGAAGCTGATCATCACGGGGATAACTTCACTGTCGGTATCACTTTCAAACGTCATACCCTCAGCGCTCATCTCGGCGCGCAGTGACTGATAGTTCTCAATAATACCGTTGTGAACCACAGCGACATCAGCCGTCATGTGAGGGTGGGCGTTACGGGTAGAACAGTCCCCATGGGTTGCCCAGCGTGTGTGGGCAATGCCTATCCCGCCATCCAGAGGAGAATTGCCCAACAATTTAACCAGATTGTCGATTTTGCCTTCGCTGCGGCGCAGCTGCAGACCTGTTTCACCACCTACAACCAAACCGCTGGAATCATAACCTCTGTATGAGAGTGCGTTGAGGCCTTCAAGCAGGCTTGGGGTGACTGATTGCGTACTGATTGCTCCGTATATTCCACACATATGCTGCTCCAATGAAACTTATCTGTTTCACTGTGGAGAGCAACGCCTGTGCCATTATTAAAAAATCAATAAATACAGTGAAGTAGAGAGGTTTTTAACTTGGGTGCTGATGTTGGTTTTGCAAATTGGAGCAAATTTATAATGCAAATTGCGATGAATTATCCGGACGTTGAAACAGAGTCGAGTTGAAGCTTGGTGGCCTGGGCCAGCGCAACCACCAGACCTGCCAACAGATAGATAGGCCAGTTAAAGCCCTGGGTGAGAAAGGTGCCAGACACTATGGTACCGGCAAAACCAGCAAGCAGAGCCTGAGCTGAGCTGTAGAATACAGCGGGTAGCTTATCCCTGTTGGTTTCTATTTTTTCGAGTGTTGCCCGGGCGGTATGGATGGATAAGCCGACAAAGGCCAGAAATACCAATAACCCCAGAATCCCTGTTTCGGCAAGCACGCCAAACCAGGTGCTGTGCACTGCATGGTTAAGACCATCCCAGTGGTCTGAATAGAAATAGTAATTAGCGTAAAAGTTATTGATACCAACACCTGTCAGCGGATTTTCGAATGCCATTCGGTAAGCAGCTTGCCAGGCGTATAGTCGTCCCATGGCTGAGGCATCAATTCCCTCTTCGGCCGAACCACCTGAGGCCCGGTCAGAAATTCCGGCTACGGCATAGAGTATTGCAGCTCCCGCAGTCGCCAATGTGAAGAATAAGGCTTTGGACTTCATCTTTCGGTAAACCAGCACTCCCACAATGGCCATCACTCCCAGCAGGCCGCCTCGGCTTTGAGTGGCAATAATGGCGTAGAAACTCAGTGGCATGCCAATGGCCCCCAGTATTCGAAACAGCTTGGGTAAGCCTGCCGTAATCATCATACTCAGCGCAAATGACGCCGGAAACATCAGTACCAGCGCCAGATCGTTGGGATCGCCCAGCATAGAGCCAAAGGCGCGTCCAATGGTGACACGGGTGCCTTCTACCATGCCAATCCCATTGATCTTGTTTGAGATAGCCACCAAGGCTACCAATATGCCCGAGATGCCTATCAGCAGGTTACACAGGGAAAAATCTCTGGGGGTACGGGTCAGGTAGGTGACCGCAAACGTCATCAATATGATTTTCCAGTAGGTAGCCTTGAAAAAGGTGATAGCCAGAGAGCGGTTCTCGGCAAGCACAACCCCTATGATGACCAGACCCACAAAAATCGACAGTACGGTTAAACAAGGTGACCAATAGAGCTTGATAGACTGGGATAGCGCCAGATGCCAGAACAGGGTTAGCAGGGACGCTATGGACAGCATCAGGGGCACTTTCATTGGGTAAAGTACCGGAAATACTTCATGGATCCGGAAGAAGGAGAAAATCACAAACAGGAGCACCATAAGAAAGGGCTCTTTAATGACATACAGCAGGGCCAAAGGTGCCAGGCCTATGACGATAGCCACCAAAGGATGGGGAACCAGATACCAGGCCAGTGAAACACTGACAACGACCATCAGCAGCACTGTCGGTGACGGTACGTCCGGAAACAGGCTGTTAAACTGGTTTTTTACCTGCAGTACCAACCTCATACCGCAGCCCGCCATTTGCAAGGCAACCTGACAAGACCTGAGGTCAGTAAGCCTATACCAATGACTGCGTAACCGACAAAGAAAGCCAGTACTCTTTGGGCCCAGGAGAGCTCAAGCATTGCCAGTATCAGCACAGAGGCCGCGGTTCCCAGCAGCAAGAATATCAGCGTGGGAGAATAGGGGATGGCCGCCATACGCTGACCAGCGATGTACAGCAGCAGGAGTCTGCCCATTTGAGCTGCGGTAAGACCCAGAGCCACGCCCCATATGCCTGACGTTCCGGCCAATATCAGCATCAAACCAACACCGACGATCGCCATGCCAAGGTTGATATAAAGTTGAACCTCGCTTGAATGTTTACTCATACAGCCAAGGTTCAGCAGCTCTCCAGCCTCCTTCAACAGGGCGGCAAGAAGCAAAAGCCCGGCTATGGATGCTGCCATTTGATACTCATTGGGTAACAGCAGGTGAATAAACACAGGAACTGCCAATGAGAGTGTGATTGCGACCAGGCTCAGGCAAGCGATACCCAGTGTGGTCGTGCGTGCGGCTTTGTCTGGCCCCTGATTAAACAGGACATCGTAACGACGGGGAAACCACCAAAGGGTGAAGGGTTGCTGCAGCAGTACCAAGCCAAGGGCAAATTTGGCACCCACGGCATAAAGGGCCAGGGTCTCAGAGTCTGTATAGGTTTGCAGAATCCAGCGATCCAGGCCGTTAAGGGCAAATCCCATTAGCCCGGTTGCGACCAGGGGCAGGGCATACACAAACATGGGTTTGACCAAACGACGCGACAAAGCAACACCTGTACTCAAATATTGATAGTGGCTAAGCAGCAGCAATTGAACGACTGCCGAGATAAAGCCGGCTTCGAGTACACCTGTGACTCCACGCCCCATACGAACCAGAACAATGATCAAGACTGCATTGAACAAGGCCCTGCCTGTGGTAGCGAGGAAGAACAGGCCTGGTCGATTTTTCATGCGCATCCAGGTGAGTGGAAGGTTAATGCAGGATTCAAACGCAAGCAGACTTAATACCAAAGAGAGTTCGTAGAAACTGAAAAGGTGCGGAAACCAATTGCTGATTGCCAGTGCTGCTCCCAGTAGCAGAGGAAGGGTAAAGCTGGAGGCGACAAGAGACAGGCCGAAAAACTCAGATGCAACCTGGTGTTTGTGGTTGTCAGAGGCGGCTTCTCCGATAAAGCGACACATGGCTTCCTGTAGCCCCAACCCGGCAACGACGCTGGCAAAAACCGCAATGCTCAGGATCAGTTCCAATCGACCAAATTCAGCCTGGGGCAGCAGATTGGTTAACCAGGGCAACATAATAAGCGACATGCCTTTCATCACTCCCAAACCCAGGCCATACATCAGCATGGCCTGCATTGGTGAGGAGAGCCTTAGCTTGTGCATTACTGCCATACTCCACGGGTAGCTGTGGAAGCATTGGAAGCGCTGGTGAGCAGGATATAGCTGATTGCCTGAAGTTGGGGCTGATAGACGGCTTCTGCATGATAGTTGCGGCTGATAAAGCCGGCGCAATGCCCAAGCTCAATGACTAACTCTGGAGTGTCGCAAAGCATTCTGAGTTTATTGGCGAGATCCTGACTGTCGCCAGGCGTGTATTTGACACAGTTGGCACCATCTACCAACACCTTGTCCCAGTAACTGCCATCAGCCGGCAGCACAATACACTGGCCTGCAGCAATCGCTTCGAGAATTGACAGTCCAAAGGGCTCATGTTGGCTGGTGGAAACAAAGATCTGACTCCCAGCCCTTATTTCATCGAGGTTTTTGGGCTCTTTATACCAGTGGATTCTGTCGTCACTCTGGCCAATCTCAGAATGCTCCAGTGCGATATTCTTGGGCTGTATATAACAGATATTGGCTTTGATCTCGGGGACTTTGTTCAGGGCTGCGGTCAGCAGATCCAGGCCTTTCCACTTCAGCAGTGAGGCTGCCCAGAATACTGATGGCGTTGACTCCGTTTCCTGAGTCGCTTGCGTTGGCCAGTTGTCGATAGCCAGGCCGTTCAGCATGGTGACGTATCTGGGCTCAACCATGGCTTCATGGAGTGCTCCCGCCCGGTCCAATGCCAGTCTGATACTGGACTTACAGCCGGGCAGGTAGTGAACGGCTTCAGCCTGCATCAAGCACTTGCCTATGGTTTTTGAGGTTGCGACAGGTCCGTGGATCATTTGCAGGATGGGCGTTCCAGTTATGTAGCGAACCAGGTAGGCGGCCAGATCTATACCCGGGCCGGAGGCACCTATCATCAAGCCAGGTTTTTTCAGCATGGGCCAACGCACCAGCACCTGAGTGGCGATCAGCAGAAACTTAAGAAAATAGAGCAGCCCCATATCCTTGTTCATTATCCAGGCTGGCAGCCACAATGGATGAGTATCTGGGTTCAGCGTTTGCCAACTTTGCGGGTCCTGGGTAAACACGGTAAAGCTGCAGTCCTCTCCAAGCAGTGAAAGCATGGTTCCTGTCGCAGTTTTCGACCCGCCTCTGAAAGGGATGGGATCAATAATCAGTATGTTTCTTGAATTGGATGAAGACATGACTATACCTCTCTTACCTGGTTGGTCAGGCTGAGCTTTTTACCTAAAACCCTGAGGACACTGCGACAGGCTGCCTGACACATAGCCGCCAGCTTGGCCAGGATAAATGGGTTTTGGTAATGACCTGACTGGTAGATCATTGATTGATATAAACGGTGGAATTCATGGTAAAAATGCTCAGTGCCAAAGCGGCTGTATGCTCTCAGGGCGCCGGTTTGGGCCATGGTTTTACGCTTGGCTGGGTCCCGGATCAGTTTATCTACGGCATCGGTGAAAGAGTTGATGTCGCCTTCGGACAGCACGCCAGTTTCATCAGCGTCAATCAGTTCTGGGATGCCGCCAACACGCGCTGCAACCACAGGAACCTTTAGGGAAAGAGCTTCCAGAATCGTCAGGCCGAAAGCTTCCTCTTCCGGGCAGGTCACATAGATATCGACTCCACCTTTCAGACAGCTTCCTATTTGAGTCTGTTCGCCAACAAAGTGCACTTGCTTCTCGAGGTTCAGCTCGGCCGTCAGGGATTTCAGCTTCATTAGCTCAGGGCCCGAGCCTATGAGCATCAGATGAACAGGATGTCCTTTGGCCTTGAGATTTGCTGTCACTCTGATGAGTTTGTCCATGCGCTTACGGGGAATAAGGCTGCCGACGCTGGCGAGCAGGATATCTGAGCTGCTCAATCCCAGCTCAGTCCTGAGTTGTTTTGACGGTTGATTTTTTATTGCTGAGTAATCGATGGCGTTATAGATGACTCTGGCGCAGGATGCGGGGTAGCCATCACGTTCAATCGAGTGAGTAGTCATTTTGCTGACTCCCACTATGGTGGGACACAGGTACAGGCCAAGTGAAATCTTGTCTCTGACAGGATAGGGAGAATGCAGGTGACAGAGCATGGGCACATCCATGGTCTTTGCCGCTATCAATGCCCATTGAATAGGTGCTGCGCTGTTGCAATGTACCAGACTAACGCCATAGTGACGGATTAGGTCACGACACTTGAGATACAGCTTCCACCATCCGCTAAAGCTCCATTTTGGGGCTTTCCAGCCAAGCAGCAGAGAGAACTCCTCTACATGGGTATCCACCCCCATAGCCTGCGCCTGGGAAGCGAGCACGGGGTTGTTTGTCCAGAGAATGGGCTGGTAGATATCCCTATCCAATAGTTTCAGCAGCGTTATCAGACAGTTCTCGCTGCCTCTGAACCATGGGTCACCGTAGTGGATATATAAGATTGGGAGCTTTTCATTGGCTGAATGTTTCATACTGGCCTCTCTTGACATCCTGTTTAGTGTCAAGAGATCAAACTTTAGGCCAGTTTTTTAAGTGATTGATATATTGGTGATTAAGTAAGATTTTGTGAGTTGTAGCGGACGTTTGGCCGCAGTTTGCAATGCACATTGATTCGACTCAGGCAGTTTTGCGATAGTCCTTGAGGATTGAAGGCAGCACAGCATCAACAGAGAAGCCTCGTTCAACGGTTTCAATGGCTGCTTGAGAAATCTCGTGCCGGTTTTCCTCTGTGAGACTGTGCCAGGTATTGATGGCTGCGGAGAGAAGTTTGTGGTTGGCTTCTTCAACCAGGTAACCATTACAGCCGTTATTGATCAGCTGCTCCATGGCACCAACCCGGGTCGCTGCCACGGGGATACCACGTCCAAGGGCCTCAAGTGCTGCAAGAGGCATACCTTCGTATCTGGATGGCATGACCAACAGGCCGATATCACACCAATGCTCTTCCATATTACAGAAACCGTAAAAGGTCACATTACCAGGAGCAGATTGCTCCAGCCGGGCTCTTTCAGGGCCATCACCATAAATATGAAAGCTCAAATGAGGAAGGGCTCTGGCGTAGTCCAGCATGCGGTCCGGGCCTTTCTCGGCACTCAGTCGTCCAACGAAGGCTATTTGCTTACCTTGCGAAGTTACCAGAGCCCGAGTATTGATAAAGTTACGCACCAACTCAACCCTGGTAAAGGGGATCCGTGCTGCAATGTCCGGGCTGACTGCCAAACGCTTATCTGCCAGAAAAGCCGTATACCTGTCGAGCCAGTCATAGAACCTTAATTTACCACTGCCAATCTCTCCGGCATGAAAAGTGCTGATGACACGCTTTTTAAGTAGTAAAGCAGCGATTCGTCCTATTATTCCGGCCTTGTAGCCATGAGTATGCAGCACTTCTGGGTTAGTGGATTTGATGTGGGTGAGGGTGGATGATAAGGTTCCATCAAAATAATTCACAGGTATTTTTTGACGTTCAAGAAGATCTTGTAACGGGTGAGGCTGGTCGTATCTGCACAGAAAACAGACGCTCACGCGCTGGCCGCTGGCGGAGAGTCCTGTTGCCAGCTCCAGAACATGGGTTTCTATACCGCCATGACTGCGACTATCAAGCAGCAGCATGACCTGATTGTTGTTAACCTGCTGCTTCATCCCAACTTTGCTTCTTTCTGTATATGGTCGATGGACTCACTTCGAGCAAGTTGGCAGCTTTCTGGATATTGCCTTCGCAGTGAGCGATTGCCTGCTCGATAACGTTTTTTTCCACTTCGGCCAATGGACGGATTAAAGGCTCTTCCAAAGCTTGTCCCGGGTTGATGGTTTGAATTGGGGTGATGTCAGCGCAGCGCTGAGCCGGGCGGTCAACAGAGCCATTCAGGGGAGCGGGGAGGTGTTCCGGTAACACGGTGTCACCATTGTTAAGTACAACTATGTTGCGGATGACATTTTGCAGTTCCCTTACATTTCCCGGCCAGGGATAGCGGCGTAAAATGCTTTCGACTTCCTCTGAAAATTGCTGAAAGGTCTTGCCATCTTCGTGGGCGTATTTGACCAGAAGTTCCCTGGCTATGGCCACTATGTCGCTGCCTCTTTCTCTCAGTGGTGGGAGATGCACAGGGACAACATGAAGGCGGTAATAGAGATCTTCGCGAAAGCGCCCCTGCTGAACTTCGGTCAGTGGCTCCCGGTTGGTCGCGCACAGGATACGGACGTCAACCTGCTGTTCCTGGCTGCTACCGACCCGGTGAAATCTGCCTGTTTGCAGAAAGCGAAGCAGCTTTTTCTGAAGCTCAGTGTCCATTTCACAGACCTCGTCCAGAAACAGAGTACCGCCATCAGCCAGTTGAGCGGCACCTTTGCGCTCGGACGAGGCTCCGGTAAACGCTCCTTTGATATGGCCAAAGATCTCGCTTTCCATTAAGTCTTTAGGGATGGCCGCACAGTTGATAGCGATAAAGGGGTTGTCACGCCTTGGGCTTTGACTATGGATCGCTTCTGCACATACCTCCTTGCCTGTACCGCTTTCACCTGTGATAAAGATGGAGGCCTGGCTGGCTGCGGCACAGTCAATAATGCGATAGACAGTTTGCATCACCATGCTTTTACCAATAAAGCCATGGAACTGCTCTCTGTTGCACGACGCTTTCAGGGTATTGAGCTGGGTTTTCAGCGAGGCCCGGTCCAGGTGATTGTTGACCGTAGTACGTAATCGGTCGGCAGACACAGGCTTTTCCAGAAAGTCGTCTGCGCCCATACGCATCATATCGACAGCGACATCGACGGAACCATGGCCTGTGGTAATAATGACAATAGCATCTTCGTGGTGTTGTTTGATTTGTCCGAGCACTTCCTGGCCGTCGATATCCGGAAGTTTCAGGTCGAGTAATACCAGATCGGGTTTGTGAGACTCTACCCAGGATACCGCTTCGGCTCCGGTCGCTGCCAGACAGATATTACCCTTGAGATATTTGAGAAAGTACCTGTACTGATTAGCTATCGGCGCGGCATCCTCCACCACCAAAATATTCAAATCTCGTTCCATGGTTTTCCCTGACCAAACAAGTATGTGTTAAGTCTAGACAGTAAAGCAGGCTTTTACCTGCCGCATCATCCCGCCGAAGCTGCGGACGGACCGTTGAGTTTAATGCGCAACTGAGTCAGCCATTGTTCCAGAGCGTTGAATGAGTGGATGCTAATCTCAAGTGCCGAGCTTGCAAGTTCGCTTGCCTGGTCAAGGTCGTTCTCCTGACAGGCCCGCTCAACCCTGCGCATGGCCTGGCACAGTGAGGCGCAACCATGAGCTGCGGCACTGCTGCCAAGTGTGTGACCTTCAAATTCGAGGATTTGGAAGTCTCCCTCAAGCAGAGCAGTTTCGAATACTCTCAGTCGTTGGTTAGAGTCCTGAATATAGAGGGTAAGCAGTTCGGGCAGGACTTCTGCACCAATGTCGTCTGCAAGTTGTCTGAGTGCTTCTGTATCTATCCAGTCATCAGTGTTGCCAATGCCTGCGGAGTCGCTTGAACTGTCCTGGCCCTGGAGCAGAGCTTCAATATGTTTGGCCAGGGTTTCTCTGTTGGTGGGTTTGGCTATGTAGTCGTTCATACCGGCGTCCAGGAATTTCTCCTTATCACCGGCAAGAGCATGGGCGGTGAGGGCGATCACCGGCAGATCTCCATAGGGTGAGGGCATTTTTCTTAACTTTTGAGTCGTGGTCATGCCATCCATGCCCGGCATAGAGATATCCATTAACACCACATCAGGCCTTCTTGGGAGTTGCTCACTGTCTCCTTGCTCTTTATGGGTATGAAGGAGCTCAAGTGCGGTAAAGCCGTCGTTAACGATCACGAAATCAAACCCTGCTTTAAGCAGCTGATGTTTAACAACCATACAGTTTGCCAGGTTATCTTCCACCACCATCACCATGGTCTTCTGGTCAGGCTCTGACATATCAGAGTTTTTGGGCGCAGTTAGCTCTGAACCGGCTTGTGCATCCACTGGTTTGGGTTGTTCAATCAAGGAACCGGGCTCAGTTGCAGGTTGGCATTCTGTCAGCGGGATAATGATAGTAAAACAGCTGCCGACTCCCTGTTCGCTTTGCACCTCGATTTCGCCTCCCATCAATTTCACCAGTCTGGCACTGATGGCAAGGCCCAGGCCGGTACCCTCTTTGCTGCGGGAGTAACTTTGATCTGCCATGGTGAACTCATCGAAAAGGTGAGGTAATAACTCGGGTGCGATGCCAATGCCTGTATCACGAATTCGGCAAACCAACATCAGACGATCACTTTCTCCACGCTGACTGGTGGCACTGAGAGTCACTGCGCCTTCCTGAGTGAATTTAATGGCATTGTTAGTGATATTCATCAGGATCTGAGCCAGTCGGTCCGGATCGCCTGACACCCACTCAGGCAGATCTTCAGCAAGTCTGATGTCCAGTTGGACGTCTTTGCGATTGGCAAAGGGAGTTAGAAGTTCAGCGGTCTGCTGCAGATTTTGTGGCAGGTTAAATGCGTGATTATCCAGCAGCAGATTACCAGACTCCATGCGGGAGAAGTCGAGTACGTCATTGATGATCGACAGCAGCATATTACCTGACGTCTTGGCGGTATTGACCACCTCTCTCTGGTCGTCACTTAATCCGGTATCTTCAAGCATGGTCAGCAGACCCAGTACACCATTGATGGGGGTGCGGATCTCGTGGCTCATTGATGCCAGGAAGCGGCTCTTGCTGACACTGGCACGCTCGGCATCAATTTTTGCCTGCTCGAGGATGGCCTCATACTGCTTTTGCTTCGAGATATCTATCAGGTGGAACACATAGTGAGTTGCTTTGTAGTTAGGGCCCTGTACGGCTGAAACAGTTGCCAGTGCCGGAAAGCTGGCATCACCGCGTTTTATCTGCACTTCGCCTTTCCAGCGTCCTTTTTCCCAGAGCTTTATCCAGATACTTCGCAACGTCGCTTTGTCGTTGCTGCGGCAGGCGACATGGCGGACATGCTGCCCAAGGATGGTTCCCTCTTCCAGTTGGGTCATGTCCAAAAACGCCTGGTTGCAACGAATCACCTTGTAGTTCAGATCTGAGATAAACATGGCATCACTGCTGGAAAACGCATGGGCAGCGAGCTTGAGTTCCGTTTCGGCTTTATGTTGTTCGCTCACATCTCTGACATGGGCAATAAACATGTAGCCCTCATGGGTGTGAACTGCCGAAATACAAAACTCCATGGGAAAGGTCTCACCATTTCGTCTTTTGGCGGACAGGGTCAGGCGTTGGTCGAGCACCACACTTTTGCCGGATTCCAAAAAACGGGCAAAGCCTGCTTTGTGGGGCTCCTTATATTGGTCCGGCATAATGAAATCAGTCATGGGGCGATTAAGGACTTCCTCTTTCGTGTAGCCAAAAATTCGTTCGGCAACCTGATTAAACTCGACAATGTGCTCCTGCTCGTTGATGGAGATAATGCCGTCCAGTGAAGCATCCAATATCGCTTTTTGCTTAATTCTTTCTTCCTGTAATTTGTTGTTGGTATCTTTTTGCTTTACAAGGTTTTCCTGAAGCTTTTCCTGATCCAGTTCGAGGGTTTTGGACATACGGTTCAGGGCTTGTTCCACTTCGCTGAGCTCATCATGTCGGGTGATGGTTAACTGTTGTCCGGGACCTGTCTGGGAGATTTTCTCCAACCCATCTCTGAGTTCTTTAAGGCGGAATTGAACATTGCGGCTGTAAAGCGTGACTGCAAATATCACAAATACCAACTGGCCAGCTGCGAGCGCGGTGATAAACAGTGTGGAAAGCGGGCCATCACTGGCGGGGAGCACAATGGCCAGTGTAATGAAAGCGACTTCCAACAATATGGCGGCGAGTATGATTTTAAGCTTGAGACTCATGGACAACCTCCGGCGGTCAGGATGCTTTTTCAATCAGTATGAGGGTGGCGTCATCATCTGCTTTTGAACCTGCGTGGCGGTCAAAGCTATTCATGCACTGGTTTATGGCGTCTTCAATGTCCAGCGACAAAGTATCTGAGAGGGCAGTTCGCATTACGGTTTCAAGGTTCTTTCGGCGTTGCGCTGTGCCACCGGATTCAAATATGCCATCTGTGTAAATTGCCAACCTTTCTCCTTTGGACAGGGTCACCGTTGCCTCCTCAAAGCAAGCATCAGGCAGTAGGCCTGGAAGGGGACCCTGACAGTCCAGAGGTTCTAACTCCGATGGCGTAATTCGCAAGGGAGAAGGGTGACCGGCGCAACTTAAGGTGATGCCTCTGTCCGTCAGTTGACATACGCAGCATGTCATCAGGGTTTGGCTCAGAATCTTGTCCCGGGCGGCAGCTGCTGAGATCTGATGCTGAAGTTTAGCGGATGAGGTGTTGCCTAACTGGCTTTGACTTAAAATGCCTCTGAGATAGCCGGCATAGGCATAGGAAAAGAATTTGGATTCAATGCTGTGCCCCAGAATGTCCACCAGCATTAACACCATGCCGGATGGATGATATTCCGTTAGCACAAAATCACCACCACCGCTGCCTGCCGAGCGAGCACCATAGGCAATACGCCAGCCCGAAATTCGACCAGGCATACTGGGCTGAAGAGCCGCAGATATGGTTTGGTTCAGGTGTTCACTCATACAGGCACATATTTGCTCAGAACGATTCAGTACTCGCTGTATGGTGATAAGCAGTTGCTTTTTAGTCACAGGTTTTGGAAGCAGATCGTCAATGCCCAGGCTGCAGGTATCATCTGATCTATCCCTGTGGGTGATGAAAATAAAAGGGATCAGCTTATGGTTGGTTTGCTTATTCAGCCTGTCTCTTAACGTCAGGCCATTCATGCCTGGCATATTGACATCGGAAAGGATCAAATCAACATGATGTTGTTCAAGTAGCTGTAGAGCGTGAGTACCATCGTTGGCTATCAGCACCCGATAGTCATCTTTAAGGTAGGCTTGCAGCAATCGTTGCTGGCTGGGATCATCCTCTACTAACAATACTGATTTGGCCGGTTGAGTGTTCTGTTTGTGGCGCCAAAGCAGTTCTGTATAGTTTGGGCTGCCGGGACGATAACTTTGATCATCAACGTAATGAGAGATAAGAGATAGCCCCCTGCCTCCTGTCGCATCCATATCTTCAGGTTGCAGATCAGGTACATGCTGACTATGCCAACTCCCCCCATTGTCTGAGATAAGGATTTTCCAGCCTTCCCGGGAACGGGACAGCTTTATGCCAAGTTCTGTTGCTGCAGGCTGACTGTGGCGGGCGATATTGGTGGCCAGCTCCGAGAAACACAACATCATGTGCTGGATCTCGGTGGGATCCGGGAGCTCCTGCTTAAGCACTTTTTGCATCAGCAGCCTGACATCCCTGATCTCTTCAAGGTTGCAGGGGCGTTGTTCGTTGATTAGACAGGTTTCCATAATCAGATCCCCAAAGAAATGAACTTATTGTTGAACAGCCAGCGTTTGATTTTTTGTTGCCATTTGGGTGAATAGGGCTCCAATCTGTCAGCCTCCCTGAGCATCTCGGTGCGCAGACAGGGATTGTTGAGATCATTGATGATACAGCCGCCTATATTCGCCTCTGCCTGCTGCAGAATTTCACAGGCTTCTGTCACCATGGCCTTGGTGGTAACCCCTGCCATGACCACCATCAGGGTTTGATCACAGGCACTGGCAATTACATCGGCAGGGATGTTGTTGGCGTTGTTTCTGAGCAGGGGGGAGGTGTCGAAGATGATAAGGCTGTACTCCTCCTGCCATCTGGTGATCAGTTTTTGCAAAAATTCAGGACGTCTGAGCGCCATGACAGACTCCTTACAGCGGGGAGCCACAATGCCATTAAACGCCAGACTTTCTCCTGTCAGGGTAACCAGAGTGGGAGTGAAAAACTCCTCCTGTTCGAGCAGTTCATGATCTTCCAGCCCCGGCCGGAACAGGTTGAAATCTACTACCAGCACAGTATTGCCTGCGAGCAGGTGCCGCTGAGCAATGGCGGTTGCCAGAGATGTTGTGCCTTCGCCCGGGTTGGCAGAGGTTATCGCTATTGAGCGCACATGCAGTCGATTTAACTGGCTGTAGATATGCTCAACTTCGGTATTCGTCGGAGGCAATAACATCAGAGCGTCCCCAATAGTGCGATACCAAGGATCAGCTGCATGGCATCCTGGAAGGTGTTGGAGAAAGACTCGCTCTTTTCCGGTACAAAGACGGTGTCTCCGGCCCTGATCACCGGAACGGCTCTGTAGTCCCCGGTTTTGGCAAATTCCAGCAGGTTGAAACTGCTGGCCTGACTTTCACAGCAGGTGAGGTTCACCACGGTAATACGTTCTATATATGCGTTGTCGCTGGTTCCACCAGCTTCAGCAAGCAGGTCCAGCAGAGTCATATCATCATCGAATCTGTAGCGGCCGGGCTTATTGACGGCCCCCAGTACTCTGATGGTTTCTGAGGCTGGTTCTTCCAGCCATTGTCTGTTTTTCTCGGGAACATAGATGGTATCGCCGGGCAATACTTTAGGCAGTATGTGCTCATCGCCGGTTTCGAAGTAGCGGGCCAGGTTCAAATGACTGACCATGGCATGTCCCTGACTTCTGTGGCTGACACGGATATTTCTCAGATCTGCATCTTTGGTAGGGCCATCGGCGGCGGCCAGAATATCGAGAAAATGCAGCTCTTCAGTAAAACGGTAACGTCCGGGGGCACCGACCTGACCGAACACATAGATAGAGCTGTCGCTGCTTTGGCGAACCCACTGGGATTTATTATCTCTGGGGTCATCGGGTAACTTGTGAACTCTGACCGTGCTGCCAGCCTGTACAAAGGGCAGGGCTGAGTCCGGCATACCTTGTTTAATAAAGGTATCCAGATTGAAGTCGGTTTTACGGGTACCGCCGCGACCATCCGGTGTCACTATCTCAATCTTTGCGGTATCTGCCTTGGGGTTGGGGCCACCTACATGGGCCAGCAGATCCATCAGGTTCATCTCAGGCGACCATTCAATACGTCCGGGCGCGACCACTTCACCCATCACCCGAACGGCTCTGTCCGGCGCAACCTTGAGCCAGGATTTTTCATTCATATCGGTTTTTTCCGGGACAAAGATAGCGTCGCCGGGCTGGATTGCAGGCAGCTCCTGGGTGATCGTGCCTTCGGTATATCCTGCAAGGTCAAACTTTTGCACTTTTCCGTCAGCTTTAATAACCCGGATCTGACGGGACTCTGCAAAACGTGTGGGGCCACCGGCATTGGAGAGAATATCCATAAAGCTGGCATTGGGTTTACTTTCGAAAGCTCCCGGCTTTTGTACTTCACCCATCACATAAACGGTATTGGCACCGGATTTAATCTCCTCTTCCTGCTTTGGCACAAAGATGGTGGTGCCGGGAACCATAGGGGGAAGAAGTTTTTCATTGCCGCTGTCCAGATAGCCTTTCAGGTTAAAGAGTGCAGGTTCGCTGCCTGCAATCACCCGGATTTGCTCGACACTGGCATAGCGGGTCACGCCACCGGCGCGCATCAGCAGGTCGACCAGGGTTACGCCATCTTTGTAGGAAAAGCTGCCGGGGCGATTAACCTCGCCAAACACTTTTACCGCGTCTGAATCATCTGCTGCGTCACCACCGTCGGCCAGATTTGCCGGATCGAATGTCTGTTCAACGTTTCCTATGATGGGGGACGCGGGTACAAAGATAACATCCAGTGACTTCAGGGCCGGCAGCATCTCCATATCCCCTGAATCCAGAAATGCTTTGTAGTTAAAGATGCTGCTTTCGCCCTCGCGCTTCAGCTGAAGCTTGTCCAATTGTGCGCCGGGCCTCAGCCCATTGGCCGCGTGGAGCGCCATTTGCACCGTGGCATTGGCGGGCAGGGTGAACTCGCCGGGTTGTTGAACATAACCCTGAATGCTGATTAACAGCTGGCGTTTGTTGATATACACCTGCAGGTTGGACAGATCCCTGAATATGCTGGCCAGTTGAGCACTGACTTTTTCCTGCAGCTGCTCTTCTGTTAGTCCTTCGACTTCAACTGCGCCCACCTCGGGCAGAATGATTCGGCCCTGGCGGTCAATCTGGAAGCTTTTGTTCAGTTCGGACTCACCGGGCAGGAACACATTTATCTCATCGCCAATCTGGGTCAGGTAGTCCTCCTCTGCCAGAGCTACCGGTGACAGTAACATCAGCAGCGTAATCAACAGGCTCACGCAGCTAAAGGAGTATGCAGAAGGCTTCATTGTGCTTCTCCTTTGGCTGTGGAACCTTTTCCTGTGGCGGGGGCCAGCTTGGTTTCAATCACAGCTATGGTGACTCTGCGATTGGTCAGGCGGATTTCGGGGTGTGTGCCTTTTAGCAGGGGGTCAGTCTCACCGACTGAGTCCAGATGTATCTGGCTTTCATCCAGGCCGAATATCATCAGATAACGTTTAACCTGTTCGGCTCTGGCGTTGGCCAGCTGGAAGTTGTAATCCAGGCTGCCCTGATCATCGGCATGACCTGTAATCAGCAGCGAGTATTGAGGCATCAGCTTTAGTCTTGCTGCTGCGGCGGCCAGATGGCCGATAAACTTTGGATTGAGTTGGAATGAATTGACGGCGAACTGATTGTCCTGATTCAGCAGGCGACTTAACTCGTGGGTCACATTGCCTGAGTCGATTAATCCTTCAAGGTCTTTCTCTGGCAGGACACATTTGCCGTAACGGGTGGCATCCTTAAGGCGCTTGTCCAGACGGTGCAGTAACTGACGCTGGGCAATAATATCTGTGGCTGCATCATAAAGCAGTCCGCCCTGAAGTTGGCGGACTATGCGTCGCTGATTCAGCTCTGCCTGAACGACTGTGGCGGGAAAACAAAGCTCAGCACCCTGAAGAATCAGAATGTTGAGCTTTCTGTCAGTGAGTTCCCATTCCATACGAAGACCCTGTTCGGGTCCCATATCCCCATTGCTTTCAACAGGGTAAAGATCTGCGGGGAAGAGTTCAGCCATTCCTCCACCGGCGTATTCCGGCCAGGTTGTACAACCTGACAGACAAAGCAATAGCGTTAGCCCGCAGATAGTCGTTCTCATAAACTTTCCCTGTATGTCGAAGTATGTTTCGTATGCACAGGTATCGCGCTGCTGATCCTCAGCAACTCCATCAGCTCAAGGGGCTGACCCGATACATTGTGAATACTGATAGCGCGATTAATTTCTTTCAGTCTTTTATAAAGATAGACGATTGCGCCAATACCAGAGGAATCCATGAAGTGGACCTTATCCAGGTCCATCACCACCTCATTGTTCTGTTCCAGTTTCAGGATATGCTCGACTACATCTTTAATATCGCGGCAGCCCAGTGCATCCATATCACCGTCGATTGAAACAGTGACCAGTTGGTTATTGGTGGTTTCCAGTTTGATATCCATTTTGCTACCTCGCATTCGGGTGTTTTTGCATCTGCCATGGATAAAGCGCCTTCTGTGCCACATTTGGAATTTCCAATAAAAACAGTTCAGTAAATAATTTCTGGCTGTTTTTCTCGCCTCTGTTTTGCAATTTGCATTGCAGGATCTCTGCACTTCCCCAATCTGTAATTGCTTGAACTAGACTTTGTTTATTGCAAACGTAGGCTCCAAACCGGGTTTAAACGATGGCGGATAAGACAGGATTGGAACAGATAAGCTCTGTGGTGGCGATTGGCGGTGGTCATGGGCTGGGCAGGGTACTCAGTGCACTGTCTTTTTTGGGCGACAGGCTGTCGGGTATAGTGACGACCACAGATAATGGCGGCTCGACAGGACGTTTGCGGCAGTCGGCGGACTGCATTGCCTGGGGCGATCTGCGTAACTGTTTGTCCCAGCTTTGCCCTCATCCCACATTAAACTCAGTGCTGTTTGAATACCGATTCAGTGACCGCGATGAATTGGCGGGACATTCGCTGGGTAATTTGATGTTGTATGCCATGGATCAAATGTCGGTGCGCCCATTGGAGACCATAAAGCTGGTGTCCGGCATGTTGGGCGTTGAGGCAAATCTGTTTCCCATGTCTGAGGCCCCAACCAATATGGTGGCTCTTGGGGCTGATGGCCGGGCTGTTTGGGGGGAGTTGGCTGTGGATGAAATGGCTGCTGCTCCCGGTTTGCTGGCACTGTCTCCTCAGGTTAAGGCGACTGCAGAGGCATTGGAGAAACTGCACTGTGCAGAGCTTATTGTGCTGGGGCCGGGAAGCTTTTACACCAGCATAGTACCGCCACTGTTGATCCCTGAAATTGCTGAAGCGATTCAGCACTCAAAAGGTCAATTGATATTGATTGATAATCTCAGACCGGAAGGCACGGCGGCCGATTGTTTGGCGCTGACATCGCGCAGGACGATGATCACTGACATCCTGGCTGGTCGCAGTCCCGATATCACTCTAGTGCATGCAGACACCACAGAGATGGTGGAGCAGGGGATGGATAAGGTATTTCGCACAAGGTTAATTGGTGCGGTGGATGATGGACTTCATGACAGAGCGTTATTGGAACAGGCTCTGGAGCGGATTGTGATTGAAAGGTAAAAAAGAAAAGCCCCTGATAAAAGGGGCTTTTTGTTAAAGTCTTAGTGACGTTTTGCTTTATGCGGCCTGATGTTGATTACCGGATACCGGCACATTGGCGCGCAGTGCTTCAGGGTCAAAGTCATCGACATTGATAGACTTCATTCGACCGATTTCAGCGCGTTGCAGCAGGGCGATTTCATCTTCACTCAGCACGCCCAGTGCACGTCCCTCTTCAGCGACTTTATCCAGCCACATGAAGGGCAGTTTCTTACCACTTGCCTTACAGACTTTGTCGTACAGTGGCTCACTGGCCAGAATGTCCAGCAGGGTCTGTTCCTGAATACCCACTATGTTGTTCTCACAGTTGGTCCAGAACTGGCCTTTGCCCATGCGGTCACGGCTTTCACAAGGGGTTTGCATGATTTTGGCCACCTTGTGGTCCAGCACATCGCTGGGACGCTTAAGCGGGCGGCCCAGTGGCAGAATAACTGCACGCAGTACAATACCCAGGCCCATAGGGAAGTTGTCCAGCAACTCATCCAAAGAAACCTGCAGCTTATACAGTGAATCTTCAACAGCCCATTGCAGCAGCGGCAGATCCTGATGCTGACGACCCTCATCGTTAAAGCGCTTCAGGGTAGCTGATGCCAGGTAAAGCTGGCTGAGCAGATCACCCAGACGGGCAGAGATACGCTCTTTACGCTTGAGGTTGCCACCCAGAGTAGCCATAGCCAGATCACTCAGCAAAGCCAGGTTGGCACTGAAGCGGTTCATATGCTGATAGTAACGCTTGGTCTTGTCACTGTATGGAGCATTGGAGAAACGGGAACCGGTCAGACCCAGCCAGAAGCTACGTACCAGGTTAGAGGTAGTGAAACCTATATGACCAAACAGAGCTTTGTCGAAGTCGGTCAGTCCCTGATGTGGATTCGGATCGAAGGCGGATTCCATTTCGGCCAGCACATATGGATGACAACGGATAGCACCCTGACCATAGATGATCATTGAACGGGTCAGGATGTTGGCCCCTTCTACTGTGATGGCGATAGGTGCAGCCTGATAGCCACGACCCAGATAGTTGTTGGGGCCAAGACAAACACCTTTACCACCGTGGATATCCATGGCGTCGATAACACACTTCTGCATTCTGTCGGTCAGGTGATACTTGACGATGGCTGAAATCACAGATGGCTTCTCACCCAAATCGATACCTGTGGTGGTCAGAGAGGTCACGGCATCCATCAGGTAAGCATTGCCACCAATGCGGGCCATTGGCTCCTCAATGCCTTCCAGCTTACCGATAGGCAGTTTGAACTGGCGACGGATACGGGCATAGGCACCTGTTGCTAATGCTGCAGTCTTAATGCCACCGGCAGAGTTGGATGGCAGTGTGATACCGCGGCCAACAGACAAACACTCAACCAGCATGCGCCAGCCCTGACCGGCCATTTCCGGGCCACCGATGATAAAGCTCAGAGGGACAAAGACTTCGTTGCCTCGGGTAGGACCGTTCTGGAACATACAGTTCAGCGGGAAGTGACGGCGACCGGTTTCAACTCCGGCGATGTCTGTCGGGATAAGGGCACAGGTGATACCCAGGTCTTCAGTGTCACCCAGCAGGTGATCAGGATCCTGCAGTTTAAAGGCCAGACCCAGTACGGTCGCAACCGGAGCCAGGGTAATGTAGCGCTTGTTCCAGGTCAGCTTCATCCCCAGTACTTCTTCACCTTCCCACTGACCTTTACAAACGACGCCAAAGTCAGGGATAGCACCGGCATCTGAGCCAGCTTCTGGGCTGGTCAGTGCAAAGCAGGGGATTTCCAGACCCTGTGCCAGACGGGGCAGGTAGTGATTTTGTTGCTCTTCAGTACCATAGTGCTGCAGCAGTTCACCCGGGCCAAGAGAGTTTGGAACACCTACTGTGGATGCCAGTTCACTGGAAACGCCAGCCAGCTTTTGCAGCACCCGTGACTGGGCGTAGGCAGAGAACTCCAGGCCACCAAACTTCTTCTTGATGATCATGGCGAAGAAGCCATTGTCTTTCAGGTACTGCCACACTTCCTGAGGCAGATCCGCCATTTCATGGGAAACCTGATGTTGATTCAGCATCTTGCACACTTCTTCAACCGGTCCATCGATAAAGGCCTGCTCCTCGGCGCTCAGACGAGGCGCAGAGTAGTTGTGCAGTTTTTTCCAGTTGGGATTACCAGAGAAAAGATCCGCTTCCCACCAGGTGGTACCGGCTTCAATGGCTTCTTTTTCAGTGGAAGACATTTCAGGCATGATGCCGCGGTACATCTTCAGCAGCGGGCGGGTAATCACGCTCTGGCGGAACTGAGACAGGTTCAGTGGCAGGGCGATGGCAGCGAAAATCAGCCAGGCGAAGAAGCCGGTAATATCCAGCGCTGTGCCAACGATCATTACGACGGCGGCTGCTATGGTGGCAGTGAGCAGAGATACCCTGAGGTATGCACTGGTACCGAGTACCACAAGCAGAGCCAGAATCCAAAGTAGGCTAGTCACGGTAATTCTCCTTAATCTCGATGACCTGGTGTCGGTTTTTGGCACCTGGACACTGGTGTGAATGTTATGGGTCTGTACTAATTATAGCTGCTGGTCAGACCTGTGTTTCAGGTAAGTTAAACTTTCACCCATTCGATCTCAAGGTTTTTTCAAACAATTGTTTAAAAAATTTATCCTTCTTTATTACCTTTCAAGTGATTACAATTTTGCGAGGTTAAGCAGTAAAGGCAGGTATTATTCATGTGTGAGTTGTTGGCGATGAGCGCCAATGTGCCGACGGATATTGTGTTCAGTTTTACCGGTCTGGCAGAGCGGGGAGGACGAACCGGTCCTCACGTTGATGGTTGGGGCATTACTTTTTATGAAGGCAAAGGCAGCCGAACCTTCAAAGACTCAGGCCCCAGTTGCGAGTCTGAAATCGCTTCCCTGATAAAATCCTATCCTATCAAGAGTGAGGTGGTAGTCAGCCATATTCGTCAGGCCAATCGTGGTGAGGTGAATCTGGTCAATACCCATCCTTTTACCCGCGAGTTGTGGGGACGTTACTGGACCTACGCTCATAATGGTCAGCTAAGTGATTATGAAGGCAAGTTCGCTTCTACCCGCTTTCAGAGCGTGGGCAATACTGACAGCGAAATGGCCTTTTGCTGGATAATGCAAAAGATAGTGGATCGATTTGGTGATACGCCGCCTGAGCAGATGAACGATGTGTTTGCCTATGTGGCCACCCTGGCAGATGAGGCGCGTCAGTTTGGGGTGTTTAATATGTTGCTTACAGATGGTGAATACCTGATGAGCTACTGCACTAACAACCTGTGCTACATCACCCGCCGCGCGCCGTTTGGCAAAGCCAAACTGATCGACACGGATGTAGTGATAGATTTCGATAAGGAAACCACACCCAACGATATAGTGACAGTGATCGCCACGCGACCACTGACCAATAATGAAGAGTGGAATATCCTATCTGCCGGAGACTGGCGTCTGTTCCGACTCGGTGAGGTTTGTGCTGGCAGTTGATGTTGGCTTTGCCGCTGGTTCGTCGGCGTAGTGATAATTGAGCAGTTGGATATCCAGCTGCTTATCCCCCTTTTCGAAGTGGGTGAGGCGTACCGGTAGATAACTCAGGTCCGGCGCCATCCAGAAGAAGGTCTGACGTTTCTTTTTGGGATCCCTGACTACTTCAATTTTTACTGTGTCGTATACACCACTCTCCAACTTGAGCTTTTCTTTCCCCAGAATTTTAAATTCATAGTCATCTATCTCGTTGCTTTTGACCATGCTGTAATCCAGAGGCTGTTTTCCTGCTGAGATATCCATACGGAACTGGAGTTGAACCATCAGAGGGTCGAACAGGGTATCGCTGTATTCGAACTTGCCTTTCTCATCTTTATAGCGGGTATACACATTCCCCTGTTCCCTGGCGAAGGCCGTTTGCTCTCTGAAATTGGGTCCAGTGCCTTCTCTTTCATGCATATAACGAATGGGTAATAACTTTTGTGGCTCAGTGGTGTCCTGAGTAAATTCGCTGCGAAGGTGGCGTACATCTGACAGCACCAGCAGGCTCAGGGCACTGTCAAAATAGTAGTTGTAGATCCCCGTATCTGTGGGAGCTTCCAGGCGAAATCGCCCTTTGCCAAGCTCGATATCACCATAAAACACCTTGTACTCGGCGGTATGCGGGGTGAGCGGGGTTTGGCCCCATGCCTGTGGCACGGCAAGGGAAGTGGCCAGTAAAACTAAACTCGAAAAATAGTTGGGCAAAGGCGTCCTCCTGTTCAACTTCTAACTTCTAAAAAGGTAATGCCATAAGCAGTGTCATCAGATCAGGCTGCCAGCCATACTTTGACAAATCGATTTTGCCTTGGTTCACAACGACACCCTCAGTTCGTAAACGGGACATCTGTTCACGATAGGGTTCACTGTCTTTGGGCAGAGAAATTTTTCCCTGACTGTTGACCACCCTGTGCCAGGGGAGCGTGAGTTGTTGGGGGGCTTCTTTCAATGCCCGGGACACATATCTGGCTCTCCCCGGCAATCCGGCGAGATCTGCCACCTTGCCGTAACTGCACACCTGACCCTGAGGTATCATGCCTACAACTTGCCAGATCCTGGCCTTGGGTGACAAGTTTTGCTGATTTTCCATTGATTTCCTTGTTTCGATTAAGCCGATCGCCTTGTGATACTTGGATGTAAATCGGTTTTAAGTAATAATGCCCGCGATTTTTTGTTAACCAGAGTGTATTAGTGCATGGCAGTATTGGATATTTTACGTATTCCTGACGAACGTCTTAAACGCAAGGCTCAACCTGTAGAGGAGATTGGAGCCGTTCAGGGATTTATCGATGATATGCTGGATACCATGTATAGCACCAGCGATGGCATAGGTCTGGCCGCCACTCAGGTTGGCAGTACCCATGCTGTTATTGTGATTGATCTGTCGGAAAACCGCGATCAGCCCATGGTGATTATCAATCCTGAAATCGTTGAGCAGGAAGGTGAGTATGAAGGTGAAGAGGGCTGCCTGTCCGTTCCCGGTTACTATGCCAAAGTGAAACGATTCCAGCGTGTGAAAGTGGTATCTCTGGACCGTGAAGGCAAAGAGCAGATCTTCGACACCGATGAGTTCCTGGCGATTGTGCTGCAGCACGAAATCGATCACCTGAACGGTAAAATCTTTATTGAGCACCTGTCCTCGCTGAAGCAGCAGATGGCAATGAAGAAAGTACGCAAATTTAAATAATGCTTTGAATTAAGGCGTTATAAACAAAAGCCGGGATAGAGATTCCCGGTTTTTTTGTGTCTGCAACTCAGCCTTTTGATTGCTCTTTGGGCGTTCAGACTCCGAAAATATTGTCACTGGCCATAAAACGAATATACTGTTTATATATACAGTATACGTGCTAATGGTCATTCTATGTCTGCATACTCGCTTAACCAACTGCTGGAGCGTCAGGATCTCTGGCTGGGCCAACAATGGCAACAGGCTGATAAGGCGTCTGGTTATTCAACAGGTTTTGCTGAGCTGGATGTTATGCTGGCCGATGGTGGCTGGCCGGAACATGGTGTCTGCCAGCTGTTTGTTTCTCACCCCGGACAGGGAGAAATGGGCCTGTTGTTGCCATTGCTGAGACAGCTGACAGCTGCTGACCTTGGGGATGACAGACATATACTGTTGGTGGGCGGAGAGTTTCAGCCCGGTAGCCAGTACCTGGTGCAGCAGGGCGTGGATATCGAGCGCCTGTTGTGGGTCAATACTCAGGATAAGAGTGAACAGTTGTGGGCGCTGGAGCAGGGAATTAGCAGTGATGCCTGCCATCTGGTGATCGGCTGGGCCGACAGCCTGTCTATCAGTCAGGCCCGTCGCCTGCAGCTGGCCTGTGAAAAGCATGGCGTACTGACAATACTCCTGATGCCTTTGTCTCAACAGGAGGAGCCGCATCCTGTCACCCTTAAACTGTCGTTAACTCAGCAAGCCGGGCAAACAGCAAAGTCATCAGAGCAACAGCTTAAGGTGCTTAAGCGTCGTGGTGGCTGGCCAGCTACGCCTCTGTGGCTGGATCTGTTTTCCCCCCAGTTACAGTTTGCACTGCAAAGTCTTGGCTTGAGTGGTGGTTATGCTGAGAGTGTGTCCCATCTTGCGTTATCAAAACAGGTTTCCATTGAGTCTCATCATGCTTGTTTGTCTCCGGCAGGGAAGGACCGGGTGAGTACCACACAGCTTAAGGCCCATACTCAGCCTCAAACCAATTCCAGCTCCCATTCCGCTCAGCTGCTTCAAGGCCCCTGGCAGAGTGCAGATACAGAGTCTGCAAATGCCAATATTATTGGATTGCACCAGAGCTGATCTCTATGTTGTGGTTGGCTGTCTATTTTCCCGGGTATCTGTTGCAGTACCTGAAATCCCGCCTGGATCTCACTGAAGATCTGCGTCCATACGCTTTGCATAACGACAAGGGCGATATTCTGCTGTGCGATGCGCGCGCAGCCCTTGTTGGTGTTGAGGTGGGGCAGAGTGTCGCGACGGCCTGCTCTCTGTGCAGTGAGTTGCAACTTCTTCTCTTCAATCCGGGATCAGCCAACTCTCAGGATGCCGATTCTTCGATTCAGGCCGTGGAGTGGTTGTGTCAGTGGAGCTATGACTTCAGCGCCCGGGTTGTGCCTTTGGTGTGCAGTCTTGGGGGAGAGGCCTTTGTCTCCGGGAGTTTGGTTTCATCCAAATCCTCAACAAAAGCTAAATCCCGCGCTGTATCCAGTCAGTTCGGAACAAATATAGTGCCGGATACACTGCTGCTGGAAGTGGGCTCCATGGGCAATCTGTTCGGTGGCCTGGATGGTCTGATAACGGCCTACAAACAGCGCGCTGGTGAGATGGGGCTTGAGTGCATATTGGCGCTGGGCCATACACGCTTGAGCGCGGCATTACAAACCCGCCTGAGCTCTTCATTTGACTCCGGTTCATCCGGGATTAGTCCATCTTTGGCTATTTCATCTGAGATTGCTTCATCTACGACTGCTTCATCTGAGTTTATAGGGGTGAGTAGAGAACAAAAACGCAGCCTGAGTGATGAACTTTCTTGCCTGGATAAATTAGCGCTGAGCCATTATCCGCTGGAGGGTGATGCGCTCTTGCGTCTTGCCGGTATGGGGATCACCACCCTGGGCCAACTCAGGGCCTTGCCAACTGCAGAGCTGGGAAAGCGTTTCGGGACAGGCTTATTACTCAGCCTCAGGCGGCTGGATGCCAGCATGCCGGATCCCTGTGATTACTATGAGTTACCCCAGCAATATCGTCGTGAGCTGAACCTGCTGCATGAAGTTGAGCAGTTTCAGGGCTTACTGTTTCCCCTGGGGCGTCTGTTTGCTGAGCTGGAAACCTATTTACGCCAAAGACAGCAGGCAGTACTTAATCTGAACTTGTATTTGAAATACCGTGATCGGGATACGCCGCCTTTGGTGTTAACCCTGAATTATCCCTTTGCCGAGCACAGAGCCGATGGCTTGATGGCGCTGTGTCGTCTGCAGCTTGAGCGTCAAACCCTGTTTCAGCCGGTAACGGATATCGTGCTGGAGGCGCTCCGCTTTGTGGAGCCTGCCAATATCAGTGCCAGTCAATCCAGAGCCTTGGGGCGGGATGGTAAACAGGGGGATATTCGTCGCCTGCAGGCAAGTTTACAGGCACGGCTGGGGGATGCCTGCGTACTTAAATTGACGGTGGCTGATGCCCATCTGCCGGAACGCGCCAATCTGGCTTTACCTGCAACTCAACCGCCAGTGCAGCAGATGAACCCTTTGTCCTTGCATGCCTGTCGTCCCTGTTGGTTGTTGCCTGAGCCTTGTGAGCTTGAAGCCAGTGAAGTGGTCTTACTGAAAGGGCCGGAGCGTATCGACTCGCCCTGGTGGGAGGATAAGGCTGTCAGTCGGGACTACTATCTGGCCCGCCATCAAGGCGGCGGTTACTGCTGGGTTTATCGCACGGCTGAGGGTTTGTTTCTGCAGGGGTGGTTTTGATGTACGCCGAGTTATACGCCCGCTCCAACTACAGCTTTCTAAAGGGGGCATCTCATCCCCATGAGTTGGTTGAGCAGGCCCATAAGCTTGGATATCAGGCGATAGCCCTCACCGATGAGTGCTCCTTTGCAGGTGTGGTCAAGGCGCATATGGCGGCGAAGGCATGTGGCATCAAGTTGATTGTTGGCGCCGAGTTTATTCTGCCGGAAGGGTGCTTTGTGCTGCTGGCGACCAATCGTAAAGCCTATGGTGAGATCAGCGCGCTTATCACCAAAAGCCGACGCAGAGCCGAGAAGGGCAGTTATCAACTGAGTCTGGATGATCTGCTTGAAGGCTTAACTCAGCCTTTACTGCTGTTTAAACCCTCCTGGCCGGAAGCTACGTTGCTTGCCGGTAGTGACTGGTCGAAGAGTCAGGCTGAGTATCAGGCGGAGATAGAGGCAACGCTTGAGCGCATAAAGGAGTACTGGCTGGGCCGAAGTTACTGGTTGATGAGTCGCAACCTGATCCCGGGAGAGTCTGCTGTGCTTGGTCTTTGGCAGCAGTTAGCTGGTAAATACCAACTTCCCTGCGTGGCGGCCGGTGATATTTTGATGCACAGCAAACAGCGGCAAATGTTGTCTGATGTGCTGGCCTGTATCCGTCATGGCTGCAGCTTGCAGCAGGCGGGCAGCCGGGTGATGACCAACAGTGAAAGAGTGCTTAAGCCGCTTGAGTCGTTAGAGAAGCGGTATCCGGTCGATTGGTTGGCCAATACGTTGGCCATCAGTAAACGGTGTGATTTCAGCCTGGATGAGCTCAGATATGAATACCCGGCGGAAATTATCCCGGAAGGCTTAAGTGCCTCAGAGTACCTGCGTCGTGAGGTTGAAGCCGGTGCCAGAAGACGTTTTGGCAAAACCATACCGGAAAAGGTACGGCTTCAGTATGAGCGTGAGTTGGAGATTATCTGCGAGCTTTCCTACGAGTATTTTTTTCTGACCATTTACGACATAGTCCAGTTCGCTAAATCTCAGGGAATACTGCATCAGGGCAGGGGTAGCGCTGCCAACTCAGTGGTCTGTTTCTGTCTCGGGATCACTGAGGTGGACCCCACCAAGATCAATATGTTGTTTGAGCGCTTTATCTCCAAAGAGCGGGACGAGCCACCGGACATTGATGTGGATTTTGAGCACGAGCGCCGGGAAGAGGTGATCCAGTATATCTACCGTAAATATGGCCGGGAGCGGGCGGCATTGGCTGCGACTGTGAGCAGTTACCGTTTTAAAAGCGCCATGGGAGATGTGGGCAAGGTGCTGGGGCTGAGCCAGGGGCGAATTACTCAGCTGATTAACGGTATCGACAGACGTGATCCCGAGTTTTCCTATGTAGCTCAGCTGTCCCGTCAGTCCATGCTACCCACTGAAGGATTGGGACGCTTTTTACTGCCTTTGGTCAGTGAGCTGATTGGTTTTCCCCGTCATCTGTCTCAGCATGTTGGTGGCTTTATTATCTCCTCCGGGCCTTTGTCTGAGCTGGTGCCGGTGGAAAATGCCGCCATGGTGGACCGCACTGTTATTCAGTGGAACAAGGACGATCTGGAAAGTCTGGGGCTGCTTAAGGTAGATGTGCTGGCATTGGGTATGCTGACCGCCATTCGCAAGTGTTTTCACTTGCTGGATAAACATGGCCCTGCACCGGGACAAGTTCTGATAGCAGGTAACAGACGGATAGACAATATGAGCCTGTCCGATGTGGTGTGGGAACAGCCTGAGGTTTATGAAATGCTCAGTCGCGCCGACAGTATTGGGGTCTTTCAGGTAGAGTCCCGCGCCCAGATGTCCATGCTGCCCAGGCTCAGACCCAAATGTTATTACGATCTGGTCATTCAGATTGCCATCGTTCGCCCAGGACCTATTCAGGGGGATATGGTGCATCCTTTTCTGCTGCGCCGGGATGGTAAAGAAGAAGTGAGCTATCCCAGTGAAGAAGTTCGCCATGTGCTGGAGCGGACTCTGGGCGTGCCTATTTTTCAGGAGCAGGTGATCCAGCTCGCCATGGTCGCTGCAGGCTTTACCGGTGGTGAGGCGGATCAGTTAAGGCGGGCCATGGCGGCCTGGAAGCGCACCGGACAACTGCAGCAATTTGAATCCAAATTGCTGAATGGCATGGCCGAGCGAGGCTATAAAACTGAGTTTGCTCAGCAGGTGTTTAACCAGATTAAGGGCTTTGGTGAGTATGGCTTTCCTGAGTCCCATTCTGCCAGTTTTGCACTGCTGGCGTATGTGTCGGCCTACCTTAAATATCATTATCCGGCGGCTTTTTGCTGTGCCTTATTGAACAGTCATCCTATGGGCTTCTATTCGCCCTCCCAGTTGGTGCAGGATGCCCGTCGTCATGGAGTCAAAGTGCTGCCTGTGTGCATCAACCACAGTCAGTGGGATCACACGCTTGAGGCCCTTGATGGTGTTTGGGCAATACGGCTGGGCTTTAGACAGGTAAAAGGCGTCAGTGGTAAGGGGATAAGCGCTTTGCTGGATCCCCGGCCTGAGTCAGGCTTCAGTGGATTAACCGCTATCAGATCTTTGCTGCCAGCCAATGAGCTGGAAGCCCTGGCCGATGCCGATGCATTCGCTTGCCTGGGCGGGAATCGCCATCAGGTGCGCTGGGCGCTGTCTTCCGGCTGGCTTGGACTGCAGCAATCTTTTCCCTTGTTTGAAAAAGAGCTTGAAGATGTGAGCCCGGATGGCAGCAAGCATGAGGCTGAGATAGCCATGCCTGTACCCGGCGAAATTCAATCCATGGTAGCGGACTTTGGCCGTTTGGGCTTATCACTTGGGCGTCATCCCATTGCCATACTCAGAGAGCAGGGATTGCTGAAAGGTTGTCGCAGTGCGGTGGAATTGCATGAGTGTCGTCATGGGCAGATTGTCACTGTGGCCGGCGTGGTAACCGGACGGCAAAGACCGGGCACTGCCTCCGGGGTTACCTTTATTACCCTGGAAGATGAAACCGGCAATACCAATGTGGTGGTATGGCTGGCGACGGCTAGAGCACAGCGACAGGCGTATTTACTGGCGAATATTTTGAAGGTGAGTGGCACCGTTGAAATAGAGTCAGGCGTAGTGCATTTGGTGGCCGGGAAACTGCAGGATATCTCAGATGCAGTGACCACATTGGATGTTAAATCACGGGACTTTCGATAAAGGGACTTTGATGGAGGGGGCGATGAACAACAAAGTCATTGAACGTCCTACTCATCTACTAAGTCTACCGTTGGCACAAGCGGCAGGCTTTTGCGTTAACGATTTGTTTGCAATGATTGCTGCTTGCTGTAACTATTTCAGTGCTTAGGATCTGTCGACCTTTCATTCTTCAAAGGTCAACAGACCCTGCTAAGAATGCGCTGATACCATCAGGACGACATTGTATTGCGGCCGTGCGGTAGCCATGGCAATTAACTTTTTTATTCACTTTGGCTTTGCGTGCAGCGGGTTTTAGCGCTTTGCGCACAACACTGTCATGGAGAGGTTGATGAAATATACTTGCCCTTGTTGTGGCTACAATACTTTCTATGAGCCCGTAAAAGGTACATATGATATTTGTGAGCTTTGCGGCTGGGAAGATGATTTGGTGCAAAATGGAGATCCAGACTACGAGGGTGGCGCAAACGGAATTTGTCTTCGCGAGGCGCAGCTTGAGTTCTTAAAAGAAGCTTTTGATACAACAGGTTATATCAAGGATTCAGGCTGGAAATTGTTGGATCCATCATCAAAAGAACCGCAGCTAAAGAGTTATAAAACAGATTTTATCGTTACAAGTAACGGCGAGGTCAAAAATGCATAACAAAGCGTTCAAGACATATTCGCAACGCTCGGCGACTTTGGTTTCAAGTGGCTTTTGTGTTTATGGTGGAATGGCTTAGGTTATGTGGTTAGCGTTGCTCACTATTTAACGCTGCGTTAGTTGCCAGGGAGGAAATTGTGCAAGTAGACGATATCAGGGTGTTTATTCCGAGCAAGGATTACGAAACTAGTAAATCCTTTTATAAAGCTCTCGGTTTTAAAATGGACTATGTGTCTGATGACCTCTCGTTATTTGAAAATGGTGATTGTTTCTTCTTTTTACAAAGGTTTTATAACCACGACTTAGCAAACAATCTAGTTCTCCAATTGTCAGTTCTAGATATACATGAAGCGTATGAACGGATAAAAAGCTTACAGGGCTTTGATTTTAAATATAATCCAATTCAAGAAGAGCGTTGGGGTAAAGTAATTTTTCTATGGGGGCCATCAGGTGAACTTTGGCAGATAACCGAGTTTACCGGCAACTAGCAAGTTGCTCAAAGGAAGCAAAACGCTTGGCTTGTGCTCCTTCGTCGTAAACTTTAGCCAAGCATTTATGCGCCTATCAGTAAGGCGTTATGCGCGCTTGAGTACTTGTTAATGGAATCATATTTAGAAATTAAAGAAGACGTGAAATCTATTGTAGAAGAAACAGTCAACATGGGTAGCAAGATTCAAGGTGGGCTTGGTCGAGCATGCGATGAATACTGGTTAGATTCAATGCACGTCGATGATCGTGGTCCATGCTTTGCCACAAAGTTCATGGCAAGCATCGCTATCCTGAAGATGTATTTAAATAACGGTTTAGAAATTAACCAAGAACTAAAAGAGATCGCATTCTACTTGTTGGCTAAACTTTCGGAAAATGACAAAGAGTCTATTAGTGATAGCTGCATTAAGGAAATCTTACGGGACTCAAAAGACATATATGAGTTTAATTGGTACATAGTTCATAACTGTCTAAGTCGAAATGCATAATAAGTTTGTCAACAGGACGGTTTTAGCTGTGCTTCGTTTTTCAGTATCTTAGCCACTTTACCGCAACACTCCAATACACAAAAATTTCCTGTTACAAAGGCGTTAAGCCTCTAATGAAGAGTATGCCGAGATTTCCTGTGATTTAGCTGGGGTCTAAATGTGGTGTCATGTACTTCAATAGAATTGAAGAGCTAAACACTACAGATTTAATGTTCTTCGGACCACTGCTGTTTGAAGGGGGGCTATAATTTATTCGGCAGGTCAAGAATGGAGTTTGACATTAAACATAAAGCCTCAAATCAATCTATTTCAAAGGTTAATGGTATTTGCTGGAGCCATGTGGAAATCAAAGTGAACTATGGCTTTAGCAAATTAAGACTTTTTGACTTGAATCCCCTAAAGACATGGCTGATAGAGCGGTCTGAAAATGATTCTGGAGATGTGATGTGGCAGTTTATAGAACATGATGCAATTGTCGAAGGAGTTAACTCTTCAAAGTCTATAAGTTCTTTATTTCAATTTATAGAAAATAAAGTGTGCAACGAAACTTAACAAACGCATCAACATGACGCCAAATGTTTGGCTGGCGCTTATTCATCGCTAATTTTAGCCAAGCATTATCAGCCTCTTTTTGGGACGTTATGCCTCTTAAGGAAAAGTATGTTCACCGAACCATGGTCAGATATAGGCGAGTATCCGGAGGCACATATCAGTGCTCTATTCCGGGAGCTGGCGCTCGAATTGGCGTTAGGGCACCCTTTGTTTAATAAACCTGTTGAGTTGCTGGCCAGGAGGGAAGACTGCGACCACATACTGGTGAGCAGCGATAGTAAGTATTTTATTGTTCACCTAACCTGGTCAGGAAAGCCAGAATGCCCTCCATATCCAGTGTCGGAGCCGTTCAGTAGCCTTGAAGCGTTACTGGCTCAGTTACAAAAACACGCTCAGGAATATTGATGGCTTGGGATAGCTCGCACATTTTATGTGCAGCCCGAAATGTACTGGAGGGCAAGCTACAGGTGGTCTTTTTGGCCAGTTGTCATATTAAGTATTGGATAGGTCAATGGGGCATTTATACACAATAGAGGAAAGGCTGGGGCAACTGAAGGAGCTGAAAGGGTCATTGCAAGCCCTTATTGTTTACCTTCAGCGGCACCAACAATTGTCTGGCCTGGTTTGCAATTATGAGCAACTCTTGTCTGAGACAGAGCTATTAATTATCGAAGGCTTTGATCAACAGCAGCTATCCGACTTTAGCCGAAGAGTTCCAGACGTTTTTGCGCGGCATAAGGACTGGATCCCGCCATTGGAAAGGGGACAAGGTGGGAAGTATGCAAAAGCCTACTGGTTTTCCGAATTAGAGACGTACCTGCAGCCAGTGTTAACTGCAGCAGAGACACTGAGAGTATTGGGAATACGTTGATTGATATAAGCCGGATATCACGCTGTAGTGGTTTGATGAGCCCGGATACGGATTGCAATGGAGCGCTTTAACAAGCCAGGCGCTGAATACAACATTGGCTCCAGCTTTACTGAACTGACAGGCATCAAGCCTAAGCAAATCTGAAGCGAGCACTGCTGTGCTTGGGGGAATTTCAGGTTTAGGGTAAAGTGGCGCACCTGATTGATGATGACCTTTCTCTCTCCAGAGATTTCAACCTTATTATGAAGTTAATTCTGCTTACCCATGAACGTGAATTTGACCGGATCACCAATACGGGGGCTCTGGTACAAAGACGTTTTCCGCACTTGTGTCAGCGTGTTTTGTGGCAACGAAAGGAGCCCAATCAAGCCATGCTGGAGTTAATTGAGTCGGGAAAGGTTGGGTTAGTGTATCCCTCAACGGAGAGCGCGGGCTTAAAGGTGACCAGTGGCACTGCGCTAAGTCATGAGCTACCTGAGTATATGATTTTGCTGGATGCTACCTGGCAAGAGGCGGCTAAAATGTATCGCCAAAGTCCCTATCTACAGAATTTGCCCACATATCATCTGGAGCAAGCGCCACAAACACTCTACGTCAGACGCCGTAATCAAAAGCAAGGTGGGCTTTGTACGCTGGAGTGTGCCGCGGTTTTGTATGAGCTGGCGGGAGACGCGGAAAATGCGACTCAACTTCTGGGAGATCTCAAGGCCCATAACCTTAAGCAGTTTGATACTTGTGGGTGAATTTCCAACAATAAGTTGAAGTTGCTCAGAAGCCAGTGATATACCTGATAGCCTCACTAATCTGAGGTGCCGCATGATACACAGGACAAAAGTGATCAGCAGGAAGCTGAGCAAAACCGCGATGCTATGCAGTTTGTACTTATTCGGACTGACAGCGTGCAGCTCCAATCTGGACCACAAGTCCGTTCAGATACCTGCTCCAGCTGTTTCCAGCCAATTTCACACTGAGTCAGTCACTCCTCCCACCATTACGCAACTGGTTAGCCTGTCCGAGCAGCAAAGGCAAGAGATCCACGCTTTTGTCAGCAGACCTGATATTGCAGCGTTAAGACCTTTTCGTCAGGTTGAAGCTTATGTGCTTCAGCATGTTGATGGCTTTGGCTATAAAGGGGTTAACCTGCCAGCGACGGAAGCACTTGCACAGCGACAGGGTAATTGTATGACTCTTGCTCTGATGACTTACGCAGTGGCCCAGGAATTAGATGTTCACAGTCGATTTCAGATGGTTTACACCGAGCCAGTGTTAACCGATGTCCGGAATGGTCTGGCGTTTATTTCCGATCACGTCAGAGTGTTTTTGTATGACGCTCCAGTTGGTACCGAAGGGGTTGGTGGTTTTATGACGGCCTACGATAGGGTTGCAGTCGACTACTTTCCAGATCCATTCAATCGAAATGGTGGCCTGATCGATAACCAGGAGTTTTTGGCTAAGTTCTATCGAAACCTTGCTGCAGATGCTTTGGCGCTCGATGAGTACAACAAAGCCTTTTACCTTGTCCAGGAAGGGTTTTCACTGGATGCAGACTCTGACAGCTTGATTAATCTTATGGCTGTACTGCACAGGCGTGTCAATGAACCTGAGCTGGCGACTCAGTGGTATGACTATGGCATTGAACTGGGAAAGGCCGACCTGACCTTGTTGGCCAACTATCAGCTATTGGCGAGTAATCTTCAGGACAGGAGTAAAGCCGATAAACTGGCTGATATGATTGCGTCTTTACCCGATAAAGAACCCTATGACCTTTACCTGATGGGCAGAGATGCTTTGCGAAAGCAAGAGTATCATCAGGCTTTGGATTATCTGACCCGGTTTTTGAATACATCTGCCTACTATTACCCGGCATGGGCTGAGTTGGCTCAGGCTCAACATGCAGTTGGTCAGACTGCACAGGCCAAGCGCTCTATGGCTGAGGCCATTCATAGAGCGAGTAATAAAGAGCAGGGCAGTTATCAGGCAAAATTACTCTGGCTTAAGCAGAAAGCGGATCTGAACAAAGAGTGATTAATGAACAAAAAAACGCGCCTCATGGGCGCGTTTTTTATTTGCTCAATTAACTTCAATTAGAAGTTGGCAGAGCGTGGTGCACGTGGGAAGGCGATAACATCACGGATGTTGCTCACGCCAGTCACGTAAGATACCAGACGCTCGAAGCCCAGACCGAAACCTGAGTGAGGCACAGTACCGTAACGACGCAGGTCGCGGTACCACCAGTAGTCTTCTTTAGACAGGTCCATCTCTTCCAGACGGGCATCCAGAACGTCCAGACGCTCTTCACGCTGGGAGCCACCGATGATTTCACCAATGCCCGGTGCCAGAACGTCCATTGCTGCTACAGTCTTACCGTCTTCGTTGAGGCGCATGTAGAAGGCTTTGATATCTTTTGGATAGTTCTTCACAACCACAGGGGCTTTGAAGTGCTCTTCTGCCAGGTAGCGCTCGTGCTCAGACTGCAGATCGATACCCCACTCAACAGGGAACTCGAAGGTTTTGCCACAGGTCTTCAGGATTTCAACGGCATCGGTGTAGTCCACCTGAGCGAAATCGCTGTTGACGAAGTTCTCCAGACGCTCGATCACTGTCTTGTCTACGCGCTGGGCGAAGAATTCCAGGTCATCACGACGCTCTTCCAGAACGGCTCTGAATGCAAACTTCAGCATCTCTTCAGCCAGCTTGGCCACATCGTCCAGCTCAGCAAAAGCTACTTCAGGTTCAACCATCCAAAACTCAGCCAGGTGACGGCTGGTGTTGGAGTTTTCGGCACGGAAAGTCGGGCCAAAGGTATAAACCTTGGACAGGGCACAGGCATAGGTTTCAGCGTTCAACTGACCGGATACAGTCAGGAAAGCTTCTTTGCCGAAGAAGTCCTTGTCATAGTCCACAGTACCTTTGTCGGTACGTGGCAGGTTTTCCATGTCCAGGGTCGATACACGGAACATTTCACCGGCGCCTTCACAGTCAGAGGCAGTGATCAGCGGGGTAGAAACCCAGATAAAGCCCTGCTCGTGGTAGAAACGGTGAATCGCCTGAGACAGACAGTTACGTACACGGGCCACGGCGCCAATGATGTTGGTACGCGGACGCAGGTGAGCCAGTTCACGCAGGTGCTCAATAGAGTGACGCTTGGCCGCCATTGGGTAAGTGTCCGGATCGTCAACCCAACCGGTAACCTTAACGCCGGTTACCTGCAGTTCAAATGCCTGACCTGCGCCTGGGGACTCAACAACATCACCCGTCATCTCAACAGAGCAACCGGCAGTCAGCTTGAGCACTTCGTTCTGATAATTTTCCAGATTATTGGGTACAACACCTTGAATGGCATCAAAACAGGAACCGTCATAAACGGCCAGGAAGGAAATACCCGCCTTGGAATCACGGCGGGTACGTACCCAGCCGCGCACAGTGACTTGCGAACCAACCGCGAAATCACCTTTGAATACAGAAGCGACAGATGCAATGCTCATTGTTGCTCAGTTCTCCAACGAAATGTCTTAGCAAAAAAATTTGGAGGTTTATATTACCTCGCTGGCGGCTATTCTCAAGCTGAAATAGCCCTTGTTCAAGCCTAAATGGCGACATAATTAGTGAAAATACAAAATTTCGCAAAAATTACAGAAAAAATTGGGATTTACTCAAACTTTTCAACGCTTGCAGGGACAGGAGGGGGGCAGGATTCCATCAGGCTTCTGAATGGAAAGCAGTGAAGTGGCTTATTGATTCGGCTAAAGGGCTTCTCCCGGGACATTTTTGTTCCAAAGCGCCAGGGTCGAACTGGTATAAAACAGCACGAGTATCAGGTTAAGCCATCCCCCCATGAGTACTACATAGGCTGTACCGCTCAATAATGGCTTGAGCAGATATTGAAGCAAAAAGCTTAAAAGCGGAAAGGCGAGGATAATCCACCTCGGATAAAGCGTTTTACGCTGCCATACCTGATAGATAAACAGTACTGAAAGCAGGGCGAAAATCGGATAGACCATGGCTCTCAGCAGATGATTGGCCTCATAGGCCAGTGAGACAGAATCCAGCAGTTCCAATTGATGCTGCTCGGCGAGATTGGCACTGATAGCGATTGCAGAGTAATTGGCGTGAACCACGCCATAGGCGATACCAATAAAGGCAAAGCAGAGAAAAATCAGGTTTTTCACGATTGGGTTCGCTGGTGCGAAGGCAAAACGCACTTGAAAGGCGGCCAAAAAATACCCCCATGCTGCCAACATCGCCGTGGCTGTGCTGAGCAATATTCTATCGGTAGACACCTTTGCCATATTTTCCAACAGGCTGGCGTGTCCGGGAACATAGTAAAACAGCATGTCACCGGTAAATAAAACAACTGCTGCAATAATGCCTGCAACTCCTGCCCATCTTGCTTGCGTATTTGTCATCCCGGTTTCCCGTCAGTGATTGCCGCCTACACAGTGCTGTCGTTTCTCATTTATGACCTTGTCATTACTTCAGAGCGGGATGAGCAGCACCAAGTTGATTACAAAGTTGATCTATCATGGCAGCTGTTGCCCCCCAAATGAACTTGTCTCGCCAGGGAATAAAACAGATCTCCATGGATTTGCCCCGGCGTTTAAAGGTTTTAAGGTGTCGATTGACCGGATCCAGTAAAAAGGACCAGGGCACGCTGAAACAATCCGCCACTTCACCGGGATCCAGTGTCGGGGTAAATGGGCCTGTGACCAGTCCAACCACTGGCGTGATGGCAAAGCCGGTAATGGTGTTATGCACTGGCAGCTGCCCAAGAATGTTGACCTGTGAAGAGGGCAGTGCAATCTCTTCGCTGGCTTCTCTGAGCGCTGTCGCTGTCATCGAGGCATCGGTCTCATCCTGTTTACCACCGGGAAAGCTGATTTGGCCCGGATGAGCATTAAGGTGACCGGCTCTTTGGGTGAGGATAAGTTCAAGTTCGCCATCGGCTTTGTCAGGCCGTTGCCATAAAGGGATCAACACTGCTGCCTGACGTTCATTACCTCTTGCAGGAACCCCGGCAAGGCTGTCTGGCTGCTGGATCAAAAAGCGGGTTTTGAACTCCTCTGCGGTCACAGCTTACTCCCTTAATTTGTGGTAACCCTGTCCCGATTACCTTTCCGGATATACTCGCTGAATATCTGAGCCGGATTATTGAACTAACTGAATCCGTTAGCGGTTTCAGTTACTGGCTCTTTAGTATGGGCAGGATCCGGCTCACTTTGTCAAAGGTTTCCTGATACTCACAGTCTCCATTGGAGTCCGCTACGATACCGCCTCCGGCCCAGCAATAGAGCTTCCCCTTTTCTGCCACCAGAGTACGTATGGTAATGCTGGTGTCCATTTTGCCATCCTGGCTGATATAACCCATGGACCCACAGTAAAGATTACGGCGGGACGGCTCCAGCTCTTCGATGATTTCCATGGCGCGAATCTTTGGTGCACCGGTAATGGAGCCGCCGGGAAAGGCTGCCCTTAACAGGTGGGTGGCTTCATTACCCTGATTCAGGGTGGCGGTAACAGTACTGACCAGATGGTGCACCGCAGGGAAGCTCTCTACATCAAACAATTTCGGAACGGACACGCTGCCGGGTGCCGCAACCTTACCGATATCGTTTCGCAGCAGGTCCACAATCATCAGATTTTCTGCTCTGTCTTTGGGAGAGTTGGCCAGCTGCTTTGCGGCAGCTTGATCCTCGGTCGGGTCTGCATATCTCGGCAAGGTTCCTTTGATGGGCTTGGTTTCTATCTTGCCACTCTCAAGCTTGATAAAGCGTTCAGGCGAAATAGACAGTACAGCTTGCTGCGGCAGTCGCATAAAAGCTGAGAAGGGGGCGCTGTTGGAATGTCTGAGTTTCAGGTAAGCCTGCCACTCATCACCGGTATAATTGCATTCGAACCTTTGAGTCAGATTGATTTGATAGCAATCCCCGCTGTGCAGGTACTCCTGCACAGCATCGAATTTGTCCAGATAGGCCTGTTTGCTTATCTGGCTATGCCAGTCACCCTCAAGTGCAAAGGGTGCTTCTGCTGGTGCGCTTTGCGAGAGCAAGGTCTCAAGTTGTCTTTGCTGGGCTTCCAGTGCCTGTTGTCCCCTGGCATGGACCAGAAACCAGGCCTGTTTTTGGTAGTCACGGATAAGCGCCCAGTCGTAGAAACCCAAATTAAGATCAGGCAAGTCGATATCCCTGTGCGCAGTAGCAGGCAATTTTTCAATACTGCGCCCCAGGTCATAGCCGAAAGCGCCCATGGCACCGCCGGAAAAAGGCAACTCACAGGCCCCAGGCTCACCAAACAGCTGCTTAAGTGTGGCATTAATCAGTTGGAATGGATCTTCATTATTGCTTTCAAAAACTTGCCCTTTGACAAATTCCAGTTTATTAATGCCATTGCTGTGAGTCAGTGTGGCAACCGGATCCGCGCAGATAATGTCATACCGCGCGTCCATATGGGTCGCACCGGCACTGTCCAGCAACACGGACCAGGGCCTGGCAGCAAGCCGGGAAAACAGGGATTCGGTGTCGATTGTCCAATCAAGCTGGCAAAACGCCGGCGTTGCTGATGCAGCTGGATCCATTGATTAAGCCTATCGTATTTAGTGATCTGGTTCTAAAACGTGCGAAAGAGTATCATAACTGGTGCACTCAGGCTTCAGGGTTTACAGGATTTATCAACAGTCTGACAAGAATTTAGCCAGCAGCTTCCGCAGCTTGGTGCAATAATCAGACTGTTAATCAATCAACCTTGAGCAGGCAATATCTTTGTCGGCTTGAGTTGCGAAATGGATGAATAACGATAATGCCAACACGGCAAATGGAGCGCCCTACAATGTCTGATCCCGTAATCAAGCAGGCTGACTTTATCGAAAGCATTGCTGATGCCCTGCAGTATATCTCCTACTACCACCCCAAAGACTTTGTCGATGCCATGACTGAGGCCTATGAAAAGGAACAAAATCCTGCGGCCAAAGACGCCATCGCACAGATCCTGATTAATTCCCGTATGTCCGCTGAAGGCCGTCGTCCTCTGTGTCAGGATACCGGTATCGTGACCTGCTTTGTTAAGGTGGGTATGGCGGTTAAGTGGGACAAAACAGATATGACAGTGCAGCAGATGGTGGATGAAGGTGTACGCCGCGCTTACACCAATCCTGATAACCCGCTGCGAGCCTCTATTGTTGCCGATCCTGCCGGTGCCCGTAAGAATACCAAGGACAATGCGCCGGCTGTAGTGCATATCGATCTGGTGCCAGGTGCAGAAATTGAAGTGGCTATCGCAGCCAAAGGTGGCGGCTCTGAGAACAAGAGTAAGATGGTGATGCTGAACCCATCTGACGATATCGCCGCCTGGGTCGAAAAGACCCTGCCTACCATGGGCGCAGGCTGGTGTCCTCCTGGCATGCTGGGCATAGGCATTGGTGGTACCGCTGAAAAAGCCGCGGTACTTGCCAAAGAGTCATTGATGGACCCTGTCGACATTCATGAGCTGATGGAGAAGGGTGCTGAAACAGCAGAAGAGAAGCTGCGTCTGGATATTTTCGATCGTTGTAACAACACTGGTATCGGTGCTCAGGGCCTTGGCGGCCTGACGACTGTGCTGGATATTAAAATCAAGTCGGCTCCAACACATGCCGCCTCCAAGCCTGTGGTGATGATCCCCAACTGTGCTGCAACCCGTCACGTACATTTCTACCTTGATGGCACTGGTCCCGCCGATCTTAGCCCGCCATCTCTGGATGATTGGCCGGAAGTGACCTGGGAGCTGGGTGACAATGTTAAGCGAGTGAATCTGGATACCGTCACTCAGACTGATGTGGAAAGCTGGAAGAGTGGCGACACTCTGCTGCTGTCCGGCAAGATGCTGACCGGCCGTGATGCTGCCCATAAGCGTATTCAGAGCCTGATTGAAAGTGGGGAAGGTCTGCCTGATGGCGTCGACTTTACCGGTAAGTTTATCTACTACGTGGGCCCGGTTGATCCTGTAGGTGATGAGGTGGTTGGTCCAGCTGGTCCGACAACTGCAACCCGTATGGACAAGTTTACCGATCTCATGTTGGATAAGACCGGTCTGCTTGGCATGATTGGTAAAGCTGAACGTGGTCCAGCTACCGTTGAGTCTATCAAGCAACATAAAGCCTGTTATCTGATGGCCGTGGGCGGCGCCGCTTACCTGGTGTCCAAGGCGATTAAGAAAGCCCGTGTGGTGGCCTTTGAAGATCTGGGTATGGAAGCGATTTACGAATTCGATGTTAAGGATATGCCGGTGACAGTCGCGGTAGACAGTGACGGTATCAATGCCCACGAAACCGGGCCGGCGATCTGGAAGATCAACATTGAGAACGCCGCCAAATAAGCTCACAGGTTAACGCTAACTCAGTTCGGGGCGGCCAGGGTCGCCCCGCAAAGTTTTTGTTCGATTAAGTACCGGTTACAGGTACATCAACCAAAGTGAAAATAATAATGAAGAAGTCAGCCTTACTTTTGGCCATGGGATTGGCCGGTGTCACTGGTGCTGTAATGGCACAGGACAAAGCACCTTTTACCGTTCAGGATCTGGTAAAACTCAACAAACAGCACTCTGTGGCCGTATCAAATGATGGCCAGACTCTGGTTTATGGCCTGTCAGTTAAAGATAAAGAGGGTAATTCAGAGTCTGAGCTGTATAAGCTGGATTTGACTAAATCTGATGCCATGCCGGTACAGATTACCGGTGTACAGGGGACAGAGCACTCTGTGACTTTTGCTCCCGATGACTCAGCTATCTACTTTGTCTCTGCCCGAAATGGTTCAAGCCAGCTGTATCGCATGCCGATGCAGGGCGGAGAAGCGATTCAAGTGTCGGATCTGCCGGTTGGTGTTGATGGCTACAAGCTGTCTGCCGATGGCAAACAACAGGTGGCTTTGCAGCTGAGAGTGTTTCCGGAGTGTGACACGCTGGAGTGCAGTGCCGATAAGTTTGAAGACCAGGCCGACAATCCAAACCGTGGCCGTGAATATGACCAGTTGATGGTTCGTCACTGGGATACCTGGCATGACCATGCCCGTAACCATATCTTCGTTGCGCCGATTGAAGGTAATAAGCTGGGCAGTCTGGTTGATGTGACCTCTGGTCTGGATACCGAAACCCCACCCAAGCCATTCTCCGGCATGGAAGAGGTGACTTTTACCCCTGATGGCAAGCATCTGGTTTACACCGCCAAGGCACCATCAAAAGATCAGGCCTGGATCACCAATTATGATCTGTGGCAAGTCCCGGTAACCGGCGGCAAAGCCAGGAACCTGACTGAAGATAATAAGGCGTGGGATGCCCACGCGACTTTCTCTCCTGATGGCCGTTATATGGCTTATCTGGCGATGAAGCGCCCGGGTTTTGAGGCTGATCGTTTCGGCATTATGCTGCGCGATACTGTTACCGGACAGGAGAAAGAAGTTGCGCCACTATGGGACAGAAGCCCACATTCGCTGCAGTTTGGTGCAGATGGTCAAACCCTGTATGTGACTGCGCAGGATCTTGGTCAGGTCAGCATTTTTGAGGTAAACACCCAATTCGGTGATGTGAAGACCATCTATAACGATGGCAGCAACTCTGTGGTTGCCATTACAGATAACAAGATACTGTTCAGCCATAAGTCTTTGGTTGAGCCGGGTGATGTTTATTCGGTCGATAAAGATGGAAACAATCTCAAGCGTCTGACCAATACCAACAAAGAGAAGCTGGACAAGATCAAGTTTGGTGACTTTGAGCAGTTCAACTTTAAAGGTTGGAATAATGAAACGGTTTATGGCTACTGGTTGAAGCCTGCTGACTTTGAACCGGGCAAAAAGTATCCAGTGGCATTTTTGGTACACGGTGGTCCTCAGGGATCATTCGGTAACAGCTTTAGCCACCGCTGGAATCCTCAGTTATGGGCTGGTGCCGGTTATGGCGTGGTCATGGTGGATTTCCATGGCTCAACAGGCTATGGCCAGGAGTTTACTGACTCCATCACCCAGGATTGGGGTGGTAAGCCTTTGGAAGACCTTCAAAAAGGTTTGGCGGCAGTAGGTGAGCAGCAGAAATGGCTGGATGTAGATAATGCCTGTGCATTGGGTGGGTCTTACGGTGGCTACATGATGAACTGGATCCAGGGTAATTGGAATGACGGTTTCAAGTGCCTGGTGAACCATGCCGGTCTGTTTGATATGCGCTCCATGTACTATGTCACTGAAGAGCTGTGGTTCCCTGAGTTTGAGTTCGGCGGCCAGTATAAAGACAACAAGGCGCTGTATGAGAAGTTCAACCCGGTGAACTATGTCGAGAACTGGCAAACCCCTATGCTGGTGATCCATGGTGAGGAAGATTTCCGCGTGCCTTATGGTCAGGGGCTCGCTGCCTTTACCTATATGCAGCGTAACAATATCCCCAGCAAGCTGTTGATGTACCCAACCGAGAACCACTGGATTTTGACCGGTGACAATCTGGAACAATGGTACGCCAATGTGCTGGGTTGGTTGGATACCTGGACTGAAAAACAGTAATATTCAGCTCTTACGAAACCGGCGTTTAACGCCGGTTTTTTCTGTCAGTTAAGTAGTCGACAAATGAAACAAATCAAAGCTAAGGGTTTTACCCTGATCGAGCTGGTGATCACTCTGATTATCCTGGCCATAGTTGGGGTCATTGCGCTTCCCAAGTTTATTTCTCTTACTGAAGAGTCCCATGTGGCCAAGCTTCAGGAGGTCAAAGCCAATATGCAGCAGTCTGTTGATTTCGCTCATCAGCGATGGTTGCTCAATGGTCATCCGGGGGGAATGAATGATCTCGAAGGATTTGCTCATGATGCCGAGGGTAACCCTCAATTGGATATGAGTGCTCAGGGTTATCCCTTAGGAGTAAACAAAAACAATCCAATGGCAGCACCGCTGAATATAGGCCGGGGAGAGCAGGCGTGCGGTGAACTATGGAACGCATTACTGGACACTGAACTGACGGTCAGTCATAAACTCGCGCACAAAGATCAGGTAGACTTTATTTCCAGGCGGGTCAGCACATCCCACAGCACTGGTCTTAATGCCTGCGTATACGCTTATACCCATTTGGGGTTTGAACAGGATCTTGAATCATCGGCCTTGATGCTGACATACAATATAGTGACCGGTAAGGTTGAGTTAACCAACAGACTTTAGCCTTAAGGTAATAATTTTCCAGGGAGGAAACATGCAACTGATTGGTGAACGAGTCAGTTTACGATTATTGCAGGAGCAGGATCTTGCTGCTTTTGCCCATTATCGCTCCCAGGCAGATATCGCACGGTATCAAAGCTGGAGTGAATATACCCTGGAAGATGCCAAATCCCTGTATCGTAATATGGGACTGAGAGCTTTTGGTGCGCCAGGGCATTGGTTTCAAATCGCCATTATCGACAATGAAAGTGGCCAGTTGACCGGAGATCTGGCGCTGCACTTTATCGATGGGCGTCAGACTGAAATTGGCTTTACCCTGTCGTCAGACTGGCAGGGGCAGGGGATCGCCCGTGAGGCGCTGCAATTGATGCTGGAGTACCTGTTCGATGGAATGAAGAAACACAGGGTGATCTCTATTACCGATACCCGCAACTCCGCAGCCGTTCATCTGTTGGAGCGACTGGCATTTCGCCGGGAAGCTCACTATGTTGACAACATTTTCTTTAAAGGCGAGTGGGGCAGCGAGTATCAATACGCCATGCTTGCCAGTGAGTGGTTTGATAAGCAGGGCTGAGTGTTGATCGCTTTCACCTTTATGCAATGGTCACATAATAACTAATCGAAATAAATAGGGTAGTTCGTTAGTTTACTTCCTTTGCCAATAATGGACATTGCTATGCCCACAGAGGCCAATAAGCCAAATTTCACCAAAACCTTCAGCCTGGCTTTACTGCCGCTCATTCCATTCCACCTTGCAGCAAGCGAACTGCCTACTGACATCTTTGATTCTCTGTTGAGCGATAAGGACTTTGTTGGCGAGGTCCTTATTACACAGGGAGGTAAACCTGTCTATCAGTTTGAGTCGAAACCGAACTCATATCTGGCCGGTTATGAAAACGGCGGCTATCTCGCCGGTTCCATCAGCAAGCAGTTTGTGGCGGCTGGCATATTACGTTTGGTGGATGAGGACAAAGTGTCTCTGGATAGCCAGATCATAAAGCTCTTACCAGATGCCGGCATTCCCGGAGCCGTGCTTATTCGTCATCTGCTTGACCATAGTTCAGGCCTGATTGCGCCGGATAAGCCCCTGGCATTTGTGCCAGGGACAGGATTCAGATACAGCAACTATGGCTATGAGCTGCTGGGCAAAGTACTTGAGTCAGCTCATAAGCAGCCCTTGTCTGAGGTGTTGGACGGTATCAGTAAACAATGCGGCTTAAATCAAACTGGCGGTGAGTTGGCTTTGGTCCAGGGGCGGGTTGAAGATGCTGAAGGTCAATTCACGACATTGCCCGGGACCGCTGAGCGTCCGCCATTAGCCAGTGGTGGTCTGGTATCCCGCGCTCAGGATCTGGCTCGCTGGAACACTTGCCTGTATGGCTCTGAATTATTGAGTGAGGAGTCCTTCAGTTACATGATCTCAGCGACGCAGTCCCGTAATCACAGATGGGGCGATCTGGGTTATGGTGCCGGTATTCAGATTTCCAGGGTTATACCACTTGAATACAGTCACTCAGGTTATGTGCCGGGGTTTATCAGCACCCTTAGCTACTTCCCCGATGAGGATATCAGTATGGTGGTGCTTGAGAGTACTTCCTGGCACTGGCGTGATATTCCCAGAGCATTCAGGTTTCACGATGAGTTACGAAAGCAGCTACTGGTGCAGATACAGGAGTAATGTTCTGGGGCGCTCAAATCAAGACAGATGAAAAGGGCCTGTTGGCCCTTTTCTTATCACGCTAACTATCAGTAAGCATTAGTCCCGGTAAGCTTCACCATAGAAACTGGCCAGCAGCAGGGCTTTCAGCTCGGCGATCAGTGGGTACCTTGGGTTGGCACCTGTACACTGGTCGTCGAATGCACCTTCCGCCAAGTCATCCAGCTGCTCAAGGAACCTGGCTTCATCAACTCCTGCCGCCTGGATAGATGCTGGAATATTGAGTCTGGTCTTGATGGCCTCTATCGCTTCAATCAGGGCTTCTACTTTCTCATCATCGTTACTGCCCGGCAGACGCAGGTAATCGGCAATTTCTGCGTAACGACATTTTGCCTTGGGTCTGTCGTATTGGCTGAAGGCCGCCTGTTTGGTCGGGCTGTCGGTGGCGTTAAAGCGGATTACATTGCTGATCAGCAGGGCATTGGCCAGGCCATGGGGCAAGTGGAATTCCGCGCCCAGCTTGTGGGCCATGGAGTGACATACACCGAGGAAGGCGTTGGCAAACGCTATGCCTGCGACGGTTGCGCCGTTGTGGACCTTTTCTCTCGCCTCAGGTGCTTTGGCTCCCAACTCGTAAGCCTGTGGCAGATGATTAAACAGCAGCTTCAGCGCTTGCAGGGCCTGACCATCACTGTACTCATTGGCCATTACGCTGACAAAGGCTTCCAATGCGTGAGTGATAGCGTCAATACCTCCGAATGCGGTGAGCGACGGCGGTAAGTCCATGACCAGATTGGGGTCGATAATCGCCATGGTGGGGGTCAGCTCATAATCGGCAATCGGATACTTCTGGCCTGTGTTTTGATCTGTCACTACGGCGAAAGGCGTGACTTCAGAGCCTGTGCCTGATGTGGTCGGTATCGCTACCAGACTTGCTTTTACACCCAGCTTGGGGAAGGTATAGATACGTTTGCGGATATCCATAAACCTCAGGGACATATCCGCAAAGTCGACATCCTTGTGCTCATACATGAGCCAGATAATTTTGGCGGCATCCATAGGGCTGCCACCGCCCAGGGCTATGATGACATCAGGCTGAAATCTGTCCGCCATCTCAACCCCTTCCATTACTATGTCCAGGGTAGGATCCGCTTTAACACCGTAGAAAACATCTGTATCTATGCCAAGGGATTTGAGTATGGCCAGAGTCTCGTTGCAGTAACCGGCATTGTAGAGATAGGTATCGGTGATGATCAGCGCCCGCTGCTTGCCTTTCAGCTCTTCAAGGGCGACGGGCAAGCTGCCACGACGGAAGTAAATCGACCTGGGAAGCTTGTGCCACAGCATATTCTCGGCCCTCTTGGCGACGGTTTTCTTATTGATGAGGTGGCTGGGACCAACGTTTTCAGAGATCGAGTTGCCACCCCAGGAACCACAGCCCAATGTCAATGATGGTGCTAACTTGAAGTTATAAAGATCGCCAATTCCCCCCTGAGATGCGGGAGTATTAATCAGAATACGGGCGGTTTTCATCCGCTGTCCAAAACGTCTGATGCGCTCATTCTGGGAGTCCTGATCTGTATACAGGCCTGAAGTGTGGCCTATGCCGCCAAGGGCTACCAGGGCTTCGGCAATATCCAGTGCTTGTTCGAAGTCGCCAGCCCGATACATGCCCAGCAGGGGGGACAGCTTCTCAAGTGCAAAGGATTCATCATTGGCAATGGCGCTGACTTCACCTATCAACACCTTGGTGATATCCGGCACGGTAATGCCGGCCATATCAGCAATTTTCACCGCAGACTGGCCGACAATATCAGCGTTAAGGTGGCCGTTTTTCAGGATAACGCTGCGAACCGCGTCAGTTTGCTCCGGTGATAACAGGTAGCCGCCATGTTTGGCGAATCGCTCTTTTACTGCATCATAAATGTCATCGACGACTACTACTGCCTGCTCTGACGCACACACCACACCATTATCAAATGTCTTGGACATCAGGATAGAAGCCACTGCACGTTTTATGTCGGCGGTTTCGTCAATGATGATGGGCGTATTACCCGCGCCGACACCAATAGCGGGCTTTCCTGATGAGTAGGCTGACTTCACCATACCCGGGCCACCTGTGGCCAGGATCAGGTTTATCTTGTCATGGGTCATCAGATGGTTCGACAGCTCAACGGAAGGCTCATCGATCCACCCAATAATATGCTCAGGTGCGCCGGCACTGACCGCGGCATCATGAACCAGTTTGGCTGCGTAGGCTGTGGCGTTTTTGGCTCTGGGGTGGGGAGAGAAGACGATACCGTTACGGGTTTTCAGGCTGATAAGGGCTTTGAATATTGCTGTTGATGTGGGGTTGGTAGTCGGCACGATACCGCAAATAATACCCACTGGCTCTGCAATGGTGAGAGTGCCGAAGGTGGAGTCCTCATCTATGATGCCGCAGGTGAGTTCGTCTTTGTATTTGTTGTAGATGTACTCAGAGGCAAAGTGGTTTTTGATCACCTTGTCCTCCACCAGGCCCATGCCGGTTTCCTGAGCCGCCATCTTGGCCAGCTCAATTCTGGCGCCAGCAGCGGCAAAGGCTGCGGCCCGAAAGATAGTGTCGGTTTGCTCCTGTGTAAAAGTGGCAAACTCGGCCTGAGCTTTGGCGACCTTATCCATTAACAGGTCAAGCTCCCGGGGCGAAGTGATTCTCATAACACTCTCCTGAAAAAAAGATTCAGCAAATGCCGGATTGGCTCAATCCTCTTTCCCTGTCTTTGACACTACACAGGCGGGCTACAGCTTTCTGTGAGCCAAAGCACGTAAGTCGGGTAAAGCTTATATAGGGAGCCTGAACGGGGAATATTGCAGCATTGCCCTAGTTTTTTTAAAGAATGATTCAGGTGAGAAGTAGGTTTTAATTGATAAATGACGTGTTACCTTCGGTAAAAGTGGATAAATACCGAGCTATTCATTGAAATTGTGACCAGCTTAAAAGAATCACGCTACTGAAATAGGCGGGATATAGGTTAGAGTAGCGTCCGATTTCTCGCTCGGCATTTTCAAGGAATTCTGTCTTGGACTTTACCCTTTACATCAAATTTTTCCTGGGTCTGGTTGCCATCATCAACCCTGTAGGCCTGCTGCCTGTTTTTGTCAGTTTGACCAGTCATCAAACTGAGCCAGAGCGCAACCAAACTGCGAAAGTAGCCAATATCGCTGTGGTGGTTATTCTGCTGGTTACCATCTTTGCCGGTCAGCATATTCTGAATATGTTCAGTATCAGTTTGTCGGCGTTCCGTATTGCCGGCGGCACTCTGATTGCCATTATTGCCATGTCGATGTTGCAAGGTAAGCTGGGTGAAGTTAAGCGTAATAAAGAGGAAGTGGGCGAATCCTCTGCAATGGAATCTGTAGCGGTTGTGCCTTTGGCGCTGCCACTGATGGCAGGTCCGGGTGCTATTTCATCTGTGATTGTATTTGCCGCAGAGAACAATACCTGGGTTAATCTGGCCGGTATGTCCGCCGCCGTAGTGGTGTTTGGTCTGCTGAGTTTCCTGCTGTTCCGTATGGCGTCAGTGATCTACAAGATTCTGGGTAAAACCGGGATTAACGTCATTACCCGTCTGATGGGTTTGATTATGCTGTCTATCGGTATTGAAGTGATAGCTGCTGGCTTTAAAGGCATGTTTCCAAGCCTGATAGGCTAAGCCTTGCATAAGAAACAAACGCGCCTGATGGCGCGTTTTTTATGTCGGTATAAAGCTCGTCAGATCAGAGGGCCATTAATGTCAGCGACGCTGGGGGTAAACAACTGGCGGTAGAGGCGGGCGGCAAAGTCATCTGTCATGCCTGACAGATAGTCTGCGATTACCCGCATGCTGTTGCCCTCACTTTGCTGTGACTCCAGATACCTTTGTTGGGTATTGAGCGGTAACAGGCGCATGGGATCTGACGCAAGTGCTTCAAACAGCGTCATCAGCATTTGCTGTCCTTTATACTCAAGCATCTGCACTTCGGGCTTTCTTACAACGCGTTTTAAAACAAACTGTTTAAGGACTTCCAGCACGATATGGAAGGCGGGCTCAAGCCTGGCCTGAAACTCCAGTAACGGGTCTTCAAAGGTGTTTTGTTTGATAATGTTGATTGCAGTGACGAAGCCATTAACCAAAGTGCCTATGGCGTCTTTTCTGATGTAGTGCTCCGGGTTGAACATTCTGACATCAATATCTGCCAGCTCCTGACGGATCCATTCATCTTCACTGGCTCTGAGGGATGGAGTAATATCCTGTTGCCATTGTTCCCGGGTAACTATGCCCATCACAATGGCATCTTCCAGGTCATGCACTGCGTAGGCGATATCATCTGCCAGCTCCATGATGGTGGCATCCAGTGACTTACAAAGGGATTTGCCCGGAAGGTGACCGTTGGCGGCCTGATATCGGGAAAAAGCCTGCTTATCGGCATCTGTCACGGGTCCCAGCACCCAATCCAGAATTTCGCCGTCGTCATTGTAAACCGCTTTGACCGGCGGCCAGTCCTGAGGCCTCACCTGATGATTGGGCTTTACTGCACCCTGAGGGATTTGTGGGGCAAGATGAGCGGCAGTGACAGGATACTTGAGTATGCCCAGCAAGGTCCTTCTGCTCAGGTTCATCCCATAATGCTGGGTATAGGGCTCCAGGCGGGTGAGAATTCTGAAGGTCTGGCCATTGCCTTCAAATCCACCGTGATCACGCATCATATAGTTAAGCGCGACTTCACCGCCGTGACCAAATGGGGGGTGGCCAATGTCGTGAGCCAGGCACAGAGCCTCAATCAAGCTGGTGGAGTCCATCAGCCAGGCATAATCAGGATGTTTGCGTTTAAGCTGCGCACAAATCCCGGTACCAATTTGTGCCACTTCCAGTGAATGGGTCAGTCTGGTGCGATAAAAATCATTCATCCCCACGCCCAACACCTGGGTTTTGGCCTGCAGCCGCCGGAAAGCTGCACTGTGCAGGATACGCGCTCTGTCTCTTTGAAACGGGCTGCGCTCATCGTTTCTTCGTAATTTATCTTCAGCCAGTCGGCGTGCCTGCCATTGGGGATTAATGTTCACTGCCTCTCCTTAAGCCTGATGGTCTTCAGCAGATAACCTGTCTACCGAGACAAAACAGCTGTCGCTGAAGGTTTCCAGAAAGTATTCCACTTCAGGCAACTGCTCTCGATAATACAATAGCATCTCCCCAAGCCGAATTTTGACATGTGCAAATTCGTCGTTACCGAAACGCATCTCATCCATTGCTTTGATATAGGCCGAAATAAGGTCGGCGGCTTTCACCAGCTTCTTATATTCAGGGTCTACTTCATTTTGCACAATCAAAGGTCTGAATATCTCTCTGAGCTCAGGGGGCAGGGTGTTGACGCAATCCTGCTCAGCCATCTCTTCAAGCTTTTTAAACTCTTTGGTCAACTCAGGGTTGTGATATTTGGTGACATGGTTGATGTCCTGCAACTTGGTCTCTGAACACTCATGATAGAGCGCCAGAGTAGCGGCACGTTCAGGGATGAGTTCACCATCGAAATAGGTGTTACGGATAACCGCCAGCATATGGGCAATGACGGCGACCTGATGGGAGTGCTCGGCGATATTCTCTTTTTTAACGCAATGCATGAGTGCCCAGCGTTTAATCAGAGGCATGCGATGGATCCAGGCAAGAAAACTGCTTTTCATAGAGGTGTTCCATAAACTGCGGGTACTGATTTAAGGTTAACCTGTATATCACCAACAAAAAAGCCACCCTAAGGTGGCTTTTATAAAATAAGCTGCTGAATTTACTGTTGGTATGTTTCGAGGAAGCTACCAAACTCAGTCATGGCTTTCTGCAGATCTTCTTTCCAGGGCAGGAACACTACCCGCAGGTGGTCCGGCTCTGGCCAGTTAAATGCGGTGCCCTGAACCAGCAGAATTTTCTTCTCATTCAGCAGATCCAATACCAGCTTCTCATCGTCCCGGATATTAAACTTCTTGGTATCCAGCTTAGGGAAGGCATACAGAGCGCCTTTTGGCTTTTTGCAGCTGACACCGGGAATGCTGTTCAGCAGTTCGTAACAGGTATCACGTTGCTGGGCGAGGCGTCCCAATGGCAGTACCAGTTCGTTGATACTCTGATAACCACCCAGTGCGGTTTGGATAGCATGCTGGTTAGGCACGTTGGCGCAAAGACGCATGGACGCCAGCATATCCAGACCTTCGATATAGCTGCGAGCATCCTTGAGGTTACCCGTAAGCATCATCCAGCCGACACGGAAACCGGCGGCGCGATAGGCTTTTGACAGGCCATTAAAGGTCACGGTCAGAATATCTTCAGACAAGCTGGCAGCAGGAATGTGCTGAGCACCGTCATACAGAATCTTGTCGTAGATCTCATCGGCGAACAGGATCAGATCATGTTGACGACAGATTTCGATAATTTCCAGAATCAACTCACGGCTGTATACCGCACCCGTTGGGTTATTCGGGTTAATCATCACCAGCGCACGGGTGCGAGGCGTGATTTTGCTGCGTATATCGTCCAGATCCGGGAACCAGTCAGACTCTTCGTCACAACGATAGTGAATCGCCTTACCGCCGGCCAGGTGCGCTGATGCTGTCCACAGTGGATAGTCAGGTGCCGGGATCAGCACTTCATCACCTGTATTGAGCAGGCCCTGCAATGCCATGAGGATCAGTTCAGATACGCCGTTACCAATATAGATGTCATCGATATCGACGCTACGAATCCCCTGGGATTGGTAATGCTGGACAATCGCTTTACGGGCAGAAAACAGACCTTTGGATTCACAGTAACCCTGTGCACTTGGCAGATTCAAAATAACGTCGCGGACAATCTCTTCCGGCGCTTCAAAGCCAAAGGGGGCAGGGTTACCAATATTCAGTTTCAGGATCCGGTGACCTTCGTCTTCCAGACGGCGGGCTTCTTTATGAACCGGACCTCGAATGTCATAGCAGACAGTATCCAGTTTGTTTGATTTGATGACCGGGCGCACTATTACCTCAAAAATACGCAAATACAGAGTTAACTCAGTGCAAGATATAGGAAAACCGGAGGTTCTGAAAGGGTACTTGAATAAAATAATCGAAAATATAAGGCACTTCACGTAGAGTAAAATGCTGATCTTTTGCGTTTGACGCCCTTTGAGTAGGGTAATCCACTGCTTAATGGCGTTTTGCTGTCATTGGCGTCAGGGTAAATGCGCTTTCCCCTTATATCCTGCGGTTTATCTTTGTTATCTATTCAGTCACAACTCCATGGATGATGGGCTGAGAAAATCCTTTCACATGCTTGAGGTTACCACTTTATTAGCCATGTCTTATCATCTTTTGACCTGCATTTTAACAAATTAAAGTTGACTCATTATTCAATGCGATTTATTTTCTGCGCGATGTTTTGACCAAGGCAAAACAAAAGCGGCAATTTACCGTCTGGAGGCATGCCCCAACATAAAGCAGCACAGGTGTCCCGGCGTTACCTGTTTATACCGGTGGCACTTTTCTTATAACAAGCCTGTGAAGGCAATAATAAACAGAGGACCTAAGTGCATGTCTGAGCCGACTGCGTTAAGTCTTATTCCACCTGCTGTGGTATTAACCCTGGCCATTTGGCTGCGTCGTCCCATCCTTTCTCTGGTTATCGGTGCTTTGGTTGGCCTGTTGTTGGTCGATCCCAAAGCGATATTGAATAACTTCTCCGAAATCTCTCTCAAAGTCATGGGTGATGAAACCATAGGCTGGCTGATCCTGGTTTGTGGTAGTTTTGGTGCGTTGATTGCGCTTCTGGTGCGAACCGGCGGCGCCATGGCCTTTGGTCGATTCGCGCTGAAGTTTGCCAAAGGACCGAGATCATCACTTTTTATGACCTTTATTCTCGGGGTCATTATCTTTATCGACGATTACCTTAATGCCCTGACTGTGGGCTCCACCATGAAACGGGTGACAGATAAATTTAAAGTCTCCCGGGAAATGCTTGCTTATGTTGTAGATTCAACTGCGGCACCCATTTGTGTGTTGGTTCCGTTGTCGACCTGGGCGGTGTTCTTTGGTGGTTTGCTGGTGGACAATGGTGTTGCGGCGGAAGGACAGGGCATTGCTGTCTATATGCAGGCCATTCCTTATATGCTTTACGCCTGGCTGGCGGTGGGCATGGTGGTGCTGGTGATCCTTGGTGTGGTGCCGGCAATGGGCCCGATGAAAAAAGCTCAGTTAATGGCCGCTCAAGGAGCTCCTGCACTTAAACAGGTGGATCTTGAGCAGGTGCAGACATCTGACGAGTATGCCCTAAAGGCGATTGAAGAGGAGTTTGCCAATGCCGATACCCATGGCAAGTTGCATAACTTCTTTGTGCCGATTTTACTGCTGGTGGCCTTTACCATCTATTTTGATATCGATGTTTGGCTGGGTTTGCTGGCAACCTTGGCTATCACACTGCCTTACTATGCGGTTCAGCGTCTGATGCCACTGTCAGAGATGATGGATCAGATGATTGACGGCTTTAAGAGCATGCTGCCGGCAATCGGTACCGTTACCGCCGCGTTTATCTTTAAAGATGTGTGTGACATGCTGCAGCTTCCCCAATATGTTATCAATAGCCTCAGTCCCTATATGACCGCGCAGATGTTGCCGGCTGTGGTATTTGTGGCTATGGCGGGACTGGCTTTCGCGACCGGCTCCAGCTGGGGCATCTTTGCGGTATCTATTCCGATTGTGATGCCTTTGGCCCATTCGGTCGGCGCTGATATTCCGCTGGTGATAGGGGCCTTGCTATCCGCATCATCATTTGGCTCTCAGGCCTGCTTCTATTCCGACTCAACCGTTTTGGCGGCTCAGGGATCGGGTTGTAATCTGGTGAGTCATGGGGTGACGCAGTTGCCCTACGCCTTAATCGCGGCGGTGGTCGCCTTCGCCGGATTTATCATGTTGGCATAAGTTTATAAAGCCGCCCCAGGGCGGCTTTTTCATGTCCGCCTGGGACTTACGGAGTAAGGAGGAACAGATGTTCGTTGTGATATTCAAAGCCAGACCGGGAGAGCAGGGTGATGAATACGCTGCCATGGTGCAGCAACTGAGAGAACTGGCATTTGAGCGCTACCATTGTATCGACTTTATCGCCGCCAGCAGTGGTGAGATGGAGGTCGCGATTTCCTATTGGCGCACAGAGCTGGACATACTGAATTGGAAGAGTGATCCACAGCACCTTAAAGCACAGCAATTGGGCAGGGCGCAGTGGTATCTGGACTATCAGGTGGAAGTGCTTAGCCTTGAGCGCAGTTATCAATTCAGCCAAAAACAGATCATTTGAGGGAAGGGGAAATCACAGGCTCGATATCTTACCTGTCATCTCCTGTTTTGAGACTTTGACATTCGCAGTTTATGTTTCAACTCTGTGCTATAAACCGCAAATGTATCAGCGCCGGATGCCGCCGCTTTTTATGTTGTTATCATTTGGCGATCATAAAATCGCCTGCAGCGTAACAGCTGTTGCAATTGGTTTCTATGTGCCTATCGCTGTTATCATCTGAGTTTTGATAAAAAAACCAAGTAATACAATGTGATGAAAATAACTTGGGTTTAAATGTTCAAAGATGTATCAATCACGCTTCTTTCCTTTCTGCACTTGCTGCTAGAATCCCCCGCCTTCATAAGTAATGCCTTAATCAAAAACTATGTAACCAGGTTGTTTTGGCTGTATCTAACGTGCTGCCAGGGTTGAGGTGAAAATATAAAAGAGGCGATATGAAAACGCTGAGTCGAGCCAGGCAGATCCTGATTGCGGGTTTCTGCATTAATTTGTGTATTGGTATTCTTTTTACCTGGAGTGTATTTAAAAAAGCACTGGTGATGGATCTTGGCTGGAGCAACGCCGAAGCGTCCATGCCATACACCATTGCCATTGTCACTTTCTCCATTTCACTGTTGTTGGCCGGGATAATTCAGGACAGATTTGGGCCACGTCGCGTATTGATTGCCGGTACCTTGCTTTCCGGTATTGGTTTGATTGCATCCGGCTTTGGCACCACACCGGATATGCTGATTGTCAGCTTTGGTCTGATCGCCGGGGGTGGTATTGGCTTTGCCTATGCCTGTTTAGCGCCCGCAGCCATGAAGTGGTTTGCGCCTTCCCGTCGGGGTTTGGTTAATGGTCTGATTGCCGCAGGCTTTGGATTGGCCGGTGTGTATCTGGCACCTCTGATCACCACCCTCATTGGTGGTTGGGGAATTGAAAAGGCATTTATCTTCTTGGGTGCTGCGCTGCTGCTAATCGCTGTGCCGCTGGCCTGTACCATCACCAATCCCCCTCAAGGTTATGTGGCTGCGGATAATGGCGATGCAGTCCAGAAGCAACAGCCTATCCGCGAAGAGATCAATTGGCGCGGCATGATGCGTACACCCCAATTCTATGGCCTGTGGTTTATGTACCTGTGTGCGTCATCAACTGGTCTGATGATTATCGGCAATATCACATCCATCGCCGCTGTTCAGACAGATATGGCAGGTGCCGCGCATCTGGTCGTTATCCTGGCCCTGTTCAATACCTTTGGCCGTGTCGGTGCCGGGTGGCTTAACGATAAAATTGGTGGGCTGTCGACCCTGGGCATCTCATTTGTGCTGCAGATTGCCAATATGTTGATGTTCCCATATTACGCGGGTGAAATGGGGATGATGCTTGGCGCGGCGCTCGCTGGTGTCAGTTACGGTACTTTGCCAGCAGTTTTCCCGTCTTTGACCGCCAACTTCTATGGCCTGAAAAACTATGGCACCAACTATGGCGTGGTTTACACCTCCTGGGGTGTCAGCGGGTTTATCGGCCCTATTATTGCTGCGTTCGCTGTGGACTCAACCGGTACCTATGAGCTGGCCTATTTTGCTTCTGTAGGCATTATGTCGCTGGCACTCATGGTATGTCTGATGATGACTCAGGCGGCATTCAGAAAGCGTGCTTTGGAAACCAAAGCTACACTGGTGGAATCTGCCTCTGAGGTCGGTGGTCCTGAGGTTTTGACTTCAGCAAAGAGTTAATGCATTAGCCAAGGTGGCCAGGGATGGCGACCTGTTCAAATATATCCTTTCAGCCATCTTCAGATGGGCATGTTCAATCCCTGATTTATCCCTCCATCCTGAATCTCGCTGGCCATTTGTCTGGCCACCTTATTGCTCGGCGCAGTCATTGCATTATCAATGTTTGTTAGCAGCTATGAAGGTTTTGATTGAGCGGGTCTATCGATTAATCATGAGAGGGGGGTAAAGACACTTGCGAGTTTCGGCTCTGCGGATACAAAAAAACCAGCGCGTTGGCGCTGGTTTTCAATATTCAGAGGGCGGAATTAAACGCGCTTCTTGAATTCACCGGTACGGGTGTCGATTTCGATCTTGTCGCCTTCTTTAACGAATTCAGCAACCATCACTTCCAGATCGCTTCCAACGATCTTGGCAGGCTTCATTACCTTGCCAGAGGTATCACCACGAGCAGCTGGCTCAGTGTAGCCAACTTCACGAACGATGGTGGTAGGCAGTTCAACAGAGATAGCCTTACCTTCGTAGAAGGTTACCTGACACTCTTCAGTCATGCCGTCAACGATGTACTTGGCAGCGTCGCCCATGTTGTCAGCTTCAACGTCGTACTGGTTGTACTCAGAATCCATGAATACGTACATAGGATCTGCGTAGTAAGAGTAAGTGCAGTCCAGACGCTCCAGAACGATTACGTCCATCTTGTCTTCACCTTTGAAGGTGGTTTCAGTGGAGGAGTCGATCAGAACGTGCTTCAGTTTCATTTTCACGATAGCAGCGTTACGGCCGGAACGGGTAGTTTCAGTCTTCTGTACAACCCATGGGCTGTCGTTAAACATGATCACGTTACCTGGACGGATTTCATGAGCAGTTTTCATTGCTAAATTTCCTATATATTGGACGTTTTACTATAAGGCGGTATCTTAACTATTTTTGGACGAATTGCACTAGCCGTGAGGCTAAATCTACCGTCTTTAAAGCATCGATTGGCCATTGTTTGGCATGGGCCAACAGGTCCACACCAACAGAATTAATGTTTTGCCACTGTTCAACCACAGCATCTGTGCGCTGCTGGTTGAAAGCCAGATTCAGTTGTCGCCAGCCTTCAGCAGACTCAAAGGCCAGATTATCGCAGTAAAGTCGCATAAAAGCTTCTAATTTTACCAGATGATAATCATCTTCCTGTTGATATATATGCCAAATGAAAGGTCTGGCGGCCCATTGGGCCCTAAGGAAAGAGTCTTCCCCCCGCACGATATTGAAGTCACAGCTCCACAGCAGGCGGTCATACCCTTGTTGGTCTGTCATCGGCAGCACGTGGATAGTGAGATTTCCCTGGCTAAGCTGTTGTCCCGGTACCAGTTGGTCAATATCACAGGGCAACAGGGATTGCAGGCTGTTAAAGCTGCGACCTTTTGGTATCAGGGCATGGACAGGTTCACTTCCTTTGGCCCAATATTGGCAAAGTGCTGACAGCGCTTCAGTCTCATAGCTGAAGATGCTGATCACCTTATGGTGCTGCTCTATTCCGCTCAGCCCGAGCTTTTTAAACAGTGATAGCCTGTTTGCACTGTCAGCCTGCCAGGCATCCCGCTGGGCAAACAGATCGGACTCACAGATAAGGCCACCGGTTTTCTCGGTAAAGCCCGGCATATAAAAGAACTTATCAACACCGTTGGGCTGGAACGAGGGTAACCCATGACAGCCTTCTACCCAATCTTCGGCGCTCAGGTATTCCAGATTCAGCCATACGGGTGGTTTAACTGGGTTTGTCGACTTGACGGGGGCCAGTCGGGTCTTCACTTCATCGGGCAGTTCGCAGGCAAAAGCCTCAATCAGGACTGCGCCCGGTGAATAGGGGAGATCCAGTGGCTGGTTCCATTGTTTAATGGTGACGCCCTGAATGGTCTGGCTGTGAGAGGCCGGGTCAAGAGTCGGCAGTATATGAGCAAAGCTGCCAAGGTCATCGACCCAAAGGTTGACCTTGATACTGAATTCATTGGCAAGCTGCTTGGCCAGACGCCAGGTCACGCCGATATCACCGTAATTGTCGACGACGGCGCAGAAGATGTCCCAATGATTCGAAGAAGTTGTAGTCATAGATTTGTCAGGACGGGATACAGAAAAGGCGGCTGCATTGCCGCCTTTGTCAGAGTTGCTGCCGGAGCCTGGATTAGTCTTCCAGCTCAGCCAGACACATCTCTTCGTAAATTTGTTTAACCCAGGCGTCAACACGCTCTTCGGTCAGTTCTGGCTGACGATCTTCGTCAATACCCAGACCGATGAAGTGGTTGTCATCAACCTGTGCTTTGGAGGCTTCGAACTCGTAACCTTCAGTAGACCAGTGGCCGATGATGATACCGCCACGGGCCTGAACGATGTCACCCACCATGCCCATGGCATCCAGGAAGTACTCAGCATAGTCTTCCTGATCGCCACAACCGAAAATAGCGACCAACTTGTCGTTAAAGTCGATCTGCTCCAGCTCAGGGAAGAAGTCATCCCAATCGCACTGTGCTTCACCATAGTACCAGGTCGGGATACCGAAAATCAGCAGATCGAACTCAGCGATCTCTTCTTTGGTGCTCTTGGCGATGTCTTTTACATCAACCATTTGCTTACCCAGTTTTTTCTGGATCATTTTGGCTACAGCTTCGGTGTTACCTGTATCACTACCGAAAAAAAGACCTACAGTTGCCATTGTCTTTCCTTAATGTGTTTAATGCGCGTTGTCACGTCTATCGTGGTACAAAAACTGTCAGCAGTCGATTTGCTTGAGCAGGAGTAATTCGATTAACTGGCTGCGGCTGATGTTACTGGCCAGCGCTTCGCGGTTCAAGGCGTCATATAATTCTTGTGACACTTTTAACTCTATCCGCTTCAAGCCCTTCGCTTTATCCCGCTGGATTTGATTGCGTTTATTGACCTTGAGTTGCTGTTCGCGGGGCAGAGGATTGGTCCTGGGGCGTCCGCGTCGCTTTTCATTGGCAAACAGGTCAATCGTTGTTCTGTCTGTTGCTTCTTTAGCCATGTTGTTGTCGTTTAACCAATACCCGAGGATTCCCAGGTAAACTGGATAATACCTTTTGCCACAAACCCGGCACAGCCGAGAAAGAGCACTAACCAAACAATATATTGACCGAACTTGGGGACATTTCCCTGTTTCAGTACATCCCGGATGGCCATCCCGATAAAGAAAAATATCGCTGCAAAAAACAGATTCAGGCCAAGGGTTTCAATCTGTTCCATGTACTGATTCAGCATGCATTTTCATCCTTCTGTGCTGCCCGGGGTCAAAAGAGGCGGGAATATATCATATCAAGTGTGGCAGAGCTATATTCCACATCAGGCTTCCGGCCCCTGATTGTCGGCTTTGTCGATAAAGTGTTCAACTATACGGTTAAACTGAGCCGGCTTCTGTGCATGGAGCCAATGTCCTGTCCCTACAATGGTTTTTGCCTGGACACTGGGAAACTGTGCCAGAATCGCCTGCCTGTGGTCACTCAGTACATAGTCTGATTGATCGCCACGAACAAACAAGGTTGGCCCCTCATATTTTAGTCCTGTATACGGCCAATCGATCAGATGAGAATAGCATTCCTGCAATCCACTGAGGTTCAGTTTCCAGCCAAAACCCTCGTCGCCGCGTTGTAAGTTCTTGAGCAGGAACTGGGCTGTACCTTCATCTATACCTGAATCAAGCAGGTGGGTCAGCGCATCTCGTCTATCTTTAATGCTATCGAGGGGCAGGCTGGTCATGCCTTCAAATACTTTAGTGTGTCTGGCGTGATAGGGAACCGGTGCGATATCAGCTGCCACCAAACTCTCGACCCGCGCCGCTTGGGTCAAAGCGACGGCCATGGCTACTTTTCCCCCCATTGAATGGCCAACCAGATGGGAGCAGGTCAGCCCCTTCCTATCCATAAACCCGGTCAAGGCCTCAGCCATGGCACCATAGTGCATATCATGGGTGTGCTCACTTAGCCCGTGGTTGGGCAGATCGATACGCCAAACACGATACTTTTGTTCCAGCTGACGCCCCAGGCCTTTAAGGTTATCGAGATTCCCAAACAGTCCATGAATAAGGATGATGTCACTGCCTTCACCACTGACTTCATAATGTATCTGCGGTTGTCCCACGTATCGATCTCCAGCTTTTGAAATTGGTCAGGATTTTGCCTTTTTTTTGAATTGAATAACAGTTTTAGAGCAGTTTAATTAAGGCGTTGGAAAAAGATTCTGTCAAAAGCGGCACCATCCCTGGCCTCCCTGAGCAGGCTTTGTTGATTACACACTGTGCTGCAACGGGGGAAAACTGGCCGGTAGAGCAGAATCCAACGATTTTTCATTATCATGGCGCTTATCAATCTGTTAAATCTGACATACACTGATCGCCTTTAATTGTTCCGCCAACCGTTGTGGAACAGGTGACAAGAGTTATCAATAGGAAAACTGCTCATGAAATATATCGAGGTTGATGAGGAGCTGTATCGCTACATTGCCAGCAAAACTGAACGTATTGGCGAGAGTGCCTCGGATATTCTGCGTCGTTTATTGGGATTGACTGTTGAACAGGCGCCATTGGAAGTGCCTGAAGATATCAGTCATCCAGGCAAGGAAGTTGAAGAAGTCCAGGAACTGAAAGCGAACCACGAAGTCGCAGAAACCGCCCAGGTAAACACCAATACCGTTATCGCCTTTGATGAGTTGGTTAATGAAGCTCAATTGGAAGCTCAAAAGGGTGCTGTAGGCCGTTTTCTGTTTATTCTGGAAACTCTTTACCTGTCATCCGGTAACGGTTTCGATAAAGTGTTGCAGGTTCAGGGGCGTGATCGTCTCTATTTTGCAACGTCCAAAGACGCGCTGCTTAATGCCAGCAAATCAGCCAATCCAAAAGAGATCGGCAACAGTGGCTACTGGGTGACCACCAACAACAATACTGCCAAAAAACGCAATATTCTCAGTGAAGTACTGGAGCAGTTTGGTGCATCTGAAATCCAGGCCAGCAAGCTGGCAGAACGTGTTTAGTTAATAGTGGAGTCAAAGTTTGGCCAGTCATAAGAGGGCGGGTAAGCCTGCGCTGCAATCCGATTTAACCAATATTCCCAAGCTGATAAGTCAATATTTCCGTCTGGTTCCGGACATGACCAAGGCGGACCAAAGGGTCAGCTTTGGTACATCCGGTCACAGGGGCTGTGCAGCAGACTCAAGCTTCAATGAGTCGCACATTATGGCCATTACTCAGGCTGTGGTGGATTACCGCAAATCGAAGGGAATAGACGGTGGTTTGGTATTGGGCATGGATACCCACGCTCTGTCGCAGGCGGCTTATATTACGGCTATCGAAGTATTGGTTGCCAATCAGGTGACTGTGATTGCGCAGTTGGACGATGCTTATGTGCCTACCCCTGTGGTCAGCCAGTATCTGGTGGCCGCCAACCGGGGTAAGCACAGCTCTGACAAAGGCCTGCTGGATGGGGTGATTATTACCCCCTCCCATAACCCTCCACGGGACGGCGGTATTAAGTACAACCCACCTCACGGTGGACCGGCTGAAGGTGAGATTACATCCTGGGTTGAGCAGCGTGCCAATGAATACCTCGAAGCTCAACTTGAAGGCGTAAAACGTGCCAACATAGAGGTGGCGTTAACCACAGGCTATGTTAAACATGTTGACCTGTATGGTCCCTATATCGACGCCCTGGAAAATGTCATCGATTTGAAAGCTATCGCTGATGCCGGTATCAAAATTGGTGTCGATCCACTCGGCGGTTCAGGTATCTATTACTGGGATAAAATTGCCCAGCGCTATGGTCTGAATATCACTGTACTGAATGACAAGGTGGACCCGGCGTTTGGTTTTATGACGCTGGATAAGGATGGCAAGATCCGCATGGATTGCTCATCACCCTTTGCGATGGCAGGACTGTTGGCCCATGCCGACAAATTTGATCTCTGCCTGGGGAATGATCCTGACTTTGATCGTCATGGCATCGTTTGTCCTGCACGAGGCGATGTGAAGGGGGGCTTGATGAACCCCAACCATTTCCTCGCGGTTGCTATCGATTATCTGGTGACCCACAGACCGCAGTGGGCAGCGGACAAAGCGATAGGTAAGACGCTGGTGTCCAGCGCCATGATAGATCGTATTTGTGCATCCCACGGCAAAACCCTGATGGAAGTCCCGGTTGGCTTTAAGTGGTTTGTCGATGGTCTGGCAGATCAGTCTATTGCCTTTGGTGGTGAAGAGAGCGCCGGCGCCGCATTTCTGCAACTGGACGGTCAAACCTGGTGTACCGACAAAGACGGTTTCATTCTGTGTTTGTTGGCTGCAGAGATCCTGGCTGTGACAGGTAAAAACCCTGCAGAGCATTATCAGAGACTGACCGAACAATTCGGTACCAGTTTTTATACCCGAATTGACAGTCCTATCAGCGCTGCCAAAAAAGCGAAGTTTTCCGCTCTTAATGCTGACTCGCTGGATGCCACTGAGTTGGCCGGTGATAAGATCACTGCTGTGCTCAGTCATGCTCCGGGTAACGGCGCTGCTATTGGCGGTTTAAAGGTCACCACGGACAATGGTTGGTTTGCCGCCAGGCCATCGGGTACTGAAGCGCTGTTCAAGTTGTATGCAGAGAGCTTTGTCAGCGAAGCCCATTTAAAGCAGTTACTGGCGGATGCCAAAGCCATGCTGGATGCTGTGCTGAAACGATAAGATTCCAGAGTTAGTTTACTTGCCTGTACCCGAATCTGGATTGACTGGTTAACCAGAAAAAGCCCGCATATCTGCGGGCTTTTGTTTTTATTGCGATATGATTGATCGCTCTAAGGATTTAACCATAAAAGATATGGCAGCTGGGCAGTTCGTTTTTGGCCAGGTAATTCTGATGGTAGGCTTCCGCTTCATGAAACCTGGCGGCAGGGACTATCTCTGTCACTATCTGCTTAAGACCCCAACGCTCGCTTTTTATCAACGCCAGCTTTGATGCTTCAGCCTGCTGCTTTTGAATCCTGTCGTGGAAAAAGATGGTGCTGCGATACTGACTACCGATATCCCCGCCTTGTTGATTAAGGGTAGTGGGGTTGTGATTTTGCCAAAACACGGTCAGCAGCGTCTCAAAACTAACCTTGTCCTCGTCGTACTCTACCTGAACCACCTCCGCATGCCCGGTCGTCCCGGACTTTACACTTTGATAGTCGGTGTACTTGTCATTGCCGCCCATATAGCCACAGGTCACATCTGTTACGCCTTCAATCTGACGAAAGAAATGTTCAACGCCCCAGAAACAGCCTGCGCCAAAAGTTGCCTGTGCCATATTTGCTCTCCATAAAAATAAACGTAAAGACGTTCAGCCGTCTATACGTCTTATGTTGTTTCAAACCTGATTGGATTGCAAGTGGCTGGAATAAAGTTTTTGTTTGAATAGATTGTGTCAATTGCTAAGGCTCTGACTTGATGATGAAAAATCTGTGTTATGATTGCCTGCAATCACTGGTAATCGGCAAATTAAATTTTGCGATACAGGGAAACACAAAAATAACAAGGAGCTATTAATGCTAAAGACCCTGATGACTTCAAAGGATTTTCTGGCTCTGACCCTGGCACATCCCGATGGACTGGCAAAACCAGAATCCATGGTGCTTGGTGACCATACCCGAGTCGAAATACAGGACACAGGGATTCTGGTTTTTGAACCACTGAATCCGGGAAATAAGGATATTGTGCTCTCTTCCGGTGTACACGGTAATGAGACAGCTCCCATTGAGCTTTGTAACGGCCTGATTAAGCGATTGCTGAATCAGGAGATACGTACCAGCCACAGAGTCATGTTCCTGTTTGGTAATCCTCATGCCATGTTCAACGGCACCCGTATCGTTGATGAAAATCTTAATCGTCTGTTCAGTGGAGAGCATTCCCGGGGTGAAGGCCTGACAAACCCAGAGCGCCACAGAGCCAAAAGACTGGAGCAGGCGGTAGACGGCTTCTTCAGCGCCGAACCTTCCGGTGAGCCAGAGCCAAGACACAGAATCCACTATGACCTTCATACCGCCATCCGTGGCGCCAAGTATGAAAAGTTTGCTATCTACCCATACCGCCATGGTCGCCCTTACAGTGCCGAGCAGTTACGATTCCTCGATGCGGCGGGTGTAAACTGCGTCTTGTTCCACCACGAGCCTACCACGACTTTCAGCTATTTTTCTGCCAATGGCTATGGTGCTGACGCTTTCACCATCGAGCTGGGTAAAGTGTTCCCTATGGGACAAAACGATATGACCCGCTTTATCGCCATGGACCAGATGCTCACAGATCTGATTACCGGCAAGCCCCTTGAGATGCCGGCCTATAACCCTAAGCGACTGCATCTGTACCGGGTCAGCCGCTCCATCGTTAAGGAAACTGAAGACTTTGAGTTTACCTTCGCCAATGACGTGGAGAACTTCACCAGCTTCAGCAAAGGTGTGGTGTTGGCGCGGGATGGCGGCCAGGATGTTGTTGTTGAAGAGAGCAGGGAAGCTATTGTTTTTCCTAATGCCAAGGTGCCGATCGGCCAGCGAACCCTGCTGTGTCTGGTGCAGGTGGATGAGCCCGACGTAATGTAAAGCAATTTATACAAGCCATGCAGGGGCAGGATCTGCATTGCCCAAGTGTAAAAGTTGCTGGCTAGCTTACGTTAACGTAATGTTCTGATTGCGTATCGAAATCACAGCGAGCAGTGTCGGGAAGGGGAGATTTCCCGCCTGCTCTGGATAATAAAGAGCAAAATATGAGCAACGCAACACAAAAAGACGAGCGTCAGACTCTGGTGCATCGTGTCAACTTTATTGAAGGCAATGCGCTGTCAATTCCCATTCTTAAGATACTGCAGGCCGATGGAACGACCTACGAAGGCGCTATAGAGCCAACTATCGATCAGCAGTTAGCTTTGAAAATATATGATACCTGTGTGTTCACCCGTGTTCTGGATGAGCGCATGTTGGGTGCCCAACGTCAGGGCCGCATCAGTTTTTATATGACCTGTACCGGTGAAGAGGCGGCAGTGATAGGCAGTGCCGCTGGTCTCGACCAAGAGGACGTTATCCTGGCTCAATACCGGGAGCATGCAGCACTGCGTTATCGTGGTTTCACCACTGAGCAATTTATGAACCAGATGTTCAGCAACGCGCTGGATCTGGGTAAAGGCAGACAGATGCCCATTCACTATGGCTGCGCTGACCTTCACTACCAAACTATCTCTTCTCCTCTGGCTACCCAGATCCCACAGGCAACAGGTGTTGGTTACAGCCTGAAAATGCAGGGTAAGCGTAATGTCGCAATCTGCTATTTCGGTGAAGGTGCCGCCTCGGAAGGTGATTTCCATGCGGGCCTGAACATGGCCGCAGTGCACAAAGCCCCGGTGATATTTTTCTGTCGCAATAATGGTTACGCCATTTCCACTCCCACAGAAGAGCAGTTTGCCGGTGACGGTATCGCCAGCCGTGGTGTGGGTTACGGCATGCACACGATTCGCATCGACGGTAACGATATGTTGGCGGTACTGGCCGCCACCCAGCAGGCCAGGGCATACGCACTTGAGCATAAGGCGCCGGTACTGATTGAAGCTATGACCTACCGTCTTGGTGCTCACTCCTCTTCAGACGATCCATCCGGCTATCGCTCAAAAGAGGAAGAAGCCAAATGGCGTGAACATGACCCGGTTCAAAGGTTCAAGCTATGGCTGATCAATAAAGGGTGGCTGAAAGAGGCAGATGATGCCGCTCTTTATGAAAAGTACCGTCAGGAAGTCCTGGATCAGGTAAAAGTCTCAGAAAAGATCCCTTGTCCGTCGCTGGATGAGTTGATTGAAGATGTATTGGATACACCAACGCCTGCGCTGAAACAGCAATTGGCTGAATTAAAGGCACATATTAAGAAGTATCCAAAAGCCTATCCAAAGACGTCAGGGAGAGACTGAGTTATGCCAAAGATGAATATGTTGCAGGCCATTAACGAGGCCCTGACTATCGCCATGGAAACCGATGAGCGCATGCTGGTATTCGGTGAAGACGTTGGTCACTTTGGTGGGGTTTTCCGCGCGACGTCAGGTCTGCAGGACAAGTTTGGAAGAGAAAGATGTTTTAACACGCCTTTGACCGAACAGGGGATCGCCGGGTTTGCCAATGGCCTGGCTTCCAATGGTATGACGCCAGTGGCTGAAATTCAGTTTGCTGACTATATCTTCCCGGCTTTCGACCAGATTGTGAATGAATCAGCAAAATTCAGATACCGCAGTGGTAATGAGTTTGACGTCGGTGGATTAACCTTCCGTACCCCCTATGGCGGTGGTATTGCCGGTGGACACTACCACTCTCAATCTCCCGAAGCTTACTTTACCGGTACCCCCGGACTGAAAGTGGTGGTGCCACGCAACCCCCATCAAGCCAAAGGTCTGTTGCTGGCCTCTATCCGCGATAAAAATCCAGTGGTGTTCTTCGAGCCCAAACGTCTCTATCGTGCGTCAGTGGGCGAAGTCCCTGAGGGTGATTATGAGATTGAACTGGGTAAGGCCGAGGTTGTAGCTCAGGGCAGTGACATCACTCTGCTGGGTTGGGGCGCTCAAATGGAGATCATTGAGCAAGCTGCTGAAATGGCTGCCAAGGAGAATATCTCCTGTGAAGTGATTGACCTTCGCAGTCTGGCTCCATGGGATGTTGACACTGTGGCTGAATCGGTACGTAAAACCGGTCGCCTGCTGGTCAACCATGAGGCGCCTTTGACCGGTGGTTTCGCCGGTGAAATCGCCGCCACCATTCAGCAGGAGTGTTTCCTTTATCTGGAAGCGCCTATTGCCCGCGTATGTGGCTTGGATACGCCTTATCCGCTGTGCCATGAAAAAGAATATATGCCAGATGCGCTTAAGACCTTTGAAGCCATCAAGGCCACAATGAACTACTAGGAGCCCCGGCAATGATTAAGGATTTTATTTTGCCGGATATCGGCGAAGGTGTCGTTGAGTGTGAACTGGTCGAATGGCTGGTGAGCGAAGGCGATGTCGTGACTGAAGATCAGCCTATCGCTGATGTGATGACAGATAAGGCCCTGGTGCAAATTCCCGCCCCTTACAACGGCAAAATTACCAAGCTGCATTATGCCAAGGGAGAAATTGCCAAGGTTCATGCGCCGCTTTACAGCATTGAGATTGACGGTGAGGGTGAAAAGGCTGTTGAAGCCGCACCTGAGCCAGCCGCTCAGGAAAAGCCTATGGCTTCCAGCACCGCATCTTTTGTGGTGGAAGACTTCCTGTTGCCGGATATCGGCGAAGGTATTGTCGAGTGTGAGCTGGTCGAATGGCTGGTGAATGAAGGCGATCATGTACTGGAAGATCAGGCTATCGCAGATGTGATGACAGATAAAGCCCTGGTTCAGATCCCGGCAATCAAAGCGGGCAAGATTGCCAAGCTGTATTATCGCAAGGGACAGTTGGCAAAAGTCCATGAACCTCTGTTCGCCATCGAGGTTGCCGTGGACAGCGCCAGTGCTGCAGTGACTCCTGAACCCGCAGAGGCCGGTAATGCTGCTACCGCGCCAAGCGACATTGCGCCAAGTCGCCGTCCAGGCAAGGCTCTGGCAAGTCCAGCAGTAAGACGTCTTGCGCGTTCCCATGACCTGGATTTAAGCCTGGTTCCTGGCTCAGGTAAAAATGGTCGCGTCTACAAAGAGGACGTGCAGCGATATCTGAACGGCGATAAGCCTGCAGCAGTCAAGGCAGAAGCTACAGCACCTGTCGCCAGTGCCGCAGTAACTTCTGCCGACCGGGTAGAGCCTATCAAAGGGGTTAAGGCTGTTATGGCCCGCGCCATGCAGGAGTCTGTATCCACCATTCCTCACTTTACCTATTGTGAAGAGCTGGATATCACAGAGCTGATGACATTGCGTGCCCAAATGAAGCAGAAGTATGGTACTGACGAGCTGAAAGTGACCATGATGCCTTTCTTTATGAAAGCCATGTCGCTTGCCCTTAACGAGTTCCCTGTGCTTAACAGTCAGGTCAATGCCGATTGTACTGAGCTGACCTATAAGGGCAGCCATAACATAGGGATGGCTGTGGACTCCAAGGTTGGTTTGCTGGTGCCCAATATCAAAGATGTTCAGGCCAAGTCGATTTTGGATGTTGCGGCTGAGATTACCCGTTTGACCAAAGATGCCCGCAGCGGCAGGGTGCAACCGGCAGATCTTAAAGGTGGCACCATCTCTATCTCCAATATTGGCGCTCTGGGCGGTACTGTGGCAACGCCCATTATCAATAAGCCGGAAGTAGCGATTGTGGCCTTGGGTAAAGTACAAAGCCTGCCCAGGTTCAATGAGAAAGGTGAGGTAGAAGCCCGCCAGATTATGCAGGTGAGCTGGTCCGGCGACCACAGAGTGATTGATGGTGGCACCATTGCCCGCTTCTGTAACCTGTGGAAGCAGTATCTTGAGTCCCCTCAGGATATGCTGATGGCGATGCGATAAGCCTTATCGGCGACCAAAAAAAGAGCACTCAGGTGCTCTTTTTTAATTTAATGCAAACCGAAAATTTGTTGTGGGGCAGGGTATTGAGCTCTGTCTTTATAACATTAGGGGTAACCTGTTGAAGATCACAGAATTGTGGGGGCAGAAGGATTTACGTATACTTACCGAACGTTTTGATCCTTTTGCAGTTTTAACATGGAAGCCCAGGTCCCAGTTTATACCCCAGTTGATTATCCGTTTCCGCCCAAGCCAGCCCTATTGAGTGATGAGCAAAAGGCAGAATATAAGGCCCGTATCAAGTCATTATTGCAGGAACGTGACGCCGTTCTGGTAGCACACTATTACACAGATCCTGAAATCCAGGCGTTGGCTGAAGAGACCGGCGGCTGTGTTTCCGACTCTTTGGAGATGGCCCGGTTTGGCCGTGACCACCCAGCCAAAACGCTGATTGTTGCCGGTGTGAAGTTCATGGGTGAGACAGCCAAAATTCTCAGCCCGGAAAAAACTGTGCTGATGCCTACACTGGACGCTACCTGCTCACTGGACGTTGGCTGCCCTATTGAAGACTTCAGCAAGTTCTGTGATGCCCACCCTGACCATACTGTTGTGGTTTATGCCAATACCTCTGCCGCTGTTAAAGCCCGTGCAGACTGGGTTGTGACATCCAGTATTGCGCTGGAGATTGTAGAGCACCTGGATGCGGAAGATAAGAAGATTATCTGGGGCCCTGACCGTCATCTGGGCAGCTATATTGCCAAACAAACCGGCGCTGAAATGCTGTTATGGCAGGGCGAGTGTATTGTCCATGATGAGTTCAAGGCCAAGGCACTGCGGGAGCTGAAACTGCAACATCCTGATGCAGCGGTTCTGGTTCACCCTGAATCACCTGCCAGCGTGGTGGAGATGGCTGACGCCGTGGGCTCTACCTCTCAGCTGATCAAAGCTGCTCAGACTATGGATAATGACACCTTTATCGTGGCAACCGACAAGGGCATTTTCTACAAGATGCAGCAAGCAGCTCCGGGCAAGAACTTGATTGAAGCTCCTACCGGTGGTAACGGTGCGACCTGTCGCAGCTGTGCTCACTGCCCGTGGATGGCGATGAATGGCTTGCAGGCTATTGAGTCTGCTCTGGCCGACGGTGACAGTGATAAGCATGAGATTTTTGTCGATGATTCACTGCGTGAGCAGGCGTTAATCCCGCTGGATCGTATGTTGAGCTTTGCGGCCGGCCTGAATATGCAGGTTAAAGGCAACGCTTAATATCACAGTATCTGAAATGGAACCCGCTGATTGCGGGTTCTTTTTTCTGCATTCCGCCATGTTTTTATACATTTACCCCGTGATTTGTTCAAACTCCGCGCATACGCGTGACATGGGCGTTTTTTCCCTTGATTAGACAAGCGCTTTTGCGTAAAGTAGCGCTCCGTTAACCGCTGAGCCATATGGCAAATGTGGGTTAGCAACAAAATGGTGAAGTGTCCGAGTGGCCGAAGGAGCACGCCTGGAAAGTGTGTATACGGAAACGTATCGAGAGTTCGAATCTCTCCTTCACCGCCAAATTTCAACGGTTCGCATTGCGGGCTGTTCCATTCAGTGATGAGTGGCGACCTGAGTCAAGGCTTGATGTCGTAAAACAAACAATACGGTGAGGTGTCCGAGTGGCCGAAGGAGCACGCCTGGAAAGTGTGTATACGGAAACGTATCGAGGGTTCGAATCCCTCCCTCACCGCCACATTCAGTTGGTCCATTGAGTAAAGTCACGGATTAACTCTCTGTTCTGCCTCTTAAGGAAAGAGCAGGGCGACGACAGTCGTAAAACCAACAATATGGTGAAGTGTCCGAGTGGCCGAAGGAGCACGCCTGGAAAGTGTGTATACGGAAACGTATCGAGAGTTCGAATCTCTCCTTCACCGCCAATTTCCTTCAGTCAACATGACTGTGACCGCTGCGAAAGCAGCCGACCGTGAACTCGTTCCAACGAGGTTGTCGTAAAACTAACAATTTGGTGAGGTGTCCGAGTGGCCGAAGGAGCACGCCTGGAAAGTGTGTATACGGAAACGTATCGAGGGTTCGAATCCCTCCCTCACCGCCACATTCAGCAAGAGCCCAGTCAGTCGACTGGGCTTTTGCGTTTTCAACACCCGAAACCTTGTTGTGAACTCTTGGTTAAAAGTTAACAAATATATGATTTGACGGAATATTCGCCCGGACTGATAATCCTGCGGCTATGTGAACCGGAGGTAGTATGTTTGTATCCAGAGACGCTCGCTTAAGAGCAAAAGGCTTTACCCTGATCGAATTGGTTGTGGTCATTATTATTCTGGGCATTCTTGCCGTGGTCGCCGCGCCTAAATTCATCAATATGCAGGACGAGGCCGAAGAGGCTGCCATATTGACTCAGTTTGCTGCCTTCCAGAGTGCGGTAAAGCTTTATCACAGTGGTTGGTTAGCTGCCGGGAATACGGCGCGAGTAAATTCCCTTGAAGGTTTTGGAAATGGGGACGTCAGTTCAACTCCAACTGGTTGGCCTTATGGTACTGAGGCTGCATATTCACCTGGCGTCAATGGCCATGACCAATATTCAGCCTGTATAGAGCTTTGGAACGGGCTGACAGATACCGAGCTGACTGCAGAAGGCACAGATAGCGAAAATCACATTGGAAAAATTGATTCCGATATTGGCGTCACCTACCAGGGATCAACCTGTATCTATGTTGCATCTCATTTTGTTCAACAGGGTCAGGAGACACTGCAATTGTCCTATAACAATGACACCGGGGACGTATCAATAAAAGACGATGCCCACTATGATGAGAATGGGAATTCTCAAGGATGATAAAACGCCCGCAAATGCGGGCGTTTCTATTTTTACAGCAGAGGCGAGAACCAGTAGAAGAACTGCTCGGCAAAGCGTTTGTGTAACCGTCGGCTGTTCCAGCTGTCTGCATCTATCTGCACAGCGTGCTCCTGATAATCACGCTGCAGCTGAGCCAGGTTGGCGGTGAACTCTGAATCTTCCACCGCCAGTGTGACTTCAAAGTTCAACCACAAACTGCGCATATCCAGGTTTACCGTGCCAATAAGCGCGTGTCTGTCATCAATCACTACAGACTTGGTGTGCAGCAGACCTCCGCGGAAGCGGAAGATCTTCACACCTGCCCGAAGCAGTTCGCCAAAGAAAGAGCGGCTGGCCCATTCCACCATCAGGGAATCATTCTTGTCTGGGATGATAATCCGCACATCCACACCACGTTGCGCGGCTGAAATCATGGCCAGCATCAGGCTTTCACTGGGTACAAAGTAAGGGGTGGTGATGGTAATGCTTCTGCGGGCCTGATAGATGCTTTGCAGCAATACCTGCTGAATGATGGCTTCCGGCATACCCGGCCCTGACGGGATAACCTGCACCAGATCTTTAATGCCAACCTGGGTGTGAGCATCCAGTACAGGTGGCGGAGGCAACTGGCGCTCTGAGGTTTCGGCCTCCCAATCCCATGCTTGAATACTGGCCAGTACCGGGGCATTGGCGCCGGTCAAACGCACCATCACATCAATCCATTGACCCACACCGGCATCCTGTTTAAAGAAGGCCGGGTCCACCAGATTCATGGAGCCTGTGTAGGCAATAGTGTTATCAATCACCACTATCTTGCGGTGTAACCTAAGGTCGATTCGTTGAAACAGAATACGGAAAGGGGACACCGGCAGTGCCGCAGCCACCTTAATACCTGCATCCCTAAGGGTTTGGGGCCAATGACTTTTAAAAAAGGTACGGCTTCCTGCGGTATCCAGCAATATCCGGACCTTGACGCCCCGCCCGGCGGCTTCAATCAGGGCAGTGGCAGTTTCGTCAGCCTGACCTCCCGGGTGCCAGATATAAAACTCCATATCAATGCTGGTACTGGCCTGGTTGATATCTTTTTTCAGACTGGAGAATATGGCATCCGTGGTATCAAGCAGTTCCAGCTTGTTATCGGCCAGGGCCGGGATCCCCATTCTGTGCTCGCACAAAGAGGTTATGGCTTCACTGTAACGGCTGAGTGAACCTGGCTGATATTGACGCCACTTATGTAAACGATGAAACCAGTCGGAGTAGGGCTGGAACATCTCCCTTGCGCGAGAGGCGCGTTGACGGCCCAGGTTCAGTTCGCCAAACATCAGATAAGCAATCACGCCACCGAGGGGAACGACGAAGATAACCATCATCCAGGCCAGAGAGACGCCAATGGCACGACGCTTGGTGATAATGCGAATCGTAATGGCGGCGGTAGTTAACCAATAGAGCGAAATGCCGGCAAGGGTGAGCAGATGAACGACTTTTTCCATGAAAACGGGTCTTCAACACCATGAAAGAAAAACCATTATAATCACAAACCCGTCTGATTCTGCTATTTTGATACACCTGTTTCAAATTCTATCCCTGTTACTGCTCAGATCCTGACTAAAATGAAAAAGACACTCTCATTAACTATCGCCCTTGTGACTGTTGCAGGATTAATCAGCCTTAGTTGGATTTTTGAACGTTATCCTCCGGGCCTGACCAGTGATCTGGCCAGCCCTGACTTCAATCAGGCCTGCGAAAGCCGCGTCAGCCAGCAGCCGTTGGACAGCAACGGCGAGCTGACGGTCAGCGTCTGGAATATTTATAAGCAGCAAAATGTAGGGTGGAAAACAGAGTTAACCCGACTGTTGGATAGCAGTGAGCTGGTATTGCTGCAGGAAGCCAGTCTGACGACACCGCTGAAGAGCTTCTTTGCAGGCAGACCGGGTCATGCCACTATGGTGCGCGCCTTCACCGGTTTTGAGATTGCCAATGGCGTGCTTGATGTTGCCGCAGTTCCTGCAACTGATATCTGCGCTCAACTCACCACAGAGCCTCTTATTCGATTGCCAAAATCCACTTTGGTTGCCAGTTATCCGCTCTCCAACGGCGAATCCCTGTTGGTGGTGAATCTCCACAGCGTTAATTTCAGTTGGGGTTTGGAAACCTATACCGCTCAACTTAAAGGTGCTGCAAAGGCGCTGGCCGCTCATCAGGGGCCTGTGATCGTTGCCGGTGACTTTAATACCTGGCGGGAGGGACGTATTCAGCTGGTGAATAAGATGATGGCTGAATTTGGCTTAAAGGAGGTCAAATATCAGCTGGATGAACGCAGTCAGGTGTTTGGTTTTCCGCTGGACCATATCTTCTATCGGGGATTACATCTTGAAAGTGCCCAGGCCTGGCAAACCCAGGCGTCGGATCACAATCCAATCCAGGCCAGATTCAGCCTGATGTAGTCGATATCTTTAATCTATCGCCATCAGGGTTCGGTACTCATCCCAGGCGAACTGATCTGTCATGCCACTGATATAGTCCTGAATCAGGCGGCATCTGTGGTAAAACTCAAGGCCGGGGCACAGGCAGTGATTTACTTGAGCATCCTTAAGAGCCTGGTGGTAGGTCGCCTTATGTTTGCCCGGTAATTTGTTGTAGAGGCGGGAGGCCACCAAGGGCTTCTTGCCCGACGCTGACAGTGCCATAAACTCATCTTCACTGAGTTCCAGTAGAGGTCGATACGCATCCAGCAGGCCGGTAATCACCTTGTAGCCTTTAAGCTCCATCCGCTCCACTTCTTTATGGCAGAACACCTGCTTAAAGGCGACCTGCTTGAGGGTTTCGGTAATGGCATGAGCCGGGCTTCTGTCTTCCAGAAGTGCCTGATTGAAATTGCCATGGAACACTGCCTCAATATTGTCGAGAAAGCGACTGGCGGCATGTTTAACCAAAGGATGGATAAGTTTGACCCTGAGGAAGGTAAAGAACTGGCTGACATGGTTGATTCCCTGGCGTTGAGCCTGTTCACTGGCATAGCTTATTGCGCCTGACAATATCCCTTTATCCGGTAATTGCCATTGCTCTATCAATGCTGAATGTTGTGCCAGCAGGTGGGACTCAAGCTCATTAAGACTCAGAATGTCTTTTTCAACCGCGTCCTCAATGTCAGCGAGGCAGTATGAGATATCATCTGCCGCTTCCATGATATAAGCCAGAGGGTGCCTGTGACCCTGGGTTATCTCCAAGGCGGCGCACAAACGCTCAATATAACTCTGCTCACTGAAGTACCAACCCGGCTTTTTCTTGAGGTAACTCAGAGCGTCATCGTGCGCGGGTTTGGGCTCGATCGCCGGGCGGGTGTATTTCATCACAATAGCAGCCTGACTCCAGGTCAGGTTCAGACCCAGCAGGTTCTGTAGCAGGCGTATCGCTTGAGCATTGCCCTCAAATTGACACACATCCCGCATCAGTTGATCCCGGGTTGGAAGTAAAGCCGAAACTTCTGCTGGAAACAGGGCGGGGATATAGCGACTGAACCAGTCGTTAATTGCGGCTTCTCCGAAATGCCCAAAGGGGGGATTACCCACATCGTGCATAAGGCAGCCCATTTCCACCAGTGACTCTACTGAGTTCTCCATATCCGTCAGCCCATATTGGGCCAATTGAGTATCTGATAAACGGTCGAATATGGTTTGCACAATGAATCGACCGGTTTGTTGAACTTCCAAAGAGTGGGTCAGCCGACTTCTTACTGCGGCATTTCGTTCCAGAGGAAATACCTGAGTTTTCTGCTGCAGTCTGCGGATCGCTGCACTGTTAATGATGCGCCCACGGTCACTCTCAAATTGCCTTTGCAGGGAACGGCCAGAGAGGTTTCTGGGTTCACCATAGGGCCGATGGGCCAAAATCTTACTGCGAAAATCTATCATCTCGACATCCTGTGCAATCTGATAACCGGGTGCGCCAGAGCCAGTTATCAGAAGGGCAATTTTATGTAACAGACCTTAACGGACGGGCTGAAAAAAGTCCCGGGTTATGATTAACTTGGGCTACCTACAAATACCTAAGAACTAGAATAACAATCTAAGGAAGGAAATCCTATGTTGAACAAACCCTTATCTCTGGCGATTATGCTGGCGCTTGGCAGTGCGTCATTAACCGCCTGCCAAACTACCCAGCAACAGAGCCAATCCCCAGCTGTGTCCGCAGAGGCGGAGCAACAGGCATTTGCAGCCTATAGCCAGGCGTTTATTGATGCCCTGTGGCAAATTGCGCCGACCTGGGGTTTGTATTCCGGCTATCACAAATATGATGGCATTCTTGAGATCCCCGATGAAGCAAGCCGTAAGCAAACCCTGGCATTTGTGAATACCCAGCGCAATCTGCTTAAGGTGTTTGACCTCAATTTACTGACACCAAATGAAGTCACTGACTTCAGGTTGATTGAAAATCTGCTGAATAAGATGGAATGGCAAATCACCAGCTTCAAATCTTGGCAGTGGATGCCTTCCAACTATAACGTTGCCGGTGGTTTTGCTCAGATAATCAATGAGGACTTTGCGCCGCTGGAAGAGCGCCTGCGCTCAGTAACTTCCCGCCTTGTGCATGTCCCTGCTTATTATGAGGCCGCGCGGAGCAATATCAGCGATCCAACACTGCAGCATACCCAGTTGGCGATCATGCAGAATAAAGGCGCATTTTCTGTCTTGTCGGACGCGCTTAAGCAAAAGGTGGCCGGTTCAGGTCTGACGACAGCGGAAAAAGCCCTGTTTAATGAACGCTTTGCTTTGGCGACCCAGGCGATCAATGAACATATTGTCTGGCTTGAAGATCTTGCAGCCACACTCGAGAAAGAGGGCGCCAGAGACTTTCGCATCGGCGAAGCCCTGTATGAAGAGAAGTTTGCCATGGACATCCAGGCCGGCATGAGCGCCAGGGCACTGTATGAGAAAGCGATGGCGGACAAAACCCGTGTTCAGGGTGAGATGGCCAAAATTACCAAAGATCTCTGGCCAAAATACTTCAGCAAGCCAATGCCGTCCGATGACAAAGTTGCCATCCGCGAATTGATTGATCACCTGTCGGTGCGTCATGTTAAGCGGGAGGACTTTGTCAGCGAAGTGCGCAAACAAATCCCCGAATTAAACGACTTTGTCGTTGAAAAGCAGCTAATCACGCTGGATCCCAACAAGCCTTTGGTTGTGCGTGAGACTCCGGAATATATGCGGGGCTTTGCCGGCGCGTCGATCAGTGCGCCAGGCCCTTACGATAAAGGGGGCAATACTTACTACAATGTTACCCCTTTGGACGCGATGAATGATGAACAGGCCGAGAGTTATCTGCGGGAGTATAACCACTGGATTTTGCAGATCCTGAATATTCATGAAGCGATCCCAGGACATTACACCCAGCTGGTGTACTCAAATGAGTCACCAAGCATGGTAAAGAGCCTGTTCGGCAATGGCGCCATGATTGAAGGCTGGGCAGTGTATACCGAGCGAATGATGCTGGAAGAGGGGTATGGTGACTTTGAGCCTGAGCTGTGGCTGATGTATTACAAGTGGAACCTGAGAGTTATCTGCAACACCATACTGGATTACTCCATTCAGGTTCTGGGGATGGAAGAGGAAGAAGCGATTGACCTGTTGACTCAGGAAGCGTTCCAGCAACAGGCTGAAGCGGAAGGCAAGTGGCGCAGAGCGACCTTAAGTCAGGTTCAGTTGACCAGTTACTACTCAGGTTATCGTGAGATTTACGATTTCCGTGAGGAGTATAAGGGTGTAAAAGGAGAGAACTTCGATTTAAGGGCGTTCCATGAGGAGTTTCTCAGCTTTGGCAGCTCGCCGGTAAAATACGTCAGAGACTTGATGTTGTCAAAGTAACTGACTGATATTTAACCGATACGCAGGATTAAATGGTCAATAACATTTAATCCTGCCGATGGTTTTAAGGCTTGAGCATTTTGGTTTATGCTTACGCTCACTAAATACTGAAAACGCAAAGGATGTGAATATGCGTATCACGGCCAATTTCGATGGCGGCAACATTCAGGTACTGAGCCTGGACAACAAAGATGATATTCAACTGGCGATCCGTGAGGACGAAGGTGGGGAGTTTTATCAGTGGTTTAACTTCCGCTTTGAGGGGCAGGTGGGCAATCAGTACCGACTGAACATCATGAATGCCGGTCAATCTTCCTACCCGAAAGGCTGGGAAGGTTATCAGGCGGTTGCCAGCTATGATCGTCAAGCCTGGTTCCGTCTGCCAACCATTTATGAGAATGGCGTACTCAGCATCGAACTTGACCTGGATTGTGAAGCTATTCAAATCGCCTACTTTGCGCCTTACAGCTATGAACGTCATCTTGATCTGCTCAGTGCTGTGCAGGTGCACCCGGAAGTCTCTCTGGAACATCTGGGTCTGACTTTGGATGGCCGGGATATGACTCTGGTGAAAATCGGTGATGGTGACGAAGCCAAGAAGAATATCTGGATCACAGCCCGCCAGCATCCAGGTGAAACCATGGCTGAATGGTTAATGGAAGGCCTGCTGTACAAGCTGCTCGACAGTGAAAATCCGACGTCCAAATCACTGTTGGATAAAGCCAACTTTTACATTGTGCCAAACATGAACCCGGACGGCAGCGCCCGCGGTCATCTGCGAACCAATGCCGCGGGTATTAACCTGAACCGCGAATGGTTGGCACCATCGAAAGAGAAAAGCCCGGAAGTACTTTACGTTACCGATAAGATGAAAGAGACAGGTGTTGACCTGTTTTATGATGTCCACGGTGACGAGGGGCTACCTTATGTTTTCCTGGCCGGTTGCGAAGGTGTACCTTGCTGGGATGAGCGTCTGGAAAATCTGCAGCAGAAGTTTGTCGACGCGCTGACTCTTGCCAGTGCAGACTTCCAGAGCGAGTTTGGTTATGACAAGGATGAGCCGGGTAAAGCTAACCTGACCATCGCCTCCAACTGGGTGGCTGAGACCTTCCAGTGTCTGTCCAATACGCTGGAAATGCCGTTCAAAGATAACGATAACCTGCCAGACCCTTATGCAGGTTGGTCTCCTGAACGCAGCGCTTACCTGGGCGAAGCCTCATTGATCGCCATGTTGGCTGTGGTAGATAAGTTAAGATAAGGAAGCTTTATGGCACTGATCGAATGTCCGGTTTGCAGTAAAAGGATTTCCAGCCTTGCCAGGGAGTGTAAGCATTGCAGTGCCAAACTCGAAGGAAACCTTGAATCGCTGCAGCGTATCAACCACATCAAACGTTCGCAGACACTGATGAACCAGAGTTTTATTGCAATGACACTGTTTATTGCCGGTATGGTACTTTGGTTCTGGGGGGGCGAAACCGCAGAAGGGCCCCGGGCAATCGCCGCTGGCGTTTGTTTCGTATTTGGTTTTATCGGCTACTTGATTTGCCGGGTTCGTATCGTCCTGCATAAACGGAAGAGCATATGACAGATATAAATAAGGTGATCGATGATATGCCCCTCGAGGTGTATGAGCGATTGGTTTCAGCCGTTGAGTTGGGGAAATGGGAAGATGGTTCCCCTCTCACAGCCGAGCAAAAAGAGTCAACACTGCAGGTAGTGATGCTGTATCAGGCCCGTCGCCTGGATCAGCATGAGCACTTTACCATTGCGTCTGGTGGCGAGTTGAATCAACTTTCCAAGGCACAGCTGAAAAAACAGTTTAAAGGCGAAACTATCGCAGAGTTTAAACAAGAAGATCTGTAACCCGTACTGTCGGTACAGCCGTTTAAAAGGAGCCTTTGGCTCCTTTTTTATTTTTGCCTTCACTGTTGTTTGGGGCGCATCTTTGTTCTTTGACTACACTTATGCGTAACAGTTGGTTGCAATAAGGACACCTGTCCTGATGGAAGCGTTTCGCGTCCTCATCGTCGATGACATCAAAAGTAATCTGATGGTGATGGCAAAATGTCTTCAGGGATTATGTGAAGTCATCAAAGCGCACAATGGACGTGACTGCCTGGAACTTGCCAGAACTCATCCACAGCCAGATTTAATTCTGCTGGATGTTCGCATGCCTGATATGGACGGACATGCTGTGTGCAAAGAGCTGAAGGCCTCGCCAGAAACAGAATCTATTCCGGTGATTTTTGTCACTGGTAACGACAGTGAGGAAGATGAAGAGCAGGGATTATTGCTGGGAGCGATAGATTACATTACCAAACCGATACGCCCTGTGATTGTCAGAGCCCGTGTATCTGTGCATATGCAGCTTAAACAACAAAGGGATAAATTGCGATTTATGGCCCTTCATGACCAGCTAACTGGTCTGTTTAATCGCTACTTTCTTACCGAGAATGCTGAAGTCCGCCTGGCCCATTTCCGCCGCCATAAAACCCCTTTGAGTGTGGTCCTGATGGACATAGATAAATTCAAGTCCATTAACGACACCTATGGCCATGAGATGGGTGACCTGGTGTTGATGGCGGTCGCGGAACTGCTTGAGAATAATACCCGGCGAGAAGATGTGGTTGCTCGTTTGGGGGGCGAAGAGTTCGTCATCCTGATGGAGTGCCCGTTGGATGCCGCTATGGTTAAGGTGGAAAAGCTGAGGCAGCAAATGGAGCAATTAATGCCTCAGGGACTGATGGTGACAGGTAGCTTTGGTGTCGTCGATGCGTGTGCCGAAGTGATGGAATTGAATCCACTGCTTAAGCGGGCCGATGAATGCGTCTATCAGGCCAAAGATCAGGGCCGTAATCAGGTGGTGGGTTGGTGCTCCAAGCCTGCAGCTCTTCAGGAACTGAACTACAAAGGAAATTAAGATGCAAAGGATTATGGTGTTACTCGCAGCTGTTCTATTGCTGCTCTCCTGTTCGCCCGCGCAGCAAAAAACCGTTCGTATAGCCATCAACCCCTGGCCGGGATACGAGTTTCTGTACCTTGCTGAACAAAGGGGTTTTTTTAAAGCTGTGGATCTGAATCTTGAGTTGGTTCAGGTATCCACACTGTCAGATTCGCAACGGGCTTATCTGGCAGGCAGGGTTGATGGTTTCGCCAGTACCTTAATTGAAGCGATACAGGTCGAAGCGCTGGGAGGCGAGCCGGTCAAAGTGGTTTTGGCGGCAGATTACTCCAACGGCAGCGATGTGATTGTGGCTGCCAGTGAATTTGACTCGGTGTCAGCGCTTAAGGGCAAAACTGTGGGTTGCGAGGTGGGTAGCCTTGGTCTGTATGTGTTGGCCCGGGCGCTACAAAATGAGGGGATGACACTGAGTGATGTGAATGTTGTTAATGTCGAGCAGGGTGACGGAAAAAATCAGCTGATCCAAGGCAATATTGACGCTATGGTCACTTACCCTCCTTATTCTACTGAATATATAAGAGAGGAGCTGGCTCACCAGATATTCGGCAGCGACATCATCCCCTGGGAGATTCTTGATACTGTGTCTGTGTCGGACGCAGTACTGAAAACGCATCCTGATCTTGTCAATAAGTTATGGCAGGCGTGGCAGATGGCGCTGGATGATTACGCCAGCAATCCAGAGGCTGGAGCAGCCTTGATGGCAGCCCGTGAAGGGATAAGCTCCAGGGAGTTTACGGACGCTCTCAATGGAGTTCATATCATCAGCAGTAACGAACAGCGAAAGTTGTTTGTTACTGACAGCGAAATTAATCAAAAAATGCAATCTGTGTGTGCCACTCTGGTAGAGGTCAATGCGCTGGAAACTGACTGTACGCATATAGCTGACATTTTATGGAGCCAGGGCCGAGAGTAATCAGGGATGCAGACCAGTAACGCCAAAGCCAGATTCAGACGCTCTTTGGGCGTCAAACTCAATGTTGCCAATATTACCCTGAGCATTATGGTTTGCCTGATGGTCACGGTTTCCTATTACAACGTGCTGGCAAACAGGATTGAAGATCAGGCCAGGGCCGAAATAGCTGATGTACTCAGCACGCTGAATATCTCTCTGGAAGCGAAAGCAGAAGTCGCTGATTTGCAGAGAGTGGTAGGAGCTTTGGCAGCCAAGTCTACCATCAGACGTATGAGTATTCTCTCAGGCGATACTGTGATAGCAGACAGTAATGGTCAATTTATTGGACGTAGCAGGGACTTTGCGTTTGATAACAAGGTAAGCCGGCTTTTTGAACAGTCTGTAAAGCAGAATCAGGAGTTTCTGCTGGATCAGGCTCAAGGGGTAATGCATCAGGCTCATCAACTGTTTTGGGTGTCGCCTGAGGAGCAGAGACTCAGGCCATATCAAGTGTATATTGCCTACAACACTGACCTGATGGAACGGCAGGCTAAATCTGATCTTATTGAATTTATTATTATTCAGGCAATCGGTTTTATCTTAATTCTGCTGGTAAACCCTTTGATTCAGCGTGAAGTGGTACTTAAACCTATTCGTAGTATCAGAACTCAAATCAGCAAAAACCCCAAAGCCACCATCGACTTTCGTTCCAACGATGAGTTTGGACTGATGATTGACAGCTATAACAACGCAATACGCCAACGCCAAATTGGGGAAAGAGAGCTGCTTCAGTCCCGTCACTATATCGATAAAGTCACCAACGTTATCCCGGTACAATTGGCTTATGTAGACCGTGAGCTGAAGCTTCGTTTCGTTAATCGCAGGTTGCTTCAATGGCTTGGAAAATCAGAGGCTCAGGTACTGGGTAAAGACCTTGCCAGCGTGATGCCTCAGGAGCTTGAAACACTTATCCGCCCCCACATTTCAAGAGCCCTCAGAGGGCGAATTCAGGTATTTGAATCTCAGCTTGAAGAAGCTGATACAGGCCAGGTGTTTTTGCAATCTACCTATGTGCCGGATCTGGATGAACATCAGGATGTTAATGGCTTCTTTATGTGCGTTGAGGATATGACGCATATTAAGGCAAATGAACATAAAATTGAGCTTTACGCCCAAGAGATGGAATTTAAAAACTGGGCGCTCACAGAGGCGACGGAGAAAGCTCAGGAAGCGACGCGAACCAAAGCAGACTTTCTCGCTTGTATGAGTCATGAAATACGCACACCGATGAACGGGGTATTGGGAATTTTATCCTTGTTGGAGCAGACAGAGCTTTCCCGCCAGCAGCGACAATATGTGTCGGTGGCATCATCCAGTGCCGATGCTCTTCTGACTTTACTTAATGATATTCTTGATTTTTCCAAAGTAGAGTCCGGCAAGTTCGTCATAGACAAGACAGAGTTCGATTTCCTTCAGTTACTTGACGACGTTATTCAACCACTGGCAATGAGAAGCGAAGAGAAGGGACTTCAGCTTGTCTTGGATGTGAAAGCAGTGGATAGTCGTTGGATTAAGGGTGACCCTACCCGGATCCGTCAGATCCTGAGTAATCTGATTGGTAATGCCATTAAATTTACCGAACAGGGGTGGGTTAAGGTTTCGGTCAATGTCACTGAATATGATGGTCGGCTAAGGCTGAGGGCTGAAGTGGAAGATACCGGCATAGGTATAGATGAAGAAAATCAGGGCATGTTGTTTCAACCCTTCGTTCAGGCTGACTCCTCTACCACCCGCCATTTTGGCGGAACTGGACTTGGACTTTCCATTGCGAAGCGTCTTTGTCAGTTGATGTGTGGAGATATCAGAGTCAGTAGTCAGCCGGGAAAAGGCAGTGTCTTTGCTTTCCATATTGAAGTAGAAGAGGCACCTCAACAGAGTGATGAACTATGGCCCCCTTGTCTTGCTGACCAGGAAATTATGATGGTGCGGGAACAAGCCTTTGATGACGATCAGGTTCGGGTATTGCTCAATTCCTGGGGAGCAGATACTCAAGTGCGTGACATGAGTATATTCAATGATATTGAAAATGCGCCGTCATCTTTGATCTGCAGCGTTCCTTTGCATCCTACTGATATCGAAGCTCTTCTCGAGCAGTTGGTTGGGGTGGCCAACCTGGGAAGTAATGTCATGGCAGTTATGTCCCACAAGCAGGTGCTGGAGGCGTCGGAACGATTTGGCAATAAGATCCATCTGAGTACCCGTCCTGCGCAACTCCATGTGATAGAGGCCTGCCTAAAAGGCAAACTTGCCGGAGATCCTGCAAGCGAAGGAGCTATCGTTAACTTTGAGAACAAATATAAGATTCTGCTGGTGGAAGACAGCAAGGTTAACCAAATCGTGATCAAGGGAATGTTGAAGAAATTGGGGCTTCAACAGGTGTTGATTGCAGCCAATGGAGAAAAGGCTCTGGCAGTGCTTGAATCCACTGATTTTGACCTGGTTCTGATGGACTGTCAGATGCCCGTGATGGACGGCTATCACGCCACTCAGGCGATCAGGATGGGGGACGCCGGAGAGGGTAAGCGAGATTTACCTGTGATCGCGTTAACTGCCAATGCGATGCAGGGAGACAGGGAGAAGTGCCTGGCGGCAGGAATGGACGACTATATCAGCAAGCCCCTGTCTATCCCCATACTGGGTATTACACTCAGCAAGTATCTTGGGGTTAATGGGTCAACAGCTAATGCACAACCCGTAGTTGCTTATGAAGGGAAAACGATGGATCAGCCTTGCATGTTTAATCTGGATTCAGCCCTTAAAACTTTTATGGGTGACAGGGAGTTATTAAGCGAAACACTCGCTGCGTTTGTGGATGAGATGACCTCTTTGGCGGTTCAGCTTGAAGTTGAGGTGGAGGCTCAAAATGCTGATGCCATAGTGGCTATCAGTCATACCATCAAAGGTGCCTCCGCCAATCTTTCAATGGGTCCCCTGGCCACCAAGGCCAAAGAGTTGGAGAGCATTGCGAAGAAGGGGCAGTCGAATGATGTTGCCAACAGGTACCGTGAGCTTTCATTACTGTTTGAGGCCACTGTGCAACAGGTGAATGAGATCTTAAATATCAAGCCACAGGATAACAGCGAGTTTGTTTCAGGAAATACCGCAGGGTAAATCAACAGTGATATAAAAAAACGCCGCAATTGCGGCGTTTTTTTATATCACTGTTGGGGCGTCTGTACTCAAGCTTAGCCCTGTGTATAAGGCTCAATCCCTCTTGGCACATAAGTGCCTTCACATTTATCCAGATACTCAGCTTTACGCTCTCTTGGGTTATAAAACTGTTTATACCAGATACGGGCTTTCATAAAGGGCCCATCACTTGGAATAAACAGGCCGTTGAGGCAGGGCGCTTTATTCATCCACACCTGGAAATCCTGCTCAAACGCCAGTCGACTGGCTTGCTGGAATTGACGGGCGGCAATGGTATCTTCCACAGTTGCCTTGTCATTGCCATAAGGGGACTTGACCAACAGCGCGTGCCACACTTTAACCGAGCCATCTTCCACAGGGGTATGGGTAATCATCAAAATTGACTCATAGTAGCCGGTTAGATGAGAGATCAGCACACCTGGACCATGATAGCGTGTGTCAGTATGCAGCACTGGGCTGACGCCATCATCGCCAACCAGGGTCCGGTGAGGACCACACTGACGTTGAATGGCGTAATGTCCGCTGAACTCGTTCTCATAACGTTGCACAGTAGAGCCATGAATCGGGCTTAAGTGGCCATAGTCACAGATATTGTCGATCACTTCCTGTGGATGGTGTTCCAGCATGCCCAGGTGGTCGAATTGCCACTGTACCCAGGCTTCATCATCCCACTGGGGCAGTGATGGATGGTCCCACTCGGGTTCACCATTTTCCGGGTCGTGCCAGACCCAAATGGCGCCAAGACTTTCAACCACAGGCCAGGATTTGACACAGGCGGTCTTGGGAATGGGGCCATCATGGTAAGGAATATCATCACACTGACCATCAGGACCAAAGCGCCACGCATGGTATGGGCAGCGAATGCCATCACCGTCGATATTGGTACCACCGCCATCAATAATCACATAGGAGGTATCATTCTCGGCCGCCAGATGGGTTTTCATATGGGGGCAATAAGCATCCAACAACACCACACGGCCAGTGGCGCGACCGCGATACAGGGCAAAATCGCGCCCAAAATAGCGGATAGCCAGTGGCTTGTGGGTATTAATTTCTTCCGAGGTGGCAATCATGAACCAGCCTCTTGGGAAGGTGAAATCACCCATACGATAATCTTGTGAAGTCGCCATATAGTTCTCCTTATTGGCTTAAGCGGGCGCTTATCCAGCGGCGCCCTGAGTATTCATTTCCGGCTCAGCCGCATCGCCTGAGTCAGTTGATGTTTGTGGGGTATTGCCCTCGAGGTTGGCCATACGCTGGGTGTAAGGCGTCGCAGCCCGCCAGTAACACCAGGCAGACAGCAACAGGAATGACAGGGTGACGATTAGGGCAAATTTAAGTCCATCGGTTTCACCAAAGAGATCGCTGAGTGTGCCGGTCAGCATAGGTCCCAGACCCGCGCCAAACAGGGTCAAAAACAGATTCAGCGCGGCGGCGCCTGTCGCACGCTGGCGACTGGTCATGATATGGCTGACGGCGGCGTAGGAGAGGCTGGGCCACCAGGATGCAAAAAAACTGAAACCTGCAGCAAAAAGTATGGCGTGAGGCACGACAAGATCGCCAAGCATCCAAATCGCGTCGGCCGGCCACATCAGAAAAGCGATGCCCATGGGCAGACTCAGCACTATGCCTATCATCGGCATCCATACCTGCCATCTGGCGTCTTTATTGGCTAACTTGTCGCAGTAAATACCGGCAAAAATCGAGCCCACTGCAGCAAAAATACCGCCGGCAACACCAAAGCTGATACCAGCGTGAGCCAGGGACATATCATAATTGCGCACCATAAAGGTCGGTGCCCAGATCCCATAGCCATAACCCGCCATGCCGGCAAGGGCGCAACCCATGGCAATCCAGCCAAAGCCCTGTACACGGATAATGCCGTTAAGCTGGGTCATAAAGGGGCGGCTGTCTTTATCGCCTTTATGTTTGTCAAACACGCCGTGTCCCGGCTCTTTACCCAGGAGCAGCAGTAAACCTGCCAGCAAAATGCCCGGGGCACCAAACCAGATAAACACGGAACGCCAGCCATACTCTTGTGCAATCCAGCCACCAAGCACCATGGCGGCCAGCAAGCCAATATGAGGGCCGAGCATAAAGGCGCTCATGGCCAGCGAGCGGCGGTGAGGCGGATAGAGATCCGAAACCATGGAGACCGAAGGCGCCATGCCTCCCGCTTCACCCACGGCTACTGTCATGCGTGCCAGCATCATCTGCCAGAACTGCTGGGCCATGCCGCAGGCCATGGTGGCGAAACTCCACACTCCACAGCAAATGGCCACCATATTGCGACGATTGGCGCCGTTATCAGCCATCCGCCCCAGGGGCAGACTTAATCCGGCATACAAGACCGCAAAGGCCAGGCCCGTCAGCAGGCCCATCAAGGTATCTGATGCACCAAACTCCTGCTTGATAGGTTCCAGCACAATGGCAATAACATTGCGATCAATAAAAGAAAAGACATATACCAACGCCAGCAACACCAGCGTAGTGTGCTTACGCCAATTGGGAATGGATGAGTTGGACGACTGCATGGTTCGCTCCTTTGTTATAGCCGGGGTGACCGGCGGGACTTAAACCCGGAACGATTGCAGTTAAGGGGCAAGTATTCAGGGATTGGAAAGTCCGTAAAATTTGTCCGTGAAAAACCTGTGGGATTACACGCTTGCTTCTGAAGGTAGCGTCCACAAAAAAACCATCATCGTCCTTTTGGACGTATTGGCTGGCCGGTGAATGAATTCTTATGAACACATTCAGGAATAAGCATTCACAGTAAAGGGGGAGCCGTTGCAACAGGTAAAAGGACAGGCAGCAATGTTGGAATACCCTTTTCCGGTACCGGCTGCGGATGCTTCAGTGCAGCAAGTCGTACCTGGCGTGCTTTGGGCGAGGATGCCCATGCCGATGGCGCTTAACCATATCAATGTGTATCTGCTGGAAGATGACGATGGTTGGTACGGTGTCGATACTGGTTTGCAGCTCGATCAGGTTAAAAAACTATGGCAAACCCTGGTGGACACTCAGCTAAAGGGCAAGCCGCTGAAAGGGCTTATTTGTACCCATTTTCACTATGACCACGCCGGATTGGCACCCTGGTTAACCCAGACGTTCAACATCCCCCTTTACATGAGTTTCGGCGAGTATTTCTTTATGCGCAGTGTTGGCGCCCAAAGAAATCCTGACATGGTTGAGCAACTCACCCGTTTCTACCAGGTTGGCGGGGTTCCGCCGCAAGAGATAACAGACATTATCAAAGCCGTGGTAAAAGATCCCTTTGTCGGTCATTTTCCAAACACTTTCAACCGCCTGCGGGAGGGTGAGCAATTGGCGATCGGTGCCAGAAAGTGGCAGGTTGTCATTGGGGAGGGGCATTCTCCCGAGCATGCCTGCCTCTGGTGTGAACAGGACGGCATTTTGTTGGCCGGTGATCAGTTGCTGCCCGAAATCAGCTCAAATGTACTGGTCAATGAGATTGAACCAAACGCCAACCCGCTGGCGCTATGGCTTAAGTCGCTTGACCGCCTTGAACAGTTTCCGGCGGATACCCTGGTACTGCCAGCCCATGGGCCGGTATTCAGGGGAATAAAGCCCAGAAGTCGGGCCTTGATTGAGCATCATCATACCCATTTAGACTTGCTGGAGTCTGCAGCCCTGCAGGGATTGACCCTATGGCAGGCAATGCAGGTGATGTTTAACCGGCAGCTAAGCAGCCGCAAGCTTGGCCCGGTTGAGAAGATGTTGGCTTTGGGAGAGACCCAGGCACACCTGAACTATCTTTGCGATGCCGCAAGGCTTGAGAAAAATAACGTCCGAGAACAGGACGGCGAACAATATATAAAACTACGACAACAAGACCAAAAGACTCAATAAATCAGGAGTATTGTCATGGATGCAATTGCAAGAGCTATGGAGGTTAAGGCCCAGCTGACTGCGCCCGGTTCCCCATTTGAACTCAGCATGACAGAGCAGGATGGCGTCAAACTGCCCAGATACAAAAATGCCCCCCGGAGCCTGGCGGAGGTTATCGAATCCGCCAGACGGGACGATGATGCCTGCTTTCTGGTATATCGCGATGACAGGTGGAGCTTTAAGCGCTTTTTTCAGGAGATGGATGCTCTTGGGCGCTGGATGCTGTCACAGGGAGTCCAGGCGGGGGATCCTATCGCGATAGCATGTCGCAACCGTCCAGAATGGGTGGCGGCATTTTGTGCCGCAGCCCGTATTGGCGCTGTACCTGCTCCACTGAATAGCTTCGGTAAGAAAGAGGAGTTGACGGCCGCCCTTAATGATATTGAGCCTCGCTTGTTGGTGTGCGATCTGGACAGATATACCCGGTTGGAGGGAGATATCGACTGTCGCACCCTGATGGTGGATGACCATATGCGTCAATCAGGCGGTGTATTCCATTATCAGGATCTAGTGTCTGATCATGTCAGCGATGTCCCGCTCGCCATACCCAGGCTTAACGACTCAGATCCTGCCCTTATTCTATTTACTTCAGGGGCGACCAGCCGGGCAAAGGCGGTGCTGTCGAGCCAATTGGCTGTATGTCAGGCGCTGTTTAACATAGATTATATCTCGGCGATTTCCGCCATGACGTCCCCTGAGATAGTGCAAAACATTATGGCGCAGGCCAAAGCGCCGGTTATCCTGACCGCTGTTCCTCTGTTTCATGTCAGTGGTCTGCATGCACAACTGTTAACGGCTTTAAGAACAGGTCGTCGCCTGGTGTTTATGCATAAGTGGAATACGCAGGATGCCATCAACACCATGAAGGCTGAAGAGGTCACTCAGTTTAACGGTGCGCCTTCCATGGTGATGCAACTGCTTCGTGACCAGGAGTTCTTCAGTGATGAGATCCTGGCAGGATTTTCGGGTCTGGGCTTCGGCGGCGCCGGTTTGCCGGACACTCTGGTTGAGCTGGTGATGGATAAGCTGCCCAAACAGATGGTGGGCATAGGCTTTGGTATGACAGAGACTAATGGCGTTGGCTCTGCTATCTCCGGCGATCTGTTCCGTATGCACCCCAAAAGCTCAGGAATGATCTCCCCATTGATGGAGGTGATGGTGGCAGACCCTCTTGGGGACCCGTTACCTCCTGGCCAAAATGGCGAAATTTGTCTGCGGGGTGTCACCTTGATGGACGGCTATGTAGGGGATGATGCTGCCACCCGCGACTGCATGCGAGACGGCTGGCTGCATACAGGCGATCTCGGCTATCTGGATGATAATGGCTTTGTGTATATCGTAGACCGTCTGAAGGATGTGATTAACCGCGCTGGTGAGAAGATTGCCGCAGCAGAGGTGGAATCTTGTTTGCTTCGGCATCAGGCCGTCCGGGAGGCTGCAGTTTTTGGTGTGCCCGATGAAGAAACCGGTGAAGCTGTGGTCGCCGTTGTGTCGGTATCTCCATGGGAATCTGTGAGTGAGCAGAACCTCAGACTTCATGTCGCTGCCATTCTCGCGGCTTATAAAGTCCCGTCTAAAATTCATATTTTGGAGCAGAATTTACCACGTAACCCAGCGGGTAAATTGCTCCGCAGTCAATTGAAACAGGCTTTTACTACCTGAGTACTTGATGGCTGAAATGCATCGATATTAGAGTCTGTGTTTTGCATGGGCTCTTTTTTGTTGTCTTGTTATCAAAATTTTTGATGAATAGTCTGAGGCTCTGTTGAGCTAGTCCGCTTCGACGATGAGGGACGGGATATGACAGGCGATTATCGGCATAACCAACAAACCTGCAAGGCAGGGGTCAGCCAATAATCGGGGTTCATTAATGAGTGCAAGTCACAACAAGCAAATCTATGACGTAGTGATCGTCGGCTCAGGAGCTGGCGCCATGTCCGCTGCAGTGTTTGCCGCAGATAAAGGCCAATCGGTTTTAGTCGTTGAAAAAACGGACAAGTATGGCGGTACCTCAGCCTTATCCGGAGGTGGCATCTGGCTCCCCAATAATCACTACTTCCGCAACAAAGGTGGCAAAGATAGCCATGAGCTTGCGATGCAGTACCTGCAACATTCCACCGGAGGACGAGTGGAGTCGGAGAGGTTGAAAGCCTATCTGGATAATGCGCCCGAGATGATCCGTTATCTTGAAGAGAACAGTCGGGTAAGTTACGCAGTTGCCGAAAAATATCCGGACTACTATCAGCATCTGGAAGGGGCGTTGCCCGGGGGAAGAACTCTGGACCCAGAGCTGTTCGATACCAGTGTGTTGGGCGACGAGGTCGAAAACCAGCGCAAGGCGTCTCCTTCTACCTTATTGATGGGCAAAATTGCCTGGACTGCAAGAGATGCTCATAAAGCCATGGCTCGAGAGTCCGGTTGGCGCTGGATGCTTATCAAACTCATGCTCAGATATAAATTCGATTTTAAACAGCGTAAGAAAACCCGACGTGATAAACGTGCAGGCCTGGGAGGGTCTTTAGTCGCCGCATTGCGTCAATCAATGAGAGACAGAAATATTCCCCTGTGGCTCAATACCGACTTTACCGACTTTGTGATGGAGAATGACAAAGTCGCAGGCATTCGGGTAACCACGCAACAGGGCGAACAAACCATCTATGCCCGCAAAGGGGTGATCATGGGGTCCGGTGGCTTTGAGCAAAACCAAATGCTCAGAGATAAGTATCTGGCTAAACCCAGCCGCAAGGAGTGGAGTGCAACGCCACCGAATGCCAATACCGGGGCTGCTCTGGTTGCAGGGCAAAAGCTGGGTGCTGCGACCGATCTGCTGGACTGGTGCTGGTGGGCTCCAACCATCAGTGTACCACGTGAAGATAAAGCCAGAGGCGTGTTTGCCGAGCGTGCCTTTCCCGGCGCCATAGTGGTGGATGGCAATGGCCAGCGCTTCTTTAATGAAGCCGCGCCATATCTGGAGTTTGGCGATGCCATGTACCGCAATCATCAGGCGTCCGGCGGCAAATCGATACCGGCCTGGGTGATCTTCGATGCCAGCTTCAGATTCAACTACGCAATGGGGCCGTTGATGCCGGGACAGATTATGCCGGACAGTCGGTTACCCAAAGATTGGCACAATAATTTGTATTGGAAAGCAGACTCACTGGATGAGCTGGCTTCGTCGATTAACATCAGCGCGTCGGGGCTTAAAGATACCGTCGCCAAAATGAATCATTTTGCCCAAACCGGTGTCGATGAAGACTTTGACCGGGGGGGTAATGTATTTGACCGCTACTATGGCGATCGCAATGTCAAACCCAACCCATGTTTGGCCCCCATCAACAAAGGTCCTTTTTATGCCATGCGTATGGACGCCGGTGACATAGGTTCAAAAGGTGGCTTGCTGACAGACGAGTATGCCCGGGTAATAGGTGAGAGTGGCAGTCCTATAAAAGGGCTCTATGCCATAGGTAACTGCTCAGCCTCTGTCATGGGAACCAGCTATCCTGGGGCTGGTGCCACACTTGGGCCTGCCATGACCTTTGGCTATATCGCCGCCAATCACATCGCTTCGCAAGCCAGTGAAGCTGACACATCAGAGCAACACCAAAGTGTGGCGTAAGCCGGGTAAACAGCAGGGAGCTAAGTAATTCATGAGCGATTTATCCACCAACCCAATTAAAACCATTCCGGCTTTGGTATTCGATGCAGCCCGGCGCTATGGTGATTTACCTGCTATTGAAGACGGGAGCGAATCAGTCTCCTATGACCAGCTCCCCGCAGAGTGCCTGAGTGTGTGCAGGGCCTTGATCGCTTCGGGGATTGAGAAGGGAGACAGGGTAGCAGTGTGGGCGCCCAATTGTAGCCGCTGGGTGATAGCTGCCATTGGCTTACAGATGGCTGGCGCTGTGCTGGTGCCTCTTAATACCAGGATGAAACCGGCAGAAGCTGCCGATGTACTAAGTCGAAGTGGTGCAAAGCTGCTGCTGTCAGTCGGTGATTTTCTGGATAAAGATTATCCGGCATCCCTTAACCCTGTGTGGCCAGAATCATTGCAATCCATAGTGGTGATGAGCAACAGGCAAGCTCCCGCCTGCGACCGGATTATCGGCTGGGACAACTTTATTGCCAATGGAGCAGATATCGCCGGGTTGGTGGCAATCAACAGAGCTGCATCGGTAACCGGAGATGATCTGTCAGATCTGATGTTCACCTCTGGCACCACAGGGAAACCTAAAGGCGTCATGAGCAGACACTCAGCTTGTCTGCAGGCCTTCAGTGAATTCGTGACGATACTCGGCTTAAAAGCAGGTGACAGGTATCTGGTGGTCAACCCATTCTTTCATGCCTTTGGTTACAAGGCTGGCTGGCTCGCCTGCTTGCTTGCGGGCTGTACCATATTGCCGGAACAGGTGTTTGACGCCAAAAAGGTACTTAAGCGAATCGAATCGGATAGGGTAAGTGTGTTACCCGGGCCACCGACTCTTTACCTTTCTCTGCTGGCGGATCCTGAGCTGGGTAATACGGATCTATCCAGTCTGAGGGTGGCATCTACAGGCGCATCAAGCATACCTCCGGTACTTATCTCGCGTATGCGGGCGGAGTTGGGCTTTGAGGTGGTCACCACGGCGTACGGCTTAACAGAATGTGGCGGTTTAGCGACTATCTGCAATCCGCAGGACAGTGCAGAAATCATAGCGGGCACCAGTGGCAAAGCGATTCCCGGTACTGAGGTCTCGATTCTGGACAAACAGGGGACTATTTTGCCTGCCGGTGAAACCGGCGAAATCTGCATTCGTGGCTTTAATGTTATGCAGGGTTATTTTGATAACCCCAAAGCAACCGTTGAAACCATTGACAGTGATGGCTGGCTGCATACGGGGGATCTGGGTGAGCTCGACAGCGCAGGTAATCTGAAAATTACCGGGCGGCTTAAGGATATGTTTATCGTCGGTGGCTTTAACTGCTACCCGGCTGAAATTGAAGCTCAGTTGGCGGAGCATCCGGCTATTGCCCAAAGCGCTGTCATTGGTGTGCCGGATGATCGTATGGGGGAGGTCGGATGTGCCTGCCTGGTATTAAGGCCGGGACACGCCATCGATGAAGTTTCAATGATTCAATGGTGCCGGGAACGCATGTCCAATTATAAAGTGCCCAGGTACGTGCGAGTGTTGGATGCCATGCCTGTCAATGCTTCCAATAAAGTGATTAAACAGGATCTGGTCCATATGTTTAATCAATCCAAACAAAGCCAGGCTGAGCCAGCGTAACGCTGGCAGGGCCGTAACACTTTTGCCTGGTTGGGGAAGATTGCCCGCCGGACCTAGTTACTGGATGGCAATTGCAAGCGAACCACACCAATCGTCAGCATTATCCGGCGATGGTTCAGGTCCCATCGTACGCGTAAATTCGTATTATTCGTCAGGCTTCCCCGCAACAGGCTAGTGAGTTTATCGCTTGCTGCGGAAATTACCTGAATGTCGAGCTGAAACACTAGCCCTTGGGGCGTTGTAAAGGATGTTAAGGCTTTGCCGCGATCTTTTTACCGACAAGCAGGATAGGGCCCATAATGCCTATACAGCCAATAAACCAAATAAGGCCGTTTGATAGTGCCAGATTGGCGCTTTGACCTTTAACCAGAAGTTGCATCTGTCCTGAAATCAGCGCGTCTGTTGGTAGATAGCCGGAGCTGGCAAGCTGGCCTGAGACCTGACTGACCACGCTTTGTATACTGGACTTTCCCGCTGTCATCACGTTGGACAACTCCAGGGTCATCTGATGCTTTTGCCACTGCATTAACCAACCAAACAGCGCGCCTCCCATAATGCCGCCAAAGGTTCTGATAAGATAAAACAGCACCAGTCCCTCGGTTCTTTGCCCTGGTATGATATAGGCAAATACCGCTATGGTGACCGACACATTTAACAGGCCAACGCCGAGGCCCCGCAGACACATGGGGAGAAACAGATTGTCCGGTCCCACTTCAGTCGTCATCCCGCTCATCATCCACACAGAAACCAAAATCATAGCAACGCCAATGGGTGTCAGTGCGTCTGCCGGAAACCGATTTTGATTGCAGGCTAATACGCTCAGCAGCATGCCCAGCAGCATGGTGGCAAAGCTGATGACTTGCACCCAGCCTGTATTGATATGGTTATAGCCTAACAATGTTTGTAGAAACTGAATCAACAAATTGCCACTGACCATAACCGCAAAGCCAGCCAGAAAACCGTTATAGACGAACACCAGGAACTTAAAATCTTTAAGCAACTTGTCGCTTTGAGTCCCACAGTTTTTGCCTTTGGATCTGAACACAAAACCGATAGCCAGGAGCACCAGCGCAGCAGCCCAGAGTAAAGTGTAAAGCCCGGTATCAAACCAGTTGTAGTATTCGCCCCGCATCAGCAGATACACCATCAGTGCAGTACTGCTGGACAGTGCCAGATAACACTGCCAGGGCGAACGTTCGGGCACCGGGTTTGAGTCAGCTGGGGTTAACGTTGTCAGTTTATCAGACTGACGAAGGAGCCAAAGCAATGCCAGCAGCATAAATACCGCAACCAGAATCGCCAATAGTTGCCAGTTCATTTCAGCTGTGATGCTGGCCAACAGCCAGGGATACAGACCCATAGGAGCCAGGGTAGTCAGTACCAGCATTAAAGCAGCCATTAACGTCATCTCCCTGTAGTCACAGTGCTCCAGTACTAATTGGGTGATCCCGATCATCACTGAACTGACACTCAATCCCATTAAGCTCCACCCCATAGTTATCAACAGTGGATTACTGGCATTGGCAAGCAGCACTGCTGCTACAGTGCCGCCAGAAAGCGCCAGCTTAATGGTGGTGACAAGCCCCTGCGCTCTGATAAGCAGGCCACAGGCAATAAACCCCAGCACCTGACTGGTCATAAACAGGATATTGACCAGACTCATTTCATCCAAAGAGAGGCCGGCCGTTGCCGCCATTTCTGCGCTGGCGACACCAAACAAAGAGGTTGCAATACCAAATGGCGTCGGGCCCAGGATTACAAGCAGCATCAATCTGAATTGTGATCTCATCAACTATCCCCGGGTGACCACTGATACGTTGGCTGACAGACCAGGGTATACCTTGCCTTCAAGAGATTTCGGGATATCCAGAGTGATTTTTACCGGAACTCTTTGTACCACCTTTACAAAGTTACCCGTGGCATTTTGCGCCGGCATCATGCTGAACTGGGCACCGGTGGCCGGTGTGATTGACTCGACCTTGCCGGTAATGGGCTGATCAGGATAGATATCCAGCGCCAATTGGACTGATTGCCCTGGTTTCACCTCGGTCAATTGGGTTTCTTTAAAGTTGGCTTCAAGCCAGATGTTATCGGGGATTAAGGTGATCAGGCCCATGCCGGGTTGAACAAATTTGCCCACCTGAACCTGGCGGTTGGCAATAGTGCCACTGACAGGGGCGGTTACGACAGTGCGGCTCAACGCCAGTTCTGCCAAAGCGAGTTTTGACTGAGCCTGGTTTTTTTGTGCCGTTAATTGGTGCCTTTGGGCATTCAGGATATCTATTTCCTGTTTGGCTGCAGATAAAGCAATATTTGCCGTGTCCAATGCAGCTTTGGCCTCAACAGCACGGGTGCGCTGCAGATCGTATTGGGTTTGACTGATAGAATTGGTTTTCAGCAGAGCCTGATACCGTTTAAGCTCATTTTGCTGCAATTGATGCTGAGCATTCATGGCTTCAATCTGGCTTTGAGCCTGTTGCACCTTGAGCTTTTGCAGAGCCTGCTGGGTTTGATTGCTGATAAGTGCTGATTCCGCCACAGATAAGGCATCCTGTGCAATCTGCCGCTCGGCAATAAAGTCCGCATCATCGATGGTGAACAGGGGATCGCCGGCATTGACCTTTTGGTTGTCGCTGACCAATACCCTGGCTACCTGGCCCGAAACTTCAGGCGAGAGCAGGGTAATGTCGGCCTTTACATATGCATTGTCTGTGGTGACAACATCTTTGTGGTTCAAATACCAGTTGATCGCGGTGGCGGCAACACCCACCAAAAGCAAGCCAGGCAGTATGCGTTTCATTTAAGATTCCTGAAAAATACAAGGAGAGGGCCCGAATCCCTCGCTAAGCCAGAAGGATCCGGGCATGACTTGTCGGGAAGATCGCGATACTGTACCGTACAGTACGATAACGCGCAATGAGATCATTTTATCGGCTGTTCGCAACAGCGCATCTCTGTGCTTTGCCTTGCAGGTGATATTATGTGACGCAGCCAAATTACCGGAGACTTCATACAGATGCGGCCATCGACCATACAAAAGCGGCAAGCCATTATTGATACTGCGACCAGGTTGTTTTTGGAGCAGGGCTACCGTGATACCACGCTGGATCAGGTGGTCAGTATTACCGGCGGGTCTAAACAAACCATGTATAAGTACTTTGGAAACAAAGAGGGATTGTTTTTGGCTGTGCTCGAAAGCCATATGGAGAGCTTTGAGAAGATATTTGATTTTCAGGGTGAGGATGAAGCCGATATTGACTCTGTGCTTTGCCGGTTTGGGCGTCAGTATATTGAGGGGTTGTGTCAGGACCCGATTCTGGGGTTATACCGGGTAGTGCTGACTGAATTTCATCAGTACGAAAGCGAGATCGGCCAGATATTTTGGCGCAGCGGTCCTGCACGTATTCATCAGAACCTGGTGGCGTTTCTCACCAGTGCCCCTGTCAGTGAAAAACTGGCAATTACCGATGCCGATATAGCATGCTCGCAGTTGTTGGCTTTGTTGAGATTAGATCTCCAATCCAAGGCCACTCTGGGCCACAGGATGCCCGGCCAGGAGTGGCTGCAAGCGCATATTCGCCGTACGGTGGATACCTTTTACCGGATTTATAGCAAAGACTGACAGCGACTTTTGGCAGATGCAGTACATGAATCACCTGGATCCCAAGGCACTGGGCTACGCCAACGCCATCATCGTCATGCTTGAAGCTGGCATTGACGACTCCGCATCCTACCGCGAGCCCATCAACGGCGTGTTTTGTCACCTCTATGGGCATGTCACCAAAAACAATCAAAGGGCATTGGACAGGTACAAGAAATCTGCACCTTTATCAAAAGCGGCGGCACAGGCACCTGAACTGCCTAGAGTGTTCGAGCATATAGTGCCAATGGCGGTGATCTTTCAGGAGTTGCAAAAGCTGCAAACGAAGGACGGTAGGGCCAACACATCCAAGGATAGCGATCTATCAAGTGGCACCGACATATCAAATGCCACTGACATATCAAATGCCGAAGAGCGCCTGAATGCTGCCAGGGTGATTGAACTCATCGGCAGGCTTTATCATGTGCGTCAGGTCACCAAAGCCGAAGATGACAAACTCAGGGCTGCCGGTCTCAGGTATAGGATGCCGGAAGGCTATTATCAGCCCCACCACCCACTTTACCTGGATGTTGAAGCCAGGCATAAATGGGTAGGGATTGAAGCGGCGCTATGCATGTCTGGTTTAAATGAAAAAGCCGCGCTCTAGTGAATTCCGCGCGGCTTTGTTTTTATGCAATTGACACAGCAGGGCTAATTTCCGCCTTCACGGGCTAGTTCAGGTGTTACGGTACCGGCACTAGTATCACTTGTGTCTGCACTCTTGCTGGATTTCTCTTTACTCAGTCTCACCGCACCCACATCAAAAATACAGGCCAGTGCCGGCAGCAGGAAGATGGCGCCGAGTACGTTTACCAGGAACATAAAGGCCAGCAGTATGCCCATATCTGCCTGGAACTTGAGAGCCGAGAAGGCCCAGGTGCCCACACCAATAGACATGGTCACTGCGGTAAATACTGCGGCTGTGCCACGGCTTTGCATCGCTTCATAGAAGGCCTGGCGCAGTGGGGTGCCTCTGTTCAGCGCATGTTGCATGCGTTCATAGATATAGATGCCATAATCCACACCTACGCCAACGCCCAGGGCGATTACCGGCAGGGTAGCTACCTTAAGACCGATCCCCAGCAGGGCCATCAGGGCATTACACAGGATACACACCAGCACCAAAGGCAGGATGACACAGAGTACCGCTTTGATAGAGCGGAAGGTCAGCCAGCACAAGAGGCTGATGGCACCGAAGATGGAGATAAGCATCTGTACTTCAGCTTTTTCCACGGCCTGGTTGGTGGCAGTGGCCACGCCGGCGTTGCCCCCAAGCAGACGGAAGTTGGCGTCGGTCAGCTGCTCATTATCAATAAAATTAAGGATCTCGCCTTCCACATGCTTTAGTGTCGCATCCTGATGGTCCTCCAGATACACCATCATATTAATGGTTTTACAGCCGTTATCATTCATACCCAACTGAGGATGAGCGGCGTGAGAGCCAGCGACCAGCGACTGTTCGCTGCGTTGCAGCGTACGCCACAGCGGGTTACCTTCGTTATTGCCGGAGACATAAAGTTTAGCCATACCCGCGGTAGTGGTAACAGACTGCACGCCATCGACCCCGCGCATATGGAAATCAAAGCGGTCAACCGCGTTCATTATCTCCCAATCCAGACAGGCTTCTTCACGATTACGGGTTTCGACGTAAACCGACAGCACATCCATACCAATAGAATAGTCATTGACTATGGTGTCGTTATCCAGGTTGTAGCGGGAGTCTGCGCGCAGTTCAGGCACACCGGTACCCACATCACCGGTCAGCAGCGATCGTGACTGCCAGGTACCCAATGCCAACAATAACAACATCACTGTGATTGAGATTTTGGCTGGCCCCGGCGTTGCCAGTGCCGACAGTTTCCACCACAGATTGTGTTTGTTGTTGTCATTGTCCTGTTCGTGCTGCTTCTCATGCCTAAGCGCCATCTGTTCAAGCTTAAGGTGTGACAGCACAATCGGCATAAACATCTTATTGGTCATAATCATCAGAGCAACACCCAGGCACGCGGTAACACCGAGCTCATGCACAATAGGAATGTCGATCACCATGATCACCATAAAACCAAGGGCGTTGGCGAGCAGGGCAACAGTGCCCGGAATGGCCAGGCGACGAAACGCATTGGCGGCTGCTTTTTCCGGGTCATGATTTTCAAGTACATCCAGCTTCCAGGCGTTGGTCATCTGCACAGCATGGGAAACGCCGATGGAGAAGATAAGGAAGGGCACCAGCACCGACATTGGGTCGATGCCGTAGCCAATCAGGGGCAAAATGCCAAGCAGCCAGATAACCGGCAGCAAAGCAACCGTGATGGCCAGCAGAGTGAGCTTGATAGACAGGCTGTAGTGCCACAGCAGCAGCAGAGTAATGATAAAGGCTACCAGGAAAAACAGCAGCACTGTCTCCAGGCCATCCATTACGTCTCCCATCACCTTGGCGAAGCCGATAATTTGAATATCAACGCCGGCACCTGAAAGATCTGAGCGGATCTTCTCCAGATGCTTGGCAACTTCCGCGTAGTCGGTTTTCTCACCCGTCTCCGGGTTTATATCCAAGAGCTCTGCCTGCACCATGGCTGACTTGAGATCATTGGCCACCAGGTTGCCCACCTGACCGGATTTGGCAACATTACTGCGTACCTGGGCCAGGCCCTCTTTATCTGCAGTAAAGCGAGAGGGGATCACCACATCGCCCATAAAGCCAAATTCAGTGACCTCCATATAGCGCACTTCGGGGGAGAACAGTGATCGCACTGTTACCCGGTTAACGCCAGGCGTAAAGAACACCTCATCGGTGGCTGTGCGAAGACGGCTGAGAAACTCTGGGTTATAGATGTCGCCCTCACCATTCCAGCTCAGGCTAATCATGATGCGGTTGGTCCCGGTGAACTTGGCGCTGTGGTCCATAAACGCCTGCATGTATGGGTGCTCAACCGGAATAAGTTTGGTAAAGCCCGGGTCAAAGCGGGTCTGGGTTGCGGTATAACCAAGCAATATGGTCAGCAACATAAACATCACGCCCAGAGGTTTACGCCAGCTGATAAGCCAGTGTGCAATATTGTCGACTAGGAGCTGGGTTCTGCTGGGTTGAAATTGATTCATATCATACTCCTGCTTTCTCAGCTTTTGCGGTTGGCTTTATGGCGTCCTGGGTATTTTTGTGGGTGTCCATTGTTGTGTTTTGCTTTGAACTATTTTGACTGGAGTTGGATGTGAGCCCATGAGTGAGCAGGCCCTTATCACTTGCAAGTAGTAATTCATCCAATCCAAGAGGATGGATATCTGTAATGGCCAGGCGGCCGCCACGACGAATAATGTTAAAGCTATCTCCCTGGTTTCGGGTGCTGATGACAAAGCCGCCTTGTCCACCCAACAGCAGTTCGCCATCAGGCATTACTTCATGGGTAAACAGGGAGACCGGGATATTGAAGTTGAGGCGTTGCCAGTTATGGCCATTATCATCTGAACGGAAAATGTTGCCGCGCATGCCGTACACCAACCAACGTTCTCCACCCAGATGCAGGCCGCCGTAAAAGGAGCCATCATAAAAAGGGTCAACGGTTTGCCAGTTGTCCCCACTATCGTCGGAACGCAGCAAGGTACCGGCTTCACCCGCCAGCAGCCAGGTTTGACCATCTTTTCCAGGAATCATGCTGTTCAGGTGCCAATCCAGGCCTTGAGGTGGCGGCAGATCCTGCCAGCTGGACCCGCTATCAGATGATTTTCGGTAGTAGCCAAAGGCCCCAGAAGTGAGCCAATCACCATCAGCTTGTTTTTCCAGTGATAATAAAGGCGTGCTACCAAACTCACCAAAGCTGATCTCATTCCAGCTCTCACCACCATCCTGAGTTTTCAATATCCAGCCTTCATGACCAATAGCCAGACCATGGTCGTTATCGGAGAAACGGACTCGGGTGATTAGTGCATTGCGCTGATTATCGATGCTGGCAGCTTGCCATGATTTACCCTGATCTTTGGAAATCAGGATATGTCCTAACTCTCCTGCAGCAATAATACCCGCTGAACCTGAGTGCAGACTGGTGATATTCATATTGTCCACCGGGATACGGGTGGGGGCGAGTGGGGCTGAATGACGGGGCGAGAAGGCGAAAACGCCTGCAGCCGCCACCGCCAAAGAGATCCCTATGGCCAGTGTTGTTCGCATAACACCTCCCCTGTGTTGCTCAGGTCAAACCTGAGGTTTGCAATAGTCTTGTTGTGCCAAAGAACCGGGCTCATCTGGCTTGTTTTTATTATTGCCTGTCATCAGGCGTGCCCCTATTCAAAGGAGACTTAAGCTGTTTGGCTCTGGTCGCAACCTTCTATGGGTCTTGGGCTCATTATTCCGCCTTCACCCGGTGCAACATCGTCCAAACGGACAGGAGGGATTTTTAGGGGGGGTAGTTAACGTAAAGGTTAGGCGTTTAGGCGCTTCAGCCGCGTTAGTCCATTTTGACGATGAGTGACTTGAGGGGCTGTGAAATTCTCGGAAGCATCCAAAAAGCAAGACAATCCACGCCACAGACGGGGTGGACCAAGGAGAGCAATATGGGAATTCAGCTGGATAATGTGGCCCTGTCGACCACGGAAGAGTATCTCAATGATGTGGCGCTGGAATTGATTGCCAAGGCTAAAGCGCTGGTGCCTGAGCTGCGTGAGCGTGCTGCTCAAACAGAAAGGGAAGGCAAGGTGCCTGAGGCTAATGTTAAAGCGATCGCTGATGCCGGATTATTCCGTATCCTGCAACCTCAGCGTTGGGGCGGCTATGAGCTGGATCCACGTGTGTTTTACCGGGTGCAGATGATTCTTGCCAGCGGCTGTATGTCCACTGCTTGGATCTATGGGGTGATTGGTGTGCACAACTGGCAGTTGCCTTTGTTTCCCGAAAAAGCGCAGCAGGATGTGTGGTCAGCTGATGACTCTACCCTGATTGCTTCTACCTATATGCCAACAGGTAAGGCAGAGAAGGTTGAAGGTGGCTATAAGTTCAACGGTCGCTGGGGTTTCTCCAGTGGCTGTGAGCATTGTGAGTGGATTTTCCTCGGCGGCATGTTGCCCAAAGAGGAGGGTGGTGATGAGTTGGAGCATGTCACTTTTCTGCTTCCCAAGTCAGACTTCAAGATTGAAAAGAATTGGGACGTCCATGGGTTACTGGGGACAGGAAGCCACGACATAGCGGTGGAAAATGCCTTTGTACCTGAGCACAGAACTCAGCGTACCAACAATCACTCAGATAACGGGTGTCCCGGCCGTGAGACCAACCCGGGCTGGCTGTATCGAATTCCCTTTACTCAGGTGTTCCAGCGTGCTGTATCGTCGGCTTGTATTGGTGCACTGGACGGCGCCATTGAAGAGTTTCGAGCTCGCGCCGGTGCCCACGTGGGTAAACATGGCTCCAAGACTGCGGAAGATCCCAATGCTCAGATGGCAGTGACTCAAGCCATGATAGAGGCTGATCAGCTCAAACTGGTGCTAATCCGCAACTATGGCCGCATCGTCGACTCTATCCGCAATGACGACCCCATGTCTGTCGAAGAGAGATTGCTGCAGCGAGCCCAGGCCAGTCGTGTGCCCAAGATTTGTGCCGAAAGAGTGGATGACCTGCTGCGTGCCTGCGCTGCATCCGGCCTGTATCGGGGAAACCCCATCGAACGGGTCTTCCGTGACATTAATCAGGCCCGGGGCCATATCGCTAATAATACCGATGCGTACGCCCGTGCCCATGGCGGCGTTATGCTGGGTCTGCCCAATATGGATCCCTTTGTATAAGCACGGAAATCGCGATAAGGAGGTTCCATGTCGTCCAGATATCACAGCTTGAAAGTTGTTGAGGTGATTGAGGAAACCCATGATGCGAAATCATTGATCTTCGATGTGCCTCCTGAACTTGTAGAGTCATATCGATATGCCAGCGGTCAGTTCCTGACCTTTCGCATTGCACAGGGCAAAGAGCAATTGCTGCGGTGTTACTCAATGTCGTCCAGCCCGGAACTTGATAAAGGGTTAAGGGTGACGATCAAAAGAGTGGAAGGAGGCAGGGTTTCAAATTACCTGTGTGACACAGTCCGGGTTGGTGATCTTCTTGAGGTGATGCGTCCTGCCGGGGTGTTTGTACCCAAAAGCCAGGATGAAGATCTTTTGCTTTGCGCCGGTGGCAGTGGGGTAACACCTGTGTTTTCCATACTGCAAACCGCGTTGGCCAAAGGACGGGGTAAAGTCCGCTTTATCTATGCCAACCGCGATGAGGCCTCTGTCATTTTTGCCGAGCGATTGAGGCAATTGGCACAGGAGTATCCAAAGCGTCTCCAGTTAATTCACCTGCTGGATAGTCTAAATGGCATTCCTTCAATGGAGTTGCTCAGTTCGCTGGCCAAGCCATTGTTGCACGGCAGAGCTTTTATTTGCGGGCCTGGGCCTTTTATGGATGCTATGGAAACGGCGCTGAAACAAAATGGCATGCCATCATCGAAAGTTCATGTAGAGCGTTTTGTGTCTTTGCCGGACGAAAGTGTGGGAGCCCCAAATGATCAGCCATCCCAGGGGCCTGCAAAAGCCGCTGCGGTAGACCAGGCGATTGCTGTGGTTGAGCTGGATGGGCAGACTCATGAAATCCCCTGGGCAGGTGGTGAAACCTTGCTGGATGCTGCTGAAAAGATCGGGCTGGAGTTGCCATACTCCTGTCGCAGTGGCATGTGCGCCAGCTGTATGTGTGAAGTCAAAGAGGGCAACGTCGATCTGCTGATCAATGATGTACTTGATGAAAGAGATCTGAAAAACAACCTGACCTTAAGCTGTCAGGCCGTGCCGCTGACGGAAAAAGTGCATATCCGCTATACCTGACACCATTGAATATTTGTCAATGCCAATCAAGCCCCTTAGCCGGGGCTTTTTATTACCTCCATTTCAATCTTGATTGCCGTTAGTCCCTCTGGACGATGGCTTCAGGCGTCTGCTTTTTTAACTTGGTTCAATCAATAACCAAGCCTGCTGGCTGGAGGTCAACCATGAATAATCAAATACAACAGCGTTTGGCGGGCAAGACCGCATTTATAACCGGTGGCGGTACAGGCATAGGTGCAGCCACAGCCCACAGATTGGCGGCTGAAGGTGCCACCGTCGTGATTTGTGGCCGCCGTGCCCAGGTGCTGGATGACACTGTCGCTGAAATTGAGGCTCTGGGGGGCAAGGCAGCGGCTTTGGTTGCAGATGTCAGCGACGAGCGCGCGCTTGTAGGTGCCATGCTGAAAGCTGCTGATGATTTCGATGGCCTGGATATCATGGTCAATAACGCCATGGCTTTTACCTGGGGCTCGATTGAAGAGATGAGCACAGAGGACTGGCACGCCAATTTTAAAACCTCGGTCGATGGTACTTTCTGGGGCACCCGCACCGCCATGAAGCTAATGAAAGGCAAGGGCGGCGCGATTATCAATATTTCCTCTATCTGTGGCGAGCTGGGGACACCCTGGATGTCAGGTTACTCAGCCTCCAAAGCCGCGGTAAATAACTTCTCCCGTGCAGCTGCGGCAGAGGGCGCGGCTGATAATATCCGGGTTAATTGTGTCGTACCCGCTGTAGTGGAAACCCCGGCAACCGCTGGCATGCTGTCCGATGATTCTGCCCGCCGTAATACTGAGACGCTGATCCCCATGGGACGGGTTGGTAAGCCCGATGAACTGGCCGCGGCGATTGCATTTCTCGCCAGTGATGACGCCTCCTACATTACCGGTGTGAGTCTGCCTGTCGATGGTGGTCGCAGCGCTGTGCTGATCACCGCATTGGATTAAAGGAGCAGTTTATGAAGCCAGGTACTGAGGCTGTTCATTCCCCTTTATTATCACTCTTCCAGCTGGGTGAGCTAAAGCTCAAAAACCGCATCGTGATGGCCCCTATGACCCGCAACCGCGCTGATGATAAGGGTGTGCCCACTGCTGCCATGGTGAAGCACTACGGCGACAGAGCATCTGCAGGTTTGATTGTTGCAGAAGGAACCTGGCCAAGTCGCGAAGGTCAGGCATATAACCGCCAGCCTGGTATTGAGAATGCGAGTCAGATAGAGGGGTGGCGCAAGGTGACGGATGCAGTTCATCAACAGGATGGTTTGATTTCATTGCAAATCATGCATTCAGGTCGAATTGGCAGTCACCATATCAAAGGGGTTGATGTAGACCATATTGCCCCCAGTGAGATCCGTGCCAGCGGTGAAATTTACACCGATGCTGCAGGTATGCAGCCCTTTGACACCCCAAGAGCCCTTTCAACTCAGGAGGTTTGGCAGCAGGTCGATATTCATCGCCAGGCCGCTAAAAACGCGAAATTGGCTGGATTTGATGCAGTTGAACTTCATTGCACCAGTGGTTACCTGCCGATGCAGTTTCTCTGTTCAGATAGCAACCAAAGAGACGATGAGTTTGGTGGTAGTGTCACAGCACGTGCCCGGTTTGCTTATGAATGTTTAAAGGGGATGTGTGAGGTCATGGGGCCAGGGCGTGTTGGTATCAGGCTCAATCCTGGCAACACCTTTAATGACACCAATGACGCCAACCCGGAGCAAAGCCATCGAGTGCTGCTTGAGATGGCCGCTGAACTACCTCTGGCCTATGTCCACATCATGAGATCGCCTGTTCCGGGATTGGATGCTTTTGCCATGGCGCAAACAGCCTGGCAAGGCGGCATTATCGTCAATGACAACTTCAATCCCCTGACAGGCGGGGAGGCGGTGCGAGCTGGTAAAGGTGATGCGGTGTCCTTTGCCCGTCACTTTATTGCCAATCCAGACCTGGTGGCACGGGTACGTGATGGTGCAGAGCTTGCTCGTTTTGATCGCAAGACTCTCTATACCCCGGGAGACAAAGGCTATAACGATTACCCGAAACTTGAATTGGAAGTAGAGGCCTGAAGGCCCAGCAAGAGGACAAGTGTATGAAGATTTTAGTCCCGGTAAAGCGGGTAGTGGATCACAACGTTAAAGTGAGAGTGAAGTCGGACGGTTCTGGTGTGGACCTGGACAATGTGAAGATGTCCATTAATCCCTTTGACGAAATAGCCGTAGAGGAAGCGGTGCGTTTAAAGGAAGCAGGCAGCGCATCTGAAGTGGTTGTGGTAAGCCTGGGCGGAAAAGGGTGCCAGGAGACCTTGCGCACTGCGTTGGCGGTGGGTGCTGACCGCGCTATTCATATTGACGCTGAAGATGGTGTTGAACCTTTGGCCGTTTCTAAATGCCTGAAGCAGGTTGTCAGCCGGGAGGATCCTGAGCTGGTGATTATGGGCAAACAGGCGATTGATGATGACTGCAATCAAACAGGTCAAATGCTGTCAGCCTTGTTGGGCTGGTCTCAGGGAACCTTTGCATCAGAACTTAAGCTCAATGGCGATAAAGCCACTGTAACCCGGGAAATTGACGGTGGCCTGGAAACGCTGGAGCTGGCGATGCCGGCGGTCATCACCTGTGATCTGCGCCTGAACGAACCCAGATATGCCTCTTTACCCAACATTATGAAGGCCAAGCGTAAGCCGATGGAGCAGATCCCTGTATCTGAACTCGGGGTGGATATCACACCAAGAATTCAGCCTGTGAAGTTTGCAGCGCCAGCACCCAGAAGCGGCGGAATGAAAGTGGCTGATGTCGCCGAGTTGGTTGAGAAACTGCGCAGTGAAGCACGCGTGCTCTGATGGCAAAGGATTGTAAGGAGAGATGAAATGAGAATTCTGGTCATAGCTGAGCAGGAAAATGGCAGCTTGGTGGAAACTTCGCTGAACGCAATAAATGCAGCACAAAAATTGGCCGCCAGTCATGGTTCTGCGGCAATCGACGTGCTGGCTGCCGGGCACAACACTGATGCATTGGCAGCAGAGTGTGCGGCAGTGGCTGGCGTTGATGAGGTGATACAGGTCGACGCGCCACAATATGCTGCGTCTCTTGCTGAAAATATCACTACTTTGGTTGTGGAATTAGTCAGAACCCGTGATTATCAGGCAGTGATTTGTGCCAGTACCAGCGTAGGAAAGAACATATCCCCCCGTATTGCAGCCCTGTTGGATGTTGCCCAGGTTTCTGATGTTACAGAGATTATTGGGGTTGGAACTTATATCAGACCTATATATGCTGGTAACATCATGTTAACGTGCGAGTCTGCTGAGCCGGTACAGGTTCTGACCGTTCGTCCAACTGCTTTTGATAAAGCAGACCTGGGTGGCAGCGCGACTGTTACACGTCTTGATGCCGGCGAGGATGCCGGACTGTCCAGCCTGTTGGGGCGTGAACTCAGCAAGTCAGACCGTCCGGTGTTGAGCAGTGCGCCCATAGTGGTGTCCGGTGGACGTGGTATGGGCAGTGGCGATAACTATCAGCGCTTGCTGGAACCCCTGGCTGACAAATTGGGTGCGGCTTTGGGGGCATCACGGGCAGCTGTCGATGCAGGCTTTGTACCCAATGACTATCAGGTTGGACAAACCGGAAAGATAGTCGCGCCGGAGCTTTATCTGGCGGTGGGTATATCAGGTGCTATCCAGCATCTGGCAGGTATGAGCGACGCCAAGGTGATTGTGGCTATCAATAAAGATCCGGATGCTCCGATATTTCAGGTGGCAGACTATGGTCTTGAAGGTGACCTCAATGAATTGGTGCCAGAGCTGACCGAGTGCCTCGCTTAAGCAGCGTCTTGCACAAACATGATGATTTGCCGCAGCAGTGCAGGACCGCTGCGGTTGCCTATCCTTGCAGACAATAATAACAGGGGGATGCTTTGGCAGATATCAACATGGACCTTGAGCGTTATAATGGCCTCATTGAAAAAATCTATGACGCAGCCAGGGATAAAATCAGTTGGGCAGAGCCACTGGAAGAATTCCGGAATCTGTTCAGCGCAAACTTTGTGACGCTAATCCTTAAACAGCCGGCTCAGGACGATGAGGAGGACCTCGGTCTGATGATCGCTGTTGGGGGAAATCTAAATGGCAAAGGCAGGGTTCAATACCTGCCATATCGCCACAACCTAACGCCTTTCGCTGATCAACGACCCGATCAGGTTTTCACTGTCGATGACCTGATGGACGAAAGCGAGTGGCGGGAAAGCTCCTATCGTAAGCATTGGTGCGAAGCCAATGACGTCTACCACGTGATGGCGGTGGATATCTCAGCGCCGGAAGTGGGCAGCCTCAGATTCCGTATCACGCGCCCGCAAGATTCTGAAAACTTCAGCTCTGAACAAAAAGCTCTGTGTCAGTTTCTGGTACCTCACCTGAAACGGGCGTTGGCAATTCACCTGGAACTGGATCGAAGCCATTCCATTGGCTCTATGTTCTCTCAGGCCATTGGTCGACTGTCTATCGCCACAGTGCAGATAGATGAGTCAGGTCGAATCCTGGAACAGAACGTATTTGCCAAGGAGATCCTGGAAGAAGCCGATGGCTTACAGGTAGTCGCCGGTAAGCTGACTGCAACCTATGCCAGCGATAACCGGGAACTCAAGCAGCTGATTAAAGGCGCTTTTGAGCGAGCCAAAGAGAACAATAATGCAATTTTGCCGGAAGCTATGTCGGTCACCAGACCTTCTGGTGAGGTAAATCTGGGGATTGTGATTGAAGTGGTTCCTACACCAGTTTGGGCTGAGAACAAGGGGCAGAGCAAAGCGGTGGTCTATATCCGTGATTCTGTAGCCAAGTCTCAGGCATCCAGTGATGTGGCCAAAAAACTGTTTGGCCTGACACCGGCAGAAACCGCGCTGTCTTTGCAGTTGGCCAATGGTTTGTCTTTGGAGGAGGCGGCAGAGGCGTTGAATATTCGCCGTAACACTGCCAGAGCACATTTGAGAGCTATCTTCTCCAAGACAGGTGTTCGTCGCCAAACTGAGCTGGTACGTATTTTCCTCAATAGTGTGGCTCCGTTGAGTTATACAGACAGTCAGCCACCGAGGTAAACGTCGTCAGTTAAAAGCCGGTAGTGATACCGGCTTTTTTGTGAAAGTAATTCACTAGATACCCACTTTGGATAGATGGATGCGTCTCAAAGTTATATTAGGTGGGCATCTTTGGTTCAAATATTTTCAATACAGCCTTTAATGTGACGCCCGGGGAGGAACCGACATGATAAATTTATTACGCTTACCAGTCGCGTTGGTTTGGCTCCTTGCGAGTGTACCTGTCATTGCAAAAGACGCATTTCAGATCCCCCGCAGTGAGGTGATTGAGCTTGAAGACCTCAGCAGTAAAAGAACCTATCCAGCGTTTATCAAACTCCCGAAATCCTACCAATCTGATGCCGATAAACATTACCCGGTAATCTATCTGACCGACGGAGCTTATAGCTTTCAAATCGCTTCAGGGGCTACCCGGTTCCCGATGAATTCAGGGCAGATGGATGAAGCAATTCTGATAGCCCTATCATATTCCAAAGGGTCAAAAGGGGCTGAAAGCAGGATAAGAGACTATACGCCCACCAAGGCAGCTGACTGGAAGCGGGAAACAGGTGACGCAAAGCGGCATGCAGAATTTATCAAAAATGTTCTGATCCCACATGTAGAGAGGAATTATCGAACCAATCCAAACAGGCGCACTTTTGTCGGCAACTCTTTGGGAGGTTTGTTTGGTGCGTATATCTTGTTCTCTCAACCTGAATTGTTCAGCAGTTATCTGCTTGGCAGTCCATCAGTTTGGTTTAACAAAGATCAAATATTGTCATCAAAGGTGGAAAAACCTGACGTGCCTGTAAAGGTTTATCTCTCTGTCGGCAGTAGAGAAACTCCTGAGTTTGGATTAAACAACGATATGATAAAGGGCGCAGGCAGACTCGCTGACAAGATCAAATTAGAGCTGGGGAACAAAGTCAGCTTGCAATACAGGGTTATCGAAGGGGCAACCCATGCCACAGCTTTTCCCACAACGCTTATCCAAGGGCTTGATTGGATATATGGCGTTCCACAAACCAACTGATTGGCAGCAAGGCGGATCACTGCTGCCAGAGTTTAATCTTATTCTCCTTTAAATTCGGGATAGCGCTTTTCCAAAAATGCCGTCATGCCTTCTCGCTTATCCCGGGTCGCAAACAATAATGCGTTAGCTTTTCGCTCGAGTGCCATGGCAGAATCCAGTGACGCGTCCATACCGGCTAAAATCACTTCTTTGATCTGCTCCGCGGCCAGCGGTGGCATGCGGGCGATACGCTTTGCGGCAACCAAAGCGTTCATCAGGACGTCTTCATCTTTACATACCTCGCTCACCAGGCCTGCTACCCAGGCTTCATTGGCACTAATCGGGCGGCCGGTAAGTGCCATGCTCATGGCTTTGGTTTTGCCGACAGCGCGCACCAGGCGCTGTGTTCCGCCAATGCCCGGCATAATGCCGATGGCGATTTCAGGTTGGCAAAAGCTTGCGCTTTCCCCTGCGATCAGAATATCGGCATGCATCGCCAGTTCGCAGCCCCCGCCAAAGGCGTAACCACAAATTGCTGCAATTACCGGCTTGGGGCATTTCTCAATAGGTGCCCATAATCGTTCGGTATGACGCTTATAGATCTCGATGGGATCGGCATCCACCAGACCGGTGATATCGCCGCCAGCCGCAAATACCTTATCGCCTCCGGTCAGAACGATACAACGTACGCTGTCATCCTGAGACAGGATCTCAAAGTGTTTGGCCAGACAATGTTGAAGTTCAAGACTGAGAGCATTGGTGGCATCAGGCCGATTCAGGGTCAGCAGGGCGATACCGGGCTCGGGAAAGCTCAGGAGTACAGTCTGGCTTTCAGGGTAATTCTCACTCTGGCTTTGGCTGACGTTTGTGTTCATGGGAAAAGGTCCTGTTTTTTCATCTGACTCCATTCTCTGTTTCACCCAATTTCTCTCATCGTCCATTCAGACGAAGATGGGTTTGCCCACATCAGCCCAGAATGTGAAACATCGAAAAAAGCCGAAGCTTAACCGGCAGCCCAGATGCTGATCTATCTCCGTCAGGGCGATTGAGGGAACACAATGATGAAGCTTAATTATCAAGACAAGGTGGTGCTGGTTACCGGCGGCACCAAGGGTATCGGAGCCGGTATCGCACAGGAGTATCTGAGTGCAGGCGCAAAAGTCGTGGTTTGTGGGCGTAAGGCGCCGGACACACTGCCACAGTGCGATGGCAATAGCGCGGTGTTCGTTGCCTGTGATGTGCGGGATCTTAACTCTATTGATGAGATGTTTAATTTCATCGAGCAGGAGTTTGGCCGGCTTGACGTATTGGTCAATAACGCCGGAGGCAGTCCATTTGCCATGGCGGATACCGTCTCACCTCGTTTTCACGAAAGCATTTTACGCCTGAACCTGATCGCTCCGCTGAATGTGGCTCAACGAGCCAACCAGTTGATGCAAACTCAGGAGCAGGGCAGTTCGACCATCTTTATTGGCAGTATCAGCGCGCTGCGAGCATCTCCGGGTACTGCAGCTTATGGTGCGGCTAAAGCCGGCATCCTTTCGCTGGTGCAATCCCTGGCGGTGGAGTGGGCCCCAAAAGTGCGGGTGACCGCTGTTAGCCCTGGCCTGGTAAAAACCGAGCAATCCTATCTGCACTATGGCGATGACGAAGGCATTGCCGCTGTCAGCAAAACTATCCCCGCTGGTCGTATGGCTGAACCCGAAGATATCGGCAAAGCCTGCGTATACCTGTCTTCAGAGCATTGTCTGTATGCCAGTGGTTGCAACTTACTACTTAATGGCGGCGGTGAAATGCCGGCGTTTTTGTCAGCTTCAGGCGCCAACGAATAACCGCATTAAAAATTAAAGATGAGGACGCACGTCCATAAACTCAGGAGAAACACCTTGGCAGATTATGAATGGTTAAAACCGATACGCGAGATGGTAGGCCGTGAGTACGGTCGCATCATCGCCTGGGACGAAGTGAATCCTGCCATGGTGAGGCAGTGGTGCGAAGTGATGGGTGTGGAAAATCCTCTTTATACAGATGCTGAATATGCCCATCAGAGTGAGTTTGGGGAACTGGTGGCTCCGCCATCCATGTTGCAAAGCTGGTGTGAAGCGGGCTTTTATCGTGACAGCTATGCGCCGGGTTCTACAGAGGACAACCCTTATACCGTACTTAAGCTTATCGAAGCTGAAGGCTATCCATCTGTAGTCGCGGTCAACTCTGAATTGACCTTTGAGCGTTACGTCAAAATGGGGGAAAAGCTGTATTACACCACCCGCTTTGATGCCATCAGCGAAGAGAAGGTGACTGCCCTGGGGACCGGATTTTTTGTCACCCTGATCATGAGTTACTTCTCTATCAATGACAGCGGCGAAGATGACAAAGTCGGTGAGCTGCTGTTCCGGGTGTTCAAGTTCAAGCCCGCCAATCCGGTTGCCAGGCCGGAGAAGACAGAGTCCGGTCTGCCAAAAATCAAACGTCCCAAGCCGGGGATAAGTGACGATACCCGCTTTTTCTGGGAAGGCTGTGAGCAGGGTGAGCTGCGTATTCAACATTGTAAGGCCTGCGACAAGCTGCAACACCCGCCAGCGCCAGTATGCATGTATTGCCACTCCTTCGAGCTCGATTATCAGCTTGCCAGTGGTAAAGGTCAGCTCTACTCCTTTGTCGTGATGCACTATCCCGAAGTCCCTCCATTTGATCATCCAAACCCCATTGGCCTTATCGAGCTGGAAGAGGGCGTTCGTCTGTCTGCGCAGCTGATTGATGTTGACAAAGATCAGTTGCAGATTGGCATGGCACTGGAGGTGCGTTTCGAAACTTTCGATGACGAGATGACATTGCCCTTGTTCGCGCCGGTATCGGCTGCAGCGGAATCACTGACTTAGGAGGCGACATGGATTTTGCTTTAAACGAGGAGCAGCGCGCCATAGAAGAGATGGCAACCAGCCTGTTTCATGACACCTGCAGCGATGATTTTCTGCGGGAGTTTGTTGAGCGTGGGGACACCTCAATGGACGACCTTTGGGCCTCCTGTATCGAGACTGGACTGCATTCTTTGTACATCCCGGAAAGCGCAGGCGGCAGTGGCCTGGGCATGACTGAGTTGATGCTGGTATTGCAGGCTCAGGGCAGCGCACTGGGTTTGGTGCCTTTATGGCGCCATCAGTTAGCGGCAACGGTTATTGCTGAATATGGCGATGAAGCCCTGATGCCCACAGTGCTGGCCGCCGCAGAAGGGGGGAACCTCCTGAGCGTGGCAGATCCCGCTTCATCCCCGATTTCGGCGAAGTGGCAGGGCGAGAGTCTACTAGTGAGTGGCAAAGTGCATGCGCTGGCCGAAGCGAATAACGCCGAGACGGCCGTTATCAAGGTAAACCTGGATGGTGAGATCCGCTTGTTGGCCCTGCAAATTGCGACTGATGGGGTCACCTTAATTGAAGGTGTGATGACCCAGGGTGAGAAGGTCGCTGATGTTGAATGCAAACAGGTCACAGTTCCGGCGGTTAATTTGCTAGCTGCAGACGCGAGCGCCTGGCTGCAGCCAAGGGCCATAGCCGCACTGTGCGCCCAACAACTTGGGATCAGTGAACATCAACTCAAACGCACCGTTGAATATATCTCTGAGCGCCGCCAGTTCGAGCGTCAGATTGGGGCCTTTCAGGCGGTACAGATGACCATGGCAGATTGCCGTATGGCACTGGAAGCACTGCGCTCCAGCCTGTGGCAACTGGTATACCGCTTGGATGCGGGCCTTGGCTGCGATTCAGAAGCGCTGGCGACCGCATTTCAGGCCAGTGATGCTGGCCACCTTATCGGCCATAAAGCTCAGCACGTACATGGCGGTTTTGGCGTCGACATCACTTACCCCATTCACAGATACCTCTACTGGAGCCGGGCAATTCGTCTGGCACTGGGGGGCAGTGGTGACACTTTGGCACAGCTGGGCGACTGGCTGAACGATAACGATAAGCTTGGATGGAAGTATGACCTCGATGAAAACCATTAATTTCAATGACACCAATCCGGGCGACAAACTGCCGGAGTTGGAAATCCCTGTCACAGTAGCCCTGATCACAGGTGGCGCTATTGCTACCCGTGACTACTTTCCGGGACATCATGATAAAGATGCGGCCCAGGAGCTGGGGTCACCCCATGTATTTATGAACATCCTGACCACCAATGCGCTGGTGCAACGTTTTGTAGAGAAATGGGCGGGTCCACAGGCCAGATTCAAGGATCTTAAGATCAAGCTGGGTGTGCCCAACTACCCGGGTGACACCATGAAGCTGATGGGTGAGGTAACAGACAAGGATGAGGTCAGCCAAACTGTCACGGTAGCGCTGGCAGGAAAGAACTCCATGGGCACCCATGTGAGCGGTACGGTCAGCCTGACGCTGCCGGTCTAAGGGAGAATAGCCAATGACAAGTGCAATGGAAAAAAATATCAGTGGTCAGGCAGCAATTGTGGGGCTGGGCGCGACTGAGTTCTCCAAAAACTCAGGACGGACTGAACTTAAGCTGGCGATGGAAGCAACACTGGCAGCCCTTAAAGATGCGGGCATAGATCCGGCTGACGTCGATGGTTTCTGCAGCTATTCAGTGGACAAGGTGCCTGAGTATGAGATCGCCCGTCTGCTGGGTTGTAAAGAGGTAAAGTTCTTCTCTCAGATCCCCCACGGCGGAGGTGCCGCCTGTGCGCCGATTATGCATGCTGCGATGGCGGTCGCGTCAGGTGTGGCTAAAACCGTAGTGGTCTATCGGGCAATGAATGAGCGTTCCTGGTACCGCTTTGGTGCGGGCAGCTATGGCTTTGCTTCAACGCCCATTTTCGAGAACGTTAACTACGGTTGGTACATGCCCCATGGCTTCCATACGCCTGCGGCCTGGGTAGGCATGTTTGCTCAGCGCTATATGCATGAATATGGCGCAACATCGGAAGATTTTGGCCGTGTGGCTGTGGCAGCCCGAGACTTTGCTTCTACCAATCCTCAGGCTTTCTTTTATGAACGCCCTATTACCCTGGAAGAACATCAGAAGTCCCGCTGGATTTGTGAGCCGCTGCATCTGTTGGATTGCTGTCAGGAGTCAGATGGTGCTGTAGCCATGGTGATCACCTCTACCGAGCGAGCCAATGAGTTGTCAGTCAAGCCTGTAGTGATTAAAGCCGGTGCTCAGGGTATCGCAGAAGGGCAGCAAATTATGACCTCCTACTATCGTGACGACATCACTGGCCTGCCGGAAATGGGCGTTGTGGCCCGTGAGCTCTACAAGCAGTCAGGGTTGACGCCGGATGATTTCCAGACCGCCATTATTTACGACCACTTTACCCCGTTTGTATTGCCGCAGCTGGAAGAGTTTGGTTTTGCTGACAGAGGCAAGGCCAAGGAGTTTATCCGTGCAGGCCATCACGCCCGTGGCGGCAAGTTGCCTATCAATACCCATGGCGGTCAGATAGGTGAGGCCTACATTCATGGTATGAACGGAGTGGCTGAGGCGGTTCGTCAGGTTCGCGGCACTGCGGTCAATCAGGTGGACAATGTTCGTAATGTGCTGGTCACTGCCGGTACTGGTGTGCCCACCAGTGGTTTGATTCTGGGTAGCGCAGATTAAGGAGGCGGTATGTTTGTTGATTTAACGCCAGAGCAGCATCAGCTGCGTCTTAAAGTCAGAGATTATTTTACCTCTTTGATGACCCCTGAGCTCAAGTCCAGCCTGCGGGGCAAAGAGGGTGGTGATGAATTTCGCTCTGTGATCCGCCAGATGGGTAAAGATGGTTGGCTGGCCGTCGGTTGGCCCAAGGAATTTGGTGGTCAGGGCTATAAAGCCACAGAGCAGCTGATCTTCTTTGAAGAGGCCAATATTGCCGGTGCGCCACTGCCTTTTGTCACCATCAGTACCGTCGGCCCATCTTTGATGACTTACGGTACAGATCTGCAGAAGGAGAAGTTCCTGCCTGGGATCGCCCGGGGCGAAATTAACTTCGCCATTGGTTATTCAGAGCCGGATGCCGGTTCAGATTTGGCAACCTTAAAAACCTCGGCCAAAGACAATGGTGACCACTTCCTGGTCAACGGCAATAAGCTGTGGACCTCTGGCGCGGAAAGTGCGGATTACATCTGGCTCGCGGCCAGAACGGATGCGGATCTTCCCCGCCATAAAGGGGTTTCCATCATGATTCTGGACACTCAGGAAGAGGGCTTCTCTCATACCGTTATCCCGACCTGCTCCAACCCCACAGCGGCGACCTATTACGACAATGTCAAAGTGCCTAAAGAGATGTTGGTGGGTGAGCTTAATGGCGGCTGGAAGCTGATCACAGCTCAGCTTAACCATGAGCGTCTGGGACTGGGTTCCTGGTCAGATAAAGTCGCAGGTTTGTATCGCAAGGTGCTGTTGTGGGCCAAGGCCCGTGACGAGCAGGGCAAGCGCGCCATGGACAAGCCCTGGGTGCGCTCGGCCATGGCTGAATGCTATTCCCGCCTGGAAGCCATGCGTCTGATTAACTTCCGCATCGCGGCAGATCTTGAACAAGGTCAGATGGATGTGGCGCTGGCGTCCATTACCAAGGTGTATGGCAGTGAGTCTGCCGTTGAGATCCTGCGCAAGTTGCAGGATGTGGTTGGCGCCAATGGCATGATCCGCGAGGGCAGTGCTGCCGCCTTGCTGGGTGGCGAACTGGAATATGAGGTGCGCGCCTCTGTCACCCTGACTTTCGGTGGCGGCACCAATGAGATCCAGCGTGAGCTTATCGCCCAGTTTGGCCTGGGACTGCCCAGAGCCAGATAAAGGCTAAGAGTGAGATAACAGCCTTGAGCCAGATAGAAGGCTAAGAGCGAGATAAAAAGCCCAGAGTCAGATAGAAGGCCCAGTGCCATATAACCATCGCCCGTTATTGGTTGGCTAAAGATAGCGGGCGAAAACAAAGAACACTGTACAGTCGGCATCTCAGTCCGGCGAAGGAGAGCAGGATGAGCGAAATCGACAGCTTTCGCACTGAAGTGAAACAGTGGCTTGAGGACAACTGTCCTCAGTCCCTGCGTACACCAATGAGTGATGATGAGATGATCTGGGGCGGCAGTCATGTCCAGTTTAATACCCAGGATCAGCGTGTTTGGTTTGAGCGGATGCGCGACAAAGGTTGGTTTGCGCCGGCCTGGCCTGTTGACGTTGGGGGCGGCGGATTAACACCGTCTCAGGAAGCGGTACTGGAAAAAGAGATGATGAAGCTGGGCTGCCGTCCACCTCAGATCAACCTGGGGATCTGGATGCTGGGGCCTGTGGTACTGGAATATGGCACCCATGAGCAAAAGCAGCGTCTGCTTGGCCCTATGTGCCGTGGAGAGGTGCGTTGGTGTCAGGGCTTCAGTGAGCCCAATGCCGGCTCTGATCTGGCGGGTATTCGCACCAGTGCTGTGGATATGGGCGATCACTATCTGGTCAATGGCTCTAAAATCTGGACCTCTTACGGTGATAAGTCTGATGCCATGTACGCCCTGGTGCGAACCGATGCCAATGCACTCAAGCATCAGGGGATCTCCCTGCTGGTGTTGGATATGCACGCTGAGGGGGTAACGGTAGCGCCTATCGATCTTATCAGCGGTAAGTCCACTTTCTGTGAAGTCTTCTTCGATAACGTCAAAGTGCCCAAAGACAATTTGATTGGCGAACTCAACGGCGGATGGGCACTGGCCAAGAAGTTGCTGCAACATGAACGTAGTGCCATGTCCAAATTTGGTCAGTTCTGCTTGCCCACCCATTTCAGCCTGATGTCTCTGGTGAAAGATTATCTGCCTATGGCAGAAGAGGGCGAAGCTGCTTCTGATATCGCGCTGCGTCAGCGTGCAATGGCGGCTGAGATGGATGAAATCGCCTACAACCTGACAGTGCAACGTATGGGCGAAGAGGTTCGTGCCGGTAAGAATGTATTTGGCACCATGTCGATTATGAAACTGGTGCACACCGAGCAGGAAAAACAAAAGTTTGAGCTTTTGCTGCATGCCATGGGGTATCGGGCGCTGGGTAACCTTTCGTTGGCAGGCGAAGGCTGTGAATATTCTGCACAGGAACTCAAACTGACCAAGGCCTGGCTTAATGGCTTTACCCAAACCATTGCCGGTGGCTCATCAGAAGTTCAGCTGAATGTGATCGCCAAGCGGGTATTGGAGTTACCTGAAACCAAAATCCCAACTCAGCCACAGGCGAAAGGAGGTGCTCAATGAGCATGGTGTACTCTCAGGATGAGCAGATGCTGGCGGATACGGCCGCTGAATTTCTGGCGGCGCAAAGTCCGGTTTCGGCGCAGCGTAAACTCAGAGACGAGCAGGTGACGTTGGGGTTCGACGCCCAGATCTGGCAGACCATGGCAGAACTGGGGTGGGGCGCCATTCCTTTCCCTGAGGCTAAAGGTGGGCTGGAGTTTGGCTACAAAGGTATGGGCGCGGTGTTTCAGGAGCTGGGCAGGCATCTGTCTGCCTCGCCCATGCTGTCATCTGTGGTTTTGTGTGGCAGTTTGATTGAGAAGCTGGGCAGCGAGGCGCAGCAGGACAGCTGGCTCAATGCCTTGATGTATGGTGAGCAGCGCATGGCGCTGGCGCTGGAGGAGCATCACAGATTTGATCTTGACCGTATTGCTAGCGCTGCAGCAAAGTCCGGTGAGGGATATCAGCTGACAGGTACCAAGGCTTTGGTATTTGATGGTCTGGAGGCCGATGCCTATCTGGTGGCGGCTCGCTTTCCCCAGTCAAACCGTCTTGGGCTGTTTATTGTCAATGCCAACGCTGCAGGCCTGAATGTCCGAAATACCGGTTTGGTGGACTCCCGCAATAACGCAGCCCTTGAGCTGATGCAGGTCAATGCTGAGCTTCTGGGCTCAGGTGAAGAGGTAAAGGCGCTTCTTGAGCAAGTGATAGACAGCGCAAGAGCTTGTCTGGCTGCAGAGATGCTTGGCGCCTGCGAAGCCCTGTTTCAGATGACAACAGATTACCTGAAGACCCGAAAGCAGTTCGATGTGCAGATAGGGACCTTCCAGGCATTGCAGCACAGAGCGGCGGCATGCTTTGTCGAGTTGGAGCTGGCGAAGAGTGCAGTTATCAACGCTCTGGCGGCCATCGACAAGGCCCCCGGCAGCAAAGAGACAGCTTCCGCTATCGCCCTGGCTAAATGGAAAGTCGGGGTAATGGCTGACAAGGTCACGGGTGAAGCGGTGCAGATGCATGGCGGGATCGGTGTGACAGATGAGCTGGATGTAGGGCTATACCTCAAGCGCATTCGAGTTGCGCAAATGGCACTGGGTGACAGCGACTATATGGTCAGCCGCTATCACCAATTGACTCAGGAGTGAGCCTGAGCAGGAAAGCTGCCTGAGCTTGGTAGTTTTTGGCCGAAAAGAAACAAAAGAAGCAAGGGTCTGTTGACCTTTCATGGTTGAATTTTGCTCGAGATAGACGCGCTTTAATCGCGACGCAAGGTGTGCCGCCTAGTGGGCCTAAGCAAATACCTTGCAACAAAGAGTA
>NZ_JAKIKT010000002.1 GCF_023349125.1 Shewanella corallii | reverse complement strand
GAACGTCGTGAGACAGTTCGGTCCCTATCTGCCGTGGGCGTTGGATGATTGAGAGGGGCTGCTCCTAGTACGAGAGGACCGGAGTGGACGAACCGCTGGTGTTCGGGTTGTTATGCCAATAGCATTGCCCGGTAGCTACGTTCGGAATCGATAACCGCTGAAAGCATCTAAGCGGGAAGCGAGCCTCAAGATGAGTCATCCCTTAGGCCTAGAGCCTACTGAAGAGCCGTTCGAGACTAGGACGTTGATAGGTCAGGTGTGTAAGCGTTGTGAGGCGTTGAGCTAACTGATACTAATGACTCGAGAGGCTTAACCATACAACCCAAAAGGGTTTCGTAACACTGGTTAACACCTTGAATAGAATACTGACTTGATTGAAGTCGAGACTCAGCTCTGAAAAAGAGCAAAGCAGCTTTCCAAATTTAAAGACTTTCTTGACGCAGGATGTTGGGCGGCTGACAAAGCCGTGGCAAACGAAAAGCGGAGCATAGCAGCGCTATGTGAGCATTTGAGTGCAGCAACAATGCCGTCAGACGTTCAAGAGACAAGTCAAAACGAATTTGCTTGGTGACAATAGCGCTGTGGTCCCACCTGATCCCATTCCGAACTCAGAAGTGAAACGCAGCTGCGCCGATGGTAGTGTGGGGCTTCCCCATGTGAGAGTAGGTCATTGCCAAGCACCAATTTAGTGGAGCGGTAGTTCAGTTGGTTAGAATACCGGCCTGTCACGCCGGGGGTCGCGGGTTCGAGTCCCGTCCGCTCCGCCAACATTAAGTGAAAAGCCTCATCTTCGGATGGGGCTTTTTGCGTTTTGTTTCCCGATGACTCCCGACCAGCAAGATCAATACTCGCCCCTGGCAGAGCGACCAACTGCTGTTTTGCTTTCCGTATTCACACCACTTCGGATTAACGCAGATTCACTGAATCCCTGCTACTTACCCGGTAATCTGAATAACTGCTTATCTCATTACATCAAGGACTCTACCCATGAGAGTGCTGAACGCGATCTTGGTGGCACCTTTGCTTCTTGCCATCTCAACCTCTGTACTGGCCTACAGCTTTACCAATGAAGATGCCTGGCAGGCGATGCTGGGTAGTGTAGGGCATTGGCAGGGACAGATTAAGTATGCAAACTCCAACCCACAGATAGTGGATCTCAGGCTGAATACTGAGATGACGCCGGATCAGAATACTTTAATTCGTTATCTGACTTATGCGGATGACGGAGAGCGTATTTATGCTGTCAGTTTGCTAACCCAGAATCAGGATTCGGGGAGTCTCGTTGAATCCTACTTTCGCAATGGCAATGGCTCACTACATAGTTATCAGGTAACCAAAGTGGAGTTTAATGATCCTTCTCACTGGCAGATCAGCTACCAGCGTCGGTCTGATGATGGTAACAATCTGGTAAAGCTGGGTTGGCAACGTCAGGGTAATAAGATGGAGAGTAAAGAGTGGCGCTGTCAGCCTGGCGGTAGTCAATGTCAGCTGGTGCGGGAGACCCGACTTAAATATCAGCAGGGTGAATAAGGCTGTTATAAAGCTATAGTAGGTAGTTGCAGCGGACCGCAGGAGAACTTGAATATGGATATCGAGGCTATTAAAGGCGATATTACAACGCTTAAGGTGGATGCCATTGTTAATGCTGCCAACTCTAGATTATTGGGGGGCGGAGGCGTTGACGGTGCAATTCACAGGGCCGCAGGTCCTGAGCTGCTGGAGGCATGTCGCACTATAGGTGGTTGTCCCACAGGTGAGGTACGGGTCACCCCGGGGTTTATGCTTCCGGTAAGTTATCTCTTTCATGCTGTAGGACCTGTCTGGCGTGGAGGAGAAAGTGGTGAGCCTGACTTGTTGGCGTCTTGCTATATTCAGGCTTTGGCTGAGGCGCAAAGGCTGAATATCAAGAGTATTGCGTTCCCCTGTATCAGTACAGGAGTCTATGGTTTTCCTAAAAAGCTGGCTGCTGAGATTGCAGTGTCGGTTGTACGCAAAAAACTTAGTTCAAACACGTCACTCAAGCAGCTGATATTTGTTTGTTTTGAAGATGAGGACTTGAGGCTTTATCGGGCTTTGTTGCAGTAAAATAAGCCAATTTAGTGGCTTTTTAATCGTTGTGACGGAAAAAGCCGCAGTCGCGCAGTTTCTTATGAAAAAGTGCTTTACCTTTTGAGGGGGTTTTAGCATAATCCATCTCGTCGACAGGGGTGTAGTTCCAATTGGTAGAACAGCGGTCTCCAAAACCGACGGTTGCGGGTTCGAGTCCTGCCACCCCTGCCAGTCTTCAAGAAAAGCCGTTCAGCAATGAACGGATTTTCGCTATTCTGAATTCGGCAAAGTACCATAGCTGCCGAAACTTATCCGTAATCCCCATCACGTTGCCGTGTTCTTGCTCCAGACTTCTGTTAAAAAGCGCCAATAAAAAAGGCCACCTGAGTGACCTTTGATACTGTTACTGCAAAGTCAGGAAGAAGGTAACAAATACCGGAACCAGTAGGCTTAATATAAAGCCACTGACAATCGCTGTCGGCACCAGGCTATTACCACCACTTTGTTGGATCACCGGCAGGGTAAAGTCCATGGCAGTTGCGCCAGCAAAGCCAACGGAAGTCGCAGGATAACGGGCGATAAGTAATGGGATTAGCATAATAGCGACCATTTCCCGCAACAGCTCGTTAAGGAAGGCGCCCCCACCCAGTACAGGTCCGAGGTAGTCTGTGACCAGAATACCCGTCAGTGAATACCAGCCAAAGCCAGAAGCCATGGCCAGTCCCTGGTTCCAGGGAAGGTCCAGCCACCATGCCGCCAGCAGTCCACCGGGCAATGAACTCAGTACCACCACCAGTGCCAGCTTCATGCCTTTGGCATTCAGCAGTATCTGCTTGAGCGACATTGCGCTGTTACGCAGGCTGATACCTATGAGTAAAAGCAGTAACAGCAAGATCCACTCACTGGCGTCATCGACCCAGAACAGGGAGCCGGGCCATATGCTGCGAACAATTAACCCAGCTCCCAAGCCCAGCGCTACCGCCAGAATGAGCTTACCTGAACCGATTAGCATGGCTTTAAAAGGCAGTTTGGCTTTCTGGGTCGTGACCTGAGTGTTCCAGTTCTTATCCAGCAATGGCAGTGCCAATAGATTGCAACCACTTATACAGATAAACAGGATCCCGGCAATTTGCAGCATTTGCGCCAGATTCTGTCCCAGTTGATCCATCTTGGCCAGGCTGAGCCCCATCAGGAACAGAATGACTGACACCAGTTGGCCACAACTGGCGTCGATACGGGCCAGGTATCGGGTATTTTTCAATTTAACCAAATATCCCAGCACCAGAGGGATGATGACGAATAGCAATCCGCTGAGCACGGTAATTTTCCGTATAGAGATGTTAAGCGGCCACTCTAGCCATTGGCCGTTGAGAAGTAAATTCAGCGCAAAGGAGATTTGCAGATAAGTGAACTCATTCTGCAAGACAATGGATAATTAGCGCTCTCAATTTGCAAAGTGCGAAGCTATTTAGAAATCGTCTAAATGGGCAAAAGTGTAACTCTTTGACTTTACGAAACTTAAAAAGTGGCATGTTTCTTGGTTTGTCAGGGTACTTAAGGCAACAGGACGATGACTATGAACAAACTTACCCTCCCGGCATTCGTGATGGCAGTCTGGTCTGTTCACGCCAATGCGACTCCCTTCGATACCTGCCCCAGCAAGGCCTATCTGTTTCAATCTGCCCCAGTGAAAGTGTACGGCGTTAATCTGGTGACGGGTGCTACCACTTTACTTGAAGATGACACTGGCACTACGGCCAACGTGAATGGTGTCGGCTTCAACTTCACCGATAGATACATTTACGGTTATGACACCACCAACAAAAAGATTGTCCGAATGGGCAAGAATTTTCAGGTGGCGGATGTAAATACCTCAGATTTGCCTACTGACCACACCTTCTATGTAGGGGATGTGTATGACCATACCTATTATCTGTACAGGACCAATAAAGGCTTGTTCAAAATCGACCTGTCGCCACTCGATAGCGATGCCAGTGCAGTCTTGCCAGTGGTAAAAATCTCCAGTAGAGCCACTGTTAGCCTCACCGATATGGCTTTCCACCCCGGTAATGGCAAGCTTTATGGGATAGATAATAACTCGGGGTTTCTTTACGAGTTTGACCCGACTTCAGGTCAGGAAACTTATATTGCAGATACCGGCCAGAAAGGGACCTTTGGTGCGGGCTATTTCGACGTGAATGGTTACTACTATGTTTCCCGTAATAATGACGTCAGCAGCGGCGGGGTTGTGATTCGTGAAGGCGGTAAAATTTACAGGGTCAACATGAGTCTGGATGAAAGCGGCGACTTTGTTGAGAGTGATTTTACCGCGGTAGAGTTTGCTGATGGTCCCATGTCCAATCAAAACGATGGCGCCCGTTGTGCCAACGCGCCGGTGATAGATGAAGACTCCAATATCGATTTTGGTGATGCCCCTGACAGCTACAAAACGACGCTGGCCAGCAATGGGCCAAGACACCAACTGGATGAGTTGACCTGGCTTGGGCTTAACGGTGTTGATGGCGATTCAGATGGTGCAGTATCGCCTGATTCCGATGACCTGACAGGTATAGACGATGAGGACGGTATCGGCTTTGTTACCGCGGTAGAGCCTGGACTGGATACTCTGGTCACCGCTTATGCTTCTACCACTGGCTATCTGTCTGGGTGGATTGACTGGGATGGTGATGGTGAGTTTGATGAGCCCGGCGACAAGGTGTTTGAAGACCAACTGCTGCAGGCTGGACAAAATGTGCTCTTCTTTGAGGCTGACCTCAATGCAGTCGCAGGTGATACTTGGAGCCGCTTCCGCTTTAGCCAGCAAACAGGTTTGGACGCTGATGGTGGTTCGACATCAGGTGAGGTAGAAGATCATGGCCTGACCATCACCGCGGCCAACACCCGACAGGAACATTTCCCGTCCAGCACTGGCTTTGTGACTCTGGCTTATGAGGACAACTATCCGTACACCGCAGATTACGACATGAATGATGTGGTGATGTTCCTGCGGGTCACTGAGACACTGAAAGATGATGTGGTGGCTAAAATTAAGGTCACCGGCCAATTGGCGGCACTGGGTGCCAGCTATCACAATGGCTTTGCTATCAGATTACCCAACGTGGCTCGCACAGCCGTTAATACCCAGCTGACCTATCTCAAAGTGAATGGCCAGTTGCAGTCAGACAGCGGCATGGAAACTGACATGCAGGAAGCCAGTTTTGTCATTAGTAACGACTTGAATGAGGCTGCTGATTTTAGCTGTCAGTACTTCAGGACATTGGAGAACTGCCGCGAGGATATCTCCTATGAGTTTGAACTGACTATCAGTTTTAATCCTGACGCAGATGTTTCTGGTTTGCCTGATATGCCTTATGACCCATTTATCTTTGCAACGCCTGATAAGTATCACGGTGAGGGCATGCCTGAGCATCCCGGTCGCAGCTGGGAAGTACATCTGGCAGATCAGGCGCCTACCGAGAAGTTCGACAAGGTGAACATTATGGGCTTGGGTGTGGATGACTCCAACGATGCCACAGGCAAGTACTTCAAGACCAGCAATAACCTGCCATGGGCTCTGATGTTGCCGGAACAGTGGGAGTGGCCTAAAGAGAGAGTCGATCTACTCAAGGCCTATCCCGACTTTGAGGGCTACGCTACTGAGGGTGATGGTACCAATGCCCTTTGGTATAAATCCGATAACGCCGTTTCGGCTGAGACTTACTGATAGGCGGAGGTCAATATGAACAAGTCAATTATGATACTGACACTATGTGGATTGCTCACCGCCTGTGGTGGTGGAGGTGGAGACGAAGGGGAAGCAAGCCCGGCATCAGCGCCAGCACCTGCTCCTGCCTCAACGCCGGATACGTCTACAGACAACACCAGCAATACTGTGACCTCAACGGGTGACCTGGCTGCGCCGGCTGGATTTGACTATCATCCGGCAGCAACTCAGACAGTACAGGTTGATATCAGTGGTTACAGTACTGACAGGGCATACCTCTCTATCTACAGCCAGTATCACCAGCTGTCTGATGGGGATTACCTGCCGGTGTACGACAGCCGAATTTTGTCGTCACCTCTGGCTGCGGGCGAATTAACTCTGGACTTCACTATGGTGACTGACGAAGGTCCTGTGCTGGCGGAAATCTGGTTTTATGATGGTAGCGCTCCCCTGGTGCAGGTATTCGAACGTGGAGAGTCCGTCTGGTATTGGTAACCAGCTTGCCACTGCAACAGCCCGGAGCATTGCTTCGGGCTTTTTTATAACAACGACATTTGCGGCACAGGTTGGGCCGATGCCAGAGTGACCGAGGGCAGCTGGGGCTGATGTTGCTGCAATTGGCTGAGCAGTCTTACGGCCAACTCAGGTGCCATTGCGTTATCCGGGGTGTGGACAAACAGGAAAGGACGACGTCCCTCCTCAATCCAGTTACTCAGTTTGGCCAGCCAGGGAGTAAAGAAAGCGTCATTGGCTTCCAACTCCGGGTGACCGATAAAGCGGACAACAGGCGAGTCTGAGGTGGCAATAGCATGTACCGGTACCCTGGGCTTTTTCTGGTGGGCGTCGATAACGGCTTCTGAGTCTGGTGGCGCGGAAAAAACCGGTCGGGTATCTATGATGATGCGATCTGCGCCTTTATCTATTAATAATCGGTTCAGTGCCCGCTCTGCCTCCCCTTTGGCAAAAAATGCCGGGTGTCTGACCTCCACCCCAGAGTGAAAGCCAGTAGGCATGGCATCCAGTAATTGCTCGAGCAAATACAAAGAGTCCGGACCGAATGCCGCGGGTAACTGTATCTTCCACACCCCTGTCTTTTCCGCCAGCGGCGACATTATGTGTAGGAACTCATTGAGTTCCTTGCTGCAGTTTTGCAGTTGCATCTGATGAGTAATGGTTTGGGGCAGTTTAAAGGTGAAGCGAAAGTCGTCGGCTACCGCATCTCGCCAGTTCAGCACGCTTTGACTGGAAGGTGTGGCATAAAACGTGGTATTGCCCTCTACTGTGTTAAATACGCGCCCATAGGCTGCCAACTTGTCGGTTTCTCCGGCAAAGATACTTTGTTGCCAGTTCTTGTGAGACCACATGGCCATGCCCAGATACAGGGGCGTGGGGTTGGTTGATGACATAGATGCTCCTTCACTGCCTGTCCACATTGTGACCGTGTGATTTTGCCTGTCAATCGCTTAATCCTGTTATAGTGTGCGGTAATAATAGGATTAAACAGAGGATTCACAGTATGGAACTGCTGTTCTCATACGGGACTTTGCAGCAGGATGTGGTTCAACTCAGCACCTTTGGGCGTTTGCTGACAGGAAAGTCAGACAGCTTACCTGGTTATAAAGTCGGGGAGGTACGGATCACTGACCCCCATGTTCTTGCGGTCAGTGGTAAAGAGATGCATCCGGCATTAATCCCAAGCGGTAATCCCATGGATGCTGTCGCTGGCATGGTGTTCGAGGTGACACCACAAGAGCTGGCCCGGGCCGATGAGTATGAAGTCGATGACTATGTGCGGGTAAAGCTGGAGTTCGAATCCGGCATACAAGCCTGGGCCTATATCGCGGCAGAGTTTGCCCCAAGACTCTAAGACTCTTTATCAAACAAGCCATGGCCACTGGTCAGCAGCAGAGACACCAGCTTGTCATTGTCCAGTGGCTCGCCGGACAGCACGCTGGCCAGGATCTCGCTGCCAAACAACTGTGGTGACAACACCACATCCGCTTTTACCTGCTTCACCTTATTCATATTCTTGGCGTCATTTACCGACAGCACGGTTTTGGTTTCCGGGCTGAAGTCCTTTACCGACAGCACGATAAAGGCGTTGGCGGCATCGTCTTCGGTCAATGCCAGTACGGCTTTACATTGTTCCACTCCCGCCTCTTTCAGCAGGCCGTTATCCGTAGAATCTCCGGACAGTAAGTCCAGTTTGCAGCCTGCCCTTTGCTCTATCGCAGCAAAGTCCTCCTCCGGCGCTGAGGTGAGCACAGTGACCTCCATATCTCTTTGCTTTAACTGATAAATGGTGCTGAGAGCCAGTACAGAAGTACCGCAGACAATAAAGTGATTCTTTCGATTCATGGGCTTTGGGTTCCCTTTAACAAGCTTATCAAGACCGCCTTTGATGATGGGGCCAAACACTGTTGTGAGCGAGGTTGCGAATACGGTAATACCGGCAACGATTACCGAGATGGTGAACAGCCGGGCAGGCTCTGATACCGGAATGATGTCGCCATAGCCCACAGTGGTCATGGTCACCATGGAGAAGTAAAAGGCATCCATCAGATTGCCGATAGCCGGATGAAAACCGCTGCCGAAATACAGGGCGCCATAGGTGGAGTAAAACAGTAAAACCGCAAAGCTGATAAAGGCCACAATGCCGCCAGCTGCTGCACTTGAACGGTTAAAGTCCGCGCTAAACAGGAACAGTAACAGGAGTGTGCCGCCACACAGGCTTAAATGGATTTTTAGCTCAGGATAAAAATGCCAGGTAAAGGCCACGATAATGGCCAGTAATACAATGCTGACCGCCCAGGCAATTCGGGCACGGTACAAGAGTCCTATTGCATTCAGCATTAAAAACAGTCCCAACAAAAACCAGGGGCCGTTGGCGACCGTGCTCCAGTCTATGGTGGTGAAGCTTTTGATATGAAACAGCTCAATCAAACTTTCTGCTTTGCCTCTGGCGGACAGAAATATCATCAGGCCATTGAGAAAAACCAGTGCGGCAAGCAGAACATGGCGCAGTGACACCCAGGCTTTTAGCCCTGCATGCCAATAGTGGGAAAGGGGTTTCACATCAGGCTCCGCCGGTGAAAACAGACCACCAGTATAACCAAATAACACCGGGATAGGACGTTGGCGTGTGGGGATGTTCGTGTGGTGAAAGCAAATTAATGTTTAATCCCGGAGGCGATGTATAGACAACGGAGCCTGTGACCCAATTCATGCTGCGCCTGGCAGCCAGACTGCGCTGCCCGCACCAAGTGTGATCTGCATCCAGAAGAAAGTTTTTTACTTCAGCAAAAAATCATAATTGAAATCTCAAAATCATCGCTTTTACAAATATCAAATCGTTGATTCATAAGCTTTTTATTTTTTCAGGTTTTCATCTGCTTGAAACGCTGGGCGAATGGGGGCAAGTGCCCGTTTTTGTGCTGGAAGATGTGAAGAATAGGCCCTGCTCAAGTGTCGATGTCGTTCAGTGAACTGTCGGGTTTAGTGAATAAAAACGAAGAAAAAAATTTAGGAGTGAATGATGAATCAACGGATAAACAAAACAGCGCTCGGCGTGTTGTTTTGTCTTGGCACAGTAGCCAGCGGCGCAGCTTATGCGGCCCCTAAAGCAGGCGACCCAGGTTACGGTACCCACGAAATGGGCAAAACTGCTCAGGGTGTTATTGCCAATCCTGATCTGACTGAAGAAAACAAAGGTGTTAAAACCCTGCAGGACTACATTGTTCAGGAAAAAGAACTGTTCGACTTCCTGTTCCAGAACCACCCTGTTTTCAAGTATGAAGAAGAAGGCCGTCTGAAGGGTGTCTACATGGTTTCTGACCGTGGTGGCGAATACCTGGAAGAAGGTAACTCTCAAATGTACTCCAAGCACAAAGGCCGCCCAATGGCGCTGCAGTATCGCTTGGGTGAAAAGTCTATCCTGGATTTCCCTAACAAGTTCGTTGGTCCTGAGAAGTGTGGCGAGTGTCACGCTGCTCAGTACGAAAAGTGGAGCCGCTCCCGTCACGCCAAGACTGTTCGTTTCCCTGGTGAACACCCAGAGGTAAACAACGACATCGAACAGACTATGTATGACACCAAGGATACCTCTATCCTGCCAGACGGTATTACCCCAGATGCAATCTACGCCACCATTGGTACCCCACGTACCAAGTATGGCTTCATGGATAGCTGGCTGGTTCGTGGTTCTTACCACGTTAAAGGTGGTCTGCTGATCGACGGTACTGGTGTTCTGACTGCTGGTGCTAACCAGTTCTCCCGTGGTTGGGCTGAGTGGCTGACCCCAGAGAAAGCTAAAGAAATTCAGAAAGTCATTCCTTCTTTCCCAACCACCCTGGAAGAGATCGGTCTGTCTGGTTCTCACCAGTGGGGTATGAGCTCTTACGGTGCCAAGTACGAGAAAGAGTTCCTGTTCCAGCCTGCGTCTTCTTACTGCGAAATCTGTCACACCTTCAAGTTTGACTTTAAGACCAAGGATGAGTTCTTCGCTGCTCTGGGTAACCCGGAAGAACTGCGTAAGCACACTATCTCCAAAGGTATTACCTGTGAAGAGTGTCACGGCGCCGGTGGTCACCTGGACGGCGGTATTGGTGGCGGCATGCCATCCAACTGTGAACGTTGTCACCAGCGCTTCAACTTCGTAGAAGAGTTGGCAGAAACTGATGAAGCCGGTGAGAAGCTGGACTACGCCTTCGGTGTGAAGATGAAGTCTTCTTGCCCATCATGTGGTACTGAAGGTTCTCAGATGTACTCTTCCATGCACTACGACAAGGGTATGCGTTGTGCGACCTGTCACGATCCACACGAAGTGACCGGTAACGATTGGAAGTCTAACTTCACCAAGCCTGCCATGAAGAAAGACTGTCAGGACTGTCACGAAGCTCAGAAGCTGATCGCTGAAAATGCCAAGACTCACACAGACTCAACCTGTCAGGCGTGTCACATGCCTAACACTGGTTCCTGTGAGAACTTCACTGGTATGCAGTTCCCAGATATGGCTGGTTTCGACTCAGTACGTCGTAGCCACGTTTGGAAGATTGACGTTCACCCAGAGCGTAAGCACCTGAACCCACCTGCTGGTCAGCCACGCGATGCCTCTGTTAAGGGTTGGGCTGTTGCCAAGGATGAAGCCGGTCACCACTACCTCGACCTGATGTGGTCTTGTGCCCGTACTTCTCCATCTGATATCGACGTTGTAGAAAACAAAGGCTGTCACAGCCCATTCCAGTCTGAACTGGAAGTTGGTATGCACTTCGAAGACCAGATGGAAATCTACGGTGAAGTTCAGAAGTGGCAGAAGCCTATCAAGGACACCTATGCCCAGGTTATCGCTGCAATCGAGCGTATCGACCAGCTGATGGAAGTGACCAAGCTGTCTACCGAGCAGAAGTCTGAAGTTTACCTGCTGGTTGAAAAGGCTCAGGAAACTGTAGACCTGCTGGAAGCTGACGGCTCTTGGGGTGTTCACGGCCCACGTTACACCCAGAAGCGTATCGACGCAGCTCTGGCCTATGTAACTCAGGCTCAGAACATCATCGACAGCACTCTGACTGCTAAGAAGATGTAAGACCGCCCAGTGCTTGCCGGCCGCGCCCGGCAAGCCTGAGCAAAATCAGTCCCGGCCGACTGGCCGGGACAACAGGGAAACACCATGAAGAAGTTAATCACCCAATTCCTGATGTCACTGGCAATGCTGCTCAGCGCAGGCACCTGTTTTGCTGGCGGTGGTGAGGAGATGTCTCCAGTAATCCAGCACGATATCAACCCCAAATATGTCAGCCTGACCGAAGCTGAAATGCTCTTTAACCGCGGCGATGTTTATTTTTTTGACGTAAATACCCTCGAAATCTGGGCTGAAGGTTTCATCCCCGGAGCGGTTTTTTTCAACGTAAGAACGTGGAAAGAGTTACTTCCAAAGAATAAAGACGCAGAAATGGTGTTCTACTGCGCCAACCGTCTGTGTACTGCCAGTGTTGTGGCAGCGCGGGAAGTAATGAAGCTTGGCTACACCAATGTGATGCAGATGCCAGATGGCATTTATGGCTGGCGCATGTCCGGTCGACCACATGAAAAGCCATAACAGAAACAACTGACTAAACGATTTTCGGCCGGCTTCATTCCCATCCTGTGGAGTCGGCCACCCGAACAAAACATCTTAAAGAATTGGATTGAGAACTGATTATGAAAACCTTCAAACGCACCCTGCTGGCCACTGTGACCACTCTGGTAATGAGCACTTCTGCTCTGGCCACCGAACTGAAAACTGACCTGGACCGTGAATCTTATGCCCTGGGTTCCTCCGTGGGTAAGTATATGTCCAACCAGGTATACAACCAGGTTGAACTGGGCGCCGATGTGAATATGGACGCTGTGGTTGCCGGTTTTGTGGATGCGCTGAAAGATCAGTCCAAAATCTCTGAGGGTGATGTTGTCACTCTGCTGAACCAGCGTCTGGAGTTCCTGAACGCCAAGCGCGAAGCCCAAATGGCCAAAATGAAAGAAGAAAACAAGGCCAACAGTGAAGCATTCCTGATTGAAAACAAATTGAAAGAAGGCGTGACTGTGACTGAATCCGGTCTGCAGTACGAAGTGCTGACTATGGGCAATGGCAACAAGCCAAAGCCGGAAGATGTGGTCACCGTAAACTACACCGGCAAGCTGATGGACGGTACCGAGTTTGAGTCCACCTATGCCCAGAACAAGCCCGCCCGTATGGCGCTGATGACGCTGATCCCTGGCTGGAGCGAAGGCCTGCAGCTGATGCCTGAAGGCTCAACTTTCCGCTTTACCGTACCTGCTGAGCTGGCTTATGGCAGCGAAGGTGCAGGAATGATCCCGCCTGAGTCTGCACTGGTGTTCGAAATCGAACTGGTGAAAGTAGAAGTGCAGAAAGACAAGCCAGCCGGTATGGGCATGGGAATGGGGATGGGCGGTATGGGGGGAATGGGCGGCATGATGTCCGGCCACGAGTAATCGCTGCCATAGTTGAGTATTAACTGGTTGAGATAAAAGGCGTGGGTAGCAAGTGGGATGAACCGCTTCCCAATATCCACCCTTAATCATCAACGTGCGAAAGACAATAGAGTTGAGATAAACGGGGATCCTGGGATGAACAGTTTGGTTGTGGCGATGGTGGGGGTATTTGTGTGCGTGATGAGCGTTATAGCGCTGCACCACGTCGGATACCTGCGCGGCGCCCGCCGGGTTGCGGACTGTGCCGACACTCAGTCCTTATCCCTGACAACCGATTATCAACACACTGGCTGGAGCCTGACCCCTGTAGTGATGAGTCTGTTTGTACTCGTACTCAGTCTGGGGATCTACAGCCAGACCGGTCGCTTCGGCGACTGGGATAAGGGCCAAATCGACGAGAATATTGATTACCTGGTGGCGGCAGAGATCACCAAGGGACGTCAGGCCGTCGATAAGGCCCCACAAAGCGAGATTGCATTACTGAATCTGGCCCAATCCTATGCCAACGGTGGCATGTACAAGGATGCGGTGGATACCTTCGACCAACTGCTGGCCCTGACCGGGGAAGATGCAGAGTTGCTGGGCATGAAAGCCACATCCATGTATTACCGCGACGAGCGCGTTATCGCGCCGGAAACCGGCATAGTGATTGCCCGGGCTTTGGCTTTGCACCGCGAGGAGCTGCAAACCCGGTTGCTGCTGGCAACCGATGCATACCTCAAGGGACAGTATGCCAAAGCGATTGAACACTGGCAGATTTTGCTTGAGAACAAAACCCAGGGATTCAATCGGGACGCCATCAATAATGCGATCTTGAAAGCGCAGAGCAAACTGAACCCGCAGGGCTGACGAAGACCTGTTGACCGGCAAGCTCAGCCGGTCACCTGAGCGCGTTAACCGACGACACACTGAAGCGACTTGAACAAAATTAAAGGTCGGCCCAGGCCGACAGATGGAGGATGTTTGTGAGTGAGATTCTAGAGAGACGGAGGTTTCTGAAAGGAGTCGGTGCTTGCTCTTTACTGATGGCGCCTCTGGGCTGTACATCTGTAAAAGAGGAAAGTGACGGCGCCTATAAGCCTCATTACGTCATGGTGTTCGATCAGAACAAATGCGTGGGCTGTGGCGACTGTAAAGGCGCCTGTAACAAGGCCAATGACCTGCCGGAAGGTGTGTCTAAAGTGCTTCTGGAGCAGCAGTCAGGTCGTGTGGAAGGCGAGCCTTGCCCACATTGCGGCAAGATGGAATGTGGTTGTGAGCGTAAGTTCGTCCGTGTTTCCTGCCAGCAGTGCAAGAACGCGCCTTGCGTAGCCGTATGTCCTACCGGTGCTGCCCACAAGGATCCTAAGACTGGTGTTGTCACCATGGATGACTCCAAGTGTGCCGGTTGTAAGTACTGTATCGGTGCCTGTCCATACAATGCCCGCTTTATCAATGCCAACACTGACGTGGCTGATAACTGCGACTTCTGTCTGGAAAACAAGTTGTCTAAGGGTGAACTGCCAGCCTGTGTGCAGGCCTGTCGCTACGACGCTCTGGTATTCGGTGATGCCAACGACCCGAACTCTTTCGTCAGCCGTCTGCTGGCAGTGAAGGATTCCGTACGTATCAAGGCCCATATGGGTACCGAGCCAAGCCTGCGTTATATCCCAATCGTTAAGCTGGGGGTCTAAGAGATGGACGGAACTATTGAATTCACCATGGGCCTGTCTGAAGGCTACGCCTGGCCATGGCCGATTGCGGTTTACCTGTTCTTCGCCGGTATCTCCGGCGGTGCTCTGACACTGGCTCTGTGTCTGCGCTTCTTCAAAGGCCAGACTGAGAACACGCCATTTTTGAAAGCGGCGTCTCTGGTGTCTTTGGTGACTATCGCTCTGGGTATGATCTGCCTGGTGTTCGATTTGACCAACCCACTGTTCTTCTGGAAGATGCTGGTGTTCTATAACCTGAACTCAGTGATGAGCATAGGTGTTATTGCACTGTCTGCTTATATTCCACTGGTGGCTCTGGTTGCCCTGTTTGCTCTGGAAGAGGAAGTGCGTGCCATCAAGCAGCTGCAATTCCTGGTACCTGTACTGGATGCACTGCGCAAGTTCCGCAGCCCAGCTGAAAAGCTGACTCTGGTACTGGCGCTGTCAGTGTGTGCATACACAGGCTTCCTGATCTCTGCACTGATCCGCTTCCCACTGATCAACACCTCTGTACTGCCTGCGCTGTTTGTCGCGTCCGGTCTGTCTGCTGGTGGTGCCGCAGCCAAAATGCTGGCTGTGGGTATGTTCAAGGAAGATCTGCACAGTAGCGAGATGAAGCTGCTGCACGGCGCTGAATGGCCAATCATGTTCTTCGAAGCCCTGTTCATCTTTATGATTGCCATCTCTTTGATGACTGGCAACGCAGGTGCTCAGTATGCGTTCAGCGCCTTCGTTGAAGGTACCTGGGCGACGCTGTTCTGGGTAGGTGTGGTTGGTATCGGATTTGGTGGTCCACTGCTGCTGAACTTCGCCACTGGCAAGACCTTCAGCCACTCTGCACAGGCCTTCTACATGTCTGGCGTGTGCGCGCTGAGCGGTATGATGTGTCTGCGTATGTTTGTGCTGTACGCTGGCCAGTACTACGCCATCTAAGTCGGGTATGTTAAGCCCGGCTATCTAAGCAAGACCCGAGTCAGCCCGGGTTAAATCCGGACTGACTCAGATTTAAAGGTAGCAGGCCCGTTTTCATCATCGGTTGGGCCTGCTTACCGACCGAATTCAGGCAAGAGGGGAGGTTGCATGTCATGCCTGTGTAACCTTCCCGCCACCCCTCCGATTTTTCCCTGTTATCGGCTGGGGTGGTGCTTGCCATTTACATTGTCTCTGTGGGTCGGCAGGAAACCCCATTCACCAGTCCGGCCGGCAGAGCACTTGATAACCTACAGACGAAAAGGTCCTTTCAAGCCTATGAAAAAGCTGTTTCCTCTGGCAATGTTCCCGCTGTTGTTTGCCTGTAATGAGGGGGATGCCGCTAACGCAGCCGCAGCTCCTGTGGCCATTGATGACCACGACAGGTGCCATATCTGCGGCATGATGATCACCAAGTATCCCGGCCCTAAAGGCCAGTTGTTCCTGAAGGGCACCGAGTCTGTACCCAAGTTCTGCTCCAGCCGGGACATGTTCAACTTTGCCCTGCAGACTGAGAATCAGCGTCAGATCACTGCCATGTACGTTCACGATGCTGCCTCTACAGACTGGGAGTCGCCATCTGACAGCCACTTTATTGATGCAAAGACGGCTTACTATGTTTATGGCACCAGTAAGAAAGCGGTAATGGGGCCAGCTGTTGCGCCTTTCAGTACTCTTGAGGCGGCCGAGAAGTTTGCCAATGAATATGGCGGCCGGGTGTTGGACTTTCAAGACATCACTCTGGAACTGTTGGCTGACTCCAAATAAGCCTGCATAAATTGACTTCGACAAAGGCCGTGATAGACGGCCTTTGTGCCATTCGCGATGTTGATAAACAGGGGTAATTAAGTAAGTGGTTATTTACATTTTGCCAAATATCAAATTTCGGAAATGTGATTCCCCGGATTGCTTTGAAACCCAGATGGCAGAGGGTAAACTGCTGCAAAATCAAGCTTGTGGTTTCTGCTGGCCCCTTTCACCTTGTTAACCCTGGACAGGTAATATTTTGAAAGTCACCTCTTATCTTGTTCTGGATGAAGCCGAACATCTGCTGACGGACCTCCGTACCCAGGAGCAGGTTGTACTGACCTTTTCCGAAGCTGCTGTTTTAGCGGCTCTGCTTACTCATTATGAGCAGGTACTGGACAAAGACACTTTGCTGGCTGCGGGCTGGCCTGATCGTGTTGTTGCGCCCACCTCTTTGACTCAATGTATTTCAACCCTGCGTAAAAAGCTGTCTCCTTATCCTGAGATTAAGCTGCACACATTGGCGCGTATGGGGTACCAGTTGCAGGTTGAAGAGGAAGAGATTGAAACTCAGGTTCAGCCGGAAGCCATCATCAAACCAAGAAGTCGCAAGCGACTGTATCTGTTGTTTGCCCTGATCTTGCTGACCATAGTCGCTCTGGGTTACGGGTTGATGCAGAGCAAGGGGATTCAGTGGAAACATGAGGATGAGATCCCATTGAATATCGGTGGCGTTCGGGGAGAAGCTGAGCTGTTTTACCCGAAAGGTACCACCAGACCTGCGCCCTGGCGCTGGCAAAAACATATCGCTCCAGAGAGTAATCAGATCCCCAATATGTCTGAATTCAGCGCTTTTGCGCTGGCCGATGATAACGCCTACTCCATGGCAATCTGTCCAACGGGGGACTATCGCAACTGTGATGGCAGCCGGTTGATGAATATTGTGGCTGTGGATGACCAGCCCGCCGGTTTACATATGACTGAGTTTATCCCTCTGATGCAAAAAATGGAGAAGCGGGTTCGTTATAACCGAATCACTATCCCTGAGGGCATGTGCAAAAAATCAGACTTTAATGAGCATAATTATCAGGCCGATGTGTATTTCCCTGTGGCCAACAAGCTGTTGGAGCGCTATGACCTGAATATGTCTCTGGTGTACGACGATGACAACTCAGGTAGCTTCTACTTCTCCTCTTGTCTTACGGATCAGGACTGTTTGACGGCACCTATCAAGTACACTTTCCGGGGGGATTTTGTGCAGCACAAGGCTGAAATTGGCCACTGGAATGTGGATGTGTTCAATATCAAGGTGAAGTGCAAGAACCTGTATAATCCTGAGAAGATCAACACTTCTGCGGCTTACTTCTTCCGCAATATTCGTAAAGACGATATTCAGGACGATGAGCTGACTTTCTATCGCCTGTACCAGAACAACGCCAGTGCTATATGGATTGTGCCCCGTATGGGCAACATAGTGGTGTGGAGCCGCTATAAGAAAGTGGGTTTATAGGCTTTCAGCCTGACGCAGTGACCAGGGGCAGTTGACCTTTGAAGATATAACAAAGGCGGTGATTGTTATCACCGCCTTTGCTGTCTTGGCTATCAGAGGCTGTAGTTAACCGACAGCATCCATTCGCGCCCGGCTCTTGGCAGGCCTTGTGACTGGGAGTAGTTTTCATCCAGTAGATTATTGAACTTCAGCTGCCAGGACAGGCCATCAATCGGGAGTTTCTGAGTCAGCCCCAGATTCACTACCGTGTAGTTATCCAGCTCAATGCGTTTCTCCTGCTTACCCTGATACTGAACGCTGTCGCGGGCATGCTCTGCATCGACAAACAGCATGATATCCAATGGCAGGTCGATACGTACATCAGCCTTATAAGTGTGCTTTGGACGGCCCTGCAGCTGCTCACGCTCGCTGTCGGCGCCCAGATTTTCTGCATCCAGATAGCTGTAGGCTACGCCCATTTCCAACCACTCTGTTACCGGGTAACGGACGCTGGTATCAACACCGCTGAACCGGTATTTATCAAAGTTAAGGTGCTTATCTACCTCTTCCCCATTCACCTCTACCGCCACTTTTTCAATGTAGTTATCGATATCGCTGGTGTAGGCGGTGAGGTTCAGCTCCAACAGATCTATGTACTGCACCAGGCCAACTTCATAGTGCCAGGAGGTTTCAGGCTGTAGATCTGCATTACCAGAGCCCGCTTCATAAAGCTGGCGCAGGTCAGGATAACGAACACGTTTGGCTGCGGATGCAAACACCCGACTGTTGTCGCTGAGCTGCCAGTAGGCGGAAGCCAGTGCTGCTTCATGCAGTTCTGAATCGATATCACTGTAATATAATGCACCGCTCAGCGTCGCACCGTAACCGCGGTCACTCTGATATTGGTATTCGAGAACCAGGTCTTGCTGGTTAATGGTTTCATCCAGATAAACCGGACCGGTTTGGTTGCCGCCGTTACCACCGCCTGAACCGCCGCCAGTGCCACCGCCTGAGCCGCCGCCAGTGCCACCACCGTTACCACTGCCAGAACCACCACCAGTGCCGCCTCCATTACCGCCAGCTTTTGGCTTGGCAAAGCTGATAGTCTCGGATTCCCAACTGTTGCTGCGGGCTCCCAGAGAAGTGGTCAGCATATGATTATCGTTGGACAGTACCCATTGCAGGTTAGCGCCCAGCCCGTCTGTAATAGAGTGCTGCTGGCTATCGAGAGAGTTGAAGTTTTCATCCTCATAGCTGTTCCACATCCGTTCGTCACGGGTGTAGTACACAAAACCACGCAGGGCGTTGTGCTCGTTCAGCTGATGAGCGGCAGTCCCCTGGATACTGTAGTTATCCATATCATCGAGTCGGTCAAACTTGGGATTACCTGCAGTGGTTCTGTCCGGAATGCCCCATTCAGCCTGTCGGTAGTTCAGGTTAAGCCCCAGGCGGGTTTCTTCATTGGCTTGCCAGCCCAGAGAGCCCAGTACTGAGTGGTCGCGTGCATCACTGTTGGTGCGTTGTCCGCGCTGCTGGTGACCTTCAGCCATAAAGTCGCTGCTCAGGGCGAAATCGTCACGTTGGTTGAAGACATAGTTACCAAAGAAATCAATATTACCGCTGGCACCACCGGCAGAAACCGATGCTTTATAGCTGTCGTCGTTACCAAAACCAGCTTGCACAGCTGCGCCTTCCAGGTCTGTACCCTGTTTGGTAATTACGTTAATCACACCACCATTGGCACCACTGCCGTAGAGCAAAGAAGCGCTGCCACCCACAGTGATTTGCACTTCCTGGATCTGTTCTACCGGTACCAGTTGAGGATCAAACTGGCTCTCGTAGGGATCGTTCATGGGTACGCCGTTGAGCAGGAAGGTAACATGGCGGGACTTGTAACCGCGGATGTCGATTTGCGGCACGCCTTTACCACCAAAGCGAACATTGATACCTGGAACTTCTTCAAGCGCGTGGGCAAGGGTGTTGAAGCCTTTACGCTCCAGTTCATCACCACTCAGGGAGACCATGGAGGCTGAAAGCTGTTGTGCTGAGGGTTTGGTGCCGTGAACCACAATCACTTCCTGAACATCCAACATACCGGGTTGGGCTGCCATAACAGGAAAAGTGCTTGCGATTAGGGTACCCAGAAGTGTTTTGCGAAACATATGGTTCTATCTCTGGCTATGTAAATTCGCGTGAGTGTATAGAGATGAAAAGTGGGATATCGTTGTAAATTTGAGCTTTCCCGGATTGATCACAGTCAAACCGCTGTAAAATCCAGAAAACTTATAAAGTAACAACAGGGTGCGGACAAATTGTCCATGGTTTTGGTTGGTTTGTCCCTGGCAGGACAGAGTGACCGAGTGGTTGTGGTTGGCCGGGGAGGATTGGAAAAAACTGTGATGCTGCGCAGAATTGGCCGCAGCAGCACAGTTTGGTAGAGCTTATCTCAGAGACCGGGGAGAGTCACTCAGACTGAGTCTGGCCATCTGCCCCTGATCCTTGAGTTCAATTGCTCTGAGTCGGTATGGCGGCTTAAGTCCACTTTTGCGCACCAGCTCTGCATCCAGCGGTAACTCAAGTACCTGCGCTTTACCAGACACCCAGCCTGCAACCTCAGTTTTCAGGATCTGAAATTCGCGTCCATTACGGCCAATGCCGGTTAGCACAGCTCCCAGCTGGAATCTGCCCTCATCGGCAACTTCGATGGGAAAGCTGACCGTTTCAGGCAGTTTTTTACGCCACTGAGTTTTCCCCATTGCCCCCAGCCTGGCTGAGTTGACGTAGGATTTAAAAGCGGATTTAACACTGCGTGTTACCGGTTTGCCATCAACCTGTGTCTCGACCTGAATATGCAGTTCGCTCAGACCAGACGTTACTTCATCGGATTGCTGAATATTGTTGGCTTGCCAGAAACCTTTTGCAGATGACAGCGCTACTTTGGTTTCTGTGCCATCCCCATGGCGGATAAACGCACTTGGTTTCAGTGCTTTTGAGGTCTTGTTCAGCTTCAGGGAGAAGCTCATCTGAGCACCGGTCGCCAGAGAGGTTGGGGTGGTCAGGCTCAAGGTATAGGGAGAACCTTTCTCTTTGACGTTAACCAGATACTGAGCATTTGGGTTCAGTATTGATTTTACCTTGAGCTTATACTGCCCTGGTGGTGCAGAGCGAGACATCAGCAGGGCGCTGGAGTTGTCTGCCAGGCCTGCGGTGGCCAGTGCCTGGCTGTCTGCCTGACTGCGGATCAATTCCTGAGGCTGCAGCTTACTGCCGGGTAACTCCAACTGAATATCTGCCGGTGCAATACTGTCTGCCCGTACTGGTGCGCCGCTGCTGTTATCAACTCTGGCCGCAAGCCTTATAAGGCTGCCACTTTGGCTGACGTTTAAACCAATGCCCCGGTTGAGTTCTTCACCTGTTACCCGACGCCAATATTCATCACTGACGCTGGTATGCTCAGCTGCCATCACTGCTGCGTGATATTGGCCGCTCAACGGGGTAATAAAGCTGACGGTTTCTCGACGTTGGTTAATTGCTTCGCCTGATGGTGCGGTCAGTTCTGCCGGTTTGCTAATAGGCAGTGGTTTGAGGGCTATAGGACCAGCCGTCAACCTGGCTTCTATGGGATCGAGTGAGATAAGGTTATCGGCCGCCGCAGCAGACAGACTCAGGGTCAGTACCGGCAGCGCCAGAAGTTTAAAGTTTTTCATTGGGCTACTCCTACAGACGGTCACGGATGAAACGGTCGAGATGGAAGCAATCCCGGCGACTTTGCTGGTGGCTTAAAGGTTCGCGGCCGCGGGTTTTTTGTTTGTCGACAAACCACACTGAGCCAGCGGCACTTTGAGAGGAGCAGTTGAGGAAACCATCGGAGCAGCTGTCCAGCCAATTCTGTGTGGTTTCAAGGGCTACCTGATTGGAGTAACCACCGCAATAGCTATCACCATCCCAGAATGCTGAGTCCACATCTGAGCCGACAACGGTTTCAAAATTGACAGCCAGGCTCGGGCGACCTGAGGTGCCGTGCAGCCAGGTGTTATTGTAGTAGCTCATCCAGCTAACCTGCTGCTGTTTCACCGCATCATTGGCATAGCCAAGGATCCAGCCCAGCAGTTGTTCAAAGGCATTGCCATTGACGACCGCATCGGCCAGCGGTGTACCGCCACTGGATGGCGCCAGCGCAATGACATTGTCCGTGGCGTTGATAATATTCGGATATCTGGCATCCCAGGTGGGGTTGGACAGGATCCAGCGCACCACATTGCCGCCGTTGGAGTGGGTCACCAGAGTCAGTGAGTCGATGGATTCATTGGCGATAAATTGTTGCAATTGTCCGGCCAGACAACCGGCAGCGCCGTCAGTCCACATGTATTGTTCAAAATCACAATTGATGACGGTGAACTTACTGGAATTGGGCAGGCCTTGTCTGACTGAGTTTACAAAGTCTGTGGTCCAGTAATCGTTCAGTGCATCCGTCTGGCTGCCTGTGCCATGCACAAAGGCAACGCCGGTTGCAGCGTGGGTCAGGGGAGCGACTGCTAACACTCCCAGAAGCAAGTATTTCTTCATGGTGTGTTCCCTGTTTTTTGTATGGGGTTGTTCCTGACAACGGGCTCTAAGCTAGTGACCAAAATGGCGTGTTACAAGTCCCTGTTAGCTGCTCCAGACTTGATTCACCTGAATTCATGCTTACGTTTGTTTTAAACTAAGTTTGAATTTTTCTATCCTTATGAATAGTAGGTTTTTCTTATCTGATTCTTGTTGCTAATACGTTTGGCTAAAAGTTGCATTAAATTTGTGCGGCAGGGAGATGACTGACAAGTCTGTGCGGGTCTGGTAGCGTGAGGACAGTTTGCACAAGGAGAAGCAAGATGACAGAGGCGCACCACCCACTGAATGACTTTATCGAATACCCTCAGGATGAGATGTTAAAACGGGCACAGGCAAATTATGCCGAGGTGAAGCGCCGCCACTCAATCCGCAAGTTTTCTGATAAGCCGGTCCCAAAAGAGATCATTGAGCAGTGTATTCTGGCTGCCGGTACCGCGCCCAATGGAGCCAACCATCAGCCCTGGCACTTTGTCGCGATTGAAAGCGCCGATATTAAGGCGCAAATCCGTAAAGAAGCCGAAGCTCTGGAACAGGCGTTTTATTCAGGCAGAGCTGGCGAAGAGTGGCTGGATGCGCTTAAGCCTTTGGGCACCAATGCCAACAAGCCTTACCTGGAACATGCTCCCTGGTTGATCGCTATTTTCAGCCAAAAGAGGGGCGGTCAGGAGGAGGACGGTCAGACGACCAACTACTATGTGCATGAGTCCGTAGGCATTGCCACTGGGTTTCTTATTCAGGCACTGCACCATGCCGGCCTGGCGACTCTGACTCATACGCCAAAACCCATGAGTTTTCTCACCGATATTTGTGGGCGTGATAAAGAGACTGAGCGTCCCTTTATGCTGTTGATTGCCGGCTATCCTGCCGATGATGCCACTATCCCTGAGCACGCGATCAACAAAAAGTCCCTCGAGCAGATACTGACACTTCTGTAAAAAAGCGGCACGCTCCTGCTGCTGGAGAGTGCCGCACATTCAATAGCCTGCTGCAAAATTCCATAAAGGCAAGGGGTACGTCAGACCGGTCCACACTGTGTCTGGGCAGGTGAAGTCAGCCTTCCTCCACGAATGTAAATGATGAACAGATAATCAGACCCGCACAGTGGGGAAAATAGTTCAAAAAAGTTTGATGCTGGCGCCATTTTCTTTGCTGAGAGACAATATCCCTGTGTTTATCAAAGTAAAACAATTATGACCTCCTCGATATTTCCTGACTGGCTTACCTCTCAGCGGCTTAAAGATCATGTCTCTCATCCCAATATTGAGGTGGGAGACTACAGCTATTACTCAGGTTTCTACCATGAGAACTCCTTTGAAGAGCAGTGTGTCCGCTATCTACTGGGCGACAGGGTGACAGCTGATGTTTGGGAGGCCGGGATTTATGGCGAAGTGGATAAGCTGATCATAGGTAAGTTCTGCTCCATCGCATCCGGCGCTACCTTTATGCTGGCTGGTAATCAGGGCCACAGATTGGATTGGATCTCTACCTTTCCTTTCAACCCGACTGAGTTTGGTGACAAGGTGAGGTCAGGCTTCCAGCGCGCAGGCGATACCGTTATTGGCAATGATGTCTGGATTGGTTCAGAGGCGATGATTATGCCGGGAGTGACTATAGGCGACGGCGCAGTTATTGGCTCACGGGCTGTGATCAGCAAAGATGTGGACCCCTATTCCATCGTTGTCGCCAATAACAGAGTATTGAGAAAGCGTTTTACAGATGAACAGATTGCGGCTCTGTTGGCACTGCGCTGGTGGGATTGGTCTCAGGAGAAACTGGCCAGCCATATGGATATTCTGTGTAGTGGGGATATCGACGCTTTGTGCCGGGTAGCAGAATAATCGACAGTGTCCGCTGAGAAAAGCCATTGACCGGGTGGCGTCCATGGGCACAAACAATCTCTGCCGTTGTTTTACCTGATCGAATCGCACAAGCTTACGCTGTGGAAAAGAGGTCGGTAAAAGTGACTTTGACGGGCTTTGGACGCGCTGCAGGATGCCAAATCTGAGGATTGGGTATAGGCTTTAGATAGTACAGAGGTTTGAGGTATACATGTCCAGCTTGGATACCGGCAGCCAAGGGCTGCGAATTGCCACCATTAACTTGCTGAATTTCATCGAGCCGCCATTGGCTTGCTATGAGTCAGACAACATCTATTCCCATGCTCAGTGGCAGGCGAAATGTGCCTGGTTGGCCTGTTATATCAAGCGTCTCAAGCCCGATGTTATTGCGTTTCAGGAGGTGTTCAGCCCCAGTGCGCTGACTTTGCTGCTTGAGCCTCTGGGTTTTAAATGGGTGAAAGTGGTCGAGGAGCCCGGACTACTGCAGGATTACATCTATAACCGTCCGGTGAATGCTATCGCCAGCCGTTTTCCCGTGATTGATTGTGCCCCGGTTGTTGCCTCTGGCGACGTGAGCCGGGCTTTGGGTATTGATGCGGGTTTTCAGTTCAGTCGCAGCCCTGTGTGGTGCCGAATCGATATGCCCTTGATGGGACCCTGTGACTTCTACTGTGTGCATCTGAAATCGAAACGTCCGTCTCTGGACACAGACCTATTGGAGTCTGAACTTGATGATGCCACTTTGCATACTCTCTCCAGACAACTGGGACGCGCTTCCTCAGCCTTGATGAGGGGAGCCGAGGCTGCGGTACTTATGCATGAGATTGTTGCCCGTCGCAGCCGCGATGGCTTTCCTGTGGCGTTGCTTGGTGATTTTAATGACCTGTTAAGCGCGGCGGTGCTCGACGTGTTGCATGTGGATGATGATATCGATGCCTGGCTGACTCAGGCGGCCGATCGGCGAGATCCCGGCTTGGACAGGTTTGGCCTGCGGGACAGTTTTAATTTGCACCGACTTCATGCCGGAGAGATAGAGCGAACTCCCACACATTACTGGGGTGGACGGGGCAGTGTGCTCGACTATATTTTGTTGTCCTCCGAGTTTGACCCCAGGAGCGCTTCCAGCACCATGGATGTGACTGAGTTTCGGGTTTGTGATCGTCATATGTTCGGACCGGAAAGCGTGATGGAAAAAGAGTCCAGTGACCATGCGCCGGTTCAGGTCACACTGATCCCCAGAGATTAATCATTGCTGGACCCAAATGAAGAAGCCCGCGACTGCGGGCTTTTTTCTGTAAACCGGCAGGATTACTCCTGAGGCTTCTTCTGCTCGCTGTTTTGAGCTGAGCGGCGTGGGCGGCGCTGGCCTTGTTTGGCGGCGTCATGTTGACGGCGTGGCTGCCTGGCTTGAGGGTTCTTATCAGCCTGTTGCTTTTGCTGATTGCCCGGCTTGCCCTGAGTACGGCGGTTACCTGAGCTTTCCCCCCCATTACCCTGGTTGGCCTTGTTGCTATCGCGCTTGTGCTTGCGTTCACCAGACTTCTGGCTGTTTTCAGTACGCTTTGGTTGATGGCCTTGATTCGCCCCAGTGCCTTGTGGTGATTTGCCATGGGGCTTTTTATGGCTCTTTGGCCGGGCCTGCTCATTGCCCTGACGAGGCTTTTGCGATTTGGGCTTGGAGGACTTGTTTTCGCCCTGCAATTGACTCAGTACTCTGTCATCTGCCTTTTTATCCTGGGCACGACGATTACGGTTAGCGGGTTTACCCCCATTGGCCTGTCTGTTGCCCTGGTTGGATTTCGTATTTTGCGTCAATTGAGTTTGTGGCAAAGCCTGAGCCGGGGCGAAACCATCCACCTCTTTACGGTCGATATGGCGACCAATCAGTTTCTCGATATCTCTGAGTTGCTTCACTTCCTCGCCGCATACCAGTGACACAGCCTGGCCTGAAGCTCCGGCTCGACCGGTACGACCAATGCGGTGTACATAATCTTCCGGGACATTGGGAAGGTCGAAGTTCACAACTTGTGGCAGCTGGTCAATATCCAGTCCGCGGGCGGCGATGTCAGTGGCGACCATCACTTTAACGGTACCGGACTTAAAGTTGGCCAGGGCGGCGGTACGGGCGTTCTGACTCTTGTTGCCGTGAATGGCAACAGAGGAAATATCTTTGCTGTCCAGATATTTGGCCAGACGGTTAGCACCATGCTTGGTGCGGGAAAACACCAGCACCTGACGCCAGTCGTTGGACTTAATCAGTTCTGTCAGCAGGGCGGGTTTCTGACTCTTCTCTACCGGGTAGATCCACTGCTCAACGGTTTGTGCTGTGGTGTTCCTCGGGGTGACTGAGATCTCAACCGGATCCTGAATCAGCCCCTTGGCCAGCGCACGGATCTCTTCACTGAAGGTGGCTGAGAACATCAGGTTCTGGCGCTTGGCCGGCAGTACCTTAAGAATACGGCGAATATCGTGGATAAAGCCCATGTCCAGCATTCGGTCGGCTTCATCCAGTACCAGCACTTCCAGCGAGTCGAAGGCGACAGCTTTCTGGGCGTGCAGGTCCAGCAGGCGTCCCGGTGTCGCTACCAGAATATCGACACCACGTTTCAGTGCTGTGATCTGTGGGTTGATGGAAACACCACCAAACACCACAGTGTTACGCAGCTTCAGGTACTTGCGATAGGCGGTGACATTGTCATCGATCTGAGCCGCCAGCTCCCGGGTTGGCGTGATAATCAGCGCACGGATCTGACCTGCAGCCGGACGTTTGCCACCACTGAGTTTTTCCAGCAATGGCAGAGTGAAACCTGCGGTTTTACCTGTACCCGTTTGGGCTGCAGCCATCACATCGCGGCCGGTAAGGACGGCGGGAATAGCCTGCGCCTGGATGGGAGACGGGGTTTCATAGCCCTGTTCGGCTACAGCTTTCAGGATTGGAGCCGACAGCCCCAGAGAAGAAAAACTCATGGTGTTCCAATATCGTCGTTGGCGGCGGCCCTGACAGGTTGCTGAATCAACAGCAAAGGGTGCCTGAGGGGGCGCAGCTTACCTTATCCTCGGCGTTTTGGCTAATCAATATCCGTTAACCCGGGGCAGTAACATGGTCGCGGCAGATAATCAGGGTTACACTGAATTCGGGTAAAGAGGGATCGCAGATGACAGGACTTGAATATATTCATAAGCTTGCTTTGAGCGCCAGGGATGATGCCATGCATGTGATCAACAACATTGCATTAATGTCGTCACTCCCTGCTGCGGCTGTTCGGCAGGCGCAGGATAACCTGATCTCCCGGGGACGTATCGCCCTGCATTTCCATCCTGACCGCCTTGTTCGGGGCAATATCACTGTCATTGATAGCCTGCTGCGTGATGGTTTCTACCGCAATCAATTTGAAACCCATATCTCCAATGGCCTGTTGTCGCCGGAAATCGGCGGTCAGAGGGACCACTGGGAGATGGCCTATTTCCATCAGCCCAGCCTTGCCCTTAAGCAGAGGCCAAAATACGGAGCGCTGGATTTGGGCTTTCATGCCAATGGTCCTGCTCCCAGATTTGGTGCGGCTTACCTGCTCAGTAAGTCTGAACTGCTTGAACGCTGCAGCTTTTGTTATTTGGATTCCTACCGTCAACCCACAGAAAGAGCGACATCCAGCTGCTTTGAGCCGGTATTTGCCGCGCTGATGAGCGAGTGCTTCGAGCGGGACTATGGTCTCGGGTGTGAGGATTTCAGGCCTCCAGCTCTGGTTAACTGGTTATGTAATGAACTTAAGCCCCTGGCGGAGCCACAGAGCAAGCCGGTTTCCGCGAATCTGGACCACTATATTGAGGCACAGGTACACGGTGAGGTGTCACTGCTTAAGGATATCGACCTGCTGGTATTGGATGCCAGCTATCGGGGCTCAGAGACCGGCGCAGCAGCCAGCTTACTTTGTGAAAAGTATCATTTGAGCCTTTGTTGGTCTCCATCTCTGACACTTGATGTTGAAGAGGTTCCCGCTGATTATCGAGGCAAGAGTATGCCGCAATTGGCCCGCCGCGTAGCACCCGACGGAGTACTGAATGTCAGGTTAATTGGAGAGGCCGCCAGGTCAGTTGCCTGTGGTGATCCTGAGTGGACTCAACTGGGCTCACCCGGTGAGCTGACTCAACAATTGAAATTACTGTGGCATGTGCTGCTGAGATTTGGCCAAAAAAATCAGCCGGTGCAGGGCACCGACTGATAATTTCTTCATGTCTGGCTAGGATTGAGTTAATTACTGTTGGTAAAGTCGTCCAGCAGAATCACTCCCAGTGGTGTCCCGCCACCGGTATTGTCCACTGCAATAGCGCCATAGATACCTGCACCGGCAAGGCTCAAATCCAGTGGGCCAATGGCCACTGTTTTGGTGTTGGCTGCGGTAACCTGGAGTACATAGTCCCCTGGCATTACTTTCAGTACTGAGGTTGTGGCACCAAATGGTACGTCTTCCAACAGTGGACTTGCTTCGCTGATATCATTGCTGGCGGTGACATAAATATCCACCATGCCAGCACTGGCCGAAGCATGGGTAATACGAACCTTGGCTTCCGTTGCGACTCTGCGTCTGTCCTCTTCAACATCCAGGATCTGAATGGGGACAGAGAAAGGTGAAGTGTCGTCAGCTGCAATCAGGGAGTAACTCATGCCAAGCATGGTAGAGAAGGCTGCGTTATCCAGCACGACGACACTGTTGTCGGCATCGGCGGCGATGGTCGCTGTGTAGTCTCCTGTGGCCACGCTGACATAATCGGTGAAGGACTTGAACGCCAGTGCATCAACCGCAGGTGTAGTGCTGCCGTTAAGGAAGACATCCACTGCCGGTGCATCGGCAACAGCGTGAACGACTCTAATCGCGCTCTGGCTGCCGGCATCCCGGATTTTAACCGCCGGGGTATCTTCATCTGTCACCGCCAGCAGGGCTACCGGTGAACTGCCTGTACCTGTGTTGGCGATGGCTGTCAGCAGGTAATCCTCACCGGCACTCAGTGCCACAGTGCCAGAGTCATACACAGGAGTCATGCTATCTTTGGCGGTAATACGAACCTGATAATCACCGGCTGTAATTTCAAGAGGGTCGCTGTTCTGACCAAAATCTACCGCACTCAGAGTGGGCGAGGAGAGCTCAGCTCCCGGCGCTGTCACATAGATATCCACCATGCCTGCGTCAGGCGCAGCATGCAGAACCTGCACTCTGGTGTAACCATCGGCGATCTGTGCCATTTCATTGGCAATAAGTTTGAGCGAGACGGTATCAGGCTTGGCAAGACTACCAATCGCCACCGCTTTATAACTGGTGTCACGCATCGCATCGAAAGACGCTGACAGCGCATCAACCTGAGACGTGCTGCCGTCTGGCAAGCGGGCATCCACTGTGACGCTGTATGACTCAGGGGCGATGTCCAGTTCACCGCTGGCTACCGCGTAGCCTACGTCGGACAAGAGCGCTGCACCATTCACATTGACGTTGACCGCAGGGGCATCGCTGATCGCATGTACTACCTGAAGATCGGTACTTGGGTTGAAGTCATCCAACAAAATCACGCCAAGGGGAGTGCCGCCACCAGTGTTATCCACGGCAATGGCACCGTAGATACCTGATGCTTTCAGGTCGAGTTCCAGCGGGCCAAGAGCCACATCTTTGGAGTTGGCAGGCGTGACTTGCAGAACATACTGCCCCGGAGTGACCTTAAGTACGTCTGTAGTGGCACCGAAAGGAATATCTTCCAGCAAAGGGGAGGCATCACTGATATCGTTGGTGGCTGTGACATAGATATCCACGGTTCCCGCAGTGGGTGAGCCATGGGTAATACGGACTTTCGCTTCTGTCGCAACCCTGCGTCTGTCCTCCTCAACGCCCAGGATCTGGATTGGAACGGAAAAAGGTACTGTGTCGTCGACGGCTATCAGCGAGTAACTTTTACCCAGCATGGTAGAGAAATCTGCGTCATCCAATACCACCACACTGTTATCAGCATCGGCTGCGACCTTGGCTGAGTAGTCACCTGCGTCAACACTCACGTAGGGTGTAAAGGATTTAAACTCCAGAGCGTTAACCGCAGGGGTTGTAGCGTCGTTGAGGAACACATCGACAGCAGGTGCATCGGCCACAGCATGAATGACACGAATATCGCTTTTGCTGCCAGCGTCGGGAATCAGAGTCGCTGGCGTTTCTTCATCAGTCACAGCGAGCAGGCTGACGGGCGAGTCTCCGGTACCTGTGTTGGTAATCGCCGTCACCAGATAGTCTTCACCCTCAGCCAATGCAACGCTTCCTGAGTCATACACTGGAGTTTTGCTGTCTTTGGCAGTTATACGGATCTGGTAGTTGCCGGCTGCAATTTCCAGTTGTTCACTGTTCTGGCTGAAATCAACACCACTGAGTGTTGGTGTCCCCAATTCTGCTGCAGGGGCAGTGACATAAATATCGACCATGCCGACAGCGGGAGCTGCATGCAGTACCTGAACCCGGGTGTTGCCGTCGGCAATTTCCTTGTCGGGGTTACTGATGAGTTTCAGGGAGACAGAATCTGAATCGGCCAGACTTCCTATCGCCACTGCCAAATAATTAGTTTCGTTCGCTGCAGTGAATGAGGCACTCAAGGCATCTACTGTGGACGTTGACCCGTCAGGTAATATTGCTTCAACGCTGATGTCATAGCTGGCAGCGTCAACTTCTGACTCTGCACTTGCCGCGGTGAAGGTTACGTCTGAGAGCAGTACGTTACCGTTGGCCTTAACGTTAACCGCAGGCGCATCGGCGATGGCGTGGACCACTTGCAGCTCAGGTTTGTCTGGCTGAGGTGGAGGAGGAGGAGTGATGACGGTATCGTTATCGTCGCTGCATGCACTCAACACCAGAGCTGCGGCGGCTATCATAGAAAAGCTGAGTTTCTTCATTGTATGCCTCATGTCTTGGTTGGCGGCGATCAGTAAGCTGGTCGCTGGGGTCATGAAAGGCTCCATGGAGGGGTTATTGAATCAGATTCAGGGTCAACTGGAGGCTGACAACATACCCTGAATTGAAACTTGTAATACCATTGAAACCAGCTTGGATTACGTTTAGTTATATTAGCAAGATCAATAAATTATCTATTGCTGAACCTTGTGAGCTGAACCTGCGTATAACATCAAGTCCCTCCTTGTATTACAGCTCCAAAGGGCATGGTTAACTGTGTTTAATGATGTTTGATCCAAATCAATTTTTGTGAATTCCCTAACATTTCCCATGCCCCAGGTTTATTCCATCAACGAGTGCTGCGATACTGCCTGCCGATGTTGAAGATGTGATGCGGATCCCAATGGATAAATCGCTGGAAAAACAATTAACGACCTGGCTGAGAAAACAGAAGTCAGCCTGTGGCATCTTTTTACACCTGTCGGTGTTGATGGGTGTGCTCAATGGTGTAGCCCTGGTAGCTCAGGCCTGGTTGGTGGCCAGTGTGCTGCAGGGTGTGATTATGGATAACCTGCCTGCAGGTGAATTCAGTGAGCAATATATGTTGCTGGCCGGACTTGTTCTGGTACGTGCAATATTGGCCTGGGGGCGGGAACGTCTGAGTTTTCAGGCTGGGCTGCGGCTGCGTAAAACTATACGCGAGGCGGTACTTGATAAACTTGAGCGCCTGGGGCCCGCATTTATCAAAGGCAAACCCGCTGGCAGCTGGGCCAGTGTTGTGCTGGAACAGGTAGAAGATCTGCAGGACTTTTACGCCAGATATCTGCCTCAGATGAGTCTGGCTGCTTTCATTCCTCTTATTATCCTGGTGATGGTGTTTCCCCTTAACTGGGCCGGTGGCGTTATCCTGCTGGCAACCGCCCCCCTGATCCCACTATTTATGATTCTTGTTGGTTGGGGAGCGGCTGACGCCAACCGCAGAAACTTTGCCGCGCTGTCACGTCTGTCAGGCCACTTTATGGACCGGCTTAAAGGGCTGTCGACTCTTAAGCTTTTCTATCGGGAACAGCAGGAACTCAAGCAGATTGAAGCAGCGTCTGAAGAGTTTCGCAGCCGCACCATGTCAGTGCTGCGCATGGCGTTTTTAAGCTCTGCCGTGTTGGAGTTTTTCGCTGCCGTCTCTATCGCTGTGCTGGCCGTCTACTTTGGCTTCAGCTATCTGGGACACCTGGACTTTGGTCATTATGGCGCACCAATTACCCTGTTTACCGGCATGTTTGTGCTTATTCTGGCGCCTGAGTTTTATCAGCCGCTGCGGGATATGGGCACTCACTATCACGCCAAGGCTCAGGCCATCGGCGCAGCTGAAGCCTTGATGGAGCTGCTGGAGTATCCCGAACCTGATACCCAGGGTAAGCAGAGCGTGACAGGGCCGCTGACACTGGTAGCCAAAGAGCTCAGGGTGATGAGTATTGATGGTCAGTGCCTGCTGGGGCCGGTGAGCTTTACGCTGGCACCGGGTAAACATCTGGCGTTGGTGGGACCGAGTGGTGCCGGTAAAACCTCACTGATTAATGCACTCTTGGGTTTTTTGCCGATAGAAGGCGAACTGACGGTGAACGACATTGCCTTTGGGGATCTGGATAAGTCCAGTCTGCGAAAGCAACTGGCCTGGCTGGGTCAGGAGCCTCAGCTGTTCCACACCAGTATTCGCAATAACGTTGCGTTGGGTAACCCGGAGCTGACGGACCAGCAGGTAACGAGTCTGCTTGAACGGGCCTGTATTGGTGATTTTGTTACGGGCCAAAGCGCTGGTCTGGATTACCCCGTGGGAGAGCAGGGGCAGGGACTGTCTGTGGGACAGGCGCAGCGTATCGCCCTGGCAAGGGCATTGGCGCAAAATGCCTGTCTGTATCTGTTGGATGAACCTACCGCCAGCCTGGATAGCCTGAGTGAACAGCTGGTACAAAAGGCGTTGGCCGAAGCCACGGCAAGCAACAGCAGCCTGATGATTACCCACAGATTGGAAGAGCTGCAGCGCAGCGATGAGATTCTGGTGATGGATAAAGGACTTATCGTGCAGCGGGGAGACTTCGAAACTCTGGCTGCAACTCAGGGCCTGTTTGCTGAAATGTTGTCCGAGTCACGGGACAAAGGGATTGAAATCCCGGGAGTTGAGTCATGAAATCACTGCTGCCCTTTATTCGTCTGTTCCGCCACCAATGGTTGATGATGCTGGTGGGCGTGGTGCTGACCATTACGACTCTGATGGCGGGTATAGGCCTGCTGTCTCTGTCGGGCTGGTTTCTGTCAGCTACGGCAGTAGCGGGTTTGACTGTTGCCACCGCTCAGGCATTTAACTTCTTTACCCCAGCTGGGGGCGTGCGCTTTTTGTCGATAATGCGTACCGCCAGCCGCTATGGTGAACGTCTCTCTACCCATGAAGCTACTTTCAGGTTACTGACGGATCTGCGTATCTGGGTATGGCGCAAGCTAATGCCCTTGTCGGAGAAAAACCTGGCCGGTGTTCGTCGGGGCGATCTGCTCAACCGTCTGGTCGCGGACATAGATACCCTGGATCATATCTACTTGAGGCTGCTGACGCCTTTGGGTGGCTCACTGCTGATGATAGGCCTGCTGTATCTGTTCCTCAGCATGTTTGATGCCTCGCTGGCTGCAGCGCTTTGTGGTGCATTACTGCTGGCCTGGCTGGCATTGCCGCTGGTGTTTTATATGTTGGGGAAAACGCCGGGCCGCAAACTGGTAGCCAGCAAGCGAAGCTATCGTGTGGAACTGCTGGAGTTCTTGCAGGGGCAGGGAGAACTGACTCTGTTTGGTGCGCGGGATGCTTATCGTACCAGGCTGGACAGTGCCGAGCAGGCTCTGCTCGATGCGCAAAAGTCCATGGCCGATGTGACCTCTTTAAGTCAAAGTGCGCTGGTATTGGCCAGTGGTGGCGTTGTGCTGCTGATGTTGGCACTGGCAGCCAATGGTGTGGGAGACAATATTCCACCCGGGCCTTTGTTTGCCACCATGGTGTTTGCTGCTATGGCCTGTGTTGAGCTGTTGATGCCTCTGGCCGGTTCTTTTCAGCATCTGTCTGCCTGCGTCATGGCCGCAGAAAGGGTAACGGAAATTACTTCCCAGGAGCCGGATATTCAGTTCCCTGAAGTGTCTGATGCCAGCCTGGTGTCCGGAGCATTGCAGATTTCAGATCTGGGTTTCAGCTATCACAGCGATGGCTTACCACCAGTACTTAACGGGTTCAATCTGACGGTGGAAGCTGGTCGTAAGGTCGCGCTGCTGGGGCAAACCGGCTGTGGTAAATCGACTCTGCTATCATTAATCACCCGACAATGGCAGCCCGACACAGGCAGCATTTTGTTGGATGGTCATCAGATTAATGATTTTACTCAGGCAGAATTGCGACGGGGTATCTCTGTGGTCAGCCAGCGAGTATATCTGTTTGCCGGTACTCTGAGAGACAACCTGGCCATTGCTTTAATGCCGGATGAAAATGGCAAGGCTCCCAGGGTTGATGATGAGCAGCTGCTGCAGGTGCTTAACCGTGTGGGGCTGCAGACCCTGACTCAGGGCGACAAGCCACTGAATATTTGGTTGGGTGAAGGCGGTCGCCAGCTTTCCGGCGGTGAATTGCGGCGTATCGGTATTGCCCGGGTACTGCTGCGGGATGCCCCCTTGCTGCTGTTGGATGAACCGACGGAAGGTCTGGATAAGCGCACAGAGCGCGAGATTCTGGCCTTGCTGTTTGAGTTTGCCAGAGACAAAACTGTACTGATGATCTCTCATCGCCTGACCGCCATGGCGCAGATGGATGAGATCCACCTGTTGGAGCAGGGGCGCATAACCGACTCAGGCACCCATGAGAGTCTGCTGACGAACAACCGTTACTATCAAAGCCTGTATCAGAGACTCTGATTATCTTCTCGACAATTAAACGGCCTGCGGGCCGTTTTTTTATGCCTGTTCCAACTTGTTTACTTTTTGATTTTTGGCGTTCGGTCACTGATTTTGATTTAAACAGATAACAGAATAGTTATTGGCGTATGCCAATAACTAATTTGAAGAGACCTGATGGCAAGACCTAAGAAATGCCGGCATCTGAGTGCTCATGTTCCCTGCAGTTTGTTTAAACCCAACGGCATCCCCGGTTGCGAGCTGGAAAAGCTGATACTGGATGCAGACGAATTTGAGGCCTTGCACCTGGCCGATGTGATGAAGCTGCAACAGCTGCAGGCTGCCAAGCGTATGGGCATTTCCCGGCAGACATTTGGCAATCTGATAGCCAGTGCCAGGCATAAGGTGGCCAGCGCCATTATTGAGGGCAAAGCTCTGGTTTTGCCACAACCAACACAGGAACAATAAGCATGATTATCGCCGTACCCGTGAGCCGGGGAAAACTGGCCAAACATTTTACCAAAGCCCCTCAAATTGTGTTTTTCAACGCTGAGCATCAGTTGCTGGAAACGGCTGAAAACCCGGCAATGGCTGGTGGCTGTGCTGCCAAAAAGGCCATGTTGAACCTGATTAAATCCAGGGGCAGCACCATGGTGCTGGTGGACCAAATTGGTGAACGTATGCTGGGTAAATTGTTGGCGACCGGGGCGGTAATCAGTAAAGGCGACAGTGGCCAGCCACTGGAACTGGTATTGGCGACCAGCCAGGATAATGCCAGATTTCTTACTGCAGCTGATCAGGGCCGACCTTCGTTGAACCATGCCAAAAAAGGCGGTTGTGGCGGTGGCTGTGGTTGCGGCGGTCATAAGTCGAAAGAGGAACCTGCAAGTTTGCTGATGCCAGTGACGTCTGCGCCAGCATTAAGCTTTAGTGGTTTTAAAAAAATCTGATAGCTTAATTTGAGGCGTTTCTAAGCCCGTCCCCCTAGCTGGATGGGCTTTATTTTTATCAGGCTATGGCAGTCGCCTGCCGATAAGCTACAACCAGTTATTTTCCACTAAAGAAAATCTATCTTGAGAGGCAATTTATTGTGCCTCGTCATCCCCATATTCCCTGCCTAGACTGTGAAACCAGATACCAAGGTTACTAAGTCGGAGAACGGGACCATGAGCACCAATCAACCCCAAGATACCAAGCAAACTGCCAGTCAGGCCTGGATAGAGCTGAATGCTGATTTCAACAAGGCTGTGATTATCCCAGCAGGAGAACTGGAGTACTCACCAACGCCAATGCAGGGGGTTCGCCGCATGATGTTTGAACGTGTCGGTGATGAAGTGGCCCGCCGGGCAACCTCATGTGTGACCTATGAAGCGGGCAGTAGTTTTAAGGCTCACAAGCATCCGGGGGGCGAGGAGTATCTGGTGCTGTCAGGGACCTTCTCTGACCAGAGAGGAGACTTTAGCACAGGTTGGTATGTAAGGAACCCTTTGAACTCCAGCCATGCTCCATTCACACATGAAGGCTGCGAGATATTCGTCAAACTCTCTCAGGTGCCCGATGAGGAGGCTGAGTATCTGGAGCTGGATACCAACACCGCCGAGTGGCAGCAGGTTTCCGCCAATGAAAGTCGGTTGATGCTGTGGCAGTCGGAGTATGAGCACACCAGCTTGCACAGGGTGACAAAAGGGTATCGTCACAGATTCCAGGCTCTGGATGTACTGGAGCTGTTTGTGGTGGAAGGTGCTGTCCGGGTGGATGGCAAGTTGTTGAAAGATCACTCATGGTTACGGTTGCCACCTGAGTCCATTGTGCTGGTTGAAGCCGAAGAGTCGGCGCAGTTTTACCTCAAAATAGGCCGTGGAGCCGTTCGCTTCTAGGCGATCTCAGTTAATACAAACTCAATTTTCAATTGTTAATCAAAAATAAGGGGCGTTTCGGCGTCAGGGGGAAGTTATGTCTGAACAAATAATACAGGTTTACGAAACAACAGGTTTTCCAAATCCAGCCAGAGTCAGAGCGGCACTGGCCTATAAGGGAGTATTGGAACAGGTGGAGTTCACTGAGGTGGATGTGATGGCCAAGGCGCACAGAACCCCTGAGTTTTATCGAATCAACCCGCTGGGCACTGTGCCTGTACTGAGAACCTCAGAGGGAGAGTACTTGTCGGAAAGTACCGCAATTACCGAGTATCTGGATGCCAGATTTCCGCAGAAAAACCTGACAGGAGAAAGCCCCCTTGAACGGGGACAAATCCACATGATGCAGCGCCGCGCGGAAGCCATGGTGATGGATGCTGTAGGCGCCTACTTTCATCATGCCACTGCAGGTTTGGGCCCAGAGTTGGAGACCAATCAGTGTCAGGAGTGGGGACGGATACAAGAGGTGACTGCCTCAAGAGGTTTTGCTTACTTTAATGACGTGCTTGCAAAGCACGACTATGTGGCGGCAGACAGATTCTCCATGGCGGATATCACATTGTATTTTGGTCTGGAGTTTGCTGATTTTGCAGGCCTGGAAATACCTTCGACACTGTCCGCACTGGCGGCATGGCGTGAGCGGGTTAAGGCGATACTTCAATCCAACGGGTGACAGAAGGGGGAAATGAATATGGACGTACAGTCTTTTTATCATGAAACCAGTGGCACCTTCACCTATGTGGTATCGCAGAATGGTGAAGCTATGATTATCGACCCGGTACTGGATATCGATGGTAATGACTTTGACACTCACTTTGCCGATAAGCTGATAGATTACCTGGCAAAAATAGGTGCCAGGCTCAAGTACCTGCTGGAAACCCATATTCATGCCGACCACCTATCCGCAGCCCCTTATCTGAGAGTGAAAATGGGCGGGCTGATTGGCATAGGAAAAGGCGTTGAGGCTGTGTATTCAAAATGGAAACAGTCACTGGGAGGTAAGCCGTTAGCTGGCTATGACCTGTTGCTCGACAGTGACAGCCAGTTGATGTTGGGAGGTGACATGGTGGGCGTTATTGCCACCCCGGGTCACACCGAGTCATGTGTCTCCTATCTGATCAAGGATGCGCTGTTTGTCGGTGACCTGTTGATGAATCCGTCAAAAGGGACGGGCAGAGCAGATTTCCCCGGCGGTAGTGCAGATGAGATGTTCGCATCCATAAAGCGCCTGTATCAATTGCCGGATCAAACCCGGGTCTTTCTTTGTCATGATTATCCAGGGGAGGGCAATGATGCGATCAGTGATAAGCCTCTGTCTGAGCACAAGCAGGGCAATGTGATGCTCAATCAGGATACGACAGCAAAGGTGTTTTCCTGCTGCCGATTGCAGAGAGATAAGGGACTGGACGCACCGCGAATGTTAAATGTCGCTGTGCCCTTTAACCTGACTTACTGCGTGCCTCGCAGTACTTAGGGGTTAACCTGGCTTGCTCGATAAGCCACTCCTTTAATAGCTCTACTACTCTGGTGATGGGCTTGTTATCGGGCCACACCAGATAGTAGGCCATAGCTGAGGTCATCCAGAAGCTGTCGGTGCCAAAGGGACAAACCAAATTACCGGACTGAATATCCTCTGACACCAGCACCTCACGTCCCAATGCCACTCCCTGGCCGCGAATGGCGGCATCTATTAAGTCTGCAGAGCTATTAATTTTAAGGCCATTGAGTTTTGGCTGAGTGAGTTGCTGGCTTTGATGCCAGGATTGCCAACTGGGGTAGGCCGGATTGTTGGCTACCGACATATCATAAAGTACCGGGTAATCGGCGAGTTGACCCGGGTCGCTAAGCCCCTGATGTTGCAGCTCGGGTGCGCATACAGGGAAGACCCTTTCTTTCATCAGCAGACAGGAGTCCAGTGCAGGCCAGTCTCCCTGACCATAACGTATGCCTATATCTATGCCCGCCGCCTGATAGTCCATCAGTTGAATACTGGTATCGATATTCAGGCTGATGTCCGGATAGCGCTGCTGGAACTCAGCCAGTTTAGGCATCAACCACTTACTGGCGATAGAGGGACTCAGGGCGAGGGTTACCTGCTCGCTGCCGGGGCTTTTCAGCAGATCCAATCCCTGAGTGAGATGCGCCAATCCCTGCTGGAACTCAGGCAGTGCCGTTTCTGCTTCCGGTGTTAAGGTTAATCGGCTTTGACCTGATTGGCTGCGAACAAACAATTTGATGCCCAACCAGTCTTCCAATTGTCTGACTTGCTGGCCGACGGCGGCCGGGGTGACATTTAACTCCTGGGCGGCAAGCGCAAAACTTTTGTGTCTGGCGGCGGCCTCAAAGGCCCTGATGCCGTTGAGGTGGGTCAGTCTGTGCATCCCTGAATTGGCTCCAATTAATGATTTTCCGTGAAAGAGAGGATTGTTATCAGTAATAAAGAAGTTAAGACAGATAGTGCTGCTAGTCGAGTGATTCCCCGAATGTTTTGTATGTCAGTCTGGAAATGAAGGTAACAAAAAGGCGCCACATGGGCGCCTTAACATTGATATCGAGGGTTAGTCGTTGTCCTGCTCTACGGAGCAGTTATCCAGCTTGTTGTCAGGAGTGCGATCGCATTCTGCTTCAACCTGTTTGCCAATATACTGGGCCAACTGATTGTTGATGACTTGATAACCCAGTAGAGTTGCGGAGAAGCCAACGCCATCGACAACTTTGCCTTCCAGCTCTACACGGGAGGTGTCAATTTCGTCACTTTCAACTTCCTGTACCAGATAGTCGTTACCCTGTTGGTAGCCAGAGAACTCAACCCACTCGTTGGTGAAGCTGCGATCTTTATTAAGACTATCTTCAAACTGAGTGCGGGGTGATACATAGAATGGAATAGCATTCATAGTCATCACACCGGTATCGGCGTTGTAATCGGCATAGCCTTGAGCTTCGAATTCCGGCAGTTCAACAGGGACATCATCGCTACCTTCAAATTCGACCTCAGTGGCATTAAGACGCATGGCGCCAGTGTCCCAGTTACCTTCCACTTCAACCAGAGCACCTGGTATAAGGTCGGCAGAGGTTTTGTCATCATCAAAATCTGTAGATTTCAGAATGCCTACAGCTAAATTTTGGTTTACCACCATGTGACTCTTGTCCTGAGCCACCCAGCTGATACGCCCAGAGATTTCAATATCACCATCGACATCGGTATAGTCCGGAGTATCAACTTGGACGTTGGCCTGTTCGATGCGCAGATTAGCCCAAGCATCAGCCGTTTTGTCGGCGTCCAGAGTACCGTCAACCTCAACCCATACACCGTTTTTCAATTGCTCAGATTTGTCTACGTGTTGAACTTTTACTAGCACGTTACCCAGCATGAACTCAGTCTTTGCATCATTTAATTGGGTAACAGCGCCTTCGATTTCACTTTCTTCAACAGCGCTATCTTTGTCACTTTCGATTTCAATGAAAGTAGTCTGGATGCTTTTTCCATCCAATGGGTAACCACTAACTTCGACCATTTGACCAATAGTAAACTTACTAATGTCTTGCGTGGTGACGATTTCAAATCCAGCTACTTCCAGCTTCCCATTTTTGTTAGAGGTCACTGGAGCACTGAGCAGGTCATCAAATTGGATTTGGCTGACAACGCCTTCTGGATTGGCCTGAACTGTTAGCAACATACCTACTTTAAGTTGGCTTAAATCGCTGCTGCGGCTGATAGTGGCGTTGCTCAGGTTTAGTTGGTGGTTGCCAATAGTTGCTGCACCTGTGTCTTTGTTCAGGGCGGTCAACTCACCTGAAATCAGGCTTGGTGCTGCTTCCGGTACCGGTGGATTAACCGGACCTTCATCGTGACCGCCACTGCAGGCGCCGAGGGAAGCAACCAAAGGGAGCAACAACAATCTGGATTTCATAGTGGACTCTCTGTATAGGGGTTAAAAACCCGCGCAGTGTAGTCCTCAAAGGGCGTGTTGGCGATACCCCGTCCTGGGGTGATACATATGATACAGGAAGGATTTTCAGCGGTTTATGGGGTAAGTTATTGATAATTGCATTGTGAATTCTGTTGCTGTTCACAAATCGGCGTCTGGTTGTGATTTTAATCTCTTTATTAATATTTAATGAAAGTCCATTTGCAAATGCGGCTGTTACATATGTAAAAAAAGAGCCCGTAAAAGGGCTCTTTAATCAGTGTTAACGGATTAGCCGAGTCGTTTGGAAAACTCCAGATAACGCATAACTTCCGGCTCAGGGAATTTTAGTTCGTCACCGTCCTGCACGCTGCTGAGCAGGTTCTCTCTGGCATAGCGTTTAATCGTGGTTGGTGACTGACCCAAAATTTCACAGACTTCGTCAAGAGATAGCAGTTTGTCACTCATACAGGGTGTCCTCGTTGTCCTTATTGACCTACCTGAATTGAGTATAGCCAAGGAAATTCTGCTTGCCGGAAATGTAGCGACATATGTTCGAGACTGATTGTGAGAAACGTCAGGCGTGCCAGGTACCACGTATCGGATAGTTATTTTCCGGGTTACGGATAAACGCCAAACCTGCTGCCAGGGTTTTTAGATCGGGCCGGGCAAATGGACCGTTGGAGATATCGATGACCTGCAGCTCACCGTGGTCGTTAATCACAAACAGGCCGGGCTCGGCAAAAACATGGTCGGTTTCTGCGGCGCTGCGGGGGCTTGAAAGGTATAACCCAAGTTGCTGCATTTGCTCTGTAGTGAGGTCATAACCAATAGGGAAGCTCAGCGTCAGATTGGCCATATGTTCGCTCACCTGTACCAGACTGTCTGCAGATGCCACTGCGATATCCACACCGATTGCATAAAACTCCTCCTTGAGGACTTCCAACTCAGCCAGATAACGGGTGCAAAGGGGGCAGTGTTTGCCCCGGTAGATCACCAGCAAACGCCAGTCGAAGCCTTTGGCTGGTTGATGTAATGCCAGGGGAGCGGCGTGTTGCTCAGAGTTGAACTGTTTTACCGTCAGTGCCGGAAATGTCTGGCCTGCAATAAGTTTACTATTTGGCATAAGAGATACTCCTGGTTATCCGAGACACCGCCAGCCTGGAGCTGACGGCGGTAGTCAGGTAAAAAGCTCAAGTTAGAAGCTGAGGTACTGATAGCTGGCGTCAGTTTTATCTCGCTTGCCCCGGTATTTATCTTCGAAGCTATCAGCCCAGATGGCGCTGGCGGTCAGGTTCTGGTTCCAGTCGAAAACCGTATTGCGATGGATGATTTTCCACTCGCCATGTCGACGCTCAAAACGGAAGTGGTGACGGCCACCCAGAATCCCTTCTTTATCAACACCGTCTTCTTCATGTACATGGTAAGCCCAGACATAGGCCTCGGCATTTGCTGTATCGCCTTTCACTTCAATCAGAGGGTTACTGATCCTGTGCTGGGTCGCCTTCAGGGCTTTAAATCCTTCCATCGCCGGGGCAACGAAAGCGTGGGCATTGTCATTGTAGAAAAACAGATCCGGGAATATAGGGTCCTGATGTTCCTCAATGGCGTCTTCCCAATAGGCAAACTTCATCAGCTCGCCATCGACACGATCCAGCGCCCGGGCGAATTTATACATGACTTCAGTAATGGCTTGCTTGTCGAGCAATATTTGCAGTTGTTGTTGCAGATCCATGGTGTGCCTCTTTGGTTGCGAATTGAAACTGAGGCCAGTCTACTCCCGTGAAAAAGTAATAGAAGCCAGCTAAAATGCATAGCATCTATTCCTGTTGGGAATATAATTCTGATGTTGAAGCTCAGGTGAAGCAGGGCGTTATGGATAAGATTACGGCGATTCGGACCTTTGTGCGTGTGGTGCAAAGCCACAGTTTTTCCGCAGTAGCCAGAGAGTTGGGTAGCTCGCAGGGAACTGTCAGTAAACGGGTGGCGGCATTGGAGGAGATGTTGGGTATTCGCCTGCTCAGTCGCTCCAGTCGGGAGCTACTACTTACCCCAGCCGGAGAGGAATATTACCGCCATGCGCTGGCGATGCTGGAAGAGCTGGATGAGTTGGAGTCCAGATTAAAAGGCGATATCAGCAGGCCAAGAGGTATGCTCAGAGTGGCTGCTCCTGTGGCTATCGGCAGAATATTACTGGCGCCTGTCGTTAAAGAGTTTCTGGATACCTACCCCGATATTCAGTTAAGCCTGTCCCTCAGTGATGCCCATGTTGACCTATTGAGTGATGGTATTGATGTCGCCATTCGTGCCAGTCAATTGGAAGACTCAAGTCTGGTGGCCAGGCCATTGTTGGCTAATCCAATGGTGGCGGTAGCGTCTCCTTGTTATTTGCAACAGGCCGGTGTCCCGGAGCATCCCTCAGATCTGACTGCACATGCCTGTATCAGTTACTCCCGGTTCAGGTCGAGTCATCTATGGCAATTTCATCAGGGGGAAGAGCTGGTTTCGGTGCAGGTGGGTGGCCGGTTGCAGTGTGACAATGGTGACACCTTGCTGGAGTTGGCGCTTGCCGATAACGGCATTGCACTGTTGCCCGAGTGGATGCTGACGGCGGCGCTACAAAGTGGACAGCTGGTGAGAGTGCTGTCAGCCTATCAGGCTAGGGAGTTACCCATTAATGCCGTGTATCTGAACCGTCGCTATGTGCCGCTTAAAGTGAAGTGCTTTATCGACTTTGTGAAGCAAAGGCTGGAGATGTGATGGATTGCCACGACCCAGGGTTTCAGGGGCGTGGCATCCGCTCATACGGATTGGTATCAGTTATCGAGATTGATCCCCTGATTTTTCGCCATGACTCTGGCCATTCTGGGTGCGGTCCATAATGAAGGCAGCAGTATCAATGAAACCGGTACAGCCGTAATCACGATAAAGGATTGCAGCGCCTGAATGCCTCCTGACCCCAGGGAGATCAAAATCAGTGCGGTAGCGCCCATCATGATGCCCCAAAAGCTGCGGATAATCGCATTGGGTTCGGTCTCTCCACTGATCACTACACTGATGGTATAGGTCATGGAGTCACCTGTGGTGACGATGAAAACCGTGGTCAGTATAAGAAACAGAATGGAGATCAGAATAGGCAAAGGCAGTTGCTGAGTGATCGCCAATAGAGCTGCCGGCAGGTTAAAGCCTTCAAATGCGCCACTCACTGAACCCGGTGAAGCAATTTCAAATGCCAGACCCGAGCCGCCCACAACAGTGAACCAAAAGCAGGTAATAACGGGGGCAATAAAGCTGATGGCCAGCACCAGTTCACGTATGGTTCTGCCCCGTGAAATACGGGCGATAAAAATGGCCATCATAGGGCCATAGCCCATAAACCAACCCCAGAAAAACACTGTCCACCAGCTGAGCCAGCCCTCATCGGCACGATAAGTCGCCATCGGCACAAAGTTATCTATCATGCTGCCCATGCCATGTAGGTAGCCATTAATGATAAAGCTGGTAGGGCCAAAAATCAGAATATAGGCGAGCAGGGCAACAGCCAGGATGACGTTGTAGCGACTGAGTATTTGAATGCCCCGGTTTACGCCACTCAGGGCGGAAATGGTGTAAATCACAATCGCCATCAGGATCACAATAAACTGGGTAGTGAAACCGTCGGGAATTTCAAACAGGGCGTTGAGGGCATAGCTGATCTGCAGTCCCAAAAAGCCGATGGGACCAATGGTTCCCGCTGCCACAGCGACAATACAGCAGGCATCAATTGCGGCGCCCAGAGGTCCCTTGAGCACACGTTCGCCAAAAACCGGATAGAGCAATGTCCGTGGTTGCAGTGGCAGGCCTTTGTCGTAATGAAGATGCATCAACACAATTGATGTGAGACTGCCCAGAATAGTCCAGGCGAGAAAGCCCCAATGCATAAAGGCTTGAGACAGAGCATTGAAGGCCATCAGGGTGTTGTTATCTTCAGTGCCAAATACCGGCGGAGGAGTGACATAGTGGGCGATAGGCTCGGCGGCGGCCCAGAATACACCGCCTCCGGCCAGCAGGGTGCAGAGTAATATCGCCATCCATCGGAAACTGTCTATCTCAGGCCTGGCCAGACCGCCGAGGCGCACGGCTCCGGTGCGGGCTACTGCCAGGCCAATGGCGATAATAAAGGTCATCAGCATCAGCAATTGCCAATAGGGGCCGAATACGCTTTCGGACCAGGCAAAGCCTGTGTTGACCAGTTGGGACAGCAGAGCCTTGTCATACAGGGCTAGTGCCACAAATAGAGTGAGAAACCCACCACTGAGCCAAAAGGCGGGGTTGTTGAGGCCCAGTTTCTCCACCAGAGTTTTCGGCGGGGTAACGGACGCGGCTTTTATAGTATTGCTTACAGTCGACATGATGCTTTCTCCCAGCATTGTTGGCTTAGTCGCACATACCTGGGCCTGCATCTTTCTTGAAAAAACATAAACAGACAGTAACGATCAGCTCTTTAATGAGTATTGGTGATGACTCCCGGCCCTTACGCCGATAATCCCGAATGAATTAATCGACATGGTACAGAAATTTTTCTTGAATCTCAGTTAAATAGTTTGCGGTCTTGTTTGTATTTTGGTGTGAGTTTGTAGTGATTGCTTGACGGGGGAAGGGAGAGCAGAGCATTGAGCAAGTTAGAATATAAAAACAAAAAAGGGCATAGCCAGTTGGCTATGCCCTTAATGATTATAAGCTCTTATTAGAAGGCCATAAACAGACCAACAATAGTGGCAGACATCAGGTTGGCCAGAGTCGCTGCCAGCAATACCTTCATGCCCACAGAGGCGATGTAGCCAGACTGTCTTGGGATCATGGTGCTCAGCGCTGCAACCACCATGGAAACTGAACCTATGTTGGCAAAACCACACAAGGCTACCGTCAGTACAGCAACAGTTTTTGGAGACATGGCTTCACCGGTGGCAGCAACCAGAGTCTCGCCGTCGATGTAAGGCGCGAAACCTGCGAATGCCACGAACTCGTTCAGTACCAGCTTCTGAGCAATAAAGTTACCGGCGACCGTGGCTTCAGCCCAAGGGATACCGATCAACCAGGCCACTGGTGCAAACAGGTATCCCAGGATCAGTTCCAGAGTCAGGTTATCCTTGCCAAACAGAGCACCAAACCAACCGATAATACCGTTCAGCATCTCCATCAAGCCGATACAGGCAATCAGGATGGCACCAACCACAACGGCAATCTTCAGACCATTGATAGCGCCTTTGGCGATAGCGTCGATAAAGTTGGTTGGCTTTTCATCGTCCGGCAATTCAGGCACGTCATTGACCGGGGTTTCGGTTTCCGGAATTAACAGCTTGGCGAACAGCAGGCCAGCAGGCGCTGACATAAAGCACGCCATAACCAGGTATTCGATATCTACGCCCATACCGGCCAGACCTGCCAGGATCGAACCCGCGATAGACGCCAGACCACCTACCATGATGGCGAATATCTCTGACTTGGTCAGGTATGGGTGAAATGGTTTGATAAACAGTGGCGACTCGGTCTGACCACACACAGTGTTGGCGATGGAGTTCATGGATTCGGCCTTGGACGAGCCGATAATCTTCTGCAGACCGCCACCCAGGATTTTAACGAACAGCTGCATGATGCCCATATAGTGCAGCAGGCTGATCAGGGCCGAGGTAAAGATAATGGCCGGCAGTACCTGGAAGGCAAAGATAAAGCCCAGGTTTTCTACCTGGAAGGTCACCAGGTTACCAAATACAAAGCCGATACCTTTAGAGGCATAGCCCAATACGTTAGACACACCGTTAGAGATAGACAGCAGTACGCTGGCACCAAAGTCGGTGGCCAGTACAAAACCGGCGACGGCTAGCTGGATAACCAGAGCGCCACCCACGGTGCGCCAGTTAATACGGGTTCTGGCGTTGGAGCAAGCGAAGCCCAGCGCCAACAGGGCGATAATGCCAAGTAGGGATTGCAGCATGGTGAAGATACCTGTGAATGCTTATTGATTAATTTGGTTGATTGCCTGAAGCAGTTGCTCAGTATGCTGACGGACCTGTTGCATAACCTGATCTCTGTTGCCGCCTTCACTTTCGGTAGAGTTCATTTCGAAAGTAATCACTTCATCGACAATGGCCATTTGTGCAGCCTTGATAGGGTGAGTTGCAGCTTGCAGATACTGGGGCAGAGGGAAGAAGTTAAACTCTCCCTCGCTGTAAGAATTGGCTGTCGCACCACAGGTGATGGACAGAATAACCCGCTTGCCTTTGAGCTTGTCGCCCTCTGGGCCAAATGCGAAGTTGTAGGTAAAGACTTCGTCGAACCAGATTTTCATAATCGCCGGATAGGTCGACCAGTACAGTGGGAACTGGAATACGATGGTGTCGGCACTTTGTAAGGCAGCCTGTTCGGCAGCAATATCGATACGATAGTCCGGGTACAGGGTATCCAGCTTACGAACAGTGATGTTGGACTCATCAGCCAACAGATCCAGAATGCCCTGGTTGGCAACGGACTTTTCAAGGTTTGGATGACCAGAGATCAGCAGGGTGTTATTCACTTTCGCTCCTGAAGGCCGGGGGGCCGAACAGTATTTCATCTAAGTTGGTGATTTTATCGGCGGGTTTGGTAATTAAATTTCACACTTGAAAATAGTCGAATATAAAACATCGATATTTAATGGCTTTATATTCGTATTTAATTTCTTTTGTGTCATTTGATTACTTATCCAGAAATAATACGGTCATCCATTGATTAGGCCGGATAAAATCGGGCGCTAATATTACATAAGAGCGAATTAGTGTGGATACGAATTAGTGAATAATGGAATTAGCGTCACAAATTATTATTGTTTGGCAATTAAAAAGTAATGAACTGCAATTAGCAGTGAAATAAAACAGTCCCGTTAAATTAACGGGACTGACAGGGTAATCAGAATGACAGGAACAGGCCGACCACGGTTGCAGACAATAGGTTTGCCAGGGTGGCTGCGAGCAGCACCTTCATCCCTACAGAGGCAATAAATCCGGATTTTTGTGGGATAAGCGTACTCATAGCCGCAACTATCATGGATACAGAGCCGATATTGGCAAAACCACACAGGGCAACTGTCAGTACGGCAATGGATTTTTCAGCCATCATCTGCCCGTTTATCAGGGTTTCACCACTGATATAGGGGGCAAAACCGGCAAAGGCGACAAACTCATTGAGTACCAGCTTCTGGGCGATAAAGTTACCGCCGACATTAGCCTCGTGCCAGGGGATGCCAATCAGCCAGGCGACCGGCGCAAACGCCATGCCCAACAGCATTTCCAGCGTGACATTCTCAACCCCGACCTGACTGCCCGCCCAGCCCAGAATGCCATTGACCATCGTCATTAAGCCGATACAGGCGATTAGCAGGGCGCCAATGATAACCGCGATATAAAGGCCGGATATTGCCCCTTTGGCAATCGCATCGATAAAGTTGGTGGGCTTCTCAGCGTCAGGCAACTGGGGGACTTGGGTAATGGGTTCCTCTGTCTCTGGCAGCAGCAGTTTGGCAAACAATAAACTGGCGGGCGCTGACATAAAACAGGCCATCACCAGATACTTGATATCTACGCCCAGTCCCGCCAATCCCGCCAGAATTGAGCCCGCGATAGAGGCTATACCGCCAGTCATCATGGCAAAAATTTCTGATTTGGTCAGATGGGGTAAGAAGGGCTTAACAAATAAAGGCGCCTCTGTACCGCTGCAAACTGTGTTGGCAATGGCATTCATGGACTCGGCGCGGGAAGATCCCAGGATTCGCTGCAAGCCGCCACCCAGAATACGGATAAACCACTGCATTACCCCCAGATAGTGCAGCAGGCTCAGCAAGGACGAGGTAAAGATAATGGCCGGCAACACCTGAAATGCAAAGATAAAGCCCAGGTTGTCGACCTGATACGTGACCAGGTTGCCAAATACAAACGCAATGCCTTTGGCTGCATAGCCAAGTACACTGGATACCGCATTGGCGACGGCCAGCAGCACCTCTGAGCCGAAATCAGTAGCCAGCACAAAGCCGGCCACTACAACTTGAATACCGAGTGCAGCGGCAACTGTTCGCCAATTAATATTGTGTCTGGCCTGGGAGCAGAGATAGCCCACAGCCAACAGGGCTATTATACCCAAAAGAGATTGCAACATGGAGAGTACCTAACAGTAGGGAATAACGAGCACATCCTTGCAAGAGAAGAATAAAAACGAATTCAGTTTGAAAAAACATCGTAAAAAGTCATTTAATTACAGTTTTTATCTTATAAAGCGATTGCCGATACTTATTTGGTAATTAACTTCTATAAATATCTGCAGAGTTTTATTTCTCATATTTATTAGTTGCCAATCTGCTTCCTTTTTGGCGGCGGGAATATGCCAGTACTGGATGATTTAAAGAATGTAAAAATAAGTGAAATCAAATACTCCTCACAGATAAGCGGCTGTCGGCCAGGTCACCACTTGCAAAGAAGCTTGGTGTTAAGTGACTGTATTATGCTTGCCGCCTTGTTGAATCTTTTTATTGAATGTTAATGCAAATGTTTATCATTTGTATTTGATTGTGTATAGTAGCCCTCGCTAAAGTTTGGGCTGAAGGCCAAAGACTTGTGGTTTCAGCCTGCCGATAAATCGAAAAATAGGGGGAGGTATGAAACTTACCAGGGTGGCAGCGAGTTTATTGCTGGCCATAATGCCGGCAACTGTACTGGCTGAAGACAAACCAAAGGATGACAACACGATTACTACGGCCTTGGATGAGATCACAGTAACAGCAACCCGAACGGCGAAAACGGCGTTGGATTCATCTCAGGCGATCAATGTTATCACCAGCGAGGAAATTGAGCGTAAGCAGGCCAATACCATGTTTGAGGTGCTGGATATGGTGCCGAATGTGACAGCCACGGGCGGGCCATTTGTGACGGGTGGTAAGTTTGGCATTCGTGGTTTTGACGATGCTGAAGATGTAATGGTGACTGTCGACGGTGCCGTTCAGACCTTTGAGAAGTACCGAATGGGAAGCTTCTTTGGCGATCCTGAGTTGTTCAAAACGGTCAGCATCAAGCGTGGCCCATCGACCGTATTGCACGGTGCCGGGGCCTTGGGTGGCGTCGTCCAGGTTGAGCTCAAAGATGCCGGTGATTTTCTGGGCAAGGATGAGCAAGCCGGAGCCAAGGTGAAACTGGGTTACCACAGTAATAATGAGCAGGAAAACGGCACTGTATTTGCCTATGCCCGCCCGCTTGATTCCATTGATTTGCTGGCGGCGTATATTAAACGCGACAGTAAGGATTTTGAATTGTCCAATGGTGAAACTCTCGACAATTCGGCGGTCAAGAATGATTCCTGGTTGCTGAAAGGCGAGTTTTACCCGTCGGACGATCAGGCCATCAGTCTGAGCTATACCAAGCTGGATGATGCTCAGCGTACCGAGTTTAATACCACAGATGAAGGCGCCTGGGGCACTGTGTACCGGGAGGTTACTCAGGATGTGGCTAATCTGAGTTATGAACTCAGCCCGGAAGACTCTGATTATATCGACCTGCGTGCCAGCCTGGGTTACACCCAGAGCCATGTCACTGAGTCTGATGGCTCTGGATTCCTGAAGGATTTTATCGGCATTGAGTCCCGTTATGAGTACAACATACTGACACTGGATCTGGTCAACAACTCGCAACTGGGCTCCCATCTGCTGACCTATGGTGTGCAGTACACAGATCAGGAGCGGATTGGTGAGAAAACCGCGCTGCCCTGTGTGTCCTACGACCCAATGACAGGACGATGTACAGAGTATGGCTCAACGCCTGTGACGTCAGAGATCAGCTCTCAGCCAGGTGGCGATCAACGCAGGCTGGGGATCTATCTGCAGGATGAATTCAACTGGCATCAATGGACGCTGATAGCCGGTGTCCGCTATGAGCGCTATGAGTCTGAGCCCACAGATGCCTTCGCCGCCAAATTTCCAGATCTGGATACCAAGATAGATCATGACCAGTTTGTGCCAGCGGTGTCGCTGAGTTACCAGGTCACAGATTACCTCAAGTTGTTTGGTAACTATCAGCAGGGGTTCAGAGCTCCTTTGCTGGACGAGCTGTATGACGAATATCAGGGGCGGGTTCCATCCTTGTCTTTGGATGTCGAAAATAGCAGTAACACTGAATTTGGTGCCGCCTCATCCTTTGATAATATCTGGGCTGACAGAGATGCTCTGAACGCCAGACTCATCTACTTTGATACCCGAATTACCGACGAGATCGTCAGTAACACAGGTGCTGACAATCCGCCACCCGGACAGCGTTATGCCAATCTGGGAGAAAATGACAGAGACGGTATTGAGTTTGAACTTAACTACCGTACTCCGGATTACTTTGTCGATTTGAGCTACAGCACCATAGATGGCGAAGATGAAGCCGGTGAGCCATTGTGGTTCCTGCCGGCAGATAAGCTGGCTGTGTCCCTGGGGACTTATCTGTTTGATGATCAGGTCAGGCTGTCGACTCAGGTACTGTTTGTGGATGACAGACAGGTGCAGGTCTATGACCCTGCCAGTCGTCGTTATGTTGAGCAGACCCATGAGAATTACACTCTGGTAGGTCTGTATGCCAACTGGGATATCACCGACTGGCTGGCGGTCAATGTCGCCGTGGATAATCTGTTTGACGAGGAGTATCAGGTGTTGGCCGGCACTGGTGGTGGTTTGGGGAATTATGGCCTGGGACGCAACATTAAGACCGAACTGGCCTTTACCTTCTGATAGCCTAAAAAATCTGACAGCCTGGAAAAAGCCCTCCGATTGGAGGGCTTTTTACTTTGCCGGATGGCGTTGTAACCTTTACGCGACAGAGGTCATAGTCCACCGCGGGTCAGTTTGGCCGGATCCAGCAACACCAATAACTCTTCCCGGCTGAGTTGGGTTTCTTGCGCTGCCACATCAATCACAGGGCGATTTTCGGTATAGGCCTTTTTGGCAATTTCGGCAGCTTTAAGGTAACCAATAACCGGATTCAGAGCTGTAACCAGAATCGGGTTGCGTGACAGTGACTGGTTGAGTTTATCTTCATTCACTTTAAAACCGGCAATGGCCTTGTCTGCCAGCAACAAGCAGGCTTTGGTAAGCAGCTCGATACTCTGTAGCAGGTTGTCTGCCACCACAGGCAGCATGACGTTGAGTTCAAAGTTTCCGGACTGGCCGGCAATGGTGATTGTGGCGTCATTGCCTATCACCTGAGCGGCCACCATACAAACAGATTCCGGAACTACCGGGTTGACCTTGCCGGGCATTATCGATGAGCCGGGTTGCAGTGCTTCCAGTTCAATTTCTCCCAGTCCTGCCAGAGGGCCGGAGTTCATCCATCTCAGATCATTGCTGATTTTCATCATGCTGACGGCGGTGGCCTTGAGCTGCCCTGACAGACTGACCGCAGTATCCTGGGTGGAGATACGACTGAACAGATTCCCTGCGGGATGGAATTTGAGTCCGGTTTCCAGATTCAATTCCTCGCAAAAGCGGCTGCCAAACTTGGGGTGGGCGTTAATGCCTGTCCCTACCGCAGTACCGCCCTGTGCAAGAGTCTGCAGCTGTGGCAACTGCTCCACCAATCTGGCGACATTTTGTTCCAGCTGATCTGCCCAGCACAGCAGGCTTTGGCTCATGCGTACCGGCATGGCATCCATCAGATGAGTTCGGCCGGTTTTAACGTACTTATCCACCTCTTCTGACTTCTGCAAAATAGTGCGGGTGAGGTGGGTCAGAGCTGGCAACAACTGGTTTTCCAGAGCGATGGCGGCACTGATGTGAATACTGCTTGGGATGGTGTCGTTGCTGCTTTGGCCAAAGTTAACATGGTCGTTGGGGCTGACAGTCTGACCCAGCTTGGCTGAGGCCAATGTCGCCAGCACTTCATTGGCGTTCATATTACTGCTGGTGCCAGAGCCGGTCTGGAACACATCGACCGGGAAATGTTGCATCAAATCGCCGCTGTCTCTGAGCTCATCGGCGGCTTCTGCAATGGCTTCACACAAGGGCGCCGGCAGCAGTTCCAGCTTGGCATTGGCCCGGGCTGCTGCAGCTTTGGCCAGTAGCAGGGCTCTGATAAAACTCTCCGGCATGGTGCGGCCACTGACTGGAAAATTATTGATGGCACGCTGGGTTTGAGCGCCATACAGCGCATGCCTGGGAACCTCCAAAGCCCCCATGCTGTCGGTTTCAATTCTGGTTTCCATACTTAGTTACTCAGTGGTGATTATTGATGTAAAGCGGTGCGGCAATATTGGGTGGTGAGCCTCAGCTCCACCAGCAGGTTGCGCAGGTGAGCCTGCTGTCTGGCTGTGCTGGCCAGGCGGGACAGCCCCTGCAGAGGCCGATAGATATTATCCAGGCACCAAAGGCGCCAATGCGGTGGGTTCAGGTCATCCGCCAGGGTGTCGAGCAACAATTGATACTGTGCCTGAAACAGTACTCTGGCCGCCTCCATATCATTATTCAGGCTTGTTTCCTCGGCGCTGAGCCAAAGTAGCACCAGCCCGGGATTATCTTCCTCAGTGGCATAGCGGACTTTTTCTCTCAAGGCATTGATGGCGGGATCCTGATGTTGGAACTGACTGAAACGAGGTCGACATGGGTGCATCTTGTTTTACGCTTGTTGCAAATGATAATTAATATCATTCAACATATAAAGTGGTGTAATGTCAAGGGGAGAGAGGTGCAGATCCCGCTGGCACTATGGCTTGTGTCGCAGTAAGCTTGCTTTTTTTGATAAGTCGAGAGTTTTAAAATGAAACTGGACAAAGTAGATAACAAGTCCCGCCGCCTGCGTAAGAAGCTCTATCTGGGTGAGTTTGCCGTGTATGGTTTTCAGCTGCAAAGCCAGCTGACCTGCGATGCTGAGCAGGAATATGACGAGTTCACTGATGAGCTGATGGCGCTGTTGGAATCCCGCGAATTGTGCTGCGTATGTGGTGCATCCAACGGCGTATGTGACGCCATTATCATGCCGGAAACCCGCTATGGTTCTCCTTCCGAAGAAGACCGTCAAGTATTGAATGACTGGTTGAAAGGGCACGCTAAAGTGACTGAGTTTCAACTGGGCGAGCTGCTTGATCTGACCTACGGCGAGTTTGCTGATTTCAGTTAATGGATGAACCGCTTAGGTTTATGACAGGGCTCCTCAGGGAGCCCTTTTTGTTAGCGCTGACAATTGGCTCTGCTTCTTCAGGTCACTCAGGCTGAGGGGGCGGAAGGCCTGAGCTGTGGGGTGAGCTTTTGACTGTGAAGGGTTGAAACAGGGTTACTCCCTGGGCTTGCCAAATCGGAACTTCTCAATCATTTCCAGCAGATCCGTAGATTGCTGTTTTACCTCTTCGAAGTTTGCATTTACCCGCTGCAGCATAGCAGCGCTTTGTTGATTGGTTGTCTCAACGCTACTCATGGCGTTATCAACAAACTGCACCTGCTGCTTCTGCTCCTGCATCGCCTGCATCACTTCCTGGACATTATCTCGGACATTGCTGCTTGAGACAGTAATCTGCTTCAGCAGCTCTCCTGACTCTGTGACCAGCCTGGTGCCTGACTCCACCTTTTCCAACGAATCTTCAATCAGCTCTGAAATTTCTCTGGCAGCTCCTGAGCTTCGCTGAGCCAGCCCCCGAACCTCTCCGGCGACGACACCGAAGCCCCGCCCCTGCTCACCGGCTCTGGCAGCTTCAACTGCTGCGTTCAACGCCAGCAGGTTGGTGGTGAAAGCAATTTCATCAATAACGCCAATAATATTGGACATACGATCACTGGCTGCGGAGATCTCTTTCATTGCCTCAATAACATCTTCAACAACCTGTTCACCACTGGCCGCAAATTCATGAGCCTGTTGGGACAGCTCGCCGGACATACGGGTTTTATCCAGGGTGTTTTCGATAGAAGAGTGCATTTGCGACGTGGCGGCTGAGACGTTTTCTACCTGACTGAGCTGGGCATTGATCTTATTGTCCAGCACTGACGTTTGTTTGGCTGCAGACAAGCTGGCTTGATCCAGCTTTCCTGTGACGGCAGAAACTTTAATGATGGCGGCTTCTATAGTGGCGACAAACTGGTTGAAGTTGTTGCTGATATCCGACAGTTCTTTGACCTTGGGAGCACTCAGTCGAACCGTTAGATCGCCTTCACCCCTTGCTATGTTTTCAAGTGCCTGAGAGAGGCCATTGAGGCAGTTGGTGATATAGCTGGCCACAACAAAACCCATCACCAGAACAAACAGTATGACCCCGGTACTGATAGATAGCAGTAAGGATCTGCTTTCCCGTGAATCTTCCAGAGTGGAGCTGTTGATCTGCTGGCGGGAGTCAAGCACCTGAGCTTCAACCTTACCAAACACTGTATCCAGCTGTTGACTGGATGAAGAGGCCTCGAAGATAAGGTTGACTATCTGCTCGTCTATGGACAACAACGCCAGCTTTCTTTGGTAGATGGAGTCCTCATCACCGAAAGCAATGGTCACAACCTCCAGAAGCCGTTTATCTATATCCGCCAACAGTGCGCTGTACTTGGTTGAGCTACCAATATCTTTGTCCACCAGTTTCAGTAGAGAGTTCAGTTCGTCGATGGCTTGCACTGCCTGGTTATTCTTGATGCTGAGCAATTCATCGATGCTGCTGGTACTGAACAACTCCCAGGTGATGGAGATAAGATATTGAGAGGTAAAGCTCAGTTTTTCTATATTGGCGAGAGACTCGGATTGCTTGCTTCCCAAATAGTTATTGGTGGATTCAAACAGCTTTCTGGCACTGTCTGGGTCATTTTCATCAAAACCTGAGGCTGCCAGTCTTTTCAATCTGCGCTGCTGCAACCCGATAGAGAGCCTCGTTTTTCCCTGGAGTTTGGACAGGGCTTTCTCCAGTTCCGCAGCGCCTGAATTAAAGCTATTCTGCAGCGAACTTAACTGCTGTTTTTGTTCGAGATATTCCGTCTGTCTGACGGCAATATTCTCAGTGTCGGCAAACAGCTTGTTGAAGGAAGAGCTCAACCTGGACATCTGTTGCTTGTCTTCGAGAGCTTTTCCCAACTTTGAGGAGGCTAAGTCAAATTGCTGTTTTAAAGGTTTCGCCGGTGGCAGGCTTTCAAGCTCAGCCATCTGTTTAGTGGAGGTGATGTTACTGATGCGGGTAAATAGCCCATTGACTGACTTATTAGCCGAAATAATGGCTTCCTGTGCACTGGAGATGGTTGAGATCTGATGTATCCCCTGCACGTTTTTTTCGGACATCATCATAGAGAATGCCAGCAAAACGCCCGTTGCTCCCAAACTGGTAAGCACCAGAAACAGCATCAGACCTTTAATGGAGATGAATCTTGCTTTGCCGGCAGTCTTCATAAGTGACCTCATTCAGCGTGACTAAGGCTAAATATCAGACCAATCCAGTACCACGTACTCGCCGTTTTTGATCCTGGTGGGCCATACCTGATCGCTGGCCTGATGCTTGTCTTCACTGAGGGACAGTGGGACGCCTATACCCATATCAAACTGATTCAGACTGTTCAGTCCATCGACAATGCTCTCAGGAGAGCTGACGCTATTGGCATTCTGAATCCCCATCACCAGCATTTTGGCTGCAAGATAGCCTTCAAGAGAGAGGAAGCCGGGTGCGACGCCATTACCATACCTCTGCAGATCGCTGCGAAACTCCTTCACGGTATTGAGTGATGAATTAAAGTGAGGAACCACCTGAGTAACGATAATGCCCTCGGCTTGATCTCCCAGTTCCTGCTTCAGGGGAATGCTGCCTACAAAGGAAACGTTTAAAAACAGGGCGTTGGGTAACTCCTCTTTCGCCAGCTTAATGAATTCAGCGCATGGCTTATAAGCCCCAACCATAATGATGGCTCTTGGCTCCACGTCGGCACTCAATACGGTTAACAGGCCCTCTTCGACATTGGTGGTGTTTCTTTGATAACGCCCATGAGCCAGAGAGTCAGTATTACTGAAACCATTGCGTTTCAGCGCATTAACGCCACCGCTGTAACCTGCATCGCCATAGCCATCTTTTTGGGTAAAGAAGGCGATCTCTTCCGGTTTAATTCCCTGAGCCAGCAGGCCATCAATCATGGCTGCGGTTTCCTGAGCGTAGCTGGCCCGATAGTTGATGACGTAGCGATCCGGTGGGTCTTTGCGCAGCAGACCTGCACCGGTAATGGCACCAATCAGTGGCGTTTTCATTTTGTTGGCAATGGGGACTGTTACCACGGCAGTTGGCGTACCAACATTCCCCAGAACTGCAAATACACTTTCCTTTTCAATAAGCTGCTGCATATTATCGGCGGCTTTATCCGGCTCATATCCGTCGTTCAGTGCAACCAATTGCAGGGGTTTGCCATTGATCCCTCCGGCAGCATTAACCTTACCGAAATAGCTTTCGACTCCTGCTTTTACATTGGTCCCCAAACCCTGAGCCGGGCCTTCCAATGCCGTCGACATACCAATTTTTATAGTGTCAGCCTGTGCCTGAGGGAAGCTGGCCGCTATCAGGGTAAATACCGATAACAGCAGAAATGATACCTTTGGTTTCACGCTGCACAGTGTACTCAGAAGTCCTAGGTTCATACCGGGTAAGCCTTATGTTGGATAAAGTACTGTAAATATAGAACATAGATATGGAACTGGGAGTTGGACTTCTGGCTGCAGGATGTCAGTGCCGAATTGTTTGCTGGATAGTCGTGAGGAGTTTGTTCCTAACTGGCTGATTTTTAGCTGATTGAAGAGTTGTTCGGTATTGAGGCTGACTGAACGCAAGATTAACGTTAACTGTTGGCACCTGTGATTAGTTCAATAATGTTAGCGACTTCTAATTTTTGTCATTTGTCAGTGGTATCAAAGGGCAACGGGGGCTATTGTGCCGCCCAATTCCTGCTGTTGATGAGAAAACACAATGAAAAAACTGATTGCTTTGTCTGCTTTAGTACTGGCAGCACTGAGTGCTGCAGCCCCTGCAATGGCTGATGGTCATATCACTTTGGGTCGTACTATTCTGTTGGAAGATGGTCGTCATGGTGCCAAGATCCCACTGCTGGTTTGCCGCAATACCGATGCCATCAAGATCAAGGCTGAGCGTAAAGCACGTCTGCGTAAGGCGGTATTTACTTTCCGTAATGGCGAAACCCGTACCATCAACTTCTATCGCGACCTGAAGAAGAACGAGTCTACCGACTGGCGCAAGTTCGCTTACAAGCGCTGCGTGAAGAGCATTGAGGTGTTCGGTGAGGCTAAAGATGGCAGCGCCGGTATCAAGGTACTGGGTCGCGATTAATTTCTTGCAAGCCAGATACCAAAAGCCGGAGCGATTGCTCCGGCTTTTGTATTTAAGGCTAGCTTTGCTGGATTTTAGTCCGCATCACCCAAAGACAGCAGGGTGGCATTACCGCCAATGGCTGTGATGTTGTTGGTGCGGGTTTTCTCTGTCACAAAGCGGAACAGATAGTGTGGACCACCGGCTTTGGGACCGGTACCGGACAGTCCGCGACCGCCAAATGGCTGTACACCGACGACAGCACCTACCTGATTACGGTTGATGTAGACATTACCCACATTCAGGCGATCAGCCAGCTCCCGGGCAAAGGATTCATTGCGGCTGTGAATGCCGAATGTCAGACCATAGCCGGTGGAGTTGATCTCCTCTACCACTTTGTCGATATCTTTGGCTTTGTAGCGCACCACGTGCAGGATTGGACCAAAGTGTTCCTTTTCCAACTGAGTGATGGAGTTAATCTCAACCGCAGTAGGCGCAACAAAGTGACCATGCTGGCACTCTTCAGTCAGGTTTACGCTGTGGATAAGCTTACCTGTGGAAGAGATTTTGTCGATATGCGCGTTCAGATTGGTTTGCGCCGTGGTGTCGATTACCGGACCAACGTCGGTTTTGAAGGCGCCAGGGTAACCCAACTGCAGCTCATCCATTGCGCCTTTAAGCTGCTCAATAATGCCTTCTGCTATGTCGTCCTGCACATACAGTACCCTCAATGCCGAGCAGCGCTGACCTGCACTGGTAAAGGCGGAGTCTTTGATGTCCTGGACCAGCTGCTCAGGCAGGGCAGTTGAGTCGACAATCATGGCATTCTGGCCACCGGTTTCAGCAATAAATGGCACAATGCCGCATTTACGCTGAGCCAGGGTGATATTAATACGTTGAGAGGTCTCAGTAGAGCCGGTAAATACCACCCCGGCGATACGCTCATCTGCGGTCAGTGTTGCGCCCACTGTGGCACCGGTTCCCGGCAGGAACTGCAGCACTGATTCGGGAATACCGGCTTCATGGGCCAGCTGTACCGCACGATATCCAACCAGGCTGGTTTGCTCAGCAGGCTTGGCTATTACTGTGTTGCCTGTAGCCAGCGCCGCGGTGACCTGACCCAGGAAGATCGCCAGCGGGAAGTTCCATGGACTGATACTGACATAGACGCCGCGGCCCTGAAGGAATAGCTCGTTCAACTCTCCGGTGGGACCCGGCATCAGAGTTGGCTCAGCCATCAGCTTCTTGGCCTGAATGGCATAGTAACGACAGAAGTCCACTGCTTCGCGCACTTCATCAATACCATCCTGCAGGGTCTTGCCAGCTTCCCGGGTACACAGAGCGATCAACTCTTCGCGATTTTCTTCCAGCAAATCCGCCAGTTTCTGCAGTGCATTGGCACGTTCTTCAACTGAAGTGCGACACCAGCTTGGATAGGCTCGTTGAGCGGAATAGATCGCCTGCTCAATTGCTGCGTCATCGGCAAAGGCAATGGTTCCGACCTTTTGGCGGGTATCGTAGGGGCTGAGGACATCATGCACTGTGCCGGAGACGGTCTCACCATCGATCAGCGGGCCTGCATGCCATTGCTGCTGTTCATATTTCTCAAGTGCCTTGAAAAAGGGCTTTGCTTCAGATTGGATATTCATATTCAGTCCCTTGGAATTTTTACGTCCTGCGCCAAAGATATCCGCTGGCATTGGGATCCGGTTATTGGCCAGAGTTTTATAGGTCTTAAGTCTGGTCACCGGGTGCTCGACCAAACTGTCGATTGGGGTTTTGGGGTCGACCAGCTTATGGACAAATGAGGTATTGGCGCCGTTTTCCAACAAGCGTCGTACCAGATATGGCAACAACTCTTTATGGGCACCGACCGGCGCATAGATACGTACCTGAGCGTTATGGCTCTCTTTCAGGTAGGTGTCATACAGTTCCTGGCCCATGCCATGCAGACGCTGGAACTCATAGTGTCGGTCGCCTGCCATATCGATAATGCTGGCAACACTTTGGGCATTGTGGCTGGCAAATTGAGGGAAGATGGCACCTTTGGTGGCATCGCTCAGCAGGTAACGGGCGCAGGCCAGATAAGAGACATCGGTACCGGCTTTACGGGTGAACAATGGATAACCGCCTTCACCACCTACCTGTGACCATTTAATCTCGCTGTCCCAGTAAGCGCCTTTTACCAGACGGACCGGGATCTCATCGCCCTGCTCTTTGGCCAGTCGGGTCAGCCAGATCAGTACCGGCAGACAGCGTTTGGAGTATGCCTGTACGACAATACCCAGCAAACTCCAACCTCTTGCTTCTTCAGAGTTGTACAGCTTCTGGAACAGTTTCAAAGACAGTTCAAGCCTGTCCGCTTCTTCCGCATCAATAGAGATTCCTATGTCTACTGAGCGCGCCAGTTGGATCAGTTTGATGACAGTGTTGTACAGCTCTGTCAGTACTCTATCTTCATTGGCGACTTCATAGCGCGGATGCAGGGCAGAAAGCTTGATAGAGATGGTTGGGCGGGGAGCATAATTAGTGTCGTAGCTATAGCTGCCCAGCTCTCTAATAGCATTGGCATAGTCATTGAAATACTTGTCGGCGTCAGCTTTGGTCAGGGCCGCTTCACCCAGCATATCGTAGCTGTGGGTATACCCCAGCTCACGGTTGTCTTCGCTGTTTTTCAACGCTTCCTGAATATCCCGCCCCAGTACAAACTGTTTACCCATAATCGTCATGGCAGCGTACATGGCCTGGCGAATCACAGGCTCCCCCATCTTGTTGACCAGACGGTTCAACATATTACTTGGGGTACCGTCGACCTTTCTGTCCAGCTTGACCACTTTCCCAGTAAGCATCAGCCCCCAGGTCGAAGCATTAACCAGCATGGAGTCGCTCTTTTTAAGGTGCTTATCCCACTGGGCGCCTGAGAGCTTATCTTCGATCAGCGCATCAGCGGTTGCAGAGTCGGGGATCCGCAACAAAGCCTCGGCCAGACACATGAGGATAATGCCTTCCTGGGTCTCCAGACTATATTGCTGGAGGAAAGCATCAATCCCTACCATCAGGCCTTTCTTCTCAAACTGGCGAACCTTGGTCACCATTTGATGGGCATTGGCAGTGACTCGACGAATATCATCATCACTTGAAGGAACCATAGTCAGAAGCTCTTTAAGATAGGCTTCTTCGTCCACTATGTAGTTATTGGTTATTGCTGTGAACAGCTCATCCAGAGTGGCACTGTCATAACGACCACTCAATACCTCGCTTGCTTTAAACATAGGAAAGTATCCATCGCCAAAAAAAATCTATAAAAACAGCAATGTAGCCAATGTGTTTTATTTTTGTATACAATATTACATCGTACGAAAAAAATTATACTATGAAAATGTGAGCTGTGGCACACCTTGTGTTTCAGATTTGAGGTTGGGCAGTGGAGGATTTGTAAATTTTTGGATACAGGCAAGGATATGACTGCTATTGAAGTCTAATGCCGACAATCTGCCATGTATTAAACAGAATTCACTGAAACTCAGATTTGACGGGCGTAACATGGGGCTTCTTTAGCCGCAGATAAGAGGTTTATATGCTGCGCTTTAAGCCCTTTATTCGTACACCCTTAATGCTGATCTGGTTGATGTTTTGCTATGCAATGACTGCAGTCGGACTGGTACTGGCGCTGCCACAGACTCTGTCCAGAGGCATGACTCTTAACAACTTCCGAATAGCTATGACTGGCTGCTATCTACAATACCTGGATGCCAATGAGTATGTGAGCACAGGTAAGTATGGTAACCGACTGATGACAGCATTTAAGGAATTCAAAAAATAAAAAAACCACCCGCGGGTGGTTTTTTTATTGAGTGACTGGTCAATCAACGGATCAATCAGTTCATCCAGCGGCTCTTGTTACGACGCTGAGGACGTGGCAGGTAGGCTATCAGCAGACCCAGTAACAGACCTACGCCGGCAATCATGCCTCCCTGGCGCCACATTTCATAATCCTGATCTTCCAGCAGTGAGTTGAGCTCTGCCTTGGCACTGTCTCGCTCTGCCGTGGCCTGTGTCAGCTGTGCTTTCAGTTCGCTGATTTCACGGGCGGCAGTGCTCAGCTGGTTGCTTTGCTGCTTGTTGCCGGATTGAACCTGACTTAGCTGTTTTTGAGTATCAGCCAGTTTGGTTTCCAGCTGCGGAACGACAACACGGAAAGAAGGAGAAGATTGGATCTGGTCAGTGCGTACCCAGCCTTCTCTGTCTTTATGGTCTTTGATTTTACTGTAATCGCCGTCGGTTTCACCCAGCAGAGTGACAGGTTGACCGGCTTCTACACTGCCCAGAATGCGATACTGGGTGCCAGGACCACCGTGGATGAATATATAAACATCTTCAGAAATATAGCCGGATTGAGTCGCCGCCAGCAGATTTGGTGAGGCTATCAGCATGGTCACCAAAGCAAGGATTCGTAACACTAAAGTATTCTCTTTAAAGATGGAACTGCCCCACATGCTAGGGATTCAGGGGCACTAATGCAAGAGGGAAGTCATATGACTTCCCTCTGTATAACTGCGTAATAAACTTTAGTTTATTCGAATGCTGATTTGATCATGTAGAAGAAGATGATCGACAGACCAGCACCGGCAGGCAGGGTAACTACCCAGGATACTACGATGTTACGAACTACACCGATGTTGATAGCGGCAATACCACGCGCCATACCTACACCCAGTACAGCACCTACCAGAGTCTGAGTGGTAGAGATTGGCAGACCGGTACCTGATGCGATAACCACGGTAGAAGCAGCAGCCAACTCAGCAGCGAAACCGCGGCTTGGAGTCAGATGGGTAATGTTCTTACCAATGGTCTGCATTACGCGCTTACCGAAGATAGCCAGACCGAATACGATACCGAAGGCGCCCAGAGGCAGAATCCACCAGGCCAGAGAAGCCTTGGAAGAGATTTCACCGCCAGCTTCTACTACAGATACTACTGCGGCCAGAGGGCCAATAGCGTTGGCTACGTCGTTAGAGCCGTGAGCAAATGCCATACAACATGCGGTTACAACCATCAGGATAGCGAATACTTTTTCAACATCGCCAAACTGAGTGTCGGTGCCGGTACCGGTAACGCCAGACATCTTCAGGCGACCAATAGCGACTTTACCCAGAACGCCAACAACCACAGCAATAGCCAGAGACAGCAGGTAAGCTTCGTTAGTGCTCAGGTGCAGACCAACGTGCTTCAGACCTTTGGTAATAGTTACCAGAGACATGATGAAGCCAGCCAGACCCATATAGAAAGGGACATAGCGCTTGGCGTTTGCCAGAGGATCTGAGGTGTTGAAGATTAACTTCTGAACGCTCTGGAAGATCACAAAGGCGATGAAACCAGAGATTGCCGGGGTGACGACCCAGGAACCAACGATGCCACCTACTTTACCCCAGGCTACAGCGTCAGGGCCCACACCTACAGCGGCGAAGCCAATGATGGCGCCGATGATAGAGTGAGTGGTAGATACAGGCCAGCCCAATGCAGAGGCGACAATCAACCAGATACCGGCTGCCAGCAGTGCAGAGATCATACCGTACACCAGCAGTTCTGGGTGTGGTACGAAGTAAGCTGAATCGATAATACCTTTACGGATAGTGGAGGTTACTTCACCACCAGCCAGATAGGCACCGGCAAATTCGAAGATCATCGCAATGATGATCGCTTGTTTGATGGTAATGGCGTTGGAACCTACAGAGGTACCCATGGCGTTAGCCACGTCGTTGGCACCAATACCCCAAGCCATCAAAAATCCAAACAGGGCCGCCATCCCAATTAACAGCGTGCCATGGGTTACTAATACATCAACCATGTTGTTACCTTGAAAACCTTGTTATCAGACGCGAGCCAGCATCAGCTCCAGGCGGGAACCTACACGCTCGGCCAAATCAGCCAGGTCGCCTACCCACTCAATAATCTTGTAAAGGAACATCACATCGACAGGGTTGAGTTCAGCTTCCATGGCAAACAGCTGACGACGTACCTGAATTTGCAGATCATCAGTATCTTCTTCGATGGCATCGAGTTGACTGATCATCTTTTCTACCAATTCAACTTCACGACCACGGAAACCTGTTTCCAACAGATCATCCAGTTCGTTGATGGCTTGTTTCGCCAGTTCAACGGCGTCAAGACAGCGGGTTAAATAGGCAATGAAGGGACCTTGGATGGCTACCGGAATAAGTAATTCACGACCGATAACGCGACCAGAGATATCTTTTGCTTTGTTGGCGATTTTATCCTGTTGGGTCACCAGTTCCAGCAAGTCAGTGCGTTCAACAGGCATGAACAGACCGCCAGGCAGATTCAGACGAATCTCCCGCTTCAGCGCGTCGGCTTCACGTTCCAGTTGACTGATTTGTTTTCTCTGTGCGACGGCACTATCCCAGTCACCTGCGATAGTCGCTTCGAAAAATGGGACAAGTATAGATGCGCAATCGTATACTTTGTCGATGTGCTCTTGCAGAGGCTTGATTGGCGATTTTGCAAACACGCCCAAAATAGAGTTTACTGGCATAGCCGTGTACCTATTAAGGTTATTCCCTTAGTGGAAAAAGCGGGCGAATGTTACCCCATGCGTCCGCTTAATGAAACTGTGTTTTTTATATCGAAGCACAGTTTTAATACTATTGAGTCATAAATCTACTCTGGAAGCGAATCCTAGAGACCTTTTATGACAGCAATATTACATTATGAATAAATAATGACGTTTTGATGAATCTTTGATTACTAACTGACCCTTCTACTTCATGGCCGCAGAAATCGAACTCAAGCTCTTCCTTGACCTGGCAGACCTTCAAACTCTGACTACAAAGCTCTCCAATCTGGAGCATTCAGAGCTATTGCCGACCAAACAACTCACCAACCGCTACTTTGATACCCAGGATCTTCAGCTGCGTCGCTGGGATATGGGGCTCAGAGTGAGAGGTGAAGGTGACCACAGAGAACAAACCATAAAAACTGCTGGTCGTGTGGCTGGCGGCATTCACTCCCGTCCAGAGTACAACATAGATATAGAAGCGGATACTCCGACTTTGAGTCTGTTTCCCGATGAAATCTGGCCTGTGGATGCAGATATTGCCACGGTGCAGAATGAACTGTATTGCCTGTTTGACACAAACTTCACCCGTCAGCTCTGGCATGTATATGTAGGTAACAGCATGGTGGAGATCGCACTGGATACCGGCACGATAGTAGCTTCCGGTGAGCGGGAAGAGATCTGCGAGCTGGAGTTTGAGCTGCTGGCCGGTGAGGTGTCAGCCTTGATTGAGTTGGCGACCCAGGTTGCTGAGTGGATACCCGTTCGCCTCGGCAAGGCCAGCAAAGCTCAGCGGGGTTACCGACTGGCGTCTCAGTCCAGCCCCTTGTCTCTGGAAGCCCTTAAGTATGTTGAGCTCACCAAAGACAGCGATATCAACATAGCCGTGCAAACTTTACTGGAAACCTGTGTGGAGCGGTGGCAATTGCTTGAGCAGATGATTGCCGAGAGTGCTCATGTGCCGCTGCAGTGTGTCGAATTATGGCAGCGCCTGCGCAGCATTATCCGACTGCAACGTTTGACCTTGCAGCAGTTTGGCTTGTGGGAAGCCGGTTATGATTCAGGTTTCGAGTTACTTGAAGCCAATCTGGGCTTTGTTGATAAGGCACAGTACGCCGCAGGTATTATTGAAGAGAGTCTCGCTTCCAAACATCAACAATCTGATGCTTTCGAAGCAAAAGCAGCAGCTGAGTTGACGGGGTTTGACTTCACAGCTAAATTGCATTCGCTGCAGCGAATGCCACAGTACGGTCAACTGCAACTGGCCATGGTGCGTTTGCTGCTGGACTTGCAGAAAGGTTTAGTTGTGCTGCCTCAGGTATCCTTGAAAGCGATGGCGGATAAGATGCAGGAAGCCTCCTGGCAGAGCATTCTGGAGTTGATGCCGCCTACCCAGTCCCTGTCTGACACTGATTACCTGAGCGCCATTGAGCAGTTGGATGAAGCTATTCTTGTTGGGTTTGCCTATGGCGAACTGTATGACGCCCAAAGCCGGGATAGTTTTCGGGCTCCCTGGGGGGATTTGGTTAATGGTATACGGACCCTCGGCAGTTATAACCTCTTAGATGAATACAGTCATCAGTTGGAGCTGGATCTCAGCGATTGGCTGACCAATAAAAAGGACAGTCTGCTGCTGGCACTGGACTTTTCCCGTAAATCGGCTCAGGCCATGACGCCCTACTGGCGATAAGCTTTCATTGAGTGATGACAAAAGAGCCTGCGGGCTCTTTTTTGATCTGACCTTGGCTATCGCAACTCCATTGTGACCTTGTTCTCCCTCACTGGCAGAACCTTTGACCTGAACTAAAGTTATAGGTACGGCAAAGGCTTGCCTGACAACTGACTCATGATAGGGATATCTGAGATGGAGATATTGAGTGTCGCACCTTCGCCAGCTTGTTAGTGTATTTATGCTCACAGTCTTGTTGTCTGCTTGCAGCGAGTCTGAGTCGCCTTCGCCTGAAGAGCCGTCAGGCCTGTCTTTGCTTCCAGTCGTTGAAACCAATCCTTCCCCGGCTCCTGTCATTAATCTGGTTGTTTCTGAATTCCGTGTGGGTGAGCAGCGGGCATTGGACCTGTCGTCAGAAGTCAGCTCGGGAGAGGCATGGCAAATTACCGATGTGTTGTCGGTTACCGGCCCTGTCAGGGTGGCTTTGCTGTCTGCTACTGAACTGGAGGTGATTGCCGATGGCGCTGGTATGGCTGACGTGACATACAGAGTGGAGTCGGGGGGGAACATCTATCAGGGGTATATGGCGATAGCGGTCTCAAGCCCAGTCAATACATCGCCCTCTGCGGCAGACATTCAACTTATTTCAAATGGAACGGCTAAGCTGGAGATTGACCTGTCCCGTTATATCTCTGATAGGGATGGTGATGAGCTGACGGTGACCGATTTACTTCAAAGTGATGAACGGTTTGCAGTTGATGGACACATCCTGACTTATCACGCCAATGGTTTTGTGGGTATCGACAGTGCCACCTATATAGTGACCGATGACAAGGGCGGTTGGGCTGCGGGCCTGATTCAGGTGACGGTGACCGATAACACCCCGCCTCCGGCCACTTTAAGTGTGTCAACGCTGGTGCAGGAGATGACTACAGGGCAAAGTGTCACACTGGATATCAGTAGTGCAGTGACAGCATCAGACAGCTGGCAGATAAGTCAGGTCAGTGTGGATGGCACTGCGGTTGATGCTGATATTGGCAGCAACTCAGAGCTGACGTTAAATGCGCTGGCTGAAGGCGTAGCCGAAGTAAGCGTTGAAGTGACCTCCAGCACTTTAATTGCCACCGGACTGATAGTGGTAGCGGTCAGTGATGGTGACAATACGTCTCCCTTTGCCAATGATGTGACGCTGTCCACTGACAGCGATACTGACATCTCTATCCCATTAAGCAGTTATATCGGCGATGCCGATGGTGACACTGTATCCGTTGATTCTCTGGTGCAGGTGAGTGACAGGTTCAGTTTGTCCGGGGGCACAGTAGAGTACCGTCCCAATGGTTTTGTGGGTATCGACAGTGCCACCTATATAGTGACCGATGGCAAGGGCGGTTGGGCTGCGGGCCTTATCCAGGTCACTGTGACGGACAACTCACCGCCCCCGGCCACTTTAAGTGTGTCAACGCTGGTGCAGGAGATGACCACAGGGCAAAGTGTCACACTGGATATCAGTAGTGCGGTGACTGCATCAGACAGCTGGCAGATAAGTCAGGTCACACCCTCCAACAGCGCTGTCAGCGCAGCAATAGCCAGCGATAATGAGATTGCACTGACAGCGCAGGCAGCAGGCGTTACCGAGGTTGTCTATACCCTTGTCTCCTCAGGCGTTGTTGCGACAGGAACTTTGGTCGTGGCTGTGAGTGACCTGGATAACAATCTGCCCTATGCCAACGACTTGAACTCGAGCACCGACAGTCTCACTAATCTGACCATTTCATTGAACGGCGCTTATGGCGACGTGGATGGAGACGCTGTCAGTGTGACTGAACTGCTCCAAGCGGACTCTCGCTTTGCACTGTCCGGGGAGCTGGTGACTTATTCTCCCGGCGGTTTTATTGGGGTCGATACGGCAACATATCTGGTTTCGGATGGACGAGGCGGGATGGCGGCTGGTCTCTTGGTTGTTAATGTGACGGATGCCAGCCCCGCGCCTGACAATACCTCTCCTACTGCGGCTGATTACAGCTTTTCAACTGACAGTGCCACACAGGTCACCTTGGATTTAGCCGCGCTGGGATTGGTTGCTGATGCCGACTCTGACCCGCTCTCTATTGCCATATTTGGTGGTGATAGCCGGGTTGCTGTCAGTGGATTAACTCTGGAGTACACTCCCGGAGGTTATGTTGGCGCTGATGAGTTTGTCTATCAAGTCTCGGATGGCAAAGGTGGCAGCGCTCTGGGTCATATCAGTGCCACTGTGTCTGATGCCACACCGGCAAACCAGGTTCCCACCGCGGCAGCAACGACTCTGACGTTGACGCTGCAGCAAATACAGGCGTCTTCCCAGCGAGTGATAGACCTTGCCGGCTTGGTATCAGATGCCGATGGAGACAGTTTGTCTGTGACTCAGGCTTATGGCGCACTGGGTAGCGTTACGATTTCCGGCACTCTGGAACTGACTTATACCGCTTCGGCCTCCATTCCTGCGGATAGCTTTAGCTATGTGGTGTCAGACGGCAAAGGGGGCTTTGCTCAGGGGACGATAAATGTGTCCATCGACAATCAAGCGCCTGTCGTGCAGCCCATCACGCTGGCAATCGACCCTTATGCCGGTGGCAGCCTGAGTATTGACCTGAGCTTGTACACTTCAGACGCTGACGGGGATTCACTCACTCTGAGTGAGCTGGGCAGCGCTACGGCACCGGCCACTATCAGCAGCACTGGTTTGCAGCTTGAATACACGCCCAATGGCTTTACCGGTACTGACTCAATCAGCTACAGCGTCACAGATGGACTGGCCACGGCGTCCAATGTTATTCAAATCACCTCAAGCTCACAGGCGGTGCTAACGGCAAATAATGTTTCACTGGGGTCTTTTCCATTAAGCCTTGGGTTGTTGGTAATTGATATGACGCCCTTTGTTTCCAACAGCTCTGGTCGAAGCATAAGCTTTTCCAACGTTTACGGAGCCAGTCTGGGGACAACGTCATTTAATAACAGTGACCTTTTATTACGGTATACACCTGACAATATCCGTTATGGGACAGACAGCATTTTCTATGAAGTCACTGATGGCGAGGGAAATACCGCAACGGCAACTGTCACACTTACCCTTAGTGCACCTGTAGCGCCGGTTATTACCTCGTTGACACTGGACTATCAGGGGGATGTTACGGCTTCTCTGACCTGTACCGGCTGTGATCATCCCGCTCGTACTGAGTTCCATTTTGAGGTAGCCGGAGTCCCGGTCAGTGGCAGTGGTGCAGTCTACTCACCAAGCGGAGACGACAAGGAGAAAACCATCTCTGTACGGGCAAGGGTAAAAAACCAATACTGCAATGCCGATGACTCCGGTGTAAATGGCAGTAATGCTTGTCTGATAACAGAGGGGCAGGTGGTGATACAGCCCAAATATGTCGCTGATGTGATAAACGGAGAGTACAGTCACGCAGCTTTGATGACAGATGGCACAGTAGTGAGTTGGGGAGATGATTCCAAGGGGGCGGATAGCAGTGCAGTGCAGGCACAGCTAACTAATGTGGTGTCCATAGCTAATACTAATTGGGCTTACGCTGCCATAAAAGATGACGGTACCGTTGTAGCCTGGGGGCATAATTCGTTAGGAGGGGACGCCAGTGCTGTGCAGGCGGATTTAACGGATGTCACCAAGGTATTTGCCAATACAGTTGCCTTTGCGGCGCTAAAATCCGATGGCAGTCTGGTCACTTGGGGGTCTGGTGGTAGTGGTGGAAACAGTAGTGGAGTACAGGCACAACTGACCAATGTCGCTGAGGTTTTTGGCACGGATACGGCATTTGCGGCGTTAAAGTCAGATGGCACTGTTGTGACCTGGGGCGATAGTAGCAATGGCGGCGATTCCAGCGCTGTAGCCGCTGATCTGACCAATGTTGATTCGATTTCTGCTACCCGCTTTGCATTCGCAGCGTTAAAGGAGGATGGCAGTGTGGTTGCCTGGGGGAACTCGTTGCAGGGAGGGGATGCCAGTTCAGTTCAGGCAGATCTGACCAATGTTGCCAGGATTTATGGTAATTGGCGTGCTTTTGCGGCCGTGAAGGATGATGGCAGCGTCGTTACCTGGGGGAACGTCAGCTTTGGCGGTGACAGCAGTGGTGTGCAGGCCGACCTCTCCGGGGTTGAGAGTATTTCAAACACCACTCATACATTTGCTGCGTTGAAATCAGACAATACAGTCGTCACCTGGGGCTCAGCTTCGTTAGGTGGTGATAGCAGCAGTGTTCAGGCGCAGCTTACCAATGTGGAAAGCTTGTCTGCGACCTTATTTGCATACGCGGCGTTGAAAGGTGATGACACGGTCGTGACCTGGGGATTAGCCGCATCAGGGGGCGACAGCAGTGGTGTGCAGTCAGACCTCGCTGGTGTAGAACAAATAATAGCTACTGAAGAAGCCTTTTTGGCGCTTAAGTCTGATAACTCTGTGGTGACCTGGGGAGACTCCGATTTTGGTGGGGATAGCAGTGGTGTCAGCTCAGATTTCGATACTGTCACTAAAGTATGGAGTAACAGTTCCAGTTTCGTTGCACAGAATCAGGATGGAACGATAGTCACCTGGGGAGACTCGGTTGAAGGTGGCGACAGTAGTGCGGTTCAAAGCGACTTTACCGGTTACAGTCAGATCTTTATCGACCTGGATCTTTAGTGATCAGATAACGCCTGTATTTGATCTTTACTCTGTCCAGTTTAAGAAGACAATCTCTTGTCAGCAGAGCTTAATTGTATTGACTTTACATAAGTGAGTTTTTGGTTCTTGTTGGGCCAGAGGCTGTTTTCTCCCTATTGAGTGAGTCCTTTTTCCACTGGAAGACGCTCTTGGCTGGACTAAAGTTATTAATACAGTAGTGGTCTGTTTAATAATTTATTTATGATGCAAACACTTGAGATGGAGATATTGAGTGTCGCACCTTCGCCAGCTTGTTAGTGTATTTATGCTCACAGTCTTGTTGTCTGCTTGCAGCGAGTCTGAGTCGCCTTCGCCTGAAGAGCCGTCTGGCCTGTCTTTGCTTTCAGTCGTTGAAACCAATCCTTCTCCGGCTCCTATCATTAATCTGGTTGTTTCAGAATTCCGTGTGGGTGAGCAGCGGGCATTGGACCTGTCGTCAGAAGTCAGTTCGGGAGAGGCATGGCAAATTACCGATGTGTTGTCGGTTACCGGCCCTGTCAGGGTGGCTTTGCTGTCTGCCACTGAACTGGAGGTGATTGCCGATGGCGCTGGTATGGCTGATGTGACATACAGAGTGGAGTCGGGGGGGAACATCTATCAGGGGTATATGGCGATAGTGGTCTCAAGCCCCGTCAATACATCGCCCTCTGCGGCAGACATTCAACTTATTTCAAATGGAACGGCTAAGCTGGAGATTGACCTGTCCCGTTATATCTCTGATAGGGATGGTGATGAGCTGACGGTGACCGATTTACTTCAAAGTGATGAAAGGTTTGTAGTTGACGGACACATCCTGACTTATCACGCCAATGGTTTTGTGGGTATCGACAGTGCCACCTATATAGTGACCGATGGCAAGGGCGGTTGGGCGGCAGGCCTGATTCAGATGACGGTGACCGATAACACCCCGCCCCCGGCTACTTTAAGTGTGTCAACGCTGGTGCAGGAGATGACCACAGGGCAAAGTGTCACGCTGGATATCAGTAGTGCAGTGACAGCATCAGACAGCTGGCAGATAAGTCAGGTCACACCCTCCAACAGCGCTGTCAGCGCATCAATAGCCAGCGACAACGAGATTAGCCTATCTGCATTGGCTGCAGGCGTTACCGAGGTTGTCTATACCCTTGTCTCCTCAGGCGTTGTTGCGACAGGAACTTTGGTCGTGGCTGTGAGTGACCTGGATAACAATCTGCCCTATGCCAATGACTTGAACTCGAGCACCGACAGCCTCACTAATCTGACCATTTCATTGAACGGCGCTTATGGCGACGTGGATGGAGACGCTGTCAGTGTGACTGAACTGCTTCAGGCGGACTCTCGCTTTGCACTGTCCGGGGAGCTGGTGACTTATTCTCCCGGCGGTTTTATTGGGGTCGATACGGCAACATATCTGGTTTCGGATGGACGAGGCGGGATGGCGGCCGGTCTCTTGGTTGTCAATGTGACGGATGCCAGCCCCGCGCCTGACAATACCTCTCCTACTGCGGCTGATTACAGTTTTTCAACTGACAGTGTCACACAGGTCACCTTGGATTTAGCCGCGCTGGGATTGGTTGCTGATGCCGACTCTGACCCGCTCTCTATTGCCATATTTGGTGGTGACAGCCGGGTTGCTGTCAGTGGATTAACTCTGGAGTACACTCCCGGAGGTTATGTTGGTGCTGATGAGTTTGTCTATCAAGTCTCGGATGGCAAAGGTGGCAGCGCGCTGGGTCATATCAGTGCCACTGTGTCTGATGCCACACCGGCAAACCAGATTCCCACCGCCGCAGCAACGACTCTGACGTTGACGCTGCAGCAAATACAGGCGTCTTCCCAACGGGTGATAGACCTTACCGGCTTGGTATCAGATGCCGATGGGGACAGTTTGTCTGTGACTCAGGTTTATGGCGCACTGGGTAGCGTTACGATTTCCGGCACTCTGGAACTGACTTATACCGCTTCGGCCTCCATTCCTGCGGATAGCTTCAGCTATGTGGTGTCAGACGGCAAAGGAGGCTTTGCTCTGGGAACGGTCAATGTGTCCATTGATAATCAAGCGCCGGTCGCGCAGCCCATAACACTGGCAATCGACCCTTATGCCGGTGGCAGCCTGAGTATTGATTTGAGCCTGTACACTTCAGACGCTGACGGGGATTCACTCACTCTGAGTGAGCTGGGCAGCGCTACGGCACCGGCCACTATCAGCAGCACTGGCTTGCAGCTTGAATACACGCCCAATGGCTTTACCGGTACTGACTCAATCAGCTACAGCGTCACAGATGGACTGGCCACGGCGTCCAATGTTATTCAAATCACCTCAAGCTCACAGGCGGTGCTAACGGCAAATAACATCACCCTGGGAAGCTATGCCATGGATGCTGGCTTGCAGGCGATTGATGTTTCGGCATTTGTGTCCAACTCCACAGGCAGAAATATTAGCCTGTCCCGGGTGTATGGCGCTGTATTGGGAACCACTGCACTGAGTGCCAGCGACTTGGTACTTAACTATACCCCCGACGACATCAGCTATGGCAGCGATAGCTTCTTTTATGAGGTGACAGACGGCGAAGGCAATCTTGCCTCCGCAGCCGTGTCTCTGACCATCAGTGCTCCTGCAGAACCGGCAGTGACCTCTTTGTCACTGGATTACTCTGGGCCTGTTGCTTCAGGAGTCAGTTGTACTGGCTGTGATCATCCCACAAGAACTGAATATCAATTTGAAGTGGACAGTATTCCTGTTACTGGCAGTGACGCTGAATATGCCTTGGTGGATGATGATAAGGATTATGGAGTAGGCGTGAGGGTAAGCGTAAAAAATCGATACTGTAATGCCGATGGCAGCGGCGTAAACGGGGGGAATGCCTGTAAAACAGCATCAGCTCAGGTGGTGATCCGGCCTGAATACATAGATGAGGTGATTGCCAATGATTATGCGATGACGGCACTGCGTACTGATGGATTTGCCAGAGCCTGGGGATTGGCTGATTATGGTGGAGACTCGAGTGGGGTTCAGTCTGATTTGGTCGATGTTGAGTCTGTGACTACTTCCAATAAGGCATTTGCCGCACGAAAATCCAATGGCAGTTTGGTCGTATGGGGAAATGCTAATTATGGGGGGGATGCCAGCAGTGTGCACGCGCAATTGAACTCAGTGATCGCAGTTTATGCAACAGATTGGGCATTTGCGGCAGTTAAAGCTGACGGCAGCGTGGTTACCTGGGGGGACAGTGCTAAAGGTGGGGACTCCAGTGGTGTGCAAGCCCAGTTGACCAATGTCATCAGAGTTTTTTCGACCAATACAGCTTTTGCGGCATTAAAGCAGGATGGCACTGTGATTTGCTGGGGAGAAAGCGGCAGTGGAGGAAATTGTTCTGGCATTGCGGCCTCTTTGGTTAACGTCGCTGAAATCTATAATAATGATTCGGCATTTGCTGCCCTGAAAGTTGATGGCACAGTTGTGGCTTGGGGGAATACGACCAATGGTGGTGATGCCAGTGCTGTGCAGGCTGATTTAACCAATATCTCCAAGATGTTTCCCAATCGTAACGCCTTTGCTGCGTTGAAAACAGACGGCTCAGTGATTACCTGGGGGGCGCTGGGATCCGGTGGCAGCAGCGCATCGGTTCAGGCCGATTTGACCAATGTCAAAACGATTGCCTCAAACTATTACTCTTTTGCGGCCTTGAAAGGGGACGGCAGCGTTGTGACCTGGGGTTCGTCTGGCCTTGGAGGTGATAGCAGTGCTGTTCAGGCTGGCCTTACCAATGTAGAGCAGGTATTTGCCAACTCTTTTGCTTATGCAGCGTTAAAAAGTGATAAAACGCTGGTGACCTGGGGAAATGGCAGTGGTGGCGGAGACAGTAGCGCAGTGCAGGCAGATCTGGTGGGTGTTAAATTTGTCAGCGGCGGAGAGATGGCATTCGCTGCCGCTCTTGAGTCAGGTGATGTTGTGACCTGGGGCGTTAGCCATATGGGGGGCGACTCAAGTGCTGTGCAGAGTCAATTCAATGGTGTTACCCACATATGGCACACCTATTTTGCTTACGTTGCCCGAAACCAGGATGGTAGCCTGGTTACCTGGGGGACAGACACCCATGGTGGAGACAGCAGCGCTTTACAGGATGATTTTACTCATCAAACTCAGCTGTTTCTGGACCTGGATTTATAGTGGTCAACAGTATTTCTTTTGGCTCAGAACAATGAAAGGGTTACTTGTCCGGAAACTGTTCCCTGTGTTTCGCCAGTTCAGCTTTGACTTCATCCAACTCTGCCAGAATACGGTTTTGGTTTTCCTCCATGCGTTTCAGCACATTCTCTACTTCGTTGCGCATCTCCTTTTGCTGCTCTTTTGCGTTTTCCTGTTGCTCAGGCGCGACGAAAACTGATGCCATATAACCTGAGATAACACCGAAGAAGCTGACGCCGCAGACAATCACGATAGTACCCACTACATGGCCTGCAGTAGTCACAGGGTAGAAGTCGCCATAGCCAACGGTAGAGATGGTTACCAGCGTCCACCAGACCGCATCCTGCGCGGTCTGAATATTGGCTCCCTCCACGCCGCTTTCCACAATCAAAATCAGCATGGAAGAGAGTGACAGAATAAGCACCAATGCCAGTAGCAAACTGGCGATTGTGGTTTGTTTGCGTTGACGAAGCAGGGGAATAATCAGTGAGCGGGTTACCCTGATCAGACGAACTACCCGCAGGATTTGGAACAGGCGCATCACCCGCAATGGTTCAATGGCTGGGATACTGGCGACAAAGTCGATCCAGTGGTGCTTAAAGTAGAACCATCTGTCTCTGGCCCGCACCATGCCAATAAAAAAATTGCTGAGGAAAATAATGCAGATGCTGGTATCGATAAACAGCAGGAGTTCCCGGGTTTGTGGGTTGAGTCTTCCAAAAGCCAACACCAGTACCAGCACTACGGAAACCAGAGAGAGCACCATCATCGCCAGATCTATCGGCGTTGGCATCTCAAATTGCCTGACTCTCAACTCCTTTTGTTCACTCATTATTTCCCGGTTCCCTGATATTGATTATGGGGTCAGCATAAAAGAGCCGACCCCGACATTTCAATCTTCAGAGGCAAATTGCACCAGTTCATCCAATACCCGACGCTTGATTTCAAGCTGTGAGTCTGTGGTCAGGCCATATTTTTCTGCCAGTGCGGCATAGTCTGCTTCACTCAGTGAAACCGTCAGACGTGGACGCTTAGGGCGGGTCGCTACCGGCAGACCAAGAATGGTTCGGATTTGATCAGAAGGGCTGACGCCGGCATCCAATGCTGCTTTGCGAATTGAGTATTGAAATTTCTCATCCAGATCGAAGGCGACCTGAGTGGCTTTGGCAGCCTTCTGATTGACCTGCCAGGTTTCAGGTAGTTGCTGCGGTGATTTACTCATGGGAAATCTATGCTCCGGGCCAGAAGTCACGAATGTCCGACAGAGGGCGGTACAGAGTCAGCATGACATCTGTTTCACCACTTTCATACACTTCAATTTCCACAGCGCGGGATTCATCAGCACTGTCGAGACGATAGCTTTCAAAAGGTTCACCCCGGCCGGTGGGAGGGGACATCAGGCGATAATCATTTTGATGGTAGTAGCCATATGCGGCAAAAGTGGACTGATGGTACTCATCGGCAAGCCAGTGGGCAAGTTCAGGAAGCTGACTTCGAGCCTCGGGCTTGAGTTTTAATACAGCCTGGCCGGGTTCCTCGAAAATTTCTGCAAATTCATCCAGATCAAATAGCTGCTCCACTTTATCCCGGGTGACTTTAACGCTGAAGCAAAGCCACTCTTCATCGTCAGTTTCAACCGACATAAATACCGGCAGGTTATCGTTCCCTCTAAGCTGCCATTCGGCACTGCGATTATGTTCATATTCGTAACAAGAGACGTGTTCAACTTTGAGTTGCTGTCCCTTAAGTTGGGACGGCAGGGCAAAGCTGTCGTCCAGAGAGATCATATCTCCCGGGTTGAGTTTTTTAGGGTGGTCCAACACCCGCTTTGGTGCCTGAGACTTTTTATCGCCAAACAGTTTGTCCAGAAATCCCATATCTCAACTCCTGTGGTTGATAAACGAAAAAGGCCGGCAGGAGTACTGCCGGCAGGTCGGGACTTAATACTTTACTTTTTACCGGCTTTAATCCGGTCCAGCACTGAGTTGGCTGTGGTTTTCTGTTCACCAATGCCTGCAGCGGCCAGCTTGTCCTGCAGTGATTTATCGCTGCCTTCAGCTTCAAGGTTTTCAGCTGCTTGTAGCCTATCGTCAAACTGCTGCTGACGGGCTTTGATGCGCTCCAGTGAATCCTTGGCATTCAGCAACTTGGAGTTACTGCTGGTGAAGGAGTCTGTAATAGTGGCAGTGGCTTTCTGCACACTTTCAGTCGTTTTCACCATGGTTAGCTGGCGCTTGTAGTCGGCCAGTTGGCGTTCGGTCTTTTTAACAAGATCCTTAAGTCTGGCTGCATGGGCAGTAAAGCTGTCATTGGCAGACTGTTGCTCTGACAGTTCCTGCTCCAAAGTCGCTATCTTTTCAGCTACTTCTATTGCCAGCGCTTCATTGCCCTGATCCAGTGCCTGAGAAGCGTAGCCTTCATGCTCAGCGACTGCGCGTTTGATGCGGTCTACTTCACGGGCGGCATGCATCTCTTTGGCCATCACATCGGTCAAATCACGCTTGGCCTGAGTCAGGTGCTTTTCCGCGTCGCGGATCTCCTGCTCAAAAATTCGGGTGGAGTTGGCATCAACAATACTCTGGCCAACTTCATTGGCGCCACCACGGAATGCAGTCAGTATCTTATTTAAAATACCCATAATCTTGGCTCCTTAGTTGAGGTAGTCGGCCATCTCATCGATGACTTCCAAACAGTTGTCAGACAGCAGGGAGAGTTCATCTTCAATCTCTTCCATACTGGACTTGATAGACAGTGCACCGTACACCACGTACTTATTGTCTATCTTGGCAAAGGCTGACAGGGGCATGGGAATATTGAGTTCCAACATGGTTTCAAACATCTCCATACGCTTTTCCTGCTTCACTTCATCCTCACCCCACAGATAACTGATGCAGAGGATCTGGTTGTCAGTAACGGAAACGAATATCGGCAGCTCTTCGCGTCCTTCGATATTGACCTGCAGTACGTCTACGTCGCCTGATATTGGGAAACAATCGAATTTCAAGCCAGTGCTTGAGTTGTCGCCCAACTTTCCTAGATGGTCTGCAATGCTGTGGATGTTCATGATTGTCCTCTCTGACATATTATGTCTGGGTTAAAGATTAACCGCTGGACATATTATGTCAAGCGGTAATGACAAATTGTTTAAAAAAGATTCATTCCCTGAGCTTCTCCCCAGGCTGCTCTGTGGTACATATAGATATGCTGAGTTCCTAAGGTATTGATTTTTATATCTTCGCTGCCGTCGTAAAAATTAGCGGGGAATTCGAATGAAGCCCGTACCAAACCTGTCGTCAGCCAGTGATCGTCAACCGGTAACTGCTCCAGCTGCGTTAATCTCTGCTGGCCATCCCGGCCTTTCAGGGTGCCCAGGGTCCATCCCCACTCACCAAAGCTTGGCACATTATGGTGATACTGATTGACATTGAATCCGGCGCTGCCCAGCGTTTTTCCTATGCTGATAAACGCCTTTTTGGCGTGGTAGGGGGAGGTAGACTGGATCCCAATGGCGCCGTCTGCACTGAGCAGATTGGCCAGCTTGCGATAGAAGAAGTCCGAGTACAGCTTATTCAGGTCCGGGTGGCTGGGGTCCGGCAGGTCGACTATGATGGCGTCGAACTTATCACCCCGTTTCAGCAGGTCATCCACGCCATTGAAGGCGTCATCGGTAATCAGCTCAAGTCTGGGGTCCTGCAGCGCATTTACATTCAGTTGAGTCAACTGCTGCTTCAGCTTTTCCGGCATTGCCGGGTTGTCACCCCGAAACAAAGTCACCATATCTGCATCCAGATCCATCAGGGTAACTTTTTCAGGCTGCCACTTGAGGACATCTCTCAGGGCCAAGCCGTCACCACCACCAATAATCAGCACCTTGTTTTGACGGGCCGATGCTGCCAATACCGGATGTACCAGAAAGCTGTGGTAGATATGTTCATCATCGCTGGCGAACTGCAGGCGGCCATTGATGTAGAGTGAGTAAACCGGAGCAAGCCCTTCACCTCGCAATCGCTCGGTAAAGGTGAGTTGTTGAAAACGGGTCGCCTGGTGGTAAACCACCTTGTCTTTGTAAAGCAGATTATTGAATCCCTGCTCCCAGGAGGGACCATGGATGGCGAGTATCATCAATACGCCGGATGCCAGAATATGTCCCGCCAGTAACAGTCTTACATGACGTATTTGGTGCCAGAACCTAAAGATAAACACAAAGCCTGCCAACAGATTAAAGCTGGCTGTCAGGGCTGCGGCCAGTTGAATATCCAGCGCCAGCATGGTCAACACCCAGATAGCAGCGCCTATACCAGCACCTATGTAGTCAGCGCCATAAATGGTTCCGGCGTTATGGATAAGATGAGCTTCGCTGAGGGATTGTCTGACCCGGGCGATTAAGGGGATCTCCATCCCGATCATTAACCCAAGTATCACCCCCCAAACATAGGGCAGGTAGCGGCTCAGTGTTTGGAAAGTGTCGATAAGCCCGCCTTCAGGCAGCATATCCGGTGGCAGGTTAAAAGTATCTGCTATGGTCTGAGGCAAAACATGGCCAAAGCCGATAACCGCCGCTGTAATGATGATAGCGAGAGAGCCACACAGGGCGACTGCCAGCTCTAGCACTGCAAAGCCGGTAAAGGCGCATCGAATCTTGCGGGCAGCAAAGGCTCCCAGGCCCATTGAGACAATCATCAGACCTATCATGGTGTAGATGGCAGCCTCAAGGGCACCCAAAATGCGACCTGCATAATGAGACAGCAGGTATTCATATATCAGGCCGCAACCGGCCAACACCGCCATAATGCCGAGCAGTAAGGCATCATCCAGCCAGCGGATCCCTGTTGGCTGACGTAAACTGGTATCCATTCCTGTTGTGACCTCAAGCCATCAGCGCGGCTAACAAGAGAGCAATCGCAATGCTGATGGCCATTTCCACCGCAGCCACACCAATATTGTGTTGCTGTTCGACCTCTTCAGCCATATTAATACGGGCAAGTACCAGACGCTTAACCAGTGCCAGCAGCAGTGACAGCAATACCAGCATGATAATGGAGAACCACAGCCAGCTGAGCACGTTGCCAACATAAGCGGTCGGCAGGTAGATCATAAAGTGGCTTGCAGCATTGAAAGCGATACCCATGGCAATCAGGTAACCGGCATGACGTATGGCTAGTGCTGTATGCCCCTGTTCCAGCGCTTTTTGCATTGGCATATCCTGATTACGGCTGGCGTAGCGGCTTTCGCGCCAACGGGTCAGCAGTACCAGCATCAATTGAGACACCATAAAGGCGCTGAAGATGGCAATAAAGGTATCCAGGGTCAGGTCTTCGGCCCAGATCAGCACTGCGCGAATGATGGTAGCTGTTGCTATGGCAGCACCTGCATCGACAATGGCAACGGCGACATTCCCCTTGATAATCTGCTCATTTTTATTGAGGTTGTGCAGCGCCAGTTTGTCGTGCAAAAAACGCCCAAGTTTAATCAGAATCAAGCCGAAAATGCCGTAGGCACTCATGCCTATGGCTTCCATGGTATAGGAGGATGCAGCTTCTCCTGTGATAGCGCCGGTCAGGACTATTCCCAATGCCAATACCGCTCCGGCAGTACTGATACCAAAGGCAAAGTTATCCCGTTGTGCCAGCTCTTCCCCTGAGTTGACTTTAACTGTCCAGCCCTGCAGATAACGCATGGCAGTGAGCAGGATAACGGCAATGGTCAGGTCGATAGCCAGTATGATTGCCAGCTCGGTTGAAATACCTATTTCCTGTAAAAATGTCATCTTACGTGTCCTTGTTATTTACCGCGGCTGACGCTGCGGGAAGTGCGACCTGAGGAGTTTCTGTGGCTGCTGCTCTTGGCATAGTTGGATCTGAACTTGCGCTGAGAGGCCTTGGGTGCCGATGAAGGAGAGGGAGCTTGAGCGCTTTGACGCGACAAGCCGGAGGCACCACTTCGGGTTTTGGCATAGGGACTGGAGAACGGCTTGCCCTGATTTTTGTACCGCTTTTGTTGATCCCGAAATACAGACTCCTGGCGTTTAATCTGCTTGGGTGAGGAGTAGCGGTAACGACCGATATCGTTGTAGTAACTGTAGCCACGTTTGCGGGACCAGTCGCCGTAGTAAACTCTGCGATCAAACAGGTCGGAAAAAAGCGAGTACATGCCATACCAGGCCCAGAACGACATACCACTGCTATTGGTCTGCCACTGACCATAGGCGGGGTTGCCAACCAGCTGACTACCAGCGCCGAAGTCTTCAGCGCCATTGGCCAGAGTCTGGGCTTCTCGGCTCATGGCATTGACCCGTGCCAGGGTCCCGCCTGACATATCAGCCAGCACATTAAGCGGGTCTGACAGCATGTCGTTAAAGAGCGCGGGGTCAGTTGCCTGATAAAGATTCTCAAGTTCAGCCAGTTGCTCATCCTGATTCAGATAATTGGCCGGATTCAGGCTGTCCTGATAACGCCTTTTCAGGGATTGGTACATGGGGCCTTCGGTCGTAGCGTCTTTGGCTATCTCTTCGGCCAACATGGCATATTGAGGCTGCTCTTGCCCCAGAAGCTGTCCATACTGTTTCAGTAAGGATGCATTGCGAACCTGGCCGTCATTCATTTGCGTGCTCAGGGTTGCCAGTCTTTCTTTGACCAGCGACTGATAAGTATCTATGTCGTCTCCTATGCCACCGCCACAGGCTGTAAGCAGCATAAGTAACAACAGACTCACCAGCGTACGACTCAAGATACCTACCATGGTCTCTCCATTGTCAGACGGTAACCCCATGTTATGCAGAGCATAACCAGACAGAGTTTCCGTTTTGTTTCCACTTTGGTGTATCTTCACCAAATTCAGTTTTGGCGTGTCTCCGCTATGGTTGAGGAGTACAGTTAAGCCATGCTTGGTGAAGTATCCACCACCTATATCATTCTCGACATAATATGTCGATGGCTAATTTGTGTTCAGGGTAAAATATGGCAATTGAGCGACAGGGTGCAACCGAACTTCCGCAGGTGCTGCAAATGGAAGCTGACAGATATTCAGGATTGCTGTCCCAGACCTGTGATGATCCCTGGCAGGGGCTGTCGCAAGCCCAGAGCCAGCAGGTGAAAAGCATACTTGGCCTGAGTGACTATGTTGCCGGGCAGATCTGCCGCCATCCACAATGGCTGACTCATATTACCGCTCCAGAAACGGCCGATGAGTCGAGCCACTATTTGAGTGAGCTGGAGGCCTTGTTGGCACAGATCTCCGATGAGAATGCGGCCAAAAAGTGTGTGCGGGATTTTCGCAATCGCTGGTTGGTGACCCTGGCCTATAGGGATTTTTTGAGCCTGACTGCGCTGGAAACTTCGCTGAAGGACATTTCCGCACTGGCAGAGGCACTGATTATTGCGTCCCGTGACTGGGTGTACCGTCAGTTGACTGCTCAGTACGGCACTCCCTGTGATACCCAAGGCAATCCACAACATCTGCTTATTCTGGGGATGGGTAAGCTGGGGGGCAGAGAGCTTAACTTCTCGTCGGATATCGACCTTATTTTTGTTTTCCCTGAACACGGTGAAACACGACACCAGAAAGGGGCTGGTGGCCGAAGGACGCTGGACAACCAGCAGTTTTTTACCCGAATGGGGCAAAAGCTGGTGAACCTGCTGGATCAGGTCACCATGGATGGCTTTGTGTTCCGGGTGGATATGCGTCTTCGCCCCTATGGTGATAGTGGTCCGCTGGTGGTCAGCAGTCATGCCTTTGAAGATTATTATCAGGAACAGGGGCGCGACTGGGAGCGATATGCCATGGTCAAGGCCCGTGTATTGGGCCCTTCAACGCCGGAAGCGGTTGCATTGCAGGAAATGTTGCGGCCGTTTGTGTACCGCAGGTATATCGACTTCTCGGCTATTGAGGCGCTGCGCAAAATGAAGCAGATGATCAGCCGCGAAGTGCGTCGCCGCCAGCTCAGTGACAATATTAAGTTGGGGCCGGGCGGTATTCGCGAAGTCGAATTTGTGGTGCAAAGTTTTCAGCTTATTCGTGGTGGCCGTGAACCCAGCCTTAGAACCCAAAGTATCTATGGAGCATTGGATACCTTAAAGGCATTGGGACAACTCGATGCCAAGGCTATTGATGAGTTGAAGTCAGGTTACTCACTTCTGCGTCGAGTGGAGAATCTCCTGCAGGCCATTGATGACAAGCAAACCCAGACCTTACCCGGTGATGACAGCTGTGGCGTGAGGGACTGGCAACGCCTGTGTCTGGCCATGGGAGAGGAGAGTCCTGAGTCGCTGCGCAGCCGAATCGACAACGCGATGGCTGATATCCATCGTCACTTTAAGGACACTGTTGGCGGTGATGAAGAGGAGTCGGAAAGGGAGCACTGGACGGCGACACTCTGGCACGAGTATGAAGACGATGAAGCCAGGACTATGCTCAGCAGTCATGGCATCAATGATGAGAAGCTTTGGCCTGTATTGAGTCAGTGGCGGGAGAACACCAGCCGCAAATCCATAGGCCCAAGGGGCAGGGATACCCTGGACCGGCTTATGCCAAAGTTGCTGGAGGATTTATTTGCCCATAAGGCGCCGTGTGAGGCATTTGCGCCTGTGTCCCGGGTATTGGATCAAATCCTGACCCGAACCACTTACCTTGAGCTATTGTGCGAGAACCCAGGTGCAAGACAGCAGCTTATCAGCCTGTGTTGCATCAGTCCCTGGATTGCCACTCAGTTGGCGCGCTTCCCCATGTTGCTCGATGAGCTTATCGATCCTGTTCAGCTGTATGACACTACTTCACTGGATGATTACCCTTCAGAACTCAGGCAGGCCCTGCTGCGGGTTCCTGAAGATGATATGGAGCAGCAGATGGAGGCGTTGCGGCAGTTCAAGTTATCGCAACAGCTTAAAATCGCTGCCGCCGATGTCACTGGTATTTTGCCGATTATGCAGGTCAGTGATCATCTGACCTATTTGGCTCAAGCCATTATTGAGCAGGTGGTGCAGCAGGCCTGGCAACAGGTCGCTGCCCGTCACGGGGTACCCGCGCATCTGACCGAAGGCGAGATGGGGTTTGCGGTAGTGGGTTACGGCAAACTGGGCGGCATAGAGCTGGGATATGGCTCTGACCTTGATCTGGTGTTCCTGCACAATGCACCTGCAGGCGTACAAACCAATGGCGACCGGCAGATCGATGCCAGCCATTTCTATCTGAAGCTGGCACAGCGTATATTGCACCTGTTCTCAACGCGGACGGTATCGGGTGAACTCTACGAAGTTGATATGCGCCTGCGGCCTTCGGGCTCCTCGGGCCTGTTGGTGAGTGAGATTGACAACTTTGGTGAGTATCAGGCCAACGAAGCCTGGACCTGGGAACATCAGGCTTTGGTGCGCTCCCGTCTGGTTTATGGCGGCCAGAAACTGGCAGAGCTGTTCAGAGAGATACGTCATGCCGTATTGTCCCAGGCCAGAAATGCAGACGAGCTGGCAAAAGCAGTTCGGGAGATGCGCAGTAAGATGCGCGAGCATTTACTCAAGGTGAAGGAGGGCGAGTTTGACCTCAAGCAAAGCTCTGGGGGAATAGCCGACATCGAGTTTATTGCTCAATATCTGGTGCTGGCAAACAGCCATGCCAACGGCGGGTTAACAGCATGGTCTGACAATGTGCGGATATTTGAGGATTTGGCAGAGTTGCAAATATTGTCTGCTGAGGAAGCTGAAGGGCTTATCCACGTCTATTGCCTGCTCAGGGATGAAAGCCACAGGCTGACCTTGCAGGGGCTGGCGGGAGAGTTGCCCAAAACTCAGGTTGAGGAGCAGGCTGAGCTGGTGGAAAAGATCTATTCCAAAGTCCTTGGGCAGCCGTAGCCAACTTAATTCCAGAGTCAATAGAAAAGTGGCGCCTTACTGAAATTCAGGGGCGCCACTTTTTTCTGTTTTGGAGCTAACTGGAGCCGAGAGCTACTTCTTATCTGATCTCAATACCAGCTCTACTCTGCGATTTTGCTTCTTACCTTCATCAGTCATGTTGTTGGCGACAGGGGAATACTCACCTACGCCAGCAGCAGTAAGTTGTGGTGCAGGAATACCATGATTTTTGGTTAGCTCAGTAATCACCGCCTGAGCGCGCTTTTCTGACAGCTGCTGGTTGTAGCCCTGCTTGCCCTGGTCATCTGTATGACCAACCACGTAAAAGCTCTGCTTTGGGTGCTGCTTAAGGTAAGTCGCCACAGTCATCACCACTTCAGCGGCCTCCGGCAGCATCACATCTTTATCGAACTCAAACAGTAGCCCGTCCAAGGCCACATGGCCGGTTTGCGTCATTTTGTCGGTCAGGCCTTCAAGATCTATCACCAGACGGTCATCTTTGAGGGTTGATTCTTCAATGATACGCAAATTGGTCCACAAGCCACCGGAGTACCCGAGAATGTAGGTCATGGCATACACATTTCCTTCCGGTCTGTTCAGTTTGTAAAGGCTATAAAACTGACTTTCATCACGGCCATTGTTTATCAGTGGATCGATTGCATAATAGATTTTCATTTTGGGACCGCATTGCTGCTTGCCATTGCATTCAAACAGGGAAACAAACCCTAGTTTTCCCAATGCTGCCCGGTAATTGGCATTGACTTCGTATTCTGAGTAGCTGCGGGGAAGTTGATAAGCGATATCAGTGATTCGCCCCTCAAGTTCGCGGGCTTGAACTTTACCGTCTGTGATTGCTGTGACTACCTTAGTTTGGCCAAAATCAAACTGACTGTACTCATCAATAAAGGCGCCGGGAAGACGTGTCACCATGGGGTGATCTTTACTGCCTTTTACATCTTTATTGGCTAAATCTTCAACTTCGATGGCCTGCACGCCGGTGCTGAGGTAGGACTCGCCAATTTGCACCAGATCCAGAGGTTCTGGTGTCACCTCTATGATATCCAGTTGCAGGTTTACTGCCCTCGCCCATTTGTAGCAGTAGATTGAGGTATATACCTCTTTGTTTTCGAAACTAAATCTCGCTGTCAGTATGTGTGGGTCATCATCGCCTGTTGTGTGCAATGGTTTGATAAAGCGCTTGACCTTTTCCGGGTTACCACATGACTCATTGCTGCACTCGAAAATAACTTCGCCCCCTAACTCCTGAATACGGTTTTTGTAGTTATTAAGCAGGTTGAAAGGTTCATAGTCGGGAGGAAGTTGATAGCTGGTTCTAAATAACCTTCCTCCAACCTCTACACTGCTGAACTCCTTCCTGCTCTTCACCTCATTCAGCAGAGGGTAGAGGGTGAAGTGCCTGCGGGCAGACTTATAGAGTTCAGCATCCTGTGGGGCCGTAAAGGGCCCAGTATTGGGCTTATCCTCTGCTGCAAGGGTGGCGAAAGTACCGGCGACCAGTGAAACAAAAAGAGGTAAGTTGATTAATCTTTTCATGGTTAATCCTGATTTCCTTTTACTTATTACTCGCTGCAGCTGGCGATAATGCCAATACGCTTCTCACCGGCATCCAGTTGCCTCAGGTATTCGTTCAGCTCCCCGGCACTGGGTTTACCCAATAAAAAAGCCACCTCAGGTGCCCTTGCCAGCTGGTCGAGGGAACTGCAGTCGGGAATTTGCTCCATCATAATGCTGTCTGTGTTTGCTGAAGCCAGGGCAATCCAGTCTTGGGAGCGTACTTTGGAAAACTGCATGACCGCCTTAATACCAGACAGGTCGCCAAAGCGTGGGATGTCGGACTGAACCAACGTAAGGTTAGAAAGTTCTGGCAGGTTACCCAGAGGTGTTAATGGCCCTAGTTTGCCGCCGCTAAGAGCGACCATAGTCAGATTTGGCATCTCACTCAGTGCCTCAAGGGAAACAAACTCGCCTGCCGGGAGCCCGCAGTTGATCACTTCCAGTTGATGGGCGTATTCGGCCATCTGCTGTTTGGCTGAAGTGTCTATGCAGGTCTTCAACGAATCCGTCACGCCGGAAAAACCGGCAATGGGTTTGCTCGCAAGCCTTTCTATTCTGATATGCAGAGTGGCGATATAGTCCTGAGTTTCGACGGTGCCAGTGATGCTGGCGCTGTAGTAACCATTTGCCCCCGCTGACGGCGGCAGAACCAGCATCAGGTTATCGTCTATAGAGAGCCCGTTGGAAAAGCGCAATTGGGTAAGTTGGTCGCGGTTTTCAGCGTATACAATACTGAGGTCATTGAAAGAGGGGATCTGGTCGGGATAGAAGCTGACCTGTTCAACGATATGTTCACTGGGCTTTATCCAGTTATCCTCTCCCGGTTGTGGGTACTCGGGGGCTTGTTGTGGCAGAGTATTGGCATCCAGCTCACCGTTGGCCACTGTATTACCCAGCAATGCTTCCAATTCCTGCATTCCCTCGACCAGAGCTGGCAGGCCATCCTGAACCACACACAACTGGGCAGCCTCAAACATATTGGGCACACTGGCCACCAAAACCTGATACTTGTTCAGCTCCATGAAAGCGGCGTAGGCCTCCATTTCGTCTTGCGTAGCGGCGAGGGGAGCTATGTTATTGGCGGCAAGAGCCAACTCCTCGACCTGTTCCAACATTCTTCGGGTCTGGGGTTGTCGGGCACAGCTGGAGTTTGGGGCGACATTCCTTAAAAATTTGCGGTACTCGGCGACATACTTTTTCCCAAGTGACACATTACTTCTGGCCAGAGATTCCAGCGTGCCTGCATTTCCTGATTTCAGGGCGACTCTGGCGCTCTCACTGGCAGCCATAAGGTCGCCCATCTCCTGAATCAGCTCTGAATATTTTTGCCCATTTTCTCTGCCTTCTTCGAGAATATCGGCCGTCGCCTGTTGAAAAGCCTCCACTGCCGCATCTGTGTCAGTGGCGTGGGAAGGAGCACTATTGATAACCAATGTAGCAAATAACAAAACTGAGCAGGCGAAAGGTACTTTCATCGTTGTGATTACTCCATTGTCTGTTTGTGTGGTGGCGTTTCAGTCAAATGGAAACTGACCATTTTGGTAAAGCTCATACACACCGGACCCAATAATCCATACCAGTAGCACCAGAAAAATCAGTGCGCCAACTTTAAACCCATGTCGCCAGGGATCCGGGACTTGTTTGAGATGGATTTGGTAGCCCTGTCTGAACAGCGACACCATCAAAGGGGCACAATTTACTGTGCTATTACTCAGGGTAATTTGTTGTCCGCCATTCAGCGTGATGTTGAAAGTACTGATAGAGGCCGTGCGGGTTGAGATTTTTGCGGTGTCATAAAAACGCCGGTACCAATGCCATATTAACTCTATATTGTTGATCTCTGATTTATGCAGCACTTGGCTGCTACCTCGCCATGTATGTGACGGGAAGTAGTGATCTGGCAAACTGATGGCTTCGGGGGTGACTTCGATATACTGAGAAGCGCCGGTGGGGTTATAAAAGGCATGATTGGACACCTTGCGAACCAACAGACTGGTGATCGTGCCAAGCCCAACTAGGATTACTGCGGCAACTAGGTTACTGCCTGATACCAGAACCACAGCTCCAATGACCAAGCTGAGCACCAGAGGCGTCCAGACTTTGACTCTGTTTACTGCAGGGATGGGTTGCCACCAGGTAGAGGTTGGAAAGCTGGTTTTGAATTCAGGAGCAGAAAAGCGGCCGCTCAAGCGGTCGAGCAGTTCCTCTCTCAACAACTCATCGTCATCATGCTCTCGCTTGGACTCTATCTCTACATTTATACCCATCAAGGTTAATCGACGTTTGAGTTCATCGGCTTGCCAATTTGTCGCCAGCCAAATGGTATCGCCGTTGGGGGAAGTAAAGCTGACACTGGTGAGGTGTTTCCAGGGCTTTATGTTCAGCAGCCCCAGTTCGCTGAGAGAGAAAGTTTTACGTGATAGGTTAATTCGATCTAGGTGAGGGAGCTCATAAAGCTTCAGCCCACTCGATACCGTCAGCAACTGGTTTTTGGAGTCTATCTGCCACTGTCGATTGAAAGATGACAGCAGCACAAACGTAACGGTTGCTGTTAGCAGGCTGAGGACGCCGCCATAACTTGTCCAGATGAGTACAAACTGAAGTACCAAATAGCAAAATACCAACAGGCGTAATGGTAATAACACCGACAGGTAGGAAGCTCTAAGAGTTAGTAAATTGGTTGGTTTGCCCATAATTGACCCTTTACCGCGGAACATCTCCTTTGCTCCCGTCAGACATTGCCATTGAAAGTGCCGCTGCTGAATAGGTCAAAGGTAGGTGTTGTGGGTAGGTGGAGTAATTCTAAAAGACTATCTGGCAGTTAGTCCTGTTCAAGTGGTAGGCCAGTCATTTTTGATAACTGCTGTGCAATCTCCTCCACTTGCCTCAGAGAGCCGGAAGTGATGTCCAGCTGTGCATCGGCTTTGAGCACCACATATAGTGTATATCGCCCACGCTGCATGCGACTGCGAGATACAGTAAAAGCGGAGATTGAACTCAGTTTTATATCCTGGCGCCTGACGGGATAGAGACTGGAGTTGATATGGCTGAGTCGGTTTCTGCCTTGGTCAAGTATCAAATACTGGCGGTTGAATAACATATGCCAGCACAATGTTGCCATCAGCGCCCAGGCAAATATCAGGTGTGTCTCTGCAGGCATACCAAACCAGACCTGAGCCAGCAGAAGCAGCATTAACAATACTCCCAGTATTTTCTCGGCAAAGTGCTTCTTGATACGCAACGTTTGTATCGCCTGGGTCATATGGCTCCTCCATACCAGGCCAGAAACATTGCCAACGCGAGAAAAACTGGCAGGGGCCAAATCAGCCTGACCCGGGTGCCGGAAATTTGAAAGTCGGGCTGAAATTGACCAGTGGATAAAGGTTTGATGCTTTCAGGTATGGCGGCTTGCAGTATTTCCTGCGCTTCAAATTGAGGAACTTTGGCTTTTAAAGGCACTTTTTCCGGGTACTGAGAAAATTGGTCGTATACCGCCAACCCGTTACCGGCAGCCAGGCTCAAGGCTAAATCCCGACTGGCCTGAAGTGGCCCCAAACATTCTTTGAACACCTCAGTTTGTGAGCCTTCAGTTGTATTCAAGCTCAGCCAATACTTTCCTTCTACCTGAGTCACAGGCGATATGGTCAAAGAGCAATTTGATGCGGGCCAGCGGGAAATCAATTTTGGCGAAAGCCTCCACCAGGTTTGCTGGTGTAGGACCTCATGGCCGACAAAAACGAACCTGTCTCTGATGCCCAGGGCCCACAGAGCAAACAAAGCCAGAGGTGGCGATGCCCAGGCATAAACCCACTCTTTTGCAGGCCCGGAGGTAAGCAGCATAAATATCATGGCACTTAAAGGCACAAGGCTTATCAGACCGAACCAAATCATTCGGGTCTGCCGCTTGCCAACCAGATAGAATCTCTCTTGTTTGTCTATTCCATAAAGCCATTTGGCTCCGGGATAGAAGGAGTCATTTATATTGATGATATCCGCCGGATTTTTTATATCGGTTTAGGTTTAAGGCAGCGAGGAAAGGAACCAGCCTTTATCTGTTTTAAGGAACTTACATGAAGTGTGTGAACGACGCATTTCACTTTCAATCAGCAGTTTGACCCTGGCTTCATTGGTGGCACCAAATCGCTCTTGTTTGGCTTTGCTGGGGGCTTTATAGCTTACCTGCTTAACCTCAATATTCTGTGGCGGATGGTTCTGGAACTTGTCGTGTGCCCGTTGCAACACTCTTGCGGCTTGTTTTTTTTGAGCCTCAGAAGGTGTTGATGGCATCTGCGCCAGAAACCAGTCGATATCGTTTGCAGCAATCTTATCGAAGGTGTCCAGACAGCGTTGGGTCAGTTGAGCATCAGACTCTGCAAAGGCAACAGGAGATACCAGTATTGCCAGGCTCAGAGAAATCGCTTTGGTTTTTTTCAATTATCAGATCTCCATTGATTGAACTCTCTCCCCTCAAAAGTGAGCAGCGGAAAAACTCCACTGCCCACAGCCTTGGGCTATTCCGGTTGCAGTTCGGCCAGCGGTGCAGTTTGCGGCCTTACCGGTGACTGAACTTCGCCAACAGTCACCCGGAAGGTTTTTACACTGTCCTTAAGCAGATCCCGTCCTTCGAGAGCATCTCCTTCTACACTTATCACATCGCCACCGAACTGAATGTAATAAGTGCCAATTTCATCTTCTGCTCTGATGCCGACCAGTTTGACTGTGTGTACACCCGCTGCAAGAGGCACAGAGATAGGACCTACCTGACGTTTTGGCGCCGCGCCGTCAGCGATTACTCTGTCATTAACAACCAGCTTGAAGATGTCATCATTAAAGTTACCATTGTCACCATAGGTAATGTCCAACAGGAAAGGCACGGTAAATACCAATCCGTTGCTGGTTTGGGCTCCAACCTGGACAGTCACTTCACCTGTTATAACTCCGCGGGGAACGGTAACCGTTAGTTTGCCTGGATCGACTCTGGTGACGCTTGCTTCAACCCTGGCACCGTTACGGCCCGCAAAGGTTACGGTGTTTTCGCTGGCCAGCTCACCAAACCCTACGCCTTCGATAATAACAGTATCACCTGGCTGGCCGTTGTCCTCTTTCAGCCGTGCGATTTCCAGTCCTTCGCCTATCTGAATCTTAACAGGGGAAACGGCTTCTTCACCTCTGTGCTCAACTCTGACATTGATAGGGCCTATGGCACCGTCCAAAAGGTCTGCGGGTACAGTGATTTTCAACAGGGTGCCGGTTTCATTTACAGAGTCATGCTCTACTTCCACTTCCTGAGCACCACCCCGGCCCTCATCCAGCAGGAAAGTCACAGGCTCCTCATCAAACCAGTACCAACGCTCATTAATACCAAAACCAGTTCCTATTATTGATAGCGGTCGTGGGATAGGTTTGGCTTCCATGATGCTGGGTTCGATATCTATGATCTTTAAGCCCCAGGTCATGGTGAAGTCAGATTTAACTGGTACAAAGGCCATATCCTTAACCGTTTTGACCTGATCGACCAGGATGTCAGCTACTCTGGCTCCGGTTAGAATGGCATCAATCTGACCAACAAATGGGGTCCATTTCCGCAGTGCAGCTCCCGCAGCAAGGTAAGCTATTTCCTCTGGCGAAATCTTCAGGTACTGCTCAAGCAGTGCGGTCGTGATGGGCCCCAGTTTTCCTGCATTGGCAGGGTCAGCCAGAACTTCTACTTCGTTTTTGTAGAACTCCAGCGCGATCTCTTTAACAAAGTTACCTATGTCGTCGCCGGTGACATTTTCATCCAAATAGAGCTTTTCAACTTCTTCTACCAGTTTGGGAGAGTATTGGATAACAAGTTTGGAGACTGCTACTGCATCGAAACCGCTACTTTCATACCCAATGCCTACCAATATCAGATCGAAAAACTTCAGCAATACACCATCGATAATGGTGCGAATAGCCAAATGTCTTCTGGCTGCCAGATTGGCGGCGTCATAGGGGGAATTATTTTGAAAACTGAACGGAGATGGTCCAACGGCATCACCTACTCCGGGAGCCAATACCTGGTAAAGGCAATTCTGATAAGGACACTGGTTGTAATACTGGTCTTTGGACCAGAACTCTATGCCCAGAAAGGTTCCTCCCTGGGGGCCTAACATATTGCCGTCCCAAGCTGCTCTCACATGAGGGCGAAGCGGCGAGTCCAGCTTTGTTTCATCATATTCACCATCTTCTCCCAGAGGAATGATCAGGGTACTCAGGTAAAGCTTGGTTCTGTTCTGCAATTCAGAGCAGCCGTCATATCTGAGCTTATTCTTTTGTTCGTCACTGATATCTGAGTTATCCGGGCAACTTGGATCGGAAGGCAACCAGTTATCCAGAAAGTTGGTCGCAGCCAGGCTGTAATCAAAGTAATCAGTTCCATAATTCACAATAGTGGGCTTTATGGTGCCGGAACTGCTCGCCTGTTGTTGCAAACCTATATTTTCCAGCGCACTGATCAGCTCATTTCTTAACGCCTGACGGGCGTTGGTTGATGTGGTTTCGGAGTACTTTTTATAGATACTGTTGGCATTTTGTACCAATAAGGTCATTGTCGCCGACTGGAGTTTATCCAGCGCCGTCGCCGAGCCTTCCAGCAGACTTTCAAAGTGCTCATAGGTTTGTTGATATTCAGGGTATTGACTTATTGTGCTTCTGAATTTGGATAAGTCATCCGTGTTGATCCGCGATATGCCAACAAAGTCGAGCAGGTATTTGAATGTGGTGCTGTCCAGATCCAGTGATGTCTGAGTTTCCCCTGGCAGCAAGTAAGCACTGAGATAGCTAAAGCCCAATGGATTATCGCCATCCGCAATAAAACTGATTACAGGAGTCATCCTGTTTTTAAATGCACTGACCTGAGCTGAGCCATTGGAGCCAGTCGCAAATTCGGTATTGGGTAGTGATTCGAGTGTAAGGTCAGCTGCCGAGACTCCGGATGTGGGGGTGACTGCAATATCAGCCTCTATGGTGACAAAGTAGCTGACACTGTTACCCGTTCCAGCGGCATTATTAACCTGCAGTTTGCCATCGCTTAGACTGTCCGGGGTCAGTGCGGCCAACTGGGTGTCTGAGCTGTTGAGTAGTTGCAGAGGAACACCAGCAGCAGTCAGAGTTGGGTTATTTTCAAAGCTGACTCCACTCAAATTCAGATTACTGTTCTCTTCCAATATTAAAGCCGAGTTGGCAATAATCACCGGAGTACCCGCAGGGTTTGGCGATAGCGGCCTGATATTGGTGCGGCTGTTACCATCGGACACAAAAAGAGCATTGGCATTCGTTGGTAAGCTGGTAGAGATTAGCCCCTGAGTGCTTGTCGGTAAATTCAGTGGTGGCTGATTATCCCGGGTAATGACCAGAAAGTGAGATTGAGACGAAAGAGACGTATCCAACTCGACAAAAACCTGATCTCCAATCCTCAAAAAGTCTACATCAGTACCATTATGGTTGACCTTGGGCAAACTGATGGTTGCTGAAGCACTCTGAGGAACGGCTAACAAACGATCCTGGTCGTTGTTATCCAGCAGGCCGTCATTATCGTCATCCAGATCTCTGAAATCTGCCAGTAGATCTATATCCGTGTCTACTGGCTTGCTGAGGTCGTCCCCTGCTTCAACACTATCGTTGATATTGTTGCCGTCAGCATCAGTGTCAAGGAAGTTCCCTCTTTGATCATTATCGATATCGTCAGCACCTTCCTGGCTGTCGGTCAGGCCATCACCGTCACTGTCTGTATCTGACCAGTTTGGTATGTTATCACCATCGGGGTCAAAGCCCTGAGCTGGATAGTATCTGCCATAGAGAAACTCTTCAGTATCTGACAGACCATCACCGTCTGTATCTCTGGAGCGGTTATTGATGGCTAGGGCATTTTCTCTTTCGTCATACATGCCATCAACGTCCAAATCCTCGAAAACCCTGGCTTCGTAGGTGAAGCTATCATCCCCATCAAAGTTCAGATCAATCACACCCACATGATAGGTGCCATCAGCAGGAATCTTGACATTGATGGCCAGTGTTTTAAGTGAGGGGGTGATCTCGATTTCACCGAAATTCAACGCATTACCATCCTTATCGGAAAAGTAGATGCTGGGATTGAAATCCGGATTTTGATAACTGAGCCTAAGGGTATAGTAACTGCCCTGCTCACCTTTAAATGAGAACAGGTCGCCGTTATCAGATTTTGTGGAGATAGCTCCTTTTATGCTGAATGGCGGATAGCTGTTGGTTTGGGTTGCAACAGAGGGATTATCGTTGGGCTCGCTGTCCACAAACAGCGGTGCATCAGATTTATCTGCATCAAATGGATAATCGTCTTGCTCATCCAGTACGCCGTCGCTGTCCTCATCTTTGTTGGCCCATGTTCCTTCCGCCGGAGGCTCAGGATTTGGAGGAGGAGTCGGCGGGGTAGGGGGTGGAGTAGGGTCTGTTGGATTACCGCCTTCTCCGGGCTCCAGCTCACTATTGCAGGCGGACAAACCCAGTAAAGAACTCAGCAACAGGACTTGCCAGAGTTTTGAATATTTTTGCGAGTGCTTCATTGATATTTCCCTGTCTCGTTTTTTAAAGGGCGCTACATACGAAATGGCGTTTGCATGCGTGCCAGGCCCTGAGAAGTCATGGCTAAATAGACGTCACCTGTGACCAGTCCTAAAGCATTACAGGCAAGTTGGTCCCGGCTGGGACGAAACCAAATGTCGGTGACAATCTCTCTGATCACTACATTGGCTACTGGTACTATCAATCGTTGGCACCAGCGAACTTCAATTTGCAGCAGATTTGCATCCTGAATATTGATTCGTCTGTTTCCGTCCACAGGCAAGGGGGCGGGATTGCGATACATCAGGTTGTTGTTGGGGATCTCATATATGTTGCGGCCGTTGATGCGGCTTCTGACTCTGAAGCGGTTAAATACACTACGATTAGGATTAAGTATGGTAATTTGGCTTTGTACCCTGGTCGCCACTACCGCTCTGGCAAGGGCTGAAAAGGTATCTGCAGGAGTTGTCCCATTTGCATAAAGCGGCATCATTCCCCGTGCCAACCCCTGGCGTATATCTGCCAGGCTGCCATTGTTGAGTGTTCCTTCCCTGACAGCATTGGCTGTCGCTGCATCCAGGGTGCTTTTGGCTGAGTAGATAAATGCCCATTGAACAATCAACATCATTATCACCAGCATGATGGGCATCATGAAGGGCAAGGCGATATTGAACTCCACCATACTCTGGCCTGATTGGTGCTGGAGTGGTTTCATGACGACTCCTTAACTTCCTCGGGTTGCACTTTGCAATTGGGTTAACTCGGACAGCAGCGCCTCAATCTGTTGGTGCACAGCTGACTTCTGGTCACCCCGACCAGAGGCCTCCTGCAGCAGTTGAGTTGACTGCTTTAGTCTAACCAAGCTCATGTTGTACCAAGCCTTTTGATTATTGGGTTCCAGCTCCAGACACCTTTGATAGGCTGCTATTGCTGCTTCCTGGCGTCCTGTACGGGTATAAATATTGCCAAGTCGAAACCATGCCGGAGCATAGTTAGGTACGCTGTTGAGTACTTCCAGATAAAGACTTTCAGCCTGGTCCAACATGGCCCTGCGATAAGCCTGTTCCGCCTGTGCCTGGATGGTCATAATGTCTTTGTTGCCTTTATGTGGTGGCGGGGCAGAGCTACAACCTTGCATAAAAATCAACATCAACAGAGGGATCAAGAATTTAGCCATGTGAGGTGATCTCCTTGTTTTATATCTACTTTGGATGCATATCCTGCTGTCACCTCCACCACCGACCTGGCTGACTTACAGGCACTCATGCGCCAGGGAAGTAACTGTTCGACGACTTTTAGTACAAGGCCGTTGCTATCCAGATAGATGAGATCGATCGGATAGGACATCCAAAAGGTATGTACAGAATTACAGGGAGAGATCAGCAGGCCTTCTCCTTGCTTTAAAGGGCGTCTTCCTAATAATCCCCTTAGTCGCAGCCAGGGGGACTTAGCCAGATAAACTCTGGAAATTTTGGTGTTTCCCTCCTGCATAAGGGCTGATGTCGGCATGTTATAGCTCATAGATAAACTTCATCGCGATGGGAAAGGCGAGAATCATGAATGTCACAGGGAAAATGAATACTATGAGCGGGAACACCAGTTTTACCGGGGCTTCCAGTGCTTTCTTTTCTGCTCTTTGGAACCGTTCAACTCTGCGTTGATCGGATTGGATCCTCAAGGTTTTCCCCAGGCTGGCACCGGTTCGCTCAGCCTGAGCCAACGCACTGACCAAGCTATTTACTTCGGTAATTTGAACCCGGTTTGCCATGTTTCTAAAAGCCTGTGAGCGGGACATACCGGCACGCATGTCTCTGATTACCTTCTCAAACTCAATACGCAGAGGGCCTTCCGGGCCCCGTTCTACAGCCTGTGACAAGGCTCCTGTCATATTCAGTCCTGCCTCAATGGCCATGGTGAGATAATCCAGATAAACAGGCAGGGCTCGAACGATCAGACCCTGCCGCTTTTTACGCAGGTCATTGAGGGTGAGCACCGGCAGGAAGTAGCCCATCAGTCCCGCCAGAAACAGATATAGCAGGCTGAATGAATCCAGTAGTAAACTGGCAAAGTAAAACAAACCTATTGCAAATAAAGTGCTGAGAATACGGATCGCAAAGTACTGTTCGGCTGTCATGATGTATGACAACCCGGATAATTGCAGGTGTTTGGAGACTCGCTCCAGATAGTCAACGCTGAGTTTTTCCCCCAGGTAATAGGCGAACAATCGCACCATGGGCCAGATAATACGGAGACCTGGAGAGAGAGGGTCCATAAACTCCCTGTTTTCTGCGGGAACCTCATGGTAGATACGGGCGCAGCTATACACCAGGAAGGCGATGGCGAGACTGAATCCTATACTGAACAGAGTGATCATATGAGAGCTCCGTTACACATCGATAGTGACGATTTTTTTTATCGCCAGATAGCCAAAACTCAACATAAAGATCACCATTACGATAACCCCCCAGCCTACGGGTTCGGAAAACAGTCGAGACATGGCCTCTGGTTCCATGTGGTAAAGCACCAATCCAATAAACAGAGGCAGAGCTGTCATTACCAAGCCCTGCATTTTTCCCTGAGCTGTGAGGGAGTTAATTTTGCCCTCCATCTCAATCTTCTTTCTCAGGGTGTCAGACAGCCTCAATAGCACTTCGGCAAGGTTGCCCCCTACGTCACGGGATATCTGCATGCCAGCGACAACCAGCTGGAACTCATCTTCCGGGATGCGAGAATACATATTGGAAAGTGCAGTATTAAACTCCACGCCCAGGCGTTGTTGCCTTAAGAAAAGTTGAAACTCCTGCTTCAGTGGTGCCTCAGATTCCTCCGCCATAAACTCGATTGCACTGGATAGATTGGCTCCTGATTGCATTGAAGATGCGACCATGTTCAAGGCATCAGGAAGCTGATGAACAAACTTGCGTCTGCGGCGTTGGTGCAAGAAGCGATATGCGAACCGAGGAATAAAGGCCAGTACGATACTGAAGATAAACCCGAGTATCCATGAACCAAAAAACAACCTGCCTATGACAGGCACTGTGAGAAGGGTGAACACGTTCATCCAAAACAGCTGTTTAGGTTCAATAAACAGAAACAAGTCAAACAGGTTGGCCTTGGCGGTAGTGGTAAAGGTTTCTTGATATTTTTGCGCCCAAGAGACAGAGAGATGTCTGAGTGACCAAATCAGTAGTGTCACTGACAGAAAAACCAAGACCATAGCGAGCAAAATACTATTCATGGTTCAGTTGCCTCTCAAAGATATTGAGACGAACTTTAATACCCCGCTTGCGCAGCTGTTCGTAGAACTCAGGCAAGGTACCGGTTGGTGTGTAGTAGCCTTGCACTTTGCCATTCTCGTCAAAGCCGGTTTGTTGGAATCGGAATATTTCCGAAAGCTGAACTATGCTGCCTTCAATTCCTGTGACTTCACAAATACTGGTGACCCTGCGAGAGCCATCGGAAAACCTGGATTGCTGAACAATGACGTTCACCGCCGATGAGATTTGTTCTCGGATAGCAATAACAGGCAGTTCCATTCCTGACATCATCACCATTACCTCAAGTCTGGAGATACAGTCCCGGGGGGAGTTGGCGTGAGCAGTGGTCAGTGAACCATCATGACCAGTATTCATGGCCTGCAACATATCCAGTGCTTCGCCGCCACGGCATTCACCAATGACGACTCTGTCCGGTCGCATCCGCAGGCAGTTCTTTACCAGATCGCGAATAGCAATTGCACCTTTACCTTCCTGATTGGGAGGTCTTGCCTCAAGGGATACAAGATTGGGTTGATAAAGCTGCAACTCAGCAGCGTCCTCAACGGTGACAATACGTTCGTCATCAGGGATAAAATTGGACAGTACGTTGAGCAGAGTGGTTTTACCTGAGCCTGTTCCCCCGGAAATCACCACATTACGTTTTTGCTTTACTGCTATCTCCAGAAACTCAGCCATCTCTGCGCTCATTGAGCCAAAGCCAATCAGGTCATCGCAGCTCAGCCTTTTTTGCATAAACTTACGAATAGTGATGCAGGGGCCCTTAAGTGCCAGTGGTGGAATAACAGCGTTAACCCGGGAGCCATCTTTGAGTCTTGCATCTACCATAGGAGAGCTTTCGTCAATCCGGCGGCCTATTGGAGTTACAATTCGTTCGATTGCCCCGAGCACGGCCTGGTCGTCTGAAAAGGCGATCTCAGACAGGAACAGTTGACCCGCTTTTTCATAAAAAATCTGGTCATGACTGTTGACCATAATCTCAGTGACATCGGGATCGGCAATCAGACCTTCAAGTGGTCCAAGACCTATGGTCTCATCCAGCACTTCTTTAATGAGCGCGCTGACTTCTATCTCAGCAGGCAGTTGATAGCTTGCGATCAACTTATTTATCAGGGATTCACTTTGTTCTCTGAGCTCAACATCACTCATTTCACTTACATTGACCCTCCGCAAGTCCATCTGCTTGAGCAGTTCATTATGAATTTTTTTACGCCATTCGTTGCGCAATAAAATTTGTTGGTGCCGCACTTCATCCTCAGCTGAGACCTTTTTGGTGGGAGAGGATTCAACTATTGGTTCTTCCGGTTCTGATGGCGTTTGGGGTTGAGCTGCTATTGGACGGGGGTCACTACTCTTTACCCGAATATGGTAGTCCCCTATTTGCACCTGATCCTGGAAGGAAAGGGGGCCAAAGCTGTCATGTTTTTCACCGTTAACTTTAAAACCAGTGAGGCTGCTGGCATCTTCGATAAAAATTCCTTCGTCATTCTGGCTCAGAGTCGCGTGATGACGTGAGATCTTAAATCCTCTGAGGACAATGAGCTGATCCGGGTCTTTCCCTATCTGGCATGAGGGATGAATACAATTGAACTCGCCGACTTTAGTGCCTTTGGTGGTGCTGACAAATACGCTAAACATGGCACCCCCTAATCCAGAATGTGGAACGTTTCGATATCGTCAGCTTGCCCAACCATTTCCTGGCCTCGCTTCAACTGACTGTCATGTTCTTCCTGACCCGGATAAACCACCACAGGTGTGGCGAAAATAACCAGTTCAGTGTGATTGTTTTTAAAATCGCGGGACTTAAAGAGTTCGCCAAGGATTGGAATATCACCAAGGAAAGGAACCTTATTGACGAATTTAGACATCTCGCTGTTAACCAAGCCTGAGATCACTATGGTTTCATTGTCTTTAACGTTGATAACAGACTCAGTCCGGCGGGTAAGCAGACCAGGGGTACCTTCAACCGAAACTGACGGGTCTATGGAGCTGACTTCAGCCATGATTTTACTGGTGATATTGTTGTCATCATCCACCAATGGCTCTATGTCGAGACGTATGCCGTATTCTTTAAATTGAATATCAACACCGCCAACTTCATTCAGGCTGCGAATGGGAAACTCACCACCGGCAAGAAAGGAGGCTGTCTCTCCGCTGCGGGTTGCCAGGTTCGGCTGAGCCAGCAGTCTGGCGTCACCTTTTTCCGCAAGGAGTTGAATCTGTGAGCCAATCCCTGTGACTATGCCAAAATAGCTCCAGCCTCGGCTGTCCAGATTACCTATGCTTCCTGCGATCGCTTCGGTAATACCCTCTGCATACTGACCGGGTGATGCGACAGTGAAAATGGGGTTACTGGTGAATGCCTTTGCCGCACCAAACGCTGGGCCGCTCATACCTGTATCCCACTGAACACCTATGTTATTTAAAGTGGATTTTTTAAACTCAACAATTTGAACCTTTATCTTCACCATAGGGAGAAGGGGTTTTTCATATCTGTAGTAGTTAACAAGCGAAACAACCTTTAACTGATTGCTTATTATCTTTTCAAGGGCTGCTTCATAGTCGGGATCAACCGTGCCCTGAACCAGCAAAACGCCATCCTTTTCTGTAATAATGGTACCTGGGAAAGCTTCTAATTTTGCTTTGAGCTGCTTCAACTCATTGATAGGATTACCGGAAGTGACTGTCACGCTGACCTTTCTCAGAGTGCCGTCACGTTGCCAGATTTGCAGATCCGACTCGCCAGCGCCTTCTGCAATGACCAGAATTCCCGCATCATCAACCACTTTAGCGCTCAGTACTTTGCCGTTACCAACGACTACCCGCTCAATATTATTCAGTGGTAACAGCTCTACAGCACCTATATAGAGCTCCAAAGGAGAGTTGTTGTGGGCGGAGGCATTCTGCACGGGTAAAACTAAAAACAGGGTAATTAATATAGATATAATTGATTTCATAGTGAGTTATTCTGATACCTGCTGAGTTGATCCTGAATGTCATCTGGAAGGGCATATTCTTCATCTGTGATCTTGAGGCCGCTGCCACCAATGATCATCTCTACCGTTCTATGCTGAGTATTGTCCGATGGCTCGAATATTTCGCCATCGTGCATGGAGATAAACTCAACAGGCTGACTTTCCTGTTGATTACGCAGTAGAGTCACAAAGGAACCTTTGTCTCTGGCCAAAGATACTCTGGCTGCATCATCAATGGTCATAGCCAGAGTGACGGTATTGTATGCGGAGGGATTGTCATAAAGGGTATCAGCGAGCTCGGGGTGGATATCAACGCTGCGTCTACCAGTGGCCAACACGGTCACATTTTCAAGCAGCAGCTGCAGACGTTTGCGCTTGTCGCTTTCCTCATCGTCAAACACCAGCATAAGATCAACATGGTCTGAGGGAACCAACATGCCCGCTGTGGAGTTGATATCATCTACATCAATAGTCACCGCACGTTCACCGGGTTTGAGCAGGTCGGAGAACTGAGCCACTGTCATACTGGGGAGATAGGTTTCCAGCAAAGGCCGACCAGGTGCCATGGTTTCCAGTAGCATCTCACCGTTGATTTCGGCAAATCGGCTTGGATGAATCGCGTCCAGCGGTAAAGTGTCCTCTCTGATTTGCCTGACAGACATGTTTTCTCTGGAAATCACGTCGCCTTTTTGCAAAGGTTGAGTGGCAACAATAACATCAGCCATCCGAATGGCGCTGTTGTTGATTTTTTCTATTAACTCTCGCTCTTTGGCCTCAAAGTAATTTTTGGCCATCCAAGCCGAAGCCCCGCCAAGGACCAAAGCAACAAATAATAAAATCCAGTTATAATCCAGTAATTTCCTGGCCATCCTTAGACTCCGTCAACCCGGTAAAATTGAAAGTGATTTGTGATATGAAAAGGCCTCGTACCAATCAATGAGTGCTTGAACGCACATCTCTATGGGAGACGTATCCCCTTCCCATGGCCAGAGCAGTGCTGCCAGCAAGGCTGCGCAAATAACCAAATACTCCACGCTGGCCTGGCCTGTTGTTTTGTGAAAAAGCTTTATTTTCATTGCATTAGTTCCCTTCCTTGACTTGGTTGGCAACTATGTAGACATGGGAGTCTCGGGTGGAAAAGCTGACGTCGACAAATTCGGTTCCACGATTGAATCTCAAAGAAGCTTTGCCCTCAGTCGTGTCCAGAATGTCCCTGACTCCTTGCCAGCCTGCGCGACGGTAATAGTCTTTGTAGAAGTGGTAAGTTGAGCTCAATCCTCGTTCGCTCAGCAATATGGTGGTTGTTCCCTGTTTTAATGGGTCTTTGGACTTCACCTCAGAGATGACATCAGTATTGGATGGCTTGGGAAAACGAGTTCGGGCAACTTTATTAAGCGCGTTCTCATCCAGATTCTTGGTTATGCCCACCAGCACCCGTGTTTGCCCCAGGTCTTCAGAAATTCGAGCGGTCAACAAAAAAGGAGGTTGAAGGCTATTGATGATGAAGTCACCGTTAAAGTCTACGGCACTGAACTTCTCACTGGATGATTGCCATTGATTCATGAAGAATTTGATAACTTTATCTTTGTTACCAGGCACCATTACGGCCCAGGTCCGCATTGGATAGCCGTTATATTCCATGTCATCGGCGACAATCTGTACCTGAGCTTTTGGCGGGAAATTGATCTCCGGCCAATTTTCAGCATGGACAGTAAAGAGTTGAGCTAAAAAGAGCAGACAAATTATGCGTTTCATCAGCGTTCTCCACAGTCGCGACTGCCGTAATTGCAAAGTCGATTTTGAGGAAGGACGTCCGGCTCAAGGTGTCCCAACTTAAGACTGCTTGGCCTCAACTCCCGTCCAAATGGCAAAATGCCCAACAGGCGTTGTGCCCAGCGAATTACGCCATTATTCATATAATTAGTCAGTACCAAGCGTTCAGAACGATTTTTCAAATGGTGTGGACCCGCGGCATTCCAACCGGTAGCCAATAGTGCGGAGTTGCCACTGATATTCAACGTGAGTTCGTCAAATGGCTCCAGATCGAGTTGTTCCAGCTGGCTTTCAACGCGGGTTTGGTAGAACTGGTCTTGCTCTAACCTGAATCCGGTAAATGAGAGTAAATTGACTGCAGTACCAACAGCCCTGCCAAGGGAGCCCGGGAGTTGGCTACCGGACGATTGAAGCCCGGTAAATTTCGCCAACTCGTCCTCATCGGGGGCATTTTCAGTAGCGTCTGCCAAAAGAGGCTCAAGTTGTCCCCTTTCTCCTAGCTGAACCCGCAACATGGGGTGGAGGTTTTCCTGCCAGCTCCATTCTCTTTGACTGGTGGTAAACAGGGCATTGCCATCTCTTTGATAGATGCGCCATGGAAGTTGTTTAGCGATATCAGTTTCGGTACGTCTGGCAGCATAAACACCGCTGACATTTGGCATACGGCTGGGGGCTGAGTTGTACCAGACTGTGCGCTCCCAAGCCGTGTAGTGAGCAGCCTGATCCGCTCTGTGCTGCATGCCGGTCAACTTGGATATAAAGGGCAGAAGCACCAACAGAGGGATAACCACAAAAGCAACGGCGACAGACATCTCCACTAAAGATTGACCTTTCTGCTTACGGTTTGTCATTACAGCAACTCCGTCAATGTCAGAACGAAAGCCCTTTCACCATTGGTCGTATCTGAAAGTCGTGGCTGCCAATAGGGGTTGTAGAGGTTACCGTACTCATGTTTGTTATCAGAACGGCGCCAACCCAGTGTGCTCATTAGATCTCTGGGGCGAGAGTAGTAAGCTTGCGCAGCTGCCAGCGCCGTCATCCTGTCGCCAGACATCTGTTCATTGATCGCCGGGTTAGCTCTGGTATTCCCCGCTGTCACTACGCTGGTGGTACGAACGTTGTTCTGAGCTTTGGATACGACAACCGCAAGGTTGTCAGTTCGTCCCTGGCGGGCAGTTCGGTCGGAAAGGGCGTAAAAGGGTCTGACGCCATTGTAACCACCTCGAGTCTGCTGATTACGTTTGGCAAGCCAGGTGGCACTGCGATTGGTTCGACCACTGCCACCCCAGAGATTTCGATTTCCTTGTCTGCGTAACTCAACGCGATTGTCAGAACGGGTTCCACCCCACCCAACAGGTATCTCACGTCGCCGCCACCCGCATCCCCGCCAGGAACATCGGAAATACGCATAATGCATGCTAAGAGTGTCTACCCCAGTCCAACTTTCAGCCTGATTGCGTCTATATCTGCGGTTTTCAATCAGATCACTTCCGCCAGTTTTATAGGTTTTCCACTTTACCAATCCCAGGTTGACCGACCATATACCACCCAGACGGTATGACCTGCCTTGGGTGAAAGGATCTTTTGAGCTGGCTGTTACACCGATAAAATCTTGATAGGACTGGGAGTTACGTCTCCAGCGAGAACGAGAGTGGCGCTTCTGGGCACTAAACCAAGTATTTCTTATATCGTTTGCCAGAAGGGGGTTTTGAACCCAGTCCAAACTGGCTTGAGGGTCATTTGCTCTGACTACGTCGCCGGTGGCTGCGGCGGTGGAGACTATACCGGCGAAATGGACAATACGTTGAGATTCACTAAGGGCATAGAGAATCGCGTCCTCAGCATAAACCATCACCCTGAACAGGGGCTGAGCAACTTGATTCATTCCTCGAACGACTCGTTGGATGACCCTGATGACCTGGCCAACATAGGGAACCCAGCAAAGCGCATAGCAGGCATTCTCTCCAAACTTATCAGTCATCTCAAACCATGATGACAAGCCCACCATCTGAGCCACCGCAATCTGATTGGCGACTGCTGCCCGGTTAGTGTAGGCCTTGAAGTTGAGGTCCCTGGCTGCAATTGAAGCGACACTGTAAGCGGTATTGTCTGCAGTTTGCTGGAGCTTTGTGCCCTTGAGATTGAGCTGGGAGGCATTGTAGCTGAACAAAACTGTCATCATGGCAAAGGACATCAGCACGAGTGACAGCACCATGGCTTGTCCTGAGTGTTGAATCCTTGATGTTATCCTTTGTCCAATGCGCGCCTTCATGTGTCACCTCTCACTCATCAGTCAACGGTATCACCACTGGCGTCGTTACCGCCTTCGTTGTAATTGCCCAAGTTGTACTCTTTGTCGGCGACGGTACTGGCTTGTCCCGATGCGGTCTGAGAGCTTGCTATCTCAGTTTCTGAGTTTTGACCTGATATTTCTTTCGTGACCCCGGCGGTTTGATTACGCAGGGTTTTACCGAAAAAGCTGTAAACACCGATTGCTGATACGGCAATCAGTGCCACTATGATGATGTACTCAGTCATTCCCTGACCCAAGGAAGCTTTGAATTTCATTGTTCGCCCCCAGATTTGCACGTCTTCACGCTTCAGGCAGCAGCGACAGAAGCCTACTGCTGCCGACGTGACTCAGGCTATTACTGGTCTGCACCAGCGTTGTAATCACCCAAATCGTAGTTTTGATCTGCGTTGGTGGCACCGTTGTCAGCCGCTGCTTGTGCTGCATCAATTTGGTCCTGGGAATTCTGACCAGATACTTCTGCTGACAAACCAGCCATCTGATTACGAATAGTCTGGCCAAAGAAGCTGTAGACACCGATAGCAGCTACGGCGATCAGTGCAACGATGATGATGTATTCGGTCATGCCCTGACCTTTCTGCTTACGCTTTAACATAAAAACCTCCAAGGTTTGTCGAACGTGACATTTGTAACTGTGTGTAACGAGTTCGTTAATGGATTCTGCTAAAGAGGCGAGGGCGGATCAATTGCCCGTAAGGATGTGAATGAAAAAGCAATACCCCACTGTTGGGGGTATACTTTTGGCTTACGCTTTGTGAGACATTGGCTATTTTGAGCTAGTTTCCGAAGGTGAGCAGCAGCTGCGAGCGGCTCTTAAGATTGGTTTTCTTGTAGATATTCTGCAGGTGCATTTTGACGGTATTTATCGAGATATTCATGGACTTGGCTATCTCCTCGTTGGTCATGCCTTCGCACACAAGAATAATGACCTGCTTCTCTTTTGGCGTAACACTGTCAAGCAGTTGGTAGCCGGTGACCTTACCGGGCTTGCAGGATGAGAGTATGTACTCAGACATGGCGGTATTACTGAATGCCAGCTCGCCTTTGGTGACTTTCTCCAGCACGACAGCCTGCAAATCGCGGCTGGCCGTAGCTGCCAGCACGCCACGAAAGCCATAGTTCATCAGCGCCATCTCCAAAGATGATGAGGGTTTGGGGATAACCGCGAGATGACGGGCCTGCGAAAGGTTTTCGTGCTCAGGGCACACCTTCAATGACTGCAGGCAGGCTGAGCCTGGGAAGTGTATAAACAGTGTCTGGGCCAGCTGGCTTTTGCCGCTGAAACTCAGTTCCTCCAACTGCATCAGGGTATGGACTTTTTGATATCCAAACAGGGGCGCCCAGCTTTCAAAGCGTTTCTTCTCAGTGGCGGTAGGGGCCACCAGTATGAGCTCTTTCATCATGTCTCCGACTGCTTTATCAAGTTCAATCTAGCGGATCTGATGAGATACCCAATTGCATTTTAGTCTGTTTTTGGCTCTCGTCTGCTATCTCGGATTCTCACCCCGTCAAAGGCGATACCGATTGAGTAAATATATGAATCTACTGAATATAGATGTGCCTTTTAGATGGAACTTTTGAACGTTTCAGCGTATTTAGACATATTCCTCATGCATATTCAGTTACCCAAAAGGCTAGTGTTACTTTTAAAAATCCGGGATTCATTGGGTAGCTTTGATAAAAATTTGGAGCAAAAAACCTAGGGGCACTAACGTGCTTTAAGCAAATATTCAACAAATTGTCATATACAGTTATGAAAAACGCGCCTTATTTGGCGCGTTTTATCCTTACTTAATTAATGGGTATTAGAGGGTTAGAGCATCATTTCAATAAACTGAGCGTACAGAGGCAGACCAATCAACACATTTATCGGGAAAGTAATGCCCAATGATGCCAGCATTGCCAGGCCGATGTTGGCGTCGGGAACTGCTGCTCTGATGGCCGCCGGAGCCGCGATGTAGGAGGCACTGGCTGCCAGCCCCGCCAGCACCAGAATACTGCCCTTTGGCAGACCCAGTGCCAGTCCCAGTAATATGCCGCACCAGGCCAATACAAAGGGTATGCCCGCAGCAAACAGCATCAGTCGCCACTGACGCATTGGCAGAGGGCGGCACACTTTGGCGGTGCACAAGCCCATTTCCAGCAAAAACAGCGCCAGCAGAGTTTTAAAGCCTCCCATCAATACCGGCGCCAGACTCGCCAGGCCGGACTCACCGTAGGCCCAGCCAATTGCCACACCGCCGGTAAGCAAGACCACACCTCTGCTGGTGAGAGCTTCATGCAGGATATTGCCGCTGCTGACTTTGGCTATACCCAGACCTTCACGTTTGATGGGCTTGCGGGCATTGAGAAAGCGGTACAGCCAGAGCATAACGATAATGGCCGGCAGCTCCAGCAGTACCAGATAGAGGGTGGTTTCCGGCTTCAGTGGCCAGCCAAGGTGTTCCGCAAGGGCGATAACCACGGCAAAGGTACCTGCGCTAACGCTGCCGTAATGAGCCGCAATACTGATCGCATTTTCCCGGGAGAGGCGGATAAGCTTTCTGAGTAGCGGGTAAAGACTGAGAGGGATGATTAACCCCAGTGCAGCAATCAGCACCAGCTCGCTGATCACCAGTTGCTCTCCCTGGCCATGAAGGGCCATGCCGCCTTTGAGGCCAAGGGTCAACATCAGCAGAATAGACAGGGTTTCGTAGATGGACTCAGGGACTTTCAAATCTGATTTTACCAAACCGGCCAGCAGGCCAAGGGCAAAAAACGCAATTACTATGTCAGGCATGGCAGTTTCCTGTAACTGTCTGATTCTTGGTAGATGTGTAGCGGCGTGAATTTTGACAGTATTGCAATATATTTGAAAATAAATTGTGTTTTAAATTTGCATAGATGATTATCTATGTATTGCAATATTTTGTATTCATGCCATGAATTTACGACATTTAAGCTTCCGGCTGCTACAGGTTTTTCAAGAGGTGGTCAGACAAGGCAGTATCACGGCAGCGGCCAAAGCCCTGCATCTGACCCAGCCAACGGTTTCAATGCAGCTTAAAAAACTGACTGAGCTGGTGGGCGAGCCATTACTGGAAAGTCGGGGAGGGCAACTTAAACCTACTGAGATTGGCCGTGAGCTCTACCAGGCGGTGGCTGATGTATTTACCCGGTTTGATGACTTCAATGCCTTATTGGCCCAAAGCCGTGAAGGCAGGGCGGGGCATATCAATATCGGCTTGGTTACCACGGCAAAGTATGTGATGCCACGCATATTGGGAGCCTTCTACCGCCATTTCCCCAAGGTTGAAGTGACCCTGAACATAGGTAACCGGGCCCATGTTATGTCGCGGTTCGAGCAACAATTGGATGACCTCTACCTGTTCAGTCATCCTCCCACCGGTGAGCAGGTGAGATCAGCGCGTATTATCCAAAATCCATTACAGTTGATAGCCCCCAGAGATCACTGGGCGGCAGCAGAAACTCACCTGAGCTTCAGCGAGTTAACCCGGGAGAGGTTTCTGATCCGGGAGCCTGGCAGTGCGACCCGGATGATGTTTGAGTCCTGGTTGAGTCGGCAGGGGCACGAACTCAGGCATACAATGCAGATAGAAAGTAATGAAGCGATAAGACTAAGTGTGGTTTCGGGCCTGGGCTTGTCTGTGATTTCAGGTCATACCCTGCAGGAAGGTCGGGAGCGGCCTGCGGTACTAAATGTCGAAGGTTTCCCGCTCAAAAGTCACTGGTATCTGGTCAGTCGGCGGGACCGAAGGCTATCCTACGCGGCGGATCAGTTGGTTAAGTTTATGGCGTCTCATTTGTGGGATTGTATCGAGCCGAGTTGGGTGGCCGAAGACCTGAGTACTTTGCTTGAATGGTCAGGTGAGACAGCTTGAACTTCCCTGTATTGATTTCCGTATAAGGCTCTGAACAAAAGGAAAAGATATGAAAAACGAAATAGATATCCAGTGGGTTTTGAGAGTCGTTAATAAAATTAATGCCGAAGGAGAGAAACTGGATGGCGGATACAAGCTCAATGGTTTAACGGTAACCAGTGATTTGGAAGGTTATAACATCAGTGTTGAAGATGGTCGCTGCAGCCTGCATATCGGTTTTCATAATGTTTATGATTTTGACTACCCGGACGCATCAGCGATGGAGAACTTCATGGCCAGAATGTGGCAGGTGGCGAGTTCCACTGCGGACTGAGTAAGTCATAACCGATTGAGTCATATCGGATCTGTTGTTTCAATGCAGGCTTGGTATGATACCCATATACACTGACCCTTTGGACGTATTCATGCGCTCCCCTTTCCAATCATTCCTTTGGCAATCCGGTCTGTTTGCCTGCGACAGTAACGACCTGGAGCACTTTTCAGCTCTGCTCAGCGAAGAGACCCAGCGACTGGGTATGAAGCAAACCTTATTGGGTGAAGCTGGCCGATTCCCACTGCCGATGTTCAAGAGTCCGGCGCCCAATGCCGACCTCCCCTCAATACTGGTTTGCGCTGGCTTTCACGGTGATGCGGCAGCTGGGCCATGGGGAATTTTGTACTGGTTGGCCAGTCAGTCTGAGGATATTTTCACTCAGGTAAACCTGAGTATCCTGCCTTTGGTGAGTGCAAGTGGTTTTAGAAAGGGGCAGAAATACAATCGTCAGGGGCAGGATGCTCTGATGGGGTATCTGTGGGAGCAGGGCAAGGCCAAAACCAATGACGACACCTCCGAAGAGGGGGAAATACTGCTGCGTCATGGTCAGTTGCTTCAAGCTGCAGGGCGTGATGGTGTGCTGACATTGGGAGAGGATGTTCACAGCGAGCAGGCTTATCTGTGCAGCTTTGAACCCCGTCAGGCTCCTGGCGCATTTACCGGGCAGTTACTGGAGTCACTTGGAGAGCATTTCCCGCTGAAGGCTCAGGCGACCAGTCAGGCCTGTGATGTTGGGCAAGGCAATCTGTTTAACTGCTTTGATAGCAGTTTTACGGCGTTTCTAGTCAAAGCCGGAGCCAGGTGTGGAGCTGCAATTTATACCCCTGCCGGCGGTGATTTCGATGACAGAGTCAAAGCCACCGCGCATATTCTCGATGGCTTTGTGGGGCGTTACCTGCAGCTCCCGGAGGCTGCCGACGTATACTGACAGCAGCGCCGCCAATCAGTTGACCGGAGTGCTGGACAAGGTACTCAGCAAAGGTTGGCTGTAGGTCACTTTGGCGATGCGTGGAAATATATAAGTAAAGCTGGTGTTGTGCTGCTGAGTGTCGGCGGCACTGCACAAATCTTCCGGAATAATCAGCTGATAGCCATGTTCCCAGGCGCAACGCGCCGTGGACTCAACCCCGATATTGGTGCAAACGCCGCCCAACACCAGAGTATCTATTCCCCGTCTGCGTAGCTGTAAATCCAAATCTGTGCCATAAAACGCGCCCCACTGGTGTTTGACTATCTGAATATCCTCAGCCTGCACATTGAGTTGTTGCGGAAAGTGCCACCAATTGTCCGGTAGCGCTTCAATGACGGAAGGTTTATCCACCTGCTGACTGAGGGCGTCACCAAAGTCCGGTGACCAACCGACACGAACCCAGACAACGGGCATATTACGATTGCGGAAAGCTTCTGCCAGTTTTGCGGCCCTTTGTACAATATCAGGGGCCATATAGGGGCCACCCACAACCGGCAAAATGCCCTGCTGCAGATCAATAAGTACCAGCGCGGTTGAGGCGGGAGAGAATGCTGCCATGATGATAATCCTGTAGCTGATAATCTGATGTGTGTGCCAACAGGTATTCGCCACGCAAATGCCGAACCTGAGCACCGTACCTAAAACTACTCTCCGCCATTCAAGGTCTCAACATTTACTGCCTTAAGATTTATTCACCTGTCTGACGGACTGAAATTGAATTTTTGACATATTATGTCGTAATATGCCATTGTGTTGCATCTGTTAACAGAATGAAATCAGCCTTGGGGGGGCTGTTGCCACGGGAGTGGTGCCTTGAAGATCAGGAGGATTGAATGAATAAACAGATTAGTAGCAAATTGGCCTCGGGTGGCGCAGGTAAAAAGGTCGTAGCAGGCGCTGTGGTTGCAGTGATAGCTTTGGGCGCAATGCAGGTGTTTTATACCATTGATGAAGGTCATGTCGGCATCGTGAAGCGCTTCGGTGAGGCCACGGATCAGGTTAATCCTGGCCTGCACTTTAAAGTACCTTTTGCTGATGGCGTGGAAGAGCTTGAAATCCGTACCCGTAAGAACCAGGAACAATTGAAGGCATCAACCCACGAGCAGATGCCGGTTCAGGCCGAAGTGAGTGTTAACTGGACTGTGGTGCGTTCTGAGGCTTTCGAGCTTTACAAAAACTATGGTGGTTTGGATCAGTTTGAAAACCGTATTCTGGATCCGCGCCTGCGCAGTGCCACCAAGGATGCCATGGCTCGCTTTAAAGCTGAGCAGATAGTGCAGAACCGTGGCCAGGTTATCCAGAAGATTGAAGAAACCCTGATGGATACCATGAAGGAGTTTCCGGTGAAACTGGACAGCGTTCAGATTGAAAACCTGGTGCTGCCACCCAAGTATCTGCAGAGTATTGAAACCAAACAGACAGAGAAAAACCTTGCGGCTGCTGAAATGCACAGACTTGAGCGCCAAAAGTTGGAAGCGCAGCGTGAGGTTAATACCGCAGAAGCCAAGCGGGATGCAGAGCGTGCCAGAGCTGATGGTCGTGCTTATGCCATTACCACAGAGGCGAAAGCAGAAGCTGAAGCGATTCGGTTGAAAGGTTTGGCTGAAGCCGATGCCATTAACAAGAAGGCTGAAGCCATTAAACAAAGCCGGGTGCTGGTGGACTATGTTAAAGCTCAGCAGTGGGACGGCAAGTTACCCACTACGGTTATGGGTGGCGATCAGGACATCCTTTGGAATATGAAGGGGCAATAATTATTGCTGACCCAAAAGAGGAGGCATTGGCCTCCTCTTTTTTTGACTGGACACTGTATTAACCCCGAAGTGCCCGGCTGATTTCAGACAGTGATGGCTCACCTGCATAGGGCTGCCACTGACGTACCGGCAAATCATCACCTGACAGGGTTCTTACCCTGTATTCGCCATTGTGATATTCCAGCACCCTGATGCTGCCTTTCGGAGTCAGGAAATAGTTTGGGGCGTTACCCATATCCAGAAAAGCATGGTCGCCAGGCCCCGGCAGCTCACGGCCTTTGTTAATTAACCGGGCAACACCATGATTGTCATCATTGCTTTTGACATGGGTATGCACCACAAATCTCACCTGGTTGGTGTCAATTTTGAAGCTGCAGCTGTGGTTGGTACAACGGGTTGGCATAATCAGGGTGCCATCTTTCATCACTGCGCGAGCCTGCTCAACGCGTCTGTTGTCCGGCAGGCTGCACAGTATCGCGATGGCCTGCTTATCCATTGCCGATGTAGCGACTACATTAGGTTTGTTGGGTTGAGCGATGGAGTTAACCTGAGAGCCAGAAGCCATGGCATTAAAACTGGAAAGAACTATCCCTGTCACCAGCATAAGAACAGGGAGTCTCATGTGTTATCGGTGAACGCAAATGTGAGTCAAAAGGGCGCGGATTGTAGAGGTGAAATATCAGCCTGTCTTTGATGTTGATCAGCTTTTGCTAATATCGGTTTTCAGGTTTGTGCTCAACCGGGGTGGTGGTTTCGAGGTGAGTGTGTGCTGACTTTTTTATCTTGTTGATATTTCAGACTTCAGGCGGAAATTAAAAAACGGCACTCAAGGTGCCGTTTTTTATGTTTGTAGATTTCAATCTATGGATTGATTCTTGTTGGCATGCCGCTTCTGTCTTCCAGCAGACGTTTTATTACAAAGGAGTCGGTATCTCTGTGGGCCACAAATCGGGCAATGGCAGGTGACAGTTCCAGCGGGACAGGTGCATTGGACTCAAACTCTGCCTCAGTGCGTGACAGTGGCTGATGCACCTCCAGATAGCGGGCTCCGTCAGGTTCTTCAGTGGCTTTAATCGGCTGATTGACAAACTGTACCCGGGTACCGACCGGCACTTCGTGGAATAGCTCTTCGATATCTTCATTACGCAGACGAACACAGCCCTGACTTACCCTGAGGCCAATACCAAAATCAGCATTGGTACCATGGATGGCGTACAGGTTACCGATATAGATGGCAAACAGGCCCATGGGGTTGTCCGGTCCTGCCGGCCATACTTTAGGCAGGGTTTCACCTCTGGCTTCAGCTTCTTTATGCATGCGTGCAGTGGGTGTCCAGGTGGGGTTGGCCTTCTTACGGTAAACCTGAGTTACCCACTTCTCGGGGGTATCACGACCCACCTGACCAATGCCTATGGGCAGCACACGTACAAAGTCTTCGCCCTTAGGGTAGTAGTAGAGTCGCATTTCAGCGATATTGACCACTATGCCTTTACGCGGCGCGTCGGGCAGGACCAGTTGATGAGGAATAATGATTCGGGTGCCGGGCTTGGGCAGATACGGGTCTACACCGGGATTGGCTTCCATCATATTGGTCAGGCCCAGTTGGAAACGGGCGGCAATGGATTCCAGGCTCTCACCGTTATCCTGAACAATATAGTACTGGTTCTCTCCAACCAGACGGCTGTCTTTAGCTGGCAGCAGATAGTCCGTTGCCAGTGCGGGCAGAGATACCAGTCCGACCAACACTGTCAGCATCAAACGAATCGACTTCATAATTGGGTATTCATTCCTGATTTTACGCTAGCGGCAAAGTGCCGATAGCGCCGCATCCTCAACCATTTGGCACCGAAAATCAATATAAGGAAGCATCTTCCTCATTGGGACGGGTCTTGAAGCGGCGATGCAGCCACATATATTGTGCCGGGCTGCGGGCGATAATCTCCTCGATAATGCCGTTACCTCTAATGGCATCCTCCAGTTCATTTTCGCCGGGGAAGTTATCCAGTGGTGGCATCACCTCAATGGTATATCCCCTGTCATCCTCGTTGCGCTTTACAAAGAAGGGCAACACTCTGGCTTTACCCAGTTTGGCCAAAGTGGTCCCGCCGGTGATGGTGGCGGCTTCTTTAACGCCGAAGAAGGGAATAAATACGGCGCTGGAGCGGCCAAAATCCTGATCTGCGGTATACCAGATAACATCTTTACTGCGCAGGCAACGCACCATCTGACGCAGATCCCGCTTGGGCACCAACGCCTTGTTGGAACGCAGGCGACCTTTGACCTGCAGATACTCAAGCACAGGGTTATTGTGGGGGCGGTAAACTCCAACACCGGGTTGGAATTGACCGAAAATGCGGGCGCCCATCTCCAGCGGCAGGCAGTGCACGGCAAACAGGATAACGCCCTGACCGGCGTCTATGGTTTGCTCAACATGCTCCTGGCCTTTGATGGTCATATGTTTATGGATTCGGGAATCAGACCACCACCAGGCGTTGAGGGTATCGAAAATCGCCTTGCCGGTTTCCTCAAAGTTACGTACCAGCAGCTGCTCACGCTCATCTTTTGGCATCTCAGGAAAACAGAGCTCAAGATTGCGTTTGGCTGTTTTCACCCGGCTTTTCACCAGCTTCATCGCCAAACGGCCTATGCCGGCCCCCAATTTCATCTGCAGTCGCATTGGCAGCAGCATGGTGAGTTTCATCAAGCCAATACCCAACCACAGAAGCCAGTATCTGGGATGGCAAAGTTGAAGAGAGAATTGTGCAGCTGTTACCACTGTGTCCTCGAGATCCCTGAGAAAAAGAAGAGGTTATTCTAACGCCTGTTTGGAATCTGACCAATCGTAATCTGGACTCAGCCCGACAGAGCAGACCATAGCGGTTTTTTGACCGGTTTCGTTCGGTTTGTCCTCCTCTGATGGATGAGCCGCCGATATCGTCCGGGTAGACCTCTTTGGGGTTTTGATTGGTATCTGTGTTTGCTGCTTTGCCAGCTGCACTTGGCTGACATTGCATTAGTCCCTGGGGGACCCGCTGTTGGCGGAGGTGATTGCCGTTCCGGCAATGTAAAGTCGTGGAGCTTCGCCGCCACAGTTGTTGTGAGCAGAGGAATAACCAAGCTACGCTTGGTAGAAGATCGCGGGCTTCCAGCCCACACCCGGGTCAGGGGTGTTGCTTGTTCAGCACCCCTAACAACCCCAAGGACACCCCAACCGAAGTTGTGACCCATCGTGATTAGCATGCAATGCACGCGACCAGTGCCGATTCGCCGAAGTACATCCATGTCCTTCACTCCCCGCTCGGCTATCCTGCCTCGCGCTCGTGAGCTTATCGCTTTGCGATACTCGCCCATGGCTCAGCGGCACTTACGCTGTCATTCATGACAGCGCCCGCTATTGCAATCTAATCCCTCCGGCAACTTCAGACGGGGACTGGGTGCAATCTGCCACTTCCGTGTTATGCATTTTGGGACATTAGCTACTTGAGGGGCGAGGGAATTAGCGCCTTGCTCTGCGGGAGGAGCGAAGCGACGATCCGCAGCAGCAACTTGTTAAACCACTAAATTGACATAAGTTCATCGACTGTATAATCCTGATTCTCTACAAAATCACTCGATTCTAAAGAGCCAAAATCGACTGCATAGTTTTTGTTATCTATTTCAATTGGAATTGGTTGGTAAGTTGAACCATCTCCAATGGGATGCCCCTGTTTGTTTCGAGTAATACCGCCGCTAAGTATCGATTTTTTGTTATGTGGGTTGAATTCATAAATTGTTAAGTCTAAATCATAATGTTGTTCAGCACCTTGAGGAACTTGACCATAGGCATTTACAAAATGCTCTCTTAGCGGGACTGGCTTTGAGGATTCCACAATCTTTTCAATAGCTTTAGCGGTTAGTTTCTTAACCTCAGTCTCTCCACCATCGATAGGGGTCAGCATGAGCTTGTCGTGTCTACGCACCTTGTGCACACCTTCAATGTGAGGCATATCAAAATATTCTTGAAGGTTTAGACTTTTTAATTGGATGGAGTTTAATTCGTCCAAGAACTGCATATAGAGTCTAAGAAGTGTATGCCGACCAGTTTTTCTTAAGCTGCATAAATCTTCAACATTTTCCGGAAGGGTATACTTATTGAATTCACCTCTCAATTTTCCTCTTGGCCCAATTAGCCCCATTCCTATTACAGCCACAAAATCTGGTCTAAGAGTAATATCGTCAATTTGAGAATCTAACTCTTTTAATTGTTTTGCAATTGCTTCCATGCTTCTGTTAGAGCCATAAGCAATAACAGCGGTAACTGGAACGGCAGGCCCCATACCTAATGACATTCCAGAATTGGGGTTATGTGTAAAACCAGTTTTGGGCAACATCCTTTTAAATTTAACAATATTCTCATAGGCATCTTGAAGTTCTGTGCTATCAAGATTGGACTTCATGCTAATTGCTCCGTATACACTTTCAGCTGGGTAGACGGAATGAGAGGATGATTTAATAAATAGCGGGCAATGATCATTATCAAATATGACGATATCCAGTTCACCACTTACATCGTTTTGCGAACTTATTACTTCGCCTCGTCCAGTACCGTATTTACGAGGCAAATATTCAGCAAGAAAATCGCGGAAAGCGTCCTCACGAATATCTCCTTTACCACCATGGTGTTTCACTTGTGTCGATTTTGTAAATTCGGCAATCAATTGGATGCTTATTGATTCGAATACTTTATGCAGATCCATAATCTTCCCTAAGGTTTAACCTTTGTATAATATGCATGCTCGTTTGTCACCTCTGACTAGTGAAAATCGTGCCGCTATTTTGATATATTATTCAATAAGTTAGCAATGGAAGTCCAGATTAAACTTTGAGCAAAAGCGTGCCGACACATTATCTGCCTGCCTTTCGCCTGTTATCTACAGTTCAATACGCCCCATGACTCTGAGTTTAATGACTATTAAAAATTTCCACTCAAAAAAAACCGTGCCATGCACAGCAAATGCAACTTTGGGGCAATTCTGGGTTTGAGGGATACACCAGTCCCCGTCCGACGCTGCCGAAGGGGAATGAGAAAATGGTGTAGCGAGGCATGGATGCCGATGCAGCGACATCGAATCATGGACGAGCGTTTGTCGCGTTAGCCAATTTTCGAAATGAGCCTGAGGAGCTTTCAGCGTTGGTTGGGGCGTCCTTGGGGTTGTTAGGGGTATTGGACGAGCAATACCCCTGACCCGGGTGAAGCCTGGAAGGCTTCGATGTTCTGGCAAGCGAAGCTTGCCTGCAAACCCAATTGCGATGCTAAATGCAATTGGCAGATGCAGATGCAGATGCAGATGCGAAGCTGCGAAACCTCCTGCAAAGCGGAGCTTTGCAATCACCTCCCACCACTTTGATAGCGCAAACTACCGCAGTTGAGTACAATCAGCCCCAATTTACACAAAAATTGATTGAGCGCTATGAAGGTTACTCTGCCAGCATTTGAAAAAGCCCGGGTATTGGTTGTGGGCGACGTAATGTTAGACCGTTATTGGGTCGGTCCAACCGGACGAATTTCCCCTGAAGCCCCGGTGCCTGTGGTGCAGATCAATCAGATTGAAGACAGACCTGGCGGCGCGGCTAACGTGGCGCTGAATACTGCCACTCTGGGTGGCCAGGTTCAGCTGGCAGGTCTGGTAGGGCAGGATGATACCGCTCAGGCGCTGACCCGTGGCATTGAAGCTCTGGGCGTGTCTCCACGCTGGCATGCGGTTGATAATAAGCCAACCATTACCAAGCTGAGAGTCTTGTCCCGTAATCAGCAGCTGATCCGTCTGGATTTTGAAGAAGCTTTCGCCCGTGCTGACAGTGACGCTTTGCTTGAGCAGAGTGAAGCCCTGCTGGACAGTGTTGATGTAGTCGTGCTGTCAGATTATGCCAAGGGTGCCATTGCTGACCCACGTGCCTTTATCGCCAGCGCTAACGCCAAAAACGTCAAAGTGTTGGTGGACCCAAAAGGTTCTGACTTCAGCCGTTATCATGGTGCTTTCCTGCTGACGCCCAATATGAGCGAGTTTGAGGCGGTTGTCGGTAAGGTTGAGTCTGAAGCTGATCTGGTTGCCAGAGGCCATGAACTGCTTGAGAAACACCAGCTGGGCGCACTGCTGGTGACTCGCTCTGAAAAGGGGATGACGCTGATTACCCGTGATATGCCTGAGCTGCATATTCCTACTGTTGCCCGTGAGGTCTACGATGTGACAGGTGCTGGTGACACAGTGATTTCCGCATTGGCGACAGCTATCGCAGCAGGTGCATCACTGCCACAGGCTTGCGCGATAGCCAATACTGCAGCCGGTGTAGTCGTGGGCAAACTCGGCACCTCTACAGTGTCCCGTATTGAGCTGATCGAAGCGCTGAATCTGACTCAGGGTGAGTCAGGTTTTGGTGTCGTCAGTGAAGATCAGCTGGCTTATGCACTGGAGCAGGCCAAACTGCGTGGTGAGAAGGTGGTGATGACCAATGGCTGTTTCGACATTTTGCATGCCGGTCATGTCAGTTACCTGAAAGAGGCCCGTAAGCTGGGCGATCGCCTGATAGTTGCTGTGAACGATGATGAGTCTGTGCGTCGTCTTAAAGGCGATGGCCGTCCGGTAAACCCTGTGGATCGCAGAATGGCTGTACTGGCTGGTCTTGCTGCCGTGGATTGGGTAGTGCCGTTTGCCGAAGATACACCGCAGCGGGTGATCTCCCGTCTGCTGCCCGATCTGCTGGTGAAAGGCGGTGACTACCGGGTAGAAGAGATTGCCGGTGGCGCCGAAGTTATGGCCGCAGGTGGCGAGGTTAAAGTGCTTAACTTTGAAGATGGCATCTCCACCACCGCCATTATTCAAAACATTATGTCCCGGCAGTAATGCTCAGTGCCGGGCTGCTGATCTCCAGTCTTTGGGTTAATCTGCAGGGGCAGGCAATTGACCCGCAAGTCGACACACCGGTGGCGCTGGTGTGTCAGGTATCAGCTCTCGCGCCCTGTTTGACTCTGCTGCCTCCCGCGGTTTACACGAGTTTGCCCAATGCTGACAGACTGTTGGTTTCCCTTGGGCGTCGCGGGGCAATGGCAGTTCCAATCCAGTCCGGCTCTATCGCCGGTCTGGTGCTGATGGCACCGGAGCGACTTCCTGCTCAGATCCAAACCATAGTTGGTGGTCACTCCCACAGACTTGAATTACCCCGTCAGCAGCAATTGACGCTCTGGCATGAGCTTGGGCATCTGCATATCTCATCACTTCCCGGTTCAACTGCCTATTCTGCCTGGCAGCATGAAGTACTTGCCGATCTGTATCTGCTTTGGCTTGCTGCCCGGAACGAAGGTGATTTTCAGGGAGGTTGGCAGCAGTACCACAGAAGAAACCTGCAACTGCTTAATGATATCGGGCATTTGAGTCATTGGAGCGTGCCAGTACTCTTTACCGCCCTGAAAACCTTCACTGTCCGGCAGTTGCTGGCCATGTCCGATTTCAATGACCTGATAGCTCAACTGGCACTGTTGCCGGGGGGGAGTGGTTGGCCAGAACCGGATGAACTTAAAGAGTACGCCAGCCTGACCAAACGCTTGTTTGGTGCAGGTTCGGTGCAGGCTTTACCGGGTTATTTGTACTGGAGAAGGGAGCGGTTGGGGGATTGGCTGGTGCCAAGCTTACAGGAATTAATGGGAGAGCAGGGCGCTGCGCAGCTCATGAAAGAGCACGCCCTGGGGTCTGAAAATGGCGCTTCAGTGGGTGCGCAGCGTAATATCAGGTGAGAAGTTAATCTCTCCGTCTGCGTCTATGGTCGCCAGCTGGTTGTTCAACCTGGCGATAGCAACAGCCTCGGTTGAAAAACTGTTTCTGACGAACAAAAGCTCGTACCCAAGTTTCACCAGACCATAGAAAGCGAATCTCTGTACCGCATTCAGTCGCTCCCAGTGATCTACTGGCTCTGAGGCCATAGATCGACGGTCTTCAACGTTCAATTGATGGCAGTTAGCTGCTACCGATTGCATATTCCCTCCTGAAAGGGTGGCCCTGTGCGGGAGAGCCACATTATGTTGCCACTAAGCTACTATGAGCTGAAGTAAATGATTTTGCTGATTTTATTATTATTTTGTTGTTATATTTATGTGAATATATAAGCAGCGGATCAAATAATGTTCAAGTGAAATTGCGTCATATTTGATATGAAAAAGCTATGAGTGAGCTGAAGCTCCTGTAAACAGGGAGTTTTGATCAACAAAAAAGCCGACGATGCCGGCTTTAGTTTGTGCTCATGGTTTTGCTTCAGTCTGCTTCTTTCAGATTTTGTGTCAGCTCTACAATGGCCTTTTTGCCATCGCCGAACAACATTAGGGAGTTGTCCATAGCAAACAATGGGTTAGGCAGACCGGCGAAGCCTGGGCTGAGTGAGCGCTTAACCACCACCACAGTACGGGCCTTATCCACGTTCAGAATCGGCATGCCGTAAATTGGGCTGCCCTTATCTTCACGGGCCATAGGGTTGGTCACATCGTTGGCGCCGATCACAATAGCCACATCAGTTTGTTCAAACTGTGGGTTGATTTCGTCCATCTCTACCAGTTGTTCATAAGGAACTTCTGCTTCAGCCAGCAGTACGTTCATATGGCCTGGCATACGACCGGCAACCGGGTGAATTGCGTACTTCACATCTGTGCCACGACCTTCCAGTATGCTGGCTAAATCACGCACAGCGTGCTGGGCCTGAGCCATTGCCAGACCATAACCTGGCACAATCACTACCCGCTCTGCGGTCTCCAGTAGCATGGCAACCTCTTCAGGAGAGGAGGATTTCACTTTACCGGCATAGACTTCATCAGCATCCACTGTCTCACCGCCTTCGGCCATCACACCGAAGAGTACGTTGAACAGTGAGCGATTCATCGCCTTACACATAATCTGAGTCAGAATAATGCCTGACGCGCCGACCAGGGAGCCGGAAACAATCAGTACTGTGTTGCCTGTGATAAAACCTGTAGTTGCCGCTGCAATACCTGAGTAGGAGTTCAGCAGGGCAATAACAACCGGCATATCTGCGCCGCCAATTGGCACTACCAGGAAGATACCCAGCGCCAGAGCTACTGCAACCAGAATATAAACATTGGTCAGGTTGTAAGGCTCGGCCACCAACATGCCGCCAAGTACCAGCGCAGCAACCAGCAGTACGGCATTAATCACCTTGTTGCCCGGTACCCGGATAGGATTACCTGAGATGAGCTCCTGCAGCTTACCGAAGGCGATAAATGAGCCTGACAAAGTCACACCACCAATCAACACTGTCGCGGCGATAGATACCAGTGCCACCGTGTGGGTTGCAGACTCAGGGTCGATAAAGTTGGCCAGGGCGATAAAGAGCGAAGCACCACCACCGAAACCGTTCAGCAGCGCTACCATTTGCGGCATGGCTGTGACCTGGATTTTTACGGCCATAATGCCGCCAATCACAGATCCCACCAAAATACCGGCGATAATCCATTCATAGCTGAGGATGTTTTTGTCAAACAGGGTTACCACCACCGCAATAAACATACCCAGAGCAGACAACTGGTTGCCACGCACCGCAGTGCGAGGCTTGGTCATGCCTTTTATCCCCAAAATAAACAGACTGGCTGCAATCAAATAAGCCAGATAGATAATTGTTGTACTCATGTCGGCTTATTTCCTCTTGAACATGGCGAGCATGCGGTTGGTAACCAGATAGCCGCCTACCACGTTAATGGTTGCCAGCACGACGGCGATAAAGCCCAGCAGATTCACCCACCATCCGGCGCCGCTACCGGCGGCCAACAGGGCACCCACCAGAGAGATACCGGAAATGGCGTTGGAGCCAGACATCAGAGGTGTATGTAGAGTTGGTGGAACTTTGGTAATCAGCTCAACCCCGAGGAATACAGCGACCACAAACAGGGTCAGCAGAAGTAGCAGTGATATTGATTCCATTATTCTGTCTCCGTCCCAGCGTTGGTTTCAGTTGATGCCGCTTCGGCTTCAGGTTTGGCAAGCTCTGGCATACCGGCCAGTTCTCTCAATCTGGTGTTAACCAGCGCGCCACCGTGACTCACGACAGTGTCTTTTACGATTTCATCTTCAAAATCCAGCTGCAGTTGACCCTGGTCATCCAACAGCAACTTCAGCAGATTCTCCAGGTTGGTGCCATACATCTGGCTGGCATGGGTAGCAGCCGTACCGGCGATATTTTTCGGGCCCAGAATGGTCACACCATTGTGAACTACCTCTTCACCAGCCTGGGTCAGCTCACAGTTGCCGCCGGTTTCAGCGGCCAGATCCACAATCACGGAACCAGGCTTCATGGCTTCCACCATAGCTTTAGTCACCAGCACAGGGGCTTTACGACCCGGGATAGCCGCTGTGGTAATCACCACATCCTGCTGCGCCAGCACATTGGCCATTGCCTGCTGCTGACGGCGGATAAAGTCATCACTCTGTTCTGTGGCGTAGCCGCCTTTGGTCTCTGTGTTCTCGGCTTCGATATCCAGTTCCACAGGCTTGGCACCAACAGACAGGATCTGTTCGCGGGCCGCCGGGCGAATATCATAGGCTTCCACTACAGCCCCCAGACGCTTGGCGGTGGCACAGGCTTGCAGACCGGCAACGCCAACCCCCATCACAAAGGCGCGGCAGGGCTTAAGCGTACCGGCTGCTGTCATCATCATGGGGAACAGGCGGGGAGCATACTGCGCCGCCTGAATCACGGCTTTATAACCTGCGATAGTGGCCATGGAGGAGAGCACGTCCATGCTCTGAGCCCGGGTTATACGGGGGATCAGCTCAAGCGCAACTGCTGTCATACCAGATTCGGCTGCGTCAGCCAGGGTCTGGTATTGCACCAGGGGATCCATCATACCGATAACCAGCTGACCCTCTCGGGTATGGGCCCTTAGCTCATCCAGTTGTTCGTCTTTGGCATTCACCACAGTGATGATATCGGCATCACGAAGCAGGGCTGCGCGATCTGTGATCAGGGTCGCACCTGCATCCACATACTCTTGATCCGGATATCCGGCGGCAACACCGGCACCGGCTTCCACAAGCACCTGTATTGGTTTTTTCATCAATCGGGAAATATTGGCCGGAGTTAATGCAACTCGGGTCTCCTGATTGGTGGTTTCTTTTGGCAGACCTATCTTCAACGGGATAACCTCGCTTCTCAGAATTCGGGATATTGGTCACGGAAAGGTTCAGTATTGTGGCAAGCCTTTCTTTTTCCACAAGCATTACCCAACAACCTTGGCAGAAATTCACCCACGAAGAATGATTTGTTTGCACTAGGTCACAAATTTTGTAGCGCAAAAAAGCATCAATGCATATACCAAACAGTAATAAAAGATTAAATTTTATTCTTTTTGCTTATCTTTAACGGGGCTAAGCTGACGCCTACATAAAGTCACAGGGCCGCAATCAACCATGTCGTTAAAGGAACTATCTCAATTCAGCGCTTTGCTGTCTGCCCCCCAATTGGACCAATTAACCCGGCTAACGGCCGATATGTCACCTCTGCAATTGGCCTGGGTCAGTGGTTATCTGGCAGCTTCGGCTTCTGAGCCGGGACAGAGTCAGGCTCAATCCGGTGAGCAGGCCCAGCAGCTGACAGTGCTCTACGGCAGCCAAACCGGCAATAGCCGTGGTGTGGCAGAAGCGCTGGCGCAGCGAGCGGCTGAGGCCGGATGGCAGGTCAATCTCACCTCTATGGGAGATCTGAAGCCAAAGCAGATTAAGGATGAATCATTACTGGCGTTAGTGGTGTCTACCCATGGTGAAGGTGAAGCACCGGATGATGCTATCGAATTGCATCAGTTTTTGGCCTCAAAGCGAGCGCCCAAACTGGATGGACTGAAATATTCAGTGTTGGCACTGGGAGATTCCAGCTATGAGTTTTTCTGCCAGACGGGCAAGGACTTTGATGAGCGGCTGGCTAACCTCGGGGCCGAAGCTTTGCTGCCCCGGGTGGACTGTGATGTGGACTTTGAAGATGCCGCCGAGCAGTGGCAAGTTCAGCTTCTGGAAGCACTGGCTCCTCATCAGCAGGCAAGGACTCAAACACATACCTCTGCCGTTGCGGGAGGATTCTCGGCAAGCGACTACAGCAAGCAGAAGCCCTACAGTGCTGAACTGCTGGTGAGCCAGAAGATTACCGGCCGCGATTCCGACAAAGATATCCGTCATGTGGAGATAGATCTGGGTGAGTCAGGTTTGAACTACCAACCCGGTGATGCCCTTGGCGTTTGGTTCAATAATCATGACGCTTTGGTGGAAGAGCTTGTATCGGTACTCAAGCTTGATGGCGATGCTCAGGTCAGTATTAAAGATCAGACACTTAGCCTGCAACAGGCGCTACTGGAAAAGCGTGAATTGACTCAGCTCAGTCCCGCGCAGGTGCAGGCGTGGGCAGAGTTAAGCGGCGATGCGGAGCTGCAGGCGATCGCTTCCGACAAGGATGCGCTGCGAGGTTTTATTCATCGGCATCAGCTTGCTGACCTGGCAAAACGCTGGCCTGTGTCTGTAGAGCCACAACAGCTGGTGGATCTGCTCAGACCTATTACGCCAAGACTCTACTCCATTGCATCCAGCCAGGCCGAAGTGGATGAAGAGGTTCATCTCACTGTGGCTTTGGTGGCTGACGAGCATTATGGCGATACCCGTTTCGGCGGTGCCTCCCATTTTCTGGCTGCGGCTGAAGAGGGGCAAACAGTCAGGGTTTATGTAGAGCCAAATAAGCATTTCCGTCTGCCGGACAACCCGGAAACTCCTGTAGTGATGATAGGTCCGGGCACGGGGGTGGCACCGTTTCGAGCCTTTATGCAGCAGCGTGAAGCCGATGGCATCAATGGCAACGCCTGGCTGTTTTTTGGTAACCCACATTTCGAGCAGGACTTCCTGTACCAAACCGAGTGGCAGCAGTATCTCAAATCCGGAGTGCTGGAGCGTTTGGATGTGGCTTTCTCCAGAGATCAGGCACACAAGGTGTATGTGCAGCACAGGATAAAAGAGCAGGGTGAGGCGCTTTGGCAGTGGCTTGAGCGTGGGGCGCACCTCTATATCTGTGGCGATGCGGAGCGTATGGCAAAGGATGTCCATCAGGCGTTGCTGGATGTCATCGCTGACCATGGCGGCAAAACCCGGGAGCAGGCTGAAGCCTATCTTGAGAACCTGAGAGCCGACAGGCGTTACCAGAAAGACGTGTATTAAGCAGGATTAAAGGTATACAGCGCTGGGCTGTATCTACCTGAGTAACAGATAAAAGTGCAGAGGCATCAGCCATGAGTGAGCAGAAGTTAGCAATCAATGAATACCTGAAAACCGACAGTGACTACTTACGAGGCACCATTAAAGAGGGACTGGACAGTCAGGTAACAGGTGCTTTCAGTGATGGTGATCAGCAGTTGATCAAGTTTCACGGTTTTTATCAGCAGGATGACAGGGATCTGCGTAATGAGCGTAAGGCGCAGAAGCTGGAGCCACTTTACTCCTTTATGCTCAGAGCCAGGGTTCCAGGTGGTGTGTGTACCCCGGAGCAATGGCTGGGGGTGGATAAGATTGCCACCGAGCTGACCAGCTCCAACTCGATTCGTCTGACCACACGGCAGACGTTTCAGTACCACGGTATTCCCAAGCGTAATCTGAAAACCATCATTCAGGGGCTGGATAGAGAAGCGCTTGACTCGATTGCTGCCTGTGGTGATGTGAACCGTAACGTGATGTGTAATCCAAACCCGGTGGAGTCCAGGCTTCATGCCCAGGCGTTTGAATGGGCCAAGAAGCTGTCGGATCATCTGCTGCCTCACACACAGGCCTATGCAGAAATCTGGTTGGATAAAGAGAAGCTGCTGACCACGGAAGATGAGGTGGAGCCCGTCTACGGCAAAACCTATCTGCCCCGTAAGTTCAAAATGGCTGTGGCTGTGCCGCCGGATAACGATGTGGATGTGTACACCAATGATTTGGGCTTTATTGCTGTGGCTGATAATGGCGAGCTGGTGGGCTTTAATCTGGTGGCCGGTGGCGGTATGGGGTCCACCCATGGCGAGGTGGAAACCTTCCCCCGTTTAGCGGATGACTTTGGCTTCATTAAGCCAGAAGACACCATGAAGTTTGCCGAGGCTGTGATGACAGTGCAGCGGGACTGGGGGAACAGGGTTAACCGTAAACGTTCCCGCCTTAAGTACACCATAGTCGATCATGGTTTCGACGCCTTTAAAGCCGAGGTAGAAAAGCGTGCCGGGGTTAAATTTGAAGCGCCAAGGGACGTAACCATAGGCGACAGAGGCGACAGATACGGCTGGGTAAAAGGTGTCGATGAGAAATGGCATCTGACCCTGTTTATTGAAGGCGGCCGGATTATCGATTATCCGGGCAAGCCACTGCAAACCGGTATGCGTGAGTTGGCGAAAATCCATAAAGGGGATTTTCGTATGACATCAAACCAGAACATTATCATTGCCGGTGTGGCCGAGTCGGATAAATCACAGATAGAGCAGATTGCTGCCAATCACGGCCTGTTGGTGGATGTCAGTCCCAGTCGGGGACACTCCATCGCCTGTGTGGCTTTGCCTACCTGTCCTCTGGCCATGGCCGAAGCGGAGCGTTACTTCCCTGAGTTTATGGACAAAGTAGATGCACTGCAGGCCAGACATGGTATCGCCGAACAGCCCATTGTAGTGCGTATGACTGGATGCCCCAATGGCTGCGCCAGACCTTTTGCTGCTGAAATTGGCCTGGTTGGTAAGGCGCCCGGTCGATATAACCTGTATCTGGGCGCTAACTTTGAGGGCACCCGATTGAATAAACTCTACCGGGAGAACATTCAGGAAGCGGAAATTCTGGCAGAGCTGGGTGCCCTGTTTGAAGGGTATGCTGGTCAGCGTCTTACTGATGAAACTTTTGGTAATTACTGTGTCCGTTCTGAGGTGATTAAACCTGTTATTGATGCAGCGAGGGATTTCCATGGCTGATTTCAATCACTATCCTGCCAGCCCTTATTCGAAGGAGCAGCTGGAAGATGTCTTGCAGGGGGGCGAACACTCAGGGTTATTGACTGAAGTGAATGCCTGGCTGGAACCTTTGACCCCTTTGCAAAGAGTGGCATGGGCGCTGGATTATTTGCCCGGAAACCAGGTGTTGTCATCCAGCTTTGGTATTCAGGGCGCCCTGATGTTGCATCTGGTCACTCAGGTCCGCCCCGATATTCCTGTGGTGCTGACGGACACTGGATATCTGTTTGCTGAAACCTATCAATTTATCGAGCAGTTAACCCAGAAGTTGAACCTGAATCTCAAGGTATATCGTTCGTCACTGACTCCGGCATGGCAGGAGGCCAAATTTGGCAAGCTGTGGGAGCAGGGATTGGATGGACTGGAGCGTTACAACCGCATCAATAAGCTCGAGCCCATGCAAAGGGCGCTGGAAGAACTGGAAGTAAGCACCTGGTTTGCAGGCCTGCGTCGCAGCCAGTCTTCCACCCGGGAATCACTGCCTGTTCTGGGGGTGCAAGCGGGACGTTTTAAGTTCTTGCCTGTGATTGACTGGAGCAACAAACAGGTTCATGAGTATCTGGTAGAAAATGATCTGCCCTATCACCCGCTGTGGGATCAGGGATATGTATCGGTTGGTGATACTCACTCAAGCAAGCCACTGGAGCTGGGAATGACCGAAGAGCAGACCCGGTTCAATGGCTTAAAGCGGGAGTGTGGTCTGCACTTTGATATCTAATATGATGATGGCGACAGAGCAGATTTAATCCTGTGAGCCTGTAGGAAGATGCTGATTATCGGGAGATTCTGATTAAACTCCCGATATCTAGCTCTATATGAATAGGTAAAAAGTCTATTTAGGTTGCAAATATGCTCAGGTTTCCCTTCTTTCCGAGCCTCTTATTTGCTTGTGGATAAGATCTGAAGCTTGTCTCCATACCTATTAGGTGGTGCTGAACCCTTGATGTAGTGGAGTTTTGACTAGGGTTTGGTGAGTTGTATTCATACTTTTGTACATTTTTACTAACAAGGTTATGCACAGATTTTAACTTTGTTATATAGTCAAGTCTCCCGTAGATGGTTTTTTGAGCAAAAGCCGGGCAATCAGGTGAGTGTTCTCGCTGGCGCATGGCCCAAGGAGGCTTCCGACCTGTTTTAGGTTACCGTTTTGGTTCCAACAGGTTCTCCTCCGGATTCAGGGACGAATCCTGCAGATGTTCAAATTAACCAAAGGCTGCATTTTGCAGCTTCTTGATTGGTTGGCTTGCTGGCGCATGTTGAACTAATCAGTGCAGCTCCCCCGGACAGTGCTCGTCACCACTGTCCGGGGAGGCGCAAAAGATTCCTTCTATATATTCCTATCTATAAGTTTTTAATGGTTTTACTCAGGTTTTTGGTTATTGACCAGGGCTCGCCATTACTAATACTCTGGGTACCTCCATCACGATACCAGTTTGCGTGGAAGTCGCGCGATCCAGCGAAAATACACAGTGCTGATTTCATGCCTGACAAGGATGATCTGTCCGGATAAGGCAAAGAGACTACTGTGCGTTGAACTCCCGCTGTGTCAGGGCTGCTGCGCAGATTGATGATAATAACAACGGAAGGTAAAGATGGTATTTGATACAGAATCAACACTGGACACCGGGCGTTATCAAACTCTGCCGCAACTGATTGAAACTGCTGTGGCTAAATTTGGTGATAAGCCTGCCTACGCCTGCTTGGGTAAAAGTCTGACATTTAACGAGATAGATACCTATTCCAAAGAATTTGCCGGATATCTGCAACAGTCAGGACTTCAGGTGGGAGACAGGGTCGCGATTCAACTGCCCAACCTGACTCAATTTGTGATTGCCGCCTATGGGGTATTGCGCGCGGGTATGGTGCTGGTTAATACCAATCCGCTTTATACCGAGCGTGAGCTCATTCACCAGTTTAATGACAGTGGCGCCAAGGCGTTGGTGGTGCTGTCGGATCTGTTGCCGATTCTGGCGAAAGTGGTCAATGAAACCCAACTTGAGCTGGTGATCTCTACCCATGCCATGGACTTAATTGATCCTCAGCCTCAACCCAGTACGGGCCTGAAAAATGTGGTATTTGTTGAGGCTCTTAGGATAGGACGTGAACATGGCTTTCAGCCGGTGTTGGTGGACAGTGATGCGTTGGCAGCATTGCAATATACAGGGGGGACAACTGGCCTCTCTAAAGGTGCCATGCTGAGCCATGCCAATCTTATCGCCAACGCTTTGCAGTGCAAGTCACGTCTCGGCAATAAACTGGTGGAAGGGGAAGAGGTGTTTGTCGCTCCTTTGCCCATCTACCATATCTATGCCTTCCTGGTGAATTTGGTGCTCTACTTTGAGTGTGGTGGCTGCTCTGTGCTGATCCCCAACCCCAGAGACATTCCTGGCATGATCAAAACCCTGTCTCAATATCCCTTTACCGGATTTGCCGGGCTGAACACCCTGTTTATAGGTCTCTGCTACCAGGAGAGCTTCCAGCAGCTGGATTTCAGTCATCTTAAAGTGACCATCTCTGGCGGCACGGCATTAACCGAGGCGGCTTCTGATCTCTGGCGTGACACAACGGGTTGTACCATCAGCGAAGGTTATGGTTTGTCTGAGACCTCTCCGGTAGTGTCCCTTAATTGCCCTGGCAAGGAGATGTTGGGCACTATAGGGAAACCTGTACTGGCAACAGAAGTCAGAATTATTGATGACGAAGATAATGAAGTGCCTGTTGGCCAGGTGGGCGAGTTGGCGGTTCGGGGCCCTCAGGTGATGTCTGGATATTGGCAAAAACCTGATGAAACTCAGGCTGTGTTTACTGCTGACGGATTCTTCAAAACCGGTGATATCGCCATGGCGCTGGAAAACGGTATGCACACTATTGTGGATCGCAAGAAAGACATGGTGAATGTGTCCGGCTTTAACGTGTATCCAAATGAAGTGGAAAACGTGCTAGCCAATTATGAAGCCGTAATGGAGTGTGCTGTCATCGGTGTGGCAGATGAACGAACCGGTGAAGCGGTGAAAGCTGTGATTGTATTGACTCAGGATGCCACCGCCGGAGAGCAAACCCGACAGGCAATCGAAGAACATTGCCGTTCTCAGTTAACAGCTTATAAGGTTCCAAAATATATAGAGTTTGTTGAACAACTGCCGAAGAGTACAGTGGGCAAAATTTTGCGCAGAGAGCTGAGAAACCAATAGCCTGTAACAATAAAACAGCGGGTCATCCCGCTGTTTTTCTGTCTGCTGTTTTGGTTTGCCGAGACTTGGGTCGCTTTATGAGTTGCACACGCTTTATACTTATCATTCATATGTTTGTGACGAGGCTGCTGATGATTAACCGGCTGCCTCCGTTTTTCTGTTGTAAGGGGCTATGAATCTAACTGGACTGATAAAGTCGGCTGGAGGCCGCATTTTACTGCAGCTGATGGCTGCAATAATCCTGATTGTCACTCTGAATCCACTCAGAGCGGTCACGGCTCCCTATCCCGAGCTGGTGCTGTTATTTCCCTATTTGCTGCTTGGCACTGTGCTGCTGCTTAGCCAGTTGTTCAATCAACTCAGAACCGGTTTTCTGGCGGTGTTGATGCTGCTTGCTTATGCCATTATCCAATTAAGGTTGCAGCAGCCTCTGCCGGAAGCCAATACCCGCTTCGCCTATCAGTTATTGGCGCTGATGATGCCGCTGAACCTGCTGCTGGTTTTGGCTTGGCCTGCGCGCAGACTATTGTCGCCCGGTGGATTTGGTTTTCTGCTGTTTATCGGCCTGCAGTTGGTGGCTGGTTACTGGCTGACAGGCACTATCCAGCCAGAGCAGTTGCTGTCATGGCGGGAAACCTATTTGATGACGCCGGGAGAACTAACCCCTCTACCGATACTGCTGTTGCTGCTGGGGCTGGTGGCCATCTGTGGCGCTGCGCTGGTGATGAGTTATCGCAATACCGGGGCCGATATGGCCGCACTCACGTGTCTGATAGCCACTGAGCTGACCCTGGTCTATTTTCAGGAGTCGATGATCTCTTCACTGGCTTTTTCTCTATGCGGTGTTCTGCTGATTATCAATCTTATCTACCGTAGCCATGAGTTGGCTTTTATCGATTCTCTGACCCAAATACCCGGACGCAGGGCGCTTGAAAATGAGATGAAGCATTTGGGCCGCCACTATGCGCTGGCGATGATGGACGTAGATCATTTTAAGAAGTTTAACGACACCTATGGCCATAAGATGGGCGATGACGTGCTGCGGCTGATGGGTAAGTTGATGCAGGACTATGCGGGTAAAGCCAGGGTTTATCGCTATGGCGGTGAAGAATTTACCATGCTGTTTAAGGGGCAGGATGCCAGAGCCAGTGAGGATCACCTGAACGAGTTTCGTGAGGCGGTGGCTGACTATCCATTGGCGATTCGGGATGAAGACAGGGACAAGGATGATCAGAAAGGTAAGCAGCGCAGGGGCACCAAATCCAAAGTAAAAACTGTCAACGTCACCATCAGTATTGGCGTGGCAGATTATCAAGACGGCAAGACCCCTCAGGAAGTGATGAAGGTGGCTGATGAGTTGCTTTACAAGGCTAAAAAGGCCGGTCGTAACTGTGTGGTGACCAGTTAAGTTTGAGTATTTTTCTAACTGTCTGATTTAACTGGTTGGTGGTTCAGTTTTTGTACAGGCTGATCGGGGTACTGTGTATTCACAGAAACACAGTAAGGAGTCGCCATGAAGAAAAATCTGATTTGCCTGAACACCTGGACCATTATCGGGGTACTGTTTGCCGCCATTCTGGGGGTGCTTTATGGTGTGGGTGAAGTGGATGGCCTGACAGCTTCACTGGTGTTTTTGCTGGGCAGTTGGACCTATATGCTGGTAGACCTGCGCAGCAAAGAGCATGCTGCCGAGGCTAACTCCTGTGAACACTGTGCTGAAGAGGCTGGAGCAGGAGCTCATTAGCCCGATCCCCTTGAACTGAAAATGAAGCCCGATGGCGATTACCGACCGTCGGGCTTTTTACTTTTGGCTTTATTGGGGACCAGGGGTTTTCCTGGCTCATATCCAGTTGATAGACAGCGAACCCAAGCTCATCCACACCGGTTTTTACCATAGGACGCTTTTGCTGTTCGGCCACAAAGCGGTCGGCTTTATCACTGCTTTGGGTTTGCACCAACACATTCAACTTCGGATTGCTGATATTCACCAGCCCCCAGTTATGGTCGGCACTTGGGTTTACTGAGCCATGGGTTGAGGTTTGCTGTTTGATATATGCCGCCAGCACTTCACGGTTGGTGTCCGGCAGTTCCATCACTACATATTCAGGGCCGGTACCGGCAAACTGGCCGCCATAGGCGCGATAATTATTGGTCGCCACAATAAAGGACTGCGCGGCGAACGCTTCACCTGTGAGTGTATTCCCCTTGTCATCGGTATAACTCAGGGATGTTATGCGGCTGGCATTCGGGTTTACAAGTTGGCAGTTTCGGTCAAATCTGGCGGGTTGGGTAATATCGATACGGTATTGGATGCCGTCAATCACATCGAAGTTAAAGGTGGGGTGGGTCCAGTTAATCAATGACTGAGGTGAAGTACTTTGTGGATCAATCTGATTGAATTGATTGGCACTGCACTCCAGCCAGTCTTTCAGCTCTGCACCTGAGACTTTTACCGCCACCATGGTATTGGGGTAGAGGTAGAGGTCGGCAGCATGGCGGAACTTCAGCTCACCGCTATCAACTTCAACGTATTGAGCCGCGTCGGCAGGAGTTTTATGGCGTCCACCGGCTTTGAATGGGGCGGCGGCTGATACAACCGGTATCCCCTCATAATGCTGACGTTCATTGTCCGGCAAGTCGGCGATAGCCTGTTTGACTCTGGCTATTTGAGCGTCGGCGACTATCTGGACTGTAGGGTCATCCTGGATCAGTGACAGAAAGCTGTACATATTAGCGCGGGCTTTACCAATAGGGGCATCAACAAAATCCAGGGTGCCCTCATGCTCATGGGCAATACTGCCATGAATATGTGCATCTGCCGTAACTAATGGCGCCTTTTTTCCACTGTCGAAGATGGGTTTAGCCTGGGCGCTCGAATCTATCACCTGCCATTGGCCGTTGCTCAGGGTCAATGTGAGGTCAACTATCCCCAAATTATCTCCCCAGCGACCTGGCATCACAGATGGCACGCCGTTGAGCAGGCCTTTTTTGATGTCGGTATTAGGCAGCGAGCTGTAATCCGGATGGGGGAATACGGCATGGCTGTGACCAAACATAATGGCATCGATACCTTTCACCTGAGTCAGGGCATAGCTGGCATTTTCAGCATCCGGGTCGTGAGGGGCGGCAGCAGAGCCAATACCAGAGTGGGGGATAGCAACAATAATGTCTGCACCAGCTTGTTTCATCAGCGGCACATAGGTATTGGCAGACTCAACTATGCCTTTCGCGTAGACCTTTCCGTGCAAATGGGCTCTGTCCCATTGTTCGATCTGCGGTGGCACAAAGCCGATATAGCCGATATTAAGCGTGTGAGTCTGGCCTTGAGTATCCACTACCCGGGTAGGTTTTATCAGCCAGGGGTCAAACAGAGGTTGGTCTTTGTTGATGCCGGGCAGGCAGTTATCAACAGCACAATAGACGTTGGCACTGATGTAGGGGAAATTGGCGCCTGCGACAGCCTGGCTGAGAAACTCCAGGCCATAGTTGAACTCATGGTTACCTATATTTCCCACGGCATAGTTAAGGGTGTTCATCGCCTTGTATGCCGGGTGCAACTGCCACTCTTGCAGGCTGAGTGACGCCATGTAGTCGCCCATAGGGCTTCCCTGTAACAGATCGCCATTGTCCACCAGAACATGGTTTGCTGCTTCATCCCGGGCGGCATGGATAAGGGATGCTGCTCTGGCCAGGCCTATGGTGGGGTCTTCAACACCTTTGAAGTAGTCGAAGTCCATCAGGTTCATATGCAGATCTGAGGTTTCCAGTACCCTCAGCTCTACCACAGGATCCTCTTTGGCGGGGGGAGTGCTACACCCTGTCATTAAAATCACCCCTGCCAGTGCCGGAGCGGAGGCGGCTAATTTCCCTGTTACTGCTTTCATACTGCGTTATCCCTGCTGTCAATCTGAGCGCATTATATGCAGCTGAGACAATAGATTGAAGGCCGCTTAATTATTGAGCTGTTACGTCAAGTTTCCGTTTTGTCCGCTACAGCCTGCTCTCCGAACCATCAGCTGATCTTTAGACATAGTTACCACTTCTCATCCTTTCGGATGAATTTTGAACTGCCCCCTTGTTCTCACTGACTACAAATGTAATTTTAAGTTTGGATTACGTTTGTAGGCAAAGGTCTGTTTGCGCACAAGAGTTGCTGCAGACCAATAGCTGAATGAGGGACAGGATGAACGAAATAAGCAATGCAGAGCTGGTGGTGCTGAACCTGCTGTGGCAACGGGGCACATTAACCTCTGCTCAAGCGGTTGAGGTGCTGCAGCAAACGGATGCTGGCAAAGACTGGCATGAAAAGACCATCAAGACACTGCTTAGCCGCCTGGTAAAAAAACAGGCAATAGGGTTTGAAAAGCAGGGGCGGGGTTACTGCTATTTCCCGCTGCTTGAGCAGGAAAGTTATCAGCGTCAGGCCAGTCACTCTTTTATCGACAGGCTGTTCAGCGGCAGGCTGGCTCCCCTGGTGGCAGGTTTTGCCAAAGATAAAAGCCTGACGGCGGAAGATGCCGCCGAACTGCAAAAATTGCTGGATGAGTGGAAGGATAACAACGCATGATGGCTTTTCTGAGCGCTCAGTTTATTGGCCTGACCCTGATCTGTGTGCTGTTGCTTGTCTCCAGTCAGCAAAGAGCCAAAGGCGGCGCTGATCTGGCTTATCTCTACTGGTGGTTGGTGCCATTGCAGTTGTTGACCGGTTTATTGGTTACCTTGTGGCCTGCTTGGTTTGCCGCCGCAGAAAGCTCTTTGCTAGCTGACAAAATCAGCTACTACAGTGTCAAAGCGATTGCCTCTCAAGAGCATGTCTCATCCTGGTTTTGGCCTTCTCTGCTGTTTATCTGGCTTGGTGGGGCGGCGTTGATGTGGGCCACAGCCTTGCTGCAATGGCTTAAGGTCAGAGCCTTGTTGGCTCACGGTCAGCCGATTGAGCTTATCTCCAGTCCCTTGCCTGCCTGGCTGGTGGACAGTGACTCTGCCATGCTGGCGGGTGTGCGCAATCCTGTGCTTCTGCTGCCACGAACCTTTCCGACACTCTCAGCTTTTGAGCAGCAAAGCATTATCAGGCACGAACTGGTGCACTGGCACCGCCGGGATATTCCCGCCAACCTGATGGCCTGGAGCCTGCTTAGCCTTTGCTGGTTTAACCCCATATGTCATCTCGCATACCGCAGATTCCGGCAGGAGCAGGAGCTCGCCTGTGATGCCAGCGTTTGCCGAAATATGAATAAAGATCAACGCATTGCCTATGGCCGTTTGTTGTTGGCTCAGGCTCAATCCAGACCGCTGGCCATGTTGGCTACCCAAAGCGGTAACAAACACACACTCAAGGAGAGAATTATGCAGCTTAAACATCACAATATGGCGGGCAGAAGTCTGGTTGTGGCTATGGTACTGGTAGGGGCAATGGGCTTGGTTGCACTTTTCAGCAGCCAACAACTGATTGCCGGTGAGAGCAAGCGGGGGGATCACCCTTATCCGAAAGTACGCATTGAACCCACCTATCCAGCCAAGGCGGTTGAAAATAAGCTGGAGGGTTATGTGCAGCTGTCATTTGATATCACGCCTGCGGGCAAGGTTAACAATATTAAGGTGCTCAAATCATTGCCTGAGGGGGTATTTGACCAATCGGCAGCAGAGGCATTGGCGCAATGGCAATATGAGGCCAGTAGCCAGGGCGCGTCGGGCAGTAAGGTTCAACTGGATTATCTGTTAGCGCCTGCCGATGAAGTGGAGCGTATTTCGGTTACAGCCAGGTAAGAGCTGATGAAGCTTTGCTTTATCCCGGTTGTTCTGGGGTTGCTCAATGGCTGTGCGGCACCTGTGGTGTACCTGCAGCCCGGCGATAGCCTTGAACTGGCTGAAGATGTCATACAAAGACTGGAAACCAAAGGGCTGGATGTTCAGCTGCTGGAATCTCCTTTGCCCTACAATATCGCCGCCGCTGAGTTGCTGATCCATCCATTGTTGACCGGTGGTGATTTGCTTGAGTTGGTGAAAGACAGTTTGCGGGAAGAGGGGCTTGCAGATATCCAGGTAAAAGACTTCAGCCAGTCCAATCATTTTTATTCCTCAGGTCACCTTGGCATTTACTTGCCCAGAGAGCAGATCAGTTTGCCTGTGGTGATGCAGACCCGGGAGTGCGGCGATATTCGTGCGACACTTGAACGCTTAAGTGATACCCGGGTTGTGCTTGAGGTGGTGGCTGAACCGGAAGATATACTGGTGGAGGGCACCTATGTGATGAAGGGCGAACAGGGCACAGTGACCCTGAATCACGTCAACTATGACTTCACCCTGACGGCAATTGAAGTAGATACCTTTTTTGGGCTGCGCCCTGCTGATGTCATTAGGTTGGAGTCCAATAAACAGAACCCTCAGCTATTCGACCAGTGCGAATTTATTACCGTGTACGGCGGTTAGCACATAGGAGAAAGTTATGGCTTCGTCTGAAATACAGCAATATCTGGATGCCACTGAGAACCGGCCTGTTCGAGGGGAGCTTCGCCTTGCGGTGAGTTTGGTCGAAGGGGAAAAGATCGCCATAGATTGTGGATGCGGCGCTGGCAGTGATATCGACTTTCTGCGTAGTCAGGGGTTTCAGGTTTGTGCTTTTGACATTGAGCCTGAGGCCATCGCCAGGTGCAACGCCAGATTCTCAGGCGACACCCGAGTCTCATTATCGGTTGCGGAGTTTCAGGACTTTGTTTATCCATCCGCATCATTGGTCGTGGCAGACGCCAGTCTGTTTTTCTGTCCTCATGAACATTTTGCTCAGGTGTGGGAAAAGATATGCCAATGTTTGCCACCGGGCGGTGTATTTGTCGGATCCTTTCTTGGCGCTGAAGACACCATGGCTGGAGCCGACTTTGACAGACAGGCTTATTGGCCGGATATATTGGTGACAGACGAGGCTGAGATCCGGCAGTGGTTCGAACAATTCAATATCGTCAGTTTTAAAGAAAACCGAGCCAGTGGTGAGGCTCCTGATGGCAAGCCGCATCAGTGGCATATCTATTCTGTGGTTGCTAAAAAGTCGCCTTAACGTCTAAGAAAACATTCGCACTGGATGGAAGCGTCCACTTCTGCCTCCGGTTTATCATCAGCTATCTGTAGATGTCGTTAGCTGTCGATATTGGCTGGTAATGGGCTCAAAAGTTACCGGGGGTACTACTTGAAAGCAGCGCAGTGCATGAAGTTGTATCCGTACAAGATTTCACTTTCCCATTAACTGCACTGTATCGAATTTTCAGATTTTCGTTTTCTTTATCGGTAAAAACGCAATCCCCTCCGGCAGGTGGAAAAGCTGCTGTATTGTAGGTGTCCAGGAAGGTCACTGAGTCATCCAATAACTTAGGTATACCACCATTACAGCCTCCTGCATTGGCTATGCCGCCATTGAGTGTGCAACCATTTTCACATTCAGGATAACCGGACACTCCCCAGAAACCGATACGCACGCCGTTGTAATCAAGGTAACCACCATTACCAACAGTGGCCGGGTCCGCGCTGGATTTGCGTACCTCCCATGTGGCATGAGCCAGTTTAACTGATGAGGACAGGGCGCCAGTAAATCCCTGGTGAGCTGCGACTCTGGCGTCATCCTGAAGGTTGATAAACTTAGGTGCTGCAGTCACTGCCAGTACACCAAGAATGATGATTACGACAACAAGTTCAATGAGGGTAAAACCCGTTGAATAGCGCTTCATAGTTATTCTTGTGTTTAAATGTTGTTGATAAATAATATAAATATGGTTTTGCGCATGTCAAATTGTTTGGCCTGTATCCTTTTGGGTTAACAGCTGCAGCTTGGCAAACTCCCGATACAGGTCACTGGATGCCAGTAGCTCTTCATGAGTCCCGCTGGCCACCAGTTTTCCCTTGTCCAACACCAAAATACGATCGGCATTGACCACAGTCGCCAATCTATGTGCAATCACAAGTGTGGTTTTGCCCTGCATCAAAGTATCCAAAGCCTGTTTAACCAGTACTTCACTGCGGGCATCCAACGCACTGGTGGCTTCATCGAGCAAAAGTACAGGTCTGTCAGCCAGAATCGCTCTGGCAATGGCGATACGTTGTTTTTGGCCGCCGGACAGCCGCACGCCGCGTTCACCCAGATAGGTGTCATATCCATCTGGGAATTCGCAAATGAACTCATGAGCCCGGGCAGCTTCACAAGCGGCTATCACTTCGTCCTGAGTGGCATCCGGTCTGCCATAACGCACATTCTCAAGTACGCTGGTGGCGAAGATAACTGACTCCTGAGGGACCAGGGCGAACTGGGCCCGCAATTGGTCCAGGCTCAACGCATCTATCGCCAGATTATCCAGAGTGATGGCCCCTTCAGGCGTTGGATAGAAGCGCTGCAACAGGGCAAACAGTGTGCTTTTTCCGGCACCGCTGGCACCTACCAGGGCGACGCGTTCACCGGCATTGATGGTGAAGCTGAGATTATGCAGCACAGTCTCCTCATGGCCAGGGTAGCCAAAGCTGAGATTGTTCAACTGCACTCTGCCGTTAACCTGGTCAGGCAGGGCGATGGGGGATTCAGGTTCGGTAATATCGCTGCAGCTATGGGCCAGCTCCATCAGTCGCTCACTTGCACCTGCGGCTCGCTGCACTTCACTGAATACTTCGCTGATCGTGCCCACTGCACCTGCTACCAATACCGCATAGAACATAAAGGCTGACAGCTCTCCGCCGGTAATGCTGCCGGATAGTACTGCAAGACCGCCTGCCCAGGTGATGGCGAGAATGGCAAAAAATGACAGGCTTAAAATGGTGCTGATTAACACTGCACGATAAAAGATTCTGTCTTTGGCGGCGGCCAGAATGGCTTCAACATGTCCGGTGAAGTGTTGATTATCCCTGGCTTCGTGGCCATAGGACTGAACTGTGTGGATCTCGTGGATGCTCTCATCAACATAGGCGCCCAAATCGGCGATTTTATCCTGGCTGCGCTTGGCCAGTTGCCGCACCTTTTTACCGAGAACCAGGGCCGGAGCCAACACCACTGGCAGAGCAACCAACACCAGCAGCGTCAGTTTCCAGCTGGTAATTGCCATCATAATCAAGCCGCCCAGCACCATGACACTGGAGCGTAGCGCCATAGAGAAACTGGATCCCACCACGTTCTCCAATAAGGTGGTATCTGAGGTAAAGCGGCTGATCACTTCGCCGGTGCGGGCTTTGGCGTAAAAAGAGGGGGACAGGGTCAGCAACGCCCGGTATACGGTCAGGCGGATATCGGCACTGACACGTTCGCCCAGCCAGCTCATCAGATAAAATCGCCCAAATATGGCGATAGAGCTGATAGTGACAATCAGTGCCAGCCAAAGGATAACCTGATTGAAATTGCTGTCCCCGGTTTCGCCAAAGCCCTGGTCTATCAGCAAGCGGACACCCTGACCGATAGCCAGCCACGCCAGTGACCCGAGCAGCAGAAAGCACAGAGCCGCTATCACTCTTCCTTTATAGGGGGAAAGAAACCCGACAATCCAGCGGTATACTTCACCTTTAGGGCGGTTAGGGAGGGACTTATCCGGGTCTGATGGAGCCGATTGGCCTGACGTGCTCGCTGCAATATCTGTCACTGAAACTTCCTTATTCTGCTGCGGCTGCTGAATGATTTATGCCAGACTCTATCACATCCGTGCCGGAATTCAGGGATGAAAAAGGGCCTGCTTGGCAGGCCCTTGTTTTTGATATGAGCTTGTCAGGCAGAGACTTTCTCTGTCACTTCAGGATCTTTGGCTTCGCCATGGTGGCCATCAGTCATCCAACTGACATCCAGCAGCTCAGCGCCAGACAGTTTAAACGCCTGACCAAAGCCTTTGACATAGAGCCCCTGCTCGGGGCGCAAGCGATAGAGATTAAAGTCGCCCAGGGCAGCCAGGTTGGTAACCATCTCGCCATGCTTTTGTTGCAATGCCAACACTCCCTCTTTGAAGGCGTCGGTGTCTCGCTCAAGTCGCTGTGCTGTGGTGTCAAACGTCAGACGTTTGCGGGCAAACACAGTTTTGGCTTCAGACTCATCCTCTACCAACATGACGGATACCTGCTCACTCATCTTGAGGTTCTGGCCATGGCGGGCGAGATCGCTCACCAGAATATAAAAGCCGTTCTCAGACAGGGCATAGGGCGAGTAGCTGGCGTTGGGCTGCCCCTCAGAGTTGCGGGTTGCCAGTTGCAGGGTTTTACGGCTGTGCTTGAACTCATTGATTTCAGGCAGCAATTTGTCTGCCAGACGCTGGGCCTTGTCGGCCTGGTGATCACTCATGATTTTCTCCGGTTTCCCAGTATGTCACTTCTTCAGGCGGTTTCAGCCAGGCGTTGTTTCAGTAATTCGAAACGTTCGACCTGATTGGTAAGCAGTTCTCCCTGCTTGTCCCGACCTAAATACACTTTAAAAATGGTGTTGCCTTCGGCATCAAAGAAACAGATGCAGTGGCTCATGCGTCCCCGCAGTGGGCGACTGACCAGAGCGATATGCTGATAGCTTTCAAGCAGCAGATGGCCATGCAGCCCTTCACCTTTGGTATAGAGGTTGTAGTAGCCATGCCCGGGCTTGCCTTTGGGGAACGCCCCTTTGAACTCAAATACGTTGCCGGCAAGCTGCACTATAGTGGTCAGGGCTCCCCAATCCGGTAGTTCCTCCAGCAACTCCTGAGCCAGCGCTTTATCCATCCAGTTGACCTGCTCTGAACCCAGCGCCATCAACACGCACGCTTCGCTGACATTCAATGATTTAGCCAGTTGCGCCGGAGAGCTTTGAGGTGACTCAGAGATAGCGGTTTGGATTCGGGTAAGGATTTCATTTTTCATCTGTCTATTCCTGCTAGAACATGTATCTGGCGTTCAGCTTGATATTACGGCCCTGTTGATACAGGGTTTGCCAGGCCTGCTGATAGTACTCATCGGTAATGTTGTCGACGCCGGCATCAATACGCAGGCCTGTCAGCGCGCCACTGCTTGGCTCCCACGCCAGATACAGGTCCCACAGGGTGTAGCTGTCATATTGTTCAGCGGCGGTGAAATCAGCTGGGACATCTTTCTGCTCAGCAACATAGGTCAGACGGGTCCCGGCTTTGAAGTCGCCATCAAACCAGCCCTGAGACAGGTCCAGTACAAATTTATCTGCCGGGATGCCTTCCAGGAAACTGTCATCTGCCTTGTCTTTACCTTCGGTCTGGCCATAACTCAACGACACCCTGGTTTGCTTGATTCGATAGTTGGTGACCAGCTCGAAACCTTGCAAACGGGCATCCTGAACATTGTTCCAGGTTGTCGTTTGCTCCAGACCCGGAACGCCTATCAGAGGATCGATTACCTGCTGCAAAATGAAGTCATCAACGTCGTTGCGGAACAGGTTAAGGCTGATATTCAGCTCATCGTCACCGGCCAGGTCAGCGAAGGATAAGTAGGCTTTCAGTTCTTTGTTTCGGGCGGTTTCACTCTTCAAGTCCGGATTGGGTTTAAAGGTGTTGCACAGGCCGCCAGGCAGGAATCCCGGAATCGGGGGAATGCAATAGTGGCTGCCGGTGGAGAACATCTCTTCCATCCCCGGCGCACGGAATGCCTGGTCATAACGGGCACTCAGAGTCAGCCAGTCAGTGGTATCCCATACCAGTGCTACAGATGGCGAGAACTCACTGTCGTCCACATCACGGTTTACCTGCTCGCTTTTACTGTCGTAGCTGTCGTAACGTACTGCCGGGGTCAGCAACAGGGACTCCCCAAGAGGGATCCCGGCTTGAACAAAGCCACCCCATACGGTGGACTCGGCATTGATGTTGGCAGGACGCTGTCCGACTTGACCTGAGTCATCACGTACCGTATCCAGCTCATCTTTGTAACCATCAAGACCGTAGGTGAGGGACATAAAGTCAAACTCAGAGGTGTTCTTCACACTGATGCCAAAAGTGCGGTACTCAGTGTCATCTTTCTGATTTCTGGTGACTCTGTCCTCCTTGTAGCTGGAGTCATTCAGGTATACCAGAGCATTCATATCCAGTAGCGGATTATCTGTTTTAAGCGTGTAATCCAGTCCGAAATAGGTGTCTTTGGTATTGCGCTTTACCAGAGGTACAGATCTACCTGCATTGGTTGCCGGGTTACTGGGGACCAGCTCCCGGATTTCATTGAGGCGGGCGTTGAACTCAAGGCGGTGATTATCGTTTTCCTGCCAGCCCAGTTTGAACATCCCACTGGTGCCGTTGCCACCACTGTTCTCCAGCGTCAGGTCATCACCTGTCTTGATATTGTTGCTGTCGAAGTAACTGGCGTTAATCAGCCAATCTATCTGATTTTGCTGGCCATAAACCGCACCGCTGGTCTTTTGGCGATCGCCGTTAAATTCAAATCCCTGCTTCAGGTAACCGCCAAAGTTATCTTCGGGCTCAAGAAAGTCGCGGGCATCACGGGTTACCTGAGCCACCACACCACCAATGGCACCACTGCCCCAAAGGCTGCTGGCCGGTCCCCGAATAACTTCCACAGACTGGAGCATTTCCGGATCCATAAAATACACGCCACGGTGTCCAGAAGTGGTGTTTTGGCGTGCTCCATCAATGGTTTGCAGGACACGGGTACCACTCAGGCCTCGAATTTCCACTCCCTGACTGCTGACTCTTGGGCCATTAGTGGTTGTGATATTGGGGCTGGAGGAAAGGGCTTCAGGTACAGATTGAGGTTGAGTCAGTGACAGTTCTTCTTCATCGACAACACTGATGGAACGACTGCTTTGGGATGCAGCTTCTTCAACCCGGGTCGCACTGACCAGGACTTCTTCCAATTCATAGGGATCATTCTGAGCTGACACTGAAGTGCTGCCCAGAGCCAACAGCAGCGCTGTGGCCAATGGAGTTGGTGACATCTTCAAACTATCCATGACTGTCTTTTTTACCTGATTGTGAAGTGAAACAAACCCTTATCAGAGCTCAATGATCACGGCGGGCTTGCCGGTAATTTGGTTGCGCATTGAGTGACTTGGGTCATCTTATTTTGATAATTATTATGCTTGCACAATACCAAATGATAGATCAAACGATAATTATTATTATTTGCATATAACTTTTTCATGAGGTAAATTTTTATTGTTTTGCTGGCTGTTCAGGGAAGACTTCGGCAGGTGCTGAAGCGGACTCATGCTGGCGGGGATTTAATAGTCAAAGCGATTTTAACGGGGGATGATGTGGTTTCTTGGCGATACTTGGTTTCACTGCCTGCTGCCATTCTGCTGTTATTCGGAGGGTTAACTCTTAAGGTCAGTGACCAAAGAGCGCTGGCGTTCGAGATGCCCCACAATCAGGGCCCCCTGACCCTCAGTCTTGCTAAGCCCCTGTCTTCACCTTCTCCGGAACCGAAAAAGCCAGTACGCGAGAAAACAGAAAAGCCCAAAGCTAAACATCAACCAGAACATCAACCAGAGACCAAGCCTCTGCAGGAAAGCAGGCCAACAGCCGAAACCCAAACGACAGTGACAACAAGCCCTGCTGTCAAACCTGTTCCCACGCCAGTTGTTGAGAGCCAGCCTTTGGCACAGCCCAGGACAGAGCAAGCCAGAACCGATGAGAACGTCGAGCATGCTGTTGAGGAGCTTGATTCGACAACCAGCGAGTCCCATGCATCAGCCCCCAGTGCACCCGTGTGGGTGGATAAGCCCAAATTTATGAAACGTCCCAAAGCTCCCTCTTACCCAAGATTGGCGAGACGCAGAGGTATGGAAGGCGTAGTGATGATTGAGGTGCTGTTTAACCGCTTTGGTGAGCAGCTCTCGCTTGAGATGGTTGAAAGCAGCGGTTTTGGTGCTTTGGATGACGCCGCACTGACCGCTGTGCGGGACTGGCAGTTTGCTGCGCCGTCAGATGAAGGCGACCAATTTATCGTCAGGGTGCCCGTCAGGTTCGCCCTCAATTAAGCAGCATAAATAAAACAGGAAATTGCATGCAGGACCTTATCAGTAATCTGGAGCAACAACTTGGGCCGCTGACCTGGCCGCTGGTGGCGGCAGCAGTGCTCAGCGGTATGATACTGCTGGAGCGGGTGGCGTACGTTATTTGGTACGAGGTTCGGGGGATTTCAGCGTTTCAGCGTCGCTGGTTGGTGGCGTTTCGCCAACGATTGGCTGAGCCGGTTAACGATAAGTCACTTGGTGAGCTGGACGCTCAACTCAAGCAGTCCAAGGGGGTATTTGCCAGAGGGTGCAGGTTGCTGCTGGATGGCAAAGCGCTTTGCCGGGCTGACAGAGAGGAGATGGCGCAACTTTGGCTGGCGCAACTCCAAAGTAAACAGAAAACCGGCCTGAAGCTATTGCATCTGATCGGTGTAGTCAGCCCACTTATTGGTCTGTTGGGCACTGTGCTTGGGCTGATTCAGATGTTTGATGGTATCAGCCAAACCCAGGGGCCCGTAACGCCCGCTATGTTAAGTGCTGGTTTGGCATTGGCGATGAATACCACTGCTGCAGGCTTGCTTATCGCCCTGCCTGCACTGCTGGGGAGTAAGCTGGTAGATATCTGGTCCAGTTCCCGCTGTACCCGACTGGCTCATGGTCTGACCCAGCTTAACCTTTGGCTCGATGGTGTCAGTGCTCTGCCACAACAGCGCCAAGAGTTTGCAAAGTTGGAGGTGGCCTGATGATCCATCTTCCTCAGGCTGAGCAGGAGCTTGATGTCGGCGTGGATATGACTGCGCTGATAGACATCATCTTCATTATGTTGGTGTTCTTTATGCTGACTGCCAACGTGCGTCTGCAGGCGTTACCTGTAGATGTGCCAACTCACGGTGGTGAGAGTACTCAAACGATTACCCGGACCGACAGCATCAGTATCAATGTCATGACGGATTCACCCTACTGGGCACTGGATGGTGAGCGTCTGCATGACTTCAAAGTATTCGAGCAGCAATTGCTTGAAAGAGTTAAATCCAATCCCAGCGCTACTCTTATCGTGGCCGCAGACAAACAGGCAGACGTGCAGCACCTGATGCGATTGCTGGCTCTGCTGCAAGCCCAGTCAATTTCCCAAACTCAGATTTTAATGGAGCCCTGAAAACAATGACTCATACAAGGACAGGTATCTTGGACAAACTCATACTCAAGTGTGGCGCGCTTAAGTTCAGCGCTGCACTGGTTGCGGCATTAGCCCTGGGAGCTTCGCCCACATGGGCGGAAGATACTCAAAGAATTATCAGTGCAGGTCCGGGGGTAACTGAGTTAATTGTGGCTTTGGATAAAGCTGAAGAATTGGTGGCAGTAGATTCCAGCAGTGCTTTGCCTCAGGGCAGCAAGGCAAAAAAGCTGGGTTACCACAGAGCACTGTCGGCTGAAGGCATGCTGGCGGAGTCTCCGTCGGTTCTGATCGGTACCCCGGTAACCGGGCCTAAAAGTGCTGTTGAACTGGTTGAAGATGCAGGGGTTAGGGTGGTGATTCTGCCTGATGCACAGGACGGTGAAGGCCTTTTATCTAATGTTGATACGCTGGCTAATCTCCTTGGTGCTGGTTCCCGGGGAGAAGTGCTGAAAACTTCTTTGGCTGCGTCATTGGATGAGCTTACCAACGCCAGAGAGGCGTTGAAGGGCCAACAGGTCTCTATGCTTTTTCTACTTGTGCAGCCGGGCAGGGCGACCCGCGTAGGTGGAAGTGACACCGCGGTGAACATGGTGATTGAGCTGGCAGGTGGTGTAAATGCTGCCGATTTTGGCGGTTATAAGACGCTGTCGGAGGAAGGCATCCTGGCTCTTGAACCCGACATGATACTGGTGAGCTTTCGCGACCCTGAACAAGCGAACAACCCAAAGGCCGCTGTACTGGAAGCTTTGCCTCTACTTGAGCACCTGCCTGCAATGGCACAGGACAGGGTATTCCATATTCCCGGGACAGCTCTGATGGGGGGGCTTGGGATATCGGCTATTGCTGCGGCTCAGGATCTGAGTCAATCCATGTCGCAGTTACCTTGAATCCGTTACCAAACGCCATCACGCTGCCTCAGTGCAGAAAGAGATGCAGAAAGAGAAGTTATGTCGTTTCATTCTTCAATTAACAGCTATTCCTCGCTGCGAAATCTGGGGTTACTTGCGCTGCTGCTGACCTGTGGCCTGTCCATCAGTACAGGCCCTTTAGCCATCGGCTTTATCAACAGCCTGAAGGGACTGGTGATAGGTTTGGTGAACACGGTCACCGCATGGGATCCCGGCACACTGGCACCTCACGAGCAGTTGATTATCAATAATGTGCGATTACCCAGAACCTTGTTGGCGTTGTGTGTGGGGGCAACGCTCGCTCAGTGCGGCGCTGTCATGCAGGGCCTGTTTCGTAACCCTCTGGCTGATCCCGGGATCATTGGTGTGTCTGCGGGAGCAGCGTTTGGTGCAGCAATTTTTATTGTGTTGTTTGCTGGTGCGCCAGAATACGCGGTAGCCATAGGTGCTTTCCTTGGAGGGTTGGCAACCACCTTACTGGTATACAGGGTCGCGACAAGCAGCAGTGGTACCTCAGTGGTGATGCTGTTGCTGGCCGGTGTTGCAGTAGCGGCATTGTTTGGCGCTGGTATCGGGGTACTGACCTATATCGCCAATGATATGGCGCTGAGGGACTTAAGCCTTTGGCAGATGGGCTCTATTGCCGGGGCAAAATGGCATTTTGTGTGGTTGTCTGCGGCCGCTTTGGTGGTGATCTCATGGCAGTTTCATCGCAGTGCCAAAGCCTTGAATGCACTCTTGCTTGGCGAAGCCGAAGCAAGGCATTTGGGGGTGGATGTGGAGCGACTTAAATACAGGATGATTTTTCTGTGCGCTCTAGGCGTTGGGATTGCGGTTGCCGGTACCGGAATAATAGGCTTTATCGGTCTGGTGGTGCCCCATATAGTGCGCATGATGGTGGGGCCGGACCACAGATTATTGTTGCCCCTGAGCGCCTTGCTCGGTGCGGTATTGCTGTTGATTGCTGATGTGGGTGCCCGGACTCTGATGCCACCTTCTGAAGTTCCTGTTGGTTTGCTGACAGCCCTGCTTGGTGCACCCTTCTTTATCTATTTGCTGTTAAAGCAACGTCAGCGACTGTTTTAAGCCGGCTTGGGAGGAGAATCTTATGGAAAGCGTATTATCTCTGTCAGGCCTGAATCTGAGTCGCGGCGGTAAGCAGATATTGTCTGATATCGATCTTGAGCTGACACAGGGGAAATTTACCGCGCTGTTAGGCCCCAATGGCGCGGGTAAATCCAGTTTGCTCAAATGTCTGAGCCAGGACCATAAGCCCGATATCGGCAGTATAAGTTTTCGTGGCAAACCCTTGAGCGACTGGTCTCAGGTTAAGCTGGCCAGAGAGCTGGCGGTACTGCCCCAGCATTCCGGACTGGGTTTTGCGTTTAAGGCTAAAGATGTGGTGGCCATGGGTCTCTATCCGCTGACTCTGAGCCAGCAGCAGGGAGATGCACTGGTTACCCATTGGCTGGAGCGATTGGATATCATGCATCTACGGGATAGCCTTTACCCTGAGCTGTCCGGTGGTGAAAAACAAAGGCTGCATCTGGCCCGGGTTTTGGTGCAGCTGGCTCAAAGTGAACAGCCGCCGGTGCTCTTGTTGGATGAACCTACCTCAGCCCTGGATCTGGCACAGCAGCACAGGGTGTTGTCGCTGCTGAAGGAGCTGGCAAGGGAGCAGGAGTACACCATCGTCAGCGTGCTGCATGATTTGAATCAGGCCTGCCAGTATTGTGATGAGCTGGTGGTGTTGAGTCAGGGCAGAGTAGCGGCGAGTGGTACGCCGCGTACCTGTATGAATGAAGACCTCATTGACCATGTCTGGCGTTATCGCCCTGAGCGTTTGTATCGCAGCAGCGAGACCCCGCTGTACTTCTGACAGTTCAGTATTTATGAGCTCAGATCTGTGTCTGTGCTGACCTGACCGGTAATGGCGTTATAGCTGATAGAGAGCTTAGGCTCTCTGCGCAGGTCATAGCGGCACTCTTGACTGGCCTCAGTTGAACCTGTCTGGCGAGTATAGTGGGCGATATAGTCTGTCACCTCATCCTGTCCCGCCTCTGAGACAGTGGGCTCTTCGTTGGCAAACAGTGTATGCCAGAGAGAGACGCAATCGGCAGCATTGTCCAGCTGAACGATAGTGGTGTCTTCATACATATAGTTCTGTACCGGCCAGCCATATTTGTTGAAGTCCAGATGGCCGGGTTTTTCATAGGGATAGGCAGGATTGTTGTTCTGGGTACCAATAAATACAGGCAGATCTTCAGCTTCCCCATCGCCATCTTTAACCAGATAGACAGCTCTGGCTAGGTTTACCCCTGCCTTGAATGCGCCCGCCGTGCCCTGAACCGAGGCGATATTGGCATCATCCTGCAGGTTGAGCATTTTAGGGGCCGCGACAACCGCCAAAATCCCAAGAATAATGATGACTACCACCAGTTCAATAAGGGTAAACCCCTGTGCACGGGTGTGAGTTTGGCGGTAAATATGGGTTTTCTTCATTGAGTAAGGCCTGATCTCTTGAAAAAGCGCGACAAGATAGCACGTGGCAAAAAGTCGTTCCAGAACACTGATCACGTCTGTGTAAAAACTCACCTCCTGCTTGCCACCGGCAGGCGGGGGTTTTAATCTTGTCGCCGAATTATACTACCCAGGAAGTTGTTATGAGTTTGCCCGCCGGCTGGCCGGATTTTATTAAGTCCCAGGAATCACAGGATTACTTTAAAGCCTTGCAAGCCTTTGTTGATGCTGAGCGCGCATCAGGAAAAGCTGTCTTTCCTCCTGCAGAGGAGGTCTACAGCGCTTTCGAATTAACGCCTCTGGATAAGGTGAAGGTGGTTATTCTTGGCCAGGACCCTTACCACGGTCCGGGGCAGGCCCACGGCCTTTGTTTTTCGGTTAAACCGGGAATAAAAACGCCACCTTCTCTGGTCAACATGTATAAAGAGCTGGCGACTGATATTCCTGGTTTCACTATTCCTGACCATGGCTATCTGGAGTCCTGGGCAAAGCAGGGGGTTTTGATGCTTAATACCGTATTGACGGTTGAGCAGGGCAAGGCCCATTCCCATGCAAAATCGGGCTGGGAAATCTTTACTACGGAGGTGATGAAATTGCTGAATGAACAAACTCAGCCAATTATCTTTGTGCTTTGGGGCAGTCATGCCATCAAGAAGGGGAAGGTGATTACTGCATCACAGCATCATGTGATTTCCGGTCCTCACCCTTCGCCTTTGTCTGCTTATCGCGGATTCTTTGGTTGCGGACACTTCTCCAGGGTGAATCAGCTGTTGAGTGACAGGGGTGAGTCTCTAATCGATTGGCAGGTGTAGTTGTTTTTCTCTTGCCCATAAAAAACGCCGCATCTTGAATGCGGCGTTTTTGTTGAATCAGTTGGGAATCGTGGTCGTGACCTGGCCTGTGTTGGCGTTGTAATAGATCTTGTAGCCGGGATCTTCACTGAGGACATAGTCGCACTGAGCCGGTGAGATATAGCTTGCCCTGTAATCCGCATCCGGGTCGACGCCAGCCCGGGAAACTGTAGGCTCACCATAGGCAAACAGTATTTGCCAGACAGAGACACAATCTTCAACATTATTCAGATTGGGATCGGGTTCCTGAGGGCCCAGATAATGTTGGGCAGGCCAGCCATTGGCGTTGATATCTATGGTACCCGAGCGATCAGGTGCATCGTGGTATAGAGGAAAGTCTTCCAATGGGCCTGAGGCACCTTTGGCTATCCAGCCCGCGTGGGCGAGATTCACTGCGGATTTAAACGCGCCGCCGGTAGCCTTGACTGTGGAGGCCAAAGCATCGGATTGCAGATTGATAAATTTGGGGGCTGCAGCGACGGCTAAAATTCCCAGAATGATAATAACCACCACAAGCTCAATCAGTGTAAAGCCATGGACTGAGCGGTTGGCTTGTAAGTCTTTCAACTTAATCTCCTACCACTTTGTAATTATCTTTTTGAGAGCTTATCAGTTGTCAATTGCCATGAGAAGGTGGTGGCTGAGATAGATAGCCATTCTTTATAACGAAAAATGCCGCACTATGGCGGCATTTTGCAGGAGTTTGGCTATTAGTGATTGCGGGCAACAGCCAGCTTGGCCAGAGAGATAAGCGCCTTTTTGAAGTCGGTATCAGGCAAAGGAGCCAGGGCGGCGATAGCTTTATCAGACTCTTCCACCGCACGCTGATGGGTATAGTCCAGCGCGCCACAGTGGTTCAGTGCATGGATAATAGCGTCGATATCATTGGTGCCATCACCTTGTTCGATGGCATTACGAATCATCGCCTTCTCTTGATCATTACCGTGGGCAATCGCATAGATCAGCGGCAGGGTTGGTTTACCTTCGGCAAGGTCATCACCAATATTCTTACCCAGCTCTTCGGCATCGGCGGTGTAGTCGAGCAGGTCATCAGTCAATTGGAAAGCTGTGCCCAGATACTTACCGTATTCACCCAGCGCCGCTTCCCATGAGCTCTCAGCACCGGCTACCACGGCAGCCAGTTTGGTGGCTGCTTCGAAAAGCTTGGCAGTCTTGCAGTAAATAACCCGCATATAGCTTTCTTCTGTAGTATTGGGATCGTTGCAGTTCATCAACTGCAGTACTTCCCCTTCTGCCAGTACGTTGGTGGCATCAGCCAGTACTGTCAGTACCTTCATATTCTCCAGTTCGGTCATCATCTGGAAAGAACGGGTATAAAGGAAGTCACCTACCAGTACGCTGGCGCTGTTGCCAAACATGGCGTTGGCAGTTTCACGGCCGCGGCGCATGGTGGACTCGTCAACCACATCGTCGTGCAGCAAGGAGGCTGTGTGAATGAACTCCACAATCGCAGCAAGCTTCAGATGAGCTTCGCCCTCATATTGGATAGCGCGGGCTGCCAGTACAGTCAGCAGAGGGCGCAATCGCTTGCCGCCACCATTAATAATGTAGAACCCCAACTGATTAATAAGGGCAACATCAGATTCGAGTTGCTTGTAGATCAGCTGATTGACCGCTTGCATGTCGGCGTCCGCCAATTGGCGGATGGCATTTAAATCCATATAAAGACTCTGGTTTACTGAAGGGCCACGGAATGCTGCCCGAATTTCGGCGAAAGTGCTATGATATCGCAGATTTTACCGAAATTAATCCCCCAGGCCAGCACCTGCTGAGGCTTTGTGCTGCTGGATGCGATCTTTTTTTAATCTTTGAGTAAAAAGGGTTGCCTGAGGTGCGTTCTTCGCGTAAACTCCGCGCCCATTGTCAATAAAGTTTTTATGGCGACTGCCCCCTGCCTGTACGGCTGGCCAGTACGTCAAATGTTTGGAGTAAAATAGCTATGTACGCTGTTTTTCAAAGTGGTGGTAAGCAGCACCGTGTGTCTGTAGGCCACACTCTGCGTCTGGAAAAAATTGAAGTAGCTACCGGTGAAACCATCGAGTTCGATCAGGTTCTGTTGGTTGCTGATGGCGAAAACGTGAAAGTTGGTGCTCCACTGGTTGAAGCTGGCAAAGTTGTTGCCGAAGTAATCAGCCATGGTCGCGGCGAGAAAGTAACTATCCAGAAGTTCAACCGTCGTAAGCACCACGAAAAGAAGATGGGCCACCGTCAGTGGTTCACCGAAGTTAAAATCACTGCTATCAACGCTTAATTAGGAGTCTAACTCATGGCACACAAAAAAGCTGGCGGTTCTACTCGTAACGGCCGCGATTCAGAAAGCAAACGTCTTGGTGTTAAGCGCTTTGGCGGTGAGTCTGTTCTGGCTGGTAACATTATCGTTCGTCAGCGTGGCACCAAGTTCCACGCAGGTGTAAACGTAGGTGTTGGTCGTGACCACACTCTGTTTGCTCTGACTGACGGTAAAGTTAAGTTCGAAGTTAAAGGTCCTAACAACCGTAAGTTCGTTAGCATCGAAGATTAATCTTCGACCTTAAATCGAATCCTGAAGCCCCGCCATTGGTGGGGCTTTTGTTTTGTCTGGTTACTGTATTCTGCCATTGTAGAGTACAGACTGTGATTGTTTGGCGTAGCTTGGGTTCAGCGGTATAATTTCCCACAATTCTTGGCGCCAGGAGTAAGTATGAAGTTTGTCGATGAGGCAGTGATCCGCGTCGAAGCGGGTGATGGTGGCAGTGGTTGTGTCAGTTTCCGTCGCGAAAAGTATGTGCCGGACGGTGGTCCAGATGGCGGTGACGGTGGTGACGGCGGTAACGTATTTCTGCAGGCCGATGAAAACCTTAACACTCTGATCGATTATCGTTTTGAACGATTCCATATGGCTGAGCGTGGTGAAAATGGCCGCGGCCGTGACTGTACCGGTAAAGGCGGTGTAGATCTGGTGCTGAAAGTGCCTGTGGGTACCCGTGCGACCGATGAAGAGACTGAGGAAGTGTTGGGCGACCTGACCACCCATGGTCAAAAGCTGCTGGTTGCCAAAGGTGGTTTCCACGGTCTGGGTAACACTCGCTTTAAGTCCAGCACCAACCGTGCTCCACGTCAGAAGACCCTGGGTACCCCGGGTGAAGTACGCAGCCTGCGCCTTGAGCTGATGCTGCTGGCTGACGTTGGTCTGCTGGGTATGCCGAATGCCGGTAAGTCTACCTTTATCCGTGCTGTATCCCGTGCCAAGCCAAAAGTCGCTGATTATCCGTTTACCACTCTGGTTCCAAACCTGGGTGTGGTAAACCCTCGTCCAGGTCAGAGCTTTGTTATTGCCGATATTCCCGGTCTGATCGAAGGCGCAGCTGATGGAGCCGGTCTGGGTATTCGCTTCCTCAAGCACCTTGAGCGTTGCCGTATTCTGCTGCACATTCTGGATATAGAACCGATTGATGGCAGTGATCCTGTTGAAGCTGCACGCGCTATCGTGGGTGAACTTGAAAAGTATTCTCCAAAGCTGGCTGGTAAGCCGCGTTGGTTGGTATTCAACAAGACTGACCTGATGCTGGAAGAAGAAGTTCAGGAAAAGGTCGACCGCATCGTTGCTGAGCTGGGATGGGAAGGTGAGGTATACACCATGTCTGCCTATGCCCGTGAAGGCACTCAAAAGCTGTCAGAAAAGCTGATGGACTTTATCAAGAGCCTGCCGCCTGAAGATGAAGATCAGGATCCGGATGCAGACGTTGAATTCAAGTGGGATAACTACCACCAGTGCAGCATGGAAGATGCAAACCAGGACTATGATGACGACTGGGACGATGATTTCGACGATGATGATTACGACGTTGAAGTCGTATACGAACGTTGATAATCATTTGAGTATTAAAGGGCAATGTCACTGACATTGCCCTTTTTGTTTACTTTGGCGGTGCAAAAAACTGAGGGAATTTGCTAACCTGCGCCCACGCTTTCCCCCATCAAGGAACTGAAATGAAGATAGCCATGATTGCCGCTATGGCTCACAACCGTGTTATCGGCAAAGACAATCAGATGCCATGGCATCTACCGGACGACCTGAAACACTTCAAGGCGGTCACCATGGGTAAACCTGTGGTGATGGGTCGTAAAACGTTTGAGTCCATTGGGCGTCCTTTACCGGGACGGCAGAATATCGTTATCAGCCGCAATCCGGATCTGCAGATTGAAGGCGTCACCTGTGTGACCTCCTTTGAGACTGCGAAACAGGCCGCAGGCCAATGCGATGAGTTGATGGTGATAGGGGGCGGACAACTTTATGGGGAGCTGTTACCCGTGGCCGATATTCTCTATCTCACTGAGATAGAGCTCGATGTTGATGGCGACACTCATTTCCCCCAATGGAACCCGAATGAGTGGGATGAAACAGAGCTGGGAAAAGGCACCAGTGACAAAGGGTTAGGCTATCGCTTTGTAAAATTGATAAGAAAGTGTTAATTTTTGGCGCGATTCGCCGATAAAGCTCTGTACAGTTGTGGCATCGTCATGGGAGGCGGGTGTCTGTACACGGCATTTATCCGTGAATTAACACGACAAATAAGCCGGGCATGCCCGGTTTATTTATATAACAAGAAACAAGGAGAATCAGATGCGTATATTGCCTGTGGCAGTGGCAGCTCTGTTGGTGGCCGGGGGAATGGCCAAAGAGGCAGCCGCCAGCGATATGTTGGTGGCTAATATCTGCGAATATGTGAAGTCAGACGACAGAAACCTGCTGCGTAAAAAGCTGAAAGAAAGCCGGATGAAGTTACGGCAAGTCTATGATGGCATTAAGTGCGATGGTCATAGCCTGGTGCGTTTCGCCATGGTTTCCGGTGCCAACGAGTCGGGAGAGTTTATTGTATCTCGCCTGCCATCTTCCAAACTGAAAAAGCCTGAAGCAGATGGCATGACAGTGGGTGCCTGGGCAGAGTCCCAGGGGCACGGTGCCAGCCCTATTGCAGCTGCGGTAAAAGAACGTATCGGTGGCTGATTCTCCTATAGGTAGATACAAAAATACCGGACTTGATGTCCGGTATTTTTATGCCTGGGTTTTGGAGAGTGGCTGGGATTAGACCCTGAACTCCCTGACTGAACTTTGCAGTTCTTCTGCCAGTTTGGCCACTTCAGCACTTGAAATAGCTGTCTGCTCTGCACCGGTTGCACTCTCTTCTGAGATAGCGGCAATGTGGTCCAGTTTAACGGACACATCCTGACTGAGCTGGCTCTGTTCGTTGGCAGCATGGGTAATTTGATTACCTGCATCAAATGCCCTGTGGACTGAGTCGCTGATGGCGGTCAGAGCCTCATTGGCTTGCTCTGTTTTCTCAACACAGGCCTGAGCCTGGGCACGGCCATTTTCCATCACAGCCACAGCTTCCTGAGTACCTTTTTGCAGAATTTCGATCATCTGATGGATCTCCTGAGTGGAGTCCTGAGTTCGTGATGCCAGGCTACGCACTTCATCTGCTACCACGGCGAAGCCACGCCCCTGTTCACCGGCTCTGGCAGCCTCAATGGCGGCATTCAAAGCCAACAGGTTGGTCTGGTCAGCGATACCACGGATAACATCCAGGATGGTGCTGATAGACGCGCTGTCCGCATGAACCTTATTGATGACCTGTCCGGCTTTGGCAACCTCATCAGCCAGGTGCTGAATAATCTGCTTGTTTTCGTCGGCGATGGTTTGCATGTGCTGAGCTTCGGCATCTGCCTTTTCGACCTGTTCAAGGGCGGACGTTGCACTTTGTGCCACATCATGGGAACGGGCATTCAGCTCTGTGGTGGCCTGAGCAATCAGATTAACCTGACTTCTCTGATCCTGAATTCCCGCCTCTGTCTGGGTGGTGATGGCTGAGGTTTCCTCTGCCGCCGCAGCCAGCTGAGTGGAGCGGTCAAGAATTCCCTGGATCAGGCCGCGCAGACTGTCTATCAGACGATTACAGTTTCGAGCCAGCTCACCGAATTCATCATGACCTGAATCGTCGAGCTTATGGGTAAGATTACCGCCGGCCAGGACATCCAGAGCATGATTTACCTTGGACAGAGAGCGGCGAAGTGGGCCAATGACCGCCATGCTCACAACGACTGCGGCCACAACAGCAATCAGCATCAGTATCAGTGTCTGGACACTTCCCCGTTCGATAGAGCTGATCGCTTCGGCACTTAATTTATCGGTAGAGGTCTCAATCTCGGCACTGATGGTGGTCATCAGCGCTTCGATATTGGCAGCTTCGGTTTCAATTTGTCTGAGATCTGCCGTTGCTTGCTCTTGATTGGTTAACTGTCTGGCTTTGTCCTGAATCAAGCCATCCTGACTATTGATGGTTTGCAATACGCTTTTAAGTCCTGCGTCGATATCTGAAAGCGACGTTGACAGTTTGCTCATGGTTTCGCCGTGACGCAGCAGATAGCTGAGCTTGCTTTCAATATCACTGGTCAGATAGTTGAGGTCATTGACGATAAGGTCGTACTTTTCCCTGTCCTTGGCGGCGACCAATTCGTACAGGGTGCTGACTACTGTGGTGAGGTTGTTGTCTACAGCCACGGCTGAGGCTGCAATGCGGCGTTCGGCATCATCGCTGCTGGTTTCCAGATCTATGATATCCAGCAGATTGGAAGTGACATCATCCAGCTCATACTCAAGGTCGTCACGACGGGTATTCAGCTGTTCTTTAAGCTTGAGTGAGGCCTGATGATCCTGAATAAGCTTCTGAGCCCGCTCACTGAAGTCTGTGTAGCCCTGTGAAAGTCGCTGCAACTGAGCGCTGATTTTAGACTGTTGTGCCAGCAGGCGCTGCAGTTTGCTCAGCTGCTCCTCAATAGTCTGATGTTGCTGATTGCGCTGCTCTGCCTGGGCAGGAATATCAGCAGAAGCCTGACTGTGATAGAGGCTTAACAGTACTCTTTGCTGGCTTGCGAGATTGGCGGCAATCTGGTTGGTCGTGATCAGCGAGGGCATGCTGATCTCTTTAAGGCTGGAGGTAGTGTGCTTGAGGTTATTTTGGGTGAGCAGGGAGTCTCCTCCCAGTACAACCAGCAACAGGGTGACAATACTGAAACCACCAATGACCCTGGTCGTCATATTGATTTTCATAGGTTACTCCGGTTCTTATTCTGTTCTACCCAAATGAAAATGCATTGCGCCCTGCGGTACCGGAAATTTCGACATCCGTGACGAAATAGTCACTGACCCAATTTGGCGGCGGGCGTGACTGGACTCAGTACGAGGGAAGATTTTCACCATTGGGATAGGCTCCCAATGTGGCCGACTAATACTATCGGCCGAACTCGGAGGAAGTTTAACTTCTTTTTAACGCGTTTTGGGTAATTTTTTCACCGGTTTCAAGATGAAGAATGGTCATGTGCTCACCCCAGCAACAGCCTGTATCCAGCGCCTGGAAGCGATCTGAGTGAGTCTCTCCCATCAATGCGGCCCAATGACCGAACACTATTTTTGTGGTTTCGGGCAGGGAAGAGGGGAAGTTGAACCAGGGAGCGAGATCCCCCTGAGTTCCTGAAGAGGGGGGCATCTTACAGTCAAAGTCCAGTCGGCCGTCAGCGTGAAGAAAACGCATGCGTGTCAGTGCATTGATGCAGTAAACACGGCGTTTCAGCCCTTTGAGTTCCGGTGACCAGGTATCCACATCTGTGCCATACATTTCGGCGATAAGTGCAGTCAGGTAGTCGGGCCGTTTCAGTGCCTTGCTGACAAATGCAGACTCCTTCAACAAGGTGTCCAGATCCCATTGCGGAGGAACACCTGCATGGGTGACCACCAGATCCTGCTGAGGTAAGTGATGAACCAGTGGCTGCTCACGCACAAAATCGATCAGATAACGGATATCTTCGGCCTGCAGCAAAGCGTCGAGTTTGTCACTAGGTTTAGCTCTTTTCAGTCCACCCTGGACGGCCAGTAGATGCAGATCATGATTGCCCAGCACAGTATGGGCGGCGCCTTCGTGCTTGGCGAAGAAGCGCAATACATCCAGAGAACCCGGTCCTCTGGCAACCAGATCACCAACGGCCCATATTTGATCTCTGGATGGATTGAATTCCACCTTGGCGAGCAGGCGCCTGAATTCGTCGTAGCAACCCTGCAGGTCGCCTACAAAATAGTGTGCCACTACAACTCCTGTAAATCAGTGCAGCAGGCCGGGCACGGCCAGTCGAAACGCCGGGATATTGGCTTTGAAAACCTGACCATCAGAGGACAGCATGTCATAGCTGCCTTCCATTACACCCAGCGGGGTTTCGAGTACTGTACCACTGGTATATTGATAGGAAGTATTGGGGTCTATAGTGGGAGTTTCACCGACGACACCACTGCCCTGAACTTCGCTGGTACGGCCATTGGCGTCAGTGATGATCCAGTGTCTGCTTTCCAGTTTGGCTGGAGCTGCACCTTCATTGAAGATAGTGATGGTATAGCTGAACAGAAACTTGTCCTGTTCCGGGTCAGATTGCTGTTCTATGTACTCGGTTTCCACTTCGATTCTGATGCTGGCTTCCAATGCGGTCATCTTTCTATCCTGGTTATGAAGTGGGCGCCCAAAGGCGCCCGGCAAATCACTTTTGCTTGTCACAAAGCAGGTTGGCCATGGCCACATACTGCTCAACACTGATCTCTTCCGGACGACGGCTGGCGTCAACACCCAGAGCTTCGAAATCACTGTCGCTCAGCAGTTGCTTGAGGTTATTTCTCAAGGTCTTGCGGCGCATGTTGAATGCAGTGGAGCACAAGTGGCGCAGTACACTGACATCCTGACATGGGAATGGCTTGGTCTCATAAGGAACCAGACGAACCACGGCAGAATCCACTTTTGGTGGAGGTGTAAAGCAGCCAGGCGGTACTTCCAGTACAGGTACAACCTGACAGAAATACTGAGCCATTACGGTCAGTCGACCATAGGCTTTGCTGCCAGGCGCTGCCGACAGGCGCAATACCACCTCTTTTTGCAGCATAAAGTGCATGTTCTCAATCTGTTCGGCATATTCAAACAGGTGGAACATCAGTGGGGTAGAGATGTTGTAAGGCAGGTTACCGAACACTTTCAGCTTTTTACCCGGTACCAACAGCTTGGAAAAATCAAACTGCAGAGCATCGCCCTGATGGATCTCCAGCTTATCTTTCAGGGTTGGATGAACCTTGAGACGTTCAACCAGATCTTTATCCAGTTCAACTACGGTCAGCTTATCGATTGCTTCAGCAACCGGCTCAGTCAATGCCGCCAGACCCGGGCCAATTTCGACCATGACATGGTCATTGTCCGGTGCGATGGCACCCACGATGCGATTAATTACGTTGCCATCGGTCAGGAAGTTCTGACCAAAGCGTTTTCTGGCCGTATGGCCTAAATGGACTTTATTGCTCATTAACTCAGATTTCAGTTCTTTGAGGCCAGTTCAATGGCCTTATTCAGGGCACAGACAAAACTGCCTGTGTCGGCCTTTCCTGTGCCTGCCAATTCCAGTGCTGTACCATGGTCGACCGAGGTGCGGATATAGGGCAGCCCCAGCGTAATGTTGACGGCTTTGCCGAAGCCCTGCGCTTTGAGCACAGGCAAACCCTGGTCATGGTACATGGCCAGCACAACATCGGCATCCTGCAGATATTTGGGCTGGAACAAGGTATCTGCCGGCAGCGGGCCGACGATACTGATCTGCTCTTCTCTGAGCTCATTAAGGGCTGGAATCATCACATCCAGCTCTTCCCGACCCAGGTGTCCGTCTTCACCCGCATGGGGGTTAAGGCCGCAGACATAGATACGGGGATCGGCAATACCAAATTTGTTGACCAGATCATCGTGCAGAATGCGGATGATATGGTGCAGACGATCACGGGTAATTGCCTTGGCCACATAGGCCAGGGGTATATGTGTAGTCACCAGAGCGACCTGTAATCCCGGGCAGGACAACAGCATCACCACATCCTGGCAGTTAGCCTGATGGGCGAAAAACTCGGTGTGACCACTGAAAGAGATACCGGCCTGATTGATGATACCTTTATGCACAGGACCTGTGACAACGGCATCAAACTCTCCGGCAATATTCTTCTCACCTGCATAGCGCAGGGTTTCCACTACATAGGCGCTGTTTGCCTCGTCAAGCACACCGCATTTCGCTTCTGCCTCAAGACTAAAAGGCACAATCGTTAAGGTGCCCGCTTCCTGAGGTTTAGGGGCCTGACCCGGCTGATAGGGTCTGAACTGTAGAGGTAACCCGAGCATTTTAGCTCGGGCTTTCAGTAGTTTGGGATCTGCGCATACAATCAATTCAGCGTCCCAGGCTTGCTGGGCCAACTGAACCACGAGATCCGGGCCTATCCCTGCCGGCTCTCCCGGTGTAATGGCGATGCGCTTGATATCCAATATGTTACTCTCCGCTTTGGTCGTACACATGAATGTACGCATCACTGCGCATTTCGTCCAGCCAGTTCTGTAGCTCTTCGTTGAACTTGCGACGGAAGATCAGTTGGTGTGCGCGGTTGGTATTGAACTTGTCTGTTGCGTCGGATGTACGACGGTCTTCAAGTTGTACTATGTGCCAACCATGACTGGAGCGGAATGGCTCACTGATTTGACCTTTTTTCAGCTCATTAAGCGTGTTGGCAAAGGCCGGAACATACAGAGTTGGCTCCGCCCAGCCCAGTTCACCGCCCTTTGCTGCACTGCCCGGATCTTCTGAATACTGACGGGCCAGGTCGGCAAAGTCAGCCTTGCCTTCGCGGATCTCTTTCACAAACTTATCCAGCATCGCCTTGGCTCTATCTTCGGAAAGAATCGGAGATGGCTTGAGCAGAATGTGACGGGATTTCACTTCATTGATTTCCTGAGTCTGCATACCGCGGATATCCATTACCTTGATGATATGGAAACCGCTGCCACTCTTGATAGGGCCAATGATATCGCCTTTCTTGGCACCATTGACCACTTCGGCAAACAGAGTAGGCATCTCATTGATGTTCATATAATCCCAAACACCACCTTCCAGTGCTTTAGGGCCGGAAGAGGCTGCGATGGCTACCTGACGGAAGTCAGCACCTTCGTTCAGTCGCTTAAGTACAGCATCAGCGCGCTTCTGGGCACCTTCCAGTTCAGCGGAAGTCGGGTTTGAAGGCAGTTCAATCAGAATGTGGCCAATCTGAAACTCAACATTCTTCATGCCCTGTTCTTCGATCATTTTGACCAGTGCAGAGATCTCCTGAGGAGAGATTTGGATACGACGCTGTACCTGAATACGCTGGACTTCACCCAGGGTGATCTCTTCACGCAACTGTTCACGGTACTGGCTGAAGCTGATGCCGGATGACTCAACCGCCTGACGCAGCTGAGCAACAGTCATATTCTGTTCTTTGGCAATGTTCTCTATGGTTTGGTCGAGCTGCAGATCGCCGACATGCAGACCCATGCGATCGGCCATTTGCAGCTGAAGGCGGGTCAGAATAAGACGCTCGATAACCTGAGTGCGCAGCGCCTGCTCAGAAGGCAACGCCTGACCGGACTCGGCAGCATTGCGCTTTACCTCGGAGATCATATTGTCGATTTCACTTTGCAGAATCACGCCATCGTTAATCTGCACTGCCACCGCATCCAGCTGTTGCTGGGCGGCAAAAGCCGTTTGGCTCATTACCAGGGTCAGAAAAGCTACAATCAGTCTGTTAATGGGTTTCATCCAAAAATCCTTGGCCTCATAAAATCAGGCCCTATGCCTGATTTGGTTTCGTTATTGGACTGCCGGTCCGCTAAGTGGTTCAGCAATCTATCACATTTTTATGCCCTTGAGGCGGGTTGGGCTCTCAATGGAGCCGGTTTCAGTTTCTCAGGTACAGTGGCTTGCGGTAGTTAAACAGGCCTTCGTTCAGCATATCTGCTACGCCCAGTGGGCCCGAGCCACCTAAGCCTTTTATCACAAAGTTCAGATACACACCGCTTTCAAACTGGTCACGGGGATCCGGTACTGTGGCGATATCATCGTCATAGTTGGTTTTAATACGGTAGTGGTAACTCAGACGCACAGCCCAGCAGCAGGATTCATACTGAATACCTGTATAGGTTTCGATACTGCGGCTTTCATTCAGGTCATAGTACCAGTTGCCCACAAAGTAGAGGTCATCACGGATGGGCCAGGCACCACGAATACCTGCCTGGGATATGTCGACCCTGTCATTGGTATTGGTGTTCAGCAGATCCGGAATATAACGGTAGCTCAGCTGTACCAGCTTGTTGGCGCCGGGACGATAATCCAGAGTGAATTCAGACTTTTTATTGTCCTGCTCTTTGGTGTCGTACTGAACCGAACCACTGAAATAGAAATCTTCGTAAAGCTTGGCATCCATCTCGGCAGCCAGCACTGAGAACGACGGAGTTTCTTCCACCAGTTCCGGCAACAGGTTGACCTTATTGTCTTCCAGATAAAAGATTTGACCGATACTGAACTTCAGCTGCTCTTCGTTATGGTCGTCGAACAGGCGGCTGGTGACACCTAAAGTAACCTGATTGGCGTTGGCAATGCGGTCCAGACCTGCATATCTGCGGTCGCGGAACAGGCCGTAAAAGTCATCTTGCAGTGCGGCTGTGTCGTACAGGCCAATATCTGACTGATCCTGATACCCCACATACAGATACTGGATTTGAGGCTCCAGAGTCTGACGGTAATTCACATCAAACAGTTTGGTCTGACGCTCAAAGTTAATCTGACCATAGAGGCGCGCCTGAGGAATGGTGCGGCTGACATGTTCACTCAGACCTGAGTCATTGGCAAAGTCACGCTGCCAGTAGTTGGTCTGATACAGCTTAAGTTCACTGACAAATGAGCCTGCCGGACCATAAATAGGGTAACTGAGCGAAGGTTCAACATGCAGTCGGGTTGCAGTTGGAATTGTCTGGCCTGCCAGCGACAGCTCTCCTGCATCTTTATGGGCGAAGTTGGTCACTTCTGATGCGAAAGAGAAGTCCAGGTTCTGCCAAAGTGAAGGAGAGAAGTAGTTAAAGCTCACCTGAGGCATTACCTGATATGGCTCGTCGGTTTCGCCCAGAACCTTAATATCCTGCGCACGAATACCTGCGTTCCAGTTGTTCTGGAAATAGGCAATCTCACCCACACGGGACAACTGGTTGTCAGTGGCCTGAGCCACGTCGGAATTCAGGTCGTTAAAATAGTTGTTGTCTGACACATCTGTGTAGTCAGCCAATACCCGCCAGTTCTTATCGATGGCACCCTGATGATTCCAGTGGTAGAGATAACGGTCAGGATTACCTGAAATACTTCTGTCTTTGTCCAGGTATTCCAGATTGATTTGGCCCTGCTGCGCATCCCCCGCCAGATAGCGGAATTCGTTTTTCAGGAACAGACCCCGATTGGACATGTAATTTGGGGTAATTGTCATATCGTATTCAGGTGCGATATTCCAATACCAGGGTACTGCCACTTCCACACCATTGGTTGAGCTGGTACTGAAGGTGGGGAACAGCAGGCCGGTTTTGCGCTTGTCTGAAACCGGCACTGTCATATAAGGCACATAGAGCACGGGAACGCCCGCGATTCTCAGTCTGGCATCCCAGATCTCACCCCATTCATCACTGGAGTCGATTTTGATCTTCTCTGCTTCCAGCAACCATGAGCTGTCACCCGGCGGGCAGGTGGTGAAATTGGTTTCACTCAGCAGCAGATTATTGTCCGGGGTGATCTCCAACTCATTGGCGTCACCATGCACCTGCTGGCCATGGAGCCAATACTGAGCGCCCTTAAGGGTGGCACTGTTATTTTGCATACGTGCCTGCAGAGACTCAGCCGTTACTGTGAAGGCACTGTCCTGAAATACCAGATTGCCATTGGCATCCAGCTGTTCATTCTCCTGATCCAGTACCGCTTCATCAGCTTTAATCAAACGATTTCCCTGGGTCACAGTAACATCGCCGGAAAACCTGGCCTGCTTACCCATCTGAGCTTCAGAGTCCTGAGAGCTGATACGGATAACCTGATTATTCTCATCAGTAGAGGGCTGAACTGCAGGAACCGGCACAGGCGGCTGGACAACACATTGAGATGCGCTCGGAGCGGGGGCTTCGCCTGCAATAACGAGTTGAGGTAACAGGCTCAGGGCCACAAGGTAACGGATCTGCATCTTGAACAATAAAATTTGTGATTTCTTTGTCTGGACAAAAATCGGAGGGAAAGGTTGCATCCAAGCGCTTGCAACTCAGTCAAACCAAGAAATTCATACTCTTGGCTGTTTCCGGATGTTATGGCGGGTATAATAAAGCAATTTTTCTCCAAGAGCCACGAGATGACCTTGTCTGACCCGAGATTTCTTTGTCTGCACCAATGGTTGCAGCAAGAGTTAGCCGCCGATTTTTCCATCGAACTTATCTCCGGTGATGCCAGTTTTCGCCGTTATTTTCGGGTTGTCACAGCCAAAAATACCCTGATTGCAGTGGACTCTCCTCCAGAGCTGGTTCCCATCAAGCCCTTTGTTGACATGGATCTGGCATTTGCCGATGCGGGGCTGAACGTCCCTGCAATGATTGCAACTGATGAAGCTCAGGGATTGATGCTGCTTGAGGATCTTGGAGATATCCAACTGGGTATGCTGCTGACACGGGATAATGCTGCTGACTGGTATCAGCAAGCTCTGGATTTGCTTCCTGCGGTTTACCGGGTCACCGAGGCCGGAGCCAAAGCTTTGCCTGATTATGATGCCGCTTTTGTCCAACGTGAGCTGGATATCTTCAACGAGTGGCTCCTGCAGGCGCACCTGCAACTGGAGCATGTGCCCCATCAATTACTTCAATCATGTTTTGACCTGCTGATAACCAGCGCTATGGAACAGCCAAAAGGCGGTATGCACAGGGACTATCACAGCCGTAATCTGATGGTGAAAGACAATCAGTTGGTGGTGATAGATTTTCAGGATGCAGTTTGTGGCCCAATCAGCTACGACCCGGTTTCACTGCTGCGAGACTGCTATGTGCGTTGGGATGATAAGTTGGTCAGCGAACTGCGACAATACTATTTCAACCTGCTCAGGCAACAGGGGATGCTGGCGGCTGAGGTCAGTGAACAGCAGTTCAGTCGGTGGTTTGATTTGATGGGGCTGCAACGCCATATCAAGGCGGCGGGCATTTTTGCCCGACTTCACCACAGAGATGGCAAGAGTGGTTATTTGAAAGATATTCCACTGACCCTGACTTACATTGTTGATATCGCCAGACGCTATCCTGAATTACAGGCTTTGGGTGACTGGGTTGAAGCGGTCGTTGTTGCCGAACTTGATAAAAAAGGACAGTTGTAACCCATGAGAGCCATGATTCTGGCCGCAGGACGCGGCGAGCGTTTGCGACCACTCACTGATACCTGCCCAAAACCTCTGGTAAAAGCCTGTGGCAAGCCCCTGATTCAGTACCATCTTGAAAACCTGGCCCGCGCCGGATTCAGCACTGTGGTGATCAATCATGCCTGGTTGGGGCATATGTTGGAAGAGACACTGGGGGATGGCAGCCGCTGGGGGCTGGAGATTATTTACAGCCCTGAAGGTACCGCGCTGGAAACCGGCGGTGGCATCAAAAAAGCACTGCCTCTATTGAGCCCAAATGGTCAGGACCCTTTTTTCGTCATCAATGGCGATATCTTCATCGATGACCTGCCATCAGATTTGATGCTGCCGACAGGTAAACTCGCACACCTGTTTTTGGTGAGCAACCCAGAGAATCATCCGAATGGTGACTTTGTGCTTGAACAAGGTCTGGTTTCTGAGGATGAAGATAAACCCAGGCTGACATTCGCCGGTATGGGCGTGTATCATCCGGCTCTTTTTGATGATTCACCGCAGGGGCCTTTCGGGACACCATTGTTGCTGAGAAAACAAATGCCATTGCAAAAGATATCGGGCACGCATTTTCAGGGATATTGGCTCGACGTAGGTACGGTTGAGCGGTTGAAGGGTCTGGAAGCCAGACTGACACATATCTAACTCTTACTCAGGATAATTACAGGAATTTCCATGCGCATTTGGGGGAAGTTTTTCGGCGTTGGCATAGGTTTTATGTTCGGCAAGTTTGCCGGCGCACTGCTGGGGTTGGTGTTGGGTCATTGGTGGGATACCCGGGCCGGTAAATTAAAAGCGATGCGCCGACATGGAAGTAATCGTCAGGCGGTATTTTTTAACTCTACCTTTGCGGTGATGGGGCATGTTGCCAAAGCATCGGGCCGGGTCACTGAGGATGATATTCGTCTGGCCAGCCTAGTAATGGATCAAATGCGTCTGGATGGACAGGCCCGTAAAGACGCCCAACAGGCATTCAGAGATGGTAAGGGTGCTGATTTTGATCTTAAAGGTTGCCTGCGGGCATTCCGGATCCTGACTCTGGGTCGCCCTGAGCTTTTGAAGATGTTTCTGGAAATTCAGATCCAGACCGCTTTGGCTGATGGCGAACTGCACCCGAGGGAGCAGCAGATCCTGCAGGTGATAGCCAAAGAGCTTGGGTTTAACGCAGCAGCATTGAATGAGTTGCTAAGCCGTTGGCAGGCTGAATTCCGGTTTCGTCAGGGCGGCGGCTCTGCGGTGCAACCCATTGAAGAAGCCTATAAGGTGTTGGGGATTGCTGCCTCATCCAGCGATCAGGATGTTAAGCGCGCATACCGTAAACTGATGAATGAGCACCACCCCGATAAATTGGTGGCCAAAGGCTTACCACCTGAGATGATGGAGCTTGCCAAACAAACTGCTCAGGATGTGCAAAAGGCCTATGACAGAATCAAGGTAGAGCGGGGAATGCGTTAGTCAATAGGGTCTGTTGACCTTTGGAGATGGTTTTTGCAGCTCTTTGTCGTTGTTTTATACAAAGCAACGCGATTGAAGTGTAGTTGTTCTACATAAATGAGCGTTAATGCAGTAGAAAGCGACGACAAACGCTGCCCGAAGGGCTCGGCTATACGCGCTTTACTCTTTGTTGCAAGGTATTTGCTTAGGCCCACTAGGCGGCACACTTTGCGTCGCGATTAAAGCGCGTCTATCTCGAGCAAAATTCAACCATGAAAGGTCAACAGACCCTAAATATAAAAAGGGGAGCCACGGCTCCCCTTAGTTTTAGTTATTGGTAATGTTAGAACAACCAGGTCGTTGGATTGTCAATTGGCTGCTTCTTGTCCAGCGCCTGGAAGCCTTTAATGCAGCGAACGATTAACCAGACAAGCCAGAACATCCAGATCAGGTAACCAATCAGCACCAAAGCCAGCACTGTACCGACGAACATCAGCAGCAGGCCGATCCAGAAGGTGCGGATCTGGTACTGATAGTGGGTCTGCACCCAGTCGTCTGCTTCACTGCGATTCACATAAGCCAGCACTACGCCAACAATACCTGTAACCCCAATAAACAGACCGACCAAATACAGCAGGTACACAATTTTGGCATTGCCTTCACCAGTATCACGGTTCACTTCAGTGTATTCCTGTGTCATTTCACATCCTCCTTGAGTGATAAGTTATCTGTGAAAGTATGCCTGCACAAACATCTGGCTTACAAGTGTTGCCGTTTGTTTCTCGTTTAAAACAGCAGGGCTAATGATACTGCTCATAGAGTTTGTCCATCGCCACTGACAAGCTGTTGTCACAGACTATGCGCACATGTTCCGGACACAGCTTACGCACGTTATCCACGCCACAGGAATGAGCAATCAAGCCCACGCCGTAGTGCATGTACTTGTTGTAGTTGGCTACCCGCTCCGCTTTGTCTTCCACATCCAACCCTTGCTGCAATTTGACGTTATGAGTGGTAATCCCGGTTGGGCAGGTGTTTTTGTTGCATTGCAGCGCCTGAATGCAGCCAAGGGCGAACATGTTGCCCCTGGCAGACACTATGGCGTCTGCGCCGGTTGCCAGCGCCCAGGCCACTTTGCCCGGGGTGATTAGTTTGCCTGAGGCAATGATTCTGATTCTGTCCTGCAGCCCATGCTTTTTACGCAGAGCGATGACCAAAGGCAGGCTTTCCTGCAGAGGCAGCCCCACATAGTCCATCAAAGGTTGTGGTGCGGCACCGGTGCCGCCATCTGCACTGTCTATGGTGATAAAGTCCGGGCCAAGTTGCGGGTCTCTTTCGCTTATCTCCTTCAGCAGGTCGTCCAACCAGGCTGACAGTCCCACCACAAGTTTGAAGCCGCAGGGCTTACCTGTTACCTGTCTGATATGAGCAACCATATCCAGCAGATCTGTGGTTGAATTGATATCCGGATGCCGGTTTGGACTGTAGGAGTCCTGACCCACCGGAATACCGCGGATGTTGGCAATCTCTTCGGATACTTTGGCACCGGGCAACATACCACCTTTACCAGGCTTGGCCCCCTGACTCAGTTTGAGCTCAAACATGCGTACCTGCTCATGAGCGGCGATCTGTTTCAGCTTTTCATCGCTCAGTTTGCCATCTCTGTCCCGCACGCCATATTTGGCAGTACCAATTTGAAATACTATGTCCGCGCCGCCCTGCAGATGGTAGGGGCTCAACCCACCTTCTCCTGTATTCATCCAGCATCCTGCCTGTTTTGCCCCTTTTGATAGCGCCAGCACAGCGCGGGAAGAAAGTGCGCCATAACTCATACCCGAGATATTGAATACCGAAGAGGTGGAGAACGGCTTTGGCTGAGAGGGGCCGAAGGTGATATCACTGGGTTGAGAGGCGTCCTCCTCCAACGTGGGGAAGGGATGGTTCATAAACAAAATTGTGCCGCTGGGGTTGAGGTTGCGGGTAGAGCCAAAAGCTATGGTGCGGTCAACATTCTTGGCGGCACGGTAAACCCAGCTGCGCTCAGCGCGGTTAAAGGGCATCTCCTCCCTGTCCTGGGCAAAAAAGTATTGGCGGAAAAACTCGCCCTGCTTTTCAAAAAAGTATCTGAAACGGCCAATCACCGGATAGTTGCGGCGAATTGCGTGGGTTTGCTGGTGCTTGTCTGCGAAGTACATATAGATAATCCAGACCACGACACAGCCTACCGCCAATAGAAAAAGGCTGGTCATCAGATCCAGAAAGTTGATCAACATAGTGTCCATCAAAAAGTCCCCTGTCATTGCGTCAGATAAATTCTGGTCACAGCACAAGACCGAATAGAGGAAGGTTTTGGCACGGTTTGGCCCTGCGTGAGAGCCAGACTTACCACTCAGTTAAACACATTCTGGATAGAAATTGAGGGGTAGGTAAACACAGACAGGACGACTTTATATCGTCCTGTCTCGGGTATATTGAACTTGTATAGTTGAAGTTTGCTAGCCATGTTCACAGGTCAACAGACCCTGGTAGAGCATTACTTCAGTGTGGCCAACTCCTGGGCTGTATCCACAAAGATACCCTGAATGTCTCTGGCTTCACGCTCAGTTTGACCACCATGTTTTAAAAACGCTTCAATAATCTGCTGCGTCTTATTTTCACCGGCACGGCTGAGGAAGTAGCGCAGTTCCAGCTCGGCACCCGCCTCTTGATCTATGATGGAGGTCGCAATAATTTCTTTGTACATCTGTATATCGCGCACTTCCAATGAAGCGATGACGCCAAGGGTTTGTGCTAGGAAGGTATCCATTTCAGCCTTGGGTACAAATTGGGTGATGATATTCAGTGCTTCTGCCTGTTTGGCGCTGAAGTCGTTGCCCAGCAGTAAAGCCTGCAGTGCCTTACCTTTACCCAAACGACGGGCAAACTGAACGGCACCCTGACCGCCGGTTGGAATATTCACGTGGATCTCAGGCTGGGCAAACGCCGCATTTTCAGTGCCGTATGCCAGGTCGCAGGCCATCACAAACTCGTTACCGCCACCCCTGGCGACACCATCCACCACGGCAACAGAAATCTGCTTCATCTTTTTGATGTTGGTAATCATGTGATTGAATTCAATCGATGCAGCCTGTCCGCCCTGAGTCCCATTGATAACGTTCAAGTCCAGGTGTGCCAGAAAAAATGCGGCGTGAAGGGATTTGAACACGACTACCTTGATATCCCTGTTGTCCTGCAGTGACATAATAAAGTGATTGAGCTCATTAATCAGGTCTATGGTCAGCACATTCACAGGTGGGTTTTGGATGGAGACTGTGGCAATGCCATTTTGTTCGCTGATAGCCAGTTTACTGTAGTGTTTGCTTGTCATAATTTGCTCCTTAAAGGCACCGTTTGCCCGTTTGTTATTGAGCAATATAAAGCTGTTATTGGAGATGAAAAATCCGTAAATTGGCACAATATTGATGCTGTATTTGCAACAATGAGGTGTTATGGACTTTTCCAATCGTTTATTGCTTTTGCTTGAGGTGGTTGAGCAAGGCTCGTTTTCACGGGTTGCGGATCTGCGCAACCTGGATCGTTCTGTGGTGTCAAAGCAGATCGCCAGATTGGAGCAGGAATTGGGAGTGCGTCTGCTAAATCGAACCACCCGTTCGCTGGCGCTGACCGCAGCAGGCAGTGAAGTAGTGTCACAAGCCCATCAGCTGAGGGCACTTTTGAACAATACCCAGAGGGTGGCACAGAACTACCATACTGAGCTGGCCGGTAAATTGAGAATAGCCAGCACCACTGATTTTGGCCGCCAATATGTACAGCAAGCGGTGTTGGCGTTTCAACAAGCGCATCCCCAGGTTGAGATAGAGCTGAGACTGGAAGACAGGATTGTCGATCTTGTTGGAGAAGGGTTTGATTTGGGCTTTCGTTTGGGTAAGCCCAGAGACTCCAGCCTAATTACCCGTAGACTTGCCCGAAACCGCTTATTAATTGTGGCCTCTCCTGACTTTATTGAGCGTTTTGGGGCGATAGACACAATTGCAAAACTTGAGGCTGCGCCTGCCGCTGTCTATTCTGCTCCGGGCAATTTGCTGGACAAGTTCAGCTATCTTGATAACAGAGAACAAACTCAATATTTTCACTTGAATGCGGTTTATCGTGTGAATGACGCAAGAATGATCGTACAGGCAGCGGTCGCCGGAAATTTGTTGGCAGTTGTCACCGCGCAGATGCTCGGGCGGGAGGTCCTTGAAGGACGATTAGTCCCTGTAATGACACACTTGCCGTTAGAAGAGCTGGGAACCTTCTATGCCGTCTATCCCCATCGTGATGCCCCGATGAAAACCAAGACATTTATTGATTTACTCAGATCGATAGTTGGAGAGGAAGTACCGGTATGGGAGCAGAATATCCCTGGATTTAGCCAGATGTACTGCCCGCTTAAGGTGCAGTAATCTTAATTTGGTAGATATTGGAGTGCGACAAAATAGCAAAAAGCGCGGGACAGTGCCCGCGCTTAATTTATTTCCCCTGAGAGTAGGGAAGGAGTAGAGCGACTAGATCACTCTTTACCGTATACGTTGTTTTCCTGCTCTTGCACACGGATAAAGGTAGTGCGCTTGGTCAGCTCTTTCAGCTTGGCCGCACCTACATAGGTACAGGTTGAACGTACGCCACCCAGGATATCGGCGATGGTGTATTCAACACTGCCGCGGAATGGCAGCAATACAGTTTTACCTTCAGCTGCGCGGTACTTGGCAACACCGCCAGAGTGTTTGTCCATGGCAGACTGAGAAGACATGCCATAGAACTTCATAAACTGTTTACCGTCTTGCTCGATTATCTCACCGCCACTCTCCTCGTGACCGGCCAGCATGCCACCCAGCATGACGAAATCGGCACCGCCACCGAACGCCTTGGCAACGTCACCGGCACAGGCACAACCGCCGTCACCAATGATTTGACCGCCCAGACCGTGTGCTGCATCAGCGCACTCGATAATGGCAGACAGCTGCGGGTAACCCACACCAGTCTTTACCCGGGTAGTACATACAGAGCCAGGGCCAATACCCACTTTAACTATATCTGCGCCCGCCAGGATCAGCTCTTCTACCATGTCACCCGTTACTACGTTACCCGCACTGATCACTTTGTCAGGGAACTGGGCGCGAACACGCTGAACATATTCCACCAGGTGCTCGGAGTAACCGTTGGCGATGTCGATACAGATGAAGATCAGCTCATCAGACAGGGCCATGATGTCTTGAGTCTTCTGGAAATCAGCATCAGAAGTACCGGTAGAGACCATCACATTGTTCAGAGTTTGAGTGTCAGCAGTGGCAACGAAGTCGCTCCAGTCTTGCACAGTGTAGTGCTTGTGAACTGCTGTCATACAGCCGTGTTTGGCCAGAGAGGCGGCCATGGCGAAAGAGCCTACAGAGTCCATGTTGGCGGCGATTACCGGTACGCCGGACCATTGACGACCGCTGTGCTTGAAGGTAAACTCGCGGGTTAATTCAACTTGAGATCGGCTTTTCAGGGTGGAGCGTTTCGGGCGAAACAGTACATCTTTAAAACCCAATTTCAGGTCTTGTTCGATACGCATTGAGAATTCCTCTAAGTTTGTAAACTCTGGCTGGTAACTTTAGTTTCAGACTTCCTGGGAAGTCGTCATCGGACTTTTGCTCTCACCTTGATCGCTATTGGCAGATAGTTATCAAAACGCTGAAGAGCAGGCACAAAAAAACCGGAGCGTTGGCAGACGCTCCGGTTTTCGGCATTATAGGCAGAGAAATTTCGCTGGCAATAGCTGGCGGATTAAATTTGCTGCGCCTCCAGCTTTTCTGTTTGTTTTTTCCTCAGCGTCCTCATGCTTTCTCACCTTTAGTTTCTTCGTTACTCAATGTTTTATAAAGACTTTATTATGATTTTTGAGCATGGGTGTATCTGCTGTTTTAGAACGGGAACACTGTGTTCCTAAACTCTTGCAAGCTATTGATTTGTTAATGCTTTGTTGTGGCGTTCCTGCTGTCTGAGGCTCATTCGCTGGTGTAACCGGTTTAAAGCCAGAGGCTGCTGAATGTTGGCGTGTGCCCTGAGGCGAGAGACGAAAAGCGTGAACAAAGATGGCAAAAGGGGAAACAGTTTCCCCTTGCCAGGCTTTAATCCAGATTAGTACAGGCACTACTGAGGCTGGATAGTGATGGTGTGGACGGCTGCGCCCGGTAATAAAGGCGTGCCCCTGTGGTTGGCATAATCACTAAAGCCCTTGCGATAGAACCGGGATACCGGGTTACCCGACTGGCCTCCCGGGATAGACATAATCCCGTCTTGCTCTCGTCCCGGCTGGACGATAAAGCGCTGAGAGGCACCAAAGGTGGTGGTCTGTACTGCAGGTTCAAATCTGCCACCGAAGCCGGTCACTGAGGGCATATCCAGTAGCCAGCTTAGCTGGGGGATCTGGCGACTGAACGGGTGCTGTATTTTTAATGCGTTAACTTTGCCCCAGTTAAGATCTGTCAGTCGTCCCTTGTCGCTGTACTTGGCCAGCAGTTCAGCTTTACTGTCACTGTAGATAGCCAGCATCCAGCTTTGCCAATCCTGATGTTCTGTAGGTAACCAATCCTGAGGTTGCTGCTCAAGCAGCTGCCAAACAGCGGGTTCCAAATCCCGTTTCAGTCTGCGCAGGCTCATGTTTTCCCTGTTAAGCTGGGTTTGAATTGGTGCAAACACGGCATCGAACAGCTGACTGCGGAAGTGGCTGACCAGGGTATAGCCGACAGATTCACTGCAGGCACAAGCCTGCCACTGTTCAAGCTCCCGGATATCATCGGCAAACTGCTGTGGTTGGGTGTTAAGCGTGGCCAATAACAAGGCGTGCCAGCGGCTCATAAAGATGGCCCGATTGTCCAGCTGCATTGCCATAAAGTCAGCTTCATTAAAGCTGTCGCCGGCCATCAGGTTATCCCGAATCTGCACCGAACGACTGCCAATCGCGTAGCCGCCGTTACCGAATCTCTTATCGTCTGCTGCACTGACTACCCGGCTGTTGGCGCTCCAGAGCCTGTGATGGTCCGGATTTTTCACCACGGGAACATCCCCGGCCTGGCTTTGCCATTGAGAAGAGGGGTAGTCAGAAGCGCTGACAGGCAGGGAAGACGGATTATCTCTGGCAGGTACAGCTCCGGTAAGACGCCACGCGGCGTTGCCCTGACGGTCGACAATTAGCATATTCTGCACAGGTATGCCTGCGCGCTGGGTGGCGAGCAGTCCTGCATCCACTGTGTTTGCGGTTTCCAGTGCCATCAGCTCCATATTGACCGCATAAGGCTGGTGTGCCACCCAGGACAGGGCGTACTGAGCGTCGCCAATTTTGGTCACAGGTCCATACTCTGAGGTGATCATCTGATGTTCATGAATACCCGAAGTGGATTTAAGCTGCTCTGTTTCAGTCGTGAGCTGAGTGTTGCTATCCAGAGCGACCCAGTCGGCGGTGTCGATATAGCCATTGGTGAAACCCCAGGCGATATGATTATTGGTGCCCACGACAATGGCCGGGGCGCCGGGCAGACTGACTCCGGTTACCTGAATATCGTTTCCATTGGATTGATAGTTGAGTTGTGTGCGATACCAAATAACAGGAACGTTCAAACCCAGGTGCATATCATCGGAGAGCATGGCGTGACCAGACTTGGTTAACTCGCCGGTAACCGCCCAGTTATTACTGCCCACTACCTCATCCTGCTCGATAAAGGTGTGTACTGACGTTTGCATTAATGCGTCTGGCAGGGCGGGTATAGCAAGATTATCCAGCGGCAGGGTGGAGCCATCCAGCGCAGCCTGTAAAGGATCTGTCTGGGTAATAAAGTCCACCATGGGTTGCCCCAGAGATTGCTGAATATAGGTAAGCACTTTTTCCCGCTCCACTGTACCAGCTTGCAGATCCAGATACATGGAGTAGATGGCTAACAGACTGTCCTCCGGCCGCCATGGTTCTGGTGTGGTGTTGGTAAGCAGGTATTCGAAACTTTTTACCTGTTGAGCATCCAAGGCGGTATTTACCCCAAGAGTGTATTGTCGCAGGATCTCTCGCTGCTCAGGATCAAGTTGCTCCAAAGCCATAGTGGCTCTTTTTCTGAACTGGTGAAATCTGTGCTTTTTATCCAGGGGCAGGGCGGCGTCGCCAAACAGGGCGGCAAGTTCACCGGCAGCGTTGCGACGCAGCAGATCCATCTGAAAGAATCTGTCCTGACCGTGGGCAAAGCCGAGAGCAAAAGCCGCATCAGCCCTGTCACTGGCATGAATTATCGCGTTGCCCAAGTCATCTCTGGAGAGTGTTATTGTGTCCCGGGGACCTTCGACTTGCAGTTTGCCATCCAGTGAGGGCAGGTTAGCCCACATAAGCCCATAAACTGTTGCGCCAGCCAATGCCAGTACGCCAGTCCCAAGAGCCAGGCCTTTTATTATTTTGTTCATTGCGCCTTTTCCTTTTCCACTGTCATTATTGCCGGGCAGTCCTAGGGAAGGTGCGAACAAATCCTCGCGGCACTCTGGCTTATGAGCAGAAGCGAGTTCGAGGTATTCAGATAAAGGAAGGCTGGTTGCCTTTCAAAGCTGAATACCAAAGAAATCGTGATTGCTCGAAAGCCCCGAAGGGCGAGGCTGACAGCCCTATCTGCTTTGTTGCAGTTCTTGCTAAGGACTAGGGCCATTAACTTCAAACTGCGCCGCGCATCTAGAGACTGTCACCACTCGCAGAGCACGCACGGGACTTATTCGCACCTTCCTCAGGCTTTGCAAAAATGTTAATGAATTTGCGACGCAAACTAAAGTACCAGTGTGTTTTTATACGGAGGTAAGCCCTTGAGTGACAATCAATATCGTCAGCCAGTGTCTGTGTTGGTGGTGGTTTACAGCCCTGATGGCAGGTTTTTGTTGCTGGAGCGCTGTTACCCCAAGGGGTTTTGGCAATCTGTAACTGGTGGTGTGGAGTGGGGCGAAACGCCGCGACAAAGCGCCATCAGAGAGTTGTGGGAGGAAACCGGGATCTGCATTTCACAGGCTCAGCTTGAGCTTAAAGATCATTGCAGCCAAACCCGTTACGCCATTATGCCCCAGTGGCAGAGCCGATATGCCCCGGATACCAAAGAGAACACAGAGCATCTGTTCAGTGTTTGCGTTCCGCAGAATATTAACGTGGTACTGGCTGAGCAGGAGCATACAAGTTACTGCTGGCTTGACGCTGCTGAGGCGATGGACAAGGTATTTTCAGCGACCAACCGTCAGGCAATAGCCGCGATTGCCGGGCTGGATTAGTTTTGGCTGAGGATATGGCTTACGAACGCCCGGCGCTGAATCGACCGGGCGTCAATAGGGATTAACGTCTTTTGCGGGTATTTCCGCCCAATGCACGTTTTCGCGCCCTTTGTTTCTGGGCTGCTTTGGACAGGCGTGGACTGTCATCTTCCCGCATAAGGTCAGGTTCAAAGCCCGGATACCATTGTCTTGGCAGACGGGTATCGAGCAGGACTTCCAGCTCCTCCATGGCTCTGGCATCTTTATTGGTAAAAAAGGTGATGGCCAGCCCCTTGTTGCCGGCGCGTCCGGTGCGACCGATACGGTGCACATAGTCTTCTGCCACAAATGGCAGTTCCATATTGATCACCACAGGCAGCTCATCAATATCCAGTCCCCGGGCAGCGACATCAGTGGCTATCAAAGCCTGCAGCTCACCGCTTTTAAACTCGCTCAGTACTGTATCCCGGGCTTTTTGTGACAGGTCGCCGTGAAAGGCTTTTACCTTTAGCCCTTTGCCTGCCAAATCCTGCGCCAGTTTGTCGGCACTTTGTTTGGTACGGCTGAACACCAATACCTGAGGCCATCCTTTATGGGACAGCAGGTGGTTAAGCAAAGCGGCTTTTCGGTCATCATCAACCTCATACACCTGCTGCTCAATATCCTGATTACCGGCGTTGCGCTTATCCACCTCTACCAGGGCCGGGCTGCTCAGTAATGATTTGCTGAAGCGGAAAATGCTGTCGTCGAAAGTCGCAGAAAACAGCATGGTTTGACGTTGCTTTGGCACTTTTCTCAGCACCATCTGGATTTCATCTTTGAAGCCCATATCCAGCATACGATCGGCTTCATCCAGCACCAGCCAGTTTAGGCCTCTCAAATCCACTGTGTGTTTGCGCACATGGTCAAGCAGGCGTCCCGGTGTAGCCACGACTATATCCGCCCCTTTGGCCAGTAGTTGCTGTTGTGGCTCGAACGCCGCGCCGCCATAGAGGCAGACGCTTCTGATTGGCAATCCCTGAGCATAATGGCTGATATTTTCCTGCACCTGCTGGGCCAATTCACGGGTCGGCACCAGTACCAGAGCCTTGGGTTTGCCATCGCTCTGTATGCCAAGAAGTTGATTAATGATCGGCAGAGAAAAGGCGGCAGTTTTGCCACTGCCGGTTTTGGCTCCGGCCATCAGATCTTTGCCTGCCAACACCAGAGGAATGGCGCTGGCCTGAATATCCGTAGGCGTATTAAATCCTAGGTGTTGCAGATTCGCCAGCAGACGGGCGTCGAGATTCAATGAGGCAAAAGACATGGTGGGTACCGTCAGAAATGAATTGGACTGATTGTAACAGGGTAGGAAGCAGACAACTGTCTGCTTCCTCAATATCCCGGTTTACTTGGTGGATTGCAGAATCACGAATTTGCCATTGCTGGCAACGGTCTGACAATTGCCGAATAATCGCTTGAGTTTGATGTGATAACCCAGGTGGCGATTACCGACGATATGCAATATGCCACCAGGCTTGAGACGTTTGCGGGCGTCATTGAACATCTGCCAGGCGATATGGTCGGTAATGGCTTCACCCTGATGGAAAGGCGGATTACACAGCACCAAGTCAGCCTGCAGGCCTGCATCCAGGTGGGTCAGGCAATCATCCCAGTGGAAGTGACCACGCTCCGGCTCCAGGCCATTGCTTTGCCAGTTTTCTCTGGCGCTGGCCACTGCCATTTCTGAGTCATCAACAAAGTGTACACTGGCGTCCGGATAGCAGCTGGCGGCACGTAAACCCAGCACACCGTTGCCACAACCAAGATCGATAATTTGTTGGAACTCACCCTGAGGCAAATTTTCCAGCATGATTCGGGCACCGATATCCAGCTTATTGGCAGCAAACACATTGGACAGGTTACTTAACGTCAGACCATATTCAGGCACATTCCAGCGCTGAGGCTTGGGCTCTGCTCTGGTTTTGCCATCGGCGATGGCAGTGATCACCCGGGTCTTTTTCCAGGCAAGACTGGCAGTAGCCGGACCAAAATGTTTGGCAATCAGCGCCAACAGGCTTTGATTGATGGATTTGGCCCTTGCACCAATTTGTAAGGTGCTGCCCTGTGGCATCACAGCTGACAAGCGGATCAGCTGGTGGGCAAAGTAGTTCAGGTTTTTCGGAAGCTTCATCAGTACCAAAGCCGATTGAGAGGGCAAGGTATCACGGCTGGTTAACCAGCTGATATTGTCATCCTTCAACTGGTTGCGGCTCAGGTTATGCTGAATTCCCAGCAGGCTGGTTTTGGCATCCGTTTCGACCCAGAGCTGCTCAGGGTATTTGGCGCGAATGCCGCAGGTCAGGGCACCGAAACTGTCGTTGATGATGCCGATTGGACCACTTATGTCTGCCTGTTCATCCAGCCATTTCAGCAGATGCTCGTCGGCCGCATCCCAGGCCTGCAGATTGGAGATCTGAGTCTGTGGGTAACGATGTAATTCGAGCGCTGAGCCGATGGCTGAAAACTGGGTTGTCATATGTCACACTGAGTTGATGAAACGTCAAAGTGCGGAATTATAACCTACAAAATTCAGCCAGGTGTGAATAAACACAAGGCGAACTAAAGAATTATGCAGCAGCAACTCTTTCAACAAAGCCAGGAGCCCTGGACCTGGGTTAAGGGCTATTTGAATTCCCGTCAGCAGTCACTGTTGTTGACGGAGGCCGAAGCCTATCCCTATGAAAGACCCGAGGTGACGGTTTACGGTAAGGCCCACAAGATACCCCGTACCCAAATCTGGTTTGGTGATGAGGGGGTTGAGTACAAGTATTCAGGGTTGCTTGTGGTACCCACTCCCTGGCCTTATTACGCCAATCGTTTAAGGCACCAGTTGAGCAAGGATTTTGGCTTTGTCAGCAATGGTGTGTTGGTAAACCGCTATGCCGGTGGCAGAGATTGTATGGGGTGGCACGCCGACGATGAAGATGAATTGGTGCCGGGGAGTGATATTGCCTCTGTGACTCTGGGTGAGGGACGGGACTTTGTGCTCAGACACAATGACACAGGAGAGAAGAGGATATTGCACCTTGAGTCCGGCGACCTGTTGCTGATGCATTATCCTATGCAGCAGACCTGGCAGCATAGCTTACCCAAGCGGCTTAAACAGGAGGGGACCCGCTGGAACTTTACCTTTCGGCAGCTTATTCCCGGATTCCACGCAGGCGATTGACTCATATCGCACTCGCCTTTACCCTGCGATAGCATTTTTATTTACAGAGAGCTGATGTATGAGCGTTCAGACGACAATTAGCGATAAATTGACCCAGGCTTTTTCTCCCTCTCACCTGGAAGTGATTAACGAGAGTAAGTTTCACCATGTTCCGCCAAACTCAGAAACCCACTTTAAAGTGGTGGTTGTCAGCGGTGAGTTTGAAGGTAAACGTCTGATCGCCCGTCACCGTTTGGTGAACGAGTTGCTGGCAGATGAGCTGGCTGCGGGCGTTCACGCCCTGACTATGCACACTTACACTGAGCAGGAGTGGTCGCAGCGTGAGGGTGCGCCGGACTCTCCCAAGTGTAAGGGTTGAGCTGGTTCGTCAATTAGTCAGGCCCGCCAGTCAATGAGCGGGCCTTTGTTTTTCCTGCCCCAGCCTCCCACTGCTTTCATCATTCTGTCATTTCTGCTGTCTGCCCGGTTTTTGTATAAATACTCACCTCCAACCTCTGTGTTTCTGATTTTCAGTCTGTAACTTTTCTGTTATCAATATGTTGTTATAAAAACAAACAACAAAACAGTAGAGTTGTATGAACAAACTGATCGCTGCCTGCTCCTGGCTGACCGAATATTCCGGCCGCTTGGTCAGTTGGGCCACATTGATTTTACTGCTGCTGACTCTGGCGGTAGTTATTCTCAGATATGTTTTTAATACCGGCGCGACTGCACTGCAGGATACGGCTTTGTATCTGCATGGTGCGGTATTCACTTTAGGAGCCGGATATACCCTCAAGCATGACGCCCATGTACGGGTGGATATTTTCTATCGGCGTTTTTCCGAACGCGGCCGTCATTGGGTGGATTTTCTCGGCACCTTGTTACTGCTTCTGCCCGTCACTCTGTTTATAGGGATCTGGTGTTTTGAATATGTCGCGACTTCCTGGCGTATCGGCGAGAGGTCGGTAGAGGCGGGAGGCCTGCCGCTAATCTATGTGCAAAAGAGTCTGCTGTTGATACTGGTTGTGAGCCTTATTCTTCAGGCCGTGGTGGAGCTTTATAACCATGGTAAAGCCCTGTTTGGGCACGGTGGTAACATTAACTCTGCCAGCAATCCCATCAGCCATGAAGGGGAAGGATTATGATGGCCCTGCTGCTGTTTTTATGCATCTGTTTGGTGCTGATGCTGGGCTATCCAGTGGCCTTTACTCTGGCAGGTATGGCGCTCTTGTTTGCTGGAATCGGTACCCTGAGTGGCGACTTTAACCCCATGTTGCTCAATGCTCTGCCCAGTCGTTTATATGGGGTGTTGAATAACCCGATTTTGATGGCTGTGCCTCTGTTTGTATTTATGGGTACTGTGCTGGAAAAATCCAAAGTGGCGGAGCAGTTGCTGACCAGTATGGCAGAACTGTTCGGGCGTTTTCGTGGTGGGCTGATATTCAGCGTGTTCTTTGTGGGCATGTTACTGGCTGCCAGCACAGGTATTGTCGGTGCCACTGTGGTGACCATGGGGCTAATGTCTTTACCTGCCCTGATTAATCGCGGTTACAGCCCCTCTTTTAGTGCCGGTGCTATCTGTGCCACAGGGACACTGGGGCAGATTATCCCGCCCTCTATCGCCCTTATTCTGCTCGGAGATGTACTGTCCAATGCCTATCAGCAGGCGCAGTTATCCATGGGGATATTCAGTCCCAAGTCAGTTTCTGTTGGTGATCTGTTTGCCGGTGCACTGATCCCCGGATTGGTGCTGGTGGGACTGTACTGCCTTTACACACTCTTCCTTATATATAGAAAGCCTGAACGCTTTCCTGCTGTTGCAGAACAGGGACAACTGGACAGTCAGTTCTGGCTGCGTACCGCGTGGGCGCTATTGCCACCACTGATACTGATATTGATGGTGCTGGGCTCTATTCTGCTGGGGGTCGCTACGCCGACGGAAGCAGCCTCCGTGGGTGGGGCTGGCGCCCTGGTGATTGCCCTGTTGAAACGCCAGTTGACGCTAAAGGGCTTGAAAGAGGTGATGCTGAGTACGGTCAAAGTCACTTCCATGGTGTTTCTTATCCTGATCGGCGCCTCAATTTTCTCATTGGTCTTTCGTGGTCTTGGCGGTGAAGAACTGATTCATCAGCTGTTTTCCAATATGCCCGGCGGTGTGATTGGCGCCATGATATTGGTCATGGCGGTGATTTTCCTGCTGGGCTTTATTCTGGATTTTATTGAGATCACCTTTGTGGTTGTGCCTCTGGTGGCGCCGATTTTGTTGGCCATGGGGCTGGACCCTGTGTGGCTTGGCATCATGATCGCCGTCAATTTGCAGACCTCATTTTTAACTCCGCCGTTCGGATTTGCACTTTTCTATCTGCGGGGTGTGGCAAAAGACTTGGTGACCAGTGGCCAGATCTATAAAGGGGTGATTCCCTTTGTGATGATCCAGCTGCTGTTAATGTTGTTGTTGAGTATCTGGCCTGAGCTGGCGACCTGGTTGCCTCAGCAGATATATGGTTAGGCCCTTGAGACGGGTCGACAGGGATGAGGGTAATAAAAATGAATAAGTGGCTAACCGGTTTGGCTGTGGCGGTCACCATGTTGTTGTCCGGCTGTGGTGATAAGCAGCAGTCTCAGGGGGAAGGGACTGCTGCTGAGCCTGCAAAAACCTATCAGTGGAATCTGGTGACCTCCTGGCCCAAGAACTTTCCCGGATTGGGGATGGGGCCTGAGCGTTTCGCTGTGCTGGTGGATGAGATGTCTGCCGGTCGCCTTAAAATTAAAGTGTACGGGGCGGGTGAACTGGTTCCTGCGTTTGAAGTATTCGATGCGGTCAGTCAGGGGACTGCCCAGATGGGACACAGCGCGGCCTATTACTGGAAGGGTAAGTCTCCGGCTGCCCAGTTCTTTACTTCAATTCCTTTCGGCTTGAATGCCAAGGAGATGAATGGTTGGCTCACCTATGGTGGCGGTCAGGAGTTGTGGGAAGAGGTTTATGAGCCATTTGGCATTCTGCCAATGCCGGGAGGTAACTCAGGCGTGCAGATGGGCGGCTGGTTCAATAAAGAGATTAACTCCCTGGATGACCTGAAAGGCCTGAAGATGCGTTTGCCCGGGCTGGGTGGTGAAGTGCTGGAACGTTTGGGCGGCACACCGGTAACGCTGCCGGGCCGTGAGCTGTTTACCGCGCTGCAAACCGGCACCATAGATGCCACTGAGTGGGTGGGACCTTTTAACGATCTGGCTTTTGGTCTGCACAAAGCTGCCAAATTCTACTACTACCCTGGTTGGCATGAGCCGGGTACGACTCTGGAATTTTTGATCAACAAGCAGGCCTACGAGCAATTGCCTGCAGATCTGCAGGCGATTGTCAGAGTGGCAGCCAAGGCAATTAATCAGGATATGCTGGATGAATACACTACCCGCCATGTGGAGGCCCTGGATGCTCTGGTCAATGAACATGGTGTGCAGCTAAGAGCCTTCCCGGAAGATGTGCTGGATAGTTTGAGAGACACATCCATCGAGGTGATTGCCGAGCAGTCAAACAAAGACCCGCTGATGAAAAAGGTTCACGATGCCTATCGTGAATATGAGCAGGGTGTCCGCCGTTACCACAGCATAGCCGAGGATGCTTATACCGAGGCCCGTCAACCTGACTAACCACACACCTGCACTTTTTGGTGACAATTACAGCGCCTGAGTAAAGTGCAGGCTACTCTTTGGTGTCTTATTGGTGATATCCTTGTGATTCACTTGTGAGTGGCTGTTATTTAACAGATAACAGCCACTTCCTAATGGAAGAAGCAGTGCAGTCCCGGACTCTCTGTCGCTGGCTTAACACTGATTCAGTTGCCCGCGGATAAGGATTAAGTGCCCTTTTGTCGGTCCCGGTTTGCTGCTTCCTGTGGAAATGGAATACACCCTGGAGAAGTCTATGCCACTGCTTGGTAGCTTTACTGTGGATCATACCCGGATGCATGCGCCCGCAGTGCGGGTAGCTAAAACCATGAGTACGCCCTCCGGCGATACCATTACCGTCTTCGACCTGCGTTTTTGTATTCCCAATAAAAGTATTCTGAGTGAACGGGGCATCCACACACTGGAGCACCTGTTTGCCGGCTTTATGCGTGACCATTTGAATGGCGACTCGGTTGAGATTATTGATATCTCTCCCATGGGCTGTCGCACCGGCTTTTATATGAGCCTGGTGGGACAACCCAATGAACTTGTGGTGGCTGATGCCTGGCTTGCCGCTATGGCCGATGTATTGGACGTCTCTGAACAAAAACAGATCCCTGAATTGAACGCCTACCAGTGTGGCACCTTCGAGATGCACTCTCTGGAGGAGGCGCAGGCCATTGCCCGGGCGGTGATTGCCGCCGGTGTCAATGTTAACAGGAATGCTGAACTGACTCTCAGCGACGAGATTTTGGCTGGTCTGTGAAGTTTCTCTGCCGCGCTGAAGGTGACGGTGTGAGGTTTGTGGCGCTTTTGTTTGCCGCCAATGTGTGAGTGTTTGGAGTGAATGTGTGCGCCCACTTACGGTTAACTTACTGCAATAAGTGGGATTCTCTCGATATATATGTGGCGAAATGAGGGTTCGCTGCTATTTTTCTTAAGGGAAGGGTGAGCCAGATCGCACGAGGCCTCCCCATGGGTGAGTCGATTTCAGTTGCAGTTTTGTATTGGACTTTAGTCGATAAACTCGGTTTTGAGCGCAAAAATTCGGCAACACCGTTTGTTTAGTGTGCGTTTGGATGTAAATCGTTAAAAACTAATGTTTTATTTTTGCATCTACTGCAAAATGTGATTTTTAGCGGCTTTCACCGGAAAAACCCCTGTCGATGTTCACGATTGCTGGCCTTTTGGCTGTTTGATCACAGATAAATGGTCGTTATTTTCGTGGCAGTGATGTGTTAATTGGGGTAAAATGCGCGCGAACAGCGTGATTATTGTCGCATTTCTGTGATAAATCTGCGCTAGCTCAATTTTGGGGTTTGGATTAACTCTTTGAAATTGATGCGGGAATGCGGCGCATTGTCTTTCCTTCAAACGTAGTGCTTGTGGATATGATTACAATTAAGAAAGGATTGGACCTGCCTATCTCAGGCAGACCAGAGCAAGCCATCCATGATGGTCAAGCCATTAAACACATAGCTACATTGGGTGAAGAGTATATCGGCTTACGTCCTACCATGAAGATTAAGGTAGGAGATAAGGTGCAAAAGGGCCAGGTGATCTTCGAAGACAAGAAGAACCCAGGCGTTATATATACAGCTTTAGCCAGTGGTAAAGTAACCGAAATCAACCGTGGTGCCCGACGCGTTTTGCAGTCTGTTGTCATCGAAGTCGAAGGGGACGATGCCGTCGCTTTTGATAAGCATGATGCGCAAAACCTCGACGCACTGACTGACGAGCAGGTACGCAGCAATCTGATCAACTCAGGTTTGTGGACCGCGCTCAGAACCCGTCCATTCAGTAAAGTACCGGCCATTGACTCCAAAGCTGCCGGTATTTTTGTGACTGCAACTGATACCCAGCCACTGGCGGCCGACCCTGCGGTAATCATCAATGAGCATAAAGATGATTTCGTTAACGGTCTGACGCTACTGTCTAAACTCACCGAAGGTAAAGTTTACCTGTGTAAAGCTCCTGGCGCGGATATCCCTGCCGGTAACGCTCAGGTAGAAGAGTTTGGCGGCAAACATCCTGCCGGTAACGCAGGTACTCACATTCACTTCCTGCTGCCTGCATCCGGTACCCGTACCGTATGGCATATCGGTTATCAGGACGTGATTGCTGTCGGTAAGTTGTTCACCACAGGTGAACTCTACACTGACCGCGTCGTTGCTATCTCAGGTCCTCACGCCAAGAATCCCCGTTTGGTTCGTTCTCGTCTCGGCGCTCAGGTATCACAGCTGACCCAGGGTGAATCTGAAGGTGAAAACCTGCGTCTGGTATCAGGCTCTGTCCTGAACGGTCGCACTGCCAACGGTCCTCACGACTTCCTCGGACGCTACCACAACCAGGTAACCATTCTGGAAGAAGGTACCGAGAAAGAGTTCTTCGGCTGGGCTATGCCGGGCAAGGATAAATACTCCATTACCCGTGCTTTCTTAAGCCACCTGTCTTCTGGTTTGTTCAACATGACCACCTCTACCGGCGGTTCAGATCGCGCCATGGTGCCAATTGGTGCGTATGAACGTGTAATGCCACTGGATATTCTGCCGACTATGTTGCTGCGTGACCTTGTGTCCGGCGACACGGAAGAAGCCATGGCGCTGGGTGCACTGGAGTTGGATGAAGAAGATTTGGCCCTGTGTACGTTCGTTTGTCCCGGCAAGTATGACTATGGCGTCTACCTGCGGGATTGTCTGGATACGATCGAGAGGGAAGGCTTATGAGCTTGAAAGAATTTATCGAACGTATTGAGCCGCAGTTTGAAAAAGGCGGTAAATACGAAAAGTGGTACGCTCTTTACGAAGCCGCCGCCACCATTTTTTACACTCCGGGTAAAGTGAACAAGGGTCGCACCCATGTTCGCGACAACCTGGATCTGAAGCGCATGATGATCACCGTATGGGCCTGTACTTTCCCTGCGATGTTTGTCGGTATGTTCAACGTCGGCCTGCAGGCGCAGGACGCTCTGATTGCCGGTTTCGGCACTCCGGATGTGTGGCAGGTTTCCCTGTTCAGCATGTTCGGGGCTGAGCTGACCGCCAACTCAGGTTGGGCCACCTTGATGTGGTACGGCGCCTGTTTCTTCCTGCCTATTTATGCTGTGACTTTTGCAGTTGGTGGTTTCTGGGAAGTGCTGTTTGCCTCTGTCCGTGGTCATGAGGTTAACGAAGGCTTCTTCGTTACCTCGATTCTGTTTGCCCTGACCTTGCCCGCAACTATTCCATTGTGGATGGTAGCGCTGGGTATCACCTTCGGTGTGGTTGTGGCTAAAGAAGTATTCGGCGGTACTGGCCGTAACTTCCTTAACCCTGCCCTGGCGGGTCGTGCCTTCCTGTTCTTCGCCTATCCGCTGAACATGTCCGGCGATACCACCTGGGTTGTAGCTGATGGCTATTCAGGTGCGACTGCACTGAGCCAGGCTGCCAGCGGTACTCTGGAATACGGTTTGAGCCAGCAATGGTGGGATTCCTTCTTCGGCTTTATCCCAGGCTCTGTGGGTGAAGTATCGACTCTGGCTATCCTGCTGGGTGGTCTGGTAATTGTGTATACCCGTATCGCTTCCTGGCGCATCATAGGTGGTGTGTTCCTGGGTATGGTTGCAGTTTCCAGCCTGCTGAATCTTATCGGTAGCGACACCAACCCAATGTTCGCCATGCCTTGGTACTGGCACCTGGTTCTGGGTGGCTTTGCCTTCGGTATGATGTTTATGGCGACAGACCCTGTGTCAGCCTCTTTCACCAACAATGCCAAGTGGGCTTATGGTGCGCTGATTGGTGCCATGGCGGTATTTATCCGTGTCATCAACCCTGCATTCCCTGAAGGCATGATGTTGGCGATTCTGTTTGCCAACCTGTTTGCACCACTGTTCGACCATTTTGTGGTTCAGGCCAATATCAAGCGGAGGATCGCACGTGGCTAGTAAAAAGGACTCGTTCGGAAGAACGCTTTTCGTTGTCATTGGCTTGTGTTTGATTTGCTCTATCTTCGTATCGACTGCGGCGGTAGTGCTTAAGCCAATCCAACAGGAAAACAAGCTGCTGGATCGCCAGAAGTACATTCTGGAAGCGGCCAACCTGCTGAACACCAAAGATGCAGGTATGACCAAAGAGCAGATCCTGGAGACCTATAACAAATTCGTTGAGGCCAAAGTAGTTTCTCTGGCAACCGGTGAGTTTGTTGATGTTGATGGCAACAGCTTTGATATGGAAAAAGCGGCCCGGGACCCGAAGACCTCATTTATCCCAGAAAACGACATTGCATCTGTTAAGCGCGTAGCCAACGATGCAGTGGTTTACCTGGTGCACGATGAGGCCGGTACCCTGAAGACTGTGATTCTGCCTATCAAGGGCTATGGTCTGTGGTCAACCATGTATGCTTTCCTGGCACTGGATCCTGACATGAACACGATTCAGAACCTAGTTTACTACGACTTCTCCGGTTCAGGTGAAACTCCTGGTCTGGGTGGTGAGGTACAGAATCCAAAGTGGATCGCAAAGTGGCACGGCAAGAAGCTGTATAACGACCAAGGTGAACTGGCTATCAAGGTAACCAAGAACCCTGCCGTTGCTCAGACTGAGTACGGTGTAGACGCTCTGTCTGGTGCAACACTGACCAGTAACGGCGTGCAGTACTCTCTGGAGTTCTGGCTGGGTAAAGAAGGCTTTGAGAAGTTCATCGACAAGGCCCGTGACGGAGGACTGAGCTAATGGCTGATGCTAAAGAACTGAAGCAGGTCCTCACCGGACCTATTATCAGCAACAACCCGATTGCCCTGCAGATCCTGGGTATCTGTAGTGCACTGGCGGTAACCAGTAAGATGGAAACCGCTATGGTGATGACGATTGCACTGACTGCGGTTTGTGCCTTCTCAAACCTGTTTATCTCTATTATCCGTAACCACATCCCAAGCAGCGTGCGTATCATCGTGCAGATGACCATCATCGCTTCTTTGGTAATCGTGGTTGACCAGGTGCTGCAGGCATACGCCTATGACGTAGCCAAGCAGCTGTCGGTATTCGTTGGTCTGATTATTACCAACTGTATCGTAATGGGGCGCGCTGAAGCCTACGCCATGAAGACTCCTCCTATGATGAGCTTTATGGATGGTATCGGTAACGGCCTGGGTTATGGTGCAATCCTGCTTGCTGTTGGTTTCTTCCGTGAACTGTTTGGTAACGGCTCTCTGTTCGGTGTTGAGCTGCTGAAGAAGGTTTCAGAGGGTGGCTGGTATGAGCCAAACGGCATGATGCTGCTGCCTCCAAGTGCATTCTTCCTGATCGGCGGCATCATCTGGGTTATCCGCATATACAAGCCAGAGCAAGTTGAAGCAAAAGGATAAGATGAGATGGAACATTATATCAGTCTGTTAATCCGCTCTATTTTCATCGAGAACATGGCGCTGGCTTTCTTCCTGGGGATGTGTACTTTCCTGGCGGTTTCCAAGAAAGTCACCACCTCCATGGGTCTGGGTGTAGCGGTAATTGTGGTACTGGCCATCTCTGTGCCGGTTAACCAAATTATTTATCAGGGAATTCTGGCGCCGGGTGCGCTGGCATGGGCTGGTCTGCCTGAAGCGGATTTGAGCTTCCTGAAGTTCATTACCTTCATCGGTGTGATTGCGGCTCTGGTACAGATTCTGGAAATGACCCTGGATAAGTACTTCCCACCTTTGTACAACGCGCTGGGTATCTTCCTGCCATTGATTACAGTGAACTGTGCGATTTTCGGTGCGGTTTCCTTCATGGTTGAGCGTGATTACAACCTGGGTGAAAGCCTGGTATTCGGTATCGGTTCCGGTATCGGTTGGGCACTGGCTATCGTGCTGCTGGCCGGTATCCGCGAGAAGATGAAGTACGCCGACGTACCCGATGGGTTGCGTGGTCTTGGGATTACATTTATCACAGCTGGTCTGATGGCCTTAGGTTTTATGTCGTTCTCCGGTGTGTCTCTGTAAGGGACACCCTGTACGACTTTTCAGAATCGACCTTCTAAGGATAAGTACATGGATATTTTGAGCTCGACTCCGCTGGAAGTATATCTGGGCGTGAGTATGTTTACCGCCATTGTACTGGTACTGGTTTTGGTGATTATGTTCGCCAAATCCAAGCTGGTAGCCAGCGGTGACGTGACGATTAGCATTAACGATGACCCTGAAAAGGCCATCAAAACCGGTGCTGGTGGCAAGTTGTTGGGAGCGTTGGCCGATAACGGTATCTTCGTTTCCTCAGCCTGTGGTGGTGGTGGTTCTTGTGGCCAGTGCCGTGTGAATGTGACCTCAGGCGGTGGTGATATTTTGCCAACCGAGCTGGACCACATCAGCAAAGGTGAAGCCAAACAGGGTTGTCGTCTGGCCTGTCAGGTTAACGTTAAAACTGACATGGATATTGAACTGGACGAAGAGATCTTCGGCATCAAGAAGTGGGAATGCAGCGTTGTTTCCAATGACAACAAAGCCACCTTTATTAAGGAGCTTAAGCTGGCCATCCCTGATGGTGAGTCAGTACCTTTCCGCGCCGGTGGTTACATCCAGATTGAAGCCCCTGCACACCATGTAAGATACGCCGATTACGATATTCCTGAAGAGTATCGAGGCGACTGGGAGCATTTCGGCTTCTTCAAGCTGGAGTCCAAAGTGGATGAGCCGACTATTCGTGCATACTCCATGGCGAACTACCCAGAAGAGTTTGGCATCATCATGCTGAACGTACGTATTGCGACGCCGCCGCCACGCGACCTGTCTCTGCCTTGCGGTAAGATGTCTTCATACATCTGGAGCCTGAAGGAAGGTGACAAGGTTACTATCTCCGGCCCATTCGGTGAGTTCTTCGCCAAGGATACCGATGCTGAAATGGTATTTATTGGTGGTGGTGCAGGTATGGCGCCAATGCGTTCACATATCTTCGACCAGCTGAAGCGTCTTCAGTCCAAGCGTAAGATGAGCTTCTGGTACGGTGCCCGCTCCAAGCGCGAAATGTTCTATGTTGAAGATTTCGATGGCCTGGCGGCTGACAACGATAACTTCCAGTGGCACGTGGCCCTGTCAGATCCTCAGCCAGAGGACAACTGGGACGGTTACACCGGCTTCATTCACAACGTACTGTACGAGAACTACCTGCGTGACCACGAAGCGCCGGAAGATTGCGAGTACTACATGTGTGGCCCTCCAATGATGAATGCCGCCGTGATCGGTATGCTGAAAGATCTCGGTGTGGAAGACGAAAACATCCTGTTGGATGACTTCGGCGGATAATACCCGACGCGCTGCGTGATATACTGTCACGCAGCGTTTTTCCAATTTTGATTGAAGGGTTAAGGGTCATCATGATTAAGACCTTGGGAAAATGGCTGGCCTTTGTAGGGTTGGCCTTTTTTATTGCAGCTTGTTCTTCTCCGGCCAAGTTACAGTCCTATTCCGGCAACACCATGGGTACGACTTACCACATTAAGTTGGTTCCCAATGACAGTTTGCCCGATGCACAGTTACTGCAGGCCGAGATCGATTTGGCACTGGAACAGGTTAACGACCAGATGTCGACCTACCGCCCTGACTCTGAGCTGTCCCGCTTTAATAAGCTGGCATTGGCACAGAGTGTGGTCGTGTCTCCAGACACCCTTAAAGTGGTGGAAGAGGGGATACGTTTGCATAAGCTCACCCATGGCGCACTGGATATAACCATGGGGCCTTTGGTGAACTTATGGGGTTTTGGCCCAGACGCCAGACCAACCAGCATCCCTTCCCAGTTTGAAATCGATGAGGCGATGGCGGACGTGGGAATAGAGGGAATTAAAATCTCCGGCGATCGGCTGGAGAAAACCAAGCCTGAGCTCTATGTCGACTTGTCATCCATTGCCAAAGGTTTCGGCGTAGACAAAATTGCTGCCATCTTGGATAAGTACGGCGTATCCGGTTATTTGGTGGAAATCGGCGGTGAGGTATCACTCAAAGGTACCAAAGCCGGCGGTGAACCCTGGCGTATTGCCGTCGAGCGTCCGACCGAGGATGCCAGAACAGTGCAACTCGTGATTGAGCCAAAAGATATTGCTATTGCCACTTCCGGTGACTACCGCAACTATTATGAAGAAGAGGGTCAACGATTTTCCCATATTATTGACCCGCGTACCGGTTATCCGATAGAACATAAACTGGCATCGGTGACGGTCATGGATAAGAGTTGTATGGTTGCTGATGGACTGGCGACGGCCATGATGGTCATGGGCACCAAGGAGTCTTTGGCGCTGGCGGAGCGTGAGGGGCTTGCCGTGATGCTAATAGAATACCAGGGTGATGGGTTCAAGACCTACTACAGCGAAGCATTCAAACCCTATATTACTCAGCAGTAGGAGTGAAGTATGAGCACATTTTTGGCCGCGTTTGTGGTGTTATTGTTGTTTTTCTTACTGATGTCGGTTGGCTATATCATTAAGCGCAAGGCGGTGGCGGGAAGCTGCGGCGGTTTGGGCGCCATCGGGATAGACAAAGCCTGTGATTGTGATGAGCCCTGCGACAATAGAAAGGCCAAAATGGCCAAGGCTGAAGAGGAAGCCCGTAACGAGCGGTTGACTCAAAACCGCATTATTTAAACCCGGTTACAGAAAAAACGGCGCCATTGGCGCCGTTTTTATTTCCTCCCCGCCCGTGTGCTTTAAAGCTGTCTATACTCAATATTATCCAGGGTGATTTAGGTGGTAGCGCATGACAGCTTCATCTGTGCAGGGGAGAGTGCACTTGCAATACAACGATGCCGATGAATCGAACGGCTTGGCATCCAATCCGGTAGAAGCCGCTGCTGAGATGGTGGGCAGAGCCTCCGAGGCTGTGCTTAACTCTGTAGTGCAGCTAACCGGTAAACGTCAGATCCGTGCTTTGGGTGAGAGCCTGGTGGAGACTATTCACAGTTCACTGGATGCTACCGCTGTTGCCTTTGTCGCGGTGAACAGTCCGATCCATTTTCCTGCCTGTATGTTCCCGAAGAAGAATGCGCTGCCTGAGTCTTCACTGCTTGAATGCGTTCAGAAGTGCTCACGTCAGAAGCAGGTGGTGTCTGAGCGTCACGATGACAGTGTATTGACTGCATTTCCTATTATGGTTAACGGTAACACGGTGAAAGTGTTGCTGATTAAATCCATTATGGAAATGTCTGAACATCAAATCAGTTTGCTTACCGGCTTTGCCCGGGTGTATGAGAACTTTCTCAATGTAATGCTGGATATGGAAACCGATAGTCTGACCGGTTTGCTGAATAAGAAAGCTTACTACTCTCAGGTGCTCGCTGTATTGGAAGATGATGACAGTGCGGTTTGCGAACAAAGTGGTGACCCCAAGTTTTTCTGGCTGGTGATATTCGACGTCGATAAATTCAAGAAGATTAATGACACCTTCGGTCACCTCTACGGTGATGAAATCCTCTTGTTGGTGGCCAACACAATGATCAAAGTCTTTGATGATGAAGATCTGTTGTTCCGATTCGGAGGGGATGAGTTTGTGGTGTTACTCAGCCCCAGAACCAAAGAGAAAGCAAGGGAAGTACTGAAACAGTTCCAGAAGGAAATTGCTGGCATTCGTAACGATAAGTTATGGCCTGTGCGCTGCTCCATTGGCGGGGTCAATGCTTCCGGCGCAGAGAACCCTACCGACCTTTTGGTCCAGGCTGACAGAGCGCTGTACTACGTGAAGGAAAACGGAAGGGGAAAAATCGCCTTCTATTGTGACCTGCTGGATGATGGTGTGATGACCAATGAGCACTTCGAAGATGACATAGAACTTTTTTGAATACCTGTCCCCCTCTTTAGCGTTTTGAGTTTTGTTGAACGGCCACCAATTTGGTGGTCGTTTTCATTTTCGTCGTAAATACAATCGCTTGAAAGAATTGCTTAAGCGTAAATGCAAGTTGGAATGATAATGGTTCTCTTTGCTTAACTTTATGAAAAATAAAGGAATTGAATATTCCTCTGAGCATGATTTACTAAACCTTGATCCAGATCAAAATTCTGACAGGGAGCCATTATGAAAGGCCATGCCGATGTCCTTAAGCAACTCAACAAGGTGTTGACCAGCGAGCTGACCGCCATCAACCAGTATTTTCTGCACGCTCGTATGTTCCGTAATTGGGGCCTGGACGGCCTGGATAAGGTGGAGTATCGCAAGTCGATTCAGGATATGAAGCACTCAGACAAGTTGATAGAGCGCATTCTGTTTCTTGAGGGACTCCCCAACCTGCAATTGCTGGATAAGCTGATGATAGGTGAGCACACCGAGGAGATGTTCAGTTGTGACATGTTGATGTTACGGGGAGAACTGGACCTGCTCAGGGACTCTATTGCCCTGTGTGAGCAGCACCGGGATTATGTCAGCAGGGATATGCTGCAGGAGCTGTTGGAGGATGAAGAGGAGCACCTGGATTGGCTGGAAGCCCAGTTTGAGTTGATTGGCATGACAGGTATCGAGAATTACCTGCAATCACAGATTTAAGGAGGCAGATGATGAAAGGCAATGCAGAGGTAATCGACGCACTCAACCGCTTGTTGACCAATGAGCTGACCGCCATGGACCAGTACTTTGTTCATGCCCGCATGTATGAGGACTGGGGGTTGAACGAACTTTATGAGCGTATTAATCACGAGTCCGATGATGAACGTGAACATGCATCCAGGCTTATTCAGCGAATCCTGTTTCTGGAGGGCAAACCTGATGTCGCCAGCCGCGCACCATTGACCATAGGTAAAGATACGCCCGAGATGCTGCACAATGATCTGCAGTATGAGTACAAGGTCGCTGAAGATCTGCGGCAAGTGATCGCTTTGTGTGAAGAGAAGCGTGACTTCCAGACCCGGGATATTTTGCAGGTATTGCTGGAAGAAACTGAGGCAGACCATATGTACTGGCTGGAGAAGCAGTTGGGACTTATCGACAAGATGGGTCTGGCTAATTATCAGCAGTCAAAGATGGGAACTGAGGCCGCTCCTGCAGGTTAACGTTCGGATCTTGCTTGACACTGTTTATTTGTACAGTATCCTTTCTGTTGGAGGAACACTGTGCGTAAAATTATTCATGTCGATATGGACTGCTTCTATGCAGCCGTTGAAATGCGTGACTTCCCTGAACTCAGGGGAAAGCCCCTGGCAGTTGGCGGTCGCAGCGATCGCCGAGGGGTGATCAGTACCTGTAACTATGAAGCCCGCAAGTTCGGTGTTCGCAGTGCGATGGCGTCAGCCTATGCACTGCGGCTGTGTCCGGACCTGATTCTGGTGCCTGGACGCATGGACGTATATAAGCAGGTGTCATCCCAGATTCGGGATGTGTTCTCCCGTTACACCTCGTTAATTGAACCTCTGTCACTGGACGAAGCCTATCTGGATGTGACCGACTGCACCGCTTGTCGGGGCTCGGCAACCCTGATTGCTGAGGCCATCCGCAAAGAGATCTTCGAAGCAACTGGCCTCACGGCATCTGCAGGTATTGCACCGGTAAAGTTTCTGGCCAAGGTAGCTTCGGATCTAAATAAACCCAATGGGCAATATGTGATAACCCCTGATGCTGTGTCTGAGTTTGTGAAAACCCTGCCTCTGGGAAAAATCCCCGGTGTTGGTAAGGTGACTGGGGAAAAGCTGGCGTCCATGGGACTGCATACCTGTGGTGATGTACAAGGGGCTGAACCGGCCATGTTGACCGAAAGGTTTGGTAAATTTGGTGCTTTGTTGGTGGAAAGATCAAAAGGCATAGATCCCAGAGCTATTTCACCTAACAGGGTGCGTAAGTCCGTGGGGGTGGAAACCACGCTGGCGCAGGACATTTATGAGCTCTCCCAGGCCAACCAGGTGATGTCAGGACTGATCCCCGAGCTTTCTACCCGTATGGCACGGGGAGCGCCGGGCAGAGGTATTCATAAGCAGGTGGTTAAACTCAAGTTTGCCGACTTTAAACAGACCACGATTGAACACCGCAGTGATTCCCTGTCTGTGAATCTGTTTCAGGACTTGCTGGCTCTGGCCATGGAGCGGGCAGAGGGCCGGGGAATTCGTCTGGTGGGGATTTCTGTAGGACTGGCTGAACAGCAAACTGATGAGCAGAACTCCAATGTCTGTCAGCTGGATTTAGCGCTTTGACACTCAGCTTATATTGACTGATGGAGGGTTTAACCTTGATTAAGCGTGCGGCGCGTGTTGTATATAGCTACCGTCATAAACACCAAAGGTGCTGCCAGCAGCGCGCATACAAGATGGTGTAGCAGCAGGTGACTGAGCATAAATCCGGGAATGTCGGACGCTTTATCTATCAAGGTCATTTTGGCGATCAATACCAGGTACAGACTGATATGAAGGAGGGCAGCAGTAGCAAACAATCGACTGAACTTTTGTTTGAGCACTGGGTCGAGCTTGAATGGAAGCTTGCGACAAACTATCCATGCTATGGCGCCAATGGCAATGCTCATCAATCCCTGTCCAATCAGAGACAGTTTAATCAGTACCACTGATACCAGCATAAATATTATAAACACCAGAATTGCATCTCTCTTATTTAGAATCTCAACTGTACGCTACAGGCGTGAACCGGAATTCATCCTGAATCGGCCAGAGTTAATCTTGTCCGCACGTTGCTGCGAGTTAGACTGAGTCTTTACCCTTAGCGGGAGCAAGTCATGGAAATCATCCGTGCTGGCATCAGTCATCTCGACCAAGTTGCCGAGTTATTTAATGATTACAGGGTGTTCTATCACTGCTAATCAGACATTCCCCTTGCCAGAGAGTTTATCGCTGCGCGTTTAAATAACAATGAATCTGTGATTTTTCTGGCATTGGAGAATGACAGCGCCCTTGGTTTTACTCAACTGTACCCATCGTTTTGCTCGGTGGAGGCCTGCAAAATAATGATTCTTTACGACCTGTATGTGGCAGAAAGTGCCCGTAAGTCAGGTGTCGCGACCGGGTTGATGAATGCCGCCAGAGTTTATGCGGAAGGCGCAGGTGCCAGGCGTATGGATCTGTCCACCCAGAATACCAATCTTCCTGGCCAGCACCTCTATGAAAAACAGGGCTACAAAAGAGTGTTGGAAGACTTCTATACCTACTCTTTGTATTTGTAGGTAACAGTGACGAAAAAGCCACATCGAATATCGATGTGGCTTTGTTATTTCAGCTCTTTGTCAGCTGATATCAATCTTTGGTCGGAATACGTTCCAGCACTGCCAGCAGTAATTGCCAGTACTGACCAACAGTCTCAATGTTGACCATTTCATCCGGGCTGTGCGGGAAGCGAATGGTGGGGCCAATGGAGACCATATCCATCTCAGGATATGGCTTTTTGAACAGACCACACTCCAGACCCGCGTGGATAACCATGATCACAGGTTCTTTGTGATAGATATCCTGATAGGTTTCACGCACGATTGCCATGACAGGTGAACTGTTATCCGGCTTCCAACCTGGGTAAGCCCCTGACAGTTCGATTTCAGCACCGGCCAGGTTGGCCAGAGCGATCAACATGCCTTCTACCTGAGTGCGACCTGAATCAATCAGTGAACGGATCAGACACAGAACTTTGACTTCCTGCTCGTCGGTGGAGATTACGCCCACGTTAAGAGAGGTTTCAGTGACGCCTTCCACTTCATCACTCATGCGCATTACACCGTTGGGGCAGGCGTGCAGCAGGTCAATCAGTGTGTTCTGGCTCTGCTCGCTCATCACTCTGGATGGTGTTGCAGCCTCCTTCAGCGTCAGCGTGCCATCTGGGTCAGCGACAGCCAGTTCTTCGCGGATCAGGGCTTCGAACTCGGCAACTTTGGTACGCAAGGCGGCAACATGCTCCTCGGGCACCATAATGGTGACACCTGCTTCACGTGGAATCGCGTTACGCAACGAACCACCGGAGAAAGCAGTCAGTTCCAGTTGCAGGGCTTCAGCATTTTCAAACAGGAAACGCCCCAGCAGTTTGTTGGCATTGCCACGCCCCAGGTGAATGTTCACACCTGAGTGACCACCTTTGAGGCCAGACAGGTTCAACTCAAAACACTGGTAGCCTTCAGCCGGTGCTTCCCAAACCATAGGCAGGGTGATTTCAGCGTCCACACCACCGGCACAACCCATATAGATTTCGCCTTCCTGCTCTGAGTCGGTATTGATCAGAATGTCGGCTTCCAACATGCCTGCTTCCAGGCCGAAAGCACCTGTCATACCGGCTTCTTCATCTATCGTCAGCAGCACTTCCAGCGGACCATGGGGAATATCATCACTGCCCAGAATCGCCAGTGCTGACGCCATACCAATACCGTTGTCTGAACCCAGAGTCGTGCCTTTGGCCTTTACCCATTCGCCATCAATCCAGGGTTCAATTGGGTCTTTTTCGAAGTCATGAACCTTGTCGTTGTTCTTCTGCGGCACCATGTCGATATGCGCCTGGATAACCACAATTTTGCGGTTTTCCATACCAGCAGTTGCTGGCTTGCGGATAATCAGGTTACCCACTTTATCTTCGGTAACGGCCAGGCCTTTCTCTTTGGCCCATGCCTGAATATGAGCGCTCAGGGCTGCTTCATGTTTAGACGGGTGCGGGATGGCACAGATCTGCTCAAACCACTGCCACAGGGGTTGGGGATATAACTGGTTAATGCTTGTCACGAAAGATTCCCTCATAAAGGCCTTTGTAATATCTGGCCCGAGTGTATCACAGACCCAGCGCTGCCCAAGGGCTCTGGCAGGTGATGGTGTCCACTGGTGGAAGAGAAAGTTGCCAGCTGATGGTTTACTGCACAGACCTGAATGTTGGGGTCAATATGGCTTCTGTACAGCGGACTTGACTCATGGAATCCAAACTTGGGGATATGGGGTCTTTAACCCTCAGCGATTGTGTATAGAATGAGGCTGATAATGACAACAAATGGACCTTACATGACAAGCAACTTCTTTACTCCGGCTGCGGAGAACGCGTGGCGCGAACAGGATTGGGATCTGCTGGTGTTGTTTACCACAGCGGGTGAGTGGCCAGCTAATAAGGTACTGGCTGATATTGCCCAGGCTGGCAAGCTGCTGGATGCCCGTGTGGGTAACACTTTGACCATGCTGGCAGCGCCTCAGGTCAGTGGCGGTCGAATGATATTGGCGCCGGTGACAGGTACTGACAATGAATATCAAGATGTTCGTCTGTTTGCTGATATGGGCAAGCAGGCCGCCGCGTTAGCCAAAGCGGTTGGTGCCCGTCGACCTTTACTGATGCTGGATGCCAAATTGGATGCAGCTTACAAGCAAGCGTTGCAGGTTGCCGCTTTGGGTTTTGCTCAGGCGTTGTGGCAGCCGTTGGAGAAGCGCGAAGCTGAAGGTTTGTCTGCTGCATTGGATGCCGTGGGGGTATTGGCCGATGAGCAAACCGTTGCTCAGTTAAGCGCCATTGAGGCGGGCAAATATCTGGCGCGGGACCTTTGTGGTACTGAGCCGGAGCGGATGTCAGCGCCGGCGTTCGCCCATTACAGCGTGGCACACCTGCAGGACTCAGGGCTGACAATCAGGGTAGAAGAGAACCGGGATGCGCTGGAGCGGGATTACCCGCTTATGAGCGCGGTAGCCAGAGCTTCTTTTCAGGTCGCTCGTCATCAACCCCGTGTTGTGCGGTTCGAATATCAGGGTGAGGGAGAGTGTCAGCATACTTTCCTGTTGGCTGGCAAAGGTGTGGTGTATGACACCGGCGGCGCGGATCTGAAGATTGGTGGTGCCATGGCCGGTATGAGCCGGGACAAGGGGGGCGCTGCAGCTGTAGTGGGGCTGATGAAGTCTCTGTCGGAACTCAAGCCAAAAGGGATTCGGGTCATTGCCGATGTGGGATTGGTACGCAACAGCATTGGCTCAGAAGCGTTTGTTACCGATGAGATTATTACCAGTCATGCTGGTGTACGGGTACGCATTGGTAATACAGATGCCGAAGGTCGATTGGTGCTGGCTGATGTGCTGTCTCACCTGCGTATTAAGGCAAAAGAGTGTGTTGCTCCTGAGCTGTTCTCGGTGGCTACTCTTACTGGTCATGTGGTTCGCGCCTATGGAGGCTACACTGCCGCAGTGGAGAATGCGGTCGCCAGGGAGCAGGGCGTTGCCAACAGTCTGAATGAAATCGGTGAGAGTTGGGGGGATCCTATGGAAATCTCCCGATTGCGTCGTGAAGACTTTGCCAAAATCCGTGATGTCTCAGATGCGGCAGATATTCTCAGTTCCAATAATGCGCCGTCCTCCATCACTGCAAGAGGTCACCAATTCCCGGCGGCCTTCCTGCTGAAAGCCTCGGGCCTGATGGACAACACAGGCGAGGATGAGTTACCACTGCCATACACCCATCTGGATATTGCTGGCAGCGCCACTGAGGGTGATCCGGTTTATGGCGTGCCAACTGCGGCGCCGCTGACAGCTCTGCTGCAGTACATCTTGTCCAAATCCAGTCATTGATCGGTATTGATGGCCAAAGGTAAAACGCCGTGGGTTACTCTGCGGCGTTTTTTATTGACTGGGGCTTAGCATGGTTGTTTGGTAATAAAATTACTTAATTTTGAGTTTTTAGAAAAAATATTCAGCGATCTATTGTAATAAAACTACATAAATGTAGAATGGCTCGCGTTGGTTGAGCCAAGGTGGCCACCAGCTCTAGTTCACCTCCTTACGGAATAATCTCCAAGGATATGAATGATAAGTTGTCTCCACGGAACCGAGAATCTCTAGCTCCAGGGAACCGAGCCAAGCTTCGCTAGAGTAATTTTTTTACAACTTTTGATTTCGGAGTATCTCAATCATGGCTTATCAAGCGATGACCTCTATTTATTGGCAGAGCACCTGGTTTGATACCAGTGTTTTGCGTGGTGGCATTTACCCAATGTCACTGTAAGGACTCACACTCCTTACCGGAAAGTTTCCATCATCCATCAACCTTTGTATCACCCTTTGGGTGTGTTTCGGACAAACTGCTTTTCTGTTGTTAGTCACCTTTCGCATCGGTGGCCCTGATTACTCGCTGGCGCGGTAACCAATTTCCCTGCGGAAAAGTATGAGTTTTGTCTTGGCCTGCTCTTTGAGCAGGCTTTTTTTTATCTGCAATTTGCTCTCTGGGTGTTCCCTTTAACGTTTAACAACCCGCAACATAAGCGAAAGATATAGCAGCATCGTCTAAAAATCAGGTCGATCGTTCGGCTTTTGGAACAATATGTTCTGTCTGGTGGGCGTTAGCTTGCTGGTCTGATCTGGTTGAAATTCCTATAATCCCGCCGCAAATGTGAGTGGCTTTCCAGGATGGCTGTTCCGGTAGGTACCGGGTCACTTACCCACACTGTTTGTTTCGCGCTATAGGAACCAGCTTCCATGTTGGAAAAACTGTTCAAACTCAAGCAAAACCAAACCAGCCTTAAGCAGGAAGTGATCGCAGGTTTTACCACCTTCCTGACCATGGCCTACATCCTGTTTGTTAACCCTATGATGCTGGCAGATGCCGGTATGGACCATGGTGCTGTATTTGTGGCCACCTGTCTGGCGGCAGCCATTGGCTGTATCGTCATGGGTGTCGTCGCCAACTATCCCATTGCACTGGCTCCCGGTATGGGTCTGAACGCCTTCTTCACTTACACTGTGGTTGGTGAAATGGGCTACAGCTGGGAAACTGCACTGGGTGCAGTATTCCTGTCCGGTATCTGTTTTATGGCCTTGTCTCTGGCCCGCATTCGCGAGTGGATTGTGAACTCAATTCCCATGTCGCTGCGACTGGGTATTGCTGCTGGTATCGGTCTGTTTCTGGCGCTGCTTGCGCTGCAAAGTTCAGGTATCGTGGTTGCCAGCCCGGCGACTCTGGTGACCATGGGGGATATCACTTCCTTCCCTGCGCTGATGGCGACTCTGGGATTCTTTATCATTATCGCGCTGGTTCAGCGTGGATTTAAATCTGCGGTGATTATCAGCATCCTGTCTATTACTGCATTGGGTGTGATTTTCGGTGGTGTGGAGTACAAAGGCCTGGTGTCTACACCGCCGTCGATTGCGCCAACCTTTATGGCCATGGACCTCTCCGGTGCGCTGGAAATCTCTATGCTGTCAGTGGTGTTTGCCTTCCTGTTTGTTGACCTGTTTGACACTTCCGGCACTCTGGTTGCAGTCGCTCAGCGTGGTGGTTTCCTGGATGACAAAGGACGCCTGCCTCGCTTGAACCGTGCTTTGATGGCTGACAGTACAGCGACTATCGCAGGTGCTGTATTGGGTACGTCAACCACCACAAGTTATATCGAAAGTACCGCAGGTGTGAGTGCTGGTGGCCGTACCGGTTTAACTGCGGTTGTTGTGGGTTTGCTGTTTTTGGCTGCTCTGTTTATCTCGCCGCTGGCAGGTATGGTGCCAGCCTATGCCACCGCGGGTACTCTGTTCTATGTCGCCATTCTGATGATGTCTGGACTGGTACATGTAGAGTGGGAAGATCTGACTGAAGCAGCTCCTGTGGTTGTGGTCTGTATTCTGATGCCTCTGACATACTCCATTGCTACCGGTATCGCCTTTGGCTTTATCTCTTACGCCGCGATCAAGCTGATGAGTGGTCGTTACCGTGACCTGACTGCTGGCGTAGTGGTGTTGGCAGCCCTGTTTGTGGCCAAGTTTGCGTTCGCCTGATAAAAGCAAGTTATCATGCAACTCTGCTTCGGGTTGATCACTGAGTTAAAAAGCACGTCACAGGACGTGCTTTTTTGTATCCGGGGTCATTCCAGTGTGGATGAAATCTTGCTCATCTATGATGAATATCCATCATATGCCTGTTGTCGGTACTGTTAATTCCGCGGGGGATTGGGTATAAGGATCCATCGAATTTTTTATGCTGAAACAGAATGAACGCAAGTGAGATAGCTTACCGCCGCGTAGTGGTAAAACTGGGAACCAGTGTGCTGACATCAGGCAGTCGCAGCCTGGATAAAGCGCAGATGGCGGAATTAACCCGCCAGATGGCGCATCTGATGAAAGCCGGTGTGGAAGTGGTGTTGTGTACTTCCGGAGCAATTGCTGCCGGTCGTGAGCATCTGCAGCACCCCCAGTTGCCCGATACCATGGCCAGCAAACAGTTGTTGGCAGCGGTAGGGCAAAGTCAGCTGATCCTGGCCTGGTCACAGCTGTTTGGCATTTATGGTTTTAATGTGGGCCAGCTGTTGCTGACCCGTGCGGATCTGCATGACCGTGAACGCTATCTCAATGCCCGCGATACCTTGAATGCCCTGTTGGCTCAGGGGATTGTGCCTATTATCAATGAGAACGACGCTGTCGCGACTCAGGAAATCAAAGTGGGTGACAACGACAACCTGTCTGCCCGCGCTGCACTTTTATGTGATGCTGACCTGCTTATCCTGCTGACAGATCAAAAAGGTTTGTTCGACGCGGATCCCCGTAATAATCCTGATGCAAAATTGATCCCCGAAGTCGCCAATATTGACGATAGCCTGCGTAAGCTTGCTGGCGGCTCGGTGTCCGGTCTGGGCACAGGTGGTATGGCGACCAAACTGGAAGCCGCGGATATTGCCCGTCGCGCCGGTATCGAAGTGGTGATCGCCTCGGGTCAGCACCCGGATGTGATCAAGAAGCTGAGCTGCAAAGAAGCTGTCGGTACTCATTTCTGTGCTATTGAGCATCCACTGGAGAGCCGCAAGCAGTGGATCCTGGCCGGTCCCAAGCCAAGAGGTCAGCTGGTACTGGATGAAGGTGCGGTGAATGCCGTGGCTAATAAAGGTCGCAGTTTGCTGTCCAAAGGTGTGGTGTCCGTTGAAGGTGAATTTGAGCGCGGTGACACCCTGAAGCTGACCGATGCCAACGGCAGGGTGTTTGCACGCGGTCTGGCCCGCTATAACGCAGCTGCCATGCAGAAGATTGCCGGTAAGCATTCGGATGATATCGAGTCTTTGCTGGGGTATGACTACGGCAATGCCGTAGTACACAGAAACGATATGGTGGTGTTGTAATGACGATGAGTGCACAAGACAAACAGACTTACCTGGACAACCTGGGTAAGCAGGGCCGTGAAGCCAGTTATTCTCTGGCCAACCTGACTGCCAAAGATAAACAGCAATTGCTGACAGCGATTGCGGCATCACTGCAGGCCCACAAGAAAGAGATCCTGGCCGCCAACGAAATGGATGTGGCCGCCGCACGTGAAGCCGGCTTGAACGATGCCATGGTGGACCGTCTGCTGCTTGATGAAGCCCGGCTGCAGGGCGTGATTGCAGACATCGATAATGTGATTGCCCTGGCTGACCCCGTGGGCAGCGAAATTGACAGCCGCGTGCTGGACAATGGTATGCGTCTGGCCCGTCGCCGCGTGCCTCTTGGCGTCATCGGTGTGATCTATGAAGCCCGCCCTAATGTGACCGTAGACATTGCGGTACTGGCGCTGAAGACAGGCAATGCAGTGATCCTGCGTGGCGGTAAAGAAACCGTAAATTCCAACCGCGCGCTGGCATCCGCCATTCGCCGTGCTGTGGTTGAGCAGGGTTTGCCACAGGATGCTGTGCAGCTAATTGATAACCCGGACCGCGAGCTGGTCAGTGGCCTGCTCAAGCTGGATCAATATGTGGATATGATTGTGCCCCGTGGTGGTCAGAAGCTGCAGCGCTTGTGTGCAGAGCAGGCGACTATTCCGGTCATTCTCGGTGGTATTGGTATCTGCCATATGTTTATTGATGAGCAAGCTGATTTAAGCCGCATCAACCCGGTGATCATCAACGCCAAGGTGCAGCGTCCAACTGTCTGTAACGCACTGGATACTCTGTTGGTACACGAAAAGGTCGCTGCCGAGGTGATTCCGGCGGCATTAACTGAGCTGGCTGCTCAGGGCGTGCGCTTTTATGGCTGTGACAAAACCCGTGAGCTGGCTGCAGGACTGAATGTTGAGATGCATACTGCTGATAATGAGTCTTTCAGCACTGAGTGGCTGTCGTTGACCCTGGGCGTGCGAGTTGTGGCCGATTTGGATCAAGCCGTGACCCATATCCGCCGTCATTCCAGCGGCCACTCAGAAGCGATTCTGACCGATAATATTCACACCGCGGCTCGCTTTATGGAGCAAGTAGACTCATCTGCAGTGTATGTGAATGCCAGCACCCGTTTTACCGACGGAGGCCAATTTGGTCTGGGCGCAGAGGTTGCTGTATCTACCCAGAAGCTACATGCCCGTGGCCCCATGGGACTGGAAGCCCTCACTACCTTTAAGTGGTTGGCCTGGGGTGATTACACCGCCCGCAGCTAAGCGAAATAAAAAGGGCCGCATCAATGCGGCCTTTTTTATCGCAATTACTCTGGCTGTTTCAGCTCATGGGGATATTTAAGGTGATCCGGCAGTGTGATGGGTTGCCCCAGTGGCGTGCTCATAGCGTAAATATACAGGCCCAGCACGATAAGAGTAATCACTATGGTCACCGCTCTCAGAGCAGCAAAAAACTGTTGTGAAAACGGGAAGTATCTCTCCTGTGCGGCGCGGTCCAGACCGATAGAAGGCAACAGAAACATAAAGTAGAGCAGTACCAACAGATGGGTGTAGTCATTGCCGGTATAACGTTGAATGGTAAATATTACCAGGCCAACCACAATGCCCAGATATTTGAGCCTGCGCTCATTCTTTAAATTGATAAACTTGCCGGGCTCGTCCATTGCCCCTCCATCCTTGCTTCCAATCCTCTGTTTCTGTTTATAACCCTCTGATGCCGCAATTGCAAAAAGGCTTTTTAAGAGAATGCTTAACAGTGTTTAAGATCGGCAAATTTAGCATTCAGCACCTTACCCAGATCTGCTGCCTTTAAGCTGAGTTGCAATCCACGTTTGCCGCCACTGACATAGATAAAATCAAAGTTGGTCGCAGTATCGTCTATCACTGTGGGTAAGCGTTTCTTCTGCCCCAAAGGGCTGATGCCGCCCACCAGATAGCCTGTGCTTTTCTGAGCAGGCTCAACCCCTGCCATGGTCAATTTCTTCAGGCCGAGCACTTTGGATAATGCCTTAAGATCCAATTGATGGCTGACAGGCACCAGAGCGACGGCAACCGGTACTGAGTTGCTGGATTCAGCCACCAGAAGTGTTTTGAATACCTGCGTCGGATCCGCGTTCAGTTTTTGTGCAACCTCGTCGCCAAATGCGTGCACCTCTTTGTCATGATGGTACTCATGTAACTCATATGGAATTTTGGCCTTCTTGGCCTGAACTGTGGCTGGAGTCATCTGAATTATCCGCGGTAAATAGCGAATTATAACGATAGCAGCGTCGGGCTTCCGTGATCTTTCGTTTAGCTTATTGGACACATTCTCATTATGTTCAACGGAAAGAGATTGTGAAGGAGACTGGCACAAAGAGGATAAGGTGGCAGCGGCTACTGCCGAAGTTTTTCATCTTGATTTGAGTGAGCACGGGGCACTCGAGTTACAGCTTCTATATATCCACTCAGAAATCAATCAGGCTTTGGAAGCACCTTAATATTACGTTGGTATCGAGAGGCGTCACCAATTGAGTTGGACATCAGTATCTCCCTCCCAATAGCTCCCTTCGGAAGAGGGATTTCGATTTCAATCAGATGAGGAATCGCCCTGCAAAGATCCGGCTTGACCCTGAGTAATTGCAGGGTTGTTTGTTGTTCACTTTCATCAATAACCTTCATCTTAAATGATGCCGCACCTGTGCATCCGGTTGAAACTACCGCCACCTGGATACTCTTTCCCACTACCTTTACGCCATAAAGAAGCTCGGGAGAGGGGGACTTGATGTAGAAACTGTTCATTTTGGCGTGGTAGATGGTGGCGATGGCGGGAACAGAAACCATCGCAATCACAATTGCGAGTAATAATTGGTTTTTCATACTGAAGCTCCTGACAGGGCTTTGGAGATCACTCCAAAGCCCTCAAATAGGTTTATGCCCGTTTGCGTCTTGGGCACGACACCATTGCCAGAAGTGCCAGCAGTAAGATTAACGACAGTGAGATACTTCCACCTTTGCGCTTCTCCTGAATGATGACAGCGCCCTGGCTGGTTGCTTTTGCGCCGTACTGATCTGTTACTGTCAACTCAAACTCAACTTTGCCCGCTTTTTTGCCGGGTTTTAACGTCGCTGTGTTATTGGTGTTGCCAGTAAGGGTTGCGCCACCTGGGTTACTGGTGAGCTTCCAACTGTAACTGAGGGTGTCGCCATCAGGATCTTTGGTCGCGCTGGCATCAAGCTTAGCCGTTTTGCCTATCTCAACGGTCCTGGGGGCTTTAATGGCTATGGTTGGCGCTTTATTGGTAATGGTCAGCTGTACATTGTCCAGGTAAGCCTTGTCGTCCCCTTCACTGCCAGAATCGTCTTTGGTATAGGCAAACAATACTCTGTCTTTACCTTTGGAAAGAGGGAGTGTCACATGCAGGAATTTGTCCTGGGTACTGCCGCTGGCAAACAGCTCTTCATTTTGGTTTACCGATACCCGCAATCCATCCTTATTGGCTTCGGAACTGACAAGATAACTGAAGCTTAATTCAGTGACCCTGTCGCTGCTGATAACGCCTAACAATACAGCAGCATTATTATCATCAACAGAGTCTGTTTCTATGCCGCTGTCACCTGTGTATGTTTGACTGGACTGGGGTTGCCACTTTCCTTTGCCTCCCGAGTACCACTCGATAAAGCCCGGATACTTGATATCCAGCAGCTTTTTCAGGTCAAGATCTGATTTCTCTGCAATTTCAACAGAGACATTGGAGTTCGCCGTTTTAAGCATAGGGTGAGTGGTATGCAACGTCATCGCTAAACTGGCTGTTCCGGCAGTGCTGGTGACAAATTTAAACTTAATATCACACTCTTTGCCCGGCTCAATATCTGTCGTATCGCAGCTGTTATCGGTAACTTGTGGTGAAGCCAGATTTTTCAGCTCATTGAACTCGACTTTATTAACAATAAATTTGTCGCTTCCTTCGTTCTTGATATTCAGTTTATGGACGACATCCTGGGTCATTTCCAAGTAGCCCAAATTGAGTGTGCTGTCGAATGTCACTCCCGAGGAAAGCTTATAAATCCAGTCAAGCATCTTGGAGACTCTGACGTAGACTCCCGGCAGATTTTCGCTGGCGCAAACCCGAGCGCCCCAACTGACGATCCCGGTTTGATAATATTGGCCGTCTCTTTTCATAAACAGTGGTCCGCCACTGTCGCCATTGCAGGAATCTTTTTTGATCTTGGCATAGCCAGCACAAATCATAGCGTCAGTAATAGGGTTCTTATGACCTGTATATTCTTCATAGTTGGTATTGCATTGGGCTTGGTTAAATTGGGGGACATCTGCCTTTTGCAGTATCTTGGCTGCGGGTCTTTCATCATTTTCAATGGTGACGCCAAAGCCAATCACCGTCATCATATCGCCGTCTTTCAGCTGCTCGGCTTGCTGACGAGTAATCAGTTTAATAGGGCTGACGTTTTCCACAGGCTCTACCAGTTCCAACAGAGCGGTATCGGTGGCTCTATCCCCGTATATGGCTCTGACTTTGTGACGTTTGGCTTCGCCAGGAGCTTTGACATCATGGAGCCCAATAAGAACATCTATGTTACTGGGAGAGCCGCCGACACAGTGATTGGCGGTGAGAACGTACTTTTTTCCTATCAGTGAACCACCGCAAAAAGGCTGAACAGCGCCTGTGGTTGGGGCGTTAGCTTGAATAAGGGAGGCCATAAATGGGAACTCCCCTTTTTGAGCGTCTTCGCCGCCTATGACTCTTGGTGTGGGTTTATTGTTGTTAATTTTTGAGAATTTATCGTATGGGTTCCCGAGACAGGCGCCACTGAATGTTACCGCAAACGCGATAATCAAACTTGTGATTTTAGGGTGGTGCATTGTAAACTCCAATTGTTTAACTGTGCTAGTTAAATGAAATCCTGCCTGAAATAGATTGCCGTCTATTCAGGCAGGTACTCGAGCAAATCACCGGGTTGACATTCCAGTGCTTCGCAAATCAACGCCAATGTCGAAAACCTGATCGCTTTTGCTTTTCCTGTTTTCAATATCGACAAATTTTGGATTGATATTCCTACCAGTTGGGATAATTCATTTAACCGCATATTCCTTTTGGCCAGCATCACTTCGAGATTTACAACTATTCTCATAATCAATCCATGTACCTAAATCAAAGTGTCGACTTCTTCTTTTAAGTTTGCTGCATAACTCATTATTCTGGCAACCACAACCAGAAAGGAACCAAATAACAGCAATGTCGCGTTGTTATATATGATAGGGCCGAATTCGGGAACATCTGATAGGTCCATTCCAGATTCGAGAGTATGTGGTGGCACACAGTCAATCATCTGGGTGTCGCCCTCTGAGAAACTGCTAAACAAGATCGCTTCTTCCGGGATCCCTTCGCTGATAATAATATTCTCCATGGGCAGGCTAAACAGCAATGACTCGAATGTGATTGATGCAATTGCGTCGGTAAAATAGAGTGCAATCAATAACCATCCTATATTTGCCATTCTTTTATTATTTAGTGGATGGAAAACAACACCTTGTGAATAGAACTTAAATAGCCTGTCCAGCTTTATCAGAATCATTGCTGTGATGATCAGACAGACGGGGACAGAGATATACCAGAGAATTTTAGTGAACCATTTTGGAGAGTCATGGATGCTGGTGGACATGGCGTCATCAAAGAATGAAGAGAATAACAACTCCTGAATCATGAAAGAGTTTGTGCGGGTAAATAGTTGAGTATCAACACCATAAAATAAAAATAAACTAATATTTGAAAGCAGTATAAGACCGCAAATCAGCCATAACAGCCACCTCACCCGTTGTCCCAGATTGCATATTTTGGCTATATCTGAATTTGATTCCATATTAGTTTTCCGAATCCAGGTGCTGAGTACATACTTAACGATATTCACTAAAAATTTAATGTTAAACATTAAATTAACAAAGTCAAATATTTTAATTATGTTGTTTATGTTGTTGTTAATATGGAATTATTTGATCTCGGCCTGTCAGTAGGGAGGTTCTTGGCTTTCATCTCACCATCTTGGTTTTACTGTGTGTGATCATCAAGATGACACCCCCTTCATTTTGGTCTCTCAGTTTGTTGCCTTGACCGAGAATGTCCTGTTTTTTTCTTTGCGCTGAAATAATCAGAAAGAATTGATATTTGCTTGTTTTTGTTTGGAATAAATAACAGGAGCAAGTAATGCATTCTCCGTCGGGAGGGCTTACATCTAAGACGTGTATATTTGGGCAGTTTACATGTTGATAACTTTACGCCATTAATATTCAGGAGAGCTAAATAATAAAATGTGCAGTAGGGAGGCGCTATGGGTCAGGATATTAGTGACACCACCAAATCTCATCATGATAAACGCCTGTTTATGCAGCACTTGCTCAAGGATGTCCAGGCCCTTGAAACTATGTTGCAGCAGAATAAATTTGAAACCGGTGTCAGCCGTATCGGCGCCGAACAGGAGTTCTTTCTACTCGGGCAGGATATGGAGCCCGCCGCCAAAGCTCAGGAGGTTCTGGAACATCTGGATCCGGACTTCTTTACCCACGAACTTGCATTATTCAATCTTGAAGCGAATCTCAGTCCCCGGGAGTTTAATGGGGATGTACTCAGCGCTGTGCAGCGGGAACTTGATGGACTGGTAGCAAACCTCAAAAAGGCAGCAACCGGGGAGAGTTGCAATGTGATGGCTACGGGGATCCTGCCGACCATAGCGCCCAGAGATCTTGAGCTGGACAAGATCACCCCAAAGAACCGTTATTTCGAGCTCAACCGTGTGCTATGCGATATGAAAGGTGAAGATTATAAGCTTTATATCAAAGGCATAGATGAGCTTTCATTCACCCATGACAACGTGCTTATTGAGGCCTGTAATACCAGTTTTCAGGTCCATTTCCAGATAGCACCGGAAGAATTTGTACATTACTACAATATTGCTCAGGCGATTACCGCGCCCGTGCTTGCGGTTGCCGCCAACAGTCCGATTTTGCTGGGTAAAAAGCTCTGGCATGAAACCCGGATTGCACTGTTTCAACAATCAATCGATACCCGTGACAACAAGCTGAACAGCCGGGAAATGGAGCCCAGAGTCTGGTTTGGCAGCAAGTGGATCGATGCTTCTGTGGCTGAAATCTTTAAAGAGGATATTTCCAAGTTCCGCATTCTGTTTGCCGAGCAATGTGAACAGGACTCAATGAAGGCGCTGACCAATGGTGAGATCCCCAAGCTCAAAGCTCTGTGTCTTCACAATGGCACTGTCTATCGCTGGAATCGCCCCTGCTATGGTGTGAAAGACAATTTACCTCACCTCCGAATTGAGAATCGAGCATTGCCTGCAGGCCCCACCAGTCAGGATGCTATTGCCAACATGGCGTTTTACCTGGGGCTGCTTAATGGCTACGGCCATACGCTGGATGATGTCACCAAGCTGATGCCCTTCAATGTGGCCAAAACCAACTTTGATAATGCCGCGGCTCAGTCACTCAATACCACAATGGAGTGGTTTAACGGCGAACAGCTCAGTTGCTGTGAGCTTATTGAAAAGCACTTGCTGCCCGTGGCTGAGAAGGGACTAAGGCTGGCCGGGTTGGATGAGGCAGATATTCAGTTGTATCTGGGGATAATTGCTGGCCGGGTAAGTACCAAAACCAACAGTGCCATATGGATGATTCGCAATTTCGACTTTATTCAGAGCAAAGGTTTTAACGCGCGTATCAGCAGTAATCTGTTGACCCGGGTGATGCTAAATCGTCAGGAAAGCAACTTACCTTTGCATCAATGGAAAGATATCAGTGCCACAGAGTTGGAGGTGTACACCAAGAGCGGCAAAACCGTTGAGCAGGTGATGGATACCCGGGTGTTTACCGTTAACGAGAACGACCTTATCGACTTCGCTGCCAAGATTATGCATTGGAATCATCTGCGCACTCTGATAGTCGAATGCGATAATGGTGACATAGTTGGTGTGCTGTCTTACCGTCATATTTTGGATATTTATGGCACCTATGCCGAGCAGGGCGATGTACACCTGGTTCCGGTAAAAGACTTGATGAGTCGCGACGTTATCACCCTATCCCCCACGACAAGTGTGAAAGAAGCTGTTGAGTTGATGCAATCAACACAGATTTCAGTCGTACCCATCATTCATGACGGTAAACTCGTTGGAGTATTGTCAGATAAGCAACTCTTCAATGAGTTCTCCCATTGGCTGTCGAGTTTGTACTGAATTTATGACTGAACCTGTATTTCATTGGCTTAAGAGTTCACCGACGGGACCATTGATGGTGCTGACCGGCTTTGTCCATGGCAACGAGCCGGTTGGACATTACGTATTGGAGCAACTTAAAGAGTGTATAGCGGGTCTGCCGACTAAAGGGAGTTGGTTGTTTGTAGAAGGAAACAAACAGGCATACCTGCAGGGAAAACGTTTTATCGACAGAGATCTCAACCGCTGTTTTACTCCGGAAATCCTGCTTGAAGAGACAATTTATGGGCATGAGCCTGAGCTTGCCAGGGCTATTAACAATAAGCTGAGTGCGATTTTGGATGAGTTTGAAGACAGAGAGATACACCTGCTGGATCTTCATTCTACATCAGCCCATGGTATGCCCTTTATGTCAGCTCTGACCCGGAATACAGCTGAGCTGCTGCTGCCCGTTACCCCGGTCCCCAAGATTTCAGGTCTGCTGGAACAGCTGCAAGGCTGCCTAGCTGAGTGGTTTGTTCCTGAGTTGACGACCTCTCATATCATTGAGTGTGGCCAACATGATCAGGCATCCACTCTGGAATATGGCCTGAATGCCGTTATATTGCACAGCTATATTCTTGGCATGATGGCCCCTTGTGAACAGGTTGAATCTGCAAAAGCTTATCTGGCAAAGGCATCTGCCCCCTGGGGGAAAATCTATACCGAGATTTGTTATACCCTGACAGTCAACAAAGGGGATGAGTTTTCCATGTACCCTGGGTTTGAGAATGGTCAGCCGATTCATCGGGAACAACCGTTGGCAACCCTTAACGGTCGGGAGATCTGCGCCCATCTTGATGGCAGGATTATCATGCCCGGCTACCATCTTCCTGTCAGTGAAGGTTTCTTTCTCAGCCAGGATAAGCCCAGGCAATAATCAATCTGGCTAAAAACACTAAATGTGTTGGTTATATTCGCCACCCAAGCAGGCTGATATTTAAGTCTGAAATTGAATGTTTTTGTTAAGTTACTGTTTCTTAAGGGGTTTTGTTGGTTGGCATTGTCTTTGCTTTTTCTGGGGAAAGGAATATATCCACGGAGATGCAAAATGAACAGAATGCTGAAAACCAAAATTGCTGCACTAACTTTATCCGGGCTGCTGATATCAGGCAGCGCATTGGCCGACGACAAAACCCTGACTGAATCCTTCGATTATCAGGGGGAGGTTTTACACCTGGATGTAGGGGTGGGGCAGGTTGAGCTGATCGCTTCCGACTCAGATCAGATAGAGATTCAGGTTGAATTGGAAGGTGCCGAAACCGGATTTTTGTTTTTTGGTGATAAGCGTGATGTCAGCGATATCGAACTGGACGTACAGTTGAATGAAGGAAAGCGCCTGTCCCTGAGCCTGAGTGACAGCGAAGATGTCAAAGAGGAGTGGCGCATTTTACTGCCGGCGTCTGTGGAGGTAAATCTGGAGATGGGTGTGGGCAGAGTTGAAACCCGGGGCATGGACAACAGCCTGGAAATCGACCTTGGCGTTGGCGAGGTAGAGGTGAACCACAGCCACCAGTATGATGACGTTGAACTGACTTCAGGTGTGGGTGATGTCAGCTTCTCCATGAATGGCAAAAAAGCTGAAGTCGAGCGCGCCATGGTCAGTGCCAGTTACAGCGCCAGCTTGAACGGACAGGGAAATCTTCATGTCGACGTAGGTGTCGGTGAAGTGGATGTCAATGGCAAGTAGAGCCCGGTAACTGAATTAAAAAAGCCCTTCAGCTGAAGGGCTTTTTCGTTATTGGCTGTCTGGCTTATTTTTGAGTCTGACGGTAGTGGTCGAAGCGCTCAATATAGTCGTTCAGATTACCTTCGAGCATCTCTTTATAACGCTCCATGTAGTAATCCATCATCTCCTGCTTCTTTGACTGCATCTGCTCTTTGGTTTCAAAACTGGTGGAGCCAAACCAGGCATTGTAACGGGCTACCGCATACATAAAGGAAGCGCTGACTTCGCCGGTTTTGATTTCTGTGTTTTGGTTCTGTTTGTTCGCCAGTTGGATCAACTCGCTGGCACGGTCAAAAAACGCTTTTTCGCTGTCAGACATCCTGAATTCCTGTTCTATGGCAAAAGGTATCACTGACCTTTTGCATTTATCTTTATTCGCCGTTAACCCTACGCATTTTGTGTGCCGCAGACAGCAAGCTAGCTCACATTACTGATGTATATGAGTTAAAAACGATGAGCTGAATCGCATTCCTGATTAAAGCTCAACGCCTGAGGCAAGTTCAGATGGGTTTTAGTAACGATAAGGCCGACAGTTGGAATGTCGGCCTTTTGTTATTTGAGCGTCATGCCAGTTCTGAGAATTAATTATCAGGCTGCAGGCTCCACCTTTGGACCTCTGGGCTTCAGCAGTTTCTGCATCACCAGCGCCGACAGAATCAATCCCATACCGGCGATGGTTGACGCGGTAATGGTTTCTTTCAGCACCAGCGCAATCAAGCACATGGACAGCAGCGGCGTTAAAAAGGCCAAAGTGCTGATATTGGCGGCGCGCTCGGCTTTTTTCAGCGCCATCAGCCAAAGTACAAAGGTGATGCCCATTTCAAACAGGCCTACATACACCCCGGCGGCCAGGGCTTCCAGATTCAGGCTGGGCAGCTTATCTGTGGTCAGTACAGTGACCAGAATAAAGGGCAGGCTGATGATAAAGCTCAGCATCAGGCTGACAACCGGGTCACCTTTATCCCTGGTGTTGATAATCCAGTAAAGGCTCCAAAGCAAAGTGGAGGCCAGCGCCAGAGCCACACCCTGAGGGTTTTCAAAGTTCATTGAAAGTGGGTTGCCGCCGGTGGCAATTACCAACACCCCCACATAGCCGGTAATGGCCGCGAGAATATCGCTGCCCTGCAGTTTCTGTTTGAGCAGAGGCACCGCCAGCAGTGGCAGCAAGATGGCCCAGGTGTAGTTCAGCGACAAGGCTTGCTGGGCTGGCAACAGCGAGTAGGCTTCGAACAACACCAGATAATAAAGAAACGGATTAAGCAGGCCGGTTTGCAGATAAAACAGCGGTCGCTTACGAAACTGGCCTTTAAGCAGTTTAAGTTTTCCCTGCACCCCCAGGATCACCGCCAGCGCAATAATCGAGGTACATACCGCAACCAGCACCAGTTGCAGCGGTGTAAAGTGAGCCAGTGCCAGCTTGAAGGCGGTGGCAACAGTGGACCAGCAAAGTACGGCCCCCATGCCATAGACATAGGCCAGGTTTGATGTTTTCAAGGTAGGGCTTCCATCCAATGCCCCTGACGGGGTCTGGTACTACAAAAGTTGTATGCATTATACAATGTGTAAAACCTGACCACAGAAAAAAAAGATCAAAATTTTTCATCGATCCCTTGTTTTTGGAAATGGCATCCCAATATAGGGAGTTAAGAGAGATATGGCAGCATGGAAAGCGCGACTTGAAAGCCGGGAAAACCATCCCCATATCACCATCATTGAACAGAATTAAGCGTTATAAAGTTTTTTGGAGGACCCCATGGGTAAAATTATTGGTATCGATTTGGGCACAACCAACTCCTGCGTTGCCATCCTGGATGGTGGTAAAGCTCGCGTATTGGAGAACGCCGAAGGCGATCGTACCACTCCGTCTATCATCGCCTACACCGAAGATGAGACTCTGGTAGGCCAGCCTGCAAAACGTCAGGCAGTGACCAACCCAACCAACACTTTCTTTGCTATCAAGCGTCTGATTGGCCGTCGCTTTACCGATGACGAAGTACAGCGTGACGTAAACATCATGCCATTCAAGATCATCGAAGCTGATAACGGCGACGCTTGGGTTGAATCTCGCGGCAACAAGATGGCAGCGCCTCAGGTGTCTGCTGAAGTGCTGAAGAAAATGAAGAAAACTGCTGAAGACTTCCTGGGTGAGTCTGTAACTGAAGCGGTTATCACTGTACCTGCATACTTCAACGATGCTCAGCGTCAGGCAACCAAAGATGCCGGTCGTATCGCTGGTCTGGAAGTTAAGCGTATCATCAACGAGCCAACTGCTGCGGCACTGGCCTATGGTATCGACAAGAAGCAGGGCGACAATATTGTAGCTGTATACGACCTGGGTGGTGGTACCTTCGATATCTCCATCATTGAAATCGACAGCAACGACGGCGACCAGACTTTCGAAGTACTGGCAACAAACGGTGACACTCACCTGGGTGGTGAAGACTTCGACAACCGTCTGATCAACTACCTGGCTGACGAATTCAAGAAAGAGCAGGGCCTGGATCTGCGCAACGACCCACTGGCAATGCAGCGTCTGAAAGAAGCCGCTGAAAAGGCCAAGATCGAGCTGTCCAGCACTACTCAAACTGAAGTTAACCTGCCATACATCACTGCTGATGCAACCGGTCCTAAGCACCTGGTGGTTAAAATCACCCGTGCCAAGCTGGAATCTCTGGTAGAAGACCTGATCCAGCGCTCTCTGGAGCCACTGAAAGTTGCTCTGGCTGATGCTGACCTGTCTGTGTCTGACATCAACGAAGTTATTCTGGTGGGTGGTCAAACCCGTATGCCTAAGGTTCAGGAAGCAGTAACCAACTTCTTCGGTAAAGAACCTCGTAAAGACGTTAACCCGGATGAAGCGGTAGCTATGGGTGCTGCGATTCAGGGTGGTGTACTGGCCGGTGACGTGAAAGACGTACTGCTGCTGGACGTAACTCCTCTGTCTCTGGGTATCGAAACCATGGGCAGCGTAATGACCAAGCTGATTGAGAAGAACACCACGATTCCTACCAAGGCATCTCAGACCTTCTCTACTGCTGACGACAACCAGAGCGCAGTGACCATTCACGTGCTGCAGGGTGAGCGTAAGCAGGCCAGCGCCAACAAGTCTCTGGGTCAGTTCAACCTGGAAGGCATCGAGCCAGCTCCACGCGGCATGCCACAGATTGAAGTAACCTTCGACATCGATGCTGACGGTATTCTGAATGTGTCTGCCAAAGACAAGAAGACCGGCAAAGAGCAGAAGATCACCATCAAAGCCTCTTCTGGTCTGAACGATGAAGAGATCGAAAAAATGGTACGCGACGCAGAAGCTCACGCGGACGAAGATAAGAAGTTCGAAGAGTTGGTAACTGCACGTAACCAGGCTGATGGTCTGGTACACGCGACCAAGAAGCAGATCGAAGAAGCCGGTGAAGCACTGAGTGCTGACGACAAGACCAAGATCGAAGAAGCTATGGCGAAAGTTGACACTGCCAACAAAGGCAATGACAAAGAAGCCATCGAGAAAGCTTCTCAGGAGCTGATCGAAGCCTCTTCCAAGCTGATGGAAATTGCCCAGGCGAAAGCTCAGTCTGCTCAGGGCGGTGCCCAGGCTGAAGCCAGTCAGAGCAATGCGTCTGCTGACGATGTTGTTGATGCCGAGTTCGAAGAGGTTAAAGACGACAAGAAATAATTGAGGTTTAGTCCTTAATTATTCGTCCGGCGGGCGTTACGGGATCTCCCTAACGCCCGTTGTTATGTCTCCCGCAGTCAAAATGAACTGCCAGCTCAGAGAAAGCGAAGACTATGTCAAAGCGAGATTATTACGAAGTATTGGGCGTTGGCCGTGACGCCAGCGAGCGCGATATCAAAAAGGCGTACAAGCGCCTGGCGATGAAATACCATCCCGACCGTAACCCGGGTGACAAAGAAGCGGAAACCGCCTTTAAAGAGGTGAAGGAAGCTTATGAGATCCTGACCGATTCCGATAAGAAAGCGGCCTATGATCAATTTGGTCACGCCGGTGTTGATCCTAACCGTGGTGGCGGTGGGTTCGGCGGTGGCGCTGATTTCGGTGATATTTTCGGTGATGTCTTTGGTGATATCTTCGGCGGCGGTCGCCGTGGTCAGCGTCAGGCTGCCCGTGGCTCAGACCTGCGTTACAACCTGGAACTGTCTCTGGAAGAGGCCGTACGTGGCCTGACCAAAGAACTGCGTATTCCAACACTGGCGACCTGTGACGTCTGTGATGGTTCTGGTGCCAAAGCCGGCAGCAGCGCTACAACCTGTGGTACCTGTCATGGTGCCGGTCAGGTGCAGATGCGTCAGGGTTTCTTTGCTGTGCAGCAGCCATGTCCAACCTGTCATGGTCGCGGTAAAATCATTAAAGACCCTTGTGGCAAGTGTCATGGCGAAGGTCGTGTCGAGAAGACCAAGACTCTGTCTGTGAAGATCCCGGCCGGTGTTGATACAGGTGACCGTATCCGTCTGGCGGGTGAAGGTGAAGCCGGTGAGTTCGGTGCACCTCCAGGCGATCTGTATGTACAGGTCAGCGTGCGCGAACATCCTATCTTTGTGCGTGATGGCAACAACCTGTATTGCGAAGTGCCTATCTCCTTCAGCAAGGCAGCACTGGGCGGCGAAGTTCAGGTGCCAACTCTGGATGGTAAGGTTAGCCTGAAGATCCCAACGGAAACTCAGACAGGTCGTATGTTCCGTCTGCGTGGCAAGGGTGTGAAGTCTGTTCGCAGCCATGCCGTGGGCGATCTGCTGTGTAAGGTTGTAGTTGAAACCCCGGTTAATCTGAACGAGCGTCAGAAAGAACTGCTGCGTGAGTTTGAAGAAACCCTGACGGGCGAATCACGCAAGCACAGCCCTAAAGCTGAAGGTTTCTTCGATGGTGTGAAGAAGTTCTTCCAGGATCTGAATAACTGATCCTCCGACTCTGTCGAACGATGAATTAACAAAGCCCGGTACTGGTGACAGTATCGGGCTTTTTACTTTTGCACTGACTATCGATTTTATCTGTCTGTATTGGTTACACTCTATCCACATTGTTGTAACGGACTAAACCAATGAAGATATCTGTGAAATTAGCCGCACTGGCATTAACCCTGACAATGGCAGGCTGCGCCACTCACCAATCGCCCACAGGACGCAGCCAGATGCTGATGCACAGCGAGGCAGAAATGGCGCAGTTGGGGCAGGTATCTTTTGAGCAGTTGAAACAGCAGGAAAAGGTCAGCCGCGATCCGGCCAGGATTGCCTATGTGAATTGCATCGCTGACAGAATTACCGGAGTGCTGCCTGCTCAGCAATGGGAAGTGGTACTGTTTGACTCTCCTCAGGTGAACGCCTTTGCCTTGCCAGGGGGATATATAGGGGTTTACACCGGCATGCTGAATGTCGCCCAAAACGAGGACCAATTGGCCGCGGTCATGGGGCACGAGGTGGCGCACGTACTGGCTCGCCACAGTAATGAAAAGGTGTCCCGCTCTGAGCTGACGGGAACCGGGCTGCAAATACTGAATATTGGCCTTGCTGCCTATGGTGTTGAAAGTGCCGGCACGATTACCCAGTTGGCAGCATTGGGCACCAATGTGTTTTTCACTTTGCCCTATGGCAGAGAGCAGGAAACTGAAGCAGATATTATGGGCGTTGAACTGATGGCCAGAGCCGGCTTTGACCCGGCCGCTTCTGTAGACCTTTGGCACAATATGGCCAAAGCCAGTGAAGGTGCACCACCCGAAATGCTGTCCACTCATCCCTCTCACAGTACCCGTATTAATGAGCTGACCGCTCAACAGCAATCGGCTCAACAATATTATCAGGCGGCCAAAGCGATGAATTGGCCAACCTGCAGCAAGCAAAAATAATTAAACCTGGCCCAATGTCATTGGATAATTCATTTGCTGCCCACATATAGGTAAATAAGCACTGTTGTCATCGAATGCTGTTTATTTGCCTATGAAGAAGTTTATTCCTGCGTTTGTATTGTCACTGGCGGCCACTTTATTGAGTGGCTGCGATACCCATACCTCCCCAACCGGGCGTAGCCAGACGCTACTGTTTTCCGAATCTGATATGGCACAGATGGGAGAGGCGAGCTTTGCGCAAATGAAGCAAAGTCTGCCCATTAACCGCAATCCCCAGCTGAACGCCTACGTCAACTGTATTACTCAGCGTATCGTCAAGCAGGCGGGCGATACCCGTCATAAGCACTGGGAAGTCGTGCTGTTTGACTCGCCTCAGGTCAATGCCTTTGCGCTGCCCGGTGGCTTTATTGGTGTGTATACCGGCATGCTTAATCTGGCCCACACGCCGGATGAACTGGCCGCTGTGATAGGTCATGAAGTGGCTCATGTTCTGTCCAGTCACGGTAACGAACAGGCTTCCCGTTCCGAGATGAAAAATTTTGGCCTTAAGGCGGTGGATTTTGCTCTGGATATGGGCGAAGTCGAGCATAGGGATATGGTGATGGCCGCGTTGGGCCTGGGCGCTGAAGTGGGTATTACTCTGCCGTTTAGCCGTGATCAAGAGACAGAGGCGGATGTGGTCGGGCTGGTGCTGATGGCCAAAGCCGGATTTGACCCCAGGGCAGCAGTCAGTCTGTGGCAAAATATGGCCAGGGCGCCCGGCAGTCAGCCCATGGAAATACTCTCAACTCACCCATCCCACGGCAGTCGTATAGAGGAGCTTAACGAGCAAATTCCCCATGTAATGCCAGCCTATCAACAGGCCAGGGAAGACGGGATACGTGAGTGTCGCCCGAGGTAAGTGCTCAGAAATTACCCTGTTATGGCAGGGCGTTGCGTAATGCACTATGTTACAATGCCCGCCGCATAAATTATCACTAACCAAGAGTAACCTGATTATGTCTGAGAAGTTCTCTACCGTAGAACAGCACGCCAGCTATGGTGTAGGTCGCCAAATGGGTGAGCAGCTGAAAGCCAACTCTTTCGAAGGTATCGATATCGCTGCAGTACAAGCCGGTTTGGCTGATGCGTTCGACGGCAAAGATAGTGCAGTATCCATGCAGGATATGCAGATTGCTTTCACTGAAATCAGTCAGCGTCTGCAAAAGGCACAGGAAGAAGCGGCTGCAGCTGCATCTGCTGAAGGCGAAGCTTTCCTGGCTGACAACGCAAAGCGTGACGGTGTATTCACCACTGAATCAGGTCTGCAGTACGAAATCATCACTGAAGGTAACGGTGCCAAGCCTACCTACAATGACACTGTACGCACTCACTATCATGGTACTTTCATCAATGGTGATGTGTTCGACAGTTCCGTTGTTCGTGATCAGCCTGCTGAATTCCCTGTATCCGGTGTAATCGCTGGTTGGACTGAAGCCCTGCAGCTGATGCCTGCTGGCTCCAAGTGGAAGCTGTATGTACCTCAGCACCTGGCCTATGGCGAGCGTGGTGCCGGTGCATCTATCCCTCCATACTCTGCACTGGTATTTGAAGTAGAGCTGCTGGATATCCTGTAATTGGATTGATGCTATTACTTATAAAAACGTCGGCACTGCCGGCGTTTTTTTATGCCCGGAATCCGCCTGGCACTGACGTAAGCCTTAAAACGCTGAAATCTGGTCAAGTATAGAGATTTTTCTCCCTCCTCTTCATAGTTTATGTAGAATCAATCCATTCATTTGTCCGCGAGCCGGGCAATAGCGTTATCAGATTCAGGGAGCTAGTGATGAGTGGAGATGTTCGGGTTGCGATAGTAGGCGCCGGCGGCCGCATGGGTCGGACGTTGATTGAAGCAACTGAAAACCATGCTGACATTATTCTGGGGGCGGCTATCGAGCGTCCTGATTCAAGCCTGCTGGGCTGTGATGCCGGTGAGTTGGCGGGGATCGGCAACAAGGCAATTGCTCTGGTTGATAGCCTGGATAAAGCCAGCGATGACTTTGATGTTCTGATTGATTTCACTTCCCCCGAAGGCACGCTTGCGCACCTGGATTGGTGTGCCCGTAACCATAAAGCCATAGTGATAGGCACTACTGGCTTTAATGCTGCTCAGAAAGAGCAGATAGCTGCCTTTGCTGAGCAGACCCCAGTGGTGCTGGCACCCAATATGTCTGTGGGGGTAAACCTGATGTGGAAGCTGCTGGAACTGGCAGCTGAAGTCATGGGTGAATACACAGATATCGAAATTATCGAAGGCCACCACAGATTCAAGAAAGACGCACCCAGCGGAACAGCCTTGAAGATGGGCGAGGTGATTGCCAATAAGCTCGGCCGTGACCTGGAAAAGTGCGCCGTCTATGGGCGTGAGGGGATTACTGGTGAGCGTGACCGCGAGACAATAGGTTTTGCCACTATCCGTGCTGGCGATCTGGTAGGTGAACATACCGCCATGTTTGCTGATATCGGCGAACGTCTGGAGATTACCCATAAAGCCTCAAGCCGTATGACCTTTGCTAATGGTGCGATGCGTGCCTCTTTATGGGTATCTGGTCAGGATGCCGGTCTGTATGACATGCAGCAAGTGTTAGGGTTAAGTTAATGAAAGCCGCCGCAAGGCGGTTTTTTTTGGAATTTTTTTTCAGAATAGAAAGCTTGGGTGTAGACGGGTTCTAATCCCCAAGGTATAATCCTCGGAATTTGTCAAAATTTCGAAATTAAGCGGAATTTGGTAATTTAACTATACAAATAAATTCAATTTTCAGTGGCTTGTCTTTCGGAGGTCGCGTTGACACAGTCTGCCTTACTCGTACTCGAAGATGGATCCGTTTTCAGAGGTACCGCAATTGGAGCGAATGGAATCGCCGTTGGAGAAGTTGTTTTTAACACTTCGATGACAGGGTATCAAGAAATTCTGACTGATCCTTCCTATTCTCGCCAAATCGTTACTTTAACCTACCCACATATTGGTAATACCGGTACCAATTCAGAAGATACAGAATCCAACAGCGTTCATGCCTGTGGTCTGATCATCCGGGATCTTCCTCTTCTCGCCAGTAACTTCCGCAATGAACAATCCCTCAGTGACTATCTGAAGTCCAACAACATAGTTGGTATTGCAGACATTGACACCCGTCGCCTGACCCGCATTCTGCGTGAGAAAGGTGCTCAGGCAGGTTGTATCCTGGTGGGTGATATGGATGAAGCCAAAGCACTGGAAGCTGCCCGTGCATTCCCTGGTCTGAAAGGGATGGACCTGGCCAAGGAAGTGACCACTGAGTCGACCTATCAGTGGCGCAAAGGAAGCTGGCGTCTGGAAGGTGGTCTGCCTTCAGACACACCTGCCGAAGAGCTTAAGTTCAAAGTCGTGGCTTACGACTATGGCGTAAAAACCAATATTTTGCGCATGCTGGTTGACCGTGGCTGTGATGTCACTGTAGTCCCTGCGCAAACTCCTGCCAGTGAAGTACTGGCGATGAATCCTGACGGTGTGTTTCTGTCCAATGGCCCAGGTGACCCGGCGCCATGTGACTACGCTATCGCAGCGATTCAGGAAATCCTGACTACCGACATCCCTGTTTTCGGTATCTGTCTGGGTCATCAGCTACTGGCTCTGGCCAGCGGTGCACAGACTCTGAAGATGAAGTTCGGTCACCATGGTGCAAACCACCCGGTGGGCGATATCGAAAAAGGCACTGTGATGATCACCAGCCAGAACCACGGTTTTGCTGCTGATGAGGCAACACTGCCAGCCAACATCAAGGTGACTCACAAGTCCTTGTTCGATGGCTCACTGCAGGGTATTCACCTGACCGACAAGCCAGCGTTCAGCTTCCAGGGACATCCTGAAGCGAGCCCGGGCCCACACGATTGTGCACCTTTGTTCGACCACTTTATCGAACTGATTGAGCAATATCGTCAGACCGCCAAGTAACAGAATTCGGAGCAGAGAAGTAAGCCATGCCAAAACGTACAGACATACAAAGTATCCTTATCCTGGGTGCCGGTCCGATTGTTATCGGTCAGGCCTGTGAGTTTGACTACTCAGGTGCTCAGGCCTGTAAAGCCCTGCGCGAAGAAGGTTACCGTGTCATTCTGGTGAACTCCAACCCAGCCACCATCATGACCGACCCGGAAATGGCCGATGCCACTTACATCGAGCCAATTCACTGGGAAGTGGTGCGCAACATTATCGCCAAAGAGCGTCCAGACGCGATTCTGCCTACCATGGGCGGCCAGACTGCACTGAACTGCGCACTGGAACTGGAACGTCAGGGCGTACTGGCTGAGTTCAATGTTGAGATGATCGGTGCCACTGCCGATGCTATCGACAAAGCAGAAGACCGCTCACGTTTCGACGTGGCTATGAAATCTATCGGCCTGGAATGTCCTCGTGCCGGTATCGCCCACACTATGGAAGAAGCCTATGGCGTGCTGGATGAAGTGGGCTTCCCATGTATCATCCGTCCATCTTTCACCATGGGTGGCTCAGGCGGCGGTATCGCTTACAACAAGGAAGAGTTTGAAGAGATCTGTAGCCGTGGTCTGGATTTGTCTCCGACCAATGAGCTGCTGATTGACGAATCCCTGATCGGCTGGAAAGAGTACGAGATGGAAGTGGTTCGTGACCGCAACGATAACTGCATTATCGTGTGTGCCATCGAAAACTTCGATCCTATGGGCGTTCACACCGGTGACTCTATCACTGTGGCGCCAGCTCAGACGCTGACCGACAAGGAATACCAGATCATGCGTAACGCCTCCATGGCGGTATTGCGTGAAATCGGCGTAGAAACCGGTGGTTCCAACGTTCAATTCGGTATTAACCCGAAGACAGGCCGTATGGTTATCATCGAGATGAACCCACGTGTATCCCGTTCATCTGCACTGGCCTCCAAAGCAACCGGTTTCCCGATTGCCAAGATTGCGGCCAAGCTGGCAGTAGGCTTCACCCTGGACGAACTGTCCAACGACATCACAGGCGGTAAGACCCCAGCCTCTTTCGAACCTGCTATCGACTATGTTGTGACCAAGGTTCCACGTTTCAACTTCGAAAAGTTTGCCGGTTCCAACGACCGTCTGACCACTCAGATGAAGTCTGTGGGTGAGGTGATGGCGATTGGTCGTACCTTCCAGGAGTCTCTGCAGAAAGCTTTGCGCGGTCTGGAAGTAGGCCGTAACGGTCTGGACCCAGTGGTTGATGTCGAAGAAGCTGATGCCCTGCAGAAAATCCGCCATGAGCTGAAAGAGCCGGGTGCGGATCGTATCTGGTACATCGCTGACGCTTTCCGTGCCGGTTTGTCTATGGACGCCATCTTTAAGCTGACCAATATTGACCCCTGGTTCCTGGTACAGATTGAAGACCTGATTAAGTCTGAGAACAAGGTTCGTGAACTGGGTTGGGCTAACCTGGATGCCGACCTGCTGCGTCAGCTGAAGCGTAAAGGCTTTGCCGATGCGCGTTTGGCAGAGCTGCTGGGTATCAGCGAAAACGAACTGCGCAAGGCCCGCCATCGCTATGAAATCTTCCCGGTTTACAAGCGTGTAGACACCTGTGCTGCTGAGTTCTCTACCGATACCGCTTACATGTACTCTACCTATGAGGAAGAGTGTGAGGCCAACCCATCTACCCGTGACAAGATCATGGTACTGGGTGGCGGTCCAAACCGTATTGGTCAGGGTATTGAGTTCGATTACTGCTGTGTTCACGCTGCCCTAGCACTGCGCGAAGATGGTTACGAAACCATTATGGTTAACTGTAACCCAGAGACAGTATCCACCGACTATGACACTTCCGACCGTCTGTACTTCGAGCCGGTAACTCTGGAAGACGTACTTGAAATCGTACGCGTTGAGCAGCCAAAGGGCGTTATCGTGCAGTACGGTGGTCAAACGCCACTGAAACTGGCCCGCGCTCTGGAAGCCGCTGGCGTACCGGTTATCGGTACCAGCCCTGATGCCATTGACCGCGCTGAAGACCGTGAGCGTTTCCAGCACGCAGTGCAGCGTCTGGGTCTGAAGCAGCCTGAGAACGATACCGTAACCACAGTTGAAGGTGCGGTGCTGTCCGCTGAACGTATCGGTTACCCACTGGTTGTTCGTCCATCCTATGTACTGGGTGGCCGCGCCATGGAAATCGTGTATGACGAGCAGGATCTGCGCCGCTACTTCAACGAAGCGGTAAGCGTGTCCAACGCGTCTCCGGTACTGCTGGACCGCTTCCTGGACGATGCCACTGAGGTGGATATCGATGCAGTATGTGATGGCAAGACTGTGGTGGTTGGCGCCATCATGGAGCACATTGAGCAGGCGGGGGTTCACTCAGGTGACTCTGGTTGTTCTTTGCCTCCATACACCCTGAGCAAGCAGATCCAGGATGAGATGCGCGAGCAGGTTCGCAAGTTGGCCTTCGAGCTGGGTGTTGTGGGTCTGATGAACGTACAGTTCGCGGTGAAGAATAACGAAATCTATATGATTGAAGTTAACCCACGTGCTGCCCGTACCGTGCCATTTGTGTCCAAGGCGACCGGTGTGCCACTGGCCAAGATTGCTGCCCGTGTGATGGTTGGTAAATCTCTGATTGAACAGCAGTTCACCGAAGAAGTTATCCCACCATACTACTCAGTGAAAGAAGTGGTACTGCCATTCAACAAGTTCCCGGGCGTTGACCCGCTGCTTGGTCCTGAAATGCGCTCTACCGGTGAGGTTATGGGTGTAGGTGACACCTTTGCTGAAGCTTATGCCAAGGCGCTGCTGGGTTCTGTTAAGGACATTCCTAAGAAGGGCCGCGCCCTGCTGTCTGTACGTGACAGTGACAAGGGCCGTGTAGCTGACCTGGCTGCCAAGCTGGCCGAGCTGGGCTATGAGCTGGATGCCACCCATGGTACCGCAGTGGTACTGGGTGAAGCCGGTATCAACCCGCGTCTGGTGAACAAGGTACATGAAGGTCGTCCACACATTCTGGACCGCATCAAGAATGGTGAGTACACCTATATCGTCAACACCACTGAAGGTCGTCAGGCTATTGAGGACTCCCGTCAGCTGCGTGGCGGCGCACTGCGCTACAAGGTGCAGTACACCACCACTCTGAACGCGGCGTTCGCAACCTGTATGGCATCAACCAATGATGACCGTAGCAAGGTGAACTCAGTTCAGGAACTGCATGAGCGTATAGCCAAGGGCTAATTCAAAGGAATTAACCAATAACTAAGAAGGCCGCATTAGCGGCCTTCTTCTTTTGTTTTCCTGCAACCTTTTTATAAGTGCATGGGCTTCGGTCTGCATCAGGTGTTGTTGCTGGCAACTCCTGTGTCCATTTGTCAGCTCACAAAAGTTCAATGTGGCGTGGAGTTGTTGCTGAATTATCTCTACAATCCGCCACCTGAATTTTGCTCATGTTGTGCTGTAAATGATCGACCTATCTGTATTACCCCTTTACCTGACTGCTATTTTGGCACTTTTGCTGATCCCTGGCCCTGATATGCTGCTGATCACTTCAGCCAGCCTCAGTTATGGTCGTCGTGTGGGTGTTTGGGCCAGTATTGGCAACGCGACTTCCGGCATTATTCTGACCTTGTTGGCGGCGATGGGGGTGTCTGCTCTGGTAGCCATGAGCCCACTGGCACTGGAAGCGCTTAAGTATATTGGCGCAGCTTATCTGGCATGGATGGGATGGGGTTGCCTCAGAACCAAAGACGGCGGCGAAGCCAAAACACCGGAAGCGCAAAAAAACCTGGGCAAGCAGTTATATCGTCAGGCTGTGATTAGCAACCTGCTTAACCCCAAGGCACTGATGTTCTTTGTGCTGTTTCTACCTCAGTTTGTGTCATCCAATATTAGCGCATCATCCTGTGAGCAGATGTTGGCGCTTGGTTTGCTGCTTAATGTCGCCGGTCTCACCTTTAACCTCTTGCTCGTCGCTGCGGTGGGGTCTTTGGGGCAGGCGTTGCTCAGCCATCCCGGTTTCCGGGTTTGGCAGAACAAGGTGATGGGCGCCGTATTTATTTTGTTGTCAGTTTGGCTGCTGACATCTCAGGTTACGGCTCAGGTCGCTTAGTTCAACAATCCTCCAGAAAGTCGAAAAGGCGCCCTTTGCTTGATGTGCATAGAGCGCCTTTTTACTGTTTTACTGCTGTCTATTTGCCAGCGCAGGCAGATTTGTCACTCGTCTTTTTTGGGCGGTTTGATTTTGGCGCCCTTCCTGGACTCGTGCAGTTCTCTCAGGTGCTGCTGTTCGCCTTTACGTCTGTGTTCGTCATGAGCCAGAACATCTTCTTTCTTCTGCCCTTTAGCTTCAGCTAACTCTTTAAGATGTTGCTGTTCACCTTTGCGTTTGGTGGCATCAGAAACGACATGAGTCCTTAAGTCGTCACTTGATTGAGTGCTGGCATCTGCATTTGCAGCCGCCGTGAAAAAAGGGATGAGCAGAGTGAGGGGAAGTGCTAACGCGAGTTTTTTAAGCTTTGGCATATCAACCTCCGCAGCCAACACCGAATAAGGTGTGGCAGGTAAATATTGAGCAGCCAGTATAGCCGCTCAATATGGAGGATTTCACTGCTTTTGGTGAAATTTACAGCGATATTTTTGATTAGGCTTAAGTCGCTACTGTCTGGCGCTGTATTCAATAATAGTATCGCGATACAGCTTCAGCAGTGAGGCGTCATCCACATCAACCGCGACAGATTGCTTTGGCTTGCCTTCCCACTCATCGTAACCGTGACGGCGATCCGTGAATTTCTGCAGAGTCATGCCTTCGGCGCAACCATCCAGCACTACCCGAACCGGGCCCTGACGCAGGGTGAACAGTTCTGGGTTGATCACATAGGCGATGGCAGAAGGGTCATGCACATGACAGCCTGAAAGCCCGATTTTCTCTGAATAGAACTCCAGATAGTAGCGACTGACATCGTGAATAAACTGGCCCACCTCTCCTGCGTCATCACGCAGCTGATCCAGATACTCGCTGCTGAAGAAGCTCTCTTCAGTGACATCAAGGCCAACTATGACCACAGGCCAATCAGCGGTGAATACCAGATCAGCAGCGTGCGGGTCGTCATGAATATTAGCTTCGGCAAATGGCGTCACATTGCCTCTGTGTCCGTGTTCACCAAAGGCACCACCCATAATGACCACCTGTTTAACCAGTTTGGTGATTGCAGGATCAGCCTGTAGTGCCAATGCCAGGTTGGTCAAAGGGCCAACGGCGACCAGGGTGATTTCGCCGGGGTGAGCTTTTAGCTGGTCGATAATGTACTGATGTGCCGGACGAGGATCTGCCTTTGCGGTTTGCGGTTCAGAGGCATGCAGATGGCCAAAACCGGTTTCTCCGTGAACAATCACAGTTGGGCCAACTGGTGGACGCTCCAGTGGCTGACTTGCACCCTGGGCAACGTCATAGCTGCAATTGAACTTCTCTTTCAGGAAGAGGGCATTACGGGTTCCATTTTCGATGGTGGCATTACCAAATACTGTGGTCAGCGCCATCAGTTCGATATCTTGGTGGGCCTCGGCAAACAAAATCGCCATTGCATCGTCGATACCCGGGTCTGTATCCAGAATAATTTTATGAGTCATTGTTATTCCTGTTGTAGGGTCCCTTTGGATGGGAGATGGCGCAGTGTATCTGATAAATCCTGCTACTGTTGTGACAGTTCGCAAACCACTAATTAAGCCTCGTACGATTGCTGTGGAAGTAAGCAATATGCTTTATTTTTCGTAACTTACTGGAACCGAAGAGGTATTGAACTAAGCTTAAACGGACACCCGTTGGTCTGCTGGCGGCGAGACCAACGATTTGGGCATACCTCAGGTATGCCATTTTTTTCCTTCAGTTGTCACTTGTTTACTGTCTCCTGCAAATCTTTCTGCTGGTTATGCTCATCACAGACGCTTGTCCGTAGAGCAGGAGTTATGTCGGGAAATATAGGAAGAACGGGCTTCTTGCTGCTTTCTGCAGTCATCATCCGCTCAGTTAAGATAGTTCGAATTGGTTGACGAGAGTGGGGGAGGGTAACTTTCTGGTTGGAAATCAGACTTTAGGGTGATTGCACAAAAAATTTGCCCTGTTGAGAATCTAGCTACGTCTGGTCGATAACTGGTAACCTTATGAAAAAAATAATGATAACCCTTTTTGCAGTACTTCTGGCCGGTTGTGGAGCGACGCCCGTGTTAAAGCAGCCTGCGATGAAGATTAACGCCAGTGAGCTGTCCCGCTATTGGTTACCTGTATCCGACTCCTACCAATTTGAGATTGATGAAAGTCTGCCTGCCAAAGGCTATGTTGAGGCCAAGTATTTGATCGATTCCGAAGGAAGGGTTCACAGGGTCACTTTTACCTCTATGACTGACCCTCAGTGGGGAGAGGTGGTCCGGGAAATGCTGGCTCAATATCAATATACCCCTTCGGCATATAACACCAAGTTGATCCCTGTCTGGGTCAGTAATGAGTTTACGCTGACTAAGTAGTGTCCTAACCCTTACACTCTGTTCAGACTTATCTAAATCAGCAGGCTTGTAGTTGCACCAGTTCCCGGGCCTGCTCACGTAGATAGTCCATTCCTGACAGGAAGCCGGAGAACATTTTCAGCGCCACAAATTGGCCCATTTCAGTGACCTGATAGCCGTCGCTGTGACTTTTAATGGCGCCTGTGGCCAGCAGGAAGCTCATTTCCAGTGGCAAAGCCCGCCACAGGCTTTGCCCTGTATGCAACTCAAACTCTTTGTGTCGCACAATTCCATGGCCCATCATTATCATTAGATGATGTTGCATCAGGGCCTGATCACTTATCTGCTTTTCAAATTGAATTCCAGACCTGGCGGGGGCGGCTTTTCTTGAATCTATATAGTCCTGAATATCAAAGCTGGAGATCAGGAACCTGTTTCCAAAACGGCCAAATGCTCCTGAACCGACACCAAAGCAATCTTCACCGTCAAGAACATATTTGTGTTCAACAGGCCGCTGTTTACGCTGGCTGTAAGTCCAGGGGAACTCCATATCATAGGCTGTTGTCAGGCAAGACCTGGCGGTGACGAACTGGCCCCAAAGCTCACTCTCCATACCGGAAATTGATGCGCATTTTTTTCGGTTTTTGCCAATGCCCGGGGTCAGGGGGTAGGTGGTGATCTGTTCCGGTTGTAGACTCATGGCTTTTTCGAGATCAATGGCAATGGAGTCTGGGGTTTGACCGGTAAACCCATACATCATGTCCATATTAACGGTTGGAAACAGGGATACGGCTTTATGAATGTACTCATACTGCTCCTGGCCCGAGCCGAATTTCTCATATCTTCCTGTGGCTTTGAGTATTCGGTCTTCAAAGCTCTGGACACCAATCGACATACGGTCAACTAACCCGGTAAGCCTCTGCGGTTGGCCTTCATGGAAGTAGATTGGATCGCTTTCACAGGAGACTTCCCGTATCCGGGTTTTACTCAGAATAAGTTCTATGGTGGCTATCAGTTCATCTTCAAGAATCGTAGTAGTGCCGCCGCCCACATACACACGGTTAAATCTAAAGCCAAGATTGATTACAGAGCTGATTTCCTGCCTCAGTGCTTTAAAGTAATCCCTGGCCAACACCTCATTAAACTTAACCTTATGAAATGAGCAATATCGGCATAATGTATGGCAGAAGGGGATGTGCAGATATAGGGTTTCAATGGGCTGCTCTGGGGCAATGATCATTGAATTCGGCGCTTTGGCATCCGACAGGGAGAGCGAATTCTGTATCTGCCATTGCATCATCTTATCCATGGCACTGATCGACATTGATGAAAACCCACTTAACGGTTTGAAATCCATGAATCCCTCCTGGCTTCGATACTGAGTGGCGGTAAAACCTACAGATACCAGCCTAAGAGATAGGCTATTTTTGAACTGTCGACAGCGGCATACTTTTATCAATCAACTGTTTTATTTGTATAAATTGTCGGGTTGCCCACAAATCACTATGAGCGGAGAAATAAAAACCGCCATGGCAGGCGGTTTTTATTAGATGGATTTTAAGCTGGGCTATATAGCTGGCTTATGGCTGCTGCTTGGTTGCAGCCAGTACGATTTCACGTACGCACACATTTTGTGGTTGCTGCCAGGCGAACAGTGTCGCTTCAGCGATGGTTTCCGGCATGATCACGCCGCCCATCTCAGTTTTCCAATCTTCATAGCCCGCTTTGATTGCATCACTGGTGGTGTGGCTCAGCAGTTCAGTTTCCACTGCACCAGGTGCGATGGTGATAACACGAACATTGTCCATGGCCACTTCTTCGCGAATGTTTTCTGTCAGCGCATGCACAGCAAATTTGGTAGCGCAGTATGCGGCATGGTTAGGGAAGGTCTTGCGACCCGCAATAGAGCTGACATTGATAATGGTACCAGTGTTACGGGCTTTCATATCAGCCAGTACAGCATGAACGCCGTTAAGCACACCCATCACATTGATGTTCAACATGCGGGTCCATTCAGTTGGGTCCTGTTCGTGGGCCAGCCCCAGCAGCATAACGCCGGCGTTATTAACCAGACAGCCCACTTTGCCAAACTGCGCTTCACCTTCTGCAATCGCCTTGTTAAAGGCTTCGCCATCGGTTACATCCAGACTGATGCACAGTGCGTTTGGCAGATTAAGCGCCTGCATTGGCTCAATACGACGGGCCAACAGTAACAGAGGGTGACCAGCATTGCTGAACGCTTTGGCCATAGCAGCGCCGATACCTGATGATGCACCGGTAATAACAACTAACTCTTTACTCATAGTGATTGTCCTCAATCCAATGCTCTGGGTCAGAGCGGAAAACTAGTATGCCGGCCGGGCAGGGAATGAGCGCAGTATAGGAAGTGTCGAGGAAAGGGAAAAATACTTATTTTGACTGGTTATGATAGGCTGCGCCTATGAATGCCTGTAGATGGCTAAATTTTTGGTTATAAGTGAGTCCAAGTGATCGATTTAAGACTGCTCAGATTTTTCATCGCAATTTTTGAAGAGCGTAATATCACCTCAGCAGCCCAGCGCTGCCATGTCAGTCAGCCTTCACTCTCCTCTGGTCTTAAGCAACTGGAGGAGGAACTGGGAGGCCCTTTGTTTGAACGCAGCAAAAAAGGTGTAGTGGCGTTGGATAGTGCCCACTATCTCTATCCACTGGCGGTTAAACTGGTGAAAGAAGCCAGTGAATTACCGGGTTTGTTCAAGCAAAAGGCGGCCAGACAGAAGCTGAAAGTGGCGGTGATGCCTGATCTGAGTCAACGCAGGCTGGCGGGTTTACTGACCCGTATTAATCAGGTGGTGGAAAGGCTGGATATTGAGCTGGTTGATTATCACTCTGCAGCCGATTGCCGTCTGACGCTGGATGCCCTCAAGCGGGAAGACGAGGTCTTTATGCCGCTGTGGAGTGAGGACTATGTATTGTGCGTGCCCAAAGGTCATCATCTTGCACAAAAAGAGCTTGTTGAACCTGAAGATCTCAACGGCTATGACTTTATTGAGTGTCCTCCCTGTGAGGCTCACCAACAGACCATAGGTTTGCTGGCCTGTGCAGATATGTCGCTTAATTTAGTCGCTAAGGCAGAGCATAAGTCACAGGTGATGTCTCTGGTACTGGCTGGCTTTGGGATCAGTTTCCTGCCGGATGGTCTGGTGGAGGATGAACCCAGATTGGAGTTGGTGCGTTTTAATGGGCCGCGAATGTACCGTCGTATCGGCTTATGTTACCCCTCTCATCAAACATTGAACCCGGTTATCAGCCAGTTGATCAGAGGATTGTCTCTGGGACAGGAAGTCAGCTGAACAGGAAGGGGGGGATTGCCAGCAGACTATAGGTGTGAAGCCCGCCAGCAATCGATTTTCAATTCACAGTTTAAAGCAGTTTTTATCTTTCAATATTTAAACCTGCTTTTGTTGATTTAGTCTAAGCTCCCACAGGGTATGCAGTATCAAGGTTATCAACACCAGGCCGCCACCAATCAAATCATTATCTGAAGGCTTGTCCCCCAACACCAGATAGACAAACAGCGGGCCGAGCAGAATCTCCAGCAGCAGTATCAAACTGGTCTGAGCCGCCGGAATATAAGCCGGTGCTTTGGAGATGCATAAGTACGCGCCTGGTACCACTACTCCGCCCAACACCAGAGCATAAACCAAGTGGTCACCGGGGACAGACAATGGTCTGGCACCTTTATACAGAGCAAAGGCTGCGATCATAATCCCGGCGCACACCAAAAAGCTGGCGGCATTTTTCCCCTGGGTTGAACGCATAATGGTGAGGTAAATAGCTGTGGATACGGCAGTGACCAATGCATACAGATCTCCCACTATCTGGCCGGGCTCAGGGGCATAGGCAAAGATAAACCAGACGCCACCCACTGCGGCTCCTATGGCCAGCAGGGTATGCAAAGGTAATTTGTCTTTAAGCACCACAAAAGCGATGATGGCTGTGAAGAGAGGCGCAGTGTTTACAATAACCAGAGTGCTGGCTACCTGGGTGTGAGCCAGCGACAGCACAAAGCAGACGGTAGATGCACAGAAAAGCGCGCCCACGGCAAGTGTGCCGAATGAGGGTGGCAGCAATTTTTGTTTGAGCTCAGTGTGGTTAAAAAGAATCAGGATCAGCAAAAAGCTTGTGGCCTGCATAGTGCCTCGCCAAAACAACAGATTCCAGGGAGAGGTATCTGTGAGGCGAACCAACAGACTGTCAAAGCTCAGAATAAGAATGCCGGCCAGTGCGAGCGAAATGCCACGTTTAACAGGTGTCATAGGCAATACCTGAACGTCAAAGCGAGTAATCACTTATACGGCCTGTGGCGTTTATGGACAAGGTCTGAACCGGATTAACCCTTGAAGTTGAAGCTAACTGTTTGAAAATCTGAGCTGGGTAATTATTTTCAACTGATTGTATGGCCTAACTGCGTCCGCTTAGGTAAGCTGTATCCATTACCATAAACTGGTGTCCAGTGCGCGAGTTGGCGCAATCTCATCAAAATTATCAACTGTGCGGGCTACTGGCCTGCACGGGCTGCTTTTGTTTTACAGGAGACGAAAGAGAATTATGAATAAGGTTCCTATGACGGTAGTTGGTGCCGAGCGTTTGCAGCAAGAGCTGGATATGCTGAAGTTTGAACGTCGTCCACACATCTCCGAGGCTATTGCCACTGCCCGTGAACTGGGGGATCTGAAGGAAAACGCTGAATACCACGCCGCCCGCGAAGAGCAGGGCCTGTGCGAAGCGCGTATCCGTGATATCGAAGGCAAGCTGTCCAATGCTCAGATTATCGATGTCACCAAGATGGAAAATACCGGCAAGGTGATTTTCGGCGTAACTGTGACCATCATGAATTTGGACACTGAAGATGAAGTGACTTACCGCATCGTAGGGGATGACGAAGCCAATATTAAAGAAAATCTGCTGTCAGTGAATTCTCCTATCGCTCGTGGCCTGATCGGTAAAAACGAGGGTGATGAGGTGAGTATTCAAACACCTGGTGGCATTACTGACTTTGAAATTGTCAGCGTGGAATATATTTAATTTATATTTCAGCTCGGCAAGGTACAAAAAAGCCGCTCGCTATCGTGGGATAGTCGAGCGGCTTTTTCGATCCGGTGATGATTAGCGCGCTTTAGGAATAGCGATCTTCATCTCTTCGGACTGACGATACAGTACGGCATTGTGACCGATCAATTGAACGTTCACTGCGCCGGTTTCGCGGACGATGGCGTCGACGATAGCAAGTTTCACTTCGCGATCAGTAGTAGGCACTTTGACCTTGATCAGCTCGTGGTGTTGCAGTGCGTTGTCGATTTCTGCCAGCACGCCCTCAGTCAGGCCGTTGGCCCCGAGCAGTACCACTGGCTTTAAATTGTGCGCCAGTCCTTTGAGGTACTGTTTTTGTTTGGTTGTCAGGTTCATTTATACCAACTTTTGCTGAGTTACCATTGAAAAACGGGTATTCTACCCTCATATAGCTTAGGTGTAACTCTGATTTTGTTTCGGGAATTCGATGTCAGCAAAAAAACGTTCAGCCAGCTCCACCCGTTGGATGCAGGAACACTTTGATGATCACTATGTAAAACTCTCTCAAAAGCGTGGTTTGCGTTCTCGCGCCGCCTTCAAGCTGGAAGAGTTGCAGCAGAAAGATCAACTGATCAAACCTGGTATGACAGTGGTGGATTTGGGGGCTGCTCCCGGTGGTTGGTCTCAAATTGCCGTGAAGCTGGTGGGTGAAAAGGGCAAAGTTATCGCCTGTGATATTTTGCCGATGGACCCAATCGTTGGTGTCGATTTCCTGCAGGGCGATTTCCGCGAAGATAAAGTGCTGGACGCTCTGTTAAATCGAGTGGGCGATGCCAAAGTTGACGTCGTATTGTCAGACATGGCGCCAAACATGAGCGGCAGTGATGGTGTTGATCAACCGCGCGCAATGTATCTTGTTGAACTAGCATTGGATATGTGTCATCAGGTACTGGCGCCAAATGGCAGCTTCGCAGTTAAGGTATTTCAGGGAGAGGGCTTTGACGAGTATATGAAGGCGGTGAGAGCGGCTTTCAAAACTGTCAAGACCCGTAAGCCGGATTCCTCGCGCCCCCGTTCAAGGGAAGTGTATCTGGTGGCGACCGGGTATAAGTTGTAGTAACCTAGCGACAATCATCGCAGGACTTTAATGAGGTCTAAGAACTTGAGTGACATGGCAAAAAACCTGATTCTCTGGGTCGTCATCGCGGTAGTGCTGATGTCGGTATTCCAGGGTATTTCCCCTACTTCGTCCTCAGCGTCGAAGATGGATTATTCAACCTTCGTTCAGGACGTGGAAAACAACCGTGTTGCCACTGCCGAATTTAAAGCTGACCAGCGCACCATAGTTGGCACTATGCGTAGTGGTGATAAGTTCACTACCATCATGCCTATTTATGACCGTGACCTGATCAACGACCTGTTGAAAAAAGGGGTGAAAGTTAAAGGCCAGGAGGCTGAAGAGTCCGGTTTCCTGACCCAGATCTTTATCTCTTGGTTCCCAATGCTGCTGTTGATTGGTGTTTGGATCTTCTTTATGCGCCAGATGCAGGGCGGCGGCGGTAAGGGCGCTATGTCCTTCGGCAAGAGCAAAGCCAAACTGATGAGCGAAGATCAGATCAAGACCACTTTCGTCGATGTGGCTGGTTGTGATGAAGCCAAAGAAGAAGTGAAAGAACTGGTGGATTATCTGCGTGACCCAACCAAGTTCCAGCGTCTGGGCGGCCGTATTCCTACCGGCGTATTGATGGTAGGCCCTCCAGGTACAGGTAAGACACTGCTGGCCAAGGCGATTGCCGGTGAAGCCAAGGTGCCTTTCTTTACCATCTCAGGTTCTGACTTCGTTGAAATGTTTGTGGGTGTGGGTGCATCCCGTGTTCGTGACATGTTTGAACAGGCTAAAAAGTCTGCTCCTTGTATCATCTTCATCGACGAGATCGACGCGGTAGGCCGTCAGCGTGGTGCCGGCTTGGGCGGTGGTCACGATGAGCGTGAGCAGACCCTGAACCAGATGCTGGTTGAGATGGATGGCTTCGAAGGTAACGAAGGTATTATTGTTATCGCTGCGACCAACCGTCCTGATGTACTGGATGCTGCACTGTTGCGTCCAGGCCGTTTCGACCGTCAGGTAGTTGTTGGCTTGCCAGATGTTCGTGGCCGTGAGCAGATCCTGAAAGTGCATATGCGCAAAGTGCCTATCGGTGACGATGTGAAAGCCAGTGTGATTGCCCGCGGTACCCCTGGCTTCTCAGGCGCGGATCTGGCCAACCTGGTAAACGAAGCTGCGCTGTTTGCTGCCCGTGGTAATCGTAAGCTGGTTGGCATGGAAGAGTTTGAACGTGCTAAAGACAAGATCATGATGGGTGCTGAGCGCCGTTCTATGGTGATGTCTGAGCAGGATAAAGAGATGACGGCATACCATGAAGCCGGTCACGCGATTGTGGGCTATCTGATGCCTGAGCATGACCCGCTGCACAAGGTGACCATTATCCCTCGTGGTCGTGCTCTGGGTGTGACCTTCTTCCTGCCGGAAGCCGATGCTGTGAGTCAGAGCCGTCGTAAGCTGGAGTGTCAAATCTCCGTAGCGTACGGTGGTCGTCTGGCTGAAGAGTTGATCTTTGGTGATGAAGCGGTTTCTACCGGTGCATCTCAGGACATTAAGTACGCGACCTCTATCGCCCGCAACATGGTGACTCAATGGGGCTTCTCTGACAAGCTGGGTCCTTTGTTGTATGCGGAAGAGGAAGGTGAAGTTTTCCTGGGTCGCTCAATGGCTAAATCCAAGCATATGTCAGATGACACAGCAGCCATTATTGATAGTGAAATCAAGGTGATAATTGACCGTAACTATCAGCGTGCCAAGCAGATCCTGGAAGAGAACATGGATATTCTGCACTCCATGAAAGACGCTCTGATGAAGTATGAAACCATCGATTCTCCTCAGATTGATGATCTGATGGCCCGTCGCGATGTACGTCCACCTGCTGATTGGCAGGATGACAATGGTAACGGTGGTAATGGTTCTACCCCTCAGGGTGGTCAGGAAGTTAAGCCTGCTGAGCCAGAGGCGCAGGAAGTCGTTGATACCGACATCCAGGAGCCGGGCGAGTCACCAGCCAAGTAATGCAGTAGATATTGTTTTTAAGAAAACCCCGCGAGGGGTTTTCTTGTTTTAAGGAGAATAGGATTGTTCAAGCTGGAAGCCCATGGCAAAACTCTGGAGTTGGATGCCCCCGTGGTAATGGGGATTTTGAATGTGACACCCGACTCATTTTCCGATGGTGGTGAATTTGCAGCCTATGAGTCTGCCTGTCGTCATGCGGATGAGATGGTGGCTCAGGGAGCTGGAATTATCGATATTGGTGGCGAGTCAACCCGTCCGGGTGCCGCAGACGTTGCGCTTGAGGAGGAGCTCAAACGGGTCATTCCTCTGGTTGAGTACGTTGCCAGGTACCATGATGTGTGGATCTCTGTTGATACCAGTAAGGCTGAACTGATGCGTCAGGCCGTCAAGGCCGGTGCTCATATCATTAATGATGTCAGAGCACTGCAGGAGCCAGGGGCACTTGAGGCGGCTGCAACTTCCGACGTTCCGGTTTGTCTTATGCATATGCAGGGACAACCGAGAACTATGCAGCAAGCGCCTCAATATGAAGATGTCGTCTCAGATGTGAAAGCATTTTTCAGGGAACGAATTCAGGCCTGCCAAGCCGCTGGAATCCCAAGAGAGCGTATTATGCTGGATGTTGGCTTTGGGTTCGGAAAAACCCTCGAACATAACTATCAGCTGCTGGCAAATCTGGATGAGTTTCATGAATTTCAGCTGCCCCTGCTGATTGGTTTGTCCAGAAAGAGTATGATAGGCGGCTTATTGGGACGTGAACCCAAAGACAGATTGGCCGGAAGTTTGGCCGGTGCTCTGCAATCACTGCAGCTTGGGGCACATATTGTTCGTGTACACGATGTGGAACAGACCGTGGACACTGTTAAAATATTTAATATCTGTCGCCAACTGAGACGTTAGGCGCCAGAGTCAGACGGATTTGATATTTGAGTGTGGTAAGTAAGGAACAATAATGAGAAAGTTTTTTGGGACTGATGGGATCCGCGGCAAAGTTGGCAGCGGCAAGATGACCCCGGAACTGGCGTTAAAGCTGGGTTGGGCTGCAGGTCGAGTGTTAAGCCGGAGTGGCACCAAGAAAGTGATTATCGGTAAAGACACCCGTATTTCCGGTTACCTGTTTGAGTCTGCTTTGGAAGCCGGACTGTCTGCTGCAGGTCTGAATGTCATGCTGATGGGCCCTATGCCAACACCCGCCGTCGCCTATCTGACCCGCACGTTTCGCGCAGAAGCCGGTGTGGTGATCAGCGCTTCTCATAATCCTTACTATGATAACGGCATCAAGTTCTTCTCTACCGATGGCAGCAAGCTGGACGATGAAATCGAATTGGCTATCGAAGCTGAGCTGGAAAAACCTATGGAGTGCGTAGAGTCGCACCTGCTGGGAAAAGTGTCACGTATTGATGATGCTGCCGGTCGCTATATCGAGTACTGCAAGGGTAACTTCCCTGCTGATCAGACACTTGAAGGGCTGAAGATAGTGGTGGACTGTGCCCATGGGGCGACATACCACATAGCGCCAAGCGTATTTAAAGAGCTGGGTGCAGACGTTATCGCTATTGGTGTAAAGCCGAACGGTATCAATATTAACGACAAAGTCGGTGCTACCTCTATGGGCGCTATTTGTGAAGCCGTGTTGGAGCATCAGGCCGATTTGGGTATTGCTCTGGATGGCGATGGCGACCGTATCATGATGGTCGACCGCCACGGTAATGTGGTTGATGGTGACCAAATTCTATATATCCTGGCATGTGAAGCTCAGGCTCGAGGTGCACTGACAGGTGGTGTAGTGGGTACTCAGATGTCCAATCTGGGCCTGGAGCTGGCGCTGAAAGAGCGCAGTGTTCCGTTTGCCCGCTCTAAAGTCGGTGATCGCTATGTGATGGAGTTGCTGAAAGAGAAGGGCTGGCGTATCGGCGGTGAAAACTCCGGCCATATCCTGGATCTTGACCATGGTACCACTGGTGACGGCATTGTGGCCGGTATTCTGGTGCTGGCCGCTATGCAGCGTCAGGGTAAGCCTTTTGAAGCCATGCTGGATGGCTTAACCATGTTCCCTCAGGTATTGGTCAATGTTCGCTTTGAAGGCCAGGACGATCCTCTGCTGCATGCAGAGGTAATTGCTGCCAAAGAAAAAGCGGAGGCTCAGTTGGGTGAAACCGGCCGGGTACTGCTGAGAAAATCAGGTACAGAACCTCTGTTGCGGGTGATGGTAGAAGGTGCAGATGAGGCTGAAGTGACCTCTCTGGCCAATATGATCGCCGACACAGTAAAGCGTGTACGCGCCTGATCGGATAGGCAGTCACAAGGCGATGTGGTGAAAACTGCATCGCCTTTGTTTTATCCCTGAGCAAAGAATTAGCTTTAAGAATAAAAAGTAATCATTCTCGCCTGTTATAACAAAAATAACGGCCTTGGGTATTGTAAGTTAAAGGGCGGTTCGCTATTATTCACGCCGCTTTCAGAGGAGACAGAGATGGCACTCAGACGTCCAATGGTTGCTGGCAACTGGAAAATGAACGGCGATGCGCAGTTGGCGCAGGAGCTTTTCAAGAAATTCGCTGCCAAGCTCCAAGATGATTCAGCAGAAGTGGTACTTTGTCCACCTTCAATCTACCTGGAAAGTGTCAGGCAGTTGATGGAAGCGAATAAAGAAGCCTTGAATGGTTGCCTGGTAAGAATGGGCGCTCAAAACCTGAGTCAGCACGATTTCGGTGCTTATACAGGCGAAGTGTCCGGCAAAATGTTAAAAGATGCCGGTTGCCGATATGTCATTATCGGTCATTCTGAACGCCGTCGTATGTATGGCGAAACCAGTGACATAGTTGCAGAAAAATTTGCTGCAGCACAAAAGCACGGTTTGACTCCAATCCTTTGTGTTGGTGAGTCTGGTCCGGCTCGAGAAGCAAGACGCACCTTTGAGGTGATTGCAGAAGAGTTGGATGTGGTTATCGAGAAAAACGGTACCATGGCTTTTGATAACGCAATTATCGCCTACGAACCGCTATGGGCAGTAGGAACCGGTAAGAGCGCAACCCCAGAGCAGGCACAGGAAGTACACGCGTTTATACGCAAGCGTCTCTCTGAAGTGTCTCCATTCATTGGGGAAAATATCAGAATTCTTTATGGTGGCAGTGTAACCCCGGGTAATGCTGCTGACCTGTTCGCCCAACCTGATGTTGATGGTGGACTGATTGGCGGAGCTAGCTTAAACTCGAGCGAGTTTTTAAGTTTATGTTCCATAGCAATGAGCGCGTAATATGTACAATGTACTGATTGTTGTTTACTTGTTGGTCGCAATCGCCCTGGTCGGCTTGATTCTGATCCAGCAAGGTAAGGGTGCCGATATGGGCGCATCCTTCGGTGCCGGTGCTTCCGGTACCCTGTTTGGTTCCAGTGGTTCAGGTAACTTCCTGACACGGAGCACAGCGATTCTGGCTGTGGCATTCTTTGTACTGAGTCTGGTTATCGGTAACCTGAGTGCAAACCATGCCAAAGAAGTCGATTCGTGGAACGATTTAGGCACAGCTGCAGAGCAAGTTGAACAAGCTCCTCAGCCAGCCGATCAGACTCAGGACAAGATTCCTGACTGATAACGATTTTGCCGAGGTGGTGGAATTGGTAGACGCGCAGCCTTGAGGTGGCTGTGACCTAACGGTCGTGCGGGTTCAAGTCCCGCTCTCGGCACCAAATTAACACTGTGTGATGATTCGTTTAGAAGGTCCTCAGTGATTGCAAGTTAAGGTGAAAGACCATATACTTGCACCCAGTTGACGCGGGGTGGAGCAGCTTGGTAGCTCGTCGGGCTCATAACCCGAAGGTCGTCGGTTCAAATCCGGCCCCCGCAACCAGCTCCCAGTTACTTGTCTTGATAGATTAGTTACTGAATACAGGTTCTTAAGCAATGACCTCGTGATTACGGGGTTTTTTGTTATTTGGACTTTGACATTGGCCGCAAAACGAGCGGCAAAGTACTGGGGCTATATAGCCCTTTTTTGTTTTTTTGGGGGTCTATTTTGGCAACATTGGAAAACAGACTGGCAGACATGCTTAGAGGGCCTGTGGAGTCGCTCGGCTACCAGCTGTGGGGTATCGAATACCTGCAGGCAGGTAAGCATTCGACGCTGCGAATCTATATCGACAGTGAGAATGGGATCAATATTGAGGATTGCGCCGAAGCCAGCCGTCAGGTCAGTGCTGTACTCGATGTTGAAGACCCTATCTCCCATGAATACACGCTGGAAGTTTCTTCTCCCGGTGTAGACCGTCCGCTGTTCAATTCGCAGCAGTACGCAGGCTACCTGGGTGAAGAGGCCAAAGTACAACTGACTATGCCGGTTGATGGTAGTCGCAACATGAGAGGCACCATCACCAAAGTCGAAGGACAGATGCTGACTTTGACCGTGGATGGTAAAGAGAAAGTCGTAGCCATCGATAACATTCGCAAAGCAAACGTGATTGCGAAATTTTGATGGATAAAGGTGAACGAGGCAAGACGATGAACAAAGAGATTCTGCTGGTTGCTGAAGCGGTATCCAACGAGAAAGCCGTACCGCGCGAGAAGATTTTTGAAGCGTTGGAATATGCGCTGGCAACCGCTACCAAGAAGAAGTACGAAGGTGATATCGACGTACGTGTCGCTATCGATCGCAAGACAGGTCACTACGACACTTTCCGTCGTTGGCAGGTAGTTGAAGACACAGGTGAGCCGCTGGAAAACCCATTCCGCGAGATCACACTGGAAGCTGCTCGTTATGAAGAGCCGGAAATTCAACTGGGTGAATTCATCGAAGATGAAATCGAGTCAGTGGTTTTTGACCGTATCACTACCCAGACTGCCAAGCAGGTTATCGTACAGAAAGTACGTGAAGCCGAGCGCGCTCAGGTTGTTGAACAGTTCGAAGATAAAGAAGGCGAGCTGATCACCGGTGTGGTGAAAAAGAGCAACCGTGACAGCGTAGTGGTTGACCTGGGCAACAATGCTGACGGCGTCTTGTACAAAGAAGACCTGATCAGCCGTGAAAGCTTCCGTCCTGGTGATCGTGTTCGCGCACTGCTGTATTCAGTACGTCCCGAAGCTCGTGGTGCTCAGCTGTTCCTGACCCGTACCAAGCCAGAAATGCTGATCGAGCTGTTCCGTGTAGAAGTACCGGAAATTGCAGACGAAATGATTAACGTTATGGGCGCAGCCCGTGACCCAGGCAGCCGCGCTAAGATCGCCGTTAAATCCAACGACAAGCGTATCGATCCTATCGGTGCTTGCGTAGGCATGCGCGGTGCTCGTGTTCAGGCCGTTTCCAACGAGTTGGGTGGTGAGCGTGTTGATATCGTGCTGTGGGATGATAATCCAGCACAATTCGTGATCAATGCCATGGCACCGGCTGATGTGGCCTCTATCATAGTTGACGAAGATAACCACTCCATGGATATCGCTGTTGAAGCCGACTCTCTGGCTCAGGCGATTGGCCGTAACGGTCAGAACATCCGTTTGGCGACCCAGCTGACCGGCTGGACTCTGAACGTGATGACTGTGGAAGATATGAACGCCAAACATCAGGCCGAAAGCGCCAAGATTGTTGACCTGTTCACCGGTTCTCTGGATATCGATGACGACTTTGCTCAGCTGTTGGCTGATGAAGGTTTCACTTCACTGGAAGAGATCGCTTATGTGCCGGTAGCTGAGCTGCTGGAAATTGACGGCCTGGACGAAGATATCGTTGAAGCGCTGCGTGAGCGCGCCAAGGCTGCAATCTCTACCCGTGCACTGGCACAGGAAGAGGCGCTGGATGGTGTTGAACCAAGCGCTGACCTGCTGGCTCTGGAAGGTTTGGAACGTCACCTGGCTTACATTATGGCAAGCAAAGGCGTAATCACACTGGAAGATTTGGCCGAACAAGGCATTGATGATTTGATCGAAATTGAAGAATTGACAGAAGAGAAAGCTGGTGAGCTCATCATGGCTGCCCGCAACATCTGTTGGTTTGGCGAAGAAGCATAAGTCGATCAACAGGGGGAGTTAACTGATGACAGAAAACACAGTAGAAAAACTGGCTTCGGAAGTAGGCAAAGACGTTGAGCGACTGATTGAGCAGTTTTCTCAGGCGGGTATTAGCAAGTCCCGTAACGACGTTGTCTCCGAAGCGGAAAAACAAACTCTGATTGAGTTTTTGAAAAAGCAGCACGGCGCTGACGGTCAACCCACCAAGATGACCCTGCAGCGTAAGACTGTATCTACCCTGAGCGTATCTGCCGGCGGTGGTCAGTCCAAAGACGTAAAAGTGGAAGTACGTAAGAAGCGTACTTTCGTCAAGCGTGACCCGGCAGCATTGAAGGCGGAAGCTGAAGAGCAGGCACGTGCAGAAGCAGAAGCGCAAGCAGCTGCTGAGGCCGCTGCCCAGGCAGAAGCAGAAGCCCGCGCTAAAGCAGAAGCAGAAGCTAAGGTAAAAGCTGAGGCAGACGCCAAGGCGAAAGCTGAAGCAGCTGCAGCCAAAGCGAAAGCTGACGCCGAAAAGAGTGCTGAGCCCGAAACCGAAGAGGCCCGCGAAGCGCGCCTAGAAGCTGAGCGCATCAAGAGTGCTCAGGAGGAAGCTCTGAAACGTAAGCAAGACGAAGAAGCAGCCAAGGCTGCTGAAGAAGCCCGTCGTTTGGCAGAAGAGAATGCCAAGCGTTGGGAAGAAGAAGAGAAACGTCGCCTGGAAGCCGAGCGCAGCCAGGACCATCACGTGACCACTTCTAAAGTAGCTCAGGCTGCTGAAGATCGCAGTGATATGGACGAAGAGAAGCGCGGCCGTCGCAGCCGTAACAAAACTCAGGGCAAAAAGCGTGGCGGTAAAGATGCCCGTGATGGCCGTGAGCGCCACATGAGAGGCAAAGCAGCACCTAAGTCTATGGCTCATGGCTTTAACAAGCCAGTTGCTGCCGTTAACCGTGAAGTTCGTGTAGGCGAAACTGTCACTGTTGCTGAGCTGGCTCAGAAAATGGCAGTGAAAGCTACTGAAATCATCAAGCAGATGATGAAGATGGGCTCCATGGTAACTATTAACCAGGTACTGGACCAGGAAACTGCTCAGCTGGTTGCTGAGGAGATGGGCCACAAGGTAGTTCTGCTGCGTGAAAACGAGCTGGAGCATCAGGTACTGGCTGACCGTGACGACGATGAGCAAATGGAGCCTCGTGCACCGGTTGTGACCATCATGGGTCACGTTGACCACGGTAAGACCTCTCTGCTGGATTATATCCGTCGCGCTAAAGTTGCGGCTGGCGAAGCAGGTGGTATTACCCAGCATATCGGTGCCTACCATGTAGAAACCGACAACGGCATGGTGACCTTCCTGGATACTCCTGGTCACGCTGCGTTTACCGCAATGCGTGCCCGTGGTGCTAAAGCGACCGATATCGTAATTCTGGTTGTGGCAGCCGATGACGGTGTTATGCCTCAGACCATCGAAGCGATTCAGCACGCCAAGGCCGGTAACGTGCCTCTGATTGTTGCTGTGAACAAGATGGATAAGCCAGAAGCCGATCCGGACCGCGTTAAGACTGAGCTGGCTCAGCACAACGTGATGTCTGAAGATTGGGGCGGCGACAACATGTTCGTACACGTGTCAGCAAAAGCTGGTACCGGTGTAGACGAGCTGCTGGAAGCTATCCTGCTGCAAGCTGAAGTACTGGAACTGACTGCACGTCGTGAAGGTATGGCTGCCGGTGTTGTGATTGAATCCAAACTGGACAAGGGCCGTGGTCCTGTAGCGACTGTTTTGGTTCAGGAAGGTACTCTGCGTCAGGGTGATATCGTTCTGTGTGGTCTGGAGTACGGTAAAATCCGTGCGATGAAGGATGAGAACGGTAAGTCCATCACTGAAGCAGGTCCATCTATCCCGGTAGAGATCCTGGGTCTGTCCGGTGTACCGTCTGCCGGTGATGAAGCCACAGTTGTTCGTGATGAGCGTAAAGCTCGTGAAGTTGCTCTGTACCGTCAGGGTAAGTTCCGCGAAGTGAAACTGGCACGTCAGCAGAAGGCCAAGCTGGAGAACATGTTTGCCAACATGACCGAAGGCGAAGTTCAGGAGCTGAACATCGTACTGAAAGCTGACGTACAGGGTTCTCTGGAAGCGATTGCAGACTCTCTGGCCAAACTGTCTACCGACGAAGTGAAAGTGAACATCATCGCCCGTGGCGTTGGTGCACTGACCGAAACCGATGCGACTCTGGCTGCAGCGTCCAACGCGATTATGGTTGGCTTTAACGTTCGTGCGGATGCTCAGGCACGTAAGACCATTGAAGCTGAAGCCGTAGATCTGCGCTACTACAGTGTAATCTATGACCTGATCGATGAAGTTCGCAGCGCAATGAGCGGTATGCTGGCTCCTGAGTTCAAGCAGCAGATTATCGGTCTGGCTGAAGTACGTGACGTGTTCAAGTCGCCTAAACTGGGTGCTATCGCAGGTTGTATGGTGACTGAAGGTATCGTGAAGCGCAGCGCGCCAATCCGTGTACTGCGTGAAAACGTGGTTATCTATGAAGGCGAACTGGAGTCTCTGCGTCGCTTCAAGGATGACGTTAACGAAGTCCGCAACGGTATGGAATGTGGTATCGGCGTTAAGAACTACAACGACGTTCGCGTAGGCGATCAGATCGAAGTATTCGAGACCGTTGAAGTCGCACGTACCCTGTAAATAAGTAGTATTTGACAAGGGCGGCCGATATCCGCGCCGGTGACATCAGATTTGTTCTGAGGTTGCCGGTGCGAATATGGCCGCCCTTTGGTGATTAATATGGCAAAAGAATTCAGTCGTACCCGTCGTATCGGTCAGCAGCTGCAACAGGAGCTGGCCATGGTACTGATGCGGGAAATTAAAGACCCTCGGGTTGGCATGGTGACGGTAAATGATGTTGAAGTATCCCGTGACCTGAGCTTTGCCCGTGTATTTGTGACCTTCTTTGAAGACAATCCAGAGGCGGTTGAGGACAAGCTGGCAGCACTGGCTGCAGCGGCGCCTTACATCCGCACTCTGGTGGCAGGTCGCATGAAGCTTCGTGTGATGCCAGAGCTAAAGTTCGTTTACGATGCTTCTCTGGTTGAAGGTATGCGCATGTCCAATCTGGTGAGTCAGGTTATCAAGTCTGATCAGGCCAAAGCCGAGAAGTTCGGCGCTGAAGATGACAAGGACAACGGAGAGGAAGCCTGATGGCCCGCCGCCCCAAAGGCCGTTTCATTGACGGCATAGTGCTGCTGGACAAGCCAACCGGTGAAAGCTCCAACCATGTGCTGCAAAGGGTGAAGCGTATCTATAATGCGGCCAAAGCCGGTCATACAGGCGCGCTGGACCCTCTGGCTACAGGCATGCTGCCTATCTGTCTGGGAGAAGCGACCAAGTTCTCTTCTCACCTGCTGGATGCGGATAAGCGTTATCTGGTGACAGCCAAGCTGGGTGAGCGAACTGATACCAGCGACAGTGATGGCGAAGTGGTGCAAACCCGTGAAGTGGCTTTCAGCGAACAGCAGCTGCTGAATGCACTGGAACACTTCCGTGGCGACACCATGCAGGTGCCTTCCATGTACTCTGCGCTCAAGTATCAGGGGCAGCCTCTGTACAAGTATGCCCGCGAAGGCAAGGAAGTCCCCCGCGAAGCCCGCCCAATCACAGTATTCGAGCTGAACTTTATCAAGCTGGAAAACGATGAACTGACGCTGGATATTCACTGCTCCAAAGGCACCTATATCCGCACTATCATCGACGATTTGGGTGAAATGCTGGGCTGTGGTGCTCATGTCATTATGCTGCGTCGCACTGCTGTTGCCGGTTACCCTTATGAAAAAATGGTAACTCTGGAGCAGTTGGAAGCCTTGCTGGAGCAAGCACGTGAACAGGAAATTGCGCCCAAAGAGCTGCTGGATCCTATTCTGTTGCCGATGGACACTGCCGTGGCTGATCTGCCTGAAGCCAATGTGCATGAGTCGGCTGCTGGTTATCTGATGAATGGTAACCCGGTTCAGGTCGCAGGTTTGCCGTCAGATACCCTGGTACGCATCACTCTGGGTGAAGCACGCCAGTTTGTGGGTATAGGTCAGATGAACGATGATGGTCTGCTGGCGCCCAAGCGTTTGATTGTGCTGCAGCAACCAGGTCAGGATTGATCTTGGTTATTAATTGGTCCTGGTTCAGCCCGGGCGCTTGCGCCTGCTGACGAATCTGGCTAAAATACCGCTCCCTTCGGCTGAGTTAGTGATCGGCTGAAGATTAACATTGATATCTTGGAGAGACACATGTCACTAAGTACTGAAGCGAAAGCACAAATCGTTGCCGAATTCGGCCGCGGTGAAAACGACACTGGTTCTACTGAAGTTCAGGTAGCTCTGCTGACTGCGCAGATCAACCACCTGCAAGGCCACTTCAAAGAGCACATCCACGATCACCACTCTCGTCGTGGTCTGCTGCGCATGGTTAGCGCTCGTCGTAAGCTGCTGGCTTACCTGAAGCGCACTGAAAACGACCGTTACGTAGCTCTGATCCAGAAGCTGGGTCTGCGTCGCTAATTTCGCGTCTCGCTCAAAGAAAGGAGGCTCCTGCCTCCTTTTTTGTTGTTTCAAAGCCACCGATAGGTGGCTTTTTTTATGACTTTTTAATGACAATCATGGGGTTGGTAACTGCAGCGTAAGCGAACAAAAGCGAGGCGGAAGGCCTGTGTAGCAGGATATCGAGGCGCAGTCGGCAGCGGGCGGGATACCGCAAAATAAGCGGCTTGCGGGTACAGGCAGCACTTTATCTGTCACAAGTACTTGCAGTATACTTACGCGCGTATTTAAGGTCATTAAATTAAGGAATGGGTCAAGTGAATCCTATCGTAAAAAGTTTTGAGTATGGTCAGCATACTGTCACCCTGGAAACAGGCGTAATTGCACGTCAAGCTGATGCAGCCGTTCTGGCCAGCATGGGCGATACCACTGTTCTGGTAACTGTTGTCGGCAAGAAGCAAGCCGATCCGGGCCGTGACTTCTTCCCTCTGACTGTAAACTATCAGGAAAAGACTTACGCAGCCGGTAAGATCCCTGGTGGTTTCTTCAAGCGTGAAGGCCGTCCATCTGAAGACGAGACTCTGATTGCACGTCTGATCGACCGTCCAATCCGCCCACTGTTCCCTGACGGTTTCACCAATGAAGTTCAGGTGATCATCACCGTTGTTTCCGTTGACCCACAGATTGAGCCGGACATTGTTTCCATGATCGGTACATCTGCTGCTCTGGCTATCTCTGGTATTCCATTTAATGGCCCACTGGGTGCAGCCCGTGTTGGTTATGTAAATGGCGAATATACTCTGAACCCAGGTGCTGAAGAGCGTTTGAACTCTGAGCTGGATCTGGTTGTTGCCGGTACTCAAGGCGCAGTACTGATGGTTGAGTCTGAAGCTAAAGCTCTGCCAGAAGAAGTAATGCTGGGCGCAGTAGTATATGGTCACGATCAGCAGCAGGCTGTTATCAACGCCATCAACGAGTTTGCGGCCGAAGCCGCTAAGCCACGTTGGGACTGGACTGCTCCGGAAAAAGACCAGACTCTGGTTGAGCAGATCAAAGAACTGGCTGAAGAAAGCCTGACCAACGCTTACCAGATCACTGCCAAGCAAGAGCGTTACGAAGCTGTTGGCGCGATCAAGAAAGCCACCATCGAGAAGCTGCAGGAAGCCAATCCTGAGCTGGACGTACGTGAAGCCAGCGATCTGCTGGGTAGCCTGGAGAAGCAGGTAGTACGTAGCCGTATCATCGCCGGTATGCCACGTATCGATGGCCGTGAGCCAGATATGGTTCGTGCCCTGAGCGTAATGGCCGGTGTATTGCCACGTACCCACGGTAGTGCTCTGTTCACCCGTGGTGAAACTCAGGCACTGGTTACCTGTACTCTGGGTACCGAGCGTGACGCACAGAAGATCGACTCTATCATGGGCGAGCGCACTAACCGCTTCATGCTGCACTATAACTTCCCTCCATACTCTGTAGGTGAAACCGGTATGGTTGGTTCACCTAAGCGTCGTGAAATTGGTCATGGTAAGCTGGCATGGCGTGGTATCAACGCAGTAATGCCAACTTCTGACGAGTTCCCATATTCAGTACGTGTAGTATCTGAAATCACCGAATCCAATGGTTCTTCTTCCATGGCTTCTGTATGTGGTACTTCTCTGGCTCTGATGGATGCCGGTGTACCTATCAAGACTTCTGTAGCTGGTATTGCTATGGGTCTGGTGAAAGAAGGTGACAACTTCGTGGTTCTGTCTGACATCCTGGGTGACGAAGACCACCTGGGCGACATGGACTTCAAAGTAGCCGGTACCCGCGACGGTATTACTGCTCTGCAGATGGACATCAAGATCGAAGGTATCACCAAAGAGATCATGGAAATCGCTCTGCAGCAAGCATACGGTGCCCGTGTTCACATTCTGAACGTGATGGACCAGGCGATTGAAGCGCCACGTGATGATATCTCTGATCACGCTCCACGCATTACCACCATCAAGATCAACCCAGAGAAGATCCGTGATGTAATTGGTAAGGGCGGCGCGACTATCCGTGCTCTGACCGAAGAAACCGGTACTACCATTGAACTGGAAGATGACGGTACAGTTAAGATCGCCTCTACCAATGGCGATGCTACCCGTGAAGCTATCCGTCGTATCGAAGAGATCACTTCTGAAGTAGAAGTAGGTCGTATCTACAAGGGTAAAGTTATCCGTATCGTCGACTTCGGTGCCTTCGTTAACATCCTGCCAGGCAAAGATGGTCTGGTTCACATCTCTCAGATTGCTGAAGAGCGTGTGACCAACGTATCTGACCACCTGCAGCTGAACCAGGAAGTAGACGTTAAAGTGATGGAAGTGGACCGTCAGGGCCGTGTACGTCTGTCTATCAAAGAAGCCAAGGCTAAAGAGCCAGCAGCTGAATAATTCACTTAAGTGAATGAGTTAAAAGGAGACCTTAGGGTCTCCTTTTTTGTTGTCTGTGGTTTATCCATCGTAGCTTCCTAAATGAAAACAGTGACTTTTGTCGATGGCGCCATGATGAGCGGGTTGCTATTATGGAGCTATCGAGTTTGGCTGAATGTCTGCAGTAAAGGCAAAGCCGCCGGATCAAATATTGAAGGTGATAAAGGATGAAATTGAGATTTCCCGACACGTTACTGGCTGTAACACTGGGATTAAGCCTGTTGACCACTGGCTGCAGCAGTACACCTGAGCGTACCGATCTGGAAGGCAAGATGGTGGTAGTGCCACCTATGCCTGAGTACAAGAAAGAGGTTACTCTGGCCAAGCTCAATGAGATTCTGGGTACCATGGAGTTGTCTCCTGAGCAGCGAGCCCGCTTCCTCTATGAGCGCGGTGTAGTATACGACAGCGTCGGTCTGCGGCTGCTGGCCCGTATAGACTTTCATCAGGCCCTGAAAATTGAGCCTCAGTTAGCCGACGCCTACAATTTCCTGGGGATCTACTACACCCAGGAAGGGGAATATGAGAGTGCCTATGAGGCGTTCGATGGTGTGCTTGAGCTGGCACCTGACTATGACTATGCCTTCCTGAATCGAGGTATCGCCCTTTACTATGGTGATCGCAATGAGCTGGCGGTCGGCGATCTGCAAACCTTTTATCAGCTGCAGCCCCAGGATGGTTATCGGGCGCTATGGCTCTATATCGTAGACAGCGAGACTGACCCGGAATCAGCACTCGCCAACCTTGCTGAACACAGAGGTACTCTGCCTGACGGTGCCTGGTCCAGCGCTTTGGTTGATTTCTATCTGGGACGACTGACCAAGGAGCAACTGTTTGACCTGGCCAAGGCGGATCTGACAGACCCTACTGAGTACATTGAGCGCCTGTGCGAAGCATACTTCTACCTGGCCAAGCGTGAGATGACACTGGGGAATTATCAGGAGGCGACCAACTACCTTAAGCTGGCACTGGCCACCAATATCTATGATTTTGTTGAGCACAGATACGCCAGACAGGAGCTGCAGAAGATTCGCAGCATTCTGGATGCGCCTGCACCCACAGAAGAAAACTGAGTTGAAATGAAAAAGCCGGCAGTGATTGCCGGCTTTTTTGTATTCAAAAAAATCAGATTGTTGGCATTGCCGTGGTGCGCTCTACAAACTGTGACTCAATCAGTTCTATGGCTTCATCCAGAATCTCCTTCGAGGCCTTGTAGGCAGCATCTGCATCTCTGGATTTAATAGTGTCCAGGATGTGCTGGTGCTTCAATACATCAGCTCCGGGAACCCCTTTGATTCTATTGGTATAGCGGATACTTACCCGCAGCGCAGTGGCGATAAAATTGGTCAGCTGGTAGAAGAAACGATTACAGCTGGCTTCCAGGATTGCCGTATGGAAAGCGATATCAGCCTCCAGCGGGTCATCCAGACCATTATCCGCATCTCGCATGCGATTCAGTGCCTGTTCTATATTTCTCAGCTGCTCAGCATTGGCCTGAAGTGCTGCCAATGCGCAGGCCTGGGGTTCGATGGCAACCCGCATCTGGGTGAATTCATGCAGCAACTGGATAGAGGGCTTGGAGCTGAGGATCCAGCTCAGTACATCTGTGTCGAACAGATTCCAGTTATGTTCCGGCATCACTCTGATGCCTTGCTTGGGTCTGGAGGTTATCAGGCCTTTGGCCGAGAGCATTTTTACTGCCTCCCGGGTCGCGCTGCGACTGACACTGTATATGGAGCAGATATCAGCTTCTGAGGGAAGACCGCTGCCCACTGCGTAGTTGCCTTTAACAATCTCCATTCCGAGATTGTGGGTCAGCTGATGGGTAAGGTTATGCTTCTCGCGTAGATCCATAATATTTCTTATTAATCACGTAAATAATAACTGGCTTCCCACTGTCAGGAGCGCACAGGTTGCTGGCGGGATAACTCATCCTACCTCAGTTTTAAGCTACTGGAAAACCAGTAAATACACTTTCCCTTCATAAACAGGCGAGGTCGCCGGTATTGCCGGGCGAAATATTTTGTGTTTAACTAATGTTAATAAATATTATAAATAATACAAGGGAGGGTTCTGGGGTAGAGCTGTTATGACAAGGGGAAGTACCTGACAGTATCTCGAAAGACAGATGCCCCAAGCCGGAAAACGGAAGGTGATGGTCTAATCAGTCAAGAATAATTGGCTGAAATAGTTGCAAAAGTCAGCATGCTGTTACAGCTTTTCTTTTGGGGCTATTAAAAAGGAGTAGATATATGACCATTTCACAGCTGAATTATCAGCTGGGCGGGCGGCATGTTTTTATCACTGGTGGAGCAACAGGAATTGGTGCTGCGCTGGTTACTGCTTTTGTGGAGCAGGAGGCTGATGTCACCTTTGTCGACATTAACAAGAATGCAGGGGAGGCGCTGATAAAGGGCCTGCAGTTAACCTCCGGACAGAAGCTCGAGTTTGCTCAGTTGGATGTTACCGATACCAAAGCCTTGCAGGCGAGCATCGCCGGGCTTGGGAAACTGGATGTATTGATTAACAACGTTGGCAACGACGCCAGATATGACTCAGAGTCAATCTCTGAATCTCAGTGGCTTGAGTGCATGAGTATCAACCTGCATCCAGCGTTTTTTGCATCTCAGGCTGCCGTCCCTCTGCTTAAGGTTCAGGGTGGCGTGATCCTCAATTTTTGCTCCAACATGGCTTATCTTGGGGAGCGTAATATGGCTGCGTATGTGACGGCCAAAGCCGGCATAGCCGGAATGACCAAGGCACTGGCCAGAGACTTTGGGGCTGACGACATCCGGGTAAATGCCATCGTGCCGGGTTGGGTGGCCACTGAGCGGCAATTGCAACAGTGGCTCTCGCCGCAGCATGAACAGCAACTGATGGAAATGGTGGCAATTCCAAAACGTATTACACCAGAAGATATCTCCAGGCTCGCCCTGTTTTTGGCGTCTGATGACAGTGGGTTTATCACTGGGCAGTGCATGGTGATAGATGGAGGCAGGGTATAAGTGACAGCCCCGGATAAGGTAATAGTGGTTGATTGGGGGGCGAGTTGCCTCAGGGCTTACCTGTGCCTTGCTGTCGGTAAAGAGCTGACTGTTCTGGACAGTGTCTCCGGCCCCGGGGTGACCAAAGCAGGTAATGACTTCGAGGCTGTGCTCACTTCGGTGATCTCTTCCTGGAGTGCCAGCTATGGTGGTCTCCCGGTTCTTATGTCCGGACATATTGGTTCTAACCTTGGCTGGCATGAGGCTCCCTATGTGTTTTGTCCTGTATCTCCCGTGGATGTTGCGTTGCATGCGGTGAGTTTTATGGCAGGTATCCACAAAGTCTATGTGATTCCCGGGGTCAGCTGTGCAGACAATGATCAGCATATGGATGTTATGCGTGGTGAAGAGATACATGTGCTGGGATGGCTCAAACTGGACTCCCGCCATGAACAGGGTACACATCTTTTATGTTTACCCGGTACACACACCAAGTGGGTACTGGTGAAAGATGGTGTTATCTCTATGGTCAAAACGGCCATTACAGGAGAGCTTTACGACCTCTTGTGCCATCAGAGCGTCCTGATCCAGCAAGCCGCAGAGCAGATGGATATGTGCGCTTTTCAACGGGGCGCGAAACTGACGCTGGAGAGTGAGAATGGGCAGTTTGTCCATGGCCTGTTCAGTGTCAGAACCTTGCAGGTTCTGGGGCGCTTGAAGCCAGAAGAGGCCAGCTCCTACCTGTCGGGGTTACTGATAGGCAGTGACATCAGGGCGGCCCTGATGGCCCAAGAGTGGCGTCTTGATGAATTGGCGTCTATCACCCTTATTGGCAGTCCTCCATTGTGTGGGCTGTTTGAAACAACAATGAAAATGAAGCAATTAACTCCCGGTTGTGTCGATGACAAGCAAACCTGCTTAAGCGGATTTTCCGCCATCTACCGGGCAGTTTTGAAGGAGTAGTAACTGGTGTCGGGACTCAGGTCTGCGACAAAATGACAATAACAAATATGCTCATTGGGGGAGTATATGGAACTAACCACACTCGATTTATCTGTGGTCGCCCTGTATGTGGTGGCTCTGACCAGCATTGCGTTCTGGGTTTCCCGAGAAAAGGCCGGACATGAAAAAAATGCCAATGATTACTTTCTGGCCGGTAACTCTCTTCCCTGGTGGGCGATTGGGGCATCGCTGATAGCCGCCAATATTTCCGCCGAGCAGATCATTGGTATGTCCGGCTCCGGTTATAAAATTGGCCTGGCCATCGCCTCCTACGAATGGATGGCAGCGATTACTCTGATCATTGTGGGTAAGTACTTTCTGCCCATCTTCCTGAAAAAGAAAATCTACACCATGCCTCAGTTCCTTGAACAGAGGTTTGATGGTCGTGTCAGGCTGATCATGGCTATCTTCTGGCTTGGCGTCTATATCTTCGTCAACCTTACCTCTGTATTGTGGCTGGGAGCTCTGGCGATTAATACCATAGCCGGTGTGGATATGTTCTACGGCATGCTGTTCCTGTGTTTGTTCTCTGTTGCCTATTCACTCTATGGCGGCCTTAAGGCTGTTGCCTTCACTGACATTATTCAGGTGGTACTTCTGGTATTCGGCGGCCTGTTCCTGACGGTGACGACACTGGAAATGCTGGGTCAGGGGCAGGGCCTGTTGGCAGGTTTGGATAATATTTTTGCCCAGGCGCCTGAGAAGTTTGACATGATCCTTGCCAAGGACCACCCCCACTATATAGATCTGCCCGGGTTGTCTGTATTGATTGGCGGTATGTGGGTGATGAATCTCTCTTACTGGGGATTCAATCAGTACATTATTCAGCGCACCCTGGCGGCAAAGAGCCTGCGAGAGGGGCAGAAAGGCATCGCCTTTGCTGCATTTCTGAAGTTACTCATGCCTATCATAGTGGTGCTGCCGGGGATTGCTGCTTACCTGCTGCTGCCTGAACTGGACCGTCCCGACAGAGCTTATCCTGAATTAATGTTGATGATGCCGGAAGGGTTAAGGGGATTGATCTTTGCTGCTGTGATTGCCGCGATAGTTTCCTCTGTAGCTTCCATGACCAATAGTATTGCCACCATTTTCACCATGGATGTTTACAGTAAACTGGGCAGTAAAGAGCATCAGCCCGGCCACCTGGTCAGAGTCGGACGAACTGTCAGCCTGCTGGCCATGATTATTGCACTCTTTACCGCCAAACCCTTACTTGGCAATTTCGATCAGGCTTTTCAGTATATTCAAGAGTTCACTGGCTTCTTCACCCCTGGCATAGTGGTGCTTTTCCTGTTTGGTATGTTCTGGAAAAAGACCACCGCCAACGCTGGGCTGGCGGCGGCGCTGGGATCTGCCGTGCTGTCATTTGCCTTCAAGTTGTTCTGGCCTGAGTTGCCCTTTATGGACAGAGTTGGATTGGTATTCCTGCTCTGCGCTGCCCTTGCGGTTATCGTTTCTCTGGCTGAGCAGAACAAGGCTCAGCCCAAAGGCATTGAACTGGCTGATGTGAACTTCTCAACATCCAAAGGCTATAACCTGGCCGGAGTCGCCGTTACTCTGATTTTGATCGCCGAGTATGCAGCCTGGTGGTGATGGCGTAATGGTTTCTGCCCGGTTTCTGTATTCAGTACCCGTCGCCAATATTTTGGGGGAGGGGGTGATATGGGACGCCGGGCAGCAACAGGTTTGGTGGACAGATATTGAAGCATGCCTACTGTATTGCTTTGCGCCTTCATCCCGCGATTTGACTCAGTACAAACTTCCCCGAAGGCTTTGCAGCTTTGCGCTGACTGACAATCCCGGAACCATCCTGGCAGCATTTGATACAGGTTTTGGACTCTATCAGCTTGATAGTGGAGAGCTTGAATGGCTGGCCCGCCCTGAAACTGCACCAGGACCCACCAGGCTGAATGATGGCCGGGTGGACAGCGCTGGAAGGTTTTGGTGCGGCTCCATGGTGGAAGGGAATGCTGGTGTCGGCGAACAGGGAAGCTTGTATAGCCTGGATAGGGGAGAGTGCAGGAGTCACTGCGGTGGCTTTGAGATATTCAATGGACTGGCATGGAGTCAGGATAAGGCGTGGTTATACTGCGCCGACTCAGCTAAACACCTGATATACCGTCATCCCTGGGAGCCTGAAGATGGCAGCCTGGGGCCGGCCGAAATATTTGTCCGAACACCTGACACTGTATTCCCCGATGGCTCCGCGGTGGATGCCGGTGGAGGCTTGTGGAATGCGCAGTGGAATGGCAGCCGGGTTGTCAGATACACCCCTGAAGGGCAGATTGACTTTGTGCTTCACCTGCCCGTAAGCCAACCAAGCTGCGTCTCATTTGGTGGACCGGATATGAACCTCCTGTTTGTTACAACAGCCAGTACCGACCTGTCTGCTGAGCAAGTCTCCCGGCAACCAGAAGCCGGAAACCTGCTGGTTTATCAAATTTCCGGTGTCACAGGGACACCGGCCAATAAATATAATATCTAGTTGTTGTACCTGACTTTTCGCTATTAACTGGCAGCGTCCGCGCCGATTCTCATCAAAAGAAAGATTGACACTTACCCTCAGCTTGATTATTTCATATTAATTATAATATAAATACTACAATGAGGTGATGCATGGATGAGCTGGCGTATCTTTCCAATGATTTTCTAAGGTTGACTGTATCTCCTGCCCTCGGGGGGAGCATTACCCGTCTGGATGCCTTTGTGGATGGCAAGTGGCAATCCTTTCTCAGACCCTGGGACAAAACCAATCATGTGTTGTCCACCGCCAGCTTTCCCATGGTGCCTTTTTGTAATCGTATTAATCAGGGAGTGTTCAATTGGCAGGGCCGGCTGATAGAGCTGGCAGCGAATCATCCTCCTGAGCCCCATGCTATTCATGGGTTTGGGTGGCAGCAGAAGTGGTTGGTTGAACATGAGTCCAGAAATCAGCTGATTATCAGCCATTATGAAGATGGTCGCCGTTGGCCATTCAACTACTTCTGTTGCCAACGCTTCTCATTAAGCCGTCGCAGTATCAGGGTCGAAATGACGATCTGCAACTATGGAAAGCAATACATGCCTGCCGGGCTGGGTTTTCATCCTTACTTTCCGTTGACGCAAGACACCAGACTAATCGCCCCGTGCAAAGGTAAATGGCTAACGGATAACGACATGATGTTATCCGTGAGGCAGCCCGCCCCCGAGGAGCTTATGTCAGCTCCAGGGCTGAAGTTGGCGGGGACAGGGCTGGATAACATGTTCACCGGGTTTGGGGGGCACTGCAGGATCATCTGGCCCGGGGCTGGATTAAGTTTAGCGATGCGTACCTCCGAAACCTGCGATTTTCTTCAGCTTTATGTTCCGGATGACCAGGACTTCTTTTGTGTTGAGCCCCAGAGTATCGCAGTGGATGGATTCAATCGTTATCAATCCGGCATGAGCGATGCTGGCGTGACAGTGCTTGCGCCCGGCAAGTCCTTGTCGATTTGGATGGAGCTGTTTCCCGGCACGCTGGCGGGATAAAACCAGTTATCTGCACATATCTCTTGTCTTTAGTCGTATTTATAATATAAATTAAATGTTAAGTATTTTTTAACAGACAGGGGGAGCAGGTGAAAGTTTTAGTCACCGGTGGAATGGGGTATATCGGCAGTCACACCTGCCTGGCGTTGCTGGAGGCAGGACACGAGCCGGTTATTTTTGACAATCTGTCCAACTCCAGTGCGCTTGTATTGGAGCAAATAGCAAAAATCAGTGGTGTCAAACCTGCTTTTATTGAGGGGGATATCAGGAATACAGATAAGCTGTATCAGGTCCTGACTGGCTATCAGTGTGATGCAGTGATCCACTTTGCGGCACTGAAAGCGGTAGGTGAGTCCACTGAGCACCCCCTGCGCTACTATGACAACAATGTCGCCGGCAGCCTGTCTTTGTTACGGGCAATGGACCGGGCCGCTGTGCGCCGGATTGTGTTCAGCTCTTCAGCGACGGTATACGGGGACCCTGACTATATCCCTATTGATGAAGCACATCCTGTGCGGGCAACCAATCCCTATGGCTGGAGTAAGGTGATGGTTGAGCAGCAACTGTCAGATCTGTGTGGGTCAGACCCACGTTGGCAGGCAACCTCTCTGCGTTATTTTAATCCCATAGGTGCCCATGAGTCTGGTGAGTTGGGGGATAACCCACTCGGTGTACCCAATAACCTTATGCCGTATATTGCGCAGGTCGCCGTGGGAAGACGGGCAAAACTCGAGATATTCGGTGCTGATTACCCAACAGTCGATGGCACCGGAGTCAGGGATTATATCCATGTGATGGATCTGGCGGCCGGGCACGTCAAAGCGCTGGACAATGATAATCATCAGAGCGGCTTTTTCGCCTGTAATCTGGGCACAGGCACAGGATACTCAGTGCTGCAGATGGTCGCAGCATTTACAGCGGTTTCCGGCGTACAGATCCCCTGTGAAATAAAATCCCGGCGTCCCGGCGATATCTCGAGCTCTTTCGCCGATCCCGGTTTGGCCAGACGTATCCTGAATTGGCAGAGCCAACGTGATCTGACAAGTATGGCAGCCGATATCTGGCGCTGGCAGACAAATTATCCAGCCGGAATATAGGAGTTGTTATGAGCGTATTTGAATCACCTCATCGCCGTTACAACCCTTTGTTGGACGAATGGGTTCTGGTTTCACCACACAGAAATAATCGCCCCTGGCAAGGTGCGGTGGAGGCTGTGGCCGGGGAAGAACTTCCTGTTTATGAGTCTGACTGCCCCTTGTGTCCGGGGAATGAGCGGGCCAATGGCGAACTCAATGCTGACTACCAGCACACCTTCGTATTTACCAATGATTTCGGCGCGATTAAGCCCGGACCGGTTCCGTCCACAGTGGAGTTTAGCCATCCATTAGCGCGGTTTGAGCCGGTTGACGGGGTTTGTCGGGTTGTCTGTTTCTCGCCTGATCACAGTAAGACACTGGCTGATATGGCGATTGATGATATTACCCGGGTTGTTTATACCTGGAGACAGCATTATCTGGAACTTTCCAATGATTATCCCTGTATCCATATTTTTGAGAATAAAGGGACTGCCATGGGGTGCTCTCAGCCTCATCCTCACGGCCAAATCTGGGCTCATCAACACAGGTCTTCAGAAATTGAGAAGGAAAATGCTTGTCAGGCGGCGTACTTCAGTGAGAAAGCGAGCTGTCTGCTGGATGATTATCTGCAGATGGAACTCGCAGATGGCAGTAGAACCGTTGCGGAAAATAACCACTGGATCGTCGTCGTTCCTTACTGGGCAAAATGGCCCTTTGAAACCTTGCTGCTCACCAAGTCAGGATTGACTGATATGGGTCAGCTTGATGAACAACAGGTTGAAGCACTGGCAGCTATATTGTCTGAGTTGACCATCCGTTACGACAATCTGTTTCGCTGTCGTTTTCCTTACTCCATGGGATGGCACAACGCGCCGGGTGATATGGAGGATAAGAGTCACTGGCGGCTGCATGCCCACTTTTATCCGCCGTTGCTGCGTTCTGCGACGGTGAAGAAATTTATGGTGGGGTATGAGATGTTGGCAGAGAGCCAACGTGATTTGACGCCGGAAAGAGCAGCCCACCTCCTCAGAGAGGTGAGCGGGGTACATTATTCAAAGGAGGCACAGCGGTGAATGCCCAAAAATTATTACAACAATTCGAGACATGCTTTACTGCTTCCGCCGAGGGGATAAGCAGTGCGCCGGGGCGGGTCAATCTGATTGGCGAGTTTACCGATTATAACGATGGCTTTGTTTTACCCTGTGCTTTGCAGTTTCGCACCAGTGTTGCCTATCGGCATCGAAGCGACAATTTGATAATGGTTTATTCCACCAATTATCCCGGTGAGAGTGAGGCTTTTGAATTAACCCATGAGCTTACCCAGGGGTTAAGTCATTGGGGGAATTATGTGCGGGCAGTCGCCGCTATCTATATGAAGAATGGCTATAAATTGGGTGGCCTTGATCTGCTGATCAGCTCCAATGTCCCTCAGGGGGCAGGCTTGTCCTCATCAGCCGCTCTTGAAGTGGCTCTGGGTGGCGCGCTGAACCAGGCTTTTGAGCTGGGTCTGTCTGCTGAGCAAATCGCGTTATTGGGTCAGCAGGCTGAAAATGATTTTATGGGGTGTCAGTGCGGCATTATGGATCAGCTGGTGTCAGCCAAAGCCCTTAAAAACCAGGCACTAAAGATAGACTGCCAAAACCTCGCCATTGAAAGTTATCCCATTCCTGATGAGTTGGCGCTGGTGGTAATCAACTCCAACTTCCCCCGCAAGCTGGTGGAAAGTGAATATAACCAGCGTCGTGCCGATTGCATGAATGCGGCAGCCAAGATGGGAGTGGCCAGTTTGCGTGAAGCGAATTTGGCAAAGCTGGAAGCCTGCGGTCATATGATGACCCAGAATGAGTTTAAACGTGCCCGTCATGTTATCAGTGAAAATCAAAGAGTGATTGAGGCAACTGAGGCGTTGCAAAACAATGATTTGGAAAAGCTAAGTGAGCTGATGGCAGCCTCTCACAGCTCCTTGCGGGATGACTTCGAGGTCACTGTGCCCGCGACAGATGGCCTGGTAGAGATTTGTCGCAGAACCCTGGGAGACAACTGCGCGACGCGCATGACAGGTGGAGGGTTCGGTGGGGCGGTTATCTGTATGTGTTCGCAGGAGGATGTGCCCAGATTGGTTGAGGCGATCCCGATGCTTTACCGAAAGCGTTTTGGCCTGAAGGAAACCATCTATATCGCCAGTGCCGGTGAGGGCCTGCAAACAGCCCTTTGTGCTGAAGCTGAAGTCAGCAAAATATAGGGAGAGGCCAGTGCAAAGAGTGCTTTTACTGGTTGGGGCTGTCAGTTTGGGATTGGCTGGCTGCGCCCCGCCGGAAAGCCCTTCGGCCTTGGATAAGACCTCCAGGCCCAATGTCATCTACATTCTTGCAGATGATTTGGGAATTGGAGATATCGGCGCCTATGGTCAGCAAAAAATCCGAACTCCCAACATAGACAGATTGGCTGCTGAGGGAATGCGCTTTTCCCGTCATTACTCCGGCAGTGCTGTGTGTGCGCCATCCAGAGCCAGTCTGATGACCGGCATGGATATGGGGCATGCGGCGGTCAGAGGCAACTATCAGCAAAAAAAAGTCCCGGCAACCCCGGATTTCCAGGGGCAATACCCTTTACCTCAGGGGAGTTTCACCCTGGCTCATCTGTTTCAGGATGCCGGTTATCAAACCGGGGCATTTGGTAAATGGGGACTGGGGTCACTGCAAAGCAGCGGTAATCCTCAGGCGATGGGATTTGATGAATTCTACGGCTACCTGGACCAGCGTAACGCCCACAACTATTTCCCCGGATTTCTGTGGCACAACCGCCGCATGGACAGTTTGCAAAATCCCCCTATCAATGTGCACCCAAGAACAGACAGTGCTGGCGATTACCAGGAATATATGGGGCCAGACTATGCGCCATATCTTATTGTTGCCCGTGCCAAAGAGTTTATCCGCAAGCATAAAGATGAAGCCTTCTTCCTTTACCTGCCCTTTGTTGTTCCCCATGCGGCTTTGCAGATCCCTGATACCGAGCTTGAAGGCTATGACTTTGATGAAACGCCCCACATGGTCACTGATAGAAGTGACTATACTCCCCATCCAAGGCCCAGAGCTGCGCGGGCAGCCATGATTTCCCGGATGGACAGGGATGTGGGAGAGGTCATGGCACTGCTGCAAGAGCTGGAGCTGGACAGCAATACTCTGGTGCTGTTTTCCAGTGACAATGGCGCAGCAACTGCAGGCGGATCTGATATTGAATTCTTTAACAGCACCAATGGCCTCAGGGGGGAGAAAGCGACCCTCTATGAAGGCGGAATTCGTGCGCCTTTGATAGCCCGTTGGCCCGGACAGGTTGAGCCGGGTTCACACAGTGGGGTGGTTTCCGCTTTCTGGGATATCTTGCCCACCTTTGCTGAGCTACTGGGAAAGACAGTTCCCGCTGATATTCAGGGGAAATCTGTCCTGTCCTCTATGCTGGAGCAGGATCAGACTCAGATCCACGACGCCTTATATTGGGAGTTCCACAGTAAGAACCCCTCGCAGGCTGTCATCATGGGTGACTGGAAGGCAATTCGGCACTATCACAAAACTGAAGGGCGAGGTCGCGCACTCTCTGCAGGACCGATTGCATTGTACAACCTGGCGAGAGATCCCGCTGAAACCAATAACCTGGCTTCCCTCCACCCTGAGCTGGTACAGCAGGCTGAGCAGTTGATGGCTCAGAGGCAGGTGTCTCCACGGGATGAGTGGAACTTTAATTAACGCGTGGGTGTTATTAAGAAATAACGCTTTCAGGCGGAGTTAGCAGGTAAGCCGTTACCCGCCCTGCTTCAGGCGGGTAAATCCGACAATCACCCGGAGGCGTGGGCCTCCTCAGTAACCGCTGCTGATAATTTCTCCCAGCTTTTGCTGCATAATCACGACTCTTTCCGGCTCTGTTGCCGCCAGATTTCGTTGCTCACCAATATCAGTCTCAAGGTTGAACACCTGCTGAGTGCCCTGCAATCCGGTTTCAATATCCTTATTGTGCAGCCAGGCAGGGAGGGACTCATTTTGCAGGGGTCTGATGTATTTCCATTTTCCGTGTCTCAGGGAGACAGTGCCCACCGACTCCAGTGCCAGCCAGTCTCTGCCCTTATCCGATTTTCCCAGCCAGGCGGGGGTTTGCACCTCACTGTCGATCGCTTCTGTGTCTGCCAGAGGTAAGCCGATGATATCTGCCATGGTGGCGTAAATATCCAACTGAGATACCAGAGCATCACTCTCTGCGGGCGCTATGGTACCCGGCCAGTAAACTATGGTTGGGACACGGGTTCCCGCTTCATAGGCGCTGTATTTGCCACCCCGTAAAGGTCCGGCGGGTTTGTGTTCGCCAAGGAGTTCCACCGCCATATCCTGATAACCATCATCCAGTACCGGGCCGTTGTCGCTGGTAAATATCAATATGGTGTTGTCAGCGATACCCAGCTTCTCCAGCTCCTCGACTATCTGTCCCGTCATCCAGTCCAGCTGCGCAATGGCATCTCCTCTTGGTCCCATGGTAGACGCATTCTTGAAGCGTGGGTTTGGCATTCTTGGTACATGAATGTCATGCATGGAGTGGAACAGGAAAAATGGCTGGTCTTTGTGCTTCCGCATAAAGTCGACGGCTTTGGCGGTAAAGATATCCGGGAACTCCTCGTCAACCCAATAGGCCGACTCTCCTCCTGTCATGCTGCCGATGCGGCTGACACCATTGACTATGGTATTGCTGTGTTGCGGATCAGCTTTAACTCTGAGTAACTCTGGGTGGGAGTGTCCTGTGGGTCGGTTGCCGATATTTTGCTGGTAGTTAACCTCCAGTGGATCATCCAGCTCCAGATTGACCACATGATGATTTTCCAGATAGACGGTGGGGACTCTGTCACCGGTCGCAGGCAACAGAAAGCTATAGTCAAAACCAATTTCCAAAGGACCGGGTTTGACCGCCTGATTCCAGTCCACCTCACCATAGCCCAGCCCCAGATGCCATTTACCTATCACTGCCGAAGCGTAACCGGCTTTTTTCAGTAACTTGGGCAAAGTAGGTTGCTCCGGGCTGATCAGTAAGGGAGCATCCCCTGGAAGAATGGCGGCTTTACTGCGAAAACCGTGCTCACCGGTAAGCAATGAATAACGGGAAGGAGTACAGGTGGCGGCTGAGGCATGAGCATCTGTCAGTTTGAGGCCTTTGGAGGCAATGGCATCAATATTGGGGGTTGCCACTCCTGTGGCACCATAACTGCCAACATCGCCATAACCCAGGTCGTCAGCATAGATGATCACCAGATTGGGCTTAGGTTGTTGGGCGACAGGCCTAATCTCCATATTCTGCTGCTTTTCGGGGGCTTCCTGACAGGCGCTGAGCGTCAGCACCAGCAGGTTCACAAGCCAGGGTCGATAATCTTTCATTTGTTCAGTCTCTTATTTGAATTGTCATGGGTTGATAGATCTGGATTGGCGGCGCAGGCCCCGGGCTGTAATCCGGATTTGGTTGGTCAGCCAGGGGGGCATGAGTATCTGTAAGCCATTGCGTCAGAATTTGGAAAAGTTGAGAGGTAATCGCAGGTTTAAGCTGTGCAAGGTCATGCTGTTCCCCCGGGTCAACACTCAGGTCAAACAGCAGGTTGGCACCGGTTTCCTTGTTATGGATCAGCTTGTACTTTCCTTTGCGGACAGCTGAAGCCGGGGTGTGTTTCCAGTAGCTGTAGTGGGGGAGTCCCCGAAAAGGAGCGTACTGCTGCATATACACAGGAGCATGCCAAAACAGGGTTCTGTCCGAGGCCTGCTTTTGTTGTAACGCCAAGCTCAGCAGGTTATCGGGAGCAGGAAAGCGGTGCAGTAAGCTTTTAAAGGCATTGAACAGATCAGACAGTTGTACCGGTGTGGCATTGGCAGTGTCTTTGGGAATGGCGGCTGGCCAGGATAAAACCAAAGGCGTTCGAATTCCTCCTTCATACAGTGTGCTCTTGGCTCCGCGGTAGGGCAGTGATGAGGTCACAGGCTCATAGCCACCATTATCTGAGGCAAACACCACAAGGGTATTGTCCCTTTTACCTGACTGCTGCAAAGCGGTCAGTAACTTGCCTATGTTGGCGTCCAGTCTGGCTATCATGGCAGCGTAGGCGGCATTTTTAATCTCCCCCTTAACCTGTCTGCCCTTATGTTTGGCTATCTCCCCGGGATACGCTTCTATCGGCGTGTGCACAGCATAATAGGGCAGGTACAGCAGGAAGGGGTCTTGTCGGGAGTGGATATAACGGATTGCCTCTCTGGTAATGCGATCGGTCAGATGCTCTCCCTGTATGCCATCGCCTTTCAATCCTTCAAGTTGACGTTTGTTCTTACTGTAGGGATAGAAGTAGCTCGGTGGATGCCCCAGATGGGAGGCTGCGTTGACGTATTGGAAACCATATTCAGTGGGGGCGGTTTTGCCCAGGTGCCATTTGCCTATTACTGCGGTTTGGTAACCGGCAGATTTAAAGAGATCTGCGATTGTTGTCAGCCCGGGTTCCAGTTCAGTCTTATTGACTGGTGGGATCAGTTTTCTCAGCTGGCTTTTGCCTCTGGCAGAATTGGCAACCGTGAGTATGCCGTGCTCTGCCGGCGTCAGGCCTGTCATCAAACTGGCTCTGCTGGGAGCGCAGTTAGCTGCATTGGTGTAAGCCTGGGTGAAGCTGACCCCTGAGGCTGCCAGACGGTCGATATTAGGAGTAGGGTACTGGGTTGCTCCATTTAGGCCTGTGTCCATAATGCCCAGATCGTCAGCCAGGATCAGCAACACATTGGGCCTGACCTTATCCAATACCGGCTGCTTAGTGTGGTTGGATGCAGAGGTAAGACCGGGAATCAGGATCAGCAGAGTAATAATCCAGATTCGATTTACTGCTGCCGTTTTATTCTGCATGGAATGCAATCCCCACCTGGGCAGTAGGAGTTCCATGTTGTTTATCAAGTGCTTTTTTATTCTGTTCATCCAGTCGTATTCACTCCATCAAGGTGTTAAACCCCACTTTTTATGTTGTTAAGGTGTAAGCCTTAGGTACTACGCCTGTTGCTTTTTTGATCGTTTTAAAATATTAATACTATAAATCATAAAAAACGAGAAGCGTTATCTGGCACGCAGTTGGTTCATAGACCCGTCAGCATAAGGTTTTACTGCTATAACAAATAAGTAACGATTGGAGGGTTTATGGCGTGGTTTCGTAAAAGCGCGATATCTCTGGCTTGTCTCAGTGCAATGTCAGTTATCTCGGGCCAGACTGTGGCGGCTGAGGGTGACAACAAAAAGGACAAAAAGCCCGAAATGGAGATTATTGAGGTTCGTGGAATTAAATCCAGCCTCAAAAAGGCACTGAATGACAAGCGTTATTCAGATCAGGTCGCCGATATGATCTCCGCTGAGGATATAGGCAAATTGCCCGATGAGAATGTCGCGGATGCGCTGCAGCGCGTTACCGGGGTAACGATTAACCGGGATTCGGGTGAAGGTTCTACTATCAGCGTGCGCGGGGTAGCTCCCGGGCTTAGCAATGTGACGATTAACGGTCAAAGCCAGGCCAGTGCCGCAGGTGAGGGACGTGAATTTTCCTTCGACGCTATCGCATCTGAGCATGTGTCTGCGCTGCAGGTGATTAAGAGTCCCACCGCAGATATGGAGGAGGGTGGCATTGGTGCGACGGTTAACGTGGTGACCCGACGTGCGCTGGATTTTAAAGATGATAAAACCAAGGTATCTGCCTTTGCCGACTATTCAGAGCTGACAGAGAAGACAGAGCCCAGACTGTCGGCGATGATAAGTCGTCAGAACGAAGATCAGACATTTGGCTTTTTGCTGTCAGCCAACCATTCAGTTCGCACTCTGCAGGAAGATGCTTTGCGCGGCTGGGGCTGGCGTGAATACAGTGTTGAAGAGAAAGATGGTGCTGTGGAAGGTGGTGAAGTCGGTGATGAATACTCTTACCTTAATCGCCTGAGGTATCAAACCGGCACCAAGGAGCGCACCCGCACGGGTGGCACGGTTTCGTTTCAATGGTTGCCCAGTGATGAACTAGAGCTTTACTGGGATGTACTTTACAGCCAACTGAAACAGATCCGTGATGAGACCTACCTTGAGACCCGTTTTCCTGCGGGTAATAACAAGACAGGGAAGAAAGTGATTCTGGATGGTTCAGACTCGGCAGTGATTAACCAAAACGGAACTCTTGTGGCCGCTCAGATTGACGGCGCACAGCTGTTTAACAGTGCCTGGCACAATGAGGAAACCACTAAAACTGTCACTTCAACTCTGGGTGGTGATTACCTGTTGAGCAACACCTGGGAACTCTCTGCTGAAGTAGGTTACTCCCATATTGAGCGCAACACCGATGACAATATCCGTTCCTTTGCTCAGGGTGATAAACCCGTGGATCTGGACTATCACCTGGACGGTCGCTTTCCGGTTATCGATTACTACAAAGACGCCAAAGGGGTAATAGGTGCTGACCACGAGCTGCTGAATCCGGGCGATCCTGATTTTTATACTACCAAAGCCCCTAACCTCAGGGTGCAGTTGTTTAATATCGAAGATACCAAAGCCACTGTTAAATTCGATGTGACCGGCACTCTGGATGGCGACTTGTTCAGCGCAATCAAGTTTGGAGCCATGGCCAAACATCAGAACAAGACTCGCATTAAAAATGAGGCGTTTATCAAGAAATTTGAGGGGCATAACCTAAGTGAATTCCCCGGAGAACAAGTGACCGGCCTGTATGAGGGATCTGATGCTGCAGTGTCCAGCTTAAGCTGGCGCCGTACGGATCTGTTTAAGATGCGTGAAACCGCACTGGCGGACGGATTTGACCTGACTCCAGAACCTGTACCTGAGTTTAACTATGACGTGACCGAAGATACTCAGGCGGTATATGTGCGTGCCGATTACGATACCGATGTATTCGGTAATATGCCGCTGCGGGGTAATCTGGGGGTACGTTATGTCAACACTGACGTTGAATCAAAAGGTGCCAGCGAAGAGCTGGATGGCAGCATAGTTGATCGTACGCTGGATAATGACTACTCGGACGTTTTGCCGTCATTCAACCTGGCTCTGGGGCTGACGGAGGATTTGCTGTTGCGCGGTGCTGTTGCCAAAGTGATGTCCCGTCCGTCCTTGAGTGATCTGTCCGCTCACAGATCTGTGAATGACAATGGTGATGGTTTAATTGTTATCCGTCAGGGAAATGTGGATCTGGACCCTTATCGTGCCATTGCCTATGACCTGTCGCTGGAGTGGTATTTTGATGAGGCCTCTGTACTGTCGGTGGCGGGTTTCTATAAGGATGTTGATTCATTTATCTTCGATTTGCGTCATGCGACTGTCGATCTGGATGGTAATGATGTGGAGATTATTGAACCGACCAACGGTGCCGGTGCTTCTGTGAAAGGGGCCGAGGTTGCCTTTCAGCATGCATTTGATTACCTGCCGGGATTCCTTAATGGCTTTGGGGTTAACCTGAACTACACCTACCAAACCAGTGATGCCGACTTCAATCGCGAAGGCGTTGATAACAGCTTCGGTATGCCAGGATTGTCACGTGATAGCTACAATGCAGTGGTGTTTTATGAGAAAGATGCGTTCAGCTCACGACTGGCATACAACTATCGAAGCAAGTATCTGATTGAACCTTCGGGTCGACAGGAAGATGTCGTGTTTGGGGATGACTATGGCCAGCTGGATTTCTCAGCCAGCTATGACATTACCAAGCAACTGACAGTCAGCTTTAATGCTATCAACCTCACTGATGCTGAGCAGCGTCAGTATGCCGAATTTGAAGAACGTCTGTATGAAAACTATATCTATGGCCGCCGCTACCATCTGGGGCTGAGCTATAGTTTCTAATATCAGGTGAATTGATAAAGGCCCCAGCAGGGGCCTTTTTTATTGTTAAAGCGTCATCTTGTTGGGGAGTCAGGGGTTGTTTCAACAGTCTGCCGTCAAAGATGCAAAGTTACGTAAATGTTGAAAAATGAGTTGTAATTAATTTGTATTATAAATAGTATCAATTGTAGGCAAACAATTGACAGAGACCAGCTACACACAGATGTGGCCAAGGCCCGGAGAGAAGGATGCGACTGATACTTTTGATAACCGCTCTGATTATGTTGTCAGGGTGTGATAAGTCACAGCAAGGTAAGCCTGCAGAGACGGAAGCAGCAAGGCCCAATATTCTGTGGATCTATGTGGAAGATATGAACGACTGGATGGGAGCCTTCGGCGACGATACCGTGCCCACCCCCAATATCGATAAACTGGCCAGCGAAGGAGTTCGCTTTGATCAGGTGATTATGCCTGCGCCTGTATGCTCTGCGGTTCGCTCTGCCATTATCACAGGGGATATGCAGACCACTCTGGGACTGCATAACCACAGAAGTGCCAGGTTTGAGTTCAATCCCATCACCTTGCCTCAGGGGCACAAGACTGTGCCTGAGCTGTTTCGTGAGCAGGGGTATGAAACCTTCAATATCGGCAAAGATGACTATAACTTCCATTACGACAGAACCCGTCTTTACTCCCTTGAACCAGGCCCTGTGGTTGGACATCAGAGACAGCTTGAAGGAGCAGAGTTTGATTGGGCAGCAAGATTGGCAGGATCGGGCAAGCCTTTCTTTGGACAGATACAGCTGAGGGGCGGCAAGTACAAGGGCAAGAATTCTCCAGTTGCTGTCTCCCCTGAGTCAGTAGAGCTTCCTGCTTACTATGCAGATCTGCCGTTAACCCGTGAGTATTGGGCTAAACAGTATGAGGCAGTGCATGTGACCGATCTGGATGTTGGCGCAATTCTCGCTGATCTTGCTGACAATGGCTTGCTGGAAAATACCGCTGTGTTTTTCTTTACTGACCATGGCAATGGCAGTCTGCGTCATAAGCAGTTTCTATACGATGGTGGCCTGCATGTTCCTCTGGTGGTCAGTTGGCCTGCGGGGCAGAGCACACTTCGACACAATGGGGCGGTGCGCAGCGAGCCTATCCGTGGATTGGATATAGGTGGCGCAAGCCTGGGACTGGCGGGTATCCCTATTCCGGATTATATGACCACGGAAAATTTCTTTGCTGCCGGTTATCAGCCCAGGCCTTGGATCATCTCAGCCAGAGACCGACTGGACTATACGTTTGATCGTATGCGCTCAGTTCGTACGGCGGAGTTTAAATATATTCGTAATTTCAGGGCAGAGCGCCCCTACATGCAGCCCCAGTATCGTGACCGCTGGCCCATGACCAGAGAGTACCGTCAGGCATACGCGGACGGCCATTTTACCCCACAACAGGCACAGTTTATGGCGGCAACCAAACCGGTTGAGGAGCTATATGACCTGAAGTGTGATCCTGATGAACTCAATAACCTGGCATTTGACCCTGAGTATCAGACGAAGATGGCAGAGCTGCGTGAAATATTGGACGGCTGGATGCGGGATACCGATGACCAGGGGCAGTATCCGGAAAGTGATGCAGGCATCCGCGAAGTACTGGAGTTCTATAACAAATGCCAGAGTCCTGAGTGCCTGGACTATCTGAAGCGTCATCAGCAAGTGCAAAACGACTGAGGAAATTACAATGAAAAGAAGAACTTTCATCAAGTCCATCTCAGGAGCGCTGGCGACCGCGTCCGTCAGCCCAGCCGCCAGCGTGCTGGCTGCAGACAAGCGGATATCCATTGCCGACTTCGGCCTGAAACCCAACTCCAGGGATGATGCCGTTCCTGCGTTGAAAAAAGCACTGGCCTATTGCAAACAGCATCCTGGTACGACTCTGGTGTTCCCATATGGACGATACGACTTCTGGAATACCCTGGCCGACAGGGATTTCTATTACATTTCCAATAATGATGACGGTATCAAGCCAGTGGCGTTTCCGCTGGTTGGGTTCAGCAATACCACCATAGATGGCCAGGGCTCCCGGTTTGTGTTCCATGGCGGTATGGTGCCTGCAATTGTGCGCCAGTCGAAGGGAATCACGCTTAAGAACTTTTCCATCGACTGGGATGTGCCGTTTCATTGCGAAGGCATCATCGAGGCAGTTAACCAAGACGAAAGTTACGTCGATATTCGTATCAAGGATGGCTTCAGTTACAAGGTTGAAAACAATCGCTTTATTTTTGTTGGTGAGGGATTTGAAAACCCGGTAATCAAAAACCTGTTGGAGTTTGATACTGAGCTGGCTGAACAGGCTTATATGGCCAGAGATAATTTTCAGCGGGAAATCCAGCCAGTGACCACTGAGATCCGTCCCGGTGTGTTGCGACTGCAAACCAAATTTGCTTCCTGGCCAAAAGTCGGCAATACCCTGTTAGTGATGCAGGAGCGTCGGGACTGGCCTGCCATAGCGGTACAGGAAACCAGTAATACCTGGCTTGAGCAGATCAATATTCACCACTCAGGGGCTATGGGAGTCATAGGTCAGCTTGCCGATGGAATCCATCTGGACAGGGTGCAGGTCGTGCCAGCCAGGCACAGCGGCCGTATTGTGTCTACCACGGTCGACGCGACCCACTTTGTCAATTGTCGTGGTCATATCGTACTGAAAGATTGCCTGTTTCAGGGACAGATTGACGACGGAACCAATATTCACGGCATGTATGGCCGGGTGGCGGAGATCCATGACAAACACAGGGTCACCTTTGAGCTGGTGCATTACCAGCAATTGGGTATCGATATCTTCAAACCCGGCAGTCAGGTGAACTTCAGTGACAAGGCGCTGCGGATTTTCCACCACAATCAAATAGTGGAGACCCAACGCAATGATGCCAAATACTGGACTGTCACATTTAAGGAGGCGTTGCCGGAGTCCCTTGCCGTTGATGATGTGATGGACAATATGAGCTGGCAGCCGGAGCAGGTGCTGATTACCGGCACCCGCTTTGCCAAAAACCGCGCCCGGGGAGGGCTGATCTCGGCGAAAGGTAACATCATCATTGAAAACAACTATTTCCATACACCTGGAATTGCCATCAAGATAGGTTCAGGTGGTGTTAAGTGGTATGAGTCCGGTCCTGTTCAATCTGTGCAGATCAGCAATAACCTGTTTGATAACTGTAACTATGCCAAAGCCTCTTCAGCCATAGATATTGTGCCCGGACGCAAGTCAGATGTTGACAGCGCTTTCCACCAGAATGTCCGAATTCATGACAATGAGTTCAGGGTGTTTAACGAGAGAGTGCTGACCGCCAGTCGCACCCATGGCGTACTTTTCGTCAACAATAAGATCCAGAAGACTGAGGCTTATCCCATGGAGGCGACTAAACTGGCGCCCCTGCAGATCGACAGGTCCACCCAGTTTGTATACAGCGGCAATGAGTTTGTTGGTTTTGATCGCAACAAGAAGCTGGTGTCTGTCAATGAAGTCAGGATACAGCGCAAAACCGGCAAGAACGGTGTTGAGGTGGAAGCCTGATGAAAAGCTTGTTACTGACCTCAATATTTGGCCTGCTGACAATATCCCAGGCTGTTGCTGAGCCAGCCCGGAAGGACAATCTGCTGTTTGTGATGACAGACGAGATGAAGTGGGATGTGATGGGTGTGGCCGGTCATCCTGTGGTGAAAACACCCAATCTGGATCGTCTGGCAGCCGAAGGCACCTACTACCAGACCGCCTATACTGTGGCCCCTATCTGCTCGCCATCACGACGCTCATTCTTTACTTCCCGCTATCCACATGTTCATGGGGTAACGGATAACAGTAAGCGGGCGCTGGCCAATGACGGCGAAGTTGACCTGCCCACTTTGCTTAAATATCAGGGCTATGAGACAGCGATTTCCGGGAAGTTACACTTTTACCCCGAGTGGCATGACTGGAGTTTCGATCACTTCTGGTCCCGCAGCAGTGAAGGGCCCAACAAGTTGCAGAATTATCGCCAGTATATGCAGGCTAAATACGGTGCCGATGCCTTCGCCCCCAAGCCGGGGAGTGTACTCTTCCCCGATGACCCTCTGGGCCATGACCTGGGCGAGTACCAGTTTGCAAAAGAGGACTTTGAGACCTTTTGGCTGACTGACCGAGCCCTTGAATTCCTTGATGGCAGAAGCGAAGAGAAGCCCTTTTTCCTGTTCCTGAGCTTTAATGAGCCCCACAGCCCTTACCGGGCCACTCAGCCCTACGCATCCATGTATGACCCGGACAAGCTGGATGTTCCTGAGTTACCTGAGGGAGTCAGGGCCGAGCGTCAACAGGCGATTGCCAAAGGAGTTAAGGGTAAGTCCCGGCACCTGATTGATGATGAGCAGATGATGCGGGAGCTTACAGCTCAGTATTTTGGTCATATCACCAATGTCGATGACAACCTGGGACGGGTTCTGAGCTATCTGGACAGCTCAGGTCTGGCAGATAACACCATAGTGGTGTTCAGTGCTGACCACGGCAATATGCTGGGCGATCACGGTAAATGGTTCAAAGGGGTGATGTATGAAGGCTCCAGCCGGGTGCCTTTGATTATTCGGGCTGGTAAGAGCACCCGCTATGCCAGGGTAATGAACCAGGGCAAGGTGGTTGAGCAGGTGGTGGAAAGTATAGATGTCATGCCGACTCTGCTGGAGATGATGGCGATAGAACTGCCATCCGGGATGCAGGGGCAGTCTTTGCTGCCGTTAACCTCCGGCAAGACTGACAGCTGGAAGAACCATGCTTTCTCCCAGCGTACCGATTACATGTTCCGGCAGGACCACTTCAAACTGATTGTGCCCGGCAAACCCGGACGTGGGGAGTTGGAGTTGTACGATCTGAGTGCCGATCCCGGTGAGCATAACAACCTGGCCAATAAGCCTGAATACCAGCAAAAAGTGGCGCAGATGCGTGCTGCTGTTGTGGCCTGGCAGGAGGATAAACCTGCGCCAATTCAAGTCTCCGGGCTGGCGGCTCCGGACCATCTGTTTAACAGCGAGGCGCTGCGCCAGGCGCACAGTAAATCTATCAAGGCCATGATGGCTAAACACCCAAAGTGCTTTAACAACCTCTGTGAAAAGGCACCTGAGGCAGGAGAAAAACAATGATAAAACTTGCCCCTGTTTCATTTCTTAAACCTGTGGTTGCATTGCTGGCCCTGACGTTACCAGTGGCCTGTGCTCAAACCTCTGATGTACCTGAGGTCGCAGAGAAAAATCAGCCCAATATCCTGCTGCTGTTCGCCGATGATCTGGGCTGGACAGATCTTGGGTACCGCAGCGGTCGCTGGGATACACCCAATATAGATGCATTGAAACAGCAGAGTCTGGAGTTCACCCGGGCCTATGTCGCTTCGCCAACCTGCAGCCCAAGCAGGGCATCTGTGATTACGGGTCAGCACCCGGCCAGACTGAAGATGCCCAGACATATACCTGACGGCAAGCAGGAGTTGGGCTTTGATAAATTCCACAGGGCGACCACAGAGTTTCACCGGTTGCCGACGGACCCGGCTCAGGAGCCTTCACGAAATTATCTGCCACTGGAGCTGACCTCTATCGCCGAGGCGGTAAAGCCTCTGGGCTATTACACTGCTTTTTCAGGCAAATGGCATCTTGGCTCAGAAGAGTACTTTCCGGTTAAACAGGGGTTTGATGAGCAGTTTGGGGTATCCACTGCGGGCCATCCTAAAAGCTATACAGCCCCTTTCTGGGAGCCTTACCGTAATCCCTATCCGGATGCTCCAAAGGGCAAATATCTGACAGAGCGGCTCACTGATGATGTGGTGGCCTTTATCAAAGGTTATGACAAACAGCAACCTTTTATGCTCACCAACTTTTATTACACAGTGCACACCCCACATCGTGGGCCTGCTGCCGGGGTGAAAAAATATATGGAGCGCGGGCTGGATAAGCGTTATGCCAACTTTGGCGCCATGGTTGAAGCCCTGGACACGTCTGTCGGACGCATCCTGGCGGCACTTGAGGAGTCAGGACAGGCCGACAACACCATTGTCATATTCTATTCAGATCAGGGTGGTTACTTTACCAATGCTCCTCTGAGGGGAGGCAAGATTGGTGGTATGGCTCTTTATGAAGGCGGAGCCAGAGTCCCTATGTTGGTGCGTTGGCCCGGCGTGACTAAGGCGGGAGCTGTCTCTGAGCAACTGGTGTTGTCCACGGATATTCTGCCCACATTTGTGGATATCGGCGGCGGCGAACCCGGTGATTTTGACAACCTTGATGGCCAGAGCATGGTGCCCCTGATTAAAGGGCAGAGCTCAGACCGTCAGGAGGTGATTCTGTACCGCAACTACGAAGATGCCTACGCCGCGGTCATAGGTGAACGCTGGAAGTTAATCGCCTTTGTGTCCGGCAAGGCAGAGTTGTATGACCTGCAAAATGATCCGGCTGAGTCCACTGATATAGCAGCAAAACACCCCGGGCGGGTAACCGCCATGAAGCAGACCTTGCTGGATTGGCAAAAAGATGTGGGTGTTGCGCCTGAATTAAAACGACCCAATTTGCTCTGAGTTGTTTCTTCTGTCTGGCGTTGGTATGGCTGCCGGGCAGGGGAATATTGCTCTCTGCGCTGTTGAGAGAGTGAGCCATACCAATTGATGTTCCTTGTGTATTGTTGATCCAACCTTGTGATTCCCGAAGTTCAGTCCGGCTCCGATTGAACTTCGGTTTTTTTTGCCTTCCCATCCTGGTTTCTCAGATCAGGATATTTACCACTGAACCACTTAGTGGATTTCTGTCACAGGCTCAGATGGTCGACGGAGACTCAAGTCCAAACCTGAAATCTCTTACTCAGCGACCATGAAGATCGCCCCGGGCTATCGGATACTTCCCGGTCTTTAGCTGTTGCCGGCAGTCACTGCTGCCCCAGTTGTCTTAACTTTTGGTAAAGCTTGATATTGCCGCTCTTACGGGCGAGTGATCGGCCCAGTTGAATAAGCTCTGCTGAAGCCGGATACCTATCCAGATACTCCTGCAGGTAGCCGACTGCGTCAGCCACTTTGCCGTTATGGTCCAGTGCCATCAGATAGACATACAGGTACTGGCTGTTAACCGGGATAAGCTGGTAAGCCTGCTGTAAATGAGTCTCGGCCTTGATGTACTCTTTTTGCCTGATCAGGTGCAGACCATAACCATAGTGAAGCTCTGCAGAGTCTGGGTTGTGTTGCAACCCCCCGGAAAAGGTTGCTGCAGCTTTGCCATCTTGCCGGGTTGCCCGATAAATATCAGCCAGATTGATATAAGCCGGGGGAAAGTATGGGTCTGTGCTGATACTGCGTTGCAACTCAGGAATGGCTTGCTGCCAGCGACCATTGGCCAGCAGCTGCAGCGCCTGATTCAACCTGCCTTCACCCCGCCAGCTGCTGATCTGGTTTACCCTGGAAAGCTCTACTCCCGCACTGGTGTTGATATCCATGCCCAGGGATCTGGCTGCGGCGATACGTACCGCTTTTACCTTGTCTGCCAGCAATGGGGTGAGCAGTTTATCCTTTTGCTGCTGGCTTAACAGATAGCCAAGGTTTGCGGCAGCGGTTCTCAGCAGCGTCTCTGGGTGAGCCAGATAACCGCCCAGCCATTCCGATGGCAGGCTTTCATGGGTTAAAGGCAGCAGCTCAAGCGCGCTTGCTCTTGATAACAGGGGAAGCCTGGTGTCGTCGATAATCTCTCTGTGGGAGTTGGCAGCCAATGGCAACCCTGCCCTGAGCAGGTGCAGCCTCCCTTCACTGGCGGAGAGTGGCATCTCCCGGCCATAGAGTTTGACTACTGCCTTAGTAGCCCAATCCTCATCTTTATCTTTGTGGCATCCAGTGCAGGCGTCCGGCGCGCCGATATTGGCTGAATGGGAAGGACGGGGAACAGAAAAGCTGTGATCCCGCCTGTCATCGACTCCCATATAACGGGTTTGCGGCATGTGGCAGTCGACGCAATGGCTACCGGGTGTATTGGGTTGGTGCTGCAGGTGAGTCTGGAGATTATAGTGCTCCGGGCTGTGGCATTGCAGACACAGGCCATTTCCTTCGGCCTTAAGCTTCATGGTGTGGCTGTCATGGCAATCCAGGCAATTGACTCTAGCCTGAGCCATTTTGCTCTGCATAAAGGAGCCGTAAACATACACCTCCTCCTTTATTTGACCATCTGCATGGTACATGGGGGCATTGATTAGTTGGGGGGAAAACTGATCGAGGAAGTGTTTGCCTGGCTGGAACCCATCGGTCAGTGGGGTTCGCAGTGAGTGGCAGGCGAAGCAGCTATCCATAAAGCTGTTATCCCTTTTCTCACCCTGCCAGGATGCAATCTTTTGTCCGGGCAGCCTTCGCCATATTCCTGAGTTTTTTAAGCTCATTGGGTTTGGAGAGATATTCTCCGCCGCTATAGCGTCAGGGGAGGTTTTGCCGTGGGCGGGCATCTGACCATGACAGGAGATACACCCCACATTGATATTGTCCCACTGGGTCCTGAAGTTATCCTGATTGACGTCATATTGCCTGACGAGGCCATCAGAGTGACAGTCTGCACACATACCATTCCAGTTTTGCAGCGGCTGTCGCCAATGGAGTCTATCGTCAGGAGAGATCTCCTCTGCATAGTTGTGGTACCAGTTCTGACCGCCTTCCTCTGTGGGGCGACTGTCCCAGGCAAAGGGCAGTACCTGAAGCTTTCCCTTGCCGGTATCAACCAAATATTGCTGCAGGGGGTAATGGCCAAAACTGTAGAGCACTTCGAAGGTCTCTGATTTATCTCCATAGCTGACCTCTGCCATGAGCTTATTGCCATCACTGAAGAAGCGGGCTCGCTGGCCATAGTGAGTCGCCGTGACACCTGAAAAATTACCCAACACACTGCCTTTGGTTGCGGTCGCCATGGCATTGGCATGATCCGATTTTTGCCATAGTCCGGCCTGCGTCTGATGACAATTGATACAGGTTTGATTTGAGTGGGCGACAGGCTTTTCAGTGGGAGTCAGCGGCTGAGCCCTGCACAGAACCGGGATAAAGAGGATCAGAACAAGCAGCCTGAATATCGACGCCATGGCTCAACTCCGTTTGGCACCGCCTAGGGAAGCGCGATGCTGCAAATATGCTATTGTTTGGTAATTATCATATATATTTTAGCTATGCAGCACCATATGGCGAATCCGTCCTTATTGTTGACCACTGCTGGTGGAGGGATGTTGCTCAGAACGCTTTGTAGCCTTGAAATCCAGCTCAATTATCTGGTTATAAAGTCTTTTGACTGGTGGCTCGAATAGTAGAAGCATGGATTTAATGGCTTGTGATGACAATGTAAATGATGGTAAATTTTCTCAATTAAATAATATAAATGATATTTAATTCCTGTGTAGAGGATATTCAAGCTGAATGTCTACTGTCACCAGAACCAAGATAATGAGAGAGGAACCATGAGAATAACAGGTACTCTGCACTGGATAATGTTCGGCCTGTTGGTCAATACCGCTGCTGCAGCTCAGCCCCCCAAAACAGACGATAACAAACCCAATGTTTTGGTGGTGATGGCAGATGATATGGGGTTTGGTCATGTGGCCATGAATCTGGATCTCGCGCGCGAGGCCAGTTACAACCCCCAAAACCTGAAGCGTGACAGTGCCCGATATGCGCCTGAGCAGGCCAGAGCCTTCGCGCAAAAAGCCACTCCCACTTTGACTCAGTTGGCGGCCGAGGGGGTGCGTTTTACCAATGCCTATGTACCCAGCCCTCTTTGTGGTCCAAGCCGGGCTGCACTGATGACAGGACGCTATCCTGCCCGTTTTGGTATCTATAACAATGCCGATGTGAAGGCGGCGGGTTTGCCTGTGTCTGAAACCGTGTTGGCAAAAGAGTTTCGCAATGCAGGGTACAGGACTGGAGCTATTGGTAAATGGCACTTGAGTAAGGGCGAGGGCAAGGCGAAAAAGCAGTTGGCCCAACACCCATTGGACCGCGGCTTTGACTACTTCTTTGGTTTTGACCGCTCCGGTACGCCCTATTATGGGTCTGAGATTCTGGAGCAAAACAGGACTCCGGCCAAAGCTCAGGGCTATCTGACAGATCAACTCACAGACAAGGCCATCAGTTTCATTAACCAGAGCGATGATGACCCCTTCTTTTTGTATCTTGCCTACAATGCTGTCCATGGCCCTTTAAGAGAGCCCGCTCCAGAACAGTATCAGAAGCAGTTTCAAAGTGGTGACAAGCATCTGGATATCTTTTATGCCTATCTGTATGCACTGGATCAGGGCGTTGCCCGGGTGATGCAGACCCTCGAGGACAAGGGGCAGCTGGATAACACCATCATTATGTTCCTCAGTGACAATGGTGCCCCAGGTGGTAAGCCTTTCCCATTACCTGCCAATGCGCCTTTTACCGGTTATAAAGGCCAGGTATGGCAGGGAGGAACACGGGTGCCGGTTGTGATTTGGGGACCTGACTCTTTAATAAAGGGAGGTCGGGTTGAAGAGGCGGTTATCTCTTCTATGGATCTCCTGCCTACCGGACTGGCCGCAACGGGCAGCCAACTCCCTGATAATCTGGATGGACAAAATCTGCTGCCGGGGCTGCAGGCGGGTAACCTTGAGGGGCGAAACCTGTATTGGGCCAGTCAGGTATCCCATCACTGGGGATTCATCCGGGGTAAGAAGGGCAAGAAGATTGATGATAAAGCCACTGCAGAACCAGCCTGGGCGGTGCGCAGTGATAACTGGATGCTGAGGTACTGGGCCGACAGTGACAAGCTCGAGCTGTTTGATATGAGTACTGACCATGCCGAGCGCAAGGACCTGGCCGCCAAACATCCGCGAGTGGTGAAGTCACTATCCCGGGACTATGCTGCCTGGTTCAATACCTTGGCTAAACCTGCAGGGTGGGATCAGCAGTATTGGCGAAAGTTGGCGGTAGAGGAGTAGGGGATGATTTGTGTACGCATATGTCTGCTAGGGTTCCTGCTACTGCTCATGCCACTGTTGATGTCCGTGTCGGCAGATGAGCAGCGCCCGCCCAATATTCTGTTTCTGCTGGTGGATGACCTGGGGTGGATGGACCTTGGCGTTTATGGCAGTCAGTATTATGAGACGCCCAATATAGATGCACTGGCACAGCAAAGTCGTTTCTATACCCAGGCATATGCGTCGTCACCTGTGTGTTCACCAACCCGGGCAGCTTTGGTGACGGGCAAGCACCCCAGCAAACTCAAAATCACCACCCACTTTCCCGGACACAGGGCTGAAAGCCCAAGACTGCAGGAGCCCTGGAAAACGGATCACCTTGCGCTCGAGGAGTTTACTCTGGCTGAATCCCTGAAGGAGCAGGGGTATCACACCTTTTTTGCCGGTAAGTGGCACCTTGGGGGTGAGGGGAAACTGCCGACGGACCAGGGGTTCGATATCAATATAGGTGGCTTTAACAAGGGCTCTCCCAGAGGGGGATATTATGACCCCTATAAAAATCCCAATCTGCCCAACCTTAAACCCGGTCAGCATTTAACTGAGCGCCTGACCGAGGAGACGCTGGCCTTCATTGAAGCGCCCAGAGAAAAGCCTTTCTTTGCTATGCTCTCCTACTATGCGGTGCACACGCCTTTGGAGCCCGGACCACAGCGATATCAGGACTTTCTCGATAAGTCCGGCAAAGTGGGTAATGGTAAAGCCTATTTGTTGGATGAACTTAATCAAAGCCGTACTCAGATGAATCAGGTGGATGCCAAATATGCTTCCATGATTTGGGCGGTTGACCGCTCTGTGGGGCGGCTACTGAATAAGCTGAATGAGCTGGGCCTGGCCGATAACACTGTGATTGTACTGACATCTGACAATGGTGGTTTTTCCACCCGCAAGCAAGGAGACTCGAGAGTCACAGCCACGGCAAATTTGCCGTTGCGACTGGGTAAAGGCTGGGTTTATGAGGGCGGTATTCGTATCCCATTAATGATAAGAATGCCTGCTCAAGCTGAGCAACAGGTATTTGATACTGTCACTTCATCAACGGATCTTTATCCAACCCTGGCTTCCCTTGCCGGTGCACAGATACCTGAGGGGGTAGACGGCACCAATCTGTTTACTCTGGACAAAGATGCTAGGCAGGCGCAACAAAGAACTCTGGTTTGGCATCACCCTCACTACCATGGCAGTGGCAACACTCCCAGCGCCGCGATTCGACGTGGTGACTGGAAGCTGCTGGAGTTTTATGAAGACGGCAGGTTTGAGCTGTATAACCTGGCCCGGGACATTGCTGAGCAAAATAACCAGGCATCTTCCAACCCTGAGGTGCGCGACAGCCTGCGACAAAGCTTGCGAAACTGGTACCGGGACAATGAGATTGAGCCGGTGAAACCTTTGGCTGAATAGGCTTTCAGTAACGCAGCCTGTCTTTAAATCTATTGGGAGATTTTGCCTGAGGGATAAAATCTCCCCTTATGATTGTTTCTCCGCCCCGGATCGGGGAAAATACCCGCCAAATTCGATTCACCTCCCGGTTTCGCGATGCAAGCCAGCGGGAAACCGCTCCGGATGCTTTAGCAAGACGCATACTCCGGCAGATTTATAGAAGATATTCACAGATGTCTAATTCACTGCAGCAAGAAGTCGGCAAACGCCGAACTTTCGCTATTATTTCGCACCCGGACGCCGGTAAAACCACCATCACTGAAAAGGTGCTGTTGCACGGTCGTCAAATCCAGACTGCGGGTACCGTAAAGGGCCGTGGTTCCAACCAGCATGCCAAGTCTGACTGGATGGAGATGGAGAAAGAGCGTGGTATTTCGGTTACTACCTCTGTTATGCAGTTTCCTTACAACGATTGTCTGGTGAACCTGCTGGATACTCCGGGTCACGAAGACTTCTCGGAAGATACCTACCGTACGCTGACCGCTGTTGACTCCTGCCTGATGGTGATCGATGCGGCCAAGGGTGTGGAAGACCGTACCCGCAAGCTGATGGAAGTTACCCGGCTGCGCGATACGCCAATCGTGACCTTTATGAACAAGCTTGATCGTGATATCCGCGACCCGATGGAGCTTCTGGATGAGGTCGAGACTGAGCTAAACATGATGTGCGCGCCAATCAGCTGGCCTATCGGCTGTGGCAAGTCTTTCAAGGGCGTGTACCACATTCATCGTGATGAGACCATTCTGTATCAGACCGGTCATGGTCATACCATTCAGGATGTTCGCATCATTAAAGGTCTGGACAACCCAGAGCTGGACGAAGCGGTAGGCAGCGACCTGGCGGAAACCCTGCGTGAAGAGATGGAGCTGGTGGTTGGCGCTTCCAACGAGTTTGACCTGGAGCTGTTCCTGGCCGGTGAGTTGACGCCTGTATTCTTCGGTACTGCACTGGGTAACTTTGGTGTCGACCATATGCTGGATGGACTGACTGAGTGGGCGCCTGCGCCTATGCCACGTGAAACCAGTGATCGCACCGTTGAAGCGGGCGATGAGAAGTTTTCCGGCTTTGTGTTCAAGATCCAGGCGAACATGGATCCCAAGCACCGTGACCGTATTGCCTTTATGCGTATCGTTTCTGGTAAGTACACTCAGGGCATGAAGATGAAGCATGTTCGTCTGGGTAAAATGGTCAGCATTTCCGATGCAGTGACCTTTATGGCCGGTGACCGTGAACGTGCTCAGGAAGCCTTTGCAGGTGACATTATTGGTCTGCATAACCACGGCACCATCCAGATTGGTGATACCTTTACCCAGGGTGAAGACCTCAAGTTTACCGGTATCCCCAACTTTGCCCCTGAGATGTTCCGCCGTATTCGTTTGAAGGACCCGCTGAAGCAGAAGCAGTTGCTGAAAGGTCTGGTGCAGTTGTCGGAGGAAGGTGCGGTACAGGTATTCCGTCCGCTGGATTCCAATGACCTGATTGTGGGCGCTGTTGGTGTGCTGCAGTTTGAAGTGGTTGTGGCTCGTCTGAAGTCTGAATATAACGTTGAAGCTATCTATGAAGCGATTAACGTAGCAACAGCCCGTTGGGTATACAGCAAGGATGAGCGTAAGCTGGAAGAGTTCCGTCGCAAGTGCTCTACCAACCTGGCGCTGGATGGTGGTGACAGTCTGACTTATATCGCCCCAACCATGGTTAACCTGAACCTATCTGCCGAACGTTACCCAGACATAGAGTTCGCCAAGACCCGCGAGCATTAATCTCGTAATCTTCATGATAAAAAGGCAGCTCAGGCTGCCTTTTTGCTATTCTGTGATTCATCCGGAAATAGCAGTGTGGCTGCGGAGACGATATGAACTGGTTAAGGAAAGCCTGGGCGAAATACTGTGATTGGTGCGACAGCATGGGTTTGACGCCTGAGTCCAAAAGGTGTTGTGCGCCTGTGTTGCATGATCCTGAGCTTAAACACGTAAACGGCGAGAAACCAGAGCTAAGTGCACACTTGCTTGAGGATGGAAAGCGGAATGCTGATTGATACCCATGCCCATTTGGACTTTGCTGAGTTCGACAATGACAGAGAACAACTGCTGGCACAGATGGCAGATGTCGGTATTAAGGGGGCGATATTGCCCGCAGTTTCTTTGGACAATTGGTCCAGAGTGCAGCAGCTGTCCCACCGATATGGACTTTTCTACGGCTTGGGTGTGCACCCATGGTGGATGGATGCAGAGAATCTGCCAATCCATATACAAGCACTGCAGCAGGCTTTAAATGAAGCGTCGACAGACACACGTTTGGTGGCAATTGGCGAAACCGGTTTGGATGGCTTGAAAGGGCCGGAATTGGCTGTCCAACTTGAGTACTTAACACAACATCTGGCGCTGGCCCGGGAGTTTGACCTGCCGCTGATATTGCACTGTGTTAAAGCCACGGAGCCTTTACTGCGAACGATTAAGCAATTTCCGGGCGTTCGGGGTGTGATTCATGGCTTTGGTGGCGGTCTGGAATTGGCCAGACAGTTTGCAGATAAGGGCTTTAAGATAGGGGTTGGCGGACTGGTGTTAAATCCCAATGCCAAAAAACTGCGCCATTGTGTTACAAATCTGCCGCTGGAGTTGTTGCTTCCGGAAACCGATTCTCCTGCTATGGCTCCCAAAGGTGTGACCCGGAATACCCCACTTACCCTGTTGCAGGTTGTTGAAGAAATCGCCAGACTGAGAGAGTGTTGTGTTGTCTCGCTGAAAGAACAATTGGCTGGCAATGTCACTCAACTATTTGAGGTTTAGCTGAATTTGCCTGAACAGTAAAATATCCTATTGTTCTGTATAGGTTAATTTTTGAAATTAAACTTCAAAAATCCCGCCAAAATAGCGATTTTCCCCGCCTGTTTCGATATAATCCAGCTCGGAAATAGGTTGGTTAACAACATAAACAATAAATGTTAACAGAAGGGTGATGGTAAATGAATATTCTTATGAGCTTGGTCGGCATTGCCGTGTTGCTCGCCATTGGTTATGCACTTTCCAATAACCGTAAGGCGGTCAACGTCCGTACCGTAGGTGGTGCTCTGGCAATCCAGGCAGCTTTCGGTGGTTTCGTACTATATGTTCCTGTCGGTAAAGATATTCTGAAGTCTGTTTCTGACGCTGTGTCGTCGGTAATTGGTTACGCTCAGAATGGTATTAACTTTTTGTTCGGTGATTTGGCTCAATTTAAATTGGGCTTTATTTTTGCCGTAAATGTGCTCCCTGTTATTGTCTTTTTCTCCTCGCTGATCGCCGTGCTCTACTACCTTGGCGTCATGCAGTGGGTTATCCGTATTATCGGTGGTGCTCTGCAGGCAGCTCTGGGGACTTCCCGTACTGAGTCAATGTCTGCGACTGCCAACATCTTTGTTGGTCAGACTGAAGCCCCTCTGGTTGTTCGTCCATTTATTCCAACCATGACCCAGTCTGAACTGTTTGCCATCATGGTGGGTGGTCTGGCGTCTATCGCCGGTTCCGTACTGGCGGGTTATGCGCAGATGGGTGTACCTATTGAGTATCTGGTTGCGGCTTCCTTTATGGCGGCTCCGGGTGGTCTGTTGATGGCCAAGTTGATGCACCCTCAAACCGAGGAAACCATCAATGAAATGAAGGACCTGCCTGAAGATGCTGATAAACCTGCCAACGTGTTGGATGCAGCTGCTGCCGGTGCGTCATCCGGTATGCACCTGGCTCTGAACGTAGGTGCTATGTTGCTGGCTTTCGTAGGCTTGATTGCCATGATTAACGGTATCCTGGGCGGTATCGGTGGTTGGTTCGATTTCCCACAACTGAGCCTTGAGCTGATCCTGGGCTACATCTTTATGCCTCTGGCCTTCCTGATCGGTGTACCCTGGCAAGAAGCCATGGTTGCAGGCTCCTTTATCGGTCAGAAGATTGTTGTTAACGAGTTCGTGGCCTACCTGAACTTTGCGCCTTACATCAACGACGCGGCTCAGGCTTGTACCGCGGTAGCTGCAGATGTGACTAAAGGCCTGCCTTTGTGTGTGGAAGGCACTGGTGCGGCCATGAGCGCCCGTACTCAGGCGATCATCTCCTTCGCACTGTGTGGTTTTGCTAACCTGTCATCTATTGCGATTCTGCTGGGTGGTCTGGGTGCTATGGCGCCTAACCGTCGTCATGATCTGGCCAAGCTGGGTATCCGTGCGGTAATTGCAGGCTCTCTGGCTAACCTGATGAGTGCGACTATCGCCGGTCTGTTCCTGGCACTGTAATGTAAGTACCTCTGAACCGGGCTATTCGGCCCGGTTTTTTTATATATCTCCATCTTTGGAGCTTTCAGCGGCAAGTTTCAGCCAATAACAAGAACAATAAGTAGCCGGGAAGTTGCGCGCCCATGTTGGGTTTCAGCATGGTTGCAACTTTACTGATATATGGATTAACGGTTTGTTCACATCTGCGAATTTAGTGTTTGCGATTTGCGTCTAAATGGGTAAAATGCGGGCGCAAAATAACACGCTGCTAAATAAGCAGAACACCTACACCAATGGGGTTGATGATGAAAGCTGTAAAAACTCTGGCTCTGACCACTGCCTTGACTGCCGGTATGACCGGTGTGGCAAGCGCTGCTGACTACTCTGACGACATCCACAAGAATGATTTTTCCTGGATGCAGTTCAACTACATGTACGCGCTGAACGAGAAGCCAGACTTCTCTCCACGTAGCGGTCATGACTACCTGGAAATGGAATTCGGCGGCCGTAGCGGTATCTTCCACCTGTACGGTTATGTAGACGTGTTTAACCCATCTGAGCGTGATTCCAGCGATAAGTCTGGCAGCCCTAAGATGTTCATGAAGTTCTCTCCTCGCATTTCTCTGGACGCATTGACTGGTCAGGATCTGTCTTTCGGCCCGGTTAAAGAAGTTTACATTGCTACTCAGTTTAACTGGGGCGGCGGTCGTACTGCTGAACTGTTTGTTACCGACAACAACGGCGACAATGTTATCGACCCAGAAACTGGCAAGCCTTACTCTGTAGAAGTTGATGATGTGAACAACTCTTTCTGGGGTATCGGTGCTGACGTTGAAGTACCTTGGCTGGGCACTACAGGTATGAACCTGTACGCTTTGTATGACCTGAATGCCAAGGACTGGAACGGTTACCAGTTCTCTGCCAACTGGTTCAAGCCTCTGCACAACTTCGACAACGGTTCTTTCGTGTCTTTCCAGGGTTATGTTGATTGGCAGTTCGGTGCTGATCCGGTTTATGCACCTACCGCTCAGGTTAAATCTGCAAGCGGCGGCGCAGCGTTCCTGGGTCTGTTCTGGCACTCTGAGCAGTTTGCTCTGGGTTACGGTCTGAAGGCTTATAAAGACGTTTACCTGTTGACTGATGATGGTGCTACCGGCGCAGAATCTACCGGTGTTAGCCACTACTTCTCTGCTTCTTACAAGTTCTAAGTTGCAGTCTGTGAAGCCGCCATTTGGCGGCTTCTTTGCAGGCACAGAATGTGATCTGCAGGCTTAAACTTTAGTTAAGCATGGTTTATATTGATAGAGCTCGTTTAAGTAAGGTTTATGATTCCCCTCGCGCTAAAAAGGATTTTTCGCGGAATGGCTGGAACGCTCGCTTTTGCTTTTAGTTCCCCCCTTCCGGTCTTCATGGATTCAAGTCGTGATACTCGTTATCAAATTTGAATACTATTGTCAGTTGTTGAACACCTGGCATCGCTTGAAGGCTCGGCCAAAAAAATAACGCTAATTCAGCTGCTTTCAGGCGTGTGTCAGACAAAATTTTTACTCATTTGATTTATGCTTTGGAGAGCAACTATGAGCGATTTGAAAAAAGCCGCCCAACAAGCCATTGCGCTGATGGATCTGACTACCCTGAATGATGATGATACCGATCAGAAGGTCATCGAATTGTGCCATAAGGCATTGACTCCAGCAGGTCACACCGCAGCTATCTGTATTTACCCACGTTTTATTCCTATCGCCCGTAAGACTCTGATGGAGTTGGGTGCTGAAGATATCAAGATCGCCACAGTTACCAACTTCCCGCACGGTAACGATGATATTGCTATTGCGGTACTGGAAACCCGTGCAGCCGTTGCTTATGGTGCCGATGAAGTTGACGTAGTGTTCCCATACCGTGCACTGATGGATGGCAACGAAACGGTAGGCTTTGAGCTGGTTAAAGCCTGTAAAGAAGAGTGTGGTGATGACGTACTGCTGAAAGTGATCATCGAATCCGGTGAGCTGAAAGACCCTGCGTTGATCCGTCGTGCGTCTGAAATCTCAATCGATGCAGGTGCTGACTTCATCAAGACCTCTACCGGTAAAGTGCCTGTAAACGCCACTCTGGAAGCCGCTGAAATCATGCTGAGTGTGATCAAAGAGAAAAACACTCAGGTTGGCTTCAAGCCTGCTGGTGGCGTACGCGATGCCGCTGCTGCTGCTGAGTTCCTGGGCGCTGCCGAGCGTATCCTGGGCAGCGACTGGGTAAGCCCACGTACCTATCGTTTTGGCGCATCCAGTCTGTTGGCTGCACTGCTGCACACTTTGGAGCTGAGCGACGCCCCTGCCCAGACTCAGGGCTACTAATAGCATTTTGAATCCGTACGTTCGGAGCCTGCTTTGCGGGCTCTGAATGACTGTGTTGGTTTGAACCATTCGGTGTACAGTTTTCCGGAGGCTATGGATGTTTTTGGCACAGGAAATTATTCGCAAGAAACGCAATGGTGAGGCGCTGAGTCGCCAGGAGATTGAGTTTTTTGTAAAAGGCATTACCGACCACAGCGTATCCGAAGGGCAAATTGCTGCTCTGGGTATGACTGTATTTTTCAACGACATGAATATGGATGAGCGTATTGCGCTGACCACCGCCATGCGGGACTCAGGCACTGTGCTCAACTGGGACTCTCTGGGCCTTAACGGTCCGGTAGTCGACAAACACAGCACGGGCGGTGTGGGTGATGTGACCAGCCTGATGCTTGGTCCCATGATTGCTGCCTGTGGTGGCTATGTACCTATGATTTCGGGCCGTGGCCTGGGTCATACCGGTGGAACTCTGGATAAGTTTGACGCCATTCCCGGTTATCAGACTGAGCCTGACAGTGAAACCTTCCGCAAAGTAGTGAAAGAGGTTGGGGTCGCCATTATTGGTCAAACCGGCGATCTGGTCCCTGCTGATAAACGTTTTTACTCTATCCGCGACAATACCGCCACCGTTGAGTCTATCTCCCTGATTACCGCATCTATCCTGTCCAAGAAACTGGCTGCAGGTCTGGATGCACTGGCGATGGATGTCAAAGTGGGCAGTGGCGCCTTTATGCCAACTTATGAGGCATCTGAGGAACTGGCACGCAGTATTACTGCCGTCGCCAATGGCGCAGGAACCAAAACCACGGCGCTGCTGACAGATATGAATCAGGTCCTGGCGTCCTGTGCCGGTAACGCTTTGGAAGTGCGGGAAGCGGTTAACTTTCTGACCGGCGCATACCGTAACCCACGACTCTATGAAGTCACGATGGCGCTTTGCAGTGAAATGCTGGTGTTGGGCGGATTGGCTGCCGATGAGGCCGACGCCACCGCTAAATTGAATGCGGTATTGGATAATGGTGCCGCAGCAGAGCGTTTTGGCCGTATGGTTTCCGGCTTGGGTGGACCAGCCGATTTTGTGGAAGCGTTTGACAAGTATCTGCCTCAGGCTAAGATTATCCGCCCTGTGTACGCCGATGCCATGGGATTTGCCCACAGTATGGACACCCGTGGTTTGGGTCTGGCTGTTGTCACCCTGGGTGGCGGCCGTCGCAAGCCCGGTGATGCACTGGATTATAGTGTTGGACTGTCCCAGGTATGTGCACTGGGAGACAGAATCGATCAAGACAAGCCTTTGGCTGTGGTCCATGCCCAGTCAGAGGATGACTTTGCTGCTGCGGCCAACGCGGTTAAGCAAGCAATTACTGTGGCAGACTCTGCACCTGAGCAGTATCCACAGGTCTATCGCAAGATCCGTGCTGCGGATCTGTAAGAGGAAGTTAGATGAAACGTACCATTATTCTGATGCTGGACTCTTTCGGTATCGGTGCTTCGGCAGACGCTGCCCAATTCGGTGATGTTGGTGCTGACACCTTTGGTGCTATTGCCCGCATGTGTGCCGAAGGCAAAGCCAATGACGGTCGTGAAGGCACGTTGAACCTGCCTAACCTGAGCAAGCTGGGCCTGGCAATGGCCGCCAAAGAGAGTACCGGTGAGTATGCTGCAGGCTTCGGTGATACTGAAGTCGTTGGTGCCTATGGTTACGCAGCTGAGCTGAGTTCAGGCAAGGATACTCCAAGTGGCCACTGGGAAATGGCTGGCGTGCCAGTGCTGTTTGATTGGGGTTACTTCTCTGACAAGCAAAACTCTTTCCCTAAGGAACTGACTGACAAGATCCTTGCCCGCGCTGGTCTGGAAGAGTATCTGGGCAACTGCCACGCTTCCGGTACTGCGATTCTGGAAGAGCTGGGCGAAGAGCATATGCGTTCCGGTAAGCCGATTTTCTACACCTCCGCGGATTCAGTATTCCAGATTGCCTGCCATGAAGAGAGCTTTGGTCTGGAGAAGCTGTACCGTTTGTGTGAAATCGCCCGTGAGGAGTTGGAGCCATACAATATCGGCCGTGTTATTGCCCGTCCGTTTGTCGGTACCAAGGCTGATGATTTCGCCCGTACCGGTAACCGCCGTGATTACGCGGTAGAGCCACCATCAAAGACAGTGCTGGATAAACTGAAAGCGGCTGGTGGTGAAGTGGTTTCCGTAGGTAAGATCTCCGATATTTATGCCCACTGTGGTATCACCAAAAAGGTGAAGGCTTCAGGTCTGGATGAACTGTTCGATGCGACTCTGGAACAGATCAAGCAGGCTGGCGATAACACTATAGTGTTTACCAACTTTGTGGATTTTGACTCTCACTATGGTCACCGTCGCGATGTTGCCGGTTATGCCCGTGCACTGGAGTATTTTGACTCCCGCCTGCCTGAACTGCTGGCGCTCTTGAGTGACGATGACCTGCTGTTGCTGACAGCTGACCATGGTTGCGACCCAACCTGGCCGGGCAGCGACCACACCCGTGAGCATGTGCCGGTACTGGCGCTGGGCGCCGGTCTGAAACCAGGCTCTCTGGGTAAGCGCAACAGTTTTGCAGATATCGGCCAGTCCATTGCCAGCTACTTCAAGCTGGAGCCAATGGAATACGGCGAATCATTTCTTTAATGAATACAAAAAGCCGGCGTTAAGGCGCCGGCCATAATGACAACCAATACAGGGGTTATTTAGATGGCTACACCACATATCAACGCCAACGATGGCGCTTTTGCTGAAACAGTACTGTTCCCTGGCGACCCACTGCGTGCCAAGTACATTGCTGAGACTTTCCTGGAAAATGTTGAGCAGGTTACCGATGTACGTAACATGCTGGGCTTTACCGGTACCTACAAAGGCAAACGCATTTCTGTAATGGGTTCTGGTATGGGTATTCCTTCATGCTCTATCTATGCGACTGAGCTGATCAAAGACTACGGCGTGAAGAACCTGATCCGTGTGGGTACCTGTGGTGCTATCAGCACTGACGTAAAAGTACGTGACGTGATCATCGGTATGGGTGCTTGTACTGATTCTCAGGTTAACCGTATCCGCTTCCAGAACCAGGACTTCGCTGCTATTGCCAGCTATGACCTGCTGTCTGCTGTAGTCGATGCAGCCAAAGCTCGTGGTACTCAGGTACGTGTAGGTAACGTATTCTCTGCTGACCTGTTCTACACGCCAAACCCAAGCATGTTCGACACCATGGAGAAGATGGGTGTTCTGGGCGTAGAAATGGAAGCTGCCGGTCTTTACGGCGTTGCTCATGAGTACGGAGCCCGTGCTCTGTGTGTAGTAACTGTTTCCGACCATATCCGCACCGGCGAAGCGACCACTTCTGATGAGCGTCAGACCACTTTCAACGAAATGATTGAAATGACTCTGGACGCTGCAATTACTCTGTAATTGTTGTTCGCTTCAAAAAAGCCCCGCAATGCGGGGCTTTTTTTATTCTGACTCTTTAAGCTCTTCGGTACTGTCTTCAGAGCTACTGGCTGAATTCTTTATTCGTTTGGCCCGGGCTTTACGTCGGTCAAGCTCTGCTCGCTTAAATGAGAAAGTGCGGGACAACAGGAAACCAATCAGACCGGCAATCACCAGCATCACCTGCTGCTGCTCCATATTCAGCTGATGGGCAGTCTTGATTTCATTAAAGAAGAGTTTGGGGGCCAGATACACTTCCACATAGCCCAGATTGGTATCATCCTGATAGACGGCTTCAACATAGGGAGGGTAGGGCAATAGGAGCTGCTCCAGCTCTTCTGAACCAGGCTCCAGTTCCAGCTCAGACAGGCTTTGAGCAAATGAAAGGCGTTGCCCATCCGCGCTGAAGATGGTTGCCGCCATCACCTTGGGGTCTTCCACCAGAGCTTCTGTCAGCCACTGCAGTTGTTCATCATTTTGCAGTTGCAACGCGGGGGCGGCACTGTAGGCCGTTTGTTGCACCATCAAACGGGCCATCTTTTCAGTTTGCGACTCCAGCAGCGCCTGTCCTTGCAGCAGTGAGGTTTGCCACAGCTGAACCAGTGCGGCTATCAGAGCCAGCGCCACTGCCAGTTGCAGAATACGGGTGAACTTGTGACTTTTTTTCAGGCCGCTTAGAAAAAACACAGGTATTCCATGAAAAGATTTTGCTTGTATTACGCCATGATAAATGATTCTTTGGGCATCTTGTATAAATTAATAGGCTTCTCACAATAGCCCGAGAGATAGACTTGAGTATGGACACCTCTGCTCCCCTGCCTGACTGGTTCAATCAAATCCAACACGCTTCAGCAGACCACTCTGCGCTGCATCATGAAACCTCCGCCAGCGAGTTCCCCTACCGATACAGATTGATATGGGATCCCGCTGCCGACACCGAGGCGGTTTGCCAATGGTTGTCAAAGGCAGGGCAAGAGATAAGCCTGTGCCCGCTGCTGAGGCAAAACAGCCTGGCTGGCATTGAACTGGGCTGTCAGTCGCCTGTTCCACGCCCCGGCGTCCTGAGTGATAGAATTGAGTGGTTGGACGTATGCAATACTCTCCCTTCTTTGTCTGGACCGGGATTGCTGGTGATGGATATGGACTCAACAGCTATCGAAATTGAGTGCATTGATGAGCTTGCCAAAATGGCTGGTAAGGGCGATGAGGTGGCTGAGGTTACTGAGCGTGCTATGCAGGGTGAGCTGGACTTTGAGCAGAGCCTGAGACAAAGAGTGGCGGCGCTGAAAGATGCAGATGAGAGCATTATCAATGCGTTGTGTCAGGAGTTGCCTCTGATGCCCGGTCTTGAAGTTATGGTGAAGGAACTGCAGTCCCACGGGTGGCAAATTGCTCTGGCATCCGGTGGCTTTACCCCCTTTGTGAACTACCTGAGAGACAAGCTGTCTCTTACTGCGGCCTTCGCCAATGAGTTGGTGGTGGATGATGGCAAGCTAACCGGCGACGTGACTGGCACTGTAGTCGATGCTCAATACAAAGCGTCCGTTCTTTCCCGGCTTGGAGTAGAGTTTGCCATACCTCACCGTCAACAGGTGGCGATTGGCGATGGTGCCAACGACATTCCCATGATTCAGGCTGCCGCTCTGGGAATTGCTTTTCACGCCAAGCCTAAGCTGAAAGCTGAAGCCTGCGCTTCCATTGATAATCTGGATCTTAGGGTGCTGCCATACCTATTGGCATTGAAAGACTGAGTTAGAGTAAACACTCTTGAGATTGGAAGCCCGGCACTGTAGGGTGATGTTCACCTGCTTTTTACATTTATGCTTGTGGCTTCCATGATTCAGCAATCACATTTTCTGCCCTACCGGGATGGTCAATTACATCTCAGGCAGGTGTCTCCTTCCGAAGCAAATCAGGACCTGCCTCCTGTCCTTATGCTTCATGGTGCCATGTCCAATGGCAAGGTGTTTTATAGCAAATCAGGGAAGGGCTTGGCAGGATTTCTGGCTAAAGCCGGATTCAACGTATATGTGCTGGATACCGCTGGGCGGGGTCTGAGTACTCCCAGGTTAAGTCGCGGATTTGAACTGGGGCAGGGAGAGGTGATTCGGGAGCAGCTGCCGCTGGTACAGTCGTTTATTCTGGCGAAACATCCGGGTAAACAAGTGCATTGGTGTTCCCATTCCTGGGGGGGAGTTTTAATGACCAGCTGCCTGATACGTTTTGCCGACGTTAGAGAGAGTGTTGCCTCCCTGCTGACGTTTGGCACCAAACGAGCCATTAAATCCCGCTCATTGAAGAAATGGTTGATGGTTGATTTGGTCTGGAATCGTGTAGCTCCTGCACTGGCCAGAAGAGAAGGTTATCTGGCAGCGGATAAATGGCGAATGGGGATGGACAATGAAAGTCGTGCCTCTTTGCAGCAGAGCATTCATTGGGTCAGCGGAGAGTGGCTGGATGCTGATGATAACTTTGACTATGGTGCCGCGGCCAAAGAGATCCATTGGCCACCGAGCTGGTTTATTGCGGGTAAGAATGACACTGTGCTGGGTAATCCTGCGGATATCCAGCGAACCATTGCTGAATGTGGTATCTCAGAGGCGAAGTATACCCTGCTGAGTCGGGCCAATGGTTATCGGCATGACTATGATCATGCCGGTATGCTGACCCATATGGATGCTGAGTCAGACCATTTCCCGGAAGTGTTGGACTGGTATCTATCCCAGTCCATTGAAGCGATAAAGGGGTGAGGCTTACCCTTTATTGGCGATTTGTCCATGTAGTTCCGGGAAGCGCATTTGCACTTCCATGGTGATGTCCAGTAACTCGCCAACACCAATCAGATGCCACATCATGTTTTCCACCTTTTTGGCTTTGTGTGGTGCCTGTACAGTGATGTAGTCCATCTCTTTGCGAATATAGTACATATCCGGCTTGGCAGCCGCGCCAATATAAAGTCTCAGGGCGCGGAATTGACCATTACGCTGGCACCTTTGAATCATTGCCAACTGCTCATCTCTGTCTGCAAGCTCATCCAAAGGATAGCAATAGAGCTCCACCTGACCTCTGGGTTGACGGGCTATTTCAATAAATACTTCAAAGGTCTTCAGGCCGTCTGTCGGGCGGCTTTCTCTGATACTGCTCATCACCCACTGTTTGAATCTCTCTTCTCCAAACAAGGGCGTCAGATCGAACTCAAGGTGTTTGCCACTGCTGGCGGCAAACATATCTGTCAGCTCATTGGCGGCAGGTCCAATTCCAAGTGCACTGAGCTTGCCGGACTTAGCCGTCTTTTCGACAAACAGGGGGACGGAGGAGAGCTTACGCATCAGCAGGTTTTTCATGCCGTCAGCGAGCTCTTTTATCTCGCTGTTATTTTCCGTTAACTGCTCCAGTTTGTCGGCATTGTGTTTGATCAGGCGTCTGATAAATTCAACGCCTACGTGAATATCATGGCCTATTTCGGCGGCGAGGTGGATAGTGACGCCATTTTTACGGGTACGAACTATCCGGTAAGGGAGATTGGACAGGTTAACTTTGCCTGCCAACGGCTGCAGTTTAGGGAAAGCCAGGATGACAGTGGATTTTTCATCAAACTCCACCGGGTGATCCATGGTCAGTTGCATCCCCTTGCCGGAAATATTCTGTGTTACCGCGTGGCAGGTTTTATCTCCTTGAGTCAGAGTGACCAGGGTTTTAAAGGCAAATCTGGCTTCACCTCTGCGTTCATTGAATTGCAGTGACACCAACTGAGCCTGATGGCTGCGCACCTTACGCTGGGCAAATATTTTCAGCTGATTGACATCCTGATCATTAAACCAGGCTTTATAATGGCCTGCGGCTGCGGACTGAGTGCAATCTATCAGTTCAAGTACATGAGATATCCTGGATAACTTGTGCTCCGTCATCTCTGAGTACTCTCTGTCATCCATAGGCATGGAGGCATTACGGTAAGGCTGATTGTGGTCTACTTTTTGGCAGCCTATTCTGAAAATCCGCCATCCATTCTTTTTAGCCCCAAACCCAAGAAACAAAGGCAGCAGTTTCTTGGCTTTCAGCTCAGCCAAAGTCGCAGAATAGAAGTGGATACAGCCTTTGACAGTATGAGTGAAGCTGAAAAACAGCCTGTGCGCCGGATTCTTGGGTTCAGTGATGATTCTGCGAAGGCGGGTAGGCGTCAGCATGGAGGTCATCTGGCCTTTATCATTCTCATCAAAGAAGTAGTTCACCAGAGCATGGTTGTCCTGGCTGAGCAACATATGGCTGATAAAGGGCTCGTTGTGCTTATTTCCCACGTAGAGTGGTAAGTGGGGTAGTCTGGGCAGATACTGTCGCTCAAGCCCCATGGCAATGGCCGACTGATAAATATCATTGATATCCAGTTTGTACTTTTGCCGGTAACTTGAGATGAAACTGTCGAGCAGGTTAGTGAGGTTTGCCGAAGTATCAACCCGCTTCAACCTCAGTACTGCAGTGTTATCATCCGTATCCTCTGAGCTGATAATCTCATAATCCATGCCTCTGGCCAGCTCATCAAACAGATGTTCTTCATCAATGTAATGCAGTTTGATATGGACTGGCTTGCTCATGTCGATTCGGTTGGCAGGGGAGAGTTTCACCCTGGCACCATTGACTGATAGGTCCAGAGTGTTACCTTGCAGTTCCGGCCCGTTAAGTTGACTGGCGGAAATTTTAACTGCCATGGTCAGGCGAACTTCATTGCGATTACAATAGTTGCCCATAATGATGCCCGGCACCAGTAAGGAGTTCTCCTCTTCCTTCGGGACGTCATTTTCTTTGGCTTTCTGGTCATTTTGTTTTTGGCGCCGGGTCTTGAAACTCTCTATGACCTCTTCATAGACACCTACTGTGTACTCTCCCTGATACAGGGCGAGACTTGACTCGAAAATCTCTTTGGAAGGGGCGTCGAGGAAATGTGCCTGCTCGCCTTGTTGAAATTCCTGGCAGGGCAGGTCACTGCGATCCCTCAGGTCAATGGTTCGGGTGCAAGGAGCTGAAATGCGATTCAGTTCCATCTTGATAAGAAACCGTGTGGAAGTGGACTCGTCTGCAGTCAAATGATCGAACGCCTCCTGAAAGTGCTCTTCTTTCAGCAGGGGTTTGAGTTGCTCTATAAGTTGGGTTTGCAGCTCGATACTCATGTTCACTTCTTTTTGGTTTTAGTTTGAATGCCGGTAATCACCTGTTAATGTCGGCGGGTAACCCGGTTACTTTATTAAAGTTTATACGAAAATTTATTAAAATCATGGCGAAAAATAAAACGGCTTTTGTCTGTAACGAGTGCGGCCAGGACTTTCCCCGTTGGCAGGGACAGTGCAGTGCCTGTAAAGAATGGAATACCATCACTGAGGTTCGGTTGGGCAGCGCCACTCCAGCCAGAGGCAATAGCTTCAGCGGCTATGCCGGTTCCAGTGGCAGTGAAGTACAGACCCTGGATCAGATTGACCTGAATGAATTACCGAGACTCAGCAGCTCGTTTAAGGAGTTTGACCGTGTTCTGGGCGGCGGGATCGTGCCCGGTTCGGCCATTTTGATCGGTGGTCATCCAGGTGCAGGTAAAAGTACCTTGCTGCTTCAAACACTTTGCCAACTGGCCGAAACTCTGCCGGCTCTGTATGTCACCGGCGAAGAGTCGCTGCAACAGGTTGCCATGCGTGCCCATCGCCTGGGCCTGCCAACGGCCAGGTTGCGCATGTTGTCGGAAACCAGCGTTGAGCAGTTGTGTGATGTCGCGTTGAAAGAAAAGCCCAAGGTCATGGTAGTCGACTCGATTCAGGTGATGCATATGAGTGATGTGCAGTCGTCTCCAGGCAGTGTCTCTCAGGTGCGGGAATCTGCCTCCTATCTGACGCGATTCGCCAAGCAGCATGGTATTGCAGTGATTATGGTTGGCCATGTGACTAAAGATGGTAGCCTGGCCGGCCCCAAGGTATTGGAACACTGTATCGACTGCTCCGTGATGTTTGAGGGTGACAGTGACAGTCGCTACCGAACCTTGAGGGCGCACAAAAACCGCTTTGGCGCCATCAATGAGTTGGGCGTGTTTGCCATGACTGAACGTGGTCTGCGTGAGGTTGCCAACCCCTCGGCGATATTCCTGTCCCGTGGTAGTGAAGCGGCTTCAGGCTCTCTGGTGATGGTGATTTGGGAGGGAACCCGCCCCATGTTGGTGGAGTTGCAGGCGTTGGTAGACAGCTCAGCCCTGGCCAATCCAAGACGAATCGCTGTGGGGATGGATGCTAACCGACTGGCGATGTTGCTGGCGGTTATGCACAGACATGGTGGTTTACAGATGTCTGATCAGGATGTGTTCGTTAATGTGGTGGGCGGCGTTAAGGTGACAGAGACCAGTGCTGATTTAACGCTGTTGATGGCCATGGTGTCCAGTTTTCGCAACCGGGTACTGCCTCAGGATATGGTGGTGTTTGGTGAGGTGGGGTTAAGTGGAGAAATACGTCCTGTACCCAATGGTCAGGAGCGTTTGTTTGAGGCCGCTAAACACGGTTTTAAGCGGGCGATAGTGCCTAAGGCCAACGTCCCCAAAAAGAGCCCTGAAGGTATGCAGGTCATAGGTGTAAACAAGCTAACCGAAGCTCTGGATGCCCTGACCGACCTGGACTGAATGACTCAATAGCGGGAGCCTGCGCGCTCGGCCACAAAGTGGTCGAGCTCTCTGTCCAGTAAGGAGGCGTCCCCCTTATTGAGCGTGAGCATGCGTCTTAAGTGACTGATGCTTTCCACATCTATGTGCAGACATTTGAATCCCACAGTCTCTTCATCCATGTGCTTCAGCTGCATCTCAATATCGATTTCAATCTGCGAGTCCGGCAGGTAAAAGCTCAAAAAAACGGAATAACCACAGGGGGAGTAATCCGCTGGCCGTTCAACCAGCGCACCATTTAAGCTCAGATCCAATATCCGCGTATCCCAGACACCGTTCTTCTGACGCAGTTCCGCTGGTGCCTCGAACAGTATCCGTGTGTAGTGTCGCCTTTCAGTCATCCAGATTTCTCTTCTGCATCAACTTGTTTGTTAATTAAGCATATCTCATCGCTGCCAAGGTGCAAAAATATGCCTGTCCTCATCTGCTTTTTAAGCGCATTTTGACTCAGAAGAGGGCATTTTTCGGAGATTGAATTTCTACAGCACTTTTCATCTTTAAACTAAATTTAAACAAAAACACCGTGAAATTATGAATAGTTATGAATAAAATTGCTGAAAAGCACTGATAAACAGCAGAAAAATATGTACAATATTCTTATCTTTGATACTGACTGTATGCTGCTGCCCAAGTTGGAAAAACACCTGGAGCCTAACAGATATCGCCTTATTGGCGTGACGGATTCAGAACAACTTTGGTATGAGTTCAACAGACAGCATGTGGATTTGGTATTACTCGATGTGAACCAACCCAGTGCCGAAGGACTGCATATCACCCGGGAGCTCAGGGCGAGATCGAATGTTGGCATAGTGCTCATCAGCGATAGAGCTGAACCTATAGACAGAATTATAGGCTTGGAGATGGGAGCGGACGATTATATCGGTAAGCCCTATGAGCTGAGGGAGTTGCAGGTTCGGCTGCGTAACTTGATGTGGCGTATTGCTCTGGTGCGTAAAGCAGAGTCTGCTGCAGCCCAGCAGCATATCCGCCAGGATAACCTGATCCAGTTTGAAGATTATGAACTTGAGCTAAACAGCCGCAAGTTACGTAAAGGCACAGACCTTATCAAGCTGACCAAGGCAGAGTTTGAGTTGTTGGTGGTATTTGCGCTGCATCCTCAACAGGTGCTCACCAGAGAGCGGTTAATGCAGCAAACCAGTCATCGTAATCAGGACGTCAATGACAGAACCATAGACGTGATTATCCGCAGGTTGAGAAACAAGATGTCCACCGATCTGTTTGTTACTGTACATGGTGAAGGGTATCTGTTTTCGGCATCACCACAGGATTAATACCAGAACAGATAATGAGTCAGGCTTTGGGAAAACTGTTCCTGTGAGCCAAATGATTCAGGGCGGGTTGAGCTGAAATGAAAAAGCGTAGCCGAAGCTACGCTTTTTTCGTTTCTCTGTCTCAGAGCTGTTTGAGCGCTGAGATATCATCTCTGACCCATTGCAGAGTCATCTTCGCCAGCGCACTGTAAAACTGCCCTGGGTCACAGGTATCGACCTTATCGACAAAGGCAGCAAGCCATGAATCGATGCAGGTTTCCAGAAACGCCAATTGAGACTCATCTGAAGCAGTCACACAAAGTTGTGCCATAAACGCCAGCATCACTGCCAGATGGTCTGCAGGCTCTTTAAAATCACTCTGAACCTGCAGTTGGCTTTGACGAAGGAAGTCACACATCACATGGTGTTGCTCACCAAAAATGGTGGGTCTGTCTTCATCACTGAGATACAAACTGGCGTAGGGAGAAGCAGCATTTTTATCTCCGACCAGGAACAGGCCGCAGAAATCTGCAGCCAACTCCAGCCGCTGACGCTCTGTGGTCATCTGCGTCAATGTCGCCAACAGGATCTGCACTGGCCTGGCCATGTTTGGATCCTGTGCCAGCATATCCCAAAACACCATGGCATCCGGGCTGGTCAATTCCTTTTGTCTTTGTTCACTAATCTCCCATGCAAACAGGGAGGAGAACAGGTTATAAACCAGACTGCGAGCTTGGTTTACTTCCGTTTGGCTCATACAGAAACCTCAATTGGGCCACTGAAGCCACTGACTTCAGGAACCTTGCCTGTGTATTTCTCATAGTCAACCAGACAAGTGTACGCAGAGCAAGCCTGTGCCAATTTAGAGGTACCTATATCCAGTGTCAGAGTATTGGGATCACCATAGGAATCCAATGCGCCAATCTCCCAACCTCCGGCTTTGGCACCGTCTTTACCCACGGGAGAGTACCAGGCCCCTTCCTGAATACGAATAACACCCTCAGGGAAGTTTGAAGAGATGACAGCGCCTGCCAGCAGCTGACCACGGTCGTTAAACACACGCACAATATCACCGTTTTTAATGCCACGCTTTTTGGCATCCTTGGCGTTGAGGTAGCAAGGTTCACGATCTTTCACTGTGTAGGTCGCGCGGAACTCGTCTGATTCACACATCTGAGAGTGCAGGCGCTTGTCAGGGTGACAGGACTGCAGCCAGATAGGGTGCTTCTTGGAGCCTGGGCCACCATGACTACGCTCAACTTTTTCCATCCAGGTTGGGTGACCCGGACAGTCGTCGTAGTTGTAACTGGCAATCTTACGGCTGTAGATCTCAATCAAACCGGAAGGGGTACCCAGTGGATTGATTTCAGGATCTTCCCGGAACGCCTGATGACGAACCCAAGGCTTACCTGGGCCAAAATCATAGTAGCCAGCCTTCCAGAAACTGGCGAAATCAGGCATATCAAACTGACCGTTATTCGCCTGTTTACATCCGTTGTACAGGTACTCGAGCCACTGCAGCTCGTTCATGCCACGGGTGTACTCTTTCTCTTTGCCCAGCTTACGGGCGAAGCGGGTGAAGATCTCAAAGTCAGACAGACTTTCATACAGAGGCTCTACCATCTTGTGCATGGCCAGAATACCGCGGTTTGCGTAAGCGCCGTAGATATCCAGATCGTTTCGTTCCAGCGTGGTACAGGCTGGCAGAACGATATCAGAGAATCGTGAACCGGCATTCCAGTTGGTATCAATGGTTACTACGCACTTGAGCTTGTGGTAAGCCTCTTTCATGCGATTACGGTTCTGGTGGTGATTCCACGGGTTACAACCGGAGAACACCATCATTTTAATATCAGGTAGCGTGACCTTATTACCGTTGGCATCAATCACCTTACCCGGCTCAAGGATTGAATCTATCCAGCGGGCGACAGGAATAACACTGCTATATCCCTTAAAGTCATTGTTGTCGAAAATCGGTTTGACGCCTTCATCAAGGTTACGGGGGAAAGCGCCTGGCATAGCGGCACCGGACGCAGGGATACCAATCCCAGAATAGTGGTGACCATAGCTGATACCGCCGCCAGGAAGACCGATTTGACCTATCATGGTTGCCAGTACTGCGGCCATCCAATATGGCTGTTCACCATGCTGCTGACGTTGAACACACCAGCCCATCATCATTTGCACACGGCCTGTGGTCATCACCTTAGCGAGTTCACGGATCCGCTCTGGGCTGATGCCACAGATCTTGCTGGCCCACTCTGGGGTCTTCTCTACGCCATCTGATTGACCCTGCAGATATTTAAGAAACTCATCAAAGCCCAGGCTGTAACCCTGAATAAAGTCAGCATCATGCCAGCCCTGTTTGACCATCTCATGGGCAATACCCAACATAAGAGGGACATCTGTCTGTGGGTTTACATATTGATGCTCAACATTTTCCAGGTAGTTTTGGGTTTTGCTGACCACAGGGTCGATGCTGATAACCTTAATCTTGCCCTCTTTAACCTTCTTCTTTAGCTCTGCGAGATAGAAGTAGGACTCGTGGGTTTCTGTATTCCAACCCACCTGCAGGTTTTTATAAGGGTCATTTGACCAAAGCACGATAGTGTCAGTGTGCTCCAGAATCAGCGACCAGGAGGTGCCTTGAGCATATACCTCAGTCGAGCCCAACACATAAGGCATAATCACCTGGCCAGCACCTGTGGAGTAGTCACCAACTTTCTTGATGAAGTTGCCGTGCATGGCTACCGCGCGTTGCATATGGCTGGTACAGGAGTGCATTTGACCTACGGCACGCCAGCCGGTTTGACCAGCATGCAGACCGGAAGGACCATATTGGGTTTGCACTGTGTTGAGGGCATCGATAAATAGCTCAAGCGCTTGATCCCAGGTTACACGAACAAAGCGAAAATCACCGCGCTTGGTGGTATCGCTGTCCCAGCCTTTGAGCAGGTAGTCCAGTCTGACCATGGGGTAGCGGGCGCGGCTGTTGTTGTATACCAGGCCACGGATGCCGTTGATCATGTCACTGGGGTACTTGTCAGTATCGAATGGCAATACCTTATCTATCACCCCGTTTTTACGATTGATTCGAAATGCGCCCCAGTGGCTGCCGGTGACCAGCCAGTCCTCTTTGGGCTCACTCAAGGTTCCTGCCATTGCCGTCAGTGGTTTCAGAACCGAAGTGCTGCCCAAGGCAACGCATGATACGGACAGCAAGCCTTTTAGAAAGTGTCTTCTATTCATTGTCATCAGAGGCATCCTATCAGTGGTGGCCAGACTTATCGAAAGTTGAGGAGTGTTCCTGCAGGTACTTCTGTACCAGCGCAGTGGTGTCCTGATCCATGTTCACAAAGGCCAGCATGCCCTGGAACATACCAGGCCAGGTATTGGCATCAAAGTGAGCCGGTGCAGGCTGAGTGTGGCAAACACTACAGGCTGTGTTGTACGTATCTTTCGCATAACTCCACAACATATCCGGGTTTTGCAACAGATAGTTCTTGTTGGTCCAGATATCCACTTCAACACGCTGCCATGTCAGGCCTGTCATAGGATCCTGCTTGTCCTCAAACACTCGGATAGTACCTTCATGTTTGGCCGCTTCTTTGGTCAGCTGGGCAGTCAAAATGTTTACGCCGAAGTCTTTGTAAATCACACGACCTGCGCCAATGCGCTTACGCCAACCTTCGATGCTGATTTTGACTCTGTCGCCCTGGGTTTCCAGCACTTTCACTTCAGTGGCGATGTTCAGCAAACCGGCATCTTTGTCGCCGGTAGGACCTTCAAAAAGCTCTTTGGTCAGAGCTGAATAGTATTCCTGTCCATCAACAGGGGAAACGCCATGGCCTACCTGAGCAATCAGTTCAGGAGCACGGGAAGTACCCATATCCGGCAGGTGGTGAGCAATGCCTTTGTGACAGTCGATACAGCTTTGATCTTTCTCCGCTGCCTGCTTCATCTGCTTCACTGCCAATGGGCTCATCTTGTCCCAATTCATAGACTTATAGTCATGGCAATTTTTACAGGTCTGGGAATTGGTTTTATCAAACTGCTTCCAGACGCGGCTGGCCATTTCCAGTCGTTTCTTCTCATATTTTTCAGGCGTATCGATAACGCCAAAAATCTCGCCGTAAATATCTTTGGCAGCAGCGACTTTTACACCCATCTTCTGGGTCCAATTGTGAGGCACATGGCAGTCAGGGCAGGTGGCTCTTACACCACTGCGGTTTGACCAGTGCACGGTTTCCTGCAGCTCTTTATAGGGGGTGTCTTTCATTGTGTGACAACTGATACAAAACTGCTCAGTGTTAGTGGCTTCCAGCGCGGTATTGAAGCCGCCCCAAAACACCACGCCCATAATGAATGCTGAAATACTGATTGTCCCCAGCGTCAGGTAACGCGCAGGGCGATTAAGGGTGCGCCAGAGGTTGATCAACCACTTCATAATAAAGCGTCCTCGAATTCGGATGTGGATGTGGAATTAGTTGTGTCCTGGCATGCCGCCAAAGGTGTTGTAGAGGAATACACACAGGCCATAGAAGCCGACAAAGCCGACGGCCAGCAGGGGGAACAGCACAACCACGATAAAGCCCAGTGCTTTCAGCTCGCTGGTCTTGACCTGATCTTCGGTGCCCTCGGAGGGGGTATTGGTCGCCATAACTGGTTAGTCTCCAATAGATTCACGGTTCTAATCATCGAACTATAGTTCAACGATATGAACGGATATGGCGGTCGGTATGAATGGGATTTGATATGTTGTGAAAAAAAATGAAAAAGTATAGCGGTTCACCTGTTTACATCAGATGAACAATGACAGCATTTATGCCAAATTCTCCCTGTTTCAGCCTGCTTCCAGCGAGCCGGGTTTACTCTGTCAGATTACCGAGAATTTATGCAAACCATTGCGTAAATGGTGTTTTAGTCTTGTTGTATTAAGATAAATTTATTAGTCGGCCGGGCTCTGTAGCGAAATTGCACTCTATCTGCCCGCGGTTACAGCAGATGCTGCTGGGCACTATTCGCTCCCGATTGACCGCATTTCAGAAAAATAACTCCTGTTGGTTAATTTTGTGGTGAGATGCGCGTCACAAATCACTTGTTAATGTGAAATGCGTAAAGTGTGATCTTTATCGCAAATTGTGGTGTTATTTAAACCAAGCCAACAACTTAGAGGCTTAATCTCAAAATCAGCATACGCCCCTGACTTGAGTCTCACAAGTGGGTTGTTGATAAGGTTAATGAATAAATGCTGCCAGCAGATCCTTCCAGGTGAGAATTCCAATCAGTTGCTTATCTGCTGTCACAGGTAAGCAGCCAATTGAATGCTTCAGCAGCAGTTCAGTTGCGGTCTTGATGTCGCTATCCGGTGCGACAGTCACAGGCTGACGGGACATCACCTGATGAACTCTGAGATTCAGTGTGTTTCTGTCTTTTTGGTTTTCAGCTGCCTTCCCCAGGCTTGGGCTAATGGCTTTAAACAGGTCTCTTTCAGACAGAACGCCGACCACGCGTCGTTTATCTGTGACCAGAAGGTGGTGAAACTCCACTTGATCAAGCAGGTCCCTCGCCAGCTCAAGCCTGTCATCCATATCCAGTGTCATGACTCTGGTGCTCATTATCTCTCTGACCGTCAGCATAGTTTCCTCCCTGAACAGGGTTACCCGGGTGGGATTCACGGCTTTGTCATCTGTTTGGGATTCAATAGGAGCAAAATAACAGTTCCACGAGGACGTCCCTGTGCCGCAACTCTCAACCAATTCCATTTCATGTAAGGCGTTGTCAGACCATAAAGCCGTCCGATATACCCAGTCTCTTGTGAGTATTCCCTCTGTAACTCCTGAGGATGGAGGTTGTCAGGACTGGATTAATGAAAAGCTTGCTGCGCTTGGCTTCAGTATAGACTGCTGGCGGGTAGAGGGGGTGACCAACACTCTGGCCGTATTGGGGCAGGGCCCAAGACGACTGGCGTTTGCCGGTCATACCGATGTGGTTCCACCTGGGGATAGCCGACGTTGGCGTCACAATCCATTTGATGCAGTCATCGATGAAGGTCTGTTGATGGGGCGAGGCTCTGTGGATATGAAATCTGGCTTGGCCGTGATGCTGGCTGCGATGGAGAGCCATATTGAACAATACGGGGTCCCTTCTGGACTGCAATATCAGTTTTTGATGACCAGTGACGAGGAGGGGGAGGCTGAATTTGGTACCCGTGAGATTGTTGAGAAGCTCAAATTTCGGGACCTTTTGCCCGACTATTGTCTGATTGCCGAGCCAACTGCGGCCCAGAAGAGTGGAGACACCATACGTATTGGTCGCCGAGGTGCCATCTCATGCAGAGTGAGACTCTCAGGGAAGCAGGGGCATGTGGCTTACCCCGGCGACACCTGTAACGCTGTTGATATGGCTGCAGAGGTGATGGCGACGTTAACCTCTATACCCTGGGATATTGGCTGTGACGACTTTCCGGGAACCAGTTTGCAGGCGACCTGGATTAACTCAGGTGCATTCGTTGATAATCTTGTGCCTGGGGAATGTGAGCTTTGTTTTAACGTAAGATTCAGCCACAGATACTCGGTTAATGAAATAAAACGGACTATTGAGTTGGCACTGTTTGAAAGGCTAAGAGGCAGGCAGGATACCCTTTGGCAATTGGAGTGGGATAGATATTGTGAGCCCTATTTTACCCCGGCTGGTCTGGATGACAGTCTGATAGCCAAAGTGGAAAGGGCTGTTTTGAGTGAAACCGGAAAGTATCCCTGTTTGTCATCTTCCGGTGGAACCTCCGATGGTCGCTTTCTGGCATCTGACAGAACTCAGGTAGTGGAATTGGGACTGCCCAATGCCACGATTCATCAGGTTAATGAGCATGCCAGGCTGGAAGATATTGTCTCCCTTTATCACATTTACCGTAAGCTGTTGCTGGAGTTTCGCTAGGTGTAGATGAAGTGAAAGTCTGCGATAGGTCAGGCTGATTTGCTCCAAAGACAATCGTTTCAACTATGTCAGCCGCTGTGATGATCACAGATTCAGCTGACCTCTTCTGTTTTGCCAAGCCTATGACTGTCTATATATCGGGCGCGCTTTTTGGTTTTCAGCTTTTCAATATCAACCAGCACAAGGCCGTCGATACATTCTCCAAAGTCGGGGTCGACACCAAAGTCGAGAAAACGGGTTCCACCAGCTTCTGTCACTTCGGCATACTGTTTATAAAGCGTCGGAATGGACTCACCCAGCGCAGCCATATTGGACTTGAGCACCCTGAATCCCTCGAGGTAGTCGTCTGAGCTGTATTGACTATCTAGACTGGATTGTAACGCCAACGGGAACTGTAGACTTTGATTGGCAGTGGCCAGGCCCTCAGCACCGAAATACTTGCGGTAAAAGTGCACCATCATTTGCTGCGCCAGAGGCTGCATATCGTTGCTAATGGTGACCGGACCGAACAAATATCTGTACTGTGGATTGCAGGCCAGGAAAGCGCCGATACCAAACCAGAGATAGTCCAGTGAGCGCTTACCCCAGTATTTGGGCTGAACAAAACTGCGCCCAAGCTCCAGCCCTTTGGCAAATATCTCATTGAACTTATCTGAATACTGAAACAGGGTTTGGCTGTATAGACCGCTGCTATCAGTTCCGCGGGGCAGAATCTTGTCACAACAACCAAATCGATAAGCACCGACTATCTCCATTGCATCTTTGTCCCATAACACCAGGTGCAGATAATCCTTATCATAGCTGTCTATATCCCGACGCTTACCAGTGCCTTCCCCTACAGCCCTAAAGGCAACTTCCCGCAGCCGACCTATTTCCCGCATGATTGGGTTAGTTCCCTTATGCCGGTATAGGTAAATCGCCATATTATCCTGGGTATGGCCAAGCAGTTCACATTGCTTCAATGCATGCCAGAGATCGCTGCGGGACTCGGGATGGGCGATGGGAGCGAGCGTCTTAAACAATGGTGGTTTGTGGGTCCCTGTGCGGTAGAGGTGAGTTTTCAGTTTACTAACCTGCTCCGGCAGACTTCCCTGCAGTAACTCAATACTCTCATAGGGAATAAGGCCGCCGACCCGCACTGGCATACTGCGATTTTGTTGTTTAAACATCTCTTTAACCAGCAGTAAACTTCCCAATGGCTTAAACAGCATAGAGGCACCGTAAAAGGCGGCGGAATTTCGGGCATTGGCCAGAATGGGCAACATGGGGGCCCGGCAGGTTTTGGCTATCTTCAAAAAGCCGGTTTGCCACCGGGTATCCCGGACACCATTGGGGCGCAGTCTGGACACCTCGCCGGAGGGGAATATCAGCAGGGCACCTCCTGACTTAACATGCTGGTGGATGGCAGCCAGATGCTGTTTTGGTGTTCCTCCCTGCATGTTATTGACCGGAAGCAGAATTGAGTGCAGAGGCTCAAGCGCCATTAACAGTTGATTGGCCACCACCTTGATATCACTGCGGACTTCACTGATCAGTTTGATCATGGCAAGGGCATCCAGCGAGCCAATGGGATGATTGGCAAATATCACCACGCCTCCAGATGTGGGTATATGTTCCAGTTCCCTGTCAACAAGAGTAAAGCTGAAGTCGAAGGCTTCCAGTACCTGCTCGACAAAATCTATGCCTTGAAAGTGTGCGAACTGATCAGCGATTTCGTTGCACTGCTTTTCATGGAGCAGGTACTTAAGCATGGCTTTGGTGGGGCGGGCAATCAGAGGATGTTTGTTTATATTGGGAAGATTATCTTCGAGTAACTGATCGACGGTAAAAAACATGGGGCGCTTCCTGTCCGGCAACAGGCGCCTGTAATGAGGCGCCGAAATTACCGACCAATAATAGCGACGCGGGGTGACTGAAACGTGACACTCAGATGACAGCCAAATGACCGTCGCAGGACGGCGTCATGCTTCTTTACGCGGTTGATCTATCATCAGGTTGGCTGGCAGGTTTATCAGTATTTCTGTGCCATCCCCCGGGTTGGAGTAGACTTTCAGCTCTCCTCCCAATACCTGAGTCACCAGGTTGAACACGATATTCATGCCCAGACCACTGCCGCCCTGTCCGCGTTTGGTGGTAAAGAAAGGGCAGAAGATCTGTTCCCTTACCTCTTGAGGCATGCCGCAGCCATCATCTTGGTAACGCAGTTCTATCCCGTCCACCAGTTGGGTCACTGACAGGTTCATTTTGCCGGGCGCACCCTCTTCAAAGGCATGCATTATCGAGTTGTTGAACAGGTTGGAGACAATTTGATAGAAGACCCCTGGGTTGGTTTTAAGCCACAGGTTGTCCGGGCAATCTATCTGGTAGTGATGATGGGTACGCTTCAGCATAGGCTCCATGGACTGGAGGATTTCCATTAGATAGTTGTTGAAGTTGAACTGGCATACTTCTTCATGGGATTGATCCACTGCCACATGTTTGAAGCTGTTCATCAGTTTGGATATACGGTTCATATTGGTGAGGAAGAGCCGGCAGGACTCTTCGACATCTTCCTGATACTGCGCAAAATCCCCTTCTGATACCTGATTGCACTGATAGCTGTGATTAAACTCTCTGATACGCTCCAGCAAGTTGGATGAGGCGGTCACACAGACGCCAATGGGAGTATTCATCTCATGGGTAATACTGGCGACCAGACCACCCAATGTCGCCATTTTCTCTTTGTCTTTCAACTCTTCCCGTGTCAGTTTCAGCTCTTCTACCATGGTATGAAGGTTGTCCTGACTGGCGCTGAGTTCCCGGGTTCTGGCGTCAACTCTGTCCTCGAGCTCCATATTCAGCAGGCGTAGCTCTCCTTCGGTATCTTTCAGGGCCTGAATATTCTTGATGGTGCCTGTCATGCGCTCAGTGGTGCCATCAAAATTTCTCTCAGTCGCTTTTCCTCTCAGTTCTACCCATATCCATTGTTCATCATCTTTGGCCCGTCCCCGATAACACACATGTATGGTCTCAGACTTCCCCCGTAGACAGGTTTTAATGGCTTTTACCACGGCTTCCTGATCGTCAGGGTGCACTGTGGCCATAACAGTTTCTTTTAAATTAGCCTCTTCACCCGGGTACCGGAGAAAGGTGTTGCTGCGAACAACCTTGCCGTCTTTTAACTCCCAATCCCAGAACTCATCGCCACTGCTCCACAGGGCCAACTGCAGCCTCTGTTCGCTTCGACTCAGCTGCAGCAAGAGTTGCTGTTGAACGGTGAACTTCTGTTGCCAGACATACAGAATAAGCCCCAGTACGCTCATTATCATGAGTGCGTAAAGACCATAAGCCCACCAACTTTGCCAGGGGGGAGGTGCAATGCGAATATGCAATTGAGTGATGTCACTGACTTCATGACTGAGGTTGGCAGCTCTCAGTTGCAAGAGGTAGGTTCCCGGAGCCAGGCCGGTGAAATTGACCTGATTGTTATGAACCTTAAACCAGTTGTCATTAAATCCCTGCAGTCTGTATTGGTAGTTGAGGTAACTGCCGTCTTTCAGGGAGGGGGAGTGGAAAAACAGGGTGAACAAATTGGTATCGTAGTTCAGCTTGATACCCGACAGACCATCTTCGAAGGGGGTTGCCAGCTGATCCAGCCAAAAGGTATCGCTCATCAGTCGAACCGACTCGATAATTGGCGCTGCGGGTTTAACTGAATTAAGGGGTTGCCCGGCAAGGATCTGGTTAAAACCATGGGTGCCGCCAAAGTAGAGGGTGCCGTCACTCTCTTCAAAATTGGCGCCGAAATTGAATTCGTTCCCCTGTATTCCGTCATTGATAGAGAAATTTTTAATAACGCCGGTTTCAGGGAAAACCAGACTCAATCCCGATGCTGTGCCAACCCAGATGCGGTCGAAGTTGTCTTTGTGCATCATGTAGGCGGCGTCATTCAGCAGGCCATTGTCCATATTGAAGAGCTTGACCTCGGCCGTGTCCGGATTGAATGAAAATATGCCATCGGATGATGCGGCCCAGATAGTGTTTCCTATGGTCTCCAGAGTCATCAGATGTTTACTGGGGATGGCCGGGTCGGTGTCTTCGCTGAAACGGGTGATGGTGCCATCACTGCTGATGCGGGCCAGCCCGCCGCCGTAGGAGCTCACCCATATGTTGCCTTCGTCATCCTGCAGTACGTCCGACGTTTCATTGCTGCCGAACCTGTCTTTGATGGTAACAAAGCCCTGTCCTTCTCCGACAAACCTTGCTACGCCGCCTCCCCGGGTGGTAAACCACAACCTCTGATTGTCATCCATAAAGTATTGATAAAGTGAGTCAGCAGGTAGTGAGGTGGGGTCCTGAGGTATATTGCGATAATGTCGATGCAGCTCATATTTGTTGGTTAACACCAGCAAACCGCTGCCACGGGTACCGATCCAGAGTTTGCCCTCGGCATCTTCACCGATAAAGCTGATAAAGCTGTTGCTCAGACCTTCCCAGGGGCTGTCATAGGGTGTTAAGTCGACTATGTTCTGACCTTCTTCTACAACCTGATACAGGCCTTGACTGGTTCCAACCCAAAGCATACCCTGGGAGTCCCGGTAAATAGCACGTGTGTTGAGGGTTGTAATATCCTGATTTCTGAGAGCACCCGGACGGATATGGTGCCAGGAGTCGGCAACAAGGTTCAGCCAGTTGGCTCCGCTGCCATCTGTACCTATCCAAAGCTGAGCTTCCTTGTCCAGCCACAGTGGCCCGAGTGTTGTACTGGAGAGGCTACCTGCATCCATAGCGTTGGGCTGATGTATTTGGGTGCCTTTGTCATTGATCTGTGCCAATCCCTGATTACGGATACTCAGCCAAAGGTTGCCATAGATGTCCGCCTTGATATCCAACATCTCCGCGCCACCATGCATATCCGGTAACCAATCACTGCGGTCAACCAGCTGATTAACAGAAAGCTGATATTCATAAAGCAGCTGATTGCCGGCCAGCCAAAGGGTATCGTAGCCTTCGTTGGTGATGCTGAGGATCTGACCATGAACCTGCTTGTGCTCCATCAGACCCGTTTGTTGGTTGTAACTCATCAGCCCGCCAAGGGTGGCAATCCAGAGACGATCATTGTGCAGGTGCACAGAGGTGACATGATCGGATGGGATTTCCGGACTGCTGTAATGACGTATGACAGATTCAGATTCAGGCGAGAATACAAACACGCCCTTATCACTGGTGGCAATCCAGAGATTCCCCACATTATCCTCACCCAGATCTGTGATGTTCTCTTTAGGGAGTCCGGTATTCTTGGGCAGGTAATGTGAAAAGGATTGTTGGGTGCGATTGTAGCGATTGAGACCGTCACTGGCGGTGGATAGCCAGAGTACACCATCCCGGGATAGATGAAGGTGGGCTATGTCATCACCAGAGGTGCTTGATGGAGAGCCATCGGCCTGAAAAATAGTGATGTCCTTACCATCATATCGGTTTAACCCTGACTGGGTCGCTATCCAGAGATAACCCTGTTCATCGGTAATAATGTCGTTGACTGTATTCATCGACAGGCCATCTTCTATATCCAGCTGGCTGAATCTGGGCGGAAAGCTGCCCCAGGCATCCTGAGTTATCGGCAGTAGAATAGTGATGAATAAGGCAATAAACAGGTTTCTGGTTCTCACTGTATATCTCCCGAGGAATAGTCTTCTAAAGTTTAGAAGCTGGGGGGGATATTGCGAGTCAGACGAAAAAAAGGCTTCCCGGGGGAAGCCTTTTAAGGTTTAGAAGAAAATGTGCGCCATCAAAGCGATAAACGGCAGAGTGACCAGAGTTCGCAGAATAAACACCAGGAACAGCTCCCAGGCTTTAATTGGAATACGGCTGCCAAGCAGCAGAGCACCTACTTCACTCATGTAAATAAGCTGGGTCACAGACAGAGTCGCAATTACAAAGCGCGTCAGTTCAGAGTCAATCTGGGCGGCCAGAATAGACGGGATGAACATATCGGCAAAGCCTACAACAATCGTCTTTGATGCCTCTTCCGCATAAGGGATTTGCAGCAGTTCAAGCAGTGGAATGAATGGCATACCCAACCACCCAAAGATTGGCGTATATTCGGCAATGATCAACGCCAGGGTGCCTATGCCCATTACAACAGGCAGTACCCCGAAGATCATGTCGATCATATTTTTACTGCCATCGACGAAGAAGTGCTTCACGCCGCCCGCGTTTTCTGCGCGGCTCAGGGCCCGGTCCAGACCCCATGACAAAGCTGTGTATCCTTGAGGGATCACTTCATCGTCTTCTTTGCGCTCGCTCTGATCGATAAACAGGTCTTTTTTGCGGCTCAATGGTGGCAGACGTGGCACCACTACTGCAGCCAGAATACCCGCCAGACATACGGTCAGGTAGAAAGGAATAAACATGTGCTCCAGCTGCACCTGAGAGATCACCACCAGAGAGAAGGTGATGGATACCGCTGAGAAAGTGGTACCAATAACCGCCGCTTCACGCTGGGTATAGAACTTCTCTTCATACTGCTTGGTCGTCAGCAGAATACCAACGCTGCCATCACCCAGCCAGGAGGTCATACAGTCAATGGCACTGCGACCTGGCAGGTTAAATACCGGACGCATAATCTTGGTCAGCAGCGCACCCAACAGCTCAAGCAGTCCGAAGTTCAGCAGCAGGGGCAAAAGCAAACCGGCAAACAGGAATACGCAAAACAGAATTGGCAGCAGATCATTCAGTACCAGTGCGCCGGTTCCACCTGAAGTAATCATGTCGGGCCCCATGGTGCCGTATGTCATGACGATGAACACAGCGCCAAGCAGACGAACCACAAACCAAACAGGGGAAACATCCAGCAGGTTCTTGAAAAAGCTGTTGTTCATTACGGCGGCAGGTTTCAATGCCTTGGTCAGCGTGGTGGCCAGCGCGGTGATCACCACGATCACAGTGACCATCAAAGGCAGATACTCAGCCAACCAGGCCTTAAGTCCCTTGGCAAGCACAGCGATAGGAATTGTCAGATCACCGTCATAACTGACAGGTGTCATAAACAGCAGCAGACCGATAAAGGAGGGGACGATAAAGGTCAGCATCGTCTTGATATTATAATTTTGTTTAACGTTTTCCACGAGTTCTAAACCCTTGATTGCCGACAAAAAACGGGTATCCCCATAAGCTGGGATATCAGCCACTTTGCATGGAAATGCAGTAGATTATGCAAAAGTGGTTGCAAGGTTAACCCCTTAGCGCGGCAGTGTAAAATCCATAAAATAGCAGTTGCCTGTCGCTAACAAGAATAAATATTCTCTTTAGGTGACTGGATATATGTTACCTGAAAAAATCATAAAAACACCAAAAAAATGCATATATATCATGGTGTTAACTTGTTGTTCTTGCGGTGTTAAATAATCTGATTGGTTTTTGCCTTTGAATGGTTATGCTGTCGTTGTCGGCAGGGATGGCGCATAAAAAAGACCCCGACATTGCGGGGTCTTTGTTTTGGTTACCTGCTGCCAGGTCGATCAACCAAAGGTATGCCGCAAGTCTCTGGCTTTTTCGGCGCTTTCCTTCAGCTTATAGGCTGACTGTTCAATCATATTAACGGCCTGCAGGTTCTCCTCGCTGAGGGCAGAAATATGATGGATATTGTCGGTGAGCTCTGCCACTACCTGGGTCTGCTGGTTGGCTGCAACTGCATTCTGGTGGGCAAACCCGTGTACATCACTGATGCGCTGATACACAGACTGAATATTGTCACTGGAAGCCTGAGCATCCAGCGCACATTTTTCTGCCTGGGCCCTGGAGTCATTCATCTGCTTGGCCCAGTCAGTGAGCATGGTAAACATCTTGTCGACACTTTTGGATATCAGGTTAGTGGATTGCTGAGTGCGGCTTGAAAGCGCTCTGACCTCATCAGCCACGACGGCAAACCCTCGTCCCTGTTCACCGGCCCGTGCGGCTTCAATGGCGGCATTCAACGCCAGCAGGTTGGTTTGCTCGGCAATCGCATCGATCTCCCCCATGGCATTGGCAACCTGTTCGGCTTCTTTATTAAGGAGTTCGGCGCTGGCAGCTGCTGCGGCGACAGAATCTGCCAGCATGCCCATATTGCGATTATTGGTTTGCATATTATCGCGGCTGGTGGCGCAATCACGATACGCTTCTTCAATATGCTCGGAAGTGGCGTTGGTGTTGCCAGCGACCTCAGAAATTGTGGTTTGCAGCTCTTCCATTGACTGACTTATCTGCACCATCTGCAGTTTTTCTTCATCAAGGCTGGCATGGGTTTGGCGTGTGGCGACCGCCAGTTCGTTGGCTATTTCGGTCAACTTTCCGGCCTGATCCTGAGTACGCCCCAATATACCCTGCATCTTGGCCTGAGACAGCATGAGTTGGAAGTCCAGCACTGAGGAGGTGTCTTTACCGCAATATATCCAGCGACTGATGGAATCATAATCCTGTTGCAGCTGAGTCAAACGTGCGGGTATCCGGAATGCTTCGTCATAAAATATGGCCAGATTCAGGCTCATTATCAGTATGCCTGCCAGCATCACGCCCCAGCTCCAGAGCACACCACAGGCCAGCAAGGCTGTGGTAATCATCACGCCACTGAGCATTCGCTTTTGCATCAGAGTCAGGGGCATGGGAATACGTTTTCCCTGATTCAGTCTGGCGTATATCTTGTCAGCGCTGGAGACCCAGTTTCGCTGTGGGGCACGGCGAACCGATTGGAAACCTGTTATCTGACCGTTGACAAAGATGGGAGATACAAAGGCATCAACCCAATAGAAGCTGCCATCCTTACAACGGTTTTTAACTATGCCGCGCCAGGTTTGCCCTTGTTTTAGCTTGCTCCACATCTCTTTGAATGCAGCCGCAGGCATATCCGGGTTGCGGACGATATTGTGGGGTTTTCCAATCAGCTCCTCACGGCTAAAGCCGGAGATCTCAACAAAATCATCATTAACATAGGTAATGATGCCTTTGGCGTCCGTGGTGGAGATTAACTCATCATTGTCGGTGACCGGGACTTCACCTGCGTGGTTTGCTTTCCTGAACGTCATATCTACTCCCTGATATACGACGGAATATGAACTGGAGTATAAAAATGTGACGAGTTTATCAGTTTTAATGGGAAAGGAAAGTTAGGAGAAGGTCTGAAAGCCTCTTTCTTACAATATGTTACGCCTTCATTATTGGTTAATATGGCTGTAGTAAAATGACCAGCCCTCAGACTGGCCAAGGTGTACACAAGAGGTGTTAGGCGCTCAGGTTATTCATTCCAGGTTGCCCCAGCCAATAACCGTTGCAGGCCAACTCTGGCCGTGGTGCATGCTCCCCCCGGATGAGTGCCATGGCGTAATCCAGCGATTCAGGCCCCAGGGGCGAGATGCGATACCAATCAACGCCTAGGTCGGTCATCTCTTCTCTGAAGTCCTGCAGATCTGTGCAAGCTGCAGACTGAGTCTGGATGCCATTTAGTCTCAACAGTGACTGGCCTTCCTGAGTCTCAAGCAGCAAGCCGCTGGGGTGACGACTGCAGACGGTATCGCACTGATCTTTAGCCAGACCCATATTTCTGGCGGTAAAGCAGCGGGCTGAATGGGCCAGTGGCAGGTGACCATAGCCAACAACTTCCGCTTCAAACCCAAGAGTTTCTTTGTGTTGCAGTACCTGCTTCAGCCAGTTGGCTGACAGCTCCACCGGCATAACAAAACGCTGCATGCCGCAGCGATGCAGGAATTGTAGAGTTTGCAGGTTATATTGATTGATATCCGGACCGGCGACGAAGGGAAGTCCTTGTTCATGGGCCAATTGCACAACCGCCATATCATTGGCTTCCACCATAAACTCGCCGTTGTCGACAATTTTTTTCAGCTCGGCCAGTTCAGATCTGGCTTCAACCAGTGTCAGGGTTGAAAGAACCACCTGCTTGCCAGCGTCTTTCAGTTGATGCGCTATATCCAGATAATCGTTGAACTTTAGCTGCCTGCGACGAGAGCAGACCACTTCACCCAGATAGACCAGCTCAATATCTGACGCCGCCACGGCCTGATAGAAGGATTCGACTTGCGGTTTTTCCCAGCAATATTGAACTGGCCCCAAAGAATATTTCAATGTTGAACTCATTTTCTTTCCTTACTGCCAGGCTCGCTCGTAGGCACCCAGGGTAGTGATTTGCCCCTCAGATACCTTGGCCAGCGCCTGATCCCAATCTCTGCGCACATTGAACTCCTGTGGATTGTTCAACAGAGTATCAATGGCCTGACGCCATACCCGGGTAACCTGTTCGACATAAGCCGGGCTACGTTGACGGCCTTCGATTTTTAGTGACGCTATTCCTGCCTGGTGCAGCTCTGGCAGCAGACTGAGCGTATTGAGGCTGGTGGGGGATTCCAGTAAGAAGCTTCCCTGTTGCTCCTGCTTTGTGCAGTAACGACCTTTACAAACAACCGGGTAACCCATCTGTTCATCCAGACTGGATTTATCTATCAGGACCTCATTGAGGCGGGTGTGGCGTTCATTGCCACACTCTTGCCAACGCACATACTTAGCCGGAGAACAGGAACCACCTGTATTGGGGGACTGGCCTGTTACCCAGGAGGATAGGTGGCAACGGCCCTCAGCCATAATGCACAGGCTGCCGAAGGCAAATACCTCCAGGTCGACAACCTGCTCTTTGGCCAGATCCCTGACCTGTTTCATCGACAACACTCTGGGCAGGACGGCACGTTCAATATTGAATGCCTGTTTGTAAAACTGCAGTGCTTTGGCGCTGGTGGCGCTGGCCTGAACTGACAGGTGCAGTGGAATATGGGGGTAACGATTGCTGGCGTATTCCAGCAGTGAGATGTCAGCCACAATCAGGGCATCAACTTCGGCCTGAGCGGCTAAGTCAACCGCACGATACCAACGGCCTTCTTCACCGGGCTTGGGAAAAGTATTCAGGGTTAAAAATATCTTGCGCCCCTGAGAGTGGGTATAACGTGCCGCTTCTGCCAGCTTGGCCGGGGTAAAATTGAGGCCGGCGAACGAGCGGGCATTGGTGTCATCTTTCAGACCCAGATAAATAGCATCCGCACCGGCATTGATAGCGGTTTTGAGAGATGCCAGATTTCCGGCTGGACACAGCAGTTCCATAAGGTGTAACTCCCTGTGGTCATAGTTTGTACCAAGACCACATCAACAATTGTGATTCTGTGATTGCTGTCCGAGTGTAGGGGGGTTTTGTGATTCAGGAATTGACGTAAAACAGGTTTCGGCTTTGAAAGCTCAGTTAGAATTCTCTGATCTGTATTTAAATCATACGATTAGAAATAAGGGATAGATATTTATGGCGACAGGGCTAAAGGCCGGAGTGGCGAAACGATTTCTTGAGTGGGCGCCGAAGCTGGCGGCCAAACCTCTGGCATTGGTACCTTTTGCGGTCAAATCACAGTTGATTAGGCAGATGCTGCAGCAGGTGCTGGCCGAACAGGAAAAGGATGGCGAACTGGAGTTTTTGGCTGGCCGACAGGTGGCGATTCAGATTTCCGATCTGCAACTGGAATTTCTGGTCAGCTATGACCGTGGCTGGCATATCTCACCTTTCGAAGCTTCCGCTGCTGAAGTGTGTTTTCGGGCACCGTCTCAGGAGTTGCTGTTGGTCGTCGCCGGTAAAGAAGATCCCGACACCTTGTTCTTCCAGCGCCGCCTGAGTATTGAAGGGGACACTGAGCTGGGTCTTGAAGTGAAGAACCTGCTGTTGAGCGTTGAGTTTGATGCTCTGCCTGCGCCGGTGCGGGTGTCGGTACAGAAGTTGGCCATTACGTTGCAGCAGCTGCAGCAACTTGCTGCGGGACCGGAAGCCACACCAGTGCATTAGGCATTAATGTATATTCAAAATTATCGACAAATTCATTTGATGAACTGCTGAAATTTTGTTATCTGCTGGTGTTTAAGGTTAAGTCTTTTAAATATAGTGAATTTATCGGCTTAACCTTACTCTTTAAGTGGTATATTCGCCTTAAAACTGCTTGAAAAGTGATCAAATTTGAGTGAGCTTACTCCTGACACTTTGCATGTGGTTATGTGAATATTTGGCTTAAGGAGCTAAAAATGAAATATAGATATGTGCTGTCGAGTCTTGTTTTAGCCGCTGCAGTTGGCGGTTGTACTTCTACTTCTGACAATGGCAAAGATGCCCCGGTCGAAAACTTTCTCACCCGTGACGGTAATGTCTATATTGTCTGGAAGGATCCGGCAAAATACAGTGACATCGAATCTACTGTTTGGTTGCAATCCAAGTTTGAAAAGTATCTGTTCACCGAGCTGACTGATGAACTCGGCCAGGAGGCCAATGAGCATCTTGGCAAAGATATGCAGCTGGATTTGATGGTGACCAATGTGGATCTGGCGGGCGATGTTCAACCTACATTTGGTGCCGGTCCTGACGATGTGCGCGTGGTATCGGATCTTTATCCTCCACGTATCGCCTTTGATTATGTGCTCAAGCAAAATGGCAGAGTCGTGAAGCAGGGCAGTGAGAACATCAATGATATGAGCTTCCTGTTCGGCATTCAGCCTATTACCAGCGATCCTTTCCCTTACGAGCGCCGAATTCTGACCAAGTGGTTTAAAGAGACCATTGAGCCTGCGCTGGCAAATAAGTAAGCCGTATTTCAGACAATACAAGACAAAACAGGTGGCCATGGCCACCTGTTTTTTTATCTCTGATTACTGTCGGCATCAATGCAGCTTCATGCGGGGGCGAACCGCTTTGAGCAATCGCTCTGCAATAAACAGGGCGAAACTTCGTGCATAACCATGAATCGCCAACTGGTGCATACGATACAGGGAGATGTACATCAAGCGAGCAATTTTGCCTTCAATAAACATGCTGTTCTTGCTCAGGTTACCCATCAGGCTGCCAACTGTGCTGTAACGTGACAGGTTCACCAGAGAGCCATGGTCATGGTAGTGATAGCTCTTCAGTGGTTTGCCATTGAGCTCAGCAGGAATATTGTGCTCCAGCAGCTGCGCCATCTGATGGGCTGATTGAGCTCTTGGCGGAACCCACTGACCGTTTTCCTGCATAAAGCCACAACAGTCGCCCAATACAAACACGTTATCACTGCCTTTCATCTTCAGCTGGGTATCCACCAGAATTTGATTGGCACGATTCAGCTCGATACCTTCTATCTGAGTCAGGATATCCGGAGCTTTTACGCCAGCAGCCCATAACATCATGTCTGCTCTAATCAGTTGACCTTCGCTGGTGACAAACCCCTCGGCTGTCGCCTCACTGATGCGGGTATTTTCCATCACTTCGACACCCAGCAGACTCAGCTCTTTACGGGCTGAGGCAGAGAGGCGCTCTGGCAGCGCAGGCAAAATACGTGGACCGGCTTCAATCAGGGAGATTTTCAGCTTATCTCTGGTCATTTTGCCAAGGCCATAGCCTTTCAGTAGCTCGGCAACATGGTACAGTTCTGCAGACAGCTCAACTCCGGTTGCTCCTGCACCGACAATGGCGATATTCAACGCCTGTTGAGAGTCTGACTGGTGCATGCGGGTAAAGTTGTCCAGCAGCTCTACATGGAACTCCTGCGCTTGCTTGTGAGTATCCAGGAAATGACAATGCTGCTTAACACCTTGGGTATTAAAGTCATTGCTGACTGCACCGATAGCCAAAACCAGCTTGTCGTAATGGATCTCTCTTTGGGGCAGGAGCTGGCGGCCTTCGTGATCAAAGCGTTCTGACAGCGTAATAGTCTGGGCCTGAGTGTTTAAGCCGCAAAATTCGCCCAGCTCAAATTGATAGCCGTGCTTTACTGCATGAACAGAGTAAACGACACCATCCAAATCTGAATCCAGCGAACCCGTTGCTACTTCGTGCAGCAAAGGCTTCCATATGTGGCTCCGGGAGCGGTCGACCAGCAAGATCTCGGCTTTGCCTTTTTTGCCCAGTTTATGTCCAAGCTGGGTTGCCAGTTCCAGGCCACCCGCGCCACCACCTACAATTACAATCCGGGGGAGTTTGGTCGTCATCTACTCAGTCTCAGTCATGCCTATTTAAGCTGGCGCAAATATTGCCCTGAATTGAGAAATTAGTCACGCCGAAAATATGGTTTTATTGATTAAAGTCATTGAAATTGCGCTGCTTGTGGTTTAACGCTTGGTTATCTGTGCTAACACCTGTTTGTTGGTGTTTCCTGAGATAGTGAGGTGTTTACAGAAGTTTTGCACTCCTGCGATAGACTTGTTTTTTACAGGTAATTGGTAGGGGAAGTTGCCAACTGCAGCTGTTGGCGTAAATTTGAACACATGTTTGCATCCAGCTATAAAAAAGGTCGCCCGCAGGCGACCTTTTTGACTTGGATTTTGATTAGCCTTCCAGCTTGGCCAGTTCGGCTTTCTGCTCGTTCAGCTTATCCATATCACGGGTGAACTCCGCCAGCTTGGCGCGTTCTTTGTCGATAACCGCGGCAGGAGCCTTGGCCACGAAGCCCTCGTTGGACAGCTTGCCTTCGATGCGCTTGGCATCCTGAGCCAGCTTCTCCAGCTGCTTGTCGATACGGGCCATCTCGGCGGCCACGTCAATCAGACCTGCCATAGGGATCAGCAGCTCCATCTCGCCTACCAGCTGAGTGGTCGACATAGGTGCAGTGTCACCGTCAGCCAGAATGGTCATGGACTCCAGCTTGGCCAGAGAGGTAAAGAAGGCCTGGTTGGCTTCAATACGGGCCTTGTCCTGTTCGCTAACGTTACGCAGCAGGGCAGACAGAGGCTTGGATGGGGCGATGTTCAGTTCGGCGCGGATGTTACGTACCGCAACGATCACCTTCTTCACCCATTCCAGATCTTCCATTGTCTGAGCGTCAACCTTGGCAGCATCAAATTCTGGGAAGCCCATCAGCATCAGGGTTTCACCTTCAACACCGGCCAGTGGTTTAACGCGGTGCCAGATGGTCTCTGTGATGTATGGCATCAGAGGGTGCATCAGGCGCTGCAGCTGCTCCAGAATGGTGACCAGAGTATGACGTGTGCCACGCAACTGAGCTTCAGTGCCATTGTTCAATACCGGCTTGGTCAGCTCCAGGTACCAGTCACAGAACTGGTTCCAGGTGAACTCGTACAGAGTGTTGGCAGCCAGATCGAAACGGTAAGCGGCGATATGGTCATCGAAGGTCTTAACGGTTTCGTTGAACAGACCGGTAATCCAGCGATCGGCCAGAGACAGCTCCATCTCGCCGCCGTTCTGTCCGCAATCCTGCTCTTCCGTGTTCATCAACACATAGCGAGAGGCGTTCCACAACTTGTTACAGAAGCTGCGGTAACCGTCCAGACGCTTCATGTCCCAGTTGATGTCACGGCCAGTAGAGGCCATGGCTGCCAGCGTAAAGCGCAGCGCATCGGTACCGTGGGCTTCAATGCCTTCGGCGAACTCTTTGCGGGTGCTCTTTTCAATCTTGGCGGCCAGCTGAGGCTGCATCATGTTGCCGGTACGCTTCTGAACCAGAGATTCCAGATCGATACCGTCAATCATATCCAATGGATCCAGTACGTTACCCTTGGACTTGGACATCTTGTTGCCCTGTTCATCACGGATAAGACCGGTCACATAAACTGTCTTGAATGGCACCTGAGGCTTGCCGTCTTCATCTTTGATGAAGTGCATGGTCATCATGATCATACGGGCAACCCAGAAGAAGATGATGTCGAAACCTGTCACCAACACGTCGGTTGGGTGGAAGGTCTTCAGATCTTCAGTGTTTTCTGGCCAGCCCAGGGTGGAGAAGGTCCACAGTGCAGAAGAGAACCAGGTATCCAGTACGTCATCGTCCTGACGCAGCGTAACGTCCGCGCCCAGCTTATGTTTGGCTCGTACTTCGGCTTCATCGCGGCCTACATATACCTTGCCTGCTTCGTCGTACCATGCAGGGATACGGTGACCCCACCACAGCTGACGGGAGATACACCAGTCCTGAATATCACGCATCCAGGAGAAGTACATGTTTTCGTACTGTTGAGGTACGAACTTGATATCACCGTTTTCAACAGCTTCAATCGCCGTCTTGGCCATTGGCTTAACAGCCACGTACCACTGGTCAGTCAGCAGTGGCTCAATCACCACGCCGGAACGGTCGCCATAAGGCACCTTCAGTCCGTGAGGATCAATTTTTTCCAGCAGACCCAGAGTTTCAAACTCAGTAACCACAGCGTCACGGGCTTTGAATCTGTCCATACCGGCATAGCGCTCTGGCAGGCTGGCATCCAGCTCGTTGTTGATGGTGCCATCTGTGTTAACCACTTCAGCAGTCGCGCGGATAGCGGCGTCCAGTGTCATGATGTTGAACATTGGCAGGGCGTGACGCTTACCTACTTCATAGTCATTGAAGTCGTGAGCCGGGGTGATTTTCACGCAGCCGGTACCGAATTCCATGTCAACATAATCGTCGGCCACAACCGGGATACGGCGGTTAACGATAGGCAGAATGATCTCTTTACCGATCAGTGACTGGTAACGCTCATCATCAGGGTGTACGGCAACCGCGCTGTCACCCAGCATGGTTTCAGGACGGGTAGTCGCCACCACTAGGTAATCTTTACCATCGGCGGTCAGGGCGCCGTCAGCCAGTGGATAACGGAAGTGCCACATGTGGCCCTGCTTCTCTTTGTTTTCCACTTCCAGATCGGAAATTGCGGTGTGCAGCTTAGGATCCCAGTTAACCAGGCGCTTGCCACGGTAGATCAGGTCATCTTCATACAGACGAACAAACACTTCCTGCACAGCAGCAGACAGGCCTTCGTCCATGGTGAAACGCTCGCGGTCCCAGTCTACTGAGGCGCCCAGACGACGCATCTGACGGGTGATGGTGCCACCGGACTGTGCTTTCCAGTCCCACACCTTGTCCATAAAGGCATCACGGCCCAGATCATGACGGTTCTTGCCTTCTTCGGCTTCCAGCTTACGCTCAACCAGCATCTGGGTAGCGATACCCGCGTGGTCGGTACCAACCTGCCACAGGGTGTTCTTGCCCTTCATACGCTGGTAGCGGATCAGGGTGTCCATGATGGTGTCCTGGAAGGCGTGTCCCATGTGCAGGCTGCCGGTGACGTTTGGTGGCGGGATCATGATGCAATAGTTGCCATTGCTCTGGTCACCGTGGGGTTTGAAATAGCCTTTCTCTTCCCAAACCTGGTAGAGAGCCTGTTCAATAGACTGCGGGTTGTATGTTTTTTCCATGGGAGCTTACGTTTCTCAAACTAAATTAAGAGGCTCGGTTGCCAGATCCCGGGTACTGAGGGCGATGCCCATGGTCCGGTATTGCTTGTAGCGTTCACGTGCAATCGCCTTGTGGGCGTTGTCACTGGCAACGAAATCGACAATTTGGCCAAAGTTTACCGCAAATGCGGGGCTTTGGTCTGCAAGATTAATCAGAACCGCGCGCTTTTTATTGGGGCCGATTCGGTCAAAGCCGATCTCCACCGGTGCGCCGGTCATAGGGCCTTCGCCCTTAAGGTTATGGGGTACAAAACTGTTGGCATCAAATTGCCACAGTTGTTCATCAATCGCATACGCCTGAGTCTTGTCCTGACAGTGGATATAGACCTCATTGCCCTGACGGTAGTGCTGACTGGCCAGCTGACAGGCTGTCAGTGTCAGTCGCTCAATGACGGACATGGTTTGCTCTGCTGGCAGTAGATGAAAAATAGCCTGGCTCATGGCCTCAGCCGTACCCTGTAGAGATTGGACATAAGGAGGGGATATTACACTTTTTGGCGGTGTGATAACAGGCTCTGACCGCTTATCGCTTAAAGGAATCGCGATGTGGTTTATAACTGCTGTGCATGTGACTTAACGAGCCGTGGGCAGCAATTGCAGTGACTTAACCCTTCATGCTGGCAAAGTTGCGCATCAGTGCCAGCGCCTGACTGGCTGTTTCCACTTTAAGTTGCTGATCATCCGGGTTGTTCATCATTTTGGTATATCCGGGAATATGCTGCTGGTCGATGCGTCGAAAGCCCATGCTCCATTCGCCAAATTCCCGCTGATTGATAGGTTTGCTAAGCAGCTCAAATACACCTGAGTGACGCGCGTCTGACAGGATTCTTTGAAACAACTCAGTGACTGTGGTCTCGGGGCCTTCCAACACCTGGATAAAATCTCCTTCTCGATACAGGAGCATACCAGTGACTCCGAGGCGCTGGTTGTTAAACCGGACAGAGGTCAGCAAACTTTCCAGTTCGCCCTCAGTAAAGGGTTTAGTGGCGCAGGATACATAGACAACCTGCATTAAAGGTTCTGACATTGCTTCTATTCCTGTCGTTAAATTCTACTTAAAGCAATTTAGTCATGCCGCTTAGAATATGGCTCAGAGGATCAGTTTGCTGAACTCCTCTTCTGCCATTGGCTTATGGAAGAGATAGCCCTGGTATAAGTGACAATTCAGTTTTTTCAGAAAGTTGAGTTGAATACGATTTTCCACACCCTCTGCCACCACGGTTAGTCCAAGGTGATGGGCCATCACCATAGTGGTTTCTACAATTGCAGCATCATAGCCATCGTGGGGCAGGCCCTGCACAAAAGAACGGTCGATTTTGAGAGTGCTGATTGGCAGGTGTTTTAAATATGAGAGTGATGAGTAACCTGTGCCAAAATCATCCAGGGCGATACGTATTCCCAGGTTTTTCAGGGTGTTCATTTTATTGATAGTTGCTGGTACGTCAGCAATCGCTATCCCTTCAGTGAGCTCAAATTCGAGCTTGTGTCCGTCGATGTTATGGATACGCAGACATTGTTCAACGAACTCAAGAAAATCGGGGTGGTTAAACTGGTTGGCACTGACATTGATCGACAGGCAGAGCTCGTTGTTTCCCGCTTCCTGCCACTTCTTAAGATGGCGACAGCTCTCTTCAAGGATCCAATTACCCACAGGAATAATTAAACCATACTCTTCCAGGTGGGGAACAAAATCTCTGGGAGTCATGATCCCTTTTTGAGGATGAAGCCAACGCAACAGGACTTCAGCTTTGGTTATCTGTTTGCCGGTTTTGTCTGTCTGGGGCTGAAAGTAGAGTGTAAATTCCTGTCGAAGGACGGCATCAGCCAGTTCCTGTTCAAGTTTTTGGCGTAAACGTTCGCTTTGCTCAAGTTCATCATCATAAAAGCGAACCTGGTTTTTACCTGTATGTTTGGCGCAATACAAAGCCGCATCGGCGAATTTAAATATCTCTGAGTATTGAATATCGGACTTGTCCAACATGACGACGCCAATACTGCTGGTAATCTGAGTGCTCAGATATCCCATCAGCACGGGTTTATTCAGCCGCTTGCGAATATTCTCAGTGACTTCTATCAGCTGGCTATGTGGGTTGTCGGGATCCAAACTGGAAAGAAATATGACAAATTCGTCTCCTCCCATTCTGGCGACCAGATCTGACTGGTTGGGTGTGTATTCACCAAGAGCCTGACTGACCTCGCAAAGGAGTTGATCACCAACCCCATGACCATGGTGATCATTGACCTGTTTGAAGTTGTCCAGATCTATGTAGATGAGCGCGGCAGGTGAGGGCCTTGGCCCCATAAGTTCGCGACTGAGATGCTCCATAAGCCGTCTGCGGTTGGCAACGCCTGTCAGGGAGTCATGGTAGGCCATAAAGGTGATCTTGTTTTCAGCCTCCACCCGGGCGGTGATGTCAGACAGTATGCCTGCAAACCCGGCATATTGGCCTGTTTCATCTTTGACGGCTCTGGCTGATAACTCGAATACGTGACAGTCGCCATCAGAGTGGTAGAAGCGGATCTCCTCAGTGATCTGGGTTTTGATTCCTGACAGCAGGTCGGAAAACCCCATGGAACACCTGGCTGCATCTTCGGGCTCAACTCCAAGATCAAATTTCTGGCCAAGAGATTCACCCACAGTGAACCCGGTCAGAGTGAACCAGGCCTGGTTTAAAAAGGTCCACTTCAGGTCCAGATCCAGATGAAACACCACATCTCTGAGGTGCCCTACCAGATCCTGATAGCGCTTTTCCGAAGCCTGCAGATTCTCAATTAATTTGTTCTGAGCCTGCGACAGCAGTTCGCCGGGAGTTGGTCCCGAGAGTTTGTTTTGCATTCAGAGGCCCAGTTGGGTAGCTATCTCTCCGGAACTACCAACATTGGCATACATGGGCATAATCTCTTTCAGATAATAGTCCTGCTCGAAGTTGGTTCTGGCCACAGTGCAGTCAGAGAGTATGGTCACCCGGTAGCCCAGTTCCGCAGCTTCCCGTCCGGCGCTATCGATGCAAAGTGAGGTGACGGCACCGGCAATAATCACATCGGTAATCTGGTTTTCCTGCAGAATTTGATGCAACTCGGTATTGGAAAAGCAACTGAGTCCACGTTTGCCGGGCAAGGTTAAGATCTCGTCATCCAGCTCTCTTAACTCCCTAATGGTTTCCGCACCTGGTTGCCCGGACTTGAATGCCCCGTTCTCTTTGATGATTTTTAAAATCCCAATGGGTTCGCTGAGTTCAGAGTAGTCGGGCGTAAAGATAATGGGCGTCAATACCACCTGGGCCGGCGTCGGCAGCAGCTTTTTTACAAAGCTCATAGAGTTATTAAGGATCAACCCTACTTGCTCTGAGTTTTCCAGTGCGCCGTGCAATATGCCGTCATTGGCAAAATAGTCATTTTGATAGCCGATAAGGATCAGGGCAGTATGTTTGAGATCCATGACATTTCCCATTTGCTTGAGTTCAAGTAGAGGGCGGCGGAATGCGCCCTGGCCTGGCGGGGGCGTTTCCCCTTCTCAAGTATAGACAAGATGCAGACAGTCACCCATTCGACTGAACAAGGGAGTTATCGGGACTTATTTGACGTCAATACAATGGGTTTTCAGCGCGTTGGGTCGATGGCAAATTTGCGTGTCACAGGTTCGCCGGTAGGCTGAAACAGTACAACCTCATTAGCATCACCATAGACGCTGATATATTTGCCTTGCACCAGGAGTTCCCGAAGCGTTAATGGCCGATTATTAGTGGGTTTCACGCCTCTGATCTGAAGTGGCTCGCCAGCAGCATCGAGAAACTCCATGCGGTCGGTAAACTCGTTGTAGGCTTTATCCAACAGTTCGGGCTTAATCCAGGCCGAGACATCGACCAGCCAGGGAGTGTCGGTATCCGGCACTGGGTATCGCTTGCTGCTAAGCTCGCCTTCGCAGTGAACCACTATGATAAACTCTTTATCGGGCATGTCTTCGATGGGCAGTTCGTAGTAGATACTTCCCTGAGCGTAATAGTTACCGTACACCCGCTCGATAGTTTGTTCCGGTTTACCGTCAATTTGTGGCGTACAGATGCTGGCAAGCGGCGTGCTCATATCCATGGCCAGATAGTCGTAATCAATGTAGGGATGGATTTTGGCAACACTGGTGGCCTGATGTTCAGCTTGATGTGGGGTCAGCCTGCCATATTGGCTGTAGAATCTGCGCTCTCTATTTATCGGGGGCAGGTCAGGCTCATACTGATAGTTCCTGTTTAGCATAAAGGTCAGCTCCCTGGATGAGCTGGAAGCCTGCTGCCCGCTATCAAGGTCGATATGGGCAAAGTGCAGCTGCTTGGGCAGCTCATCAAATTCAATCTGGTACCTCAATCCCGCGAAGCCTGTCGTCCTGACTCCTGCAATCAGGCCGCCCTCCCAGAAAGGTAGCCAGTTAGGCATACCCTCAGGTGGAGAGGGCAAGGCGAAGTACTTTCCCTTAAGCCCTGTTTGCAGCAATTGTAACGCCTGATTTTCTGTTTGCTGAATCGTGACAATGTACTTTCCATACACTTCATCCAGTTTGACCTGAGTGTTTTCAATCTTTTCTGTATCACCAAGCAGATCATCGAAATCTATGCTGTGGCTTGTCACTGACCCAGGGATGAAAGTCGCCTTGGCGCGGTAGCCAGCGACACTCTGGGAAGCATCTTCTGACGTCCTCGAGAGAGTAAGCAGGTCTGTATCTGAACGAATTATGCCGCCATAAAATCGGTTTGCATTCGCTGGCAGGGCGATGGTTTCCAAAGGCAGTGGCTGCAAATTTTCATCCAAAGGCGTTACATCACTGAGAGTGAGTCTACCGACCAATGGCCTGGAGGCGAATCCGTGTACAAACTGCAGGCTTTCTCTTTGGGAGTATGGGTTAGAGCCCCATACCCCTTTGGTATGAGGCAACTGATCAAAGCTGAGTGATGACATCCCGGTTGCGTCGTCACCGGGCACAGGCTCACTGTCGAGCAACTGGCTTTCCAACGCTTGATCGGGGAAAAAACCCGGAAATATAGATGGGCCATTGATAGGGGCGGTAATGTGAGTACTGATTTTGCGCTGGCCCATGGCCAGCTCTTCAAGGTTGATATTGGCGCTTGCCTGTATCCAACCGTTAGTCCTGTTTACCCGCCATTCTCCATAGTGGTAGTAGATTCTGGAGCCCGTTGGTCTTTGTTGTGATACCACCAGATAGTCATCCGTGTAGGCAACGACCCTTGCACTACTGGGACGGTAGTGGCTTGATCTGGCCGCCTTGTCGATATTTGCATCAGAGTGATTGAGAAGGGGCACGGCAGACAGGATTTTATGGCCAAAGTCGATATTGATTGCCAGCTGCTTTCGTCCAATATCAGTCAGATCCGGGTGGTCCGGCATTGGCCCCCTGGCGACAAATTCCAGTACCTTGCCAGTATGTTTACTCAAGGTCAGGGTAAAGCCTGCAAGGAAATAGTCGCCAAGATCCTTACCAAACCCTTCATTATCACGGGTATTGATTGCCTGGTAAGTGCTCTGAAGCCGGGCTTGAAATAGCTGAGGGGATACCTCGAAAACCAGGGTATCGGCCGTTTGCTGTGTCAAAGTGTATGTGACTACGCCATGCGCTCTGTCTTTCAGTTGCGGATAATCTGACCGCTCTCCCAGAAACTCCCGCTCAGCGTAATAAAGCTGATAGGTTTGGTTGTCGCCGACGGCCGCAGTGAAGTCAACATAGGTATCAGGTCTGGGGTTGCAGCCTGACATCAACAACATAGTCAGCAATGACAGGAGAGTAAACAATGATAGGCGCATGACCGATACCCCTTTCAGATAGCTCTATGACAACAAACGGGCATTGTGTAAGTTTTACACTTCAAATTGTATAAGCCATTCGGGCTACCAATCTTGCTGAGTACTAACACCCAAGTGACTGGTTACATTTATTTAACCTTATTTGGTTCTAATCTGCTAAGCCCTGTGTCATCTTTCTGAATCAGATATTTATCAACCATACGGGTGCGCCATGATACTAAAAACCCTTAAATGGTCACTTCTTGTTGTATTGACTGTTATCACTCTATTTGTTGTGAACCTGATTTGGTTTAAGCCATTCAGTATTAACCATTATTTTGAGCGTGTATTTTTAGAGTTTGCTCTCGACAGCCCAGAGATGCTGAGCCAGATTCGCATGCTGGAACCTATGGGGATCAAATACCATCAGGATGATCTGGATGATGCCTCAATGGCGTCTCAGCAACAGGGATTTGAAGACCTTAAGCAGGAAATCATAACCCTTGAGTCTTACGATGATGCGGATTTAACTGAGTCACAGCAGCTCTCCAAGGCAATTTTGTTGTTTTTCCTTAACGATATGGCCGAGGGCGAGAGGTGGCAGTTTCATAATTATCCATTGAATCAATTGTTCGGTGTTCAAAGTGGATTTCCCTCTTTTATGGAATCGGCGCACCAGATCACTGAGCTCAGAGACGCTGAAGATTATGTTGCCCGCCTGAGCAAGGTGGACGAGAAGTTTGCCCAGATCGGTGAAGGGCTTAAGCACAGAGAGTCACTGGGGATTATTCCGCCCACCTTTGTGATAGATAAAGTGCTGGCAGAAATGCAGGGCTTTATTGATACGCCGGTGGAGGAGAATATTCTCTATAGCTCGCTGCAGGAAAAAATGGCAGAAGTGGATGAGATCACCCCTGAGCAGAGGGATGAGATACTGGCACAGGCCAAAGCTGTGTTTGAATCTGATGTCAGGCCTGCCTATCAGGGCTTTATTGATTACTACACGGCGCTGCGTCCTAAATCCACTACTGACGATGGCGTTTGGAAGTTGCCCGATGGTGATGAGTTTTATGCCTATATGCTCAGGCACCACACCACCACAGATATGGACGCCGCTACCATCCACGATATTGGTGTAGCTGAAGTTGCCCGTATTCAGACGCAGATGTTGGGTATTCTGAAAGCCGAAGGTTATGACGTGTCTGAAGGTTTTACAGTCGCTATGGCAGAGCTGGCGGAAGATGACAGGTTCTATTACGAAGACAGCGATGCCGGGCGTCAGCAGATCCTGGATGATTACACCGCCATGATTGCCGAGATAGATGCTGGATTGGGGGATTGGTTTGCCGTTAAGCCAAAAGCCCCAGTAGAAGTAAAACGTATCCCGCTGTTTAAGGAGAAGACCTCTCCGGGTGCGTACTATAACGGCCCATCGATGGATGGTTCCAAGCCGGGTATCTTCTACGCCAACCTTTATGACATTAAGGCCACGCCAAAATATGGCATGCGCACCCTGGCGTATCACGAAGCTGTACCGGGTCATCACTTTCAGATAGGCATTCAGCGCGAGTTGGAAGGTCTGCCGACCTTCAGAACCATGCTGCCCTTTACCGTCTATTCTGAGGGTTGGGCGCTGTATTCAGAGCAATTGGCCTGGGAAGCCGGCTTCCAGCAAAATCCTCTGGATAACCTGGGTCGTTTGCAGGCTGAGTTGTTTCGTGCCGTGCGCCTTGTGGTGGACACAGGTTTGCATTACAAGCGCTGGACCCGGGAAGAGGCCATAGACTATATGGCGGCCAATACAGGTATGGCCATGTCTGATGTGGTGGTAGAGGTTGAGCGTTACATTGTGATGCCGGGGCAGGCCACAGCATATAAGACAGGTATGCTCAAACTGATAGAACTCAGACAGAAGGCGCAGGAGCAACTGGCCGATAAGTTTGATATCAAGGCGTTCCATGATGTGGTACTGAAGAATGGCGCCATGCCACTGGCGATACTTGAGCAGCAGGTGGATGCCTATATTGCTGGGGCTCAATAATCTGAGACTATATAGCCAACAGGTTTGATTGAAAGGGCGGCTCAGGCCGCTCTTTTTTGTGAGCTGTGGGCTAAATCAGTCGGTATAAAGGTGAGGTGGTTAACAAAAATAGTGACTTCCGAGATTGTCGGGTTATTGAGCTGATTTCTCTTTAAAAAGCTGCTGGACACAGGCTGGCTTGGTCACTAGAATACGCCGAAATTCAAGCCCTGCGGAGTCACCGGCTTGATAAACAGCTGATCTCCGGTCAGTTGTTTTTTCTGTTTCTATAAGTAGAAAGAACAACTAATTGGATCCTCTGATGTCCGTATCCTCCCTGTCAAAATCTGTAAATCCTGCTTCTTCTGTGGCGGATACAGACCGCGATTTCCAACGTAAAGCGATTTTCAGCGTTGCCTTCCTGATGGCGACTACCTCTGTCGGCCCAGGGTTTCTGACGCAAACTGCCGTGTTTACCAATATCTACAAGATGGATATGGCATTTCCGGTGCTCATCTCTGCCTTTATCACCTTTGGTATTGTGATGAACCTGTGGCGTATTGTCGGCGTGTCCGGCCTGCGAATTCAGGATATTGCCAACCGTATTGCACCTGGGCTGGGCTATGTGATTGGTACTTTGCTGGCGCTGGGAGCCGTGGCCTTTAACTTCGGCAATGTCAGTGGTTCTGCGCTTGGACTCAATGTGCTGACAGGGATAGATACCACCTGGGGCGCCTTGTTTACCGGGGTGGTGGGCAGCGCCCTGTTTTTAATGCACAACGCTTCCAAACGTATGGATCAGATGGCCAGATATCTGGGGCTACTGATGATTCTGCTGATCGCTTATGTGGCCATGACCAATCTGCCTCCTATGCAGCAAACCTTTACCGCTGCTGTATTCCCCTCAGACTATGCCAGCATGTTGCTGCCAACCCTGACCATAGTCGGTGGCGCTGTGGGCGGTTATTACACGGGTGCACAGCGTCTGGTTGATGTGGGTCTGCAGGGGGAAGGGCAGGTTGGCGCAATTAAGCAGGCGGCCTGGGCGGGTATTTCCATTGCTGTGATTATTCGGGTGTTATTGTTCTTTGCTGTGCTGGGTGTGATTGCGACCGGTGCCGTATTGGATGGTGCCAACCCGGCTGCTGATGCCTTCCGTGCCGGAGCCGGTGGTCTGGGCTACCATATCTTCGGTTTGGTGCTGTTTGTGGCTTCCATTACCTCGGTAGTGGGTAACTCCTATATGGCGGTTTCTCTGGTCAAAACCCTGTTTCCCGTGGTGGCCCGCAATGAAAAGGCCTGGTGTGTAGGCTTTATTTTGGTGACCAGTATTGGCACTGTGCTGGTAAATATGCCGGTATTTCTGTTGATGCTGGCCGGTTTGGTTAACAGCATCATTCTGCCCCTGGTATTGGCAGTTATGCTGCTGGCTGCCAGACGTAAAGAGATTGTGGGTAACTACCAGCATCCTGTGTGGTTGAGCGCAATCGGCGCCGCCATTGTCATTTTGATGGCGGGTGCCAGTGTCTCCAATGTCAGCAACTTTGCAGACAGGTTTATGGGCTGACTCTATCAGTTGAGATGTTTGGCGTGGCTTAAGCTGCCACGCTTTTTTCGGGAAGGCTGAGCTTAACACTCACTAAAAACTCAGGGTGGCGCTTTCCACGGATGCTGTGGGGCTGTCAGAGTCAAATTGTATGGCAATATCCAATCCCTCAGAGAAGGCCTCATAACGGTCGTAGTAATCCAGATAATCCGGGTAGACTTCTGAAAATTCAGCTTTGTTGACGGGAAGTCCCAAAGCCTGAAGATACGCGCTGATATCTTGCTGCTGGCGATTGACCAGCCAGTTGGGGTGCAGCTTAAGGTGGGAAACCTGGCCTTCATCTACGCCCATCAGGATGTGGCCATTGAGCAAATACCAGATCTGGCCTTGAGCATCCCGCAAATAATTTCGTTCATAGTTGAAATCGGGCGCTGGAATAGCGTTATTTTCAGTTAACCTATGTAGCTCAAACCATTTTAGTGAACCGTCTGTACTCCAGGAAAACGGGCCTTGCTGGTGCCTGCGTTGTTTTTTGTCCTTGTAGGTCAGAGTAAAGCCTTTCACCTTGTATTCGGGGGTATTGATATCGTCCGGGTGAAAAGCTTCAACTTTGAGGGTTAAGCGGTTATTTCCGTCGACAATCTGCCAGCTGTTATCTTGTTGTAATTCCCAGCTTTCCAGTACTGTATCCAAAGATTCAATCGTTTGATTGTCTGCCCGTGTGCCATTCACGGTCCAGCCCCGACTGTCGAAAGGAGAGTCCGGCGGCAGCATATTCTTTAGGTCTGCGCTGAGCAGCTCCCCGCCATATTGGATCTGATTGACCTGTCCGCGTTCAACCTGGAACCAGAGTCCTCTACCGTAGCCATATAGGTTTCTGATTCCCTGAGTCAGTACAAATTTATAATCCGGGTCACCCAGAGTTTGCAACAGAGTGGCTTCCGCAGTTCCCAGTTGGATACCAAATGCCTGATTGGCGGTGACATCCAGGCTGACAGGTTTTGGAGCCCGGTAGTTGTTCAAGTCAACTTCCAGATTAATCTCAAACATCAGGCCTGAAGCGAGGTTATTGTTGTAAATTTTCCTGTCGTTAATCTTCACAACCAGTGGCATCTCGCTATTGCTGCGGTCATCTGAACATAGATTTGCAAGCTTGGCCGTCACACTGGTTTTGTACTTGGTTCCAGCCTCTCTTATTTTTCTCTCTTTTTTTAGTGAGATTGCTCGTGTCAATATGACAGCCTCAAAACCCTTTGCCCCGGATTCTTGAGTTAGTTCATTCAGCAAATTGCTCATCTCGTCTAAATCACGGATATCGACGTCAGTAGCAAGAGGTTTGAAATGATGTTTATTCTTGGTCACAGTGACACTGTCTTCCTGTATACAGTTGGGATAAAACTCCAGGATCTCAGCGCAGAAAGCTTTACCTGAGAATACAAAGGGCAGCAGCAAAAGGTATTTGGTGGAAGTCATGTTCAAACCATTGGGATGACTGGTTTTTTACCATATCCCAAAGCATATGAACCTTGCATGGTCCGAAAGTAGGCAATCTTTATCAGGTTTAAAGGAGATGATGATGACGCTGCAATTAACCGGTGGTTGTTTATGTGGGGCAATTCGTTATTGCATTGACGGGGAGCCTTTCGATGCAGACTACTGCCATTGTCGCCTGTGCCAGCAACAAACGGGCGCGCCGGTTTCGGCCTGGATGGATTTCAAAGTCGGGCAGGTGCAATGGCTTAAAGGGCAGGTGAAAGAGTTTGCCTCTTCTGACACGGTACGAAGAGGGTTTTGTGCTGAGTGTGGCTCGACCCTAACCTTTCGGCATACGGAGTATCCTGACTATCTGACTCTAAGTATTGCCTCGTTGGATAACCCGGAATCGGTTAGTCCCAATTATCACATTTATACCAGCAGCGCCCTTGATTGGCACAGAATAGAAGATAGCTTGCCCAGGTATGTAAAAGGGCGCAGTGACTGAACTGTTCATATCGTTCAGACAATAAAAAAGCGAAGCCTGAGCTTCGCTTTTCTGTGTACTGACAAGTGTGATTACTCGTCGTGACCTACGCCAGCGCGGTTAATCACAAACTGAGTCAGCAGAGGTACCGGACGGCCGGTTGAACCTTTGTTGGCACCACTATTCCAGGCTGTACCTGCAACGTCGATATGCGCCCAGTGATACTTCTTGGTGAAGCGGGACAGGAAGCAGGCTGCGGTAATGGAACCTGCAGGGCGACCACCTAGATTGGTCATGTCGGCAAATGGGCTTTCCAGCATCTCCTGATACTCATCCCACAGTGGCATGCGCCATGCACGGTCACCGGATTGCTCACCTGCGTTCAGCAGTTCATGGGCCAGCGGGTTGTGACCGGAGAAAAGACCTGAGGCGTGTTTACCTAGGGCAATCACACAGGCACCGGTTAGAGTTGCAGTATCAACAACCACTTCAGGGTCGAAACGCTCAACGTAGGTCAGCACGTCACACAGCACCAAACGGCCTTCGGCGTCTGTGTTCAATACTTCCACTGTCTGACCTGACATTGTGGTCAGAATGTCACCGGGACGATAAGCGGTGCCGGATGGCATGTTTTCACAGCCAGCCAAAACGCCAATCACATTCACCGGCAGGTCCATTTCACAGATCGCCTTCATGGTACCGATAACGCCGGCTGCGCCACCCATGTCGTACTTCATCTCATCCATGGCTTCACCCGGCTTCAGGGAGATACCGCCGGAGTCGAAGGTCAGACCTTTACCAACCAGTACAATTGGCTTTTCAGTGGCATTCAGAGAGCCCTTGTAGTGCATCACTGTCATGATGGACTCATTGGCACTGCCGCGGCCTACAGCCAGATAAGAGTTCATGCCCAGTTCTGCCATCTGCTCTTCGCCGACAGTAGTCACGTCCAGCTTGTCATACTGTTCACCCATTTGGCGGGCCTGAGAGGCCAGGTAAGCCGGGTTACAGATATTCGGTGGCATGTTGGCCACGTCGCGACACAGGTGGATACCGGCAGAAACCGCTTCACCTTGCTCAATAGCGCGCTCGCCAACGGTGAGTTCACGACGGGTTGGAACGTTGAATACCAGTTTGCGCAGTGGACGACGATGCTCGCCTTTGCGGGTTTTCAGCGCGTCAAAGCTGTACAGACTGGCGTTGGTGGTTTCGACGGCCTGGCGTACCTTCCAATAGGTATCGCGACCTTTGACGTGCAGTTCGGTCAGGAAGCAGACTGCTTCCATGGAGCCGGTTTCGTTCAGAGTATTGATGGTTTTGGCGATAATTTGCTTGTACTGGCGCTCGTCCAGTTCCCGCTCTTTACCACAACCAACCAGTAGTACGCGCTCACTGAGAACATTTGGTACATGATGCAAAAGCAGCATCTGGCCCGGCTTCCCTTCCAAATCGCCGCGACGCAGCAAATTGCTGATGTAACCTTCGCTGATTTTGTCCAACTGCTCGGCGATACCTGATAAGCGCCGGGGCTCATAAACTCCAACCACAATACAGGCCGAGCGTTGTTTTTCGGGGCTTCCGCTCTTTACGCTAAACTCCATGAGCACTCCTAGATTCTTAAAGACAAATTTTTATATTTATTAGATAATACCGCCTTGTACCTGCGTTCGGCACGGCGCGGTGAGTCTGCCGATTGTTAGCCAAACCATGATGTGATAAGCCAGTTCGCTGTCAGTCAGCGAGCGGAAAATCAGTCTGGCTAAGTTTCCTGACTGAGTGATGGGGCCTGCACCTGGCGGTTACCTTTTTAGGCCCGTTCCAGAAGATTTCTCCGGGAACTTCAACTCCCTGTAGAAGGCTTCATTTGACATTTAAACCCTGTCGGCTACCGTGGGAGCTGGTCAGAAAACTATCAAAAGTAAACAGTTTACATGAAAGTCCGTCTGTTACCAGTAAAATGATAAGTTTAGATACCGGATTCAGCCTGTGATTGTATTTAGATACCTGATTCGAGAAGTTTTAAAGGCGCAAATCGCGGTACTTTTGGTACTGTTAACTATTTTTATCAGTCAGCATTTCGTGAGAGTGCTGGCAGATGCCTCCGATGGAGAATTCCCCGCCTCATTAGTGATGACCCTGCTTGGGCTTAATTTGCCCAGTCTGGCCGTTTTGGTACTGCCCCTCAGCCTGTTTTTAGGGATACTGCTGGCCCATGGCCGAATGTACGCTGAAAACGAAATGGTGATATTTCACGGCGTTGGTGTCAGTGAGTGGTATGTCACCCGGGTGACCCTGTTACTGGCGGTGGCAAACATGCTGCTAACGGGCTATTTGTCTGTTTATGTGGCGCCCTGGGCAGAAGAAAAGCAGAATCAGGTGCTGGAACAGGCTCAATCTGACGCCGGATTGGCGGCGCTGGTGCAGGGGCGATTCCAGACCAGCCCCAATGGCCGTGCCGTGCTGTTTGTCGAGAAAATTGGCAAAGACAACACCCTGAATAATGTGTTTGTGGCCCAGCTGCCGGATCCGGATGAGCAGGCGGGTATGACCAATATTGTCGTTGCCAAAGATGGCCGTGTGGTGGAAGAGAGTTCAGGCAGTCAGCATCTTGAACTTACTGATGGCAGTCGCTATCAGGGCTCCCCCATGGCGAAGAACTACCAGATAATCGATTTTGGTGGCTATGGCATGCAGATTAAAGAGCAGCCTGTGGACCAGCGTCGCCGTAAGATGTCCGCCTTGCCAATCGGCGAACTGATGAAGCTGGATACCCCGGAAGCCAATGCTGAGTTCCACTGGCGTTTGGCGATACCCATTGCAATTCCCCTGTTGACTCTGATTGCTGTGCCCCTGTCCCGGGTCAACGTGCGTCAGGGGAAATTCGCCAAGATGCTGCCGGCTATCTTGCTGTATCTGGGCTATTTCGGCCTGATGGTGGCGGGGCGTAAGGCACTTGAGGACGAGGTGATTCCCGGTTTCCTCGGCATGTGGTGGATACATATAACGGCCTTGATAATGGGCTTTATGCTACTGGGCAAGGAGCGACCTGTTGGGATGAAGGTGTTCGGATTTTTCAAACGCAAGAAGGTGGCGTCGTGAAGATACTTGACTGGTATATCGCGCGTGTCCTGCTCAGTACCTCTGCGCTTTGCCTGCTGGTTCTGACCGGCCTGTCCGGCATCATCAAATGGGTGGATCAGCTCAGACACGTTGGACGTGGTGCCTATGGTATGGGTGACGCAGCCATTTATGTGCTGTTTCTGGTGCCCCGTGATATTGAAATGTTCTTCCCTATGGCTGTGCTGCTGGGAGCTTTGATCGGCATGGGTATGCTGGCATCCAACTCAGAGTTGGTGGTGATGCAGGCATCCGGTATGTCACGGTTGCAAATCACCATGTCAGCGATGAAAACCGCAGTACCGCTGATGTTGCTGGTGATGGCGCTGGGAGAATGGGGGGCACCGGTCGCTGAACAGAAAGCCATTGATATGAAGGCCAAGCAGGTTTCCGGTGGCAGTTTTATTCAATCCCACAGGGGAATTTGGGCCAAAGACGGCGACCTGTTTGTGAATATTGGCGAAGTGGTTGATATGAATCAGCTGGGCAATATTACTCAATATAAGTTTGACGCTGACCAAACCCTGACCGATGTTATCCATGCTGAATCTGCAGTGTTTCAGAATGATGCCTGGCAGATGCGTAATGTAACTCATACCGAGATCACCCCGGATAAGGTCAGTATGGAGGAGTTGGATACCGAGCTATGGCACTCAACACTGACACCGGATAAGTTGAATATTGTGTCCATTAAGCCTGAAGCACTGTCTATTGAGGGGCTGGTGGATTATCTGGACTACCTCAAGGTCAACAATCAGGACCCGAGCCGCTATGAGTTAGCGCTGTGGCGCAAGATCATGCAGCCGATTACTGTCGCTGTCATGATGCTGGTAGCACTGTCATTTGTGTTTGGGCCGCTGCGTACGGTGACCATGGGCGCACGTGTTTTGCTTGGCGTGGTTGCCGGTTTCAGTTTCTATATCTGTAATGAGATTTTTGGCCCCATGAGTATGGTGTATGAACTGCCTCCGGCTATTGGCGCTATTGCGCCCAGCCTGCTGTTTACCGGGGTGGCACTCTACTTTATCCGGCGGTAACCCCAGGCTGAAAACTCCAATAAAAGGCGCTCAATGAGCGCCTTTTTCATGCCTGCACTAATAACCCTGCGTTGTTGGTATGTTGCCAGACTACAAGACTATTTTAGCTAAACGCTTTACATCCAGATACATATGTTGATAATGCGATCGCGAATCGTTTTCATTTGTATAAAAGGATGTGCTTATGTGGTGTTCAAAAAGATCAGCCCTGAGTCTGGGAGTGACCCTGGCTTTGTCTGGACCGGTGATGGCAGAACAGACGCCGGAAGTCATTGAGGTCATGGGAACGCCACTATCGGCGTCGGAGGTGGTGGTTAACTCAGATACCATTGAAAGGGATATCGCCAACAGCATGAGTGATATTTTCAGTTCAAATGCTGAGATCAATGTCGGCGGCGGCAGCCCGGTAAGCCAGAAGGTTTATGTGCGGGGGCTGGAAGACACCTTGCTGAATGTCACCATAGATGGTGTGCCGCAACCTGCTTATCTTTACCATCATCAGGGACGTATCGCCGTGGAGGCCGACCTGCTGCAATCTGTGGTGGTGATTCCTGGAGCAGGACGGGCGACCAATGGCCCAGGTGCGCTTGGTGGCGCTATCCGTTTTACCACTAAGGAGCCAGCTGCAATGGTGTCTGATGGCGAACGTTTTGCCGGAGCACTTAAAGCCTCCTACTTCAGTAATACCGATGGCCTGGAAACCAGCATCAGTGGCGCCGCACTGCTCACGGACGACATAGGTGTGCTGGCCAGCTATCAATACAATGATCACGATGATTTTGAGGATGGCAATGGCATTCCCCAGCCTCACACCGGGTCTGAAGAGCATGTTGGCTTTGCCAAGCTGGTGGCCGATATCAGTGACTCTCAAACGATTAAAGTGGGATTTGACAGTCGAGTCGATGAGGCATTCCGTTACCACAGACCTCAATGGCAAGAGAGCTTTAAAAACCAGGCTATTAACCAGGAAGTGAAACGCAGAACCAGCCATATCGGCTACAGCCTGGATACTGAGTCACCCCTGTTGGCGTTGAATGCTGTGCTGTACCAAAACCATGTGTCGCTGGAGCATATTGAAGGTCCCTGGGGAGACTATCTGGGTGAAGTGGACAGTACCGGTTTGGATGTTCGTAACGCCAGTGAAATAGGTGATGTCATCCTGACTTATGGTGTGGACTGGCGCGAGGATGAGGGCAGTTTATCGAGCCCAACCTATGGCAGCGACACTGACGAAGGCAGAGTCATGGGGCTTTATACGCAAGCCGATTGGCAGCTGACTTCAGACTGGCAGATAAGCGCCGGTGGCCGTTATGACGACTACGAGTTGACCGAAAGTAAGGGCACAGAGCTGAGCCATTCCGGCTTTAGTCCCAATATTTCGACCAGTTATCAGTTGCTCACCAACCTCCAGGTTTATGCGGGTTATGCTGAGGCATTGCGTGGCGCTATGGTCAGGGAGATTTTCCGTCTGGATGGCCCCTCCAGCCACCCGGACAGGGAAGCTGAAAAAGCGAAGAATCTTGAGCTTGGGGTGGATTACAGTTGGCAGAACCTGAGGCTGTCGGCCCAGATTTATCGCACCAAAATTGATAATGCCGTGGAAATTTCGACAGACAGTAGTGGTGACAGATACTTAATGAATGTGGGGGAGCTGGACAGTAAGGGCTATCACCTGCGCGCTGTTTATGATTGGCAGCAGTTGAGCGCCAGCATAGGTTACAGCCATGTCAGGCCAGAGCTGAACGATCAGCCCCTGAATGATGACAGTAAGAGCCTGGGGACGGCCACAGGTGACAATTGGGTGGCTAACTTGAGCTGGGCGTTTTCCGATTATTTGCAGGCCGGTTACACCGGACGCTTTACCGAGAGACTGACTGATGTGGCTGAGGGCTACCCGGAAAAGCCAGGCTATGCACTGCATGATATCTACCTGCAGTGGCAGCCACTGGCCAATGAGAGCCTGCAGCTCAATCTGGCAGTCAATAATCTGTTTGATAAGGTGTATCGCGACCACGCCAGTTACGGCGAAAACAATATCGTCGCTAAAGGAACTCTGGATCCTGGCCGGGATATCAGAGCCTCATTGATCTGGCGCTTTTAATTAACTCATTCTCTGATGAAGAAGGCGCTCATTGAGCGCCTTTTGTTTACCTGTTCCCACCACTTTCAATCACTAATGCTCTGCCGCAAGCTCCAATGGTCCTTTAGCCAAATCCCGGTTAATAAACTGACTGGCCAGCAGACTCATCAATGCCAGCAAAGCGCCCAGATAAAAGACCCAGGAGGGGTTCACTAGCCATAGCAAGCCAAACAGTGCCGGGATAACAACGGCTGCGATATGGTTGATGGTAAAACTGACACCTGAGGTAGCCGCGATATCCCCCTCATCGGCAATCTTCTGAAAGTAGGTTTTAATGGCAATCGACAGGGCGAAGAACAGATGGTCAATCACATACAGTGCGGCGGCCATCTCAGCATTGTTGACCAGGCCATAGCCAACAAACACCACTATGAGGCCCAAGTACTCTATGGTCAGCGCTTTTTGCTCACCCACCCGGCCAATCCAGCGGCCAATCATCGGCGCAATAAAGAAGTTCACCAGATGATTGAGCATATACAGAGCGGTGATATCCGCCACGCTGTAGCCAAACTTCTCCACCATCAGGAAACCGGCAAACACCATAAAAATCTGTCTTCTGGCACCTGACAGGAAGGTCAGCAGATAGTAGAGGCTGTAGCGTTTGCGCAATACCAGTTTGCGCCTTTGCGGGGTGCGTTCGGGAAATGCGGGCATCATCAGGGCCAGATACAGACACATCAGCAGGCCCAGACTGCCGGCCAGCAGGTACATGGCCTTGTAGCTGATATCAAAGGCGGTAAATCCAAGCCACACCATGCTGAAAGCCAGCAGGGCAGAGAAGGACTTAACCGACATCAGCTTGCCCAATTTGGCAGGTGCTTCGGCCCGCGAAAACCATTGCAGCGACAGTGATTGGTTCAGAGTTTCAAAGTAGTGAAAGCCAATTGACATCAACACTGTGGTGGCAAACAGCCCATACATGCTGGGCAGGAAGCCGGTCAGTGCTACGCCAACAGAAAGCAGGCACAGGCTCAACAGGGCAAAGGTTTGTTCCTTAACCACCAGCAGCACAAATACGGCGGTAAAGGCAAGGAAGCCCGGAACTTCCCGCAGCGACTGCAAAATGCCTATCTGGGCACCATCGAAGCTGGCCACCTCTATGGCGAAGTTGTTGAGCATGGCATTCCAGGCGGAAAAGTTCAGGGTCATGATGACAGTGGCAATTGCCAGAAAGCCGTAGGGGGTTTTCCATTTGCTCATGGTGTGATGTTGTTGGATTGTGAATAGACCCAGTTTACCCCGAACCTCCGTTGTCTTAATATCGAATTTATGACAATAAGTTTATCTATTCAGACAATATGAGTTGGCGAGACAAGCAAGCGCAATCCCCGGCACACCTGTCCAGACCTGTGCAACCCAGAGTTGTCCGTCTGCACCCGTTGCAGCGGGTTCTACCCCACACTCACGTTTTTGGCCAACTCATGTACAGCGACAATACGGTATTAACCATCCAGACCCTGCAGGGGGAGTTTGTGGTACCCAGACATCAGGCGTTGTGGGTACCGCCCGGAATAGAGCACTGCGTCACCTGCAGGGACGGTGGTCAGCTGCAGAGTCTGTATATCGATGCCGGGTGGGGCAGTAAGCTGGGCACCAGGGTCAAAGCATTGGAGGTCGACAGTCTGTTGCAGGCCTTATTGGGTGAGGTGACTAGCTGGCAGGACGATTTTGCCATGAGTGAGGAGAATCAGCGATTGCTGATGGTGTTGGTGGATAGATTGCACAGCGCCAGGGAGAACCCTCTGTTTTTGCCCAAAGCTCAGGACAAACGCTTATCCCCTATCGTGAATGCCCTGTGTCAGCAGCCGGGATTAAGCCATTCACTGGAGGAGTGGGGAAGTCAGGTAGGGGCATCGAGCCGGACATTGAATCGATTGTTCAATCAGGCTTTTGGTATGGGGTTTTCCGCCTGGAGACAAAAAGTCAGGGTAATGATGGCGCTGAAGATGTTGGGGGCCAATCAAAGTAACAGTGAAATTGCAGAGGCGCTGGGATATGAGTCCAGCAGCGCCTTTATTCAGGCATTCAAGGCCCATATGCCTTATCCGCCCGGTTATTACCGCAGTAAGTAAACCAGAAGAGGTATCAGGCGCCGTGCCAGTTACGCATCTGATTGGCTTCTTTGGACAGTACCACGACTTCTGAGCGGGTCATGCTGTCCTGCAGTGCCAGTTTTTCCCCTGACATCAGAATGGCAATGTTACCCAGTCCCAACAGAGACCAAACAACTCTGGCGTAGGCGGTAATGATACTGATGTTCTGACCATTGGGGTGTTGGACTTTAAGGCGCCAGGCACGCATCCCCAGTGTTTGACCACCCCGGCTCCAGAACAGAGCATAAAAGGTGGCGACACAAATAAGCAGGTAAACCTGATACAGGCCGGAATACAAAGGGGTGTTGTTAAGCAGATCGGAAATATGCTCCTGCCCCTGCATGCCCACCAGGCCTGCTTTCACCAGCAGGGTAAAGATGCCAAAGCCGATGGCGCCTGCAAAAATGTACACGGCCACCGCCAGCATCAGGTCATAAACCATAGCACCCATGCGGCGGAAGAAACCGGCACGGGGGAAATTGGCGTGTTCTGGATTCAGCATAAAATCATCCCTGTTGTTATTGTTTTTATTGGTTTTACTCCGAGGAGTGTACCCAATCCCTGCCTCTTACGGAATTACTCTTCTTCCTCGCGGACAAAGTGGATATCTTTGAACCCCATACGGGCAAATTCATTAAGACGATAGTCGCGCACAGCCTTATTGCCTTTGGAGGTCATGGCCACCTGCTGCTCCATCGCCAGGAAGCGGGTCAGGTCAATGCCTTCGGCTGCGGCGGCGGCCTCAAACATGTCGTGATACTTGTCGTAGGCAAAATTAATAACTTTGGCTTCACCTTTGAAGGTGTAAGCAACCTGACGTGCCATGATGGCTCCTTAAAACAAACTGCAAAATAGACTTAAACGGCGCCAATTATACCCAAACATGGCCCGAAAGTGAGAGTTTAGGTGTGCCTGATTTAGAACTCACTGCGAAAGATAAAGTACACCGCGCTTATGGTTTTCAGATCCAGTCAAACAGCATCAACATATTGGACAGACATAAGAGGCCAATTGTGGTGAGCGTCGGTGACATTAGAGCACCAGTCTCATATAGCTTGGATTATCACAGTAAGTGCCCAGGCACTTGGTGGTATCTGCGTGCTCAAAGCCCTGTTTTTCCCAGTAGCCGTTGGCGCCCTGAACCGCCACCAGTGACAGGTTAGGCAGAGACTGGCTTCTGGCGTACTCAACCAGGCAGGCCAACACCATCTTGCCGGCCCCCAGGCCTCTGGCAGCTGCGGCGAAGGCCATATCGTGCAGGTACAGGGTGTCGGCAGCAGGAATGGACGCCGGGACTGACTGGTTAAGGGAGGGCGGCTCGCCTTGCCAGGGATGTGCCAGGCAATAGCCAACAATATGTCCGTTAACTTCGACCACCAGACAGGACTCGGGTGACAGTAACCACTTACTTTGCATAACCTCCAGAGGCTCTGGTTCAAATGCGTGATAAGTGTCTGATTGAATGGTCATAATGGCCTCCCAGTCGGAAGCCTGAATAGAACGGATCTGCATACCCTGATGAATAATCGTTAACCTGGCCGCGGATTATAGCCGTGGCAATGAGCAAGTACAGTGAATTAACTCAGGATGAGAAGATATCGTGTAATTACCGAATTGTCGGATGGGGGAGTAGCCCATAGTAGCTATGTCCGACTCGACAAAAAAAGACAAATGTTGCATAAAGGTTGCCTCGGTTGAGTGGTTTCAAGGATGAGTGATGCTTGGCTTTTTTCTTCTGGATGGCAATCTGCCATTTACTGTTGCAATTTCAATTGTAATTCTACTGGGGCTTATTGAGCTGTTATCTCTGGTCACTGGACTGAGCCTATCGGGCCTGTTTGATGACCTGTTGTCTCTTGACTCGGATATAGACTCAGATGGCGCCACTGGTTTTACTGGTATTACCGGTTGGCTCTGCCTTAATCGACTCCCTTTATTGATTTGGTTTGTACTGGCCAGTTCTTCATTTGCCATTACAGGCCTGGCTGTGAACTATCTTACTGCCGCTGTTACAGGCGGTTTACTCCCCTCCTGGTTGGCAATTCCCGTGGCCTTGATTGGACTGCTACTGGGCTGTAGGTATTTGGGAAGCTCCCTGGCCCGGCTCCTGCCAAAGAATGAAAGTTCGGTGATCTCAATTGACTCCCTGGAAGGAGCGGTAGGAACCGTAACGCTGGCGACCGCTTCACGCGGCAAGCCAGCTGAAGTTGTGGTTAGGGATGAAAGTCAACAGAAGCACTATGTGTTGGCAGAGCCGGATTCTGACGATCAGTTGGCCAAAGGAACGGATGTGGTGTTGTTAAGAAAAGACGGAAACATATGGATTGCAGCGAGATTCGAAAATTCGCTGTCTGATTAACTCTGATAAAAAGGATGTAAATAGAAATGGAAAATATTCTACCGGAGGAAACAGGGTTGACGTTTGTGTTGACCATAGCGGGTCTGGTTCTGTTGGCCATGTTTGTTATTGGCATTATATTCGCCAAGCTATATCGCCGCGCAACCAAAGAAATGGCGTTCGTAAGAACAGGATTCGGCGGTGAAAAAGTGGTCAAGGACGGCGGCGCGATTGTATTGCCTGTGCTCCATGAAATCATCGCAGTGAACATGAACACCTTGAGAATCGAGGTAGAGAAGACTCAGAAAGATGCCTTGATCACTAAGGACAGAATGCGGGTTGATGTTAAGGCTGACTTCTATTTGCGTGTAGCGCCCCATGCAGAGGGGATATCTATGGCTGCACAGACTCTGGGGAGTCGAACTATAAGGGTAGAAGAGCTAAAGCGTTTGATGGAGTCCAAGTTTGTAGATGTGCTCAGAGCCGTTGCAGCTGAAATGAATATGACTGAAATGCATGAGCAAAGAGCCGATTTTGTTCAGCGTGTTCAGAACAATGTTGCCAATGATCTGGAAAAGAACGGGCTGGAGTTGGAATCGGTTTCTTTGACGGGATTCGATCAGACAGAGCTACAGTTCTTCAACGAAAACAATGCATTTGATGCAGAAGGCCGAGCCAGACTGGCGAAGATTATTGAAGAGAAGCGTAAAGAGACAAACGATATTCAGCAGGAAAACCGGGTCAAAATTGAAATGCGAAACCTGGAAGCAGAAAAAGAGTCTCTGGATATTCAAAAATCCGAAGAAGAAGCCAAATTAGCTCAGCAGCAGGCGCTGGAATTTAAGCGCTCTGAGCAAAAAGCTGAGATAGCTAAGCAGAGAGAGCAGAAAGAGAGGGAAGAACGGGAAGCTGAAATTGCCAAAGAAAGGGCGATTGAATCAGCTGAGATCGAAAAGACCAAAGATGTTGAAGCGCGTGAAATTGAGAAGCGTAAGGCAATTGAACAGGCTCGTATTCAGCAACACAGAGATCTCGAAGTTGCTGAGCAGGAGAAGCAAATTGCAGTAGCCGCCAAGTCAGAAGAGGAGTCTGCAGCCCGGGCGAAAGCAGCAGAGGCGGAGAAACTCAAGGTCGAAAAAGAAGAATCAGTTATCACAGTTCGTCAGGTTGCAGAAGCAAACCGCCGTAAAGAGATCGAGGTAATTGATGCCCGTAAAGAAGCAGAGCGGGAAGCGGTTGGTGTAACCGTTCAGGCTGAAGCTGAAAAGCGTGCCGCTGAAGACAGATCGGCAGCAATTTTGACAGAAGCGAGGGCGGACGCGGATGCCAAAAAGCTTAAGGCTGAGGCTGATGAGAAGATTTATGCGGTTGATGCTGCAGGTAAGCAGGCATTGTATGAAGCTGAGAACGTGTTGAGAGATGAACAGATTGAGCTGCAGAAGTCGCTCGCCATTTTGAAGGTGTTGCCTGAGATAGTTGAAAGTGCTGTTAAGCCTTTAGAGAATATTGATGGCATCAAAATTCTCCAGGGATACGGTGCGGGAGGGAATACTCTGAGCTCTGGAGGGGACAACCAAACTTCACAGAGTGGTATTGCTGAGCAAATTACCAGTGCAGCTTTAAATTACAGAGCCAATGCGCCGGTTGTCGATGCAATGCTCAGAGAGCTTGGGCTGGTCAACAAAGAGTCCGGGCAATTGGGTGACCTCTTGAATGGGAATAACTCACTGGCTGATGATGCGATGGAGATTATTCAGAAAATGGATGAAACCCCAGTAGATGGAGGAAGTTCTTCGTCTCCTAAAATATTGCAGGAAGGCGAGAGCTAAATTCCCTTGAATCCATTAAAAAGCACAGCCGTTGCATACGACTGCGCTTTTTTGTTTGGGTATTTAACCAAGATATCTCTGTTTCAGGTGAGTCAGCAGGTACTCACCTTTGAGGACCTCTCCTGTCGCACTGGTCATCAATTCATCTGTGCTCATCAAAGAGCCTTTGCACCAGATGTTGGCACTCAACCAGTTGAAGATGTCTTTAATGCGGCCGCTACTCATCAGCTTATCCAGGCTGCCTAACTGTTTCTCCATGGCATAGCGAATTTGTGCCGCTGTCATGGCGCCGAGCGTGTAGGAAGGGAAGTAACCCAGCTCACCCAGGGTCCAGTGAATATCCTGCATGCAGCCATCTTTATTATTGCCCTGAGTATTCAGCCCAAGCAGCTGCTGCATATTGGCATTCCAGAATTCGGGCAGATCTTTCACGGCCAGTGAGCCGTCAATCAGGGCTTTTTCGGCATCGAAGCGCAGCAGGATATGGCAGGGGTAGGTCACTTCATCGGCGTCCACCCTAATCAGGCCGCGATTGACCCGGGTGAAACTGTGTTTAAGCTGCTCCAGTGAATAGTCATTGCCAAAGGCCTGATTGATATCATTGCGGATCAAACCAAGGAAACCTTCGCTGCGGGCCAGCTGCATTTCGTAAAACAGACTCTGACTTTCGTGCATCCCCATCGAGCGGGCCATCCCGGCGGGTTGTCCCTGCCAATCGGTTGGTAGTCCCTGCTCATATCTGGCGTGGCCTGTCTCATGTATTGTGCTCATCAATGACGAGCTGAAATCATCTTCGTCAAAGCGGGTGGTGATACGGATATCGCCTGGAACGCCACAGGAAAAGGGGTGTGAACTGACATCCAAACGTCCCTGATTAAAGTCGAAGTCCAGCAGGGCCATAACCTTGCGACTCAAGGCTTCCTGAGCGGCAGTGTCGAACTTGCCAGTCAGTGAGGTGTTGGGTTCACCGGCCTGCTTGTCGACGACCTGCTGTATGAGCCCGGGCAACTCACTGCGCAGGGGCGCGAACAGTTGCTCCAGCTTATCCGTGGTCATGCCGGGTTCAAACTTTTCCAGCAGTGCATCATAGGGAGTAATTCCCAGAGCTTCAGCGCGGATCTGTGCCTCTTCCCGGGCCAATTCAATCACGCCGGTTAGGTTGGGGGCAAACCCCTGCCAGTCGTTGTTTTTACGTTGCTCGCGCCAGGCGTGTTCACAGGCAAATGCCGCTTTGGTCTTGGCGGCGACTAATTTGGCTGGCACCAGACTGGCCTCGGAAACCTGACGCTGCATTTCCACAAGATTGGCTTGTTGCGCTGCGGGCAGAGACTCTTGCATCGCCTTTTGGATGCTGTCACTCAGCCAATCCTCAGTACGCATTTCGTGGATATGGCTGGAGAGGGTTGCCATGGCTTCTGAGCGACCTTCGCTGCCACCGTCAGGCATCATGGTACAGAGATCCCACTCTCCCAGATTGTTGAAATGTTCGAAATGGCTGATGCGCTTGAAGTGGTCATGTAACTTGCGGTACTGAGCTGACATCGACAATGTCCCCTGTAAGTTTCTGATTAGATGGATACTAGCACAGAGGGAAGTGGGCTGAATGGGCAAATGATGAAACCCGGTAAAGAGAAATGGACAGGCCCACACCAGATCTTCAGGGCTATGATGAAAGCAATCGAGCGCGCCGCAGGTCTGTTGCCCTGAACAATACTGTTTGCGATTCAGGAAGAGTCTGAAAATGAGAAATAAACTGATAACCAGCCTGCTTACTTCCCTGCTGCTGAGTTTGAGCCTGCCTATGCTCGCCAAAGCGGAGATCGCGCCTGATGCTGTCTCTGTTGCTCCCTTGCTTAATGGTGAAACCCTGCCTGATGTGGCGCTGAGGGATATTGATGGCAACAAGGTGGATCTCAAGGCGTTGGTAAGCCAAAAGCCCAGCATACTGTTTTTCTACCGGGGGGGCTGGTGCCCATACTGCAATGCACAAATGGGGCAACTGAAGGCAATTGAGCCCAGGCTACTCGAGATGGGATTCCAACTGATAGGAATTTCACCTGACAGCCCTGAAAAGCTCAAGGCATCCATCAGGGATAACAAACTGGACTATATGCTGCTGTCAGATGCCAATCTGGATGCTGCGCAGGCCTTTGGTTTGGCCTTTTTTACTGATGAGAAAACCTCGGCCAGATACCTGAGCCGCATGCCGCTGGAGTCACTGGTGAGAAGCAACCGGGATGGTCACAAACGTTTGGTGTTGCCTGTCCCCGCTATCTATATGCTGGATAAGCAGGGACTGGTGCATTTCCAGTACGTTAATCCGAACTTTAAGGTACGGCCTGCGCCTGAGCTTATTCTGACAGCAGCCGGGTTGCTGCCAAACAACTAACTCCTGCTGAAACAGATCAACTATTAAAAGAAGTTGGTATAAGATCGGGGCAGATCTAACTTGTATGGGTTTTGCCCCTTTTTATGACTTACAACCAAGCAATTTTGGCGATGGCTCGTGACGGTCTGAGCGCACTTTCCAACTCCGCACTGGTTCGCAAGGCGCACACTGCTGCACAGGAAAGTCACTTTATGTGTAACTGGATGGCTGAAGCGCTGAAAAAGCGTACTTATCCCAAGTGTCTGGCTAATGAACTGACTATTTGGGTGCGTGATGGCCGCAGTCTGGGTGCCGGCGCTAAGCTTAAGGCGTTATTGGAGCGAATTGAGCATCAGTATGGCGCCGTCGAACAGGGCGGGAAGCCATTGGGTGATGCCCTGAATGCCTGGCTTGAGCAGCTGAAAGCCGATGACGTTCTGGTTATCACAGACACTCCCATAGATGCCAAATTGAAACTGGATAATGATGGCCTGCCCAGTGTGATTATTTCCGAGCCTGAGTTTAAGGGCCATATTGCGGATGGTGAGCTGATAAAGCCCATCACACTCTATATTCGCGCTGAAGAGAATATGCTGGCAGAAACAGCGCTGCAGCATGGTTTGTTGCTGAGTGTCGGTGACAAGAAAGCCTCCTTGATTAAGCATCACAAGGCTTACCGTATATATCCGGGTAACAATCAGCCTGGGCTGTCGCTGCTTATCCCCTGACCGACCCAATGATAAACGCAGCTCAGGCTGCGTTTTTTTATCTCAGTTTATTAATGTGTTGCGAGTATGTTGCACTTGCTTCGGCCAAATATAAGTGAATCTTGAAGTGAAAGCCTCTGTGCAGGTGTTGGCTTCATGGTTTACTGCTTTAAAAAGCCGCGCTTTGTTGGTTTTCCCATCTGAATTTTGCGATTTGGCAATCCATTTCTCGACTTGGGCTCAAGTACCAGTAATATGATTCCTGTTTTTTGCTTGTTGCAAAGGTTGCTAAAGGATGGCTAAAGGTTTTTCGCTGGTTGATATGGTGGTGGGGATAGTGTTTCTCAGTGTGGTTGGGGTTGTTGCGTTTTCCCGGTTTATCCCCCTGAATGAGGAACCACAAATCAGCCAGAAGGGCAGTGTTGGAATTACATGCGATAACCAGAATTCATCACTGGCCTGCAGCAAGTAAAAAAGCCTCCGGTTGGAGGCTTTTTCATATACAGTCACTTTGGTCGGTTACTTGAGTTTCTTTGGCTTGATGCCGGAAGAACCCACTTTTACTTTCACACGACGGCCGGACATGTTCTTTTCTGCAGCCATCTGGGCAACAGCTTCATCTTCACGCAGTGTTTTGCTGAAGCGGCGACGCTGCAGGTGCTTAAGCAGAGACTCACGGCGCGACACTTCATAGCCTGGCACTGTCATACGCTTAATGCGCTGACCGATCAGCTTTTCAATATCTGCCAACATGCGCTCTTCTTCACGGCTGACGAAGGATATTGCGACACCGGACTTACCGGCACGACCGGTACGGCCAATACGGTGCACATAGTCTTCAGCCAGGAATGGCAGGTCGTAGTTAACTACATATTCCAGATCCGGGATGTCCAGACCACGGGCAGCGACTTCGGTGGAAACCAATACTCTGAGCTTACCTTCCATAAACTCTTTCAGGGCGCGGCGACGGTTACCGTGAGCCTTCTCACTGTGGATAACGCCGGTTGGAATACCATCAAGGTTGAGTTCACGGGCCAGCTGCTCACAGTCTTCACGGGTGGCTGAGAATACCAGTACCTGGTGCCAGTTCTTGCGGCCAATCAGCTCAGACAGCAGTTCTCGCTTGCGGCGCTGCTCAACCGGGTAAACGACCTGGCTTACTGTGGCAGCAGCAGTATTGCGCTTATCGGCAGTGATCACCTCATGACGTGGCATGATTTCGTCTGCCAGTTTACGCACACCACCTGAGAAGGTTGCAGAGAACATCAGAGTTTGACGATCTTTGGCGCACACCTGAAGTACACGCTGAATATCTTTGATAAAGCCCATATCCAGCATACGGTCAGCTTCATCCATCACCAGATAATCGATATTGGCCAGACTCAGGTTACAGGCTTGCAGCTGCTCCAGCAGACGTCCCGGCGTTGCCACCAGGAAGTCAGTACCCTGCTTAAGCTTACGGGCCTGAGCATCGGCGCTCTTGCCACCTGTCATCAGGCGGACATTGAGCTTCAGGTACTTGCTGTAAGCTTTCAGATTATTGGCGATCTGCTCAGCCAGCTCACGGGTTGGCGTAAGAATGAGCGCACGTACCTGACCTGTGACCAAAGGCTTTGGCTGTTCGACCATCTTCTGCAGGATAGGCAGGGAGAAGGCGGCTGTTTTACCTGTGCCTGTTTGGGCGCTGGCCAGCACATCCTGACCCCGGCGCACGGCAGGGATCGCCTGGCGCTGAATTGGCGTCAGGGTTTTATAGCCACACTCAGATACTGCTTGCAGGATCTCAGGGGCAAAACTGAAGGATTCAAAATTCATCTACTTATCCCATTATTGCAAAAATGGTTGCGAAACCGATTGCCCGGATTGCCTTCAGGCGCTGGGCGGCGGCGGAGTATACCAAACTCCACCAGGAGTTGTAACTTTTCCCATCAATTGCCGCTTAACCCAGACATTTACGGAGCATTTATAATGACATTATAAACCGTCACAGCATCAAACAAAGTCGTTACTGCAACAGGGTAAACAGCAGGTAAGCATTAAGCACCACCACCAGAAGAACTATGGCAACACCTGTGCACTTCAGCAGTTTTGTGTTGGCAAAGCCGCCCATCAGCTCTTTGTTGCCGGTGAACTTAAGCAGAGGAACGAGAGCCAGAGCTATACCAAAGCTGAGGACCACCTGACTCATCACCAGAATTTTGGTGGTGTCTATGCCCATGGCTATCACGACAAAAGCGGGAAGCATGGTCACCAGACGCCTGACCCACACAGGAATACTAAAGCGCACAAAGCCCTGCATCACCACTTCACCGGCCAAAGTCCCTACCACTGAGCTGGACAGGCCTGAGGCGATAAGCGACAGCCCAAACAGTAGCGCAGCGCCCTTACCCAGCATGGGCGTTAAGGTCATATAGGCGTTCTCAATGGAGGCAATGTCACTATGACCGGAGAAATGAAACACAGCGGCCGCCATGGTGATAATCCCTACGTTCACAAAGCCTGCAATCGTCATGGCCAGAGACACATCCAGCTTGCTGGCGCGCAGCCGGGATCTGATTGATTGACCCTGCTGCCCTTCAAACAGGGCTGAGTGCAGATAGATGACATGAGGCATGACTGTTGCGCCCAGTATGCCTGCAGCCAGGTACACCTGATGACCATTGTCGAACCCGGGAACCAACAAGCCTGCCGCCATGCCCGACGCTGCAGGATGGCTCAACAAGAGCTGAGCGACATAGATAGCCGCGACCAAAAGCAGTAAGCCGCCAATGATGGCTTCAATTGGCTTTTGGCCCCAACGCCGCAGCTGTAATATGCCCAGCGTCAGCAAGCCGGTTATCACAGCGCCTTCAAACAGAGAAACGCCCAACAGCAACTGAAAGCCCACGGCCGCCCCGATAAACTCAGCCAAATCTGTGGCCATGGCAATCAATTCTGCCTGCAGCCAGTAGGGCACGACCGCCCAGCGGGGCAATCTATCACCCAGATGCTGCGCCAGGTTTTTGCCTGTGACAATGCCCAGTTTCGCCGACAGATATTGGATGAACATTGCCATCAGGTTAGCCCAGAGCACTACCCACAATAGGCGATAACCAAAACTGGAACCCGCTTCGATATTGGTGGCGAAGTTACCCGGGTCGATATAGCCGATAGCTGCGATAAATGCCGGGCCCAGCAGCATCATTTTGCTGCGCTTGGCAGTCGGCTGTTGCCGCTGCAAAGAAGGCGTCGCCAGAGCGGGGTTAATCAGCGAAGAGTTTGGCGTGGCTAACATTGACATCAGGGATCCAGGGGCGTGTCACAATAGGAAGATTGGACACAGTCTACGCCCGATTTAAATGAGAACTACTATCATTAACTCGAGTTCACGGGATTGGAGTAAACGCTTTTGCCGATAACCTTATTTACCAACAGGTCGTTAGTCAGATGAGTCTTGCTGACAAAGGCTTTGCCAACTGCTGAGTTTTTTTCTTTTTGCCAGCAACACGCCATAGAGACCCACCAGAATACCTGCAACTATGCCGACCTGGGCTGCCACCATAAACACCAATGCCAGGGGAATGCCTTTCTGTTGCCAGAAACCAAAGTACATCACCAGAGCAAATACCAGTGTTACCCAAAGCGCCGTCTGGGTCAGGTTCAGAATAAAAGGTCGGTAGGGAAATGGCCGGATTGGCTCACCCAGATGTTTCATCAAAGGATAGAGAATACCGGGCCAGACACCGGCGCGCTGCATCTCCTGCTCGGCTTTAATAAAGGGCTTGGGTAACTCCATGGGATGCTCCAACTCGGGGATGACACAGATGATAAGTACCAAGCAAGTGGCCCGAGGGATCACCCTCAGGCCGATACTCTGGTTATATGAAGTTACATGCTCATGCCCGATGCCCCATTGGTCTTTTTACCCAGCCGGTAATACCAGATAGACAGAGGGATAAAGATCAGGTTCATCACCGTGGTGAAATTCAAGCCAAAACCTGACTGATGCAGAGTCCTGAGTGTCTCTTTGGACGCGCTCCAATCCATCTGCCCCAGCGTCAGATCCAGCAAGATACCTGTCAGCAAAATTCCGATAAACAGCAGGCCGACCATCCAGCGTGCCGGCTGTTTACCATAATAGCTTCGATAAACCCGGGTCATGGGAATGGTCAGCACATCCGCCAGAATAAAGCCCATGACGCCACCGAATGAGATACCGCCGTGCCAAAGGGCGGCGGCCAGCAATAAATTTCCGACTGAGCAGACATAGGCAATCACGGCCACGAAAATACCTATGACCACATCCAGCAGGGAGTGCACTATGGCTGGCATTGCATTGCCACTGGAGATAAACAGTTGCCGCCACCAATCAGCGGGAATCAGCGCAATCAGCAGGGAGGAGATGACCACGCCAATGAGGATCTCTTTGCCTATCATGGCGATGTCCATTTGAAAGTAGCCAGAGCTGCGACTGATTTTTTCATAGAAGGATTCTTTTTCGGTTGGGGCGCCTGCAGCCATCCCGCAGCGCATCTCGCCGGACTCGCTCATGCCACAGGTCATCTCTTTCGATGCGGTGTCATGAGAGCCACATTGCATCGGCTTGGTCTCGGCATCAGCCTGTTGGCTACAGGTCATTTCCTTGCGCTCACCCTGATCCATATCGGCCATACCGCATTGCATTTCCATCGATTCTTTCTGAGTCGAACCCTGGGGTTGCGCTGCTGAACTGTCTGGCTGACTATCCATATGGTGATGTGCCATGAGCATAGGGCTGGATTCCGCCGCCAGTTTATTACGTAGCGCCGTTTCCTGTTTTTTGGGGAAGAAGTGGAACAAAACTGCAACCAGAATAATCAGTAGTATGCCTCCGGCTATTTCCCCCCATAAAAACTGCCACCCCAGCAGTGTTACCAGCACAATAAACATTTCCAGGATCAGGTTGGTACTGGCCACTAAAAAGGCCATGGCATTGCTTAAGCTGGCTTTTTTGGCAATCAATGTTTTCGACAGAGAGGCGGCCGCATAAGAGCAGGAGGAGGAGAGCATGCCCAGTAAAGTAGTGAGCGCCAGACTTTTGGGGCTGGTATGCCCCAGATGTTGTGCGACCTTATCCACGGGTAACAGGTGTCTGAGCAGGGAAGAGAGCATTAATCCGAACGCCAGTGGCCAATATATCTGCCAGACCATGCCACTGAAAGTACTGACAATATGCCAGAGGTAATCAAAAACGGTTTGGTCCATGGGACCTCCTTGGAGAAACCAGTGACAAACAGTGAGGGAAAGAAAAAGGCAGTCACCGGGTGTATCAGGATGTATCATGGTAAATCTGTGGCAACCGGGGCTCAAGCAGATTGTGCCGTCTCAGGCAGTCAAATATTGTCCTGAGACAAGGTGTGGCAAGATAAAAATTCTGCGCAATCATTCACTATTCAAAAGCTCACCGTTTCGTCCCGGCGCGGTGGCAGGGGAGAGTGACAATGAAATGTGCGAAGGACTTTGCCCAGTGGCTCTATGACAGGGTGGGCCACTATGATGATGGTGTGTTTCTCAGTCGCCAGGATATTCTTGAGTTAACCGACAGACAAAGGTTTAACTCGAATTATGTCAACGACATTCATTATGAAGTTGCGCGTTTCGGTATGGGGTTTGTTACCGATGCGAACAAGCAAAGGTTCTATTTTTTCAAACTCCCTGACACCCACTGGAAGCTGGTGGGTGACAGGTATGGTGAGATGAACAAGCCTAAAGCGGAAGTTCACCCCATAAAAATCAAGCAGAGAAAAAACTAGAGAGATTGGTTAATCCTGACACATTGGGCAACCCATAAAGCCTGGCGCTCAAGCAATCCCGCGATAGCGCGCTGGGAGCTTTGTTTACTCAAGCGTTGCAGCTTATCTGCTGAATCCTGATTACAGGAACGATAGGGCAGATTAGCTGCCATCTGCTCCCTCATTCCCAGTGGTAACGAGTCATCCTGAATTAACGCCAGTCTCTGATCGGCACTGGCCTGGCTTAGCAGTTGCTGCTCTGGCGGATATAAAACCGACATTACTGCTTCCCTGTTAGCCTCGCTGAGTAAAGGTAGTTTTGCCAGCAACGCCCGTTTTTCAGAAGCCTTGGGGCTGATAGCTCTCAATTGCAGGCTTTGCAATTCTGTGAGTTGTTGGCGTTTTCTGAATTTTTGAATCTCTTTGTTGGCTGCCGGATGGTCATAGCGGGTCAGTTGCAGCAGAGCCCGAAATTTTTGCTCTTCGGTCAGCGGCGGTAGTGGCCCCTTTACATGCTCCAGCCACTGCTGAAGATGGTCCAGTGCCTCCCGGCTTCTTGCCAGTTGAATATAAGTATCCAGCCAGTTTTGCTGCAGGACAGGGAATGCAGAGGTTTCCATTGCCCGCTGTAAACTCAACTGCGCCATGGCGTCAATCAGCCAGGCGTTGTCTGAGTTGGAGGCCGCAATATATTGCTTAAGCGCCAGCAAATGCTGTTGTAACAACTCACTGGTATCAGCATCCGTCATCTCAGGAGCGTTCAGTAAGACCTTGGCCAGGTAATCCTCGGCGCTTAACTCACCGGACAACAGTGACTGCCACATGGAAAGCCACAGCAGAAGAGATGTCTGTTTGTTGTGTATCCTGCCCAGCTTCATCCCAGATACAGATAAGCTGTGCTCATCCGGGATCACCCTGAGATAAGCCTGCTCCTCTTCATTGGGCCAGATGAAGTCCGGGCAAACCAGGTTAGCGGCTGCATCGACCCGGGTATATTGGCCTTGGATTAACACAGGTATGTGTCTGTCCAGATGAACACCACTGCGATCTGTGTGATACAGGCCGAGCATCAGCTTTTGAGTGCGCAGCTTACCCTGACTATCGGGTAATTGCTGCAGAGTCAGAGTCTCAACAACCCCTTCCCGGCAATCTACTCTCGCCTGCAGTCGGTTCACGCCGCGGGTATCGATAAAATCCTGTTTCCATTTGCTGAGATCTACCCCTGCTGTTGCCTGTGCAATAGAGATAAAAGCCCCGGCCCCAGCGGCTTTGCCTTGGTATTGCTGCAAGAATGCTTTCATTATCTGCAGCAGCTTGTCTTTTCTGATTTGCAGCTCAAGTTGTTTCAGTGCTGCTACAGCCTTGGTACGGATAATCGGGTCACCCGACAGATAGTGGGCGGGCTCACCAACGGCATGGCCTCCCATCTGCAGCTCGTCGGTCTGATATGCCAAATCCCTCGCCTGACTGCCGACGATAGCGCTGGCTTCAGAGCCAGCCAGATAGAGACTGATGGCATCAGAGAGCCAACGGCTGTGCCACCAGTCAATGCTGACCATATTGCCAAACCACTGGCGTGCCAGCTGTTGCCTGAGCAGTGTTTTGTCCGGCTCACTGCTGCGGATAAAGGCCACAGATGCCGCACCACTGTGTGGCTCGGTGAACAGGCTGTTGTCATCCTGCATCATCAACAACTGATCATATTTGGCGAATGGGAATGGGGTATCCAACACTTGCTGAAGCTGTTGCAGATTGCTCTGAGTTTTCTCAAGCCAGATGTCCGATTGCACCAGATGCTGTTGGGACTGCCTGGCGTATAGCCCCAGAGGCAGTTCTCCCTGGCGTTGCCAATGTACAAATGGGCCAGCGTGCAGGGACATGTTATGTGGGCTTAATGGCAGCTGTGGCTGAGTGCTGAACTTTACACAATGCCCGGTTTGTTCGTTGTGACAGGCTTGCGGCTGGCTGTTTCCTATTACTTGCCACTGGGGGGGCGTCACTACCTCAAGGGTAAACCGGGCGGGCAGATCCGGCTGGTCAAACAGGGGCAGCAGATGGGAGGCACCATCTGGCTCAAAATGACTATAGAGATATTGCTGTCCATCCTGCGGATCAATATAGCTGATCAGGCCATTGCCCTCAGTCTGATAGTTGCCACTGAAACTCAGCTGCAATTGGTTTTCGCCACTTTGCAGCAATGCCGGGGAAAGGGTCAGTTGTTTACCGTCATAGTCAGGATAAAGATAGCTGCCATTGATGGTGACACCGCTCAGCTGCATACCCACAGCATCGATAGAGAGCGGAGCTGTCACTTCTGTCAAACTAAAACTGATATCGGCTTTGCCATTAAAGCCGTCTGAAGTCAGTGTCAGCTGGTACTGATAATTTACGTCAGACAGACGTGAAGAACGACTGAGCGCTGCCGCTCTGGCGGCATCCGGCGTATCAAGAGTGGGAGTGGATTTCTGTGTCGACTGACATGCGGTCAGTGACAGGAGTGCCAACAGGCAGGGGAGCAACAACAGCCGGAGCATGATTCGTTATTATTCTTGTAATAAGGGCAACCATCCCGAAGGATGGTTGCGTTGGATGGATTGGCAGCCGCTATCAGAGGCCGAGGAAAGACTTGGATTTAGTCTTGCGGATCTCTTTTTCGTCAGACCACTCAATCAAACCTGTGTCCAAATCCATCAGGCGCATCGTCATCTTGTAGTACACATCCTTGGTGCTGCCATCCTGCTTCACTATGCTGGACAGGTTGCCGTACAGCATATACTGGGCACCAATCTGACGACCAAACTTGATGGCGTGGGAGGGGTCAACCATGCCGGAGTTGTTCTGGTAATCCAGCTGCTTGCGAACGGCATCCACCTTGGTCATATCGATAAAGCGGAACTTACCTGAGCGCAGCAACTGGTTGCTGATGGAGTCGGTTACGGACTCAGTATCAATATGCTCAGAAGTCTTGTTTTTAATTCTGTCTACAAAAATAACCGGACGCTCATTGGCGGTCAGGGCAACCACAGGTGGGAAGGTCAGCATACTGTCGACCATTTTTGCTGTGATGGCCTGCAGATCGCTGGAGCCAAAATTCTCATTAACGGTTTCAACAGCGGTGGCATCACCATATTCTACCCGGGACTGACAGGCGGAAAGTCCGACCACTGCTGCCAGTACCAATATCAGTTTTGCATGTTTCATTCTTCAGTCCTGTGGTTCGTAAAATCAGATGATTTCAGATGATTATTGAATAAAAGCGGATCACATTGCCAGTGTCGATTGCCCAAACCAGGGTGGTTTTTCCCTTTTGGATATCCACCTGATAGGTGTGACTGGCGTCCAACTTCAGTGGGTACTGCCCCGGAGCCAGCGACTCCCGTGCAATTTGTGCCTGTTGTGGCAGGGTCAGCCAGCTGCGTCTGTCGGCTTGCTCGGAGATTAGATTGAACAGTTGCATAGCGACACCGGCAAAGTCATCCTGGCGCTGGTTGTTACTGCCTCCGGCTTTCTGATTCATCTCGGCCTTTGCAGCCACTCTGGCGGCTTGCCTCAGCACAATACCTGGCATTTGTTCTTTAAGGGCTCTGATAGCCATGGCATCTATATTGGCCAAAGGTGCTGCTTTGATGGGCTTGCCTGTTCCCGAGATGGATGCCGCCCGCACCGGAGCGCCTCGTCCTGCATAGGTGGGCAGGGTGACCCTCTGCCAATAACCATCTATGGTAAATGGCACGGTAAAGCTCTCTTTACCCGGCACCAGACCTCGCTCAATCAGCACGATCAGTTGCCCGTCTGACGCGGGTATCGGCTTTGCTTCCCCCCAACGCTTTTTGAAGTCCTGGTATTGAGGCATCTGCAGCTGTTTTGCCAGCCGAACCAGATCCTGCTGCAGATAGGGATTACCCGGTGCCAGGCGCTCAGCCTTGCGATAGTCGATAAAGGCATCATTGGGTTGACCAAGGAGTTCATATAAAAGTCCGGTCACATAATAGCTGTAGGCATTAAGAAAGGAGTTTTCCACCCCACCTGCCATACCGTCCAGTCTGCGCATTTCCGCGGATACCTGACCGTTATTGATATCCCGGACCACAGATTCAGAGTTATACTTTTTCTGCTCCCTTGCCTGCAGTTCATTGGCCCGCCTGACTTCCACCAGTGCGCCTTCAAAATCACCGGTAAACAGATAGTTCATCGCCTGATATTGATGCAGCATTATGCGTTCGAAAGCCGGGCCTTCATAGGGAATAGCATTGTCATTGAGCAGTATGCTGCTGGCGGTTGCGCCCAGTTCTGACGCACTGATAACAGCTTTGTCATCGAAGTGCTGATAGTCAGCAATGGCGCGTTGGTAGTAGTTTTCACTGGCCTTAAAGTCGCCGCTTATCTGGGCGACCCGGCCTGCCTCCTGGGCATAAAGCAAACCATCCTGGCCATCAATAGCCTGCTGAAGCTCAGGCAGAACAGCTTTTGGGTTTTGGGAGTTGAGTGCCTGGCGCACTGGCGCCATTTGACTGGGATAACTAACAAACAGGCTGCTGCCGGCACAACCAGCCAGCATAGTCATGGTTAACAGCCCCAGGCAAAGGTGCTTGATGGCTGTCCACTTCATGCCTGTAATTCAGGCTCATTGGCCCGCTCCAACAGAGTAATGCCCTTAAGGTGATCAAGCTCATGTTGAAAGATTCTGGCGGCAAATCCCTCAAACTTACTGCGATGCCATTGCCCCTGAAGATCCTGATAACGCGCATCCACCCAGGTGTGCCTGAATAGATTGACTCTCTTGCCGGGCACTGACAAACAACCTTCTTCACTACTTTCAAGCTCGACCGATGCGCCAATAAGCTCTGGGTTAACCAGCACCAGTGGCTCCATTAAAGGTGCCTCCGGATATCTGTCGTTGGGGCGGGAGGCCATAATAAACATGGCCAGAGGGTAGTGAATCTGGGGCGCAGCAATACCCACACCATTGGCAGCCAGCATAGTGTCCATCATGTCATCAGCCAGGTTATGCAATTGCCTGTCAAACACAGTTACCGCGACGGCCTGCTGGCCAAGAATCTCATCTCCGGTTGTTGCAATGGGTTGCAATGCCATGACTCTCCCTGAAATCAGTAGTGAGGTGGTGGTGTCTCTTCCGATTGGCTGGCCATATTGCTGGGCTCAATCGCGCGCAGCTTGTCGACTATCAATTGCATTTGATATTGCTGACGGGCGACCAGATCATTGAGTTTGATCAATTCCATATTCAGCTCTTCAATCGTCCCGTCCTGAAAAGCGATACGGGTTTCCAGCTCATCAAGCTGGGTTTGCAATGCGTCGTTCATCCGTTACCTCGTTGTGGATGTCATGTCCCAGGCTTCCAGCAGCCCATTGCTGCTGACACTGACGACCTGGTTGATACCTTTAATCGCGACAGAGTATACAACGGCACTGTTGATTTGCCCTTTCTTTGTGACAGCCACCTGCCAATTGCCCAGTTTTTTACCGCTGTCAGTTCGCCAAAGTATTACTTCCCGCGCCGGTGTTCCTGTCAGCAAAGCTCTGTTGGCTTTAACAAATCTGGCATCGCTGAAGGTCTTTTGTCTTACTTTGATGTTGAGTTTGCTTTTTAGTTCACCGTCGACGGCATCCCAGATCCTGGCATCATTGGTGCTGTCACTGGCAAATGCCAATAAGCCATCATCACTGAGCGCTACCTTAACGACTCTTGAGTTCAGTTGCCAACTCTGCTCCGGTTGCCCGCTGGAAGGATTCCAGAGGTGCACCATATTATCGTTGCCACCACTCAGTGCCAGACTGCCATTAGCCGAAATAGCCACGCTGTTAACCTTCTCGGTATGGCCCAGGTATTTAATCAGCTTGTCCTGATTGGCGGCCAACGACAGTACACTGCCATCGGTCAGCCCGACCAGCAGGGCACCATTGTCGGCAACCGCCACGCTTTGCCCTGAGGCCGGCAGTGACCACCAACCCCGGGATTGCCCGTCCGCAATACTCCACAGCGCGACTGAATCCCGGCTTAACGACACGGCAAACTGACTGTTTGCAGACACAGCGGTGGCAATAATATTGCTGCTGTCATCACCATGACGCCACTGATACATAGGACTTTGACTGGTGATGTCCCAATAAACCAGGCCTGAACTGGCCATACTCAGGAGCACGCCTTCGGCGTTACGGGTGAGGCTGGCTGCGTACAGAGGCTCCTGGGTCAGCTCCACCACTTCCTCTGGTTTTGGCTGACATGCCTGCAATAAACTGAACGACAGCAGGAGTAAAACTAACTTTTGCATGGACAAACTCCGAACTTTTCCCTGACAGGAGTGTCTGTTAACTCACCCTACCCTTACCAACGAATGAACAGATTGTCATTGGTATCTCTGTGTTAACTGGGGTAAAGTGGCAAATTCTCGCGTTACCTCAAAATGTTGTTGTGGCTCAAATAAGATCATAAATGAGACCATTTTGAAGTAACACGACATCGATATATTGATTAGTTTAACGGCAAATGGATGCTGAGGAAGTATTGATGAAAGCAATATACAAATTTTCACTGGTAGCACTGGCAGTTGCTGGTCTGGCTGGATGTAATCAAGAACAAGCAAAAGACGCTCCTGCACAGACTGCTCAGACTGAGCAAGCCGCTGCAACAACTACGCTGACAACCCCGGAACAGAAAGAGTCATACAGCATTGGTGCTTCTTTCGGTGCTTACATGCAAAGCCAGATCGCTGAGCAGGAAAAACTGGGTATGCCGGTTGACCGCGCGCTGATTATTGAGGGCTTTACCGATGGCCTGGATAACAAGATGCAGCTGTCTGAAGAAGATATGCAAACTGTTCTGCAGGGTCTGGACAAGAAGCTGAATGACAAGCGTGTTGCTCAGGCTCAGGAGTTGGCAACCAAGACATTGGAAGAGGGTAAGAAGTTCCTCGAAGAGAATGCCAAGAAAGAAGGTGTTACTACCACAGACTCAGGTCTGCAGTATGAAGTGATCACTGCAGGTACCGGTGACAAGCCAGCGGCGACCGACACTGTGGAAGTGAACTATCGCGGTACCCTGATCGATGGCACTGAGTTCGACTCTTCTTACAAGCGTGGTGAGTCAATTAAGTTCCCGCTGAACCGTGTTATCCCGGGTTGGACCGAGGGTGTACAGCTGATGCCAGTGGGCTCCAAGTACAAGTTTGTTATCCCATCTGAGCTGGCCTATGGTGAGCGTGATACCGGTACTATTCCGGCCAACTCTACTCTGGTATTTGAAGTAGAGCTGCTGGGTATTGACCAGCCAGCTGAAGCTGCCCAGTAATCCAGATTACTGAATTGTGTAAATAAAGGCGCCGATGGCGCCTTTATTTTTTGAGCCAGTGAAAGCTATAAAGCAGAAATATCTGTATGACTATCAGCACACCCAGGCCAATGGAGAAGTAGGTAAAGGCTTTGGGGTCGTTGGTGCCTGGGATACCGCCTATGTTGACGCCCAACAGGCCGGTGAGGAATCCCAGCGGCAGGAATATGGCTGTGACCAGAGATAGAAAGTACAGCCGCTTATTCAGCTGCTCAGTTAATTGATTGGACAACTCCTCCTGGGTCACTAGTGCACGGTCACGAATTGCATCCAAATCCTCAATGACTCTGAGCAGGGTATTGTAGATCTCCCGCATACGGGACCTCTCCTCTGTGCTCATCAAGCTGGCGGTACTGATCACACTGAAAAAAGCCTCTTTTTGCGGCGCAAGATAGCGGCGGACAGCAATCACCTGGCGTCTGAGCTCTCCAAGATTCAACCTTAGATTATGGTCAGACTGCTGCAGGGCCTGCTCTTCAAGGTCAGCCAGTTTGTCCTCCATATCCATTATCTGATTCACCTTACGCAGGGTCAGTCGGTGACACAGTTCCAATATAAAAGTGCCCGGGCTTGTTGGGCCGTTTCCCTTCAACAGCTGCTCAGCCAGCTCGCCAATGGATTTCACCTTACGGTCGCTGGAGGTGATGATGCGCTGCTTATCGGCGTATAGCCTGACAGCAACCATATCCTCTGGAGCACTTTCAGGGTTAAGGTTTATGCCTCTTAATGTCATAAGGATCCGTGCGGCCGATGCTTCTACTCTGGGGCGGGTGTCATGGTCGAGGAGCGTCTGGGTATCTGTTGCAGGTAATCCAGCCTGCGCCAGCCAATCCCTTGCAGCCGGGTTGCGGTAGTTCATATGCAACCAGAGGATCCCTTGCTCGGGACGCCAGCTTTGTATCTCATCCTGAGACACTTCATTAACGGCCCCGGTTTGGGGATTAATCAGTAGACTGATAACGAAGCTCTTGGACATGGATAACTCACTATTTAGTCGGCAGATTTCGTTAGATTAACTCCTGGCACATGTGGCCGCCAGAAGATTATAGATACTTCATAACGTAGGCAGGACGGGGGCTTTGGGGTAAAATCGGACCAAGGTAAGACTGGAGATAAATGAGTTTCCCAATGGATTACGAATTTCGTCGTAACTCGCTTGATGGTTCGGTTTTGGCACTATTCAGTATGGATCATGAGGCACTGGGTCGATGGTTGTCTGAAGAGTTGGGTAAAGATGAGGCAAAGCTGAGTGCTGTATTGCAGGCTATTGCCCAACTACAGGCCGGTGAGTTGGAACATTATCAGTTGGTCGGGCGCGATCTCACGCTGGAAATGGACAAGGAACAAGCCGTGGTGGCTGCCAATGTGCTGGGAATTGAAGAGGATCATGACCTGCAGGAGTTTATGAATCTTTATGATGCAGAGTCGATAGCCAATTGTGGGCTGGAAGACTTACAGCAGGTATTGGAAAGTTGGCGGGAGTTTCTGGGGAGTTAAAGTACACCCAAAAGAGATATCCTCAATAAGGCAGCTTCAGCTGCCTTTTTTGATCCCAAAAGAAATATAATTCTTAAGTCTTAGCGCTTAATTATTAGAAAGGCGCAGATTATTGATTTAAATAGCGCACTGCCATTTCGGTTCTGGACTTGGCGTTAGCTTTTCTCAGCAGATTTTTAACGTGCACTTTTACCGTGCCTTCGCTGATATGAAGCTCTTCGGATATCGCTCTGTTACTCAGGCCTTCGGCTAGATGCTGCAGAATCTGAAGTTCTCTGGGAGTGAGGGCATCTATCCAGCTGCTTTCTTCCTGGCTGGCCTTAAGGTCATAAAGAAACTCAGCCACTTCATCACTGATAACTCTGTGTCCCTGCATGGCCTGCTTAAGTTGCTCAAGCAGTAAATCCGGCTCAGTATCTTTGAGCAGGTAACCATCGGCTCCAGCTTTCATTAGTCTGATAACGTCTTGTTTTGCATCTGAAACTGTCAGGATTACCACCCTTGCCGTGACGCTCTCCTGACGCAGTGCCGTCAGAGTATCCAGACCCGACATACCTTTCATATTCAAGTCGAGGAGTACGATATCCGGCTCTTCATTTGCCACCGCAGCCAAGGCATCCAAACCGGTTCCGGCTTCACCGAAAAGGGTAAAATCCTCATCAGAGGCTATCAATTGACAAATGCCGCGTCTCAGCAGCGGGTGGTCGTCAACGACCAATACGGAATATGGTTTACTCATATTGCGAGGTCTCCTGGGGTGGAAAACTGAGGCTGACGGTGGTTCCGCCTTCAGCATTGCCGGTGAATTCTACCACACCGCTTAGCTTGCTCGCACGCTCATGCATGATGCCTATACCAAAGTGTTGATCCCTCTCCCTAATATGGGCTAGTCCTATGCCATTATCGCTAATATGGATATATAACAGCCCATCATCACCTGGTTCACACACTATCGCTATCTGAGTGGCATTGGCATGCTTAATGGCGTTAAGAGTGGCCTCTCTGGTCAGTTGCAGGATGTGAATATGTTGGTTGGCGCCCAATTGGGTGCCCGGCAACTTGTAGTCCAGAGTGATGCCAATCTCAGTCTGGCCACGCAGCTGCTCCAGCATCGCCTCCATGGCTCTTTTCAGGTTTGGCTCCTTGGTAGTCAGTCGAAAGGTAGCCAACAGCTCTCTAAGCTGCGCGTAAGCCGTATTAATACCCTCATTAATTTCACTCATCTGGGCATCAACGATTTCACTGCGGCACTCTTTGTTGAGTGACTTTTTCAACAGACTTATCTGGATTTTGAGAAAGGAGAGCAGCTGACCCAGAGAGTCATGAAGCTCCCGGGCTATGATGCCTCGCTCCTCCATCAGGGCCAGTTGCTGTCTTTGCTCGCCACTGTTATGGATAACAATGGAGCGTGCCAGCATCATGGCGTAGTTGATAAGCAATGGCTGGTTGGGCGTATGTGTCGTGTTAATATCCAGAAAGCCCAGCTCAGTATTGTCATATCTGACAGCAAAGCGGGCGCTTGGTGCCGATATCCTTGGCCAGCCGTTGTCATCGCTGATCTCCTCTGAATCATCTTCATCGATAAGCACCAGACGAACAGCATCAAATTGCTGAGTTTCTCTCAGTTTTTGCATCAGCTTTGACAGTAATTGCCTGTCCAGTGGACGGGTATGCAGCATCAACAGGCTGTCGTACATCAGGGTAAGTTCAAGGTGAGCCTGACTCAATTCCCGGGTTTTATCTTCAACCTGAGACTCCAGATTGCGATACAGCGCTGACAGTTCTCTGGCCGTACTTTGCAAGGCATCGCTCAGGGCGGTGAGCTCTATGTAATTTGTCTTCGGCATTTCCAGCTCGAACTGGCCCTTTGAGATGGTTTCAGCTGATATCATCATCTGCTGCAGTGGTTGTACGACACGCTTACGGGTATAGCGTACCGCGATGAAAGCGATAAGCAGCATGACGCCGAGTCCGATAAGTTGGCTGATGGCCAGCACTTTAAGTTTGAATTCGGCATGGTGCTCCATCTCCAGTACCAGCAGATCTATGGTGTCGACAAAGTCTTTCAGGGAGGCGGCATAGCTGCGGGAGTTTTCCTGCTGGATAAACTGTTTCATGGTTTGCCACTTGTCCACCGCCAGGCTGTACTGGGCGCCCAGTGCTGCCGGGGCGGCCCAGGAGATTGCGTGCTTAAGATCGTCAGAGTAGAGCGTGTCCTCAAATTGTTGAATCTTCTTATCTGCCTCTTTGCTGCCTGAATTGGCGTAGAACATCAGACGGTAGCTTTGCATCCGTAAAGAGCCTGAGGCATTAATCGCGCGACTATCTCCAAGGCTGTAGACCAGATTGCCCAGCGCGAAACTGGCAAGGCCGCTGGACAGTAGAATCAGCACTAACATCACGCCCAAAATGGTCGAGGTCAAACTGGTTTGTTTCATGGTTTCTCTCTGTGATTTTGCGCGTTCATCACCACGCAATTTAACATCTACTGGATTAGTAAGTGCTTACGGCTTAACGTGAAAAAGCAGAAAATGTGATCTAAATCTTGCGTAGATGTTGATCTGACGCAAACTTTACCCCGGATACCTATAAGGGGGTATATTTTTGCCCCTGTACCAGCTCTAACTTTAACTCCAGAGAAAGCGGGTTGCACCGAATAACCTGCACTGAGATGGAGAAGAGAGTGATGAGAACAGCGACAGGAAAAACCTTTGCATTAAGTGCCCTGATTGCTGCCAGCTTTATGGCGGCAGGCGCCATGGCCAGTGACAAAACTGAGCCGCGCAACGAAGTCTACAAAGACAGATTTAAAGATCAATATGCCACTTGGCATGACACCAGTGAAAGCAAAGAAGTTGTTGATGCGCTGGCTGAGGATCCAAACCTGGTGATCCTGTGGGCCGGTTACGGCTTTGCCAAAGACTACAACAAAGCCCGTGGTCACATCTATGCAGTTACAGACGTGCGTAATACTCTGCGTACCGGCGCGCCAATGACTGATACCGATGGCCCTATGCCTATGGCCTGCTGGAGCTGTAAGAGCCCTGACGTACCTCGTCTGATGGAAGACCAGGGCGAAGCTGGTTACTTTGCTGGTAAGTTGGGTAGCGGTGGTGCAGAAATCGTTAACTCCATCGGTTGTAGTGACTGTCATGTTAAAGGTTCGCCAAAGCTGCGTATCTCCCGTCCATTTGCTGAGCGCGCACTCGAAGCCATTGATATGCCATTCGACAAGGCGTCCCGTAAGGACAAGCAGTCCATGGTATGTGCCCAGTGTCACGTAGAGTACTACTTCGAGAAAGGCGAAGGCCGTAAAGGTTGGGTGAAGTTCCCGTGGGATAAAGGCGTTACCGTTGAAGATATGGAAGCCTACTATGATGCACTGGACTTTGCTGACTGGACTCATGCTCTGTCCAAGGCGCCTATGCTGAAAGCTCAGCACCCTGGTTATGAAACCTGGATGCAGGGTGTACACGGTAAGAACAATGTCAGCTGTACTGATTGCCACATGCCACGTGTGACCAATGAGAAGGGCCGTAAGTTTACCGACCACAAAGTGGGTAACCCATTTGATCGCTTTGATGAAACCTGTGGCAGCTGTCATACCCAGGATAAAGAGTTCATCATGGACATCACCAAAGAGCGTCAGAAGAAGGTTAAGTCTCTGCAGCTGACTGCTGAACAACAGCTGGTTAAAGCGCACTTTGAAGCCGCCAAGGCGTGGGAAGTGGGTGCAACTGAAGCTGAAATGGCGCCAATCCTGAAGGATATCCGTCACGCTCAATGGCGCTGGGACTATGCAATTGCCTCCCATGGTGTTGCTGCTCACGCTCCTGAAGAAGCTCTGCGTATTCTGGGCACTTCAGTAGACAAGTCTGCCGATGCCCGTGTGAAACTGGCTCATGTACTGGCCAAGCATGGTGTGAATGGTCCGGTAGCTGTACCTGACATCTCTACCAAGGCCAAGGCTCAGGAAGTTCTGGGTATGGATATGGACAAGATGAACGCAGACAAGCAGAAGTTCCTGAAGGAAATTACACCTAAGTGGGATGAAGAAGCCAGGAAGCGTGAAGCAACTTACTGATTAAGTTTGTGAGTTAAGCAACTGATACAAGCCCCCCAAATAAGCTGATTGTCAGCAGTATCAGTTCCAGACCCCGCCAGGTGCGGGGTCTTTTTTTGGGGAAGATTAACTGCCTGTGTGGGCATTAATAGCGCGATTGCTGGCCCATTGCCGCAAGGCAGTAATTTTCTCGGCCATCACCACAGCAATAGGACGGGTGGCCGCCAGCTCTTCCAATAAGCTGTTTTGACTCAAGCCCTGCTCCTGACTGGCGCTGGCATAGAGTGCAGAGATCACCACCTGTTCCAGTTCGGCGCCACTGAATCCCTCACTGACCATCGCCAACTGCTGCAGATCAAATGGCTCCAGTGAAATCCGGCGGCGACTGAGGTGAATCGACAGAATCTTTTCTCTGCTGGTTTTGTCCGGCAAGTCCACGAAGAAGATCTCATCCAGTCTGCCCTTACGGATAAGCTCGGGTGGCAACGCCTGAATGTCGTTGGCGGTAGTGACCAGAAATACATCGGACTTACGTTCTGCCATCCAGGTCAGCAGGGTACCCAGAATACGCTTGGAGGTGCCTTCGTCACCGCTGCCACCGCTAATCCCTTTCTCTATCTCATCCACCCAGAGTACGCAGGGAGACATAAGGTCTGCCAGCTCCAATGCCTGTTTCAGGTTTTTTTCTGTTTCGCCTATGTATTTGTTATATAGAGCCGCCATATCCAGTCTGAGTAACGGACGGTGCCAAATCCCGGCGACCGCTTTGGCTGCCAGACTCTTGCCACACCCCTGTACTCCCAGCAGCATTATGCCCTTTGGGGGCGTGAGCGCATTTTGGGTTGTTCTTTGCGCGCGGCTGTCGTCGGGAGTTCGCAGTTTGAGCCAGTGCTTCAGTGCATCCATGCCTGCAATGTCCGCGAAGCTGCGGGTGTCATACTCATACCTGAGCACGCCATCCATATTCATCAGCTGAAACTTGGCACGGTTGACCTTGTCCAGATCCGCTTTGGTCAGGGCCTCATCATCAACAATGGCGTTATGGATAAGACGCCTGGCATCATCCAGAGTAACCCCTCGCAGGTTATCGGCCAGCTGCTCTGCCGCGCCTGGCTCAACCGTCAATTGCATCCCCTGATTCTGTACTTCGGCAATCTCCTGAGCAATCAGGTTGGCCAGCTGGTTTCTGCCCGGCAGGCGCAGGCTAAAGCTGGCACAGTAACGCTGAAACTCTGGCGGGATCTCAACTCCATGACTGACCAGTACCAGAGTTTGTCGGCTGGATTCGAACTCCATGGCGATCTCTTTAATCAACCGCACATTGATGGGAGCGTCTTTGAGGAAGGGGTGAAAGTCACACAGCACATAAATACCTTCTTGATCAGTGGTTTTGATATGCCTGAGCAGATCGCCTGGGTCTGCGTTGAATTTCTGGGTACCCATATCCCTGTCTATCCGGCTCAGTCCTGTGGTGATGGACCAGCAGAACAATGGCTTGTACAGGCAACTGGCAACCCGTTTAAGCAACTCCAGCAATCGCTGCTCTTCATGGGTTTCCACTACAATAATCGGGGTCTTCCCCCGGAGCAGGCTGGTGAGATCCTGTATCTCTTTCATTGTGATTCCTTATCCCTTCGCTTCCTTCACCGAGTGTAAACCTGTTGTTAAAATGAGTTAACCCTTGTGTCTAGTTAATCTATCAGTCTAGTTGTTTATAACGCACAACTAGGCATGATATGCATATTGCTTTAGTTAGATGATCTGTATTGGATAGCAGGACGATGAACTGACACAGGAACTTATAAGAAATAAGGTGGCTATGTAGAGCATAAGGGTGTAAATAAAATGACATTCTGGATTGGAACATACTAATGTTGATTTGATTTCTATATTGTTGCGATCAAAGCTCTATCGATTTGTGTGAAAACCGTGGTTGATAGATTTCCACACAGGTTGATATTCGTAAACAGCTTATAAAGTTATATTTAACAACGCTTGTAGCTGTATAAAATGCTTTGGTAATTTTCTATGCTTTTGAAATTGTCACTTGAAAACTTACCTATCCTTACAAATCCCAACTTTTCATGGAGGTTAATAGATGGCGAATTTTTATGAGGGGCGATTGCTACAAACGATACTAAGTTTATACTACTACAGTGATGTATCGCGTGATTTATAAGATGTTTAGCAATTCCTTGCCCACGATGGCTTTTCTTTACGGCTATTTGTTCTATTATCATCGTTGACTGGCTTTTGATGCTGGCCATTTCATCTTCTATTAAATAATTTAGGTCTTCTCCATATTCCATGTCTTTAAAGTCGTCCATAATTAAATATCCGCAGATCTTTCTGTCTTTTACGGCAACAATGATTCTGCTTTGGTTGTCGTTTAGAATGCTGAAGTCTGGATTGTTAATAATGAATGAATCTGAGTTGTTATTGGATAGCTTTGATTCGGCAGCTATAAACTGAAGTTCTCTCGTGTCAGACTTTCTCGCTTTTCTGAAGGTTATAGTGTCAATATTGGTAGCAATATCTTTGAAAAAAGTTTTCTTAACGATAATGGAAACACCCATTACAATAAATGAGAGTAACTTCTCATCAAATTGATTCTGTGAATAAAAAATCGTAGTCACTAATAAAGAAAATATGCTGGTAACAATTATTTTTCTAGAGATCCATTTTAAGTCTAGTTTCTTTTTATGGATTTGGAAATGAAAAACCCATAATAGATCCAAGAGTGAAATTAACAGCAAGTTAGTTGCTAGTAGTATTGGAGAGTTATAGTTTATGAATAGAAAAAATAGTGAGATAAGGATTAGGAAATCTATAATGAACTCTGACATGGTTTCAATGAAATTACTTTCAATATGATTTACCCAATCCCACCAATAAAAAGAGATATATAAAGTGACAAGACATGCTGTAAGTAATGGAATTATATTAGTATATGAGAATTCGATATTGAACAACACATTGGCTAGCCCTATTCCGATTAGGACTACATATAGCTCACTTACATATGATGTAATAAATTTATTCATGTCCGCTCCTTGGAAATTTTATTTTGCATTTTATAACATGCTTGTGTTTGGTTATCAATTTGGGAAAGGGTGTTGAAGCTAAAATTCAATTGGTCTAAGTGGTATGTTTAGTAGAGTCTCTTTGTGAATATTGGTAAAATATAGCTAGTATGTGTAGAGAGGAAAGGGTGTTCTTTGAATAATCGTCAATGTGACCAGCTTGGAGACTTAAGTGGGGCCAAGATACATTATGGCCCTAACAGTGACAGAGTCTATCTCATGTCTATGGGCAAGGCTTCCCCCAGCGCCATGCCAAACTTAATGCAGGAGTTGGCTGACGAGCATCACCTGGGCAAGGTGATTGCCAGGGTCAGGCAGAGTGATGCTGAACCCTTTTTTGAGCATGGTTTTGTGGAAGAAGCCAGCTTGCCCGGATACTTTGGTTCCCATGGCCTGGGGGTTGACGAAGATGCGCTGTTTCTCGCGGCTTATCCGGATACTGACCGTCGATTCGACCCCAAAGAAGCCAACAATGATAAGGCTCTAAAGCAAGCTATTGCCAAATTAAAGCCCTTCAGAGCTGCCAATGACTGGCAGGTGGTACCCATGACTCCGGCCTTTGCCAATGAAATGGCGCACTTATATCGGGGAATTTTCCCTGACTATCCCTATCCTATTTCTGATGCCGGGTTTTTACGGAACAGTATGAAAGAAGGGGTACTCTATTTTGGTGTGAGGCACCAAAGTCGGATTATTGCGCTGGCATCAGCCGAGCTTGACCCAAAAAATCTGGCGGTGGAGATGGCTGATTTTGCGACTTTGCCTGAGTATCGAGGTAACCACCTGGCGGGGTTGTTGCTGGACTATATGGAAAAGCGGCTGGTTGATGAAGGTTTCAGGTTGGCCTTCACCACAGCCCGCGCCGCCTCTATTGGCATAAACCGGACTTTTGCCTGCCAGGGGTATCAGTATCAGGGGCGCTTGATAAACAACGCCCTGATAAACGGGAATATCGAAAGTATGAATGTGTGGAGTAAGGCACTCAGCACCCGCTATTGAGCTTGGTGTGAGCGCCAGCTGGGTCAGGATGATGAGTTTTTGTCGTTGTCCTGATTTTCCACAGAATGAATATTTCCTACTACCAGCACTGGCGCTGCGTCCAGGTCTTCTGCGTCCATCATATAAGCGATACGCTCCACGGCCGACAGCAGTTGGCTTTGCTCCCACTCCTCCAGCGCCTGATAGCGTTTGATAAAGTGCTCCTGCAAGGCTTTGGGAGCAGCTTTATGCAACTCTTTTCCCTGCTCACTCAAATACAGATGAACTTTACGCTTATCTGTTTGACTGCGAACACGAATCACCAGTTCCCGGGATTCCAGCCTGTCGATAATATTGGTTACAGTAGCAGGACTCAGATTGATCTCTTCAGCAACCTGTTTTGCCATAGGGCCATCCAATTGAGAGATTTTGTTTATCACCATCAATTGTGGTCCGGTCAGGCCGGCAAATTTGCTCAGCTGTTTTGAGTGGATGTCGATTGCGCGGATCACCCGTCGCAATGAAACCAATAGTTGTTCGTACTTTTCCATAACACTCCATTCCTGTAACCCCTGAACATTAACGTTATTAAGTTCAGGATAAAAGGGTTTTGTGTCAGTGGTGACGACGCCAGACAAGCAGGTGAAGCAGGGCGAAACCGCCGTGTCCCCAGACATAGGCCTCAATCAGACCAACCAGAGCTTTATGCAGGCCGAGGAGGTCTGGGGCAGTCTGCCAGCCCAGGGTTATGCCTGCTAACCAGAAGGCGCCGCTGAATACCGCCAGCAGCAGAGCTAGGAGTCCCAGCCCTTCGAGGCAAGCGGCGAGCCCGCCGGGCTGAGCATCGGGCAGGGACAGACCTTTAAGTATGCGAAGGTCTGTTTTGAGCTGTTGAAATTGCCCAAATAACCAGGGATACAGATCCCTGAGGTGACGCCTTTTCAGCAAGAGTGCCATAAACACAGGAGCCAACACCAGCAGTCCCAATCCGGCAAACACATGGTACCAATCCACTGGAGTTAATTTGGTCAATGGCGTGTCGACATGGACATGCATAAAGAAGGATGAGAGGAGTTGCAGCAGCACAGCTGACATAACGATGGCATGCAGCCAGGTTTCAGCTGGAGGCAGCCTGCTGAAAAGAAATGAAATACCCCGGGAAAGGTGTTTATCCGACATAAAAAGCGAGCCAGAGCAATGAACCTGACTGTTATCATGCCTGAGTTTGTCTGCGGGCCGGATTATGTTTGATTAATGAAGATAAAAATACCGGCACTCAGGCCGGTATGTTTAAATCTATCAGTTGAGAGCCTGTGCCCAGCCAAACGACTAGTCGTCGCGGGTCAGCACTTCCAGCATTTCAACTTCGAAGGTCAAATCTGAATTGGCCGGGATTTTGTCACCCATCTGGCGCTCACCATAGGCCAGATGTGATGGAATAAACAGCTTGCGCTTGCCACCCACTTTCATACCCATCATGCCTTGATCCCAACCTTTGATTACCCGGCCTGTGCCGATAACCACCTGCAGAGGGCGACCTCTGTCATGGGAAGAATCAAACTTGGTGCCGTCCTGCAAGAAGCCTTCATAGTGCACAGTGATCAGCGCACCCTTTACCGCTTCTTTGCCTTCGCCTTCCTGAATATCTTCAATGATCAGTTCACTGGTCATCGCAATTTCCTCAATGCTGGATTGTCAAACGGCGGCAGTTTAGCACGGTCATCCAGATTTGAGCCTGCTATTTTATCAGTTTCAGCAGAGCCCGAAATCTGTCTCCCTGTGCGATATGCTGCAGTTCAAACAGCAATGACTCAACGTTTTGCAGCCTGGCACCATAATCCCGCATCATCTCAATTCCCAGTTGTTTGTTTTCAGGCGCTCGGGACGAGACGCAGTCACATACCAGATGAACTTGATAGCCTTGCTCAAGCAGATCCCGGCAGGTTTGATACACGCAGATATGGGTTTCAATGCCGGCGAGGATAACCTGTTTGCGGCCACTTTGGATAAGACTGCGGCGGAACCCTTCCGCCTGCCATCCACTGAAGTGCTCTTTGGCTATGGGCTGGTTTTCCAGACTAAGCAGCTCCGCCAGCGACGGCGTGGTATGGCCCAGTTTTTCGGGAAGTTGCTCAAGCCATAGTGTGGGAATTTCAAATAACTGAGCGCCCTGGATCAGTGTGCTCAATTTTTGGTGGAGGGCTTCGCTGTTGTCGACAACCTGAGCCAGTTTTCCCTGCACATCCACAATGGCCAGTATGCAATCCTCTGCTTTCAACATCTCTTCACCCCCTTAATTCAACCAGCCCCCAAACTACTGCGTTTACATGTCATTTTCCAGTGCAAAACCTGATGCCTGATGGTGCATAAATGCACGAATTTGGTGCAATTGTATTCAGCCTGGTGTTGTGGTGTTCGCTTAACTTATTGTTAATAAATTGATTTTATTTATGGCTTAAAGATTGTAACGCACTTGCTCAAACAACGGACGAGAACAAACCGGAGGGCGGGATGAAATTGGTCAGCGCGATTATAAAGCCATTCAAACTTGATGACGTCAGAGAAGCGATTGCAGGTCTGGGCATTGAGGGCATGACAGTGACAGAGGTTAAAGGCTTTGGTCGGCAGAAGGGGCATACCGAGCTATATCGGGGAGCGGAATATCAGGTAGATTTTCTGCCCAAGGTGAAGCTGGAGATAGCGACCAAGGATGAGCACCTCGACCACCTGCTTGAGGTCATAACAGAAGCTGCCCGTACCGGCAAAATTGGTGACGGCAAAATTTTTGTCACTGAGCTGGAGCAGGCGATCCGTATTCGTACCGGCGAAACAGATACTGAAGCATTATAAAAAATTGGGGGCAATAAGATGGAAACGCTAACAGAACTTGGGGCGACAGTAACTGAACTGAGGTTTGCCCTTGATACATTTTACTTTTTGATTTCAGGTGCACTGGTGATGTGGATGGCGGCTGGTTTTGCCATGTTGGAGGCCGGATTGGTGCGCTCAAAGAACACCACTGAAATTCTTACCAAGAATGTGTGCCTTTACTCAATTGCCTGCATCATGTACCTGATTGTGGGTTACAACATCATGTATGTAGACAATACCGAGGGGGGCTGGTTGCCCAGTTTGGGGGCGCTGATAGGCACACAGTCGGGCGATGCCGACCATGCGCTGGAGTCTGATTTCTTCTTCCAGGTGGTGTTTGTGGCGACAGCCATGTCTATTGTATCCGGTGCCGTCGCCGAGCGTATGAAGCTGTGGGCCTTTCTGGCATTTAGCGTTGTACTGACAGGCTTTATCTATCCGGTAGAAGGTTACTGGACCTGGGGCAGCGGCTTCCTGTCCAAAGCTGGCTTTGTTGACTTTGCCGGTAGTGGCATTGTGCATATGGCCGGCGCTGCGGCAGCTATTGCCGGTGTGTTGCTGCTGGGAGCCCGCAAAGGTAAATATGCTGCCAATGGTCAGGTTAACCCCATTCCGGGTTCCAACCTGCCGCTGGCGACTTTAGGCACCTTTATCCTGTGGATGGGCTGGTTCGGCTTTAACGGTGGCTCTCAGTTAATGGTGTCTGATGCCGACAACGCTTCATCAGTTGCCAAGATCTTTGTGAATACCAATTCAGCTGCAGCCTTTGGTGCCATCGCTTCTTTGCTGGTATGTAAGATGACATGGGGCAAGGCTGACCTCACCATGATACTGAATGGTGCACTGGCGGGTCTGGTCGCTATTACTGCTGACCCTCTGTCGCCATCCCTCGGCCTGGCCGCTGCTATTGGTGCGATCGCCGGTGGTCTGGTGGTGTTCTCTATTGTTGGGTTTGACCGCATCAAAATTGATGACCCTGTAGGTGCAATATCAGTGCATGGTGTAGTGGGCTTCCTGGGACTGATGCTGGTGCCTCTGTCGAACCCTGAAGCTACTGTGGCCGCCCAGCTGCTCGGGGCGGGAGTTATTTTTGCCTGGGTATTCGGTGCTTCACTGGTAGTGTGGGCGATACTCAACTACACCATGGGCATTCGTGTCAGCGAGGAAGAGGAGTATCAGGGAATGGATGCTTCAGACTGTGGTATCGATGCTTACCCTGAGTTTGTATCGGTAAAATCAGCCTGATACCGAACAATCAGAAGTTAGTTGAGCAGGGCTTGTCCCTGCTTTTTTTGTGCTAAGCTGCCAACAGATATACTGATCGGAGCGTCGTGATGAGAACCGGGTTATTGCTGTTGAGCTGGATGCTGGTATGCCAGGCTTTTGCCGGTGATATTAAGGTTCATGACAAGACAGAGCCTTTCGACCCATTCGCTGTCAGAGATGCCAAAAAGGCAGATCATGAATGGCAGGAGCAGCAAAGACTAAAACAGCAACTTGAGTTGATTGAATCGCTTCCCCTTGGATGTGTGTTGCTGGTTCAGCCCTACAGACACTATCGTTGCGGCGATTTGTACTATCGACCATACCCTCAGCCCAGAACGTCCGAGCTGCAACAGAAGCTGCAATATCAACGTATCCCCGCCCCCAAAAACCGCTGAACCAGGTTTTATAGCGTTTCAAGCCAGCCGTTCGGGTTGATAACGATTAATTACATTTCAAATCCGGGCAGATCAGCATATGGTGATAAAGTGAACCATAATTTAATTTATCGGTGCTGTTCGGCCTTTATTCTGCAAGGGCTGTCAACATAGCTTATTGGCGGTAAAACGTCGGGCGGCAACACTGGATACCCATTCCAACCGGTCCTGTGGACCCAGAGGAGGAAGTATGCTGCTTCGCGTATTTACCCTGCTTACAGTTGTGATGCTGGCAGGATGTCAGTCTGCCCAGACACCTGTCTATCGGGCACAGGTGGAAAGCCTGTTTCTGGACCAACACTTTGATACCGAACAGGTGTTGCCCGCAGCAGACACTATATTCAAACTCCCCCCTTCAGTAGCGTCCGAGGTACGGCGTCGTTATGAGCGGGATAAACTCGGTTACAAGGGTAGCCACAATGCCCATGAGTGGCTGAGCGAGTTCATCCGTGAACGTGACGGCGGCTTTGAGTACAGAGATCACCTGACCCGTGGAGCGACCGAGACCTATGCCCGTCGTGAGGGCAATTGCCTGAGCCTGGTACTGCTGACCACTGCTTTGGCCGACACACTGAATGTGCCGGTGCAATATCAGGAGGTGGAGGTTCAGCCGATTTGGGATAAATGGGGGCAGTTTTATCTGATTAACGGTCACATCAATATCAAGCTCTACGCCCCTGAGAGCAGCACCAGTCTGACCTTTGCCTCCCGCTCAATACTGGTGGATTTCCTGCCGGAAAGGGCGATTCGGGGATATACCAGTCACAGGATCAATCGCAGTACAGTCACCGCGATGTTTTACAACAATCTGGCGGCAGAAGCTCTGGTAAACGGCGATCTGGACAGAGCCTATGCCCTGATCAAAGCCAGCCTTCAATTCAAACCTGACTTTATCTCCGCCATTAACACTTTGGGGGTTGTTTATCGCAGGGCTGGCATGGATGACGAGGCGGAACGGGTTTATCGGTATGCCATGGCGTTGCCGGGCGATCACTTAAACCCCATGAGCAATCTGGCACTCTTGCTGGGCGAGCAGGGAAGGCTGGAGGAGTGGTCTCAAATTCACAGAAAGTTGGAGCTTGCCCGTATCCGTAACCCGTTCTACTACTTTGATATGGCGGAAGAGGCATACACCAGAAAAGCTTATTCCGAAGCGGTGGATTGGTACAGGAGGGCGGTGAAGCTGGCTGACTATCAACCCGAATTTTTTCTGGGCCTGTCCAAGTCTTATTGGCAGCTGGGTGACAGGGATAGAGCTGAGTTCAACATGAGTCGGGCAATAAAACTGGCGACAGATGAAGAAGATAAGCAAAGGTACCAATATAAGCTTAAAGCGATGAAAAACTATGCGGTTCGCAGCATATAGATGCTGAGAAGCTTGACTGTTTCAAAAATATTAAATCAATAAAAACAGTTGGTTATCGATTCATGTTGAAATAAATAGTGATTGCGTTGCATTGTGGTGGGGGACTCGTTAAATTGGCTGTTAATGATAAAGAGGCCAAGGAGACCTGTTCCCTATGTATTACCAGAATGACGATGTGCGTATTAATGAAGTCAAAGAGCTGTTGCCCCCGGTCGCCATTCTGGAACGATTTCCTGCCTCGGAAGCGGCTTCTGCGACGGTTTTCAACTCCCGCAAAGCGATATCAGATATCCTTTCCCGCCGTGATGACCGCCTGTTGGTGGTGATCGGTCCCTGCTCTATTCATGACCCGAAAGCAGCTCTTGAATATGGTGAGCGCCTGCTGGCACTGCGTGAGGAGTATAAGGACCAGCTGGAAATCGTGATGCGGGTTTATTTTGAAAAGCCACGGACCACTGTGGGTTGGAAGGGGTTAATCAATGATCCTTTCATGGATAGCAGTTTCCAGCTGAATGAGGGGTTGAGAAAAGCCCGTAAGTTACTGCTGGACCTGAATCACGCTGGCCTGCCGACCGCCGGTGAGTTTCTGGATATGATTACCCCTCAGTATCTGGCGGATCTTATGTGTTGGGGTGCAATTGGGGCGAGAACCACTGAGTCTCAGGTGCACAGAGAGTTGGCGTCCGGTCTCTCCTGTCCGGTCGGATTTAAAAATGGCACCGACGGCACGATTAAAATTGCCATAGATGCTATAGGTGCAGCCGCTGCTCCCCATCACTTTATGTCTGTGACCAAATACGGCCATTCGGCGATTGTGTCCACCAAAGGTAACCCGGATTGTCACATTATTCTGCGCGGCGGCAGAGAGCCCAACTACAGTGCTGAGCACGTGAAGCAGATCTCCGGACAACTGGCTACCGTTGGGCTCAACCCAAACCTGATGATTGATTTCAGCCATGCCAACAGCTCCAAGCAGTATCAGCGTCAGATGCTGGTGGCTGAGGATGTTGGCAGCCAAATTGCGTCGGGTGAGCAGTCAATCTTTGGGGTGATGGTGGAAAGTCATCTGGTGGAAGGGCGCCAGGATCATCAGCCCGGACAGCCTTTGACCTATGGGCAAAGCATTACTGATGCCTGTATCGGCTGGCCGGACACAGAAAAGTTGCTGGCCGGTTTAAATGCCAGCATTCTGGCCAGAAGAGAACAGGCTGGATAATACAGATAAAGAAAAGAGGGGCTAAGGCCCCTCTTTCAATTTATCAATCAGCCTTTGAATTAAATCATTCAGCGAGTTTAAAAGGCGCGCGAGCGGCTTAAACCTATCTTCTAAAGGGGAAAGGTATTAAGCGCTTTTCAACTGCTGGGAGATGTACTCATTGGCTTTTGCCAGGCTACCGAACGAGGCAATCAGATTTTTCTTACCTTTTTCTCGAATTTCGGGGTTATCAGATTCAATCATCATCCATACCCAGGTTTTTAGCAGCGGCAACGGTGGGTATTGAACCTTAGCGGAGTCCAACATAAAACGTCCTTCAACCATAATTTGTTATTAGAGGATTTTTTAATTTTTATCGCCTGTAGTTGCTTGTGTTATGCAGGCGTCACCGAAGGGTATCAGATTATTAATCGCCAGATAATACCAAAGAAGAGAAATATTTCACTGTTGAACTCCAGTTATTACAAGGCGGTACAGGGGATTTGCGCTGCCAGGTGATGAAAATTGGTGCAATATTCGACATTGTCCTGGGATTGTGGCTGAAAAGCGGTTGCTACAGGCTATCGCACCTTCCCCGGCTATCTGGCATCATGCTCCTGAGTTGAGTATTCCATCGTATTGATCAAAGGCAGGTTTTATGCGTCCCTCCCGATATCTGGACAACGCTCCCGCAGACAGACTGCACTGGCAGGTACTGAGATTGTTGTGGCCCTATTTGCTGGAATACCGGCTGCGTGTTGGGCTGGCGATGCTCTGCCTGTTGGCGGCCAAACTGGCCGGTGTCACCATGCCTTTTGTGCTCAAGGATCTGGTTAATACGCTGGACTCGGAAAAACTTCAGGCGGTCGCAGTCCCCATCGCTCTGGTACTGGCGTATGGCGGACTGAGATTTCTCTCCACCATTATCGGTGAGGTCAGAGATACCCTGTTCGGTCGGGTGACTGAGCGGGCCATCAGACGATTGGGACTGAATGTCTTCCGACATTTGCACTCGTTGGATTTAGGGTTTCATCTTGACCGGCAGACCGGTGGTCTCTCCCGGGATATTGAGAGGGGCAGCAGCGGCGTGTCATTTCTGATGCGCTTTATGGTGTTTAATATTGTTCCCACTGTGCTTGAGATTGGGCTGGTAGTGGGCATTTTCTGGTACAACTACGGCTGGGTATTTGCTGCAGTAACCCTGGTGGCAGTCGCTGCCTACGGGGTGTTCTCGGTTATCGCCACTGAATGGCGAACCGGATATGTCCGGGAAGCTGCAATTGCTGACTCAACCAGTAATACCCGGGCGATAGACAGCCTGCTCAATTATGAAACGGTTAAGTACTTCAACAACGAAGAGTACGAGTTTAAACAGTATGATGAAGCCCTGGGACGATGGGAAAAGGCCAAGCGTGATAATCGCTTGTCTCTGTTCGCATTGAACGCAGGCCAGGCCTTTATCATAGCTTCAGCCATGACAGTGATGATGGGGCTGGCGGCATCGGACGTGATCAGCGGCGATATGACCATAGGTGATTTTGTATTGGTTAATGCCTTTATGATGCAGCTGTTTATGCCCCTTAATTTCCTGGGGTTCGTGTACCGGGAGATCCGTGGAGCGCTGGCCAATATAGAGCGCCTGTTTTCGCTGCTTGATGAGCGTCCCCAAATTCTGGATACAGACAACCCTCAGTCGAGCGCCGGTAAGGGACATCTGGTTTTTGATAATGTCTCCTTCGCCTATGGTGAGCGGCAGATACTCGACAATGTCAGTTTCGAGCTGATGCCGGGCGAGAAGATCGCCATAGTGGGGGAGAGTGGCGGTGGTAAGTCCACGATAATTAAATTGTTGTTCCGCTTTTACGATGTCACAGGTGGAAGCATTCAACTGGACGGGGTCGATATCCGTCAGATGGAGCAGCAAAGTCTGCGCAGGCAGTTCGGTATCGTGCCTCAGGATACCGTGCTGTTTAACGATACTCTGCTTGAGAATATTCGTTATGGCAGACCCGAAGCGTCTGATGAAGATATACGGCGAACCGTTCAACTTGCCCATCTGGAGGAGCTGGTTAAGCGGCTGCCCAAGGGGCTGGAAACCCGGGTTGGTGAACGTGGTATGAAGCTGTCAGGCGGTGAAAAGCAACGTGTTTCCATCGCCAGAGCGATTCTGAAGGGGGCGCCGGTGATGGTATTCGATGAAGCGACTTCTTCATTGGACAGTGGTGCTGAACAAGCCATTTTAACCGCCATGAAAGAGGTCTCAGCCAGGCGAACTTCACTGGTTGTCGCGCACCGCTTGTCTACCGTGGTAGATGCAGACAGGATTCTGGTGCTTAAAGGTGGTCAGATTGTCGAGCAGGGTAAGCATCAGCAACTACTGGCTGTTGGTGGCGTTTATGCCGGGCTATGGCAGATGCAGCATCAAAGCCGGGAAAGAGAATAACTTCCGTACAGCTTGTGTTCAGTAACTAACCTCAATAATGGGTCCCGAGTGATTCAGGGAGGTTGATATGGACAATATTGCTTTGACAGTGGCTGTTGAAGGACAGTCGTCAGTGATGGACAGTGACTGGTATTCGGTTCGCCGCACTTTGGCATTTCGTGGTTTGGAACAAGGTATGTTGAATGATGTTTACACCCAGCTGATTGCCGGGGTAAAGGTTTCAACCCGCGGATTGACATTGGGTATGCGCAGCAATGCACAATCGAGCCATACCGCGTTCAATATGTCAGTCCTGCCTGAGCCTGTCTGAACACTCGCTTCCCCCTTTTTGTATTTTAATCTGCTTCTCATCCTTTTCCGCAGTCATCATGCCCCGATGGCTGCGGCTTTTTTATTGCGCATGACAATAGATACAGAGCATGTTGGTGGTTGAGGTTGAATAAGCAAAGCGATATCCAATCAAGGCAAATCACACTCGGCTTGCGAACGATCTGAACACTCGCTTCCCCACCTTTTATAACTGTGTATTTTATCTGTTTCTGATCCTTTTCCGCAGTCATCATGCCCCGATGGCTGCGGCTTTTTTATTGGCAGGGACAATAGATATAGAGCATGTTGGTGGTTGAGGCTGAATAAGCAAAGCGGTATCTAACCAAGGCAAACCACACTCGGCTTGCGAACGGTCTGAACACTCGCTTCCCCACCTTTTATAACTGTGTATTTTATCTGCTTCTCATCCTTTTCCGCAGTCATCATGCCCCGATGACTGCGGCTTTTTTATTGGTAGAGACAACAGATACAAAACACCCCGCAGTTGCGGGGTGTTTCATTATTCAGGAATGTTTTTACTCAGCGAGCTTGCTTGTTTGCCTGCCAGGCTTCGCAGGCAGCTCCCGGTTTGAACAGTTCAAGCTTTTTGGGTTCAAGAGGGGTGATGCTGCCCTCGCGGTAACACAAAAGTGCGCCTTCCAACTCGGTGAAGCGGCGGCAATTTTTGCAACTGCTCTGGGAAGACTCCCTGAGAGGATTTGATACTACGGCGTTCATATTCCATGTGTTCCTAATTGAATGTCGAGGTGTCGCAAAAAAACGAAGAATGTGACCTCGTGCACGAAACGCTGTCAATCATAATGGCTTGTCTGGTTACTTTCAAATCAATTTCACCTAAAAGGTTGATTTAATTTTGTTTGTTACCAAAGTTTTACGCTGATGTGTCTGGCTTGTTCGGGGTGCTTTTCGCAGTTTTATTTTTTGCTGGAGAAACTCGTTATCAGGCCGATATATTAAGTACCGCTTAATCACTGGTGGGTAATGTAAGGAGGGCTTCAATGTTAACAGGGATAACATCATCAGATGTTAAGGCTGCCGTTACCCTCAATGACGCTAAAGCATCATCTGAAAGCTCCTTACTATCGAAGGACAGTGAGTCTGTTGACGGTCGCGAAACCCCGCCGCAAATCGCCCCCTGGATGCAGGCGTTCGCCACTATCCGTCAGGCCGTAGATGAGGCTCTGTCTGTCTCGGCTAGCAATCGTGCAGCCAGATATGCATTTGCACCAGACTCTGCAGACACCCTGTTTGCCAGTGCTCTTCAATATGGCTTCGAACAGGTACGCCAGCAGGGAAGTTTGGGATATGGTGATATGTCGGCTGTGATGGCACTTGGGGTGGCACTGGATACCGGCTATCGTCAGGCTATCAGCGCGGTAGAGTCTATGGCCGCTCATCCCGGCCTGGCCGAACAACTCAAGTTATCCCATCAAAAACTGCAGTTGGAATGGGATGCCAGTTTGAGTCTGGTGATCGCCGGCAGTGGCAGCGCTTCCCGATTTGGCCTCTGAACTCATGTCCGCGAACCAGATAAATCCAACTTATCCCGTCTTTGTCCTGCTCTACATTGCCGATTTTAAGCCATCCCCTGGCTATCGCTTGCACAGTGACTAAATCCTTAAACTTGATTAACCCTGAATAAAGCCATGCAATAAAAGGGTTTTTGTCTAAGGTTTAAAGGCTTATGCTGAAACCATCTGTTCAGTGCGGAGACAGGAAAATGTGGACAAGCGCAACCGTGATTGAGCGCATCGATTGGAATGACAAACTCTTTACCCTCAGATTGGCGGCAGATATTGAGCCTTTTATTGCAGGGCAATTTATCAAGCTCAGTCAGGAGCGTGAAGGTAAGCGTGTTGCCAGAGCTTACTCCCTGGTCAACGCGCCGGACGCGGAGTATTTGGAGGTGTTGGCAGTACGGGTCGAGGATGGCCAACTGTCTCCGTCGCTGCACGATTTGAACTCAGGCGATCAGATTGAAATCTCCACCAAGGCCGCAGGTTTTATGACCTTGGATGAACTCCCTGCAGATATGGGCCAGCATCTATGGTTACTGGCGACCGGCACTGCCGTTGGGCCATTTGTCTCTATGCTTGAAACAGAGCAGCCCTGGCAAAGGTTCAAGCGTATCGTTCTGGTTTATGGTGTTCGATTGCAAGAGGACCTGGCGTACTGGCAGCGACTTCAGGAGTTGGCCCAGCTGCATAATGGGCAGCTTGAACTGGTCGCCTGTGTTACCCGGGAGCAGATGCCGGGGGCATTGGAATGCCGTATTCCGGATGGTCTCGCAGATGGCAGTATCGAGCAGCAAGCAGGCGTTACCTTGTCTGCACAGGACAGTCAGGTGATGATTTGCGGCAATCCAGGGATGGTATCAGGAGCGCTGGAGCTACTGCAGGAGAGGGGGCTGGCAAAGAATCTGCGCAGAGCCCCGGGTCAGATCACCATGGAAAAATATTGGTGAGGGAGTCGTGGCTTTGATGAAACTCTATTATTCAGATGCGTCGCCCTACGCCAGAATGGTCAGGGTGATGATAGAACTGCTGCAGTTGAACCATATCCAACTGACCTCAACCAACCCTTTCGATAATGATGAGGAGTTCGTCGAGGCCAATCCCCTTGGTAAGGTGCCATGTCTGATGCTGGCAGATGGCAGTGCGCTCTATGACTCTGAAGTGATTTGCCGTTTTCTGGACGTGGAATATGGTCAGAGCCAACTGTTTGCTCCGGCAGATGGTTACTGGTCCCGGCACTGCCTGTTCTCTATGTTAAAAGGCATGCTGGACAGTGCGGTGGCGCTCAGACAGGAGCAAATGCGGGCGGAAGAGGGGAATAGCTCTCCCTTCTGGAAAGGACGCTTTGAGCAAGCCCTGCTAAGGGGCCTGCGTCAAATAGATCACTCAGGCTTACTCAATGGTGATGAGATCACCGCAGAGCGTATCGCGCTGGTATGTTTGCTTGACTATCTGGACTTTCGCCATCCTTCCATTGAGTGGCGTAACCTGGCTCCCGCTACGGCGCTCTGGCTGAACCATATCAGTAAGGAATCAATTTTCAGGGAAACCCGCCCTGCATAATCCACTATATTCTGCTTCAGCGGGTTAACTGAATAGCCCGCTTTACTCTCCGGAACTTCGTTCAAAAAGAATACAATAGAGGCCGCTTTTGATGGATTCGTCTTGCTGGTATCAGTAAGTTTTTGTACTCTTAGCGCTACTGATAACTATTATCATTATATTAATCATCCGAAATATATTTAGTTGATGAGGGAGAACAGGGAATGAAGTTGGTAAAACAGATGACCAGAGCCGGTGTTGTATGTTTGGCTGGAGTAATCTCCTGGTCCGCAGTGGCAGCAGATAAGCTGACCGTCTATTCCTATCGTCAACCGTTTCTGATTGAACCTATTCTTAAGGACTTCACCAAACAAACCGGTACTGAAGTCGAGTTGGTTTTTGCCAAAGATGGTTTGGCAGAGCGTATCGCCCGCGAAGGTCGACTCTCTCCCGCCGATATTGTTCTGACCTCTGACTTCTCCCGCCTTCAGGAGCTGGTCGACAAGGGCCTGGTTGCCCCGGTTGACAGCGAGGTGCTGGAACAAAACATCCCCGCTCAGTTCCGTTCACCGGAAGATGACTGGTACGCCCTGACCATGCGTGTGCGTAACGTTTACTCCTCCAAAGAGCGCCTGGGCAAGCTGGATCTGGACTACGAAGACCTGGGAAAGCCAGAGTTTAAAGGCAAAATCTGTACCCGCAGCGGTAAGCATCCTTACAACATAGCGTTGGTGGCTTCCATGATTGCTCATCACGGTGAAGCTGAAACCAAGAAGTGGCTGGAAGGGGTAAAAGACAATCTGGCCCGCCGCCCTCAGGGGAATGACAGAGCTCAGGTTAAAGCCGTTAAAGAAGGTCTGTGTGATATCGCCATCGGCAACAGCTATTATCTGGGCAAGATGGTTAACGATCCCAAGCAGATTGCCTGGGCTGAGGCGGTAGAGATCAACTTCCCTAACCAGGATAACCGTGGCTCACACATTAACGTGTCTGGCATGGCGCTGACCAAGCACGCCCCCAACAAAGCTGATGCCGTCAAGCTGATGGAGTTCCTCTCCTCCGATAAAGCGCAGGCCGCTTATGCTGAGGTGAACTACGAGTATCCGGTTAAAGCTGGCGTGCCTTTATCCGGACTGGTCGCATCCTGGGGTAAATTCAAAGCTGACAAACTGGCGATTCAGGCTTTGGCAGACAACCATAAGGCAGCGGTAAGACTGCTGGATGAGGTGCAGTTCGACCTCTGAGGCCTTTGCCATTTGCCTGTTGTTAGCGTACAGTCCGGTTTCCTTCTGGAGCCGGGCTGTACCAGGTAAATAACAATTATGATTCTCGGACTTCCCAAACGCTGGTCTGTATCTGCTTTCACACTGGCAGGCTTGCTGTTCACCCCATTTATCGCATTGGTTATCCAGGCCTTAATGCCTGATCAGGCTGTTTTCGGTCATTTGATGGAAACCGTCCTGCCCACCTATATTCAAAACAGTTTGTTATTGATTTTGCTGGTCAGCATTGGTGCCTTGCTGCTGGCGACACCCGCTGCCTGGTTGGTAGCCCGTTGTGACTTCCCCGGCAGATCCGTTTTTCAATGGGCTCTGTTGCTGCCACTGGCGATGCCTGCTTATATCGTGGCCTATGTTTACACAGACATGCTGGATTATGCCGGGCCGGTTCAAAAGGCGTTAAGAGAGCTGTTTGGTTGGCAGTCACCGGCCGACTACTGGTTTCCCGAAGTCAGATCCCTTGGTGGCGCGGCAGTGATGCTGGCTTTGGTGCTGTTTCCCTATATCTACCTGCTGGCCCGCACCGCATTTATGGAGCAGTCTGCCAGTCTTATTCATGCCGCCAGGGTGATGGGCTGCAGTCCATGGCGCAGTTTCTGGCGCTTGAATCTGCCTATGGCAAGACCCGCACTGGCTGTCGGCGTAGCCCTTGTCGCCATGGAAACCGCGGCAGACTTCGCTACCGTAAGCTATTTTGCGGTGCCCACACTCACTACTGCGGTTTACGATACCTGGCTTGGGCATGGCAGCCTGAGTGCGGCGGCCAAGTTGTCGGTGATTATTTTGTTGGTGGTGTTTGCTCTTATTGGGATGGAGCGTTTCTCCCGCCGTAAGCAGCAGCTTTACCAGAAGAACAGTTTTCACTCTGGTTTGGAGCGATATGCGCTGGCTGGCGTAAAGTCTCTGGCTGCATCCGGCTATTGCGCCCTGCTGTTGTTGCTGGCGTTTTTGCTGCCTTTTGGTATCTTGCTGGATTATGCATTGGACTATTTCGAATACAGCTGGACTCCTGAGTTTTTCGAGTACAGTGCTAATAGCCTGTTATTGTCAGCTTTGGTCAGTGTGCTCTGTATGGCGATAGCCCTGATCTTGCTGTTTATCCAAAGGATCAGTCCTGACGACAGGGATGCATTGCCTGCCAGACTCGCCTCGTTCGGCTATGCTCTGCCGGGGACTGTGCTGGCAATTGGCGTACTGGCACCACTTACGCTGGCCGATTTTGGGGTCAATGATCTATATGCTTTGTTTGATCAGAGGGGGCCGGGTTTGATTTTTACCGGCACCCTGTTTGCGTTGGTGTTTGCCTTCTGTATTCGGTTTTCAGCTATCGCCATAGGAAGCCTGGAGAGCAGCTATAAGCGTATCTCCCCCTCCATGGATATGGCGGCAGTAACTATGGGAGAAAAGCCTTTGGGACTGCTGAGCAGGGTTCACCTGCCATTGCTGAAAAAAGGCTTGTTTGCCGGTATGCTGCTGGTGTTTATCGAAGCTATGAAGGAGTTGCCCGCAGCGCTCTTGCTGAGACCTGTTGGCTATGAGAATCTGGCCACCTATGTTTTTCAGTATGTGTCTGATGAGCAGTTGGAATATGGTGCATTGGCGGCCATAGTTATCGTCTTGGTAGGCTTGGTGCCTTTGATCTATCTGAACCGCTCGCTGGAGCAGGAAAATTAAGTATGACCGCATTATCCATCACGGGAGTTAACAGTGAGTATCAGGGCGTCCGGGTTCTGGATGGACTGGATTTACAGATGGAACAGGGAGAAATACTGGCGCTGCTTGGTCCCAGCGGTTGTGGTAAAACTACTCTGCTTCGAGCCATTGCCGGACTACAGCCTGTCTCCTCGGGTTGTATCCATGTGCAGGGACAGTGCTTCAATGGCGAGGGGAACTTTACCCCCAGCGAGCAGCGTGGTGTTGGAATGATCTTTCAGGATTATGCCCTGTTCCCGCACCTGACAGTGGCCGACAATATCCTGTTTGGTGTGACAGAGAAAGACAGCTTCCGCCGTGGCGCACTGCTGGAAGAGATGCTGACTCTGGTCAAACTCGAAGGGCTCGAGAAACGTTACCCCCATGAGCTTTCCGGTGGTCAGCAGCAAAGGGTCTCGATTGCCAGAGCACTTGCCTGTAAACCCAAGTTGCTGTTGCTCGACGAACCTTTCTCCAATATCGACAGCCAGGTTCGCGGTGAGTTGATGATGGAGATCCGCGCCATCCTTAAAAGCCGCAAGGTGAGCGCGGTGTTTGTGACTCACAGTAAAGATGAAGCCTTTGTCTTTGCCGATAAGCTGGCTCTATTCAAAGAGGGCCGGATCGTCCAGCATGGTACCGCAGAAGAGTTGTACTACAGCCCTGCAGAACGCTATGTTGCCGACTTTTTGGGACGGGGTAATTACGTGCCTGTGCAGGTGGTTGATGGCTTCAATGTTGACAGTCCGCTCGGCCAGCTTGTCAGCACCAGCGAATTGACTTGGCCTTCTCAATACAGCGGAGAAGTGCTGCTCAGGCCCCAACAGTTGACGCTGGAACCGGATGATGCTGCCGCTGGCGTGATTCGTGACAGACGCTTTTTGGGTAATTTCTGTCACTATCAGGTGGAGATTGCCTCCCAGTTACTGGAAGTCCGCAGTCAGTTAACTCAGTTGTTGCCGGGGCAGAAAGTGCAGATCCGTGCCGAAGCGCACCCTCTGGTTATCTTTTAAGTCGACTTGTTACATCCTTTTGTTTCGTTTTTACATCATTGTGTTAGCTTATAAAGTGCACAAATTGCACAGTGATAGTGACGATGAAAACAATCATAAGGAGAGGGGTATGGCTTGCTTTATTGCTGGCCTTACCTGGCTGGGCGATGGACAGGATAACCGGGAAATCTTTTGCCACCCGCTCTGAAATTTATGCCACCAATGGTATGGCGGCGACCAGTCAACCGCTGGCGACTCAGGTGGCGCTGGATATTCTCAAGCAGGGCGGAAATGCCATAGATGCGGCCATAGCGGCCAATGCCATGTTGGGACTGGTTGAGCCAACGGGTTCGGGTATTGGTGGCGATCTGTTTGCCATTGTCTGGAGTGCCAAAGACAAGCAACTCTATGGCCTTAACGCCTCAGGTCGCAGCCCAAAATCCCTGACGCTTGAGATACTGCAAGCCAGAGGGCTTGATTATCTCCCTCCTTACGGCCCTTTGCCTGTCTCTGTTCCCGGTGCCGTCGACGGCTGGTTTGAGCTCCACAACAAGTTTGGCAAGTTGCCGATGAAAGACCTGCTGGCTCCGGCTATCTCCTATGGCGAGCAGGGCTTTCCTGTTTCAGAGCTAATCGCTTATTACTTTGAAAAGAACGCCGACAGGCTGGCTCAGTATGATGGCTTTGCCGACGTTTATATGCCGGGGGGCGCTACGCCCAAAACCGGCGAAATCTTCCGTAATCCCGCCCTTGCCAATACTTACCGGAAAATTGCCACAGATGGCCGCCATGCCTTCTACAAAGGCGACATTGCTCGCACTATTGCTGACTATATGCGTGCCCAGGATGGCTATCTGACCTATGAAGATATGGCCGCTCATACCAGTGAGTGGATTGAACCTGTCTCAGTCAATTACCGTGGCTACGATCTTTGGGAACTGCCACCAAATGGTCAGGGGATCGCCGCCCAGCAAATATTGCAGATGCTTGAACCCCATGATTTAGCTGCGATGGGGCAAACCAGCCCTGAATATGTGCACCTGTTTGTGGAAGCCAAAAAGCTGGCCTTTGCCGACAGGGCCAGGTTTTACGCTGACCCCGACTTCGTTGATGTTCCGGTGCAGGAGTTGATTTCAAAGGAGTACAACCGCAAACGTGCGCAGCTGATTGACCTTAAAAAAGCGGCCAACAGCGTTGATGCCGGCAATCCCAACCTTGAACATGGTGATACTGTTTATCTGACCACTGCTGACCGCTATGGCAACATGGTGTCTCTTATCCAGAGCAATTACCGGGGCATGGGCTCTGGTATGACACCGCCGGGATTAGGCTTTGTACTGCAGGACAGGGGGCAGTTGTTTGATTTAACTCCGGGAAGAGCCAACTCCTATGCGCCGGGTAAACGACCTTTTCATACAATTATTCCGGCATTTGTGACCAAAGATGGCCAACCCTGGCTGAGCTTTGGGGTGATGGGCGGAGCAACACAACCACAAATGCATGCTCAGATCATGATTAACCTAATCGACTTTGGTATGAACCTGCAGGAGGCGGGAGACGCCCTCCGTATTGTTCATTCCAACTCATCCCAGCCCACAGGCAAAACCATGACTGACGGTGGCTATATCAGCCTGGAGTCCGGCTTCCCCATGGAGACCCGTCGGGAACTGGGAAAGCGGGGACATACCATCCGCGACAGCGTGGGAATATTTGGCGGTTATCAGGCCATTGGTCGTGATCCGCAAACCGGGGTTTATCGTGGTGCGTCTGAAAGTCGTAAAGATGGTCAGGCGTCTGGTTATTGAGGTTTGGCAGGGATCAGCCGCTAAACTCTGCAGCTGATTGGGTATGGCTCACACTTTTACACCTGAGTGTGCTGTATGTATGCCGTTTGGGGTAAAGTTGCTTCCCAATGTTGCCGAAACAAATGAAATGCACAAGGTGAGAGAATAATGGAAAATCAGGTTATGCCCCGTGAACAACTTGGAGTCTGCGCGGAAGGGAACTTACACAGTGTTTACCTGATGTTCAACGCCAATGATGGCGTGGAACAACAGTTGCGGCCCTGTCTTGCCAATGTTGCCCAATATATTCATGAGTTGTCCGATCAATATGCCGACAGTGCGTTTAACGGCTTTGTTTCTATTGGCGCCAACTATTGGGACACTCTGTACGCAGGTGAACGTCCGGCTCAGTTAAAGCCGTTCCCGGCGATGGAAGCGGGCAACCGCGATGCACCTGCTATTGAGTTTGACCTGTTTATTCATCTGCGTTGTGACCGTCTGGATATTCTTCATCTGGTGGCTAATGAAGTCGCGCAAATGCTGGAAGGTTTGGTTGAGCTGGTTGATGAAGAGCGCGGTTTCCGCTTTATGGATAACAGAGACCTGACAGGTTTTGTTGATGGTACTGAGAATCCCAAGGGACGCAATCGCCAGGAAGTTGCCTTGGTGGGTGAAGAGGATGTGACCTTTGTGGGTGGCAGTTATGTGCATGTGCAGAAGTATGCCCATAACCTGAGCAAGTGGCACCGTCTGCCTACCAAGAAGCAGGAAGACATTATTGGCCGCACCAAGCAGGACAATATCGAATATGCGTCAGAGGACAAGCCGCTGACTAGCCATATTAAGCGAGTTAACCTCAAGCATGCCGATGGCTCATCCATGGAAATTCTGCGTCAGAGCATGCCGTTTGGCAGCGTCCGTGAGCAGGGGCTGATGTTTATCTCGGTTTGCCGCACATCACTGCATTTTGAAAAGATGCTGGAATCTATGGTACACGGCGATGGTGCCGGTAATCATGATCATCTGATGCACTTCACCAAGGCGCTGACCGGCTCCTCTTTCTTCGCGCCTTCGCTGGATTACTTGCTCAAATACGCTGATTAAACCTGTTCACAGGTATAAAAAACGCGCCTTCGGGCGCGTTTTTTCTATGAACTCATACTACTGATTGTAGTTGAACAGATCTTTGACCGTTTCCAGCGTGGTATCAATTTCTTTTACGCTGGCCGGACAGATAAAGATGGTATCGTCACCGGCAATAGTCCCCAGGATCCCCTCTGGCTTGCCCATGGAATCCAGCAGGCGAGCGATAAGCTGAGCTGCACCCGGGCTGGTGCGAACAACGATCATGGCCTGGTTGTGGTCAACGTCCAGTACCAGGTTCTTAACCGGGCTGCCGGCGGTAGGTACGCCTAGCTCTGCTGGCAGGCAGTACACCATTTCCTGTTTGGCGTTGCGGGTACGCACGGCGCCAAACTTGCTCAGCATGCGGGAAACTTTTGACTGATTGATATTGCTGAAGCCTTCAGCCTGCAGTGCGGTCACAATCTCGCTTTGAGAACCGAACCTTTCTTCCTTGAGCAGGGCCTTGAACACTTTGATGAGTTCATCCTGATTTTTGCTTGTGGTCATATATTTTTTCGATCTTATTCATTCGACCGTGAGATTGTGAATACCAGCCGTATATATGTCAACAAATTGCCGTTTTCAGTGAATAAAAATTCACTGCAGGGCATGTTTCACAGGTTTTACGGTGTACGGGTGTCAGCAATTCGGTCCGCTCTGAGCCGGAGGCATTCGGCTTAAGTCTCATTGAAATTTTTGTGACGATACAGTAATGTGGCGCCATCATGGAATTGGATGTATGTCACATATATCCGCAGCTTAGACGGAGATAACTATGAAAGTTGCTGTACTTGGTGCTGCTGGTGGTATCGGTCAGGCCCTGGCGTTGTTGTTAAAAACCCAACTGCCTGCGGGCTCCAAACTGTCCCTGTATGATATCGCACCTGTCACACCTGGCGTTGCCGTGGATTTGAGCCACATCCCAACTGCAGTGGAAGTAAAAGGATTCGCCGGTGAAGACCCGACTCCAGCACTGGAAGGCGCTGATGTCGTGCTTATCTCTGCCGGTGTAGCGCGTAAGCCGGGTATGGATCGCAGCGACCTGTTCAACATCAATGCGGGTATCGTGCGTAATCTTATTGAGAAGGTTGCAGTTGTTTGTCCAAAAGCTTTGGTCGGTGTCATCACCAACCCGGTTAACACCACAGTAGCGATTGCTGCTGAAGTACTGAAGAAAGCCGGTGTTTATGACAAGAACCGTCTGTTCGGTGTGACCACGCTGGACGTGATCCGCTCTGAAACCTTTATCGCTGAAGCCAAAGGCCTGAACGTTGAAGACGTTAAGCTGAATGTAATCGGCGGCCACAGCGGTGTAACCATTCTGCCTCTGCTGTCTCAGATTGAAGGCGTTACCTTCAGCGACGAAGAAGTCGCATCACTGACTCACCGTATCCAGAATGCCGGTACCGAAGTCGTTGAAGCCAAGGCCGGTGGCGGCAGCGCAACCCTGTCTATGGGTCAGGCTGCATTCCGCTTCTGTATGTCTCTGGTTCGTGGCCTGCAGGGTGAAGCCAACGTAGTTGAGTGTGCCTATGTCGATGGCGGCAGTGAGCACGCTGAGTTCTTCGCTCAACCAGTTCTGCTGGGTAAAAACGGCGTTGAGAAAGTACTGCCTTACGGCGAAATCAGTGAGTTTGAAACCAATGCCCGTGACGGCATGCTGGACACCCTGAAAGGTGATATCCAGTTGGGTATTGATTTCGTTAAGTAACCATTGGGTTGGTTGTGCAAAAAGCGAAGGTTATGCCTTCGCTTTTTTTGTGCCTTTTTACACTTGCTTCATTTACCAGGGAATGGTTTTTCCCTCCCAATCGATAAAGCTCAGCTTGCCATCTGCCTGTTGACCGGACATGAGTTTATGCAGCTGCATTGCAACAAATTCCGGAGTGAACAGCTTGCCCTCTGGGACGTTGGTCTGAAAGGGACGGGACAGGGGAGAATCTGTGGTTCCCGGGTGGAATGCCATTAGCTTGGCGCCGGGTTTACGCCGGGCATACTCAACCGCGGCGGTTTGCAGCATCATATTAAGGGCTGCTTTGGAGGCACGGTAACTGTACCAGCCCCCCAGGCGGTTATCTCCTATACTGCCAACCCGGGCACTGAGCACGGCCACGACCGCTTTCTTATCGAGGAGGGGTAAAAGCCTGGCGACAAACAGCGCGGGAATCATGGTGTTGCTGGTCATTATCTTGGTCATTGCTGACAGCGACAGTTCTTCCAGCCTTTTTTCCGGTGCCAGCTCATCACTGTGTAATTGGCCGTTACAGATAACAACTCGCTCAAATGGACCTGCCTCACTGAGCTCCTCGCAGCAATCGATAATACCGGCTTCTGAGTAATCACATGATTGCCACTGACTACCGCCGGGCAAAAGCTGGGCGGGGGGCAGTCTGCTGACAGCGATGCAGGTGTTTTGGGTAGAGGCTTGCAGCCACTGATGCATGAAGGCGGAGCCTATGGCAGAGTTGGCACCGATGATCAGGGCTTTCATATCACTTTCCCCTTCGAAGCTGACAGGCTGCTGAACCGCATTCCCCCCGACGCTGACCGGTCAGCACCCAGGAAATTTGATATCTGTAGCGAGCAAACAGACGATACCCCAGGTCGGCGACAGGTTTAATCAAAGGTAGCCTTAATAGTCTAAGCCATGGCTGCTTCCCGGTGAGCCCCCATGCAGCGCAGGTAGCGTCCAGTCCCAGGAGTATTCGGTTGTCGGGTGTCATGGCATGAAGTAACAGGTTTGCTTCAACAGGATCAATTTGGGGAAAGCGGGCCACAAAATCCGGGGAAGATATATCTTCAAGCTGGATACAGCCCAAGGTATCTGCCTGCTGCAGTTGCAGCATTTCATTGACACACAGTGGGCAGGTACCATCGTAGAACAGGATAAGTTGAGCCATTGTTTACTCCCTGATGAGCGATAAATTGATTCTGACTCAAGTCAGTATTAAAAACAGTAGGTGCAGGCCAACAACAATTACTGTCAGCCTGCGCCTTAACGCCAGGTACTGCTGAGTTTCATCCCTGTCAGCCCATTGCTCAATCAACAGCACCAGTCCATAGCAAAGTGCCAGAGCCAGCAGCGCCAGCGTTGGGCTTAATGCCAGACACGTCCAACCAAGCAGGGTAAGAATATTGGTTACCAGCAGAAGTGGTCGGGACCAATTGGCCACCCGCACCTTGTGCCACAGGGCTCCACACAGAAAAGAGAGGATAATGGCGCTGTAACTGACAAACACTTGAGTGGAGATATTTACCGCTTCGGTGGCGCCTGTCAGTGAGTAGATGATTGCCAATACGAAGGGCATTAAACCGGCATAACCCAGTATCGATTCGCTTTGATTGCTGTCGTGGTGAGTCGCTGTGCTTTCTGTCATAAAATTGCTAAATATTGGACATTTGCGGGTAATGACATATACGTTATGGGGAAGGCTTTCGGATCTTAGAACTGTGCCGGATATTTTTTGTTCAATCAGTGACATCAGGGAATGAAAGGTCGCGCAACGCTGATCCTCTGTGTCCTGCCGGACGTATTGCAGGAGTATTACAAATGACAAAACCAACTGCTTCTATGTCACTCAGCCACGCCATCATCAGGGTAACCAATCTCAGACTTCGTACATTCATAGGATTCAATCCAGAAGAGCAAAAGAAACAGCAGGACGTGGTGATCAATATGGAAATCCACTATCCGGCTGACAAATCATTTCAGACAGACAATGTTGTCGATGCCCTCAATTACAAAACCATCACCAAGAAGGTGATTCAGCATGTGGAAGAGGGACGATTTAAATTGCTGGAAAAGCTTGTGGCTGATTTGCTGGCGATTGCCGGTGAGCATCCCAGCGTGACCCTGGCAAGAGTCACAGTGGACAAACCCCACGCCCTTAGGTTTGCTGACTCGGTGTCGCTGACACTGGAAAGTCGCCGTGCGGACAAAGAAGCTTGAAACGGGAGAACAGATGAGTAAAACATCATTGAACCCAAATGAGTTGGCCCCCGAGGCCAAAGCTGTCCAGGAAGCGCTGTTGGCCAAGGGGTTGGAAACCCCTTTAAAGCAAAACAGCATGACCAATGCAGACAAGTACCAGAGGATCAAAACTCTGATGACTGACGTGGTCTCCACTCTGGGGCTGGATCTGGAGGACGACAGTCTGTGTGAAACCCCCCATCGTATTGCCAAAATGTACGTCGACGAGATATTTTCCGGCCTCGACTACCGCAATTTCCCCAAGATCACCGACATAGACAACAAGATGCAGGTGGAGGAGATGGTTAGGGTGACTGACATCAGCGTGACCAGTACCTGTGAGCATCACTTCATCACCATAGATGGCAAAGCCTCTGTTGCTTATATTCCCGGTGACAAGATTATTGGTCTGTCCAAAATAAACCGAATCGTGCGCTTTTTTGCTCAGCGTCCCCAGGTCCAGGAGCGGCTGACGCAGCAGATTCTGGTAGCACTGCAAACCCTGCTGCAAACTGAGGATGTGGCTGTCAGCATTGATGCAACCCATTACTGCGTGAAGTCCAGAGGGGTGATGGACAGTGAAAGCGTCACCCGTACCACAGCTTTGGGTGGCAGTTTTAAGGTCAATCCACGTACCCGCGACGAATTTTTCAGGCAATAACACTTATGACAAATAGCTCCAATAATGCCCCCGTGTTGATCACGGGGGTAGGCAAGCGTGTGGGTCTTTACCTTGCACAGCAGTTTATGGCCAGAGGTGTACCTGTTATTGGCACCTTCAGAACTGAATACCCTGAAGTGGTTGAACTGGCAGAGAAAGGCGCAGACCTCTATTGCGTGGATTTTTATCAGGATGCTGAAGTTCTGGAGTTTATTCAGGCTGTCAGGAGCCGATATCCCAGATTACGAGCCATCATTCACAATGCTTCAGACTGGCTTAAAGACGATGCCTTGAATAACCCGGGTGAAGTGATGGCGCGTATGATGCAAGTGCATGTCAGCGTGCCTTATCAACTGAATCTGGCCCTGCAGGATAAGCTGGCAGGTGATGGGATAGGTGAGGCGGATATTATTCACCTGAGCGACTATGTGGCGGCCAAAGGCAGCAAGAAGCATATTGCTTATGCAGCCAGTAAGGCAGCGCTGGATAACCTCACCCTGTCATTTGCCGCGAGGTTTGCGCCGGGCATCAAGGTGAACAGCATCGCCCCTGCGCTGGTGTGCTTCAATCCCTGGGATGATGACGCCTACAAACAAAAAGCACTCTCCAAGGCTGTACTGCCACGAGAAGGGGGCACGGAGGAAGTTCTGGCGACAGTGGACTATCTGATGAGCAGTCGCTATATCACGGGGCGGATAATGCCTTTGGATGGTGGTCGACATCTTAAATAGCAGCCGCTAACCAAAACAAAAATCTGGCTTTTTCCGATGCTTTAAAAAATCCCTGCTATGCTGAATTTAGAATGTTTTTTCACCAATGGAAGGTATTACTCTGGCCTTCTGTTGGCAGCAAGACCCTGAATAATCGCAAACAGCAGGAATACAGTGCATGTTCAATTTCAAATCAAAGCAGGATCAGGCGCCATCCAGTGTAAGCAGTAGCGCTAAAATGGATACCGCCCTGGTTGACTCAATCAAGAACAGTGTCGCTTTTATCGAATTTACGCCGGATGGAACCATAAAGGATGCCAACAATCTATTCCTGACTGCTGTTGGCTACAGCATTGATGAAATCCGTGGTCAGCACCACAGGATGTTCTGTCATTCAGCCTATGCCAGCAGTTCTCAATATCGTCAATTCTGGGCTGATCTTGCCAATGGTGTGGCGCAAACCGGTATGTTCAACCGTAAAAATAAAGCTGGTGAAGAGATGTGGCTGCAGGCGACCTACATACCGGTTAAGCAAAATGGCAGCGTGGTCAAGGTGGTAAAAGTCGCCTCAGACATCACGGAGGAGAAGCTGCGTCTTGACGAGCAGGCGGCTGTGTTTGAAGCGTTGGAGCGTGCACAGGCGATTATCGAGTTTACGCCTGATGGTAATATCCTGACGGCAAATCAGAACTTCCTGGGAGCCGTTGGCTATAGTCGCGAGCAGATTGTTGGCAAGCACCACAGAATGTTCTGTCCGGAGTCATTCCTGCAGGACAACCCAAATTTCTGGCCGGACCTTGCCAGTGGGCAGCATAAATCCGGCCTGTTTGAGCGAAGAGGCGCCGGTGGGCAGGTGCTCTGGCTGGAAGCGACCTATAACCCTGTGATGAATGACAGGGGTGAAGTGGTTAAGGTGATCAAGTTCTGCTCTGATATCACTGAACGTATTGTCCGCCAGCATGCTGTACGTGAAGCGGCGGAAGTGGCTTACTCCACCTCTGAAGAGACGGCACAGATTGCGGTGCAGGGAGCCGACTTGCTGCGCAACAGTGTGCAAACCTCCAGTGTGATTGCCGAGCAGGTGCAACGTACTACGGAGTCGATTAATCAGCTGAATGAGCAGTCCAAGAACATTGAAGCCATTGTTTCCACCATCAGTGCCATTGCAGAGCAAACCAACTTGCTGGCGTTGAATGCCGCCATTGAGGCTGCCCGGGCCGGGGATCAGGGACGTGGATTTGCTGTGGTAGCGGATGAGGTCAGACAGTTGGCAGCGCGCACCAGTCAGAGTACTGATGAGATTGCTTCTGTTGTCAGCGAAAACCGTAATCTCACCGCTGGCGCGACTGAGATGATGAATCAGGTTGGTCAGACAGCGGAGTCAGGTAAAGACCAAATCAATCAGGTTGCCCAGGTGATGGAAGAGATACGTACAGGCGCTGAAAATGTATCCCAGACGGTAGCGAATATTCAGTAAGTCCCCGTCTGAAAAAAGAAAGCCCATTGGCCCGCAGAACTTCTCCGTAAGCTGCGGGTCTTTTGTATTTGTGTGCCAGTGCCTTTTATGCTGACCATGGTGTTTGAAATGGGCATTGATATCAGGCTGATGTTTGATTGCCGAAAATGTGAAATGATAGAGATTGAACGAACCAAAAACGTTTGATTAATTATGGGAGAGCAGGGATGGGACTACTCGATGCCATTATGGGCAACGCCACTGAAGTAGATTTGACTGAGTTGCAGCAGGAGTTGCTGCCAATACTGTCCGATAATGAGCAGTTATCGCTGGCCTACAAGTTGATCCGGGATATGTTTGTATTTACCGACAAGCGCCTGATCTTGATCGATAAGCAGGGCGTAACCGGCAAGAAGGTGAGTTACCTTTCTATTCCCTATAAGTCGATTACCTTCTTTGAAGTGGAGACTGCAGGGCGCTTTGATATGGATGCTGAACTCAAGATATATATTTCAGGGCAAAAAGATCCTCTGGTGAAAGAGCTCAAGAAGGGCACTGACGTGGTGGGAATACAGCGCACCATGGCCAATCACATGCTTTGAATGATGACCTGATTTGAATAGAAATGCACTGCCAGCAGGCGGTGCATTTTTGTTTGTACAGCAAGTCAGACTTTCAAGTGATTAAATTTGTTTGGTTTATATTCTGAGTTAAGCTTGATGCGCTGAGTGGGATATGCAGAAAATGCCTAATATTAATCAAGTTTAATATGAAGGGTGAGCTGGATCTCACCCGGGATGGCAAGTGGGTATTAGATTAATACATGTTTCATTATCCTGAAGGAATTGGATCCATGTTTAATCTGAAAAGTATCTGGAAAGAGCTGGCCTATATCGGCTGCTGGAGCACTTTTGCCGCCTGTATGATTATATTTATCTAACCTCTGGGCTGACCTCATGACCTCAGTCAGCTGCCGCTATCATTCCGTTCACCAGGGCCGTTAGGCCATTGGTGCGGGATGGGCTTAACTGACCTGCCAACCCCAGTTGCTCAAAATAGTGTGCGGGGTCGAATTTAGCAATTTCAGCGCTGTCCTTACCCTGCAACTGAGCAATGACCAAAGCTGCCAGTCCCTTCACTACCCGGGCTTCGCTGTCTACCAGGTAATAGTGATTGCCATCAATCTTACAGTAGTACAGCCAGGCTTTGCTTTCGCAACCTTTCACCTGTGCTGATTCACACTGTAGCTCACTTGCCAACGTCGGCAGTTGTTTACCCAGCAACATTATCTGACGATACTTTTCCTGCCAGTTATTGGCATCCAGTACCTTGTCACGTGCCGACTGAAGTGGCACCAGATCGAACAGAAAATCCTGGGAAGCGGGTGAGGCGGACATAGAGGTTCCTTAAATAAATCTGCCAGCTGGGCTTATGGCCGCTCGGCCATCGAATAAGTTGAGTCGTGCCAGACTAGCCCAGCAGGTCAATGGCATCTTCAAGCGCGGTGATAAAGCGGTCGATATCTTCACGGCTGGTGTATACGCCAACTGATGCACGACAACAGCCGGAGATCTGCATAATCTGCATAAGAGGTTGAGCACAGTGATGGCCACAGCGTATGGCAATCCCCTGCTGATCCAGCAAAATCCCCACGTCCTGATGATGCTCACCTTTGAGATTAAAGGCCACCGCACCTGTATTATCCTGATGAGCGCCATACAGCTCAACCTGAGGAAGCTGCGCCAGCCGTTGCTGTAGCAGATTCAACATCTGTTGTTCATGGTCGAAGGCTTCCACAGGCAGTTCTTTGATAAATTTCAGTGCCGCGCCCAGGCCTATTACTTCGACTATGGGCGGTGTGCCAGCTTCCAAACGATTGGGTAATTGACCAAAGCAGGTGCCGTCAAAGCTGACGGTATCTATCATCTCGCCGCCGGTCAGCATGGGCTCAAGTTTGTCCAACTCCTGATAACATCCCCACAGCACGCCAACGCCGGATGGACCATACATCTTGTGGCTGGAGAAGCTGTAAAAGTCACAGCCGAGCTTAACGACATTCACCTTATGATGAGCAATGGCCTGAGCCCCATCCACAGCCACCAAAGCGCCTTTGGCCTTTGCCATCGCGCTCAGGGCCTTAATGTCATTGACCGTCCCCAACACATTGGAGACATGAGCCAGCGCCACGATTCGTACAGGGAGGGTGTCCAGTTGCTTTTGGTAAGCCTGGATATCCAGTCTGAGATCTGCCGTCAGCGGAATGGGCACCACTTCGGCGCCACTGCGTTTCGCCAGCTCTTGCCAGGGCACGATATTGGCGTGGTGGGCAGCGCTGTCGACCAGAATCACATCACCTTGGTGCAATTGAGATGTCAGGCCCCAGGCCAACATATTGATGCTCTGGGTTGTGCCTGAGGTGAAAATAATTTCGTTGCTTTGGGCTGCGCCAATGAACTCTTTGAGACTGTCACGCACAGTTTCGTAAGCACTGGTTGCCCGGGCAGATAACTGATGGGCTGCTCTGTGCACATTGGCATTGTGTTGACGATAAAAGCTATCCATTGCCTCCAGCACCTGTGCAGGTTTCTGGCTGGTGGCGGCAGTATCCAGATAACACAGAGGATAACCATCCAGTGTCTGGTTCAATGCGGGGAATAGTGCTTTCAAATCGTTATTCATGCTTGAGCTTGGGCAGGTAAAAACAGTGCGGGCAGATCTTGGTGGATCTGCCCGTGCAATGCAAGCCTGTTAATGATCGTCGACTGCTGTTCGAGATGATTCAGGGGCAGGGCAGACGATATACTTCACCAAGCTCGCGAATACGGCTTTGCAGCTCATCACTTAACAGTACCTGCTCACTGGCGATATTCTGCTTCAGCTGCTCCATATTCGTGGCGCCGATAATGGTACTTGCCACAAACGGGCGGGATTGCACAAACGCCAATGCCATTTGCGCCGGTGACAGCTTAAACTCTGCCGCCAGGTCGCAATAGGCCTGAGTGGCTTGTATTGCCATATCAGTGCCATTGTAGCGGGCGAAGCGTTTGAATAATGTCAGGCGTGCATTTTCAGGCCATTGGTCATTCAGGTATTTACCACTTAATGCGCCGAAGGCCAGGGGGGAGTAGGCGAGCAATGGTAAATCTTCCCTGTGGGCGATTTCTGCCATGCCCACTTCAAAGCTGCGGTTGAGCAGATTATAGGGGTTTTGCACGCTGACGATACGCGGCAGACCATGCTTTTCAGCCAGTTGCAGGTATTTCATCAGGCCCCATGGGGTTTCATTGGAGACACCCACGTATCGAATCTTGCCCAATCGTACCAGCTCTGCCAGGGCTTCAAGCGTGTCAAAGATAGGTGTCTGGGCCTCGGTTTCCTGCTGTTCATATCCCAACTGACCAAAAAAATTGGTACTGCGGTGGGGCCAGTGAATCTGATACAGGTCGATGCAGTCTACGCCCAGACGGTCTAGGGAGGCATCCACAGCCAATTGCAGGTTGCGCCAGTCCAGCGCCATATCGGAACGGATGTAGTCACCGCCATCTCTGGGCGCTGATACTTTGGAGGCGATAATCAGTTTTTCGCGATTACCGCTTTTTCTCAGATATTGGCCGATAATCCGCTCTGTCTCCCCCTGAGTCTCAGGGCGGGGAGGGACAGGATACATTTCGGCGGCGTCGATAAAATTGATCCCCTGGGCGATGGCATAGTCCAGTTGGGCGAAGGCATCAGCGGCGGTGTTCTGTTCTCCCCAGGTCATGGTGCCCAGAGACAGTGCGCTGATCTCCAATGTGGAGTGGGGCAGGCGGTTGTATTTCATGTGACGGTTTCTCCTTGAAAGCCGTACAAGCTGACCTGATTGCAATAACTTGAGTTTTTGCGGTCATACTTTGAGGCTAACACCCAATCGGGCGATTGCAAGCCGATTGCCCGCTTTCATCAAGGCGGGCAGCCATTCTTTACAGGTTTCTTAACATGGGCAATTCGCAGGCGTCGTGACCGGTTTCTCCCATATGACTCGGCAGATGTTCAAAGCCCATGGCTTCATACAGACGCACAGCCTCGGTTAAACAGGCAGTGGTTTCCAGATAACAGCAGGCATAGCCCTGAGCTTTGGCAAAGGCGAGCGCCTGCAGCGTTAATCTGCGGGCAAAGCCCTTGCCCCTGAGTTCGGGCAGAAAATACATCTTTTGTAGTTCGCAAATATCCTTGCGTCCCTGTTTGCCTGTCAATGGTGCAATACCACCGCCGCCCAGGATCCGATTCTCCTGGGAGATCACCCAGTAGCAGGCACGATCATCGGCATATACCTCACTGAGGCAATCCAGGGTGGGATCTGATACCCCATAGCCCTTATCCGGGGTCAGCCCATACTCTGAAGAAACAGTGCGGATCACCTGAGCCATAGCGGCGTTATCTTCCGGCAGTAACAGACGAATTTCGTATTCAGCCTGGGCCTGAGCCTGTTCCATGGCACGGGTTAAACGCGCAAGAGCTTCAAGAGTGTGCTCTCTTTGCTCCGGCAAGAGCTGCGCCAAAGCAGCGTCGAAATGCTGGGCATGACCTTGCCACCACTTTGCCATCAAACGACGGCCGGAGGGTGTCAGCTCAGCTTTGAGCATACGCTGATCTCTGGGACTGGCCTGGCACTTGACCCAGCCTTTATCTGTTAGTTGCGCAAGGGTGCGACTGGCATTGGATTTATCTATTCCCAGCAGTATTCCCAATTGCTTGACCGACAGGCTGTGTCGCTCCAGCTCCTTCATCATGGCCAGTTGTTGCTGCGACAGCCCCAACGTCTGAGTCAGGGGCTTACACAGGCGCGACAACAGACGGCTGAACGCTTCGCTGTGGCGGGTCAGAGAAAGAGGTTGTGATTCCTTGGATTGGGGCATGTTGTTAACTTTAAGTTGCTTTCTGCAACCAAGTTATAAATTCACGCCCCGCTTGGCAAGTGCTTATTTTTTGTAAAGTTCTGTGTGCAGTAAGGGAGCCATAGCCAGCATAATCGCCTGAGTGTAGATACTGCCACGGGTTGCCCGGCCATTAGTCAGCAGGCCGATGGCGCCACCCGCCTGTTTAATATTGGTGGTATTGAACAGCCTATCCATCACATGTCCCAACTCTTCCCCCTGCAGCAGTGCATCAAATACGGTTTGTGGCAGCGGCAAGTTAGCGCTGCGCCCCACGCTCATGCTGTTTTCAGAGGCGACCACGACATACGCGAAAGTCGCCGGGCCATCTTCAAACTGATCAACACCTCCTTCCATCGCCAGATAAAAATCTGCTGACTCCCGGGTGCGGCAATACTCAACACGGTTAACCGCACCATCACGGGTTTGTTTACTGTTCATCGGTTGATCCGGTACGCCGGATGGGGACTTTATACCTGTCACAACGATTTTCGATTCGGGGAACATCAGCTCGAAGGCATCTTTGGCTGCCTGTATTTTGACCGGGTTGGTAGAACCCACAATCAGGTTAAGAGTTTGCTTATTCATGGGGATTTTGTTTATCAATGTGGACGCTTGTTTGAAACATTGGTTTAATGTGCCGGTAACCATGATGTGGATTTATTCCAAATCAACTCATTTCCCAAACAATAGCCGGCAAAAGATCGGCGGGGAAATGGACGGTGAGCTCTGCTGACCGGGGTTACCCTATACCCGTGAATCCATTGGTGGACACGGGATCAGGACGATACTCAATCGAGAGACAATAACATGGAATTCAACAAACTCAAGTTGGCCATCGGCGTCGCCATGGCTTCATTTCTTGCCGGTTGCGGCAGCGACTCGGAAACCGTTATCCCACCAGAGCCTGACACCTCTTTGAAAGCCTTTGCCCCGGATGGCAAGCTCCAGGCTACCGTAAGAAGAACCACTTACGGTGTTCCCCATATTCAGGCTGACAACCTCGAAAGTCTCGCCTTCGGCAGTGGTTATGTGCAGGCGCAGGACAACCTCTGTATTCTGGCTGATGGCTTTGTTAAGGCAAACTCCCAGCGCTCACAGTTCTTTGGTCCACATACCTTTGACTTTGTTGCCGGGGTGCCTGCCGCGGAAGACAATGCCAATATTATTTCTGATTTTGGTTACAAAGCACTGAAAATCCGTGAGCTGGCAGAGGCCAAGCTCCCAGAGATGACTGAAAACTCCCGTGCCATGATTTCAGGGTTTGTGCAGGGGTATAACCAGTACCTGGCCGACGTTGAGTCAGGTAAGGAATCTGGTGTAGAACCTTTCTGCGCAGGTCAAGCCTGGGTGCAGCCGATCACTGAGGTGGATTACCTCACGTACGTATTTTCCATTACCGTGCTGCCCGGTGCGGCCAACTTCCTGGATCTGATCTTCTTTGCCAACCCGGGGGATGGTGATGAGTACCTGCCGCGTCCGGCTCAGAGTCAACAGCAGGTGGCTGCATTCAGCAACAAGCTGGACAAGGGGCTGCAAACCGCGATGGCCAATATCAGTACGCCGGAACCAAACCACAGAGACCTCGGGTCCAACGGCTGGGGCCTGGGCAGTGACAAGACTGAGAACGGCAAAGGTATGGTGCTGGGCAACCCACACTTCCCCCATACAGGTAACCTGAGGTTCTGGCAGTCACACACTACGATTCCAGGTCATATCAATATGATGGGCGGCTCGCTGGTGGGTATGCCCGGGCTGGTGAACATCGGCTTTAATGAAAATCTGGGCTGGACCCATACCTTCTCTACCGCGGAGCACTTTGTGGTGTACCAGCTGGAGCTGACTTCCGGTGATCGTATGCAGTATCTGTTTGATGGTGCTCCCAAGCCTATCAAGTCCGAGACAGTGACGGTTAATGTGAATGTCGGTGGCGGTCAGATAGTGCCGTTTGAAAAGGATATCTTCTTCACCGACAAGGGACCTATTCTGGAAGCACCGCCAGCCCTGGCACCTTTTGGCTGGGATGATGGCCAGGCATTTATGATCCAGGATGTGAACATGGCCAATATGGATCCGCTGGATCACTGGCTGGCTATGAACCGCGCCTCCAATCTGGAAGAGTTCCAGCAAACCTTTGTGGATTACGATGGCCTGATCTTCAACAACACCATGTATGCAGATAAAGAGGGTAACGCCTTCTATATCGATGACTCGGCTGTTCCCGGCCTGTCAGAAGCTGCTGTGGTACTGCTGCGTACTTCTCCTGAGCTGAGAGCTTTGCGTGAGCAGGCAGGCTTTACTGTGTTGGCGGGTAACTCCTCACTGTTTGCTTTTGATGGCGCTACGCCCCATGAGCTGATCCCTCAGTTGCTGCGCAGCGACTTTGTTCAGAACTCCAATGATTCTTTCTGGTCAACCAACCTCAATGAGCCGCTGGAGTATTTCTCTCCCATGTACGGCGAAGAGCGTGGTCAACTGAGCATGCGCACCCGTATGGGCCTGAAGATGATGGAAGACGCAGCAGGCAGCGACGGCAAGTTCAGTTTTGATGAGCTGTCTGCCATGCTGACCAATAACCGTGCTTATCTGCCTGAGTTGGTGCTGACCGACCTGCTGGTTCAATGTGATGCACAGGGCAGCGAGCCAGTTGTGGTTGCTGATGGGCTGAGCAAAGACCTGTCTGCTGCCTGCGCGGCGCTGTCAAGCTGGAATGGCAAGCAAAACAACGACAGTGTGGGTGGCGCATTAATCCGTGAGTTTGCCCACCTGTTTAACGAAGAGACTATGCTGACTGTGCCTTTTGACCCAGAGCAGGCTGCCACTACGCCTAATACGCTGGCAACTGATGGCAGCGCCCTTAAGGCACTGGCTCAGGCGACACTCAACCTGGAGAAAGCCGGTTTTGATGTGGACGCGCCTCTGGGGACTGTCCAGTTTGTAGAGCGTTCACTGCCAAATGGGTTGCCTTCAGGTCAGAAGCTGCCATGGCCGGGAACTCACCATGTGGAAGGTGGCTTCAACGTGTTCTCTACCCGTTTGAGTGGTGATGACACTCTGATGCCGCAGCACACCTACCCAGGTATTACTGATGTGGTGAGCGATAAGGAGCTGGCGTCCGGTTTGACTGCTGAAGGCTATCCAATTCGTTATGGCTCAAGCTGGATGTTTGTGGTGAGCTTTACCGACGATGGCCCCAAGGCCAATGGTATTCTGACCTATTCTCAGACCAACAATATCCTGCGTCCGGAGTTTGCTGACCAAACAGCTCTGTACTCTTCCGGTACGGGCTTGCGCCCACTGCTGTATACCGAAGATGAAATTACTTCCGGCCTGGTATCGACACTGGAGCTGAGTAAGCAGAAATAACGCCTTATCTGTAATAAGCTTCAGCCCCGGGCCCTTTGGTCCGGGGCTTTTTATTTCCTGAAGTCGATTTGTTGAAACATGACTTTTCGTTAATCTAGCTATCCCGATTTTGACATCCACTGTTATGCTGCCCTGACCAAATTTAAATTGTGACTCACTTCAATATTTGCTCTGCGTGGTTTGATCTTTGTCGCAACTTGATAGCGTAAAGTGATCTGCCTCTTTGTTTGGTGGGGTAGTATTTTACTGGTTAAATCATGACTCCCTAAATTAGGTTAATCAAAGGTTGTTCAAGCATTGCGCAAAAGTTGTAATCGGGATGCGAAAATGGTGCTTTATTACGGGTAAACTGAGACCCTGATCTCAATATCAGCTTATTCTGAAATTCATTTACTGAATGTGGGCATAGATCACCTTTTCAAAGTCCTAAATCTATATCCTTTGCGCCGAAATCAATTATTGCTGTAAACAGCGTTAAGGTAACTTATATGCAAAAAGAAGCTATCAAAGCTCAGGACAACAAGGCGACTGAGAACGCCAAGCTGCCCTGGACTGCCCAGGATACAACCTGGATGCTGAGCCTGTTCGGTACTGCCGTAGGCGCCGGTATTCTGTTCCTGCCGATCAATGCCGGTATGGGCGGTTTCTGGCCTCTGGTGGTCATGGCTCTGATTATTGGTCCTATGACCTACCTGGCCCACCGTGGCCTGTCTCGCTTCGTATGTTCTTCCAACATCGAAGGCAGTGACATTACTCAGGTAGTGGAAGAGCACTTTGGTAAAGGCGCTGGTAAAGCGATTACCGTTCTGTACTTCTTCGCCATCTACCCAATCGTACTTATCTATGGTGTAAGTATTACCAACGTAGTTGACAGCTTTATGGTTAACCAGCTGGGCATGGACTCTCTGCCACGTTGGTTGCTGTCTGGTGGTCTGATCCTGGCTATGATGTCAGTGATGGTTGCCGGTGAGAAACTGATGCTGAAAGTGACTCAGTTCCTGGTATACCCACTGGTTATCATCCTGGCGTTCCTGGCCCTGTACATGGTGCCAAACTGGAAAATGGATGCGCTGATGGAGCTGCCATCTGCCGGTGATTTCATCGGTACTATCTGGCTGACCATTCCAGTATTGATCTTTGCCTTTAACCACTCTCCAGCGATCTCTCAGTTCTCTGTGTCTCTGAAGCGTGAACATGGTAAAGATGCATCTCGCAAGGCTGACGTGATTCTGCGTAACACCTCGCTGATGCTGGTAGGCTTTGTGATGCTGTTCGTGTTCTCTTGTGTACTGTCTCTGTCTCCAGAGCAGCTGGCTCAGGCCAAAGCTGAGAACCTGCCAATTCTGTCTTACCTGGCTAACGTGTATGACAGTGCGTTCATCACTTACTTCGCGCCATTTATCGCCTTCATTGCGATTGTGTCCTCCTTCTTCGGCCACTACATGGGCGCCAGTGAAGGTATGCGCGGCATTATCGTGAAGCAGATTGAAGGTAACGGTAAAGAAGTAGACGAAGGCAAGCTGAACAAAGGCATCCTGGCGTTCATGTTCTTCTCAATCTGGGCTGTTGCCATCATCAACCCAAGTGTACTGGGCATGATTGAAGCTCTGGGTGGTCCAATTATCGCGGCTATCCTGTACCTGATGCCAATGTATGCTGTGTACAAAGTTGACGCACTGAAAGCCTACCGTGGCCGTGTGACCAACATTTTCGTCATCATCGCCGGTCTGGCGTCAATGACCGCCATCCTGTATGGCCTGCTGTAATCCAATACAGCTGTAATTTCAAAGTTTTAATTGTTCCAGGGATCGGGTTGCAAAACCCGGTCCTTTTTACTCTTTTCGGGGTGTAGTTCATGTTTAGCGCATTTGATATTTTTAAGATTGGGGTTGGCCCCTCAAGCTCCCACACTGTGGGCCCGATGAAAGCCGCCAAAGAATTTATTGATGACCTGCGTGCCAAAGGTACATTGCGGGACATCACCAAGATTACCGTAGACGTATATGGTTCTCTGTCTCTGACCGGTAAAGGTCACCATACCGATATCGCCATTATCATGGGTCTGGGTGGTAACAGCCCTGAGACTGTTGATATTGAAGCTATCCCTGAGTTTATTCAGCGAGTAGAGCAAACCGGTCGTCTGCCGGTTGGTATGCATTGCCACACAGTAGACTTCCCTGAAGGCTCATTGATCATGCATCCGGAAGCTCTGCCTTTGCATGAGAACGGCATGAAGATCCACGCCTGGGTTGGTGAGAAGCTGGAATACAGCAAGACTTACTACTCTATCGGTGGTGGTTTTATAGTTGACGAAGAAAACTTCGGTAAAGACAGCGAGCAGGAAGTTCAGGTGCCTTACAACTATACCAACGCTGACGAGCTGTTGGAGTTGTGTAAAGAGCATGGTCTGAGCATCAGCAAGCTGGCACTGGAAAACGAAAAAGCTTTCCGTAGCGAAGCAGACATCCACACTGGCTTTGCCAAAGTGTGGAAAGTGATGTCTGAAGGTATTGAGCGTGGTTGCCACACCGAAGGTGTGCTGGCTGGCCCACTGCGTGTACCTCGTCGCGCTCCTGCTTTGTACCGTCAGCTGGTCACCAGCGAGCGTCTGACTTCAGATCCTATGATGATCGTTGACTGGGTGAACATGTTCGCCCTGGCTGTGAGTGAAGAAAACGCGGCCGGTGGCCGTGTTGTAACTTCTCCAACCAATGGTGCTGCCGGTATCATCCCAGCGGTAATTGCTTACTACAACAAGTTCATCCAACCGGTAGGCGAGAAGGAGTACACCAAGTTCTACCTGACTGCTGCTGTGATTGGTGGCCTGTATAAGCGTAATGCCTCTATCTCTGGTGCCGAAGTAGGTTGTCAGGGGGAAGTGGGCGTAGCCTGTTCCATGGCTGCTGCCGGTCTGGCCGAGCTGATGGGTGCCAACCCAGCTCAGGTATGTATTGCTGCCGAAATTGGCATGGAGCACAACCTGGGTCTGACTTGTGACCCGGTTGCCGGTCAGGTGCAGGTACCTTGTATCGAGCGTAATGCTATCGCTTCTGTTAAGGCGATTAACTCAGCCCGTATGGCGATGCGCCGTAACAGCGATCCAACCGTGAGCCTGGACAAGGTGATTGCCACCATGTACGAAACCGGTAAGGACATGCTGCCTAAGTACCGTGAAACCAGTCAGGGTGGTTTGGCCATCAAGGTACTGAACGTATAATCGTTCAGACAAACAGAAAGCCGGCAATTAGCCGGCTTTTTTGTGTGTGCTTACCAGTCACTGTTTTTCTTCAAACATCAGATAGTAACTTTGCTCCATACCCAGTGACGCGTAGGTCTGCTGGGCCCGGGTATTGTCCTGCTCTACATACAGACGGAAGCTGGCGGCGCCACCATTGGCCTCTGCGATGCGCTTTACTTCGGCATAAAGATGACGGTAGATACCGCGACGGCGGAATTCAGGTTTGATGTAGACGCTTTGGATCCAGTAATAATCTTTGGCACGCCAGTCGCTCCATTCATAGGTCACCATTAACGAGCCCGCCAATACGCCTTCGATTTCTGCCACCAGATAGAAGCCTTTTGCCGGTTGACTCAGCAGGGTTTCAACCCCTTTGGTCAGGGTGTTAACGCAAAGCTCCAGCCCTTCTGTTTCCAGTGCCATGGCGCGGTTGAATTCTACCAGAGCCTGCAGATCCTGATTACTTGCCTGTCGAATATTCATAGAAAATTTTTGTTGTTCGAGTTCAGGGCATTATCTCAACTGACAGAGGATATTCAAGGGGCAGGGCTGAGCCAGCATTCGACTAAAGTCTAACCTTTGCTAGACTCAAATTATCGCCCCTATCTGAGTGTACCGAAATGGCCAGACCTAAATTTCGCAAGCCAAATCCGCTGTTGCACTTTACCCTGACAATGTTGACGTTTGGGCTTTGGGGAATTGTTTGGTGCTATCTGTTGCAGCGTGCTGAAGGCAAATCTTTCTCTTTGTTTGATAACTTTGATCATGACTATTGGAGTTATTTAATCGAACGGGAGCAGCCACCGGCGTCTCTTTACTCCATGCAATATGGCAAGCGCAAGGCATCATCTGATACTTTTGACGCTTGATTAGCTTGAACCCCGCCGTTAATTTAACTTTTCTCAATATTAACCATGAATAATTTATGGTTATGCAATCCCTCAGGGCTTTATCTGGAAAACAACAATGCAAAGCCCGCAACTGCCTGATTTCATGTTACGCTCCGCTGCCGCTTGAAAGTTGGCTATCGGTAGCAACCGATACGACCAGGGAAAGGTTGAACTCTTCGTTAATTGATTCAGGGTGTACATGATGACGAAATCTTCTTCCGTTTCCCGAGAGCCTTCGGCTTTGGGTAAAGTCTGGCGCGGCTGGATGTCCTTGCCGCTGTGGCTGCAAATTCTTGTGGGTATGATTTTGGGTATTGCTGCCGGTCTGGCACTTGGCAAAGACGCAACTATGCTCAAACCCATAGGCACACTGTTTGTGAACACCATTAAAATGCTGATTGTACCTCTGGTGTTTTGCTCACTGATTGTGGGTGTTACCTCCATGCAGGATACAGCTCGTATGGGCCGCATCGGCTTCAAATCCTTCGCTTTCTATCTGGGGACCACTTCCATCGCCATTACCCTGGGGCTGGCTGTTGGCTATGTGATGCAGCCAGGCGCAGGTTTGTCTTTGCATGGTGTAGAGCTGGCGCAGGAGGCCAAGGCTGCTCCTTCTGTCATGGAAACTCTGATTAATATCGTACCGACCAACCCGATTGCCGCGCTGGCCAATGGCGATATTCTTCAAGTGATAGTATTTGCTGTGGCCTTGGGCATCGCTCTGGTGCTGATTGGTGACCATGGCAAGCCTGCCATCAAGGTATTTGAGAGTCTGGCTGAAGCTATGTACAAGCTGACCGATATGGTGATGAAGCTGGCGCCTTACGGGGTATTTGGCTTGATGGCCTGGGTGGCCGGTGAGTATGGCATGGATATGTTGCTGCCGCTGATAAAGGTGATTCTGGCAGTGTATATTGGCTGCTTCCTGCACATTGTGGGCTTCTACAGCCTGGTGCTGCGAGGCCTGGCGGGTCTAAACCCTGTGCACTTCTTTAAGGGGATCAGCAATGCCATGGCTGTTGCCTTTACCACCTCAAGCAGCGCCGGTACTCTGCCTGCCAGTATGAAGTGTGCCAGTGAGTATCTGGGCGTAAACAAGAAGATCTCCTCTTTCGTTCTGCCTTTGGGCACCACCATCAATATGGATGGTACTGCGCTCTACCAAGGGGTGACCGCACTGTTTGTGGCTCAGGCCTTTGGTATTGACCTGACCTGGGTGGATTACCTGACCATCATTCTGACCGCGACGCTGGCTTCGATTGGTACTGCCGGTGTGCCGGGTGCTGGTCTGGTGATGCTGACGCTGGTACTGACCACTGTGGGTCTGCCGCTGGAAGGTGTCGCACTGATTGCCGGTATCGACCGTATTTTGGACATGGCCCGCACTGTGGTTAACGTCTCCGGTGACCTGGTGGCGACTACTGTAATTGCCAAGTCAGAAGATGAGCTGGATGAAGTTCACTACAATGCTGATATGCAGGAAAGTGCCTTGATTGCCGAGCAGAATGCGCCGGTAACTGAAGCTAAAGCTTGATAGCCTCATCTTACTGATACAAAAAAACCGCCATTCAGGCGGTTTTTTATATTTGCAGAGAAGGGATTAGAGCTTGGTCAACACCAGCAGATCTTTACCGTCTTCACCTTTCAGTTCCAGCTTTCCGCCGTCCATTTCAGCAGTTTTAACCAGAGGCATAGCCTGGTTTACCAACTGCTCCTGAGCCATCAGGGCATCAACACAGGCTTTCATAGTACTGCCAGCAGGGTCCAGGGTGAGAGTATCTCCCTGCTGAACATAAGTACCGAAGAAGTTGTTACAGCTGTTGTTACCTGACAGCTTGCCGTCTTTGTCAAAGTTGATTTGAGCCGGGCTGTAGTCAACGGTAGGCTGACCCATAATGTATTCCAGCTTCCAGTTACCAACCAGGTCAACTGCTTTACTCTGTTCTGACGTGCTTTGACAACCAGCCAGACCTACGGCCATCAGGCCGGCGATAATAATTTTTTTATTCATGTGTTAATCCCACAATTAAATGGACTTTGAAAAGTGCGAACAGGATTGCTGTTGGCTTACGGAATAACACGACACGCGTGTATCTGAGATATGACTATCCTGCTATTCAGAAAGCCTCACAAACAATCCCACTAGTTTGACAAGTTTGTCAGTAAAGCAAAAGGGGATTTTTTCTGTCTGTGAGCGTGATAGTAGCAAGCTTTCATCGAAGTGAGTGCTCAACTGGAGTTTTGGGCTGGTTAACGGCTCTATGTTGCTTGGTTCGATGTTGCTGTTTTTGCATTTGGTTTAGCCATTTGTTCTTTCAGTGCCTCTTTCGCCTGCGCCAGCATGGCGGCCAGTCGCACGGTCGAATCAGGGCTGAAGAAGCAGTATCCCACATCCAGCTCCAGCGATTCATCCAGATGGCTAAGCTGGTTGCGCACCCGTTTAACTATGGTAGCCATATCCAGCTCCGCATCGAGGAAGGCGAGAACCACATATTCGGTTTCAGTAAAGTGAGCGGCGATATCTGCTGCCCGGACGGTATTTTGCAATATACTTCCCAGCAAGTTGTGGTGTCTGGCTTCCAGGGTGGGTGACGATGTCAGCTCAAAGACGAAAATCCCGGCGTGGGCACCAAATCGTCGGCCAAGACTGAGTTGGCGGGGAGCCATCATCATGAACCCATGGTCATTCAGCATACCTGTTTTGGCATCCCGCATAGACATGGACTCGATTCGATGATGTTGACACAAGAGTGACAACTCCTGCTGAAGCAGTAATTGAAAAGGCTCAAGCATTTTTGGCGCCAGTTCCCCCTGACTTTCCATATCCGGGTCCAGCACGCAGAGATAACCGAAATGGCTCGAGTCTGGCCAAAGTATTGGCCTTACCAACAGATTTGTATGATCTCTGAAGCATTCAGGCAGCCTGTGGGACAGGTCGTTGCTGAGTTTTAGATGGATCCCTTCCATTGGCGAGTTGAATAGTGCCTGCATAGAATCATGGACTGAATCCAATTGGGTGCCAGTGATAAAGGCCGGATCATCGGATGGGGCCCTGACGACCACTTCATGGCCTCTGTGGGATTGCTGGACAACCAATACTTCCTTTGCCTGATAGAAACGCTTCAATAACTCACATTGGTGCATCCAGCGCACCAGATTAACCTGGGGGCTGTCATATTCAAGCAGGCTGATTTCCGTATCTATGGTGTGCGGGAGCATTCCGTTCAGTCCGAGTGGGTAAATAAGTCTCCAATAAGTGTGGTACGGCAGGGGCGTTTTAGCAAACCGACAGTATAATGGACGGACATTAATTGATTGAGCCACCTATGATTCGCCTGAGACTGGCACTGGAAACTGATAAGTCTGAATTAGTCAGGCTTGAACGCATACATGCGGCAGATGAACTGTCCCCGGGACAGGGGCAACTGGAAGGAGCTTGCCTGGACGGCGCGTTAATCGGACGACTGATAGCTTCAGGGCATATTTTGATTGCAGAGGATGAATTACCTCAGGGGAAGCAGATTGTTGGCTATCTGGTGTGTGGTCCCTGGCGGGAGTTTGCCCACTGGCCCATGCAGCGTTGTGCTTTGTCTGTACTGAAACAGCAATTTGGGAATATCGAGCAATCCAGCTGTCACTATGGCCCTGTATGGGTGTCATCGTCCTATCGTGGCCGCGGTTTGTGCCGGCAGCTGTGGCAAACACTGGGGAACAAGCTGCAGGGGCGTTACAGTAGGATGATTGCCCTGATAGGGGAAGATAATGAGGCGTCTATCAAGGCTCATGTGCAGGATGATGGCATGCAGATAGTCGACTTTATGGAATTTGCTGACCGGGGATATTATCTGACTTCCCTGGATTTAAAATAGGGCTGAGCATAATGAGTTCGCAGACACTGACGCAGATGCTGGAAGCGATATTGAGCAAATACCAGGGGCTGTCACTGAGTGCCAAAGACAATCAGAAGCTGCTGGCCAGCGTGTTGGCTCTGGAGGCCATCGAGGCGCAGGGTGTAGAGGCACAATTATGGGGCGAGTCTCATTTATTACTGAAAGCCAGTTGTGCCGGGAGTGAATCACTAGCCCAAGTGAGTATTTGGATAGATTGTGGTGTGAGCAGAGCTTATCAGGCCAGCTATAAGCTACTACCTGCCGATATTGAGATAGATGATTGTCAGACTGTAGAGGTGCCCTTGTTGGATGAGCACAGAATTGCCCTGATGTGTATGCAATCAGCCCACTTCGACCACTGTTATTGAGCCGTTATCAGCGAACTTCAATAAACAAAAAAACCGCCGGATGGCGGTTTTTTGTTTGTCTGAATCCCTGAGGATTACAGACCAGCGTCGGCGCGCAGAGCTTCCGCTTTATCAGTACGCTCCCAAGGGAACTCTTCACGACCGAAGTGACCGTAGGCAGCGGTAGCCTGGTAGATTGGGCGAGCCAGATCCAGCATCTCCTGCAGGCCGTAAGGGCGCAGATCGAAATGCTGACGAACCAGACGCTCCAGAACCTCTTCAGATACTTTGGCGGTACCGAAGGTTTCAACGCTGATAGAGGTTGGGTCAGCTACACCGATAGCGTAGGACACCTGGATCTCACAGCGATCAGCCAGACCGGCAGCAACAATGTTTTTGGCAACGTAACGGGCAGCGTATGCTGCAGAGCGGTCAACCTTGGATGGATCTTTACCGGAGAAAGCACCACCGCCGTGACGAGCCATACCACCGTAGGTGTCTACGATGATCTTACGACCAGTCAGACCACAGTCACCCATTGGACCACCGATAACGAAACGACCGGTTGGGTTGATGAAGAACTTGGTGTCCTGGTTCAGCCACTGAGAAGGCAGAACTGGCTTGATGATGGTTTCCATCACGCCTTCGATCAGATCTTTCTGGTTTACGCTGTCGCAATGCTGAGTAGACAGTACTACTGCATCGATACCCACGATCTTGCCTTCGTCGTAGGCGAAAGTAACCTGGGACTTGGCATCTGGACGCAGCCAAGGCAGGATGCCTTCTTTACGTACTTCAGACTGACGCTTAACCAGTGCGTGAGCATAGGTAATAGGTGCTGGCATCAGTACGTCAGTTTCGTTGCTGGCGTAACCGAACATCAGACCCTGGTCACCGGCACCCTGTTCTTTAGGATCTGCACGGTCAACACCCTGGTTGATGTCTGGAGACTGCTTACCAATAGCGCTAAGTACAGCACATGAATTGGCATCAAAGCCCATGTCTGAGTGAACATAGCCGATTTCACGGATGGTTTTACGGGTCAGTTCTTCAATATCTACCCATGCAGTAGTGGTGATCTCACCGCCTACCATCACCATACCGGTTTTTACGAAAGTTTCGCACGCCACGCGGGCTTTAGGATCCTGAGCCAGGATCGCGTCCAATACCGCATCAGAAATCTGATCGGCGATTTTATCTGGATGTCCTTCTGAGACTGACTCAGAGGTAAACAAGTGCTTTGCCATATTGGAAAAAATCTCGTTTAAAAAAATGAATTCTGGGGGAGGCATCAAATTAATGTTTGGATGCATCTCCATCTAGACGGCTATTCTAGTTTAAATGCCGGGAACTATCATCCCCCCATGATGAAATTTAATCGGGTTTGTGACCAATAGGCTGTTTTTGCACCTGTGCAAATAGTGAATATCAATGAAAATCAGCCAAATGGATGAAACCAAAAAGCGGGCCAATTCAGTGGCACGTTAAGTTGACGTATGCAGGGAACTTGTTAAAAGCAGGGGGCCTGTATCGAACCCGCGCCACATACCGGCATAATTTTATTTGCGTATGCACCGATACATAGGGGAAAATATGGCCCCGTTCAGGACCGGGGAGCACCATATCATTTCGTTAACCTGATTATCAGTTGTGCGAAATGAAATGGTGTTTCATTAAATCAGCAGGAGAGAGCATGTCTTCCCGTAAAGTACTCGCCAACGCAATCCGTGTGTTAAGTATGGATGCCGTTCAGAAAGCCAATTCCGGTCACCCGGGGGCGCCGATGGGAATGGCTGACATTGCCGAAGTTCTTTGGCGTGATCACTTAAAGCACAACCCATCCAACCCAACTTGGGCCGACCGCGACCGTTTCGTTCTGTCAAACGGCCATGGCTCAATGCTTATCTACTCTCTGCTGCACCTGTCAGGCTATGACCTGTCCATCGAAGATCTGAAAAACTTCCGTCAACTACACTCCAAAACTCCAGGTCACCCTGAGTATGGCTATGCGCCAGGCGTAGAGACTACTACAGGTCCTCTGGGCCAGGGCATCACCAATGGTGTAGGTATGGCGATTGCCGAGAAGGTGCTGGGCGCTCAGTTCAACCGCGAAGGTCACGATATCGTTGACCACAACACCTATGTATTTATGGGTGATGGCTGTCTGATGGAAGGTATCTCCCACGAAGCCTGCTCTCTGGCCGGTACTCTGGGTCTGGGCAAGCTGATCGCATTCTGGGATGACAACGGTATCTCTATCGACGGTCACGTAGAAGGCTGGTTCACTGATGATACTCCAGCCCGCTTCGAATCCTACGGCTGGCATGTTATTCGTGCTGTTGATGGTCACGACGCCGATGCAATTAATGCCGCTATTGAAGCTGCCAAGGCTGAAACCTCCAAGCCAACGCTGATCTGTACCAAGACAGTGATTGGTTTCGGTTCACCAAACAAGTCCGGCAGCCACGACTGTCACGGCGCACCACTGGGTGATGCCGAAATTGCTGCAGCCCGTGAGTTCCTGGGTTGGGAACAGGGTCCTTTCGATATCCCAGCAGACATCTATGGTCAGTGGGATGCCAAAGAAGCCGGTAAGGCTCAGGAAGCGAGCTGGAATGAGAAGTTTGCTGCCTATGAAGCCGCTCACCCAGAGCTGGCTGCTGAACTCAAGCGTCGTCTGGCCGGTGAGCTGCCAACAGACTTCGATGCTCAGGCAAAAGCTTATATCGAAGAGCTGCAGGCTAACCCAGCTGATATCGCTTCCCGTAAGGCGTCTCAAAACGCGTTGGAAGCTTTCGGTAAGATGCTGCCAGAATTCCTGGGCGGCAGTGCTGACCTGGCACCATCCAACCTGACCATGTACTCAGCGTCCAAGTCCATCACCCCGGAAGATGCTTCAGGTAACTACCTGCACTATGGTGTGCGTGAATTTGGTATGACTGCCATCATCAACGGTATTGCCCTGCACGGTGGTTTCGTACCATACGGCGCGACCTTCCTGATGTTTATGGAGTATGCCCGTAACGCTATGCGTATGGCTGCACTGATGAAGGTGCAGAACATTCAGGTTTACACCCACGACTCTATCGGTTTGGGCGAAGACGGTCCGACTCACCAGCCGGTTGAGCAGGTTGCTTCTTTGCGTATGACCCCTAACATGAGCACCTGGCGCCCATGTGACCAGGTTGAGTCTGCTATCGCCTGGAAACACGCCATTGAGCGTAAAGATGGCCCAACCTCTCTGATCTTCTCCCGTCAGAACCTGGCACAGATGCCACGCACTGCCGAGCAACTGGCTGCCGTTGAGAAGGGTGGTTATGTACTGGTTGATTGTGAAGGCACTCCGGAAGCCATCATTATCGCTACCGGTTCTGAAGTTGAACTGGCGGTGAAGGCTCAGGCTGAGCTGGCTGCCCAGGGCCGTCAGGTTCGCGTGGTGTCTATTCCATGTACAGACCTGTTTGATGCTCAAGATGCGGCATACAAAGAAGCGGTTCTGCCTGCAGCTGTGACTGCCCGCGTGGCGGTTGAAGCCGGTATCGCCGACTACTGGTACAAGTATGTGGGTCTGAACGGTCGCATTATCGGCATGACCACCTTCGGTGAGTCTGCTCCTGCCGGTGAGCTGTTCAAGATGTTTGGTTTCACCGTTGAAAATGTAGTTGAAACCACCAACAGCCTGCTGGCCTGATAATTTCAGTTACGTTCAGCTAAGTTGTTGATGAATAAGATACGCTGCTGTGTTCAAATAGAGCACTGAGCGGCACAGACGGCTTACCCGGACAGGGTAGGCCGTCTTTATATCTCTTTGGTTGCACTGCTTTTACAGTCAGCCACTGAGTCCTATCAAGTATGCAGGTGATGCCGGGCATACTTGATATGACTTAACCAGAGTTCACGGAAAGGAGCATCACTGCCCCATGATTCGGATTGCCATTAATGGATATGGCCGTATAGGCCGCTCGGTCCTGCGGGCTCTTTATGAGTCGGGTAAGCGGCAGCAGATCCAGTTGGTTGCCATTAACGAGCTGGCGACACCCGAAGCTATGGTGCACCTGACCCGCTACGACACTACTCACGGACGCTTTGCTCACGAAGTTGAGCACGAAGATGGCGTGATGGTGATCGGAGACGACAGAATTCAGCTTCTGCACCAGGCGGATGCCACCCAATTGCCCTGGGGTGATTTGGGGGTGGATATTGTCCTTGAGTGTACCGGCGCCCTGGCTGACAGAACCGCTTGTGAGTCACACCTCAAAGCTGGCGCCGGGCGGGTATTGATCAGTCACCCCTCATCGCCTGATGTCGACGCCACTATTGTGTATGGCGTTAATCAATCCAGCCTGCGCTCAGACCACCATATTGTTTCCAACGCCTCCTGCACTACCAACTGCCTGGTGCCGGTTATCGACGTGTTGGATAAAGCCTTTGGCGTGAAAAGTGGCGCCATTACCACTATCCATTCAGCAATGAATGATCAGCAGGTGATTGATGCCTATCATGACGATTTGCGCCGAACCCGCGCTGCCGGACAGTCCATTATTCCCGTCGACACCAAACTCGCCCGCGGTATTGAGCGCATTTTGCCGCAGATGAAGGATAAGTTTGAGGCGATTTCGGTGCGGGTACCGACAGTGAATGTCACCGCCATCGACCTGTCTGTGACGCTGAATACCCGGGTGGATATTGATAAGGTTAATCGCGAATTGGAAGCCCAGACCAAGGGCAGATTCAAGGGCATAGTCGGTTTTACTAATGAGCCACTGGTGTCATGCGACTTTAACCACGACCCGAGATCCAGCGTGGTGGATGGTACCCAGACCCGTGTCAGTGATGGACATCTGGTGAAAATGCTCTTGTGGTGCGACAACGAGTGGGGCTTTGCCAACCGAATGTTGGACACCAGTCTGGCGATGATGAACGCCGACAAGTCAGGCAGTTAACAGCATTCCGGCTGTCGCTCAGGCGGCAGTCTTTTTTTGTTTTTTAACAGTGTTTGAGGAAATCCCTAATGGCGATTATCAAGATGTCAGACCTGGATCTTGCCGGTAAGCGCGTGCTTATCCGCGAAGATCTGAACGTACCTGTGAAAGATGGTGTGGTGACCAGTGATGCCCGTCTGCGCGCGTCGCTGCCAACCATTAAGCTGGCGCTGGAAAAGGGCGCAGCAGTGATGGTGATGTCTCACCTGGGGCGTCCTACTGAAGGCGAATATGATGCTGCCTTCTCCATGCAGCCGGTCGTTGACTACCTGACCAAGGCGCTGGATTGTCCGGTACGTCTGGAAACTGACTATCTGGACGGAGTGCAGGCTGGTATTGGCGAAGTTGTAGTGTTTGAAAACGTACGCTTCAACAAGGGCGAGAAAAAGAACGACGAAGCCCTGTCCAGAAAGATGGCGGCCCTGTGTGACGTGTACGTGATGGACGCCTTTGGTACGGCTCACCGCGCTCAGGCATCGACCCATGGTGTTGGCATGTACGCCCCGGTGGCCTGTGCCGGTCCTTTGCTGGCGGCTGAACTGGATGCCCTGGGTAAAGCACTGGATAACCCAGCCCGTCCTATGGTGGCCATTGTCGGCGGTTCCAAGGTATCGACCAAGCTGACTGTGCTGGAAAGTTTGTCCGGCATTGTTGACCAGCTGGTTGTGGGTGGTGGTATTGCCAACACCTTTATCGCGGCCGATGGCCATGGTGTGGGTAAATCTCTGTTTGAAGCTGATTTGGTAGATGAAGCCAAGCGTCTGGTGGCTAACGCTCAGAGTCGTGGTGGCAGCATTCCTGTGCCAACTGATGTGGTTGTAGGCAAAGAGTTCAGTCCTGCGGCTGAAGCTGTGCTTAAGCCAGTTACTCAGGTAGACAGCGATGATATGATCTTCGATATCGGCCCTGATAGTGCGCAGGTGCTGGCTGACATCATCGCTAAAGCGGGCACCATTGTATGGAATGGCCCTGTAGGTGTGTTCGAATTTGACCAGTTCGGGGAAGGTACCAAGCGTATCGCCCAGGCGATTGCAGACTCCAGCGCTTTCTCTATCGCCGGTGGTGGTGACACTCTGGCGGCGGTAGATAAGTATGGCATCGCCGATAAGGTGTCTTATATCTCCACCGGTGGTGGCGCTTTCCTGGAGTTCCTGGAAGGTAAAGAGCTGCCTGCTGTTGCCATGCTGGAAGCACGTGGCGCCTGATAATAAGTGGAACACCCGACTATTTCGACAAGCATTGAAATAGATTCCACAATAATAAATACAAGCATCCTCCTGTCAGGCTTCGGCCTGACAGAATAAAAATAGAACCAAGATAGAGACCTCGGTGAGTAACTTCACCCTATATATTGGAGCAAAAAAGTTATGGCTTTAATTTCACTGCGTCAGCTGCTGGACCATGCTGCAGAGCACGGTTACGGCGTACCTGCGTTCAACGTTAACAACCTGGAGCAGATGCGCGCCATCATGCAGGCTGCTGAAGCGACTGACAGCCCGGTTATCGTGCAGGCTTCTGCCGGTGCCCGTAAGTATGCCCGTCCTCAGTTCCTTAAGTATCTTATGAATGCGGCGCTGGAGCAGTATCCGGACATTCCTGTGTGTATTCACCAGGATCACGGTACTCACCCGGACGTGTGTCAGCGTTCTATTCAGCTGGGCATGAGCTCTGTGATGATGGACGGCTCGCTGATGGATGACGGCAAGACGCCGGCTTCTTATGACTACAACGTAGATGTTACCCGCAAGACAGTGGCATTTGCCCACGCCTGTGGTGTATCCGTTGAAGGTGAAATCGGCTGTCTGGGTAGCCTGGAAACCGGTATGGCCGGTGAAGAAGATGGTATCGGCGCTGAAGGCGTACTGAGCCATGACCAGATGCTGACCAGCCCGGAAGAAGCGGCGCGTTTTGTTGCTGATACCCATGTTGATGCGCTGGCAATTGCTATCGGTACCAGCCATGGTGCTTACAAGTTCAGCCGCAAGCCTACCGGTGATGTACTGCGTATCGACCGCATCAAAGAGATCCACGCCCGTATTCCTAACACTCACCTGGTTATGCACGGCAGTTCTTCTGTACCTCAGGAGTGGCTGCAGATCATCAACGAGTACGGCGGCGCTATTCCTGAAACCTATGGTGTGCCATTGGAAGAGATCGTTGAAGGTATTAAGCATGGTGTGCGTAAGGTCAACATCGATACTGACCTGCGTCTGGCTTCTACCGGTGCGGTACGTAAGTTCCTGGCTGAAAACCCAAGTGAATTTGACCCTCGTAAGTTCCTGCAGGCATCCATGATCGCTATGGCTGACGTCTGTACAGAACGTTACGAAGCCTTTGGTTGTGCCGGTATGGCTTCCAAGATCAAGCCTATGTCACTGCAAGCCATGTACAAGCGCTACCAGACTGGTGAGCTGGATCCAAAAGTGAATTTCTAATATTCCAAAGGTTCCATACTAAAGAGCCCGCTTATGCGGGCTTTTCTACAACTAAATGCCAATAAACCTGATGGTTTTGCGATGCTAAGATGGCTAAATCGTTGCTTCAATGTTAATATTTTTCGGGACTTTTTTGGGAGAATTCCATACAGGAGTAGATGTCCGATGAATAAATTACTGAGTATGCTGGCAATCACAGCAGTTTTCCCTTTTTCTGCCCTGGCGGGAGCGGACTTTGTTGAAGGTGACAAAACCTTCGCCGGTGAAGCTGAGCTGGGTGGTACTCTGACTACTGGTAACAGCGAAAGCTCGTCCATCAAGGCTCGTTTGAGCATGAAACATGAGCTGGGCAACTGGGAAAACAACTATCTGTTGGAAGCTCTTTATAACGAGAACACCGACAGTGACGATGGCAGTACCACTGAAAATGAGAGTTATCAGGCGGGTTTCCAGGGTAATTACCGTTTTGATGCCCGCAATTATACGTTTGCCAACGCCAACTATTACCGCGATCCTTCGACCGGTTATGACTATACCCTGACTGCGTCCGCCGGTTATGGCTATCGTGCCTATGAGACCGAAGCGACCTTCCTGGATCTGGAAGTTGGTCCTGGTTACTTATACCAAAAGCTGACAAATGAAGAAGCTGCATTGCAGGGCGTTAGCTCAGAAGACAGTGTAGTCGCTCATGGTGTGGTTAACTTCGAGAGCAAGATCAGTGATAACTCTACCTTTAAGCAAAGGTTCGTAGCCGATTATGGCGATAAACTGCTGGCTCGCTCTGAAACCTCGCTGACCGCCAACATTATTGGCGCGCTGGCGATGAAACTGTCATTTGTGGTTCGTTATGATGAAAAGCCGTTGGATGGGAAAAAGTCCACGGACACAGAAACCAATATGACCTTGTTGTACGCGTTTTAACCCAAATGCCCCGTCTGATAAGCCGGGGCATTTTTTTATTCAGGTCAGTCATGTAGTCGGCCACCTGCTGTAGAAGTGAGTCGTTTATGTCCGTCGCCCTTGCCCAGGCTTCAACCCTGGCTACTATTGATTTAACCTCCTCCGTCGCTGGAATCTGTGCTCTTGTGGTGTTTGTGCTGGCCTATGTACTGGTGATTGCCGAAGAGTCTCTGCACCTGCAAAAGTCTAAACCTGTGCTGCTGGCCGCAGGCATTATCTGGGTGGTGGTGGCCTTGTCTTATTCATCCGCGGGGTTGTCCGCGACGGCTGAGGCTGCATTCAGGCACAGTTTGCTTGAATATACGGAGCTGTTTTTGTTCCTGATGGTGGCCATGACTTATATCAGTGCCATGGAGGAACGTGGGCTATTTGATGCGTTGAGAGTGTGGATAGTAAACAAAGGTTTGAGTCTTCGGCAGGTATTCTGGTTGACCGGAGTCATGTCCTTCTTCATTTCTCCTGTGGCGGATAACCTCACTACAGCCTTGCTGATGTGCGCTGTGGTGACCAAGCTGGGACAGGGGCAGCCTAAATTTATCGCCATCGCCTGCACCAATATTGTGGTGGCCGCCAACGCTGGCGGTGCCTTTAGCCCTTTTGGCGATATCACCACTTTGATGGTATGGCAAAAAGGGATGGTTGAGTTTACTCAGTTCTTTGCTTTGTTTGTGCCATCAGCTGTTAACTACCTGGTACCGGCTGTACTCATGAGCCTGTTTGTTGGTAATGCCAAACCTGCAGTGGAAAAGGAGCAGGTGATCCTTAAACGGGGTGCGCTACGCATTGTTGCACTGTTTCTGATTACTATTACCTGTGCGGTCAGTGCTCATTCCGTGCTGGGGATGCCACCAGTATTGGGCATGATGATAGGTTTGGGCCTGTTGCAGTTTTTCGGTTATTTCCTGCGCCGCAGTTTTCCCCGCTCTATCGCTCTTAAGATGAAAGCGGCCAGGGCCAATAAAGATGATGCCCAGATTGCCTATCTGAGTGGTCGTCAGCCCTTCGATATCTTCAGCCGAATCTCTCAGGTGGAGTGGGACACCATGTTGTTCTTCTATGGTCTGATGCTCTGTATCGGCGGCCTGTCGATTATGGGCTATCTGGCGGTGGCCTCTGAGCTGATTTATCAAGTATGGGACACAACTCTGGCGAATATTGCCGTGGGTATCCTGTCAGCTGTGGTGGATAATATCCCCGTGATGTATGCGGTGCTCACTATGCAGCCGGAGATGGGTTTAGGGCAGTGGTTACTGGTGACTCTGACTGCGGGTGTTGGAGGAAGTTTGCTCTCGATTGGCAGTGCTGCCGGTGTGGCGTTAATGGGGCAGGCAAGGGGGATTTACACTTTCAGTGCTCACCTGAAATGGACACCGGCTATTATGCTGGGATACTTCGCCAGTATTGGCTGCCATATTTGGTTGAATATGTAGAAATGGCCAGATTGCAGTGATTTTGTTGCTTAATTGCACTGTGTTTTTGTTTGTTATTTAAGTTGTTGATTATTAAATATTTGATAAATAGAGGCCTACATATTAAATCGGCTTAATATGTAGGTTGTCGAATCGCAAATAAGAAATTTTGTCGGCTTGTTCACGGTTCCGCCACTGACTGTACCAGACTCTTGGTTTTGCTCGCTATACTATGCTCCTGAATGTTATCTGGAGCTAGTATTTCAATGCAGATTGGCGGCTGTTGGTTCGACACAGCAAAACGACAGTTGGTCGGCCGGACCGATGGGCAAGTGCTGTCTTTAACAGACGACGAGTTCAATGTGCTTGATTTGCTGGTGACCTGCCAGAATAAGGTGGTATCCAGACAGGCGCTGTTGTCTGTGCTGGAACAGCATGAAAATCCCGAGTTGGAATTAATCGATATCATCCATAAGCTGAAAAGTTTTATGGGGGATAAGTATGCGCCTTTGCTGGAGACTGTTGCCGATCAGGGCTATATGTTGCACAGCAGGCTTAAGCATAACAGCTCAAGCCTGACAGACTCTCCCAACCAGGCGATGTCAATTCTACTATACAGTTTACTGACGGCAGTGATTCTGGTGATGGTGTTCTGGCTCTATTCCGAGGTGGATACACCGAAGAATATAGAAGGCTATTACACCCATCAGGTGAGCTTGCAAAGTGGTGAATTGATACCGGTTCATGTGTATCCGGTTCCCCGTATTGCCGGCAGGAAAGACAGGGAAGGGCAGGTGTCTTTCTTTATCGATCAGCTCAAGCAATGCAACAGAGTGTCCTGGGATGAGGTCTCTGTATCATTTTCCGGTGACGACAGCATGTTTAACATATTGCTGTTGAAACGTGTCGCCGGTGTTCCCCAGTATGAAAATATCAAAGTGTTTGCTACAGACGTGAATATCAGTTTTATCAATCCAGCCTGGCTGGAAAAGGCAGGGGTATGTGAACGTTAGTCCCCTGCTTGATCGCAAGGGCGTTAAAATCTGGCCGCTTGCTGTAATGATGTTAACCATATTGTTGGTGGTATTTGGATTACATGGTATCGCTGATAAAAAAGAAGACTGGAACCTGACCTGCCGCGCCGCTCTGTATAAGCAGGGAAGTGCTGATGATATCGAACGTTCAGTTAAATTGAAGGTGCGTAGTAAAGATGGTGAAGCTGTTATCAGCTACGACTATTTCCAGAATAAACAGTATCAGGGCAGTATTCGCATGTATGGTGAGATTACTGACTTTGAAGTGTCCTCGTTAATCCTGCATATCAGAGTGACCAGAGGTGAAGTGGTGAGCGATGACTCAGTTGCTGAGCGGCCTTACTATTTGCAAAAAATTCTCGAGCATAACCTGGATTTTCTTGAGCGGGTTAATCAGGGGATGACCTTCACTTTACGTATGTCGGAAATGGACCTTAAACAGGGGTTTGCTATCCTGAACTTTACCCCGGGAAATAATATCTGGGCCTGTGATATCCAGGCAGATTAATTCCCAAAACAACAAAGGCGCCAATGGCGCCTTTGTTGTTTTGCTGCAAAGCAGCTTTCCCTGCAAGGTTATTCCGCTGTGTAAAACTCAACTGGATTACTTGCCAATGCGCCGTGAACTTCCACTGCGACTTTATACACACCTACGGCGCTATCTACTGCAGATTTATCCCAGTTCAGCCCGTCCGCAATAAATCTGTAGTTACCTTCATCATCGAGAGCATCCAGCGCTCCCTGGCACGGTTCAGTCTGGCCAGCCTGGCAGCTGAACGTATTGATAGTGTGCCATTTCTTCCAGGACTTGGGTTTAACTGAAGGCTCGGCTGGCATTCCCAAATAGTGGATAGTGTAGGAAGCTGCGCCATTGAGGCGCACACCTTGATCGTGGACCAGAGTGAACCCCAGTTCACCGCTCGGACCATCAAAGTTGTTCATCACCAACTCGAAGCTGGCAGCTGTATCTATATTGGCAACAGTTAATGGCGGTTCAACTGGCTCGTCATCATCGTCATCGCAGCCAGCGACCAGAATCAGTGATGCCAAAATGGCTGCAGTACAAAGATATTTCATGCTGCCTCCTTAGAAAAAATGGCCAGTATGACAGGTAGTGCATTCCATATTGGTTTTTACGCTGGAGGCAGGCGCCAGCGGCTTGCTGGTGGAATGACAAGTTTGACATTGGGCGGTTTCTTCTGTGATTGTCAGGCCGGTTAGCTGGGCAATATCGGCGCCATTGTGGGCGGCGTTGAGTAGCTCCACCAACTTATGCACTACAGACGCTGACAGGCGATAGCAACGCTCTTTCTTTTGACTGAAGGACTTTCCTGATGCTTTGGACCAGTTACTGATAGAGGAGTGACAGGTGATGCTATTGGCAATAGAGGATTGGCCCACTTCCAGCGTCTTGTCATCAGTGGAGCCTATCCCATCAATGAACTCTTTATGGGAGTAAGGCAGAGTTTCTCGCTCAAAGAATCGGTACATGGCATCAACCAATGCACTTTGCTGGCCATTCACATCATCAAGAATATTGACCAACATAGCCAGCGCATTGAGGTTGCCGCATATGGTGCCCTGCCCCATTACACCCGCCCAGCCATAGGCTGCCAATGCGGTAGGTATGGTTCTGAACTTTTCAGCATCAACACTGTTGGATTGACCCAGACTATAGATCACTGAGTGAAAAACCTGGTACATACAGCCATTGCCGGTATTGTATGCCAGTTTGGCCACTGTCATAGGATCAAGAGGTACGTACCTGAGCTTTTCTCCCGGCTGTATGATGTAGCCTGTCTCCATTGCGATAACCGAATTGGGCAACAGAGAAGCGCCAACGGCTACGCCACTGATACCAACAATATGATGCAAGGCATCCCGTCTATTCATCTTCATCGTCTCCATCCTTATTGTTCAGTCGACTTTCATACTGGTCGAAGTTGAAACCAGTCTATGACGCAGGATGATGAAGAATGTGATCTCTGTAGCTTGAATGAGCGCCGATGAGGTTTTGGCTTTGACTACAGGCTATTACATCAAATCAGTTTAGTGTGGCACTGTTCACTCGCTACAATCGATTAGAATGTGATTCACACCTGTATATTTGTGTTATTCATGTAAATTCATCCACTTTTATCCGCTTATTCAGCTCAATGAAAAGAAGTGATCTTATTCTCAATTTGTAAAAGCCAGTCCGCGTTTCTGTTATCGGTGATCCTGTATCCCACAATGGATCACATTTCACCTGATTTAAGCTGTCTACACTGGCAAGGTATTGTTAATAAGAGTAAAAACAATGCTGATCGGCAATTGCCAATTCGATGAAGTAAAGGGAACCCTGACAGGCTCGAATGATATTTGGAATTTACCCAGAGCAGAGCTGCAGGTACTGCGTTTACTTGTCAGACACAGGGGGACCGTTGTCTGCAAACAGGTGCTAAGACAGGGGCAGGGAGAAGGAGCTGTATTGAGCGAGTCTTCAGTTGCCAGGGCTGTATTTATTCTTAGAAGTCACCTTGGACCTCAATTTGAGTACCTGATTGAGACGGTCAAAGGACAGGGATATTTACTATTGCCACAGCCTGAACAGTTTCGTTCGCAAGGCTCTCCACCCAACTCTCTATGCTTGTATACGGCGCTGATATTGGGGATAGCTATCGCTGCCACCGTGGGTATCTGGAGCCTTCACCGCTTGTTTTTTGTTTCGCATACTGTCACCCAGGTCAGTGATTCTCCCCTGTATTCCAGCCAGGTGATGACAGGTTCAGGAAAGTCCATTGGCGTTTCCCTGTTTACAAAGTCAAAGACCAACAGTAGCCAGTTGCTGCAACAGGCAGAGCAACTGAAACTGGCTCTGGGGAGTTGTATTGAACCTCCCTGGGAACAGGTGTACATGTCGCTGTCCCATGACGGTCAGGTGTTGAATATTACTGTGAGAGGTAACCGTCACGGGCAACCTGAGGTGCGTAACCTTAAGATAAGCGACTCCCGGGAACCCAGAGAGTTTATTAATCCGGTGTGGCTGCAACAGGAAGGTATCTGTGAGTAAAGGTTATCTCTGCATGTTGGCGGCTGTGCTCTCAACTCTCGTAATCACAATTGCCGGGGTTATCCGGGTGATGGGTGAAGAGTCTCAACGGACACTGATGATGAACTGCTCTTCTGAGCTGTTTGACCGGGCCCGTATTGGAGAGCATGACAGTTATTTGCTGGTGGATCTGAATATGCAAGGAAACTCAGTGCAGTTGAATTACAGGTATTTTGATATACAGGGAAAAATTTTGAGTATGGTTGCCATGTCCGGCGAATTAAAATCTGTGTCTGCTGATAATCGCCTCTATACTTTAAATATGCATAAAAAACAGGAGTCTGTGCTTGTTGCCAGGGAGGAGTTACCTTCTCACTTCAAATACATCTCCTATATCAGTGGCCTGAATACCAATGACAAGGGCAAGCAAGGGCTGAGTGTAGAGATACTCGATAAAGACGATACCAACGACTACGCCATAGTGCTGTTCCAGCCCAGCAATACCGTATGTGGGTGCCGATTGATGCAATAAGCATCGCCAGCCCCATTTAACCGGGTGGTGATTCAGAGTAAGCTTATGCGGCGCTGAGACTGGCAGTATTTGGGGGGGTGAAAACGTGTCGAGTATTGAAATTAAACAGGAAGAAGCGCTTTCCATTAAGTTTACCCACCTGCTGGAAGTCAACGCCAACTGCCGTGTCGACCTCTACTTCTCCCTGCCCAACGAGATGGGGATCAACCCTAAAAGCTTCGATGAGCAAGAGTACTTTCACAGCGGTATTCTGGGCCGTCGTTCCTATTATTCTGAAGGCCTGCATATCCCCTTGGTGCAAAGTCGTTTTGTCAGTCTCAGTAAGCGCACTATTGAGGAGTTTCGTCTTTACCTCAACCTGTTTGCCTACCAGTTTGCGATTGCAGTTGAGAATGATGCCAAGCAGCTGAAACATCTGAATGAGGCAGAGCTTTTTTATCCTTCGGTAGTGGATCTTGCCAGACAGGTTGAATCGACGCTGAAGAAGTTTCGCCGCAGTGAGCCTTCGGAAGAGAAGCGTAAATCCTATTTCGAGAATGCCGACAACTACCTCTCCTGGTTTTGTGAACAACAACTGCTGAAGCTGATGTCTGAGCGCCCGAGATCAAGTGGTTACACAGAACTGAGAGACGAGATTTTCGTTGTCTGTCGCAATGAGTCTGCTTATCGTCTTGAGCGCAACTACAACTCTTCCGGCACAGTGCAGGACGCCAACCGTATATCCAACAAGATGCTGCTGCTCAGACGTCTTATCCAGCGTGGTGTCGTGCTTAAAGAGGAAAGTAAAACCCTGGGAACCTGGCTGAAGAAAGCGACCACAGGGTTTGCTACCGGCATTATCATGCTGGTGGTATCAGCATTGATCCTGAAGGCCCAGGGCGTGCTCAGTGGCTTGACCATTGCCATGCTGTTTACCCTGGCAGTCATTTATGCCTTTCGTGAGGTATTCAAGGATGATATCCGAAATGCTATGTGGCGTCGTATCCAGCGGGGCAGGCCGAGGTGGAGCCGTATTCTGCGGGATACCACCAGTGGTATGGCCGTCGCCAGACAATTGGTTTGGCTTGATTTTATGACCCCACAGGATCTGCCTGCTGAAGTCGATGAGATCCTTAAGCGCCGTCACCGTCAGAACAAGGTGGACGCGGAGATATTGCATTATGGCGTCAACACCAGGGTGCAGAAAGACTCCTTCCTGAGTGGCTACAACATGCTGCAGGAACAGGTGAGTTTCTCTTTGGTTCCCTTTGCCCGTTATCTGGAAAGGGGTAAGGCCAAGGTTTACCAGGAAAGGGACAGTAAAGTCAGTTACGACTCCGCTGAGCGGCGTTACCAGGTTAACGTGGTCGTGTCTTTAAAAGAGGGCAAGTCAGCCCCCAGATTTGCCCGCTACAAAATCACCATGAATCGCTCCAATATTGTGGAGATCACCCAAAGCGAGGTGCCCGACGGCGTGGCGTCGATAGAGTCCAAACACACAGGCCGTGAGATGGAAAGCCGAATCTCAGGCGGGTCGGCTTCCTCTGTGCGTGATACGCTTAAAGAGAGCGGGTAAAGGCCTGGCAGATATTCTGTTCACCCGGCTGCTTAGCCCGGCGCAAGGCTACTTCAGCATTGTCCAGCAGGTTTTGCAGACTCTGCTCTGGCTGGTTGGCGGCAATTCCGATACTCAGGCCTTCAGCCAATCCCAGGTCCGCCAACTTATGCAGAACATGTTCCGCAAACTCATGTGCTTTGTTGGGATGTGTATTGGGCATAACCACAATCAACTTACCTAACTGCCAATGGGACATTTGGTAGTTTCTGGGGAGCTCCCTCAACAACTGAATTTCGATCTGGTTGGCTCTTTGCTCAAGCTGACCGATATCACTCATATGGCTCAACATTCTTGATGGGGTCACATCCAACAGCATGACACTGGCGTTGTCACGGGCCTCCACAGCGAGAGACTCGTAATAGCGTATCAGATTGGAATGATTAACCAACACGGTAGAGCGGTGAGGCAGGGTGCTGTCTGTGGCGAGTCCCTTTTGCGAGCACTCATTGAAGCTGCAGGCCACATACTCGACCTCGCCCTCATGATTGACGATTGCTTTCAGGCTGGCTTGCAGCCCTGCGTCACCACTGCCTCTGTGATTACAGGAGATCTGTCCTCGCCAGAAGCCCTGAGCGTTGAGTTGCTCCGAGATACGTTGCCATTGCCCTTGCCCCTGATCATCCAGACAGTCGGCAAGGTTACACTGTTGACCGCTTTCCAATTGCAGCAGGCTGAGGCACTCAGGGGACATCTTGAGAATTTTACCCTGGGCATCGGTCAGTGCCAGCGCCGTATCTACTTCAGTCATCATGCGATACAGGAAGGCTTCATGACGGGTTTGGGTCAACTCAGTAATGTTGTCGATATTGACCAGCAGGTACTCTTTTCTCTGGTCCAGCAACATCAGCTTACGGATACGGGTACGGACGGTTGAGCCACCGTGGCCACTAAGGTCAACCTCTCCCTGCCAGTAGGCGGTGGCATTCAGCAGAGCAGTGACTTCCCGGTAGGTCGTATCATCCAGTTGCAGTGCCCATTGCAGACTTCGGTCTTCGAGAGCATCGGTTTCCTGCTTAAGAGCCTGAGCTGCTGCACGGTTGGCTTTGATAATGCGACCGCTGTCGCCGACTATCATCCAGCCCGCATCCGTGTTGAACAGGCCGCGACTCAGTTCAATATTGAGCAGTCTTGATCTCTGTTCGAGTTTGTACAAATGGAACAGCACTATCACTCCTGCTGAGACCAGGGTGATAACGACTGCGAAGGTGAGCAGGATATGACGCCAGTGTGTAAATTTGGCCGCTACCTCCCCATCTTTGATATAGCTAACCAGGTAGAGCTCGCGTTTGGTCTCATACTGGGTGGCCAACTCAACCTTGATGTAAACATAGGTGGTTTCTTGCTCATGAAGTTGACCATAGTATTTGCCGCTCATTTGCTGCCAGAGTTCCGGGTAGGTCTCGGCCAGAGATTCACCCTGAATGGCAGGCAGTTTGTCATCATTATGAGTGCCAGGGCCTATATACATGAGCCCCTGGTTATCAAACAGCATCAATGGAGAGTGCTTTCCGGCAAAAGCCGGTCTGACGCTGGTCAGGGTTCGGGACAGGGAGTTGTAGGTTACCAGATAGCCACGCACACTCTGGTCAGGGTTTTCCAGCCATGCTAACTGATACATAAATGGTTCGAGCTGCCCTTGATTGGCGACCAACTCTACCGGGGAGTTATAGATATCCTTGCCGCCCATGGTGCGGTTGCCACCGAGCAGTGAGGCTGGAAGCCTCGCATCACCAAAAATATCTGAGCTGGCAAATTCCAGCCTCCCGGAAGGGTTATACAGCGCGACCCCCAGCAGATCCGGCATGTTGTGGACCAATGTATGCCAGTGATCCAGTATCAGGGCTTTACGGGTGTCGCTGGGAGTCTCCAGGTACTGTCTCAGAAGTTCGCCACGGGCAAAAATACGGGTTCTGAATTGCTGAAAGTTAACCTTGTCGGCCAGCAGGGTGCCTACGGTCTGCAGTTCACTGTATCTCTGGGTTGCCCAGTCCTGACGCAGACGTTGCTCCCCGAGAGTGATCATCACATTGGTAAAAAGCACCGCCAGGAGCAGCAACATGGCAAGCTGGGCGCTGATCCCCAGCAGACGTTGTCTGGACCATCTCGGGCCCTGTGAGGGCAGCAGCATAGATTGATTGGATGCAGGCGCTAGGTTTCGTTTCAGCATGTTAGGCAGACTCACAAAATTCTGGCGACATGTTAACACGATTTCAGCGACTTGCGCTCTGCTGCTACAAAAGTCCAACCCGGGTGATTGGAGCCAGATTCAACCCACAATATCTAAAGTTCTGTGTTTGAATTCACAGCCCGCAGCTTCAACCAGTGCCCGACAGGCAGGAATATCCACGCCCTCCAACCCATCGATGGCAGACACCTGAACTTTGTCTATAAATTGCGGGGCCAGCTGAATAAACTCATTCACCGCTTGCCAGGAGTGTTTTAACTTCGGCTGGCAGTGAGTCTGATAGACAGTTTCGTTGTGAGCATTCAAGGAGATAGACAGGCCATCAACGCACTGTGCCAACTCAGGCAGGATATTGCACCTGTGAAATAGATTTCCCAGCCCATCCGTGTTGACTCTGACTCTGCCGCCTTTGGCCTTTATCTCTTTGGCCACTATCAGCAAGGTATCCAGATTCAGGGTGGGTTCGCCGTAACCACAAAAAACATACTCATCAAATTGAGTAACGTCTCCAAGCAGGGGGATGATGTCGTCAGGGGAGGGCTGGGTATCGAGCTTAAGTTGGTATTCATGCACCTGAGTCGAGCCCTGCTGCTTTGGGCAAAAAACGCATCTCAGGGTGCAGCGACCGGTAATGTTCAGGTAACGGCTGTTGCGGATATCATAAACCAGTGTTGAAGATTTCATGTGGCGCTGTTATTGAGAGCTTTGAGCTAGTGTATCCTGAACACCTGTTTATCACTGCCGCAGAGCTCGCAAAACACGGAGATAAAAAAGGCCGCAAATGCGGCCTTTTCACTTTTACTGATTAAACGCTGGGCTCAACCCTGCCTGCAGTTGAGCCATGCCACCAGAGATTAAAGATCTTGCGGCCGGTTCTGCGGATATCATCCAGGATTAGGTACAGAGTAGGTACCAGAATCAAGGTCACCACAGTGGAGAACAGAATACCGAAGGCAAGCGAGGTCGCCATGGGGATGACAATCTGCGCCTGCAGACTTTTCTCCAGAATGATAGGCACCAAGCCAGCAAAGGTAGTCAGTGAGGTCAGAATAATCGCCCTGAATCGCTGACAACCGGCTTCTACTGCTGCGTGGGCGATAGAATGTCCCTCTTGGCGGGCGCGGTTAACAAAGTCCACCAGGATCAGGGAGTCATTAACCACTACACCTGCCAACGCAACGATACCGCACAGGCTCAGAATATTCAGCGATAGCCCGAGAATAAAGTGGCCAAACAGGGCGCCAATCATGCCAAACGGGATCACCGACATGATGATCAGAGGCTGGCTGTAGGACTTGAGTGGCACCGCCATCAAGGCGTAGATGGCGAACAGGGTAAACATGAAGCCCTGCATCAGAGCAACCATAGCATCTGCTTCATCCTGACTGCTGCCATCCAGCTCAGTGCTGATTCTTGGGTATTTGCTCGTGAGCTCGGGCAGAAACTGCTCCTGAATTTCAGAGACTACCTTGGATGGCTCAGTTTTGTTCTTGTTGACATCAGCTGACACAGTGATGGCTCTGCGACCATCTACCCGTGTAATGGCTGAAAAGGACTCACCCAGTTCAATGCGCGCAACTGATTGGAAAGGCACAGCTGTACCTGATGGGGTACGCACCATCATATTTTCCAGGTGCCCCACAGTACGGCGTTGTTCCAAGGGATAACGCACCATCACCTTAATTTCTTCTTTGTTTCGAAGAATCCTTTGAGCCTCATAGCCATAGAAGCCATAACGCACCTGGCGCGCCAGATCAGACAGGGTCAGTCCCAACGCTTCCGCTTCAGGCAGAATTTCCAGGCGAATCTCCTGACTACCTGAGGAGAAGTTGTCTGAAATATCATATACGCCTTCATAGTCCGCCAGTTTGCTCTTAAGATCTGCTGCTGCCAGCTTCAACTGGTCCAGATCATCAGACTCAAGGCGGAAGGAGATATCACCGCCACCCTCATTAGTACTGGCGTTCATCTCAATGGATTTAACCGACAGCAACTCAGGCAGGGCATTACGCCATGCCTCGGCAATGGCGACACCATCGACGGCTCTGTCTTCACCTTTGGTCAACTCCGCCATGACAAAGGCAGAAGTACGCGATCCCATATAGACAAAGCTATGCTGAACCACGCCTTCGCCATACTCCTCAACCATCTGTTGATCCATGGCAAACAGGGCGTCTTCCATCGCCATAACTGTTTTGAGGGTATTCAGCTCAGAACTGCCTTCTTCCATCTCCAGATCCACCTGGATAAAGTCAGACGGAATATCGGGGAAGAAGATCCAGCGTACTTTGCCACTGGCGACCAAAGCGATAGACAGGATCAGGACGCCTACAAAGGTCGCCAAGACGTTATATCTTTGCTTGATCGCCTTCTCCAGGAAGTTGCGGTAGCTGTGGTTGATAAAGTGTTGAATGCGGGCATTGAAAGCATCTTTTTTCTGACCAAGCCAGCTGCGGTGCCCGGTTTTTTTACGCATCTTCATATGAGCGAGGTGGGCGGGCAGGATCAACTTGGATTCCACCAGAGAAAAGGCCAGACACAGGACTACTACAGCACCAATGGATTGCCAGATGACGCCCTGGGGCCCGGACACCATAAGCATAGGGGTGAAGGCGGCTATAGTGGTCAGTACACCGAATGTGGCCGGCATGGCAACACGCTTGGCTCCGCGAATGACGTTGTCTATCGAGTGGCCTTCACGCTCCACTTCACTGTACGCACTTTCACCTATCACAATGGCATCATCCACCACTATCCCCAACACCAGAATGAAGGCAAACAGCGTCAGGAGATTGATGCTCAGGCTGAAAGGCTCCAGCGGCATTACCATCAAGGTGCCAAGGAAGCAGACGGGCAGGCCCATCATCACCCAGAAAGCGAGTTTCAGGTCAAGGAAGAGTGCCAGGATAATAAATACCAACAGGGCGCCGGTAAGCATATTGGACAGCATCATATTCAGGCGCCCGTCCAGGTAGTGAGTGGTGTCTCCCCAGATATCCAGCTCAACACCAGCGGGCAGGGTTTCACGGCGCTGCTCGATATAGCTGTTAACCTGCTCCGAGATGGCGAGAGCATCCTGGTCGTCGACACTCTTAATCTCTACTAATGCAGCAGGTTTTGAGTTGAAACGTGTATAGGCAAGACGTTCCTCGAATCCATCATTAATAGTAGCGACCTGTGGCAACATAATACGACTGCCATCGGCGCGGGTGCTGACCACGATATTAGCGAAGTCCTCACCCGTATAGGCCTGTCCCTTGGTACGCAGCAATATGTCTCCATCCTCGGCGCGGATCGAGCCTCCGGGCAGGTCAATGGATGAGCTTTGTACTGCCTGAGCTACCTGAGAAAAGGTTAGGCCATACTCCCGCAGTTTATCTTCCGACAGTTCAATACCTATCTCATAGTCCCTGGTTCCGGCTACATCGGCGCGGGTAACAGATGGCAATGAAGTGACCTCATCCCGGATAGTCTTGGCTAACTCCTTCATCTCGGTCAGGGTCATATCACCATAGATGGAGAGCCACAGTACGCTTTGCTCGGGATTTATCTGGAAGATATCGGGTTTTTCAATATTGGCAGGGAAGGTGGCGATCGCATCAATGCGAAGTTTGACTTCATCAAGGACATCGAGCACTTCGTAGTCTTCATCAACTTCAATCGTCACTCTGCCGAAACCATCAGAGGCGACCGAGGTTATTCTCTCTATACCTGAAATGTCCTCGATGGCTTCTTCAATCTTGATATTGATGCCTTCCTCTATTTCCTGAGGTGCCGCTCCCGGATAGGCAACCGAAACCTGCAGGTAATTAAGGTCAAAACTGGGGAACACTTTTTTGTTGATGGTAAACGCACTGACCAAGCCACCCAGCAGCAAGATAATCATCAACAGGTTGGCCGCTACATTGTTGCGGGCGAACCAGGCGATGATACCTTTGGAAGTATCAAACTGCATAATTACTCCTGTGCCTCAGCGGCTGCCAATCGTTCCTGGGTGTCTTTTCCCTGTCTGCCTGAACTATCCTCCTGCCCAAGTAGTTTGACTTCCTCTCCGGCCTCAAGGGTGTTGATTGGCGTGTAGGAAACCAGCTCCCCATCTTTAATGCTGTCTTTGATATAAACATGATTGGTGTCGGTGCGAACCACGTTGACGACTCTCATCTCTATGGTGTTGTCACCTTTGACCATAGCGACTTCGCTGTTGCGCACCAGATGGCGTGGCAGCTTAACAATGCCTTCTACAGTTCGGCCACGAATCGTGGCATTGACAAAGGTGCCAAATTTCAATGGCAATTCGCCCAGGCTCTTGTTGCCATGCAGGTACGGGTCTTCTACTTCTGCGACCAGATAGACCATACGGTTACCCGCGTCAATGACCCCTTCGCTACGCACTATATTGCCCTGCCAGGTGACTTGGCGGCCTGCAAGATCCGCGGTTAGCACCACCTCAGTGTCCGGATTATCCACGGACTCCAGGTAAGCCAAATCTGAATTGGCCAATGGCAGCCGTACTTCTGCAATATCGGTATTGAAGAGTTCACCCAGATTGGTGCCCAGAGTGACATACTGACCAAGGTCTACGCTGCGGGCTTTAACTATGCCATCGAATGGCGCGCGGATGACCGTACGTTCCAGATTGCGCTTGGCTCTGTCCAGCGCGGCCTGTGCAAACTTTACATTGGCCTGCTCTTTCTTGAGCTGAGGCTTACGCAGGCCCAGTTCAGGAGGTACACCATTGTCGAAATCACGGAACTCGATTTTGGCTACTTCGCCACGGGCAATCTCTTCTTCCAATGCGGCTTGCGCCTGGGCAAGAGAAGCCTGTGCCTGAGCCAGGTCTGCTTCATAGTCAGACTGCTCTATCATTGCCAGTTGCTGGCCTTTTTTGACTACGCCACCGGCGACAAACTCGGGCGCTATGGTCAGCAATCTGCCGGTCACTTCCGCAACCAATTGTGTCTTGTGCTTGGGCTCTACGACGCCGTACGAGGGCAGGTTCAGTGACACCCTTTGCTGGGAGGCGTTGCGGGCATCAACCACTGTGAGTTTGACCTCCTCCTCCCTCTTTTCAGGCTCTTCGCGAGTCATCATAAGTAACATAGCAAGGCCGATAAAAACGACGATGATTAACAGGGGAGGCAGTACACGCCGGAGAATTGTGATCAACATACTAGGGGGTGGCTCCATGCCTGAATATTGAATTGTTATCTAAATTATCAAACCAGCAGAAGGCTTTAAATCTCTTTTTGTAAATAAAATGTTTCCTTTGGTGTCGATTAATAGCGACAGCAGGACTCGCTGGATAAAGTGCGGCGCGCAATATCTTTGCTGTTGTTAATTTTTGATTTCATTTCATGGTATTAGCAATGTATGGGGGAATGGGAAGTTAGAGAGGGAGTTTTTGGCTGTGTAAATATTCGTCATGGCCTGACTGACCAATAAAAAGGGCTGCATTCAGTGCAGCCCTTTCTTAATTATTTCTTTTTCGCTTTTTTGGCACGTTTGGCAGCGGCCTTTGCCTTCTCTTTAGGCTTCTTTTTGGTCGGCACCTTGGCTTCTTTGTGCTTGGGACGCAGTCCTTCAACAAAGCGGCGCTTCAGCGGTTGCTCAATGTAACGCTCAACCTTACCGAGAATACGCATATCGTGGGCTTCAACCAAAGAGATAGCGGTGCCCTTGTTACCAGCGCGGCCGGTACGGCCGATACGGTGAACATATACATCGGATGAGCGCGGCATATCAAAGTTGATCACATGGCTGATATCGTCAATATCGATACCACGGGCGGCCACGTCGGTAGCCAGCAGCACATTCACTTCACCTTTGATAAAGCGACCCAACGCCTGGAAACGACGTTTTTGGTCCATATCGCCACGCAGGAATGATGCCTGAATGCCCGCTTGTTGCAGCAGGCCTTCCAGCGATGCTACTACTTCGCGGGTTTTACAGAACACAATTGCCCGGGTGACCTCTTCTTTATTCAGCAAGGCACACAGCAGCGCGAATTTGTGCTCGCGGCTGTCAGCCAGATGCACCCATTGATGGATCTTGGCTTTTTCACTGCGAGGCAGGTCGTCGGCATCAATGCGTTCAGGATTGGTCAGCAGGTCGGCGGCAAATTTCTGCACGCCATAGCCTTCCAAAGTGGCAGAGAACAGCATGGTTTGTTTACGGCCTTGGGCTTCAATCGCCAGAGTCTGTACCACCTGATTAAAGCCCATGTCCAACATACGGTCTGCTTCGTCGATAATCAGCAGCTCTACTGACTGAGCATCAAATTTCCGCTTGTCCAGATACTCCACCAGGCGGCCGGGAGTTGCGACCAGAATATCCACATTGCCCGCAAGAGCCTCTTCCTGTGGACCATAAGGAACGCCACCTGTGACGATATTGATATCCAGGCCCATATCGGTTGCCAGGTGGCAGGCATAGCGATGGATCTGACTGGCCAGCTCACGGGTTGGGGTCAGGATCAATACCCGGGCTGGGCCGGGGAATCGGCGTGGAAAATCGATCAGATGCTGCAGAGCAGGGAGCAAGAAGCTGGCGGTTTTACCTGTACCGGTTGGGGCACTGGCCATAATGTCGCGCTGCTCCAGCGCCAATGGCAGAGTTTTGCTCTGGATTGTGGTGGGGGTTTTATGCCCCATAGCTTTTAACGACTCAAGCAAGCTGTGGTCGAGATCAAAATCTTCAAATTGCATTGGCTGCATCTCTTAAATAATCGGCCGCCATTATATTCGCCGCTGACTGGGAATACCAATTTGATCAGCGCGGGGCCTGCGTGGAAAAAGCGGACTCGCCGTTTCCATTACATAAACAAATAGAAGTCCCGGGTCAGGGCTATCATCTCTTGGCTGTAGCTGTTGTTGGGCTCCCGGAGCACCAACTGGCTTTGAACTGGTGTTGCCCTATTTCGACCCAGAAGTAAAAGCACACGTTTGGCAACTTTTCCCCGAACACTGACCACATCGCATTGGTGCAATAGTGTCAGCTGTGGTGTCTGCTCAAGCGCCTTGTTCCAGGCTGCCAGGGATTCAATCGGCATTATCAGGGTGATTTTGCCCTGTTCAGACAAGAGTCCATCGAAGGCTCGGGTCAGTGCTGCAAAGGTCAGTTTATCCGTGTGCCTGGCCGTAGCCCGGCCTGTCTTGTCTGACTGGGGGCCCGTTTCAAAGTAAGGCGGGTTACATATGATGTGGTCAAACCGCTGACTTTGCTTCGTAGCAATCTCACTGATATCACCGGCAATTAAACTGATTCTGTCGGCCCAGGGACTGGCATCGATATTTCGTTGGCACGCCTGAATCGCAGCGTCGTCAATTTCTACGGCTGTGATATGGGCCGTTGACCTTTGCGCTGCCATCAAACTCAGTAAACCACTGCCAGCGCCAATATCCAGAATCTGCTTTGCCTGAGTCAATGGCGCCCATGCACCCAGAACCACGGCATCCGTGCTGACGGGCATTCCGCAACCCTGATCATCGATATGGAACTGCTTAAAAGTGAATGGCACTGATAACGAACCCGACGGAAAAATGAGGGCGGATTGTAGCCAGTGTTGGCCGCTTTCTCCAGTGTTAAATTCAGCCACCGGGTATTAGTCGCGAATAGGCGGCACGAGAGCCTGATAATCCTGTCTCAGTTTGCGTGTTCGGGGGAGTTATCAGCTGGCTGAAGATGCTCTACGACCTAAATTCTGGTCTTACCAGTAGTGGGCTATGGCGCTGGAAAATCAGCTTTGCAGACATCAGCTTACAGGCAAGGTGTTGAACTACCTGGGTTGGTGTTAACACCTTGTTTTTGTGTGGTGCATTTCTGCTCGCTTGGCCAGTTTTTGTATTGTCATTCCGGATTAACTTTGATAAATGTGACCGCCCGGCAAAACACAATATATTGGGGTTTTAGCTCGGGGAGATACAGGGACAGGAATTCGATTCCAGCGTGCGGTCATCAAATACGATAAATTTGCACAAAATATCACCAGGAAAGGTCTGAATAAGGCGAATAGTCGCTGTAACTTAATGTTTACGCTTGGTTTGCGGTGTCGGCGATCCGGCTGGCATATCCAGAGTCGATGACTTAAGTTGGTTAAAAAAACATAAGGAATGTCTGAACAATATTCGCTGATTCAGGGGTGTTCAGTATCCAAACAATAATAAGTGGGGAGTTTTTGTGCAAAACAAGCAAATGACAATGGGAGATACCATAGGTCTGGGTTTTATGACCTTCGCCTTTTTTCTTGGCGCCGGGAACCTGATTTTCCCGCCATTCGCAGGGCATATGGCAGGTGACAACACACTGCCTGCCATGATTGGCTTTTTGTTGACCGCCGTGGGTATGCCGCTGGTAGGTCTGATTGCCATCGCCAAATCCAACGGTAAAGTGACAGCTTTCCTGCCTTCTGCTGCGGCAACGGCTCTTACTGTTTCTATCTATCTCATCATAGGTCCTATTATCGCTGCGCCCCGTACTGGTCTGGTTGCCTTTGAAATCGGCGCACTGCCATTTTTGTCAGCCGATGCCACCAATGGTCAGCTGTATTACACCCTGGGTTTTTTCCTGATCACCATGGTGTTGTCAGCTTTCCCGGGTAACCTGCTCGATAGCGTGGGCAAAGTATTAACCCCTCTGTTGATTTTCCTGCTGGTGGGCCTGGCGGTGTCAGTATTTATTCTGCCGGGTGCTGAGCCGGGGGTGCCTCAGGGAGACTATGCCAGCTCTCCACTGACTAAAGGTATCCTTGAGGGCTACAACACCATGGATACTTTAGCGTCATTAATTTTCGGTATGTTGATTATTGATATCCTGCGCAAGAAAGGGGTGACTGAGGCGGCAACTCAAACCAAATACCTGGTTCGTGCAGCGCTGATTGCTGCCGGTGGTCTGGCCTTTGTTTATCTGTCTCTGTTCTATCTTGGCACCACTGCCGGTGATCTGGCGATTGGTGCTGAGACTGGTGGTCAACTGCTGACTCAATATGTGACCCACTACTTTGGCAATACCGGCGTTATCTTGCTGGCGAGCGTGGTGACTCTGGCCTGTTTGACCACTGCAGTTGGTCTGGTGAGTGCCTGTTCGGAGTACTTTAATGAACTGCTGCCACAGATCAGTTACCGCATCTGGGTGCTGCTGATGTGTGCAGGTTGTATGGCGATGGCTAACCTGGGACTGAAAGAGTTGATTAACTTCAGTATTCCTGTGCTGGTAACCGTTTATCCAGTGGCTATCGCACTGGTATTGGTGACTTTCCTGACCCAGAAGTTTGCCAGACCTGAATTCTCTCATCGTCTGGTTCTGTCTGTGGCTCTGGTATTCGGTATCTTTGATGGTCTGAAAGTGGCTGGGCTTGATACCAGCTTCCTGAACTTCCTGCCTTTGTATGCTGAAGGTATGGCCTGGTTGCTGCCGACCCTGCTCACTATGTTCATCTGTCTGTTTATCAAAAAGCCAGTCAAGGCTGAGACAGTGGCATAATCGACTGTATAGCAACATAATAAAACGACGCTCAGGCGTCGTTTTTTGTATCCGGCATCATTGGAAAACGCTTTGGCAAAACAGACAAAATTAAAAGAGATCACGTCGGAATTGAGACAGCAAGCCGACCCTGTAGTACTCAGCAAAAGTCAGGCAGCAATTGAGAGCTTTCTCGATGAACTATGGTCGGTCAATGGCTTAAGTGACAACACGCTGGCGGCTTATCGCAGCGATCTGGGGCTGTTGGCCTGCTTCCTGGCTGGACGCAAATTACAGATGAAGGAAGCTTCCCGCCGTGAATTGCAGTTGTATCTGAAGTGGCGAAAGGACCAGGAGTTTGCCAAGTCCTCCAGCGCCAGGGTGCTCAGTGCTATCAAGCGCTATTACGGCTTTCTGCTGGAGAAGTCGCAGATCAATCAGGACCCCTGTGTTGATCTCGCCGCCCCAAAGCTGGACCGCAAATTACCGGGGACCTTGTCTGAGCTGGATGTAGAGCTGTTGCTGGCTGAGCCTGACCCTGAAGATACCTTAGAGTGTCGTGATCAGGCCATGCTGGAACTATTGTATGCCACAGGTCTGCGGGTGACAGAGCTGGTGGGCTTGACGCTGGAGCAGGTCAGTCTGCGTCAGGGGTTGGTCAGAGTGGTGGGTAAAGGCGGGAAGGAGAGATTGGTTCCCATGGGCGAGCCTGCCACTGCGGCGCTGGAATACTATTTGAGTTCGGCAAGAGGGTTGCTGCTTGGCAGTCGCGTTTCAGATGTGGTTTTTCCCTCAGGCAGAGGCCAGATGATGACACGCCAGACTTTCTGGCACAGAATTAAACTCTATGCGCTCAGGGCAAATATTCAGGGTGAGTTGTCGCCGCACACATTAAGGCACGCTTTTGCCACACATCTGTTGAACCATGGCGCCGATCTGCGCGTGGTACAGCTGCTGTTGGGTCACAGCTCGCTGTCGACCACCCAGATATACACCCATGTCGCTAAGTTGCGATTGGCACAACTGCATAGCCAGCATCATCCAAGGGGATGATGGCTCGCACATTTCCCGGCAAACTGTCGCCCTTGTCAAAGTTGCATACAGTTTATTCCGGCAGACAAGTTGCATTTCCGCGGATCTCTCTGTAATTTTTCTGCCCAAACAAGGTTCTGTTTTATAGACGCGATACGGAACCCGATAAGCCCTAAGGATTGATAATGAAGTTTACCCGTGCGATTTCGCTTACCGCTGCTTTGGTGATGTCAGCTTTTGCTGCCCAGGCCGCAGATATCAAGAACGCTGATGTGCTTAAACAAAAGCTCAGTGACACTCTGGGTCTGGAAGTTGCCGACCTGCAGCCATCGCCTATCTCTGGCTTGTATCAGGCTCTGACTGACCGTGGTGTTATCTATGTGACTGAGGATGGCTCCAAGCTGGTTCACGGCAATATCTATGACATGGACCGTGGCATGCTGAACCTGACTGATGCAGCGCTGGCTGGCCCACGCAAAGAGATGATCAAAGAATTTGAAGATGACATGCTGGTTTACAAGGCCAAAGATGAAAAGCATGTGATCACTGTATTCACCGATGTGACCTGTGGTTACTGTCGTAAGATGCACAATGAGATGAAGGACTACAACGACGCCGGCATTACAGTGCGTTATCTGGCGTTCCCTCGTCAGGGTGTTCCATCCAAAAATGCTGAGGATATGCGTTCTATCTGGTGTGCTGCTGACCCACTGCAGGCGATGAACGACGCCCAGAATGGCAAGCGGGTCCCTACAGCGAAATGTGATGCCAAGATTACTGAGCAGTACCAGCTGGGTGGCACTCTGGGGGTAACAGGTACCCCGGCCGTTGTACTGGAAGATGGTATTCTGATCCCGGGTTACCAACCTGCAGATTCTTTGCTGCGTATGCTGGAAACCCGTTGATAACAGTGTTAACTCCGCGAAAAAGGTGAGCCAGTGGCTCACCTTTTTGTTATCTTGTTCGCTTTGTTTCGGCCAGCAGGAATTCTCCCGTGATCCACAATATCGTTCGCCGTCCTCAGGTTGATGACAGTCATCTTTCTCCCTCCTTGCCGCCCTTGCTGCGACAGCTATACGCCAGAAGAGGCGTTCAGCCCGATGAGTGCCAACTTGAGCTGGCTGGTTTACTTAGGCCTAATACCATGCTGGGACTGGATAAAGCCGCTGCCATAGTGGCCGATGCCATGGCCGATAATGCCCGAATCCTTATTGTGGGTGATTTCGATGCCGATGGTGCCACCAGTACCAGTGTCTGTATGTTGGCACTGCGTATGATGGGCGCTGCGGACGTGAGCTATCTGATCCCCAATCGCTTTGATTATGGTTATGGGCTGAGTCCTGAGATTGTGGCTGTGGCTCACAGTCAGGGAGCCCAATTGCTTATCACTGTAGATAATGGCATCTCCTCCATCGAGGGTGTGGCAGCCGCCAAAGCCCTTGGCATGAAAGTGGTGGTGACCGATCATCACCTGCCCGGCGCAGAAGTGCCCGATGCGGATGCCATTGTGAACCCCAATCAGCATGGCTGTGACTTTGCCAGCAAGTCCATTGCCGGAGTAGGCGTTGCTTTCTATTTAATGTCTTCTCTTCGTGGCGAGCTCAGGAACCGGGGCTGGTTTGCGCAACAAGGTATTGCCGAACCTAATCTGGCGACCTTATTGGATATTGTTGCTTTGGGTACAGTGGCGGATGTGGTCGCGCTGGATGCCAACAATCGAATATTGGTTGAAGCCGGGCTTAAGCGGGTGCGGGCAGGGCGCTGCCGCCCCGGGATCACGGCTTTGCTGGATGTAGCCAAGCGCAATCCTCAACGCATGGTGGCCTCTGACTTTGGCTTTGCCGTGGGTCCCAGATTGAACGCAGCCGGTCGTCTGGATGAGATGGCGCTGGGGGTGGAAACCCTGCTGTGCGAAGACATCCATTTAGCCCGTCGCATGGCGGCGGAGCTGGATGGTTTGAATGCTGAACGTCGGGAACTTGAGACCGGAATGCAGGCAGAAGCGCTCAAAAGCCTGGAGTCGATGGAGTTTAATGAGAGTGAGTTGCCCTGGGGTATCGCGCTGTTTCAGGACGACTGGCATCAGGGGGTGATAGGCATTCTGGCATCCCGTATCAAGGACAGATATCACAGACCGGTTATCGCTTTCGCTGATGCAGGTGAAGGTTTGATAAAAGGGTCTGCCCGCTCTATTAAAGGTTTGCATATGCGGGATACGCTTGAGCTGATTAACGCTCGTTATCCGGGCATGATTACCAAATTCGGTGGTCATGCTATGGCTGCAGGGTTGAGTTTGAAGGCGGATAGCTATCAGGAGTTTGCCAACGCTTTTGACGATGCGGTAAAGGCGCTGCTTAAGCCGGAGCAACTGACAGGAGAGATCCTCAGTGATGGTGAGCTATCCGCTGATATGATGAATCTGGATATCGCCATGATGCTGAGAAGCGCCGGTCCCTGGGGGCAGGCGTTTGAAGAGCCGCTATTTGATGGTTATTTTCGTCTGATTCAGCAACGTGTTGTGGGTGAAAAGCATTTGAAGATGGTGGTGGAAACTGAGTGTGGCGGTGCCATGCTCGATGCCATCGCGTTTAATGTGGACCTTAAGACCTGGCCTGATGCCAGTATTGGGCATGTCCGTCTTGCTTACCGACTGGACGTGAATGAGTTCCGTGGGAATCAATCGGTACAACTGCTGGTGGAGCAGCTGGAGCCCCGTTAAGAAAGGAAGAGATGCGAGCATACTCGCATCTCTTTCAGGCACAAACTGAGCGGGATCAGTTTTTGAGTGTTTGTACGCCCTCAGGGGTACCGACCAGCAGTACATCTGCGCCACGCTCGGCGAACAGGCCGTTGGTTACTACGCCAACAATCGCGTTGATCTGGGTTTCTAACTCTTTTGGATTCAGGATCTTCAGGTTATAAACATCCAGAATCACGTTGCCATTGTCTGTGACCACACCTTCACGGTAAACCGGGTCACCGCCCAGCTTAACCAGCTGACGCGCCACATAGGAGCGAGCCATAGGGATCACTTCTACCGGCAGCGGGAATTCACCCAGTACGTCCACCTGCTTGGTGTTATCGACGATACAGATAAACTTGTCGGCGACAGCAGCGACGATCTTTTCCCGGGTCAAGGCGGCGCCGCCCCCTTTGATCATCGCCATATGGGGACTGATCTCATCGGCTCCATCCACATAGACAGACAGGTTGCTGACACTGTTCAGGTCAAAGACTTCAATGCCCAGAGCTTTCAGGCGCTCAGTGGAGGCTTCAGAGCTTGAAACTGCGCCTTCAATATCATCCTTCATACTGGCCAGTGCATCGATAAAGTGGTTAACGGTTGAGCCGGTACCTACACCTACAATACTGCCTTCTTCAACATAGGTCAGGGCCGCCTGAGCCGCCGCCTTTTTCATTTCGTCTTGAGTCATCTTAGTCCTTCCAAATGGAGCCGGGAAATGGCGCGTATTATAACCCGCATTGCAGTGTGCTTAGGTATTTTTCTATGAAAATACAATCATTATGTTTGGACTCAGTGATGGAGTAGAGTAGTTCTTATCTATCAGTGCCAATGATAAGTTTTGGGGGAAACTATGGCCGGTGCGAGTTTATTGACCTTATTGGATGATATTGCCGCTGTGCTGGATGATGTGGCGGTAATGAGCAAAGTGGCTGCCCGAAAAACTGCCGGGGTGCTGGGGGATGACCTGGCGCTTAATGCCCAGCAGGTAACCGGTGTCAGTGCAGAGCGGGAGCTACCTGTGGTGTGGGCGGTAGCCAGGGGCTCATTTATCAATAAGGCGATTTTAGTGCCGGCGGCGTTGCTTATCAGTGCGTTTGCGCCATTTCTGGTTACGCCCTTATTAATGTTCGGTGGCCTGTTTCTGTGTTTTGAAGGGGTAGAGAAGCTCTACCACAGCTGGTTTCATCAAGAGCTGAAGGCTGAAGAGGAACTTCCGGCTGACCTGGATCTGGAGGCGTGGGAAAAGGAGAAGGTAAAAGGGGCTATTCGCACCGACTTCATTCTTTCCGCCGAGATTATCGCCATCACTCTTGGGGTGGTGGCGGATGCCAGCTTTACAACGCAACTGGTCACCCTGAGCATTATCGCCATTGCCATGACCATAGGTGTGTATGGCTTGGTGGCGGCCATTGTCAAAATGGACGACGCAGGCTTGTATCTGGTGAGTAAGGAGGGAGCTTCCTCCGGGGCCAAATGGCTGGGGAATATGCTGCTGGCGGCGGCACCAAAGCTGATGAAACTATTGGCGGTTGTCGGCACGCTGGCCATGTTTATGGTGGGGGGCGGAATTCTGGTGCACGGCATGCACTCAGTGGCTGAGTATTTTGCTCAGTTGGCTGCGAGCGTAGAGTCTGTCGCTGTGGCAGGTCCTGTGCTGGCGTATATCATGCCGACTGTGCTTAATGCCCTGTTTGGCGTCGTGGCAGGTATCGGCGCGTTAATCCTGGTCTCTTTGGTGAATAAGCTCCGCGGTAAAGCGGCACACTGAAAGCACTCGATAGCGCTTTCCGATTACCCTTTGCAGATGAGTCCCAGCTGTTTTTTCAGCAGGGGCTCAAGGGTCTCCAGCTTAATATAACCTCTCATGTAACTGATAAACTCACCATTGCTATCAGCAACAAGTGTCATTGGCGTAGCAGGTAAGTTTCCAACAGAGTTGATCATCTCCTGACCGGCGATAAAACCCGGAAAGTCAGGCTTCATTTTCCACAGTTCACGCTTAAGACTGGCTTTGTCACCATGGGTGCCAAGTGCCACTATCTGCAACTCTTCGCCACAGTGGCTGAGCAGCTTATTAAAGGCTCTGCCCTGTTTAAAGCACCAGGGACAGTCAGGCTCATAGAACATGAGTAGTGTGGGTTTGCCCTTAAGGTGCTTGAGATTACTGATACTGCCGTCACTTAGACTTTGATGTTCAAACCCCAGCAGTTCCAGTGCCACTGCGCGGGGAGCGATCGCGCCGAGCATTAGAATCAACACCGTCAGTGACAGCAGGCCTGTCCATGGCGACTGTCTTGTTGATGAGTGGCCGTGATGGCCATTGGTGTTGCTGCCGGGGTTTTGCATCAAACTGTCCTTTTACTGTTATCTGCCTGGGTTAAAATTCAGCTTTGAAGCCTGCGTAGACTTCTCGGCCGCGCAGAGGGCCCCAGATATATGCCACGTCATAGCCACCATCAGTGTCGAAGAACAGTGGAGTTTCCCCCTCATTCACCTGGGTGTAATCAAACAGGTTGTTAACCCCGGCATAGAAATCGATATTGTCGGTAATCGCCTTGGTCACCTTGAGATCAAGTGTCCAGTAGGAGGGAGCGTCAGTGGACTTTTTGGAGCTTTCGATCACATTGCCGTTGCCATCAACCTGGTTGTAACCCTCATAACCGTATTCAGATAGATCCCGGGAGCCGACCCATACCAGATTGGCGAAGATATCCCAGCCGCCAATCAGATAATCAGCATTCAGGGTCAGTCGTTCTTCTACCGGGGCGATGGCGTAGGAGGATTTAAAGGCGTCATCATAAAAGAAACCTTCCGCGGTAAAGCCCAGAGTCAGGTCGTCAGTCAGGTCATAGCCCAGAGCGATATCCGCAGTGGTCACAGCCGCTTTCTCATCCAGTTGCGTCAGCAGCGGAATGCCTTCGTCGGTTTCTGTCAGGCTGGCCAGGTGTTCAACTTCAGTCCATGCCAACGAAGTGGTCATGGTCAGGTCATTGCCCGCATAGCTCAGGGCGTAGGTGGCAGACGTGGAACGCTCCAGTTCATCGATGTCGATGGCAAAGCCCAGATCCGCATCCAGAATACCGTGGTCGGTTTCAAAGAAAGAGAGTGGCGCGCGGTAGCCGCGACCGGCGGAGAGACGTGACGTCCACTCGTCGTTGTGGCTGTAGCGAATGTCGACCCGTGGGGCGAGAATCGACTTGTCTATCTCTTTACCCGGCTTCTTGGGGTCGATAAAGTCAGCCTGAACGTTGTCGTAACGCAGCGCCATGGCGATTTCCAGGGCGTCAGTCGCTTGCCAGGTGTCCTGCAGGTAGAAGCCCAGAGTGTCATAGTCGAAGGAGTCAGACACATACTTATCGGGTGCTGCCACTTCGCCGCTGGACTGAGATCGCATCTCTTCGGTTCTGTGGTCGACGCCAAAGGTCAACAGGTGACTGGCGTTGAGAAAGTAGTTAAATCTGGCGTCGAAGTACATCATGGTGTCTTCGGCGTAGTAACGAAAGCCTTCGTAAAATGAATCCTGACTGTGGTCGGAGTACACACCTGACAGCGTCATGTTCAGGTCATCATTGAGTTCCCGCAACCAACTCAGGGTCACCTCATCACGCTGAGTATGGATCCACTCTGTGGTTTCCCAGGCTTTACCCACAAAGTCGTTGCGTACGTCGCTGCCATCAAACAACAGATCAGAATCGACACCGTCGTAACCGGCGATAATTGTGCCTATGCTGCTGGCCACACCATCAGCAAACTCAGCGCCAATCATTGGACCGCCAATAATTTCTGAGTCTACATTGGAGTACCTCAGGGTCAGGTTGTCCTTATCTGTCAGATCATGGGATAGTCGGGCGGTAAAGGTACGGTTTTCCTGAGAGGGAGCCTCGTTCACCAGGTTGTTGTCTTCATCTACCTGATCTCTGGCATCGTACTGCGCAATTAAAGTCGCGCGGGTTTTGCCGTCTTCACTGATACCTGTCCCCAGAATACCTATCTTGCGGTTACCATCCTCACCCACAGAAACATCCACTGTGGCAGCATTCTCCGTGGCGGTTTTGGTAATGACGTTGATGGTGCCGCCTATGGCTTCAGGGGCGATAAGGGATGCACCGGCGCCGCGGGCTACTTCAATACGGTCTACCCCTGTAGTGGGAATGGCATCCACGGCATAGTAGCCGGCAATCATGGCATGCACCGGCAGGCCATCAACCAGCAGCGTGGTTTGTTCGCCACGCAGACCGTTCAACATGATGCGTTTTACCCCGCACATGGAGCATTCGTTGGAAACCCGCACACCGGGAGTGTTGTCAATCGCTTCGGTCAGGTTGACGGCATTTTTGTTTTCAATCAGTTCGGCACTGACGATTTCCGTTTTCATGATGCTGTCGGTCAGTACTCCGGCCTTTTCCAGGCGCTGGCGTACACCGCGAACTTCAATGGTTTCCATTTCTTCTTCTGCGGCTTGCTGTTGGGACGCGGCACGGGTCTCTTTACTGTGTGCTGCAACCAAAGGGGATTGCATGGCCAGGATGACAGCCAGTGCCAGGGTGCTTTTTGTGAACATGGATCCAGTCTCTTCTGTTGATATTGTTATTTAGCGTATGGGGTGTATTGCGGATTTAAAGGTTAATGATAATGGTTATCATGATCAATAAAAGCTTTGTGAATTTGTTGTTTTATGGTTGGAAAGTCTGACAAGTGTCACAAAGTGTTGCTGATATCGCTAAATTAGCGGTCCACAGTAAACCTGAGGGACGAGAAGGAAACCAGAGCAGCACTATGGCTTAGGTATGAGAGGGCATGTTGTTACGCAAGCAACCAGGATAAATGAAGGGAGGCTATGGGGGAGACAACCGGTACAACTGGGTACCGGTTGTCCTGACAAGGGGTTAATCGTGTGGCTTCAAAATGGGGTAACGCAGCAGCAGATCCGCCAGTGACAAGGGCTGGGCATAGAAATATCCCTGCACCAGATGAACCCCTTTAGCGGACAGATAATCAAGCTGCTGTTGGGTTTCCACCCCTTCTGCAATCATCTCCATACTGGTCTCACGACCGAAGGCAATAATGGAGTTCAGCACTCCTCGCTTAAGGTCATCTGTACCTATGGTATCGATAAACATCTTGTCGATTTTAATGCACTTGATCCCCAGCTTATGCAGGTAGCCAAAGCCGCCAAAACCTGTACCAAAATCGTCCAGTTTGACGCCATGGCAGATCTTACCCAGGGTCTCAATCTCTTTTACCGCAGCGCTGAAGTTGGTCATTGGCTGCCGCTCAGTGAGCTCAAAACAGATTCGGCTGATATCTGTCTCTTTGGACTTGAGATATTGACTTAACAGGCCTTTCTCAAGGTGTTCTGCGACCACATTGATACTCACCCAACCCTGAAGGGAAGGAAGATCCTGGCAAATTTTCTCCAGCAGCAGGTGGGTCATGGGGATGATAAGTCCATGTTCCTCCGCATAGGGAATAAACTGGCTGGGAGGGATTAATTGTCCATCGGGCCGCTGCCATCGAATCAGGACTTCCTGACCTATCAGCTCACCGGTCTGGGTATCGATTACAGGTTGGTAGTAGGGGATAAACTCGCCATTTTCCAGACCTCTTCTAATCAGGTATCCGGGAGAGATACGGCGGTTACGCCAGTGCGCAACCAACCAGTTGGCAGCAAAGCCAATACCCAGAGATGACAGCAGCAGTACCAGCCACACCTGCTCGCTGACCTCTTTGTGCAACTGATCGCCAGCATTAAGGGTCAGCTCGAGTCCAAAGGCATCTGCATCCCGGGCTCGGGTGTACTTATACCTGTCTTGTCTCAGCACTGTTGGCCCAAGCAGAATAGGTTTCAGTTCAGGGTAGTTGAATACCAACTGGTAGCAGTTTTTACAGTTGTTATTGAGCATATCGCTGTAGACACGGTTATTTACCATGGCCAGCAGGCGATGGGGGCCCAACTGCAATATATAAACCAGCGCGCGACTTTCCAGCAGGGGCGAACGGCTGGTGCCCAGATAGATAGGAACACCATCCACCTTTTTCACACTATCCAGATGGAAATCAACCGGCGTCCCCAGATTGGAACAACGTTGCGCGCCGGCCAGTTCAAGTTGTACTACCCGAACTTCACTGGGGCTTATCCCGGGGCTGGACAACAGGGCTTGATCTTTGGCGCCACAGTCAAAGTTAAAAGCATTGACCAATTGATTGTGGGCATCTTTCGACTCGCCGTTATGGGTTTGCTGGTTAATCAGGCCAGTAATACTATCCATAGTTTGTTGCATCCGATAATCCACCAGGTGCGCAGTCAACATTTTATGGGTCGACAGCGCAGCCAGAATGGGCAACACAAATAGCATGACGCCAATGAGCAGGGCATGCCTGTCCAAAGAGTGCAGCTTTGGTGCGAATGCTGAGATCACGATTCCTCTTTACTTCAAGGTGTGAAGACGTCAGTTATTGAGGTCTATAGATGAAGATTGGGGGTTGAAAATTGATACAGAGCATCAGGGGTGGCTATCTCTGGTAGAGGTATATCCCAGCTTTCCACTGGCAACGCAGACACCTTTTGACACTCATGTGCAATTCCCATGGCTGCAGGTGCATTGCTGCAAGCCAGGGTTCGGTCGTAAAAACCGCCGCCCATGCCAAGGCGGTTTCCCTGTTTATCGAAGGCAACCAAAGGCGTCAGGATCAGGTCCAGCTTATGCAAAGGCACAAGTTGACTGATGTCGAGCCTGGGCTCGGCTATCCCATAGCGATTGGTGGTCATCGGGGAATCGGGGTGGTAGTGGAGAAACAGCAAATGCCCGGGGGAGAAGGGGTGCAATACCGGCAGCGCGACGAGAATATTGTGTTGCCACAGCGCCTGAATAAGAGGAAGGGTATTGAGTTCACCGTCGTTGGAGAGGTAAAGGGCGATATGTTGGACTTGACGTTTGAGCAGCTCAGGTAGCAGCAGGTCGACGAGCTGTTGTGTCGCCTCTGTCTGCTGGGCAGCTGTAAGTTTGCTGCGCTGTTGCCTTATTCGGCGTCTGAGTTCTGCTCTGGTTTCCACAATTAAGGAAATACTTTATTTATCAATTATCTGCATACATACAGATAAACTGAATTTTGGTGCTCTCCAGGGTGCCGATGCGGGTGTAGCCCTTGAACCGTAGGTTCAAGGCGGGTAAATGATTACCTCCTAAGGCTTCTCGGTACGGGCCGAGCATGCTCAATGTCAGTAAAGCATTCACCCTGGGTTTAAAAATATCGGCACAGGGACATTACCTGCTGTCGCACACCCCAGAGAGCGAATTTGGATTGACTGAAACCCGGTTTATTCCGATGTGGTTTCGGTACTCTTATCCCCTCGGCTGCGCTCAACCAGCGCATTTTCGAGGGTTGACTGCAACAGACCGATACGCTCATCCATCTGTCTGATGTAGTCCTGATTCTTTTTCTGCTCTTCAAACAACTCATAGCCTATGTTCAGGGCCGCCATGATGGCCAGCTCTTCCCGGCTCAAACTGTTGGTTCGTGACCTCAGGGAAGCGAGTTGTTTCTCAAGCTTAGTGGCAACCGCTTTCAACGCGGCTTCCTGACCCGCCGGACAGGCGATAGAGTACGTGCGCCCCTGAAGGGTGATATCAACTGCACTGTTACTCATTTTTCGCTGTGTTCCTTACCTGGGTCTCTTGAGGCGGACTATATAAGGCCGGGGGCCAAAGTGCAAGATAAGCAGTGCGTGAAATAGCGCGGGATCACTGTGCTTGCCCAAGGAGTGAACAGCATGCCAATCTGCGACGAAAATTTGTGCCCACGAGCGGGTGCTTCCCTTGGTCACAGACACCACATCTGCTAGCATTGCTGGATTAAATCTGTATTTGGACTCAAACACCTATGGCGACCCCTCCCTCCCTTTGTATCGACAAATTGAAAACCGCTCTGAGCGCTGCAGAGATAGGACAACATCCAGTCGAAGTTCACGGTGCTCTGGTGGGCCTGATCAGTGGCGGAGTGTCTGTCAATCGTGATGGCTGGCAAAAGCCTTTGGCGGAGCTGATGAATGATGGTCAACCACTGACAGGTGAACTTAAGGTGCTGGTAGGTGAGATGTATCAGGATGCCCTGACCCGTCTGGCAGATGCTGAATTTGGCTTTGTACCATTATTGCCAGAGGAGGAAGAGCCTCTGGCCTCAAGAGTTGAAGCCCTGTCACTTTGGGTGCAGAGCTTCCTGACCGGCCTGGCGATTATCCAGCCGAAGTTAAATCAGGCTTCTGCTGATGTTCGTGAAGTTATCCAGGATCTGGCGGAGATTGCCCGGGTAGAGCTGGATGTGACTGAAGATGAAGAGTCCGAGGCCGCTTATATGGAAATTCTGGAGTTTGTCCGTATGTCGGCCATTTTGTGTTATGCCGAGTTTGGTCCTGAGCCAAGTGTGGACGATGCCGCAGAAGACAAAATTATTCACTGATAGAGTGAACCGAATGGCGGCATTGGCCGCCATTTTTTCATCAATAAAAAACAGGCGCCGGGCGCCAAATGAAGCGTATGAGCAGCGAATCGACTCAATCTCATTATGATGTAGTGATTATTGGTGGTGCCATGGCTGGTGCCACATTGGCCCTGGGCCTGGCAAAACTTGGCGCATCCGGTCGCAAGCTGCGTATAGCGCTGGTTGAGGCCTTCAAAGTCAGCAAGTCGCATCCCGGCTTTGATGCCAGAGCCATTGCACTTTCACATGGCTCTGTTCATCAACTTGATACTCTTGGACTCTGGGCTGCACTCAGACATCTTGGAACAAAGATTGACACCATTCATGTGTCCGATCGCGGCCATTTTGGTATGACGCGAATGGATGCCGAAGCGTTTAAGGTGCCGGCATTTGGTCAGGTGGTTGAGCTGGCAGCAGTAGGGCAGGTGCTGGATGCCATGCTGGAAAAGTCTGATATCAGCTATTTTTGCCCCGATTCACTGCAACAGATCGATGCCGGTGAACACTGCCATACCCTCACTCTGAGCAGTGGCGCGCAACTCACGGCGTCTCTGGTGGTCGCCGCCGATGGTGCCCAGTCCAAAGTTCGCCAGCAATTTAAGCTGCAACAAACCCTGACAGAGTTTGGCCAAAGTGCGGTCATTGCCAATGTCGCAGTAACTGATGGAAAACCGGGTATGGCCTGGGAAAGGTTCACCGAATCCGGTCCGCTGGCCATGCTGCCAATGTCTCGAGTGGACGGTCTTCACCGGCTATCTGTGGTGTGGGCGCTGGAACATGAACAGGCTGAGCGGGTGATGACGCTGGATGATTCAGATTTTCTGGCTGAACTGCAACAGGCATTCGGCTATCGTGCTGGCCGCTTTGTGCAGGCAGGAACGCGCCACTGTTACCCGTTGACCATGAGTGTGATGCCAAGGCCGGGCTATCATCGTTGTGTATTTATTGGCAATGCTGCCCAGACCTTGCATCCGATTGCCGGTCAGGGATTTAACCTGGGCCTCAGGGATGTGGTTGACTTGATTGCCTGTATCGATAAGCAGTTGTGCTCAGGTGAAGATGTAGGCGCAACCACTCTGGTGCATGACTTTCTTCGCAGCCGGGCTGAAGACAGACAATCGACAGTCACCAATATTGAATTTTTGGTCAGGGGCTTTTCAAACAATTATCTGCCGCTGACTGCAGGACGCAACATGGGATTGCGTCTGCTTTCCTGGATACCGCCGCTGAAAACGCCTTTGGCTCATCAAGCCATGGGTTGGCGGAGTGTTGAAGCCAGAGGGATATGAGCAACTAAAACATGATTACAACACAAACCTATGATGTTGCCATCGTCGGCGGTGGCATGGTTGGGCTGGCGATAGCCTGTGGTCTGGCCGAGGCCGGGGTAAAAACCCTGGTAATAGATGCCGGCGAGTGCCAGCCAGTGACAGGTCACCCAAGGTTGAGAGTCAGCGCCATCAATCAGGCCAGTCAGTGCCTGTTGAACAATCTGGGCGCCTGGAGCTATATCGATGCCCAGCGCACAGGCCCTTACCGCCGTATGGAAGTGTGGGACAAAGATGGTCTGGGTAAGATCAGCTTCGATGCCGAAAGTCTGTCTGAGCCTGCGCTGGGCGCTATTGTCGAGAATGATGCCATCAGTTACGCACTGGCACGCAGTGCAGCCGGTTTAGCCAATGTGACTCACCTTGAAGGTGTCCGCATGGAGAAGCTGGCCTTTGGTGAGCGGGAAGCCTGGCTGACACTGGATAATGGCGATCAGGTGAGTGCTGCATTGGTGGTGGCTGCCGATGGTGCTCAGTCTCAGGTGCGTAGCCTGTGCCAGATCCCTCTGACCTTCTGGGATTACGGCCATCATGCCATCGTCGCGACCATCAGAACCGAGCAGCCCCATAACTCAACAGCCAGACAGGCGTTTCTGGGGGATGGCGTGCTGGCTTTCCTGCCGCTCAATGAAGACAACCTCTGTTCGATTGTCTGGTCAGTGGCACCGGAACAGGCGGCCAGCTTGCTTGCCGCCACAGATGAAGAGTTTGAGAAGCGTCTGACTGTGGCGATGGACGGACGCCTTGGCATGTGTCGACTGGCCGGTGATGGCAAGCGCGTGTCGTTCCCGCTGCGGATGCGTTACGCCAGACACTTTGCCCGTCATCGACTTATTCTGGCCGGTGATGCGGCTCATACCATACATCCGCTGGCGGGGCAGGGCGTGAACCTGGGCTTTTTGGATGCCGCAGCCATTGTCGATACCGTGGCTGAATTGAAACAGGCCGGAAAGGACATAGGCGAATATCGCCATTTGCGGGCGCTGGAACGTTGGCGCAAGGCTGACGCACTGGAGATGATTACCGCAATGGAAGGGTTTAAGCAGTTGTTCGCGGGAAGTAATCCAATCAAAAAAGCGATCAGGGATCTGGGTTTGAATCTGGTTGATTCAGTCTCTCCTCTGAAAACACTGTTCATCCAACAGGCCATGGGTAAAAAATCCGGTCTGCCCAGGCTTTGCCGCTAAAGGTCCTTATCCCAGCAGTGGCGGGGGATCGGCTTTGAAAGCCCGCTGCTGCGTTGAAGATAACTAATTATTCGCATTATTTTTACTAATGCACTAAGCAGTTGGTGATGAATATCTTTTTGTATACAAAACCACAACGGGCGGTATAATTTTGCCGCATTTCCAAAGCAGGTTGTCTCGGCAGTGATGACTTAATCTGTAAGTCCTGATTACGCTGCTGATTAACAGGCGAAGACCTGATGAGATGACCTCAGACCCATAGAAGGGATTACAATGGCTAATAAAACCGTACTCTACACCAAGCACCTGGAATCCGGTGCCAAGATGGTCGATTTCCATGGTTGGGATATGCCCCTGAACTATGGCTCGCAAATCGAAGAACACCACGCCGTGCGTCAGGACGCAGGCATGTTCGACGTGTCCCACATGACAGTGGTCGACATTACCGGAACCGGTGCCAAAGCCTTCCTCCAGCGCCTGCTGGCTAATGACGTAGCCAAGCTCAAGGTGTCCGGCAAAGCCCTGTACGGCGGCATGCTGAACCACGACGCCGGGGTAATCGACGATTTGATTACCTATTATCTGAACGATGACTTCTACCGTATCGTAGTGAACTCGGCCACCCGTGAAAAAGATCTGGCCTGGATTGCGCTGCAAACCGAAGGCTTTGATGTCACTGTCACCGAGCGTCCTGAACTGGCGATGATTGCAGTCCAGGGCCCGAATGCCAAAGCCAAAGCTGCAGAGGTATTCAATGCTGAGCAGAACGCTGCAGTGGAAGGAATGAAGCCTTTCTTCGGTGTTCAGGCTGGTGAGCTGTTTATTGCCACTACCGGTTACACAGGTGAAGCGGGTTACGAGATTATCGTACCTGAAGCCCAGGCTGAGGCACTGTGGCAGGCATTACTCGATGCCGGCGTGCGTCCCTGTGGTCTGGGTGCCCGGGATACCCTGCGTCTGGAAGCCGGTATGAACCTGTATGGTCAGGATATGGACGAAACCGTTAACCCTCTGGCAGCCAACATGGGCTGGACCATTGCCTGGGAACCGTCTGAGCGCGACTTTATTGGTCGTGAAGCGTTGAGTGCCATCAAGGCTGCCGGTGCTGACAAGCTGGTCGGTTTGGTGATGGAGACCAAAGGGGTACTGCGCCATGGCATGACAGTATGTTTCAATGATGACGCCGGTGCAGAGCACAAGGGCGTGATCACCAGCGGTACTTTTTCTCCGACATTGGGTTATTCTATCGCGATGGCTCGCGTCGATGCGGGTATTGGTGAGACTGCCGAAGTCGAAGTGCGTAACAAAAGAGTCCCTGTCAGGGTGGTATCTCCCTGCTTTGTACGCAACGGAAAACAAGCTTTCTAAGAGATAACGGAACAAGGAATTATAACAATGAGCAACATCCCAACCGAGCTGAAGTATGCATCCTCTCACGAGTGGGTTCGCAAAGAGGAAGATGGCAGCTACACAATCGGTATTACTGAGCACGCCCAGGAACTGCTCGGCGATATGGTGTTTGTTGAGCTGCCTGAAGTAGGTGACACTGTCAACGCTGGTGAAGATTGTGCTGTGGCAGAGTCTGTAAAGGCAGCATCTGACATCTACGCACCTCTGTCAGGTGAAGTACTGGCGGTAAACGAAGCACTGGAAGAGTCTCCAGAGCTGGTAAACAGTGATGCATATGGTGATGGCTGGTTCTTCCGTGTCATGCCAACTGATGCCGCTGAGCTGGATAACCTGCTGGATGCAGAAGCCTATCAGGCTGTTATCGACGAAGAGTAAGCTGTACCCAATACAAAGCCCCCGCGGGGGCTTTGTTTGTATCTGTGCCCCTTTTAGACCGGCGCTTAAGCCGGCAGTAAGATAGAACAAGGCGTATCATGACCAAACAATCCCTGACCCAGCTAGAGCAGCACGAACAATTTATTGGCCGTCATATCGGGCCGGATGCCGAACAACAGCGTGAAATGCTGTCCTGTGTTGGCGCCGAGTCTTTGGAAGACCTGACTGCACAGATTGTTCCTGAGTCCATCCGTCTCAAGGACGGCTTGAAGGTAGGTCCTTCCTACAATGAAGCGGAAGGTTTGGCCTATATTCGCAAGCTGGCCGACCAGAATCAGGTCTTTAAAAACTATATCGGTATGGGTTATTACGGCACTGAAGTGCCCAATGTGATCCTGCGTAACGTATTCGAAAATCCAGGTTGGTATACCGCTTATACGCCATACCAGCCGGAAATTGCCCAGGGCCGACTGGAAGCTATTCTGAACTTCCAACATCTGTCCATCGACCTGACCGGTCTGGACCTGGCCTCTGCTTCTCTGCTGGATGAAGCCACGGCCGCGGCCGAAGCTATGGCACTGGCCAAGCGCGTTTCCAAGGCCAAAAAGGCAAACACCTTCTTCGTGGCGGACGACGTTTTCCCGCAAACTCTGGATGTGATTAAGACCCGCGCCGAGTGTTTTGGTTTTGACGTGGTTGTAGGCCCGGCTGAAGAAGCGGTTAACCATGACCTGTTTGGTGCGCTGCTACAGTACACCAACCGTTTCGGCGAAATCACTGATTACACAGATCTGATTGCCAGACTGCATGAGAAGAAGGTTGTGGTGTCTGTGGGGGCCGACATCATGTCGCTGGTGATGCTCAAGTCGCCTGGCTCCATGGGTGCCGACGTGGTATTCGGCTCTGCCCAGCGCTTTGGTGTGCCTATGGGCTTCGGTGGTCCTCACGCCGCCTTCTTTGTTACCCGTGACGAGCACAAACGCTCCATGCCAGGCCGTATTATCGGTGTGTCCAAGGATACCCGTGGCAACAAGGCATTGCGCATGGCGATGCAGACCCGTGAGCAGCATATCCGTCGCGAAAAAGCCAACTCCAACATCTGTACTGCTCAGGTGCTGCTGGCGAATATGGCCTCTTTCTACGCCGTGTACCATGGCCCGGATGGTTTGAAGCGTATCGCCGGTCGTATTCACCGCCTGGCTGACATCCTGGCTACCGGCCTGAAAGCCAAGGGCATTGAGCTGGCCAACAACACCTGGTTCGACACCCTGACCTTTAAGGTGGCAGACACAGCCGCTGTCGTTAAGCGTGCTCAGGCTGCCGGAATGAACCTGCGTCAGGATGCAGAAGGCACCCTGGGTGTGAGCATAGATGAAACTACCACTCGTGCTGATATTGCTGATCTGTTTACCGTCATTGTGGGCGAAGGACATGGTCTGAAGCCTGGGTTGATTGACGATGAGCTATTGGCAGCCAATGTCGATACTATTCCGGCGGCAGTGAAGCGTGATACTGAGTTCCTGACTCACCCGACCTTTAACAGCTATCACTCAGAGACTGAGATGATGCGTTATATCAAGCGTCTGGAGAACAAGGATCTGGCGCTGAACCATTCAATGATCTCGCTGGGTTCCTGCACCATGAAGCTGAACGCTGCAGTGGAGATGATCCCTGTCAGCTGGCCTGAATTTGCCAATATGCACCCATTCTGCCCACAGGAGCAGGCGAAAGGTTACCAGCAGTTGATTGGTGAACTGTCTGAGTGGCTGGTGGATATTACCGGTTACGATGCCGTGTGCATGCAGCCTAACTCAGGTGCTCAGGGTGAATACGCCGGTCTGCTGGCGATTCGCAAGTATCATGAGTCCCGCGGCGAAGGTCACAGAAATATCTGTCTGATCCCTCAATCTGCCCATGGCACCAACCCGGCATCTGCCCAGTTGGCCGGGATGAAAGTCGTGGTTACCGCCTGTGACAAGCAGGGTAACGTGGATCTGGAAGATCTGCGTAACAAGGCGGCCGAAATGGCTGACAGCCTGTCCTGTGTGATGATCACTTACCCATCTACCCATGGTGTGTATGAAGAGACTGTGCGTGAGATCTGCGACATCATTCACGAGCACGGCGGTCAGGTATATCTGGACGGTGCCAACATGAACGCTCAGGTGGGTCTGACTACGCCTGGCTTTATCGGTGCTGACGTATCTCACCTGAACCTGCACAAGACCTTTGCTATTCCTCACGGTGGTGGTGGTCCAGGTATGGGCCCAATCGGTGTTAAATCCCATTTGGCGCCATTTGTTGCCGGTCACGCAGTGGTTAAGACAGGTGATGAAAGTCAGGATAATGGTGCTGTATCTGCTGCACCATACGGCAGTGCAGGTATCCTGCCAATCAGCTGGATGTATATTCGTCTGCTGGGGACTAAAGGTCTGACTGAGTCGACTCAAACTGCCATGCTGAGTGCCAACTATGTGGCCAAGCGCCTGGGTGAGCATTATCCGATTCTGTATCGTGGTCGCAATGGCCGTATTGCCCACGAATGTATTGTGGATCTGCGTCCGCTGAAGGAAGCGTCCGGTGTTACCGAGATGGATATCGCCAAGCGTCTGAACGACTACGGCTTCCACGCGCCAACCATGAGCTTCCCGGTTGCCGGTACTTTGATGGTTGAGCCGACAGAGTCAGAGTCCAAGGTTGAGCTGGACCGGTTTATCGACGCCATGATCTCCATTCGTCAGGAGATTGCCAAAGTGGAAAGCGGTGAATGGCCTGCGGACAATAACCCGCTGCATAATGCGCCGCATACTCTGGCTGATATTATGGACCCTGCGTTCGATGCCCGACCATACAGCCGTGAACTGGCGGTGTTCCCATCTGCTGCGGTGAAAGCCAATAAGTTCTGGCCAACAGTTAACCGTATCGATGATGTGTATGGCGACAGAAACCTGTTCTGCGCCTGTGTACCTATGAGCGAATACGAAGACTAACAGGTCACGGCTTGAATGATAAAAGGCGCCTCAGGGCGCCTTTTCTATATGTGTATCAGACGCTTTCCAACACCATAGCGATCCCCTGACCAACCCCTATACACATGGTGCACAGAGCAAGACGGCCCCCTGTTTGCTGTAATTGGTAGGTGGCGGTTGTTGCCAGTCTGGCGCCGCTCATTCCCAGCGGATGTCCAAGGGCAATTGCGCCTCCCATGGGGTTAATTCGTGGGTCATCATCAGCCAACCCCAATTGGCGGGTGCAGCTTAGCGCCTGTGCGGCAAAGGCCTCATTAAACTCGAGAATATCAAACTCATCCAAGGTCAGGTTCAGGCGTTCAAGCAGTTTAGCTGTGGCGGATACCGGCCCTATTCCCATAATACCAGGCAGTACTCCGGTGACCTGCATGCCCAGTACTCTGGCTTTGGGCGTGAGCTGATATTGTTCAACCGCAGATTTGGACGCCAGCAGCAGGGCGGCTGCACCATCATTGATGCCTGAAGCGTTCCCCGCTGTAATCGAGCCGTCTTCAAATAGCGGCTTAAGGCTTGCCAGTTTTTCCACAGAGGAGAGCCTTGGATGCTCATCTTTGTCGAACATAAAGGGACCATCTTTTCGTTTTGGAATTGCTACCGGCATCAGTTCATCATTGAAACGACCATCGGCTTGCGCCATGGCGGCTTTGCTTTGACTCCAGTGGGCAAAGGCGTCCTGAGCCTCCCGACTGATATCGAACTTTCGCGCCAGGTTCTCTGCAGTTTGTGGCATGGTCTCTGTGCCATAGAGTTTATCCAGTGCAGGATTGACAAATCTCCACCCCATTGTGGTGTCGAACATCTGCTGATTACGGTCGAAGCCGGCTTGTGCCTTGCCCATCACGTAAGGAGCCCTAGACATGCTTTCTACTCCACCTGCGATTACAAGCTCAGATTCACCACTGCGAATGGCACGGAAGGCATCTCCAACGGCGTTCAGGCCAGAGCCGCACAGACGATTAAGGGTGACACCGGGAACCTCTATGGGCATACCCGCCAACAGCAGCGCCATTCTGGCAATATTACGGTTGTCTTCACCTGCCTGGTTGGCACATCCCAGCATCACATCATCGACCTTATGCCAGTCAACGGTCGGATTTCGGTTCATCAGGGCGGTGAGAGGTTTTGCAGCCAGATCGTCGGCACGAACGCTGGCCAGACTACCGCCATAACGGCCTATAGGAGTACGTATGGCGTCACAGATATAAACTTCAGACATGGGGGTATTCCTTTCCCGGGTTATCCAGCTGGGGTTTGATCTTGATAAAGCCCTGCAGTAGCACATCGCAGAACTGATCCAGTTCATTCTGATCCATTGCAGTGGACAGGGTACCGGAGCAGGTGTTGATCATCATGATGCCGTTATCAAACATATGATCAAGCAGTAAGCCCCTTATTCTGGTTTCTTCAGCACCACTGTAGGTTTCACGATAGTTGCTGGGGAGTTCGGGTTTCAGGTGAATTCTGAACATGGAACCACCGCCGGAGACGCAGGCCGGGATATCTGCCTGTGAGATAGCCTGATTGATCTGCTCCATCAGGCTGGCATTCATGGCATTGAGCCGCTTCACTGCCTGGGTATCGTACAGCTCCATGGCGGTCTTGCCGGCAATCATGGTCACAGGGTTGGCGGAGAAGGTGCCGGAGTGGGGGAACTTCATCTGTGATGACAGGGGGTTCATCACCTGCATCACTTCCTGGCGACCGGCCAATGCGCCTACCGGAAAACCTCCTCCTATCATCTTGCCCATGGCCGTCAGGTCCGGCACTGCCGAATAGTTTTGCTGTGCGCCGCCAATATTTCCTCTGAAGGTTATTACTTCATCGAATACCAGCAGGGCAGCATGTTGATCACACCAGGTTCTCAGTCCCTGAATAAACTCATCATCTGCGGGCATAAGACCCACCCTGTGGGGGAGCAGATCAACCAATATGCAGGCTATTTCATCCTGATGTTCCGTCAGAATTTCCAAGGCGGTTGGCAGGTCATTGAAGGGGATAATCACCACATCATCCAATGCACTTTTTGGGGTACCCGAGGCAACAGGTACGCTGGCGGGGCGGCTTCTTTCCCCCCAGTTGGCGGGGGATGCGGTTTGGCTTACTTCGGCATAGTCATATAAGCCGTGATAAGCCCCTTCCACTTTGGCGATTTTGGGACGCCCTGTGTAGGCTCTGGCTGCCTTTAAACAGCTCATTACCGCTTCTGTTCCTGAGTTAACGAACCTGATTTGCTCGAAGTCCGGATTGCGTCCAAGTAGATGCTCCGCATATTCAAGCTCCGCCTCTGTTGCCAGGGTAAAGGCGGTACCAAGTGATAACTGCCGGGTGACCGCTTCGGTGATGGTCGGGTGAGCATGGCCATGGATGAGTGACGCCATATTGTTGGCAAAGTCGAGCCGGGAGATGCCATCTACATCTGTGACTCTGCAGCCAAAGCCTTTGGCTGCGTAAAGCGGGTGAGGCTTTCTAAGCACTGTGTTGCGGCTACAACCACCTGGCATAAGGTTTAATGCTCTGTCATACAGAGCGGCACTTTTACTCATTGGTTTGCCCCCTCGCATAAGCTGGACGCCGGATAAAGTTTACAGCCGGTGACTGACTGAAGTTGATCCAGGTTAAGGCCGGGAGCCATCTCCAAAACCGCAAGGCCGGTATCTGTGACCTCAAGTACCGCCAGATCTGTGTATATGCGGCTGACCACCTGTTTTCCTGTGAGGGGATAGCTGCACTGAGCCACTATTTTAGGGGTACCGTCTCTGGTGGTGTGCTGGGTAATGACATAAATAGTTTTTACTCCGGCGACCAGATCCATGGCACCACCCACTGCCGGCACAGCATCTTTGGCACCTGTAGACCAATTGGCCAGATCGCCGCCCTCGGAGACCTGCATGGCCCCAAGTACGCAGATATCTATATGATGACCCCGTATCATGGCGAAGCTGTCGGCATGATGAAAAAAGCTGGCGCCGGGATTCAGGGTGACAGGTTTCTTACCTGCGTTAATCAGTTCCGGGTCTTCCTGTCCTGGCTCTGGAGGCGGGCCCATTCCCAGCAAACCGTTTTCTGTGTGATAGAGCACTTCCCTTCCTGCAGGCACGAAACGGGCAACCATTTCAGGAATGCCAATCCCCAGGTTGACTATGCTGCCGTCGGGAATATCCAGGGCAGCCCGGGCGGCCATCTGCTCTCTGTTCCATCCTTTAAACCGAGTTGCCGTCATGGATACTGTCTCCCCTGAGCCACGAGCTGAGACTCCTGTTGTGGGTTGGCTACATGAACCACACGCTGAACAAAGAGTGCCGGTGTGATGATATGCTCCGGACTGAGCTCTCCGGCTGCGCAGGTCTGGTTGGCCTGAACTATGGTGGTGGTGGCGGCCATGGCCATGATTGGTGCGAAGTTACGGGCAGTTTTGTTGTAAACCAGATTGCCCATACGATCGGCCTGCTGGCACTTTATCAGCGCAAAATCAGCTGTCAGGCCTGGCTCCATCACATACTCCCTGCCATCGAACTCCCTGTGTTCCTTACCTTCTGCCAGAGGCGTACCTACGCTGGTGGCAGTGTAAAACGCCGGAATACCTGCACCTCCGGCGCGAATACGCTCTGCCAGGGTTCCCTGAGGCACCAGCTCAAGTTCAATTTCCCCGGCGTGATATAGCTCAGGAAACACAGTGGAGTTGGCGGTGCGGGGAAATGAGCAGATCATCTTTCTGACTCTGCGGTTTTCAATCAGGGCGGCCAACCCCACATGACCACTGCCGGTATTATTGTTGATAACGGTTAAGTCTCTGGCTCCCTGATCGATAAGGGCATGAATCAATTCGATGGGACTTCCGGCTTCTCCAAAGCCACCTATCATGACGGTGGCGCCGTCGCGAATATCCGCGACGGCCTGCGCTGCAGTTGCAACAAATTTATCTATCATTTTCTGTTCGCTTCCTCAGTGAGCAGCCATATGTTGAGCCAGGCCATCGGCCAGCTGTTGTTCGATGTCAGCCAACTCATCCTCAAAGAAGAACTTGTCTGTATCCAGCGGTGTCAGGCAGTCGATCTTATTTTCCTGCTCGTCATATTTGGCCAGGATGACTTTGTCCATCCACTCCATATTGCGGGCTTCGGTAAACTGCAAGGCAAAGCACTTCTCGCCATTGACCTCAGCTGTCCCGAGAATCGCCAGTTTGCCAGCGGAAATTGTCATGGATATATGTCTGGATGGGCGATTGATGGAGGAGAGTGAACGATAGATCTTGTTGAAGATCTTGCCCATATCGGCCAGTGGCGCTGTGTAGTAGTGATGCTCACCTGTCGGGCGGGCACAATACATGGAGTGGAAGCCAATACTGAGCATCCCCAATATGGTGGACAGATCGACCCAGCTTTGTGCTGACTTATCAATATCCACACGGCCATCTTCATGGGTGAACAAGCTGATGTGGTTCATCATTGGACTTTGACTGCGGATGTTGACGCCGTGATGCTGCAGGCGACGGATAGCTGCAATGGTACTTGGGTTAAGCAGTTCTCTGGGGGTGGAGAAGTGTGCCATCCAGGCCAGCTGCATACCGTTGTCACGCATCAGGTCGAACAGCTCCAGCATTTCACTGTATTTATCGGTCAGGATCATCTCAGGCTGGAAGGTCAGACTGCGGGTAGCAAGGCGCACATTCTTTACATGCAGCAGTGTGGGGTCTTCAATTAACGGCATCACATACTGGCGCAGACGACTCACAGGCATATAGCCTCCATCACCACCCGTTATCAGCAGGTCAGTGACTTCCGGATGGCGGCGCAGGTATTCGTGCAACTGGGCAATATCCTTTTGTAAAAACATATCTTCATCGCCCCGTACCTGAGCATGGCGGAAGCAGTAGGTACAGAAAGAGAAGCAGTTTTGGGTGGTTTTATCGAACACCAACTGGCATTGCGGATACTTGTGCTGGCTGCCATCAAGGAATTCAACTTCACCGGCATCGTTTTTAAACCAGGGCTTGTTCAGCTGTTGGTTACCATCATGGGGATTGGTTTTCTCCATATATTGCACTGCAATATCGTGGCGGGCATCCTGGCTTTGGGCTGAGGCATATTTATCTGTGTCCAGCTTGCTGATCATGCCGGGCTGGGGGAATACCAGCTGAAACACTGAGTCGGTTTGATAGTTATCCCAGTTAATGGAGTTGAGGGTATGGCGGGTCGCGAGGAAACGGTATACCTCTACAAACATCTCGCGCTCGTCCATATCACCCAGTTCAATGCCGTTTTCTTTGAGGATGGTGCACACTTCGCGGAAGCCGGACAGGCCTGTGTAGTGGGCCTTATCCCTGAACAGGAATGGGCGGGTTTCAAGCAGACCAGAGTGCTGAGGGTATGAGGCGTGCAAACGACTCAGTACGCCGGCGGGCAACAGGTTTTCATGTTTGATAATACGTCGGGTTTCATCACTGTAACCATAACGTTCGATAAGCGTTTGCACATCATCAGGTGAGACTTTCAGGTGAGGCTTGGGGGCTTGGTACTGGTTGACGGCAATACGCTGGGCTGAGGTCTGGGTGGTCATTATTCTGCGTCCTGTAATTTGAATAATCAGTCCCTGGCATCAGAGAGGATGCATCAGGAATAAGTGGGTTTTATTTGCCAGCTTCCCGTTTGAAAGAGTGCTGTACCGCTTATGACTCAGCTGCCTGAACTGGCGTAAAACTTCTTTCTTTACCTTACGATTTGTATGGTCTTTCGAGAAATATGATTTACTGATATACAGCTATAGGTCTTGCCTATGGCTTTTTTGTCACTCATATGTAAGCTGTATGGCTTGGGTGAAATTTGTACGGAGAGGTTATGGACCTAAGGGGACTGAAATACTTTCAGGCTGTCTACGAGCAGGGCAGTGTCAGTGGCGCGGCCAGGGTCTGCTTCATTTCTCAGCCATCCATATCCTCTGCTATTGCCCAGTTGGAGCAGCAACTGGGCGTTGAACTGTTCGTCCGTCATCCCAGAGGTGTGTTTCCTACTGCGGCAGCAGATAGCCTTTATCCCTATGTGAAGGAGATGACAAACGGCGAAAAGGTGATACTGGGGCTGTTCAGCAATACGCCAGCGCCCGTTCCCTTGAGGCTGGGTTTGATGCGCTCTTTGGGGGCAAAACGAATGAGCCATCTGCTGACTGCGATCACCGAACGGGTAGAGCATCTGGAGTTAACCCTGGTTGACCCAAACGAACCCTGTGATGCCAGAGTCATACTGTCGTCGGGAGCGGATAGCCACCAGGAGTTTATTCCAGTCTGGACCGACAGCTATTATCTGGCGCTGCCAGCCTCCTGGCCATTGGCGCAGAAGGAGTTGATTGAACTGCAGGAGCTGGATGGTTTGGCATTCATTAATCGCAGCCCCTGTGAGGCGCTGGACAGATTGAAGGGACGTATGACTGAGCAGGGGGTTAAGTTCCAGCCCAGGGCCAATATTCGTACCATAGAGTATGCCTGGCCTTTAGTGGCTGCCGGGGTAGGAGCGGCGCTGTTGCCTGACTGGCAGGAGATACGCGATGTCCCGGAGATCCAATTGAGGCCAATCAAGTGTGACCCTATTGTTCAAACCATCGGCCTGAGTGTTCGCAATGACCGTCGTCATAACCCCGTGATAAAGGAGGTGATAGCTGCCTGTAATGAGCAGGGGGATTTGGTTCCCGCGTCATAAAAAATTCATTGTTGATATGGAGCTGTTCCGAATTGTCACGCCAGGTCCCGCTTTCAGCTGTTTTTGCCCGGTAACAGTGTCTCAATGTTCTGTGAATGACCTCTATTGTTTCAGAACTGCATAGAAACGTTCACTTTTTCGTCATTGATGGTTTCTAGACTTGCGGCGGTTTACTTCATCAATCGCTAATCTTAGGAACCGATATGAAACCTATAACAAGGAAAAAGCTGCTGGCAGTCGCCGTTCTGACCTCACTTTCTGCCAACGTGGCGGCGGATGAACAGCAGCAAAAGGACGATTCCATTGAGCGCATTATGGTGCGTGGGAAGAGCACCTATTACTCCAACAACACCACAGATGAAAGCATGCTCAAGCAGCAGTCTGTGATGACCAGTGTGTTGGCCTCAATTGATAATTTGCCAGGAGTGCTGATCAACGAAGGGGATACCTTTGGCTCAGACGATTGGTCCACCACCATTTCGATGCGTGGTTTTCAGGTGAATCTGGACGAGCAGCAGATAGGGATTACCGTGGATGGCATTCCCAATGGCAACTCCAATTATGGTGGTGGAGCCAAGGCCAACCGCTACATAGACACAGAAAACCTGCAGATGGTTGAAGTGTCTCAGGGCACGGCGGATATCGCTTCCCGCTCCAATGAAGCGCTGGGCGGTACCCTTAATTTTATTACGCTTGATCCGACTGTCGAGCAGCAGATGACTGCCAGCGTGACTATAGGTGACTTTGATGCCCGTAAGTACTTTATGCGTTACAACACTGGCGAGATTTTCAATGACACTTATGCCTGGATAAGCGCCTCCAGTTCAAGCAACACAGACTGGGTGAATGAGTCTGCGGAAAACACCCGTACTCACTTTGCCGGTAAGTTGATCTCCTCATTCGGTGAGGATACCGATATCACAGCTTACATGGCCTACGATGATGTCCATGAGGATAACTACCAGCGGGTTACCCCTGAGCAGTTTATGGTAAACCCTGCGTGGGACCGGCTGACAGATGACTGGAGCGGCATTCCCTATATCGATCAGGTGTATCGCCGTGGTTGGTCCACCAATCGTGAAAACTTCCTTGCTTACCTGAAAGCCAATACCAGCTTTGGTGACCTCAACCTATCCGGAAATCTGTATTTCCACGATAACGAAGGCCGTGGTGACTGGTTACCTCCCTACATAGTGGATGTGAATGATGATGGTGATAACGGCAACAGTGAGCTGACCAATCAAACCTATCTGGGGGGCAGCCCTATTGGCCGTTTGTACTTTGTCGACAAAGACGGCAAGACGCTGACACCCAATCCCGGCTGCGAAAGTTCCATTACCTTCCCCTATGGTGGGGCAGGGGCTCAGTATGATCCCCGTTGTTATGGCGAAGGCGCTGTCCCTGTGGGCTCATTTCGTCACACCCATTACCAGAAGCAACGTGTGGGTGTGAATCTGGACTTTGACTGGATGGCCTATATAGGTGATATGGAAAACGTCTTGCGTGGTGGTTTGTGGTTTGAAGACTATCAGCGTGATGAGCACAGAGACTGGCATAAGGTGATCGACTCCCGCGCCGGCTATGAGTTCAACCATGTTCCCTACTGGGTGCAGTATGACCGGGAGTATCCGGTAGATACCAAGATGTTCTATCTGCAGGATGCCATTGAATTTGGCATTGTGTCTGCCCGCATCGGGGTGAAGAAGTTCCTGGTGGATCTGGAGCGTAAAGACAAGTTCAGCGGCGAATCCATCAAGGTGGATTCTGACTCTGACTGGCTGCTGTCCGGTGGCGTGGTGGTACAACTGCCGATTAATGGCCTGGAAGCCTTTGTGGGTTACGCCGAAAACTTCGCCGCTATCAAGGATGAAGTGCTGGAGCGTGACGCCTCAGCCCTGCAGAACATTGAGCCTGAGACGGCCGAAAACTTTGATATCGGTCTGCGTTATGGCGGCGACCGTTTCTCTGCGGCCATCACCTACTATGATGTTAAGTTTGAAAACCGTTTGAACTTCTTCTCCGCTGATTCACCGGACGGTATCGACTATCTGGTGGGTACCAATGGCTCCTGGGTAAACGTGGGCGGAATTGACTCAAGCGGTGTTGAAGCCTTCTTTAACTATGATATGACCGAAGAGTGGTCTCTCTATGGCTCATATACCTATAACGACTCCACCTATGTCGGCGGTAACTCAGACTATCCTGCAGGTAACCGGGTCGCAGGCTCAGCCGAAAATATGGGGGTGTTGTCCCTGAGCTGGGCAAAAGATATTTACTCAGCCGGTTGGTCATCCAAGTACGTGGGTGAGCGCTTTGTCGATGCCAAAAATCAGCTGCCAATCGACTCTTACGTTGTCAGTGATTTTTATGCCGGTGTAACAGTCGACAATGTGCCCGGAATGAAAGAGCTGCAGATCAACATGGTTATCAATAATGTCACCGATGAAAGCTATATCGGAGGCGTAGCGGGTAACTGGGGTGGTTGGATTGGTGCGCCACGTACAGCATCTATCAACTTTAAAGGCGTTTTCTAACTCCGCCCTGTGATATCGGCTCCCGGGTTCTTCCGCGCTGGTGGAACCCGGGGGCCTTTTTGCGTTTACGCTCAAACAATAGAAACTGAGTGAAATACCTGACTGACAATTATAAGGAGAGCAGGATGCGAACTCTCATCATGTTGCTGGCAGTCCTTTGCGTCTTGCCATTGAAAGCGGCGGATAATCTGGTACTGGTCACCATAGACGGTTTGAGATGGCAGGAAGTCTTTTACGGTGCTGACCAGCAGATGTTGAAAGACAAAACCCTGGTAAAACATCCCGACTTGATGGCTCCGCGTTTCGGGGCTGAGGATCACACCATTGCCCGCAGTGTACTGATGCACTTTATGTGGCAAACCATTGCCCGGGAAGGGGCGTTGATGGGGAACCGGGATAAAGGGCCGGGTATGTCGGTGGCGAATCCCTGGTTCTTCTCTTACCCCGGCTACAGTGAGATCCTTACCGGGATTGTCGACGAGAGCATCGACAGCAACGCGCCAGTACCCAATGCCAATGTGACTTTTCTGGAATGGTTGTCGGCCAGGCCTGAGTACGGCAAAAAGCTGGCGCTGTTTGGCAGTTGGGATGTGTTCCCGGCGATAGTCAATCATGAGCGCAGCGGTTTACATGTTAACGCAGGGTTTATGCCGGCCAGCGGATATCCGCTGGGGGATGACATCGCCTTACTTAATCAGCTGCAGAAGGAGATCCCATCGCCCTGGCATAATGTGCGGCTGGATGCCTTTACCCACAGGTATGCTCTGGATTACTTGAAGCAGGTGAAACCCAGAGTAATGGTGATCGCTTATGGTGAAACTGATGATTTTGCCCACGACGGTCAATATGACCAATACCTGATGGCGGCAAGACGAACCGATAACTTTATCGCTGATTTGTGGCATACGCTTCAGTCCATGCCTGAGTACAGAAACAACACCAACCTGATTATCACAACAGATCATGGTCGTGGGTCTTCCAAAGCTGACTGGCAACACCATTCATCCAGGCGTGCCCTCAGTGGCTATATGTCATCTTTGCAGCAATTCCCTGAGGGGATTGTCGGCTCAGACAAGGTCTGGCTGGCTGCCATGGGCCCGGATATCAAACCTGTAGGCGTATGGCGACCGAAAACAGAAATATACTCAACCCAGATTGTCCCAACGATATTGACGCTGCTTGGAGAGTCGGCAGAGGCGTTTAATCCCGAAGGTGCGGCTGTTATCAGTGAGGTGATCAAGCCATGAGAGCGATTCTTCCGATACTCCTGTTTTGCCTGTCCACCGCGGCGCAGTCAAAGCCACTGGAGAGTTTCAATATTCTCTTTGGTTCCTGCAGCCACCAGGATAAAGCTATGCCAATCTTTGATGCCATCAACCGGGAACAGGCAGACCTGTTTATCTTTCTTGGTGACAATATTTATGGTGACACCGAAGATATGGCGGTGTTGAAAAGCAAATATGACAAGCTGGGGCAACAGCCCGGGTTTCGCCGGTTAATCGAGTCCACAGATGTGATTGCCATTTGGGATGACCATGATTACGGCGAAAACGATGCCGGGCGAGAGTACCAACAAAAACAGGCGTCCAGGGACATTATGCTCGACTTTTGGGGGGAGCCGAATGACTCTCCCCGTCGCAGCCGTAAGGATGGAATATACACTTCCGTCTTTTTTGGGGAAGGGGAGCGTTCCATTCAGGTAATCATGCCCGATCTGAGATGGAATCGCCCGCCTCTGAACAGCCGCAGTTATGCTGGTTATTGGCTCCGTCAGTGGTTTTCCAACGAGGGTCCCTATCTACCGGTTGCTGGGGATATCAGCATGCTGGGGGAAGCACAATGGCAGTGGCTGGAGCAGGAGTTAAAGAAACCGGCGGCGGTCAGGATTATTGCTTCCAGCCTGCAACTTCTGCCGGAGTTTACCGGTTGGGAATCCTGGGCTAACTTTCCCTATGACAGAAATCGCCTGCTTAAGTTTATTCGCGAGCATAAGGTCAACGGTGTGGTGATGATAAGTGGTGACACTCATTGGGGTGAAATATCCCGGGTGGAGCAGGGGCTTGATTATCCACTTTGGGAGGTGACCAGTTCAGGTTTGACTCAGGAGTGGAAACAGGTCAGCCCCAACAAACACAGGGTTGGCGAGTATACTGCGGAAGTGAATTATGGCCAGTTGTTGATTAACTGGAATGAAGATGGGCCTCAATTGATTTTTGGACTTAAAAATGCCAATGGCGATTGGGTGATGTCGCAGCAGTTGTTACTCGAGTCGATTTCACCATATTAAGTTATGCACCGCATTGCATAACCACTCATTTCAGGCAGGGATCTTCCCTGCCATTTTTAATAGACATGAATGCTATTGACCAGCGTTGATCAGGGACCTGAAGCTTTGATTAGAAAAGCCAAAAAGTAACATCTCCCTGTTTTTACCCACCTATTACTCTGATCAGAACTTCGTAAGTCTCCAAATAAGTGGCTAAAACATCTAAACCATCCGCATCATATTTTTTCAAGATTATTCAGATAATATTCAAGTCTTTCAGATGGGGAGCATGCCATTGTGATTTCACCAACACGGGGAAGACAGATAGCGGACCTCAATCAGGATGTGATTGCATGAGGCTGCCCCCGGCTAAGAGAACAACTAAAACACAGTGAAGTGATGAGCGGCATACAGATACCGACTGAAAACTATAAGGTTAATTTTATTTGATAGCTGGCCTGCCAGGTCAGTGGACTCTAAATCGAAACACATTGTGCTGACGTAGAGTACTGCCTTTTAGAGGCAGTGGGAGGCTGAGTGGAATGATGATACTGGAGACCAAGCTGTTGCTGGCGCTGCTGCTGATGATCTCAGTTGTGGTGGTAGTTGGCTGGATTTGGTGGATGGAGCTTGAGCAGGAGTCCCTTAACCTCAAATTTCTGCTGGCTAACAGCTTAATCAACGACAGCAAAGGGCCGCAGCAAGATGACAGCTATTCAACATCCCTGAGATCATTAATCGAGGCGGGAAAGGGCGGTCAACACAAAGGAGCAAACCAATTGCATTAAGTTTCTATTGTGGTCTGAACGGTGTCCGGAAGCCACAACCGGGTTCAGGCTACATTTTTATTTCACTGCGTCGAACATGGAATCGCCGCTACATAGCACCTTTGACCCCTTGTTTACCCGCCATTCCCAGGTGCTGTGCCCCTTCATACGATTTAAGCTGGTAAACGAAATGGTCATCTCAGTGGTGACATAGCCCCCCGCATCTGGATATTCAAGACTCAGGATGACAGGTTCACTCAGATCTGCACCCAATTTCGCAGCAAATTGAGGTTGCAGCAGATAGTAGTTGCCATCCTTTTTGTTGATCATGACATCATATCTTTGCTGGGTGTCTGTACACACAGGTTTGCCTGCAGAGTTAAGCGCACTTTCCCGGGTTTGTACCTGCAAAATCACCTGCCAGACACCTGTATAATCCTGATTGTTTTGCGAAGGCTCGTCATCAAATGCCACCAGATAGATAATCATTCCGAGCAAGGTCAATAAAATAGCCGACAGAATCCACACACATCTGCGTGACAGCAAGACGGCGTCGCTGGTATCAGGAGTTAAGCGCGCTGCTGTTGCCGACTTGGGTTCAGAAGTAGAGGGGAGCTCTTCGCTCAGTTGGTTTAGGTGTACTTCCGCACCGAGGCAAAAGCCCCGTCTGTGCACTGTGGTTATCAGGTCCTTTCTGGCACCCAGAGTTCCCAGTAATTTGCGGGTATCTGATATAAGCCTGGAGAGGGAAGCTTCACTGACCACAGTCTCTGGCCACAAGATATCCATTAACTCTTGTTTGCTCACCATTTCCGGATACGCAAGCGCCAGCAATTCCAGCAATTTCAACTGGCGGGATTCTATGGCGATGGCCTTACCCTCATAAAACAGCTGATTTGTTTCTACAGAAATCACGAACCCTGCAAAGTTCAGCGCTTGATGGTGTTCAGGCATGGCGTAGTCCGTTACTTTGGTTGAGCTTGCGTCAGTCAAAAGTATGTTAATGGTTCATTTTGCTTAGGGGTTTTAGTGTTGCGCCATTACAAGCTGCAAGTCAATTCGATTTTGAATGTAAATCCTGTTCTATTGCATCTCTATGTATTCATTATTCTGCCGTTTTCTCTGCATACAAGCGTATGAATCCTGTGGTGATTCTCATTTGTATCATAATGTTGCATTCGCTTTGATGGCTTTCAATCGTCTGATATTACATTGTGCTCTTTTCTGGTTTGAACCAGCAGTAGATTCTATGAGGGATGTGAATATTCAAAGACAGATTCGCTGGCAGGGATATTCTTGTCTAGGCTTATTCATGGGTTTGGTTTCCATGGAAGGACAGAAGCATGACGGTGAAGTTACCGATGCTGGTAATGACCTCATTAATTGGCGTCAGTATTTTGATATCTGCTCACGGAAAGGACAAGAAGGTGCCGGTTGAGCAGTGTCCGGCTGTTGTTGAACATGTGAAGTTTATTCAGGGAGTCAAGTCTCCGAGCATTGCAGCCATGATGGCTGAATGCAAGGTGGCATCAGATGAAGAACGGGGTTGTCTTATGTCTGCGGGGAGTCGTCGTCAATTGGCGCAGTGTCTCAGCTAAACCGTCCCAGAAATCGGCACGACCTCTGGTTATTTCATGATGGCTTTGCCGCCTATGATTTTATAAGCAGGTGCGCCCCTTATCAGTGTTTCTCTGGCAAATTCCCGGTCACAGCCAGGGCAATGACAAGTCTTCTGAGTATAGTCCTCAACAATTCTCTCCCGGAAACACTTCACCAATGCGCCTTTGCCCCCTTTTCGATACTTAAAAAGAGGTGACTTGCACTGAGTGCACAGGATCATCACTGTTTGTACCGGTCCCTTCTTGTTTGGTTTTGCCATTTAATCTGATGTTTTTAACCCGGAATTGGCGCCTAGTCTAACAGACTCAAAATGAGCGTCTAAGCTATGAAGGTAAGCTTTTGGATTTTGATTATGTTCATGGAGGAGACATGGTTTTTAACAGCAAACAGTCAGGTTTGATATTGGGGGCCATGTTGCTCTCTGTTACCGGTTGTACTCAGCACGATCCCGTCGCCGCATCAGATTGCGATAAGGTGGTGAAGCACGCCCAAAAAGTGTTGGGGGATATGGCGCCGTCATCTCAGGAGTTGATGGCCAGCTGCAAACAGGCATCTGATTCTGAGCGTGGCTGTGTGATGGCCGCAACCAAGAAGGGACAGCTGGCCCAGTGCATGTAGCCCTGCAGTAGTTTTTCCACAGGGCGCTGAGCCAGCATGTATAGACAATTACTTGGAGGCTGGAACTTGTCTGCCAAGACGGCGACCATGCTCCAGCAAAATTCCCACGGCCAAACCTGCCGCGGCATTGATTGCCAGGCAGGTGAAGGCGGTGGCGAGAATCACAAAAATGCAGTACGGCTTGCCATCAAGCAGTCGTTTCGACCAGGCCAGTTGTAACCCCGCAGTTGCCAGCAAACTACCCAGCACAGCCATAGGGATCATCCCCAACCAGTAGCTCACATCTGAGCCCCAGAATACGGCAATGGCCAAACAGCTGCTGCCGAAAATCACCGGCGCGCGCCAGGTGCGGGCACCGAAATGTGTCTGTACCGTCATACCGCCTGCGCCATGACACATGGCAATGCCCCCAAATGGTGACAACAGCAGGTTTGCCAGGCCTGAGGTGGTGGCAAAGCGTTTTGGTGAGAACTTGGCAGCGTCCTGTGGAAAAGTTTCCTTGCCGATGACCGAGGCGGCAATCACAGCATTGGTCAGGGTCAGTGCCAGCTGCGGCAGTACCAACAAACCAGCAGCGCTCAGCCACTCATCCTTGCTGGGCCAACCGAACTGTAAGTCCATCAAAGAGCCTGCGGCATTAATAGTGCTGCCTGTTCCGGCGAAATGCTGCCAAACCATACCCAGAGCCAGTACGCCCGGCATCATCAGGTAGGCCATAGGTAACCAGCGACTGGCGAACAGCAGCGCAAATGCGGTGACTCCAAGCCACAAGGTCTCATTCATCATGCCAAAGCCCAACCACAGAAGTTGCAGACCGATAGCTAACTGAATGCCAACGCTTACCGCCTGAGACAACTGCTTGGCTAGCCAGCCGATGGCACCACTGAAGGCCAGCAGCAACAGAATGATCCCCATCATCATAGCACTGGCCTGCATCATACCCGGAGTCAATTCCATACTGATCACCAAAGCGGCAATCACCTTCATGGGTTGGGTCGCAACAGGGCGGCCGTATACCATGGCAGATAGCAGGGCAAACAGGCCAAAGCCAAGGAAGATCCCTGGCGCATTAAATTGGTTAAGCGCGATAAGCCCAAGCACCAGGGGCAGGAAGGTGCCCAAATCGGCGAAGGCACCACAGCTTTCGGCTAATAAAGGTTGTGCGGGTTTTGCAGGTGAAACGTTGGAATGCATACAGGTTGCCGGAATGATAGTTAACCCTGTAGAGCAAGTAGAGTGCCAATTTTATCCGGGTTTTTTCTGGTCAAAGGGAGTGATTAACCCCCCAACTGACTCAGACGCAGGACAGATTGACCCAAAGCTCAAGCTTTACTCACTGAACTGACCTGCATGGTCCCAATTTAAGCCAACTGGAAATTGGCAACATCTCCCCTTGTCCCCCATGTATCCGGACCTCAAACCCACCCGCCTGAACAAGTTAATAAAAACCTGATCAAAAACTTGTACAAAATTGTGATCCTTGTACAAGCTTAGTGCGTAATGGAATACAAATAGTGCAGGAGGCAAAGATGAGTCAGACCGAAACCAATAAGATAACAATAGGTGTAAGCGCATGTTTGCTTGGACAAAATGTCCGGTTTGATGGTGGTCATAAAAGAGCACCTTACTGTACCGACGAACTGGTTAACTTTTTCGAATTTGAGCCAGTATGTCCAGAGATGGCCATTGGTATGGGGGCGCCGCGCAAGAGCATTCGCCAAGTTAAAGATGGCGATGTGATACTGCTGCAAAGCGGTGACGGAAAGCTGGATGTCACCGCCGAGATGAAGGCGTTTTGCGATATGAAGGTCGAGCATCTGGGGCATCTGGGGGGCTACCTCTTGTGCGCCAAGTCGCCAACCTGTGGTATGGAGCGGGTGCTTGAGTATAAGCCCGGTACCAATAATGCCACCAAGTCAGGGACAGGGGTATTTGCCAAAGCCCTGATGGACAGATACCCAGAGTTGCCGGTGGAGGAAACCGGACGTCTTCACGATATGGTTCTCAGGGAAAACTTTTTTACCCGGGTATATGCCTACAACGACTGGCAACAGCTCAAGGCCGACGGCCTGACCAAGCACAAATTAGTGCAGTTTCACTCCAGATATAAGTACCTGCTGATGGCTCATAACCAAAAGCTCTATCGGGAGCTTGGGCCTATGGTTGCCAATCTTGGTGACGACTTCGCCAGGCAGGCAGATGATTACTTCAGAATGTTTATGCAAACATTGAAGCATCATGCTTCTCGTCGCAATCACACCAGTACCCTGCAACATATTCAAGGCTACTTTAAACGGGCATTGAGTAAGCAGCAGAAGGCTGAATTGACTGATGCCATTCTTGAGTATCGGGAAGGGCTGCAACCACTTTTGGTGCCTATCACCCTGATCAATCACTACCTGAGAGAGTATCCCAACGAATATATAAAGGATCAGGTTTATCTGAAGCCACATCCACAGGAGCTGAAACTGCGTTATGGATACTGAAGCACGTCTTTCCATAGGTGATGTCGCCGAGCGAACCGGGGTGAATCCTGTCACCCTCAGGGCCTGGCAGCGTCGCTTTGGTCTGATTAATCCAGCCCGTACCCCCAAAGGCCACAGGCTCTACAGCGAGCAGGATATCACCCGCATTGAAGATATTCTGGGGTGGCTGGCCAAAGGCGTTGCGATAAGCCGGGTAAAGCCTCTGCTGGAGCAGAGTATTCCGGCAGCCGGTAATGAAGGGGTGGAAAGTTGCAGCACTCTGGATGAGTGGCACAAGCACAGAGAAGTACTGCTGCAGGCCGTGATTGAGTTGAATGCCGGTCGGCTTCAGTCCGCTTTGGATGAAGCGTCAGCCTTGTATCCATTTCCTGTGTTTTTCCGGCATCTGCTCAAGCCCTGGATTGACGCGGTGGAGCTGAGGCTTAATCAGGTCGTTACAGGTGATGACGCTGACACTATTTCGCGGGAAGATGCTGAACTTATCGCGTCCTGGCTGCAGGCGCAGCTGGGACGAAGATTACACGCGCTGGCATTCGGCCAGAAAGGGCCGTTCAAAGGCCACTGTATCCTTATTGATATAGAGCACTCAGGTTGGCAAAGCCTGCTTGCGGGATTCGAACTGACTGCCGAGAACATGCATTGGCAACAGCTATCAGCTTCAGCATTACTCCAGCTGCCACTGGGAGCAGACAGATTAACCATTCATGGTCTGGTGCTGGCCGTGCCGGCAGATTTGCCCGGTTCTTACCTGGATGAGTTGGCATCCCTGCAACAAACGCTGGGGGTTCCGGTGGCACTCTATGGTCAATATGCCTCTGTTTATCATGGCTTCACCTCGCTGACGATTATTAACCCTGGCCAGCTAGCCAATTTACCCCGCTTAATCGAGGAGCGCTTATGACCTCTGTCAGTGCCAATAATGATTTAAGACAAAATGCACTGGTGTGGTTTCGTCAGGACCTGAGGGTTGCAGACCATGGGCCGCTTTACTCTGCCTGTCAGTTTGTCAAAGCTCAGGCTGAAAATGCCGGGATGCCGTCAGAGCGACCAGCAAAGGTTTATGGCGTGTTTACCTCTACCCCATCCCAGTGGGTGAGTCATGATATCGCGCCAATCCAGTTGGATTTTATTGAGCGTCACTTGAATATGTTGGCGACTTCGCTGGCGGCACTGGGCATAGAGTTTAAGGTGTTGCACCTGGACCGGTTTGAGGATGTGCCTTCTGCCCTGCGTCAACTTTGCCAGCAGTTGGATATCGCCTGTGTATTTGCTCACGCAGAGCCGGAAGTTAATGAGCACCAAAGAGATCAAAAGGTGGGCAGGATGCTTGCCGAACAGGGCATAGGTTTTGAGTTGTTTGAGGGACACACTCTACTGCCACCCGGTACTGTGCTCAATCAGTCCGGCAAGATGTTCCGGGTCTTTACCCCTTTCTCCCGTGCGTGGCGGAGCCAATTGATGAACAGGCCTGCTGTGCCGTTAGCCGTGCCAGAGCCTGTTGGCCCCAGACTCGATGTCACTGAGCCGATCTCCCTGGATTGTAAAAAGCGCAGCAGTCAGTTGTGGCGAGCCGGAGAAGGGGAGGCCAAAAGACTGCTGGAAGAGTTTGTACACCACAATTTGGCGGAATATAGAGCATTCCGGGATATTCCATCTGTGGACGGAACCTCCTGCCTGTCTCCCTATTTGGCCATAGGTGTACTCAGCCCGACTCAGTGTCTGGCGACGGCCATGGCCAGGTTCCCCGGTGCTCTGATAGATGATTCAGGTGAGCACGCAGGTGCTTTTACCTGGGTAACAGAGCTATGTTGGCGCGACTTCTATCGACACCTGCTGGTGGCCTTTCCCAACTTGAGTAAAACCCGTAACTTCAACGAGTTGGCTGATGGTATCCGCTGGCGTAACAATGCTGAAGAGTTCGCACTCTGGTGTCAGGGGAAAACCGGTTATCCCATAGTTGATGCCGCCATGATCCAGTTGAATCAAACGGGCTGGATGCACAATCGTCTACGCATGATAGTCGCCAGCTTCCTGACCAAACACCTGTTGATCGACTGGCGCTGGGGGGAAAGATACTTCCGTCAGCAACTGATAGATGGCGACCTGGCGGCCAATAATGGCGGCTGGCAATGGTCAGCGGGAACCGGCTGTGACGCCCAACCTTACTTCCGTATTTTTAACCCCTTGAGTCAGAGTGAGAAGTTTGATCCTGAGGGAAAATTTATCCGTAAATTCCTGCCGCAATTAGCGTCTGTATCCAGCCGAAAATTGCACACTGCCGACATCGTGGGCGCAGACCTGTTTGCCAGTGAGCTGGACTATCCAGCCCCGATTGTCGACCACAAAGCAGCGAGACTCCGGGCGTTGGATGCTCTGTCTGCAATGAAACGCGCACCCCAAAAGGGCATATAGAGATGCGTACAAACAGAGGCAATTTCCAGGAGGGCTCCATGACTGACAATACGATAAACGCAATCGCACCACATACTGACCCGATTTCTGCGGTTTCCCCCGACTTCCTCCAGGGGGAGACAGCACCTTTAATCCGTGACTTCATCAGCCTGTATCAGAGCCTGGACAAGCATAACCTGCATAGGCTGGATGATCTTTACCATCAAGACGCAGTATTCACAGACCCTTTACACACCATCGAAGGCCGGGCGGCGCTCAAGCAGTATTTCGCCGGTATGTATGAAAACCTGCTGCATATCAGATTCGACATCCACAGGGTGGTCGCTGACGGCAATCAGGCCTGCATTGAGTGGACCATGAGGTATGCCCATAAAAGGCTGAAGGGTGGCAAAGAGATGAGTGTTCAGGGCATGAGCTGGCTGACGATTGAAGACAAGATCACTCATCACAGAGACTACTTTGATGCGGGTCAGATGCTTTACGAGCAGCTGCCTTTGATGGGAGGCGCAATCCGCATGCTGAAAAACAGGATGTCGGTATGAAGAGCGTTGGAAAGGTGGTAACCGGACGAGTGTTAATCACTGGTGCGAGCTCAGGTATAGGTGCCAGGTTGGCGCAGGATTATCTGGCAAAAGGTTGGCAGGTGTTCGGTTGTGGCAGAGCGTTGGCACGGCTGGTTGAAATCCATGGCTGCACTCCTCTGGTATTTGACGCCACTGACAGAGAGCAGGTGCAGGTAGCCGGTCGCAATCTGGAATCTGCGCTCGATGGTCATAAGCTGGATCTGATTATCCTTAATGCAGGCAGTTGCGAGTATATAGATGACCCCTTGCACTTCGATGACCTTTTGTTTGAGCGTATTGTGCAGACCAATCTCATCTCAGTGGGCTATTGCCTTAACGCCTTCCTGCCTCAGCTGTCCCGGCGGGGGCGGTTGGCATTGATGAGTTCAAGCGCAACTTATCTGCCACTCCCCCGTGCTGAAGCCTATGGCGCTTCCAAGGCCGCAGTCAATTATCTGGCCAATACCCTGGCTGCGAGTTTACAAAGCCGAGCAGATACCCGGGATATAGGTGTGAGTCTTATTTGTCCGGGGTTTGTGAAAACGCCACTGACAGACAAAAACGATTTTCCCATGCCCATGGCCATAGAGGTTGATGAAGCGTCCCGGGCGATACGTGAAGGCCTGGCCCGGGGCGATGCCGAAATCCATTTCCCAAAGAAATTTACTTTGATGCTTAAACTCATGTCACTGATGCCCGGCAGCTGGTGGCGCAGTTTGATCGCCAAAGTCACCAGTAAACAAAGTGGGCAACAAGCCGCTGCCTCGGGGACGGCTGCCGAGACCAACCAAAATAAGGATATTACCCCATGAAGAGAGTCGCAGTTGTTGGCAGTGGTATTGCGGGGCTGACCTGTGCAAACCTGCTCAGCCGTGAACATCAGGTCACGGTATTTGAAGCCAATGAATATATCGGCGGACACACGGCCACAGTGGATGTGGAACTAAGTGGCCGCTCCTGGGCAATAGATACTGGTTTTATTGTATTCAATGACAGGACTTACCCAAATTTTGAAAAGCTGCTGGCAGGTCTGGATATTGAGCCGCTGCCCACCGAAATGAGCTTCAGTGTGCACAATGTGCAAACCGGGCTGGAATATAATGGCCATACCTTCACCAGCTTATTTGCGCAGAAGCGCAATTGGTTGAATCCCAGATTCTGGGGTTTCCTGGCGGAAATCGTACGTTTCAATCGCCGTTGTAAGTCAATACACGCCAGTGGCGATTATCCTCAGGGCGATCTTGGGCAGTTTCTCAGGGAAGAGAACTTCTCTGATTTTTTCGCGACTCATTACATCCTGCCCATGGGGGCCGCTATCTGGTCATCCAGCATTGATGATATGAGAGCCTTTTCGCTCAGGTTCTTTATTCAGTTTTTCCATAACCATGGCTTGTTGAATGTGACAGACAGACCACAGTGGTATGTATTGGCCGGTGGTTCCCGCAGCTATATCCCGGGATTAACGGCCCCATTTGCTGACCGTATTCGTCTGTCCACCCCTGTACTGGGGATCAGGCGACTGGCGGAAGGTGTGGTGATTAGAAGCAAGCAGTATGGCGATGAGTTTTATGATGCTGTGGTGTTGGCCTGCCACAGTGATCAGGCTCTGGCGATGATGGATGACCCCAGCGCACAGGAGCAACAGATACTGGGTGATATGCAGTATCAGGACAATGAAGTCGTGCTGCATACGGACACCTCTCTCCTGCCCGACAGGCCAGCCGCCTGGGCCAGCTGGAACTACCGTCTGGATGGCGACAGCACCCGTCCTGCCTGTGTTACGTACAACATGAACATACTCCAGCGTCTTCCGGCAGATGCACCGACTTTTTGTGTCACTCTGAATCAGACTCAGGCTATCGACCCGGAAAAAATCCTGCGCCGTTTTACCTATGCACACCCTGTGTTCAATCAGGCGAGTGCGTTGGCCCAGGGACGTAAGGATGAGATTTGTGGTCAACGTCATACCTTCTTTGCCGGAGCATACTGGCATAACGGCTTCCACGAAGATGGGGTCAAAAGTGCCCTGGCTGTATGCGAAAAATTTGGTATTCAACTGGACAGCAAAGGCCCATCGCTGCTCAGTTTGCACCAGAGCCAAAGTCGTAAGGAGGTGGCATGACGGCAGAGCTGTCAGACTTTAACAGTGGGGTATACCGCGGCAAAGTCCACCATATGAGGCGCGAGCCTGTGCGGCACGGCTTCAGTTATGACTTCGGCATGCTGGTGTTGGACCTCGATGAGATCTCCCAACTGCAGGACTGCTCCCGCTGGTTCTCGGCAACCGGCTTTGCGCCAATTAGTTTCCGGGCTGGTGATTACCTGAGTCGGGATGTGGCGGCAGGTCAGGAATATTGTGTCCGGTCACTGAAAATGCGGCTGGAACTCAAACTCAGACAACTGGGCGCTGACCAGGCATGTGAACGCCTGGTTTTTGCCGGTCAGGTGCGCCATTTCGGACTCTACTTCAGCCCGGTGAACTTCTTTTTTGGTTACTGCAAAGGGCAAGCCAGGTACATGCTGGCGGAGGTGAGTAACACCCCCTGGAATGAGCGGCATTACTACCTCGTAGATTTGTCTGAGGTAGATGCGTCTCAGCCTGGCAAGGTCGTGGATATTACCGACAAGGTATTTCACGTCTCACCCTTTATGGATCTGGATATGAAGTATCTGTGGCGGGTAAGTCCCCCGGCAGAATCTCTGCGTATTGGTATTGAAAACCGGCGTGAGCAAAAGCTGTTCAGTGCCCAACTGGAGTTAAGTCGTCAGCCTTTCAACGCGGGGGCGTTGGCAGGGATGGTAAGGCGGTTTCCTTTGATGACAGGGCGCATAGTGGCTGGCATTTACTGGCATGCATTGCGGCTGTTTCTGAAAAAGGTGCCTTTTGTAGGGCATCCGGGTGGGTTGAAGGCAAGTGCACAAGGGAGTGAAGCTGGCTCTCAGTACACACAAGAACAAGGTCAAACAATAAGAAGGACAGAGTAATGGAAACAACAGTGAATCAAGCTGATAAAAGTGTGTCATGGATGGATGCTCTGGCCAGACGATTGTTGCTGAGTGCGCTGGCGGGCTTGTCCCGTGGGCATCTGCAGATTGAAGAGGCATTTGAGCCCAAAGAGTCTATGGCCTTTGGCAACCCGCAGAGTGATTGGCAAGCCAATATTCTGGTGAGACACCCGGGATTTTATCGTCAGGTATTGTTCAGCGGCTCAATTGGCGCCGCAGAGGCTTACATCCAGGGCCACTGGGACAGTGATGATGTGACCGCCGTGGTGAGATTGTTCGCGGCCAACCTGCCTTTGCTGGATACCATAGAAGCCAGGTTCGGTTGGCTCACACGTCCTTTTAATCGCCTGGGACACCTGTTTAACCGCAATACTGCTGAAGGTTCGAAACGCAATATTTTGGCCCACTATGACCTTGGAAACGCCATGTATCAGCAGTTTCTCGATAAAGAGATGCTGTACTCAAGTGCTATTTATCCGGATGAGCAGGCGACACTGGCACAGGCACAGATACACAAAATGCAGACGATTTGTGAGCGCCTTGATCTGCAACCGGGTCAGACTCTGTTGGAAATCGGTACAGGCTGGGGGGCACTGGCAATTTATGCCGCAAAGCACTTCGGCGTTAAGGTCACCACCACCACTATTTCCGATGCCCAGTATGAATATGCAAAAGCACGGGTTGAGGCGGAGGGCCTAAGCGACAGTATTACTCTGCTTAAGCAGGATTACCGTCTATTGGAGGGAAGCTATGACAGGCTGGTCTCCATCGAGATGATTGAAGCTGTGGGCCACGAATACCTGCCCGGATTCTTCGCCAAACTCAGCAGTTTGCTCAAGAGTGATGGCCGTATGCTGTTGCAGGCAATAACCATTGCAGATCAGCGCTATGACAGTTATCGCAAAGGGGTCGACTTTATTCAGAAGTATATTTTCCCCGGCGGTTGCCTGCCATCTGTCAGTGAGATGACCCGCCAGTTGAGTGGGAAATCCGACATGGTGCTCTGGTCACTCGACGATATTGGGGCTGACTATGCCAAAACCCTGCTGCACTGGCGGGAGAACTTTGAGAGGGCTCTGCCTGAAATCCGTGAACTTGGCTACGGCGAAGACTTTATTCGTATGTGGCGATTTTACCTGTGTTACTGCGAAGGTGGCTTTCTGGAGCGCTCGACCAGCACTGTGCACTTTGTGGCGGTAAAGCCCGGCTATCGGGAGGCATGAGATGCCTGTAAAGCCGCCGAGCAGATTGTTTGTAGTTATCAACGCGCTGAGCTTCCAGGCGGTGTGGTGGACAGGCGTGCTGTACGGCAATAACGCGATACTGCTGAGCCTGGCTTTGCTGGTTGTGCATTTTGCTTTGACCCCCAACCGATTGCAGGATTTGCGACTTATGCTGATGCTCGGAACCTTGGGGGGGCTAATTGATAGCCTGCTTACCTGGCTGGGTGTTTTCGAGTTTTCAAGTTTACCCATTTGGCTGGCATTACTCTGGTGCCATTTTTGCTTAACTCTCAATGCTTCCCTGGGATTTTTAAAGCTGTCACCGCTTTGGTTGGCTGCACTGCTGGGGGCCATATTTGGCCCTGTCAGCTACCTTGCAGGAGCCCGTTTCGATGCTGTGCTTCTGCCTATGGGAGATTGGCTGACTGCTGCTGTATTGGGGGGGATCTGGCTGATAGTGATGCCACTGGGAGTCGTACTCGCCAAGGGTGCGATATGGCCCGAACTGGCTCCTAAATTGGAGGAAAGATGATGAAAACCACGCTTAATGGCACAGGCCTGGTGCTCGCACTGCTGCTGTCCTGCAATGTATACGCGGTCAATATAGTGACTATTGTCTCCGAAGAGTGGGGGCCGGGTAAGCCAATATCAACGCAATTCCAGCCTGACCGGGATGGCGAGGGAAGCCCTTCAACGCTCAGCTGGCTGGAAGTGGGCCGGGGTGAGATGAGCGTGCTTTGGTTCAACCTTTATCAGGCCAGTTTACTGACGCCCACAGGTGAATACCGTCAGGGCGACTATCCATTGAAGTTGGATATTCGGTATCAAAGAGATATTGAGGCCGACGACCTGGTAAATGCCACGGTTGAGCAGTGGCAGCATCTTAATTTCAGTGAGCAGCAAATTCTGGTGTGGCAACAAGAGCTGTTGGGGCTCTGGCCAGATGTTACCGACGGTGAGCGTTTGGCGTTTGAATGTCTGTCGGCAGACTCCGGTAATTTTTACTTTAACGGTGAGCTGCTGGGCAATGTGTCATCTCCGGGTTTTGCCCAGGCTTTTTTGGCTATATGGCTATCGGAGAATACCAGTCGTCCGGATTTAAGGGCACAGCTAATGGGAGATAAATCATGCGACTGCTGAAGGTGATTGGGGCAATAGTGCTGGCTGTAAGCCTGTTCGGATGCGGTAGCGTCGACATTCAGGAGTATCGTGGCAGTGAACCCAAACTGGTGCTGGAGGAGTTTTTCCAGGGCAAATTAACAGCAGCCGGTGTAGTGCAGGATTTCTCTGGCAAGGTGGTACGTAAATTCAACGTCACCATGGACGCCACATGGCAGGGTAACCAACTGACTCTGGATGAAGATTTTGTATATGACGATGGTGAAATCCAGAAACGCATCTGGGTTATCGAATCACTGGGGAACGGCAAATACACAGGCACGGCGGGAGATATTTTGGGGCAGGCTGAGGGCGAGGCCGTTGGCAGTGCACTGAGATGGAAGTACGACATGATTCTTCCCGTCGACGGCAGTGAGTATGAAGTCACCTTCGATGACTGGATGTTTTTGGTCAACGACAACACCATTATCAATCGCAGCGATATTATTAAATTCGGTATCACGGTTGCACAGGTAACGCTGGTGATTGAGAAGGTGCAATAACTTATTCACACTAATCAAATCTGAAGTCACTTGAATCCGGGCTGTCGATGATTCAGATACTGCCGGACAATAAGTTCTTACTCCTATACCTGTTGATCTTGTAGGATTTGGGGAGAATCAGTCGCAAGGACCCAAAGCGTTTGTTTGATTGATATCAGTACATAATGGTTATAGATCTTAAACTACTTGCTCTGGCACTCTGACATTAGCCTGCTTGCTTGTTAGGTAAACTCAAAGCGATAGCAGCGTTTTTAGTCAGGGAGTGATAGTGATGACCTTAGAAAATTGGCAGTCAGTCTGGATGATACTGTGCTACTTCATGGCGCCGATAACCCTGGCATATATATGGTGTTTTCTTGAGATGATCAGCGTACTTTCAGAAAAGCATGATGAGTTATATGTAGAACTTGGCCGAATCAGTTTTTTCGAAACAACACTATTTCTAACTCATTGCGTTTCATAAGCTTTTTGCTATCAAGAAAGTACTTAGAGGCTGGTGATAAAACATTGAATAAATATGGCGATCGATGTTGGATGCTCTTTTTGACCGGCAGTATATTGTTCGTATTAACATTTTTTCTACCTATTTGGGTTGTCTATGCATGACTGCAGCTTTGCGCCAGCTTGGCTTGACATTTTTTACCTCAGAGGACAAGACTGCGGTCGCCGATTTTCTGCTGTTTTCCCATCTTGCCAATTTCTCAGATCTAGAATGTCTGCCCTATACTCAATAGCTAAACAACGGATATTGAGGACACACAGGGATGATATTGGCGGCGATTTTTGGTTTGATTTGGCTGGTATTGATGGTGCGGGCCAGCTTAACTGAATACCGTTATTGGCAGGTGGTCAGGCACTATGAACCTGAGATATGGGAGAAGTTGGGGCGCCCTCGGATGTACCAAATGCCATTGGTGTTTCTGTCCAGTAAAAACGCCAAACTGCTGCAGTCCAGTCGCCACGAGCAGGTTCAGCGTATGTCGGCCAGACACAGGCTAACCGGCATTCAATTCCTCAGCTATGTGGTCCTTATGCTGGTGTGCAGTATTAGCTACTTTAAACTGGCGCTTTGATACGCTTAAGCGCCTTTTTCAGGCGGACGAAGCAAGTTCATTTGGCGCTGACAATTAGTCGAATACTGTCCAACACCCCCACGGCCCAGGCCGCGACCAGCAGCCAGAAAGCATATCCCAGATCCATTGCCATTGTTCTTTGGTGAACCTCTGTCGCCAGAGCTGTGAGATCCAGCGGCACTTTACCTGCCAATATATCGTCTGCAACTTGCTGCGATACTGCCATGATATCTGTCATTAACAGCGCCAGGCTCACTGCTGTGATTGCCAGTATCGCCCAGCCCATGATTTTTCTGTTGAGAGCCAGATGTCCCCCTCCTGGGCAAACAAAGGTATTTAACAGCAAGGCTTTCATCTCTTTGGTCATGGGGTAAGGCACTTATTCCGGCTTTAAAATATGAGTGATTGAACAACGTAATGATGTAACAGGTCAATTACTCTGATGGCGTTTGCTCTTGGCTTGTTTGTGCTCTGGCTTGCTTCAGCCTTGAAAAGGAGACTACTGCAACCGCAGTTGAAAAAGTGGCGACCACTATACAATAGAATCGAGAGATTTCTGCCGGTGTAGAGAGTTGCAAATGTGGCAGTTCTCCATTGACAGTCATGGAATTGTATTTTTCGGCCAGCGCATACAAAAAGGTATGACCTTCCAGTAAGGCATGATAGTTACCGAGGCAGAACGCCAGGTAACCGACAATGATAAAGAAGGGCTCTTTCAGACTGCTGCTGGCTTTATCGTTGCCTATGGTAAAGCCAGCTACCGCCAGACTGACGACACCGAAATAGTTCCAGAGCTTGTCGACTTGACTGTACTGGCTTTGAAACATGTTAAATATTTCGGTAATGGTCAATGTTTCCATGGATTAAGCTCCTGTGAACCCGTCACTTTAATGAAGGCGTGACGGGCGGCAGATGAGCCTCAGCCGACTTTCTTACTGTTATCGACAGTGACTTTTTCGTAGTACTCGAAAGGGAACAGATTGCGGATCTGCTGGGTCAGGTTGTCGCCCACATTTGCTGATACATGCAGGCGAACATTGCCGCTGCGTTCGGCGCGAACCACACAGGTTAGTTTTTCCTTCTTCGCGAGGGCACGCATTTCGCGTTCAAACTTATCCTGGATCTTACCTTTGTGCTTGATCATGCGACCATCTTTAAAGTGCATTTCCATCAAGGTCAGGCCTGACTTGCGGGCGAAAATCAGCTTATAAATCAGGAATACAGCAACCGCTAAAAATAACACTTTCAGCAAGGTATCAGTCATGTATAGCCTCCTTGAACAGTCTGACTGAAGTATTTTGCAACACACAAAAATTGCAATGCTTCGACTCTAACATAAACTTTTAAGTACAAGGATGATCAACTTAACAGGATGTTAGGACATGAATGCGACGCTTATATCTGAGGCTGGAGTTGCTAACGCCGACCGCTGGGGCGAGTTATGTGAGCGCCAGATAGAGATACTCCAAAGCCTGAAACAGCGCTTTCCCGAAAGGGCAGAGCAAATGACAAATATCTGCGACCATTGGCAGGAGATACGCCAAAGCTTAAAGCAAACCGGTAAGGCGCCGGCTATAGACAGACGCAAGTCCGGGCGAACATAACTGCTCAATATCCCCTTCATATACGCACAAACAGGCACCACCCGGTGCCTGTTTTTTTTGTGTTTGTGCGGCCCGCAAAAGGGTTTAACTCCTTCAGCTAATATAAAATTTTCGACTGGTCAGCGGATTGAGAAAAAAGTCCCGTATTTTTACGGTTTTTTTGGTTCGTTGCGGCTGACTTTTTCCCGAGGCATGATACATTACGCCGCCAATTTATTTACCGTCCCAAATGATGGGTTGTTCGGTTGCTTCATTGTGAGGAGATAGCCTTGAAGCTGATTAACAAGTTTGTCCTGCTGACCCTGGTTACCGCGGGTTTGCTCACCAGTACTCTGGCTCGGGCAGAAGAGGTGGTCAGGGTTTATAACTGGTCTGATTATATCGAACCTAAGGTACTGGAAGATTTCGAAAAAGAAACAGGTATCCGGGTCGTTTACGATGTATTCGACAGCAACGAAGTACTGGAAGCCAAGCTGCTTTCCGGTCGCAGTGGCTATGACATTGTGGTGCCTACCAACCACTTTATGGCCAAGCAGATCCAGGCTGGTGCGTTCCAGAAGCTGGATAAGAGCAAGTTACCGAATTTCAAAAACCTGGACCCCAAGCTGATGAAGCAGCTGGATAAAGTGGATCCGGGTAATCAATACAGCCTGCCATATCTGTGGGGAACTACGGGTATCGGTTACAACGTGGACAAGGTGAAAGCCATTCTGGGCGACGATGCACCTGTAGATTCCATGGCGCTGATTTTTGACCCTAAATATGCCTCTCAGCTGGCTCAGTGCGGTATTTCTTTCCTGGACTCTCCTGATGAGATGATCCCACACGCACTGCAATATATGGGTATGGACCCTAACTCAACCAAACGTGCCGACTATAAAAAGGCCGGTGAGTTGCTGTCCTCTGTGCGTCCTTATGTGCGCTATTTCCACTCTTCCCGATTCATTTCCGATCTGGCCAACGGCGACCTGTGCGTAGCCTTTGGTTTCTCCGGCGATATTCTGCAGGCCAAAGCCCGTGCAGAAGAAGCAGGTAATGGTCAACATGTGGAGTACGCAATTCCAAAAGAGGGCGCTAACCTCTGGTTTGATATGATTGCCATTCCAGCGGATTCAACCAACACGGACAATGCCTACAAGTTTATTAACTACCTGCTGCGTCCTGATGTGATTGCCAAGATCTCCGATTATGTTGCTTACGCCAACCCCAACCTGCCATCTCAGGAGCTGGTTGACCCTGCTATTCGCAACAACCCGGGCATCTACCCTCCACAAGAGGTGATGGACAAGCTGTTCCTCAACGATGTTCGTCCGCTGAAGGCGCAACGGGATATGACCCGCGTCTGGACCAAGGTGATTTCAGGTCGTTAATCACCACTGTCATATCCGCGCAGCTCAGCCTGCGCGGGTAACACACTCGGGAAGCCTTCACTGATACCTTTGTTGAAGGCTTCTGATAAGCGCCGGAGCACTCCTCAGTAGTGCCTCTGGCGTTGGCTTTTATTGGGTTGGAGATTTCTATGAGTTCAACTGTTGCAAACGGCAACCACTCTAACACCCGTGATGTGCTGCTCAGGATTGAGCGTGTCAGTAAGATTTTTGATGATGTTCGTGCCGTTGATGAAGTGTCATTGACCATTGAGCGCGGCGAGATTTTTGCCCTGCTGGGAGGCTCAGGTTCGGGCAAAACCACATTGCTGCGTATGCTGGCGGGCTTTGAGATCCCCAGTGAAGGTCGCATCTTCCTCGATGGCCAGGACATTACCGATCTGCCGCCATACGAGCGTCCCATCAATATGATGTTCCAGTCCTATGCGTTGTTCCCCCATATGACGGTGGAGCAGAATATCGCCTTTGGCCTGAAACAGGACAAACTGCCCAAGGCTGAAATTGCTGAGCGTGTGGCCGAGATGCTGAAGCTGGTGCGTATGGAGAAATACGCCAAGCGCAAGCCCCATCAACTCTCAGGTGGTCAGCGTCAGCGTGTGGCTCTGGCCCGCTCGCTGGCCAAGCGTCCCAAGCTGTTGCTGCTGGATGAGCCTATGGGCGCGCTGGATAAAAAGCTGCGTACCCAGATGCAACTGGAAGTGGTGGAGATTCTTGAGCGCGTGGGCGTGACCTGTGTCATGGTGACCCATGATCAGGAAGAAGCCATGACCATGGCTGGTCGCATGTCCATTATGAGCGAGGGCTGGGTTATCCAGACCGGCACGCCAATGGATATCTATGAAGCGCCAAACAGCCGCATGGTGGCTGAATTTATCGGCTCAGTGAACCTGTTTGAAGGTGAGATTGTGGAAGATAAGGCGGACCACGCCATTATCCAGTCGGCTACTTTGTCGCAGCAGTTTTGTATTGGTCATGGCATTGCCACCAATATTGAAGACAAACACTGCTGGCTGGCGGTTCGACCTGAAAAGACCATTATCAGCCGCAACAAGCCTGAGCAGGAATACAACTGGGCGGCCGGTACAGTGCACGATATCGCGTATCTGGGCGGCATCTCTGTGTACTACATCAAGCTGGAAAACGGCCAGATAGTGCAGTGCTCCATGACCAACCGTGAGCGCGGAGCCGATCATCCTACCTGGGATGACAGTGTCTACATCAGCTGGGAGGCCACCAGTGGCGTGGTTCTGAGAACATGACGGCCCTGAAGCGCTGGTTCTCCCGTAAGGGCGGCATTTCGCTGGCCTGGTTCAATGGCCGGACCCTGATTATCGGTTTCCCGTTCCTGTGGTTGCTGCTGTTTTTCAGTCTGCCTTTTGCCATTGTGTTGAAGATCAGCTTCTCCACGGCGGCCATGGCTATTCCGCCTTATGAGCCGACATTCAGCTATGGCGATGAGTTGCTGCAAGTGTTTATCAACCTGGGTAACTATATTCTGCTGGCCGATGACCCACTGTACTACAGCGCTTATTTAAGCTCGCTGAAGACGGCGGCCATCGCCACTGCAGGTTGTTTGCTGATTGGCTACCCTATGGCCTACGCCATTGCCAAGGCGCCCAAACGCCATCAGCCATTGCTGCTGATGCTGGTGATGTTGCCAAGTTGGACCTCTTTCCTCATCCGCATCTATGCCTGGATGGGGCTCTTGTCCAACAACGGGGTCATTAACAGTGTGCTGCTCTGGGCAGGAGTAATTAACGAGCCCTTGCATATACTCAACACTAATCTGGCTGTGTACATAGGTATTGTGTACGCCTATCTGCCATTTATGATTTTGCCCCTGTACTCGACCCTGTCCAAGCTGGACGGTTCGTTGCTGGAAGCCGCTGCGGATCTTGGCGCGCGTAAGTGGCAGGCGTTCTGGCAGGTGACTTTGCCTCTGTCCAAAGGCGGGGTGATTGCCGGTTGTATGCTGGTGTTTATTCCGGCTGTGGGGGAGTTTGTGATCCCTGAGCTGCTGGGCGGCCCTGATTCTTTGATGATAGGTAAGGTGCTGTGGCAGGAGTTCTTTAATAACCGCGACTGGCCTGTGGCTTCAGCATTGGCAATCGTCATGTTGGTACTGCTGTTTATCCCGATCATGTTGTTTAACCGCTCTCAGAGCCGCGCCCTGGAGAAGAACTGATGAGAAAGCCGGGTTTTTCTTCCATCGCCCTTTGGCTGGGATTGGCATTTTTGTATGCACCTTTGTTTATTCTGGTGTTTTACTCCTTCAATGCCTCCAAGTTGGTGACTGTGTGGGGCGGTTTCTCCGCCAAGTGGTACGCCGAGTTGCTCAAAGATGAACAGATTCTGGATGCGGTTTGGACCAGTTTAACTATCGCCTTCTACTCAGCTTCCATGGCAGTTGTGCTGGGCACTATGGCGGCGTTTGTAATGACTCGCTTCAAGCGTTCATGGCTAAAGACCTCACTGTCGAGCATGGTGACAGCGCCTTTGGTCATGCCTGAGGTGATCACAGGTTTGTCTTTGCTGCTGCTGTTTGTGCATATGGCCGATACCCTTGGCTGGCCGGCAGAGCGGGGTAGGTTGACCATCTGGATTGCGCACTCAACCTTCTGCGCCGCCTATGTGGCTGTGGTGGTGTCTGCGCGCCTGCGGGAGCTTGACCGCTCCATTGAAGAGGCGGCGATGGATCTGGGGGCGACACCGCTGAAGACCTTTTTTCTGATCACTGTGCCCATGATAGCGCCGGCACTGATGGCAGGATGGCTCTTATCTTTCAGCCTGTCGCTGGATGATCTGGTGATCGCCAGCTTTACCTCGGGCCCGGGGGCAACCACTTTACCTATGGTGGTGTTCAGCTCAGTGCGTATGGGAGTCTCACCCAAGATTAACGCGCTGGCGACTCTGATTATCCTGACGGTATCTCTGCTGGCCTTTATCGCCTGGTATATTGCCCGTCGCTCTGAGGTCAGAAGTCGCGGATAAGTATATCTGCAAGTCTAAATGAACAAGTGTTAAGGCCACCCTCATGGGTGGCCTTTTTACTCTGTGATATGGTGTGGTGAAACTGAATCAAGAGTAACCGCCATGCAACTCAACTGCTCAGAACTCTTTCGCCAACAGGCGTTTATCAATGGTCACTGGTGCGACGCCCTGGGAGGCCAATCCACACAAATTCATAATCCGGCCGACAACAGCTTAATTGGCTTTGTGCCTGTAATGGGTAAAGAGGAAACCCGCCGAGCCATCGATGCCGCCAATTGTGCGCTACCAGCCTGGCGGGCCAGAACGGCTGCAGAGCGAGCTGCCATTTTACGACGCTGGTTTAATCTGATGCTTGAGCATCAGGATGATCTGGCGCAGTTAATTACCGCCGAGCAGGGCAAGCCTTTAAGCGAAGCTCAGGGAGAAGTGAAGTATGCCGCCAGTTTTATGGAGTGGTTTGCCGAAGAGGGCAAGCGCGCCTATGGCGAGACCATTCCCGGACACCAGGCGGACAAGCGCATTATGGTGCTTAAGCAGCCCATAGGTGTGTGCGCCGCAATTACTCCCTGGAATTTCCCGGCGGCCATGATCACCCGTAAGCTTGCACCCGCTTTGGCGGCGGGCTGCACCATGGTATTAAAACCCGCGCCGCAGACCCCTTATACTGCGCTGGCATTGGCGCAGTTGGGCGTGATGGCGGGCATTCCTGAAGGTGTATTTAATGTGGTCACAGGGGACGCGGTACAAATCGGCGATGAGCTGTGTGCCAACCCGGTTGTGCGTAAGCTCTCCTTTACAGGCTCAACCGGTGTAGGGGCCCACCTGATGGCCAACTGTGCGCCTCATATCAAAAAGCTGTCGTTGGAGCTGGGGGGCAATGCGCCTTTTATCGTGTTTGATGATGCCGATATTGATGCGGCAGTAGCTGGCGCCATGATTGCCAAATTCCGTAATAACGGCCAGACCTGTGTCTGTGCCAACCGCATCTATGTGCAGCATGGGGTATATGACGAGTTTGCTGCCAAACTGACAGCGGCTGTGTCTGCCCTGACAGTGGGGCGGGGCACAGATACAGATGTCACCACAGGGCCGCTTATTAATCAGCAGGCGCTGGACAAGGTGCAGGACCATATTCAGGATGCTCTGAGTCAGGGGGCGACTCTGGCCTGTGGTGGTCAGCCCCACGCGCTGGGCGGACTCTTCTTTGAGCCGACGGTGATTACAGACGTGAAACCTGGGATGAAGCTGACCCGGGAAGAGACTTTCGGTCCGGTTGCTGGGCTTATCCGTTTTACCGATACCGACGAGGTGATCGCGGCTGCCAATGATACTGAGTTTGGTCTGGCGGCTTACTTTTATAGTCAGAATCTGAGTCGGGTATGGCAGGTGTCAGAAGCGCTGGAGTACGGCATGGTGGGCATCAACACCGGACTTATTTCCACTGAGGTGGCACCGTTTGGCGGTATCAAATCATCCGGATTGGGCCGTGAAGGCTCAAGACACGGTCTGGATGAGTACATGGAGTTGAAATATCTTTGTGTTGATATCTCCTGATTTCTCTCTCCTCACTCCTCATTTATTTTCATTAAAATTATATAGATCAATCTCTTGGCTAAGTCAGGAGGTTGGTCTTCCACTCTGGTGCAATCTCTGCCGATTTGAGAATTAGTTGTATACACAACAAGGAGTTGTGAACTGATGCTGGCCTGCTACGCTTTGTTAATGGAAATGTTGATATTTAGGTTGATTTTTAAACTTGTGTCACTTAGGTTACGAAATAAGTAAGCGCTTTCATTTTGTCAGCGCTTTTTATGGAGCGGAGAATGAAAGCGCTTACAAAAAGGCTGAGTGATCTACTGCTTCGTGATAATAAGGTGAAAAGTTGAGGCTCTGACAATGAAAATAAGTGCGAGTAGACTCAAATATTTATCAACCGGGCTCATGGTGTCTGCGTTGTGGGGGTGTGGTGATACCAATACTTCTACAGACATTGACAGCGTGCAATTGGAGGGTCCCTCCGATGGCTGGACTATGGTCTGGAATGATGAGTTTGATGGAAGCAGTATTGACGAGACTAAATGGACTCATGAGGTAAATTGCGCAGGTGGTGGCAATCAGGAGCAACAATGCTACACCGCGGACCCTGAGAATTCTTTCGTTGCTGACGGTATGTTGAATATCGTGGCACTTCAGGCGCCTGATGGCTCAGAAAAGCCATACACCTCGGCGCGTATGGTCACCAAAGACAAAGGTGATTTCAAATATGGCCGCTTTGAAATGCGCGCCAAGTTACCCAGTGGACAGGGCAGTTGGCCGGCATTCTGGTTGTTGCCTACTGACAATGTCTACGGAATCTGGCCCCGTTCAGGGGAGATAGACATTATTGAGTCAGTTAACCTGAAAGCAGCAAATGCTGAAGGTAATCCTGAAGCGCATGTTTACGGCACACTTCACTATGGTCGTGAGTGGCCGGACAATGAGCAGTCAGGTAAAGCCTATTTGCTGCCTGATGGTATGAATCCTGCCGACGACTTCCACACCTACGCCATTGAGTGGCAGGAAGGGGAGATTCGCTGGTATGTAGATGGTTATCTGTATGCGACCCAGCGTAAGTCTGAGGTTAGATATAACTCCAAAGATGAAGCGGTTGGACTGGCTCACAAAGGCTGGTTTACCGAGTTCTTCGACCAGTCTACAGGCGAAAAGCAGATCGTTTGGGGAACTGAACCTTATGATCAGGATTTCCACATTATTCTGAACTTTGCAGTGGGAGGCTCCTGGCCTGAGGCTGTTAATGAGACGGGTATTGACGCTTCTGCATTCAATGAGAGCAACCCATATCAGATTGACTATGTTCGTGTTTATCAGTGTGATGCAGACCCTGACACAGGCGCTGGCTGTGAAACTGTACGTCCCGGCTATGACAGCCCGGATGACGCACTGGTTGAAGGTAAAGCGCCCGCACCGGTTCCACCATCCGATGGCGTTGCCCGTAACCTCACTATCTTTAATGGTACTGCCAATCCAAATTGGCCTGCATGGGACTGCTGTGGTGGCTCGACTCCCGAGATTATCGATGACGCAGACAAAGGCCAGGTTTATAAGTTCGTTGTTGGTGAGCAGCCTACCGTAAACGGCTTTATCACCCGTTCAGCCTTTATCACCGACCCTGATGGCTCTGTGTCACCATTTGATGCGTCACCTCTGCTTGAAACCGGCAGCTTCAGTTTTGCGATGAAGGTAGTGACTGCTCCGAGTGATGCCAGTTCAACCTGGATGGTTAAACTGGAAAGTAATGAAGGTGCAACTGCGGTAGAAATCCCAATCACCAACAGCAGTGAGGGCGTGGCACCTACTGTAGGGCAATGGCAGACCTATACCTTCCCACTCAATGCTCTGGCCGATGGCGGGTTAGACCTGTCCGCAATTGATGTTGTTATGGTGTTCCCAGCCTGGGGTACAGGTAATGGCGCTGAATACCTGATGGATGAAGTGACTATTGCTCAGCCTGATGGGGCCTTGCCGTCACTGACGGTATTTGAAAATGATGAGAACCCAAATTGGCCAATGTGGGATTGCTGTGGTGGCTCAACACCTGAAACCGTCTCTGATGACGCAGACCACGGCATTGTGTCCCAGTTCACCATTGGTGCACAACCAACGGTAATGGGTTATATCAACCGCACTGACAGTGGTGGCAGTGGACAGCCATTCGACGCCAGTGCTTTGTTAGATGGTGGTGTTGTCCAGTATGACCTTAAGGTCGTTAACGGGACCAGTGATCCGGCGACTCCGTGGTTCTTTAAAATCGAGTCAGACAATGCTGCGACTGCGGTAGAGGTCAATATGAATACCTCCACCGAAGGTTCAACGCCTAATGGCGAGTGGCAGACCTTTACCTTCCCACTGCAAACGCTTGCTGATGCTGGTTTGGATGTTTCGGCGATAGATGTGCTGATGATGTTCCCGGCTTGGGGCCAGGGTGAGGGTGCAGTTTATCGTGTTGATAACGTCAAGATTTATAAGCCTGGCTCAGATTCCACGCCTGGTGGCAATGTAATGACCTTGTTCGCAGATACTGTGGCTAGCCAGTGGAGCATCTGGGATTGCTGTGGCGGCAGCACACCAACCGAAGAAGCGGATGACGACGCGCATGGCACAGTGGCGCAGTACATCATCGGCAGTCAACCAACGGTAATGGGCTTCTTCGCGGATGATGGTGTTTATCATGATGCCAGCTCTGAGGTTGCCAACGGGATGGTTCGGTTTGAGCTTAAGGTGGTTACCCCTCCTACGGACTCTACCTCAACCTGGCTGTTTAAAATTGAATCGGGTGATGCAGACACTGCGGTGGAGTTGCCATTAACTGACAGCACGGAGGGCGTTGCTCCTGTCACTGGACAGTGGCAAACATTCACCTTCCCACTGCAAACACTTGCAGATGCCGGGTTAGATACCAGTGCTATTGATGTGGTGATGGTATTCCCTGCCTGGGGTACTGGCGACGGCGCTGTGTACCGAATTGACAACGCGATTATCGGAACGCCTTAGAAGGCAATCCGGGCCGGAAGCGGGGTCCTCCCCCCTTCCGGAGCACACTTTCTGCAAACCGAATAACAAGAGGCAGATATGTTAAAGCAACAGTTTAAGATGAATCGTTTGTCAGCCTCCCTGGCACTGCTGATGGGAGTCGGTACCCTTCCTCTGGCGATAGCTGAAGAGGAACAAAGCGCTGATGAGCAGAATGTTGAAGTGATTGAGGTTCGTGGTATTAAGGGCAGTTTGTTCCGTTCTATGGATCTCAAACGTGGCTCTGCCGGTGTAGTAGATGCTATCTCCGCTGAAGAACTGGGTAAATTCCCGGACACCAACCTGGCTGAATCTCTGCAGCGTATTACCGGTGTGACCGTGAGCCGCTCCAATGGTGAAGGTAGCGAGATCACCGTACGGGGCTTTGGTCCACAGTTTAACCTGATCACTCTGAATGGTCGTTCGATGCCGGGAACGGGTTACACCCGTTCTTATGCATTGGAAAACCTGTCGTCTGAATCCGTAAAGACGTTGGAAGTGATTAAGACGGGCCGTGCCGATCTACCTACCGGCGGTTTGGGCGCGACCATTAATATCATTACCCGTCAGCCGCTCGACTCCCCCGGTCAGTCTTTCACCCTCTCTGCCAAGGGGATTTATGATGAATCCAATGTGGAAGGGGATGATGTCACACCGGAAGTGTCTGCGATTTACGGCAATACATTCCTGGACGATAGGTTTGGTTTTTTGGTCACGGCCTCTCATCAGGAGCGTGATTTCCAGCAGCAAACGGCCAACTCCCAGGGCTGGATTGCCCAGACGGATAACAGCCGTCTGCCGGATATTGGCGACAAAGGGGTGGATGGCCGGGCCAGAGATGCCGATGGCAACTTAATCCCTCTTTTCCGGGATGCGGAAGGTAATATGGTATCGCCGTTCTTTGTGCCTCGGGATATGAACTACAGCATTAATGATGTTCAGCGTGAGCGTACCAACGCCATGGCAACCTTGCAGTATGAACCCATTGATGGTCTGACCTTCACCGCTGATTATGTGTATACAAGGGCGCTGACGGGTATAAACGGCTTTGGCTGGGGTATCTGGAACTCATCCACTGAAGGCTCACCCATGGTTGGTTATGAGTTTGATGAGAATGGTACCGCTGTATATACAGATATCCGCGGTGGTGACGGCTCATTCACAGCTAACCGCAGTACCACTGAAGTGAATGCCGAGTCTATTGGCTTCAATGTTGAGTGGGATGCCAGTGAAGACTGGGTATTTACTCTGGATTACCATGACTCTTCCAATGAGATTGATAATGGAGCCGACAAAGGTCTCGGCAGTGCTGCACAGGTGATTCTGGGTTCAGATCAGCTGCAGTCTAAGGTCTATGACTATCGCAGTGGGGAAGTGCCTCACACCACTATCAACTGGAACAATGGCACAACTCAGCTGAACCCGGGTGAAATTGACTCCAACTTTAGCCAGTTTATTCACTCGCCAGGTAAAACAGAAATTCAGCAGGGTCAGTTGGACGCCCAGTGGTACCCAAGCTTTAATTCACTGGACAGTCTGGCCAAGGTGGAATTTGGTGCGGCTTATACCAAGCAAACCATGACAGGCACAACGGCCTGGAGTGGACTGCGAGGGGGCCCGGGCTTCAACCCGTCTTATACAGAGATCTTCCCTGACTCTATGTTCCATCTGCAAAGCACATCAGGCTTGTTGGATGAACTGGCTGGTGGCGGCGCGGATCTGTTGCCTCCTTACTACTACACCTTCGATTTTGATGAAGCTATTGCCCGTCAATTGGCCTTTATCACGCCCGAGGTTGCCGGTGAAAACTACTACTCCATCAACCCGTATTTTGATGGCATAGACAGTTCCAACTTCATTGAAGAAGAAACCTACGCGCTGTTCCTGACCAGCCAATGGGCTTTCGATATCGGCGATATCCCGGTCAACGTAAACCTGGGACTGAGATATGAAAGCACTGACGTGACCAGTACTGTAAAGCAGCGTGTTGAACGTCAGGTGGTTTGGGCAAGTCCGACTGAATGGATTACCCAATACTCTGATGGTGATTCTTTCCTGACTCAAACCGGTGAGTATGATGTTTGGCTGCCAATGCTGGATATCAATGCTGAAGTGTATGAGGACGTGGTTGTTCGTTTCTCTGCCAGTAAGACCATTGCCCGTCCATTGCTTGGCGATATGGTTGCCGGCCGAAGCCTGAGTGGCAGCCCGAAGATCGGTTCCCGTACCGGTTTCCTGGGTAACCCAGGCCTGCTGCCACTGGAGTCCATCAACCTGGATGTGTCACTTGAGTACTACTATGACGAAGCCAGCTACGCCTCTATTGGTTTCTTCAACAAAGACGTAGATAACTTCGTGTCCAACAGCATTAATCAGGTCACCATTGATGGCTTGCACGATGTGTACAACAGCCCACGTTACCTTGAGGCTATCAGCCAATTGGAAGCGGCAGGCACTGAAGTGACTGAAAACACCATCTTCGATCAGATGATAGCCAATGGTTATGGCAATGCCGATGGCCAGATCGCACCTCTGAGCACAGATCCTCTGATTGTGTGGGATGTTACCTCTCCGGTTAACAGCGATAAGAAGTCCGTGCATGGTATTGAGGTTGCGGTTCAGCACGTATTCGGTGAGACCGGCTTTGGTGTTGGCGTCAACGGCACCTTTGTGAGTGGCGACGTTGAGTTTGACCCATACAGTCTGGCTCAACAGGCACCGCTGGCGGGTTTGGGTGACTCAGCCAACTTCCAGGTATTCTATGAGATGGATGGGCTGTCAGTTAAGGCAACCTATGCATGGCGTGATGATTACCTGATTGGGGTAGGTCAGTCTCAGGGCTCGGCAGATGCACCTCCACAGTTCGCCAAGGACTTTGGTCAGCTGGATGCCAGTATCAACTATGATGTGAACGAACATGTGACTCTGTTCCTTGAAGGTATCAACATTACCAACGAAACAGAGCAGGGTTATGGACGCTTTGAAGAGCAGTTCCTGTTTGCCCGTCAGTATGGCTCACGTTATATGTTTGGTGGCCGTTTGAGGTTCTGATTGGTCGGCTTATGCCGCCTTGGGTATAAGCCCTGTCGATCTATATCGACGCTTGAGTAAAATCGCTCAGACCATCGAGGTCTGAGCTTTTTTGTTCCTATCAGGCTGGGGTGATTCGTGTTCACCTGCCACTCACTCGGGCAGCAATGATAAAAGCAGTTGAAGATGTGCTCCATGAAAAGGAGCGTATAACTGAGCTCAATGTCATCACATCTGCATCGTCCTTTATAAAGGCGTTGTATCGACTCAAGCAGCAGTTTTTTTAGTTTACTTGTGGGTCTTAACGTCAAATGCCCCCAAACAACCGGTGCCATTCTTCTCTCTGAAAATAAACTCGTCAAACATTAATGCTAAGGTGTCGCTATGTTTTTTTCTCCCTGTATGTCTAACAAACTCACGCTCATTGTTGCTATAGGCACTGTTTTCTCGGTCTCGTCATGCGCAAATGTTATAACGACTAAGGTCACAAATATTGTGACACCGTCCTCTTATATCAATGCGGATTATTGTCCGGCAGGGGCAGAGAATTTACAACTGGACTTAACCAATGTTTCGCTTAAACGCGAGCAACACATTCCGTTGATGTATCAGGGCTATAACAACATTGAAGGACCAGTTTGGCATGATGGAGCTTTGTATTACTCCAATCTGGGTTCGCATCATCCAGATGAAAATGGTTTTGAGTTAAGTAACCAGGCCACAATATGGCGTTGGGTTATGGGGGAAAAACCTCAAATTTGGATGCCGGACACTGTGGCGGGTACCAATGGGTTAGCGTTAGACAGTAAAGGCAACTTGGTGGCAGCGCGTCAGCTGGATGGTTCGATTTCATACATTGATTGGCAAACTAAACAAGTTACACCAATAGTCACTACTTACCAAAAAAAGCGGTTTAACTCACCTAATGATCTGGCAATTAGTCATGACAATACCATTTATTTTACTGACCCAAATTGGAATGTCCCGTCAAATATTAGGCCTGTTGATGTTCAGGGTGGTGGTGCCCCGGGTTCTGCTGAAGAGGGCGAACGTATTTACCGTGTTACTGCCGATGGTAAGGTTTACGCCACTGCCGTTACCGAGCTCGTGCCAGCACTTCGAGACAAGCCAAATGGCATTATGTTGTCACTTGATCAACAACAGATACTTGTTGGCGGGTTACAAGGATTGTGGGTGTTTGATTTGAACTCGGGTGAAGTAGTAAATCCTCAACAATTATTTGATACACCAATAGACGGCTTAGGCAAAGACTGCAGTGGTAATATTTATGTCACCACAACCCGTGAGTTACCCGCTAGAAACGACGGTCAGGTGGTTGTTGTCTTAGACAGAAATTATAAAGAAGTGGGGACATTAAATGTACCCGGGGTTCAAATTGTAACGAACGTCGCTTTTGGTGGTGATGATGGAAAAACATTATTTGTTACAGGGTTAACCGCACTTATGGACGGTGACAATCTTCGCCTGTGCGGTGATAAGCCATGTTTAGAAGCTGGAATTTATACGACAACATTAAATGTGCCAGGCTTCCCTTATTAAATAGCAAGCCGACAAAACCTATGGCGTTATTTTCGCAGACAAAAACGCCATTGGCCGCCATCACAATTAACGGTTACTGGTTTCGTCCTGAGGTGTTTCAGCATATATAACATCAGTGCCACAAGCTGAAAATCCAACTCTTCAGTCGCGTCAGAGACACTTGCAGGTCCCTCGTGCCATCCGAGGCATCAAACACCGTCTACACTATTTGTATATCCATACAAATAACCCTATGAGTTGATTGATGAACATCAAAACTATCCGCGCACCTATGCTGCTGGCCGGTATGGTCATGGTAACTCCTGCTTTAGCCACCAATGGCTACTTTGGTCATGGCTATGGCACCAAAAACAAGGGATTGGCAGGGGCAGGAGCGGCGTTGCCTCAGGATGCCATGATTGCGGCGACTAATCCGGCGGGGTTGGTGTTTGTGGGTGAGCGGTTGGATCTGGGTTTGGCAGCGTTCAGTCCGATGCGCAGTTATGAGGTGGGCGGGCTGACCGCTATGCCTGTGATGCCACCTGAGTTTCCCTTGGCTGAAGGCAAAGTAGACAGTGACAGTGAGTACTTTGTTATCCCTCACTTTGCTGGTAACTGGATGCTGGATAAGGACGCCAGTCTGGGAATTGCAGTGTATGGCAATGGAGGCATGAATACCGACTATCCGGGCTCTGCCTCGGGAGGTATGGGGACGTTTTACGCCGGGCCCGCGGGAGTCAATCTGGAGCAGCTTTTCATTAATGGCAGCTACGCCAGAAAGATCTCTGATACTTCCTCCTTTGGTATCAGCGCCATTTTCGCTTATCAGAGGTTTAAGGCTACCGGATTGGCCAGCTTTGGCGCTAACGGCTTGTCTGTGGACGCTACAAAGCTTTCAGACAATGGTACCGATACCAGCACAGGTTTTGGTTTTAAACTGGGGTGGCAGGGAGAGCTGCTTGATAATCTGACCCTGGCGGCTTCATATCAGTCTGAGATGAAGATGACTGAGTTTGAAGATTATTCAGGCTTATTTGCCGAAGGCGGGGACTTTGATATCCCGGCCAGTTGGACCCTGGGGTTGGCTTATCAGCTGAGCAGCAGTGATGTACTGGTGTTCGATGTACAACAGATTTTCTACGGTGATGTGGCGGCGGTTGCTAATCCTATGATGCCTGCGCTGGGGCTTTGTATGCAGCCCCCTTTCGGTGCCGGTGACATCGGCCGCTGCCTTGGTGCTGATAATGGTCCGGGCTTTGGCTGGGAAGATATGACTGTGTATAAGGTTGGCTATCAGTGGGCTGCGTCATCAATGCCGGGATATCTGTGGCGGGCGGGGTACAGTTATGGCGAACAGCCCATTCCTGAGTCGGAAGTGATGTTTAATATTCTGGCTCCCGGAGTGATGGAGCAGCACTTCACACTGGGGATGAGTAAATCCCTTGATGACAGCGAGCTCACTATTGCCCTGATGTATTCTCCGGAAAGTACAGTCATGGGCATAAACCCCACAGTGGCCAGTTCAAGTCAGCAAATACAGCTGCAAATGAGTCAGTGGGAACTGGAGTTCAGCTACAGCTGGTAGGCTATAGCCAGCAGATGAGTCAGAGCTTCCTGACTGACTCCCGCTCTATCAATTCGGGCTGGAATACCGGCGTGGCAGATGGTGGGGTTTCGCCATAGGTTTGTCTGAGTATCCAGGATGCGGCTGCCAGTCCCATCGCTTCGATGGGGTTACTGATGGTGGTCAGCTTTGGTGAGATATAACGGGGGAAAGGGATATTATCAAAGCCCACAAAGGAGATATCCCCGGGAACCTTAAGGCCACGCTCCATACAGGCGGCTATCGCGCCTGAGGCCATCTGGTCGTTGGCACACACCACACAGGTGAAGGGACGACCGGCGTCCAGCAGGTGTTGCATCGCCTGATAGCCTCCCTCCTCATGATAGTCACCCTCACAGCAAAGTTTGGCGTCAAACTTGATACCAAACTCATCCAGTGCCTTACGGTATCCGGTCAATCTGTCTCTGGCATCCAGCTTTTCATGGGGACCTGCGATAAATGCCAGTCGGGTATGCCCCTGTTCAAGCACATAGCGGGTAGCCAGATAGCCTCCCTGTACATTGTCCAGATGAACACATCTGTCTCTCAGGGCTTCGATATGGCGGTTTATCAGTACCAGAGGTGTTTTGCTCTGGCTGAGTTTTACCAGGTACTCGTCACTGAGGGCTTCCACATCGACAATAAGCGCATCACAACCCCGGTTGAGCAAAAAGTCCATTGCCTCCTGCTCCTGTTCAGCATCACTGTGTCCGGCGGCAAAAATAGCGTGCTTATTGGCGCCACGCAGTACGGCTTCAATCTGGCGCATCATAGGGCCGTAATAGGGACCATCCAACTGAGACACCAGCACGCCGATACTGTTGGAGCGATTGGATGCCAACGACTGAGCAATGTTGTTGGGACGATAGCCCAACTGCTCCATGGCATCGTGCACTTTTTTACGTGTTTTGTCGCTGACTTTGGCATTATTGTTGACGACCCTGGATACGGTCGCCAGCGATACCCCGGCCAGTATAGAAACATCGTAAATTGTCGCCATATTTAACAGGTTCCCTTTAATTCTTGATTAGTATCAGTGTTCAACGCCTGAGTAACTTCACTGACTTTCTGGCGATTCAGTGTATATTTCCCCATTACAAAGGCAACAATTATCGCCCCTATGGCCGGGTAAACGGTAAAAGACATCAAAATCCCCTGAAGTGCCATCGGAGTTTGCTCTGCGTCAGCAACATAGCCATAGCCCGCCAGCAACCAACCTGCAATTGCACCTCCGAGCGCCAATCCAAGCTTGATAAAAAAGATAATGGATGAGTACAGCATGCCGGTAATACGGACACCGGTTTTCCATTCGCCATAGTCGACAGTATCTGCCATTTTTGCCCAAAGCAGGGGTGAACCCATATTGGTAAAGAAGTTCCACAGGAAGTAGGCAGCAAAAGCCAGCGTCAGCTGATCCGGACCGATAAAGAAGGAGAGTGAGCAGATCCCGGCACTGATCCACTGCAGGCCAATGTAGGCTTTCACTTTACAGATGCGTTTGGACAGTGGATTGGCAATGGCACATCCAATAATGTTGCCTATCATGCCCAGGGTAATGAACCAGGTAGTAAGGTCAGGCTCCCCGAGATAATACTTAACATAATAAATCGCTATGGTGGTGCGCAGCACCAGGCCAGTAAGCAGGAAGGTCGCCGCAGCACACAGAATGCGCCACTGGTCATTCTTAGCCAGAGCTTTTATATCGGCTTTAAAGTTGAGCTTTTCCGCAGTGACAGGGTTATCTCTTTCCCTGGTACCGGCAAAGCAGATTAAAAACAGTATGGTACCCAGAATACTCATCACCATAATGGTTTGCTGATAGCCCAGGGCTTTGTCACCTTCCCCGAGATAATCAACCAGAGGCAGTGTCAGGCCGCTGACCAGCAGACCGCCAATCATGGCAAATATGAAACGATAGGACTGGATTGATACCCGCTCATCAGGGTCTGTGGTCAGTACTCCACCCAGGGCACAGTAGGGAATATTGATGGCGGTATAGACCATCATCAGGGCCGTGTAAGTGACAAAGGCATAGATCAACTTGCCGCTTTCTGACAGTTCGGGCGTGGTAAAGGTCATTACACTGATAATGCCAAAGGGCAGGGCGAACCAAAGCAGGTATGGGCGGAACCGACCCCAGCGGGTGCGGGTGTGATCAGACAGCCACCCCATGAGGGGATCGGTAAAGGCGTCAATCAGGCGTACAGCAAGGAACATGGTGCCTACATAGGCGGGTGAAATCCCAAAAATATCTGTATAAAAGAAGGTTAGAAACAACATAACCGTCTGAAAAATAATATTGCTGGCAGTATCTCCCAGCCCATAGGCAATCTTTTCCCCTGCTGTGACCATATTCAGCCCCTTTTTTGTTGTTGGATGTTTTCAGCTTTCTCTGCGAGGAAGTGCTTAATAGCCAAGGCACTGGCCTTGGGGATACGCTCCTGGGTGGCATAGTCCACGTAGCAAATTCCAAATCGCTTCTCGTACCCTTCGGCCCATTCAAAGTTGTCCATCAGGCTCCAGGCAAAATACCCCTTAACGTTAACGCCGGCTTTTATCGCTCTGTCGACTGCCCACAGATGTTGACGATAGTAGTCCAGCCTGTGTTCATCTCTGACCTGATTACCTTCGACTCTATCGTCGAAGGCGGCACCGTTTTCCGTGATATACACAGGTGGCAGTTGATAGCTTTGGTCAAGACTAATCAGCATTCTGGTCATGGTGGCCGGAGTCACCTCCCAGCCCATGGCTGTGACCGGAACCGCATTGGGCAAGACCTCTTCAAACCAACCATTGCCATTACAACGCATGACATTACGGGTGTAGTAATTGATACCCAGATAGTCCAGCTCAGCGCTGATAATCTCCAAATCTCCCTCTTCAATATGAGGTTTGGCATCATCTGGCAGAAGTTTGAAGGAGTCTGGATAGCGTCCTTTAAGCAGAGGGTCCAGATACCAGGCGTTAAAGTACTCATCGGCCAGTCTCGCGGAACGGACATCCTCTTCATTGGCGCTGAAAGGGTCGCAGGGCGCAATATTGACTACGATGCCATGCTTGCTGAGCGGCGCGTTTCGTCTGAGCACCGGCATTGCCAGACCGTGAGCCAGCATCAGGTGATGGGCTGCCAATCTGCCATTTGCCTGTCCCGTTATACCGGGCGCATGCACCCCGGTTTCATAGCCCAGAAACGAGCTGCAGAAAGGTTCATTTAACGTGGTATAGGCGTAAACCGAATCCCCTAGAGCTTTACTGACTGCATCGGCATAATCGCGGAAGTGATAGGCGGTATCCCGGTTAAGCCAACCGCCTTGATCTTCCAGATACTGCGGCAAATCCCAGTGGTAAAGGGTCACGAACACCTTGATTCCTCGCAGCGTCAGGGCATTTATCAGGTTCTTGTAAAACGCCAGGCCTGCCGGATTTATTTCGCCTTCACGGGTCATAATTCGGCCCCATGAGATGGAGAAACGGTAGGCATTTACTCCCAGCGATGCGATTAGCTCTACATCATCCTGCCAGCGCGCAACATGGTCACAGGCTTGCTCACCATTGGAGTGATCGCGAATCTTTCCCGGCGTGGCACAAAAGGTATCCCAGATACAGGGTAATCGGCTCGCGGCATCCCCCTCGATTTGAAAAGCTGCGGTTGCGACGCCGAATACGAACTCCCTGTTTCGAATTTCTGAGTCTGCTGGTATCTGCAAGTCGTTCATTGTTTTCACTAAGCTTAATCTCTATTGGTTCTGTTTTCATGGCCCAAGACAACAACACTTCCCTGTAAGTTGGACAGTTTTGTTATTAAATTCGTTGACATTGGTTAACGTCGCGTTAAAAATGAAAGCGCTTACACCAATCTAGTGTGAGATTTTGCAAAGGTCAATATTTGTTCTGAAAACCGGGGAGACCTAAATGCCGGCAACACCAAACATGAGTCATACGGAGCCGCAGGCTGTTCAGGGGAACGAGCGTAATAGTTTTGCGCTGGTGGCACTGACATCACTGTTCTTTATGTGGGGTTTTATCACCTCCATGAATGACATTCTGATCCCGTACCTCAAGAGTATGTTTGAGTTGAGTTTTACTCAGGCGATGCTGGTGCAGTTTTGTTTCTTCGGTGCATATTTTGTTGTTTCCCTCCCTGCAGGATATCTGGTGTCCAGAATTGGATATCAGAAAGGTATCGTGACAGGACTTTTGGTAGCTGCCCTGGGGTCTGGGCTTTTCTACCCTTCAGCGAGCTTGGCTTCCTATTGGTTATTTTTGCTCGCTTTTTTTATTCTGGCTTCCGGCATTACCATATTGCAGGTGGCCGCCAACCCTTATGTTAGCGTGATTGGCAAGCCTGAGACGGCGTCATCGCGGCTGACTTTAACCCAGGCGTTCAACTCCCTGGGAACCACAGTCGCACCGCTGATTGGCGGCTGGTTAATATTCTCCGACGCCATGCACTCTGCCTCGGCTCCCCTGCCCGGCGGTGAAGAGGTGCAACTACCTTATCTGGCGCTGATGGGTTTGCTCATTCTATTGGCTCTGGTGTTTTTTAATCTGACTCTGCCCAAAATTAAGTATGAAGTGAGTGGCGGAAAAATTACTGATGTGCTGCGTTTTCCGCACCTGAAATTGGGCGCAGTGGGTATCTTCGCTTATGTTGGTGCTGAAGTCGGCATCGGCAGCTTTTTGGTGAGCTTTATGATGGAGTCCCATATCGGCGGGCTGACTGAAGCTGAAGCGTCCAAGTATGTGTCCTGGTATTTTGGCGGCGCCATGACAGGACGCTTTATCGGTGCCTGGGTGATGAGCCGTATTGAGGCGGGTAAGGTGCTCGCTACCCATGCCATTCTGGCAGCCATTCTGGTGACAGTCGCCATGATGACAGATGGCAATCTGGCGGCGTGGAGTCTGGTGGCTGTAGGTCTTTTCAACTCCATTATGTTCCCCACCATTTTCAGTCTCAGCATCAAAGATCTTGGCGCCAGTACCAGTCATGGCTCCGGCATTTTGTGTCTGGCGATTGTTGGAGGCGCGATAGTGCCATTGCTGCAGGGGCTTATCGCTGACTCTTCAGGCATTCAGGCCGGATTTATTCTGCCGATTGTTTGCTACATCTTCATTATTTACTTCGGAATCAAAGGCTGCCACTTACGGCCTGACAGCAGGCCATAGGGGGCGCAATGGAATTTCGTATCAAGGATAGTCTGGTGGCATTTCCTCTTTCTTTGGTCCTTACCCTGACAGCCTGTCAGCCCGAACCCGGAGCTCAGGTAAAGGCGGATAGTGCCCAGGCTCCATCGGCAAAAACACCAACCCAGCGGGATATTAACCTGTGGCCTGAAGCTGTATCTCCCTTTGTGAGGGATGAAAAGCTGGAAGCACGGGTTGATGAATTACTTGGGCAAATGACACTGGAGCAAAAAGTTGCCCAGATGATTCAACCTGAGATACGCGACTTTAGTGTTGAGGATATGCGCCGCTATGGGTTTGGCTCTTTTCTCAATGGCGGTGGTGCCTACCCGAACAATGATAAACATGCCCGTATCCAGGACTGGGTTGAGCTTGCTGAAACCCTTTATCAGGCTGGTCTGGATGCATCTGAAGATGATATTGCCATTCCTCCTATGTGGGGCACAGATGCGGTTCATGGCCATAACAATGTGATTGGCGCGACCCTGTTTCCTCACAACATAGGCCTGGGGGCGGCTCACAATCCTGCATTGATTGAAGAGATAGCGGCTGCGACAGCTAAAGAGGTGGCGGCTACAGGTATTGATTGGGTGTTTGCCCCAACAGTGGCCGTGGTTCGCGATGACAGGTGGGGAAGAAGCTATGAAGGTTACGGGGAATATCCTGAGCTGATTAAAGAGTACTCTGCCGCTTTTGTCAGAGGCATGCAGGGTGTTCACACAGGGGAGTGGCTCACTGAGTCTCATACTCTCTCAACCGCCAAGCACTTTATCGGTGATGGTGGCACCTTACAGGGCGATGATCAGGGGGATACCCGGGTCTCCGAATCCGAGCTTATTGATATCCATGGACAGGGATATGTATCAGCCATAGAAGCCGGTGTTCAGACCATCATGGTGTCATTTAACAGCTGGTGGGGTGAAAAGAATCACGGTAACCACTATCTGCTGACTCAGGTTCTGAAAGAGCGTATGGGGTTTGACGGCGTGCTGGTGGGGGACTGGAATGGTCATGGTCAATTGCCTGGCTGCACTATCGACTCCTGTCCCGAGGCCATTAACGCCGGACTGGATATCTTTATGGTGCCGACAGATGCCTGGAAGCCTTTGTACCACAACACCATAGCTCAGGTTCAGGAGGGCACCATTGCCCAGGAAAGAATTGATGATGCGGTGCGCCGGGTGCTCAGGATTAAGTTTCGTGCAGGGCTGTTTGACAAGCCGTCTCCAGCCAAACGGGCCCTTGCCGGTGATGAGTCACTCATAGGCTCGCAGCAGCACAGAGCATTGGCGCGCAAGGCTGTGCGTGAATCACTGGTGATGTTGAAAAACAATGGGCAGCTCTTGCCTTTGTCTCCCAGGCTTAATGTGTTGGTGGCGGGAGATGGCGCCGACAATATTGGTAAACAGGCCGGTGGATGGAGCATCACCTGGCAGGGTACAGATAATCTGAATTCAGACTTTCCGGGAGCAACCTCGATTTATGATGGCATTGCTCAGCATCTCGCTTCAGCCGGTGGCACAGCCGTGTTGTCTGAAGATGGCAGTTGGAGCGGAGAAAAGCCGGATGTCGCCATCGTGGTTTTCGGAGAAGAGCCCTATGCTGAGGGTAATGGCGATCTGGCCAACCTTGAGTATCAACGCGGTGCAAAGCGTGACCTTGCACTGCTGGAATCCTTCAAAGCACAGGGGATCCCGGTTGTGTCTGTCTTTGTTACCGGCAGACCTCTGTGGGTGAACCCTGAGCTCAACACTTCTGATGCCTTTGTGGTGGCCTGGTTGCCGGGCACTGAAGCGGGTGGTGTGGCAGATCTGTTATTTCGGGACAGCAATGAAGGTGTCAGATACGACTTTCGCGGCCGTCTGAGCTTTTCATGGCCCAATAGCCCTAATGGTGATGTGCAAGCCGAGGGTGCCGATGGTGCGCTGCTGTTCAAACGTGGATACGGTTTGTCGGTGAAAGATGACGTTGAGTTAAGTGGCTTTGATGAAGCGTTTGATGACAGTGTCGTCGGTCCTGAGCTGCTGTCTTTGCTTGATGGCGTGGTGAAAGCGCCCTGGAAAGTGTGGGTAGGTGACGGCCAGCAGATGGAGCAGGTGCGCAGTAATACTCAGGTTACCTCGAATGTGACCATTCGGGATATCGACAAGCGTATTCAACAGGATGCCAGACGCATCAGCTTCAATAAACAGGGAACGGGTGTGGTGCGTTTCCAGGCGGATTTCCCTCAGGATTTGCGTGCCTTTGGCGAAGTATCCTCAGGTTTGGTGATGGAGGTACGCAGTCGGGGTGACAGAAGTCAGCCCCTGACACTGACCATTGGTTGTGGTGATGGTTGCCGTCGCTCTTTCCAGCTGGATGCTGCGACATTGCCCGGCGATGAATGGCAGGAGCTGAGTGTTGATTTAGCCTGCTTTAACCTGACCAGTGCTGAGCTGGACAGTATCTTTGTCCCCCTGGAGTTGAGTTCCATGGGGGATTGGGAACTTGAGGTTTCCAATATTCGATGGCAGCCTGATGCTGCTCAAACTCAAGTACAGTGTGGCACTGATAATGATTGATAAAAAAGCCTTTATTCACATGCCTTTATTGTTTGCCACTCCTTTGCTGTTGCTTGGGTGCAGTGGTGCCGGGAGCGAGCCTGATGGTGACGAAGAGCCCGGCTGGCAACTGGTTTGGCAAGATGAGTTTGACACCCTGGATACCGGCAAGTGGAGCTTTGAGGTGAACTGTTGGGGTGGCGGTAATAATGAGCAGCAGTGTTATACCGACCGCAGCGACAACGCCTATGTCAAAGATGGCGTGTTGAATATTGTTGCCCGTAAAGAGAACTTCAATGGTCCGGCGGTGCAGGATGATCAGCAGGGTTATGACAGACACGATAAATCCGGCGCAAAGCCTTTCACCTCAGCGCGGCTGAGAAGCAAAAACAAAGGTGACTGGACTTACGGCCGGTTTGAGATCCGCGCCAAATTGCCTCAGGGACAGGGAACCTGGCCCGCTATCTGGATGCTGCCTACCGACAACAAGTATGGACTCTGGCCAGCTTCCGGAGAGATAGACATTATGGAAGCGGTGAATCTGGGAAGCCCAAGCGATCGTAAGGGGGCTGCCGCTGATGAAGTGGAAACCCGGGTTCATGGCACTTTGCACTATGGTCGTGAGTGGCCACAAAATGTCTATACAGGCACAGGCTATCGACTACCAGACAATCTTTCTCCCACCGATGACTTTCATGTTTATGCCATAGAGTGGGAACCCGGTGAGATCCGCTGGTATGTGGATGGGCAGCACTATGCGACCCAAAGAGCTGAAGGCTGGTATTCACAGTTCCGGGATGTCAGCGGTAACTGGGTCAGTCAGCCAGCGGATGCGCCGTTTAATGCCAGATTTCATATGATTCTTAATCTGGCCGTTGGCGGTGCCTGGTCAGCCAATGTTAATGACAAGGGCATTGATGAGAAGGCATTTCCACAAACCTTAAGCGTGGATTATGTTCGCGTGTATCGTTGTGGTCACAAGAAGGACCCTGTGTTTGGCTGCGGACGAGCCGATGATGGTGCTGAACTGGTTGAGGGGAAAATCCCTCCTGCAGGAGACCTGTCCGGCGACCGTCTCGCCAATCCCTAGCTATGCTTTGGCCGGGGATTTGTCCTTGCTAATGACGTTTAATTATCACGCCTGTGCTGCCCGATATTCTGCGGGCAGATAACCTTTCCCAGTCGCATTCGGGGTTGTCTGCAGCCGCAGAGCCAACTCATTACTTTACTCTCTTCCTAATACTGACAGTCATACTCACTCCGTATGTCTATTGTCAGGTTCTGGCCAGCTAAATACGTCTTCAAACTCAGGGAGATGGTCATTCTTCGGTGTGTAATGCGAGATGCTGCCCTATAGAGGCGTCTCAATTCATGACGAGCCATTGACTGGGTAAAAAGTACTCGCAGGTGTTTCAATACTGAACAAGTTGATCAATAATGAAACTCATTCTCAAATGGAGGCTGCGAATGGAAAGTTGGCTCAAGTACACCCAAACTGCAAATTTGTTGTTTCAGGAACAGGAATGGAAATTGGCTGAATGCTGGTATCGACGTGCGCTTGCGAGGGCATGTGCACTGTACCAGTTCTCACCCAATGAAGACAAAGTGGTGATGGCCTGGATTGCCAGCTTCCATAATTTGGCTGCGCTGTTTCATCAACAGGGAGAACCTGAAGCGCAGCGAATACATTTACTCAATCCATACGAGAATCTATTCGGACGCCTGACTCAAGATCAGAGCTGTTGTGATTTGAGTCTGCTGCTTAAAGGTATGGATCTCTGCATTAGGGAAATTCAACTCTATAACTCCCACAGTGTTACCCATCCTATTCATTTACTTCCTCTTCCCTCAGAAGAACCTTGCCATTGATATAAGGAGAGATTTTATGAGATCCGTAAAAGGGCTGATGTTGTTGGTGCCCTCCCTGACACCGGCATTGGTTTGGGCTCATCCTGGCCATGACCACTACCATTGGAGCGCCGGTATCATTCATTCATATTGGATTTGGCCACTGGTCGCGGCCGGCGTATTTGCTGCTGTGTTCCTCTACAAGAAAAATCAACATAAGGATCGTTGATATGTCTTTGATATATGGCTTGGTGAACCGTCTGGGTGACGACTTACCTATTTCGGTTGCGTCAGCCCACTGCGATATTCCCTGTAAAATTTACGACCCTCACACTGCTCAGATTGCTGTGCTGACTATGATCCGTACTCTGGATATTATGGCTGAACTCCCCCAAAGCGGCGAACTAACCCGCTCGCAACAGGCCGAGTTTACTCGTCTGGTGATGCAAAAAGAGCAGCATGGCATAGAGGTCAAAGAAGCGGTTCGGGTAATTTGGGGGGACTATTTCAAACAGCCTCAACTGGAACAGTTTCCTGAGATTCACAGTTTGACTCATGAAATTATGATGATGGCTTCCAGGGCAAAGCAAAATCTGGATAGAGATGCGGCATTAACTTTGCTGGAAAAGGTGAATCGCTTTGCTGATATTTTCTGGCAAAGTAAAGGTGTGGCAACCTATACAGCTGATTGCCCTTATCCGCCGGCGTTGCCTGTAGTCTATCCGGACCTTAAATCCTGAACCTGTGCTTAGATTAGTGCGAGTTGGAGGTATCTCCATGCTTCCGAGATTACACCCAGGCGAATATTTACTGGCTATGGGGTGTCTTAAAGTGCGCCCCGGCGATGTCTGTTTGTTGTTGCCAACTCATTTACCAATGATGGTGAAGACCTGCAGAAGAGTATTGACCAGTGGTAACCTTGAGTTTGACGGCGAATCCGCTGCCAGCATCACTGCCGACCGCATTGGGATAATCCCTCCTTCCAGAGTATGTCGAGTGATTTTGGTACTTGGCCCAAAAGGATTTCGCCGTCCATAACGCCCCTGACTATTCCAATCGGCTATTGAACTTTGCTGCAGATACCTTAAGTTTTAACTAGGGTTTACTGGCGAGGGGCTCAATGCGAAAGTCTGTTATTTCAATCTCTTTCATCCGTCCTACCGAGGCATTATGGGGAGTGCACTACTGTGACTAGCCCCATGGAGCTTGATCGTTCCCACCTTATCGAAGTTGGTTTACGACAGGGGATATTGGTGTTGGCTGCTCCGACCGGATTTGGCAAAACTCGATTGATGACCCAGCACAAAGCCCACCGCGAACGAGCGTTGGCCCAACTTGGTACACTGCGCCAACAAGGGAGGGAAGCCGTATCAGAGGCCACAAATAAAAGGCCTGGCCAGGATTGCCTTTGGATTGACGGCGGAGCGCCGATGTTTGAAGTCCTTCACCGCTTTTTAGCCGCGTTAAAGCCCTTATCCGACACCATACAGCCATGTATTTACATCGATAACTGGCAAGCAATCAGCGCCGATATGCGACAGCGGGTATTGAGTGCAGTTTGTGGTGCGCCGGTTGATCTGGTTATCGCAACACGAGATCCCTGTGATGCGCAGTTATTACCCGGCGCTGACGTGGTTTTGGGGCGTATTTTAACCGCACGCCATCTGAGACTTAACTTCAGTGATGTAGAGCATTTGTTTAATGGAAAACTGAGTATTTCCAATTCTCGATTGTTTCGCGAAACTCTGGGGTGGCCATTGGCACTGGGCCTCATAAATCAGGACTTCACTTCTGGTGACAAATTGCTGGCAGACATTGTACACCGCGAGACTCTGGTTGATGCGTTGGCGGCGGATATCCATCTGCAAAGCGCATTGTGGCAAGCACTATCAGAGGTTCTTAGCTGGGCAGACTGGCAGAGATTGTTGACCCTCACATTGTTTCCGTCGCTGGAACGTAGTTGGTTTGACTCTTTTGAGCAAGGAGCAATAGACGAGCTTTTGCACCGATATCTATCAGGCCTTTTTTTGGAGATGGAGGGCCAATTGACCCTACTCCCTATTGTTCGAAAGGCGCTGGTTCATTTGGGATTTCGCTATTTTGAATCTGATTATCGACAGGTGCACTTGCAGTTGGCCCAGCGCCGGGCTGAAGCCGGTGATATTGCTGCGGGAATTTCACTGATGCTCAGTTGTGGCGAACGCTCGAGTGCTGCCCACTTACTGAGTCAACATGGTGGCTTGCTTGAGTGGATACGTCATGGTCTGGGTAATCTTGAGCAGATCCTGGCGCTGTTTGATGACAGAGATATCAAAGCCTTTCCAGAAGTGGCCTGGCTGTATGTGATTGTGAATTTCAAGCGTGGCCGGGTCGATCAGGCCAGGCGTATGGTGAACCGATACTGGCGCGATCAGGATGCCTTTGAATGGAACCTTGCTGATGCGCTTATCCGCCTTTATGAAGGTCGGATTCTGGATCGGCAGGAGCTGGACTCTCTCAGGTATGCCAGCCTGGATCAGGGCTCAGAGCCCTACGCAACCGCACTGGCCAACAATATTCTGGCACTGGTGGCATTGCAACAGGGAGAACTGCAGACTGCATCGAAATGCCTGGACAGTGCCAGAGTTGCCTATAACCGTGAGCTTGAGGCTGAATATGGCGAGACTTATCTGGATATTCATCAGGCTCATCTGGCGCTGTTGAATATGCAGGGAGAGCTGGCCGGCGCTTTACTGACCCGGGTTGCAGGTCAGGTGCAAACCTACTTCAGTCAGGATCTGAGTATCAGGATTGCATTGCAGGGCGTAAAACGGGAACTGGCATTTTGTCAGGGACTTCTGCCCCCGGTCAACGCCATCGGCCAGTTGGTCTATAAGCTCAATCGCAGTGAGGCCTGGTTCGATCTTTATGCCAGTATCTATACGCTGGCAGCACGCAGTGCCATGCATCATGATGGCCCTCAGGAACTGCTGGTGTGGTTGGCGAAAGCCAGTCAGGACAGTCAAAAACGCAGATTGGCCTATCTGGAAACTTTGCTCAGTTATCTGGCCCGTCTGGCTCTGCTCCGCTGGCCGGAAAGGGAATCCAGTTTCCAACCTTATATCAAGCCTGTCGCTGAGCAGCCGCTTTCCATGCCATGGAGACTGCAACAGTTGCACCTTGAATGGTGCGACCTGACAGGACAGGCCAGCGATTTACTGTGTCTAACGATTGCAGAACGGGCTCAGGCTGGCGCTCATCTTTACCTGTACACCTACTGCCAGTGGCTCATTGCTCTGAGAAACCACGACAGACCCGCATTGGCTGCGCTCTGGCAGCAGCTGGACGAGCAGGGATGGGTGGGTATGGTGTGGTTGGTTAAACACAGGTTATCTGCCGAAGAGCTCAGTGATTGCCTTAACCGGCATAACCGTACCCGGCTGTTACAACAACCTGCTGCTGGAGCTGATACCAGTCTGCTCAGCGGTCGGGAGGTTTCGGTTATAGAGTTGGTGAGGCAGGGACACAGGAACAAACAAATTGCGCTGGAGTTGGATATTTCAGAGCAGACGGTCAAGTTCCACCTGAAGAATATCTTTCGTAAATTAGGGGTCAAGGGGCGTCGTCAGGCTGTTGCTGTGTTAAGTGCAGGTTTACCCAATTTTCAATAGTTATCGGTCAAGAGCGGCATCACATCCCTGTGCTGCCTTTGCGTATCGATATTTAGTGTGACGATCTTGCGATCATTTAAATATCAGAATTTGTATTCCACCGATGCACCAATCTGACGACCAGGAGTGAAAGCCGTGATTGTGCCGCTAACAACTCCCAGTAACGGTTGATCAGCCGGAATGAATGTGGCGTTGGTAATGGTATATTCGTCCAGCAAGTTTTCTGCAAAGACACTGAAGCGCCACTCCTGCCATTCAAGACTGGTGTTTATATTCAGGTATTGAACGCTATTGGCATTTAACTCCTCTCTTCTATCCAGGAAAAAATCGCCCTGATATCGATAATCTATTCGGCTGCTCCAAACCCAGTCACTGATATCACGGGTATACTGTAGGCCTAGATTGAATGTATTTTTTGGCGTTACTGGTGCTGAAAATCCTTCGTAGATTCCGCCCGAGATTTCTGAGTCCGTGTATCCATAGGACAGAGTAGACAATAAGTCTTCGGTCAGTAGTAACTTACCTTCCAACTCGAGTCCTTTGATTTTTGTGGCATCAATGTTCTCAACTGCTCGAAACGGCGCTTCAGATACAATCGTCGAGAACTGTTGTTCAGAGTAATCGATATAGAAAATAGCGCCATTGAGCTGCAAGCGATTCTCCCACCACATCGACTTGCCACCAATTTCATAGTTGTTTGTGGTTTCTGCTTTGGTGATGCTACCCGTGTTATAAAAACCGGGACGGAAGCCCGCTGCATAGGTGGCATAGAGCATAGTATCATCAGTGATATCCCAGGAGATTGATGCTTTGGGTTGGAATTCACTGTCTGAACTGCTTAGCTGGGATATAGGATTACCATTGGTATCCAGGTAAGTTGCGGCTTCGGTCAGGGGGCGATATGTACTGAAATCAACTTTGTCGTAGCGGGCCGCCAATGTAAGCTCAACATTGTCCGTGATGTCATAGTTTAGCTGGGCAAAAGCCGCTTTGATGGTATCTTGTTTGGTATCCGTTTGTTGAAAAATTGAGGCACCTATTTCACCGGGAGTAGGCTCAAGACGGATGTTTAATTTATTGAAACTATCCCTTTTTTGATAATAAATTCCCCCCAGCCAACGAAGCGCACTATCGCTATTTGAGGTGACGCGAAGCTCATGGCTGGTGACATCAAAATTATCTGCTAAATCCTGAAGGAAAATACTGGCTTCACTCCAGTCCAAATCACCAATTAGATCCTGTTCGGCATCTTGATAGGCGCTTATCCAGGTGAGGGTAAAATCATCAAAGCTGTAGTCAAGTTTTAATGACGCATCTTTGAACTCTTGATTTTCTTTACCAATAAAGCTTCTTTTAGGAGATTCGGAGAATGAATTAATATCTGAACCGATTGGCACCAGATCCTGCATAATTGCCCCTTGCTCATATTTGGCATAGCCCAGGCGCAGGTCAGCCTCCAGATTTTCTCCGAGATATTGCCAGCGGGTTTTTACCCTGCGGGTGTCATTAAAGTCCATATCACGGCCGTCGGCCGAGTTGACCAGACCATCTGAGTCTCGAATACCCACGGAGATCAGACCATAAACATCTTCGCTGACGCCTCCGCTTAAGTAACCATTAGCACTGATATCATTGCCTTCGGCATATTGAACCTTAAACTTGCCAGACAAGTCTTGTGTCGGTTGTTTGGTGATGACGTTGATGGCACCGGCCATAGCACCAGCTCCATAAAGCGCTCCCTGAGGACCGCGCAGAACTTCAATGCGTTGTATCTCCCCCATATCCTGATTGATAAAGTCAGCTGCCCCCACCTGTACGCCGTCTACCACGTAGGTTACGGGAGGCAAGCCTTGTTGGGTCCCGGTAATTCCTCGCATGGTGATGTAGGATGCGCCAGCTCGGAAAGTCTTACGAAACATGACATTAGGCGTAAGGTTGACGAAGTCACTGACATTTTCAATGCGGGCAGACTCGATATCCGCTTCACTGAAAGCTGTGACTGCGTCCGGCACATCCTGCAGGGTTTCAACCCGCTTACGGGCTGTGACTTCAATAACTTCAATGCCCTGAGTATCGGCGCCATCTTCGGCAGCCAAAGTCTGCCCGACAGGAGTCATAGCGCCGAGCGCCAGCAGTATGGGATAGTGTTGGTTTTTCATAGTATCTCTCATTCTAGTTGGTCTGTGGTGCGTTCATGGGGTTGATACCCGGTATCCAGCCCAAAACAGCGAGGGCCAAAAACGGCGAGAGCTTCAGGTGTGCGCATCAAGGGAGGAATATTGGTGGCGATAACACTGACTCTCTGGCCATATCTGAGGGTTTCCGCCGTGATGGGCTCGGCGGTGTCCTTGTCCACCACGGCGATGATGTCAGGCACAGTGGCGACATACCCCCCGTCATTGGTGGCGCTGAGAAACTCGTTTTGGAAACTGAGGTCTATGGCGCTGTTGCCGGTTTGAGATTCAACCCGGCAGGTGCCAAAGGAGAAGCCATCCCGGGTGACCCTCTCGACATCGACTACCTTGCCCTCTTGCAGCAGTCGCGCGGGGGAGTAGTAGTGGGTACTGTTCAGCGCATCCAGCAGGCTTTGCACCGGGTTATCACTTTGTCTGCCAAGGCGTATAGCCCGGCCCAGTTCCAGTGCCAGCGTCATAGTGCCCGTGACGGCCCAGCGTTTAAGTTGTTTGCCACTGAGTGGGTAGCAGGAGATCATGGCGCTCAGACCCATTTCACCTATGACAGAGCGGGCAAACTTTTCTGTTTTTGGGGCATCGGTGGCTCGAATCACTATCTCATTGCCATGCTCATCCACCATGACTGTGGGGAATACATCACAGCCATAGACATTAAAGGTGACCATCTCCAGGCAGGGAAATGCCCGGCCCATACCGTCGCAGTCCACCAAAGGCAGACCTGTACGGGCTGCGGCAACCAATGGCAGACATGAGTTCACGCCCCCAATCTCAATAGGCATCAGAGCATCTACCTTTTTGCCCAGATGTCTGGCCATGGCCTCTAGCAGATGGTCCAAATCGTCACCTGAGCAGGCTTTCTCCATCAGCACTGTTGGTGCGCCAATCATGGCCACTGAGATTATGCAGGCGTCGTCATCCAGAGCATCGGCCTGAATGACAGTCGGGGCGCCATATGCGTCTATTGCCTGTTCGGCCAGCAGCCTCCCGATATAGGGATCGCCACCGCCGCCAGCGCCCAATAGCGCAGCACCACGGGCGTAGTCCTGCAGATCCTGTTTGTTATTTATCATTGCAAATCTCCCTCAAACAATTGGCCGGTGGCACGAATACGAATACGGGTCGCCTGACCTTCGACATAGCTCAGGGGGATCTCCTGAATATCAAGAACAGAGACTGTGTGTGGCAGGGCTCCGGCACCAATTGCCGCATCGATAGCCCCCTGTTTGGCTTCTTCGAGGGCGGACTCTCTGCTTTGGGTCTCGTAGTGGAATATACGGTCGAGCTCACCACTGACCTGACCTATGCTGGCACCAATAGCATTAGCGACTTCGGCATGGGGAGGGCGGATAACTTCGCTTATTCCGTCGGGTGTTTGCTGCACCAAAAAGTGGCCGCCGCCTACCAGGATCAGAGGTAAAGGTGCGCGGCTGGTTTTAATCTCATCTATTCCGCGGGCGATGAGTTGCTGGATGGTTTTACCCAACAACTGGATTTCTGCGCCAGATAACCCGGTGAGAGCGGGTTGAGCACCCGGGATGTCGCATAAGCGGCTGCTCAGCGCCCAATCAGTGGCGGTAAGCTGAGCTCCACCAAAGGATTTGGCATCCTGCAGTAATCGGTATCCCACCGAGTCGGGACCTACTTTGCCGTCGGGCAAGCTGCAAATACTGCCTCCTCCCAGGCCGACAGCTATGATGTCCGGCATACGAAAGTTGGTACGTACTCCGCCTATATCCACGGGTAAACTGGACTCTCTGGGAAAGCCCTGCTGCAACATGCCAACATCTGTAGTGGTCCCGCCTATATCGGCGACGACCGCATGCGCGTAGCCACTGAGGAAAGCGGCTCCTCGCATGGAGTTGGTGGGGCCGGATGCAAAGGTAAGCACAGGGAAGCGTCTGACCTGATCTGCGCTCAGCAGGGTGCCATCATTCTGGGTGATGTATAAAGGTGCGTTGATCCCAAGTACTGCCAGCGAGGATTCAAAGGCATCTATCACCCGGGTCGCCAGAGTGGCGAGGCAGGCGTTCATTATGGTGGAGTTTTCCCGCTCAATAATGCCGACCTTACCTATCTCGTGAGACAGACTGACCGCCAACTCGGGGAACTGCTGCTTGAGTCGCTTTTTTGCTCTGAGTTCAAACTCATTGTTGATGGGAGAAAAGACTGAGCTGATGGCAACGGCCTGCAGTTGATGCGCTTTGATGGTGTCAATCACCTCATCCAGAGAGGCCTCGTCAAAGTCACTGTTAACCTGGCCGTCGAAATGGTGCCCTCCAGGCAACATAAACACATGCTGATTAAAGCTGTTTCTCATGGCATCAGGCCAGCCTGTGAGTGGTGGCAGGGCTTTGGCGGCAGGAGTCCCCAGCCTGACAATGGCAACATCATTAAGCTCCTGTCCCCTGACAAAGGCGTTGGTAAACTGGGTTGTGCCTATCATGCAGTAGTTGATATCTGAGGCTTTAAGCCCGGAGTCAAACAGGACACGGGTAACCGCATTTTGAATACCCTGATGAATATTTCTGCTGGTAGCCTGTTTAGTGGTGGCCAGCACCTGCTGGCCCTGGATCAGTACCGCGTCCGTATTGGTGCCTCCTACATCGACACCCAGCCGGATCCCCTGGTTTGTCATACTTCCTCCTGTTGCTAATCACGGGTTCAAAGCTGCCCGGATATCTCTGGTATGGGTTCTAACCTAGCGGCATATGTGAATCGGTTTTCACTAAAAAAGAGTGGTTTTTTGGTTAAAAAGAGTGGGTCATTTTGTTGAGAAAAGGGGAGGGGGACGGAGTAGGTACCGGGGCAAATGCCGGGGGGACAGAGCTTGAAATCACGCCTGATGGCTTGGTTTGGTAATTGGTAATGTTCTGAATTATCTAAAAATTAAGAGCTTGATGGGAAAGTGTGCAAACTTGGGTTAATCCTTGCCCGGCAGTAAGTTATGCTGGTCGGCTAAATCTTCATCAATACTGAAGATCTTCCGGTTTTAACTGGTATAACCCAGGATGTTTTTATGACTTCATCGAAAATGCCATAGTGAAATTGTCATAAATTCAGTGAGGACTTGGTATTGTTGTGGTTTGCTTATTTTTGGGTCGGTTGGAGTGATGTTTCACAGATCCCGTGAAATATAGTGTGGTACTTTAACCTCAGCAAAAAAGCGGCACTGTTAAGCCGCCATAAAAAGTGAGAATAAAGACGTGAGCAAGCAGAGCATATTCAAGAACATTGGGGTACAAGTGGTGATCGCCATGATCATCGGTGCCTTCGCCGGTTTCGCCATGGGCGAGCAGGCTTCGATTTTTGCCCCTCTGGGGACCATCTTTATCAGCCTGGTAAAAATGTTGGTTATCCCACTGGTACTGGTGTCTATCGTTGCCGGTGCAGCCAGTCTGGGTAACAGTCCGGCCGCTGGTAAGATTGGTATGGGAACCTTTGGCTTCTTCCTGGCCACTTCAGGTCTGGCGGTGGCACTGGCCCTGATTATGGGGACTGTATTCAAGCCTGGCGCGGGTGTGGATTTCACCGGTCACGGTGACAACCTGATGACGGTGACTGCAGAGCAGGGCAAGGTGCCGGGTGTGATTGATACCCTGATCGGCATGATCCCGACCAACGTGTTTGAATCTCTGACCGGCGGTAACATACTGCAGATTCTGGTATTCAGCATTTTCTTTGGTATTGCTCTGACCAAGGTTAAAGGTGATGGTGCCAAGCCTATCATCAGCGGTCTGAATACTGTGGTTGATGCCTTCGTATGGATGATTAACTGTGTAATGGTGATCGCGCCTATCGGTGTGTTCGGTCTGATGGCTGACTCTGTGGGCACCTTCGGCTTCCAGGCGTTGGAAGTGGTTATCAAGCTGTTCCTGGTGTTTGTGGTTGCCATCCTGATCTACGGCTTTATCTTCTTCCCACTGATTGTGCGTACCTTCTCCAAGGTATCTGCCCGCCAGTTTATCTCTGCAATGAAGAAGCCACAGGTGATGGCACTGTCTACCGCATCTTCCATGGCGACTCTGCCGGTGAACATGGAAACCTGTGAAGAAGAGCTAGGTGTTTCCAAGGCAACCTCTGCATTCGTTCTGCCGCTGGGTGCCACCATCAACATGAGTGGTAACGCGATCTACTACGGTCTGGTGGCTATGTTCTTCGCCCAGATGTACAACGTTGACCTGACCATGATGGCTTATGTGGCAATTATCTTTACCTCTACCCTGGGCGCCATTGGTCAGGCCGGTGTACCTGGTCCATCTTTCCTGGTGGTTGCGGTACTGCTGGCTGCGGGTATCCCGATTGACGGTCTGCCACTGCTGTTTGCTCTGGACCGTGTATTCGACATGATTCGTACTTCTTTGAACATCACTGGTGACGCGGCCTGTGCCATCATCATGGATAAATTTAGCCCGGAAAACCAAAACAAATAAAATCAGGGCAATGGGCGGTTGAGATAAGGTGAGCTTATCTGCCGACCGTCCATAAAAAACGGCAGCCATGGATGGTTGCCGTTTTTTTATGGTTTAACCGAAAAGGTTAGCCGTAGTGACTGCCGTTATCATAGTAGTCTGATGGATTAAGCTTGGTGAAAATCACCGCAACATCCTGCTCGGGCTTGCCCATGGTGTCACGAACAATCTGAGTCACACGCCTGGCAATCTCATCCTGCACTTGCTGACCACGGTCAAAGTAGAGAACTTCAACAAATGGGTAGGCGGCAGTGGCTTCACCTTCAAAGAAAAACGCCGCTGGAATGTGCTCAATGGTGAAGTGAGGACGTGGGCTTTGCATCAGCTCTTCAAGGGCATCAACCAAAGGCTTTGACAGGCGTTGAACAGCTTCGGCCTCAATGGCACGGAAACGGAAGTGTGGCATAGGTAATCTCCCAATAATCTTAACGCCAGCATTTTAAGTAAGCCGAAGCTGAACAACAAAGGTTAATTACTAAATGGCTGGCGCCACATGTAGCATTTGACTGTTAGGCAGAGTTGTTTCCAGGGCTTCTGATTCTATAATTGACACCCAGGTTCCAGATAAATGGCCTTCCGGGATGTTAGACCATACCCGGTTGCCACCGCGTTTTTGAGGTTTGGCTGGCACAAACTTTTCTTTGGTGTCTACATTGGCAAAGTCATGGGCAAACATGGCAAAGATTTCAACCACCCCCTCACGGAAGTAGTTTCTCAGATTGACGGCATCATCTTTTAGCCACAACGCAGCCTGGCGCATTTGATATTCCTGGTCAGGCAGCGGCTTTTCCAAAGCGGCGAGTTTCTTGGCTCGTTTATTTTTTTCTTTGATGCGGTTGTAATCATCTTTGGGCAGCGGTTTGTATTTGGCTTCCAATTCTGCTTTTAATGCTGCTATTTCCTCTGCAGAGCGAAATCGGTTTGCAGCCTCTATCGGAGATGATTGATAGATAAAGCGGTTTTTGTACAAAATTTCAGGGCGCATCTTACTGTCTTCAGGCATCTTGAAAAGTTGAGCTTCCAGCTCCACATGCAAGCGTCGTTTGGATACTGTCAGGCTATATTGTGGCGATAACAGCAATCCAATTTCTCCTTTGGGTACACCTGACCCTCTTAACCCTTTCGGTGGTTCCTCAAGCCAAATTTTGACCGGGCGTGTTTGTAGATCCGGGAAGTGGGTAATAAGCAGTCGGTATTGGCCTTCGTAGGCGTTTTCCAAAGCCTTTGGCCCCAGACTGGAGCGGAGCTTTTCGACGGTATCTTCCGCATTGCTGGCGCTGTATGCATTCATACCTGCATTGACCAGGCCGCCAATCAATCCGCCAATGGCACCTGCACCGACGACCTGTACATTCTGCTGTACATATTGTGCATCCAGATGCCGCTCAGTGAGATTGGCGATGACTGTGGTTTCTTGAAGATAGTTGGTATTAAGTTGTCGAGCATCTTCCCTGTTGGTCGATGCGCAGCCACTGGTGAGCAATAAGGATAACATCATAATAGTCGCACGCATTTTTTAAGTCCTTTTGGTTATTGCGAGGTCTAAATGCTGATGATGTTATATCGAATATGTAATTGTGGCGATATGTTATTTGTATAAAAATTATATATTTACATTAAATAGCTTGCGTCCTTAGCAAGCTATTTATGATTTAAGCTGAACAACAAAGGTTAATTACTTCAGGTTTGCCATCAGACTCTTTATCTTGTCATCCCACTCTCCGGCTTTCACTGTGCCAGTCTCCATATCGAAATTGTCGTAGAAGCTGGGCAGGGATAGCTGACCTTTCACATCGCCACCGAAATGGGGCATGGCACTGGCGGCTGTCGCCAACACATTGCGCGCGCCGCCCGGACCAGGAGAGGTTGCCAGCAATACCATAGGTTTGCCTTGAAATATGTTGCGATCCAATCTGGAGGTCCAGTCAAACAGATTCTTATAGGCCGCTGTGTATGAACCATTATGTTCAGCAAAGGAGATCACTATGGCATCACCGCTGCCCAATTTGGCGTAGAAGTCTTTGGCTAACTGGGGCTGCCCCAGCTCTTTTTCTTTGTCTTCGCTGAACAGTGGTATTTCATAATCATTGATATCCAGCATTTCTACTTCAGCTCCTGCAACCAGATTGGCGGCGTAGGCGGCCAGCTGTTTGTTGATTGAGTGACGGCTGCTGGTGGCTCCAAAGGCGATAATTTTCATCTTCTGTCTCCCGAAAAATTGGACTGGCTGTGTGTGCCTCGATTGATTAACAGCATAATTGCTAACCATCGGTGAATTAATAGCCTTATTGGATATGAATTGTTTCCATATGACTTGCAATTGGTTTAGGGTTTAACGGATTGTCGGTCTTGAACCAGTCAATAGAGGAAACAAATGGCAATAGACAGCAAACTTCTGGACGGTATGGTGCTTTTTGCCGAGGTGGTGAATGCAGGAAGCTTTACCCTGGCCGCTGAACGCAGTGGTCATTCCACCTCGCATATCAGCAAGGAGATCAGTGCTCTCGAATCCCGTCTCGGGGTGAGGTTGCTGCACAGAACGACGCGGTCTTTAACGCTGACTCCCGATGGGCAGGCATACTTTAGTACCTGTGAGCAGATTATCCAGGATGCCAGCGATACCCGGGATCTGCTCCAGGGGCGGCAACAACAGGTCAGCGGCACCCTGAGGTTGTCTTGCCCAGTCACCTTCGGTCTGGCCTATTTAAGGCCTTTGCTGCATGAGTTTATGCAGACCTATCCTGCCATTGAGCTGGAACTGGATCTGAATGACAGAAAAGTGGATCTGGTGGCGGAAGGAATCGATGTCGCGATTCGGGGAGCCGTTGGGCTTGCGGACTCCAGTCTGATTAGCCGACCTTTGCTGAGTTCTCCGACTTTGACGCTGGCATCGCCTGAGTATCTCGCCAAAGCCGGCAGGCCCGCTCATCCCTCTGAGCTGGCCCGACACAAAACCCTGTGTTACTCCTATTTGAAGGATCCCAGCCTGTGGCCTTTTATCGGTCCGGAGGGAGATGACATTTCGGTCCGGGTGATACCCAGAATATTGACCAACAGTCCGCAGATGGAATTGGCCATGTGTGTGGCAGGTGATGGCATTATGCGGATGCCGGCATTTAATCTGACTGATGAGCTGAGCAGCGGCAAACTGGAGAGCCTGTTGACGGATTTTCGTGCCCCCGAGGTTAAGCTGTTCCTGGTTTATCCGGGAAGAAAGCATCTGGCGTCCAGAGTGAGGTGCTTTATCGATTTTATGGCTGAGAAGATGCCTCAACGCCAGCTCCCCGGGTGAGCTGACGATAAAGATTAAAGATTGCTAACCCTGAGGCATTCAAACTCAGGTTTGTGCCAGAATGGCGGCTTTTTCCGGTTATGAGTAAATTCTATGGCGACAGCATTGATACAGCAGAGCAAGTTGTTGCGGTACATGGCATTGGCATTTATGGCTATCCTGAGCGTACCGCTGATTTGCTGGATGTTGAACCTTGAATTATTTCCGCTGCTGAATCTTTCATCCACGTCTGCACAGGTTTTATATGGGATTACCTGGACGGGCACTGTGCCCTGGGGCATAGGGTTTATTCTGCTGGTGTTGATCGTGTGCTGGCGATTACTGCCGATGCAGTTGTTTTTGCCTTTGCTGCTGGCGGTGAGCTTCAGCCAGACCGCCGGGGTGATTCTCAACCATGAGCTTAAGCACCACTTTAAGGAGCCAAGACCCAACATTCACTGGCTTGCTGAGCGGCAAGGTTTTGATGCCGAAGCCTTTTATCTGCAGAGTAAGCAGGGCAAACTTAATCAAATCGACAGCGCCATGGCCCGTGAAGCCGACGCCCTAATGCTGGCAGATAATATTGCTGAACATTGGCGACATGAACTGGGGTTTGCATTTCCATCCGGCCACACTCAATTTGCTGTCTCTTTTGGATTGATCCTCTGTTATTTTTTGTTCAGTGGTGGCCGTTATGGCTGGGTAACTCTGGTAACTCTTTGGGCTGGTTCCATGGGAGTCAGCCGCATGTTACTGGGATTGCACTGGCCCAGAGACGTTGTGGCTTCAACTGTGATAGGGGCAATACTGGCCGCAGTGAGTATCCTGTTGGCGCTGGGGTTTTATCAGCTGATGCTGAAGCGGTTTAAAACGCTCAGAAACTAATAGCTGGTGATGTACATAAAAACAGCCGCTTGGCGGCTGTTTTGGGTGTTATCAGGGGCGGGCTTTGTAACTGTGGCTGCCCTCTTTGGCGATACCTGAGCCTATCGCTATCCAGTGACCATCGGCCTGTTTCTGCTTTTCTTCCCAGGTGTACCACTGTTTACCTTCACGATCCTTGTACCACTCTTCACGCAGCGAACGTACCAGTTCGTCAGATTGACGGGGGGCAACGCTGGACGCCTTGGAATGCACCAGCACTGAGCTGGCAGGCAGAATATGGGCATAACCCTGACTCAGTTTCTTGGACGAGTCTGAGCTCCCGGCGACTGCGCCACTGCTGATGGCCAGTGTGCATATTAGTGCTGCTATGGTTTTGATTCTCATGGTGACTTCCTCTGTGACTCATTTCCAGATACCGGCAGTTTTTCAATCACATGGTGAAAAACTAACCATGATTTAAACATGCAATTTCCCTGAAATTAATGCAAGTACTGAGGGGCTGGTGAAACAAAAAAGCCGCCCGTTGGGCGGCTTTGGGTTATGACTCAAGATGGGGTTGTTTGGCTTTTGCTGACAACCAGCGGCATTTCTCTCCAAACTGGTACAGGCTCAGACCACTCAATACCAATCCAGCCCCAATTAACAGGTTGGCGGTAATGGACTCACCGTTTAGCAGGGCACCCAGCATCATGGCGAACGCAGGGGTTATCAGTGTTACCAGAGTCACAGTGCTGGCTCTCAGGTGCTGCAGAATATAGAAGTAAGCTACTGAGGCCACCAGTGAACCAATAATCCCCAGATAGATGATGGCGTACAGGGATTTTGCCTGCCAGGTCTCCACCGGCAATGTGCCATCAAAAACCACCCAGGCCAGGGCAAACAGAGGCGTGGACATGCTCAGGGTACCAACTGTACTTGCCAGTGGGTGAATGCTGACATTGACAGTTTTAACCAGCACGGCGCTCAGGCTGAACAGCGACACTGCCCCCAGGATTAACCCAATACCCACCCAGGCATTGTCGCCTGTGCCCAAACGGTCAAAACACACTACCCCCAGCCCAAGAAACGCCACCGCGAAAGCGAGCAGCCTTACCTTGCTGAATGCGGGCTCTCCCAGAATCTTTTGCGCCAGTAATCCGGATATGATGGGAGCCAGTCCAAAGATGAGGGAGATGGTGCCAGAGCCAATATAGCGAGCGGCAAAATAGCTCAGCAGCATACCGCCCACCATGCCTATGGTAGAGAAGGCATAGAGCTTCAACGCCTGAGAGTTCATCGGCAGTCGGATGCGGGTACAGAGGATGATCACAAACCCCAGCGCCAGAGCAATCAGCATACGCAGCAGCACCGCCATGGTGGGATGGACGGATTCACTGCTCCAGACTATGCCCAGCGGTGTGGTAGACCAGATGATAACCCCCAGGATAAAGGCGAAGGGCACCATTGTCGGGATCTGTGCATCTTGAGATTGTGGCATCAGGACTCCTTGCTATTGAATGACGATTGAACAACAGGCAGCAAGGGCGGGGACTCCGGCCGCTTGCTGCGACCGGAAGAGACGAACTATTTCACTCGGGGAAACAGACACCAACCGGCCGACAACGAAAGGGACCAACGGCAGACACCGTTTGTAATCTTAGCGTTATTGGTTGAGGGGTTGAGTCGTTTCATGATTTCCATTAATTCGGGGCAATGCTTGAGCGGTTAATAGTTGACCGTATCCAGGCCTGTGTCAACCGAAACCACTGCATTAATTTCCGGGTGATTGTATCTGCTTGTTACGACATTTTTATGAACGGAGATCAGGGTCTATTGACCTTTCATGGTTGAATTTTGCTCGAGATAGACGCGCTTTAATCGCGACGCAAGGTGTGCCGCCTAGTGGGCCTAAGTAAATACCTTGTAACAAAGAGTAAAGCGCGTATAGCCGAGCCCTTCGGGCAGCGTTTGTCGTCGCTTTCTACTGCATTAACGCTCTTTCATGTAGAGCAACTACATCACAATCGCGTTGCTTTGTATAAAACAACGACAAAAAGCTGCAAAAACCATCTTCAAAGGTCAACAGACCCTAATGCTTCGTGATCCACTTTTGATTTTCACAATTCACTTTTGTTGAGTGCGCAATTTATCGCCATGTCGGCCTGAATCTGAGCGCGAACCACTATAAGCTAACGCGCATATTCAGATAAGAACTATTCTCATTTTGTGGTAAAGGTGAACGATGAATCCGCTGCGTATTAGTGTGCTGGCCATGGCTGTAAGTGCTGCGTTTGTAGCTCAGGCCCAGGAGCAGGCAACCCAAAAAATCGATGAAGTGATCGTGATCTCCGGCTCCCGTATGGAGCAGAAGATTGAGCAGGTTGCAGGCTCGATCGCGGTAATTGATGAAGAGGCCATTGGCCGCACCATGAGCAGCGATTTCGGTAGCATCTTCCGTAATGAGTCCGCTATTGGTGTTAAAGGTGGCGCAGGCAAGCCGACCTCTGTGACCATTCGTGGTATAGGTGGTAACCGGGTGATGATGGTGAAGGACGGTGTTCGGGTAAATAACCAGTACGCTTCGCCTATCGGTCCAGGTGCAGAAGGTACGGGTCGTGGTTTGACTGAAGTCGAAACCTTAAAACAGGTAGAAGTGGTTAAAGCTGCAGCGTCGACCATGTACGGCTCAGATGCCCTGGGTGGCGTAGTGGTGATGACGACTAAAGACGCTGCTGACTATCTTCTGGGAGATAATCACTATTTTGCGGCTAACGCCGGATATACGGGTATGAACCGTGAGTGGAGCACTGGCTTTACCGGTGCCGCCGCTTATGGTGACTTTGAAAATCTGTTGACCGTCCAGTATCGCGATGGTGAAGAGCAGCAGAACTTTGATCGCACTTTGCCAGAGAGCGACCTGGTTAACAGTAGCGTGCTGTTTAAGAGCAAATACCTGGTCAATGACTACACCAACATTCAGCTGACAGTTGACTATCTGGATCAGCAGTTGGATCGCTGGGAGCAGAAAGAGTACAAGGGTCTGCGCAATGAAGATCGGGATGTAGACAGAGCGACTGAGGCCATGAATGCCTCCCTGCGTCTGCGTTCAGACAAGCCAACCTATATGCACGACAGTCTGGACGTAGTGATGTACTACGGCTTCACTGAGCAAAATGAACACCGTGATTACTTATCCGTTGAGAATGACCAGCGCGGCGAACTGACTGAAATCCGTGACTATGACTTCAACGAGTCACGCTTTGGTATCGCCAGTACCTTCTTCAAGCAGATTGGCGGTGATAACTACAATCATCAGCTGATTTATGGTTTGGACGTTGAGTCTTCTTCCATGGATCGTCACCGCACCTATTACACCAAGAATGATGCCGGTGTTTTCGTTGGTGAAGACCAGTTTGCGTTTGCTGATACCGACAGTTTGCGTATTGGTGCTTTCCTGCAGGACGACATCACGCTGCTGGATGGCGACCTGAACCTGATCGCCGGCTTGCGTTACGACTACTACCAGAATACGCCTGACGCGCAAATGGCAGCGGATTTTGGCCGTGATCCTGCCGACTTCGAAGAGATGAGCGATAGCTTCTGGTCGCCTAAGCTGGGTATGGTTTACCAGTTGACCGATGATGTCAGCGTGTATGCTCAGTATGCCTATGGTTACAAGATGCCAACCCCGGATCAAAAATGGGGTGAGCTGGAAATTCAGGATGGCAAAATGCCATTCCCAGTGGAAATTGTGCCTAACTACGACCTGAAAGCAGAGCAGAGTCATACCATTGAGCTGGGGGTTCGTGGCTCTCATATCGATACCAGCTATGAGTTGACTGCGTTCTACACTCAGGCGAAAGACTTTATCGACTGGGAATTTGAAGGCGTGCCTATGTGTACCCCTCAATCCATGCCGTTCCCAATGTTTGGTGATTACTGTGAGGACCCGGACAAAAAAGATCCTTTGTTGGCGCTGCAGTATGAATACATTAACCGTGACAAAGTGACCATGTATGGCTTTGAAGGTCAGGTGGATCACTGGGTGACCGACGAATGGCTGCTATGGGGTAACTTGTCTTACACCTATGGTGAAGATGAGCATGGAAATTTCCTCAACTCTATCAGCCCGCTCAAAGCGAATATGGGTGTAAACGGCTACTTTGATATTGCCGATATGCCAGCAACCTTTGGTGGTGTGGTTCGTATGGCGTCGGCCATGGACAGAGTGGATGCTATCTACATCTTCCCGGAAGATCATTGGCTGAATAAAGATCCTAAGTATAACGAGGCATACACTACAGCTGGCTATGCCGTGGTTGACCTGACTTTGGGCTTGGATGTTACCGATAACCTGCGTGTTAAAGCCGGTATCTTCAACCTGTTTGACAAAGAGTATATCGAGTACTCAGATGTAGCTGGTCAATCCAAATACTTGATGGATAACATGGGTGTACCATCAAGCAATTACACTCAGCCAGGCCGTTATGCCAGCGTCAGTGTGAACTACACTTTCTAATTGTTTTGAACAGTAAAAAACCCGCTGAGGCGGGTTTTTTGTTGTCCATTCGATATAACTGTCTGCTTTTTATACTTGTTTCCAAACATACTCTCCCACCTGAGTCAAAGGCTGGGCTCACGCTCACCCTTTAAATTTTCTTCACTGTGCCTTGGTTCACGAATTTTTGAGTCCTTCCGTCATCTGTGTCTGTAACTCTGTATATTGAAGTCGCCCAGATGGGTGCTGGCGTGCCACAGATCACGCTGGCGGATGATGAATTTTCACTTATCGCGTGAGAACAATATGGAATCGAAGAACAACAAAGCGGGCGCCGGTGTAAACCGACGTGGATTTCTGAAACTGTCTACCGGCGCTGCGCTGGTAGGTGCCGGCAGCAGCATGTTGCCGGGTGTAGCCCTGGCTGATGATTATCGCGAAGATGTCAGCACTTTACGTCATCATAGTGACCACAAACTGTGGCGCAAGGTGCGTAAAGAGTTTGTTCTGAGCAAGCGTGAAACCTACATGAACGTAGGCACTACAGGCTCTATTCCTGAGCGTGTGCTGGAAAACTATGAAGATAACAACGAGTACATCTCCAAGCACCCATGGGGAACTCAGATTTCGACTCAGGCGCTGACAGCCAGAGTCGCAGCCAGCTTCGGCGCAGATAACCATGAGTTGATCCTGAGCCGCAACACCACTGATGGCATGTGCAGCATCATTCATGGTTTGAACTTCGAACCGGGCGATGTGATCCTGACCACTAATCAGGAGCATGTTGGCGGTGCCATGCCAATGAAGATCGTTGCTCAGCGTTACGGTGTTGAGGTTGTTGAGTTGGAATTGCCAACCTACACAGGTTTCGAAACTGTGACTGCAGATGACTATGTGAAGTTGTTTGCCGACGCTGTGGCTTATTATGGAAGCAGTGTACGTCTGTTGTGCTTCTCCCATGTGTCATACAAGACAGGTGTAACCCTGCCAGCCAAGCGCATCTGTAAAGAGGTCGCTATTCCTAACCGTATTCCAACTCTGATTGATGGTGCTCACACTCCGGGTATGTTCAATCTGAACTTCCATGATATGGACTGCGACTTCTACGCTGGTTCAGGTCACAAGTGGCAATGTGGTCCCGGTTCTACCGGTATTCTGTACGTTCGTGATTGCGCCAAACGTCTGCGTGAGTTCTGGTCAGACCGTCCTCAGCCGCTGTTCTTTGTGAACTCTTCTTACCCTGCAGGTACAGATGTAGAAGATGCCTACAATGACCCTGTCGCTTTCCACAATCGCATGCAATACGTTGGTCAGGATAACTACCCGGCTAAACTGGCACTGGTAGAATGTTGTGAGATGTGGGACGCCATTGGCCGTGATCGTATCGAGCAGCGTATTCTGGACTTGAGCGCCCTGTGTAAGCAGCAGCTGCAACGCGCGTTTGATAGCGATGCGACTTACTATGCCCCTGATGTACGCGAACTGTCTTCAGGTCTGACTACTATCAACCCATTCTGGGATAAGACTGATGGTGTGATGCTGACAGAGTTCCGCGACCGTCTGCGTGAAGAGCATGGTTACATCATCCGTACCACCAACTTCAAACTGCACCCTGAAGATGCGGTAGATACCTATGCTCTGCGTATCTCTACCCACCTGTTCCACGATGAAGCTGATGTTATTGGTCTGGTGAAGGCGATGAAGCGCGTTTATCGTCAAATGGCGTAATTACCGCGACATCATTGAAAAGGCCCGCATCTGCGGGCCTTTTGCTTATTTGAGGTCAGTAATCAGGCGATTTGCAGCGCCTGGGATTGCAGCAACTGAGTAAACTCCGCCGCGCTTAACGGCCGACTGAACAGATACCCCTGACCATATTCACACCCCAGCAGATTGAGATAGTCAGCTTGAGGCTGCTCCTCAATCCCCTCTGCCACTACTTTCAAATCCAGAGACTTGGCCATGGCCAGCATGGCGTTAACCAGGCTGCGGTCGGCGACGTTATTGGTCATGCCCTGAATAAAGCTGCGGTCTATTTTCAGCTTGGAGAAGGAGAACCTCTGCAGGTAACTAAGGGCGGAGTAACCTGTGCCAAAATCGTCGATGGACAGCTGTACCCCAACCGACTTGAGGTGGTTCAGGGTATTGATAAGACAGGTATCCTGTTCAATAAAGATGCTCTCAGTCACCTCCATCTCCAGTCTGTCGGGGGGCAAGCCGACCTCAGCCAGTACCTGCAGAATCCTTTGCTGTAGTTGTTCACATTGACGGAACTGGACACTGGAGAAGTTAATGGCGATGGCCAGCGGGGCAAGAGCTTGCCATTGTGCCGCCTGGTGACAGGCCTGCTGCAGCACTATATCGCCCAGTCTGTGGATTAACCCGTTCTTTTCAGCCAGTGGAATGAACTCTGCCGGTGAGATAAAGCCCAGTTCTCTGTCTGTCCAACGCATCAGCGCTTCTGCAGCCACAATTTGCCCGGTTTTAAGGTCGACAATAGGCTGGTAATGAACATCAAGCTCATCATTGGTAATCGCCTGATGCAGACGCACATTCAATGCCAGCTTACGCTGCAGATCCTGGTTCATATTGGCATCATAGAAGCTGTAGCCATTGCGGCCTGTCTCTTTGGCACGGTAGAGGGCGGCGTCTGACTTCTTCAGCAGGTTGGCCGGAGTATCACCATCCTGAGGATACATCGCCATGCCGATACTGGTGGAGACAAAGAACTCCTGTCCATCGTGATTAAATGGCTCCTCAAACAGTGAGAGTATGCCGTGAGCCAGTACCCGGGCGGCATCCTGCCCGGACAGTTCGGGAATGATCAGCATAAACTCATCGCCGCCGAAACGGGCGAGGGTATCAGTGTGGCGAATGGCCCTCTGCAGTCGCTCCGAGGTTTGGATAAGTAACCTGTCTCCCGCATGATGGCCGACTGTGTCGTTGACCTGCTTAAAGTTGTCCAGATCCAGAAACATCACCAGTACAGAGTTGCCACTGACATTGGCCTTATCTATGGCTCTTTGCAGCGCTGCCATACCAGCCTGACGATTGGCCAGCCCGGTTAAATCGTCGTGGGCGGCGCGGAAGGCGAGCTCCATCTCTGACGCACGTCGTTTGTCGACCTCCTGGCTCAGCAGGGCGTTCTTTTCCGCCAGGCTCTTTTGTTGCTCAGCTGCCACTGCTATTTCAGTTTGCAGCACCAGGTTGGCGTTATACACGCGCATCAGGAACACCAGACCGGCCAGCACTGGTACCGCCAGCAGTGAGATAGCCGCAATAAACCAGGTGGAGGTAAAAATATCCTGATTGTTGACCGGCTCGTACCAGCTGATCAGTTTAAATGGCGTCCCTTTGACCAGCTTTTCGAGATAGATAAGTTGGGTATTGGCGGACATAGCTGGAGGGGGAGATGCCAATACCGGCGTATCCGGTGTCAGTGTATTCCATACCTTGATGCCACCCAGAGGCGTCAGCAATGACAGGCAACTCTTGCTGCTTTTATGCTCCTGAATCGACAGCTGATAAATCAGCACATCATTATTGACCTCTGCGACCAGCACGGCCACGGGTTTGTTCTGATGATAGATGGTGTGCAGCAGGTTGATGGATACGCCTGACTCTGTTTTGCTGATTTCAATTCTTTTTCTGTGGTGTTCCATCTCTTTTAATGGCACGGGCGGGCCCGGAGGCATTAATCCATCGCCGGTATCGATAATACTGGTACCCCCCAGGCCAATTACCCGCACCCGCTTATAAATGGGCAGATTATCTATCTTACTGGAGTGCATATAGCCACCTATGGTTTGCTCCAGGTTAAACAGGCTGGAACCCAGGCCATATTTAACAGACATACCGGCGGCCAGGTTGGCGAAGTAGGTGGTGGTGGCTTGATTGGAGGCCAGATTAGCCAGATTTTGCTGGCTGACGTCGAAGAAGAAGCTGAGATTGTCCGTATAGTTGCGGATTTTCAGCGACAGAGATTGCCGCTGAGACTCCTCAAGTTTGCTCTGTCCCAGGTTGGTGACGGTCAGGATCAGAGCCAGGTAGGCGGTGAGCAAGCCACCGGCTACGATAATGGCAGTCCGGCCATTAATACGCTTCAAAAGTTTCATGGATTACTCAGATAGGCCGTAGCGTGTGAAGTAGTCACGATAATAGTGGAATACGCCTGGATAATATTTTTGCACCAGTCGATTAAAGGTGCCGTCGGCGCGAATGTTAGCTAGCCACTGATTAAAGGCTTTGCGCAGCTCCGGAGAGTCTTTACGAAAGCCGACTCCCATCAGCTGCTCTGGAGAGATAGGGCCAATCACTTTAATCTCGTTGGGCCATTTCTCCAGAGCGATCAGGGTATCAGCCACGTCCAGCAGTGTCGTTTCAGCTTCGTCGTTAAGCATGGCGGGCACCATCTCATTCAGCTGTAACTGCTTGGTGGGCAGAATCACGTTTGCCCCTGTGTCATACAGGCGATACAAGTCCGGGTCGAGACAGGATTGCTTCATTGCCAGAACCTGCAGTCCGGGCAGTAACTGTCTGACGGCCTTGATATCTGTGTCCAGACTGGCAGAAGGTGTAATGGGTTGCAGATGTGAATCACGACGGGCTATCAGCCAGACGGCAGAAGGGAAATAGTGATCAGAAAAGGCAATCAGTTCTTTGCGCCAGTCGAGAATCGTGACGCCATGGGCCATTACATCCCCCTCAATGGCCTGATTGGAGCCAATCACCACCTTATGATCGATAAACTGACCATTGGTACCGGTCAACTTGCCAAAGACATTATTCCAGGTGGCTGGAATAAACTCATATTGGACGCCAATAGACTTAGCGAAGAGTTGCATTAACTCGATGTCCAGACCACTGTGAACAACTTTGTTGCCCTCAGTGTACTGAGTCACGAAATTGGCATAGGGAACGCCGATGTGTCGCAGGACGCCTTCTTCCTTGATATCTGCCAGATCCCGGGCAGCATAAGCAGTACTTGTTCCACACAGAACCAGCACCATACATATCCATATGCTTGTGAGCAGTCCTCCAACCCCTGATTTAGCGGTATATCTGGTCATGGGATAGCGGAGTACGAAACTGTATCAGCAGTATACCTACAGGCACTTCACACACAATCTGAGGTGGGCCGTTTTTTAATCAAACAGTTAGAAATATGCTGGTTAGGTCAATATTTGCGATCTGGCTTGTGTTTGTCAGTTAACAATATTCCAACTACAGCGGCTGTATTTGATTAAGCTGCCCATCACCTTTGTAGCCACCACATCGGCAAATAGTGATTGCTCCTGCAGCATCATTTGGACGGGGCTTACTCTGTTTCCGGCAGATACCTGTCATGACCGGTAATGGGGCAGTCGAGCAGTATATACTCCAATACCGGGTTCCGGCCTATGTTGTGCACTATCAATGGCCGCTTGCCTTCGCCCGAAAGCTTGTCGATGACAATATCTGTGTCCCACTCTTTTTTTTTCTAAACCTACTCTTTTTTACCCATTCGAGCGGGGAAATATGCTGTAGCTTGCTTAATTAATAACCGCGAGAGAGCGAGTTAAACCGATATCGCAGTATTTGGCGCTGCCCTTCTGGAGATAAAAGCTATGGATATATCGTCGTTAATATTGAGGGGAGCGACCGTATTTGATGGCTGCAGTCCTTTGCCCCTGGCTGATGTGGATATTTTGTTAAAGGATGGGCTAATCCATACCGTCTCATCACCTGGTCAACGTCTCTTGAGTGAAGGTTCGACAGAGATTGAGCTGAATGGTCAGTTTGTGATGCCAGGGCTGATAGATGCTCATTTTCATTGTAATAGCTTCACCCTGGACATTCCTGTACTTGAGCAAACCCATGAGTCCTACGCCACCCTGAAGGCCTCAGAATTACTGTCAGATACCCTGTTACGTGGATTTACTACTGTCAGAGATGCGGCCGGGGCCAACCATGGCTTGGTTCGAGGCGTGGAGGAGGGGGTGATCTCCTCTCCCAGGATCCTGGCCTCAGGAAAAGCCATTTCACAAACTGGTGGACACGGTGACTTTCGCCCAGCAGATCAGATACAGCTTTGCGGTTGTGCCAGCCATGGCAGCATGACAGTTATCGCAGATGGCGAAGATCAGGTTCGCCTGGCTGTGAGGGAGCAACTGCGGGCCGGGGCCAGTCAGATCAAACTATTTGTATCTGGAGGAGTGCTTTCCCCGACGGACCCAATCTGGATGCCTCAATTTACCGATGCTGAAATCCTGGCCGCAGTTCAGGAAGCACAGACACGAAGAACTTATGTTATGGCTCATGCTCATACGGCGGATGCATCGGCGCGCTGTGCGAGGTTGGGGGTGAGATCAATTGAGCATGGCACTCTTATTGATGCCGAATCGGCTGCATTCATAGCGGATAAAGGCAGTTTTGTTGTTCCCACTCTGGTCATCATTGAGCAGCTTTATAAGCAAATTAACCAGCTACCACCAGACATGGCCAATAAGTTAGATCAAGTCCGGGATAGAGCATTTGATGCTGTTGAACATTGCGTTAAAGCCGGCGTCTCTCTTGGCTTTGGTACGGATCTTTTTGGAGATTTTCATGGCTGTGAAAATGAAGAATTTCTGCTTAGGGCTAAAGTTCAGTCCAACTTCGAAGTATTACGTTCAGCAACGTCGGTCAACGCCGAGCTCATTAACCAACCATTACTTGGAAAGATTCAGACTGGCTGTATCGCCGACTTGTTGGTGATAGATGGTAACCCACTGGAGGATATCAGAGTGATGAGCACACCTGAGGAATCATTCACCACCATTATTAAAGCTGGTCAGCCAGTCAAAACTAACTTTTAAGGAGACAGCTTATGCGCATAGGGATAGATGTAGGGGGGACGAATACCGATGCAGCATTGATTTGTGACGATCAGGTGCTGGCCGGCGCAAAATCCCAAACCACCGAAGATGTGACTTCCGGGGTCACATCAGTCATCCAAAAGGTATTGCAAGCATCCGGACATTCTCACAGTGATGTCTCGGCAGTGATGGTTGGTACCACTCACTTCGTTAATGCTTTTGTACAACGAAAGTCACTGTTGAATGTGGCCTGTATCAGGATTGGGTTGCCATTAGGTAGTGGCATTCCGCCTCTGGTCGACTGGCCAGACGATTTGCGGGAACAAATCGGTGAGCACATCTATATGATTGGCGGTGGCAGTTATTTTAATGGCCATGAGTATGCGACCTTGGATGAGCAAGCTTTACAACAGGCTGCCGAGGATATTAAAGCCAAGGGAATAACCGCCATCGCAATCAGTTCTGTTTTTGCACCAGTTCGACCCGATATTGAGACCAAAGCCGCCGAAATATTAAATCGACATCTGGGGACCGCCTATATCACGCTATCCCATCAGGTGGGTGGTATTGGTCTGGTAGAACGTGAAAACGCGGCAATTATTAATGCCAGCCTACAAGCCTTGTCTCGCAAAGTTGTTCCTTCATTGCATCAGGCCCTGAAAGAGCTTGGAATTGATGCTCCACTCTACCTGAGTCATAACGACGGTACGCTGATGAGTACCGATTACGCGATGCAATTCCCGGTAATGACTTGTAGTGCAGGCCCAACAAACAGCATTCGTGGTGCGGCGTTTTTATCTGGCCTGGAAGAAGCGATTGTGGTCGACATTGGTGGCACGACAAGCGATATCGGCGGCCTGAGCAAAGGATTTCCCAGAGAGACTTCTGATGCATCTGATATCGGCGGAGTGAGGACTAATTTCAGCATGCCTGATGTGCTCTCTATCGGACTGGGTGGCGGTACCCTGGTCAAACACGATGAGCAGGGCATTATCCTGGGACCCGAATCCGTTGGTTATCAACTCACTGAAAAAGCGATGATATTTGGAGGTGATGTGTTGACGACTTCTGATATCGCGGTGGCCAATGGACAGATGAAGTTTGGTGATGCCAGTTTGGTTTCCCATCTGAATGAGGAGTTTATTGACAGGGTTTGCCAGGCGATGAAAAGCAAGCTTGAGTCGGCTATCGATCAGCTCAAAATCAGTGCCGAACCTATCCCCGTGATTCTGGTTGGCGGAGGTGCCCATTTGATATCAGGAGAGCTTAAAGGCACATCCCGGGTGATTCATCCCACCAATAGTGATGTCGCTAATGCTATTGGTGCCGCCATTGCCCAGGTTGGCGGAAGGGTAAAACGACTATTCGATTATCAGGTAGAGGGCGGCAGAGAAGCGGCTCTGGAAAAGGCCAAACAGGAAGCTATTAATAACGCGATTAACGCAGGAGCACAGCCTGGCACAGTCAAGGTCATTGAGTTGGAGGAATACCCTATGACCCATGTTCAAAGCCATGCGGTGGATGTGAAGGTTAAGGCTGTCGGACAACTGGGAGAATAGTCATGATAATTAACACCGTTGAACAAATAAAAGACTTGACCCGTGGCGCTGTGTTTTTGGGAACGGGTGGGGGAGGCGACCCCTATGTTGGAGAGCTGTTGTTACTGCAGGAGATCCGCAAGGGAAGACATGTCAGAGTGATTAAGGCCAGCGAGCTGGCCGATGATGCTCAAGTGGTCAGTATTGCCGGTATTGGGGCTCCCTCTGTATTGGTTGAACATCTTCAGTCCGAGGATACTTGTCGTAGCCTCGTTGCCAAAATGGAAGCCCAGTTAGGCAAAAAAATTGATGCCATTATTCCTGCAGAAATCGGCGGGCTTAACTCCATCATCCCTATGGCCGTGAGCGCACAGTTAGGCCTGCCAGTAATAGATGCTGACGGCATGGGGCGGGCTTTCCCCCATTTGGAAATGGTCACCTTCAGCGTTTATGGCTCTTCGGCGGTGCCCATTTGTATTGCCAATGAGTTTGGCGATAGTGTGATTATCGAAAAAACGACGACAGACAGAAAAGCTGAAGACCTTGCCCGAGGTATATGTGCAAATCTCGGGGCCATGATATATAGCGCGCTTTACCCAATGTCTGGCGCAGAAACCAAGGCTAAAGCAGTGCACAATACTTTGTCTTACTGTATGGAGATAGGACGTGGGATCAGGGAAGCCCGGGAACAATTGTCCAACCCGATTGAAGGGATTATGGCTATTTTAGAGCAACCAGATATCGATCGTCATGCCAGGATTCTCTTTGAGGGGAAAGTGATAGATATTAACCGGGAAACCCGAGATGGCTGGCACTGGGCAAGTGTTGTGATGGCACCTCTGGATGGCGGTGATGACAGGTTTGAGTTAGACATCCAAAATGAATATTTACAGGGAAAACTCAATGGTAAAACGACTTGTCTGGTTCCCGATTTAATTGCAACTCTTGACCTGGATACCTGTGAGCCTTTGACCGCAGAAGCGCTCAAATATGGTCAAAGGTTAAGAGTGATAGGTACTGCAGCCGCCCCCATAATGAGACGCCCTGAATGCTTGAAAGTATTTGGCCCTGCAGGCTTCGGAATGGATGACGAGTTTGTACCTTTAGAGGCGCTATAAGGTGTGGTCGAATCACTCCCTTGCTATTTTAGGCACATTTGAGTTTTGGTATTAAGCCTCTGGAAGCCTTTGTCTTCAGGGGCTTAATACCCTGGAATTGGTGTTCGCGACACAACTTGTGAGGGAAGGATTAACAACCTGGTGGGTCCTTTACCAACATCAATCAGTGCCTGAGTTATCTGTCCAACGAAAAATAGTCGGTGCCAGCAATACTATGGTCTATTGTGCGATCGGCAATTGTGCATCCAGCCATGCTGTCATGCCACCCTGGAGAGATTGGACTCGGGTAAACCCCATACTCTGCAAAGTCAGGCTTGCCAGCGCCGAGCGCGCACCTGAGCGGCAATATATGACGAGAGGAGTTGAGGCTGCCTGTTCATCGCCAATATTCGGCAGTACTTTGAGGATATTCATTTCCAGAGTCCCACGGGGAATATGGATAGCATTTGGCAGGGTTCCAGTACTCAACTCTTCTTTTTCTCTGACGTCAATGATAGTCACATCAGCTATAGTTTTTAAAAGTTCATCGGGAGCGATCTCACGAATAAGTTGTTTGGCGGCGTTAACAAGTTGCTGGCTATTAATCATCATCATTAATTCCCTAATTGATTAAATTGTATTGAAAAGAGTGACTAAGGCCATTAACAACAGTAAGCCACTCAGTATTGAGGATTGCGTGGTTTGAGATAGCAACCTTGATGCTTTTCGCCCAACAAAACTGCCGCCAAGACCTATGAGAATTACTGTCCCAATTGTGCCCCAGGGCAAAACCTCCGCCAGTGGCTGAGTCTTTGCCATCTGCACCATGTAAGTGAAAAAGCCAGCCAGCGAATTAATGGTAATAAACATGAGGCTAATGGGGACGGCAACGGAAAAACTCACCCCGGTAAAAAGGATTAGTGCTGGCACGATCAAAAAACCTCCGCCAATTCCCACACAGCCGGTGACTAAGCCGGTTATAAATCCGGCCAGAACTCTATGTAAGATGAGGGCATCTGAAGAGGTTTCCTGGCTTTGAGATTGGGATTGCCCAGGTACAAAAAGCAGTTTTATGCCAACACTGAGCATCACAAAGGCAAATAGCTGGAGTTGTATATTGGACGGCAGCAGATAGCCCAATCTAGCGCCTAAAATAGCGCCTGTAAGGCCGGGTATTCCAAAAGATACCAGCAAGCTATATTGCAATTGGCCGCTGGCAGCATTAAACAAGGTTTGGACTAAAGTAATAGCACCGACAATCAGTAATGCTGCGGTGACAGCGTCTTTAGGGTCAAACCCCATCCCATATATCAATATAGGGATAGTGATAATGGTTCCTCCGGAGCCCAAAAGTCCCAGTACCAAACCGATGATCACTGCGCCCGCAAATACCATTTACCCTTCCTTTAATATTGCCTGTGGCGGCAATACTAAGAGGCAGACATCAAACACAACAACTGAGATTTACTTGCAGGATGAGAAAGATTTACTTTAGCGCTAATGATATTCCAGTCATATCTGATGCCAAACTCATCCTGATAGATATTCGATTATTCGGATTGTATGTACGCTGTTAAATTCTTCGCTGAGTGACTTAATTCCTCTACGAATGTATTATGAGCATATAAAAAACCGGTGCCATGCACCGGTTTTTATTAATAAAGCGAGTAGGTTGAATTATTTAAAACTTGAGATTAACTCCTGCATAAAAACGACGGCCTAAGTTATCGTAAAGGATTTGGCCGGTCGCTACTCCCGGTAACAGTTGAGGCTCTTTATCAAATATGTTGTCTACACCAGCATATAAACGGTATTGATCCATCAATGAATAACTCAATTGAAGGTTGTGGTAAGTCACAGCGTCAACTTTGTTTTCGAATCCTTCCGGCGCATACTCGGGCTGGTTTGCGAAGGTTTTGTTGAAATATGTCTCCCCTACATAGACTGCACGCCAATTGGCGGTGAAATCGTTAAGTCTGTAATTGATGTTCAGGTTTCCTCTCACTCTTGGGCGACCAAGATCACCGGCCAGACTGTCGATATCTGATGGATCTTCAGAATTGTTTTGGAACTCATATCTGTCCACATAGCTGCTGGTCAAGCCCAGTTTAACCTCTCCGGCTTGCTCGAAATCCAGCAGGTAATTGAATTCAAAATCTACACCGGTTGCTCTGAACTTGGCGGCATTGATATTTTGGGTAGAGACTAGGCTAATCTGCTTTTCGTTGTCCCGTTCAATGAATTTACAGAACTCCTGATTCAACTGTGCGCCATCCACACAATTGCTGAGAATATCATTTACATCAAAGGTGGTGATGGCATCTTCAATATCGATATCCCAATAGTCAACGGCCATAGTCAAATGATTACTGGGGCGGTAGGCAATGCCAACTGTTGTGGTGTATGCCTCTTCTGATTTCAGATCTGTGTTGCCTTTACTCAAGACTCGTCGGGTACCTGCTTCAGCCTTAATAGAATCAAAGTCTGCAGGAAGACCGAGTGCCTGACAGTTCGCTAATCGATTTGGTACGTCATTATTTCGGGTAAAGTGACAGGGATCGGTCATTCTGGTACCGCCGATAGTTTCTGGTTGGAACAACTCAGAAATATTGGGTGCTCGCACCGCCTTTGAATAGGTCGATCTCAAAGTTAGGTCATCGAAAACAGCCCAGTTGATACCTGTTTTATAACTGAGATCGCCTCCCACGATACTGTGTTTCGAGTAGCGGGCAGCGAGTTCCAGACTGAGGTTATCCATACCGGGGAGATCACCCAGGAGATCCATTTGCAGTTCAGTAAATACATCGGTGGCATGATAGCTGCCCTCTGTGGGGCGCTGGAATGAGTTTTCTTCCCGGCTTGGCCCCGTCATCGAACCTACCAAACCTGAGCCAATACCATCAGGATCAATAGCTTGGGTTAGGGCATCCGGGGTGCTTTCGGAAGATTCATAACGATACTCTATTCCAGAAGCAAAGTTGACCGGGATGCTGGCATTGTCAAACAGGGAGCCGGAAATTACGAAGGATGCGATGGTCTGTGCGATTTCTTCTTCAGTTTTGAGATCAACACCCACATAGGCTTTGGCCTCATCCGAAGCTAAGCGATTGATAGGGTTATATGCCACGCAGGCAGGATCGCTTTGATCCCGGCAAACGGCATTGCCGCTGGCATCAGCGACCGCATCCAAAGCGCGATAATATCGCTCATTGAGCAGATCACTGGAGATTAATTCCCCTTTCACCTGTCCATGTTGCACATAGCTGTTATATTCGAAATCACTAAAGAATCCTTCAGCCCCAACAGTGAACTGAGTCGTTTCCCGGGTGTTGTGATTCCTGGCGGGTAATCCCACAACGGCAAGTGCAACAGAGTTGAGGTTTCGTTCTGTCATCAAATCAACCAAGGCCTGGGGACGGAAGGGGTTATCTTTGGTGATTTTAATCAAAGGACCGAAGTTATCGTCGTGGAAAACCGAAGCCTGACCAGACACAAAGGATTCGGTTTTGTTATATTTTGCCTCTGAGAAAAGCTGATGGTTTTCAGTAATCTGGTAGTTGCCACTTAAATAAAATTGGAGACGTTCACTGGGGGTTTTCAATGTGCCTGTTTCATTTGTTCTGAAACCATCACCACCATCACAGGGAACCACCTGGCAGTTTTTTCCTCCCACAAAATCACGGAAGTTTCCCGTATCTCTGTCAATGGCGTAGGTATCATAACCAACCCGTCCAAACGGGAAGGGAATTGGGTCGTCAGCGAAAGTCGGTACCGGGGCATCGGCTATTTCAAAAATTCCATCAAAGAAATAGTTTTCGTTTGGAACATAGAACAGGCCTTCGCTACTCAGAGCCTGGAAACGAGCGTCTGCAAAATAGAGATTGTCGGGGATACCATCATTTGGACCTGTATTCATAGGGTTCGGCCTGAATGATGGATTCACATTGGTATAAGAGCGCGCTGTTAGTGGGATCTCTTCGCTATCAGAATAGCCTACATAGGCCATCAGATTGCCTTTGGTATCAGCAAAATCAGTCCCCCAGGTAATCGACATGTCTTTTTCTTTGCCATCTGACTGACTTGTCTGACCGTAGCGAGCATTAACTTGAAACCCCTCAAACTCCTTCTTCATGATGAAGTTAACCACGCCGGTCACCGCATCCGAACCATAGATAGCTGAAGCACCACCGGTAATCACTTCTATCCGCTCTATCAGTGGAGCTGGAATGCTGCTCATATCCACTGCAGCGGTACCTGCGCTACTTGCTACATGGCGGCGGCCGTCCACCAGTACCAAGGTGCGGTTAGTACCCAATCCTCTGAGGTTGGCCAACTCTAAACCTGCATTATTGGGATTAAAGCTTGAAGATGTTGAGTTATTGATCGTGCTGGTTATCCCTGCAACCAATGCGGGGAGGGTGTTCATTAACTCTCCAATGTTGGTGACCCCAGTTTGAGCTATTGCATCTGCGTCAATGACTGTAGTCGGGGTAGACATCAATGAGCTGTCTTGCTTGATACGCGAGCCTGTTACCTCGATACGTTCTGGTTGCTCTTCAGCAAACACCACATTTGTCATGCATAGTAGCGTGCCAGAAACTGCAGTAGCGACATGTTTTGCTGCTGAACTCACCTTGCTTATATCTGATTTCATCTGGAGCCTCGTAGAAGTGTTTATAGTTGTTTTGAGCGCTGACGATGACGATGTGAATAGAATGTTATTTATTTGTGTCGTCGATTTGTAGGTTGTTTTGTTTGAGTGGATTCGTAAATAGTCAATGGGTGGAGGGAATTTAATGGGAATTAGTATGTTTACTTTGTGTAACCATTCATTTACACCGCCTCCGCCGGGAAATATCAGATCCAGAATTGGTGTAAATAAAAGTTTGCGTATTTTTCGGCGAAAAAATAATTCATTCAGATTTGGAATAAGATATTCCTAAAATTGATATTGATTGTGTTATTAATTCTCAATTAGCTAAATAACTTGTTCTGATTAAAAAGAATTTTAGGTTGTTTATATGAGTGAATAAACGAGTGCTGTGTTGGAGTGCGTGGTGGCGAAATAATATTGATTCTGATAACTGGTTGATCCCATCAGAGTGATTTCTCGCTGAGTGATTCAATTTTTGTGCATAGCATTCAAAATGTGCGTCTAAGCCTGCCGGTAGAATAAGCTTTTTGCTCCTCGGTTATAGCTGGTGCGATGTATCAATTGTTTAAGTATTTCAAACCTTCTTGAGATAGCTATATTTGGACTACGCACCCCACTAATAAACTCTGGCATTGTTACGCTTGGTGTATGAGTTTGCTTTTTAATTTACTCATGAGAACGGTGATAGGTTTGCCATGAGTAATAACAACAAATTTTGATGTTAAGTCACTTCGCATTGCAGAGATTAATTGAGCGTTATTCGTTATTGGGCAAGTAACGAAAATGTCCCGTGATGGGGTAGTCAAACAGCATATCCTCCAGTACCGGACCCCGGCCTATGTTGTGCACTATCAATGGCCGCTTACCATCGTTGGAAAGCTTGTCGGTGACAATACCTATATGTGGTCCAGTCACCCTCCAGGTGACCAGATCTCCGGGGGCGTAATCTTCTGGTCGGTCGCTGACAGCAAGTCTTTCCCCATGACGACTGAAAAAGGTCTGCAGGTTGGGTACCCGTCTGTGGTCTATGTTGGTATCAGGGGCGTTTAATCCCCAAATACGCCTGGATGGATACAGATTAAAGTTGGCCTTCAGGTCTTCATGTACCAACTGTTGTAGATCAATCCCCAGACTCCGGTAGCTGCGAATGACCACGTCGGTACATACTCCGATATCAGACGGGACGTCGCCAAGAGGATAAGGGATTTTATGATAGGCACCATCATAGGTCACATCATGGGTTGTGCGTTCATGGGCGGCGGCGACCAGCTGCTCAGCGTTCACGGCGAGTGTCGGGTTGCTGGCCAATCCTAATAAGGCAAACAGAGCCATAGTTATAAATGCATTGTGTTTTAATCTGCTCATACGCTCTCGATAGGTTGGACGAGTCAACTAATATCCAATGTATAGCTTGTTGTAGCCTGATTGATATCGTGAAAAGGTACTGAATCGAGTGGAATTAAAAAAGCTGTTGCCCGAAGAGTGCTTGGTTTGAGAAGTTCATAACGAACGAAGGCCCGTAGATTTCTCTACGGGCCTTCTGGAATATGGTGGCCCCTCACAGACTTGAACTGTGGACCTAACGATTATGAGTCGTGTGCTCTAACCAACTGAGCTAAGGGGCCGTGCTCTCCCGAGCGATTGGCAGTATACGAAGTTTCAAACCCCTTGTCACCCGTGAAATGCGTTGAAATTCGGTAAGTTGGTTCAATTGATTATCTGTTAACCAGAGGTTGCCGAGCGAGTGAACACAAAAAAGCCCTGCACTGCAGGGCTTTTAAAAATCCAATTCAGGACTGATTGTTGAACCGGCTTAAGATTACTCGTCCAGGAAGGACTTGAGGATCTCTGAGCGGCTTGGGTGACGCAGCTTACGCAGAGCCTTGGCTTCGATCTGACGGATACGCTCACGGGTAACGTCGAACTGCTTACCTACCTCTTCCAGAGTGTGGTCAGTGTTCATATCGATACCAAAACGCATACGCAGTACCTTGGCTTCACGTGCGGTCAGACCGGCCAGTACTTCATGAGTGGCCTGTTTCAGGCTCTCAGAAGTCGCGCTGTCCAGCGGCAGTTCGAGGGTAGTATCCTCGATGAAATCTCCCAGATGCGAATCTTCATCGTCACCGATAGGTGTCTCCATGGAGATAGGCTCTTTGGCGATTTTCAGTACCTTGCGGATCTTGTCTTCCGGCATCATCATGCGTTCAGCCAGCTCTTCAGGAGAAGGCTCCCGACCCATTTCCTGCAGCATCTGGCGGGAAATACGGTTCAGCTTGTTGATGGTTTCGATCATGTGCACCGGAATACGGATAGTACGGGCCTGGTCCGCGATAGAGCGGGTGATAGCCTGACGGATCCACCAGGTTGCATAGGTCGAGAACTTGTAACCACGACGGTATTCGAACTTATCTACCGCTTTCATCAGACCGATGTTACCTTCCTGGATCAGATCCAGGAACTGCAGACCACGGTTGGTGTACTTCTTGGCGATAGAGATAACCAGACGCAGGTTAGCCTCAACCATCTCTTTCTTAGCGCGACGGGCTTTGGCTTCACCAATGCTCATACGACGGTTGATGTCTTTGATAGAGGAGATAGACAGGCCAGTCTCTTCTTCAATGGCGCTCAGTTTAGCGCTGCAACGCTGTACATCTTCCTCGACCATTTTCAGGCCTTCGGAGTAAGACTTGCCGCCGGTCATTTCGGCGCTGAACCAATCCAGGCTGCTTTCATTGTTGGTGAAGATCTTAACGAAGTTCTTCTTAGGCATCTTGGCTTGTTCAACACAGAGCTTCATGATCAGACGCTCTTGAACGCGCACGCGGTCCATCATCTCGCGCATGCTCTTGACCAGACGGTCAAACTGCTTTGGCACCAGACGGAATTCTTTAAAGATTTCGCCGATTTCAAACAGGGCACGGATAGATTCTGGGTGGTCACGACCTTTGGTGTCGATCACATTCAGTGCAGACTCATAGGCGGCACGCAGCTGACCGAAACGCTCACGGGCTTCTTCAGGGTCAGGACCCTTGTTGCTGTCATCATCGCTGTCGTCATCGTCATCATCGTCATCATCATCGTCTTCATCGTCCAGCTCTTCGTCGGACAATTCGGAACCGATGTGAGTCGCCGTTGGCGCGACGTCATCTTCATCAGGGTTTACAAATCCAGAGATAATATCAGACAGGCGCAGCTCTTCGGCTTCAAACTGGTCGAATTGCTCCAGGATCATGGCGATGGCCTGTGGGTATTCGGCCACTGAGCTCTGAACAGTATTGATACCGTCTTCGATTCGCTTGGCGATTACGATTTCGCCTTCACGGGTCAACAGCTCCACAGTACCCATTTCACGCATATACATGCGCACAGGGTCAGTGGTACGGCCCAGCTCACTTTCTACTGTGGCCAGGGCTGCTGCTGCTTCTTCCGCTGCATCTTCGTCTGTGTTGTCTTCCGACATCATCATGTCATCGGCGTCCGGTGCTTCTTCAAACACGCGGATACCCATGTCATTTATCATCTGGATAATATCTTCGATCTGGTCAGAATCGACCATATCTGCAGGTAAGTGGTCATTCACTTCTGCATAGGTTAGATAACCTTGTTCTTTACCTTTGGCGAGCAACAATTTAAGTTGCGACTGCGGAGTTTGATCCATAGATATCATCCAAGTTGGGTAACTGTTTACTTACAACGAATCACACGCTGGCGGGCAAAAGCCGGTACTGATTGCCGTGCAAATGATCGATTATACTTGGGCACGCATCCCTGTGCCAGTCCTGAAATTATCCGGGGTTTTGCCAGAGGCTTAAGCCCGGGATTTCATGACGGAGATCAGCTTCTGCAGCTGGATCCTTTCTTCCTTAGTATGAGTCTGTTTCAGACTCAGCTCCTGATATCTTTGTTCGATATACTGGTTTGTTAACCAGATCAGGGCTTTCCTGAACTCTTGTTGCAGATTTTCATCCGCTACCTGATGCTCCCACTGAGCCAGTTTCTTCAGGGCAGGCGCTTGGGCGTGCTCTCTGAAATGTTCAAGTAGTTGGGCGGTGTTGAATCTGGTTTCGCGAGTCAATGCCAGCAGTTCAAGCAGCAGGTCAATGCCGCTCATCTGCAGGTGTTCTATAGCCGGTTGAGGGGGCAGCCCTTCTCCCAGCGATGGATGCTGTACCAATAGAGCTACAGCCAGGCGCAACGGCGTGCCGCGACCTTTCAAGCCTTTATTGGACGACATAGGTTGCTGAGGCTTGGCGTTAAAGCCAAGCTTCTTTTTGACGTCGTCGGCATTATTCATGCCCAGCTTGTGCGACAACTGCTCCAGCAGCAGGTTCTGTAGTACAGTATCCTGAATTTTTTCAATTAAGACAATTGCTTGCTTAGCAAAGTTGCCCTTGTCCGTACCATATTGCTCAGTCAGGGTATCGAACAGAAATGCCTCAAGGCTTTTGGCATTGCTGATTAGCTCTTCGAAAGCGTCTTTACCGATTTGGCGGATCAGTGAATCCGGGTCTTCACCCTGAGGCAGGAAGATAAACTTAACCTGATCGCCCGGCTTCAGCAGGGGCAGGGCGGTTTCCAATGCACGCCATGCTGCATCAAACCCTGCACGGTCACCGTCATAACAGCAGATCACCTCTTTGGCATTACGCAGCAGTAGCTGGAACTGATCTGCTGTGGTGGATGTTCCCAGTGAGGCCACCGCATAATCCACACCAAATTGAGCCAGTGCCACCACATCCATATAGCCTTCAACGATCAGCACCTTCTGCGGATCTCTGTGAGCCTGTTTCAGCTCATAAAGGCCATAGAGCTCATTGCCTTTATGGAAGATGGGGGTTTCCGGCGAGTTAAGGTACTTGGGGGTACCTTCGCCCAATACCCGGCCACCAAAACCAACCACCCGACCACGGCGATCCCGGATAGGGAACATCAGGCGGTCGCGGAATCTGTCGTAACGGCTGCCACTGTCTTTGGCAATCAACATGCCGCCGGTCAGCAGTTTATCCTGAGCGTCCTGATTATTGCGGTAGCGGGATAACAGACCATCCCAGCCATCCGGGGCGAAGCCTATACCAAACTTGTCGACCACTTCCTGGCTGAGGCCACGAAGGTCGAGGTAATCCAATACCTTTTGTCTGTCGTTGTGGCTGCGAAGCTGAGAGCGATAATAGTTGTTGGCCTCCTCCATCAACTGGTAGAGGTCACGGCTCAGGCCGTCATCACGGCGTTTGCCGCCTTGCTCTCTGGGCACTTCCACACCCAGCAGGCCCGCCAGCTCTTCAATGGCATCCACAAACTCCAGACGGTCATATTCCATCAGGAAGTCGATCACATTGCCGTGGGCACCACAGCCAAAGCAGTGATAAAACTGCTTGTCACGACTGACAGTGAATGATGGTGATTTTTCACTGTGGAACGGGCAACAGGCAGAGTGATTCTTGCCGGCTTTTTTCAGCGGCACGCGGCGATCGATCAGCTCGACAATGTCAGTGCGGGCGATCAGTTCATTAATAAAATCGCGGGGGATTGCCATGGATCGTCTTACGTACCCGTTACCTAATTCGGAAACCAGAATGAATGCAGACTTGTATAACGAGAGACTCCCGACAGGAGTGTCCGGTTATATAAGCGAAACATCTCGGACAGCTTTTGATAAACAAACAAGCCGCGCATAAGCACGGCTTGTTCGTACACTGAATCACAGTTACTGCAACTTCGCGCGGATTTGAGCGCCAATGGCTCCCATATCTGCCCGACCCTGCACTTTGTTTTTCAGTGCTCCCATTACTTTGCCCATGTCCGCCATGGAGGATGCGCCAACTTCAGCAATTGTTGCATCAATAATGGCCGCAACTTCCTCTTCAGTCAGAGGCTTCGGCAGAAAAGATTCAATTACCTTGATCTCTGCTGCTTCATTGTCAGCCAGCTCGCTGCGACCTGCCGCTTCATATTGAGCGATAGAATCACGGCGTTGCTTCACCATTTTGGTTAAGACAGCTATGGCCTGGTCATCGGTCAGAGTTTCGCGGGTATCCACTTCAATCTGCTTGATGGCGGCCAGTGCCATACGAATCGTTCCCAGTCGCACTTTATCTTTGGCAACCAGAGCCGCTTTCATGTCGGCTTTCAGCTGATCTATAAGGCTCATAGCGGGATTAGTACAAACGTACGCGACGAGCGTTTTCGCGAGAAAGCTTCTTAGCCAGACGCTTTACTGCAGCAGCTTTTGCACGCTTACGAGCAGTAGTTGGCTTCTCGTAGAATTCACGAGCACGCACGTCGGCCAGGATGCCAGCTTTTTCACAAGAGCGCTTGAAACGACGCAGAGCTACGTCGAATGGTTCATTTTCACGTACTTTAATAATTGGCATACGCCATCACCCCTTAGGTGGAAGTTTGTATTGGTTCGGAACTTCCTGTCTGATGACCGGACCCCTCACCAAGAGTGTTTAACAAGATTTAAAATGGTGCGAAATTTTATACTGAACCATGCCCGGATGTAAACCCCCAAGGGCTCCCAGGCAAACAGTCAGTGCGGATATTGATCGCTGAAATTAACATCCTGATCTCGCACGGCGGAAGTATAGTCTGGTCGTTGATAAAAATCTTCAAAAAAGTCACCCGTTCTGGCCAATTCAGTGACTTCCTCTGCGATATTCCGGGGGCTGGTGCCAAATCCCGAGTGCAGGTAGAATTGGCAGCCCTTAATAACGGAAAGATGAGACACAATGCGGGTTATAGGTATAGAAACATCCTGTGATGAAACCGGGATCGCCATTTATGACGACAAGGCTGGGCTGCTGTCCCACACCCTGTACAGTCAGGTTAAGCTGCACGCCGACTATGGTGGCGTGGTGCCTGAATTGGCTTCCCGTGACCATGTCCGCAAGATCGTTCCGCTTATTCGTCAGGCATTGGCTGATTCAGGTACCCGTATTGAAGATATCGACGGCGTGGCTTACACCAAGGGGCCGGGCCTGATTGGAGCCTTGCTGGTTGGTGCCTGTGTAGGTCGTTCGCTGGCATACGCCTGGGGCGTGCCTGCTGTAGGTGTACATCATATGGAAGGGCACCTGCTGGCACCCATGCTGGAAGATGATGCGCCTGAGTTCCCGTTTATTGCGCTGTTGGTTTCCGGCGGTCACTCCATGTTGGTGGATGTTCAGGGCATAGGTCAGTACGAAGTGCTGGGTGAGTCTATTGATGACGCTGCCGGTGAGGCCTTCGATAAAACCGCCAAGCTGATGGGGCTGGATTATCCTGGTGGTCCGCGTTTGGCTAAGCTGGCCGCTCAGGGTGAAGGTGGCAAGTATAAGTTCCCCCGTCCTATGACTGACAGACCGGGTTTGGACTTCAGCTTCTCAGGTTTGAAAACCTTTGCGGCCAACACCATTGCTCAAGAGCCGGATGATGAGCAAACCCGGGCCAATATCGCCCGTGCCTTTGAAGAGGCTGTGGTGGACACTTTGGCTATTAAGTGTCGCCGCGCTCTTAAGCAAACTGGTCACAAGCGTCTGGTGATTGCCGGGGGCGTGAGTGCCAATGTGCGCCTGCGTGAAGGCCTGGCAGAACTGATGCAGTCAATTGGCGGTAAGGTGTACTACCCAAGAGGTGAGTTCTGCACCGATAACGGCGCCATGATTGCCTATGCCGGTTTGCAGCGATTGAAGGCCGGACAGATTGAAGAACTGGCGGTAAAAGGTCAGCCAAGATGGCCTTTGGACAGCCTTGAAGCTGTGTAATCCAAAGTGAATTGATAGTTAGAAACGACGCTCCGGCGTCGTTTTTTTATGCATTTAACTCCCAATACCCCATGAATTGGCTGATCTGCCAGCAATCAAACTGGTTGTTGATAAAGATGTCCTTATATTTCACTGTCTTTGGGGTATGCTGCCCGCTTTTTTACGCTGTCCCTACCGGGGCTTCAACTCGGGTTTGCAATGCACTATCAAGAATCCATCGGACTGAGATACCCCAAAGGCCCACTGGCAACTGCCACGGTCTGGACTCTGGCCGGCGCCTCTATTCTGGCTTCCACTATTTTTTCGCTGCTGCTGTTTTTGTCTATCGATGACAATCCTGTGATGAAGTGGTTGTTCGGTTCGCTGGCTGTGATCTTTGAGGCGGGCAAATTCTACGCCTGGTACGAGTTTAGTGAGCGCCGGGCCCATCGTAATTACTCAGGGGCGTTATCAGCGCTGGTGTTCTATCTGGTACTGGCGGTGATCTCTATTGGTGGCAGCATCGGCGGGATTAACAGTGCCACCAACTCAGCTCAGGAGCACATTGCGGTTGAGCAGGCGAAGGTCAATACCTACAACCGCCAGATTGCTGCCATAGATAACCAGATTGAACTGAATAATCTGGCGGCTGAAAAATATATCGAAATGGAGCGCATCGCCACCGGCGTGACCCGGATCCAGCAGGAGAATAAGCGCCTTCGGGAAGAGCAGCAAAGGCTGGCGGCTGAACGTGACAGCTTGCCACCTGTGGCGCAGGGCTCGATTATCGGCCTGATTGAATCCATGGCCAATATGCTGGGCGTGGATACCAAGTCAGCGCAGTTGGGCCTGGTGGTGTTTCTGTCTGTACTGCTGGACTTTTTCGCGGCCTTCTTTGTGGGCGTAATCGGCGAAGAGCTCAGGTTCCGTCACTTTTGGCGGGCGCACACACCGCTGACCATAGAGGCCATCAATGAACCGATTTCTTCTATTCCGCCGGTATTGGCGCTGCAGCAAACCCTGTCGGATGAGCTGGATTTGGAGCCTGAGCCACTGAGCGTCCCGGAGCAGGTGGCCAAAGCGCTGGCAGGCAAGAGTCTTCCCTGTAGCAAACGAGCTGTGGCCAGACAGTTTGGGTTGATGGCAGAAGAGGTGGATGCGATTTTTGCTGATCTGATGGCGGCTGGCCAGCTGGGGAAAAAGGCCAACAACCATTATCACTGGACTGGTGAAGCAGTTTGATCTGCAAGCGAAGAAGCCGACTACTTGTCGGCTTTTACTTTTTTGAGCTTGTTGCGAATAGAGAATCTGGGCTCTTTGCCCTGAACCAGTCGCACAATATTGTCTTTATGGCGGGCAATAATCAGGGTCGACAACATGGCCACCGGAATAGTGAATCGCTCATCCAGATAGTGGGTGTAAACCGGGGCCAGCAGGGCGGTCAATATGGCTGCCAGAGATGAGTAGCGGGTAATAAACACCATGACCAGCCAGGTTCCCATCAGCGCAAAAGCCAGACCTTCACCTATGGGCGCCATGGCACCAAAAGCGGTGGCAACCCCTTTACCGCCTTTAAAGTCGAAAAATACCGGATAGATGTGGCCAAGACAGGCGGCAATGGCGATGACTCCAAGCCACACGGCATTAATACCCATGATGTAGGCGAGATAGGCCGGGGCGGCGCCTTTCAGCATATCGAAAAACAGCACCATGGCAGCAGAACCTGCGCCGCCAATCCTCAACACATTGGTGGCACCGGGATTTCCTGACCCCTGAGTTCTGGGATCGGGTAAGCCTCTCATTTTACATACCAAAACGGCACTTGAGACCGAGCCTGCCAAATAGGCAGCCAATATCATAAAAATGGTCAGTGCAGCTTCGCTCAAATTGGTTTCCTTCTGGATCTGGGGTATTATCTGCGCCCTGAATGTCAGCCCAAAATTTCAGGCTGAAGGCATACTGCCAAGCCGTATCCTACTGAAGGATGCCAGCTAACACAAAGGGTATATCCCTCAGGTTGGCAATGCCGGGTGGACACCTTGGTTGCCGCGGATTGTAACCTGTCACGCAGCGCCAACTTGTCTGACCTCAGTCGTCATAACAGGAGAAATGTATGGATAAGGTCCTGATCCGTGGATTAAGTATCGATACTGTGATCGGTATCTATGAATGGGAAAAACAGATCCATCAGACCCTGGTGATAGATCTGGATATGGCGTGGGATAACCGGGCCGCGGCTGCAGGCGATGATTATGAGCACGCGCTCTGCTATGAAACTGTATCCAACAGACTGACGGCACTGATTACCGAAGACCCGATTGAATTGATTGAAACTGTGGCTGAAATGGTGGCCAGGTGTGTGATGGATGAATTCAATGTTCCCTGGGTCAAAGTCACTGTCATGAAACCCGGCGCGGTGAAGCATGCTCAATCAGTGGGCGTTGAAATAGAGCGCGGCCACATTTAACTGGAACTGCACCGGGGTATTTGCCCCGAATACAAATAACAAAAGAAGCAGCATGGCAAAAATATATATCAGTTTGGGCAGCAATATTGAGCCGGTGGCACATTTAACCGCCGGACTCAGAGATCTGACCCGGCACCTTGGGCAACTGGAACTCTCTTCTGTGTATGAGAGTGAAGCTGTTGGCTTTGATGGCACCAACTTCCTCAATATGGTGGCGGCTGCCGACACCAGTTTGTCAGTGGCCGAACTGAATAGCCTGTTCAAGCAAATTGAGCGGGACAATGGCCGATTACCCAGCGCCAAGAAGTTTGCCCCCCGCACGCTGGATCTGGATCTGCTGCTTTATGATGACCTGGTATGTGACTCCCCCATAGTGCTGCCCAGAGCGGAAATTACCGAGAACGCATTTGTTCTTTGGCCACTGGCGGAAATCGCACCTGAGCGGGTACACCCCACAACCGGGCTGAACTATCAGAGTTTGTGGGATGCTTATAACAAGCCTCAGAAACTTTGGGTCATTGAACTCACCTGGCCACCTCTGGTCTGATTTACCCATTTATTCAATACAAGGGAAACTATGGATACTCTGCAGGTCATTCTGCTGGCTCTGATCCAGGGCTTTACTGAATTTTTGCCTATCTCCAGCTCTGCGCACCTGATTTTGCCGGCGCAGCTTTTTGGTTGGGAAGATCAGGGGCTATCGTTCGATGTGGCTGTGCATATTGGTTCATTGCTGGCGGTAATCATCTATTTCCGCAAGGAAATTGTCGCCATGTTCAAGGCCTGGATAGCCAGTATCTTTAAGGGACAGCATTCAGACGACAGCAAGTTGGCCTGGTGGATTATTCTGGCGACTATCCCGGCTGTGGTTATCGGCTTTATGGCCAAGGACTGGGTGGAAAGCTTTCTGCGTGGCCCGGGGGTGATTGCCATTACGACTGTGGTGTTTGGTCTGCTGTTGTGGCTTGGTGACCGTATGGCCAAATGTGAGCTGACCGAATATCAGACGGGCTGGAAAAAAGCGCTGCTGATTGGTTTTGCTCAGGCGCTTGCCCTTATTCCGGGTACATCACGCAGTGGCGTAACCATGACCGCCGCTTTGATGCTGGGTCTGAATAAGGAAGCGGCAGCCCGTTTCTCATTCCTGATGTCTATCCCGGTTATTCTGGGTGCGGCTTTGCTGATGGGCAAAGACATAGTGACTGAAGGCCATGTGATTGACTGGCAGGCGATGGGACTGGGGGTGTTGCTCTCTTTTATCTCTGCCTATGTCTGTATTCACTTCTTCCTGAAGATTATCAGCCGTATGGGTATGACGCCATTTGTGATTTACCGTCTGGCGCTGGGTCTGTTCCTGTGTGGCTTTATTTTCCTGTAAGCTTGATGCTTGCGGACTGTAATATGTTGAATAACCCCGGCCGTTTGCCGGGGTTTCTATTTTTTCGGAATCAGTTATGACCGTTTCTCTCCAATGCCCTATTTGCCGTCAGCCTTTGAGTCAGTATCTGACCAGTAAGGATCTGCACTGCAGCAACAAACATCAGTTCCCTTTTACTCAGGTCCACGAAGAGCGGGGATACTGGGTGTTCGGCAAGGGCAAAAAGCAGCAGGTGCTGTCCCGTGCACAAATGCGATCCAGACTCTTTCTGCTGAGTGGAGGCTTGCAGGCATCGCTGATCGAGGCGATGACAGCACAGTTGATGCCAGAGCTGTCTGGCCAGTCGACTCTCTCCTGGCTGGATTATGAATCCGCCGAAGGCTTTTACCTGAGGGCGCTGGCGGAGTCTCTGGCGCAGCAACAAGCTGAACTGACACTGGAGCGTTATGGGTTTGCCGAGGCGGATAATGCCCTGTTCGCGGCCGCTAAAGCGGGCAGTGATGAGGTGTACGCGCAATGTTCGTCCAAGGGGCTTCCCTATGTCGACAACAGCTTTGATCTGCTGACGGTTATCGACAAACCTCTCAAGGGGAAAGAAGCGGTCCGTGTGCTGAAAGAAGGCGGACTGGCCTTGATAGTGATCCCCGCCAGCCGCCATTTATGGCAGCTGCGCACTCAGGTGTTTGCGGATCTCGCCGAGAAAGAGGTGAGTATCAACCTGCCCAAAGAGCTGGAGCTTGTTGCATCAACACGTATTCAGTGGAATGCGGATGTAGACGGTGAACAGGCGCTGACGCTGCTGGATATGACGCCTTATGCCTGGCGTGCCAATGACAAGCTGAAAAGCAAAATTGCCAGAGAATCGATTAACGGCTTAGAGATGGATTATTTGGTGGTGTTGGCCAGAAAGAGCCGGGGAGAATAACAGGGGAGGTGTATCGGCAATACAGGGTATTGCCGATACCAACACATTACTTCTTGTAAGAAGAAGCCATGTTGTCGATGCGGTCGTTGGCGCGCTTGGCTTCAGCTTGTGCGTCCATAGCAGCAGCTTTAGCAGCTTTAGCGTCAGCAGAAACTTTACCCTGCTCAGCCTTCAGAGAGCTAACTTCAGCAGACAGCTGGTCTACTTTGTTGCCCAGGTTTGCAACGCTTGCTTCCAGTGCATCGGTGTTGGCACAGCCACCCAGCATAGCAGTCATAGCTACACCAGCAACCATCATTAACTTTTTGTTCATTGGAGTAATCCCTTTAAAGATAGTGTGGATTAAAAGGCCACAGTCCCCTGAGGTCGACTGCAACCGCATAATTATGTCATAGCCAATTTAATTTGCTATGAAAAATCATGGAATCGGTCAAAACGATAGCGAATATTCACCTTTTTTCAAAGGACTAAATGGTCTGATTTAGCATATTCACAGTTTGCTTACATCAAATGTGTGACATTGCTTAAATTCTGACAGCATATTCATTCGCCGCTTTTGCAATTCGTCACGAATTTCGGGTCCTTTAAAACCTGCATCAACAATCTGTTTGACTTCAACTGCCGCTGCAATTTTATAAGCCTCATGCAGATAATCAGCCTGAGGGTAATCTGCATTTTCGAAGCCGGTGCGACCACGACTATCTGCCTGACAAACCAACAAAAGCTTTTCGAGTCTTTCGGGTTTACGCCAGATATCGGCCTTATCAAACTGCTTTAGCAATGTTTCCGGTCTTAATTCGAAAGCATTGTGCAGATTTTGGTGCAGGTCACTGGCCAATAACGCCAGGTCACGATACTCGTTGGGAACACGTAACCGCTGGCAAAATTCCCGTATGGGTTTCAGACCTTTCTGACCGTGGCCATGGTGTTTTGGCCATTGCGCTTCAGGTGTCAGGGCTTTACCCAAATCATGAATCATGGCGGCAAAGCGCACACTTTTATCAGTGGTGAGTCTGGCTGCCTGCTCCAGCACCATCAGCGTATGGATACCTGTGTCGATTTCCGGGTGCCACTTTTCAGGTTGGGGGACGCCGAACAGGGCATGGATTTCCGGCATCAATATCGGCAGGGCGTTACACTCTTTCAGTACCTGCAGGAACACCTGTGGATGATCTGTGGCCAGGGCTTTATCCAGCTCTTGCCAAACCCGTTCAGGGGTTAAGGCATCAAGCTCACCGCTGGCAGCTATCTCCTGCATCAGCGACATCGTTTCCGGGGCTATGGTAAACCCCTGAGCGGCAAATCGCGCCGCAAAACGTGCAACCCTGAGCACCCGTAGAGGGTCTTCAATAAATGCGGGGGAGACATGGCGCAATACTCTGGCGTCAATATCAGCCTGACCACCATAGGGGTCATGAAGCTCTCCTGAGTCATCCAGCGCAATAGCATTGATGGTCAAATCGCGCCTGAGCAGGTCCTGCTCCAGAGTGACATCCGGGGCGGCATGGCAGGCAAAGCCTCCATAACCTGCGCCTGTCTTACGCTCGGTTCTGGCCAGGGCATGCTCTTCTTTGGTTTTGGGGTGCAGGAATACCGGGAAGTCTCTGCCCACCTGTTCATAGCCCAACGCCAACATTTGCTCAGGCGTGGCACCTACCACCATATAGTCTCTGTCTTTTACCGGCAGACCCAGAAGCTGATCCCTGACTGCACCGCCGACCAGATAGATTTTCACGCTGTACTTCTCGCTTTGAAATTTGTCGTAAGCATAACACCGGTGGCAAAAAAGCGATAAAGTCAGCCCGCTTTTTGACATCCTTATGCTGGCGCTATACCTTGAGCAAAACTTTTCAGAGCATCTGTTTACAGGGTATGTATAAGGCTTTCTTCGGGTTGAATGACAACCCATTTTCCATTGCGCCCAATCCTCATTATCTGTTTCTCAGTGACAGGCACAGAGAAGCACTGGCGCACCTGACTTATGGACTGGGTGAAACCGGTGGTTTCGTGCTGCTGACCGGGGAGGTGGGGACAGGAAAAACCACCGTCAGTCGATGTTTGTTGCAGCAGTTACCTGACAATACAGATACCGCCTTTATTCTGAACCCCTCGCTGACCGAGCAGGAGCTGTTGGCCACCCTGTGTGATGAGCTGAAGATTTCCTATGGCGACAACCCCAGCCTCAAGCAGCTGACAGATCTGCTCAGCCAATATTTGCTGAAGAATCATGAGGCGGGGCGAAACACAGTATTGATTATTGATGAGGCTCAACATCTCAGGCCAGAGGTGCTTGAACAACTGCGGCTACTCACCAATCTGGAGACAGATACCAAAAAACTGCTGCAGGTAATATTGATTGGTCAGCCTGAACTGCAACAGCTGCTTAAGCGCCAGGAGCTGCGTCAGCTGGCCCAACGCATTACGGCCAGATATCACTTGTTGCCTTTGAGCGAGCAGGAACTCGGCTTATATGTGCAGCACAGATTGCAGGTTGCCGGACGTCATGAACCGCTGTTTACGGCCAAAGCGATTAAGGCTCTGCATAAAGCCACCGGTGGTATTCCCCGTTTAAGCAACCTGATTTGCGAAAGAGCTTTGATGGCTGCCTATGCACAGTCCAAAGTGCCGGTGGACCATAAGATGGTGCAAACTGCAGCGGCAGAAGTGTTGGGAGAGGAGCCCGAAACCGCCCGTAACTGGTGGTCCATGGTCGCTGGTGTGGGGTTTGTAATAGCATTCGGCGCTGTGTTTTATGCGCTGCAATCCGGTGATAAATCCGCTGCGGAGCCTGCCACCGTTCAGCCTGTAGCGGCATCCTCACAGCCTGTCGTCACAGAGCCTGTTTCCACTGAAGCTGCCAATACTGAATTGGCCGGGAATGGTACCGCTCAGAGCAACAGTCTGGGGCAAAGACAGCTGCAGCGGGCGCTGGAGCAGAGCGGCAATATAGATACTGCATTCGCAGCTTTGCTGGGGTTGTGGAACCGGACTCCCTATCAGGATATGAGTCCTTGCCAGGCGGCCACACTTCAGGGCCTTGCCTGTTTTCAGCAGCAGGGTAACAGTGCATCAATTCTCAGGCTGAACTATCCGGCAGTGGTTTATCTCCACAGTGGCAGTACCGAGGCTTTCGGCACCCTGATCTCCCGTGACGGTGAGGAACTGCTGTTGCAACTGGGCGAGCAGCAGTTCTGGGTCAGCCGGGATTGGTTTGAACGTCACTTCAGCGGTGTGTTTGAGATTCTGTGGCAACCTGATCAGGATGCCAGCCAGCCCATCGGCCCGCACTCTTCTCAGCCTCAGTTACAATGGTTGGAAAACTCGCTGGCGATGGTGGATAAGGTCCCGGCCCGACTGGTTAATGGTTATGACAGCCAGCTGGAGCAGCGACTGAAAACCTTCCAGCGCCAACATGGCCTGCAGGCTGATGGTATTGCCGGCAGTCAAACGCTGACACAGCTGGGCCTGTATCTGAGTCAGTCAGGTCCAAGACTGAGCAGCGGGGAGCAGTTCTGATGTCTATTTTGCTCGATGCAGTGATACGCAATAAACAGCAGGGACAGTTGCCTGATCCCGCCACTGCGCCAAGAAGCTATGAACAGGCACAGCGACGCTGGCCAGTCAAAGCGACTGCCGCTGTAGTGATAAGTTTACTGGCGGGGGCCGGGGCGGCTTTTGGCTTGAATTTGCTGCTGAATAAAGAGGACACAGGTCTTCCTGTGACCGCTCCTGTTAGTGCTCCTGTGACTATCCCTGCGCCCGAGCAGGCTCTGGTACCAGCTCAAGCAAGCAATTCAGCTGTGGCAAAGGCTGGTGCTAAATCCACTCAGAGTGCCGAGGTCCGTCTCGCCGGGCGTGGTAATTTGCCCGTGGCTCAGCCAAGCCCTGTGACGCATGCCAGTGGTGCCAATCGGTCAGGAACTCTGCCAGCCATGGCGTCTCAAACTCGCAGAGATATGAGACCAACAACACCTGCCGGTCAGAGCCAGGCTGCGGCAAGCTCTGGCACCCAGCCTTTGGTTCTGGGTGCCAATACGGATTTGACGCCTGAGCAGTTAGAGATTTTACGCCGGGAAGCCGGTACTTCGCCCGAGGGCATGGCAGATCTGGGGCGGGAGGCGAGAGAGGAGCAGGAAAATCTGTTGGCTGCCTTTGAACAGGCGCTGAAAGAGGTTGAATATCAGCATTCGGTAAATGAAGGTGTGACGCCAAAATCGCTGGATCCTATTCCTGAGCCTCAGGATACCGGCCTGCCAAAATATGGCGATCTGCCGCTGTCACTGCAACAGCAGGTGCCGGATTTCAATATCGTTGCTCACGTCTATGCCAGCAACCCGAACAACCGTTGGCTTAATGTGGATGGTCGGGAGTTGCAGCAGGGTGACACCATAGGTGGCAAGCTGAAGATAGTGGAGATCCGCCCAAGGGACGTGATACTTGAGATTGGCGGAACAGAGTTTACTGTGCCGGCGATATAGTTTGCTGAACCTAAAAACAAAAAGGACGCCCGTGGGCGTCCTTTTTCGTTCTGGCTTGAGCGCTGATTAAGCGGCAGCGATACGGGCCAGTACACGGTCAGCTGCAGCCAGTGTGGCCTGCAGCTCTTCTTCACCGTGGGCCATTGACAGGAAGCCTGCCTCATAGGCGCTTGGTGCCAGGTAAACACCTTCGTCCAGCATGCCGTGATAGAAGGCGCGGAAGTGTTCCATATTGCACTTGGTTACCTGCTCAAACAGGGTTACCTGAGGCTCGTCAGTAAAGAAGAAACCGAACATGCCGCCAACATAGTTGATGCTCATTGGAATACCGTGCTTGTCAGCTGCAGCTTTGAAACCTTCAGCGATACGCTTGGTCTTGGCCGCCAACTCTTCATACAGGCCTTCTTCACACAGGGCTTCCATCTGAGCCAGACCTGCAGACATGGCGATTGGGTTACCGGACAGAGTACCTGCCTGGTAAACCGGACCGGTAGGCGCAATAAACTGCATAACGTCTTTACGGCCACCAAAAGCACCTACAGGCATACCGCCGCCGATAACCTTACCCAGAGTGGTCAGATCAGGCTTGATGCCGTAGTGACCCTGAGCGCCGCTCTTGGAAACACGGAAACCCGTCATCACTTCGTCGATAATCAGCAGGGCGCCGAACTCATCACACAGAGCGCGCAGGCCTTCCAGGAAGCCAGCAACCGGAGGAATACAGTTCATGTTGCCTGCAACCGGCTCCAGAATGATACAGGAGATGGAATCCGGGTACTGCTCGAACATCGCCTTTACAGAATCCAGGTCGTTGTATACCGCGGTCAGAGTGTGCTTGGCGAAGTCTTCTGGGATACCAGGAGAGCTTGGCTGACCCAGAGTCAGGGCGCCCGAACCAGCTTTTACCAGCAGACAATCAGCGTGGCCATGGTAGCAGCCCTCAAACTTCAGGATCTTGTCACGGCCGGTAAAACCACGGGCCAGACGGATTGCACTCATGGTGGCTTCAGTACCTGAGCTCACCATACGCACCATCTCCATGGAAGGAACCATTTCGATTACCTTCTCAGCCATGGTCACTTCCAGCTCAGTTGGCGCACCGAAAGACAGACCGTTTTCCACTGCATCCAGCACAGCCTGACGGATTTTAGGGTGGTTATGGCCCAGGATCATTGGGCCCCATGAACCTACGTAGTCGATGTACTTGTTGCCGTCAGCGTCATAGATGTAGGCACCATCGGCTTTCTCAATAAAGCGTGGAGTACCACCCACACCATTGAATGCACGTACCGGGGAGTTAACACCGCCGGGGATGGTTTGTTTTGCCTGTTCAAACAGCGTTTCGGAACGGGTCATCTTATTTCCTTGTTCGTGTTGTTCCGGCGTGGCCGGTTTGGTCTTGCTTTCCGCCGGGGCGGAAAATCCTGAATTCTGTGGGGAGTTTCCTCCCATAGACGCCCAATTGTGGGGCAGCGACCGCCAATGTCAATGGCGGGGATCACAGGATAAAGCAAATTGTTGTCACTCTGGCGTCAGTACCTGTGTTACTGGCGTTGGAGTTATATCAATTTTAACTAAAGTGGCTGTTTTAAATCAGAGATATAGCTGTTCGCGCTATAGTGAAAACTCAGGATTGAGGGCACTATCCAGTTAACTGAGAGGAGTGCTGTAAAGGTGGGATATGACGCAACAGGGTAACTGCCGATTGGTGTTGCTGCCGGGGATGGATGGCACAGGCAAGTTGTTTGTTCCTTTACTCAGACATTTGACCGGTGTCAGGGTGCAGGTCATCGGCTTACCCCAGGGAGGACCTCAGGATTACCCTGCGCTGGCAGAATATGTGAAACGTCAACTTCCTGAGGGAGACGTTATTTTGTTGGCAGAGTCATTTTCCGGCGGAATCGCAGCATGCCTGTCACGGCAATCCCTGCCCAACCTCAAAGGCATTATCTTTGTGGCAAGCTTTCTGTCATCACCACAGCCATTGCTGTCGGCCATTGCCTCACGTTTGTTTAGGCTGCTTTCTCCCGCTCAACTCGTGAATCTGCCACTGGCAAACCGGGTTATACGTCGATATTTTCTGGAACGAGAGGCGAGCGACAGGCAAATCGCAGATCTGAAAGAGGCGATCACAGCGGTTGATCCGCGCGTGTTGGCCAGGCGACTTGAGCTTATCAGCCAAATGCGGTTTGAAAGGTTTAACTCTCAGGTCCCCGCTGTATGCCTGCAGGCTGAGGAGGACACATTGGTCGGGGCCGATAAGCTTAACGACTTCAGGCAGGCATATATGGGGATGATGCTGGCGAAGCTGCCCGGCTCACATTTTACCTTAAACACTCACCCGGAAGCCGGTGTAAGGGCGATTTTACAAGGGGTTGATTGGTTGCTGGCAAAAGGTGATTCCATTGAGTAAACCAGAGATTTATACCCTGGATTTTCGGGAGACAAAAACACACTCGGACCTGGTTGCCGTGTTTAATTCAGGGCTGTTTACTGCTTTTGATGGATATTGTCGAGGACATCCGGATGCATTCAATAATCTGCTTTCGTGGAATGATAACGGGCGTTACCAGGTGATCATATTTGGGCGTCAGCAGGCTTCGGCTGTGCTTGCATAGGAGTGCAACAGTGGGTTAGGTCTCAGCTGGGCCGGATTGGAAGCCATACTGAAGGATAACGACCAGTGGTTAAGTGTGGAGTTTTGCTAATGTTCTCACTCAAAAGGAGATGGGAGGTTAAATGCCAGAGGTAACTGAAGGCCTGAGTATCACACGCGATGCCAGAAGCGACAGCCTGTTCCGTATTCTGCTGCTTACTGGTGGCGTGGTGCTGGCCTGGTACCTGGGGCAGTTTCTGGAGTCAGTGCTCGCTGGCGCGCCTTTGGATAAAACGCGCCCCTATTCGTCAGGTTATGTCTCTGAACAAGCTGCAGAGATTTTTAAATATGTGTTTTACCTGCTTGCTCTATTGCTCTTGTCAGGGTCGTTTATTCCCTCCCTCTATATGTTTATCAAGGGGGGACAATGGCATGTTACGGTCAATGCTGATGGCATTGATTGGCACTCCCCCATTGCGCGCTATGAAGCGTCTTTTCATTACCCTTTGACGGATATCGACTGCATAGTTGATATCCGGCTTGATAGTGGCAGGTTTGTCCTACACGAAAAATACCTGCTGCTTAAAGGTGGCCGTAAGCACCCGCTAAAGAGCTTCTCCGGCATGGATATCGAGGCGATATATGCTGAACTGGAACGCCTAGGCATCCCTGTTTGTAAAACTCCGCCGCCATCAGTACAGGAAGCAAAGGGCGGGGAATCATAACGGGGATCCAGTAAGGTGGGTGCCGGTAGTCTTGCGAAGCAGTCACGGCTATGGCTGTTGGTATCAGCATTAAGCTGACGTTCTGGTTTAACAAGGGCGCTGTGGATTTAACCCCTTGGCCTTTGCAAAGGCTCTGCGTGCTGCCGGAGCGAAAGTGGGCGTGAGCTTGTATCTACAGGGGAAAGCTGTCAGGTTGACTTTTCAGCCCTGATAAATAAAAAAACACCTAATGCGTATATTCCCTTTGCCTTGTCTGTTGTTTCTGTTTTGCCTTACTTCTCTGCCTGCCTTAAGCACGACTGAGGCCCATTCCCGGCCAGGAACAGAGCTTGTGGTGCTTGGCATCGCTCAGGATGCGGGTTACCCGCAAACACTTTGCTATCGACCCCATTGTATGCCCGCCTGGCAGGATAAGTCACTGCGCAAAATGGCCACCTCTCTGGCAGTGGTTGACCATATCCACAAGGCCCAGTATCTGTTTGAAGCGACCCCGGACTTACCCCAGCAACTGTATTTACTGCAGCAGGAGTGGTCCAATCCGGACTACCAGCTGCAAGGTGTGTTTCTTACCCATGCGCATATGGGCCACTACACTGGCTTGATGCACTTTGGCCGCGAATCAGCATCCACGAAGCAACTGCCCGTTTATGCCATGCCACAAATGCGCTCATTCCTTGAAAATAATGGTCCCTGGTCGCAACTGGTTAAGCTGAACAATATCGAACTTAAGGAGCTACAAAATAAACGTGAAGTTGTGCTTGGGAATGTGAGGGTAACTCCTGTGTTGGTGCCCCACAGAGATGAGTTCAGTGAGACTGTTGGCTATCTGATCAAGGGAAAAACAAAAACCGCATTGTTCATTCCCGATATAGATAAATGGGAAAAGTGGGATACCGCCATTGAGGAGCTGATCCCTCAGGTGGATTATGCCTTGCTGGATGCGACCTTTTACAGCGCTGATGAACTCAAGGGGCGCACTATGGCTGAAGTACCGCACCCTCTGGTTGTCGAGTCCATGAACAGGTTCCGGGAATTGCCTCCAGAGCAAAAGCGCAAAGTGATTTTTATCCACCTGAACCATACCAATCCATTGCTGGACAGTAGCAGCCCAGAGTCGTTGGCCGTGACAGATGCGGGGTTCAGGGTTGCCAGCGAAGGCCTGGTTTTACCCCTTTGATATCTTGATGTTGCTGAAACAGGAGACACCCATGTTTAAACCTGGTGTGTGGTTTGTCGCTATCGGACTCTTGCTGACAGGCAATGTCAGTGCCGATACCCCTAATCTTGTCTATCTCAAACCCGGACAGTCATCTCCAGCCGCAGATCTGCAGGCTGTTGCCTGGCTTGCCGGCCATTGGCAAGGGACGGCATTGGGTGGTGACGTCGAAGAGGTATGGTCGCCCCCTTTGGGGGACAGCATGATGGGAGCATTTAAATTAACAAAGCAGGGGAAAACTCAGTTCTACGAACTCGAAACTATCGTGCAGGAGCAAGGCTCTTTGGTGTTCAGGTTGAAGCATTTTGGCCCTCAACTTGTGGGCTGGGAGGCAAAAGAACAGAGTGTGGCTTACCCCCTGGTTCGGGTGACAGATAACAGGGTGTACTTTAGTGGCCTCACCCTTGAGCGTCATGATGACCAGCGCATCAGCGTTTATGTTGCCCATAAAAAGGGGGGAGAAACCAGTGAGTTGGTATTCAATTATCACAGAGTGGAATTTGTGCGGCCGGACGCCAACCTTGAGGTGATTACGCCGGTAAAATAGATGAATCAAGAGCTTTGCGCTGGCTTAGTTCGTAATGGGTACGGTTTTTGGTGTGTGTAATTATAAAGCGCTATTTAATTGGTTGTATATGCTGATTAAATTGCTGTAAGTGGTGTTATTATCTGTTGTTTTTGGTGGAAAAAGCTGAGAAGTTGCATGGGATATGCACGAATTCACCGGAGATCACTGGATGATGAATCGAGAGCCGGATGCTTCCCGTCTGAGTGCCAGGCAGTTGGAGATTCTGGAGTTGGTCAGTAAGGGCTGCTCAAACCCTGAAATTGCTGAATTGCTGCACCTGTCACTAAACACAGTCAAAACCCACCTTGCCAATATTCTCAAGACCTTACATGTCAGCAATCGGATTGAAGCGTCTGTTTGGTTTGAGCAGTACACACGGCAGCAAACAGCGGATCACCGCAAGTTACAGCTCTTTATCAGAACTCAGGATTTTCCGGTCGGCACTTCTGGCTCTGCACTTCACTCTGTGGTGGATCTGCTCAGTCGCTGGGAGCTGCTGCAGGTTCACTTTGTTTCCGATATGAAGCTGCCGGAAACGGTGAATTCAGGTCATGAATTTTACTGTTTGACCCTGAGATATCAGCGCAGCGAAGGTATCGACCAGCTGGTTCCCGATCTGCAGTATTTTGAGCCCCTGCAGATATCCGGTGTCATGATTTGGCAGGGAATGCCGATTCCACTGCAATCCCCCCCGCAAACTCTGTTGCTGAGAAAGTCAGGCACGGTATTCAATAAAGTTATCGCCAATCATGCCACTGTGCATAAGGGAATGTCTGACGCCGTCTCGAGAGGGTATGAGGTTATTTACACCACAGAGTACAAGATTAAGCACAGAACTCCGGCGCATATGAAGGAGGTAAGAGAGCTGCTGAAGCAGCAATTGCCCTCTCACCCTGATTGGGCTCTGCTTAATGCTTATTCTGTTATGGCACTGTATGCCGGAATTGTAGAGGGGTATTTCCCCATTACTCCTGAACTGATAGAGGAGCTGGCCGTCAGTGCCCAGAAAGCCTGTAACCTGATGCCAGACTCTGCCTATTCCAGGTTGGCCTTTAGCCTGCATTGCCTGTTGCAGAGCCGGTTTGCAGATGCGGCGGAGCATATTGAGCTGGCACTGGAGGCCAACCCTGCGCTTGAATTTGCGCTGTTCCTGGTAGGTCAGATAGCCGCACTGAATGGCCATTATGATGAGGCTAAAAGTCATTACCAAAACTATCTGGAAATCTATCCTGAAGGACACCATTCGGGGCGTTGTTATGCCGGACTGACCGTAGTGCACTATCTGGCAGGGGAGTTTGATACCTGTAAGCAGACCGCCGAAAAAGCCCTGCTCTACAACCAAACCATACAGGCCGGGGTCTGTATGATTTTGCTCAGCATCGCCGTTATGGAAGAGGACAAAGCGCAACAGCAGGAGCTCCTGGGGCGATTGACCGCTATCATGAAGGACAATCCCCTCAAGGTGACCAATCTGGAGCAACTTGTGATGCGTATTGTCCCCCCCGACCATGCCAAAGCCTTTGTGGCCAACATGGAGAAAGCCGGAATAGTATTGTCGGCCCTGATTAAGCCTGAATCCGAACAATAGCGCCGGGGTAACCGGGAGCCCGGATTAACGAACGCTGGCATTCAGGAGCCATAGATAAACCCCAGTTTCCCCTCTGCGGTCAGGTTGGTGCAGTTATCCTTTAGACAGGCAGGGGTCACAAACGCATCCTGATACTCGCTGAAAGCACTTTGCAACTGTGTTTGAGCCTGATCACCAAGTCCGGCGACATAATCACTGAACAGACCTGCAATATAATCCAGCAACTCGGTATCCAGACCATGGGCGCTTACCAACTGTGCCTGAGCGCCTGGCAGTTGCGCCGCCAGTTGCCCTGTCAGTGTCGCAGTCAGCTGGCCGTCCTGGGTATTGAATTGAAAGCTCCCCTGAGTCCTGAGGTTATCCAGTGCCTGTCCGGGAGAGTTTAGCTGCAACTTTCCCCCTTCAATTTCGAGCGCATAGCCATTGCCTGCATCGCTGAAACTGACGGCAACATATTGGGAGCAGACAAAATAGTACTTGCCCGGCTCATGGGTCATGGTATCGATTTTATAGGCCAGATACTTAAGCAGCTGCAATAGCAGGTCCACTTTGGTACCGCTGGGTGCCAGATCCCGAAACAGGATTAAAAGCCCCAGCATCACCAGCCAGGTTTTGTCATAGATCACTTTGCCTTCGTAACTTTCTGCGGCATTGATCACCGGCGTCATATCCGGATTGGCCATACGTCTCACATACCAGGTGTAGTAGTGGGGGTCATTGGTGTCCTGGCTGTCGTGGAGTTTACGCAGGCCAACTCCGCCAAGAGTGTCATCAATAAGCAGATATTTTGGCTCTGCAGCAGTGCTGTCCGGGGCAGGGCCCACAAACAGGGCTGAGTGGCACACATCACTGCCGGTCAGCAGCATGATCATACGGTCCAGATTGCGGGTTGGGTTGGATGGTCGCAGATCGCCGACCATCAGCAGTACATCGCCCGGCTTAAGTTGTGCCAGAGTCATTTGGGCTGTCATGGTATCGCTCTCCGGTTAAGGGGGAATACGGGGTTACAGCTTGTTGGGAGAAAGACTATATTGAAGCCACCATCACCCCAATACTGTCAAGCTCATGGTAAATGGCGTGGTTTTCATCTTCATCGGCAAAGCCGTTCATCGCCTGCCTGGCGGCGCTGCTGTAGCCTATGGCCAATACCCATCGGGCACCCGGGTTTGGTGCCGGGTAGTAAGCCAGTTTGGTGATATCACTTGCGACTGAAGCTATCAGTCGGGTTCCGGCATTGGTGGCGCTTTCTACCTTAAGCTCGATGGCGTATTGGCCCTGAGTGTCTCCGGCAAGAAAGTCCAGACTCCAGTTGTCATGGGGTGCGGGGTAAGCCACTTCCCGTGCTACTGATTTATCGGCAGCCCGGAGGATTTTTACCATCTCTACCTGCATCCAGAGTTCCCAGGCAGCTCCTGTTTCAATAGTCTCTGCAATGTCTGTGCGTTTGGCCAGCACCAGATCTGAAAGGTCGTTGGCGTTCATAATAATGACTCCTCTATCTAAAATTATTCAGCGGCTTTGGTGACTTTGCTGCTTATCCAGCAAGCGTTCAAACTGGGTATATACCCCTGCGACCATGGGCCGGCTGGTGGGGGCCAGTGCCAGCTGCAAGCCGCAATGACCACAAATAAACTCATGACCTCGTAATAAGAGCTCTGTATCCACCGGAATTGGCTTTTGGCAGTCAGGGCAGGGAATTTGATTTTTCATGGGGTTGCTCCTTTGAAGAGCCCAGCTCCCGGCTGGGCTCTGGGATGATTCAGCTGGCTTGTGAGCTGGATGATGAGCCCAGGGTGATAGGGCTGATACTGTTGGTGAACGCCTGGATAATAGTGGTGACACCTTCCGGCAGCTGCAGCTGTCCGGCATGTACGCTCACTGTGTACTTGGCGTTGTTACTCTTCTGGTAGGTGGATTTTGTGGATTGAGCGCTTTGGCTGTCATGACTGACACTACCTTTGACCTCCACAGACCACCAACCTGCTCCCAGCTTGGCATCGAAGCTTGCTTCAGCATGGGTTGATTCGCTGGAGGACTGAGACGCTTCATCCGTATAGCTGGATTTCACTTCCATATCGAAGTCCACCTGAACGTTATCCACCCCAAGGGCATTGAGAGGAATAATGGTCAGCAGTGGCAGATCAAACTGAGTCGTGACATTGGTGATTTCTGCAGTTGGTTGGCCTTTATCATCCTTGGATTCGCTCTCGGTAATGACACCGCGGGTGATATGCATGGTGACCATAATAGGTTCCAGCGTTGTGGTGTCGTTGCCGGCAGCGTCCTTGCCGGTTTTCTTGTTGAAACAGGTATCCAGCATGAAGTTGGTTTGAGTCACCGCCATCATGTTGTTGGCCTGAGCGGCAGCGTTGAGTGGGCCACCAATCAAAGCGCGCATAGGTAAACCTGTAAATTGCTGGGCCATGGACACCAGCGCGGGGCCTGAGTTGACGTCTGGCATGGTATTGCTCCTTCTGTGGGTATGAGGCTGTCTCTGTCAGACAGCGGATTGTGTGGGGTCGGTTACCCCGGGATCTGTGCCCGCAGCGCTTTTTGGTACCCATCAATAAGGGATTGCAACCCTTCTGATGGCATGTCGCCATTGATAATGATTTCAAGCTCTGCGAGGTGAGGGGTGGATTTATCTGAAGTAAAGAGCCCTCCTCCGGATTTGGAAGGGAAGGAAACCTGCATCAGGCCGGTATCATCCAGATTGATCTCCAGTTGGGTTTTGAATTTCACTTCATTGATGCGGGATGTACTGACCGGTACCAGCGTCAGCAGGGGCACATCGACCTGCTGGGTAACCAGTCCTTCTGAGGTTTCAGATGGATAAAGCATGGTGACGCATTTTGGGCGGTAGAAGGTGCGTTGCCCTCCATCTTCAGTGGTGAGCAGGTTGTTGCTATCCGGTTTGACAGGTGCCTCTACCGTTTCGAAAAACTCGCCGATAAAGGCCTTGTTCTGAGAGCGAAGTGCCTCGGCAGCTGTATTCACACTGGTATGTACGGCTGAGACCAAAGATTCGAGGTTGATCATGTGCTTTACCCCTGCTGCAATACGGCCCAGTAGTCCGGACGGTATCTGTTGATTGACTGCTTGCCAGTCTAGAAAGGGAGAGGTAAAGCGGCTATCGCCCAGGCGGGTGAATAGCCCTCACCCTGTCGGGTGAGGGAGTAGGTAAGGTTATGATTTATATTGTGATTTAAGTTAGAGCTTGCCTGAACGGATCTCCTGCTGCAGCTTGGCCCAGCTGATTACCCCCACCAGATTGTCTGGAGTGTCTTGCCAGATATAGACCTCGCCACTGCGCTTGGGGCGAAGAATTTCATAGGCTTCGTGCAGGGTGGCGGTATCGGGCAACCCCTTGATGGGCAGACGGTATAGGGTTTCGTCACCTTCAAAGGATTGCATCTCCAGCCTGAGTTTTTCAAATTCCCCCTGCTCGTTGCGAACCACTACCGGTCGACCTTTGGCCCGTTTCAGCACTTCAAGCAGCAGAGACTCATCATTGTTAACTACCACGACTCTTCGGTTCATCAGAGCGCGCACACCGGTTTTCTGCAGTGCGGAGTTGATCACCGGAACCCGGTAATCCAATCCCATCAAATCCAGTTGGCGCAGGAATATCGATTGGCTTTGAAAACCCCGGTAGGCGACCAGGAAAGCAATAACGGTAACAAACATGGCGGGCAAAATGATATTAGTGTCGTTGGTCAGCTCAAGCAGGGCAACCAGACCTGCCAAAGGTGCATTGAGGCTCACTCCCATCATGGCTGTCATCCCTATCACCATATAAAGGCCAATATAAGGAGCAAGGGCAGGGAACAGAGCTGCACTGGCCATGGCGATAACTGTGCCTACTATGGCGCCGATACCATACAACGGGCCGATAAGTCCGCCGGGCACTCCCAGGCCAATGGCGGCAACGGTAGCGATCACTTTTGCCATCAGCAGTGCCAGCAAAAACAGCAGCGTGGGGTTTTGGTTCAATGCTGCGTCAATGGCCCAATCGCCGGTGCCCAGTGCCTGCGGCATCACAAGGCCTATGCCAGTGGTGATGGCCCCGGCCAGCAGTAATCTCATGGTTAACGAACGGTTGGCGGCTTTCTCAGTGACGTTAATCAGTATCCGGTTAAATGCTGCGGCAGCGCAGCCCAGTGCGATCCCCGCTATCGCCAGCAGGGGGTATTGATCCAGCGGAATGGCCAGTACCTGAATATGGTCATATTCGTGGATATCACCAAATACCAGCTGACTGGAAAGAGCCCCGCATATGGCTGACAACATAATGGGGAAGAAGTAGTGGATCTTATATTCCCTGACGATGACCTCGAACACAAAGATCACCGCCGCCAGAGGTGCGTTGAAGGTCGCCGCGATACCTGCAGCGATACCGCTGGCACACATGATGCGGACACTGTTGTCAGGTAGCTTAAGGCGCTCGGCAAGTACGCTTGCGGTGACTGCGCCAAGATGGATTGCCGGCCCTTCACGACCGACAGAAAAATTACCGGCGAGGGCAAAAAACGCCTGAAAAAACTGAGCCGGTGCTGAGGCCAGGGGAATTTTGCCATAGTGCATTTTGAATCTGTGCAGCACATAGGCGATACCCAATCGCTTGTATCTGCGCGAGCCCAATTTAACTGCTACACGGATCAAAATTGCTGCCAACAAGGGCAGAAAAACTCGCCAGTCGGGAGTTATCTCCGTAAAATCCAGCTCTTGTGCTCCGGTGAGCTGGTTGCTCCAGGCAAGCATAATCCTGAGCATCAATATGACGCCGGATGCTATCAGGGCAAAGATCAGCGCAAGTGCGCAAAGTTGGGCACTGGTGCGCGCCTGGGACAGTTGATCCCGCAGGCCATAGCGCAGATACTGATGTGATTTTTCTTTGAGTTTTTCGAAGCTTATTTGCACTTTACAAGTGAGCCGTTTGCAGTTTTAAGGTTATTTTAATGTCAAATTATCATCGCTGGGCTGACCGCCTGCAAGGGGCGGAACGAAGATACCGGGCATCTTCCCTGTATCTCCTGCTGCTGGTGCTGGTTGCTTTTGTCCTGGGAGGGCTGAGTCATTACTTCTGGAGTGCTGAGCATACGCGGCCCGTGGTCTCTCAGGATGGGGAGATTGCCCGTCTGGAAACCGAGTTGCAGGCCAGGTCAAGCGAGCTCGCCAGCCGTAATCTGGAGTTGGTGGTGGCCAAAGAGGCCAACGACAATATGCAAAAGATGTTCAACGATCAGTTGGTCCGGGAAAAGCAACTGCAGCGTGAACTGAACTTCTATCGCAGCGTCATGGCGCCTGAGAATAATGCCGAGGGTGTGGCCATCTACAGCGCAGAGCTGCTGCCGGGAGTCGAGAGCGGCAAACAGCGCCTTGAGCTGACTCTGATGCAGCTTGAAAAACGTAAGCAGCTGGTCAAAGGCTGGGTAGAAGTGAGTCTTATCGGCACTGAGGATGGCGTGGCCAGAACCATTCCCCTCAAGACGCTGACCGGTAACACTCCAGCATTTAACTTCCGCTATTTTCAGATGTTGGAAAGCGAATTTGCCTTGCCTGAAGGCTTTAATCTGGCACGGGTTAATGTGAAGGTGGTGGTTCCGGCAAGCCGCTGGACCAAAGGGGCTGAGTCTGAACAAACCTTCAGCGTACCTGAGTTAACCTCGGGTGAAAAAGAGCCGCGGGTAATACTTGAACAAAACAGTCAGGTAACGGATAATCCCGCACAGCAAACTGATGTAAGAGGTAGCAATGACTGAACAAGCTGATGCAGCTCTGCCTATCCGCTTTACCGATGCGGCGGCTGCGAAAGTGAAAAGCCTGCTGGAAGAAGAGCAGAATGATGCCCTGAAGTTAAGGGTTTATGTGACCGGCGGTGGCTGTTCAGGCTTCCAATATGGTTTCACCTTTGACGAAAAAGTAAACGAAGGTGACTTCACAGTGGAAAAACAGGGTGTGCAGCTGGTGGTTGATCCCATGAGCCTGCAGTATCTGGTTGGCGGTGAAGTTGATTACACTTCAGGTCTGGAAGGTTCGCGCTTCTTTGTTAAGAACCCGAATGCAACCACCACCTGTGGTTGTGGTGCCAGCTTCTCTGTTTAACAGCAAAGATTTGATAAAAAAGCCGTCCACTGGGACGGCTTTTTTGTTTTGAGTGTCAGCCCAGAATATTAAAACGCATAGGGCTGCTGAAAAAGCGGCTTACCCTGTCACTGAATGCGACCCAGAGTGTCAGTCCACTGAACAGAGTACCGGCTGCGGCCAGGGCATAAACTGCTGAGTCCGGCAGCGCCATCACGGCATCGATAGCTGGGTTGATGCCGGTTGGATTGTCAGGCAACTGCAGCATGATGACAGGACCTGTGATAAACAGAGTCAATCCGGTCATCCCCAGCAGTCGGAGCATCATAAGACCAGCTTTTTGTTTGCCCAGGCAGCCCAATACCAGCAGCAGGAGCAGGATATTGAACATGGGCAGCCAGCCCTGTATTAATCCAAGGACAGCCAGCAGTGACAGGCATACCAGCGTCGCGATCAGCCGCCTGGGCATGCCAGTGGCTTCAGAGTGGGCGTAATCCATCACGCTTGTCCTGTTAGTGACGCTTGGTTGAAGTCAGGCGGGATTCCAGCTCGTGAGGAGGGATTACCACACCCAGATCGCCCTCTACCGGGAAGGCAGCAACCAACAATTCGTCATCTTCCATGCCAGGTACCCAACGCTCCAGAAAGTCTTTCACCGGTACAGACAGAGGCTCGCAACCTTTCCAGTCATCCACTGCCCATGCTTCGGCGGCTTCTTCACTTGGCCACATAGGAATGCAGTCTTCGTCGTCTGTGGTCAACATGACACAGCCATCAGCATCCTGCAGGGTCCAGATCTCTTCATGGGCTTTGATTTCATCAACCATAAAGTCGTAACGGGCTTCCGGAGTCATCATAGACAACTCATTCAGGGATTTGGTTCTCTTGCTCATTGGATCGATTCTCATACCGGCAGGGCCCAACCTTTGGGGCCCGAATTAAGGCGAGAGGATATCCTATCCGCTACCCTTTAGCTACCTGCCGGAATCGGTTGCAGCAGTGAGATCAGCTTTTTGCCAATTTGGGTATTATCCATAAATCCCCGGAACTGTTCGGCCTGTGGGCCGTGGGCAAAGATCTGCACATCGATGGCATCGTGGCCCGATGTCGTCCAGCCTGTATAGGTTGCCTCGTCTATCAGGTGTTTCACCAGTTGCGCCAACTGTTCAACATTGGTGTCATCGGGGTCTTTCAGAGCCTGTAAAAATATCGGACGCTGAACGGCTGTGAGGGTCAGGCCTGTGTGTGTCTGCACAATATTCTCCAGATCTTCCGGAGACTCTTTCAGCAACTGAGCTATTTGTTCCGGCATGACACTGACTTTTTTGAGTGCAGGTCCTTTCCACTGGTAAACACCATGCTTACCCAGTGTCAGGCCACCAGTGGAGTGATCTGCGGTAGCGACCATCAGGGTATCTTCTTTGGCGTCCACATACTCTTTTACCAGTTTCATGGTATGGGCAAAGTCATCCATTTCAGCCATGGCACAGGCGATATCATTGGCATGACCGCACCAGTCGATTTGGCTCGCTTCTATCATAAGTACATAGGGCTTGGCTTGCTGGTCCAGTGCCTTTAGGGCGGCTGCTGTCATGTTGGCCAACCTGTGGGGATGGTCACTGCCCAGTGCCGGAGCCAGTCCTTTGGGAGCAAACAGGCCCAATGCAGGTATGGTGAGCTGCTTCAGTCCCTGATATTGATTCAGATATTGATAGCCCTGCTGCTGAAAGACTTTGACCAGATTATTGTCCGGACGGATAAAGTAGCTGGTACCGCCTCCCAGCAGCAGATCTGCCACGGGTGAGCGGCCATCTTCTCCCAGGTAATCATCTGCGATGGCATCATAATTTCTGCGACTCTCGTTATGAGCCAGGAAGCTGGCCGGGGTGGCATGATTGATTTGTGAAGTGACGACTATCCCTGTGGTGTATCCCCTGGATTTGGCTTCGCTGAGCAGGCTGGGTAAATGCCTGTGGTCCCTGTCTATGCCGATGGCGCCATTGTAGGTTTTACGGCCTGTGGCCAGTGCTGTGGCTGATGCAGCCGAATCCGTGACCCGGGTCTCGTCGTCCGGATAGGTGCCAGCCATACCAGTGAGCAAGTCGTCAAAAATAGTGGGGCTGACATCGCCGGTTTCTTCCGCCATATAGTAACGATATGCCGTGGTGTAGGCTGGGCCCATACCATCACCTATCAGGAAGATAATATTTTGGGGTTGCCTGGCCGATGCGGTTGCAGCAATGCCACAGCAGGCCAGTAACAGGGCCTGAATCACTGATTTTTTCATAGTGGGGTTTCCTCTGCTGTATCTGCCACGGACGTTGGCTTAAGGTAAGTGTCCAGCCAGTTAAGCTGTTCCCACAACAGGTGGTTGAGTGACTCTTTGGCTTTATAGCTGTGGCTTTCCCAGGGCAAGATTACCAGTTTTGCTGTGCCTCCAAGACCCGCGATGGCATTGAACAGGCGATCGGACTGCATGGGGTAAGTACCTGAGTTGGAATCCATCTCACCATGGATAAGCAGGATTGGCTCGTCGATTTTGTCGGCATGGGTGAAGGGAGACATTTCTTTGTACAGACTGGTTGCCTGCCAGAAGTTTCGCTCTTCGTTCTGGAATCCAAAGGGGGTAAGGGTGCGGTTATAGGCACCACTGCGGGCGATGCCTGCGGCAAAAAGATCTGAGTGAGCCAGCAGGTTGGCCACCATAAAGGCGCCATATGAATGGCCACCAATGGCTATCCGGTTTCTGTCGGCGACGCCCATAGCAACCAGCTTGTCGATGGCGGCGCTGGCATTGGCAACCAGTTGCTCTCTGAAGGTGTCATTGGGTTTGCTTTTGCCTTCACCGATAACTGGCATGGCGACTCTGTCAAACACGGCGTAACCCTGAGAGACCAATGCAATTGGACTGCGGGGACTAATCTTCAGATATTGGTTGGGGGAGTAGGCCACCTGAGAGGCGACGGACTTGTCTTTAAACTCTCTGGGATAGGCCCACATGATCACCGGCAATGGCCCCTGGCTGGTTTGGTATCCTGCCGGCAAATACAGGGTGCCGGACAGCTCCAGACCGTCGTTGCGGGTAAAGTTAACCAATTGCTTTTGAACATCTTTGAAGGCGCTCAGTCTGTCCGGGCTTTGATACAGTAAGCGGGATTCACCTGTGTCCACATTCAGATGGTGAATGGAGGGGGCAGCAGATTTGGTTTCACTGCTGATAATCAACTCAAGTGGCTGCTCATTGAGAACATATTTAACCCTTTGGTATTTGTCACTCCGGGTTTCCCAGAGTAGCTGGCTGTCGCCATTGTTAATTTGGGTCCGTTTAAGGAAAGGTTGATAGCCTGCATCTGACGCGCCCAAACCGTAATGCAGCAGTTTTCCGCTATCAAATGCCAGGGTGCGCTTACCGAAACTGTTGAGGGCTTTATGCAGGGTACCCGGGTGTTTGTAGCTGTCACGAAGGCCTCTTTCATGCCACTGAGTTAAGGCATTATCCTGCAGCAGACTGAGACGCAGCTTTTGCTGTTTACGGCTTCGTTGTGTGATTAGCGCACTGGTCTCATTTATCCAGTCGACCGCCGTTATCCGCCAGGGAGTGGCAACTATTTTGGTTGGCTGTTCAGCAAATGGAGCATCCTGTTGGTACAGTTCGTCTCTGAGCCTGGCTTTCTGCTTGCTGTCGCCATTATCTGCACTTTGCAGCCATACCAAAGACGCAGCTTTGGCAGGGTGCCAGCTGAAACTGCGCTTTCCTGGTGTGACAGAGTCAGGTCCGGACGGGCGGATTTCACCACTGGATTGCAGTGCCACGACTTTCTCGCTCTGATCTGCCAGCTTGATTACCACCACTTCTTTAGCAAAGTCATAGTATTTCACCCGGTAGGAGAATGGTGCTGCCAATCTGGTCAGCAGCAGGAAACGGTTGTCCGGAGAAAGACTGACAGTGCCGTAAACGCCTGGCTTACCTATTTTGGTCAGTTTGCCCCCAGGCGTTACCAAAGCGGGTTGGCTCAGGGTCAGAGCCTGGAAGTAGTCGGCATCAGCCGGGGTTTTCAACAGATCCTGATAGGTACGGCGCGGGGTCTTTTGTTGGCCTGTACTCTTGATAAGGGGGACAGGACCGGCCTTAACATCGTGGCGAGCATCTGTATTGCTCTTGGTGGCCTGTCTGAACAGAATGGCGCTGCTGTCAGCCAGCCACTGATAACGACTGCTGATTGTGGCATTGAGCCGGGCATTTTTCAGCTTGGTCAGCTTTTGCGATTCCAGTTCATACAGGTAGAGATAGGCCCCCTGTTCATTCAATCCGGCAAAAGAGAAAAAGCGATTGTCGGGAGAGAATCTGCCTGAGATATAAGTGATCCCTTCCGGAAGCTGGATATCCAGTTGGATCACTTTATCGCTCTGGAATAATGGAATCATCACCAATGATTCGTATTGGCGTGATACTCGACTCGGGGTAAGCCGTTCAGGGTCTATACGCAGGCCACCAAGACGCACTTCATTGCGGGCTAATTCACTGATGGAAGGTGCTGGCGTCGGTCCCATCACGGCCATCCAGCGTTTGTCAGGAGACAGCATGGTGACTGGACCGCTGGTCTGCTCTACCACCTGTTGCAGGTTGTCCGGGGGAAGTTGATAACCGTCAGATGACCAGCTCAGTTGACTGAAGAGTAACAGAGTGGCCAGTAGCCAGGGAGTACCGCGCATAGAGAAATCCTTCTTAAATTTTCCTGACAGAGAACTGAAATCTGCTTGATATTCATCAGCTTGTTCCAGTCTGCCAGTTCCTTGTAATTGATCCTCCCACAGGCAGCAATCCCGCTACCCTCGTTTCTGTCTTGTTTCAACCTCTATTTATTCTCTATTCTTATGTAAATTAATTGTTTACCATAAATGATGAAAGCCAGAACCTCAGATTGTGAAAATGGAAACAAATATAAAAACAACCAATTTCAATCTCGGTCATTGTCGTGTCGATTTGTCCGATAACAGTATTTGCTTCGAAGGGCAGGAGAAGTTGTCACTGCAGCCCAAGTTTATCGAAGTGCTTGCGCAACTTGCGCTGGGATACCCCGGCGTTGTTACCCGTGAACAACTCATCGAGTCGGTTTGGGATGGTAACGAGTATGTCGGCAGTAAGGCCCTGACCAACGCGATTTGGCACCTGAGGCAGCAGTTGGAGCCTCTGGGGCAGGACACAGTCATTGAAACTGTGCGTAAGGCTGGTTATCGGCTGCTGGTGGCACCGGTTTTTGATGAGGTGAGTGAGCAGGATGAGGAGCCAGTTGAAGTCAGCTACCGCAGATTTCGCTACCTCAGCTGGAGCATTGGCACGGCAGGAACTTTACTGTTGTGTTTGATGAGCTGGTGGCTGTTTACCGGAGCGGCAGAGCCCGGCGCTGCAGAGCTTAAGTACCTAACCCGGGACGATGGTTCTGAGCGGTTTCCCAAAGTGTCTCCCGATGGCAAATATCTGGTATATGGCGCATCAAGCCAGGGAGGGAACTACAGCCTCTTTATTAAAGATATGGAGCAGGAAGACGCTGTTGCCAGGCGTTTGACCTCCCGTGATTCCAATGAGTACAGAGCGGTGTGGCATCCTGATGGAGAATCACTCTATTTTCCCAGCAGAAGGGCTGAGGACGGTCGTTGTTTCTTTACAGAGATGACTGTAAGCACAGGTCATCTGAGGTTTCTGACAGCCTGTAACACCCGCAGAGCCGCTCTGGATATCTCGCCTGATGGTAAAGAGCTGGCTTATATTCACCGAATGTCTGGTGAGCGCCGGGATGAGGTCTACCGACTCCGGCTTGACCAGAATGATGCCGTACCTGAGAAAATCAGTTGTGTTGAAGAGTGTAGCGGCAGTGCCAGAGATCTGGCCTACAGTACAGATGGCCGTTATATCGCCGTGGCGAGGCGATTAAGCAATATCTCTGAAGATATCTTTTTGTACGAGCGTAGCACTGGGGTCGAGAAAGCCCTGACTCAGGGGATGGAGGATATTAGAGGCCTGACCTGGCATCACGATGCGAGGCAATTGGTCTTTGGTGTGGAAAGCTCAGGTGTCAGGCGCGGTTTCCACCTGGATATGACCAGCCAGAAAGTGACTGACCTTGATGTTCAGGGAGTAAGTTATCCGAGTTTTATTCCTGGCAGTGATGAGCTGGTATATAGCTCCTACGCTCGTCAGTATGATGTGGCCTATATGGATCTGGATGAAAAGATACCTCAGACTCCCTATCCTCTGTTTTACTCTGGCTACAGCCAAAGATTGCCAGACTACTCTCCGGTAACCGGTCGCGTGGTCTATACCTCCAACGAAACCGGGTTCAACGAGATTTGGAGTTCCGACAGCAAAGGGCGTAATCGCATTCAACATACCGTGATGGAGAGGCGGGCACTGTTTCCACGCTGGTCGGCCGATGGCAAGAAGATCGCCTTTATTGCCCCCGACGAGATGAATGAGGGAAATCAAATCCATGTGCTGGATCTGGCATCGGGAGAGCTTGGAGTGATCTCTTCTCCCTATTCCAATCATACCCGTCTGTTCTGGGGTCAGGGTGATAAAGCCATCTACTCATCGGTCAATGATGCCATGGTGAAATTCACCTTTGATGGCAAGGCCCCTCTGGTTATTGAGGAGTTGGATTTCGTCCGGGGTCAGGTGGTGGGGGACAGGGAATTGATCTTTAGCCGTGATGATGTAAATGGCCTCTGGCAACTGGATATTCAGGCTTATGAAGCCGCTCTCAGTTCAGGTAACAAGTTGCCTCAACCTGTGGCGTTGTTGCGGGGAAGGGGGTCGGGAGTCAATTGGGGCAACGCGCCCAAAGGTGTGGTGCTGTCAGACAAGTTCAATTGGACGGCCACTGAAACCCATGTGTATTTCAAAGAAAGACTCAGTAGTCGGCAGTATATGGTCAGTGCGCTGGACCGAGAATCCAATACCAGTAAAGGCGTATTGCGGTTACCTTCCAGTTTTCTCAGTAGCTTTGGCACCATGAGCTATATCCCAGGAAGAGACAGACTGCTGATGACACTGACTGACTATCCCCAGCGTGATGTGATGTTGCTCAGACATCCGGTCATAAACTAGATACAAAAAGCCCCGGGTTGTACCGGGGCTTTTTACTTATGAACTATGCTGCCGGGTATCTGGCGCCGAGTACGGCCTGACGACTGGCCCCGGTTACTGCAGGCAGGTTGGCCGGTAGTCCCTGTTCAAATCGCATGGCAAGCCAGGCAAATGCTATGGCTTCAACCCACTTGGGATCCACGCCAATCTCGGCAGTGCAGGTGATTTTGTACTCTGGCAGCAGAGTCGACAGTCGGCGCATTAACTCCGAGTTCAGGGCACCACCACCACAAGCATAGAGCTCACCGCTGGAAGCCAGTTTGAGCACATCATTGGCGATAGAGTGGCAGGTAAGATCCAGCAGGGTAGATTGAATATCTTCGTCTTTCAGGTGGCTATACTGGGCCAGTTGGTGTTCGAGCCAGGCCTGGTTAAACAGCTCCCTCCCTGTGCTCTTGGGAAAGTTCTGGGCAAAATAGGCATGGGACAGCATCTGCTGCAGCAATTCGGGATCAGTTTGTCCTGACGCCGCCCACTCACCATCTTCATCGAATGCCAGCTGTCTGTGTTGCTGTATCCAGTAGTCAATCAGAGTATTGCCCGGTCCGGTGTCGAACCCGAGTACCCGGGAGCGGTCGCCCGGCAGATAGGTGATATTGGCGATACCACCTATGTTGAGTATCACACGTACTTTATCTTCGCTGGCAAAGACTTCCTGATGGAAGGCCGGCACCAGCGGAGCACCCTGGCCGCCGAGGGCCACATCCTTGCGGCGAAAGTCGGCTATCACATCAATGCCTGTCTCCACCGCAATGGTATTGGGGTCGCCAATTTGCAGGGTAAAGCCGGTATCCAGAGAGGGCATATGACGTACTGTCTGTCCGTGACTGCCAATGGCAGAGACCTGCAGTGGTGATACCCCTGATTTGGTCAGCAAGGCATTAACGGCTTTGGCAAACAGCTGGCCAACAGTTCGGTCGAGTCGGCCCTGCCTGTTGATTTCATCTGTGCCGGGCTGGCAAAGACGCTGTAACCCTTTAAACAGGTGCTCAGGCATTGGCTCTGAGTGACTGGCAATCAACTTCGGCTGAGGAGATGTGAAATCAACCAGCACGGCATCGACACCATCCATACTGGTGCCGGACATCAATCCTATATACAGGCCTGTCATTGGGCGTTGCGCTCCCTGGCATATTGAACCTGTTTTTCCGATTCAATTTTTGCCATCAGAGTTTCACTGAGCTTAGTAAAGGCCGCGCGCTCTTTCTTGGCGATAGGGTCGGCTTTTGGCAGTTTCACTGTACGTGGGTTTCTGTGCACGCCGTTGACGATAAACTCATAGTGCAGGTGGGCACCGGTTACACGTCCAGTGGCACCCAAAGTACCAATGGTCTGCCCCTGCTTAACATAGTCGCCCTGTTTGACTTTGCGCTTGTTAAGGTGAAGGTACTTGGTGGTGTAGGTGTCGTTGTGCTTAATAAACACATAGTTACCATTGTACTTATTGTACGAGGATTTAATCACCCGACCTGCACCGGCGGATTTAATTGGTGTACCCACGGCAGCAACATAATCCACCCCTCTGTGGGCTTTAACCTGGCCTGTCACCGGGTGCAGACGCCTTGGATTAAAGTTGGAGCTGACATACTTAAAATCAACCGGGGACTTGAGGAAGGCTTTGCGCATGCTGCGGCCCTCTTCGGAATAATACTGGCCATCTGTATAGCGCACTGCGGTGAAGCGCTCGCCCTGATTAATAAATTCTGCGGCCAGAATGTTGCCGTTTTGAAGGAAGTTGCCATCGGCATATTCTTCATCGTATATCAGCGCAAAGCTGTCGCCTTCACGGATATCCAGAGCGAAGTCCACATCCCAGCCAAAAATGGTGGCCAGTTCCATAATCTGTGCCGGTGTCAGTCCGGCTTTAACCCCAGCATTCCAGAAGTTAGAGGTAATTTCAGCGGTCACAAATTTTTCTTCATGGGTGACCTCTTTGTTGACAGTGTATTCGTGAAGCTTGTCTTCATTGCGGCTGACGACCAGGGTATCAATTTTACTGAGTTGATATCTGAGGCCCGCAAATTTGCCGTCACTGTCTTTAATCAGGGTAATGCTGTCGCCCGGCATCAGTTTCTTTACGATTTTGCCGGTTTGCTTAAGTTGGGTGACATCGTAAACCTCACGAGCGCTGAACCCGGCACGGTTAAAAATCGCTGCCAGGGTATCGCCATCACGAACAGTGAAGGAGTCTTCTGTCAATTCAGGCTTCGCGGGCTCAGCAGGTTTAGTATTGGTGGTTTCCTGAGTGGTATTGTCGCTTGACCTGGCCTCGGCTGAGTTGCCTGACAGAGCAGACTGAGGGCCATCCGGAGTACGGAACGCCAAAGGTAGTTGGATATCGGTTTGGGGAGCCTGGGTGGAAACCGCAGTTTTTTCTGTATGACGGGAGGCCTCGGCATCCTCAGAAGGGATCAGAAAAGCTGCAAAGATGATCAACAGCAGCAATCCTATCAATGCCTGATGCAATCTGGGCAGTAAATTAAACAGTGTGATGACCTTTCCCATTGAACTCGGTACCAAAATTTCAAACGACAACTCATCCCTAAGTGTACACACTTTCATTTATTAGGGCTAACAAGTAACATAAGTCTCTTTCTTTTTATTTTAGGCTCTTAGGGGTAACTGCCGAGATGGCTGATTTAGACCAGGTATTAGCAGAAATTAAACGAGGTACCGATGAGATTTTGCTCGAATCGGATCTGCTTGAAAAGTTGAAAGAGGGACGTCCTCTGAAGGTGAAATTGGGGGCTGACCCAACTGCACCGGATATTCACTTAGGTCATACAGTTATCCTCAACAAGTTGCGCGCGTTTCAGGAGTTGGGCCATGAGGTTATCTTCCTGATTGGTGACTTTACCGGCATGGTTGGTGACCCAAGCGGCAAAAACAGCACTCGTCCACCTTTGACCCGCGAGCAGGTTCTGGCTAACGCTGAAACTTATAAAGAGCAGGTTTACAAGATTCTGGACCCAGCCAAAACCCGTATCGAGTTCAACTCCAGCTGGCTGGAAGATCTGGGCGCTGCCGGTATGATCCGTCTGGCGTCTCAACAGACTGTAGCCCGTATGATGGAACGTGATGATTTTAAGAAGCGCTATGCTTCCGGTCAGTCCATTGCTATCCACGAATTTATGTATCCATTGCTGCAGGGCTATGACTCCGTTGCGCTGGAAGCCGACGTTGAGTTGGGCGGTACCGACCAGAAGTTCAACTTGCTGATGGGACGTGAACTGCAGAAGGCCGCTGGCCAGAAGCCTCAGGCAGTGATTATGATGCCACTGCTGGAAGGGCTGGACGGTGTTAAGAAGATGTCCAAGTCTGCCCATAACTACATTGGTGTGAGTGAAGCGCCTGATGAGATGTTCGGTAAGATAATGTCTATCTCTGATGTGCTGATGTGGCGTTACTACGAGCTGCTGTCTTTCCGCCCTCTGGATGAAGTGGCTCAGCTGAAGGCTGAGGTTGATGCCGGTGCCAACCCACGTGACACCAAGATTTTGCTGGCTAAAGAGATCATCGCCCGCTTCCATGACGAAGCTGCCGCTGAAAAAGCCCATGAGAACTTTATTGCCCGTTTCCAGAAAGGTGCTATCCCTGATGATATCGAGGAAGTGACTCTGGCTGCCGGTGAAGGTATGGCCATTGCCAACCTGCTGAAAGAGGCGGGTCTGGTTGGCTCTACTTCAGACGGTATGCGTATGGTTAAGCAGGGCGCGGTGAAGATGGATGGTGACAAAGTTGAAGATACCAAGTTGGTTTTGAATGCCGGTGTCTCTGCCGTATTCCAGGTGGGTAAGCGCAAGTTTGCCAAGGTCACGCTGAACTAATCAGTCAGACCGAATATCTGCAGCGTTTAAACGCAATTAATGACAAGGGTCAGTACTGAAGTGCTGGCCCTTTTTACATTGCCAACTCACCATCGCCTTGTTAAGGCGCCAGTGCTTACCCGACTGCTCCAACATCAAGATCATGAGTATCTGCTTGTGGTGGTGTTGGTCAATCCGGGTAAGGTAACTGACTGAGACATTGCCATGGGGCACGGTTCGGACCAGCTTGAATTGACTGCCAGCGTAGTGCTGACTGATAGATTCAGCTTGTCTGACCCATTTCTTGTCTTGCTTGCTGGCCGCTTCAACCTGGCGGTTGAACCCCTGTACCGGCTTTTCGGCATAGGAGGTCACCATAGGGGGAAGATCCGAGGCCATAGCCTGGGAGCAAATCACCAATATCAAAGCAGTTAACAGAGAGACAAAACGGGTAGGCAAATACAGCATCCGGCCAATCCTCAGGGCATATCAAACGACACTGTAATCTTGGAGTGCAAATTCCGCTCAGAGTTTCAAACGGGGTTGAAAACTGTGATCTGAAACGGTCAGGCGGTTTACTGAGGGGCCAGTTGATCCGACATGGTCTGGTAATCAATCAGGTCGATATGCTCTCTGACTCTGCCTTTGTCCGTATCCAGTTTCAGGCTGGTCACCCCGGGCACTGCAACTTCGATGATTTTCCCCGGCTTGCCGAACTGATCACCAGGGCCTTTCAGGTAATAGCTGCCAATCATCACCACCAGTGAGCCTGAGTTGTACATATGCTCCAGATTAAAGCGGTACTCCATCACCCCTTTATGGGCGCGGCGAAGAAAACTCAGAATATGAACTTCACCCGTGTACTTTTTACCAGCAGTACGGTCGTAGAAGACAGTTTCTCTGTCGTAGAACTCTTTCAGCTTTGTGTAGTTATGACTGGTCAGCGCCTGCATGTAGTTCATGGCCAACTGTTGTTCACGGGGCATATCTCCCGGCGCGGCCAGAGTCAGGCTGGAAAACAGAAACAGGGATAACCACAAATATCGCACAGTTGTGTCTCTACTCTTTCGACAGATGAAAAACAGATGGGCAGACATTGCTGCCCGGAGGCTGAATAATGCCTTTTGAATCAGGCGGGATCAAGCGTCTTTATCAGGGTGTTGTCCCATTTGTTGTAGGTGAATATTGAGGGCATCTACCGAGATACGTATCTCCACCACAGACAGCACCAAAGAGTAGAGCAGCAGCGCCAGACTCAGGCCAAAAACGGCTGAACCGACTTTATTGAAACCCAGGTAGATAATCAGCATACAAAGAACACATAGTGCAAAGCTGATAACCCCGGCTTCCTGCATACGACGAATGATTTTGATGCGCTGGCTGAGATTATGTATCTGCGCCTGCTTTACCGGTTTGTCGTCACTGCTGAGATTGCGGATAAGGGCCGCCAGTGAGAAAAACCTGTTTGTATAGGCCAGCAGTAACAGGGAGATTGCCGGGAACATAAGTGCGGGTGTAGTCAGAGAGATAGATTGTACGAACAAAGTCGCATGCTCCAATGATTATTATTTTTGAGTCAGAGGTTATTGTTTTAGCCCGGCCAGTGCCGATCACTTGTATAAGCTTACTATCATCCACATCAGCGGCAGACAGGCAAGCAGGGCAATAAAATAGCCGCAGGCAATGCGGCTGATACTGACAGCCCTGAGGATATCGCTTGCGTCAGGCAGAGCGGACGGCCCAACTCTGGGTCTGGTTACCTTAACACCATTAAAAATCTGCGGGCCACCCAGTTGTCGCTGCAGTACCTGCGCCCCGGTAATCACGCCCGGGAACAGGGACCAGCGGGAGCTGAATACGCCGCCGAAGGTCAGAGTTCCGGCCTGCAGTGCCAGTAACAGGCGCCAGATCAGTACAGGAATGAACAGCAGCAAGTGCATAAGGCGATGCACGGGAACAGCGAACAGGGTGAGCCTGGGGGACTGAAGCGGCCATTGCCAGGTGAGTTCCGCCAGCATTCTAATCAGTAACGCGAAGGTGGTACCTCCGGCGAAATAGGCAAGTGATACGCCGACAACATTAATGGCGGGAATACTGAATGCCAGTTCGGCAGCAGTCTTACTCAACCCTGTGGCAGACAGATTATCAGTGCTTTGAGGAACACGCTTTGCCAGCGCGGTTTTGGCACTGTTTTTGTCTTCGGTGTCCAACCATTGCGCTACCTGCAGCAGCTCTTTGGCCAATCCACCCTGATTAATACACAGATAGAGAATAAGCAGTTCAAAAAACCAGGGGTAAGCTGCCAGTACGGGAATAAAACTGAGGATGAACCAGAAAGGCAGTATCAGCAACAGGGTGGACAGAGTACCAGCCGTATATTGCTGGGCTTTACTGCGTTCAGGATGGCCAGCTTTGGCTGCCAATTGAGCCGCAAGCTGACCAAACCAACCCAGGGGATCTTTGGGACCGGACAATGGCAGCAGCGCAGCCAGCGCCAACGCTGACAGCAGCAGTCCAAATGTTTCCAGAACACCTATGTCTGTAGCTGACAGGTGAGTGACGTCCATGATCCCCGGGTTAACTCCTTACAGTTGTTGTAGCAATGCCATAACCATCAGGGCTGAGTGGTGACCGGCTTTAACTATGTAGCTGTCAAAATCCACCGGAGAGTCGTTGTTGGCGTTATCAGACAGAGAACGGATTACCACGAATGGTACCTGGAACTGATGGCACACCTGAGCAATCGCTGCGGCTTCCATTTCACAGGCGGCCATGGTTGGGAAGTGATTGAGCATCACTGCGGTACGCTCAGGGTCACAGATAAAGCTGTCACCGGTACAGATAAGGCCTTCGATGGTTTTGACTTCACCTAAAGAATCAACGGCTTTCTTGGCTGCTTCAACCAGTTTGGCATCGGGCATAAAGGCGGCTGGCTGTTGTGCCATCTGGCCAATCTCATAACCAAAGGCAGTCACGTCAACATCGTGGTGACGTACTTCAGAGGAGATGACGATATCGCCGATCTCCAGTGAGTCGACAAAGCCACCGGCGCTGCCAGTGTTAATCACATAGTCAGGCTGGTATTTCTCAATCAGCAGCGTGGTTGCGATACTGGCAGCAACTTTACCAATACCTGAACGGGTCACAATCACCTCTTGGCCATTCAGCTGACCGGCAACAAACTCAATACCTGCGATGGTTTGTGACTCAGCAGCTTCCATGGAAGCTATCAGGTGGGCAACTTCCGGCTCCATAGCGCCGATAATACCGATTTTCATGTCAGACCTTTTGAATTAATAAAGGGATAAAATTGGCGCTAACTATAGCATATTCAATGGCTGAGTAGAGGGAGTAAAGCTGTTGTCGGCGCACAAAAAAGCCCACTGTGATGTGGGCTTTGGCTTTGGAAGTGAACCGGGACTAACTCAGATAATTAAGGATCCCCATTGCGGCGTCCCGGCCTTCGGCGATGGCAGTTACCACCAGATCTGAGCCACGAACCATATCACCACCGGCAAACACCTTGGGGTTGGTGGTCTGGAATGGGTTATCATCCAGCTTACTGGCCTTTACTCTTCCCCACTGATCCAACTCGATACCGAAGTCGTTCAACCAGGGTGCAGGACTTGGCTGAAAACCGAAAGCGATAATGACCGCGTCAGCGTCCAGTACCTGCTCACTGCCTTTTATTGGTTCAGGGCGACGTCGGCCAGACTCATCGGCCTCGCCCAGTTGAGTTTCCACGCACTCAAGACCGGTAACCTGGCCATCTTTGGTTTTGATGGCGACGGGCTGGCGGTTGAACAGAAACTCCACACCTTCCTCTTTGGCATTTTGCACCTCGCGACGGGAGCCCGGCATGTTCTCCTCATCACGGCGGTAAGCACAGGTTACCGAGGTTGCGCCCTGACGCACGGCGGTGCGAACACAATCCATGGCAGTATCACCACCACCCAGAACCACCACCTTTTTGCCTTTCAATGACTGGTATGGATGTTCGTCGGATTGAGTCCCCATTACTTTGTGAGTGTTACCAATCAGGTAGGGAAGCGCCTGGTATACGCCGTTACTGTCTTCTCCCGGCAGGTTACCCTTCATTGCGCTGTAGGTTCCCATCCCCAGAAATACTGCGTCATACTCGTCGACCAGTTGTTGGAAGGCGATATCCTTGCCGACTGTCACACCAAGACGGAATTCAATGCCCATCCCTTCCATCACAGTTCGGCGGGTAGCCATTACACTCTTATCCAGTTTGAAGGAGGGGATACCATAGGTCAGCAAGCCGCCAATCTGAGGGTACTTGTCATATACCACAGCCGTGATGCCATTACGGGCAAGAATATCTGCACACCCAAGCCCGGCCGGACCCGCGCCAATAATGGCGACTTTCTCCGGACGTGGACTGACAGTGGACATATCCGGCCGCCAGCCCTGAGCTATGGCCGTGTCAGTAATATACTTTTCGACATTACCAATGGTGACGGCACCAAACTCATCGTTCAGGGTGCAGGCTCCTTCACACAGACGATCCTGAGGGCAAACCCGGCCACAGATCTCCGGCAGAGTATTGGTCTCATGTACCAGATCCGCCGCTTCCATAATGCGTCCCTGTTTGGCCAGATTCAGCCAGTTGGGGATATAGTTGTGCAGCGGACATTTCCATTCGCAATAGGGGTTGCCGCAATCCAGACAGCGGTCAGCCTGCTGTTGCACCTGTGGCTGATCGAACGCCTGATAAATTTCGATAAATTCGGTTGCACGGCGTTTTACCGGGTGCTTGACAGGATCCTGACGCGCAACATCGATAAACTGAAAATCGTTACTCATTGCTGTTACCCCGCCTTCACTGACAATACCTGACCACTTTGCTCATGCTTGAGCAAATCCGCCAATTCCACATTCCTGGGTTTTACCAGCACAAAGCAGTCTACCCAGTTTTCAAAGTCGCTGAGCAGCAACTTGGCATGTTCACTGTTGGTGCGCTCAACGTGTTCCTGAATAAGGCCTTTGAGGTGCTCCTGATGAATAGGGTTACTCAGCTCATGGGTATCAACCAGTTCCTTGTTGACTCTTTTGTTGAAGTCGCCGAACTGATCAAACACATAGGCAAAGCCGCCGGTCATACCCGCGCCGAAGTTCACCCCGGTCAGGCCCAGCACCACCACAATGCCGCCTGTCATATACTCACAGCCGTTATCACCCAGGCCTTCAACCACGGCAATAGCGCCTGAGTTGCGCACGGCGAATCTTTCTCCGGCCTGGCCTGCGGCAAACAGCTTGCCGCCGGTCGCGCCGTAAAGACAGGTGTTGCCGATAATGGCTGAGCGGTCAGTCTTGAAGTTACTACCGACTGCAGGGTAGAGGGTCAGGCTACCGCCGGACATCCCTTTACCTACATAGTCATTGGCGTCACCGACAAGCTTCATCTCCATGCCCGGACTGTTCCAGACGCCGAAGCTTTGTCCTGCCGTGCCCTGAAATTCCAGTTTCAGGGGCTGTGTACAGCCCTTAACACCATGAGCTTTGGCTATGTAGCCGGACAGCGCTGCGCCAACTGAGCGGTCAGTATTATTAATAGCAAAACGACCTGTGAAGCCTTCTCCCTGGTCAACAGCATCTTTACAGGTGTCAACCAGCTTCAGGTTTAGTTCGCCTTTATCATCAGGAATATTTCTTTCCTTCCAGACAGCTGCGCTGCCGGGTTGCACCTGTGGTTTATACAGAATGGCTGAGAGATCCAGTCCTTGTTGTTTATCCGTTTGTCCTTCCAGCGCGGTAAGCCACTCACTGCGGCCAACCAGATCTTTAAACTTGCTGACACCCAGCTTACTCATCCATTCACGGACTTCGGCGGCGACGAACTCAAAGTAGGTCATGACCCGCTCGGGCAAACCATGGTAATGCTTGTCACGCAGGGTTTGGTTCTGGGTTGCCACGCCGGTGGCGCAGTTGTTCAGATGACAGATGCGCAGGTACTTACAGCCCAGCGCAATCATGGGCACTGTGCCAAAGCCAAAGCTTTCGGCTCCCAACAGCGCCGCTTTGATAACATCCTGTCCGGTTTTCAGACCACCATCCACCTGCAGGCGAATTTTATGCCGCAGGCCATTTTGCACCAGGGCCTGGTGAACTTCGGCCAGTCCAAGCTCCCATGGGCTGCCAGCGTATTTCACCGAGGTAATAGGGCTGGCGCCGGTTCCACCGTCGTAACCGGATACGGTAATCATATCGGCGTAGGCTTTAGCCACACCTGTAGCAATGGTGCCGATGCCGGGCTCAGATACCAGTTTGACCGACACCATGGCGGTGGGGTTAATCTGCTTGAGGTCGAAGATCAGCTGAGCCAAATCCTCAATGGAGTAGATATCGTGGTGCGGTGGCGGCGAGATCAGTGTTACCCCCGGGCGGGAGTGTCTCAGACCGGCGATTTCCACGCTGACCTTATCTCCCGGTAACTGTCCACCTTCACCAGGTTTGGCACCCTGAGCTACTTTGATCTGCAGCACTTCTGCATTAACCAGATAGTGTGCGGTTACCCCAAATCTGCCAGAGGCAATCTGCTTGATGGCTGAGTTTCGCTGACTGTTGAAACGGCGGGCATCTTCACCGCCTTCGCCAGAGTTTGAGCGCCCACCCAGACGGTTCATGGCAATAGCTAATGCTTCATGAGCTTCAGGGCTCAGTGCGCCAATACTCATGGCGGCGCTGTCGAATCTAGGGTACAGGTGTTTGGCGTCTTCAACCTTATCCAGTTCGACTGAGGTTTTTGTTCCCTTAATGCCAATCAGGTCGCGCAGCGTTGCTACTGGTCTGTCATCAACCAGTCCGGCAAATTTCTTATAGGCCTGATAATCCCGGTCACGGAGTGATTGCTGCAGTGTGTTGACGACATCCGGGTTAAAGCAGTGGTACTCGCCGCCATCAACATACTTGAGCAGTCCACCCTGCAGCAGTGGCAGGTGTTTGCGGAAGGCTCTTTGATGCAGCTTTTGCTGGTCATCGGCGATATGGCTGAAGCTAACTCCTTGAATACGGCTGATCACTCCTTTGAAACAAAGCTCAACCACATCATCGGCCAGACCCACAGCTTCGAACTGCTGACTGCAGCGGTACGAGCCAACTGTGCTGATCCCCATTTTGGACATAATCTTCCGCAGGCCTTTTTCAATGCCCTGACGGAAATTCAGCATCAGTGTGATTCTGTCCTCTTCGCCAAAACGATCCGCCATATCTGCGATGGATTCATACACCAGGTAAGGATAGATAGCGGTAGCACCGAAACCCAGGAGTACTGCAAAGTGGTGTGGATCACGGGCACTGGCGGTTTCAACTATGATGTTGGTGTCACAACGCAGGCTTTTTTCCACCAGGCGCTGTTGCACAGAGCCGACGGCCATAGCAGCGGGGATCAACTGAGTTGACTGGGTGATTAGGCGGTCAGACAGCACCAACAGGGTTGTGCCTGTGCGTGCCAGGCGCTCAGCTTCATCTGTTACCCGGCGAATGGCATTTTCCAGCCCTTCAGCAGGGTCGTAGTTCAGTTGAAGGGTATCGGCACGGTAATTGGTTTTGTCCAGCGTCATTAGTTGGCTAAAGTCGCTGAACAGCAAAATAGGGGATTCGAACATCACCCTGTAAGCATGGCCGGTGGTTTCGTTAAACAGGTTTTGCTCGCGACCCACACAGGTGGTCAGCGACATCACATGTTTCTCTCTTAAGGGGTCAATCGCCGGGTTGGTAACCTGAGCGAACTTCTGGCGGAAGTAATCGTACAGACTGCGGTGTTGTTTTGAGAGCACCGCCATAGGGGTGTCATCACCCATTGAACCTGTTGCTTCTTCCCCTCTTTGAGCCAGTACCCAGATCACTTGCTCCAGTTCTTCACGGGTGTAACCAAACAACTTGTGGTATTGAAGCAGAGCATCAGCCTTAAATTCTCTGGTGCCATGTTGATTGGCTGCCAACATATAGGCCGGTGTCAGCGTCTTGGAGTTCTTTGCCATCCACTGTTTGTAAGGGTGGCGACGCTTGAGGTCGTCATCGATTTCAAAGGATTGATAAAGACGACCGTCCAGAGTGTCCAATACCAGCAGTTCACCGGGGCCAACCCGGCCCTTTTCGATAACTTCATCTGCGCCGTAATCCCAGATGCCTACTTCAGAGGCGAGAGTGAGAATTCTGTCTTTGGTGATCACATAGCGGGACGGGCGCAAGCCATTTCTGTCTACGGCACAGGCGGCATGACGGCCATTGGTCATTACGATGCCTGCAGGACCATCCCAGGGCTCCATATGCATAGAGTTAAAGTCGTAGAAGGCTTTCAGGTCCTCATCCATTTCCGGGTTGCTTTGCCACGCAGGTGGTATCAGCAAGCGCATGGCGCGATACAGATCCATCCCGCCGGACAGCAGCATCTCCAGCATATTATCCAAAGAGGAGGAGTCTGAACCTGTTTCATTGACGAAAGGTGCGGCCTGTTGCAAGTCCGGCAACAAAGGCGAATTAAATTTATAGGCCCTGGCTCTTGCCCATTGGCGGTTACCGGTAATGGTATTGATTTCACCATTGTGGGCCAGATAGCGGAAAGGCTGAGCCAATGGCCACTTGGGTGAGGTGTTGGTTGAGAAGCGCTGGTGGAACAAACAGATGGAGCTTTGCAGCCTAATATCAGCCAGATCCTGATAAAACTCTGGCAGGGTCGCAGGCATCATCAGGCCCTTATAGACAATCACCTGACCGGACAGCGACGCTACATAGAAATCTTTGTCATCTGTCAGTTGCTGCTCCAGTCTGCGGCGTGCCATATAGAGACGACGTTCAAGATCTTTCTCTCGCCAGCCAATGGGGGAGTTAATCAATACCTGATAGATCTGTGGCAAGGTGTCACGGCCAATGGGGCCCAGAGCATCCGGGTTAATCGGGACTTTACGCCATCCGGCGATACTCAGAGTTTCCCGCTCCAACTCCTTTGCAAGCATAAACTGTGCAGCAGCGGCTTTGTCTTCATCCTGACTGAGAAACAGCATACCCACGGCAAATTTCCGGCTCAGGTGCCAGTCATTTTCCGCCGCAACAGCCTCAAAAAACTTAACCGGCATCTGCATTAGCAGGCCGCATCCATCGCCCGTTTGTCCGTCAGCGGCAATACCACCCCTGTGTTTCATTCTGTCCAAGCCATGAATCGCGGTACGCACAATGCGATGGCTGGGTTCTCCATCCATCTGGGCTATCAAGCCAAAGCCACAATTGTCCCGCTCAAAACTGGGATGATACAAACTCATAAACACAACCTCCCTTCAATGCTCAAGGTTTACTACGTCGGGAGAAATGACTTTTCTTATATTGATTTTTACCCGAACCATCCAAGCTATCTTCACTTTATGCAAAGGTCAATCAAGAAAAATGCATAAAAATATGGTTTTGAGTCATGCTTTAGTCGTTGTAAAAGTGATGGTTACGTTGACGTAAACTGAGAAAGTGCTCGTATAACGGTATGAATAAAAAGAAAATTGAAACATGCTTTGTGATTTTGTTACGAAATGAAGGAGGCAGGATAAGATTGTCCCGAATTTACGAATAATGATTTTTTTTGCAAATACAGTGAATGGAACTTCGTGAGGGCTACATCGGCACTGACTCCCGGGATTTTGATCTTTGCCAAGGACTATTACTCAAGGAGTGACTAAAATACCCGCCTTTTTCATTTCGGGAGCGTCGCCATGGGACTCGACAAATATGCCAATACCTTTGGTGCCGTTTGCAAAGCCAAATACGGTACCCGTGTAAAGAAACTCACTATTGATGCCAAATTCACTTGCCCCAACCGGGATGGTACTTTAGGGAAAGGTGGTTGTACCTTCTGTAACGTCGCCTCTTTCAGTCATGAAATGGGAAGCCCTCTGAGCATCAGTGATCAGCTGCAGGCGGGTAAAGCCAATATGGAAATCAAACGCATACAGAAAGTAGGTAGTGCCAAGGGCACCGCTAGCGATAAATTTATTGCTTATTTTCAGGCGTATACAAGCACTTATGATGAGTATCAGGTACTGAAACAGAAATATGACGAGGCCCTTGCTGATGGTCATATTGTGGGGTTGCACGTCGGCACCAGGCCTGACTGTGTTCCTGATGAAGTGCTGACTTTACTGGCAGAGTATCAGTCTAGAGGGATTGAAGTCTGGCTGGAGCTTGGTTTGCAATCTGCCCATAATCACACGTTAAAGAAGATCAACCGGGGTCATGAGTTTGACGCCTACGCCGATACTGTAACGCGTGCCAGATCCCATGGACTCAAGGTTTGCACCCATCTCATCCTGGGCTTACCCGGCGAATCCCATGATGACTATATGCAAACCCTGAAGATGGTACTTGAGCTTGGAGTCGAAGGGTTGAAGATTCATCCTTTACATATAGTTGAAGGCAGCACCATGGCCAAAGCCTGGCGTGCGGGTAAATTATCGACACTGGAACTGGAACAATACGTTTACAGCGTTAGCGAGATGATCAGAGCGATTCCATCTGATGTCATACTGCACAGAGTCAGCGCCTATGCCAAAAAGCCCATGTTGCTTGCCCCTGAGTGGTGCTCATCCAGGTGGGATGGGCTGGTGGCCATTGTGGATAACTTAAAAGAGCATGGTGGGCAGGGGGTGAATACCCATAGTCCTTTCACCCTGCTATAGCCCTGTGACAACTTGCTACATCTATTAGTTTTTTTAAGATGAAGATGTCTTGCACCGCCCTATATTGTTGCGTTTTTGTTAATCTGGGCGGAAACTTCAGCAAAATCCACTTATTGTGTTGCACAGCGCTTGGCAGCAGGTATCATGACTCAGATAAAATGACCTGCAACCCTGCATTTCATAGGGAATCGAAGCAGCGTCCAGTGGACAGCGGCATGCAGTGGGCGTAACGAATATACTCTACAGAGGGGGCATCAATGGCGACAGCTGATTTGGAAACTATTCTGGACCTGAACACACTGGAACAATATTGCAGTGCAATCGGAGCCGGAACCTTGCTTAAAAGTGTTGTATTGTTTGAGCAGCTGATGCCTGAATATGTAGGGAACCTGGTAACAGCAAGCCAGGATGCTGAGAAAGAAGTACTTTGCTCTGAAGCACATAAATTCAAAGGAGCCGCTGGCTCTGTGGGTTTGAAGCGTATTCAACAGTATGCTCAGTTGCTGCAGCATGGTGAAGCGTCAGATTGGCCGGAAATGCACTCAGAATGGTTGAGTGTCATTGTTGAAAATGGCGAAAAAGATCTGGCAATGCTGAAGGCTTATCTGGAAGCTAAAGTGTAACGCTTTGGCTCAAGAGATAAACGGTACCTAAGGGTGCCGTTTTTTTATGCCTGTAAAAAGTGACGACGGCAGTTTCTAATGACTATTCCTTTGTCAGGTTTGATCTGAATTGGCTTTTTCAGCAATTGAAATGTGCTAGAGTGCTTAAAGTTAGAAAATCAGGTGCAAATGCAAAAAGGCAATCGATTAAATGAAACATTTACCCAGCCTGAAAAACCTGTTTTACCTGGTCAATCTGCACCAGGAACAGAACTTCAACCGAGCTGCCAAGGTTTGTCATGTCAGCCAGTCGACGCTGTCCAGTGGTATCCAGAATCTGGAAGAGCAGCTGGGGCATCAACTCATTGAGCGCGACCACAAATCTTTTATGTTCACCGCGATAGGTGAAGAGGTGGTGCTGCGTTCAAGAAAGTTACTGACAGATGTCGATGATTTGGTTGAGCTGGTTCGTAATCAGGGCGAACCTATGACCGGTGAGATAAGATTGGGTTGTATTCCCACTATTGCGCCATTCCTGCTCAGTCGGGTTGTGCGTCACTGTCAGCAAACCTACCCTCAACTCAGTCTGTTGTTAAAAGAGGACACTACTGACAGGTTACTCGAGTCTCTGGGAAAGGGGGAGTTGGACCTGCTGTTGCTGGCTTTGCCTGTTGATACCCGCGGATACCACAAGATGAAAGTAGGAGTTGATCCGTTCAAAATGGTAGTTCATAAGGATCTGCAGGCAGATTTCCATAACCCTGTCGATTATCAACTACTGCCCGATGAAAGCATCTTTCTGCTGCAAAGTGAGCACTGTATTACCGGCCATGCAATTTCAGCTTGCCAGCTGTCTGACAGCGCCAAGGTAAACCCTTTTGCAGCTACCAGTTTGCATACACTGGTGCAGATGGTTAACAGCAAACTGGGTACGACTTTTCTGCCGCAGATGGCAATTGACTCAGGTATTCTGAATGACACCGAGTTGGAAGTGATTAACCCGCCGGGTGAGGCCCCTTATCGGGACATAGGCCTGGTGTGGAGACAAACTACCAGCCGGATTTCCACCTTCAGGAATCTGGGACTTGAGATAGAGAAACTCTTGAGTCAAGCACAGCAAAAAGCGGCATGATAGCCGCTTTTCTTTTTCTATTTATCAGAGATTCTGGCGAGATCATCTGCCTCTTGGGCTAACACCAAATACCTGAGTGGTATGTTGCTTTCCTTTGAGTTTTACCTGACCCAAATCGTGCAGGACATAGGCTGAGTCACTGTTTTCCAATCTGTTTACCAGGTTGCCTGACAGCAGCATACTTTGGCCCAGTGGGTTACATTGGTCCTGCAATCTGGCCAGAGTATTCAGCACATCAGAGAAGAAGCTGATCTCCTGTTTATGCACCCCAACGACAGCTGCCACAACCTGACCACAATGAGCGGCAGCTTTGAACTTGGGCACAAAACCATAGTGCTCTTCAAAATATTGCCGCTGCCAATTGAGTTGTTGGCTGAACTCAAAATAGATGTTCATGCAGCGGTCCTGCACCACGCCCTCTTCCAAAGGCCAGTGAATTAACGCTGCGTCACCCATATAACGATAGATTTCAGCCTCATTGCGGTTGACGGTATCTGCCAGAAGGCTAAAGCTATCCTGGATTAAACGGCTGAAGCGGTAGTCGCCCAATGTTTCGGCGTGGGCCGTGGAAGAAACCATATCCAGATACAGGAACAGGCGTTGTTCATACCTTGGCTTGTGGTACTTGCCCATACCGATATTAATCAGAACTCTGGGACCAACCAGCAAACTCATTTGCTCAATAAAGGCCAAACTCACCCGCACGACGACCAGGTAGACGATCAAAGCCTGGAATGAAGGGGTATAAAGTACATGGACTGTCAGCATCTGGCGAAGCGTCGCCATGTGGTTTTCAATGGCCCACATATTCAGGAACTGAGTCATATACGCCAGTGTAGTGGCACCCAGCAACAGGAAGAGGCCCTTGAAGATAACGGAGAACAGATAGGGGAGGCGGTTGATGGCGCTGAAATCTGCTATCAGGTTGGATAGCCAGTGCAGACTGCCGAATATCACACCCATATAGATAGCAAGCGTCGCCAGATCTGCAGAGCCAACAGCCCATTGAGGCAGATCCGGAGTTTGCGCGTAACGGAAAAATACAAAGGCAGCCATAGCGGCTGTCCATGCAAGAATTGCAAACGCCAGTTTTATGGCCTGTCGACTTGCTCTCACTGACTGATTATTACTCTGTGAATGATGCTGCTCCAAAGAGCCGCTAGTGTATTCATATCAAGGCATCTTTTCCAGTCACATTCGTGATCCAGATCAAGTGCCCGAAAGAAGGTCTGACTTGTGTTAATGTTTCAGCAGGTCGGGTATTCGGTTTATTGAGAAAATCGGTTTAATTTCTTCGGGTTATCAGATTAACACTAAATCAGGCCGATTTTTCAGCACCTTGTCAGCCAAAGGCGCGGGCCAATATCGACGCGGTAAAGCCTGTCTTCAGATAGAAGCCTCTGGGGTTAGTCATAATGGTTCTCCCCTCTTTACCTATGGCTTCGGTCACGACTTTACTGTTGGCAGCTTTGGGGCGAAGTTGCAGTACATCGCCATGGCGGGCACTGATGCTTTCTACCTTCCCCAGCGCGATTAACTCCATAATCTCTTCCCAGTCCTGTTTCAGCAATTGCTCTTCGTCGTCGTTGGGCTCCCAGAGTATGCCTGTGCCTATACGTCGCTGGGCGACCGGGATCTGCCTGTCACCCTCAATGGGTACCCAGAGTACCCGCTGCAACTTATGTTTCACCAAGCTGTCTTGCCAACACAGTCCCTGGATATTCATCAGTGGCGCAACACATACATAGGTAGTTTCCAGTGGCGAACCGCTGAGACTCAGGGGAATGGTTTTCAGCTCCACGCCCAGATGAATAAAGTCCTGCATCGGCTTGGAGCCCGCAGTCGCACCAAGATGAGTTTCAATCAGTTGTCCGGTCCAGCCTTTATCTCTGCGCAGATTTTCAGGTACAGGGATACCATGGTGGGATGCCAACTGCCCCAGTGTCAGGCCTGCCATATCATCTACACGCTGCATCAATTCATCTAAGTCTTTAGGGGCCGGGGTGGTCAAACTGAGGTCCTGTCATGAGCCGGGGAATAGCTGATTAGTGTACCAGTGTTGGATAAGTTTTAAGTGTCGGTTTTCAAATGAATTGTGTTGGGCGTTTTATGACCAGGCTGACAGTGCCATCTATTAACTTCCACATACTCAATTAAGTGATTGATTTAAAGTGATATAAATTGAGTTTCAAGATGGTGTTGTTTTGTTTGTTCAACTTACTCTCTGCTTTCCCCTGTTTTCCTCACAAACTTACCCACAGATTTTTTGGATAACTCTTGATTCAGAATGCTTAACCGCAGTTTTCTGACAAAGTCAATCCACTAAATGACCGTTATAAATGATAAAACTCAGAGGTGGATGAATTGGAGTGTGAATAAACTGCGCACATTTACTCATATAGTGCTAAGGGTTATCTTGCTGGTTAAAAATTGCGCAGTTGTGTTTTTTTGAGCCTGCGAACTCTCTGGATTAAGTCTTAATTGACTGAAGTTAAAGGTTTTGTTGTGATTTGTTTGATGCGGTGACGAAAATCCCATTTTATGGTTTTACTGGCTTTCAGCGGTGTTTCACCGAGTTTCGAACATAGATATCCACAGATTTTGTGGATAATCCCAAGAGCAAATTTCATGCTGCTGTTGATAATTTGAGATTTACCTTAAACTTTATCCAAAACATCACTAAAAATAGACGTTTGCCGAGGATGCGTCTTTGTGAAACAATCGACTCATTGAAAGTTTTTTGTTTGGAGTCCATGTGATTGACAGCGACGGTTTTCGCGCGAATGTGGGCATCATAATCTGTAATAAATTTGGACAAGTAATGTGGGCCAGACGGTTTGGTCAACATTCATGGCAATTTCCACAGGGCGGTGTGGATGAAGGGGAAACGGCTGAGCAGGCCATGTACCGGGAATTATATGAAGAGGTCGGGTTAAGACCCGAGCATGTACAAATTCTGACTTCAACCCGCTCCTGGCTCAGATACAGGCTGCCCAAGCGCCTCGTCCGGCAGGACAGCAAACCTGTATGCATTGGCCAGAAACAGAAGTGGTTTTTATTGCAGCTGAAAAGCCATGAGAATGCCATCGACCTGAATTCTTCCGGTCATCCCGAGTTTGATGACTGGCGCTGGGTAAGTTATTGGTACCCGGTCAGACAGGTGGTGTCTTTCAAGCGTGATGTATATAGAAGAGTAATGAAGGAGTTCGCCCCCACTGCACTGCCTTTTCAAACGCGGGAGCCAGGGAGGCGTCGGTCCAGGACCAGAAACTGAAGCCAAGAGGATAAAATGCAGTGCTGACGACACTCAGGGATATCACCCAGTCAGTGGCAATGTCATCAAGCCTGGAGGAGGCTTTGACCTCTTTGGTGCAGCGTACCAAACAGGCGATGATGACTCAGTGCTGCTCAGTTTATCTGCTTGAGGAGCAGCAACTGATCTTGAGTGCAACCGATGGTTTGGCGGTAGAAGCCATCGGCAAAGTTATAATGCCTCTCTCTGAAGGCTTGGTTGGACTGGTAGCTCAGCGCGAAGAGCTGGTTAACCTGGCTAAAGCTCATCTTCACCCCAGATTCAAAATTTTCCCAGAAGCGGCAGAAGAACACTTTCAGGCGTTCCTTGCCGCACCCATTATTTATCAAAAACAGGTGCTGGGCGTTATTGTCGTTCAGCAGAATCAAGCCAGACAATTCAGCGAAGGTGAAGAAGCGTTTTTGATGACGCTGGCCGCTCAGTTGGCAATGGCGATTCACTCTCTGAAACAGAAAGTCTCCCATCAATCTCTCGGTTCTCAGCCTGTGATTTATCAGGGTACCGGTGCCAGCCGTGGTATCGCCATTGCTCATGCGCTGGTGCTGGGGGCTGATCTCCCGCTTGAGCAGGCTGAGCTGAAGGCGAAAGATATCGACGCTGAACTGGAGCGTCTTAATAACGCTCTGGGGCGCAGCAGGGACTCTCTCAACGCGTTGCTGCAGCGATTTGAGCGTGAGGATGATGAAGTCAGCCACATCATGGAAGCCTTGCTGCTGCTGTTGGATGAACAGAGCCTGGGGGGCGAGTATCTGGCTGAGGTGAGAGCAGGCTGGATGGCGGAGTCCGCCGTCAGTCGGGTTTCTCTCAAATATATTGCCCAGTTCAGCGCGATGGATGATAACTATCTGAAGGAGCGCTCCCGTGATATCAAAGAGCTGGGCCAGAGGGTGCTCAGGCAGCTGATCGAGCCGGGTAAGGTGACACTTCACCCGGGTGAGCCTGTTATTTTGGTGGCCAGGGAGGCAGATACCGGCCTGTTGGCTGAGTTTCCAAGACAAAAATTGGCGGGGGTCGTAACAGAGCTGGGCGGGGTTAACTCCCATGCCGCGATTGTTGCCAGAGCCCTGGGAGTGCCAGCCCTGACCGGGGTAGAGCAGCTGCTTAATCGTCAGCTTGATGGTCGCCTGATGGTGATCAATGCCAACCGAGGACAGTTGCTGGTTGAACCGGGCCCTTCCGTCATAGAAGAGTATCGCAGCCTTATAGCGTCGGAAAAAGCGCAGCAGAGGGAGTATGCCAGCGAACTTCATTTGCCGGCTGTGACTCAGGATGAGAAACGAATTCATCTCTATATTAACGCAGGATTGCTCAGTGGTGTGGAAAACCAGCTTGCTGAGGCGGCAGACGGGATTGGCCTGTACCGCAGCGAAATCCCCTTTATGCTGGAGCAAAGGTTTCCCAGTGAATCCGCGCAGGTGAAGGTATATCGTCAGGTCCTCAAAGCTGCGTCGGGACGCCCTGTGGTGATGCGTACACTGGATGTCGGTGGCGATAAACCTTTGCCTTATTTCCCCATTAAGGAGGAAAATCCCTCCCTTGGTTGGCGTGGCGTCAGGTTCTCGCTGGATCACCCTGAACTTTTTCTTATTCAGTTAAGAGCCATGATGACCGCCTCCGTGGTTGAACATGCTCAGCTGTCTATCCTGTTGCCCATGGTGTCCAGCATTGATGAAATTGATATGGCACTGGCTTACTTTGAACAGGCCTTTGAAGAGCTGCAACAGGAGTATGGCAGTCAGGCGTTGCGCCCTAAAATCGGCATTATGCTGGAAGTACCGGTACTGCTTTTCCAGCTGGAAGAGGTCGCCCAGCGAGTGGATTTTGTGTCTGTGGGCAGTAATGACCTGACACAATATCTGTTGGCGGTGGATCGCAATAATCCCAGAGTTTCAGGTTTGTTCGATGCATATCATCCGGGTATTTTACGGGCATTGCGACGCGCCAGAATTGACTGTGACAAATATGGTTTGGATGTGAGTGTTTGTGGGGAGCTGGCGGGCGAACCCATGGGCGCTTTACTGCTGGTTGCCATGGGATATGACAGACTAAGCATGAACCAGGGAAACCTGGCGATGATTAATTACCTGTTACGTCGTGTATCCTGTGCCGAGCTGCAGAACTTACTGCTCCAGTCTTTGTCACAAAGTGAAGGACAGGACGTACGCGAGGTGGTCAGGGAATTTCTGATGTCGCTGGGTCTTGGCAATACAGTCAGTCATTAATTAAAAACAGGCCGTAAAAGCGTGCCGTCCGTCGGATGTTGCCGACGATTTTGGGGGAGCAGAGTTGGATACTGTCATTTGGATTTTTTCCCTGTGCGTGTTGCTTGGGGGACTGGTGGGGTTTGCCGCCGGTTTGCTGGGTATCGGCGGTGGATTAATGATAGTGCCGGCACTGATGTACCTCTTGCCTTCTGCTGGTATAGATAGCTCTCAACTCCCCCATGTTGCCATTGCTACTTCATTGGCAGCCATTATTCTAACCTCTTTCTCTTCTGCTCGAGCCCATCAAAAACGGCAAAATATCAGTTGGCCGATTTTTTATCGCCTGGTGCCCGGCATTTTGCTGGGTGCCCTGTTGTCAGGTTTTGTTTCTGAGCTGATACCGGCAGAGCAACTCAAGCAAGCGTTTGCAATATTTGTCATCCTGATGGCCGTGCAGATGGCATTTCCCTTAAAGCCCAGCCAGGGGGAAGGGCTACCCGGCAACGGGTTGGTTTTTCCTGTCACTATCGTGATTGCCGTGATAGCCGGTCTGATGGGTATAGGAGGTGGCGTGCTGCTGGTACCACTGCTCAGTTACTGGGGGATGCAGATGCGCTTTGCTGTGGGTCTGTCCTCTATGATGGGCCTGATTATTGCCACTGGAGGGACATTGGGTTACATAGTCGCAGGGTGGAACACTCCTGAGCTGCCTTCCGGAACTCTGGGTTATATCTATCTGCCAGCGCTGGCAGGAATTGTCACCTCATCCGTATTGGTGGCACCTCTGGGGGTTGCTGCCGCGTCCAGCTGGCCAACACCAGTATTGAAAAAGATTTTTGCAGGCTTATTGATGGTGATCGGCATTAAGTTAATTCTGGGCTGATCTTGGTATATTGTTGCTCCTTTGTGGGGCTGAATGGATAAATTATGGCGTTAACTTTCCCTCAAATTGACCCGATTATGGTGTCTTTTGGGCCATTTGAGATTTTTGGGCACACTTTTGAACCTGCGTTACGTTGGTATGGCTTTATGTACCTGGTTGGCTTTGTCGCCGCCATGTGGTTACTTAACCGCTATGCAGACAGGTCCAAGGGGGTATGGACCAGAGATCAGGTTTCCGACCTGCTGTTTTACGCTTTCCTCGGCGTCATACTTGGCGGGCGTATTGGCTATGTTATCTTCTATCACTTTGATCTATTTCTGGCGAACCCCTTCTATTTGTTCCAGATTACCCAGGGAGGCATGTCCTTCCACGGTGGTTTGATTGGGGTGATCCTGGCCATGCTTTATATTGCCCGTAAGCAGGGCAGAAGCTTTTTCCAGGTGGCTGATATGGTGGCCCCGGTTGTGCCAATAGGCCTGGGTGCTGGCCGTATCGGTAACTTTATCAATGGCGAGCTTTGGGGCCGTGTAACCGATGTTCCCTGGGGCATGGTATTCCCGGGCGGAGGGCCATTGCCGCGTCATCCTTCTCAGCTGTACCAGTTTGCGCTTGAAGGTGTGGCCTTGTTCCTGCTGCTTTATTTCTTCAGCCGTAAGCCTCGTCAGACTGGGGCGATTTCAGGCATGTTCCTTTTGGGCTATGGTATTTTCCGTTGTGTTGTGGAAACCGTGCGACAGCCTGACTCCCAGCTGGGATTCTATTTTGGATTTATGACCATGGGACAGATCCTGTCTATCCCTATGATTGTGTTTGGTTTGTATTTGATTTTCCGTAAACAGGACGCGAAGTAATGCAACAGTATCTTGATTTAATGCAGCATATTCTGGACAAAGGCACAGACAAGTCTGACCGAACCGGTACCGGAACCCGTTCCGTTTTCGGTTATCAGATGCGTTTTGACCTGAACAAGGGGTTTCCCTTGGTTACCACCAAGAAGTGTCATTTGCGTTCTATTATTCATGAGCTGTTGTGGTTTCTGAACGGCGATACCAATGTGAAATACCTGCATGACAACAAGGTATCAATCTGGGATGAGTGGGCAGATGAAAATGGCGACCTTGGCCCTGTGTATGGTGCTCAATGGCGCAGCTGGCCAACCCAATCCGGTGACAGCATTGATCAGATCAGCCAGATTATCGAACAGATCAAGACTCAACCAGATTCCCGCCGTTTGATAGTGTCAGCATGGAACGTGGCTGAGTTGGATAAGATGGCCCTGGCACCCTGTCACGCCTTCTTCCAGTTCTATGTCGCTGATGGCAAATTATCCTGTCAGTTGTATCAGCGCAGCTGCGATGTGTTCCTGGGGCTGCCATTCAACATTGCCAGTTATGCGCTGTTGACCATGATGGTGGCTCAGCAATGTGACCTTGAGTTGGGCGAATTTGTTTGGACTGGTGGTGATACTCACTTATATTCCAATCATATGGAACAAACTGAGCTACAGTTGAGTCGGGAACCAAGAGCGCTGCCGAAAATGACTATTCTGCGTAAGCCTGAATCTCTGTTTGATTACAGGTTTGAAGATTTCGAACTGAGCGGTTATGACCCACATCCACATATTAAGGCGCCGGTCGCAATTTGATTTTTTTTCACGCAATAGGGATATACCTCGGAAATTCCGATGTTTTAGGTAGAAACTTGCGATTTTTTATAACAAATAAATTTAGCTAGACTCACAACATTGTGAAATTTCGGAGTGTCTTATGGAAAGGGCAATTAGGAACTTTTTGAGCCAGGAATCAGCAGGGGGTATTCTCCTGTTGATTGCCGTGGCATTCGCCATGTTAATGGCCAACTCACCACTGTCTTGGTTGTACGAAGGCTTTTTGGATACCCATATGCAGGTGCGCTTTGGCGCACTGGATATAGATAAGCCTTTGCTGCTGTGGATTAATGATGGCTTGATGGCGCTGTTTTTCCTCCTGATTGGTCTGGAAGTGAAACGTGAATTGCTGGAAGGTGCACTGTCGAGTGTATCCAAGGCATCTTTGCCAACCTTCGCCGCTATTGGCGGCATGGCCGCCCCTGCTGCGTTTTATCTGCTGTTTAACTTTGATGACCCAATTACCCGTGCGGGGTGGGCTATCCCTGCTGCTACTGATATCGCTTTTGCCCTCGGTATCATGGCACTGCTCGGTAGCCGCGTCCCTGTCGCGCTGAAGGTGTTCTTGCTGGCACTGGCAATTATTGATGACCTGGGTGTTATCGTGATTATTGCGCTGTTCTACAGTGCGGATCTGTCGGTGTTGAGTCTGGTGATTGCGGCGATTGCGATGACGGGGTTGTTTGCCCTTAACCGCAAGGGAATTACTTCGCTGGCGCCTTATGGTGTGGTGGGTGCCATTCTCTGGGTTGCCGTGCTTAAGTCTGGGGTTCATGCCACGCTGGCCGGTGTCATTATCGCCTTTGCGATTCCACTGCGAGCCAAAGATGGCAGCTCGCCATCTGAGAGCCTGGAGCACAGCTTGCACCCATGGAGCACCTTTATGATCCTGCCGATCTTTGCGTTTGCCAACGCAGGTGTGCCACTGGGTAACATGAGTCTGGATACTCTGTTCTCACCTGTTCCTCTGGGGATTGCTGCAGGCCTGTTGCTGGGTAAGCCTATCGGTGTGATGCTGTTTAGCTATGTCGCGGTAAAACTTAAGCTGGCTGAGCTGCCCGAAGGCATTACCTGGCGCCATATCTTCCCGGTTGCCGTGATGTGTGGTATCGGTTTCACCATGTCCATGTTTATCGCTTCACTGGCGTTTACCCATGGTACCAATGGGTATGGTGACCTGGCTCGACTCGGTATTTTGCTGGGGTCTATGCTGGCAGCAGTGATTGGCTACCTGTGGTTGTCGAAAGTTTTGCCTGAACAAGGAGAAAAAGCATGAAAATAAAAATATTAGCTGCGACTTGTTTGTTTGGTTTATCCACCCTGGCCCAGGCTGAGCCACTGCGCGTCTGTAACCAGGATGTCAACTCAGTAAAATGTCAGGCTTATCTTGAGGGTATTGTTGACGGTGCACTGATTTTCAAGCCCAACGCCATGGGTGAGCGTATCCAGACTGATGGTTATCAGTCCCGAGCGCTGAAGTACCGAGGTGGTAAGCGTTATCAGGAGGCCAACCGCAGATTCTGTGCCGACCGTCTTCCAGATCGCGACGAGCTGGTCTCAGCGGTAACAGAAGCTGTGACCTCAGGTGAGATTGACAGTATTGAAGCCCTGAATGATGCAGTCCGTAACCTGCTGGATTGTCAGCGCCTAAACTAATGCCAATAACTCTGTATTAAGTTATTATCCAAGCCGCTCATTCGAGCGGCTTTCTTTTTGGTCTCTGAAACAGGGAAAGGTTGCATGTCTCACCTCAACTATAACCACTTGTATTATTTCTGGATGGTTAAGCGCAAAGGCTCTGTAGCCAAGGCCGCTGACGCTTTGTGCCTGGCGCCTCAGACTGTTACCGGGCAAATTCGGGCGCTTGAGGGCAGGTTGGATGGTGAGCTGTTTCGCCGGGTGGGAAGAAATCTGGAGGCGACTGAGCTGGGTGAGCTGGTATTTCGCTACGCCGACAAGATGTTCAACCTAAGCTATGAAATGCTGGATCTGCTCAACTATCAGGATGATGAGTCTGTGCTGTTTGAAGTGGGCATTGCCGACGCACTGTCCAAAGCCCTCTCAAGCCGAATCCTGCTCTCAGTGGTGCCTCCCGATGGCAGTATGCGACTGGCCTGTTATGAGGCAACCCACGACGATTTGATGGAGAGGTTAAGGGATCACAAACTGGATATGATCCTGTCTGATTGTGCCGGTGAATCACTTAAGTATCCTGAGATCCTTTCCAAAAAGCTGGGAGAGTGTGGCATCGGATTTTTCTCCGCCAATGCGGTTCCCGGCGACTTCCCTGCCTGTCTGGAAACTATGCCTTTGCTGATCCCCTCCAAACGCACCTCTCTTGGACAGCAGCTCTACCGCTGGTTTGATGATAACGGCCTCAAGGTTAATATTCTCGGGGAGTTTGATGATTCCGCGATGATGAAGGCTTTTGGCTTTTTCGAGCAGGGGATCTTTGTGGCTCCGGCTATCTATAAGCAGGATATTTTTGCACAGGACATTCAGCTTATCGGTGAAACCAATGAGGTTCGGCAGGAGTATCATGTGATGTTTGCCGAGCGAATGATTCAGCATCCGGCATTGAAACGCTTGTTGGAGAATGATTTCAGTGAGCTGTTTGCGGGAGAAGATGCCCGCGTGAAGTCGCTGCAAAATTAATTATTAGGGTCTGTTGACCTTTCATGGTTGAATTTTGCTCGAGATAGACGCGCTTTAGTCGCGACGCAAGGTGTGCCGCCTAGTGGGCCTAAGCAAATACCTTGCAACAAAGAGTAAAGCGCGTATAGCCGAGCCCTTCGGGCAGCGTTTGTCGTCGCTTTCTACTGCATTAGCGCTCATTTATGTAGAACAACTACACCGCAATCGCGTTGCTTTGTATAAAACAACGACAAAGGGCTGCAAAAACCATCTTCAAAGGCCAACAGACCCTAAACTGGGGTTTTGCCAGCTCGATTTTAGATCTGTGCATTGCTAAACTTGCAGCACAATAATGATAAGGAGTTTTCAAGTGTCTGATTTAATGAGTACTGCCAGAATAAAATGGGCTTGTCGCCGCGGCATGCTGGAGTTGGACGTACTGTTTCAACCTTTTGTTGAAGAGCGCTATGAAGGCCTGTCTGATGAAGACAAGCAGGTATTTGCCAGACTCTTGTCTTGTGAGGATCCCGAATTGTTCGCCTGGTTTATGGGGCATGAGCAGTGCGCCGACCCTGAACTGGCGCAAATGGTAATTACCGTCCGTGGCCGTCCGGCGCCATAACTTCCATCTAAGTTCCTCTATTCAGCAGCGACTGAGTTTTCTGGTCGTTGCTGCAGTGTGCCTGAGTAGCTTTCTACTCTGGCCCAAAGCCTATCCTGATATTTTTCTCTGGTTTAAAGTGCTGACGTTTGTGTTGGTGGTCGCTGCGTTGGGCAGGGCATTCTTGCGTCTGATGCACTGGCAGGTTGATCTCAGCCTGGATGAAGAAGGCGAATACTGGTTGTTGAATGGTAGCGAATGCGAGCTGGCTCGCAGCTATGTGATGCCTCTGATGTGCTTTGTTTATGTTAAAGTTGATCGACAAGAGCGATTGATAATCGTATTCAAAGACATGCTGAGTGAGGCGGATTACCGGGCACTTTGTCGGGTGCTGCTCCGGCATCAAAAAGGGAGCCATGAGGCTCCCTGAATAACCTTAAGCCACTATTACTGCGGCTGAAGTATGGTCGGTTGAGGATTGTCGCTTTGCTCGGGATGGTCCAGATTGCAGTGCAGTCCGCGACTTTCTTTGCGGGACATGGCGCAGCGAATAATCAGCTCGGCGACCTGAACCAGGTTACGCAGCTCCAAAAGGTTATTACTGACGCGGAAATTTGAGTAGTACTCATCGATCTCCTGCTGCAGCAACTGCACCCGTCGCAGCGCCCGCTCCAAACGTTTGTCGGTACGTACTATGCCTACGTAGTCCCACATAAACAGACGCAGTTCATGCCAGTTGTGAGCAATCACTACCTCTTCATCTGAGTCACACACCTGGCTTTCATCCCAGGCAGGCAGAGGGCCCGGCATAGGGATCTTACCCAACAGGCTTTCAATGTCCTCGGCGGCAGCCCGGGCAAACACCAGACATTCCAGCAGCGAGTTACTGGCCAGACGGTTGGCTCCGTGGAGGCCAGTATAAGCGACTTCACCAATGGCATAGAGTCCGTTGAGGTCAGTCTGGCCATGCAGATCTGTCATTACACCACCACAGGTATAGTGTGCGGCCGGCACCACAGGAATAGGCTCTTTAGTAATGTCTATGCCAAGAGAAATACAACGCTGGTATATCGTCGGGAAGTGTTTAATAACAAACTCTTCCGGCTTGTGGCTGATGTCCAGATAGACACAGTCTGCACCCAGGCGCTTCATCTCAAAGTCGATGGCGCGAGCAACGATATCTCTCGGTGCCAGCTCGGCACGTTCATCAAATTCCGGCATAAAGCGGCTGCCGTCTGGGCGACGTAAATACGCCCCTTCACCGCGCAGTGCTTCGGTCAGCAGGAAGTTACGGGCATCGGCGTGGTACAGACAGGTGGGGTGGAATTGATTGAATTCCATATTGGCCACCCGGCAACCGGCACGCCAGGCCATGGCGATACCATCACCACTGGCAATATCCGGGTTGGATGTGTACTGGTATACCTTGGAACTGCCACCTGTAGCCAGGGCCACAAAGCGGGCACGCACTGTTTCCACATGCTCCTGGTCACGGTTCCATACGTAAGCACCCACTACCCGGTTACCACTGCGCCCCAGTTTTCTGGTGGTAATCAGGTCAATCGCATTATAGCGCTCAAGCACTTTAATATTGGGGTGGGCCAATGCTCTTTCCTGCAACGTCATTTGCACGGCTTTGCCGGTGGCATCTGCAGAGTGAAAAATGCGTCTGTGACTGTGTCCACCTTCGCGGGTGAGGTGATAAGGCGCTTCATCTTCGTTGGCGAAGCCTTCCTCTTTGTCAAAGGCAACACCAGCGTCAATCAGCCACTGCATCGCACCTTTGGCATTGGCTGCTGTATAGGTAACGACTGTTTCGTCACACAAACCGGCACCTGCCACCAGGGTATCGGCTACGTGGGACTCAATGGTGTCTTCTTCATCGTTGAAGACGGAGGCTATGCCGCCCTGGGCGTAGTAGGTGGAGCCCTCTGACAGAGGACCTTTGGATAGCAAAATGACCTTGGCTTTCTCGGCCAGATGCAGTGCCAGTGTCAGGCCTGCGGCACCACTGCCAATTACCAGCAGGTCAGATTGGTGTTCAACTGCTTGTTTCATCGGGTATCATGATGGCTTTGAAGGTTTGCCTATGGTAAACCATGTTTTGAGTCTAAGACGCGAAATTTTTTAAAACATTACAGAACTTTTTCAAAAGGCATCAGTCTACATAAGTGAATGAGATTCGAGCGACTGGAAAATCAGTAAGTTAATTGGGAGAAGTCGGCTCGGATGAGTGGACAAAACAGTGATCTGCAACTCGTAGAGAGAGTGCAGCGCGGCGATAAAAATGCGTTCAATCTGCTGGTGCAGAAGTATCAGGGGAAAGTCATTAACCTGATTGCCAGATATATCCGGAATCAAGCCGATGTGGCCGACGTGGCACAGGAAGCGTTTATCAAGGCTTACCGGGCACTTCCCAACTTCAGGGGCGAAAGTGCGTTTTATACCTGGCTGTACCGGATTGCGGTTAATACCGCCAAGAACCATCTGGCGGCGCAGGGGAGAAGAGCCCCGGCCAACGATGTGGATGCAGAAGAAGCCGAATATTATGAAGGTGCCGACGCATTACGTGAGGTGGACTCTCCGGAGCGCCTGATGTTGTCGGACGAAATCAGGGCGGTGGTGTTTGAAACGCTGGAAACACTGCCGGAAGAATTAAGAATGGCAATCACCCTGCGTGAGCTGGACGGAATGAGCTATGAGGATATTGCCAAAGTAATGGACTCCCCGGTGGGTACTGTACGTTCGCGTATATTCCGCGCCCGGGAGGCGATAGACAAAAAGCTCCAGCCGTTGCTGGAAAATTGATAATGAGCAAACAGGTGCACAATGGATAAATTAGGTCAGGAGTGGGTATCTGCTGCAGTAGATGGCGAAGTCGAAGGACAGGCTATGGCAGATCTGGCAGCCGACAAAGGTTCTCACGATAAGTGGCGTAACTATCACATGATAGGTGATGCCATGCGTGGGGAGTTACCTGATACAATCAATCTGGATTTATCAGCGCGTATTGCTCAGGCCATAGATGATGAGCCCGCTATCGTCGCGCCAAACATTCAGGTGACTGCCAAAGCAGAGGTTGATAAGCCCAGGGGTAATGTGGTTCCTCTGTTCAAGCAATTTGGACAGTATGCTATTGCTGCCAGTGTTGCGCTGGTTGCTGTTATCGGTGTGCAGAACTACCAACAGCAAGGCCCTGAGCAGGAGCCAATGTCTGTGCTGTCGACCCGTCCTCTAGTTGGTACAGCATCTCCGGTTAGCTTGCAAACTGGCCCGGTTCAGCAGGTTCAGTCCGGTAACAGTAATGAGCAGGTTTATGAGCAGCGTCGTCGTCTCAATACCTATATTCAGGACCACATGCTGCAGCAAAGATTGAATTCAGGCGTGGCGCTCGATAACAGCGCTGATATTATGCCGGAACACCAACACTGATTAAGGAAGCCGCTTGCGTACTTTTCTGCTGGCTCTGTTGATTGCCGCCTTCCCGGCGGCAGCTCAGCAACAGGAGCTTTCTGCCAAAGCCTGGCTTGAGCATATGAGCGAAGGGCTGAAGCAACAACAATTCAAAGTTTCTCTTATTCACCTCCAAGCTGACCATATTCGACCACTTGTCTATCTCCACGGCAAAGTCGACGAGAAGGAAGTCGCCTTTCTGGAGCACCTGAATGGTCCTCCAAAGAACGCGGTGCGTGTTGGCAATACCGTGACTTTTCTGGAACATGACCAGCCCGCATACAGCGTATTGGCGTCAAGAATACAGGGCGTTTGGCCAGCTGCTTTCTCTGATGAGATAAGTAAGTTGGAGCGCGGCTATGAGTTTGTTCTCGGAGGTCGCAGTCGCATTGCCGGCAGACCCGGACAGATGATCCGAATTATTCCCAAGGATAGCACTCGCTACTCCCATCAGGTTTGGGTGGATATGGAGAGTTTCCTGCCGCTGCGATATGACCTGATCACCGACGAAAAGCAGTTGGTAGAGCAGATTATGGCTGTGGAGTTGATTGTGCTGCAGGCTCCTCCGGCCCTGTTGCAGGAAGCTGCTGAACAGGAGTGGCCTGCGGTGATTAACACTGCTGAACGTGCCGATGGCCAAAACTGGAAGTTCAGCTGGTTACCTGAGGGCTTCGAGGTAATGGTGCGCGATCACCACCGCCTTATCGGCAGCCAGGAAGCGGTAGAGTATGTGGCGCTGACAGATGGCCTGGTTAATGTCTCTGTGTATGTTGCCCGGGCATCTGAAACCCCGCTGCCTGAGGAATTGATCACCCGCAGTGGCCTGTCTTTGGTGACTGAAAACCGTGGCAATGCTGAAATTGTGGTCATGGGCAAGTTACCACCCGAGACACTTAAGCGTATCGCCGACAGCCTTAGACTGGATTCCCAGCCATGATGGAGCAAAAGGCCAGAGTCATTGGCCAGGACAGTCCGGATTGGGTATTGGTTGAAGTCGAAATGCAGTCTGCCTGCAATCATTGTGATAACAGCGACAATTGCGGCACAGGCTCAGTTGCCAAAGCTTTTTCGGCCAAACTGCAACAGTTTGCTGTGCCCGCTGACAGGCGTTATGAGGTGGGGGACCTGCTGAAACTGGGGTTACCCGAATCAGTGGTACTCAAGTCTGCGGCGCTGGTCTATTTACTGCCTCTTTTTGGTCTTCTGAGCGGCGGCTTACTCGGGCAGGTGATAGGGGGGCAATTGGGCCTTAATGCCAACGCCCTGGCCATGGCTGGAGGCCTTACCGGTGGCTTTGTCTGTTGGTGGCTGGGTAAGCGTCAGGCCAGATCTCTGGAAGCTCAGGCGCAACCCATTATTCTCTCCTACCTGGGTAAACAGGTTACAGGCCAGAGCGCCTGAACTCATCTGCTATCAAGGAGCGATACCGGCTGCATTGAATGTGATTGGTATTGCTACCCTAATCAGGTACAATTTCGCACCTTTATACAGAATCCATTTTTCAGCTCAGCCTTTGCAGCGGTACGGAGTAATTTGAATAGCGGTTTTGAAAATGAAACTAATTGATTTTCAAGCTGATTTTATTCCGGGTGAAGAAGCTGTCCTTCAAGCGCAGTGACACTGAGAGCAAGGCCCGAGACTTTCAATTTGAGTGAAAAGAAGTCCATGATTAACAAGAATATTCGAAATTTTTCGATTATTGCTCATATCGACCATGGTAAGTCGACCCTGTCGGATCGTCTTATCCAGGTGTGCGGTGGCCTGACCGACCGTGAAATGGCGCAGCAGGTGCTCGATTCTATGGATCTGGAGCGTGAGCGCGGCATTACCATCAAAGCCCAGAGTGTGACTCTGGATTACCAGGCCAAAGATGGTGAAACCTACCAGTTGAACTTTATTGATACTCCGGGCCACGTGGACTTCTCTTATGAAGTATCCCGCTCGCTGGCGGCCTGTGAGGGTGCGCTGTTGGTAGTGGATGCCGGTCAGGGTGTAGAAGCTCAGACGCTGGCAAACTGCTATACCGCACTGGACATGGACCTGGAAGTGGTTCCTGTACTTAACAAGATTGACCTGCCTCAGGCTGAGCCTGAGCGCGTTGCGGCGGAAATCGAAGATATCGTGGGCATCGAAGCCCAGGATGCTGTTCGCTGTTCAGCCAAGACAGGTATCGGTGTTGAAGATGTATTGGAAACCATCGTTGCTCAGATCCCGGCTCCTGAAGGTGATACTGAAGCCCCTCTGCAGGCGTTGATTATTGACTCCTGGTTCGACTCTTACCTGGGTGTTGTGTCTCTGGTGCGCATCAAGCACGGTAGCCTGAAGAAGGGTGACAAGTTCAAGGTGATGAGCACAGGCCAGACCTACAACGCTGACCGTGTCGGTATCTTCACTCCGAAGAAGAAAGACAAGGACGAGCTGAAAACAGGTGAAGTAGGCTATGTGATTGCCGGTATCAAAGAGATCCACGGCGCACCCGTAGGTGACACCCTGACTCATGCCAAACATGGTGCTGATAAGCCACTGCCTGGTTTTAAAAAGGCCAAGCCTCAGGTATATGCCGGTGTATTCACCATCTCTACCGACGACTATGAAAACTTCCGTGACGCACTGAACAAGCTGAGCCTGAACGATGCGTCTTTGCAGTTTGAGCCTGAAACTTCTTCCGCACTGGGCTTCGGTTTCCGTATCGGTTACCTGGGTCTACTGCACATGGAGATCATTCAGGAGCGTCTGGAGCGTGAATACAATCTGGACCTGATCACCACAGCACCAACCGTGGAATACGAAGTGCTGCTGACCAATGGTGAGACGGTTTACGTTGATAACCCTTCAGATCTGCCTGCGCTGAACTATGTTGAAGAGATGCGCGAGCCTATCGTTGAAGCCAATATTCTGGTGCCTAAAGAGTATCTGGGTAACGTTATTACACTGTGTGTTGAGAAGCGTGGCGTACAGAAGAACATGGTTTATCACGGTAACCAGGTTGCGCTGACCTATGATATCCCGGCAGCAGAAGTGGTAATGGATTTCTTCGACCGTCTGAAGTCAACCAGTCGCGGATATGCGTCTTTGGAATACAACTTTATCCGCTTTGAGCCTGCAGATATGGTGCGCCTGGACGTACTGATCAATGGTGACCGCGTTGACGCGCTGGCGATGATTATTCACCGCTCCAATATCCGTCACAAGGGTATTGCTCTGGTGGATAAGATGAAAGAACTGATCCCACGGCAGATGTTTGATATCGCCATTCAGGCGGCTGTGGGAAGTCAGATTGTGGCTCGCTCCACAGTGAAAGCTCTTCGTAAGGACGTAACCGCCAAGTGTTATGGTGGTGACGTATCCCGTAAGAAGAAACTGCTGCAGAAGCAGAAAGAAGGTAAGAAGCGCATGAAGCAGCTGGGTAACGTGGAGGTGCCTCAGGAGGCCTTCCTGGCGGTACTTAAGCTGAACGATTGATGCTTAAAAGAATAGCGCCGCGATAAGCGGCGCTTTGGTTAGTTGGCCTGAATAACCGGGTCAACTGATACCAATAGCATTGGATTGTTGTTTCGGTTTTGCCTAATCAGACAAATTCCTGAATGATAACTGTCTAATGCAATTGGTATATTGCCGATAGTGGGTCAAGGGTGACCCGTATTTTCAAGGCAGGAGTAAACTCTAAGTATGGCGGCCTATTTTTCAATTATTCTGGTCGTGGCCACTTTGGCTACCGGGCTTATCTGGCTCTATGACGTGCTGTTTCTGGCTCCCAAGCGCCGTGAGAAGCTGGCACTGGCAGAAGCGGGTGGCACAGTAACAGAAGAAGCCAGAGAAAATATGCTGAGAGAGTCCACTGTGGTGGAAACCGCTCACTCGGTATTCCCTGTTATCGCGTTTGTGATGGTTTTGCGCTCTTTTATTTATGAGCCGTTTCAGATCCCATCCGGCTCTATGATGCCAACCCTGTTGGTAGGCGATTTCATTCTGGTTGAAAAGTTCAGCTATGGTTTGCGTGATCCCGTGTGGAGGAGCAAACTGGTAGAAACCGGTGAGCCCGAGCGCGGCGATGTCGCGGTATTTAAGTACCCGGAAGACCCTAAGGTTGATTACATCAAGCGAGTTGTGGGTTTGCCAGCTGATAAGGTGATATATCGCAACAAGCAGCTGTGGATTCAGCCCAAGTGCGAGGCGGGCAGTGATTGCACTGGCCCACAACTGGTGGAGCGTGCTGAAGTTAACCGCGGTGAGTTTGTTCAGGACGGTATCCCGTTGCTGAGATATAAAGAGCAACTGGGCGATGTGACCCATGACATACTGATCAACCCTGCGCGCAGCGAAATGAAGCAGTTCTTCTACCGTCAGGGTGATCTCCCTGCGGGAGAATGGATTGTGCCGGAAGGCCAGTATTTTGTGCTGGGTGATAACCGTGATAACAGCCGCGACAGTCGCTTCTGGGGCTTTGTTCCCGAGGCGAATCTGGTGGGTAAAGCTGTGGCTATCTGGATCAGCTTTGAGTTTGATCGTCAGCCTTCAGATCTACTGCCAACCTGGATCCCATCAGGTGTAAGATTTAACCGTATTGGTGCAATTCATTAAGCATTATGGAACCGATTAAAAATTTGCCACGTCTGTGTCGTATTCTGGGTTATCAATTCAACAATATGGAGTTGTTGACCCAGGCGCTGACCCACAGAAGCGCGGCCAACAAACACAATGAACGCCTGGAGTTTCTCGGCGATTCAATTCTATCTATTGTGATCTCAGATGCCCTGTATCACCAGTTTCCAAAGGCTACTGAAGGTGATTTGAGCCGTATGCGTGCCACTCTGGTTCGCGGTGATACTCTGGCGAAAATTGCCCAGGAATTTAAACTGGGCGAGTACCTGCATCTGGGCCCGGGTGAACTGAAAAGCGGTGGTCATCGCCGTGAGTCTATTCTGGCCGATGCGGTGGAAGCGATTATTGGTGCTGCTTATCTGGACTCAGATCTTGAAACCAGCCGTGCACTGCTGCTGGCCTGGTATGAAGTGCGCCTGAAAGAGATCCAACCTGGGGTCAATCAGAAGGACGCCAAAACCCAACTGCAGGAACATCTGCAGGGATTTAAAAAGCCACTGCCTGACTATCAGGTGGTGAAGGTTGAGGGCGAAGCCCATGACCAGACATTTACCGTAGAGTGCCGGGTAAGCGATATGAATCAAGCTGTTATCGGTGTGGGCAGTTCCCGCCGTAAAGCCGAACAAATGGCGGCTGCCCAGGTGCTGGAGTTATTGAAGAAATGAGTGATAAAGACTTGCCAAAGCAACCGGACACGGAGCTGCCGGAAGTGGAAGCCAATGAGCCTTCACTGGATGAACTGCTGGCAAGGATGAACCAGGGCAACGCGCCCCAGTACGAGGTCACCTACTGCGGTATGGTGGCCATTGTTGGTCGCCCAAATGTCGGTAAATCGACTCTGCTGAACCGCTTGTTGGGTCAGAAGCTGAGTATTACCTCCCGCAAACCACAAACCACACGTCACCGCATTATGGGGATCCACACTGAAGGCCCTCGCCAGATAGTGTTTGTGGATACGCCGGGTCTGCACATTGAAGAGAAGCGTGCCATTAACCGATTGATGAACCGTGCCGCTGCCAGCTCTCTGGCAGATGTGTCCATGGTGGTCTTCGTGGTTGACGGTATGACTTGGACTGCTGACGAAGACATGGTGCTGAATAAGTTGCGCCGTGGAGCGGATGAGCGCCTGACTGTACTGGCCATCAACAAAGTAGATCACCTGAAGGATAAGGAGGCGCTGTTCCCTTATCTGGAAGAGGTATCAAAGAAGTTTCCGTTTGATGAGATCCTGCCGATTTCTGCCAAACAGGGAACCAATGTTCAGCGGATTATGGAATTGGCGACCGAAACTTTGCCTGAGTGCCCATTCTATTTCCCTGAAGATTATGTCACCGACCGTTCCCAGCGTTTTATGGCGTCTGAGATCGTCCGTGAAAAACTGATGCGTTTTCTCGGCGATGAGCTACCTTACGATGCTACTGTGGAGATCGAGCAGTTCAAGATGATGGAAAATGGTGTTTATCAGATAAACGCCCTGATCCTGGTTGAACGTACCGGTCAGAAGCGCATGGTGATTGGTAACAAAGGCGAACGCATTCGTACGATCGCCACCGAAGCCCGTAAAGACATGGAGCGCCTGTTTGACAATAAGGTGTTCCTGGAGGTCTGGGTTAAGGTTAAGTCAGGCTGGGCCGATGACGAGCGCGCCCTGCGCAGTCTCGGTTATGGCGAAGACTGATTAGCCATCGGGACACAGCATATGGAAAGAGGCTATGTCCTGCATTCCCGCCCCTATCGTGAGACCAGCGTTATTGCTAATCTGCTGGTCGATGGTTTAGGGCGTGTCGATGCCGTTGTCCGTGTGGGCAGCGGCAAACGCAATCTCAAAAGCATTATCCAACCCTTTCAACCTCTGATTTTTTCCCTGACCGGACGCAGTGAGCTCAAGACCATGACCCTGGTCGAGCCCATGTCACCTGCCATCCCGCTGACGGGGAAAAGCCTTTATGCAGGTATCTATCTTAACGAGTTAATGATCCGGACCTTGCAGCATGGCGGAGAGACTCTATTCATCTGTTATCACAAGGCGTTGATGGCGTTGGCGCGGGAGTTTGGTGAGGCGCAGCTGCGCTACGTTGAAATGGCGTTGCTGAAAGAGCTGGGTGCCATGCCATCCCTTGAGCATGACGGTCACGGCAAAGAGATTGAAGCCACATTGAATTATCAATATCTGGTGGAGCAGGGATTCTGGCCCATAGCTGATGGTGCGGGAAAGATTCGGATTTGGTCCGGCGCGGGTCTGCAAAGATTCGCTCAGGGCAGCCTGATTGAGGAAGATCTGCCAGCCGCCAAAGGCCTGATGCGGATACTGCTGCAGCCCCTGCTTGGCGAGAAGCCCTTGCTCAGCCGGGCATTGTTTGCTGCCAATCACTCTTCGGTGAACTCCAACCTGTCGTAACAGTTACTCTTTTCCTTCTGTATGAGTACAATAACCGCCAATTAAATCAGCGTTCCAGTTGGAAAGGAGAACCGGAATGAGCGGTATTTTGCTCGGAGTTAACATAGATCATATCGCCACCTTGCGTCAGGCGAGGGGCACCAACTATCCGGACCCTGTGCACGCTGCAGCAGTCGCAGAGCATGCCGGTGCCGATGGCATTACGATTCACCTTCGCGAAGACAGACGCCATATCCAGGACAGAGATGTTTACCTGCTGGCAAAGACCCTGAAAACCAGAATGAACTTTGAGTGCGCGGTGACTGACGAGATGTTGGATATCGCCTGTGAACTCAAGCCAACATACGTATGTCTGGTGCCCGAAAAACGTCAGGAGTTGACCACAGAGGGTGGACTGGATGTCGCCGGTCAGAAGAACAAGATTAAAGCTGCTGTCGCTAGACTGGCAGCAGAAGGCATCAAAGTGTCTCTGTTTATCGATGCAGATAAAACTCAGATTGATGCCACTGTGGAAGTCGGTGCGCCCTATATCGAAATTCATACAGGCTGTTACGCCGATGCCACTGATGACGCTACCCAGGCAAAAGAGCTGGAGCGCATTAAAACCATGGCGGCTTATGCCCACGGTCAGGGACTGGTAGTTAATGCCGGGCACGGACTTCACTATCACAATGTCAAAGCGGTTGCCGCGATTCCAGAGTTGTATGAGCTCAATATCGGTCATGCCATTGTTGCCCGTGCAGCGATTGACGGATTGGAAAAAGCGGTAAGGGATATGAAAACCCTGATGTTGGAAGGACGTCGCGGCGAGTAGTCGTAGCGTCGGAGACAAGGAAGGCGGGAGAGCAGATGGCTATTATTGGATTGGGGACAGATATCGTTGAGATAGCCCGTATCGAACAGCAGCTTGAGAAGGGGGACAGGTTAGCCCGTAGAGTACTGACTGAAGAGGAGCTGCTGACCTTTAATGAGAGTCGTCAGCCTGCCCGTTTCCTTGCCAAGCGTTTTGCCGCCAAGGAGGCCGCTGCCAAGGCGCTGGGCACGGGCATTGGCCGGGGTATCTCATTTCAGCATATTCATATCAGTAATAATGAGCTGGGTGCTCCCAAGCTGGCTTTCACTGATGGTGCGGCCGAGCGTCTTGAGTTGATGGGAGGCTATCTGGGCCACATCAGCATTGCCGATGAGCAGCACTATGCTATGGCCACTGTGATATTGGAGTCCTGAACTGCTTATATGGTTCACCGGTTCACTGAAGCTAATAAAAAAGCCAGCGAGTTATCGCTGGCTTTTTGCTACAGGGAGATTTTACATCATTTAGAATCGTAGACGGGCGCCTACAAACATAAAGCGTCCCACACCACCGCCGTAGGCACTGTCGAAGTTACCGCGACCACCCAGGATAAATGGTCCTTTTTCATCAAACAGGTTATTCACACCGCCGTAAAGACGCAGGTCAGTGCTGTCATCGATGTCCCAGTCATAGGAAACAGACAGGTTGTGGGTGGTGACTGAAGGCAACTCCTGACCATACAGTGGCTCAGGGTTGGCAATACAGTCATCAGAGCCATTAGCACAGTTTTCCGCGTTGGTGGCAATGTCCTTTTCCCAGGCCTGTTGGGTAGACAAGCTGCGACGGACAGAGCTCTTGTAACGGGTGCTCCAGCGCACGCGCCAGTCATCTTTATACCAGGTCAAAGAGGCGGAGCCTTTATCTTCGAATATGTCGGAGGTCAGGTAACCTTCATAATTTTCAGTGAACTGACCATCAGGGCCTGTCTTGGTTTCGGCGTAACCAATCACGTGAGTCCAGTCAGCTTTAAAGCGGATACGACCCCACTCATCAAAGTCGTAACGGTATTCTGCCGCAATATCGTAACCACTGGTGGTGATTTCGTTGATGTTAATCAAACGCTGTTGTACCTCAGAAATCTGACCATCACTGTCACGAGTAATGTCGTTACAGAACTCGTTATCATCGCCATATGCTAGGGATGAGTTGTAGCAGAAACCGATAATATCTTCATTTGACAGAGCGTCGATAGCATCGTCAATACTGATGTCATAGTAGTCGACAGCGATGCGAAGGCCATCGATAAATTCCGGTGCCATAGTCAGACCAACAGTAAAGGTATCAGCTGTCTCTTCCTGCAACTCTGGGTTACCTACGTTAGGCGAGTAACCATTGTTATCATCTACAAATTTACCGTCTGCAGCGATAGTTGCGGCAATACCCGGATCCTGACGACAGGCATCATGACCTGGCTTGTCAGAGGTCGCTGTTACGCCATCACACACGTCATCAAACGAATCATAGTCGCCGCGTGGAGGGGACATCAGGTCGGTGATGGTCGGCGCCCGTTGAGCTCGGGCCCAGTTGGCACGCACGGCATAACCTTCCAGAGGTTCATAAATAAAGCCGGCTTTGTAACTCTGCATCAGACCTGTGGTTGACCAGCTGTAATCTGCGAATCGAGCAGAAAGATCCAACGACAGGCTCTTAGCTGCAGCCATATCAGCTAATAGGGGCACAGATACTTCAGCGAAAGCTTCGTATACGTCAACGTTACCGCTGAAAGAAGGCACATAGTTAAAGGTCACGCCACCTTCAGGTACGTTGGTGGATACTGTTTGAGTATCGCGGCGATATTCGAAACCAAATGCGGAAGCTACAGGACCCGCTGGCATCTCAAACAGATCACCTGTGATGTAACCCAGTACATTGGTCATGGTGATATCTGTGTTGATCTCTGGGGTTGCGCGAATGTAGTTCGCTGCCTCAGCTGATATGGAGCCAGCACCAAACAGATTGATAGGTACACAACCGTTAGCGCGTGCTTCTTCGCTCTTACACTGGATAGTGCCATCATCAAGTTGCTCGGCGTTCAGGGCTTCGCGAACGCGGGCGACATAAAGCTCGTTATGACGAACCTGCTCCTGTTGGAAGTTACCGTAGCCAACAGACAGATCCCACTCCCAATCTTCAAATACGTAGCCACGCAGGCCTGCCCAGGTGCGGTAAGTTTGACGGGTGTTTTCGTTAATGATATTACCGACTTCCGCAAAGTTTCTATCCCACTTTACCCCTTTTGAGCTGGCTTGATCGCGGATTTCTTCAGGCATGTACGGATTATCTTTGGGGATACGGCCAATACAGTCAGCGCCAAACTCACCGGTTTCCAAATCCCGGGTGATGATTGAATCACATTCATCTTCACTTTCGGGCGACTTGTTGTTGACTGACTTGTTGCGGGCGTACTGCATCTGGAAATACGCTTCTATGCCGCTGTCAAATTCATACTCGGTTTTGACCGCCACAGAAAGCGCTTCATCAGGCACTTTAAGCATGGTGAACTGATTGAAATTGATACCATACCGTTCTTCGTGCCAGTCATCTCTCAGTGTCTGGCCGTCATACCAAAAGCCAGAATCAGGCTTGGTACTGCTTTTCTCGTCGAATACGCCACCATAGATGGAGTCGCTCAGACTACGCCAGTCAGCCTGAGTGATATCGCGCATGCACTGGTAGCCATTCTCCGTGAGCATGGCATTACACATTTCATCATCATCGTAAGTCCAGGCATCCTGCTGCTGGGCTCTGTCTCTATCCCAGAATTCCAGGCCATACTCTTTATCGAAAGAAGTGGCGAAGAACAGGTAACCGGCACCATCATTATAAGTGGTGCCGTAATCAGCATCGATACTGTATTCGCGGGCACCACCTTCCATGGATTCGCCACCACGGGCATTAATGCTGAATCCTTCCTGATCCTGCTTGGTAATAATGTTCACTACACCAGCTACCGCATCAGAACCATAAGCTGCTGAGGCGCCACCTGTAATAATTTCGACCTTTTGCACCATACTGGCAGGGATGGTGCTCAAGCTGACATAGTTGCCTGAGTAACTGTTGGACACCACACGGCGGCCATCGACCAGAGTCAGAGTCCGGTTGGTGCCCAGTTCGCGTAGATCAATAGTAGACAGACCTGTGTTTTGAACACTTGATTGGGAATTGGAGTTGCTGCTGCCTTCAGAGACCTGAGGGATTTCGTCTACCAGGATGGCTGCGAGTGAGCCAATACCGGCATCTTCGATGTCATTGCGATCCAGAGTAGCCAGAGGGGTCGCTACCGAGAAGCTGTCGCGTTTAATGCGGGAGCCGGTAACCGTAATTTTTTCAACTTTCTCTTCAGCCGCTGCCTGAGAAGAATTCTGTTGTGCATTGCTGACACCCTGAACTTCAATTGCATCGTCAGCGGCAAAAGCGATGGCCGGGGTGAGTCCCAGTATTACGGCCTGGACCGCACTGGTTATTTTTTTCTTATTCATCATTTTTCCCTATTCCGTCTGTTGCGGTTTGTTATGGTTGGCGGGGCAACTCGAAGTGTGGGTCGCTGCCTGACGTTCCGGCGCTTTTACTTGGCCAAAACAATCCCGCAACATCGGTTTTACGGACTTGGGCGGTGGGCAACAATCAAGGAGGCGTCTTTTCTTTCACGTTTATATATCTATAAAACATCTATTTGTTTTAAAACAATTTGTTACGCTTGGTTTTGGTCGGGTTGAGGGCTGGTTGTTTTACTGCGGAGGGGGGCTGAAATACATTCTGCAAAGGGCAGAAGTTGCATGCTAAGTATAAGATTAAACGGCCGTTTACTATCTTGTTACAAGCTGATAAAAATAAAAGGTGTTAAAAATACAGTCCGGGTCACAGGGCGGTGACGGGAGAAATAAAATGAAAAATATAGTAGAGCAATTATCGGCGTACAAAAGCGTTCATCTGAATCCCAGTAATATCAAAACCCACTTCGTGGGTATCCCTATGATTATCTGGTCTCTTTTCCTGCTATTGGGAATGGTGAGGTTTAATACTCCCGGAGGCCAGGTGAGTGTGGCTATGATATTTACCCTGGTGGTACTGATTTACTATATGTGGCTGCATGTAAGGCTTGCTATGGGCATGGTGATGTTTATTTTACCTGTGCTCTACACCACTGAAGCGGTTGTCGGCGTTCCCTATGCATTGTGGATAGCGCTGGCAGTGTTTGTGGTTGGCTGGATATTTCAGCTGATTGGACATCAGTATGAAAAAGCCAAGCCTGCTTTTGTTGACGATATGAATCAGCTTTTGATTGGTCCGATTTTCCTGATGGCCGAGGTTTACTTTTATCTTGGCTGGGAGAAGGGGCTGGAACAGGAAATTACCCCTATCGCCAAACAGAAGCGGATGGAGCTCGAAGCTGCAAAAGCCAATTAACTCTATTTCAGCGGGATAATCGATGTAAAAAAGGCCATCAAGAGATGGCCTTTTTTGAATGCTGACATTCTGGGCTCGGCTGATTGCTCAGGCCGATTGCTCTGGTTGTTTGAAGAAGGCAGGCATAACTCTTACCGTCTTGATCATATTGTCTGCCACATCCACTACCTCGACGGGATATCCCGCCAGCCTCAAACTGGTCTTGGCGCAGGGGATCTCCTCCAGATACTCAATGATCAGCCCATTGAGGGTTTTGGGACCATCGATGGGGAACTGCCAGTTCATCTCTTTATTCATATCCCGGATATTGATACTGGCCTCTACCAGGTAGCTGCCGTCCTGCTGGGGAATTATCTCCTCGCTGGGGGCTGGCATCATAGAGGTGGTAAAGTCTCCTACGATCTCTTCCAGAATGTCTTCCAGCGTCACCAGACCCTGCAGATCACCATACTCGTCTACCACCAAACCGATTCGCTCACGGTTTCGTTTGAAGTTCGCCAGCTGCACATTCAGGGCAGTACCTTCAGGTACAAAATAAAGCTCCTTTACAGCCCTCAGCAGTGAGGATTTGCTGAACTGATTTTTTGACTGCAGGCGCAGTGCATCCCGCAGATGGATAAAGCCGACGACATCGTCTATGGTATCCCGATAAACCAGTACACGGGTGTGAGGGCTCTGAATGACCTGGCGGTTAATCACCTTAAAGTCATCATTAACATTGATGGCGTAGATCTCTGCCCGGGGCACCATAATGTCTTCGACTGTCACTTTCTCCAAATCCAGAACTGACAGCAACATCTCCTGGTGATTGGCCGGGATCAGGGCGCCGGCTTCATGTACTACTGTGCGCAATTCTTCCTGGCTCAGGGCATCACTTGAACTGACATTGCGAACGCCCAGTAACTTAAGAAAGCCGGAGGTAATCCAATTGGTCACAGTGACCAGAGGTCCAAGAACTTTAAGCAATAGCTTAAGCAGGACGCTTGAAGGGAAAGCAATACGTTCCGGATGCAGGGCGGCAACAGTTTTAGGGGTCACTTCTGCGCAAACCAATACCACCAGGGTCAGTACACCTGTTGCGATGGCCACTCCGATATCACCGAAAAATCGTAAACCAAGAATGGTGGCGATCGAGGAGGCAAGAATATTAACCAGATTGTTGCCGATAAGAATAAGGCCGATAAGGCGGTCTGGTCTTTCCAGTAGCTGGCGGGCACGCATGGCGCCCCGGTTACCTTCATTGGCAAGGTGACGCAGACGGTAGCGGTTGAGACTCATCATGGCGGTCTCAGAACCGGAGAAGTAAGCAGAAATAATAAGTAGAATAACTAAGCTGATTAGTAGGATACCTGTGGGTATATCTTCCACCAGGGGAGCTCCATGCTGTTTCTTGAATCTAACTAAATACTGGCTGTGACTGCGGGTGTCAAGTCAACGAAGGGTGACAATAAAAAAGCCGGCGCACATGGCCGGCTCTTAAATCGATTAATTGAGCAATTAATTAATAATCAGTTCTTTGACGATACGGGCGCCGAAATAGGCCAGAGACAGCAAGGTTGCGCCGGTCAGAGTATAGATAACTGCACTGCGGATTTTGCAGCCCACCCGATAATGTTGCAGCAACATCACTACATAAACACCCCAGGCGGCGATCGACAATATCGCTTTATGGCCTTTACCTTCGGCGAACATATCATCCAGGAAGATAAAACCGGTAGCAAGTGACAGGCTGAGCAGGGCTACACCAATAATCACCAGGTGATATAGCTGCTTCTCTACTGTCAGCAGTGGTGGAATGGCCGGGCTGAGTATCAGTTTCTTTTGCTTCAGTTTATTTTGAATCAATGCCAGCTGAATGGCGTAAAGTGCAGCAATCATCAAGGCACTGTAGGCCATCAGAGACAGCACAACATGGACCAATACTTCAGGATGCAGCTCAAAATGCAGCATAAATGAAGGCGGTACCAGCCACAGCAGGGCGACGGACAGCACTGAACAGGCATAAACCACAGGTACTACTACCATGACCTTGAGGCGGAACATCAGCACGGTAAAGCTGAGGGCGATAATCCAGTTCACCAAAGAGATAACATTGGTCAGGCTCAGGTTTTGTCCATCCGGTGTGTTGATAGCCTGATATAAAGCGGCACCGTGAAACAGCACTGCAATCGCTGCAATCGCGGCAACCAGGGTGCGATTGGGCCCTTCAGCATGGAACAAGCGACTGGTCACCAGCACCAAAGCGATGCAGTAAAAAAACATGGCGGAAGCAGAATAGAGAACCATGGGGTTATAACCTATCGTCTGTGTTTTGGCCTTACAGCCCGAAATATAGCGTTTTAATGCAGCAAGAATAACATGAGCTGCAGACTTTTGGGCAGTGATACAAGTGGCAAATTTAAGCAGATTCTGACGCTTAGCCAACATTTTTTACAATAGCAGGAGTTAGGCTGGCACAAAATTAGCCTGTAGTAGCTAATTGCTCAGGCATCGCTATAATACAGGCCAATATTGAAGATGCTTACAAGGTATTGCACAGGAAGATGTTTGAGAACCTGACTGACAGACTGTCGCGAACGCTGAAGAATATCAGTGGTCGTGGTCGCTTAACCGAAGACAACATTAAGGAAACCCTGCGCGAAGTCCGTATGGCACTGCTGGAGGCTGACGTAGCCCTGCCTGTGGTACGGGAATTCGTTAATGCCGTGAAGGAGCGTGCGGTTGGCCAGGAAGTCACCAAGAGCCTGAGTCCGGGCCAGGTCTTCATCAAGATTGTTCAGAGCGAGTTGGAAAAAGCCATGGGCGAGTCCAACGAAGCCCTGGATTTGGCTGCGCAACCTCCCGCCGTGATTATGATGGCGGGTCTGCAGGGTGCCGGTAAAACCACCTCTGTTGCCAAGCTTGCCAAGTTCCTGAGAGAACGCCAGAAGAAATCTGTGCTTGTGGTCAGTGCCGACGTATATCGCCCGGCTGCTATCAAACAGTTGGAAACCCTGGCCGGTGAAGTCAATGTTGAGTTCTTCCCATCCGATGTAAGCCAAAAGCCTATCGATATCGCCAATGCCGCCATGGCTCATGCCAAGCTGAAGTTTATCGATGTGGTGATTCTGGATACCGCAGGTCGTCTGCATGTCGATGAAGGCATGATGGATGAAATTAAAGCACTGCACGCCGCCGTTAATCCGGTAGAAACCCTGTTTGTGGTTGATGCCATGACAGGTCAGGATGCTGCCAATACGGCCAAGGCATTCAATGAAGCCCTGCCATTGACTGGTGTGGTACTGACCAAGGTGGATGGTGACGCCCGTGGTGGTGCCGCCCTGTCTATCCGTCATATCACAGGTAAGCCAATTAAATTCCTGGGTGTGGGCGAGAAGACTGATGCGCTGGAGCCTTTCCATCCGGATCGTGTTGCGTCCCGTATTCTGGGCATGGGTGACGTACTGTCGCTGATTGAGCAGGTTGAACGTGGTGTCGATAAAGACAAGGCTATGAAGCTGGCTTCCAAGGTGAAGTCTGGCGGCGGCTTTGATCTGGAAGATTTTCGCGACCAACTGCAGCAGATGAAAAACATGGGTGGCATGATGGGCATGCTGGAGAAGCTGCCAGGTGTTGGTCAACTGCCTCCTGATGCTCTGGCTCAGGTACAGAACGGTAAGATGACCGGACAGATGGAAGCCATCATTAACTCCATGACCCCGGCAGAACGTCGCAACCCTGATATTATTAAGGGCTCGCGTAAGCGTCGTATCGCAGCGGGTTCCGGCACGCAAATTCAGGACGTAAACCGCCTGCTCAAGCAGTTCACCCAGATGCAGAAGATGATGAAAAAGATGTCTTCCAAGGGCGGTATGCAAAAGATGATGCGTGGCATGAAAGGCATGATGCCTCCGGGTATGAAGTTCCCCGGCCGCTGATAACTTATTTATCGCTCTGTCGCGGAAGGGCAGAGCGGGCGTTTCTTTGGAACGTCAACCTGACATTCCCTGCTGAATATGTGGCCCTGACCTCGGCGTAAATTTCGAGCTGGGCGGTTGCATTAGCTGAAAAGTCAGGTAAAATCTTCCGGCTTTCTTTGCTGGGACTCTTCGCGAACACGGGGTTCCAGTTTTTATTTTTGCTTCAATGCAAATCATTAGAGGATTACTAACGCATGGTTACCATTCGTTTAGCTCGTGGTGGCGCTAAAAAGCGTCCTTTTTACAACATCGTAGTTGCTGACAGCCGCAACGCCCGTGACGGTCGTTTCATCGAGCGCATCGGTTTCTTCAACCCTCTGGCTCGTGGTCAGGAAGAGACTCTGCGTCTGGACCTGGACCGTGTTGATCACTGGGTTGGTACTGGTGCTGCAACTACTGATCGCGTAGCAAAGCTGATCAAAGACGCTCGTAAAGCTGCTGCTTAATAGCGTAAAGGTATAGTTGATGAGCAGTAACCAACAGCCGATAGTACTGGGCAAAATTGGCGCATGCTACGGTGTAAAAGGTTGGATGAAGATCACCGCTTATACCGAATCGATGGAAGGTATTTTTGACTATTCTCCCTGGTTGCTGTTTGAACAGGGAAAATGGCGTGAGGTTAAGGTTTCCCAGTGGCGCATTCATGGTGGCAAAGCCGTAGTGGCTGAGCTCGAAGGCATCACTACCCGGGAGCAGGCACAGGCACTGACAAATTGTGAGATTGCCATCCTGCCCGAGCAGATGGAAAACCTGCCGGAAGACGAGTTCTACTGGCGCGACCTTATCGGCTGTGAGGTGGTCAACACCAAAGGCTACAACATGGGCAAAGTTGACCAGATCCTGGAAACAGGTTCCAACGATGTTCTGGTTGTTAAAGCCAACGCCAAAGATGCCTTTGGCAAAGGGGAGCGAATGATTCCCTTTGTTACCGAGCAGTTCATCATCAAGGTGGACAGCGAGGCCAAACAGATTTTAGTGGATTGGGATCCGGACTTTTAAGTCGAGGTACAACACATGTGGTTAGGGGTCGTAACCCTTTTTCCTGAAATGTTTCGTGCCATCACCGACTACGGAGTGACGGGTCGGGCCGTTAAAAACGGTCTGCTGGAGTTGCACACGTGGAATCCCCGTGATTTCACACATGACAGACATAACACGGTTGATGACCGACCTTACGGCGGTGGACCTGGAATGTTGATGATGGTGCAGCCTTTGCGTGATGCCATTCATGCAGCGAAAGCTGCAGCAGGTGAAGGCGCAAAAGTGATTTATCTGTCTCCTCAGGGGCGCAAGCTGACACAGCGTGGCGCATCAGAGCTGGCAGTATCACAGAAGTTGATTTTGGTGTGTGGTCGTTACGAAGGTATCGATGAGCGCATCATTCAGACTGAAGTGGACGAGGAGTGGTCAATCGGCGATTACGTGCTTTCGGGCGGTGAATTACCGGCAATGACGCTTATCGATGCGGTATCCAGACTGGTTCCCGGCGTGCTGGGAAAACAGGCCAGTGCAGAGCAGGACTCCTTCTCTGACGGTTTACTGGATTGCCCCCACTATACGCGACCTGAGTCTTTGGAAGGGTTTGACGTACCGGCAGTACTGCTAAGCGGCAACCACGAAGAAATTAGACGCTGGCGTTTGAAGCAAAGTCTCGGTAGAACTTTCCTCAGACGACCAGAATTATTTGAAAATCTAGCTCTGACTGACGAACAAAAGAGACTGTTGGCTCAGTTCGTTGATGAAACGGACAATTGATCCAGTCGTAGCTCAGTTATTACTAGGATGGAGTGTTTATGAACAACATCATCAAGATGCTCAACGAAGAGCAAATGAAAAAAGACGTACCAGAGTTCGGCGCTGGTGATACCGTAGTTGTACAGGTACGTGTTAAAGAAGGTGAAAAAGAGCGTCTGCAGGCGTTCGAAGGTGTAGTAATTGCCAAGCGTAACCGTGGCCTGCACTCTGGTTTCACCGTACGTAAGATCTCTAACGGCGAAGGCGTTGAGCGTACTTTCCAAACTCACAGCCCAGCAATCGCCGGCATTGAAGTGAAGCGTCGTGGTCGCGTTCGTCGCGCCAAACTGTACTATCTGCGTGAGCGTTCAGGTAAGTCTGCACGTATCCGTGAGAAGCTGGCTAAGTAATTACTTAGTTCGCTGTACAAAAAAGACGTTAAGTGTTCGCACGAAGACCCGCCCTTGTGGCGGGTTTTTGTTTCTATCATTTTATTTTCAATCCAGCCCTGTGTTGTTCAGTATCTCCCTCCCAATACCTTCTATATAAAAAATTCTAACGATCAGTGAAATAACGCTTGAGAGTCCGTATCATCTCAGGCAAGGTGTAATGGTGTAGCGTTACAATGGTGCGATTGTCCACTTTAGTGAGTGGAAATCGACAGGGTAATGAAGTAACAGCAACAGCAGGAAAAGCGTATGGAACAGCAGCAAATAGAAAACGTGCATATCACGGCAGAGAAAGTACTGATTACCCCGGCGGAGTTGAAACTGGCTTTGCCCCTGTCACAGCATGCACGTGATTATGTGCTGCGTTCCAGGCAGACGGTATCTGACATAGTCCACAAACGGGATAGCCGTATTCTGGTGGTCGCAGGGCCATGCTCTATCCACGATATAGATGCTGCCAAAGAGTATGCCCACAAACTGAAAAAGCTGCATGATGAGCTTAAAGGTGAATTCTTCATCCTGATGCGGGTGTACTTTGAAAAGCCCAGAACCACTGTGGGCTGGAAGGGCCTTATCAACGACCCGGATATGGATGGTTCCTTTGACGTGGAAAAAGGCCTGAAGATGGCCCGTGAGCTGATGCTGTATCTGGCTGAGCTGGAGTTGCCTGTGGCCACTGAAGCATTGGATCCTATCAGTCCTCAATACTTGTCAGAGCTGGTGACCTGGTCAGCGATTGGTGCCCGCACGACTGAATCACAAACCCACAGAGAGATGGCATCTGGTTTGTCTATGCCGGTTGGTTTTAAAAATGGTACAGACGGCAAGCTGGATGTCGCCATTAATGCGCTGCAAGCGGCGGCGAGCTCTCATCGTTTTATGGGAATCAATCAGGCAGGGCAGGTGGCACTGTTGCAAACCAATGGTAACCCGGATGGTCATGTGATCCTGCGGGGGGGAAAAAAGCCAAATTTCGATGCTGACAGTATCAATGAATGTGAGCAACAACTGCATGGCGCCGGGTTAAATGCCCGCCTGGTGGTGGATTGCAGCCATGGTAATTCAAGTAAAGATCACAGACGCCAGCCTCTGGTGTGTCAGGATATCTTTAACCAAATAGAGCAGGGCAACACTTCTGTGATCGGCATTATGCTGGAGAGTCATCTGAAGGAGGGCAATCAGTCCTCATCCAAACCATTGCATGAACTTGAATACGGCGTCTCGGTAACCGATGCCTGTATTGATTGGGACAGTACTGAGTCGCTGCTCAGGGAAGGGGCATCACAATTGTCGCTGGTGTTACCCGGTCGCTTTAGTATGCTTAAAGCCGCCAACGAATAAAGTCAGGATCAGGACAGAAGTAGTATGACTGAGAAAACCACCGCTGAGCTGGAGCAGCTCAGAGATAAAATTGATGAAGTTGATCAGCAGTTGCTGGACTTAATTCGCAAGCGACTGGACCTGGTTGCCAGGGTAGGAGTAGTAAAGCATGGCGCCGGTTTACCCATCTATGCCCCTCAGCGAGAGGCCAATATGCTGGCCAAACGCCGAACGGAAGCCAGCGACATGGGCATTCCACCGCAGCTAATCGAAGATATCCTCAGGCGCCTGATGCGCGAGTCCTATCTGAATGAGAAAGATATGGGCTTTAAGCAGGTAAAAACCGATCTTGGCAAGGTGGTGATCATTGGTGGTGAAGGCGCTCTGGGCAAGTTATTTGGTCAGATGCTGACCCTGTCCGGTTATCAGGTTCATTCTCTGGATAAGGATGACTGGCAGCAAGCGGATTCGATTTTGGACGGTGTCGGTCTGGTATTGGTGAGTGTGCCGATCCGTCTGACCTGCGAGCTTATCAGAGACAAGCTGGGTAATTTACCTGAGCACTGTATTCTGGCTGATCTGACTTCGGTGAAAGAAGCACCTCTGAAAGCCATGCTGGAAACCCATAAGGGACCTGTGGTCGGTTTGCACCCTATGTTCGGCCCGGATGTTGGCAGTCTGGCCAAACAGGTTGTAGTGGTGTGTGAGGGACGACAACCAGAGGCTTGCGAATGGCTGCTGGAGCAGATTGGCATTTGGGGAGCCAGGGTGGTTCAGGCCAGTGCTGACAAGCATGATGAAGCCATGCAGTTGGTGCAGGCAATGCGTCACTTCTCGACTTTTGTGTATGGTCTGAACCTGTGCAGGGAGCAGGCTGATATTGCGTCCTTACTCCAGTTTAGCTCACCGATTTACCGTTTGGAGTTGGCTATGGTTGGACGGCTTTTCGCCCAAAGCCCGGAGTTGTATGCCGATATTATCTTTGCTCAGGATAAGAGTCAGCAGGCGATAGGTGACTATCTGGACAACTATGCCAATGCACTTGAACTGCTTAGAAAGGGTGACCGTGAAACCTTTATGCAGTGGTTTGCCGAAGTGTCTCAGTGGTTTGGTGACTTTGCGCCTCAGTTTCGCAATGAAAGTCGCGCCATGTTGCAATCGGTCAATGATATGAAACCAGCGCACTAATAACGCACTAGCAAGGGCTGTTGACAAGCACAGTTCTCGAGCCCGTTCCTTTCCCAAACTCTCCTCTTTAAGGGCAGCCCGGTGTGGCTGCTCTTTTATTAATTTTCCGCTAATTCGTCATTCTGTGACTCAGCTCTTAAAGCTGTATTTAAATTGTATCTTTATCTTTCACCAAGAGCCTTCTGCTATTATGCTTACTTAAAACGTGCAATTAATATGCATGATAATGGGAGCTTTGTTATGTTTTGTATTCAGTGTGAACAGACCATCAGAACCCCGGCCGGAGCCGGTTGTACTTATGCCCAGGGAATGTGCGGTAAGTTAGCAGCTACTTCCGACCTGCAGGATGTGTTGATCTATATGCTGCAAGGGGTATCCCATTACGCGTTAAAGGCGCGGGAGTTCGGTATTGTTGATGCTGAGATAGACACCTTTGTCCCCAAGGCCTTCTTTGCCACTCTGACCAACGTCAACTTTGATGATGAACGTATTATGGCGTACACCAGTCAGGCCCAAACATACAGAGATAGACTCAAGAGCGCCTTCCTGGCGGCTTCCGGCGAAAGAGGCCTCGAAGCTGAGCTGCCTTTGAGTGCTTCTATGGTGCTTGGTACCAACAAGGCTGAAATCCTGACTCAGGCACCTATGGCTGCCCCAAACCGTGGGGCACAAGAGGTTAACGAAGATATTATGGGGTTGCGTCTGTTGTGCCTGTATGGTCTCAAAGGTGCGGCTGCCTATATGGAGCATGCCCGGGTGTTGGATCAAACCGATGCCGACGTTGCTGCTGAATTTCATCGTCTGATGGCGTTTCTGGCGACTGACAGTGACGATGCCGGCGCTTTGTTTGATGTGGCGATGGCGATTGGTCAGTTGAACTATCGCATTATGACCATGTTGGATAAAGGTGAAACCGACGCCTTTGGTCATCCGGAGCCCACCCACGTCAACACCAAGGCGGTGAAGGGTAAAGCGATTCTGGTGTCCGGTCATGATATGAAAGATCTGGAGCTTATCCTTAAGCAGACTGAAGGCAAGGGCATTAATGTTTATACCCATGGTGAGATGCTACCGGCGCTGGCTTATCCGGAATTGAAGAAATATCCGCATCTGGTGGGCAATTACGGCAGCGCCTGGCAAAACCAGCAGCGTGAGTTTGCCACTTTTCCCGGCGCTGTGGTGATGACCTCCAACTGTATCATCGACCCTAATGTCGGCCAGTATGCAGATCGCATCTTTACCCGCAGTATCGTTGGTTGGCCGGGTGTGACCCATATCGAAGGGGATGATTTCTCACTGGTTGTTGATAGAGCGCTGAGTCTGGATGGGTTCCCGTTTGATGAAATCCCCCACATGATCACCATAGGTTTTGCCCGTAACGCTCTGATGCAGGCTGCTCCTGCCGTGGTTGAGCAGGTGAAAGCGGGTAATATCAAACACTTCTTCTTGGTGGGTGGTTGCGATGGCGATAAAGCCGAGCGCAGTTACTTCACCGACTTTGCCTGTGCAGTGCCTGAAGACAGCCTGATCCTGACGTTGGGCTGCGGTAAGTACAAGTTCAACAAACTGGACTTTGGCGACATTCAGGGCATTCCACGCCTGCTGGATATAGGTCAGTGTAATGACGCCTACAGCGCGATTCAGTTGGCGCTGGCTTTGGCTGAAGTGTTTGAGTGTGACATCAATGAGTTGCCGTTGAGCCTGGTATTGTCCTGGTTTGAGCAAAAGGCGATTGTGATTTTGCTGACCCTGCTGTCTTTGGGCGTTAAGAACATTCGCACTGGCCCAACCGCACCGGCTTTCCTCACCGACAATCTGCTGAAGGTATTGGAACAGCAATTTGGGCTCAAGGGCACCACAGATGTGGAGTCAGATTTGGCTGCACTGCTGAAAACTGCTTAACCCCTGTTTTCCTCAAAGCGCTCACCAGAGCGCTTTTCCCTTTGAGGAGTGTTTAATCATGAATCCTTTTAAAGCGCCGTCATTTTGTGGCGGTTCGTTCGCGGGAGCATTGGCGGGTCTGCAGCAGCCTGCCAAAGCGTTGCCATCCGATAAAAACAGACAGAAAGAGCCTGAAGCAAAGGTTCAGGATTGGCTTGATGCTGACGTCTGGCAACAAGGCGAACTTGAGTTGGTATGCGTCGACAAGCGTCGGGAAACCCATGATGTGGTGACTTTGATATTGCAGCCATCCCATCCTTTGCGATTTCACTTCAAGCCTGGGCAGTTTGTGACGCTTGGTGCCGAAGTTGACGGTAAAACACTGTGGCGCAGCTATACCATCTCATCCTCACCAAGTCGGCCTTATAGCCTGGAGGTAACTGTTAAAAAGGTGAGTAACGGAATGGTGTCCACCTATCTGGTGGATAAACTTGCCATTGGTGACTCGCTTAAGGCTTTGCCACCTGCCGGGGAGTTTAACCTGGCTGAGTATGATGCTGATAACTGCCTTTTGTTAAGTGCCGGCAGTGGTATTACTCCTATGATGTCCATGACTGCTTTCGTAGCTGACACCCGCATCCACAAGGATATAGTCTTGGTTCACAGTGCTCGCAGTGACAGGGATATCATCTTTGAACGGCGTTTGCGTAAGCTGGCGGCAACGAGGTCGGAGTTCAGGCTGGCGTTTGTGCTGGAACAGCTTTCAGAGTCGGCTACAGTGTCCTCTGGTGCTGCTGTTGTTACAGGAAGGCTGGATTGGTCTAAATTGCTCTCTTTGGTGCCGGACGCTATGGAACGTGAAGTGTTTGTTTGTGGCCCTGAAGCTTATATGCACTCGGTGAAAGAGATGCTGAAGAATGCCGGCTTCGATATGAGTCGGTATCACCAGGAGAGTTTCACGCCGTCATCAGGCAGCGTCAAAGCTCCGGGGGTGAGCTGTCAAACTGAGGAGATTACCGCAGGCAGTAGTTTGTCAGTGAGCTGGGGGAAAAGTGAGGCCCGGGTAGAAAATGGCAGTTCTGTGCTTGAGGCTGCTAAGGAGCTGCAGCTACCGATTATTACCGCCTGTCGAGCCGGTGTCTGCGGTGCATGCAAGTGTAAGGTGGTGAAAGGTGAGGTGAGAAGCAGCAGCCGGGTGACGCTCACTGATGAAGAGGTGGCCGCGGGTGTCGTGCTGGCCTGTGCCAGTACGCTGCATTCTGACGCCGAGTTGACTCTGGTCTAGTTTACAGAGTGGCGGCAGAGCGGGTTTCAGCAGTACCCATGAGTTTTTTTACACTCATATTGCTTAATTCCGGACTCAATCGTATTGTTAAAGGGAGTGGGTATGCAGTTGGTTGTATGCCGGGTCCCATTTCAATGCGACAGGAGAGACTGAATGGCATTGAGTACTACAGATAATGCGTTGCCTGAAGATGTCTCTCCGGCTCATATTTTATACGGATTGATGTCGGCATTCGCACTGGCCTGTGTTCCTGTTGTGCTGGCTTTGGTGATTAACCTGTCTCAGCGTGCCAGAGGTGCTGTACTTCGCAGTCACTTGAGATGGCAACGCTGGTCAATGTTGGGCTTTCTCGGAGCCTGTTTGCTGGCCTGGAGTATTCCTCAGGTTTGGTTGGCGCTGACGGTGCTGACGCTGGCTGTACTCTGGTTTGCCAATCGCATCGTTAAAGGTTGGCTGAGACTGGCCGATGGTCTTGAAATGCCGTAACACACGGCGCGTATAACAATGAAAAAGGGACCAGATGGTCCCTTTTTTGGTGTCAGGGAAGGTGCGACAATCAGCAGTACCAGGCTGCGAGTTGGCTGCGGTAATCTTCGCCCGGCGTTATCGCTAATATCAGGCCGTCACAGGCCTTGGAAGCGGCGTTTGTCACCTGATTTGAAGTATTGATCAGCAATGGCAATTTGAGCTCCTGCTGTAAATCCTCGCAATAGCCTATGTCCAATACACGCTTGCCGCTGCGGGTTTCAAACCCGGATTCGGCCAGGATTACCTGACGATTACCGCTCTGCTGCAGCGCACTGACGGCCTGTTGCAGAGCTTCAGTTTCGGCGTCCGGGTGCCTTTCCAGGATGACTGGGACGGGCAGCGTACCGACTTGTTCCAACAAGGCTGTGTTATACATGTTATCGCTGCCGATGTAGAGGATGTCGGCATGGGCGGCTGAGGTCAGTAATCCCGGGTGGGTGACTTCCACTACACTGCACAAATCGAAGCTGTCCAGAGCTGTGATCACCTCATCCAGTGCCTGTTGTCCCGTCTGAGTGATTACCAGCCCCTGGAAGCCCTGCTCCTTGAGAGACTTGGCCAGATTGCCCGGGTTCATCAGTGCTTGATCTACATCCAGACTGGCGAGCATGCCCAGATGCCCCTGACCAAGGGCGAATTGTCGAACCTTGATATCAGCCGCCTGCTCAGCCAGGTGTTGTTCGGTTTTGGAGGTGTCAGGCTCTATCATCAACTGCTTTTGACTGAGCTGCGTAGGCTCAACGGTTTCGCACGGGTAGCAACCCAGCACCTTGATAAAGCGGGTGAGTTCAGCCAACTCTTTGAGGGCGGACTCCATCGCCGGGATCCTGAGATTAGCCTCAATATCCAGATAAAACATCTCTTCCCAGGGCGTACCGGCAATAGGACGGGATTCCAGCTTACTCATGTTCAATTTATGCTGTTTCAGTACCAGCAGTGCATCGACCAGGGCGCCGGGCTTATGACCTGTCGCCATAATCAGAGTGGTTTTCGCTGGCAGTTGCTCAGGTACGGCAATCGCTTTGCGGGCCACCACAATAAAACGGCTTTGATTAACCTTTTGGTTAGCCAGGTTGTTTTGCAACACTTCCAGTCCATAGAACTCGCCGCCCTGAGCACTGCCAATTGCAGCGACATCAGTACGATCACTGTGCATGATCCTGTCCATGGCGTCGGCACTGGAGGCGCAGTATTCAAGTTTGAAATCCTTGTGCTGACTCAGATAACGGCTGCACTGACTGATTGGCTGAGGATGAGCAAACAGTGTGGTGACCTGTTCCAGTTTTGTTCCCGGTTTTGCCAGCAAGCAATGACCAACCTCAATAGTCGTTTCACCAACAATGGCCAGGCTGGTGTGCTGCAGCAGGTCATAGACCTCATTGATAGAGCCGGATGAGGTGTTCTCTATGGGCAGAAACCCATAATCGGCATGGCCGGATTCAACGGCATTGATAATCTCATCAAAGCTTTGGCAACCCAGATCCAGCATCTCAAACGAGCGTCGTTGGCAGTAGCGGGTGGCTGCAAGGTGCGAATAGGAGCCGCGGGCGCCCAGATAGGCGACACAGTACTGCTGTTTGGTGACGTCAGGATTGGCCCGCCCCTGCAAAAATGCCTGCTGACTCAGTACTGAGTCTTCGATAATGGTTTGGTACAGGGTCAGCACAAAGTGAGCATCCAGCCCCTGCTCACGTCCCTGCTTTACCAGTCTCGCCAGCAGCTCTTTTTCTCTTTGGGTATCTCGAATAGGATGAATATCGACCTCTTTGCTGCGAGCCACGTCCAGTGCCAGATGCTTGCGCTGGGCAAGCAGAGCCAGCATATCTTTATCAATAGCGCTGATAGCCTTACGTATCTCCGTGAGAGCAGGTGGTTTGTCCATGGTTACCTCTGAAAATCATATAAAAAAGCCCCCCATGTGGGAGGCTGACTTTTTATTTTCTTTTTGACACCTTTAAGCCGCCTCCGGAGTTGGTGGTGCAAAAAAGAAAATAAAAAAGTGTTGTGACATGCTGTTCATAGTTTATGAAGGTAAGCATCACCGGCTTGAGTGTCAATCAAAAATTCCTTGATTTACAGGATCAAAAAAGCACGCCACTATGGCGTGCTTAATTGTTTTACCGGATGTCAGGCGACATATTCGTCGTATTCAGCTTCTTCCTCTTCAATATCCTCAGCTGGCAGTTTACCGGTATGACGTTTTGCCTCATCTTTGTGGGCAAGTCTATTCAGCTGCTTTTGCAGTTTTTGGCCCATGGCGTTGATGGCATTGTACAGGTTTTCGTGTTTAGCTTGGGCGAACAACTCTCCCTGTGGCACTTTTACCGTGGCCTCAATTTTAAACAGGGGTTTTTCTTCACTGATAATAACGTGGGGATTAATCAGTTGAATGTCATAGCGCTCCAATTTCGCCAGACGACTTTCAACGCGTTCGCGGATGGGAGCAGTGACTTCAAGGTGCTTGCTGGTAATTTTTAACATATATAGAACCTTCTGTTGTTTCCCTGAATTCAGACTAGCAATATCCCTGGCGAAAGTCGTGCGCTAAATCACGTTTTTGTACCTCTGGTGAGTTGTTTGAGGAAGATTTCGGCACTTGAACAGAAATCGCTTAAATTGTCCCGATTCTGCTTGTAATCCTCTGTTTTGCAGGTCATATTCGAATAGATAAGTCTATTGCACCCAGCTGATACCTCCTCCTACATTGCTGTTTTTTTACTCCCTCTCATTTCAATTTCCCAGTGTCAATTCAAGTAAATCCGATTAAGTTTCTGCTTTGTCTTGAGTAGAATGCCTGCCAGAGATCACATTTTTATTTTAAGGGAATAACGATGAGCGCAAGTGTGAAAGTGTGGGACTTCCCCACCAGATTGTTTCACTGGGCGTTGGTGGCACTTATTGGCGGACTTTGGTGGACTGCTGACGCAGGCGAGATGGAGTGGCATATGGTGCTGGCATACAGTCTGGGCGCATTGCTGCTTTTCAGGGTTATCTGGGGATTTATAGGCAGTGACACCAGTAGGTTCAGAGACTTTGTTCATGGTCCACGCACAGTAATCGGTTATGCCTCTTCACTCAAAACCCGTGGGGTGACACCTCACAGCGGCCATAATCCTTTGGGTGGCTATATGGTGGTAGTCATGTTGCTGGCCATTGCGGCGCAATTCACTACGGGGCTGTTCGCCACAGATGATGTCTTTACTGAAGGGCCTTTATACGCCTATGTCAGCTCAAACACCGCAGACTGGATGACCTGGGTTCACAAGAAGAACTTTGATTTTATTCTGGTGTTGGTGGGGCTTCATGTACTGGCGGTGTTGGTACATATGTTTAAAGGCGATGCCTTGCTGGGCGCTATGTTTACCGGCCGTCGACAGGGGATTGCAGAGCGTAACCTGCAATTTGCCCCATTATGGCAGGCATTAGTGATTCTGGCGGTTATCGGCGCGCTAATGGGCTACTTTCTGATCTGGCCTGTTTACAGCAATATGTACTAATCCCTATCTGTGGGACGGATAAGATTGAACAAAAACGCCGGTCACAGAACCGGCGTTTTTTTATGGTAAGCGAAAGGGATCAGTCTTTCTTGTAGCTGTCGTGGCAAGCCTTACAGTTTTTGGCTGTGGCGCCAAAGGCTTTTTTGATCGCTTTCTTATCGCCGGTTGCTGCCACTTGGGCCAGCTTTGCAGCATCTACCTGAAACTTTTCCATCTTGGCATCAAAATCTGCCTTATCGCTCCAGATATCGGATTTTGCTTCGGTATCACCCTTATCACTGCCAGCAACAAAACCTTCGCCTGGCATCTTAGACAGAGCTGCAACATTTTGAGCGCGCATTTCGAAGACTTTGGCATCGAAAGGCTTCTTGCCCTTCATCATGGCACCCATGTCACCAAAGTTATGAACAATTGCACCGAATACGTCCTGGCGATATTCAATGGCGTCCTCGGGCTTTTTAAAATTGTCGGCAAAGGCGGCAGAGCTGAAAGTTGCTGCGACCAGCACAGAAAGCATGATCTTTTTCATTGTTGTTCTCACATTGTTGGGTTTATTTGTGATTTCCGCAGACAATCTTACCTGTTGCAACTTGATGTTCAACAGAGATTTTTGTCAGAAATTGTATTCTGGTCGTTAAAGGAGACGGTCTGATGTTGCCATTGCCCCGGGATTGATGTGAGTTTGGCCAAACACTTATGATGCGGATTGGCGATGGCGGGGGAAATCGATACACTGTCAGGGTGTTACCTGAGACGGTGAGAGATTAATGCGAGCAAGTTGGGATCTGGTCCTTGAGAAAATACTGAGCCACAGCAATTACGCTGAGCTGGAGAGTTTATTTCATCTGTTGCTGACCGAAGAGGAGCGCAGTGCCGTCGCCAGTCGCCTCAAGGTTTTTCAATTACTGCTTCAGGGCGATTTAAGCCAGCGCCAGATAGCGGCGGAATATGAGATCAGTATCGCCACTATCACTCGTTGCTCCAATTATCTGAAGCAGATGCCTGCTGAACGTCGGCAGGAGATATGTGAGCTGATAATGGATACAGAGAATAGATAGCAAAAACGCGCCCTTGGGCGCGTTTTTTCATTCAGCATCAGGCTGGATTAGTGACAGCCACAACCGCCGCTGCCGCAACCGCCGCCTTGCTCCTCAGAGCAGCAGCCTTCTTCACCTTCGCCGCCACAGCAACCGCCTTTACTGCCACAACCGCCATGGGCATGGATGTGACCGTGGGCGATCTCTTCTTCTGTGGCTTCACGGATATCCATCACTTCAACGTGGAATACCAGTGCCTGGCCTGCCAGAGGGTGGTTACCATCTACCACGACAGTATCATCTTTAACTTCAGTCACCTGGACCGGACGCTGACCCATTTCGGTCTCAGCGATAAAGCGCATACCTGGGATAATATCTTCGATATCACCAAAAGCGCTCAGGGGAACTTCCTGACGCAGGCCATCATGGTAAGGACCGTATGCGTCTTCAGCGTCAACAGTCACGTCAACGATGTCGCCTGTAGCCTTTCCTTCCAGTGCTTTTTCCAGACCCGGGATCAGGTTGTTGGCACCGTGCAGGTAAACCATAGGCTGCATATCAAAAGAACTTTCCAACACTTCGCCCTGCTGGTTGCTCAGACGATAGTGAATGCTTGGAACTGTATGTTGAGAGATTTTCATAATGCCTCCAATCTGACTTTGGGCGGCATCATACTCTGGTTTTTCCCGGTTGGCGATGGAAACCCCGTACTTCTGTTATTCAAAGCACAGGTTTGTGCGTCAGCCGTGTGCTGCAGCACGCACAAAGACCGAGCGATGGCGGGTATGTGAGCGCAGTGATAAGCCTCGGAATATGAGTAAAAGCGTGCTTCGCCTCAAATTGCGTCCAAGTGTGATTCAGCGTAATAATTGCAATTCAAGATAGAAGGGTTGGATTTAAAATTCAGATATATATAGGGTTTTGCTGAAGTGTAATGTTCTGTCATTACGTTGGCGTAAGCTGAAAACCTGATGAAAATCGTTATTTTGGGGCTGTTGAAACTTATGAAAATGCCGGTCGGGTCAAACAGAATGAATGAAGTTATAAATTAGTCTGTTTTTATTGGAAACAGGGGCTTGACAGTCACCGTCGTTTCAAGCAATGCTGTTTATACATTAACCGCAGGGTAAACACTTTTAGTCATGCTTAATCATCGCCACGTTGTAATTACCACCATTACAACCACCACTATTACCATAGTGGGGGCGGGCTGATTACACCCTGAAAATAACAGATTCAATAAAAGCCCGCTCCCACCAAAGGAGCGGGCTTTTTTGTTTTCTTCTTTGGACAGAGCGGGAATAGGGAGATAAAGATGAAAGTCATGAAATTTGGGGGCACCTCTCTGGCCAATTGGGAAAGGTTCCGAGCCGTTGCGCAGTTGGCAGCTGAGCAGACTCAGCAGCAGGGTGTTGCGCTGGTTCTGTCGGCGCCCGCCACAGTGACCAACTCACTGCTGGAGTTGGTGGAACTTGCCCGGAACGGTCAGGAATACAGTGTATTGCTGGGTCGGGTCGAGTCGCTGTTTAACGGTTTGTTTGCCTCAGCACTGCAGGATAAAGAGCTGAGTTTGGCCCAATTCGAGTCTCTGGAACAGGTTTTGGCGGCACAGGTCGCTCGCTGGCGTAATTTACTGTCCGGCATTAGCTTGCTGCGCTCTTGTCCTGACCCTGTTTATGCTCAGGTCGTTACCGCCGGTGAAGCTATGTCTGCGGCCCTGATGATCGAATTGATGAAGCACAAAGATCTGGATGGCTGTCTTATCCAGCCGGCCGAAATGCTGCTGGGCGTGGGTGGCGTTAAAGAGGCTATGGTCGATATTGATGCCAGTAAGCCGAATTTTGCCGCTCTGGATTTGTCGGCTAATCGGGTGTCGGTAATGCCAGGTTTTACCGCTGGTGATGGTCAGGGTAACCCTGTCTGTTTGGGGCGCAATGGTTCTGATTACTCTGCCGCTGTATTGGCTGCCTGCCTGGATGCAAGCGCCTGTGAGATTTGGACCGATGTGGATGGTGTTTACAATACCGACCCCAGGCTGGTAGCCGACGCCAAGTTGCTGTCCCAACTGAGCTATCAGGAAGCGATGGAGCTGTCCTATTTTGGTGCCAAGGTATTGCACCCAAAAACCATCTCCCCAATAGCCCAATACCATATTCCCTGCTATATCAAAAATACTATGAACCCGGCAGCCCCAGGAACTCTGGTATCCAACGAACCGGATCAGACTGGTCTGCAGGTGAAAGCGATTTCCAATCTGGATAACCAAACCATGTTTGATGTGTCCGGGCCCGGGATGAAAGGGATGGTCGGTATGGCCAGCCGGGTGTTGGAAGCAATTGCCCGTATCGGTGTGTCTGTATCTCTGATTACTCAAAGTTCTTCTGAATACAGTATCAGCTTCTGCGTCGCCACCTCGGATGCTGCCAGAGTGAAGGCATCATTGGAGTTGGAGTTTGAACTTGAGCTGAAGTCGGAATTGCTCGAGCCGATTGAACAGCAACATCAGTTGTCCATTGTTTCTCTTATCGGTGATGGTATGCGTACCCACAAAGGTGTCGCTGCCGGTTTCTTTCAGGCGCTGGCTCAGGCCGGGGTCAATATTATTGCGCTGGCTCAGGGCTCCTCAGAACGTTCTATTTCTGCTGTGGTATTGCAGCGCAAAGTGCCCAACGCTATTCGCGCCTGTCATCAGAAGTTTTTCGATGTGCAGCATTATCTGGATGTATTTCTGGTGGGGTGTGGCAATGTTGGGGCCGGCTTGCTTGAGCAGATCCGCCAGCAGCAAGCAGCACTGCGTGATGAGCATATCAGTGTCAGGGTATGTGGCGTGCTGAACTCCCGGCAGATGTTGCTCAGTGCTGATGGTGTCGATTTGGCTTGCTGGCGTGATCAACTTGAGCAAAGTGCTCTGGCGGCCAATCTGGATGCCATGGTGTCCTTTGCCCGGGAGCAACAACTCTTGAATCCTGTGCTGGTGGATTGTACCTCCAGCGAAGAGGTTGCTGGTCGCTATCTGGATCTGCTGAAAGCCGGATTGCATGTGGTTACCCCCAACAAGAAAGCAAATACCCGCGACTTTGCCTATTACCAACAACTGCGTCAGGCTGCACTTAAGTATCGTCGCCAGTTCCTGTATGAGACCACCGTAGGTGCAGGTCTGCCGGTAATCGACAATCTGAAGAAGTTGTTGATGTCCGGGGATAAACTTAAGAACTTCAATGGCATTTTGTCCGGCTCTTTGTCTTATATCTTTGGCATGCTGGATGAGGGGATGTCTCTGTCTGAGGCAACGGGTATTGCCCGGGACAAGTGCTTTACTGAGCCAGATCCAAGGGATGACCTCAGTGGTATGGATGTGGCCCGTAAGGTGCTCATTTTGGCGAGGGAAGCAGGCATGCAGTTGGAGCTGGATGATATAGAGGTGCAATCCGCATTGCCACCTGAGTTTGATGCCAGCGGTGACGTCGACACCTTTATGGAAAATCTGCCAAAGGCCGATGCCTGGATGGCAGCTCAGGTCAAAGCGGCCGCAGAGCAGGGCAAGGTGCTTAGATATGTTGGCCAGATTGATGAGCAGGGGGGCCGGGTAGTCATCGCTGCTGTAGGTAAAGATGACCCTCTCTACAGTGTTAAAGGCGGTGAAAATGCACTGGCGTTTTACAGCCGTTACTACCAGCCCATTCCATTTGTGCTTAGAGGTTATGGAGCAGGTACAGAAGTGACTGCTGCCGGCGCCTTTGCCGATGTGCTGAGGACCCTGAACTGGAACCGTGAGGTGGGCCAATGAGTTTAACTGTTTATGCGCCCGCATCCATGGGCAATGTCAGCGTAGGTTTTGACCTTCTGGGGGCTGCGCTGGCACCGATTGATGGCAGCCTGTTGGGAGACAGGGTTAGTGTTGACCATCAAGAGTCAGGTGTGGAGTTATCTGTGAGCGGCAAGTGGGCTGACAAACTGCCATCAGACCCTAAGCAAAATATCGTTTACCAATGCGCGGAGTTTTTCCTGAAAGCTCAGGGGATCAAGTCTGGCGTTTCCCTGGTACTGGAGAAGAATCTGCCTGTGGGCAGTGGTCTGGGTTCAAGTGCCAGCTCAGTGGTTGCGGCATTTGCGGCGATGAATGAGTGCTTTGGACTGCCCTGTGAACCCCAGGCGCTGCTGGAGCTGATGGGGGAGTTCGAAGGCAAGATCAGTGGCGCGGTTCACTATGACAATGTTGCGCCCTGTTATCTGGGTGGGATGCAATTGATGCTGGAGCAGCACGGCCGTATCAGTGAGTCTATCCCGGCTTTTGATGACTGGTATTGGGTGGTTGCATACTCCGGGGTGTCCTTATCCACCGCCAGAATGCGTCAATTGATGCCGCAGCAATATGATAAGCGCACCTGTATCGACTTCGGCCGTAATCTGGCGACCTTCGTTCATGCCTGCTACAAACAGGATGCGCAACTGGCGTTGTCGGTACTTAAAGATGTGCTGGCCGAGCCCTATCGGGCGCCGGCAATTCCGGGCTTTGAAGTGGCCCGAGCCGGATTGAATGAATTGGGTATGGATGTCACCGGCATCTCAGGCAGTGGCCCAACCTTGTTCTCTGTAACCCGGGATAAACAACTTGCCGAGCAGGCCGCCGTCTGGCTTGCAGAACATTATGTGTGTGAAGCGGACGGATTCGTCCATGTGTGTCAGTTGGATCAGCAGGGCACCCGGCGGGTGTAAGGAATTACAATGGAACTTTATAACTTAAAACATCCGTCACAGAAGGTAAGTTTCTCAGAGGCTGTGCAGCTGGGGCTAGGTAAAGACAGAGGCCTGTTTTTTCCGGCTGAGGTGCCTCAGGTCGATGATATTGACGCTCTACTGGCAAAGCCTTTTGTCGAGCGCAGTCAGGAGATTATTCATCTTTGGCTGCAAGGAGAGATAGAGCGCGAAGTGAGTGACGCTTTGGTTGCCAAGGCCTTCAATTTTGAGCTGCCCCTTGCCAAAGTCGATGGCAAACGCTGGTGCCTGGAGCTGTTCCATGGGCCGACGCTGGCATTTAAGGACTTTGGTGCCCGCTTTATGGCGCAGTGCGTTAACCATCTTGCCGGCGACGCTCCACTAACCATTTTGACTGCCACCTCAGGTGATACCGGCGCAGCCGTAGCCGATGCTTTCTATGGTCTGGACAAGGTCCGGGTGGTAGTGCTCTATCCCAAGGGCAAAATCAGCGTGCTGCAGGAGAAGATGTTCTCCACACTTGGCGGCAACATTCACACTGTGGCGGTTACCAGTGATTTTGATGCCTGTCAGGATCTGGTGAAGCAGGCCTTTGAGGATGCTGACGTTCGTAACGGTTTGCGTTTGAATTCAGCCAACTCCATCAATATCAGTCGTTTGCTGGCGCAGGTTTGTTATTACTTTGAAGCCGTGGCTCAGTTCAGACAGGCCAACCCAGGCAAGGCGCCAGTGATATCCGTGCCCAGTGGTAACTTCGGTAATTTAACCGCGGGCCTGTTGGCCAAAGCGATGGGCTTGCCTGTGGCACGTTTTGTGGCTGCAACTAATAGTAATGATACTGTGCCAAGATATCTGGCTGAGGGTCAGTGGCAGGTGAATCCGACTCAGGCCACCATGTCCAATGCCATGGATGTGTCTGACCCAAGTAACTGGCCCAGAGTGGAGACTTTGTGCAAGCAACAAGGGTGGGGCGATGAGGTTCTCAGTGGTGTAGCCCTGTCGGAAGCGGAAACCAGCGCGGCTTTGGCACAATTATATAAAGCCGGTTATCAGAGTGAGCCCCATGGTGCGATTGCGGCGCAGGCTTTGTCTCGCGCGCTGGGTGAAGGCGAAAAGGGTCTGTTCCTTGGAACGGCTCATCCCGCCAAGTTTAAGGATGTGGTGGACAGAGAGCTTGAGCTGGATTTACCCCTCCCAGAAGCGCTGGCAGATGTTGCTGGTAAGCCTGTATTGTCGGTGACTTTGCTGCCGGAGTTTACCGTGCTTAAAGAGTATCTTTTTGCCCGACTGGCTTAAGGATAATAGCCTGAAAGCTTCAGGTGAAAACCAAAAAGGCGTGCAGGGAGCACGCCTTTTGTTTTACCCGGCTGTTAACCTGCTTGCTGTTTTGCCCAGTAGCGCATCTGATTGATTTCAGCTGACCAAAGCTCGGGCCTGGTGGTCTCGAGAATCAAGGGAATGCCCCGGCTCCAGGGCTGAGCCGCAATATACTCAAAACAAGCCGAGCCAATCTCGCCCTGACCTAATGAATCATGTCTGTCCACCCGGCTTCCTACCTGATTCTTACTGTCATTCAGATGCATACCTTTGAGGTACTGCATGCCGACGACCTTATTGAACTCATCAAAGCTCCGTTTGGCAGTCTCTTTGGTCCTCAGGTCATAGCCTGCAGCGAACATGTGACAGGTATCCAGGCAAACTCCGACCCGGGATTTATCTTCCACTTTGTCGATAATCTCTGCCAATTGCTCAAAGCTATAGCCCAGATTGGAACCCTGGCCTGCCGTGTTTTCTATCACGGCGCAGACGTTCTGAGTTGTATCCAGTGCCAGGTTGATGGACTCGGCGATACGCGTCAGGCACTCAGACACTGATATTTTCTTTAGATGGCTGCCGGGATGAAAGTTCACCATGGTCAGCCCCAATTGCTGACAGCGTTCCATCTCTTCAATAAAAGCGCTGCGGGAGCGCTCCAAACCTTCTGGGTCTGGGTGCCCCAAATTAATCAGGTAGCTGTCGTGAGGCAAAATTTGAGCGGACTGAAAGCCGTGGGTTTCACATGAATCCCTGAAACTTCTAATCTCTTCATTGCTCAGTGGAGTATGTTGCCAGCGACGCTGATTGCGGGTGAACAATGCAAATGCGGAAGCGCCAATATCAACAGCATTGGTGACCGCATTGTGTAACCCTCCAGCCATACTGACATGAGCCCCAATGTACAGGGGAGCATGCCCATCTGAGTCCGAAGTGTCATTCGTTAGTTTATTTTTCATTTAAAAGCTTACTTTTTATGTGGATGTAGTCGCGGCATTTGAGACTTCAACTATGCTTATCCAAACGGATTCAGATGGAACAGCAGAATGGACTCTAACGCGATTCAATCCTCAACTCAAACCTCTGACTCAGCGCTGTTTTCGCTGGTATTGGCTGAAATAGGGAAGCTCCAGGCAAGGTTTATTCTGGGAGATGATGTGTTACTTCCTGTCTGTCAAGAGTTTGCCGAGTTAAGCCAGTCAAGCGCTGTACTGCTGGTAGACGTAAATTCAATCTCTGTGGCTGAGATGCCGGAGCATGCGGCATGTTGGTGTCATGACACAGTACGCTTTTTGTCGCTTTGGAAAGAGGTTAGAGATTGGCCGTTCGCAGAGCAGGGACCGGTAGTTCATAGATGGCGTTCTTTTGTAGTCTGGCCTTTACCAAGTACCAATACACTGATGTTTTTCCGTGAGCCCCAGGCTTATTGGCTGGAGTTCCTGATGGAGCATCATGAACCTTTAGCACAGTCATTAATGGGCATGCTTGCTCCTCAGACCCGAAGCTGGCGAGCACAAAGCGGTCAGCACAACCTGTGTGGCTATGACGCTGAAATTTTCCGGTCAGTGGTCAGCAACAGCGAAGATATGATTTTGGTGTTGAATCTTGCCGACACTGGAGAATCCACCGTCATTTATGCCAATGCGGCTGCCACCTCAATCAGCCTATATCCAAGGTCACAGCTAATAGGTCATCCCACGGCAAAAATATTCAAATCTAACAATACTGAGGATGAAAACATTGCATCTTTGATGGCGTCGCTTGAGGCGCAAGAGGAGTTTGATGGTGAGTTTTGGCTCGAAAGGGCTGATGGTGAAAAAGCATTACTGTTCATTCACCTTGTGCAGTTGGGTAATGATGGGCAGCCGGGCTTATTTGCACTTGTGGGAAGGGACCGGACTGAGCAGAAGAAAATGCAAGTGGCTATGGCCAGAACCCAAAAAATGCAGGCGATAGGCGAGTTGGTTGGTGGTATTGCTCACGATTTCAATAATATCCTTGGCGTAATGAAGGGTAATATCGAATTGATGGAGCTGAAAAACCGGGACGAGAAGCTCGAGAAGTATCTTAATACCGCATTTAAGGCCTGCCAACGTGGAACCGACCTTACTCGAAGGCTGTTGCAGTTCTCCCGGCAGGAACAATTTAACGCCTGTAATTGTAGCGTCAATGAGATTGTTTCAGGCCTTGAAGATCTATTTTCAAAATCCCTCACCTCCAGTGTCAGTATCAACATCGATCTGGCATCAAGTGTGTCTTCAGATATCTGGGTCGATAAAGGCGATCTGGAGGACGCGTTGTTGAATCTGGCCATTAACGCGAGAGATGCCATGGGCGGCGAAGGTAGGCTGATCATTCGTACTGGTGAAGAAGATATCGAAGGTGTTATTCAGGGGCCAGGAGGCAGTACCAATATTAAGCCCGGCCGCTATGTCTGGATTTCAGTGCGCGATACAGGTACCGGTATTCCCCCTGAGATTTTGGAGAAAATCTATGACCCTTTCTTTACGACCAAAGACAAAAGTCAGGGGACTGGGCTTGGGTTGGCGATGACCTATGGGTTTGTTAAACGATCCAAGGGTTACATGAATGTGATAGATACCGGCCCGGAGGGCACCGAATTCAGGCTATGGTTCCCTGCTTCAGATGTTGAGCAGGTCAATAAGTCCCTGACAGAGCCACGACAGCAGTCGCCAAGGACGTTACAGGTTGAAGGTAAGCTCAAAGCTCTGGTGGTTGACGATGAAGTTGAGCTGTTACAGGTGCTGTCAGACTATTGCGGCATGTTAGGCATTGAAGTTGAGAGCTTCAGCGACCCCTTACAGGTGAAGTCCCGCTATGGCAGTGACGCGGGTGAAATAGATATTTTGATTACCGATGTGTTGATGCCGGGCGGGATGAACGGGTACGAGCTTGCTCAGACACTGCATCAGAATACTCCGGATTTGAAAGTGCTGCTGATATCCGGGTTTATTCATGATATTGGGGTGACCAAAAAAGAGGAGATGCCCTACCAGGTGCTCAACAAGCCATTTGATTTGGAGAGCTTCTCCAATGCGTTAAAGCAGGCAGGGATAAGTTTTGTCGAGAGAGAGGGTGAATAAATGAGCATGCAGACAGTATGGGTCGTGGATGATGACAGGGATTATTGCCAGCTGATTGCAGAGGTGCTGGAAGATGACTATGAATTAAGAGTCTTTTACAACGCCCGGGATTACGAAGTCGCAATCCATGATGAGCACCCGGAAGTGATCTTAATGGATATTAACCTTCCGGATAAGGATGGTATTACCCTGTGTAAAGAGCTGGTGGAGAATGGGACAGACAGTTCTGTTTTGTTTGTCTCAGGCATGAACACTCTGGATGAGCGTCTCAGAGCCTATGATGCCGGCGGCGTGGACTTTATTGCCAAGCCCTTCGAGCTTAAAGAGTTGATTGCAAAAACGGCTGCTGTGGCGAGCTATCAGGCCAAGAAAAAGATGCTCAAGCAGTCGGAAAGCATGTCCAGAGACATGGCGTTCCAGTCAATGACAGAGTCGTCCCAATACGGCAGCGTGATGCAGTTCTTTCGTCAGTGCTTTTTGTGTGACAACTTTGATGATCTCGCCAAGGCGTTTTTTGACGTAATGCAGCAGCTCAATCTGAAAACCTGTCTGGAGATCCGGGTAGGTGAGCCAAAGTACTATGTGCCTGAAAATACCGCCATCAGCCCCATCGAAGCCAATATCTTTGAATTGTTGGATAAACAAGGGCGCTTATACGATTTTGGCAGTCGTACTATCTGCAACGATAAGCATGTGTCTTTCCTTATCAAGAATATGCCGCTTGACGATGAAGTCTTGTACGGCCGACTGAGGGATGTGATTGCTGTGATAATCGAAGGCCTGGAAGCCAGGGTTCTGGATATCCAGCGTCAGCAAACTTTGCAGATGGTGCTGGATAAAATTCAGGGACTACTCGCCGGTGTGAAAACTTCCATTATGGAAAATGATAAGCGCTTCAGTAAGGCGCTGACTAATATCACCACGGATATCCGCGGCAGTTTTCATGTATTGGATATGACGTTGGAGCAGGAAGAGTACTTTTCAGGGTTGGTAGAGCGCCATCTCAAGGAGGCCAACTCTGCCGGAGATGCATTCGTCAGGCTACAGAAGTCTCTTAACTCAGTTATTCAGGAGATTGAGTCCGGGCAGTAATAAAGTGCCGGGCAGCATAAAAAGGAAGGCTTAGCCTTCCTTTTTACATTTCAGGTATGTTGCGCTTTTGTTGATCGAGGTCAACCGCAGGGGCAGGTCCGGCTGGGTATATTGAGAGTCACTACAGACCAACCCAGCCAGAGAGGCGCAGTATGCTTAAGCGTTTACAGCAGGACCACAAAAACATCAGTGTGTTGTTGAATATACTGGCAAAGCAATCACAGCAATTAGTGCTGGCTGAGCCTGTGAACTTTCGCATTATGATGGATGTGATCGAATACATGCTGGCATATTCCGAACACAGTCATCACCCGGTGGAGGATATTGTGTATCGCTACTACAGTGACAACACTCCCCAGGCTGAATTGTCAGATCGAATGCTAAGCCAACATAAGGCACTGACTGAGTCTACAGAGTCACTTCATCAAATCTTGCAGCAAGTGCTGAACGACCAGCCTGTGACAACTGAGCTGCTGCAAACCGAACTTGAGCAATTTATCCGACAGCAAAGAAGTCATATGCAGTATGAGGAGGAGATAGTGTTTCCTATGCTTAGGGAGCATATTTCAGAGCAGGGATGGGAAGCCGTGGCAGATCTCTGTCAGGAAATGCTGATCCACGACCCGCTGTTCAGTGACAAGGTCTCGGTAGAGTGCCACAGGCTGCGGGCTATGGTAAGCGAATCGGGCAGTGAGTAGCCTAAAACTCTAACGAATGCAGAACCAAAAAGCGCGCCAATTGGCGCGCTTTTGTGTTTATAGAATATCGTCGATATCGTAATCCAGGCTGCTGTCGATATCCTGAAGTTCTTTTAGCAAACGTCGCTTATCCTTCAGTGCTTCAATCTCACGCCACTTACGCTTCTTGTTTGAGCCGCGGGAGCGAGTTGGCTTTTCAACGACAGAATCCAGTGCACTTCCATAATCCAAACGGTCCATGGCGACCTCCTGTTTTTTGTATCTGTTGGGAACTAAATACCACAGTCGTCGGACAGGATGCAATACAAATGTTGCAGAAATGTTATTACGGTTAACTTTTTGAGGAGGGGTAATGAAGGTCAACTGGTTGGTGAATAAGAAAAAAGCCGGCGATTGCCGGCTTTAAATCAAATGTTTCCTTTTCGGAACATATTTATCAGTGCGTTGCTGGATGCATCGAGTTCGGTTGCATCTGTATCTGCACCCAGACGGGCCAGTACATCATTGCCGAGGGTTTTCCCCAGTTCTACACCCCATTGATCAAATGAGTTGATGTCCCAGATAGCGCCCTGAACAAAGGTTCTGTGCTCATATAGTGCGATAAGCGCACCCAGAGTCTCTGGAGTGAGTTTGTCCATCAGGATGGTGTTGCTCGGCTTGTTACCTGTCATCACCTTATGTTTGGCGATAAGCTCACGCTCCTGCTGACTCAGAGAGGAAGAGGACAGTTCTGCCAGCGATTCCTCAAAAGTCCTGCCCTGCATCAATGCCTGAGTTTGACCAAAGCAGTTGGAGGCCAGTTGAGCATGGTGTTCTCCAACAGGATTATGGCTCTGCAGTGGCATAATAAAGTCAGCCGGGATAAGCGCAGTACCCTGATGCAGTAGCTGGTGGTAGGCGTGTTGACCATTGGTGCCTTCGCCACCCCAGATTACCGGACCGGTTGAATGGTCAACCTGTTCACCACACAGGGTGACATGCTTACCATTACTTTCCATATCCAGCTGCTGGAAGTAGGCTGGCAGACCACGCAGATAGTGATCATAGGTCAGTACAACGTGGGATTGAGCGTCGTGGAAATTGCCATACAGCACTGACAACATTCCCATGATAACCGGCATATTGGTTGCCAAAGGCGCTTCCAGGAAGTGTTCATCCATTTCCCGCGCACCGCTCAGCATGGCTCTGAAATTGTCCATACCAATCAGCACGGCAATTGGCAGGCCAATGGCTGACCACAGAGAGTAACGACCACCAACCCAGTCCCACATAGGGAAGATGTTACCGGCATCAATACCAAACTCAGTGGCTTTGGCCACATTGGAAGTCACCGCAACAAAGTGTTTGGCTACATCAGCCTGAGAGGCTCCCGCTGCCAGGAACCAATCTTTGGCTGTCAGGGTATTGGTCAGGGTTTCCTGTGTACCGAATGATTTGGAGGACATGATAAACAGCGTGGTTTCATGGTCCAGTTTCTTCAGTTTTTCACAAATGGCTGTGCCATCAACGTTGGCAACAAAGTGGCACTTCAGAGCTTCAGTCCAATATGGACGCAGGGCTTCTGAGGCGATTTTGGGGCCCAGGAAAGAGCCGCCGATACCAATGCTGACAACATCAGTAATGGTTTTACCCGTATAGCCTTTCCACTCACCATCACGCACTGAAGCGACAAACTGCTCCATTTTGTTCAGCGTTTGCTGAACTTCAGGAACCACGTTGACACCATCAACTTTAACATCGGCATCTGCAGCGGCGCGCAGCGCGGTATGCAGTACAGCACGACCTTCGGTGGTGTTGATGATTTCACCATTGAACATCGCAGCTTTCTTCTGCTGCAGCCCGGCTTCTTCAGCGAGGGCCAGCAGTGCTTTCAGCGTCTCAGCGTCGATACGGTTTTTAGAGTAGTCCAGCATCAGACCCGCAGCTTTGAATGAGTAGGTTTCAAAGCGCTGAGGGTCATTGGCGAACAGGCTGCGCATATGCGCAACCTGCTGACTGAGTTGTGATAAAGCTTGCCAGCTCTGACTTTCCGTCAGTTTGGTCATCATGCACTCCTTTAGCTTAACCTTGCAGACGAGCGATCAGCATTTCTTCCAGTTTGCCCTGATCAATGGCAAAGTTGCGGATACCTTCGGCCAGTTTTTCTACTGCCATGGCATCCTGATTCAATTCCCAGCGGAATTCGGCTTCCGTCATAGACGCGCCCGGTGCAACCACTTCAGTTGCTGCGGTCAGTTTGGCGCTGATGGCTTGTTCGCTGTTGGCCAGTTCTTCCAGCAGTGAAGGGCCAATGGTCAGACGGTCACAACCTGCCAGCTCGATAATCTCACCTGTGTTACGGAAGCTGGCGCCCATTACCACGGTTTTATAGCCATGACGCTTGTAGTAGTTGTAGATGTCAGTGACAGACACTACACCCGGATCTTCAGCCGCTGTGTACTCTTTACCGGTTTCTTTTTTGTACCAGTCCAGAATACGGCCAACAAATGGTGAGATCAGATAAACACCGGCTTCTGCACAGGCACGGGCTTGTGCAAAACTGAACAGCAACGTCAGGTTACAGTTGATACCCTGAGCTTCCAGTTCACGGGCGGCACAGATGCCTTCCCAGGTGGACGCCAGTTTAATCAGAATACGGGACTTATCTATGCCGGCAGCCTGGTACAGGTTGACCAGTTTGTGAGCCTTGGCGATTGAGCCTTCTTTATCAAAAGACAGACGGGCATCAACTTCGGTAGAGATGCGACCCGGAACATATTTCAGGATCTCAACACCGATATTGACTGCCAGTTTGTCACCGGCATCTTCAATCTGCTGTTGCAGATCTTCGCTCTGGCTTTTTGCAAAGGCAATAGCATCTTCAATCAGTGGAGCATATTCAGGGATTTGCGCGGCTTTCAGTACCAGAGATGGGTTGGTCGTGGCGTCTTGTGGCGCGTATCGTTTGATGGCTTCGATATCGCCGGTATCTGCAACGATGGTGGTGAGGGCTTTCAGTTGCTCGAGTGTATTGGCCATGGAAAAAATATCCTTCTCAGTGACAGCCTTAGCTATTAATTGCTGGTCAGTATTAGAAGCGATTTTGCACTCTTTTCCAACCGTTGTTGAAAAAAAACTACAAAAATGACACAAATTTCATTTACCTGAGAAAGTACGGCTGGATGCCCCTTTTACTACAGGGAGTCGCTTCAAATTAGGTGTTCAGTTTACTGCCTGTGATTATAAAAGTGCAGGGGATCTCCCAACAAAAAAGCCGCTGACTGGCAGCGGCTTGATCTGATTATCAATTTTTTGAAATTGAATTACCTTGACGTAGGTACCATATCTACGACTGTCACATCTGCTTCGATACGACGGTTCGCTTCATTGGCCTCTTTTGAGGTGCCAGGGATCAGTGGCTGGGTAATACCATAACCACGGGCAGAGATACGGCTTGCTGCAATACCAAACTCAGTTTCCAGCGCTCTGGCTACAGACTCGGCACGGCGCTGCGATAACTGCATGTTGTAGTCAGGGTTACCGGTGTTGGAAGCAAAGCCCTTAATCAGCACGGTAGACTTTGGATTTTGCTTCATAAATTCAGCCAGCATAGCGACTTCATCCATAGAGGACTTATCCAGCTCAGCAGAGTTGTTGGCAAACTTCGCATCGATATGCAGGTTCTGAACTGTCTCTTCAAACACAGTACAGCCGTTGCTGTCTACCATATATTCAGCAGGCGTATCCGGACACTGATCCACACGATCCGGTACACCATCCTGGTCGGCATCAGTGATAACCACTTCTTCTACAACCGGTGGTGGGGTCGGAGCAGGTTTACTGGCACTGCCAAAGCGGTAAGCGATGGTTGCACCCCAGTAGTTACTGTCCATATCCAGAGTGTTATATCTGTCATCTTCCAGATTACCGTAACGACGGTATTTGGCTGCCAGCTGGATATTGTCAGTAATATAGTAACCTAAACCCAGACCAGCATAGGGAGACCAGCCTGAATCACTGTATTGGTTGGCACCCCAGTTACGATTGTTCTTTAAGGTGTAGTGCATGGCACCGGCTTCGGCGATGGCGTGGAAATCACCATAGATGGGAATTGTGCCTACCAGACTCAGGCTCAGACCGCGGGCGCCGGCATCATTTTGATTGTTTGACCAGTCCACCCAGGTCGCACGTCCAAGATTGCGATAGCCTACTTCGAAGGCATAGTGCTCGCTCATCTGATAACCGACGAAGGCTTCCCATGCATAGGGGTCATCTTCCTGATTGATCTTATCAGGGAAGTTGTACTCATAGTCGTTGACGCCAACACCGGCACCGATATACCAGGGGCTCAGACCATCATCGTCTTTTGCATTGGCTGCCAAAGAGGCAGGGATCAACGCAGACAGCAACGCAACAGATAGCATTCTGTTCATCATATCTTCTCCATTATTGATGTCGATGCGGAAATATCGAACTGCAGAATCTCCGTTTCACGATTTGCTGGGTGGGCTTGGAAGTATAGTGAATTACCCCCGCAAATATGTTTTTGCCCGTACATTGTTACATATAAATGACCAATGGCAACAAAAAGTGGGCCATCTGTTGGTCTTTTGTTGTTCTTGATCGTGGTTGACAATATACATTCACTTTCTTTTTATTCTGTCTTCCCTGGCCCTCCTGTGGCGGTTTTATGTTGAAGCAGGATGTTGTACCCTTTGCTTCACCTTTTTCTAATCTACAAGTCTGACGGCCACTTGATTAACATAAACTGAACGGCTCCCACCCTGCCTTATCAGTGCTTTGTCCCGGCTTTGTCAGATCTGTGATCCTGATGTTGGTTTGTTGGAAAGTATGGCTAACTGTGTTCAGGGGCTGTGATGTCAGTGTCGGTAAAATGGTTAATTGTGAACTTGATCATGCGGATTTTGGAAATGACTATGCTATTTTGCCCCGTCGGATGCAGTAACCGTGACAAAACACGCTCGCGGATTGATAACTTGAATAACAGCAAACTGCTATCCAGGTCTTTTCATTTGGAAGGATTCATTCACTACAAGCACCGCCGGAGCTGAAGGCTTCAGCGGCGCCTTGGTACGGGAAGAAGTAAAACGATATGTTAGAAACAACAGTAAATTTCCTGAACGCATTGCTATGGGGCAAGCTTCTGGTATACGGACTGGTCGGTGCCGGATTATTTTTCACGCTGAGATTGGCGTTTATTCAAATCACCTACTTCAAACACTCAATCAAAATCATGTCTATGAGCCGCCAGGGCTGTGACAGTGGTTTGTCTTCATTTCAGGTATTTTGTACCAGTATGGCTGCCCGTGTAGGTGCGGGTAACATGGCCGGTGTGGCCGTGGCAATTGGTGCCGGTGGCCCTGGTGCTGTGTTCTGGATGTGGCTGATTGCCATGTTGGGTATGGCCACTGCCATGGTGGAATCGACTCTGGCACAGGTTTACAAAACCCGTGATGCCGAAGGTCAGTTCCGCGGTGGTCCTGCTTACTATATGGAAAAAGGTCTGGGCCAACGCTGGATGGGCGTGCTGTTCTCTATTTTCCTGATCATCGCTTTTGGTCTGGTGTTTAACGCTGTACAGGCGAACACTATTACCGGTGCGATGGAAGTTGTGTTCGATATCAGCCCACTGTATATGGGTATTTTCCTGGTTATCACCTCTGCTTTCGTTATCGTTGGCGGTTTGCGTAAGGTAGCCAAAGTCTCTGAAATCATCGTCCCTGTGATGGCTCTGGCCTACATTCTGATCGCCTTTGTGGTGGTGGCGATGAACATTGAGAAGCTGCCAGCGGTATTTGAGTTGATTATCAAGAGTGCCTTTGGTTGGCAGGAAGCTGCTGCCGGTGGTGTTGCTTACACCGTTGCTCAGGCGATGCAGTCGGGTATTGCCCGTGGCTTGTTCTCTAACGAAGCGGGTATGGGCTCGGCGGCCAACGTAGCAGCCAGTGCATCACCAAACCCAAATCATCCGGCTTCTCAGGGTTTTGTGCAGATGATGGGCGTGTTTTCTGACACTATCGTTATCTGTACTGCCACTGCAGCAATTATTTTGTTGTCCGGCGATGTGACTGCCGGTGCCGACGGTATCAAGATGACCATTACCGCCATGACTGAACATGTTGGTGTACTGGGTGGTGGCTTCGTAGCTGTAGCGATTTTGCTGTTCTGCTTTACTTCTATCATCGCCAACTACTCCTATGCTGAGACCAACGTGCTGTTCCTGTCCGGTAACCGTAAAGGTGTGTTGCCTCTGTTCCGCATCTGTGTGCTGGGCATGGTGATGTTTGGTGCCGTAGCCAAGATCAGCCTGGTTTGGAACCTGGCTGACGTATCTATGGGCTTGATGGCCACAGTGAACATTATCGCGCTGTTGCTGCTGTCTGGTTTGGCTGTGCGCGTGATCAATGACTACCGCGATCAGGTACGTGCCGGTAAGACGCCAGAGTTCGACCGCAGCAAGTTCCCTGAACTGAACGGTCAGGTTGAAGAGGATGTTTGGCAGGATTTGTCCAAACAAAGCTCTGATAAAGCCTGATTAGGCTGACCCCGTTCGGTAAAACCGGACGGGGGCATCTGAAAAACCACGCCCAGTGTGCGTGGTTTTTTCGTATCTATTCAGTATGATTGAACTATTGATGATATGGAGGCGGCAACATGCTGATTGTGGTTTCACCGGCTAAAACGCTGGATTATGACAACCCTGCGGGAACGGACAAATACACTCAACCCACTTTGCTGGAATACAGCCAGGAATTGATCTCTGTTTGTCGAGAGCTGACGCCGGCAGATATCGCTTCGCTAATGAAGGTCAGCGATAAAATTGCTGGCTTGAACGTAGCCCGCTTTACCGAGTGGCATCCTGACTTTACGCCTGAAAACGCCAAACAAGCTCTGTATGCCTTCCGTGGTGATGTATATACAGGCCTGGATGCAGATTCCTTGTCACCTGCAAGCGTAGATAAGGCCCAGCAGCACCTGCGGATATTGTCCGGGCTTTATGGACTGCTCAAGCCGCTTGATCTGATGCAGGCTTACCGTTTGGAGATGGGGACTTCGCTGGCCAATCCGAAGGGCAGGAACCTTTATGCCTTCTGGGGTGAAGTCATCACTGACGAGATTAACCAGGCTCTGGCAGAGCAGGGCGACGACATACTGGTAAACCTGGCGTCCAATGAATATTTCAAGGCGGTTAAGTCAGCCAAAGTCGCTGGGAGAATCGTGACGCCGGTATTCAAGGATTTGAAGAATGGCCAGTACAAGGTGATCAGCTTCTTTGCCAAGAAAGCCCGAGGCATGATGGCAAGGTACATTATCGAAAATGATATCAAAAGCCTGGATGCTCTGAAGCAGTTTGATGTGGCCGGTTACTATTACAGTGAGGCTGAATCGACTGAGCTGTCACCGGTATTTCTGCGGGATGAGCAGTAATCAGGCTCGATTGCAGATATAAAAAAGCGGCCATTGGCCGCTTTTTGTTTGCCTGAAGCTGTGATCCTTTACTTATCCTGCTTAGCGGGAATAGGGCGAAGCTCAACCTCAGACTGTGCCATCAGCCAGGCGAATTGGGCGTAGGCTGCGACATTCTGCGCCAAAGCGGCGGGATCTATCTTATCCAGAGTGTCATTGGGCGTATGGTGATAGTCAAAATAGTCCCGCCCATCCTGTCTCAAGGTCGCGACCGGCACGCCATAGTCAGGCAGCATAGAGACATCAGGACCTCCATTGGCTTCGTTGTTACCCGGCATCACGCCATTTTCTGCCATAACGCCGGTAAGTGACTGGATATCGGCGAAGGCATTATCATTAACTCTGACATCCAGACGGTATATGCGTCCCGCACCAAAATCTGACTCGGCTGCGATATAGTGTTTGGCCAGCTCTTGCTGGTGGTCCCTGGCATAGGCTTTGCCACCTACAAGTCCAATCTCTTCCGCTGCATAGAGCACTACACGCACTGTTCTGGCGGGTTTTTGTGGCAGCTCCTGAATCAGCTTGGCTGCTGCTGTGACAATGCCGACACCTGCGCCGTCGTCAATGGCTCCCGTGCCTTCATCCCAGGAGTCCAGATGGGCGCCTATCAGTACGATTTCTTCGGGTTTACTGCTGCCGGTCACTTCCGCAATCACATTGTAGGATGTGGCTGTACCGCGACTTTCTGGCGACAGATAGAGTTGCAGTGTGACTGAGTCTGTTCGCTTCAGCATGCCATTAATCAGGTCAGCATCGGGGTTGGACATGGCTGCAGCTGGAATACGTGGCACGCCCTCTTTGTAACGCATCATGCCGGTATGGGCCATGCGGTCGCTGTCAGTGCCTATGGAGCGAATGACGATGGCGACAGCGCCTTTTTCTGCGGCGGTTACTGCCCCCTTACTGCGCCCCCCCACGGTAATGCCATAGCCTTTGCCATCGATATGGCGTTCGGTCTTGTGGTCGATAAAGACGATTTTACCCTCGACCTCTTGTGTTGATGCGGCTTTCAGCGCATCGAGTGTGTCGAATCTGACTATTTCGGCGGTGACGCCTTTCTCCGGCGTGGCGATGCTGCCTCCCAAGGCGGTAATAACCAAAGGCTGAGTAAATGGTGCGGTCACATAGGCACTCGCATCACCCCGCACCCAAACCGGAACTTCTACAGCCTCTTTATAGACTTTATCGAATCCCAGGCTCTCTAACTTGGTTACAGCCCAGTTAACAGCCTGTATGTCCTTCTCTGTGCCAGCCATACGCGGACCGACTTCAACAGTCAGCGACTCGACAATTTGATATCCGAGGTCGGAAGCGAGAGCTTTTTGCTGCAATTGCAACGCAACATTTTGATTTTTAAGATTTGATGTGTCCGATTGGCAGGCGGTTAACAGACATAAAAATGCCAGCGGAAGCCATATCACTTGTTTGCTTTTCATGAGTTTCCCTGAATTTTTTTACGTACATCCCATTTCTGAAAACAATCTAGCAAAAAGTGTGGTTTATGTCCCGACTAACTCAGTAAGGCGAAGCTATATTAGTGAGGGGTTTGTATTAGGAGAAAACGCTCGTCATGAATATCGAAATAATGCAGCAACGAGCTGATCACGCTGTTGTCCTTCTTAAAGCACTGGCTAATGAACGCCGTCTGTTTATCCTGTGCTATCTGCTCAACGAAGGTGAGATGTGTGTAGGGGAGATGAACAAGAAACTGGGGTTAAGCCAGTCTGCCTTGTCCCAACATCTTGCATGGTTGCGTAAGGACAACCTGGTGGCGACCCGCAAGGAAGCGCAAACAGTTTACTATTCGCTGAAAAGTGAAGAAGTGAAAGCAGTGATTCAACTGTTGCACGACATCTATAGCCAGTAAGGTATAGAAAAAACAAATCCCGGTTTTGCTTAGGCAATTCCGGGATATAAAAAAACCGGCCTGAGCCGGTTCTTTTTTATCTGAGCGACAGATTAAGCAGCCAGTGCTTTGATCTTAGCGTTCAGACGAGCCTTAGAGCGAGCAGCCTTGTTCTTGTGGATCAGGCCTTTGGTCGCCATACGGTCAACGATTGGTTGTGCAGCAGCGAAAGCTTCAACAGCAGCAGCGTGATCGCCAGCTTTAACAGCAGCGATTACTTTTTTAACGTAGGTACGCAGCATAGAACGACGGCTGGCGTTGTGCTGACGACGCTTTTCAGATTGAAGCGCGCGCTTCTTTGCAGTCTTGCTATTAGCCAAGGTGCAACTCCTAAAAATGGGATTAAACTTTTAAAGGCCGAGGAATATGCCTGCATTCTGCCACTTTGTCAATGGCAGGGGCGGAATATCCATCATAAAGATAAATTTATCCAACCCAGCTTGGCTATCTTCAGCCCAACTCATGTAAAATGTGGCGCAATTCTACCAGCAATTCAGGCTGTGTGACAGAGTCCAAAAGGAAATTTTGCGGCTCTGAGCTAATCTTTCGATCTTCTCAGGGGGTATTTTGAGTAAGAAGTTGTTGAGGTCGGGCATGATCGTCAGTGCCATGACCCTGGTGTCCCGCGTCCTGGGCTTGGTCAGGGATGTGGTAATCGCTAATTTAATGGGGGCTGGCAGCAGTGCCGATGTATTCTTTTTTGCCAATAAAATCCCCAACTTCCTGCGTAGATTGTTTGCTGAAGGTGCATTTGCTCAGGCCTTTGTTCCGGTATTAACTGAGTATCAGGAAAAAGAGACGCCAGAGGCCACCCGCGAATTGCTTTCCAAGGTCGCGGGTACTCTGGGTTTTCTGGTCACCATAGTGACATTGGTGGGGGTCATTGCCTCACCTGTGATTGCGGCAATATTTGGTACAGGTTGGTTTATGGCCTGGGTCAATGATGAGCCTGCAGGTGCCAAGTTCGAGCTGGCGTCACTGGTGTTGAAGATTACGTTCCCTTACCTGTGGTTTATCACCTTTACAGCTCTGGCTGGTTCAATCCTTAATGCCCGTGGCCGGTTTGCTGTATCTGCCTTTACCCCTGTTTTTTTGAACGTCGCTATTATTGGTGCCGCTATTTATATTGCGCCGGGTATGGAGCAGCCAGAAATAGGCCTGGGTATCGGCGTATTTCTGGGCGGATTGGTGCAGTTCCTGTTTCAAATCCCATTCCTGATGAGGGAAAACGCACTGGTAAAACCCACCTGGGGTTGGAACCATCCTGGAGTGGTCAAAATTCGCACTCTGATGTTGCCCGCTCTGTTTGGGGTCTCTGTATCGCAAATTAACCTGCTGCTGGACACTCTGATTGCCAGTTTCCTGGTAACAGGTTCAATCAGCTGGTTGTATTACTCGGACCGTTTGCTTGAGTTTCCGCTGGGATTATTTGGAATCGCCATCGCGACTGTGATTTTGCCTGCGTTGTCGAGGAAACATGTGAATGAAGAGGGCGCAGGATTTGCTTCCACTATGGACTGGGGAGTCAGGGCAATCCTGCTGTTGGGGATGCCCGCCATGCTGGGCTTGATTGTGCTGGCTCAACCCATGTTGATGGTGTTGTTTATGCGTGGCGCGTTCACCATATCTGATGTAGAGATGTCCTCCTATTCCTTGATGGCATACGGCGCAGGTTTGTTGAGCTTTATGATGGTGAAAGTACTGGCACCAGGCTATTACTCTCGTCAGGACACCAAAACTCCTGTGCGTTACGGTATCATCGCCATGGTCAGCAATATGTTATTCAACCTGATCTTTGCTGTGCCTTTTGGATATGTCGGCTTAGCCATCGCCACGTCCTTGTCGGCGCTGTTGAATGCCAGCTTGCTTTATCATGGTTTAAAACAGAAACAGGTATACCAATTCAGCCGCCGAACCTGGGTGTTCTTCGCAAAAGTTGTGCTGGCGACTGCTGCAATGGTGGTAGTCTTGCTCTATATGTTACCTGGGCAGCAAATCTGGCTGGATTGGCACATAGGTCAACGTGGACTGGAGCTGACCAAACTGATTTTGGGTGGCGCTGCGGTATATGTACTTAGTTTGATATTTATGGGGATTCGTCCCTGGAAATTGAAAGCTGGTGCTGATTCTGAATAACAGCTGAGATATAATCCGCCAATTTACGTTGAGCGGTCGTGGAATAGCAAAAAACATGGAACTTATCCGCGGGATTTACAATATTTTGCCGGCACACCATGGCTGTGTGCTGACGATCGGGAACTTTGACGGTGTACACCGTGGCCATGCCAAGGTTATCGCCAAGTTGCTCGCCAAGGCCGAGCAGTATAAATTGCCTGCGACTGTCATGTTGTTTGAACCCCAACCTCAGGAACTGTTTCGGGGGGCGGAAGCGCCGGCCCGCCTCAGTCTGTTGCGGGATAAACTCTTGCTGCTGGAAGAGTTGGGTGTCGACAGGGTGATTTGTGTCAACTTTAACCATAAGTTCGCCAACATAGATGCCGACGAGTTTGTCGACCAATTATTGGTCAAACAGCTGGGCATTAAGTATCTGGTGATTGGCGATGACTTTTGTTTCGGCAAGAATCGTCGTGGTGATTTTGACATGTTGTGTCGCGCCGGAGAACAGAATGGTTTTGCCGTGGACAGCACTGAGAGCTTTTTAATCGGTGACCACAGGGTCAGTTCAACTGCGGTTCGTAATGAGTTGGCCAAAGGTAATCTCGAGCAGGCGCGGCGATTATTGGGACATCCTTTTGCCATCAGTGGTAAAGTGGCGCACGGTCAGAAGATTGGCCGCACTATTGGATTCCCGACCGCCAACGTGGCACTTAAACGTAAAGTGGTGCCGGTACGTGGCGTATTTGCCATCAAAGCTTGGTGGCAGGACAGCGATATCTATGAAGGGGTGGCCAATATTGGTTTCCGCCCCACAGTGAATGGCCAGAGATGCCAGCTGGAAGTTCATTTGTTTGATTTTGATGGCGACATCTATGGCAAACAAATTGAAGTTGAACTGGTGGCCAAAATCCGGGATGAACAGCCTTTCCTGTCCCTGGATGCACTGAAACAACAAATCTTAAAAGATGTGGATGAAGCCAAGGCTTTATTTAACAACGACGCTAGCTGAATCAGCAGCAATTTTGACTGCTGAATTAATGGTATAGGATCAATGAGCGACTATAAATCTACTTTGAATTTGCCGGAAACCGAGTTTCCGATGCGAGGCAATCTGGCCAACCGTGAGCCGGAAATGTTGAAGCGCTGGACCCAGGACGGCCTGTATCAACAAATCCGTGAAAGCCGCACCGGTGCCAAGCCTTTTATTTTGCATGACGGCCCTCCATACGCCAACGGCAGCATTCATATTGGTCACTCTGTAAACAAGATCCTGAAAGACATTATTATCAAGTCCAAGACCCTGTCTGGATTTGACGCGCCTTATATTCCTGGTTGGGACTGCCACGGTCTGCCAATCGAGCTGAAGGTTGAGCAGAAGGTCGGTAAGCCAGGCCAGAAGATCTCTGCCGGTGAGTTTCGTGAAGAGTGCCGCAAGTATGCCCGTACTCAGGTTGAAGGTCAGAAAGAAGATTTCATCCGTTTGGGTGTGCTGGGCGACTGGAACAAGCCATACCTGACTATGGATTTCGCCACTGAAGCCAACATCATTCGCTCTCTGTCTAAAGTGATTGAAAACGGTCACCTGAACAAAGGTGTTAAGCCGGTTCACTGGTGTACAGACTGTGGCTCGGCCCTGGCTGAAGCGGAAGTTGAATACGAAGACAAGACTTCTCCTGCTATCGATGTAGCATTTGAAGCTGTTGACAGCGCTGCCGTTGCGGCTAAGTTCGGCGTAGAAGGCTTTGCCTTGCCAGTGTCTATGGTGATCTGGACGACCACTCCATGGACTCTGCCTGCCAACCGCGCCCTGTCTATCGCTCCTGAGCTGGACTATGTGCTGGTTCAGTATGAAGTTGAAGGTCAAACCCGTGCACTGATCCTGGCTGATGTTCTGCATGAAGCCTGTCTGAGCCGTTTTGGCGCCGAGTCTTTCGAAGTGCTGGGCCGCGTTCAGGGCAAAGAGTTGGAGCTGGTTCGCTTCAAGCACCCATTCTATGCCTTCGACGTACCTGCCATTCTGGGCGACCATGTAACCACTGATGCGGGTACCGGTATCGTGCACACTGCACCTGGCCATGGCCAGGATGACTTTGTTGTGGGTCAGAAGTACGGCATTGAAGTCGCTAACCCGGTTGGCGACAACGGCGTTTACAAGGCGGACACTGAGTTCTTCGCCGGTATGCACGTGTTTAAAGCTAACGATGCAGTAGTTGAGAAGCTGAAAGAAACCGACGCTCTGCTTCACTATGAAGCTTACCGTCACAGCTATCCACACTGCTGGCGTCACAAGACCCCAATTATCTTCCGTGCCACACCACAGTGGTTTATCTCTATGGATAACAAGGGTCTGCGCAGCCAGGCATTGACTGAGATTAAAGATACCCAGTGGATCCCTGAATGGGGTGAGAGCCGTATCGAGAAGATGGTTGAGAACCGTCCTGACTGGTGTATTTCGCGTCAGCGTACCTGGGGTGTGCCTATCACTCTGTTCGTTAATCGCGACACTGAAGAACTGCACCCCGAGTCAGTATCCCTGATGCAGCGTGTTGCCAACCGCGTAGAGCAGGAAGGTATCCAGGCATGGTGGGATCTCGACGAGAAAGAACTGCTGGGTGATGAAGCGGATCAGTACCGCAAAGTGACCGATACTCTGGACGTATGGTATGACTCTGGTTCTACCTTCGAGACAGTAGTTGCAGCCCGTCCTGAATTCCATGGTGCCGATATTGACCTGTATCTGGAAGGTTCGGACCAGCACCGCGGCTGGTTTATGTCGTCTCTGATGCTGTCTACCGCCATGAACGGCAAGGCGCCATACAAGCAGGTTCTGACCCACGGCTTTACCGTAGATGGTAAGGGCCGCAAGATGTCCAAGTCTATCGGTAACGTGATTGCGCCACAGCAGGTGACCAACAAGCTGGGTGCCGACATTCTGCGTCTGTGGGTTGCTGCCACTGACTACAGCGGCGAGATGACAGTATCTGATGAGATCCTCAATCGCAGCGCCGATGCTTACCGTCGTATCCGTAACACCTGTCGCTTCCTGCTGGCAAACCTGAACGGTTTCAACCCTGAAACTGACATGATTGCGATGGAAGAGATGGTTGCCCTGGATCGCTGGGTGGTTCGTCGCGCGGCTGCACTGCAGGAAGAGCTGCTGGCTGCTTATGATAAGTACCAGTTCCACATTGTGACCCAGAAGCTGATGCAATTCTGCTCTGTTGAGCTGGGCGCTTTCTATCTGGATATCATCAAGGATCGTCAGTACACCGCCAAGCGCGAAGGTCATGCCCGCCGCAGCTGTCAGTCTGCTCTGTACCTGATCTCCGAAGCTATGGTTCGTTGGATTGCCCCAATCCTGAGCTTCACCGCTGATGAAATCTGGCAGTTGCTGCCAGGCCAGCGTGAAAACTATGTGTTCACCCAACACTGGTATGACGGTCTTAAGTCCGTGACTTTGGACTCTGACCTGAGTGACGAGTACTGGCAGCAGCTGCTGACCGTTCGTGGCGAAGTGAACAAGGTGATTGAACAGGCACGCCGTGACAAGCGTATTGGTGGTTCACTGGAAGCTGAAGTCACTCTGTATGCAGATGAAGCTCTGGCTGCTGAACTGGCCAAGATTGGCGATGAGCTGCGCTTTGTGCTGCTGACCTCCAAGGTGACTGTGCTGCCTTTGGCTGATGCGACTGATGCCGTAGAAACTGAGCTGGCTTCTCTTAAGCTGTCTATCACCAAGAGCGAAGGCCAGAAGTGTGAGCGCTGCTGGCACTTCCGTGAAGAAGTGGGCACCATCGCCGGACACGAAACTCTGTGTCAGCGCTGTGTAACCAACATAGAAGGCGAAGGCGAAGATCGCCAGTTCGCCTGATTTGGAGAGCACCACTATGGCCGATAGTATGGACAAGGGCCCCGCAAGCTGGCGTGACAGCGGCTTGCGCTGGTACTGGGTAGTGGTGCTGGTCTTCCTGGCAGACCAGCTTTCCAAACAATGGGTATTGGCGAATTTTGACCTTTATGAGTCAATTGAGATTCTGCCATTCTTCAATTTTACTTATGTACGAAACTATGGCGCGGCGTTCAGCTTTTTGAGCGATGCAGGAGGTTGGCAGCGGTGGCTGTTTACCGTTATCGCCGTAGGTTTCAGCGTGGTATTGACCCTGTGGTTGAGGCGTCAGAGTAAGTCCGAATGGCGTTTGAATCTGGCGTATACCCTGGTGATTGGTGGGGCATTGGGCAATCTGATTGATCGCCTGATGCACGGCTATGTGGTGGATTTTCTGGACTTCTATTACAAGACCAGCCACTACCCGGCCTTCAATATCGCCGACTCGGCCATTTGTGTGGGGGCAGCCTTGATTATCTGGGATGCTTTCCGTGCACCACAAGACAATGCGCCGAAACAAGAAAAAGACACGGATCCCGCAGTTAAGGAGTAACTGGATGTCTGAGCGTGCACTTTTGTGTCATATGAATATTTTGCTGTCTGATGGTTCCACTGCCGACAGTACCAAGGCGTCAGGAAAGCCAGCCAGATTGAATATCGGTGATGGCAGTCTGAGCCCGGCATTTGAAGCCCAGCTTAATGGTTTGGCTGAAGGGGATAAGCACAGCTTTACCCTGGAACCTGCAGATGCTTTTGGTGAGGCCAACCCTGATGCTGTTCATCATCTCGATCGGACACGCTTTGCTGCCGATATGGAACTGGAACCCGGTGTGATAGTCAGCTTTGCCGGTCCCGGAGGCGCTGAAATCCCCGGTATTATCCGTGAAGTCGCTGGAGATTCAGTGACTGTGGACTTGAACCATCCACTGGCAGGACAGAAGGTGACCTTCGAACTTGAAGTGATGCAGGTACTTTAATTTATGCAAGACCCAACTCAAATCCCTGAAAGTGCCAAGCTGAATATTATGCTGGCTAATCCACGTGGTTTCTGTGCCGGTGTGGATCGGGCTATCAGTATCGTTGAGCGCGCACTTGAGCTGTTCTCTCCGCCTATCTATGTTCGTCACGAGGTCGTGCATAACAGATATGTTGTACAAAACCTGAAGGACAGAGGGGCGGTGTTTGTTGAAGAGCTTGATCAGGTACCGGACGACAGCATAGTGATCTTCAGCGCCCATGGTGTTTCTCAGGCGGTTCGTGCCGAGGCCAAACGTCGAGGTCTTAAGGTGTTTGATGCGACCTGCCCGCTGGTAACCAAGGTGCATCTGCAGGTGACCCGTGCAAGTCGTAAGGGCATCGAGTGTATTTTGATTGGCCACGAGGGGCATCCGGAAGTGGAAGGCACCATGGGTCAGTACAGTAACTCTGATGGCGGTGTGTATCTGGTTGAGTCGCCTGAGGATGTTGCAGCGCTGGAAGTGAAAAATCCCGACAACCTGTGCTTTGTTACCCAAACCACTCTGTCTGTCGATGACACTATGGATGTGATTGAGGCGCTGCAGGCCAAGTTCCCATCTATTGAAGGTCCGCGTAAGGATGATATCTGTTATGCCACTCAAAACCGTCAGGATGCGGTGCGCAAGATGGCCTCAGACGTCGACCTTCTGATTGTTGTTGGCTCCAAAAACAGCTCTAATTCCAATCGTTTGCGGGAGCTGGCTCAGAAGGCCGGCACTCAGGCATATCTGGTCGACAACAAAGACGATGTGGATGCGGCTTGGTTTGACGGTGTGGCTAAAGTTGCGGTGACGGCAGGTGCTTCGGCTCCTGAAGTTCTGGTTCAGCAGGTGGTTGAAGCTATTGCGCAGCGGGCTCCAAGCGTTATAACAGAAGTTGAAGGGCGCAAAGAGGACGTCGTATTTGCTGTTCCGGCTGAACTTCGCTGATAAGAAATTTATTTCGTTACAGGTATAAAAAGAGGCTTCGGCCTCTTTTTTATATTTATTACTCAGAAGGGATAATTTAAATCTGATTAGGTAGTGCCAAATGCTGAAAATCGTGGTTATTTTAGATGTCAATGTTGCTGGCGCTTTACATTCTGGTCATATAGCATTAACTCGAGTACTATTGGACTAATTAGCAGAATTATAACGAAAACATTCAAAAGGCACCGTCAGAAAACTGGCGATTTCAGGAGATTTGACACCATGAGTCGCTCTAATTCCGGATTTTCCTTGATTGAGGTGCTGGTCGCCTTGATCATCCTGACCATAGGGTTGATCGGAATATTCAATCTTCATGTGGTTGCTAAGCGTGGCAGCTACGAATCATTTCAGCAAACTCAGGCTGCTTATCTGGCGTCGGATATTATTAATCGTATGAAACTCAACCGAGGGCAGTTGGTCAGCTATGCCGGGACTTATACCGGCGGACTCTCGGTACCTCCTGTTAGTTGTGACGTTGCGGTTGGGGCGAACGTGGTCTGTGACAATGCGCAGACCCAAGCCTGGGACCTCTATCAGTGGGAATCATTGTTTACCGGGAGCACTGAGGTCGTGAACAACACCAGTGTGGGTGGCCTGGACAATGCTCAAGGGTGTGTTTTGGTCGATGGTGCGACAGGTGAGGTGACAGTGATTATCTCCTGGCGGGGGATTCGCGCCGTCAGCGATGGCAGTGCGGCGGTGGCTAAGTTCGGTCAGTGTGCGTTCACCAATGGTAGTGATGCGGCCAAGCGACGGGCCTATGAAGTGACGACCGTGATTATTTAGATGAAGGGAATGCAAGTGAGCAAGTATCAACAGGGATTGTCATTGGTTGAATTGATGGTAGCCATGGTCATAGGCCTGTTCCTGACCCTGGGTGTATTTACCATGTTCAGCATGTCTTCGGGCAATGTTACCACCACCAGTCAGTTTAACCAGTTACAGGAAAATGGTCGGATAGCACTTGCGTTGATGGAACCTGATCTTAGCCAGTTAGGTTTTTTCGGGGATATCACTGGGACAGAGCTTATTCCCGGTGGCAATACTCAGTTAGATGCTGCGGCTCCTGCCAACGATTGTGTTGGTGCTGGGGTCAATAATGCAACTTTGCCGAACACCACTGCAGCGCACTTTAGACGCCTTTGGGGATATCAGCAGGGTGATGGCAACTCGCTGGCTTGTTTGACCGGTGTGCTCGCTGGTACAGATGTTATTCAGATTAAACGTTTGCTGGGTCCTGATGCCGGTGACCCACCTGCGCTGAATACCAATCGGTATTACATAGGCACCACTGCTAATCAGGCAGTTATCTTCACCGGTGATCAAGGTGCTCCGGCGCTGGAGAATGGCAGGTTCTGGGAGTATCAGCACCATGTCTACTACCTCAGGAACGATGATAATGGTGTTCCCTCACTACGCCGCCGTGTATTGACTGTGAATGCCGGAATGGGGTCATCGAATGATGAGCAGTTGGTTGAAGGGGTTGAGAACATGCAGATCCTTTATGGCTTTGACAATGATGGCGATGATACTGCAGACACATATATGCCTTCGCAGAATGTCACGACATTGATGTGGGACAACGAACTTTTCCAGCGTCTGGTTGCCCTGAGAGTGTTTTTGCTTATCCGCTCTATTGAGCCGGATCCCGGTTATACCAATGAGTCTGTATATCAATTGGGTGACCAAACGCTTGACCCTTTTAATGACAACTTCCGCCGTAAAGTGGTTGCATCAACCATAGTGCTGGAAAACCCTGTGTTGATACGAAATTAGGTCTGGATATCATGAAAAAACAACAAGGTGTAGTGCTGTTTTTCTCTTTGATTGTATTGCTGATGATGACAGTTATTGGCGTTGCATTGGCGGTGAATTCAAGCCAGAGCCTGAGAATGGCGGGGGCGGGTTCAGAGCGGGTTGAGGCGCTGGCCGCAGCGCAGGGCGCACAGGCTAGGGCGATAAATAATAACCAGGGGAGCAATATGGCAAATATTGATAACAATATTCCCGTGCCAGCAGATGCCACCTTCCCCAATGCCAGCAGCGTGATTGCGCCGAGCGAATTTGGCGATGTTAACTGCCAGCGAAGTGCAGATGCCAGTAGTACCAATTTGATTAGTTGCCGTCGGATGGAAATTACCACCGAGGCGAAATTTGGCCGCGACAATTTGGGACGTTTGAGCGTGGTTACCGGAGTAGAACAAGAGGTTTTAACAGGAAGCTAAAGTTATGTTTTTCAGACGATATCTAGCAGGGGGTATGATTGCCTCTGCGTGTTTCGTCGGTGGCAGTTTTGCCGATGATACTGAGCTTTATGTGTTGGAGTCGAGTTCCCGAACAGGAGCCAGACCACAGGTTCTTATAATCTTCGACAACTCGGGAAGTATGAGGACAAACGAGTATGTTGAAGATTTTTATCCAAGAAACGACAACGTCACAGATACAACAACGTTGTACTACACCCACTCCAGCGAGAATATGCCCGTCATAGGCGATGGCCGGAGTTTTAGTCAGGCTGTGAATGCCTGTGCCACATCTAAAAAGTATTTGGATGACTATGGCATGTATACGGGGTTTATCAGGGAGTATGGCTTTACCGGTCAGTCCGGTGCTTGGAAAGAGCTCCCTGCGGATGGTTCTCCGTCGGTTTCCGTAATTGATTGCTTCGAAGATATCAACAGCCTTAATTTCGATAACGGCTCAAGCTTTTCCGATGGGCTTCCTGTTGACGGGTTGGGGACGGCCGCCACACCTATCAGATACACTGAGGTTAATTCCAGCTCTCCTCAGTCAGACATTAATGTCGCTGAAGACAGGGCGTATTTGACAGGTTTCGGTACCGGTCGTCCGGTGACCCTCTACACAGATAACTACATACAGTGGTATCACAACAGTAAAAACTCCAGTTATAAAACCCGTCTCTCAATCGCTAAGCGCGTGATGGAAGACACCATAGTCACGACCCCTGGGGTTGATTTTGGCTTGGCTATTTTCAATTTGAATTACCCCCGGGAAGGTTACCGGGACGGGGGCAGAATTATCGCTGGTATTAAAGAGCAGACCGACGTAAACCGGGTGAGCCTCCTGAATACCATCGACTCATTGCCTGCTGAAACCAACACTCCGCTTTGTGAAACCCTATATGAAGCCTATCGTTATTATGCTGGCAAGAGCGTGTTCTATGGCGATGGGGACAGTAGCTACGGGTCTTGGTATAAGGGAAACACCCCGCCCAAAGATGAAAGTGTGATTAATAGTGGTGTTTATAAATCTCCGTTTAAGCCCTGTCAAAACCGAGCTTATGTTGTACTGATTACCGATGGAGCACCGACTCAGGATCGTCATGTTGATCAGTATGTAAGAGATTTACCAGGAGCTGATCAGACTGCGTATAAATCCAATTACCTTGCTAGTCTGGCTGAGTGGATGAATACCCATGATGTCAACGACAGTATGAGTGAAGAGCAGAACGTCAGTACCTTCACTATTGGCTTCAGTGATGGTGCTGACAGTGCGGCCCCTTTGTTAACCAAGGCGGCGGAAAAAGGCGGCGGTAAATACTTCCCCGCAAAAAATGCCAGCGACTTACAGTCAGCCCTTCAGCAAGTATTTACCGAGATTCTGGAGGTTAACGCCAGCTTTACGTCCCCTTCAATTGCCAGTAATAACTTCGACCGTACTTTGACTTTTGATGCAGTTTATTACGCTATGTTCTTGCCGAATAAAGGGCCGAGGTGGCGTGGCAATCTTAAAAAATTCAAAGTGACTGGCAGCGGCAACATTGTCGACGCTAACGGTAATCCCGCAATCGGTGATGATGGTAACCTCAAGTCGTCAGCCTGTTCCTACTGGACCAAATCTTCAACCTGTAGTAGCGCCCCTGATGGTGGTGATGGCAATGATGTGAAAATTGGCGGGGCGTCTGAAGCCCTGATGTCGCAACAAAACCGGAAAATATACTCTAACCTGGGCTCCGGCGGTAGTTTGTCCAATTTGACTCTGAGTAATGCCTCTGCTGCTGCGGGCTCCAATGCGGATCTGGCGACTTATATGGGCGTCGCAGAAAGTCAGTTATCCAGTCATTTCTCCTGGTTAACTGGAATAGATGTTGACGACGATAATCAAAACTCAAATACGACGGAGAAACGAGGCGATATTATAGGTGACCCTCTGCACTCAAAACCTCTGGCCATCAACTTTGGTACATCCAGCTCTCCAGATATCAGGGTTGTAGTGGGAACGAATCATGGCTTCCTTCATATGTTTAGAGATGAAGACGATTCGGTTAGTGAGTCCTGGGCATTTTTACCCTATGAGCTGTTACCAAACATCGCTGAGTTAAAGGCCAATGTCCCCACCGGGGTTCACTCTGTCTATGGGATGGACAGTTCGCCGGTGGCTTACGTGAAAACCGGAGCAAGCGGAGTTGAGAAAGCCTGGTTGTTCGTAGGAATGAGGCGGGGAGGCAAGTCTTACTATGCTTTCGACATTACTAATCCCGATGCGCCAACATTAATGTGGAAAGTCGATCCAGACAGTACAGGTATGGCTGAGTTGGGACAAACCTGGGCAGAACCGGTTGTCACCTTGATTCCCGGCTGGCCCGCAGGGAATACGGATGCGAAAACTGCAAAACCCGTTTTGATATTTGGTGGCGGCTACTCCCCATCGACGAAAGACACTGCAAACTTAGGCGGCGCAGATACCATGGGGCGCGGAGTTTTTGTTTTGGATGCTGAAACCGGCTCATTGGTCCACTCGTTTGGCACTTCAGCAGCCAATACTTATATGAATGGATTGACTGACAGTATTCCTAACTCCGTTGCGGTATTGGATAGTAATAGTGATCACCTGACTGACAGGCTTTATGCGACAGATACAGGTGGTAACGTGTGGCGTATTGATATGCCTGGCGCATATCCGTCGAGTAGTGAAAAACCCTGGACTGCTTTTAAATTCGCAGCCCTGGGCAGCAATACTAATGAAGCATCTGACAGGCGATTCTTCTCTGAACCTGCTGTCGCTCAAACCGTCTTTACCAATATCAGTCAGGTCAAAGTCACGCAAGGGGGAAACACGACCACGACCAAGAGCTATCAAAATGTGCCTTATGATGCAGTGGTTGTAGGAACTGGCTTACGTCCAAATCCCTCAAACAAAAGCCGCAATGATATGTTCTTTGCGCTTCAGGACCGGAACGTCGTTACCCGCTCTTTTACAGGGACTCCGGATAACCCGATACCTGCGCCCTTGTTTGTATCCAATCTTTATGATGTCACTCAGAATGCCCCGGCAGCCAATGATCAGGCAGCCAATATCCTGTTTGGGCAAAAACGGGGTTGGTACTATGGATTTAAAGGAACAGGCGAAAAGTCGCTTGCCGGCGCGACAATTGTTCAGGGCAAAGTCTACTTTACCTCTTATGTTCCCGGTGATTCATCAGACGTTAATGCATGTCTGGTCGAGGGGCAGGGAAGGTTGTATGCTTTTGATTTACATAAGGGGACACGCACCTATAGCCATGAATATTTGGAAGTAGGTGAGCGGGTGCCGGATACGCCACAACTTGTTGTACCTCCCAATGGTGACAACCCCAGCTATATGTATCTTATCGGTATAGGTAAGGCTGCTGCACAGATGGAACCTCTGGAGTCCGTTAAAGGATGCGCAGATGGCGATAACAAGTGTGTGGGTGGCGGTCTCGGCGCTAATCGGATTTACTATCACATTGAGGAGTAGTGAAAGGTGCATTGGATGCGTGAATTAAGGAAGAGTAAAGGATTTACCCTGATTGAGCTGATGATAGTGGTAGTGATAGTTGGGATACTGGCGTCAATTGCCTATCCCTCTTACACCCGCTACGTGGCTGAAGGAGCGAGGTCAGAAGCGTTATCTGAGCTGATGCGTATCGCTAACCTGCAAGAGCAGTATTATCTCGATTTTCGCGCTTATACCGCTGATATGACAAAGCTTGGATTGGCAGCGGATCCCTTTAAAACCGAAAGGGAGCATTACAGCATTGATGCAACTGTAAGTGGCGATAGTTTTACGTTGACTGCGACAGCATTGGGGGCTCAGGCGTCACGTGACGCGGATTGTACGCCGCTGACGTTGATGTCAACAGGCGCCAAGAACAAACCGGAGTGTTGGTAATGAAGACTAAAATAGTAGGGATATGTTTGGCTGCTCTGTTCTCCAGCGGTACCTTTGGTGTGCAGGCTGCTGCAGATAATAAAGCCAGCGACTATAAATGTTATTTGGAAACAACCCGAGGTTATCAAATTGGTTTTTATCGCTGGAAGGACAATCAGAAGGCTATTTTGATGGCAAAACTTGTGGGTACTCAAACTTATAGTAAGGACAAGCCGACACCTTACATTAAAGAGGTGGGCGAGTGTGTAAGGCTGGACGAAGATTTCACCTCAGCTGAAGCTCAGGCGTTGGATAAAGTGACCGCCAGGTAAGTGGCGGAACTCAGTTGCAATTGCCGAGTGTGGATTCGTCCAACCGGCTTTTGCCACTAAGTAACAACTCACTTGTAAGCGACATGGAGGAGCTTTTACTACCCGGGCAATAAACAAAATTTGTTTGTGTATTTGGTGAAGACACTAAGCCTGAAGAGTTGAAAATGACCCTGTTCCCACCCGAGTATTTCACAAAGTCACCATCATCAAAACCTTCATGAACTTTCAAGATACCGTCATTACCGCTTTCTCCCTGAAGCATGGTACCTGCGGTATCTGACACATAGATTAGATAGCCATTTTTCCAATCAGAGCCACATGTACCATTGTTATTGGCACAAATGGACACAGATGCGCCGTAGCTGATTGCGTAGCTGCGGGCAAAGGTCAATCCCTGCTGAATGTCCCTGATTCCATTGTCAGCGCGGATATGTTCGTAGCTGCTTTTCATGGATGGAATGCCTACAGAGACCAGTATGACCAAAATAGTCAATGCAATAAGCAGTTCCACGAGGGTGAATCCCTGAGCCTTCCTGTCCATTCTTCACTGTCCCGGTGTGTGAGTCCAATCGGGCCAGTATATCGACTATTGCCACGGATTTCAGCTGCCAATTCCCTGACTAATCAAGGTCTACTGACAAGTGATTGACGATGTGCTGTCGCGGACTCGACCATCATTATTGACGACCAGTCCGACAGACTCTTGACTGTCGGTTGAAGAGGGGCAGTACTTGAATGTGCCGTTGGTACCGGAGGCTAATCCTGTGGGGAGGAATCTAACGGCATTGCGACTGTACACTAGAGTGTCAGAGGCATCAAAGGCGTGTATGACTTGCAGAACCTGATCATCGCCATCAAGGACATTGCTGGAACCGGAGTCGACAAACATACTCATTCCTTTGGACCAGTCACTACTGCAACTGCTGCCTTCAAGCGGGCAGACCGTTATGCGGACCCCATAGCTGATCGCCTGGGTCCTGGCTGTCATCAAAAAAGATTTAATTTTGCTGATGTTGCTATCTGCACGATAGAAGTCATAGGTTTTGGTTAGATTTGGCATGGCTACTGTCACCAGGATGGAGGCAACCAGCAATGTGACAATCAGCTCAATCAGCGAGAACCCTTTACGGTTTGACATGCTCAGTCCTTTGCAAACCAGGCCATACATATCCTTTGATGACCAGATGGAAATTACCAGTATTTATTTAAGTCTAGCAGTGTGCTCAGAGAGTGGATAAATGCAGCTGGAGATTTATCAAATAACTCAGCCCGTGCTAAGCTAAGACGTTGTTCCCCAAAGATACGATTATTCCAGGAGTGGTTAATGAAGAAGGTTGAGGCCATTATCAAGCCGTTTAAATTGGATGATGTGCGTGAAGCATTGGCTGACATTGGTATCACCGGCATGACAGTGTCCGAGGTTAAGGGGTTTGGCCGCCAAAAAGGACATACTGAGCTGTATCGTGGTGCCGAATATATGGTCGACTTTCTGCCAAAGGTGAAGATTGAACTGGTGATTCAGGATGAGTTGCTGGATCAGGCGCTGGAAGTGATAGTGGAAACTGCCCGTACCGGTAAGATTGGTGATGGCAAAATCTTTGTCACCGACATTGAAAGAGTGATCAGAATCCGTACCGGAGAGGAAAACGAAGAGGCGGTGTAATCACTTTTACCCACTCAACAAGGCATCCATAAGGATGCCTTTTCTGTTTCTTGCTGACTAAAGCGCAATGCCTATTCCTATGGCGTTGTCATAAGAGTCATAGTCTGAAATAGTCAGGCCGTAACCGGACTGCAGCTTTACATATCCATGAAGCTTTTTATAGATGGGAAACTGCCAACTGAGCTCCTCGTAACCTTTGGAGAAACTGCTCTCCATCTGGTTTCTTAAGGTTAATTTGATAGTGTGCCTTCCCGGCTTCCATTGAAGTTGAATATCGCCGTAGCCCAGGTAGTCTTCAATGTCTGGGTTGTAATCCCTGCTGCCATGGACGTCAGTTCGTATCCAGGGGCGTAGATTGACAGTCAGTTGATCCTTACCAAACTGAAAATCCAAGTAAAAACGGTTCCAGCTGCGTTCATCATCGCCACCTTTACCATTGGACTGATGCATAAACCCGACCCGGCTATGTCGCCAATGCCAATTGTTTTGGTCAACCTCATTTAAAAATACCCAGAAGAGTTCAGGCTGATACTGAGTGTCCCGGAAATAGGCTGAACTATCGTAAGCCTGCCAGTTGGCTACCTGGGTGTAGCTGAAGTAAATACCATCGTTATCTGACAGCAGGTTGGATGCCAATCCATATTTCAGGCTTACCTGAAACTGAAAATTGGTTTTGCTGATATCACCGCCATTGGGATTTTGTGGTGCGTAGTAAGCTTGATTGGGATCTGAAGTGTAGTACCAGGGAAGAAAGTAATTGCCTTGGTAAGCGCTGAGCTCAAACTGATCCCTGGAGGGCATAAAGTCGCGTTCAAATTCGTCAGCGTAACTATAGTCACTGCACATCAGGTTTAATGTGCAGCAGGCAAGAAGCAGAATACTCTTTTGGGGCATGGTGGTGACCGATGGGTTCGGAAACGTAAACCTCAGTTTAACCCCGGTGGAAGGATAAGCTCATTAAACCTTGTTTAACCGCCATAACCTGAGCTTGAGTCTCTGACGACGGCTTCTGGCACAAACACCGTGGCACGGGGAGCTTTCTGTTGTTGTCTGGTTGCTATCAACACTCGGGTCGCGACTTTGGCAATCTCTTCATTGGGTTGGTGCACAGTGGTTAATTTAGGCCAGGTTTGGCGTGAAAATGGACTGTCCTCAAATCCCACTATCGATAACTCTCCCGGAACATCAACACCTACGAGTCGGGCTGCCACCAAGACTCCCGCCGCTATTTCATCGTTACAGGCGACAATAGCAGATGGTCTGTTTTCCAGTTCGAGCAAACGCTTGGCTCCTGTTACACCGGATTCAAAAGAGTACTTGCCTTCGAGGATATAATCCTGCGGTATAGAGACACCTTTGGCTGACATTGCTTGTTGATAGCCTGCCAGGCGTTCAAGCGTGGATTGGTGGCTCATCTCTCCGGTTAAAAAGGCGATGTCCCTGTGTCCCAGTGACAATAGGTGATCAGTAATCTGAACTGCACCACTGCGGTCGTCCACAAGAACACTCAGTCCAGAAGTGTTGGAGCCCTCGGCGCCCGCAATAATGCGGACATAATTTGCGTCTATGGAGTCCAGCGCCTCGAGCACTTTAGGGTCTTCAGAAAGGGGCGGGGTGAGGACCAAGCCTGCCAGTCTTGCTTGCCTTACCAACTCAATCAACTTATCGCTGATCGCCCCATCTGTTGCATCGCAGGGGTGGATTAGCAGCTCATAGCCTTGTTCCCGGCAAGCTGACAGAATGCCGTTTTGCATATCAATGACATAGTAGGCATTGGGGTTATCGTAAACAAAACCAATTACATAGGACTTGGTTGCTGCAAGGCTGCGGGCGGATTGATTGGGTTGGTAGTTAAGGGCTTTGATAGCTGCATTAACCTTATCTACCGTCGCTTGCTTAACCGAAGGCTCTTTGTTGGTAACACGGGAAACTGTCTTGATGGAGACGCCTGCATACTTGGCGACATCATGTATGGTGACTTTCATTTGTTAAATCCATTTCCCCATAGTGTTAACACAAATATTCAGCTTGCTGATGACAACAGCCCGCTAAATAGTGTGCTTATTTTGGCTTAAAAACAAATCCTTGTGACAGAAAAAATGTGTGATGTCAGTCAATTCGGGGGGATCTCGGGAGTAATGGCATTTAGCAATTCTGCTTGCAACATATTGTTTACAAAGATTAAGTTTGCCTCCTGGTTGTTTAAATGTGAATGGGTTTGCCGTTAAAATTCGCGCGCTGGTTATTTTGTTGTGGTCTTGGCGTTAATTTTTGTGTAATGTTTATCGACAGACATGACAGCGTTGTCATTCCCAAGGGAATGGTTATGGATAAAAAAAGATAATAAAGCTGAAGAAGGGAAACGAGATGCGACCATCAACCTTTAGAAAATCTGTACTGGCGACGAACATTGCAGTGCTGCTTGGCGGCGCTGTATCTTTGCATTCTGTAGCCGCAGAGACTTCTACCCAAAAAGCCGACGATATTGAGAAAATTGAAGTACGCGGGATCCGCGCTTCCAACAAAGCCAATATCAATGACAAACGTTTTTCAGATGCAGTAGTTGATGCTGTAACTGCGGAAGATATTGGTAAGTTCCCTGACTCAGATATCGGTCAGGCCTTGGCACGAATTCCTGGTGTAACCGTTGGCCGTGCATTTGGTCAGGGTAGCTCAGTGTCTATTCGTGGTACTGACCCACTGATGACGTTGACAACGCTGAATGGCCAGAATGTGGCATCAACTGGTTGGTATGACCAGATGAACATTGACCGTTCGTTCAACTACTCCATGCTTCCTTCCGAGCTGGTAGGTGATATCAAGGTATACAAGTCTACTCAGGCCAATCTGGTAGAGGGCGGTATCGGTGGTACTGTAATAGTTGAAACCCGTAAACCTCTTGATATGGATGCCAATTCACTGTTTATGTCAGTAAATGGCGAATACGGCTCAATCAGTGAAGAAGTTTCTCCTGAGTTGTCCGGCTTGTACAGCTGGAAGAATGAGGATGAAACATTTGGTGTTCTTGTTTCTGCCGCTCATCTGGATCGTGAGTATCTGCGTGTAGGTACTGAAGCAGATTTGGATTGGGGTGGTCGTTCTTCTATTCAGCCATCAAGCTTTTTACAGGATCAGCAACGCACTGCATACAATGCTACGGTTCAGTTCCGCCCTAATGACAACTGGGAATTTGACGCTCAGTACCTGTCATTGAAATTGGGTGCAGATAGCATTGGTGCCAACATGTACATCAATACCGATACCGATTGGGGTGAGGGTGAGTCCAACTGCCAGCAGTTCAATGACGCGGGTGTTTGTACTGTGAGCGTAACGCCAGAAAGTGACCCATCACGTGTTTTCTTCCAGAATTGGGCGCGTACAGGTGAGATGACTTCTGACACCTTTGAGTTCAACGCTGCTTATCAAGCTGACACTTGGAATGCCAAATTCACTGCTGGCCACACTCAGGCAGAGGGCGGTACCCAAATGACAGCCAACTTCGGTTACGGCTGGTGGGGTGACCGTTTCCACAATATCCAGTGGGCCGGTACTGTAGATGCAACCGGAAAGCAGATCGATATCAACGGCCGCGATATGAGCTTTGGCGTTGAAGATCTGGATACCACAGTAGGTACCTCTACCTGGACCGGTATTCAGGGACCAAACTCAGATGAAGAAACCTATGGGCAGATTGATCTGGACTTCGATCTGGACATGGGCGTTATCAACCAGTTTGAAACCGGTCTTCGTTACACCGAGCATACTTTTGAAAAAGCTGAGTATCGTGCGGTATATGATCCTACGCTGACCAACTCTTTCAATACTGCAGATCTGTACAGCGGTACTATGAAGCTGGGTTATGATGAGTGGACTATTCCAAAAGCAAACCTGGACGCGATGATCAATGCTACCAATTCTCTGGTTGATGAGTTTGTTTATAGCCGTCCTGCCTATGGCATGATTGAAGAAGATAACTTCAGCGCATACGGTATGTTTACCTTTGCTGGCGAAGGCTTCCGCGGTAACTTCGGTGTACGCTATATCCACACTTCTGTTACCTCTACCGGTCACGTAATTGATAACTCACCTGCTGACAACCTGGGCCTGAATGCCGGTTGGAGCACAGCTACTCAGAGTATTAAAGACAGCTATGATGACGTGCTGCCAAGCATCAACATTGCATTTGACCTGGACACAGATCTGATCCTGAGAATGTCTGCTGGACAGGCTATTACCCGTCCAAATTACGACAACCTGTTCCTGTCTACTTCTTCCGGTTATCCAGATGACCGCGTAGGCAACGAAGAGATTACTTATGGTAACCCAGCACTGCTGCCAATGAAGTCTTCTCAGGCTGACGTGAGCCTTGAGTACTACTATGGCGACGGTAACCTGCTGTCTGCGACCTACTTTATCAAAGACATCAGTAACTTCATTGTGGCGACCACTGAGTTTAACCAACAGATTGGTGTAATCAACGAAGATATTGGTGCCGACGACTGGACTGTAAACCGTTACCAGAATGCCGGTGGTGGTTCTATCGATGGTATCGAATTGCAGTTGAACCATGCCTGGGACAATGGCTTCGGTGTTAACGCAAACTACACCTATACAGATGGCACTGCTCCTGCGGAAGTTTATACCGATAACATTGGCCTGTTCACTGAGGCATCACGTCACACCACTAACCTGGTCGGTTACTGGGAGAACGACGATTTCTCTGCCCGTGCGGCATATAACTGGCGTAGTGAGTACATGATCCGTGAATACGGTAAGTACTATGGTAACCGCATGCACGATGACTTCGGTACTTTGGATGTTACTCTGGGTTGGAACGTCACTGAAAACATCGCTCTGAGCCTGGAAATGGTTAACCTGACCGGCGAAGATGATGTTCAGTATGGTGCGGCCGGTGTCGGTACTGATGTTAAGCCAGCACTGCAGGATGACTTCCCAACTTGGTCATTTAAAGGTGAGACCACCTATAAACTGGGTGCTAGCCTGATTTTCTAAGTGATAGAACTTTATGATAAAAAACCCAGTTAGCGCTGGGTTTTTTTATTCGTGGGAGTTGAATATGGAAATTAAGAAAATCGCGATATTAGGGGGCGGTACTGCGGGGTGGATCGCAGCTAATCACCTTGGCGCGCAGTTGAGTGCTGATCCTGATTGTGAAATCACAGTTATTGAGTCTGAGAACATCCCTACAATAGGCGTGGGAGAGGGAACCGTCCCATATATTACCAAGGGGTTACAACGATTTGGGATCTCTGAAGCGGAACTCCTCGTCAGCTGTGATGCGACTTTTAAACAGGGAATTAAGTTCGCACAATGGCTGTGTCCTGAAACTCATGGGGACAACTTCTATTATCATCCATTTGACTCGCCCTATCCCGGGGGCTTCGACATCACACCTTTCTGGCTTACCAAGGCAGGTGAACGAGACTTTGGCGATGTGGGTATTCAAGCCCGAATTGCCGAGGCTGGCTTTGCTCCAAAGAGAATTAGCCAACCTGAGTATCAGGGAGACCTGGCTTATGCCTATCACTTTGATGCAAAAAAGTTTGCTGATTTACTGAGTCGTAATGCGATTAAGCGGTTTGGTGTTTGCCAGGTGAATGCCACTATTGTCGATGGGCGTGTTGATGAGGACGGTAACATCCAGTGCCTGTTTGATGAGCAAGGTAATGAACACGAATTCGACTTCTATGTTGACTGCAGTGGTTTTCACTCAGTGCTGCTGAGTAAAGTGCTAGGTGTCCCATTTTTAGACAAGTCTTCACAACTCTTTACCGATAAAGCACTGGTTCAACAAGTGCCTCTCTGTGACGGGCAACAACTCAATCCTTACACCACTGCAACTGCTCACAAAGCCGGATGGATTTGGGATATCCCATTAACGACGAGAAGAGGCACTGGTTTTGTTTACTCCAGTCAGGACATGAGTGAGCAGGAAGCCTTGAGCCTGTATGCCGATTACCTGGGGATATCTCCGGATGGCTTTAATCCAAGGCGCATCGACATGGCAATTGGTTACCGTGAAAAGTTTTGGCAAGGAAACTGTGTCGCACTTGGTTTGGCTCAGGGTTTTGTTGAGCCGTTGGAAGCGACATCGATACTGGTAACTGATTTTTGCGCTGAACTGCTTGCGCGTACGATACCTGAGAGCAAGCAAGAGGTACCACCTCACAGGGATTACTTTAATCAGGTCGGTTGCTATGTCTGGGAGAGGGTGATTGATTTCATCAAACTTCATTACTGTTTATCTGACCGCACAGACTCGGATTTTTGGGAGCGTAACAGAGATCCAAAAACCTGGTCTTCAGAGCTAACATCAAGGCTGGCTAAATTTAAGTCTATCCACCCTCAGCAAACGGATTTCTTTTCTCAGTTTGACTTATTCAATGAAAAGAACTTTTTATACGTATTGTATGGCATGAAGTATGTGACCAAAGTGCCCTTGCTGTTACCGCAACAGCTGGAGCAAAGTGAGTCACTAATGAGAAATAACACAGAGATTGTAAAGAAAGCTCCACAGTTTTTGCTTGGTCATAAGGAGTGGTTAGAGAAACTCAAACTCCATTACGAAAAGGAGTTTGGCCATGGGTGAGGCGTTCAAAGGCGCAAATATTGCTGTATTTGATTTCCCTGAGTTTGAAACCTATCCGGGATGTGCGAGATGGGATGAAACTCTTGAGCAATTGCTTGCTTTGCCTCAAGTTTCTGAGCAAAACAATGTCCCTGATGCCAAAGGTGGCAGGGCGTTATCGACAGTGCATCTCAGCGACAAGCTGAATATTCCAAAAATTTTGAACTTTACCCAGGACCCACTGGGACGTTGGCTATTGACCAATGTGTTGTATGCCGCAGCTGACTTCGGGCTTGATAAGACCCGCGATATTAAAAAAATGAAGTTTCATCGGACCTGGGTAAACCGCATGACAAAAGGCTGTGATGCTGTAGCTCATCGCCATGCTGCTCCGGGGTGGAATATACCCCATATGGTAGCCATCTTTTACACTCAGGTTCCTGAAAATAGCGCAGACTTAGTATTTATTGACGATAACAGCGAGGTAATGAGGGCTGGCAGTATCTGCGAATACCCGGCTGATAAAACCCACCTGATTCAGGCTAAAGCCGGTAGACTGGTATGTCATGATGCTTGCATTCTTCATGGTACGACCCCGCATCTTAACGATTTGCCAAGAACATGCATTATTTTAGAGATAGGATTTGCTCCCAAATAGCCTATTTATTCAGCAGATTCATTTAACTTTGCCAAGAGGCTGGGATTTGTAAACATTTTTGGTGTAGATTGATGCCCTGTATCTTAAAACAGACTTGTTCGACCGGGGCATGGAGTTCTTCGGTAACAATAACGATAACGAATGGAGAGAGTTATGACGCAGCCTATTACTCTGCTTGACAGCAACAAACATGGCGACCTGAAAATCGGCAAGGTGGATTTCAGCCATCTGGCAGATCAGCATATTGTGCCTGTGACGCTGCATGAGATTGGTCGCGCCGCTATCGATTTCCCGGTAGTGTTCGTCAAAAACAGCGAAACGGGTGAGTTCCAGTCAGTAGCTATGCTGGGCCTGAAGCCTGGGCAGAACCTGATGGTAAAAGATGGCGCCTGGCAGGCATTGTATCTGCCTCACGTAGTACGCGATTACCCTCTGGGTCTGGTACTGAACCCAGATGATAAAGAGCGTGTTTGGATCGGCATCCGTGAAGAAAGCTCTGCGGTCACCAAGGAAGAGGGTGAAGCTCTGTTCAATGGCACCGAAGAGACAGAGTATCTGGCCGCCCGTAAGAAAGCCCTGATTGATCATTACCAACAGGATCAGGCCAGCCGTGCATTGGTTAAGTCACTGGCAGAGCTGGATCTGTTTATCCCACAGACTCTGACTGTTGAAGTGAACGGCGAGAAGCGCAACATCAATGGTATCTACCTGATTAACGAAGCCAAACTGAATGACCTTAGCGAAGAGCAGTTTAACGACCTGCGTAAGCGTGGTTTGTTGGCACCTATCTTCAGCCACCTGACATCTCTGGGACAGATTAACCGTCTGGCTCGTACTGAAGCTCAGGGCTGATATCCGTTGTAGGTAAAAAACCGGCGCCAGCCGGTTTTTTTATGCCTTGAATTTACAAATAAATGAAAAATATATGTTAATGGTGTGGATCTTTTTGCCGGGTTTGTGTAGATTGCAAATGACAGCGTTGTCATTTGCTTGTGTGACAACCTAGTCTTGTAAGGTCTGCATGGATAAGGAGAGGTCTCTTATTCATGTGTAGTTTTACAAATCGATGACGGTCGGGCGACATGCGATTTGTAATTTATAGTCTCTCCCCAGAAACTATGATGGGCTGGGTCCTTTGGGATTCCAGCCATTTTTTTATCCGGTAAGATAGTATCCGGACTGGCCTTCCCCCTGTCAGCGTGCTGACGTTTCTTCGAGTTGGATGCCAGTGTATCTTCCTGAGTGTCGCCCATCGGATTAAGCCTTAATTAACTCGCTGAAACTAATATAGTTATCAAAGGTAATGGAAAGATAACGATAATAAGAGGGATGAAGATGAAACGGACCCAACTCGCTGCCGCGCTCTTGGTACTGGGATTGACGGCCTGCTCTGACAAGGATGCTGCTAACCAGTCTGTCCTGGCGCAGGGGATGACCCAGACTGTGCTTGATTCTCTGGGACAACAACTGGATGTTAAGTATGAAGTCATCACCAATGTGCCGGGGACTCACTGTGGCGAAGGTAAAGACAGATGCTTCAAAGCGGCAATTCATCTGACCCACCCCGAAGACTTCTCAGCTTCAGACTGGTCTATCTATTTCAGCCAGATGAGACCCGTACTCAAAGTCGACTCCGAGCAGTTCACCATTACTCATGTCAAAGGGGATCTGTATCGACTATCCCCAACTGAAAAATTCCAGGGCTTTAAAGCAGGTCAGCAGATCAGCATTCCGTTTGTCGGTGACTTGTGGCAGCTGTCTGAGTCTGATGGTATGCCCAATTATTATCTGACATCCGGTGAGCTTTCTCCGGTTGTGATTGCCAGCACCAAACTCCATGTTGATGCTGACACGGGTATGGAAGTCCGCCCTCATGTCCTTCCTTTTGAGCGTGCTGAGCAATATCTGCGCCGGGAGTCTGACAAGTTGAAGTGGTCAGACGCCGGCGACATCTACACTGCCAACGAGCAAACTGCACTTGAGTCTGCTGCCGTAGCGCCTGGTATTATTCCCTCGCCATCTTCCATTTTTGTTGCCGCAGGAGCGGCCCCTGTCGATATGTCTGCCGGTATCTCTTTGAATTGGGACAGCAGTGCGACTCAGGCTGATAAGCTGGCAGCAGACGCTGCGCTGCTGCGCCTCTCTGTGCTTGGTGTTCCGGCCGCAGACGGTGGCCTGCCAGTCTCCCTGTCAGTTGATAAAGGGCTTGAGGATGAAAGCTATCGATTGGTGACCGGTCAGGACGGCATTAAAATTGAAGCTGCCGGTGGCAAAGGCTTTAACCATGCTCTGGTATCCCTGGCATCATTGCTGGATACCTCGAACAAGACTGTAGCGGTGGTGACAGTCGAAGACAGCCCCAGGTACGCCTATCGTGGCCTGCATATCGATGTATCACGTAATTTCCATGACAAGCAGCAAATGCTCAAGCTGCTGGATCAGATGCACGCCTATAAGTTGAATCAGTTGCATCTGCACATGGGAGATGACGAAGGTTGGCGTCTTGAAATCGACGGCCTACCAGAGTTGACTGATATTGGCAGCAAGCGTTGTCATGATCTGCAGGAAAGAAGCTGTCTGTTGCCGCAGCTGGGCAGTGGTCCTGAAGCGGACGTCGATGTGAATGGCTACTACAGTAAGCAGGATTATGTCGAACTGCTGCAATATGCCGCAGCAAGACAGATCCGGGTTATCCCATCAATGGATATGCCGGGCCACAGCAGAGCCGCAGTCAAGGCGATGGAGGCCAGATACCACACCTTCATGGAGCAAGGTAAAGAAGAGCTTGCCCGTCAGTATCTGCTTACTGACTTTGAAGACAAGACCCAATACTCATCCATCCAGTATTACGATGACAACACCTTAAACGTATGCATGGAATCCACCTTTGTGTTTATCGACAAGGTGATTGATGAGATTGCTGCATTGCACAAACAGGCTGGATTGCCCCTTGAGCTTTACCACATTGGTGCCGATGAAACTGCCGGTGCCTGGGTGAAGTCTCCCGCCTGCGAAGCTTTCGTCGCCAATAACGATCAGGGCGTGACTTCCATGGATGAGCTCGGTCCTTACTTCATTGAGCGCATCAGCCATATACTCGAGCAAAAAGGCATTGAAGTCGCGGGCTGGAGCGATGGTATGGGCCATACCCGGGTAGAGAAGATGCCTGCTGAATCTCAAACTCACTTGTGGGACACTCTGGCCAGTGGTGGTCATAAGAACGCCCATAAGCAGGTTAACTATGGCTGGGATGCCGTGCTGTCATCGCCTGATGTGCTTTACTTTGACTTCCCTTATGAGGCAACACCCAAAGAGCATGGCTACTACTGGGCTCAGCGCCGCAATAACAGCCAGCGGATATTCAACTTTATGCCGGATAATCTGCCAGCCAATGCTGAGCAGTGGACAGATCTTGAAGACCTCCCTTATGAGGCCGACGACACCTTGAAGAAGGATGACAAGGGCAATGTGGTGTCCGCACCTATCGCCAAAGGCAAAGGCTTTATCGGCATGCAGGGACAGCTGTGGAGTGAGACGGTGCGCAGCGACCAGATGGTTGATTACATGTTGTTCCCACGGACGCTGATGCTGGCTGAACGGGCCTGGCATAAGGCTTCCTGGGAAGTACCTTATCGTCATCAGGGCGCTGTTTATAACCAATCCTCAGGTTACTTTACCCCTGAAATGCGCTCAGCGCAGGCCCGGGACTGGCAGCGCGTTGCCAATATTCTGGGACAAAAGGAGCTGGCAAAGCTGGATATCGCCGGAGTCGAGTATCGATTGCCTACACCTGGGGCTGTAGTCAGGGAAGGGAAGCTGTTTGCCAACACCATTTTCCCCGGCCTGCAAGTTGAATATCGCAGCGGGGAAGGGGAGTGGCAGGTCTATACTCCCGGCGCCGAGGTCAGCTTGCCTGTGGCCGTTCGTTCTGTAGCTCCGGACAATAAGCGCCGGAGTCGTGCAGTCTGGGTAGGCCAGCAATAGCCAAGCCGTGCTACTGAGTATTGAAGATAAAAGCCCATCTCTGGATGGGCTTTTTTGCCTCCAAAGTCATTGTTGCTGTTGTTGTGGTCAAATATTAACGTTAGGTTAAAATTATTAATGACAACGCTGTCATTTTTTCGGTAACATGCTTAATCAGGATATCTAAAGGGCTGGGTATGGCTTAAAGCCATTCCCATTGCGGGAGCGCCGCGGCGAAAGGAAGACCTTGACGCCGTCAGAGCCAATAACAAAAAAGCAAACCCGAAGAGGAATTTCATGGGGGCAAGCCAGACAGCATGTAAGCCGACTTATATCGGCATCGACGGCGGCGGCAGTAAGTGCCGGGCCAGTATTTACACGGAAGATCTGGTTCTGTTGGGAACCGGGGTTGCCGGACGGGCCAACCCATTGCATGGCCTGGAGCAGGCGTTCCAATCTATTGAAGAGTCAGTACAGCTGGCGTTGGCCGATGCCAATCTCAAGCCAGAGGATGCCGCAGAGCTGATCGCCGGTGCCGGCTTGGCAGGCGTAAATGTACCCAGCCTGTTTGAGAAGATGGCGGCCTGGCAGCACCCTTTCAAGGCGATGTACCTGACGTCGGATTTGCACACCGCTTGTATAGGTGCCCATGAAGGGGAAGATGGCGCCGTTATTATTACCGGTACGGGTTCATGCGGATATGCCCACGTGGGTGATGAAACCCTGTGCCTTGGCGGTCATGGCTTCGCTCTGGGGGATAAGGGCAGTGGTGCATGGCTTGGGCTGAAGGCCGCAGAACATGTGCTGCTGAGCCTGGATGGGTTCGCACCGGAAACACAGCTCACGCCTGTGTTGATGGCCCAGTTTGAGGCCAGTGATACCACTGCCATAGTGGAAAAGCTGGCCGGTAAGTCCTCTTCAGTTTATGCCACTCTCGCCAGATCTGTGCTCGAGTGCGCAGCGGCCGGAGACAAGGTAGCGCTGAATATTGTCACTGAGGGCGCTGAATACATAAGTCAAATGGCCCGGGCCCTGCTGGCGGTTAATCCTCCCAGATTCTCAATGATTGGCGGCCTTGCCGAGCCACTGCAGCCCTGGCTGGATAAAGATATCGCAGAGGCATTAGCCCCTACGCTGGCACCGCCTGAAGTGGGTGCAGCCCTGTTTGCCAAACACAGTCATGATGACAGACACTGAAATTGCCAGAGTTTAAGGTGAAGAAATGACCAATACTATTATGGAACTGGAAGCGCGCAGCGCTCCTGAAAAAATTGCCGAGCAACTGACCCAGAACGCAGCCAAAGCCGAACAATTGGGCCATGCTCTGCGTGAGCTCGACCCTAAGTTTGTGATGATTGTCGGTCGCGGTTCTTCCGACCATGCAGGTGTTTTCGCCAAGTATCTGTTTGAAATTGAAGCGGGTGTTCCTACTTTCGCTGCTGCGCCATCTGTTGCCAGTGTCTATGGCAAGTCTTTGCGTCTCAACGATGGTCTGGTGATTGTTATCTCCCAGTCTGGTCGTAGCCCTGACATCCTGGCTCAGGCAAAAATGGCAAAAGATGCCGGTGCTTATTGTGTTGCTCTGGTGAATGATGAGTCCGCACCAATCAAAGATATTGTGGATGTGGTGCTGCCACTGAAAGCCGGTGAAGAGAAAGCTGTTGCCGCTACCAAGAGCTACCTGGCAACTCTGTCAGCTCTGTTGCAGCTGGCTGCATACTGGACTGAGAGTGACAGTCTCAAGCAAGCGTTGGATCAGCTGCCCGCTTCTTTGCAGACTGCCGTCGATGCGCAGCCACAACTGACTGCTGAAGCTCTGGGTGATGTTCGCAACCTGGTGGTGCTTGGCCGTGGTCTGGGGTATGCCATTTCCAAAGAGCTGGCACTCAAGATGAAAGAGGTATGCGGCATTCATGCTGAGGCTTTCTCCAGTGCAGAATTCCTCCATGGACCTGTAACTCTGGTGGAAAGCAAGCTGACAGTGATTGACGCCTGTGTGGCGGATGAGTCCTATGCCAGCCATATCGAGCAAATTGAGAATGTTGCCGGTCGTGGCGCTGATATGATTCACCTTAATCAAACCGCCGCAGAAATACACCCGCGTGTGGCACCTCTGGCACTGCTGCAACGTTTCTACATTGATGTTGCCGCTGTGGCAGTGGCCCGTGGCATTGACCCGGATAACCCGAAAGGGCTGAAGAAAGTCACACAGACCCTGTAATCCAATAAAATCAATAACAAGAGTAGCAGCGACAGAACAGGAATAGATGGCATGAAATATACCCTGATAGCAGACAATGTATTTGATGGTGAGCAATTCCTTGGCTCTGTCCCTGTGAATATTGAAGAAGGTCATGTGCTGGCGCTGGATGGTGAAAGTCGTTTTGCCGAACAGCGCGTCAGCGGCACTTTGGTCCCTGGTTTTGTTGATGTACAGGTTAATGGTGGCGGTGGTGTGCTGTTCAACAGTCAGACCGACAGAGCTGGTATCGAGGCCATAGGCAAGGCACATGCCGTCTATGGGACGACCGGCTACCTGCCAACCTTGATCACTGATGATGCTGAGGTGATGGCCAGGGCCGCGGATGCCGTAGCCGACGCGTTGGCAGCCGGCAGCGCCGGTGTGCTGGGTGTTCACTTTGAAGGCCCACATCTGTCTGTGCCCAAGAAAGGTGTACATCCTCAGGGGCATATTCGCAGGATCAGTGATGCTGAACTGGCGATATTCAGCCGTCAGGATCTCGGTGTGAAAGTCGTGACCCTGGCCCCCGAAAATGTCTCCCCGGATGTGATCAGCGCATTGGTAGATGCCGGTGTAAAAGTGTGTCTTGGCCATACCAACGCAGATTACGACACTGTGATAGCTGCCATTGATGCCGGGGCCTCAGGTTTTACCCATCTGTATAATGCCATGTCGCCGCTGACCTCCAGAGAGCCTGGTGTGGTCGGGGCCGCCATTGATGATGAGCGCACCTGGTGTGGCCTGATTGTTGATGGCCACCATGTTCACAGTGCTGCCGCCCGCATTGCGATTAAGGCCAAACCCAGAGGCAAGATGATGCTGGTGACAGATGCCATGCCGCCGGTGGGGATGCCAGAGGGTGAAAGCTTTGAGTTGTTTGGCACCGAAGTGGTTCGCCAGGGTGACAGATTGAACGCAGTTACCGGTGAGTTGGCGGGCTGTGTACTGGATATGGCGAGCGCTGTGCGCAATACCGTGAATGACCTGCAGCAAAGTCTTGAAGAAGCACTGCGTATGGCCTCTTTGTACCCGGCTCAGTATCTGGGACTGGACAAGCAGATTGGCCGTATTGCCGCAGGGTATCGCGCAGACCTGGCATTACTGGATGAATCTCTGAGCAACAGCGCAAGCTTTATCCGCGGAGAGCGTGTATTTTAACGTGCTGATAAAACAAGAATAATAATAGGAGGCGTCATGCCGGAACTCAGCAAGGAAGCCCCGCCCGGGTCGCTGGTCAGTGAATCAAACCGGACAAAACCGCCCAGGCTGATGTCGCTGGATGCACTGCGTGGGTTTGATATGTTCTGGATTCTGGGCGGCGAAAAGCTGTTTGCCGCGCTGTTTGCTCTGACTGCCTGGTCTGGCTGGATGGCAGCCGACGCCCAGATGAAACATACCCAGTGGCATGGCTTTACCTTTTACGACCTTATTTTCCCTCTGTTTATTTTCCTCTCCGGTGTCGCACTGGGGCTGTCACCCAAACGTCTTGATCATCTCCCCATGTCACAGCGCATGCCTAAGTACCGGCATGCAGTAAAGCGTCTGTTGCTGCTGTTGGCCTTTGGCGTGCTTTACAACCACGGCTGGGGCACGGGCATCCCAGCTGACCCTGAGTCCGTTCGCTATGCCAGTGTACTGGGTCGTATCGCCTTTGCCTGGTTCTTTGCCGCCATCATTGTGTGGCACACCTCGCTGCGAACCCAAATCATTATAGCCCTGGGCATATTGCTTGGATATGCCGCCATGCACCTTTGGCTTCCGTTACCCGGCGTGCCAGCAGGGAGTCTGGGCGCGGACGTGTCAATCAATGCCTGGGTAGACCAGCACCTGCTGCCCGGGATCAGCTATCAAAACCGGCCGGTTGATCCTGAAGGCATATTGTCTACGCTGCCTGCCATCGTGAATGCGCTTGCCGGCGTCTTTACCGGTCATTTGATTGTGTCTGCCCGCAGTGGCTGGCAAAAGGCCGGTATCATGGCTGGGGCAGGGGCTTTGAGCCTGTTGTTGGGGTGGGGGGCTGATATCGTCCTGCCGGTAAACAAAGAGCTTTGGACCAGCAGTTTTGTGCTGGTGACGGTGGGATGGAGCCTGATGCTGTTATCCCTGTTTTATGTGCTGGTGGATCTGCTCCAGTTCAGACGCCTGGCTATGCCCTTTGTGGTCATCGGTTGTAACGCCATCATCATCTATCTGGCGTCCAGCCTGGTGAACTGGGACTATATCTCTCTCAGTGTGTTTGGCGGAATAGTCAGCACAGTCACGCTGTCCTGGCAGCCTTTGCTGGCTGTTATTGCATTCTTGGCAGTACAATGGGCATTGCTGGTGTGGATGTACCGACGCAATATCTTTATCAAGGTATAAATCGACTCTGTTAGCAGAGTGTTTTAAAAATGACAGCGTTGTCTTTTTTGAAACCTTGCATTAACATCAAAAGTCAGGGCTTGCTGAAAAAACATCAGATGCGAAGATGTCACAACCCCTGAGCGGCAGGCCCTGCTTGTCGAAGTCCCGATACTTAAGCTATCGGAATCGGTTGTCTCTCCCGTTGAGAGGAAGCCAGGGAACGGCAGGCACTGCCGAATAAATTCACATTATTACTATTATAAGAAGCAGGACTATGACAATGACAGTTGCGAGTAAAGTCGACGGCCAGTCACGTTCCAGCGTGTTGCCAATGACCATCATTGGGGTGTTGTTCTTCATCTTCGGTTTCGTTACCTGGTTGAACGGTTCACTCATTCCTTTTTTGAAAATTATCTGTGAACTGAATGAATTCCAGGCTTTGTTTGTTACCTTTGCCTTCTACATTGCTTACACAGTCATGGCGTTGCCCATGTCATTTATTCTGAGGCGTACCGGTTATAAAAATGGCATGGCTCTGGGCCTGGGTATCATGGTTGTTGGTTCGCTGCTGTTTATCCCGGCGGCGCAAAGTGCCAACTATATGGCATTCCTAGTTGCCCTGTTTGTGCTGGGTACCGGCCTGACCATTCTGCAAACCGCCTCCAATCCTTATGTTGTGCATATCGGCCCCCGTGAAAGTGCAGCAATGCGTATCTCCATTATGGGCCTGATCAACAAAGGCGCCGGCGTTATTGTGCCCATTATGTTTACCGCACTGGTGCTGTCCGGTCTGGAAAACTTCAACTCAGACACACTGGCAGCGCTGAGTGAAGCAGAGCGTCAGGCACAGATTTCCGAACTGTCTTCACGCCTGGTGATGCCATATGTCTACATGGCTGGCGCGTTGTTGTTCCTGGTTGGCCTGGTTAAGTTTTCCTCTCTGCCCGAGCTGGACTTCGAAGAAGAGGAAACCCAGCACAATAAGAAGGGCAGCATCATGCAGTTCCCTCAGGTGGTATTGGGTGCCATTGCCCTGTTCGCCTATGTTGGGGTAGAGGTTATCGCCGGTGATACCATTGGTTTGTTCGGTGAGAACCTTGGCGTGGCCAACTTCGCCTCGCTGACCTCTTACACCATGGTGTTTATGGTATTTGGTTATCTGATTGGTGTGACCTGTATTCCCCGCTTTATGAGCCAGCAAACTGCGCTGCTGCTGTCTGCCGTAGCCGGTGCACTGTGTATTGTTGGTGCTGCAACGGCGTCTACTGAAAGCACTCTGATTGCTGATGTGATGTGGGGCTGGACCGGTATTCCTGTTATCCCGGATGCGGTCACCTTTGTAGCCCTCATGGGTCTGGCTCATGCACTGGTGTGGCCAGCGGTATGGCCACTTGCATTGGAAGGTCTGGGCAAATTTACGGCTCAGGGCTCGGCGCTGCTGATTATGGGTATCTCTGGTGGCGCAATCCTGCCATTGGCATTTGGTAAGATGGCCCACTATTTTGACAGTACCCAGTTTGCTTACTGGATCGGTCTGCCATGTTATCTGTTTATCCTCTTTTATGCGGTGAAAGGCCATAAGATGCGTAAGTGGTAAATCCGGTCTCTGGACCGAAGATCACCCGGATAGCAAAACGCCCGTATTAATGGGCGTTTTTTTATGCTCAACGAAAAGGCTTGGCTCTCTACAGCTCCAGATGTATAAGCACGCGATCTGGATGCGTAAAAGGCTGATAGCTCGTTGGTCGCTCTGAAGCGGGAGAGGGGCATGCCTGGTAGTCCGGATATTGCGACAAACTGAGTGAAAGGAGTTTCGGATAGATAAAAAGCAAAAAAGCCGCCCAAGGGCAGCTTTTTTGCTTTTTATGGTGCCGGCACCAAGAGTCGAACTCGGGACCTACTGATTACAAGTCAGTTGCTCTACCAACTGAGCTATGCCGGCTTAATTGTGGTGCCCGAACCCGGAATCGAACCAGGGACACGCGGATTTTCAATCCGCTGCTCTACCAACTGAGCTATTCGGGCAACTGAACTGAGTGTCAGTCTGCTACTTCAGAATCGGTGTTGCCGTTTCGAAGTGGGCGTATCTTAGCGAGTTAGAGATCAGGTTCGCAAGTGATTTTTCCCGGTAAAAGTCTGACCGTTCAATATTTGCACTCAAGCGAACAAAAAGGGCGCACGCGGCGCCCTTAAGTATCATGATCGAAGTTGAATTAATCTTCGCTTGGAGGCACATAGCCTTCAATTTCAACATCCTGTCCTTTAAACAGGAAAGCTTCCATCTGCTCTTCCAGCAGCTTGCGGTCATCAACATTCATCATGTTGAGCTTCTTTTCGTTGATCAGCATGGTCTGCTTTTGTTGCCACAGTGCCCAGGCTTCTTTGCTGATGCTGTCAAAAATGCGCTTGCCCAGCTCTCCTGGATAAAGTTGAAAATCCAGGCCTTCTGCTTCTTTTTTCAGATAGGCGCAGTTTACGGTACGAGCCATGGTTACTCCTTTAGTTTCCTGCTGAAAGTCCGGTCAACAAGCGTTCGGTTGCTGCGGCCAGACCCACTTTTTCGGGTTGACGAAGGTTATACCAGAGACTCTTGCCGGATTCCATGATTTGAGACTCGACTGCGGTATTGGCAGAGATATGCCAGGCACTGATATCCAGATGGTAGTGACTGAAGGTATGGCGGAAAGCATCTAACTCAATTGGCTCTGTGGTGAAGCCTTGCGCCTCTATATATGCCTGCATATCTGATTGAGTATCAAATTGAGGGAAACACCAAAGTCCGCCCCAGATGCCCGCAGGGGGCCGCTTGTTGAGCAGCACGGTATCGCCGGATTGAACGATCAGCATAAATGCGTTTTTCGCCGGGATCTGTTTCTTCGGCTTTTTACCGGGAAACTCGGTTTGCCGCCCCTGACGCTGGGCGCTGCAATCTGTTGCGACCGGACACAGTTCACACCTGGGTTTGCTGCGGGTGCAAATGCTCGCCCCTATATCCATCATGGCCTGGTTATATTGTTGAACCCCGGCAGCAGGAGTGTATTGGCCGGTTAACTCCCACAGGCGGGTTTCTACGGCCTTCTCGCCGGGCCATCCGGCAATCGCACCATGACGGGCCAATACACGCTTCACATTGCCGTCCAGAATCGGGTGATGCTGTCCCAACGACAGAGATAACACTGCGCCTGCGGTAGAGCGGCCTATGCCGGGCAAAGCCAGCACCTGTTCAAAATCACCGGGGAACACGCCATTGAACTCGTCACGTATTTTTTGTGCGGCTTTGTGCAGGTTACGGGCCCGGGCGTAGTAACCCAGGCCGGTCCAGTGATGAAGCACCTCGTCAGTATCGGCATCGGCAAGGCTGACCACGTCCGGAAATCTGGTCATAAACTTTTGATAGTAAGGGATAACCGTCGCAACCTGGGTTTGCTGCAACATGATCTCTGAAATCCACACCCGATACAGCGTTTTATCTTGCTGCCAGGGCAGATGTTTTCTGCCATGTTGCCCGTACCACTCAATGATGCGGTCAGAGAAGGGGGCGACTTGTTGCTGCCTTGCTTGCTGTGTCATAGTGTTCCGATTGCTGCTTGTGCCAATGGTGCGGGGGCAGTGTAGCCAGCCCCGACAGGTCAGACAATACCAAATGTCCGCACTGAATACCTGTGATGGCAATAAGAGGATCACTCTTGTCGGCTATTGTCTCCGGTTCGCAGGAATACGCAGTAATTTGTCCACAAAATTTCCCATGTAAAGGCTGAAAAGCTTGCGCTGTGGGGTGAACTTTGGATAATGCCCTTCTTTTCCGTTTTTGGGCGTCAAATCAGGCGAGGCAACAATGAGCGAAGTGACCACCGCTGAGTTTAATGAAGAAGGCAAATATCTGCGTAAAATCCGCAGCTTTGTATTGAGAGAAGGCCGTTTGACCAAAGGTCAGGAACAGGCTCTGGAGGCCTATTGGCCGACGATGGGGCTGGACTATACCCCTGACAGTATCGATCTGAACACAGTATTTGGCCGCGACGCGGACACTGTGTTGGAAATCGGTTTTGGTATGGGCGCATCTCTGGTGGAAATGGCTGCTGCTGCTCCTGAATTGAACTTTATCGGTATTGAAGTTCACAAGCCCGGCGTTGGTGCTTGTTTGAGTGATGCCGGTAAGGCTGACGTGACCAATCTGCGTGTATATCACCACGATGCCATTGAAGTGCTGGAAAACAGCATTGCCGATGGTTCTCTGGCACGCGTTCAGCTGTTCTTCCCAGATCCCTGGCACAAGAAGCGCCATCATAAGCGCCGTATCGTGCAGGGCGAATTTGCTCAGCTTATCCGCCGTAAGTTGAAAGTTGGTGGCGTATTCCATATGGCTACTGACTGGGAAAACTATGCCGAGCATATGCTGGAAGTGATGAGTGCGGCAGAAGGTTACCGCAACCAGTCCGGAACCAATGACTATGTTCCCCGTCCGGATCACCGTCCTCTGACCAAGTTTGAAGCCCGTGGCCACCGTTTGGGTCATGGTGTTTGGGATCTGATGTTCGAGAAAGTGGACTAATCTTCCACTGAGTCTCAGCTTTCTGTCCGGCGCGCCCTGGGTGCGCCTTCCCCGGAGGGCAGATCTTCTGCCTTTCAGAAAATAAGGAGTCACTATGGCAAGCAATCGCAGCCGTCGTCTGCGCAAAAAGTTGCGCGTTGATGAGTTTCAGGAGTTGGGCTTTGACGTTCACTGGACGTTCGAGGACAGCGTTTCCGAAGAGCAGATCGATCAGCTGGTTGATAAGTTTATCGACGAAGTGATTGAGGCACGCAAGCTGGGCTTCCACGGTGGTGGACATAAGAGCTGGGAAGGCATAGTTGCCACTCAGAAGCTGGGCAAGTGCAGCGATGACGATCGCAACGCCGTGTTGGCTTTCTGGCAAGCTCAGCCTGCATCCAACGTAGAAGTCACTGAACTATACGATCTCTGGTGGGATTAATGCCAGAGCCACAACTGCTTGAGCAATTGGTGGAGCAAGCCCGGCCTTTATTGGGCCGGGGTAAAGTGGCAGATTACATTCCTGCACTGGCCAAAATCAGTGGCAATAAACTGGGTATAGCCGTCACCACGCCCGATGGCGTCACCATAGGTGCAGGTGATTACCTTGAGCCATTTTCCATTCAGAGTATTTCCAAGGTCTTTAGCCTGACACTGGCTCTGACACTCTACGAAGAGCCTGAAATCTGGGACAGGGTAGGGAAGGAGCCTTCGGGTCATTCATTTAACTCTCTGGTTCAGGTGGAGTTGGAACGGGGTATTCCCAGAAATCCGTTTATTAATGCCGGAGCGCTGGTAATTGCTGACCTGCTGCAGGGCAGACTCAGTGCGCCCAAGCACAGAATGTTGGAGTTGGTTCGCAATCTCAGTGGTAACCCTCAAATCTGTTATGACAAAGAGGTTGCCCGATCTGAGTATGAGCACAGTGCCCGTAACGCCGCCATTGCTTATCTGATGAAGTCCTTTGGCAATTTTGACAATGATGTGGATACCGTGCTGCGCAGTTACTTCCACTATTGCGCACTCAGAATGAGCTGTGCAGACCTGTCCCGCGCCATGATGTACCTGGCCAATAAGGGACAGTCATTGGCTGGTAAGCAGCTGATCTCACCTGTACAGGCCAGACAGCTCAATGCTTTGCTTGCAACTTCGGGTTTGTACGATGGTGCTGGAGAGTTTGCCTACAAGGTAGGTATGCCGGGCAAGAGTGGTGTTGGTGGCGGTATCATTGCCGTTATTCCCGGCGATATGTCGGTATGCGTCTGGTCGCCGGAGCTGGATCTGCAGGGTAACTCAGTTGCCGGAACCGCCATACTCGAAGGTCTCAGCCAAAGTCTGGGGCGCTCTATTTTCTAAGGGCTGTCCGGGCTCTCCCCCTTTGTTGAGATAATCACCAATCAGTGGGCAATTTCACCATTATGCTGTGGAATTGCCTATCCCCGTTTTCGGGACACATCCTGGCTAATCATTTATTTTCTTTTTTATCAGTTGGTTATTAACTTTGGCACAGCATTCGCTATGTCTTATTTATATCCACAAGGAAAAGGACAGAACAATGAAAGCACTCAAGCAATTTACCGCAGCAATGACACTGACTCTGGCTGGCAGCTCACTGGCGATGGCCGCAGATCAGTGTGATATCTCCATTAACTACGATCTTATGGTTGAGCCTAATCAGGTAGTGGTCACTCAGGAAGATGACACCAAGTATCAATTCCGCTCCGGTGAGCTGTTTGTTGATGGTGAGGCGGTTGAACTGAGTGCTTCTCAGCGTAAGTTGGTTACCCAGTATGAAGATGAGCTGGCGACTCAGGTGCCAGAGGTGATTGGCCTGGTGAACGACACTATTGTTCTGGCTGGTGAAGCTATCGGTATGGCTATGACCCCGTTGCTGGGTGAAAGCAGCGCTCAGCTGGCTGAATTGATGGATAACGTCCGTGACCGCCTCGATGATGTAGCTTCCCGTAATGGTGACACCTACTACCTTGGCGCCACAGACTCCACCATCGAAGCGGCGTTTGACGAAGAGTTTGAAAAGGAGATTGAGCAGCTGATGATGCAGTCCATAGGGACCATTATGATGAATGTTGGTGCTCAGCTGGTGAACTCAGATGGTGAAAACTTTGACGATAAGATTGAAGCTTTCAGCCAGAAAATGGACAACATAGGTGAGGAGATTGAACTGGCGATGGAAGCCCGTGGTGAAGCGATTGAAGCCCGTGCCACTGAGATGTGTAACGAGTTCCAACAGATTGCCAAACTGGAAGCGAAAATGCGTAAGGCTATTCCTGAACTGGCCAGTTTCAGATTGACCGAAGCCGACAGCAATCAGATGTAAAACTTTCGAACTTTGATTTCTATTCCGATACTCCCGTTCTGACATTTGGACAATACATCCCGCTTTCCCCTGCATCCATTGGGTGTCAGGGGATTTTTTTGCTCTCCCAAAAGTCATGCAGCTGATTTCTTAAAGCCAACAATCAAACTTCTCCGAACAGGAAGTTACTGACTTTTATCTGGTTATATTAAAAATAGACAGAATGTCTGCTATACTCCCGCCAAAATGTCCACAGATGGCGAATGTTGAGCAGTAGCCTCGGAAAATCTGGATAGTTTTTCTCTTGGCTTGATTGTTCGCCGAATTATTCTCATAGTTTTAAAAACAAGACCGTAGTCTCTGTGCGTTCGCGCTCAGTTTGACCGGCGGAATAATAATAACAGCGAAGCGAACGAAGGCGATTCCCATGTTAGAACTCTTAGAACCGATAGCTATCTTCACCCATGTAGCCAGGGCAGGAAGTTTCAGTGCTGCCGCCCGTCGTTTGGGAATTTCCAAATCCAAGGTGAGTACTCAGGTCGCGGATCTTGAGCACAAACTTGGGGTACAGCTTATTCAGCGAACGACCCGAAGCCTCAGTCTTACTGAAGCTGGCCACCTGTTGTATGTGCAGGGTGAAGAGTTACTCAGAGATGCTGACCAGGCTGTGGCCAGTGTTCACAATCTCAATGATGCAACCCGTGGTGTATTGAAGGTGGGTATCTCCCAGTCTTTCGGCACCATGCATATCATTCCTGCGCTGTCTGAGTTTATGACGACTCACCCGGAGCTGGAGCTTCAGGTGAGCCTGCTGGACCATAAAGTGGATGTTGTCAGTGAGGGGCTGGATCTGCTGCTCACCATGTCTGAGCAATTACCTCTGGGTATGGTCGCCAGACCTTTGATGAAGTGTCAGTTTATGCTGCTGGCTTCCCCTGACTATATAGCCCGTCACGGTGCGCCTGAGCGTCCGGAGCAATTGGTTGACCACAACTGCTTGGTGTACCACGGAGAGTGGCATGAGCACAGTGTGTGGCAGTTCCGTAAGGGTGATGACTATTGTGAGATAGGGGTAAACGGTAATTTCCGGGTAGATAATGCCCCCGCGCTTAAGTCGGCCGCCATCAATGGCCTGGGTGTGGTTTACCTGGCCAGCTATCTGTTGGAAGGTGAGATAGAGAAGGGCACACTGGTGCCGCTGCTGCGCGATTGGCAGTTGAGCCATCATCTGCCATTGCAGGCTGTGTATCCTCGCCGTAAGCATCTGGCACCCAAGGTCAGTGCCTTTATCGACTTTATCAAAGACAGAATCGGTTCCCCTCCATACTGGGACAAGCCTTACGCTGAGCTTTACGCCGAACGTAAGTAATTAGCTTCAGCCAATAAAAACGCCACCTCAATGGGTGGCGTTTTTGTTTTCTGTGTGACTTGGGTAATTAAGCCTGACGGGCCTTAACCTCAGCCACCCAAAGGTCAATCTGCTCTTCCAGTACATCCAGCGGCAGCGGACCATTCTTCAACAGCAGGGTATGGAATTCACGGATATCAAACTGATCGCCCAGGCTGGCTTTGGCGTTTTCTCTCAGTTCCAGAATCTTAATCATACCAACTTTGTACGCGGTCGCCTGAGATGGCATCACAATGTGACGCTCCACCATTTTGACCGCATCCGACTTGGCGTTGGGGGTATTGTTTACATAGTATTCAATGCCCTGTTCACGGGTCCACTTCTGGCTGTGAATGCCTGTGTCGACCACCAGGCGACAGGCGCGCCACAGCTCCATCGCCAGTCGGCCGAAGTCTGAATAGGGGTCCTCATACAGGCCCATCTCTTTCGGGAAGTACTCTGTATACAGTCCCCAGCCCTCGGTGTAGGCGGTATAGCGGCCAAATCGACGGAATTTGGGGATACCTTCCAGCTCCTGAGCAATGGCAATCTGCATATGGTGGCCCGGTAAACCCTCATGGTAGGCCAGTGCCTCTGCCTGATAGGTTGGCATGGCCTTCATGTCATACATGTTGGCGTAGTAGGTTCCAGGGCGCGAGCCATCCGGTGATGGCTGGCTATAGAAAGCCTTACCGGCAGACTTTTCACGGAATGCTTCTACCGGCTTTACTATCAGGCTTGCTTTGGGCTTGATGCTGAACACTTCATCCAGGCGCGAATCCATATTGTCGATATAGGCTTTCGCTTTGGCGATATAGGCTTCACGGCCTTCCTGAGTGTCAGGGTAATAGAACTGAGGATCGTCACGCATAAAGGCGAAGAAAGCCTGCAGATCGCCCTTAAAACCAACCTTCTTCATAATGGCACGCATTTCATCGTGAATACGGGCAACTTCCTTCAGACCCAGCTGGTGGATTTGCTCAGAGGTGAGATCTGTCGTGGTGGTCTGAGCCAGGGCCATGTTGTAATACTCATCGCCCTGGGGCAGCTTCCAAACCCCGTCCCGGGTATCGGCTTTCGCCTGCAGCGACTCAACATAAGTGATCAGTGAGGTGTAAGCGGGCTCTACCGATTTCAGCAATGCTTCATTGGCCTCGGCAATCAGTTGCTGCTTTTCGGCCTTGGAGATCTCCAGTTTGCCTACCTTACGTTTAAAGTCGGCCAGCAAGGTTGAGTCTTCGCCTTCGGCAAAGGGGGCACCCTGAATGATGTTTTTACTGTCAGACAGCACATGGTTGAATACAAACTTTGGCGCGATAATACCGCGGTCAGCTTTTAACTGCAGATCGGCAATCAACTGCTTGAAGCGTTCATCTATGCCATTAAGGCGACTGATGTAAGCCTGGGCGTCTTCAACACTGGTGATGGCATGCTGGTTAATCAGGAGTGCCGGTGTGGTGGAATGTACACCGTACATCTGATTGACCGGGTAGCTGTGATGACGCCATTTAAAGTTGGCAATCTGATCTTCCAGACCTTGTTTGGCCAGAGAGTATGAGATGCGCGTCTGATGGTCCAGTTGCTCAGGATCTATGGTGTTCAGTTGGGCAAGATGTTTTTTGGTGCGGTCCAGATCCTGCTGACGGGCAGATTCGCTGATCTCATCCCATTTGCCATAGTCCTGTTTAATACCCAGATAGGTTTGGGTAATGGGGCTGGCCATGACATTTTCCATAAAAATGGCTTCAAACAGCTCATTGGCACGTGCTGATTCAGCCTGGATTTGGGCACTGGTGTACTCCCTGGCTGGCTCAGATACCGTGGAAGAAGGGGCGGTGGCACAGGCTGACAGCAACAGGGCAGACAGGGCTGCTGCAACAAGTGTCTTTGTTGTTTTCATTTTTTGGGCTCCTTGATCGAATCTGTGCATCATCCTAAAGGAGCTTGGGTTAAATTTCTGATCTTTTTGTTAGTGAATGTTTCTATGAGGTTTTTGTCCCGTTTTTGATTTGGGATTTGGCGTATCAGCGCAGGCCATTGTGGGACAGATAAGAAAGCGGCCCTGAAGACCGCTTTTTACGACTCAGCAGAACTGAGACAGCAGGTCATTGACAAAGAAGTGGCCTTTATCAGTGAGTGTCCAGTGAGTGTCCGAGACTGTAACCAGGCCTCGCTCTGCACCTGACGCCATACCCTGCTCAACCACAGCTGCCGACATTCCAGTTCTGGCTTCAAACTCCGCCTTTGGAATGGGAGTCATCAGCCGCAGACGATTCATCAGGTACTCCAGCGGTCTGTCTTCGGAGTCGACTTCAACAGTGTCATAGTTGTAATCATCAGCATCCAGATAACCCCTGGGATGCTTAATCTTAACTGTGCGCACCATCCTGTCAGTTTCCGGCAGAGTGATTTTTCCATGGGCGCCGCAGCCAATCCCCAGATAATCACCAAACTGCCAGTAGTTAAGATTGTGACGACACTGAAATCCCGGTTTGGCATAGGCTGAGATTTCGTACTGTTCATAACCCAGCTGGCGAAGCTTCTCCTGTCCCTGGCGATAGATATCCCACAAGGCTTCATCATCAGGTAGCTGAGGTGGGCGCGAATGAAACAGGGTGTTGGGCTCAATGGTGAGCTGATACCAGGATAGGTGCGGTGGATTAAGCGCTGCTGCCGTGTCGATATCAGCCATTGCCTGTTCAAGGTTCTGATCCGGCAGACCATGCATCAGATCCAGGTTAAAGCTCTTATAACCGGCTTTTGCGGCCAATCTGGCTGCTGTTTGCGCTTCGTCTCTGTCGTGGATGCGTCCCAGCAAATTGAGCTTATCTGAAGCGAAGCTTTGCACGCCGATAGACAAACGGGTCACGCCGGCAGCGCGATACGCGGCAAAATCATCATGTTCCAGAGTACCAGGGTTGGCCTCCATGGTGATCTCAATATCCGCTGCGAATGGAATACGGGATTCCACACCATCCAGCAGCTGCTTAATATGCTGAGCATCAAACAGTGAAGGCGTGCCACCACCGATGAAAATGCTGTGCAGCGAACGCCCCTGCACATAATGTAAATCTGCGCTCAGGTCTCTGAGCAGTGCCTGAATGTACTCAGCCTGAGGCAACTCACCGTGCTGGCCATGGGAGTTAAAGTCGCAGTAAGGGCACTTCTGTACGCACCAGGGAATGTGCACGTACAAGCTCAGTGGTGGTAATTCCAGAGAGAAAGATACACTGCTCAAGCCAGTTGTCCTTTTTCAGACATGGCTTTCACCAGCAGCTCAAGGGCCTTACCTCTGTGACTGACCGCATTCTTTTCATCGGCTGACAGCTGAGCGGCCGAGCGGGTTTCATTTTCAGGGATAAACACAGGATCGTAGCCATGACCCTGTTCACCAACAGGTTCAAAGCCAATACGGCCTTCCCAGCTTGCCTGACAAATAACCGGCGTAGGGTCTTTGGCATGACGCATATAAACCAGCACGCACTGGAAGCGGGCAGAGCGTTGCTCAACGCCCTCAAGATTGGTCAGCAGTTTTTGATAGTTACCCACTTCAGTCGCATTGTCGCCACTGTATCGGGCTGAATAGATCCCCGGTGCACCATCCAGAGCTTCCACTTCCAGACCAGAGTCATCGGCAATCGCTGGCAGGCCAGTGATTTCGGCGGCGTGACGGGCCTTGATAATGGCATTTTCCACAAATGTTGTGCCGGTCTCCGGGACCTCCGGGACATCAAACTGACTTTGGGGCAGCACTTCTACCTTAAAGTCCTGCAGCATCTCGGCGAATTCTTTGAGTTTTCCTTTATTGCCGCTGGCAAGCACTATCTGTTTCATTAGGTTTATCCGGTTGAATCGAGTTGCCGAATCATACCGAATCGCAGGCGGTGAAGGTAGTCAGGGGATACTGTGCAGAATAAAAAACAGCGCCGAAGCGCTGTTTTTTTGGATGGGTTAGACCCTAGTCTACATAAAACCTTTGCTGAAATTTGAGCGTGGTATTCAGCTCGCGTCCATGCTTGATACCAATTTGAAAGTGCATGGTTTCATCATTGCGGTAGGGCACTTCAGCGATGTAGTACACAGCTTTGCCTTCGCGGATCTCTTTGAACTCAAGTTGGATACTGCTGTCGAGCAGGTTTTTGGCAACGCCGGATACCTCCACAGGGACACCGGTTGGCACCTTATCTTTGCTGTTTAAGACAGAGATATTAACTATGCCAGTGTAGTTACTGCGGGTGAGTCCATAGGCTTTGGCAATGGCCGGGGTCAAAAAGGTACTGCCAAATGCCTGGTAGTGAATGGTGTAGTCACCAACCGTTTGTTCATCTGCTTGGGCCGGGAACCATACTGAACAGGAGAGCATGACCAGGGCCAGGACGAGTCGAATCATATTAGGTACCTCTGCAGAAACGGGCTTCCAAGTATAAATTTTGTTAAATCCAGACACCAGCAGATTTGAACTCAACAGCTACAACAGAGCCTGAATACTGTCCGGGATCAGTTTCGGGGAGGGGATACGTATCTGTTTGTGCCGACCCAATTCCCCTTTGAGGATACATACGTCTCCTTTGGGTACTTTGAACAATTTGGCCAGATATTTGGTCAAATGGGCGTTGGCTTTACCGTCTACAGGCGGGGCAGTAATAGCCACTTTAAGTTCTTCACCATGCAGACCAACAATCTGGTCGCGACTGGCTTTGGGCTGGATATAAAGATTAAGCAGCAGGTCGCCCTGCTGCATACTGACTGCTGCCATTTACACGTTGGCCCAGAATGGGATGTACTGGCTCAGCAACAGGTTCAGGAAGTTCATACCGATAAGTACCAGCATGACAGACAAATCCAGGCCGCCAATAGGAGGAATGATTTTGCGTACCGGCGCCATAACAGGCTCTGTCAGCTGTTCAATCACCATAACGATAGGGTTGTAACCGTTGTTAAACCAGCTGAGGATAGCCCGGATAATCAACATCCAGAACAACATAAAGCCAGCTTTCTTGATTACAGCAACCAGAGAGAACAGGGCAATGACGACAGGGTCAATCGCAGCGCCGGCAACCAGAGAGATAGCGATTAGCTTGGCCACGACGACCAGAATTGCCAGCACCACGGAGGCGGTATCCAGTGAGCCTATGGCTGGGAGTACCCGACGCATAGGAGCTACCAGTGGATGAGTTGCCTTCACCACAAACTGGCTCAATGGGTTGTAGAAGTCTGCTTTGGCCAGCTGCAGCCAGATACGCAGAATCACGACCATCAGATAAAGTTCAAACAGGGTGTTGATAAGAAAAATCGATGCATTCATGCAGTTTTATACCTTTTAAAATCAGGAGTATGACCTAAATAAAATTTAGAATGTGTCAGCCATCTCTTCTGCGCGTTTGATGCAGTTTACCATGGCGCGCTCCACCAGATTACGCAAGTCACCCTCTTCAAACGTGGCCAGTGCCTGAGCCGTAGTGCCCCCTTTGGAGGTCACGTTTTCCCTGAGGTTTGCCACACTGAGTTCTGGGTTTTGTATCACCATTTCGGCGGCGCCCAGGGCAGCTTGTTGCGCCAGTTGTCTTGCCTGGGCTTCATCCATGCCCAGATTCTTACCGGCATTGATCATGGATTCAATAAACAGGAAGAAATACGCCGGTGAACTGCCAGCCAGGGCTATCACCAGATTCAGGTCTTGTTCGCGGTCAACCCAGGTGATGTCGCCGCCGGTTCGCATCATCTGCTCAGCGAAGGCTTTGTCTGTGTCAGACAGCTCAGGATGGCTAAGCAGTCCGGTCATACCCGCGCCAATTTGAGTTGGCGTATTGGGCATGGTGCGGATCAATCGCAAAGGTTGCTTCAGATAATCACTGTATCTGTGGGCAGGAATACCTGCTGCTATGGTCAGAACCAGTTTATTGCTGAAATCAATATCGGCCAGTTGATTACATACCTGCTCCATTAACTGGGGCTTAACTGACAACACCACCACATCAGCCTGTGAAGCTGCTTCATGGTTATCCTGAGTGACCCGAATACCAAAATCCTGCTGCAGTGCGTCCAGTTTGCCCCTGGATGGGTTACTGGCAGTGATCTCCTGCGCCGGATAACCACCGCGAACCAGGCCACTGATAATTGAACGGGACATATTGCCCGCACCGATAAAACAAATTTTTCTGGATTCCATGTCGCTCTCTTTGTTGATTGCTTGCTGTTGTTATTGGGGCTGGACCATAAAAAACAAGGTTTAAGCTTTATATTCCCTCGCACCGAAGATAGCGCTGCCGATACGTACCATGGTGGAGCCATTGGCAATGGCTTGCTCCAGATCTCCGCTCATTCCCATCGACAGAGTATCGACCTTGGGGTAACGGTCTTTCAGCAGGTCATAGCAGGCCTTCAACGCGGCGAATTCCCGGCTTTGCTGTGCGATATCGTCGGTATCTGTTGGAATTGCCATCAGACCTCTCAAGGTCAGGTTGGGCAAGGCTGCGATAGACTCAGCCAGCGCCAGCATACCATCAGCGTCTATCCCTGATTTGCTGTTCTCTTCACTGATGTTGATCTGAATACAGACATTCAGAGGTGGCATCTGCGCCGGGCGCTGCTCATGCAGGCGTTGGGCAATTTTGTCGCGGCTGATTGTATGCATCCAATCGAAGTTCTCTGCCACCAGACGGCTTTTGTTGGATTGCAGTGGGCCGATAAAATGCCACTCGATATCCGGGTACCGGGACTTGAGTTCGGTGACTTTTTGGACGCCTTCCTGAACATAATTCTCGCCGAAAGTGCGCTGGCCTGCTTCATAGGCTTCTATAATCTGACTAATCGGCTTGGTTTTGCTGACCGCCAGGAGCTGTATATCCTTGGTTTGACGGGCGCATTTTTGCGCAGCCTGTTCAATCCTTTGCTGGGCGGCCGCCAGTCTGTCTGCTATTGTTATCATGGTGTAATTAATAAGTCTAAGGGACGTCCAAAACAATGGAAATCACTGAGTTACTAGCCTTTAGTGTAAAGCATAATGCCTCGGATCTACACTTGTCTTCCGGTGTTCCACCCATGATTCGTGTGGACGGTGAAGTGCGTAAGATCAATGTTCCTGCTTTGGATCATGAAGGGGTGCATCGTCTTGTCTACGACATTATGAATGACAAGCAGCGCAAAGACTACGAAGAACATCTGGAAATCGACTTTTCCTTTGAAGTGCCGAACCTGGCCCGTTTCCGTGTGAATGCCTTTAACCAGTCCCGTGGTGCGGCAGCGGTATTTCGTACCATTCCCAGTGATATCAAATCGCTGGAAGAGCTTGGTGCGCCAGAGATCTTCAAGAAAATCTCCTCTTTCCCCCGTGGTCTGGTGCTGGTCACCGGCCCGACTGGCTCGGGTAAAAGTACCACGCTGGCGGCCATGATTGACTATATCAACGAGAACCGCCACGACCATATCCTGACCATTGAAGACCCGATCGAATTTGTTCACAACAATAAGAACTGTTTGATTAACCAGCGGGAAGTTCACCGTCATACCCATAGCTTTAATGCTGCACTGCGTAGCGCGCTGCGTGAAGATCCTGATGTGATTCTGGTGGGTGAGATGCGTGACCTGGAAACCATTCGTCTGGCGATGACTGCTGCTGAAACCGGTCACCTGGTATTCGGTACCCTCCACACTACCTCGGCAGCCAAAACCATTGACCGTGTGGTCGACGTATTCCCGGCGGGAGAAAAGGACATGGTACGAACCATGTTGTCTGAATCTCTGCAGGCAGTTATCTCTCAGACCCTGATTAAGAAAGTGGGTGGAGGGCGTGTGGCGGCCCACGAGATTATGATGGGCACGCCGGCGATTCGTAACCTGATTCGCGAAGATAAGGTTGCCCAGATGTATTCTGCTATTCAAACCGGTATGGCGCACGGTATGCAGACGTTGGAGCAGTGCCTTCAGAATCTGGTGAATCGTGGTTTGATTACCCGTGAAGACGCTCAGTCCAAGAGCGGCAACAAACAAGCGACTTTCTAAGGAATTAACATGGACGTTCGCTCATATTTAAAAATCATGGTGGAGCGTAAAGCCTCTGATATGTTCGTCACAGCAGGCTTCCCACCCAGTGCCAAAATTGATGGTGAGTTGCAGCCCATAGGTGAAGACAGACTGACTCCCCAGCAGTCGGTGGCCTTTGTCGAAGCTTTGATGACAGATGCGCAGAAGCAGGAGTTTCGTGACACCAAGGAGTGTAACTTTGCTTTTGCTGCCAAGGAGCTGGGACGTTTTCGTGTCAGCGCTTTCTGGCAGCGTGAGTCAGTTGGCTGCGTGATGCGCCGTATCGAAACCAAGATCCCTGATGTTGAAGACCTGAAGTTGCCACCCATCCTCAAAGATCTGGTGATGAGTAAGCGCGGATTGGTGATCATGGTGGGTGGTACAGGTACAGGTAAGTCGACCTCTCTGGCAGCGTTGGTGGGCTATCGTAATGCTCATTCCCGGGGGCATATCCTCACTATTGAGGATCCGGTGGAATTTGTGCACAACCACAATCAGAGCATCATTACCCAACGTGAAGTAGGTATCGATACCGAGAGTTTTGATGCTGCCCTGAAAAGCTCGCTGCGTCAGGCACCGGATGTGATTCTGATTGGTGAGATCCGCAGCCAGGAAACCATGGAGTTTGCGCTGTCCTTTGCTGAGACAGGTCACCTGTGTATGGCGACATTGCACGCCAACAACGCTAACCAGGCGCTGGACCGTATCATGCACCTGGTGCCTGAAAGTAAGCACCATCAGTTGCTGTTTGACCTGTCATTAAACCTGCGTGGTATTGTGGCTCAGCAGTTGGTGCCGCGTATTGATGGCAATGGCCGTCGGGCGGCGATTGAAGTGCTGATCAACACCCCAAGGGTATCCAGCCTGATCCAGAGTAATGAACTGCACTTGTTGAAGGATACTATGGCCAAGTCCAATGAACAGGGGATGCAGACCTTTGACCAGGCGCTGTTCAACCTGTATCAGGAAGGGGAGATCAGCTACGCCGATGCGCTCCACTGTGCGGATTCGCCAAACGATCTGCGCCTGATGATTAAGCTTAACAGCAATGAACCTACCAGCAGTGGCCTGATGGACAATGTGACCATCGACCTGGATTGATCAGCGTCGATTACCGCAATCTGCTGAGATAAATAAAAACGGGGATCATTATGATCCCCGTTTTGGTATATTTCGTACTTGGACTCGGACAGAGAAATAAGGAAAGGTATCTGTAATGAAAGCAAAATTGGTGGCGTTGGCGCTGGGATTAGTGACCACTGGCGCATGGGCAGATTGCCCCGAGTACCTGAACTATGAGGCCAAGCGCCTGCATTCCAGCGAGCGGGTAAATCTGTGTGAACTGACTCAGGGGAAACCTGTACTTATCGTCAATACTGCCAGCAACTGTGGTTTCACTCCCCAGTTCAAGCAGTTGGAAGCCCTCAATCAAAAGTACAAAGATAAAGGGCTGGTGGTGATTGGCTTCCCATCCGACGACTTTTTTCAGGAAGAGGATGATGAGAAGAAAACCGCCGATGTCTGTTACCTCAATTACGGCGTGAAGTTCACTATGCTTTCACCTTCCGCCGTGCGTGGCGGCGATGCCAACCCGGTATTCAAATATTTGAATGATAAGTCAGCTTCACCAAAGTGGAACTTCTATAAGTATGTGGTCAGTGGTGATGGTGAGCAGGTGCAGCAATTCAACTCCAGAGTCACCCCTGACAGTGAAGAGCTCACTCAGGCTATTGAATCTGTGCTTTAATCTCGCCCGATTGCGGTTTCTGCCTGCAATGGGTCCCGAATTCTGACCTCAATCAAGTTTTTCTGTATTAGAGTTGTGATAAACCATTCCCTTCCATGCAGGGAACTTCAACGCCGGAGCCGGGCCTCCGGCGTTTGAATGAACAGCAACACCCAAAATTTATTAAGAGAAAGAGGCTGTTTTGGCAAACTATATTGGAATAACCAAGGAACAGGGCCATGCCGCCCGGGGTAAAACCGGGGTTTTGTTGGTTAACCTGGGGACTCCTGACGAACCGACCACACCGGCGTTGCGCCGCTACCTGGCCGAGTTTCTGTCTGATCCCCGTGTGATTGAAGTACCTCGTCTGATCTGGAAGGCGATTCTGCACGGCATTATCCTGCGTACCCGTCCGGCCAAATCCGCTGAAGCTTACCGCGAAGTCTGGACAGAAGCGGGTTCGCCCTTGATGGATATCAGTGTGCGACAGAAGGCAAAGTTGCAAACTCTGCTCAGTGATTCCGGCTCAGAGGTCAGTGTGCATCTGGCGATGCGTTACGGCAACCCATCGGTGGCCAGCGTGATGCAGGATATGCAGCGACAGGGCATAGATAAAATCGTTGTTTTGCCCCTGTATCCTCAGTATGCCGCGCCGACCACAGGGTCAGTATTTGATGCCATCGCCCTTGAGTTGATGAAGTGGCGCTATGTGCCTTCATTGCACTTTATCCACACTTATCACGACACCTGCGAGTATATCGACGCATTGGCAGCATCAATTCAGCGTGACTTTGACGCCAATGGCAAACCGCAGAAGCTGGTGTTGTCTTATCACGGGATGCCGGAAGATTATCTGAAGAAGGGTGATCCCTATTACTGCTTCTGTATGAAGACCAGTCGACTGGTCGCACAAAAGCTGGGGTTGGCTGATGATGACCATATGACCACTTTCCAGTCCAGATTCGGCAAGGCTGTGTGGTTGCAGCCCTATACGGATGAAACCATGAAATCATTGCCCGCAAAGGGAGTGAAGGACGTGGCTGTGGTGTGCCCTGCATTCAGTGCCGACTGTCTGGAAACGCTGGAGGAGATCGCCGGTGAAAACCGTGAGTACTTCGAAGAGTCCGGTGGTGAGACCTTCCGCTATATTCCCTGCCTGAATGATGACGACCAGCACATCAGCATGATGGCGAGTCTGATAAAAGCTTACCTTTGATAACCCCTGGGCAGCCATTGCAGTAATGGCTGCCTTCTTCTGATACCCGTTAACTTCTGGGCTGGATTAGCTCAAGATAAAGCTGATTTTGCTGTTTCAAAGCCTGCCTGTCATTTCCCGGGTTTGATTGATGAAAGGCGTCAAATGCAGTCTGATTCTTCCATTCTGTGATCATGGTGACCTGGGGTTGATAGAGATAACCAAACAGCGAGTGTCCCTGTTCCAGGTCCAATTTAACCTTCCCGCCAAATTTATTAATCCGGTCCAATTGTTGCTCCCGGAACGTTGCAAATTTCTTTTTATCTTTTGGCCAGTAGGCACTCAGTACATATATTTTTTCCGGGTCAAACTGCATGGTGATGTTCCGGGGGACATAGTAGTGGGTCATATTAAAGGTTGACCAGTGGTCGAATCGTCGGGAATGCAGGTCGGGCACAGCCTGTTCCAGGGTATCCAGATATCCGGCCCTGTCAGTCATATCTCCCGGCCAGCTTGCAATCGCCAGGGTATCCGGGAAGTAATTACCACTGATAGGCTTTCGGTTGATGCGAAATGCAATAACTGGCTCATATCCCATGGTTCGGGCCTTGGGGCCTACATCCCGGAAATACTGTTTCTGGTCTTGTCTGGTGCTTTCTATTGTGTTGAGAAACAGCAGGTCAATGACGTGATCTTTTTTCAGGACCACCTTTGTTTCGGCGTAAGCCTTGGTTGTGCCCAGAAGCATGAGCAGTGGTAACAGCGTTGAGATGGTTTTGGTCGCAATTGAACGCATAATACATTTCCCCGTTTGACAGTCTGAATGTGAAATACAGGCCTTTTCCATGCTGGAAAGTCAGGATTTAAGCTAGCGCTTGCGGGGAAGGGGAGCACCAAGGTTTTGGTGAGAAAAAAGGTTAGTTTGTATCAGTTTGTAATACTGTAAAGAGGCGGGGCAGCAGTTATCTGTGCTGAGTGGCTGCCCCAGTCGAGTTTATTAATCCACAGCCCCTAATACTGACTTTCAAAATAGCTTTCGATAATCAGCACTGCGGATACGGCATCGACCTGATCTTTGGTCAGTGCTTTATATCCACCCAGTTCAAACAGTCTGGCCTTGGCATCGGCCGTGGTCAGGCGCTCATCCTGAGTGGCAATTTTTACGCCGAAACGACCATTGATACGGTTGGCAAATTTGCGCGCTCGCTGGGTCATCTCCTGCTCTGTACCATCCATATTCAAGGGCAAGCCAACCACCACCAGATCCGGTTGCCACTCTTTGAGCAGGGCTTCTATCTGTTCCCACCTGGGAATACCATCAACGGCTTTAAGTGAAGTCAGCGGTGAAGCGCTGCCGGTCAGCTGCTGGCCAATGGCGACACCAATGCTTTTGGTGCCATAGTCAAAGCCCAGAACGGTTTGTGTACTCATCTAACTCTCTTACTTTGTGAGATGGCAGAAAATATATTCCGCCCTTTAAGCTGTTACGCGTGCCCGGTTTGTTGTGACATCTGCCAAACATCAAACCCCAGAGAACGGGTTGCCTGTTGCCATCTGTCTTCAAAAGGGACATTGAAAATGATTTCATTGGTTGCGGGAATGGTCAGCCAGGAGTTTTCTGCCAGTTCCTGCTCCAGCTGGTCTTTACTCCAGCCGGCATAGCCCAGAATAACCATCGCCTTATCCGGGGCCTTGTCTGTACCCAGGGAAGTCAGAATATCTCTGGAGGTGGTCAACATCAGATCGTCGGTCAGGCGTTCACTGTTGCTCCAGTTTGGCTGTGGTGTATGCAGGACAAATCCCCGCTCAGGATTGACGGGGCCACCGACCATGACGGGGTGATCCAGGCTGTCGTGATGCCTGATAACCGGCGCCTGCAGTTCCATCTGTTCCAACAGGTCAGCGACAGGGATCTCAAACGGGCGGTTGATAACCAGGCCCATGGCGCCTTTGCTGTCATGTTCACAGATGTAAACCACAGTGCGTTCAAAGAAGGTGTCTTCAAGGGACGGCATAGCAACCAGGAAGTGGTTGGTAAGACTTTGCATCATCATAAAACCCCCTTTACCGGTTATCAGCCGCCGGCAAGTTTGACCTGATAACCCAGCTTTTCGAGCAGTGATTTTAGTTGCTCACGGTTATCGGTCTGAATCTCGATATCAAACTCTTTGACTGTGCCACCACAACCACACTGCTTTTTCAGCTTTTGAGCCAGTGGCTTAAGCTCCTCTGAGCCCAGTCCCAGTCCTTTAATGACGCTGACTCCTTTACCTTTTCGGCCCTTTGAATCTCTGTGGATACGGACAATGCCATCTCCCTCGGGAACAACTTCTGTTTCAGGCTCAGGTTCGATGCGGCCCTTATCAGTACTGAAGACTAAAGCGATATTGGGATCGATTCTCATAATGCTGCTTAATAGGGAATGATTGACTCAGCAGTGTAGCAAATTCACAGGCTTTCAGATACTGATGCCTCAGCCATTCAGCGACTTGTAGATTGATGCCTAAAGTTTTAAGGTGAAAGGAGTTTTTATCTGGTTGCCCTGAAATCTGACCCAGCATTTAAATAAATTTGCGCAAACTTCAGTCGATTTGCTGCACTTTTTCGTGATTCTGTGGTCGAAGGGGGAACCGTTCTAATTTTCTGCATCGAATCAGGTGGGATACTTATGAAAAATATTATGCTTGCCGCTGTTGTGCTGATGCTCAGCGCCTGCAGCTCAATCAATACCAACTGGGATTACAACCCGGATGTTGATTTTAATCAGTTCAAAACTTTTGCCTGGGCGACATCAGTTAATGATGGCTCAGAGTATCATCTCGATGGCTTGATGGACGCCAGAGTCCGTAATGCTGTGGATGACCAGCTTGAGCTGAAAGGGATGAAGCAGGTGCCGATGGAAGAGGCTCAGCTGCTGGTGAACTATTTGACCAAAGTTGATACCAAGGTGGATGTGGACACCTTTACCACCAACTATGGTTACAACCCTTACTACCCATACTATGGTCCCGGTTGGGGCTGGGGTGGTCAGTGGGGACAAACCCACACTCAGGTGCGTGAATATAATGTCGGCACCTTGATTGTGGATCTGGTTGATGCCAAGACCAAACAACTGGTTTGGCGTGGCAGCATTGCTGACACCATTAAAGACCACAAAACGCCCCAGGAGCGTACCGCCTTTATCAACCAGGCAGTGGCTGACATTATGGCCAACTACCCGCCAAAGCCTGAGCAGTAAGCCAAAGCTGCGTTATGTCAAAAAGCGACCTCATGGTCGCTTTTTTGTTTTTTGAAGGAGTCAGTCCAACATGCCCTGAATTAACTGCCTGAGTCTTCTGCCAGCCAGAGTTGATGCATCCGACGCGTGCTGGATAAGATCAACATTAGCGTGCCAGCTGAGGTTTTCCGCCTCTAAAGGGACTCTGACAAGTTTACCTGTGTTTACCGCTTCGATAGCTATGTGTCTGGGCAGCATGGCCCAGCCGAATCCTGAGATAGCCAGTTCATTCAGTACATAGTAGTTATCCGCATACCAGACATCCGGTGACAGCGGCATGTTAAAGGTGCTGCCAATCTCATTACGGGAACCTATCACCAATTGCCTGTGTAACTTGAGCTGCTCAAGGGGCACAGCCTCGCTGCTTGCCAGCAGATGTTCCCGGCCAACCAGTACATCAAATACCACTGTTCCTATGCTGTCGAAGTGCAGGGAGGAGGGGTACTCCAAAGAGGAGAACACCAGGCCGGTTCCTGCCCTGCCATGCTCAACCAGATCTATGATGTCGGAGCTGGTAGCCGCCAGCATTTCTATAGCGATACCGGGAAATTCCCGGGAGATTTCGTTCAGTACGTGTAGCAGTTTTCTGACCGGAATGCCTTCATCCAGTGCCAGCGTCAGTTTTGCCGGCTGTTGATTTCCCAGAAGCTGTATCTGCTGCTCCAATTTGCGCTGTTGAGCCAATACGGCTTTGGCATAGGGCAATAGCTGGCTGCCTGCGTCGGTCAGAACAGGGTAGCGTCCTTCGCGAATAAACAGGTTTTGGTCGGCATCGATTTCCAGGTTGATCACCTGCTGGCTAACCGCAGATTGCACCTTGCCCAGGGCTCTGGCGGCAGCAGAAAAGGAACCATGCTCAACAGTGGCGACAAAGCAGGCGAGTTGTTCAAGGCTATACATATCGATAAACCAGATAGTATCTAACTTTTAAGTATCATTATGCATGATGATAATGGCCGGGTCTTGTGAATTTCCCTGTTTATGGAGTGATTGATATGCAACAAACCAAGGTGATGGGCACCAAAGAGAGAGTCTTTCATGCTGTGCTGTTTGAAGCGCTTGCCCTGTCCCTGATTATTCCCCTGACGGCGCTGATCACCGGCAAGGGGACCGGCTCTCTGGCTATGGTAGGTGTGGGCCTTAGCTTTTACACAGTTATCTGGAACTACATCTATAACGTCTGGTTCGATAAGGCCTGCGTGGTGCCGCGGGATCAGCGCAGTCTTAAGACTCGTATTGCGCACACCATGGGGTTTGAGGGCGGTTTGGTATTTGTCACTGTACCGGTAGTCGCCTGGTTCCTGGATATAAGCCTGTGGGCGGCATTGGTGCTGGAGGCCGGATTCCTGGTGTTTTTCTTTTTCTACGCCATGGCATTTAACTGGAGTTACGACAAAGCCAGAGCCCGGTACCTGGCATCTAAACCCGCAGAGATTCAAAGCGAAAATAAAGCGGCTGAGTGTTAGTCTTACGGTATGGATGCCGTTTGTTTACCTGATTGAAAAATCGACGATTCCTTTGCACTCTCCCCGGGATTAGGCTATACCGGATTAAGGAGTTTTTCAGGAGACAAAAAGGATGAGCAAGTGGCCCCTTGCGCTGCTGTTATTCAGTTGCGCCCACAATGTGTTTGCATGGTCAGACACAGATATTGATGGCGTACCGGACCTTAAGGATGCCTGTCCCGGAACGCCCAAAGGCCTGGCTGTACTGGCCAATGGCTGCACCAAAGAGCCCTTGAGCCAACTCTGTCTTCCCACCGACAGTGGCAGTAAATATCCCTCAGATTGTGCAGCCGCTGCCCGGGTGGCAGTCCATTTCCTTACCGGAAGTGCTCAATTACCCCAGAATCAATGGGCGACACTGGCCGATATAGCGCGTTTCCTTAAAACCTACCCTGATACCCATATGTTGCTGGCTGGTCATGCCGACACTCAGGGGGGCGACAAGATCAACTTGCCCCTGTCACTGGCGAGAGCCGAAACCGTCAAACAGGTATTAATCGCGGACTATGATGTTGGCGCAGAACGATTAATGGTATCCGGAGAGGGAAGTAGTATGCCAGTGGCAAGTAACCTGGATAATAAAGGCAAATATCTCAATCGTCGGGTTGAGTTTGTTATAAAAAGCAATTAGCTTTGTAACATCTTTTTACATGGTGGAGTAAATCATGAATGATCTAAATGGATTGATGGAGCAAGCTCCTGACTTAATTATGACTTATGGCATTAAGCTGATTTTTGCCATTATCATTTTTATAGTTGGTAAGTACTTCTCCAATCTAGCCCGCAAAATAACAGTTAAGCTGCTTAAAAAGCGTAAGATAGATGACACGGTAGTCAGCTTTGTCGGTAATATTTCATGGGCGCTGGTATTTACCCTCACCATTATTGCCACTCTGGGACAAATCGGTGTACAAACCGCTTCTCTGGTCGCCGTGGTGGGTGCTGCCGGTCTGGCTGTTGGCTTGGCGCTGCAGGGGTCACTGGCTAACTTCGCTGCCGGAGTGTTGATGGTGCTGTTCAAGCCATGCCGCGTGGGTAACTATATCGATGCAGCCGGTGTATCAGGCACTGTGGATGAGATCACCATCTTCTCTACTCGGTTGCTTACCCCTGATAATAAGGTTGTCGTTGTGCCAAATGCCGCCATTATGAGCGGTTCTATTACCAATTATTCTGCCATGGACACACGTCGTGTCGATCTGGTCATTGGCGTTTCCTATGATGCTGACATTAAACAGGCGAAGCAGATCCTGTGCGACATTCTGGAAAACAACCAGTACGTGCTGAAAGACCCTGCTTACACAGTGGCTGTGTCTGAATTGGCTGACTCTTCAGTAAACTTTGTGGTTCGCCCATGGGTGAAGACAGGCGATTACTGGGGTGCGTATTTTGAGCTGACAGAAACCATTAAGCTGGCGCTGGATGAGGCCGGTATTGGTATTCCATATCCTCAAATGGATGTGTATGTCAAAGAGACTCCTGCTGCATAAGATGTGCGCAGATAACGAAAAGCCGGCGATGACGCCGGCTTTTTTGTGTCCTCAGATTGGCAGCAGCGCTGTAATCAGTGACCGTGTGTGTCTATCTCTGCCTGATAGTCAAAGGTAGGCATAGACCACTTGTATTTGAGGGCCAGCATGCGGAAGCTGAAGCCAAAGCTCAGACACATGATCAGATTCACCCATTCAGTGACACCCAGGTAGCTCAGGCCGATATAAAGACTGGCAGTCATCAAAGAGATAATGGCGTACAGCTCTTTACGGAAGATCAGCGGCACTTGATTACATAAAATATCCCGGATAACCCCGCCAAACACACCGGTTACCACACCCATAACCACCGCCACCACGGGGCTGAAGCCAAGCGCCAGGGTTTTTTGAGCACCAATAATGGAGAACACAGCCAAACCCAGCGCATCGATCGCCAGAAACAGTTTGGACAGATAACGCATCAAAGGAGCGATAATGACTGTCAGCAGCGATGCAAACGCAATGGCGATCAGATAGTGGACATTCTCCACCCAGATAATGGGATAGTTGCCCAGCAGAATATCTCTCAGGGTACCGCCACCGATCGCTGTGGCACAGCCGATAATGACAACACCAAACAGGTCCATCTGCTTTCTGCCGGCTGCCAATGCGCCGGTCATAGCTTCGGCGAGAATACCGATTAACCAAAGAAGGCTGATGAATTGTGCTTCTTGCATGAGTACTGGACCTGTGACCAAAATGGAGGAGAATTTTGCCTTAAAACCTGTGACTCTCCAACAGATAAAATATAAAAATATACATTAGATTAACTAATCTAAATGATTTCGATTGTTGGCGTTTGGCACTGTTTTTGTGGGTAGGTTAAGTATTTGCAGATGCTTGGTTTATTGATATGGCTAATGCTATTGGTATTTTTATTTGCAATTATTGTAACTTGATCGCAAATTCGATGTTTGATTGATGTTTTTCCATGAATGCAACATTTACGGAACCCGAAATGATAGATTTTCGCAGTGATACAGTAACCCAGCCCACAGAGGCGATGCGTAAGGCCATGTATGTAGCCGAAGTCGGCGATGATGTTTATGGCGATGACCCCAGTGTCAATGAGCTGCAAAGCTATGCCGCCGATCTGCTGGGCTTTGATGATGCCCTGTTTGTTTGCTCTGGCACCCAGGCTAATTTGCTGGCCCTGATGGCGCACTGTGAACGCGGCGATGAATATATCTGTGGTCAGCAGGCTCACAACTACAAATTTGAAGGGGGCGGCGCAGCTGTGCTTGGCAGTATCCAGCCTCAGCCACTGACTAACCTGGCTGACGGCACCATTGCCCTCGATGATATTCGCAGTGCCATCAAGCCTGACGATATTCACTTTGCCCGTACCAGACTGATCAGCCTGGAGAACACTATAGGTGGGATAGTATTGCCGGAGTCTTTCCTGGCGGATACTCAGGCGTTGGCTTTTGAACACAGACTGAAAACCCACCTTGATGGTGCTCGTCTGGCCAACGCTGCGGTAGCCAGTGGTCGCAGCATGGCCCAGATCAGCGAGTACTTCGACTCGGTTTCTCTGTGTTTGTCCAAAGGGCTGGCAGCTCCCGTGGGTTCTCTACTATTGGGTGATGAGAGGTTAATCGCCAAAGCCCGTCGCTGGCGTAAAATGTTGGGTGGCGGTATGCGTCAGGCAGGTGTCCTGGCTGCGGCAGCAAAACTGGCTCTGACCGAGCAGGTCGAGCGTTTGGCTGAGGATCACGATAACGCCCGATTGCTGGCTACTGAGTTGGCGCAGATTGATGGCTTTGAGTTGGATATGGGCCGGGTGCAGACCAATATGGTATTCGCCAAAGTCGCCGAATCCATAGATGTGAAAGCGTTGGCGGCCGGTCTGCGGGAGCAGGGAATTTTGATCACCCCAGGCGCAACCCTGAGACTGGTGACTCACAAAGATATCAGCGGTGTAGATGTGGTTAAGACAATACAGGCGATTAAATCCTGTCTGTGAGGTAGAGTCGGGGGCCAGTGGATTAAAGTGACTTCCGGTACTGACTTGGTGCAAGCTTCACCCTCACAGTGCAATAAAGCCAGCCTGAAATCGAGGCTGGCTTTTTATTTTATTGATTATATTGAGATTTAATTATTGGCACTGTTTCTGCAATTCCTTTACAGCAAAAGCAAGACAGCTGGTTTGTAAAGGAGGTCAAAATGAAGTTTTACAGTCGACACTGGGTTAAACCCGAGCATCTGAACCCTGCCAATACCTTATTTGGAGGGCAGATCCTGGCGTGGATTGATGAGGAGGCGGCGATATTTGCAGCCTGCCAGATGAAGAGTGAGCGCCATGTCACCAAGTTGATCTCAGAGATTAATTTCCTCCAACCTGCCCGTCAGGGGGATGTACTGGAGTTTGGTTTTGAGCTGGTCAGCATGGGCTCAAGCTCGATAACTGTGGCTTGCCTGGTGCGCAATAAAGTGACAGGGGAGCCCGTGGTGGCGATAGACAAGCTGGTATTTGTCCACGTGGATGAACAGGGTAAACCGGCTCCCCATGGGATTAGAGCCAATGCCGCTTGATATCAGAGGCCGCAAATAGGGTTATTGGCTCTTAACCTCTTCTTTAACTGATTTGACCGCGTCCCGGGATGCATGACCAATGGCTCTGGTGGCATCCCGCGTCGCATGACCGATTTCCGTGGTCGCCTCTTTGGTGGCATGACCAATCTCTTTTCCCGCTTCCTTGAACTGGGCGCAGGCGGATAAGCCAGCAATCAAAAGCACAGGAATAATGATTTTCTTCATGGGTTCTCAACTCCTTCGAAAGTGATATCGCCGGAATATACCACTTTACTCACTGGCCTGATGACATTAACAGCACAAAACCTGAGCTGAGTAGGTGTCAGTCGGGCATAACCAGTGTGGTATTGGCAATCGCTCGAGGCTTACCGGAAGATGGCCGGTTTACGGCGTCGTAATGATGTCACTGTATTGGGTCGTTACTGAGTCAACCACTGGATAACAAAAAGCCCGGCTGGTTGCCGGGCTTTTCTATGATTTCAGCGCATCAGTGCAGTTTCAGATGCGGATGGATGATACGGCTGATACCTTTGGCCAGCATCAGCAGGGTGCCACGTACCACACCGTGCAGTTCGATCAGGTGACGACGGTACAGTGAGGTGTAAACGAAGCGGGCAATCTTGCCTTCAACCAATACACCGCCACCGATAAAGGACATCAGGTTACCCACGGTATGGAAGCGGGACAGGTTCACCAAAGAACCCAGATCCTTGTACACATACTCATGACGCGGTGCGTGACCATCGATCATCAACATGATGTTGTCAGCTGTCATCAGTGCCATCTGACGGGCGCTCTGACCACGTGGTGGAACAAAGCTGCCATCAGCCTGAGGACAGGCGGCGCAGTCACCGATAGAGAAGATGCGCTCGTCCAGCGTGGTTTGCATATTCTGCTTAACCATCACCTGGTTGATGTTGTTGCTCTCCAGACCACCGATATTTTTCAGGAAATCAGGTGCTTTTACGCCTGTTGACCAGATCACCATGTCCGCAGGCAACTCAACACCTTCGGAGGTGGTCAGACTGTTGCTGTCGACCTGGGTAATACGGGTATTGGTCATGACGTTAACACCCAGCTTTTCCAGCTCACGGGTGACAGACTCTGAAATGCCCGGCTTTTCTACCTTAGGCAGAATACGGTCGTCGGCTTCAATCAGGGTCACTTCCAGCAGACTGGTGTCGATCTTGTAGCCAAAACCGCGCAACTGCTCAACGGCGTGATGCATTTCGGCAGACATCTCTACACCAGTGGCACCGGCGCCAACCACTGCAATCTTGATCTTGTCTTCCAGCTGTTCCTGGCTGGCGTAGCGCATAAACTTGTTCAGCAGACGCTTACGGATAGCCATGGCTTCTTCAGTGCTGTCCAGAAATTCGCAGTGCTCGCGAACGCCCGGGATACGGAAATCATTGGCAATGGAGCCAATAGCAATCACCAGGTAGTCATAGTCGATATGACGGGCTGGCAGCAGTTCTCGACCGGCATCGTCAAAAATAGGGGCCAGAATCACCTGACGCTGCTGACGGTCGATATCTGTCATGGCGCCTTGTTGAAAGTGGTAGCCGTGAGCCGCCGCATGACTGCGGTAGTTGAGGGCGTCAATACCCACATCCAGTGCGCCGGTGGCGACTTCGTGCAGCAGAGGTTTCCATACATGGCTGTCGGCACAGTCAACCAGAGTGACTTTTGCCTTGCCTTTGCGGCCCAGTTTATGGCCCAGTTTGGTAGCAATCTCCATACCGCCAGCGCCACCGCCGACGATAACCACATTGGGTTGCGTTTGCATAAATGCATGCTCCTTGAAGGAAAATAGAAATCGGATTCCGGGATGCTTTGTTATGGGAATTGTTGTTGCAGTGTCCGGGACAGTCTCATCTGAGCTGTGAATTGGGCGGAATCATATCAGTGTGGTAAAAATACGACAATTTGCATTTCAGAATATGTGTCTTTCATAAAAGCACGTAATCATTAATAACCTATTGATTTAAAGAGTTATTTGATTTCCATTTCTGGTGGTTTTGTCCGCTGGCTTTGATGGGTATTTCTTCAGTATGTGATCTATAACCATTTGTTAAGTGTTTTAATATCATTAGCTTAGGGTATTTGTGCTAAAGGTAGAGAAAATCAGCTGCAGCTGGCGGTCTTGCTGATTCGCCTGGACATTTACAGCTATTCTCTGGCGATTTCCCGGACCATAATAAAACAGCCCCGGGGAAGACCGCGGGGCTGTTTTGCTAAATTCTATATGGCAGTTAATTGCGCTTTACTGACTGATCTTTTGTTGAAAGTCAGTCAACATATGTTGGAAAACTTCACCGACATCCACATCTTTGTGGTTGGGGTCCTGGATTAGTTTGAAGGTTGCCAGCACATGGTTGTCACTGTTGACTCTTTCGTGCAGCAGTGCGTAATAGATTGGCCTGTCGGCTTGCTTTTTGATTAGCAAGGCGCCCAAATCCAACGCCAGTTCGCCTCCCTGATTATGCCAGCGATAGACTCTGTCCAGAGCGATTTCACTGGAATGGTTCATCTCAACATGGGTATGCCAATCAAAAGACTCCACATCTGATTGAGTCACAACCCTTACCGTGTAGTTGTACACCTGAGTGATAGCTGTCATCGCTCTACTCCCTGAATAGTGATTTTTTTCATCATGGTGAGCTTTTGACTGAGGGTCAAGCCAAAGCCTGAGGAAGTGTGAGTTGAAACCGGACAAATAATTCGGAACTTTAGAATATTTGTATAAACATCAGCCAATTGAGTGGTTGACTGGTTGATTAATTGTTACCCTGCATAGCGACAAATAAAAGTTTATAGATTCCGTTTTTGCAGGAGGCAAATATGGTCCGGATTTTTTCTGGTCGAGTTGGTTTGGTGTGGGGAGCAGCATTATTGCTTTCCGCCTGTGGAGAAAATCAGGCACCGGCACCACGGGCACTGCCCAGTGTGGTGGTCGCCAAAGCTGAAGTTCAACCGGTTCAGCCGCAGGCGGACTTTGTGGGACGGACCCAGGCATCAGAGGATGTCAGTATCAATGCGCAGGTGCAGGGGCAATTGCTTAAGCGTCACTTTGTGGAAGGGGATGATGTTGAGTCCGGCGCCTTGTTGTTTGAGGTGGATCCCCAGACCTTTCAGGCTCAGGTTGAGCAGCAAAAAGCCATGCTGACTCAGGCAGAAGCCTCACGGGATGTGGCCATCATGAACTGGGAGCGGGGTAAGAAGCTACTGCCAGACGGTATGATCAGTGCTCAGGATATGGACGAGCTCACCAGTCGAAAATTGACCACAGCAGCGGCTGTGGTGCAAGCGCAAGCTGCGCTGGAGGCTGCCCAGGTGCAGCTTGGACACACTAAAATCTATGCGCCTATCTCTGGCCGTATCAGTGACGCTAAGGTGAGTGTTGGTGACATTATTTCCCCTCAAACCCTGATGGCCAATCTGGTGCAGCTTTCCCCTATGTGGGTGACATTCCAGGCGCCTGAGCGAGCCTTAATCACTGCCCAGCAAAAGTTCCGTGAGAATCAGATGGGTGATTTAACGCTGGAGGATTTGATAGTCCGCCTGGAGCTGCCCAATGGCACTACTTTCGAGGAAACCGGCAACATCGACTTTGTTTCAAACCGGGTAGATGCCGCCACGGGAACTTTGGGCCTGCGAGCCAAATTTGATAACCAGAGTAAGCTGTTGTTACCTGGCCTGTTTGTCACTCTGATGATTGAATCGCCAATGAAAGATGAAGCTCTGCTTGTGCCCCAAAGTGCGGTGCAGGAAGACCAGCAGGGTCGCTTTGTGATGGTGCTGACTGCAGAGAATAAAGTACAGAAGCGTCTGGTGGAGCTGGGAGACCGGTTTGGTATCAACTGGTTGGTGATTTCAGGTCTTGAGGAAGGTGAAATGATCGTGGTGGATGGCTTACAGAAGATCCGTCCCGGCATTGAAGTCAAGGCGGTTGAGCAGGACGTTAAACCCTTCTCTGACACCCAGTAGCAAGGAAGCACTATGATCAGTCAGTTTTTTATCAAAAGGCCCAAGTTTGCCTTTGTGATTTCGACCGTGCTGACGCTGGTGGGGTTGATTTCAATCCCACTGCTGTCGGTGGCGGAGTTTCCCGATATCGCCCCCCCTCAGGTGAACGTCTCAACCAGTTACTCCGGTGCCAGCGCCGATATTGTGCGTGACACCATTGCCCAACCGCTTGAGGCTGAAGTGAACGGCGTGGAGGGCATGCTATATATGTCGTCCAAGAGTTCCAACGACGGCAGCTACTCATTGAGTGTGACCTTCGATGTGGGTACTGATGCCGATATGGCTCAGGTGAAGGTGCAAAACCGGGTGCAGCAAGCGACCCCGCGCTTACCGGAAGAGGTGAAGCGTCAGGGGGTTAAGGTTGAGAAGCAGAGTCCCAATATTCTGATGGTGGTGAACCTGGTGTCGCCGGATGAGACCTTCGACTCTCTGTTTATTACCAACTATGCCGGTTTGAATATCAAAGATGCCCTGTCCCGTCAGGACGGTGTTTCCAAGGTGCAGATTATCGGTGCCCTGGATTACGCTATGCGGGTATGGTTGGATCCAGACAAAATGGCCAGCTTTGGCATTACCGCCAAGGATGTCATTGGCTCATTGCAGGAGCAGAATATTCAGGTGGCGGCCGGTCGTATCGGTGCAGCACCTGTGAATCCGGATCAGCAGTTCCAGTACACATTGCAAACCCAGGGACGACTGCAGACGGTTGAGGATTTCCAGGCCGTGGTGCTCAGGGCCAATACCGATGGCTCCATGGTGATACTGGGGGATGTGGCCAGGGTCGAACTTGGCTCTCAAACTTATGATGCCCAGGGCAAGCTGGATAACAAGCCATCGGCGATTATCTCCATCTATCAGGCGCCGGATGCCAACGCGCTGGAGGTGGCTCAGGGGATTCGTGCCGAGATGGAAAGACTGGCCCAGAGCTTCCCCAAAGATCTGGAATACAAGGTGCTGTATGACACCACAGAGTTTGTTGAGACCTCTATCGATGAGGTAGTGCAGACCCTGTTTATCTCGGTGGCGCTGGTGATTCTGGTGGTATATATCTTCCTCCAGGATTTCCGCTCCACACTGATCCCTGCCATCGCGATTCCTGTCTCTTTGATAGGTACCTTTGCCTTCCTGCTGGCTTCAGGCATGAGTATCAATACTGTGTCTCTGTTCGCCCTGATTCTCGCCATCGGTATTGTAGTGGATGATGCCATTGTGGTGGTGGAGAACGTGACCCGACTGATGCAGGAGGGGATGGATCCGAAAGAGGCGACGGCCAGGGCGATGCAAGAGGTGACGGGCCCCATTGTGGCCACTACCCTGGTGTTGCTGGCGGTATTTGCGCCTACGGCAGTGATGCCCGGTATCACTGGGCAGATGTACGCTCAGTTCTCTGTCACCATCTGTATCTCAGTGCTTATCTCCTCAATTAATGCGTTGACCCTGAGTCCGGCACTGTGTGCCACTATTATGCGCCCGCCAAAGGAGCATACACAGGGCTTCCATGCGACCTTCAACCGTTACTTCAATCGCCTGACCGACAGTTACTCAGGTGTGGTTGCTACTCTGGTGCGCAAAACGACCCTGGTGATTATGGTATTTGCCGGGCTGATGGCCGCTACGGCTATTCTGGGCAAGACTCTGCCCACAGGCTTTGTGCCCATGGAGGATAAGAAAGCCTTTATGGTGGATATTCAGTTGCCGGATGGTGCTTCGCTGAACCGGACCGAAGCTGTGATGCGTGACCTGGTTGAACTGACGCTGAAAGAGCCCGGAGTGGAACATGTTATCCACGCCTCCGGCTTCAGTATTCTGACCGGCTCTGTATCGTCCAACGGTGGTTTGATGATTGTGTCCCTGTCTGACTGGAGCGAGCGGGATACGCCGGATATGGAAGAGAGCGCCATAGTTGCCAGGTTGCAGGCAAAGTACGCCGCCAATCCATCGGTTAATGCCATGGCCTTCTCGCTGCCGCCTATTCCTGGTGTCGGCAGCGTCGGCGGCTTTGAGTTTGTACTGCAGGACACTCAGGGGCGCTCAGCCCAGGAGCTGTCATCTGTGATGCGGGCTCTGGTGATGCAGGCCAGCCAACAACCTGAGATCGCTATGGCGTTCAGTAACTTCAGAGCCGATGTGCCGCAGATGTATGTGGATGTGGACAGGGCAAAAGCCAAAGCGCTGGGCATTCCGTTAACCGAAATATTCACTACTATGCAGACCATGCTGGGCTCCATGTATGTGAACGACTTTAACCGTTACGGCAAGGTGTTCCGGGTGATGTTACAGGCAGAAGGGGAGTTCAGGGATTCCGACAAGGATATCGCCCGTTTCTATGTGCGCAGCAGCAGCGGTGAGATGATCCCCCTGAGTACTCTGGTTAAGGTGACCCCGATTTTGGGGCCGGATGTGATCAACAGCTACAACATGTTCTCATCCACCACCATTAACGGCTTCCCGGCTCCGGGGTACAGCTCAGGTGATGCCATTGCCGCCATGGAAAGAGCCGCCGAAAGCCTGCCTGCGGGCTACAGCTTTGAATGGACAGGCCAGACCTTCCAGGAGATTCGGGCTGGTAATCTGGCGCCACTGATTTTCGGTCTGGCGCTGGTATTTACCTATCTGTTCCTGGTGGCTCAGTACGAAAGCTGGACCATTCCTTTTGCGGTGATGTTTGCTGTGCCTGTGGCAATTCTGGGCGCCTTTATCAATATCGCCCTGGTGGGCTCTGAGCTTAACCTCTATGCCCAGATTGGTTTGGTGCTGCTGATTGGCCTGGCCAGTAAAAACGCCATCCTGATTGTGGAGTTTGCCAAGCAGCTTAGAGAAGAGGGCAAGTCGATTCTGGATGCGGGGGAACTGGCCGCCAGGTTGAGATTCCGCGCCGTATTGATGACTGCCTTCTCCTTTATTCTGGGGGTTATGCCTTTGGTGATGGCCACAGGTGCCGGTGCCGGCTCCCGTCAGTCACTGGGTTACTCTGTGTTTGGTGGCATGTTGGCTGCAACACTGGTGGGAACTTTGTTGGTGCCGGTGTTCTACGTGATTTTGCAGCAGCTGAGGGAAAAGCTGAAAGGTCAGGGAGGCAATCTCTCCGCCGATGAATCCAGGTCAGCTTCCTGATGGCGAAGTGAATGACTGATAGATAAAAAAGAACCCAGCTCAGGCTGGGTTCTTTTTTAGTTGTTTATTTGAAGTTACAGCGCATTTTTGAAGATCTGACAGATCTCTTCATGGGTTGCCTGTTTGGGGTTGGTCAGGCCGCAGGCATCTTTCAGGGCGTTCTCTGCCAGCAGTGGGATATCCGCTTCCTTCACTCCCAGCTCAGTCAGGCTGGCGGGAATATTGATAGAATCAGCCAGAGTCTTAATGGCAGTGATACCAGCCTCGGCACCTTGCTCATCACTCATTTGAGCCACATCTACTCCCATGGCCTTGGCCACATCTTTTAATCGACCCGCAGCGACCTGAGCGTTGTACTCCTGCACATAAGGCAGCAGCAGGGCGTTACAGACACCGTGTGGCAGGTCGTACAAGCCACCCAGTTGGTGCGCCATGGCGTGTACATAACCCAAAGAGGCGTTGTTGAAAGCCATACCTGCGAGGAACTGGGCGTAGGCCATCTGCTCACGGGCATTGATATTACTGCCATCTTTCACCGCGTGCTCCAGATGCTGGTGGATAAGCTCAATGGCCTTGATGGCGCAGGCATCAGTAATCGGGTTGGCGGCAACAGACACATAAGCCTCAATGGCGTGGGTCAGCGCATCCATACCGGTCGCAGCAGTCAGGCTGGCTGGCTTTTTCAGCATCAGCTCTGGGTCGTTGACCGACAATATTGGTGTGGTGTGCTTGTCCACAATGGCCATTTTGATATGACGCTCTTCATCGGTAATGATGCAGAAACGTGTCATCTCACTGGCGGTACCGGCTGTGGTGTTAATGGCAACCAGGGGCATTTGTGGTTTGGCGGATTGGTCTACACCTTCATAATCTTTGATGGAGCCGCCATTGGTGGCCACCAGTGCAATACCTTTGGCGCAGTCGTGTGGAGAGCCGCCGCCGAAGGAGATAACAAAGTCACAGGCATTGGCTTTCAGCAGTGCCAGTCCAGCTTCAACATTGCCGACGGTTGGGTTTGGCTGCACGCCGTCAAACAGAGTGGATTGCACGCCACCTGCGCCCAGCTTTTCAATCAGCTCACCGGCCAGGCCAATATCTACAAGGGGTTTGTCAGTGACGATCAGCGCGTGTTTGAAGCCCAGGGCATTGATGTCGTTGATGGCATCGTCCAGTGCGCCCTGACCCAAAGTGTTCACGGAAGGGATAAAGAATTTAGCGGCCATAGGTCACCTCTCAAGTCAGTAAAAATTCACATAAGTCGTGTCTGACAAAGGGCATTAATAGCCTTGATAAGCAACGAGTTATGCAAACTCTCCTGTTTCGGTTTCTGCTCGTTTCGGTAATAAAATTACCAACCACAGACCGGAATTGATGTGATCTGGCGCAAGAAAAGCGCCGGGCTTTCTGTGAAATCAGTGAAAAGTTGGAACCGGCTTACAAAAAAACGGAAACCTTGCGTTACTTCAGGAAGTTGAAATGTAAATAGAAAACCCGGCAGCGCCGGGTTTTTTAATGGGTGTCTTATCTGAATGAGATCAATCTATAAATGCGCGGATTTGCTGCTCAATACCTTTGGCATCAAGTCCAAGCTCTGTGGTGATCTCTTCCGGTGCACCGTGCTTGATAAATTCATCGGGCAAGCCGATTTGCAGAACCGGCTTGAGCAGACGTTTGCTGGCCATAAACTCCAGCACGCCGCTGCCAGCGCCGCCTTTGATGGCGTTCTCTTCCACTGTGATGACGAAGTCATACTCCGAAGCGAGCTGCTCGGTCAGGGCCTCATCCAGCGGTTTGACAAAACGCATATCGGCCACAGTGGCATCCAGAGCCTCTGCGGCTTCCAGCGCTGCCGCCAGCGTGGTGCCAAAGTTGAGAATGGCAATACGCTTGCCACCTGAGGATTCACGGACGATTCGGCCTTTGCCTATCTCCATGGCGGTCATCTCTTCTACCTGCTCGGCACCTGTGGCACTGCCTCGTGGGTAACGCACGGCAGTAGGGCCATCGTTATAGCAGTAGCCTGTGTAGAGCATCTGACGACATTCGTTTTCGTCACTCGGCGCCATAATCACCATGTTTGGAATACAGCGCATAAAGCTCAGGTCGAATGCACCCTGGTGAGTTGGGCCGTCAGCACCCACAATACCGCCACGGTCGATGGCAAACAGCACTGGCAAACGCTGCAGAGCCACATCGTGGATCAGCTGGTCATAACCGCGCTGCAGGAAGGTGGAGTAGATTGCCACCACAGGTTTAAAGCCTTCACAGGCAAAACCGGCACCCAGAGTGACTGCGTGTTGCTCAGCAATAGCGGCGTCAAAATACTGTTTCGGGAAGCGTTGGGAGAACTCCACCATGCCTGAACCTTCACGCATGGCAGGGGTGATACCCAGCACTTTTTCATCTGTGGCGGCGATATCACACAACCACTTTCCAAACACCTGAGAGAAGGTCGGCTTGCCGGGTTTACTGGCGGGCTTGGCAAAGGTGCTTGGGTCAAACTTGGGCACAGCATGCCAACCGATAGGGTCGCGCTCTGCCGGTTCATAGCCTTTACCCTTTTTGGTCATGATATGCAGGATCTGCGGCCCTTTCAGGTTGCGCATATTGCTCATGGTCTCGACCAGAGCATTCACATCATGGCCGTCGATTGGGCCGATATAGTTGAAGCCCAGCTCTTCAAACAAGGTGCCGGGAACTACCATGCCTTTCAGGTGCTCTTCGGTACGCTTGGCCATCTCTTTGATAACCGGCATACCCTGCAGTACCTTTTTACCGCCTTCACGAATGGTGGTGTAGAAACGACCTGACATCAGTTTAGCCAGGTGGTTGTTCAGAGCACCCACGTTCTCAGAGATGGACATCTCGTTGTCGTTCAGCACGACCAGCATGTCGTTGTGCAGATCACCTGCATGGTTAAGTGCTTCAAACACCATACCGCCGGTCATGGCACCATCACCGATCACGGCGACCACTTTACGACCTTCGCCCTCTTTTTCGGCGGCAACAGCCATTGCCAGCGCCGCAGAGATAGAGGTACCTGAGTGACCCACACTGAAGGTGTCGTATTCACTCTCTTCACGCCATGGGAAAGGGTGCAGGCCGTTCTTCTGACGAATGGTGGGCATGCGGTCACGACGTCCGGTCAAAATCTTGTGGGGGTAAGCCTGATGGCCCACGTCCCAGATCAGACGGTCGAACGGGGTGTTGTATACATAGTGAAGTGCCACAGTCAGTTCGACTGTCCCCAGGCCGGAAGCAAAGTGGCCACTGGAAATGCCCACGGACTTGAGCAGGAATTCACGCAGCTCATCGGCTACCTGAGGCAACACTGATGGGGGCAGCTGTCGCAGCTCGTCCGGGGTGTTGGCCTGTGCCAACAAGGGGTAATGCGATATGTCCAAACTCATAATGAGCAACTTTATCTCTTGTTATACTCTCCGCTCGATAATGTATCGGGCGAAGTCTGCAATTAACTGGCTATTGTACGGCAAAGTTTTCAAGGCTGACAGAGCATCCTCGACCAGCTGTTGTGCCGTCTCCTGCGCACCTTCGAGCCCAAGTAGTTGAGGGAAGGTACTCTTGTCGGACTGGGTATCGGAACCCTGAGGTTTACCCAGTTCTTCAGTGGTGGCCGTGATATCCAGAATGTCGTCCTGCACCTGGAACGCCAGCCCTATGGCATCGGCATATTCCAGCATGGCGGCGCTGTCTTTATCGCTGGCATCGGTACAAATCAGAGCCATTTCTACGGCGCATCGGATCAGTGCGCCTGTCTTTTTATTGTGCAACCGGGTCAGGGTTGCCAAATCAATACGTTTACCTTCACTGGCCAGATCGATTGCCTGTCCGCCACACATGCCCTGATAGCCGGAGGCTTTGGCCAGGGTGGCAACCAGTTTTAACTGCTGCTGTGCAGTCAGGCCTTCAATAGGCTGACTGAGAATATCAAAAGCCAGCGTTTGCAGCGCGTCACCTGCAAGGATGGCACTGGCTTCATCAAAAGCGATATGCACAGTCGGCTGGCCACGTCTTAAGTGATCGTCGTCCATCGCCGGCAGGTCGTCATGGATCAGTGAATAGGCGTGAATACATTCGATGGCTGCAGCGCAGGCGTCGAGTTTGTGCAGGGGCACATTCAACATGGTGCCAACACTGTATACCAGGAAGGGTCTTATTCTTTTACCGCCAATCAAAGCACCATGGGTCATGGCTGCTTTCAGGGTAGCTGCATGGTCATCCAGCCCACTCAGGTGCTGTTTGAGCTGAGCATCAACACGCTGTTGATACTCGATAATGGCATCGGCTAACACGCTTACTCTACCTCGGTGTTGTAGCTCGACAGCGGGGCTTGGTCATCGGGTTGCATCAAAATGGCAACTTGTTGCTGTGCCTGTTCCAGCTTGGTCTGGCTGCTGCGTACCAGGGCTATGCCCCGTTCAAATTGCTTGAGTGCATCGTCCAGCGGGATCTCCCCGCGCTCCAGCTGAGCAACAATCTGCTCCAGCTCGGCAAGGGACTCTTCAAAACTGAGATTTTCCGGTTTTTTGGCCACTTTGTCTTTCCTAATATTCAGGCTTGCACAAGGTATCTCAGGGCGTTGTTTGGGTCAAATCAGGACGTTGGATATTTGCACAACAGCACGCTTTATTGGGGATTTTTTGTTAGAAAAAATAAAAAGAAGCTAAACTTGCCTTGAAGTTGTCCGATAACTGAGAATAGGTGACATCCGGTTAGCGGGCAGAATCAAAGTCAGCATTTGGACTGACAATAACCCGGCTAACGCAGCGGTGGGTGCATTTCAGGGATTCAGGCGCAGGTTTGTGCCTTGTTTATTTAGGAGCGTTAAGTGGATTTAGCAACACTCATCGGCATTCTCGGGGCATTTGGCTTTGTTATCGGCGCTATGGTCAGTAGTGGCGGTCTCTCTATTTTTATCGATGTTCCCTCCATTCTTATCGTAGGCTGTGGTTCCCTTTTCGTTGTAATGATGAAGTTCAATCTGGCATCGGTCATAGGTGCGGGTAAGATTTTCGTCAAGGCCTTTATGTTTAAGCTGGATAAGCCGGAAGAGCTGATCGAACAGTCAGTGAACATGGCTGATGCTGCCCGTAAAGGTGGCTTTCTGGCACTGGAAGAGGCCCAGATTTCCAATCCCTTTATGCAAAGAGCTGTGGACATGCTGGTGGATGGTCACGATGGCGATGTCGTGCGCGAAGCGCTGGAAAAGGATATTGGCCTGACCGAGGAGCGGCACAAGGCGGGTGTAAGCCTGTTCACTGCACTCGGGGATGTGGCACCAGCCATGGGTATGATTGGTACTCTGGTTGGTCTGGTGGCCATGCTGTCAAACATGGATGACCCCAAGTCCATTGGTCCTGCGATGGCGGTTGCATTGTTGACCACACTGTATGGTGCAATGCTGGCAAACATGGTGGCAATTCCCATTGCCGATAAGTTGGCGCTGCGTATGACCGAAGAGGTGATGGTTAAGAACCTGATTATGGACGCGGTACTGGCGATTCAGGACGGCCAGAATCCCCGCGTCATTGAGACCTTCCTCAAGAACTACCTCAACGAAGGTAAGCGGCAAATCGACACGACCGGCGGGGAGTAGATTTTGGCTGAGAAGAAGTGTGATTGTCCCCCACCAGGCGCTCCAATGTGGTTGGCAACCTTTGCTGACCTCATGTCGCTGCTGATGTGCTTCTTCGTACTGCTGCTGGCCTTCTCTGAAATGGACGTGGTTAAGTTCAAACAGATTGCCGGTTCCATGAAGTACGCCTTTGGTGTGCAGAATAAAGTTAACGTTAAGGATATCCCCAAAGGGACTTCGGTGATTGCACTGGAGTTCAGGCCTGGTCGTCCGGACCCCACGCCCATTGAAGTCATTACCCAGCAGACTAACGAGATGACCGAGCAGGTGCTGAACGTACAGGCCGGTGATGACGACAGCAGTGGTGGTATTCAAAGCCAGGATGGTCAGCAAAGGGGCGGTCAATCATCTGCTACATCTGTACAAAGTTCCGCAGCGGCATCAGACAGCCAAACTGAGTCTGAGCAGGAGCAGGTCAACGAGCAGGTGAAGAAGCTGGCTGAGCAGTTGGAAAAAGAGATTATTGATGGCGCGGTGGAGCTGGAGTCTTTGGGGCAACAGATCATTATCCGTATCCGTGAGAAAGGCTCTTTCGCATCCGGCTCAGGCTTCTTGCAGCCAAGAGTTAAGCCTATTATTCGAACCATAGGCGAGACGCTCAAGGATGTTCCCGGCGTGATTACTGTGGCGGGTTACACCGACGATATGGTAATCAGCAATGAGCTCTACAGTTCTAACTGGGATCTGTCGGCAACCCGGGCTGTCTCTGTGGCTCAGGAACTCTCCCGGGTAAGAGGCATTAATCAGGGGCGTATGAAGGTGGTCGGTATGGCCTCCAATAACCCGCTGGTGCCCAATACCTCAGCAGCCAACCGGGCCCGTAACCGCCGGGTGGAAATCGCGATAGAGCAGGGCAAGCCCAAAGAGTCCGATGAAATTTCCGTGCAGGAACCTTAATCTCCATCCCCGCTTTACCAAACAAAACGCTCATCTTTGATGGGCGTTTTTGCTTTTGCCCATTATCGACCAAAATCAAATTGGGTGCGTCACTGTAATCCAATTTGATATAATGGCCGGATTGCTATTTGAAACTGAAACACTGTCCTCGGGATAACCCATGAAGTTTATCGTTAAGTTGTATCCAGAAATCATGATGAAGAGCAAATCGGTAAGGAAACGCTTTACTAAAATGCTTGAAACCAATATCCGCAATGTGCTCAAGAAAATTGATGAAGATATCAAGGTTCAGAACTTGTGGGATAAACTGGTGGTCGTGGTTCCTGCAGACAAAATGGATCTTGTCGATAAAGTTGCTGAGCGTTTGCAGTGTATTCCCGGTATTGCTCACTCGCTTAAAGTGAGTGAATACACCTTTGAGACCATGGATGATATCTACCAGATCGCACTGCCGGTTTATCGTGACCAACTGAAGGGCAAAACCTTTTGTGTGCGTGTAAAGCGCATTGGTCAGCATGACTTTAAATCCATTGAAGTGGAACGCTATGTCGGCGGTGGTCTGAACCAAAACACTGAAGCGGCGGGCGTTAAGCTGAAAGCTCCGGATATGACCATCAATCTGGAAATCGATAAGCAGAAGCTTTATATGGTGGAAGAGCGTGTCCAGGGGTTGGGCGGCTTCCCTATGGCCAGTCAGGAAGATGTACTGTCATTGATCTCTGGTGGTTTTGACTCAGGTGTATCCAGCTTCCAGTTCATCAAGAAGGGCGCTCGTACTCACTACTGTTTCTTTAACCTCGGCGGTGCTCAGCACGAGATTGGAGTGAAGCAGGTGGCTTATCATCTGTGGAAGACCTACGGTGAGTCTCACAAGGTGAAGTTCGTATCTGTGCCTTTCGAGCCAGTAGTTGCAGAGATTCTGGAGCGTATCGATAATGGCCAGATGGGCGTTATCCTCAAGCGTATGATGATGCGTACCGCGGCCCGCGTGGCTGAGCGCATGGGCATTCAGGCGCTGGTAACAGGTGAGAGTCTGGGTCAGGTATCCAGCCAGACCCTGACCAACCTGAACGTTATTGACCGCTGCACTGAACTGCTGATCCTGCGCCCGCTGATCACCATGGACAAGCAGGACATAGTCAACGAAAGCCGCCGTATTGGGACAGAGGATTTTGCCAAATCCATGCCTGAGTACTGTGGTGTGATCTCCCAGCGCCCGACCGTTAAGGCGGTGCTGTCCAAGATTGAAGAAGAAGAGAAAAAGTTTTCTGAAGACCTGATCGACAGGGTTCTGGAAGACGCCAAGATTATCGATATCCGGGAGATTGCTGCCAGCATGGATACCAAAGTCACTGAAACTGAAACTGTTAACGCTGTTGCTGCGCAAGAGATTGTGGTTGATATTCGTGCTCCTGAAGAGGAAGAGAACAACCCGCTGGAGATTGATGGCGTGGAGGTGAAGGTGATTCCTTTCTTCAAGCTGGCCACTCAGTTCGCCGATCTGGACCGCAGCAAAACATACCTGCTGTACTGTGAGCGTGGTGTCATGAGCAAGCTGCAAGCTCTGTACCTGCAAGAGCAGGGCTACGACAACGTTAAGGTTTATCGCCCATAAAGGCTGCTTAACAAATAATAAGGGATGACACTTTGGTCATCCCTTTTTTATGTGCCGAAACGGATGCTACATCTGCCAGGACACGCTAACTCCATACATTCTGGGCTCTCCGTACACTGCCACAACGCTTGATGCGACGGTATAAAGGTGCGTGATATAAGCTTCATCAGCCAGGTTCTTACCCCATACAGAGACTTTCCAGTCATCATTTGCTGAGTGCCAGGTTACGCTCGCATCAATCAGGTCAAACGCAGGTTGAATCGCGTAAGGCTCTAGTTCACCACGTTGGTCGTCGGTAAATCTGTAGCTGATGTTGGTGGTAAAATAGGCCCCTGAGTCGAGATCCAGGTAGTGTTCAAGATTGATTGAATACTTGTTTTTGGGAGTTCTCAACATTTCCTGGCCGGATTGATTGGGATACGCGGAGTTGGGCACGACAGTGTCTACGAATTTACTGTCCATATAACCATAGAAGCCAAAGATTTTAAGGTCTTCAATGGGGATCCAGGCAAACTCCAGTTCAACCCCGGTCAACTCTGCATCACCCGCATTAAAGGTATTGAATACACCAAATGAATCACCGGCATCCCTTGGGCCAAAACTCTGGATTTGCAGATCTTTATATTTGGTATGGAATACAGTGGTGTTTAATCTGAAGGTATCTGTGATATCTGATTTTATCCCGAGCTCAATGTTGTCAGCTTTTTCAGGATTGAGCGCTTTAGTGTCTTCAATTGACTGAGGTGCTGCCGGGAAGCCACCGCTTTTGAAGCCCCGGGCATAACTGAGATAAGTGGTGATATCGTCACTGACTTCATATTTGAGTGCGACTTTGGGCGTAAATGCGCTCCAACTCTCTTTCAATCTTACGGGGGTGTCGGTTCCAAAGTTTTCGTTGATAATAACGAAGTTGCCAGCAATAGCCTGGTTGTCTATGGTTTTGGTCTCGTACGAGTAGCGACCACCGAGAGTCAGGATCCAATCATCAGTAAAATTCCAGTCGCCCTGGCCGAAAATGGCATAACTTTCCGTTTTATTGACCTGACGATAGTAGTCACTGCCATCTGTTGCCAGGGTACAGTCACTGCCAACGGAAAGGTCAAAACACTCTGAGCGATCTGTATTTTCCGTCATATACCAAAGTCCACTGACGTACTTGAAGGAGTCCAGTTCACTTACCCAGCGGAACTCTTGAGAAAACTGATCACTTGTTTCATAAATATCGTCGATTAACGCCAAAGCCGGGCTGCCAGTTGAATCCATATTCCAATCTGATTTACTGTCCCGGTAAGCCGAGATTGAAATCAGTTGACCAGCATCGAAGTCCCAGGTGAGCTTTGCACTCAGGCCATAGGCGGTCTGCTTTGAGTAACCATCGATTGCACCAGCGGCGCAAAATGGTGCTCCTTCGGGACAGACTGCAGCATAGCTTGGGTACCATATGGCCGGGTCCAATTCATCGCCGGTATCCACGGGGATTCGTGCCATGTCTTCGACATTTAACCTGGAATAGTCAGCACTTAATAATGTTTGAAAATCGCTGTTGTCGAACAACAGCTGTCCCCGCACCGCAAAGACATCATTGTCCTTCTGCTTCTTGTCGAGCGTCACGTTATTGACCCAACCATCATTGACCCGGTTGGAAAAACTCAATTTACCAGCGATGTTTTCCGACAGCGGGCCGCTGATAAATCCTGCAGTATCAAAGCGAGAGTAGTTACCAATATTGAGCTTTAGTTTGGCTTCCAACTCATCGAGATTGGGTAACTTGGAGATAATATTGATGGCGCCGCCAATGGTGTTTTTACCATAAAGTGTCCCTTGTGGACCCCGCAGCACCTCAATTCGCTCAATATCAAACATCTCAGGATTAACATTGGAAACTCTGCCCAGGTAAACATCATCGATAAAGACAGCGACTGAATTGTCTGTACCCGCGCCGTCATCATTGGAGGAGGCACCTCTTAAACTGATGATGTTCTGACCCGGGGAGAAGGGACTGAATGTGAGACCCGGGACCCGGGTTGCAATGGTATTGAGGTTATGAACGTCTTGCCTTTCTATCATATCTGCATTCATTGCAGTAACTGCCACTGGCACCTTTTGGACGCTTTCGTCCCGACGCTGTGCGGTGACAGTAATGGTTTCCAATGCTGCTTTGGGCTCTTCTGTGTTTTCCTGGGTATTCTCTTCCTGGCCGCTGACCGCATTGCTCCATAACCACAGGAACATCAGGGGCGGGATAGCTTTAGCGCTGTAAAACATGTCACTTTCCTCTTAGTCGTTATTTGTTGACAGCAGGGTTTCGATTAACAGAGCCACAGCCAGCAGGTGGCGGTCTGAACCCGCAGCACCATCCAGTTCTACGCTGAGCGGCAAATTGTTATCTGTTTTACCTATAGGGAGCGCGATTCCGGGGATCCCGGCATTGCTCGCTGGATCTGTATTTCTGATATAGGTTGTGAAGGTCGGTCTCATCTCGCCGTTCACTGATACATGGGTTACAGAATCGGCGATGGTGTCAGCCGGTCTAGAGGTTGTGGGGAAAATGAGGGCATCTAATTTATTGTCATCAAACAACTGTTGATAAAGTTGCTGCAACTTTGGCCTGTAGACCTCAATAGCTTCCCTGTATACGGTTTCTGGTGTGGGTTCGCTGTAAAGACCTGAGACTAATCCACGCACATCTTCGCTGCTGATTTGCGAGATAAAATCCTCCAACCCCATGGATGGCAAGCGTTGCTCGACGATTGCTTTGATATGCCGGGCTGATTCATACATGACGACCGGAAAACTGACGTGATTATTCAGCTCTTCGAGACCGGCAACGTCCACGGGAACCAGGGTGATACCTGACTGTGCCAACAGTTCCAACAGGCTTGTCATCGCCGCATCGACTTCCGGTGACAGCTCGTCATAAAAGTAGCTGTCTGGCACCCCCAGACGCACATCATTGACGTCTGGCACGGGCAGAGAGAGGTCGGATTCCCCCGCCAGTACTGAATCCAGTTTGGCGACAGTGGACACATCTTTTGCCAGCGGGCCGACTGTGTCGCGAGTTTCAGATATGAGTATCAGACCATCGTTGGGGTAACGTCCCGTCGTTGGACGAAAACCGACGATGCCATTCAAGGCCGCTGGAATACGGGATGACCCACCGGTATCTGTGCCCAGACCTGCATCAGCCAGGCCGAGTGCTATAGCCACAGCGGTACCGCCACTACTTCCGCCTGCGAAATAAAGGGGATTGTGGGCATTGGCTACCGCGCCAAATGCCGGGTTGATACTTGTGATGCCGTATGCAAGTTCATGCATGTTCGCCTTACCATTAATGACGGCGCCGGCATTTTTCACTCTACTGACAACGCTTGCATCTTTACCGGGGACATTGCTCAGTAATGCCCTGGTGCCTGCGGTGGTCGGCATGCCTGCTACATCGATATTGTCTTTAACGGCCAGGGTCATTCCCTGCAGAGGTAACTCACTTTGCTTAAAGGGGAGTGAGCTATCTGGCACCCCTTGATAGGTGATATAGGCCCAATGTTGTTGGTACGCTTCGGCACGCAGATATTGAGTTTGGATTTTCTCTTTAAAAGCCTGCTCTGGATTAGTTGTTTGTGTTGTATCCATTACCTTGGTCTCTGAGGCTTTTTGGGACTGAGTTGTGCAACCCAACAGTAAGAAACACAATAAAATCAGATGATATTGCTTGTTGTTCTTCAGCACCCTAAATCCTCTTGGTTATCGTTAAACAGTGATATGCCTTGGGATGAACCATTATTAGCAGGTGATGAAAATGACCTATATCCTCACGATTGATGAGAAAGTTGAGTGCGGTGCGGTGCGGTGCGGGATGAGGTGAGGGCAGGGTTTACTGCTCAGATAATCCAATATGGATAGCGTAAAATGAGTCGAGCGGGGAATAGGGATAATTGGTTAATCTGCCTGTACAGGACGTGGGAGTGTTAACTAGCTGACATGAGTAAGCAGATTCGGCCCTCCACCTTAGGTTTTGGGCAATCATTCAGGCGATATAACGAGTTCACATGCATTTTTGAACATGCTAATCGTCTGAATTTGATAAGTCTGCAGCTTTAACATCGAGCTTTTCCAGAATACGGAGCAAATCCCTGTATTCGGTAATACTGAGCGAGCTGAGTAATTCAGATTCCCATTCCAAAGCAATGGGGACCAGTTGGTTATATAACTCCAGTCCTTTTTTTGTCAGCGACAGCTGACAAACCCTTTTGTCTTGCTGGGTTGAACGTACCAATAAGCCCTTATCTTCGAGCTGTTTGACCGCTCTGGACACCTTTGATTTATCCATAAAGGTAATACGTCCAATTAACTTACTGTTCAGGCCATCTTGCTCAGCGAGTCTTGCCAGTATCCGCCACTCCGGAATAGACAATCCGAAGGTGTCACGATAGATCTTCGAACACGCCGTACTGACGGTGTCAGCGAGGTTCGCAAGGCGGTAGGGGATGAAATGATGAAGTAATAAGCTTGGTTGTTGTTTCTCATTCATTTTCAGTTGATTACTCAAAATTGGGTGTCTGTATTGGCCACTGACAAACTCTGCCAGTGATTAAATAATTGAGTGTCAGCCAAATCAGTACATGGGTCTGAGACCTGCATCAGTCTTGCAGCGCATCCCACACTTCCCGATCTTTTTCTGCTGTCCAAATCTGTGGCCAGTCAATACCATCAAATTCGTCCCACAATCGTTTTACGTCGAATGGAAGGCAGTGTTCGAATATGGGCCATTGCCCAAATTGGGGCTCTAAATGTCTGTGAGTTTCCAGAAACGCCTCTTTTAGCGTGCCACCACGTTTATGGACTGCGCCCACTTTGTTAATCATATCCTTGAGAAATTGTCTGGTTTGTTCAATAGCGGCGTTAACGTTTGCATTGCCTCTGACAACCGCTCCTCTTCCCCCTATCAGAGTTTCAGCTTGATAGGATTGCACTTTGTCCAGGGTGCCTGTAGACCAGTCGAAATGGAATGCATCTCCTGTGTATAACGCTGCTTGAGCTTCGACCAAGTCCCCTGCGAATAAAATTTTGTGCTTAGGCAACCAGGCGACAATATCACCGGCAGTATGGCCACGCCCGCAGTATTCAAGAACCAGGCTACCTCTGTCTCCGCCAAGGGGGATCTCCATCCTGTCATTGAACACGATATCCGGATGCGTCAGGCCAGGGATCTCTTCAGGCTGCCTGAATAACCGTGGCATACGGCCGTACTCACTGGCCCAATCTTGCTCGCCCCGCTCTTCTATCAGATATTTTGTCTGTTCGTGGGCAAGAATAGATTGGGCATTAAATGCACAAGCCCCCAGGACCCGGACCGCATGATAATGGGACAAGACCAGATATTTCACTGGCTTTTGGGTATGTTGTCTCAGGATGTCGAGCCAATCTCTCGCTGCTTTAGGAGTCGCTCTGGCTTCAAATGCAATAATGAAGTCTTCAGCTTCGATGGCGCCAATATTTGGATCACCTTCTGCGGTAAGTGCATAGACCCCCTCTGCCAGCACTTCCAGTGATTCCCGCTTTTCTCCCAAATCTGCTGATGATGCGAAAGGCTTGCTTGTCATAATCTGCTCTCCGGTTAGGTTAAGGTGGCAATCTAAACCTAACATGAAAATTCTCATTTGAAACCAGTTTGTCTTTGTTACCCAAATAAAGTCCGACTGTTTGGCCTGTATCGCTTTTTCGTTTTAACACTGTTTATTCGTACGTTTGACGTCTTTAAGTATTGTATTTGTTAGCTTTGCTGTGTTCTTGAATGCCGTTAAGTGGATTGGCACTGCTTGAGCTAATTGTGGAAGGGATGAATTAAGCTAAATTTAGCACTTGATAATATGCATCAACCGGTATTAATTTAGTTTCAGTTGAGAATTGTTTTTTGTGGTGTGATAGACCATGCAAACCACTTTTGAAAATCCGAGATACCCCTTCAAACATCACAGTGATTTGAACCAGGGCACTGCAGTGCATCACCCTGTGGTCATTGTCGGCGCGGGACCGACAGGGTTGGCTATGGGACTGGATTTAGCCATGCAGGGCATTCCAAGTGTCATTCTTGATGATAACAACACTGTCAGTGTAGGGTCCCGTGCCATCTGTTTCGCCAAACGAACATTGGAAATCCTCAACCGTTACCGCTGCGTTTCTCCTATGTTGGAGAAAGGGGTGACCTGGAAAAAGGGTAAGGTTTTTTTCCAGCAAGATCTGGTATATGAATTTGACCTGTTGCCAGAGAAGAAACACAAACTGCCGGCCTTCATTAACTTGCAGCAGTATTATCTGGAACAATATCTGGTGGAGTTTATCGATACTCAGCAGCAGGTAGATTTACGTTGGCTGAATCGGGTTACTGAAGTGACGCCCGGGGTGAAAGGTAACAGGCTTAAGGTGGAAACTCCGGAAGGGAGTTATGTCTTAACCTGTGACTATATGTTGGTGGCCGATGGCGCCAATAGTCCGATAAGAAAACAACTGGGACTGGAGAGTCGCGGGCAGGTTTTCAAAGATAGATTCTTAATTGCTGATGTGCTTATGCAGGCTGAATTTCCCACTGAGCGTTGGTTTTGGTTCGACCCGCCATTTCATCCTAACCAGTCAGCGTTACTCCATCGTCAAGCGGATGATGTCTGGCGGATTGACCTGCAATTGGGATGGGATGCTGATCCTCAGAGGGAGGTGCTGGAAGCCAATATCCGTCCACGCCTTGAAGCTATGTTGGGTGAGGATGTCGATTTTCAGCTGGAGTGGGCCAGTGTTTATACCTTTCAATGCCGAAAACTGGACAGTTTTATACATGATAGAGTGATATTTCTTGGAGACGCGGCCCATCAGGTCAGTCCATTCGGTGCAAGAGGGGCAAATGGTGCAATACAATCAGTGGATAATCTGGGGTGGAAGCTGGCATCAGTGCTTAAGCAGCAGGGGCCTACAACATTATTGAAAACCTATGATATCGAACGCCAAATGGCCGCAGATGAAAATATACTTAACTCCACCCGCGCCACCGATTTCATCACACCCAAGAATAAAATCAGCCGGGTTTTCAGAGATGCCACACTGCAGTTGGCAAAAGACTATGAGTTTGCCCGAACTTTGGTTAACAGCGGGCGGTTATCCACACCTGCCCGCTATCTCGACTCGCCTCTTAACACTTTGGATGATGAAGAGGCTTTTGATGGCGGTGTTGCGCCGGGCTCTGCAGCACTTGATGCACCTATCATCATTGGTGACAAGACCTCCTGGCTGATTGATATCCTGGGCACCCGTTTTACCCTGTTAATCGCAATAGACAAGACAGATATTTCCCGGGTGGGTGAGTCTCTCCCAGAGCTGTTGCAATCGGTTGGGGTTGATTTAGTGCCTATTTTTTTATTTTCGGAATCTACAGATTTGGAGGTTCCCAAGGGGGCAATGTGTATCTGCGATCCCTGGGGATATGTGGCGCAGAGGTACCAACTTGAGCCTGGTACCTGCTATCTGTTCCGGCCGGATCAGGTGGTGGCAGGTCGTTGGCGAGAGTTTACAAGTGACAGCCTGATATCGGCCGTGAACAGAGCCTTGGGATTTGATATGGAGGTGATGCCATGAAGCTGGTTACACAAGTTAACTTCACTGATGGTGACAGCTTTTATGAAGCTCTGATGGCGCTGCATCGTTCACTGGATGACAGCCAAAGCCTGGAGGTCAATGCTCGATTAATCCTGCTGATGGCCAATCATATTGGTGATAATCAGGTATTAAAGGAAGCTCTCGAGATTGCTGGTCAATCGGTGACAGCCAGCCACCAAAGCCAATAGATTAAAGGATGCCCTTATATAACAAGAGCGTTATGACCAACTCCTGACTGCTTTGACAATAAGCTCAGGTCGACGTATTGGAGTATGAGCTCTTGATTGAGGTCGGAGAACCCCTGACGCTGATGCTGAACGTTCAACAGATTCAGGGATACTCGGTTACCTGACTTTTAGCTTGTACGCAAACAGGCCTGCAATACTCAGCGGGATGGCGAACAGAATAAAGTTCCATTCCATTGAGACTGAAGCTGCAATCAGCAAACCGCCGACATAAGGCCCTACCACGGCACCAAACCGCCCAAGACCAATGGCCCAGCCTACGCCTGTTGCTCTGATTTCTACCGGATAAAGCTTGGCAGCAATGGCATACAGCCCGGTGAAGCCTCCTTGTAAAAGAAATCCCAGCACAAACAGATAACCAAGAAACAGCTCCGGACTGGTGAACAACTTAATCGCTGTCATCCCCACTGCAGCCACAAGCAAAAAAATGGCAATTAATACAGATAGAGCCAGACGGCGGGTAAAGAAGCCCAGGGTAAGAATGCCAATCGCGCCGCCACCATTTAAGGCGATAGATGCGTAAATGCCCATTGATTCACTCAGTCCAGAGTTGATCACCAATTTGGGTAACCAACTCATCAGGAAATAAAGGCAAATAAAGCAAAAGAAAAAAGTGGCCCAGAGTGTCAGGGTTTTCCCCCGGAATTCTGCATTAAGTAGCCCGAAGGCATTGCTTGGCTGAGCCGATTTCTGATGCTGCATGTTACTAATGGCCTGGATGTCAGCATAGGAGTTCAGCGAAGGTTCTCCCAATTTTTTTAGTAGCTTATTTAACCGAACCAGGTTGGTCGGTGTTTGTTTGGTCTGCAGGAACTCCAATGATTCAGGTATAAAGGCGATAGCTAACATCATCAGTATCAGAGTGAGAGAGCCTCCGGCAATAAACACCGCTGGCCAGCCATAATCAGCCAATAATGGGGCAGCCACAAACCCACCCATGGATGCACCAGCTGGGTAACCAGCGACAATGGCCATGACAGCAAAGCTGGCTCTGGCTTTTGGAGTATATTCACTCACCAGTACAGTTACATTGGCAAGCATGGCACCTACGCCCAACCCAGTAATAAGGCGAAGTAATATCATGCTCCACAAGGATGTCGACAAAGCTGTCAATAAGACACTGATACCGATAATGCCGAGCCAGACAATGATGGTTGGACGCCGGCCGAATGCGTCACTGAGAGGAGTAAGGGCAGTGGCTCCCAACATCATACCTGCCAGTGTGACGCTGAACAGCAGCCCCAATTTATCTTCAGAAAGCTGTAATTCTTCCCCGACGTGATGCGCAGCATAGGCCATCGCAGTCACATCGAATCCATCCAGGATGTTGATACAGACCGCAAGCACCAGAATTATCCATTGGAAATACCTTATGGGCTTGCTATCAATGAGTTGTGCTTTGAGTGTGGGATGACTAAGTTCGGCTGATGTTTGAACCATGGTTTACCCTTATTTTTATGTTGTTATATATAGCGCGCACATTTGAATCTCAGCCTGAGTGGCCACCTTGAAAAATACAGCTTCAGGCTGTCTTATGATGTGGAGCCGGGGGCGTGTAAAACATCCTGACGATTGATGAGTTTTTGCAGCACAGCTGGGGAAGCTCCGAAAAGGGGATGCGAATCTATAGCCTGCTGTATCGTTACCATGTCGACGACGCAAGGCTCAGTAACAAACAGGGAGCTGTTCCCGTTTAGTTAGTGATTTAGCTGTGCTATCAGTTCTGTTCGGCTGTGGACATCAGCCTTGCTGTATACGGATCGAATATGAGAGCGAATCGTTGTGACCGAGAGATGCATTGCCCTGGCGATGCTTTTATCATTCAGTCCTGACTTGAGGTAATTGACCACTGTCTGTTCCTTTGGCGTCAGTTGCCACTCAATCATGGGGGATGACTTGGTGGTTTGCTCTCCCATCAGTTGAAAATGTGGCAGAAGCAGGTCAAGTTGCATCAGCTGCTTCTTATCAAAGTCACCTTTGCGTTTGCTTCTCCATAATCTCAAATCAAACTTGTGGTGCAGACCATCATAGACGTGAAGGTTTATCCCATAACAGAGTCCATCAGCCTGAAGAAAGTCGTTATAGAATTCACTTTTAATAAGCCTGTCCCGGGAGATGACTTCATTGACAGACACAGCTCGATGATACCGTCTCAGCTGCTTGGTGATGGGATCGCAATATTGGAAATATTGTTGATAGTCCTCAATATTTTTGTCAGACATATTCTCGTATACGGTATCAGTATCCGTGCCCCTGGCTTGGTCCCAGTGGCAGGATGCGCCGTGATCAGCACCCACACAATGCATCACCTTTTGCAGTATTGTTTTCCTGCTTGATTGGCTTATACCTTGCGAGCTGATGTACTGTACCAGCGACATCATGTTTCTAAGCTCTTGTTGTGAGACATACATGCTAGCTCCTCCCGTTAGTGCATCACCTCAAGTCCATCACCCGACAGGCTTTACCTTGTGAGCGTGGAATACTCTCTGGTTCAACCAAGACAACCTGGCTGCTTATCCCAATCAGATTTTTGATATTGCGCTGCAGTTGCCTTGCGGCTGCTGTACTCAGGGATTGATCGCCGCTCGGCTCAACCTTGACCGTCAATTGATCCATATTCCCTTTTTTCTCCAGTTCCAGCACGTAGTGTGGACTGAGACCTTCAACAGACAACAATTGTTCTTCTATCTGAGATGGGAATACGTTGACGCCTCTGATAATCAGCATGTCGTCACTTCTGCCGGTTATCTTGTCTATTCTTCTCATGCTGCGGGAGGTGGGGGACAATAATCGGGTTAAATCCCGTGTTCGATAGCGAATCACTGGCATCGCTTCTTTGGTCAGGCTGGTGAAGACCAGCTCACCATATTCTCCGTCTTCGACCACTTCACCCGTTTCAGGGTTAATGATTTCCGGGTAAAAATGGTCCTCCCAAACGATAGGCCCATCCTTTGATTCAACACATTCCTGAGCAACTCCCGGGCCCATGACCTCAGATAAACCATAAATATCTACCGCGTCGATCCCGGCGCGTTTCTCGATATTCTTGCGCATGGAGCCCGTCCAGGGCTCTGCACCAAAAATGCCGCACCTTAATGCCAACGTTTGTGGGTCGATCCCATGTTTGTCCATACAATCCAGGATATTCAACATATAGGATGGGGTGACCATGATGATGTCCGGGTCGAAGTCCCGAATAAGCTTTACCTGCTTATCTGTCTGACCGCCAGACATGGGGATCACGGTACACCCCAACCGTTCAGCGCCATAGTGTGCCCCAAGCCCCCCGGTAAATAGTCCATAGCCGTAGGCAATATGCACCTTGTCATTGGGGCGGCCACCTGCTGCATAAATAGAGCGTGCCACTACGTCAGACCAGGTGTTGATGTCATTTTGGGTGTATCCCACTACCGTGGGCTGTCCGGTGGTGCCGCTGGAGGCGTGAACTCTGACAATCTCTTCCATGGGTTTGGCAAAAAAACCGAAGGGGTAATGTTGTCGCAAATCCTGTTTCGTCGTGAAAGGAAATTTGGCCAGATCTTCCAGGCTGGTCAGATCCGCTGGAGTAACACCGGCTTCAATAAACTTGGCACGATATGCGGGAGAATTATCAAACGCGTGCTGTAGCGTTGCTTTCAGTCGAGTAAGTTGCAGGCTTCTAAGCTCATCAATACTGGCATGTTCAATCGGATCTCGTCCCACTTGTAAGCTCTGTCTGTTAAGTGCCATCTCTCCCCCGTACTGGCGTCAAAACCTCTATGCCAGGTTAAAAAGTAACCGCTTCGCGGTGTAAATGTAATCAATTTGTTACTCATAAAGTAATTCATAAATTTAAAAATACAACAAAAATATGTATCACTTTAGATTGTTTTGTGTTTATTATTTGTTCGTCAGTTAGGTTTTTATATGGTGAACAGCAATGAAAATAGATAGTTATGTTTGCGGTGCATGGCGGGGTGATGGTGATAAAAGTGTTACGCTCAATAGTGCAGTAGATGGCAAGGAGCTGTTCACACTGAATGGATTGGCGTCTGGATTTGATGACGTGGTTGAGTATGGTCGTCAGGTTGGTGGTGTATCACTTCGTCAAATGACGATCCATGAAAGAGCCAACCTGTTGAAGAAGCTGGCAGCTCACCTGATGAGTAAAAAGGAAGAGTTTTATCGCTTATCTTACTTTACCGGCGCCACCCGGGCAGACAGTTGGATCGATATTGAAGGTGGCATTGGTACCCTGTTCAGCTATTCCAGTATGGCCCGCCGCGCATTGGCAAATGAACGTTTTATTGTTGAAGGCGATGTCGAACCCCTGTCTGCAGGCGGCAGTTTTTTGGGGCAGCATATTCTCACGTCCAAGAGAGGCGTATCTTTTCACATTAATGCGTTCAATTTTCCTGTCTGGGGAATGTTGGAAAAGATTGCTCCGAGTTTGATAGCCGGTGTTCCTGTCATTGTAAAACCCGGCACTGTTACCAGTTATTTAACTCATGCTGTGGTGAAGGAAATCATTGCCAGTGGTATTTTACCCAATGGCGCTATTCAGCTGATATGTGGTGGTGTCGGTGACCTTTTTGAGCACCTGGATGAACAAGATTCTGTCACCTTTACCGGCTCTGCATCGACCGGGAAAATGCTCAGAAGTCACCCAAATATTACTGATAAGAATATTCCATTTAATATGGAAGCGGACTCTCTTAATGCCTGTATATTGGCACCGGACGTTCGTCCGGATTCTCCTGAGTTCAATGCCTTCGTTAAAGAAGTTCATCGTGAAATGACCACCAAAGCCGGGCAAAAGTGTACCGCCATTCGACGGATATTTGTCCCCCGCAACCTTGTCGAAACCGTCTCTGAATCCCTTAAACAAAGACTACTGCGCACCCCAATTGGTGACCCCGCAAATGACACTGTTCGTATGGGCGCCCTGGTCGGCAAAGCACAGCGACAGGATGTACTGGACAGTGTCGAGAAGCTTTTGGGGGATTGCGAATCACTGATGTCTGGCTGGGAAGGCATAGACACAAGTGGTTTTAGCACTGACAAAGGGGCGTTTATGGCACCATGCTTACTTTATTGTGATACCCCACTGACGAGTCAGCTGGTTCATGAAGTTGAAGCATTTGGCCCTGTCTCTACGTTGATGCCTTATGATGATTTTGATCAGATTGGAGACTTGGTCGCCAGGGGAAGGGGAAGCCTGGTGTCATCTCTGTTCAGCTATGACCAGGAAAATATTCATCGACTGGTTCATGAGATGGCACCCTATAACGGTCGAATTCTGGTGAATAACCGAGAGTCGATGAAAGAGTCGACGGGTCATGGTTCTCCTTTACCATCTTTGGTTCATGGTGGGCCGGGCAGGGCTGGCGGAGGGGAAGAGCTCGGTGGCTTACGAGCCGTTAAACACTATATGCAACGCACGGCAGTTCAGGGCTCACCCAACGCTCTGACTTCTGTGACGCGAGAGTATGTCGCTGGCGCTGATCGTCGCCTTGACCCTGTCCATCCCTTTAAAAAGTACTTTGAAGATCTTCAGGTAGGCGATGGCCTAACCACCCACAGACGAACAATTACTGAAGCAGACATAGTGAACTTTGGCTGTCTCTCCGGTGACCACTTCTATGCACACTTTGATGAAACCTCTGCGGCAGACTCTTTGTTTGGTCAGCGTGTTGCCCATGGCTACTTCGTGATTTCTGCAGCAGCAGGAATGTTTGTTGAGCCATCTCCCGGGCCGGTTCTAGCCAACTATGGTTTGGATAATTTGAGATTTATTAACCCGGCAGGTATTGGCGACACAATTCAGGTGGAGCTGACAGTCAAGCGTAAAGTGCAAAAGACTCCGCGACCTGATGATACGCACCCGGCAGGCGTGATCGTATGGGATGTCAAAGTCACCAATCAGCATTATGAGGTGGTGGCATTGTATGAGGTCCTGACGCTGGTGGCTTATCGGCAGTCCCAGGTCTGAATTGATAAGTGGCTACTGACTGCCGGGTGTTTTAGGGGCGTGTCCCTTAACACTGCTATAGGTGGGCCGATCTGTCTCGACTTCAGTCAGTGGGCTGACTTCTCTGAGGCTGTTCAGGCAACGCTGGGTCAATTCAATGTACTCATCCGTCCCCTGACGCTTCCATGCAAATTCCTCATCGCTGACGGTACGGATGAGTTTTGCCGGTGAGCCTATCAGCAGGGATCTTGGCGGGCAGTTATAGCGACTCTTAATAAAGGACGAGGCGGCCACTATAGATTCACTGCCTATTGTGGCCATGTCCATCACCACGCAGTTTATGCCGATCAGTGCGTGATGACCAATATGGCACCCGTGGAGTACGGCCGCGTGGCCAATGTGGCTGTGACTTTCCAGTACGCAGGCTTGTTCAGGGAAAGAGTGAATGACGCAATTATCCTGAACGTTGCAGTAGTCACCAATTTTTATGCTGCCAAAGTCGCCACGCAGGCTTGCATTTGGGCCTATGTAGCAATGCTTACCTATGACGACATCCCCGATGATGGTCGCTGTGGGATGGATGTAACTGGAAGGGTCAACCACAGGGATATGTTGCTCAATCGCGTAAATGGGCATAAGTGCTCCTTTAAAGGACTGGAACCAGTTCATTGGACTCATGATGTCATATCAAAAGAGGATTAAACAATGCCTGAAACGATACTTGTTGAAAATGAAGGTGGATACATGTGTATCACATTGAACCGTCCTGATTCGCTGAACAGTTTCAATCAGACCATGCATAAAGAGTTAGCGGCAGCGCTAGACAGTGCAGCGACAGATCCTGAAGTACGTGCAGTGTTGTTAACCGGTGCTGGAAGGGGGTTTTGTGCTGGTCAGGATCTCAGTGATCGCAGTGTGGCCCCCGGTGATACGCCCAGAGATCTGGGGGAGTCGGTGGAGCATTTTTATAACCCCCTTATCAGGCGACTGACCGCTATGCCCAAGCCTGTGGTTTGTGCTGTTAACGGTGTTGCTGCAGGTGCAGGGGCATCTATCGTTATGGCCTGTGATCTGGTTTATGCCGCCAATAAGGCCAGCTTCATTTTGTCATTTTGCAAAGTGGGTTTGGTGCCTGACTCGGGTGCAACCTGGCATTTGCCCCGTGCAATTGGGCTGCCCAGAGCTAAGGCGATGGCGATGTTGGGACATAAACTTGATGCGCAGACGGCTCTGCAGTGGGGCTTGATTTGGCAGGTTGTGGATAGTGACAGCCTGATGGAAGAAGCCAGAAAAGTGACTGCTGAGCTTGCCAATATGCCTACCAGAGCACTTGCCAGGACCAAACAGCTATTGAATGCCTCGATGAGCACTCCACTTCAACAGCAGCAGGAAGCGGAGCGAATGGCGATGCAGGAGTTGGGGTATTCCGATGACTATCGGGAAGGTGTGGATGCTTTCCTCAACAAGCGCCATCCGGTATTTACCGGGAAGTAGCGGATATGGGAGCGAGACACGAGACATGAGCGCAAATGGCAAATTGAACGGGAAAGCCGCAAGCCCACAGGCTAACCAAAAAGCAAAGCGCATCGGCCAGGCGATGATGAAGTTAGATGGTTTCTCCAGAGAGCTGGGAATGTCCATCATCGAACATGGTCCACAACACGCAAGAGTACAAATGACGATCACTGACAAGATGACGAATGGCCATGATATCTGTCATGGAGGACTGATATTCACTCTGGCAGACAGTGCCCTGGCATTTGCGTGCAACGCGGCAGGAGTGAAAGCGGTAACTGCAGCGGCACAGATAGATTTCATTAACCCTGCCTATCTGGGAGACAGGTTAACAGCCTATGCAAGAGTGTATTTAACCCAGGGAAGGCACATCTACTGTGACGTTACTGTCCGTCAACAAGATCAGACCATTATCGCCGAGTGTCGTGGACGTCAGGTTGGAGTAAGCAACTGGGATATGTGAGGACTAAAAAAGATGAAGGAAGTACTTATTTTCGATGCAATCAGAACGCCGATTGGGCGATATGCCGGTGCACTGTCCGGCGTTAGAGCTGATGATCTGGGAGCCGTACCTATTAAAGCTTTAATGGATAGGAACCCAGGTGTGGACTTTGGTCGGGTGGACGAACTCTTCTATGGGTGTGCCAACCAGGCCGGAGAGGACAATCGTAATGTCGCCCGGATGTCGGCGTTGTTGGCGGGGTTGCCGGTGACGACACCGGCAGTGACTATAAATCGTTTGTGCGGTTCAGGACTGGATGCCGTCGGGACCGCGGCCAGAGCGATTAAAGCCGGTGAAATAAACCTGGCGATTGCCGGTGGTATCGAGGCGATGAGCAGAGCCCCTTATGTGATGGGGAAAGGTGAGAAGCCATTCGACAGGTCTATGGCTATCCACGACACCACTATGGGATGGCGTTTTATCAATGCTCAGATGAAGCAGCAATATGGTGTTGATTCTATGCCGGAAACTGCTGAAAACGTTGCAGAGGAATATGGGATCAGCCGGGAAGACCAAGACAAGTTCGCGTTAAGGAGTCAGCAAAAAGCCGTCAGCGCTATCAATCAGGGCAGGTTTGAACAGGAAATTGTTGCAGTCAAAGTCACTGCAAGACGCCAGGAGGCCTGGGTAGAGAAGGATGAACACCCCAGAGCTGACACCAGTCTCGAGGGCCTGTCGGGATTGCCAACGCCTTTCAAAGATGGAGGCTCAGTGACTGCAGGTAATGCTTCAGGAATTAACGACGGCGCCTGCGCGCTGCTAATGGGCAATGCTGACGCTGCAGCGGAATACAAGCTCAAGCCAATTGCCAGAGTGTTGGGGATGGCAACTTCTGGCGTCGAGCCCAGAGTGATGGGTATCGGTCCGGTCACTGCCACCAATAAAGTACTTTCTCAGCTGGGACTCACCTTATCCCAAATGGATGTTATTGAGTTAAACGAAGCTTTTGCTGCTCAGGCACTGGCGGTGCTCAGGCAGCTGGGAGTGGCTGATGATGACCCGAGAGTCAATCCCAATGGCGGCGCTATCGCACTGGGGCACCCCTTGGGTATGAGCGGCGCCAGATTGGTAACGACAGCGGCCTATGAGCTGCAACGACGTCAGGGGCGATACGCATTATGCACTATGTGTATTGGTGTCGGGCAGGGGATTGCGCTGGTGTTGGAGCGATTTTGAGATATTTATTTTTCAATTGTGATACATTTTGTGTTGAAAAAGTTTTAAATATGTATCACATTGTATTGCAGGTGAGTTAAATGAACTGGTGAGGCACCATGACCAAAGCAGAATGTCAGATTGAACAGCAATTGTTGGAGCAGTTTGAAGCCAAGATTGCAGCCGACGACAAAATTGAGCCAAAGGATTGGATGCCTGAGGCCTACCGGGCCAACCTTATTCGTCAAATGTCCCAGCATGCGCATTCAGAAGTGATAGGTATGCAGCCTGAAGGGAACTGGCTCTCCAGGGCCCCAAACCTGCATCGTAAGATGGTGCTGTTGGCCAAAGTACAGGATGAAGCCGGACACGGTTTATATCTGTACAGCGCTACCGAGACGCTGGGCATTACACGGGATGAAATGGTTACAGCCATGCATCAGCAGCGTGCCAAGTACGCCTCGATTTTCAACTATCCAACCCTGACCTGGGCTGATATCGGCGCTATAGGTTGGCTGGTTGATGGTGCTGCGATAGTGAATCAGATCTCTTTGCAGCTCACCTCTTATGGCCCTTATTCAAGAGCAATGATCAAGATTTGTAAGGAAGAGAGTTTCCATCAGCGTCAGGGCTACAACATCCTGATTAAGCTGTGTGAAGGGAGCGAAGAACAAAAAGCGATGGCGCAGGATGCGCTTAATCGTTGGTGGTGGCCATCGCTGATGATGTTTGGCCCTCATGATAGAGAGTCTGCTCATTCTCAGCGGTCGATGGGGTGGAAAATTAAGCGTAAATCCAATGATGATCTCCGACAGAAATTTGTCGATCAAACCGTGCCTCAGGCTGAGTTTCTTGGGTTGAAAATTCCCGATTCCGATCTGGCCTGGAATGCACAGCGTGGCCATTATGACTTCGGTGATATCGACTGGAGAGAGTTTGAGCGTGTGATAAATGGCAATGGTCCCTGTAACCGGGAGCGGATCAGGCATCACAAACGTGCTCAGGATGAGGGTGCCTGGGTACGTCAGGCGATGGCGGCATACGATATAAAACAAGCTGGCCAGCGAGTCGCTTAAGGAGCATACCATGACGAATAAATCGACCAATCACAATGTGCTGTATGAGGTATTTGTCCGCTCAGCCAGAGGACTTGAACATAAACATGTCGGCAGCTTACGGGCTGATAGCCAGGAGCAGGCGCTGACTTACGCCAGAGATGTTTATATCCGTCGCAGTGAAGGCGTCAGCATCTGGGTGGTGAAGTCTACTCATATTCATGCCTCCCAGGAGAGTGATGTCGCGAACTTCTATGACCCCATGGATGATAAACCCTACCGACATGCACAGTTCATTTCCCTGCCTGATGCAGTCAACAACATGTAGGAGAATGCAATGGATACGCCTTTGTTGAAATACGTGCTGGGACTGGCAGATGACAATATGGTGCTCAGTCAGCGACTGACTGAGTGGTGCAGCAACGGCCCGACGCTGGAAGAGGATATTGCGCTGACCAATGTGGCACTGGATATTCTGGGCCGGGCAAGAATGTTTTACCAATATGCCTCTGTATTGGATGAACAAAAACGCAGTGAGGATGATTTCGCGATGTGTCGTTCGGAGCGGGAATATACCAATCTGCTCATCCATGAACTGCCCATTGGTGATTTTGCTTTCACTATGGCCCGTCAATGGTTTCTCGATGAATTCTCTCAACTTTACTTCAGTGCGCTTTCTCACAGTAAGGATGAAACTCTTGCCGGCATTGCTGCCAAGTGTATCAAGGAGTCTGGATATCATCTGGTTCGCAGCCGTAACTGGATTTGTGTTTTGGCCGAAGGTACTGAAGAAAGTCGTCGCCGGTTGTTGGCCGCCATAGATGAATTGTGGGGATACAGACACGAGTTGTTTGAGACGACTCAAGCTGAGTCATTACTTTCGGGCGTTGCTGTCAATCGCGCTGATTTAAAGGACACCTGGATGACCAATATCAATGATCTCAGCGCCCGCCTGAATATTGAGTTACCTGACAAAGACTGGTTTGTTACCGGTGGTCGTCGTGGTGAGCATTCCGAGCATCTGGGGCCTATGTTGGCTGAAATGCAGTACCTTGCCAGGTGCTTTCCCGGGGCGAAATGGTAATGGAGGCGCGAGGCTTTGGGGTCATAGTGACAACCTCTCCCGAGTATATTGCCCGGCGGGTATTTCGTCAGCAGCATAAGTTTTCTGAACTATTTGACATGCTTGATGAGGTGTATGACCCGGAGATTCCTGGTGTCAGCTTATGGGATCTGGGGGTCTTGCAAGATGTTTCTGTCGATGTGGCGGGCCGCTGTAAAGTGACAATCTGTCCTACCTATAGTGGCTGCCCCGCGCTGAATATTATGCAGGAGGATATCAAGGCTTGTTTGGACAAGTATGGCCACAGTGATGTTGATATCGAGGTGAGCCTGTCCCCGGCTTGGACAACGGATTGGATATCTCCCCGGGGCAGACAATTGATGATCGAGTCCGGGATTGCAGCCTGTGAACATATTGTGGTGTGTCCACTGTGCCAGAGCCGTGGCGTAAGACTGCTTAGTCAGTTTGGTTCGACGGCATGTAAGTCGTTGTATAAGTGCGAAAATTGCTTCGAAACTTTTGATTATTTCAAGCCGCTGTAATTGGGCCTTGTGTCAGGTTACCACGGCTTAAAACCCAGAACTGAGGGTGGTTGGATGAATAACAGGTTACATACCATTTCTGTGGCAGCGGTGACTCCCTTGACTAAAGATTCTGTCGCCGTGTCATTTGATGTTCCTTTGTCGTTGAAACACAACTTTCAGTTTCAGCCGGGTCAGTATCTGACGCTCGAGTCTGAGATTGAGAATGAAAAAGTGCGTCGTTGTTATTCCATCAGTGCCCCGGTTTCAGCGGATCGGCTGGAGGTAGGTATCAAGCGAGTACCGGATGGTAAATTCTCTGGATTTGCCATCGACCAACTGGCGGTCGGTGATACTTTGCAGGCTCTACCACCGGCAGGCAATTTTATTTGTGATACATCCGTTTCCAAGAGGGTGTGCTTAATTGCCGCAGGCAGTGGCATTACCCCTATGTTGTCCATTGCCGAAAGCTTGTTACAGCAACAACCCGAGAGTCAGGTGAGCCTGGTTTATGGTAATCAAACCCGCCAGAGCATGATGTTCCGCGAGCGGTTGTTTTTTCTTAAAAACCGATACCTGGGTAGATTTGAGCTTATCCCTGTTTTCAGTCGTGAAGAGTCAGATATTGAGGTCCACAATGGCCGGGTGTCGACCGACAAACTTGTGGCGATGAATCAGGGCGGCTTACTGAACCTGGAGAGTATCGATGAATTCTACCTCTGTGGCCCATCTCAAATGGTGAGTGAGGTGGAAACTGGGCTTATTAATCTCGGCTTCGATAAATTCAGGGTTCACACCGAGCTGTTTTTTGCCGGCGACCAGATAAAACAGAATGCTGAGCGCAGACAGCAAGAATATGGTGATCGTTCAAGACAGGTGAAGTTAAAAATTGCGGGAAGGAAGCTCTCTATTCAGCTTGCCGCTTCCGGAGAAACAATATTGGATGCGGCATTGGCTCAGGGAGCAGACTTGCCGTTTTCATGCAAAGGTGGCGTTTGTGCGACCTGTAAAGCCAGGGTGATTAAAGGGCAGGTGGAAATGGATTTGAATCATAGTCTGACCGAACAGGAAGTGGAAAGCGGTATGGTGTTGACCTGCCAATCCCACCCCATATCCGATGATGTAGAGATCGACTTTGATGTGACCTGAAATCAAAAGTGTACCCCGTTAGATGTCAATCCAGCGGTCATTCGCAGAGATAGCGGCCAGTTTTTAACTTGTGGCACAATGGGACTATATGTCTCTGATTTAAGGTCAATACAGTGTCTGAGCAAGATCTATTTCTCAAGTTTATTAAAAAGCGGATCAAAGACGAAGGGATCAGTGGCCCCTCTATGCTGGTGACTCTGTTTGGCGATGTGATTTCTCAGCATGGCCATTGGATATGGCTGGGAAGTCTGATTGAGGCAATGGCCAAGTTGGGTTTCAGTGAGCGTCTGGTTCGTACCAGTGTCTTTCGCCTGGTCAAGAATGATTGGTTAACCACCAAGAAGGTTGGACGAAGGAGCTATTACGCGCTTAGTGACTCAGCAAGATTGCACCATGAAAAGGCGGCTAAGCGAATTTACGCAACCCAGTTTCCGCAGGTGAATACCTGGACGTTATTGATGCCCGTGGCGGTGCCGGAAGGTAAGAAAGAGCCGCTGAAGAAACAGTTGCAGTGGTTGGGTTTCAGCCTGTTGGCCAGTGGCGTCTACGCCCATATTGAGGTCGATAAGCAAAGCCTGGATGAGACTTTGATGGAATTGGGATTACGGGGAGCCGTCATAGTTTGGAGCTGTAAAGTTGATGGCCCCTATTCACGTGAGGTGTTGCTCAATACGGTCACTGAGTCCTGGCAGTTAGCTGAGGTTGCCAATAACTATCAGGAGCTACTTGATGCCTATCGGCCGATTTTGAGAAAAGTGAGCAGTGGTGAAATGCCCGATAACGAGACCTGCTTTTTACTGAGGGTTCTATTGATCCATGAATATCGCAGAGTGGTGTTGAATGACAAGCCTCTGCCGGAAGATATGTTGCCAAGTGGCTGGGAGGGCGCTGAGGCTAAGGAGTTAGCCGGCAAGCTATACAGTGAGTTGGCTTTACCGTCATTAGCTTATATCAAAGATAGCCTTGAAAACGCTCAGGGGTACTTGCCCCATGTTTCCGAAGGCTTCTGGCAACGCTTTTATTTAAGTAAAGATATCGCGCAACCATAACTGATTGATGGTGGTGCGTTGAGGAGGCAAGATGATCCGCGTCACCATCAGTTATCTCAAAAGCCGACAACACAGCGCGGTTGAACAGTTTGATCTGAACTATTACATCAAGAGCCATATGCCCATGATGGCAAGCTTGTGCCACGAGCATGGCTGCTGTCGTTGGGAGGTTGATGCTCCGTCTGAGCAGGCTGGCTCAGCTCCCTTTCATGCTGTAGGTTACCTTTACTTCAACGATATTAACGAAGCGCTGGCCGCCATTAAATCCACCGCTGCCCAGGCGATGGAAGATGTTCCCAACTACACCAATGTGCATCCCCGGATAATGTTTTCACAGGTTCATTCGTAACGAATCACAGGAGATTGAGAATGCTATCCGTATGCTACCTGACCGCTGAAGGAACCACTGCCGCCACTCCCGATGGCAATATAGCCGTGTTAACCATAGACTCGCCGCCGGTAAACGCGTTGGCACAGCCTTTGAGAGCTGCATTGGCCCGGGAACTTGATGTGCTTGAAAGCCAGGCTATTTCGGCACTGTTCATTGCGTGTGCAGGAAGCACTTTTATCGCCGGCGCAGATATCAGAGAGATGGACGGTCCCGCTTTGGAACCCCAGTTACCTGATATCCTGACGAAATTGGAAGCGATGCCATTTCCGGTATTTGCGCTATTACACGGCCATACCCTGGGAGGGGGTTTTGAGTTGGCGCTGGCCTGCCATTACCGCATTGCCATGATGGGTACCCAATTAGGGTTGCCGGAAGTGAATCTGGGCCTGATTCCCGGCGCCGGGGGAGCATTAAGACTGGCCGCAGTGGCGGGATTTGAGCCAGCTATAGACTTTGCTTGCTCCGGTCAGCCCCAAAAAGCCGAACGTTGGGGGGATAGCCGATTGATTCACCGTTTGGTCACACCCGAGCAAAGCCAGGCACCTCAGGACGCGTTGCTGTCTGCAGCGCTGTGTATGTATGCAAAGATTCAGGGGCGTAAGCCGGTAGCGCCACCTTTGGAAGAGATATTACTACAGGGACGTTCACTGGATTGGCAGGTCATATCCGCAAAAGTTAAACGCAGAGCCAAAGGCGTCAATGCGCCGATGCTCTTGCTGGACACACTGAAGCAGGCCTGTCTGGCTCCCGGGGCATTCAATGACGCATACCGGCATCAGCGTGAGCTGTTCCTGTCTTTGCGCAGCTCAATCCAATCAAAAGCGCTCAGATATGGCTTCTTCCTTGAAACCAGAGTCAAAAAGCACGCCGCACAAAGGGTCAAACCTGACTATCCCCAGATAACCAAGGTTGGCGTGATAGGCGCAGGAAACATGGGGACAGGTATTGTCCGCAGTTTCATTGATGCAGGATATTCCCTGATATGGATAGAACAGACTCAGGGGGCTTGTCACGCTGGCCTGGACAGGCTCAGACAGAGCTATCAATCAAAAGTGAAGCGGGGACAGATCAGTGACAGTGACGTTCAAGCCTTGTTGGAGACTGTGGTGACAGGGACCGATTATGGTCTGCTGTCCAGGTGTGAGCTGGTGGTAGAAGCTGCCTTCGAGAACATTGAGGTCAAAAAAGCGATCTTTTCACAGCTGGATGAGATATGTTCAGCTGATGCTGTGATGGCGACCAATACTTCCTATCTTGATATCAATGATATTGCCGGGGTCACTTCCAGACCACAGCAGGTTGTTGGGCTTCATTTCTTCAGTCCTGCCAATGTGATGAAGTTGGTGGAGATAGTGAGAGCGGATTTTACGTCGAAAAGGGTATTGGCGCAGATGCATCAGGTTGCGTTAAGGCTCAAAAAGTTTCCAGTGCAGGTTGGCGTATGTTTTGGCTTTGCAGCTAATCGCATGTATACCCGCTATGGCCGGGAAGTACAGCAAATCCTGCTTGAAGGTAACAGTATTGTCGCAGTAGACGGGGCGATGACGGAGTTTGGTATGGCGATGGGGCCCCTTGCGGTGCAGGATCTCAGTGGCATAGATATAGGCTATCAAGCCCGAAGCCGATTACCCCCGAACCCCGATGATCCGGGCTTTTTCAGACCTTCTGCAGCTATGGTTGAACATGGCCGTCTGGGGCGGAAAACTCAGGCCGGGTTTTATCACTATGTTGATGGAAAGCAGCATCCCTCAGAGTCTGCTCAGGCAATTGTTAATGCCGAGTCAACTGCCCTGGGCATAGAGCCTGTATCCCTGTCAGTGGCCGATATTCAGCAGCGTGCCATGTTGGCGCTGATTAGCGAAGCTATCCAATTACTGAAAGAGGGGATTGTGGCCGATGTCGATCTTGTCGACATTATTTGGTTGCACGGTTACGGATTTCCCCGGCACCGAGGTGGCCCTGTATATTGGGCTAGATCCCTTGGCAGGGGACGCGTTTCAGCTTTGTTGGAGACGATGAGACTGCAATATGGGAGCAGCGTTTGGCCAATCGTGGACCATGATGATCTTGAGCTGATTTTTGCAGGCTAGAGTCGACGCAGGCTTGATAAATTCTGTTGTTATGACCTCGCTCATCTAAACAACAATTGAAGTGGCCTGAGACTCTCGTATTAGCTGGTTTACTGCTGACTGCCGGTGAAAATGCCTGCAGTCTCTCCTCTGTTTTTACCAATCCTGTTCTGTTGTCTGCCGTCCTTTCTGTTACCGCTCCTGTCTGATGAATATCAATCCCTGCCTGCTGCGCTGTCCTGCCAAAAAGTGAACCGCAGATATCAAAGATAATCAGCTTAGCTGTCAATAAATTGGTTGCTTATGTCAATTAATGGAGCCAACCCAGGCTTATAGTGGATGTAATCAATTTGTTATCGATTTCATTAGGGCGGACGAGTTGAGCCTGGGGGATTTTCGGGGCCAGTCGGGAGTCAGGGGTAATTTGGGGACTGATAAAAATGAAAATAGTTAAGCCAATTATTAACGGAGTCGAAGTTGATACTGACGTGCTCTTTGACGTGATAAACCCTGCCAACGAGGTTTGTTTTGCCCAATGTGCTGATTCCGGGGCTCAGCACGTCGACAGCGCCGTTGATGCGGCCAAATGCGCATTTCCTGACTGGAGTGCAGAGTCCGACGAGCGCCGGACCGAATTGTTGATGGCTTTGGCAGAGAAGTTGGAGACTCATCAGGCGGAATTGATAAACCTGGTGGTTCAGGAAACCGGTAAACCGGTTACCGGGCTGAATTTCGTTGGCGCCACCATGGAAGTTGGGGGGGCGATTGCCTGGCTTAAGGCGACTGCCGCACTTAAATTGCCGGTGGATCTGATTCAGGATGATGATAACGCCAGAATTGAAGTGCATCGCAGGCCGCTCGGGGTTGTCGCGTCGATTACGCCCTGGAATTGGCCTTTGATGATAGCAATCTGGCATGTGATACCTGCTCTCAAGGCGGGTAATACCCTTGTTATTAAACCTTCTCCTCTCACTCCTGTCGCGACCCATAGATTTATCGAATTAGCCAATGAAGTGTTACCCGCCGGCGTGCTTAATTTAGCGACCGGAGGGGGACAAACCGGTCAAGCCCTTATCTCCCATCCCGGCGTTAACAAAATTGTGTTTACCGGCTCTACCGCAACCGGCAAGCAGATTATGGCAACAGCCGCTGCAGACCTTAAAAGAATCACCCTCGAGTTGGGTGGAAATGATGCCGGCATAGTGTTGCCTGACGCAGATATTGAGGCGATTGCACCCAAGTTATTTGGTGCCTGTTTCCACAATAACGGCCAAACCTGCGCCTGTCTGAAACGCTTATATGTTCACGAAAGTGTGTATGACAAAGTCTGTGAGGAGCTAACGCAAATTGCACAGCAGATTAAGGTGGGTGACGGCTTATTACCCAAGAGTGATTTAGGGCCGTTGCAAAATAAAATGCAGTTGGAAAAGGTCGAATCTTTGATTAACGACGCGCTGGCCAGGGGGGCTGAGTTGCTCCATGGCGGCGCCCGGATCGAGGGGCCGGGTTATTTCTATCAACCTACTTTGATTGGCAATATTGATGACAGTTTCAGTCTGGTTGCGCAGGAGCAGTTTGGCCCCGCGGTTCCCATTATCAAGTATCAGAGCATCGAAGAGGTGGTAAATATCGCCAATAGTAACGATTCAGGATTGGGAGCCTCGATTTGGAGCTCTGATATTGTTCTGGCTGAACTGTTGGCGCAACGCATGCAAGCGGGGTCGGTCTGGATAAATGATCATGGCGCTATTCAGCCCAATGCACCCTTTGGTGGGATAAAACAGTCTGGTATCGGCGTTGAATTCGGTCTCTATGGGCTGGAGGAATATACCTGGTTACAAACCGTCAAGTTGAGCAAATAAGGTACGGGAGAAAATGATGACCAGTCTGGCTAAAAACGTATTGTTGTTAAGCCTTGTAGTGGCAACCGTTTGTGTTGTCACCTTGGTACCAGGTTCGTGCAGGGCTGAGCAGTCACAGGGGGATGCGAACAGCCAGCAACAACCTGTTGCCAACCCTAATCTGCCGCCGCTACCTCTTGAGCCACTGGGCAGGGTGGTCACTTTACCGAGGAATTTGCCTAACACCTGGATGTACGTAGATGAGGGCAGTTTCTTCAGTATGTTTGGTGGCAAAGTTATCCTGATGGATGTCACAGAAACCAAGCATGCAAAGCGCATTAAAGGTATTGTTGACAAGAACCTTTTGGGTAACTTTCTTCCGGCAAAGGAGCGCGATGAATTCTACATTGTTGAGTCTTTTCATGAGCGTGGAAGCCGCGGCAAGAAAACCGACTACTTGGTTATCTATGACAGTACAAGGCTTTCCCCGATAAAAGAGTTGGTTTTGCCCAAGACCCGTCTGACATCGCTGCCAAGACGCCACGCTATTGCAATATCCCCGGATGAAAAGCTGCTTTATGTTGCTAATTTTACACCCGCCGCATCATTTACTGTGGTGGATCTGGATACCAGAGAGATCGTCAGCACCATAGAAACTCCCGGGTGTGTGCTGACCTACCCAACCGGTCGCCGCAGTGTGACTTCAATATGCAACAACGGTGGGTTAATGACTTCTGTGCTCACCGATGACGGTGACAAAAAGGAGCAGGTATTGATCCCCCCCTTTTTTGATACCGACGACACTCCCATCTTTGAACGTCCCGCAATTGTTGATGGCATAGCCTATTTTCCGGGCTTTAAAGGTGAGATGCATGAGCTGGATCTGCGTGGAGATGTTGCCAGCTATAAAGGGGAGTGGTCGCTGTTGAATGAGCAGGAACAACAGACATCGATGCGTCCGGGGGGATTGGCGCTGATGGATGTTGATGATGCCGGGCGTTTGTACATCATCATGAACCCGGAAGGATTTGATGGTTCCCAAACCCATGGTGGATCTCAGGTATGGGTAGTGGATCCTAAGACCCGTACCCGGATCAAGACTATCGAAGCACCGAACTGGGCGATATCAATAGCCGTGACACGGGGAAAAGAGCCCAAATTGGTTGTCACCAATGGTGAGTTGAATCTGGATGTTATCGATGTTGCGACAGGCAAGCTTGAGCAAACTCTGGCTGATTTTGGTAATCAAACTCCCTTAGTGGTGTTTAAGGCATATTAATGATGACGATGGCTCAATATGGCTTTTTGCTATTTCTGATCTGGCTGTTTGTCAGTGCAGGCTTGAATAAGTTGAACCCAGCGAACCGCCATGGTTTCCGGGATATATTCAACATGTACGGCATTACACACAGGCGTTTGGCAGACCTGGTGATCATATTGGTTGGCAGTACTGAAGTAATGGTGGCGTTGGCACTGGTATTCCCATCCACCAGTCAACTGGCGATCAAATTAGCAGGGTTGCTTCTGAGCCTGTATTTGCTGCTGATGATCAGTCAATTACTCAGAGGTCGGAGAGAAGTTAAATGTGGCTGTAGTTCGTCAGCCCTGTCACTGAATGTGAGTTACGAATTATTGGTAAGAAACCTGATACTGATTGTGCTGTGTGGTGTATCAGGTGACACGCCCTCACCGGGAACCTGGGAAGGGTGGTTGAACGTATCCATGTTAGCTATCTTTATTATTGTGCTTTATCTAAGTGCTGATCAGTTGATTGCTAACCATCAAAGAATACGACTGATGAGGAGACAGTGATGGAGATGCTATGGCTGACAAATATCCTGCTTTGGGCTGTGGTGATTGTTGAGGGGATATTGATATTTGCCCTGACAAGACAGGTCGGTGTGTTGTTCGAACGGGTTGCTCCTGCAGGCGCATTGGCGATGAATCAGCAACTATCTGTTGGTAAGTTTGCCCCTGAGTTAAAACTCAATTCGCTGTTTCATGGTGCTATCAATATTGGTGGCAATCAGCTTGAACGTGCTCAGTTACTGTTTTTCCTGTCTCCGGATTGCCCGGTATGTAAGACCCTACTGCCAACATTATTGTCTGCCGCCAAAGTTGAATCCGACTGGATGGATTTGATTATTGCCAGCGATGGCAAGCAGCAGGATCACGAGACGTTTTCAACATCTCATCAATTATCAGCCTATCCCTACCTTGTTTCTGAACAATTGGGGCGCAGTTTTGGGGTGGCTAAATTGCCCTACGGAGTGTTGATTGACGAGCAGGGCAAAATAGCAGCATTTGGCATTATCAACTCCAGAGAGCACCTGGACAGCTTATTTGAAGCAAATGAAAAGCAGGTCGCGTCCATACAGGAACATTTTAAGCGTTCTGGCCTGGCACAGAATGCAGCAGAGGTCACTCAGCAATGAAAATACTGGATAAGTTATTCGAACAGTCGGCAAGAAAAATTGCTCAGACAGACTCCAGGCGCAGCTTTATAAAGTGGTTGGGAGCATCGCTGGTGGGAGCTGGCACAGTGCCATTATTGCCGGTTGCCAGAGCCGCAGAGACAACAAGGCCAGCAGAGCACGGTGATCCAGCCAGTTGCGACTATTGGCGCTATTGTGCGGTGGATGGTTTTTTGTGTGAGTGTTGTGGAGGCAGCTATAACACGTGTCCCCCTGGCACTGAAATGTCTCCCCTGACCTGGATTGGTACCTGCAAAAACCCTATTGACGGCCGTAACTATGTCATTTCTTACAATGACTGTTGTGGCAAAACTCAATGCGGCACCTGTCTGTGCCAGCGGGACGAAGGCGACAGGCCAATATACCGTGCAGACAAGTCAAACGACGTCAATTGGTGCCTGGGAGCTGAGTCATCGGTTTACCATTGCTCAACAGCTGTTGTGGTGGGCGTCGCATTTGAAGAAGGGCAATAGAGATGAACGCCGTCAGTAAGTTAGCTGTTTGGCCCTTACTTTTTATAATTGGCTATGGGGACAAGGTTGCCGCTGATGACGCATATGATTACAAGCCTGAGCGAGCACTTTTTCATTATCAGTTGTTTTGTCAGGGCTGCCACTTGCCTGATGGACGTGGCGCTAAAGAGGTTCCTGATCTGACTGAAAGCCTGAATAAACTGATCGCCTCCAAAGAGGGGAAGCAATTCATTATCCAGGTGCCAGGCGTAGCGAGTGCTCCCCTGAATGATGCTGAATTGGCTGAACTCTTGAACTGGATGCTTGTGGCGTTTGCCAGTCAAAATACAAATAGTGATGCCCTCTTTACGGCAGATGAAATTCATTCAGTCAGAGCTATTCCATTAATTGATTTATCAGAAAAACGTCAGAAATTATTAGTTAATATTAACAAATGAAAAGGTGTGATTGATTATGTCAGTGAAAATAATTAAGGTGTTCGCCATATCGATTATACTCTACTCGCCCTTTTCTTTATCAACAGATCGCACTACCTTGGTACAACAATGCGCAGTTTGTCACGGTAGTAATGGTATTTCTGCTAATTCGGCCTGGCCCAATTTAGCTGGTCAAAACAAAGGTTATATAGTCACTCAGTTGAAACGCTTTAAGTCAGGTGCAAGGAAAAATGCATTGATGACGCCTGTTTTGAATAATTTAACAGATCAAGATATGGAGTTTTTGGCTGATTATTATTCTAGTCAGCAGGTAGCTATTCCTCCTGCTAAAGTGATAAATCAACAGGGAAGAAATGTGAGTGGTTATTGTATGCCCTGTCATACTGCCAAGGGATACGCTGTAAATGATGAGTGGCCAAATATCTCTGGGCAACATGCTGATTATCTTTTTAATCAGTTAATGAGTATAAAAAACGGGAAAAGACAATCTATGATTATGAACTCAGTGATTTCTGACATGACAGAAGAGCAGTTGCGAAGTGTTGCCGATTATTATCAGCAGATTGGGAATTGATAATATAACAAGTAGAGACGGCATTTAATATTGTTCTCTATAGGAATGTGTCTTTCTGAAAGTATCCGGTGTGCAGTTTTCCATTGACTTAAATGCTCTGCAAAAAGCACTGGATTCGGAGTATCCCAGCTCAAGCGCGATTTCAGTTACACTCATGGATGTATGGTTAAGGTAATATTTTGCTCTCTGAATAACGGCATTGTTTTTTAGCGTTTTAAAGCAAATCTCTTCTTCAGAGAGTAGTCTTCTCAAGGTGCTTGGCGATACGCCCATCCCGCTTGCGATAGACTCCAGGGTGGGAGAGCCATCTTTGAATTGCAGCAATATTTCCCTGCTGACAACATCGATCCAATTGCTGTTATTACTCTGATACGAAAAGTAGTGTTCGAGTGCGTTGGTCAGTACTTCGTGAAGCAGCTCGTTGGAAGAGTATAAGCAGGTGCTTAGAAATTCTGTTGGGAAATATATCTTATTGATGGTTTTGTTATGTGAAATATGTCTTGAGTCTACACCAAGTAAATCAAAGTCGATATTATCTATAGATTTGAGCGCTAAAGATAAGCGGTTGACTGGTAGTGGTTTTCTGGTTGCTTTACTAATGAATAGAATGAAAAATGACACTAAGTATAGGTTTATTTGGTCTGCGCAGACATGATTCTCTGTTGACACGTCAATACTTACACAGACTTCAGTTCTGTTTATTTCCATTTTCAGAAAAATAGCACTGTCTACGAATTTATCAAATCGGGTAAGTGTATGTAGCATGTGACTGACGTCTTTCGATGCCATACAAGCCATAACGATCATACTGCTGGATTCATAGTGGAAATTGCTGGCCAGCTCAATTGCTAAGTTAGGATTGTTGAGCTTTTCTGATATTTTTTCGAATAAAAATGCGATTTTATTACTCGGGATGCTTGGGGACATTTCCTCCATATTCAATATTGATATATCGATAGCACTTAAAAAACTCTCGTAATCTACCTCGTTATCAAGAAGGAAGTCTCTGATATAGGTTATGAATCTGGGGGAGAGTGTGTTTTGGTAGGTAGTCATAAGTACCTCTATATTTATTATGGTTTCAAATGTCAGTGATTTGGCTGTAAATGTCAATTCACTGTGGAAAGTATTGTTTATATTCCAAGTGGTACCTATAAAAATTCATGACCACCTAAAGGAAGCCATGATGAATAAATACAGAAAAGAAAGAAAAAGACTGACCCCTTTAGCAGTTATTATAGCAAGTATTTTCACAGGCTTGCCGGTGTCATGGGCAGAGGAAGAAACTTCTTCAAAAATGGAGGTGATAGAGGTCAGTGCTCGAAAAAAAGTGGAAAGCATTCAGGAGACACCGCTTTCCATTGCTGCATTCAATCAGGACAGTTTAAAAAGCCGTGGAATCGGTGATATTTCTCAGGTCGCCGATTTTGTGTCAAACCTGACCTTTGACAGTACAGCCCCTATCAGTGGCAGCAGTAATGCTGCCTCCGTTTTTATTCGGGGAGTCGGTCAGTCAGATTTTGTATTCACCAGCGATCCCGGGGTAGGCATCTACCTCGATGGGGTTTATATCGCCCGGTCCACAGGTTCAATATTTGACTCAATGGATGTGGACAGAATTGAAATTGTCAGAGGACCACAGGGAACCCTGTTTGGTAAAAATACCATTGGTGGCGCTATCAGTGTGGTGACCAAGAAGCCTGATGAGGAGTTTTCCGGTGGTGCTGAAGTGACACTGGGGAATTTCAGTCACCGTAAGTTCAGAGGTTACGTCAATGTGCCTTTGACGGACAACTGGTTTTCCCGGCTGTCAGTAGGCGTTAACGATAAGGATGGCTATGGTCGCCGTTTAATCACAGGGCAATCTTTGGGAGGTGAGGAAAAACGCTCAGCTCGGTTTAGTTCAAGGTGGTATGCCAGTGATGCGCTAACTTTTGATCTCTCCGCTGATTGGAGTCGGGCGGATGAAGAATCTCCAGTCTCGACTTTAGTCAATAACGACCCAGATCAAATTGGAGCACCAACTACTATTTTCGGCGGTTTGGCATACAACAACTTGATTGGCGGTAACCCTCTGGCCGGAAATACCAATCCGGCACTGGCCGCCTTTGCGCTGTTGCCGGGACTGCCCGCGGGGACGCAGCGTTATGACAAGCAATGGCTGACTAATGATCTCTTCACCAGTAATGCGACCGGCCCCACTGGCTCCAAGTATGACATTTTAGGTGTCTCCCTTGAGGCTAATCTGGAGTTAACAGACTCATTATCGCTGAAGTCTATCAGTGGCTTTCGGGAGTTTGACACCCAATTTGGCCGGGACCCTGATGGCTCCCCACTGGATCTGGTATCGACCTATAACGAAATGGAACACCATCAGTTCAGCCAGGAGTTTCAGGTTTCAGGGCAGGCTTTCTCCGACAGGATGGATTGGATTGTTGGCCTTTATTACATGGAGGAAAAAGGCTCTGACCGTGTCACTGTTTCCTTTGCTCAGGAAACCTTTGATATTTATGCCAATGAGGGAGTGGGTTGCAACCTTGAGGGGATTGGGGGGCCCAATTTAATTCCTGCAGGTATCTGTCCCAATATATTCAGGGTCGATGCCAGAGGGGATGGCACCAGTATAGATAATTCGAGTAAGGCTGTATTTGGTGAGGCTGAATATGCGCTGACCGACAGCCTGGATGTGACTCTGGGGCTGAGGTGGAGTGAAGATGATAAGGGCGTTGATACCTCCGGATATCTTATTGGTGGGGCTCAGGCAATTGCGAACCCGGTTGCCAATGAGACCTTCTCAAACGTCTCTGGTCGAGCCATCGCCAGATACACCTGGCAGCCTAACTTTATAACCTACTTGTCTTATTCTCAGGGCTATAAAAGTGGTGGCTTTAACCCTAGATATGGTCTGCCCCTGCCAGCACCAACTTCCTTTAAACCTGAAGAAGTTGATACCTGGGAATTGGGTCTGAAAGCCGACTTCTGGGATGATCGAGCCAGGCTGAACTTCGCCGGGTTCTCGGCCAATTATGACGATATTCAGGTGGTGGTATTTGATAACGGTATTCCCAGAACCATCAATGCGGCAGAGGGAAGGATCAGAGGGCTTGAGCTGGATCTTGTGTTGTTGGCGACAGAAGATCTGACATTTAACCTCAATTACGGGCTGTTGGATGCTGAGTATTCGCGTCTGGACGCTGCAGTCACTGGGTCTTTCGGTACCCCGATAGTGAACCCAATCACCAAAGACATGATGTTCGTCAATACACCGGAGAATTCGTTGAGCGTGGGAGCTCAATATTACCTGCCGGTAGGGGAGTATGGTGATCTGAACCTGAGGGTTGATGCTAACTACAAGTCCAAGGTTGCCAACGATGCTATCAACACGCCGGAACTTATCCAAAAGGGCCTTACTCTGGTCAATATGACTGCCACCTATAAACCTCACAATCAGGCCTGGAGTGTCAGTTTATATGGTCGAAACCTCACGGATGAAGTCTACATCACCAGTGGTGTTGCAGATAAACCTGGCTTTGGTTTGGTCGAAGTGAATGCAGCCCGTCCCAGAGAGTACGGCGTCTCCATCTCCTATGATTTCTGACAAAAGGGTAGTCAATTATGAAAACAGGATTTGTATGGAATGAAAGATACATGTGGCATAACACTGGAAATGCCGCAGGGATAATGGCAGCCGGATATGATGTTCAACCTTTCGAGCATGCCGATGGGCCTGAAACCAAAAGAAGGATTAAAAACCTGTTGGATGCGACAGGAATGACGAAACACCTGGTGCCAATTGATGCGGTTGCTCTGGAGCGTGAAGCTATCGAAAGGGTTCACACAGACCAATATATTTCAAAATTGGAGGCCCTTGATGAAACGGGTGGTGAAGCGGGCCCCTTTGTCCCCATGGGGAGAGGTTCATACAGCATAGCCAGGTTGGCTTCCGGTGGCTTGGTCGAGTTGGTCAAAAATGTCATGGAGGGGGTTGTAGACAACGGTTATGCATTGATACGTCCGGCCGGTCATCATGCGGAACCAGACCAGGGAATTGGGTTTTGTTTGATTAACAATGCGGCTATCGCGGCCAAATATGCTCAGAAGCATTACGGTTTAAAGCGTATCGCATTTGTAGATTGGGATGTTCACCATGGCAACGGTGCTGAAGCCATCTTCCTTGAAGATCCAAGTGTGCTCACTGTTTCTGTGCATCAGGATAGGTGTTTTCCACCCAATACGGGTTTTTTTCAAGAGCAAGGGAGAGAGGCTGGTGAGGGTTATAACTGGAATTTCCCCCTGCCACCCGGTACTGGAGATCAGACCTACATTGCTCTGCTGGAAGAGACTGTTGTTCCCTTGCTGCGAGCCTATAAGCCCGAGCTGATTATTGTTCCCTGTGGGTTTGATGCGGGCATATTTGACCCCTTGGGCAGGCAATGTGTCACCAGCTATGGCTTTAGACATTTGACCAGAATCATGATGGCCGCAGCCGCTGAACTTTGTGATGGCAAATTGGTTTTTTGTCATGAAGGGGGATATAACGCCTCGACTGTGCCATACCATGGCCTTGCGGTAATGGAGGAGTTGAGTGGCAAGGATAGTGGCATGGATGATCCTTTTTTAGAGATCCATCAATCAATGGGCGGTGCTGATATTCAACCTCACCACAGAGCCTTGCTTGATAAGTGGCATAAAGTAATGACCGAAGTGACTGCCAACTGGGATTAGCTTTGATACCACAGATCATTGTTTGAGACGTAAGCCGCACCTGCGAATGCGGCTTTTTTGTGCCCGCTCGTCAAAGTTTCCAGTGAGTTAGGTGTAAATACTAAGGATAGCGGCTGGTATGTTTACCCGAGAAAATGTCACAATAGCGATTAGAAAAACTAATCCTGTTAACCCGTGCAGCATTTTCAGGTGAAACCCAGGAAAATCGGCGTCACGGGTGAAGGCCTGTGTTGGCATACAAACAAGGGAAGTGACCACTATGTCCAGACGTTTACCTCCTCTCAATGCAGTCAAAGCGTTTGAGGCGGCGGCCCGTCACCTGAGCTTTACCCGTGCAGCAGAAGAGCTGTTCGTGACTCAGGCGGCGGTGAGTCATCAAATTAAGGCGTTGGAAGAGTTTCTGGGACTGAAGTTGTTCCGCCGCAAAAATCGCTCATTGCTGCTGACAGAAGAAGGGCAGAGCTATTTCCTCGATATCAAGGATATCTTTGTGCAGCTGGGTGAGGCGACAGATCGTCTGTTGGCCCGGGGAGCTATCGGTTCGCTTACTGTCGCCATGTCCCCCAGTTTCGCGATTCAGTGGTTGGTGCCACGTCTGGCTAAGTTCAGTGAGAAAAACCCTGATATTGATGTTCGTATCAAAGCGGTGGACTCAGACTCTGCCAGCCTGGCAGATGATGTGGATGTGGCCATCTATTATGGTCAGGGCAACTGGCCAGGTGTACGTGCCGACAAGCTGCGTAACGAAGTGCTTATCCCCGTGTGCTCCCCTTTGCTACTCAACGGTCCCAAACCACTGGAAAAGCCCGCTGATCTCAAGTTTCATACCCTGTTGCACGACTCCAGCCGTCAGGATTGGCAGGCCTGGTTTAAGCAGTGTGGGGTGACAGACGTCAATGTGAATCAGGGACCTATTTTCAGTCACTCCTCTTTGGTGCTGCAGGCTGCTGCCCATGGTCAGGGGGTGGCACTGGGTTACTCAGTACTTGCCCGCCCGGATATCAAAGCAGGGCGTCTGGTGTGTCCATTTCAGGAAGTGCTCGTGAGTAAAGACGCCTACTATCTGGTGTGTCAGCAAAGCCATGCAGAACTTGGAAAAATTGCGGCATTCAGAGAGTGGATGCTGGATATGTTTGCAGAGGAGTCACGCAGTGAATTGCTTCCAGGCTGAGATTGATGCCGGCCATGTGATACTTGATGGTGAGCTGAAAACCGGAGGGGATCTGGTGTTACTGGCCCATGGCGCCGGTGCCGGAATGGACCACGAGTTTATGACGGTCATGGCTCATGGTTTGGCGGCCAAAGGCATGGCCGTAGTGCGCTTTAATTTCCCCTATATGCAGAAACGCGCCCAAGATGGCAAGCGTCGTCCACCGGACAGAGCGCCCAAATTGCTGGAGTGTTTTGGCCAGTACCTTGAACTTGCCAAAGCTTCCGGCGCTGACCGCATCTGGTTGGTGGGGAAGTCCATGGGGTCGCGTATGGCGGCGATATTGGCTGGCGATGAGCAAGCGGCAGAGGCGGTCAATGGGGTGGTTTGTCTGGGATATCCCTTTATAGCAATTAAACGTAAAGGCGTAGAAGCCGAGCCCAGACTTGAGCCTTTGCAGCAATCAAAAGTCCCCGTGTTGGTGTTGCAGGGTGAGCGTGACAGCTTCGGCAGCTACGAGAAAACCAAAGAGTGGGAGTGCGGCGACAACACTCGCATTGAACTTATCCCTGATGGCGATCACAGCTTTGTCCCCCGCAAGTCGTCCGGCACCACAATAGAGGCTAATCTGGCATTGGCCATAGGTTATTGTGTTGGTTTTTTGGGAGAAGAAAATGCGTAAAGGCTGGCTGTTGTTGGCATCTCTGAGTGGCTTTCTGGCTGTGGCTCTGGGCGCTTTTGGGGCCCATGGTTTGAAGCATATTGCGGCCCCTAAAATGATTGAGATTTTTAACCTCGGGGTGGAATACCAGTTCTACCACACCTTCGCCATTATCGCCGTGGCTTTCGCCGGTCACTGGATGAAGAGCAGATTGCTGGACTGGGCGGCCTGGTGTTTTGCTGGCGGTATCCTGCTGTTTTCCGGCTCTTTGTATCTGTATGCTTTGCTCGGCACCAAGTGGACAGGACCAATTACGCCAATGGGGGGCGGACTGTTTCTGATAGGTTGGCTGCTGATTGCGGTCGCCGTATGGCGTGACAAAGTGGTTGAGCAGAACTGACCCTGCCTTAACCAGATTAAGTGCGGCATCGTCAAATGACATGCCGCACTTTTTGTTTGCGCTGGCACTATGTGCAAGATACAGAGATACATCTTCACAGGGTTTGGGTATATACTGCACACCGTTTTGCTATGGGGCATTTTGCCCGGATTGACCAGGGTTCCTGATGAAGAATCTGTTTTTGTTTTGTCGTGCAGGCTATGAAAAAGACTGTGCGGCTGAAATCCAGCTGCGTGCTGGTGAATTGAATGTCGGTGGTTTCGTTAAAGCCAACCGTGATGACGCCTATGTGATTTTCCAGTGTTTTGCCGATGGTGACGCCGACCGTCTGGCCAGAGAGCTGAGTCTGGACTCACTGGTGTTTGCCCGCCAGATGTTTGCGGCATCTGAGCTGTTGTCAGACCTGCCACAGGAAGACAGAGTTACGCCTATTGTTGAAGCCCTGAGCCAGGTGGAAAATGGCGGTGAGCTGAGAGTGGAAACTCCAGACACCAATGAGTCCAAAGAGCTGTCGGCTTTCTGCCGTAAGTTCACTGTCCCCCTGCGTCAGAGTCTGCGTAAGCATGGCAATCTGTTGCAGAAGGAGAACTCCCGCCGTCCAATTATCCATGTGTGTTTTGTGGCACCGGGTCAGGCCTATGCCGGTTACTCCTACAGCAATAACTCATCGCCTCATTTCGGTGGTATTCCCCGCCTGAAGTTCCCGGCTGATGCGCCAAGCCGCTCAACTCTGAAATTGGATGAAGCCTTTATTCACTTTATTCCGAAAGAAGATCAGGAAACCCGTCTGCGCAGTGGTTTGAACGCCGTGGATCTGGGCGCCTGTCCCGGCGGCTGGACCTATCAGCTGGTGCGCCGTGGCATGATGGTACATGCCATCGACAATGGACCAATGAACGACAAGCTGATGGAAACCGGCCAGGTGAAACACCATATGGCTGATGGTTTCCGTTGGGAGCCGCCACGTAAGAACATCTACTGGCTGGTGTGTGACATGGTAGAAAAGCCAAGCCGCGTGGCCGAGCTGATGGAAGCCTGGGCGATTAATGGCTGGTTTAAAGAAGCGATCTTTAACCTGAAATTGCCAATGAAGAGCCGCTTTAAAGAAGTGCATCAGATTCTGGCAACCATGGATGAAATTCTGCGTGAAAACGGAGTAGAGGACTTCCGCATCAACTGTAAGCACCTGTATCACGATCGTGATGAGGTGACAGTACACCTCTGGTTGTACCCGGAGCGTGGCTGGAACTAAGCACCAATCAAAAGCACCTCACTGAGGTGCTTTTTTGTCTCTGATGGTTTGCCTGACTCATGACATCTTGACGGGTTTTAGTTGCTGCTCAGAGCGTGCGCCGCATTTGATTTTTGTGGTGCGACTAATCCCGCTCATTCCATGACATCGTCAACTCAATTTGATATAGTGCCGCGTTTGATTTTTGCGGCATAAGTTTTGGCCAGTTTGCGCCAGAGATTTGGTCCGCCACACCCACAAATATTTGGAACTTCACATTGATCACTACAGCGAATATCACCATGCAGTTTGGCGCTAAGCCACTGTTTGAAAATATCTCGGTTAAGTTTGGCGGCGGTAACCGCTACGGTCTTATCGGTGCCAACGGCTGCGGTAAGTCCACCTTTATGAAAATTCTCAGCGGTGAACTGGAGCCAACCAGCGGCAACGTGTCTCTGGATGTGAATGAGCGTCTGGGTAAACTGAACCAGGATCAGTTCGCCTACGAGCAGTACAGCGTAGTTGATACCGTGATCATGGGTCACAAAGAGCTGTGGGCTGTGAAGCAGGAACGTGACCGTATCTACTCTCTGCCAGAAATGACAGAAGAGGACGGCATCAAGGTTGCTGAGCTGGAGATGGAATTTGCCGAGATGGACGGTTACACCGCCGAAAGCCGTGCCGGTGAACTGCTGCTGGGCGTGGGTATTCCACTGGAGCAGCATTTCGGCCCGATGAGCGAAGTGGCACCAGGCTGGAAACTGCGTGTGCTGCTGGCACAGGCGCTGTTCTCAGATCCTGATGTACTGCTGCTCGACGAACCAACCAACAACCTGGATATCGACACCATTCGTTGGTTGCAGGATATGCTGAACCAGCGTAACAGCACCATGATCATCATCTCTCACGACCGTTACTTCCTGAACTCCGTATGTACCCATATGGCGGATCTGGACTATGGTGAACTGCGCGTTTACCCAGGTAACTATGACGAGTACATGACTGCTGCGACTCAGGCTCGTGAGCGTCTGCTGGCTGATAACGCCAAGAAGAAAGCTCAGATTGCCGAGCTGCAGACCTTCGTATCCCGATTCTCTGCCAACGCGTCTAAAGCCAAGCAGGCCACTTCCCGTGCCAAGCAGATTGATAAGATCAAGCTGGACGAAGTTAAGGCCTCCAGCCGTATCAACCCATACATTCGTTTCGAGCAGGAAAAGAAACTGTTCCGCAACGCGCTGGTGGTTGAGAACCTGGCCAAAGGTTTTGACGGTGAGTCTCTGTTCAAAGGCTTCAACATGATCGCCGAAGTAGGTGAGCGTATTGCCATTCTGGGTGAGAACGGTGCCGGTAAAACCACTATGGTTCGCACCCTGATCCACGAACTGCCGCAGGATGAAGGCACTATCCACTGGTCTGAAAATTCCACTATCGGTTACTACGCTCAGGATCACGCTGCTGATTTTGAAAACGATATGACGGTATTCGACTGGATGAGTCAGTGGAAGAAAGAGGGTGACGACGAGCAGGCTGTCCGCGGTATTCTGGGTCGTATGCTGTTTGGTGCCGATGACATTAAGAAGTCTGTCAAAGTACTGTCTGGTGGTGAGCAGGGTCGTATGCTGTTCGGTAAGATGATCATGCAAAAGCCAAACATCCTGGTGATGGACGAACCAACCAACCACCTAGATATGGAGTCTATTGAGTCGCTGAACAACGCTCTGGAAATGTACGAAGGTACTCTGTTCTTCGTATCTCACGACCGTGCGTTTGTATCCTCTCTGGCGAACCGCATCATCGAGATCACTGCCAACGGCGTGACTGACTTCAAGGGAAGCTACGATGAGTTCCTGCGCAGCAAAGGTATCGAAGAGTAATCTGGCCTGTGTAGCAGTCTTGAATAGAAGTCAGTTGACTTAACCCAAAGAGCCCACGAAAGTGGGCTTTTTTGTATCAGCATTTCAGCGAGGGAGAGCAAGATGAAGATTTACGGCGATATCAGTTCTGGCAACTGTTACAAACTTAAGCTGGTGTGCGCGCTTTTGAATATTGAGCATGAGTGGGTCAATGTGAACGCCCTCAAAGGTGAAAACAAAACCCCTGAATATCTGGCCATCAACCCCAACGGCAAAATTCCGGCTATGCAGCTTGATGATGGACGCTCTTTGAGTGAGTCCAACGCCATTCTTAATTATCTTGCTCACGGCTCTCATCTATTGCCAGAAGACGCTTTTGAGCTGTCCCGGGTAGCCCAATGGCAGAGCTTTGAGCAATATAGCCACGAACCCTATATTGCCGTGGCTCGCTTTATTCAACTGTATCTGGGGCTGCCGGATGATCGCAGGGCCGAGTATGACGCCAAGCATGCTCCGGGTTACAGAGCCCTGGATGTGATGGAGCAGCAACTGCAAAGGACGCCATACCTGTGTGGCGATAGCGTGACTTGTGCTGATATCTCTTTGTATGCCTATACCCATGTCGCCCACGAAGGGGGCTTTGATTTGGTCAACTATCCCGGTATTCAAGCCTGGATAGCAAGGATGCAGGCCCAGCCGGGCTATGTGGGCATGCAGGGCTGATTGCTAACCTCTTATAAACAAAACGCCGGGTCAAATAACCCGGCGTTTGCTTACCTTACGCCAATCTCACTGGCTTTCCCTGCAAGGTTCGCTTATTGGATCACACCACAGGCCATGCGCGCACCGCCACCGCCCAGAGGGGCCGGGTGATCTGAGTGATTATCACCACCCACATGCACCATAATCGCCTTGCCTTTCACTTCAGCCAGAGTCAGCTTGGGCGCCAGAACCGGATAGCTGGCATTGCCATGGTGGTCAACATACAGGGCTGGCAGATCGCCTTTGTGGTTGCCGGTATCCCAGGGATGACCGTGCTTACCTGTGTTGTCCGGGTCATAGTGACCGCCGGCCGCTCCTGCCAGAATGGTTTTGCCATCCTTGGTTGAAGGTGCGCAGCTGCCTTTGGCATGGATATGGAAGCCATGCAGGCCGGCGGTTAAACCGTGAATTTGTGGAGTCAGTACCAGGCCGTAATCAGATTGGATCAGGGTGATAGTGCCTATGGTTTTGTTGCCTTGGGCTGTAACCAGTTCCATATCAACTGTGGCGGTGTCGGCGGCGAAGGTTGAGGCGCTTGCCATCAAGGCGAGCGATGCTATCAGAGTCTTGTTCATATTCTTTCTCCATGTGGGTACAGCGGCAGCTGTGTGGATATCATCATGGCACCCTGAGGCTCATGAGTCTGTGAGCCAGATGCCTATAAATAGCGGAATAATTCGATTGGCTTAAACGGTTTTTTATTTTAAAAACAATGCTGTATTAGACATATGTAGAGTATGGTTCGCGGCTGGACAGAGGCCGGGATACTTCATTACTATTGATTGATTTTGCGTCGAAAATGGACACAGGGAGTGCGTTATGTTGGGCCAGTTTCTGATCTTTTCCCGCCACGAATGGATCCGCCGATTGCCGCTGATCAGTTACCTGTGGCTGGTATTTACCGTCTTGGTAGGCGGGCTGTTTTATCCTGACTACAGCCATATATCTCAGTATATGAGTGAGCTGGGTGCCACAGGTGCGCCCCATGCCTGGCTGGTAAATTATCTGGGATTTGTGCCCACTGAAATTTTGCTGTTGGTTTTTCTGGCCATGGCATTGCCTGTGCTGCCACAAAGCGTGCCCACACGCCTTGGTATTGGCCTTATAGGTATCTATGCCCTGTTGTTGATTGGTGCCAGTATCTTTGCCTGTGACTTTGAATGTCGCCCGGTAGAGCAGGCCAGTTTTGCCCATGGCTTGCATATTACCCTTGGCACTTTTGCCTATCTTGCAGGGATCTCCGGGGTGCTGGTGACCTCGGTGTCCGCCCGGCAATGGCCTGGCGGGTTTACCCTGATGATGGCAGGTGTGGCGGTGGCGATACTGGCTTTTGGCTTACTGCTTAATCTTAATCCGGATCTGCCTTTTGTGGGGTTGATGCAGCGTGCCATGGAAACTCTGATGTACCTGTGGTTTATGCTGCTGGGTCGCACAGCTGCCCGCATGGCATAGCAGACAGACCGCCCGGATTGAGCATAACAAAGGCATTGGTCGCTTGATGAGGTCAGTCTGATGGCTTAAGTTGATGATTAATCACTAATCAACAACCTGCTTCAGCTGCCTCGGCTCTGGATGCAGTAAAGGGAAATGATGAAAGGGTTCAGGTTTTTCAGGCGGGACAGCGTACGCGAGCTCAAGTCCTGGGTCGATGACGGATTGATCTCCGCCGAGCAGGGAGAAGCCATTCTCAGTCGCTCTGGAGCCAGCTGGCAGGATGCTGAGGGGCACAGCTTTGGCTACTTCCTGTTGACGGCCATGGCGGCCTTGTTTGCCGGTCTGGCGCTTATCCTTATTATGTCCCATAACTGGGATGAGATCCCCAGAATGGCCCGGATGCTGGGGCTGATACTGCTGACCCTGGTGGTTAATCTGCAGGGTGCCCGGGTATTTCTTGCCGGTAAAGAGCAGGCCGGGGTTATCTGGCTGTTTTTCGGTGGCCTTTGCTATGGTGCGTCCATTATGCTGATTGCCCAGATTTACCATCTGGGTGAACACTATCCCGACGGCATCTTGTGGTGGGCGCTCGGTATACTGCCTCTGGCGGCTTTGTGTCGCAGTCGCTTGCTGGCATTGCAGGTGTTGGCGCTGGCCATAATCTGGATGTTTGTTGAATCTTTTGAAGACTTTTTCCCGGCTCTCTTCCCTCTGTTTGCGCTGGTGACTTTGTGGGTATCCCTGGTCGCCGGCAGCAGCCGTCTGCTGTTCCTGCTCAGTATTTTGAGCTTACTGCTGTGGCTGAATCTACTGATGAACTGGTATCTGGGTGACTGGTGGCAATACCATTGGGAGCCGGATACCCTGGCCATCAATATTGCCTTGGGCTTGATGTTGGCCGGTGGCGCCTGGCGCATGATGAGTGCAAATCGGTTTCATCTGAAAGCATATGGTCACGCACTGCAGCACTGTGTTCTTTTGCTCGGTATTTTTACGCTGGTCGTACTGAGTTTTGATGGAATGTGGCGTGAGTTGAGGACCGAGCTCACCTGGTCGGGCTCAATTCTGACTATGATTGTGGGGGCTGCGAGTATCTGCGCCATCGCCCTGAGTTGGCACAGTTCCATCTTTGCCCGTATTGCTCTGGGGGCCAATGGCCTGTTCTATACTCTGGGGTTTCTCAACACTGAGATGATGCTGCTACCCGATCAGGTGATGACAGTCCTGACCAATCTAATGTTGGTATTTACCGGTATTTACAGTATCCGTCGCGGTATAGACGAATCCAACGGCACAGCTTTTTATACGGGAGTCAGTGTGTTGTTGCTGACGGCCTTGCTCAGATACTTTGATCTGGTGGGTGACTATATCGGAGGGGCCATGCTGTTTATGTTGTGTGCTGCAGTGCTTTATGGCGCTGCCCGATACTGGCGTTATCGCAGGGAGGCAGCCCGTGAAGAGTAACAAAACAGCTCGTCCCAGATGGCTTGTGACCGGGATATTGCTGACCATAGTGCTGCAAACCGGCGTACTGGCAGTGGAGTACTTAAGTTCGGTGGCACCTTTGTGGTTTGGTCAGCCCGTGATGCTGCCGACCGAGCCGTACGATCCCCGCAGTTTATTTCGTGGCAACTATGTGCGCCTTAACTACAGCATTTCACGGGTGCCCACAGATATTGCCGATGGCAAATTCAAAGATGGGCAAAAGGTTTATCTGACTCTGAACATGGATGGTCAGCAGCCGATGCCGGTGAAACTGTCAGCCACTAAGCCGGGAGAGGGCACTTTTATTGGCGGCCGGATCCGCTTTGTCAGCAGTGAATACTATCGATTGGATTATGGGATTGAAGCCTTCTTTTTGCCTAAAGAGAAGGCATTGGCTGCTGAGCGTGAGCTCACCTCGGATAAGGTGAGTGCTCAAGTCTATCTGTCATCCGATGGCAAAGCGGCGTTAAATGCCCTTTATTGCAATGGTGAGCCCTGTGACCTGAGTGAAGAGTCTGGTGATTGATTCACGACAACAGCCCTTAAACTCCTGTGCGATTAATATGAAAGACCGCTCCAATTACCCCAGGACCTGGGAGTTGAATGGAGCGGCCTTTTTCTCAACAAGACAGTTAAACTCCGTCGCAAAGATAGAGCGCTTTAGTCTGGTAAGTTACTCTTGTATCCGGCCGGTATCAGTGAATCATCCAACATAGAACAGAAATATCAGCAGAGGCTGAATCTGAACAGGGCTGTTGCCGGGATTGAAAATTATGATGCTATCAGCCGTAAACCGGGCTAACTGAATGTATTAAACATTGTTTAACGCTTTTGCCGGGAAAGCGGCAGTTATCTGAGTTGAACATTAAAAGCTGTCATAAAATCGTCAACACAACCCCTTGTCTGTATCAGGCTGTATCCTTTATTAACTTTCGTTAATTACATCGGAATTCCCGATTTTGTGATGGCATCATCTGCAGGTAATTTATGGCCTGCTCACTTCCGAGCGTCGTCTAAAGAGGTTTCCCCATGGAGTTCCTGACTGATCCCCAAATTTGGGCCGGTCTTGTTACCCTGATTATTCTTGAGATTGTACTGGGTATCGACAACCTGGTATTTATCGCCATCCTGGTTAAAAAGCTGCCCCCACATCAAAGGGACAAAGCTCGTACTATCGGTTTGACACTGGCGCTGCTGATGCGTCTGGGTCTGCTGAGTATTGTTTCCTGGCTGGTCACGCTTACTCAGCCCCTGTTCAGTATCGGCACGCTGACCTTCTCGTGGCGGGATATCATTCTGATTTCCGGTGGTCTGTTCCTGCTGGCCAAGGCCACTATGGAGCTGCACGAGCGTCTGGAAGGCGAAAGCCGTCAGGCCAGTAAAACCAATGTGTATGCCAGTTTCGGAGTGATCATCGCCCAGATCCTGGCACTGGATGCTGTATTCAGCCTGGACTCCATTATTACCGCGGTAGGTATGGTGGATAACCTGACGGTGATGATGATTGCCGTTGTGGTTGCAATGGTCGTTATGTTGGTAGGCTCCAAGTGGATTACCGACTTTGTGAATGCTCACCCTACGGTTGTGGTGCTGTGTTTGAGCTTCCTGCTGATGATTGGCTGTAGCCTGGTGGCCGAAGGTTTTGGTTTCCATATTCCAAAAGGCTATCTGTATGCCGCCATGGGCTTCTCGATTTTGATTGAGGCCTTTAACCAACTGATTCGTCGCAACAGCCTGAAAAGGGAAGAGCACACGCCGCTGCGTCAACGCACTACTGATGCCATTGTTAAACTCATGGGTGGCCGTATTGAGTTTGATGCCGATGAGCCTGTGACACCAGAAGGCTTGACGCCGGGCTTTGATGCCCATGAAAGAGAGATGGTGACAGGCGTACTGTCGCTGGCTGAACGGTCAGTACGTACCCTGATGACGCCCCGCAATGAGATTTGCTGGCTGGATATTCAGGATGATGCCGATGCGCTTAAACAGCAGATCCGCACCAGTTCTCATCAGTTGTTCCCTGTGTGTAATGGCTCGCTGGATGAACTGCTGGGCGTAGTACGCAGTAAAGATATGTTGCTGGCTCTGGAGCAGGGCGAAGATATTCAGGCGTTGGCCCGCAGTCAGCCGGCCATGGTGGTACCTGACAGCATTACCGCCATGCGCTTGCTGCAGGGCTTCAGGTTGAACCGCACCAATCTGGCGATTCTGACCGATGAATTCGGCAGTGTGCAGGGACTGGTGACATTGCACGACTTGTTGGAATCTATTGTGGGTGAGTTCCCTGATGCCGATGAGCTGCCGGAGATTATCCAGACCGGAGACAGTTGGCAGGTTAAAGGCTGCACTGCGCTGCACGATCTGGAGCATAAGCTGGAGATCACAGGTCTGGTTGATCCTGAGGAAGAATACGTAACGGTCGCCGGTATGCTGTTGGCTGAGTTTGGATCTTTGCCCAAAGCCGGTGAAAGCGTGGAGCGTGAGGGCTTCCGGTTCGAAGTGATACAGGTGGATGAACTCAGGATTCTGGAGGTTAGGGTCCACAGACTGTAATCTGCAGTCAGTTGTCCAGCCCCCCTGATTCAATATTTTAAAAGGCCACAGGCGACAGTCGGTGGCCTTTTTGTTATTCCGGCATTTGTATTTTAGAGGCTTGCGCCAATAGCCAGAGTTAAAAGAAAAGGCTCACTTGCCCTCATTGACTGCGTCAGGCCATTCCAGAATATTCTCACCATCATTTAACCCGAAAGAGTAATTCAGTCGCCGCTCACGGTTCCGTATCTTGGGTGTAATCAACAGCGACTCAGGGCTAAGCCTATGACAGAAGATGATTTACGAGAGATTGAAGCCAGGCGAATTCTTGCAGAAATCGCCAGAGAGGAAGCGGAATTGAGAAAGCTGGAGTTGGAAACCCGGCTACTCGATTCGGAGGTAAATCAATCATTTTTCTTCAGTCGGAAATTCCTGAGACCTTTGGCTGCCGGTGTGTCTTTGGCGTTGATATTTGCGGCTTATATTCAGTATGTGTTTCTTCCCTCTCAGCTCAGCTTGAATCAAAAAATTGAAACCGCCGAATTCACACTGCAACAAAATACCGTCCGTCATGATGCTCAGGTAGCCAAACTTGAACTGATCACTACCCGAATAGAGGAAGACGCCAGGCGGGCAAAAAGCGAACTCGAACTGGCTGAAGTCAGGTTGAAAGAGGCTGGTGATCAAAATGGTATATTGCTCGGCCGTATCAAGGAATTAACCCTGAACTCAGGATCAGATCAGGCGCTGGAAAAGTTGGGAACCGAAGTGGAAGCCAGTGGCGAGAAAATTCAGGGGCAACTCGCCAGCATCCAGGAGCAGAAGGTACAGCTTGAGATGCTGGAAGATACAGCCAAAGAAAAACGGCAGGTAGCCCAGGACTCAGAAGGTTGGATCTACATAGGCTACTTCCCCGGTGACCGCTGGCAATTCCGGACTATCGATATTGATCAGGGAGAACCGATTTCGGGCACTGAATATAGGGTCAAAGAAAGTGTAAACCTCAGAACAAAATCACCTGTGTTTACCCTGTTGGGATACAGATATGGTGACTCCCTAGGTTTTCTCGTTCCTGGACAAAAAGTGGTTATTGAGGAAATTACTGAAGTTGGACTGAGTAAGATATGGGCCAGAGTCACCGTTGCTGACTGACTGTTCGGGCTGGTGGTACTCAGTCCAGCCCTGTATTCAATCTGATTTGGAGGCTTTGCATGCCTGCAGTATCAGTTCAAAGAAATTCGCGCCTTTGCGGCGGGTGAACTGAATATTGCGCTCAGGAATGGATTCAGGATCTTTGTATTCAGCCAGGGCTGCTGCCAGTGCCGATTCGCGAATAATGTGCAATACAGGCAGCGGCGCGCGATTGGTATAGTTGGCGGCGTCTGACTCCTCTTCCCCTTCAAAGCAGTAATCCGGGTGGAAGCTGGCCAACTGGTACGTGCCTTCATAGCCCTGAGCCTGCAGCAATGCATTGGCGATATCCAGAAGATCCAGATAGTCATCAAATTGCTCAAACCCCTCCGGCAGAATAAACAGGCTGGTGTTTACCTGGGGATTGCTGTCCATAAATACGCACTCTTCCACCAGTGACATCAATACCGTCTCCAGATCGCTTGAATGTGCAACACAGTAGCGCATATTGTTCGCGTCCAGATCCGGACGGGCGAAAGGGCAGATGTTGTACTTCACAATGAAACTGCGCACCCAGTTGGCGATCTGCTGTTGGGCGACATCAGCCGCTGATTTGGATTGAGGGGCGTTCATAAATTACTCCGGCAGGATAATCGGCACGATGGAAAGTACCAGCAGGCTGGCCATCAACAGATTGAATCTGCGTTGTCTGTGGGGGGCGTTGAGAAAACGCTTGAGCGATAATCCCAGACCCAGCCAGAGCAGGGCGGTAGGGACACCGATAAAAAAGAATACCGAACTGATTTTAAGAACCTGGGGAGTAAGAGGGTCATTCAGGCTGGTAAAAGCCCCCATGGCGCCAATGGCCATCACCCAGGCTTTGGGGTTTACCCATTGAAACGCCGCGGCCTGGAAGAAGCCCAAAGGCTCAGGACGATTGCGGGTTTCGATTTCGCTCCGACTCATCACCAGCCGATATGCCATATACAGCAGGTAGCAGATACCCAGAGTCTTAATGCTGGTGTGCATCAGCGGGAAGCGCTGAAACACTTCGCTAAGCCCCAGTCCAACAGCGAGTACCATGGAGGGAAACCCAATACAGATCCCTGAGATCAGCGGCAGGCTGCGACGAAACCCAAAGTTAACTCCTGAGCTCATCAGCAGAATATTATTGGGGCCGGGAGAAACAGCCGTGGTGAACACAAAGGTACACAGGGCGAGCAGCAGGTCCATTGGGTATGATTGGGCTCATTCAGCATTTTAAGGGACGCTAATTCTACCTATCCCTGTTGGCTTGTCACTCATTACCCTGCAAATTCAGTAATTCGGGGTGACGCAGGAAAACATCCAGCCTGCGACGTTCGGCAAGGGTAAATCCGCTCGCGAGATAGTCAGCTAATATCAGATCGGCATCCTGAGTGTCAGCAAGCTGTTGCTGCAACTTAATCACGGCCTCCACCCTTTGCTGCCACTTCAGGTTTTGATGTTGAAACTCCTGGAGTTTTTGCTGCTGCTCAAAGGTCAAATCGGCAGGCGCTTGCTGACCAGACAAAGATTCTGTCAGGGCCAGTGCTTGTACCGAAGGTAACAGAGTCTCTCTGTCTTGCTCAGGTAGACTGTCCAGTTGCTGTTTAAGGCTTGACGCATCATGGCCAGCTTGTGCCGTTATGCGTGCCAGAGCCTGCTGATCATAACGGTTGGCATCGCCAAAGAAGGCGGCTATTTCCGGGTCAGAGAAAAATTCGAACTGGAGAGCGTGGGCCCGGCGCAAAAAGCTGCGGGTATCATCAGCGCTGAGCAGGCTTTCAGTGTTCACTCCCAGTTTGAGTTCAGCAACTGCCATCAGGTATTGGCGGTAGCGGCTGAACAAATCCATGAGATTCAACTCTGCATCGTCACTGAGATTAAGGCTTAGGGCCAGTTCACTTAGCAGTGAAGGGAGCTTGGTGTCGTCGCCATCTGCTGAATGGATCAGGTCATCAAACTGCCATTTCAATTGTTCATTTAACACCAGCGGGTTACCGGATCCTTGTTGTGGGTCTGGCTGGGTGGTTTCCATCGCAGGTTTGGACTGTGCGGTCACGGATGAAGTTACTCTAACCTCCGCATCTGCATCCGTTAAAGCTGGTGGTGGAGTTTGCTGCCTGGTAGAAAGTCCGAGCCAGATAAGCAGCAACAGGACAACAGCAGCCGCAATCCACCAGGGTTTGTAATGCCAAATATCAGGGGATTTGGGCTGCTGCGTCATCGTTATCGCTCCTTACCGCTTGCGTTTACAGGCCATGCTGGGCCAGACGATTGGCATGCTGCCGGAACAGGGTCAAAGGATTGGTCTCAAACCAGCTGACAAGACCAAAGACCTGATTTACTTCATCCATATGATTCATGCGGTAGTTATTGCGGATAACCTGCCCCAGATGGGTACTGCAGCTGGCAACCAAACCATCGTTGGGTTCATTGAAAACCAGTGCCGTCAGGCTCAATGGGTAGTCGGACAGGTCAAAGCCATTGGTGAATACGCCGGAGCCGGACCAGGAGAAGTAGGCAACACCATTGACCCATTTACGTCCCTGACCGCAGTAGGAGGCAGGCATACCCTCTGGGTACCTCTGGTTGAAAGCGACTGAGCCTCTGGTGGTGAGAGACTCTGCCATCGCCAGGGCGTCCTGAGGTGTTGCCGGGTTACCGGAAAGAGTAGCTATGGCTCTCGCCAGGCCTTCCATCCCGATACGTACCATCCATTCGGTCCAGGAGTCAGGGCGAATATGGCCCCGCAGGAAATCGGCAAAACGACTGCCCCAGTTGACGCCGCCAATGGAGGTGACCGACGCCACTATCTCAGGGCTGACACTGGCGACATATCTGGCGGTTGGGCCACCGTGGCTGTGGCCGATAATATTGACCTTACTGGCGCCTGAGTGGGCCAGCACGCCTTGAATGTACTGTCTTAACTGTTCACCCCTGACTTCGGTACTGTTGGCCTGGGATACCTGAGCTACATAGACTTTTGCCCCCATGGCGCGCAGGGTTTGCGGTACCCGGTAAAAGTAATCGATGCCCAGAAGGGCATCAAATCCATAAATGCCGTGGACCAGAACGATAGGGTGCTGGGGAGCGGCTGCTTGAGCCTGTGGAGTTAAGGTTAGTGTGAGCAGCAGGGCTGCAAACAGAGACTTTGCGGGATTGAGTTTATTGCTGAGCTTGTTGGCAAAATTCACTGATTTGTCCTCTTTGGATTGTTTTTGGACGCTGGGCCTTATTGGCACATGCAGCACCATCGCAACCAGAGGTCGATCAAGCCACTACTGCAATGACTGGTTGTAACGGTTGTATCCAGCAGTAAAGCAAATCCTTTATGGCTGCAATGCTCTGATATTTCAGTGGCATGGGGTTTTGCATTATCCGGAAATTGTTTTAAACGCAGGTATGAGTATTTTTCTATGACTGTAAATCAGTTGAGGCGGAATCTAAATTTGCCTTATATCCATTGATTGTTTTTAGAACAATTTGGAATTAAGACTGAGAAATCTCAATGGATTCAAAAGGAAATGTTAGGTCTAACCAGCAGGGATAGTCATAACTAATTCAAAAGTATGATATTTACCGTTCATGGGTGAAATTTGTATACAATATGCTGTATAACAAACTTGGCTTTAGACCAAGGCCTTGTTTTTACAAGGCTATACAACAAGGATAATTAACCCCGTCTTCCAGCACACCCAGACAGACCTGGTTTCTGGCTTGGTGTCAGCTGATTAAGTGGTTCAGCATCCGGTACGCAGTGGCGGGTTAACCGGAGAATAATCAATGTCATTTAAATTGTCCCCAGCCGGCCTGTTGGCTCTGGCTGTCAGCTCTTTGCTGCCTGTTGCCTTGCAGGCGCAGGCTACTGGTCACTCTCACCATCACCCTGAAAACCATGCCGATGCAGATTCACTGTCGGCGCCAGTCAGTCGCAATCCTGTGATTCATGCGTTGAGCCAAACCGACAAGGCTGAGCGCACCATAAGCGGTGTCAGCCAAAGCCCGGTGGAAGCTGCGCCTGTGACAACCCGTCAGGCCAGAGTGATGTCCACGGCCGAGGGCTGCCCTGATTATCAGGGATTTGCCAATCTCAAAGGTCAGGACCTGTATGACTTTGTGGTGAACTCAGACTTTGAGTGTATTTCTGAGCTGTATCGTCAGAATGATGCGCTGGCGGTAGCGACTTATCAAAGCGAGAATGTGGTGGCAGTGGCTAATCTGGCCAGGGCGCAGGCCGCCAGCTACGACAGTCGCAGTGGCCGCGACATGCAGCAGCTGTTCTATTTTCTGCGCGGCGCCTTCTACATAGAGTTTTACAACGATGACCTGACCTATAGTGACAACAGTGCTTCTCAGGCGGTGCGAGAGCTGCTGCTGGAGTACGCCAAAAACCCCTATCTGATGGATACCTCAGACTATGCCGGGCGCACCCTGTCTGAGTTCTTTACCACCTGGGACAGCAGCTACAATATGGCGGAGTCTGTGCCTTATGTGCTGGATTATCTGCAAGCCTTCTCGCCTGAGTATCTGAACTCCTGGTCTCATCGCAGCGCCCTGACCAGTGCGTTGACTGTGCTGTATCGCGGTTACTGGGTGGATGAATATAACCAACAGGCAGAGCAGTATGGTGATCTGCGCAAAGCATTGCTGAACATTGCCACGGCCGACTACATCATCAACTCAGAATATGCCTATGAATCCAGTGATGCGCTGGGTGAGTATGGTCGCTTTTATGTGTATCACGAGCGCTGGGGCCTGTCGGATGCGCTGAAAAACGAGCTCAATGCCGGTATTCAGCAGTATATGGCCAAGTTTGCCCGCATGAGCCCTCAGTGGGCGGATGGTGCAGGTTATCTGGACTATTACAATCCTGGGCAATGTGAGGCGTTTGGTATTTGCGGCTGGGAGCAGGAGCTTGAACAAACGGTACTGGGCATAAACTACGTCTGCTCCGATTCCATCAGTATTCGTGCCCAGGCGATGAATGATGCCGAGCTGACCCAATCCTGTGATCTGATGGCGGCGGAAGAGGTGCTCTTCCATCAGGTGCTGGCGACCGGTTATACCCCGGTGGCGGATGATTACAACACCAGTTTGCAGGTCAATATCTTCGATGATTACACCAACTATGATAATTACGCTGGCATCATTTTCGGCATAGATACCAATAATGGTGGCATGTACCTGGAAGGCAACCCGGCAGATCAGAACAATCAGGCCCGATTTATCGCCCATGAAGCCAGTTGGATCACTGATGAGTTTGTGGTGTGGAACCTGGAGCATGAGTATGTCCATTATCTGGATGGTCGTTTCAACCTCTATGGCGCCTTCAACTATTTCGACATTAATACCGGTAAGTCAGTATGGTGGAGCGAAGGTCTGGCCGAGTACCTGTCCCGTCAGAACCGTAACGATGAGGCTGTGGCACTGGCGCGCACTGGTGCACTTAGCTTAAGTCAGGTGCTGGCAACCACATATAATGACGGCACAGACAGAGTTTATCGCTGGGGCTATCTGGCGGTACGCTTTATGTTTGAAAACCATCGCAGCGATGTGGATGCCATGCTGGCACTGGCGCGTGGCGGCGATGCCCAGGGCTGGCTCGACTATATCAACAACACGATTGCCGATAACTATGAGGCCGAATGGCAGCAGTGGTTGCAGGCGGTTGCCAGCAATGACTCCCAGCTGACAGGCCCTGTGATGCCGGTGGATTCAGATGGTGATGGTGTGCCGGACAGTCAGGATGCTTTCCCCAATGATCCCTCTGAAACGTTGGATACCGACGGTGACGGCATAGGTAATAATGCTGATACCGATGATGACAACGATGGTTATGAGGACAGCCTGGATCTGTTCCCGCTGGATCCGACCGAGTGGGCTGATTCTGACGGTGATGGTATTGGCGACAATGCAGACCCGGACACCGGTACCCCAACGCAGGACTGTGGCGCGGCCACCATTACCGATGGCAACCTGACGCCGGATCAGCAGGAGTGTGTTGCTGGCAGTGGTATCAATTACTACTACACCTATGTGGATGCCGATAATACTCAGCTGACCCTGAACTTGTCCGGTGGCACAGGCGAAGTGGATATTCTGTTTAATCAGAGTATCTGGGCAACTGAGTCAGCTTTTGATGTTCGTACCGATGTGGCTGGCAGTGATGACAGCCTGACGGTCACTGCCAATCGAGGCTGGGTGTATTTCTCACTGGTGACCAGTTCAGGTTATCAGGGAGTGTCCATGACCTTATCTCAGGGTGGGACAGAGCCAGAACCCGAGCTGCCATCCAATGTGCCTGATGTTTGCCAGGCCCAAACTCCCTATGAGTATGGCGGCGTAAACTTTGGTGAAGCGGTTTGTGTCGCCGATGGCCGCACCAGCTATTACTTCTATGTGCCGGCAAACACTCCATCGGTAACCGTCAGCACAGATCATGGCACAGGTGATTTGAACCTGTACGGCAACAGCCAAACCTGGGCCAGCCCTGACAGTTTTGAAGTTAAGTCCGAGCAGGCGGGTAACCGTGAGCAGTTGGTGCTGACCAACCCTGCGGAAGGCTGGTACTACCTGGCGCCAAGGGGCAACCCCAGCAGCTCAGGTGCCAGCTTGCTGGTGGAGCTAAAGTAGGGCTTACCCGGATTGGATGATGAAAGCAGGCTCAGGCCTGCTTTTCTTTTGCGCATCCATATGCGTTCTGTGCTCTGGCTCAAACTGTTTTGGCAAGTGTGGCTTGACCCTGAGGGAGGGCTGAGGAATGCTGCCCCGATGATTGCCCTACTGCAGAGAAAACAATGAAAGAAGCCGTACATCATCAGGATTTGACCACAGAGTTCTGGACTCCTGAGCTGTGTTATATCGTCGAGCATTCAAATTCCGACAATGATCCTGAAGCCTCTATTGCCCGTGCGCGGGTTGAACCGGGCGTGACGACCCGCTGGCATATCGTGCGTGACATTACTGAGCGTTATTACATTCAGGAAGGCAAAGGGCTGGTGGAAGTTGGTGATATGGCGCCAGTGGAAGTCAACCCAGGTGACGTGGTTGTGATCCCGCCATCCTGCCCTCAAAGGATCACCAACACAGGTGATTGCGATCTTATCTTCCTGGCGATCTGTACCCCAAGATTTCTGGTCGAAGCCTACGAAGATATTGAAGAGCAGATGGCTGCGCGAGGTTAATGCGCCAAAGTCGGGTTTGAACAAGATTAAAAAGCCCCGCAGGCTCTACCGTGCGGGGCTTTTTGTCTCTATTTGACCGGCTTAATCGTGCTGAATCGTCACGTCGTAAGAGGTGTACTTACGAATATTGATTACCCCGGTATCAAAAATCAGGTACTGGCCTTTAATGCCCATTAATACGCCACCGGCGATTGGGTCTTTGTCCAGGTTGAATGATTTCACCTTGGTTGGGAAGGTCTCAACCGGATAGTCGATCTCCTGGCTGCCGGTATCGAGCACTTCAATAGCATCCGGGCCTTCTTCGGCGGCCAGTTCATCCAGACGTGACTGGATTTGCGGCAGCAATTGTTTGGCTTGTTCCTGCAGATCTAAATCGTCGGCGTTGCCTTTGAGCATCGCCTGCCAGTTGGTTTTATCTTTGATCAGTTTGGCCAGCTCAATTTCCACCTTACCGGACAAGCGACGGTTAGCCACCTTGAGGATTGGCAGACCCTGAGTAGCACCCTGATCTATCCAACGGGTTGGGATCTGAGTGTGGCGGGTAATGCCCACCTTAATGCCAGAGGTGTTGGACAGGTAAACATAGTGAGGCACAAAGCAGTGACTTTCGGCCCACTCAGGCTCACGACAGGTACCGGCATCGAAGTGACAGGTCTCCGGTTTCATAATGCACATGTCGCAGCTGGCCAGCTTTTGCATGCACACATAGCAATGACCCTGGGAGTAGCTTTTCTTGGTCTTCTTACCACAGCTGCAGCAGTAGATATTGCCGGAATGGATGATCGACAGCGACTTGCCGATCAAAGGGTTGAGTGCCAGCTCTTCGTCGCCAACCGGCAGCTGATACTGGACCTGCGCCTGGTCATCCAGACTGGCGCGCATCTTGGAAAGGGTTCCTTGCATAGTGCTCACTCTTGATATTCATGGGCCCGTCGAACGCGGGCCTTTTCAATGTCTTGGGAGTGTACCAGAGTTAGTCCATCAGCTATGAGCGCTTTTATCGATTAAGAGTTAGTGAAAATACTGCAGGATTAATCGGTGTTAATCCTTTTGTATGCTACCTATTTGGGAGAATAGCGTCAGCAAAAAGGAGGCGTAGAATAGCTGCATATTTCACCACCCGACCTTATGCGCTATGACCCAAAAGCCCGATAGAATCACCGCAATGCAGCAGATTATCGATGCGGTAAAGCAGGAGTTTCCTCTATACGAGGAGGATACTTTTGTATGTGGTCCGGATAACTCTTGTATAGGCTGCCCAAAAAAGTTGATGGAGATGGTGGACTCTGAACTCAGCTACTGGCAGCACAGTATCAACAGAGGCATTGCTCCTGGGTTTGATGACCTTAACCGTTTTGGCAAAATGTGCCGAAATGTCCGCAGGGCTCTGGTTAGAAACGGCAGATTGGCCGCATAAGCCCGATTACTACCCCAGTGTGCTTAGACTTTTATTGGTATGACCTCTACTGCTTAATGCTTTAGGGTGATTGGCAATTGTTATCTTTGTGTTAAGTTTGCAGCGATTGTAAATTGGCCGTCGTTCGGTTTGGGGGTTACTGACTCCTGCCGATGCCTGCCACCCAAATAAATACAAAGGAGTCGCTATGGAATATTACATCGGGGCGTGGAAAAAGTTTGCTGAGTTCAATGGCCGGGCTCGCCGTAAAGAATTCTGGATGTTTTTACTGTTCAACTTTATCGTTTCAATAGTACTGACTCTTGTCGATAATATGTTAGGTATAATGATGTTGGGAAGCATATATTCTCTTGCAGTGCTGATCCCTTCTCTGGCCATCGGTGCCCGTCGTCTGCATGATACCGGTCGCAGTGGCTGGTGGCAGTTGCTGTATTTGCTCCCAGTGATTGGATTCATTGTTCTGATAGTCTTCTTTGTTCAGGACAGCCATGATGAAAATGATTATGGCGCCAACCCTAAGATGGCGTAATAGTGCGTGATTAAATAACAAAAGGAGGCATTAGCCTCCTTTTTTGTTCCTGATTAATTTGGTATCAGACTTTATCCAGTACCACATCATCCCCCAGCTCATACAGAGATTGGCGCAGGGCTTCTTCCTGTTCTTCATTGGCCATACCCAGACCTAAATTTGCTTTAAACAGCGGAACCCCGGTATGACCTGCGGCATCATACTGGCTGCTGAATTGCTCGATATTAATGCCAAGTTTGTTGATTTTATTCGAAATATCCAGTACTAATCCCGCCCGGTCATAGGCGACAAACTGAAAGTCGCTGCGGTATTTTGGGGTTGGGCCTGCAGAAATCTTACTGTGGGTCATTGTCAGACCATCGATACACTCAAGGTTTTCCAGCAAGGCGTCCCATTTCAGGGCAGGTACTTCAACGACCATCATGGCGGCAAAGGTGCCGTCTATATGTCGCATCTCAGAATCCAGCCAGTTGCCCCCGTGACGACTGACTGCGTGTGCCAGTTGTTCAACCAATCCTTGTCTGTCAGGTGCTTGCAAAGTGATGAGGTATCGCAGCATAGAGGTACTCCTGTGGCGAAATCATGCGCTATGTAACAATGCTGTCATATTGACGTCATATACTTCGGGCCACAACTAAAAAGGATTGAATCCAGGTTGGGGCCACTGAGGAATAGTGGTAACACAGCAATGGCTGTAAGCCCAGAAAAAAGCGATGAAAATCATTAATCAGAACGTTTGCTGATACCTAAATACAGAGGTAATGAATGGAACAAAGTTTGCCAGGGGCTGCCCATTCCATCTTGAAGGCAGGTCACAGAACCAGCCGCAGGGCATTCACCGACAAAGCTACTGCCGTGGGAGTCACCGTAGGTGGCATCATGGTATTTGTGGCCTTGCTGTTGATCTTTTTCTACCTCTTATACGTGGTAAAGCCGATTTTTGACAGTGCTGAAGTCGAGCCTGTGACTGAGGTCAGCTATCAGCAAACCCAATCAAAGGCCTTGATGGTTGGTAGTGATGAGCAAAATGAAATTCTCTACCGGGTAGCCGACTCCGGTCTGGTGGAGTTTTTCCGAGCTGTTGATGGCAAATCACTGGGCGAGTTCAAGCCAACGCTTCCTGCTGGTGTGACTGTCACCAGTGCAGCAGTGGCAACGGCTGCTGAGCAGAAATATGCTTTGGGGCTGAGTGATGGCTCTGTACTTCTGGTTAAGGTCGATTTTGGTGTGACCTACCCTGACAACGTGCGTTTGATTACGCCAAGGCTGAGATACCCTGAAGGGCAGCAGCCAATGGCAGTGACCAAGGATGGCTCCGAGGTCCGGGATCTCTCCTTTGGCTATGCCAGCGATAAGATGACATTCAGTTACCGTGACAGCAATGGTAACTGGGCTATCACTCGTATGAGTGGTGAGGAGAACATGCTGACTGAAGAGGTTGAGTGGGTCAGCGAGCATGAGACGATTCCGGATACTCCCAGGCAGGTGACTCAGCAACTGATGACGCCTGATCAGAGACAATTGTTGCTGCACAGTGGTAACCGAATTTTTGTTTACGATATTCGTTATCTGGACGAAATCAGCCTGATGCAGGTGATTGAGGTTAAAGAGCCAAACACCAGTATCACCAATATCAGTCTGCTGGCCGGAGCCAGTTCTGTTCTGGTCAGCTTTGATGATGGTCGGGTCGCCCAATACTTCCAGGTCGCCAGCGACAAAGGACGTTTGTACCGTGAAATCCGCGACTTCAACGCCGGTGGTCAGGTTGCTGCCATCGCTCCTGAATTCTTCCGCAAGAGCTTTGTTACCATCACCCCGGAAGGCGAACTGTCGCTGCACTACACCACCAGTGAGCGCGACCTGTTCGATAAAACTTTCGATCTGAAAGACACCAAAATTATGGGTTTCAGTCCCCGTGCAAGTGCGTTGGTAGTGGATGCGGGCGAAAAACTACATCTGTTCAGGGTTGAGAATGATCACCCTGAAGTTTCCTGGAGCGCACTATGGCAGAAGGTCTGGTATGAAGGCTACCCTGAGCCTCAATATGTATGGCAGTCCACTTCAGGTTCAGATGACTTTGAAGCCAAGTTAAGCCTGATGCCTCTGGTGTTCGGCACCATGAAGGCAGCCTTCTACGCCATGCTGTTTGCTGTGCCTCTGGCCATCGCCGGGGCAGTCTATACCGCCTACTTTATGTCTCCCAAGGTGCGGGGCTTTGTTAAGCCAACGGTTGAAATTATGGAAGCTCTGCCGACTGTGATTCTGGGCTTCCTGGCTGGTTTGTGGCTGGCCCCGCTGGTGGAGGAAAACCTGCCGGGTATGGTGCTCTTGCTAATATTGCTGCCGCTGACCATATTAGCGACCGCAGTGATTTGGCAGGTGCTGCCGGCAGCCATCAAACTCAAGCTGCCAGAAGAGTTTAAAGAGCTGTTCCTGGTGCCGATTTTGTGTCTCGTGGGTTGGGCGGCATTTGAATTCAGTCCTGTGCTGGAACTCTGGCTGTTTGACGGTGACACCCGTCAGTACATTACCAATGAGCTGGGAATCACCTTTGACCAGAGAAACGCCCTGGTTGTGGGTATCGCCATGGGCTTTGCCGTTATCCCGACCATCTTCTCCATTGCTGAAGACGCTGTGTTCTCTGTGCCCCGTCATCTTTCCAATGGCTCGCTGGCACTGGGTGCTACCCCCTGGCAAACCCTGACCCGTGTTGTGTTGCTCACTGCCAGCCCGGGTATCTTCTCCGCTGTGATGATGGGCCTTGGCCGCGCGGTAGGGGAGACCATGATTGTGCTTATGGCTACAGGCAATACGCCGATTATGGAGTGGAGCGTATTTGAGGGCATGCGTACCCTGGCCGCCAATATTGCGGTAGAGATGCCTGAGTCCGCAATTGGCAGTACCCATTATCGGGTGCTCTTCCTGGCGGCATTCGTGCTGTTTGTATTTACCTTCTGCTTTAACACCCTGGCAGAGGTGGTGAGACAGCGTCTTCGTGAACGTTACAGTTCACTGTAAGTAACAACGAATAACAACTCGATTTCGAGGTTAAGGAAATGGGCAATGAATAAGTGGTTTAAGTCTGGCTCTCCCTGGATTTGGATGACAGGGGGCGCTGTCAGTCTGAGTTTGATTGCGGTATTGGGTTTGTTGCTGCTGATCGCCTGGCGTGGACTGAGCTACTTCTGGCCAGCTGAAGTTTATGAGTGGCAACTGCGTGACAGCTCTGGTAGCGAGTCCACTCTGATTGGCCAGTTGTATGATAGAGAGCAGGTGCCCACGGCGCGTCTGGAGTCAGCCGGTTACGAGTTCAACCCTTATCCCGGGGAGTTCGTTACCCGTTATCTGGTCAAAACAGGTAACCGGGAATTTGTTGGCCTGGACTTCCGCTGGGTGCTGGGTACCGACATTGTCAGTGAAAGTTTGCCTAAAGATCTGGCCGTATTTGAACGTACCAAAAATGGTAACTTTTATGGCTATCCGGTTGCTGTGATTGAAGATGGTAAGCGATTGCCCGCTGACAACCTCAGGGTGATGCTGAAGGAGCATGTTCAGCGTGCCGTTGACCTCAATGACGACGCGATGACGTTGCAGAAGCAGGATATTGGCTCCATCAATTATGAGCTGGAACGTCTGCGTCTGAAAGAGCGTGGTTACGAGTTGGATGGCGAACTGACCGATACCCGCAAAACTGAGTTGGAGCTTGCCAGACAGGCGCTGAACGATGAATACAAAGTGCTTGAGACCGAGCTATTTGCATTGCGCGAGGCTGCTGGCCGTGATGGCGTGGTTGTTCGTGATATGCGTGGCCAGGAAGTTACCCTGAACCTGTCTCAGGTGCTGGATGTGACCTATCCAAACGATATGGGACTGATGACCAAAGTGGGTCACTGGTTTAAGAGCGTTGGTGGTTTCATCATAGATGACCCAAGGGAAGCCAACACTGAAGGCGGCGTATTCCCGGCCATTTTCGGTACTGTATTTATGGTGATGCTGATGGCGGTGATTGTGACCCCATTCGGCGTTATTGCCGCCATTTATCTGCACGAATATGCGAAGAAAGGCCCGGTGACCAAGATGATCCGCATTGCGGTGATTAACCTGGCCGGTGTGCCTTCTATCGTTTATGGGGTATTTGGTCTGGGTTTCTTCGTCTATATGTTGGGCGGCTCCCTTGACCAACTGTTTTACCCTGAAGCGCTGCCGGCACCTACCTTTGGTTCGCCCGGTGTTATCTGGTCAGCCTTAACCCTGGCAATTTTGACCCTGCCCGTGGTGATAGTGTCTACCGAAGAGGGCTTGTCCCGCATTCCAAGTGCGGTGCGTCAGGGCAGTTTGGCACTGGGCGCCACCAAGGCAGAAACCCTGTGGCGTATTGTTATCCCTATGGCCAGCCCGGCGATTATGACAGGTTTGATTCTGGCGGTGGCCCGTGCTGCCGGTGAGGTAGCCCCTTTGATGTTGGTGGGCGTAGTGAAACTGGCACCGACACTGCCGATTGATATGAACTTTCCCTTTGTACACCTTGAACGCAAGTTCATGCACCTGGGTTTCCATATTTACGACGTGGGTTTCCAGAGCCCCAATGTAGAAGCGGCACGCCCCTTGGTTTATGCCACCTCATTCTTGCTGGTGACTGTGATTGTTGCACTGAATCTGACAGCAATCAGTGTGCGTAACCACTTGCGGGAAAAATTCCGCTCTCTGGAACACTAATAACAGCCGTATTCTCAAGTGATGGTAGAGCAAATGATTTCAATAGATACTCAAGCAATTAACACCGACGCAAGGGACCTGAGTAACCTGGCTCCGGCAGAGACAGCATTGGAAATTCGCAATCTGGATCTGAAATATGGCGATAAGCAGGCGCTGTTTGACGTTTCCATGCTGATCCCAAAGAATCAGGTGACCGCATTTATCGGGCCTTCAGGTTGCGGTAAATCCACGTTGCTGCGTTGCATTAACCGTATGAATGACCTGGTGGATCACTGCCATATTACCGGTGAGATCCTGCTGCAGGGACAAAACATCTATGACAAAAGCGTTGATGTCGCCGCCCTGCGTCGTAACGTCGGTATGGTATTCCAGCGTCCCAATCCTTTCCCAAAATCCATTTATGAAAACGTAGTCTATGGCCTGCGTCTGCAGGGCATTAACGACCGCCGCAAACTGGATGAAGCCTGTGAGCGCTCACTGCGCGGTGCAGCAATCTGGGACGAGGTGAAAGACCGTCTCCATGACAATGCATTCGGTCTCTCCGGTGGTCAGCAGCAGCGTCTGGTGATTGCCCGTGCCATTGCCATCGAGCCTGAAGTGCTGCTGCTCGATGAGCCAACATCGGCACTGGATCCCATTTCAACTCTGACGATTGAAGAGCTGATCTCGGAGCTCAAAGCCAAATATACAGTGGTGATTGTGACCCATAACATGCAGCAGGCGGCCCGGGTTTCGGATCAGACTGCCTTTATGTATATGGGGGAACTGGTGGAGTATGCTGATACCAACACCATATTTACCACGCCTAAGGAACGACGGACTGAGGACTACATCACAGGTCGTTACGGCTAATTTGCCGATGGGTGGGCTGATGTCTGGCCGCTTTCAATAATCTGGAGTAGATTAAGCAAAAGGTTTAAGCGTCAATGGAAAATATGAATCTTAACAAACACATCTCTGGGCAGTTCAGTGCTGAGCTGGAAGATATTCGTAACCGGGTACTGGCTATGGGCGGTCTGGTTGAACGTCAGCTGGAGCAGGCGCTGGATGCCTTGGGCAGCCTGGATGCTGAATTGGCTCAGAAAGTGATTGAGGGTGACCACAAGGTTAATGGTATGGAAGTCGCCATTGATGAAGAGTGCACTCGCATTATTGCCAAGCGGCAGCCAGCGGCCAGTGATTTGCGTCTGATTATCGCCATCACTAAAACCATTGCTGATCTTGAGCGTATCGGTGACTCCTGTGTTCGTATTGCCAAGGCTGCGGTTGAGAAGCGGGCCAATAATCAGCGTCCACTCCTGGTGAGTATTGAGAATATGGGACGCCATGCAACCCGCACCTTGCACAACACCCTGGACACTCTGGCCCGTATGGATGCCGAGGCAGCGTTTGAGCTGCATAAACAGGACGCTGTACTGGACAAAGAGTATGAGGGCATTATTCGTCAGTTGATGACTTATATGATGGAAGACCCACGCTCGATTCCTGAGGTGCTGGATGTACTCTGGGCTGCCCGGGCAGTTGAGCGTGTTGGTGACCGCTGTAAGAATATCTGTGAGTACGTGATTTACTATGTGAAGGGTAAAGACGTGCGCCATACCTCCTATGAGGATATGGAAAAAGATATTCGGGACTGATTTGTTTCGACGCCTAAAAAGGAGCCATTTGGCTCCTTTTTAATTGGCCTGGCAATAGCCCGGGTTATCGCCCGAACCGGTGATTGTTTGTTGCACTGGCAGGAGATAGGATAGTTTTCTGTTTTAGTTACGACTTTCTTCAACATGGAGGTGGTATGAAGTTCATCATGTCTACGTTAGCCTTGCTGACACTGACGGCTTGTCAGAGTACAGGCTCGGCCAGTCATTCTGAATATGCAGGACTTGCTTTGACTGAAGGCGAGATGACCAAAGCTAAATGGAAGCAATTGGTGCGAAAGGAACCCAGATATCCCATCGCCGAAGCCAAGGCCAGACGCAGTGGCTGCGCCACGCTGGAGTACGTAGTGACGCCTGATTATCAGATCACTGAGATCGAAGTGGTTGATGCCTCCCGCAGTAAGTTTGCCAAATCTGCCCGTCAGAGTATTGCTGATTGGCAGTGGCAGCAGGTGCCTGCCGGAAACCTGGAGCAACCGATTAAAACTCAAACCCGGTTTGAGTTTTGCGTGGAAGAGGTTAAGGGAGAATGCTCTGAAGCCAGGTTGCTGGCCAACACTCAGTGCCGGGGAGAGGATATGGTCTCTGCTGTGGGAACCTTAATTAAAATCTGAATCAGTCTCTTTAGCTCACAAAAAGGGGCCAACCGGCCCCTTTTTGTATTTCTCTATCTACTTGTTGGGCGCTGACATTCATCTGCCCAGGGTGAGTAATAGATTACTTTTTCGCTGGCCTTGGCTCGCTTATCAGTCCCTTCAACAGGGACAGGGTTGCGACCAGCAGAACCAGGGTAAACGGCAGGCCTGTGGTTACCGCCATCGCCTGAGCTGCAGCCAAACCACCACCCAGCATCAGGGCGATAGCCACCAGGCCTGCAAAGCTGCACCAGAAGATACGCTGAGGCATAGGCGCGTCCACCTTGCCGCCGGCAGCAATGGTATCAATTACCAGAGAGCCTGAGTCAGCTGAGGTGATGAAGAACACCACGATCAGAATAATACCCACGAAAGAGGTGATTTCAGCCAGTGGCATTACATCCAGCATAGCGAACAGTTTAAGCGGCAGATCTGCGTCAAACACCGCTTTGTAACCATCATTCACATATTGGCTGATAGCTGTACCGCCGAATGCTGTCATCCACAATACACACACTGTGGACGGGATCAGGATTACACAGGTAATGAATTCGCGCACGCTGCGGCCACGGGATACACGGGCAATAAACATACCCACAAATGGTGACCAGGAGATCCACCAAGCCCAGTAGAAGGCTGTCCAACCCTGAGAGTAGTTCAAGTCTTCACGGCCAAATGGCATAGACAGAGAAGGCAGATATTCAAGGTATGACACGATATTGTGGAAGAAGCCGGTCAGAATCGCTGCGGTTGGACCCACAACAATCACGAACAGCAGCAGCAAGGCTGCCAGCCCCATGTTAATTTCAGACAGGCGCTTTACACCACTGTCCAGACCGGCAATCACAGAGACCAGCGCCAGCGAGGTGATGATAACGATCAGCACGACCTGAGTCGTTTCTGTCACTGGGATACCGAACAGGAAGTTCAGACCAGTGGCCGCTTGAGAGGCACCGTAACCCAGAGAGGTAGCCAGACCAAACACAGTCGCGACAACCGCCAGAATATCAATGATATGACCTGTCCAACCCCATACACGCTCACCAAACAGCGGGTAGAAGATAGAGCGCATGGTCAGTGGCAGGCCCTTGTTAAAGGAGAAGATTGCCAGACCCAGTGCCAGCAGGGCGTAGATGGACCAGGGATGCAGTGCCCAGTGATAAATGGTGGCAGCCATACCCAGAGCCTGAGCAGTGGCGTTGTCACCTACTGCGCCATCCAGCGGCGCCCAGTCGGTACGTACCCCACTTTCCATGGTCACGCCGCCCAGAGCTGCACTGAAGTGGGACATAGGCTCGGATACACCGAAGAACACCAGGCCAATACCCATGCCGGCAGCAAACAGCATCGCCAGCCAACCTGCGTAGCTGTAATCCGGAGTCGCTTCAGTCCCCCCAATACGCACACGGCCCAGCGGGGTAACAATCAATACCAGACAAACCACCACGAAGATGTTGCCGGCAGACATAAAGAACCAGTCCATATTGGACACCAGCCAACCACGGAGACCGGAGAAGAAAGGTTCCACACTTTCACGAAATGCCAGGGTAAGCACCACGAAAAGCACAACCGACAAGCCGGAGATGGCAAAAACCCGGTTGTGAATGTCGAGTCCAAGGGGACCGACTTTCAGGGCAATATTGTCCTGCCCGATTTGGTAATCAGTATCAATTGCCTTGACCTTGCCGTCAGGGCGTTGAATACCGCCATTGTTATTGTCGCTCACGTTTAACTCCTCAAAGACGTGATCAAAAAAAAGCCAATCCTGAAATCATTGGGAACTGTGTCGCAGTTTCACAGGCTATTCTGCTTGATTGTTATCAGTGCGGAACGGAAACGTTGGAGGTTTCTCTCATGATTGGGGCGACCAATCATATCCCTGTTAACATCAAAGTAAAGCAATACCCATTACAAAATTATGGTTTCCTGGTACATATGAGCAGGCTTTGGACAACCTGCTGTTTACACTGTGCAAATTATTGCCAGATTTCGCTGATAGGCGTATCCGGCGAGTAATGCCAGGCCAATTGCGCCTGCAGTAATTCTGCGGTTGCCAGTGCGTCTGTGAGGGCATGATGGGGTTGATAAGCGGGTAAACCGTATCTTTCCCTTGCCCGCCCCAGTCTGACGGAACCGGGCTTCTTGCCCTTGAGCCGATTAAGCCATCCCTGACATGCCCTGCGTTGCACTGCGGCCTCGATATCCAGCGTATCCACTACAGGAAACAGGATGCCCTCACCCAGCCGGCTTTGCAGCGCCTTATCCATAAACTGGCGTTCTATCTGTTTGTAATGAACAACAACGATTTTGCCGGCGAGCGCTGCCAACACCTGATCCAGAATAACCAGAAGATCCGGTGCCTCTTCAACATCAGAATGGGTGATCCCGTGAATGACCACTGACTCTTCATTCAGGGGACGTTTTGGGTTCACTATCCAGTGGGCTGAGCCCCGGCAGTGGATCCTTTGCTGGCTAAAGGGTACCAGACCTATGCTGATAATTTCATCTTTCTCAGGATTTAATCCTGTGGTTTCGAAATCCAGCGCCACAAATTCTATCTGGCTGACAGGTGTATTGCCGGCTGCTGGCGGTGTCTGATAAAAGCGCTGCAGTCTGCTGTCCTTTGCAGTCTGCTTCAGCTCTGCAAACAGGGCAGGCCAGTCTGGCGTGCTGCTGGTATCCAGTAGGCTATCACTGCGAGGTTCAGCCCGTAGCAGGGAGATCATGAATGACTCCTTTGATAGCGGAACTTAATAAAGCTTTGGGCATTGCTGAGGATCTGGAAAGCGGCTTTCAGGTTGCGGCGTTCAAAGTCAGACATGTTCTCAGGTTCAACGCTGTTGTCAGGCTCTTCACCCTGCTCGATATCCAGTGCCTGATGTCGGATCCGTACGGTATAGATAAGCTCCATGGCGTCCCGCAAATCCTGAGCCCGCCCTTTTGGCAGGATACCGGCGGCGATAATATCGTCCAGGCGCTCAAAGGAGTTGCGGGCGGTCGACCCTACTGCCAGCGCATGTACCCGTACCAGATCTGCCAGTGGTGCAGTGCCTCGACGTTTGAGGTTAATAGAGTTTCTGTGACGGCCATCTTTTTCCATCACAAAGTCTTTAAAGAATCCCAGTGGCGGCGTGCGGTTAATGGCGTTGTGGGCCATGCATGCCAGGAAGCGATTATTGCGGCGGGCACGGCGTACCACAAACCCCCTCAGTTGCTCGGCCCACTTGAGGCGGCCATATACACCATCGATATCGAAGAAGATGGAGGAGTTAAGCAGGGTTTCGGGATTGGGGGCATCTATCCACTGAGCAAAACAGGCTTCCCACTGGGCCCGCGTCATACGCCACTTGGGGTTGGAGCACATGATGTCACCGCTGCAATAGGCGTAGCCACAGGCATTGAGGCCATCACAGACAAAATCGGCAAAGCGCTTAAAGTAGTCGCCGTGCAGGGCCTCATCGTAACTGTCATCCAGAATAAGGGCGTTATCCTGATCTGTGACGATCAGTTGTTCATCCCGGGCCATGGAACCCATGGCTACCAGACAGTAGGGCACAGGCGCAGCGCCCAACTCCTCTTCGGCCAACTCCGCCAGTCGTTGCTTGAAGCTACGGCCAATAACCGACATGGCAGTACCCACCATATGAGCGTTGGCATCTTCATCCACCATGCGAACAAAGCAGTCTTTGACCTGGTGGGACAGAGACGCCAGTTCCTCTTTGGTGTGACAGGTATAAATGGAGTTAACCAGCAGCAGGCTGTTTTGCGACTCGTAGCGGACGATATCTGTCATACCTATTACGCCCACCGGTTTCTTATCCTTGAGAATGGGCAGGTGGTGCAGGTTGTATCTGAGCATCATCATCATGGCTTCAAATACGTAGGCGTTGTAGTCCAGGGACACAACATCGGCGCTCATTACCTCAGACACAGGGGTTTGGGTATCGATACCATTGGCCAATACCCGGATGCAGAGGTCACGATCGGTAAGGATCCCCAGCAAGATATCTGTATCTTCATCTTCAATATCTTCAGGGTTACGAACCACGATAACCGAAGTGACGTTCTCTTCAGCCATCAGGTTGGCGGCGGTTTGAATACTGGCATCCGGGGGCAGGGATACAGGTTCGCGAGTCAGCAGTTTACGGGCTTTCACCGTGGTCAGGTCGTTGCCTTCGGCGCGGGTGGAGATAGCATTGCGCAGCTGGGTGCCATCCTGCCACTCCATAAAGTCGGCAAAATGGTCAAATTCATCACACAGGGTTTTAAACAGAGGATCAGGAATACAGTAGACCAGAGTATCTTCTATCGCTTTGGCAGGCATGCGCACCTTGTTGTTCATCAACAGGCCTTTCTGGCCAAATACCGCGCCTGTATCCAGTCGATTGTAAAGTTCACCCTTGTCACCCTTACGCAGATAAACTTCCACCACGCCGCTGCGGATCATATAGAGATCTTTGATGATATCGCCGTTGTTCAGAATCATGCTGTCAGCCCTGTAATAGGCGACTTCAGTATTGAGGGCGATCTCTTTGAGCTTCTCTTCCGGCAGCTCATCAAAGGGGGCATATTGGGAAATAAAATTCAGTACTTCCAGTTGTTCGGCTTCCATCTACGATTCCGGTCGTTTTTTTCTGGATGTGATAGCTATCACTCTGCCCTGAATGATGCAATGATTTCCACCTCTACAGTTGAGGGATAGGTCAGAACTTGACGTTAATGTGTGAACTGGATCCGCTTCTGACCTGGTGAGACAACACGCTGTACTGGACGTTAACGCAGCGCAGTGTTAGAAGGTGTGTACAGGTAATAGATGATAATTTGCGACTGAAAGTGATGACTTTCGGCCAGGTAAGATGAGAGCAAAATGACTCAGGCAGGACAAAGTAAACTGGATCGTGTGTTGGCCCAGCAAAGAGAGTACAAGGCACAGCGTGAGAAGGGGTATCGTGAGCAGGCCCTCAAGCTGTATCCATGGATTTGTGGCCGTTGCACCCGTGAGTTCACCCACAAGAATCTGAGTGAGCTGACTGTGCACCACAGGGACCACAATCATGACAACAATCCTTCAGACGGTTCCAACTGGGAATTGCTGTGTCTTTATTGCCATGACAATGAGCACTCACGTTATGAAGAACTGGTGCAGTATGGCGATACCACAGAGACCAAACAGCAGGCTGCCACCTACAATCCCTTTGCCGATCTCAAGGCGATGATGAAGAAGTAAACAGAAATCTGTACAAGGTTTCATGATAAAGCGGGCGATATGCCCGTTTTTTTGTGTCAGGACGGGCTCAAACCCAATAAGGACGGGAGTTTGAGTTAAACACTAATTCACTTTTAACACGCGGTTTCACTTGTTATTGTGCTGAACAATTGTCTTTGTCCGGCGCGAAAATCCTGTCCGCCGTGCTGTTCACCCATTCAATATAAGGCGGAATGAATGACTACTGCCAATTCCCGGGTGAGTCAGACCAAGTCCTTTATGACAGTCTCTCTCATCGAGCTTTGGGAGCGCTTTGGCTATTACGGCATGCAGGCGCTGATCGTTTACTTTATGGTGCAACGCCTTGGTTTTGAGGATAGCCGTGCCAACCTGGTCTGGAGTGCCTGTGCGGCACTGATCTACGTTTCTCCCGCCATAGGTGGTTGGGTTGGTGACAAGGTGCTGGGAACCAAACGCACCATGCTGCTTGGCGCTGGTATTCTGGCCATAGGTTATGCCCTGATGACAGTGCCTACAGAGAATACCCTGTTCCTGTTTATGGCGCTGGGTGTGATTGTAGTGGGTAACGGCCTGTTCAAACCCAATGCCGGTAATTTGGTCCGTAAAATTTATGACGGCGAAGATGCCAAAATCGACAGTGCTTTCACCATCTACTACATGGCGGTGAACATTGGCTCTACCTTCTCCATGCTGTTGACCCCCTGGATTAAGGACTATGTGAGTCATCACTATGGTGAGCAGTTCGGCTGGCATGCGGCTTTTGCCGTGTGTTTTATCGGTCTGCTAGTGGGTATGGCCAACTACATGGTGATGCGATTTACCCTGGATGCTTATGGCTCAGAGCCGGACAAACATCCGGTAGACAAAAAGAAGCTGATGATGGTGCTGGGCGCTTCCGTGCTGATTGTGCTGATGTCCACCATTATTCTGGAGTCAGAGACCATAGCCCGCCTGTTTGTGTATACCGCTGGCGCAGTGGTATTGGGGATTTTTGCTCACCTTATCCGCAGCAGTGAACCCAGTGAGCGCGCAGGCTTGATTGCGGCGCTGATCCTGACGGTACAAACGGTATTCTTCTTTATTTTCTATCAGCAGATGTCCACGTCACTGGCACTGTTTGCCCTGCGTAATGTGAACTGGGACTTTACTGTATTTGGTGCACATCTGTGGACCTGGTCTCCGGCTCAGTTCCAGGCGCTGAACCCCATTTGGATTATGATCCTGAGTCCTATTCTGGCCTGGGTATATGCCACCGCTGGTCGTAATAACAAAGATATCTCCATCGCGGCCAAGTTTGCGCTGGGCTTTGCCGTAGTGGCTGCCGGATTCTTTATTTACGGCTTTGCCGGTAACTTTGCGGTCAATGGCAAGACCTCATCCTGGGTGATGATTGCAGGCTATGGTGCTTACTCGCTGGGTGAGTTGTTGGTGAGTGGTCTGGGATTGGCGATGATAGCCCGTTATGTGCCTGCGCGCATGGGGGGCTTTATGATGGGGGCTTACTTTGTGGCGTCAGGGATTTCTCAGTACCTGGGGGGAGTGGTGGCTAACTTTGCCAGTGTGCCTGAGGGCCTGACCAATCCGCTGGAAACCCTGCCTATCTATACCAGCCTGTTTACCAAGCTGGGAATTGCGGCACTGTTCTGCACTTTGCTGGCGCTGGCTGTATTGCCTTTGATGCGCAGGCTCACTGCCACTCATCAGGCTCATGCTGCCGCTAAAAGTGAAGCAGTGCCCGAGCAGTCATAGCGGTCATGATAATTGACAGCCCTGCCATTGGACCCAATGGCAGGGCATTTTATTGCACTTATCCTTTGAATCTCAGGATTTCAGCCTGGCTTCTGTCGCCAGCCACTTGTCCCGCCCCAGTTTCTGGGTGTTGGCTTCACCATTGAATTTGGCTTTGCGCTCAGGCAGCGCATCGATAATTTGTTGCTTACGCTCATCACTGGCTGATGACCAGCCCACTATCTCTTCAATGTGGCGGAAGCAGCCCATACAGTAGTCTTCATCATTCAGGCCGCAGTGGGCAACACAGGGGGAACGCATAGTCATCCTTGTCGTGATTAGTGGGAAACCAGTGTGAGATGGCTCACCCTTTTTTCGTATCATTCGGGGGAAGAGTCGGCATAATGCTAGAATCCCCGGGTGTTTGCAATCGTGTGCTGTGGTGGAGTTCTCATGGGTTTTTTAAGGTATTTTGGTCTGATTTTATGTTTGTTGCTAATGACTTCTGGCTGCTCTTTGCTTGAGGTGAAGCTGGAAAGTGGTATTGAGCCATTGCCCCAGGAGCAGTTGGGGATGCGGGTGTTTACCCGTGAATACGCTACCACCTTCTACGCTGGAGTGGAGCAGAGCGCCGATGTGATTTTGCAATCTGACGACATCATGGTGAAGTCCAATGCCCTGATGTGGAAAATTTATGCTGAGCAAACCCTGGGGCAGACGATATTTCAGGTTTCTCCGGTCGCGGCTATGGTCGATACCTGGGCCTTTACTGCACAGATGGCGGACTTCTTTGAAAATGGTAAAGGTGAAGACCTGTTTGGTGAGCGTACCGAACTGGCGGCCAAAACCAGCCAACAGTTACTGGCAGACTATGAGCGCCGCATGCAGGGACTGATGAGCCAATCTGACTTTGCAACCAATAAAGCCTTTATCAAACAGTATGTCGCAGCTAATCCCTTGTTTGATATTACCTTCCCAAGGGTGTCTGCCTTTAATGACTGGCTTAAGTACCGCAATATCGGTGAGTTTGAAGCGGTGAAAACCTTCGGCAGCGTGCCTGAGGTGATGAGTGATATGTCAGACCGTATGGCGATGCTGGCGGGTCAGACTCCCAAGATTCTGGGGTGGAAAGCAGAGCTGTTTGCCCTGCACTCCAATATTAACTCTGCCGAGGTGCAACAGACTTTAAAAGATATCAGTGAAACTTCGGCCAGGTTCCAGGCATTGATGGCCCAAAGCCCTCAGATGATGTCTGAACTGGCGGTGGATTTGCGCCATGAGTTGACCCCTCTGCTGGCTCAGCTGGATGCCAGCGCCGAGCGCAATCTGGCACAGTTGTCAGTGGAGCGTCAGGCACTGGAGAAGATGGTGGAGCGTGAGCGGATGGCGCTCGAGCAGATGGTTGACCGTGAGCGTCAGGCGGTGGCTAAAGAGGCAGATGCTCTGGTGCAACGCACTGTAGCTCAGGTGTTTGAAGAGATCACCAATGTGCTGAAAAGCCTGATCCTCTATATTGTGCTCTTTCTGGTGGTCGTCTTCTTCGCGCCTCTGGGGCTTGGGGTATGGCTGGGTAAACGTATTGGGATGAAACAGGCCAACAAACAGGCGGATAGAGCTTAACCTAAGTACAGCTAAGGCCACTGGCTCATTGCTCAGGCTTTGAATCATAGCTGGCAAAAGTTAAAATCAGGGCGTTGCGGACAGGTATCCGCAGCGCCTTTTTCATTGCATCATTTCAGGAAATCATTACGTGCTGTCTTCCCGTGCCTATGAACACTATTCCCACAGCGAACTGCTGCTTCGATTGACGGCTTTACTGGAGATGCTCAGTCCACTGTGGCGTTTGCGCACCTTTGATTGCAGTGATTTGCCCTGGGCTGAGCACTTTCCTGAACTGGCCTGCGTGGTTAATGCCATTAATGATGATGAGTTGGATAACATTGATGCCAATTCGGAACGCCTGCTGCGGACCTTGTTGCCAGCCCTTAAAGCCGATTTGGCCCAAGCGGATACAGCTTTCGATGAATACGGGCTCGAGAGTTTGTTGGGGATCTGTTTACCCAGGCCTCTGCCCGTACAATCCCTGAATATCGACGATAAAGAGTTGGCTCATTTCAGCGCCCACATCAAAGGGCGTAAGTGGCAACAGATCACCGATTTTGTGCTGGCGCTACCTTTTGCCAGCAGCCCTGAATGTGAGGCCAACAGCGCTGAGCTCGGGCACATCAGCCCTGAGTCTGTTGTCAGTCAGTCTGAGACCAGTCCCAGTGTGCTGGAGTGGTGCGCAGGGAAAGGGCATCTGGGCCGTTTGCTGGCCAAATCTACAGGTCTGCCAGTGGTTAGCCTGGAGTGGCAGCAGGCGCTGTGTGATGCGGGGGAAAGCTTTGCCCAGCGCTGGCAGTTGCCTCAGGAATTTATCTGTGGCGATGCTTTTAACGCACCAACAGAGCTGTTTACCGGCAGCAGCCATGCCGTGGCGTTGCACGCCTGTGGAGACCTCCATATCAGCCTGCTGAAACAGGGAGCCAAAGCCGGTATGAACTCTATCTCTATCTCCCCATGCTGTTACCACCTGATCCGCGATAACCAATATCAGCCCCTGTCGGTAGCTGCTAAAGCCACAGGGTTTGAACTGTCAAAGCAGGAGTTGCAATTGCCATTGCAGCACAGTGTGATTGCATCAGATACAGCCAATCTTCTACGCAATAAAGAGATGGCCTGGCGTCTTGGCTTTGACCGACTGCAGCGTGAGGTCAGAAATGAAGATACTTACCTGCCTTTGCCCACAATCAAGCAGTCTCAACTAAGCGGCAGTTTCACTGAATTTGTGCGCTGGGGAGCGCAGCGCAAGCAACTGGAATTGCCCTCAGGACTGGAGGTTGCCGGTTATGAAGCCATAGGCACTGCACGGCTTGGATTGGTGCGCAGGCTGGATCTGGTGGCGCATCTGCTGCGTGGGCCATTGGAGCACTGGCTGCTGCTTGATCGCGTCTGTTTTCTGGAAGAACAGGGATATGAAGTGAATATCAGAGCTTTTTGTGACCAATCCGTCACCCCTCGCAATGCTCTGATCCAGGCCCGCAAAACTCAGGCCTGATAAGTGGTTTTGTATTGAATTCACGGGCGATTCTTGCTCAAATGTGACCCAGTTAACAATAAGTGCGCAATTGGATTGCCGCCGGAGAACCTGGGTCCATGAATTATTCCCGAGTTTTTGTCAGTGGGTTGGGATATGAGTTGGCCCCTGACATTATCAGCAGTACTCAACTTGAACAGCGGTTGCAGCCGTTGTACGAGAAGTTTCGTATTCCACCCGGCCAGTTGGCCGCGCTGACAGGAATTGAGCAGCGCCGTTGGTGGCCTAAAGGATTTAAAGTCTCTGAAGGTGCTGTCAGTGCTGCCCGTAAAGCTTTGTCCGCATCAGGTGTCGCCATCTCTGATATCGGTGCCCTTATCTATACCGGCGTTTGCCGTGAACAGCATGAGCCCGCGACCGCCTGTCGGGTGGCTGCCGAGCTGGGTACTTCCCGCCAAACCGTAGTGTATGACATCAGCAATGCCTGCCTGGGTGTGTTGTCCGGTATGTTGGATGTTGCCAACCGCATTGAGCTGGGACAGATACGCGCCGGTGTTGTTGTCGCCTGCGAGTCAGCCCGTGACATTGTTGAGTCCAGTATCAATAAATTGCTTAAAGTACCGACCATGCAGGGCTTTGCCTCTACGCTGGCCACCTTGACCGGCGGTTCTGGCGGGGTGGCTGTGGTGCTGACCGACGCATCTCTTGCGTCAGCTGGAGCGCATAAGCTTAGAGGCGCAACTCAGCTGAGTGCCCCGGAGCACAATGGACTGTGTCATTGGGGAATGGCACCTGCCGGAGAAGATCTCTACCGGGACGAGATGCGTACCGATGCAGTGTCCCTGCTCAAGCATGGGGTGGCACTGGCGCAGGATACCTGGCAGCAGTTTCTGACTCAGAATGCCTGGTCCCATGAGCAGGTCGATAAGGTGATTTGTCACCAGGTGGGCGAGGCCAACCGTAAACAGGTTCTTTCGGCGCTGGATATCCCGATGGATAAGGAGTTTCCGACGTTTGCCAAGCTGGGCAACATGGGAAGCGTCGCTTTGCCTGCCAGCGCCGCCATGGCTTGCGAACAGGGCTTTCTCAAGCCCGGTGACAAGGTCGGTTTTCTGGGGATTGGCAGTGGCCTGAATTGCATGATGTTGGCGCTGGAGTGGTGATGGAACACGGTAAACTGCAACTGGCTGAATACCCTTTTCAGCGACGATTTTTCTCCTGCAACGGACATAATCTCCACTACCTGGATGAAGGTGAGGGCGAAGCCGTTGTGATGGTGCACGGTAACCCCAGCTGGAGTTATTACTATCGCAATCTGGTGACAGAACTGTCCCCCATGTTTCGTTGTATCGTGCCGGACCACATTGGTTGTGGTCTGTCAGATAAGCCTGATGACTCAAGTTATGACTACCACCTTGAGCAGCGTATTGATGATCTGGACGCGCTGCTCAGCCATCTGGGTGTCACCGATAATATCACTCTGGTGCTGCACGATTGGGGTGGCATGATAGGCATGGGCTACGCTGCCCGTTATCCGCAGAGAATTAAACGTCTGGTACTGCTTAATACTGCAGCATTTCATCTGCCCGCCAGTAAGCCACTGCCCCTGGCTTTGAAAATTTGCCGCGATACCTGGCTGGGAACCTTCTTGGTGAGGGGCTTTAATGCCTTTTCTTCCGCCGCATCCAGAGTGGGTGTAAAGCGACATCCTATGTCCTCTCCTGTGCGTAAAAGCTATGTGGCCCCCTACAACAACTGGGCTAACAGGATCGCGACCCTGAGATTTGTGCAGGATATTCCACTTAAGCATGGCGACAGGGGCTATCAATTGGTGTCAGATATTGAGGCGTCTCTGACTGAGTTTGCCGAAATACCAAAGCTCATCTGCTGGGGTCATCAGGACTTTGTGTTTGATCGTCACTTCCTGGCCGGATGGAAACAGCGCTTTCCCGATGCGGACTACAGGGAGTTCCCCGATTGTGGTCACTATATTCTTGAAGATGCCAGCGACGAGGTGATTGCCGCCATTCGTGGGTTTATGGCCCGTGGCTCCCAAAAAGACGGTGCCGCAGCATGACGCCGGGGGGACACGAACTCCCGCTGGCGACTCCCAACAATCTTTGCGAACACCTGAAAACAGCGGCGCTGTCACGACCTGATGATTTGGCTGTTGCACGTCAGCTGGCCAATGGAGAGTTTGAAGAACTGACTTTGGCGCAGTTGGAGCGCCTCAGTGACAGAATCGCACTGGCGCTGCGGGAGCAAGGCATTGTCGGTGGAATGAAAGCTGTGCTGATGGTGACGCCGGGACTGGAGTTTTTTGCACTGACCTTTGCCCTGTTTAAAGCTGGTATTATCCCAGTCATGGTCGATCCGGGAATGGGGACCGCTAACCTGAAAACCTGCCTTGCTAAAGCCCGGCCTGATGTTTTTATCGGTATTCCCAAAGCTCAGCTGGCGAGGCGTTTGCTGGGCTGGGGCAAAGAAACGGTTCAAAAAGTGGTGACGGTTGGAGGAAGCGGGATTTGGGGCGGCAAGTCCCTTAAACGCATGTTGGCAGATGTTTCGGTTGATGCCGTGTATCAGCCACAGCTGCCCGCTGAAGATCAGCTTTGCGCCATCCTGTATACCAGTGGCTCCACAGGTGAACCCAAGGGCGTTGAGTACACCCATACTATGTTCAACGCCCAGATCCAGTCGTTAAAGCAGGACTATGGTATCAAGCCCGGCGAAAGGGATCTGGCTACTTTTCCTCTGTTCGCCCTGTTTGGCCCGGCATTGGGCATGGCGTCCATTATTCCGGATATGGATGCTTCCAGGCCTATTACTGCCGATCCTGAAGTGTTACTGCGCGCCGTTGAGCGTTATCGGTGCACTAACCTTTTTCTCAATCCTGCGCTGCTCGCCAAGCTGGCAAACTATCCTGGAAATGAGCAGGAGGAAGCCAGCATTCGAACCCGGCTTGCCAGCGTACAAAGAGTGATCTCAGCCGGTGCTCCGGCAGATATTGGTCAGATAACCAGACTGCGTAAACTGCTTGCTGATGGTGTTGAGGTGCTGAACTCCTATGGTGCCACCGAAGCCCTGCCTGTGAGCATGTTTCCCTCCAGTCAGCTTGCTTCCACAGCGCCACAAACCGATACCGGAGGTGGAATTTGCGTAGGCTATCCGGTTGCTGCCGAGATTCGTATTGCCCGAATAGATAACGGGACTATCGGTAACGTTAAAGACGCTGAGTGGCTCAGTGAAGGACAGATTGGTGAGATATGGGTAAAGGGGGCTGTGGCAAGTGCTGCGTACTATGACAACCCTGCAGCCACAAGCAAAGCCAAAGTCGCTGACGGGACCGAATTTTGGCACCGGATGGGCGATGTTGGCTATCTTGATAGTATGGGGCGTTTATGGATGTGTGGCCGCATGGGTCACAGGGTCTGCGGCGCTGAGAAGACCTGGTTTACCTTGCCCTGTGAACGGATCTTCAACACCCATCCCGGTGTGATTCGCACAGCACTGGTAGCGGTGGAAATTGAGGGGAGTATTACCCCGGTATTGTGTGTTGAGTTGGCCGCAGATGTTTATGCCGATACGGTTTTCAGCCAGCTTGCAACGCTTTCACAAGAGTATTCTCATACCCTTGGGATAAACCACTTTATTCAACATGACGGCTTCCCGATGGATGTTCGCCATAATGCAAAAATATTCAGGGAGAAACTGGCGCAATGGGCGCAGAAGCGTTGGCAAAAAGCCTGGACGGCGTAGCTCTGGCGTCTGAAGAGACACAGGTACTGCAGCAGATAGCAACAGCTGTCGACAAAGTTCTGGTCACAGGTGGTGGTGGTTTTCTTGGGCTAGCACTTTGCCGCCGATTGTATGCTGCCGGTATCGAAGTGGTTAGTCTCAGCCGCAGTCAGCATGCCAGTCTGGATGAGCTGGGGATTGAGCAAATCAGTGCCAGCCTGACAGATATTGATGCGGTTAAAGCTGCCTGTGAAGGCTGTCAGCTGGTGTTTCACGTTGCCGCTAAAGCTGGAGTTTGGGGGGCCGAGCGGGAATATTTTGAGACCAATGTGGATGGTACGGCTAATATCATTGCTGCCTGCCAACAGGCCGGAGTTACCAATCTTGTCTATACCAGTACCCCCAGCGTGACCTTTGCCGGTCATGATGAAGAGGGCATTGATGAGTCAACACCTCATGCCGAGCGGTATCTCAATGCATACGGCCGAACTAAATCTCTGGCGGAGAAGATGGTGCTGTCTGCTCAGGGAGCCGAAGTTAAAGGCGGACAAAGGCTGACTGTGGTGGCCCTGAGGCCTCACCTGATTTGGGGGCCGGGTGATCCGCATCTGGTACCCAGGGTGTTGGAACGTGGCAGGCAGGGGCGACTTCGGCTGCTGGGTGATAAAGACAAACTGGTGGATACCATTTATGTGGACAATGCTGCCTGGGCGCATCTGTTGGCAGCCAAAACCCTGTTGCAACAACCCGAAAAAGCCGCGGGAAAGGCCTATTTTCTTTCCAATGATGAACCCATGCCTATGGCTGAAGTACTGAACCGCATTCTGGCCTGTGACGGCCTTCCGGGCGTGAGTAAAAGAGTGAACTCAACTTTTGCTTATTGGGTAGGGGCGGCAATGGAGGTTTTCTATACCCTGCTTGGCATATCCGCTGAGCCACCAATGACACGATTTGTTGCCAGGCAATTGAGTTGCAGTCATTTTTACCGTTTGGATGCGGCCAAATCAGATCTGGGTTACCGACCTTTGGTGTCTGTGGATGAGGGGATGCAAAGACTCAAGTCCAGCCTGAAAAAATAAATTCAGCAAACTTCCTGGTTACGTGTTGTTACATTGTTTTTACATGTGGTAATGTCTTACATCGTGAGCAGGGATTCACTCACAGCTAATTTGCCTGAACGGACAATAAAAGGTGCGCCTTTCTGACGCAGAATATAAAGGAGCAGGTAATGAGATTAAGGTGGGTTGCGGGATTTGTGGGGGTCAGCGTTATGCTGCTTAGCTCCCTCAGTTCTATTCGCAACGAAGCCGGGGATGTGGACCCCGGTTACTACTCTCTGTCCGCTGAAGTTGCCCGTATCACGGATAAGCCGGACTCGGTAACAGTAATGAATAACGACAACAATATTGAGACGCTAATGCTGACCGGAGATTCTGCTTCCGGGGCATCGCGCTGACTTTTTGTTTTAATCAAACCACGTCAAGCGCCCCGGAAGGGGCGCTTTTTTTATGTCCTGAGAAAATGGAGCAAGTATGGAAGACAGGAATTGGCATATACGCAGAAGTGAATTTAACGATATCGCTCAGATAAGAGCGATCTATGCTCAGGCATCCTGTTATTCAGGGACGCTACAGTTGCCTTTTCCGTCCCAGCAGCTCTGGGAGAAGAAACTTGGACAGGTGACACCTGGATTTTACAGTCTGGTCGCAGAGCAGGATGAGCGTATTCTGGGACAGCTGGGGATGATGGTGCATGACAACCCCAGGCGTAAGCATGTTGCCAATTTGGGCCTGGGGGTGTGTGAATCTGCCCGGGGCCAGGGAGTGGGTAAAGCGCTGATGCAAGCGGCGATGGAGCTGGCCTTTAATTGGCTGGCGATAAAGCGTATCGAGATTGAGGTATACACAGATAATCATGCTGCGATAGCCCTTTATCAGAGCCTTGGGTTTGAGCTTGAGGGGAGAGCCAAAGGCTATGCCTTCCGAAATGGTGAGTATGTTGATGTGGAGCTGATGGCTAAAACTGTTGGGCTTTAACTTCCCTTGGTGGGTAGCGGGCGTATACTTGTGCGCCTGACTACCCGCCGGAGACAAGTTTGTCTGCCACCAACACATATCGCAGTGAGATTTGGTCACTGCTTATCCTTCCCACCTTACTATTTGCGTTGTTCAATCTGCTCTCCGAGTGGGGGGAGTGGGACCTGAAACTCTCCTTGTGGTGGTTTGAGTTAGAGTCTGGTACCCCTGAGTCTGGTTGGCCATGGCGACATAGCTTTATCCCCGATACCTTGCTGCATGGCGGTGGACATGATCTTGTGGTGGCCATCGCAGTTATTGTGATGGTGTTGATCGGTCTCAGTTGGAGGGTCCCCAGGCTCACAGCAGCCAGAGTCCCTCTAAGCTATCTGCTACTGTGCTTCCTGCTGACTGTACTCCTGGTGGGCGTGCTCAAGAGCCTTACTCATGTCAATTGCCCCTGGGATTTGTTGCCATTCGGAGGCAGCCAGATTTACGTACCTACCTTTAGTTTATTGCCTGATGATGTGACACCCGGACGCTGTTTCCCCGGCGGCCATGCGGCTGGCGGATATGGCTGGATTGCGCTGTTTTTTGTCGCCAGGGTTTATTGCCCCCGTTTGCGTTGGGTCGCCCTGGTGTCGGTGTTGCTTTTGGGGGGCAGTTTTGATTTGGCCCAGCAACTCAGAGGAGCCCACTTTATGAGCCACGGCCTGTGGAGTCTGATGATTGCCTGGTGGATTGCGGCAAGCTTGTATTTGTTGTGGTTTAAGCGGGCAGCTAAAGATTAAGCCTCTGTTGTTCAGACCAATAAAAAAGGGAGCTCAGGCTCCCTTTTCGTATTCATGCGGGTCAATGCTTACAAGCTGATAAAGATACCTGCCAGCGCCGCACTCATCAGGTTAGCCAGCGTCGCTGCCAGTACGGCACGCAAGCCCAGGCTGGCAATTTCACTGCGACGCTCTGGAACCAGGGCACCGATAGAGCCAATTTGTACTGCAATAGAAGCCAGATTGGCGAAACCACACAGTGCGAAGGTGATGATCACCTGGCTGTGGGCACTGATGGTGTCTTTAAAGCTGGCAAAGTCCATATAAGCCACGAATTCGTTCAGGATCAGTTTCTGACCGATCAGCGAACCTGCCTGCGCCATCTCATTGACAGGAATACCAATCAGGAAAGCTACCGGGGCAAACACATAGCCCAGAATGCTCTGCATGCTGAGGTTGTCGATGCCGAATACAGTACCCAGACTCTGCAGGCCGTAGTTCACCATGGCGATAATACTGATCATGGCAAGCAAAATGGTACCCACGGCCACGGCCACTTTCATACCATTCATGGCGCCCGTGGCCATAGCGTCCAGCACGTTGCTTTGCTGGCTGCTTTCCATCTCTACTTCATGCTGAGGTACAGGTACATCACGCTCGGGGATCAGGATTTTGGCCATCATCAAGCTGCCCGGAGCCGACATAAAGGCAGCGGCAATCAGGTACTTCATGTCTACGCCCATGGCGGCATAACCACCCAACACTGAGCCTGCTACCGATGCCATACCACAGGTCATCACGGTAAAGAGTTCAGAGCGGGTCATGCGGGAAAGGAAAGGACGAACCAGAAGTGGGGTTTCTGCCTGTGACAGGAAGATGTTGCCGGTGGCTATGATAGATTCGCTGCGGCTGATACCCAGTACTTTTTGCAGGCCGCCACCAAGTACGCGGATAACCCACTGCATAATGCCCAGATAGTAAAGAATGGAGATAAGTGCGCTGAAGAAGATGATCAGCGGTAGTACGCGAATAAAGAATACAAAGCCGTTCTGCGCCAATGGACCAAACAGGAAGTTAATGCCTTCATCGGCAAAGCTCATCAGACCGGCTGCACCGTTACTGACAACAGCCAAAGCACTTTGACCGGCAGGGAAATAGAGCACCAGTGCCGCAAAGCCGGTTTGAATGGCAAATGCACCAAAGATGGTACGCCAGTTAATAGCTGTGCGCTTTTCAGAAAGCAGCCAGGCAATGGCGAACAGTGAAACAACCCCAAGCAATCCCATAAGCAATTGCATCTTTACTCCTCAAAAATTCAAACCAAAACCGCAGGTATCAGGTCGCCAGCTGCGGCGGTTTTGAGGAAGCAAAGCCCATAAGGGGTTTGTCCGATAAGAACCGGCCATAAACAGATCATGGAAGTCACCTTGATAACAAGCATAAAGTGATGCCGGTCCGGCTCCTTGGGGTCACTCACATCCAGGTGACAGCTTGAACTAGGTGGCTTATGGGGAGTTAGGCTCCCCAGGCCGGGAGCGGAGTCTACTGCATGCTCTTCACAGGTGACAAGTTAATCATCATCAGTAAAGTCTAATTTTTCATTCCATTAATCAAAGCATTCCGAGCTTGATAAAAGCAATCCAAATTTCGCCATCAAAGTTAACAACTGGTGGCGGGAGAACTAACCCTAAAGAGAGGGGCTGCACCGTTTAGACTGATTGAAAGGATGTTGGTTAAATGTTACAAGTTGTGCCGATCGGGCGAAGTTAATAAGAGGCAGTAATGGAAGACGTAAAACAATCAAACATTAAACAAGAAATACCTGATGAGAGTGACCAGAGTCCAGGCAGAACCGTACCGGTGAACTTTTCCGGTCAGGCGGGAGAGTTCTTTGGGATCTGGATAGTCAATATCCTGTTGTCCATAGTGACTTTGGGTATCTATTCCGCCTGGGCCAAAGTGAGAACCCATCAGTATTTCTATTCGAATACTGAAATTGACGGCCATAGATTCAATTATCTGGCAACGCCGATGCAAATTCTGAAAGGGCGGATTCTGGCACTTATTCTGTTTATTGCTTACTACGTGTTGACCAGTTACTTTCCCGTTGCCGGGGCTATAGCCATTGTTGTGATGCTATTTCTCTCCCCTTGGTTGATTAATCAGGGAATGAGATTCCACCTTCGTATGACTCAGTACCGTAACGTAAGGTTCTCCTTTGAGGGCAGCTATGGTGGGGCGCTGGCGCATTTTATTCTGCTGCCTATTATGAGTGTATTTACTCTGTACCTGGCGTTCCCGTGGGTATTGAAAAAGATCGATGAGTATCTCTACAGCAATATTCGATATGGCGATTTGCCTCTGCAAACCAAGCTTAGCGGTTCCCAGTATTACCTTGCGGCGTTAATCGTATTTGTGGTGAGCGGTATGTTTGGCGTCGTTGCGATGACGGTACTTAGCGTCAGCATGGGGATTGGGGCAATGGATCCTGAAACTACGGCGGTAGCAGACCCAAGTCCTTTTGCCATGGCTGCTGTTTTTGCGGTTTATATCGTGATGATTGGATTGGTCACAGGTATTTATGAGAGCTATATCCGTAATCACATCTTTGCCAACAGCAAGTTCGATGATGTGGCAGAGTTTGAGTCTGAACTCTCTCCATTTGGTTATGGCATGCTGCATGTCACTAATGCATTGGCGATAGTTTTCAGCCTGGGATTGGCTTATCCATGGACCAAGGTCAGAAAGTCAAAATATCTGGCTGATGCCACCAAGGTGACTGTGTTGCCGGGGGCAGAGCAGGTTGTGGATGATAAACAGGATGGAAACTCTGCGTTCGGTGAGGAAGCTTCCCAGCTGTTTGATATGGATATTGCACTGACGTGATCACAGGACAGTATTACCGTGCCGGCCATTCGGAATGTATTGAGGCTGTGCTTGAGCATTCCGGGCAGGGGATAAAGGTCATCAATGGTGACACCTGCCTGGAACAGGTGGGTTTGGATGAGGTCAAGGTTGCATCGCCTATTCCCGGCGTTGCCAGCGAGGTGGTGTTTGTCACTGGCGCCCGGTTTGTGCCCCGAGACAAGCACCACAGATGGCAGTTTGGTCAAAGTCGACTGGCGGAGAAACTGGAGCGCAGCAAGGCTGTGATTATCGGTGCCGTGATTGCAGTACCTGTTGCCTTGTATTTGATGTTTTTTCATTTATTGCCAGCCGCGGCTCAGGCCAGCGTTCACTTTGTCCCTGATGAAGTGATCGAGCAGATGGGCAGTCAGGCCTTTCTCATCATAGAGAAGACCATGCTCGATCCCAGTGAGCTTGAGGCGTCGGTGAAATCGGATATCGAGTCGGATTGGAATAATGCCCTCGATACCCTGAAACTGGACCGGGAAAGGTATCAACTGGGCTTCTATCGCTCGGATGTGCTTGGAGCTAATGCTTTTGCCTTACCCAATGGTCAGATAGTGATGACTGACGAGCTGGCCGAGTTGCTTAAAGATAACCGGCATGCCTCTCTGGCTGTGCTCCTGCATGAGATTGGCCATGTGAAGCATCAACATAGCGTTAAAATGGTTGCGCAAAGCGCCGGAGCTGCCATTGTTGTCGCCATGCTGTTTGGCGATTTGGAAACTTCATCTGAAGTGTTGCTTGGCACAGGCTCAGTGTTGATTGAAAGTGCCTTTTCAAGAGATATGGAGCGGGAAGCCGATGACTATGCGTTGAACAAGCTGGTGTTGTTGGGGATATCGCCCGTAGCCTTCGCCGATGCTATGAGGGCTCTGGCGAAGGCGCATCAGCTGGAACTGGGAGACGGTGAGGAGAGTCGTCAATACCTGTCTACTCACCCGGGGATCTCGGAGCGCATTGAATACGCGGAGCAGTTTACTCCCGAATAAAGTAACGGTTGTTGTTCGAGAAATGAAGTAAGGGACCAAAATCGAATTTGGTCCCTTTTTATTCTTGTGATAATGGCTGGGTCAATGACGGCTGCTCAGATTGGTAAACCATGACCAGCTCTCCCTTGCTGTCCTGTTCGCCGTTAAAGGCAAACCCAAGCTGCTGATAGAGGTGAATAGCGACCTGATTATCACTGTAAACACTCAGATAAACAGTCTCTGTTTGATAGTGCTCACAAAGAAACGCCAGCATTAATTGGCCAAAGGCCTTTCCCAATCCCTTTCCCTGCGACCAAGTGTCCAGCATAAAGCGATCAAACCAAACCCTTGGGCCATGGGCTTCATCGAACAGGCCGTACATGGCAAAACCGACAACCTGTTGGCTCAGTAGCAGCGCTGCCGGAACGAAACATTTATCCTGCTCTGCCTCAGCCAGACATTCGGTTATGGATTCAATATGTTGCAGCTGATCCGGAGCCAGTGTCAGGGCTTCCAGAGCCGGGCGGTATACCGCAAGCTTGTCCCTGGTAAGAGGGCAGATAGAAAGGCTGTTGTCAGTCATGGTTACTATGATGAGAGGGCAGGCTTGCATCATACGTCGGCGCCTGACGACCACCAAGACAAATTTGTGCTCCGGTGGCTGGCAAGGCAGAGATGAGATCAATCTGTCAGGCGGATTGGTATAAGCCCCGACAGACGATATGCCTATTATGTTAATCGGAGGATTTGAAACAAATTTAACTTGTTTGGCCCCGGGGTTTTTTTTAGGGTGAGGAAAGATATCTTAAGACAGGCAGTCAAGTATGAACACTCATTTGCATTTTCAGGTCAGCCGCTGGCTGGAGCTGGATCCAGACGCCCACACTAAAGCGGAAATTCAGTCTTTGTTGGATGCCGGAAACGAGTCCGAATTAGCGGAGCGATTCAGTGGTCGACTGGAGTTTGGAACCGCAGGATTGCGCGGGGTAGTGGGCGCAGGACCAAGCCGAATGAATCGTCTGGTGGTGCAACAGACCTCTGCAGGCCTGGGTCAATACCTGTTGCGGCAGGTTAAAGATGCCAAAGTAAGAGGGGTGGTTATTGGCTATGACGGTCGCAACGATTCTCGTCAGTTTGCCCACGATGCAGCCGCTATCCTAACCGCGTTGGGGATAAAGGTCAGGTTAACCTTTAAGGTCGCCGCGACCCCTTTGGTGGCGTTTGGTGTGAAACACTTTAACGCCGCGGCAGGCATTGTCGTGACCGCCAGTCACAACCCCCCTGAATACAATGGCTACAAGGTGTATTGGGAAAACGGAGCCCAGATCATCCCTCCCCACGATGCTGGCATCGCCGCCTGTATTGAAGCTGCAGCCAACACTGAGTTGAAATTGGCGGACCTGAGTGAAGCCACCAAGGCCGGCACTTTAGTGTGGCTGCAGGATGATTACTATCAGACCTATAGAAGAGCTGTTGAAGCATCTCCTGAGCTTGCGCCCCACGGCAAAGCCAACGTCAGTTTGAGTTACACCGCTATGCATGGCGTCGGGGCGGAAATGGCTGAGACACTGTTGCGCGATGCTGGTTTTGACAACGTGTACTCCGTGGCGGCTCAGCGTTTGCCTGATGGGAATTTCCCGACGGTTGCCTTTCCCAACCCTGAAGAGAAAGGCGCCATGGATCTGGTGATTGCCGAAGCGGTTAAGCATGACGCTCTGCTTGCCTGTGCCAATGATCCTGATGCAGACAGGTTTGCTGTGGCGGTACAGGCCGGCCCCGGGCACTATCAGATGTTGACAGGAGATCAGGTCGGTGTGCTGCTGGGGCATTATCTGCTGTCCCATGCGCCAGCCAATCAAAAGCTGGTGGGCAATACTATTGTGTCTTCGAGCTTGCTCGCCAAAGTCGCTTCAACACTGGGGGGTACACCTTATACCACTTTGACCGGGTTTAAATGGCTGATGAATGTTGGGCAGACGTTGCAGTCAGACGATGCCGCGTTTCTGTTCGCCTACGAAGAGGCACTGGGTTATACCGTAGGCTCCACAGTGTGGGACAAAGATGGCCTGACTGCTCAGCTGGCTTTTGTGCAAATGGTGGCAGAGCTTAATGCTGCCGGGCTGACGGTATGGGACAGATTGGAATCCATTTATCGTGAGCATGGCTTCCATTTAAATGATCAGGTGAGCATAAAACTCAGACCGGAAACGCCGAATATCGGGGCTTTTCTGCGGCAAAACCCGCCGTCTCACATAGGTGATGCCGCGGTGACCTTGATTGAAGACATCAAGCATAGCAAGAGGAGCTTTGCCGATGGTAGAGTTGAAGCCATAGATCTTCCTGCCAGTGATGTTCTGACTTACTGGCTGGACAACGGCAGCAGGGTCATCGTCAGACCATCAGGTACCGAGCCCAAGATTAAATGCTACTACGAGGTAGTGACGGCCATGGACGATTCTGAGTCCCTGAAAGAGGCGCAAGTGCGCGCCAGAGAGCTGATGGACAACTTTATCTCAGCTCACCAGGCATCATTGCCTCAATAAATGGCGCTGCCTTATTCTTGTTTTCAGCTTATAAAGTAAAAGCCCGGTACGCAGGGCTTTTTTATATCTTAAGAAGCAGTCATTCATCACTACTGACACTATGCTGTCAGTAGCCCCGGCTTATGCTCTTTCCATCGCCAATTCCGGCGACAGAAAAGGAGAAAAGCTATGTTGCAACAAGCAGTGTTGGTGTGGGGAGAGATCCCAGTGGCAGATATGGATAGAGCCGTTAAATTTTATCAACAGCATTTGGGGCTGACCTTCAGGCATGAGTCTATGGAGGGGATGGAGATGGCTTTGATTGAACAGGAAGATCAACAGGGAGCAGGCGTTGCTCTGGTGAAATGTGACATGATGACACCCTCCATGGCGGGCTCTTTGGTTTATCTGCATCTGGGAAAACCCGTGTCTCTGGCGGTGGCCAGACTGGAGCAGGGTGAAATAGAGATTTTGTTGCCACCAATGCCAATTAAAGACGGTGAATGCGGCCATATCGCAATCTTCAAGGACTGTGAGGGCAACAAGGTTGGCCTGTGGTCAATGGAAGCCTGATGTTGAGCTGACACTGGCTTGTTGATGCCTGAGTTTATGTACAATTTAATCAGACTGTGAGTTATCGGAATCGCTATGAGTAAACGGAGCCCCAATGCGACGCGCTGACCGACTGTTTCAGATAGTACAAATCCTCAGGCACAGACGCCTGACTACGGCGCAGCAACTGGCTGACAGGCTGGAGGTATCGGTTCGCACTGTTTATCGCGATATTCAGGATCTGTGCCTGTCCGGCGTGCCTATTGAAGGCGAGGCGGGAGTGGGCTATCTGCTCAGGCAGGAAGCCAATATCCCGCCTTTGATGTTTAATGAGGCAGAACTGGAGGCGATACAGGTAGGGATGCGAATGGTGGAAACCTGGGGCGGTAAATCGCTGGGCAGTGCAGCAAGACAGGCGTTGATCAAGGTTGAAGCTGTGCTGCCGGAGCGTCTTCGGGGCTACCACTCTTTGATGTTCTCTCCTGACTTTTACATAGATCAGGATGAGTTTAAATTTCTCGACCCACTTAGACTGGCCTGTCAGCAAAGACACCCTGTGTTGATGAATTATCGGGATGCCGAAAAGCAGGACAGTGAGCGGCAGATCCACCCTTTGGCGATCTATTTCTGGCGTGGCACCTGGACACTGCTGAGTTGGTGTTTATTGCGCAATGCCTTCCGTAACTTCCGGGTTGATCGTATTCAGGAGCTGACAGTGCAGGTGAAGCCCTTTCCCGTAATACCGGGGCAGGAACTCTCTGATTATATCGCACAGATGGAGGCGAAATATGAAGAGGATTGCAGCTTTAACCTGCACTCTGATAAATCCAGTTAGCTCCACGATAGGCCAATGAGATTGTGCCGTCCAACCCAATCGGGCGTTTTTTTGAACCAAACGGTTCCCGACGGCACATCAGCAGAGTCGTTTATCGTGGGTTCAACCGGTTTCTATTTGTCCAGAACAAACCGTTTGGCTTCATTCGCTGGCATCGCTTTGGCGTAACGCCATCCCTGAACGTAGTTAACACCAGCCTGACAAACAAATCTCTCTTCCTCTTCGGTTTCTATCCCTTCAGCAACCAACTGCAGATCCTGACTTTGGCATAGCTGACAGATCTGACGATATAAAAGCTCCCCTTTACCATCGCAGGCCTGAGTTAATATGCTTCGGTCCAGCTTTACCCCATCGACGTCCAGCTGAGTCAGTACCCCAAGGCTGGAGTATCCAGTGCCAAAATCATCCAGCAGGAATCGGAATCCGATATCCTTCAGTACAGCGAGACATTGGTTTACCTTTTCAACATCATCCATCACAGCTGTTTCGAGTATCTCTATCTCTATCTGTTGTGCTCTCGCCCCAAGCGAGCTCTTCAGCAGCAAGATGATCTCATCATTCACCAGGCTGGATGGATCCAGATTGATGGCTACGACAGGGGTAAAGCCATCAGCTGCCCATTGCTCCAAGGTTTCAGCAACCGAAGTAATGACATATCTGTCCAGCGTCGAAGCATAACCACATCGTTGAAACGCATCGATAAAAAAGGGCTTGGAAATACTACCATCCTGCTCCTTTAGCCTGATCAGTGCCTCAAACCCCACCACCTCTCTTCGATTGAGATTCAGCTTGGGTTGAAAATAGACCTGCAAATCGCCAGCCAATACCCGCTGGACAATATTATGAACCCGACGATTATCTGCCAGCCTGGAGAATTGCTCATGGACGTAATTGGACTCCGCCTGTAAATCAAGCTCCTCTCCCATGGTTAGCCTCTTGACGACGTCATTATGATGATGGTCGGATACTGTCTCCCATATGGAAGCCCGAACGAAAGGCAGGTAGATAAACACGCCTATAGCGACTAATAGCAGCTGAAACAGCACAACCGTCATATTGTGGCTGATTAACCAGGCATTGAGTAAAGGCGGGGTTATCCAGGGAAAAGCCTGACCATTAAAGCTCAACCAGCCCCACTCCAGAGCCTGATAAGTCAGCAGTATGTTGACGCAAGGTACCAACATAAAAGGCAACATCAATCGAGGGTTGAAGGCGATTGGCAGGCCATAAAGCAGGGGCTCATTGAGGTTGAACAATGAAAAAGGCGCGGCTACTTTGGCGACCTTGAGACTGTGTCCCTTTCCACGCCAGAAAATTGCGATAACAAGCGACAGTGTTGCCCCACTGCCACCGATACCGGCGACCAGATCGATAAAGTTACGATTACTGATCCCCTTTGCCACAGGTTGCATCTCCTGAACGACATGAGGGAACAGCATATACGCGCTGTCGCCATGAATACCCAGACTCCAGAAAACCAGTCGTACTCCGCTCAGTCCCAATAGTTGTTCCCGGGGCGACATGGTTTGCAGATTAGCTCTCAATGCCTGTTCCACTCCCTCCAGAGAGATAGCCAGCAGGGTAAAAAGCACCAGCAAGAATATAAATCCAAGGGCAATGGGGACTGCCAGGTTAAGGTGCAACGCCAGATATGAACTCAATCCATGTTTACGGGACAGCTTAAACAGCTTGATACCTGTCAGCCATTTAAGGGTATAAGCCGCTGTAACGGGGAGAATAAATACTCTGGGGTCATTCAATATTTCTGGCGCGTAATCGATGAAAGGATTGCCGGGTTGAATATGGGCATGCAACGCCAGCAGTACCATTAAAGATAAGGTCACAACACCAAGCAGAGACTGTCTGAGATACTTGGCAAAGTGAACAGACAAAGACACCATCACCACCAAAGGAAAGGCGAAATTCAGGGTCAGGGAAAAACTCTCAAGGGCGCCAATGGGCTTGCTGTCAGCGAATCCAGGGAAGAAGGCAATCAGCAAAATTTCAACCAAAGAAACACTTGAACTGATTAGAATAAAGGGCAGCAATGCAATGAAAGACTCTCTGGCTGCCAAAAAGAAATTACTGCTGTTTAAACGTAAATACGCTCGCATATAATCAGGCCAGAATAAGCAAAGCTGAAATTATACAGTTGAGTTGTTATTTAAAAATGACCTGTTTGTCTAATTAACCTGAATTTAATCTTCAGGGTAATCCCCTTTGGTGTTTGCTTTATGATTTAGTGGCCCCGTAGGATAGAGGTTCAGGGAACGCTGAAATACGACAGGGGATGTTAGCTATGCAAAGAATTGCATTACTGGTTTTGTTTTCGATCGCATGTTTGCCAAATGCTTTTGGTGTCTTGATGGATATTGAGTCCAATGCACTTGGCCACAGCCTGAAAGTCGAAGTGTTTACACCTGACTCCTATGATACTGCTACAGATCAGGTCTACCCTGTGCTTTATGTACTTGATGGTGCTCAGCATGGTGAACATACCGCCATCAACGCAAAGTTCCTTGAATCCACTGATGTGATGCCGGAAATCCTGGTGGTAGCCATCCCCGGGGTCGACAGATTTAAGTTCTTCACGCCGACCCGGGATAAACAAAGCTCAAGAGTGTCTGGTCAGGCTGATACCTATCTTAGCTTTTTGAAACAGGAGCTGATGCCTGCAATTAATCAAGGCTTCCGGACGTCAGGCTATGACATGCTGGCCGGTCATTCATTGGGCGGCTTGTTTGGCGCGTATGTGCTTAAGCAGAACCCAGAGCTGTTTGATGCCTATCATCTGTTCAGCCCGTCGCTGTGGTGGGATGAGCAGGTTTTGGTTAACAGCATTTCAGCCACAGACTCCAGCCACAAGCCTTATATCTTTTTAAGTCTGGCCAATGAGCAAGGGCGGCAGAAACAGGCCTATGATGCGTACCTGGAGAAGTTGATGGCGGTTTATCCCGATATTGAGACCTATGACCTGCCCGATGAAGACCATATGACCACGCCGCTGCTGTCGCAGATCCTGGCCTTTCGAAGTCAATTTAATGATTGGCTGTTGGAGTTTGATGAGGTGGTGGCTAACCCGGGAGTGTTTAAAAGTCACTTCAAGCAGCTTAACGCCAGATACGGCACCAGGGTAAAAGGTGCGGAGTGGCAAATTGGCCAGCCAATACAGCAAATTATTGATGTGAAAAAAGACCCGGCCAAAGCTCTGGCGGGCGCCAGAGTCTATTTGGAGATCTATCCGCGCTCTCCGTGGGCTAATAAAGCGATGGCAGATGCGCTGGCACTCACAGGTGACAAAGAGCAGGCGCTTGGCTATATGCGAAAGGCGGTTGCATTGGCGAAACAAAACAATAGCCAATACCTGGAAGTCTTTGAAGCTGGGTTGGAGAAACTTTGAAATTAGCCTGGTTACAGTATGAACCGAGTGTTTGAGACTGACGACTGGAATTGAATATCCAATAAAAAGGCGGTGATTGCTCACCGTCTTTTTATTGGACTGGCATCAGGCTACCGATGTTCTGGTGGCCAGTGCTAATAGCTTGGTGAGATTCTGCCGACTGCGGGCGGCAATCTCGCCCTGCTCAGCCAATACCTCTTCAAGAATGGCCTCTGTGGTCAGTGGGTTGGCCAATACCACACGGAATACCGTGGTTTTACGGTCGGGGTAGAGTTGTGCGGGAATCCGGGTACGGGAGACAAAAGACTTACCCTGTTCACGCTGGCTTTTTTGGATGAAGCGGGTGAGGCTGTCCAGCAGAGAGTTAAATTGCTCCAGCAGCTCGGCATTCCCTTCTGCTCTGGCCTGAGCCATTGCTTCTTGCACCTGGGCTGGCACATACCTGTAGGTGAGCAGGCACAGTTCGGGATGGCTGGTGAGTTCAAAGTCCGGGTGGGCATCAATGGCATCAGCAAAGAATCTGGCTTTTTCCAGACTGTTGTTAATCAGAATTTCATAGCCTTGCTGGCCGATAATCTGCAGACAGGCGTGCACCAACATCGCCATTCCCGGGCGGGATCCTTCCAGCGTCTGACTGCCTAAATCCTTGGAACCTTTACGTAGAATATACTCGGCGTGATGCTCGATACTGCCGGCAGAGGCGGGGTCTTTAAACAGCACCATACCTGCGCCCATGGGCACATACATCTGCTTGTGGGCATCAATGGTGATCGAATCAGCCAGTTCTACACCAGTCATAAGATGACGGTATTTGTTGGACAGCAAAGTTGCACCGCCCCAGGCTGCATCCACGTGGAAATGACATTCAAGCTCGGCAGCCAACTGAGCAAGTTCTGCTAGTGGGTCGATATTGCCGGTTTCTGTGGTGCCGGCGACGCCGACAATCGCCATAACTCTGATATTTCTGGCATTCAGCTCGGCAGCTTTGGCACGCATAGCGGCCATATCTACCTTGTTATTGGCATCGGTTGGTACTGTGTAAATATTACTGCGGCCAATGCCCAGCAGATCGGCCGCTTTCCCCAGGGAGTAATGGCCCCGCTGTGACACCAGAATCGCCAGATCATCCCAGCCATAATGCTTGAGTGAGCGGTGCAGGCCTTCTCTGGCGATACCTTTAAAGCTGCCTTTTGGGCCAAGTAATTTATTACGGGCAATCCACAAAGCTGTAATATTGGCCACTGTGCCGCCGGAGCAGAAAGCTCCCAGCGCATGATTGGCACTGTGCAGCCAGTTCTTGTAGAAGCCTTCATCTCTGCCATAGACCAGATGGTGCATCATCCCCAACACCTGACGCTCCAGTGGAGTAAAGGCTTTGGAGGTTTCTATTTTTACCAGATTCTGGTTCAGGCCTACCATCATCTTGGACAGTGGCAGCACAAAGTAGGGCAGCGCTGAGGTCATATGCCCGATAAAAGAAGGTGCGGCCGTGTGCACAGAGTGGGCCACCAGATTCTGCATCATCTCGTCGACGTAATCGGAGACAAATCTGGGCTGCTCGGGAATAGTATGACGCTGGAAGTCTTTTTCCACCTCTGACAGCGGCTTTTCCAGCGCGGCGATGCTTTCCTGCAGGAAACCCGCAAGATCCCGGGACAGCTTGCTCTCTATCTGTCCCAGAGTGGATTCTGGCTCTTCCGGCACGGTGAACACGCGCATCAGCGCAGCTTCAGAGGCCGTGGCGTGACGGAGTTGTTTTGGCGTCATCAATGCTCTTGTAATTATATGTTCCAGCCCTTGATTTATCAGGGGGAAGGGCGATTGTCAAAATGTTGCAACTTTACTGCATGGTCATTCATGCGGCAAGTTTCCGTGGCGGTAAATAAAAAAGCCCGCATCCTTTTGAATTTAAAGGGCGGGCTTAGAAAGAGCGTAAGTAGTGGTTCAGGACTGGGCCAAACGCATCATACCGGCCACATTGGCTGCTGTGCGTTCCAGGTTGGCAGCACCGGTAGCCAGTGCCTGCTCCAGCGTGACGGAGGCGGGCACTATGGGAAAGATTGCCTTCATACCATGTGCTTTGATGGCGTCGGCTTCCTGCCCAAGGCATCCAGCCAATGCAATGCAGGGAACATTGTGGCGTTTGGCGGTGTTGAGCACGCCCATAGGCGTCTTGCCATAGACTGTCTGCCCATCGATACGGCCTTCACCGGTAATAACCAGATTGGCACCGGTAATGGCGGCATCCAAGTCCAGTGCGGTTATCACCAATTCCACGCCGGGCGTCAGGCTGGCGTCCAGCAGCGCCACCATGGCATATCCCATACCTCCTGCGGCGCCAGTGCCGGGAAGCAGGGCCATAGGCGCTTTATCTGGCCATTGGTGGCATACCACATGGGCAAATTGCCCCAGGGCTTTATCCAGCAGATGTACCATCTCCTGAGTTGCGCCTTTTTGTGGGCCAAAGATATGGGATGCGCCGCGAATACCGCACAGAGGATTGTCCACGTCGCAGGCCACATCGATGCGGGTTTGTTTTAGGGCCGGGTGCAGTTCACTGAGATCTATGGCTGCCAGCTCTAACAAGGCCTCGCCCCCCGCAGGCAGACTTTGACCCTGAGCATTAAGCAGTTCGGCTCCCAGCGCCTGCAGCATTCCCGCGCCACCATCATTGGTGGCGCTGCCTCCCAGACCGAGGATCAGATGACGCACTCCCTTATCCAGCGCATCGCGGATCAGTTCGCCTGTGCCGAAGCTGGAGGTCAGCAAAGGATCTCGCAAGTTTTGTGGTACCAGATGTAACCCCGAGGCTGATGCCATCTCAATAATGGCTGTCGCAGCGTTAATCTTGTCGGCTGAGGAGGCACCGTTATCTCCAAGAATGCCGTATCTGGCCTGGACTCTGTTGCCCAGAGGTCCGGTGACATCCAGGTGGACCAGTTTACCGCCGGTGGCGTCAACCAAAGCATCGACAGTGCCCTCACCGCCGTCGGCCATGGGAACAATCTGATAATCCGCATCGGGAAATTCCCGCTTGAATCCCTTCTCAATAGCTCTGGCCACTTCAAGGGCGCTCAGGCTTTCTTTAAATGAGTCTGGGGCAATCACTATCTTCATGATATTTCCTGTAGTGGGAGCAGGACTGTGAGTCTGGCTCCCACTCTGGTTGTATGATCAGAACCTGTCGGTTATCGCCGACATTAAAGCAGGAACAGGGACAGGATATAAACCAGTGCCATCGCAGTACAGCCCTGTACGGCCGTTGCCATGGTTTGGGCGCGGTACGCCTGAGATACGCTCATACGGCTGAACTGAGTCACCACCCAGAAGAAGCTGTCGTTGGCATGAGACACTGTCATGGCACCGGCACCGATTGCCATAACGGTCAGCACACGACCCATTTCAGTGCCCAGGCCAATATCGCCCAGCATAGGGGCTACCAGTGCAGAGGTGGCCACCAGAGCTACGGTTGAGGAGCCTTGGGCAGACTTAAGTGCCGCGGCCACGACGAATGGCATAAAGATACCTATGCCCAGTGCAGACAGGCTGGATCCCAGAAAATCGCCAATCGGAGTGGCTTTGATAACAGCGCCGAACGCGCCACCGGCACCGGTAATAAGCAAGATAGGCGCGGCGATCACCAGTCCCTGGCTGATGCGGTCGCTGAACTCTTTCAGGCGGTCACCACTCTTCAGCAGACCCAGAGACAGAAACAGACCAATCATCAGTGCGTTCAGTGGCTGACCCAGGAAGTTCAGTACCTGCCAAATCACCTCTTCGCCAAATGGCTTGGATGGGAAGTTGGCAATAGAGCCCAAACAGATCAGCAGGATTGGGACCAGAATGGGGGCAAACGCCGGCAGAGGCTTTGGCAGTTCGCCATAGCTGGCTTTCAGAGTTTCATATTGCTCTGCCTGAGCAGTCAGCTCCTGGGCTCCTTCACCATCAGGCTCGACACCGGCAAAGCGGTTGGCCCACCAAAGGCCCGCCAAAGCAGCAATAGCTGCCAAAAACAAACCAATCACAATCACCAGGCCCAGATGAGCTTCAAGCCCCAGGTTACCGGCAGCGGCAATAGGGCCTGGCGTAGGTGGAACAAAGGTGTGAGTGGCATACAGACCTGTTGCCAGCGCCACGCTCATGGCGACGCTGGAGACCTTCATGCGGTTGGCCAGGGACTGTTTAAGCGAGTTGAGGATCACAAAGCCGGAATCACAAAATACCGGGATTGAAACGATATAGCCGATGATGGACATAGTCAGATTGGGGAACCTTTGTCCCAGCACCCGAATCACGACATCAGCCAGGGTAATGGCTGCGCCGCTTTTCTCCAGAATGGTACCGATAATGGTACCCAGTACGATCACCAGGCCAATATAACCCAGGATACCGCCGAAACCTGAGGTGATGGTTTTGGCAATGTCTGCTGCAGGCAGGCCAAAGGCGAATGCCGCCATAAAGGTTGCCAGCAGCAAGGTCAGAAAAGGATGCATTTTCAGTTTGGCAGTGGCAAACACGATAAAGGCCACCACAGCCAGCAGGGTAAGGATAAGGGTCATAGGGTTCTTCCATTGATATTATTGTGTTGCCGTCAGGCCTCAGCGCTTCTTTGAGTGCTTATTGAGGAGGCGACAGAGACGGTCATTATCAATGATGACGGGCGCTTTTACTTTGTGGCGCCACACGGATTTCAAGCGAATATCGCCCCGTTTTTTGTGCAAATGCACAAAACGTGATCCTGGCCTTTTATCAGGCTCTGCTTGAAAGAACTTAGGCCCGGATGGGCCAAATCACTCGTTATTGGCGGGAAAACGGCTTTGGCTCAGCAATCTGGCGAGGTTAAGGCGCAGCAGTTGATCCAGGTTGCTTAAATCCAGGTCGGTGATCCGGCTGATTTTTTCCAGCCGGTATCTCAGGGTATTTCTGTGGATATAGAGGGCATCTGCGCAGGCCCCCGGCTCCCCGCCCGAAGCAATATAGGCATCCAGTGTTTTACAAAGCTGGCCGCTTTTGTCGGATGCCTGCAAGCTGACATAGGGGCGGCTGAGTTCTTCTCCGCGCCAGCTGGCAGCCAGTTCACTGAGCAGCACCTGGCTTTCAAACTCCTGATACAGATATTTATTTTGTGCAGGTTGCAGTCTCTGCCCCAGAGTCAGGGTTTCCAGTGCGCTTTGATAGGAGCGGGCGATACCACCGTCTCCGGGGAAGAAATGCCCGAGCGCAATTTTCAACTTGTTGCGTTGCGCTTTGGGCAGACGTTCTAGCAAGCGATCGATACGTTCGCTTTCCGCTTCACGGCTCCAGCTTTTGCCATCCAGAAATGCGGGTTTGAGAATGACCAGTCTGGACAGAGAGGTCATGGCCACCAGGTTGTCTCGTTCGGGAAATTGCAGCAGGTGCAATATCTGTTTCAGCTCATCTCCACCGGCAGAGCTCACCTCAATAATGGCTGCCACCCGGGGCTTGCGGATATCCAGATCCAGCTGTCTGGCCCAGTTTGCCAGTTTGGATATATCACCGGCGCTCGCCTTGATTAACTGCAGAATAAACTCTTCCCTGCGACGGTTTTTCCATTGCAGCTGGTCCATCAGGTTGGCCTGTTCGACAATCATTTCGGCGGTCATCTTAAGCAGTTCACCATAGTGACTGAGCTTCTCCGGCTCTCCCGTAATCCCGATAACACCGATAATCTGCTCCTGAAAGGTGAGTGGCAGGTTGATACCGGGTTTGACGCCACTGACTTCACAGTCAGAGGGGATTTCAACCACCTTTCCAAGGGCGATGGCCTCACAGGCTCCCTGATGACACTGGCCGAGACGACTGACATCACCTGAGCCCAGGATCACGCCCTCACTGTTCATCACATTGATGTTGTGACCGATAATTTTCATGGTGCGGTGAACAATTTCACCGGCGATAGTGGCATCCAGTTGGTACATATCAGGAGTTAAGTATCTCGTGTACCCTGCGTCTCAGCAGTGGCAGCAGGGTTTGTTCAAATTCAGGATGGCGCTTCAGCCAAAGGTTGTTACGGGGACTGGGGTGGGGCAGTACCAGCTTGTGGGGCCAGAACTCCTGCCAGCGTTCTACCGCCTGGGTGACGTTAATCTTGCTTTCGTTTTCCGGCAATAAAGGCTGAATATGATAATCGATGGCGTATTGGCCCAGCACCAGCGTGAGCTCTATCTGGTTAAGCTGAGGCAGTAACCTGGGGTGCCAGTTAGCGGCGCACTCTGGCCTAGGTGGTTTGTCACCCTGTTTTTTACCTTCTTTCTCAAAGGTACCGGGAAAACAAAAGCCCATGGGGACGATGGCAAATAACTCAGGATTGTAGAAGGTCTCTTTATCTACACCCAACCAGCTTCGCAGCCTTTCACCGCTGGCGTCATCGAAAGGGCGGGCTTTTTGATGGGTCTTTATCCCCGGAGCCTGGCCGGCAATCAGAATTTTGGCTCCGCTGCTGGCTTGCAGTATGGGCAGAGGAGAAAGCGGCAGAGATGCTGTGCAAATGGTGCAATCCCGGATCTGTTTGAGAAGGGCGTTACATTCCCGGTTGCTCATCTCTGCCTCCTGTTTTTGTTGGTCTCTGTTTATATCAGGCGCCACCGGCCACAAGCAAACTCACCTTTTGGACTGTCCAGTACAGGAACATACTGATGGATGGGATCAGCGCGATGACAGCAACCAGTCGTGCTTTTAGGTCCTGAGCATAGTTAAGTGCCACAGCTGCGACGGCAGCAGCAACTATGCCTATTACCGGGATAATCATGCCAGGCAGCATGAGAGCGAATGCCCCCAGGGCGATCCAAAGCCCACTGTTGGGTGTAGGTTGTTTGGCTGAAGATTTCAGCAGCAGCGGCATTAGAGCAAAGCCGCTGGCAATCAGTATCGCACCCAGTTTAAGTATCATATCTGCGGTGCCGGCATTGTCCTTTACTGCCAGAACCATTGCCGCCAATGGCATCAGGATACTGATCCCGGCATGGATGCGGGCAAAATCTCTTCTGCTGTACGGGCCGGTGAAGTAAAACAGCCCCTGCAATACCATGTTGAGCAGGGTGAAACTCCCCAGCCCCAGAATGATAAAAATAGACGCCATGGTGCCGGATGGATCAAATGCCATTACCGGAAAAGTGGGTAACATCAAGGCTGCTACTGCAGCCAGAGTGATAAAAGGTGTACGCATCTACTGAGAAGTTTGATTTGAGATGAGCTTAAGATGTGTGAAACCCTGATTTGAATCAAGTATCAGTAAACGCTTTTTCAGGGAGTTTGAATTCGGTCACAGCGGCAGCTTGTTTCTGTGAGCCCCAAAAGGGCAGGGCAAAGGGGCAATTTATAGGTCAGTCAAACTTCAGCTCTGTGAATCAGTCGTACTGATAAAACTGAGTTGATTGCAATTCTGATGTTTTGTTTTGTGCAGAGTCAAAAAAATGGGGCCACAAAGGCCCCATTTGGACAAGTTTAACTGTTATCAGTCAATGGTGACATTGATGGTGTTGGAGCAGGCTCCATCGGCTTCACACACTCTGTAGTTCACATCCACAGAGTCACCACCGCCGACACGGAATCTGTCGTTGAAGCGTTCGCGGGATGTTGTGCCAACCATCTGATCATCTCGGTAGACTTCGTACATATCGGCGCTGCCACCTTCCCAAGCTAAAGAAATACGCACACTGCCGCGGCGTGATTTAAGCGCTCGGGTAGACTCCAGCATGATGTCTGAGTCCGGTACTGTAACGTCAAAGTTCTGAGTCACTGAGTCCTGAGCACCATCATCATCGGTAACTGTCAGGGTCACATCATAGTTACCTGAGGCTGTGTATCTGTGGCTGACAGATTCACCGCTGCCGGTTTCACCATTACCAAAATCCCAGCTCCAGGAAGCAATAGAACCGTCACTGTCAGTACTGGTGCTCACAAAGCTACCTACGGCACCGTCCCAGGTGACATCGAACGATGCAACAGGAGGTTCGTTTGGCGTTGGCTCATCACCATTGTAACTACCGGTCAAAGACAGGTCGGAATAACCACTGTAGGCATTAATCATTACCCAATAGGTGCCTTCAGCTGCTGGGTCTATGGCGCAGGTTTCGTTGCTGCTGCCACTCCAGGAGCGACAGTCGAAGTCGCTGGTGGTTGGTGCCTGGCCAAACTTCACATACAGATCAGCATCACCGCTGTCACCGGCGGTAACAAAATTCAGATCTGTCGCATCCGCAGGTACTTCAAGGGTAAAGTACTGCTTGTTGCCTGTTGCTCCTGACAGTCCGGTTACCGGTACACCATTGGTCAGTGGGTCAGCCTCTGGTGGTGGCGGTGGTGGTGGCGCATCACAAGGTGTGAGGCCAACAACCGCGAACGCTGCATCAACATCTGCAGTGCTGTAACCCTTATCGGAGGCCGCAGACTGCACACCACAGGCGCCTTCATACATCAGGCTGTTTGGCTGCCAGTAAAGTTGATTCGCGACAACAAAGACTTCGAATGCCTTGCGAACATCCCAGCCATCTGTGTTGGCCAGGGTATAGAAGGCCTTATTGAAGATACCTGAGCTGAAGTGAACATCCATACCATCGGCATAGTCGTCGATATGACCGATTGAACGACCATCCCGGGTTGGGTCGTCGAAGTAACGCAGCGCACCATCGCCTTTAAAGATAGTACCGCCGACCAGCCAGTCATTGGTGCCATTCATAAAGAACTCGGCAGCTTCACCCGCCATATCCGAGAAAGCTTCGTTCATTCCACCGGATTGGTTGGCGTAAACCAGATTGGAGTTTTGCTCGGTAAAGCCATGGCTCACTTCGTGAGAAGATACGTCCAGTGAGACCAAAGGATAGAAGGTGGTAGCACCATCACCAAAGGTCATGGCACTGCCATCCCAGAATGCGTTTTCATAGCTGTTACCGTAATGAACCCGCATGGTCAGCTGGAAGGTCAAAGGCGCAGTGTTGTACCACTCACTGTACATGTCGTACACCACACCACCGAAGAAGTGAGCGTCATTAAGTGGTGAATAGGCGCCGTTGATCTCTTTAACTGTGTTGCGCGGACAGTCATAGCTGAAGGCAGTGCTGCCTGAGGTACCATGGTTAAGGTTGACCGTTTTAACGTTGTCGTTGTTCATGGTACAGGTGCTGCCACTCTGCTCAACGTCGTTAAAACCAAAGTCAGTACCATACTCGTACTGGCCGGTTTTCTCATTACCACCAGGGCCTGTACCGACTTCAGCATGGTTGATGCCATCCCAGCTTTGTAAAACCTTACCTGAGTGAGCATCGATAATGCTCATTGGACGGCTGACGTGATGACCATCTTCAACTACATGTGAAGTGATATAGACCAGGTGGGTTTCGCCTGAGGCCATTGGATACAGCCAGAGTTTGGCCTGTTCATTGCGGATGTTTTTGGCCGCCTTTCCTGACTTGAAGGTTTTGGCTAGGTTCAGGGCTTGAGCCCTGGACAGTGACGGCTGAACGAACTTTTCAGCATTCTCTATGCCTGTCAGTACCTTACCACTTAAGTCAGAGTACCCCTTATTCGACTTGGCGGCGGCGACAGACATACCATAGACGGGTACCCCTGACACATATTGCTGCAGACGCTCTTTGGTTAAGCCTTTGCCCAGGTTGACTGAGCGGACTGCTTTCAGCTCATTCCCTTTGTCCAGTCCCAACATGGCTACAGGGCTGTTGCCACTTTTCAGCATCTGAACCTGGGATACATCGACGACGTTGGCGGCATGAGCCAACGACAGGCCGCATCCCATTGCCAGCGCGAGGGCGGTTAATTTGGTTTTTATCATGTTATTGATTGCCTTCTTCCTGTGAATGAATACAGCATTGAATGGCGCTTAGCTGAAGCTGAAGGCGGGTTCAAAATCCATTCTGTAATTTGACATCCTGTGTTACGGCAAGGCCGTATAGAAAGTTGACGCTTCATTCGGAGGGAAGGTCGTAATCACTATGCTAGTGCTGGCGTGAGTCGGGGGACAACTACACCAAAGCCCTATTTTTAGTCTTGTAAGTCATTGAAAATGGTCAATGACTCCTTTTTGGTTAGGAGTTAGGTATTAGGCAACCGGAAGGCGTTCAGGCAATAAAAAAGGCCCCGCAGGGCCTTTAATATCAGGTTTTGACTAGAGTTTATATTGCAGACTCACCATCACCAAATGTGCATTGTAGTCATGGTTCAGGTTGCCAAAGCTCAGCACATTCCAGATATCGTCCGGTGCTATGCTGTTGGCAGGGTCATTGTCTTTGTACTTCTCCATGCGGTAGTCCATCCGCAGTGTCGCCTGCTCGCTGATAAGGTACTCACCGTACAGGTTCAGGCTGTGGGACCTGGAGTAGTAGTCACCATAGCTACCCGTGATGCCCTGAGTCACCTGAGTATTACTCTTGGAGTCGCCATAGTTGTAGTCGACACCCAGAGTCAGTTTGTCTGCCATCAGGTTGTCGTAACGGGCTCCAGCACCGATATAGCTGAACTCATCTTCGATGTTACTGGTCCAGGTTGGGCCGCTGAAGTTGCTGGAACCATTTTGCTGTGACTCTATGGTTTGAGCGCCGTAGAAAGCAGTCAGCAACAGATCTTTGCCGGCTTGCCAGCTGAGGCTCAGGTCGTAGCTGAAATCTTCAGACTCAGTCAGACCAATCTCAGTTTCATCGTAGTCATCCAATGCATAACGTGTGCTCAAATCCAGGGTGACAGTGTCGACTGGCGTATGAGTCACGGTGAACTCAAAGGCAGTACGTTGACGGTCGGCCAGATTGTAACGGCGCAGCAGTTCGTTATTTTCAGTGGAGGTCAGTTCAGAAGCCTGGAAGCGGGAACCATCTCGCATACCGTAGTCAGCTTTCAAACGGAAATCCCAGTTTTCCAGGCTGGTGTAGTTCAGGCGAGCCCAGAGATTGTTCTCATCTGTGACTTCGCGATCCTGATAACTGCGGTCATCACGACGATATTCATAACCACCATCCAGCTTCACCCCTGAAGTAATACGATAATCAGCCTGCAGTTTGGCACGGTGACGGCTATGGTCATAAGGCACGTTGTAGGCCACGGTACCGTTGACGTTGTTGATGCTGATCTGGGTCCACTCTTCGACCTGGGTCTGGTTATCTCTGTCGTAGTAGTCATAGCTACCCTGGAGGCGCAGACTGCGGGTCAGACGATAAGTGACCCGGGTATCGATACCTGTCAGGTCAACCTGGGCATCGACAGCTTCTGCAGGCAGTTGATAGCCATAGCCAGAAGTGACCAGGGGCTCATCCTGACTCATCTGACCCAGATAGGCACGGCCCTGCAGCGACATGGTACCGTCGTTGTATACACCTGCCAGAGAAACTGTATGGGCTTCATTGTCCGGATCCAACGCCATGTAGCCTCTGGTTTGTGCGCCAAAGGTTGGGTTAAAGGCGTTATCAAAGGCCAATACGCTGTATTCATTTTTAAATACAGAACCTGAGTAGGACAGGGCGGTAAACCAGTAGTCGCCACGCAGTTTGATACCGGCTTCGAGAATATCTGTGGTGTAGTCCACTGGCTCTGCCAGCATCATCGACTGATTGAAGAAACTACCGGAGGCAGTCTTCAAACCCGTTTTGTTTTCACGCTGGTAATCCACATAGGTACTCCACAGGGAGTCACCCTCGAGGTTAAAGCCGATACCTGCGCGCTCACGCTTCAGTGACAGCTCAACAGGGTTAAGGCTGGTGGCCAGCATAGTCATGCCGTCTGTGGTACCGGCCGTCACCCAGTTGGACGGCAGCGTCAGATCATTGCCACCAACACCCTGATAAGGGGTTAATGCATCATCTGTCGTATACGTCTTAATGGTGCGGTAGTTCAGGTTGATATCGTACTGACCTGCTTTACCGGCACTCAGCTCGGCGCGGCTGGAGTCCATGCCCAGGTTCAGGGCGTTAAACTCGGCCTGGTAGCCGGATTCAGACTTATAACCAACATCTGCATTGAGTTTGTAGGCAAAGGTATCATCAGTACCCAGGGCATTAGCTGCGTGGACGTCATCCGCATCGGCATAGCCTACGCCAACGGTGATAGTGCCTTCAGTCCCGGTGTTGGCTTCGCAGCGGCCACACTTCCAGGCCGCAAATTTAACTTTGGCTGTATTGGCATGGGCCAAACCATAGCTGACGACCTGTTTGGTTTCAGTTTCAGCCGCCATCGCACTGCTGCTTGCCGCCAGCAGGGCGAGGGTAATCAGATTGAGATTAGCTTTCATCCTTGTCTCTCCCTTAGCGCTGCAGCAGTTTGCCGGATGGGTGGTTGGAACCGTGAACCTGGCTGTGGCAGTTCAAACAGCTGCGTCCGCCGGTAAAGGCATTGTTACCTACCTCGCCACCGAAAGGCGTGTTGCCCAGATAAGCGGCAGAAGCATGGCCATCGCTGGCGTGACACTGCTGACACAACTGAGGTGCACGGGTCTTGAGCATGCCGTCATTCACGCTGCCATGCGGGTTGTGGCAGCTGACGCAGTTTTCGGTTACCGGTGCATGCTCCCACAGCTTTGGGCCGCGCTTTTCAGCGTGGCACTCGTAGCAGGACTTATTGATGGAAGGCTTGTTCAGATCGGCTTCAGCCAGCGTACCGTGTGGGTTGTGACAGTCGCTGCAGGTCATTTCCGCCCACTTCATTGGGTGAGCAGAGCGCTTGTGCAGATCGGCTTTTTGCTTGGTATGACAGTTGGTACAAACTGCCACTTCAGTCTGTTTTTCCAGCACAGGGTCTTTAGCTACGTGAATATTGTGACAGTCGGCACAGGCAACATCTGCGTTGTCATGGTGTCCGCCATTCCAGTTCATGCGTTCATCATCCTGGTGGCAAGACATACAGACACTGTTTTGCTTTTCCGGGGACAGGCTTGATTCAGAACCAAAGGTGATCATCGGCTCTTTACCGCCACGGTTGTGGCTACCCATAGGGCCGTGGCAGGCTTCGCACTGCAGACCAGCCATTGGTCCCTTGCTGTGGGTCATGTCGCCGTGAGGACCTTTGAAGATATCCATGACTCCTTCGCCCTTGCGGTGACACATCAAACAGGAGTCAGCACCTTTGGGAGAGTACTTACCTTCGACGAATTTTTTGTCGAGAACAGCCTCGACTTCCTGAGGGGACATTTTATCGTCCCATTTGGCGGCTGTAGCAGGCATAGCGGTGGCGAAAGCCATTACAACCATTGCCAGCAAGCCTTTTAGAGTTTTATTGATTTTCATAGTGATTCCCTGCGAATGCGTTAAGTGACAGACAGGGGCAGCAAGGCTGCCCCTCAGGCCGTCAGACCTTACATCTGCACCGCACCGTGGTTGGCAACGGTAGGCTTGTGGCAGAACAGACAGGTTTCGGTTCCTGCTACTGCAGCGTCATTGGCTTCTGCGAATGTACCGTCAACAATTGCACCGAAGTTCTGCAGATCGTTCAGGCTATGGCCCATATAGTCGCTGCTGTGACAGGAGGTACAGGTTGCCGTGATTGGAGTGGTGTAACCCCCTTCAGTTGCCAGAGCACCTTTCACTTTGTAGGAATCCAGGTTGAAGTCGTTGTGACACTGAGCACAATCACCACCGATCAGGCCGTAGAAGTCGCTGTGAGTCTTGTGAAGTTTCATTTCCAGCGCACCACGGTTACCACCAGATGCGTAGGTTCCGTGTGGGGTGTGGCAGGATACGCAGCCATCAACACCAACCACTTCTTTGCCGTCTACGATGCGGGCTAACTGGTCACTCAGCACAAAGCCTGGGTGGTAGCCTTTGTGCATGTCGAAGCTGTCACCATGACACTCGATACAGGTATCGAAGTTCACAGAGTCAGTGTGGCGCATGGAAGGTGCTTCACCGGTTTTGGTGGCAAACACCAGGTCGGCTTTCATCCCTGTATATTCTGAGCCTTCAACGCAATCAACAGCTTGCTTGCCATCGTTACAAACGCCCAGTCCAATGAAGGTAAAGGCTGTGTCTGTATCTGCGCCTGTGGCTGTTACCGGCAGGGTGGTGGTGTTGGCAACCAGGCGGTTGTCGACAACTTCTACGCCATCCTGCAACTGACCTGCTTTAACCAGGTTAATCACCACTTTTTTGTAGTCTGTTTCCGGAGCAGGGTTATAACCCATGATTGGGAAGTTTGGTCCAACGTTGGTAATGGTTTCCAATTGCTGGATTTGGCCAATCATCTTTTGCACATCGACAGGGTTACCGTTGATATCGACAATACCAACGCTGATGGTGCCTATGTTATCTGCTGAAACGCTCAGGCTTGAATCCAGTCCGTAGCTGTTAATGAAGTCACGCTTATCAGTTGACTTAGCCAGATGGATCTCTTCTGTCCAGCTGGCATTGTGACAGGCGATACAGTTGGAGTTATCGCTCTGGGCCGGGTGGCCATTGCCTGTCTTGAAGTCGATGTCAGTGTGACAGCTGGAGCAGGTTTCCATGGTGGGCACGCGAGACCAGTTGCCCCATTCTGCCAGTTCATGGTTGTCATCTGCAGGCTTGATGTGGCAAGCCTGACAGTTGTCCTGCACGATAGCGTGGGCGGCAACGGCATCCTTGCTGCCATCTTTGCCCCATGGTTTGGCGCTGTTGTGGACATTGTGGATCAGGTGATTGAAACCAGCTTCTACTCTGCGATCTGCTGCCAACTCATCATTGTGGCAAGTGATACAGGTATCGAGATCGGTATAGCCGTGGTAAATCTTCTTGGTGTCAGTGTGACAGGTGTTACAGGTTTCTGCGGCGACTACATTTTTTGTGTACTTGGCGTCGCTGCCATCGCTGGCCATGTCTTCTGTATATTCAGTGCGGGGTACTGAGGTAGTGCCATCCAGCAGTGTCGATGCAGCGGCGATGAGATTGTATCTCTGGGTCAGTTCAGGATTGAAACCTTCAGTTTCAACGGTGAACGTATAGCTGCCATCTTTGTTATCGGTGAAAACCTTTTGCGAACCAATGATCTGCCAGGAAGCCGCGTTACCTGCGCCAGTGGCTCCTACAGGGATCAGTTGGGCGACTTTTTTAATTTCAAAGTCTTTAAGACCAACAACCGGAATGTCTTCTTCATTGGTAGCAAATACTGTGACGGTTGTTGTTTTGTCGCTGTGGCTGATGCCAGTAACATCAAGATTCAGCTGGGCAACTGAGGTGGCTGCCGGACCGCCCGGATTTCCGGGGTTACCAGCATTGCCATCATCACCACCACAACCAGAGAGGGCGACGGTCAGGGCGCCTGAAGCGACCAGCATAGCCAATTTAGTGTATTTAGTGTTCATCATTTGTTTCCCTGCATAGTGATACACCTTCCAAGAGTTGGCTGTCTATGCAGCTCTTTTTTATAAATCTATTAAAGACTTGGATAGGTGCTGGAATTTAATTCCCCACATAAAAAGTACCTTTTTATGGTGGAAAAAGCTGCAGAAGAGGCCCCAGAGTGTGAACTGGATCCGGCTATTTCTTTAGAGGTATAAATCTTGAGTGGAGATGGAAGCGGATAGATAAAAAAGAGGGAGGCCAAGCCTCCCTCATTCAGATTTCAGGGAAAGGTTTTTACCAACCAAATCCCCAGTTTTTGTGCTGTTCAAGCAACTTGTCGCTGGTGTGACAGGTTGAACAGGTTTCTGGACCTGCAGCTTGGGCTTCTGCGTCATAATCTGAAGCGGCAACACCAAGAACTTTAACCTGCTCTTCACCAACGGTCAGAGTGTTGACCTCAATCACACCACCAAATGACTTGATATGACCCACAGCAGCGTCACTGAGTGCATAAGGAGGCAGGTGACAGCTCACACAAGCAGCAGTCTGAGGAGAAACCACAGTTTGCTCATTGGATGCACCGAGACGTTGGCCATCGGTTGTGCCAAATGCCACTGGTGCAGCATCACCGGCAATCTTATTCAGACTAAAGCCGTCGGTGCCGTGGCAGCTTTGACAATCAGTCTTCTTGAAGAAGCCGTTGAGGTAGTGTTGGCTGTGAACAATGTAAGCCAGATTGGAAGGGCCCTGACCTTTCTTGTCGCGGGTACCGTTGTGGCAGCTGGCACAACCGTCCATATCATGGCTGTATCTATGGGTAATAGATGTGGTGTGACAGTCCTGACAAGCCTTCATCTCAGCATGCTGAGTTCGAGGTGTAGTGGCGTTATCCTTGCCTTCCCAGGCTGTACCATCCTGATTGAAGTAGAAGGTGTCGCTGACCAGGTAAGGAGCGGACTGCTTTCCACTGTCCAAATCCGCGGCCACACAGTCTGTGCGCTTACCTTTTGACTCATAGCACACATGCAGCTGGCTGGACATGGCGACAACAGCATCACCTGCCAGAGCCTGGGTTACTTTGTAAGTCGGCTCTGCAATAACAGCCTGGATGCTGCCATCTTCCAGTTGGGTCAGGTTGTCGAATCCAACTTTCTGATAGTTCACATTGAAGTCATCACCGCTAATACCGTTGAACACAACTGCACTGTTATAGCCGCCGTACTTGTATGGGCGAGGGTCGATTTGGGACAGAGGTACCAAATCTTCGCCATCCATTACCTTAAAGTTGGCGGTGACAGACAGCTTGTCAGCTGCAACATTCACTGAGTTAAAGACGACTTTCAACTGAGTGGAATTGGCATTGGCGTTTTCGGTGTAATGGCCTCGCTCAGCGCCACGGTAACCTTCGCCTTCTGCGCTGTGGCAGCTGACGCAGTTTTCTTTACCTTCGGCAATTTGGCCTTTGTCACTGTCCCAGTGCCAGGAAGGAACTGCGTACGGACTGTTGTGACAGTTCATACAGGTTGCAGTATCCAGATCAGCCTTCCAGGCATCAGCCATGGCCAGGTTTTCATCAGGCTGGTGACAGGTCAGACAGTTACCACCGGATTGAGGGTAGATGCCGTTGTAGTACTCATGACTGTGGATATCATGAGCCATACCTTTGATAGAGCCGTCAAAGACGTATGGTTCGCCTACAGGCTGACCATTCTCATCTTTATCCTGCTTGGAATAAGTGTTGTAGTCTGCGTGACAGAAAGTACAGGACTCCAACGTGGTATGTTTTCCACCATGGAACGCCAGCTCGCCGGCATGGCCAGGGCGGTGGCAACTTTGACAGGTTTCGTTGGCGATAACGGCCTTAGGTTTTTCCTGAGCAGTGTCTGAACTTGGCTGCCAGTAGAAGAAGCTGTTGTCACGCAAGGTTGCACCGGCGGTGTTGCTTGCCTTGATGCCCAGATAGATACCATTGGTCACATCAGCCACATAGGCGTACTTGTCCAGAGTATCTATCTCTTTATTGAGGACAAGCGTGTATGTGCCATCGTTATTGTCGGTCAGACAGTCTTCGCAATCGCCACCTTTAAAATAGGATGAGCCGGTGTAGTGACCGTCACCTTTGTCTTTATTGAAGTAGCTCAGCCAGATATCTCTTGGCTTGCCTTCCAGATCTGTCAGGCCCACTTCATCTTCAGTGCCCATACGACCAAAGGATACAGCAGAGATATCGGTATTTTTCAGCGCCAGGACTGCTGCACCGTTGGCATCGCTCAGGGAGAAGTTTACTGTGAGGATGCCAGTATCACTGACAGAAGCTGAGGTGATTTTGGCTGATACTGTGGAAACTGCTGAGATGGGAGAGCCTACAACACCATCTTTACCGTCTTCACCATCATCCCCGTCACTGCCACAGCCCACCATAGCCATGGACAACATGCCGGCACCCAGCAGCGCGAGATAGCTGCGTTTCAGGTTAAACCGTTTCATCATAATATTTCCCTGCAATTGTTATATTCATCATCTTTTCATGGGCTTAGCTAAATAAGCCCTTAGAAGATGTATGGAATTAGTTTTCCAACGACAAGGCTAACAAATGCGCGATTTTTCGCAGGTGTTTTAGGGCGGATATGTGAACTGGATCTGACTATTTCTTTATAGGTATTTGGCGTGCTGATGTATTGATTGATAAGTGTTTTTTGGCAGGAGGTTAAGCCTGGGTTCAGGCTTGTCATGGGAGGCGTTGAGTCGCTTTCGACGAAAGCGGAGCGGGGTGACTGGTAATCACAATTGAAAACCATTATCGTTTTCGCTTGAAAGCTTGATCAAGATAAAACTTTTCTCTGATTGGCTGGGGTAGAATCCCCACAGTTTTTCTGGCAACCCGTATTGCCAAAGGTGGAAATCGTACATGAAGTTAAGTGAACTCAATCCCGGTGATATCGCCGTGATTGCTGACATTGGGCATATTGAGCTGCCTCAAACAGTCAAGCGCAAACTCCTGTCTATGGGGATTACCCCCCAGACCAAACTTACCCTTATCCGTCGTGCGCCAATGGGCTCGGGACTGGAACTGGATATTCGTGGCAGCAAGCTGTGTATGCGTCGCGATTTGGCCGACATTATTGAGGTAGTAAAAACCAATGACTAAGCAGTTCCATTGTGTGACGGTCGGTAACCCTAACGCCGGTAAATCCACGCTTTTTAATGCTTTGACAGGTGCCAACCAGCAGGTGGGTAACTGGTCTGGTGTAACAGTTGAGAAAAAAACTGGTCAGTTCAGCCTGAACGGCGCCGAAGTGTTCCTGACTGACTTGCCCGGGATTTACGATATTCTGCCTGCGGGCAACCAGTGTGATTGCTCCCTGGATGAGCAAATTGCGCAGCAGTATCTGTCTGAACAGCAGATTGATGGCATTATCAACCTGGTAGATGCGACCAACCTGGAGCGTCACCTGTACCTGTCTGTACAGCTGCGTGAGCTGGGCATTCCTATGGTGGTGGTGATCAACAAAATGGATGCTGCGCTGGAGCGCGGTATTGAGATTGATTTTGCCAAAATGAGTCAGGCACTGGGTTGTCCTGTTATTGGTGTCTCTGCTCGTGAAGGCACTGATATTGACCTGGTTCAGGCCAAGTTTGTTGAGCTGCTGGAAGGCAAAATCGACGAATCACCTTTGATGTTGGATTATGATGCAGCCATCGAAAGTGCTGTGTCTGTTGTCCGTGAACGTCAGCCGGAGTTGGGTCGTGGACGTGCACTGGCCTTGTTCGGTCACGGTCTGGGATGTGGCGCTTGCGCCAATGGTCAGCTGAGTCATGAAGTAACGGGTTGTGCCGACAAACTCAAGGCCGAGGGCAAGGATATCGAAGTGATGATCGCTGGTCGTCGCTACGAGTTCGTTGAGCAGATTTTCAATGCTTCTGTGGTAACCAGGCCCCACGAAACCTTTAGCGCCAAGTTGGATAAGGTGGTGTTGCACCCGATTATGGGCGTACCTATTTTCCTGTTGGTGATGTATTTGATGTTCCTGTTCGCGATTAACGTGGGCAGCTCTTTCATCGACTTCTTTGATATCACAGCGGGCGCTGTGTTTGTAGACCACTTCGGTGCTCTGCTTGCCAACATTGGCGCTCCTGAGTGGCTTATCACCATTCTGGCCGGAGGCGTCGGTGGCGGTATTCAAACCGTAGCGACCTTTATCCCGGTTATTGCGGCGCTGTTTTTGGCGCTGTCTGTATTGGAAAGCTCAGGCTATATGTCCCGCGCCGCATTCGTCATTGATGGTCTGATGCGTCGTATTGGTCTACCGGGCAAAGCTTTCGTGCCTATGATTGTGGGCTTTGGCTGTTCTGTGCCTGCTATTATGGCGACCCGTACCCTGGGTAACGAACGCGAGCGTATCGTGACGGGTATGATGGCGCCATTTATGTCCTGTGGTGCCCGTCTGCCAGTATACGCCCTGTTTGCAGCGGCCTTCTTCCCTGAGAGCGGTCAGAACCTGGTATTCCTGCTGTATATCATCGGCATTCTGGCGGCTATCGGAACTGGTTTGCTGCTTCACCATACTTTGCTGCCAGGTAGCTCAAGTGCGGTGGTGATGGAGCTGCCAGACTATGAAATGCCAAAGCTGAAGCCAACCTTGAAACGTGCCTCCAAGCGCACCAAGGGCTTTATTATGGGCGCGGGTAAAACCATTGTGGTGGTGGTGACTCTGCTGAACTTTGTTAACTCTATCGGTACTGACGGTAGCTTCGGTCATCAGGACAGCCGGGATTCTGTGCTGAGTGTGGTGAGCCAGAAGGTAACTCCTGTATTTGCTCCTATGGGTCTTGAGCAGGACAACTGGCAGGCAACTGTGGGTATCGTGACCGGTATCTTCGCCAAAGAAGCCGTTGTTGGCACCCTGAATAGCCTGTACTCACCAGCAACCGGTGGTGATGACGGCGATCTGACACCGCTGAGCGAGAGCTTTACCGAAGCGCTGCATACTATTCCTGATAACCTGTTTGGAATTAATTTGCGAGATCCTATGTCTCTTGATGTGGGAGATGTTTCAGACCAGCAAGTCGCGGCAGAAGAGCAGGGTGTTGATACCTCTACTTTCAGTGCGCTGCAGGTTGGTTTTGGCACTACGCTGGCAGCCTTCTGTTACCTGCTGTTTGTACTGCTTTATACGCCATGTGTGGCAGCAATGGGTGCGCTGGTTAACGAATTTGGCATGCGCTGGGCTCGCTTTGCAGCCCTGTGGACCTTCGGTCTGGCTTATGGCGTTGCTACCTTCGTTTATCAAGCGGCCAGTTTTGCGGCCCACCCGGTAAGCAGTGCAGCCTGGATGGTTGGTTTGGTTGCAGCATTGGTTGCCTTCTTCTTCTGGCTGAAGCGCAAAGGACGTCGCACCCAGCAGATTATTCCGGGCGTTAAAGTGATTACCGGATAATCATGTCGGGTTGTTAATGTGCAAAAGCAGCCTGCGGGCTGCTTTTTTGTTATGCTTTTCGGCCATAGTTTGGCGGCATTTTTTCTAACAGCCATTGTGTAAAAGCAGGATCTGTAGGATCATGCGCCATTGATTATTTTGCCACTGTTCACCAAGAGGAATTCCATGAGTCACGTGGACAACGAAGTTCGTCCAAGCAACTTCATCCGTAACATCATCGATGAAGATCTGAAAAGCGGTAAACACTCCAGTGTACACACCCGTTTTCCGCCTGAGCCGAACGGCTTTCTTCATATCGGTCACGCTAAATCTATCTGTTTAAACTTTGGTATCGCCCGTGATTACCAGGGTGAGTGTAACCTGCGTTTTGATGATACCAATCCTGAGAAAGAGAACATCGACTATGTGAACTCTATTCAGGCAGACGTCCAGTGGCTGGGATTCCAATGGAGCGGTGACGTTCGTTACTCGTCCAACTATTTTGACCAGCTGCACGGCTATGCGGTTGAGCTGATTGAAAAAGGTCTGGCTTATGTGTGTTTCCTCAATGGTGAAGAAACTCGCGAATACCGTGGCACCCTGAAAGAGCCTGGCAAGAACAGCCCATATCGTGACACCCCTGTTGAAGAGAACCTGGCGCTGTTTGAAAAAATGCGCAAAGGCGAATTCAAAGAGGGTGAGTGTACTCTGCGTGCCAAGATCGACATGGCATCACCATTTATGTGTATGCGTGACCCGGTTATCTATCGCGTGAAGTTTGCCCATCACCATCAGACTGGTGACAAGTGGTGCATTTATCCAATGTACGACTTTACTCACTGTATCTCTGATGCGCTGGAAAACATCACTCACTCCCTGTGTACGCTGGAGTTCCAGGACAACCGTCGTTTGTACGACTGGGTGTTGGATAACCTGAACGATTTCCAGGCTCCTGATCGTACCCGTCAGTACGAGTTCAGCCGACTGAACCTGGAATACACCCTGATGTCCAAGCGTAAGCTTAACGATCTGGTGGTACGTGAACTGGTTTCCGGTTGGGACGACCCTCGCATGCCGACTATCGCTGGTCTGCGTCGTCGTGGCTACACTCCGGCGTCTATCCGTGAATTCTGTAAGCGCATCGGTGTGACCAAGCAGGACAACCTGGTTGAAGTTGGCATGCTGGAAGCCTGTATTCGTGAAGAACTGAACGAACATGCACCACGCGCCATGGCTGTTATCAAGCCAATCAAGGTCGTGATTGAAAACTTCCCTGAAGGCGAGCTGGAATATGTGTCTGCCCCGGTTCACCCTAACCACCCGGAGATGGGTAGCCGTGAACTGGCATTTGGTCGTGAAGTTTACATCGACGCTGCTGACTTCCGCGAAGAAGCCAATAAGCACTACAAGCGCCTGGTAATGGGTAAAGAAGTGCGCCTGCGTAACGCCTATGTGATCAAAGCAGAGCGTTGTGACAAGGATGCAGAAGGTAATGTAACCACTGTCTACTGTACCTATGATCCAGAAACTCTGGGCCAGAATCCAAGCGACGGTCGCAAAGTGAAAGGCGTTATTCACTGGGTAGAAGCCACTACTGCTGTACCGGCCGAGTTCCGTCTGTATGACCGTCTTTTCAGCGATGCCAACCCAGGCGCAGCAGAAACTGTTGACGAAGTACTGAACCCTGAGTCACTGGTCATTGAGCATGGTTTTGCCGAGGCTGGCCTGGTTAATGCCAAAGTCTGCGAAGCTTATCAGTTCGAGCGTGAAGGTTACTTCTGCGCTGACAGCAAGGATTCCACGCCGGAAAACCTGGTGTTCAACCTGACTGTTGCACTGCGTGACTCTTTCGCTTAATCGTGTAAGTGATTAACTGCTGAAATTGAAAAGGCCACCCATGGGTGGCCTTTTTGTTTTTTGCGTATGTAATCAGGTATTTGTCATGTCTATTGGATAGCAGGGCCGAGGCCGTAGGACCAGAGAATGACACTGGTCGCCATCAGCGCAACCAGCAATACCAGGCCACAGGTCACCACAGAGCTGGCGTAGATAAAGCCTTTCTCTTCAGGGATCTTCATCAGGATGGGTACGCCGGTATACAGCAGATAAACTGAGTAACTTAAGCCCGCCAAACCAACCAGCATAATAAACCAAAGTATTGGATACAGAGCCGCAAAGCCCACCATAAACAGAGGTGTTGCTGTGTACACTGCCAGTTCAAGTGCCTGGGTATAACTTGGGTCGGCGTCAAAGGTTTTGGCCATCCAGAATACCAGATAGGCCAGTGCGAATACGCCTGCGATCAGTCCGAAGTACATACCTACGGACATGAACAGGGCGCTTTGCTCAGTTAGAAACAGTGGCTCACCTGCACCCGGGTTCCAGCCAATACGGGTATTGGCAATATAGCTGCAGATTGCCGGTATTAGAGAAATAAGGAGGATGTGGCTCAGACTGCTGCCGGTTTTTTCGTGATTGCGTTCAATTGCTTGCCATTCCTGCTTGGGATGAATATACAACCCCATCAAGTGATTCAATATCATTATAATTATCCTCGTTTAGCTGAAACCTTGTGCTCGCCAAACATCAGACGAACTGATACTGCACACCTCTAGTTATTAACTAAATTTTAACTTGGGTCAAGAGGCAAGATGTGAGTGATCACTCTGTATATACATCTGAAGCTGTCAGGTATTTATCCTTCAAACTCATAGGTTTCTGCACTAACGCCAAATCATGCTTTAAAATTACCCCTATAAACCATAGGGATATGTGCGCCCTCGAAGAGTCGATTGTGTGTGACAAACTTGCCAGGTCTATGTTGTTGTGACGTCAGGCTGGTGGTGTTCGATAAGCAAATAGTTTCCGAATTGATAAGATTTATTGTTTACAAGATAGGGTACCGAGAATAGTAGAGTATTTTCTTTGGTTTCAATCGCTCTTTCGAATATCGTACACTTTTCTAGTTGTCTCTTTGGCAACATTTGCGATGCACATACACCAGCATCGAGTTTTTAGCTTCTGGTATGTTCTTTATTCAGGTGATTAAGTGACTGAATCCTCTGAGTTAGTCAGTAACAATGCAAGGAAATCCTCAAGCTCCTGTGCAATAAGGGCTATTGATTGAGTTTTCAGAAATAGTTTTATCAATGTACTCGAAGTTACAGACCGCTGTGAGCAATGTAAGGTAGTTATACTTGTGCTTACGTTAGATATAAATTACATTAAAAACAAATGGTTGCCGGTGTTCTGTAATGGTGTTTGGGAGCGCCTGCTAATGGAAAGCGATAGCTATTATGGGGAGGCAAAATTGGACGTGTGGTGCTAACAGTAAGATATGTGGCTATTACTGGCTCAAACTTAAATACGTATTCTCGATGTTACATAGTACTTACACAATAGATTTAACCATAAATAACTATTTCCCCTCATCCCGCCCAAATAATATTCTCCCATCAAATTTGTCTGGGTCTATCTGGCTTTGATTGCTGATTGCTGGCTGTTGGATAAGAGCCCCTAAATTTGATTCTTTACTATGTCCATGCTTAACCCGATTTAGAGCATGAACAAGGTGATGAAGAAAGGAGTTAAATGACTATTTACTCCAAATATCAACTCTTTCCTCAGTTTTAGTAAACCGAAATGAAAATTAAAAAACTCGCAATTTTGTGCTCCTTCTTTGGTACATGTTCCTTGGCAACTGCTAACGAAGTGGTTCTCCCTGATGGTTGGTCTGCAACCGCGAATGCCTTGCATACAGGGGTAGTAAATATTCATGATGCTAACGGTAACATGTTCAAGTATATCGTGGATGAAGATACCACTTTTACTAGCACTGGTGGTGCGCCCGCGGTAGATGTTATTGCTAATAATAATATTACTTCCGATATGTATGATGAGGTCTTAGGCCACAACCAAAATGTCGCCGATATGAATGGTGACCTGCAAGGTACAGTGGATAGTATGAACCTTGCTATGGCAGGTGCAGAAATGCCAGAGTGGGGTCATCCGGAAGCAGGTGGTGGTTTGCTGCCGGACTTTACTAACCCTTCAGAAGGTAACCCATCAGAGGGTGAGGGTTCTGGTATCAACCCAGACGGCTCTGGTGAACTGGAGCCGGGTTTTGAACAAGACCATGGTATCCACAATCCTGGTTCAGGCACTGGTGGTGAAGTTCCAGACTTTACTAACCCTTCAGAAGGTAAC
>NZ_JAKIKT010000001.1 GCF_023349125.1 Shewanella corallii | reverse complement strand
AGGTTTAACGCTTTAACTTTTCACCTGGAAAAGTTGGTGGAGCTACGCGGGATCGAACCGCGGACCTCTTGCATGCCATGCAAGCGCTCTCCCAGCTGAGCTATAGCCCCGAAATTCCTTTGCATTTGAGTGCGCTGCCGTAACTCGACGCTCCCCTCAACTGCGAGGCGCATTCTATGCAGCACACCCAAATGTGTCAACGGCTTTTTTAGGAATTTATTCTGGTTGCTACAAATTCAATCGCCTTGGAGATTCTTTGTTCGCAACGTGCCTGACCAATGAGCAACATGGTCAAATCAAGCGCAGGAGACTGGCCTGCACCTGTTACGGCAACACGCAATGGCATACCCACTTTGCCCATACCAACTTCCAGTTCTGCTGCAGTCTCTTCAATCGCATTGTGAATCGCTTCCTGAGTCCACTCAGTCAGAGCAGCCAGCTTCTTCTGAATCAGTTGCAGAGGCTCCATCGCTACACCACGCAGATGCTTCTTGGCAGCAGACTCTTCAAACTCAGCAAAGTCCTCATAGAAATAGCGGCTGGATGCAGCCAGATCTTTCAGGGTCTTGGCGCGTTCAGCCAGAGCTGTCACGATTTCGGCCAGTGCTGGGCCATTGCCGGTATCGATCTGTTGGTCAGCCATGTGCCACTCAAGATGTTTGGCAACATATACAGGATCCAGGCTCTTAATATAGTGCTGGTTCAGCCATACCAACTTCTCAGTGTTGAATGCAGAAGCGGCTTTATTGATGTCATCCAGCTTGAAGTACTGCTTCATTTCTTCAAGAGAGAAAACCTCCTGATCACCATGGGACCAGCCCAAACGCACTAGGTAGTTGAGCAGAGCTTCTGGCAGGTAACCATCATCGCGGTACTGCATCACGCTCACTGCACCATGACGCTTGGACAGCTTGGCGCCATCATCACCCAGAATCATGGACACGTGGGCATATTCAGGAATAGGTGCACCCAGTGCCTTCAGGATGTTGATTTGGCGTGGAGTGTTATTGATATGGTCTTCGCCACGAACAACACAGGTAATCCCCATATCCCAGTCATCAACCACTACACAGAAGTTATAGGTAGGAGTACCGTCACTGCGGGCAATGATCAGGTCATCCATCTCTTCATTGGCAATTTCAATACGACCGCGAACATGGTCATCAAAGACTACGCTGCCTTCAGTTGGGTTTTTGAAACGAACAACGAATGGCTCATCGGTATTACGAGGCGCCTGATCACGGCAGTGGCCATCATACTTCTGACGTTCGCCTTTGGCGGCCTGCTCTTCACGCAGAGCTTCAATACGCTCACGGGAGCAGTAACACTTGTATGCAGTGCCCTCTTCCAGCATCTTGGCAATGATTTCGTTGTAGCGATCGAAACGCTTGGTCTGATAGTAAGGACCCTCGTCCCAGTTCAGACCCAGCCACTCCATACCCTCCAGAATGGCGTCTACCGCTTCCTGAGTCGAACGCTCAAGATCGGTATCTTCAATACGCAGAACAAATTCCCCCTGATTGGCGCGGGCCTGAAGCCAGGAATACAGCGCAGTACGGGCACCACCAACGTGCAAAAAGCCGGTTGGGCTTGGAGCAAAACGCGTCTTGATTGTCATAACGGGACACTAACCTATCAATTTCGCCTGAGAAGTCAGGCTTTCACGAGAAAAAGTGGCACTTATTCTAACAGTCAATTACTGAAACGGAAAAGAGAACACATGCCCGCAGTTTGTTAACCAGGATAAATGTGTAACAACTCCCCTTCCTCTTCCATGCTAATGGATAGATCACGCCAGCCCATACCGATTCCCGGATTATCAAAGGCTTGGAATTGGATTTACAGCACCATATATCCGGTATAGATATTCGGGCAATATTGATAGAAAAAAACAGCATAGCGATTGACCCGAAATTGGTTTTACTCCGTAAACCTTGGTCAACTAAGCTAACGCCAACGCACTCAGTAGAAGGAGTCACGCCATGGCCAACGTCAGCCAATCAGCGTCACTGGATAGCATTGCCGAGTATCTAAAACATGCCAATAATTATGACAGCCCAACTGCCATGCGTGAGGCCAAAGAGGTGATGCACAATTTGGTGACCATGCGCCAGAAAGGGTTTATCACTGGCTGGTACTTCGATGAACAGGGACACCTGGAGTTACTCCCCAGCGATGCGGTGATGGATAAGCTTGACAAGGGCTGAGCCGATATTGAACTCGAGTACCAGCCCTCCCCTTCCCTTTTTCAAAGGCTATAGCTCGCGAGTTTAGTGTTCTGCTGCCCTGCCATTATATTTGGCCAACAGATGTTGGAGCACAAACAAGCCTGAGATTACCAGCAACGAACCCAACACCACTCCGGGCCATTTGCCCTGCTGCCAAAAAGGCATAAGGTAAGGTCCACCCAATGCTGCTCCGAGATAGTAACAACACAGGTACAGCGCCGTTGCCTTGGCCCGGTGGCTCACCGCTCTGGTTGCAACATATGAATTACAGCAGGCATGAGTCAGAAAAAAACCCCAGGCAGAGATAAGAAAACCCAATAAGATCGTCAGTATATGGTCATACAGGGTCATCAGGCTGCCCACCAACATGGCTATAGCTGCCAGTCGCCAAAGCTTGTGACTTCCATAACGTGCAATGGCTTTGGCGGATTTGAATGACACCCAGGTACCGCTGAGATAACACAGGAATATCAATGTTGCTTCAAACCGGCTGAAGCCATAAGGGGCACTCATCAAGTGCAACTGAATAAAGCTGAACTGATTGACCGTCACCATAAATGCGCTGCCGCCTATCAGATAGACAAGACACATTTGAGGGTCCTTAAGGTGCAACCAGAAGCCCCTCACCTCAGCACTCAATGTATCTCTGCCTGCACTGACTGCTGCTGTTTTTGGCATAGGCATGATGTAGATAATCAATGCGGACGCTGCAGCCGTCATCAATGACAGACACCACATAGACTCCTGCCAGGTAAGATGTTGCGCCATAGCCCCACCAATTAACCTTCCGACAATGCCGCCCAGGCTGTTGGCACCAATATAAAAGGCACCAGCCTTCAACAACCAGTCACCGGTTAAATGGTCTTTAAAGCAGGCCATCGCAGTAGCGGGGATCACTGCCAGAATAATGCCCTGCATCAAGCGCAGCCACATCAGTTGGTCAAAGCTTGTGGCATATACCAACAAGGGGTTGGTGATAGCCAATAACACCAACGACCAGATAATAGGCCGACGCCGACCAAACCGGTCTGACAGCAGCGCCATCAAGAGTAGTGACAGTGCCAGTGAGAATACTGTCGCCGATAGCAGCAAGGTGGCATGCCCCGGTGTAGTATGAAAGTGTTCAGCAATCAGTGGCAGCATTCCCTGCATCACATACAGATTGACGTACACCACGACAGACGCCAAAGACAGCGACCAGATCAGTGAGGCGCTGAAGCCAGGATTCACGATATTAAGACGAGATAAAAAAGAGTTGTTCACTAGGGGCTGTTGACCTTTCATGGTTGAATTTTGCTCGCGCTAGACGCGCTTTAATCACGACGCAAGGTGTGCCGCCTAGGGGCCTAAGCAAATACCTTGCAACAAAGAGTAAAGCGCGTGTAGCCGAGCCCTCCGGGCAGCGTTTGTCGTCGCTTTCTACTGCATTAACGCTCATTTATGTAGAACAACTACACCTCAATCGCGTTGCTTTGTATAAAACAACGACAAAAAGCTGCAAAAACCATCTTCAAAGGTCGACAGCCCCTAAACCTGCATCGCGCAGAAGACTTACCTGTAGTGATATTAGCAAGTGATTAAAAATAAAAATAATAGATATTTCACACGCTAAATATATGCAAAAATTATATTAAATCTCCTTTGTCAGTTCTGTTTATGGAAATCAGACAGCTCAACCAGTTTTGTACTCTGGCCAACGCCAAAAGCTATACCCAGGCAGCCAATCAATTGAACATTGCCCAGCCCGCTCTGAGTCAGAGTATGAAGAAGTTGGAGCAAGATCTTGGAGTGACTCTGCTGGTACGTCGGGCAGGAAAACAAAATGGTTCAGTAATCCTTACCGCCGAAGGGGAAGTTTTGCTGCAGCATGCCAGGCTGGTGTTAAGCCAGATAAATACTGCCAGGAATGAAATCCGGTCGATGGCCTCATTGGAGGCGGGCGAGGTACGCATTGCCGTGCCGGGTATGCTGGGCTCATTTTACCTGCCCAGTCGGCTCATGGCATTCAGGCATCAGTACCCGGGGCTGAAGCTGTCACTGTTCTCCGGAGGCACCCGGGACGCATTAAAAATGTTGCAGCAGGAAGAGGTCGACGTCGCCATTATTACAGCTGAAGATCTCAGGCCTGAATTTGGCCATGAGCATCTGGTCAGAGAGCAGATGGTGGTTGCTGTTTCGAATGAGCATCCGTTGGCAGAGAACCACAGTGTCACTCTTGAGGACTTTTTCCAGCATGAGCTGGTGATGTTCAAAAAGGGCTACTTTCACCGGGAGTGGTTGCAACAGCAAGCAGAGCAATTGGGTCTCAAAGCGGATATCGCTTTCGAAACCAACTTGATCAATCTTATCAAGCAACTGGTCGCCCAGGGCTTTGCTATTACCAGTATGTTGGATATGGCGGTATCCAGCGATGAGGGAATTGTCTGCAAACCATTTTCGCCACCGGTATTCCTGGACTTGCACATCGCCTGGAAGCAACAAAGACCGTTGGGACAAGCAGACAGGGTCTTTGTTGATTTCCTGCTGGCCAATGCCTGAACTAAAAAAAGCATAAAGAAATCCCCGGACAAGCCGGGGATTTTTGTTAGTAAGGGACCTGGTACAAATTACAGCAGGTCGAATCTGTCTGCATTCATCACCTTGGTCCAGGCAGCAATGAAGTCTTTCACAAACTTCTCTTTGTTGTCGTCCTGAGCATACAACTCGGCGTAAGCACGCAGAATAGAGTTGGAACCGAATACCAGGTCTACACGGGTTGCAGTGAACTTCACATCACCTGAGGTACGGTCACAGATATCATATGAGTTGCGACCGGTTGGCTTCCAAGTATTACGCATATCCGTCAGATTTACAAAGAAGTCGTTGCTCAGAGCACCAACACTGTCGGTGAACATACCATGTTTGCTGTCACCATAGTTGGTGCCCAAAACACGCATACCACCAATCAGTACCGTCATTTCAGGAGCGGTCAGCCCAAGCAGTTGAGCCTTATCCAGCATCATCTCTTCAGGGTTTACCACATAATGCTGTTTCTGCCAGTTACGGAAACCATCGGCCACCGGCTCCAACACTTCAAACGAGTGAGCATCGGTTTGCTCGGCACTGGCGTCACCACGACCGGGAGCGAAAGGCACCTGCAGATCAAAGCCTCCGGCTTTAACCGCCATTTCCAGACCGACATTACCACCCAGTACGATAGTGTCGGCAACACTGATGCCAAACTCTGTGGCGATAGGCTCAAGTACTGCCAGCACTTTGGCCAGACGTTCTGGCTCGTTACCCTGCCAGTCTTTCTGTGGAGCCAGGCGGATACGGGCACCGTTGGCACCACCACGACGGTCTGAACCACGGAAAGTGCGGGCACTGTCCCATGCAGTGTTCAATAACTCTTGTTGAGTCAAACCACTGGCAGCGATCCTGGCCTTAACGGCATCCACATCATAGTCAGTGCGACCTGCTGGGACTGGGTCCTGCCAAATCAGCTCTTCAGCAGGTACATCAGGACCGAAGTAACGAGACTTGGGACCGAGATCTCTGTGTGTCAGTTTAAACCAGGCACGGGCAAAGGTTTCGGAGAAGTAATCAGGATCCTGAGCAAAGCGCTCAGCAATCTTGCGATACTCAGGGTCAATCTTCAGCGCCATATCAGCGTCGGTCATGATTGGGTTATAACGGATGCTTGGGTCTTCCACATCGACAGGCTTGTCTTCCTCTTTGATATCGATTGGTTCCCACTGCCATGCACCAGCTGGACTCTTCTTCAACTCCCATTCGTAATTGAACAGCAAGCGGAAATAACCATCATCCCACTGAGTTGGGTTGGTGGTCCAGGCACCTTCAATACCACTGGTGACAGTGTCGCGACCGATACCGCGTGATGTATGGTTGTTCCAGCCCAGGCCCTGCTCTTCAAGCTCAGCACCTTCAGGTTCAGCACCCAGCTTGCCGGCATCACCATTACCATGTGCCTTACCAACAGTGTGTCCACCAGCGGTCAGGGCAACGGTTTCTTCATCATTCATCGCCATACGCTCGAAGGTCACACGCATATCTTTGGCGGTTTTCAGTGGGTCTGGATTGCCATCCACACCCTCAGGGTTTACATAGATAAGACCCATCATCACAGCTGCGAGCGGGTTTTCCAGATCGCGTTCACCTGAATAGCGGCTGTTTTCGCTGCCGCTAGGCGCCAACCACTCTTTCTCAGCTCCCCAATAGGTATCTTTTTCTGGGTGCCAGATATCTTCACGACCGAAGGAGAAGCCAAAGGTTTTCAATCCCATTGATTCATATGCAATGGTACCAGCCAGGATCATCAGATCAGCCCAGCTGATTTTGTTGCCGTATTTCTGCTTGATTGGCCACAGCAGACGACGGGCTTTATCCAGGTTGGCGTTGTCAGGCCAGGAGTTCAGAGGAGCAAAACGCTGGTTGCCAGTACTGGCACCACCACGTCCATCGGCAATACGGTAGGTACCGGCTGAATGCCATGCCATACGGATCATCAGGCCGCCATAATGCGCCCAGTCCGCAGGCCACCAGTCCTGACTGTCGGTCATCAGGGCTTTAACGTCGGCCTTAAGTGCTTCAACGTCCAGCTTTTGCAGTTCTTTACGATAGTTAAAATCAGCACCAAATGGCGTACTTTTAGCATCATGCTGATGCAGGATGTCTAGGTTAAGGGCCTTAGGCCACCATTCCATTTTTGCAGTGCCTTCAGATGTAGCTCCGCCGTGCATCACCGGACATTTATTACCTGAACTCATTTTGTATTCTCCTTAGCCGCGCGACAATTTTGCCACACTCAACAAATCAAACTGGATAAATCCCGATAGTCACCACTGTCGACCACCGATTGCATAGGTTTAAACTAATCTACAAATGTAGTTAAGAAAATCAGATTTAACCGATTAACCTGATAGTTTAAGCCGCACTTATCAGTCATCTGGTTCCAAACGCTATGAAAGATAGCAATCTTTACTGACCTTAAATCTATATCCAGATCAACATTTGATAACCATAGATTGCTTTTTACGCCATTTTTAATGACTTTCATCACGACAACGGGAATATTGAGATATTCAACCACTGAATAGTTACACCCAGTTTGTAACCTGATAATGAACGTCAGATTAACTTGTACCAATCAACATTCAGAGTCGGGGGACAAACAGTTTGACGACGATTCAGAGGGCGGGTCGACAAAGTGAACTGTGCCAGCGGAACAATCGGCCGCTCATGGAACACACGGGCTCCAGGCAAAAAGCCCGGCTCATGGCCGGGCTTTTTCGTTAACTCGTCTCTCTGTAAAAACTACACCGCGTCAGCCTGGTTTTCGGGCGCCGCGTCAGCAAAAGCTGCCAGTCGGTTACAGTTTTCGACGATACGCACTATGTGGGGGTAATTGCCCAAAGGTACTTTGAATCGACGAGCATTGTAGACCTGAGGCACCAAACAGATATCCGCCAGTGTTGGTGAGTCACCAAAGCTGAACTCGCCTGCGGTGTCCCGCAGCATAGCCTCATAGGCGTTGAAACCTGTGACTATCCAGTGCTGATACCAGGCGTCCTTCGCTGTATCATCCAAACCCGCCTCATCTTTTAAATACTGCAACACGCGCAAGTTATTGAGAGGATGAACATCGCAGGCGATGGCATTGGCCAGAGCTCTGACTTTAGCTTTAGCCAAAGTGTCAGAAGGTAGCAATGGTACCTCGGGATAGGTGTCCTCCAGATATTCCAGCATAGCCATAGACTGAGTCAGCACTTCGCCATCATCAAGCACCAAAGCGGGCACCAACTGCTGCGGGTTAAGGGAAATAAAATCAGCATGATGTTGCTGACCACCATCCTTGACCAGATGCACAGACTTATGCTCAACCTCGATACCTTTGAGATTGAGCGCAATGCGCACCCGATAAGCAGCACTCGAACGCCAGTATCCATACAAAGTCATCATGCTCTTTCCCCTCTCCCTATATTAGCTAAGCAGCTCAAGGTCTTACCCTTTATACTCGACCACCTGCTGATCGATAGTGCCGAAAATGCTCTTGCCTTCGTCGTCAAACATTTCAATACGTACTTTGTCACCAAAGCCCATAAATGGAGTCGACGGCTTGCCATCGGCAATCACTTCCAACATACGCTTTTCAGCCAGGCAGCTTGAACCGGCACTACGATCATAATTGGAGATAGTTCCTGAGCCGATGATGGCACCAGAGCCCAAAGGACGGGTCTTGGCCACATGAGCAACCAGCTGGGCGAAGTTAAAGGTCATATCAACGCCGGCATTAGGCTTACCAAACAACTCATCGTTAAGGTGGGTCACCAGAGGCAGATGCAGCTTGGTATCCTGCCACTTATCGCCCAGCTCATCCGGGGTTACAGCTACCGGAGAAAAGGCGCTGGATGGCTTGGACTGGAAGAAACCAAAGCCCTTGGCCAGCTCACCAGGAATAAGGTTGCGCAGTGACACATCGTTGACCAGCATGAGTAACTTGATATGGGCTTCAGCATTGTCGGCGGATACCCCCATAGGCACATCATCGGTAATCACTGCAATTTCAGACTCGAAATCGATACCCCAATCTTCGCTGGCCAGTGGGATATCGGCGCGGGGAGCTATGAAGCTGTCTGAACCGCCCTGATATACCAAAGGGTCAGTCCAGAAGGTTTGTGGCATTTCAGCACCACGGGCTTTACGTACCAACTCTACATGGTTGACGTAAGCGCTGCCGTCCGCCCACTGGAAAGCGCGTGGCAGTGGAGAGTGACACTGAGTTTCGTCAAAATCCACAGCGCCTTGTACCGAACCGGCATTAAGAGCCTGATAGATCTCTTCCAGCTTGGGGGCCAATTCATTCCAATCATCCAGTAACTGTTGCATTGTCTGAGCAACCTGAGGAACAGCAACTGCGCGGCTGAGATCACGACTGACCAGCATTAACTGTCCATCGCGACGACCATTTTGATAAGTGGCTAATTTCATTATCTCTATCCTTATATATTCCGGCAGGATCCTGCCCACTGCTCTTCTGGCAGTTAGATTTACCTTATGTGTTTACACAAATAAACCATGTGACGCAGATCACTGGTTCGGCTGTCATCAGTGACTTTGTAAACCCTCGATTACACGAGCTAACTTGAGGCGAAGCCACTCTGTTTTTCATGGATATAAAAATGCCCAAAGCAGTCAACTTCGGGCATTGTCACTATTATTTGGGTTTGCTGATTTTGTACTCTCTAAGCTTATTGGCAATGGCAGTATGGGAGACTCCCAACTTGCGCGCCAACTGGCGAGTACTTGGATAAGCCGGGTAAAGGCGTCTGAGCAAACTGGCCTCAAACTGCTTCATGGCTTCATCCAAAGAGCCTTCAAACTCATGGTCAAAGTAACCAAAGCCTTCAGCATAAGAAGGTAATTTAAGTTGCTCCACCGTCAACTCGCCGCTGCCATCCCACATTGACACAGCCCTGAATACGGCATTTTTCAACTGTCGCACGTTACCTGGCCAGGCATAAGTCATTAAATGGTCACGGCACTCAGCCGATATCCGTCTAACCGGACTGGAAAGCTGCTGACTGTAATGCTCAAGGAACATCTCGGTCAGCGGCAGGATATCAACACGTCGCTCCCGCAACGATGGCAGGTGGAAACTCAGTACATGAATCCGATAGTAGAGATCCTCGCGAAAATCTCCGGTTTGACATAGCTCAGCCAGATTTTTCTGGGTCGAGCAAATAATACGTACATCTGCCCTGACCTCTTCATCGCCACCAATACGGCGGAAGCTACCATCCTGAAGTAAGCGCAACAATTTAACCTGAGCAGCTTTAGACATCTCAGCCACTTCATCCAAAAATACGGTGCCGCCCTTGGCTTCTTCAAAGAAGCCTTTTTTCACCACCTTGCCATCACTGACATAACCAAACAGCTCCTCTTCGGCCACGCTATCAGGTAACGCGGCACAGTTAATGGCGATAAATGGATGCTCGCGACGCATACTGGCATCGTGGCAGGCTCGCGCCATCAACTCCTTACCGGTTCCAGTCTCGCCAGTAATCAGCAAAGGCGCATCCAATTGCGACATACGCTTGGCCTGCTCGACCACCTGTTTCATCTTGTCGCTGATCGCAAGCACAGATTCGAATCCTGCGGTCTGGTTCTGCAATGCGTTAAACTGCTTACCCACGCGGGCCGGTGACTTAAGAGACACGACTGCCCCTGCCAGAATACTGCCCTGATTCTCATCGGGCAGATAAATCGGCAACATCTCGGCCAAATATTCGCTTTGCCCTATATGCACTCTGGTGGCCTGGGCCAATACCTGAGGTTCAGACAACCAGCGACTGAAGTTAAACCCCTGCACCCAATGGTTCAGTGGTTCTTCCACCACTTCATGTTCAGCCATTCCCAGCGTCAGCAGTGCTGATTCATTGACGATACGGATCCGCCCTTTGGAATCGAGGGAAAATACCGAGTCCGGCAAAGTTTTTAGCAGTGTTTTGAGGGCATAGTGCTCCTGCTCTGAGGGCATAAATGAGACAGTTCTGACATCGTTAACCGACTCTACTTTACGGATTTGGGGCATGAGCTCACTGAGAGTATTGAATGTCACCTCAGCAAACTGAAAATAGAGAAAACCTTTATTACTGGCATCAATGGCAATCAGGTTGATGCCGTAACGCTCCAGTACCACCAGAATATCTTTGGCCAACCCGATTCTATCCTGACAACTGACTTCCAAGCGCATTGTATGATTCCTATTCAGTGGCCTACGGCTTTTAATTATTGATTGAGGTGCCGTAAGCATGACCTTATACCCAGACAAAAAGTCAGCCTGAACATATGATGTGAGCTTCCCGCTCGGACGCTCGCGGGGTATACGTTAAAAGGAAAAGAGTTTGCTGGCAAGAGTTGTTTACAGCATTAATACAATGCAATAAAAAACGCGCAGTAATTACTACGCGTTTTGCAGAGTTGAAGATCTCAGCTAGTCGCTTAATTAGTCGAGCAGCTTGTCAGTCTTGGCCGCCATAATGAAATCGTTCTTGTGCAGGCCTTTGATGGAGTGCGACCACCAGGTCACAGTGACTTTACCCCACTCGGTAAGAATCCCCGGATGGTGGAACTCTTCTTCGGCCAGATCCGCCAGCTTGTTGGTGAACGCCATCGCCAGCTTAAAGTTCTTAAACTTATAAACGCGCTCCAGCTGCATAATGCCGTCCCGCACTTCCACACTCCAGTCAGGAATAGCGCGAATAAGCTCAGGTAACTCGGCATCGGTTACTTTAGGGGCATCAGCCTGGCAGGCTTCACACTTCATAGATGCTAAATCAGACATTTGTTACTCCTTGTAATTATTCTTTATGGCCTTAACCCGCTTTGGCTTTAGGTTCAAACATCGGCTCATGCAAGCCCAATCTCTGTGCCTCTTTCACTGCCGCCATAATATCCATGCTTGCAATTTCATCGAGGAAATCAATCTTATCAATCACATAATAGATTGGCTGCATAATGTCGATGCGGTATGGCGTTCTCAATACATCCAGCAGTTCGAAAGGTTTACGAATCGGCTCATCGCCCATGGCATAAAGCGTCTCACCGGGAGAGCTGAGGATACCTCCGCCGTAAATCCGTAAAGGTTCACCTTTGGCCTGAACCAAGCCAAACTCCACGGTAAACCAGTAAAGTCTGGCTAAAAATACCCTTTCCTCTTTACTTGCTGCGAGGCCCAACTTGCCATACACCTCAGAGAAGTGGCCAAATGCGGGATTCGTCAGTAAGGGGCAATGACCAAATATTTCGTGAAAAATATCCGGCTCCTGCAGGTAGTCGAACTCCTTTTTGGACCTGATAAAGGTCGCTACCGGAAACTGACGACTGGCCAGGAGCTCAAAAAACTTACCAAACGAGATAAGGGCCGGCACTGGTGCCGTCTTCCAACCAGTGGCATCCAGTAATACCTTGTCCACTTCTTTAAGCTGCGGGATTCTATCTGTCGGTAAGCCCAGCGCCTGCAGGCCATCCATATATTGCTGGCAGGCACGCCCCGGTAAATTCCCTTCCTGGCGAGCGTACAGCTGTTGCCAGGTGTCATGCTCATCATCGGGATAGAAGATAAAACCTTCTTCATCCGGCAGACGTGCAGCATATTCCGTATTCTTGCTCATCCTGATGATCTCTTGATTGTTTGCTCTCAGTCATAGTGTGACAGCGCGCACGGATTGTTAACTTTTTGCGGTACGGAAGTCTGGTGGCATGGGGTTGAAATACGTAAACCAGGCGTTACAAACCAAAACCACTCACCTACAATCAAGTGTATAGCCACAACTTCCACTGTTGGGTTTTGTTGACGCGTCAATAAAAAATCGAATTTGGCAGTAGTTCAATTAAGTTAATGATGGCGTTTGTAACCTCTGCAATTACAATATGGCTCAACTGAAAAATGGAGATGTTAGTCGCTCATGATTAAGCACAAAGTCAGAAAAGCCGTTATACCAGTGGCTGGGCTGGGAACCCGTATGCTGCCTGCCACCAAGGCTATTCCGAAAGAGATGTTACCGGTAGTCGATAAACCGCTGATTCAACATGTGGTCAACGAGGCGATCGCGGCCGGTATTACAGAGATTGTGCTGGTGACCCATGCCAGTAAAAATTCAATTGAGAACCACTTTGACACCAGCTTCGAGTTGGAAGCCCAGCTTGAAAAACGGGTTAAAAGACAACTGCTGGAAGAAGTACAAAGTATTTGTCCTAAAGGGGTCACCATTATTGGTATCCGTCAGGCACAGGCGAAAGGTCTCGGGCACGCCATTCTTTGTGCCCGCCCAATTGTGGGTAATGAGCCATTCGCTGTGCTGTTACCGGATGTCATAATTGATGACGCCAGCGCAAACCCTAGTCAGGACAACCTGGCGGAAATGGTTAACCTGTTTGATGAAACCGAAATTGGACAGATCATGGTGGAAGGCGTCCCCCATGAACTGGTTAATCAGTACGGTATTGCCGATGTGGATGGGCACAAGTTAGCTCAAGGGGAATCTCATCCCCTTATCCAGTTAGTGGAAAAACCGAGCCTGGATGATGCCCCATCAAACCTGGCTGTTGTAGGCCGTTATGTATTGCCAGCAGCTATCTGGGACCTGCTGGAGAAAACTCCAGTGGGTGCTGGTGATGAGATCCAACTGACCGACGCCATTGCCATGCTGATGGAGAAGCAAACTGTTAACGCTTACTACATGAAAGGCAAAAGCCATGACTGTGGTAACAAGCTTGGCTATATGCAGGCCATAGTGGAATACGGTATGCGTCACCCTGCCATAGGCGAAGAGTTCACTGCTTACCTGAAAACCATAGCGAAAGGATTGAAGTAATGACGATTCTTGTTACTGGCGGTGCCGGCTACATTGGCTCCCACACTGTAGTAGAGTTGCTTAACGCCGGAGCCAATGTTGTGGTACTGGATAATTTATCAAACTCCAGCGTAGAGTCATTGAGACGGGTCGAAGAGATCACTGGTAAGTCTGTGACCTTTGTCCAGGGCGATATTCTCAATAAACCACTGCTGCAAAAATTGTTTTCCGACTATTCATTTGAGGCCGTGATTCATTTCGCTGGCTTGAAAGCTGTGGGAGAGTCGGTTGCGCAACCTCTGCGTTACTATGAGAACAATGTGACAGGTACGGTAATTCTGTGTCAGGTAATGGCTGAGTATAAGGTTAAGAATCTGGTATTCAGCTCTTCTGCAACTGTATACGGAGATCCTGCCAGCCTGCCGATCACTGAAGAGTTTCCTACCGGGGCTACCAACCCCTATGGCCAGTCCAAACTCATGGTAGAGCATATCCTTGCTGATCTTCACCACTCAGATAACAGCTGGAACATTGCCCGCCTGCGTTACTTCAATCCTGTTGGCGCTCACGCCAGTGGTCGAATTGGTGAAGACCCCAATGATATCCCAAACAATCTGATGCCATTTATCAGTCAGGTTGCCGTAGGTAAACGCGAATACCTGAGTGTATTTGGCGATGACTACAACACACATGATGGAACCGGGGTACGTGACTATATCCATGTAGTGGATCTGGCAATGGGCCACCTTAAAGCGTTGGATAAGTTGGCTACCAAACCAGGCCTGGTGACATACAACCTTGGGACCGGAACCGGTTACAGTGTGCTGGATATGGTAAAGGCGTTCGAAAAAGCTTGCGGTCAGTCTATTGCTTATCAAATCGCCCCCCGTCGCCCGGGTGACATTGCCGCCTGTTATGCCAATCCTGATAAAGCCAGAACGGATCTTGGCTGGGAAGCAACTCATTCCATCGAGGATATGGCCAACTCCTGCTGGAAGTGGCAATCCAAAAATCCTAATGGATACAGTGAGTAAGCAGGAAGGGGCCTAATGGCCCTTTTCTTTTGTTAATTCCCACCTAAACAACTGATAGCTGAGTGCTATCTCCATGGCGTTTTCGTTAAATGCTGCCAATCTGGCCCGTTGCCAAATTTATGACTAAAGTGTCAAATTTTAAGGCTTGTAACTTTAGACTGAGCAGGTAACATCAGAAGCTAAAATAACAAACGCCAATAATAATTATGTTCGGAAAAAAGAAATCACAGGCGGGACTGACCTATATTGCTCAAGGTACCAAAATAACTGGCGAGTCTCAGTTTTCGGGTGACGCTCTGGTCGGCGGTGAAATCCATGGGACTGTCCAGTCCGAATCCAGCATTACCATAGAGCCACAGGGACTGATTAACGGCGAGGTAGCGTGCAGAGAGATAAAAATCTCCGGCTACTTTAAAGGTAAGCTTCAGTGCGAAAAGTTAACCATCACAGGTAGTGGCACGGTTGAAGGTGAAGTAGCCAGCAGTCAAATGGAGATCTTTGAAGGCGGCCAGTTCATCGGGGTGAGAGTTAAAGAGCAGACTGAGCTGCTGCAAAATCCAAATCTGGTGGATGAGCAAAAATTACAGCAGATTATGGATCTGGATAAAGCCCAGGCGTAAGCCTCTGGCACAGATTACTCATTGAGTAGAAAAACGCCCCACATTAGATTGCGGGGCGTTTTTTATTTAGCCCCATATCACACAAAAGCTACAAAAAGCCTGACTAACTTAAAGGTATACCCAGTGCTACGGGGCCACACCATCGAGTTCATATTGGCATGCTTTAGCTCTGAACTCCTTCAACAAAGCTAAAAACTCTCCCAGGTCTCTATCCATACTGTCCTGAGGCAAAAACAGGTGAAAACCCAGAGTATCACTCAGCAACTCACATCTGTGGCCAAACATAGCCAATACACCACGGTATCTGTCGCCATTGGACTCATAAGGGGTAAACTCGGCGCTTAACTGATCCTCCAGTTTGCCAAGATCATCCGTTTGGGTCGTGGCGGTCATCAATAAAGGGCGCTGTTCACTCACCAAACCGGTTGCCAACCTGGGGGAAATAGAGTCCAGCACAGGGTTTATCTGCCTGAGCTTTATCCCTATGTAAGGTAACTCTGTAATGTCCACGCCCTGAGTCACCCTCGGAATATCCATTCGCTGAATATTGTTCCAATCCACATACAGCTGGCCTTTGCGATGTCGAAACAATAAACCTGACTGAGACAATTCAAAGCTTATTTCTGGCTCGCCCAGTTTGCTGACCCCAAGGATTAGAGAAATAGCACCAAACGTGAAAAGTACCAGGCCGGGGGCAAAACCCTGCGGGAAGCTAACAAATAACCAGAAAGCCAGTGACAGGAGCACAGCTCCAACAGCAGACAGGGTTATGCCATTACGCTTATTTACGGGGCGGACGAATAGAACATCAGTCATCGTGTTTAGCTTGTCCATCATCATACTTGAGGTTAAACCATAGCTGCCCTGCCCACTCATGAATTGCCCTCTGAGATGTGAGTAAATTATCTGCACTTAGTACCCACCAGTGCGAACTTCGACGTCTGAAGTCCGCTGGCGCAGCCTGAGGGTGCATTCCCGCATGCTCAAATATCTTTATAGCTCTTGGCATATGAGCCGCGGATGTCACTAAACGAAACGGGACATCTCCCAGTTCCATTTTCAAATACTGGGCTTCTTCTATCGTGTCTTTTGCCAGCGGCAATTGAATAATCCTGGCTGGGTCAACACCCAACTCTACGGCTGCGTCTGCCGCAACCCTGGCATAGGAGTTCCTGCTTAACTCCCCCGACCAACCACTGGTTACCAACATACAATCGCGACCTAGGCTTAACTGTCGAAGCCCTTCGCTGAGTCTTGCCAGCCCAACGGATGAAAGTTGGTGTAAAGCTTTGCCTTCAATACTGTCGTCCATACCGCTGCCCAGAACCATCACCACACATCCGTCAGACATAGGGGCATTGTTAACCTGATACTCTTGCTCCAACATACCAGTCAACCAATTGCTAACCCCATTGGAGGACAAAGCTCCCAAAAGAAGCATTGCAGCGATCACCAGCTTTTTACCAGCGCTGCGCCAAAACACCAAAGCCATCACCAGCAGCAACAGCGTCAAAGGTATCGGCATAATAAGTTGAGATACGACTTTTTTAAGCCAAAAGGTCATGCGATTCCCTCCGCATTGCTAACAGTCCAAATACTATCCATCTAACACCAATCAATTCCGGCCAATCGTAACGTTCAGGCTTCAACCCCATTCCAAACCAAAACCTTGGCTTACTCAACTACAGGCCCAACACCAGGGGCGCACGCAACAAACCAGGGATTAAGTAAAGACTCTTTGCTGTTATATCTGAGGGGCTCACCGGAAACATAGTCAACCACCTGGCCCCCTGCACTCTCGAGCACTGCCTGGGCAGCAGCAGTGTCCCACTCACTGGTGGGGCCCAATCTTGGGTAAAGGTCTGCCTTACCCTCTGCCAACATACAAAACTTGAGAGAACTGCCCACCGGCAAAATAGTGTACTCCCCCAAACGTTCCAGATAACCAGCCAGCTCAGGAGAGGGGTGAGAGCGACTCCCCACAACCACAGGAGCCCGTTTACCAGCGGTATTACCAACCAATGTTATGCTCTTGCCCTGATGAATTACCCGAGCTCCTTGTGTCAACTCACCGACATAACACTTACCGGTTACCGGCACATAAACCACACCAGCGACGGCCTGACCGTCAACGATCAGCGCGATATTGACGGTGAACTCACCATTGCGGTTAATAAACTCCTTGGTGCCATCAAGCGGGTCTACCAGCCAATATTTGCTCCATGTACTTCTCCTCTCAAAAGGGATCTCATTGGACTCTTCGGACATCACAGGAGTCGTCGGAAACGTCTGCTCGAGTCGACGACATATCACATTATGACTGGCGAGATCCGCAGTGGTCAGTGGACTATTATCATCCTTTAACTCAATACCGCGCTCATCAGCCATGTAAATATCCATAATGGCTTCACCAGCTTCTTTGGCTATATCAACCAACAGCTCTAACTCTTCCTGACTCAGATAGGGAGAAGTCATGATCACTCCTGTAAATCACTAAATTGCAGCCATTATGCCAGTTAACGTCTCAAGTGTTTAATAACCAAATGAAAGTAGACTTAACGAAAGGCTATGCTCACTGTTAATTATCGCGGAAGTAATCCAGATACCAATCCACAGTGTCACTGAGGGTTTGGTCAAAATTGGCTTCAGGCTGATACCCCAAGGCTTGCAATTTGGAGTGGTCTATTGCATAGCGGCGGTCATGACCTGGGCGGTCGGCGACATGGGTGATCAACTTTGCAGATTGCCCCAATACAATGGCTTCAGCATTTGGAAAGTGCTCTCTAAGTTCAGGCTGCTTAGCAAACTTGCCCTCCAGCATAAAACACAATCGATGTATCAGTTCAAGGTTAGTCAACTCCCAATCACCACCTATGTTGTAGTGCTCACCTATTTGCCCTTTCGCCAAAATCAAATTGATTCCTGCCACATGGTCAGCCACAAACAACCAATCTCTGACCTGTAAGCCATCGCCGTAAACAGGCACGGGCTTGTTATTCAGCAGCCTTTCGATAGTCAAAGGAATCAATTTCTCCTTGTACTGAAAAGGACCAAAATTATTGGAGCAGTGGCTGGTCGTCACCGGGAGCCCCCAAGTCTGAAAGAAAGCTCTGACCATATGATCGGCTGCTGCTTTACTGGCTGAATAAGGGGAGTTCGGCAAAAAAGCATTATTCTCGGTAAATGCCTGCTCGTCGGGCATTAACGTCCCATACACTTCATCAGTGGAGACTTGATGAAATCGACACCCAGCTTTGAACATGCCATCACTCAAAGTCCAATAATGTCGACAAACCTTTAGTAAGGTGTAAGTACCGACAAAGTTGGTATGTACAAACTCATCAGCGTCATGAATAGAACGGTCAACGTGAGATTCTGCGGCAAAATTAATCACAGTGTCGATTTGATGCTCATCGAAAATCCGACGCAATAACACTTCATCGCAGATATTGCCTTCTACCAGCGTAAAGTCTTTTCGCTTTGCAATAGCAGCTAAATAGTCAGGATTGGCAGCATAAGTCATCAAGTCCAATACAATCAGGTGATTAGAGCTTGATGCCTCATCCCCCCAGGATGACATGAGTAGATTACAAAAATGAGCACCAATAAAACCCGCGCCCCCAGTTACCAATACAACTGCCATATAGATACCAACACCAAATCAATTGCCGGCAAGTTTACCGCAAGCGCACAAATGAGTCAGAGAAAGATATTTGAAAGACCAAGATACAACAGATTTACAACCAGCAATTAAACAGAAATTCATATGCTCTGGGATCTGCTGCTTGGTATATTTATCATGTCGATTTGATACCTCATACACTTGGAACTGTTATGAAACTCAGAAAATCAGTTGTGCTGACAGCTTTATGTTGTGTTGGGTTAACCGCTTGTGCCCAGGTAACCACACAACTGAGTACAGAACACAAGGCTGAACCTGCAACTAGTATTGCAGACAGCAGCAAAACATCTTTGGACTGGTCAGGCACATGCACAGGGACGCTTCCCTGCGCTAGTTGCTCAGGAATTGGCACAGAGTTAACACTTGAAAAAAATGGGAAATACCAGCTTCGAAGTGACTATCAGGGGGAAAAAGGCGGGAAGTTCACTGAAACAGGTACCTTTCAATGGAACGTGGCAGGGAACAAAATCGTGCTGAGCAACGGACACAGGTACCTCGCTGGTGAAAATCAGCTGTTCATGTTGAATTCTGATGGAAACAGAGTCCAGGGACCTCTGGCAGAAGCTTATAGACTAAAAAAGATCCCACCAGCGTAATTGCTGCTCTCGCTCTAGTACATCTCGGCACAAGGTTTTGCTATGCCAAACCTTGTGCCAGCATATCTTTCTCAGATAACAGCGGCTCACCGCCCAACGGCCAATTGATCGCTAATTTAGGACAATTCCAAGCGACAATTCGCTCTGATTCAGGCATGTAATATTCAGTGCAGCGGTAAGCTACCTCAGCAATATCGGATAGCACATAAAAACCATGAGCAAAGCCTGGAGGGACCCACATCTGCAGTTTGTTCTCTTCAGATAAATGCTGCCCAAACCACCGTCCATAGGTCTCAGAGCCGTCACGAATATCGATGGCAACATCAAATATTTGGCCTCGAAGCACTCGAATCAACTTACCCTGGGGATACATTTCTTGATAGTGCATCCCGCGCAATACATGCTGACACGAACGACTGTGATTATCCTGAACAAATGTAACGGGATTTTGACCATATTCAAGCAAAGCTTTATCAAAATCGGCTTGCCTGAAGGTCTCCATAAAAAAGCCCCTGCTGTCCCCAAAGACTTGAGGCTCGAATAACAGTACACCAGGCAAAGAGGTCTCTTTAACCTTCATATTTTCAGCTTTCTCTCGTGGATAATAGGTGTTGAAGATAACTCACGTACGCTCCAGCAAACCCAGTAAATAAGCACCGTAACTTCCGCCGATTTGACTTGCCAGTTGCTTCAACTCTTCATCTCCAATCCAGCCCTGTTGCCAAGCAGCTTCCTCGGGGCAGTTTACCTTTTGGCCCTGCCGCTTCTCCAGTGCCGCAACATACTGAGTTGCTTCCGCAAGCGCATCAGGCGTACCTGTATCTAGCCAAGCGACGCCTCTGCCGAGTTTACACACCTCGAGTTCGCCCAACGCCAAATATCGGTTCACCACATCGACTATCTCCAGCTCACCCCGCGCAGATGGAGAAACCTCAGCTGCAAATTCAACGGCTCTATGGTCAAAGAAATACAAACCCGGCATAGCATACTTTGACTTTGGCTCAGCCGGCTTCTCTTCGATTCCTTCAATTTGCCCATTGGGGCCAAAGCCGATAACCCCGTAGGCGGATGGATTGGCTACATGATAGGCAAATACACAAGCCCCCCGACATTGGCTGGCCTCAGTAAGCTGCTCTTCAAGCGACTGACCATAAAACAGGTTATCCCCCAATACCAGGGCACAAGGCTCGCCTTTAATAAATGGCGCCCCTACTCTTAAGGCATCGGCCAGACCCAAGGGCTGATATTGCACGGCATAACTAATTTGCATTCCCCACTGCTTGCCATCACCCAGCAGCGCTTCAAACAAAGGGATATCACGACTGGTTGAAATCAGCTGTACATCGCGGATCCCAGCAAGCATCAAGGTGACCAGAGGATAATAAATCATGGGTTTGTCATAGACAGGCAGCAGCTGCTTACTCACGACCTGAGTCATAGGGAAAAGCCGAGAACCAGTGCCTCCGGCCAGCAGAAGACCTTTACGCATAAAACGTCTCACCTAACGTTATGCATCTTATAAAATAAGAAAATTAAAATTAGCACACTAAACACTTAACCTTGTGATAGGGAATAACTATCAGCCTTATCTATTTAAATTGAGCAACCTGCGCTCTACCTAGAGAAAGTTAAAAACAAAAACAATTTACTTTTACTAGAAAAGGGCACCAACAAAGCAATTTGGTTAAACAACAATCACAAGAACCGATATAAAGTAGGCAGCCATCAGCCCAAAGCATTTAAAACACTCTAGATCCAGAAGGTTACATTACAAAAAAATAGGATTGTAGGCCACCACTGCCTTGACTTGCTTAAAATTGCAATCAAAATTCCGAGTTCAATATTTACACTTATCACGCCAAAGGTTTAAATGACAATTTGGAGGCACGTTCTACATTCCCCAAAAAACACTTCCGAGATCACAAATAATTAACCTAAACAATAAGACTCGCTAGTAATAGCACTCCATAATTTAAGGCAAGGACTATACTCTTAAGCATCAAAAGTTCAATGTAGTACATTCACAGTGGGACGAGACAATATTAGCAACAAGAGGAAATGATAAATAATTAAAAATACCACTACCATATGAATACCAAAAAGCAACTCACTCATAAGAGTTACTTAAGCATTCTAAAAATCGCACACACTCAGCCTGCAAAAATGGAGCCCTACGCTCCTAATTCCTTTTGCAAGAAAGAGTGTTAACCATAGAAACTAGGTAATTGCTTTTCACGTCTCGGTCAAAGTTCGAAATAGCATATTCTTGTGCAGTAATATAGAACTCTGCAAGCCTAATTTTATTAGCTGCAAATCTGATGCTTTCAACCAAATCGTCTAAATCACCTTCTGAAACTAGTTGTCCATTGACTCCACACACAATAGCATCTCGCATCCCAGGAACACTAAATCCAAATGTAGGTATGCCAACCATTGAAGCTTCCATTACACAGACTGGAAACCCCTCCCGTACAGAGGGTAGTAACAACAAATCAGAGTTTTCATACCATGCTATCACATCATCAGTAAAACCGTGAAACTTGACGCGACCACCAAACTCTTCCTTAATCTTTGAAATATCAGAGTTTGTAAAAGAACTAGGGTTGCTCGGATAAATGTCACCAACAAAATTAAGCTCAACGTCTAAACCTAGTTCCTCAAGCTTGCGTTGAACCTCTACCGCTATCTGGGCACCCTTATCCTTGATTAACCTTCCTACATATAGCATCCTTATCTTACCACTCGGCATGGGCGAAAATGGGACTCTCCTCTTAAACCTATTTAGTTCAATTCCTATACCATTCGTCACATAACTATTTTCCGCTCTAAGATTGAGTTCTTTAAGTTCATTCGTATTACATAATAAATTATAACCAGAACTCAACTTAAATAAGAACCTTATTAAAAACCTGAAGCAAAGACTTGATTCAAATAAAGTACCCAAGCCCTCCACATAAACTATAAACCGCCTATTAAAAGGGGAAATCGAAAAAAAAATAAGTATAAATGTTGATATAAAGTGACATATAAAAAAAGAACCCCTGATTCTTTCTTTCAAAACATAATAGTTAAGCTTAAGTATCAATCCTAATTTAGAAAATATTCCGCGACCAGGAGTTAAATTGTAAACTTCAACACCGATACTACGTAGTATCTTTAGTGATAAAAGGCAATCGCAAGGAGCAATAACACAAACTTCGTCTCCATTTTCCAACATCTTGCGAATATAATTGGACCTAAATAGCACTACAGTTTTAAGTGAGTTCTGGACGATAGTGACCCTCATCAAAAACCTTCATATAATTCGTTATAGTTTTCCGAAATCTGTTGAATACTGAAATTTTCAGCAACATATTTATGTCGAGCATGTCGCAGTGTATCATTTCGAATATAATTCAATGAGCAAATCAGGGCATCATAAAATTCCTCATCAAAAGACTCACTGCTAATCAAGACCCCATCCTCCCCTTGCCTAATAATCTTAGAAGCATCTCCGACGTCTGTGGATATAACGAATAACCCAGACAATAAAGCCTCGCCGATTACATTAGGAAATGCCTCACTGTAAGATGACAAGATATATACATCATGCTTATACATCGTAGCAGGAACAAAATCGCACTTCCCATTAAAAATGACTCGATTAATAAGGGAACTAGAGTACATCGATAGATCAAATTTTTCTTGGGAAATACCGGTACCGTATAAATGTAACTCTGCATTGGCATTTGAAACTTCAACAAAATTAAGAAATCCGTGAATCAGTCGTTCAATCCCCTTCACAGGATGGTATCTAGAGAAATTAGTAAACTTTATGACATCAGAACTATAACTATAGTTCCCAAATAATTCGATATCAAAACCATTTGGTATGTACCTTAAATTATTGTTATATCCATATAGCTTGTGTTGCTCTAAACTCTGAATGCTATTGAAACATATAAAGTCGGGTTTGGAAGAAAGCAAAGATGTTAACTTAATAACTATACGTGTCAATAATTTATCCTTTGACAAATCAGATAGTGAATGTCTTACATTCCAAATGTTACATCGTGCCGATTTAAAAATAAAAGAAAAAATAAAACTATGATACATCCATGACATTATTACGTCGGGCGAAAAATTTGATACTTTTTTTCTCAAAAGATATAACGGAAAAACCTTGAGGTAGTCAACTTTGTTAATTATTAAAACCATAACATTAAGATCAATCAATCTGTCGTAAAATTCACCTCCACCATTTATTGAAATAACCAGATGCTCGTGTTCTGCTTGGCTTTTAATAATCTTATAAAGCATATTCTCTGCTCCGCCAGAACCTAAGCCAGTGATTATATGCAACACCTTCATTATACACCACCAAAAATTATAAACTAATCAAACAATTTATCACAATACCGGTCAACATCATAAGAAGTAGCGTAACGTTTAAAGAAATCACTATTATCACTATTACTTAAAATAACCCTATGTATTTGATTTGCAATTTGGTCTGGGTCAGAACTTATAATATTAACCCTTGGGAGATTTAACACACTAGCAGTACAATCTGTACTAAAGATGTTTTTTGTACCACTGCACATCATTTCCAACAGAACATTTGGAAAACCTTCACGCTCTGATACTAAAATACCAAGATCCGAAGAAGCCATTATCGAATATGGAGAGTCCAGCCTCCCAAGAAAAAGTACGTTAGCTTGAACACCCAAGGAGTTTGCCAGCTCAGCCAGCCTCGCCCTCTCTGGGCCATCGCCAACAATAATTAACTTGAAATTAACGTCTGAGATTTTCTTCAAACAAAACACTGACATCAAAAGTAAATCAACTCTCTTTACCTTATGCAATCTGCCAACATAAAGAATTCTAAAGCTTTCACTATCAGTGTCAACATAGCTACTATTCAATGAGCAACGAATAAACTCAAGATTCAACGGATTACTTATTACTCTCACAGAAAAATGTGAAAGTTTAGGAACATTGGTAAGAAGGGATAACCTCATTTCGTCTGTTTGGCACACCAACAAATCTATATTTGAATAGAAGCGATAAAGAAGTTTAAAAACAAATAATTGCCTACCGGAAAAACGTTCAAATATTAGTGTTGACTCGCGGACAATGTGCTTCTTAATATTTAACACCTTAAGTTTTCTTAACAGACAAATAAAGGAATTCGTGTGTACATGAGTAGTAACAGCGTAATTGTACACTTTTGAAGTTTCGAACAAACTACAAAGAAAGTACTTTAAGAAACCTCTAAATTCTTTTCTTTCGTTAATATACTTGAAAACTACATTTTCAGACCAAGAATGAGCTTCCCAGTCATTATTTTCAGATTTTGTAATAAAAACTACTTGTACACTGTTATATGTATACTTCCCTAAATGTCTGACAATATTAAATAAAACTCGCTCTGCACCACCAATTGTCGTAGAGGGAAGAATAAATAGATATCTTTTTATTTCTTGACACATCGCAAAACCCATTGCTTGTATGATTCTGTATCAGTTTTCATGGGTAGCGGATCAAGTGATATTTTTTCGCGATAAAAACTGTCAAAACTCTTAATCTTCCGTGCTGGATTCCCAACATAAACTGTATTTGACTTTAGTGATTTTGTGACAATAGTACCGGCACCGACAACCACGTTATTCTCGATAGTAACTCCAGGCATAATAATGGAACCCGAACCGATAAAAACGTTGTTGCCTATTTTTATAGGAGAGAACTTAAATCTTCGCCCATTATGGTCTTTTACCAACGATAATGACCCATCATGAGTGACAAATATAACCTTAGTAGATATCGTAACATCATTACCAATTTCAATTAAAAATGGTTCGCTGCCATATTCATTACTAAATATGCGGCACCTCTCTCCAACTGTAACGCCACACCATCTAGCATGAGCAACACCTCCACGTAACTTCAAATAAATAAAAGAAAAAATATGAAAAAATATTTTGGTGATCATCTAACTGACCCATAAATTAAAATTTGCGTTCGATATAAGAATGCTCTGTATTTTCGTACCAAGACAAGAACATCAAAATACTCCAAAGTCGTGCACTATGATCTCTAATAAGCATTTGGTGTTCATGCCATAATTTATCAACCAGTGAGTAATCAAAAAAGTTCTTAGCCCTTGTTTCTTTAGAGCCTATCAGAGATTCAGCCCAATCCCTTAGAGGCCCCCTAAGCCAACTAGATAAAGGGACGCCAAAACCTTTCTTAGGTCGCTCAAACAACTTCCTCGGTACATAACGCTCCAGAACTAGTTTTAGAATATGCTTCTGTTCATATCCATTGTCTTTAAAGTCTAGTGGTAAAGACCAAGCAAAATTTATTATATCCTTGTTCAAAAACGGAACTCGAGTTTCAAGGCTATGGTGCATTGAGGCTCTGTCGACTTTTGCTAAAATATCATCGCTTAAATATGTTACAAAATCTAAGTACATAGCCTTTTCAATGTTAGATAATGAGTCCAAACTCTCATTATTTAAATAGGCATTAAAAACACTTTCATTATTTTCAATCTTTGTAAACATTTGGGGCTGTTTAACATCGGAAATTACATCCTCATAGAAATCTATAAAATTGTTATGTTGAAAATATCTATCAGCGGAGTAAATAGTATCGACTAAATCTGCTCTATTAAATACTTGGCCTACTAACTTTTCAACTACACCTCGAGGCAAAGCTCTTGTCAAATTTGAATATAGTGATTTCAGTTGACGAGGATACGAATCGACCTTATTGAAGAGATTGTTTGCAAATCGATAACGTTCATATCCCGAAAAGATTTCATCACCGCCATCGCCGGATAGAACGACAGTGACATCTTCCCTTGCCATTTTGCTAACTAATAATGTGGGAATTTGCGACGAATCAGAGAAAGGTTCATCGTAGGCCTCATATAATTGGGGAGAAAGTGACCAAGCATCCTTTTCACTGACATATAGTTCAGAGTGCTCAGTTCCCAAAAACTGCGCAGTTTCCTTCGCAAATTCTGCTTCATTATAGCCTTCAACATCAAAACCAATAGAGAATGTTTTAATTGGTTTCAATGAGTTCCTTTGCATAATGGCAACAACAGTAGAGGAGTCTATCCCTCCTGATAAAAATGCACCAAGTGGAACGTCCGATAGCATCTGATTTCTAATTGACTCATTCAAGAGAGAATCAAGAGTCAACACTGCGTTGTCGATATTAACGTCAGATGAGTTCTTATTGGCACTGATTACACTGTCTAAAGACCAATATTTGTACTTTCGATCACGAATTTGATTGTCAACTACCTTGAAGCACATGTAAAAACCGGCTTGCAACTTATATGTATTAAGGTAGATCGAGTGTGGTGCCGGTATATACTTATGCTTAAGTAGGTAGTTGATCGAACTTCGATTAATATCCCCCTTCCATGTAGGAAAAAACTTTAAAGGACTAAGCTGAGACCCAAAAACCAAGCTATCTCCGGTATTATAGTAATAAAGTGGCTTTTCACCACATTTATCCCTAGCAAGAATTAGTTCCTTATCTTGTCTATCCCATAATGCAAATGCAAACATACCTTCTAATTTAAGCAGTGTTTCTTCAATACCAAATACTTCAATTGAAGCCAGTAAAACCTCGGTATCAGACTTACCTTTAAAAGAATAGCCTTCCAACTCAGATTTTATTTGCTTAAAGTTATATATTTCACCATTAAAAACTATCACAAATCTAGAACTATTGCTAACCATTGGTTGATGCCCTAGAGGTGACAGGTCATGAATTGATAGTCGCCGGTGTGAAAAACCAATATTACTAGTTTCGTCGAAAAATTCTCCATGATCATCTGGACCTCTAGAATAGATACTCTCTCCCATTCTAGCTAACAACTGATATGGGTCATGCTCACAAACCATCTTTTCATCAACGGTAAAAAAACCTGAAAATCCACACATAAACTACTTTCAAACCTTTCTTTTTAAGAGATAATATAGGAAATTAAATTGGAACAATGCAATAAAAGGAATCAATTGGTACCTATGTCTAGGTCCCTGTAACTCAGGAATCATGGAGTAGAGAGCAACACATATCAAAAAATAAATTACTAGGATCCGTACATAGCCTTTATCTCGAAGTATCAGTATCAATCCAAAAACCATAGGAAGGAATAAAATTAAATTGATTATCGATGGAATAAACAAATATTTATATGTTGGTTCAATTGACCATGGTTGCGGGGTAAGAAGAAATCTAAACACCCCTGTAACAACCGTAGCTGGCTCTATTATTGACAGATTTACATATGGCCATAGATAAAATGAAACCACGATCAAAATAGTGGTCAACAGAACAAAATATTTAAGCCTGAAATTACTTGATATGAAATAAGATACTACAGAAGCAATTATTAAAGCAGGAATATAAAATCTTAGCAACGAAAGTAAGAGCGTCACCACAATGAAAGCAAAAATATATCTATACCCTCCGTTCTTTATAAAACGAAATACAATATAAAAAGAAAGGATCGTCAAGAATATTACGAGAGTTCCTTTAATATTTATCATTCCTGACCATACAAAGACGTCCACATGGAGTATGTAGAAAAGAGCAAGTAATTTCGAGTATTGCCTACTATATCCGCACAATGTGAAAATATATTTTATTAGTACGCCAGATAAAACAGATAAAACTATGTTAAAAAACACAGCTGAACTATAGAATGGTCCAAGTATGTATTGTGCTGTTGCGTTATATAAAGAATATAGGATGTGCCTGCCGCCAGACAGGGCAAACGCATACTCAAAAATATCTGTAGTAAATAGACAACCCGAATGGCAAAATCTATTTAGTATTTTTTGGCCATCAACGTAGTAAGTAACATCATCCAAATGAGTCCAAAAATCCAAGACCCCACTAAAATATAGCAGGAAAAAAGCACTCTTTACAACCGAGATTAGAATCGTTTCGAACAGATTAAAGTGTCTAAATAAAATCAGAAATATGACAATATAAAGTAATATAAACTGGAACACTAACTCGGGAGATAATTGTAAGAACATAGCTTTCATAAAAAGCAATTCACTATCCACTTTTTCAAAGTATTGTCGATACTGTATCTTTCTCTTACTTTAGTAGCCTCTCTACCTAGCTGGCCCCTCAAAGTTTCATCTTCTGCCAGCCATACCAGAGCCTCAGTTAACGAACCAAGATTTGGCTCTATTAACTTTCCATCTACATTGTTAGTTATAATGTCTCGGGGGCCCGTATCGCAATCATAGCTAATTACAGCAGTGCCTTGAGACATAGCTTCGATTAATGTATTGGGAAAACCTTCAAACAATGAGGTTAAGGCATAAATATCTGCCCTTTTGTACCAATTACCAACATTTCCCACTTTGCCAACAAAAATTACATGTTCTGAAGCTTCCAAATCTTCCGATAAGCGCTTCAAACTTTCTAATTCGGAACCGTCACCAACCAGAAACAAATACCAACCTTTTTCGAACAACTTAGAATCATAACATGCTTGTATAATGTCTTTTTGGTTCTTTTCAATACTTAGTCTCCCTACACTTAAGATAACCTTCATACCAGGCTTGATATATTTATCAACTGAAACTATTGGTTCAACATCCCGCAATGGGTAAACTACAGGATTAGGGATAATGTTAATCGATTTGGCCAATGTATTTTTTAAACACCAGCGCTTGCTTTCCTTTGTTAAAACAATTAGGTTGTCTAAGCGACTATAGCTATATTTTCTCAATGACTCCCATAATGTTCCTAAGGGCATTGCAGGAGGGTAAGAACGTTCTGAGCCAATAAGTTTTACTTTAAGTCCTATACAAGCTATAGCCGTTAGTATAGTCGGCATTGACATCATTGCAATAACGGTACTCGATTTAGAATGCTTTATATAGTTTCTCAGAACATAAATTCTTATAATATTATTCTTCAAGCCCGTGAAAAAGCAGTTTGAGTTTTGATCTAAATTTAACTCTACCCGTTTCACCTTCCTATTCAATGAGTAAAAGTCAATATTTCCATTTGCAAATGTAGCTAATTCTACTTCAAACTCCTCTGCTAACAAATTAGCCAATGTTGAAGATACTCTTTCAGCACCTCCCATCGCAAGACTTTGTGTTATTATTAGTATTTTCTTGTTATTCATCGAAGAGTTCACGCTTAAAAATGAGTAAAATCAAAAGAAACAAAAACGTAGTAATATACATAAAAACAGTGGAAAGCATTATTAGTTCAGAATTAAAGCTTGCTCTATTTATATAGTAAAAAGACAATTTTGCTATAAAACCCACGACTCCACTAAACATTATCACTTTGTACATGCGCTTCGCGTTATAGAAACAGACCAAAACCATTGCTGAAAAATAGAATGGAAACTGCAAAACAGATATGGAAAGTAATTTAGATACCAGAACTATATCATTTTCACTAAACTCACCACGAAAATAGATTATTTCGATAATTTCATATGAAAATATCCAGCAAACCGTAGTAATTATGCCCCCCAAGAAGAACAACCCTAAACACCACTTTAAAATATACGCTTTGTCTACTGGATTATTAGGTAGAGCAATACTCTTAGAAATGATTGGCAACATTGCTCTTGTAATAGCTAAAGATACAATAACCATAAAAATTGAAGAAACTTTAGTTGCATATGATATGCTACTGAGAGAACCTGTGTAAAGATTAGATGCTATTAATTGATCAATAATCGTTGTCGAACTTATTAACACTTGCCCGACAATTAATGTGAACGCACCGAGTTTAATCTTCTTCCACCCACTATTTCTAAAACTAAATCTCGGATAAATCACAAACTTCGAGACAAAAGTGTACAACAATATGAATTGAAAAACAGCTCCTAATAAAACACCATATGAAACTGCTAAATAGGTCGAAAATAGTGCAGTCAACATTAAAGTTGCGATTGGAACACACGATTCAAACAGGCTATTTTTATTATCTCCATGAGCCATCATCACAGTTGAAAAGAACGCTGCGAGTAGAGAGATAAAAATATATGGTATATAGATTGGATAAATTTCTTTAACGATATTATTTATTTCATTTGATGCATTATAATTCTTACCATAGAAATAGAAATACAAAAAAAATACGAGTGAAACAGTGGCCGAGGTATAAATTATTGAACCAAATATTTCTTTTAAAAAGTTATCCTTATCGTTCGTATCTTTATCATTTAATATAGGTATTAAAAGAACTGTCAATAGACTTAAAGCTAATGATATCGGCCAGTTAGCAAGTGAAAATACGAAAGTATAACTATCTATCTCTGTACCAACTCCAAATTTTGATGCCAAATAAATCTCTTTGAAAAACCCTAATGTTTTTGTAAAGAAAATCAAGGACACAATATAAATTAGAGCTTTCAGAGTTTTTACGTTGATATTTGACAAAATTTATTATTCTATATTATTGATATACCAAGAAATCGCCTCTTCAATACCCTCTGCTATCTTATATGCAGGTAGGTAGCCCAGTTTGATTTTTGCTTTATTAATATCTGCTTGAGAATGTTTTACATCACCAATTCTAAATTCCCGATAAATAGGATTACCCTTTACTTTTATATCTTTACCTATCAGTGCATCTCTTATCGACTGATATAGTTGATTCAAGCTGGTTCTATCACCAAGTGCAACATTGTACACTTCGTTTTTAGCTTCTTGTGGGGCTGTCGCACCCAGAATATTCATCTGTACAACATTATCAATATAGCAAAAATCACGACTGGTTTCTCCGTCGCCATTAATAAAAACATCCTCCCCCTTAATTGCAGCTGCTGTCCATTTCGGAATTACAGCAGCGTAGGCACCATTCGGGTCTTGGCGCCGACCGAATACGTTGAAATAGCGCAGGCCTATGGTGTTAAAGCCGTAGGTGCGCGCATAAACACCAGCGTACAACTCGTTAACGTACTTAGTGACAGCATACGGTGACAAAGGGTTACCAATGTTCTCTTCAACCTTTGGCAGTGCTGGATGGTCGCCGTAGGTTGAACTACTAGCCGCATAAGTGAAGCTATTAACTTTAGCTTCTTTTGCTGCTTGCAACATATTCAAAAAGCCAGTGACGTTGGCCATGTTACTGGTAATTGGGTCAGCAATGGAGCGAGGCACAGAGCCTAATGCAGCCTGATGCAGCACGTAGTCAACGCCCTCGACCGCCTGTTCACAAGTTTTGTAATCACGAATATCGCCCTTAATAAAGCTAAAGCGGGCCCACTGCTCCACAGATACCAGCGACTTTACTTCATCCAGGTTGTGCTGATGCCCAGTAGCAAAGTTATCGAGACCAATAACGGTTTGGTTGAGTTTAAGCAATTTCTCAAGCAGATTGGAGCCAATAAAACCGGCCACACCAGTAACAAGCCAGATTTTTGGTGATTCGATAAGTTGTTGTTGAATTTGTTCGTAACGAGACATGATGATTCCGATAATACTATAAGGTGCTAGGTGCTAGGTGCTAGGTGCTAGGTGCTAGGTGCTAGGTGCTAGGTGCTAGGTGCTAGGTGCTAGGTGCTAGGTGCTAGGAAAAATACCAACACCCAGCTGTGAGAAGACAAAATTATAGACGCATATCAACGTCTTCTTTGGCAAGCACGTATTTTAAGTCATAAAGCACATGGTTTGGTTTACCAAAGTCGCGAATCGCCCCTGCGCCCATATCGCTAAACTCGTTGTGGGCTACAGCCAAAATCACAGCGTCATAATGCCCAGCTTTAGGTTTCCGGCACAGGCTAAGGCCATATTCATGCTCAGCCTCATCATTGGCGCACCAAGGATCAACAATATCCACATTGATGTTGTAATCCTTGAGCTCACTAATGATGTCAACGACCTTGGTATTACGTAGGTCGGGGCAATTCTCTTTAAAGGTAAGTCCCATCACCAGAACATTTGCACCTTCAACGTGAATACGCTTCTTAAGCATTTTTTTTACTAACTGCGAAACAACGTACTGGCCCATACCATCATTTAAGCGACGACCAGCGAGGATCATTTCAGGGTGATATCCGACTGTCTGAGCTTTATGAGTCAAATAATAAGGGTCTACGCCTATACAGTGGCCGCCAACCAAGCCTGGGCGGAAGGGCAGAAAGTTCCATTTAGTACCAGCTGCTTCAAGCACTTCCAGCGTATCAATGCCGAGCTTATTGAATATGATTGAAAGTTCATTAATCAGCGCAATGTTTACATCTCGCTGAGTGTTTTCAATCACTTTTGCCGCTTCAGCCACCTTGATACAAGAGGCTTTGTGGGTGCCTGCAACAATGATGGATTTGTAAAGCTCATCGACATATTTTGCCACGTCAGGCGTAGATCCACTCGTAACCTTTAAAATATTGGTTACACGGTGCTCTTTATCGCCCGGGTTTATACGCTCTGGCGAGTAACCTGCAAAAAAATCCTGATTAAACTTAAGCCCCGATACACGTTCTACTACCGGAATACAGTCTTCTTCAGTAGCTCCAGGGTATACGGTTGATTCGTAAACAATGACATCGCCCTTGCGAATCACTTTACCCAAAGCTTCTGAGGCTTTAATCAGAGGAGATAAATCCGGCTGTTTATGTTCATCAATTGGGGTTGGTACTGTAACAATATAAACATTGCACTCAGACAAATCTTCAAGTGACGTGGTATAAGTAAGATGTGTTGCCTCAGCCAGCTCATTATCAGAGCATTCCAACGTACTGTCGTTGCCTTGAGATAATTCGTTAATTCGGCCTTGATTGATATCAAAACCAACAGTCGTAAATTTCTTTCCAAACTCAACGGCAAGAGGAAGTCCTACATAGCCTAGCCCAATTATCGCAATTTTAGATTTACTTAATTCAAACTTCATAAAAAACCACACTTAAATTACAAAATATATTACTACAATTCCTGACAAGCACTAACACAAAAGAGCCACTTACACTTTTCTTCTAAACCAGCTCAATATTTGCCATACATAATTTAAAGCTACACAATAAATAATAAATAACAATATAAATATCAAAAACATCAACCACTCTGGAGCATTAACTATTTCAGCACCACAACCCAGAGATGCTAAGAAGCCACCCAAGACTGTTATAATAACTAGCGTCTCTCTTCTATTGAATCCCGCTCTCTCAAATATATGATGAAGATGTTCGCGATCAGCTTTAAAAGGAGAGACCCCTTTTTTTAGCCTACGGTACATAATTGCAGCCATATCCATAAGCGGTATAGAAATAAGGTATAATGCGGTTACTGGTCTAAATGCGCTTACTTCCTCAGATGTCCCAATTACAAGAAGCCAGACTATAGTTAAGCCTATTAACATACTACCAGCATCGCCCATAAAAATCTTACCAAGATTCTTTGGCCAGCTTAAATTAAACATCAAATAGGCAAGTAGAGCTGCAATAAATAGAACCGGTAACAAGTACCAGTCATTGTTAACTCGACTCAAAAGAAAAGCTAGCGCAGAGAAAGTTACAAGGCTTAACATACCAGCTAATCCATCAATCCCATCTACCATATTAAATGCGTTTATCGCTCCAAGCACCGCAACAATGGTAACAACTACTCCCACCGGTCCCAGAAACAGTTCGGTCGGTCCAACTATGTGGCCAAGGCTCTTAAGATAGAATCCTGCACCAAATATCATGAGAGACGCAGTTAAAATCTGAGCAGAAATACGAAGTTTCACCGATAGATCGTATTTGTCATCAAGTACACCTAAAAATAGGATCAATGCCGCCGAAATAAGGTAGATGTTGAATGACTGGCTTTGTTCAATAAAAAACATTGATGCCATCAGCACACCAATAAAAATTGAGATCCCGCCGATTAGTGGTATTGCTCCAACATGCAGTTTTCTATCACTTGGTAAGTCAACTAGTCCTGCTTTAACCGCGATAGGCTTTATCAGCTTAATCGCAACAAATGAAATTCCAAATGTCGCAATTATAGGTATAACATATTCCATCATTTCATCCTTCAAGACTAAATTCTTTGCTTATCCCAATCCAACGAACATTAGATTCACTCATTTTCAAAGTGTCTATTTTAGTTTAGGCTATCCAATTAATCATATCTCAAAGCAACATAAATTGAGTTTTCTAGTATGAATGATAAATTGGTTCAAAGACATCAATATCCAAGTTTGAATTCCTTTGAGTATGATAACGATTTATTTCACCCTAACATCTATAAAATATTTTGCAAATACAATCATCAAACTAAGTATTCCGCCAAGCATAGTACCCAAAATACATATTTGTGCCCGCTTTGGTTTCGATCTTTCTTCAGGAACTAGTGCAGGATCTATCGTTTTAAACACATACTCTTCCCTTATATTCGCAAACATAATTGTCTTTTGTGCCTCTTCCATTAATTGGTACAAAACAGTGCGCATATCTGCAATACTGGTTTTTCTAAGCTGGTCTTCTAAAAAATCTCGGCCACGAACAGCTTCTTCGACATCACGCTGTTTCATTACCTGATTAATATCGGCAACCAACCAGTTGACCCATTGTTGGGCGACTACCGGTGACAAATGTTCAACTGACACGGTTATCATACCTGTATCTTTAGCAGCATTAACGGAAAACATCTTCGAGAACGCTTTAAAGGCTTCCTGCATTGAAGGTTCTGACTTAAATGGCGCTTTAACGTCTCGTACCCAATTTGCTGATTCAGAATCATACAGCTCAGGGTCATAAACTAATTCATTGTTAGGCATATCCCATTTTTCTGCCGCCATCAATTCAGGAAGAATCTTATGCTTTTGAATAAAATCACTGATGAACTGACGAGACTTCATCACTTCTATGGCTAACTGCGACTTGTCAACACTACCACTGCCAATATTAATGCCCGCCATACTTGCTAGGCCACCGAATTGACCTGCTAAAGCTGCCAGACCACCACCACTGTTATCTGATTCAGCGGGAGCGAGCAGGGCCTCTGATTTATAAATATTCGGTTGGCTCAGTGCAAAAATTACAGAACCGACAGCAAATACTGCTGTAACAGCAATAATTAGCCATTTACCTTGCCAAATAGCTGAGAAAAGTTCGCGCAGGTCGATTTCGTCATCCCGCATAGACTGCGTGAATTGAGCATCATTGCAATTCTGATGATTTTGAATTTGATTGGTCATATTTTTAGGTTCTAGGTTTAAATTGTAGTCAGCAGCATCTTCTTTCACACTGCCTTTTCGAATTTTTTTCAGGCTTGCAATCATTGCTGAGATTTCCTTTGCTTCTTTTATTAGCAGCAAGCCTGATTCTTTCTCAACAACTCCGATCTCTATAGCAATATATAACTTAGTGACAAATTCACCTGTAGAACCTTTTGCAAAGTAGAGAAATCTTGCAGACTCAGCCTGAGTTTCTCTTTCTTCACCCTCTGCAATGTTTGAAGCAATAGACACAGCTGCACGTGTCATCTAATCTCTAAGGTCAAAGTCACGACAGTCTCTAAGTGCCTTATAGATATTGCAAGACAACCGGCATGTACGCTTCCATACGTCAAGATTCTCGAATTTCATACCTATTACTTTAGGTTTTGGGTTCTGGGTCCTAGCACCTCGAAGAGGCGTCCTAGAACCTAGTTCCTTAAGTTCCTACGCTTTGTTATAGTCCTGAGATTGTGGCGACTGCTACTGCGGTGTTGTATATGATTTGGGTAACCTGGCTCCACAGTGTCAGGTTGTCTTTGTACTCAGTGTCCAGAGGAACGATGACTGTATCACCAGGGATGAGTTCATCTCGGTTGTTAAACCACATCGACGCGCTTGGGAGCATTACGCTGCCATCAGCTTTCAATACATATGTGCGTCCATCATCAGCACGACGACGGGGACCACCAGACATATCTACATAGTCATCTACTGTTAGCCCTTTCTTATATCTGTGAGTAGCTGCGTGTTGCACTTCTCCCATAACAGATACTGTTTGACGGGTAGATGGAACATACAGCACATCTTGATCTTCCAACTGCAGGTCAGCTTGCTGAACACCAAGAGCAATTGCAGGTAAATCGACAACCAAGCGGCCTACTGGTTGGATGTTCTCTAAATCAGTTAGCATCAATTGGGCATCAGCATAATTAACTACGTTACCGTCTTTCGATACACCACGGGTTGCGATATCACGACGTAATTGATCAGCAAGCTTTTTAATTTCCAATTGTTCCTGTTTCCGCACTGACTCACGGACGAACACGGAAGCAGGAAGGTAAGCGTACTCAGTAAAACCGCCCGCACGATTCAGAACATCGGCCAAGGTTTCACCACGTCGGATGTTATAAACGCCTGGGAACTTCACTTCACCACGAACTTCGACAGACTGATAATCCTGCCAATCTGGGGTAGTTTTAACAGTTAATATATCGCGGCCTTCCAGCAAGATATTGGCGTTTGATTCACCTTTTAGCGCTTGATTAAGGGCAACAGTTTTATGTTCAATTGTAGAAACTGCATCGCTGGTTACGGTACGGGTCAACTCAGCACGAGTAGTATAGGCTCCTTCTTTTAAGCCACCGGCTGCCTTAACCAGGTCATTCACTGTTCCACCAACTGATAATGGGTATAAGCCTGGAGCACGAACCTCGCCATTGATAGCGACGACCTGAACAGGGTCGCCAGCCCTGGCCTGGCTGTTCAATTTGATGATTATCGGATAGAGCAGCTCATTACGGTTCATCTCGCCGCTAAGCTTAATGAGATCGGCATCTTCAAACATGTTGGCAAGCATTTTGTTCACTTCACCAGTAATTAGCTTTTGCTGCTCATCAGACATAGTTTCAGAGTCACTGCTGATCACCACACCGCCCAATTCATGGCGTTGTGAAAGCGTTCTTTGCTGCAATTGAGAGAAACCAGCCTTGAAAAGATCTGATCCAATCAAGCTGTCACCGGAAAGTGCGGTAACTTTCTCAACACGTTCTTTAACCAGCTTGTTCAGCGCATAACGATTTTGAGTTTCGTCATTGAAATTGAAGATAATGACTTTATCACGAGCCTTTAACTCCAGATTTTGGGAAGCATCTTTATTAATGATGGCGAGACCTGGGGCAAATTGATGGACTTCAATATCACCGAAATCGTTCTTCTCTCGGATAATCAAGCCAAAGTCCAGGTCAGCGGACATCGCCAGCTCACCCCAGATTGATGGCAACAGGTCACTGACATGCTGTCCTTGATACCATTGGTATTTACCTGGACGCACTACAGCGCCAACAACAGTAATCGCGTCTTCAAATTGGTTTGATGCGCTTTTAACATTCAGAGCATCACCACCGCGGGCTTTAAGCTGCTTTCCTTTAGCAAGTGTTAAGTCAACATTGATAACAGATTTCAATCCCTGAGCATTGAATCGTTCAATTGAGCTGGACTTTGGATAGGCACCGGATTTGAGACCTGCGGCCATAGTCAAAACATCAGCCAGTGTATCGCCTTTAGTAAGCTCATAGATTGCTGGACGACGCACCTCTCCTGTCACTCTGATTTGATCTTTAACAGGAGGAATAAATACCACGTCACCTGACTGCAAACGTACATCACCGGATGCATCGCCCTTCATTAGCAAGTCGTAGAGATCAAATGACCCTACTAGTTTACCGTTTCGCTTGACCTGGATATGACGCAAGGAACCAATGTCGTTGACTCCGCCGGCTACAAATAAGGCTTGAGTAACGGTGGACAAGCTGGAAACAGTGTATGACCCGGGCTTATAAGCATCGCCTGCAACAAAGATACGGATTGAACGCAACTCACCCATGGTGATATTGGACTCAACGCCAATCATCTGGTTTTTAATTTGTTTCGCCAGAGATTGACGCAATTCAGAAAAGGTTAATCCAGCAACTGAGATTGGGCCCAAATCAGGAAACTGAATGGTGCCGTCACGGTTAACCATCAGGTTAAGTTCTTTATTGTCCTTGCCATAGAGCTGTACCTTGATGTTATCGCCAGGACCCACCACGTACTCGGAAGGAACAGGTACATCTGATACTGGTGCGAAAGTAGTGGGTTCGCCAGCGAACAGGTCGATACCAAAACGCTTCAGTTCTTGCTTCTCTTCACTTTCCTCAAAAGTGAGCTGTTTTTTTTGGTCCCCTTCCTGCACTTGCATTGACGTCATTGGGTCGTTGCCCATTTGCATCCCGGTGCGAGGGTTAACCAAGTTGGGGTTTTCCAATGTCTGGTTGTTGTTCCCTCCAGTTGTGCCATTGAGCATTGATGGGTCAATACCATATTGACGAGCCAGTCGCTCCTGCTCAGCTTTTGGCAGTTGCTTGAATTGCTCAATCATTTGGGGGGATGGGGTAATGGCATTGGCCTGTCCCGTCAGGATTGCCAAAGCACTAAGGCCTGCAATGATCAGGGTTTTGGTTTTGTTAAACACCGGTCTCTCCGTGGCAAAAACAACAAGATTAACGATTGGAATTATTTTGAATGCTCAAGGGATGAGCAGAATTTGGTTCTAGGTTCTAGGTTCTAGGTTCTAGGTTCTAGCAGAGCATGTTTCACTGCTGATTGAGGCAAGTACTCAAGCCTGGTTAAGGCTTTAGACGCACTACCAACCCGCGTGGCGGCCCCGGGGGGTCGGCTTTCGTAAATGAACAGAAACTGTTCATTCATAGCATTTTAGACACGCTACCGCCCATGGATTACGGCCTCCAAATTGCCCTTAGATTCCTCTAAACATCTAATTTTTAGTAACTTACGAATACCTACTCGTTGCAATAGCTATTCGTAAACAACTCGCCTTCCCCGCGCAAATTTCAAAGCGCTTAACGTCACTCAAGAGCTTGATTCACTCCCAAGCCCCAAAATTTAAGCGACGCATTATAACAGGCTCTGTTTTTTGATGGTGACCAATGAGTAACCAACACATTTTTTATCGTGCGTAATGTCTCTGGTTGGAACTCTGTTTAGTCAGTTATTCGCCACCCAGTCACAATTTCCGCGAATTTATTCTTTATTTATTTAACTGAACTCGAAATGAACGAGGTCAGCTATGGCAAATGTCTTACACGCACAAAAGGGGATATCTCAAACCTCTACTCTGACCAGTTGCTCAATCGATACCTTTGTTGACTGCAATTTCCCCAGAACCTGCAGCAATACCATGCACCTTTTGTCGCCACTCTTTTGCTCAAACACTCCTTCAAGGGCTGCAAAAGGACCATCTTTGAATTTCACTTTTTCACCAGGCTGGAACTCAGGTATTTCAACATCAAGATCTGTCGCTATCTCTTCCAGTGGCATACCATCCTCATTAAGGATCCCCAGTGCTTTTTCCTGCCTGCGCAACGCAAAAACCAGGTGGCACAAGGGTGTCATCTGCTCACGGCAATCGATAATACTGGCGACACCTCGGGTTGATTTAATACGGGCGACACTGGTCACCGCAGGATCAAATCGGGCGAAAATATAATTGGGGAATAGAGGCACAGACTCGACGACTTCTTTACCTCGCAGGGTTCGTTTTTGTCGAACCATAGGAAGATAAGTCTGGATATGTTGCAAATTCAGATTTTGTTGTGCCCGTATTTCATTCTTGGGCTTACAGTACAGCAGGTACCAGGCATTCATTTGCAACTCTCACGGTATCAATAAGATGGGCTCAGCAATCCATTTGCCGCCATGAATAGTACTAAAATGCAGACCTATTTAAAAGCATCCATTAACCGGCTGGTCACTTTGTATCACCTTGTATCAATTTGGTTAATCCTGTAACGCAAAAGTCTCAGTAGCACACCTTTGATTCGTTCAAATTGACCGGTACGTTCAGGTCAAGATAAACATCAGCCAAACACCCTCTTTCGTTGACTTCTACCCTGCTTAAAGGGTATATAAACTGGGCATTTTGGGCATTTCGATGCCGACAACTATAAAAAAGTCCAGTGAATTGCCTTTTTGGTGGTAGCAACCCAGACCTGACATTTGTCGTTGCTGTCGTGGAAAAGTCAGTTTGCCGATAAATTCTGACGGCCAATGTAGCCGGTCAGACGTACACAAGCTGAAGGTGGAGTTTTAATGAGCGCAGCAAAACCCCAGGGGACTGTATTGGGTCACCCTAAGGGATTGTTCCTGTTGTTTACAACTGAGCTATGGGAACGATTCAGTTACTACGCGATGCGTGCCATTCTGGTACTGTATCTGGTTGATCAGGTTCAAAATCAAGGTGGTGGTGGTCTGGGTTGGACCCAGGCAGATGCCCTTTCCCTCTACGGTACTTTTACCGCACTGGTATATTTGACCCCCCTGATTGGTGGTTGGTTGGCCGATAACTATCTGGGTCAGCGTAAAGCTATTTATCTGGGTGGTGCACTGATGGCCATTGGCCAGTTCACTCTGGCCGCCCCGCACGCCTGGGTTCCGGGTCTTGAGACTACAGTATTTTATATCGGCCTGGGTATTCTGATCCTGGGTAACGGCTTGTTTAAGCCAAACATCTCCACCATGGTGGGTGACCTGTATGAAGAAGGCGACCATCGCCGTGACGGTGCATTCACCATCTTCTACATGGGGATTAACCTGGGTGCGGCATTGTCCGGCTTCGTTGTTGCATGGGCCTACACTCACTTCGGTCATACTGAAATCGTTAATGGCGAAGAGATCTTCGTGAACAACTGGCAGGCTGGTTTCTTCTGTGCTGGTATTGGTATGGTGCTTTCGCTGATTATCCAGTTCCTGTTCGCCCAGAAATTATTGGGTGACATTGGTACTGTGCCAGCAGCCAAGCTGGAAAAAGAGCGTGCTGCCGAACGTGGAGAAGTCCGCAAAGAGCCTCTGACCAAAGAAGAGCGTGACCGTATTAAAGTCATCATGGTCATGGGCTTGTTCACCATCATCTTCTGGGCTGGCTTCGAGCAGGCCGGTGGTCTGATGAACCTGTTTACCAATGACTTTACCGACCGCTACATTGGCAGCTGGGAAGTTCCAACCACTTACTTCCAGTCCCTGAATGCTATCTTCATCGTACTGTTTGCTCCTGTTATCGCGTCCATCTGGGTGCGCATGGGCAGCAAAGAGCCTAACTCCCCAGTGAAGTTTGCCATGGGTCTGTTTCTGCTGGCTGTGGGCTTTGTATTTATGATGGGCGCCGTAGTTGAAATGGATGGTGACCCAACCAACAAGTCAAGCATGTGGTGGTTGGTAGGTGCATACTTCTTCCACACCATGGGTGAACTGTGTCTGTCTCCAATCGGTCTGTCCATGGTGACCAAACTGGCTCCGCTGCGTATCGCCTCGCTGATGATGGGTGCCTGGTTCCTGTTTATTGCGGCCGCAAACAAAGTCGCTGGTCTGGTTGGCTCTCTGATTGGCAGCGGTGGTTCTCAGGAAGACCAGCTGGCAAACGCCATGGCTATCTTCTCTGGTATCGCAATCACGGCAACAGTTTCTGCAGTCCTGCTGTACTTCATGGCTGATAAGCTGGTTGATTGGATGCATGGTGCTGAAGAAAGCCACCATAAAAACGAAGAAGAAGCACTGGAAGAAGAGATCGCTGTAACCGGTGAGCACGAAGCCATTATTAAAGACGCTCCTAAAGCTTAATTTGGCGGTTCGTTTCTGAATTAAAAAACGCCTCTCATCGAGGCGTTTTCTATTGGTTCAATGGCAATTGAATCTGCCTTGTGGCGACCAACGAAAAATCAGTTCAGTGACAGTTGAATATAGCCCCCACCACTGACTCCAGAGTCATAGGTCAACCCAGTGAACCTGTTACCAAGAAGCCTTTCTTTATGCTCTGCAGCATGACTGACAATACAGAGTGACTCACCTATCTCAAGGCTGCGAAACTGGGAACTTGGCTTCCCCCACCCAAGTATTCCCAACTGCAATGAGTCATGCATCGCCAGAGGCATAATCCCTTCTGAATTGCGGATGTAACATCTTAGTCCTTGGCCAGCCTGAGCAATCGCGACTCTGTGTTGCTCTGTATCCACTACCAGGTAAATCATATCGACTGTAAGGTCCAACCCCGACTTCACCAATCTATCGTTGAGATAACAAAGCAGATTGTATGGCTCCAGCACTACGCTGTTAGCACCGTTGCGATGAGCCTTAAGTTTTTGATTGATAAAACTCCTGAGCAACACTGAAGCAAATGCGGAGCGGTTATCCTCAGGATTGAAATGCGCCATGTACATCATCATATGGCGCTTGCCAATCATGGCGGAATCAACGAAGTAAGCGCTGACCTCACTCTGCTTAAACAGGGTATAGGACACTTCCGCCAGGGCGGATTTTTGAACAGGTTCGGGGAAGAGTTGGGTTTGAATCTGCCCTGCTGCCTGGGCATTTTGCGCTAGCAGTTCTAGGTTATCCTCCAGCTCCTGATGCGACAGCATTTCGAGATCGGCAGTCAGTGGTTGCGTCATTCTATGTTGCAGACATTGATGTATTGCCTGCTCGATAGCCAGCAAGTCCATCACAGGTTTCACCAGGTAGTCATTGGCCCCGATCCTCAATGCCTCAACAACATCAGCCATGACATTATTGCCTGAAATGACGATAGAGGGAGTGCCGGGCTTAATGCGGGACATCTCTTTCAGCATGTCCAGCCCGCCGAGATTGGGCATGGAGAGGTCTGCCAGCACCACATCGTAATCAGCTCGTTGGAACTTATCGATGCCATCCTGACCATCACAGGCTTCCGTTATTGCAGCACCACGGCTGTGCAGGAAGTCTGCGACTAATTTTCTGAATACCGGGTCGTCCTCCACCAACAACACGGATACATCGGGTAACGCCATGTCAGATCCTTCTGGCCGGTTACCCTTTTATTGTTGTCGGGGTTAATCCAGCTCGTCTAAGTATTCATCCAGCAATTCGTCATCGTCCTGAGTTACAGGGACATTGCCGTCATAAACCTTATAATCCATATGTTGAAAATAAGCATTCTTTACAAAGGTATAGGGATCCAGCGAGTTGTCAATCAAACGCTCCTGATCGATAGCATCTGCTCGTGCATGCAGACTTTTAATACCCCATTTCAATGCCGATTGAATAAAGGTCAATTCCGACAAAGGAAAGTATAGATCATCCACCCAATCTGTCGCGATTTCACGGGTAACATAAGGACCCAATACAGGAGCCATCACATAGGGACCATTAGGCACACCGTAGTAACCAAGTACTTCATTAAAGTCATCCTGCTTACGCTGCAGTCCCATCATGTCGGCGACGTCAATAAGCCCGGCCAGACCTATGGTGGTATTAACTACAAATCGACCACCGGCGTTGGCCGCATAGCCCCACTTACCCTGAAGCGTGTTGTTTACCAGGCTGGAGGGCTCCTCCAGGTTGTACACAAAGTTGATCAGGCCCAGCTTAACCGGATCCGGCACATAGTCCTTGTAGGTATGAGCAACAGGCTTGGCGATATACCTGTCCAGATAGTCATAGTTGAAGTCCCACATGGCGCGGTTAAAACCTTCCAATGGGTCTCTGGGATCATCGTAAACCACTTCAATGGTATCGGTAGTGGAGCTTTCCTGCTCCTGCGCTGACGCCCAGCCAGACCCTAGTCCGGCGAAAAGCACCATAAATATCAGCTGATATTTCATATTTCTCTCTTGTTGTCACCGGAACAGAGTATCGCCCTAAAGTATTCCGGCGCAGATGACGATAAGTCCATAAGCGCTTTTTATCGCTTTTGTATATGTGCCCTTTTCCCCTGTGGCGACGCTCTGCAGAGTCAAATATCGCTCCAAGGGTTAAAATAGCCTTAGCCGGGAAAGGATACTGACTGTGAAAACAGAATCAATTTTTATTTGTGAATAATAGTGTCTATTCAGTCGAATATGGGATCAGACATGCTCAATACAGTCAAATCCCCTGAAAATGCAATAACACCCTTAAGCTCGCCTAGAAATGCCGTGAGCGAGTCAACTGGTTGGCAAACTGCTGTCAGGATCGGCCCTCATACAGTGATGAGCGGCGGTGTTCAATATCTGTCTAAAACGCCGCTTCCCCAATCCAACATGTTGCTTGGTTTCTTGGGTGAACAAGCAGTGCTTTACCGTCTTGGAGCGGGTGAACAGCTCACTCTGTCCCCCAGGCAATTGGCTGCTATCCAGCACAGCATTAAGCCATCGGATTACCTTCAGCTAAGAACAGAGCAAGGGAAAATAGAACTGGGAACATTGCGTCTGTCACTGCCGCACCTTTTGCAAGGCGACCCGGTTATTTTCGCTCGCCTCGAAAACAGCAGTACTACAAAGATTTTCCTTTATCCAGCCATCCTCCAGGGAAAGGTGACCCGACTGCATGGCTCAGGACAGCAATTAAATACAATAGAAAAACCTTCTTCATTGGGCATCATAAAGCCAGCCGTACAATGCTCATCTTCAGAGCTTATCCTTCGCTCTCTCGCTTACCTGTATCATTCAGACCGTCAATCCCAGCTTTCGCTTTCCCCCTTGCCGACCTTGCTGCAGTTATTTAACCCTGCACTAATTAAAGCGCACCTTCTCGAGTTCAACAGTCAGCAACCTGCAAGCGCTTCGCCTCTGGCCAGCTTGCTGCTCTCATTACTCGGCAGGCAATCATCCAATATCAGCAAGCGATATCGACAAAGTGAGCCCTTACAACGCAGTACAAACAGCCTCTCCTCAGTGGCAGACCTGTTCACAGCCTTGCAAAGCATCCAGCTGAGAAACCATAGCCATAACGCTGGAAAGCACGAGTGGTTGCTGCCTTATCAAAGCGAAAAAGGCTCGGGGGAAGTTCGGTTATCTCAGTTAACCGTACAAACATATCATCAGAGCCCCGGGAGTAACTCCTCTCTCGCCGAAAGCGGCTGGCAGCTCAAGCTTTCATTGATGTCAGAAAAAGGGCCTGTGATCGCCGATATATCAAATCAGCTGCAACGACTGACAATTAAACTCAGCTTGCCAAGCGAGGAGTGGGTAGCAAAAGCCCACACGTTTTTCCCAGCTATCTGCTCCAGGTTGACTCGCCTTGGGTTTCAACTGGCACCATTACAGGCCGTTATCAACGAGACAGACGGCCATTTCAGTGACACCGACGAGGCGAAATAGATAATGACAATAAAAAAGGCAACAGCACTCCACTACGAAGGTATAGGCGCCCCTATTCTATTAGCCAAAGGAAAAGGCGTTAATGCAGAGTCACTGATCGCCCTGGGTAAGCAAGCAGGAATCCCAATTCATGAAGATCCCTACCTGTGCGAATACCTGTCGATGCTGGACGAGGGAACAGCAATTCCGGAGGAAATATATCGGGTCGTGGCTGAACTATTGGCCTTTATATATCTGCTGGAAGGGAAAACACCTCCCGGATGGGAGGATGAAGGTATAGATGTCACTTTATAGGGGCAACACAGGGTCCGCGCCAGCTTACTTTTCCACAGTCCCCGGGGAGGCTTGCTGGGTTTAACAACGCAACTTATCCCGCCTTACGATGAAGTCTCAACAGCAACTCTGCCTCAGCTCTGGGCAATTCACACTCAGCGACAAGTTCATCAACCCCCGCCCCCAAACCGACCATCTTCGCCGCCCTGGTATAAAGTCTGGCCCCGGGATCCTGTTCAGCACTCTCTTCCAATCGGGCCTGTTGTTGTTTGAGTGACTTTTCCAGATCGAGGACACGACGTCCCACACCTATAGTCCCACTTCTTAGCTCTGTTAACTCCTGACGCAACTGCTCAGTCTGTTTCTCCGCTTCTCTCAGCACCAGAGTTGTTGCTTCAAGTTTGCCAGTCATCAAACGCATACCTTGTCTTACCCATATCCCCAAACTCAATAAAGCGATCAGGAATACCGCGACTACAACCAATAATTCAGGATTTACCGACATTAGGACTCTCACTTTAGCCAACATAAACCAAGAATGGCGTGTCAGAATTCTGCCACCGATTCTTCATTTTGGTTGATTCCTGCAATTTAGATACCAAAAATCTACTCTACCCTAAGGTCATTTTCCCAGTCACTGGTACAAAAAAACCCGCATATAAGCGGGTTTTAATATGAAGCTGAGGTCTACATCTCTTTCAAATCAGCCCATTCTTCGTCTGTCAGCAGCTTATCCAAGTCCACCAGAATAAGTAGCTCTTCTTCACGATTAGAAACCCCCTGAATGAACTTGGCGCTTTCTTCAGTGCCAACATTAGGCGTGTTATCAATTTCACTGCTGCGCAGATAAACCACCTCAGCAACACTGTCTACCAGGATACCGATAACCTGCTTTTCAGCCTCGATGATCACAATCCGGGTAGAGTCGTCAACCTCGGTGGAAGGCAAACCAAAGCGAGAACGGGTATCAATCACGGTAACCACGTTACCACGCAGATTGATAATGCCCAGCACGTAGTGCGGCGCACCTGGAACCGGCGCAATCTCCGTGTACCGCAACACTTCCTGCACCTGCATCACATTAATGCCGTACGTTTCATTATCAAGATGAAACGTTACCCATTGCAATACAGCGTCTTCCTTGGTTGCCACTGCTGCTACGCTACTAGTTTCGGTCATAATTACCTCAGCCAATCGGATCCTGACACCCTAACCCTGCATCAAGCATAGTAATCAAAGCGTCTACATTCAAAATGCCACACATCTGTTCCTTGACGACCCCCGCCAACCATGGGCGTTTCCCTGGTTTGGTGCGCCAATTGACCTGCGACTTGTCGATTCGGGTCGCATTCAACAGGGATTCGCAAGCCAAACCCCAGTTGCTCTTTGTTAATTGTACAACATATTGATAATTTTTCGATTCAACCGACTCTTTATCTATATGTTCCGGCATCACCCAGGCGCAGGTATCCACGACATTAATCTGCTCACCTCTGTGGTTCTGCAACCCAAGATACCAGGCTGGACGACCAATAATATGATTCAACTTCTCCAGCCTGACGATCCCACCCAGGCTCACCAGAGGAACTGCCAGCGTCAAACCTGCAATTTTGAAAAACAACACCTGGAAATCATCTTCCAGATTATCGGCAAGTAACCCGGTATTCGCAGGGGGTACGCTGCCCGTTTGCGTCTCTGGGGTAACCTTGGTACTGGTCAAGCCAGCAAGATCTTCAGCCACGATATCCGCCAGACGCCTGACAGGTTCTTTGGCGCTGACTGGCTCTTCCGCGCTGGCATTAAGCTTAGTCTTAACCTCAGGTTCAGCCAGCTTGCTTACCGAACTCTCTTCAACTCCGGTTTCCGTTTTGGCGCTGGTTTTCGCTTTGGTTTGAGCTTTGGTGTTCACCTTTACCCGGGGCGCTATCTTAACCTCAGGTGAGGTCATGACTCCTGGGCCAACCTTCTCGGTCGCTACTTCAGGTGACACCACGGGCGCTAACAAGCGCTCAAGCACAGCCCTGTCAACCTCAGGCTTATCCAGAGTCGCTGTCATCAAATTGTCGATGTCTTCAGCCATCAATTTGGCAACGGGCTCTATTTCAGGCGTTGGCCTTCTATCCAGGTCAGGTTTAGCCACAGCTAAATCCGCCTCGTCATCCCCAATAGATGATATCGGCTCTTTCAGCAATAAACTGAAGTAATCAAATACCGCGGAATCACCCGTTGCTGACATGGTCAAATTCCCCGGCAATTAAATAATCCAATAACTTGTCATAGGCTTTAACACCTCGACTGGATGGTGCGTACTGAGGTGCCGGTAAATTAGCCAGGCTGGCGTCTCTGAATTTAGTATCAACCGGCACAACATCAGGCCAAAGACTGTCGCCGTAATCTTCACCCAGCTTTTGCAATGCCGCCGGCGACGCCTTGGTTCGTCGATCATACATGGTCGGCACTATGGTGAAGCTATATTGTGTATGCTTGGAGCGCCCCATCAGCTCCATAGTTTTAAGCATGCGGTCCAGCCCTTTTATCGCCAAAAACTCAGTCTGTACCGGGATCACAATATGCTGACTTGCAGCCATGGCGTTTACCATCAGAACCCCCAGAACCGGTGGGCAGTCGATAATGGCAACATCGTAGTCATCATCAAGCAGCTTAAGCATGTTGCGTAAAATCAGCCCCATGCCCTCCTGATGCCCCAATGCTCTGTCCAGAGTTGCCAGCGCCATAGTCGCTGGTAACAAATCCAGATTTTCCACCAGAGTCGGGACAATGAGCCCTTTTACCTGCTCTGTATTCAGGCTCTTATGCGCCAGAAACAGGTCATACAAAGAGCCTGGGACCTCTTCAGAGTCAATCCCCAGGTAATACCCCAGAGAGGCATGGGGATCGGTATCCACCATCAGCACTCTTTGCCCCTGTCTCGCCAACAAACCGGCCAGACTGGCTACAGTGGTGGTTTTCCCTACCCCACCTTTTTGATTGGCTATCGTCCAGACCTTCAATTTCTACCCTAAATACGTTTTTATTTAGTTATCGTCGCGCGTCGTTACCCGGATACCACCATGGGGCAAACGAATAATTTTAATACCCTGGTCATTCACTGATTCGACTGTTACACCCTGCGCAGGCGGTTGTTGCAAAGCAGCCTCAGGCCTCAAAGGCGTTTGTACTGGAGTGACGGTTTCAGCAACTGCAGCTTTGGAACCAGAGTTAGCATCGCCTTCAATTTCGACACTGAGACTTTCGCTGTCTCTGGCCATCTCCAGTAACTCATCCACCTGCTCGGGATTCCTGCCAAGCCAGTCAGACAATTGCTGCGCCTGGTTATCAGGCACCATCAGCATCACCTGAGACGCTTTTAACTCAGTCACTTCAGCTTGCAGCTTGTTGTTTACATCCCACTGTTTAACCAACATAAAGCCGGTCCAGGTGAGGCAACCAATACTGATTGCCAGCGCCAGCACCAACAGCAGAGTAACTGGTGACAACTTAACCATTGAATGACTCTTTCAAAATCGCATCAGCCATCTGCTCAATACCCACTATATGGCTGGCAAGGCCGGCGTTAACCACAGCTTGAGGCATTCCATAAACCACACAACTGGCTTCGTCCTGAGCCCAGATTGTCGCGCCAAGGTTATTAAGCATACGTGAGCCTTCCCGACCGTCAGCCCCCATGCCAGTGAGCACTACCGCCAGAATATCCCCACCATAAATTTTAGATGCTGAGGCAAAGGTGATATCCACACTCGGCTTATAATTCATATCGGCCTTACCGGCGAGAATTTTAATGCGACCATATCCGCCGGATTTTTCGATCATCATCTGCATGCCTCCGGGTGCCAGATAGGCGCAACCCGGCTGCAACATCTCTCCGTTTTCAGCTTCTTTCACCCGAATCTTACACAGACCATCCAAACGACTGGCAAAAGCCGGCGTGAATGCTGCTGGCATATGCTGGATAAGCAGGATCGGCAATGGGTAATTGGTCGGTAGCTGCGTCAGCACCTTTTGAAGCGCCACAGGCCCGCCGGTCGAGGTTCCAATCAGCAAAGCTTTGTAGCGTTTACCCGAAGCGTTTGAAAACCGTTTGGGTACAGGAGCGCTGCCAACAGCAGGGCCGGACACTGGGCTTGGGGGCACACGCTCTGGCCTGCGGTTTACCAAAGACTCTCTGACCGTCGTGGGGCCAGCAGCTGAACTTGGTCTGACAGGGGCAACACTGCCACCTCTGCGTCTGGCAATCCCTTTTATGCGATTTTGCAGCAGCGTGATAGCTTCCTGCTTATTGGTCGCGATATCTTCGAAGCGCTTGGGTAAGAAGTCCAGCGCGCCGGCATCAAGGGCATCCAGCGTGGCTTTGGCACCATCGTGGGTAAGAGAGGAAAACATAAGAATTGGAACCGGAGTCGTCGCCATAATGCGTCTTACGGCAGTGATCCCATCCATAATAGGCATTTCAACGTCCATGGTGATGACGTCCGGCCGCAATTGGGCGGCCATGGCAATTGCCTCTTCCCCATTAGTGGCTGCACCGATGACTTCCAGACCAGGATCCTGGTTAACAATTTCAGACACTCGACGCCTGAAAAAGCTGGAGTCATCGACAACCAGTACTTTGATCGCCATTTAAATCCTTCGGCTTGTTATTGTTTTTTTGCGTACGCGTTTATCAGTCCGGGAATATCCAAAATCAGTGCAATACCACCATCAGAGGTAATCGTCGCACCGGCCATGCCAGGTGTTCCCTGCAACAGTTTGCCCAGAGGCTTAATCACCACCTCTTCCTGGCCAATCAGAGAGTCAACCACAAAGCCCACCAATACATTGGCCAACTGCACTATCACCACATGGCCAAAAGACTTATCGCCATGTTTGAATGCGCTGTCCTTGGTCAACCAGCTTTCCAGATAGAAAAGCGGCACCGCTTTGTCTCTGACATTCACTGTACGCTGACCATCAACCACATTGGTTTTGGTCAAATCCAGATGGAAGATTTCATTCACATTGGATAGAGGCAGAGCGAACACCTGCTTGGATACTTCGACCATCAGCGTCGGCATAATCGCCAGCGTCAGTGGTACTTTAATTTCCAGTATGGTGCCCTTGCCCTTGGAAGAGTCGATATTCACGGTACCATTGAGCTGGGTAATTCGGGTTTTCACCACATCCATACCCACACCGCGGCCGGAAATATCAGAAATCTCGGTTTTGGTAGAGAAGCCGGGCGCAAAAATCAGATTATAGGCTTCGTTATCTGACATACGCGATGCGGCATCTTCGTCCAGAACACCACGCTCAATCGCAATCTCTTTAAGCTTGTCCGGGTCCATACCACCGCCATCATCTTCGATGGTCAGCAGGATATGATCACCTTCCTGGCTTGCAGACAGGGTAATGGTACCGGTTCTGGATTTGCCGTTCTTCTCGCGCACATCCGGCATTTCAATACCGTGGTCCACTGAGTTTCGAACCAGGTGAACCAGAGGATCCGCCAGCGCTTCAACCAGGTTCTTATCCAGGTCGGTTTCCTCACCCACCATCACAAGTTCAATATCTTTCTTCAAACTTCTGGCAAGGTCCCTTACCACGCGGGGGAATCGGCCAAACACCTTCTTGATGGGCTGCATGCGGGTTTTCATTACCGCACCCTGCAGATCACCGGTCACCAGATCCAGATTAGCCAGCGCCTTACTCATCTCCTCGTCTTCACGGGTGATGCCCAAACTGACCAAACGGTTACGCACCAGTACCAGCTCACCTACCATATTCATAATTTGGTCAAGGCGTGCAGTGTCCACACGTACTGTGGTTTCCCCCTGAGGGACGGCTTTAGCCGGCGCCTTATCTTTAGCAGGGGCAGGAGCTGATTTAGCCGCGGGAGCTGCCGCCTTCGGAGCGGCTTTGGGTGCAGCCTTGGGGGACTCAGGCTTGGCTTCAGCTTTGGGGGCCGCTTTGGGCGCTGCTGCAGCAGCCGGAGCTTCAGTCTCTTTCAGGCTTGGCCCAGTGCCTTCGCCATGAAGTTCATCCAACAACTTTTCAAATTCATCATCTGTGATGTCATCTGATGGAGCGGCGTCTGCCGCCTTCTCATCGCCGCCGGCTTCACCTTTAAAACTGCCTGACCCATGGAGCTCATCAAGCAGAGCTTCAAACTCATCATCGGTAATGTCGTCACTGTCAGATGCAGGAGCCTGGGACTTGGCTTCAGGCTCAGATTCAGCACCGGGTCCGTTGCCCTCGCCATGAAGAGCATCCAACATGGCTTCGAACTCACCCTCGTCGATCTCATCAATCGAACCACCGTCACTGGCCTCAGGAGCTGGAGCCGGTTCAGGCTCAAACAGGCCATCGTCATCCACCGGTGCGGCCTCAGCCACTTCCTCTGCGGTTTCTGATTCAGCAGCAGGCTCTTCACCACCTTCTGCGGGTAAAGGAGCGCCACTGGCCAGCAACTTCAGGTTGTCCAGCAGTTCATCTGAAGCATCTTCCTGTTCCTGACCGGACTGTGTCTGTTCATATTGGGTATTAATGGTATCGACAGCCTGGAGAATGATATCCATCAATTCCGGTGTCACGGCACGCTTGCCATTTCGCAGCAAGTCGAAGGTATTTTCTGATTCGTGACAGACTGCCACCATGGGGTTCAGCCCAAGGAATCCGGCGCCGCCTTTAACTGTATGAAAACCACGGAAAATCGCATTGAGCAACTCCGTATCATCCGGATTGTTCTCAAGGGATACCAACTGTTCCTGGAGTAACTCCAGAATTTCCCCGGCTTCGACCAGAAAATCCTGCAGGATCTCTTCATCCACATCAAAGGCCATTCAATTGACTCCTTAGCTTAGAACCCGAGACTCGACAACAGGTCGTCGACTTCATCTTGTCCGGCGACCACATCCTCTCGCATTTCGGCGTTCATAATCGGTCCTTCTGCCTCGATACCCGAAGGTTTCTCTGGCTCAGATTCCAAATGAGGGATATCCCCAAAGACCGTCAGTAGCGATACCAAATTGGTTTCTACATCTTTCACCAGCTGAATCACCCTGCGGATCATCTGACCGGTTAAATCCTGGAAGTCCTGCGCAAGCAGAATTTCGTTGAGCAGATCTTTGACCCGTAATGAGTCCTGCTCAGTGCGTTGAATAAACTGTTGAACGTCGTGACACAGACTCTTGAACTCGGCAATGTCCAGGTCACGGCGCATCAGCTTGTCCCACGACGGTTGTACCTGCTGAACGTTTACTGCCAGCGCATCGGCCAGCGGCAAACACTCCTCAACTGCGTCCATGGTTTTATTGGCCGCATTTTCAGTCATATCGATAACGAAGTTCAGGCGCTCTTTGGCGTCAGGCAGCTCAGACTGAGCCAACTCCTGCAACTTGCTGTCTACCTGAAAGTCCACCAAAGCACTGTGCAATTGCCGGGTGAGTTTGCCCACCTCGTCAAACAGATCTTTCTGTAAAGGTGAAGCCATTTCCCGGAACAGCTCATCAGCCTGCTCCTGCTCTCCGGCACTGAGCAGCTCAACCAGGCGTTGAGCGTCTTCCAGGCTAATCAGTCCAGACATCCCTTCCTGCTGCATCCGCGCCTACCTTAGCCCAGTCGTTCGAAGATTTTATCCAGCTTCTCTTTCAGCGTTGCCGCTGTAAAAGGCTTGACCACATAGCCATTCACACCGGCCTGGGCAGCAGCAATAATCTGCTCGCGCTTGGCTTCGGCGGTAACCATGAGTACGGGAAGGTGTTTCAGGCTGTCATCGGCGCGAATGGCCTTAAGCAAATCGATACCTTGCATGCCCGGCATGTTCCAATCTGTCACCACAAAATCGAAATCGCCTTTTTGCAGCATAGGCAGTGCGGTTGATCCATCATCTGCTTCCTGAGTGTTGTTGAATCCCAGGTCGCGCAACAAGTTCTTGATGATCCGTCTCATGGTTGAAAAGTCATCAACAATGAGAATTTTCATATTCTTGTCCAAGGTTTCCTCCGATGAGCCTTAGTAATTGCTCGATTATTAATATTATGTCTGCGTCCAATGCTTGAGCTTTGCTTTGAGTCTCAGTAATGCCTGACTCAGGATCTGGCTGACTCGCGATTCACTGACTTCAAGTATGGCACCAATTTCTTTAAGGTTCAGTGCTTCATCGTAATAAAGCGACAACACCAGTGCGTCTCGCTCCGGCAGCTGCTTAATCGCCTCTACCATTGCGGACTGGAACTGAGACTGAGCGACCAACTCATAGGAACCGTCATCGAGGTCCTCTTTGTGAGTCAGATAATCAGTCGTGCCCCCTAAATCTTCTATCCCTATGATTTTCCCGACGGAAACATCGTTAAGAATATGATGGTATTCATCCAGCGACATATCAAGTCGACTGGCAATTTCTGCATCTTTTGCGTCCCGACCCAGCTCCTGCTCCAACTCATCCATCGCCTGAGCGACCATACGCTGATTCTTGTGAACTGAACGGGGAACCCAATCCCCACGCCGTATCTCATCCAACATGGCGCCACGAATACGGATCCCGGCAAAAGTTTCAAACTTAGCGCCTTTGCTGCCGTCAAACTTGGCGGCAGCTTCCAGCAGACCTATCATCCCGGCCTGCAGCAAGTCATCCAGCTGCACCGAGGCCGGTAACCTGGCCAAGAGATGATGCGCAATTCTTTTGACCAGCGGTGCATACTGTTCGACGATAGCGGTTTTATTGTCAAAGCAGGTATACGCTGCGGCTTTATTCACTCGCCCTGTCCCCTTGATATTCTGGACGCTGAACCAAACGTTCTACGAAGAACTCAAGATGTCCCCCGGGCTGTTGGGGAACCGGCCAGCTGATTATCTTGTTTGCCAGTCCGTGATAAGCAATAGTAGCCGGTGATTTTGGAAACGCCTCTACTACTAATTTTTGCTTACGTACTGATTTACGCAAGTTTTCATCAAAGGGAATTGTCGCAACCAACTCCAAAGCCACATCCAGAAATCTGTCAGTAACCTTACTCAGCTTAGCAAACAGCTCCATTCCTTCACGTAAACTGCGCACCATGTTGGCGACAATCTTAAAGCGGAATACACCATGCTCACGGCTGAGAATTTTGATCAATGCGTAGGCATCGGTAATGGAGGTAGGCTCATCACAAACCACGACCATCACATCCTGCGACGCACGGGAGAAACTCAGCACCATGTCTGAAATACCTGCCGCAGTATCCACAATCAGTACATCAAACTGAGTGCGCATTTCACTGAAAGCACGGATCAGACCCGCATGCTGTGCAGGGCTCAATTCCACCATGCCCTGAGTACCGGATGTCGCCGGCACAATGCCAATCCCTTTGGGACCACGCACCACGATATCGTCCAGTTCAGCTTCACCGGATAATACATGCGACAGATTTCGCTCGGCTCTTAAGCCCAACATGACATCGACATTGGCCAAACCGAGATCAGCGTCCAAAACCAGAACACGTTTACCCTTTTCTGCCAACGCAACCGCGGTGTTAATCGATACGCTGGTTTTTCCAACGCCACCTTTACCACCGGTTACGGCTATTACTTTTACTTTTTCGTTATATGGTTGATTCATAGTACGTAAACCGCTTGCTTGATCCCGGGTCATCTCTCTACTCAAATGCATAGGTCATCTCTTCTGACCGGCCAGATTGTGGCATGAATTCCTCTTCGTCTCTTTGCTCCAGCACCGCCAGCGCCTGTTTAGCCAGCGCCAGGGTGTCGGCAACACTGAGGTCTTCAGGTACCCGCTGCCCGTCCGTCACATAGCTCAATGGCAATGCGTTTTGAATCAAAACGCTGAGAGCACCGGCCAAAGAAACAGACTCATCCAGCTTTGTCAGTATTGCACCGGAAAGAGGAATTCGCTTGAAATGTTTCACTGCATCCTGCATGACTTTGCGTTGCGCTGTCGCTGACATCACCAGATAGCTTCTGATGGGTAAGCGTTTGTTCGCAGCCAAATTGTCCAGTTGCTGATACAGGCGCATATCTCTCTGGCCCATACCGGCTGTGTCTATCAGCACCAGTTTCCTGTTACGGAATTGATAAAGAACCTGCTCAAGTTCATTAAAATCATGAGCCTGCTTTACCGGACACCCCATTATTTTGCCATAGGTTGCCAGTTGCTCATAGGCACCGATACGATAATGATCAGTTGTTATCAGTGCAACCTGATCGGCCCCATGATATGCGGCAAATCTGGCGGCTATTTTTGCCAACGTCGTCGTTTTACCCACTCCGGTTGGACCCACAAAAGCGATAACACCGCCCTGCTTGACGATATCGTCCCCCCGGTTATCCAACATATTCGCCAGGCTCTGAGGCAGAGTTTTTACCAGTTCAGCTGGCTCATAATGCTGACTGAGTGCTGATAATTTCGCCGCCAACTCAGGAGAAAAGTCTGCCTGACGCAATCTTTGCTGCAACATGGCACCGACGGGATCATGACGCTCCCTTTGCTCCGTCATCAGGCTTGAAACCTGGTGAGTCAGCAGCGCACGCAACGCTGACATCTCTTCACGTAACTCGGCAACGCCGGGAGCCACATCCTGCATTTGTGCCTGCGATGGTGCCTGAGCACGAAGTTGCTCTGGTCTTGATTGTTGTTGAGACTGTGGCTGCGCCGCTTCTGTCAGGCCGCGAGCCCAGGCAGGCAGTTCCGGCTCAGGTTCAGGCTGACGACTTTGTTCACTCAACCTTTGCTGCTGACGTTCAAGCAGAGCCTGCAGCGAGTCTGCCGGGACCTTTTGAGCCTGTGCAGGTGCATTGCTGCGAGTCTTAACCACATTGCTCTGACCTATGGAAACTTTATCCTCGTTCATACCCATGGTTGCGGGAGCCGCCGGACTTTGTCTTGGCTTGGGGTCGTCATAATCAACTGCAGCGACAATCTCGATGCCACCGGCCACTTTCTTGTTGGACATGATGACGGCATCAGACCCCAGGGTATCTTTAACCTGAGCCAGGGCCGTTCTCATATCTCTTGCGAAAAATCGTTTTATCTTCACTTATCAACCCTCTATTGACCGACGGCAGACACAATTCTTATCTGTTTCTCATCAGGGACTTCCTGATAAGAGATCACCCGCATATTGGGGATGGTGTACTTAATAAACCGGGACAGGGTGGAACGCAGCATGCCTGATGTCAGCAAAATTGCCGGTTGCCCCACCATTTCCTGCCTTTGAGCCGCATCTGCCAGTGACTGCTGCATTCGCTCTGCAAGGCCGGGCTCGATATTCGGGCCTTCCCCTCCGGTTGCCTGCATAGACTGATGCAACATTTGTTCCAGCTCTGGCGCCAAAGTAATGACGGGGATTTCAGCTTCAGGTCCGGCTATCTCCTGCACTATCATCCGCTTCAAGGCGATACGAACAGCGGCGGTCAAAACTTCGGTATCATTACTCTTGCTGCCATACTCCAGCAGAGTCTGAATAATGGTGCGCATATCCCGGATAGAAACACCTTCATTGAGCAGGTTCTGCATCACCTTGACCACATTACCCAGGCTCATCACATCAGGAATAAAGCCATCTACCAGCTTGGGTGATTGCTTGCTGAGCATATCCAGCAACTGCTGAACTTCTTCATAACCCAGCAACTTGGAAGCATTGTTGGTCAACAACTGACTGATATGTGTCGCCACCACTGTGGCAGCGTCAACAACGGTATAACCCAGGGTTTGCGCATGTTCACGCTGCTGAGGTGTTACCCACACAGCCTCCAGACCGAAGGCCGGATCCCGGGTTGGCGTGCCCTCCAGCTTGCCAAACACCTGGCCTGGGTTAATTGCCAGCTCACAGTCGTGGCGTACTTCTGCTTCACCGACAACTACTCCCATAAGTGAAATACGATAGGCGTTAGGCGCCAGGTCGAGGTTGTCGCGAATATGCACTGCAGGCACCAGGAAACCCAGCTCCTGAGACAGCTTTTTACGGACTCCTTTAATTCGGCCCAGCAGTTCACCGCCCTGCCCTTTATCAACCAGAGGGATAAGTCGATAGCCCACCTCCAGGCCTATGGTGTCAACATGCTGTACATCATCCCAGCTGAGCTCTTTGGGTTGACTCTTCATGGGGTCCAGCTCGCCCTCCTTGGCCTTCTCCAGTGCTTCCTGCTTTTTAACTTCGGCCCGTTTGCGAATGTACCAGGCACCGTAACCTGTTAAACCGGCAAAACTCAGGAACACCAGATGCGGCATGCCGGGAACCAGCCCCATAATCAGCAATACACCAGAAGCGATAGCCAGTGCCTTTGGGCTGTCAAACATCTGGCTCATCACCATCTGGCCCATATCACCGGTTTCATTCTGACGAGTCACCATCAAAGCGGCGGCAATAGAGAGCAACAGACCCGGAATTTGCGCGACAAGTCCGTCACCTATGGTCAGCAGGGTATAAATTTCGGCTGCGGTGGAGAAATCCAGATCATGCTGCAGCATGCCGATAACGAAGCCACCGATAATATTGATAACCAGGATCATGATGCCCGCAATGGCATCCCCTTTAACGAACTTTGAGGCACCATCCATCGCACCGTAAAAATCAGCCTCTTTGGTGACTTCATCACGTCGCTGCCTGGCCTGTTCCTGATTGATAATGCCTGCGTTAAGGTCGGCATCAATCGCCATCTGCTTACCTGGCATGGCATCCAGAGTAAAGCGGGCACTCACTTCTGAAATACGACCGGCACCTTTGGTGACCACGGCAAAGTTGATGATAATCAGGATCAGGAACACCACCAGGCCCACGGCATAGTTGCCACCTATCACCACAGAGCCAAACGCCTCAATCACCTTACCGGCCGCGTCCCCACCGTTGTGGCCTTCAAGCAAAACCACCCGGGTGGAAGCAACGTTCAGTGCCAGTCTGAGCAGCGTCGCAATAAGCAGTACTGTGGGGAATGCGGCAAAATCGAGAGGACGCTGGGTATAGATGGCAACCAGCAACACCACCAAAGCCAGAGCAATATTGAAAGAAAACAGAATATCCAGCAAAAAGGCAGGCATGGGCAGTACGACCATAGCCAGGGCAGCCAGTACCAATGCTGGGGTCCCTATGCCTTTGAGGTGCTTGGGCCTGACCTCTTTCACCCGCCCTAAAGTGGCTTTTACATCCATCTCAACTTCCGACTGATAATTGACATCACCAGTGGAAAAGCAAATTGCGCACCAAGTTTAATTAGTGCAATGTTTGAAAGGGTTAGCCCGGATAATCTTAGATGACAGAGACAGCACCAGAGATCAATGTTTCAGCTCATCGGGAATAGGCTGATTAAAAGGGATCGGAGTGGGACGTCGGCCTTTCCCCTGCTGGTACTGCTTAAGCTGGAATACATAAGCAAGTACCTGTGCCACCGCGGTAAACAGACCTTCAGGGACCTGTTGGTCGATTTTGGTAGTGTGGTAAATTGCCCTTGCAAGCGGCGGCGCTGAGACGATAGGAATTTCATACTCCCGTGCAATTTCACGGATCTTGAATGCGACTTCATCCACCCCTTTGGCCAGTACAAAAGGCGCTGAAGAACGGCTGATGTCATATTTGATCGCAACCGCATAATGCTCCGGGTTAACAACGATAACGTCAGCATTTGGCACCTCAGCCATCATACGTCGCTGTGCCATCTCCCGCTGCAGCTGTCTGACCTTACCTTTGACTTCCGGCTTACCTTCAGTGTCCTTGTACTCGTCCTTCACTTCCTGCTTGGTCATCCGCAGCTGCTTATTGTGATTCCAGATCTGAAACGGCACATCAATCAGCACAATAATCAGTATCGATGAACAGAGCAGGATAAACAGCCACACAAGGAGATCCAGCGCATGATGCAGATTGCCCGGCATATACTCCTTAGACAGGGAGAGAATCTCTTCAAAATAGATATACAGCAGGGTAAAAGCCGTTATCGCTACCACAGAGAATTTTGCCAGTCCCTTGCCCAACTCCACCAGCGCCTGAATACCAAACATTCGCTTAAAGCCGTTAATAGGGCTCATTTTGGACGTTTTGGGCATAATGGCATAGGAGGAAAATGTGATTCCCCCCAGCAAGATATTCCCCACAAAAGAGACCACAGCAAGAATACTGATAAACACCAGCATAGGCATGGCCAGCTCGGCAAACACTATCTGCCAGATATTCAGCATATGGTTGGTGTCGAATACCTGCTCCCGCGTCATGGTAAACAAGCGGGTCATGACGCTGTCCAACGCCAACGCCAGTGAGGGGCCGGTAATCAAAAATCCAAACGCAGCGGCAAGCAACACAGCGGCCGTGCCCAACTCTTTGGATCTGGCCACCTGCCCTTTGGATTTCGCATCCTGTAATCGTTTGGGGGTGGCCTCTTCAGTCCTTTCCTGACTGGTATCATTCTCCGCCATCAGAGCCCTCCATCCACGCGGCACTGCAGATTGGCAATGTCACACAACAGGATTTGAGCACTGGTCCAGACCTGATCAAAATGGGCCATCACAGGTGACAGCGTCAGCCACAGAATGATCAGACCACTGATCATTGTAATAGGAAAGCCAATGGCAAAAATATTGAGCTGGGGCGCTGCCCGGGTCATTACCCCAAAGGAGAGGTTAATCATCAACAGCGCTACAATTGAGGACATCGCCATGGTCAGCGCATTGGTGAACATGGTGCTGCCCCACTCCGCCAAAGTACGGTAGTTCTCGACGCTTATCCCCTCCATGGAAACCGGCAGAGTCTCAAAGCTGGTCACCACCATGCGAATAAGGGTCAGATGACCATCCACCGCCAGAAAAATCATGGTCGTCAGCAGCAAAAAAAGATTACCTACCACTGGAGTCTGCTGACCGGAAGACGGGTCGACCATGGAGGAAAAACCCAAACTGGTCTGCATACCAATAATCTGCCCCGTGAGCACAAAGGTCTGTACGATAAGAATGGTCACCAATCCCATGGCGCTGCCAATCAGAACTTGCTGGGCGATCACAAACACTGCTGCCAGAGAGAATAGCTCTATTCCCGGCATGGGAGGCAATATAGGGGCAATGGCAAAGGTAATAGCTACAGCGGCCAGCAGCCTGATCCTTGCAGGCGTGGTAGTCGCACCAAAAACAACCATCACCATCAACATGGAAGACACGCGAACAAAGGGCCACAGGTACGCAGCCAACGCACTGTTGATGGTATCCATCAGGATATCCAAAAGCTACCCCACCACAACCGGGATTAACTGCACCATCTGCATAAAGAAATCCATCAACTTCTGAATAAGCCAGTGGCCCAAAAACATCAACGCCAGCAGGGTGACCAGCAGACGGGGAAGAAAACTCAGAGTTTGTTCGTTGATGGAGGTCGCTGCCTGAAATACGGCGACCACCAATCCCACCAACAAGCCAGGAACGACGATGGCGGAGACTATCATCACAATCACCGCCAGGGCTTCACGAAAGATATCGACTAGGGATTCTGGTGTCATGTGCCGAGTCCAAAGCTATTGGCCAGCGTCCCCATTACCAGAGTCCAGCCATCCACCAACACAAACAACATGATTTTAAAAGGCAACGACACAATCATGGGAGACAGCATCATCATACCCATGGCCATCAGAATACTGGCCACTACCAGGTCAATCACCAGAAATGGGATAAACAACATAAAGCCGATTTGGAAAGCGGTTTTAAGCTCGCTGGTAATAAACGCCGGGACTATGACACTCATGGGACTCTGTTCCGGCGTACTGATATCGTCGTAACCGGCAATATCAATAAAGGTCTTGAGATCTGTCACCCGGGTTTGAGCCAGCATAAAGGCTTTCAGCGGCTCTTTGCCCCTGTCATAGGCCTGCTGCAGTGTCAGTTGCTCATCCATATAGGGCTTTACACCGACATCGTAAATCTCGCTGAAAATCGGTGACATAATAAACATAGTCATAAACAGACTCAGGCCAATCAATACCTGATTGGACGGGGTTTGCTGCAGACCGATTGCCTGTCTGAGAATAGAGAGAGTGACAATAATACGGGTGAAGCAGGTGAGCATGATGACCATGGCGGGCAGGAAGCTCAGCGCTGTCATCAACAGCAGGATCTGCATGGTCACGGAGTATTGAGTGCCGCCGTCGGGAGTTTGAGTGACAGTGACAGCAGGCAGTATGCCATTATCTGCAAACGCCGCGCTGCTCAATATCATCAGCAGCATCCCTGCCAACCAGACCATCCTTTTCATCATTGCTGTGATCTCACCTTTTGCAGTTGTTCAGCAAAACTTGTGGGGGTTATCTCTAAGGGCTGTTCAAGTTTGTCTATCAGATTGATTTGATGAGGAGTTACGCCCAGCAGGTACTGCTGCTCCCCGACCTCCACCAACACCAACTTCTCTTTTTGTCCCAAAGGCGTTACCGCCAGGGTTTTCATCTTGCCGTTACTGCTGGGAACCAGATTGAAACGCTTAACCAAAAAGGCCAGCGCGAAGATCAGCAAAAGCACCAAAATCAAACCACCCACCATGCTGGCCATGGTGGCGAGGTTGGATGAAGGTGTCGCCGTCTGAGCGGCCGCAGAGGCCGCCATTATTGTCATCATTACTTGCCTGCTTACTTGAGCTTCTTGATCCGCTCTGTCTGACTTATCACGTCTGTGAGACGAATACCAAACTTGTCGTTAACCACAACCACTTCGCCGTGGGCGATCAGGGTGCCATTAACCATCACATCCAGAGGCTCACCAGCCACCCGGTCCAATTCAACCACTGAGCCCTGGTTCAACTGCAGCAAGTTACGAATACTGATAAAACTGCGCCCCACTTCCATTGAAATGGTCACAGGAATATCCAGAATCGAGTCCAGCTTGGCCTGCTCTTCATCAGACAGCGGGCTGGACTCATCTTTAAGCTCATCAAGCTCTACCGCCTGTGCAGCAGCCTCCTCTTCGACCTGCTCGGCCATGGCAGCAGCCCAATCATCTCCGATATCTTCTTCACTCATACAAACACCTTATAAGTCATCTATATTTTTGGATTTCCCTTTACGGGTAATCAGCTGCAATTCTGATTTCACAGTTTCAGGCCGCGGTATCTTTTCGTAGACCTTTAATGCCAGGTTGTCTTTCGACTGGCCGAGTTTACAGCGGAAACTGGGGAGTTCTTCAACATCCATAATGATGTATTCAGGCATCTCCACCGGAATAATGTCACCCGCTTTCAGCTCCATCACGTCCCGCAGACTCACTGTCTTCTCGACTACCTGAGCCTCAACGCCGACTTCCACATCCATAATTTCTTCGCGCAGAGCCTTGGACCAACGAATATCCGTATCCTGAGTATCACTCTGAACACCGGCATCCAGCAGCTCACGAATCGGCTCAATCATGGAGTACGGCATGGTGATATGGAAATCACCACCACCACCGTCCACTTCGATATGGAAGGAGCTAATCACCACAACTTCTGTCGGGCTCACAATGTTAGCCATCGCCGGGTTAACTTCAGCGTCCAGATATTCGAACTCGGCATCCATTACCGGTGCCCAGGCATCCTTGTAATCTTCAAAGATGATTTTCAGCAGCAGTTGCACAATCCGGCGCTCGGTTGGAGTGAATTCCCGGCCCTCAATCTTGGCGTGAAAGCGGCCATCACCACCGAAGAAGTTATCCACCAGAATAAAGACTAACCTGGCTTCCATGGTAATCAGTGCGGTGCCTTTCAGTGGGTTGAAGCGCACCATATTAAGGCTGGTCGGAACAAACAGAGTGTGTACATATTCACCGAACTTGAGCATCTGCACGCCGTTAATAGACACCTCGGCTGCGCGACGCATCATATTGAACATGCTGATCCTCAGGTGGCGGGCGAATCTCTCATTCACCAGCTCAAGGGTCGGCATCCGACCACGGACGATTCGATCCTGCGAAGAAAAATCAAACGACTGGGTGGAACCCCCACCATCGCCGGGAGAATCTTCTTCAACGTCATCGACTCCATGGAGCAGAGCATCAATTTCGTCTTGGCTTAATAAGTCGGTCACGCTAAGGCCTCTGGTAACGGGTTACTGCATTACAAAACCGGTGAACAGTACTTTCTCCACCACTTTCTTTCCGGCAACCGGATTCAGGGTGTTCTGCACGTTCAGCAGGGCTTTCTGCCTCAGGTCATCTTTACCAACCTGAGTTTTTAACTTGCTGACATCTGCGGTACTGAATGTGGACAGCAGCGCGTCTTCAATCAGGGGAATGTGCTTCTTGGCGGTCACTTCATTGTCATCACCGCGTACCATTAACTGCACTTTGATTTCGACCAGCCGACTTCGTTGAGGTCCGGCGAGGTTAAATAGGAAGGGTCTGGGCATTCCCACATACTTGGCTTCCCCGGTATTGGTTTCTTCAACCTGTTCAACGGCTTCTCCGCCTGCAGTTGCTTCTGCGGCAGGCTCTTCGCCTCCCATCATCAGAAATGCTGCTGCGCCACCGCCCAGTAAAACCACCACAATACCGATAATCAGAAACAGCTTGCCCTTACCTTTGGGCTTTTCTGTTTCTTCCAACTCCAATTCGTCAGCCATATTTGCATCCTTGTGTTTTATCTACCCGCTAAGTCCCGGAATAATTTCATTTATATTCCGACTCCTGACTTCCAGTATAGGTTACTCACTCAGGCGTAATAATCTATACCTGAGGTTCCTGTGCGGGTCGGATTTATTGTACTTGTCTGAACGTCTGCTGCATTTTCATCCGAATCCGGGTTATTCCCGGCTGAAGCACTGTTGGCTTCACCGTCGCCCTGACCACCGGATGAACTGTCCTGGGATGAAACCTGACTGTCTGCCAACTCCATTCCCTGTGACTGCAGCATTTCTCTCAGTCTGGGAATGGCCTGTTCCAGCATATCCCGGGTTTGCTGCTGCATAGCCTGGAACTGCACCTGAGTTTGGTCACCATTGACCTGGATCCTGACCATCATCTGCCCCAGCTCAGGCGGGTCCAGTCGAATCTCTGCCTGCCCAATACCTTTGCTCACCATATTGACCAGTTGCTGCTGCATCAAAGGCGCAAACTTTTGAACCATATTCTGCTGTTGCACTTGAGCTTCCTGCCCCTGACGCACAGAAAGCTGGAATTGAGGAACTTCACTGCGGTGAGTTTGAGTCGTGGCCCCCTGGTTCTGCGTCAGTTGATTGACTCTTTCTGCGGCATCTTCCACATCCCCGCCGGTTAGCGTCAATTCAGCCCTTTGCAGTTGGACTGCAGCATCGGACAAGCTGACCTTTTCACCTTTGCCAACCAGCTCAGGCGTGAGTAATTTGATATCAGGATTGTGCTTCGACAGCTCTTTACTGTTTGCGGACGGCACTGCCTGAGACGAGACTGCCACAGAAGTAGCGGCGTTCAATCCAGTCACAGATTTTATCGATTCAGCAGTCTGTGCAGCGGTATTAAGAGTCTGCGCTTCACGACCACTGATTTGCAGCTCTCCACCCTTGCCAACACTGTTTTCAGCCTTGATAGGCTGCACATTATTTTCAATTAAAGCCGTGAGTTGTTGCTGTATCTTTGGCGGCAACATATCCAGCTTTGAAATAAGAGCCTGCAACTCAGCCTTATCCATTTTGGCCAGGCTGGTGACAGGAATATCGGTCAGCTTGGAAAGGGCTTGCAGATCAAGCTCTCCCTCTTTGTTCAGGGCGGACACTGCGTCCACTTTAGCTTTTGTTTCCGGGTCAGAGGACAATAACGCCCCAATCAGGCTTTTCAGCTCTGGCTGCTGAGTAAGCAGTTTTTCAATCTCAGCAGGGTCAACCTCATCACTGCCCAGCAGAGTCATCAGCTGCTCCAACCCTTCGACTTTGCCTGGATTGCTTTGGAGGTGGACAATTATTTCCCCCTCAGGCGGCAACTCAACGCCCCCCTCTGGCTTAGTCTGCCAATTCTGGGCCAGGCCGATTTGCGCGAACAGCAGATCCACTGCAGCAGGTATAGCATCACCTTCAGTATCTTCTGAGCCTGTGAGCCCAGACTCAACCTGTTCTTCAGCCGCCAGCTTCAACTCTTCATCAGATTCCTCTGCACGGGTCTCCTCATCAGACACGCCCTGCTGCGCCAACATAGACTCGTCCACAGTGCTGACTTCTTCAGCTCCATCAAGGGTTACAGAGCCTTTCTGGGTCTTGGCTGCCTCATGGGTTTCGGCGTCCTGATATTGCTTCTGGATCTCGGAAAACATCTCTGAAAAGCCTTCCGCCTGGCTCTCTTTGTTCGAGCCGGAAGGGGCTTTATTACCACCCAAAAGAATAGAACTGACCTGCTGCATATTAACCTCCGCTATTCTGTCGGCCCTGTGTCATTCCGCCGACAGTCACAATAGACTGGAATATATAAAGCAAATACCTTGCCAAAAACTTTAGGTTAGTGTGGTTAAATCGATAAGAAGTTAGAACTGGAAGGAGTCAAGAACAGGTTTGGCACCGGACATTATCTCAGATGACGCCGATGAAACTGTTGCATGGCGAACTCATCGGTTTGCTTCTGCTCCAGTCTCACCATCCTTTGCTCGGCAGCTTTGGCTTTTTTGTCCAGTAGCTGCTCTACCGCTTTCCGCTTTTGCTGTTTTTGCAGCCAGTTTTGCTGCCTGTGCTGTTGCATCTCCTGGCCTTCGGCAACCGAGTTAACCTGCTGCTCAATTGCATCATCAATCTGCTTGATGAACTTATGAAACTGCTGGTAAAAAGTCACACTGATATGGCCACCGGCTTTATCTTTCAGCTGCTGCATATACTCAAGACGATAGCTGTTCAATGCCTGCAGTTGAGCCTGACGCTTTTGCAGCTCGCCCCGGGCAGCCCGCAACTGCAGTGCAGCCTGATCTTCAGCCTCTTTGGCCAAAGAGAGCACGGTGAACAAAGGATCTTTCGCCATTCAACTTCTCCCTGACTACAACCGACGCTAGACCTGACACTGGGCGGCCATTTGAGTCATCATCAATTGACTGCTTTCCAGCGAAACGGTCTCCTTCATGGTCTGACGCAAAAAAGCATTCATCGCCGGTTGTAACCTGATGGCGTTATCCACTCTGGGATCACTGCCCTGACTGTAAGCACCAATAGAAATAAGGTCGCGATTTTGTTGATAAAGGGAATAGGTTTGCTTCACCTTACGCATAGCATCAAGATGCTCAGGTGAGATCACCATGGGCGCGACCCGGCTGATAGAAGCTTCAATATCAATCGCGGGATAATGTCCGGCGTCTGCCAGGGTTCGGGACAGCACGATATGACCATCCAGAATCGCCCTTGCGGCATCGGCAATAGGATCCTGCAGGTCATCCCCTTCGGTCAGTACCGTATAGAAAGCGGTAATTGAGCCCTCTCCCGGGGCGCCATTGCCTGCACGCTCAACCAGGCGGGGCAAACGGGCAAATACTGATGGCGGATATCCTTTGGTTGCAGGCGGCTCACCCACTGCCAAAGCCACTTCCCGCTGCGCCTGAGCATATCGGGTAAGACTATCCATCAATAGCAGTACGCTGTACCCCAGTTCTCTGAAATACTCAGCGACACGAGTTGCCGTTTCACAGGCACGTAAACGCATTAATGGCGAGTTGTCAGCCGGTGCAGCAACGACAACGGATCTTGCCCGCCCCTGCTCACCCAGGATCTCATCAATAAACTCTTTCACCTCACGGCCACGTTCCCCCACCAGACCAACCACCACGATATCGGCAGCCGTGCCACGGGTCATCATGCCCATCATCACACTTTTACCCACACCCGAGCCGGCAAACAGCCCCATACGCTGGCCCTTACCTACGGTCAACATGGCATTGATTGCCCGTACCCCAACATCCAAAGGTTGAGTGATAGCCTCGCGGGCCAGGGGATTGATAGGTTGGCTATGTGCCGGTGCCGTTTCGCTGGTTTTAAGCGGCCCCAGCCCGTCAAGAGGCTGACCACTGCCATCCAATACTCTTCCAAGCAGTGCCAATCCGACCGGCAGACGGCTTTTCTCCCCCAGTGGTGTGACTCTGGCTCCGGGCAGTACGCCCAGGAGTTCATCCACCGGCATCAGATAAAGCAGTTCATCATCAAAGCCCACGACTTCGGCGACCATCTCACCACCCATGGTCTCAATGGCGCACAGACTGCCTACAGGCGCGCGGCAACCACAAGCCTCCAGAGTTAACCCCACCACGCGTACCAGCTGACCGCTGGCTACCGGACGATAAGGGGGAATACTGTGTTGCTGCTTACGGATATTAGTCAGCAGTTGGCTCTTGCTGCTGTCCATCATCAGCCTCCTGCTTATCAGCCTGCTCTGCAGTGTTTGATTCACCTTCGTCGCCGGCAATCGGCTGGTGCTCACTGCTCAAAGGGGATGTGTCATCGGGTTGAAGCTCCTGCACAGGCTCCTCAGTGAGAGAGCTTTCAGCAACACCCTCAACGTCAACAGCATTGCCATCGATGGGCTGTTCCTTATTGATGGATTGCTGGCTGAGTTGATTGGATGCCTCGAGTTCATGCCTGCGATTGTCATAGTCACGCTGCAGTTCAGCCAGCTGCTCATCCGGCATAGCCAGCACTTTGGCGAGTCGCTCAGACAGTCTCAGGTCAACCTGAGAACGTTGCGTCTGCACCAGGCAATCGCCTTCACTCAAGGTAGGGTCTGATTCAATCTCCCACCCCTGTTTTTCCAACTGGCTGTGGCTGTAAGCTTCGCCCACCCGTCGGGCATCTTCAGGATGAACTCTGATACTCACCTGTTGCTGCTTAATGGGCAGGGCATCAACGCCCTGACGCAAGGCAGTGAGCACATGCTCTGGATGCGTTTTCAACTCTGCCATCACCACAGACTGTGCCAACATCATGGAAAACTTCACCAGCTCCATTTCCACTTCGGTATCCAGTAACGCCAAAGGAGCCTGCAGCTTAGCCATGGCGGACTCGAGTTTGGCCAGCACCTCTGTGCTGCGCTGCATCCCTTCATCGAATCCCTGTTGACGCCCCTGCTCCAACCCCTCTGCCATGCCCTGTTCATGCCCCTGGGTATGACCCTGCTCCAGGCCTTCGCGGTAGCCCTTCTCCTTTCCTTCGGCAAAGCCCTCCTGCTCAGCCTCAGCCCGAATTTGCTCCAGCTCCGCCATGGTGGGCGGCATCATGTTCTCGGGCTCTTCCTCATCAGGTCGGCCAAGGCGCTCTTTGTAGCCAAAAGCATCCGACTTCGGAGCAGTATCTGACATGCCGACATTGGGCAAATCCCAGGCTTCAAACACCCGGGTATCATCGCCGCTCAAATAGGGCTTGCGAGCTGTTACAACCTTGGTGTCAGTATCAGAGGAACTCATCGCCACCACCGCCGCCTAGCATGATTTCACCGGCATCAGCCAATCGACGGGCAACACCGAGGATCTCTTTCTGAGCCAGTTCCACTTCGCTGATACGGATTGGGCCCATGGCTTCAAGGTCGTCACGCAGCATATCTGCCGCACGCTTGGACATATTGCCCAGAATCTTTTCCTTGAGTCCTTCCTCGGCACCTTTAAGCGCTCTCATCAGCACTTCCTGTTGAACTTCACGCAGCAAGGCCTGAATACCTCTGTCGTCGACATCGATCAGGTTGTCGAACACGAACATCAGATCCTGAATCTGCTGTGCCATCTCTTCGTCTGCTTCGCGCATAGTCTCCATAATCTGAGACTCCACCGCGGTATCCAGGAAGTTCATAATGTTGGCCGCCGCTTTCAGGCCACCCATCTTGGCGGCCTGAGCACCGCCCTGACCGGCAAACTGCTTCTCCATAATGTCGTTCAATTCCTGCAAAGCCGCTGGCTGAACCTCTTCCAGGTTGGCGATGCGCATCAGCAGGTCAAGACGGGTATTTTCAGGGAACTGAGAGAAGATCTCAGCGGCCTGATCCGGTTCGAGATAGGACAATACAATGGTTTGGATCTGCGGGTGTTCGTTGGCAATAATGGTCGCCACCTGACGTGGGTCCATCCATTTGAGTGACTCCAGACCTTTGGCGCCGCTGCCCATCACAATCTGTTCAATCAGATTGCCGGCTTTATCCTCACCCAGTGCAGCAGTCAGTGCTTTACGCACAAACTCTTCACTGTTGAAACCAATGGAGGAGTATTTCTGAATATCGTCCAGAAACAGCTTGTGAACGGCAATCACCTTTTCCTGACCAAAGTCCCGCATTGCCGCCATATTCTTACCCACCATCTGAACCTCTTTCGGCTCAAGGTGCTTCATAATGGATGCAGCGTCGGATTCGCTCAGGCTAAGCAGCAAAATTGCCGTTTTCTCAATGCCAGAGAGTTCTTCAACGTTGAAGGCTCCGCCCTCACCGCCTTTTTCTTTCACTTTATCATTCATTTGTTGCCAACCAGTTCTTAATCACCTGGGTCGACAATTCCGGCTCATTGGCTACCAGAGCCCGAATTGCTTTAATCATGTCGTCATCCTTGTGCAGATCAGGAATGGTAATGGAGCCATCTTCTGCATAGGAGTATTCAGAGTCATGAGGCTTGAGCATACCCAGGGTATCAGCAGCATATTGATCTTCAATTTCTGCCAGCTCATTACCCAGTCCCGGTTCATCAGGCATATTGTCCGCATCGGGGTAGATCAGACGCTTAAGCATAGGCCTTACCACAGCCAGGATCAGCACCAGAATAACCAGCGCCCCCAATACCAGTTTAACTGCTCGCCAGAACCAGGGCTGCTCCCACATTTCCGGCGCCGGGCCAGACTCCACCAATTGGTCCATAAAGGGCACTGTTACCACTTCGATGGCATCGCCTCTTTGGGTGCTGAAACCAATAGCTCCCTCGATTAAGCGGCGGATATTGGCCAGCTCCTCGGCGGTGCGGGGAACCCGTGTCACTTCGCCATTTTCAGCGGCAGCACCAGCTTTGAAGTCCACAGCCACCGACACACTGACACGACGAACATTGCCCACCTGCTGACGGGTATGACTGATAACCGTATCCAGCTCATAGTTGCGGGTTGCCTCTCTGTGGCTACTGCCACTGGATTCTGAGCCGGCTGCCGCAGCATCTGCCGCATTCTGTGGAATGTTGGCTTCCATAGGGGGCTGATTGGTCAATGCACCGGGAATGCCGCCAATGGTTTGACCGTTGGAGTTGTTTTCAACCGTCATCTCACTGCGCAGAGCAGGCAGATCCGGGTTATAACGTTGTGCAGTCTCTTCCACGGCAGTGAAATCAAGATTCACATCAACCTGAGATGTAAAATTCTCAGGGCCCAGAATAGGGATCAGAATGGATTCAACCTTGGCCCGGTATTCAGCTTCCTTCTGCTGCACCAACTCAAGCTCGCGTCTGGCACGGGCAGAGACACCTGTCTGGCTGCCGGAGTTAAGCAAACGGCCGTTGGCGTCTGTTACTGTCACCCGGGTCGGGTCCAAACCTTCAACCGCTGACGCCACAATATCCACTACCGCGTCCACTTCCCCCTGATCAAGGCCGGCACGACGAGTAGTCAGTACCACAGTCGCGCTTGGCTGACTGCGGTGACGGGCGAATACATTTTCCTTGGGCAGCGCCAGAATCACTTTGGCACGGTTAATACTGTTGAGCTCTTCGATGGCACGAGCCAGATTCTGCTCCTGGCTGGCTTTCAGACGCGCACGTTCCATACGCTGGCTGACACCAAAACCTGAATCCTTGCTGAGATAGTCCTGCTCACCGGCACCAATGGCATCAACACCTTCCCGGGACAGCAGCATTTTGACTTCCTGATACTGCTCTTCCGGTACCTTGATAACATCGACGTCAATTTCGTAGGGGATTCTGGCCTTATCCAGGGCATCCAGTACCTCAACCATCTGCTGGGTATCCATCTTGCCCAGCGGACGATACTCAGGCTCCTGCGCCCAGAACATAATGAACACGGCAACAGCCAGGCAGATAGCCAGCGCGAGAATCATAGTGATCTGCTTTAACACATCCACTCCGCCCATACTGGCAACCACGCCGGGTTTGTTTTCCTGTGCAGTGGCGGCGTCTGCCGAATCTCCACTGCCCACAACCATTTCAGTACTCACAGCTCACTCCTGTCCTGGCATTACACCGGCATGCTCATAATTTCTTTGTAGGCCTCAACAAACTTGTTGCGAACCTGCACTGTTGCTTCAAAAGCGACGCTGGCCTTCTCTCTGGCAATCACAGTGTCGGACAGGGTGACTCTGGAGTCCCCCATCTCTAAACGGGTAGCCAGCTGAGCAGAGTTTGACTGCAGCTCAGTGACTGTCCCCAGAGCCTGAGACAGCAAAGCACTGAAATCGGCACCACTGGTGTTGTTGACCTGCTGGGTAACCTGAGTTTCAAGCCCCTGTGAAGGCGCAACCTCTCCTCTGAGGCGTTGCATTTCCATCATTAGTGGGTTGTCTGTAATCTGCATGCTGGACTCCTGGCGTCGAATTGTTGACGAGTCAATATCCCTTATATGAGTTAATGCAATTAGTTTGCCAAACTGAAAAAGCAGGCCAATTGGCCTGCTTAAATATTGATAAATAGGAAAGAGTTAAATATTAGGCAGGCAGTTCAATGCCCAATTCGCGCATTTTCGCCATCTTGTATCTCAGGGTTCTGGCACTGATCCCCAGCTTCTCGGCCACCTGTTTACGGCTGCCGTTACACTGACTCAGCGTCTCCAGAATAATGACATGCTCCTGCGCCTGCAGTTCCCGTCCAAGACTATCTGCCGATGCGTCCTGACTAATAGGTTGCTCAACAGGCGCACTCATAGCCATGGGCACATCCTGCAGATCCAGAATAATGTCGTCGGCAACCACCCTGCCTCCCTGAGCCAGGATCAATGCTCTTTGCATCACGTTATCCAGCTCCCGCACATTCCCCGGCCAGCGATGGGCAAGCAACTTATGTCTGGCGTCATCATCCAGTATTGGCGTATGAGTCATTCCCTGTTGCTGACTGTGACGTCCCAGCAGATGCTCAGCCAAAGGCAGAATATCCTTTGGACGCTCACACAATGCAGGCCAGGCCAGCGGGAACACGTTGATTCGGTAATAAAGGTCTTCGCGGAACCCGCCTTCAGCAGCCATCTGCTTGAGGTCCCGGTTGGATGTGGCCAGTACTCTGACATTCAACTTGATAGTCTTGCGACCACCCAGTCTTTCCACTTCCCGCTCCTGCAGCACCCGCAGTAACTTGGCCTGCAGTCCCAAATCCATCTCGGAGATCTCGTCCAGCAACAAAGTGCCGCCCTGAGCTTGCTCAAACTTACCGGGACAGGCCTGATAGGCACCGGTAAAGGCGCCCTTCTCATAGCCGAACAAAGTGGCTTCCAACATATTCTCAGGAATGGCCGCACAGTTGATAGCGACAAAGGGTTCATCCTGTCGGTTGCTGTGTCTGTGGATATACTGAGCCATCACCTCTTTACCACTGCCGCTTGGGCCAGTAATCATCACAGAGGCATCGGAAGTCGCAACACGCTGAGCCAGCGCCAGCAGCGCATGACTGCGTTCATCGGCAACCACAGGGTCATTGCCCGGCGCTTTTGGCGGCAGATAACGACTAACCTGATTGAGCAGTACCTCCGGCGCAAATGGCTTGGCCAGGTAATCCACGGCCCCCAGCTTAATCGCATTGACCGCATTATTAACCGTGGCATACGCCGTCATCAGCAACACAGGGATCTTAGGATAATTCTGCTGCAGAAAATTCAGCAGCCCCATGCCATCTACCCCAGGCATCTGAACATCAGTAATCACCATATCTACAGTATTGGATTTGAGCGCAATAATGGCCTCTTCACCGTCACAGCAGGTAATACATTCATACTGTCCCAGCATCAGCGTATCTTGCAGCGCTTCACGCAATGAGTGGTCGTCTTCAACCAGCAGTATTTTTGCCTGTACCATCAGATTACCTCCGGTTGTTTTTCAGCTGCCTGACTGTGCTGACACAAAGGCAGAGTCACTGTGGCTATGCAACCTTTGCCGGGCTGGCAACTCAGCTGTAGCTGGCCACCGTGATTGCGGATAACCGATTGCACCACGGCCAGCCCAAGTCCGGTTCCCTGTGCCTTAGTGGTAAAGAAAGGTTCCAATACCTGTTGCTGCAACTTGGTATCCAATCCCTTGCCGTTGTCTATCACCTGCAAGATAAGACTGCCACCTTGCTCCCGGGTGACCAGGGCAACCTGTGACGCCCCCGCTTCCAGACTGTTCATCACCAGATTGCCAATGGCACTGGCAAGGGCATTGCTGTTGCCAAGGACCATACCCTCACTGCGTTCATCACGGCTAATGACTGCAGACTGACGTTTGGCGATGGGCTCACAGTTGGCCATCACAGCATGCAGTACCGTCTGCAATTGCAGGCTTTCCGCCATCCCATCCTGGCGACCTTTAGCCATCAGCAGCATGTCGTTTACCTGACGCTCAAGATCATTGAGCCTGTCCACCAGCTTTTGCTGGAAGCGGTTTCTGGAGTCGGGCTGCAACGTGGCACTACCAAGATTGGAGGCATACAGAAGTGCGGCAGATAAAGGAGTACGGATTTGATGCGCCAGCGTGGCAACCATTTTGCCCAGCGCTGACAACCGCTGAAGGTGAGACAGGTTTTTTTGCAGCAGGCGGGTTTCAGTCAGATCAGTTAATACAATCAGCTGACCAGGCTCTGGGTCCAGAGGTGTCATCGCCAGTTTGACCCGACGACCATTTCGCAGCGATACCTCATGACCATCATCATCTTGAGGCGCAAAAGATCGCTTGATGATATTCAGCCAGCGCTCTCCTTCCAGGGGTTCCCCCAGAAGCTCCACCGCAACCGGGTTGGCCTCATACACAACACCGTCACCATTCAGCAGGATCACTCCTGAAGGCATGGCCTGCAGAATATGCTCCATGCGGGACGACATATTGGCCGCCTCCTGCATGGGGATCCACTGCTTTCCCGTGTGCTCTATGGTAGTAAACGAAGCCAAAGAGTTCGCTGACATAAAAAACCCCGTCAAAAAAACGTTTCTGACGGGGTTTATGCATTCACTATGCCAACAAAAGACTTACTTTTAAGCCAATGTTATTTATGGACTTTAATCTTTACCCATACCGTATTTACGCATCTTCTCGACCAGAGTCGTACGGCGAATACCCAGCATTTCAGCAGCCCGGGCAACCACATTGTCCTGCTGCTCCAGCGCCTGGCGTATCATATCGATTTCAAGTTCGGCCAACAGATCTTTAAGGTTAACCCCTTCAGGAGGCAGCTCACTGGGGAAGCGGGAATCGGGAATTTCTACCGGCTCTTCGTCATTGAAAATAGACGCCAGCGCATCACGCTCCATCTGCTCTTCACTGACTTCAACACAGTATTCAGGCACATCGATATGACGATATTTCACCGGCAGGTCATTTACATCGACCAGGCCACCCGGATACAGGATGGTCAGGCGTTCAACCAGGTTGGAAAGCTCACGGACGTTACCCGTCCAGCTGTGCTCTTTCAGGGAATCAATGGCACGCTGGGTAAAACGAACCTTACCACGGCCTTCGTTATATACCCGGCTGACCAACTCCTGCAGCAACAGCGGAATATCCTCCGCACGCTCGCTCAGTGATGGCATCTCTACCGGGAACACATTCAGACGATAGAAGAGGTCCTCACGGAACTCATTCCCCTCGATCATCTTTTCAAGATCTCTGTGAGTCGCAGCGACTACCCGTACATCCGCTTTCAATGTCCTGGTGCCACCGACCCGCTCATATACCCGCTCCTGCAACACTCGCAGCAACTTAACCTGCATCTGCAGCGGCATATCACCAATTTCATCGAGGAACAGGGTACCGCCCTCAGCCAGTTCAAAACGGCCTTTTCGGGAGCTGATAGCCCCGGTAAAAGAGCCCTTTTCATGACCGAACAGTTCACTTTCCAGCAGCTCAGGCGGAATAGCACCACAGTTCACCGGAATAAAGGGGCCATCACGTCGCGTAGACAGGTAGTGGATATTACGGGCAACCACCTCTTTACCTGTACCTGACTGTCCCAGCACCAGCACTGTAGCATCCGAGCCAGCAACCTGATTAATCAGATGACGAACCCGGGCAATGCCTTCGCTTCGACCAACCAGGCTACGGAACAGCTTGGTTTGGTTACCACTGGTAGGCACTTCAAGGCGCTTGGCCTGGCCGAAAACCTGGCAGAAATGGAGGAGCTCAGTGAGCTGGGGATAATTAAAAGGTTCTTCAATGGTACCCAGCATGTTACCGGCAAGTGCACCGTCTACTGAGCCCAGCAGCAACATAGGTTGCCAGGGAAATTTTGCCGAGATGGACTTCGCATCATCAAAGGAAACATTATCCAAAGAGATGATAAGGGCCCGAAAACGAGTCGCATCCAGCTTGGCTGAAAGTTCATCCATGGACAGGTGTTCAACCTGCTCGCCCAAAAACTCAAAGATACAGTTCAGGCGGGTTAACCGCTCTGACGGCTTTGAGACAATTAAGATTTGTTGTTCTGTTTGCATCATTCAGTAGGCCGTAAAGCTCAGTTATCGGGTTTGTGGCATTTATTCTTGATGTTAGTTGCTCAGACACCCTGTTTTGGTGGGGCACAGCTTTCTGTTCTGAGTATTTTACCAAGGGCATATTCTTATATCGATGCCCCGGACGCAAGTTTCTGTGCACTCTAATTGCTCGGTAACCTAATGATAGTTCAATTCAAGCCTTCGAATGCGACAATAACGTCAAATAACCGTCAAACGTCAAAAAGGCGCATTGATGCGCCTTACTGGTCGATATCCCTGGTCACACAGCTTCACTGTGAGAAGTCATATGGTGCTGATCTTCAGGGATAGCATCCCAACCTTCTTTGATGTTACGCAAGATTTCCATAACATCGTCGATGGCTTGAACATCATTGTTCAAATTAGCCTCGGAGATACGGCGGAGCATAAAGCTATATAACTCACTGAGATTATCTGAAATCTCACCACCTTCATCCATATTCAGACTGTTATTCAATCCATTGATAATACCCACGGCTTTACCAATCAAAATACCTTTATTGGAAAAGTCTTGCTGTTCAATGGCATAACGGCTTTGCGCCAGTCTCTCCAGCGCCCCGGCGAACATCATCTGAATAATCCTGTGGGGCGATGCAACGGCAATTTCACTTTCCAGCGAAACCTTTCGATATGACTGCAGCGATCCTCTCATAACTCACCTACCTATTTGCATCTATCGCTTTGTAAACATTAACCTGACGTTTGCTCTTACTCCCGAGATGCAACAGGGCCTGACGATGGGCTCTCATCTCTGTCGACTGACGGGTAAAGCTTTCAGTTAATGCCAATTGCTGCTGCAGATAGGCTTTGTCTGTAAAACTCTCGTCGGCCAACAAGGTATTGAGTAAAAGTTGACGCTTGCCTACTAAAGCAAGCAAATCTGATACCAAGTTGTCAGCATTTTCATCTTCAGCCGGCAAAGCTGTAAGTTTGCCGAGCAACTCAGTCAGCTGAGTATTCAATTCATCCAACGCCTGCATCATCACATCCTTAGCCGATTACGCCGGGCAGAGAGTTCAGTCTGTCCGCCAGTCCGGCACTCTGCTGGTTAAGCTGAGCAACCACCAGATCCATAGCATTGAACTGCTTAAGTAGCCGTGCTTCCAACAGTTCCATTTTTCTGGCAAAGGCTTCTCTCTGATCATCCAGCCTTTGCTGTTCAGACGTGTATGAGTTTTTACGGCTGTCGATCACGCCACCGGCTTTGACATAACTTTCAACCGTGGTATCCAATCGATTTGCCAAACCGGCAGTTTCAGTGGAAAACAGACTTTCCAGCTTACTCATATCGTTTTCGACAGCGTCGGATAGCTTGCTGCTGTCTACCGACATCTTGCCGTATCTGTCTACCGAGATGCCGATATCATAAAGAGCGATAGTTGAACCGCTGCCATCATCGACTCGTTCACTGATGGTATTTCTGAGCTGAGACTCCAGCGAGCGGATCATAGAGTCGCCCTGCAAAGCAGCGGCCTCTTTCTTATCGGCGTCGTAGGAGGAGAGGTTATCAATGGAACTGATAAGGTCGTTGTAAGCTGTCACAAACGCATTGACGTTTGCTGTCACAGCTTCGTTATCCTGTGCAATGGTCAGGGTGCTGGTTTCATTGAGGTCTGCATCGGTCAATGTCAAAGAGACGCCTGAAATCGCCCCCTCCACCTCATTGGACTGAGAAGTGAGTTTCTGGCCATCAATATAAATAATGGAGTCTTTGGCGTCCTGAATAGTCTCCAGGTTGCCAGTGCCAAACATATCGTTAAGCCCAGTTCCAGTGGTATCGGTCGCCGTCACATTGACAGCACTGTCAGTGCCGGTTTCCTGGGAGCTGAACACCAATCGGCTGCCGGCATCGCTTTTCACCACGGCGGCAGTAATACCTACATTGTCTGCGGCACTGTTGACTTTGGAGGCAATGGCGGCCAAATCATCACCACTGGCGATATCCACGCTGAAGCTTGCACCATTGACGGTAAAGTCAAGACTGCCCTCACCCACTCCGGCAGTGGCATCAGCTACATTGGTGCCACCGACTTTGTTAGCCTGCGCCAATTGCTCAACAATAATGTTATAGCTGCCAGGCTGAGCTGATTTGGTCGCTTCGGCAGTGAAAAAACTGCTGTCACCTGTAGACACAGATCTTTGGTTAAGACTGTCTCCATCTTTCAGCTTTTCAAGCGCGTCCTGGAAGGTGGACAATTTACTTTTCAGGGTGCCAATCGCCGACACCTTGGACTCAATGGTTTGTTCGGTTTTGTCGAAAATGGCTTCCTTTGGAACCTTTTCCGCATCAACCAATACCTGCACAATGCCGGTAATATCTAACCCTGAACCTATACCTGTTGCCGTCAGACCCATAACAACCTCTGAAAAGTGGAAGACGTAAGCTTTATGCCTCCGTCTTCATCAAAAGTCCTGTGACTTCAGTCAGTTTTGCCGCAAGCTCCAACGCTTCTTCGCTGGGAATTTGACGCAAAACTTCCCCTGACTCCACATCCAAAACACTCACCACACTGGTGCCCGAACTGTCGTCCACCCGAAAGGCCAAGCCTTTACGCATCATGGACATCATATCTGACATATTAGTTGCCAAATCCTCAAGCTGCTTCTCGGTGGGCTGCTCTTTCGCATTCTCTTTTTTGGCACTTTCTTCCACTGCATTGATCGTGCCACGTGGGTCCAGTTCAGGCTGCATTTGCTGCGACTGTTTGACCTGAATCCCACTTGCATCCTGCTTAGCGAGAGTTGATGTCGTTGCTGTTTGAATATCCATAGCGATTTCTCACCTCAACTAGCTATCTCAATGTGCTTTAACTTCAAAGCACGAAGGGAGATCCGTCACCGAATCTCCCTCCAAACCTCAGATTTTCGGTGCTTTCCTCAAACTTAGAGGAGGGAGAGCGCAATCTGTGGCAGCTGATTAGCCTGAGCCAACATGGCCGAACCAGTCTGTTGCAGCACCTGATTCTTGGTCATGGTGGAGGTTTCTTTCGCGAAATCCACATCTACAATACGGCTCTTGGCATCTGCAACGTTGGCCTGAGTATTGGCACTGTTACTGATGTTGTGGCTCAGACGGTTCTGAATCGCACCCAGTTTTGCGCGCTGGGTATCGATAGAGTTAATCGCCGCATCAATCCTGCCAATTGCAGAGTCACGACCCGCAGAGGTAGTTACTGTCAGGGCATTGACTGATAATGAGCCAGCGTTACTTTCACCTACAGAGATAGCAACGTCTTCTCCGTCCTGGTGGCCTACCTGGAACAGCTTACCGGCAGAAAAATCGCCATCCAGCAGCTTGGTGTTACCGAAAGCAGTCGTGTCACCAATTGCAGTGATCTCTGTGGCCAGCTGAGTAATCTCATCCTGCAGGGCCTGTAAGTCAGCAGTGCTGTTGGCACCGTTTTCCGACTGAACGGCCAAGTCACGCATACGTTGCAGCATGTTGGTTTGCTCCTGCATCGCACCTTCAGAAATCTGTGCAATGGAGATAGCGTCATTCGCATTACGCATACCCACTTCAAGGCCACGTACCTGACTGTTGAGTCGGTTGGAGATCGACAGACCGGCGGCATCATCCTTGGCACTGTTAATCCGCAGACCACTGGACAAACGCTCCATGGACGTAGCCAGATGGTTGTTTGACATGGTCAGGTTCTTTTGCGCCTTCAGTGAGGTCACGTTCGTGTTAACTGTAATCGCCATAATCCTATCCTCTTGAATAACCTGGCTTGGAAACATGCCTGTCTTTCATGTCAAGCCAGGCGGGTCTTTCTCGTTACAGTCACTTTAACGGCACCAATTGGATGAACTTTAGCCTTTTTTTAAAAATTTACCCCTAACGGAATATCCATAACTAACATTATGATTTAAAAACAAAAAACGCACCAAAGAAATTCAATTTCATCGGTGCAAATCTTTTTATTTACCAATTTATCCCAGCAAAGACAGGGCGATCTGTGGCAACTGGTTTGCCTGAGCCAACATGGCCGAACCTGTCTGTTGCAGTACCTGATTCTTGGTCATGGTGGATGTTTCTTTAGCAAAGTCGACATCCACAATCCGGCTTTTCGCATCGGCAACGTTGGCCTGAGTGTTGGCACTGTTACTGATGTTGTGGGACAGACGGTTTTGCACCGCACCCAACTTCGCGCGCTGGGTATCAATTCTGTTGATCGCATCATCAATACGACCAATAGCAGAGTCACGTCCGGCAGATGTCATTACCGTAATGGCGTTAACTGACAAGCTGCTGGCGTTATTGGTGTTCACAGAGATAGTTACATCCTCGCCATCCTGGTGACCCACCTGGAACAGCTTGCCTGCTGAGAAACCACCTGTCATCAGCTTGGTATTACCGAAGGCAGTACTGTTACCAATAGCAGTAATCTCTGACTTCAGCTGATTAATCTCATCCAACAGTGCCTGCAAGTCATCAGTACTGTTTGCACCGTTCTCCGCCTGGATTGCCAGGTCACGCATACGCTGCAGCATGTTGGTCTGCTCCTGCATCGCACCTTCGGCAATCTGTGCGATAGAGATAGCATCGTTGGCGTTACGCATGCCCACTTCCAGACCACGAACCTGAGAGTTCAGACGGTTGGAGATCGCCAGACCTGCCGCATCGTCTCTTGCACTGTTAATCCGCAGACCACTGGACAGACGCTCCATAGACGTTGACAGGTGGCTGCTGGACATATTCAGATTCTTTTGAGCCTTCATGGACGTTACGTTTGTATTAACAGTAATAGCCATTTTCAGTTCCTCTTCCTAGTTGTAACGCCAAGGCTTGGAGCTTGGCTAATCTTCAAACTAAATTCGCTTTGCACTTGGTCAGCTAAATCTCTAGAGATAATCAAACAGAGATAAATTACTGACTCTGCCAAACACACTCGACACCGCATTCAAAGCCAACTGCTGCTTTTCGAACTCGGTAATGGCCGAGGCGTAATCCAGGTCTTCCAGCAGAGAAAGAGCGCCGGTATTGGCCAACTTCTCTTCCTCGTGCCTGGAGGCATAACTGTCAAAGCTCTTTAGACTGTTACCAGTCTCGCCTCTGGCAATACTGATCTGGTTAAGACCGCTATCAGTGTTATTCAAAAGCTGTGCCAACTGTGCTTTACCGGCCGGAGTATTAATGTCTTCTGTTTCCAGCAGCGCGATCGCGTCGGCGAAATTATTCAGCAGATTGATCTCTGGCTCAGGCGTCAAAGTCAGGCTGTCTCCGGCTTTCGGGGTACCGCTGAGCTTGACCTCAATACCATTGAAACTCACGGGATTAGCGGAATCGAAGTTATTTACAGTGGTCACCAGGCCGTTGCCGGGATCCCTGACCTCCAGATTGACGCCACCCGCACCGTTATCGATAAAGTTGAAGGTATAGTCCTGCTCCACATGGGTAGCCGGATTGGTGATTTTGGCGCTTTTGACTTCAAATTCACCTGTCTGTCCAGCCAAATAATTGACGGAATAATCACCAAGTGCATTAGGAAAAACAAAGGCTTGGTCACCAGGAATATTGGTTGCCACCACCACGCCATTCGCCACTGCAGCGTCGCGCCTGCCGTCGTCTCCGGCATACAGATATTCACCGTTTACATCAGTTTCAAAAGGCAGGGTGTCGGTTTTGTAACCGGCAAACAGATAATTGCCGGTTTCATCCTTGGTATTGGCAAGATTCAGCAGCTCTTCCAGGGTGTCGCGCATCTCATCGGCAATCATTTGCCGCTCTGACTGACTCAAGCTGCCGTTGACGGCATTGAGGATCTGATCCCGCATCGACATGGACATCTCTTCAGCCGCGCCCAACTTGGTTTCCGCCAAAGACAGTCTGTGAGTGGCATAGTCAATGTTGCGCATATACTGATCCACCAGCGCATTTTGCTGATTCAGGTTATCTATGCCGTTGGCCGCCACAGGATCGTCGGCAGATGTATTCACCTTTTTGCCGCTGGAAAGCTGCTCGAGTACTCCGGCGGCAGAACTTTGCTGCTTCAGAATGCTGTTAATGTTCTGGTTGAACATTTGAGTCGTTGAAATACGCATAACCTAATCTCCTACCGCGCCGAGGTGATAAGACTGTCGAAAATCTGTTGAGATACCGTCATGATCCTGGCTGCAGCCTGATAAGACTGTTGAAAGCGCATCAGATTGGCGGCTTCTTCGTCGAGGTTGACGCCAGATGTACTTTGCACCCTGGCCTGTGCCTGCAGGTAAACGGCTTCCGCAGCTTCCATGCTTACTTCAGCAGACTTGGTTTTGTGTCCCACATTCTGCTTGGTGGTTTCATACACGTCGGCAAAGCTGGACTTACCGCCATTCATCAACTTGGCTTCATTCAACTTGGCCATCTGCAGAGCATTACTGTTGTCACCTGGCTTGATTGATAAGTCGAAGGTAAAACGTTCAGTACTTGTGCCATTGGCAGTGACGTCGAAGGTAAAGCCGAATGCACTGATGGAAGGTGGCGTGTAAGCCGTGGGGCCACCCACCGCATTGCCATCTTTGTCATACACCTGGTATTGGTTGGTGGCGGTGTTGATTTCAAAGGTCAGCTCACTGCCGGTCACCGGGAAGTTGGCCGCACCGCGGTTGTCTATGCTGGTGATCTGTACCTCCACATCACCGGCATTATTCTCATCGGCGCTGACGCCTGTGCCCGCCGCTATACCTTTAGGGTCGGTCATTTCGACTTTTAAGCCGGTTGCAGCACCGGCAGTGGGACGAATAATGAATTCATCACCATCGGCCAGGGCACCGGAATCGATATTGATGGTAAAGCCATCACCACCGGTCAATGTGGTTCCGCTCAGGGTCAAATTCTGAACATTACCGGTGCGTGAATCTTTCAGTTCATAGGTTGAAGGCGCGGTGAAGCTAAGCTCATATTGCGTGCCATTAAGCGCAGCGGTATCGGTTATCTCTACCGACAGCGCGGCCGTACCTGCGTTATCAGACACAGCACCTACCCTGCCGAAACTGGCCAGAGGATCATTGATATCGTTAAAGATGTTGCTGCCAACTTCACCGTTGAGATCCAGGCCCTGCTTCTGCATTTCATTGAATGCATCGGCAACACCCAGCGCCAGCTGACCAACCTCATGCATCGATGGCAACAGGGTTTCATCCCGATATTGGAACAAAGCACCGAGTTCGCCACCGACCTTGGTGCCATCAATGGCCACCGGATTACCGCCCACCTCTACAGCCAATTTAGGCTCCTGTGGGAATGGGTCACCATCCTGCAGGCTGACGGTCATCACCTCCTGACCGGACACCAACATGGCGGAGCCGCCCAGCATGACACTCTTAACTCCACCTTCCTGAGGAATAACATTAATCTGAACATAACCGCTGAGCTCTTTAAGCAATCTGTCCTGCTCATCCAGCAGCTGCATATTGCCTTCGCCGGTCTTCAGCAGTTCACCGTTAAGGTTGGCCAACTCAGAGGAAATTTCATTAATCCGCTTGGTGACACCTTCTATCTGGTCATTGGTGTACTGCATCTGACCATCCAGTCCTGACTGGATCTGATTAATGGCATTGGCCAGCTGACCGGCAGAATTGAGCACCCCGCCACGGATCCCCAGGTCTTCGGGCTGATCCACCAGATTCCCCAAATCGCTGAAGAGGTCATTCAGTCCCTGTGGCACGGCTTTGCCTATCTGAGAAAACAGGGCATCCAGTTCGGTCAACTTGGTATGACTGGTTTCGGCGTGGCTCAGGGTAGATTGGCCCAGTCTCAGTTCACGGGATGCAAACTCGTTATAGATACGCTTTACATCACTGACATAGGTACCCGTACCATAAAAGTTGCCACCAATCTGCTGAGGTAACAGGGCAGACTGCTGAGCAACCTGGCGGTGATACCCTTCAGTGTTGACGTTAGTGATATTGTTACTGGTCACACCCAGTTGTGACTGGGACGCCAATACCCCTGTACGGGCAATATTCAGTAAATCTACACCCATCTAGTTATCCTCCGGACGCCTTGTTAACGGTAATCCCGGCAACACCGGACGCCACTTGTTCAACTACTCTGCCCATCACACCAATCACTTTGTCCGCATAATCCGGGTCAGTTGCATAACCCGCCTGCTGCAGCGCTTTGATAAATTGATTGGGGTCTGAGGCCACAGCACGGGCATCACTGTACCTGTCGCTGCTACTGATAAAGTTCACAAAGTCTTCAAAGCTGCTTGCCAGGGAGTCGTAAACACGGAAGTCAGCCTGCTGACGCACAGCAACTCCCTGTTCAAACTCCAGGGTAGACACTCTGGCGTGCTCACCATCCCAGCGCTTGTCAGCTTTGATATTGAATAGGTTGTTGCTGGGGCTGCCATCACCACGGCGCACCATTTTCTGGCCCCAGCCAGTCTCCAGAGCGGCCTGAGCCAATAACACTTCCGGCTCGGTGCCCAGCTTATCGGCGGCCTGTTGCGCCAAAGGATGCAGGGCGTTGACAAACTCCTCAGGGGAGGCAAAGCGCACCGCTTCCTCTCCGGCTTGCCGCGACGGCAAAGATTTGCCACTGATCACTTCGTCCAGCTTTTCGCTCAGTGGCTTAAGCTGTGTTTGTGATTGAGCCGGTAACGACTCCAGTGTTGAAGCAGACTGAGATACAACCGGACCATTGAAGCCGCCTCTGAGCACACTGGCCGGCATAATGCCCGACTCAACCGGAGACAACTGCTGCACCATAAGGTCTGCCAGACCGAGTGCGCCCTGAGCGCCGAGCTCGACCGACATCTGTTGGTCACGCATCTGCTCATAAAACTGGGTGTATTGGGTATTGAAAGGACTGTCTGATTTAAAGGCTTCGTTGGCATCCCGCATGCTTTGCATCAGCATTTGTACGAAGATACCTTCGAATTGCTGCGCCACTTCCCTGAGGGCTGCCTTGTCATCCTGTTGTGCCCGGGCCCTGAGATTATCCAGGGCACCGAGGTCAAGATATTGTGCCGAATTTGAAAGCTTATCCATGGCCAGTGCCGGAAATCAGATGATGATAAGCTCACCATGCAAAGCGCCTGCCACTTTCAAAGCTTCTAAAATTGCCAGTACATCGGAAGGCGCAGCGCCCACCAGGTTAACTGCCCTGACCAACTCATCCAGCGTGGTTCCGGGGTTAAACAGGAACATGCGGCGGTTGTCTTCTTCCACACCTATGGTGCTTTCAGGTGTCACCACAGTATCGCCGCCCCCCAGAGGATTCCCCTGAGACACATTGAGTGATTCAGCAATAGTCACCGTCATGCCACCATGGGTGACCGCCGCTGGCAACAATCTGACGTTCTCGCCAACCACTATGGTGCCGGTACGTGAATTCACTATCACCTTGGCGGCTTCTTCAGCCAGATCCACCTGAATATTCTCCAGCGTTGCCAGGAATGACACCCGCTGAGAAGCATCTCTTGGCGCATTCACCTGAATAGAAGAAGCATCCAGCGCTCTGGCCATTTCAGGCCCCAGTAAGCTGTTGATTGCAGTCGCCATATTTCTGGCGGTGGTGAAATCAGCTCTATGCAGGTTAAAGGTCAGAAAATCGCCACTGGCAAAAGGATTGGGCACGCTGCGCTCAACAATCGCGCCATTGGGAATACGACCCACAGTCGGTGTGTTCTGAATAACCTGAGAGCCATCCTGACCTTCAGCACTGAAACCACTGACTACCATGCTGCCCTGGGCAATGGCATACACATTGCCATCAACCCCTTTCAGAAAGGTCTGCAGCAAGGTGCCGCCACGCAGGCTCTTGGCCTCACCCAGGCTGGACACGGTGACATCCAAAGTCTGGCCCGGCTTGATAAAGGCAGGCATATCGGCATTCACTGCCACCACGGCCACGTTTTTCACCTTGGGCCTGAAGTTGTCCGGCAAGTTGATGCCGAAGTTTTTCAGCATGGTTTTGAAAGTCTGTTCGGTATACCGGGTTTTCTCGCCGGTTCCGGGCAAACCCACCACCAGGCCGTAACCAATCAGTTGGTTCGAACGCACCCCCTGAATATTGGCGATATCTTTAATTCGCTGGGCGTCCGCCGGCAAAGAAAGCAGTATCAGGGCGGCAGCGATCAGAGTGGTAAATTTCATCCTGAGCCTCCTTAGAATGGCCACCAGTCACTGAAGAAGAACTGGTTCAGCCAGCCCACCTTCTGGGCTTCAGCAAAGGTGCCGGAACCGCTGTACTGAATACGGGCATTGGCCACCCGGGTTGATTCTATGGTGTTATCTGGACGGATATCCTGAGAACGTACCAGCCCGGTCAGACGGATAAACTCTTCACCATTGTTAATGGTTATCCACTTCTCGCCCCGGATCACCAGATTGCCGTTGCTCAACACCTGCATCACGTTGGCAGAGATACTGCCCGACAGGCTGTTACTCTGGTCGGCGGCAGATTCACGGCTGGTATTCATGCTGTCTTTGTAGGCCAGATCAATCGGCACACCTTTAATGGTGACATTGCCGCCACCCGCCTGAATGGGGTCCAGCGTGATGTCTGAACCTTTACTGATGTCATTGTTGGCGCTTTTACTGGCCTGGGTAGATTCGCTCAATACTACGGTAATAATGTCGCCCACTTTGTGCGCGCGAATGTCCGAGTACATGCTGGCGGCCTGACTGTCCTGATAAATGGACCCCGTCACCTGCACCTTGGTCGCAGGTTGGTCCGGATAGACAGGCGCATAGTAAGGGTCATCCGGTATTGGCTTATGGGAGGTGCTGGCACACCCCACCGTCAGCATCAAAGTACAGGCAACAACTGAGAGCCTAATCATAATTACCGCCTTACAGCTGCTGATTCACATAGCTGAGCATCTGGTCCACCGCAGAGATAACCTTGGAGTTCATCTCATAAATGCGCTGGCTTTCAATCAGGTTCACCAACTCTTCGGTGACATTCACGTTGGAGGTTTCCAGCGCGCCCTGTCGAATCGAACCCAATCCATCCAGAGAAGCAGTCCCCTGAATAGGCGCACCGCTGGCACCGGTTTCCAGGTACATATTCTGGCCGATAGGGTCCAGACCGGATGGATTGATAAAGTCAGACACGCTGAACTGACCCACTACCTGATTCTCAGCATTACCCGGTGTCTTTACCGACACTTCGCCTTCGGCAGAAACCGTAATGGCAATGGCATCTTCAGGAATAGTGATCGGAGGCTGAACCACATAGCCAGCACCCGGCGTCACAATCTGACCTGTGTCATCCAGGGTAAACTGGCCGTTACGGGTATAGGCGGTCGTTCCATCAGGCAGGCCGATTTCAAAAAAGCCCGGGCCTTCAATCATCACATCCAGAGAGTTGTCTGTGGTCAGCATATTGCCCTGAGTAAACATCTTCTGGGTGGCGACCACCTTGGTACCTGCGCCAATATTCAGACCATTGGGCAGTTTGGTATTGGCTGCACTGACACCACCAGCCTGATTGACAGTTTGGTACAGGAGATCTTCAAACACGGCGCGGGTTTTCTTGTAACCCACAGTGCTGGCGTTGGCCACATTGTTGGAGATCACCGAGATGTCGGTCTGTTGGGCATCTAAGCCTGTCTTACTTATCCATAGTGCGGGATGCATAATACTTTCTCCTGCTTAACCAATGCGCATCAACCCGGCCGAAGCGCGGTCATTTTCTTCAGCGGTTTTCATCATCTTCACCTGCATTTCAAACTGTCTTTGCAGGTCGATCATGGCCACCATTTCATGTACGGCATTTACGTTACTGCCCTCTACGGCACCACTTAAGATGCTGACAGTCGGGTCGGCCGCGGCGGGTTCACCATTCATTTGACGGAACAGGCCGTCCTGGCCCCGCATCAAGTTTTCATTGCCCGGATTCACCATCTTTATCTGGGCGACCTCTTCAATGACTTCGGCGGTTGCCCCCTGGGGACGCACAGAAATAATGCCGTCTTTGGAGATCTCAACCTTCTCAATAGGCAGCGGCAGCACAATCGGACCGGCATCCCCCATAACGGGGTTCCCTCTGTCATTGCGCAGCAAACCTGTGGCGTCAAAACTCAGACTGCCAGAGCGGGTATAAGCTTCACCGCCGTCTTCGGCCTGCACCGCAAACCAGCCATCACCGTCGATAGCGATGTCCATGTCCCGGCCAGTGCTCTTGATAGAACCGTCAGCAAAGTTAGCCAGCGGGTTCTCCGTCATGGCAAAGACTCTGGTCGGTAAGCCCTCACCGAAAGCCTGCATGCTACGGGCCTGCTCTATATCAGCCTTGAACCCATCGGTATTGGCATTGGCAAGATTGTTCGCCCTGACCGCCAGCGAATGCATGTTCTGCTTGGCGCCTGTCATCGCGACATAAAGAAACTTGTCCATTGGCCACTCCGTCAAAGAATTTACTTAACCCAGGGTTGAGCAATCTTTGTGCCAATGATTTAAGGGAGGTAAGCGATTGAAACTGTGAGAGGAAAATCGAAAGAGAAAGATAAGCGGCAGCCATTTGCCGCAATGCGGCAAATGGCTGTTTACGTTTACAGAGGTAACAAATTATCGGATCTGCAGTATGGTCTGTTGCAGGGTGTTGTTCACTTCCAGAGTACGCGAGTTGGCCTGGAAGTTACGCTGGGCAGAAATCAAATCCACCAGCTCTGTGGTCAGGTCCACGTTGGACTGCTCCAGTGCCGAAGAACGGATATCACCAAAGGTACCACTGGCAGCTTCACCGGCCAGCGCCTGCCCGGATGCCAGACTCTCTTTCCAGGAGGTATTACCCACCTGAGTCAGACCCTGCTCGTTGGCAAATCGCGCCAGTGCCACCCGGGCCAGCGGTACAGTTGCACCGTTACTGTAAGAGGCAGTAATCAAACCATCTGTGCCCACTTCAACATTGGTCAGACGGCCCACAGTGGTACCATCCTGTGTCAGAGCGGTGACTTCAAATGGCGATGCGTATTGGGTTGGAGCGTTGAAGTTAATGGTCAACGCCTGAGTACCATCAGCACCTGCGCCCAGGGCTCCTGCACCATTGATACCCAACTCTTCAGTGGTTATCACAGCCGGATCTGAGCCGGTAAAGGTACCGGTATCGTTAAAGCTCAATACCGCGCCAGTCCAGCCACCCACGTCAGCGGTACCAGTTGCATCCGGAGTACCATCACCATTGGTATCAGTCTGGTAACTACCGGCGGCACCGGACATATTTACCGGCACACCGTCCACGGCCTGGAACGATACCCAATGGCTTTCACCTGTATATGCCGCGTTTTCTGGGCGAATAAAGTAGGTGGTCAATACATGAGGCTCACCCAGAGAATCGTAGAAAGTCAGCGAGGTGGAGTTGTTAAAGGTATCCGGATCATCAGGGTCAAAGTCAGCCAGCACCTTGGTAGGTTCACCGGCATTCAGGTTCATCTGCAAGCCAACCTGCTCAGTTTTCTGTGGGCTGCCCGCGGTATCAGGGATCTGTACTGAACTTGTGGTCGACAAACTCACAGAGGTAGAGTTGCCGTCCTTATCTACCGGGAACGTCTGCAGGAAGTTACCGGCAGCATCGGTCAGATAGTTATTGGCATCAATCTTAAAGGCACCGGCACGGGTGTAAGAGTAATCCTGGTTACCTGAACCGGCAGAGGTGATAAAGAAGCCACCGCCACTGATTGCCATATCCAAAGCATTGCTGGTGAACTGCAAGCTGCCCTGATGGAACTGCTGTGCCACCTGAGTCGTGGTGACACCGCCGCCCACCGCTGTCCCCGCGTTGGAGAAGATGGAGTTGGCATACACATCGGCAAACTCAGCACGGGACTCTTTAAAGCCGACTGTACCTACGTTGGCGATATTGTTGGCCGTGGTATTCAGGTCTTTTTGCGAAGCCGCAATACCACTCAATGCAATGTTAAAAGACATAATTCACCTCTATTAATTCAGATGGAGGCGAACACGCGCCTCACGTACTGCGTGCATCAGCTTTCCGCTACCGCCAATACATCCGATAATTTCACGCCGCCAATCCCTTTAAGATTGAGGACAGCCCCCGTGGTCGCACTACCCAGTGACACGCTGGTAACGTGGGCATAGGTTGAGACCGCCAGTTCCTGGGATTCACCATCAACCCGTCCACTGGCCTTAAAGCTATAGTTACCTTCCGGGACCGGCTCGCCTTTGCTGTTTAGACCATCCCAGGTGAAATCGATATTGCCGCCTGCACTGCCATCAACCTTGAAGGTAGTGACCAGCTGGCCCTTGTCATCTTCAACCCGGACAGTGATCTCTTCTATCTGCTCTGGCGCAGTGACTACAGCTTTAACTTGCTGATCTTCAGCACTCACGTGACCAGTACCTGACGGGATGAGTACCTTCTGTCCAACCAGACCAGATGCCTGCAACGCCTGGCTGGAGGTCATGGTGCTGTTGAGATTGAGGATCTCCTCGTTCAGCTTGGCGATACCATCCACGGTGGAGAATGACGCCATCTGAGCGATCATCTGGTCGTTCTCTACCGGCTTGAATGGATCCTGCATAGACAGCTGCTGCGATAGCAGGGCAAAGAAGTCTTCCTGGGTCAGCTCCTGACCCTTTTGCTCAGGTACAGCCTGCTCAGTCTGCAACCGCATTGGGTCCAAAACAGGACTCTCTTTGCTTACCTGATTGCTCCCGGTACCGGCATTGTTACTCTGTACCTGGGATGGGCTGCTTTGTGTACTCTGGGGTGATGCCGCACCGCTGAGGGGATTAATTAGGCTCAAGACCTACCTCCTGCTCTGCCCGGTTATTTGCCGATATTCAGTGTCTGCTGCAGCATGGATTTTGCTGCTTCAGCCACCTGAACATTCATTTGATAAGAGCGCGACGCTGAAATCATATCCGCCATCTGCTCCATCACGTTGACGTTGGGTTTATAAATAAAGCCATCTTTGTCTGCCATCGGGTGCTGAGGCGCGAACTCTTTCTGCAGTGGCGCATCACTCTCTACAATCCCCATCACTTTCACACCGGTCGCTTCCTGCTGCTGGTGACTGGCTTTCGCCAGCTCTGCCTGGAATACCGGATAACGGGCACGGTAGGTTTGATCTATGCTGCTGGATACCGCATCAGCGTTGGCAATATTACTGGCCGTCGTGTTCAGGCGAACCGACTGGGCTGACATGCCGCTGCCTGATACGTCAAAGATATTGAACAGACTCATAGATTAACTCCCTCTCAGCGCCTTTTTCAGGCCTGCAAACTTACGGTCCAGAAACCCCAGCGACATTTGATATTCAAGGGCGTTTTCCATAAACGCCGCCTTTTCCTGCTGGATGTCTACTGTGTTGCCATCACCTGTATCCGGCTGGTTGGGCACGCGATACTTAACATGTTGCTGGGTGAGGGCCTGCAAATCGAAGTGCTTGTCGTGGCTGCGCGCCATATTCAAGCCGCCCTGATGACTCTTTGCGTCCTGCAGTGCAGTGGCAAAGTCCACATCCTGAGCCTTGTAATGAGGAGTGTCCGCATTGGCGATATTGCTGGAGATCACTTCGGCCCGCTGTGCACGAATGCCCACCGTGTGTTGATGAATGCCGAGAGCTTTATCAAATGAGAGCGCCATAAATTTGCCTCCTCAAAACCGTTGTGGATTTAAACTGCAAATCATGTGCCAATAAAAAAGGGACGACATAATGTCATCCCTTTTAAATCCTGGTGATTGGCCGCAAAGCCTTTAGCTGCGCTTACGGTAGTAAATTCCCGGGTTGCAACGAACCATGTCAAACTCTTCTGTTACCCCGGCGGCAGATTCAGATGCCCCCAGAAACAGCATGCCGCCTGGATTCAAAGCGGCAGCAAATTGCCGCAGTATGTTGCTCTTTGCCTCCGGCGAAAAATAGATCAGCACATTGCGGCAAAAGATAATGTCGAACTTACCCAGAGAGGCGTAACTGTCCAGCAAGTTATGAGGACGAAAGTTGACCATGCGTTTGACATTATTTTTCAGCTGCATGGTGCCCGAATTACAGGGTTCAAAAAACTGACGCTTACGCTCTTCCGACAAACCACGGGCCAGTGCCAGTGAGTCATATTCCGCTTTGCGGCAACGCTCCAGCATAGAAGGTGAAAGGTCTGTCGCCAGAATAGAGACGCCGGCAGAAGGAACCGCACCGAGTGCCCTTTGCTGGCACTCCAGCACAGTCATGGCAATGGAGTATGGCTCCTGTCCCGATGAGCAGGCTGCCGACCAAATTTTCAATGGTCCGCCTTTACCGGCAAACTCAGGCAGTAACTCACTGGCGAGTAATTCGAAGGGATACTTGTCCCGAAACCAAAGGGTTTCATTGGTGGTCATTGCATCAATCACCTCGGCACGCAGTTGGCGCTCCGAGGGTTTCATCGACTTACTGACCAACTCAGATAAGGTTGGCAGGTCGTACTTCCCCATCAAAGGCGCCAGACGGCTGCGCACCAGGTACTGCTTGTTGTCCCCCAACACTATGCCACTGTGTTGTTCCAGAAATTGCTTGAACTGACTGTATTCAGTCTCCGCAAGTGTCTTATTCGCCACTGTCATTCCTATTCACTGCACTCGCAATGCGAGTAAACCCCTGTCCCCGAAAATTCGATCTTACAAACTAAGGTGTTTGTTTACTGTGGTTGCCAATTCATCCGGATTGAACTTGGCAATAAAGTCATCTGCGCCAACCTTCTCGACCATGGCCTGGTTGAATACCCCACTCAGAGAGGTATGCAATACCACCTTGATATCTTTAAGTTTTGGGTTGGCCCGTATCTCAGATGTCAGCGTGTAGCCATCCATCTCAGGCATCTCGATATCTGAGATAATCAGCGGGATTTCATCTGCCAGATTTTCATGTTTTTCAGCAAACTCCAGCAGCATATTCAAGGCATCACGACCATCTTTGGCGGTATCAATTTCAAGCCCAAGTGAGGTCAAAGAACGAATAATCTGCTTGCGAGCCACTGCGGAATCGTCAATCACCATGATGTGATAACTCTTATCCTCTTCCAGCATTAACTGCTCCTGAGCTTCTTCGCTGAGTTCAGTTTTCACCGGCGAGATCTGATCAAGAATCTTCTCTACATCGAGAATCTCTACCAATTCACCTTCAATCTCAGTCACCGCAGTCAGGTAAGAGCCCTTGCCGGTACCATCCGGTGGCGGCATCACCTCTTCCCAGTTGGTGTTGATAATGCGTTCGACGCCCTTCACCAGGAAGCCCTGAACACTACGGTTGTACTCGGAAATGATAATAAAGCAGTCGCTGACATCCTCGATGGGCTTACCACCGGTTGCCGCACTCAGATCAATCACAGACAGTGTTTGCCCACGGATCTGTGCAATGCCACGGATAAAGGAGCTCAGCTTGGGGAGATTGGTTAAGGGTGGGCACTGCAGCACTTCTTTTACTTTGAATACATTGATACCAAAGCGCTGACGGCCATTAAGTTTGAATAACAGCAGCTCCAGCCGGTTTTGACCTACCAGCTGTGTCCGTTGATTAACAGAATCAAGAATGCTTGCCATAAAAATGCCCTAGCTGCTCGTTTTTGTGAGATGCCTACCTTGGAGTATAGGCATATTCCTTGCTTTGTTCCTGACTGAGGGCCTCGATAGCAAAATATCGACAATCCTTTGACAGTTTTCCCCGAGGGTGCAAACCCGCAGAGGAAAGTATAGGTGTAATCTGACACGACAAGCTAGTCTGTAACTAATGAATATTAAAGCATTTAACATCACAGCCACTTTTTTGCTCGGATTTTGCGCACAGGTCTCGGCCCAAATTTCTGTGCCCAGTCAGGAAGAAATCCATCAACTGGCTAAAGCGACCGTCGCGGCCAAAATCGATAATATTGCTGGTGCCAGGGTGAATATAGAACCCCAAATGCTGGCCACCCGGATGAGCCCCCCAAGATGCAGCGAACCCATGCAGGGGAGCATGGCATCCGATCGCGAAATTGGTAAAAACAACACAGTTAAAATTTCCTGTACCTCGCCGGATATGGATTACCCCTGGCAGATGTTTATTTCGGTACGGGTAGAAATTCTCAGACCGGTAGTGGTCGCAGATGCACATTTGGGTTCCGGGCAACTGATCGACCCGGACAAAATCAGACTTGAGTGGGTTGACCAATCTCAGCTGCGCGGTTCACAGTATGAAGACACTCAGGATTTAGTCGGCACCCGCGCTAAAAGGCGTATCGCCAAAGACTCTCCTATCTTCTCTGCCAATGTGTGTTTTGTTTGTCGCGGCGACAAGGTGGATATCATGGCCCGTACTGAGGGCTTTATGATCAAGACCCAGGGCGAAGCCCTACAGGATGGTATTGTCGGTGACAGTATCAGAATAAAAAACAGCCGTTCAAACAGACGCTTGGATGCTACAATAATTGGCATTGGCGAAGTTGAAGTGAAAATGTAAAATTTCCCTAAAGCTATCTGCTATGCAGCCGATAAACTGTTACAGACTCTAGAGACAATCACGCAGGAGCCAAGAAATGGCTATTGATATCAACAAATTAAGCGGCGTAAACAATACCCGTAGCCGGACGGCGGTTGGTGAATCCAATCAGGCGCCCAAGTCCACAGATACTCAACCTGCGGCGTCCGGTAACAAACCTGACTCAGTAAACATTACTCCTCAGGCTCAACAACTCCAGGGAGCACACAGTAAGATGGCATCCATGCCAGAGGTCGATGTACAGAAGGTTGCCGAGATCAAACAGGCAATTGCTGAAGGACGTTACAAGGTTGACGCTGAAAAACTGGCGTCCAATATCGCTCAATTTGAGCAGGAACTTCAGGACCTGAACAACTGATATGAGCAGCGATATCGTCGTGTTGCTGGACTCACAGCAACAAACCCTGACCTCGCTCAGGGAAGTTATTTCGGAAGAGAAGCAAGCACTCAGCCAACAACAGGCTGAGTCTTTGCTTTCTCTGGCCGAGAAAAAACAGCAGTTGCTGATGCATATTCAGCGTCACGACGAACTGCTGGCCGCTCACCCGGACAAAGCACGGCTGACCGCAGATCTGGCGCCCAAGGTTGATGAAATCAAACAGGCTCTGGATGCATGTCAGCAGGCCAATGAAGCCAACGCCCAGTTGATTGATATGAATCTGGCCAGTATCAACCGCCTCGCTTCTGCGCTGCAGGTGAGCCGCAATGCCACCAGCCTGACTTACGACGGTAAAGGTAAAACCTCCACTATCTCCACTCTGGGTAACAACCTCAAAGTTTAAGTCTGTGATTTAATGCCCGCAGTAAGTCTGTCTGCGGGTTTATGTCCTTCCTCAGTCACTTCCACCGTTTACTCTCATTACTGCTTACTCTCAGTCCATTTAGACCCGCCCACGCAGCACCCGAAAAGCCCCAGCCTCACGTCCATTTCAGCTCACTCTGAACAGCATTTGCGACTTACATGATGACAGTTTGAAACAAGCACAGCGCTACCCTCGCCTGCGTTGCCTTGCTTGCCATAAAGCTGTGTTCACCTCACCCAAGCGGATAGCGTCTGATGGCCAGGAGTGTTCTTCGCTATTGAATAAGGGCAATTAGCAAGGGAGCGCTGTCAGCAGGCATAAAAAAACGCCTCACCCTGAAGGAAGTGAAGCGCGTTGGAAATCAAATGGCAGCACTGCTGCTCAAAAACAATCAGAAGTAAGTAATGGACTTCACTTTCTGTGGACGGTTCTCCTGCTGGTACAGATCCCATACCAGGCCGAAGTCCAGCTCAAGTTCAGTGACATAGTGTTCTCCGGCAGGATAGCTCTTCACTACCCGGGCACCACGAATAAGGCCACTGACATTGGTCTTCACCTGATCGCTTTGCAGCAGCCAATCACCCACCTGACTGGTAGCGGAGAGTTGCTGACCATAAACCTGCTCAGCCAGTTCACGGTAAGCGGCAATCTTGGACGCCTGCATCGCCATCAACACCTTGTGAGATTGCTCTTCAGCGGGTTGAGTTGCCAAAGGCGCGTAGCCAATAGCGGTCAGCTTGGGAAATGTTTTGGGGGCTTCAGTTTCCCACTGCACATATTTGTCATTGCTGGAGCATGCGCCCAGCAGCAGTGTCATCGCCAGTACCAGTATTCTCATCTTTCATCCCCCAACAGCAGTGCCTGACCACGGCCTGGCTTTTCATAGCGATAAAGCAGCCCGTTTTCTGACACCACTTTTTCCGATGCCATCAGGTACTCCCCCAACTCGTTATAACTGGCAAACGCCTGCGAAGCCGACACCACACGATTATTGGCAAGGTCAATCAGACGACTGTTCAACTGCAGACCATCAACATCCAGGCTCATGGTCGACACCAGGCTGTATTCCACCAATACATCACCGGGCAGCTGACGCCAGTCACGACTCAAAATAAAGTTGCCGTCTTTGGTCACCCGCATCGCCTCGGCTACGTTCATATCCACCACGTTGAACTGATTAATGTGCAGCGCCGCCATCATTCCCTGCTGCAATTGCTTGCCCAGAGCATTGGTGTCATTAAAGTCACCCACCATCACAGGGGTAGCCACCACAACTGGCTGGGTCGGACGCAAAGCATCATTGTTCATCATCAACTCAAATACCGCACGGGATGCCAGATGATTGACGGCAGACTTGGGAGGCTTACCCATATCATGTTGCAGGCTTTGCTGTGACAGCATATGAGCCTGATCCGGCATTTCCGATGCACATGCCGTCACCAATACAAAGAGTGGCAGCAATTTCATTTGTTTGAGCATGGTGTCGTCCTTAATCACAGACGCGATAACACAACGTCTGAGTTGATCTCATTGCATACTTTATCGACCGGTTCGCCCATGACTTTACCCCTGCTTTTGCATTTTTCCTCTTTACCTCAGCGTCCAACTGTCTTCCCGATAAGGCATAGATATTGCTTTGATTGGTCAGGAAAGATTGCAATGCCAACACAATGACGTTGGAGAGGACCAGAAACATGCGGACTTTTATCGCATTTGTCGCCGCCCTGATGACATTTCCAGCCTTCGCGGCCTGGATTAATGCCCAGGGAAGTGCCCAGATAGTGGATGACGATATACAAACAGCGCGAGAAGAAGCTATCGCCCAGGCGGTCAGCTACGCCTCGCTGCAAACCGGCGTCACCATTACCAGCCAACAGCAGGTGACCGGCGGACGATTAACCGGTGATCAGTTCACCATGACATCTCAACTGAATAATCCGGATATCAAAGTCATCAGCGAATCAGTCGACGGCGATATCCTTACGGTGAACCTGCAAATTGCCGCCAAAGACAACATGACCAGCCAGTGCCTGGAAAGCTCAGTCAAAGCAGCAGTGCTTATTCCTCAAAGTCTGCTCAAGCACAGAGAGCACCTAAGCTATGGTCAACTGGTGGGTTTTGAAACGGCGCTGTCGGCTCGCCTCGGCGATATGCTGGATGCACAGTCCCGCGCGGCATTCAGCCACCAACACCAATATGACAAGCTGGACATCAACAGCTCGGTGGCCGATATCAGCGGCTATGCCCTGCCCACCTGGCTGACCGAACACACAGACAGCCAGTATCTGTTGATTCCCAGCATCCGCGACCTGTCAGTGTCCCCAGCCGAATCAAGCTTTATGGGACTGTGGCAAGACGACCCACTGCGTAACTTCGCCATCACGCTGACTCTGTTCCACGGCATCAGCGGCGAACAGATCTGGAGTCAGGATTACCACACTCAGGCCGAGTGGCAGTTCGACCGTCAGGTCAGTGTGCCCCCTACCGCCAACTACTTCTGGCAATCTGATTTTGGCCGGGAAATAGATAAAACCCTGAGCAATGCTATAAAAGATATGGATAACGCATTGATTTGTCGCCCTGTATTAGGTCAGGTCATCGCCCGTGACAGCAATCGCATCATGATCAATCTGGGTCGCAAGCACGGGGTACACACAGGGGATAAATTCAAGTTGGTACTGCAACAACAGATGACTGACAGATTTTCAAATCACAGAGCGCTGGCACACGCCAGCAATACTGAGATAACCATAGATCAGGTAACTGAGACCAGCGCCACCGCCCTGTTGGGAGCCCAACCCGGTGCCATGGCCATTCAGCTCAGTGACCTGGCAATCAAACAATAGCGGAGACCCTATGACGGATCTGTTGCAGCTTAACCTGCAAGTCATACAAGAACGCTGGCCGGATATTGCCGCCCAACTGCAACCTTTAAATATTGAAGAGCTGGATGCCGGACTCATTGAGGGTCTTGAACAAACCATCATGGTCAATGGCCTGCAGCTCTCCAGCCGTCATGCGCGGCAGCGCGAAGCCGAGCTGCTGTGCAATACATTGCCGCAGGCTGCCAAAACCGTACACCTTTATGGCGTAGGTATGGGCGATACCCCAATTCGCTTGCTGGAAAGCAATCGCTGCACCCAACTTGTGGTACATCTGATAAACCCCGGCGTGTTCAAGCTGCTTATCAGCTACACCAACCAGAGTGAATGGCTGAGCGACCCCAGAGTCAGTTTAAGTATTAAGCCGGAATCAGATTACCCGTTGCTGCCCAATATCAGCATCACCCCGGAACTGACCCTGTGTGATGGTGACTACGCCTGTGTGCGTGACCTGCTGGTGTATGAGATCAACCGCGAACATGTGAATCAAAATCGCGCCAAACAGATTGAACAGTTCAAAGACAGGCTGGAGCTGAATCTGCCACGCCTGCAGCAACACCCGGATGTGATGGAGCTACGGCCCGAACACGCCAACAGTAAAGCTATTATCGTGGCGTCCGGCCCCAGTCAGGAAGAAGCCTACTCAAGACTGAAAGCCCTCAGCGACCAGCCTAAAGCCCAACGACCTTTGATTATCGCTGTCGATACGTCGTGTCAGGCACTTAACCAGCATGGGATAAACCCTGACATAGTGGTGACGGTTGATGAGCTAATCAGTCCGGAAATCGTCGATGTCGAACAGAGCGCAGGCCGCGCTTTGGTCTATATGGCCAAGTCCAGCCCTGAGCTGATAGATGCCTGGCAGGGCCCTAAATTCAACGCCCACTCCGACCTGCCAAGAGATGATGCACTGGCAAGTCTGCTGCCGAAAACCCGCCTGTTCCTTAACGGCAGTGTTGTGCAGCCGGCGATCCATCTGGCCATCCTCCTTGGCGCCAAAGAGATCACCTTGGTTGGGGTCGACTTCGGTTATCCCGGTAAAAAGGCCTATGCCTTCTGGCAACCGGGCAACACCCTGGTGGGAATGAACAGCACCGACAGCCCCCACTGGGTGCTGGATGGTCATGGCGAACGTCTGCCAACAGCCCTGAACCTGAGGGCATATATGCGTTCACTGGAGCACTTTATCCGTAAACACCCGGATATCAGCTTCTACCGCGACAGCAAGAGTGGCGCAGCCATTAAAGGCACCGAATTCAGGGAGCTAAGCCATGACTAAAGACCAACTGACCGCCCTGCTTTCAGATACCGCCAGCCTGTTTCGACTGGGGCAGGAAGGCAAAGCCAATGCCCAGTACCAGCAAATCATAGGTCAGGTGCAGGCCTGGATTGCCGCCTCAAAAAACAAAGAGGCATACATGCCGGTACTGACTCAACTGTTGAACGCCCAGGAGCGCAAAGACTGGCTGGATCTGGCCGATACCCTGGAATATGAACTGACCGCTCTGATTCAGCACGCCGATAACTAATCGCAGGACGCAGAGAGTTAGTCGCGCACAGCACATAAAAGCAGCAAAGGCAGGCCTTGATATCATCTTGGCCCGCCTTTCTGATCAGTATTTAATCACTTGAATCTCAGCGCTTTTCATCCGGAGCAAAACCAGTATAATCAAACCCGTCTCCCTATAGCTCAACAGGATAGAGCAGTCGCCTCCTAAGCGATCGATCGGGGTTCGAGTCCCTGTGGGGAGACCATAAAGTGCTTTTTATGCAATAAAATCAATAAATTACAAGAACCCCAAAATCCTGTACCGCCCTTGCCCCACTATTTTTAAAATTCCGTTTTTTGCTGATTTTCAATTTTCCCAAAGTCCAATTTTTGACCATCTAATTCCATTTCTGGACTACTCAGCCGATTTTCGATAGTTTTCTGTTCATTGCTCAGCGATAGGAAATTGCCAGAAATGAAGCCGGATTCCTTACCCCAAAAGACCGAACTGTCTCCTGACAAATCTGCAGAGCAACCTATCAGAGATCTTCCTCCTGAACTTTCCGCTTTGCTGGACATTATTCCAGAGAGTAGTGACAAAGAAGAATTCGCCTCGCAGCTACTAGATACCCTAGATAAGCTCGCCAGTCCTTCCAGACTTAGTGAAAAGATCCCCGCTGGAACCACCAAAGAGAAACTACCTGCGGTAATTGCCAAGCAGCCAGATGGACAGCAAACACTCCACGATGAACAGGCACAAATGGCCGAAGACTTCATGCAGCTGTTTGCGGACTATGCGCCCGGTGCCATCGAGCTTCCTCTTGAGGCAATCCGCCAGCTGTCCAATGCTGACCTTCCTGTTAACCCGGATGACCATCCGCAATTCGACAAATCGCTGTTCGATATGTGGCGGCAACTACCGTCAGATTTGCAGCCCTATATTCAGGCGTTCACCACCATGCAAATGGCCGGTTTTGAGAAATCGGCTGAACTGCTGCAACGGGCTTTCGTTGATCGGGTATTGATTCACAACAACTCTTCCTTCCAATCACTGCAAACAGAAATCGCGAAACAGCATGGTGTAACTCAGTCAGCCGCTAAGCATTCACTGAAGGGGCAAACGAGTCGTCACTCTAAAAACCGTGACAGGAAGGAATATGCGCTGTCTTTGTACAAACAAAAACCTTACGACAACCCCAGTCAAGCCAGAACAAACCACTATCCCGCCATTGAAGAATATGCCAATAGCATTGGACACCCTTTTTCATCTGAGTATCAGGGAATGAAAACTGTCTATAGCTGGTTTTTGCAAGAACTGAAAAACAAGTAACTTTCTCACCCTGAGAAAGACCTTTTTCACCCTGAGAAAGACCTTTTTCACCCTGAGAAAGACCTTTCTCAGCCTGAGAGAGGCATACATCTATACCGCCCTTCCCTAATCTGACTCCTGAGCAATATCCATTAACCAGGAGTTACCATGAAAAATTCACTACTTACCCCAAACCAAGCTGCCTATGTGCTCGGCGTGACTACAGGCACGCTATCCGTGTGGCGCTGCACAGGTCGATACCCACTGCGCTTTGTAAAAGTTGGTCGCCGCGTCATGTACAGAACTTCCGATATCGAAGACTTCATTAACGGGAGGGTTTATGAGCACACTTTATAAAATTTTTGATGCCGTTCTTCTAGTAACCATAACGCTGTTGAATGTCTTTATGCTATGTGCGCTGATCACGTCCGTTTGGTTATATAACGAGACCAAGCCCCCGTTAACAGCCCCCTTAACAGAATCCCCGTTAACGGAAACCAAAGGCGCTTCCCCATTAACGGGTACAGACACCGTTAACGACTGTGAGTCTGATATCACGGCGCGTTACGTAATGATGTCAACAGAGTGTGGCAACACATTGCCGCTGGGGGATAAGCAATGAAATACAAAATCCCCACTTTCAGTGATGAACAGAAAACGCTTATTCATTATCTCGCCGCTGGATACGTTGTCGAGGTCTGTACCGAAGTGTGCCCGGATTTGGGCTCTGTGGCAGAGCTGAACAACTATCCCGGCCACTTCAATCAACGAAGCCTGTTCCGCCTTAAACGGGAAGGGCTACTTAAAGAAAAACATCACTATCATTCCGGGCTTCGATGGACTCGCCTCGCCCTTAACGAAAAGGGACTCACTGTCGCCAATGCAGTAGCCCAACCGGGAGAGAATCGCTATGCCTGAAGTACACCCACACGATACGGCTTGGCTAAGTAAGCAGGTCGATGGAATCCCTGAACATTTCAAACAGGAAATAATGGCCGACTACCTCAACAAGCCTACTCGCAGGGAAGCAAATCTGGGCGTATTGGCGGAACGTAAAGCGATTGCAGCTATCCTTCACAATCACGACCCACACCAGCACATCAATATTGACTACAGAGATTGCACCGTGTCGGCCAAGATCCACTCAAGGCAATGCTTGTGCTTACAGCTCCAGTATCACTCTATGCCCCTTTGTGGCCTATACAAACTGACGGTCAACTACATAAAAGCCCAAGGACTGGAACCACATCCTTTACCTACAAAAACGTTAACGGCAGTCGAAGAAGGACTGTTAACGGAGTCTGATACCGTTAAGGTTAACGGGGTATTGAACCGCGCTAAAGATCCGGACTGGTGGCGCAGAAAACTCAAGACCCAACATACAAGACAACTGGAAACCCTTTCGCGCCACTTCAACCAAGTGAACAAACAACGGGGCATCTATATCAGCGCTCTGAGTTTTAGCCATATACAGAACCGCTGGGTGGACAACCAAGCGTTTCTGCAAGAGACCATAGCGACCAATGAAGACGGCTATAGCACCAGTCTTGCCGAACTCTCCAGCCTTAACGTATCCAACCCGGCCATTCGCCGGGCTGAACTCATGGTCAGAACCCATGGCTTTGAAGAGTGCGCCAAAGCGTTGTCGTACAGTGCGCTGTTCCTGACCATGACTTGCCCGTCCAAATACCACCGCAGCCTGTCGAAATCGGGCTGCAAAAACCCCAACTGGAACGGCGCAACACCGCAAGACGGACAGCAGTATCTCTGCCTGACCTTCTCCCGTATAAGAGCAGCATTGGGGCATAAGGGAATATCTGTTTTCGGCTTTCGAGTCGCAGAGCCACATCATGACGGAACACCCCACTGGCATCTGTTACTGTTTATGGAACCTGAACATGAAGCTGCAATCATCGACACATTTAAAAACTATTGCTTTGAAGAGGACGGTAACGAGCCGGGCGCGGCCAAACACAGATTCACTGTAGAACGTATAGATCCCGACAAGGGATCTGCGACTGGCTATATCGCCAAGTACATATCCAAGAACATAGACGGTGAAGGTATTGATGCAGATAACTATGGCAAAGATGCTAAAGAATCCGCCGTCCGGGTTCGCGCTTGGGCTTCCTGCTGGGGCATACGTCAATTTCAACAACTGGGTGGCGTCAGTGTTAGCGTCTGGAGGGAGCTGCGCAGGCTGGAAGCCATTAAAGAAGCAGAATTAGAGTGGATAGAAGAAATCCGTAAAACCGCTGACCAAAGCAACTGGCAAGAATTTACCGAACTAATGGGTGGCGTATTCTGTAAACGTAACGAGCAAACCATCCGCCCTCTGTATCAAGCCGTGATGGACGTTAAGCCACAATCTGCGTTACCAAATCAGCCTCCCCTAATAGACAACCCGCCTACCATTCCCCCAAACCAGCAATTCAAATCGAACCGTTACGGAGATGAAACCCTGACTCGCTTGAAAGGGGTTATCAGCTTGGGAGTTGAGATCATCACCCGAGTGCATGAATGGACAATGTCTCACGCTCCAAGCTCTAAATGCTCTTCCTTGGAGTACTGTCAATAACTGTACAGAAGTGGACTTATCTAACATCTGCAATTTGATTTAGCAGTTCTAACCACCAATGCGCCGATTCGCGTAATCATTGAGCGAATAAGCCTGAACATGAAAGAAATGGAGGATATCTTACAGAACAGCGAGTTATAACGTGATAACTTCCTGCCACCGTTCGAAAGAACAGCAAAAATTTAACCCGTACAGGGCAGCAGGGACGCTGGAACCCGTAATTCAGGGGCGGAAGCGTGTCTGAAAGACAAGCGACAGAATAGTTTCTGTCGCTTAGCTGGAGCCGAATTAGCAAGCTCCTGTTGGTACTTTTTGCTTCGACTGAACATAAATCATCTCCTTCATTAGAAGGTAGGCCGAGCTTGCAAGGTCTCAATAATAAAATGTTATATGTGTAGATGAAATATCGAGAATAAAGAGAGTCATTTTGGAAAAGAATAATATAGATGTAGATAAGTTCTACGAGAATATGAAGAAAGCTGATGCTGAAACTTTAGTTTTTTTGGCCAAATACTCTAAGAAAACTCAAAGTTTACAGCGAATGCAAGTCTTCGTGAGTACAATTATCGCGACAATAGCTGGTGCCGCTGTGCTTGCTAGCTACGTTTTTCCGGAGATGAGTAAATTATCAGTAGGTGTTGGGTCTGCAATATTTGGTCTGAGTACTGTCGTTATATCTTACTTTCAACAAAAGAAAGAAAAAGAACAACTAATTAGTAAAATTCTCAAAAGTACACGAACACTTTCTGATGAGGATCTTCGTGAAGCTGAAAAGTATAGGCAAGATGTACTTGAGATTATCGAAAAGGAGAAGAAAAAATGAACCTTTCTCCACAAGAAATTGTAGCTAGTTTTGTACTTGTTTCTGGTATTGCTTTTGTATTGTTATCGCTTATGGTAACTAGGTCTCTGCCAATATTGACTGAAATATTCTCAGTAGCATTATCTATTACAGGTGGCATATCAGGGATTAATCTAGCTTATGAAGCGTTGTTCGGAACTAAGAATTTTGGCGATTTTTCAAACGACAAAATGTTAATTGCATTAGGTGGTGTAGGTGTCTTTTGGGTTTCTCTTACTACTATCATTGACTTATGTAAGAGGGTTCTTGATAGAAAGCAGAATAGCTCTGATGAGACTGAAGGGGAAACTAATCCTGATTGTTGATACACATATAACATCTATTTAAGAGTGATTCGCAACGCTTGGCATTTTTGCTATGCGTTGTTGTGTTTAAGGCAGTATGCGGGAGCTTCGGTATTGCGTTGCTCACACCTTAACAGGGCGTTATAACAACTAGGATAGTTGGGAGTTAATGAAGGGAAATGGATCTATTAGCATATTATAAAGACGCATATCATTTCGAAATTCAGCGAAGCGAAGTTTTTGATAATCGTTTACAAGCGCCTACAGCAGCAGTCATCGTACTAATTGGCTTTTTAGCTTATATATTCGAAAAAGTTAACTTTTCCGGTGAACCTTTAGGAGTTGCAACGTTTAGCTTAATTTATGTTTTCTCGATAGTAATCACCTGTATATCCGTGTTTTTTTTAAAAAGTGCATGGGGTGGTTCAAAGTATGAGTTTTTGCCTCTTCCTACCGAACTCGAAGACTATCGAAACGTACTGAAAAATCACTATGAGGAAGATGACTCTGGTGAAACCGTTATCGAAACATATAAGCAGGCGCTAATCGACTATTACATAAAATGTGCATCTTTTAACTCAGAAGTGAATGAGTCGAGAGCAAGAAAATTATACTTAGGTGTGTTTTCAATGAGTATTGCTTCAGTATTGGCACTTGTCTCATATATCCCTTATTATTCATATAACTTAGAACAAGATAAGCCTACCAAAGTAAAGTTAATCTCAGAGCAAAATTTGAGGTAATGCAATGACAGATAATAAGAAAGCACCACCACCTCCTCCTCCGCCAACGCGTATGATTATTAACCACAAGAAGCAGCCACCACCACCGCCTAAGAACAAGCCCAAGGCATAGTTTTTATAACAAACGCTTTAAGTCGGATTCGTAAACGTGTGCCGAACTCGCCAGCACTCAAACATGGCACACGTTCAATCACAACTTAAGTGGGTGTTATAGAGTATAATCTCATCACGTGATTGCCTGAACATTCAAATTGTAAAAATAATGCGTGGGAACCATGCCTAGAAAAAGGAAGTTTTTTCAGTGCTAGACTTCGACTTAAATGATCTCGAATTAGCTAAACCTAAGAGTGAAAACGACACTGCGTCTTCCCGACAAGTTTCATATGGGAAATTAATAACTCCTAGGCAGCACTTATTTCTCTTCTCAGCAGAAGAGTGGGAATGCTTTTTAGAGGAGTGGGGCACATTTCAAAAGTCGAAATATCACCTTGTAACACGCTTAGGTGGAGCTAATGATTTTGGAGTTGATGTTGCTTGTTTTCACACTGAGAATGGATTTTCTGGAAGTTGGGAAAATTACCAATGCAAGTACTATAAAGGTGACCCTTTGGCACCAGGAACTGCAATCCCTGAAATTGGTAAGTTGTTGTGGCATGTTTACAATGGCAATTTGACAAAGCCAAATTGTTATTACTTTTTTGCTCCTAAGGACTGTGGCCCCTCGCTCAAAAAACTACTATTAAATTCAGATAAGCTGAAGGATAAGCTTTTTGAAGAGTGGGATGGCTGGTGTTCTAAGAGCATAACAACAACAAAAGAAATTTTACTGGAGGGTGAATTTAAAAAATTCGTCACGGGTTTTGACTTTAGCATTTTCAAATATAAACCGGTAAATCAAATTATCGAGGAATATAGGGAAACACCATACTACTTGATCAGGTTTGGTGGTGGCTTAAAAGATCGACCTACGCCTTTAAAGCCACCTGAGGTTTTTCAAAAGAATGAAGCCCGCTATATAGAGCAATTACATAATGCTTATGCTGATAGTAAAGGTATTGAAAAACAAAACTTTCAGATGGATTACTTCCCAGACCTTAAAAATCATTTTACTAGACAAAGAGAATACTTCTACTTTGCTGAATCGTTAAGAACCTTTGCACGAGATTCTGTTCCGCTAGGGACATTCGAAGCGCTTCAGAGTGACATGTTTGATGGAGTGATAGATGCAGCAGAAGATGATTATGAAAATGGCTTAGTTAAACTTAAGACTGTTTTAAGCGAGTCAAAGTCAGTTCCTCTTGATTCAAATGGTCTATTTGAAACTATCAGGGTAAAAGATAGATATGGCATATGCCATCAATTAGCCAATGATGATAAATTGAAATGGTTGAATGACGATGAGTGAAGTTCTACATTCAGACTACATATTCAATAATGCCCTAGAAACTGGAGTGCGGGCAGTATGTATATTAGTCGTTAACCTAGATAATAAGTTCGATATACAGCAGCTATTGGCTTTGGATCATATTGTTGTTCATACCGGAGATATTGCAAACGCTCCACCAAGCTTACACCCAAATGTTGTACAAAGAAGTGGTGAGCTTTTGGTAAGGAGGCCGTTAGTAGAGAATGGTCTTGCTCTTATGGAGAGCAAAAGGCTTGTAGAAAAAGTTATAACACCTGATGGTTTCTATTACCGTGCCACAGAACTTGCTAGTGTCTTTATCGAATGCTTAACAAATGAATATATAAAAGAACTTAATCAAAGAGCGCAGTGGGCTATCATTATGTATAACGATCATGGTGATAGGTTGTTTACGGAGGTTTTCAATTCCGCATTTGATCGCTGGAGAGATGAATTCCAGATAGCAGAAATGTCAATTTCGAAAAATGGTTGAGTATTGTTGAAATGGAAATTAGATTTATTGTTTTTGCTGGCCCGTTAAAGGAATCAGCAGAAATAGAGTTTGGAAGTGGTTTGAATTTAATATATGGCCCTTCAAATACAGGCAAGTCATCCGTTTTAGATGGAATTGACTTTATGTTGGGTTCAGAAAAGCCATTGAAAGAGCTTCCTGAACACGAAGGTTATGATCAAGTAATTCTAGGTGTAGAGTTTTCTAAATCAGAGTGTTTCACATTTGTAAGAAATATAGATGGTGGAAATTATGAATGCTTCGAAGGATTGCATAAAAATAAGCCGCTAGATATCGAGCCGGTCATTTTAAAGCCTAAGACTGAAACAAAAAAGATCAAAAGCATTTCTTCTTTCATACTAGAGAAAGTTAATTTATCTAACAAAAAATTTAAAAAAAATGCGCATAATGGGCTGGTTAGCTTAACTTTAAGAAATTCGCTAGATCTTTTTGTTGTTAATGAAGCCAATATTCAAAAAGAATCCTCACCATATATTAGTGAACAATACACAAAAGAAACTGAGCATAAGTCTAGGCTAAAATTTATTCTTACGGGGGTAGATGATAGCTCATTGTTACCAGCAGAAGTTGAAAGAAAAGCTCTATCTAGAGAAGCAAAGATAGAATTATTAAAGGAGTTGATAGAAGAACAAGGTAATTCATTAGGTGATATATCTACATTAGAAAATTCATTGGCGGAGCTTAGAGACCAAGATAAGAGATTATCAGAAACCATATTGAAAGAACGTTCTACTCTTGATGCCAATGAGAAAAAATACAATAGCTTAGTCAATAATCGGGCTGCGTTAAGAGAAGAGTTAGAACTCAAACGCAAAAGAATCGATGAAGTAAAGGAAATGTTATCCCGGTTCAATCTGCTACAAAGTCAGTATGCTTCAGATATAGCTAGACTTGAAAGTATCTCTGAAACAGGAATTTTGTTCGAAGCATTACCAACTGAAAAATGTCCCACCTGTGGAAGACGCGTTTCTGAGGATAAAACTCATCAAGATTGTGATGCGGGGATTCAGAATGTTGTTGCAGCAGCAGTATCAGAAAAATTTAAAATTGAAGGACTTAGTAATGAACTTAAATTAACTGTGAACAATCTTAATTCAGAGTTAAGTTCAATTAGTGAACAGTTACCATCCATTAGGGATAAAATGTCTTCTGTGGCTAAAGAATTAGATATTGCGAATCCTGAGCTAGTGGAGCAGAGAACCAATTATTCGGAACTTTTCAATATTAAATCTCAAGTAAATGTGTCAATAAAACAGCATGAACAGTTAATTTTCCTAACTAAAAAGAAAGAAGATTTAGAAAATTCAGCTCCGAAGAATGAATCAAAAGGCAAGGGCGAAAGCGAAAGGAGTTTGCCAACAAGCGCTTTGTTTGAGCTTTCGAAAGAAGTACGGAACTTTCTTCATGATTGGGGGTTGCCTAATTCTAATGATGTTCACTTTGATAAGGATACAGGTGATTTTGTTATTAACGGGAAGCATAGAATTAGCAATGGCAAAGGATACCGCGCTATTACACATGCTGCAGCCACTCTCGGACTGATGAAATATACAGAAGAGAATGAGCTTCCTCACTTAGGGTTTTCGATACTTGATTCACCATTACTTGCCTATGAAGAGCCTGAGAATGAGGAAGATGACCTTAAAGGTACGGATGTAAATATTAAGTTCTTTGATAGCTTGTCAGCTTGGAAGGCTAAACAGATTATTGTTTTTGAAAATAAAAAGTCTATACCGAGTAAGTATAGTTCAGGAAAGCAGATTGTTCAGTTTACTAAGAAAAACTCAGGACGCTATGGCTTCTTCCCGACAAAGACCAAGAATTAACTTAACGATTGAAAATAGTGTAGGAACCGTATAACAAGCGGCTGCTTTCGGACAGACAAAAGCTCCGGCTTCGCCTCCACTTTTACCAACCGCAGAGCTGGGCGTTATATTCTCCCCATCAACTCTCGCCTTTCCTCAGGTGAGAGTTGTTTTATCTCTCTGACCAGCCGCTCTACCCTGCTCTCTTCCACCTTTAAGTTTCTGCCCAGCAAAGCTGCTGTAGTGATCCCCAGTTCCCGCCTGACATGTTCAATGTCCAAATGGGCATAGGTACTGGCCGTGATACTAATGTCGCTGTGGCCTAACAGCTTACTGGTAGTTTGAATGTTGCCACCACGCATTACGCTCCAACTGGCAATGGTGCGTCGTAAGTCGTGAATGGTGACATTCTCGCCTCTACTTTGGCCGCGCAGTCCTGCCCGTTCTGTGATTCGATACCAGAAGCTGCCAACGGCTGACTTCTCTGCAATATGTCCAGTCTTACTTTGAGATGATGGAAACACATACCTTTCCCCCGCAGTAGCTTCACTGCTGCGGCGTGTTAAAATCTCCATCGCCTCATCAGTCAATGGCACAGCATGGGCTTTCTTAGCCTTCATCTTGGTCGTGGGTATAAGCCAGATACCTTGCTCATGATCTATCTCTCCCCACTCCATGCTCAAAACACAGTACTTGCGCTGACCCGTCAGCAATAGCAGCATGACGATATCCTGATAGACTTGAGACTCCTCAGTCAGGCTTTCTAACAGACGCCCGACCTCTTCTTTACTTAAAATCCGTTCTCTCCTGGTCTCTGCCAGCTTTTTTATCTTAATAAAGGGATTAGCTTCCTGTTCGGCATACATAGATTTAAGCAGCGTTAAGCACTTGTTCCTCACAGACACCGATGTCTTTATCAGGATTTGTTTTAGCAATGTATTTGCGGTGTCAGCTTTGATATCAGTGATCTGGAAGTGTCCTATTGCCCCCTTAAGGTGATTGCTCCACGTTGAACGGGCATCCTCCAGAGACTTGGAACGCCGCTCACCTATCTTAATCTTGACCAGAAATTCGGATTCCCATGCTTCAAACAACTCAGCAATCGACATCGACAAAGCCTTTTGCCGTTTGTTTTCCTGAATAGCCGCCTTTTTGACTTCGTTGGGATTCTTGCCATAGGTAAAGTCAGAGGCGATTTGCTTCGCCCTTTTACGGGCTTGCTCTATGGTGATCAGCGGAAACTCACCAATAGTTACAGAGGTATCTTTCCCTAAATACTTACGGCGAAAGCGAAAAACCTTCTTACCCGATACCAAAACATCTAAATGCAGCCCGTTAACGGAACCAGCAGAACCACTATCTGAAATTCTGTATCGCGTCTTCTTAACTTTGCACTCTTCCAGAGCTCGTTTAGTGAAGATATTGGTGCCCTTCATAGGTCTTCTCCCTAAATCCTGTGCCGCCTCTGTACAGCCTTTTGAGTTAAATTAGCGTAACTTTGGTTAATTTACAAATATCTAATATTTAGATAAGTATATGTTTTATATGCCTTTAACAATTTTCGTTAAATTACATTAAAGTCAAAAGTAGCTCCTGTGGGGAGACCATAAGCAACGCCATCTCCGGCAACCTCTGCTTAGACTCATTGTTCCAATCTGCTTTGCTCAGCTCGTTTCACCAAGCTCCAACTCCATAAGTTAGCTCCTAATACGAAGGTATAGAGTTTACTCACTTTATTGATCTTCCCCCTTGTATCCAGCTAAATGACCTTGGGCTTAGCGTAAGCACCAAGAAACAAAGCCCTGGGCCAGAGCAATAAACCAATGGATTGAAAGGAAGACACATATGGACAAAGGATACGAAGCAGCTGCATTAATTTACTTAATGATTGGTCTTGGTGGGCTACTTCTACCACTCTTAATTTTTTTGATTTACAGGCATGTAAAGCAGATGCGTGAAATCGCAGTGGAAATGCGAATGGAGATAAAAGAACTGAATGCCAGCATAAAGTATCTGAAAAGACGATTTAACGAGAAAGAGGCTGAGGGCAGCAGTTGATGTCCATAGCATTGGCTGGAGGGGACTATTGCTCATCATCGGCAAGTCTCTCAGGTCAATACTCCATACTATTTGTCGCAACGCAAAGCGGCATCCGCTAACAAGTCATGACTCATATCAATTCCCGGTGTCGGCCAAGTCGATAATATGTTGACGCCCCCAATGGAATAACAAAGCACTGAAGGAAGAGTCATGGACCCGCTCTCACAACTTTTCGCTGCATACATGCAAATGATCACCAGCAGCATCACAGACCACTATACCGACGCCCTGAATACCAATATCACTTCGCAAAGCATCAACTACCAGGGGACGAACATTCGCTTTCAGCATTTCCTGTGGAAGGTGAAACCAGAGACGGTATGTATCGACCTGAAACAGCAAGCCACCCAATACTCCCACTGCACCCAACAAGCCAAGGCGATGTTTACCGAGATTTGCTCTGAGCTTTCAGGCAAACGCCATTTAAGTGCCAAGGCACAAAGTCTGACCCGCATGTACTGCAACGCCTCGGCAAGCTACCAACCCATGATAGCCAGCATTGGTGAACCTAAACCGATAACCGCAACACAGATGCAGGAGAAAGAGTGCAACCGCCTCATCCTCAAGGCGATGCAAGACAACAGCCCGGAAGTCGCAGCACAGAAAGAGAAGGTCTGCGCTTTGGTGAGGTAGCTATTCAAAGGGAAAGCACATTCCCCTGCTATTGGTATGGACAATGTCTTACGCCCCAAGCTCTAAAAGCCTTTCCTTGGAGTGCTGTCAATAGGTTTACAGAAGTGGACTCATCTAACATCTGCAATTTGATGCAGCACTTATAACCACCAATATGCGGACTCGCGTAATCATTGAGCGAAAAAGCCTGAACATGAAAGAACTGGAAGATATCTTACAGAACAGCAAGTTATAACGTGTTAACGTGCTGCCCACAGTTCGAAAGAACAGGCAAAATTTAACCCGTACAGGGCAGCAGGGACGCTGGAACCCAAAATTCAGGGGCGGAAGCGTGTTCGAAGAACAAGCGACAGAACAGTTTCTGTCGCTTAGCTGAAGCCAAAGGGCATCTGGCCCGCCACGCGACAAAAAATGTCGGGAACATTTTTGAACAGCTTTAGCTGTCCCGAAGGGTGAAGCACAGGATGTGCGGAATAATCGGTAGCGTGTCTGAAAGGTGAGAATGGCAAAGCTAAGCTGCTTTCGCTCCCGTTCGGCTCGCATTGAGGCCGAATTAGCAACCTACTCTTGGTACTTTTTGCTTCGCCGATACATAAATCACCTCCTTCCTTAGAAGGTAGGCCAAGCTTGCAAGGTAAGGTACCTTGCAAGGTCTCACTAATAAAATGTTAGTAGCTTCCAAGTAAACGATAGATAAGAGGTTATCGGTGTTTGAAATTCCTGATTTTAAGCCTACAGAAGAAGATGTGATTAGAAACTCTAAATTAGAGACCCTCTATAACCACACCTTCGAGAAAGGTAGGTTTTTCCAAGTTATTTTCTCTGACGAAGAACAGTTTCATATTCAGCTAGCTCCTCGGACAATGATGAAAGTTGTCTATCTGAAAGAGAAAGATGACATTGAGGGCATTAAGCTATGCAAGTTAGTCAGCGGTCAGGAGAAGCAAGTTATTGAACTTTCCAAGTTCAATATGCAGCAATTGAAAACGTTCTTGAATTTCATTCAAGGACTTAATTTGAAGGGGATAGCAGAGCGACGTATTAAGCTATCCGATGATTCAATGGATGTGCTTGATGCCGAGACAAAACAGAAAATAACTACACTACTTTCAGGTTCTGATGGTGGAGAAGTTGTTAGAGACTTACTGTCACAAGGAATGATCACTACTCAGGGCCTTGTGAATACGGGTTATCGGAAGTCACAGTTAGAAATATTCAAAAAACTACTATCGTCAAACTACCTACCTCAGTATAAAGTCGATATCGGTAAGCCAAATACAAAAGACGAGACTGCATGGCAGCATTTCTTCGCGGTGAATCAATGGATATTCGGTTATGGTTTAGACTACAGATTCCAAGGTATCTTACAAAAGGAGTTTCACGCGTCTGATACTAATGCGGGTGGCAGTGAAGGTGTTATTGCAGATTTCTTAATGGGTGACAATAAATTCACAACGTTTGTCGAACTTAAGTTACCTACAACCCCATTGTTTGGAACTGCTCAAAATAGAGCGCAGAGTTGGAAACTATCAAAAGAATTGATGGAAGCTTACTCACAAATTCTGGAACAAAAAGCTAGCGGAACGCTCAAGATTGAAACAACTCGAGATTTATATGCAGACGATTACAGCGAAATAAATCAGAATGCTTATGACTCGAAAACGGTTCTAATTGTTGGCAACTGGGCACAGGTTGATAATGCAGCGGAGCCCCCAGGCATCAAAAAAATGAAGCACAAAACTCTCGAACTTTTCCGTCGAGACTCTAGAAACGTAGAAATCATTACCTACGACGAGTTATTTGAAAGAGCATCATTCATTGTTCTTAATGAGCATAGCGCAAACAAATAGAACGCTGCTAACAAAGCATTTAAGAGTGATTCGCAACGCTTAGTATTTTCGCTTCGCTCAAGTATAGCCAAGCGCTGCTCACACCTTAATGCGGCGTTAGTGCTTTGTCACAATGAGGAGTTGTACACAATATATGGTGTTCATTGATGAATAAAAGAAAAGCATTGGTTCTGGGAAATTCTAAGTACCAAGTAAAGCCTTTAAGAAACCCTATAAATGATGCAAATTCAATTACCGAAATTCTTCATGATAAAGGGTTCGATGTAACTATAAAAAAGATTTAGATAGCTATTCATTATTTAATGCGATCCATGATTTTTGTAATAAAGTCGATCTCCATAATGAAGTAGTTCTATTTTTTTTGCTGGTCATGGTTTGGAATCTAGCGGTAACAACTATCTTATCCCCTGTGATTTCAATGAAGATAGTGATTTAAATTATCATGCCCCCACTCTGGATTTTATTATTGATAGCTTTGCAAAGTCATTCCCAAATAGTGCAAAGCTATTCATTCTAGATGCGTGCCGCAATGATGGAGATAAGGACTTTCTTGACAGTTTAAAGAGTAGGGGGGCGGGGAATTTCAAGGCTATGAACCTCGGGCAAGTAAAGCCTGAAACTAATAATAATACGCTTATTGCTTTTGCAACAGCACCAGGAATGAAAGCCTCTGATGGAGGTGTTAATAGTCGAAATGGTCTTTATACTAAGCATTTAATCGAATCAATGTCACAATATAACTTGTCTATTGAGGATGTTTTTAGATTAGTCAGAGAACAAGTTATTAAAGATAGTGATTTTAAACAAATCCCGTGGGAGCATAGTTCACTGCTTAAATCATTTTCTTTTGATTACTACGATGTTCCATGTACGTTAGTCGATACGATTACACTACCTTTCGACACACTTTTTTCATCTCAGTTCATTCCTGGAACAAAGTCCATTGCTTTAGTTGGTAACAGTAATCGATTTTTAATTCAGACATTAAATAGTTACGAAAGTTCAGTAAATATAATAGGTGAAAAGTCTGTGCATGGTGAGGTGGTGCGTGTAACAGATAGGTATCATTTAGTTGGAAATTCAGAGGGGTATTTATATTGTTATGACAACTTAGATAATACGGTAAAATCAACTAAGATTTTTAATTCTGTTTTTTTCGCAATGTCGATATCCACTAATTGCAATGAAGTTGTTTTATGTGGCGATGGCGGGGTATTAAAAAACTTGTCTGTTGATGATTTGAGTGTTATTTTTGTAAAAGATACTGGTATCAACAATGTTTTTTCTATAAGTCATACTGTTGATGGGGACTCAATTCTTCTTTGTGGAGATAATTACGAACTTGTTGTCTACGACACGAAAAACCATCAACTATTTAAAAAGTTAGAAAATGATTGTTTTTATTCTAATACAGCTAGTTTTTCGCCTGATGGGAAGTTACTTGCAACAGGACATGACGGCGGTATAGTTAAAATTTGGGATAGGGATAACTACAAGTTATTAAAAACAATTAACTTACCCAAGTACATAGAAAACATAGTAAGTATTATTGAAATAAAGAAAGATGCAGGTAAAGTCCCAACTAATCATATTGTTAGTTTGTGTTTTACTCCTGATTCCAATGTGTTAGCTATTGGTACGTCAGACCCTTCATTAGTATTTGTCGACGTAAAATACAGTCAATTAATCAAAGAAATTAAGCTTGATTTTTCTGTGTCTCAAATTTATTCATTATCGATTTCTGACTGTGGGGATTATTTAGTTTGTTCTGGTCATAAACGTAAAGCATATGTTTTCAGCACCAACAAAGCAATCAAGTCGGATTCGTAACAATTGGCTACGTTTTGCTTCGCTAAACAGTTTATCCAACTATTAATCACCGCTTATTTCGGCGTTGGAGTCATAATGAAAGACTTAGCAGCACATTCAGGTGAAAAACTAAAAGAAGTCGAGAAATTTTTCGCGTCTTATCAATCAGCAGTATTATTTCACTCTTATCAGCATTTAGCTCAGGTTTTACCTCCTAACCTAGCAACGAAAATCCACGGTAATATGCCTATTCGGATTTTGGACCGAGCTCCAACCGGTTATGAAAAAGATGAAATACCCGCGATCGAACTCAATCAAGCTGATATGAAGAAGTACATGCTGGAAGAAGGTTCAAGGAAAATATTTGAGTTTTCAGTACAGTTAATGTACTCAAATTTTGAACATTTTATTCGAGAAGCGATGATTCATCTCAAGCCTGAAAAGTACGAGGGGAAGGTGATTTACTTTGGTAAGGACAAGCTTGTGGAACTGGGCTTAGATATTTCAGATGAACTGCTTTTCAATATTATCTCTATCAGGGAGACTCGAAACTGTTTAGTTCACAATTCGGGGGTATGGGATGAGAAAGCTGCTATAAAACTATCCAAAGCAATAATCGGTGATGAAATTGCAGATTATCCACTAAGCATAGGTTCTTCGACAGGTGATACTTATATAACTGCGGTAGGCTCAACTATCCAGACAGCACTTAATCAGACTGCGAATATCAAATGGATGTCTACAGTGTTGCAAGAATTCTATGAGGTTGTAGAACGTACCTAACAACTGTTTAAGAGTGATTCCCAATGTGTGGCATTTTTGCTATTCGTTGGTTTTAGTGTTTATGGTCGTATGCGGGAGCATCGGTATTGCGTTGCTCACACCGTAACAGGGCGTTATAAAACAAGAGGGCAAACATGGAAAAACCTGAATATGGTAAGTGGATTCATACTGCTTTTACTGGCGCAAGTTTTGCCTACTTTCTAGCAGTTATTGATAAAGTTGACCTAATTGTTTCAAGCTACTCGTTAGCCTTGTCTACGTTGTCATTTGCCTTAGCATTAGCTTTAAACGCTATTTTTGCAATGGTTTACTATGGTTTCGACGGAGAACCAGATGTTACTGAAAAACTCTCTAAATATTGGTTGGTACGACGTTTTAACAGTTTATCTCAGTGGTCGTTTATCTTTGCTGTGATTGGGTTAGTATATTTTGTCATTGAGCCTATGGTGAGACTTGTTTTATAACAAACTATTTAGAAGTGATTCGCAACGCGTGGCATTTTTACTATGCGTTTATTCTAGCTATTAAAGTTAGAATACGGAAGCTTCAGTATTGCGTTGCTCACCACTTAAGCGGTTGTTAAATTCTCGTCTTCAACTCTCGCCTTTCCTCTGGCGAGAGTTTCTCCCCTCCCCCAGCATCAGTCTAACCAACCGCTCTCCCCGATTTTCTTCGACCTTCACTTTCCTGCCCAGCAAAGCTGCCATCATGCTCTGCCTCCTCCAACCTCACAAAGTAGACCAAGCTCGCAAGCTCAGGTAGCTTACAGGGGCTCACTAATAAAATGTTATAAGCCTACTTAGAACAAGCTATGGATGAAGTCGAAGAGTTTGAAGAAGAGTTAACAAGCTATATTCACGATTTGTTTCTGGGTAATGAATTCCTGGAATGGAGAAATGGGCTTGAGCAATATTCAGAGGGACAATGGCACTGCCTTATTGTAAAGCTAAGTGATGCTGACGCTCCGATAGATAGACTAAGGGACTTCGGAGAGCAAACATACTCCAAGTTAGTTTTTAACTATGTAAAAGCCCCGGATTACAAAGAATCAAAAACGTTAATGGTCCAGTTTACGGTTTCTGGTAGTTTGTGGCATTCGTTGGTGTGGCATTGTCCTGATCACAACTAAAGTCTTATAACAAAGCCCTCTTTCATCGCCCGCTTTTTCCAACTATACATCCCCCCGATAAAGCACAGCAATACTCCCCCCTACCTTAAGTTTGCTTACAAAAAGTGAGTTTACAGGTGCAGTGAAATACCCGAGCTTGCCATGTCATTAATATCGCAATGTCTTTAGGGCTAACGATGAAAAAGTGCACCATAATCCTTTGCCTGCTCCTTTGCTGGATAGCTGACGCCAGTGCTTCGTCAGACATAACGACCATGAAGATTTCTGACGATACCTATGTGATGTCTGCCGTTGACTATGGCACCAATATAGGTGTTATCAGTACAGAAAAAGGCGTTGTGGTGATTGACCCTATGCCGGGTAAAGCCTTGTTACCCGCGCTGGCAAAGCAGATTAACGACCTGACGCAGTCACAGGTTCGCTTTGTGTTAAACACTCACAACCATGAAGACCATACTGGCGGCAACGAGTTTTTCATCGGTGAAGGTGCGCAGCAATTCAACAGCCCAGATGCCATCGCAGAGATTGACTCATTATTGGTTAACTCCCATACGCCCAAAGACCAAGTCTTTTTCCTTCACCGGGAGAATGTCGTTTTTACCGGTGACGTTTTTGATACCAGTTGGCACCCAACATTTTACTCAGGAGGCCTCAAAGGGTTTGATGACGCCATAGATCGGATTCTTGCGTTGGGGGATGAGCAAACACTGATAGTGCCCGGCCACGGAAAACCTGCGGATAAAGCGGCATTACGCAAGTTCAGGAAAGATACTCATGACTGGGTTGCCAGGGTTAAGGTGTTACATCAGCAGGGCCTGAGTATCTCTGAAATGCAGCAACACCCTGATATCCAGTCGATATTGCAGCGATTCAATGTAGAACAAAGAGCTGAGTTTATACCTGAAAGGGCATTTCAGCGGTTTTTGGAGCGTACAGTGACATTAATTGAAACCGACAAAGGTGCTTAATTCGGCCAGGTCAACCTATGCAAAATAGCGCACCAGGCCATCGCTGGTTTTAAGCTGGCTAACAACTCACTGAAGTCGGACAGCCAACACAAGGGTGCCGTCTGCTTTGAACTATTCCTCAGCTGTTAGTGAGCTCCAGCCGTGCAACGCCGCTGTTGCACTGCCAACTCCCTTGCACAATGGACCCTGTTGGTAAGGTCAGATACCTTACAAAGGATTAATATCTAAAATTATAAGCAGGCTATGAAGTCATCATACAAAACGGTTTTAGTCATGGCGCTTTCTATTGTGCTGTCATCATTAGTCGACGATTATTTCCTCGCCACAACCGGACAAAGTGATGTCAGTTTCCCCATCAACTCTTTATTTATCGCGTTTTGCCTTTTCATCTGGTGTAAGCAACATGGAAGGGAAAATGGGATTGCTGAGTTGAAAATCTACCCACTTCTTTGTGCAATTATAAGTTTTGTGGGTATCCCAATTTATGCCTATAAATTCTATGGCTTTAAGCAGGGCTCCATTCTGCTGGCTAAAGCCTTGGGCGTTTTTGCCTTAACCATCATTGCTTCAACCCTCGCGGTTATATCTCTATCCGGCTTTTATTGGTAACGATTCAGGATTATCCAAGACACCATAGAGGGAAAACCGTCGTGGAGTGATATGGATATCTATCACTCAGACGCCACTAAACTCCCGCTCTGTGTCAGGTAGACCAAGCTGGCAAGCTCAGGTAGCTTACTGAGGCATAAATTAACCACACAAAGGAATTGCCGTGCTGTTAGTTGCATCAATACTCCTGGTCATTTGCGGACTCGTCCATTCAATATTGGGTGAGAAGTACATTTTGATTCGTCTGTTCAGGCGTGACAATTTGCCGCATCTGTTTGGAAGCGATGAGTTTACCAAGGGGACCCTGAGGTTTGCCTGGCACATTACAACGCTGGCATGGTTTGGGTTTGCAGCAATCCTGGTGTTGCAGCAAAACAATGCCTCCGCCTTCCTCTATGCTATCAGTGTGGTGTTTGCGTTGAGCGCACTGTGCTCTGCCTACTTCACCCAAGGGAAACACCTGTCATGGGTGGTATTTGGTGCTGTCAGTGCGCTTTGCTATTTGAATACTGTAGCCAGCTGACCTGAGTAGTCGCATTATTCGACCTGGACAAAATAAACCCACTAAGCACATGTGACCCGGGCACAAACAACTCATCAATCACCTTTGGGGAATCAAGATGACCGAACCCGCTGAGCCATATTCAGATTGGATAGGCAAAACCTATCAGCAGCTGCAGCAAGACAGCCATTTCCTGGCACTGGTGGATGGCAGCAAACCTGAGGTAATAGATGACAGCCTAGATGACTTTTACATCTCATCAGAGGCCAGCAAAACTGAGTTTATTTTCAAACGCGATACCCAAAGGCTAATCGCGCTTATATTTTGGATGCGGCCGGATGGACGTTTCCCCAAATCCCTTAACGCCGGAATGACGCGACAGGATGTACACGCGCTACTTGGCGACCCCATCGAATCTGTCCCCGCCAGAAAAATCCCCGTACTGGGCGAAGTCCCTCCCTTTGAAAGATTCGAGGGAAAAGTGTCTGTGACCTATTCACTTAAAACAGATCAGGTCGAAGACGTCAGGTTTCACTCATAAAACAGATACGCGGTTGGTATCGCCTATTTGCAGGAGACAAGAGGCAGGCATCTTGATTAGTCTGCTCTCAGTTTTGCAGACCATGAATCAAGTTTGATAGCACAGTCAGGCAGTTCCTTAGTCATCCAGCCCGTGGTCGATGGCATAGCGCACCAGGCCAGCACTGGTTTTAATGCCCAGCTTTTCTTTGATATTACGCCTGTGGGTTTCTACGGTGCGGACACTGATATCGAGTTCCCGGGCCAGCTCTTTGTTGTTCAAACCTGAGGCCAGCAGTCGCAGCACTGTCTGCTCCCGGGTGGTTAACACAGTGCTTTTTTCCGGCTCAAGAGTGGTTTGCACCAGCAGCTCCAGAATACCCCGACTGTAGTAAATGCCGCCATTGTTGATGACTCTTAAGGCGTAGAACATCTCCGACGCACTGATATCTTTCAGGACGTAACCATTCACACCAAGATTCAGCACACTCAGCACGTACTCCTTGTCGTCGTGCATGCTCAGCACCAGGATTTTGATGTCAGGAAACTTGTCTTTGAAGATTTCGGTGGCATCCATACCGTTCATTTCCGGCATGCTGATGTCCATCAGTACAATATCCGGTTTGAGGGCAGGCACCTTTTCAAGCGCCTCTTTGCCGTTGGCGGCCTGGCCGACGACAACAAAATCATCATCCATGGAAAAGCGGGCAATGAGCCCTTCTCTGAAAATTGGATGATCGTCCACAATAAAAATTCGCATCACCTACCTCTTTTCAGAATTGCCGTAATTCATCAGCTTTTTGGGCAGTTTTGCCACCACCTTGGTGCCGGTTTTAGCGCTGTAAATGTCGAGCTTGCCGTCAAAATAGCTTATTCGCTCGGCCATATTCCTCAGTCCGATACCAACGTAGGGGGATTTGTTGCGACTTAATTTCTGGGTGTCAAAACCACAACCGTTATCGGTAATGGAAAGCTTAAACCAGGCGTCGTTTACCTGAAGCTTCACCGTCACTTTGGTGGCATTGGCATGTCGTTCAATATTGGTCAGCGCCTCTTGTGCAATGCGGTACAGCGTCGTTCTGGCATCGCTCGGCAGCAGCTTTTTAATTGCCAGTGGGGTAAAGGAAATATCGAGGCCCAGCCGACTTTTATAGTCTTCAATCAAAGCCGCCAGTGCAGCTGATAAACCATGGTCTTCCAGCAGGTTGGGATGCAGATCCCGGGATATGCGGCGAACATCGTTAATGGTGGCATCCAGATACTGCTCGCACTGCGACAACTCCTTATCTGCACCCTCACCTTTTTTCAGTTTAAAGATCGCGTTTTCAACGACATACTTTGTCGATACCAACATCTGAATAATGCCATCATGAAGTTCACGGGAGACACGCTGGCGCTCTATCTCCTGGCTGTCGACAATGCGATTGGTCAGCGCCTTCAGCTTTACATCTGCCAGTTTTCTCTCGCTCGCCTGCAGAAAAAGGCCAGAGAAAAACACCACCACAACGCCCGCCACCGTCAGCACCAGTATCACCAGAAATGTCTGGTTAATATGACCGTTGATTTCTTCCTGCAGGGTCACCACATCCCGGTCGATATCATCAATATAGATGCCGGTTCCCACCATCCACTGCCATTTATCCAGCATCACAGAGTAGGCGAGTTTTTTAGCCATTAAACCTGTTGAAGGCTTTTCCCACAGGTACTCATGAAACCCACCGCCTTGCTGCGCATTGGTAATCAAAATCTGAATCAGGGGATTACCTGATACGTCGACCCATTCCCAGAGATCCTGGCCTACTCGATAGGGTTGGCGGGGGTGCACTATGTTGATGCCAGTATCGCTGTACACAAAAAAATAGCCATCTTCTCCGTACTCCAGTGTGTTGAGGATCTCGGCTACCTGCTTTTGTGCAACAGGGTCATCTTGATCGGCCGTGAGGTAAATATGGCTAATTGCCCCCATTGCCAATTCAATATGGGATTGTAGTTGTTGCTTTCGCAACTCCAGAATTTTTTCTCTGTAGGAAGCGCCACTCTGCTCTGACAAAAGTTCAGATTGATGATGCAATGCCAACAAAATGATCAGCATAGAAAGCACAAGCGGGAGAATCGTGAGAGCTATGATTTTTTGCTTGAAGTCCAACATCAGGCTCCATGGTCATTTTTATTTTTTATTGTCTTAATATTAGTGCACCCGCCTGATTAAATTTCAACCAAACGCCTGGCCTCAGCATAAAGCTCCGCCACCAGCAAGCCTCAACAGACCCCAACAGCAAAAGCTAACCGATTATTTTTATTACAAATAATCCGCTGTATTTGTCTTGATAAAAATATCCCGTCCCCTGAAGTCAACCGCTCAGCCAAAGCGTGAATGTGACAAACAGGCGGTCGCGCCACCGAATGCGACTACGTAAAAACCCGCAGATGACTCAGTAGTAAACCGAATATTCAGCCTGTCTGAAAATAACTAGCTTGGCAGTTCATTAATTAGATTAAGGGACACCAAGATGCTCAAACCTCTATTCACGACCCTCCTTATTTCGGCACTGTCTCTGCTGTCCACCAGCGCAATGGCCGATGAACAAAAGACCTATCGCTGGCGCCTGGCTGAAACCTGGCCGAAAGACTTTCCTGTTTTTGGTGACACAGTCAAAAGCATGGCTCAGCGCGTTAAAGAGATGTCCGACGGTCGGCTTATCATCACCATCGACTCCAAGAATAAGCACAAAGCCCCTTTAGGCATTTTCGATATGGTTCGGGCCGGGCAGTACCAAATGGGTCATTCAGCTTCTTACTACTGGAAGGGAAAAGACCTCAACACCATGTTTTTTACCACCAGACCCTTTGGTATGACGGCAACTGAGCAATATGCCTGGTTTTACTACGGTGGCGGTATGGAGCTGATGCAGCAGGTTTACCAACCTTATGGTTTACTATCATTTCCCGGAGGCAATACCGGCAATCAAATGGGTGGATGGTTTCGCAAAGAGATCAAGTCGATAGATGATTTAAAGGGTCTCAAAATGCGGATTCCCGGCTTTGCCGGTGAGGTGATTTCCAAGTTGGGTGCCAGCCCCGTCAATATCCCTGCGGGCGAGCTTTATACCGCACTGGAGCGCAACACCATAGATGCGCTGGAATGGGTAGGCCCCTCTTTAGACCTCCGTATGGGCTTTCAAAAGGTCGCTCCTTTCTACTACACAGGCTGGCATGAACCGGCAACTGAGCTGCAATTTTTAATCAATGAGAAAGCATTCAATAGCCTGCCAGAAGATCTTCAACAGATTTTGATGGTGGCCATGCGTGCATCTGCTTATGACATGTATGCCCAGTCTATGCATGAAAACGCCCTCAACCTGGAAAAAATCGCCACACAGTACCCTGACATTCAGATAAGAACCTTCCCGGCCAGCATCATGCTGGAGCTGCAAAGGGCCAACGATCAGCTTATCGAGCAGTTCAAGCAGCAAGATCCGCTCACCAGAAAAATCATCGAGTCTCAGGAACGCTATCAGGGCATTGCACGTCCCTGGACGCAGATCTCAGATCAGGTCTACCTGGAAATTGGTCAGTAACAGTCTGTGGGGCTGGCTTGCTGCCAGCTCTTAACCAGACTTGATGACTTGATTGAAGCCCGGCGGCATTCGCTTTTTATCCAGCGGTAAATATAAGAACAGTCACATGAGAAAAATACACAATTTACTGGGTAACCTACTGGATTACCTCGGTTATCTCTGCGCAGTTTTAATGGTGTTGATGTTGTTGAATGTCTTCTATGACGTCGTTATGCGCTACCTATTCAACAATATTTCCATCGCCATGCAGGAGCTGGAATGGCACCTGTTTGCAGCCATGTTTATGTTCGGCATCGGCTACACGCTGAAAGAGGATGGTCACGTCAGGGTTGATGTTTTCTACGACAACCTCAGTCGTAAGACACAGGCCGTGATCAACAGCGTGGGCATACTGGTCACAGTGTTCCCCTTCAGTCTGCTCATCATCTATTTCGGACTGGGCTTTGTGGAAGATGCCTTTCAGCTGGGAGAGAAGAGCCCAGACCCCGGCGGACTCAGTCATTTCTGGATAATTAAGTCAGTTATTCCCCTGTCTTTTCTGTTCGTGATTATCGCCGCATGTTATCGGCTCATAGGTGAACTCTCGGTGCTGCTGGGCGCACCGGTGGAGGCTGAGTCATGACAGGTTTAGCCCTTTTTGCCATTGCAATGATCGCCATATTCTTTGGCTTTCCTATCGCCTTTACCTTCGCCGGAGTCTCTATGGTGGTGGGTATTCTGGTACTGGGTATCGACCTGTTTGCATTCATGCCATTCAGGATTATGAGCACCATGCAAAACACCATTTTGATGGCGGTTCCGCTGTTCATCTTTATGGGCATTGTGCTTCAAAAAACCAATCTGGCCGAAGAGTTACTTGAATCCATGGGTAAGCTGTTTGGCGGGCTTAAGGGTGGCCTGGCGATCTCCACCATAGTGGTTGGACTGTTTCTGGCTGCATCAACAGGTGTGGTGGGGGCCAGCGTGGTTGCCATGGGCGTGATATCGCTGCCGGTGATGTTGAAACACAGGTATGACCCCAGGTTATCGACAGGCATTATCTGTGCCGCAGGAACCCTGGGCCAGATAGTGCCGCCCTCGATAATCTTAATCATTCTTGGTGATGTGATGGGGCTGCCTGTAGGCGACCTGTTCACGGCGGCTATCCTCCCCTCACTGGTGCTGGTATCTGCCTATCTCATCTACATCCTGGCCATAGTCAATATCAAACCTGATATCGCCCCGGCCATAAACAATGACGCCGGTGAACCCAATCTGCGCATGGTGCTGAGGTGCCTGATGCTGATTATTCCTCCGCTGTTTTTAATCATCGCGGTATTGGGCTCGATTTATACCGGGCTGGCTACGCCGACGGAGTCGTCTGCACTTGGCGGCGTTGGCGCCCTGTTACTAGCCGCTATTTACGGCAAATTCAGGTTCAAACTCCTGTTCGAGAGTGCGCTGGAAACCGTCAAGGTGTCTTCGATGGTATTTGCCGTACTGATTGGTGCCACCGCGTTTTCAATGGTGTTCAGTTACAGCGGAGGTGAGTCCATTGTGGAGGAGTTTTTTGTCTCTCTGCCCAATGCTCAGTGGACATTCGTGCTGATCGCCATGCTTACCATTTTCATCCTGGGCTTCTTTATCGACTTTATTGAAATCGCCTTCATCATAGTGCCGATACTGACGCCTATTGCCCTGTCACTTGGGCTCGATATGAACTGGCTCGCCATTCTTATCGCCATGAATTTACAAACCTCATTTTTGACCCCTCCCTTCGGCTTCAGCCTGTTTTACCTCAAGGGAGTCGCCCCACCGCAAATCAAGACAATAGACATCTACAAAGGGGTCTTGCCGTTTATCGCCTTGCAGATGTTCATTCTGGCGCTACTGGTTTTCTTCCCCCAGCTATTTGGCCTTAGTCGGCTGGGTTAACGATTGAAACTAAAAAATAAAAAAGGAGATATATATGAAGATTTCAACACTGACGCTTATCGCCTCGGCGCTGTTCAGCAGCTCAGGTTATGCTGCTTACGAATTTGAACTCGGTGATAACAACACGCTCAAATTCGGCGGATATTTAAAGGCGGACATTCGTCATGTCGACGGCAATGTCCCCTACCGACCTTTTTGGATCGCCACAGGCACCACGGGGGAAGACGCCTCGCAAACTCACTTCAACATGAGGGAGTCAAGGTTCAACGCCAGTTATACCCACGGTAAGGTGATGGGGTTTGTCGAAGTCGACTTTTACGGCTCTGACGGCAGCGAGGCCGTGGTAAACAACTATGACCCCAGGTTGCGTCACGCCTTCATTAAATATGACAACTGGCTGGTAGGACAAACATGGTCCACCTTTATGCCGCTCAAGGCGATTCCTGAGACGCTCGATTTTGGCGGGCCGCATGTGGGCGAAGCCTTCATTCGCCAAACTCAGATACGTTACACCTATGGCGGATTCCAGTTCGCGCTGGAAAACCCGGAAACCACAGGCGCTGACAATAAGAATGACTCATTACCCGATGTCGTAGGTCGCTACATACATAAAGCGGATTGGGGTGAGCTCGCCGTGGCGGCTCTGGTGAGGCAGTTGGACAGTGATGGCCTGGATAAAACCGTTGCCGCCTTCAACCTGTCCGGCAAGCTGCTGATTGGAGAGAAAGACGACTTTCGCTTTCAGGTTAATGTGGGCAAGCCTGGCCGGTATGTTGCTCCGGGGCTAACGACAGATGTCATTACCCATGATGATCAGCCAGCCGCAGAAGAGACAACCGCTTACACGGCGGCATACCGTCATTTCTGGAGCGAGAGTTATCGCAGCACCGTTTTCTACGGCCATGCCAAAACCGATATTCAAAACCGGGAAAGGCAGATGTGGGGGGTGAATTTGATTAAGCAACTCACGCCCTATCTATGGGCTGGTGTGGAAGTGGGTAACTATGAGGTGAGTGACGCCAACGCCGACTCAACCTACCTGCAGTTCTCTGTCAAATACACCTTATAAAGGCCTGAAGGTGACAAATCACCTTGGTTTCTATCCCTGGCTCACCCAGCCTTGATGTTGACATGAAAATTCATGTAGCCGCTTAGTGCTATTCCGCATAGGAGGTTCAGTCAATCCAACTGAGCTTGAGACCCTATGCGAATTGGTACTGTTTGTAAGCGGCCTTTTTTGCTGCCACCAACTCAAAATATAACCAGCACCTGTTGTAATCACTCAGAGTTTACTAAGAGCTACTGACCCAACTCAGCCTTAGCTATCTAATTTCATTAAACATCAGCATTTCATTGTTAAACCATTAGCAGTTCTTTATTGCTCCCGGCATCTCCCTTGTCACTCTACCAATCACAGCCCACCGCAAAAGAGGCTGAGTAACGACAGACGCAAATTTTAAATGTGGCAACACGAATCAATTTTAGATTCTGGGAGAGTTATATGAAGAGATTTACATTACTGGCCCTGGCAATGATGTCACCCGCTGCTCTGGCGGGAACCTGGTATGAAGATTGGAATGTTGAAACCATCACGACCTATGTTGATGTCCCGGTTTATGAGGGCAGTGCTTCATGCAGAACGTCGAGTGGTCGATATATCAGTGATTACATACGGCCAACCAACAGTTCAAGCGCCTGCTTAAGTGCCAATGGTGGTTACTCGTTGGGTTATTGCGGTGGCAGCAGTATGTCCTGCAGTGCCGGAGTGCCTTTTTCTCGTATGGAAAGAAAAGCGGTCACGACAGTCCGCCGCACCCCGATTCAGCCTTATCCATCAGATGTGGCGATAGAACGCCTCGGATGTGTTGGCCAGAATGGACGTAAAATCATGCTGTCGACCAACTATGCCCAGGGAGCCAGTGGTATGAAGGTGTATATGGCCTCCTCGCCGGATTACCCTGAAACTCTGGTGTATAACGGCAGCTACAACAGCAATATGTTGCTGACGGTTTACCCAGGCAGCAATACCGTCAATATCCGGGTCAAACTGGATAATGGTTCCAGCTACTATTCGGTCGCCAGATATATGGAGTGTTCAGGCGGCGGTCGCCCACCCAGGCCTCTGGATTAACAAGGTAAAAGCGGGAGAGTTTATGGCTCTCCCGCTTCGTATGAGCGGCTTCTGATTGAATCGTTATGCTTCTGTCTCAAAATCTATGGTTTTACAACAGCTCAATGGCGGCACCGTCATTGCGACCGTTCCCCATGACCAGCCCACACCGAACCCGGAGGCTGCCAGCTTGGTTTCACCATTCTTCAAGCTTTCAGCCAGGGTGCCAGTCATCACCAGCGGAATAGAGGCGCTGCTGGTATTACCTATCTGTTCAAAGTCCATAGGCAGGCGTTCACCGGTTACCCCCACCTTGTCACCCAGCCGGGTCAACATCATCTTATTGGCCTGGTGCAGTACCAGGTAATCCAACTCATCGGTCGACCAGCCATGGGTATCCAGACAAGTCTTGATACAAGCGGGGACTTCTCGCAGGGTAAACACAAACACCTGAGTCCCTTCCATAAACAGCGCAGGCGCTTTGCCTGGGTTAAGCGCCCCACCATTAGGCTGGATCAGATAAGGCGCACCTGCACCATCGGTCCCCAGAGTGAAGGTCATTGGCGCGGCATCTGCCTGTTTTTCAACGGCAATCACACTGACACCATCGCCAAACAGCGGCGCCACTTTCCGATCATCATCGGCGATCTGCTGGGATGTTGTGTCACCTACCACCAGCAAAGCACGTTCACAATTCATGCCCTGCAGCAAAGCGGTGAGCTGCCACAGTCCATAAACAAATCCAGAGCATCCCAGGTTGACGTCAAAACAAGCGGCTGATTTATCCAGCCCCAACTGATGCTGCAGTTGCACCGCGTTGCCGGGCAAGGGAAAGTCTGCAGACTGGGTGACCATCATCAACAGGCCAACCGAATCAGGGGCCCAGTTCAACTCGCTCAGCAGTTCACTGGCCCCTTGCCGTGCCATTGCCAGTGCGGTTTCGCCACCGCTTACGCGTCTGCCCGCAATACCTGTACTGTCGATAATTTTCTGGATGTCAGCTTCGCCGATCACTTCGGCCAGATCGGTGTTAGGCACATAGCGACCGGGCAGTACTGAGCAAATGCCTGTTATCTGCACACCGGATGTTTGAATGATGGCCATTTGTCCCCCTCTGGGAGTGATTTTCAAGCTATATTATGCAATGTTATAGTTTAAACCAATCATTTCAGGCAGTTAATATTCGGGGAAGAGTATGGAAGCGATTATCAAATCAGTCAGGATAGCGGGGATGCAAGCCGCTGTGCCGCCTCACCGACATTCCTATGTCGAAACCCCGGAGTTTTTCACTCAGGAAGAAGCAGACAAAGTGTATGCCAGCACCGGCATTCACAGTCGTCGTATTTTGCCGACCCATTTGTGCGCGTCAGATATGTGCCTGGCTGCCGCAGAGAGTTTGCTGGAAAATCTGGGATGGGAAGCCTCCAGCGTCGATGTGCTGATTTATGTCAGTCAGGACGCTGACTATGCTCTTCCGGCCACAGCCTGTCTGATGCAGCATCGTCTGGGCCTTCCCAGGACTGCTGCCTGTCTGGATGTGAGCCTGGGATGTTCCGGATTTATTTACGGCACCTGGATTGCCAGCCAGCTGCTGAACAGTTCCAGCGGTAAACGGGCTTTGGTGCTGTGTGGTGACACCTCAAGCCGCCACCTGTTACCTGAAGACAGAGGCACCAAACCACTGTTTGGCGATGCCGGAGTGGCAACCGCACTGGAGTTTGACCCGGATTGGCCTGATTCCTATGCCGTCTTCGGCACTGACGGTACCGGGGGGCAACATATTGCCGTCCCTGCCGGTGGCCGCCGCCACCCAACCATGCCGGAAAAAGAGAGCTGGGATGAACCAACCCATGATCGCCTCTATAAAGATTCCCGCTTACAACTCAATGGCGCTGAAGTATTTTCCTTCACCCTGAAAGTGGTCCCCAAGCTGGTGAAAGAGACCCTGGCACTGGCAAACATTACCGCAGATGATCTGGATATGTGTGTGATGCATCAGGCCAACGCCTTTATTCTTGAGCACCTGCGCAAAAAGGCCAAAATCGACAAAGAGAAGTACCTGATTGATATGGCTGACTTTGGCAATACCTCCAGTGCCTCAGTACCTTTGGCGATTTGCCATAAGCTCACTGATTTCTTCGACGGAGAGCCTAAAAAAGTGCTTTTGGGTGGTTTCGGTGTGGGCTGGTCCTGGGGTGCAATCGTTGCAGACATAGGCAAGATGCCTGCAGGTATTGTTGAAATTGCCGACGACTTCCCGCCTCTGCAACTGGCTCAGTGATTCAGGAGCACGCATGACAACAAAGCTCATTATGGTGACGGGAGCCAGTGCCGACTCTGATATCGGCCTGGCGATTTGTCAGCAGTTGGCTGGTGACGGTTACCAACTGATATTGGTTGGCCGACGTGAAGAAGCACTGCAGGCCACCCAGGCTCAGCTACCCGGCGAGCATATTGTCGCCCCCATGGACTTAACCGCCCTGGACGATATCAATGGCTGGATGAAATCCCTTTGCAGCGAACACGGCAAACTGAGCGGCCTGGTTCACAGTGCCAGCTATCAAGGCTATTCGCCTTTACGGGGCATGAAAAGCAAGCAAATACACCAGTACTTTGACACCAATGTCGCCGCAGCGCTGATGCTGACAGCAGCTTTCTCCAAACCACAACATCACACTCCTCCGGCTTCCATAGTACATATCGGCTCAGTCGCCGGATTTAAAGGGCTCAAAGGCCGCAGCCTGTACGCTGCCTCCAAAGCGGCATTGATGTCGATAACCCAGAGCTGTGCGCTGGAGTTGGCAGACAAGCAGATCCGGGTCAATTGTGTCGCCCCGGCTCTGGTAGATGGCGCGAAGGCTCAGCAGCAATTTGCCATGCTGAATCCAGAGCAGCAGCAGGCATTGAAAGACGAACATCCGCTGGGGCTGGTACCGCCACAAAGAGTCGCTCAGGCAGTGGCTTATCTGATCTCTGACTCAGCCAGCCATATCTCAGGCCACACACTGCCGGTGGACGGAGGATACCTGATTGCCTGAGCATCATCTGGTTTGCTACGGCAACAGCTCAGCTACGCTGGGCTCGGGCCATATGATGCGGATGCTGGCCATAGTGTCCTGGGCTGACAAAACCAATTGGCGCATCAGCTTTTGCGGAAAATACTGCCACCCGGCAATGGCGGCTCGTTTAGCCAATATGGGATTCGGGTTCACCGAGCTGTCAGAGCCGCTGAATATTGCGCAGCTGGAAGCAATGAAAGCGGACGCCATCATTATTGATGACTACTTTCTGTCGCCCGCAGAGTGGCAAACACTGGTCCGACTCAACTGCGTTAAGCTGGCGCTGGATGATGCCATAGACAGTCATCCACTGCCGGTCGACCTGGTGGTCAATCCGGCGCCCAATATGAGTGAAGCAGATTATCGTCCGCGCACCGCCGAGGCGAGTTTGTTGCTAGGCCCCAGCTACACCTTGCTGCGACCTGAGTTCGGCAAAGTTGCCGATGTGGAATACCAAGATCGCCAGGGCGTGCTGATTACCCTGGGTGGTGCCGATGTCAAACAAATGGCGCTACCACTGGCAAGCTCAATATGTGAGCTGCTGCAGGATGCTGATATCACAGTATTACTGGGCAGCCTTAACCATGCAAAACTGCCCGCACTTAAGGCGCTTGCCGCACAATATCCCCGGCTGACGGTACTTGAACATTGCGACCGGGTGGCTGAGGTGATGTCGGGCATGGCGCTGGCGATCAGTGCGGCCGGAGGCACTTTGGGAGAACTCGCTGCCATGGGCGTGCCGACTCTGGCGCTGTGCAGCGTGGATAATCAAACCCCGGCGCTGTCATCACCTTTACTCAACACCTGGTACAGAGCATTGGATGTCAGGGCTTATGGCCAACAGGATGCCGCCGGGGACCAATTGATAATGGAACAAATAAGGGAACAGGTGAGCGATTTGTGGCACAAACCCTGCTTGCGACAGGATATGAGCCGCTTTGCGCGCCAATTAATTGATGTTCAGGGGTGTTCACGCATACTCGAGGCGTTGAAACAAAAGCTATAACCCCTGCTGCCAAGGAAACGGAATATGGCTGGCATAACCACTCCATCGTTATTACCCACGACTTATGTTGATGCTGACGTTCAACAGCAGGAACAGGAGCTGATCTTCAAAAAGCACTGGCTGTTTGTCGGGTTTGCATCCCAATTAGCCAACCACAATGATTTCATTACCCTGGAAATTGCCGATGTTCCCGTTGTTGTACAGAACTTTAACGGCGAACTGCAGGCACTGCTGAATATCTGCAGCCATCGTAAAGCACGGCTGCAGACTGCAGCGTCTGGCAATCGACCGCTCAGCTGTCCCTATCATTGCTGGAAATATGGCAAAAATGGCCTGCTGACCGGCGTCCCCAAGAACAACACAGACTTCAAACTCGATGAGGCAGACAGAAAGTCACTGTCTCTCAAGCGCTTCTCGTTGGCACAGGCGGGAGACTTCGTGTTTGTCCGCCTCTCCCCTGAAGGGGAAAGTTTGCCGGACTTTTTAGGAAAATATTTCAATATTCTCGAAAGCCTGTCGCATTACTTTTGCGAGCCCGTCCACCAGGGCCAGTATTTGTGGCAATCAAACTGGAAACTGGCAGTAGAAACTGTCCTTGAGGTTTACCACGTACCCGGCACTCATCCCGATACCTTTTCAAAACTCGCCAGAGCCGAGTTCGAGTTGGATCAGGACAAGCGACATAACTCAGGACACACGCCACTGCAGCAGGCTCCCAAAGAGTGGTGGCAAGGAGTGAGAAGTAAGTTAAAGCTAACTCAACACCCAGAATATACTGAATATAATCACTTTTTTATCTACCCCAACCTGGCGGTGGGTATTACCAATGGTTCTCTGATGTCGGTACAAACCTATGACCCTGTGACCACTGACAGCTGCCACCTTAATTTTCGCCTGAAGATGTTAAGCGGCGCGGCAACACTGGGACAGGAGTCCGATCTTCCCCGTGGTCTGAAAGCGTTTAAAAAGGCAGTGACCGCCAACTTTACCGACTTCAATCACACCATTCTTGAAGAAGACAGGCTGATGGCCGAAGCCTGCCAGAAGAACATGCAACATACAGACACTCCAGGCGTGCTTGGACAGTGCGAGTCTAGATTAGCCCTGTTCCACGCGGCCTGGCGACAGGATATGGATAAAGCCCATGACTGAACCCACAGCCTTTGCTCCACAACTTGAGATTGACGGTCGCCACATTGGTCCGGGCCAGGCGCCTTATATTATTGCCGAGCTTTCAGGGAACCATCAGGGCTCACTTGAGCAAGCTCTGGCACTGATTGACAGTGCTGCGGCAACGGGCGTGGATGCGATAAAAATCCAAACCTACACAGCAGACACCATCACCCTGAACCATGACGCACCTGAGTTTGTCCTTCAGGGTGGGCTGTGGAAAGGCCGTAAATTGCATGACCTGTACCAGGAAGCGCATACGCCGTGGGACTGGCACAAAGCCTTATTCGACAGGGCCAGAGAGCACAATATCACCCTGTTCTCCTCCCCGTTTGATACCACTGCGGTGGACCTGCTTGAGTCACTTGGCTGCCCCGCCTACAAGGTTGCCAGCTTTGAAATCAATGACATCAATCTGATCAAATACATAGCTGCCACGGGTAAGCCCATCATTATGTCTACAGGGTTGGCCACCAAAGCGGAAATTGCCGAGGCGGTACAGGCCGTGCGCGATGGCGGCGGCACCCAGTTGGCGCTGCTGCATTGTGTCAGCGGTTATCCCACGCCTGTGGAAGATACCAACCTGATGACCATGGTGGATTTACAGCAGAGCTTTGGCACTGTGGTGGGCTTGAGTGACCACACTCTCTCCACCGCCACAGCCGTCGCATCTATCGCTTTAGGTGGCTGTATAGTCGAAAAACACTTTGTGGAAGATCGCAGCGCCGGCGCGGTAGACAGTGCCTTCTCGCTGGAGCCTCAGGAGTTTTCCACTCTGGTAACTCAATGCAATCAGGTCAGTTCGGCTCTGGGTCAGGTTAACTATGACGTTAAGCCCAGCGAAGCTGGCGGACGTGATTTCAGACGTTCTTTATATGTGTGCCGCGACATTCAACAGGGCGAAGTCTTCACCAAAGACAATGTGCGCTCGGTTCGCCCGGCATTTGGTCTGCACACCCGTTATTTGCCTCAGGTGCTGGGTCAGTGCGCCAGTCAGGATATTGCCTATGGCAGCCCGCTGAAAGCTGAGCACCTGCAAAACGGCATCGATGACGGAGAGATGGCATGAAGGTGATATGCATCACTCAGGCAAGAATGGGGTCAACCCGACTGCCGGGCAAGATACTTCTGCCAGTTGCCGACTCCTGCCTGCTGGATATGCATATGAGCCGTGTTGGTCGTGCCGCTTTGGTTGACCAACACCTGCTGGCGATTGCCAATGGTGCAGAGAATGCCCCGCTGGTCGAACACTGCCAGGCCAATGGCTACCAATATGTCTCCGGCTCAGAGCAGGACGTCCTGTCGCGATTTGTAGATTCCGCCCGATTTGCAGGGGCAGAACCAGGCGATGTGATTATCCGTCTGACCAGCGACTGCCCACTTATCTGTCCTGAGTTGATTGATGCCGTGGTACAGGCCCACCAGCAGGGTAACGCCGACTACAGCTATCTGGATTTGGGCTTTCACCCCAGAGGTTTCGATACCGAGGTGTTCTCTATGGCAACCCTGTTGGCCATACACGAGCAATGCCGCGCTCAGCCACAAAGAGAACATGTGACCCTGGGGATATATCAGGCAGACAGTGGATACCGTCTGCAAAACGTCCATCAGGGAAAGGAAGAGTGGCACAAATATCGCTTATGTGTTGATGAGGCTGATGATTTGACGCTGATCAGGCAACTGGTTTCCCAACTGGATGATTGGCGAAATGCAGACCATCAACAAATCTGCAGGCTTCTGGACAGCCAACCTGAGCTCGCTTCACTTAATCGGGCGGTTATCCAGAAACAGGCCCACTGATTCAGCATTGTAAAAAACGGCCGATAGCTTATTTATCGGAGAGACCGATAGATTTGTAGAGGTCATTTAAGGAGTAAAGATTATGAACAAGCAAGAATTTCTGAACGCACTGGAAGAGATACTGGAACTGGACGCTGACACCCTGACTGAAGATCAGGTACTGGCAGATCTGGAATCATGGGATTCACTGGCATTTTTGAGTGTCATTGCCATGGCTGACGAAGAGTTTGATCTGGTTATTCAGGGCAGCAAGCTGGAAGAGATCACCAAAGTGGGCGATCTGATTGGCCTGGTGTCTGAGCACCTGTCAGAAGCTGCATAATTTATGACAGCTGAAGTCAATCCGCTGGACCTGACCGGTAAACACATACTGGTCACCGGGGCATCTGCCGGGATAGGCCGGGCAACCTGTGTGCTGCTCGCCTCCCTCGGCGCCCGATTAATGATACATGGCCGTAATGAGGCTGAGCTAAACCGAACCCTGACAATGTTGGCTGGCGACAACCACAGCATGAGCCTGATGGATATGTCGCAAACCGATGAGCTGGCCCCCTGGGTTCAGCAGCTTGCTGCCGAGCACGGTCACTTTGACGGTTTTGTTCATTGTGCCGGGGTACAGATCACCAAAAGCATCCGCAGCTTTGATGCGGAATTCTTCGACCAGACCATGCGTACCAACCTGGCCAGCGCATTGGCAATTTCCCGCGGCTTCAGATATCGCAGGCCCAAGGCCCAACAGGGCTCTATCGTGTTGGTGTCCTCCATCGCAGGCCTGATTGGCCAGCCCGGAAACATTGTTTATGGCGCAAGCAAAGCAGGCTTAATGTCGGCCACCCGCGGCCTGGCCATGGAGCTGCTCAGGGACAATATCCGGGTTAACTGCGTTGCTCCGGCTATGGTTGAAACCGAGATGGCGCAGCGAACCCGGGATGATATGACCCAGGCGCAATTCGCCCATATCGAAGCCCAACACCCCATGGGACTGGGCAAACCGGAAGATGTCGCCAATGCGATTGCGTTTTTATTGAGTGATGCCGCCAAATGGATCAATGCGGTCACGCTGCCAGTGGAAGGTGCCTATCTTGCTAATTAAGAGTGTTATATGGGCCTGAAGTTCAAGCGCATGACGCCGGATGACGCAGAGTTACTGCTTAAGTGGCGCACCCATCCGGAAATTACCAAAAATATGTTCACCGATTTGGTGAACCCCAGCGTTGAGTCTCAGCGTAACTGGATTGTTTCAGCCAGCCAGCGTGAAGATTATCGCGGTTATTTAATCTGTGACGATGACACGCCCATCGGCTTTTTGTGTTTTGCCGACATAGATTTCCATAACCAACGTTGCTCTACCGGCAGCTATATCTATGAGCGCGATGCCCGACTCAAATATGGCGTCACGCTGCACACCTATATCTGCAACTATGTATTCCACTGCCTGAACCTCAATAAGATCGTCAACTATGTGATGAACGCCAATGCCAAGGTGCTGAAAATACAGATGCTGCACAAAACCCGGCTTGTGGGTCTCCTGAAAGAACACATACTCAAAAACGGGGAGTTTCACGATGTGCATGTATTTGAGCAGCTTAAGTCTGATTGGCAGAGCCAGAAGCAACACTTTTCGCTGGAACACATCAAGGCAGCATACAACGACTGGAAGTGACTATGTCTGACATTAAAACCCTGATTATTGCCGAACTGGAAAAAATCATCGCCGCCAAAGGCGAAGCCTGTCCTGATATCGTGGGAGAAACACGTTTTCTGCAGGACCTGCCGATGGACTCTCTGGATCTGGCGACCCTGTTGGTCACCCTGGAACTGGAAACCGGAAAAGACCCTTTCAGAGACGGATTTAAAGGCTTTCAGACCCTGAATGAGCTGTCAGCCCTGTACCAGGCGGCCTGATATGACTTCATGGATCCCGGCTGGTTTCCGCTGTATTGAACAGCAGCAGTGCTGGAGCAGCGCGGCTTTGACATCTGAGCTGCCCGGGGACACATCAGCTGCAGCGTCCAGACAGGCGATTATCCTTTCCTATGACGAATCAGCCCCCCTGCTGGTTAAGGCTATGGTCAATGCCATCCATTTGGGACACCAACTTGATAAGCCGGTGATTTTCCTGCGGGACAACAGAACTCCCATTCCCGACGTCCTGCCTGATAAATTCTGTGTAGGACTGCAAACCTCAGGTACAACCGGCGTTCCCAAGCTGGTATTCCATCAATGGGATAAGCTGCTGCCCGCCAAAACCCTGAGCCCAGACTCCCGTTGGCTGCTCTGTTACCACCCGATGAGCTTTGCAGGCCTGCAGGTGATACTGCAAGCCGTATGCAGTGGTGCCACCCTGATAGCTGATACCAGTGCCAGTCTGGAGCAGAAATCCAGACTGGCCCTTACTCACAAGGTTAACGCCATCAGCCTTTCACCTTCTCAATTCAGAGTCATGTCTCTGTGCTGGCAAGATGACAAACCGCAACTTACCCGCCTCACCTTTGGCGGTGAAATATGCGATCAGCACACGCTGGAACTTGCCCGTGACCTCTTCCCCGATACCAGTATCAGACATATCTATGCCGCAACAGAAGCTGGCGTGGTATTCACCGTTGCCGACGGCAAAGCCGGTTTCCCTGCCGACTGGTTGGGAAAGCCCGGGCTGCCATGGCTGTTGGAAGTCAAAGATGAAGAGCTGATGCTGGTGCGGGATGGGCAAACGCTCGCTACCGGAGACAGGGTCAGCCTGTCGTCTGAACGCTGCCTGTTTAAGGGACGTTTGGACAGTATCGCCAATGTCGCCGGAGCCAAGGTTGATTTGGAAGCGCTGGAGCATGAGTTTATGGCCTTGCCCGGCGTGGTGGATTGTCGGGTTTATACCCGCGCAAATCCAATTACCGGCGCCCTGGTCTGCCTGGAAGTGGTTGCCGGTACAGATGAGTCAGACACCCGAAGCGAAATCGACCGACTCTGCACCCAGTTACCGCCGACTCACAGGCCCAGAATTATCCAATTTACTCCCCATCTGACACTGTCTCAGGCGGGTAAGAAGATCAGGAGCACCCCGTGAAATTCATTATCGTTACCGGCGTCAGTCGTGGACTTGGACTGGGACTCACCAAGGCTCTGCTATCGAGCGGATATAAAGTTGCCGGTTGCAGTCGCAGCCGTTCCGATGCCCTGAATGAACTGGAAATGAGCAACGACAACTTCAAATGGTTCCCCTGTGAGGTTGGAGATGCCACGCAAACCCAGACATTTGTTAGCGATGCCTGCCAGTGGGCACAGGCTCCATTGTGGGGGCTTATCAATAATGCCGGTATTGCCAAAGAGGGGGTTCTGGCCACCTTCCCCAATGTCGACAGTGACGAACTGCTGCAGATAAACCTCAATGGCGCTCTGTATATGGCCAGAGAAGCGCTGAGAATGATGCTCAGACAAAACAGCGGTGGTCGCATTATCAACATCAGCTCCATCATCGGTAGTCGCGGCTACACAGGGCTTGCCGCTTACTCAGCCTCAAAAGCCGGGCTGGACGGTCTCAGCCGGGCATTGGCCAGAGAGAATGGTCGTCGCGGCATCACAGTCAACTCAGTGGCACCGGGTTATCTGGACACAGAGATGTCATCCACCCTGAGCGACAGTAAACGCGCGCAAATTATTAATCGAACACCTTTGGGCCGGCTTGGCACAGTGGACGATGTCGCCCCGGCAATTGAGTTCCTGCTGTCTGACGGCGCCGCCTTTATTACCGGGCAAACCCTCACCATAGATGGTGGCATTACCAACTGAGCAAGGAGGCCATATGACACAATGCGGTATTTGTGGGCATGAAGCCTGGCAGGTTTTTGAGCATTTGACCTTTGGCGTGTGGCAGGCAAACGCAAAGCAACTGACCCGTGACACCAAAGATTATCCGCTCGGACAGTGTCAACATTGCGGCCATGTACAATCCCTGACTGAATACTCAGAGGAGCTGCTGCAAACCCTTTATTTTCATGGTCCTCAGGAGCAGGTGTTCTGGCATGAGCAGCTGGTAGGCAGCCACTTCCCCTATCACCAGATGGTGTCATTATTTGCAGAGCTCCTGCCGGGCACCCCCTGCATTACCGATCTGGGCTGCGGCCCGGGCGCTTTGCTGAAAGCCTGCCGACATCAGTTCCCGGATGCTAAGCTCACGGGTGTGGACTTCAATGACCGCTGTGCCCTGGAAGGCATAGACTATATCAGCGCCAATATCGCGATTGCAGAGAATCTGCACGGCCTTATTCCCGCGGGTAGTCAACATCTGGTATGTGCGTCTCACACACTTGAGCACCTGCCAGACCCACGCGCCTTTTTGCAAGCCGCCGCCGGGCTGCTGACCGAAGATGGCCTGCTGTTTATCGAAGTCCCAGATTTCACCGCCCCCTTGAGTGACAGGGTTTGCGGACAGTCCAACCTGATTAACCTGCAGCATATTCACTATTTCAGTGAATCCAATCTGATTGCACTGGCAAGAGCTGCCGGGTTAGACCCCATTAAAGTGGAGAGATTGACCACAGGCTATATTCCCCGTCTGCAGATGCTAATGAAAGTACAGGGAAGCAAGGGACAGGGAAACAAGACACAGGGGTTACCGGACAAGATGACCATGGACGGAGGTATTCGGGACAACATAGAGGCTGCACGCTGCCACGGAGCCAACGTCCGGCGTTTGCTTGTTGATCAGCTGAAATCAGCCCTTTCTAACCCTGACACCAGCGTTGCCCTTTGGGGCATTGGCGCTGATGCCTATTTGCTGCTTCAGGACAGCGAGTTCGTCGATTTGCTCAACAATCCCAGATTGAACCTGCACGACTATCAGTGGGCAGGCCACCAGCTGGGCGGCAAAACCATACTCGGCAGCGACCAGCTCAGTGATACCTCAGCCCGGATATTTCTTCTGCCGTCACTGGCCGAAACCCGGGTAAAGATGCACGCACTGGCCAAAGATTGGGGGATCAAGGTTACTGACCCCTATGACCCGGATAACTTCAGGTTGCCGACACCGGCCCCCTGCCAACTGTGCCAAACAGATCAGTGGCGTCATCTCGAGACCCTGAATACAGGTATCTGGGATAAATCAGGTGATGAACTTGTCCGCAAAAATCTGGCCTTCCCTGTCGGTGAGTGTCATCACTGTGGCCATGTGCAGATCACCCGCCCCCATAATGAGCAGGATATTGCAGCACTGTATTTCTCTGGTGGTGGCCAACCAGAAATGTGGCCGGTTCGCACCGATGGCAGCAATGCCTATCGCGAAATGGTTCAGGCAATGGGCGACGCCTTACCGATAAGCCGCAAGATTGCTGATTTTGGTTGCGGCGAAGGCTTGTTGCTCAAAGAGATGGCAGCAGCCCATCCTGATGGGGACTATCTCGGAATCGACTTCAACCCTGTGGGGGCTGATGGCTCAATCCCCCGGCTGAGATGTGATTTGAACCAGCAGGCGCAATTGTTATCTGTTGCTGATGGAGCACAGTTTGACCTGATCACCGCCAGCCATGTGCTGGAACACCTGGTGTCTCCGGTTGCCTTTTTATCGGCACTGGGCTCAAGGCTTAATCCAAATGGCCATATGTTTATTGAAGTGCCGGATGCCAGCTTCAATGACAGCAACCGACTGCATGAAACCAATCTGGTTCATGGCCAGCATTTGCACTACTTCACCAAGGCAAGCGCCCTGGCTTTCGCGGCGGCAGCTGGGCTTGAATGCATCAGTTGCAATCAAATTCAAACCGACAGTATTCCAAGGTTGCAGCTGCTGTTGAAGCCAGGTGAACGTCAGCCTCTTACATCGGCTCTGCAGCAAACCGCTGTGGCCTCTATCACCCAGAGGTTTGCTGGGCACAGGGGAGCATTGAGTAAGCTGCATACAGCTATTCAGGAGCAGTTGGATTGTGGTGAGCAGGTAGCCCTGTGGGGAATAGGCGGAGACTTTGTGCAACTGCTTGCGCAGTTCCCTGATCTGAAAACACCTTTGAATGCAGGTCGAATTCAGTTGTTTGATATGGGCAGCCGTGGACACAGCATCGAAGGCTGGCAGATCCACTGCTCTTCAGCGCTGCCGGATAGCAGCAAGCCATGCTTCATTGTGCCTCAATACCTGCCAACCCGATCAGGCATGCTGAAGCTGTCCCGGAATTGGAAACGAGCGCCACAATAACTGCGCTTCACTCTGGATTGAGAAACAGAAAGTAAAAGGCCAGCCCCAATAAGGCTGGCCTTTGTTATATCGGTTTACAGACACTCAGCAAGAGATTCTGCAATATGGCTCAACTCGTCATTGGTTAAGTTGGGGTAAAGAGGCAAAGTCAGAATTGACTGATAAAAACGCTCCGCATTTTCACAGTAACCTTCTGTGAATCCCAGATTCAGATAGTAAGGCTGCAAATACACCGGGAAATAGTGAACATGAACATGAACGCCCCTTTCTCGCATCGCATTGAAAGCTGACTTTCTGTCAGATGCATTGTGCAAACGCACCACCTGCAAATGTCTTGCACTGAATGAATCCGGCAAAGGCGCTACCTGGGTAACCGGGAGTTCAGCCAACAATTCATCGTACTGCTGCGCCAGGGTATTGCGCTGAGCAACGAACTCATCCAGCCGGGACATCTGACTCAGGCCCAGTGCAGCCTGCATATCTGTCATTCGATAATTGAATCCCAGCTGGTGCTGCTCGTAGTACCAGTCCCCTTCATCGGGACGCAACATCTCACCGGCATCGCGAATGATGCCATGACTGCGGAACATAGCCATCTTCTGCGCCAGACTTGCACAATTGGTTGTGGCCATACCGCCTTCAGCACTGGTGATGATTTTTACCGGATGGAAGCTGAATACAGTGATATCAGAGAACTCACAACTGCCCAGCTTATGCCCTTGATAACTACCGCCAATACCATGGGAAGCGTCCTCAATCACCCGGAAACCATACTCTTTGGCGAGTTCAGCGATAGCCTGCATATCACAACTGTGACCACACAGATGCACAGGAATAACTACCCTGGGCAGAGTACCAGCCTGTTTTGCCAGCGCCAGTTTTGACGCCAGAGCGGCGGGACACATATTGCCAGTGGCTTCATCCACATCGACAAAGTCAACCTCTGCCCCGCAGTAAAGCGCGCAGTTGGCGGACGCGACGAAGGTAATGGGAGATGTCCATACCCTGTCTCCCGGCCCTATATCCAGAGCGAGACAAGCGATATGCAAAGCAGAGGTTGCGCTGTTAACCGCGATGGCGTGCCGGGCGCCGGTATAGTCGCAAATGGACTGTTCAAAAGCCGGAACCTGAGGTCCCTGAGTCAACCAATTGGATTTGAGTACGTCGACAACAGCATCAATATCACTCTGATTCAGATCCTGCTTTCCATAGGGGATCATGATGGGCAGTCCAGCGCCAGAATTTCGTCTGTACTCAGGAAACGAGGATTGGTGCCTGAGTTATATTCATATCCCTCAGGAACCGGGACACCCGTCTCACCCAATGCATTGGTATGGAAGTCTGTCTCCCTGCCGAAAAACTTGATACTTGGTGAAATAACGAAGTGGTCATCAAATTCTATCGTATGGTGCGAATCATCGGCAGGACACATAATTTCATGCATCTTCTCGCCGGGGCGAATACCGACAATTTCCTGTCGCATATCCGGTGCATAGGCTGACGCCAGTTCAGTGATACGAACTGACGGAATCTTGGGCACAAATATCTCGCCCCCCTGCATACGGGCAAAGTTCTTGAGAACAAAGTCCACCCCGTCTTGCAGGGTAATCCAGAACCGGGTCATATCCGGGTGGGTAATGGGCAAACTCTCTGCGCCCTCGGCAATTTTTGACTTGAAGAAAGGCACAACACTGCCACGACTGCCCACTACGTTACCGTAGCGCACTGCCGCAAAACGGGTTTCTCCCTGCCCCACCATATTATTGGCGGCGACAAACAGCTTGTCTGATGCCAGCTTGGTGGCACCATAAAGGTTAATTGGGTTTGCAGCCTTATCGGTTGATAGTGCGATAACTTTTTTGACGTTATTGGCAATGGCTGCCTGAATCACGTTTTCGGCACCATTAATATTGGTTTTAATACATTCCATGGGATTGTATTCGGCTGACGGAACCTGTTTCAGTGCCGCCGCATGAATCACATAATCCACACCTCTGAATGCCTGCTTCAGACGTTCGACATCTCTGACATCACCGATGAAATAGCGCATGCAGGGAGCATGAAATTTCTGTTGCATTTCAAACTGCTTAAGCTCATCCCGAGACAAAATAATCAGTCGCTTTGGGTTATAACGCTCCAATAGCGTCTTGGTATATTTTTGTCCGAATGAGCCTGTGCCACCGGTGATCAATATCGACTTGTTGTCAAACATATTCAGTCTTCCACTAGGTTGTTTTCAGCACTGTCAAAAACGTGGCAGCAATAATCACGAAGCATACTCTATGCCAATCAATTGTCTAGTAAGCTTAGCTCATGATTTTAGTGATGAAAAATCGACTTATGGCTATGCTTTAGCTGGCGTCAATGATTAAGGCGACCCATGGGTTATTTTTCTTTAAGTGCTTTAACTTCCCTGTGGTGCGATTTTTGCTATGAGATATGTAAATAAGCAAGTTTGACAGATTCAGGCACCGCCATTAGCGGGCATGATAGATGGAGATGATATGTCAGTGGTCAATACGCAACAGCTGGAATTTGCCGTCAGCCCCTTTGGAGAAGTCTATCTGCCCTCCATCAATCGGCAACAATTTGAGGCACGAGAGTCCTCAAAGGTCTTTAACGATAAGTACAATGACCTGCTGAACGACGGCTACCTGAATATAGTTGTGGGTACCGACTCCGGGCTGCTGGCGAATTACGTACTGGAAAACGCTGACCTTCAAAACAGCCGTTTCATCTTTGTGGAATTGGACTCGGTGCTGCAAACCCTGAATATAGAAATCCCACAGGAGTGCCAGTCTGAGCTAAGGATTATCCAACACGAGGAGCTTGCTGCACTGCTGCAAGAGGAATGTAACAGTATTTACATCCTCAAAAATAAGCTTCGCCTGTATGAGTCTCAAGGGGCGAAAAAATCCTATTGTGACGCTTACCAATCACTGAAAACCGTCTCAAACAATATCGCCGATAAGGCTGTTTTTGATGTCAGTGTAAACCTGAATCAGAAGAATTTTGTCCACAAGCAACTGATCAACCTCTGTGACAATCTGCACCCTGTGAGTCAATTGAAGGGCAGATTCACCAAGCAGAATTGTATTGTTGTTGGCGGTGGCCCCTCTTTGGATACCCACCTGGACTGGCTGAGAGAGAATCAGGCGTCGCTCTACACCATAGCGGTATCCCGCGCAGCTCATCAATTGCAACAAGCAGGAGTCCAGGTTGATTTTGTGGTCAGTGTAGACCCGCAGGGGGTCAGCTTTACCGTCAGCAAAGAGATGCTTGAATTACCTGCGTCCACCATATTTATCAATGCCGACCATGCGGTTCCTTCCCTCGTTGGCCAATGGCGTGGCGCCCAGTTCTATACCGGCTCCAGAGTTCCCTGGGAGTCAGATAACAATATCGAAACCGCTGGCCCAACTGTCAGTAATGCCGCCATATGGACTGCCGGAAACCTCGGATTTAAAAACATATTCTTACTTGGTGTAGACATGTGCTGGTCTCCTCAAGGGGTGTCCCATGCATCGGGAAGCCTAGAAGGTAAGATGGGGCCGGACATCAGTAAAATTGGTGTATGGGTCGATACCAATTCGGGACATAAAGCAGAGACCACCGCCCAGTTGGCAGAAGCAATGAAATCGCTTCAACAACAAACTGAGCTACTCAAAGACACTCAAGTCATCAACCTGTCTGAGTTTGCAGCACAGATATCCGGCATCTCCTATCAGTCACCGGCAGAGATAAGCCTTACCCCGGAAGTCGACAAACAGGCGGTACTGGCAGATATCAGAGGCAGCTTCCAACACAGGGCAGACAAAGAGCAGTTAATTCAGCTCAAGACGCAGATAAGCAGCGTCAATAAAAAGTACGGACAGGTAGAAAAGCTGGCCGAAAAAGCACTGTCTTATGCCCAACAGCTTCCTGCGACAGAGGACAAACTCAATCTCCTCGAGCAGGAACTGACAACCAAATACCCTGCTCAGATGAAATTCATGAAGTTCTATGGCTACGCCGATTTCAGCCGTTTCCTCTCCACCCGTAATGCTGATCACTGGGACCAGACTGAGATCACCACCATGTACCAGGACTACTATCAGGCAATGAAAAACGTTGCCAAGTCCATACAGGCAAGCCTGGGCGACGCCATAAAACACATTGAAGTGAGAGTCGAGGAGCAAAGAACCAAGCCTGATGCCACCTTGCTGCTGAAAGATTGGATCAGGTTCAATCAACCCCGAAGGTTGGACATGGTGACGGCAGCAAACCCTGACTGGCTGGATGGCTTTACTGAAGAGCAGCAGCAATTGCTCGCTGAGCTGAAGCAAATCGAGGAATCCAGTAAACAGGAAACGCTGCGACACAAATTTACCAATGAAAAGCTCACCAGTTGGGGACTGGAGATGGTCCCCCAGAAAATTCATGCCCTGGTCGAGACCGAAAACCGTGTAGGGCTGACCCAACTAATCAATGCACTGGATACCTATCAAACATCAGAAGAATCAAAAGTCCTGAGTGCCAGAGCAAAAAGCCATTTGCATCAGCTTGAAGGGGATTTCCAATCTGCGTTCGATGTTCTTGCAGAGCTGCCGGACAGCTGGCGGGGAGAGTTGGAAAACAAGCAGATGGTACTGATGGCCCTCAACACAGGACAACTGAATGCGGCCGAGCAGGGACTGCGCACACTGACGCCTCTCTCTGATGAGTACCTGCCGCAATTGGCTCAAGTGCTGAAGATTAAGAAGGACTATCCTGCGTCGCTGGAAACCTGGCTGGAGTATCTCAATAAACACCCCTCAGACAGTTCATCATGGTGTCGCCTAGGGGAGATGCTATTACAACTTGAGCAGTATCAGGATGCCCTGACCGTGTACCAACAGGCGCTGCAGGCCGACCCTGACAATAGACTGGCTGAACAGTATGTCACTGAATTATCACGGGCACTGGCGCAACAATGACATGCCACAGATTAACTCCATCCCTGCGATAGCATGAGGATGGAGTAATCTCAGATGTGTCAGTATAATGCAGGCAAATTTTTGCACTCACATTCCGGAGAACGGCTTGAGCCACACCTATATTCCGCTGGACCAGTACAAGCGCAAGTGGATTTTTAATCACAAAGATCTGCCCGTCACTGACGAAGATAAAGCACTGATTAAACCTTTGAGCGATAAAAGTGCCATGCAGGTTTGGAACAACCTGATCAGCGATAAGTGTGCAACTCCGGATAAATTCAGCAAAGGAGACTGGGCCACCAAACCCAAAGCCTGGACCAAGACTGATGAATGGCAAGGCGCATGGGATGCGGATGAACCCGGGCTGCCACTGGCGTTGGAAGAGTTTATTCAATGGGCCGGCGATACTCAGGTGTTTTTCTGTTATGAAAAGTACCAGGTAGTTGAAACCCGTTGGGATGTGTTTGCCCGTAACTGGAAGTGTTTTCTGTTCTTTGATGATGGTCCATTGCTGGTCTCACCGAAAGACAGACAAGCCGTAATGTTCCATCAGGATGGAACATTTAATATGGGCTCTCGCGGCTGAGCCAACGTCAGACATTAGCAAAAACCGGGACTACTGCAGTCTCGGTTTTTGTGTGTTTGGCATACCAATAACTATTTAAACAACTCAAGCATTCCAAGAGGTTATATGAAGTCCCTCTGTTCACTGTCGTTAGTTTCCGCCCTGCTGTTTTCCGGCTCTGCGCTGGCTGTCACCAATGTTGCAGGTATTCAACTGCCTGGCTCAGTTATGATGCAGGATTCCCAACTGGCCCTGAATGGCGCAGGCGTACGCAGCAAGTTCTTTATGGACCTGTATGTTGGCAGCCTGTATCTGCCTAAGTCTGCCCACACACTTGAGCAGGTTCTGGCCCAGCCTTCATCCATGGTGCGTCTGAATATCACCTCTGGCTTGATCACTGCCGAGAAAATGCAGGATGCGATTAACGAAGGTTTCGACCTGGCAACAGATGGTGATATCAGCCCGATTAAAGCCCAGATAGATACCTTTATGGCGATGTTTGCCGAGCCGATTAAAGAGGGTGATCAGTTCAGCTTCCTGACCAGCGAAGGCAGTGTCACCAGCTATAAAAATGGCAAGCTGCTGAGCACCATTGATGGCGAAGCTTTCCGTCTCGCTCTGCTGAAAATATGGTTGGGTGATGAGCCCGCCCAGGACAGCCTGAAAGAGGCCATGCTGGGCGAGTAATCTGCGCTCTTATCCCGCTTAGAAAGCGAACTTGACCGCCAGCGCCACTGCTGCCTGGCTGTCGAGTTCCTGCTTCACCCTGCCCACTTCAAGTTCCGAGTCAAAATAGAAGCCCGCCAAAGCGCTCAGGGTCATGGCATCATTCATCTGCCAGGTGGCACGGCCAAAACCAACCCACTCTTCAAGCTCTGCCGCTTCCTCCCCTTTAAGGGTGGTCAAAAACCGGGTGGTACGGCGTGAGTTACCCAAACCAAACTGCCACTCATCAGACAGGTCATATCTCAGCTCCAGCCCCGCAGGACCGCTGAATCCAGCCTGGAATGGATTGGCGATACTCCAACGCTCAGTCAGTTTCCAGTCGATGGCGAGATAAGGAATGGTTCTGACCTCTTCAATATCATTGAGATAAGCCACGCCCAGCCCCAGCGTATTGCCGGAGTCAAATCTATACATACCGGACATCACCACACCGTAGGAGATAGCGTCACTGCGATTGGCGCCGTCAGCCCAGGCATATTGTAGTTTGGGCGCTGCCATAAAGCTCCAATGCTCGTTGGCCTGATACCGGACAAAGACACCAGCGTGGTATCGCTGGATCTCATCCCATCCCATTGAATAGGCCAGCGGCGTCCGGGTGGAATAATCCAGCCAGTCAGCACCGACCGATAGACCAGCTACCCAGTTTTGGGAAAAACGCGCTCCGGCACTCAACTCCAGATTGGTACTCTGACGAGCGAGTTCATTGCCACCCGGGAGCGTAGCGTCCCCAGATTGAATATGACTGACGGTAACAGAAAAAGGTTTGATATGAGCAGGTCTGGCTTCGGCCAGGAAAGAGACGGATGTCGCCGTTGCAGCAAGACACAACACTCTGATTAACATATTAATTAGTCCCTATAGAAAACCCCATAACTAGGGTAATACGCACAGCTTCAAGGTTCGGTTCAGCAGCGGTGCGCCTTTAAAAACATCGCCGCGGTATCCATCACATAGGCTTCCCGATCGGCCTCCAAATCTGACGTATCCAACCCAAGCTCCAACTTGAGCTTCATCTCGCCAAACAGCATAAGACACAGGCGAATGGCGCCGTGGTGACAGTTACCAAACCGATACTTACCGTGCTTTTCCACCTCGGCCAGATAACCAGCTAACAGGCCAAGCACATTGGCAGGTCCCGCATCATAGAAAAGTCTGGAGATCTCCGGATGAGTATCAGCCTGTGACACACAGGTTTTAAAGACATGCATACTTTCTGGCGACACTATCATCTCGCCAAAGTGATGGGCAAAGCAGGCCAGTGTTTGCTCAGGGCGGGTGGGATCAGACAACATATCTTCACTCACCTGATGCACATCACACTTGGACTCAATCGCCGCAACAAAAAGTTCATCCTTACTGCCGAAATGAGCGTATACAGTTTGCTTTGATACCCCGGCATGCTTAGCGACTTCGTCCATACTGGTATTAGGCAAACCCTGACTGGTAAACAGCTCAATGGCACTGCTGAGTATCTGTTGGCGTTTCTGCGCGCTGCGGCTGACAGCCACTGTCGACATAATGCTAACTCTCTTATATTTCAGGATTTAAACAATTGGGAAACATTTAAGCACAAACTAGACTAGACAGTCCAGTTTGATGTAACTAGACTGTTTAGTCTAATTTAACCTTTGTGTAACTATAGCCTTTATGGATATTCCGGCCATGGACATTAAGTTTTCAGCCTTTCTTCGCACCTCATACAGCAGCAACCGCTGCCGCAGAAACAGCGCTGGTGCCGCTCTGTTACTGGCTATGATGAGCCTTGCCGGTTGCGGTGAACAAACTGCAGCCACACCTGCCCGGGCGGCTATCACCCTGCCCAGCGTCAATACTCTAGAACTGAAACAGGTTCCGGCATACGAGCACGCGCAGACCTTCACCGGGACTGTCAGAGCCGGAAATACGACAGGTCTGGCATTTGAGCTGGCGGGTAAGCTGGATGCGTTAACCGCAGATACAGGCGATCGGGTGCGCAAAGGACAGGTATTGGCTCAGCTGGACACCTCTCTGTTGCAGGCTGAATTGAAAGAGATTACCGCCGCACTGGCCCAGAATGAGTCAGATCTGGCGCTGGCACAAAGGACCCTGAACCGCAGCGAAGAACTCAGCAAGGAAAGCTATGTTTCGGCGCAGCAGCTGGATGAAGTCAAAGGTCAGCAACAAAGCCTGCAGGCCGCCAGACAAAGACTGCTGGCGTCAAAGTCTGCCACCGAGCTGAGGTTGCAGAAATCCACGCTTGTCGCGCCATTCAGCGCCGCCCTGTCCAAACGCCAATACAACCTGGGTGAAGTCGTTCCCCAGGGCAGTCCGGTATTTACTCTGGTCGAAGAGGGCAACCCCAAGGCTTATATCGGTGTACCGGTCGATGTCGCCCGGGAGCTGAATAATGGCGATACCATGCCGCTGACCGTTGGCGAGCAGATATTTAATGCCACCATAGAAGGGATCAGTGCGGAAGTTAACCCGGTTACCCGTACTGTTGAGCTGAGGATGTCGCTGCCGCTGGATGCCAGAGTATTCAACGGTGAACTCGCCTATCTGGATTATCGTAAAACCATAGCAGCGCCTGGCTTTTGGGTACCTGTCAGTGCCCTGACCGATGGCGTGCGGGGGCGCTGGAATATCTATGTGGTAGATAGCCGACAAGACGGCAAATTTGTGGAGCGCCGGGACGTAGAGATCCTCTACACAGACAAGCAAAGGGCTTACCTGCAAGGCGCATTGTCTGGCGGTGAGCGTGTGGTCGCCAACGGCCTGCACAAATTGGTATCGGGCCAGCAGGTCAATCCGGTTAGCCCGGTTGCGGCGAGGTAGCTATGGTCAAGTCGTTGATTGAAAACGGTCGCCTGGCCAGCCTGATTATCGCGCTGTTACTGGTGGCAGGGCTTGGGGCTATCAATACCCTGCCCCGCATGGAAGACCCGGACATCACCAACCGTTTTGCATCTGTCATCACCCAATATCCGGGCGCATCCGCTGAGCGGGTTGAAGTGCTGGTCACAGAAGTGCTGGAGCAGGAGCTGCGTCGACTGGAAGAAGTTAAGCTGGTTATGTCCACCTCCAGGCCGGGCATTTCAGTTATTCAGCTGGAGCTTAAAGATGAGATTATCAATACCGATCCCGTCTGGTCCCGGGCCAGAGATCTGGTTGGTGATAGCCAACACCTGCTGCCCGCCCCTGCCCAAAACACCATACTCAATGACCAGTTCGGCTTCGCCAATACGGTGATTCTGGGACTGAGCTGGCAAGGTGCCGGTGATGTGCAGCCGGATATTCTCAACCGCTACGCTATTGAGCTGCAAAACAGACTGCGGCTGCTGTCGGGCACCGACTTTGCCTTGCTGGATGGCGAGCCGGTAGAGGAAGTGCTGGTTGAGCTCGATGGCGTCAAGATCAATCAACTGGGCCTGACCCCGGCAGCGGTGGCTGCCGCGCTCAACAACGCAGATACCAAGGTCAGTGCCGGTGAGATGATGAACCAGCACTTCCGTGCTTTGGTGGAAGTATCCGGTGAACTTGATTCCCTTGCCCGTATCCGCAAGGTGCCACTGAAAATCGACAGCTCGGGTCAGGTTATCCGTCTTGGCGATGTCGCCACAGTGGAGCGGCAAGTCAGAACCCCGGCCAACAGCATTGCCCTGATTGACGGCAAACAGGGCATTCTGGTGTCAGCCCGTATGCTGAGCAACACCCGGGTCGATATCTGGCAGGCCAAAGTGAGAGACACCATAGCCAATTTCGAAGCCAACCTGCCAACCAATATCAAGGTGGAATGGCTGTTCGAGCAGGAAAGCTATACCAATATCCGTTTGTCAGAGTTGGTTCAGAGCCTGTTAATTGGTTTTGGACTGATTCTGGCCGTACTCATGCTGACCCTGGGGCTGAAAAATGCTCTGGTGGTTGCCATCTCCCTGCCCTTAACCGCGCTGTTCACCCTGGCATGTATGAAGTTTGTGGGTCTGCCAATTCACCAGATGTCTATTACCGGTCTGGTAGTGGCGCTGGGGATTATGGTGGATAACGCCATTGTAATAGTCGATGCCATCGCCCAGCGCAGGCGTGAAGGACAAACAGCCATAGAGGCAGTGACAGCAACCCTTAAACACCTGTGGCTGCCACTGGCGGGTTCAACCATTACCACCATGCTGGCATTTGCCCCCATTGTTCTTATGCCGGGCGCAGCAGGTGAGTTTGTCGGCGGCATCGCTATCTCAGTGATGTTTGCCCTGTTGGGCTCTTACCTTATCTCTCATACCCTGGTGGCCGGTCTGGCGGGACGCTTTACCAGTTGCACCAACCACCATCACTGGTATGAATCCGGCATTGAACTGCCCTGGCTGGCCAGTGCCTACCGTGCCAGCTTGCTGTTTGCTCTGCGTAAACCTGTTTTCGCAGCGCTGGCCATCGGCATTCTGCCCCTGACCGGCTTCTGGGCTGCCAGCAAAATGACAGAGCAGTTCTTTCCCCCATCTGACAGAGATATGTTCCAGATTGAGGTGTATCTGGCTCCCCAATCGAGCCTGGACAATACCCTCAGCCTTATCCATACCATGCAGGAGCGGATGGCAGCCCACCAGGAAGTGCAGAGAATCGATTGGGTGGTAGGGGGTAACTTCCCCTCCTTCTACTACAACATGACTCAGCGCCAGCAAGGGGCTGCAAACTACGCCCAGGCTATGGTGAAAGTCAGCGATTTTGATACTGCCAATGAGCTGATCCCTCAATTGCAGATGGAGTTGGATCAAGCCTTCCCCGAAGCCCAGATATTGGTGCGCAAACTTGAACAGGGCCCGCCATTCAACGCCCCGGTCGAAATCCGGGTTTATGGCCCCAACCTGGATACGCTCACCGCCCTGGGTGAACAAGTTCGTGGCCTGCTTGCCGCCACCCCGGATGTGATTCAAACGCGGGGAACCCTGAGTGCAGGCGCTCCCAAGGTGTGGTTCCAGATTGATGAAGATGCGGGCCTGGCCAGTGGTCTGTCTCTCACCGACATTGCCAATCAGATCCAGATGTCCACCACAGGCCTGACCGGTGGCAGCATACTCGAACAGACCCAGTCTTTACCGGTGCGGGTGCGTCTGGGCGAGGAGCAAAGGACCGAAGCCAGTCGCCTCAGTGAACTCATGCTGATCTCAAACGCTGGTTCAGGTATTCCGCTGTCGGCCCTGAGTGAAGTGGATATTCAGGTCAGTCGTGGGGCGATACCCCGCCGTAATGGTGAAAGGGTCAATACCATAGAAGCCTATATCACTGCAGATGTGCTGCCCGCCAAGGTACTGGAAGCCATTAAACCCGGTCTTGCTGAGATGGACATCCCGGCGGGATACCATATTGAAGTGGGTGGCGAGAGTGCCAAACGGGATGAAGCCGTGGGCAACCTGATGTCCAATATCGTGCTGGTTGTCACCGCCCTGCTGACCACTCTGGTTCTATCGTTTAACTCATTCCGCCTGACCGGCATTATCCTGCTCAGCGCATTGCAAAGTGCGGGGTTGGGACTCCTGATGGTGTATCTGTTTGGCTACCCGTTTGGCTTTACCGTGATTATCGGTTTGCTGGGTTTGATGGGGCTGGCGATCAACGCCGCTATTGTGATTCTGGCGGAGCTGGAAGACACCCCGGATGCCAGGCTGGGACAACCTGAGTTAATTACAGCCACTGTAGCAACCTGTGGACGTCATATTGGTTCCACTACCATCACCACGGTAGGCGGCTTTTTGCCTCTGATTATGGCAGGTGGCGGCTTCTGGCCACCTTTCGCTATTGCTATTGCCGGCGGCACCTTACTGACCACCCTGTTATCACTTGTCTGGGTGCCGGTAATGTACCGCCTGTGGATGAAGCCATCGGCCCGTCAATTGCGGGCGCAAACGGCCTAACTGGAATGTTGGGTTAACATATAGTGGAGTTCATCTTTGAGCTCCACCCGCTCTGCCTTCAACGCAATAAAGCGCTCGTCAGATGTGGGAACGTCGTTCAGTTCCAAGGTGCGGATTTCTTTATCTAGTTCGTGATAGCGCCGGGATCTGTGGGCGAAGTGTTCATTGGATTTGGTAAGTTGATGGATAAGATCGGTAAACTCAGGGAAGTCATGGGTAAGTGAGTGATTTTCTCCCAACATGGCACGCTCCTTAATCGTCTTGGTTGACTAAAAAACACACATTCATGCTATCAGGGAAAATCCCTGTGCCCTAGTGCCTGTTTGCAATTTAATACAGGGTTACGGCCCGGTTCATAGTTTTGATAATTTCTTCAACAAGTTGGCATAATCTTCGCCAGTTCAAACGAAAGCAGGGAGCGCCAGATGACACTCCCTGCAGGCCACAAAAACACACAAGCTAGCTTTCCAAACCGCCTTTTCTATCCCTGTTTTCGGTAGTTTCAAGCCACAGGGCATTGATGATTCCGAATGAACAGGCCAGCAATACGCCTAAAATCCAGGTGAAATACCACATATACATCTTCTCCTTAATCAGTAGAGTGAAGTCTTGTTGTCTTCAATGTACTGACGGCTCAGGCGGCCATACATCTTGAAATAGGTCCAGATGGTGTAGCTCAGCACTATGGGCACAAAAATAATCGCTGCCCAGGTCATCACTGTCAGTGTGAGTTGGCTGGCGGTGGCATCCCACATGGTCAGGCTCACATTGGGTTCCAGTGATGATGGCATCACGAATGGGAACATGGCTGAGCCACAGGTCAGTATTACCCCGGCAACAGCAAGGGAGCTGAACAGGAAGGCGAAGCCGGAACGCTTAACCAGACTGGCCAGAATCACCAACATGGGCATCACCAAACCCAGCACAGGGAACAGCATAGTCGCGGGATAGAGGTCATAGTTTGCCAGCCAGGCACCGGCAACTATCTCGACGGTTTTGACTGCGGGGTCGGATGCGGCGGCGGTATCAATAACTGAGGTCACGACATAGCCATTCATATGGGACAACCACAAGCCAGCCAAAGCAAACAGAATCGCCATCACTACCGCAGCAGCCTGGGCGGCTTTGGCGGCACGGGCACGCAGATCGCCTTCGGTTTTCATCTGCAACCAGCATGCACCCTGCATCATAAACATGGAGACGGACACCAGGCCGGCAAGAATACCAAAGCCGTTGAGGAGGCCCAGCAAATTACCTTCGTAGTAAGCACGCAAATACTCATCAAAGCGGAAAGGTACGCCCTGCAACAGATTGCCAAACGCCACACCGATAATCAGTGGCGGAATAAAACTGCCGAAAAACAGCGCCCAATCCCAGCTTTTACGCCATTTCGGATTATCCAGTTTAGACCGATAATCAAATCCCACCGGACGCAGATATAGTGCGAGCAGCACCAGCATCATAGCCACATAGAAGCCGGAGAATGACACAGCATAGACAGTTGGCCAGGCGGCAAACAAAGCGCCACCGGCGGTGATCAACCACACCTGGTTGCCGTCCCAGTGAGGTGCCACAGTGTTGATCATCACCCGCCGCTCGGTGTCGTCCCGGCCAAGGACAGGCAGCAAAGCACCTACCCCCATATCGAATCCGTCTGTTACCGCAAAACCGATAAAGAGTACACCGATCAGCGCCCACCAGATGAGCCTTAACGTTTCATAGTCAAACATACTTGTCCCCTATCAAGCTGCCAGCTTTTCAAAGTGGTAACGGCCGGTCTTCAAACTGCTTGGGCCTTTGCGCGCTACATGGAACATAAGGAAGAGTTCAATCACCAGGAATATGGCGTAGAACAGGGTAATGGCACCGATACTGAACCAAAGGTCCGCCACACTCAGACTGGACGCTGAAATGGACGTTGGCAGCACGTTGTAGATGGTCCAGGGTTGGCGGCCAAATTCGGCCAGGAACCAGCCACTCTCAATAGCCAGCCAGGGCAAAGGCAAGGCGAACAGGAACAGCTTCAACAAACCGGCTTTCTGCTGCAGCGCAGGCTTAAAGCAGGATGCCAGCGCCAGCAGCATCACCGCCAGCAGCGCCATACCCGCACCAATCATGATACGGAAACTCCAGTACAGAGGTGGCACATCGGGAACCGTATCCTGGGCGGCAGCCTTGATTTGCGCGTCAGTGGCGTTCACCACCTTGTCTGTATAGCGCTTCAGCAGCAGGCCATAACCCAGATCCGATTTCAGGGCATCAAACTGCTGGCGAACTTCAGATGATTTATCACCATGACGTATCTTCTCCAGCAAACCATAGGCCTGCATACCATTGCGGATACGCTGCTCATTTTTGACAATCAAAGGCTTGATACCTTCAACCTGAGTATCCAGACTGCGGGTGGCGATAAGACCCAGTGCATAAGGGATTTTTACCGGCATGCTGTTACTCATGGTGTGCTCATCAGGGAAGCCAAACAGCAATAAACCGGCCGGTGCCGGCTCAGTGTGCCATTCCGCTTCCATAGCAGCCAACTTGGTGGGTTGCACTTTACCAATCTCATAACCCGATTCATCGCCCAAAATCAGCGTCATCACAATTGCGGCTGCACCAAAAGCTGCCGCGATGGCGAAAGAACGGCGGGCAAACTCAAAATCACGCTTTTTCAGCAGATAGTAGGCGCTGATGGCCAGCACAAACATGGCTCCGGCCACGTAGCCAGCCGACACCGTATGAACAAATTTGGTTTGGGCAATGGGGTTAAACAGCACTTCCTTGAAGCTGGTCAGCTCCATGCGCATGGTGTGGTCATTGAACACAGCGCCAACAGGGTTTTGCATCCAGCCATTGGCGACCAAAATCCACATTGCAGACAGGTTGGTGCCAACAGCCACCAACCAGGTTACGGCCAGGTGCTGGCGTTTGCTGAATCTGTCCCATCCGAAGAAGAACATCCCCACCATGGTAGATTCAAGGAAGAAGGCCATCAGGGCTTCAATGGCCAGGGGCGCACCAAAGATGTCGCCCACATAGTGGGAATAGTATGACCAGTTGGTCCCGAACTGGAACTCCATTGCCAGACCTGTGGTAACACCCAGGGCAAAGTTAATACCAAACAACTTGCCCCAGAAGCGGGTCATATCTTTATAAATTACCTCGCCGGTCATCACGTACAGGGTTTCCATGATGGCCAACAGGAACACCAATCCAATCGTCAGCGGCACGAACAGGAAATGGTACATGGCAGTCAGCGCAAACTGCAGGCGCGACAAGTCTACAACCTGATCCAGGATCATGTTTCACTCCAGAAATAGCTCTGAGATCCCCATGCGACGACGGGATTCGTCCAACTACAGGGGATAATTAAGAAGCGGTAAGTCCGCGGGAGGATGCGGGAGGCAAAGAGGTTGATCCCCCGGAGTCAGGCTGGAATAACTGTTTATTGAACCGACACACCCTCAGATACAAATTGTCACACCTGATGACCTAACGATTTGTGATGCAGATCACTTTGTTAATTTTGAATTGGCAGGCTTGAGTTAAATCGGATTCATCAATGATTACAAAATCAGCAAAAGCAAAAAGCCCCGCATTGCGGGGCTTTTTATCAGGTTATCCTGTTAGTCTTCCAGTTCGGAATCTCTGTCCATGTTTTCGGTTGTTTCAAGCCACAGGGCGTTGATGATACCGAATGAGCAGGCCAGTAATACGCCCAGGATCCAGGTGAAATACCACATACTAATCTTCTCCTTAATCAGTAAAGTGAAGTCTTGTTGTCTTCAATGTACTGACGGTTCAGGCGGCCGTACATCTTGATGTAAGTCCAGATGGTGTAGCTCAGGACGATAGGTACGAAGATAATCGCAGCCCAGGTCATCACTGTCAAAGTCATCTGGCTGGCAGTCGCATCCCACATGGTCAGGCTCACATTCGGCTCCAGAGAAGATGGCATCACGAATGGGAACATAGCTGCACCACAGGTCAGGATCACACTGGCAATTGTCAGGGAGCTGAACAGGAAGGCAAAGCCAGAGCGGTTCATGCGACTGAACAGAGCCACCAGCAGAGGCATAGCCAGACCCAATACAGGGAACAGCATGGTCACTGGGTACTTGTCATAGTTGGCCATCCAGGCGCCGGAGACCAGCTCAACAGTCTTACCCGCTGGGTTGGATGCTGCAGCAGTATCAATGGCGGAAGTGATGACGTAACCGTCCATGTTGGACAACCACAGACCTGCAGCACCAAACATTACCACCAGTGCAACTGCAGCAAACTGAGCCGCCTTGGCAGCGCGGGCACGCAGATCACCTTCAGTCTTCATCTGCAACCAGGTCGCACCCTGCATCATAAACATAGATACAGATACCAGACCGGCCAGCAGACCGTATGGGTTCAACAAACCAAACAGGTTACCTTCATAGAAGGCGCGCAGGTATTCGTCGAAACGGAAAGGCACACCCTGCAGCAGGTTACCAAAGGCCACACCAATAATCAGAGGCGGTACGAAGCTACCTACGAACAGTGCCCAGTCCCAGGTCTTGCGCCATCTTGGATCTTCAATCTTGGAGCGATAGTCAAAGCCAACAGGACGCAGGAACAAGGCAAACAGTACCAGCATCATAGCTACATAGAAGCCAGAGAAAGATACTGCGTACACAGTTGGCCATGCAGCAAACAGTGCACCACCGGCTGTGATCAACCACACCTGGTTGCCGTCCCAGTGAGGGGCAACAGTGTTAATCATAATGCGGCGTTCGGTGTCATCTTTGCCCAGAATTGGCAGCAAAGCACCTACACCCATATCGAAGCCGTCGGTAACCGCAAAGCCGATAAACAATACGCCTACCAGGGCCCACCAGATAAATCTCAGGATTTCATAATCAAACATGGTATTCCCCTATCAAGCTTCCAGCTTCTCAAAGTGGTAACGACCTGTCTTCAGGCTGCTGGGGCCCAGGCGCGCAAACTTCAGCATCAGGTACACTTCTACAACCAGCAATACAGTGTAGAAAGCAGTGATAGTGATGATACTGAACCAGATGTCGCTGACAGACAGGCTGGAGGCAGACATAAAGGTCGGCAGAACTTCAGAAATGGTCCATGGCTGACGGCCGTATTCGGCGACGAACCAACCACACTCAATAGCGATCCAAGGCAGTGGCAGGCTGAACAGCGCTGCTTTCAGAACCCATGGCTTCTCTTCAATCTTATGACGAGTGCTCTGCCAGAAGGCTGCTGCGAATACGAACAGCATGACAAAGCCCAATGCCACCATGATACGGAAGCTGAAGAACAGAGGTGCTACAGATGGAATAGAAGAACGGGCAGCCGCTTTAATCTGCTCTTCAGTAGCGTCAACCACTTTATCTGTGTATGGCTTCAGCAGCAGACCGTAACCCAGGTCAACCTTGGCCGCTTCGAAAGCTGCACGCAGTTCAGGGGTTTCGTTGCCGGCACGCAGCTGTTCGAGCATAGCGTATGCCTTCATACCGTTACGGATACGGGCTTCGTGCTCAGTAACCAGATCACGGATACCGGTTACCTGCTCATCCAGCGAACGGGTCGCGATGATACCCATTACATAAGGGATCTTGATGGCATAGTCGGTTTCCATGGTTTCATCATTCGGGAAACCAAAGGCAGTAAATGCAGCAGGAGCTGGCTCTGTGTGCCATTCAGCTTCAATCGCAGCCAGCTTCACTTTCTGTACTTCACCGGTTTCATAACCGGATTCGTCACCCAGAACGATTACAGACAGGATAGAGGCCATACCAAAGCTTGCCGCAATAGCGAAAGAGCGACGGGCAAATGGCAGGTCACGCTTCTTCAGAATGTAGTAAGAGCTGATGGCCAGTACGAACATAGCGCCGGTCACATAACCTGAAGCAACAGTGTGTACAAACTTAACCTGAGCAACCGGGTTGAACAGGACTTCAGCGAAGCTGGTCATCTCCATTCGCATGGTTTCGTAGTTGAATACGCTGCCCACAGGGTTTTGCATCCAACCGTTTGCAACCAGAATCCACAGTGCTGACAGGTTGGTACCCAGAGCAACCAACCAGGTTACCGCCAGGTGCTGACGCTTGCTGAAGCGATCCCAACCGAAGAAGAACATACCCACCATGGTGGATTCAAGGAAGAACGCCATCAGACCTTCAATGGCCAGAGGAGCTCCGAAGATATCACCCACATAGTGAGAATAGTAAGACCAGTTGGTACCAAACTGGAATTCCATGGCCAGACCTGTAGTCACACCCAGGGCAAAGTTAATACCAAACAGCTTGCCCCAGAATTTGGTCATGTCCTTGTAGATCTGCTTGTTGGTCATCACATACAGTGACTCCATAATTGCAAGCAGGAAGGCCATGCCCAGAGTGAGAGGTACAAACAGGAAGTGATACATAGCTGTCAGCGCGAATTGAAAGCGCGATAGCTCGACAACCTCTTCAACAATCATCAGTCTCTCCTTACTTGGTACTTAACACCGGTATGTAGCCGGTGCGAACCTTTGTAAGATGGTTAAATTTTTCATTTCGTTTACCTAGACCAAGGCAAACGTCCCTTTATTTTCCCAGTTTGCCAGACTGAGGGGGAAGATCCCCGAAATTTGGTCAATTCCCGGCCTTTTTGCGACGCAGGTCACAAATTGTTGCAAATCGGCGACCAGGAACACACCAAGAAATCACCCAAATACCAACAAACACATATATTTCAATTAGTTAGAAATGCACAAGTTTGTTGATTTACCTCAATTTTATACCACCTGCATTTGATGCAAATCAATCAAACTCAGTAGCTTGAATGGTTTTTGCGGGTAAGTGCACACTTCAACCGCTACCACGGTTGTCGATAACCAGGAATCATGATAGGGAAGCCGTCGAAAACCTGCAAAACAGCCAGTTAATGACATTAATATGTCAATTGAGCAAAAAACCTGAATAACCACATTTTTTAACATTTTATCGACTATATAATCTAACTCAAAACCACTTAAAGACGACTCAGTAAAAACATTAAAATAATAAAAATCATCAAGTTACCCATCAACAACCAACGGCAACCAAATATTAATTGATAATTTTTTCTAATGTGAAAATACATTTTTTCTAGTTTGATCGTTTTTCACACTATGGCTACTATATGCCTCGTGTTAAGGAGACGCTTGAATACACCCGCAGTAACCAAGTGGTGTATTTGCTCCGCGCACCAATCATCGAATTTGTGTGGAGATATTTGCTATGAAAAAGTTTTTTGAACGTCTGGTTAACTCTTACAAGCCTGTATTTACTGAACTTTTCAAATCGCGTGAGTTCTAATTCAGGTAAAGACAATTTGCTGTTTCTTGAGTTTTGTTAGCGCAAAACGGGCCCGGTTTCAGTTTCTGAAACCGGGCTTTTTTCTTTCTGTTTCGGATAAGAAATTTAACCGCCAAAACCCGCAATTTGTAGAGATTCACTCTAACACCTATTGTTTGGCAACATTTACTTTACTTTCGCCATGACTGATAGAGCCAGCCCCCACCGACTCTGGCCTCTGGCTATTGATAATTCACTGCCGGTCAAATTATCCCTTACCCATGCAAGTCTCTAAAAGCCCTGAAAGCGACCAGAATCAGGTGTTTCTAAACTATTGATACGCTGTTGCTGAGGTTTTTGGGCAGTAAAAAAGCAGCCCTGAGGCTGCTTTCATCTATGCAGTGACAACCGGTTTTTAGCCCAGCTTCACTCTGGCATTGCGGAACATACGCATCCAGGGGCTGTCTTCACCCCACTCATCCGGATGCCAGGAATTGGCCACAGTACGGAACACACGCTCAGGGTGCGGCATCATCAGAGTGACGCGGCCATCCAGGGTAGTGATACCGGTAATACCGTTTGGCGAACCATTGGGGTTCAGTGGGTACTGCTCAGCCACTTTACCGTTACCATCCACATAACGCAGCGACACAGTGCCGGAAGCTTCTGCTGCAGCCAGCGCCTCGGGAGACGCAAACTCCGCCCTGCCCTCACCATGGGATACCGCGATTGGCATGCGGGAGCCAGCCATACCTTCGAAGAACAGAGATGGGCTCTGCTGTACCTCTACCAGAGAGAAGCGGGCTTCGAAGCGCTCAGAACGGTTGCGAACGAAATGTGGCCAGTGCTCAGTGCCGGGAATAATGGACTTGAGGTTGGACAGCATCTGACAGCCGTTACATACACCCAGAGCAAAGCTGTCGCCGCGCTCGAAGAAACGACTGAACTCCTGACGAGCCAGTTCATTAAACAGAATCGACTTGGCCCAACCTTCACCTGCGCCCAGTACGTCACCGTAAGAGAAGCCACCACAGGCCACCAGCCCCTGGAAACCTTCCAGACTGACACGACCGGACAGAATATCCGACATATGCACGTCACGGGATTCAAAGCCGGCGCGGTCAAATGCCGCCGCCATCTCCAGGTGAGAGTTCACACCCTGCTCGCGCAAAATCGCCATCTTCGGCGCAGCGCCCTTAAGGATATAAGGAGCGGCCACGTCTTCAGCCACGTCATAGCTGAGATCGACTGTCAGGCCGGGGTTATTGATATCCAACTTAAGCGCGAATTCCTCTTTGGCGCACTCTGGGTTATCACGCATCGCCTGCATACGGTAAGTGGTCTCAGACCACAGCTTACGCAGGTCAATCAAAGACTCGCTCAGCACTTCACGTTCGCCGTCGTATACAGATAGCTGCATGTCATCTGCCAGGTTACCTATCAGGTGGCAGCTTACGCCCACATCTTCAAAGCGGCTGATAATGTCCTGCGCATCAGAGGCAGGGATCTGCAGCACGCCGCCCAACTCTTCGTTGAACAGACGGGAGATATCATCCCCTTCTATGCCACCCAGATTAATATGCAAACCAGTGTTACCGGCAAACGCCATCTCGGCCAGAGTCGCCAACAAACCACCATCACTGCGGTCGTGGTAAGCAATCACTTGCTTATCGGCCACCAGCTGCTGGGTCACATCGAAGAAACCTTTAAGGTTGGCAGGCTTGTCCAGATCCGGTGCAGCATCACCCAACTCACCGAACACCTGAGCCAGACAGGAGCCACCCAGACGTTGCTTGCCATCAGCCAGATCCACCAGCAGCAGCGCTGTCGCGCCTTTATCTGAGCGCAGCTCTGGGGTCACTGTGTTACGGATATCACGCACCACACCAAAGGCTGAGATCACCAAAGAAAGAGGCGCAGTGACGCTCTTGTCCTCACCGTTATCCTGCCAGGCGGTTTTCATGGACATGGAGTCCTTACCCACAGGAATGGTCAGGCCAAGTTCAGGACACAGCTCCTCACCCACAGCTTTAACTGCTTCGTACAGACCGGCATCTTCACCCGGATGACCGGCTGCCGCCATCCAGTTGGCAGACAGCTTGATACGCTTCATATCGCCGATATCAGCGCCAGCAATATTCATAATGGACTCGGCCACAGCCATACGGGCAGAGGCGCCGAAATCGAGCAGCGCCAGTGGCGTACGCTCACCCATAGACATGGCTTCACCGGCGTAGGAGTCAAAACTGGCCGCAGTCACAGCACAGTCGGCTACAGGTACCTGCCATGGCCCCACCATCTGGTCACGGTTAACCAGACCGGTTACCGTACGGTCACCGATGGTGATCAGGAAGGTTTTGTCGGCCACAGTCGGCAAGCTCAGTACCCGGGATACCGCTTCTTTCACGCTAATGGCAGCAGTATCCAGCGCCTTGCCTTCAGCCTTCAGAGTCTCGGCTTCACGGCTCATCTTGGGCGCTTTGCCCAGCAGCACTTCCAATGGCAGATCTATGGGTTGATTGTCGAAGTGCTCATCGTTCAGCAGCAGGTGCTCCTGCTCAGTGGCTTCACCCACTACCGCGAATGGTGCACGCTCACGCTCACAGATGGCGGCAAAGGTATCCAGGTTTTCAGCCGCTACAGACAACACATAGCGTTCCTGAGATTCGTTACACCAAATCTCCAGAGGGCTCATGCCCGGCTCGTCAGACAGCACCTTACGCAATTCAAACTTACCGCCACGGCCACCATCACTCACCAGCTCAGGCAAGGCATTGGACAGGCCACCGGCACCCACATCGTGGATAAACTGGATCGGGTTGTCATCGCCCATCTGCCAACAGCGGTCGATCACTTCCTGACAACGACGTTCCATCTCAGGGTTTTCACGCTGTACTGAGGCGAAGTCCAAATCTTCACTGGACTGGCCGGATGCCATAGAGGAGGCCGCGCCGCCGCCCAGACCAATGTTCATGGCTGGGCCACCCAGTACAATCAGCTTGGCACCTATGGTGATTTCACCTTTCTGTACGTGGTCTTCACGGATATTACCCAGACCACCGGCCAACATAATAGGCTTATGGTAACCACGAACCTCAACGCCATTGTGGCTGGCTACCTGCTGCTCATAGGTGCGGAAGTAACCCAGTAGCGCAGGACGACCAAATTCATTGTTAAAAGCTGCACCGCCCAGTGGGCCATCCAGCATGATATCCAGCGCGGATACAATACGTTCCGGCTTGCCATAATCCCCTTCCCATGGCTGCACAAAGCCAGGGATCTTAAGGTTGGATACTGAGAAGCCTGTCAGACCTGCTTTGGGCTTGGAACCACGTCCGGTTGCGCCCTCATCACGGATCTCACCGCCACTGCCGGTCGCTGCGCCTGGGTATGGGCTGATAGCCGTTGGGTGGTTATGGGTTTCCACCTTCATCAGCACATGCATAGGCTCTGAGTGATAACGGTAAACTCCGTCGGAGTCAGGGAAGAAACGACCTGCCACTGAGCCTTCCATTACCGCGGCGTTATCCTTGTATGCCGACAGCACATGCTCCGGAGTGGTTTCAAAGGTGTTTTTGATCATCTTGAACAGCGACTTGGGCTGCACTTCGCCATCTATGGTCCAGTCGGCGTTGAAGATCTTGTGGCGACAATGCTCTGAGTTGGCCTGGGCAAACATCATCAGCTCGATGTCGTTGGGGTTACGGCCCAGACGGACAAAGTTCTCTACCAGATAGTCGATTTCATCTTCTGCCAGCGCCAGCCCCATTTCGGTATTGGCAGTTACCAGCGCGCGACGACCTTCACCCAGCACATTCACGCTGCGAAGTGTGCCAGGCTCAGTGTGAGCAAACAGCATGGAGGCCTGCTCAAATTCACCCAATACCACTTCCATCATACGGTCATGGATAAGCGCCTTAACTCCAGCCAATTGGTCCTGGGTCAGCTCACCCTCAACATAATAGGCAATACCCCGCTCCAGACGCTGAACTTTGTTCAGGCCGCAGTTATGGGCAATATCAGTTGCTTTGGAGGACCAGGGGGAGATGGTGCCGGGGCGAGGGGTGACGAAGAACAGGGTGCCGCTGGGGGCGTGGGATTCCATGGCTGGACCATAGGTGAGGATTTTGGCAAGCTGCTGAGATTCGTTTTCATCCAGTGGCTCACTTAACTCAGCAAGATGTATGTACTCGGCATAAATCTCACTGACCGGAAGGGACTCACTGCTAAACGCTGCCAGCAGTTTCTGCACCCGGAACGACGATAGTGCAGGGGCTCCGCGGATGATCTCCATCACGTCTATTCACCTTTTTATATTATTGGATAACAGGGTAAGAGGAGGCGGTATTATAGGAAAAAGTGGCTCACAAATCATCAAATTGGCTTGGTGAAACCGCCCTGATTTGTGCTATAAACGCGCCTCATCGCCGAAAACATTTTCCCTGTAATCAAACGATGGAATACCGGGTCAGTGATCCCGGGACTCACCGTTCGGCTTATTGCATTTTTCAACCGCTGTCGCATTATTGTTCACTATGACATTCAAACGCCTGTTGGCGGTTCTGTTGTTTCTGCCTTTATTCTCAGGCTGCGAACCAGAGCCGGTAGAATCTCCTGCTCCGACCGAGCGCAGCGTGCTGCGGGTGGGGACTCTCTATGGCCCGCAGATATATGTCAGCACAGGTCAGGGACTCAGCGGCTTCGACTATGAGATGGCTGACAAATTCTCCCAGTACCTGAATAAGCCTCTCAAGATGATTCCCTACAACACTATCGGGGAGCTTTATCGGGCGCTGGAAAAAGAAGATATCGACATCATCGCTGCAGGGATGACAGATACCCTCGCCCGCCGGGAGCAGTTTCGTATGGGACCGCCCCTGTATCAGGTGGACCAGGTACTGGTCTACAAAGAGGGCAATAAGCCAGGTAAGAACCTTAATGAGTTGGGTCCAGGCCTGACCATTCTTGCAGACTCAGCCTTTGTCGATACCATGATGGCATTGAGACAGGACAACCCTGAGCTCAACTGGCAGCAGGTAGCCGACAAAGACAGTGAAGAGCTGCTGGAGATGGTTGCTAGCGGCGAGATTGCTTATACAGTTGCAGATTCCTCAGCGCTGCAGATCAATCGCAGATTTTTGCCTGAACTGCGCATCGCTCAGGTCTTGCAGGAAGAGCAAAACGTGGTTTGGCTGCTGTCAGCACAAAATTCAGACCGGATGATGAGTGAGTTACTGGCTTTCTGGGATTCAGAGCGCAGAAACGGCACCCTGGATGAATTGAATGAAAAGTACTTTGGTCATGTGCAGCGCTTTGACTACGTAGATACCCGGGCCTTTATTCGTGCCGTGGACAGCAAGCTACCAAGATACCGCCCCTGGTTTGAACAATACTCAGGTGAGCTGGACTGGCGCAAACTGGCAGCAACCGCCTATCAGGAATCCCACTGGAATCCCCATGCCCGCTCTCCAACCGGGGTTCGGGGTTTGATGATGCTGACCTTGCCTACCGCCAAACAGATGGGCATCAGCAATCGCCTCGACCCTGAGCAGAGTATTCGTGGTGGGGCCAAGTACCTGAGCAATATATTGACCCGTCTGCCCGCTTCCATACCTGAAGATCAACGTATGTGGTTTGCACTCGCCTCCTACAACATAGGAATGGGACACGTTGAGGACGCCCGTAAACTGGCGCAATCAATGGGCTATAACCCCAGCAGCTGGGGCGACGTCAAGCAGGTGTTACCTTTGCTGCAGAAGCGCAAATATTACAGCAAAACCCGCTACGGCTATGCCAGAGGCAGTGAAGCCGCCCACTATGTAGACAATATCCGCCGCTATTACGACACTCTGGTATGGCTGGACCATCAGGCTCAGACAGAAGCGGCCAAGGCGATAGCCAAAGAGGAGAAAGCCAAAGAGATGCCGGGAGAGGAGGCTGTCACAGCACCACAGTAATTTCTCTCCCTGCGCCGGGCAAGCCTATGAAAAATTGGTAATATTTCTCACCATATTCATATTTCTTTCATCAGAGATTGTGATACTGTCGAAATACATGGAGATCAGCGGGCGACCTGCCCGCCGCAAACAGTGATTCAGCAATGGAGAACTGTGAGGAAGAAGTATGAAACGAAAAATGATGAATAACGCAGCGGCCCGTCGCCGTACTCTTCAAAAGGCCCGTCATCAGCGTATGCTGCACCGCCAAAAACAATTTTTCACCTTTATCCAACTGCGCAACAGCTAGGATCTGCTGACATTAATATCAGCCGTTGGCCTGCTGATTTTTGGCTGCCTGCTTCAACGCTTTCTTTTCCGCGCGGCGACGCTTGAAAAAATCACTCAGCATTGCTGCGCATTCCTGCTCTCTCACGCCGGAAGTGACTGACACCTGATGGTTGAAGGCTGAGTTATTCAACAAGTCCACCACTGAACCCGCTGCACCGGTTTTGGCATCCCGGGCGCCAAACACCACACGCTTAATACGACTGTGAACCATGGCTCCCGCGCACATGGAGCAAGGTTCCAGGGTGACATACAAGGTGGCATCCAGCATACGATAGTTTTGTATCACCTGGCCCGCCTGCCGCAAACACTGCATCTCAGCGTGAGCACTGGGGTCATGTTGCCCAATACTGAAATTGAAACCGGCAGCCAGCAATTGATTGTCTTTAACCAAAACGGCACCGACGGGCACTTCCCCGCGAGCCTCGGCCTTGGCTGCCATTTCCAGCGCCAAACCCATCCAATGATTATCCTGTTCTGCCTGCATCAATTGCGCCCCATTCAATATTCAGACACGGAGTATATCAAGTTGCCAATGTCGGTCACACTGGTAACTTCCCCGGCCTGAACTAAACTTGGAAAATGATACCCAAATCTTCCTCTCTTTGGTTCATCAACTGGCCTCTGGCCCTTATCGGGATAACCTTTGCCTGGCTGCTGATACTGCTCGCTAATCATACATTGGTGCTGCCGCATTCGGGCACTCAGCTCACGCTCGACGCCATTCCTGTTATCGCCTGGCTGGGCATGACCCTGTTGATCAACCGGCCCAATCTGGGCGCTGTCAGTTTCTGGCTTGGAGCCGGTTTCAGCATGCTTTATCTCGGTGCGCTAATCCAGCTAAGTGGCCACCTCACCCAGGTGATCACCTCTGGTTGGCTGGAGCGGGTACCCGATGCCCTGGGCAGCCTGTTTCTGACCATAGGCCTTATCCGCTGTATACACCAACTGAATGATCAGAACCAGCTGATGAGTCACCTGGCAACCGGCACGCCTCTGGCAAGTCTGGCCAACAGCCGTAACTTCTATCAACACACACCCAATGTCACCCGGGAGCGCAGAGCCGCTCTGCTGATGATCTCTGTCGACGATTTTCAGCAACTCTGCCAACAACAGGGTCAGGCCTGTTGCGACTATCAATTGGTGAAACTGGCAGAGTTGATCGGGGGCTCAATCCGCAAACATGACAGGGTTGTGCGCTGGGGAGGCGAAGAGTTTGTGCTTGAGTTGGGGGGCGCAGACATGAATACCGCCAGAGTCAAAGCTGAACATTTACGTATGATGATTGCCGAACACGCTTTTGGCTTTGCAGGCTTGTCGTTGCGACTGACGGTCAGCATAGGTATTGCGGAGTATGATGGCCTGCTGGCCAACCGTAAATTGGCAATATTGTCTGCCAAAGAGGTGATGCAACAATGCGCCGCTCTCGGCGGTAATAAGGTGATGGTATTTGAGCCTGAACCCAGGATGCAGGACACAGAGCAAACAGAATTGCCGGATGCTGCCAATGACCCTGAAAGTCGCTCCAGCGGCAAACCCCATTAATAAAACAGACCTTCACACAGTAAAAAAGCGACCCGGAGGTCGCTTTTTCAGTTGCGGTTCAAGTCGGGATTATTCCCACTCTAACATCAATAAGAGGAAAGCCACCTTTTATTACAGCAAGTTAGATTTGAACTGGTTTGCGGTACCATCATCTATACCATGCTCAGATTTTTTTTTGCTTTTTTGCTGCAAGTTGACCTTTTAGCTCAGCTTTTGCCCAAGCAGCTGTAGGAGAGGAATAAGTTTGCTCCGATAGACCAATAATATTGATTAAATGTAGAAGTTAATATGGTTTTAAACCGATAGATAACCCCTACCCGTCGTGCGTCGCCTTGGGCTTGAAACCCCTGAAAAAAGCATCAAAAGGCACCCTGTGGGGTGCCATATTGGTTGGGATGAACTTCCCCCCCTAATGCAAATTTTCTTCTGGTTCGTCCGGATAAGGACTATCAAAAGCGTTGGCTGAAACGCGGACAGTCAGAGAATCAGATAAACCTCTGATCTTATCCAATATCTCTGGAGGGCAACTTTCGTCAAAGGTTAAAACAAAGCCATAAATCAAACCATCATCACTGCTGTTTTCCAGCGTATCCCATTCCAAACACTCAAGCTCTTCTTCTGTTATGCCAAGCTCTTCTGCTAACCTGCTCTGATAGCGTTTACCATACCGCAGTTCCGGATCTACCCAATCATCATTGACGCAGCCTCCAGCTTCAAGCTCGTATTCGTAAAAACCACGCTTGCCAGCTATGCGAGGCAATATCACCTGTACAACCATATCAAGAGTGTCTCCACAAAATGGTTTATCGTCCATTGGTTTGCCTTTGTACTGGGATTTAGCAATAGCTACCAGTTCATCACCACGATCTTCAATTTGTACATCATCGTAATAAGGACTATCGAAAAATTCCGCATTAGTTTCAGCCATAGCCCCCGAAAGCTGATTATCTATAAGATATTGGCAATCGGGTAGTAGGACTTCGACAATGTAGTTTTCTAGTGAGTCATAGAGCCAAGTATATTCACCACCTAACCCTTCATCAGCAAGCATGTCTGATAGAAGCTTGGCGAGGTCAATTGAGCGTCCAAGGTCATTTGGCAAGCCATTGAGCCTCGATCGTCTCTCATTCATCAAAGGTATGTCAGGAATGAATATATATGCTTCTTCTAGCTGAACCAGTGGATAAGTCTTCTCGGCCATAAGAGCCGCATGACTCTTATACCCAAAAAAAGCAGCAACAAGCTCTCTGGCATGTGAAGCTTTCAGTTTTGTCGTAGATTGGGAAGCATGATTTTGACGCATGAAATCTGCGCACAGTTTTGAGAGGTCAATACTCATGGGAGTAATCCTTTCTTAACGATGCCGGACTTTAAAGGTAGTGGTAAGTGTTTAAATCACTACTCTTGCCAGCATGGTTAATAAAGATCAACTGCTATGGGCAGGTAGTTAGATTTGCTGTCTTTTAGGTCACTTACAGCCTTGGCAATCAGCTCCGATACTCAAAATATCAGATTACCTAATTTTGGCAAGACAAAAAGTGATGTGTTCAGATGTCCAAGTTCAGACAAGATCAACCGTATGAAACTTTATTCCTCTCCCAAAGCAGAACATTAGGCGATATCCAAACGGATCAGCTTTAGCTCATAAGCGGCTATACGCATTCTTCCCCTCTGAAGCACTACTAAAGAGCTATGCCACATCGCCAAATATCGGAGTCAGATTTAACAAATAACTAAGCCCGCTCAAACGGTGCGCCAACACCTCGCGGGCTTTGTCATTGTCATGATATACAAACTAAGATTAGCTCAGACTTAGTACGAGTATCAAGAGGCATAGGCCACACTCTATGCATCCAAAGAACTTTGTTGATATTGCCGCAATCATCACTGTCAAAAGTAAAAATCACTTAAAAGCGTCACACATATGACGCGATAAGCTAACCTGTTAGCTCACACATTTTTTACTGCTCTATTTACGCCTTTAATTATCAGCCTTTCTTGTCGCCACGGTGTTCCTCCTTGTGAACTGGGCGCAATAACAGCTCCATATTAGAGGTTTCCGCAGCCAACTCGGGACGATCTGCTACCCGCTTTTTATGGTGAACCTCAGCTTTTTCATTCGCTGTACTAACTCCTGAGCGCTCACACTTGTCGCCTTTTCCTTCTTGGTCAAGTTTGCGTCGATATTCTTGTTTAGCGATGTTGGACTTAGACTCAACCGTAGAAGCTGCAATTGACCGCCGTTGAATGGACTCAGGTCGAGACAGTAAAAGCTGAGTGTCTTGATGGAACTTCTGTGCTTGTGCTTGCAGCTCAGCATTGGCACTTTGCATATTAGGTAAGTTCCATCTTCTTGCAGTAGATAAACGCACATAGCGCTTACCATTGATTGTGGTTACTTTGTCACTGCTAGTCTCGGAGGCTTTTTGCGCTACATCAGCAGGGTCAAGCCCAGTTGCGACGGGGACGTCCTTTAACAGCATGTAATGACGCGTGTTAGTGACATTTGTATCAGTACCCACCTCAACAACAGTCACATCAGCAACTTCGCCGACAGGTAACAATGTATCAGGTAGTAATGGCGTGTCACTCATACATCATCCTTATCTTTTGTCTGTTCTTCGGTTTGCTGCTCTCTGTTCTCTGTCGCCTGCAAGCTGCTGATCGCAGCTACAGTCTGATAAGGAATGACGGCCACATCTGCAATGAGTTGACTGGTTGCCGCGTGCTTGACTTGCTGTTTCGTATCTCTAGGCTGCTCGTAGCGTTCATCAATGATTTCCAACGCCAAGCCTTGCGAAAGAAATATATGACCGTTTTGTTGACGAATCTCATCACGGTCAGCTTCAGCAATCGCTTCTCGAAACGCTCGTAAATCTGTGCTCAAAGCTTGCGCTAAAGCCCCTGTGTGGTAGTACGGTGTGTGCGTTTTGTTATCTGGATTGACTTCGCTATACGATTTTTTCAAAAGCTGTTGGTTGGCTTCATCGATGCTAAAGTCGACATCAATAGATACATTACTTTTTTGGGGCGTCAGCAGTTCAGACAGAGCGATGCGCACTATAGGCAGCTGTTTGTTCGACATAACTGCCTCGCTTACAACGTCATCATACTGTACAGTTTCTTAAGATTATCAAACGCCTCAGTTGCTATAGGATCTTGCTGATTTTTGTCCGGATGAACTTTGTTCGATATGTTCCTAAACCACTGTTTTGATAGTTGCTCATCGCTATACATCTCTGAGGTGATTCCTAGCAATTGATTGCGACGCTTTCCATCTACCTCATTAAGCAGAAAAAAGAGTTTGTCTTTTTCACTCTTAAAATATGGGATTTCCATCGAGCTAGATGTTGGAGATTTAATCGTCAATATTTGATCTGTTCCCAACTGCTCCGCCTCAAGTTCACATTCCTGTGTCTTTTCTTGTTCAGACTCTTTCCTATTCTCTCTCACTTCGTCAGGCGACGCGTTTTGTTTGCGGATAGAGTAGGAATAAGCAATTAGTCCTGCATTGACCAGCAGAGAAAGAGCAAAGAGCATTTCGATCATCGTCATCGATTCCTTTTATTCATGCGCAGGTGCTGTAGTGGGTCTAGTTGAATTCAGAACATTACTAGACTGCATATGACTCGTCTATCGCTTTTCCCTTATCAAGTTGATTTTCCAAAGCTTGTATCCACTTACATGCAAGTTGAGACTCTAAAATAGGGTATTTAGCTCACCATTTTTTGATTAGGACGTGCAGCACTCATGTCATTAGAAGTAGTAACTACAAAATCGCATTACAATTGCGTTAACTAGTGAGAGGCAGAAAGGCGGCTTATGAATCAAAGCGTCAAAGTTTCGCTGGGGCGGGGGTATCGCCTACTTGAGAGAAAGTGCTCTGCAGTTTTCAGGCATTAACACTAAAATGAAGCACCCTATTTAAGTCTTCATTATAAAGATGTTTCAAATATAGCAAGATGCTCTCATGGGCTGACCTGTTAAAACCTTGAGAGCAACCTTTTTGTGCTAGACGGGGTAAATTTGATGGTTTCGTTCATACCAAACCAAATAGAAATGGGCGCCGCATTGAAACCCCCAAGCTCTCTTAGCACCTCCGAGACGAAAGCGATAAGACGTATCAAATTGCTCAAGGTCTAGCTCTTTCCAACGCTCTTGAGCCTCAGGAATGATTGAACTTATCGGTTGCGGATGATGCCTCTTTCTTCTCTTTTTTCTTTTCCCTTCGCCGGTCTCCATCTTCGCAATTTCCGACCAAGTAAGCTTAGATAGTGCACCAAGCTCTCGTAGAATCTCATCCTCCCACTCATCCTCAGACCATTGTCTTGGTTCCCCCCACTCCCAATCGCCTTCGAGATCCGAAAGTTTTGTGCACCAAGTCATTTGAGAACCATAAATGGCTGGTTTTTCATCGTAAACTGGGACTTTTTTTAGTCTAGCTTCACGGTCTTTTGGAGTGAGAGGGACTTTAGGACAGACCAACTGAGGCAACTCAGATACTTCTTTACTTGGCTCAGTCAAAGTAATTTTGCTCACCAGCTTTTGAGCTTTCTCCAACTTCGCTTTTTTACGCTCTTCTCGTCGTAAAGCTTTGTCGCTTACCACTATATTTACAACCCAGAGTAGTATTCGTGCATGCTGCCTTTTGAAATTACAGTATTGGAACGCTCCAGCGGAGACAACTCCCCTCTAGCATTTAGCCATGGGGCTTCTTCATGAGTGAGGTTACTCAACCACTGAGCAGTTTTCTCTCCGTAGACTTTAAGCACTTGCTCAATAGTATCTTTAGCGTCGTCATCCAATTTAGAAGAGTCAGCAGAGTCAAACAAGTCAGCACTAACTTTGAACATACCTCTGTGGACATCATAAATTGATGACAATACAGGTCCATTGGCCCAAGCTTCAAAGTCTGCGGAGAACAGCTCTCGCTCATCCCAAACCATAGACCAAGCCTGACAATAATAAAGCAGCTTCTGCAGCTTCATAGCCGACATTTCACCCTCTCTATCAAGGATGTATTTCGCCACATCAAATTCGTTCATAACTTTATCTCAAACATCTTTATGACCCGTATTTTAATCCTTCACTGCTCACCTGTACAGAAATGAACAAACTTTATACGAAACATTACAATGTATTAGATTCCTATAAAGACTTGCTCACCATATGCAATACCCACTTCCTGAGTCTAAGGGCTGAGATGTTCTAAGATGACCCGCCAGCGCAGATACCACTTGGATTTAACACTGACGGGTAGGAGCAGGTCACCCCCTTAAAGCCCTGTCAATGATGCTTGTCGCCAGCTTAAAGTCTGTTGGGTTCAACGTCCCTGACTCGGCCTGATAGCGCAGTAAAGTGCACATGTTGACGATAGATTCTGTTACCTCACCAAGTTCTATTGCTGATTCTTGGTCAACGTAAGGAAGGCCTGCAAGCTGGGTCGCTGCGTGATGGATCGCAGTACGGATTTCTGTAATAGTCGCCGTTGTCATGTTTCACCTCCTGATTAGGTGTTACGTGGTATCGCAGGCCGATGCTGCAACATCGGCCTGCACTTTCGCTTACTTGTCTTTGTCAAATGGCCGATAACTGACTTTTCTGGCCATCTTGATTAGTTGTTTCATGTCCTTGTATGACTTGTCCGCAATGGCGTCTCCACAGCTAGTGAGCTTATTAGCTAGTCCTTCTAGCTTGCTTTTATCAAATACTGAGTGGAGCCATTGCCCCAACAGATAAAAAGCGAGCATTACAAAGAACATCAAAATGAAAAAAATAATGAAATCGAAGATGTTTTGAGGAGGGAAGTTCAGGAACATAATCATCTGCTCCTTATCACTCGGTTACGTGCGCTTGATTAACAAAGCTGGCAATCTCTTCGTTACGTTCTCTTTGCCGCTCCTGGGAACGCGAAACAAAGCTTCGTAGGTCTGATGTTTGTTGAGTGGGGTTGCTGGCCTGCCACTGACCGTGGGCTTCTCTTGCATCCTCTTGTTGCTGAGGTGAAAGGGAATCAAAACCACCCGACTGGTCGACCCAACTCGCTTCACCGATGCTGTTTCCTTCGAATTCGTCACCAGCCTGAATGTCATTTAAAGAGCCGGCAGCATCACCACCATTGCTCTTAGCTGAGTTACTTCTGATTGCATCTGCTAGTCGGCCCCCCGTCGTCCCGGACACGCTACTCTTGGCCATAGATCCCATGCCTTTAACTAGATTTCCTGCCGTACCTAAAGCGATTTGTCCTGCTCGTGATAACCCTCCGGCCTCAGAGCTTCCTGACGCCTCGGCGAATGCCGAACCGGAAGACTCCGACTGTTCCATTCCATCGGATGAGTTTCCAGCATCGAAACTCGCCGTAATGCCTTGAGAAGCCGCTGACTGCGCACTTTTAAATGCAGCATGAATCGCCGAAGCACCGCCCATTGCACTCATAGCTGCTCCCGCTGCAACACCCGTTACCATAGAGCCGCCAGCCAACGCTCCACTAATAAATGAGCCGACACTAACACTCCCTGCATTTACCGCAGAACCACCATGGGGAATAAGCCCAGCTACAACATTTGGAATTGAGTGAATGAGGAGCAATAACACCAAGGAGACAACAAAAATGACCAGCAGCTCGTCCATGGGGGCGTCATTGGATAGTTCGGCATAAAAACCATCCATTATTGATGTGGCAATACCTATCAACAGCGTCATTGTCATCAACTTCAAGGCAACCGCGAGAACGGTTTTGAAGTAGTTAATAGCAATGTCTGATGTCCAATTAGAACCGCCAAAACCAAGAACAAAAACACCTGCGTAAATGAGAATCCAGGCCGAAATCAAAGCCAGTAAGACGTTCGCAGCCACCACTGCCATGCAAGCAAAAATGGCTAAAGTGATGAGGAAAATAGAAAGGTTATCGATAGGGCTTGCAAAGCTGTACGCTTCAGCGGCTTTAATAATGATGTCGAACGCAATGCTGATGGGTTCTGAGGGTGTTAGTTCTCTTGGCAACCCTCCGGCTTCAGCACCAATCATCCTTAGCGAATCAATGACAGAGTTCGCCATTGCAGGGCCATTGCGCAGTAGCCACAAGAAAAAACCAAACGTGATGATGAACCGTACAAATTCCGCGAAGAATTCCCTTATATCTGCTTGTTTTAATACCAATGTTCCGCCAGTCCAGACCAGGGAAATGGTTCCAAGCGTCCAAAAAAGCCAAGTGGCATAATCCGTGATGACTTCTGCCCAAGAGGCACTTTCGGTCAAAAATCTATGGGCGACCTCATCAAGCACACCGTTGGTAGAAATATCAGCGAGTGCGCCCCCTGGAACGAAAGACAGTGCCAGAAGAAGCAAGAATCTCAATTGTTTGCTGCACATAGTTAGAACCCCCTGTTTTTGCTTCTATCGGTAGGTTCACCCATGTCCCATAAACAGCTTCTAGTCTCGCTCTGCTCTTGGGTTTTGTCTTGATTGTTGCAATCGACATCCGCTGATTGTGGCTGTTCTTCACAACCAGCCAAGCTCATCAGCACAGCGAACACACAACCAATCTTAGATACAAGTATCGGGTAACGTTTCATGGCTAGAAACCTCGATTTTGAGAGCGATCAGTTGGCGAACCAAAATCAAACAGCTTTGCACGGGCGGCCTCTTGCCTGGCATCCCTATCAGCGTCAGCTTGCATCTTTGTTGCCACAGCATTGTATTGGGCGGCCATCAAGCTCCGAATTTGCAGAAGCTGATTGGCCTGGTTACTGGCGAATTGATTCGCATACTGAATAGCAGCCAATTGTCCGTCCGCACCTTGAGCTTGGAGTTGAAGGCTTTCAAGGTTTTCGGCATCCCTTGCAAGCGAGTCAAACTGTAAGCTAACGCCTGTAATCACGGCTTGGTTGGCTTCATGTTGGCTACGAGAAGATAGAAGGAGAGTTTCTTCAATGAGGGCTTTTTCTGTTGGTGTGCAACCACCCGAGCCATTAAAACAGGGAGAACTTCTGTAATAAGAAACGTTGTGAAACTTACTCAGGTAGGCATCCAAGCTACCAAGTCGGTTTTGGTAATACCTCAGCGTATTCGTCGCTTCCACCATTTGGTTCATGGTGTAACTGGCACGATCCCAGATAAATGCAGCTGGGGCTAACGTATTTTGCAGCATGTTTTCGTATTGCTGTAGTTGGGTTTGATACTGCTGGATCTGTTTTGCTGTCTGAGCGACAGCTTCAATCGTGCTAAGAATGTTTTGACTGAGGTTAGTGCCATCAATTACCGGGATGCCTCCAAAAGATGACGAAATAGGTGCAAGAATTAGAGATGTCGATAGTACGATTTTTTTAGCCGCTAAAATGAATACCTTTTTCATAGTGAGTCACCTTCTAGCCTTCGAAAATTTAGCCGCTAAAGTTCCGTGAGGTGAAACAAGATTCGCTATCGCTAATGACAGCTCTAACTGATTCTCCTCAACCATATTCAGTACGGCTCGCAATGTTGCGTGGTCAAAATGCGCAGTACGGGCATCATTTGAAAGCCACAACTTCAGCAGTCCGCCAAGTCGCCCCAAATCTCCATTAATGCGTGCGAGCTCTCTCACTGCACGAAAGTCCACCACGCTGGTAATCAGATATCCCTGCCCTACATCTCGTAAGTATTTAGCTGCACTTAATCCCGCCTTCTTCGCCTGTAGCTCGATACTTCTCTTCTCCGAAGGCAGGCAATAGACCTTGATAGGGGGGCTCGATTTTCGAGTAACTTTGTCTGTCATGCTTTCTCCTTTCGGCGGTAGCCGATTGCCTCGCAGAGCAAGATTCCGTTGAGCAAGAAGTGCGAATAGGGTGACAGTGAAGTAGGAGTCATCAACTTGTTGGTGGGCCTACTTCACCTATCCTGCCCGGTATTTCAACGACGGATTTATCTAGGAAAGCTGTGTACTCCTTTGTGCTTCTTCAAGTATTTGTCGGTATCTCTGCGCATTTAGCTGTTTAATGCTGTGTAAACCTGACCTTTAACGAGCTATTGGAAGCTTTCACCATTCGCGGTCCCAAGCATTAATGAGCCTCTAAACGCCAAGAGAAAATGCCCGTTATCCACATTTTCACTCGCTCAACTACAGGTAATTTATTTTTATATAGGTATAACTACAGGAAGAACTACAGGAGGGTTCTGTAACCTCATGTTATTAAATAATTTATAAGCACTCCGCGGGACAGAACATGCGCACTTCCGGGACAAAACATGCGTACTCCGGGACAGAACATGCGCACAAATCACCTCAAAAGCGGGACAGAACATGCGTGGATAACTTTCCAAATTCCCAGCCTTACTAACATCGAAAACACCTGACCCCGATAGCGACCATCGATTAAATTTCATATTCAACCTTTCGCTTCATCAATCTAGGCACCTGAGGAGAACAGGGCTTTAAAAGCAACCCTCTTTCGCTGGGTGATGCATTTAACTCCGGCCAAGCAAATTGAACCTTCTGCAGCCCATCAAGGAACCTTTTTCTGAAGTCTCTGGAACCTTGTCGAGTATTAGGATAACCAGTACCTATTTGCTCCATCAGAGACCCCCAAGGGATGACAGTGGCCTTCTTCAAATAGCTGACCCGATATGTCGCCCAACAATAGATATCCAAGGCTATGGGAGAACGTTTAATTAAACGCAACACTCGCATATCCAATGGCACTGGCTTGTCGGTTATTAATTGAAAAAACTTAGGAGACAGCTCAACCCAAGCTCCCCACAAAGAATTTTGCTCAGGCTGGTTTGTGCTCCACCAAATATGGCAAAAATCTGTGACCCTAGCTCCAGCGTCATTCTGAGTAACATATCCACCTTCCTCGCTATATTCGGTAATAATGGCGCTGATTGTGGTTTTAAAAAGCCGGTTCATCTGTTCACGCAAACGTCCGATAGACCCCTCTTTACCGCCAGTTCCTATCAACCCAAGCTCTGCCATAAAACCTCTCTGGGAGTGCCCCAGTTCGATCCTGTATGCTTCTTGCTGTGTAATGACTCCCTTATCCATCCTGGATTTGTTTCTTATTGCCTGCGTAGTCAACCAGACCAACAGCAAACGAGCATAACAACCATAAGGTAAGCCGACAGACGACGGTGCCATCATGTGCACCGTGAGATTTCCATTCTTACGGCTCCATTCATTCGATTTTGGTTTACTGTGGGGGATGGTTGCCTGTATTAAAAGTCGAGCAACAAACCCAAGTTCATTTGCATCCTTAGCGCTGGACTCTTGGATAGCCACATATCTGTCGGTCGTCTCAATAGGAACCTTACAATTCCCACCCGAGGAAACCTTGCGACTGGCTGGTACCCGCGAATGAGTGTTAATAACATCTCTCATCGACAAAGTGACTGAGGGGTTACCAAATAAAACCAGGTCTTACGGCCTTCAAAGCAGACCTGCGTTTTTCCTCTATCCAGTTTTCAACCTCAGCTAAATCCCAAGCAACACTGCGGGTTGTCAGAACAATCCGCCGAGGGAACTCTCCACGCTGTTCGAGGTTATAGATGGTTCGATCTGATAAAGGAATCATCTTTAGCAACGTCTTTCGATTGATCAGAGTTTTGTTCGACAAAGATGGGTTCATGACCCTCTCCTCTTCATTCATTCTTTAGTTGATGATGCCAAGAGGTTCTTGTAGGTTTGAAACAAGCATTGGACAAAAAGGTTGGATGCAATGAACTTCGAGTCCGAAGAAGAAGCGATGAAGAGATTAGGGCCGCTATATATTCCAGTTTGGGAGCATTCAGACGAGACTGTTGCCGACGCTATCCGTATGTTCCGCGAAAAATGGCAACCCTACTCAAAAGAGTCAAAGCAGCACAACATTCTAAACTTGGTCAGAGAGTTGATTGACCCAGCTATATCGGAATATCGGACCCACCTTCCAGCAGAGCATCTCGCCTATTTCCCCTTACCCAAAGGACTCAGCAACTACAGTGACTTAGTTCAGTCGAAAGGCTTTCGATATGCTGCTGGGCAGATACATTCCTCTCTGCGCGAATTCTTAGATAGTGACGCATTCAAAGAACAAGATGTGACGTTCATAGCAACCCAAGATATGCTCAAGTCGTTATTTTTGAGCTGTGATGAGAAAAGGCCAAGGAGATCCAGACTTGAACCCGATGTTTACTTTAATACTGAAAGAAAAACGCGGCTGTGTAAGTTCTGCGGAGCCCCAACGGAGTTTTCAGCGTTCATAAGTCATTGGGAAAGGTATGGAGTTATAGACAGTGATGAGCAAGAATCAAGCAACAACATTGGAAAAATAAGCCCCGACCTAAGCCATACATACTGTCTGAATCACCGCCCCAAACTTCATCATGGGTCTTGGAACCCTGCTTACAAGAAAGCAAAGCGCTCGTATGCGCAGTTTGAGCAAGAAGTATTAAGGCTGCGTCGGCAAGTTGCTCACCCAGATCGCCCGAATGCGAACTCTGGAGATACGCTGATTGATGAGTACTTTTATCATTTCATGGTTGATTCGTTGTTGGATCCGACCAATGTTGCTGAATTGCGTGAATTGGCACGAAAAATGGTCGACTCTCGACTAACAGATACCAAAAAGCGAATTTTGGCCCTTAAAAAACAAGGAATGTCTAATCATCAAGTTGGTTTGAGAATGGGGGTAATCACCGGAAAACAGCTGTCAAACCAGGCCGTTTCTAAGGCTCTAGGAACAATACGTGAAAAATTCACCCTATAACATATCACCAGAAATCAGTAACGTTTCAAGACATTTTCTTGAAAAAGAAAAATTTGAAAAAGTAATAATCCAGCTTAGCGAGGCCTTTCATGATTATTCACCATGAAGGAAACGCAACTTCTTCTATTCAGGAAACCATACAAACATCGAACTAACTAATCATGATTTACCTTTCACTATAACCTATTTATAATCAGCACCTTATAGTTTACCACGTTAATATCTGGAAGATATATGACCATACAGACTGCTGAAGTAGAAAAATGGGAAAAAAAATTAGAAAACAAAATTATTAGCTTACTGCAACGGGGAATTGATACCTTTGAAGAGGTTCTGCCATTATGTGATGGAGCTCAACCTAAAGATGTTTATAAAACATTCAATAATTTAATAAAAAATGACGTAAGTATTTCCCCAATATCTCCCGAATATAAAACAAAATTTTTTTTCAAATTACCTGCAGCAAACCCTCTTTTTTTCCAATGGTGGTATACACTTGAATCTCAAGAAACCATGGCCTGCAGAATTTTAGATATTCACCAGACTCATGAAATTGCTTGTTTAGGCACCCCAACATTAGCAGCCACTATTGCTGCATATAGTAAGAATGTAACTCTCTTCGACATAGATAAGGATATCGTGTCACTATTTAATAGTGTATTCAATAATGGTTCTAAAGCACAAGTTCATGATGTAAATGAAGAAATTAGCAATTATGAGAAAAAGAAATTTGACTGTATTGCGATCGATCCTCCTTGGTATCCATCTGAATTTAAGAAATTCATTTCTAGAGCTATAGAATTGGCTAAAGATGGCGCACTAATTTATTGCTCTATACCCCAAAGTTTAACAAGACCAGGAATAGAGGAAGAAAGAGAGGAGCTAATATCATCATTACAAGATTGTGGACATAAAATTTCATATATCGAGCCAAACGTAATGAAATATATAGTCCCATACTTTGAGGAAGAGGCTCTAAAAAACAGTGGTGTTAATGCAAGCAATCAACCTTGGAGATCATCTGACTTACTTGTAATTAATGTTAGAAACTCCAAAACTCTAAATTTTGAAAACAGAAAACCCAAAGAGATAAGGTCTTACTCTAGAAAAAACAATAATAGCGTATTTAGAATATTTTTGGAAATGTCTGATATTAAATCAGATTTTATGATATACGAAATAGACAAATTCTCCAGCTCAATCAGTCAAAGAGACTGTACAGTCAAAGTAAACCTATGGACTTCCGATAAGAAAGGTTTTCAAGTTGGCGATACTAATCTTTTTAATAACATCCTTAAACTCTGGAGTGAAGGTAAAAATATAGATGAAACAATTGATATTATTAGAAAAGAAAACAATTTCATAAAAACAGAAGAAGAAATAAAAAGAATTGTTACAAAGCTCGAAGAGTTAACTGAAATTTGGGATCTAAGTTCGGAATCAGAAATTCGACGAACATCAGAAGAAATAAAATTAAAAAACGATGCATTATCTAGTGAGTGGGCTTCTGAATCTTCTGATAGAGAGCACGGGAGTAAAAGCGACGGCTTCCGAATTGAATTCCAACGAGACCGAGATAGAATTATTTGGTCTAATGGGTTTAGAAAACTTGCTGATAAAACTCAGCTTTTCCCACTCGAAGAAGACGAGCACCTAAGACAAAGACTCGCACATAGTATTGAAGTAATGCAATTAGCATCCACAATAGGTGCTGCATTCGGTCTAGATAAAGATTTGATTGAAGCTGGATCTTTAGCACATGATATCGGACACACTCCCTTTGGACACGCAGGAGAACATGCGATAGATCGTATGTTTAAGATGTTAGGGTTTAAAGGGGGATTCAACCACTACGAACACGGTGTGGATGTAGTAAGGTTTCTAGAAGGCTCATATCAATTTAGCGTTGTTGAGTCACATAATGGTCTTAATTTAACTCCAGAAGTATGTGATTGTATTTTAAAACACACATATTGTCACAAAGGAGAAGGTCCTAGTCAGGAAAACATATGGAAGTATACCAAGCATAGAAATTATCTAAAATGTGGAGGATATAGCCACTTAGAGGGGCAAGCAGTTAGGGCTGCAGACAAAATATCTTATCTATTGTCGGATATAGAAGATGGAATCAAGCTTGGTGCTATACAACTTCATGATTTATTAGGTTGTCGATTATTTCATCGCTCACCAATAGATTTTAGAATGAGAAATGGTGATAACTTATATAGCAAGTTTTTAGAACAAAGGGGTTCGATAATCAAGCTCTTAATGGAAGATATTATATTAGAGTCCACTAAGAGAATTAGCAAGCTAAAGTCTAAATATGATGTTTTCAAGAGTGATGATTATTGCATATTTCATAGTGGGCAAATAGATAATGACATGGGTGAAGTTTGGAATAAAATTCAAGTAGCTAAGTTACACTTAGATCCTAGAGTGCTATCTGCAAACATGAAAGCTTCGAAAATGGTGAGCGAGCTTTTGCTGATGCTTACACTCTTCCCTGAGCACATCAATGAACAATTCAAAATAGAACATGAAAGACTAAATACTACTGAATACATGAAATACTATAGAGATCAACATAAGACAATAACGATCCCTCCTGAGTTTTTGAAATTCTTACCTTTAGATATGATGATCGGATTCAAAATAAATAGTACTAAAGATATAGATGTATACCATTTAGTTCTCGCAAAAGATTATGTTGCAAGCCTAACAGACAAAAAATTAAATAAAATCTACTATCAATTACTAGGCTAACTTATTCAGCTATAAATTTAAATTTGAGCTAGATTAACTTCTAGCTCAAATTAATTAGCACTCATTTTCTATCTAACTTTTTATTAAACTATCCATTCATCAATCATGTCAGCCCAGTCCTGCAACATTGATGCGCGTTGATCTCGATATTCAGCTTTGTTGTAAACTGCCCTCACCCCTTTCTGTTCGTGCGCCAGGCATTTTTCTATCCAATCCGTGTTGTATCCAGCTTCATGGAGCAGAGTGCTTGCGGTTCTTCGGAGGTCATGTGGCCCAAACTTGTTTAGTGATTGACCTTCTCTCTGTGCCGCCTTATAGGTCAACGCCAGTACGCGATTCATCGTCGCACTGCTCATTGGGGCATCCGAGTCATATCGAGAAGGAAGAATGTAATCAGAACCACCTGCAAATGTCTTCAGGGCAATCAGAATGTCCATTGCTTGGCGTGACAAAAATACCAAATGCGGATTGCGACGTTTCATACGTTCTTTGGGGATCGTCCACAGCGCTTCACTAAAGTTAATTTCGTTCCAGGTTGCATTTGTTAGTTCGCTTTTGCGCACCATCGTCAGCAAAAGCAACTTTACCGCCGCACGAATCGATGGAGTTGTACCGACCTTTTCCATATAGCGGTACATAAGCCCAATCTCGCCAGGTGTTAGCGTGCGATCTCTTGGTTCAAATCGGGCAATGCTTGCAGGCCTGACCAAGTCAGCAGGATTCTCAACTTTTTGGCCACGCTCAATCGCCCAGCGATACACCTGGAGTACAATCTCACGCGTATGCACAGCTGTGGCTGGTGCGCCTCGATCCACAATCGAGTCAGTCAGAGCTCTAAGGTCTTCATGAGTGATCTCTGTGAGTTTCTGATTACCAAATTTTCCATCCAGCTCTCGTGCATAGACAGACCGACGCATATCTCGTGTGGAGTCGGCCATCTGGTAGCCCCGTAGCCATTTTTGTGCCCATGCACCAAACGTCTCGGCCCCTTTCGTTCTGGCTTTCGCACGAGCCTTCTCTTTGGCAGGAGATTTCCCATCTACGACCATTCTCTTCGCTTCATGAAGACGTTCACGCGCTTCTGCTAAGGTAATTCCTCCAACGCCATATCTGCCAAACGTAATGGTTTCTTGTCTTCCATTGATTGAATAGTTGTATCGAAAAGAGACAGAGCCTGCTGCTGTAACGGCTACGTAGAGGCCGTCACGGTCATTGACTTTGTAAAGTTTATCTTTAGGTTTGAGATTGCGGAGCTTGGTATCGGTGAGCATGAATCGGCCTCTAGTTGTTCTTTGATACCATGCTGAAAAACCCATCAAAAACTAGAAATTAATCATTAATAAACAGGTAGATATGAGAAATTAATACCATGCAACACTAAAAATACTCAGCATGGTATCAGGTGTGAACCATGGTATTACCGATGAATCATACCCACCAAAATACCACGGTCAAACCGTGCTTGACGTTGCCAGACATTGCCAAAAAACACCAATCCAAAAACAAAAAAAGTCCGCAATTACGCGGACTTAGGTGTGGTTTATTGCCGGTTAGTACCAGACACTTCCTAATGGAAGATTATTCCCACTCGATGGTCGCAGGTGGCTTACCTGAAATATCGTAAACCACACGGGAGATACCGTTAACTTCGTTGATGATGCGGTTGGATACGCGGCCAAGGAAGTCATATGGCAGGTGCGCCCAGTGAGCAGTCATAAAGTCGATGGTTTCAACGGCACGCAGGGACACAACCCAGTCGTACTTGCGGCCATCGCCCATTACGCCTACAGAGCGGACCGGCAGGAACACGGTGAATGCCTGAGAAACCTTGTTGTACAGGTCAGCCCTGTGCAGTTCTTCAATGAAGATAGCATCAGCGCGACGCAGCAGGTCACAGTACTCTTTCTTGATTTCGCCCAGCACGCGCACGCCCAGACCAGGACCCGGGAACGGGTGACGGAACAGCATGTCGTATGGCAGACCCAGTTCCAGACCGATTTTGCGAACTTCATCTTTAAACAGTTCACGCAGCGGCTCAACCAGACCCAGCTCCATATCTTCAGGCAGACCACCTACGTTGTGGTGAGACTTGATCACATGGGCTTTACCGGTAGCAGAGCCAGCAGATTCAATCACATCTGGGTAGATGGTGCCCTGCGCCAGCCACTTGGCGTTAACACGCTTGGAAGCTTCTTCGTCGAAGATTTCCACGAACACGCGGCCGATAATCTTACGCTTGGCTTCTGGATCGTTTTCGCCTTTCAGGGCTTCCAGGAAGCGGTCTTCAGCGTCAACATGGATGATGTTCAAACCGAAGTGGTTGCCGAACATGTCCATTACCTGCTGTGCTTCGTTCAGGCGCAGCAGACCATTGTCTACGAATACACAGGTCAGCTTGTCGCCAATGGCGCGGTGCAGCAGCATGGCAGTTACAGAGGAATCTACACCACCGGACAGACCCAGGATAACTTCCTGATCGCCTACCTGCTGTTTGATGCGCTCTACTGCGTCTTCAATAATAGAAGCAGGCTGCCACTTGGCTTCACACTCACAGATGCTCAGCGCGAAGTGCTCCAGCATACGCAGGCCCTGACGGGTGTGAGTCACTTCAGGGTGGAACTGCACGCCATAGAAGCGCTTCTCTTCATTGGCCATGGCTGCGAATGGGCAGGTTTCTGTCTTGGCAACCTGTACAAATCCTTCCGGGATTTCGGCAACTTTGTCGCCGTGGCTCATCCATACATCCAACAGTGGGTTACCTGATTCACTGATGCCGTCTTCAATGAGACTGAACAGTGCAGATTCTGCCAGAACTTCTACCTGAGCGTAGCCGAATTCGCCTTCGCCCACGCCCTGAATCACTTTACCGCCCAGCTGCTCAGACATGGTCTGCATGCCGTAGCAGATGCCCAGTACAGGAACACCGGCGGTAAACACATACTCAGGTGCGCGTGGAGAACCTTCAGCGGTCACACTCTCAGGGCCGCCGGCCAGAATGATACCGTTAGGGGCAAACTCACGGATCTGCTCTTCAGTGACATCCCACGCCCACAGTTCGCAGTAAACACCAATTTCGCGGATACGACGGGCGATCAGTTGGGTGTACTGAGAGCCGAAGTCAAGGATGAGTATCTTGTGCTCATGAATGTTGTTCATGGAAAACCTTCATCAAATATTATCAGTTACCTTTTACAAGGCTTTTTTATTAAGGGCGTCCATTTGGACGCCCTCGAATCGCTTAACCGCGGCTGCGGTAGTTAGGTGCTTCTTTGGTGATGGTCACGTCGTGAACGTGAGATTCGCCCATACCCGCAGCAGTCACTTTTACGAACTCAGCCTTGGTGTTCAATTCTTCGATAGTGGCACAGCCAGTCAGACCCATACATGAACGCAGGCCGCCCATGTGCTGGTGAATGATCTCTTTCAGCTTGCCCTTATATGGTACGCGACCTTCGATACCTTCTGGAACCAATTTGTCTGCTGCATTATCGGTTTGGAAGTACCTGTCTGACGAACCTTGTGACATAGCTCCCAAAGAGCCCATGCCGCGGTATGATTTGTAAGCACGACCCTGATACAGCTCAACTTCACCCGGAGCCTCATCGGTACCGGCAAACATAGAACCGGCCATAATACAGGAAGCACCTGCTGCCAGCGCTTTAGCCAGGTCACCTGAATAACGGATACCGCCATCGGCGATAACAGGCACACCGGTACCTGCCAGGGCTTCAACCGCATCAGATACTGCAGTGATTTGAGGAACACCCACACCGGTTACGATACGGGTAGTACAGATAGAACCAGGACCAATACCCACTTTAACGGCGTTTACACCGGCATCAACCAGCGCCAGGGCACCTTCGGCAGTTGCTACGTTACCGCCAATAATTTGCAGGTCTGGGTACTTGGCACGGGTTTCACGGATACGTTGCAGCACACCTTCTGAGTGACCGTGGGAGGAGTCGATCAGCAGTACGTCGACACCGGCTTTAACCAGCGCATCTACACGCTCTTCGTTACCGGCACCTGCACCAACAGCAGCACCAACGCGCAGACGACCAAACTCATCTTTACAGGCGTTTGGCTTGCGTTCTGCCTTTTCGAAGTCTTTTACAGTAATCAGACCGGTCAGCTTGAAGCTGTCATCAACCACCAGAATCTTCTCGATACGGTTGGCGTGCATCAGGCGCTGAACTTCTTCACGGGCAGTGCCTTCCTTAACAGTCACCAGACGCTCTTTTGGAGTCATCATCTCGGACACTGTCTTGGTCCAGTCAGTGTTAAAGCGCACGTCACGACCAGTGATGATACCCACCAGCTCGTTGGCAGCGTTGACGACAGGATAACCGGCAAAGCCGTTCTTGGCGGTCAGTTCACGCAGCTCAGCCAGACTGGTTTCAGGGGTCACAGTTACTGGCTGCGCCACCACACCGGCTTCGTAGATTTTCACCAGGCGAACTTCTTCAGCCTGTTTCTCAATACTCATGTTCTTGTGAATAAAACCAACGCCGCCTTCCTGAGCCATTGCAATGGCCAGACGAGCTTCGGTTACTGTGTCCATGGCAGCAGACACCAGGGGCATGTTCAGTTCGATGGTTTTGGTCAGACGGGTTTTGAGATTGGCGGTATTAGGGAGAACGGTCGAGTGAGCAGGGACGAGTAGAACATCGTCAAAGGTAAGAGCTTCTTTTTTTAATCGTAGCATGGCAACATCTCCCCATTTACATGGATTTACGAAGGTGAAATATTGCGGCGGCATTATACCTTGCGTCTTTCACTTGGTAAATGGAAAATTGTAAAAATCGGATGTTTTAGCGGGAAAGGCCATGCAAGTCCCTAAAAATAATATTTATACTGTCTCCCGTCTTAACGGTGAGGTGAGAAAACTGTTGGAAGGTGAGCTGGGTAAGATCTGGCTCAGTGGTGAAATTTCCAACTTTGCTGCGCCGGGTTCAGGTCACTGGTACCTGACACTGAAAGACAGCCATTCACAAATTCGTTGCGCCATGTTCAAGGGGCGTAACCAGAGCGTCACATTTCGCCCTGCCAATGGCCAGCAGGTATTGGTGCGTGCTGCCATCAGTGTGTATGAACCCAGAGGCGACTATCAGCTGATCATCGAGTCCATGCTGCCCGCCGGTGACGGCATGCTGGCTCAGCAATATGAAGCGCTGAAAATGCAGTTGGCTGCTCAGGGGCTGTTTACCCAGGACACCAAGCGGCCACTACCGGAGAATATTCAGCGTATTGGGGTGATCACCTCCCCCACTGGCGCAGCCATTCGTGATGTGCTGCATGTACTTGAGCGTCGTGATCCATCCATTGAAGTGGTGATTTATCCGGCTCAGGTGCAGGGGGAAGCGGCAACCCAAACGATTATTAACGCCCTGGATATGGCCAACCGCAGACTGGAAGTGGATGTGCTGCTGCTAACCCGTGGCGGTGGTTCTCTGGAAGATCTCTGGTGCTTTAACTCAGATAATCTGGCTCACGCCATCTATAACTCTGCCCTGCCTGTAGTCAGCGCTGTAGGTCACGAGGTGGATACCACCATTGCCGATTATGTGGCAGACGTGCGAGCCCCGACGCCTTCTGCCGGGGCTGAGCTGTTGTCCAAAGACAAGGGCAACAAGCTGCAAAAACTGGCGGTGGCATACAGCCGGCTGGAGAGCGGCTGGAACCACTATCTGTTAAAAGCGCAACGACGCCAGAGCCTGGTGGAGCACAGACTGGCACAGCAAGATCCGGTGCGCACCCTGCAGCAACTGGCACAACGCTTCGATGAGATGCAGCTCAGACTGCAATCCGCTATGCAAACCAAACTCAATGGCATGGCAATGAAACAGCAGTCTCTGGCCGGCAGATTGGCTAATCAGTCACCCAGTCACAGGCTGCAACTGGAAAGCAACAGGCTGAGTTATCTCAGTAATGATCTGCAGCAAGCCATGGCTGAAAGGCTCAAAGAGGCCGAACGCAGAGTGAGTAATGGTGCTCACCTGCTGGAGAGTGTCAGCCCGCTGGCCACCCTGAGCCGGGGTTACAGTATCACCTCAGATGCCGAAGGACAGGTGCTGGACCATACCGCCAGCGTCAAAGTTGGCGATACAGTGCGCACCCGGTTGAAGCAGGGAGAGCTGCAATCCACCGTGACTAAAGTGCTCTGAAGCTCACTCTTGGGGGCCTTTCCCCGTGCCCCCTGATTTCTGTAGTCAATATAAATGCTATTAATATCAGCCCACTAAGATCAGTAGGCCATTTTTACCATATCTCCCTCGCCAGTTAGCCTGCTATACCCATTACTTCAATGAACCATGGGCTTCCAGGGAGAAAAATTATGAAGGACCTAAAGAGACTCACCCGTACCCTGCTGACGGCAGGCCTGATGTCCGCCAGCCTCAGCGGCTATGCCGGTAACTGGCAGTTGGGCAGCGGCATATACGACATTACCGGCCCGGCGGGTGATACCACCATGCTGGGCTATGGCGAGCTGTCCCAAAAAGTCAGGGGTATTCACACCCGGCTCTGGTCTAGGGCCTACGCTATAGAGTCATCCGCCAACGGTGAAATGGTGATCTTCGTTTCGGCCGATCTGCATAATATGCCTCAGGGCGTGAAGCAGGGAGTGATGAAAAAGCTCAATCGTACCTATGGTGAGCGATTCAATGATGCCAACGTGATGCTCACCGCTACCCACACCCATACCGGCCCAGGCGGATTCGACCACTATATTCTGCTCAATGCGGGCACATTGGGATATGACAAGCCGCATTATGATGCCATTGTGGAAGGCATTTTCCAGTCGATTAAACGCGCCATCGAAACCCGTGAGCCGGGAGAAATCTATTTTAACAAAGGCGAGTTGGCTGATACCGCAGTCAACCGTAATCCCGGTGCTTATGACCTGAATCCGGACAGGGGGCAATATGGCAACAGTCGGGTGAATGAGAACATGACCTTGCTGAAACTGGTCAGCGACGGTGGTGAAGAGATAGGAAGTATCAACTGGTTTGGCGTACATAACACCTCTTTTGGCAAACACCAGCAGCAGATAAGTGGTGACAATAAAGGTATTGCCAGCCAACTCTTTGAAAAGAGTAAAGGCAGCAACTACCAGCAAGATTCGACCTTTGTGGCTGCCTTTGCCAATAGTACTCTGGGGGATATCTCCCCCAATTACTGCGGACAACGCAATGGTTGTCGCTATACCGAAGCCGAAAGCGCCCTGTTGTCGGCAACCAAACAGTTTGAAAAAGCCCAACAGCTCTACCGGGATGCCAACGTCACACTCAGTAATGAATTGCAGATTCGGCACCAGTATGTCTATCTGCCCGAATACTCAGTCACCGAGGAGTTTGGTTACGAACAGCAGGCGGCACGCATCTGTGAAGGAGAGTTTGGCCTGTCCTTTCTGGCGGGCTCATGGCATGACGGCTATGCGGCAACACTCGGCACCTGGGAAGGCATGAGTCTGGCGACCTCGGTCGGATTTGCACTACCGGGACTACACTGGTTTGCCCCCATCAGCTTTCGTCAGATCAGCCGGAAAATTTGTCAGTATCCCAAACCTGGGTTTGTCGCCAACAACACCCACCTTGGAGATCTCTATACCTCTTATATTCCGTTCCAGCTGTTCACCCTTGGTGAGCTGGCCATTGTGTCGGTCGCCGGTGAAATGAGTACCATGGCAGGCAGGCGGCTGGAGAGTCAGTTGCTGGACCAACTCAGCAGCATAGGGGTTGAGCATGTCGTCATCGCCGGGCTGGCTAATGCCTACCATGGTTACATCACTACGCCAGAGGAGTATCAGGCGCAGAGATACGAAGGTGCCCATACTATTTTTGGCCCCAATACGGCCTCTGCCTACATGCAGATATACAGCGAACTTGCCGATGCGCTGGTCAGTGGCAGACGAGTCAATGCCGGACCGACGCCACCGGATTTGTCCCTGCATCAACGCCTGCTGGTCACACCGCCTTTGGTGGATCTGCTGCCGCCCTTCGAGCACTTCGGCCAGGTTCATCAGGATGCCAATGATGGCTATCTGGTCAATGATGAAGTCTGGGTCAAATTCCGTGCCGGTACCCCCAACAATCACTATATGACCCAAAACTCCTTTCTGGAGGTACAACGCTGGCATAACGGGGAGTGGCAAACCTACCGCACAGATAATGATATAGACACAACCTTTGTCTGGTACAAGGATCCCAATCCTCTGTGCGTCCAGTGTTCCTTCGCCGAGGTGAAGTGGACGCCGGACAATCAAACTCCCACAGGCATGTATCGGATTGTCCATAAAGGTCATTGGCGGGACGCGGTGATGCAACACTATTATGAAGGCTACTCAAAAGATTTCTTCGTCGCCAACGTGAGGAATCAGGTTGCCCTCAGCAGTAGCCACGGTCAGTATTTGTCGGCGGTCAATAATGGCGGTCAGGGGCTGGACGCTAATGGCCAGGCCATTGACAGCTGGGAGATCTTTGGCGTGGTCAGATTCGAGGAAGCATTCTCTGTCACGCAGGCAAACCAATGTATCCGCCACGGTGATTTGATCGGTCTGAGAACCGGCAACGGCCACTATATCAGCGCCCCAGGCAACGGCGATCTAGATGCTAATCGGCCACACTTCAGAGCCTGGGAGCAGTTCAGGCTGGTTAACCTGTCAAACCCCGCCGGTTGCTGGCAGAGCACAGACGCCATCGCCCTGTATCATCCCTCCAGCCAGAAATTTGTCGCAGCTGAACCCACGGGTCAGGCGGTTGCCAAGTGGGGCGCGATCAACGCCTGGGAAACCTTTGGGCTGACGCTGATAGAAGAAAAACTGAAACACTCTCAGATCTCCCTGCTCAGCAGCCATGGCACCTATGTCTCGGCAGATCAGGCCGGCGGGGGCCCTGTGTTTGCCAACCAGGGGCATATGTTGAAGTGGGAGCGATTCCAGTTGCGAACTCTGGAGCCGGACAACCTGTCAAACTGTGTTCGCAGCGGTGACCGCATCAGTTTGCGCACTGACAAAGGGCATTTCTTCAGCGCCCGCAGTCAGGGGGATCTGCTGGCCGATGGAAAACGACTGGCTGAGTGGGAAAAGTTCACCCTGCACAACCACACTCGCAGCGGCTGCCTACAGTATGGTGACAGTATCTCGCTACAAAGTACCCATGGGAAATATATGATGGCCGACGCTAATGGCCCGAAAAAGGTGAGCGCTGGCAGCCATCATATGCAGGCCTGGGAGACCTTCAACATTATTATCCACTGAGCACTCAGGGGCACCATCAGGTGTCCCTGCCTTCCCAGTCATCATTCAGGATTTACTGTCATTGGCGTTCAGTAAGGCAATTAGCTCACTGCGGCTGGAGATCCCCAGTTTCTGATAAATACGATACAGATGATTGGAGACAGTGGATGGAGACAGTTGCAGCGCTTTGGCAGCTTGTTTAAAGGTCATCCCCTTCTCCAACCAGGAGGCAATTTCCAGCTCTCTGGCGGTCAGCTTATCCAGAGGTCCCGGGACGCGGGCTTCAATCTTGTACAGTCGATCAACCTGACTAACCCTGAATACCACTGAGTCTGACTTAATGTCCTCATCACCGCGGATCTGAAAAGGAAAGTAGTTCTCGTCAGTAATACTGAGCTCAGTCCCAAGAGCATCCAGAAACCGTCGAAACCCGTCAGAGACGTGACGATAAAAACCATAATAATCACAGATCGCAAAGGCCCCTGCGTCTCCCTGAGACGGTAAGCTCAATTTATAATTATGATCACCGGCGAACACCAGATGTTGAATCAACCTGTTAATCAGTTGCCTTTCAGCTTCTGTGAAATCCCGCTCTGGATCAAAGCGGTATAAACTGACCAGTGAATACAACTCGCTGGCTTTTTCTTTATAAGCCGTCGCAATAATGCGGCTGATGTTATAGGGCTTAAACAACAACTGATAGAGCTCAGAAGCAAAGAACTCATCATCAGACAGTAGCTCACTCATGACGATACTGGTGTTCAGTTTCTTCATCACCATTTTCGCCATCGGGTTGTATATCAGGCTGTTTCTGAGCTTGGCACCATAGTCTTCATCCAGCCCAAAAACATGGCAACAATGGAACTCATAGGTTTCATAGCTACCGGTTCCCCACAATCCGGCGTCAGCATCACAGACCCGGGCAAATTCCGCCAGGGCCCAGTCACGAAAAGCTGTTGGCTCAGACTCTCCGGCACGGCAATAGAGTTCTTTAATGAAATGTTCTGACGCCGTCAGTTCCATAACTCCCCTCCAATGACACCTTGCCTCCAGCAGTTATCACCAAGCAGCCGTCATATACTGAAATAAAACGCTAAACAAAGGCAAACAAGCTAATCACTCAGACTGGCAAGGTCAACCGTTTGAATCCCAAGCAGTTGTCATCTTCAGAGAGCAGGTAGCCGACTCTGCGCAGGGACAGACTCCAGCCTCCTGTTCAAATAAGAGATTAATTCAAGCGGTTAGAGAAAAACCTTGCTCAGAATAGAGGCAAGCTTTTGCAGCGTTCAACGCTAACATGCAGTTTAAATGAAACTTTTTGAACCCAATGATACAGGCAGGCTTTCAACTCCTGAAGATAGGGATATGTGGAATGTACCGAAATATCCAGTCGATTCGCTGACACCTGAGCAGTGTCTTTCAGTTCAAATATGCCCAGCTAGATGTGTTGGGTTAATCTCTCGACTGTTCATTGATAACGGGATATCTGCGGGCCCGCGCACATCCGCCGTCTCCCCATCAATAGTAGATGCAAGGCTTCACCTAATTGTCAGTAAACAAAAAGGAGACCTCAGGTCTCCTTTTGTTAAATCGGCGGATCGGTATTAATCCCAGAGCGCTTCACGAAAGTGATTGCGGCACACTGATTCATAGCTTTCATTGCCACCGATAGCGACCTGCTCGCCCTCTTTCATGGCATTACCGTTGCCATCCAGACGCAGCACCATATTGGCTTTACGGCCACAGTGACAGATGGTTTTCAATTCAACCAACTTATCAGCCCAGGCCAGCAGATATTGGCTGCCCAGGAAGAGCTCGCCCTGGAAATCAGTGCGCAAACCATAGCAAAGCACCGGAATGTCCATCTTATCCACCACATAGGCCAGTTGCTTAACCTGCTCTTTGCTGAGGAACTGACATTCGTCCACCAGTACACAATGCAAAGTTTGTGCGGCATGGGAGCTGGCTATCATGTCGACCAGATTGTCACTTGCACCAAAAACCTGAGCATCAGATTCGATACCGATCCGGGATGCGACTTTGCCTACGCCATATCTGTCATCGATAGAAGCTGTCATCACCAGCGTATTCATACCGCGTTCACGGTAGTTATAGGATGACTGCAATAAAGAAGTCGACTTACCGGCATTCATCGCCGAGTAGTAGAAATAAAGCTGCGCCAAAATCAGGTCCCCAATTAAATGTACCGGCGAATATTACCATTCCAGCCTGCCGCGTACACCTATAAAAAAGCGCGGCACTCCGGCCGCGCTGTAAAGTCAGTTTTGCGTTGCTATCAACGACTGCCCGCTTTTATCTTGAGGTAAATAACACTCAAGACAAACAGCACGCTACAGGTTGCCAGACCCGCCAATACCGACTCGGTAAAGCCCATCACGACATAACCGGCCAAACTCAGCAGAGCAACAATCACAGCGTATGGCAGCTGGGTGACCACATGGTCGATATGTGGGCAGCTGGCACCGGTAGAGGACAGAATCGTGGTATCTGAAATAGGTGAGCAGTGGTCACCAAATACTGCACCGGCCAGAACAGAAGCCAACATTGGCAGCATCATGGCGGAGTGACTACCCATGGCCATATCTGCAGCAATAGGCAACATAATGCCGAAGGTACCCCAACTGGTTCCGGTCGCAAACGCAGTCAGACCAGCCAGAATAAACATAACCGCAGGAAGGAGTGCGAATGGGATATTGCCGGTGGCCAGACTGGCCATAAACTTACCGGTTTCCAATTGGCCAATCACTGCGGCTATGGTCCAGGCAAACAGCAGGATCCAGATAGCAGGCAGCATGGATTTGGCGCCGGCGGTAATGCCCTGCAGGATCAGTTTTTTCTCAACACCCTGCTTGAGCACCATAGCCAGGGTCATGGCCAGGCCCACCAGGGCACCAAAGAACAGTGACTCACTGACGTTGGTATTTTCAAACGCTTTAATCAGGTCAAAAGCCAGGCCTTTCTCTTCCAACACAGCCGCACCGCTTGACACCATAAAGTACACAGTGGCAACGACCAGAGTACCGATTGGCAGGAAGAGCCCGGCAATCTTACCTGTGTCAGCTTCCGGCAAATCTGCATCAGCCCCCGGAGGCGTTTTGGCAGGGTCCCACAACTCACCCTTCTGAGCGTTCTGCTCATGGGTACGCATTGGCCCCACATCCAGTCCAAACAGCGCCACACAGATCAGCAGCAAGAGTGCGAAAATGGCATAGAAGTTCATCGGAATCATTTCGATGAACACATTCAGGTGACCCATTTCACTCATGCCATGGGTCGCCAGAATGCCACCAATCAAGGCAATGATGTATGCACCCCAGCTTGATACCGGTGAGATCACGCATACAGGCGCTGCGGTGGAATCCAGCAAATAGGCCAACTTGGCACGGGAGATATAGTATCTGTCGGTCAAAGGACGGCTTACACTGCCCACAACCAGAGAGTTGAAATAGTCATCAATAAAGACAACACAACCCAGGAAAATAGTCAGCAGCTTGGCATCACGTTTACAGCGAATACGCTGACGAGCCCACTCAGCAAACGCGCGGGCGGCACCACTGACGGTGATCAGCGCGGTGATCATGCCCAGCAGTACAAGGAATCCGAGAATATAGACGTTCCAGCTGTTCAGTGCGCCATCGGCCCAAAACAGTTTTACGGCACGGTCGCCTAAATAGGATGCAGTGTTAGCGACATTAAAATCAGTCAGCAACAGGCTGCCCAATAAAATACCCACTCCAAGAGACAACAATACCCGGCGCGTTAATATCGCCAGTACGATAGCTACCACAGGCGGCAACAAAGATAACGCCGAATCGGCATAACTGATGACTGTCATAATTGTTATATTTTCTTTCGTTGTTGAATACGACGAATGGAGAACACTGAAGGAATGGGATAAGTCACGGCCACGTACAGAAAGTACGCGGAATGAAGAGCACCTGTCCTGTCAGTAGCGCTCCATAGTAACTTCTTCCCATCATCCCGGTGGGAAATACTATGGCAGTGCTGCTCCTTTCGGAAACAGCCCCAGCGACTGGCCGCGATATGCTCAATCACTTCGGCGTTAACTCCTTTCCCGAAAGATTACAGGCATCACCCTAGCAATCGGTACTGATAGTTAACGCTCCTCTACTTAAGAACACCTGGATTTCAGGCGTGAATGAGATAAAACCATAAGCGGCCGGGATATTGTAATCCCAAAGCCGCTTATCGTGACCGAGTTCACAGATTAAATCAACTTGGTCAGTGCAGGCACAGCCTCAAACAGGTCAGCTGTCAGGCCGTAATCTGCCACCTGGAAGATAGGCGCATCAGGGTCCTTGTTGATCGCCACGATCACCTTGGAATCCTTCATACCTGCCAGGTGTTGGATTGCGCCGGAAATCCCCACGGCGATATACAGCTCAGGCGCAACAATCTTACCTGTCTGACCAACCTGCAGGTCATTCGGTACAAAGCCTGCGTCAACAGCGGCACGGGAAGCACCAACAGCTGCCCCCATCTTATCTGCCAGAGCTTCCAGCAGTTCAAAATTCTCGCCACTGCCCATACCCCGGCCACCGGAAATAATCACACCGGCACTGCCCAGTTCAGGACGCTCTGATTCAGTCAGGGCTTGAGACACAAACTCAGTGGAAGCCTCATGAACACTGCCAACAGCAACAAGCTCAGCAGCGCCGTCGTTGCCTGCGGCATCAAATGCGCTCGGACGAACTGTCATCACTTTCTTGTCATCCAGGCTCTGAACAGTAGCCATAGCGTTACCCGCGTAAACAGGACGCACAAAGGTGTCGGCATCAACCACTTCAACAACATCAGACAGCTGAGCAACATCCAACAGAGCCGCTACACGTGGCAACAGGTCTTTGCCCTGGCTGCTTGCAGGGGCCAGAATATGGCTGTAATCACCGGCGACCTCGACCACCAGCTTGGACAGGTTTTGCGCCAGATGGGCACTGTATACCGCGTTGTCAGCCAGCAGGACTTTAGCCACACCGCTCAGGGTCTTGGCTTCCTCGGCTACCGCAGCACAATCACTGCCGGCAACCAGCAGATGAATATCGCCACCGATTTGTGACGCAGCGTTAATGACTTTGGCAGTTTCAGGCTTAAGGCTGGCATTATCATGCTCTGCAATTACTAGAATCGTCATTTAGATCACCTTCGCTTCGTTCTTCAACTTCTCAACCAGAGCTTCCACCGAGTCCAGCATCACACCGGCTTCACGGGCTGCAGGAGGGGTCACCTTAAGCACTTTCTGGTGGGACTTGAGGGTCACACCCAGCTCTTCCACGGTCAGCACATCCAGCGGCTTACGCTTAGCCTTCATAATATCCGGCAGTTTGGCATAACGAGGTTCGTTCAAGCGCAGATCCGCAGTTACGACAGCTGGCAAAGGCATGGACAGAGTTTGCAGACCACCATCCACTTCACGGGTAACGGTCAGCTTGTCGCCTTCCACTTTCACTTCAGAGGCGAAGGTCGCCTGAGGAGCATCCATCAAAGCTGCCAACATCTGGCCCGTCTGGTTGTTATCTCCATCGATGGACTGCTTGCCCAGGATAATCAAACCCGCCTGCTCTTTGTCCTGAACGGCTTTCAGCAGTTTGGCAATAGACAGTGGCTCCAGCGCTGCATCGGTTTCAACCTGAATACCGCGGTCGGCACCCAGTGCCATAGAGGTACGCAGTTGCTCCTGAGCAGACTTGTTGCCCACAGTCACTACTACAACTTCAGTGGCGATACCGGCTTCTTTCAGTCGGACCGCTTCTTCTACTGCAATTTCACAAAATGGGTTCAACGCCATTTTCAGGTTAGCTGTCTCAACATCGGATTGATCAGACTTAACCCGAACTTTGACATTGGCATCTACGACACGTTTTACCGGCACCAATACTTTCATGGGTTTCCTTCCTAGGCCTCTTATTTCACTGTAAAAAGCAAACATACGAACGCTTGCTTTTACGGTTGCACTGGCGCACCAGCACAGATGTTACGCCACTTTACTTATTGTTTACGTTTACGTCAACTAGACGCGTTTGACTTATTATAGTCGCGATTGCTCCCCTTCGTCAGACACGGGAGTAGCAGGATAAACATGCAATAAACAGAGGTAAGCCCCACTGGATTTGCCGCTTATAAATCGAGGGCGGAAAGTGGAAACAAGACAGTAAGGTAAACTCAAGCTGCGGGATAATTCTTCAACTACACATTATATAGAAAGGCTTTTATATAAGCTGAACACGCCACTCCCCCTAACCGCCAATAAAGCACTTAGGTACCACATCTATCCCTTTTGTCTTCATTTTTGATAGGCGGGCACCACCTTTGTTAGGCTTATTTGAGGATTAAACCCAGGCAATTAGCGTTAAAATTAGCCTGCTAATACTGAATTCTTATTAATGTATGCAAAAATAGCTTTTAAAAAATCAATTTTTATTTGATTCACGAGCTATTAGTTTCTATTATTCCTGCAGACATAAAATTTTAACTTAGTTTAATTAACTCGGAACATAAAGTTATGAGCGAATTCCTTGAAGTATTGACCCATGCCCGCCGTTTTAAAGCTGCTGTTAAAGAGCTGTCTTTGGAAGAGCTGCAGGATCTGGCCGCTAAGCTGAACAAAATCATTGAAGAGCGTGAAGCCGCTGCTGAAGAGGAACAAGCAGCAATGGCAGATCGTATTGCCAAGATTGAAGAAATCCGTAAGCAAATGGCTGAAGTTGGTCTGTCTCTGGACGACCTGGGTGGCGCTGCCGGTACCAAAGCGGCGCCAAAGAAGCGTGCTCCTCGCCCAGCCAAGTACAAAATTGAAGTTGCTGGTGAAACCATCACCTGGACTGGCCAGGGCCGCATGCCTAAAGTATTCAAGGCAGAGCTGGACAAAGGCGCATCTATGGATGACTTCCTGATCTAATCAGGATTATCCCGGATACAAAAAGCCCGCCAAAATGGTGGGCTTTTTTGTGCCCTTAAAAAGTTAAAAACACTTACAATTCCAACTTGGTTTTTACATTCCAATTAGATAGGCTCATGCTACCTCCGCCCTATTTATTGGATGACAAAACAAAAATGATAAATAACCCGGTCACCCGCTATTCGGCTTTGGGACTGTTGTTGTTTTCCCAGACTGCTTTAGCCAAAACTCCTTTGACCCAAGGTAACGAAGCCCTCACCGCACTTACCGGTGCAACCATTCATATTTCCCCCGAAGAACAAGTAGAAAACGCTACTCTGCTTGTCAAGGGTAAGAAAATATATGGCGTTGTCGATAACGATGATATTCCCAAGCACGCTTTGGTGCTGGATTTAGCTGGCTACACCTTGTATCCGGGATTTATTGATCCCTACGCTGATTATGGTATCGAGTTCAAATACCCAAAACCTGACAATAAACCACCTGTATATGAAGTGAAGCAGTTGGGAGCCAAGTCCGGAAACACTGCAATTCATGCCGAAAAAGATTGGGTCGACTACATTAGCCCAAATAAAGCAGCTGCCGCCAAATGGGTAAATAATGGCTTTACCTCAGTGCAAAGTGCCAAGCTGGACGGTATATTTCAAGGGCGTGGCGTCACCCTGTCATTGTCGGAAAAACCAGCCAATGAAGTGATTTACCAAAGCCAGGGTAAACACTTTATGTCCTTTCACAAGGGCTCTTCTATTATGGATTATCCAAACTCCCTAATGGGTAGTATGGCGTTAATCCGTCAGACGTTTGCCGATACTCTCTGGTATCAAAACAATAAAGATAAAGATGACTTTAATGCCTCATCTCCGGCTTTTGTTATGAATTCAGCCTGGGGCAATCTGGTTCCGCTGGAGCAACAACAGTTTATTTTTGCCACAGATAACCTCAATAGCCAGCTGCGCGCCGGTCACTTAATGCAGGAGCATTCCCTGTCAGCTACTTTGCTGGGTAACGGTAAAGAGTATGCTCGCCTTAATGAGTTAAAAGGGATTAATGCGCCGGTTATTCTGCCGCTTAATTTCCCTAAAGCGCCTGATGTCAGCGATCGTGATGCCGAGCGTCAGGTCACCCTTGAACAGCTCCGTCACTGGGAGCGGGCACCATTTAATCCTGCACTGTTGGCCTCTGAAGCCATCCCGTTTGCATTAACCCTGCATGACACAGATGCCAAAGCCTTCTGGAAACGTCTGCGGTTAGCGGTAGATATGGGACTGAGTAAAGAGGATGCACTGGCAGCCCTGACAACGGAAGCAGCACAGATTGCCGGCGTCAGCGAGCTGGCCGGTAAGCTGGAAAAAGGTTATATCGCCGATATCGTGGTCGCCAAAGGTGACCTGTTTGAAGATGGCGAAATCTACAGTGTCTGGATGCAGGGGGACGAAACGATTCTCAAGCCCAGAGCTGAGCAGGCACTGATTGGTGAATATCAGATCAGTTTCAATGGCCTGGAGCTTGACCTCGTGCTTGAGCAAGGCAAGAAACTGTCTGGCGTGCTGTCCGGTGGTGAGCAGGAGATCAAACTCAGCAAGCCGGTGCTCAAAGGGCAGCGTCTGTCATTCAGTGCTGACCTCACCGAAGCGGGTGTTGAAGGTGTTGGCCGTTTCGTCATCTGGTTTGATGATAATAAGGGTAGTAGCCTGCATGGCCAGCTGACCGATGCCAAGGGCGCTATCACCCCGGTCGCCGGAACCCGCAACACGTCCTCCACTGCCGAAGACGAAGATAAAGACAGTAAACCACTGCCCACTGAGTTGGTTGGTCGTCTGACTTCGCCCAATGTCGCCTATGGTTTAAGCAGCCTGCCATCGGCAGAAAAACTGCATATTAAGAATGCGACTGTGTGGACCTCTGAAGCTGAAGGTGTGCTGGAGAACGCAGATGTGCTGATAAAGGATGGAGAGATCCAGGAAGTCGGTCAGTCTCTGAGAACACCATCGGGTTATAAAGTGCTGGATGCAGAGGGTAAGCACCTGACCGCCGGGATTGTGGATGAGCACAGCCATATCGCCATCAATGGCGGCACCAACGAAGGCTCAGATGCCATCACCTCTGAAGTTCGTATCGGCGACATTCTGGATCCTGATGCCATTGCCATCTATCGCTCTTTGTCTGGAGGCGTGACAACAGCCCAACTGCTCCATGGCAGTGCCAACCCGATTGGCGGTCAGGCACAACTGATTAAACTGCGTTGGGGCGAGGACGCTTCGTCACTGAAGTTTAAAGGTGCGCCTTCTGCCATTAAGTTCGCCCTGGGTGAAAACGTTAAACAAAGCAACTGGGGTGACCAATTTACTACGCGCTTCCCGCAAACCCGTATGGGGGTTGAGTCGCTGTTCCGTGATGCCTTCGACGCGGCAATGGAGCATGACAAGGCGAGAACTGACTATGACAAGTTACGCCGTTCAAGCCAGCGGAAAACTCTGGAACCCAAGCCGGATTTACGTCTGCAGGCGGTAGCCGAAATTTTGAAGGACCAGAGGGATATCCATATTCACTCCTATGTGCAATCAGAGATCCTGATGTTCCTGCAGCTGGCTGAGGAATATAACTTTGATATTGCGGCCTTTACCCATGTGCTTGAGGGTTACAAGCTGGCTGACGAGCTGGCTGCTCAGGGAGCCGGGGCATCCACCTTCTCTGACTGGTGGGCCTATAAATTTGAGGTATATGACGCGATTCCGCAAAACGCCTGTCTGATGAATGACAAAGGGGTGCTGACCAGCATCAACTCAGATGATTATGAAATGCAGCGCCGTTTGAATCAGGAAGCGGCCAAGTCTGTGATGTACTGCGGCATGAGTGAAACCGATGCCCTCAATATGATCACCATCAACCCTGCAAAACAGCTGGGGGTCGGTGACAAGGTCGGTTCGATTAAAGAAGGTAAACAAGCGGATCTGGTGCTTTGGGATACCCATCCCCTGTCTGTGTACGCCAAAACTCAGGCTGTCTGGGTAGACGGCAAGCGCTACTTTGACCGTACCCGTAATCAGCAGGAGACCCGCCTTCTGGGTGAAGAGCGTGCGGCACTGATCCAGAAACTACTCGCCAGCCCGGCCAGTCGTAAACAGGGAGAGCTGCCAGCCGACAAGCTGGAGCCGGAATGGCACTGTGATACTCACTACAATGCCTGGGGCGAGAACAGCCATATCCACTCTGGCCATAACCACTCTAGCCATAACCATCACTAACAACGGGAAAGTATAAAGATGCGAGTTTTAGCTATGATGACTGGCCTGTTGATGGCCTCCCCGGCGCTGGCACATGATATGGTGCCGGGCGCTCCCCAGTCACAACCAATATTGTTGCAAAATGCCCTGGTGCATACGGTTTCCGTTGGCAGCCTGGAAGATACGGATATTTTGATTGAAAACGGCCTTATCACCGCCGTAGGCTCAGACCTGCAAGCCGATGGAGCTCAGGTAATCGACCTGACAGGTAAACAGGTTTATCCGGGCCTGATTGCGCTTAATACCTTTCTGGGGCTGACAGAAATTTCCATGGTGCGCGCCACCGTGGATACTGCAGAAGTGGGCAAACTCAATCCGGAAGTCAAAGCCTCTGTGGCCTTTAACCCGGACTCAGAGCTTATCCCCACTGTACGCAGCAACGGCATCACCCATGTTCAGGTGGTTCCTCAGGGACGTGGTCTTACCGGTCAATCCACTCTGGTCAATCTGGACAGCTGGACCATAGTCGATGGTGAAGTGGATACCCCGGCAGCCATCCATCTTCACTGGCCAACGGTTTGGCGCTGGTCCAGCGATGAAAAGAGACGTAAAAAGCAACAGGAACAACTGGATGCAGATATCCAGACTATCCACAGTGCATTTGAAGATGCTTACCGCTATCACCTGGCAGCAAAGGCCGACAAGGTCACCAGTTCAGATATCCGTTGGCAAGCCATGCTGCCGCTGTTCAGTGGTGAAGCCAAACTCTTTGCCCATGCCGATAACCAGGGTGATATCGAACAGATACTGGATATCGCCCGCCGCTACAATATCAAGCCTGTGATTGTTGGCGGATATGATGCCTGGCGCATGCCGGAAATGCTCAGTGAAGCCGGGGCATCTGTCATTTATCCCCATGTGTTCAGCTTCCCCCGTCGCAGTGACGAACCGATTGACCTGCCATTCCGCATTCCAGCCATGCTGGAACAGGCCGATATTCCCTTTGCCTTTGGTTTCAGAGCTGACTGGGATGCCCGTAACCTGCCTTTTGCGGCAGGACAGAGCATCAGCTACGGCCTGAACAAGCAGGATGCACTGAAGGCTGTCACCCTGGATGCTGCCAGGATTATGGGAGCAAACAAAATGGGGTCGATTGCGCCGGGATATAAAGCCAGCCTGATTATCAGCAGCGGCGATATATTCAATCCCATGGAAGCCAATATCGAAGCCATGTATATCGATGGCCGTCAGGTGGATCTCAATAATCGTCACAGGCAGCTTTATCAAAAGTACCTGAAGCGATAGAATTTCCTCGGGAATCATTCAACAGCGGACAATGAGTCCGCTGTTTTTTATTGTGGCAGGGATACTATGAAACTACTTTCAATACCCTCTTGCATGCTGGCAGCAGGGCTGCTTGCAGGTTGTGCCGGAGACTATACCTTTAATTCCAATCTCAGCGGCAAGGCGGTAAATGAGTATTTCAAAGCGGGTGACGTCGCACTGATTGAAAAGAACGTAGCGCCGCCCAGACCATTTAATCCGCTGGCCATGGTTGATGGGGAATCCTGTCAGATCTTTGCTGACGAACCTCCAGCATCCGCGGTGGATGCCCGCACCAAGATGCGTCTGGCAGCAGCCGATGCCGGAGGCAACGGTGTGATGCTGAACAACTGCGTAGAATACAAGGACCCCGAAGGTGGGTGCCTTTCCCGGGTGATCTGTATCGGCCGGGCCATCGTCATGGAAGATGAGTAACGTCGGCATTGCCGACCCTATTATTGAGAATCATTTAATCCATGAGTTTTACCTCCCAGATCCAGGCGGTAGCCTATTGCCGCACGCCTTATAAACAGAAGTTCGGGATCCCGCGCCAACCCGGTCTGGTGGAAGCCAGAGGTTATGTCGAGTTGGCCCGTGAGTTTAATCATATCGATGCGGTTCGTGGTCTGGAGCAATACAGCCACCTGTGGTTGCTGTTTTGCTTCCATGAGAATCTCGCCCAGGGCTGGAAAACCACTGTCCGCCCTCCCCGCCTTGGCGGCAATGAAAAGATGGGCGTGTTCGCGACTCGTTCCACCTTCCGCCCCAATGGTATCGGCCAAAGCGTGGTAAAGCTGCACGGTATCGTTAAGCACAAGGGCAAAGTATGTCTGGAGATCTCAGGCATGGATCTGCTGGATGGCACACCCATTGTCGATATCAAACCCTACATCCCTTTCTCCGATGCCATCGACGGCGCAGTGGGGGGGATAGCTCAGGAAGCTCCTGAACTGATTGAGGTGGAATTCAGCCAGCAGGCGCTGACGCAAACCGCCAAATACAGCATGCGTGAACACAGCCCTGACCTTGAGCCACTTATCCGCGCAGTACTGGCTCAGGATCCCCGTCCTGCATACAAAAAGGCCAAGGAAGACCCCAAGTTGTATCAGGTTGCCCTGTATGATTTGGATATCTTCTGGAAGATGCAGGATGGCAAAGCACAGGTGCTGGAACTGGTACCGGGAAAAATCCAGAGTCAGTAACCGCTCCTTCCTTCAAGATTATTACTCGCGGGTAAAAGTTAATTGCTTTTACCCGGGATTATCTCTATTTCCAACAGGAATATAATCTTCTCCTGATTCAGACCTATATGAGCAAGGAGGAGATTATGGCTTCAGGCTGGGCAAAAGAAGGCGCGGTTCAGGATCAAATCGACTCAGATATTCTCGATGCCGTGACCCGGGCAAGGCTGCAATTACATCAGGGCGACAGCATGGCTTATTGCGAGCTGTGCGACGAGCCCATCCCAGTGGCAAGACAGCTTGCTGTTCCGGGAGTTCGTTTGTGTATCCAGTGCCAACAGGAACAGGATAAGTTGCAGCAAAGAGCTGTCAGTTTTAACCGCAGAGGCAGTAAAGACAGTCAGTTGCGATAGCGCCAACCTCACTCGTTATCGCTGTTCTTTACCTGAACTGGGAGGCACAGATAAAATGTAGCTCTCAGCTCTGCAACCCAATTTGACTTCCCACTAATGACTCCCGACTACCGCGCCCAACACAAGAAACGTCTTTCCTGGATGCCCTGGCTATATTTCTCATTGAAAGAGAAACATCTTGCCTGGGCACAACCCTGGCAGCAGGAGGTACAGGCACATTTCAGCGCGGTGGAAACTGTCCGTTTTGGTGACAACTGCTTTGTGGCACCGGAAGCAGAGCTGTTTGCCGAGCCCGGACGGGATATCACCACAGGCCATCAGTGCATGATAGCTGCGGGCTGCTTTTTACATGGTCCGCTGACGCTGGGTAATGAAGTGGCCATCAATCACGGCTGCTCCTTCGACGGCGGTAGCAAAGGGATCACCATAGGCGATCAGACCCGTATCGCCAACAATGTCACCATCTACGCATTCAATCATGGCATGGCCCCCAATCATGCGATTTATAAGCAAAAATCCCATTCCATTGGGGTGAATATCGGTAAGGATGTGTGGATTGGCGCCCAGGCCGGTATTGTTGATGGCGTCAACATAGGGGACCACGCCGTTATCGGTATGGGTTGTGTCGTCAGTAAAGATGTTCCGGATTGGGCAATTGTTGTGGGAAACCCCATGCGAATCGTCGGAGACAGGCGGGATAAACCTGAGCTGGCGTTGTTCCATCAGCAAGGCAACTGAAGCAGATTAACTTTTACCCATTGAGAATTGCTGAAATGCAGGTCCTATCTAGATTCTGCAGGTGACAAGTGCCTGCCAAGTGATAAAATGTCGCCCATTCAAATCACATTGGGACTATTTGGTAATGCGAGTCAGCAAATACCTGCTATCTACACAGAAAGAAACCCCTGCAAACGCAGAAGTAATCAGCCATCAGCTAATGCTGCGCGCCGGTATGATCCGTCGCAACGCTTCAGGTCTATACAGCTACCTGCCCACAGGTCTGCGCGTACTGCGCAAAGTTGAAGCTATTGTTCGTGAAGAGATGGACAAGGCCGGCGCCTGTGAAATCCTGATGCCTATGGTTCAGCCGGGTGATCTCTGGGTTGAGACAGGCCGTTGGGACAAGTTTGGTCCTGAACTGCTGCGCTTTACCGACCGTAACAACCGTGACTTCGTACTGGGCCCTACCCACGAAGAAGTGATCACTGATCTGGTGCGTAAAGAAGTCAGCTCATACAAACAGCTGCCTCTGAACCTGTACCAGATCCAGACCAAATTCCGTGACGAAGTTCGTCCACGTTTTGGTGTGATGCGCTCTCGTGAGTTCCTGATGAAAGATGCTTACTCTTTCCATCTGGATCAGCAAACCCTGGACGACACCTACAACGCCATGTATCAGGCATACAGCAACATCTTCACCCGCATGGGTCTGGAGTTCCGTCCTGTACTGGCTGATACCGGTTCTATCGGTGGTAGCGTGTCTCACGAGTTCCACGTACTGGCTAACAGTGGTGAAGACCTGATCGCCTACTCTACCGGCAGCGACTACGCCGCCAACATCGAGAAGGCCGAGTCGCCAATGCCGACTGAAACCCGCCAGGCAGCAACCGAAGAGATGCGTAAGGTTGATACTCCTGATGCCAAAACCATCGAAGAGTTGGTTGAGCAATTTGGTCTGGATATCAAGAAAACTGCCAAGACTCTGATTGTTCGCGGCTGCACCGACGAAGCTCCTCTGGTGGCAGTTGTGGTTCGTGGTGACCATGAACTGAACGAAGTGAAAGCTGACAAGCTGGAACTGGTTGCTGCACCACTGGAATTCGCCACCGAAGGTGAAATCCGTGACGCACTGGGTGCTGGCTGTGGCTCTCTGGGTCCTGTTGGCCTGAACATCCCTGTCTACATCGACCACGCGGTAGCTGTGATGAGCGACTTTGTCGTGGGTGCCAACGAAGATGACAAGCACTTCTTCGGCGTAAACTGGGAACGTGACCTGCCACTGGCACAGGCTGCTGATATCCGTAACGTCGTTGAGGGTGAAACCACACCTGACGGTCAGGGCACCTATGCCTTTGCCCGTGGTATCGAAGTGGGTCACATCTTCCAGCTGGGCACCAACTACTCTGCTGCCATGAATGCGACTGTGCTGGATGAAAACGGCAAGGCTCAGACCTTGATCATGGGTTGCTACGGTGTGGGCGTGAGCCGTATCGTTGCCGCCGCTATCGAGCAGAACCATGACGACCGCGGTATCATCTGGCCAGCTGCCATCGCACCTTTCCAGGTGGGCATTCTGCCAATGAACATGCACAAGTCTCACCGTGTGACTGAAGTAGCAGAGAAGCTATATGCCGACCTGGCCGCTGCCGGTATCGATGTACTGTTTGATGACCGTAAAGAGCGTCCAGGCGTGATGTTCGCCGATATGGAGCTGGTTGGTATTCCACACACTATCGTGATTGGTGATCGCAACATCGACGCAGGTGTATTCGAGTACAAAAACCGCCGCACCGGCGAGAAGCAGGAGATCCCATTCGATCAGATTGTTGACTTTATCAAAGGCAATATCTAATCCGGATTACTCCACTTACCTAAAAGCACGCTCAATGCGTGCTTTTTTGTTTTACGGCAACAGTGCAACCCCGTCTGTGTAAGTTATTCCCCGGTTACCCTTTCATCACCAAGTTTCAACATGTTAGCATGTCACCACGTGTCGAAAAATTCGCCGCGTCCGGGCAGCGATATTTGCTGGTGCATTTATCTGATAAGGCTGCACAAATTCATGCCGAACCAAAGGACGGCCCCATGATTGAAAACAACAAAGTTGTCGCCATTGACTACAGTGTGACAGACGAAGCCAACCAACTTATTGACACCTCTGAGGGCCGTGAACCCCTGAAATATCTGCACGGCACAGGTAACATCATTCCCGGTCTGGAACAGGCTCTGAACGGCAAGCAGGCTGGCGATGAGTTCGAAGTAACAGTGTCACCAGCTGAGGCCTACGGTGAGCACAACCCGGACAATGTTCAGGAAGTCCCTATGGATGCTTTTCAGGGCGTAGAGAAGGTCGAAGTCGGCATGTCCTTTACCGCTCAGGGTGCCAACGGTAACTTCCAGGTTACAGTGACCAATATCAGCGACGACAATATCGTTACTGTTGATGCCAACCATCCACTGGCAGGTAAAACCCTCACCTTTAAAGGTGTGGTTCGTGAAGTCCGTGACGCCACTGAAGAAGAGATTGAACACGGCCACGTGCATTAATTTGCCAATGGCACAGTGACTTGAAGCCGGCAAATATGCCGGCTTTTTGTTTATTTAAATAGAAATAGGTAAATACCAACAAAACAATAAGTTACAAACATATTAATTCTCATTCATACTCCCGTTCTGAGCCTTTGCAGTTACCTTAAAACCGATATAATCCGGAAATATGTGAGTCCGGGGGAACAAAGATCAAAAACGATCGTGACTCACAACACCAAATAGATGAAAAAGGTAACCAAACAATGACCCCACAAGAGAAAGATCTGATCCAGAATGTCGCCCGCAAATTACAAAGCAGTCCTGATAAACCAAAGGACGCCGACGCTGAGCAACTGATCGCCTCTGAAATTGCCAGCCAGCAGGATGCAGTTTACAAACTGACTCAGGCAGTGTTGGTACAGGAAATGGCTCTGAAAGAGCTGAAACAAAAGAATGACTATCTGGAGCAGAACGCAGAGTACTACCGCAATGAGTCCCAGCGTGGTGCCATGAGCAAGATGTTCGGTGGCTCACGTCCTGCTCCGGTTCCACCTCAACCGGTTAACCAGCCAAGTGCGTTTGGCAGCTTTATGCAAACTGCGGCAGGCGTGGCAGCCGGTATGGTGGCCGGTCACCTGATCAGCGATATGCTGTTTGGTGACGAAGCTCAGGTTGAGACGGCCACGGCAGATGCTGCTGCCGATGCAGCTACTGACAGTGCAGCAGATGCCGCAGCTGATACCAGTGCTGACACCGCACCTGTAGATACAGCGGCTGCCGACACAGGTGCTGACAGCAGCTTCCTGGGTGGCGACAGCGGATTTGCTTCAGAGTACACAGATTCCGGATTTGGTTCTGACACAGGCTTCGGTGCTGATGACACCGGCTTTGGTTCAGACACAGGTTTCGGCGGCGATGATATGTTTGCCAATAACGACGATACCAACTCAGGTTTCTTCGGTGGTGGCGACGACTTTGGCGGTGATGATTTCGGCGGCGACGACGATTTCTAAGCGGGCCAAGCCTATATCTCTATCATTCTGCTGACCTCTTCATGTTACAGAATGAGTAAAAACCGGCCTCAGGGCCGGTTTTTTATTGCCTGAGCTCCATATATAAGCTCATCCTCAAATTAACTAATGATAACGATTATCATTTGTGTTAGGGTGGTTTGGTATCAATTTAACGAAACAGGATGGAGGACACCTATGACACCCGTTACCCGCTTAGTACTGGCCGTTACATCAGTATTCTGGGCATTGCCTGCATTGGCCGATGAATGTGATATCAGCATTTCTGCCAATGATGCCATGCAATTTGATACCAAGGAGCTGAGTGTTCCTGCCAGCTGCCAGCAGGTTACACTGACCCTCAAGCACACAGGTCAGTTGCCCGCGGGTGTTATGGGCCATAACTGGGTACTGACCAAAACGGCCGATATGTCAGCAGTTGCCACCGACGGCATCAGCGCCGGGGCAGACAACGCCTTTATCAAGCCAGATGATGCCAGAGTCATAGCCGCAACTGATGTTATCGGCGGTGGCGCCAGTACCAGTGTCACATTCGATACCAGCGCACTGAAAAAAGGTGAAGACTATAGTTTCTTCTGCTCTTTCCCCGGCCACTGGGCTATTATGCAGGGCAAGTTGCAGTTAACCTGAGGACAACGCCGGACATGCCTGAAGGATATCGGCATGTTGGATTATCCTTCTACCGTTATTGCCTGCCATACAGATACTGTTAACTCTTGATTTTTATCCAACTCAACGCCTTAATTAAAGGTATAGGGATTGTGTTAGTGATGGGGTTAAGGGGACTGAATGGCAGCCAATATAGCGTTGGTATTAGGCGGCGGTGGTGCAAGGGCAGCTTATCAGGTGGGTGTGCTTAAGGCCCTGGTACAATGCTATCCACGTAATCATGGTATTCCCTTTAATATTGTCTGCGGCACCTCTGCCGGAGCCATCAACGCAACCTCTATCGCAACCCACGCATCCTGTTTTCACCTTGGTGTACGTAAGCTCGACTGGGTCTGGCGCCATATGGTGACAAGAAATATCTATGATACATCCGTCAAACATCTGCTGAGCCACCTGCTTGGCATGGGACTTAGGGTGTTTCAGGATGATCAGGTTAATACCGAGGCGCCCAGCCTGTTTAACAATGACCCTTTGCGAAAACTGCTGAATGAGTTGATCGACTTTGGCCGCATTGATCGCAATATTGCAAGGGGAGCGCTGCGGGCCATCAGCGTCGATACTTCCAGTTATAACACTTCCAGCTCTATCAGTTTCTTCCAGGGCAATGAGGAAATTGCCAATTGGCAGAGAGCGCGACGTGAAGGTCAGCGTACCCAACTGAATACGGAACACCTGCTGGCCAGTGCGGCAATCCCACTGGTTTTTCCCTCCATCAGGCTGGGACAACACTATTTTGGCGATGGCTCGGTCCACCAGCTGGCACCACTGTCCAGCCCTATTCACTTAGGGGCAAGAAAGGTGATGGTGATCAATCTGGACAGCCCTCACAAGCATCAGGGTAAAGAGCTGCCCCACCATCCCAAAGCGGCAACCCTGGCAGGGCACCTGCTGGACACCATCTTCTCGGATACCCTTAACAGCGATCTGGAACGTTTGGAGCGCATCAACTCAACCCTGGCTCATATCCCTGAAAGCAGCCGGGATAAGTTACCTCTCAAGCCGATAGAAACTCTGGTGATTAAACCCAGCGAGGATCTCAGCGTAATAGCGGCCAGACACTACCGGCATATGCCTGTCGGCGTGCGAAATATGCTGAAGCTGATTGGGATCAATCAGGAATCAGACTCCAGTATCGTCTCCTACCTGCTGTTTGAGAAGAGTTACACCCGCGCCCTGATTGAGCTGGGTTATCAGGACGCAATGTGTCAGATGGATGAGCTCAGGCAGTTTTTTGAAATTGACAGGCGCTCGGATAAAGTCACGCCGCTACCCGCCCGGGCAGCGGGCTGACCCGCTGCTGGATGGTAATTAGTTTCCTTCGAATGTTCCGCGAATTGGATAGTGATTGTCAGGATTGCGTATCCACTCCAGACCACTGACCAGAGCTTCCAGTTGAGGCCGCACGAAAGGGTTGTTGGAGATATCTACCACCTGCACTGTGCCGTGTTCATTGACCACAAACAGGCCGGGTTCAGCAAACTCATGGTCGGTTTCCTGCTCACTGCGGGGAATTGAAATGTACACACCAAGCTCCCGCATCTGCGCCACACTCAGCCCATATGCCAGCGGAAAACTCACCTGCAGACGACTCATATGCTCCTCCAATTGGGACTGGCTATCGCCGCTGGCGGCAACCACATCAATGCCCAGGGCATGCAGCCGGGGCAGAAAGCCTTCCAACTCATTCAGGTAGCGGGTACACAAAGGGCAGTGTCTGCCACGATAGATCACCACTAATTGCCAATCGGCATCTCCCCTTGGCGCGCCCAGGGTTAACGCTTCTCCGGACAGGGTTCGCAGAGTATGTTGTGGGTATTTGGCGCCAGCAGGCAGTTTATTTTGCCAATCCATATCAGTTCTCCTCGAGTACGTTAAGCAGATGCTCACGATATTGTTTTAAATCCTGCTCTATCTGTGGGTTTTTCATCACATCAAAGCAGGCAAATGTTGGCAATGCTGTCATGCCGAAAAAGCGAAAATTCATATGGGTAGGCATAAACAGATCATCGACACTGCGCCCCTCAAACAAGAACTGAGCAGGATCGTCAAACGCATTAGCCGGCGCGTTAAAAGTCAGCGAAAGCATATACCGCTTGCCCTTGAGCGTACCGCCGGTGCCGTATTGCAGACTGGGATCGCGCCGATGGCGACCGTCACCATCACACAACTCACCGCCCATACCTGCGGTATACACCTCATCCATATATTTCTTGAACATCCAGGATACACCCATCCAATTAACCGGCGACTGCAGAATAATGACATCTGCCCACTGATGTTTGGCGATCTCCTCCGCCACATCCCATTCATCAGCCAGGGTAGTAAACTTCACCTCATGGCCTGCACCGGACGCAACAACACCAGCCAACTCTGCCAGGGATTGGTTCAACTTTCCCTCGGAAAAGGGATAATACTGGTGGGCATTAATAATCAATATCTTCATACAGCCGTTCCTTCATCTGGATTGATGTTGGAATAATGTGCCGCTCAAAGGGTAAACTCAAGCAGTATACTTTTGGTTACCTGCTCTACGGATTTCATTGATAAGCTCAAGGACTCTTCATGCCCCAAGCCAACCTTGCCACCACAATCGCGCTGCAAAAATCCCGTTCTGAAAGCTTTAAAACGCTGACAACGCCAGTTCCCAAACCCAGAGTTGAAATAACCGGTTGTGACGCCCCCTGCCCTATAGAGCAGGGAATGCGATTGATTGGTGGTAAGTGGAAGGCGTCGATTCTGTGGCACTTGCAGGGAGAGGGACTCAGGTTTAATGAGGTGTGCAGGCAGGTCCCCGGAGCCAGTAAAAAGATAGTGGATGCCAGACTGAAAGAACTGGAGGCTGATGGCATGATCAGCCGCCATGTGTTGAGTGATAAGCCCATTGCAGTCGCGTACAGGATCACCCCAAGGGGGCAGTCGCTATTGTCAATTCTGAATCAACTCAAAGACTGGGTAATGGATGACGGTAAATAGCCCGTTATTGTCCAAGGCGAATATCCGCATCGCGCCGGATATTCAAGTCCTGCCCTCTGGCGAAGTCAGCCAGAGATTGAAAATCACTGCCGCGCCACACAGGCATTTTACGCAATGATGCTGGCAGGGTCTTGAAGGATGATTCACTGCCACCAGGCAAAAGTTGCAACTCGCCATACTGACTGATTTCCAGCTTTAACGGCGTCGGTGCCTCAGCTGCATGGGGCATCAAGTCAAGACCAAGATGATAGTCCCGCTTTCTCAGCACCCACTTCTCCGGCAGGCGCTTGTCGCTGTCCCACCAGTCGCCATCCAGCGCCCTGATGCGTCTTTGGGTTTCAGCTTTCTCGACTTCCCCCAGTTTTTGCAAAGCCTCATCCAGCGCCACTTCAAATGCACTACTGAACTCCTTCACACTGGCGGTGGGAGTTTGCTCCAGCACCTGAATAGCCAACCTGGCCCCGAGCATATTGGAGTAAAGGTCTTCCGGTGAAAATGCTGACGCCAGCTCAGACCAGCCACTGACAGACTTGAGTCCAAACCACTGGGCAATTTCATGCCATTGCGCCAGTTGGAAAGCCAACATACCCGCCAGCTTTATACCTTGCTGACGTTTGCTGTCATTGTCATGCACAACATCATCGGCACGCATCACCACCCGACGCTGCCGGAGCTCAGCGGGTAATGTCAGGGTATGCTCACTGCCGATGTAAGGCCAAAGCTCATGGTACAGGTAGTAGGTATAGTCAGCGGTATCACGCACATGGGCGATATCGATAAAGCCGCCACGGCGGGTATAGATCAAACCGTTGAGCTCATCAGCGATTCCCAACAAACTGCCTGCTACGCCCTGACTGCCATCGTTATAGATATGGCTGCCAAACTCCCCTGCATCCACCAGGTTTTCCAGGGAGAAAAAGGGAACCGGCACGCCGCCAACCTGCGCCTTTAAATCTGTACCAAATGCACAGCAGGGACGCACTCCAGCAGGCGCTTCGAGCGCTTTGGCAAAGTTGGGAAGCATTAACAACAGCGTCAAGCCAATCAGCAGCCTGTGTCCTAACATCAAAATGCCTCGTTAATCTGAAAATAAAAACCGCTGGAGTCTTTGCCCAGCCCCAGGTCAAACCTGACATTCACTCTGGGCTTAAAGGCCAGGCGGTAACCTACCCCGAAAGTCGGCAACCACTCTCCATGGAAGAGTTCACTGCGCTGCTGCCCCAGAGTGCCAGCCCCGGCCCAATACACCAGGCCATGGCGCTCTGTCAGTTGCTGTCGCAGTTCCACCTGACCATTGAATTGGTATCTGTCTCGGTACTGCCCCTGATAATAACCGCGCATACGTCCATCACGTCCCATTTCAGACAGTGCAAACCAGGGCACATCCCCTTCCACTCCCTGACCGAACAGTTCCCAGGCCAACACCAGTGATGGTGCCAGCCTTTGATATTGACGATAGTTGAGGGTCAGGCGCCGGAAGTTACGGTCAGCCCCCATGGCGGCGGTATAGTCATCATATTTGGCACTCACCAGAACGCCTTCCCAGGCATTGGGGGCAAAATCACGACTGTCATAGGCCAGCCCCAGGCTGATACCGGAAATATCGGTATCCTGTAATTCGGCAGGAGACAACGCCGGGCCGTCAGCGCTCATATCCCGGTAGGACTGCAACTCCCAGCCAAGGGTGGCATAGGTGTTAGGCAGCAAACGATAAGCCACCCGGGGAGACAGCTCCAGGACACTGGCCTCGACCGCAGTTTTGTTTACAGGCTGCTGAGCAGCCTGCATACCAATTCCCCAATAATCTCTGGGAGACTCACTGATCCAGCCATCCAGCTCAAGACGCCAGCTGTCATCCCCAAGATAGGTACGATTCTCGACTCCAAGCCCATAAGAACCTGAAGTGGATACATAAGATTTAATCCCCAGCGTCGAAATCTGAGTGCTCTCTTGCCGACCTTTTGGTGAGTACAAGCCTATGGCGGCCACACCAATACCAAAGCCCTGCAGTGGATTAACAAAAGGCCCAGGTAACACGCCCCAGTCTATCCCTTTATCCAGCTCCAACTGCTCGCTGGCCCCCAGCTCTTCGAGCAGAGTATCCAGCCAGCCTTTATTTTCCGGGGTATCGGTATGTTCAGCAGCAAACAGGTTGCCACTGGGCAACAAAACGATGGAAAGCAGCATGCCTGTGGCCAGCTGCTTGATGTAAAAACCGGATTGCATCAGAAGCGATATTCCATGGACAACATAGCGCTCTTACGCTCACCCAATCCTGCTTCGCCAATCAAAGACCAGTCTCTGGCGAACTGAAATTGGAAACCCACCAGAGTATTCCATGGTGTCTGCAGGTGTTGCTCGACATGGAAACGCCCCTCCCCCTTGGGATCGACAATACCAATCAGCTCATCCAGGCCATTGCCAAAGCTCAGGTTATGGATATAGCCCGCCAGACTTTGCTCAACATCCTGGTACATGCCACCGACCCAGATGCGCAATGGCAGGCCTTTGTCGGCAAAGTCATAACCTACGCGGGGAGACAGTACAAAGGCGTCAATTTCACCATCGATTACCGTCAGTTTGGTTTTGGTCAGACTGGCATCAATCAGGGTAAACCAGTTTCCAACACCGCCGGCAATAACCACACCGGCACCATACAGATCACCATCCAGGTCCAGGGAGAAGTCAAAGGAGCTATTGGGTTTAAAGGGTCCTACTTTCTCCAGCGTCACCAGAGTCGTTGACTCACCCGTCATCTTGCCGCCGATGGCGTAGACATTGAGGAAGGGCAGCAGCCAGACATCCGCACGCAGGGTGTAAACTTCACTTTTCTGCATACCAGGGGCGGCGCTGATCTCTATGGTATCCGGATCCAGCGGCATACCAAGAAAACTCAGGCCGGAAAAACCTATGCTGTCAATCATCACGCCCTGTTCAACATGCATGGCACCGACACTCAGACCAAAAGGTTCGGGTAAGGTGTATCCCTGAGCCCTGGCCTCTTCGGCGAACAGGGGTAATTCAAAAGCTGTGGCACTGCTGCTGCCAAAAATCATTGCAGCACATGCCAGATATCGTACGCCGGTCATGGTTTTTCACTCTGAAACTGATGGAATGGCAGAATTTTATGTATTGGCGCACAAAAGTAAACCTCAGAGTGTACATTTGTGAGATGTGTTGATATTCTCGCCACTTCTTACCTGGGCGCCCGCAATGAAACTATCTGAAATCAAACACCTCGACATTCTGGACGCCGCTGAAAAAGAGTTCCTGGAGTTGGGGTTTGATGGCACCAGTATGGATGCAATCAGTGCCAGAGCCAGCGTATCCAAACGCACACTGTACCGACATTTCGAAAGTAAAGAGGCGCTGTTCAGCGCTGTACTGAGTCGTCTTCATCAAAGAAATCATACTCAGGGGTTTAAGGGGTATGATAAAAATCAGCCACTTTATGACCAATTGCTGGCACTGCTGAATGATGAGCTCAAGCTCCACAGCGACACCTACAGCCTGCCTGTGCTGCGGATGATAGTCGTGGAACTGCTCAGACAACCTGAGATGGCGCGACAATTACTGACTGAGATTTATGCAGGCGACAACAGCTTTTTGCTCTGGTTACAGCAGGCCGGGCAGGCAGGCGCACTCAATAATCACGACTACCCACAGATGGCCAGGGTACTGAAAGGCATGTTCAGCGGTCTGGTTATCTGGCCCGGATTACTGACAGGCGACGCCCTCAGTTCTGGGGAGGAAACCAATCAACTGCTGCAAGAGATAGCCAACGTCTTTTGCCGGGCCTATGGCGCCACCCAGGGATAAATGGTTATCCCTGCAGCAGATATTGCTCTGCCCTCTCTACTCTTCTTGGCTTGCCCTGCAGCAGCAATATATCACCCGTCTTTAGCAACCACTCCTTGCTGGGCTGTTCAACTTCAGCGCCGTCACGACGAACAGCCCTGAGCTCGACTCTGAGTTTCTCCCAGGGCAGCTCACCAATACGTTTACCTACCACACTGGCACCTTCAGGCAGTGATACCGCATGCAGCTGCTCCAGTGTGAAATCGGATTCCACACCACTGAAAAAGCCATGAAGATAACGATAGTGGTTGCGCCTCTCAGACTCCAGCCGCTTAAGAATACGTGACAGGGGAATACCACATTTGTAGAGCACCTGAGAAACCAGCATCAAACTGCCTTCCAGAGACTCAGGGATCACCTGAGTCGCGCCTGCATGCTCCAGCTGGTCAAGGGACTTATCATCCCTGGTACGCACCAGAATATTCAGCTCAGGAGCCATCTCCCGGCACATATGGACAACTTCTTCCAACGCCCGGGAATCGCAAAAGGTGACCACCAACATACCGGCATCGCGGATCCCAAGCTGCTTGAGAATACTGGCCTTACAGGCATCACCATAATAAACAGGCTCACCGCCATTCCTTGCTTCCGTCACCCGCGCCGGGTCCATATCCAGCACCAGATAGGGAATGGCTTCAATCTTAAGAAAACGGGCGATAGTCTGCCCTACCCGACCGTAACCCAGAATAATCACCAGGTCCTTGGAAACCTCAACCGGAAACTCAGGTTCATCATCGAGATTATTGTCCACTCTGGCCTGCATACGCTTACCAATTTCAGCGCTGTGCCTGACCAGCCAGGGCGCAATCGCCATAGATACCACAGCCACCATCACCAACTGGGTACTGACCTGTTTGTCCAGCAACTCATAGTTAACGGCCAATGCCAGAATCACAAAGGAGAACTCACCCACCTGAGCCAAAGTCATGGCTGACGTGGCGGCGTTACGAATTGGCTCACCGGAAAAACGCAACAGCAGATAGACCACCATGCCTTTACCGACAATCACGGCAAACAGCAAAAGCAGGATCTGCCACCAGTAAGCCATCACCAACTGGAAATCCAGTAACATACCAATGGAGATAAAGAAGAGCCCCATCAGCAGATCCCTGAATGGCCGGATATCGGCTTCCAACTGACGACGATACTGGCTTTCACCGAGCAACATACCCGCCATAAAGGCGCCCAGCGCCATAGACATGCCCATCCACTGAGTAAAGGCACCTGTGCTGAGAGCAACCACCAGAGTAGCGAGAACAAACAGCTCACTGGATCTGGCCCTGGCAATTTCATCAAACAATTTCGGCAACAGCCACTTGCCCGCCGCCATTAATCCCACAAAGGCGACAGTGCCCTTAAGCAGACCGTAAAAGATATCCTGCAGTGCCAGCGCTTCACCGTCGGTGGCCAACAGTGGCAGCAAAATCAGCAAGGGGACAACAGCGATATCCTGAAACAGCAGCACACTGACCGACAACTCACCATGGCGACGTCTGAGCCAGTCCTGTTCATTAAGCAGCTTAAGCACAATAGCGGTGGAAGAGAGGGCAATAGCAGCACCGATAACGATAGCGGAGGCTGCGCTCTGATCGTAGTAAAGAGCGATACAGGCACTGATTGCCGAGGTTACCAACACCTGAGCGCTGCCGAGACCAAACACAGTGCGGCGCATGGCCCATAGCCTCGGCAAGGAAAACTCCAGCCCCAGACTGAACATCAGCAGCACGACACCCAGCTCGGCAACCGAGTGCATTTGTGCCTGAGAAAACCAATTGAAACCACTGGGACCGCTGACCACCCCGGTCAATAAATACGCCAATATCGCCGGTAACCCCAGGCGCCTGAACAGGGCGATGGAGCCAATGGCGATCAGCAGCATCAATAATAGTGGGGTGAGGTATCCGTGCTCCATCATTTCTCCGGTCAAAAAGCTGACACCAGTAAACCAAATGAATTTATGGTGTGATTACTTCCAGATTAACCTAATGACAAACAAAGACAAATTTAATCAACAAGCGTATCGGCACAGACATTGCTTTAAATCCAGGCAATATCCCGGGAGAATCCGGAAAGAGTGAGGATTTCACAATGGCATATGGCAATACAACAGAAGTTTACGCTGACAATCAAGCAAAAAAAGGGCGCATCTACCAGATGCACAGCGGCATCATGCCTCCACAGGCAGAACTGCTCAGCTCTCTGCAGTACTTGCATGCCAGCCTGGAGCCCAAAGATGTATTTGATACCTTTGCCGCTCTGGCCGGCAAACAATTGCCGCTTTCGGGCTTGCAACTCAGCTTTAATGACACCCTGCTTGAATGGGGTGAGCAGGGCTCAGTGGTGTTGCCCCGTCCATTCGTATGGGGAGCACAAACCGGCGTTCTCAAGTATTACCTGTATCAGCCTGTCAGTGCTTCGCAGATGCGATTTATGACACAACTGGAGTTTCTGTTACAGCAGCCTATGTCCAATGCGCTGGTATTCGCCGAGATTAGCAGGCAGGCCACAGTAGACAGCCTCACAGGCCTTGGCAATCGAAGAGATTTCGAGCGTACGGTCAATCAGGCAATTTGTCGGGCTGCCCGCTCTGAAAGCCCCATGTCATTGCTGATTCTGGATCTGGACAACTTTAAGCAGCTCAATGACAACTATGGTCATGAAACCGGCGATCTGGTACTCACAGAGTTTGGAAAACTGCTGCAAACCACAATTCGCAGCAGTGATCAGGCTTTCAGGCTGGGTGGGGATGAATTTGTGATTCTTGTGGAAGGCGACCGACAGGGCTGTGCATTACTCTGTAAGCGCATTATGGCCAGGCTGCAAAGTCACAGAGTCCTGTCTGGTTATCAGGTCAGCGCCAGCCTCGGTGGCACTCAATACAAGATCAATGACGATTTAAGCAGTATGTATCGCAGTGCTGACAAGGCACTCTATAAGGCGAAAAAAGCGGGGCGTAACGGTTACAGGTTGGCAGGCTGAGTTTATTTAACGCTCAGCGCCAGACTTACCCCGGCTTCACCCGCTTTGGCCAGAAACGATTTCTCAACCCAGATACCTGGCACAGCAGCCAACTGCCCATCAATAAAGAGCAGCGGCAGATGCTGACGGACCCAGGGCGGAACCCCCGCCTCCTGCCAGCATTTTTTCAGCTCTCGCCCTTTATCACGGAAGTGAGGGTGACAGCGCGTGGCTCCGGTTATCCCAAACCCGGCCATAGTGGCCAACTGCCACTCTTCTTCGGATTTACCACACCTGACTCTGGGCCCTTCATTGGCTGAGTTCAGCGTCAACAAAAAGGCGCCGTAACTCACCTGCTTCAATCCCTTTTCAAGCGTGAGCTGGCCAGGAGTCATCAGAGCCTGGTTAGAGGTTACGTAAATACCACCGGCATATCGTCGTATTACTGCCCCTGCAAATTTGAGCTCAACCCCCGCATCCTCCCTGGCCTCAAGCAGTTGCTGCAGCGCCTGCTCCAGCTGCACCTGAGAGGGCAATTCCAAACCGCTTTGTTCGATAAAGGCTCTTAGCAGCAGTTTTTGCCAGTGAGGTGCCTGCCTGGCAAGCCCATCCAGGACCAACGTCTTGCCCCAGGGGGTATCACGCACCATTCCAGTGAGCCTGTCGCTGACCACCTCATCCAGTGCCAATTGTTGCTCGGCACAAAGGGAAGCGGAGCGAGCGGCGGTATGGGCTATCTGGGGCCAACGGGATTTCAACAGAGGGATAATATCCTGACGCAGAAAATTGCGGTCAAAACGGGTGTCAAAGTTACTCTCATCCTGAATATGGGTCAGCTGGTTGGCGGCAGCAAATGCTTCGATCTGCTGGCGGCTGCAGCCCAATAACGGCCTCACCTGCCAGCCTTTATCGAAAGGCTGGCATTTACCCATCGCCGCCAGCCCTCTAGGTCCCTGGCCCCGCTTCAGTGCCAGCAGCAGGGTTTCCAACTGGTCATCCTGGTGATGACCGGTCAATAAAATATCATCAGGCTTCATCAACTGACTGATTGCCTGATACCTGGCTTTACGCGCCTCAGCTTCCAGGCTGGTTCTGGGCCCCTGATCAACAGTGACCCGGCAAAGCCTGAACTCAAGACCATAATGGGCAGCCCGGGCTTCACAGTGTTGCACCCAGCTCTCGGCATTGTGACTGAGTCCATGATGTACGTGCACCAGAGTACAGTTTATTTCGGGATGAGCAGCTGCGTATTGCCCCAATAAACAGGCAAGCACCTCTGAATCCACGCCGCCACTGTATCCAAGCAAAACCCGGGTACCTGGCTTGGGAGCCAAAGCTTCCAGGCTGTCAGCAATCAGTACCGGCATCAGAACAGGATCCTGACCTTGTCCGGACCTATCATCTGCTGCAGCTCCAGCACCAATTCATCGCTCGGATTTACCCGCCATTCATCTCCCAGCCGGAACTGGCCTGAAGCCTGCTTCCTGGTATAGTTGATCACCACAGGAACCGCCCCGTTGCGCCAGGGATCCAGCACCCCACCAAAACGCTGCAACCAGTCAGGTGACACCCTTGTACCATCCATATCCACTTCCAGCGCCAGCGCAAAGTGACTGCGGGCTTCACTGATATCGATCATATTGCGGATAGTCATACGATTACCGCCGGAGAAGTCGTCATAACTGACCTCACCTTCGCAGATCAGGATCCTGTCCTTCTCCAGCAAATGACCAAATTTCTCAAACGCCTCAGTAAACAGCATGCACTCCAGACGGGCACTCTTGTCGTCCAGAGTCACCAGTCCCATTTTGGAACCGCGCTTGGTCAACATAACCCTGGAAGCAATCACCAGACCGGCGGCTTTCACGGTTTTGCCCCGCTCTGTTGGGTGAATATCTTTAAGACGGCCAGAAGTGTACTGACGCAGCTCCTTCAGATATTGATTAATGGGGTGGCCCGTGAGGTACAGACCCAGGGTCTCACGCTCACCTTCAAGCCACACCTTGTCCGGCCAGGGTACGCACTCTACAAACTGCTGTTTGGTATCTTCCGGCTCGCTGTTGAGCAAACCAAACATATCACTCTGACCGATGGCGCTTGCCTTGGCATGCTGCTCTGCTGCGCGCATCGCTTCCTGCAGGGTTTCCATCATAGATGCCCTGTGGGGGCCAAGAGTATCCAGTGCGCCAGCACGGATAAGACGCTCAATCACCCGACGGTTGAGTTTTTTCAGGTCAACCCGGGCACAGAAGTCGAACAGATCTTTAAACGGGCCATCTTCCCGGGCATGAAGAATGGACTCTACCGGGCCCTCACCCACACCTTTAATGGCGCCAATGCCGTAAACGATATTCTGTTCGTCATCTACGGTGAACTTAAACAAGCCCTTGTTCACATCAGGTGGCAGCAGCGGCAAGCCCATGCGCTCACACTCATCCACCAGGGTCACAATCTTGTCTGTGTTATCCATATCGGCGGACATCACTGCCGCCATAAACTCTGCCGGGAAGTGTGCCTTGAGCCAAAGCGTCTGATAAGACACCAATGCATAGGCTGCCGAGTGGGATTTGTTAAAACCGTAACCTGCGAATTTTTCCACCAAATCGAAGATCTTCATCGACAGCTCGCCGTCGACGCCGTTCTTCACAGAGCCCGCTTCAAAGGTACCCCGCTGTTTGGCCATCTCCTCCGGCTTTTTCTTACCCATTGCCCGGCGGAGCATGTCTGCACCACCCAGGGTATAACCTGCCAGGGTCTGGGCGATCTGCATCACCTGCTCCTGATACAGAATAATGCCGTAGGTGGGATCCAGAATTGGCTTCAAGCTCTCGTGTTGCCAGGTAGCATCCGGGTAGGAGATCTCCTCACGACCGTGCTTACGTTCAATAAAGTTATCTACCATGCCTGACTGCAAAGGGCCTGGGCGGAACAGTGCCACCAATGCGATCATATCTTCAAAGCAGTCGGGCTGAAGACGCTTAATCAGGTCTTTCATACCCCGGGATTCGAGCTGGAATACCGCTGTCGTTTCGTAGCGCTGCAGCATTTTGAACGACGTCTTGTCATCCAAGGGAATCGCGGCAATATCGACCGGCTGTTTGCCGGCCTTCTCCAGACGCGGGTTAATCATCCCCAGCGCCCAGTCAATGATGGTCAGGGTCCGCAGACCCAGGAAGTCAAACTTAACCAGACCCGCGGTTTCCACGTCGTTCTTGTCGAACTGGGTAACCGGGAACTTACCCTCACTGTCGCAGTACAAGGGGGCAAAGTCGGTGATCTTGGTCGGCGCAATTACCACGCCCCCAGCGTGTTTACCCGCGTTTCGAGTTACGCCTTCCAGCTTGCGACACATATCAATCAGGTCGCGAACTTCCTCATCTGCATCATAGGCCTCAGGCAGGCCAGGTTCGGCCTCAAAGGCTTTGGCAAGGGTCATGCCCGGCTCGGCAGGCACCATCTTGGAGATGCGGTCTACAAAGCCATAGGGATGGCCCAGTACGCGGCCCACGTCGCGGATTACCGCCTTGGCCGCCATGGTACCGAAAGTAATAATCTGAGATACCGCTTCCCGGCCATACAGCTCGGCCACGTGATCAATCACCTCATCCCGGCGATCCATACAGAAGTCAACGTCGAAGTCGGGCATGGATACACGTTCAGGGTTCAGGAATCGTTCGAACAGCAAATCGAACTCCAGCGGATCCAGATCGGTAATCTTGAGCGCATAAGCCACCAATGACCCTGCTCCCGAGCCCCGTCCGGGGCCTACTGGAATGCCGTTGTCCTTACCCCACTGAATAAATTCCATAACGATAAGGAAGTATCCGGGGAAGCCCATCTGGTTAATAACCTTAAGCTCCACATCCAGACGCTCGTCATACTCACCGCGCTTTTCGGCCCGGACTTCCGGGTCAGGGAACAGAAACTCCAGACGCTCCTCCAGACCCACTTCCGAGACGTGAACCAGATAGTCTTCAATGGACATCTCACCGGTTGGGAAGTTTGGCAGGAAGTATTCGCCCAGACGCACAGTAACGTTACAACGCTTGGCAATCTCTACCGTATTTTGCAGCGCTTCAGGGATGTCGGCAAACAGCTCACACATCTCTTCCTCAGTTTTGAGGTACTGCTGATCACTGTATTTCTTTGGACGACGGGGATCGGCCAGGGTATAGCCATCGTGAATAGCTACCCGGATTTCGTGGGCCTCAAAATCTTCCGGGGTCAAAAACACCACCTGGTTGGTGGCGACAACCGGCAAGCCCACATCACCGGCGAGCTCTACCGCAGCGTGCAAATAACGTTCTTCATCGGCCCGGCCGGTGCGCAGCAGCTCAAGATAGAATCTGTCCGCGAAGTGAGTTTGATAAAACTGCGCCAGTGCGACGGCCTGACCTTTGTTGCCCTTCAACAACGCCTTGCCGATATCACCGTCTTTACCGCCGCTGAGCAGTAACAGGCCTTCCCCATACTCAATCAACCACTCCTGATCGATCACTACAGTGTCGTCGATATGACCACGCAAGTAGGCACGACTGATCAGGTCGGTCAGGTTTTGATAGCCTGTGTTATCCATCGCCAGCACTGTCAGGGAGCAGAACTCCTTTTCAATGCCGGGGACTATCATTTTGAAGTCGGCACCGATAATGGGCTTGATACCCTTGTCATGACAGCCACTGTAGAACTTCACCAGACCGCAGAGGTTATTCTGATCTGTCAGGGCAAAAGCCGGCATTTCCAGCTCTTCAATCTTGCCCAGGATAGGTTTGACTTTAGCCACACCATCGGACATGGAGAAATCTGAGTGACAGCGGAGGTGAACAAAACGAGGCTGGGACATGGCGAAAAAATCGACTTGAGTATCTGAATTTCAAAAGAGAAAGATAACATGAAGCGGCATGGTCCCAAAGCGGAAAACCTACCCTGCCGAATAGATAATTACATCGGAGTCAGTGTTTGACGGGAAACAAAAAAGGTGACCCTGAGGGCACCTTTACTTTCATCAGCTAAAGTTTTCAAACTCCGCCGTTCTGCTCTAGCCACTCCCGCACCGGGCGGAAGCTGCGCCTGTGCTCAGGCAATACGCCATGTTCGGCCAGCGCTTCAAAATGCGCCTTGGTCGGATAGCCCTTGTGCTTGGCCAGACCATATTGAGGGTATTTGGCATCCAGCGCTTCCATCTCTTTATCACGCACTACTTTGGCGATAATGGATGCAGCACTGATAGCAGCGACAAGACCGTCACCCTTCACCACTGCGTCAGCAGGAAGGCCAAAATCAGGCGTACGATTGCCGTCCACCAATACCTTTTCCGGCCTGATAGACAAACCGGCCACTGCACGCTGCATAGCCGTCATGGTAGCGTGCAGAATATTCAGCTCATCAATTTCCGCCGGGCTGCAACGCCCTACGCTAACGGCCAGCGCCTTCTCCATAATCTCGCCATAAAGCGCATCACGCTTCTTCTCGCTCAGCTTTTTGGAGTCATTGAGACCAGCGATGGGATTAGCCGGGTCAAGAATTACCGCAGCAGTCACCACATCACCAATCAGTGGACCACGGCCCACTTCGTCAACACCTGCGACCAGACCAGATGAGAGTATTGCAGCCTGCTCAGGTGTCAGATTTTTTAATACAGCCATAGATAAACCAGATCCAAATCAGGATTCAATCAAAGCCATCACAGCATCGGCGGCACGCTCACTGGCATTGCAGCGGATCTGTTGATGAAGCTCGGTAAAGGAATCGAGCAATTCTCTGTTGTCGCTGTTGAGCATATTGCCAACAGAGGCGGCGATTTTTTCAGGCGTACAGTCAGCCTGAATAAGCTCTGGAACCAGATCACGGCCGGCCAACAAGTTTGGCAGAGAATACCTGTTTATTTGCATCAGACGCTTGGCAATCCGGTAAGTCATAGGCGCCACCCGGTAGGCCACTACCATAGGACGCTTCACCAGCATGGCTTCCAATGTAGCAGTACCTGAAGCCAGCAAAATAGCATCACAGGCTGTCATCACCTCACGGGATTGGCCTTCCACCAGATGGATTTCCAGATCCGGCGCATGGGCTTTAAGGGCTTCAAGGAACTGCTGCCTGCGGGATTCGTTCACCAAAGGGGTGATAAAGCGGACATCGGGAAACTCCTGCTTGAGAAGGCTCGCCGCCTTCACAAAAGGCTCCGCCAGCATCTTCAGCTCGCCGCCACGGGAACCGGGTAGAATCGCAAGGTACTCAGCCTGAGGATCCAGCCCCAGCTGCTCGCGGGCTTCTGCCTTGTCGCTCTCCATAGGGATATCATCCGCCAGAGTATGGCCAACAAAGGTACAGGGCACCTGATATTTATCGTAAAACGCTTTTTCAAAGGGCAACAAAGACAACACCATATTGGTGGCTTTTTCGATTTTGAAAATACGCTTTGGACGCCAGGCCCAGACTGATGGGCTGACATAGTGAACTGTCTTGATACCGGCCTGCTTCAGCTTAAGCTCAACACCCAGGTTGAAGTCGGGCGCATCGATACCGATAAAGCAGTCGGGTTGGATATCCAGAATTTGTTTAACCAGGCCTTTGCGGACGCTCAGCAGACGAGGTAACCGGGACAGGACTTCAACAATCCCCATCACAGCCAACTCTTCCATGGCGTAAAAAGATTCGAACCCAAGGGCTTCCATACGAGAGCCGCCAATACCTACAAACCTGGCGTCTGGGTGTCTTTGCTTAAGTGCTTTGACTAAACCTGCACCTAAAATATCGCCGGAGACTTCTCCGGCGACCATAGCAAAAACAAGCGGTTTAGCTTTGCTTGTCATATCAGCGAATAATACCCCGGTTGGAACTGGTGCAGAATTCGATAAAGTCCGCCACTTCAGGGAATTGCTCAGCATCTTCCTTCATGGCTTCTACCGCTTCTGCCACTGTCAGGCTGGAACGGTACATGGTTTTATAAGCGCGGCGCATCGCTTGCTGGGTTTCCTTGGAGAAACCACGACGCTTCATACCTTCAAAGTTCAGGCCCCGTGGCGTTGCCGCCTGACCGGATGCCATCACGAACGGAGGTACATCCTGCAATACCAAAGACGCACCGGCAGTAAAGGCATGAGCGCCAATATGCACGAACTGGTGAACCCCTGTCATACCGCCAAGAATTGCGAAGTCATCCACATGGCAATGACCTGCGATAGATGCGTTGTTGGCCATAATCACGTTGTTGCCCACCACGCAGTCGTGAGCAATGTGAACATAAGCCATAAACAGGTTATTGGAACCGATACGGGTTTCGCTGTTGTCCTGAATGGTACCGCGGTGAATAGTCACTGATTCACGGATGATATTGTTATCACCGATAATCAGACGAGTAGGCTCACCGGCGTACTTCTTGTCCTGACACTCTTCACCCACTGACGCGAATTGGAAAATCCGGTTGCCCTTACCGATAACGGTAGGCCCTTTGACCACCACATGAGAGCTCAACCAGCAGTCGTCACCTATCTCAACGCCTTCGCCTATGTAGCACCAGGGGCCGATGGTGACGTTATTGCCAATTTTCGCATCTGGATGTACAAACGCTAATTTATCAATCACTTGCCAATCTCTCTGCGAGCACACATGATTTCAGCCGAGCAAACCAGCTCGCCATCAACTCTGGCTTCACCCTGGAACACGCCAATCCCGCGACGTTCCTTGATCATTTTCACATTAAAGTGCAGCTGATCACCTGGCTCGACAACACGCTTGAAGCGAGCATTGTCGATACCGGCAAAATAGTACAGCACATCAGGAGACGGTTTGTTGCTCATGGTTTTGAACGCCAGCAAGCCGGTGGCCTGAGCCATAGCTTCCAGAATCAATACGCCCGGCATCACAGGCTGCACCGGAAAGTGTCCCTGGAAGAAAGGTTCATTGATGGTAACGTTCTTAATGGCGTGCAGGGTTTCACCCGGGGTGAAATCCAGTACGCGGTCGATCAACAGGAATGGATATCTGTGTGGCAAATACTCAAGTATTTCCTTGATGTCCATTGTGTTCATTTCATTAGACACGAGCTCGTTTCCTCTAACAGTGCAGGACTGTCAATCTTCAGTTTTCATTGTTTTTTCAATCTTCTTCACCCGCTGGAACAACTCATCCAGCTGGCGGAAGCGCACTGTATTCTTACGCCAGGTACGATTGTCCATGGCTACAGTCGCAGAAGAGAGCAGACCCGGCTCTTTTACATTGTTGGTGATGTTGGTACTGCCACTGATGTGGACCCCATCACAAATGCTCAAGTGGCCGGAGATGGCGCAATTACCACCGATAATACAGTGCTTGCCGATAGTGACGCTGCCGGCCACCACGGTACAACCTGCTATACAGGTGTTGGCACCGATTATATCGTTGTGAGCAATCTGAACCTGATTGTCCAGAATCACACCATCGTGAATTTCTGTATGGGCCAGCGCACCTCGGTCGATTGTGGCACCTGCGCCAATCTCAACACGGTCACCAATTCGTACGCCACCTGTCTGTGGAATTTTGACCCACTGACCACGTTCGTTGGCATACCCAAAGCCATCAGAGCCAATCACAGTGCCTGAGTGAACAAGACAGTCTTGTCCCATATGCACATCGTGATAAACGGTGACATTGGCCCACAAACGGGTACCGCTGCCGATAATAGTGTCCTGACCAATCACGGTACCTGCACCAATCTGGACGTTCTCACCCAGAATCACATTGGCACCGATAACCACATTAGCCGCAATAGCAACGCCCTCGCCCAACTGAGCGGATGGGTCAATATGTGCAGAAGGATGAATACCGTCAGCTTCACGTGGGGTGGTATCCAGCAATTGAGCTACCCGGGCGAAGCCCACATAAGGGTCTCTCAACACCAGGGCATTGCCTTGATAAGATTCTGCATCCTTTTCAGACAACAACACCGCACTGGCCTGAGTTTGTTCAAGCTGGTTGCGGTATTTACTGTTGGCTAAAAAAGTCAGCTGGCCACGTTGGGCCAGCTCCAGGGTGGAAACACTGAAAATTTCAATGTTTTCATCACCCTTTACCTGGGCGCTCAAAAGCTCGCCCAGTTGTTTCAAGGTCACACTTTTCATTCAATTAGTTGCCTTTGCTTAAGGCCTCAACTACCTGATTGCTGATGTCTGCGTCTGGCTTGACATAGATTACAGCGCCACGCTGCAGAACGATGTCGTACTTGCCTTTTTCAGCAACAGAGGTGATCACTTTCTGTACCTGACCCAGCAGTTTGTTCTGCTCTTCACCCTGACGGCGGCGCAGGTCTTCATCCAGAGCTTTTCCTTTCAACTGAAGATCAGCCTGCATGGACTCCATTTTACGCAGGGCTTCAGTTTTTTGGGTTTCGCTCATCAATGCAGCGTCACGCTGGTTTTTCTCAGCCATGGAGCGCAGGTCTTCCTGCAGTTTTTTAACTGCAGCCATACGATCGCCAAATTCGCTTTCCAGTTGCTTACCAATCTGCTCACGCTGGGGCAGCTGCTCAAATACTGCAGCCATATCAACTACCGCAATCTTCTCTGCGTGGGCCATCATTGGTGCACCCAGCATTACCAGAGTCATCAGTGCGCGGTTTACCGTCTTTTTCAAAATAAGCTCCTTTATCCTTGCTTTTGGCATTGGAAACGTGCCGAGTGTATTTGTTTTAGAATGTTTTGCCAATATTGAAGGAGAAGATCTCAGTGTCATCATCCTCGTACTCCTTGATAGGCCATGCCAGGCTGAACACCATCGGGCCCATAGGAGACAGCCATTGTACACTCATACCCCAGGAGGCACGGATACGGGCCGGGTCACTGAAATCCTGCAGTTTGGCAAACTCATCTGCAGGCAGTGAACGATAAGAGTCATAGTCAAATTCGGTATCCCACACGTTACCGGCATCAACGAAGAAGCTGGTACGAACCGAATTGCTATAGGCTTCATCCAGGAACGGCGTAGGAACAATCAGCTCCATACTGGCAACCGCCATGGCGTTACCACCAATACTGCGTCCCTGACTTACCTCAATGCGATTTGGATCGCCTGGCAGACTACAGCCACCACCACTTGGATCCGGCGGACATGGCTCATTATCACGGATCACGTAGAAGGAGCGAGGACCAACTGTGTTGGACTTAAAGCCACGCAGTGAGGTGCCACCCAGGTAGTAGTTTTCCCAGAACGGCAGGATCTGGTCATTACCGTTAAACTCACCATAACCGTTGCCGTAGCCGGCTTTGGCACGGGTCAACAGCACGAAGCTGTGACTACGGGTCAGCGGGAAGTAGAAGCTGGTATCAAACTCAGTCTTAAAGTACTGCAAATCTGAACCAGGTACTGTCATCTTACCGGACAGACGCTGTGACGAACCATCGGTTGGGAAGGTTCCACGGTTCAGGGTGGAGCGATACCAACCCAGACTCAGCTCGAAGTTATCGAAGCTCAGCTCACTGTTGGGGTCGTCACTCTCGCGGTAAATATCGTAGAAACGCAGTGCCTGTTCATAGGCTGAGATTTCAGAAATTGTGTTGTGACGATAGCCAATACCCGCGTTGATACGGTTGTATTCGTTAATTGGGAAACCTGTGTTCAGCGCCACACCATAGGACTTGTTCTTATAGCGCTCAAGGTTGGCCTCGTTGGCGTCGAACTCGTTCCAGTAGATGCTGCCGCCCAGGCTTACACCATCTTTGGTGAAGTATGGGTCGGTGTAAGACAGGTTAACGTTCTTGGAGTACTTGTTGGTAGACAGGTTGATACCCGCCTGATTACCTGTCCCCAGGAAGTTGCTCTGCTGTACACCAAACTGCAGGCTCAGACCGGATTCGGTACCATAACCCACACCCGCGTTAAAGGAGCCGGATGGCTGCTCTTTCACGGTGAAGTTGACATCCACCAAATCGTCACTGCCCGGCACCTGCACAGTTTCGGTATCGACAGTCTCAAAGAAGCCCAAACGGTTCAGACGCGCCTTGGAGGTTTCCACCAGGGCTGAGTTCAGCCAGGAACCTTCCATCTGACGCATTTCACGGCGCAGTACTTCATCTTTGGTGACTTCGTTACCGGTCACGTTGATGTTACGGACATATACCCGTTTACCCGGCTTAATATTGATATTCAGAGTAACCTCTTTGGTCTCATCATCAATTTCAGGGTAAGTCTTTACTTCCGGGTAGGCGTAGCCAAAACGGCCCAGGTACTTGGAGTACATCTCTTCGGTAAAGGTAACGTCACCGCCGTCATAGGTGGTACCAGCTTCAATAGGCAAAATCGCCTTCATCAGCTCTTCACGTCCCATCAGGTCACCGGTCAGATTAACCTCTTTCACCTTGTACTGGTCGCCCTCATCCACGTTAACTGTGATGTAAAGGCCCTTGCGATCCGGCGTCATGGCAACCTGAGTAGAGGTCACATTGAAGCGGATATAACCATCGTTCTGGTATGCGTTTTTGATGGTTTCAAGGTCAGCCTGTAGCTTCTGCTTCTGATAGCGGCGCTCACCAAACAGATCCCACCAGGCCACATAGTCTTTAAGCTCAATCATGCCGCGTAGTTCAGCGTCGCTGAATACGGTATTGCCGACAAAGTTGATCTGCTTGATTTCCGCCGCCAGACCTTCAGTAAAGTTGAACTTCAACTCAACCCGGTTACGTGGCAGATTAATCACCTGAGCTTCCACCTTGGCGCCATATTTACCCACGCCGTAGTAGAAATCCTGCAAACCTTTCTCGATACCGGAGATCATGGTGCGGTCCAGGGCTTCGCCTATCTTCACACCACTGCCGTCGAGACTTTCCTGCAGCTGCTCGTCTTTAATATCTTTATTGCCTTCAAAGGTGATAGTGCTGATTGTCGGACGCTCTTTCACTTCAACAATCAGTACACCGCCATCCCGGGAGACTTTGACGTCTTCAAAGTTGGTTGAGGCGTACAGGCTCTTGATGGCCTGCTGCAATTTTGTTTGGTCAACCGTGTCACCGACCTTGATAGGCAGACTCAGCAGGGCGGCACCCAGGGCAACCCGTTGCAATCCATCCACCTGAATATCAGTGACTGTAAATGGCTCAAAACCCGCGTGGGCATTCCCTGATACAGTCGCGCCGACCAATAACATCGAGGCAAAAAGTTTATTCAATCTCATAGAGCACTTCTAATTATTTGTCTGTCCTTGCTCAGAGTCGGGCAAAGTCGTTGAACAGCGCAACGCTCATCAACATCAGCAGCAGCGCTGCCCCAAATCTGAATCCAATTTCCTGAATTTTTTCAGGCACGGGTTTACCTGTTACCACTTCCACCAGGTAATACATCAAGTGGCCACCATCCAATACAGGCAACGGCAGCAGGTTGACAATGCCAAGGTTGACACTAATCAACGCGAGAAAGCCCAGAAAATAAACCAGACCGAATTCTGCACTGTTTCCGGCCCCCTGCGCAATGGAGATAGGGCCGCTCAGGTTTTTCACCGACACATCGCCGGTCAGGAGCTTACCAAACATGCGAACGCTGACATCCATCAGCTTCCAGGTTTTGTCCAGTGCAGCACCAAAGGCGTCTACTATGCCATACTGCATCTGCAGACGCATGTTTTCCGGCCAATTTTCCGCAGTTGGGGCGATCCCCATAACGCCAACAGTCTTTCCATCTGCGCCTTCAGCCGCTTCCGGTGTTACTGTCAGCTGCAGTTGTTCGCCGTCCCGACGAACTGTGATATTCATCGCTTTGTCGGCACTGCCACGAATCGACTTGGCAAACGCATTCCAACCGGGGTAAGGCTTGCCGTCCACGGCCACTATCAGATCGCCTTTCTCCATACCGGCCTTGGCCGCGGCGCTGCCGTCACTCACAACAGCGATAACAGGAGTGATAGCGGGACGATAGGCGTTCAGACCGAGACTGGTTGAAGGCAGTTGTTTGTCCGGGTCAAATTTCCAGTCGCGGGTGTCCAGTGTAAAGCTGCGGCTGTTGCCAGCATCCTGCACTCTGTCCAGCGGGGCCAGCGTCAGCTCAATGGATGGAGAGCCAATTTCTGCCATTAACGCCAGGTTGACCTCTTCCCAGTTTCTGACCTTCTGACCATCAACCGCCAGAATCTCTTCCGGCTTGTCATTCAATTGCACCACAGCAGCAGGCGTATCAGCTTTAACGCTGTCGATAACAGGCTTAATAGAAGGGACGCCAATCAGGTACATGATGTACAGCGCGAAGATGGCAAAAATGAAGTTAGCGACAGGGCCGGCAGCAACAATGGCGATGCGCTGCCAAACAGACTTGCGGTTGAATGCCTGGTCTTTCAGATGTTCCGGAACATCCTCTACCCTTTCATCCAACATTTTGACGTAGCCGCCAAGGGGGATCATGGCGACCACATACTCGGTGCCATCCTTACCGACTTTACGCCATATAGCCTTGCCAAAGCCGATAGAGAAGCGCTCGACTTTAACTCCGCATTTTCTGGCCACCCAAAAGTGGCCGTACTCATGGGCGGTAATCAAGATCCCGAGCGCGACAATAAATGAGCCTAAATTCCAAACAAAATCGAACATTCAAATCCTGTCTATCAAGTCAGCTGACGAATAAACTCCCTGGCCTTGGCGCGGGCCTCGGTATCCAGGGCCAAAATATCTTCAATGCTGGTCAGCGTTTGAGTTTGCAATGCAGACAAGCCATGGGCATTGACTTTAGCGATATCGGTAAAACCGATACCGCCGGCCAGAAATGCCGCCACAGCGATTTCGTTGGCCGCGTTGAGCACTGTGGTCGCTTCCTGCCCCTGATGGCAGGCTTCAATAGCCAGCTCAAGGCAAGGGTAACGACGGTAGTCCGGCTCACAAAAGCTTAATTGTCCGACTTTGAAAAAGTCCAAAGGTTCCACACCTGACTGAATTCTCTCGGGATAGGACATACAATGAGCAATTGGAGTACGCATGTCAGGGTTGCCCAGCTGGGCCAGCACACTGCCATCACGATACTGCACCATGGAGTGGATAACGCTCTGTGGGTGAATAACCACTTTCAGCTGTTCCTGCTTGGTATTGAACAGCCAGCGCGCCTCGATAAACTCCAGGCCCTTGTTCATCATGGACGCCGAGTCTACAGAGATCTTTGGCCCCATCGACCAATTTGGATGCTTACAGGCCTGAGCCGGTGTCATCAACTTAAGTTGCTCGATAGGAGTATTCAGGAAAGGACCACCTGAGCCGGTGAGCAGAATATAGGAGATACCGTCTGCGCCCAGATCACAATAGCCGAGGTTTTGCTGAATCGATTCAGGCAGACACTGGAAAATCGCGTTGTGCTCGCTGTCTACCGGCAGGATCTGCGCGCCGGATGCTTTTGCGGCATCCATAAACAGCTGGCCGGACATCACCAGTGACTCTTTGTTTGCCAGCAAAATGCGTTTGCCAGCCTTCACTGCAGCCAATGTCGGTACCAGTCCAGCAGCACCAACAATAGCCGCCATAACGGTATCTACGTCACCAGCAGTAACCAGCTCAAGCAGCGCCTGTTCACCTGTGGTCACCTCGATACCCAGTTCCGGGCTCAAGGCTTCATTCAGCGCTTTGGCGGCGGCCTCATCCACCATGTGCACAAACTGAGGTTTATGTTGGTGGCAGAGGGATAACATTTTATCGACGTTGGAGTGAGCCACCAATGCATAGGCGCGGTAGGCATCCGGGTTTTGGGAAATCACACCGAGTGTGCTGGCGCCGATAGAGCCAGTCGCACCCAAAATCACCATATTTTGCATATCAATTACATCCAGAATGCAACATAAATCAGGGTAAATACGGGCAGTGCTGCCGTCAGACTGTCAATACGGTCCAGCACGCCTCCATGTCCGGGCAAAATATTACCTGAGTCTTTAATATTTGCACTGCGCTTGAACATACTTTCAGACAGGTCGCCCAGCGCCGAGGCAACGGCGGTAATCAGAGTCACGGCAATCACCAGAGGTAACTCCTGCTCAGGAGACAGATACATCACCAGTGCCACCACCACCATAGTGGTCAACAGGCCACCCAGCAGGCCTTCAAGGGTCTTGGCAGGACTAACATTGGGCATCAGCTTGCGTTTACCCATGCTGCGGCCAAAGAAGTAGGCACCTGTGTCTGCAGCCCACACCACCAAGAACACCAGAAATACCAGGAAGCCGCCGTAATAGGGATGAGCCATACTGCTCAAACTCTTGAGGGCAATAAGCGCAGCAAAGCAGGGAGCCAGTGTCAGCTGGCCAAACATAGACTTGAGCATGGGGCTTTTTTGCCAGAACTGGCTGCTGTTGGGGAACCCCACCACCAAAAAGGCAGAAACTATCCACCAGATAGCACCCAGACCTATAATCCCCTGATAAACAGGGTTGAGCCCCATACCACCTGCCCAGACAGCCTCAGCCGGCACCAGGAAGTTAAGGGCTATCAGCAAAATCCCCATGGTGAAGGTGAAGCTCCACTGGGTCACAGTGCACTCAGGCTCTATAAATTTGCCCCACTCTTTCGCGGCAATTAAGAAGATCGGTACCAATGCCCAGGCAAAATAGTCAGCCGGCAGATAGAAGACACCGCCCAGCACAAAAGGGATCAACAAGATTGCTGTTATTATTCGTTGCTTTAGCAAAAGACTTCCTCGCGAGTGGATTTTAAAGAGTGCGCAGCGCGTCAATCTGGGAACCGGTCAGGCCAAAACGGCGCTGACGGCTGGCAAACACGGCAACGGCTTGATGAAACGCCTGTTCATCAAAGTCCGGCCACAGGATGTCGGTAAACACCAACTCTGCATAAGCAGCCTGCCAAAGAATAAAATTGCTGATGCGATAATCGCCACCTGTGCGGATCATCAGATCCACTTCTCCCTGATCCTGCATACACAGATGCTGGTTCAGAGCTTCTTCCGTGAAGGCTTCTGCCTTCATTTCGCCCGATTCGACCTTATCGGCCAGTTTGCGGGCGGCCTGCATAATATCCCAGCGCCCGCCGTAATTGGCAGCCACATTAAGAATTAGCTTGTCATTATTTGCCGTCTGAGCTTCGGCGGTGCGGATCTGCTTTTGCAGACGCTCAGAGAAACGACTGGTGTCACCGATAATGTTAAGTCGAACCCCATTTTTGTCCAACAGCTTGATTTCACGCTGCAGTACAGTGAAAAAGAGTTCCATCAGGAGGGTGACTTCTGTGTCGGGACGACGCCAGTTTTCAGATGAGAAGGCAAACAGTGTAAGGGACTTTACGCCCAGATTGCGGGCAGTACTCACGGCGCGACGAACGGCTTTTACACCGGCTCTGTGGCCTAATACTCTGGCCTTACCCTTGGCCTGTGCCCAGCGACCGTTGCCATCCATAATAATCGCGACATGATTGGGAACAGACTGCTGCAGTAACTCCGGTAATGCCAACGGCAACTCGTTTGCAGATGCGCAGGACTCCCCCGGGGAAGTCAAACCGGAATCAAGTTCCATCTTGGATGACATGTACAACAACCCTTAAAAATAAACAAACGCCGTGTAGTATACCGCTACACGGCGCTTCAACTCTAGTTACTTGAGCTTGGGAATTAAACTTCCATCAACTCTGCTTCTTTAGCAGCCAGAATTTCGTCGATTTGTTTGATGTGTGCATCAGTCAGCTTCTGCACTTCATCTTCACTGCGACGTACATCGTCTTCGGTACACTCTTTCGCTTTTTCCAGACCTTTCACGTCAGAGTTGGCATCACGACGAACGTTACGAACTGCGATACGACCGTTTTCAGCTTCAGCGCGAACCACTTTAACCAGGTCACGACGACGCTCTTCAGTCAGTGGAGGCAGAGGAATACGGATAGTGGCACCTGCAGACATCGGGTTAAGGCCCAGATCAGAGCTCATGATAGCCTTCTCTACTGCCTGGATCATGCTGCGGTCAAACACGTTTACTGCCAGAGTACGGGAGTCTTCTACTACAACGTTACCCACCTGGTTCAGGGGAGTCATGGTGCCATAGTAAGAAACATGGATTGAGTTCAGCAAGCTTGGGTGAGCGCGACCGGTACGTACCTTGCTCATCTGGCCTTTCATTGCTTCAACACATTTGCCCATGCGCTCTTTAGCGTCTTTTTGGATATCTTCAATCACGTTAAATGTCCTTTTTTAGGTCATTACCCCATACGGGTTTAGATAGCTTTAATCAGTGTGCCTTCCTGTTCGCCCATAATGGCACGGCGCAGTGCGCCTGGCTTGTTCATATTGAAAACCAGGATAGGCATATCATGATCACGCGCCATAGTAAATGCAGCGAGATCCATGACTTTTAATTCTTTTTCCAGTACTTCGTTGTAGCCCAGCACATCATATTTGACGGCTTCAGGGTCTTTCATCGGGTCAGCGGAGTATACACCGTCAACCTTAGTACCTTTAAGTACCACTTCTGACTCAATCTCAATACCACGCAGACAGGCGGCAGAGTCAGTAGTACAGAATGGGTTACCGGTACCGGCAGCAAAAATTACCACACGACCGGATTTCAGCAGGCTGATGGCTTCAGCCCAGTTGTAACGGTCACACACACCGTTAAGAGGAATAGCAGACATCAGGCGAGCATTCACATATGCACGGTGCAGCGCATCACGCATGGCCAGACCATTCATCACGGTGGCCAACATACCCATGTGGTCACCCACTACGCGATTCATACCAGCTTTGGCCAAACCCTCACCACGGAACAGGTTACCACCACCGATAACCACGCCTACCTGAATACCCAGTTCAACCAACTCTTTGACTTCCTGAGCCATACGGTCGAGTACTTTCGGATCAATACCGAAGCCTTCCTCGCCCATCAGAGCTTCACCACTTAACTTCAAAAGAATGCGTCGAAATGCAGGTTTAGGATTGGTGCTCATATTTTTCTAGTCCTGGTATCAAACCAACTCTGTTTACTATTCATGTGTTGTTGCCGGATTGCCGGCCTTTGATGCCCTGGCATCAAAGTCAATTTCGCAAGTATACCGCGACTTACGCCAAGCTGATATTGGGGTAGCTCAGGTATAACAAGACCGCAGCAAAGCCGCGGTCTTGATAACTTACGAGAAGGCGATTATTCGCCTTTAGCAGCAGCGGCAGCAGCGGCAGCGGCTTCTTGCTGAGCCTTCACTTCATCAGCGAAGTTCTCAACTTTCTTCTCGATACCTTCACCCACTTCCAGGCGGATGAAGTTAGAAACAGTGGCGCCTTTTTCTTTCAGGAATTCGCCAACAGTCTTCTTAGGCTCCATGATGTAAGCCTGACCGGTCAGAGATACTTCACCGGTGAACTTCTTCATACGGCCTTCAACCATCTTCTCAGCGATTTCTTTTGGCTTGCCTTCGTTCATGGCGATTTCAACCTGAACTTCACGCTCTTTGGCAACAACTTCAGCTGGAACGTCGTCTGGAGTTACGAACTCTGGCTTAGAAGCAGCTACGTGCATAGCCAGGTGCTTCAGAGTCTCTTCGTCAGCTTCACCAGTTACAACTACACCGATACGGTCGCCGTGACGGTAAGTAGCCAGGTTAGAACCGTCGATGTACTCAACGCGACGAACGTTGATGTTTTCACCGATCTTGGCAACCAGAGCAACACGAGCTTCTTCGAACTGAGCTTTCAGGTCATCGATGGTTACTTTAGAAGCAGCAGCTACAGCCAGAACTTCGTTAGCAAAAGCCAGGAAGTTAGAGTCTTTAGCTACGAAGTCAGTCTGACAGTTAACTTCGATCAGAGCAGCGAAACCTTCGCCTTCCTTGATCAGGATGGTACCTTCAGCAGCGATGTTACCCGCTTTCTTAGCAGCTTTAGCAGCACCGCTCTTACGCATGTTTTCGATCGCCAGCTCGATGTCACCGTTGGTTTCGGTCAGAGCTTTTTTACAATCCATCATGCCAGCGCCAGTACGATCGCGCAGTTCTTTAACCAGGGCAGCAGTAATTGCCATTGTTAAGTCCTCTATAAATTAGGTTCGAAATAAATTCGATGATCTGTGTAGATATAAAACAGGGGCCCAAAGAGGCCCCTGTTAACCAATCAAATAGCTTGGTTAATAAGGGAGATGCAGTGCATCACGCCTTATTATTCGGCCTCTACGAAACCGTCTTGCTCAGCTTGAACAGCCAGATCCTGACCACGGCCAGAGTTAGCAGCGGCAGCAGCAGAAGAGGTGTACAGCTTGATAGCACGCATAGCGTCATCGTTGCCAGGGATGATGTAGTTAACACCATCTGGAGCAGAGTTGGTATCAACTACTGCTACAACTGGGATACCCAGGTTGTTGGCTTCTTTGATAGCGATGTGTTCGTGGTCAGCACCGATTACGAACAGAACGTCAGGCAGGCCGCCCATGTTCTTGATACCGCCCAGAGACTTTTCCAGCTTTTCCAGCTCGCGAGTACGCATCAGAGCTTCTTTCTTGGTCAGCTTGTCAAAAGTGCCATCTACAGACTGAGTTTCCAGTTCTTTCAGACGCTTGATTGACTGACGAACGGTTTTCCAGTTGGTCAGCATACCGCCCAACCAACGGTTGTCTACATAGTACTGGTCACAAGAGATAGCGGATTCTTTGATCGCTTCGCTTGCTGCACGCTTGGTACCAACGAACAGGATTTTACCCTTCTTGGAAGCTACGTTGCTGATGAACGCCAGAGCTTCGTTGAACATTGGAACAGTGTGCTCCAGGTTGATGATGTGTACACCGTTGCGAGCACCGAAGATGAATGGCTTCATCTTTGGGTTCCAGTAACGGGTTTGGTGACCGAAGTGTACACCGGCCTGCAGCATGTCGCGCATAGAAACTGTAGTCATTTTAAATCTACCTTACATTTAAAGTGGGGTTAAACCTCCACGCATCCCATGCCTTCGACCCGAGTTTCCAGGGGCACCCCGAAGTATGTGTCGATACGTGTGTGATTTAGTATTTACGTTAATTGCCATGTATAATGGCCGCCACATTTTACGTGACCTGACCGGCAAGGCCAATCGGTTTTCACCGACACGCCACTCAAAACCGGAAATTCAGAGTCAAACATGACGGCGCGCTTTATACCATAATCCCGTTGTGAGCACAATTTTTTTACCGGACGGCAGTACGCCAAATTGTTCCGCCAATCCTTAGAGAAAGCCCAATGAGTATAGTCATCAAGACAGCAGAAGAAATCGAAAAAATGCGCGCAGCCGGTAAGCTGGCTGCAGAAGTACTGGCAATGATCGCCCCCCATGTTAAGGCGGGTATCACCACCAACGAACTGGACGCAATTTGCGCCAAGTACACCGAAGAGCAAGGCGCTATTTCAGCGCCTCTGAACTACCACGGTTTTCCCAAGTCCATCTGTACTTCGGTCAACGATGTTATCTGCCACGGTATTCCCGGTGACTACGCCCTGAAAGATGGCGACATTCTGAATATCGACATTACCGTTATCAAAGACGGCTACCATGGTGATACCTCAAAAATGTTTCTGATTGGTGACGTTTCGCCTAAAGATCGTCGCCTGTGCCGTATCGCTCAGGAAAGCCTGTATGTGGCTATCCGTAAAGTGCGTCCGGGAATGAAACTGGGTGAAATCGGTACCACCATCGAGAAGTTCATCAAGAACAGCAAAAGCGGTCTGGACAAGTACAGCATTGTTAAGGACTACTGTGGTCACGGCATTGGTGCGACTTTCCATGAAGAGCCTCAGGTAGTTCACTACAAGAACAACGACAACGCAGTACTGCGTCCGGGCATGTGTTTCACCATCGAGCCGATGATCAATGCCGGAAATTTTAAAACCAAGCTGGACAAAGATGATGGCTGGACAGTGACCACGACTGACGGTAAAAACTCAGCTCAGTGGGAACACACTTTGCTGGTGACAGAAACCGGTGTGGAAGTGCTGACTCTGCGTGACGAGGAAGACTTCCCACGCTTTATCAATCACTAACAACCGCAATACAGCAAAGCATAATAAGAAGGCAGGCAAGACTGCTTTGAGGACACCATGGACACAGCACAGGTCGCCAAGTGCGCACTGACAGATCAAAACCGGGATCTGCTCAGTAAATTTCAGGCCGGAACGGCTATTACGGAATTGGTGTTACAGAGGTGCCGGTTTGTCGATGCTTTGCTGTGCCAGGCCTGGCAGGATCTGGGCCTGGCAAAATATCCCATCGCCCTTATTGCCGTTGGCGGTTATGGCCGCAGCGAACTCCACCCCCACTCGGATGTTGATATCCTGTTCCTGCTCGGCGACGAGCTGAGTCCGGCAGGCGAAAAAGCGCTGAGTGAGTTTATTGCCTATCTGTGGGATGCCGGCCTTGAAATAGGTCACAGTGTCCGCACACTGGCTGAAACCCTGTCACAGGGTCGTGGCGATATCACCATTGCCACTAACCTGTTGGAAGCAAGACTGCTGGCGGGACAGCCCGCCCTGTTTGATGCTCTTTATGATGCCATCCGCGAAGGTGACTTCTGGCCATCCAATGCTTTCTTTCTTGCTAAGCGCGAAGAGCAGATTAACCGCCACGCCAAAGCCAGCGCATTTGACCTAGAGCCCAATCTTAAGACCTGCCCAGGTGGACTGAGGGATATTCAAACCGTAGCCTGGGTGGCGATGCGCCACTTCAATGCAGCCTGCCTGGAAGAACTGGTGGGCCATGGTTTTCTGGATCAGCACGAACTGGAAGAGCTGCTGGAGTCTCAACACTTCCTCTGGGAACTGAGATTCGCGCTGCATATAGTTGCCAACCGGGACGAGAATCGACTGCTGTTTGATCTGCAACCCCAGGTTGCAGAAGTGATGGGTTACCAGGATGGTACCGTACTGGCAGTAGAAGAGATGATGAAGCGCTACTACCGCACAGTACGTCGGGTGATGGAGCTGAACGAGATGCTGTTGCAACTGTTCAAGCGCGCCACCCTGACCGATGAGGAAGTACTCACCATCAGTCCAATCGACAGTGACTTCCAGCGTCGTGGCCGCTTTATCGAAGCTCTGGATGACAAGCTGTTCGACAGTCCTGAACAGATTATCCGCCTGTTCCTGCTGGTTGCCCGCAACTCCAATATCCAGGGAATATTCGCGCCGACGCTACGCAGTTTAAGGTGCGCTCGCCGCGCCCAACTGCAGCCTCTGTGCAGTCATGAGGCCTGCCGCGAGATATTTGTTGAGATACTGCGTCACCCCAGAGGTATTCCGGCATTGTCGTTGATGCACAAACATGGAGTCTTGTCTGCCTACCTTCCGGCATGGCGGGCCATTGAAGGCCAAATGCAATTTGACCTGTTCCATGCCTATACCGTCGATGAGCACACCCACAGACTACTGCTGAATATCGAGCGTTTTGCTCAACCGGAGCAAAAAGAGGAGTTCCCTCTGGGCTCGGTATTGATTAATCAGTTACCCAAAAAAGGCCTGCTGGTACTGGCCGCTATTTTCCACGACATCGCCAAAGGCCGGGGTGGTGACCACTCCACTCTGGGGGCGGAAGATGCGCTTAGTTTCTGCAAGCAGCATGGAATGAACGACCATGACGGCCGTTTGGTTGCCTGGCTGGTAGAACACCACTTGCTGATGTCGGTGACCGCCCAGCGCCGGGATATTTCCGACCCGGATGTGGTGGCTGAATTTGCCGATGTAGTGCGGGACGCGGTGCACCTGAGTTACCTTTACTGCCTGACCGTAGCTGATATCTGCGCTACCAACGACCGCCTGTGGAACAGCTGGAAAGGTACACTGTTACGGGATCTCTATTTCTCCACTCAAAGGGTGCTTGCCAGAGGTAAAGAGAAACCGGTGGATATTCGGGCTCGGGTGCGGGAGCATCAGGCCAAAGCCAGAAAGGACCTGCTGCGACGGGGCATCAAAGAGAAAGATATTGACCTGCTGTGGGGTCGGTTCAAAGCCAACTACTTCCTGCGCCATATGCCCAACCAGATTGCCTGGCACAGTGAAGCCATTCTCAAGCATCGTGGTGATGATGCTTTGGTGCTGCTGTCCAAACAAACGTCCCGGGGCGGCACAGAACTGTTTATCTACTGTCCGGACAAACCCAAACTGTTCGCGACAGTCATGGCGGTACTGGACAACAAAAACATCGATGTGCATGATGCCATGGTGATGAGTTCCAAGGATAACTATGCGCTGGACAGCTTTATTATCCTGGAGCAGAACGGCGAAGCGGTTTCCCAGCTGTCGCGGATCCAGAGTATCCGTAAAGCGCTGGTTAAGGCGTTGGCCACTGATACGGTAAAACTGCCAAAGTTCCGTAAGCTGCCACGTAAGATGAAACCTTTTAAAGTTGCCACCCAGGTGAGTTTCCTGCCGGGTTCCCGCCATGATACAAGTAAGATGGAACTGATCGCATTGGACTCACCCGGACTGCTGGCTAAGGTTGGCGATATTTTTTATCGCTGCGGCGTAGTATTGGTCGCCGCCAAAATCACCACCATAGGTGAGCGTGCAGAAGATTTTTTCATGTTGCAGACCCGCGAAGGCGAAGCCCTCAGTGAGGTGCAGCAGCAGGATTTACGTGAAGCCCTGATCCAGGCGCTTTCACAACCACATTAATCAAGGGACTTTAATTGATGAGCGGCTCTGATAGAGCCGTAATCACAAGTCCCCCCAATGTTTATCGGGAGATATCAATGGAGGCTTTACGCCAACGCATCGAGGCGGCTTTTGAAGCTCGCAACTCTATTACCCCTTCTACTGTTGAGCCAGGCGTACGTGCTGACGTAGAAACCGTGATTGACATGCTGGATAAAGGCCACGCCCGCGTTGCCGAGAAAATTGACGGTCAGTGGCACGTGCACCAGTGGCTGAAGAAAGCGGTATTGCTGTCTTTCCGTATTTTCGACAACCAAGTGATTGAAGGTGCTGAAACCAAGTACTTCGATAAAGTCCCTATGAAGTTTGCCGACTACGACGAAGCACGCTTCAAAGAGGAGCAGATCCGCGTTGTACCTCCTGCGGCAGTGCGCAAAGGCTCTTTCATTGCCAAGAACACAGTACTTATGCCTTCTTACGTTAACCTGGGCGCTTATGTGGGTGAAGGCACCATGGTAGACACCTGGGCAACTGTAGGCTCATGTGCCCAGATTGGTAAGAACGTTCACCTGTCCGGTGGCGTAGGTATTGGTGGCGTACTGGAGCCGCTGCAAGCCGGCCCAACCATTATCGAAGACAACTGCTTTATCGGTGCCCGCTCTGAAGTGGTTGAAGGCGTTGTGGTTGAAGAAGGCTCAGTGATCTCCATGGGCGTTTATATCGGCCAGAGCACCCGTATTTATGACCGCGAAACCGGCGAAATCCATTACGGCCGAGTACCTGCAGGTTCTGTTGTGGTATCCGGCACTCTGCCTTCCAAGTGTGGTCAGTACAATCTGTACGCCGCCATCATTGTGAAGAAAGTAGACGAGAAGACCCGCAGTAAAGTAGGTATTAACGAACTGCTGCGTATGGCTGAATAAGCCCTGCGAACTGGATTTAAAAAGGCCCTTCATGGGCCTTTTTGCTGTCAGCTATCAGTGCTGTGCAATCGCTTTCCAGTCGAGTACCCCGATGGCGTTATTGTCCTTGTCGACAATCAACATGGGGTGATCTTCCTCACTCAGAATTTTTATCCCTTCATCCAGTGGAGTGTCTGAACTCAGAGTCAACTGCTCTGTCTGAGCGTAATCCAGCGCTACCATCTCAGATGTGAGTTTAAGATGACGCCTCAACATTCTGACATCCCATACCCCCAGCCAGTGGCCATTGTGCAGGGCAACATAAGGTTCTTCATTCTGTTTCAGCATATTGAGCAGCTCGAGCACCGGCAGCTCATCATTAACGCAAAAGCAGATGACAGGTCGCAACGGCAATTCGCTGACATAACTGACTCTTCTTTGGCTGTGGGATAACTCATCAAGACACAAATCTACAATATCAGCCCTGAGACAGCTGCCTCGCTGCTCCATCAGCACCTTAGTCAGGGCCGATAACCCCAATGCAGGACGATAAGGCCGGTGACTTAACATGGAGTCGGCAATATCCGCTACCGCGAGGATTTGAGCCTCCTCAAGGATCTGCTCTCCTTTCAGACCATAGGGGTAACCAGAGCCATCAAGCCGCTCATGGTGCTGCAAAATCATCTGTTTTATCGGCCAGGGGAAAGCCACGTCGCCGATAATATTGGCGCCTCTGACCGGATGGGTCTGCACCAAAGCATACTCCTGCTCGGTCAAACGTCCCGGCTTTGACAGTATCTGATTGGGAATTGCCAGCTTGCCTATATCGTGAACCAGAGCGCCGAGGCGAACGCCTTCAAGACGATGAGCATCGTATCCCAACCGTCGTCCGATTCCCACGGCCAGCTCGGCGACAGATCTTTGGTGATTGGCTGTATAGGCGTCCTTAAGCTCAAGGGCCTCTGACACTACATTAATCAGCTGCCGGAACATCTGGTGGTTTCCGGTTTCCAATGCCTCAACCCGGGCGTTTTTGTCGGCTAATTGCGCCTCCAATTGAGGCACCTGACGCATTAACCAAATCAGCAGAGCATAACGCTGCAGCAGTGCCCGCCTGTCTCCCTTAATGGATTCAAATGCAGCACCACCGATAACAGCAACAGTTTGACCATTGTAGCGGACTGGCTCAAACCACCAGAATGCGCCCTGACTGTCGCAACAGCCACCGGCAGGACAAGGATGCTTTTGTGCCTCGGCATCGATTAGCAGGCAAGGGAATTCCGCTATGCTCAGCGCCTCCCCTTTCCGCCATCTATCGACACCGGAAAAACCGTCACCATTCCCCAGCCAATAGGTAGGGATAAATTCGAGCGTAGCCTCTTCCACCAGATGAAAGTAGCTGAACGGCACTTCCATACGGGACATAAGTTGCCCCAAGAGACGTACACACTCCTGCTCTATATCATGAGGTTCGGGTAATTTGGGGGTGAACACCCGGCAACGTCGGCACTGTTCCTTCTCACCCGGCTCTCCATGGCTGTGCAACAGGAAATGCAGGTTTTCGCCCTGACGGCAAAAATGAAAAAGGTGTCTGTCCGACCATTGCAGGGTGAAGTAGTTGGCATCATTGGGAGTTTGCTTCAATCGCTGATCCAAACCGGGGAAAAATGTCAGCAAAGATGCCTGATGAAGCTGCGCCTCTGGAGTATTCAGTAGCCTTGCCAACCTTGCATTGCCTTTGATTATTGACCAGCAGGGGCCTACTTCTCCCTCAGCAGCAGGCACAGGGATCGCCGGTTTATACAACCTGAAGCCAGCTGCATTCAATGCTTCATCCATGAAAGACAATTTCCAATAAATCTTTATATAACAGTAGATTAATTTACATGACTGATATGAGCAACTGTTAACTTCAGATTTAAAACGCAGATAGCCGTGGTCAGTCTTTTAGTGGATACCAGCTGTCGACCCACTTAACTGCGTCCGCTTCAGGCTCCATGGTTTCCATGGCATCAATTGCCAGTAAAGGTGCGATCGGTTTAGCACCTAACTCCTGAAACAATTCATCCACCTGCCGGCCGGCACCACAAAAATTATCATAGCTTGAGTCGCCCAATCCAACGACTGCGTAGCGCAGCTCAGGTAAGTAAGGAGCACTGTCCTTTATCGCGAAATACCAGGGAGCGATATCATCAGGCAGATCGCCCTGACCTGTGGTGGAGGTCACCACCAATAGCAGCTCATCCTGAGCAGGCACAAAACCATCCAACTCGGCTGGTTGCCATAGCTTAATATCGCCACCTTTGGATGACAGGGTGTCAGCCAACTCCTCGGCAACAGATTGAGCACTTCCGTATACAGTCCCGTAGAGCAAATTGATGCGTGTCATGGTATACTCCCTTCCCAAAATTTGACCTGCCCAGAGTAGTGATTCTTTACCAGTCAGGTCAATAGCTTGAAGACACACCAAAACAGAGAACAGCTATGCGACACGCCAAACGTCTTACCCGTATGCGCCACCTTAAGCAAATGCACAGGTCCGCTCACAACAGACGCAGCTGTTACTTCCGGTACCGGGAGTTTATGTCTCAGGAGTTAACTCAGTCGACACAAGAGCTCCAGCCCGAATTAAAGGCTTCAGACAACCAGAAGTGATGGAGTTTGGGATAACGCGTCATCATCCCAGCCAAGACCTTCAAATACCGTCAGCCATTCAGGCTCAAGTTCGGCTTCGATTTGCATTGCCTCGCCGGTTACCGGATGGGTAAAGCTAAGCTGCTTGGCGATCAGCCACAGGCGGTTTAATGCAAAGTGCTCCCGGAAGAACTTATTCTGTTTACCATCCCCATGGGTGGTATCGCCGATAATAGGGTGACGCAAATGCGCCATATGCCGCCGTAATTGATGTTTACGGCCGGTTAATGGTTCAAGCGCCATTAACGCAAGTCGACTTGTGGGGTAACGACCTGAGCTAAAAGGAATTTCGGCATTCAATAGCGGCTGATACAAGGTCACTGCACTCTGCGCCTCTTTCTCCTGATCAGCAAACTTGTCGGCAATCTTATCCAGCTCTTCCCGCAACGGATAATCCAACTCGCCACTCTCATGCATATTACCGCGCACCAGGGCCAAATAGCGCTTACGAACCGAATGCTCAGTAAATTGCTGACACAATGAATTGGCCACCTCGCTGCTTTTTGCCATCAGCAGCACGCCGGAAGTAGGCCGGTCCAGACGATGTACAGGAAAAACATGACAACCCACCAGGTCCCGGGTCATCTGCATAGCAAAGTACTTCTCTTTACGGGCCAGATAAGTGCGATGGACCAAAAGTCCTGCTGGTTTATGAATCGCCACCAGATGTTCATCTTCATACAGCAGGGTAATTTCAGGTGCGGGCAACTCTTCAGGCAACAAACTATCTGGGTTCATTCAACAGTGTGTCCAAATCATTCAATATACGGATAAGGTGAATTCGTTCGGCATTGTCCTGCCAAACATGATGTGCCATTGGCGCCACAGCAATATTGGCTGGCAGCTGAGCCTCAGTATCCAGCAACGCTTGCATTCGCGGAATAAAAATAAACTGTAACCAGTGTTCGAATGCCAGGGTGTCAACCGCAAAGGGGGCTGTGCTAGCCAAAGATTCTGGCGAAGGGGCCTCACTCGCCCAAAGAGACTGACGCTTCAGTTCCGACTCCAATTGCAACAAATACTCGCGGGTAGCTTGATGCAGCATAAGTAACTTAAATCCAATACCAACAGATGTTGCTAATCATACCATCAACACCCTCTGGCCCATTGCATTTCTTGCCCATGACCAATTTCAGGTCATTAGCTGGCCACCCCCCTTTCATACCCCATTGAAACCGCTATAATCCCGCACCATTGGAAAACTAATAAATCAAGGTCAGTTAATGACAGAACTCAACACTCTGGGCGATCTGCTCGGCGCCGCCAACAGTCAATTCCAGATTTATGATTTGGGACGCCGGGTTCAGCATATCGATATGATGGCATTCCATCAGATTGAGGCGATGACGACTCCCTACCCCTATCCGATTCAGGGACATGCACAGTTTGCCGTTGTGTTCTGGAATCAGCACAAGCAGGAGTTTGTGTGGTTCTTGAAACTGCCTTTGGATGAACAAGGGCTGCTAAACCCTGCCGCCAGAACTCAATTTATTAAAATGGTATTGGAAGCGCTGGGACAGGATCTCACCCAGGCCTTGTCCGAAGATCAACAGCAGCAGATGGGTAATCACCCATTTGCGTTTAAGCCCGGCCAGGAAAAACTGGCGGTCTTTAATGCACTTGTTCGTAAACAGTTGGGACAACAGGCATCTTCTCAATATGAGTTTGCCATGCAGTACCTCACAGGCCAGGTACCTGCCCAGCAGTGGCAACAGCTGGGATTTCAGGGTCTGGCCGATATTTGTATCAGGCTCACAGACCTCGACCACCTTCAGGCTATCAGCCAGGGTCTGCAACAGGGTGCTGATGAAGCTGTCGTGGCAATGTGTCAGTGCCTGGAGCATGTCTATTTACCCGACACTCTGGCGACAGAAGTGCTGCAAAAGCTTAAATCATCACCTGAGCTGCGGCTGATGTTACTGCGGGCATTAGCTTCCCGCCCCGAGGAATCTGCACAGGCTATCATCTGGCTGGAGCAGCAAGGTATGCTGGATGCCGATGCGCTGCTGACGATTGCCGCCCGAAATTGGCTGGCATTGAAACAGGAGCAGGCTCGCACAATTTACTTTGAAGCGCTGGCATTGCAGGAGCAGCACTTTTTCAATCAGATATTTGCTGATATCGTCTCTATTCCGGCGCTGCGTACTGAGATGTTGGGTACCATCCGAAATCCTGACCGCAGCCCTCAGCTTTCTGCCGCCATAGGCGGTTTGTTCAGAGCAACAAGGACATGATGACAGATCTGTTGATAATACTGGGGTTGCTGGTAGTAGCAGCCTTCTTCTGGCAACTTCGCCAAATGGCTGAACAAAGCCGACGTTTCGCTGAAATTGAATGCCAAAAGCAGCGAGTCCAATTGCTGTCCGTGGCGATGGAATCGGCTCGTCCCAGCTTGGGCGGCCACACAGGCCTATGCTGGAAGGCCAGATTCATGCTGGAATTCAGTACCGATGGTCTGAATCAGTACCGTGCTCATATCAATATGCATGGTAATCGGGTGACCAGGATTGAATGGCCGATATTCCCTGAGCCTGAGTGGCACCAGGCGCCCCAAACACGAGGTAGTATTGGTGGTGGCTGTGGCAGTCGCGGCAATTGCAATTCTGGCCGCTGTAGATAACCACAGATCAGTTGCTGAATAAGAAAAGGGCGCAACCCGAAAGGCTGCGCCCTATGTCTTTTTGTTAGCCATCCTGCTAAGTTTGTGCTCCCTGCTCCATCCTTGCGACTGACAATGCTCCTTGCGTCGTCCCTGTCTTTCCCTGATGTTCCATGTACTTTCGTACTGTTCGTCCCTGAGGCCCTGTCACTCCATGTTCCAGGCTTGCTGCTTCCCTGAGCGTGTCCACTGTCATCCTTGCCAAGACAACCTTCATCCTGAAGGGAATCTCTCTTCACATTCCTTTGCTGCCATCCGATGCAAGTGATTATCCATCCTGGATTCGCCTGTCCGTTGGCTACCTGAGCTTCCTGCTCAGTCTCACTCCGTGAGTTATTGGCTTCCTGCCAGACAACTTCCTGTTGCAGCTCACATCCTGTGATGACTTAAGTTTACGTAAACGCCAAAAGATTTGCCGTCCGCCATCGCCTGATACCCGGTAAAGTTCTGAGCACCCACACCAAATAAAAAAATTAACTACTTGTTTTTAAATGAATTAGCCTCCAGTCGACAGCCATACCTAACAAGAATTAAACCAAACTTCCTACATCTTTGTGGGAAATGTCTTACAAATCAGCGAGAGATATTGAAAATATAAGGCCGGGCAGAGCCCCTTGGTTAACAATAATTGCGGCCATAGGTTAATGAGATTTAACGCGAAATCTGTGATGGCAACAAAATCAGTAAGGTATTTCAACGCAGGAAACGGAAACAGGCATGATTAGTGTGAAACCTGGAAGTCAGTAAGGATTACCCAAGTTACCCTACTATCCATTAAATTTTTGACAAGGCATTGGGAAGTTCGTAAGAGCGGCAAAAATGCTGGGTCACGCAGGGTTCAGGCAATACCGTACCAGGCCAGGCCAGGCAATATGCTATCGCCCCTTTATCAGGAAGCTAGAAATGAGAAAGGGGCGCGTTAAAAAACGCGCCCCCTCATCTTTCTCGTAAGCCGTCCAGCTATTTCTCGTGCTCCCTGCACCATCCTTGCGTCTGCAAATGCGTCCTTAGCATCTTCCCTGCATCCATGATGTCCATGTACTTACGTACTGAATCCATTCGCTTACCTATCCTGGTAACATCGCTTCTTCCTGAAACGACTCAGCTTCCTGCCGTTCGAGTCAAAATCCGTTCAGACCCGTTATCCTTTAATCCTTTGCCCTTATCCCAAGGGATTGCACCATCCTGTGCCTTTCCATATCATCCGTGCGGGTGTGTAGGCCAATTATTGCTGATTTTGGGTATGTTTCAGTCTGTCCTGTGACTGTAACACGACTCCATGTCCTTCCCTGACCGCGACATCCTGTCTTGTTGGCTACCACTTAAGTGTATACAGACCGGCAAATTGCTGATGGCGATTAATTCAGCAGTTAGACTGGGGGATATTTGAAGCAAAACCTATCAAGCTGTTTATTAAGACTTTTTAATTACAAGACAGCTGTAACTTGAGCTTTTTCAATCCCTTTTCCTACATCCTTGTAAGAGATATCTCACAAACCCAAAAGCAAATTACCTCACTCCCCACGAAATTTATTTGTGCGCCCGGTCAACATTTGCCAAAACATCACCCAGTCGCCCATCAAAGAATATAAAGGGTATTGAAAAGTAGCGGGTTTATTCTTTTCAAAAAAGAAGTGTCCAACCCAGGCAAAACCATAACCTGTCAGAGGTAAAAGCCACAACCAGCCCCAGTTTGCGGTTAAAACAATCCAGGCTAATTCAATCAGGACCAGAGCACTTCCAACAAAGTGCAGCCTGCGGCAAACTCTGTGACTGTGCTCTTTAAGATAGTAGGGGTAGAAGTCCCAAAAGGAGTCAAATACCGGCTTATTCATCTCTTTGACTCTCGTAAAACATCAGTTCACCGGAAACATTGCCGATATTCAGACTGGCTAAAGGGATAAAACCGTGACGGTTGAACAGGTGCGCGTGAGACTCCTGTGACACAAACACACCTATTCCATCCAATTCGGGCTGTTCATCACACCAACTGGTGACTGCATCCAGCAATTTTGCTCCTAAACCTTTTTTCTGCTCAAAGGGGGCGACGCACACAAACTGGATGACGGCACAATTCTTACCGGGCAAATGTTCAAGAATGCTGCTCTCTTTATTCATTAATGCCTGAGTAGATTGCCAACCTGTGCTCAACATCATCTTAAGACGCCAGTTCCAATAACGCCCCTCCCCAACCCCAGCCTGCTGAGAAAACACGCACACAACCCCAACTAATCTGTCATCTTCAAACAGGCCGACCAGAGTTTGTTCCTGTTGCCACAGATCATTCAGCTCCTCACGTATGGCAGCGCGCAGTTTTTGTTCATACTGGTGCATATCACCTTTAAACAGTGCATCTTTAAAAAAGGGATCATCATGGTAAGCGTTGTAGATAATCGATGCGGCAATTCGCAAATCTTCTGCCGTCAGATAAACAGCGCGATAGTTGTCACAAGCTGGCGTTTCCATTAATGATTCCCCCTTCAAGATCACAAAAAATTAACCTATCAGGGAAATTCATCAGTGTTAAGCACCATTGCATTTTTTTGAGTATGGCGGATGCTTAAGCAATAGAAATCACCTAAGGGAGTCAGGTATGGACACAACCCCATCAGATCTCAGCCACCTGTTTGCCCAGCTTGGGCTGGCTGACAGCGACGAAGCCATAGAGTCATTTATTGGTGCCCACAGTATTGAACCCAATACCTGTATCAGCGATGCGAAATTTTGGAATGATAGTCAGCGGGCATTTATCAAAGAAGCGATGTCACTTGATAACAACTGGACCGAATTATTGGACCAGCTGGATGCCAGACTCCATAGAGAGTGAACCTAGCTGCGTAAACAAGAAAGCCCTGAATCACTCAGGGCTTTTGAAAGAGCAATCAGATCTGTTGAAGTGACTGCTCCCCCCAACCGATCAGTTGCCCTTGCTTAAACAGCAGGGGCGTACACTCGTCGCGGCTGGTTTTGCCATCTTCAGCAGTTCGTTGAGTGCGGTAATACAAAACTACCATCTCCACACCATCACGACTGAATCCCTCACTGAAGTCCGCTACCCCCATGCGGGATTGAACCTGCTTCAGGCTGTCACCAGGCTGCAACTGTGCAATGTGCGCGCGATTACGTTTCTCAGCTTTTTCCCAGTCACTGTTCCAGCTGTTACCGACTGAAAAATCTGTTCCATCTTTATCGACAACAACCATACAACCACTGAGCCCTACAGTGAGCAGCGATGCCATGGCCAAAGGCAGTATTAACTTTGTCCTCATATGCGTTTCCCTATCTGTTAGATGCTGTTGTAAGCCCTGTCGCCCCATCCCACCAGCTTGCCCTGTTTAAATACCAGAGCCGTACATTCATCTTTGCTGGTTTTGCCATCGCCGTGGACACGCTGGGTACGATAAAACAACACTTCAACCAGTCCATTATCCTTGCTGTATGCCTCTGAAAAATCGGCCGTCCCCATGCGTTTTTTGATCTCTTCAATGGCCACGCCCGGAGTCAGATTTGAGATCAGTTCCCGGTTGCGGTTTTGTTCACTTTTCCAGCTGCTGCCGCCCCAATCGTTATCATGTCCATCTTCTCCGACATTGATGACACAACCGCTAAGTCCAAGACTCACTACCCCAGCAAGCAACAATGGAATAAACTTGGCTTTCATTTAAACGTCCTCTATCTGTTGTTTAATTATCAGTGAAGGCATAAGCACAAACCGAGCCAACAATTAAACCACTGTTTTTATTGGACATTTACCAAAAAGCACAATCCAGCTTGGGAAATATCACCACTCATGAGCCAAATAGACCAAGTCTTGGCCCTTGCCCGCAGTTTGCAACTTGCAGGTAAGCAGCCCAGCATTGCTTTGTTGAAAGCCAAACTTAAATCAGTCCCTATGCCAGTGTTAATTCAAGGTTTACAGAGATTTAAATCACTTTCAGCAGAAGAGTTGGCCGCACTTATTCCTCAGGTCCCTGTACAGCCAAACGCAGCTGTGGAGCAGAATGAAGAACAATCGGAGCTGACTCAGCTGCGTGAGCAGGTGAAAAAGCTGGAGTCAGCCTACAATGAGCTGGCTCAAAGAGTGGCCGAGCTGGAGCGTAATCACTGATGTTTGTGACTGAACTGCGTTTCGAGTGTTTTGCCGATACCACAATTACCGCAGCAGAAAAGGCGATCAACAATCTGCTGGAAGCCTACCGGGCCAATGGTCAGGTACTGGGACGGGAATTTGCAGTTGCCTTTAATGAAGGTGAGTTCAGGGTACGTTTAATGCTCCCGGAAAAAGAGAGCCTGCATTACAGCTTCAATAGTCCCTGGGTCAAAGTCGCCCTGAAAGAGCTGACAGAGGCCAAGATCTTGGCTCCCAGAGAAAAGCTTATCGGTCAGGATATCAACTCTGAAGTCAGCGCCACTGAATTTGGCGACTGGCAGGTGCTCTACACCAGCTATGTGCATATGTGCTCTCCTCTGCGCAGTGGTGATAACCTGCTGCCTATCCCGCTATATCGTATTCCAGCAACCTTTAATGGCGACCACAAACGGGTCATTCGCTGGCAAACTGAATGGCAAGCCTGTGATGAATTGCAGATGGCCGCAGCCACCAAAGCGGAATTTGCCGCACTGGAAGAGATAAGCACGCCATCCAGCGACCTGTTTCGACGGGGATGGGATCTGCGTGGCCGTATCGAATATCTAACCAAGATCCCTACTTATTATTATCTGTACCGTGTCGGTGGCGAGAATAAAGAAGCAGAAATCAATCGTCCCTGCCCCAGATGTGGCAGCCATGACTGGAAACTGGAAGAGCCTCTGCTGGATATGTTTCATTTCCGCTGTGAGCCCTGCCGCATCGTTTCCAACCTATCCTGGGATCATCAGTGAAATAACCGGGCTCACGCCCGGTTATTTATTCCAATCAAAAAAATAACTTCACTGGGAGCTACAGGTCTATCGCACCAAACCTCCCGGCTTGATAGTCCCTCACCGCCTGATGCAGCTCTTCCTGAGTATTCATCACAAAGGGCCCCATGTGCGCCACTGGCTCCCTCAATGGTGTCCCAGAGAAAATCAGGGCACCACTATCTACATCGGTGTGCATCTCTATAGCTTGTTGGGGATCCAGCAGTAAAGCTTGTCCGGCTGAATAACCATTGATGCTTCCAGTGTGGATATAGACAAACAGCTTCTCATATTGTGTACGCTCAATCCGAGCAGTGCCTCCGGCGCTCAGTCTGATATCCGCCACAGCGGCATCGGATGCCAATGGCCCGACAGGGGACGCTGCGGATTGGTCGGCCAGCACCCAGTTACCAGCCAGTACCTTCAAACTGGCGCCACTGGTATTCTCCAGCACAGGTAAACCTGTCGCCACAGAATCCTGATACCTTGCGGGCCTCAATTTATCCGCGGCAGCCATATTCACCCAGATCTGAAAACCATGCATGCCTTCGTTATCAGCCACCGGCATCTCAGAGTGGATAACACCAAAACCTGTGCTCATCCACTGAACATCTCCGCCGCTGATGACTTTACGATTTCCCATCTGGTCTTTGTGTTCAAACCCACCTTTGATGATATAGGTAAAAGTCTCAATTCCGCGATGGGGATGAGGCGGAAATCCACCGATAAAATCGGACTCCTCGTCCGACTTAAGCTCATCAATCATCAGAAACGGATCGAACATACGACCCCTGAAGTCAGCGACTCTGGAGATGTTTACTCCGTCACCATCCCTTGTTGCATGACTAAGTAGTTCACTGATTACTTTCATCCTAAAACTCCAAAATCTGTAATTGATATCAGTGTAAAAACTCAGGCAAGAGGTTGCTATTGGCATTATCAGTCGCATGCATTCGGTTAAATCGAATATAAATTGAGCCAAGCGCCAAAAACAGTCTATTCAGCTAAAACGTCCATATTGTGACTTGACCCCTGTCAGAGTATTTCCGTAACCTCCGCTTGTTAACAAACCCAAAACAAAAGGCTGACTGTTTAAGCTTTGTTGGAGTTTTACTCCATGGATGACGCAATCAGACATGATTAAAACAAGGAACCAAACACCTATGCATGAGCACCTTATCCCGCTGATCACCAGTTTAATGCCGGGAGATGCCCGCCTGTATAACCCGGATATTCATGGAGAATGGGAACACACATTACTGGCGACAGAAGGGGGCACTCATGTTCAGCTGGAACTTGCTTATGTGATAGTTCGTTTTCCGGGCAAGCCCGAAATCTACGCACCTTTTATCGCTCCCGGTGTGTTCCTGCTTCCCCCTGACGGAGAGTATGAGTTTGACATCCAAGAGCTATCTGAAGCAGATGTCATCGAGTATGTGGAAAAAAGAAAACGCCGACAAAAATGGCTACTGACTATTTTTCTATTGTTGGTCCTGACTACAATCCTGGTGCCCATCTGGAGGCAACATCAATGGCAACAGGATATGGAGCAATTCAACGAAGGCCTAATAAGCCAGCAGTATCAGGAGCAACAAACTGCCCGCGACAACAGCAGCCTGCTGGGCGAGCTGCAAAGCAAGCTGGATTCAGTGGCAGCATCAGCTAATGGGTTTGCAATACTCACCAATAGTGACAAAACCTTGAGTGCCACACTCTTGCCCGCCCTGACCTCCTTTTACGGTAACCAGCACATTGTTGGTCCCCTGCTGGGTGATCCAGTGGACGAGACCCGGGCTTTTCTCCGGCAAGACTCAGATATAGGTTACAAGCTATTGCTTCAGTGGAATGATTCAGAACAACAATTATTGTTGGGACACTATTATCCGCCAGCCCAACCCAGCGACAGTGGCGATGCTTTGCCACCTTCGGAGACTCCAAGCCTTATAGTGAATGTGTTAAAGCCCGCCACTGATGAGCACATCCAAGAGTTGCTGGACACCATAAACTCGCCATTTATGACTACAAAAGAGGATCTGTTCCAGGTTTACCCGCTACTCGCGCAGGGCTATTACCTTAAGCACTATAATGTTTCCGCAGAGGAGCTAAGAGCACTTACCGAACATCCAGGCAAATCAATCAATCCGGCAGAAGATATCTATTTCATTTCGGTTTCCGATTTGAACCTGCCTTTATCTGAGCAGCAACGTCTTAGCCTTGCCTATCTAAACAGTCTCGGGGTGGTTACACCTGATGCAGACCATTCAGCCAGATGGCAAACGCTCTCACTCAAAGCAGCTAAATCCGCACTGCCGGACTGGCCGGATAACAGTGCCTGGAAAATTGATTAATCCCTTACAGCCAACAAATAAAAAAGCGCACCCAGGGTGCGCTTTTTTCATAGTATTTGGCTTACTCTGTTTTACCCAGATAGCTTCCCCAGGCCAGGTAATCGTTGGACAGCATTCGGCCAAATGGGTCTACCGCAGTGTGAAACAAAGCTTCTACTGCGTCCAGATCAGCAGATTGAACCTGAGTTTCGCCATAAGGAATAGATACCCGGGTTGAAATCGCTTTGTTCCGTTCTTTGGCCCATACATCGCCTTCAACCACCATAGCCAGATCACTGCGGCTCCAGCTGTATTGGAACTCATCCTTTGCGCCATGGAGTTTCTTCGGCTGAGCATTGTAGGTCTCCATCTCCAGATCTGATTGCACGCCCTGACCCAGGGTTATGGTTTTTTCCGCCAGAATCTCTTTGTTGAACCCCACAAATTTAAAGGTGAACTGGCTACCATGGGTTACTGCTGCCGGTTCAGTCAGATATGCCCCCTCGGTCATCACGTTCTGAGGCACAACAGAGGTAGTCAAATAGCACTCGCGAGTATCCGGCTCATGGTAAATACGATCGATAAAGGCACTGTATCCCAATCCTGGGCCTTCAACGACAACATGGGAGAAACTCAAGTGGTCCGCAATCTTTGGCAACTGCGTCACGAAGCTGGTGTCATTCGGGTTATCGTAAGCAGGGAACTGCCATGGGCCAATTACCGGGATTGCATCACAGTCCGCACCGGACAGAAACATGTCTAATTCCAGACGCCACTGGCCTGCAGGTGCCTCAGGAATTCCCATATTGAAATCCTTATGGTTCTTGGCATATTTCAAGAATGCATTGGCTGAGGTTATTTGCGAAGGAGACTGGTCTCCCAGGAACTTTAGGTCTCCATTTACGTCGGTTTTAAACCACGCATGACGTCGGCCGGCGGTGGCAAATTCATTGGACTCGTAATGCTCAGTGTATGACAGAAGGAACTCCCCCTTCTCAATATCGGCTGCCGACAGATGGTAATCCTTAAATCTGTCCAGCTTGCTGGTCTCACTACCGATAATCTCTCGCTGAGCGTCGAACATCTCATCACGACCAACACCAAACCAATGGGCGTCATGATGCAAGGCTGCCTCATAGTTTGTACGACCACCTTCCGATGAAAGTGATAACGCCATGCTTTCAAGCAGCTGATCTGCATGATAAATCACAGAAAGCTCGGTTTCAGTGACCTCATGTTGTGGGGTTAACTGCAGCCCATTCCAATCTCCCTTGTAGGGCAAGGTTACCGAATCACCAGAGGGTATGTATGTCAGCTCTACAGCTTTTTCACCAAAGTTGAATTTAAGGGTTCCCAACAGTGCGTCCAGGCCAGTCATGTTCGCTTCAAACTGCTCGCGGGCAAATGAAACATCATTGAGGCTCAATACTGTTAACAGAGGCATCAACACCTGACGCAATTCAGCTTCGGCAACGTCCAGAGCATCATCATTAATTAAATCCGTTTTCCCTTCAGCATATGCAATTGCAGCTGATACACCCGTAATCCGGGATACCAAAATACTGGTCAATGGTGTGATATTTGAAACACCACCAGTCAGCATAGAGTCAGTGATCAGACTGTAGTGAGTCATCGACTCACCACCCTGTGCACCTTCAATCTTCAGTACACTACCTGCAACCAAAACGTCTGTGTCCACTTGATAGTGACCATCTGCTTTGACAGGAGTTGACTGCTGACGTTGTAGCCGTTGAGCATTGTTTTCAACCAAACCGCGAATCGCACCGCCATCAGCCAAGGCGCCAGCAAGATGTTTAGCAGGTTCAACCGGTGGAGTCGTTGAGGTAGCGTTATCGTCTGAGCCACAGGCAGACAACAGCAAAGATGCAGACAGTGCAAGTTTCAACTTAGCAGAAGACATGATTTCAGCTCTGAATTGTAGGAATAAGAAACACAAAAAAGGTCGGCTATCCTACAATCAAAGCCAGTTCTTGCAACGCTAAAGAATGTGATTCAGCCCTCAACTTGATGCAAGTAAATCGCCGCCTAAGTTTGAGTGATGACTAATTAATCAAACCGCTGACAACTTGGTTAATCAACTCCTGCCTCGCAGGTTATTCCACATGATTTTCAGGCGGCTGATAATGCCTGGGTGTTCCAGTTGCGGCATAGGCAATTCTTCATGCTTAACCGGCGGTGCCACTCTGGGGCTCAGCTGAGAGATAAATTCCGCAATACTGCCGGCCAGTTTTTCACCCTGCTCTTCACCGGGCACTTCACTCCAAACACTGCCATCATGGTTGTTCACGGTCAGCATCCTTTCGCCTTCATCCAGCAAACCAATAAACCAGGTAGGAGGCTGCTTGAGTTTCTGCTTCATCATAAGGTGACCTATGATGTTCTGCTGCAGGTATTCAAAATCCTCCTGATTCCACACCCCGGTAAGCTCACCTTCGCCAAAAGGGGATGAAAACAGAGTCGGCGCCATCCAGAAGCCACCGAAAAAATCATTAATATCCCCGTGCAGTTGAATATCCAGTGCCTGCTCCACATTGGCAAAATTGCCTTTGCTCTGCCGAGCAACCGGCTGCCACTGCACAGCACTGCCAGAGGTTACGTCACCACTGACCACACAGGGGGAAGATTCTCCCTGGGGAAAATAACGTGGATACTCATCCAGCTTGGATTGATAGGCGGTAACATACAGATTCAGAAAGCTTTCCAATGCAGGCAAACAAGACACTTAAGCAGATCCCAATTTGAGGTATAATTCAGGCTTAATTTTGACATGGAATGATTTTAGATGACACAGCATCACGACCCTTATCAGCATGCCGATGAGCTGAATGGGCTGACTCTGGGTAAAGCCACAGACTATAAGTCAGAGTATGACCCTTCTTTGTTGCAGGGTGTTCCCCGTACCCTGAACCGCGACGCCATCAATCTTACCGATCCCTTACCATTCCACGGCGTAGATATCTGGACCGGCTATGAGTTGTCCTGGCTGAATGCCAAAGGCAAACCTATGGTCGCCATTGCCGAGTTTTTCCTGAATCACGACAGCAAAAACCTGGTCGAATCCAAGTCATTCAAGCTGTATCTGAACAGTTTCAACCAGACTCGGGTTGAATCAGTGGAATCTCTCAAGCAGTTACTTACTGACGATTTGAGCCGTTGTGCTGAAGGTGAAGTCAGAGTTGAAATCATCGAACCCAAACAGTTTTGTCATCAACGTGTGGTCGAACTGCCTGGACACTGTATCGACGATCTGGATATCGAAGTGGAAGACTTTGAGTTTCGTCCGGAACATCTGGAAAACAGCACAGATGACAAGCAAATTGTGGCAGAAACACTGAACTCCAACCTGCTTAAGTCCAACTGCCTGATCACTTCACAACCTGATTGGGGCAGCGTGATGATCCGTTATCAGGGAGCTAAAATAGACAGGGAAAAACTGCTGCGCTATCTGATCTCTTTCCGTCAGCACAATGAGTTTCATGAGCAGTGTGTCGAGCGGATTTTTACGGACCTCAAGCGCTTTTGCCAATGCAGCAAATTAACGGTTTATGCCAGATATACCCGTCGAGGTGGCCTGGATATCAACCCATTCCGCAGTGATTTTGAGCACCCGCCAGAAAGCCAGCGACTGGCTAGACAGTAGCCTGTAGCATCACAAAACAGCCCCGATTCAGTCGGGGCTGTTTTCTTATCAACATTTACCCACGCAATATATACCACTTTATAGATACACAGCATTGACAAAGATCTCACTTTGTTAACCAAAATAACCTTTCCGGTAACAACTTGTTTTAGATCAACCTTTACTAAAGCAACAAAGCCAACACTCATCCTATCCCCCCAACAGGAGAATTATGATGAGAACCCGGATGACCACACTGGCTATTGCCACACTCCTTGGAAGCTTCTCGGCAGTTGCAGAAGATCTGAAAACCACATTGATTGACGATGCCAAATTGAACCTGCAGTTCCGTGCCCGGTTTGAGCAGGTTGATGTCGAGGCGCAGAGCAAGCAGGACCAAACCACCCTAAGAACCCGACTGACCTATCAAAGTGGCGATCTATACAACTTCTTTACCCTGGCAGAAGTGGACGATGTCCGCTCAGGTGACGATGAGCCTATGATTGCCGACTATCAATATACGGAAATCAACCAGGCATATATTGGCTATCGTGCACCGGCCGATTCAGTCCTCAAGTATGGTCGCCAAAGGATCCTGCTGGACAATCAGCGCTTTGTTGGTGGTGTCGGCTTCAGACAAAATGAGCAAACCTATGATGGTTTCAGCACAGTCAGCACTGGTGTCCAAGATCTGAAAGCGTTCTATGCCTACATCAACAATGTCAACCGTATCTTCAGCGAGGACTCGGGCAAGTCAGATCATAAAAACAAAACCCACCTGTTCAACCTGCACTATGGTGCAGTGGAAGCCGCTCAGCTGACCGGCTACGCCTACCTGATTGATAACCTGGCGATAGCTCGCTTCTCTACAGATACCTATGGTGTGCGACTGACAGGTAAAACAGATATCGATCCGGTGAAATTGAGTTACGCGCTGGAGTACGCCACCCAAAGCAACGGCGGTAACAATACTCTGGATTACAGAGCAGATTACCTCTCGGCAGAAGCCAGGGCTGACTTTAGTGCTGTGGGGTTAAAACTGGGATATGAAGTGCTTGGCTCAGATGATGGTAAAGCCGGGTTTATCACACCGTTGGCAACCCTGCACAAGTTCCAAGGTTGGACGGACAAGTTTTTGTTTGGTGGCGCAGGTAACTGGGATAAAGGCATAGCAGATACCTATATTGCCGCTAACACCAACCTGGGAGGCGTCAAGTTGCTCCTTGTGTACCACACTTTTGAGTCCGATGTCGGCAACATAGATATGGGCCAGGAGTGGGGGATCAGTGCAGGCTACAAGTTTGCCAACTATTACAATGCCAGCATTAAATATGCGGCTTTCAGTGGCGCGGATGCTGGCTATGGATTCAGCGCCGATACCGACAAGCTATGGCTGACGCTGGAAGCAAAGTTCTGATGTTGACTTTATCATAATTACAAACAAAAACAGCGCCTTGCGGCGCTGTTTCGTTTTGAAATTTGTAAAGAACCAAACGCTCTTCGCCTCCTTTGTCTGTGGGTAAATGTTACATACCCCTGAGATACGTCCCAGACCGACCGGTTCAACCCGGGCAATGTGCTGTCAGAGTCATGTCGACAGCTGTATGTCTGCTTATGACCTCTCCGGCGCAACTGAACTGATAGCCATCCGGCCTGTGCTCAGGTTGATAACCTGGCCTAAAATGTTCTGTTGCCGCTATGGGTACAGGCTAAAAAATTTGTGAGTAACGTCTGTGTGTTCCCCTCCGCGATGCGGGTGTCTTTCCCGCTCAATGGGACTTAACTGAACACAGATAAAAACAGTATGCTGTTTGCCATTAAATTCCGTACTCAGGTTCAGTATTTGTCCCGCTGTCACAAAAAGTCAATACAAGCTTAAATCTTGCCAACTCGTCAGAAATTGTGGGCTTTGGCTGCTATTTTTTTTCGGCCACAGCCCTCTGCTCATCAGGCTTTTTCACTAACCATTTGTTGCTGAACGTGTTCCGGTACAGGCTCATACCTGGCAAATACCATGGTGTACTCCCCTTCACCGCCGGTAATTGATTTTAGTCGGGTAGCAAAATCGTCCACCGTCGCCAAAGGAGCCTCCACACTGACCACTACTCTGCCGTCATTATCAGACTCAGTGCCACACACAAAGCCCCGACGACTACTGATATCACCGGTAATGTCCCCCACCTGAGCCGAGTCCACTTTAATCTGCATCTGAACGATAGGTTCTAGAATCACGGGTTTCGCCTCAGATACCGCATCCATAAAGGCTTTCTTTCCCGCCATAACAAAGGCAATTTCTTTGGAGTCAACACTGTGGTGTTTTCCGTCAAGCACAGTGACCTTGATGTCCTCAACCGGATAGCCACCCAGTTCACCGGCCTTCATTGCCTCTTTTACCCCTTTTTCCACCGCAGGGATAAACTGACCGGGGATCGCCCCACCGACCACCCTGGACTCGAACTTAAAACCTTCGCCCCGCGGCAGAGGTTCAACCCTCAACTCGACCTCGCCAAACTGACCTGCGCCGCCGGATTGCTTCTTGTGACGGTATCTGGCCTGTCCCTGACTAAGAATGGTTTCACGGTAAGCAACTGCGGGTTTTTCAGTGTGCATATCCACCTTGAATACCTGCAGTGCCTTTTCCAGTGCAATCTGAAGATGCATATCGCCCAGCCCCTGCAGTACTGTCTGGCCTTCCGCTTCATTGCGGGCAATGCTGAGACTGGGGTCTTCTGCCACCAGCTTATTCAGGACTTCGGCAATCTTCTGCTCATCACCGCGGCGCTTGGATGACACTGCCAGACCAAAAATAGGCTGAGGCAGCACCAGAGGTGGCAGATGGTACTCATCTTCATCGTGGCTTTCGTGCAGCACTGAGCCCACTTCCAGTTCATCAATCTTGGCCAGGGCACAGATATCACCGGGCACAGCCTGTCCCATTTCTACCTGTTTATCTCCCTGCAATGAAAGTAAATGGGTCACCTTAAATGGTTTGCGCTCGACCCCGGCAAACAGCTTCATACCATTAGTGATCTTGCCCTGATACACACGCATTATCGCCATACGGCCAAAATAGGGATCGATATTGACGCGAAACACATGGGCCAGCACATGGTCAGTGGACTTGGTACTGAGATCCACGGGTTTGACTTTGTCCCCTGTGCCATTCACAAACTGAGGTGGGTTGCCCTCTCGAGGGTTGGGCATAAGTTGAATGAGCAACTCCAGCAGCTCAGGGATACCCGTATCCTGCTCGGCACTGGTAAAGCACACTGGCACCAGATGCCCCATTCTCAAAGCGATTTCCAATGGCTCGTGCAGCTGCTCAGGACTCAGGTTTTCTCCCTGCTCCAGATACAGCTCCATCAGCTTGTCATCCTCTTCCAGCACGGTTTCCACCAGCTGTTCATGGGCAGTGGTGACATCAGAGAACCGGGTCGCAGACTCAAAGGCCGGGTGCAGGTAACAATCGACAACACAATCATCACCAGGCAGGTTCACCGGTAAGCATCTGGGGCCAAACTGCTGCTGGATATCTGCAAGCAGCGCCTCAAGTCTGTCTTCGTTTCCATCTATATGATTGACCACCAGCATCACAGCTTTGCCCTGGGCTCTGACTGCCGCAAAGGCTCTGGCAGTAACACTTTCAATGCCGGTGGCGGCGTTTATCACCAGCAGTACTGATTCAACCGCAGGCAAGGGTTGCAGTGCACGGCCAAAAAAGTCTGGAAGTCCGGGGGTGTCTATCAGGTTGATGTGGTGACCGTCGTGGTCGATGTTCAGAAAGGAAGGTTCGAGTGAATGTTGGTGGGCTTTTTCCTGGGCGGTAAAGTCAGCATGATTAGTGCCTTTATCGACCCTGCCCTTTTGGGCAATGGTCCTGGCGCCAAAAAGCAGCGCTTCAAGCAAGCTGGACTTGCCCGCCCCCGTGTGTCCCAACACGGCGAAATTACGGATCTGTCCGGTTCGATACTCAGCCATATCGTGGCCTCCTTGTGTCTCATATTCCGTCAGTCATATTCGAATATACAGACTGCCGGGAGCACAAAAGTTGACCGGGCGCATAATTTGCACAGAACCTGACATCAGTGGCAAAAGTGGGCTTACCAGAAACGACATACCACGGGCAGCTCATCCAGAGATGCACTGCAGGTCAGGGCGACCCGGTATTCATCTGTCAGGCGGACAAATCGACTGCTGAAATTATGAGTATGACTGCCGGACAGGGCGACAAATTCCCATGCTACTCCTCCAGAGCCCGGTTGCAAACGGGGATCGGCGCTTGTATCGACCGCAATTTTTGCACCACCATCCAGCGTACTGATCTCATAGGAAAAACTATCCAGCGCACGAGCAAGTCCCTGCCCTGTTGCCTTGATAAATGACTCTTTCAATGCCCATAAATCAAAAAATCGTTGCTCTCTTAGTGCCGTTGGCATTGCCATCAGTGAGGCTGATTCATCAGGCGCAAAGAAACGGTTCAGCACAGAATCGACCGAGACTCCCCGGCGAAATCTTTCTATGTCGACACCAATTTCCCTCTGGTCAGCGGCCCCTGTAACCACACCAATGCCTTCAATCACGGCAATACACAGCCAATCGCCACTATGACTGACATTGAATCCCAACCCGAACTGCCGTGTTTGCTGCTCACACAGAGCCGGTTTTCCCTGCTCACCGGTAACAAAACGCCACTGGTGCGGGGCCAGGTCACAGTGACGACTGAGCACATGACGCAACATAGCTCTGGACACCAAATTGGCGCGCCCCGCTTTGGCATGGGTAAAGCCTGCCTGCCTTTGTCTCTCATCCTGACTCAGACACTCGAGCATCTGTGCCTCAGAAACACCTTCAACAGGGTCAGTCAGAGAGATAAACCACACGTGCAACTGACAAGAATTCATCTTTAATCCATTAGCTAAATCTGTTTGGCATTGTCTCACAAACTCCCGCTCCTTAACGAAAAAAACCAGAGCCTGCGTTTAAATTGCTGCAAGTGTGATACCAGGCTGTTAATTTTACAGTCCCATATGATTGTATCGAGTCACAATGTCGGCTAATCTTTGCCCTGATTTTATAAAAAACAGGCGGCACGAAGGATTTCTGCCCACTTCGGGACGAGTCATATTGACTATAGTCCCGGCTGATACTTCAACAACAGGGAAGCATAATGGCAATGCCACCGGAGCGTCCGCAATGTGCTCCAGTTAAAGGGAAAAGTACAACCCGTAGTCAAACTACGCCGGAAATGCGGCGATTCATCCAGAACTCAGATCTGAGTGTGCGGGAACTGTCGAAGATCCTCAATATCAGTGAAACCACTGTACGCAAATGGCGTCGCCGCAGCGACGTCAAAGACAGAGATCACACCCCCCATCACCTTAATACGACCCTGACCCCGGCACAGGAATATGTAGTGGTGGGATTGAGGTATCAGCTGAAGCTGACACTGGACAGGCTGCTTGAGGTCACCCGTACTTTTATCAATCCTGCCGTCTCCCGCTCGGGTCTGGCGCGCTGCCTTAAGCGTCACGGTGTATCCCGCATAGGTGAGATTGAACCCAGCGAATCCCTGCCCCCCAAACACTTTACCAAGCTTCCCGTATACCGTTCAGATACCACTGAGAGTTACACCCTCAATGCCAGTACGCTTGCGCAAACTTTGGACGAAGCCGAAGTTGTGCAGATTGAGGCAATGCATATCCCATTGGTCGATGAGCAGGACAACCAAGCCCCAAGTTCAGTCATGATAGGGCTGGAGCCTGCTTTTGATTGGATCTATGTCGATATTTACACCGATAGCGATACTCTGGCAGCCAATCGCTACATAGCTTATGTGCTGCAAAACGGGCCATTTAAACTCAAACGCCTGCTCGCCCGTAATTACCGCAAATTCCAGCAACGCTTTCCCGATGCAGATATCCAGCGTGCACTCAATGGCAACAGCGCCAACCCCCAATTACCATCCAGGACCGCCAAAGGCGATCACAACACGGAGACTCAAGCATGAGCCATCCTGACACCCAGTCTGACACCCACTCCTCAGCGGACGCCCGACTCGGACGCCGCCTCAAGGATACGCCTGTGGCGATTGTGGGCATGTCCAGTTTGTTCGCCAATGCCAAATATCTGGATGAGTTCTGGGATCTGATTGTCGATAAGATCGATGCCATCACTCAGGTACCTGATTCACATTGGGATCCTAAAGATTATTTTGATGCTGACCCCAATACCCCGGACAGAGTCTACTGTCAGCGTGGTGGCTTTTTGCCTGAGATGGAGTTCAACCCGCTGGACTTCGGTCTGCCGCCCAATATTCTGGAACAAACAGATACTGCCCAGCTGCTGTCCCTGCTGGTTGCCCGGGATCTGTTGATTGATGCCGGTATCGAAGATGAAGCCAATTACGACAGAAACAGGGTTGGTATCACCCTGGGCATAGGTGGCGGTCAGAAGATCAGTCAGGCTATGAATGCCCGCCTCCAGTACCCGGTATTGAAGAAAATCTTTAAAAGCAGCGGCATCAGTGATGATGACTGCGAGATGCTTATCCGCAAGTTTCAGGACCAATATATCCCTTGGCAGGAGAATGCCTTTCCAGGCTCTCTGGGTAATGTGATCGCCGGACGAATTGCCAACCGCTTCAATCTTGGTGGCATGAATTGTGTGGTGGATGCCGCCTGTGCAGGCTCTCTGGCGGCAATGCGCATGGCGCTTGGAGAGTTGCTGGAAGGCCGCAGTGATATGATGCTCACCGGTGGAGTCTGTACCGACAACTCTCCCTACATGTATATGAGTTTCTCAAAGACACCTGCCTTTACCAAAGATGACAACATCAAGCCTTTTGATGCCGACTCCAAAGGCATGATGATAGGTGAAGGCATCGGCATGCTGGCCCTCAAGCGACTTGAGGATGCCGAACGGGATGGCGACCGTATTTATGCTGTCATTAAAGGGATTGGCGCCTCCTCTGATGGTCGTTTCAAGAGTATTTATGCCCCAAGACCTGAAGGTCAGGCCAAAGCGCTGGCACGGGCTTATGATGATGCCGGTTTTGCGCCACACACAGTAGGTTTGATAGAGGCCCATGGCACAGGCACTGCAGCAGGTGATATTGCCGAATTCAATGGCCTGAACTCAGTATTCAGTCAGGATGAGTCCGGCAATCCAAGGGATGAGAAACAGCATATTGCGCTGGGCTCAGTTAAATCCCAGGTAGGCCATACCAAATCAACTGCAGGGACTGCCGGGGTTATCAAGGCCGCTTTGGCACTGCATCACAAGGTGTTGCCCCCCACCATTAACGTCAGCAAACCAAACCCGAAAATGACTTTGGAAGACTCAGCTTTCTACCTGTCGACCCAGGCCAGCCCCTGGCTGATCGGGCAAGATAATGCTCCCCGTCGTGCGGGTGTCTCATCATTCGGTTTTGGCGGTACCAACTTCCATATTGTGCTTGAAGAGTATCAGGGCGAGCACTCCAGCCCTTACCGTCTGCGCCGGTCAACCAGACCTCTGCTGTTCTCAGCCCCTTCGGTTGATGCCCTGAGCCAAACCCTGAGCAGAGCCATTGAGGCACTGGGTAACAACGCCAGCGAAGCCTTTGACAGCCTGTGTCAGGAGTTTGCTCTGGCCCCCTGTAGCGATGAACACCCAAGACTTGGGATGGCTGTCAGCAACCCGGAGGAGTTGAGTTCCCTGTTATCCCAGGCACTGGGTATGCTGACAAAATCCGGCTCAAGCCCCTGGCAAACGCCCAACGGGGTGAGCTATCGCCCCAGTGCTCAGCAAGGCAAACTGGCCGCCCTGTTCACCGGTCAGGGCAATCAGTATCTGCAAATGGGGCGGGAGCTTGCCTGCCTGTATCCAGAGCAACGCAACTGGCTGGAAAAGTTCAACACTGTATTTAAAGGCGCTGCGCTTAAGCCTCTGTCCCGGGTGATGTATCCGTTCGAAGCCTTTGAAGATGAGACAAAAGCCCGCCAACAGGCCGAGCTGACAGATACCCGCTACGCCCAGAGTGCCATCGGCGCCCTCAGCGCAGCCCAGTATGAACTGATGCGCAACGCCGGACTCAAGGCCGATATGCTGGCCGGCCACAGTTATGGCGAACTGACTGCCTTGTGGGCCTCCGGTGCTATCTCAGATGAGGCTTTCTGCCAACTGTCGCAGGCAAGAGGACAGGCGATGGCTTTGGCATCTGCTCAAGAGCCCAAAGGCAGTATGGCCGCGGTAGTGCTGGGCAAACAGCAAGACAGAGCGCAACTCGATGCTCTGCTGGAGGCTAACCCGGATGTTGCTATTGCCAATTTGAACTCTCCATCTCAGCTGGTGATAGCCGGTGAGGAAGCAGCACTGGCGAAGGTGATTACCGGACTCAAGGCTGAGGGAATTAAAGCGGTGGCCCTCAATGTGGCTGGCGCTTTCCATACCCCTATGATGGCGCAGGCTTCCATTGAATATAACCAGGCTATCAGTGAGCAAAGCATCAGCCAGGCTGACATTCAGGTTTGGAGCAATCAGACAGGCCAACCCTATGGTGACGATATTATAGGTCAGCTGTCTGAGCATATGCTGAGTCAGGTGGACTATGTCAGCCAAATCAAAGGCATGATTGAATCCGGCGCCCGCACCTTTGTAGAGTTTGGCCCCAAGAATACCCAGAGTAAATTGGTCAGTGCCATTACTCAGGAGTACTTCCCCGAGCTTAAAGAGCAGGTGATTACCCTGAGCGTCAGCCCGACGCAAGTGAAAAGCTCATCGGGTGCGCAGGACCGCAGTGACAAACAACTGAAGCTGGCGGCCGTGCAACTGGCTGTGGCAGGTCAGTCAATGACAGATCCTGACACCTGGGCAATTCAACACAAGCGCCATATGGTCAAGCCTTCACCCATGAATATTCGCCTTAACGGCGCTCACTACGTCAGCCCGGCAACCCGGGAAAAGGCCAGCCTGTCTTTGCAGCAAGGCCAAATATCCCCGGAAATCAGAACTCAAACTATCGAAAAGGTCGTAGAAAAAATCGTGGAAAAACCTCAGTCATCACATCTGGGTTACGGCGCAGAACATTCCGCCCCGACCCAATCTGCTTCAGCAAGCTCTGTTGTTGCCTCCAGCGGCCATCTGCAAGCTCCTTCCGGCTCATCGCTGGAGTCATTGTTTGGCGCTCAGTCTGAGGCGGCTAAGGTGCATCAGGCGTTCCTGGATATTCCCAAACAGTACAATGAGACCTTCAATGAACTGATGCAGGCTCAGTTGCAGCTGGCCAAACAGGGGCTGCCTGTGCCTGAAAGTCTGCAACGTTCCATCGAACTGTTCCACCAGCATCAGGCTGACACACTCAGGGTACATCATGCCTATCTGGCACAAATGTCCGGTTCAACTCAATCGTCGCCATTGGCCGCTCAGGTATTGCCCCAGGCACAGGCACAAACTCAGCCAGCTGTCAGTGCGCCATCAATTGCTTCAACAGCCGGGGTTCCAACAGCCGGGGTTTCATCACCTGCGGCTCCGGCCCAGACGCAATTTCCTGCACAATCTCCCGCTCAAGCCCAGGTTGCAGAACAAATCCAGACGTCAAACCCAGTTTCGCTATCGGTTGCATTAGCGGATTCAGCTTCGATTTCACCATCAACAGCATCTGAAACCCAACAGGATGTTACTGTCACCTTGCTTGCCGTGGTGGCAGATAAAACCGGCTACCCGACCGAGATGCTGGAGCTGTCTATGGATATGGAAGCTGACCTGGGTATCGACTCCATTAAACGTGTGGAGATCCTGGGAGCTGTGCAGGAAGCTCTTCCACAGCTGCCAGCCCTGAGCCCGGATGTATTGGCAGAGTGCCGCACTTTGGAGCAGGTTCAACAGGAAATCCTCAATGCCCTGCCTGAACAAATGGCTGTAGAATCCAACGCGGGTATAGCACAGGCACAAACCGCTGAAGTGGATGTTCAGAGCGTCCTGATGGGTGTGGTAGCCGACAAGACGGGTTATCCGACAGAGATGCTGGAGCTGTCCATGGATATGGAAGCCGATCTGGGCATTGATTCCATCAAACGGGTTGAGATCCTAGGTGCAGTGCAGGAAGCCCTGCCACAACTGCCAGCCCTTAGCCCGGATGTACTGGCCGAATGTCGCACGCTGGAGCAGGTTCAGACTGAAATTATCAGCACGCTTCCTGCACAAGCAGCCCAGCCAAGCGTCGCCAACAAAAGCGCAGCCAACACAAGCGCAGCCAACACAAGCGCGGCGGCAGTCGCAGGACTGGATGTTCAGCCTGTACTCATGGGTGTCGTGGCTGACAAGACGGGATACCCTGCGGAAATGCTTGAGCTGTCTATGGATATGGAAGCCGATCTGGGTATTGACTCCATCAAGCGGGTAGAAATTTTAGGCGCTGTGCAGGAAGCTTTGCCCAGCCTGCCTGCACTGAGCCCGGAGGCCATGGCTGAGTGCAGAACCCTGGCAGAAATTTGCATTTTGCTGAGCCAAAGTGCTCCTGAGGCGCCCTCTCAAGGTACCGCTCAATCCACCATGCCTGAGTCACTGCCTGCAACAGCAGATGCCCCGGTATCCCACTCTGACAGTGTCGATAATTCAAGCCACAACGATCAGGATGTGATTGCCGTTCTGCTTAACGTAGTGGCAGATAAAACCGGCTATCCGGCTGAAATGCTGGAGCTGTCCATGGATATGGAAGCTGACCTGGGTATCGACTCTATCAAGCGGGTAGAGATATTGGGGGCGGTGCAGGAAGCCTTGCCTAACCTGCCATCCCTTAGCCCTGAAGCCATGGCGGAATGCCGGACTCTGGCCGAAATTACAGTGCAACTGGCATCAGCCTCACCAGCCACTCCACATGCACCTTCAGCTCAGACTGCTTATTCTGTTGCAGATAATACGGAAGCCACTGACGAGTCCGCTCTGCCTCCCTATTCAGGTGTCGCGCTGCGCCAGGCCTCTGATGCACTGAGCACAATCGAATTGCCGAAGGGTGGAAAAGTACTCCTGCTGGACGATGGTCACCACGCCGGCGTTATCGCAGAAAAGCTCAAAGGACTGGACCTGAGCCCTGTGGTGCTGTCCATGGGGACGCCCGGAGTGCTTGCCTCAGACATCAGTCAATTCACAGTCTCTGCAGAGGCAGTTGGCGAGGAAACCCTGGAAGGCGAACTGGCCGCGATTGTCTCTGAATTGGGTGACGAGCTGTGTGGTCTGGTCATACTGACAGACCCCACTCAATCCAGCGAGCAACAACTGGTATCGCTCAGGGCTGCAACCTTGCTTGCCAAACTGGCCTCTCCACACCTAAAGGCATCTACTCCATCCCTGTTTGCCACTGTGACCCGACAGGATGGTGGCTTTGGCTACCTCAAAGGTACAGAGCAACTGCTCAGTGGCGGTCTGCATGGCCTTTGTAAAACCCTGCGCCATGAGTGGCCTCAGGTGCACTGTAAAGCCCTGGATGTCGATGCCGATATCGATGGACACACCTATGCAACTGCCCTGATAGAAGAACTGACCCAGACCACTGACAACACAGAAACCGGCGTTAGTGAGCAGGATGGCAATCTGATCCGCCTGACACCGGTCGCCGCAAGCGCCGATTTGCAGGATGCCATAACCCTTGATGATGGCGATACCATCCTGGTCAGTGGCGGTGCCAAAGGTGTCACCCTTGATTGTGCCCTGGAGCTGGCCCGTCGCAGTGGCAGCCACTTTGTACTGCTGGGAAGAAGCGCCCTGCCTGAGTCACTGCCACTGTGGGCGCAGAATAAAGCCCCTGGCGAATTGAAAGCTGCGCTGCTTGCTCATATGAAAGAGTCGGGTAAAAAGCTGACACCGAAAGAGTTGGACGCCGAGCTGGCACCGATTGCCAGCGCAGTGGAAATCCACCAGGCGCTTGAGCAGTTTACCCTTGCCGGTGCCAGTGCAGAGTATCTGGCGGTGGATATCACAGATGCCAAACAGTTAGATGAAAAGCTGTCACCTCTGGCTGCTATCCGTCCTTTCAATGGTCTGATCCATGGAGCAGGAGTACTGGCCGATAAGCTGATCGAAGAGAAAACCCTGTCCCAGTTCAACCGGGTGTTTGATACCAAGGTTATCGGTCTGCAGAACCTGTTGGCGCTGCTGACCCCGTCAGCACTTAAGTTTGTCAGCCTGTTCTCATCGGCAGCCGGTTTCTATGGCAACTCAGGCCAGAGTGACTACTCCATGGCCAACGAAGTGTTGAACCGTTATGCCATCAGCCTTAAAGCCCAATCACCAGAGTGCAAGGTCACCAGCTTTAACTGGGGCCCCTGGGACGGCGGCATGGTAACGGCCGGACTTAAGGCTATGTTTGAAAGCCGCGGCGTGTACGTTATTCCAAGAAATGCCGGTGCGAAACTTTTTGCTCAGCAAGTGCTGGAGCCTGGCTTGCTGCACTGCCTTGTAGGCACAGATATGCAAGGCACTGATATTGATGAAAATGGGACTGAGAAAAGCACCGGCACTGCGCCTAATGGAGACATTCAGGTAAAAAAGCCTGAAGGGGTGCAGGCAGACTGGCAACTCACGTTACAGAACAATGAGTTTTTAAAGGATCACAGCATTCTTGGAAACCCTGTGATGCCAACCGCCTGTGCCCTCAGCTTAATGCTAGACAGCCTGATGAGCGACAACCAGCAACCACAAAACGGTGACTGGACGGCTCTGGGTCATTACCAGCTGCTCAAAGGCCTGGTGTTTGATGACAAAGACACTGCCAAGCTGTCACTGGAAAGCCTGAGTTCAGACTCGGGTGACAAGCTGCTACTCAGTGTTGATGGTCGTCCCGGCTACCGGGCTGCACCAGTTATTGCCGGTGCTATAAGCACGCCAGCCATACCCAAAAGGTTGCTGCAGGAGTATAAAAACCACGGTGTTTCCGGGCGTGACAGCTATCAACAGGGGCCCTTGTTCCATGGGCCCGGACTGCATTTGCTGACCAGCCTCGCCATTACAGAGTCACAGTTACTGGCCAATGTCAGCCTGCCAGCAAATGCCAGAGACTTTGGTGACTTTTCCGGCCGTAAAAACCGGGTTTGCGCACTGGACGCCATACTTCAGGGAGCACTGGTACTGGCCCACAACCTCAGTGGCCAGGACAGCCTGCCGGTGGGATTTGCCCAACTTGCGGTTAACAAACAACTGGATAGCTTCAATGAAGGACGCCTGTGGCTGCACAACGCCACTTTGATGGGTAACTCCTTCCAGTGTGATGCCAGCCTGTTTGCCGATACCGGAGAGACTCTGGCCGTGGTCAAAGGGGTCAAACTGACCCTCAGCACTACCCGTCTGAATGCCAGTGGTCAAAGTCAGGCTGTGGAAAGCAAAAGAACAGCTCAGCAGGAATCGGCTGTGGTGGAGAATGCCAATTAATGACGCCAGCGGCTGCCAACAGTGTCATTCCCATCGCTGTCCTTATACCGGAAGCTCTTAAGCAGGTTCACACAGTTGAGCTCTTATTGAGTGCGGAGAGCTTTATTTCCGCACTCGTCCAAGCACAACAATATTTGCAGGAGAAACCTGACGCCACCATCGCCCTGACACAGGGCGAGCGGCGTCTGTTGCTGCTTGATGCCAGGCAGGCGATGAGAGGCCGTATCCATCCCCATGCCAGACTCTATCCTCACCATGGGAAAGAGGGAGAAAAGGATTCAAGCGACAAGCTCAGTCGTGAGTCAGATGAGTCCCAGGCATTCCACTGGTTGTGGCAGGTTTGTCATTCTCTGGCCGCCAGAGATCTGCCTCCTGAGAATATCTCCAGTCAGGATAACTCAGCCAAATTCAGCGGTGATTACTGGTTTTGTGAGCCAGAGAAAAGACGTGAACTCACCCTCATTATCGGCTCAGGCAAGAATAAAGAAGTCTCCCTGTTACTGGCTCAGGGCAGCGCTCTGTTGCCCCCCAAACCCCTGACTCAATATTGGTTGGAGTTCAGTGCTGACAGCGCTGCTAAGCTTGCTGAAAAACTCAAGCTCGCCGAAAAACTGAGTCTCGCTGACAAACTTAAATATGAGTCACTGACCTCTGTATCAGATTTATCTGAGGGTTCAGGCCGGAAACAGGAGCTCACTCCGACCCCGGATCCAACACAGGACAGGCCGGACACCTATCGGCTGGTGCTTGTGGCTGACAGTGACAGCAGACTGGAATCTGAACGTCAGGCCTTGCTGTCCCATATTGAATCAAGATCCACCGCATGGATGCAATCGCCCCATGGCAGCTGCTACTGCCCGCCCCATCACAGCGTGAAGCCCGGAGAACTCGCCTTTATCTATCCCGGGGTCGGCACAGTCTGGCCCGGCATGTTTAAGGGACTGCATCTCTATTTCCCCTCCCTGTTTGAAGACAGCAAACATCTGCCACTGGCAAACATGCTGCAGTCTGAACAATTGCGAAGGGCTCCTCAGGCTGGCCGCAGCAAGCATGAAATGACTGACTTGTCGCTGGCTCAGCAGGCGGTGGCCGGTGTGGGACAATCCTGGTTACTGACCCAAATACTGACCCGGGAATTTAATCTCAAGCCGGATATGGCGCTGGGCTATTCCATGGGCGAGATAAGTATGTGGGCTGCACTCGGTGTTTGGCGAAATCCAGAAACCTTGATTGCCCCGACACTGAACTCTCCCATCTTTAACCGGGAATTATCAGGCTCTCTGAACGCAGTAAAAGATCTTTGGCAGTGGCAGCGCCAAAACGCTCAAGCACAAGGCCTTGAAGCGCAAATACAGCAGAGCCCGGACTGGGGCTGCTTTATGCTCAGAGCCGAGAGCGAACAGGTACAACAACAGATTGATACCCTGTTTGACAGCCGCTGCAGGCTTTATATCCCTGTTCGCCACTTTGATTCCTGCATCCTGGCAGGAGACAATACGCAGGCCCTGAGTGTAATCAACGCACTGGGCTGTACCGCCATTCCGTCGCCGCTGATCACCGCGATGCATACACCGGCAACCTGGCACCTTCACGACCAGTTGCAGGCGTTCTATCACAGAGAGATCGCGTCCCAGAGCAAGCTGGATAATTGTGTGTTTTTCAGCGCATCCCAGCCACAACCCCTGCTGACCTCAATACCGGACTTAAGCCGCCATATCGCCACCAGCATTGCCGATACCTTGTGTGCCCCGCTGAACTTCCCCGCACTGATTTCGCGGGCAGTCAAACAGGGAGCCAGAGTATTGCTTGAAGTAGGGGCAGACCGACAGCTCTCCAGCCTGCTGGGTAAACAACAGTTGAGTTGGCATCCGGTCGCCAGCCTGGCCTGCAACAGCAAAGGCGCTGCGCCCCACACCGGTCTGCTTAAAGCTATCGCCGCACTGCGGGCGCTCGGATTGGAGCTGGATAAGCCTTTGGCTTATGCCCCTGAAAATCAGCACACAAATGACCAAAAGAATATCGAACCAGTAGAAACAAGCGACTGGCTGCCGAACACAAACTCAAGCGCGGCCAATACTTCAGAGCCACTGGTTACACAATCAGGCCAAGAGCCACAGGAAATACAGCATGTCATCAGCCGCTAACTCTTCTCCCTCCCCCAGAGGCCAGTTTGCCATCGTCGGTCAGGCCTGCCGCTTTCCCGGAGCAGATAGCCCGGACGCGCTGTGGCAACAACTGCTTGAAGGGGTTGATTGTCGCAGCGAGCTTACAAATTCACATCTGGGGGCTGACGTTACCGCATACACAGGCAATAAAGGTGAAGCGGATCGATTTTACTGCACCAAGGGCGGCTATATCCGGGACTTTGAGTTTGACCCGACGGGATTTGAACTTGCCGAGGCCCAGTTGCAATCTCTCGATGAAAGCCAGCAATGGTTGCTGAGCGTTGCCCGGGATGCCCTCATTGATGCCGGGATAGCCCAAAACCAGAGAGCGAAAACCGGCGTCGTAGTGGGTGCCCTGTCTTTTCCGGATAAACAAACCAACAGTTACTGCTTGCCCTTGTATCACAACACGGTGAAATCAGCCTTGGCCAGTGCATTGGAAAAGCAGGATACAGAGTCCAGCCCCCCCTTCAGTGCCTCTGGCAATACCAGGCTATCCAATGCCTCCGATGCTGCCGCCAATATAGCCAGGGCGCTTGGGCTGGGGCCAAGTTACTTCAGTCTGGATGCTGCCTGCGCCAGCTCCCTGTATGCCATCAAGCTGGCCTGTGACTATCTTGCACAGGGTAAAACCGATGTGATGCTGGCCGCAGCTGTCAGCGGTGCCGACCCTCTGTTCATTCATATGGGCTTCTCGATTTTCCAGGCCTTCCCGGGAAATGGCATATCCGCCCCCTTCTCGCCAGACTCTCAGGGCTTGTTTGCCGGAGAGGGAGCCGCTGTATTGGTCATCAAGCGGTTGGAGGATGCCCAGACTCAAGGCGACAGGATACTGGGTGTCATTCAGGGGGCTGGGCTGTCCAATGATGGTCGTGGACAGTTTGTACTGAGTCCAAATCCCAAAGGACAGATAGCCGCATTTGAACGCGCCTGGCATCAGGCCAGCGAACATGGCTTCACACCCGGACAGGTTGATGTGATTGAGTGTCATGCCACAGGTACCCCTCTGGGTGACAAAGTGGAACTGGGCTCTCTGGACAGTTTTTTTGGTGACAAGCTTCCTGAACCTCCTTTATTACACTGTCCACTGATTGGCTCAGCCAAGGGCAATGTAGGACACCTGCTGACGGCCGCCGGCATGGTCAGCATGGTCAAGACCTTGAAAGGCATGCAGCAGGGGACGGTTCCCGGCAGTCCGGGATTGCCCCAAAGCTCTGAGTCTGGTTCTGGGGCAGAAGCAATTCAAACCGGGACAGCAGCCGGATTTACAACTGAATTTGCCTCAGGATTTGCAGAGCGAGTCGCCAGAACCCAGCAAGTCTGGCCGAAAAGAGCCGATGACAACACAGCAGTTAATGGGCGCAAAGTTGCAGGGATATCTGCCTTTGGCTTCGGTGGCTGCAATGCTCATCTGGTACTGACTGATGGCCCAGCACAATCAGCAGATATTGAAATTGCCCCTTCGCGCCAGGCGACCAGCTCGACAACACTGGCCATCACAGGTGTGTCTGCCCATATCGGCGCCAGTGACTCACTGGAGGCTCTTAACCAAACGCTGAGTCAGGGTGCGGTGGCATTAAAAGAGTTACCGCCAAAACGCTGGAAAGGCCTGGAGCTACTCCTGCCAAATCACAAAGCCCCGAAAGGGGGATATATCGAGAGCTTCCAGCTGGACATGATGCAGTTCAAGTTGCCTGCGACCGAGGAGGATAAGCTTATCCCCCAACAACTGTTACTGCTCAAGCAAGCCGATATCGCCATACGTGATGCAGGCCTGAAAGCAGGCAGTAAAACAGCGGTATTGGTTGCCATGGAAACCGAGCCTGAACTGCATCAATTCCGTGGCCGGGTAGAGTTACATACCCTTCTGCCCGGGTATCTGGAGCAACTGGGTATCCAGCTGACTCAGGCTGAATACCAGCAACTGGAACCTCTGGTGATGGATGCCGTATTGGGTAAAGCCCAACTGAATCAGTACACCAGCTTTATCGGCAATATTATGGCATCTAGGGTTGCCGCCCTGTGGGACTTCTCGGGGCCAGCTTTTACCCTGTCGGCCGGAGAGCAAGGGTTTGCCCGGGGTGTGGAGGTCGCAAGGCAACTGATTGATGCCGGTGATGCCGACGCTGTGGTGCTGTGCAGCGTCGAGCTGGCTGGTGGCGCAGAAGCCTGTCTGCTGGGAGCCAATATGGATCTGCCTCCGGCTGATGCCGCTGCTGCTATGGTACTATGCTCCTCCGGGCAGCTGGCATTGGGCAGCAAGCAATATGGCCAGCTGAGTACACCGGTATTTAGCCTTGATGTTGCGTCAAACTCAGACTCACCTTCTGCTTTGGCTGATACCCTGCTCACCCATCTGGGCGGACAGTATCCGAATGCCACTATATGCCGACATGTTCTGGCTGGCAGTGGCGCCTTGCTTGCGGACGTGCCAACACTCAACACCGCCGAAATTCTGGGCCACAGTGGCGCGGCAGCTGGCATGGTCGCGGCGGTTTCAGCCCTGTTGTCGGACGCTTGTTACAATATTGAGCCAAACTCTCACTCAAACAAGCACTCTGCTTCTGAAACAAGAACCTGCATGCTGACGTCCAGGCAGGATGAGCTCAGCAGTGCACTGCTGCTTAATCAGTCCAGCTCAGATAAAGCGGCGCTCAAACAACGTCTTGATAAAGGTGTCCAACCCCATGAAGGCCCCTCTTTGGTTAAAACCTTTACCCTGGGAGGGGAAAGCATTGCAGATCAGGTTCAGCAGGCTGCGCTGCAGGTTCTCGGTCACTACCTTAATAAGCCCAATACCATGAATTCGGCAAACACCGCACATACTCCAGAGCATACTTCAAAGAACATGCAAGCTTCAGAAACGACTCAAGATTCAGACACTGTGCCCACTCCTGAAACTCACTCAGTTGATGGAGCAGAAACGCCTGAGCATTCTGCCAATGGCCCTGTTTATGACAATGCCCAGGCCAGTAACCAGGATCTGATGAGTGAGGTACATATTGAGTTTCTTAAAGGCCGTCACCATGGCCTGAGTCAGGCAGACACACTCCTGAAGCAGGAGATCGCCGCGATTCTTGGGCAAAGCCACAGCATAGCGGCTGCAACACAAACAGTTCAGGCCTCTGTTGCAGCGCCTGCACATACTTCATCACAAGCACCTTCATCACAAGCAGCTCAGTCAATTGCTGACTCGTCTTTGGTTGCTCCGACAATCCAAAACCAAACGCTTGAATCTCAGCCCGCCACTACGGTAGCAAAAACCTGCATCTGGGATTATGATGACCTGCTGGAGTACGCCGAAGGCTCAATCGCCAAAGTATTTGGGCCTGAGTATGCCGAGATAGACAGCTTCCGCCGTAGAGTGCGCTTGCCCTCCAGAGACTATTTGTTGGTGTCCAGAGTCACCAAATTAGATGCTCAGCTTGGACAATACCAACCCAGTACCATGACCACAGAGTATGACATTCCTGTGGATGCGCCCTATCTGGTGGATGGTCAGATCCCCTGGGCCGTTGCCGTGGAGTCCGGCCAGTGCGACCTGATGTTGATCAGTTACCTGGGCATAGACTTCGAGAACCGGGGTGACAGGGTATATCGCTTGCTCGACTGTACCCTCACATTCCTCGGTGATCTGCCAAGAGGTGGCGATACCCTGAGATACGATATCTCCATCAATCACTATGCCCGCAACGGCGATACCTTGCTGTTTTTCTTCTCCTACCGCTGCTATGTGGGCGATACCCTGATTTTGAAGATGGATAACGGTTGTGCCGGTTTCTTTACCGACAAAGAGTTAGAAGACGGCAAAGGCGTGATCCGAACCGAAGCTGAAGAGACAGCTCGCAGAAATGCCATCAAAGGCAGCTTCACGCCTCTTTTGGAATGTCCCACTACTCAGTTCAACCGTGAACAACTTGAGCCACTGCTGACGGCAGATTTAGTCGCATGCTTTGGGGACTCCCATAAGCATGCACAGGCAGCGCTGAAACAGGACTCACTGCGTTTCGCTTCCCACAAGTTTATGATGATCGAGCAGATAAGCTCACTGGACGCCAAAGGCGGTGCCTGGGGACTGGGAGAGGTGGTAGGTCACAAATTCCTTGAGCCAGACCACTGGTACTTCCCCTGCCACTTCAAAGGCGATGAGGTGATGGCCGGCTCGCTGATGGCAGAGGGATGTGGCCAGCTGTTGCAGTTTTACATGCTGTGGCTGGGGATGCACAGCCAGATGCAGGATGCACGCTTCCAACCTCTGATTGACGCACCACAGAAGGTGAGATGTCGGGGGCAGGTACTGCCCCAATCCGCAACCCTCACCTATCGTATGGAAGTCACTGAGCTGACCATGCACCCCACACCGAGAGCCAGAGCCAATATCGATATTTTGCTGGATGGTAAAGTCGTGGTGGACTTCCAGAATCTCGGCGTGATGCTAAAGGAGAATGCTGACTGCCACCAATATTCAGACGACTCAATTCAGTCAAATGTCGCGCAGTGCTCTCACGAAACAGCGCCTTTGATGCAGAAACTCCCGGACCAAGAGGCATCGACCAACAAAGGGGTCATCCCTTTTAAGCATATTCCCGCTCCGGTTATGACGCGTTTCGCCAACCGGACTCCGGATACTTTGCCTTTCACTCCCTGGCACCTGTTTGAGTTTGCCACCGGAGATATTGAAAACTGCTTCGGCCCAGAGTTCTCCGTGTATCGTGGTATGGTGCCTCCCCGCACCCCTTGCGGCGACCTGCAACTGACCACCAGCGTGACTCATATTGATGGCGTCAGGGGAGAATTCAAATCCATCTCAAGTTGCCGTGCCGAATACGAGGTTCCGCAGGATGCCTGGTACTTCAAGGCCAACAGTCACGCCTCCCAGATGCCCTATTCAGTGCTGATGGAAATTGCCCTGCAGCCCAATGGATTCCTGTCAGGGTATCTGGGTACCACACTCAGCTATCAGGATGAGCCGCTGTTCTTCCGCAATCTTGACGGTAAAGGCGAACTGCTCAGAGATCTGGACCTGAGGGGCCAAACCATCATCAATGATACTGTGCTCAACAGCACCATATTCTCCGGGGCCAATATCATTCAGAAGTTCAGTTTTGTTCTGAGTACCAAGACAGATTCAGGTGCGATTCCCTTCTACAGGGGAGAAGCGGTATTTGGCTACTTTAACGACCATGCGCTGACCCATCAGGCTGGATTGGACAGGGGCGAAACCCTGGAGCCCTGGCACATAACCCGGGATCAAAAGGTTGATATTGAGCTGGATTTGAACGCTATCAATGCCTTCGCCCCGGCTCCCAACAAGCCCCACTGGCATCTTGCCGGGGGCCAGCTCAACTTTATTGATACCATCGCCATTATCAAGGATGGCGGTCAACAGGGGCTGGGTTATGCCTATGGTGAGCGTACAGTCGATGCCAGCGATTGGTTCTTCCCCTGTCACTTCCATCAGGACCCTGTTATGCCGGGCTCTTTGGGGGTAGAAGCCATGCTGGAACTACTGCAGGCCTTTGCGCTGGAAACGGGACTGGGAGATGGTTTCAAAAACCCAAGATTCAGCTGGCCACAATCTGAGGTATTGTGGAAATACCGGGGCCAGATAACACCACATAACAAACAGATGTCTCTGGAGCTTCATATCACGGCGATCGAGCAGGACGAAGCAGGATTATGCCTTACCGCCAATGCCAGCCTGTCCAAAGATAAACTGAGAATTTACGAAATCAGCAACCTGGCAATCAAAATAACCGAGGCTGATTAAGCCAACAATTAGAACCAGGCAATGAAAAGAGTATTGAACGCACAAGCAATGGAAGCAAAATAATGACCAACAACCCTGCTCCATCACACCAAGATGTTAACTTTGCTGCCGCTAATGAGCTGGCCGCCTTGCTGGAAGCAAACCCTCAGGCATTCGCACTGACAATAGATAATGGCCAGGCTGCCCTGCAGCAGACACCAGACAGCAATACCCGGGCCATGGTGCCTGCGCTGAAACCTTCAAATCTGGGAGGCAGTGCATTTTGCCAAGCCCACGGGCTTAAATTTCCTTTATATGCAGGTGCAATGGCCAATGGCATTGCCTCCGAAGAGCTGGTCATTGCCATGGGCAAGGCAGGTATGCTGGGCTCCTTTGGTGCGGCAGGCCTGGTTCCCGCCCGGGTTGAACAGGCCATTGAACGTATTCAGTCAGCGCTTCCCAATGGCCCTTACTGTTTTAACCTGATCCATAGTCCCAGTGAGCCAGCCCTCGAGCAGGGTGCCGTTGAAATGTACCTCAAGCATGGCGTCCGTACAGTGGAGGCGTCCGCCTTTCTGGCACTGACCCCCCATATAGTCCGCTATCGTGCAGCCGGCCTGAGCCGCAACCCTGACGGCAGTATTGAGATGACCAATAAGGTCATAGCCAAAGTCAGCCGCACTGAAGTGGCCAAACACTTTATGTCGCCTGCTCCGGAAAAGTTACTGACTCCTTTACTCGAAGCCGGACATATTACTCCTGAGCAGTTTGAGCTGGCCCAACTGGTGCCCATGGCCGACGATATTACAGCCGAAGCTGACTCAGGCGGTCATACAGACAATCGCCCTCTGGTTACCCTGCTGCCCACATTGATCGCGTTGAAGAATCAACTTCAGGCTCAGTTCCAATACCCTGAGCCTATCCGTGTTGGCGCGGGCGGCGGCATAGGGACGCCAGAATCTATGCTGGCGACCTTCGCTATGGGCGCGGCCTTCGTCGTGACAGGCTCCATCAACCAAAGCTGTGTTGAAGCCGGTGCCAGTGAGCATACCCGCACATTGCTGACTACGACTCAGATGGCTGATGTCACCATGGCCCCTGCCGCCGATATGTTTGAAATGGGGGTGAAGCTGCAAGTGGTCAAGCGCGGCACCCTGTTCCCTATGCGCGCCAATAAGCTGTGGGAGATCTACAGTCGCTACGACAGCATTGAAGCCATTCCGGCGGTGGAACGGGACAAACTGGAGAGCCAGATTTTCAGAAGTTCGCTGGACGAGATCTGGGCCATGACCCAGGCACATTTTAATGCCAGAGACCCGCGCCAGATTGAGCGCGCGCTGGATAACCCCAAGCGTAAAATGGCACTAATTTTTCGCTGGTATCTGGGTCTTTCGAGCCGCTGGTCCAACATAGGCGAAGCAGGAAGAGAGATGGATTATCAGATCTGGGCAGGGCCGGCTCTTGGTGCATTTAATGCCTGGGTTGCTGATACCCCCATGGCGCAGCCGGAAAACCGTAAAGTCGCAGAGGTCAATCTGCTGCTGCTCAATGAGGCGGCCAAACTTTGGCGAATCAAGGTAGTGGAAAGCCAATTAAGCTGATAACCGAATCGGTGACAATAGCTCAGGCTTTGCTATTGTCACCATCAGAGTTATACCCATGACAACTAAGCCACATCAGCGTTCAAACTCCAGTTCTCCTTCAGAACAGGATTGTAGACAAGCCACACTTGGAACCTGTTGAGGTGCTTTAACAGAGGAGTCAGCTCTGAGAGGGAGCAATCAATAGCATGGCAGTCTGACCGAAGTTATTGAGTACATTATAAAAGCCATGATTATAGAAAATGGAATACACCTTGTTTATAAACGTAAAGTCATTTCACGCTGAGTTTTTTTCGCCAACTCAATATTAAAAAATAGACTAAGCTATCTATAAAAACTCTTAAAAAGGATAAATAAAAAACAACCATCCAAATATAATTTCACCATCTGAATGATTATGCCGACATTAAAACCACGAATTCAATGACATATACAAATTTGCTTGAGCGAATAACAAGTCACAACGACTAATAAAAATAAGCGATTAATACCACAACTCATCCAACAACATCAAAATGGACCATACATATTGGATACACCATCAAATTAGTTGTAACTCAATATTTCAAACATCAAGCTATTAAAAAACAAAAACAATAATTGAAAATCATCCTCTAGGCTTACCTCAAAGGCAACTGCAACAACGAAAACACTTTATTGCGATTGTTATCACCTTGTGATTTTATGATTTTTGGCATGCATTAACTGCTGCCGTTAAACATTAAAAAGCCCAGGGAGTTTATACAATGAAAAATCACATTCCAAATAAGCTGGCATGTGCGATTCGCTGTTCACTAATTGCTGGCGCCGCATCTACTGCAGTAATGGTAAACACGGCTATTGCTGAAGAAGATACTGAAAATATTGAACGTATTCAGGTAACTGGTTCAAAAATTACCGCGATAGGACTCGAATCAAGCTCACCAATTCAAACTGTGACTGCGGAAGAGATTGGTATGGCTCAGGAACCTGAAGTAGAAAAAATTCTCAGGGATCTTCCTTCGACAATTCCGGGAGATGGCGGGAATGTTAATAACGGTACAGCTGGCGCAGCCACTGTCAATTTAAGAGGGTTGGGACCTCAACGTAATTTGGTTCTCTTGAACGGTAAACGTATGGTTCCCTTTAACATCGGCGGAAGAGTGGATACAGCTTCAATTCCAACCGCCATGATTGAAAGCGTTGATATAGTCACAGGGGGGGCATCTGCCGTATATGGTTCAGACGCTATTTCAGGCGCAGTTAACTTCATTCTAAAGCGTGACTTCTCTGGTGTTGCAGTAGATACAAACATATCGGAAACAGCAGATAGCGATGGTCAAAACAACTATATCGCCATTACTCTCGGCGGTAACTTTGACGATGGAGATGGCAATGCTGTGATGTCGTTTGGGTATGTCAAACGGGATCCAGTACTACTCGCAGATCGACCTCTTGGACAGTTTGGGATACGAACGGATAACGGTGCTGGGTACCAAGAGTTTCTGGACGGCGCAACGGCACCGGCACCTATATCTGGATGTGGAGGCCCCAGTGTCGTAGATATTTCGGGAAGTGGCTCAACCACCTCAATTCCTACACGATTTGAAGTCTTAGGCACCCCAATAGGATTACAGTTCCGGGACGACGGTTCATTGGGAGCACCCTGCTCAAGATTCAACTTCAATCCATTCAACTATTACCAGACACCGCTCGAACGATACAACTTTATGGCTCAATCTCATTACACCATCAATGATGATATTGAGGCATTCGGAAATTTCCACTTCACAAACGCTACTGTGACTCAACAAGTTGCTCCTTCCGGCACATTTGGTGCCAGTTTGGTGCTGCCATTGTATAACCCTCTTATCTCTTCATCTGCGTTAACCACCATGCTGAGCGAAGCCAATGCCGCCAGAGTCGGAGGCACCTTGGTTGCAGGCCAAAACTGGACCGATTCTAACGCTAACGGTGTTGTCGATTCTGAGGACTTACTTAATGTTCGTCTGAGACGTCGTACTTTGGAGCTGGGTGAGCGTTCAACCAGTTATGAGTCCGATCTGTGGCAAGGCACAGTAGGCATCCGGGGAACCTTACTCGACAATTATGACTACGAGCTCTTCTACCAGTATGGCGAATCAAACCGTCTGAACGTCTCATCCGGCTATACCAATCTCACCAATATTCAAAATGCCTTAATGGCAACAACAAATGAAAATGGCGATATCGTTTGTGAAAACGGAGAAGCGGCTTGTGTGCCAATCAACCTATTCGGCGGGTTCGGTAGTATCACCCCGGAAATGGCTGCATATGCCAGTGCTACCGCACTGCTGAAAGAAACCTATGAGCAAGAAATTTTCGGTGGTTTCATTTCTGGCGAGTTGGAATTTGCAACTCTGCCAACAGCCTCAAGAGGCCTGTCTCTAGGCTTAGGTTTTGAAAAGAGAACTGAGTCAGGAAGCTTCGAACCTGATGAGTGCTGGAAACAAGCTCCGGCAAGCTGTTTGGGGGGAGCTGGCGGTAACATCCTCCCAATCAGTGGTGGTTACGATGTCACCGAGTGGTATTTCGAAGGTATGCTGCCATTAGTCGAAGATGTCACTTTGATTGAAAGCATGAATCTGGAGTTTGGTTATCGAGCGGCAGATTACTCAAGCTTTGGTTCAAATGATGCGTGGAAAGTCGGCCTTAACTGGCGACCAATAGAATCGGTATTGTTCAGAGTCATGGAGCAAAGGGCGACAAGGGCTCCAAATATTGGTGAACTCTTCTCTCCGGTCACTCGTGGTTTGGGAGATGCGACGATAGACCCCTGTTCAGTGGCCAATGCTGGCAATATTGATGCAAGGTTAAAAGAACTTTGTATGGCAACAGGCATGACCGCGGCTCAGGTAGGAGTGATTCCAGATATCATCGCTGGTCAGGTCAATACATTTGACGGCAGTGATCCCGATAATCTGCCAAAGCCGGAAACAGCGGATACCTTTACAGCAGGTATTGTACTGACACCTGAGTTGCCATTTGCAGATAGCTTCTCTTTATCTATCGACTATTACGATATCCGAATTGAGGACGTGATCGGGTCATTCAGCCCACAGGAAATTATCGATGGATGTTATGTACTGGGTGATCTTACCCAATGTGCCAAAATCAACCGTCAGGGAGGAGATCTCACAGGTGACCTTGCCGGTATTGATACCTTCGTAACAAACCTCGACTACCTGAAAGCAGAAGGTATTGAGGTCGGATACAACCTGACATATGAGCTGGACTCGTGGGGAGAGCTTCAATTAAACGGTAACGTCAATAAATACCTGACTCAAGAGTCTCAAAGTTCTGCGGCAACACCTGTTGTAGACTGTAACGGATTCTTTGGAACCAGTTGTAATCCAATCTCTGATATCAAGGCGACAACTCGCTTAACCTGGGCATGGGATGATTTAACGACATCCGTGCTATGGAGATATCAGGGAGCAATTGATGTTCTGCCCAATGAAGCTGAAAACATGTTTGAGCCATTCCGTCATATCGGCAGTTATAGTTATATAGATCTGTTCGCCAGTTATGCGGTCACAGAAAATATAGAAGTAACTGTTGGTGTCGATAACCTGTTGGATAAACAACCTCCTGTTGTAGGTGATACAGCGGGCACAACAGCTTATAACTCAGGGAATACCTTCCCGAGTAGTTATGATGTTCTGGGCACCATCTACAAAGCAGGCCTGAAACTAAGGTTCTAATTGATGTTAGATTAACAACAAGCTGAAAGGCCCCGGTCCAGACCGGGGCCTTTATATTTTCAATCGGATAAATGAGCAATTGAAAATATTCATTTAATATAAAATGCGTTATCAACCGCCGGATGCTAACTCATCAAAGAAATAATTTTCCTGAATCAACTCCCCATCATTGGTATCCAGGCTCACTGCAACTTGTCCATCAGCCAGTTTGATAAAACCATCATAGGTATTGTCAAAGGTTTTCAGCGTGCTCTTTTGCAGCAGTAATCCTCCAAGGCTTAAATACAGATCAAGCGTCATAAACCCGCCGGGCGCAAATGCGCCCGCACTGTGGTCATCAAGCACCAGATAATCACCACTCTCGAGCTGGAGCTTATCCTGATATCTGGGCGCCACCCAGCCAAATGCAAAGGTCAGATAGAGAACAAACAGAAAGCAGGCGGGAAACCATAGATAAATCTGATCTCTGCGTGCAGTGAAATAACTCACACCTGAAACCGTCACTATAAAGCTCAAAAGAGCCAGCCCAACATCGTAATCATTAGCATCCGGCTGGAAATACCAACCGGGATAAAGATTAAAAACAAGGGAAAGTCCCCACAAGGGCAACCAATGAAGCATGCAGCATACTGCAATCACCTTGTTCAACTTACTACGCTGTTGCCCCATTCAAATACTCCCTGTGCGGTGGCACTTTTATTAACTCCACAACTCCATCTCACTAATTCACAAAAGTGGCTTTAACCCGCTCGGAAATCAGCACATAAGGGATCCAGATTGCGGCATATACCAATGAGCGAATAATCTCCATCAAGGTCTCAGGATCAAATACCTCTTCATCGGGCAGTACAGCGGCAATCGCAAACGCATCAGCAAACTGAAAAGCGATGGTAAATAATAAGATACCTATATACCAAACTCGAAAAGCCTGCTTTTTACTAAAGAACAGCCAGGCTATACCCAGCCAACCCAGAACAAGGGCTGCATTAAGCACTATTTCAGCGCCTAGAATAGGTAACCACAGGGCGTTATAAAACTCAGAACCGGGAGTTGTCAGCAGCTCCCAGGTTCCGTCTGAGAATATTGAAGAGTAAAGCGGATAAAGAGAAATAATAATTTTAACCGGTGAAAATACTATGCCTATCCCCACCAGTATCAGCCAACCACCCAGACCTTTTAGTTCATTTTCTTGTTCTTCTGTCATGATTTTCTTCTCGTCACAAATTATCGTCCTAATGGTGAACTACTCAGTATCACCATTGACCCAACAAACAAGTTGAAGTTAACAGGTTAAGTCAGGGTGTCCTATCAGCCATATAGATAGTGCTCTGATCATACTGGAGTTATTTTCAGCGCCAGCCACAAAGCCTCACTCCTTATCCCTCGACAGAGACCAACCTCTCGATAGGGTTAGTACTTTCTTCCGGGTATGCCAGCAAGGCAGATTGCAGTAAAAGGGTACAGGGGCTCGGTGCAAAACACGGAGAGAAAAATATGAAAATACCAATGTTCCTTTTAACCTTGATATTGTTGGCTCTGGCCAGTTTTTCCAATGTGGCTGAAGCTCATTGCCGTCCAAAACCCTGCATTATTGTTGATGATCCGGACGATCCTGTACATCCGCCGGTAGGAGATCCCGGAGACAGAGGTAATAGAATGTATGACCCAGGCGGTGCCTCTATGTTTTCAACCCTGGAGCGCTCAAAGCAACAAAGCCTGAATCTGTCCTGCTCGGTAAGCAGCGGGGACACTGATTCCCTGTATCAACAGGGAAAGCAACTTTGGAATCAGATGCTTTGCTCCATCAACCAATAATCACCATTAGGTATAACGCCCAATATGCCCCTCTGACAGAGATTTCGTCCCGACATTGATGTCAGAATGACGCCCCAAACCAGAAACCCACAAACAGCAGACAGGCCTGGCTTGCCTGCTGTTTTTTTGCATCAACTCCACACATCACAAAGGCTCGATTAAGCAGGTACCTTCAAAACCTCTATCTGCCTGAGCTCCTGCGTCAAAGACTAAAGTCACATCCAGTTTAACGGATCCTACTTAACAGAGAATCATGTCGACCTGAACTTGCTGAAATGGAGTTTCATTCAGTAACGGGCAAGGTGACTCTTTTCATAATGATGTCAGTAGATTGGCAATAATACCTTTACTCGACTTCATCTTTGGCGCCACCGTCGTAAACAAGGAAGAAGTAATGACAACCTATTGTCATATAAGGAGTTACCTTGACGAACAACACCTATAATCAGGCTCATAAAACCAAAAGCAAAATATTAACCAAAGGCCTGGTGGCTTCCGCCATCATCGCTTCAGTCATCTTGCTGAGTTACCTTTTCTCCACCCTCGGGGATATTCACGGCCAACACCTGTCCGAAGGAGATTATTATCCCCATGGCGTCCCCAATATTCTGGGGCTGCTCGACTCAACCCTGTTTATGGGTTTTATCGTTATGGTTACCATCGCGGTCGCTGTGTACGTGCTGTATCTGTTCTGGCAGCTTCACGAAGTAGCAGTTCATCGGGCCAAAGCGGTGGCCAGTGTACATACCCAACTGGTATTTGCCCTCTCCCTGTGCGGCTTGTTCCTTCACAAAGCCTGGTGGGTTCTTGCAATCGTCATCGCCTTTGCCCGTTGGGATGTGATTGGCAACAGCCTCTCCAGGATCATCAATAACGGCATCAAAGGAGAGCAATCATGAAAGAGATTATGTTGCCCTATATCCTGATCGTCTGGTTGCTGGTGCGGCTGGGAGTGATTCAATGGAACCTGCGCAATGCCGTTATCAGTGTAGGCCTGGGTGCCTTTATCGCCTTTATGCTGTTTACCTCCCATAGATTCTGGTCACCGGCTGATCTGACGGACTCCACCACAGTCAAGGCACCTCACGCCGTACTCAGCCCCCTGTTTGGTCAGGAGGTAGATGAAATTTTTGTGGAGCATAACCAGAAGGTAAAAGAAGGAGACCTTATTTATACTCTGGTGTCTGTGGATACCAGCGAAGAGCTACGGGCTTTGAAAGCGCAAAAACAGGCGACAGAGTCTGAGATTGAAGCCTTTGAAATCCGTATGACCAATGATAAGCGTCACCTGGAGCGCCTGACCCAGCTCAGTGACTTTGCGAGTCAATCCAGCCGTGATGATCTCACCGCCTCGATTGATTCTTCAAAGGCACAGATAGCCGCAGGTATCGCCAAAGTTCAGGCGATTGAAGCCCAGATTGCGGCAACCAAATGGCAGGATAAACGTCGCGAAGTTCGCGCTCCCTTTGATGGTCAGTTGTCGATCACCAATATCGCCGCTGGCACACGCATAGGCAACATGCACCTGTATGACACCAACAGGAAGTTTATCGAGATGCGTATTCCCGATCAGTCATTCAGATATATTGAGCCGGGTCAGTTCGCCGAGTTCTACCTCAACGCCTACCCGGGGGAAATATTCAGGGGAAAAGTGCACAGCATCACCACAGGTACAGGCGAATCCAGAATCACACCGACCGCAGGCAGTCAAATGGTCAGCCGCCACGTGGGGATGAATCAGGGTAACCATGGTCGAACCGTAGTCATCGAGTTTGAGCAGCCAGAGGGTTACGAAATCCCTATAGGGGCTACAGGCTCAGCCTGGATATCGGCCAAAAAGCCCCATGACGCGCTGGGCTTTATGGACATTATCGGTGCGGCCACTGTGCGCTTGAAAGCCTACAAGGCCTACTTTAACGCTCTGTAAACACCAACTTGAGCAACTGATTGCGTCATTTGCAGGCCATCAGTTGCTCAATCATCTCCGAGTACAAGCTTGCAGATATAGTATCGAAACGAGCATTGCAAATAAGGCACGCTTTGGAGTCAGAATACCAGCCGAAACTCGCAATCAGATGGCGAACAGGACGAGAGGAGATCTGTCATCATGTATCAGACTTTCTTCATGACAGGGATCCACCAGCGCAACAGCATTTCTTTCACCGGGCGGAAAGGCAACGGAAAATATGCAAGAACATCCGGCTTGGAACCGTCTCTTTGATACCCGGTTGCAGTGAACCATTCCCCATAAATGTACTTGTTGGTTTTCATCGAGCTTTGATAGGTACAACTGAATTCAGCATAGGTGGCTGTCGGCACAATATGGGCACTGAACTCGTCAGACGTCACCTCAGATAAACTCTCGATACCCAAGACATCGGTGAAAGTTTGCCGCCGTTCCTGCTCATCGGGAAAATAAACGGAAAGAAGAGGAGCCTGAGTTACTTCTCCCCCGAGCCCCATATTCAAAGCCAACAATGACTTATATTCATCCGAGCCCACGTACTGTTTCCAGAATTCAGGCCCCTCAGCGACAAACTTTTCAAAACTGAACTCCTGACTCTTTCCCAATACCCTGAACTCAGGTTTCTCAACAATTTTGTATTCCAACATAGCAGTTCCCGATCTGTTTGAATTCAAAGAGATGCGATCATAGGTGGAAAGCAGAACCTGGCCCGCCCTGACCTTACCCGGATTAATCCCATGCAGACTTCTGAACGCCCGGGTAAAAGCATTGGGTGAGTCGTAACCATAGCGGGCAGCGATATCGACTACCCTGCCTTGGCCACCAGCCAGTTCCGCTGCTGCCATGGTGAGCTTTCGCCGCCTGATATACTCGGCTGGTGTAACACCCACCATAGCGTAGAACATGCGATGGAAATGATATCGGGAGGAGAACGCCTCTCTTGCCGCATCATCAATGGACAGCTCGCCACTGAGGTTCTCCTCGATATAGTCAATTGCCATTGTCATGCGTCTTACCCAATCCAAACACCGCCCTCCTGACCCAAACGAATCCACCAATCCAGATTCCTGAAACAGCATGCTAGCGTGAAACAGCATGCTAGCGGTCCAGGCAGAGTTGATCTCACCTTTCCTTGCTCACTCGGCTGAGAATTGCTGTTTGCATCAGCCAAAGACTATTGGAAGTCCGATGTTCAGCGCTTAAGGCGTTTGAAATTAGTGACTGAACAAAGCCTCAATGACCTCAGCCGCCAACGTTGTGCCCTGTTCGGTATTGAGCTTGCCCGCCATCAGTTCAGCGTTCTGCTGGTATTCCTGGCGCGTCATCAATGCCTGAACCGCTGCGCCAAAGTTACTGTGGGTTAACTTGCGTGCGGGCACGCCAGCAGGGCCAAGCCCCAGCTTTTCTACCTGACTTGCCCAAACCAGCTGATCGCCAAAGAAGGGACAGACCCAAACAGGTTTGCCCGCGTGCAGCGCCGCAGAGATAGTGCCGGCCCCACCATGGCAGACCACAGCTTTGACTCTGGGAAACAACAGGTGATGGGGAGCAGATTCAATAAACAAAATATCGGCATCTGACGTCATGGACCCCAGACCACCCCAGCCAGTGGCGATAACCGCACGTATGCCAAGTCGCTTAAGCTCATTGACCATGAGGCTGGTTAGCTGGTCAGCCTTTCTCAAGCCCATACTGCCAAAACCGATATAAACAGGCTTGTCTTTTTCATCCAACCCCTTTTCGAGAAAGGCCTCCAACTCAGGGTTGAGTGTGCCCCCCATATCAGGCTCTGACCGCCAGAAACCAGTCACATGGATCTGCTTCGGCCAGTCCTGTGGTGACGGCAGCAGATGAGCACTGTAGCCCAGCAGCTCAGGTAGAGGATGCCCTTTCCGGTCAGCGGTTAAACAAAGGTGTTCAGCCCTGGTCAATTTGTGCTGCGTACGCCACCTGGTGATGACCCCTTTCGACAGTCTTGCCGCGATAAAACCGGTAATTCGATAGCTGAACCTGTGCCAGTCTCCCCGCCATCCTTTGGACGAGGTGGCAGCAGGTAGTCCCAGAGAAGGAAATTCCCGTGTCGCCTCCCATTGAGGGAACAGAAATGCAGGTATGGCGGTAATATTCAGATACTCGGCGAAATCAATCGCCCAGCTGGTTTTACTGTTGTAGAGGATAATATCCGGCCTGTGTTTATTGGCCGCGTACCAGGAGTCGGTCAGGGCATCTGTCTGCAGGGAACGAATGGTGCGCCTCAGACGCCAGAGAGTCTTAAAAAATCCTGTCACTCTGTCCAATCCGCTAACGGTTTGCTGCCCCAGGCCGGATTGCAACAGCTCAATAAAGCCGTTATTCATGGGGGCATATTCCAGCCCAGCCTCAACCACCTGTTTACTGAAAGCCAGATGGGTACAGATCACCACACTGTGTCCCCGTTGTTTCAGTGTTTGCGCCAGACCAAGGTAGGGGATGAGATCCCCTGTTGAACCCAGTGTGGTTATAAGAATTTTCATCAAGTGCCACCTTGTTGTGTTAACAATAAAGTGACAGGCTTTCACTCCCGAAACAACCGCTTGGCTATTCCCCCGGAACAGGTATAAGACGAATTTCAGGCAACCAGCGCTTACCGGTTTCCATCTCCTCGATATCAAATTCCCCTATGCCTGGCGCAGTTTCAGGCTCAGGTGGAGCGGCTATCAAATTGAGATCTACAGCATGGGCTGTACCTTTGATTTCACCTGAAGTCGTCAGGGTCAAAGGATAATAAACCCCATTCCATAAATTGGCCCCGAAGGAGGCCTTGTCCTTGAACATAAACATCAGGTCCTGCTCAAGCCAGGTCAAATCCGCAGCACTTATCTTTCGTGGGTTATGGTAAGGGTATGGCACAAAACACCATAGCTCAGGGCCTTCAAGGCATTTGAACTCCTTCATGGACAGAAAAAAATCTTTAAATCGGCTGTGATCCATTTGCAGCTCATAGCCAACACTTTGCTCTGTCCCGGCATCAAGAGGCGCCGTTAGCTTAAGGCTGCCCACAGGATACGACTTGTGTTTGTTGTCCAGCAGCACTATCCGGTATTCGGGCTGCCCGGCCCAGCCCAGACAGGACAAGAAAAACGAGGTAAGCACTAAAGCCACCGACGCCAGTGGCTTTATTACTCTTTTTCTCAGGGTTTGTGGCCACACTTTGACCCGCAGCAGCGAGCCCACACCTGCTTGTGGGGCCCTCATGCCAGCGTCGCCGTAGAGGGATTGATGATGGCTGTCACCATAGAGATGTTATCGGCGGGAAAGCCGCCCTGCCGGGCATGCTGCCTGATAATATCCTCACTTTCAGCCAGGTAGACACAGTAAATTTTGTCCCCTGTCACATAGCTCTCCAGCCATTTAATCTCGGGCCCAAGCTCATTGAGCACACAGCAGGAGGTCTGGGAAATTCCGCTTAGTTGCTCCTGAGTGAATTTGCCTGCATCTGGAATATTTCGCTCGATAATGTACTTATTCATAGCCAGCACTCCATCTGTGTAAGTCTGTTCCAAGCTATCAGACACAGACAACCCCATGCTTCATGCTTTAGCCTTGTCAAACCCATACTTTGGACCGACGCTGCGCATCCCCCCCAACCAGGCAAGTATGAAGTTAGCGATTGATGCCTCAAAATTAATGTGATTTCAGCCAACATGGAGGGGAAAAATATACCCCCTCCAAACAAACACTGATATGGTTGAAGGGCAAATAAAGCGGGGCTGTTTCCAGCAGTTATTCGTTCCTGCCCCGCTGAACGGGAGGCACTATGCAAGCATGTTTTATCAGTACTGTCAGTGGACCTTTTTCCCCGCATCTCATTGCAGATATCGCCAAAATCACCCGACAGTCAGGTGGCCACTGGCTCAGCAGCAAAATCATTCGTATCGACGATCAATTCAGTGCCATGATGAAGGTGGAGGTCAGTAGTGGCGATCCTGAGCCCCTGCAGGATCAACTGGAGTCAACTTTCCCTCAACTCAGGTTTACTTTCGAAGAAGCCGGTCCACAAAAAACCGAGCACAGGATACTGTCCCTTACCCTGCATTGCGCAGACAGAAGCGGATTAACCCATGATATTAATACCCTGTTTGATGGGCTGGATATCGCCATTACCCATCAGGAAAATAACCGGGTCGCAGTAATGGGATCCAATGAAACGGTTTATCAGGCCAAACTGCAATTGGAAGTGCCACAGGCGATGACGGACGATGATATTGCCGGCGCGCTGGATACTCTGAATATCAATCACAGAGTCAGCTTCAGCGAATAGCCCATTCCTGCTCGTCGCCATTGACCGGAAAAAGCAAAGGGGAGCTCAAGCTCCCCTTTCTCTATTCCGCTGCACAGTTCGTTGGCAGACTGATTTGAACACCCAGGCCGGGGTGGTTGTCATACAACCTGATACTGCCATGGTGCAGTCCGGCTACCGCTTTGGCAAAAGAGAGGCCCAGGCCAAGACCACCGTCAGTGCGGCTTTTATCGACACGGTAGAGACGTTCAAATACCCGCAGTTTTTCAGCGTCCTCAATACCCGGACCATTGTCCGCCACGGTCAGCAAAACCTGGTCATCTTCAGTCTCACATGACAATCGAATCTCACTGCCCTGAGGGCAATATCTGAGAGCATTCTCCACCAAGTTGGCCAGTTGCTGGATCAGCAACTCTCTGTCCCCCTGAATCATTAACGCCTGCTGCGGGCAATCGACATTGAGTAACATACCGGCATCCTCCGCCACATCCACATAGATATCGGCAACTGTGGCTATCACCCCGGTCAGATCAATGCTGCTGAAGCGACTGCGTCTGGCACCCGACTCTATCTGTGAGATCCTGAGCAAAGCATCAAAAATACCCGCCAGACGTTTGGACTCCACCATCGCCAGCTCAAGTTCTTCATTGAATTGGCTGTCAGCCCTGGCGCTCTGTGACTCATCAGCTGCAGCCTTCAGGTTCAACAGGTTATGCTGCAGCCTGGCAATCGGTGTCTTTAGTTCATGAGCTATATTGGCCGAAATATCACTCATGGCTGCCACAGAACCTTCGAGTCGGGACAACATCTCGTCCACGGCAACGCCGATTCGGGCAAGGTCATTCACTCTGCGTTTTTCACCGGTTCGGGCGGCAAGGTTACCCTCGGCTGCGGCGGCCAGAACCTGTTCAATCCGGCTCATTCGCCTCTGGCTCGCCCGGGTCATCACCACCACAATGGCAGCTGTCAGCAATGCCACCAGCACACCCGACAGCACAAAACCTGTCGTCAGCACAGCCATAATCTCATCGTCTTCAATGGGGTCATCGTCTAGCTCCCCATGAGAATCATGAATCATCTCCCGGGTTTCTTTTACTATCTCCCGGTTCTGCTTTCCCAGTTCATAATCCACATAGGCCAGACTGATACTGGCCATCAGCACCAGGCTCATAAAAGAGACCAGTACAAACATAACCCCCTGTTGAGCTGCGCTGCTTTGCAACCACAGAGGCAGTCTCAGGGTATGTTTTAGCCTTTGTTTTAATCGCTTCAACATAAGCCAGTCTCTGCTTTATGCTCCAGTTTATAGCCTGCTCCCCGAACGGTTTGGATCAGGGTATCGCCAAAGGGTTTTTCCAGCTTATTGCGCAGACGGCTGATATGGGTCTCCACCACACTGGTTTGTGGGTCGAAATGAATATCCCACACATGTTCCAGCAGCATGGTACGGGTTATCACCCGGCCGGGGTGACGCATAAACAACTCAAGAATGCGAAACTCCTTGGGCTGTAAATCCAATACCTGCCCCTGCCTGCTGGCCGTGTGTTCAAACAGATTCAGAGTCAAATCCGCATATTTCAGCTCAGGGCTGGCCTGGGCTGTGATGTTCACAGAGCGACGTGACAAGGCAGTTACCCTCGCCAGCAGTTCTGAAAAGGCAAAAGGCTTGGTCAGATAATCATCACCACCAGCTTCCAGTCCCTCAACTCTGTCATCAACCCCACCAAGAGAGGTCAGAAACAGCACTGGGGTAGTGATTTGCGCTGCTCTCATGGCTTTCACCAAAGAGAGGCCATCCAGGCCGGGCAACATACGGTCGACCACAGCGACATCAAACTGCTCTGTCATACATAAGGTCAGCGCATATTTACCATTGTCTGTGACCTCAATCTGATGTCCGGCCTCATACAACCCCTTCTCCACGAAACGACTGAGGCTGGCATCATCTTCTACAAGCAATATCCGCATTTTGACTCTCTTTCTATGCCGTGCTCAGGCGGCAACAATTGGATCCTGATTGGAATTTCCCGCACTTTCCGCGGCATGGCTGTCCACCTCTTTCTCTGCCTGACTCGCCTTATAGGCTTGCCAACGGGCATACAATGCCAGGCCTGTGCCAGCCAGCAAACAGGCTCCCAGTGTAACCAGTCCTAATGTAAAAAACAGCGTAAAAGCAAACAGCTCGGCCAAGCCTTTAGGACCATTCTGGCGCAGGGCACTCAAGGTCTGTATCAGCCTGGCCCACATATTTGAATAGATAGTTGAGTTTGTCATAACACCTCCTTTGGGGATGCCAGCCATTGACATCCCATTGTCAGGTCTCTACCGCCATTACTCGGCAGAGATACGGGTTTTAACCTTGCTGCCATCTGCGGCCAGCAGTTTTACCTCATAGGAGATGCCATAGTCATCATCCAGTTCAATCTCATACACCTGACCTGCATGCTTTGCTTCTGCCGCAGCCAGAGCGGTTTCAAGAGTCTGGTACTGACCGTTTTTCACCCCGGCCAGGAAGCTTGCCTGTTCCTGCAGATCTTCATGGTCATCTTCAAGATGTTCACGGCTTTTGATGATTTCGCCTGTGTCAGCGTCAATCACAGTGTGGAACTCTTTACCCTGCTCTCCGACCAGTTCAATCTCATATACAATTGACCCCATATGGGAGTCACGTTCAGCCTCCACAGGAACCGCGCCTGTATGCTGTTTGGCAATTGCTATCGCCTTTTTCAGACTGATGGCATCAGCATTCATGTTCTTTGGCGCGTCACCGGCCACTGCCGCACCGACACAGAAGATACCCAGAACAGCAGCCACTACAGATTGTTTGAATTTGATTGAAGTTTTCATACTTGTTTCCTCACTTATTTAATTGAATGTGACAGGCCTCGCTGTCGATGTGGCTACTTTATAAAAGTGAGCTTGCGGCAAGCTTGCCCCAACTATACATTTTTGTAAGGTTCGCACTTTGCCGCCCCCAACCGGGATTTAGCTGCTTGCATTCGGTAACACAATCCCTTTGCGTCACAGCAGACAGCACAGACGATTTATGGTTAAGTGTTGCAACGCAACATCAATTCACCCGATAACAAAGGGTTTGAAGAACAAGGAGCAAGCAAGATATGTTCAAAAAGATTCTGGCCTCTGTAGGTATAGGCGCCGCCAAGGTAGATACAGTGCTGCAAACCGAGCATCTGTTGCCCGGTCAGGAGTTCCATGCAGAAATTGTCATCACTGGCGGGGACGTCCCTCAGGAGTTGTCAGGTCTGGAGCTGGCATTAATGACCAAAGCCAAAGTGGAATCCGATGAGGGCAGCTACTTCCGTAATCAGGTTATCCAGCAGTGGCACCTTGCAGACAAAACCACTATCCAGCCTGGTGAGGAGATCCGCATTCCTTTCACTGCTCAGTTGCACTCTGAGACGCCTGTTACCGAATTGCCGGTTCGCATGAACCAGACTGTGGTATGGCTGGCGACCGGCCTGAATATCGACATGGCCCTGGATGCGTCAGACAAGGACCATCTGTACATCTACCCCAATGAAGCAGTACTAGAATGCATGCAGGTGATGGAACGCGCCGGCTATCAAATGATGAAAGCGGATGTTGAAAAAGGCTATATCAGTGCACCTGGTTTCCGCTCTAACTCAGGAATCTATCAGGAGCTTGAATATCGTCCAAACAGTCGCAGCCTGTTTGGTGTCAAAGAGGTTGAGCTCTCCTTTGTCCCTGAAGCCCACCAGACTCACGTACTGATTGAACTGGACCGCGGTTTCCGCGGCGATGGCTATCGTTCAGTGACCATTGCCCACACAGATGCAGACATTGCCAATGTCCGCAACCAGTTGGAACACCTGCTGCGCTAAGTTAAACTTAAAAAGGCGACCACTGGGTCGCCTTTTTACTCACTTTAAGTGTCAGGACTGCCAGTACGCCTCTTTGTGGCTGTCCACATTGAATATCTCAACTCTGAGCTCTGTCAGCGGTGTTTCGGCGCTGATACCTGCTTTGCGTTTCAGGGCGGTGACAAACTCTTTGGGGGTTTTCAGCTTATCCCACACCTGAGGCAAAAATACTCCGCGGCGCTTACCCTGAGACAGGATCACCCCGGGATGATGCCGCCCCAGATAATTGAGACAGTCCTGATCTTTACCTGAAGCCAACAGACCGGGCTTGCTCAATACGGAGACTTCGAGTGTCAGAGTAGACAACTGATCCACCGCCAATGGGGGAAAACGTTTATCGCTGAAGGCTGCTGCGAGCGCCTTTTTGTGCACTTCCTGCAACAGAGGTTGCTGACTGGTAATGGTCCCTATACAGCCCTGCAGCTCTCCCCTTACCTCCAGAGTGACAAAGCAACCGGCTGAGGCAGATAAACACTCGTCGTAATCTTCTGCGTTCGGCAGCTGCTGACCTTTCTGACCAAAATGTGTCGCTATTGCCTGGCGCGCCACCACCAGCAATTGGGACAATTCGGCCGCACTAAACCTGGCTGACGAGATAGCTGACATAGCCCACCACCCTGTTTTTATCACCGCCGGTATCACCGGAGTTCATATAACCTACCCGACTCAGCTGCCAGCCCCGGCTCTGAGCCAGGTGCAACAGGGTATTGATCCCGGTTGCGCCACAGGCCTGATGGGGCGTTAATCTTGGAACAAACTCCTCAATCATGGTCATGCTTTCTCCATCCAGCTGCGTTGCCTCTTCATAGTTATGGTAATGACTGAGATCTGAACTGATGACCAACAAGGTATCATCCGGGTCCCAGATATCGTTCAGTAATTCCTCAAGATGCCATGGCATGGCTCTGGAGTACACTATGGGTAATACACTGAACTCCCCCAGAGTCTGTTGCAGGAAGGGCAATTGCACTTCCAGGCAGTGCTCTTTGGCATGGGGAGCATCATCCAGGCTGACCAGAGGGTTGTCTCTGAGCGCCTCCACCAGCGCTTTGTCTACAGGCACGTTACCCAGGGGGGTCACAAACAGATCCACAGAGGGAATTGCAACCCCTTTAAAGCTCATTGTATGGCTGGGCCCCAACAGAATAACCCGGCGGAATTTGTCCGCCAGCGGCTGAATATAGGAAAAAGCGTCAGCGGCCAGTTGTCCTGAAAACCGATAACCGGCATGGGGCACTATCACAGCGCGCAGCCTGTCGTCCCTGTCTCTGGGGCTCAGCCAGGATACAATTTCCTGCCTGAGCAGGTCAGATTCTCTGTGATAAAAACGCCCTGCCACCGCAGTGGGACGAACCTTGATCATCAGCAGCCTCCTTTCAATGCCATCGACTCAGCATAGCCAAGTTGTGATTCCGGCTCCAGTTCAACATCCACTGCCAACCGGCATATACTCAGGGTATTAACTCCGACCGGAGAGACTAATGGCAGAAAGCTATCCCACCCAATACTGGCGTGCACAGGAAAACGGGCTAGTGCAGTGCACACTTTGCCCGCGACTTTGCAGTCTGCGTCCGGGGAAACGCGGTGCCTGCTTTGTCAGACAGGAAAATAATGGGGAAGTAGTTCTGACCACCTGGGGACGCTCCAGCGGATTTTGTATCGATCCTATTGAGAAAAAACCACTCAATCACTTTTACCCAGGTTCCAGCGTACTCTCATTTGGCACCGCAGGTTGTAACCTCAGTTGCCATTTTTGCCAGAACTGGTCCATCAGCAAATCCCGTCATATGGATACACTTTCCGGTCTGGCAACACCGGAGCAGATCGCCGCCACGGCTCATAAACATGGCTGCAAAAGCGTCGCCTTTACCTATAACGACCCGGTTATTTTCCATGAGTATGCCGTGGATACAGCTCAGGCCTGTCACCAACTTGGCATCAAATCAGTGGCAGTGACTGCTGGCTATATCTGCGAGCAACCCAGAGAGGCTTTCTTCGCCCATATGGATGCCGCCAATATCGATCTGAAAGCCTTCAGCGACAGTTTTTATCATAAACTTTGTGGCGCCAGTCTGGCTCCTGTGCTGGAAACTCTGGAATATCTCAAGCACGAAACCTCTGTCTGGTTTGAAATCACCACACTGCTTATCCCAGGCGAAAATGACTCAGATGCTGAATTGCACGCCATGACAGACTGGATAGCTGACAGGTTGGGACCCGATGTGCCACTGCATTTCAGCGCCTTTCACCCTGACTTTAAAATGCAGGATAAGCCCAGAACCCCGGCGACGACATTGCTCAGAGCCAGAGACATCGCCCTGAGCAAGGGGCTGAACTATGTGTATGTGGGGAATGTGCATCACAGTGAGGCCAGCAGCAGCTTTTGTCCCAACTGCAATGCCAGGGTGATAGAGAGAGATTGGTATCAGCTGGGTCAATATCAACTGGATGATTCAGGCCATTGCCTGCAGTGTGGCAGCCCGGTTGCAGGACGATTTGAGCACTATGGCCGCCCATTTGGTCGCAAACGCCTGGCGGTCAGGGTGGAGTAACCAGAGTCTGCTGACCTTTGAGGAAGGTCAAAATTCAACCATGAAAGTCAACAGACCCTAACAAAAAGGCGAGCCCATTGGCTCGCCTTAATGCTGCTTTAAAGCTCAGAGTGTAAGAATCAAACTTTCTTCACGAACTGAGACTTCAGAGACATGGCACCGATACCGTCGATTTTGCAGTCGATGTCGTGATCGCCTTCAACCAAACGGATGTTCTTAACTTTGGTACCAACTTTAACCACGGAAGAAGAACCTTTGATCTTCAAATCCTTGATAACAGTTACAGTGTCGCCATCCTGCAGGATGTTGCCGTTGGCATCCTTGATCACACGCTCTTCTTCAGCTGCCTCAGTTGCACCTTCGGCCCATTCATGAGCGCACTCCGGGCACACCAGCATGGAGCCATCGAAGTAGGTGTATTCAGAGTTACATTTAGGGCAATTTGGAAGCGCTGACATTAGAAACCTCGGTCGTTCAACAAAACACGGGATTTTACACCATCGCCATGAGCTCTGGCACGACAATAGTGATAATCCCACATTAAATTAAGGTCATAATTCAGCATGAGTCACAAAATCAAGCCTTTGCTACTCTTCGGCCAATCCCGGCGACTACCAGCCCAAGTAAAGCAAGCAGACCCACTGCGCCACCACCATCTCCTTCACTGGTACTGATATATTCTTCGTCCCAATCAGCACTTTCCAGCGGCAAGCCATACAGTGCATCAGTCTCCAGTGAGCTGATGGTCGCAACAATATCGCCATAGCCCACCTCGTAAAGATCAATCAGCACATCGTATTCCCCCGGACGATATCCCCGCTCCAGAGTGGTCAGTACCTCATAATCATCATTGGACGACTCGCCGGTGATCACAAAGGCATCTGTCGTATAGTAATGCACCCAATCACCGCCGTTACGACTCAGGTAGAGTTCTGCATACACAACCACCTCTTCCAGCGGGTTATAACTGTGCAGGTCAGCGTCAAAGGTCACGCCGAAGGTACTGTAATAACCATCCCGGTCCACATCTTCAAACAGACGGGAATAAGCATCGTAGAAACTGAAACTGTGCCAGCTGTATGACTGCACATTTTGATTTCGCCTGGCTTTGTCGGCCAATACCTGCTGACGGGTTCTGGCCTGTTGAATATCCATAGGCGTGCCTTTCAGCGCCTGCAGTTGGCCTGGCAAAGCTGCCTTGTCAGCATTAAGGGTGGAGCCGGCGACGGACTTTTGGGCTTTATTGACCAGGTCAGAAGCCCATGCCGATGAATAAGTCGCCGCCAGCATAGTTGTGATCAGCAGGGCTTTGGAGGCCTTGCCGAAAAAGTCAGATACAGGGTTCCGTAAAAATCTCATACGCGTCATCCCGACAATGGTTCATGGCTGCCATTAAAATTCTGCACGAGTGAACGCAAGCTGAACGTAAAAACTCCTGTGAGTCAGCGAGCTTGCAGCCAGACTGACTGTTCAGCCGCAGTTCATATTCATTAACGTAAAAATCCCAAGAAATACGCATAGCAACGTTTCTATAGCGCATTGATTCTTTTACACTGAGGGCATGACGCTCAATGGACATCCCGGATGAAAATCACACGAATTCTGACACTTATTATGGTTATGCTGGTTCCTGCCACATTCCAGCCTCTTCAGGCCTCGCCATTAATGGCGGCGGCTCAGGGGGCTGCACTCAAAGTAAAGAGTGAGCAGCAGGCCGTTAGCCTGGCAAAAGGCAAGTACGGCGGTAAGGTGCTGAAGGTGGAAAGTGCCAGAGTTAACGGCAATCCGGGTTACAGAGTGAAACTGGTCACCTCTGACGGCCGTGTCATGCATGTAAAGATTGATGCCGCAACAGGACGCATACAGGGAGACTGAGATGAGACTGCTGTTGGTTGAAGATGACAAATCACTGCAGGAAAACCTGAAAACCCACCTGCAACAGGCCAACTTTTCCGTCGATACCGCCGATGACGGTGAAATAGGTCTGTTTCAGGCCACTGAGTATCAATATGACGCCGCCATTATCGATGTCGGCTTGCCCAAGCTTGATGGTATATCCCTGATCACTCAGCTCAGAGCCAGTGATATCGACTATCCGGTACTTATCCTGACCGCCCGTGACAGTTGGCAGGATAAAGTAGAAGGTCTTGATGCCGGGGCAGATGACTACCTCACCAAACCCTTTCATCCGGAAGAGCTGGTTGCCCGTATCAACGCCCTTATCCGCCGCAGCGCAGGTAAAGCAAGCCCCTTGGTGAACAACGGCCCCTTCAGCATCAATACCAGTACACTGGAAGTGAAGTGTGGTGATGCCCTTATCAGCCTCAGTGGTTCAGAGTACAAGTTGTTCGAGTACTTTATGCTGCATATCGGCGAAGTGCTGTCCAAAACCGTGCTGACAGAACATATCTATGATCAGGACTTTGATCTGGACTCCAATGTGATTGAGGTGTTTATCCGTCGTCTGCGCAAAAAACTGGATGCCGATGGCGAGTTTGGTCTTATCGAAACCCTGCGGGGTCAGGGCTATCGCCTGAGGAGACTTGAGTAGGAATGAGTTCTGCCGTTCACAGCCTCAAATTCAGGGTGATGCTCAGTGCCGCCCTGATGATTCTGCTTATCCTGCCCCTGGTCGGCATTACTCTGGTCGACGCCTTTAACCAACATATGCAGCGAACCGCCAGAGATGAGCTGGGTGCCCACCTCTATGGCGTGCTGGCGGTAGCAGAAGTGGAAAAAGGCAAACTGGTGATGCCTGCCGCCCTGTTGGAAAACCGCTTTAACCTGATTCAGTCCGGCCTTTACGCCATTATCACCCAGGACCGCCAACCGGTTTGGCAATCCGACTCCCTGCTGGGGCTCGAACTTCCGCCGCTACCCAAACCCGACACAGGCTCCCGCAACTTTGCCAAGCTCGATATCAAGGGACAACCCCACTTTGTAGAAAGCTACGGGGTGAGCTTTGTGACAGACAAAGGCAAAGATGTGCCTTACACAGTGCATATCATCAAGGATATGGCTGAGATAAATGCAAGCTCTGCGGAATTTGGCGAGCAGATGCGTAACTGGCTATTGGTAATGACAGTCGTCCTTATGGTGATCAGTGGCAGCTGGCTGTGGTGGACCCTGAGACCCCTGCAGCGTTTCCGTCAGGAGCTGAATGATGTAGAGCAGGGTCGCAGTGATGAACTATCCACCGACTACCCAGCCGAGTTACATTCCGTCGCCTCCCAGCTGAATCGCCTGCTGCAAACCGAACAAAATCAGCGTAAACGTTTCCGTAATGCCCTGTCGGATCTGGCTCACAGCCTTAAAACACCGCTGGCGGTATTGCAGAGTGAACAAAATCTGCCGGTCTCGGCTCAGGAGCAGATCCAAGCTATCAGTCAAAGCATCAGCCGTCAGCTCAAGCGAGCCCAAAGTGCCGGTGAATCCGCATGGCACCTAGGTACTGAACTCTCCCCTGTTGCCGACAAACTCTGCCGTACTCTGGCCAAACTTTACCCCAACATTGAGTTCAATCAGGCCGTGACTCCGGAACTCAGGTTCCGCGGTGATACTGCTGATCTAATGGAGATGCTGGGTAACCTGTTGGATAACGCCTGCAAGGCCGCCAGCTCAAAAGTGATGATTTATGCCGTCAAGGCTGGCGACAGCATGAGTATCTCCATTGAGGATGATGGCCCGGGTGTGCCGCCGGAAAAAGCCGGTGAACTGGTACAGCGGGGTAAGCGCGCCGACTCCTATGATTCCGGCCATGGCCTGGGTCTGGCCATAGTGCAGGACCTGGCTGACAGCTACCGGGCCAGATTGGTTATCGACCGATCACCCTCCCTGGGTGGCGCCCGTTTTACCCTTAAATTCAGTGGCGACTGATCCCCCTATATCCCCTCTTTGAAACCTTCAGCCTGCGTTCATCTTGACTTACCTAGACTGAGAACCATGATGCAAAATTGTGCAGCCTGGCTTACCGCAATGCTGCCGGGAGGGTTCCATGTTAAAAACACAGTCGCCACTCTTTCATAAATTGCTGACCCTATTGCTGCTGACCGCAGTGCTGGTGATGTGCAAAACCGATGCATTTGCCAGTGAGCAACAGCCCAGCGAAGCCAGACTGGCCCAGCTGCTGGCACCGGTTGCTCTCTATCCTGACAGCCTGCTGACTCATATTCTTATCGCCTCTACCTACCCGCTGGAAATCATTGAAGCCGACCGCTGGCGCAGCAAGAATAAGCACCTGGGCAATGAGTTACTGGTGGAACGCGCAGAAAAGCAGGATTGGGATCCCAGCGTCAAAGCCCTGCTGCCATTCCCCGATGTGCTTGAACGTATGAGCGATGAGCTGGATTGGACCTCAGGTCTGGGTGATGCCTTTCTTGCCAATGAGAGTCGGGTATTGGATATGGTTCAAACCCTGAGGCAGGAAGCGGATGATGCCGGCAACCTGAAGCAGATGGACAATGTCACTGTGACCCGGGTTGAACGGGAGATCATTATTGAGTCGGACTCACCACAGATAGTCTATGTACCTTATTACGACCCAAGAGTGGTTTATCCCTACTGGCGCTGGCCAGCCTACCCGCCGGTATGGTGGGCCTATGACCCGGTTTGGTTCAGCTATCGCTCACCCGGCTCACTGTTTTACTGGCGTCCGGGAATCCATATCTCATTTAACTTTTTCTTCGGCAGTGTTCACTGGCATAACCGCCATGTGATGGTGCACAGACACGGTCACTACCACCACAGGCCCCATTACCGCCACAGAGTCGCCACCAGTTATGGTGCCAAACGCTGGCATCATAACCCTCACCACAGAAAAGGGATCCGCTATGCCAATCGCAATATCCATGACAGGGTGTACAAGCACCACAACAGGGTACGGGTGGCTGAGGGATATAAACAGGTAAAACGCGAGTTCAGGCAAACCCGTGTCAGAGAGATGGAGCACAGAACCCGTCAGAGACTGGACGGAAACAGGCAGACCAATCAATATCGACAGGACAAGCCCGTTGCCAACCGATTCAATCGCGATTCAGAGACAAGGCATGCCAACAGGCAAAGAAACAATCAAACAGAGTTGAAGGCAGCACTGAAGGAGCGTTCCATTAATGACAGAGAACGCCGCACCAATGTGCAACGCCAGGCAGGTATTAATTCAGAGCGCAGGATCAGATCTGAGTTAAATAGCCCAGACCGCCAAAGGGCCACAGCCCCTGCCGTAACAAGGCATAACAATCAGTCGGTGAGAGTCAATCGCCAATCGCCCCAGCGACAGACAACTCAAGGTCAAAGCCATGCACAGCGACAAACCGGTATGCAAAGGCAATCCGTGCAGCGCAGTCAGGTGCGACCTGTGAGACAGGCCCCAAGGACGGTGCGCAGCACTCCGCGCTCCCGCCCTTCAGGCAGCAATCATGGCAGTCGTCAGCGCAGGCACTAATTGGATTATTCAATAAACCGAGGGACATAAAGCAGTTGTCCCTGCCACCACCGCAGCTTAGAATCGCCAAAACAGTCAACCGGAGCCCTTCCGGAAGCAATAATACCAACTTCATTAATAGTCTGATCAATTCAGAGCGTGTCAGGGATTCTGATTCAAGGCGCATTGATTGACTAAGGGTGGCTCCCTTTAAGAGCAATGCAACACAGAAGCAGGATGCCTGACACGCTAACGCAGTGCGGGTTTCAATGCGCTTGATACTGCGTTAAGTCGCCTTGACATAGAACCACTATGACTTCGCCGACTCGCCTTGTCTCAAGCGCATTGAACTCCCGCTGAAACAGATCAACTATTAAATGAAATTGGTATAAGGAGTCTGAGATGCAGTTTCACTACCACAACCCTACTCATATCCTGTTTGGCCAGGGCCAAATCGCCAACATCAATCGAATTATTACCCCTGAACAAAAAGTGCTGGTGCTCTATGGTGGTGGTTCCATCAAACGCAACGGCGTCTACGATCAGGTTGTAGCTGCCCTGCAGGGTTACCAGTGTCTTGAGTTCGGCGGTGTCGAACCCAACCCCACCAAGGAGACTTTGGATAAGGCTGTAGCCCTGGTGAAAGCTGAAAATATTGACTTTATTCTGGCTGTGGGCGGTGGCTCAGTAATCGATGGCGCCAAGTATATTGCCGCGGCCGCCTGCTACGACGGCGATGGCTGGGACATAGTCACCGGCCAACACAAAATCTTTGCTGCCATTCCTCTTGGCGCCATCCTGACCTTGCCAGCTACGGGCTCGGAGTCAAACTCAGGCTCAGTGATCACTAAAGCGGAAACTCAGGACAAACTCAGCTTTATGTCTCCCTATGTTCAGCCGGTATTTGCTGTGATGGACCCGGATACCATGAAAACCCTGCCGGAATGGCAGCTGAAAAACGGTATCGTTGATGCCTGGGTGCATATTTGCGAGCAGTATCTGACCTGGCCACAGGGCACTATGGTGCAGGACGGCTATGCCGAATCCCTGTTGAAAAACCTGCTGGTACTGGGCAATGATTTTGCAGACCATGACACCAATGAGTGGCGTAGCAATCTGATGTACACAGCCAACCAGGCGCTTAACGGCCTTATCGGCAGTGGTGTCGCCCACGACTGGGCAACCCACGCCATTGGCCATGAACTGACGGCGCTGTATGGGGTAAATCATGCCCGCTCTCTGGCGATCATCCAGCCCTCATTACTGCGCAATCAAGTCGACTTTAAGCGAGCTAAACTGGCGCAGATGGGCCGTAATGTATTTGGGCTTGAAGCCAGTGATAATTTGGCTGAACAAACCATTGATGCCATTGAGGCCTTCTACAATAGCCTGGGAGTTGCATCAATACTGACCAGTGAAGATCGTCAGGGGCAGGCAAAAGATGACGCAGTCACCGCCTTGATGACACAGCTGGAGAAACATGGTCTGAACGCCATGGGGGAAAACCAGGCGATTACTCCGGAAGAAAGCCGTAAGATCCTGATGGCGGCATTGAGCTGAATCTGAGTATTGGCAGTATAAAAAGGGGCCAGTGGTCCCTTTTTGCTATCCGGGAACCAGTAATTATTTAAGGAATAATCAAGCGACTAGGGTCTGTTGACCTTTGAAGATGGTTTTTGCAGCTTTTTGTCGTTGTTTTATACAAAGCAACGCGATTGTGGTGTAGTTGTTCTACATAAATGAGCGTTAATGCAGTAGAAAGCGACGACAAACACTGCCCGAAGGGCTCGGCTATAAGCGCTTTACTCTTTGTTGCAAGGTATTTGCTTAGGCCCCTAAGCTGCACACCTTGCGTCGCGATTAAAGCGCGTCTATCTCGAGCAAAATTCAACCATGAAAGGTTAACAGACCCTAAGAGTATGTTGATCTATGAGGCTTTTTCAGCCGGTCGATATCAGGATGAGAAATGACATTGAAAACCGCATCAACTCCTCTGCTCCCCCCCATGCTTTTGATGGCATCATTGTTGACACTGAGCTTTGCCTGCGCCGCCGAGCCTGAACTACTCAACTCCAACAAATACAAAATCAAAGTAGAGTCGATTGCCGATAGATTACGTCATCCATCCGCCATGGTGTTTTTGCCAACACCGGCAGAGCAGGATTGGCAGCTGCTGGTCAGCGAGCGTCAGGATGGACTCAAACTGATCTCACAAAGCGGCAATATCACGCCAATGGCTATCTCTTTACCCGTTAGCCAAAGAGGTGATGGCGGCCTGTTGGGTCTGGCCGTTTCCCCTGACTTCAAACAAGACAGGCAGATATTTGTTTCATACTCACATCAACATGAGGATGGCACCGCCAGTACTGCGGTAGCAAGGGGCCTGCTGAACGATAACCAGTTGTCAGCAATGGAAACCATCTTTATCAGCCAGCCGTCCTATCGGGGAAGCCGCCAGTTTGGTGGCCGTCTGGCCATTGAAGGCAACTGCCTTTGGCTATCTGTCGGTGACAGAGGGGATGAAGCCAGTGCCCAGCAACCCAATAATCACAGCGGCAGCATACTGCGGATAGATGTTAATGGCGCCCCCTGCGCGGACAACCCCAATTGGGCGGAGCAATCCATCGATGCCAGGCCTGAAATTATCAGCTATGGGCACAGAGAAGTCCTGGGTCTGGCCATAGATGACTCAGGTCAGGTATGGAGCCACGAAGCGGGGCGGGACAGAGGCGATGAACTCAATCTGATTACCCCAGGTGGCAACTATGGCTGGCCTGTGGTGACTCAGGGAACACGTATCGCTTCCAGGGTGACTCAGGGAGCCAAGGACAATGTCGACGGTATGCTGACACCGGTTTTTACCTGGGTGAGCAGCATTAAACCATCGGGATTGTTGCGCTATAACGGTGAACTCTTCCCCGAATGGCAAGGCAACCTGTTTCTGGGCTCAATCAAATTTGGCAAGTTAATCCGTCTTGATTTGCGCGATGGTGAAGTGTTTAAGCAGGAGCGACTGCTGAAAAATCGTTACGGGCCGATCCGGGATCTTGCACAGGGTCAGGATGGCGCCATCTACCTGTTGACAGACTCAAGCAATGGCCACCTGCTGCGAATGACTCCCGCTAACTAATCACCCCTCAGTGAATAAAAAAACAGCAGGAATTGTCCTGCTGTTTTTATCTCAGGGATGCGACTCACTCGCCAGTCGGAGCGCACTCGTCCTGACAACACTCCTCCTGCAGAAAGTCGAGCACCACATTCAGCCGGTCATACTCCGGCACACAATAAAGCACCCGTCCTTCCCGCCTTTGGCTCAGCAAGCCCGCCGACATCAAACTGGCAATATGGTGGGACAAAGTCGAGCCAGGAATGCCCAACTCCTCCTGCAGGTTGCCCACGGCCAGCCCCTGATGTCCAGACCTAACCAGACGTCTGAAAATGCTGAGTCGAATTGGATGCCCCAACTCTTTCAGCGCCTTGGCAATATCTTCTACCTGTGTCATCACCCCACTCCAATTGGGCTGCTCGCTCACCCCATAAGATTAACACGTTGAACTATATCGATTTTACAAAAACCACAGTGAAAGATCTGACGAGATTTTCCAGGTTCCAGCAGACCTATCGATAATCTATATTTCGATTTTATTAGAAATATCTTGACGAGCACAAGTCCCGCAAATAATATTTCGAACATTCTAGAAATATAGTTTCACAAGAGAGTTCGATATGTTTACTTCAGAGTCACTGCAGCAGGCGCTGCATATGTTTGCCTTCCTGGCGGTTGAACTGACCCTGCTGTTCCTGCTGATCAGCTATGGTGTGGGCGTGCTGCAAAGCTATCTGCCACCAAAGAAGATTCAGCAGATCCTGGGTGCCAAACAAGGTAAGGGCTATTTTATTGCCGCAGCACTGGGGGCCATCACTCCCTTTTGCTCCTGCTCCACCATCCCATTCCTGAAAGGGTTGTTAAAGGCCAGAGCCGGGTTCGGCACCATGATGGTATTTCTGTTCGCCAGCCCACTGTTGAACCCCATCATCATAGGTCTGTTTGTGGTGACATTCGGCGTTAAGGTGGCACTCTTCTACTTTGCCGTCGCCATGGGGGTATCCCTGTTGGCAGGTTGGCTGCTGGAAAGGCTCGGCTATGAAAAGTATATCCGCACCGAGGCGCTGGAAGAGCAACAAGCCGCCGGCGGCTGTGGTTGCAGCTGTGGCCCGAAAGTCAGTCGCTGGAAAAAAATCTGGGACGGCACCTGGAAAGACTTCAAACAGGTACTGCCTTACCTGCTGCTGGGTATTGCCATTGGCTCAATGATCTATGGCTTTATGCCAACAGATCTGGTGGTCAAATATGCCGGTGAGAACAACCCGTTTGCGATTCCGGTTGCCTCTGTCATTGGTATCCCGCTTTATATCCGCGCCGAAGCAGTGATCCCATTGAGCGCAGCGCTGGCAGCCAAGGGCATGAGTCTGGGGGCGGTAATGGCACTGATCATTGGCAGCGCCGGAGCCAGTTTGACGGAAGTGATTTTGCTTAAGTCCCTGTTCAAAACCCGCCTGATCGTCGCCTTTGTTACGGTGATCCTGCTGATGGCAGTCATTGCCGGTTATGGTTACACCTGGCTGTTCTGATAACCTTCACGTTAAAGGCCCTGCATCTGTGCGGGGCCTTTTTGTTTGTCAGAGCTAACAAGTATTTGTTGGGATTAGTTACATTTACAGCCAGGACAATTCGTACATATTCTGTACACTGAATCTTCACATTGATTGTGCAACAAGGATGACACCATGAAGCTCCGCACTCTGACATGCCTGACTCTGGCCACTTTAGCTGTAACCCAGACACTTGCCGCCGAAACCATCAAATCCCAGGACTACAGTATCCAGGTCGATATGCTGGCAGAAGGGTTGGAACGTCCCTGGTCTATGGCTCTGTTACCCGGGGAGAGTCCACAATGGCTGGTCAGTGAGCGCAATGGAGAGCTCAAGCTTATCGGTTCCGACGGCAAGGTAACTGATATTGAAGGTGGCCCGGATGCCTGGCAACGGGGACAGGGCGGGCTGCTTGGTGTAGCCGTGTCACCTGAATTCGCCAAAACCGGCGAAGTCTTTATCGCTTTTTCAGAGGGTACCCGGGGTAACCAGGCCAGCACAGCCGTTGCCAAAGGTCAGCTGATGGGCAACCGCCTGGTGAATGTGAAAACCATCTTCTCGGCTAACCCCAAACATTCCGGTGGACGTCACTTTGGTGGTCGTCTGGCTGTACAGGACCAATGTCTGTGGCTGACATTGGGGGACAGGGGTGAGCGTCCTTCCAGCCAGGATTTAACCAGTCACACCGGCAGTCTGCTGAGGCTCACATTTGATGGCGCTCCCTGTCCGGGCAACCCCAGCTGGCAGGAGAAAGGCGCACAGCCGGAAATCTACAGCTATGGCCACAGAAACATTCAGGGCATTGCCATCACAGATCAGGGGGATCTGTGGACCCATGAGCATGGCCCTCAGGGAGGCGATGAACTCAACCTGATAGCCAAAGGCAACAACTACGGCTGGCCGGTCATCACCTATGGCAAGAACTATGGCACGGGCACAGACATAGGTGAAGGCACTGAAAAGCAAGGGATGGAACAGCCTGTCCACTACTGGGTGCCATCAATCGCGCCATCCGGTATGACCGCCTACAAAGGCCAGTTATTCAGCAAATGGAATGGTGACCTGCTATTGGGGTCGCTCAAGTTTGGCTTGTTGGTCAGATTGGAGATTAAAGATGGCAAAGTCGTCAGTGAAGAGCAGTTGCTGGATAACCAATTCGGCCGGATTCGTGATGTCGCCATAGACCCCGAAGGTGTTATTTACCTGCTGACCGACAGCAGCAACGGCAAACTGCTTAAACTCACTCCGCAGAGCTAACTCATTAATTTATAAAGGGTGGACTTTAGTCCACCTTCTCCCATCCCTTTAGCCTACGACTAATGTCTAATGCAAATTTGTAACCTTGGTTACATTTTTGTTAACACGCAATTGTTTTTCCTGTATTGGTATGTGGTAAGACCTCCAAAGCAGGGGTCTGCAAACCTTACAAAAAATATTAGAGAAGACCAGGGGAAAACATGAAAGTGAGACACACCAGCCTGTATAAGGCGATGGTGCTGGCGTTTGCGTCCGGTACCGGAGCCATGATGTTCACCTCTTCAGCGGCCGCTGAAGATCAACAAGCCAAAGATGAGAATATCGAAAAAATCGCTGTCGTCGGGACCAGGGCTGCCCCCAGGTCTGTCACAGACTCACCTGTACCTCTTGATATTATCAGTGGTGATGAGTTTGTCCGTCAGGGTAGTACCGACCTTAAATCTCTGATGTCCAGCGTGACCCCCTCCTTTAACGTGAACGACCAACCCATCAATGATGCCTCTACTCTGGTGCGTCCCGCCAACCTCAGGGGCCTGGCGGCAGACCACACTCTGGTACTGGTTAACGGTAAACGCCGCCATCGCAGCGCAGTAATCACCTTCCTCGGTGGTGGTCTGTCTGATGGTGCTCAGGGGCCGGATATCTCAAATATTCCGGTATCTGCACTTAAGCAGGTCGAGGTTCTGCGGGATGGCGCCGCGGCGCAATATGGTTCAGATGCCATTGCCGGTGTGATCAACTTTGTCCTCAAGGACAGCAGTGACGGCGGCATGCTGGAGGCCAGATATGGTCAGTACTATGAAGGTGACGGTGATACTGTTCAATTAAGCGGCAATATAGGTATGCCTCTGAGTGAGAATGGCTTCGCCAACTTCTCCGCAGAGTACCGTACTGTCGACGACACTTCCCGCAGTGTCCAGCGCAGTGATGCTCAGGGACTGATAGATGCAGGTAACACCTTTGTACCTGTTCCAGCCCAGATCTGGGGTACACCTGAGATAAAATCAGACTTTAAATTCCTGGCGAACTTCGGTCTGGATCTGAATGATACCGACGAAGCCTACATGTGGCTGAACTATGCCAAGCGCGATATCGATGGTGGCTTCTACTATCGTAACCCTCACACCCGTGGCGGCATCTTTGACGGTGGTATGAAGCCGACCGGACAGGTAGATGACAATGGCGATCCAATCATGGCACCCACTCTGCTGGTTGCCGATTTAACACCGGATGATGGGCTCACCTGCCCCACCGTCTTTACCGGTGCCAATGTGCTGCAAAGCGATGCATTCCAGCAGGTACTGAACGATCCCAACTGTTTCGCGTTCAATGAAATCGACCGTCTTCGCGGTGGTTTTACACCAAGATTTGGTGGCGAAGTAACAGATATGTCTATGGCGCTCGGCACCAAGGGCGAATGGGGCAATGATTGGATGTATGACATCAGCGCCAGCCTGGGTTACAGCAATGTGGATTACTCCATCTACAATACCATCAACCCTTCTCTTGGCCCGGATACCCCGTTCGAATTTGAACCTGGTACCTACACCCAGATAGAGCAAACTTACAACTTTGATGTGAGCAGGCCTATCGAGATCTCCGGATGGGATGAGCCTGTTAACTTCGCAGCAGGTCTGGAGTACAGAGCTGAAACCTTCGAAATTGAAGCCGGTGACGCCAAGTCATTTGCCATTGGTCCTCTGGCCTCTCAAGGCTTTGGTATCGGCTCCAACGGTTTCCCCGGTTTCAAACCTGAAGATGCCGGTTCCTGGTCACGTTACAACTGGGCGGCCTATGTAGATATCGAGTCTTACCTGAATGAAGACTGGTTAATGACTGCGGCGCTGCGCTTTGAGGACTTCAGTGACTTCGGCACCACCCTCAACTGGAAAGTATCAACCCATTATCAGGTTGGCGACACCATAGGTCTGCGTGCTGCTGCCAGCACAGGCTTCCGCGCTCCAACCGTGGGGCAAAGCAATGTGCGTAACGTCACCACAGCCTTCACCGAGGATGGTCTGGAAGATCAGGCAACTCTGCCGCCAACCAATCCTATCTCAGTGCAAAAAGGTGGTCAGCCACTGGAGCCTGAAGAGTCTGTTAACCTGAGTGCGGGTCTGGTAGCCGAGTTTGATAATGGTATCTATCTGACCGTGGATTACTTCCATATCAAACTGACCGACAGGATCAGCCAAACCTCACCACTGGAGCTGACGCCTGCGGATATTGATGCGCTGCTGGCGCTGGGTATCAATGATGCCACCAGCTTCTCCAGCGTTAAGTATTTCACCAACGACTTTGATACCACCACCCAGGGTGTAGATCTTGTCGCCAACTACAATACTGAGCTGCTAGGTGGTGATACCAAGTTTGCATTTGCCTATAACTGGACTGATACCACTGTCGATGACTTCAACCCGGATAACATCAATGACGCCAAAGTCCAGATGCTGGAAGACAATCTGCCGGCTCACAGGTTTACCTTTACCACAGACTGGCGTTACCAGGCTGTAGATCTGCTGGCGAGGGTAAACTACTACGGCGACTATTATGAGGATCACCTGGATACAGGTGGTGATCTGCCCATCTATGCCGGTAGTGAAATCACGCTGGATGTTGAAGCGACTTATCACTGGACCGACGCTCTGAGCACCTCCATTGGCGCCCAGAACCTGTTGGACAATACCCCGGATGTTAACCCATGGAAAGATATCGTTGGCTCTCTTTATCCAGCGACCTCACCAATGGGAATTAACGGTGGCTTCTACTACGTTCGAGCCAACTACACATTCTGATTTTCAGATAAGTTAAAAAGCGCCTGAGGGCGCTTTTTTATTTGCGTCAGAGCCGACATAATCAATAGCCTCTCAACTGCGCACCAATGGAGTTTGTATGAAGAGTTATCCGCTGATGATTTGTGTTGGGTTAAGCCTGTTGACCTCCGCCTGCGCTCAATCTCCCCAACCGAATGAGAAAGCCGTTGGCATGGCCAACCCGTCTGCGACCCACTGTATTGAGCTGGGTGGCCAGTATCGAATTATCGACACCCCGGAGGGTCAGGCTGGAGAGTGCCTGTATCAGGGGCAAACCTGGGATGCATGGGAGCTGTACCGTAAGGACCATAGTAACAAGTAAAGCGCTCCCGATTGCCAATGAAAAAAGCCACCCTGAGGTGGCTTTTTGCTACTTATCTTGCTGGCGTCAGAACTTAAAGGTGACACCTGCATAGAACTGGCGACCTATGGTGTCATACACCTCAGGTACAGTACCGGCAGTATTACCGCTGGGCACTGCTGAAGGCTCCACATCCGTCAGATTCTTCACCCCAAAAGTGGCGGTATAGATATTGTTGAAGTGGTATCTGGCTGACAGGTTGTGATACAGCACGGCATCGACCTTATCGCCATAGTTAATATCTTCCATCTCACCGATATAACGGTTGGAGTAAATCAGACTCCAGTCCCCCTGCCCGGCCTGAATGCTGAAGTTGTTCTTCACATCAGCATAGCCACCGAACATACCGCCTATGGTGCCGGTATAGTCCACCCCATCCTGCTCAAACTGAATCAGGTAGGTCAGATCATTGTTGACCTTCCAGTCCAGCCCAACGGCTTCAAAGCTGTACTGCAGGTTAAAGTCCACGCCACTGGTATCCTGGTAGCCCACATTGGTCAGCGGATTGGTCAGGTTATCCAGGTTGCCATCAGGGCCAATGTTGAAGGTTTCACAGGCGGTAGGGTCCCCGTCATAACAGGCGTTCAAACCCGCCTGGACATCCAGTCGAGCAATGGCGTCATTAATCTTAAAGCGCCAGTAATCCATGGTTATCGACATGCCATCGATATAGCCGGGGGAGTACACCAGACCTGCGGTATATGATTCAGACTCTTCCGCCTTCAGGTTTTCGTCCGAGGTGTAATTCACCAGAATTTGTGGGTCCTGCTCGTTACCCCAGGGATCGGTCAAATAGTCGTAAGAGCCGGAGTTACCGCCATAGAGCTCGCTGACATTGGGCGCTCGGAAACCAGTGGCGGCCACAGTGCGCAACATCAGATCATCTGTGGCTTCATAGGTCAGGCCTATCTTCCAGGTGGTCGCTTTACCAAAGGTGGAGTAGTCATCGAAACGCAGGGCAAATTCACCTGTCAGCTTGTCGGTGAAAGGCACAGCGACCTCCTGATAGACAGACAGCACATCATAGCTGCCATCGGTCGGGTCTTGCTGAGCCGCCGTACCGTCACCTGCCACAATCACTGGGTCCGGATTGTAGTAACCACTGTCATGACGATACTCAGCCCCTATGGCAAAAGCGACCGCTCCGGCATCCAGCTCGAACAACTCGCCATTGAGAATACCCGAGACAATATGCTGCTCGTTACCGCCATCAGTAGTTTCCAGATAGCTGATATCATTGATGATCGCATCTGACAGAGGATCGCCGCTGAACCAGGCATCCTGATTGTCATAGATAGACTGCTCCATCTTAGTGGCATTGATAGAGTTGTGGCCCCAGGTCTCTGCCTTGTTCTTGCCATAGGTGTAGGAGAGATCCCAATCCATTCCGGTATGCACATCCAGACTACCTGCCAAACCGGCAGAAATACGGAAGGTATCAGTATCCTGTTCATAGACGCGATTCCCCACATCGTTGGTACGACGGCGATACTCCACTTTACCGCGCTCATCCGGGGCAATGCCTCCTGCTATCATTTCCGGCGTTAAGGTGATGCAATCTTTTTCAGGCACATTCACCTCACCACAGACATCCAGCATCACAGAAGCTGGCTGAGGAGCCATCATCTGCTCGGACTGGCGCTTGGTGTACAGGAAATCACCGGTAAAGGTCACATCATTGGCAAACTCATGAATGGCGTTGGCAAAAAAACTGTACTTGGTGCTTGGGGTTTGCAACCAGCTGTCCTGGGTGTAGTCATAACCTGTGGTGCGGTCTACCCAGTTGCCGTCCTCATCCAGCACCTTGCCATCCAGAGATCCCGTTGGCAAAAAGGAGCTGGCACCTGGCTCAACCCAATCTCTGTCACCCTGCATCACTCCCTGTCGGTCCGCATAGGCCAGGCCAAAGGTGTAGTTGCCATTGTCCGTACTAAAACCATAAAGCGCGCTCAACTCCAGGTTTTCACCATCATTCTTGTCTGTCATACCGCCGGTAATATCAAACTGGAAACCTTCGAAGTCCTTCTTGGTAATAATATTTACTACCCCGGCAATGGCATCTGAGCCATATACCGCAGAGGCGCCATCCTTGAGGATCTCAACTCTGGCGATCATGGCAACCGGGATAGTATTCAGATCCACCGCGCTGTCAGCGCCTGAGCCGGAGTTGACCATACGGCGACCGTTCAGCAGTACCAGAGTTCGGTTGGCGCCCATGCCGCGCAGATCCACCTGAGCAATACCATCAGCACCGTTGTTGGTGGTTGAGCCCACGGCCATACCGGCCATCGCGGGCTGAGCCTGCAGAATTTCATCCACTGAGGTGTAACCTTCCGCCCTGATCGCACTGGCATCAATCACAGTGACTGGCGATGCCGTCTCCATATCCTGCCGCTGGATACGGGAACCGGTCACCTCGATGCGTTCTACATCTGCACCCTCTTGTGCCATAACAACTCCGGGAGTGGCAGTTGTTACGATTCCGGCGCCGACCAGGGTGGCCAACTTGCTCTTGTTGCTCATCATGTAGGGACTCCTTGTTGGTTGGAGGTGCAATCACGGCACTTCCTTTGTAATTTCTGTCTGTCCGGCACCTTGCAGCTCTATCAGGAAATGCCGAAACCGTCCCCGATACTCTTGGTCAAAAAAAACACCGTCAAACCACAAGCCGTTAACCAACAAGTCCGAATGTTGCGAGAATGAACACCAAATAAAGCCAGTCCGATATCAAGCTGATAATCTGGATGAGTTCCACTCGCAATATCAGCTGATCACACTGGTTGAGACTTAACCACCCAGGATTATCTGCACCACCGGGATTTACATTTACGCAACGCACAAAATCCACAAAATTGTGACCGGCATCACAATGGGCACATCGAAGCCTGGGAAGAAATTGCCCGTCTCCATCAAAAAACCGACACAAACCAAACGCAAACAGACCCATCAGACTGTTCCAGCCGCCCAGCGACAACAAACAAGAAACATCTATTACTCAGTCGGTTGCTCTGACACTGACTGAATGCAACTCTGACAACAAATAACAAACAATCAAAAATGGGCATTAATTTCATATAGATACAAAAATATTAAATGGGAACGCGTCGAGTCATAGTCACAAAAACCGTTAAATGATGAGCGGAGTCAACTTCTGAAATTGCGCTGCCCGATATGGTGAACAACAAAAAACCAACAAAGAAACCAAAGGATTGTCAGGCAAACTGAAAATAAGTATCTACACTTATTCTTTACCAGAGCACCTAAATCGGTGGTGCAGTTTCCAGGCAGCCTAATTGACAGGAAAGAGACATGGGACTTTTCAGCAAATTCCGGGCAAATGAAGGCAGTGACAACAAGCAGGTCACTCCTGAATTCAGCAATCCTCCAGCACAAACCAACGAAAGCCCTCTGCATCAGGCGATGGAGCAGGCCCTCGAGCAGGCATTGGATGCCGTGGTGATTATCGATGGCAAAAATAAAGTCGTCTTTATGAACAGCGCCGCAGAAAATCTGTGGGGTTACAATGCCGATGAAGTGATTGGTCAAAACGTCAAAATGCTGGTGCCGGTTGAACATCAGCCGAATCATGACAACTATGTCGATACCAACAGACGCACAGGTCGCAACAAGATTGTTGGTACCAAGCGGGAGATTGAGGTTACCCGCAGGGATGGCACCAAAACCTGGGTCAACCTGGCGCTGAACCGTACCACTGTTGGGGATGAGATTGGCTATACCGCCTTTATCCGGGACATCACCGCAGAGCGTCGTAAGCGGGAAGAGATCGACCAGACTCTGCAGCAGGCTATTGATGCAGTTGTCAGTATCGATGCCAATAATATTGTCACCTTTTATAACCCTGCAGCCGAGGCACTTTGGGGCTACACCAAGGAAGAGGTGATAGGACAAAACGTCAAGATGCTGGTGCCCAAAGAGTTCCAGCCAAACCATGACGAATTCGTCAATCGCAACCGCCGTACAGGCAACAATAAGATTGTGGGGACCAGTCGCGAACTCAAGCTGGAAACCAAAGATGGACGCGAAATCTTTGTGGCCTTCTCCCTGTCCAAAGTGGATATAGATGGCAGTATAGGTTACACAGCCTTTGTCAGAGATATTACCGCCCAGCGGGAAACCCAGGAGTCGGTTAACCAAACCCTGGCCCAGGCATTGGATGCCGTGGTCACTATTGATGACAAAAATATTGTCACCTTCTTCAACAAAGCGGCTGAAGAGCTCTGGGGCTACTCTCCCGCCGAGGTGATAGGTCAGAACGTTAAGATGCTGGTGCCCATTGAACATCAGGCCAACCATGATGGCTATGTCAACAGCAACCGCACCACAGGTCAGGATAAGATTGTTGGCACCCGACGCGAAGTCCCCGTTTTCCGTAAGGATGGCCGACAGGACTGGGGCCTGCTGTCACTGTCTAAAATCCGTCTGGATGGCAAGATCATGTATACCGCCTTTGTCCGTAATATCACCAAAGAGGTTAACCAACGGGAAGATATGAATGTCATCATGGAAAACGTGGCTAAATCCTCCGGTGAAATCGCGGACATCTCCAAGGTGATTGACGGTATCTCCAGCCAAACCAACCTGCTGGCATTGAACGCAGCCATCGAAGCAGCACGGGCCGGTGAACATGGCAGGGGCTTCGCCGTGGTAGCTGATGAAGTACGCCAACTGGCGTCTCGCTCCTCCGAGTCCACCAACAAGATTAACCAGTTGTCGGAAGACACTCAGGGCTTCCTGAATCAGCTGTCGGATCTGCTGCGTGAATCAGTGAAACGGGATGGCTGATATCCAAACCTTCTGTTTTATGACAAAGCCCACCAATTACGGTGGGCTTTTTTAATGCCTGCTCCGGTCTGTATATTGACGCGAGCCGCTACTGTCTATTTACTGACATATCACTGCGATAACTTGGGGGAACAGAGAGTGTTTTCTGCCGATACATTCACATTTTTGGCCCAGCTGGAGAACAACAACAGCCGCGACTGGTTTAAACAGCACCAGGATGAATATGAAGCCAGGGTCAGAACGCCCGCGCTGCAGTTTATTGAACAGATGGCACCGGGTATTCAGGCTTTGTCGCCCAGGTTGACCGCTGTCGCCAAAAAAGTGGGCGGCAGCATGATGCGCCCCCAAAGGGATACGCGTTTCAGTAAGGACAAACGCCCTTACAAGACCAATGTGGGCATACAGTTTCGCCACTTTCAGGGTAAGGATGTGCATGCCCCCGGACTCTATGTGCACCTCTCCCCGGAAGAGTGTTTTCTGGGAGCCGGTATCTGGCATCCTGATGCTCCCGCGCTCAGGGCAATACGTAACTGTATCGATGAAAATCCCAGAGGCTATCTCAAAGCCTTAGAGAGCTTAACCGCCGCAGGGTTTGAAATGACAGGTGACAGCCTTATTCGCCCTCCCAAGGGGTTTGATACAAGCCACGCTCTGATTGAAGAGTTAAAGCGCAAAGACTTTATTGCTGTGATGCCACTGTCGCGGCAGGCATTGATTGAGCTGGATGTTGCTGCACTCTGCCTTGAAAAATTCAGCGCCACCCAAAAATTGATGTCATACCTCTGTTTTGCACTGGATTTAGACTACTGAGGATAAAAGGATGATCGACTTCTATTCAGCCGCTACCCCAAATGGCTATAAGGTAGCCATCGCCCTCGAAGAGATGGGACTGGAATATCAGCTGCATCACCTGGACCTGATGGCCAATGACCAGAAACAACCTGAGTTTCTGGCTATCAACCCCAATGGTCGTATTCCCGCGATTGTCGACCGGGACAACAGGGATTTCGCGGTATTTGAGTCCGGAGCCATTCTGCTCTATCTGGCAGAAAAAACAGGTAAATTCCTGCCTGCTGATCCCGACGCCAGAAGTCGGGTTATTCAATGGCTGATGTTTCAGATGGGCGGTGTAGGGCCCATGATGGGCCAGGCCAATGTGTTCTACCGCTATTTTCCGGAGAAGATCCCCGCTGCCATTGAACGCTATCAAAAAGAGGGCCGACGCTTATTTGAAGTGCTCGATACCCGCCTTGCAGAAGCAAGCTATCTGGGGGGAGATGAGTACAGTATTGCAGATATGGCGACCTGGCCCTGGGTTCGCATCCACGATTGGAGTGGCATCAGTATTGAAGGTTTGCCTCACCTGCAGCGCTGGCTGGATGACATCGCACAGCGGCCCGCCTGCCAGAAAGCGATGACTGTACCACCACCATCGCAAGCCAGCGATGAGGACAGGGCCAAAGAGATACGCAAAATGGTTACACGTTAAGTCACACTCAAACCTCTCTATGCGTAAACGCCGGAATGCTCAACTTCCGGCGTTTTCTTTGTTACACTTCGCGCCAATTTGAGCAGCGGCCTCCTCTCCAGGCCAGAGTATCCCGGACAACACCCATGGCACATTCCCCAATCACACTGCCTGCATTCGATGCGCAGGCCATTACCGTCAGCAGCTCACAGGAAGTCCGGGCGCTGAGCTATGCCCGCACCCTGCATCAACTCATGTCTGACATTCAACAGGGTAAGCTGCCGGCTGACAAAATGCTGGCCAACTACTTTCGTGAACACAAGAAGCATGGCTCCAAGGACAGACGTCTGCTGCGGGAAACCCTGTTCGCTCTGTTCAGATGGTGGGGATGGTTAAATAAACTGGCGACGACTGATACTCAGCAGCCCTGGCTGGCTATGCTGGCAACCGCAGCCATGCTTGAAAATCACAAATGGCAGGATATTGCCATGGCCTGGGCTCACCTGGCTGGCGTGGACATTAATGCCGAAGACAGTGGGGCTCCCCTCACCAGAATCCAGACCTGCTTCCCGGCGCTGAGTTTTGACAGCAAAGCCCTGCTGCCCGATTGGTTCTGGCAGTTTACCGACAGTTCACAGGCTCAGCAGCTGGCAGACAGTCTGAGCCAACGTCCACCGATATGGGCCCGTGTACAGGGTATCAGTCGCGACAAACTGGTGACAGAGTTGCAGGCAGAGGGCATTCCTGCCGTGGCCAATAAGGTCTTTGATGACGCTTTGAGTCTGGGGCACAAGAGTATCAATCTGAATGATCTTGCCGCTTACCGAAATGGCAAGCTGGAGATCCAGGATCTGGCCTCTCAGGTGATTGGTCAGGTATGTGCGCCCAAGCCGGGCGGAAAGTGGTGGGATACCTGCGCCGGTGCCGGCGGAAAAAGCCTGCAGTTAAGTGCTCTATCCCAGGCTAAGGGTAAAGCCGTAACCCTGACAGCATCGGATATCCGTCCTCAGGCACTGGAAGAGCTGCAAAAGCGCGCCAGGCGTGCGGGTCTGCGCAATATTCAGGTGGCCCCATGGCGCTCCGATGCATTGCCAGTGGCAACCGCTGAGTTTGATGGCGTATTGGTAGATGCTCCCTGTTCCTGTACCGGCACCTGGCGTCGCAACCCGGACATGCGCTGGCTGGACGATGCCTCCGCCATTACCGACAAGCCCCAGCTGCAACTGGATATCCTGACCCGCTCCAGTCAAGCGGTTAAAGTAGGGGGTGTGTTGGTTTACGCTACCTGCTCTCTTGCTCAGGCGGAAAATGGTGATGTTGTAGATGCCTTCCTGGCAGCCAACCCTGAATTTGAAGCCATTGATTCTGTGCATCCCTTTACCGGCGAGACCCAAAGCCAGATTACCGTTTGGCCCTATGAGGCCGACAGTGACGGTATGTTTGTGGCCAGAATGACGAGAAAAGCATAACTCACTACTCCATAAGGAAATTTTTCCTTAATGGGCAAAATATTTTGCTTTCTCTGCTCAGGCAATTGAGCTAAAAATTGCGACTTAGTGAAAACAAAGGAAATGTACGCACTATGTCACACAGCCACAAATTTGATAAATGGGATGATGACCCCAGAAAGTCAAAGGCCAAAAAAACCAAGTTACGCCGGCGGGATAACAAACGCAGAAGCAATGATGATGACGCGCTGATTGCGCATGTCGACAAATGGAGTTGAACAGACAAGAACCCGGTATAACTGAAAAAGCAGGCATTTAGCCTGCTTTTTTCCTATAAGCGCTTATCAGAAGCGCGCCTTCACACCAAGGTAGAAACCTGTATCAAAGGTTTCATTGCGGGCGTGCTTATACTCAAAGCGGATATAACGGTAGCCCGCATAGAAGCCCATCTGCGGGGTCAGGTCGTAACCCACGCCACTGCCCAGCTCATAATGACCTTCCATATCACCAAAAGCCAATACTGATGGGGTGTAGTAAGCCGTGTTCTGCCAGTACAGGTTGGAGCCCAGGTTCAGCTGGTACTTACCACCTACACTCAAGACTGTGCCATTCGGACGATCATCGGCCCATACGTGAGTCAGCTTGCCGCCAAACTGCAGATGGTGGGCACCGGCATCATGGGTCAGCGCCAATCCAAGCTGCGCCAGATGACCTTCAGGCTCGGAATAGATATAAGCTGCAGAGCCATTCAAGCCCTGCATCAACTGACCTGTCACCTGAGTAGAAACAACGTCGTCATTCAGACCCAGTTCGAATTCGGCCGCATTGGCGGCAGCAGCCAGCAAAGCAGAAGCGGACAACAGGGAAACAAGAGTGGAAGCGCTACGCATGAATACCTCAAAACTTCATGGATAAAATGAGTCGGGATAATACTCTATATTCACCTGAATAAGTGAATAAATTCAGCGTTATCAATCAGCTCTTACGCGATCACCCACCAGCTTTTCCATCATGGCATCAACATCCAGGTCTTCAACCAGCGGCATGTAGTACCAGCCGATTGTATTGCCGGTACCCCGAACACTCAGGTAATTGCGCCAGAAGTGCCAGCCGTTTTTCAGCAAGTTGGCCTGACTGGCCTTGTTTTCATCACGTACAGTAGCCCACAGCAGTTTAATACCATCACGCCTGGCCACCTCAACACGCTCCTCGGTCAAACGCTGGGCAACACCGCGACGTCGATAAGCAGGAGACACCATCAGATAACCCATTTCCGCTACTTCACCCTCGCCTTCCTTGATGGCAGCGCAGCCAATCAAGCCGCCCTCATTGGTCATGGCGATCACCACAGATCGGGAACGGAAAAAGGATTCATGGTTCAGGGGATGGGCATTATCATCCCGGGTATCCACCAGGTTAGCGGCGGCTTTCAGGTGAGCCGGTTCACTGGTCACTTTATAGATAAATGCAGAAGCTAAATCAGTCATGGAATGGACTAAACAAGGAAAGGTTGTAATAGCGGGATAATAACAGCTTTGACGCAAAAAACAGCCACCACCAGTGAAAATCACTTGCCAGCTGTACAAACTCCAGTCGGATAGACGAGCCAACACAAGAGTACTCTGCCTGGCGTCACCTGACTAATGGATTCAGCTAAGGATCCGGGATCCCTGAAACTCAAAAGTACGCTCACTTTATGCATTGATATATAAGGACTTTAAAAATCTCTCTGTTTTTTTCGATCCCGGCAGGAACTTTCAATCACTGCTACCCTCTAACATAGTGAACACAGGAATTTAGTTCTCACGTTCATCATTCTCCCTGGGACTTCTAGCGCAGTCCCCTTGATCTAAATAGATCTCCAGGCAGCCCCATATGGTGGCTGCTTTTTTTATATCTTTACCAACACTGAAAAAAGATCCGATCTTTTTATCGCTGCGGTTGAACTTTTCCGGCAAACGCCAGTCTGACTTTATGAACCGAACATTTAGACAGTGTTTCATCGTTCATCATTCTCCCTGGGACTTCTAGCGCAGTCCCCTTGATCAAAATTGATCTCCAGGCAGCCCCATATGGTGGCTGCTTTTTTTATGCCTAAGCCACAGCGCTTATCCCATCAGAAACCGAATTTAGAAAAACCTGATCTTTTTTCAGCGCTGGCAGAACTTTTTCGGCAAGGGCTGGTCTGACTTTATGAACCGAACATGTAGACAGTGTTTCATCGTTCATCATTCTCCCTGGGACTTCTAGCGCAGTCCCCTTGATCAAAATTGATCTCCGGGCAGCCCCATATGGTGGCTGCTTTTTTTATGCCTAAGCCGCAGGGCTTATCCTGTCAAAAACCGGATTTAGAAAAATCTGATCTTTTTGTCATTGTGGCTGAACTTTTCCAGCAAAGGCCGGTCTGACTTTATGAACCGAACATTTAGCATAGTGTTTCATCGTTCATCATCCTCCCTTTTCAGATGGTGTTTAGCGCAACCATCGTTCAACTTCCGAATTGAAGTTTCAGCGACCCAAATGGGTCGCTTTTTTTATTGCCAACTTTGGGTATTACAAAAACAAAAAAGCCTCCCGAAGGAGGCCTTTTGCGAGTAACTTTACGTTACAGGCGGATACCGGCTTTTGCCAGATCCTTGGCTACTACGCTCTTTGGCAGAGGCACATAACCATCTTTCTCTACCACTTTCTGGCCCTGCTTGGACAGAATGAAGCGGATGAACTCACGATCCATTGGCGCCAGTGGCTTGTTTGGATGCTTGTTGATGTATACGTACAGGTAACGGGACAGAGGGTAAGTACCGTTGGCTGCGTTTTCATTGGTGGCAGCGATATACTTATCACCCTTCTTGGACAAAGCCACAGCCTTTACACCGGCAGTCTTGTAACCTATGCCTGAGTAACCAATGGCGTTCAGAGACTGAGATACAGACTGAACTACAGAAGCGCTGCCTGGCTGCTCGTTAACATTGCTCTTGAAGTCACCCTTACACAGGGCTTTCTTCTTGAAGTAACCATAAGTACCGGATACAGAGTTACGGCCATAGAGCTGAATATCACGCTTCTGCCATGCACCGGTCAGGCCCAGTTCACCCCAGCGGTCGATGTTCTTGTCACCACACTTGTGGGTGGAAGAGAAGATGCCGTCTACCTGCTCCATGTTCATGCCCTTGATTGGGTTGTCTTTATGAACAAATACAGCCAGAGCATCAATAGCAACACGAATAGCCGTTGGCTGATAGCCAAAGTGCTTTTCGAAAGCTTCAATTTCGTTAGGCTTCATCTTGCGGCTCATAGGGCCGAACTGAGAAGTCCCTTCGGTCAAGGCTGGAGGTGCAGTTGAAGAACCGGCAGCCTGAATTTGAATGTTGACGTTTGGATAGATGTGCTTAAATTCCTCAGCCCACAGTGTCATCATGTTAGCCAGGGTATCTGAACCGACAGAGGACAGATTACCTGATACGCCACTGGTTTTTTCGTAGCTGGGCAGCTGTGGGTCCAGTGCCGCAGAAGCGGAGGCCGCGAACATTCCTGCAGCAGTCAGGGTTATCGCGCCGACGAGTTGCTTCAGTTTCATTTTCATCTCCGAAGTTTTACGAACTTGTTGTAGTTGACGGTGCTCAGTATCCACCCGCTTTATGACATCCCCATGACCCGTTTGTTACATTAAAGTGACAAAAGCGGAGCAACTCATTGATTTTGGGATCGCCCTCGCTGAACACCAGGTTCAAGTATGACAATCCTCTTACAGAAAGATGTACCCGTCTCAGACTCAGGCGACAGATGAATGGGCAACTAAATGAGTGGGAATAATAAAGCTGAAGGTACTGCCTTTATTGGGCTCACTGACAATATTCAGTTCGCTGTGATGATGACCCAGCGCATGCTTCACGATAGCCAGCCCCAGGCCACTGCCTCCCGTCTGCCTTGAACGGGCACTGTCAACCCGATAAAAACGTTCTGTTAAGCGAGCGATATGTTCCGCCGCAATGCCGATGCCATTATCTTTAACGCTGAATCTGGCACCGCCGCCAATAGATTCCCAGCGCACGCTGATCTGGCCACCGGGCTCAGTATAACGAATTGCATTGGCAATCAGATTAGAGCAGGCACTGCGCAGTTGCAGCTCATTACCGTGGGAGTGAAGGCCGGGTTCACAGTACCAATCAATCTGATATTGTCCCTGAGACAAGGCCTGAGCTTCATCTTTGAGGATCTCCATCATCTGGGCCATATTCACCTTCTGCTCCAGATCGATATCTATGGCATCCTCAATGCGCGACAGTGCCAGCAACTGCTCCACCATGGACTGCATACGCCGGGTTTGCTGCTGCATCATCTCTATGGGTTTGGCCTGCATAGAGTCCGGCTCAGCCATGGAGCCCATCATCTCCAAATAGCCTTGCAGCACAGTCAGTGGCGTCTTCAGCTCATGGGACACATTGGCCACAAAGTCTTTGCGCATCACTTCCAACTGGCGAATACGGGTGATATCCCGGGCGATAAGCAGAAGCTGCCTGTCGCCATAGGACATAAGCCGGATCTCAAGCAGTCGTCTTTCAGTAACAGGCGATGGTAATTCCAGAGGAGTATTGAACTGAGCTTTATGAAGATAGGCGATAAAGTCAGGGTGACGAATAAGATTATCCAGGCGTTGGCCTGAATCCTGGGGCCACACCAGACCCAACATCAACTGGGCCAGCTTGTTACACCAGACAATATTGTGCTCACTGTCCAATACCACGGCAGCATCAGGCAGAGCTTCAGCGCCCTGACGGAAACGCCCCAGCAGGCCAATCAATTGATTTACCTTGCGACGGTTTTTGCCCTGTAAGCGGTAAATACCGTTAAACACCCCTTCCCAGCTGCCACTGCCGTGGGGCGGGGTCAGACGTCGTTCATGCCATAGCCAGTTGGATAGCCTCAGCAGCTGACGATAGTGCCAGACCAACAGCACTACTGCAGCCACCAGAGAAACCAGTACTACTTCATCCAGCAACAAGCCAAGCAGAATTGTTGCAATCACATACAGGCTGAGGCGGGAGAACAGCCTATATCCGGAATAAGCATTAAACATGTCTGAGAAATTACTCCAGGAACGCTCTCAGCGTCCCTTTATCGACTGGGCTACCCCCGGGTCGAGAATCGGTAACCTGCACCGCGAACAGTCTGAATCAATTTGTCATGACCCGAGACTTCCACAGCCTTACGCAGGCGTCGGATATGAACATCAACGGTTCTGTCTTCCACATACACATTGGTCCCCCAAACGTTATCCAGCAGCTGCTCGCGGCTGTATACGCGCTCCGGGTGAGTCATAAAGAAGTGCAGCAGACGAAACTCGGTCGGCCCCATATCAAGCACCAACTCCCCCACAGTCACTCTGTGACTCACAGGGTCCAGAGTCAATCCCTGAACATCTATGGTCTCTTCCAACCGGGTGGGCGCAGCGCGGCGCAACACCGCCTTGATTCTGGCCACCAGCTCCTTGGGTGAGAAAGGCTTGGTAATATAGTCGTCAGCGCCGACCTCAAGGCCTTTCACCTTGTCTTCCTCTTCACCCCTGGCTGTCAGCATTATAATGGGGATCTGTCTTGAAAACTCATCCTGCTTTAGCTTCTTGGCCAGCTGAATTCCACTGCCACCGGGGAACATCCAATCCAACAGAATAAGGTCCGGGTAAGGCTCAGTCATCAGCGCCACAGCTGAGTCATAATCTTCAGCGGCATAGGCGGTGAAACCATGCTGTTCCAGTACAAATGTCAGCATCTCGCGGATGGCCAACTCGTCTTCAACAATCAGTATCCTAGCAGTCATAGTTTATGCGTCTGTCAGTGAACTCTATTTTGCATGACGTCATTATTGGTCAGTTTTATTACAAAATTATGATACAGGGTAGAAATCAAACGAAACACTATAAATATTAATCGAATAATCAATAATCTCCGAAACTTTCCTGAACGTTTTCAGTGAAAAAAACTGACTGTATCCGCCATCAAAACACAAAAAAGGCGCCAACTGGCGCCTTTTAAATCAATTATCCAGTATTTAGGTTTAGAACGAGTGCTGGATACCTACGCCGATGTATTCATCGTCGTAAGAGGAGTTGTCATACTCGCGGCTGGTGTAGAAAGCCAGCAGCTTGGTAGGCTTGGCCAGCTTGTAGTCTGCACCTACAGACCAGGAGCTGCCCAGGTCTTCCATGTCCTGATACTGGCCTTTCAGAGTCACAGCCTGGATATCGTAAGAGGCACTGAACATATAGCCGGACTTGGACTTACCGTTCTGGCTCTTTTCCTGCTCCTGATACATACCACCAATCTTAAAGCCTGCGATCTTGCCCTGAGCAGTGGCACGCAACACATCATAGCCTTTAACTTCTGAGTCATAGGCAATGGAAACAAATATAGGGGTCTTCTTCAGCTTGGCGTCACCATACATGGCCGCGGCACTGAAACCATCAGTCTCTTTCAGAATCGTTTCGCCGGCACCATTGGTGTAGGTGTAGTCCTGATCAGAATCACCTTCGGCAACATAGGTCACACCAAAAGTGAAGTTGCTGAAGTTAGGCGACATGTAGGTCGCGGTTTGTGCCATTCTGTTTTCGCCTTTGAACAGCTTCTTGATATCGCCATCCAAATCGCTGAACAGATCCACTTTACCCTGAGACTTTTTCAGCATGGTGTCATTACGACCCATAGCAACAGAACCAAAGTCACCTCTCAAACCAACAAACTGGTTACGGGCTTCAAAGTTGTCTTTGGTGTCAGCACCGGTATCAACTTCATATTCGATGGTATAGAAGGCTTCCAAGTTGTTACCCAGGTCAAAAGCACCCTTTACACCCAGACGTGAAGCATTGCTCTGGATTTCAGTTTTGGATTCGCCCTTTTCGTCATTGGACTGAGCAGTGACATTCAATTTACCGTATACAGTTACCGCATCGGCAGCTTGGGCACCGGATACCATTGCGGTAGCAATAGCAGAAGCGATCAAAGTTTTAGTGAGCGTGTTCATCATTTCATCCTTTAAAGGCAATAAGTCTAGTTTTAAAGACCAGTGTTGTTTTTGCAGCGAGGCAAGTGTCCTACCTTTATGTTGCAGTTTTATTTCAACTTCCTAAATTAATGTATGCTTTTTTAAAAATTGCAACTTTGAACGCTGAATTGATGAATATTTCAACAAATTTTAAGACTTCAGCACGAAAAACTGTCATGAAATTGTAAATTTGGATGAATCGGTCACCCACTATAATGCAAAGTGTTTAATACCATAGGGTTACCTCTTACCGTCGAAAGCTCGCCTTTTATTCGTAAAAAAGTCTGACGCCGCCCGGGAATATCTCACAAAGCGCAATAACCCAATTGGGCAAACTCAATTTTGTGCCTTCCTTTACCCTGACCATGCTATGCCTTAAACTGCCCTACTTTTCATTCCTCAGCAGAGTCAGCCATATGTGGTTTAAAAATCTCACCCTCTATCGTTTCAATAAGCCATTCTCCGTCGATACCGAAACTCTGGAAAAAGCCATGGCGGATTTTCGATTTTCCCCATGCGGCAGTCAGGATATAAGTAAATTCGGTTTTTCCAACGCCATGGGAAAACACGGTGATACTTTGGTGCACTCAGCCAATAACCGTCATCTGATCTCTGCCACTAAAGAAGAGAAAATTCTGCCCTCTTCTGTGGTGAAAGAAGCGCTGGATGAAAAAGTTGGTCAGCTGGAAACCGAAGAAAACCGCAAACTGACCAAGAAAGAGAAAGATGCGCTGAAAGATGAGATCACGACCACTCTGCTGCCTCGCGCCTTCTCCCGTCGCAGTCAGATCCAGGCTTTGATCCTGCCTGAGCAGCAACTGGTGCTGGTTGACAGCTCCAGCGCCACCAAGGCCGAAGAGCTGCTGGCGCTGCTGCGTAAAGCCCTGGGCAGCCTGCCGGTTATCCCTGTCTCATTTGCCACGCCACTTGAGCAGCAGATGACAGACTGGCTGAAAGCGGGCAGCGCCCCTGCGCCATTTGAGATTCAGGATGAAGCTGAACTTAAAGCCGTTGCCGATGAAGGTGGCATTGTTCGCTTTAAGCAGCAGGATCTGCAGGAAGATGAAGTACTGGCTCACCTGGAAACAGGTAAGCAGGTTCACAAGCTGGCACTGCACTTTGGTCAGTCAGTCGCTTTCCTGCTGGGCTCAGATGTCACACTCAAGCGCCTTAAGTTCTCTGAGGAGTTCCGTGCCGGTAATGATGAGCTGGGTAATGATGATCCTATGGCTCGTCTGGATGCCGACTTCGCCATGATGAGCAGTGAACTGGTTGCCCTGCTGGAGTCCAGCATCAATGCGCTGGGCGGCCTGGAGCCGACTGAGTAAGTCCGACGCCCCATAGTACAAATGAAAATCCCGGCCTGAGCCGGGATTTTTTTATTGGTTGAGCAATTTACCCAGGTCTTCATATCGGACTCGCCTTGGGTCCTCTTTGGGCAAGCGGGCCATGGTCTCAGCCAGTGCCTGATATTCGACTCTGGCGTCAGCAAGCTTACCCTGCTCTACCAAAGTGCTGAGTCGTTGCAGTGCCTGAACCAGCTCAGTGTTATCCATGATGGCTTGCTTCCGCATCCCCTGAATTTCCAACATTGCATTATCGGCGGCAGGCTCAGCGGATTTCATCATGCCGGGCTCGCTGCTGACCCTGAGCTTTTTCTGAACTGAAGGCGCAGGCATATCGGCCAGCGCTTCTTGCTCTGTCGCCCCCATAGGTTCAGGGCTGCGCATCAACACAGGCTCTGGCATAGCCGGGCCGTCAATTGCAGGTTTTTGTAATTCTGGCCAGTACAGGCTCAAGCCAACAATCAGCAATACTGATGCTGCACTGGACCATATCCAGGGAGAACGCCCGGACTTCTTGCTGGCCTGGGTTGTCGCCTGAGGCACACTTCGCTTCCGGGCCAACGCCAGAATCTCAGCATCCACTGATTTTGGTGGCTCCTCTTTGGCCTGAACCAGATACAGGTGGTGAATTTCCTGCATATCCTGCTCTGAACGTTTGTTATTCACGACTCGCCTCCCACTTACTGGCGACACACTCTTTAAGGCTTTGATAGGCGTAGCGTATCCGGCTCTTGCTGGCCTCAAGACTGACACCAACAATCTCGGCAATCACCCTGGCAGGGAAGCCGGTTTCGCAATTGAGCAAAAACGCCTCCTTCTGCACCTGGGGCAGCAAACTGACACACTCTTTCAGCAGACCAGCCTTTTGCTCCTCTTCCAAAGACACTCCCGGCTCCCCCTCATCGGCGCCAATATCAGGGCTGTCATTATCGGTTTGCACTTCAGTGAAAAGATCAACAGGTTTAACGGCCCGCACATGATCGACCAACAGATTATGGGCGATGCGATATAACCAGGTGGTGAACTTAGCCTGTGGCTGGTATCCGGCGGCCGCCTTGATCACCCGACTCCAGGTTTCCTGATACAGATCTTCAGCCAGAGGCCTGTCCCCAATCTGACGAACAAAGTATCGGTATAAAGGGCCTTTATGTTTCAGATACAACTGCTCAAATGCGCCGCTGTCACCAGCGGCATAATCGAGCATCAGTTGTTCATCGCTGCCACCGCTGTCGGCGGCATTTGCCAATGCCATACTCAATTGCATCCCCCAGTAACCTGGCCGCTATGGATAAGCTCCTGGCTCAGGCGTCACTGTATGTTGAGATAACGCCGGAGCCTCTATCAGCGCCAATGCCTGTGCAGACAAGGCCAGGTTGATAAATTCTCTTCTGTAACCCCAAGTATCCTGCCCTACAGCGGAATTTGCCAGTGCTATCATGTCGCCATAGTCGGCGTTGCCTATATAAGTGCCGCCATTCAGCAATTGCCCCAGCCCCGCAACCGCCGCGGCGAAGCGCATATCCTGACTGGTCTGACTCAATGACTCGTATGCAGTTCCCCAACTCACAGCTTTGGTCAATAACTTGCTTTGGCCGCCCTGTGGAGGCTGATATCTGAGTTTCACGAATGCCAACTCATCATGATCAGGCCCGCTATCATCGCCCTGGCCGCCATATCTCAGCGGGTCCATATCCCGCCTGCCATTCACCAGCGCCAGTTCATACAGGGCAGTGACCTGATGCCCGGCCCCAACTTCGCCACCATCTACCTTGTCATTATTGAAGTCGGCACGGTTCAGCTGACGGTTTTCATACCCTATCAAACGATACTCAGCCACCAGCGCCGGGTTGAACTCCAACTGCAGTTTCACCTCTCTGGCAATCACCGCAAGTGAAGAGGAAAGCTGGTTAACCAGCACTTTACGTCCCTCGGAGAAGTTGTCGATATAGGCGTAATGACCATTGCCTTTGTCTGCCAGCTGCTCAAGGGTATGCTCCTGTAAATTGCCGCGCCCAAAACCCAGCACAGACAGGAATACATCGCTCTGTTTGCCCTGACTGATGATATCCAGCAGTGCAGCTTTATCTGTTACCCCAACATTAAAGTCACCATCGGTAGCCAGAATCACCCGGTTGATGCCATCGGCAATAAAGTGGGCTTTAGCCAGGCGATAAGCGTCACGAATACCGGCGCTGCCATGGGTGCTGCCTCCTGCGGTCAGCGCTGCAATGCCAGCATCCAGCGAGGGGCTGTCACCGGCTATACCCTCAAATACCACGCGACTGCTACCGGCATAGGTCACCAGTGACACCCTGTCATCACTGTCCAATTGTTTTGCCAACATCCGCATCGATTGCTGCAGTAAAGGCAGCTTATTGGCATCCTGCATAGAGCCTGAGACATCCACCAGAAACACCAGATTGGCACCGGGCAGCTCCTCCATCGGCATGGACTGGGTGGCCAGCTGCACCTTGAGCAGTTGCTTGCCTGAGTTATAGGGGGAAGGCGCCAGCTCAGTCGCCAGGGTGAATTTCTCATCTGAGATACGGTCCCCCTGAACCTCATATTCAAAGTAATTAACCATCTCTTCAGTTCTGACCGTACCGGGTGGCAGCAGACGCCCCTGCTGCAGATAGCTGCGCAGCAGACTGTAACTGCCGGTATCCACATCCACCGCGAATGTCGATAAAGGCTGCTGACGGGTCGCTATCACAGTGCCGGGTTCTTGCCTTTGCAGCTCCTCCCGACTCACCTCCGGCCTCCCCACCACAGGGGGAGGCAAAATATGAGCTTGCATTGCCATATCCATACTCATGCCCTGAACATGATAATCGGCGATTCTGGCCTTCTTCTGAGCCGTCGCCTGCACAGGAGCGGCTTCAACCTCAGCCAGCGTGACCTCATGGGCACTCTGGTCTCTGTTACTTTCAGATGAGGCAGGCCTGGTTTGAGGGTCGTTGTCCCTGCCGGGACTGCAGGCGGTCAGCAGGGCTAAAGTGACAATGGATATCAGTGGCAGCCCTGAACCGGGCCATATGTTGATCTTCTTCATCTTGCTCTCCTCTATTCCACTTACTCCCTATCAACGTCAGTGATTGGAAAAGGGGTTATCTGAGGCAGGATTTTTTTATTAAGCGCCCGCAGGGAGATGTACCGCTAAAGCAGATTAAATATTGTACAGGCATCTTGCGTGATCAGCTTCACAACATAGAATGGATTCAAGACCTAAAATAGCGTCCTCTTCACAAAACATTCATCTCGCGGAAACTCATATCGTGCCACACAGAGCCCACCTTTTTTCGCTTAAACCAGGTTACGCACTGATAAAGTCATGCTTTACAGAGCAATACACCAAGCAAAGACTCTTTAAAGACCTGCTGGCCGGCATCACTGTCGGTATTATCGCCATTCCTCTGGCGATGGCGCTGGCGATTGCCAGTGGCGTGCCCCCTCAGTATGGTCTGTACACTGCCGTTATCGGCGGCTTTATCATCGCCCTGTTGGGCGGTTCCCGCTTCAGTATTTCCGGGCCGACAGCAGCCTTTGTGGTGCTGCTGTTCCCCATCGCCGAGCAGTTTGGCCTGGCTGGCTTGCTGCTGGCCACTGTGATGTCCGGCATTATTCTGGTGCTGATGTCTCTGCTGCGTCTGGGGCGTCTTATTCAATACATTCCTGAGTCCATTACTCTGGGCTTTACCGCTGGTATTGGTATGGTGATTGCCACCCTGCAGCTAAAGGACTTCTTTGGACTGAATATCAGCGAGATGCCTGAGCACTACTGGGATAAAGTCGCCACTTTGGTGAACTCGGCCCCAAGTGCCCACTGGCCCAGTATTCTGGTTGCCGGGGTGACGCTGGCCGTCATGCTGCTGTGGCCAAAACTGAAACTGCCGGTACCGGCTCACCTGCCCGCCGTAGTGATTGGTAGTCTTATTGGCCTGTATCTTAACCATCACGGCTTTGTGATTGACACTATTGGCAGCCGCTTCAGCTACACCCTGGACGATGGCACCACAGGTTTTGGTATTCCTCCTGTGTTACCGGAATTTATGTTCCCCTGGATGCAGGCCGGTGCCGATGGCCAGCCACTGGGGCTGAGTTGGTCCATGGTGCAGGCGCTGCTGCCCTCGGCCTTTGCCATCGCCATGTTGGGTGCCATCGAGTCTCTGCTGTGCGCCGTGGTGCTGGATGGCATGACCAATACCCGCCACAGTGCCAACAGTGAGCTGCTGGGCCAGGGGATAGGTAATATAGTGGCGCCATTCTTTGGTGGTATTCCTGCCACAGCCGCCATTGCCCGCTCTGCTGCCAACGTTAAAGCCGGTGCCACCAGCCCGATTTCCGCCATGGTGCATGCAGCCGTCGTGTTGCTTGCTCTGGTGGCCCTGACCAAGATCCTCGCCTATGTGCCTATGTCAGCCATGGCTGCCTTGCTGCTGGTTGTGGCCTGGAATATGAGTGAAGCGCCCAAGGCTGTGCATCTGCTTAAAACTGCGCCACGCAGTGATATTCTGGTGTTCCTGGTGTGCTTTACTCTGACCGTGGTATTCGACATGGTGATCGCCATCAGTGTAGGTATGGTGCTGGCAGCCCTGCTGTTTATGAAAGAAGTGGCAGAGATGACCCGGGTGAGAGATATCAGCCAGACCCCTAGATATGTCAGCGGTGAACTGCCCGAGGGCAGCAAGGTGCTCAGAGTCGAAGGCCCACTGTTCTTTGCCGCCGCCGAAAATGTATTTGGTGAAATCAGCGCACTGACCTCTGATTGCAACACTCTGGTACTGCAAATGGATGCGGTACATCTGCTCGATGCAGGTGGTTTGTCAGCCATGACCAAACTTATTCAGCAGTGTCGCCATAACGGTACCCGTCTGCTGGTTTGTGAACTTCAGTTCCAGCCATTAAAAACACTGGCAAAAGCCGGAGTGCAACCTGTAGAAGGTGTTATTAAGTTTTTCCCAACTCTGGATGAGGCGCTGCAGGATATTTAATACTAAACGTTAATATTGCAGCAAATGAAATTTATAAGGCCGGTTATATAACCGGCCTTTTATTTATATATTCAACTGGGACATTTTGGTCAGACAACTTGTCCAGCCTTATCCAAAAAAAACTCTAAACCACTGACATAATGGCAGAATCAAGCGTTAGTTCACAGATTCTAATAAAGAATATCAAACCCAATTAAACCAATTAAAAATCAATAAGATGCAAGAACGAAAATTCATGCATTACTAATTTAAAAATAAGTATTAACGATAAGAGTCACAAAAAAATATGAATTAATCCTAAAACAAATATGAACAGGCTTAAATATTGACCTAACTCAATTTTGATTTTTTTGTGCTCACCTATATTCAGCTCGCTTTATAAAAACAAACAATAAAACAGCTGTTGTCATAAACACTAAACAACCTTTCAATTCCTGCAATTGAGGTTGTGGATGAGGAACGCAAAAGACTATGACTGCTACCACCTATCAACCCGGTGAAATCCAGGGGCTGATCAAGATTGATGCATCTAAGTGTAAAGGTTGTGATGCCTGTAAGAAGTTCTGCCCGACCAATGCGATTGAAGGCGCATCCGGTGCTGCCCACTCCATCGATCAGGACAAGTGTGTTGGTTGTGCCCAGTGTCTGGTGAACTGCCCATTCAATGCCATTGAAGAAACCCACAGCGCCATTGAAACCGTCATTAAGAAACTGGCCGACAAGAACATCACTGTCGTTGCTATTCCCGCCCCTTCTGTGCGGGTAGCGATTGGTGAAGAGTTTGGCCTGGGTACCGGCTCTCTGGTGACCGGCAAGATGTACGGCGCCATGAACAAAGCCGGTTTCAGAATCTTTGACTGTAACTTCGCCGCCGACCTGACCATTATGGAAGAGGGCAGCGAGTTTATTCACCGCCTGCATGCCACGGTAAAGGGCGACCCAAATGCCGGAGCCCTGCCACAGTTCACCTCGTGCTGCCCGGGTTGGGTGCGCTATCTGGAAACCAACTACCCTAGCCTGCTGCCTAATCTGTCTACAGCCAAGTCTCCTCAGCAGATGGCAGGTACCGTGGCCAAGACCTATGGCGCCAAGATTTACGATATGGAGCCCGAGAAGATCTTCACTGTCTCTGTGATGCCATGTACCGCCAAGAAGGTGGAAGCCTCCCGCCCTGAATTCAACGATGCCTGGAAATACCACAAAGAGCAGGGTTCCCGCGCTGCCGAGTATCCGGATGTGGATGCAGTATTGACCACCCGCGAACTGGCAAAGCTGTTCAAAATGCTGGATATCGATCTGGCCAGCACCCCTGAGTACAAAGGCGACAGCCTGTTCTCCGAGTACACAGGCGCAGGCACCATCTTTGGTGTGACCGGCGGGGTAATGGAAGCGGCGCTGCGTACTGCATACAAGGTGCTGACCGGCTCCGAAATGGCCAAGCTGGAATTTGAACCTGTTCGTGGCCTCAAGGGCGTTAAAGAAGCCTCAGTCACCCTGTTTGATAATGAACTGAGCCAGAACGTCACAGTTAACGTGGCCGTGGTTCACGACATGGGCAACAACATTGAGCCCGTGCTGCGTGACGTGATGGCAGGCACCTCCAAGTATCACTTTATCGAAGTGATGAACTGCGCCGGTGGCTGTATCAATGGTGGTGGTCAACCTATTGAAGGCACAGGTTCCTCCTGGCTTGGCAATATCTGATAAGGAATTCTCATGAGCAAAAAAAGCTATTTGTTCGCCGAAGACAGCTTCTTCCTGTCCCGTCGTAAATTTATTGCCATTGGTGCAGCCTTTGCCGCGGCGCTGGCACTGCCTGTGGGCTGGTTCTCCAGCAAGCTGGAACGTCGTAACGAGTACATCAAAGCCCGTACTGAAGGCCTGTACAAGGACGATGCCATTGCCAAGCTGCGGGTAAGCCACGCCAACCCGGCCGTTGAAAAGTACTACAAAGAGTTCGGCGGTCAGCCACTGGGACACCTGTCCCACGACCTGCTGCACACTCACTTTGTTGACCGTACCAAGCTGTCTTGATTGGAGAAACCAGGATGACTCACCAACATGATATGAGACCCATTCAGAAGCACCCGCTGAATGTTCGTATTTTCCACTACATTTTGCTGCTCAGCTTCCTGCCGCTGGCAGCGACCGGCTTGCTGCTGTACTTCAAGCCTCTGTCCCAGGCCGGTATGCAACTGACCTATGACATTCACATTATCGCCGGTGTGGTGATGGCGCTGGATGCCGTAGCCTTCACCCTGATGGCTTTTGACCGCGTGGTACTGTTTGTATCCCGTGTTTTCAGCTTCTCCAGCCGTGATGTGAAGTGGTTTATGGTGCTGGGCGGTTACCCACAGAAGTTCCTGCTGGGCAAGAAAGTCCCTGTTCCTCCAATGAACAAGTACAACTCAGGTCAGAAGCTGTTCGGTGCCTGCGTACTGATTGGCGGCACCATTCTGATCCTGTCAGGCCTGGTACTTTGGCTGATCCCACATGCTGCGCCACGCGACGTAGTGTACTTCCTAGGTCAGGCACACCTGATTTCCGGTCTGGTGCTGACAGCCTTCCTGCCTGTGCACCTGTTCCTGGCGGTTTACCGTTTCGACGACTTCAAGGCGATGATGGTTCACGGCAATGTGCCATACCATGATGCGGCCGAGTACACCCCTCTGTGGGTGGAAAAAGAGATCGTGCCTGTAACGGCCAATGGTGAACCCGCTACCGGTAAGTAATCAGCATCTCAAGCAACAGCAGGCTGATATTAGCCTGCTGTTGCTGTGGGAATTTGCCGACATCTCTGGCGATTGCCGGGGATGTCGGCAAGTTTCCAAGCCCAGCAAGAGTTATTAATCGGTTATGACTTCACATCACCACGATATTTGCATCCGCGACTATGACCCCAATACCAGCTTTATCGACGATAACGCGATTTGGGATGCCATTAACCGAGCCTCAGCCCCCTCTGCCAACCAGGTTCGGGCTGTACTGGACAAAGCCCGCCAGTGCGAAGGGCTGAGCATAGAAGACACAGCAATTTTGCTGCAGAACCAGGACAAGTCCCTGGATGAAGAGATGTTCGCCGTTGCCCGGGAGATAAAGAACATCATCTATGGTAACCGCATCGTACTGTTTGCCCCGCTCTATATTTCCAATCATTGCGCCAACAGCTGCAGCTACTGTGGTTTTAATGCCGACAACCATGAGCTCAAGCGCAAGACCTTGAAGGAAGATGAGATCCGCAAAGAGGTGGAAATCCTCGAACAGATGGGGCACAAGCGCATTTTGGCAGTGTACGGCGAGCACCCCCGCAACAATGTGCACTCCATCGTCGACAGTATCAACACAATGTACAGCGTCAAAGATGGCAAGGGCGGCGAGATCCGTCGCATCAATGTCAACTGTGCGCCTATGAGCACTGAAGATTTCAAGGTGCTGAAAACCGCCGCCATTGGCACCTATCAGTGTTTCCAGGAAACCTACCACAAAGAGACCTACGAGCAGGTTCACCTGAAAGGCAAAAAGAAGGACTATCTGTTCCGTCTTTACGCCATGCACAGAGCCATGGAGGCGGATATTGACGACGTGGGTATCGGTGCCCTGTTTGGCTTGTATGACCACAGATTTGAACTGCTGGCCATGCTCACCCATGTGCAGCAGCTGGAGCAGGATTGTGGTGTCGGCCCCCATACCATCTCCTTCCCGCGTATTGAACCGGCTCACGGCTCAGAGCTTAGTGAGAAGCCACCCTATGAGGTGGATGATGAGTGCTTTAAGCGCATCGTTGCCATCACCCGCCTGGCCGTACCCTACACAGGCCTGATTATGAGCACCCGTGAAAGCGCAGAGCTGCGTAAAGAGCTGCTGGAGCTGGGTGTCTCCCAGATCAGTGCCGGCAGCCGCACCGCACCCGGTGGCTATCAAGCCAGTCAGGATACCCGTAATAAAGCGTCTCAGCATGACGCCGAACAGTTCAGCCTGGGGGATCACCGGGAGATGGAAGAGATCATCTATGAACTGGTCACCCAGTCCGATTCAGTGCCCTCTTTCTGCACCGGCTGTTATCGTAAAGGCCGCACCGGTGACCACTTTATGGGCCTGGCCAAGCAGCAGTTTATTGGCAAGTTCTGCCAGCCCAATGCGCTGATCACCTTCCGTGAATATCTGAATGACTACGCCTGCGACAAAACCCGTGAGGCGGGCAATGAGCTGATTGAACGTGAGCTGGCCAAAATGAGCCCGGCACGTGCCCGCAACGTCAAAGGATGTTTGGATAAAACCGATGCCGGTCAGCGGGATATCTATTTGTAATATGGAAAGTTTAAACATGATTGCCGGAGTTAAATTAACCCCTGGACTGGATACGGAACGCCTGCTGACACTACTGCAGAGCGCCGAAGATATTGTGATGCACGCCGCCCTCTACAGTAATTTCGCCTCCGGCGCTGTCGATGAGCTGCTCAGAGACAGGCTGCTCGGCGGAGACCTTAAACACCTGACCCTGATTAAACTGGAAGCCCAGTCCCAGTGGAGGGATGAGTTCGCCCGCATTCTGCGCCCCGGACTCTACTCCGAGCAGGTGGACCAACTGTTCCGCCAGTCACGCCAGTGGTGCAGTGAGTTAAAGCTGCTCTCGCCAACGACGGTCGATCTGCACACCTGCCAGGCCCTGCCACTGCAACCTGTCATGCTGATTGGCGACACCCTGCTGGCCGGTCAGTATGCCCACAGCAGACACACTTCTGCAGAAGGTCTCTGGCTGGAACTGGATACTGTGGCACTTGGCCTTAAGCCGGGCACACTGCAGCTGTGGTTCAAGTCAGGTATTGCCCCTGAGGAGCTTGATGCCTCCCCCTGGTTGATTGCCGTCAGCCGTTATCTGGAAGAGTGTCGCCAGGCGGCTCACGATATCTGGATGCTGACGCCGGACCGAGAGCAGGCTTCATGATACTATCCAGCTCCTCGTACGTGGCTGAGGCCCCCAGCCAGTCAGCAGATGAGAAAGAGGCTTATCGGACTGAGTCACAGGGCAAGACATTCACTGAGAGTCAGGCCTTCAGCCAGAGCGAGATTGTCAGACTGCTGCAAGGCGACGATGATGACTGGCTGTTTGCTGCAGCTGCCAGAGTTAACCGCCAGGCCTTTAACCGCCAGGTGTATCTGCGGGGAATCGTGGAGTTTTCCAACTTCTGCCGCAACAACTGCCATTACTGCGGCCTGCGGGCCGCCAACCGTAAGGTGGAAAGATACCGACTGACCTCTGAACAGATCCTCAGCGCCGTTGCCCTGATAGCGGAATCGGGAATGGGTACTGTGGTGCTCCAGTCCGGTGACGACTTCACTTACAAAGCCGATATCATCGCCAGACTGATCCGTCAGATAAAGTCCCGGTACCAGCTGGCTGTTACCCTGTCGCTGGGAGACCGACACCATGATGAGCTGGCGCTGTGGCGTGAAGCCGGGGCTGACAGATACCTGCTGAAGATGGAAACCTTCGACCGGGAGCTGTTTGCCGCCAGCCGTTCTGGTACCGCCAGCCGTCCTGATGCCAACAGCCGGACCGGTGCGGATTATGACGAGCGCCTTGCCCGGCTTAAACGCATTCAACAACTGGGCTACCAAACCGGCTCAGGCGTAATTACCGATCTGCCCGGCATGACAGATGAGATCCTCGCCCGGGATCTGCTAACCCTTACCTGGATGCAACTCGACATGCTGGCCTGTGGCCCCTTTGTCGCCCACCAGCAAACCCCACTGCACCAGAGCCCCAATGGTGATGTCCTTAAAAGCCACAGAGTCAGCGCCATTCTCAGACTCATGAACCCGGACGCCAATATTCCTGCCACCAGCTCGCTGGATGCCATTCAACCTGGCGCCCGTCTGCAGGGGCTGACACGGGGCTGCAATGTGGTGATGCCCTCATTCACCCCGCAGCAGGTGTACGCCAGTTACAACATCTACCCGGGCAAGAACAGCGCCAGCGATACCCTGCAGGCACGACTGAGCGCGCTAAAACAACAAATCTCTCACCTTGGGCTGGTTGCATCCAATGCCCGGGGTGATGCCTTGAGGAACCCATATGTGCCAAGGTATTAACCCTGCCGAGCAGGCAAACAACTCACAAGCGCTCCTATCTTCAACCCCCAGGGGCATGCGTTATCAAATCGTCCTGGTGGGCCGCCGCAATGCCGGAAAATCGTCTCTGCTGAACATGCTTACTGGTCAGCAGATTTCCATCGTCTCCGACACCAAAGGCACCACCACAGACGCGGTGGCCAAACCATACGAGCTGCTGCCACTTGGCCCGGTCACCTTTTACGATACCGCGGGGATTGATGATGAGGGTGAGCTGGGTGCCCTGCGCATTCAGGCCACCCGCAAAGTGATGATCCGCGCCGATATGGCGCTGCTGGTGATTGACGAGCAGGGCCTGACCGCCTGCGAAACCGAATTGATGGATGAGATGCAGCAGATGAAGCTGCCCACTCTGGTGGTATTCAACAAAGCCGATATCTGTTCACCCAAAGCGGAAGATATCGCCTTCTGCCGCGCCCGCAAACTGCCCTGTATTGCCGTGTCCTCCACTTCAGGCCTGGGCGGCAAAGAGCTCAAGCGCATCATGGTAGAACTGGCCCCGGCAGAGCTGAAGGCTGAGCCTGTACTGGCGGGCGATCTGTATCAGCCCGGTGACGCCATTATCTGTGTGACACCCATAGATGCCGCCGCCCCCAAGGGCCGGTTAATCCTGCCACAGGTACAGGTACTCAGGGAGGCGCTGGATTGCAATGCCATGGCCATGGTGGTCAAAGAGACAGAGCTGCCCGCCGCTCTGGATAAATTCAGCCAGCCGCCGGCGCTGATCATCTCCGACGCCCAGGTGATCAAGCAGGTGGCCGAAATAGTGCCTGAGTCGATTCCCCTCACCACCTTCTCCACCCTGTTCGCCCGCTTCAAAGGGGATATAGGCCCCCTGGTCAAAGGTGCTGAGCAGTTGGATAAACTCAAAGATGGTGACCAGATCCTGATTGCCGAAGGCTGCAGTCATAACGTGCAGGAAGATGATATCGGCCGGGTGAAACTGCCAAACTGGATTCGTCAGGTCAGCGGTAAACAACTGACTTTTGATGTGGTATCAGGCCACGACTTCCCGGACGATTTGGAGAAGTATGCCATGGTGATCCACTGCGGCGCCTGCATGCTCAATCGCACCGAGATGATACGTCGTATCCGGGAGTGCGAACGGCGGGGTGTGGCGATGACCAATTATGGTGTTGCTATATCTAAGTTACAAGGAGTGATGGGGCGGGTGGTGGCGCCTTTGGCGCATTTGCTTTAGGTCAAGCTGGCGCATGGCTGGGTTGCTTGGAGCCCCTGCGGGGACTTGTGGTTTTGTGGATTCCGATTCCACAGTCGGTGTTGATGGCCAAGCTTCGCTTGGCAAAACGTCGTGGGTTCCACCCACACGGGGCAAGAGGGGATCAACAGCAATTCCCTCTTGCATCTCCCTTGCCGCCCCAACCGAAGTTGTTATCCATCGTTAAATGACTTCAATTACGCAACCGCCACCGATTCACCATCCATGGTTCAGCGGTGGCTGCCCCGTCATCCATGACGGGACTTGCTATTGAAGCCATTTCCCTCCGGCAACTTCGGATGGGGAATAGATGTAATCTGCCGCTTCACAGTAGCCCACATGGGGATAAGAGTTACTTTGGCTTTAGGAAAGACTCCATGTAGCCCTTTACCAAGTGTTGAACAACGCAAAGTCGCAACTAAATCCAGCGTGGAATAAAGATACCAATGTACTACAAATTTATTTTGAACATTCTGTTATCTATGTCTATCGACATATTGAAAAGTTTCAAACCAGACACCATATTATCAAAATATTCATAGAGTTATGAGAAGACAATGAACACCCACTTACAACAATTAAAAGAAAATATTGAGTCCTTAATTGATACTATTTCAGCATCAAATGTAACACGAGATTCATTCCAAGATCATGGTTGGAATCAGCTTTCTTTAGACAAGGATTATATAGAATATCTTGCGAAGAACTTCTTAAACGACGTTGAAATAGTGACGGATAAGCATTTCGACGATCAGGTCTCTAGACTTCAGCAGTATCTACAAACGACGGCTAAACATGTTGAAAAACTAAACCAAAACGTTAAAGCACATCTGGTTGACGACGCTAACAACCTACTTTATGCAGGTTCGAATACAATTGTTACATTGTTAACATTAAGCATGGATTTCAAAGAAACGTTCTTAAAATGGGAAGCACTCCAAGGAACAAAGTTCCTCCCACAGTCGTTATCCAGACGTGTCAAAGCGACTGAAGCTAGAATAGCCAACCTAAATTTAGTCAGCGAGGATATCGAAAGTAAGATCATCAAAATTCAAGACGCATATGATGCCGCTGAAAATTTACCTACATATCTACAAGAAATTCATGATGGTAAAAAAGACCTTGAAGCTAAGCTAGCTGAAGCCAAAACTATTCTAGAAAAAATTGAAGACGCAGAGCGATTTGCACAAAGTAGTTTAGAAGATAACCGCCAGTGTCTACAGACAGTCAGAAACAATGCGGAGGAAACTGATTCACTAAGAGCAAAATGTGACGATAATCTTCAAATTACTACTACTCAAGGTCTGGCCGCTGGGTTCGACCAAAAAGCACAGTCACTCTCAAGTTCAATTAAGTATTGGGTGATTGGCTTAATAGCCGCACTATGTTCAGGAGCCTATTTTGGTGGCGAACAAGTTCAAAAACTTTCCGCAATATTAGATTCAAATCAGCAGGTCGGTGCAGGGTTCGCTATAATAAATATCGTTCTAGCATTATTTTCAATTGGTGGACCTCTTTGGTTTGCGTGGCTCGCTACTCAACAAATCAACCAGAGATTCAAACTATCTGAAGACTACGCCTACAAAGCTACAGTCGCCAAGTCTTATACTGGTTTCAGTAAGCATGCAACTAGATTCGACGAACAAACAGCTGAAAGACTATTTAACTCTACTTTAGATCGACTTGATGAAATGCCTCTACGCCTTGTTGAGGGGAAAGACTATAATAGCCCTTGGCATGAGTTTATTGACTCTGAAGCGTTTAAAAAAGCTTTAGATATGGTTCCAGACTTAGCAGACAAAGCAAGTACATTTGCTGCTCGCACTAAACTTAAAAATAAACCGAGCATAACAACTCAACAGCATACGCATGCGGATCCTAATTTAACCGCAGTAGCAAATGACTAAATAGCTATCCAATTACGGAGCACCTAAAAATAATTTTTTCGTGCTCCATTACTTTCATCGCCTGCAAGGCGATTACCTCGCCAAGTCGCCGGGTGCAAGCTCCGGCAGAAACTTTACTGTTCTGAGGTGTTGATAAATTTGCTGGTTTTACGGCCGGGTTCTGACCAGAAGTTGATGTTGAATCTAGCATCGTCGCTGAGTTCAACTCTGTGCCAGTATTGTGGTGGGCTGAGGGCAAACTGGCCTGCGTTTATGACGATTTCTGTGTCAGGCGTGTCAGCGTGTTCATTGTTAAAACCAAAGTAAGTGACGACGCCTTCGAGTACACAGATTTGACCATATACCCCCTCTGCGGTGTTGTGATGACTCAAGAGTGCTGAAGGGACATTGTTCTTGGTGAACACCTGAGTTGAGCGTTGGATTTTCCAGCCGACGGGAATTTGAATCTTTTGCATAATGCCATCCTCTGGTTAAAGGAACTACGGGATTCGCTGACACCATTGAACCACCACAAGGCAACGATTTCAAATGAAGCATTTTGAATGCTTCATTTATTAATCCCAATGGTACAGTGTTCCCCCCTTTGACCGCCGAATCTCAACTATTACTGCCTTCTTTCCTGATAGTGATAAAATCTCCGCATCAGAATTACCGAGAAACTCTATGTTTATCCATCATGTTAACGACATCGACTGGCTGGTGATCACAGCTTTTGAAGAACTGAAAACTATCTTTATTGAAGAAGCCGGTACGATCCCCTCTTGCTTCTCTACCGCCAGCGAATTAAGCCTGATTGACCAAGCCAGGCGTTCTTATGGATATTTGCCCACACTCAGGGGCGTAATCACTGACACTGGCACTTTTCAAAGTCAGGATAACGAAGAAGATTTGGACCCAATGCTTGCTTGCCTGGTTGAAGGGCGTGGTCGGGTGTTTATCTATCACGGCGGTTTTGTGGCTTTTGTGGATGACGAGCAAACCTTTATTACCCGAATGGACTGAAAATTATTCCGTTCGTTGAATACGTTGAAATTGAAGATTTGACCGGAGCGAGATCCTGGCTTCGATAAGTAAGGCAATCCTGCAGGTAACTCGCAAGCTGTATCCCTCCAAGAAGGAATGGAGCAACTCCGAGCTCGAGGAATACACCAATTCCCAGTCCGAAGCGCATGGATGCACATGCTTCGATATATATCGCCTGCAAGGCGATTACCTTGCCAAGTCGCCGGGTGCAAGCTCCGGCAGAAACTTTACTGCTCTGAAGTGTTGATAAATTTGCTGGCTTTGCGGCTTGGTTCTGACCAGAAATTGAGTTGAATCCTCGCCTCGTCACTCAATTCTTCCTGTACATCCATAACAGTCTAAACTTCCTCTTCGGTTGTCACATTTTATAATAGCGAGATTGCCTGCCAATGGACTCTTAGCGCTCATCCCAGCCAAAGGTTCAATCCGCGAGAAAAACCGCCTGCAAACCTTGCGGCTGTGAAGCCAGGAGAAGCAAAACGAGACGTCACGTTATCTCGCGCTAGTGGTCACACGTATTGGATAAACGCTACCACTAACAGGCTGAACAATCGGTCATTTATTGACCTTCAGCCGATTATCCGAGAACAGCCCTCCGGTTATCAGTGATTTAACGGGATAACCGGCGCGTATAAGTAACTTTGGGGATAAGTTACTTTGAACCTTTTGTTATACGTTTTAGGGAGCATCACAGTGTACTTCATACATTACTCCCTCTTTGTACTTTACGGCCAAATACCTTCCCGTAAACCCTAAAGTAAACCAAATATCAAATTGCGTCTTATTTACAACATGTATAGATTGGATAAATAGATCACCGCTTTCTTCAATGTCATCTCTATACCTTGATTCCATTGCATACTCTACGCTTTCATTCCTCAGAATGTTGACTCTGTTAATAACTTCGTCAGCAACAACGACTAGGGCTTCATCTAGGCGTTCTTCATGAGACATGATTCTAATTGGTATATTCCCATAGTCGTCAATACCAACTTCACATTCCCATATTTTATTTTTAAGTTTGAAGATAACTTGTTCCATTTCGGACGTATAACCTTTTTATAACGAGACGGCCTGTTTATCCCTTTCTGCGCGACCATACTATCAATTCAATCTTAGTCACAAAATCTGCCACTTAACGTCTCTATGGATAGATAACTTTACAGGCAAATCGAGACGACTCGTTATCTCGCGCCACTAGTCACGCATATTGGATAAACGTTACCACTAACAGGCTAAATATTCGACGGTTCATCGATTGTCAGCCAGATAACCGTGAACTGTCTTTCTGGGATAACAGGAGCTGTTCCTGTTATCTCCAGTTTAACGAGATAACAGGCTCGTAGAAGTAACTTTGGGGCATGAGTTACTTCCACCCTTGTCGCCAGATTTCGGGTTTTTTCAGCTCGCGCCAGTTGATGGGGTATTCATTCTTCGACATCACAGCTTCGATAGTGCAAGAAGTAACAGATCCCTCTTCGTCGTACTCCACATCAGACACCAAAAAGTGCTTCTCTTTGTTCCTCGGCGTCACCGCCGTCCATTTGCTGCCACGCAACTTCCGTGGATTTATCTGATTCATACTGACCCCGTTATTCTTGTTATCGCCACTCCCTCTGCATTTACGAAATCACCCAACCCAAAGTTCAGTACAAGTAACTCAAAGGATAAGGAATACACCAATTCCCCGTCCGACACTGCCGAAGGCGATTGAGAAAATGGCGTAGCGAGGCATGGATGCCGAGGCAGCGACATCGAATCATGGACGAGCGTTTGTCGCGTTAGCCAATTTTCGAAATGAGCCTGAGGAGTCGTCAGTGTCGGTTGGGGCGGCAAGGGAGATCCAAGAGGGAATTGCTGTTGATCCCCTCTTGGTCGGGTTTGGGGCGAAGCTCCACGATGTTCTGCCAAGCGAAGCTTGGTCATCCCCTGCCGCAGGCAGCTTGGTGCGCAGCACCAACAACAAGACCGACACGTCAGTGTCCAAATATATGGACACTCTATTCTCCAGCAAAAAACAAAATCAAATCACCAACATGATATTATTGCGCGCCAACAGGGCATTGCCGACGCCGCTGCTGGGTGACATGCAATAAGCACTATCATTGCGGCCACCAAAGCAAAGCGAGATGCAATGAAGGCAATCATTGCAGCCAATGCCAACATCTGTACCCCAAAAACATATAAAAACCCTGAGTAAGGAGTGAACATGCAACCTTTGGTAGCTGTTGTCATGGGATCAAAGAGTGATTGGCCCACCATGGAAGCCGCGGCAGAAATTATGGATAAGCTGCAGGTCCCCTATCATGTGGAAGTGGTCTCCGCCCACCGCACCCCGGATAAGCTGATGAGCTTTGCCGAAACAGCCGCCGATAAAGGCTATCAGGTGATTATTGGCGGCGCCGGCGGCGCAGCCCACCTGCCAGGCATGATCGCCTCCAAAACCCGCCTGCCAGTGCTTGGCGTACCGGTTCAAAGCAAGGCCCTGTCCGGTATGGACAGCCTGCTTTCCATAGTCCAGATGCCAAAAGGCGTGGCGGTAGGCACCCTGGCCATTGGTACTGCCGGTGCCTTCAATGCCGGTTTGCTGGCCTGCCAGATGCTGGCCAACAACGACTCGGAGCTGGCTGCCCGTGTAGACGTGTTCCGCACCGAGCAAACCCAAACCATCCTGGACAATCCAGACCCACGGGAGGAGTAATCCAGATGGCAACAGCTAAGATTTGGGTGCTGGGCGATGGTCAGCTGGGTGCTATGATGCGTCATGCCGGTATGCCCCTGGCACTGGATGTTCGCCCCGTGGATATCATGTCCCCCTCAGAAGAGAAGCTGCCGCTGGCCGCCGATGATATTATCACCGCCGAGCGCGAGCAGTGGCCTGAGTCCTGTCTGAGCCGCCAGCTCAGTGAACACCCCAACTTTATCAATGGTCCGGTATTTGGCCGTCTGGCCGACCGGTACACCCAAAAGAGCCTGCTGGATGATCTGGCCGTGGCCACTGCGCCCTGGGAACTGGTTGAAGATCAGACCGAGGAAGCCGAGCTGCATAACGCCTATGGTGAGCGGGTCCTGCTGAAGCGTCGTACCGGCGGCTATGATGGCAAAGGTCAGCACTGGCTGAAGCAGGCAGAAAACACCTCAATTCCCGCGGACTGGCGCAATCAAGCCATTGCCGAGCAGGCTATCAACTTTGATGAAGAGGTGTCTCTGGTCGGCGCTCGCAGCGCAGATGGCAGGTGTCACTTCTATCCACTGGCGCTGAACCTGCATCAGGATGGCATCCTGATGGCCTCTATCTCTCCCCTGACCCGCTTAAGCCCTCTGCAAGCCAAAGCGGAAGCTATGTTGAGCCGGATTATGGATGCCCTCAATTATGTGGGCGTGATGGCGATGGAGTGTTTCCGTGTGGGCGATACGCTGCTGGTTAATGAGCTGGCGCCACGAGTTCACAACTCAGGGCACTGGACTCAGGCGGGTTGTCATATCAGCCAGTTCGAGCTGCACCTGAGAGCACTGGCGAAACTGCCGATACCTGAGCTTAAACCAGCTCTGCCCATCGCCATGGTGAACCTGATTGGGGTTGACCATGACAGCAACTGGCTGAGTATTCCCGGTGCCGAACTCTACTGGTACAACAAAGAGGTTCGTCCAGGCCGTAAGGTGGGTCATCTGAATCTCGATGCATCTGACAATGCTGAAGTCATAGATGCACTGCTGGCGTTGCAAACCTGGATGCCAGAGCAGTATCAGGCACCATTGTCCTGGATTATGAACGAACTTCAGGATTGATATTCATCACAGAACAAGCAGCGCCGGGCGCTGCTTTTTTTTTGTTCGCACAGACTGAAACTGTGCAGCACATCATGTTTCTCTCGAGCCGAAAAACCCCTTGTCGACGCTATAATTCACCCGATTTCCCTTTATCTTATGCGGGCACTTTTTCGTTGGACAAGCACAATCTCAAACCGGTCAAATTAAGGCACAATGATCTGCGGCACCATATGTTTTATCTGGTGATGCCGTTGGTGATTTTTGTCGGCCTGTTTTTGGTGGTACTGGGCCCGACAAACATTCCCTGGACACTGCTGGGTGTAGCAATCGCCTGCTATCTGTTGTGTTGGGGACTGGATTATGTGGTTTGCCAACGCAAGTTGAACGACATGTGCAAGCACCTGGAAAAAGTGGTTCAGGTGAACCAAACCACCTATGAACTCATGGGCCTGTCCAGTAACTATGAAAATGAGCCTGAATTCCTGGAAGCTCTGCTGCGCCGATCGGTGGATCTGGTGCCCGGTGCAGAGATGGGCTGTATTATCATACTGGATGAAGAGACCCAAACCCTGAAGTTTCAGACTGCCATAGGTATGGATCTGGACCTGCTGCAATCATTGCAGCTGCCGCTGGCCAACTCATTCTCCTATCGATTGACCGAGGGCAAGTGCGACCGTGTGGTCACCATCAATGATATGCGCGGTCTGAATGCTGAAACCAGCTTTACCCAGGCCCAGCAGGATGCATTGATGAATGCGGCTCATAAGCCGATACTCTCCACCCTGTCCTCCCCTATCTATGTCAACGGCAAGCTGTACGCCATGATGAATCTGGACAGCAGCCAGTTGGATGCCTACGGCAGCTATGATCAGAGTCTGGCCAGCATTCTGACCCATGAGGCCAGTAACGCCATCAGCCTGTATCACAAGTCACGGCAAATCGCTGAGCTGGCCAGCCGTGACAGCCTGACCGGGCTCTATAATCGCACCCGCTTTCAGGAGCTGTTGATGACCTGGTCCAAAGACCATGCTCTGGAGTGCCAGTTGGTGGTGATCGATATGAATAATCTTAAATCCCTGAACGATGAGCACGGCCATCAGGCGGGTGATAAAGCCCTGATTAAACTGGCCGACACCCTCAAACAGTATTGGGGAGAGCAGGCACTGCTGGCGCGTTTTGGCGGTGATGAATTTGTTGTGCTGCGCCATGGTTCGCCCCTGTCTGTCACCATGGAGCTCAGTGAGATCCGTGCCAGTCTGGACTCTCAACCCGGCTATCCGGTGAGGTTCAGTGCCGGTCTGGCTCCCTTCGTCAATAACTGGAGCAAGGCCTTCAAACAGGCTGATCGGGCCATGTACTCCCAGAAGCGAATGCTAAAGGCGCAAGAAATTGCCTGAGCCCAAAGCTAAAAAAACCAGCCAAATGGCTGGTTTTTTGTTTTCTGTGGCTTGTCCCAAAGTGATTTATCCAAAGAACAGGCGCCACAGCCAGGACTTATCCAAATCCTCTTTACACTGATTGTACTGGGCAGCATAACGACGGGATCTGGCGTCCACCTTGGCGGCCACATTGATCAGCCATTTCTTGGACTTATAAGAGCCTCGCTTATAGCCGCCCCAGCCTTCGTGATAATTCAGGTACTGGTTTCTGGCATCCCACTTTGATACGCCGTTGATCTTATGGCTCTTGTAGATAAACCAGCCCATAAAATCCATGGCATCGTCGAAGTTTGAGCGGCTGGACCAGGAGTTACCTGTCTCCCGGGTGTAATCGTCCCAGGTGATGGTTTTGGCCTGGGCATAACCGTAAGCACTGCTGGCCCGGCCGATAGGGATAAAACCGAGGAAATACTCCATCGGCGGCGCAGCATTATGCTTAAAAGAGCTTTCCTGATACATCATGGCCATAGGCACATGCACAGGCACGCCCCACTTTTCACGGGTGTTTTTGGCGGCGTCATACCAGTCTCTGTGCTCGGTAAAAATCGCACAGATATTTTCAGGTTCTCTTGGGGGAGAATTGGCGCATCCAGCCAATTGCAGTAAGGCCAATGCCATCATGGCACGCAAGGTCCAGTTCATGGTTATATACCAATCGCTTGTCATCAGGGTTAACACTGATTGTTAGTGTCACAAACCCGGGCCAAGGTTGCAATGCAGATACTTGAATTTGATGAGGTAATACCAATCCTCATAGAAGGTTGGCATACAGAAGCACCGCCACGATCGGGCGATGCAATACTCTGCTATTGATTAACCAGTACTTTGGGCAATACACATCTGGCTTTATCGGTTTGCCAGACAACCGGCTCCCAGAAGCCTTCGCCCTGACCTTCTGGCAGGTATTTCGCCGCCAGATGCAGTCGCTCACCGGTTTTCAAATCCAGCGACAAGGTCTTGGTTTTACGGGCATTAAGAGGAACATCCATCCCAGGAGCATGGATCAACTCCACCAGCGTCAGGGTATAACGCCCCGGTGCCAGTTTATAGTTGGGCTGGGAGATAACCGGTTTGCCATCAATATGGGTGACCAGCGCCCGGTACAGGTTTTCAGAGGCTGGCGGCTCAAGATAGGCAGAGAAGCGACCGCAATCTTCAGCCTGCTTCGGCTCTGAGGCGCAGCCAGCCAGGACTGCGGCCATGACACCGGCTAACAGGTACCCTTTCACTCTGCCTGCTGCCATCAATCTCTGATATCCCCGAAGTAGTCGGCGAGAAACTCATCAAAGCCCACTTTGTCCTGAGCTTCGATATCCCGCTGGCGGGCAATCGACTCAGCGGCGGCCTGAGTATAATCCTCAAGCTGCTCAGGGGTCAGCGGATAGTTGGTAAAATACTGAGTGTATTCCCGGGCCAGCCCCTTCACCCAACGGCCATTGTTCATGCCGGGCTCGGACAAAGCCTGCATCACTCTGCCTGACAGTGTCTTGTCCGGGTCCTGAACCGCCTGTCGCCACTGGGCAACAGCTTGTTGATACTCATCGCCCTGAATGTCCAGCAGTGTTGCCAGACGCTCCATGGCATCGAAGATATCACCGGCCCAGTCGCGCAAACTGACCGCCTCGCCCTTGTTGCTCAGCATTAGCTCAGGGTTACGGCCTTCCAGTACCACAGCATTCAGGTTCAGTGATACCTGCTGCTCTTCAACCTTATCGAAGGGCTCTGATGAGGCCAGCAGACAGTAGAGCAGGAACAGATCCAGTATACGGATCTGGCTTTCTTCAATACCGACCGGGCTGAATGGGTTAACATCCAGCGCCCGCACTTCGATATATTCAACGCCACCACGCTCCAGCGCTTCAGAGGGTTTCTCACCACTGGCGGCAACCCGCTTGGCACGGATAGGGGCATAAAACTCATTCTCAATCTGCAGAATATTGTCGTTAAGCTGGCGATATTCGCCATCCACTTTCACGCCAATACGGGCAAACTTATCCGACCGCATACGAATCGCCGCACGCATACCGGTCAGGTATTCGCCCAGGGAGTTGTAGCTGATATTCAGCTTATCCTGTTCGTGGTTGGTATAGCCCAAATCACTCATGCGCAGCGAAGTCGCATAGGGCAGATACAGGGTGCCGTCATCCGTTTTGTTAAAAGGAATATCGGACTCGCGTCCCTTCACAAAGGAGCTGCACAGCGCAGGAGACGCCCCGAACAGGTATGGCAGCAACCACACACTGCGGCGGTAGTTGCGGATCAGACCGAAATAACGTTCTGAAATAAAATCTTCACGGCTCAGTGATTTGTCACTGTTCTCGTACAGCAGTGTCCACAGTTCATCGGACACAGAAAAGTTAAAATGTACCCCGGAGATGATCTGCATCAGGGCACCATAGCGGTAGGTCAACCCTTTACGGTACAGGGTCTTCATTTTACCGATATTGGAGTCGCCATATTGAGCAATGCGGATATCGGCCTCGTCGCCAACGAAACAGGGCATGCTCACCGGCCACAGTTGCTGGCCATTGAGGTTACGTACCGAAAATGCATGAGTTTGAGTCAGGCCATCCAGCAGTTCATTAATGCTTTTACTGACCGGAGTAATAAATTCCAGCAAAGCTTCACTGTAGTCAGTGGTAATTCGCGAGTGAGTCAGGGCACTGCCCAGCACCACTGGATGGGGATCCTGTGCCAGCTCGCCCTCTGGTAAAACACGCAGAGCTTCCCGCTCGATCCCTCTGTGAATACCTGCCAAAGCACGACGCCCGGCATCAGTGGCCAGGTAATCTATCAACGCATTGAATGACTTCAAGTTAACCTTCTCTCTAATTGGGTTCATAGACTGCTCGGCCAACCCGGACTGACAATGAACCTGCGCAATGCTTCAAAATATAAGTATCAGACACGGCCAGCAAGTATTTCTATTCAGCTAAAACGTAAAACTCTTTTACTGAAAATCAGCGACTGACGATGACACCTACAAAAACAGACGGCGACAGTGCTTAACTGTCGCCGTCTTGCATATATGAGGGCAATGATAATGATTACAATGCCCGGCGCAAATTTTTATCCAGGATCACAAATTCCCGGATAGTTAGTTATAGGTTCACTTTTACTTAATCACCTTAACCGGGTACCCAAGCGCCTCCAGTCCGGGCTGAATACTGGCTTTGTCACCCACCACCAGCATCACCATCTCATCCAGATTCAGATTATCTTTAGCCAGTTTATCCAACTCAGCCTTACCTATAGTGTCGATAATCTTCGCCTGTTTGGCGGTGTAATCAGCGGCGAGATCGTACTTTTGAATCGAGCGGATAAAGCCGGCTTTCTGATAAGGGGTCTCATAATCCAGCGCCTTCCCCTGAGAGATTGAACTGCGCATAAAGGCCAGCTCCTCTGCGGTTATCCCCTGCTGCTGATAGTGGTTTATCTCCTTGATAAACTCCACCAGCGACTTGTCAGTCACATCGCTGCGTACACTGGCTTTGGCGACAAAAGTGCCCGAATCCTGTTTGCCACTGAAGCCACTGCGGGCACCATAGGTGTAACCCTTATCTTCCCTCAGGTTGAGGTTAATCCGGCTGTTGAACGCGCCCCCCAGAGGATAGTTCATCAGCTCAGCCTTAAAGTACTCACCTGTGGCATCAAATGGCATCGCCCTTTTACCCAGCATAATCACTGACTGGGCAGCGCCGGGTTTATCAACTATGTATATAGTGCCTCCCTGCAGCTCAGGTAATGGACCCTGCTCAGGTATAGGTGTGGCCTTACCCTGCCATTTAGCCAGTGGCGCCAGCTGCGGCAGTATCTGAGCTTTATCCAGATCCGACACCACCACGACTTCAGCGTTACCGGCACGGTACTGTGCTTTATAGAAGGCTTTCACATCGTCAAGGGTCAATCCGGAGACGGTTTCCAGGCTGGCGCCTACTCCTTTGGGGTTCTTGTCACCGTAAAGCAGTTTGGCAAAGTTGGTTCTGGCCAGATAATCAGGCTCATTGAGCTGGTGCTGAAGCCCCTGCAGCATCTGCTGTTTCTGACGCTGGAAGTCAGCCTCTTTAAAGCCAGGCTCAAACAGTTTTTCCTGAAGAATTGCCATGGTCTGTGGCAGGTTTTCTGTTAACGCCGACACCTTGATGGTGCTCTGGTTGCCACTGGAACCAAAGCTGATGGAGGAACCCAGCATCTCCAGCGCTTGAGTAAGCTCCTCTGTGCTGCGCTTTGCCGTTGACTCATTCATCATGGAAGCGGTCAGCGCAGACAGACCTGATTTGTCGACCGGCACCAGCTCATGGCCACCATTGAGGTAGATAAGCAGCTCAACCGTTGGTGTTTCATCACTCTCAGTACCCATCACTTGGATACCGTTGGCCAACGCGCCAGTCCAGAGTTCAGGCACTGTCATCACAGGTGCAGCGCCTTCGGAAGGACGAACAGAACGGTCAAAGCTGGAACTGGCTGGCTTGGCGGCCGCGGTTTGCTCTGTGCTGGCAACAGGCTCGGCGCGCTCGGGCGTATAGTTATCTGCATGGGCAATCAACTGAGTCTGTCCCTTGGGCACAACACTCATCACCACACTGGGTTTGCCCTTGATGTACTTGTTGAATACCCGCATTACATCTTCTTTGGTGACGCTGGAGTATCGCTCAAGATCTTCGGCAATCATATCCGGCTTACCGAAGAAGGTTTGGTTGTAAGCCAGCGACGTCACCTTGCCGCGTACACTCTGCAGACCAAATATGGTTCTGGCCTCTGACTGCACCTTGGCTTTTTGCAGGTCTTCGTCGGTCACACCACGGGTTTCAAACTCAGCGATAGACTCATTGATACGCTTTTCTATATCTGTCAGCGAGCCGCCTTTGGCGGGGTTGGCCAGGGCATACATAAACATCTGACAGGCCAGTTCCTGACAGGGGTGACTGACACCCGCCTGCACGGCAAAGCCATCTTTCACCAGATTCTTGTAAAACAGGGATGTTTGACCACCACCCAGAATAGTGGCCAGCAGATCAAGTGCAGCTTCATCTTCATGACGGGCATAAACGGTCGGGAAACCCACTCGTATCAATGGCAGGTGCACCGCATCTTCCATGGAGATATAACGTGTCCTGTCCAGGGTCACCGGCGTCTTGGCCATATCCTCAACTTCCGGCCCACGGGGAATATCACCAAAATACTTATTCACCCAGGCCAGGGTTTGAGCCTGGTCAAAGCTGCCGCCTATGGTCAGAGTGGCGTTGTTAGGACCATACCAGCGGGCAAAGAAGGCGCGAACATCATCAACATCTGCCCGTTCCAGATCTTCCGGCCAGCCAATAACGGGCCAGGAATAAGGGTGGCCTTTGGGGTAGAACGCCTCTGAGAAACGCTCATTCATGCGGCCATAAGGACGGTTATCAACCCGCTGGGCACGCTCGTTTTTGACGGTTTCCCGCTGGACTTCAAACTTCTCTTCGGTCAGCGCCGGCAGGAAGTACCCCATACGGTCGGCTTCCAACCAGAGTACTTTTTCCAGCTGGTTGCTCGGCACAGTCTCAAAGTAGTTGGTGCGGTCAGTGTTGGTGGTGCCATTCAAGGTGCCACCGGACTCAGTGATAATTTTAAAGTGCTCTTCGTCGGCAACGTTTTCTGAGCCCTGGAACATCATGTGTTCAAACAGATGAGCAAAACCACTCTTGCCAGGTACTTCTCTGCCGGAACCCACATGATAGGTCACGTCCACATGCACCAGAGGATCTGACTTGTCTTCATGGAGCACCACTGTCAGGCCATTGGCCAGCTGGTACTTCTTGTAAGGAATACTGATACCTGCATTGTGGGTAACACTGGACTCCACCAGCTTTACCCCCGCAGGCAGACGGGATATTTGGGTGTCTGAGGCGCACCCGGCCAATGCAGCAGATACAGCTACTGCCAATAACAATCGCTTCACTGAAAGCTCCTTGTCAAAATTCTGTTCTGTTGAGACCCGCTCAATTAGCCGGGGTTCCCTTTCCTATATGGGTATCAAGAAAGCGCAACATGGTTTGATACATCTCAAGGATGTTCTCTTCGTTATAAAAACCGTGGCCTTCCTTATCTTTAACCAGCCACTCATAGGGGTGGCCTTTCTTGTCAAGCGCGTCACGCAAGGCATAGGCATGTTCGATATGCGCTCTTTCGTCATCCTCACCGTGCACGATAAGCACAGGGGCTTTGAGCTTATCAACATTTCGGGCCGGTGACTGGCTTTGCTGGGACGCGACATCTGTGCCCAGGGTCTTATCAAGATAAGCATCTCCCCATTTGATGCTGCGAATATCCCCTTCGTCATACAGCATGGGCAGGTCATATACACCGACATAACCTATGGCACATTTGTAGAGTTCCGGCTCTCTGATAGCACTTTGCAGTGCACTGTAGCCCCCGAAGCTGGCGCCATAGATACAGATCCTGTCTTTATCTGCGACACCGGATTGAATGGCGTATTGAGTCGCCAGGGTAATATCATCCTGGATCTTATTGCCCCACTCTCCCCAGCCCGCCTGCTCGAAGCGCTGACCATAACCGGTTGAACCGCGGAAATTAACCTGCACCACAGCATATCCCTGGCTGGCGAGCATCTGGGCATCGGGGTGGAATCCCCAATAATCTCTGGCATGGGGGCCACCATGGGGCATAACAATAGTCGGCAGATCTTTCTGTTTGCCCTGAGGTAGCGTCAGATAACCGTTTAACTGCAGACCATCCGGGGTTTTTAACCTGAAGGGTTCGGTCATGGCCAGTTGATCCGCTTTCAGCCAGGGGCGCGCTGCCAACAGGAAGCGAGCGCTCAATTTATCTGTGTCTACCAGATAAAAGGCTCCCGGGTTGCGGTCACCGTTAACCCAAACCACCATCTGTTTGCCATCCCGGGTCTTGCTGGTGATCTCCACAGCATCGCCATTAAAGGCCCCCACCAGAGCTTTATGAACCTGAGCTTCTTTGGTGTCGGGCTTGATAAACAGATAGGTAGGGAAGTCTTCATCCATTCGCAGACCATAGACTTCATTGAGGTTGGAGCTGATAGCATAGGTAGGGTCGGCAATCTCGCTGCGATACAGCTCTGAGGACTTACCGGTTTTCAGATTATATTGGTAAAGCCCTTTGGTACCGCCATCTTCACTCTGCAGCACATAAACACTGTCGTTGTCTGAGCTGAAGCCCAGCGGCTCGAACTCACCGGCAAACTCGTCTTTAAACAGCTCCCAGTCTTCACCTTTGGCAGGAGAGTAATAGAGTTTTGTTTTACCATCCGAGGTCATGCCTGTGGCAAACCTGGGCACGCCATGGTTATCGATAAGAAAGCTGCCGTATGGCACGGGCGCTCTTTTAATTTTGCGCTCACGCCCGTTGTATACATTCAGCTTCACCACTTCCGGTAAGGCTCCGCCACTTTTGTTTATGGTTCGACGATACATCAGAATGTGCTTTTCATCGCCATCCAGATTATCCAACAAAAAGTAGGCATCCGCCGACAGGGCCATTCCGCCTTTGGAGCGATAACCGGCAATCATTCTGGCTTTGGAACCATCATAATTGATGGCAAACAACTCCCCGGTAACGAAAGGCTTTTCCAGAGAACCATGGCTTCGGCCAACCTGAACCACCACCCTCTCATCATTCACCCAATAGAAGTTTTCCGGCAGATCTTTACGGTCCGCCTTCAAAGCAAATACTGGCTGCAGTGTCTTGGTATTCAGAAATGCCAGCGATTTACCGCCGTCGTTGTTCATCAGTACCGCCAGATGCTTTCCATCCGGGGATATTTTAACATTATGAAACTCACTGTGGCGGACAAAATCTTTCACATCCGGCGTTGCTGCCACAGACACGAAACTGACAAGGGCGGCCAGCAGCAGCCCACCTTTACGAAACAGGTTCATACATCACTCCCTGATAGTTTAGCTTTTCCTAACAATTTGATTTAGCTAACTTTTGAGCGATGTTAATTGTTCATCTTTTAGACGGCAAGTAAAAGTAATTAAATCGCCCAATGCAATACAGCCGCCACAATCAACAGATATCGGACAGTTTTCCCGATCAGAATAAGCAGAGTTGAGGTAAGGACTGGCAGACGCAACCAACCGGCCAACACGCAAAGCAGATCACCGATTACCGGCGTCCAGGCAAGCAGCAAACTCCAAACACCATACTTTTGCACCAGCGCCAATGCCCTGCGATAACCCCCGCTGGCAAGCTCTTCCGGTGATTTGGCGACCCGTCCCAATCTGCCTAGCCAGAAACTGGTAAGTGACCCCAGTGTGTTACCCACCGAGGCCGCCAGCCAGAGTGTCAGCCAGGCCTGGGGCTCTGCAGCCAATAAGCCAGCCAACAGCACCTCAGAACCTCCGGGGAGCAGTGTCGCGGCCAGAAAGGCACCACTGAACATGATCCACAGACTTTCGGTCATTCCATTATTGTCCTCAAACGGGCTTGTTTGCTCACCCGCTTTACATGCATTAACATAATCAAAACAAACTCACTTATTACAATAAGTTATATTAAAAACGATTTGTTTCCCAACTCTGTCTATCTATACAATGCTCAGCAGTTATTCTGTGAGCATATTTCGTGCAATTTCAGCCCTCTGGTGCTGTCCGGAAGTTTTTTGTTCAGGGTGGGTTTTGCCACCAAAAGCCCTTGTTGGGGCAGTCTATAAAGCAGGAAGTGACCTGATATGATTAAGATGATTCAACGTATTCCGTTCTGGCAGCAAGTGCTTGCGGGTTTTGGCCTGGGTGCCATAGTCGGCCTGATTTTCGGCCCGGATGCTGCCAGCCTCAAGCCTCTTGGCGACCTGTTTATCGCCGCCATTAAAATGTTGGTGGCACCGCTGATTTTCTGCGCCATTGTCGTCAGCATTACCTCTCTGGGTAACAGCGCCAACCTTAAGCGCCTCAGTCTAAAGACGTTGGGGATGTTTATGTTTACCGGCACCATAGCATCGCTGATCGGCCTGACCATAGGCTCACTGATCGATATGGGCGGCTCCATGGAACTGGTCACCTCCGAAGTACGTGAGCGCAATGTACCGGGTTTTGCCCAGGTATTGCTGGATATGATCCCGGTCAACCCTTTTGCCTCTCTGGCCGAAGGTAAAGTGCTGCAGATTATCGTCTTTGCCGCTTTGGTAGGTATCGCGATCAACACTGTGGGTGAGAAAGCGGAGCCACTGAAGAAAACCATTGAAGCCGGTGCTGAGGTGATGTTCCAGTTAACCCGCATGGTACTGAAACTGACCCCAATCGGCGTATTTGGTCTGATGGCCTGGGTCATAGGTAAATACGGTCTGGAAACCCTGCTGCCGCTGAGCAAGTTTATCGGCGCTATCTATCTGGCTGCACTTATCCATATCCTCTTTGTTTATGGTGGCCTGATTAAGTTTGCCGCCAAACTGAGCCCGCTCAAGTTCTTCCGCAAGGCAATGCCGGCCCAGCTGATCGCTTTCTCCACCGCCTCCAGCTTTGGTACCCTGCCGGCAACCACCCGCTGCGCCAGCTCTATGGGGGTATCCAAGCAGTACAGCGCCTTTGTACTGCCTATGGGGGCAACCATGAATATGGATGGTTGTGGCGGTATCTATCCGGCAATCGCGGCTATCTTTATCGCCCAGATTTACGGCATCCCACTGGATATGACCGACTATATGCTGATTGCGGTTACCGCCACCGTTGCCTCGGTGGGTACCGCAGGTGTACCGGGCAGCGCCATGGTGATGCTGACTGTGACTCTGGGGGCTGTGGGTCTGCCACTGGAAGGTATCGCCTTTATCGCTGCCATCGACCGTGTGATTGATATGATCCGCACCTGCACCAATGTCACCGGCGATATGATGACAGCCGTGGTGGTAGGAAAGTCGGAAGGTCAGCTGGATGAAGTCCAGTTCAACAAGGATGAAATTGAGCCTCAGACTGCCAGCGCCTGATCTCCTGTCCCCAAAAAACTCCAAATAAAAAAGCGCCGCTCCCCTGTTATATAACTATCGAGCGGCGCTTTTTTGATAGCTGTTTTAATAGCTGTGATTCGCAGCAGTAACTGAACTGGATTAACCCAATACCGCCAGCAGCACACCGGCTGCTACCGCACTGCCCAGTACACCGGCCACATTCGGCCCCATGGCGTGCATCAGCAGGAAGTTCTGGGAGTTGGCATCCAGCCCCACCTTGTTGACCACCCTGGCAGCCATAGGCACCGCGGATACACCGGCAGCGCCAATCAGCGGGTTAACCTTGCCACCAGACAGCTTGCACATCAGCTTGGCCATCAGCACGCCTGAGGCAGTGCCGATACCGAAGGCGACCGCACCCAGTACCAGAATACCCAGAGTCTGGATCTGCAGGAACTCCTCTGCTGACAGCTTGGAGCCTACCGCCAGACCCAGAAAGATAGTGACGATATTGATAAGTTCATTCTGTGCAGTCTGAGACAGGCGATCCACCACTCCGGATTCACGCATCAGGTTACCCAGGCAGAACATACCCACCAGGGGTGAAGCGGCCGGCAGGAACAGGATTGTTAGCCCCAGCACCATCAGCGGAAACAGGATCTTCTCCTTCTTGCTCACCTCACGCAGCTGCTCCATCTTGATTTTACGCTCTGCCTCTGTGGTCAGTGCTTTCATAATGGGCGGCTGGATAATAGGTACCAAAGCCATATAGGAGTATGCTGCCACGGCGATCGCCCCGAGTAACTCAGGCGCCAGCATGGAGGCCACAAAGATAGCCGTTGGACCATCAGCCCCACCAATAATGGCGATGGCTGCCGCATCCTGCAGGGTAAACTCAAAACCGGGAACCAGATTCAGACCGATTGCCCCCAGCAGGGTGGCAAAGATACCGAACTGAGCCGCGGCTCCCAGCAGCAAGGTCTTAGGGTTGGCAATCAGGGCACCAAAATCAGTCATGGCCCCCACACCCATAAAGATCAACAGAGGGAAAATACCTGTCTTGATACCCACTTCATAGATGTAATACAGCAATCCACCGGGGTCGTTAAACCCTGCATTGGGAATGTTTGCCAAAATCGCACCAAACCCTATGGGCAAGAGCAACAGAGGTTCAAACTTCTTGGCTATCGCCAGATACATCAGCAGCAGGCCAACGGCCATCATCGCCGCCTGAGGCCAGGTGAAATGGGCTATGCCCGTCTCACCCAGAAACGCCATTAATCCTTCCACGACGCCCCCTTAACTCAGTGCCAGCAACTGAGAGCCAACGTTGACGCTGTCACCCTCTTTAACAAACAGCTTGGCGATCACACCGTCACAAATGGCGCGCACTTCAGTTTCCATCTTCATGGCTTCCAGGATGATAACAACATCTCCCTCTTTCACCGTATCTCCCGGTGCCACATTCACTTTGAAGATGTTGCCGGACAGAGGTGCGCTCATTTCAGACTTTACTGCGCCACCGGCAACCTGTACCGCAGGAGCAGAAGCAGCCGGCGCGGGAGCAGCGACCGGAGCGACCTGAGTGATATCCCCCCCCGGGGTCACCTGGACCACATAGGCCTGGCCCTGAACGTTGACAGTGTAAGTCTCACCTGCCTCAGCAGACTTGGCTGGCGCAGAAACTACCGGCTCAGGCTCATTGCCCGGAGCGGGTTCAAAGGCATCAGGGTTGCCGCGGTTTTTCAGGAATTGCAGACCAATTTGCGGGAACAGAGCATAGGTGAGTACATCGTCATCCAGACCTTCCGCCTGAGCCAGCTGGATGCCTTCACTGCCGGCTTTACCACTCAACTCGGCTTTCAGCTTATCAAATTCAGGTGCCAGCAGATCAGCAGGACGACAGGTGATCGCTTCGCCGCCCTTCAGCACACGAGCCTGAAGCTCGGTATTCACGGCAGCAGGCGTGGCGCCATATTCGCCCTTGAGAACACCTTCGGTTTCCTTGGTCATCGACTTGTAACGCTCGCCGGTCAGCACATTAATCACTGCCTGAGTGCCAACAATTTGCGACGTTGGGGTAACCAGTGGCAGGAAGCCCAAATCCTCACGCACCCGCGGGATCTCTTCCAATACCAGATCCAGCTTATCGGTCGCGCCCTGCTCTCTGAGCTGGTTCTCCATATTGGTCAGCATGCCGCCAGGCACCTGAGCCTTGAGAATGCGGGAATCGATGCCCTTGAGTGAGCCTTCGAACTTAGCGTACTTCTTACGCACTTCACGGAAATAGGCCGCAATGTCTTCCAGGGCGCCCAGGTCATAACCTGTATCACGCTCGGTACCTTCTGCCATGGCAACCACGGTTTCTGTGGCCGTATGACCATAGGTCTGGCTCATTGATGAGATAGCAGTATCCAGCACATCAATACCGGCTTCAATAGCCTTTTGGTAAGTGGCGGTACTCAACCCTGTGGTGGCATGGCAGTGCATAGCAACCACAAGATCAGTTTGTTGCTTGAGACGGGAGATCAGCTCATAGGCCTCCATGGGCTTCAGCAGACCGGCCATATCCTTAATACAGATAGAGTCACAACCCATATCTTCAAGACGCTTGGCCATATCTACCCAGTTATCCAGAGTATGAACCGGGCTGGTTGTATAGGAGATAGTACCCTGAGCATGGCCTTCCACCGCTTTAACTGCTTTGATAGCCGTTTCCAGGTTACGCACATCGTTCATGGCATCGAAGATTCGGAAGACATCAACCCCATTGGTTTTCGCACGCTCGACAAACCGGGTCACAACATCATCAGCATAATGACGATAGCCCAACAGGTTCTGACCACGCAGTAACATCTGTTGGGGAGTATTTGGCATGGCTTGCTTCAGCAAACGGATGCGCTCCCAGGGATCTTCCCCAAGGTAGCGGATGCAGGCATCGAATGTGGCGCCGCCCCAGGATTCCAGCGACCAATACCCAACTTTATCCAGCTTGGCTGCAATGGGCAGCATATCTTCAATTCGAAGTCGGGTCGCCAGAATGGATTGATGGGCGTCCCGGAGCGCAACATCTGTCAATGCTAAGGCTCGGCTCATAATTATCTCCCTTTGTTATATCTTTGCCCGTTATCGGATTCAGGCTTTGGTACGGTACTGATGGATAGCAGCAGTGATAGCTGCCAATACTTTGGGATCGACATTGGCGTGCGCCGAGTCTGGTTGAGGCTCCCCAATGTCCAGAGCAGGTTTGGGACCATATCGGGAGGCCACAAAATTGACTCCGGCAATCAGAATTCCCAAAAATACAAACACCATGACCATCCCCATAGCCATAATGCCAAACGCTACCGTCAAGGATTCAGTAATGGTTTCCATCTTGTCCTCTTATGATATTCAATCACTGCGCATACTCTGTCGCCGGGAACTCAAGTACTCCATTCAACCCGGCACAATCTGAAGCGAAAAACGGTTATCGCATAAATATGATCACAAAACCGCTAACGACCATAACCAATCTATAACAAGAAAGCCAATCCATTGTAAATTGGTCTGACCAATATTGGTAAAATCAAACCTTGCTAACAGAGAAAATAAAAATATTGAGCCGCAATTTTTAAGATTTCATCAACAACAAAGCCAATATTGTAGAAAACACTCAATTCAGAAAGTGTTAAATTAGCATTTTAAGCCTCTGCTTTTGTAAGAAGCCAAAATGAGATCTGGCCGATACACACGCTAATAACTGACTAGTTATGCATATCAAGAATATCTAATAGGTGTCTGCCGACATCTACCATTTGGAGCATTTGTCGACAATCCAGCCCTGGATGAATCAAACAGGAAGGGGAGCCGCCATTCAAAGGAGCATCAGCGGGAGTTGCCGATTACTGCTTTTACTCGTGGGGATCAAAGGTCCAGGTAAAGGATACTGCAGTAGGGCGATAAACGAAGGGATGACGGAACAGGCCAGAGAGACTCCTGGATCCGATAAAGGAAATGACAAAGGGTAAATACAGCAGGATAACGGAAATGAAAAAGCCCCGGAGTTTGACGTCCGTGGCTTTTCAATATGGTGCGCATGGAAGGAGTCGAACCTCCGACCGCCTGGTTCGTAGCCAGGTACTCTATCCAGCTGAGCTACATGCGCTTTTTGTTCATTGATTTCAAAGAAAGATGGTGCGCGTGGAAGGAGTCGAACCTCCGACCGCCTGGTTCGTAGCCAGGTACTCTATCCAGCTGAGCTACACGCGCGGTATCTTTGAAATAAATGGCGGAGAAGGAGGGATTCGAACCCTCGATGGGAGATAAAGCCCATACTCCCTTAGCAGGGGAGCGCCTTCGGCCACTCGGCCACCTCTCCGACTTAAAATGGTGCGCGTGGAAGGAGTCGAACCTCCGACCGCCTGGTTCGTAGCCAGGTACTCTATCCAGCTGAGCTACACGCGCTTTTAAATCTAGTCTATCGTTATTTTGGTGCGCGTGGAAGGAGTCGAACCTCCGACCGCCTGGTTCGTAGCCAGGTACTCTATCCAGCTGAGCTACACGCGCAGTTCAAAATAATATAACAGGTTTTTCTTGGTGCGCGTGGAAGGAGTCGAACCTCCGACCGCCTGGTTCGTAGCCAGGTACTCTATCCAGCTGAGCTACACGCGCAGTTCAAAGAAAAACAGCAGTACTTTTTTTGGCGCGCATGGAAGGAGTCGAACCTCCGACCGCCTGGTTCGTAGCCAGGTACTCTATCCAGCTGAGCTACATGCGCGGATCAAAAAAGTCGGTACAATTTAATAAAGCGATAAAGCGATAAGGCGTTAAAGCAGATGGTGCGCGTGGAAGGAGTCGAACCTCCGACCGCCTGGTTCGTAGCCAGGTACTCTATCCAGCTGAGCTACACGCGCATAGAATTGTATCGGTACTGCAAAAAACAAAAAGCTGGTGCGCGTGGAAGGAGTCGAACCTCCGACCGCCTGGTTCGTAGCCAGGTACTCTATCCAGCTGAGCTACACGCGCACATCTATTTGCTTTAGTAAGAAATGGCGGAGAAGGAGGGATTCGAACCCTCGATGGGAGATAAAGCCCATACTCCCTTAGCAGGGGAGCGCCTTCGGCCACTCGGCCACCTCTCCGTGTTTCTTGGCGCACATATTACTGTTTGAAGAAAATAAGTCAAACGCTTTTTGGAAAGGAAAATTCGTTTGAGCTGATTTTAATCAAATTGCGCTGATATACATCAAATCCGCCTTGATAAAGCCCCCTATCGCTCTGTTTTTACACACTTCCTGGTCTTTTATTTCGATCAGAGCTTAACGTCGCCCTCGCAGCTCTGAGGCAAAATCAGGCGCAATAAATGGCAGCATTCATATAGTTGACGACAATTTGGCCGGCTAAGCTGGTTTGGCAAATTGAATGAGTGTCACCTGAGTGCAAAATTTCAGATGTACTCTGACTGTATTGGGCAGGAGCGAGCAGCTTAGCCAGGACAAACTCTTATATGGATGGGCAAAACCTAAGCGTCAGCAGATAACCAGCAGCACTATATTAAGTAGATGTGCTAGGTATCCCGTCAAATGGAAGGGAGTTGGGGTCGCAAACGAATTCAATCACGGCTAAGTGATATCCGGATTGAGTAAGCAGAGTGGATGGAGGCTGCGGTTCGGGCAAAAGTTCAGGAAACAGCTCAGGGCAATAGTTCAGAGCTACAGAGAGGAATAATTGGTGAGGTGGCAAAACAACTGAGAAAGAACCGCACTAAAACAAAAACCCCCGCTTATGCGAGGGTTTTGGGCAATAAAAAAGTCAGTGGACAACTGACTCTCTTATTATGAGTGCGGCAACTGCGCTTGATTACCAATAGTCAAAACTATTAGAAATTGCCACTCTCGTTACCTGAACCAGATTTTTCAGATTGGATTCTCTGATAAATCTCTTCACGGTGTACAGAAACTTCTTTCGGCGCATTTACACCGATACGCACTTGATTTCCTTTCACACCCAGCACTGTTACGGTGACTTCGTCACCAATCATCAGTGTTTCACCAACACGACGAGTCAAAATCAGCATTCTTTTGCTCCTTTAGTTCCCAATTCAGCAATAACTCGGTACACACCCGGTACTTATGCTTATTATAAGGTCAGCATAGTACAAATTAACAGTAGTCATTACCAAATCGGTTATTTACTTACAGCTCGTTTAGCTCAAAAGCGTGATGTAGCGCGCAAACTGCAGATCTTAGATGGTTCTGCGGAATCACCAATGCAAGTTTTATTGCAGATGAAGAAACCAACTTAACATGTATTCCGTGTTTGCCCAAGACATCGAAAACCTTGGCAGCAACCTCTGTTTTAGCCAGATTATTGTTCCCAACCAGGGAGACTCTGACCAGATCCTGTTCAAAGTAAACCGGACCTATATTGAGAGTTTGACTAACACTGTCCAGCTCGGCAAGTACTCTTTCCAACCAGGATTGAGCAATAGTAAAGCTGACAGTTGATGCACTGCTACGGGTTTTGCTCAGCAGATCAGTTTCAATTCCCATTTCGGCAAGGCGCTTGAACAGAACAGCCAATCTATCGCTGGATTCATCCAATTCATCGAAAGAGACCATGGCCAAATCAGCACTGACGGCAATCCCGACTACTTTACCTGCCTGATGATATTGACCATCAAAACAGATCAAAGTGCCCTCGCCATTCTCAAAACTGGACAGCACCCTCAGTGGTACCCGATATCTTTCGGCGTAAGCAACAGAATCAGGGTGCAGCACCTTGGCACCCAGGCGGGCCATCTCAAACATTGAGCTGAAGCTGATACTGTCGAGACGTTTGGCAGCAGGTTCCAGATTGGGGTCTGTGGTGAATACACCGGTAACATCGGTAAAAATCTGGCACTCATCGGCACTTAATGCCGCTGCCAGCGCCACTGCCGTGGTGTCTGAACCGCCGCGTCCCAGCGTAGTCACATCCCCATTGGGGTTACGTCCCTGAAAGCCTGCGACGACGGGGATAATGCCTTGCTCCAGCAATTGCTCCAGATAGTCGGTATCTACCTGTTCAATAGCTGCACGGCCAAACTGACTGTTGGTATGGATTTGTACCTGATCACCTGTAAGGGATCGGGCTGGAATGCCACGCTTTTGCAGTGCCATGGCCATCAGGGCGATACTGATCTGCTCACCGGTAGAGATAAGCATATCCATTTCACGGGGATCACCATAAGCAGTGACCTGTCCGCCCAGTGCGATCAGGCGATTGGTCTCCCCCGCCATCGCGGAGCATACAATCACCTGCCTTTCACCGGCCTGATAAGCCTTGGCTATACGCTCGGCAAGCGCCTCGATGCGCTCGATTGAGCCCACCGAAGTGCCACCAAACTTTTTAACGTAAAGCTTACTCTTACAAAGAGACTGGCTAAGCTTTTGCTCTTCTGGCACTGACGACCTCTTACAGACGCTCGGTCAGCCAAGGCATAACGTCAGACAGTGCTTTGTCCAGATGTTCTGGCTGACTGCCACCGGCCTGAGCCATATCTGGACGACCACCGCCCTTACCACCGACCTGAGCGGCTACCATGGCAACCAGCTCACCGGCTTTGACTTTACCCACCAGGTCTTTGGTCACACCGGCAATCAGGTTAACCTTGGCATCGCCTGCGATACCCAGTACCACAACGCCACTGCCTAGCTTCTGCTTCAGCTCATCCTGTAAGCCACGCAGTGCACCAGGCTCAACGCCTTCCAGCTTCTTAACCAGTACTTTCACACCATTAACTTCTACGGCGTCACCGGCCAGATCGGCACTGGCAGCAGCTGCAAGTTTGTCTTTAAGCTGAGCATTTTCTTTTTCCAGCTGCTTAGCTTTGTCCAGCTGAGCTTTCAGCTTGGCAACCAGAGACATGGCGTCGGCTTTAAGCAGACCTGCTGCTTCGCGCAGTTCAGCCTCTTCCTGAGCTACATAATCCATAGCTGCAGCACCGGTTACCGCTTCAATACGGCGGATACCCGCTGCGATACCACCTTCAGAGGTGATCTTGAACAAGCCGATATCGCCGGTACGACCTACGTGAGTACCACCACACAGTTCGATAGAGAAGTCACCCATGGTGACTACGCGAACATCGCTATCGTACTTCTCACCAAACAGTGCCATGGCACCTTTTTCTTTGGCGGTATCGATATCCATCACTTCTGTTTTCAGCTCATGGTTACGACGGATTTGCGTGTTAACCAGCTCTTCAATCTCTTTCAGTTCGGCACTTTTAACCGCTTCAACATGGGAGAAGTCAAAACGCAGACGCTCAGGGTCAACCAAAGAACCTTTCTGAGTCACATGAGCACCCAGAACCTGACGCAGTGCAGCGTGAAGCAGGTGGGTTACAGAGTGGTTAAGTTGAGTGCGGTGACGCAGCTTCTTGTCTACGGCAGTGATCAGAGACTGGCCAACTTTCAGCTCACCAGTGTGCAGTACACCCTGATGACCGGTCGCCTGACCGTACTTCTGAGTATCAGTCACTTCAAACTCGATACCTTCAGCCAGCAGCTGACCTTTGTCACCTACCTGGCCACCGGACTCACCATAAAACGGTGTGGTTTCCAGTACGACTACCGCCTTGTCACCCGCCTGAATCACTTCAACCGCTTCGCCATCTTTATAGATAGCCACAACAGAGCTGTTGCCGGTCAGGTTGTCATAACCACTGAATTCAGTTTCGCCATCAATTTTAAGTACTGCGTTGTAGTCAGTACCAAACTTACCGGCTTCCTGGGCGCGACGACGCTGCTCAGCCATTGCGGTCTCAAAACCAGCTTCATCGACATTGATATTTCGCTCGCGGCAAACGTCAGCGGTCAAATCCACTGGGAAGCCGTAGGTGTCGTAAAGCTTAAATACGGTTTCGCCATCCAGAGTGTCACCCTTCAGGGTTTCCAGTGCCTGATCCAGCATACCCAGGCCACGCTCCAGAGTACGGGCAAACTGCTCTTCTTCAGCTTTCAGCGCTTTCTCTACAATCTCCTGAGAAGCTTTCAGCTCTTTGGCGGCATCACCCATGACTTCAATCAGAGTCGGAACCAGTTTGTAGAAAAAGGTATCGGTTGCACCCAGCTTATTACCGTGACGTACTGCACGACGGATAATACGACGCAGTACATAACCACGGCCCTCATTGGATGGCATCACACCATCGGCAACCAGGAAGGCACATGAACGAATGTGGTCGGCAATCACTTTCAGCGAGTTGTTGCTCAGATCTTCCACACCAATGGTTTCAGCCGCTTTTGCGATCAGCTTGGTGAAGATATCAATTTGATAGTTGGAGTGAACGCCCTGCAGAATTGCGGCAATACGCTCCAGGCCCATACCTGTATCCACAGAAGGCTTTGGCAGCGGGTCCATAGCACCGTCGGCCTGACGGTTGAACTGCATAAATACGATGTTCCAGATCTCGATGAAACGGTCACCATCTTCTTCAGGCGTGCCTGGACGACCACCCCAGATGTGATCACCGTGATCGTAGAAGATTTCGGTACAAGGACCACAAGGGCCTGTGTCACCCATCTGCCAGAAGTTGTCAGACGCATAAGGTGCACCTTTATTGTCACCAATGCGGATGATGCAATCTTCAGGAACGCCAATTTCATCTTTCCAGATGTTGTAGGCTTCGTCGTCAGTTTCATAAATAGTGACGCACAGGCGCTCTTTTGGCAGTTTCAGATCTTCAGTCAGGAAGGTCCATGCAAAGCGAATGGCGTCATGCTTGAAATAGTCGCCAAAGCTGAAGTTACCCAGCATTTCAAAGAAGGTATGGTGACGCGCGGTATAACCTACGTTGTCCAGATCATTATGCTTACCACCTGCGCGCACGCAGCGCTGAGAAGTGGTCGCTCGGGTGTAGCTACGCTTGTCTAATCCCAGGAACACATCTTTAAACTGGTTCATACCGGCGTTGGTGAACAACAAAGTTGGATCATTGCCCGGAACCAGCGAACTGCTGTCGACAACCTGATGACCATTTTTGGCGAAGAACGCCAAGAATGCGCTTCTCAGCTCTGCAGTGGTTTTGTACATGAAATCTTCCTGAATAGGTATCTAGAAAAATGCAAATGAGTAAGTGTACACACTCGCCCACAAATGCCCAGCATTATAAAGCAGACATTAGGCCAACAACCAGCCTTGTTTAACATTTGCTGCAGCAAGGGAAAAGAATAGAGGAAGAGAGAGAATTAACAGGCGGAGATGACTTAAGTTATCCACTCAGTCATCAACATAGGGATCATAGTCCAGCGCATAGGCTACCTGGTCATAACTAAAGCCCTGGCCAATCAGGTATCTGATACGACGGGCCTTTTCTTTATGCTCAAGTTTTTCAGGCTCACCATATTTGCGGCAGGCCTTCTCTTTTGCCAGTTCGTACCAGTCGCAATCGCTGCCATCAATCACAGATGACATGATCTCCCTGGGTACGCCCTTTTGGATAAAGGCCTGCTTTATACGAGCCGGGCCGTGGCCCTTGGCAATATGACTGCGCATCAGCAGTCCAGCAAACCTTTCATCGTCGAGATATCCCATGGACTCACAATAGTCCATGGCTATATCTGCATCGGGAGAATCAAATCCTTTGCCGAGCAGTTTTGATTTTAGCTCGGCTCTGGAGTGATCCCGCCGCGCCAAAATTGCCAGCGCGGCTTGCTTTACTTCCTGGCTCAGAATACTTCACCGGTTTCCATATCGATGTTTTCATTGCCTTCAGCTGGTGCAGCTTCGCCTTTACTCAGCAGCATGGCACGCAGTTGCTGGTCAATTTCAGCAGCCACCTGTGGGTTTTCAACCAGGTATCTACCTGCGTTGGCACGACCCTGACCGATCTTGTCACCCTTGTAGCTGTACCAGGCGCCAGACTTCTCAACCAGTTTATGGGCAACACCCAGGTCAACCAGTTCGCCGGTGCGGTTAATCCCCTGGCCATAAAGGATTTGGAATTCAGCCTGCTTGAATGGGGCTGCAATCTTGTTCTTCACCACTTTCACGCGGGTTTCGTTACCCACAACTTCATCGCCCTCTTTGATGGCACCGGTACGACGGATATCCAAACGAACAGAGGCATAGAACTTAAGGGCGTTACCACCGGTAGTGGTTTCAGGGTTACCAAACATCACACCAATCTTCATACGGATCTGGTTGATGAAGATACACATACAGTTGGACTGCTTCAGGTTACCGGTCAGCTTACGCATTGCCTGAGACAGCATACGCGCCTGCAGACCCATGTGTGAGTCACCCATTTCACCTTCAATTTCAGCCTTAGGTGTCAGCGCTGCAACCGAGTCAACAACAATAACGTCTACTGCACCACTGCGGGCCAGTGCATCACAGATCTCCAGAGCCTGTTCACCGGTATCTGGCTGAGAACACAGCAGGTTGTCGATATCTACGCCCAGTTTCTTGGCGTATACAGGGTCCAGTGCGTGTTCAGCATCGATAAAGGCACAGGTTTTACCCTGACGCTGAGCCGCTGCGATCAGTTCCAGAGTCAGAGTGGTTTTACCGGATGATTCTGGACCATAGATTTCAGTAATACGACCCAGCGGCAGACCACCAGCACCCAGCGCTACGTCCAATGACAGAGAACCGGTAGAAATGGTTTCCACATCCATGGTGCGGTTATCACCCAGCTTCATAATAGAGCCTTTACCAAACTGCTTTTCAATCTGGCCCAGCACAGCTGACAGCGCTTTCTGTTTGTTCTCGTTCATTAACAGATCCTTTAATCACTCAGTGGTTTAACCCACCACTATGGCTAATATTCGTTTCATCACACCCGAAGCAGTGTCTTTTGAGTTGACTCAGGAAGCCGGAGCCAATTCAAAATCCAGCTCACGCACCGGATGACCATTTGCAAATTAGTATACTGTACAATCATACAGTATCAAGTGCTGTATAAAATTATTTTTGCTCTCCTCCCGCTCTCGCTGATTGGCGTCAGATAAATCTCAAACTGCTCCACACATCCGCCGGGTTTATTGTTAAAATCGCCCCCAATAAGAATGACACCAAAGCCTGGACTCGCCTGTCAGCCTCCAATGGGAGATGTAGATACAGGCGTAGTCACGACGGCACAATATAGGCATAAACGCGTTAATGACGACTGAAATCAACAACCTGGACCTGGAAAAGCACACTCCAATGATGCGTCAGTATCTGACGATGAAGGCAGAGCATTCAGATATGTTGCTGTTTTATCGTATGGGAGATTTCTATGAACTCTTTTACGACGATGCCAAAAACGCATCTGAGTTGTTGGGTATCTCATTAACCGCCAGAGGCAAGAGTGGTGGCGACCCTATTCCCATGGCAGGTATTCCTTACCATGCCGTAGAGGGCTACCTGGCCAAGTTGGTGCAGCAGGGGCAGTCAGTTGCCATCTGTGAACAGGTTGGTGACCCGGCGACCTCAAAAGGTCCGGTTGAGCGTAAAGTGGTGCGTATTGTCACCCCGGGAACCCTGACAGATGAAGCCCTGCTGCAAGAGCGTCAGGACAACCTGCTGGCCGCGGTTTACGAAGGTAAACAGGGTTATGGCTACGCCACTCTGGACGTCGCCTCCGGACGTTTTGTCATTGCAGAGTTGGATACCACTGAGGCGCTGGAAGCTGAGCTGCAGCGTACCAATCCGGCCGAACTGCTCTACAGCGAAGACTTCAGCCAGATGCAGCTGATTAACCAGATTAAGGGCAAGCGTCGTCGCCCTGAATGGGAGTTCGATTACGACACCTGTATCCGCCTGTTGCTGGAGCAATTTGGTACCAAAGATCTGCGTGGTTTCGGTATTACCGACGCCCGACTGTCACTCCAGTCCGCCGGCTGTCTGATGCAGTATGTAAAAGACACCCAGCGCACAGCCCTGCCCCATATCAATTCCATTATTCGCTTTAACCAAAGCGACACTATCGTGTTGGATGCGGCAACCCGCAGAAACCTTGAACTGACGATAAATCTTGGGGGCGGCCGCGACAACACACTGGCCTCGGTACTGGATGCAACGGCGACACCTATGGGTAGCCGTATGTTGCAACGCTGGCTGCATCAACCACTGCGCAGCCATGAGCAGATCAAGGCCCGACAGGCAGGTGTGACAGAGCTGCTGGAGTCCGGTCTGTATACCGATATCCACGACTCTTTAAAGACCCTCGGCGATGTTGAGCGAATTATGGCCCGTCTGGCACTGCGCAGTGCCCGCCCCCGCGACTTCGCCCGTTTGCGTCAGGCACTGGGCATGCTGCCTGAACTGCAGAGCATGTTGAGCGGTTGTCAGTCCGATTATCTGGTTCGTCTGGCTGGCATGCTAGGGGAATTCCCTGAGCAGTATGAACTGTTGGAACGCGCCATCATAGATAACCCGCCAGTGCTCATCCGTGACGGCGGAGTCATCCGCGAGGGCTACAATGCCGAACTGGATGAGTGGCGCGGCCTGAGTGACGGTGCCACCGGTTATCTGGAAGAGATGGAAGCCAGAGAAAAAGACCGCACAGGTATTCATACCCTTAAGGTGGGCTATAACCGGGTCCATGGTTACTACATCGAAGTGAGCCGCGCCCAGTCAGATCTTGTGCCTCTGAATTATCAGCGTCGACAAACGCTGAAGAACACTGAACGTTACATTACGCCAGAGCTGAAGGAGCATGAAGAGAAAGTACTCTCCAGCCAGGGCAAGGCGCTGGCACTGGAAAAGCAGTTGTGGGAAGAGCTGTTTGACCTGATCCTGCCCCATCTGCATGAACTGCAGACCTTTGCGTTGGCGGCTGCCGAGCTGGATGTGATCAGTAATTTCGCCGAGCGCGCCGATATGCTGGACTACCACTGCCCTGAACTGTGCCAGGAAACGGGTATAGGTATCGAAGGCGGTCGCCACCCTGTGGTTGAGCAGGTCAGCAGCGAGCCCTTTATTGCCAACCCGGTAGAGCTGCACGCTTCCCGCCGTATGTTGATTGTGACCGGTCCCAATATGGGCGGTAAATCTACCTATATGCGTCAGGTTGCGCTGATCACCCTAATGGCTCACATAGGCAGCTTTGTGCCGGCACAGCGGGCGGTAATCGGTCCTGTTGATCGTATCTTTACCCGCATAGGTGCCTCGGACGACCTGGCATCCGGGCGTTCGACCTTTATGGTGGAGATGACTGAAACAGCCAATATTCTGCACAACGCCACCTCCCACTCTCTGGTGCTGATGGATGAGATTGGCCGTGGTACTTCTACCTATGATGGTCTGTCTCTGGCCTGGTCAGCAGCTGAGTATCTGGCACGCAACATTGCCGCTATGACGCTGTTTGCGACCCACTACTTTGAGCTGACTCAGATGCCGATGACGCTTCCTCATGTACACAACGTGCATCTGGATGCGGTAGAGCATGGCGATACCATCGCCTTTATGCACGCCGTACAGGAAGGCGCTGCCAGTAAGAGTTATGGTTTGCAGGTCGCTGCGCTGGCAGGCGTTCCTGCCCAGGTTATCCGCAGTGCCAAACATAAGCTGAAGCAACTGGAAAATCGTGAACAGAATCTGGATATGGCATCAGCCCCATCACAACAGCAGCTGATGTTTGCCGAGCCGGAAGAGTCAGCAGCTGTTACCCGCCTTAAACAGCTGCAACCGGATGAACTGTCACCCCGCCAGGCTCTGGACCTTATCTACGAGCTGAAAAAGCTGGCAGACGTCTGATTCAGAATAATAAAAAACGCACCCTGAGGTGCGTTTTTTTATTCCTGAGCACTCAGAAACCTCAGGTCCATGCCTTCACGTCCAAGCATATTCTTCAATCGTCCCAGCGCTTCAAATTGAACCTGCCTGACTCTTTCCCGGGTCATATTCAGCGCCTTGGCAACCTGCTCAAGAGTGCCGGGCTCGTGTCCCTGCAAACCGAACCGACGGTTCAATACTTCCTGCTGTGAGTTATTCAGCTCTGATACCCACACAGACATGGCATTGCTAAGGTCATCATGATAACAATGTGCCTGAGGTTCTACCCCGGCTCTGCTGGGCAACACCTCAGATAAACTTTGCCCACCTTCGCTTCCCTGAGGCTTATCCAGACCAACGACACTCTCGCGCAAACTCAAAGTCTGCCGAACCTCCCGGGTGTCCATCTCAAGCTCTTTGGCCAGCTCTGGCTCTGAAATTTCACGGTCGAGGTCCTTCTCCAACTGCCTTTTCTGCTTGAGACAGGTATTGAGTTTCTGCACCGCATAGACAGGTAAGCGCACCATTCGCCCCTGATTCATGATCGCCCTTTCAATATTCTGGCGGATCCACCAGGTGGCATAGGTGGAGAATCTGAAGCCTTTGTCAGGGTCAAACCCCTCCACGGCCCGCATCAGTCCCAGATTACCTTCCTCAATCAAATCAAGCAGCGCCAGGCCACGGTTACGGTATCGACGGGCGATGTTAACGACCAGCCTCAGATTACTTTCAATCATTCTATTACGGGACTTTACGCAGCCTTTGCGCGACTTGGTGGCAAAGTAAACCTCCTCATCAGCACTTAATAAGGGCGACTGTCCAATCTGATTCAGGTAACACTGAGTTGCGCTTAACTCACCATATATATCTTCTGTGGCACCTGCCGGATATGACGACGGCCGGGACTGTCCATAGCTGGTGTTATACCCGGGCATGTCGGCAAGTGTGCCGTAGTTGGCTTCTTTGGCCAGATTATCGTTTCGCATCTTTGCTTCCCCCCAAACAATTTCAATGCAAAGCGAAATCTTATCGGCACAAAATTCTGCAACTTTAGTTTTATTGTTCAGTCCTGAGACTTGCAACCGGATTTATCACTGGAGCACGCATAAAAAAACGCACCCAAAGGTGCGTTTATAACGTCGTGTTACAGGCTATTCGCTTCTGAACAGCGCCTCAACAGAGAGTCCCTGAGAGCTCAACAGCTCCCGCAGACGCTTCAGTGCTTCCACCTGAATTTGACGAACCCGTTCCCGGGTCAGGCCGATTTCGGCTCCAACATCTTCCAGAGTCGATGGTTCATAACCCAGCAAACCAAACCTGCGCGCCAGCACTTCTCTTTGTTTGGTATTGAGTTCGTTCAACCAACGAACGATGGAATTGGAGATATCTTCATCCTGAACCTTAAAGTCAGGTCCAACACGATCATCATCGGGTAATACATCGAGTAATGCCTTGTCGTTCTCGCCACCCAATGGGGTATCCACTGATGAAATCTTCTCATTCAGCTTCAGCATACGGCTGACATCTGCACTGTCGATATCCAGTTTCTCTGCAATCTCTTCCGCAGTAGGTTCATGATCCAGCTTATGAGCCAGCTCCCTCGCGGTACGCAGATAGACGTTCAACTCTTTCACCACATGTATTGGCAAACGTATGGTGCGGGTTTGATTCATAATCGCCCGTTCAATCGTCTGACGAATCCACCAAGTGGCATAAGTTGAAAAACGGAATCCTCTTTCAGGGTCAAACTTCTCTACTGCACGGATGAGACCAAGGTTACCCTCTTCGATCAAATCAAGGAGCGCTAACCCTCGATTGTTGTAACGGCGGGCAATCTTAACGACCAGTCTGAGGTTACTCTCGATCATACGATTGCGGGATTTTTCGCAACCTTTGAGAGCTTTACGTGAAAAGTAAACTTCTTCTTCTGCACTGAGAAGTGGGGAAAATCCGATCTCACTCAGGTAGAGTTGAGTGGCATCAAGATTTTTATGCAGGTCTTCCTGAACCTGCTGCTCCAGTTCTGCTTCCTGAACCGGGCTAAGTGTATCTGACTCCTTGTCATCGACCGCACCCTGAAGATGGGGATCGGGTTGATCTACTGATAAATCTACAAGCTCGTCTGCCACAGCAGTGTTTTTTTTACGGCTCATAATTTACTCTCCCAAACCTAGTAACACTATCTAGAAACTACTGCACGTTTTTATCCTCCAATGCCAAACTGGCAACCTAACAAAGTTATCTCTTAGGCAAATATTTCAAAGGGTTAACAGACTTACCATGGTATCGAATCTCAAAATGCAACATGACCCGATTGGTCCCTGTACTTCCCATTTTCGCAACCGCCTGTCCGGCACTGACGAGTTGCTTCTCTTTAACCAAGATCTTTTCAGCGTGGGCATATGCACTCAGATAATCATCACTGTGCTTAATAATGACCAGGTTTCCATATCCTCTGAGAGCATTGCCTGCATAAACGACTCTTCCCTCAGCAGCGGATTTGATCACTGTCCCTCGCTCTCCGGCGATCTTAATTCCTTTATCTCCCTGCCCATTGGCAGAGAAAGTGCCGATCAACTTACCCTGTACAGGCCACACCCAGCGATTCACTTTATCGGGTAGTGAACTCACCTCGGGAACGACACGACGGTTAACAGATTGTTGCGCACTTGTAACAGCGTACGCTTGTGATTTTTCCTTGGCAAGGGATTTTTCGCTGCTTTGACCGGTATTTACGCGATCTCCAACCTTCGTATGAGATTTGACAGGGTTAGTATTTTTGGGTGATTTGTACGCCACCTGAGTCTTGACAGGGGGTTTGGGCTTTGGCGACGGGGCTTTCACCGACTTTGACCTTGACGTCAATGTAAGCCATTGGCCCGGATAGATGGTGTAAGGCTTATTCAATCCATTGATTCTTGCCACCTCAAGGAAGTCCTTATCAGCACCCCAGGCGATAGAATATAGGGTGTCACCCCGCTTAACCTGGTATTTTGTGCCGTCGATAGATCCCTTCTGGTGAACCGGCCTGGACTCGAAGCTGATGCTTTCTACAGGCGCAGGACGACCGGCCTGAAAGCTGCAGCCTCCAAGCGAAACCAATATTCCTGTCAATAAAATCAGTCGAATCAACACCAGGCCATTTTCCGGTAGTTATTATTATGCCAGTTCACCATTTACCAGAGGTACGAAGCGCACAGCTTCGATGATCTCCTGGTGCAGGCCTGTCTCAGTTCGGGTGATCTGCAACAAATTTTGATGTGCTTCACCCACGGGGATAATCAGACGTCCGCCCACAGCCAACTGTTCGGTTAATACCGGCGGCAGGCTTGCTGCAGCGGCGGTCACAATAATGGCGTCATAGGGAGCCTTGCTTGCCCAGCCTTGCCAACCATCGCCATACTTGAAAGACACATTATGCAAATCCAATCTCTTCAGTCGCTGACGAGCCTGAATCTGAAGACTCTTGATGCGCTCAACGGTACAGAGCTGAGGCACAAGGCGCGCCAGAATCGCAGCCTGATAGCCTGAACCAGTACCGATTTCCAACACCTTTGAGGGGTTGGACTGCAACACCAGTTCCGTCATGCGAGCGACAATATAGGGCTGGGAAATGGTCTGTCCCTGACCTATCGGCAGCGCCGTGTTCTCATAAGCTTTATGGGCCAAAGCACCGTCAAGAAACAACTCTCTGGGAGTTTGAGCAACGGCCTGCAACACCCGGTGATCGCAAATACCGACCTCGCTCAGTTTGCGGGCAAGGTTTTGAGCAGCAGTCATCGAGGCAAAGCCATTCATATTTGTTCTATCCAGTCCTGAAGTTGTGCAATCTGACGATAGGCCGTCAAATCAACAGTTAATGGCGTAATTGATACGTAGCCATTGGCTACGGCATCGAAATCTGTACCCTCACCGGCATCCTGCTCTTCACCCGGAGGGCCAAGCCAGAATATCTCGCGACCTGCCGGATCCTGGGTTCTGACCATACCCTCAGCTCTGTGCCGGGCCCCCAGTCGGGTGATCTTAATTCCCTGGATCTCATGCAATGGTAAATCCGGAACATTGATATTGAGTATCTGATCCGCAGCCAAAGGGGAGTTCTTTAACCCCTCTACAATACGACAGGCATAATGGGCAGCTGTTGCATAGTGCTGCAATTTGCGGCCCACCAGTGAGACAGCAATGGCCGGCAGCCCCAGAAAACGCCCTTCCATGGCTGCAGCAACTGTCCCGGAGTAAAGCGTATCATCCCCTAGGTTGGCGCCGGCATTGATACCGGACACCACTATACTCGGCTCATCTTCGTAAAGTTCACGTATTGCCAAGTGCACACAATCAGTCGGCGTACCATTTACCGAGATATAGCCGTTTTCTAACCTATTAATTCTCAACGGATTGGTCAAGGTAAGCGAGTTGCTGGCACCGGAGCAATTACGGTCAGGTGCGACGACCATCACCTTGGCCACTGACGCCAGCTCGTCTGCCAGGGCACGTATGCCCGGAGCGTGAACACCGTCGTCATTGCTGATTAGTATTTTCATTCCTGTCCCGCTTGTTCTGCCTGTTTGGCCGCCAGATATTCCTGGAACAGACGCTCCTGGACATCTTCATATTCACACAGCTCACGCAGCACTGAGGTCGCAAAGCAGCCTGAAGGCAGCATAAACTCCAGCTGGATAGTGGTGTCATCCAAGACCGCATACTTCATCATCTCAGGACACAGCAGCAGATTACGGCGCTCCTGTTCCAGACCCGCCTTTTCAAGACCATCGCAATCGGCAGCCAACTCATACTTGCGGATAACCGCCTGCTCAAATTCTGCAGCCTCCGCCTGAGATGGCAAGGCTCCCCGTCCCCACAAAGGTGCAGACAGCAGAATGTCACGCTCTGCCAGGCGACGGGTTAAGGTCTCGTCCCACTGCTCAGCGACAAAGAAAGAGCGCGTCCCCGCCAGCATGACACAGTCTCCGGTGAGTACACCCGTTCCCTTCTGCGCCAGTCGCTCTGAGGCGATCAAGTTAAACAGGTTGGAGCGCACGGCAGACAGATACATGCTGCGCTTGTTTCTGTCCTTAACCTTACGGCCAGCGAACATCTTGCGACCCTGATCCAGATTACGACCGTCATGGCCAAAACGCTGCTCACCAAAATAGTTGGGCACGCCCTGCTTAACCTGCTCGATACGTGCTTGCATGCCAGCCATATCTGACACATTGCGCAGCGTCAGCTTGAAACGGTTACCGGCCAGTGCACCAATACGCAATTTCTTGGCGTGACGGGCACTGGACAGTACAGTCAGAGACTCGCTATTCATCGCCTGCCAGTCCGGTGTTTCCTTACCGGGAATACGCACGCCAAACCACTGCTCAGTGACGGCGTTCTTGTCTTTCTGACCCGCATAGGTCACCTCTTTAGGGTGTACCCTGGCAAACTCAGCCAGCATTTTTGCCACCTGAACGGTATTCAGGCCATCTTTACGAATATGCAGCAGGTGGTGCTCGCCTTCCCCGGACGGCAAAAACGGCAGGATTTCCTGAACCTGGAAATCAGCGTTATGGGTGCGCAAGTCGGCGGTAATGCCCGGCTTGCCGTACAGGTATGTCAATTCAATCATGTCAACTTATCGCTATTGTATTACCGGGCAACCGCAGTCATCAGCACAACGGCTTCAACGGCGATCCCCTCTTTGCGACCGGTAAAACCCAATTTTTCCGTGGTGGTCGCTTTAACATTTATCTGGTCTATATCCGATGCCAGATCACTGGCCAGCACTTCACGCATGGCCTGAATATGGGGCAGCATTTTTGGCGCCTGGGCTATGATGGTCACATCAAGATTGCCCAGTTCAAACCCTTTTTCCTGTGCCAGTTTATAGCAATGGCGCAGCAGCACCCGACTGTCAGCCCCTTTAAACTCAGGGTCTGTATCCGGGAAATGCTTGCCAATATCACCCAGAGCAACCGAGCCAAGGATAGCATCTGAGATCGCATGCAGAACAACGTCACCATCAGAGTGAGCAACCAGACCTGTGTCATAAGGCACCTCAACGCCACCCAGGATCAGCGGCAGTTCGCCGCCGAACTTATGAACATCGAATCCATGTCCAATACGCATCTTCATTGTTGTGATTCCTCAGTCTTAAGCTTAGTGACATCAGAGGATTGACTCTGAGCCTGGATAAAGAGTTCCGCCAGCGGCAGATCATCCGGATGTGTCACTTTAATATTGTCTGCACGTCCTGACACCAATCCGGGGTGAACACCCGCCCACTCCATCGCTGACGCTTCATCGGTTACCACAGCGCCTGCAGCAGTAGCGTTGCGGATATTGTCAGCCAGGGCTTTAGCCGGGAACATCTGTGGTGTCAGCGCATGCCATAGGTTATCGCGACACACTGTCTGCTCAATTTCACCATTGGCCTTGGCGCGCTTCATGGTATCCCGCACCGGCATAGCCAGAATTGCTCCCTGAGGAAAGGTATCGCGGGAAGCCAGCAGCGTATCGATATCATCATGGTGCAAACAGGGACGCGCGGCGTCATGTACCAGTGCCCATACATCCTGAGATTCCGTCAGACTGTCGAGGGCAGCCAGGACCGAGTCAGCCCGCTCTTTGCCACCTATCACAGTTCGGATCTTGGCATGGGTTGCCTGGGGCAGTTTGGTAAACCACACATCATCCGGATGCAGGGCAACCACCACGGCGTCTATGCCGGGATGCGACAGCAATCTATCCAGTGTCTGACCGATAATGGTCTGGTCACCCAGCTGCAGATATTGTTTTGGAAAGCCAGCTCCCATACGTGCACCGATACCGGCAGCGGGAACTATGGCCAGAGTGTGTTGCTTATCCATTGGAGAAGGGGTCATCAATCAAAAGTTCGGGATGGGGATTGTTCGCTGCCGACAACACGGTAGAAGGTCTCGCCTTCCTTAACCATGCCAAGCTCATTACGGGCCCTTTCTTCCAGAGCTTCAGTGCCCTGTCGCAGGTCGCTGATCTCTTCGCGCAGCACCTGATTACGCTCTATCAGTCTGGCATTGCTTTCCAGTTGACTGTGGATCTGCTCCTTCAGGGCAAAGTACTCGGGCAGGCTGTTCTCGCCCATCCAGAGTCGGTATTGCAGCATTCCCAGCAGCAGAATAAGTACAAACAAAAAGCGCTTCATGGCCTGATAATCAAACTCGTTGGCAATCAGTAGAAAATAGCCAAATAGTACAACAAAAAAGGCCACCCTGGGGTGGCCTTTTTCAACAGTCGGTAAAATTACTGACCTTTAACTTCGCTCAGACCGCGGAAAGGTGCTTTATCACCCAACTGCTCTTCGATACGCAGCAGCTGGTTGTACTTGGCTACGCGGTCGCTGCGGCACAGAGAACCTGTCTTGATCTGGCCTGCTGCAGTACCTACTGCCAAATCGGCAATGGTGGCATCTTCGGTTTCACCTGAGCGGTGAGAGATAACGGCAGTGTAACCCGCTTCTTTAGCCATACGGATAGCAGCCAGAGTTTCGGTCAGAGAACCGATCTGGTTGAACTTAATCAGAATGGAATTAGCGATGCTGTTTTCGATACCACGGGTCAGGATCTTGGTATTGGTTACGAACAGATCGTCACCAACCAGCTGGATCTTGTCGCCCATAATCTGAGTCTGGTATGCCCAGCCATCCCAGTCAGACTCATCCAGACCGTCTTCGATAGAAACGATTGGATACGCTTCAGTCAGAGACTTCAGGAAATCAGAGAACTCGTTAGCAGTGAATACCTTGCCTTCACCGGACAGGTCATACTTACCGTCTTTGTAGAACTCAGACGCAGCACAGTCCAGAGCCAGAGTGATATCAGTACCCAGCTTGTAGCCAGCGGCTTCAACGGCTTCTTTAATCACAGCCAGTGCATCAGCATTGGAGGCCAGGTTCGGCGCGAAACCACCTTCGTCACCGACGGAAGTGCTCATGCCCTTGGCAGACAGTACTTTCTTCAGGTTGTGGAAGATTTCAGCACCCATACGCAGACCTTCGCGGAAGCTCTTGGCACCCACAGGCTGAATCATGAATTCCTGAATATCAACGTTGTTGTCGGCGTGCTCGCCACCGTTGAGGATGTTCATCATTGGCAGTGGCATGCTGTACTGACCAGGAGTGCCATTCAGCTCAGCAATGTGAGCGTACAGTGGCATACCTTTGGCAGCGGCAGCAGCTTTGGCGGCAGCCAGAGACACAGCCAGAATGGCGTTGGCGCCCAGCTTGTCTTTGTTTTCAGTGCCATCCAGGTCGATCATGGTTTTATCCAGATCCGCCTGAGCAGTTGCATCCATACCCAGCAGAGCTTCACGGATAGGGCCGTTTACGTTGGTCACAGCGTTCAGTACGCCTTTACCCAGGTAACGAGCCTTGCCGCCGTCACGCAATTCCAGCGCTTCACGGCTACCGGTAGAGGCACCGGATGGCGCAGCAGCCATACCGATAAAACCACCTTCCAGGTGTACTTCTGCTTCTACGGTTGGGTTACCGCGGGAGTCCATGATCTCACGACCGATCACATTAACAATCTTAGCCATAATGTCCTCGACTTAGTCCTAATAATAAATTCACACAAATGTCTGCGCTGAGCTCAATCCGGGAAAAACCGGTTTTGCCACCCTGGATGGCGTGAACTTAGGCTGATGAAAACGCAGATATTTGTGAAAACTGCTCGATTTGATGCGGGGCAATATGATGAGCTATTGCCCCTGTGGTTCGCAATGACTTTTGCACGTCCCAATGCAAAAAAAAACCGGCCCCGCTAACCGGGTCCGGTTTTAAGTCTTACTCTACATCGCCTTTCTGGAAATCTCTGGCGGCGGCTACAAAGCCTTCGAACAGAGGGTGACCATCGCGAGGAGTAGAGGTGAATTCCGGATGGAACTGACCTGCCACAAACCATGGGTGGTTTGGCAGCTCAATCATCTCAACCAGCTTGCGGTCGGTAGACAGGCCGCTGAATACCAGACCGGCTTTCTCCAGACGCTCAACATAGTTGTTGTTCACTTCATAACGGTGACGGTGACGCTCGATACAAGATGCACCACCGTAGGCAGCTGCAGCCTTGGTACCTTCAATCAGGTGACATAGCTGAGCGCCCAGACGCATGGTACCGCCCAGATCAGACAGGTCATCACGCTGTTCAACGTTACCTTCTTTGTCGATCCATTCAGTGATCAGGCCCACAACTGGGTGTGGAGAGTTCTTGTCAAACTCAGTGGAATGCGCACCGGCCAGACCGGCAACATGACGAGCGAACTCAATCAGTGCTACCTGCATACCCAGACAGATACCCAGGTATGGGATATTGTTTTCACGAGCGTACTTGGCGGCCAGGATCTTACCTTCCACACCACGCTCACCGAAACCACCAGGAACCAGGATACCGTCCAGACCAGCCAGAACTTCATCACCCTTGGCTTCAACAGTCTGAGAGTCGATGTACTTGATAGTCACAGAAACACGGTTCTTCAGACCGGCATGCTTCAGCGCTTCGTTAACAGACTTATAAGCATCAGGCAGTTCGATGTACTTACCCACCATACCAATGGTCACTTCGCCATTCGGGTTGGCTTCCTGGTAAATAACCTGTTCCCACTCGGACAGATCAGCTTCTGGGCAGTTCAGGCCAAAACGCTTAACAACCAGCTCATCCAGACCCTGTGAACGCAACAGCGCAGGGATCTTGTAGATGCTGTCTACGTCACGCAGAGAGATAACCGCACGCTCTTCAACGTTACAGAACAGGGAGATCTTGGCGCGCTCAGAAGCAGGGATAGCACGGTCGCCACGACAAACCAGGATATCAGGCGCAATACCGATAGAACGCAGCTCTTTTACAGAGTGCTGAGTCGGCTTGGTTTTAACTTCCTGAGCTGGACCAATGAAAGGAACCAGAGTCAGGTGCATGTACATGGTGCGATCGCGACCCAGTTCTACACCCAGCTGACGGATAGACTCCAGGAATGGCAGAGATTCGATATCACCCACTGTGCCACCGATTTCCACGATAGCCACGTCATGACCTTCACCGCCTTCCAGAACTTTCTCTTTAATGGCGTTGGTGATGTGCGGGATCACCTGAATGGTTGCACCCAGGTAGTCACCACGACGTTCTTTACGCAGAACTTCTTCGTAGATACGACCGGTAGTGAAGTTGTTACGGCGGTTCATCTTGGTACGGATGAAACGCTCATAGTGACCCAGGTCCAGATCTGTTTCTGCGCCGTCCTCAGTAACAAATACTTCACCGTGTTGAATTGGGCTCATGGTGCCTGGATCAACGTTGATGTATGGATCCAGCTTCATAATGGTAACATTGAGGCCACGTGCCTCGAGAATGGCTGCCAGAGAAGCTGCTGCAATGCCTTTACCCAACGACGAAACCACGCCGCCGGTGACGAAGATATACCTAGTAGTCATGCTGAACCTGAGAAAATGAATATGAAAATTTCGTGCTTGTAAGAAAGCACTAGGACGGGGCGACAGTTTACTAAAGTCGCTCCTTTTAGACAAACAAAGAATCACCTGATCCGGTGATTTTATTTTGCTTCTTTGGCCTTCGCCTGCTGCCAATAGGCTTCCAGCTGATCCAGAGTGTGCTCAGTCATTTCCCGACCGGACTGTGAAGCCAACTGTTCAACCTGACGAAAACGTCGCTCGAACTTATCATTCCCCTGACGCAGCGCCTGTTCCGGCTCGATACCCAGATGGCGGGCAAGATTAACCACGGCAAACAGCAGATCGCCCATCTCATCCTGCACTCTGGCGTTATCCGGCTGGGGCACATTCACCTCAGCCAGTACCTCGTCCACCTCTTCATGGATTTTGGCCACCACATCGGCGGTGTTATCCCAGTCAAATCCCACACGGGCGACCCGCTTCTGTATTTTGGCCGCGCGGGACAGCGCAGGCAAAGATTTGGGGATATTATCCAGCACACTGTGCATATCCTTTTCAGCCCGCTCCTCAGCCTTGAGTTGCTCCCAGTTGGACTTAATCTCCTCGCTGGAGAGGTTCTTGAGTTCACCGAATACATGGGGGTGTCTGTGGGTCAACTTGTCACAGATACGACCGGCGACCTGTTCAAAGTCAAATCTGCCCTGCTCCTTGCCCAGCTGGCAATAAAACACCACCTGGAACAAGAGGTCGCCCAGCTCATCGGGCAGTTCATCCCAGGCCATACGTTCTATGGTGTCCGCCACTTCATAGGCCTCTTCCAGAGTGAAAGGTACGATGGACTTAAAGTCCTGAGCCAGATCCCAGGGACAGCCACCCTGCGGGTCCCGCAGTTTGGCCATAATCTGCAGTAAACGGTCGAGGTTACTCCCCTGCACTGTGTCACTCCTCACTTGCGGCGAACCTCATAAACGCCTTCAATCTGCCCCAACCTGGACAGGACTCTGGAGACGCCATCGGAATTATAGAGTTCCAGTTCCAAATCAATGGTGGCAGTTTGCGTCTTGACTTCCGAGCTTGAACTCATTGCCATTACATGGGATTTCTCCGATGCCAGCACAGAGGTGAGATCCCGCAGCAGGCCGTATCTGTCATTGGCGGTAACCCGCACTTTAACCCGATAACCACCTGAGTAGTTCTCGCCCCAGACCACATCCACCGTGCGCTCTGGGTGCTGACGCATCAACTCTTTAACCTGTTCGCAATCCTCTCGATGAACCGAGATACCACGCCCCTTGGTAATAAAGCCGATAATTTCGTCGCCGGGTACAGGGTGGCAGCACTGGGCAATATGGCTGAGCAGATTACCCACACCATTTACCTCAACCTGGTCGCGATTCTTGCTGGCAGGTTTTGGCTGAGTCTTCTTAACCAGATCTTCAACCACTTCCTCTTCAGTCGGCTCGTCGTTGCGCAACTTACTCTGGGTATGGTTTACCACCTGATTCAGGCGAACATCGCCACCGCCAATGGCCGCCAGCAGGTCATCCATGGATGTCACGTTAAAACGCTCTACCGCAGACAGGGCATCCTTGAGTTTAAGGTTGTGACGGGACAGCTCGGTTTCCAGCATCTCTCGACCGGCAACAATGTTCTTATCCCTGTCCTGCTGTTTAAACCAGTGCAAGATCTTGGAGCGGGCACGGGATGACCGTATATAGCCGAGGTTGGGGTTCAGCCAATCTCGCTTCGGGTTGGGGGTCTTGGAGGTGATGATCTCGATACGCTCGCCGGTTTCCACCTGATAGGTAAAGGGCACAATGCGGCCATCCACCTTGGCGCCGATACACTTATGCCCCACCTGAGAGTGAATATAGTAGGCAAAGTCGAGCACAGTGGAGCCCAGCGGCAGGTCTACCACTTCGCCGGATGGCGTGAACACATAGACTCTGTCTTCAAACACCTGAGAGCGGATCTCTTCCACCAGATTTCCGCTTTCAGCCACGTCTTCCTGCCACTGCAGAATTTTACGCAGCCAATTAATCTTCTCTTCGTAACCGCTTTGCTTACCGCCGCTGGTACCCTCTTTATATTTCCAGTGAGCTGCCACTCCCAGCTCAGCATCTTCATGCATCTGCTGAGTACGGATCTGTATCTCTACGGTTTTGCCTTGAGGCCCCACCACCACAGTGTGGATTGACTGATAACCATTGGGCTTAGGGTTGGCCACATAGTCATCAAACTCCCGCGGGATGTGATGCCACATGGTGTGTACGACACCCAGGGCACCGTAACAATCCTGAAGACGTTCGGTAACGATACGCACGGCGCGCACGTCAAACAGTTCATCGAAGGCAAGGTCCTTGCCCTTCATTTTGCGCCAGATGGAGTAAATATGCTTGGGACGACCATACACCTTGGCGCGGATATGTTCTTCATCCAGCCTTGCCTGCAATTGACTGACAAAGCTGTCGATAAAGGTTTCTCTATCCAGCCGCTTGCCATCCAGCTGCTTGGCAATGTCTTTATAGGTCTCGGGATGCAGATAGCGGAAGGAGATATCCTCCAGCTCCCATTTGAGCTGACCAATCCCCAGGCGGTTGGCCAAAGGGGCATAGATATCGGCGATCTCCCGGGCCAGCAGCACCCGGGTTTCTTCATCTGAATTTTTCACAGCCCGCAATAGACAGATACGCTCGGCCAGCTTGATCACCACGGCACGAACATCCTCAACCATGGCCAGCAACATGCGGCGAATATTGTCTATCTGCGGCTCGGCTGAGCGGGATTGATTATTAATCTTAAGGGCGCTGATGCCGTCCATGGTGATAACACTTTCAACCAGCTGAGCCATGCCTTTACCGAACAGCTCTTCCAGCTGCTCAGCGTCCATCAATCCGGCTTCAAGGGCCTCAAACAGCACCGCCGCCTGCAGCGTCTCGATATCCATATTCAGGGGAGCGAGGATCTCCACCATCTCCCGCGCCTTGGAAACCAGCTCCCGGCTTTCGACCTCTTGTGCTTTTGCCATGGCATCGATGCGGCGGATAAGTGCCAGCAGCATGCCGGCATCTTTGGTGTCGGCCACATAACGGTCTACCCACTTTTCCAGTTGAAAATCCGGATCATTAAAGTGTGCTTCGCGAACAGATACCATGGTGTCATACTTCCTTATTACATCAGGACAAAGTCCTGCAGGCCTTACTGTACTGCCTATCATCAGCATTGTTTGAAGCTTGTCAAACAAGCTGGCGTTAAGTGCGCAGATTTTTACCTTATTTCGCACAAAAATTATGAATTTAACAATTCATTCAAGGTTTTGAGTGTAAAACCTGCAGATTCAGCAGTTAATTTCAGCAGCGCTCAAAAAGTGCCATCGCCTCGATGTGATGAGTCTGGGGGAACATATCTACCAAAGCCAACTGAGCCAGACGATAGCCTTTCTCCTGCAATACTTTACTGTCCCGGGCCAGACTGGATGGATTACAGGACACATACACCAGACTGGCGGGCTTCATTTTGCTGAGCCACTGCAGACTTTCAAACGCTCCGGCGCGGGCCGGATCCAACAGCAATTTATCTATCTTGCCCAGCCAGGGCTCGGCCGAAAGGTCAGCGCTCAGGTCGCCGTGGAAAAACGCCACATTATCCATTCCCGCTTTAGTCGCATTGCCTCTGGCCTGCTCAACCATTTCACGCACACCTTCCACACCGACAACCTGAGCACCTGTCCTGGCCAGTGGTAAAGAGAAGTTGCCCACACCACAGAAGAGATCCAGTACCCGCTCATCTGGCTGTGGCGCTAGCCAGGCGACCGCGCGCTCCACCATCAAACGATTGATCTCGCCATTAACCTGAATAAAGTTGCCGGGCTTGAACGCCAACTCCAGTTCATCCAGTTGATAGGCGACGCTGGCTTCCTCACCTTTAAGGTCGTAGCAGTGGCCCTCGTTGTCGGCCAACAGCACAATTACCCTGTGCTCTGCGGCAAAGGCTTCCAGCGCTGCACCATCCTTTTCACTGATGGCTTTGGTGACCCGAATCACCACATATCGACCCAACTCCACCTCAATAAGTTCCACATGGCCCAGAGTCGATTTCAGCTTCAGCTTATTCAGCAGGCTGTGCAGAGGAGAAATCAGGTCTGACAGGGGCTCGGCCAACACGGGACAAGCATCGATCGCAACCACTTTGCTGCTGGCTTCCTGACGGAACCCCAGCTCCAGCTGCTTGCTTTGTTTGTCATACCAGGTCGCAAGACGGGCACGACGGCGGTAATGCCAGGCACTGCCCGACAAAATATCTTCCACCTTGAACTCCTGCCCCCAGGCACGGCTCATCATATTCCCCAGCGCGTCAGCTTTGGCGTTACGCTGAGCGGCGACATCCATATGCTGCAAGTCGCAGCCGCCACAGCGGGCAAAATGAGGACACTCTGGCTGGATACGGGCGTCGCTGGCACGTTCAACTTTCAGCAGTTTGCCCCTGGCATACTGCTTTTTCTGTTCAGTTAATTGCGCGGTGACAGTCTCTCCGGGCAGTGCCCCCGGAATGAACACCACTTTGCCCTGATGCTGGGCGATACCAGCCCCGAGATGATCCAGTGAGGTGATCTGGAGTGACAGCTTTGCCGAGAGTTGTTTGGATCTATTTGGTTTTGCTTTGAAAAATTGTGCCATTTCGGCCTCAGAATCGATAAATCTCTGGTAAAGCCTGCGAAATATCTGGCAGTCTTGTACCATTACAATGATTTGTCCGTTTAAGGATCTTCCCGCTTCAATGAATAATGCCCAAGACATGACCAAATACAGCCTGCGTTCCTGGGTAATGGTGCTGGCTTTGGCACCGACTATTCTGATGGGGATCCTGCTGGGCAGCTATTTTACCATAGACAGATTTTATCAGCTCGAAGAAACCCTGCTTGAACAGGGAAGCAATATCATCGAGCCATTGGCCATCGCTTCCGAAGTGGGCCTGGAAAACAACGACAGAGAATCCAGCAAACGCCTGTTGGCAAGTGCCCAATTAAGTCGTTCCCCCTTGGTCAAATCCATTGCGATTTTCGACAAGAACAATCAACTGTTTATCACCTCTCACTATCATAAAGACTTTGAGGTGATGCGCTATCCCGGCAATGTGGCCGAGCTGCTGAATACAGAGCATGAAACCCTGGGCGATACCGTCATCATGCGTACGCCTATTTATGAGGGGTATAAACCCGGCGAACTGAGAATTGTCGAGCCATCCCAGGGCGCCAAGGGACAGCCGGACAGTCCGAGGTATCTGGGGTATATCGCCCTGCTGCTCAACAAAGAAAAAACCCTGCTGGAATATCACAGAGCCGCCGTTGCCGCCTTTATTATTGTGCTGGTTGGCGTGCAGCTGAATCTGCTGTTTACCTTCCGCCTGCTTAAGAACGTGACCCACCCTATTACCGAAATGGTAAAAGTCGTGGCGAAAATCCGTGAGGGTAAGCTGGACACCCGACTTGAAGGCAACCTGATTGGTGAGCTGGATTTGCTGAAACGGGGGATTAACGCCATGGCGTCCTCCCTGTCGGAATACCATGACGAGATGCAGCAGAATATTGACCAGGCGACATCGGATTTACGGGAAACTCTGGAACAGATTGAGATCCAGAACGTGGAGTTGGATCTCGCCAAAAAACGCGCGCTGGAAGCCAGCCGTATCAAGTCTGAGTTCCTTGCCAATATGTCCCACGAACTCAGAACCCCATTGAATGGTGTGATTGGCTTTGCCCGCCAGTTGTTAAAGACGCCTCTTCACGCCAGTCAGCTTGAATATATTCGTACCATTGAGCGCAGCGCCGCCAACCTGCTTGGCATCATTAACGACATTCTCGATTTCTCCAAACTGGAAGCCGGCAAAATGGTACTGGAGAACATGCCATTTGCCCTGCGGGATCTGATGGATGACACCCTGGCTTTGCTTGCAGGCAGCGCACGGGAAAAAGGCCTTGAGTTGGTGGTCAATATTAATGATGACGTGCCCGAAGGGGTCAGTGGCGATGCCATGCGCGTCGGGCAAATCATTACCAATCTGGTGGGCAATGCCATCAAATTCACCGATGAAGGCAGTGTTCAGTTGAATATCAAACTGGTGGGCGAAACCGGCGATAAAGTCACTCTCAGATGTGAAGTTATCGACACAGGTATCGGCATCAGTGAAGACCATCAGGAACTCCTGTTCCAGGCCTTCGGTCAGGCCGACTCCTCTATCTCTCGCCGCTTCGGTGGTACAGGCCTGGGGCTGGTGATCACCAAGCGCCTTATTAACCAGATGGGCGGTCAGATCGGCTTTAACTCAGTACAGCACAAAGGCTCTTCATTCTGGTTTACCCTGCCCCTGCTCAATGCCAAGTTCCCCATTGGTGACAGCCTGTCGGTTGCCCAACTAAAGGATGCCCAGGTACTGTTGTTCCAGCCCAAGAATCTGAGTATGCAGGTACTGTCCAACCGTTTGGGCAAGTGGGGTATGAAACTGCTGCCAGTGAGTGACTACACAGCCCTATGCCACTTGATAGAAGACGCACCTCAGGTGGATATAGCCATCCTCAGCTGCCTTGGATTCCCCGATACCGAAAGCATCAGCCGAGCTGTCGAAACCCTGAAGCCCAGAGTCGGCAAACTAATATTGCTGGATGATTGCCTCAGCAAACAGATGCTGCCGGAAAACTGCACCCGTCTGGCTGACAAGCTGTTAACTCCACCAGTGGGTGACAATGTGCTGGCCCGGGCGCTGCTGTTTACCCAGTTGGGCGACTCCTTTGTCAATGTGGAAAGCCCGGTCGCCGCTGCACATCAAAAGCATGAGCTTAAAGTGCTGGCAGTCGATGACAACCCTGCCAACCTCAAGTTGATGGATACCCTGCTCAATGAGTTGGTGACAGATGTGGTCACGGTCAACAGTGGTGACAAGGCGATCAGCGAAGCCCAGGCCCATAAGTTCGACCTGATTTTCATGGATATTCAGATGCCGGGTACCGATGGTATTACCGCGACCCGTCGCATCCGGATGAATTCCAATAATCGCAGAACGCCCATCATTGCGGTAACTGCCCACGCCATTGCAGAAGAGCGGCAACGCATTATGAGCAGCGGGATGGATGCCTACCTGCCCAAGCCGATTGATGAAGCAGCGTTGAAAGAGGTGATAACCCGTTGGATCACCCGGCCTGAATTCTCCGAGTTTGATCTGCAAACCCTGAACTGGGAGCAGTGCCTGGCACAGTCGAATCAAAAAGTAGACCTGGCGCTGGAAATGCTCACTATGCTGCTCGACAGCCTGCCACAAACAGTTACACAGATTGAAAAAGCCCTGCAGGACAATGACCAACAGACCATGTTGAGCACAGTACACAAGCTTCATGGTGCCAGTTGTTACTGTGGCGTGCCAAACACCCGCAAACTGTGTCAGGAGATAGAGTCAGCCCTGAAACACAATACCGAAATCAGTGACCTCGAGCCGGAAATTCTGGAGTTACTTGATGAACTAACTAAGGTAGAATCTGCTGCGAAACATGTGATTTCCCAGCTAACTGCGGACGAAACCAATGACCAAAAAACCCGGCTTCTTCAAACGCCTAAAGGCGCTTGAACCACTGCAGAAGCAGTTGTTTGCCACCGCGCTTTGTCAGCGCATGTATCCCAACTATCAGCTTTTTGCAGAGGTCTGTGAGTTTGGTGACAGCCAGGTGCTGTCTACTGTTCTGGAACTCCTGTGGCAATCTTTGTACGACCGCAAACTGAAGTTCAACTATGAAGTCCACCTTGAGCGACTGGATGCTGTTACTCCTGACCCGGAGGACTTTGTTGTTTACGGCGCTTACCCGGCGATGGACGCTGCTGTTGCCCTCACCTCTCTGCTCAGCGCTATTCAGGGCAAACAGGAAGATGACATGGTGAACATCAGTAAACTGTCTTCTGCCACCGTAGCCAACTATATTGAAGCTACAATAGATACAGAGCTGGACGGCGATGCGCTGGATGACTTTATCTTCGAGCAGGAGATCATGCAGGAAGAGCGAGAACTCCAGTCCTCTTTGCTGGATATTATCGAGCAGAACCCTATCAGCGCTGAGCTGGTGAAGGAGCTGCGCAAAGACATTATCGCCTCCGGCGTGTCCAATATCGGCATATCGGCAGACTGATACCATGTCCCACAAGCTCATCATCGATGGATATATGCTCACCAATGATTCAGGAAAAACTGATCGCTGGAAGCTGACCATAGGTGATGAAACCCGCCTGGGCTCGCTGTTTGAGCTTAAGCGGGTGATTAAGTTTTACCGTGAACTCGGGGTGATTCCCGAGGTTCGCTCTCAAACCCTGCCGCCAGCCACCTCCCCAGGTTCAACTCTGCTGCGTTCACGCAGATAGCCAGCAGCTTGTTACTGCATCAAGATAGGGCGAACAACTCTTCCGCCTGCTGTTGCATAAATTCCAGAAACAGTCTCACCTTCACAGGTTGATGGATTCGCTGGTGATAAAGCAGCGAGATACGCCGTTGCTCGCCAATCCATTGGGGCAATAACACCTCCAGCTCCCCCCGCTCCAACTGACCTTTGGCGAACAATTCAGGCCCATACAAAATGCCGCCGTTATCGACCGCCGAACGGATAGCGCCATGCAGATCAGACAGGGTTAAGTGCCCTGCGCCTTCATGGAAAAAGTTCTCACCATTTGGGTGTTTCAGATGCCAGTTATACAGAGGCCAGACCTTGATGAGTCTGTGATTGGACAGATCATTGGCATGTTCAGGTCGGCCATTGGCAGCCAGATAGTCGGGAGAGGCCATCAACTTATAGTCCAGAACTCCCAGGGTTTTGGAAATCCAGGAGGAATCTGGTTGTCGCCCCCCCACTATCGCCACATCCACCCCTTCATCAATCAGGTCAACCACCTGATTGGACTGGCTGATATGCAATCGAATATCAGGATAGCGCCGGCAAAACTCGTTGAAGGCAGGCATTAATACCATGGACACAATCGCAATAGGCGCAGCCAGTCTCAGGGTTCCTTCGGGTCTGTCGCTGCGTTCACTGCTGAGCTCATCAAACTGGCTGACCACACTGCAATAGCGCTGAAACAGGATCAGCCCCTCTTCGGTGAGTCTGAGCTTACGGGTATTGCGCATTAACAGGTGTCTGTCCTGTACCGCTTCCAGCTTAGCCAGTTTGCGGCTTACGGTTGCGACCGGCACCCCTAAGTTGCGCGCAGCAGCTGACATACTGCCGGCGTTTACTACGTGCACGAACAGGTAGATAAGTTCCAAATCATTCACTTTGGTGACGGTCAACAGCCCCTCCTCACACCTCAACCATGAATTAGAATTAGACAATAAACCCCTGAAAATGCGAAGTTAATCAAATCTTCTCCGGCACAGGGAGAGGAAATTCACATCCAGTAGTTTACTGTATATAAAATCAGTATATACTGTGTATCAATACAGTGTTTGCATTGTTTTTAGTCAATCAGCGTATTCCACGGGGAATCACTATGCTTTGCCAACTCAGCATCAACAATTATGCCATTGTCCGCTTTCTCGAGCTGGATTTTCGCCCCGGTATGACAAGTATTACCGGTGAAACAGGTGCAGGTAAATCCATCGCCATCGATGCCCTGGGTCTCTGCCTGGGTAATCGCTCCGACGCATCCAGTGTTCGGCCCGGTGCAGGTAAAGCTGAAATCAGCGCCCGTTTTTCTGTTGATGATATCCCCCTGGCCAAACGCTGGTTGGAAGACAACGACTTGGATGCTGAGCATGAGTGCATCCTGCGTCGCACCATTAACGCAGATGGTCGTTCCCGCGCTTATATCAATGGCAACCCGGTTCCCCTGCAGCAACTCAAGTCACTGGGTCAGCTACTGGTTGGTATACATGGCCAGCATGCCCATCACGCCATGCTGAAAAGTGAGCATCAACTTACCCTGTTGGACAGCTATGCCAATCATAAGCTGTTATTGGAAAATGTTGCCAAGTCCTATCAGAGATACAAACAAACCCAGTCCGAATTGAAACGACTGCAACAGTCTTCTCTGGAGCGTATTGCCCGCAAACAACTACTGCAATATCAGGTAGAAGAGCTGGATGAGTTTGCCCTGCAGCCCGGTGAGTTCGATGAGATTGAAGCCGAACACAAGCGCCTGGCCAATGGCAGTGCCCTGATAGAGAACTGTCAGCAGGGTCTGTATCTGCTCAGTGAAGGTGAAGATGCCAATGTGGAGTCTTTGCTGAACAAAGCCGTTATGCTGGCCGATGAACTTAAGGACTATGATCCGGAACTGGAAATCATAGGTAATATGCTTAATGAGGCGCTTATCTCTGTTCAGGAAAGTGCAGCGGAACTGCAGCGCTACCAAAGTCATCTGGAGCTGGATCCTGAGCACTTTGCCCAACTGGAACAAAGAATGTCTCAGGCAATGCAACTGGCCCGCAAACATATAGTCTCGCCACAGGAGTTGGTTGCCCATCATACCAAGCTTAAACAGGAGTTGGACGCCATCGATGGCGACAACAGCAAGCTTGAAGGGATAGAGCAGGAGCTTGAGGCCAGCCGTCAGGCCTATATCGCCCAGGCGCAAAAGCTGAGCCTAAGCCGCAGCCGGTATGCCAAAGAGCTGGATAAATTGGTAACTCAATCGATCAAAGAGCTGAATATGCCCAAGGGCAAATTCACTATTGATGTTAATTTCTGCGAGCAGACCATGTCACCCCTTGGCTCTGACAGTGTCGAATTTTTGGTGACCACCAACCCAGGGCAGCCACTACAGCCGATCTCCAAAGTCGCCTCAGGGGGCGAGCTATCGCGAATTGGGCTGGGTATTCAGGTGATTACCGCGCGCAAGGTCTCTACCCCAACCCTGATTTTCGATGAGGTAGATGTGGGTATTTCCGGCCCGACGGCCGCTGTGGTTGGTCGCATGTTGCGACAGTTAGGTGAGTCCACTCAGGTGTTCTGTGTAACTCACCTGCCTCAGGTTGCCGGTAACGGACATCAACATATGTTCGTTAATAAAGCCAACAAAGGGGGTCAAACTGAGACTTCCATGACCTCGCTGGATGCCGATCAGCGTATCGAAGAACTGGCGCGACTATTGGGCGGCGATACCATCACCACCAATACCCTGGCCAATGCCAAAGAGTTACTGCAGCATTAAGCCTCAGCTACCCAGTTAAGCCCGCCATGCGGGCTTATTGTTTTCCCGCTCACCTCTCCTGCCCTCTCCTGAGTATGATCGGCACATCAGTTCAGCTGCACCTATCTTGTTAACCTAATTACTGAGCTCACTACTGAACTGATAAATAACTCACGCCAAGTGTGATCCAGCCCCCACACATCTCACATTCTGAATAACTGATATATGCAGTTGCTGTATGCTTCGCGCCATAAAGATACCCTCAACAAAAAGTACCAAGATGACCCTGAACCAAGTTCAATTTGCTGTATTGGGACAGCTTTTCCATACGCCGGTTAAAGGCGATTTTGAATACCTGCCTCAGGCACTGGTATGCATCGACAATTTGGGCAATATCCTGTCTGTGACCACGGATGATGACAGCGGATTCGACGCCAATATCCAGCAGCTTGAGCAAGCCGGAAAACTGACCCGCCTGACTGACTCCCAATACCTGATGCCAGGTATGGTAGACCTGCATGTTCACGCCCCACAATGGCCTCAGGCTGGTAAAGGACTGGACCTGCCGCTGTACGACTGGCTACAGGACTACACCTTCCCACTGGAAGCCAAATTTGCCGATAACAGCTTTGCACAGCCTATGTATCGCAGTGCGGTAGAGACTCTGCTTGCCAATGGCACCACCAGTGCCGTGTACTTCGCGACCATACACAACGAAGCTTCTGTCACCCTGGCAAAAACCTGTCTGGAGCTGGGACAGCGTGGCTTCGTGGGTAAAATTAATATGGATGATGCCAGTCAATGTCCCGATTACTATCTGGAAGACACAGTTCAGGGGCTGGCTGATACAGAGCAGTTTATTCAGGATGTTCTGGCGTTGCCGGGCAACGAGCAGCGTCTGGTATCCCCTGTGGTCACCCCACGCTTTGTCCCAAGCTGCACCCCTCAAATGCTGAAGGGGCTTGGCGAACTCACAACTAAGTACAAGTGTCATGTTCAGACCCATTGCTCCGAGAGTGACTGGGCCCGGGATTACAGTCTGGAGCACTATGGCAAGAGTGATGTGGCCATCTATCAGGAGATGGGGCTGCTGACCCGAAAAACCATACTGGCGCACTCTATCTTCCTGAGTGATGACGACTGTGAAGCCATTAAGGCAACCGGTGCCAGCATCGCCCACTGCCCACTGTCCAATATGTACTTTGCCAACGCGGCCATGAAGACCCGCGAGATCCTGGATAAAGATCTGCATGTGGGTCTGGGAACCGACATCTCAGGTGCACCTGTGCCTTCGGTGTTCCATACCTGTCTGGATGCAGTTAACCACTCCCGTGTCCGCGAAGATGGTACCAATACCCATCTGCCGGCACCTGAGCGTGGCGAAGCCGGTAGCCGTATCAGCTTCCTGGAGTCTTACTGGATGGCCACTGTCGGCGGCGGTCTGGCAATCGATACCAAAGTAGGTCTATTCGCCCCAGAATATGCCTTCGATGCCCTGATTATCGATACTCAGGCGCCCGACTCAGATCTGTTTGTGATTCCCGAGCTGGATACCCCAAGAGACAGACTGGAGAAAATTATTGCCCTGAACCGCCGCACCAATGTGCGCAAGGTGTATGTTCAGGGTAAGCAGGTGATCAATAAAGACGCCTGAGGCTTGTCTGACATGGTATAAGCCAAATATAAAAAAGGAGCCAATTGGCTCCTTTTTATTTTTAAGGCAGATGTTAACCCATAACCGACAGGTACGCCTGCAGGATAATCAGGTTAACAATGTCGATAAAGAAGGCGCCCACAATAGGGACAACCATAAAGGCCTGAGGTGAAGGACCATAGCGGTTCACCACTGAGCCCATATTCATTACCGCCGTTGGCGTTGCCCCCAGACCAAACCCACAGTGACCACTGGCCATCACGGCAGCGTCATAGTTACTGCCCATCATCTTGAAGGTAATCCAGTAGGTAAACAGGCCAATCACCACTGACTGTACCGCCAGAATGATCAGGAATGGCACTGCCAGGTCAAAGATGTTCCAAAGCTTCAGGCTCATCAGTGCCATAGCCAGGAACAGCGACAGCGACACAGTGCCCAGAATATCAATGGTTTCAGTATCGATATGGCGTGTCTTGGTGACCTCCAATACATTGGTCACCACCACACCAATAAACAGGGCATAAACGAAGTCAGGAATCGTCAGCCAGGAGATCTCAAAGCCGCTCACCCACTGCTCCAGATACTTGGCGCCGGTCACGCAGAGGATCATGATAAACAGCATCTCAATGACCTTCTTGGCGGTCACCTTATCCTCTTCGTTTTCGTTATAGGTCACCACTTCCGGGTGTGGTTGCAACTTGTCACCGCAGCCATACTCAGACTCCAGCTTATGCTTTTTGATAAGACGCTGAGCAACCGGGCTGCCGATAATACCGCCCATAATCAAACCAAAGGTGGCTGACGCCATGGCGATCTCAAGGGTATTGTGCAGGCCATACATATCAGACAGGGTCTGTGACCAGGCCGCCCCGGTGCCATGTCCACCTGTCAGGGTAATGGAGCCGGCAATCAAGCCCATCAGCGGGTCCAGCCCCAGCATGGTCGCCAGGGAAACACCCACAGCGTTTTGCACCACAATAAACAGGGAAGCAATAGCCAGAAACACAAACACCTTGGCGCCACCCTTTAGCAACTGGGTGTAGTTGGCAGACAAACCCACAGTGGCGAAGAACATCAACATAAAGGTGTTCTGCAATGGCAGGTCGAATTTAAGCTCTATGTGATTAAAGTGCAGCGCGGTAATAATTGCTGCCACCACCAGACCACCCACAATGGGCTCAGGAATATTGAAACGCTTCAGTACTGGCAGCTTGGCATTAATACTGTGACCCAGGAAAAGTACGCTGATAGCGATTAGGAAGGACTCCAGCGGGCCGACGGAAATTACATGACTCATAGTACCTCATTTAGTTGTTGTAATACTCTCCTCCCTGATACCTGATTCTGCATTCTTCCATGTACTGGCTCCCCTAAGGGGCCGTGTGCCGTCAATTGGTATATCGTCATTTGCGAATTCACTATGGAATCACGATTAAATGATAAATGACAATCAACCAGTCAACTTCCTGATCTATTTCAAAATTCTGGCAAAATCTTGTTAATTTCCAACCTATTCTGATCGCAATACCAAAACCAAAACTTACCAAGCGCAGAACATGAACACATTTCAAAAACAAACGCATCCATTCAAGGGGTAAAAAGTGCGGATTCTGATGCCGGAAGGAAACTCTGCAGACGGGCAAATGATAATTAGCAAATGCTAACATTCAAGGCGTTTCAGACAGAGAATATTGTTGCCCGGGATAAGACTGACTGCTGACGGAGGGGAATATAGCAAAGCCTGGCTTACTCAGTGCTTTCCAATAAGTAATAATTCCTTAATGAGGCTGGTTTTCAGCACTCTGGATACGTATGCTTTCCCTACCAAACTCTCGAGAACAAGAATCAAAATGAGCACAGCATTCTATCCAATCGGAACGCCGGGTATGCCCTGGGGTGAGCAGGAAAAAGCCCAGTGGCTGGCATCCATTACCGTAAAGCGCAGCTACCACAAAGAAGTGGTAGAGAAGATCCATGCACTGGCCGACAAGTTTGATGTCATTCAGTATGGCGCGCTGAGCTACGATGAAACCCGTTTTCCACTGCTGGCGTTGAAAAGCAAAAACTGGGATGAGCACAAACCCAAAGTGCTGGTGACCGGCGGTGTACATGGCTATGAAACCAGTGGTGTGCAGGGGGCGATTAAGTTCGCTCAAACCCGTGCTTGCGAATACGAGCATGACTTCAACCTGCTGATTGCCCCCTGTATCAGCCCATGGGGCTATGAGGTCATCAACCGCTGGAACCCTAATGCCGTAGACCCCAACCGCTCCTTTGTGGAAAACAGCCCGGCAGAAGAATCGGCAGGCCTGATGTCTCTGGTTGCCCTTTATGGCAAAGACTTCCTGATTCATATCGACCTGCACGAAACCACAGATTCTGACGAAGGTGAGTTCCGCCCTGCCCTGGCCGCCCGTGACGGTAAAGAGTATGAGCCTGATATCGTGCCTGATGGTTTCTATCTGGTCGGCGACAGCGAGAACCCTCAGGAAGGGTTCCAGAAAGCCATGATCGACTCAGTGCGCAAAGTGACCCATATCGCGCCACCAGACAGCAATGGCAATATTATTGGTGCGCCGGTCGAACAGGAAGGTGTCATCAACTATCCGGTGAAGAAGCTGGGCCTGTGCGCAGGTGTGACCGACAGCGAATACTGCACCACGACAGAAGTGTACCCGGACAGCCCCAAGGTCACCGACGATGAATGTAATGATGCTCAGGTCGCAGCCGTAACCGCTGGACTGGATTACGTACTGGCGCAACTTAAGCAGTAAACTGAAAAAGGAGCCTGATGGCTCCTTTTTTCTCGCTATTGGTTATCGCATTAATGCTCATCAGCCTGTCCCCGGCTGGCCAACCAGGCGAAAGGGACAAACCATATGCCCACCATAACCAACATGGCGGTGGTAACAAATTCCTGATCTTCCACGGCAATCGACATTAATACAATAGCTGCGCCAAATGCTATCGACAGCAAAATATTCCAGAGCCCTGCTTTTCTGGCACTCATCCTGACCTCCTCCAGTCCGTTATCCTGTCGTCCAGCCTGAATATATGAGCGATGAATTCAGACCAAGCCTAACCAGATACCGCAGAGCTTATTGCAATTGAATCTCATTTGCAAGTAATTCTCATTTACAAATGTTATGGCTTGAGAAGTGTACGAATAAGGCCCGTTATCCGCTCACAAAAAAACCGCTCAATGAGCGGTTTTTATCAATGGGATAGTTAGGCCTGGCGTTAGCCGAAGAAGTGCACCAGTACCTGCATCGACAGAAAGGCAAATACACCAGCCAATACATCATCGGCCATAATGCCCAGACCGCCATGCACTTTGGCATCCAGAATACGGATAGGCCAGGGTTTGAAAATATCGAACAGGCGGAACAATACAAACCCGGCAACCAGCCATTGCCATCCCACAGGGGCTGCAATCATGGTAATCAGCAGCCCGGCCACTTCATCCCACACAATGGCGCCATGGTCGTGTACACCCATATCTTCAGATGCTTTACCACAGATATAGATACCGGCCAGAATCGCCAGTGCGGTCGCCACCAGATACCAGGTCAGCCCCAGAGGAGCCAGCACCAGATAAAGAGGAATGGCGGCAAGGGTACCGAATGTGCCCGGTGCCTTGGCAGCGAGACCACTGCCGAAACCCAAAGCCAGAAAGTGCACCGGATTGGCCAGTGACAGGCGATTCAGTGCTTCATCTTTTGCAAACAACTTCATTTAAAAATGCTCGAACCCCAGATTCTCGGGGGTAAATGGCTCGCCGTCCTTGAGCAGCTTTAATTGGTTCCCGGCGCAGATCTGGCCAATTTTGACAAACTTAACGCCACTTTGACTCAGTGAGGTTTCCAAAGCCCCTTTCTGGGCTTCCGGCACGGTAAACAGCAGCTCATAATCTTCGCCACCCGTCAGTGCCAGGCTTTGGGCAAACTCAGGAGACACAGTATCCAGCATCGCCTGGGACAAAGGCAAATCTTCCACCTTAACCACAGCACCAACACCAGATGCTTTCAGCACATGGCCAATATCTGACATCAAACCATCAGACAGGTCGATAGCACTGGACGCCAGACCGCGCAGGCACTGCCCTGCCAACACTCGTGGCGTTGGCCGGTAATGGCGACCTATCAGGTACTCTCTGTGCTCCGATCTGGCATCATGTTTACCCTGCAGCAGTTGCAGGCCAAGAGCCGAATCACCCAAAGTTCCTGTCACATAGATCCAGTCACCGGCTTTTGCTCCACCACGGGTAAGCGCCTTATCTTCCGGCACCTGTCCATTGACAGTAATGGTGATAGATTTGGGGCCACGTGTGGTATCGCCGCCGACCAGCGCAATACCATAGTATTCCGCAGCATCCAGCAGGCCTTCGGAAAAACGACGCAGCCACAGCTCATCGGGCTCAGGCAGAGTTAACGCCAGCGCCATCCAGGCAGGCTCAGCGCCCATAGATGCCAGATCAGACAGGTTAACTGCCAGCGCTTTATAGCCGAGATCAGCAGCCGGCATGGCAGGCAAAAAGTGGACATTCTCCACCAGGGTGTCGACGGAAATCGCCAGGGCTTTATTGGCAGCAGGTTGTACTACAGCACAGTCGTCGCCAATCCCTAGCAAGACATCGCGGCGCAGGGGACCCCGTCCGCTGAAGAAATTTTCGATCAGTTGAAATTCTTTCACTGTAAATTACCGGAGCAATCCATAGAAAAACGGTATCCATAGGATACCGTTTTGTCTGTTACTTACGTGCAACCAGCTTGTCCAGAATACCATTGACAAACTTGTGACCATCTTCGGCACCGAAGGTCTTGGCAGACTCGATAGCTTCATTGATCACTACCTTGAACGGCACATCCTTACGGAAGGTTAGTTCAAAGGCAGCCAAACGCAAAATGGCTTTCTCGATTGGATCCACTTCATCCAGAGGACGCTCCAGGAATGGAACCAGCATCTCGTCCAATTGCGCAGTCTTGGTTGCAGCGCCCGCAAACAGTTCACGGAAATAAGCAACATCAACACCGTCCAGGTTCTGCTCAGTCAGAAACTGATGTTCCACATCAGCGACGTTGTTACCGCTCAATTGCCATGAATATACGGCCTGTACCGCTAAACGGCGGGCCTTACGGCGCTCAGAAGGCTTCATTGAATTTCCTGTTAATTACAGCTGTTGTTCAAGTTCTTGCAGCACATTGACCATTTCCAGCAGACCCAGGGCAGCTTCGCCACCTTTGTTACCGGCCTTGGTACCTGAACGTTCAATCGCCTGCTCAATGGTATCTGTAGTCAGTACACCGAAAGATACGGGTACGTCGAACTCCAGAGAAACTTGAGCCAGACCTTTGTTACATTCACCTGCAACGAAATCAAAGTGCGGCGTACCGCCACGGATCACTGCACCCAGCGCAATGATACCGTCGAATTGGCCACTGGCAGCTACACGACGTGCAGCCAATGGCAGCTCAAACGCACCTGGAACACGGACAACAGTGATGTTTTCATCAGCTACCTGACCAAAGCGTTTCAGCGTGTCAATCGCCCCTTCCAACAGGCTCTCAACCAGAAAGCTGTTGAAACGTGAAACAACAATCGCCACCTTGGCATTTTTCGCTTCGATATTACCTTGAACTACGTTCATTATCTTACCTATGTTGCTATAGCACCCGGGCTCGGGGCGAAAAGTGGCGGTATGATACCACAGGCTTTTCGTCCAAGCTCTATGCAATTTTTCTGAAAAAGTTAAATTCGACTCAATGATGCAGACCGCCTGTTATGACAAATAGTTAGCAGGCGGCAGCACAAAATCTTATTCGGAAACGTACTCAGTCACTTCCAGGCCGAAACCGGACAGGCTGTGGTAACGCTTCTGGGAGCTCAGCAGTCGCATCTTGGTCACACCAAGGTCAGCCAGTATCTGAGAACCTACACCCACGCGACGGGATGTCCCCTGCCACTTGGCAGCAATTGGCTGAGCGCCCTTATCTTCCGCTTCGAAGGCACGCACTTTGGCCAGCAGGTCATCAGTGCTCTCTTCATTGCCCAGCAGCACCAGCACACCACCTTCATCGGCAATACGCCCCATCGCCAGATCCAGCGGCCAGCTGCGGCTCTGGTTACGCTCAGAGAACAGCAGGTCGTTAAAGGTGCTTGGCAGGTGCACACGAACCAGCACATCCTCAGTAACATCACCTTTCACCAGCGCAAAGTGCAACTGGTTGTCGATGGTGTCGCGGTAGGTCACCATGGTGAAATCGCCGTAGCGGGTTGGCAGCTGACACTCAGCTTCGCGCACCACTGTGGTTTCAGTATTGTTGCGGTATTCAATCAGGTCGGCGATGGTACCAATCTTGATGCCATGCTTCTCACTGAAGATCTCCAGATCCGGACGGCGCGCCATGGTGCCATCTTCATTCAGAATCTCAACAATCACACCTGAAGGTTCGAAACCAGCCAGACGGGCCAGATCGCAACCTGCCTCAGTGTGACCGGCACGGATCAGCACGCCACCTTCCTGCGCCATCAGCGGGAAGATATGACCGGGCTGCACCAGATCAGACGCCCTGGCATCTTTGGCAACAGCGGCTTTGACAGTCACCGCACGGTCGTGGGCACTGATACCAGTGGTCACGCCTTCAGCGGCTTCAATGGAAACGGTAAAGTTGGTAGAGAACTGAGCATTGTTGTTGCTTACCATCAGCGGCAAGTTCAGCTGCTGACAGCGCTCACGGGTCATGGTCTGGCAGATCAGGCCGCGACCATGGGTCGCCATAAAGTTAATCGCTTCCGGGGTCACCATATCGGCGGCCATGATGAGATCACCTTCATTTTCCCTGTCTTCATCATCCATCAGGATTACCATTTTGCCCTGACGAATATCCTCAATGATCTCTTCGATTGTATGTAGCGCCATTGTAAGACCTTTATTTTGCTTTGACTGGAAGGAAACACTCCCAGCATTGTAGAAAGATTTGACTCAAATACTGTCGATTAACGCATAAAACCAGCGCGGGCCAGCAGCTCCATGGTGACGCCACCGGCAGATTTGTCATCGTCTTTAAAGCTGATAAGCCGCTCAAGATAGCGAGCCACCAGATCCACTTCTATATTCACTTGAGTGCCGGCATGCATATCCAGCAGTGTGGTTTCAGCCGCGGTGTGGGGCACAATCGTCAGACGGAAACGGTTGCCGTCCACTTCGTTGGTGGTCAGGCTCACGCCATCAATAGTGATGGATCCCTTGTGGGCGATATAGCGAGCCAACTCAGCCGGCGCTTCCAGCCAGAATTCAATGGCGGCGCCACGATTGCTGCGCTCAGCGACGGTAGCAATACCATCCACATGACCTGACACCATATGCCCGCCCAGACGCGTAGTTGGGGTCACCGCCTTTTCCAGGTTCACCTTAGTGCCTACCTGATAACGGTTAAAGCCGGTCAGAGCCACAGTTTCAGCTGACACGTCAGCCACATAACCATCGGCCAGACGCTCAACTACCGTCAGGCACACACCATTGGTGGCAATACTGTCACCCAGCTTTACATCGGCCAAATCCAGAGTGCCACTGGCGACGGTCAGGCGAATATCATCGCCCCGACGCTGGATCTGACGAATCGTCCCTACTGCTTCGATAATGCCGGTAAACATAGTTACTCACTCTTTATACTCCGGCACGTATAGCGTCCCGGAATGAAAATCTTGTCTATTGCTGCTTTGTCAGGTTAAAGACAAAACGCCTGTCTTCACCCACTTTGCGCTCATCACACAATGTCATGGCAGGAATGCTATCCATGGTTTGCCAGTCGGGCAAGACCAACATGTTACGACCGTGACTGCCGAGCAATTTTGGCGCCTGGTACAAAACCAGCTCATCAACCAAATCAGCCGCCACAAATGCCCCGGCCAGGGTTGCACCCGCTTCCACCAGCACGGCATTCACCCGTTTACCCAGCTCAGCCAGCAAGGCGGCCAAATCAACACGGCCATCTTTGGCGGCAAGCACCAGGGTTTCAACATGCTCAGGAAAAGCGGCCAATTGCGCATCACTGTATGCCTGAGTCGACACCAGCAGTATGGGCGAGGCAAAACCAAACAGGTTCGACGCCTGTTCAGCTGTCAGTCTGGCACTCGAGTCCAGCACCACACGCAAGGGTTGCTGCAGGGTTGATTCATTCAGTACACCAGTCTCATCGACCACTGAGCCCAGCTCATCAAAGCGCACATTCAGAGTGGGATTGTCAGCCAGAATGGTTTCAATGCCGGTAACCAGCGCCGGGTGACGGGCACGCAGGCGCTGCACATCCGCGCGGGCCTGGGGGCCGGTAATCCACTTGGAGACGCCGTTGGACAGTGCGGTTTTACCATCAAGGCTGGCTGCGACTTTCACAGTCACAAAGGGTAAGCCGGTTTCCATACGGGTCAGAAAGCCCGGATTCAGGGCACGAGCCTCCACTTCCAGCAGACCCGTCTGCACCTCAATACCGGCATCTTTAAGCATATTGATGCCGCGACCGGCGACCTGAGGGTTGGGATCTGTCATGGCAACCACGACTCTGGCGACACCGGCTTCAATCAAGCCTTTGGCACAGGGTGGTGTGCGGCCGTAATGACTGCAGGGTTCAAGAGTCACATAGGCAGTTGCGCCCCGGGACTTATCACCGGCCATGCGCAAGGCATGCACTTCGGCGTGGGGACCACCGGCCTGAATATGAAAGCCTTCACCGACGATTTCATCATTGACGGTCAGCACGCAGCCCACGTTGGGGTTGGGTGCCGTGGTAAAGCGGCCACGTTTGGCGAGCTGGATGGAACGGGCCATCATTTGAATATCTTGAGCAGACCACATGGGAAGTACCCGGGTAGTAAAACCGGGCAGTGAAGCCCGGCATTCAATCACTTTTGCAGTTTGGCGATCGCTTCACCAAACTCGGAAACATCTTCAAATGCGCGGTATACCGACGCAAATCGAATATAGGCAACCTTATCCAGGTGCATCAACTGCTCCATCATCAGGTTACCAATCAACTCAGACGGAATTTCACGTTCACCTGTTGCACGCACCATGGACTTAATCTTACTGAGCGACTGCTCAATCTGATCCATGGACACAGGGCGTTTCTCTACCGCTCTGAGCATACCGCCACGCAGCTTCTCTTCATCAAAGGGCTGACGACTGCCATCCTGCTTAATCACACGTGGCATCACCAGTTCAGCACCTTCGAAGGTGGTAAATCTTTCGTGGCACTCTGTGCATTCACGGCGACGCCGGACCTGATGGCCCTCACCCACCAAACGTGAGTCGATAACCTTGGTATCGGTTGCGTTGCAAAACGGACAGTGCATTGTGCCTCCGGCAGAGCCTTAACTGGATATAGATCAAAATGGCCGCCGGGCAGTCAAGCTGCCGGCGGCCATCAAAGTCTATCCTATTTACACCAATGGAAAAAGCTGAGCTACCTCATATCTGGGTAAATTACTCAATCCATCAGCATCAATTCAGGATTCAGGCATACACAGGGAATTTGGCACACAGCTCAAGAACCTGCTGCTTCACCTTCTCAATGTTGCCTTCGTTGTTCACGTCATCCAGCACGTCACAGATCCAACCGGTCAGCAACCTGGCTTCATCTTCTTTAAAGCCACGACGGGTGATGGCAGGCGTACCGATACGGATACCGGAAGTCACGAACGGAGAGCGAGGGTCGTTTGGCACTGAGTTCTTGTTCACTGTGATGTTGGCGCGGCCCAGAGCAGCGTCAGCTTCTTTACCCGTGATATCTTTGTCGATCAGGTCCACCAGCATCAGGTGATTTTCAGTACCACCGGAAACAATCTTGTAGCCGCGCTCCAGGAACACTTCCACCATAGCTTTGGCGTTAGCCACAACCTGCGCCTGATATACCTTGAACTCTGGCTCCAGTGCTTCTTTGAAGGCCACCGCTTTACCGGCGATAACATGCATCAAAGGACCGCCCTGACCACCCGGGAATACGGCAGAGTTCAGCTTCTTGTGCAGATCTTCGTCATTATGGGCAGACAGAATGATGCCGCCACGAGGACCGGCCAGGGTCTTGTGAGTGGTAGAGGTCACTACGTGAGCGTGTGGCAGTGGGTCCGGGTAAACACCGGCTGCAATCAGACCTGCTACGTGAGCCATATCCACAAACAGGTAAGCACCCACTTTGTCAGCGATTTCACGCATACGGGCCCAATCAACCACGCCTGAGTAGGCAGAGAAGCCACCAATAATCATCTTTGGCTGGTGCTCAACGGCCAGAGTTTCCAGCTCGTTGTAATCAATCTTGCCCGCTTCATCGATACCGTAAGGAATGATGTCATACAGCTTGCCGGAGAAGTTAACCGGTGAGCCGTGAGTCAGGTGACCACCGTGTGCCAGGTTCATGCCCAGTACCTTGTCGCCTGGCTTCAACAGAGTCATATAGACGGCCTGGTTAGCCTGAGAACCTGAGTGTGGCTGCACGTTGGCATACACGGCACCAAACAGTTCTTTAGCGCGCTCGATAGCCAGGGTTTCTACTTTGTCGACATACTCGCAACCACCATAATAGCGCTTACCCGGATAACCTTCGGCGTACTTATTGGTCAGCTGAGAACCCTGCGCCTGCATTACGCGAGGACTGGTGTAGTTCTCGGAGGCGATAAGTTCAATGTGCTCTTCCTGACGACGGGTCTCATCCTCAATCGCCGCAAACAGGTCGGGATCGTAATCCGCGATGTTCATGTCTTTAGTCAGCATGGTCACTCCGGCTGTTAAATTAATAAACTTATTCTTAATCGTAGGGTTGCGCGGTATTCTACTCCGCGATTGATCACAATCACAGTCCAGTCATCCTGAAAATGTTGCAAGGCTGTATAGAAATCCGTTCATCGTCGCTATTTCACACAGCCTGCAAACGACAATCCCTTTTCGCACAAGGCTTTGACATGAACAGCCTGACTTGTTCGGCAAAACGTAAACTCAATTCCTGTCCCCTATCTTGCTACGTGCATTGTCGCCATTCAGTTTACCTGCCGTCTTTGTGCCAAATTCCCTTTGGAGCCAGTTCCAAATCACGAATACCTTCACACTATGCACCTGAGGCATAGGGGCAAGGGCAATTTGTTATTGGAGAAACTGTGATCGGCCCAGTAAACTGCGCGGCTTTCATTACATTAGGCATTGTTTATGTTCTCCCAATCCCTGCGTGCCCAGCTGTGTCGAATGACACTGCTGCTGACTGCCACCTTGCTGGTAGTACACCACACGCCCGGCTTGATTGAGCTGCTGGCCAGTCATGCTACACAGGCCGGTTGCCATCAGGGCGGTCAGCATTCAACCGGCGAACAAAACACCCGTCAGGGCGACTCTGCCCACCACCATCACTGAGTTTTTCTATGAGTATTTTCCGCTTCCCCCTGCTGGTTTGGTTGGGGATAGGGATATTGATCATCTGTCTGGGGATTAGACAATCATTCGGCATTTTCATGATGCCGGTTTCCGAGTTTTTCGGCACTGGCCGCGAGTTCTTCAGCTTTGCCATTGCGCTGCAGAACCTGTTGTTCGGCGTGTTTCAACCCTTTGTGGGAATGGCTGCTGACCGCTTTGGTGCCAAGCGCGTGGTCATTGGTGGCTCAATAGCCTATGGCCTGGGTTTATACCTGACCTCAATAGCCACTGAGCCAAGTGTATTGCTGTTCTCACTGGGCGCTTTGGTCGGTCTGGGCCTGAGTGCCACCAGCTATGTCATTATTCTTGGTGCCGTGGCCAAAGTCGTGCCTGCCGAACATGCTGCCAAGGCCTTTGGCCTGACAACGGCCGCAGGTTCTTTCGGCATGTTTGCGGTGATCCCCGGCGCTCAGTATCTGTTGAGTGATTTTGGCTGGCAGCAAGCAATGATGGTATTCGCCGCTCTGTGCTCAGTCATGGCTGCCTTCGGTCTGTTTATGAACACAGCAGCAAAGCCAGACGGCCAGAATCAAACGACTCCAGTACCGGAACAGACGTTGAAACAGGCGCTGAGTGAAGCCTTCCATCACAAAGGCTACTGGCTGATCCATGCTGGCTTCTTTGTGTGTGGCTTCCATGTGATGTTTATTGCCACCCACCTGCCCTCTTATCTGGCAGATAAACACCTGCCAGCCTCCAGCGCAGCCATGGCTCTGGCTTATGTGGGTATCTTCAACATCTTCGGTTCCTACTTCTGGGGCGTAATGGGTGACAGATTCAACAAACGCCACGTGATGTGTGCTTTGTATATGATGCGTACTGCGGTTATCGGTGCCTTTGTGATGCTGCCTGTCACCGTGGATACCGCCGCCATATTCGGCGCTGCCATTGGTTTTTGCTGGCTGGGCACTGTGCCTTTGACCTCAGGCCTGGTACGTCAGATTTTCGGTGCCCGTTATCTGTCGACCCTGTACGGTCTGGTGTTTTTCACCCACCAGGTCGGCAGTTTCCTGGGTGCCTGGGCCGGTGGCCGCCTGTACGACATTACCGGCTCCTACGATGCGATCTGGTATGCCACTGTGGTACTGGCCTTTATCGCAGGTATTCTGCACCTGCCAATTAACGATAAGCCGATTGAGCGTAATCAGCTTGCTGTCGTTTAACCCGAGACGATATCTTAAAGGTACTGTACTAAAGCGGGCTGCTACTGAAGAGTTGCAGCCCGCTTGGCTAAAGAGGTCTTAACTGATCATGTTTTACAAAATCAAGTATCGAAGAAGAGTTTGAGCCGTGGGCAATTCCTTACGTCCATAACTAAAATTTGAGTGTTACATCAATCCTAAATCGGTAGCCTTGGACTCCATACGGACAGGCCGTAATGCGGGCACTATAACTTCCTTCGAAACCTCTCCCCAGCTGTCCAGCTCTGTTCTTATAACTTTGTCAAATGGGTAATCTCTATATCTATCATTAACTACTGCCTCAATAATCTTCGCGGATATATTTATCAACTCAATTTCGGTTGGTGGGACATATTCCCTATCAAGAGCATTATGAAGAATTTGGCGTTGATCATTATAAAAACCAAAATATAGCAACTCCCCCGAAGAGTTCCTTGCTGTATGTGACCTAGAGAATGAATCTTGCAATACATGAAGTAATGAACCCAAAGCAATATTGCGTGTTGTTTCTTGGCTAAATGGAATTTGTTCACATTTTAAATCTGAGCGCCTTTTACATTTCAAACTAAATAGTCCGTCCGCTCTCCACATTTTCCTTTTAGGATTTCCCTCAAGCATTATCGATTTAAATATTTTTGCATTTTCTCCCGTCATCCGGTAATGAACGCCTTTAAAGTAAAGATCCCCATGTAATGAGCCCGTCGCCACCCGATACGAATACTCCATCCAAGCAATCATTTTTTTGTATGTATCTGCTGCTACCTCTGATTCACTACTGGCCATAGCATGTAAAAACTGCATGTCTCCGCAATGTGTTCTGTAGTGCAAATCCCATTCTGAATCCACTTTTTCTGCAATATCTTTTTTACAAGAATGCTTGAACGTTAAGGCGCCCCCTAAAATGTCTTGGCGAAACATTTGAAGAGGGTCATCATTCCAGCGGACACCTATAACTAGATCTTCTATTAAATTTACTTTTTCCTCATCGTTCAGTTGAGGAAGATTCGCGGCCAGAACGGATTTCAGAATCAATGATTCATGAACCGGAACTCCTTTACCACTAATAAACTTACTATCATTGAAATACCACGCACCATTTTCTGATTTCAATTTGCTATCTAAATCAAGCTGAAACGCTTCTGTTCGTTCCCATGGGGCGTAAATTAACAAAACGATTATAACGTTTAGAAACTGTCTCAAGAAAATCATCTCATCTTCCTCAATATGGAAAAGCGATCAATCCGTTACCAACGCCAATAAAACACTATCAGACAACTGGAGGATTTTCGAACCAGTCTATATGTATTTGTTGTAGTACCAGCAACTCATGTCACCAAACCGAGCCGTCCCATTCAACCTACTATACTGTTGATAGTAGAATCCAGGGTGTAAATACCAGGAACAAAAAGAGCTATCCCTCAACTTGTTCAATCCTCCAACAAAGCAATGAATAGCGAATGTTTTTTCATCATCCATGAGTAGTAACACCACGCTACTCTCTGGCAGTAAATGCTGCAATTTAGTAAACTGCGGCCAATTTTGAACACAGGAATTAACCATGGCTCAGTTTGTTTACAGCATGCTGAGGGTAGGGAAAATCGTTCCCCCCAAAAAGCAGATCCTCAAAGATATTTCGTTAAGCTTCTTCCCAGGCGCCAAGATTGGTGTTTTGGGTCTGAACGGCTCGGGTAAATCTACCCTGCTGCGCATTATGGCCGGTATCGATACCGAAATTGAGGGTGAAGCCCGCCCTATGCCAGGCATTAAAATCGGTTACCTGCCACAGGAGCCAAAACTGGATCCTGAGCAAACCGTTCGTGAAGCCATCGAAGAAGCAGTGTCTGAGGCCAAAAACGCTCTGACCCGTTTGGACGAAGTTTACGCCGCATATGCTGAGCCAGATGCCGACTTCGATGCCCTGGCCAAAGAGCAGGGTGAACTGGAAGCTATCATTCAATCTCAGGATGCCCATAACCTGGACAACATTCTGGAACGTGCAGCCAATGCTCTTCGTCTGCCTGAATGGGATGCCAAAATTGAGGTGCTGTCTGGTGGTGAGCGCCGTCGTGTCGCTATCTGTCGCCTGCTGCTGGAAAAACCAGACATGCTGCTGCTGGACGAACCGACCAACCACCTGGACGCCGAGTCTGTAGCCTGGCTTGAGCACTTCCTGCAGGAATATTCAGGTACTGTTGTGGCAATTACCCACGACCGTTACTTCCTGGATAATGCCGCTGGCTGGATTCTGGAACTGGACCGTGGTGAAGGTATCCCATGGGAAGGTAACTACTCCTCCTGGCTGGAGCAGAAAGATGCCCGTCTGCAGCAGGAATCTGCCGCCGAAAGCGCCCGTCAAAAGACCATTGCCAAAGAACTGGAGTGGGTACGTCAGGGTGCCAAGGGTCGTCAGTCCAAAGGTAAGGCCCGTATGGCCCGCTTTGAAGAGCTGAACACCAGTGATTACCAGCGTCGTAACGAGACCAACGAACTCTTCATTCCACCTGGACCACGTCTGGGCGACAAGGTCATTGAAGTCAACAACCTGACCAAGACCTATGGCGACCGCGTACTGATCGACAACCTGTCTTTCTCTGTACCCAAAGGCGCTATCGTCGGCATTATCGGTGCCAACGGTGCGGGTAAATCGACCCTGTTCCGTATGATCAGTGGCGCAGAGCAACCGGACAGCGGTGAAATCTCACTGGGTGATTCAGTGCAAATTGCTTCGGTTGAACAGTTCCGCGATTCCATGAATGACAAGAACACAGTATGGGAAGAGATTTCCGGTGGTCAGGACATCATGCGTATCAACAACACTGAAATCCCGAGCCGCGCCTATGTGGGTCGCTTTAACTTCCGTGGTGGCGATCAGCAGAAGATTATCGGTCAGCTGTCCGGTGGTGAGCGTAACCGTGTACATTTGGCCAAGCTGTTGCAGGCTGGCGGTAACGTATTGCTGCTCGACGAACCAACCAACGACCTTGACGTAGAAACCCTGCGTGCACTGGAAGAGGCTCTGCTGGAATTCCCTGGCTGTGCCATGGTGATCTCCCACGACCGTTGGTTCCTCGACCGTATCTGTACCCACATCCTGGACTATCGTGATGAAGGTCAGGTGAACTTCTACGAAGGTAACTACACTGAGTACTCAACCTGGTTGAAGAACACCTATGGCACCGATGTGGTAGAACCGCACCGTCTGAAGTACAAGCGTATGAGCAAATAAGCTTACTCTTGTCCCTTGAAAAGCCAGCGCCCAGCGCTGGCTTTTTTTTATTGCCTGCTTCATTCGGAAACAAGCTTGCACTTAAACGATAAATGAAATCATAGCCATCTGTTTTCAAAGGCTTGTCGATAGACAAAGGACAAGTTAGGGTGACCTCTCAAAGGTTGAATCTGCGCGAGCGTCTATCGCTCAGCCATTAAAGAAAGGAATGCAGACATGTATATCGCCATGAACCGCTTCAAAATTAAACCTGGCTGTGAACAGGACTTTATCGATATCTGGGCTGGCCGTGACAGCTATCTGGAGACAGTGCCGGGTTTTAAATCCTTCAATCTGCTGCAGGGCGAAAGTAGTGAAGAGTTCACCCTGTTTTCTTCACACGCCATCTGGGAATCAAAACAGGCATTTGAAGCCTGGACCAAGTCAGACGCCTTCCGTAAGGCCCATGCCAATGCAGGTAAAGGCCGCAAGGATATCTATGCAGGCCCACCAAAGCTGGAGTGTTTTGAAGCCGTGCTTTAACCACCTAATAATCAAGCCGGGCTTTCAGCAGCGTTGAGATCCCGGTTTTTTGGGACTGAATGAAGTCACTCCGCCACGGCCAACCTCAATATCACAACAGGCAGTGAACTTCTCTTTGAGCAGTATCCGGCCGCGCTGAACGCGACTCTTGGCACCGGACAGGGACAATCCGAGTTCATCCGCCACCTGTTGTTGATTCTTACCATCCAGATCAGCCATCTCCAGTGGCACACGATATTTCTCCGGTAACTCTTCCATCAAAGGGCGCAAACACTCAGACAATTGCTGGTGCGCCATCTCGGTTTCGTCTGCGTCAGGTGACTCCAGAGAATCAGGTAACTCATCCCAGGGCTTTGATTGGCGAAAATGGTCCATCAAAGTGTTATAGGCAATGCGATGCAGCCAGGCGCTCAAACTGGTTTGAGATTTCAGGGTGTGCCACTGAGTGTGCGCCTTAATGTAGACCTCCTGCAGAATGTCATCTGTGTCGGCATCATGGTTAAGATGGCGGGCAAGATAACTTCGCAGTTTGGCTTTATGGAGCTGCCAGTGATGTTCCATAGTGTTATCCGGGGACAGACGTTTGCTGGAATGAGATACCGGCAATTTTAGCCGCAAAGTCCCGGGGAACAAACTCCCCGGGGTGTTAAAGCAATCTCGGGTTCAGGCCCGATACTATACTTTGTCCACCTGGGACGATGCAGAATCAGAGCCGGGGAACAGGCCTTCCAACATCAGGGCAATGGCACCATCACCGGTCACATTGGTAGCAGTACCAAAGCTGTCCTGCAGCGCAAACACTGCCAGCAACAAGGCCACGCCCGTGGCATCAAAGCCAAGCACACCAACCACCAGGCCCATGGAGGCCATTACTGTCCCTCCCGGCACACCCGGCGCACCAATGGCGAAAATGCCAAACAGCAGGATAAACAGCGCCATGGTGCCCATAGATGGCAGCGCGCCATACAGCATGAGGGAAATCACCATCACAAAGAAGGTTTCGGTCAGCACAGAGCCTGCCAGATGAATGGTCGCTCCCAGTGGAATAGCAAAATCCACAGTGTCTCGTCTCAGCACAGGAGACTTACCGGCGCACTCCAGTGCTACCGGTAAAGTGGCTGCGCTGGACATGGTACCCACCGCCGTCAGGTAAGCCGGGCCGTAATGGCGCAGTACCTGCCAGGGGTTCTTACGCGAAAGAGCGCCGCCAATGCCATAGAGCACCGCCAGCCAGATCACATGGCCGATAATCGCCAGCACCACCACTTTAAGGAATACCGGTAGCTGCTCGGTCAATGTGCCTTCATAGGCCAATCCCGCAAAAGTGGCCGCCACAAAGAAAGGCAATACGGGGATCACCATGCCTTTAACCACCAGCAGCATGATAGATTCAAATTCACCCAGCAGGGCTTCAAACTGTTTGGCCTTGGTGGACAGCACAGCAATCCCCAATACGATGGCGGTGACCAGGGCACTCATAACTGACATCAAAGGTGGAATGTCCAGCTTGAATACCGCCTCAGGCACATGACGCAATGCCTCAATGGAGGTGGGCACCGACATATGAGGGATAATCCACAATCCGGCAAAATACGCCATAGTCGCCGCGCCTACAGCAGACAGGTAGGCGATGGAGATAGCGGCCCCCAACATACGATTGGCATTGTGCCTGAGGCGGGTAATCGCCGGCGCAATAAAGCCAATAATCACTAAAGGCACCATAAAGAAAATAAACTGGCCCAGGGTGTATTTAATGGAGCTCACCACGGCCATGGCATTTTCATCGGCTACCAGGCCAACTCCGGCCCCCAGCACTATGCCGCCAAACAATTTGAGGATTAATCCCCACTCTTTGAATCTGTTGCTTTGCACGCTTTTATCCTCGGAAATCGGCGCCCTCAGGTGGCACCGGACTGTTAGACGTATCTTTCCATAAAAAGACGCAAAATAATGCCGCCCTGTCTCTGTAATCAGCCCGCTAAATGCGTACTGGATTACAAATGTGACAAAAGCTCCGCCACTGGATGAAGAATTATGAAAAATAAGGGCAGATAGCTGAACACTTCTTATCAGGGATTCATCATGTTAGGGTTATGACAAACAATAAAAACAGTCAGTTACCATGAAAATCGATCTTTGGTTTGCCACCCCTGTATACCACCATGATGCCAGTGAGGCTGAGGCCGGGATGATCCAGTCCAGCGTAGCGCAAATGCTGGATACCGAATACAAAGAAATACTTTCCCGGGACGACGCCAAATCCCGCAGCTATATTCAGTCGCGGCACCTTGAGCACAGACAGGTCTTACACAAATACCAACTGGATGAATTGCATCACTGGCTGACTCAACACTGCGGTGGCTTTATCAAAAAACTGCATCCGGATGCCAAAGCGCTGGAGATCAGGGAGAGTTGGCTGAACTTCTACTTCCCCGGCGACAGTCAGGAAGTACATCACCATATGCACCCTACCAGCCCCTCCTTTATCAGCGGTAGCCTGTACCTGGAAGCTGAGCCCAACTCAGGGGATATCAAGTTCTACCACCCCGCCTTTGGCGCCAGCGGCTATCAATCCTCACAGGGACTGGAGACCTTTGAAGCCAGCTATGCCCCCAAACCTAATCGTCTGGTGCTGTTCCGCTCCCACGTCCCCCATGGCGTGATGCAAAACCGTTCTGACAAGGTGCGGATCTCCCTGAGTTTTAATGTGTATATTCAGGACTGACCCTGGGGCCTCAGCTGGAACCACTGCATAAAATTACATTTTCGTTACAAGTCGATTGTATACAGTTTCACCAGCTGGCAAGATAGGCACACTTTACCCGGCAAAGACCGGGCTTACTCCTGAATAATGATAACCAAGGAAGAAGCTGTGCCTTTTCGCCAAATTAGCCGCCGTCCTGCGCTGATGGCCTTGCCCCTGATATTCCTAAGCTCCGGTCTGCTTGCTACTGTCCTGACCGGCTCCTCCCTGGCCAGCCAGCATGATGTGACTGACGGCCCTTACGTGTTTGCACCGGATAGAAAGCCAGACAATGCCAGCTGGATCTGTCACAGCGAACACAAGCAAACCCATATCGACTCTCCCAAAGTACTGCGCCCTGAAAACTGTGGCGAACTGCCGCAGCCGACTCTGCATGAACTGAAAAACACCGTAGAAGCCGATAGCTTCTCCGGTGTCGACACCATAGTCGCCTTCAGTGATGTCCACGGTCAGTACGATGTCATGCACACACTGCTTCGCAATCAGGGCGTGATTGACAAAGATGACAACTGGGCGCTGGGTAAAGCACATCTGGTGATCACCGGCGATATGTTTGACCGTGGTCCACAAATCAACGAAGTACTCTGGCTGGTATACCAACTGGATAAACAGGCTCAGGAAGCGGGAGGCCGTTTGCACCTGCTGATGGGTAACCATGAGCAGATGGTGCTCAAAGGAGACCTGCGCTATATCCATCCAAGATACAAGGTCACAGAGGAGCTGACCGACAGAAAATATGATGCCCTGTATGGCACAGAAACCGAGCTGGGACAGTGGCTGCGTAGTAAGCACACCCTGGTGAAAATCAACGATATGCTGTTTATGCATGGTGGCATCAGCCCTGACTGGCTGGAGACAGATCTCACCATCAGTAAGGCCAATAACCTGTACCGCGAGCACATAGATACTCCCAAACAGGAGATCAAACAGTCAGAGCTGCTCAACTTCCTGTTCTACAAAAATGGCCCAACCTGGTATCGCGGTTATTTCAAAGGCAAAAATATGCTGAATGAAAAGCAGATTGACCAGCTGCTGGCACATTTCGGCGTTAACCATATCGTGGTGGGCCACACCTCTCAGGACAGAGTGCTTGGGCGTTTCAACAACAAGATTATCGCTATTGACTCCAGCATTAAGAGAGGTGAGTCCGGTGAACTTCTTTGGGTCGAGGACGGCAAGCTCAGCCGTGGCCTGTATCAGGGTGGCAAGGTCAGCCTGACCAGCGACCAGGATTGAAACTTAAGTCGCGCTGACAAGGATAAAAGCCACTAACTACGAAGCGCTCACTGCGTTTACTCACGAAGAACACGAAGGTAAGGCATTAAGGGCGGTAAGCTCCTTTGCTTTTCTTCGTGTCCTCTGTGTTCTTCGTGGTGATCCACTTTGGCTTTGAGAAACACAACAAGGCCACAGCGCTGACAGCAAAAGAATGTTTGGCCACGAAGCACTCGCGCTGCTCGCTTCACTAAGAACACGAAGGAAAAGCGACGCAAACACGAAAGCCATTTCCCAAGCCCTTGCCTGTGAAGCTTTTGCCCTTCTTCGTGTCTTCTGTGTCCTTCGTGGTAATCCGCTTTGGCTCTGGCTTTGGCTTTTCCCCATAACCTCACAGCCCTTTGTGGTCGAAACCGCTTTTCCCGCAGGATCAAAAAAGCCGCTCAATGAGCGGCTTTTTGTATTTAAAGTGAAAGTTTAGGCCTTCACTTTCCAGCTGATAGTTTCACCGGCGCGGATAGGTACCACAGTGCCATCAGCCATAGGGTAGCTCGCGGGCACCTGCCACTCATCCTTCACCAGAGTCACAGTGTCTGTGTTGCGTGGCAGACCGTAGAAATCAGGGCCATTGTGGCTGGCAAAGGCTTCCAGCTTGTCCAGAGCATTGACTGACTCAAAGGCTTCTGCGTACAGTTCCAGCGCCGCATGGGCGGTGTAAGAACCGGCACAACCACAGCTGGCTTCCTTCTTATCCTTGGTGTGCGGAGCAGAGTCTGTACCCAGGAAGAACTTCTTGCTGCCGCTGGCAGCCGCAGCCAGCAGGGCGTCCTGATGGGTATTGCGCTTCAGAATAGGCAGGCAGTAAAAGTGAGGACGAATACCACCGGCCAGCATATGGTTGCGGTTGTAAAGCAGGTGGTGAGCGGTAATGGTAGCCGCCACGTTGTCGTTGGCTGACATCACAAAGTCCACCGCATCCTTGGTGGTAATATGCTCCAGCACTATCTTCAACTCAGGGAAATCCGCCACCACTTTAGACAGAATATTTTCGATAAAGATGCGCTCACGGTCGAAGATATCAATGGCAGAGTCAGTCACTTCGCCGTGCACCAGCAGCAAGATACCCTCTTCCTGCATCACCTTAAGCACAGGGTAAATCTTCTCGACATTGGTCACACCTGAGTCAGAGTTGGTAGTGGCGCCGGCCGGATACAGCTTACAGGCAACCACTTTACCGCTGGCCTTAGCCTTACGGATCTCTTCAGGGTCAGTGTTGTCAGTCAGATACAGCACCATCAGCGGCTCAAAACCGGTTTCAGTGTGAGACTTGATGCGCTCATAGTATTCCAGTGCCAGTTGTGTGTTGGTCACAGGAGGCACCAGGTTAGGCATTACAATGGCGCGGCCCATATAACGTCCGGCGTCGCGAACAGTATCAGGCAGGGAGGCTCCATCACGCAGGTGAATGTGCCAGTCATCAGGGCGGGTAAGAGTCAAAGTGGTCATAGTGCTTATTCTTTATCTTTGTGGGTGGCAGGGATCTTATGTGCCCAACATCCCAAGGGCAAGTCTATCGTCGTTAATTTCATGTCAAAGCTGTGTAAAATCTACCCGGTTCGCAATTCCACTACCAAAACCAGGGCTTTATAGCCAAACAAAAGCACTATTTTCAGGCTTTCCAGAGGGTAACAATAAACTAAGGCGAATTTTCAGAAGATAGCTTATATCTCCCTGACAAGAACTCAGGCCAAATGCCAGTAATACCTTGTTACAAAGCTGAACAACCAGAGTGATCCACATCACACAAATCAACAAATCAGTGGTGATATTTACATAGCTTTACCCCGCTTTTACTGCAATTTCATAGAATACGCTGTCCAAGTTTGCGTAATTGCCGTTTTGCGAGATAAGAGCCCATGAAAAAAGCCAGTAGTCCGCTGCTACCCCTGTCCCTGTTCACCATGTTTTTCCTGGTTTGCCTGGGCCTGTTCAGTCCCTCCCTTTATGCCAAGCCCGGCCATGGCGGGGCCGCCCGTGAAGTGGCCGTGGTAACCGGCCTGGTCGAGCAGGAAACCCTGGCCCAGCATGTCACCGTCATCGGCAAACTGGCCGCTAAAAAGTCGGTAGAGCTGGCACCTCAGGTCGCCGGTAAGGTGAGCCATATTCTGGTGACTGATAATCAAAAGGTCAGCAAGGATCAGGTGTTGTTCGAGCTGGACCATGCCCGTGCTCAGGCTGCCGAAGATGAAGCTCTGGCTTACCTCAAAGATGAACAGCGCAAACTGACCGAATTTGAAAAGCTGAAAGACTCAGACGCAGTGACCCAGAGTGAAATTGACGCTCAGCGCGCCAAAGTCGCCATGGCCAAAGCCCGTCTGGAAGCGGCTGCAGCAGAGCGGGACTATCACAACGTCAAGGCCCCCTTTGACGGTCATGTCGGCCTGATTGATTTCTCCGAAGGCAAAATGGTCACCACTGGCAGCGAACTGGTGACCTTGGATGATCTGAGCCAACTGCACCTGGATCTGGCTGTGCCGGAACAATACCTGTCCCGCTTAAGCCGCGGCATGACAGTACAGGCCCGCTCTCAGGCCTGGCAAACCACCCTTTTTAACGGCCAAGTGGTGGCTATAGATCCCCGGGTAAATCCGCAAACTCTGAACCTGACTGTGCGCGTTGCCTTTGACAACCCTGAGCTGAAATTGATGCCAGGCATGATGCTGTCTGCCGATATCAAGCTGCCCGCTGTGACTCAGGCGGCAATCCCGGTACAGGCGCTGGAATACTCTGGCACCAAACGTTTCGTTTATATCCTGGGTGATGACTCCAAAGTGAAGCGCACCGAGGTCAAACTAGGTGCCCGTATCGGTGACAAGGTACTGATCAACGACGGCGTAAAAGTGAATGACGTTATCGTGGTACAGGGTCTGGTGAATATGCGCGACGGCGTAAAAGTGAAAGTGCTGCCACAGCAGACCGCCAACAAAGTTGAAGTCGCAGGAGAACATGGCTGATGCTGCTGTCTGATGTATCGGTAAAACGCCCGGTTGTTGCCATCGTACTGTCGCTGCTGCTGTGCGTATTCGGCATCGTCTCTTTCAGCAAACTGTCTGTCAGGGAGATGCCGGATGTAGAGAGCCCGGTTGTCACGGTAATGACCACCTATAAGGGAGCCGCTGCTTCCATTATGGAAAGCCAGGTCACTCAGGTACTGGAAGACCAGATCACTGGTATCTCTGGTATCGAAGAGGTCACCTCGGTCACCCGTAACGGTATGTCCCGTATTACCGTAGAGTTCGAGCTTGGCTGGGATCTGATTGAAGGTGTGAGCGACGTGCGTGACGCCGTGGCCCGTGCCCAGCGCAGCCTGCCCGACGATGCCGACGACCCTATGGTCTCGCGGGATAACGGCTCGGGTGAGCCTGCTGTGTATCTGAACCTCAAGTCCGCGATTATGGACCGCACCCAGCTGACCGACTATGCCCAGAGAGTGTTAGTAGACAGATTCAGCCTGCTGACCGGCGTCAGCTCAGTGAGTATGACTGGCGCCCTGTATCAGGTGATGTACGTGCAGCTTGAGCCAGAGCTGATGGCGGGTCGTGACGTCACCACAGCTGACATTATTGCCGCTCTGCGCGCCGAGAACGTTGAAGCCCCGGGTGGTCAGGTGCGTAACGACACCACAGTCATGTCAGTACGTACTGACCGTCTGTATCAGCAGCCGGAAGACTTCGACTATCTGGTGGTGCGCCGCACTGCCGATGGCTATCCCATCTACCTGAAAGATGTCGCCCGGGTATTTATCGGTGCCGAAAACGAAAACTCCTCGTTCAAGAGTGACGGTGAAGGCAACCTGAGTATCGGCATCATCACCCAGTCCGACGCCAACCCGCTGCAGGTCGCCAAAGCCGTGTCTGCCGAAGTGGACAAGGTGCAAAAGTTCCTGCCGGAAGGCACCACACTCATGGTGAACTACGACAAGACAGTATTTATCGAGCGCTCTATCGAAGAGGTGTACTCCACCCTGTATGTCACAGGTATTCTGGTGGTACTGGTGCTGTATGTCTTTATCGGTCAGGCCCGCGCCACCATTATTCCGGCGGTCACAGTACCCGTCTCTCTGATCTCGGCCTTTATCGCCGCCTACCTGCTGGGTTACTCCATCAACTTGTTAACCCTGATGGCGCTTATCCTGGCCATTGGTCTGGTGGTGGATGATGCCATCGTGGTGGTGGAGAACATCTTCCACCATATCGAAAAGGGTGAGCCACCACTGCTGGCCGCCTACAAGGGTACCCGTGAAGTGGGCTTTGCCGTAGTGGCAACCACGGCAGTGCTGGTGATGGTGTTCCTGCCTATCTCCTTTATGGATGGCATGGTGGGTCTGCTGTTTACCGAATTCTCAGTGATTCTGGCCATGGCGGTGATCTTCTCCTCCGTGGTGGCGTTAACTCTTACACCTGTGATGTCCAGCTACCTGCTGAAAGCCAACGTTAAACCGGGCCCATTCACCAAGTGGGTCGATAGGCAGTTTGCCGGTCTTGAGCGGGTATACCGCAAAGCCGTTGCTGTGGCAGTTCGCTTCCGCTTTGCCGCCCCGCTGGTGATTATCGCCTGTGTGGCAGGCAGTGTAGGCCTGGCCAAACTGGTACCGTCCCAACTGGCACCACAGGAAGACCGTGGCGTGGTGTTTGCCTTTGTCAAAGGCGCCGAAGGCACCAGCTACAACCGAATGACAGCCAATATGGATATCGTAGAAGAGCGCCTGCTGCCACTGCTGGGTCAGGGTGTACTGCGTTCATTCAATATGCAGGCTCCGGCATTCGGTGGCCGCGCCGGTGATCAGACCGGCTTTGTCATCATGCTGCTGGAAGACTGGGAAGACAGAGATGTGCATGCCACTGACGCGCTGAAGATGATCTCTGCTGCCCTTAAGGACATTCCCGATGTGAAGGTATGGCCCATGATGCCGGGCTTCCGCGGTGGCTCCAGCGAACCGGTACAGTTTGTACTGGGAGGCAGTGACTATCAGGAGCTGAACAAGTGGGCTCAGCAGCTGCAAATCGTCGCCGAAGAGTCTGGCATAGTCACAGGGGTGGATCTGGATTACGCCGAGACCACACCTGAGCTGCTGGTCACAGTAGATCGCCAGCGCGCCGCCGAACTGGGCGTCAGCGTCAAGGATATCTCAGACACCCTGGAAGTGATGCTGGGCGGCCGTAAAGAGACCACCTATGTTGAGCGTGGTGAAGAGTACGACGTCTACCTGCGCGGTGACGAAAACAGCTTTGACTCAGTGTCTGATCTGAGCCAAATCTACCTGCGCAGTGACTCAGGCGCATTGGTAACGCTGGACAGTCTGACCAAAATTGAAGAGGTGGCCTCTGCCCAGAAGCTGAGCCACACCAACAAGCAGAAGTCCATTACCCTGAAAGCCAACCTTGGCCCGGGTTATACCCTGGGTGAAGCGCTGGACTTCCTGGATGCTCAGGCGATTGAAAAACTGCCAGCTGATATCAGTATCGACTATGCCGGTGAGTCCAGAGACTTTAAAGAAAACCAGAGCAATATGGCCATGGTGTTCGGTCTGGCGCTGTTGGTGGCCTATCTGGTACTGGCGGCTCAGTTCGAAAGCTTTATCAACCCTCTGGTGGTGATGTTCACTGTGCCTATGGGTATCTTCGGTGGCCTGCTTGGTTTGCTGCTGATGAGCCAGGGTCTGAACCTCTACAGCCAGATCGGTATGATCATGCTGATAGGTATGGTGACCAAAAACGGTATTTTGATTGTGGAGTTCGCCAACCAGTTGCGTGACAAAGGTCTCGAGCTGAACGAAGCCATTATCGATGCTTCCGCCCGCCGTCTGCGCCCCATTTTGATGACAGCTTTCACCACACTTGTGGGTGCGGTACCTTTGATTATCAGTACCGGAGCCGGTGCAGAAAGCCGCATTGCCGTGGGTACCGTAGTGTTCTTCGGTATGGGCTTTGCCACCCTGGTGACCCTGTTTGTGATCCCGGCCATGTACCGTTTGATCTCAGGTAATACCAAGTCTCCGGGCTTTGTGGCTCAGAAGCTGGAAGCCATGGAAGCCAAAGCCGCCGCTCTGGCCAGCGAGCCTCCTGCCACAGGTCAGCCTCAGGCCGGGCAGTAAATTGGCCCAAAGCCATTAAACATACTTCACAAAGGGCAGCTCAGGCTGCCCTTTGCTTTAGCGGTTTCATACACTAATCCTAATCCCCCTTCAGAGAAAACACAGGTGCTGGAATCGCCAACCCGGTTTGAGTGGATCCGTGGCAGTGGCTATGCCATCGCAATGGGTCTGCCCTTGCTGCTCAGCTATATTATCGATGCCCCGCAAACCCTGGCCTTTGTGGCGCTGGGAGCCATGTTTGCTCTGCGGCTGGATCCCCGCCACGGTACCAGCCAGCAGGTGTTTGCCATCGTTGGCGGCATGTGTTTGATGATAGCTTCAGGCGCATTGGGTGTGCTGCTTGTGGGCCACAGAGAGCTGGCCATTGCCGCGCTGGTGCTTATCGCGTTTCTGGCCGGGCAGCCCAGGCCGGAACAGGCGTATTTGAGCTTACTGGGTAAATTCACCGCCGCTGCCATGTTGCTGGCCGAGATGGGACTGCCCGCCACACTGAATACTGCCCTCGCCTATCTGCTGGGTGCATTACTGGCGCTGCTTATCAGCTTTATTGTCGCCGCACTGGCAAAGGATGACCCACAGGGCTGGTCGCCTGCCACTGAGCTGAAACAACTGATGGCCGGCGATATCAACGGCCCCCTGTTTGGCCTGACGCTGCCACTCACCATTCTGGCTGCCACCTTGAGTGGCCTTGCCCTGCATGCCCAGCACGCCGCCTGGGTAGGCCTGACCGTACTGTTTGTCATGCACGTCAATGACGCCAATACCTGGCAAAGACTGCGGCAACGCATTATCGGCACCCTGCTGGGAGTGCTTATCGCTTATATGCTGGTGATGTGGCTGCCCAGAGACTTTTACCCGCCCATTATCCTGGTGCTGGCACTGTTTATCCCGGCGGTGATGCGCCAGAGTTACCAGTGGTTCAGTTTGCTGATTTCAGTCCTGGTGCTGTTGGTGATTGATATTGCCATGGTGCATCAGGGCGGCGACTTGCAGCTTATTCGCTGGCGCTTCTTCGATACCCTGATTGGCTGCCTGTGGGTAGCGACCGCTCTGGTCATTCTGAGATTTGCCAAGCACTGGTGGCCGGAAAAAAACAGGAACAAGAAGAGCATTTAGCCACGAAGCGCTCGCGCTGCTCGCTGCACAGAGCACACGAAGGAAAAGCAAGACAAGAACACAATGCCAAATCAGCAACCAGCCTCTATATCTTTTAGGTGCTTTTGCCCTTCTTCGTGCGCTTCGTGTCCTTCGTGGTGAGCCGCTTTTAATATCAGCTGCCCAGGCCGATTTCACGCCTGCGCATGTATTGACAAAGCTGCTGGCTCTCCAGACTGTCCGACAGACACAAAGCCTGCGCCACCCCGGCTTGATCGGCCGCTGAGCGGTGTTGCCCCAGCTTCTCATTACCCTGCAGGGTTTCTATGGTGATTTTAAAGCCGACTATGCCCTTACTGAGTTTGTCCTTGTACTCAGCAGGTATCTCAAGTTCGGGTTCATATTTGCTGACCGTCTTATCCAGCATCTGCATTGTGGTGGCATCATCAGTCAATTCAAGCACGCCAACGGCATGCACGGCCGCATAGTTCCAGGTGGGCACAGCAGGAGATGACTTATACCAGGTCGGAGAGATGTAAGAGTGCGGGCCAGAAAATATCACCAGTACCCTGCCCACTGCTGTTTTCCAGTGACGGTTTGCCCTGGCAAAGTGACCGTAAAGCACGCCCTGTTCGCCCTCATCGGCCCGCAGCAACAGTGGCAGATGGGAAGCTTCAAAGTCAGGAGAGATTAACGCCCCAAAACCATGCGTCCGAATAAAGTCATGTATCTCATCTGTGCCATTCATTTGCCATTTTTCCGGTACATGCATCTGAGTTTTGTCCCTGTGTTAACACCTGAAGAAGGCCCAAGCTAGCAAAAAGCGGTACCAAATGAACAGCGCATTATTTTCACAGACAGACCATATTCCCCTCTGATGCTGTCCCCATAAAAAACAAAGCCGCAATCAGTAATCTGACTGCGGCTTACAAAGACGATTTAGCCACGAAATGCTCGCGCTGCTCGCTGCACTGAGAACACGAAGGGAAAGCAAGACAAGAGCGAAACGCCAAATCAGCAACCGCTCTTTATCGTTTAGGTGCTCTTGCCCTTCTTCGTGCGCTTCGTGTCCTTCGTGGCAAGCCGCTGTTGCTTTAAGCTTTTACCGCCTCAAACAGGTTGATGATTCACCAGTGTCTTGTTGAGCAGGTTGTCGTGCACAGGACAGCGGTGGCAAACCCGATCGAGGAAAGCCAGTTTCTCATCGACGCTCATATCGGCGTCGATATCCGCATCAATATCTATCTGCTTAAAGCCGACAGGGTCGTCGCTGGGCTGACCCAACAGACCCGCGCTGTTGAGGGAACCACGCACCTTGATTTCAATGCCGCGCAGGGCGATTTTCTCTTCACGGGCCACCATCTTGGCAATGGTAGAGATACACCCGGCCAGCGAGAACAGAAAGGTCTCCAGCGGGTTCGCCCCCTCATTGGTACCGGTTGGCTGGTCAATCACCAACAGGTGGTCCCTTACCTGTGCCGTCACCTTCCATCCGGCGCCCATTTGTGTGGTTACTTCAACTACCTTTTCAGCCATATTCCACCTCTACTGTACTGCTGACTATCCTGTTCCACAGAACTGATTAGCAGTGCTGAATCCCGGGTTTTGTTCGCCCAATCAACACACTGCAAATCAATCATTAGAAAAATCTAATAAGACTTTACTCCCTGCTGACAAAGCATGCAAGTTGAAATAAGCAATTGATTATGCGAATGTGCGCCAACACAAACTTAGGTGCGCAAGCTGATGGACAAGCTGAATTTCAGCCGGGAATTTCACTACCCGGTACAGATATTTTACGAAGACACTGACTTCTCAGGAGTGGTGTATCACGCCAACTTTCTGCGTTACTTTGAGCGCGCCCGGGAAGAGATGATTGGGGCCAAATTGCTTAAGCAACTATGGCAGGAACAGGGCTGCGGTTTTGCCGTTTATCGCTGCGATATGACCTGTCATCAGGGCGTCGAGTTTGCCGATATGCTGGATATCCGCAGTCAGGTGGCGTTCGAAAGTCAGTTCCGTACCGTGTGGAAACAATCTATCTGGCGAGAAGGTGCCAGCCGACCCGCAGTCACGGCCACCATCGAGATGGTTTCTCTTGGGCCTGACAAGCAACTGATAGCCATTCCGGAGCAGGTTCTGAGCCGATTGCAGCAAGAGGTCTGACTCAGCTCACATAAACGCCGCCATCCCTGCGCCGAATCAGTTTTCATCGGGCAAAATAGCCAGATCGCATCCCCGCCGCGTCAACGTCCGGCATCTGAGGAGTTCATCATGGGATACATGTATCTGGCCATCGCCATCATAGGTGAGGTTATTGCTACCTCGGCGCTCAAAGCCTCTGAAGGTTTCACCAAACTCTGGCCCAGCCTGCTGGTAATTGCAGGATATGGCGTTGCCTTTTACTCGCTGTCGCTGGTGCTCAAAACGCTGCCCGTCGGCAGCGCTTACGCCATTTGGTGTGGTCTGGGAATTGTGATGATCTCAGTGGTCGCCGCCGTCCTTTATAAACAGATCCCGGACTGGCCAGCAGTCATAGGCATGGGACTGATTATTGCGGGAGTGATGGTGATCAGCCTGTTTTCCAAAACCGGCGGGCACTGATTCAGGACGTGAGCTGAAACCTGTTGGTGTTAACTGCAGGCTCCTGACTGCTGCTGTTTCTGGCGGTGGAACAGTACCAAATCTTCCGCGGTCATAGGCAAACCTATCAGCTCACCCTGCAGCTTATCGGCACCCATGGTCGTCAGCATTTCACAAATGCCATGGGTTTCCACCCCTTCCACTGTCACCTCAAATCCCAACTTTCTCGCCAGCAGGATACTGGTTTCCATAATGTGTTGAGCGTGGGGATCGGTCAGCAGCTCATCCAGAAACGCCTTATCGATTTTCACCTCATCCACTGGCAGGTGTTTAAGATACGCCAGCGATGAGTGACCGGTACCAAAGTCATCAATAGCCAGCTTAACGCCCAGCTCTCTGAGCCGGTTCAGGGTTGCCAACGACTTGTCGACATTGGCCATCAGGGTGCTTTCGGTAATCTCTACCATCAGCGCATCTGCTGGCAGGTCGTACTGTTTCAGCCGGGTCTCTATCTCCTGGGACAGGCTGTTACTGGACAGATCCTGAGTCGACAGATTCACTGCCACCTGCAACGCCAGCCCCTGAGAGCGCCACTGTTGTTGCTGCTCCAATACCGTCATCAAGGCCCAGCGGCTGACCAGTTCTATCATGCCCGCATACTCGGCCAGGGGAATAAACTCACCGGGCGACACCATGCCCAATCTGGGGTGCTGCCAGCGAATAAGGGCTTCAACCTGACGGAAGCCGGACTCATTTACCCCCTGCTTGGGCTGATACATCATAAACAACTGCCCCTGCATCAGACCTCTGGGCAGGTCATGGATCAGAGTCAGCTCCCGCACCTGATGCCTGTCGTCGCCTTCGCCATAAAAGCCGATAAGATCTTTCGACTCCCGGCTCTGCTTTAAAGACAGATCCAGCCTGCGCAATAACAAACTGACATCATCGGGAATATGTTCGTGGGTCAGACAACCAAACTGCAGCTTGATGCTGATAGGCGTGCCGTTGATATCGAAGGGAACCTGCAGTCGCCCCCTCAACTGGTTCAGCTTTTCCCTGTCTACCTCCTCATCGTAATAGAGCAGGAACTCATCCCCCTTCACCCGGGCCAGTAACTCAGGTTGACGATGCAGGGTCTGCAAACGCTCGGTCAACATAATCAGCAGCTTGTCGCCAAAGTTAAAGCCGAACAGATCATTGACGTAGCGAAAGCGATGGATATCCAGAATCACGAAGGTGCCTGAGGTAATGGGCGACATTCTGCCCACCGCACTTTTGAAGCCAAGCCGGTTCAGCAAACCTGTGAGTTTATCTGTCCCAAGGTCCGCAGGCAGCGAATCCAGCAGCTCTTCGAGGTTGTCACAAAGGGGTTTAAAACTGACGGGAATACCGTGGATATTAAGCGGTTCAGCAGGAAGCTTTCGACGGCGAATACTGGCAACCAGCCGCCGCAGAAATTGTTGCTGGCGATACTGGATAACCAGCAACACCAACACCATCAGAGCCAGCAGCACAATTGCCAGCCCGGCCGCAGATGACCAATCCATCACAGGTAAACCCTGCTGTTGGAGTTATTCATAGCTGTGCTTGATTGAATGGTAGAGATCCTGAAAGGTATCACTATCCAGCTCCTCTGGGGAGACCGGAAGGCCACGTTCTACAAAAACGTTCATACGTTCTGCAAACGCATCCCCGGCCCTCAACTCGCCCGTGTAAAAAGCGGCGGCACGAATAAAGTCAATATAGCCTACTCTCTTTGGCAAGTAATGCAGATCCGCCCAGCGGTCGACCACTTCCATTACAGACGCAGAAAAATCCCAACTCTTCAGCACGGCACCGCCAAGAGGGCCCTGCAGTTTACGCACTATGGCTCTGAGTTGGTCAACATTGGTAAACAGTTCAGGGTGTGACTCCGCCTCGGTCAGCACAGGCAAAGCCCCGATATTATGCACCAGACCCGCCAGACCGAGGGTTTCCATATCCAGCTCACCCTTGCCATGGCGCATCTGGTATAACTGCAGCATGGCACCGGCGGCCGCCGTCACTTCAATAGAGGTCAACCACACCTCATCCATCACTTCCCATACCATCTCATTGGTAGAGACAAACAACTGCTCCATCGCGATAGAAGTGGCAATTTTACGGATTTGGTCCAGCCCGATACGGTTAACGGCAACATTGATATTGTCCGCCCTTTTGGCTCCCCGGGAGTACATCACCGAGTTGGCCACCTTGATAAGACGGGCTGACATAGAGGCATCATGACCGATGATTTCAGCAACCTGCTTAAGGCTGGCGTCAGGCCGACCTGCGATCTCCTGAACCTGCATCGCTGCTTCCGGCAGCGTGGGCAACACCAGCGTGTCGTTTTTAAGTTTTCTGAGCAGTCCCACCAAAATCTGCTGTTCAACTGACATAGCTATTCCCTTTCTATCTTCTTATATCCTGCAACCAAAAGCGGGTGAACACGCCTTCACCATCCCTCAGTATATCCTTAATTCCACAAGATTTTTATCACATTCACGCCGACAAATTAACAAAGCGTCCAAATTCTGTAATCCATTAAATCCAAACCGTTAATCCACACTGTCCGGTGTCACTCACCCCCTCCCATCTAATAGCTTAGTTGCCTGTGTTAGTTCTGTTGCATTAAATGCCGGAATAAATACCCCTGTCGAACGCTCAGGAATTGATGTGCCGGCCGGGATTGAGTAAAATGCCGCCCCCCGCGCTTGCTCACTTGAACCGAGCCAGATGCTGCCAGAGCAGACACTGAACATGAGCGCCAACCCGAGAAGAGAGTGATTATGTTTAAACCTGAGCTATTGTCCCCTGCCGGGACGCTGAAAAACATGCGTTACGCTTTTGCCTATGGTGCAGATGCGGTTTACGCCGGCCAGCCAAGATACAGTCTGCGTGTACGTAACAACGACTTCAAAATGGAGAACCTGGCTCAGGGTATCCAGGAAGCTCACTCTCTGGGCAAGAAGCTGTACGTGGTGAGCAACATCGCTCCCCACAACGCCAAGCTGAAGACTTATATCAAGGACATGGAACCTGTGGTTGCCATGAACCCTGACGCCCTGATCATGTCTGATCCGGGTCTGATTATGATGGTGCGTGAAGCCTTCCCGGATCAGGTGGTTCACCTGTCTGTTCAGGCCAATGCCATCAACTGGGCATCGGTAAAATTCTGGGAGTCTCAGGGCATCAAGCGTGTGATCCTGTCCCGCGAACTGTCACTGGACGAGATTGAAGAGATCCGTCAGCGCTGCCCGGATATCGAACTGGAAGTGTTCGTACACGGCGCGCTGTGTATGGCTTACTCAGGCCGCTGCCTGCTGTCCGGTTACATCAACAAGCGTGACCCTAACCAGGGTACCTGCACCAACGCCTGTCGCTGGAAATACGACGCCCACGAAGCCACCGAAAACGAAGCCGGTGACGTAGTGGCGATTCAACCAGCCACCACTCTGGGTGCCGGTGAACCAACAGACAAGATCTTCCTGCTGCAGGAAAACAACCGCCCTGGCGAATATATGCCGGCGTTTGAAGATGAGCACGGCACCTACATCATGAACTCCAAAGATCTGCGCGCCATCCAGCACGTAGAGCGTCTGGCCAAGATGGGTATCGACTCACTGAAGATTGAAGGCCGTACCAAGTCCTTCTACTACGTGGCCCGTACCGCTCAGCTGTACCGTCAGGCGATTGAAGATGCCGTTGCCGGTAAAGACTTCGACCGCGGCCTGATGAACCGTCTGGAAGGTCTGGCTCACCGTGGTTACACCGAAGGCTTCCTGCGCCGTCACGTACATGATGAGTACCAGAACTACGAGTACGGCCACTCCATCAGTGATAACCAGCAGTTCGTGGGTGAATTCACTGGTAACCGTAACGCCGCCGGTCTGGCCGAAATTGAAGTGAAGAACAAGTTCCTGGTTGGCGACAGCCTGGAGATGATGACCCCACAGGGCAACATCAATCTGACCCTGGAGTCACTGGAGAACCGTAAAGGTGAAGCAGTGGAAGCAGGTTTAGGCAGTGGTCACACTGTGTATATGCCAGTCCCTGCAGATCTGGATTTGAATGCGGGTATTTTGCTGCGTAACCTGCCTGAGGGCATGGATACTCGCAATCCGCATGCAGCGAAGTGATTTTGTTGCGCTTTGAGTAAGCGCTGAAACTGAAAAGGCTACCGATTGGTAGCCTTTTTTGTCTCCTTCGGAGACGGAGGGGGGAAGGAGCTACGCTCCTTTTTAGTTTGTGATGCCTTGCGGCATGCCAAGCTGCGCTTGGCGGAGATCGAAGCCTTCCAGGCTTCACCCGGGTCAGGGGTATTGCTTGTCCAATACCCCTAACAACCCCAAGGACACCCCAACCGAAGTTGTTATCCATCGTGAAATGACTTCAATTACGCAACCGCCACCGATTCACCATCCATGGTTCAGCGGTAGCTGCCCCGTCATCCATGACGGGACTTGCTATTGAAGCCATTTCCCTCCGGCAACTTCGGACGGGGACATGGGTAACTCTCACACTTAATGCACTTGCCCATTCCAGAGAGACTACCAAAGATGCGGACGACATGGATGTTGGAGTTAGATCAACGCAGGGAACAGTTATCGAAAGCCCCTCGGGGTTTGCTTATCGTATCAGAAGCTCGATTTACTTCCCTGTAAATCCTTCCAGCTCGGCTATCCTGCCTCGCCTTCGTGAGCTTATCGCTTCGCGATACTCGCCCACCGCATTCGAATCAATCCCCCGCGGCCGCTTCGAGGAAGCATTAGTTTATACTTCACTTTCTGAGTGAATTAACTGATTAAATTATCGTTCTACGCAATTTTAAATATAGCCCAGCCAATATATTAGGTTAAAACCAAACCCTGAAGCTATTAAAAATTGAGCTCACATATTCCGAGAAAATTAAGACTATCAACATCAATTTAAAACAGGACGCGTTTCAAACACCTAATTTATCCATACCCATATCAATCAACATGAACTATCGATATAATGTCAAGTTTTAAAGTAGATATCTTGCCGCAAGACCTCGTTATTTTCCGCACATTAGATTTTCTTCTCGCCCCTTCAAAATCATCACCAGTTATTATGTCATAAAGCTCGCCAATGTTATTTTTTATCTTGTTGTGTTTACCTGCAGATATTTTGCCATGTCGATATGACAAACTTCTATATGCTGGTTCCAACTTCCTAAACAGAAACTTTATATTTGACTCTATCAATATTGGATTATCTAACTTAGACTGTTCGACTGACCAATACTCAATTGTACTTTTAGCAAGTTCATCTAATATATCCGTCAAATGTTCTTCAAGTTTAATTATAGAACTTCTTTTGTTCGCAATCCTTCCATTTAAATAACCAAAAACAAAAGCAGAGAATGCACCGACTACAGCAGCAACGACACCGGCCACAACTTTATCAAATATATCCACTTATATCACTCTACTTTGCATCTTTAATGTATTCAATGATTTTCTTTTTATAAAACTCAAAGTCAACATCTTCAAACTCAAACACTAACTTATTTAATAAATCTATAGAGCTATATTTACCTTTCCTCACCAAGCCACCAAAGGCCTCTTCTAGAAAAGATGAACCGTATCCCTCCACATCGTCAATTTTGATGTAAAGCTTCTCATCTTCGGCAACCTCGGAAAGTCTTTTTTCTAACAAGTCATCCCTAAATGCTTCACCGCTATGCTTACCATCGCTTCTGAACCGGCCAGCAGGAGTATCACTGAAGTCCTTACCAATGTTTATTCTCATTGCATTACACCTCTTTCAGGTATCGTTACGCTCCAGATAATAAGTGTACCCATGATAGGGAAGTCTAGCGAATTTTTTTGTATCTTTTCTTGTCGTTCTATGCAACTAAAGCGATAGTGCCCTCTTTGGCTCATGATAGACAAATAGCCATTCCCATATTGTCTAATGAATTCTAGTAAATCCTGTAGTCCTTTGCCTCTATTCCCTGAATTGGTGCTAGTTCTCCCCATCTCTACCGCAGCCGCAATTAGTGAAGGGTGATCATTTATTAATCCCATCTTTGCTATATAACCTTTTGCACTCTCCCAAAACTTTGACTTTGGTAAACTAGATGGAATGCCAATCCCCTGGTCATAGAAAGCAACTTTCAATTTCCTTGACTGTTCACAGAATGATGCTGTCATATACCAGTGCTTTCTTGCTTTTATTATCTCTTTAGGATACGCATGATGTGTCACATTCGTAATTGCTTCTGATAGAGCTTGAAACAAGGGAGGCCTTTTAACTCTACTTCCGACTATTTTTTCAATTTGCTCCCTAAGATGTTTAGCTTTATCCTCATCTCCAGGTTTTCCTTTAATAAATTTCACGACTTTTACCAACCCATTGCTATTAGGTGCACATGGCTGATAATTAAACAACTCAAAAAAACCCAGTTCAGATAGAGTGCCACGAACATTTGGATGCCATCGTTCTGTCTGAGGGGTTAGTTTCCTCCCATTTTTAGTATTCCAGTTATCTATTTCAGCAGTTAGCACTAAACTAGCAGGTGTAGATATATCTTGAATAGCATTCAGGTCAAGTGCTCTTAACCTAACCCCCCCCCTCTTAAAACTTAGTATTTTCCTTAGTGAGTTAATTGGTTTTATTGACTGATTAAATCCATCATAAAGATTGAGAGACTCGGGAAAAACTACTGTATACCGACCGGAACTTTTCTCTAGCGAGATAAAATCTGAATTCTCTTGAAACCAATTGTTTATATATTGTACACGTCCCTTTTTTTTTACACGACTGGACTTTCCCCCTTTCCTAAGGGTTAAGTTAAAGCGCTTGATCCGTTCAATTTCCCTTTGAGTTACTTTTATCATTACTGCTTATTCGTTTTATGACGACTTAGGGATAGTTCCCTCCACAAAAGAGTTAACAAGCCCGTTGTACACGCTACCGCCCGTCTGTTTGGCTCAGGCACGCAGGTATATGAAATTGTTGCGGTAATTTAGCAGCAGCAGGCATTGGAGTCTGTAGGAGAATGCTTACATCCCATTGATTTAGTGGAATAATTGTGACGCAGGATACAGTTCTTGTTTTTATGTCAGGTTGGGACGACTAAATGGTGAGCTGTGCTGATGTGGGGACTTAAAACAGAGCGGTTAGATCTGGTCAGTCGTGCACTCCCCTGCAGATTGGTAGTACGTAAGACTGACGAGGGTTGGAGCCGTTCAGGAACGAAGTGCGGGGTTTAAGCTAAGTGAGTTGGCAATCAGCCGCCTTTGAGTATGTCCAGGATGTTGCTGACGAAGTCGTCATCGACGAAGGGGCCTTTCCTGCTGTGGCGTTGGTTATGTTCCCGGGTGACTTCCCTTGAGCGCTCGTGAATGTAGTTCAGCTCCTGTTCTTCCCGCTTCCATCTTTGCCGTTGTTGCTGAAGCGTTTGTAATTGCGCGTCAGTCAGGTGCTGCTCTTCCGTAATCTCGGCACCACAATACATGCAGATCTTATGCTCGGTGAGCTGCAGTTCACGCTGGCATTGACGACATACTCTGTCCATAGATTGTCTCTTCACTTGGCTACTAACTTGGCTCTTACTTCGAGGCGTTTCATCAAAGGTAGCGGAACCGCCTGAAAATAGACAGGCTAGCTGTTGATCAGAACAACGGTGAAAGACACTGCGACAGAGAAAGCACCAACAACCAACGCCAAACAAGACATGATTAGATATCTCTTACACCTGTTCAAATCCTTGTCCAAACTAGCTTCTTCACTATCAATAGACTCAAGAAGATCATTTTCGGACTCCTTCAACCTCAACAGTCTGACAAAGTGCGTTAGGCAGTCTGATGAGTAATACCTATGCGCAAGAGCGGACAACGCCGATATTGCAAAAGCCAATGCTCCGAGAACAAGAAATACTGGCCCAAGAAATCCATCAGTAAAAAGGTGCATCCCACCATCTTTTACTTTCAGGGCAACATTAGACACCAGGAATCCGTACCCCGCTATTCCCAAAAGCGCCAAACGCAGGAGCTCTGTAGAAAATGACTGATACTTTTCCAGAACAATAATATCGATACGGTAGCTATCTTCATTAATCGCATTCCCACCGAGGTATTTCTTCGTAAACGTACGCATATCCTTTAGCTTTTCCCTTTGCTTAAAAGTCTCCAATCCGCCCAAGACCTAACAGTACAGGGTTATAACTCTGCGTACAAAGGACAGCGAACTCTCCAAAAAGACCGGAAAGGCACAACTTGTACTTGATACCGGCAGGATACACCTTGTCTCCCTCGATGCCGCTGAAGGGCGTTGCCAAAAATACCGGACACGAGACAGGGACGTCGAGTGAAGAAGGTTGAGCAGGGACGCGAATCCCTTCTGGTCGGGATTTTAGGCGTAAGACCGAAGAGTTGTCGGCTTCGCCGGGAGTCGCAGGAGGTTTGCAAAGGGGGGATGTCGAAACTCTCCCCTTTGCCCGGGTGTGGGTTGGAGACCCACGACTTTATATCGCCTGAAAGGCGATTCATATGAAGGCCGGACAGCCATGTTATAACGATTACCAGTCAATCACTTAGACTCATCAAACAGGTATACAAAGGCTTTTATATAGTTTGGGGAAATATCAACTAACCTTAAACTGACTCACACTTTACGAGGCTGATATGTCCCTGACCCAAGATCAAGTCGAGCTAATCCAGCGCTCATTTTGCCAAATAGCCCCTGACACTTCCCGAGTGGCTGACCTTTTCTACGACACCCTGTTTGAGCTGGAACCGAATACCCGACCACTGTTTAAAAACAGCATGAATATTCAAGGGCAAAAACTGATGCAGATGCTCTATTCCACTGTAGCGGGGTTATCTGATCAGCAGGCTCTGGTACCGGCAATACAGGAAATGGGGCGAAGACACATAGGTTACGGAGTAAAACCTGAACACTTTCCCCCTATGACGAGTGCATTAATTTTTTCGCTTCAACAACACCTAAGTTCTGATTTCTCTCCCGAGGTCAGGGATGCCTGGACTGAGTTCCTGCAATGGGTGAGCGATGTGATGCAAGAAGCGATGCTTGCCGGGCGCTAACGTCGATAGCAGTCATATCTCTCGATAACAGATACAAAAACGCCGCTGGCTTATTAGCTCAGCGGCGTTGTTTTATGGGACGAAAATGTCAGACTGGCGCAGCCAATTAATGACCATCAATAAAGATGAACTTAATCAGGAAGAGTACGGCAACCACTACCACGCAAGGGTGGATATCACGCCATCTGCCACAGCCGGCTTTAATGACGCAGTAGCTGATAAAGCCTGCTGCAATGCCTTCGGTGATAGAGAAGGTAAATGGCATCATTACCGCAGTAATAAAGGCTGGAGCGGCTTCACTCAGATCGCTCCACTTCACCTTGGTCAGACCTGCAGTCATCATCACGCCTACATAGATTAGCGCACCGGCCACTGCATAAGGCGGAACCATGGCAGCCAGCGGAGACAGGAAGATCACACCAAGGAACAGCAGACCCACAACAACCGAGGTCAAGCCTGTACGGCCGCCCACAGATGCACCGGAAGAACTTTCAATGTAGGCGGTCACACTTGAAGTGCCCATATAAGCGCCAGCTACACTGCTCAGTGAATCCACTTTCAGGGCTTTACCCATGTTCGGGAAACGACCTTTGTCATCACTGATGCCGCAGCGCTCGGCGACGGCAATCATGGTGCCCGAGCTGTCAAACATGCTTACCAGCGCGAAGGAGAAGATCACGCCAGCAAGGCCGATATTCAAAATGGCGCTCAGATCCAGCTGACCAAATACATGACCAATGGCAGGTGGCATAGAAACGATACCGCTAAACTGCACATCACCGCACAGGGCTGCCAGCAAAGTGACTACCAGGGTAGAGATCAGCACGGCTGAGTTAACGCCGCGGTAAGCCAGAATAATGATGATAAAGAAGCCCAAAGAGCCCAATACCACAGGTAGTGAGGTCAAATCGCCCACCTTCACCAGAGTATTCGGGTCTGCCACTACCAGGCCACTGTTTTTAAAGCCCAGCAGCGCAATCAACAAACCAATACCTGCCGGGATACCGGTTCTCAGGCCCGCAGGGATATTTTCCAGCAGCCACTGACGCAAACCAACGACAGATACCAGAGCAAACACCACAGCGCCCCAGAATACTGTACCCATGGCGACCTGCCAGCTTACGCCCATACCCAGGGTAACCGAGAACGCAAAGAAGGCGTTCAGGCCCATGGCGGGTGCCAGGGCAATGGGTAGATTCGCAATCAGGCCCATTGAGATACTGCCCAGCGCTGCCGCCAAACAGGTGACCACAAACACAGCTTTGGTATCCATGCCCGCCGCACCCAGAATTTGTGGGTTAACGAACACGATATACACCATGGTCATAAAGGTAGTGAAACCGGCGACCACTTCGGTAGAGGGCGAAGTGCGATTTGCGCTCAACGCGAACATACGGTTCAGTAGCTGGCCAAATTTAGACGTAGGTTGGTAGTTAACGTCAGGTGCCTTGTTAACAGAGGAACTTTGCGGATGGTGCATGGATGGTTAGCTCGGGTTAAAAAAAAAACCCACCGGCTCTGAGCCAGTGGGTCTTGCCTAATTAAACCTCAAACAGCGGTAAAATTCGATCAGAGTTGCTAAATGTGTGACCAAAATCACCGTCAAGCATAAGAGCCCGCCGACACCTTTGTCTTTTTGCGCACTGCAATAAGCATTTACAGTTCAAAAGGCGGTAATCTGGCACATAACCAGAACATTCTGTTAGCTTGAGCAAGACCTCAGGAGTAAAACACGCATTTAAAAGCTCACTAACGGAATGATGGGAATAATATGAATATAAAAAAGTGGATTCTCAGGATTTTTATTGGCGGTTCTTTATTAACCCTGATCTGGGCTGTCTCAAGCTATTTCTTTGTAGATTACCAGCTGGACAAGATGTATGGCGGCCATACCGAGTTGGCCGAGATTCCCGAGCTGGACTTTTCTCACTCCCGTTATGCTGTGACCAACTCTCATATTTGGGGAAGCGACGCCCACCACTTTCAATCGGGCCTGGCTGTCATTATTGATGATGGTGAGATAGCGGATATTGTTCCCGAAGATTCATTGTCTGCCGATATCACTGTGGTTGATGGTCAGGGGGGCTATCTGGTTCCCGGCTTTACTGATTCCCATGTTCACCTATGGCAAAGCAAAAATGACCTGCTGCTTTATCTGGCCAATGGCGTCACCCAGGTAAGGGAAATGAATGGCAGTGAGCAGCATATTCGCTGGCGGGACGAGATTGAAGCCGGAGCATTGGGGCCAAATATCTATGTGGTGTCGCCACAGCTGGCAACCTTTGGTCCGGTTGAGGGGTGGTTCGTGGGCTGGACACAAAACAAGACCATTGTCAGCAGTGCCGAAGAGGTTGAAACTGCGGTAAAGGACTTTAAGCAGCAGGGCTATGATGCGGTTAAAGCCAGCAGCTTTTTGGATAAAGCAGGATATCAGGCACTCAGTGACGCCACTCAACAACACCAAATCCCCATGGTCGGACACATTCCCATTGCAGTCAGGCTTGATGATTTTATTGCGTCCTCACAAAGTGAAACAGCCCATGTGGAGGAGCTGGTTAAAGCGCTCGCCAGAGAATATGGCGGCTTCAAACCGGAAAATAAAGAAGCCTTTCTGACGTGGCTGCGTGGGCGAAGCCCTCAGGTGGCAGAGCAGTTGTTGGAACGTAATAAGTCAGTCACAACGACCCTGGCGATTATTGACAGTTTCCATCCACAAAAATCAGACCTGGCCAGCGAGCTTAAGCGGGTGGAGCTTAAATACGTCAATCCCGGCATCGCTGAAGGGGTAATTATCACTTCCCAGGGCATGGGCTGGCTGCCGGATGTCAATATCTATCGCCTTTATGAGGGGATGACACCGGAACGTCGGGAAGAGGTACTTGAATACTGGCAGGCCTATGCTGAGGCCCAATACATTATGTTCGACGAGTTGCGGAAAAAAGGGGTACATATTCAGGCAGGAACCGACACCAATGTCCCTGTTATCGTGCCGGGTTTCTCTTTGCATGAGGAGATGCTGGCGATGCAGGAAGCTGGAATGAAACCGACAGAGGTTTTAAGAGATGCGACTCTCTCGCCCGGTAACTGGATGCAGCAAAATGTCGGCCAAATCAGCCCGGGATACCAGGCTAACCTGGTTCTTCTTCGCGATAACCCAGGCGAAGATATTCGCGCTACTCAGTCTATCGAATCCGTCATTATTGGCGGCAAGCTTTTATCTCGGGAGTATCTGGACAAGTTGCTCGCCAGTGTACTAACCGCAAACGATAACAGCCGCACTGTCGACCTTGAGGACCAGGGCTGGCAATAACCTCAGTCCACCTGATGCCTGCAATAATCCCATGCAGGCATCTTTTGTTTAAGGTCTCTCCAAGGCTGGAAACAAGCAGCCCCTGAGGTTGTTACAACGCCTGCTTTCCCTGCCCCAAACTGACTAAGCCCAAAGATGCACTCGCTTTTTTAACCCAATCAATAGACAAATGACCGATAGTTACCTTGTAAGTCCCGTGGGAGGATAACTTCCAACTATCATAATTTGAGCTGGGTTTTAGCTGATGAGATTAGTGTTGTCGTTGTGGTTAGCCTTAACCATTGCCGGTTGTGGTCAGTCCGAAGCTGAAAAGAAGTACACCATCAAAACCTTTACCACCATTGAGCAGATCATCGACGTGACCAGGGAAGATGTTTGGACTGATGCTGACGTAGCCCAGATTCATATTCAGCGGGCCCGGCTGGGGTATATGGTGGAATTTCTGGACGATATCAACATTGGTTTGTTCACAACCCTGACCAAAGACATCCCCTATTATGCCGTTGGTTATCTTGACGGCGGATTCGAGCGCGCCCGACACCTGGTGATCTGCATAGACAGCCACTGTCCAACCCCGGAACAATTGCGTTTGCGGGAATATAACTTCAAGGTTTATCAATTTGAAGCCGCTGTGGTCACCGTGACTGACAATTGGGAGATCAGAGCCTCCAAAGAAACAGGTAAGGTCAGTTTCTCCACTTCAGATGACTATGTCGCAAAACGAAAATTCCAGGGGTCACAAAATGTACTTTCGCCTGAGTTGGTGGGTCAGGAGGGCTACTTTTATCAGGTAGAAATACCTTTAGAAAGCTCATCCCTGAACATGCAGGTTGTAAAGGGAGATCCGGTTAGTGTTGAGTTCAGCGGTAACAGCGACTCAATGAATACCCCACTCAATAAGTCCTACACGATTGATAAACCAGCCGTATTTCGTTACCACGACCACTTTATATTCGTTGCCACTGATGGTCAGCATTTGATGAGTACCGATACCAATCTGATCAACTCAGAGTTTGACAAGGCGCCGCGGCCTATCGATGTCGATATATTGGCTGAATGGAAGCTCTCAACGGACAGACCCAATACGAATGTGTGAACAAGTCAATCACCAGGCTTAAGTCATTTAAAAAGGACCACTAGATGAAGGCTTACGATAAAGCTATCCAATACACAAAAGGCTTCAGCATTAAAGGGGCCGCTATACGCGACAGGCAAAATATCTTTTTGTTTTTTGAAAACCATTACGATGAGAAAAAACATGGCAAAGATTGGCAGCAAGAGTCGCGCATTGTCTATTATCGCCCTCAAACAGACAAAGTATGGGGAGGGAAAGGTTATTATAACTTGTTTGATGTCATGGGTATCTGCCTGCCGGATAAACAAAAAACCATGCTTTTTAGTGATCGTTATGGCAATGCTTATCAACAGGGATTAAGTGATGGCTATGACTTTATTGATGTACCTAAAATTCAGATTGAACAAGGTAGCCGCTTAAATACGCTAAGGTGCATCGATAGTGACATATTTATCGGCGGGAATCGGCGTACATTACGTATTAGACGGGATAATATGACCTGGCATGAATTTGGACCAGGAGGAACAGATGCGGAAAGGGAATTAATAACGCTATTAGGGGCAACCTTCTTATGCTTTGATGGATTTGCTGCTGATGATATTTACGCTGCCGGGGTTGATGGTGACTGTTGGCACTATAATGGCCAGCAGTGGCAGCCTCTGGATATTCCTACTGATCAAGATATTTATACCCTATGCTGTGCAGGCAACGGCAAAGTCTATTTAGGCTGCAGTGGCGGCATTTTGCTGGAAGGCCGCGGCGATAATTGGCAGCAGCTCCCTATTAAAGCCTATGACGATACCACGCTCATTACCCTGCTTCACTGGTTTCAGGAACGTCTTTATATCATCCCTGCAAATAGCGTTGAAGGTGCCTACGAGTATGATGGAAAGCAACTGCTCCCAAGCCAATTGGGTAGCCTGCGAGTAGATACCAGCAACATGTTCACTGACAATATCCTCGAAGCCATTAGACCCAGTGACAAGCCTGGCCCAACAGTGCCTGGCGCGCCCAATACCATATGTAGCTGTGATGATTTATTGCTGGTAGCCGGTGGAAATGAGGTTGTCGTATTCGACGGCACTCAATGGATGACACTGTTTCAATCTAACCTCACCGACGCGGAACTCGAGCAGACCGGCTGGCGTTATCAGCCCTGAAATCATCAGACGCCCTGGTAAATATATCAATAAGTCAATCACCAAGCTTGAGCCATTTAAAACAAGGACCACAAGATGAAGGCTTACGATAAAGCTATCCAGTTCACAAAAGGCTTCAGCATTAAAGGGGCCGCTATACGCGACAGGCACAATATCTTTTTGTCTTTTGAAAACCACTACGATGAAGATAGAGATGGGGATGATTGGCAACAAGAGACACGCATCGTCTATTATCGCCCAAAAACAGACAAAGTATGGGGCGGGCAAGGGTTTAATAACTTTTATCGTGTGATGGGCGTCTGCCTGCCGGATAAACAAAAAACCATGCTTTTCACCGATTGGGATGGCAATGCTTACAAACAGGGGCTGAGTGATGGCTATGACTTTATTGATGTACCCCAAATACCTATTGAACAAGGAAATAGTTTCAATACGCTAAAATGCATCAATGGTGGTCTGTATATTGGGGGTAACAGGCGGAGCCTGCTGATTAAAGAAGAGAATAAACCCTGGCATGGTTTTGGGCCCGGTGGTACCGCCGTCGAAGAGGAATCAGCAACGTTATTGGGAGGGACTTTTTTATCTTTTGATGGCTTTGCTGCTGATGATATTTACGCTGCCGGGGTTGATGGTGACTGTTGGCACTATAATGGTCAGCAGTGGCAGCCCCTGGATATTCCTACCGATCAGGATATTCATACCGTATGCTGCGCAGGCAACGGCAAAGTCTATTTAGGCTGTGGTGGCGGGATTTTGCTGGAAGGCCGCGGCGATAATTGGCAACAAATCCCTATTAAAGCCTATGACGATACCACGCTTATTACCCTGCTTCACTGGTTTCAGGAACGTCTTTATATTATCCCTGCCAATAGCGTCGATGGTGCCTACGAATATGATGGAAAGCAACTGCTCCCCAGCCAGTTGGGTAGCCTGCGAGTAGATACCAGCAATATGTTCACTGACAATATCCTCGAAGCCATTAGACTCAGTGACAAGCCTGGCCCAACAGTGCCTGGCGCGCCCAATACCATATGTAGCTGTGATGATTTATTGCTGGTAGCGGGTGGAAATGAGGTTGTCGTATTCGACGGCACTCAATGGATGATACTGTTTCAATCTAACCTCACCGACGCGGAACTCGAGCAGACCGGCTGGCGTTATCATCCCTGAAATCATCAGGCCGCCATGGTGTTCCGCGGCCCGATGTTGGCATCCCCATTAATATCCGACAGGAAATCCCATTCTTCTGGCATCATCTTTTGCCAAACCTAATTCAAAGTTCAAATTTCTTTTCTCTTTCTTTTTCCTGTTACGCTCCTCACTGAGCTTGTCCCGCTCGCTGGTGCTGAGTCCACTTTTCGCCAGCTTATCTCCCAGAGACTCTATTTCGTATCCAAGAGTCGCGATTTTTTGTTGTTTTATATGGATATTGTGAGCAGATTGATAGGCGCTATAAAACTCGGCTTCCAGCGATTTGGGGCAAGCATTTTGGTAGCACCCTCCGCTTATACCAACACTCCAGCCATTATCTCTGGTGCAGTATTGTGCTATCCCCTGCTGCCAACCTTTTTTATATTCAGGAACGGATACAGAGACACCAAACTCAGCACAATCATCAGCATATAAACTATAGGTATTTTCGGGTTGACCACTTTGCCCATCTGTTAAGCCCTGGGATAACCAATCGGCATGATTACATTCAGATTGGTCCATACTGGCGCAGCCACTGAGGATAGATAAGATTAAAATGAAAAAAACAGACTGGTAGATTTTCCGCATAACTTTCTCCAAAACTTATTATTAATTTTATTTGCAGACTTTGCGATATATCTCCTCAGCTACACTAACACCTTAGACTTTGTAACAAAATGTATCTGAAGTTAATATTATGGCGGCTACTTGATCTGAGTCCATTTGCATTTGACAGCAAAAAAGCCAAATACAACCTCATCGCTAATTGATTATCTCCAACAATAATAACCACTTGCACCAAGGTCAGTTGACCTTTGAAGATGCTTTTGCAGCACTTTGTCATTGTTTTATGCAAAGCAACGCCAAACGCTCCAACCAGGCAGAATCGCCCCATACCCGGCAAGCGACATAAGTCATCCAGGCCATTACCTAAATTTCAGTTCCATTTTGTAAACCACAAAAGCCTTGCGCCAGATCACACAAACGCCGACACAGTTAACTTTAGTTGACTGCCGAGTTTCATAACTCCATATATTAGTAACCCTTAAAGGTTATCCAGCCTGCTAAAACCTTTCTCAAAAGCCCGCAAAATTTTGATTTACCTCACAAAGTCAGTTGATTGCTAGACGCAAATCCCAAGCTCATTTCAAATATAGCGACTTTGGCTCACTAAATTCCAGCATACGTATCAGGTCACATTTTTTAACTTAGCTATGAGTAAAATGCCCACACAGTAAACAATACTTAACCGAAATCTTAGCTTCCCTTTCCCACTCTCTTGCACACAAGCGTGTTGATAGTGGCCCAGCGACAGATCCCCGGTTCCTGCTTCAGTCTTAACAGGCAGGACACTTAAGGAAGAATGATATGAACATCACCAATAAAGACGTTGTTTTAGGATGGACGGCGGCCATTGCGGTTGCGGTAATATGGGGGGTAACAGGTGTAGTGTCCAAGCCACTTTCCCAGGCCGTAGACCCAATGACACTGGTATTTTTCCGCTACGTAACAGCAGTCATTGGCCTTTCAATCATCTTCTTCTTTACCTCCCGCAGTCAGAGTCTGAGCAAAGATCTGGGTGGCTCGCTGAAAATCGACAAGAAAGATATTCTGAAAATTGCGCTGTGCGGCATTATTGGTCAAGGTGCCTTTTCCTTGTTTAACTTCCTGTCTCTTTCTCATATCGGCGCCACTGAAAACGGCGTCATTCAGGGTATGCAGCCATTTGCCACCGTCTTTTTCGGCATGCTGTTTATGAACTTCCGCATGAATAAAATCCAGTGGGCCGCCTTTATTACCTCAGCTTTGTGTATTTACGCCATGAGTGTGGGGCCAACCAACAGCATTGAAGGTGGCACACCTATGCTGGGCTATATCTATGTCACCTGCTCCATGTTGTCTCTGGCCTGGACTGCTCACCTGCGTGCCAGCCTGGCTGACAAGTATGGCTCTGTAGTTTCTATGCTGTACCAGTACATCTCTGTGGCCATTGTCGGTTTCTTCGCGGTAATGGCGATGGGCCTTGATTTGAGCCAGATCTTTATCATCCTGGACAGCCCATTGCTGATTGTTCTGCTGATCTTCCTGGGTACCGGTATCTCGGGTGGTAGCTACCTGATTCAGCTGTACTCTTTCAAACGCATCGGTGTAGAGAAGGCCACTATGGCACTGAACTTGATGCCTCTGGTGGGCTATGTGGTTGCCGTACTGACTCTGGGCGAGCAGATGGAGCTGAGCAAAACCATCATTGTGTCTCTGATTGTGGTGGCCCTGTATGTGTTTACCAAATATGAAACCAAAACGGACGACACTGCCGAAGTCGCGGAAGGTGCAACTGCCCTGAAGCCTCAAAAGGCCTGATCTCTCCAACCCGGCTGACACTTGGTGTCACTCTCAGTCCCCCGTCGACACATTGCGACGGGGGCTTTTTATTTACATTCCGAAAGATTAATCAATACTGCCCAGTAAACCATCCTGATAAGCCTGCTGAACGGCAACAATCTCGCGTTCATTACTCATGACAAACGGCCCCTGCTGTACAAATGGTTCCTGAATAGCGTCACCGGACAGCATCACAAAGTGCACCGGACCTTCTCCTTCAAATATCAAGGGTAAATCCTGTTGATCATTTCTAAATGCCGCGGATTTTCCTGCGGGTATGGTCAGCGACTCTCCTTGGACGTTAACACTCAGGGTGCCATCGATAGCGTGCACCCAAACGCCCTGTGAAGCTTTCGCTGTATGCCGGAATTTGCCTTTATTGGACAAAGTGCCATCCAAAATCGTTACCCCTCCCGCAGGAGCCTGTACGCCCTCGACACCGTTGCTACTACCCAGTACCAGACGCACCCGATAATCCTGAGTAGCCAATATCGGCATAGTTGCTGCACTGACATGTAATGCCTCGGGAGCCGATTGCTTAAGCGTTGCAGGTAAGTTCACAAACACCTGCAATGCATGGGTTTTACTGCCAGGACGGGGGGCCTCATCATGTACCGCCCCCTGCCCGGCCTTCAGCCAGTAGAGATCGCCGGGCAGCAGATCCAATTCATTGCCCAGGGAGTCTTGGTTGTGGAACAGACCCTCACTGTCCTCAAACATCACTGTCACAGCTGACATACCCGCATGGGGATGGGCCCCAAATGTCGGCCTGTCCATGGTGAAGTGATCCACCATCACCAAAGGATCCATCAATCCACTGAATTGCTTCTCTCTAAATCCCAGCGCCTTAAATCCTTTATGGTTATCTATCAGTTTGGGGACTGATTATGCCTGAGCTCTGGTGCAGATTTGCCGCAGGAACCTGAGAGGTTTGAGTGTTTTTTGGGGTAAAGCCGTCTGTGTGAGTTTGCATAGTTACCTTCCTTGATTCAGTTCTGATTGTTATTGGAGCCTTGAGGGAATTTCTCTGTGCTCATCTGATGTTTTACATTTAAATATGGAACAATGACTTTGAAAACAGCCATATATGGAAACCATGAATCCATATATGGAACGATAAAGCAGCTAATCAATGGACAGGTCAATTTTGGCTAACAAGCCCCATGGCCATAAAAGCAGGAAGCTCAGAATGACGGACTTAAATGACTACTACTACTTTGTGCACATAGTCGAAAAAGGGGGATTTGCTCCGGCAGGCAGGGCGTTAAATGTCCCCAAGTCCCGCCTGAGCAGGCATGTTTCAGCGCTGGAGGCAAGGCTGGGAGTGCGACTGCTGCATCGCTCCTCCCGTCACTTTTCAGTGACTGATATAGGCGCTGAATTTTATCGTCATGCCAGGTTGATGCTGGATCAGGTGGAGGCAGCCGAGGCGCTGGTTAACCGTCAAACCCAGGGTGTGTCAGGTACAGTTCGTCTATCCTGTTCTATCGGTGTCGCCCAGTTTGCCCTGAGCAAGTTAATGGGCACTTTTATGCAAACCTACCCCGCCATTAATCTGGTACTGCAGGTCACCAATGAAACCGTCAATTTGCTTGAAGATGGGTTGGATCTGGCACTGCGGGCACATATGGGTCCCCTGCCGGATTCCAGCATGGTACAGCGAACATTGGGCAACACTCAGTGGTTGCTGTTTGCCAGCTCCAGGTATCTGGATATCGCCGGTCGTCCCTGTGATACCTCGCAGCTCGCTCAACATGTCGGGCTGAAACTGGGGTGGCGGCCACAAACCGGCAACTGGTGTTTGTTCAACAAAGACGGAATAGAAGCCAGCGTGCCCTTCAGTCCGCGCTTTTGCTGTGATGACATCAGCAGCTTGAAACAGGCCGCCATTGAAGGCCTGGGAATTGTGGCGCTGCCCGGCTATACCTGCAAAGCAGAATTAACTGATGGCACTCTGGAACGGGTATTACCAGACTGGCATGCAGGCGTGGCAACGTTTTCCCTGCTGATGCCCACCCGCGCAGGCATTCAACCCGGGGTTCAGGTGTTGGCCGATTATCTCAAAGCCAAACTACCGCCATTGATATCTGTCAGTTGATGGTTAACACCAACCGACAAAGCCTGGTTCGGGGGAATAAAGTCATTGAATGGACAGTCCCTTACTACTGCCGATAGCACACAACACCAGTAGCAGACCAAAGCACAGACCAACCACCTGACCGGCCCTTTCATCCCCCAGACTTTACAGTCTAAAACATGAAGTTTGTCACACTTGGGTGGAGACATGGTTACTGGCTTGTTAGCATAGGGGCTAATTGGCTGAATTTTTTCATTTTTGGATATCCATCCAAGTTTGGCTGTCAGGAGAATAAGAAAACAACCGGGAGTCCCAGTGGAACCTAATACTTATACGCTTATTTCAATTGGATTGTATTTTATCGCCATGTTGGCGATTGGGCTGTACGCCTATAAAACCTCTACCGACGATGTGTCCGGCTATATGCTGGGTGGACGTCGCCTCGGCCCCGGCATTACGGCACTTTCCGCCGGTGCATCCGACATGAGTGGCTGGATGCTGATGGGTCTGCCCGGCGCCATGTACGTGGCTGGTATGTCGCAAATCTGGATTGCCGTTGGCCTGCTGATTGGCGCATTCGCCAACTACCTGATTGTGGCCCCGAGACTTCGTGTTTATACCGAACTGGCCAATGATTCCATCACCATTCCGGACTTCTTTGCCAACCGCTTTGAAGACAAAGAACGCTACCTGCGGGTATTCGCCTCCGTGGTGATCATCATCTTCTTTACCCTGTACACCTCAGCCAGTCTGGTTGCTGGCGGCAAGCTGTTTGATAGCTCATTTGGTATGGACTACAGCACAGGCCTGATTGTAACCGCCAGTGTGGTATGTGCTTACACACTGTTCGGGGGCTTTTTAGCAGTGAGCATGACCGACTTTGTACAGGGCTGCATTATGTTTGTGTCTCTGGTTTTGGTGCCCGTGGTGGCCTTTACCGAGCTTGGCGGCCTTGGCAGCGTGACCAATGAAGTGGCCAGCCTGGATCCCAAATATCTGGAACTGTTCACCAATGCCAATACCGGGGAAGCACTGACGGCACTGGGGATCATCTCCCTGCTGGCATGGGGCCTGGGTTATTTTGGTCAGCCACATATCATTGTGCGTTTTATGGCGATACGCTCAGTCAAAGCGATTCCTGCGGCGCGTAATATCGGCATGACCTGGATGCTGGTATCTATTATCGGTGCGCTGGCAACCGGCTTTGTGGGGATTGCCTATGTCAACGAAACCCAAATGACGCTGGATGACCCTGAAACCATCTTCATTATCTTCTCCCAGTTCCTGTTTCACCCCCTGATTGGTGGATTCTTGCTGGCCGCGATTTTGGCAGCGATTATGAGTACTATTTCGTCGCAGCTGCTAGTGACCTCAAGCTCACTGACCGAAGACTTTTATAAAGCCTTCCTGCGTAAAGACGCGACTCAAAAGGAGCAGGTAACGGTTGGCAGAATTTCAGTATTACTGGTGTCTGTGGTTGCCATCATGCTGTCTTGGGATCCTCAGAACTCGATTCTGAATCTGGTGAGTAATGCCTGGGCAGGCTTTGGTGCCGCATTCGGCCCTGTGGTTATTCTGAGCCTGTACTGGAAACGCTTCACCCGCAATGGCGCCCTGGCAGGTATGCTGGTTGGTGCCGCCACTGTGCTGTTCTGGATTTATGCGCCGGTCACCATCAATGGCGCCTCTTTGAGCTCAGTCATCTATGAGATTGTGCCCGGCTTTATCCTTTGTACCATCACCTGTGTTGTGGTCAGCAAGCTCACTGCTGAGCCATCTGACTCAATGAAACAGGTTCACGACAAGGTTGAAGACGCTATGCGTGAAGCCACCAGCTAATCGAAACGCTGAACAACAAAAAACCGGAACTCATGTTCCGGTTTTTTTAGCTTCACGCCTCTTAGCAAACCACTATGCAGCCTGACACAATATCGAACATACAAGGCTAACTATCTGGCAGACTCTACGCCGAATTTGTAGGTAATCAGTTTGTCGAGCATCGCGATATCCTGCTCCCTCCCCTGAGAGTTATACTCATCCGGGTTGGCATTCACCCAGCTCTCAACAACTCTCATGCCCGTTGGCGTACTTTCTAATTTCAGGGCAAAAATCAGATAGCCTGTCCAGCTGCGTTGAAAATAAACCCAATCGCCATCGGCAAAGATTCGCCATTTATCTTCCATGTCAGTAGGTTCCAACCCAGCGCGGATCTTCGCAGCCTCAGCATTTGAATACTGCGCCTGATACTTCAGGGGCAAAATTTCAGATGGCAGTTTGCTTGGTTTCATCGTGCCCCCTATAAACCCATCATAGACGCCAAAGAGCCCACCAATACCAATGCAGCCGAGGGAATAACAGTTACAGCAGCAGCCGTCGTTGCAATATACCTTGGGTTTCCATTTTGAAGCACAATAGACATCGAAATAGAGTGAAACAGCCCCCCTGCCAAACTCATGACTATGATGTAGCTGTACAAAAATGTATTGATAATCTCCAGCTCAGGAAACGCAAATACCCTGCTCAGGCCGATAGTGACAAGGTATAACACCAAGCCAACCAACCACTTGGTATAGGATGAAGAGGGCCTGAACCAGCACCAGGCACTATAAATAATGAGTCCCAGAGGAATAAGCCAGGTCGACAAAAAGGAGCTAAACATCATCGCTTCAACTTCAAGAGTAGGTAACTCATGCCTGAACAGATCGAGGATATCCAGCAACACCAGAGTGACCAGGATAAACCTCACCCATTTCCAGCTGTTTGGAGACTGAGGAGAATCGGCTTGCAATGTACTTTTCTGAAAACTGACCTGAGGCAACTTTTTATAAGTCATCAAAATAAAAATCACGCTCAACAGTTGAGCCACAAAAGCCAATAGAAACGCCGCGGTTAAGCTGTAAGCCTGAACGACAACAATCACTGACAGACCGCTCACCATAGCGCCGAAATTGCCTAGAGGGATAGCCAGTAAAGATACGCTGTCCAGTTTGTTTTTATGATTTGAGAATATCTGCCCAAGCAGTCCCCAATAACTTGGTTTAATACAGCCGCTGCCAAAGGCTATCAGACAAACTGCGGCATAAAGACTCTGGTCAGCCCCCAAAGCCAACATCAAATAGCCAACTAACACGGAAAGCGACCCAAGCAATAATACTCTGCGAGTCCCGATGACAAAGTCTGACAGCAGTCCACCAGCAATTTGCAGAATCACCACCAATCCGGTGAAAATCACATACAGTGTACGCGCCTCATCTGAGCTCCAGCCCGCACCATCATAGGCGTCGGTAATATAGATAACCAGATAGGTCATCATTGCATAGTAAGCGGTGCGCTCGAAGAATTTGGCAAAGGCAAGAAAGCTAAAATTGTGCAGATAATTTGAATGGCTGGCTTCCATGTTTAAACACTCTCAATTCCATTTGTTGGCTGGGTTGGTATGTATGGTACAGCTCTGGATAACAGGGCCACCTCAGCCCTGTTATCCCTGCTGAGGATCAGTAATAGATATAGTCGGAGTCGTAATCCCTTGGGGAGTCAACCTGACCACCAGAGTCAGGCGCAAGATTCACTTCAAGCAGCACCTGCTCTCTCTCTGGACGAACAAAGCGTGCATTCACACCTATAAATGAGTAACCGCCACCCTGAAACACCCCATTGTTACCGATATAAGTGAAGGTATGAAATTGCCCATCGGTACTATACTGCCATTCATCATTGCTGACGTTGCGGCCATGCATATACTGGACAGTGTTGTCGTAATCCACGGTGAAATACTTGCCAACCGGTACAGAGAACTGCACGTTTTGCACGCCGTTACTGTCGACTCCTTTTATTTCACCGATAAAGATAACAAAGTCGAACACGCCTTCATCGGCCTGCATAAAATTGGTTTCCCGGGTAAACAGCGTGGTGACATAGCTCGGGGTTTGCAGTTCAGGGAAACCGTTGGAAGGCGAAATCCCGTTAGCCCCTGCACTAAAACTCAGCAGAGTAACCACCATTGCGGCTGCGCCGCCTTTGACCATACTTTTTACACGACCCATCGAAAAATCAGTTATATATTTCATTTTCAGACCTTCCTCTCTGACATGAGAGCCTGCGCCTTAAGGCACATTTATGACTGTTTTTATTACTCTCAAGAAAGCGCACCAACAGGGTACGCAATAGTTAGGGTGAGCATGTCGCCACGGGAAGATGCGAGTGGGCGAGCGCCGCTCACATCTTGCTGATTTCACACTAGAGCAGATTGAAGGGAGGATAAATCACTGGGTTTACTATATTTTGCTCACCCGGTTAGTAGGTTTGGCTTAACCCTGGGCAAAGCCCGGACCAACAACCGGGGCAATCAGGCGCTGCGCCGCCAGGGTTCTGCAGGGGCTTTGATGTAGTGACTAAAGAAATAGCCCCAGGGCACAACAAGGGGCACCAGAATAATCCCCAGCAGACAGGCGGCCAGAGTTTCTGTGGCGTACTCATCGAGACCTGCGTCCAGGTGCATACGCAGAGCAAACCCCAATACCCAGATGAGTTTCCAGGCAAGCTCAAAAATCAGTAAAGGCAACATCTTCAGCGGATACAGCACACCCAGCAGACACAAGAGGCCCAGGGCACCGAGCATGGCATAAACCACTGAGTCGGTATCCGCTACGCCCCATGAGAAACTGATGATCTCCGGCCAGATTGTCATACCAAGGCCAAACGCCATAAACAGATACATGGCCCTGAGCAGGTTTAATCGCAAAATGCTGACTGGGGGTTGGCTCATTGCTGGTTTCCCTAGAGTGGATTTATCCCTAACTTATACAGCTTGTCCGCCGGGATACACCCGCCCGCCCTCTGCTCCGGGAGCTCCCCGCCAGGAAAGCCCTGTAATCCGTGACAACCTATTGAATAGTCAGGATATACACAAAGTTGTCAAAATCGTGAGCAAACGTTTCAATGACCAGGCTCAGCTGAACCAATAGGAATAGGAAACCCACACCCAAGCTACCATGAAGAAAACCACAGTGAACATTATAGCTTTCATCAATCTACTTTTTAAACTCAGCAATATCAGCACGATACCAAATAGCGAAGCAAGATCCAGAGTCCTCAGGGTGTAAGTCAGTAGATCATAGACAACGTCTATATAGGCAAAGTATATCGGCGGTGAGTCATACTGAATCGACAGCAGGTCACTGATGGTGAAAACGTAATGTCCTCCAATTCCATACAAGATCAGAATGACGCCCAAAAGCACCAGACTATCCCGATGGCGGGAGTCCTGCTCGTCACCAACAGGTTTTACACCATATTGGTTGTCACTATCCTGTGACCGACTGAGAAGCAGCACAAGCAGCCAAATGGTACCTATGAGGGGAATAACTGGCAGCAGCAACATCCATCCAGTTTTACCAGTATCATGCAGTCGACGAACCATAATGGCCAGTCCGGGTAACACTGCAAGGGTGATGTAAATGAAGTAAAAAGGCCCGAACACGACATCATTGAGGACCAATACAAAGGCCTCTGTCGCGCTGTAGTAATCATCTATCTCGAGTTTAATGAAGCGGTAGCCGATGACTATATCGTCCAGCACAGTTGCCAGAAAAGCGAAAATCAAGCTAACAAGATTGAACATCCAAAATTCCTGTCGACTCGCTCTGCCGCTGAAATCAAAACAGCGTCGCCATCCTCTCAGATAAAATTCCACCTTACCTCCCTGGAGTAGTTAGTTATCAGGCATTGAAGCCACAAGGCCTCTTGTTGAAATCATTCGCTTTCGGACGTGAAATCAAATATCAGCCAGGCACCAAACACAATCATCCTAAAGCATTAACTGTGGGTATCGGCTTCTACCCATAAGTTGGGATATTCCCAACTGCGGCGCCACTGCGTTGACATTTATAGGCCTCATAGACAGTTTAGAAAGAACTAAACCAATAAGAATCCAAATATACCGTTATTTATCATTTCCCTGATTATTCAGGTTTTACCAGGGTCTGTTGACCTTTGAAGATGTGATGGGCTGATGACACCCTCAAATAATAATGAGCCGATGGTTCACATCGGCTCGCGGGAAATCAATCTTCAACCGAATAGGGTATCAGCAACTCATAGCCATCACCGGACAAAGTAAAATGCACGCCGTATATATCTCCCGAACCGTACATCACCTTCCTGTCTTTAACCTCAATCCCCTTGGATGCGAATAACGCCTCACATTTGTCAGACGCCTTCCTTAACGCTTTCATATCCGTGGAGAACATAGATTCAGACATAATAAAAACCACCTGCCCATTGTTTCCTCCCGCGATACGAAGCGCAGTTCCATCCAGTTCGATATCTCGGGTAGCACCACTCATCTCAGAGCAATCGGTGTCGAGTTTCATGGTGCCGCAACCGGCTGCAACGCTATAGGTGCCCACAGTCTTACCGTTAAATTGCACCGACTCAGGTGTCGACATGCAAGCTGTCGCCATAAAGGCCCAAATTAAAACCAGTAACTTTCTCAATTTATTTTCCTCTTATTGTCGTTATCTCAATGCCACAACACACCAAACTAGCCAAACCGGCTGACAATAGGGATCAGCTGAAGGTATATATTACACACAGTGAATTCAGCCGTTTCAATCACCCTCGGCTCTGCAAAGGACTGGATTGACAAGGTAAGAAGGGAATACGCTAAACAGAAAGCGCGCTCACTGAGCGCGCTTTCAACTGCTGATCACCATGGTCTGTTGACCTTTGGAGATGGTTAAAGCTGACCTTCAACCCTGATGTCATCGATGGCGATATCGCCTTTCCAGCCGCCCACAGCCTCGGCACGGAAGCGCACTTGAATATCACCGCTGAAGCCACTTAAATCCACATTGGCCTGAGTGTAGTCAGCCGCCTCCGACTCATGCTGCTGCCCTGATACCACAAACAGATCTTCAGTCCACACGCCATTGTTCAGCACATCCACATGCAGGCTGCCAATATTGGCACCATACATATGATAGAAGAAGCTCAGAGTGCGGCTGTGACCGCTGATAACCGGGCTATCCAGATAAGCTGTATCTCCAGCGTTATAGGCATAACTACTTGAGGTTTCAAAGTAACCGTACTGACCCGTGGTTTGTGCACCACTGTCAGGGCCAGTGCTGTTAGATGGCGTGGTACCCGGCTCTTCAAACCAACTGTCGGTTGCGGCCTGGCTGTTGCTCCAGCCTCCATCTATACCGGTTTCAAAGTCCAAACCAGCCAATAGCTGATTACCATTACCTGAACGGGTGCCATATATTTGCAGATTGTCGACGGCAATGTCCCCTTTCCAGCCCCCAGCAGCGACCACACGTAAACGCAGTTGCAGTTCACCGGAATAGCCGGAGAAGTCGACACTGGCAGAGGAGAACTCATCGGATGATGAGTGCTGCTCGCCACTGAGCTGCCAGATATCCTCTATCCAGTTACCATTGTCCCTGATATCGACACTCAAACTGCCAATATTGGCACCATACATATGGTAATCAAATGCCAGACGCATCTCCTGTGCAACAAACATCGGGCTCTCAAGGGAAACAACATCACCGGCGTTGTAGGCTCCTTTGTTATTGGAGGTTTCAACATACAGGTAGTAATCGCTGCCTGCGGCACCTGACTGGGGACCGGTTGAACTGGAAGGCGTACTGCCGGAACGTCGACTCCAATCCCAGGTGTTGGACGCTGAATTACTCCAGCTGCCAAAATCGGACTCAAAGTCATCCATGGACAGCTGAGACGCATTACTCACACCAACACTCTTAGTCTGGCTGTGGCTGGCCCCCTCATCATCTGTCACGGTTAAACTGACCTGATATGTTCCGACGCTGGCATAGGTGTGAGCCGGAGACGCCGACGAAGATTGAGCGCCATCACCAAAGTCCCACATCCACTCCACAATGCTGCCATCGCTGTCCTGGCTTTGGTCAATGAAGTTGGCAGTCAATCCACTGGTGTTCACTACAAAATCTGCCACAGGAGGCTGGTTAACGGCTGCACTGACGGACACCCGCGCCGACCTGGTGTTGGTGGCACCATTATCATCAGTCACAGTCAAAGAGACGTTATAGCTGCCCGTCGCTGCATAGGTGTGTACCGGAGACGCCTGGGCAGACTGATTTCCATCACCAAAGTCCCAACTGTAAAGATCCACGCTGCCATCGGCGTCAGAACTCGCGTCGGTAAAGGTCACTGTCATCCCATTCACACTACTGCTGAAATCAGCAACCGGAGGCTGATTTCCACCGGAAGGGTCTGACTTGAATGCGGCAATGGTTGATGCAGTCAGGTTCAGTACTCTGGCGTTATCATGGGTGTCTGTGGTTCCCCGCGTAACGCCCTGAAAGCTCCGGGTTGGATCTGACCAGAAGTTCTGTCGGGTACAACATGAATTACTGTTGTATGACATGATGGAACGCCAGCCACCGCTGGTGTACAGGAAGCCATGACCAAACGCATAGGGCGTGGTTTTGCTGTCCTTCTCCGGGTTATGCCTTGCCGACATCAGGTGTCCCAGCTCATGGCCAAATGAGTAGTACCCCGTAGCACAGGAGTCTTTCACTACCATAAAGGCGGTATCCACAGTTGCGCCAATCGCACCGGCGCGCCCACAGGCTCCGGCATCACCGATCAAAATTGCCGCGACATCGGCGCCATACTGATCCCGCAAACCATGCACTTCATCCATATAGCCGTCGTTGGGCGTCTCGAAGCGATCAAGGTCGGTACCATGATTGCCGGTTTCCGCATAGTTCAGCTCGTAGACATGGGCCAATTCAACCATGGCATTGACGCCAGAGTCGGTAAAGCCCTGATTGGTCTCAGCCACGGCCAGGTCAATCAGCGACAGGATACCGGGATTTTGTCTTGCTGCTTCCGTGGTATACCCCACCAGCACCTTGATAACAGAGGTCGTTGTAGTGGTCACCGATTGAGCAACCGGGAAAGATGGCAGTGAGCGCATCTGACTCATGGGTTCAGGCAGGTCACCTGAGTGGTCCTGAGGTGTCAGGCTTTCATCAATCAGCTGCATAACCACGCTGTCAGCAGACTGAGGCATCAACTTGTATAGCTTGCCATTGACCCTGACTGTCCCTGATAAATACCCATCTCTGCTGACCAGGATGATTTGATTGTCACCCGGCGACAGTGACTTACCTTTGTTGTTAACCCTGCCCTGCCAAACAAGCGCACCACTGGTGCTGTGAAATGCCTTCAGGCGTTCAACCGAAATACTCCCCCCTGTTGGTAAGGCCAGCGTAAGACTGGCAGTACCAAGGCCCAAGGCGCTGCGGGCAACACCATAGGTTTGGGATTGAATGATTTCTGGATCTGACGGCCCTGCTGACACAGCTTGCCGGGCCTGGCTGGGCATCTCAATTAGCAAGGATGGTGGCGCTGCCAACACCGAGGTGGCTGTTGTCATCATCAGCAAAGCAATTGATTGAGTTACAAGACGTTTTCGCATTGAATTTCCCCTGAAAGTTTTCCATAACTTTTGAAATCCCGGGGACTGCTGGAATTTCCAATAGGCGCATCACCACTGAGTGATACAGACCTTCAGGTATATACAAATCAACAGGGGGATTAACAGGCATCCAGTATCTTTTTTCTCTCTATTTAAGGCCTTCAAAAATAGATAAACACAGCTGTGAATTTGCCCTGAGACTCCTCAGCAGAAGTTAACTGGAGTCTGATTAGATTTACTTTTATAGTCAGAACATTAACCACTAACGCCCGGCGCTGTGAAACCAAGGTTTTTATCGACTCCAACCCGCTTGTTCTCTGCAGTCATTGTAATGGGCAGCGGCTTGCTGCACTCCCTTGTTGCCGCCAATGAGCAACCTCAAAGCGTGCATTATGCTTTTGCCAATTATTTGGGCAGTGGTATTTATGGCTCTACCGGTAATACAGCAGCCGTGGTCAATATTCCGTTGAGTTTTGACCTCAGCCAGGATGACACCAGCAAGTTGATGCTGCGCTTGCCCTTCTCTGTTGGTTTTGCCAACTACCAGTGGGACCAGATACCTGAGCTGGAGTTGCCCGATACTGTCGGCAGCATGACCCTGACACCCGGCATTGAGTACCACTGGCAAGCCACTGAGCAGTTGAAAATGGAGGCCTATGGGGACCTGGGGTATGGCCATAACTTTGGTGACCACACCAATGTGGGCATTATTTCACTCGGGGTTTCTACCCTCTACTCATTTGGCCCAGCAGAGCTGTCGCCCCTGTGGGTGAGCCGCTTTTACAGCGCTGGCTACCGGGATCTGGAGTCAGACAAAGGTGATAGCTATTCGGCACTGCGAACCGGCGTCGATATGGGACTGGGGCTGTCTTTTCAGGCCTGGGACAGGCAGGTTGATCCCAGAGTATTTGCTGCCATGCACTGGTTTTTTAATCGTGGCCAGTTGGCAGATGACCTGGCGGGGGCATTAATGCATGATACAACGCTGGAAACCGGCATCAGCCTGGCGTTTGACCGTCCGGTAGGCATAGACCCCATCACACTGGACAGGGTCGGAGTAAGTTACAGCAGAGTGGAAGGGGAAGATGTCTGGCGCCTGTTTTTCAGTCTGCCAATTAAACCCCGGCTATTTGGAGTTATTATTGTCACCCGGTTCAGACACAGAGCCGATAGTCACACCAATAGCCGCCCCCAGCGCGATGCCCAGGGAAATCCAAAGCCCAACATCGTCTGTCAATGCACCAACCACAGCACCGATTGCGATCCCCATCCCTACACCAAGACCCATTGCTTTTTGTTTTGCATTAAAGCTCTTGTTGACTGTCATCCAAAGACCCTTATGGCTGAAACGAAAATTCAACCTAACACGGAAAGGAACTGGTAAACAAAAGCCCGGTGCCATGATGAGAGGCTACCGGGCTCGCAGGGAGTGAATGATGAAATTAATCCGGACAAAGATGGAGGAGTTATCCGGAAGACAGTGCTCAAGTGTCTTTCATCATTAAGACCGTTCAGGTCGTTGGAGCCATTATTAAGCATCTGAGTAACAAGGTAAAATTGATTAACCCTATTGCTACAATCCAGAAAACAGATTACTCATTTTCACCAAGGTGCCGTGACCCCCTTCACAGTTATGATAAGCCTTAGCGCCAATCCCTGCCCCGGGCAGAACCTTTTTGACACAATACCAGTCACAACAGATATGAAACCGGTTTGAGACAGATTCAATACAGATGTCTCAAGCTGTTACGACAAACATCATAAAGGGGGTATTCTTGCAAACTACCAACAAGTATCTGGTGATGATCCCGGCACTGTGTCTGTGTGCCACTATCCTGGTCGCTGCCATGCACTACCTCCACTGGATAGAAAGCAGCAGTCTGTCTTTGCATGCACTTTATGCCATTCTGGCCGTCGATGTGATAGCCAGTACCGCGCTGGTAATTATGACCAGCGGTTACGGAGTTTATGTGCTGCTGTCAGCTTTTATGTTCTTTATCGTATTCGTGTTTTCAGTCGCCACCATCAGCCATCAGGGGCCGGCACCACAGAAAAGCCGGAGCATGATGACCCAGACCACACGTACTCTGAACTCCGTGGAATAATTCTGCCCATCGTCAGGCAAAAAAAAGCTGCCTTGCGGCAGCCAAAGGACACGGAGATCACATGCTCAGTTATGCATCCGGACTGGGGCAAGCCCAGAGTTACTGCATATGCTTTCGGACAAAGTCCAGGCTCCTCTGGAAGAGCTCGATTTTATTATCTTTATTAATAAATCCATGCCCTTCCGTGGGTTTGTATAGCCATTCGTAGCTGATATTACGTTCGTCCAACGCCGCTTTGAGGTGCATGGCATTCTCAGGCACCACACGGGTATCCCTACCACCGGTCACTATCAGCAAAGGGGTTTTTAACTTATCTATGTAGGTCAGTGGCGACGCCTTGTGCCAGTGTTCTTCGTTGTCGCCATATTTTTCCATGGCACCAATGGATACTGAGCTACCATCCATATAGTCTGCATGCCTCATTTGATGCAGCAGGTCATAGGCGCCATACATTGGAATCGCGCACTGATAGAGATCTGGTTCAATCAGGGGTGACATCAGTGCCGAATAGCCACCGAAACTACCACCCACAATGCATACCTTGCTGTCACTGATATCCGGCCTCGCCAGAGCCCAGCGGGTACCATCGATAATGTCATGCTGGATAAGGGAGCTACGTTTCTGGTAGGCCACCTTCTCAAATGCTTTTCCATAACCTCCAGAGCCACGAAAATTGACCTGCAGCACAGCAAAACCATTATTCGCCCACATCTGGGCACTGGTATCAAATTGCCAGTCATCCTGCACACCATAGGGGCCGCCGTGAACATCCACAATCAGTGGGAAAGGCTTGTTACCTGAGTTTGGCAAAGTGAGGTAACCATGGATTTTCTGGCCATCCCTGGCATTAAATTGCACCAACTGTCTGGCGGCCATATCTTCCGGATAAAGCCAGGGTTTGGTACTTAACAGATAATCCAGGCTACCCTTTTCCTGGTTGTACAGATAGAAATCGCCGGGACTCTTGTCAGTGATGACCTTAACAATCATCTCTTTGTCACTGACTCTGTTACTGCGGATGCTGATATCCGCACCGGGAAAGGTGGCGCTAACCCTCTGGTGTATTTTGCTGAAGGGCGAGTCATTCAGATAGTGATACTCCATGCCCTGATGCATAATCTCCACAGCGACGATGTTTCTGCTGTCCGGGGAGCGGATATAGGCATTGATATCGAAATCCGGATGATTGAACAGCAAGGTCGTCTTTTGGGTCTCCAGGTTGTATTGATACAGCCCGGTTGTGCCGCCATCCACCGATTTAGTCATATAGAGCAACTTGCCGTCATCACTCAAAGACTTATAGGAGTAGCCGTACAAAGGATCTTGTTTGTTGATCGGCACCCACTCACCATTGCGATAGTAAAAGCGCCTGGTTTTACCCTCACGGGTTTTCCCCTTGGCAATGACCGGCATCCCTTCACTGTCGACCACCACACTGACATTCCCCAGCGGTAATTGGGCAACCCGGGTTTTACGTTGGCTGTAGACATTGACCTTGTACAGCATGTCCGGCGCATCACGGTCTGAGCCCCATTTAGAAGAGCGGATAAGAATATGTCTGTCGTCCTGAGGCAGCAGATTGACTATGTAACCATGGGCCTTGTCACCCCGCCTTTTGGACAGCTTATCCTGCTTACTGAATCCGAATAATTGCTCCCGTTTGCTGCCATCGATATTGCCAGCAAAGATCTCCCCTTTATAAGAGCGTCTTTCATAGCCCTGCTTTTTATAACTTTTGGTGTAAACCAGGCGCTCATTATTCACCCAGTAGAAATCACCGACATATTCATTTCGGCCAAAACCATAGGCAATGAGGCTGGTGTTGCTCTTTCTGTCGATCACCACCAGCGCATTGGATTCCTCTTTCGGCACAGTGGCTGCGAAATACTGTCCATTGGGGGACAGCTTAAGGCGGTTGAATTTGGCGGGCTCGGCAAAATGCTCCAATGGCAGCACGTCCGCCATCAATGTATGAGGCAACAGCAGCAGGAGCAGAATTAATCGCTTCATATTCTTCTTTTTTTGGCTGTGACAATTAATTTCTTCCAACCTAACAAAGCAGATACGCTGAACAAGCTCTCTGCTAAGGAAACGACAGCAAAACGATAAATCGATGTTAAATAGATAACGAATGACGGGCCCGCCCCACCCCTGAGCTGTGATGCTTTCCGGAGAGAAGCGCTGAACATTTCAACGCGCACAAGAAACAAAGCCCGGAGCCACAAAAGTGACAACCGGGCTTGCAAGGGAATGAATGATGAATCCGAATTAAGATGGAGGAGTAACCCGGAAGACAGTGCTCAAGTGTCTTTCATCATTACGGCCGTTTCCGGTCGATGAGAAGATTATTGAGCACTGACGAACAAAGGTAAAACAGATTGATTCTATTGTCGCAATCCGAAATTCAGATTACTCAAAGCCCTGAGTGACATCCGACTATGCCACCAACTCAATTCCTGGCTGTGTGCTTGAGTCTGGCAAAATAATCCTTTGCCGCGGCTTTTACTTTTGGAGCCAACAATAGCGCAGACAGCATAGTGGGGATTGCCATCAATCCATACGCGCCATCAATGATATTCACTATATCGCTGAGACTGGTGGTCGCCGCAAACAGAATCGCAAGCAGGTAAAAGTAGAGATACCAGCGCTCCAGTTTTGCCCCAAACAAAAAAGCGAAACACTGACTGCCATAAAATGCCTGAGTAAAAATGGTGGTAATGGCAAAGAAGCTGACACAAACCAGCAGCATCTTGGGGCCGATACCCGGCATGGTCGCGTCAAAGGCCGCGCTGGACAGACTGATACCATTGGCGCCCCCCGCTTCCCACACGCCGGAGATCAGTATGATCAACGCGGTCGCTGTACATACCAACAAGGTATCGATTCCCGGGCCCAACATGGCAACTAATCCCTCTTTCACCGGCTCTGCCGTTTTGGCGTTACTGTGCGCCATCACCTCAGTCCCTATCCCGGCTTCATTGGAAAACGCGGCCCGTTTCACCCCGGTTAACATGGTTCCGAGAATACCGCCAGCCACTGATTGCACCGAAAAAGCATCCTCAACAATACGCCACAAATACATGGGCACATCGGCAAGGTGACCGGCAATCACATACAGGGCGCAGCCGATATAAAGCAGGATCATCGCAGGAACTACCCGGGTCGCCACAGCAGCAATACGCTTAATTCCCCCCAGAATCACCACAGCAACCAGCAGCATAATGGCAATCCCCAGCGTCAGTTCCAACAGGAAGTGATCGCCACTGCCTACGGCAACACCCTCACTGCCGGGGGCCAGAAACAGATTCTCTTTCAGTATTTGCACCAGTTGATTGGTGTTAAACAGAGGCAGATTGCCTATCAGCCCAACCACACAAAAGAAGATCGCCAGGGGCTTCCACTTTTCTCCCAATCCCCGGGTGATGATATACATGGGACCACCGCGCACCTTGCCGGTTTCATCCTCTCCCCGATACATAATCGCCAGAGTGCAGGTAAAAAACTTGGTGGCCATCCCCACCAATGCTGCTACCCACATCCAGAATATCGCCCCCGGCCCTCCTGCAACTATCGCCAGGGCCACGCCACCGATATTACCCATACCCACGGTACCGGCCATGGCACTGGATAGAGCCCCGGCATGACTGATATTGCCGGCAGCACCGGGCTCAGGGTATTTCCCCCTGACAATATTGATTGCGTGTTTTAAATACCGGAAAGGAACCAGCCCGGAATAGAGAAGAAAGAAAGTGCCACCGCCTACCAGCAGCACCAACATATGAGGGCCCCATGAAAAGGATGCAAAGGCGGCAGTAGCCTCTGCAAATGTCAGCTCAGTCATCTTGTTGTTTTTATGTAACCTAGGGTCTATTGACCTTTAGTGGTTGAATTTTGCTCGAGATAGACGCGCTTTAATCGCGACGCATGGTGTGCCGCCTAGTGGGCCTAAGCAAATACCTTGCAACAAAGAGTAAAGCGCATATAGCCGAGCCCTTCGGGCAGCATTTGTCGTCGCTTTCTACTGCATTAACGCTCAGTTATGTAGAACAACTACACCGCAATCGCGTTGCTTTGTATAAAACAACGACAAAGTGCTGCAAAAACCATCTCTAAAGGTCAATAGACCCTCACGACCAAGCTAACAGGATGAGTAGCTAATATAAAGCGGTCAGGCTGTTTCATCCTCAGCAGCTGATTGCGCGAGCCTCTGATTTCTTGCCTTCTGATAGTAAAAAGAGACCAGCAGCAAAATCGCGCCACACAGCATAAAGGCTCCTATCTTGTGGATCATGGCGAAACGGGTCATATCAAAGGCCAGCAGCTTGATCAGCACCAGCGCATACAAGCCTCCCGCCAGCTTCAGCAGCATGTCGCAACCCGGACGCAGACTAAAATACATAAGCACACTGGCGTGCAAGACCATGAGCACAGTAATAAGAGGTCCGGACACAGTTCCGGCAAACTCCTGCCCCCACAGCAGATAACTGGCAAACAGCATCAGATTCCAGCCAACCCAGAGCTGAGACCGGTTGACTTTAGATGCAAACAGCCTGGCCACGCCGGACTTTTGTGTCAGGAACCAGGCCATTAATACCAGGACGGCCAACTCAACCAGAACATCGATTGGCGATACAAAGATCTTGAGGGGTAAAGTCCACCAATGGACAACGACAGGCGCGACTGCCGCACCAAAAACCAATCCATAGGCCAACCCTAATGAGCTGCGCAGGGGTCTACTAAGCAAGGTGATCAATTTCCCGGAGCCCAGTATCAACAGCATGAAGTAAGCACTGAGCGCCAGGGCGATAAAGGTGAGGCCGCTGCCGAGAGCATAAGTCGGGTAGAACACCAGCGCGACAATAACCAGCGCGCCATAATAGGGAGCAAAGTACCAGCCCTCTTTCAGCAGTAAGCGCCATCTCTTATCCACCACCAAAAACTGCTTGAGTGCAACCCCGGTAAACAGCAAACCAATAACCAGGGCTACAGCCCCCTGCCAGTCTGCAGCAAAAACAGCGATAGCGGTCAAAGTGACGGCGGCAGCAAATAACCACTGGCTCTCGGTCCGCAGCAGCTTGTAACCCGTCATATGAGCCAGCTTTAACGAGATAGCAAGGGATAGCCACAGAGTTGCCGGTAGCAGAGACTCAAATTCCCGGGCAACTTTTGGCAGGAAGAACAAAGGAATAAGTGCCAGACAGGTGATAAATAACAGACGTGCTGTCTTTAACCAACTCGAACGCCACATATATTTGAGGTACAGGGGATAGGCCAGCATCAGCGCAGTAAAAAGCTCCAGTCTCGCCAGCTTTGCAACAAGAGGTTGGGTGGAAAAACGCATGCTGCCCACTTCCATCGCCCCCAGCGCCAGGGGCACAAACAAGCCAAACAGCCCCCCCCAGGCAAGCCACTGAGCCAGCTTGAGCTTCTCTTTCAATGCAAATACAAACCAGAGCGCACTGGCGACAGGAAGCATATTCAACCAGTAATCAGGCGTTATCAGATAACAAAGCAGAATCACTGCCAGACCACCAAACAGACTGAAACCCTCGCCAATCACCCAGACAGCCTTTTGTTCCTGTGCAGCCAGGATACTGGCATAGGATTGCAACTGGCGATAGCTTTGATGCAAGGAAAAAAACAGCAAGCTCACTACAGTCAAAAACAGAATCCTGGCCTGTAAGACCCCAAGCACCAGATACTCAAACCCGGAGATTAAGCTGAACAGTGAGGTGGCTGTGGCGATCACATACAAGACATAGGCTTCAACCCGCACAGCCAGATTCTGCTCGCGGCACCCCAGCCAAAGCAGTAAAAATGCCTCCAGCAAGAGCACCGCCCCCAGGTAGTGCAAGCCGATAAAGTAGAGTGCCGCAAAACCCGCCATAGCTGCTGCGCCACAAACCAGAAAGGCGCTCAACTGAGGATATTTACGGTACTTAACAAACAGCAGACTGATGAAACCGGCACAGGCCGCAAGCCAGTAGCCGGAGTAAAACGCGTAATCCATGATGGCGCTGATACTCAGCACCAATACCGACACCCCGAGCAACAAATGCCGCAATGGCAGTTTGTTCTCTTCGGTCTGTTTTGTGGCACTGAGCAAAAGCGGAATCACGCCGAACAGGAAAAACTGTGCGGCAATACTTACCAGCACCACAGCCCCCATGAGACCCTGATTGTCCAGCGGCAGCACCAGGCGATAGGCCAACCACTGCACCGCACCAATCTGCACCAGGGCAGTGGACTCCAACAGGGGATGCCAATCAATTCTGCGCGCCTGAAACAGGGCACCAATACCCAGCAACAGAAGGTAAGGAAAGTAGATTAACGGGAAGCCCTGGGACGAAAACAGCAACAAGGGCGCCAAACTACCACCAACGGCGGCAACCAGAGCGACCACCCGGGTTTGGTAACGATAAGCCAGGCCATAACCCAGCAAGGTATTACCAAACATCAAGCCAAAGCAGGCGACATCGGGTATCGCCCCATAGTAAGGGCCAACAAAGTAAATGCAGAGGAAATTAAGCACCACGCCGAGGCCCATCAGTCCTGAGCTGTAATCAGCCAGCCCTGAGTGTCGCCGCTGCACAAAGATGCCGGTACCAATAATCAGGTTGGACACCAGTGTTGCCAGCCCCACCTTCCCCATTTCTGACAGCCAGTGGGTGAAGGAGTACTGCAACAGATAACCAAAGCCAATAATCAGCGTAATAATCCCGGCAAGGGTCATTAACAGTACCGGGCCCTGACCTTTTTGCTGGTAATGCCGATACCAGCCCAGCACCTGATCAAATACCCGGGCAAAAGGGCCATTGACCGCCATCAGGGACTGACCAAGTGCATTGCCAAGCTGCTCACCAACACCACTCAGCGATGCTGAAATGGCACTCTGCTTTGCCGCTTTATCAGTTTTGGGGTTATCGGGATGCGTTTGATGAGCAGGAGATTGTTCGGGGGCAGACGTATTATCAGCAATAAGCTGCTCAGACACGGGGGCAGAGTCGACGACAGGATTTTTAAGGGATTCAGAGGCTTGCATCTGATCGCCGGCCATGATTCGGCTTTCCAACTCAAACAGCTGTTGTTTCAGCCCTGCCAGATGTTCAACCAATGCCCTGTGATTCTTTTGCTGCAAGGTTTCAACCCGCTCCAGTTCACGGGCCAGTCGTTGCAGCTCACTCTTATCCCTGTTGTTATCTTCCAATCCTTACCCCGCAGTATCCATTATCGGCAAGACCCAAGTCAGGCGTGTCATTATTGGTCAGACTACATGAAAGTAATCCCACTGATAATTCAACAAAATGAGGCTTTTAGTTTCTACTTCTAAGAAGAAAGTACAGGTGCTCTCCCTCTTTGCGAGAGCTCCTGTTGATTTATCACCCGCGTCTTATTGCCAGGCGACGCCACCCGAGAGCTCCACAGGTAAACAGAAGAAACAATACACTGACAGCTCCGCCACTGTATCCCTCTTTATGCTCGACCTTAGCAATCTTCTCCTCTTTAACCCGGGTCTTGAACCTCCCCAGTTCACTGTCCAGATTGACTATCATGTCATCCACGGCCAACTTAAACCCCTCACTCGACTGCATTGAAAGAGCCTCATTTGACCTGATGGCCGATGATGCCGCCTCCACCTTGCTCAACCCAGGCGCCCGGAACAACATCTTGCGACTGGACACATCGAAAACAGCTGTATCTACAAAGGTTTGTACCTTATTTTCATTCCCGGGAATGAGATACATACCAACTATCGTCCAATAGAGGACTGCGGCATTGTTCTCTGTGGACTGAGACAACTGGTCGTAGGACACCAACGCCATCACATCGACGTCATACAATCGGGAGACCTGCTCAAGGTTGGTAAACCCGCCTTCTGGCTGCAGATAGGTACTGGGAATTATCTCGATACGGTCAATGAATTCATGTTTCACAAAAGCCTCTCGAACTTTTTCCAGCAGCTCTTGTTCAGCCTTGCGATGAACAGCATCATTGTATTGATCTTTGGGGGGAACGAACGCAAGTCCAACAGTTACAGGAAGCCGCAGCAACGGCATTTGAGGTTGATGCTCTACCCGCGCAGATTCATCCGGATAGAGAAAGCTGGTCAGACTGCTGGAGACAGATTTTTTGCCGGTATTGGCACTCATCAACTGAGAGCATGAGGCCAGCGTCAATAAGCCAAATAACACCCATATAGCTCGCTTGGTCATAATCTTCTTCCTTGTGTTGTTTCCCAACAGGGTTCAGCAATTGGACAGAGCCAAAAGCAATTTGTTCAATTTCTGTACACCACTGTTGCTGCGGGACAAAGAACAAAGAGGGATTGGAATCAGAATCTGGTGTGGCTAAATTAACATCACACTTAATAGTGTTGCAGTCCACAAGCCCGGCTGTGCTAAAATCCCGCCATTAATGACCGCGCCCATACAGACTCAGTCAATCACAAGGTTTGGCTTGTTTCTGGGCAGAAATTCTGAGGTATTCGAAGGCTATGGCCTTAATCATTGATGACAGTTGCATTAACTGCGACATGTGTGAGCCTGAGTGCCCCAACCAGGCCATCAGCATGGGCGAAGAGATCTATGAGATTGATCCCAACCTGTGCACCGAATGTGTTGGTCACTACGATAAGCCAACCTGTGTGTCTGTATGCCCTATCGATTGTATTGACCCGGATCCCGAGCATGAAGAGTCTCAGGATGAGTTGCTGCTGAAGTACGCCAGCCTAACCGGTAAGCTGTAGTCCCGGACGCCAGTAGACAAAGCCCCGCCAAGCGGGGCTTTTGTATTAAATCGACTTCACAAAATCAAACCTGCCCGATAAAACCGTTAGACTCATGGTTCCCTTTTCCCACCTCTCCCGGCTGATGCTGTTTATATTGCAGGAGGGGACAAGGAGGCACCATGAATACAGGCATCAAACTGCTTACTCTCTCAGGTTTACTCTTTTCTTCCATGGCCTGTCAGGCGTTAACTTTGTCCAGTGACTCAGTGACCAATGACCAGAGCTTTAAAAATCCACAAATTTTCAATCAATGGGGATGCACAGGAGATAATATCTCTCCTCAACTCAGTTGGTCGGATGTTCCCAAAGGCACCAAGAGCTTTGCCTTAACCATGTATGATCCTGATGCACCCACAGGCAGTGGTTGGTGGCATTGGCTGGTGATCAATCTGCCTGCTGACGCCAGAGGCTTACCGGCAGGTGCCGGTGTCGAGGGTGGCGCAAAGCTGCCAAAAGGCGCAACCATGATCACCAATGATTTCGGCTTTAAAGGTTATGGCGGCGCCTGCCCTCCACCAAATTCCAAACCACACCAGTACCACATTACTCTGTATGCACTGGATACCGACAAAATCGAACTTCCCGGCAATGCCACGGCAGCGCTGGCTGGTTACAACATCCTGCAGCATGTGGTGGGTAAAGCGGAATTAACCGCCCCTACCAACGCCAGATAAGGCCGGGGTCGTTATGGCAAAAGTAATAGCCGCGACCGGCTTGCTGCTCAGTATCGGGCTGTTGGCAGGATGCAACAGTTCGCAACCTCGGGAGCCAGCATCTGCTGCCGGAGTGACCTATACCGACCTGCGCGCCTATGGTGTCGACATGGGGTGTAAGGCTGCACTGCAGAATGTGGGCACACCAGAAAGCGACTGGGGCAATGCGCCCAAACTAACCGGAACCAAAGCAGATTATTTGGATGGCTGGAAACAGGGATTCCAGAAATGCCGTATCGGTCTGGGGCCGGTTCAACTGCCCCAGGAGCAAAAATAGAGTGACACCTATGGCCGATCGTAATGATGTAATGGTCGGCCATCACACTTATTCAAAAAGTGAGTAACCACTGCTCCTCATCGCTCATCACACCTGAATTTTATACCCAAAAAACCGACACAAAAGCCACAACACCACCCACACCTAGCACACCACAAAGACACACTGGTAACACCCTGTATCATTGAGTTGACCTGAATCACAAAAAGGATTTGGCGACACAACATTTTTGTCGACAGAAAAGCGATTTGAGAGTTAACTCCATCACAGATTTCCCGTTCTACGGACTTCTGTCAAAAATCAAAATAACAAGTTAGAACCTAGGGAAGGGTGACGCAATCAACTCTTCCCAAGAGCTGTTTTGAAGGATATACAGCGATGAAGAAGCATTTCGAACTAATCGATAAACCCACTTTTTTTGGCGCATTGGCCTTGCTGGTCTCTGTGATTGTTCCGTTGGCTCTATTCCCGGCGGAAGGGGCAGACTGGATCGCCGTCGCCAAAACATTTATGACTGATAAACTCGGCTTCGCTTACCTGACACTCGGGTTAGCCGCGTTTTTCTTTATGATTTACATCATTTTCTCCGACATCGGCCAGATCAAACTGGGCGACCCGGATGAAAAGCCTGAATACGCCACCGGCTCATGGGCAGCCATGCTGTTCTGTGGTGGTATCGGTGCCAGTATTCTGTACTGGGGATGTATTGAATGGGCCTACTACTACATGAATCCCCCATTCCAGTTGGAACCGGGAAGTGAAGAAGCGGTGCGCTGGGCTGCCACATACGGCATTTTCCACTGGGGCCCGATCGCCTGGTCCATCTACCTGATCCCTGCTCTGCCTATCGCCTATTTCTTTTATGTACGTAAACAGCCTGTGCTTAAGGTTTCCGCCGCACTGATGCCTGTTATTGGCGAAGCTCGCAGCCACGGTAAGCTGGGTAAATTTATCGACGTACTCTTTATCTTCGGTTTGTTGGGGGGTGCCGCGACAACTCTGGGTCTGGCAGCGCCTCTGATTAACGAAGGTATCAGCTACCTGTTTGATATCCCTACCAGCACCGGCAGCCAGATTGGCGTGTTGATGTTGTGTACTGCTCTGTTCGCCTACTCCTCTTATAAGGGGATGGATGGCGGTATTAAGTTGTTATCCAATATCAACTTCTGGGGAGCGCTGGCACTGCTGGCCTTCGTACTGGTTGCCGGCCCTACCGTATTTATGCTGGAAACCGGCCTGGACTCTATAGGCCGTATGCTGTCCAACTTCTTTGTGATGGCCACCTGGGCAGAACCTTTCGGCGGCATGGGCAGCTTTAAAGATACCCACTTCCCTCAGGACTGGACCATCTTCTATTGGGCCTGGTGGTTGGTATTCGCTCCAAGCATGGGTCTGTTTGTTGCTCGCATCTCCCGTGGTCGCACCATTAAGCAGATGGTAACCGGTTCTATTTTCTTCGGTTCTCTAGGATGTGCGCTGTACTTTATGGTCCTGGGTAACTACGGCCTGTCGCTGCAGCTGTCCGGACAGTTGGATATTGTTGGCATTCTGCAGGATCAGGGCCCAACCAGAGCGATTTTCGCCATGCTGGAGCAACTGCCGTTCAGCTATGGTGTAATTGTGGTGTTTACCCTGCTGTGTATCATCTTCACCGCCACCACCTTTGATTCTATCTCTTACATTCTGGCCTCAGTGGTTCAGAACAATGTAACTGAAGACCCAATGCGCTGGAACCGCCTGTTCTGGGCCTTTACCCTGTCAATCATGCCTTCAGTGCTGATGTTTATGGGTGGTCTGGCTACCCTGCAAACTGCAGCAATTGTTGGCGGTCTGCCACTGCTGATTATCGCGGTAATGCTGATGATCTCCGGTGTTAAAGCTGCCACACTCGATTTGACTCATCAGGATGGCTATGTCGACCCTGTTATCAACATCGAAGACCTGCCGGAAGTGGACCCATGGAGCCGTGAAGGTACTGCCATGGCAAAGTTCGAGCAGCTGCGCGATGCAGCCATTGAAGCCGCAGAAGCTGAGCGCGATGCCCTGAATGCTATCTGGAAGCTGAAGAAGCGCATCCGTAAAGAGGCGCTGGAGCGAGGCGAGTCAGGTATGGAGCTGGGTGATGCACCAGACGAGATGATTGAAGAGTTACAGCGTCTGACCACCGAAGCAATCAACGCCAAAGAGCGCAAACTGGAAGCCTCTGAGCAAGCTCAGGAAGCCCGTATCCGCTTTAACGATCTGATGCGTGAGAAAGAGGAGCTGGCTGCACAGGAAGAAGCAGCACCTCAGGCCACCGCCTGATAACTCCCTTCGACAATAAAAAAGGGCGCCTTGTGCGCCCTTTTACTTTTCCTGCCAATCACAGCTTGCGGGCTTTCACAAACAGGAAGTTGGGTCTGGTACTCAGATATTCATAGGTAGACTCGCTCAAGGCCTTGGCTTCAGGCAGAACCTCCCCTTCATTCAGGGCTGTGATGACAAAGCCATTGTCAGTGAGCGCCTGGGTAATCTCAGTTAGTGAGCGACGATAGAAACTCACCTGCACAGGCTCACCCACGGTATTCCACTCCTCAGTGATCAGCTCCTGCTCGAAGTAATTGCCACTGCTGGAGCATTCATAATCCGCAAAGGGGTGATGGGTGGAAAACACCAGCTCACCGCTATTTCTCAGTACTCTGGCAACCTCAGCAAAGAAACTGGGCAGATCCTCGAGGTAATGCAGCATCAGGGCGCTGACCACCAGATCATAGCCTGTGTCGGCTTCACCTTTCAGGCCCAGTTCGAGATCATGTGCATAGGTATGAACTCTGGCTTCAGCCCCAAGCCTGGCTACCTTCTGGTTAAGCAAAGCCAGCATGTGGGGAGAGCGGTCAATACAGGTCAGCTCTGACACGCCGGATTGCAGGAAATACTCTGCATAAACGCCTGAGCCAGCCCCTAAGTCCAGAACGCGACGTCCGCGGATATCACCAATCAGACGCTTCATACTGGGCAGGTCCAGCATGGCATTATAGATATTGTTTTTAATCACCTGATCGTATTGATGCGCGTGCTTACCATATAACTCAGACATGGTTAGAAACTCCCAGTGGATAAGATTCGCGGATTAACTGCTGCAGCCGCGCAGATGCGGGGATTATCTCAGCCAAGGTTGGCAAATCCCACAAAAAAGGCGCCCCTGGGCGCCTTTTTACTGTCTCGTCTAAGCCTACCTAGACTCTGAACTCACCCACCATGTTTTCCAGCTCTCTGGCAGTCTGAGCCAATACCTCAGTGTTGGCATGGATCTGCTGTGCGCCGGTAACAGATATTGTCATACCCTGATGAACACTGACGAGGTTGGAGTTAATCTCCTCGGCAACCTGAGATTGCTCCTCTGCGGCCGTTGCAATCTGGGTATTCATATCGTTGATGTGGGCAACGCTGCGGGTGATAGACCCCAGTGCTTCACCTGCCTTGGTGGCCGTGGCGACACTGTCATCAGAGTAGCGGCGGCTGTTCAACATCATCTCAGCACTGCGGGCTGCGCCCTGCTGCAGTTTATCGATAGTGGTACGGATCTCCTCGGTGGAAGCCTGGGTCCGGCTGGCCAGCGTCCGAACCTCATCAGCGACGACAGCAAAGCCTCTGCCCTGCTCTCCCGCCCGGGCAGCTTCAATGGCCGCATTCAGTGCCAACAGGTTAGTCTGCTCGGCAATCGCCTGAATCACTTCCAGAATATTGAATACTTGCTGGCTGTGCTGCTCCAATTCCACTACAGCATCAGATGCCTGATTCACCTCTCCGGCCAGATGCTTGATTCGACCAACGGTTTGCTCAACAACCTGTTCCCCATTGTGAGCACTGGTATCTGCTTCAGTCGCTGCGTCTGCAGCCGCGACGGCATTGCGAGCAACATCAGTCACTGTGGCACTCATCTCATTCATGGCGGTGGCCACCATGTCCAGTTCCCGCTTCTGGTTGTCAATCGCTTCCAGCGCCGATGCTGTGGCACTGCGGGTTTCATTGGCGGATACAGACAATTGGGCGGCAGCCGCTGCTACCTGGGTAATACTGTGGTGGAACTTATCCAGCATATTGTTAAATGAGCCTGACAGTGCAGCCAGTTCATCCTTGCCCTGAACCGGGATTCGACGGCTGAGATCTGAGTGTTGCTCAATCTCTTCAATCGCGGTTTGCAGTGTCACCACTGGAACAAGAATGGATTTCAGAATCATAAAGATGATGCCGCACACCAGAGCAAACATCAGGATCAGGGTGACGGTCAGTTGATATTGGGTATTGTCCAGTTCGGCATTGGCATGACGCTGAATGTCTGCACGAATCGACTGCTCAAGGGACACCAGCTGTTTAAAGCTCTCCCGGGCAGCATTGGCAACCGGCGTCGCTCCCTTCCGGTACTCCTGATAAGCACGGGTTAAGTCGAACGTGCGTCTTGGAGAGTCCGCCAGCGCCAACATACGCTGGTAGCCATCATCAACAAACGCGCGGGTGTCCTTTTGGGCAAGATCTGCAATTTGCTGCAACTTATCTCGCTGGCCGACATCGGATATTTGGCTGATCGCTGTATCAAGTTTGTCGAAGTGGCCATATATAGCACTTCTGTAACTCTCCAGTTTGGCAAAGTTCTTGTCGTAGTCGTCCCCCAGCATAATCGCCCGGGTCAACCGGGAGACATAGTTCATATCCCGACTGATGGATAAAATCGACTGCTGAGTCGCGACAGCACCCAACTCAAACTCCTGATAGGCCTTCTCGATCTTGCCGAGTTTAAACATCAGCGATGCCAATATGACTACACCTGTTATCACCACCAGCACAATCACACCCCATAACCGACTGCGGATGGACATATTTGATAATCCTTTCATGCGAGTTCCTCGTTATTGTTTTGCTCGCGACAACTGAAATACCGGACACGGGTTCCGGTTGTGTCAAAAACCCGTAACTGACATCGGCTTATGCAGGTTTCATTCCCAAATAACTAAATTTGTTCAATGAGTTGAAACTGATGCCGTTACTATCAAACGGCAGCCCGGCTGAAAGCTTGAGCAGTTCAGGATGATTTTTTGCCCACACTCACACCTTTGGCTAAAAACACCAGAATCAACGCCGGGAACTTTGGTTTTTGGACGATTTCGCGTTACAGTTTTCCGCTGCGCTACATCGCTTAACTTAAGCGGTGCAAAATTTAGAAAAACCATAAACAAAAAAATAATAATCAAAGGAAGGGTATGGCTAACAACAATAATCTTGCAGACAACGATCTGCGGGAGGTCAAACAACTGGGGATGTGGGCCTCCATTGCCAGTCTGAGCTATGTGTTCTGGCTGGTTGGCGGTATGGAACTGGTAGAGCGAATCGCCTATTACGGCGTAAAAGCCAGTGCCGGTCTGTACGCTAAAGCCCCTGTGTCTGAAGGTGGTCTTGGTATCACACTGTCTGACTACGGTATCATCATTTCAGTGTGGGCAATCCTGCAAACCTTTATCCCTGTGTTTACCGGCGGCATCTCTGACCGGGTGGGATATAAAGAGACTATCTTTGCCTCCACCATTATCAAGATAGCCGGTTACCTGTGTATGGCTTTCTTCCCAAGCTTCTGGGGCTTCCTGGGTGGCGCCATGTTACTGGCAGCCGGTACGGGTATCTTTAAACCCGGGATTCAGGGCACTCTGGTACTGGCGACCCGACGGGATAACTCCTCCATGGCCTGGGGGATCTTCTACCAGGTAGTGAATATCGGTGGCTTCCTTGGCCCATTGGTCGCGGTGCATATGCGTCAGCTGTCCTGGGACAATGTGTTCTACGCCTGCGCAGCCATTATCTCTCTCAACTTCCTGTTCCTGCTGGCTTATAAAGAGCCAGGTAAAGAGGAGCGGCTGGAACGCGCCGCCAAAATTAAGTCTGGTGAGATCCAACAGGAAGCACTGTGGAAAGACGCCTGGCATGAACTGAAAAAGCCTGTCGTCATCTACTATATGCTGGTGTTTTCCGGCTTCTGGTTCCTGTTCAACGCACTGTTCGATGTACTGCCTATTCATATCTCTGAATGGGTGGACACCAGTGTGATTGTGACCAGCCTGTTTGGTCCTGAGGGCACCAGCAATGGCATTCTGCAGTTCTGGCTGGGCCTGAACAACGAAGGCACCAAGGTGATGCCAGAGGGCATGCTGAACCTCAATGCAGGTATGATCATGACCACCTGCTTCCTGGTCGCCGCCCTGACGGCCAAGTACCGTATCACCACGGCGATGCTGGGCGGCTGTCTGCTGAGTATCTTTGCCTTTGTGCTGATCGGTTATACCAATGCCGCCTGGATGATAGTGCTTGCGATTGCCATGTTCTCTCTGGGTGAGATGATGATCTCTCCCAAAAAGAATGAGTTCATGGGCAATATTGCCCCCGAAGGCAAAAAAGCCATGTATCTGGGCTTTGTGATGCTGCCTCAGGGTATCGGCTGGGGTCTGGAGGGTTACTTTGGTCCCAAACTTTATGAGCACTATGCCTCCAAGGAAAACTTCTCCCGCCAGATGCTTGAACAGGAAGGCATGAGCGCGACAGAAGTTGCCGCAATTCCCCAGGGCGAAGCCTTTACGACTTTGGTGAGCTATACGGGCGAGAGCGCTCAGCAACTGACTCAGACGCTATACAACGCTCATAATATCGGTATGGCCTGGTACATCATTGCCGCTATTGGTTCTATCTCTGCCGTGGGTATCTATATCTATGGCAAGTGGCTGCTGCAGATGCAGAAAACTCAGGCATAAGTACAGTCATAAAAAAACGCGGCAGTTGCCGCGTTTTTTAACTCAGTTTAGCCATCCGACTCCAGGCATCCGCCAACAAAGCTTCAATATCGCCATGGTGGCCATGATCCAGCTCGACCGCTACCGAAGTGAACTTCAGATGGGTGGTACGATTCTGGCGGCGATTATAGTCATGAACCGCCAGCCTGAATCTCTCCAACGCCAAACCTGCTTTGGCATTATCTGCGTTGGCCAACAGCACCACAAACTCGTCATCCCCGGTGCGGGCCAGCAGATCAGACTCCCGGAACACCTTTCTGAGCAACATGGCAAAATCCATCAACACCAGGTCGCCGATATCCTCGCCATAGCTTTCATTGAACGCATCGAAGTTATCGATATCGAACAGCAGCATAGTCAGATTGATGCCAGAACGATGACACAGCTTAGTGCAGTGTTCCCCCAGCAAAACCAGGCCCCGCCCATTGACCAAACCGGACAGCTCATCATGGTGGGCCGTTTGCAAGGTTTCAAGTTCGCACTCCACCAGTGACGCCATGGACTTAAGAATCTGGCGCTCTTTGGCCGATAAGTCCTTGGGCTTCACATCGATCAGACAAAGGGTGCCAAGAACACAACCATCCTGAGCCTGGATAGGACAGCCGGCATAGAAACGAATTCCCGGTTCACCAACAACCAGAGGATTGTCGACAAATCTGTCGTCATCTATTGCATCAGAGACAACGAAAATGTCCGACCCCAGAATAGTGTGACCACAGAAAGAAATATCTCTGGGAGTTTCGGTCAGGTGAGTTCCCTGTTTGGATTTGAACCATTGACGGTCTTCATCCACCAGAGAGATCACCGTGGTAGGTACATCAAACATCAACTTTGCCATTCTGGTAATGGCATCAAATCTGGTTTCGGGCGGGGTATCCAACAATCCCAACGCCCTTAACGTCTGCAATCGCTCAACTTCATTTTCCGGCTTTTCCGGTGCCCGCATAACAACTTCCCTGTCCCTTGCTATCTATATAAGCGTAGACCAGGTTTATATCCTTGCCAGCAGTTCCCGGGCAGCAAGACGAGGTTCCGCCGCACCACAAATTGCAGATACTAAAGCAATTCCCGCTACCCCGGTCGCCTTGACCTGCTCGATATTGGCCAGATCTATTCCGCCAATTGCCACCAGGGGTAAACGAGAACAACTCTGCGCCAACTCCAGCCCCGCTATACCCCATTCAAAACAGGTATCAGTTTTGGTTGGCGTAGCGAACACAGTACTGATCCCCAGATAATCCACCGGCAGACTCTGAGCCTGCTCCAACTGCGCCATAGATTCAACCGTCAGTCCCAGCAGTTTATCTTGACCCAGCAGTTCCCTTGCCATTTCAGCAGGCATATCTGACTGCCCCAGGTGTACGCCGTCAGCATTAATGGCAAGGGCCACATCCACCCTGTCATTGATGATCAAAGGTACCTCTGTGCCCGCCAGAATAGTTTTGAGTAACTGCCCCCTCTGGATAAACCGACGGAGTTTCCCCTGCTTCTCTCTCAGTTGCACCATGGTTACGCCACCTTCAACAGCTTGAGTGACGACATGGCAAAGCGCTTCATCACTGAGGCGCTCATCTGTCACCAGATACAAACGATAATCCGGGCTCATGACAACTCCGACACAGTGACTGAAGCCGCCAGCTGCTCAGGCGTTAACTGATACAGAGCATCTAACATCTGCATTTGAAAACTGCCAGGCCCCTGACTTTGAGCCGCAGCCAGCTTGCCGGCAACGCCCATTACAGCTGCAGAAGCCAGCCCGGGGGAGAGATATTCCTGTTGAGGCTGGGCAGCAAAAGCTGCGGTCAGTGCAGTGAAAGTACATCCCATGCCTGTCACTCTGGGCATAATGTCATGACCATCGTGCAGGGTAAAAATCCGCCGCCCCACCACATAGTCAGTTTCGCCGGATACCACCACTTCACAGCCATATTGACGATAAAGCGCCATCGCGGCCCCCAGGGCATTGTCGCTGGTTTCTAAACTGTCGACCCCTTTGGTACTGCGGATCTCACCGGACAGGGCCATAATTTCCGAGGCGTTACCACGAACGATAAATTTCGGCCCCAAGGCTTTGGCTATTTCACACAGCTCACGGCTGGTATGGGTTCTCAGCTCACTGGCGCCGCAACCGACCGGGTCAAGTACCAAAGGTTTGTTCATCTGTACCGCCAATTGGGCAGCGTGCTTCATTCGCGCGATCCATTGTCTGTCTAGGGTGCCGATATTAATGACCAAAGCGCCGGCGATCGTCAGCATCTCCTCCATCTCCTCATGACTGTGAGCCATAATGGGAGACGCTCCCAGCGCCAACAGCGCATTGGCAGTGTTATTCATCACTACATAGTTGGTGATATTGACCACCAGAGGATGGGTTTGCCTCAGCAGCGCAAGCTGATCGGCCAGATATTGTCGGGGATCTTTCATTCAGCGTTCCTTCTTATCCAGACTGGCTCTCTTTCTCTCAATAAAGTTTAGCCAAGCTATCCTGGCTGTGGTGTGTTTCAGTTATGCAGGCTGAAAAAGTGATCAACTGGCCCGTGCCCAAGTCCTATCTGCCATTTGTCAGCACATTTCAATGCCTCAGTAAGGTAATGTTTGGCTTTGGTTACCGCCTGGCTGACGGTCATTCCCTGGGCAAGATAGGAAGCAATAGCCGCCGACAGAGTGCAGCCTGTCCCATGGGTATTGCGAGTCAATACTCTGGGGGCCTGCAACAACTCAATACCAGCGGGGGTGACCAACCAGTCCTGACTCATGGGCTGCTGATGCAAATGCCCACCTTTGAGCAACAATGACTGGGAGCTTACTTGTGGAGATGCCTGAGTTAGCAGAGTCTGACAGGCATCCAGCATAGCGGATATTCCGGCCTGATCTGTGACCTCGGGCAGATCCAGCAGCTGCGCGGCTTCCGGCAGGTTTGGCGCAATAATATTGGCCAACGGCAACAGTTCACGCTTGAGGGTGTCAATTGCTGAGGTTTGAAGCAGCAGATCGCCACTGGTAGCCACCATCACTGGGTCCAGCACCACCCAACTGGGTTTGTACTGTCTGAGCTTGTGCGCTACAGCCGAGATGATCTCACTGTCTGCCAACATGCCAATTTTGACCGCTCTGACTTCCAGATCGGAAAACACCGCGTCCAGCTGCTGACACACAAAGTCAGGTGCCACAGGATAAACACCACTGACGCCCTGCGTATTTTGCGCTGTTAATGCGGTAATGACAGAGCAGGCATAGCCGCCGGTGGCTGAAATCGCCTTGATATCGGCCTGAATGCCGGCCCCACCGCCGCTGTCACTACCGGCAATGGTTAAGGTAATAGGAGTGTTCAAAGAGTTGCCCTCAAAGGGCGCAGAGAAGGAAGCAGATCCGGACACATTCAGTCTGGTTTTCCAGTGTCCGGGCTTAGTTCCCTACGCCAGTATTAACTGGATCAGGTTCTACGGGTCCCGCACAGCGGTCTCAGCCTGCTGCCATTCAATGACATCAGGCTCCCCGACTAAGTCAGACTGATCTTGCAAGCCACGTCAGCAGCTAAGCTGCCCAGCTTGATGATCAGTACCGGTGGATAATACCAAGCAGGTTGCTAGAGGAGCAAACAATTGTCGCAGCGATATTTTTATGAGCCAATATCCCGCAGCGCCAGCTGTACTTCATCCTCTGTCAACGCCCGCCACTGACCCGGAGCCAGGTTTTCATCCAGGCTCAAACCACCGACCCGACTGCGATGCAAAGCCACCACAGGGTTACGAAAACGTCCGAACATGCGCTTGATTTGATGGTACTTACCTTCGGTCAGCACGACTCTGGCAATATGGCTATCCAACATCTCAAGTCTCGCGGGGGCTGTGGTGATATCTTCAAAGCTGAAGTACATACCGGCAGCAAAAGCCGGGGCATACTCTTCCGTCAGCGGGTTACCCAGAGTGACCAGATACTCTTTGGAGACGTGGGCGCCGGGTTGCATCAACGCTTCGGACCAACGGCTGTCATTGGTCAGCAGCAATAAACCTGAGGTATTGAGATCCAGCCGACCGACGATATGCAACCCGGAACGCTCCGCTTCGGGCAACAGTTCAAGCACTGTCTTGTGCTCATCATCTTTGGTGGCAGACACCACACCAACCGGCTTGTGCACCATAAAATATCTGGGCGAGCAGGCTTGCAACACCCTGCCATCACAGCTGATGGTATTGAACTCATCTATCAAGAGGTCCATATCTTTGGCAAGCTGGCCATCTACCTCAACTTTGCCAGACATCAATAACAATCGAACCTGTTTACGGGGGATCTGCAGGGCTTTGGCCAGATATCTGTCCAGCCGTGCGCGTTTACTTTCCAATTCACCAATATCCGCTGAGTGTCGTTAACTGTCGCTGATTATCAGTTATTCCGACTTTAATGCCTAATTCAGTCTGTCGGAGATATAATGGCAAAAATCTATCAGCTTTTTATTTTGCTATGAGTGAACCATTTCACTATCAAACTGAGTTCGTGCTGGACCGCAGCCACTATGAAGAGTGCTTCGATGAGTCGGCCAAACCACAGCCAGGCTGGCGACCTTACGCCAAAGCCATGGGATTTGTTGTTTTCGGCTTCGTATTGATTGCCATGCCGATTGAGGACGTGATCGGTTACCTGTTTATCGGTCTGGCAGCGGTGGAAGGACTCAGTGTTAAGTTTCGCCGTCCGTGGTGGCTTTGGCGCCAACTCATGAGCAAGGCAGCCAATCACAGTGTCAATTTCGAGTTGGATGATGACGGGATACGCATCAGCTCAGACTATGTAAACCAGTCCATTCGTTGGCAACAGATAGACAGTATTGACGCTACCGACCGTGGTTACCTGCTCAATATCGGCAAAGGTCGCAGCTATGTGTCCCGCCGGGTACTGAATGATGAGGCAAACGCTTTTATCTGCGGCAAGATAAAATCCTAATATCCATTTCAAAGCCATCCTCCGGGATGGCTTTTTGCTTTCAGGGATTTTCAAACCATATTGGCATACCACAGTCAGATGATCTCAAGCAGAAACTGTGACAGGGTAAAGAGAGGAAAAAGAGACAGCAAAAAAGGGAACGATGAAAGCATTTTTTACAGCAAGCTACGTCTGGTATCTGCAGTTGGCAATACTGGCCTTTGTGTTTCGGTTTTTTGTGGTTGAGCCCAAATGGAAAACTGGCAACTTCATGAGTATGACCTGGGCCGGGACTGCTGAAGCCGTTCTTATGCCTCTGTTTTTCTTTGGTACCATACTGGCGTTTGCCACCTTTATCTGTCTCAGCTTCTTCTACGCGGCCAATTGGTACCAGGGTTTGCTATTGATGCTCAGCAGTTTTCTGATACTGATGTGTCTTCAAGGACTCAGTCTGCCAATATCCAGTTACCCCCTGATACTGGTCAACTACCTTGCACTGCTGGGCTTCACCCTGGCGGCTTATTTAGCTTTACTGAAATGAAAAAAAGGCCGCTGCAAAACTGCAACGGCCTTTTCTGACCCGGATTAAGCGCCAGCTATTCCTGGTCTATTTCCACTTTTTGTCAGCAGCTGCGGAGAGACAGCAAACTGGGTGCCTGGGAGAGAAGCAAATTTGCTCCAAACTCCAATTAGGCTGCTACAGGCTCAGCAGCAATGTCGTCAGCGGTAACTGGTTTGGTAAACAGCGCCAGTACTACAGCTACGGCCAGCATAACGGCGCAGATGGTGTAAGCCATCACATAGTTACCTGTCATGTCCACTGCAGTTGCAGCCACAACAGGACCGATAAAGCCGCTCACACCCCATGCGGTGTACAGCACGCCATAGTTACCGCCATAGTTCTTCAGACCATAGTAGTCGGCTGTGATAGAAGGGAATACTGCCAGCAGGGTACCGTAACCCACACCCGCCAGCGCAGCGCCTACCATCAGCATAATTTCGTTGTCGTAGGTAGAGAACATTGCCATGTTCACGCCCTGCATGATGAAGGCCAGCAGCAGAGTCTTTACGCCACCGATCTTGTCAGACAGGATACCGGCAGCAACACGGCCACCAGAGTTGAAGATAGCCAGTACAACCACCAAGAATGCAGCCTGAGTCAGGTTAGCCTGCTTCACGGCGATAGAGGTGATGTTACCGATAACCATCAGGCCGGCAGAAGACGCCAGTGCATACATCATCCACAGAGAGTAAAACTGAGGAGTCTTCACCATTTCGCGCCAGCCCATGCTCACTTCAGCGCTGCCACTCTTGGCTTTGTAACCAGCCGGAGCTTCAGGCACATAGTCTGCAGGTGGGTTATTGATGGTACAGGCCAGAGGTACAGCAATAGCCAGCACACCCAGACCCAGGATCAGGAAGCTGGTATTGATACCAAAACCTTCGATCAGCACTGAGGTCAGCGGCGCCAGATAAACGGCAGCCAGACCAAAACCGGCCGCAATCAGGCCGTTAACCAGACCCTTTTTGGATGGGTGGAACCACTTCATCGCCGCGGGAGACAGACAGGCGTAACCAAAACCGATACCACAGCCGGTGATCACACCGAAGCTCAGCAGCAGAGTCATTGGAGAAGTAGCAAAGCTGGAGATAATCATACCCAGGCCAACCATGATGGTACCCAGGATCAGCACTTTACGGGGACCCATACGGTCCTGCAGGTTACCGGCAACCAACAGAGACAGGGCAAAACAGATAGTCGCTACTGTGTAAGGCATGGAAGCATCGGCATTGGACCAACCCTGCTCAACCAGAGACTGCTTGAATACAGACCAGGCGTACAGGATACCGATACACATATTGATAAAGAAGCCAGCGGCCAATACACCGGTAGCTTTGTTCAATTTGTTCATCTTTCGACTCTATCAGGCTTAATCAACTGACAGTCGGACTCCACCACGGACGACCAACTGCAAAATTCATCGGAATTGGCATATTCTCAGTCCATGAAGTGGTGCCAAAGGGCGCGGAGTCTATCAGGGAAATTGCGGGTCAGCAAAAGGTTATTTTCAGCCTGCGCGAATGATCACAAAGCTGTAAAAACCGCATCACAAAAGGTGATCAGGCAAGCACTAAGAAAAGGCCTGAGCGTGAGATACGTCACACTGCAAGTGGTTATTTACAATGAGGTAGTACAGAAACTGAACCGACCCTTTTGGGCCGGTTACAAAGATGGACAGGTGTTTAATTTTTCAAATCAAGCCTGCTTCACTCTTCGGTGATTGACTCCAGCAACTGCTCAAATTCCGGCTTACCTCTGAGCATGTCGAAATCGGGTTCATCCTGAGCCAGTTCGCGGAAAGAAGGTGCCAGAGAGATAGCCCGGGACAGATCCGATATCGCCCGCGAATCCGCCCCCATGGATGCCAAAGCACAGGCCCTTTGGTACAGAGCATGGCTGTTGGCATTATCCACTTCCAATACCCGGTTACACAGACTCAGCGCCCAGTTGAATTCACGGATCTCCATGGCCGCATCCGCCTTGTAGGTCAAAGCCTCCAGGTCGCCGGGTCTGATGGTAAGAATTTCGTCGTAAATCTCAATCTTCTGCTCAGGTGTCACTGCCCCCTGTGCCCTCAGCCAGAGGTTATGCACCTCGTTGATGATCTCAATTTCGCGGTTATTCTCGGTAATAATGCGGGTCTTGCGCTTAAGCTCCCGCTCCAGCTCCTTGAACTTGGCCTCATACTGCTCGGCAATCGCCTGCAATTGCTCCTCTGCCAACCGGTTGGTGTTGGCCTTAATCTCGCGGAAAGACTGCCAACCAATAAAGGCGATCATGGAAGCCACACCAGCGATAATGTAGAAGAAGTAGGTCACGGTAACATTGGCATAGTTAAGGGATTTATCGGCCACTGACAGCTCGCGGTCAGTGATCTCAATAATCATGCGCCGCTCCAGATCCAGCTGGTTTTGCCTAAGCGCTTTGAGCTCATCCATGACGTAACGCTCCATCAGAGACTTTTCCATAATCTCCTTATTGGCCTGAATAATCTCCTCCTGGGTTCCCTGGGTTTGTGCAAAACCGGCCATTGACCAGAATGCCAACACCATAGTCAGGATAACTTTCAACATACTTCTCTCCTTGCATGGGAACAGGAGGCCTGAACCGACCGCCAATTGAGCTTTCAATGTATCACTCCAATTTCTCAAGATGAATGCAAACCACTGAATTTATATAGCCAAAAGCCAGTCTGCAGTGGCGATATACTGAGCTGACCTTGTTCCGGCAGTGATTATTCCCTAACCTAATAAGGCGTGAGCAGAAACCAAAGGGAAGTAATATGAACGGATTGCACTATGGTATCGACTGGCCCCAAAGCAGTGACGTCGGCGGTATCAAACAGGCGCTGGCGGATCAGTTGGAGTTTCTGGACCATAACTGTGCAGATCACGCAATCCGCGAGGTATTGCAGGCCAGATCCGATTGCTTCGACAGCCTGCTGACCGCCCTTTGGCAAGAGTATGGATTCGGAGATTCAGACCTCTCTCTCAATGCCGTCGGGGGCTATGGCCGCCGAACTCTTCATCCCTTTTCTGACATCGACATCTGTGTACTCCATCGTGACCCTTTAAGCCCGGAACTGGAAGATAAGCTCAGATCCTTTATTACCTCACTGTGGGACTTCAACATTACCCTGGGTCATGGGGTGCTCTCGGTTGAGCAGGCAAAGTCCCTGTGCGCCGAGGATGTGACCGCGGCCACCAGCATGCTGGATATGCGCCGCCTGGCGGGCGATCCTGAACACAGCCAAATCATCTCAGCGACCCTGCTTGAACGGGATATCTACTCCAGCGCCACTTTTTTCAAACTAAAACAGGATGAACAAAGCCGACGCCACACCAAGTCCAGTGGCAGTGGTTTCAGCCTGGAGCCCAATCTGAAAACCAGCCCGGGTGGCTTACGGGATATTCAGACCCTGGGTTGGATAGCCAACAAACATTTTGGCTCTCAGGATGAACAAACCCTGAGGAGGATGGGCTACTTCACTGCTGATGAATACGCCGAATTGATGGAAGCTCAAAACTTTATCTGGCGGGTTCGCTGGGCTTTGCATATGGCCGTGCGTCGCAGCGAAAACCGCCTGCAGATTGAAAACCAGTCGGAAGTCGCCCGTCGTATGGGCTTTGGTGGTGAAAACAATACTGCCATTGAGAAAATGATGCGCCAGCTGTACCGGGCACTGAGCCGGGTACGGGAATTGAACCAGATGTTGATGGCCCACTTCGAGCACAATGTACTGGCCAGTGAGGTACCCTCATCGCCACTGGTGCTCAATGAACATTTTGAGATAGACAACGGCCTTATCCGTGCCCGTGACGAAGATGTCTTTATCGAGCGTAAACAGATCCTGATTATGTTCCGCCTTATCGCTGAACATGAGGACAAGCTCAAAGGTATCGCGCCGGAAACTCTGCGTCTGCTGCGTCAGGTAAGACGCCGTTTGTTGGGAGACCTGCAGGACTTCCATGCCTGCCGTCAGGAGTTTATCGCTCTGTTCCGTCACCCCAGAGGCATGGGGCTGGCGATCACCTTAATGCATCAATATGGTTTGCTCGCCGCCTACCTGCCCCAGTGGCGGGAGATAGTAGGCCAGATGCAGTTTGACCTGTTTCATGCCTATACAGTGGATGAACACACCCACAGATTGCTGAAAAATCTCTACCAGTTTGAAGCGGGTAAAGAGGACAAGAGCATCAAACTGGTGGGCACCATATATCGAGGCCTGGATACCAAAGACACTTTGCTGTTTGCCGCGCTTTACCATGACCTGGCTAAGGGCCGTGGTGGCGACCATTCCAAACTTGGCGCGGTGGATGCCGCCCACTTTGCCAGCTTCCATGGATTGAAAGCTTCCCAGGCTAAGACCATCAGCTGGCTGGTGGAAAATCACCTGCTGATGTCCATGACCGCCCAGCGTATGGATATTTATGACCCGGATGTGGTCAGCAACTTTGCCAAGGCGGTGAAGACCGAGAGCCGACTGGAAATGCTCTATTGTCTGACGGTAGCGGATATTCAGGCCACCAACTCCAACTTGTGGAATGACTGGCGAGCGACCTTGCTGGCCGATCTGTTCCAGGCCTGTAGACGGGCACTGCGCAGCGGTCTTGAGAATATGCTGGAGATGCGCTCTTTAATCCGTGAGCGCAAAGCCGACGCCAAAGAGATGTTGCTGGCCGCCGACCCCAACCTGGATGAAGACAACCTCAAACAATTGTGGAAGCAGATGCCTCTGTCTTTCTTCTCCAATGCCGACGCTAATGATATCTGCCGCTATACCCAGGCCATAGTCGGCTACCATGATGAGGACAGAGAATCACCGCTGATCTTGCTCGATGGTGAGGTCTACAAGGGCTGCAGTGACCTGTTTGTTTACACCAAAGATAAGCCTGGGCTATTTGTCAGCCTGTTCAACACCCTAGCCAGTCTTAAGGTCTCAGTGAAACAGGCGCAAATTTCCGTGACCCGACATGGCTATGTGTTGGAGACCCTTAAAATACTGGATTACAACGACGAACCCCTGCTCAGCGACACCCGTCGTCAACAGGTGTTAAATCGTCTGAATCAGGTGCTGGCGGGTAAGCCCGCAGGCTCGAAAGCCAAGCCCAAGCGTCGCCATGCCGCCTTTAACAATGTGCCCAAGGTTGAGTACCTCAACTCCCGCCGTCCGAGCCGCACTCTGCTGAATATTGCCGCGCTGGAAACTCCAGAGGTGATGAGTCGCATCGCCGATGCGTTCAAGGCGATGGAGTTGAATATCCACTCTGCCCGCATCAGTACCCTGGGAGAGAAAACCGACAATGTGTTCTCCGTGTCCAACCGCGAGGGCAGTCGCTTGAGTGATGAAGAGCAGAATACTCTGGTGCACTTGTTGAAAGAGAGTATTGGCTAACTCAGAACCGGACTACTGTCGGTTAAAATCTCAGCCGGAAGGGGGGCGTTCTTCGCCCCTTTTGCTGCAACAATTAAGCATCCCAGGTATCACTTTGTATCAATTCAGGTGTAACCCGCTGCCAGAAACTAACCTTTCTGTTAATCTCTCAAGCAATAAAACCTATTCAAATTGACGGACAGATGACACTGAGCTGGCGCGCAATACTGCTGATACTTTCTATCTTGCTGATGCCAAAGAGCTTTGCCTCTTCGGACAGCGAAGGCGTTTCCTCGCTTGGTGAACCCATGTCTCCATCTCAGTGGCAATTTGCCGTTGCCGTTGGCTGGGGAGAAAAGTCCAATCCTTTGTTCGACTATGATGATATCCCGGTTTATGTGCTGCCCAGCGTTGCCTGGTATGGTGAACGTGCATTTTTCGATAACGGCGCCATCGGCTACACACTCTGGGACGGGTACGATTACAGTATCAACCTGATCGGGGGCTTCGGTGACGATGCCGGTTGGTTTAACCGTTGGGATCCCAGCAACCTGTTCATCGGCGGGCTGAGCGGTGGTAGTCCTGCGCCAGCAACGGACATGAGTACTAAGTTTTCCCGTACACCTGCGTCTTCTGAAACAGAACCATCCTATAATTTGAAAGACAGAAAACTGACCTATATGGGTGGCGGCGAGGTTAACTGGTATACCTCTATGGGTAATTGGCGCGCCCTCATTATGCAGGATATCTTGAATGTACATAACGGCCAGATTGCTATGCTGTCCTGGTACAACTACTGGCAAATAATGAAACTCAGGGTGGATTTAACACTGAGCCTGAATTGGAAAAGCAGCCAACTGGTGGACTACTATTATGGCATCTCAGCAGATGAAGCCTCCTGGGGTAGTCCAACCTATGATGGAAGAGGGACATTCAGCCCCACCATCGAGCTGGATTTCAGCTATCCGATCACCAAGAAGCTGGAGTTATTGCTTCTGGGTCGTTACACTCGCTTCGGCGCAGGGATTGCAGATAGTCCGCTACTCAAGGAAGACAATAGCTTTGGTGTATTTTTCGGCGCTGCCTACAGGTTTTGATATTCGTGAACAAAAGCTCAGGATTGAGTCTATGCCTTGTGCGAGTGCATTTAGCGCTGGCGTCGGTATTGCTTTCTCCAATGCTTCACGCCGACTCGCTGCCCGCTGATAAACCCACACTGGAGGTATGGCCACAAATATGTGTGGCTGTGCCTGAAACTCCCTGTAAACTGGACCTGCAACTCAAATGGCGGGGTACATCCCACAACCGCATCTGCATTTTGTCGGACAACGCACAGTTTACCCGTTGGTGTAACGACTCAAACGCGGTACATTCACTGACACTAAATATAACAACAGATAAAGATATTCAGTTTGAAATGGTTGACCCTGAAACCAACCGGATCATAGCCGATGCTAAATTTCGCGTGACTCAACTCAGCGAACCGCAAAAACGTCGGCGTTATCGCAACCCTTGGAGTTTATTCTAATGACAACCCCTCAGTCTCCCTACCGTGTGTTGTTGGTGGAAGATGACATTCGTCTGTCTAACCTGATTGTGGACTATCTCAAAGAGCAAGGAATGCATGTAGAAGTCGAACGTCGCGGTGATACCGTGCTGACCCGACTTATCAGTTACAAACCCGATATCATTCTGTTGGACATTATGCTGCCCGGTCTGGACGGCCTGTCCCTGTGTGAAAAACTGCCTGACTACTTCTCAGGCCCGATCCTGCTGATGAGTGCCCTTGGTACCAACGAAGACCAGATTAAAGGTCTGGAACTGGGTGCTGATGACTATATCGTCAAGCCTGTTGACCCCGCACTCCTGGTTGCCCGCATAAACAACCTGCTGCGTCGTCACTCCAAGCCTCAGCATCAGAACGAATCTCACTGCCTGAACTTTGGCAAGCTGAGTATTGATCCACACTCCCAGACTATTCGCCTGGGTGAGACAGCCGTGGATCTCACCAGTCATGAATTCGAGCTGCTGTGGTTGCTGGCCTCCCAGGCCGGTCAGGTATTAAGCCGTCAGTTTATCTATCAGTATCTGCTGAATATCGACTTCGATGGTAAGGACCGTAAGATCGACGTACGTATTTCTCGCCTGCGTAAGAAGCTGGGTGACAATATCGAAACGCCGTTCCGTATCAAAACCGTGTGGGGACAGGGTTACCTGTTTGCTCCGGAAGCATGGAATAACTAATCCCTGAGGGATTGGGAGTCTGACTTTGCGGCGTCTGTTTATCAGCCTGTATCTTTTGATGAGCCTGACCATCATCGGGCTCGGCTGGACGCTGGAAACGCTCTGGGAGTCCAATATAAAGGAGCATAGTGCCGACCATGCTCCTTTATTGATCCTGGCTGATACTCTGGCGCAACTGCCTCAGTCCCAGAGAGAACAGGTGCTGCAACAAGCTGTATTGCGACATCAACTGCCTATGGTTCTGCTGCCCGGCAATGCCGTCGCGCTCAACAATGAGCAAGAGTTGCAACCGGGGAAAATACTCACCACAGTGAACGAGCGGGATCAGCAACGTCAGTTTCTGGTAGTAGATGATCAGGTGCTGATGGTTGGGCCGGTCGAACTTAATAAGTTTGCCCACTGGCAAGCAGCCTACACCCTCTCCTTTTATGTGTTGCTGGCCTTGGGTATTCTGCTGTGGATCCGCCCTTTGTCCAGGGATATCAAATCTCTTGAGCAAGTTGCCATTGAGTTTGGTAAGGCCAACTGGCGCAGCCGGGTACAATTGCCCAAAAGCTCCCAGGTATTGCAACTGGGTAATACCTTCAATCAAATGGCGGGTCAGATAAGTACGCTGATCGAAAATCAAAAGCATATGTCCAATGCCGTATCACACGAGATACGCACGCCGTTGGCACGGCTCAAATTTGCCATTGCTTTACTGCCCTCCTACTGTAAGCCTGAAAAGTCCGCTGAAGACAGGGACGCTTTTTTGCAGGATATGCGGGAGGATGTCAAAGAGATAGATACCTTGCTGGCAGAAATGCTGACTTATGCCAGCCTGGAGTCAAACGGTCCTGATATTCAGCATGAAGAGGCCGACCTAGTAGTGCTTTGTCGCCAGCTGGTGCAGAGACTCGAGCCCCTGTCTGCCACTCCGGTGATTTTCGACTCTGGAGTTACTTCATTGATTATCAATGGAGAACCCGCTCTGATGGAACGTGCCATCCAGAACCTGATCACCAATGCCCAGCGTTATGCCAAAACGCAAATCCAGGTCACCCTGTCAGTACATAATCAAAGGGTGCAGGTCTCGGTGGCGGATGATGGTGTAGGTATCCCAGCAGAAGAGCAGCAGAAGATTTTTGATCCCTACTATCGCAGCAAGCAAAATCGCAATGAGGACAAAGGCTATGGTCTGGGGCTGGCGATTGTTGCCCGCATCATGCAAAGAGCCTCTGGTAAGGTCACGGTTAAAAGCGAGCCGGGCAATACCTGCTTCTCTCTGTTCTGGCCTCTGCCCTGAGCCCTCAATCTCTCCCCGGTAGCCATTCTGTGGCTATCTCCCCTGCATAAGTTCACCCCGCCAAAGGATGAGATTTTTCCATGCTTATTCGTCATGGGGCTTATCCGCGTCAGTCTATAGGATGAAATCCAGCTGTGAATTTTTTATTGCAGCACCACTGAGAAAGGTAGGGGTTGCTCCTGCGGCGGGTTCGCCAGAGTGAGTGTATGCAGCCTTCCCATCCCAGTGGATGACAATTCTGAACCAGGGGGATAATAAGCATGAAAACTCACACCAAGCTGGTGCTGCCATTAAGTCTGGCGCTGATAAGTTCGGGCGCTAACGCCGCCATTACACTTTATGAAGACGATACTCATTCGGTCAGCACAGATCTGCTGGTCAATGTGTTTTACTCCAACGCCAGCAACGATAAACTCGCAGATGCCAGCGACCCCAATTCAGGCATGGTGAGCCGCGATCAATCCAGAGTCCGCATCGGTTTCCTGCCCAACTATATCGGCTTTAATTACAACACCAGCGTCAATGACCTCAAAATTGGCGCCCGCGCCTCTTTCTGGGTGACGCTGAACGATACCGACCTGCACCGTGGGGCCGAAGGTCTGGGAACCCGCTCAGGCATTGATGTTCGTCAGTTCTATGCCACGGTTGATGGCAGCTGGGGTCAGGTACTGCTGGGTAAAGATTTTGGTCTGTTCTCGCGCAGCAATATCCTTACCGATGAGTTACTCCTGGGTCACGGCCAGACCAGTGACTACTACGGCTTGATCGATGGTGGCAACGTCTCTTTCGGTAATATCGGCTCTGGCTATACCTATCCATTTCCCAAGTCTCAAATCACTTACCGCACTCCGGATTTCAGCGGATTCCAGCTGGCCGTGGGTGTGATGGACCCCAATAAGAGCAGCGCATCCAGCTCTGAAGATATGCCCAGATTTGAAACTGAACTGACCTACAACTGGGAAAAAGAGAGCACCAACTTTAAAGCCTATGCCAGCGCGGTGACCCAAAGTTCCGAAGATGGCAACAAAGACACCGATTCCAATGGATTTGCCGGTGGCCTGAGAGTGGGTTTTGCCGGGTTCGCCCTTAACGCATCCGGTTTCAGCACCGAAGGTCTGGGTACAGTAGCCGGTCTGGACACCATCATTGTCGATGAGATTAATGAATCCAAAGGCTATCTGGTGCAGGGCAGTTACAGCATAGGTGACGAACGTTTTGTGGTGTCCTACGGCAAAACCGAAGTCGACACTCAGGATGTCACTACCCTGACCTACGATAATCTGGCATTTGCCTGGTTCCACAGCTTTAACCAGTACCTGTCACTGGTCGCTGAGTACAACCGCACCGAAGCTGAAGGGCCAAGCCATATCGGCCTGATTGAAAAGAATGACGTTGTCGCCATTGGCGCCGTGGTCACCTTCTAAAGTCGTCACCAGTCAGAGGTGGCGTCAAAGCCACCTCGGTTTCAAGTCATACCTTAGTAGGAATAACCCTGCGGCCAAAGCCTGATTGACATTTAAGCAATCTGTGATGCAAGTTATGAACAGAACTAAAACAATGACATAGATCACCCTTGTTAAATCAATTCGATACGGGTGAACAATAACGGGCGAGGGCACACAATGGTAAACATACTGGTCGCAGACGATCATCCTCTGTTCCGCGAAGCTGTCTCTCTGGTACTCAACACCAGTCTTGAGGAGTGCAATATCCTCGAAGCAGAAGACGTGGAACAAACTCTGGCAATGATCCAAAGCCATGACGATCTCGACCTTATTCTGCTGGACCTGAATATGCCCGGCAGCGGCGGGCTTAATACCCTGCTTGAGATCCGCAATATTGCGCCTGCCGTACCAGTGGTCATTATCTCGGCAGAAACCAATCGCAAAATTATTCTGCAAACCATCACCTATGGTGCCGTGGGCTTTGTCTCCAAGTCCTCCTCCAAACAGGAGATAGGCAATGCCATCGAGCAGATTCTGGAAGGCAATGTGTATCTGCCAGCGGATATTATCCGGGCGGACACAGAGACGGTTCAGCCCAAGAGTCGTCAGCATGAAGCTCAGATCTCGTCGGAGATGCTCTACACCCTGACCCGCAAACAACTGCTGGTGCTGAAAGCCATGGCCATGGGTTCATCCAATAAGCAGATCGCCTATGATCTGAATATCTCGGAAACCACGGTAAAGTCCCATGTGTCGGCGATTTTGAAGAAGCTGGGGGTCCACAACCGTACTCAAGCTGTAGTGGGTCTGTCCAATGTTGACTTTGACCAGTACCTGAAACGCTAACTTCTGAGCCCCTGGCTCCTGAAACCCTGGCTCCCGATAGATAAAAAGGGCCTCAACAGGCCCTTTTTAAATTGCACAGGTGTTTGCCTAGCCCGACAAACTCACCTTTTCGGGACCACTATCCAGCATCTGGATCAGGGTCATCTTAAGCCTCACAGGTACCACGGGCTTATGCAGTATTTGATAGCCCAAATCCCTCACTTCCCGCTTAAGGGTGTCACTGCGGTTGGCCGTCAGCAGCAGGGTGGGAATATGCTGGGTTCTGCCGCCATTGATAGTACGGGCCAAATCTGTCCCCTTCTCACCATTATCAAGATGGTAATCCACTATCAGTAACTCAACCGGTGAGCGATTGATATCCCGCTGGATTTGCAGTGACTGCAGTGAAGTGGCAGTCACCACCTCGCAACCCCAACGCTCCAGCAGAGTTTGCATTGCTTCGCAGATATTCTGGTCATTATCCACCACCCAAACCCGCGCCCCCTGCAGCGCCACACTTTGAATGGCCAGCACAGGCTCCCCCTCTTTGGGGAGTTGACTGACGCCACTGCGGGGGAGTTTGACTGAGAAAACCGACCCCTTCCCCGGCCAGGAGCGCACAGCGATGGGATGGCCAAGCACATTACAGATTTTATCGACGATAGCCAGCCCAAGCCCCAGCCCGGTACGGGTTTTACTGTGGCTGGGGTCCAGCCGTTTAAACTCCTGGAATATCTCCTGAAGCTTCTCTTTGGGGATGCCCACGCCCGTATCCCACACCTCCACTACAACGGCGTTATCCTGCTGACGACAACCCAGCAAAATCCTGCCACTTTGGGTATAACGCATGGCGTTACTCATCAGGTTACGCACCACCCGGGCCAGCAGCTGAGAATCTGAGTAGATAACTGAGTTACTGCGCACATAGCGCACCTCAATCCCCTTCTCTTCTGCCGCGTAGGCAAACTCGTTGGCAATGTTGTCCAACAGGTCATGAAGGCGGAACGACTGCTTGTCGGCCTTGACGATACCCGCATCCAGCTTGGAGATATCCACCAGCATGCCGATAAGGGATTCGACATCCGACAGGGAACTGGCCACTGACTGCACCAGTTGCCTTAAGGCCGGCGACATTCTGTGCTCCTGCAATGAGCCAGTGTAAAGCTGAGCGGCATTCAGGGGCTGCAGCAGGTCATGACTGATAGCTGCCAGGAACTTGGTTTTTGACAGGTTAGCCTGCTCTGCCTCGGATTTGGCTTCAAGCAATCGGCTCTCTATCTGGCGTCTCTCGCCAATTTCCGCCAATAGCTGCTGGTTCAACTCTTCCAGCTGCGAAGTGCGCTCTCTGACTCTTTGTTCCAGATGTTGATAGGACTGCTCCAGTGCCTCAGCATTGCGCTTGCTCTCTGTGATATCCCAGTTGAGCACAAACAGGCCGGTTACCCTGTCGCCGTCAATATTGGGCACGTAGCTCTTCATCATGTAGCAATCCAGCAGCTGGGCGTTACGCTCCTTCAGCTCGAAGGTGACAGACTCCCCGGCCAATGCACGCTCCACATAGGGCATCATCATCTGCAACTCCTGCTCGTTGCGACTGACGCTGATATGCTCCCCCAGGAGTTTGCCTTTGTCGAAGCCGTACCATTGCTCATAGGCCCTGTTGGTAAACCGGAAACACAAATCCTCCCCGACATAGGCGATAAGCGCAGGTACATTGTCGGTAATAAGACGCAACCAGCGCTCATTTTCCCTTAGGGTTTCCGCGTATCTGTGACTCTGGGTGATATCTGTGTAGGTATTCACATAGCCACCGATGGACAGGGCATGGCTGCGTACTTCAATCACGTGCTCCAGATCTGGTGTCTGAGTGGTAACCTCTTTTCTCGGGTCGACCGGATTGAGCGACAGCGGCAAATCCGGCAGGTCGGTGAGCTTACGCCCCAGCAAATAACTGGGCTCGCTCCCCCCTGTCATGGCACAGAATCTGCGATTGACCACCTGCACCAGCCCCTGGGCATTGACCATCACCACCCCCTGGGACAGGTTATCCACCATTAGTTGCAGCAGGCGTGACTTCTCCGCCAAAGCTGCCGCAAATCGGGCTTCCTCGGCCTGCTTTATCAGGGTGATATCCTTGTGCAGCAGGACCAGTCCCCCCTCCATGGTGCGGCGTTCCAACAGCTGCATCCAGCGGCCCCTGACATCCTGATAAACCCAGGCTCCGGGTTCCTGAGACACAATCGCCTGATCTCTTATCAGGCCGCTGTCATCAATCAGAGCCCTCAGTCCGGAAAAACTGTCTCCCTGGGATAAACTGACGCCGAACTCGGCGAGGTATTTCTGCAAACGACAGTTGGCGTAGATTAAGTGACTGTCTGCATCGAACAGGGCGAAGCCATCGCTTATGGACTCAATGGCATCCACAAATCTCTGCTGGGCATCACCGATAAGGCGGTTGGCGTGACTGAGCTGCACATTCTGCTGCTCCAGTGCCATCAAAGCCGCATTCAACTCTTCGGTTTTCTCCCGTACCTGCTCAGCCAGCACGACGGAATACTGAAAGGCATGATATGGGTCGACATTATTAACGCCCCGGTTCTCCACCCTGGCAATCAAAGACTGAATCATCTTTTTCTGGCGGGCATTTTCCTGCTTCAGTCGTTCGAGTTCCTGCTCCAGCTCCCGCTTATTCATCAGCGTCCTCCAGAACTTGAGAGCCGGGCTTACCTATCATTACCCCGGTCAGGGTCTGGTTCATATGGACTCCGTTAAGCTGCTCACCATAGGTATTGAAGCCCACCAGTCGAAAGCGTTTGTACAAGCGACTTAATTTATCGTGCAGATCCCGCTTATCGGACTCCAACTCCCGCAAAAAGCAGTCGCACCCCAGCACCATCTCAGTTTCACCAAACTGTTGCTGCAGCTCGGTCAGTTTGGCTTCGACACTGGTGTAGAGATCACCAGGCTCCATGGCCGTCAGCACTATGCCGCAGTCCACGGCACAATAAAAATCCAGGCTTAGGTCGTCGTTCACCTTCTGAATAGAACGGATATAGTACTCACCTCCAATCAGCACGGCTAAAGGGTGCAGCGCATAGACTTCAGGTTGCAGCTCTTCCAGCGGCAACCCCGCCTCTCTGGCATAGACCAAAGCTGCTGGTTCGGCATTCAGCTCATACACCCGGCGCTTATCGCTGTCGGCTTCAGTCACCACCAGCTTCTGATCCAGACTCTTGATATGGTGGGTGGTAAATACTTCGAAGGGGCAGATGGTATTGACCATGACCACCACAGCCGAGTCTGAATGGAAACTACCGTTGCAATAGACATGGGTATAGGCAAGGTTGACGTCATCCCCTGCACTGCCACCAAAATGGGGGATTTTGCCCAGTGCGGCATTGAGTATCGCCAGAAACAGCTCCTCTTTGGGAGACAGTCCATCGATCAAAGTCAGGACAAAACTGTTGCCTGCAACGGGCGCAATTCCTCTTTGATTACAGCCATTAACCAGTTCAGCCACACAGGCCTGAGCCTGGTTCAGTGAGAAGTTATCCAGTGGCAGCAGTTCACTTTCCAGAGTGAAGGCGCGATTGCTGAATCCCAGTGCCAGAATGCTGTTCTTGCTGTAGCCCCGCTCAGTGATCTCGCCGGATGTGGTACAACCCACCACTTTTCGACCGACAAACCGGCTTTCCATCTCTTTGGCCAGCTCAGGCAGATCATAGGAGGCTGAACAGAAAAACAGTACAAACTCCAGGTCCGGCCTGTCCAGACCGGCAGCCAGCTCAGCTGCCGCCTTTGCTGCATCATTGTGGATACTGGATGCCACCTCTATCAGTGGACTCTCCAACCCGGACTCTTTGCCTGTTTCCTGATCCATACTCATCTCACTGTATTTGGCCTGTTTCATCAAACCAGGTTATTTCACTGTCCAGCATCTGCTTCAATGTAGCAATTGGCATATGGTCGCAGTGATTGATTTCCACACCGGCAAGACGGTAGCAATCCGCCTTTATGCCGGAACTTTGCCTTTGCCAGTCGCCATTTGCTCTGGCCAGCAGCCTGGACAATATCTCAGCAGTGGGCAAGTCACTGAGCTGGTTTTTCATCAATTGCACACTCTGGTCCGGATGTAGGTCCAAACTGGTATATACAAGTGCAACCCCCATCTCGGGCAGCACCCTGCAACCATAGCCATATATCTGCCCCTGTACCCGCAATGGCAGCAAAGAATGCTGAAGGTGATGAGCCAGCATATATAGGGCCAGGGGTTCAGCTGCTCCCCCGAGCTCAGGCACCTTTACCCCAAGCACAGCAAACCCCGGCCCGCAATAACTAACCAGGGTGCCCTGTAACCTCTTGCCCGTCGTGGTTTGGCTTGCGTCTGACTTTGAGAACCTTTCTTTGGGTTGGGTTGAAGTGCCTGCCCCAGGGAGCAACTTGACCAGCGCCAGCTCTGTGCCCAACCAGCATCCATGGGTATTAAGGCTCTGCAGTGCAATGCCACTGGGATAGCTCTGTCTATCCGGGCTGTGACCTGAAGCCGGGCTCAGATAGTGACGGATATGGGAGACTGCTGCCGCCAGATCCCTGCCCCCTGAAAGTTCACTTACGACATCAGGCTCTGGTATTGGCAAAGCTTGTTTGCACAAGCTGGCCAGATAGCTCTGCACCCTGACAGCATCCCTGTCTTCACATTGAATGATGAGCCCTGACATGGGGCTAAAATCCATCAGCTCGCACCTGGCGGGAGTCAGACTCTCACGGCTCCATATCACGAATTGTTGCCGCGCAGCCTTTAGCCATCTTGCTATCAGCTCGGCGCTGCCGGGCTCACCTTTGTCTTGCTCCTTGCCCCTACAGCGGATCAGCAGAGCGACCTCTCTGGTAGTTAAGATTGCGTGGGAAGACTCAGTGCCGGTCCGTTTATTGTCATCGTCCTTACAGCTATCTGAGTCATAGTTACCCTTATCGGCCGCTTCTCCTGCCAGGCGGGCGGGAGCAAGGTAATCGATATGCCGATAAAGCGCTGCCAATCCCCTTCCCCATTTGCGGCTCTGTTCAGCATGGGATTCCAGCTCTGCCTGTCGATACCAGTACTGGTTCACGCTGAAGTTTTGCTGCTGCGCTTCCAACATATCTGCCAGCCAAAGCTTGAGGTCAGGTCCCGGCAGGGCATCTTGCCCGAACGATACCAAGGGGATAACAGGTAAAGAGTCATCTGTCAGCACTCGCCACCCCATCCTGTTGAGGCTTGCAGTGGTATCAGCATGCTTAAGCGCGCAAATAAATGCCTTTTGCTGCCAGCGACTGAGAGAGGAGATTGAAAACAGTAAAGATGTCTGCCCATCTGAGCCCAGATGTTCGGAGATAGCCCGGTTTATCCCGGGCAAGGGGAATGTCGATATATGTTCAGAATGATTACCCTGTAAGTCACTTTGGCCATTAACTTCATACAGATGGTGCATCTGCTCCAGCATGGCGGCGATCTCTTCTGCTGGCCAGGGGCCACTGGTCACCAGAGTCATAAGTTCAGGCCGATACCAGTGTTTAAAGCACTGCCTCAGTCTAGCCGGGGTCAATTGCGAGATACATTCAGGCATGCCGCCATAAGCGTAATAAGAGCCCGCCAGAAGTTGCTGCTGCAGTGCAAAATCTACCTTTGCCATATAGCTGCACATCTCCCGGTACAGCACTCCGTCATCACAGGCTATGCCGTCCTCTTCAGCAGGCTGAGTGTCAGGATTGAATATCTCACTGTTGAACTCCTCATCCCGGAGCAGAGGAGTAATGGCGGCATGAAGCAGGTAGTCCAACATGGTGAGTCCGGCATTGACCTCAGTGGTCGACAGATGAAAACAGGTTCTGTCTCTCTGGGTACTGGCATTGAACTCACTATAATTCAGGCTTTGCCTCAGGCTAAAAAACTCACCCGGGGCTGGATATTTCACTGAGCCCCTGAGCACCCAATGCTCCAGAGCATGGGCAGCCCCCGAGTCATCAAAAGCCGGAGTGGGAATAATCAGGCTGGCCAGCAGCTCATTGTCCTCATTGCCAAGGATAACGGGACAGTGCCAATGACTCAGACCGTTTCGGGTTCGCTGCTTTATCCAGCGTTCAGGGCAGGATGAGGCCTCAGCAGAGACAGGCAAAAGAGTGGACAACCCGCTGGACACGCTAAAGCCCGCCTACACCCGGGTTTGCATAATGATCTGGCTGTTTTGCACTGTTCGCGCCAGAGTTTCTCCATTGCGACAGGCTGCAGCAGATTCAGCGGCTGAAACTATTTTGTGGTGGTGCGGCGACTTATCACACACGGGGTCGGCATTGGCGGCATCTCCGGTCAGCAGCAATGCCTGACAACGACAACCACCAAAATCTTTCTCCTTTTCATCACAGCTGCGACAAGGTTCAGGCATCCAGTCAAATCCGCGGTACTTGTTGAACAGCTCTGACTCATACCAGATGGACTTCAGGTTCGAATCCCGCACATTAGGGAAACTCAAAGGCAGCAGAGCGGCACTGTGACAGGGCATGGCCCGGCCATCAGGGGCAACACTCAAAAAGATATTTCCCCAGCCACTCATGCAAGCCTTGGGGCGGGTTTCATAGTAATCCGGGGTCACAAAGATAAACCTGGGACCGACACCATTCTGACTGTCACGCACCGCATTCACCTGAGCTTCGGCGGTACGAACCTGCTCCAGCGTGGGCATCAATTGATCCCGGTTCTGCAGTGCCCAACCGTAGTACTGGGCGGTAGCCAGCTCCACATAGTCAGCTTCAAGCGACTGACTGAGCTGCATAATGGCATCGATGTTCTCAATGTTCTGCTTACTGATCACAAAGTTAAGTACCATGGGAAAGCCATGAGCCTTAACCTGCCGCGCCAGCTCCTGCTTGGTCTCAAAGGCTTTTCGCTTACCGGCAATGGCATCATTGGTATCGGGATCGGCGGACTGAAAACTCACCTGAATATGATCAAGCCCGGCATCCTTCAGGGCCTTAAGGCGCTTATTGGTCAGGCCTATGCCTGAGGTGATCAGATTGGTGTAGAAGCCCAGCTCTCTGGCTTTGGCAACTATCACCTCCAAATCCTTACGCAGCAGCGGCTCCCCCCCGGACAGGCCCAGCTGCACGGCTCCCATGGCTCTGGCCTGCTCCAGTACCTTCAGCCAATCCTCGGTAGACAGCTCATCAGCCGGGTCACCCAGATCAACCGGATTGGCACAATAGGGGCAACTGAGCGGACAGCGATAGGTCAACTCAAGCAGCAACCACAGAGGTGGGTTAATGGAATTCTCAGCAGATCCACTTTTTGGCATGGGCTTCCCCCAAAAACTCGGTCACATCTTCCGTCAGGGTATCTGCCTGGGGGAACCTGGCCTGCAGCTCGGCGATCATCTGAGCCACTGTGCGCTCACCATCCAGCAAACGCAGGATCTCACCGGCACTTTCACTGAGTTTAATCATGCCCTCAGGATAGAGCAGCACCCAGGCATTCTGCGCTGGCTCATATTGCAAACGGAACAGCTTATGAACCTGATAAGCCTGATTTTCCTGGATCATAACTGCAGTCCTCTGTGGTAAACCTGCTCATCAGTCACTGTGTGAAACGGTGGCCTTTTGTACTCATAGGCCATGGACATGGCATCCAGCATGGACCAGAGAATATCCAGCTTGAACTGAAGTATTTCCAACGCCTGCTGCTGTTTTTCTGCCGTATCAAAAAAGTCGAGTGTGACCTCCAGGCCATGGTTAACATCCCGTCTTGCCTGACTCAGCCGCTGGCGGAAATAAGTCAGCCCCGCCTGATCAATCCAGGTGTAATGCTGTGGCCAGGTATCCAGTCTGGATTGATGGATTTCAGGGGCAAACAACTCGGTCAATGAAGAACAAGCCGCCTGTTGCCAACTGGCGCGACGGGCAAAATTCACATAGGCATCCACCGCAAAGCGCACTCCGGGCAGCACGTGACGCTGATCGATAATCTCTTCCCGACTCAGACCAACCGCCTCCCCCAGAGCCAGCCAGGCTTCTATGCCACCCAGGGTTTCTCCCAGACTTTCGTGGCCGTCATGATCCAGAATGCGCTGAATCCACTGGCGGCGGGTATGAATGTCCGGGCAATTGGCCATGATGGCCGCATCCTTCATTGGGATATTAATTTGATAGTAGTAACGGTTGGCCACCCAGCCCTGGATCTGCTCAGGCGTACACTTGCCCTGATACATGGCCTGATGGAAAGGGTGGTGGATATGGTACAGACGGCCTTTGTCTTTTAAAGCTGCCTCAAATGCCTCCCGGGTCATTGGTGCCTGCATGCCTTTCTCCTTACACTTGGATCAACATGCCATCAAAGGCAACTTCTACACCGGCGGCACGTACCTGAGCGTGCTCACTTGAGTCAGGATCCAGAATCGGGTTGGTATTATTAATATGGATCAGGATTTTTCTCAGTGCTGTAAATGGCTCCAGCAGCTTGAGCATGCCATTGTCACCGGATACCGATAAATGCCCCATATCTGAGCCTAAACTGGTGCCCAGCCCCAGCCGAATCATCTCGTCATCCTGCCACAGAGTACCGTCCACCATGGCGCAATCAGCACTGTCCAGCGCCGCCATCACATCCCGGTTTATCTCTCCAAGGCCCGGGGCGTAAAACAACACCTTTCCCGTATCCTTGTCGGTAATTTTCAAACCTATACTGTCGCCCACATGGTAGTTGTTTCTGTGGGGCGAATAGGGAGGCGCATTGGACTTTAAAGGCACAGGTTCAAACGACAAGCCTGCCACTTCTTCAATCTCAAATGCTTCAACGGGGTTCACCTTAATCTCATTATGGCGATAGCCGCCATGCCAGTGTTTCATCATCGCCAGAACGGGAAACGACTGGGTAAGGTCGGCTCTGACCATCTCAGTGCAATAGAGATTCAGCGGCAATCCTTCCCGTAAAATCAACAAACCTGTGGTGTGGTCTATCTGGCTGTCTGTGACTATCACTGAGCGGATACCTGAGCCTCTGGGACCATTTGCTTTGGCTATCTGAGGATTGGCATTAATTTGCTGTCGAATATCGGGAGAGGCATTGATCAGCACCCAGTCCTCACCGTTCTGACTGACGGCTATGGATGATTGAGTTCTGGGTTGTGCATTGGATGTACCCTGTCGGCAGGCAACACACATGGGACAGTGGCAATTCCATTGGGGAAAGCCCCCGCCCGCCGCCGAACCCATTACCAATACCTGCATCCTTTATCCTCCCCGTTTTTAGCTTGCGTAAGATAGAAAAAGCCCCCGGGGCAATAGCGCCGGAGGCAGATTTAAACTCAGCGGTTGCTGATATACAGCGTCACTTCAAATCCTAGACGCAGTTCCTGATAGGATGGCTTAACCCACATAGTCAGTCTCCTTCATTTTTGACGTTTACACCCAAAAGCCTGTCCGGCCTTCAATATCAAGCATATTGACCCCCCTGCGCGGGTAAAATGCTACTTTGTGATGAATTATGTCGTCTTTATCTCTACCACTTTTACGCCAGTATTCTGATTTAACGCGCGTTTCCGGCTTTTGTTGCCATATCGACTGACCACACAGCGCTTGCTGTCATCAATAATCACCAAACATTCCAGACACTGAATACATTCGTCATAATCAATCCGCCCATCACTATGAATGGCCTTAATCTGACACTGCTTGTTACATAACTGGCAGGGCTGGCCGCACTCATCTCTGCGTCTTAACCAGGAAAATAACCTCAAGCGCCCCAATATCGCCAACCCTGCTCCCAAAGGGCACAGGTAGCGACAATAAAACTTATGAATAAACAGGCCCGCGGCCAACAGCAGCAAGGCGTATAACATGAAGGGCCAATAGCGGACAAAGTTCATTGTCACTGTAGTTTTGAATGGCTCTACTTCAGCCAGGGTTTCCGCCAGGGACAGGCTGTAAAAAGAGACGGCTACCAGCAGCAACAACATTGGGTACTTAATCAACTGAAGTCGCCGATGCAGTCTGTCATCAGGCTTCCACTGTGGCAGTCTGAGTTTCACTGCCAACTGCCCCACCAGCTCCTGCATAGCGCCAAAGGGGCACAACCAGCCACAAAACAAGCCTCTGCCCCACAGAAAAAGAGAGACAAACACAAAGCTCCACAGGATAAAAATCACGGGATCCAGCAGGAATACCTGAATATCGAAGCCATTCCACACTGACAACAGCAAGGTGTAGATATTCACCACAGACAACTGCCCCTGGGTGTAGTAACCAATAAAGCCAATGGTAAACAGTAGAGCGACTAATCTGGCCTGAGGCAGGTACGGGCCAAAACGGACCGACAAGCTGCGCTGTTTGCTAAAGAGTATCCCCAGCAGCAGGAGGTAAATGGAGAGTATGATGATTTCAGTCAGCCGCTGCTGCCAAATCTGCATCCACAGCGGCAGCGGAACCTCGGCCTCAGGAGGTGGCTCAGTTAACGACTCAGGCAACTGAAACGGCTCACTCAACTGCCCCAGCCTTGGCAGTAAAAAGTTGTTACTGAGATTGACGGTCAGCCGCCAGTCCATCACCTTTGCAGGGTCAAAGCCACTGCTTCCCTGAATAACAAACACCCGGATATTGCGGTAACCATCAAGCTCATCGCTGACCCTGGGTGAGTAGTAACTGTAGAAATCAATATCCCGCAAATCCACAGCAAACTCATTCTGCAGTAGTCCCAGTCGGCTGGGAGAGGTGCCAGCAACAAAGTCATCGCCGACAAAATCGAACGCACCACGGGACAGGAGCACAACCGGGATCTCCCCTTCAGCCAACTCTGCAAGCAGCCGCTGGTACTCCTGCTGTCCGAGCAGATTAATGCCTATCAGGGGACTGGATACAAACAGCGCCTGAATATCAATAAAGCCTTCATCTTCAGATGTGTTGGTCACATCAGCCAGGCGTCCGGGGTGAATATCAAGGGCATCAGCCGCTTCATCAAGCGTCATTTGCCAGCGGAATATTGCTCCCTGCTCAGCCAACTGCGACAAACTGGCAGCTTCATAATTATTCTGCTTCAGGCTGGATACCTCAGCGCCCCCGAATCCCTGTAACTTAGCTCTGGCGACCTTGGAGGCAGCTGTAATCAGGGTGTCATTAACCACCATGACAGACACAGTCGCCTTGGTTACACCGTCCAGATAAACGGTCCGGCCATCTGCCATCTTGCCCTGACGACTGCCGACAATGAACCTGTGCTTAATCTGCCTGCCGACGTACTGGGCAATGAACTCAAGTAACGGGTCTTCACCCAGGCCATGCAGGAAAATCGGCTCATGGTGACGGACTATTTCCACACCCTGAATCACTCCCTGCATATCCAGCCCGACCCTCAGGTTAATACTCTCTCCGGAGAAGCCGGGGAAATTAACCAGATCATCAGACTCAAATACAAAACCTAACTGTTGGTTCAGTTGGAACACTGGGGTCAGCCCCATCTCATCTGCAACCTGAGTGCGGGTGGCAGTGGGAAAGAGTTTGGCAACCTCAGGGGTGACTTCCATCCACTGTGCCAACACAGAGAATGGCAACACACATAGGATGATCAGCAGGCGGATATGTATCATGCCAGGCCTCCCAAAAACCAAGCCGGCACTGGGCCGGCTTGAATTGGGACAATGAGCTTAGAAGAAGCCCAATGGAGATGGGTTATAGCTGACCAGCAGATTCTTGGTTTGCTGGTAGTGGTTCAGCATCATATTGTGATTTTCACGACCGATACCTGACTTCTTATAGCCACCGAAGGCCGCGTGAGCCGGATACAGATGATAGCAATTGGTCCAAACACGGCCCGCTTCGATTCCGCGACCAACACGGTAAGCACGGTTCATATCACGGGTCCACAGACCTGCACCCAGACCATAGATGCTGTCATTGGCAATCGCCAACGCCTCTTCTTCCGTCTTAAAGGTGGTAATACCCACTACAGGACCGAAGATCTCTTCCTGGAATACACGCATGTTGTTTTCGCCCTTCAGCAGGGTGGGCTGAATGTAGAAGCCCTCTTCCAGACCGTTACCGGCTGCACCTTTGTCACCACCAATCAGTACTTCAGCCCCTTCCTGACGACCGATATCGATATAGGAGAGGATCTTGTCATACTGTTCACGACTCACCTGGGCCCCTACCTGGCTGTCGGTGTCCAGTGGGTTACCCTGCTTCACCGTCTGCACTCTGGCAACCAGCTTCTCTACAAACTTCTCGTAGATGGATTCATGCACCAGAATACGGGATGGGCAGGTACAAACTTCACCCTGGTTAAGGAATGCCAGTGCAGCCCCTTCAAGACACTTGTCCAGATACTCATCTTCATAATTAAAGATATCTTCGAAGAAGATGTTGGGAGACTTACCACCCAGCTCTACAGTAGCTGGGATCATATTGGCGGCAGCCTCTTTCAGCACTATGCCACCCACTTCACTGGAACCGGTAAAGGCCAGCTTGGCAATGCGCTTAGAGCTGGCAAGAGGTGCACCAGCCTCGGCGCCCATACCGTGGATCACGTTGAGTACACCCGGTGGCAACAGGTCGCCCACCAACTCAAGAAACAGGCAGATAGAGAGCGGCGTCTGCTCCGCAGGCTTAAGCACAATACAGTTACCGGTAGCCAGTGCCGGTGGAATTTTCCAGGCAGACATCAGCAGTGGGAAGTTCCAGGGGATAATCTGACCAACCACCCCCAAAGGCTCGTTGAAGTGGTACGCCACAGTATCGTTATCTATCTGGCTGTGTGCATTTTCCTGGGCACGGATACAACCGGCAAAATAACGGTAATGGTCAATTGCCAATGGCAAATCTGCTGCCAGAGTTTCTCGAACACATTTACCGTTATCCCAGGTCTCTGCCAGCGCCATCAGCTCCAGATTGGCTTCCAGGCGATCGGCAATTTTCAGCAGGATATTGGCACGCTCGGTAACCGAGGTCGCGGCCCAGGCATCTTTGGCAGCATGGGCAGCATCCAGCGCCTTATCGACATCTGCTGCGGTGGAACGGGGAACTTCACAAATAAAGTCGCCATTTACCGGTGAATGATTTTTGAAGTAGTTTCCTTCTGCCGGCGCAGTCCACTGGCCGTTAATATAGTTTTCGTAACGGGTTTTGAAGCTGACATTGGACTCCGGGGTCCCTGGTTGTGCATAAATCATGATTCCACCTCATTGCGTTATTCGAAATGGCCAAAACGGAAAGGTGTCGGCAAGCCCTGAATTTGGCTCGTCCCTGGCTTCCCGGAGCCATGCTTCATTCTAGGCAGAGCAACAATTCCGACTCTATTGGCCGTTGGGTGAGAAAAATTCATACTTTTGGAGGGAATGACGCTGGGTTTAGTTTTCCCGTCAACGGGATGACAACCCTGTAATGTCATGAAACCAATTAAGAAAACATAAAAAAAGGCCTGCACTGGGCAGGCCTGAAAAAACAGCAGTCATATCACTGTTTCGGGAGTTTAAATGTCCAGACTGTGCCACCCTGGTTGAAGTTCTTCACCCGCTTGGCCACATCGCCGCCCCACAGGGGTACTGCACCACCCCAGCCGGACAGGACGCTGACATACTGCTCGCCATCCATGGTCCAGGTGACCGGACTGCCCACAATGCCAGAACCCGTGTTGAACTTGTAAAGCAGCTCGCCCGTCTTGTCGTCAAAGGCCAGCAGATAGCCCTCTGGATTACCGGTAAACACCAGACCACCGGCTGTGGTCAGCACGCCGCCCCATAATGGCGCGTAGTTTTGGTATTCCCAGACAATCTTACCGGTTTTGGGGTCAATAGCTCTGAGCACACCAACATAATCTTCATTGATGGTTTTGATGGTAAAGCCTGCTCCCAGGTAAGCCGCACCACGCTTGTAGGCGGTAGGCTCGTTCCAGATATCCATCTCCCACTCGTTGGATGGCACATAAAACAGCCCTGTCTTCTGGCTGTACGCCATCGGCATCCAGTTCTTACCGCCGAGGAATGACGGCGCAGCAACGACGGTATTACCCTGCTTGCCAGCTGCTGAATCGGTAGGGTTACCGGGACGATTGGACGGAACAAAGATGGGACGGCCATTTTCATCCAGGCCACTGGCCCAGCTGATCTTGTCCACAAAAGGGAAACCGCGAATAAACTTGCCGTTGGTGCGATCCAGCACATAGAAGAAACCGTTACGGTCAGCGGTGGCTGCAGCCTGAACCTTCTTGCCTTTATCTTTGTAGTCAAAAGCAATCAGTTCGTTTACACCATCGTAATCCCAGCCGTCATGAGGCGTGGTCTGGAAGTGCCAGACAATCTTGCCATCATCAGGGTCAATCGCCAGACGGGATGAGGAGAAGAGGTTGTCGCCCGGACGCATATGGGAGTTCCAGGGAGCCGGGTTACCTGTACCGAAGAACAGCAGGTCGGTATCCGGGTCATAGGTTCCACCCAACCATGGGGCTGCGCCGCCGGACTGCCAGAGATCAGCAGGCCAGGTCTTGCCCGGCGCACCACCGGAAATACCTGTCTCAACTTTTTTGCCATCCTTCCACATGTATCCCATGTGGCCTTCAACGGTTGGACGCTCCCACACCAGGGCACCTGTCTTGGCGTCGTAGGCGCGTACTTTACCTACAATACCGAACTCACCACCTGACACCCCGGTAATCACCTTGCCTTTGACGACGATGGGCGCGGCTGTGATTGAGTAGCCACCTTTGTAGTCCTCAACCTTTTTCTTCCAGCGCACCTTACCTGTCTTGGCATCCAGCGCCACCAACTTGGCATCCAGCGTACCGAATATCACCAAGTCATCATACATGGCGACACCACGGTTAATCACATCACAGCAAGGCATAATGCCGTCTGGCAAACGGGCATCATACTGCCAGATCTCATCCCCTGTATGGGCATCAATGGCATAGACGCGGGAGTAGGAGCCAGTGACATACATCACCCCATCTTTAATCATGGGCTGAGACTCCTGACCACGTTGCTTTTCGCCCCCCAGGGAAAAGGCCCAGACCGGACGCAACTCTTTTACCGTGTCCTTGTTCAGCATATCTATGTCACTGTAGCGCTGTGCCTTCAGCCCCATACCATAGGTCAGCACATCGCCCGGTGTTTTCTGGTCATTGAGCAGATCTTTATCGGTAACGCCGGCCGCCATCGCAGAGGATGCCGTCATGGCAAACACCAGCAAGCCCGCCTTTGTAAATGACTCCATAATTGAACCTCGTATTGTTATCGTTTCTCAATTTAGATGCCCGATGCTGCTCAACTCCGGCATATTTGTTTTCCCAGTACTCCATGCTAAAAACAGCCCGCTGAAATGAACATTGGCCGGTTGTCAGGGATCACTCATTCATTGGCACTCATCCAAAAGAATGAAACCAGTAGTTCAGCGCGACTCCTCATAACGCGGCGGCATGCGGTATTCAAAGCCGTTATCACTGGCCCACTGCGCCATGCGACCATCTTTCAGCGCCGTCAGCATGATGTCCTCCAGAGCGTATGCCAGCTGTCGATAGTCATCCTTTACCGCCATCCCCAACTCCCAGGTCTGCTTACCGAACAGAGGGTAGGTTCGGGTAGCCAACTGCCCCTTACCCGGATCCCGGCTGTCCAGCCACTGTATCTGGGACAGCATGCCCATCACGGCATCTACCTCGCCCTTAGACATGGCATCCCAGGCGCCAGGCAGATCGGCAAAGCTGCGGGTGTTATTACGAAGACGGCCACCGAAAGCTGTGGTCAGGAAAAACTGGGGGGCTGAGTCGATTTCCACGCCTATTGGGTGATACTGGAATACCGCCATGGTAGGCACGTCCTCTATCTTTTTCGGATTAAAGGCCAGTTGCCAACGTTCCTGATGATAGGGTCCAAACATGTGCACCAATTCATGGGCAAGACGCCCGGTATCGTCTCTTTGCTGGGCATAGGCTTTGTCATAGGGAATACGCAACATCACATCGGCTTTCACCCGGGTTCCGTCTGTGGTGTGAAGGTTGCTGCCTTTCCACAGGTACTGACGCAAATCATCCCCCGTGTTCTCTCCCGGTGTTGCCCACAGAATTTCCAGCCGTGTCTGCATACCTTCAGCAAGCGCTTTGGCCAGCTCAACATCCAGGCCTTTGGCCTGACCATTCTGCATATAGGAAAAGGGAGGAAAGTCGCGATAAAGGGCGACCTTGAGGACACCGCTGTCGACTATATCGTCGTAGCTGCGGCTGCTGGCGAAAAAAGAGAATGCCAGCGACATCAACAATGCCGCCAGCACCTGAAGAAACAGTTTATGCATTTATCACCCCGGCTATAGATCTTCCGGGGCTACAGACTCCAGCCAGGTTCGAATCGCCCACAGGGCTTCCTGATTCAAATGCTCTGTCATCTTGGGCATATATACGGCGCCATTGCGCACCGCACCATTTTGTACCCGGTACACATACCACTCATCACCGTCGTAATCGGGAGGCAAAATCCTCAGATCAGGCGCAATGCCACCGGATATTCCCTCCAGACCATGGCAACGGGCGCAATTCTGGTTATAGGCTGATGCGCCAACTCTGAGAATTTCATCCCGGGCACCACCGGTTTCTTCGCGGTAGGGATTGGTTTCATGCCAATCTTCACCCAGGTTGGGTAAAGCGCTGGTATCGATAGACTGAGGCGTAACATCTCCATGGGCGACAGCATATGCGCTGGTCAGCATCAGGGCAGCAAGGCCCGCCATAGTGATGGTTCTTATTCCCCTGGGGTTGGCTGTCTTTAGCTGCTTCATATTCTCTTTCTCTGATCTGTTAACCAAGGTTATCGCCAGCTGCTCTTTGGCAAGGTTGGCGCTTAGCCAGTGTAGAAAATATGAACAAGCCACCCAATGATACCAAAGCGGGTTAGCGTCTCATCCTTTAGGCGGAAAAGCGTCGTCCCCTGCTTTGGTAGGTTTGAATTCTTTTAGTGTAATCAATAGAGTGGATTCACCATCACGCGACACAGAGTGCCAGCCAATGCCCTTTGCAAGCCAATTATCTTCAGGATTTATCCTTCCTTTGCTGGCCTGCTCTATGTCATTGCTACTCTCCTTCTTCGTCAACGCCAACAGTCAGATTAATGAACTTAAAGTGGGGGTTCTGGTGCAGTCCCCTGAAATCCCCTCCGCCGTTCCGGACTATTTAAAACCAAATGAGGGTGAAGGGTTGGCGGGAGCACTGCAGGCAGCCAAAGACAGCAACCGCACCGGCAAATTTCTGGGCCTCGGTATTAATCTCAATATGGCTCAGCTTGACGACCAACAAGCCCTTATCAGCCAGGCAAAGGAATGGATGGCTGACGGTGTTCAGATACTCCTGGTGGACGCTGACACTCAAGCTCTTCTGGCCCTCAGAAAGGCCCTTCCAGAGGAGCTTATCCTGATCAACACAGGCAATCGCGAAGATAGCCTCAGAACAGAAACCTGCCTTGCCAATACCCTGCACACGGCTGCCAGCTTCAGTATGCAAACCGATGCCCTGGCCCAATGGCTGCGCAGCCGTCGTCTGTCTGAGGTGATGTTGGTCAAGGGAGATTCAGAGTCTGATAAAAAGTATGCCGAGGCCGTCAAAGCCAGCCTTAAAAAATTTGGGCATAAGCTGGTGGCTGAAAAGAGCTGGAGCTTTGACACAGATCTTCGACGTGTCGCCGGGAAAGAGCTGCAGGCGTTTACCCAGGGGCCAGAGTATGATCTGGTGTGGGTTGCAGACACCCGCAACCTGTTTGGCCAATTGCTGCCCTACAACACTTTTCTGCCTAGACCCGTTGTCGGTACCCACGGGCTTGAAGCCGGTGAGTGGAGTCAGGTAATTGAGGCCTGGGGCGCAGTACAGATGCAAAACCGCTTCTTCAAAGATAACCAGAGGCCGATGACAGCCAGGGATTACAACGCCTGGATTGCCATACGGGCGCTGTCGGAAGCCATGACCAAGACCCGCAGTACTCAGGGGGCAGAGCTGTTGGCTGCCATGTTACATCCAGGTTTCTACATAGCGGGCTATAAAGGCAGAAAGCTGAGCTTCCGCCCCTGGAGTGGTCAACTCAGGCAACCAGTGCCTTTGTTCAATCAACAGGCACTGGTGGCAACAGCCCCCTTTGAGGGCTTTTTACACCCCAGAAATGAGATGGATACCCTGGGAGCTGACCGCAGGGAAAGCCGCTGTACTTTAGCCAGTCAGGAGTAACCCATGTACTTACAATCCTTACAAAAACTCTGCCTTATCGCGCTACTGCTACCCGGCCTGTCCTGGGCGGGACAGGTCTATGTATCCAATGAGAAGGATGACACCGTCAGTGTTATCGATCTTGATAGCCTGGAAGTGGTGGATACCTGGCTGGTGGGTGACAGACCCAGAGGCATTATTCTCAGTAAGGATCAGAAGTATCTTTATATCTGTGCCAGCGAATCCGACACCATACAGATACTGGATCGGGCAACGGGTCAGATAGTCGGTGAACTGCCGTCCGGAGAAGACCCTGAGCAGTTTATTTTGCACCCCAATGGTGATTGGCTCTATGCCGCCAATGAGGATGATGCTCTGCTGACAGTGATAGATATCCCGGGCCGCAAAGTGATTACCCAGATTGACGTGGGCCTGGAACCGGAGGGGGTTGGCATCAGTCCTGACGGCAATACCCTGATTGTCACCTCAGAAACCTCCAATATGGCCCATTGGATAGACACCCGAACCAATGAAAATATCCATAACTCTCTGGTGGATGCCCGTCCCCGGGATGCCAAATTCACCGCCGATGGCAAACAGCTGTGGGTCAGCGCCGAGATTGGCGGCACAGTGTCAGTGTTCGACGCCAACAGTCGCGAAGAAATTAAAAAGATCCATTTTTCCCCCAAAGGGGTTCATGCCGATAAAGTGCAGCCTGTGGGTATCCGCCTGACAGAAAATGGCAAATATGCCTTTGTGGCACTGGGCCCCTCCAACCATGTGGCTATAGTGGATCAACAAACCCTTGAGGTATTGGATTATCTGCTGGTGGGCCGCCGGGTCTGGCAAATAACCATGACACCGGATGAGAAAATGCTGTTTACCACCAATGGGGTCAGTGGCGATGTTTCTGTTATCGATGTTGACCGGCTTAAGGTGATCAAATCCATCAAAGTTGGACGTTTCCCCTGGGGAGTCGCAATCGCAGATGAATGACTCCCAGGCTTCAGTGAAGGTCGACAAACTCAGTTTCAGCTATGGGCAACGGCAGGCACTGAGGGATATCAGCTTTAACCTCTCCCCCGGCATCACCATGTTGCTGGGTCCCAATGGTGCCGGGAAGTCCACACTGTTTGCATTGCTGACGCAGCTCTATCGTCAGCAGCAGGGCGAAATCCGCTTCGCCGATGAGCCGCTGAAACAGTTGAGCCACAGGGCAAACGCCAAACTGGGAGTGGTCTTTCAGCAACATACCCTGGATATGGATATGAACGTCAGCCAGAATCTCTGCTATTTCGGCGCACTACACGGGCTCAACGCATCATCCAGCTTAGCCCAGGCCATCCCTTTGCTGTCTCACTTCGGCCTGGACGACAGACTGCAGGACAAGGTCCGTACACTTAACACGGGCCACAAACGCAGACTGGAGATTGTCAGAGCCCTGATGCACTCACCTGCCATTCTATTGTTGGATGAACCCAGTGCCGGGCTGGACCCTGCAGGCCGCAGAAGCCTGATGCAAACGGTGAGGGAGTATTGCGCCGAACACAGGGTAGCAGTCCTTTGGGCAACTCACCTGTTGGACGAACCGGGAGCAGAAGACCAGCTACTGATACTTCATCAGGGGCAACTGCTCGCCAACGGCCAATGCCAGGCACTGATTGCTGACCATGATTTACAGGATCTGCCGCAGCTGTTTGCCCACCTGACCGAGGAGCCGAGGCCATGATTTACTGGTATGGATTCAGCGGCATCTGCAAGCGCGAGTTACTGCGATTTTGGTCGCAAAAATCCCGTTTTTTCAGCGCGCTGGTTCGTCCATTACTCTGGCTGATTGTATTTGCTGCCGGGTTCCGGGCTGCACTTGGCATCGCCATTATTGAGCCTTACGAAACCTATATAAATTATGAAGAGTATATATTGCCGGGGCTGTGCGCCATGGTGCTGCTGTTTAACGGTATGCAAAGCTCGCTGTCCATGGTCTATGACAGAGAGATGGGCAGCATGAAGGTACTGCTGGTCAGCCCATTGCCCCGTGGTTTTCTGTTGCTATCCAAGGTGGTCGCTGTGGCGCTTATCTCATTGCTACAAGCCTCGGCATTTTTGCTGTTTGCCTGGCTTTACGGCATTGAAGCGCCTCTGACAGGTTACCTGTGTGCGCTCCCGGCAATGTTGCTGACAGCCATGATGCTTAACACCCTTGGCTTGATTATCGGCGCCTGGGTTCGTCAGTTGGAGAACTTTGCGGGAGTGATGAACTTTGTCATTTTTCCTATGTTTTTCATGTCCTCAGCCCTTTACCCGCTATGGAAAATGCAGGAAGCCAGCCAATGGCTCTACCTTATCTGCAGCTATAACCCCTTCACCTTCGGCACTGAACTCATACGTTTTGCCCTATATGGCGAATTCAGTGCCCTCGCCTTCTGGGTTGTCACCCTCAGCACCCTGCTGTTCTCCGTGATGGCCATAGCCAGCTTCAAACCGGAACGACGTTTTTAAGATTCTTGGTTGCGCCAATAATACTGAAATAAATGAATATTTCATTTTTTGAAATATTAAATGCCAGTCAAATATAGGCTGAAAGCTTGTTATGCCGGAATAAAAAGTTTACAACATGATCCAATTCACATAGTTACACTCTGATACAAGACATAAGTCATTGACCTAATTAAGAGTCAAAATAATTCACCTGAAATTGTGGATCATAAAGAATTACGCAGGGATAATTTACGTATAAAATATATAAATAACCTTTGCCAAATTATGGCTGTCTGTTTTGAGGTTTTATGCTGCATATTAAAGACAAGAGTTTGTTCAGTCTTAAAATTTTAAGCTTTGAATATATAAAATTAAAACTGGAAAACCCCGGGCAACAGGATATCACTCAGTCACCAAAGTACCGCAATGAGGCATACTCCTATCAGGTATTATCACGGGTGGCCGACATTGACGACAGCTTCGAGCTGATCAAATCCCGCGAAACCCCGATAGCGCTGGACGATCTCCCCAGCAACTACCTTGAACTGGTGGATCGTTGCTACCTGTTGGTCGGCACAGCCATTGGCCTGGATGAAAAACAACTGCAACCCGGATGTTCCTGGGATAGTGTTAGAAATGCACTCAGACAATATCCAGAAGCCATTAGTTCTCGCCTGCAACAAATTGAATATATAGCTAAAAACTGCCGTCACACTAAAGCTGACCATAAGTTTATTTTAGATAAGTGTCACAGTTTAAAAGTACCGAAAAGTAACAATGAAAACAGTCCTTGCTGTATTAATGACTTACATCGTTCGGTTGCAGATCTGCAATTCAGTCTCAAAGATGTATTTTCAATGAAACTGCAAAGAATACATTAATATTAGTTACTTACTGATAAAGGTCAACTTATATTCAGGCAATTCTTAATTTAGTATTAAATAATAAAAAAGACTTCATTTTGCTCAATAAAAAGTCAACCTAAAAAGAGTCTTATCATATTAATATAAGATATCAATGAGTTATGTTATCAATTCAAAAGCTATATAAAAGCCAGGACATCAGTGCCCCGGCTTTTTATCAGCGATCCTGTAAGAGAGGACAGTCCGTCCTGATTAGAAGCTCACCTTAACACCTGCGGCAAAGGTTCTTGGTGCCCCCGGTCCTACAAAACGGGCATCATCAAAGCCCGGATAGACTCCCTCCAGCACCTCATCAGACTCTCCATAGGCCCCAAAGGTCTCGTAATCAGTATCAAACAGATTATCGACTCTGGCATAAACAGCGACCCACTCGTTAATCCTGTAACTGGCTCTCAGATCCACCAGGGTAAAGCCATCCAGTTGCTCATTCTCATTGGCTTCATCCCCACGATAATACTGACCACTCTGATACAGCAGGTCTGTACCCAGCAGCAGATCCTCCCAATACCATTCAAGACTGGCTTTGGCACTGTGCTCAGGCAATCCCGGAATACGATCTCCCTTTTCAACCTGACGGTTCCCTCCTAAAGGATTGTTGGGGCTGAATGAGATATAGGGGGATTGGAAAGTCGCATCCAGATAGCTGTATGACACACTCAGATGCCAATCCTGCCATTGCTTGCTCAGATAAGTCTCAACGCCCTGCCTGAGGGTATCGCCAACATTATCGAAGTATCCCTCTGACGGCAGTCCTCCAGCCTGTTGAAAAATGATGTCATCCCGGTTCATGGCGTAAAACAAGGTCAGCCCTGCCTGCAGAGTCCCGGTCTGATGGTCAATACCCAGCTCCCAGGTATCTGTGACCACTTGTTCAAGTGGTGGGTCTGAAACGAAGCCATTGGGCAGTTTGCAAGGTGCATCAGGATCGGCACAACTCAACTCTACCGGTGTTGGGGCTCGGCTGGATTGCGCCCAGGACGCATTCAATGAGGTTTGCTCCATAAACTGCCAGGTCAGCCCAACAGAGGGACTCAGATGGTTAAAATCATGATCACCATCCAATGTGGTGCCATCTTCCCCCGGCGCCAAATCTATCATCTCAATATTGGTAAAGTCGTACCTTGCCGCTGTCGTCAGCTGCAGGTTATCCCGCAACGCCAGGCTACCGGCAATAAAGCCATAATATTGAGTTCGATTGCTGTCCAGACGCACGATGGAATCCTCATCGTACAGACCTACCCCGGATGTGGACCTCGGCGAGCCAACTTCCTCATTCATCAACTCAGCAAACTCTGTATTTGAGCGAAAGTCGATATCAGCCCAGCTTGCCCCGGCACCAAATACCCACTGACTGGGGAAGCTGCCACGTTCCAGGTCGAGTACCAACTGGGCCGACACACCACCGGACTTCTGTTTGGTTTGAGAGGTATTGTTCAAACCATCCAGATCATCCGCTTCCAGTCCCATCTCATCCAGGTCGACATCCAACTCCTTGCCATAGCGGTCAACAAACTCTACCGGCTCATCATCTTCATCGCACAGAGTCTCTTCACCATCGACTTCACACTCCTCAAAATCACTGTCATCACCATTAAGTGTGTTGGTCTCTGAGTCCCGGTAGTACAGGTTCAGATCCAATGACAGGTTAGACGCCAGCTGAATATCCCCGGCAAGGGAGGCAAACCAATGATCATTCTCAGTTTGATCAGGATGGGTATATACCGCTGAGCGACCTTCCAACGCCATCAAATCAAAGGGCACGGCACCGTTACCGATCAGATCGCTGCGACTGGCTGCAGCCAGCAAATCCCAGCGATTACCTTCGTCTCCCTTCCAGGTCAGATTCGTTAGAAACTGAGTCACTTCGGTAGGGGAGAAATCCCGCCAGCCATCTTCTTCATATCGACTGACGACAGCATAGTAACCAAGTTCCCCTGAGTTACCGCCGCTCTCTACAGTACCCTGCCACATGCCATGGCTTCCGCCACGGACATCCAGCACATTGTCCTGAAAACTAAAACCGTCTTTCACATCCAACACCAGAGCGCCGCCCAGGGTGTTCTGACCAAACACAGGATTGGATCCGGAATAGAGGCTCACTTCACGCAATGCAGTCAGGGGAATAAGGTCCCAGTTAACCGTATCGCCAAAAGGCTCATTAAAGCGTACGCCATTAACATAAACTGACATGCCCTGAGGCAGCCCCAGCAGAGGAGACAGAGTAAAACCACGGTACTGCAAGTCCATCTGAAACGGGTTGTTCTGTACGTCATTGACGCTGACACTGACGAAACTGGATTTCAGCAACTGCCCCAAATTGGTATCCAGACTGCGCTCAATGTCAGCCATATTGGTGTGTTGATGGCTGCCTGGGTACCACTGGCCATCACGCTCATCGGCATGTCCCAATACAGTAATCACTTCAGGTTTCTGATCATCGGCAATAGCGCTGACAGGTATGCAGCCCGCGATTGCCAGCGTCAGCAAAGACAAAACGGGCTTTGAGGATTTCCCTCTGGTTATTGATTGGTATTTCACCCTACCTCCCACTGAATTCCGGAGCTTTACCGCCACAAAAAGGCTTTATGTTTAAGCTAGGTAAAACGTCGAGCTGAAAGTATTGGGAAAAGGCGGGAAATAATTCCTACTTTGGGAGGAAGGGGGATGCTAATACATTGAAATAGAAGGTATCACTCCGGATCATCACCGAAGTTAAGCTGACCATTCATCTCATCACGCTGCTGTTTTATCTGCTCTTTGCGGGCCTTGAGAATGGCCAGTTGGCGATTGCGGCGGCGACGCTTACACAGGCGAATTACCTCCAGCTTCTGGACGTCGGTAAGCTGTTGCCAGTGAAATCTCTCATCCCTGCTGCGCAAGCAGCCAAGACAGTAACCCCGGTTATCGGTTTTACACACCCCCAAACAGGGACTGGGGATCTCAAAAAAGCCCAACTGCTCCATAAAACTGAGTGTGCCTCCTGGATGAAAAAGTCGCAAAGCTGTAAACAGCTTCTTCCTAGGTATAACACCTGCCACTGAAATTAAACAGGTTAGCGGGCGTAATTAACTTGTCACAGGCTACATGAAAGCCATACCCTTGAATCAATTGGAATGCCGACTATTGGAGAAGTCTATGAAGTGCCGCCAACTTTTCGCTATATTGCTCAGCGCAACCCTGTTATCTGCCTGCGCCGGAAAGCCGCCAAGAACAGATTATGCTGTAGACTTTGATTTCAGCAGGCTGGAGAACTTCACCATGCTGCCGGCCCCTGCAAGTGATGACCCCATCAGCGCCGAACGTATCAGTAATCAGATCAGTCGGGATCTGCAAAACAAAGGTTTTAAAGACTATCCGAGGGCACCTGACTTTCTGGTTGGCTTTAGCCTGTCCACCGGTGACAAGCCGGATGAGTCAAATGTCTCCATCGGCCTGGGAACGGGCTCCTGGGGACGCAGCGGAGGTATCAGTGTTGGCACCGCCGTTGATCTGCCTACCAGCAAGAATGTCAAAGAGCAGGAGGTCGATATTCGTATCTATGATCCCAGTCGCCGCCTGATCTGGCGTGGTACCGACAGTTACGACTTTAAAGATGGCGGAGAAAAGAAAGCCACCGCAGCCCAGAAAACGGTCGACAAAATCCTGGCTCAGTTTCCTCCCCAACCGGAAAACGCAAAGTAAGCCCCCCATTCAAAGGCCCGCAAATGCGGGCTTTTTACTATCCTTCCCGCCTGACTTTCTGCTCTAAAAATCTGTAAATTCTGAACAAAATACAATCCGGTGATCGGTTGCACAAATCACGGTTATTCCCACTTTCGGCGGGTTAGCAGGCAGTGGCTTCGGGGTACACTTCAGCAAAATTCCAATAATCACCTCACACAATAAGAAGGTACCCACACCATGATTGGCACTCCAAATACCCAGGGTGCAACCCGGGCCATGTTGCTTGGTTGCGGCGAGCTGGGCAAAGAAGTCGCGATAGAGCTGCAGCGTCTGGGCGTAGAAGTGATCGGTGTCGATCGCTACCCCAATGCCCCCGCCATGCAGGTGGCCCATCGCTCTCATGTGATCAATATGCTGGATGGCGAAGCGCTTAAAGCTCTGATTGCGCAGGAGCTGCCGCACCTGATCATCCCTGAGATTGAAGCCATTGCCACAGCCACTTTGGTTGAGCTTGAAGCCGAAGGTCTGAAGGTGGTGCCCACCGCCAAAGCCACCGCCTTGACAATGGATAGAGAAGGTATCCGCCGACTGGCTGCCGAGGAGCTGGGTTTACCCACCTCCCCTTATCAATTCTGCGACACTCATGAAGAGTTCGTAGAAGCAGTCAATAAGATAGGGATGCCCTGCGTCGTTAAGCCGGTAATGAGTTCTTCAGGCAAGGGCCAGAGCGTTATTCGGCAAGTCTCTCAGATAGACACAGCCTGGGATTATGCTCAACAGGGTGGCCGCGCCGGAGAAGGCCGGGTGATTGTGGAAGGCTTTGTCGCCTTTGATTATGAAATTACCCTGTTAACCATCAGCGCGGTTAACGGTATTCATTTCTGTGCCCCAATTGGTCACAGACAGGAGGATGGTGACTATCGCGAATCCTGGCAGCCTCAGCAGATGTCGCAAACTGTGCTTGAAAAAGCTCAGGCGGTGGGCAAGTCAGTGGTAGAAGCATTGGGAGGCCTGGGTCTGTTTGGTGTTGAACTGTTTGTTAAAGGTGATGAGGTGTACTTCTCAGAAGTCTCGCCTCGCCCACATGATACCGGCATGGTCACCCTTATCAGTCAGGATTTATCTGAGTTTGCCCTGCATGTTCGGGCTATTCTGGGACTGCCTGTTACCAATATCGCCCAACATGGCCCATCAGCCTCAGCAGTGATATTGGCTGAAGGCGAGTCCGCCAATATCCGTTATCAGGGACTGGCAGAGGCACTGGCCCAGCCTGATACTCAGTTACGTTTGTTCGGCAAGCCCGAAATTAATGGCCGTCGCCGCCTGGGCGTGGCACTGGCTAGGGATATTGATATCGACGCTGCCATCAACAAAGCGGTAACTGCCGCCTCCAAAATAGAGCCCATCTTCTGATGTGAGATTTGGGCCGCTGACAATCTGCTTCAGAGTGAATAGTCCCAAGTGAGTACGCCATGCCGGCAGCCTCTTCAGGCTTAGCCGGCTTTTTTATCTCAACTCATCCTCTTTTTGGCGAACATGGCGACCCATTGATTTCAGCTCAATCTAATAAATCACCTACCCACGACAGAGAAAAGCTCTCCTGACACAGTCATTGACGCTAAAAAACCGAAGCTTACGAGAACAATTAGGCAACAAAACTGCAACCGAATGTATCACTGTGCTAACATAATGCATTGAGCTCTAACTATTTGTCTTGAAACCTTTCAAAGGACTTCAGGGGATATGAGTTAACTCTTTGACTATACGTCTTTTTTGCTATGGAGAGCCTTTGGGACAGCAACTCAGGGCATCATAAACACACAAAATAAAAAAGGTTTTTACATGTTCAGACAAAACCGCCTGAATCAGGCCATTGTTTGCGCGCTGGCGACCTCTGCCAGTTTCAGTATCAGCGCAGACGACCTGAAAGATGTAGAACGCAAAATTGAGACCATCGAAGTAACGGCTACCAAGCGTGTCCAGAATATTCAGGATACAGCCGTTGCAGTCCAGGCAATGAGCGCTGAAGATCTGAAAGATCAAAACGTGGGTAACTTCGACGATTTCGTCCGCTATATGCCAAACGTGAATGTGGGTAGCCGGGGTCCAGGCCAGGCAGATATCTTCATCCGTGGTATGGCGATTCAGCCGATTACCGTCATGCTTTCAGGCGCTCAGGGCACCATGCCCAACGTAGCCCTCTATCTTGATGAGCAACCCGTTACCGCGCCCGGCCGTAACCTGGATGTTTATGCAGCTGATATTGAGCGCATCGAAGTGCTGCCTGGACCTCAGGGCACTCTGTTTGGTGCCAGCTCTCAGGCGGGGACTATCCGCTATATCACCAACAAGCCAAAAATCGATGTATTCGAGGCAGGTTTCAGCTCCTCACTGGAAACCACCAAAAGTGGTGACATGAGCACAGTGATCGAGTCGATGATCAACCTGCCGGTAACCGATAACCTGGCTATCCGCGGCACCATCTACAGTGTTAACCGTGGCGGCTATATCGATAATGTTCAGGGCAACTTTACTCTGGACCCAAGCATTAACCCTGAGTCTGCGGTTAATCTGCCCGGCGCCAAGTATGACTCCGCCAATAATGCAGCTCTGGTTCAGGAAAACTTTAACGACAGCTTCTACAAAGGCGGTCGTCTGGGTCTTAAATACCTGATCAACGATGACTGGGATCTGCTGGTACAAACCATGCAGCAGGAGATTGGCGCTGACGGTGTATTTGATTACGACCCTGAGGTGGGTGATCTGCAGGTGCAGCGTTACTTCCCCGACAGCCTCAAAGACAAGTTCAATCAGACCTCCTGGACTTTGGAAGGTCGACTGGATGCGTTGGAACTGGTTTATACCGGTGCCTTCCTGGACCGTGAAGTACAGCAGTCAATCGACTACACCGGCTATAACAACTCGGGCGCCTTTATCGCTTACTACACCTGTACTTATGACAACCCTGACTACATCATCAACTATGACATTGATCCCAATGTGATTACCGATGTACGCCACTGTAAAGACCCAACCAAGGGCTTTAAGGGACAGCAGGATCATAAGCGTATGACCCATGAGTTCCGTATTACTGGCGACATCACAGATAGCCTGCGCTATGTCACAGGTATCTTTTACGATGACTATGAGATTGAAACTCAGGATGACTATTACTATATGGCTACCCCTGAGTTGGGCTTTGCTCCCAATGCACCTATCTCTGATGCCAACAACATCAATCCCAACACCCGTCCTGCCGGCGTCGCCTTCTTCAACGACATTACCCGAACTGAAGAGCAGATCGCCCTGTTCGGTGAAATGGCTTGGGACATTACCGATGACCTGACCGCCACAGTCGGCCTGCGCTGGTATGAGATTGAGTCAGACTTTACCGGCTCATCTAACTTTGCCGACGGTATATTCCAGGGCTCTAAAAATACAGACCGTGGCCGTGACTATGATAAGTCAGGTGGCCACACCACTGAGCCGCTGAAAATTGATGACATCATCACTAAGTTCAATCTGTCCTATAAAGCCACTGACGATGTGTTGCTGTACGCCACCTACTCAGAAGGCTTCCGTCCCGGCGGTTTCAACCGTGGTGGCGGTATCCCTTCCAATAATGCGGCTTTCCCGGATGTGGAAGTGACCTATGGAACGGATGATGTAGTCAACTATGAGATGGGTTGGAAAACCCTGTTGGCAGATCAAACCGTGAAGTTCAACGGTAACATCTACTTCATCGAATGGAACGATATGCAGGTGTCCCGTTTCGATCCAGTAAACGTCTCGATTCTGACCTTTATCGAAAACGCAGCTGACTCTGAGATTCTGGGTATTGAGTCCGATGTGGTGTGGAACGCGACCGACAACCTCACTGTCTATGGTGCGGTATCCTACAACGAAACTGAGCTGACCAACCTCAAGGGACAAGTCATTGAGATGGCCCCTGTTGGCAGCGAGCTGCCGTTGACGCCCAAGTTCCAGGGTAACCTGAGACTGAGGTATGACTGGGATCTGGCAGACTACTATGCCAACTGGCAGCTGGGCGTCCAGTACGCTGGTAAGTCCTGGAGCTCTATTGTTGCAGAAGAACGTGAGCAGCAGGATGGCTACACCATGGTCAACTTCTCTGTAGGACTGGAGAAGGACAATTGGGGTGTGAAACTGTATGCCAACAACCTGACTGATGAGCGTGCTGAACTGTTTATCAACACCCAGGATGATAACCGCCGTATCAGTACCAACCGTCCTCGCACCTTTGGTGTTAACTTCAGCTACTACTACTAAGCATCAGACATAAGTCGCTGATAGTTTAGCTGTAAACGTGATAAGGCAGCCTGCGGGCTGCCTTTCTTTCATCTCCCCATGATTATTTAACTGTGAAGCTTTAGTCTGGTCAGGCTTAACAGATAAACGATCATATCGGGTCCCGGATAAGCGGAACGAGCAAAAGCGTAAAAGGGCAAAATAATGACAAGCTCCCCTGAGCAACCCCATTCAACCGCTGAGCTGAACGACAGCATCAAGCAGATAAAACAGCAGATGCAGGCAGGCCAAATCAAGGCCGCCGACGAACTGTGTCAGCAGCTGTTACCCTTGCACCCAAAACACACAGAACTTGTGTATATGAACGCCGTCTGTGCCAGATACAGTCAGCAGCTTTCCAGAGCGCTGGAGCTTTGCCAGCAGCTGCAATCCCTGGCACCGGACTTCGGCCGGGCATTTCAGGAGCAGGGGCATATATTGCTGGCTATGGATAAGCCGGAGCTGGCGCTGCAGGCCTATCGTCAGGCTGTAAAACTCAACCCTGCATTAACAGCAAGCTGGCAGCGTCTGGCTCAATTGGCCACTCAGGCAGGAATACAGGGCGAAGTCACCCACGCGGTTGCCCATCTGGAACATTACAGTGCCCTGCCGCCGATTCTGGTTTCCATCAACTCCATGCTGCATGAAGGCAAGCTGCAGAAGGCGGAACAGCTGTGCCGCCACTATCTGCAGGCCAACCCCAAAGATACTGAAGCCATGCGCCTGTTGGCGCAGTTGGGAATGCGCTTGAATGTGCTGGATGATGCCGAGTTTCTACTGGAAAGCGCGCTGGAGTTTGAGCCGGATAATCGCCAGCTGCTGTTTGACCACATTCAGGTACTGCACAGACGCCAGAAGTTTGCTCAGGCCCATAAAGCCTCTGAAAAACTGGTCAGCATCTACCCCAACAACCCCAGCTTCGACACCTGCCATGCCAATCAGTGTGTTGCCATCGGCCGCTATGACCAGGCGCTGGAACTCTACGACCGGGTCATTGCCCAGTTGCCGGACAACGCTGATCTCTATCTGGTTCGTGGCCACGCGCTGAAAACTGTTGGCAGACAGGATGACGCTATCGCCTCTTACCAAAAGGCGTACCAGCTTAAGCCGGCATTTGGTGATGCCTTCTGGAGTCTGGCCAACCTTAAGACCTACAAATTCAGCGATGATGAGATTCGCTGGATGCAGGAGCAGCTGCAGGCAGACTCAACCCGACTGCAGGACAAGTACCACCTCTGCTTCGCGCTGGGTAAAGGACTGGAGGACAGGAAACAGTTTGAAGAAGCCTTTGGTTACTACCATCAGGGCAATGAACTGAAACGTCAGGAGCTCAGATACGAGTCTGAGCGTATTGAGCGCGACTTTGGCTTGCAAAAACAGTGGATCACCCCTGAGCTTATCGCCGATAAAGGTGGCAGGGGCAATCCCGCTCCGGACCCCATTTTCATTCTCGGCATGCCCAGAGCCGGTTCGACCCTGATTGAGCAGATTATCGCATCCCACTCCAAAGTGGATGGCACACTGGAGCTGCCGGATATTCTGGCAATGGCCCATCGCCTTAATGGTCGTCGCCGCCTGGATGAAGCACCAAGATATCCAGAGAATTTGACGGACCTGAGTGACAGTGAGCTAAAGCAGCTGGGCCAGGAGTTTCTGGACAACACCCGGGTGCATAGAGGCAGTGCGCCCTTCTTTATCGATAAAATGCCCAACAACTTCCGCCATATCGGCCTGATAAAGCTGATACTGCCCAAGGCTAAAATTATCGATGCCAGACGCGCCGCCATGGCCTGCTGCTTCAGTAACTTTAAGCAGCTGTTTGCCGAGGGTCAGGAGTTTACCTATGGCCTTGAGCAGGTTGGCCGTTACTACTCAGGCTATGTGGAATTGATGGACCATTGGCACAGTGTGTTCCCCGGAGAGATCCTGCATGTGCAGTATGAAGATGTAGTCGATGATCTGGAGACTCAGGTTCGCCGCATTCTCGACTATCTGGAGCTACCTTTTGAGGAAAGCTGTGTTGAGTTCCACCGCACCAAGCGCTCAGTTCGCACCGCCAGCTCGGAGCAGGTTCGTCAGCCCATCTACAAACAGGGAGTGGACCAGTGGGTCAACTTTGAGCCCTGGCTGGATGAGCTGACTCAGCATCTGTCTGATAAGGCATTACCAAAAGAGCAGTAACTCTCTCAGGGTTGGAGAAGCAATCAACCACCAAGAGCAACGAAGCTCACGAAAGAAAGCCAGCCCTCTTTCTTGTATTGTCTTCGTGTTCTTCGTGAAGCCAACGAAGTTGGTGCTTCGTGGCAAGACGCTTTAAAGCCTGGAATTAAAAAAGGCTGCCTTCCAATTGAAGTGCAGCCTTTGTTTTTCACTTACCCCAGCAGAACGCTGCCAGAGCTTTCTTGCCAGTGAAGTTATTTGAATAAATGGCGAATGTTCGCCAAATCACTCTTACCTTCATCCAGCTCTTGCTCGGTCAGACCGGCCACTTCGTGTGGGAATACCAGCCACTCATCAGAATTATGAATGTAATAATCCGGCTTCAGCGGTACCTGAGTATTGGCAGGCTTATAGTAAGGACAAGCGATACGGATATCCTGAGGCAGATTCAGACGCATCTGCTCTTTCAGCACTTCCATCAGAGCGTGCACACTGCGGCCAGAGTCGAATACATCATCTACAATCAACAAGCCGTCTGAGGCATTAGCATTTTCAATGATGTAGTGCAGACCATGAACCTTGATCTCTTTGCTCTGCTTATCAGTGCCGATGCCATAGTAGGAAGAGGTACGCACAGCAATATGGTCGGTTTCTACTTTTTTGAAGTCGAAGTATTCCTGAACTGCAATACCGATTGGGGCACCACCACGCCAGATACCCACAATAAACTGTGGGCGGAAACCACTTTCATACACCTGGGCAGCCAGGCGGAAGGAGTCTTCGAGGAGTTCCTGAGCGGTAATAAAACGTTTTTCTGTCATGGTGCGATTCTCTTTATGTTATCCAAAGATCCGCCGGACAGTCCCAAAGTCTGAGGGCAAGGTCTTGAGCTGACCGGGCAGATATTGGGAGCGCATTTTACTCGAGTTCAGCTTCTTTTGCTCGCAATATTTGCCACCCTCTTAAGTCAAAGTTTCAGCGACTTCAAGCTGAAAATAATTCCACATCTAACCTTTATTACCCATACAAATCATCCGAACGCCGCTGGAAAATATCATTTAAGCCGTTATACTTAGCCACCGCAACATCGAATTTACTTTCAACTCAAATTAAATGGAGTGTAATTGAAGTGCCATGACTGACCAAGGTCATCATGCTCTTCTGGATGATGAAATCTGTTAACCAATGGAAAAGAGTTGTCGTTAAAGTTGGCAGCGCCCTTATATCCCCCAATCGCCACGGCTGCAGCAGCCGTTACCTTCTCAGCATCGCTCAGTTCATTCTTCAATGCCGGCAACAACAGATAGATGTTGTACTTGTCTCCTCCGGCTCAGTGGCCGCAGGAGCCTACCTGGTTGATAAACCCGGCAGTGACTCAGTTGCAGTACGTAAAGCCAGAGCAGCAGCCGGACAGATGGAGATGATGGCGACCTGGTCAAGATTCTTTGATGATGCCACTGCTCAATTGCTCATTACCCATGCAGATCTAAGAGATAAGGAGCGCCACCAGAGTATCCGCGAAACCCTGTTTGCTCTGTTGGATAACCAGTTGCTCCCCATAGTGAATGAGAATGATGCCGTCACTACCAAACGTCTTAAGGTTGGTGACAACGACAACCTGGCGGCTATGGTTGCCGCCGCTGCGGATGCTGATGCTCTGATCCTCTGTACCGATATTGAGGGCTTGTATACCGCCAACCCTAAAGAGGTTGCCGATGCGACCCTGGTTCCAGTGGTCAACAAAATTACCCCTGAGGTATTTGCTATGGCGGGTGGCTCTGGGTCCGATGTAGGTACTGGCGGCATGTTCACCAAGGTGGAAGCCGCTGAGAAGGCCACAGCTCACGGCATAGATACTTATGTACTCGATGGCCGTAATAACGCCAGTTTTGATGCTCTGCTTAAAGGTGAGAACCCGGGCACCTGCTTTGTTGGCCGAAGTAATCCCATGACCTCAGGGGATCACTGGATGGCCCATACGGTCAGAACCTTTGGCAAGGTTGTTTTTGAAGAGGAGTGGGACACCAAAGCCCTGAGTGAAGGCAACACAGAGGGACTGACCTCGGAGGTGATTGCCCAGGTTGATGGCAGCTTTCAAAAGGGAGACCCCATCAGTCTGTATGACAGTGATGGCAATGAGATTGCCCGTGCCCACAGCCGCTACAGCAGTTGTCTGCTGGAATATTTTGCTACTCACAACATGCCGGCCAATGAAAAAGTTAACGACATTATCGAGCCGGAAGTCGTTGTTATGGAGAACAAATGAGTTTAATCAAAGAGATTGCCCTGAAAGCCAGCCAAGCCGCCAAAGTGCTTGCCGGTGTATCGACCGACACCAAAAATCAAGTATTGCAGGCGATGGCCAATGCGCTGGAAGCCCAGCAGCAACAAATTATTGAAGCCAACCGTCAGGACCTTTCACAGGCCGATGAGCTGGGATTAAATGCCGCTATGGTCGACAGACTGACCCTGACTCCGGCACGTATTGCCGATATGGCACAGGGTCTGCGCACTTTGGCCAGCCTGGAAGACCCGGTAGGCAAGACACGTTTGCAGGCAGAGCGCCCCAATGGTCTTAAAGTCGAGAAGATGCGTATTCCGCTGGGCGTGGTTTGCATGATCTATGAGGCTCGCCCCAATGTCACAGCTGACGCCGGAGCACTGTGTTTTAAATCGGGTAATGCCGTTATCCTGCGTGGGGGTAAAGAGGCTCTTGCCTCCAGCCTCGCCATCTCAGCTATTCTGCAGCATGTGCTGGAGCAGTTTAATCTGCCCGCGGCACTGATCAGCGTGGTCCCCAATCCTGATCGTGCACTGATGCAGGAGTTGATGGAACAGCAGGGACTGATTGACGTGATTATCCCCAGAGGCGGTGAAGGACTTATCCGCTATGTGACTGAAAACAGCAAGGTTCCGGTTATTCAGCACTTCAAAGGTGTGTGTCATCTCTATATAGACCGGGATGCGGATATCAACCAGGCACTGTCCCTGCTGGTCAATGGCAAAACCCAGAGAACCGGCGTGTGCAATGCCCTTGAGGGCTGCCTGGTTCACCAAGATATTGCCGCTGACTTCCTGCCACTGGCTGCAGAAGCCCTTAAAGAGAAGTCTGTCTTTATCAATGGCTGCGAGCAAGCTGCTCAGCATATTCAGGTGGGCAAGGTGCTGAAAGAAGAGGAGTTTGGTCAGGAGTATCTGGATCTGGAGATCGCCATTCGCCAGGTTGATAACTTAGATGCCGCGCTGGCCCATATTGACCGCTTTGGCAGCCACCATACCGAAGTGATCTGCACCACCAATGAAGAAACCGCTGCGCGCTTCCAGCGTCTGGTTGATGCTTCTGTGGTGATGTGGAATGCCTCTTCCCGCTTCTCAGATGGTGCCGAGCTGGGACTGGGAGCAGAGATCGGTATCGCCACCACCAAGTTACACGCCTACGGCCCCATGGGCCTTGAGGCCCTGACCGCAGAGAAGTTTGTGGTGACAGGCAATGGCCAGATAAAAGGCTAGCCTTATCAAAAACGCCGGCAATTGCCGGCGTTTTTAGTTCAAACAGTCAACTCAGTATTTATCTGCCAGACGGGCGCGGGCCTGATGCAACTTCTTATAGCTGTCGATCAAACGCAGGTGGCGATCCAGTCCTTCCAACTTCATGCTGGTAGGCGTCAGACCGGCAAAGCGCACTGAGCCATTGATTGAGCCAATCACCTGGTCCATGCGCTCTTTACCGAACATGCGGGTCAGGTTGTAGTTGAAGTCTTCCAGCTCCAGCTCATCATCCAGTGCAATTTCCAGCACAGCCTGCATTGCCTGATAGAAGAGATTACGGTCTACCGTATTGTCGTTGTACTGCAGGAAGGTTTCCACCAGCTCAATAGCCGCTTCAAGCTCGCCCAGCGCCAGATAACCCAGCAGCTTTAGCTCCAGAATAGTCAGCTGTCCCCACTCGGTATTCTCATCAAACTCGATACCGATCAGGGTCTTGATATCTGTGTAGTTATCCAGCTCGCTCTCTTCCAGACGCTCAATCAGATCGGCCAGTTGGCTGTCAGACAAACGGTGCAGGTTCAGAATATCTTCGCGGTAGTCGAGCGCCTTGTTGGTGTTGTCCCACACCAGATCGGTCACCGGATATACCTCTGAGTAGCCAGGCACCAGAATACGGCAGGCGTTACCAATGGCGGTAAACTCAGCTACATAAGCTTCCAGTCCCAGCTCCTCCAGAATACCGAACAGGGCTGCGGACTCTTGTTCGTTGCTGCCGGAGAAATCCCACTCAACAAAGTCATAGTCTGCTTTTTCGCTGAAGAAGCGCCAGGAGATCACGCCGGTTGAGTCGATAAAGTGCTCAACAAAGTTCTCAGGCTCCTGTACTGCCATGCTGTTAAAGGTTGGCTTTTGTACATCGTTCAGGCCTTCAAAGCTGCGGCCCTGCAGCAGTTCTGTCAGGCTTCGCTCCAGCGCCACTTCAAAGCTTGGGTGGGCGCCGAAAGAGGCAAACACACCGCCGGTACGTGGGTTCATCAGGGTTACGCACATCACTGGGAACTGGCCGCCCAGAGAGGCGTCTTTAATCACCAGAGGGAAGCCCTGAGCTTCCAGTGCTTCGATACCCGCCATAATGGATGGATACTTGGCCAGCACTTCTTTGGGAACCTCCGGCAGGGCAATCTCTTCTTCGATAATCTGGCGTTTAACTGCGCGCTCGAAGATTTCAGACAGACACTGCACCTTGGCTTCATCCAGGTTGTTACCTGCACTCATGCCGTTGGACAGGAACAGGTTTTCAATCAGGTTAGACGGGATGTAAACCGTCTCGCCATCGCTGTGGCGCTTATAGGGGATGGCACAAATACCGCGCTCAACATTGCCTGAGTTGGTATCAATCAGGTTGGAGCCTGCCAGTTCACCGTCCGGGTTGTAAATCTCCAGCGTGTACTCATCCAGGATGCCTTCAGGCAGTTCATCATCAGGGCCCGGCTTGAACCACTTCTCGTGCGGGTAATGCACGAATTCGGCATTGGCAATCTCTTCACCGAAGAACTGATCGTTGTAGAAGAAGTTGCAGTTCAGACGCTCAATAAACTCGCCCAGCGCCGAACACAGTGCGCTCTCTTTGGTAGAGCCTTTACCATTGGTAAAGCACATAGGTGATGCGGCATCACGAATGTGCAGTGACCACACATTCGGCACCAGGTTACGCCAGGATGAGATCTCAATCTTCATGCCCAAATCTTCCAGCAGCGCTGTCATATTGGCGATGGTCTGCTCCAGCGGCAAATCTTTACCCAGAATAAAGGTACTATCGCCATCAGCTGGTTTCACCATCAGCATGGCCTGAGCGTCTTCATCCAGACTTTCCACTGTCTCAATTTTGAACTCAGGGCCTGTCTGTACCACCTTCTTCACTGTGCAGCGATCGATGGAGCGCAGAATGCCCTGACGGTCTTTGTCAGAGATGCTGTCCGGCAGCTCGACATGGATTTGAAAAATCTGGTTATAACGGTTCTCAGGGTCCACAATATTGTTTTGAGAAAGGCGGATACCTTCGGTCGGGATCTCCCGGGAAACACAGTAAACCTTAACGAAGTAAGCCGCGCACAGGGCTGAAGACGCCAGGAAATAATCGAAAGGACTTGGCGCACTGCCATCGCCCTTGTAGCGGATTGGCTGATCGGCAACGACAGTGAAGTCGTCGAACTTGGCTTCCAGTCTCAGGTTATCGAGAAAATTAACTTTGATTTCCATGGGTTTGTTCCGAAAGAGAGTTCCGAAGTGTAACGCCAGCAAACCACATCAACACCCCTGGGGCCAAGGTGAGTAAGTGCCAGCGTCTGCGGATAATGCGAATTGCCTCGCATTATCCTTGTTTTTCACGCTATGTGAAAGGCGAATAAAGGTAGGGCTAACATACACAATGGAAAGTAAGTTTAAGTCGCGACCATTGATCCCGGCATGCGTGATTGCACGTATCAGAGGAAGCAAAACAAGGAGTGTAAAATGAAATCTCTCGCTAACTTACTGATGGCTATCATAATTAGCATCAGCCTTGGGGCATGCTCCAGCAATTACCCCAATCAGGATCCCATCGGACAAGCTTTTCCAACCGTGCCCGGCACCACACTGACCAAAGAGCAGGTTATGCTGCCGGAACATTTTCAGGGTCGACCTGTAATAGTGCTGCTGGGTTATGTGCAGGATGCTCAGTTTGATATCGACCGCTGGCTGATTGGTCTGGACATGACCCAAACCAAGGCTGATGTGTTCGAAGTGCCCACCATAGCAGGTATGGTGCCCCGTATGTTCGAAACTCAAATTAACAATGGCATGCGCGCCGGTATTCCCAAAGCCCTGTGGGGTGGCGTGATTACTGTCTTCGAGGATGGCGATAAGGTGCAGGCGCTGACCGGCAACATGAATCCCAATAACGCCAGAGTCCTGTTGCTGGACAGCAAAGGGAAAATCCGTTTTTTCTACGATGAAGGTTTTGCGGTCGCACCGCTTAAAGCGCTGCGTTCAGAGCTGGCAAGCTTGCAGTGAAGGTCGCAGCCAACAGATAAATTAAGGCGTTCACGGCTTATCTTTCGCCTCGCAGATGCCTTTGAACAGCAGAGGATACCGGCGCAGGCGTCGGCCGGTATCCGAATCTTCAAATACGGCTCGCTGCAACAGCTCAATATCCTCTCCCAAATCCAGCACCCACTCGCAGCGCTCGATTGCCCGGATAACCCCCCTGGGCAGAAACGGCTGCTGGCGATACTCATCCAGATTCGCCCTAACCTGGGCAATTTTGCCCGGCTGGCGCGCCAGCTCTTCAAACACCCGCCTGAGATAAGCAAGATTGACGGATGCCTCGTCCCGTTTGCGGGGACGGCGTTGACGCCGTGCAGCAAAAGCGTGAAAGGGGGCGGTCATACGATTTTCACTTCAACCAGAGCATCGCCATCTGCGCTCTTTTTTGTATCAGTCTGCCCGGCAGCAACATGCCGCAATGACCCAGACTGGTCGGGTTCACATATCAAGTCGCGCACAGGTAATCCAGGCTTGGCATAAGCCAGGCGCCCCAGCCTGGACGTTGTGTGGTAACTGTCCAGCGATGAGACGGCCACCAACCCCAGCGCTTCGACATCCAGATAACCATCTTCACTGAGAGTATCCACTCTGGCGCTGACCTCGACCACTTCCCCTACCAGCATGACTGTGCCATTAACCTCCAGAGTTTGGTGTTCAACATACTTGAGGCCAATTTGCAGCGGGCTTTCAGCTACATAGGGCGCTGGGTGAGATTGATTGAAATAGCCTGTCAGGCCCACGGCTTCAAATTCAGAAACATCGCTGGGGTAGCGCGCCGAAGTTTGGTGGGCCAAACGGAAGAACTCTTCACCAACACCGTTAAGGGTATAAAAGCCGGTATCGAGAATGTTTTCCAGTGAATCCCGTGACACCGAATGTGGCCTGAATATCATCCCCATCAGCGCAGGATCAGCCCCCAGATGAAACGCGCTGCTGACGATAGCCAGATTGGTTTGTCCGGCTTTGCTGACGGAGCCCACCAGATTGGCACTTTTGAATCCGGACAGGCTATTAATAAACAGTGCACGGCGGCGTTGAGGGAGCGCTTGAATCGCTTCTTTGTTCAGATACATAGGGTGTTTTCCATAAACCAGATACCTGAGTTACGGCCTTGCTCAGGGCAAAGATCAGAAAAGGCGCTCCAGTGACTATTGGAGCGCCTCGTTACCCATACGCCTGACCGCCTTAAATCAGGCAATCAGCTTTACCGCCAAGAGTTACCCCAGCTCAACGCCAGGGTTACCGGCAGCGCTGCTGGCGCTCATTCTGCGTTCTGTCTTCTCTGTGTATTCAGCAGACTTAATAGAGCTGACATAGCGCCACTCACTGCTTACCTTCTCAGGGGTAAAGGTCACCGTCATATAGCCTCGGTCCGCCAGGTTGGTGTACTTAAGATCGCTGACCAAACCGGTAATCGCGGCCTCTGTGGGTACCACCTGCTCAGGCGTCAACCCCAGATATAGCTCCAGACCAGGAGAGGAGACAGACGCCGTGGCAAACTCCACCCCCACCACATCGCCATTAATATCCCGCAAATCATTGGCCCAGGCATTATGAGTGTCACCAGCCAGTACGACCAGATTCTGATTACGGGATTTTGCGGTCCCCAGAATCACTTCACGCTCATAGGCATAACCATCCCAGGCATCCAGATTGTAAGGAATAGATGGCAACTGCAGCAATGCCAGCACTTCCGGCGTCAGCTTATGTTGATTGGCCTGCAGATAAGCCAGCTCTTCCGGGGTCAGAGTCGGATCGCCAGCCTGAGCTCTGGCCGCCAATTGGGCCAAGGCACCCAGCTCAGCATACTGAGCAACCGTCAACTGCTGGGTGGCAATAGCCGCAGGCAGGAACATTTTACCCATGAGCACCTGTTGCCCAAGCACCTGCCACTTACCATTTGCACTCAGCAACTGCCCCTGGAGCCAGATCATCTGCAACTGACCTAGCATGGTGCGATCTGTTAAGCCAAGATCCTGCTCGAACTTTTCACCATCAAAAGCACCTGTGGTGGGATCTATGTAAGTATCGAAGGTCAACTGTTCATCACGACCAATGATTCGGGTATCCAGCATGTGCAGATCAACCAGATCACCGTAATTGAAGCTGCGGAAGATCTCTTCATTGTCATCTTCACGATAAGGGCGAATTGGCAGCCATTCGAAATAAGCCTGCAAGGCGTCCACCTTACGCTGGTCAAAATCGCCTTCGCCATCGTTGTGATTCTCGGCACCATTCTTCCAGGTGTCATTGGCAACCTCGTGGTCATCCCACACGGTAATAAAAGGCACGGCAGCATGCAGCTTTTGCAAAGATGCATCGCCACGATACTGGGCATAACGGGTTCGATAGTCATTCAAGGCAAAAAGTTCACCCTCTGGCAGGACTTCACGGCCCAGTTCGGCGGCATCTTCACTGGCGTACTCACCTCTGGCGTATTCATACAGGTAATCACCCAGGTGCAACACAGCATCAAGATCTGACTCATTGGAAGCCATGTCATAAACATGAAAATAGCCGGCGGGGAAGTTGGCACAGGACATCACTGCAAACTTCACCTGGCTGACGGCCCCCTCGGGCAGGGTTTTAGTCGTTCCAACAGAAGAGGTGTTGTCACCTGTCTTAAAGCGGTAATAGTAGGTTTTGCCCGCTTCCAGGCCTCTGGCATCAACCTTGACTGTGTAATCCTTGTCGGCATTGGTACGCATGCTTCCTGCGTTAACCACATCGTTAAACTTGCTGTCCAGCGCCACTTCCCAACTGACCAATACCGCCCCGGCAGATTCAGGGGTTGCACGGGTCCAGAGAATCACGGCGTCATGCAGCGGATCACCACTGGCTACGCCGTGCATAAAACTTGCCTGTACAGTCGCTTCGTCCTCAGAGCTACTGCACCCCAACAATCCATAAGACACCACTGCGGCGCCAATTCCCCTGGCTGACATAGCCAAAAAATCCCGGCGGGAAACTGTCCGTTTCATCTAATCATTCCTTTTGCTTTATCAGGCGGAGGCTGCCAAGAGGATTATCGTCCACTTGCTTCACCTTGTTCTTATATTCACTCCTCAGTCAGACAGCAGACTTGACAGGGAAAGCATGGAAGGGTTCACAACCCTGTGGTCTATACTTTCCAAGAGGTACGATGAGTTTGCCCTCCTCAAGTTACACAAGTGTGACCGGATGTTAAGTCTTTTTCTGTAATCACTGGGTAAGTCCTCGATATTTGGTAGAATTAAACCTGTCACCTGAGTCGGCACAAGGAGGAGTCATGCCTGACCACACTATTCAAATCCATGAAATCATGACCCCTGATCCCATCTGTTTACACAAAGATGCCACTGTCCACGATGCTCATGCACTGATGAAACAGGTCAAGCACTTGCCGATTATTGATGACGATGGGCGCCTCGTTGGGGTGCTTAGTCACAAGAAAATCGTGTCCACAGTCATTCACCTGCTTAACAGCTATGGACCGGGTGTACTGCAGCGAAAAGAGAAATTTATCCATGTTCATGAGGTGATGGAGTCACCTATTACCCGCAACCCCTATGATCCTGCCTCAGAAGTGATTGAGTACTTTTTGCAAAACCGCCTTTCCTGTATGCCGGTTGTCGATGACGATATGCAAGTTAAGGGCATAGTAAGTGCATCGGACTTCCTCACCCTTTGTCACGAGCTGATGTTGCATATCACTCCAAAAGTTGACCCCTGATAAATCCGGTTTAATCCTCGGCGACCTTGCCACGCGTCTGACAGCTGAGCCAGAATGTGTCCGGGCCAATGCAGGCCCTAATCACAAGCAGTCAGAGGATTAACATGGATATTGCCGCATTGGCCCAAAGCCGATACACCACCAAAGCATTCGACGCCACCAAGCGTATTCCTGCTGAGCAGATCGAACAGATTAAAACCCTGCTCAGATTCAGCCCATCATCAGTAAACTCACAGCCCTGGCACTTTGTGATTGCAGGCACCGATGAAGGTAAACAAACGCTGACCAAAGCCACTGAAAACTTCGCCTTCAATACTCCAAAAATCCTTAATGCTTCCCATGTGGTAGTGCTGTGCCGCCGCACCGATATCGACGCCCAATACCTGCAGCAACTGACCGCTCAGGAAGAGGCCGACGGTCGGATTCCAAATGAAGAGGTGAAGCAGACAATTCTGGGTGCCCGTCAGTTCTTTGTGGGGCTGCACACTGACACATTGAAAGATGCACCTGACTGGATGGACAAGCAGGTTTACCTGGCGCTGGGGACGCTGCTGTTGGGCGCTGCCGCATTGAATATCGATGCCTGCCCTATTGAAGGGTTTGACGCCGATACCCTGGATCAGGTGTTGGGTTTGAAGGAGAAAGGCCTGCGTGCCTGTGTTGTTGCAGCTCTGGGCTACCGTGCCGTAGATGACTTTAATGCCGGGCTGCCCAAGTCTCGTTTACCTGTGGAGCAGGTGATTTCCGAGATCTGATCCGACACTCAAAGGGCTTGCTGAGCCTTCACACTTTCGGTTTGAAAATCAGTCTTTTCTCAAATTGACGCTGCTCTCTTCTGCCACCATAGTAAAAGAAAGGCTTGGGAATAACAGAATCAGTCCTGTTCTTCCCGGTCGCTGAATGGAGAGAGCAGATGCCGCCAACGCCAAATAGTCTCGCCACCACACGCCAATCAACCGGCTGCCGCAATGGTCAGGATAATCCCCTTATCTGGCCCTTACTCAGTTTGCTGCAATCCTCACAACAAAGCTGGAAAGTTCATCACCTCGCGGTCGCATTGAAAGAACAGGGGCTGCTGGATGATCTGGATAAAAGCCCGGACAAAGATCTGTTCAAGCGCAACTTCCTGCTGATGAATGCTCTCTATGAGTTACAGGAGATGTTGCTGCCACAACAATGGCTGCAGGTGCAGGCGATGGAGATACGGCTGATGACGGCTCCGCCCGGCGATATGGAGTTGGAACTGGCCAGAGATATTGCGTTGCGGGAGTACTACTTTAATTGGGATAACTATGACACCTGCGCCAACGTCGTTCGCGAGATGCTGCAATCATTCTGGAACCGTTATCAGGATTATATCGGCATGGGTCAGGAACCCGGCATGCATAAGGTAAAAGCGATGCAAATCCTCGGGCTGGAAGTTGGCGCAAGCCCAAGAGATGTCCGCCGACAGTGGAAAAAACTCGCCCTGAAATGGCATCCGGACCGTCCCAAAGGTGATGCCGCCCGTTTCCGCCTTATCTGTGAGGCCTGGCACACATTGCGAGGCCACAATGACCAACCAATGGAACCGGAAGTTCATACCTGAATTGGCTGGAGTCTGCGCCACAATCTTTTGAAACTCCTGCTCAGGTCACATTTCAGGGGGCGAACCCTGCCTCAGTTTCAGACATAATTAAGCCAGTCGACCTACTCTGGGGACATTCGGCAAGCAACAAAGCTGTGCCTTCAAGTTCCTGAACGATTTCCGAGGATAATATGATCAAGAAAGCCGCCCTGGCACTGACCCTGGCCGTTGCCTCTATGAGCAGCTATGCAGCCACTTTCTACGAAGGTAAGCACTACACTGAAATCACTGATAAAGCCCCTAGTGCCCAGCCTAAACTGACTGAGTTTTTCTCTTTCTACTGCGATAACTGCTATGCATTTGAAGCTCAGTACATGCCGGCTATCAAGCCTCACCTGAATAAAGAGATCAAATTTGAATCCAAGCACGTTGAGTTCCAGCGCAATGAAATGATGACTGAAATGATGCGTGCGCTGGCAGTAATCCATCAGTTGGCCGGCGATGATGTCAATAAAATGGGTGAAATGACCCTGGCGACATTCACTGCAATGCAAGGCTCCGATGCTGCAGCTGGCCATGCCGCCAGCGGCCATGGTCATAACCATGAGCAGCACATCACCAGCCGTGATGATCTGAAAAAACTGTTCTCAGGCTTCGGCGTTTCTGCCAAGCAGTACGACGAAATGGCTGACAGCAAGGTCACTAACGAGAAAATAGCCCTGTGGCGTAAGCAGGCTCAGGAGTTCCGTATCCAGAGCGTGCCTTCTTTTATCGTGAACGACAAGTACATGGTTAACCTGGGTCAAATCCGTAACCTGGGCGAAATGATCGACCTGATCAATTTCCTGTCGACCAAGAAGAGCTAACAGCCGTCAAGAATTCCCAACCTCCTATCCCTACGCAAAGCCCCTCAATTGAGGGGCTTTTTATTTTTCTGCTCACTTATAATCGGACGGTTGCCAACTTGATACCAAAACCTATAAATAGAGTTCCCGACAGATAGTTGAGCAAAGCACTAAACTTACCACTTACCAACAGCGCCCGGATTTTCGACGCCAATAAGATCACCAAAGAGAACCAAGCCGCCACCACGATAGCCTGAGTTCCCCCTAACAGCAGGCTGTCCGCAATCACATGCTGAGGTGAAACAAATTGAGGAAAAATGGATAGGTAAAATAACACAATTTTTGGATTGAGCAGATTAGTCAGCAGCCCCTTCCCAAAATTCTGTCTTATTCCGCTCAGATGCACCCGCTGTTCAGGAGGGCTAATCACCTGACGTCGCCAAGCCGACTTCAAATGCCCAACCCCAAGCCAGGTCAAATAGAGCACCCCAAGCCACTTTAGCAAATTGAACGCCCAGGCAGACTGCGCCAACAACAGGCTCAGCCCCAAGGCAGAAATTAGCGAGTGAATTAAAAAGCCCAACGACACGCCCAAGATATTGGCAAACGCCAAAGAACGTGATTTGGTCAAAGCGGTAAAAAGCACCAACAGCGCGTTAGGACCAGGGATAACGGCGATCGCGAAAACGATCCCCGCAAACAGCAACAGGGTTTCCAGTGTCATAAAAAACTCCAGAAAAAAACAATGAAAAACGCCGGGCTTCAGAAACTGAAACCCGCAATCGATGGAGGTAACGAAACCTTACTGTGGAGGGCAGCGATTGGCAGCGCTATATTGTTTCATCTCTAGAGTCTGTAATTTTCAGATTTATCTTCCACTGATACTACGATAAATCAGCAGGGAATAACACGTTCAGATTTTAAGCTTACAGTAAGGTACGAGTTTCTATTGGGCAACGATGAGTTTGGAAGGTCCGCTGTTCACCAATCCTCATCATCGCTGTCCAGCCACTCCTGATAGCCGTCCACTAACTCCTCCCAGTAGTAGCATTCACCAGATAGAGCCACCATTTTTTTGCTCATTGTGGCCAGTAGTTCGGAGTCACGAATGCAGGAGTCTATGGGGCCAAGCAAGCTGTCAGCCTGATTGGCTGTCGCTTTAAGATAACTCAGGGTGTTGAGAAATGCCTCCAAAGAAGTAGCAACCTCATCAGCACTCCAACGGCCCATGCCATGCATGGCGGTATATACGGGAAGCTGAGGCTGTGTGGTATCCACAAAGAAAGGATCGCCCAACTGAGTCTCTCTGGCCACCACCACCCAGCCCGGCTGCCAGTCCCCCTCCCCGGTCCCGGTCAGATCACTGCCATCCGGATGACGACTATAGCCAAGCTGCATATCCTCCAGCTCTGACTCGGTGGCAACATCAAATCCTCGGGAGCCGAACCACACCTGAGTGACTCCGGCGCAGTTCAGTAGCTTTACAATGTCCTGCATTCAGTACTCCTTTTGGCCCAGACAACAGACGCCTGAGTGCCCACCAAACTAATAGCAGCACGTCAGTGACACAAGCTGGAAAAAAGTAGCAATTTGCCCCCTGAAATAATAAGGAAATAGGCAGTGAACGGTGATAGATGGACAGCCAGGAACCACTCAGGCTTCCGAAGGGGCCTTCCATTTCAATGAGTTAAGTTTCATGGTAAATCGATACAGCTAAAAGTGCTCTGGTCTATTTTGCTGGCTGTATCAGTATGGTACTTCAAGATTCGGCTGGAACATTCATGGCTCTGCCATGGCTTACAGTCTGTGTAACTCAGAGTACAAATGCCCTCTGAGCACCCTAAGGAAAGCATATTCCTGCTGTGTCTGGAATTGAACTCGACGAGAGAAGCAACAACCGCGCCCACAGTCCTGACTGGCTTGCCCTCACAGGCATAGTTATTATCCGAAATCTGAACATTGGCGTAGCTTAGAACTTTCTCCAATGGCAGATTGTTACCCGTTACTGGCTCGATTTCACCGTAAGAGCTAAGCCATTGACAGATAACCCCAACACCAATTCCCACGACAAAGGCTATTCCTATCCCAAAGGTTTTAATCATCGCAAGTTAATCCTCTGCTCTGGTCACCTTGATAACCTTGCTCAATAATCCCTGCCTGGGGTAGTTAACTGATAACTCAAAGCGTTCAGAGTCGTTAAAAACCAGCTCATAGCGGTTAGCAGACAGCATCTTGATATCCGTTAACAACAAGCTGTTATAGAAAGGCTGAAAGCTGTAGCTGCCCACCAGGTTCCAATCCTTACTGATAATCAGCAGCTCACAGCCCTCCTCGAAGGGACAATCCCAACTATTCAACAGCATATAGTAGTCAGCAAGCTCAAACTGTCTCTCTATCAACCAACCGGCAACCCTGAGCCTGGTGTCTGCACCATCAAAGTAGAGCGATGATTTAAGCGCCCGCTCACCGGACATCCCCTCCCGGCTATGCAAGCTGAACTTATCTATCGGTGTCACAACCTCACTCCCTCGCACAGACAATCAACAACTTAAAGCCACACTACTGGCAGCATATTGGAGTTACAAGCTGGAAGAAGGTCTATAGAGGGTCAAATGACAGGGGGGAAGAAGTTTACCTGAGCAAGTCATATCTGCATTTTGGGCAAATGAAACTGAACGAACAAGAATTAGTCCCCAGCCACTGAATGGTATGCCATAAGCACGTCAGGCCCGTTGATAACAGACGTGTGCAGGTTTAAAAAATACTCTTCAATTTTAGGGTCTTGCATACAAACCCTATTGATATTAGCGTTAGTAATCTGCTCAGCGCTTCCTCTTGCTTCAGACGTTTACACTGGGTTACTGCCAGTCCAGTCGTTCTTGTGTGGCTAAACTAACCAGTTCTTTTAGCCACAATTTTACCAGCCATGTAAAAAACAAACTGGAACCACAAAAAGACTAAATCATTGACTTATAAATTAAAAAACCAACCAAAACGACAATTAGAATTTTCAAAGATTTATAAACCGTCCTGTTCCATCTTTTTATTTTTTTTATGTAAGCCATGTATTTACCATGAATAGGGGTAATTCTATTACCGATACCAGTCTTACTGGTGTCAATGTTATCCACAACAAACAAACTGTTGAAAAACCTGGCAAAATAGTAATATACCTTTTGAACAACCTTGATCTTTAATGGACGATCGATATCTGACATCAAGATAATACGTGGAGCATCACTATCATTATGAGTGTGATGAGCATAAGTCTCATCAAAGAGAATTGACTCGCCGTCACGCCAGATATGCCATTGGCCATCAACTGAAATAGCACAATCTTTGGAGTTTGGCGTACTCAACCCAAGAGAGTATCGTAAGCTCAATGCAAATGGATCATGGTGCTTACCCAGCTTCTTCCCTGAGTTTAGACAGGCAAATAACGCCAAGTTCATCCCAGGCACCTGATCAATCAACTCCATGGTTTTAGGTGCTAATTTACGAGCTGACGGGATGTCACAATCGTATACTTTCAAATAAAAGCTGGTCCATCGATTGTCTTTATAAAAAGAACTGGCAGGCAAATCATTTTTAATCGCAATGTGCCCGTTTTCATATAGAGCCAAAGCTTCGTCTCTGATTATCTCCCAATTACTTTGCAAAATCTCAAGCTCTGGAAAATGTTTGCGGTCAACAAATGGGGTTAATGGCACTTTAGACAAAAGATATACCGGAATATTAAATGGCACCATAAATGTAGAAAAATCAGAAAGTTGTCTACTCAAGCCAAATCTATCTCGGTTACGGACACGAACAAATAAAATAGAAAGGATATAAATTAACAGAACAAAAAAAGCAAAAAACAGCATAATTCAACACCCATCAAAGCATTAAGAAGTAAGTAACATCAGAACTAATGCCTCTTAGCGGGACAAATAATCTGACTTTTTAAAGTGAACACCCAAGTCATGCTGCTAACCTTTGGTTGCGAAAGCACACCTCTTCGGGGGTGATATTTTCAAGGCTTTGATGGTGTCATTGTACGTTATCAAACACCATGTAGTGCCCGATATCAACTTCTGCTTCTTTCCGTGTCTTTTAGGTCTTTAACTATATCTCTTTGTATTTCAAGCCAGGCAACAGGCACTCCAGCTCTGGACGAAGTAACAGCTTGCAAGGCTCCATAGGTGACAACTTCGGCTGGGATGCCCCGGGGGGGAAGAGTGTTTGCCTGAAGCAAATGCGTTCATAATAGAGCGATAGAAGACGATCTGGCTGTTAAACATGGAAGTTGTTTAACATAGAGGAGCAAGGCCCCTGACTCGGGTGTAGACAGGACTAATTGAGAACCCGGCTTAGCCAGCACTAAAGGGCAAAAACAATCGAGCCGGGCTGGATTCAATATCCACCCCGGCTCGTAAAGAAGTCTCTCTCTCCCCCACCAGGAGCCCCCCTAAACTACTGCCGCAAAAAATCCAACAGATGCGACAGCGCACAAACCACATGTACACACAGCAGGCCAACAAACACCATGGCACTGTCGATATGCCATGCCCGCCAGCTCAGCGCATCGGCGCTGCCCTGGGTGAGATACCACATCAGGCCAGTAATACCTGTGGTCACCAGCCCCAGCATGGTCAGGCCTTCAATCACACTGAACAGGCCCCGACCACCGGCGACCGGCAGTTTGAGTTTGAACAGCCCGGTGATGTCCTTCAGCAAAGGTTGAATATCACCGGCTACCCAGGGGAAATATTGACGCCAGGTTCCACCCAGAAGATTAGTAAACAGGAACAGGCAAGCAAGCACGCAGGTCAGCAGCCCCAGATAAACATGGGAGAGGTTCCAGAAAGAGGCATTGGCCGGCAGTTGCCGCGCCATAAATATCCAGGGACTGGTCACCAACAGAAACACAGTTGGCAGCATTACCAACAGGTGCAATCTGTCACTCAGTCGCTGCCACCATTTCATGCTGCTTGTCCCACGGTGCCGGATTGATTGGCGAAACGACCGGCAAAGGCTTCAACCTTGTTCCAATCGGTAAAGTCGATATCCACATTGGGATCAGTCGGCCCCTTGGTAATCCACATGATGAAGCGAATGATGTTTCTGTCCATCGCCCCATAGCCACCATAGTTCAGGCGACCACCAAACACTTCCAGCATCTTTGGCTGCCAGCTCACCTGACTCAGGAACGCCTGCATATAAGGGTTGGTATCCGCAGTATTTTTCATCGGCTTACGAGCCACCAGGCTCACAGAGAAGAAGCCATTTTGTTTGCTATCCAATTCATCCCTATGCTCATTCACATAAGTCAGCACCGCCGGATTATGCTTACCGTGGCGGATGCTGGCACCAATAAGCACCTTGTCAAACTCAGTCAGTGACGGTGCCTCGACAAAGGTGCTCAGGGTGACATCTTCCCCCAGTTCACACAGTTGCTGCTTGATGCGTTCACAGATTTTATGGGTGTGACCATGCACACTGGAATATAGGATCAGGGTTTTGCTCATCTGAGACTCTGCTGGTTTGCACTTTTTCTCAGCCCAGTGTAGGGGATATGTTCAGGCAGTTTTATGAAGCGGATCACTCTCTGCATCCATCAAAAACAGCAAAAGATGAAACTTATACCCAATTCACAAAAATTCTTTCTACCAATACCCTCAAAAACATTAACTTAGAATTCAAAATTGCATCTTCACTTAATTTACTGATTTTGAAAATAAAAAGCCGCAGCACTAAGCCACGGCCTTTTATTGAAATGTACCAAAGTCTACTGCCTTGAATCTGTTAAATAGATTCACCTCCGGGGCTCTATCAAAACCAAGCTTCCAGGTTCAGCTCTCGCTTGCGTGTTTTTTATTCCCCCCTTGCTCAGAAATCCTCCCCGTACTAGAGACTCATCAAAAATGACAGTAACTGTGCCCGCTCATTGGCATTCAGCGCCATAAAGGCATCTCTGCTATCTTGCGCCTCGCCGCCATGCCACAAAACGGCCTCCTCAACGGTTGCCGCCCTGCTGTCATGTAAAAAGCCAGCCTGGGGATTCACAGTTTGCGTCAACCCCAATCCCCACAAGGGACGGGTGCGCCACTCTTTGCCATTGGCGAGAAAATCCGGACGGTTGTCAGCCAAATCATCCCCCATATCGTGCAGTAGCATATCGCTGAATGGATAAATCGTTTGTGCAGCCAGTCCGGCAGGCATAGCCACACCACCTATATCACCGCTGCTTTGGGTGACAAATTTTGGCGTATGGCAAGCGGTGCAGTTGACCTGCTGGAACAGTCTGGCGCCTTCCCTTACATTGCTGTCGGCTACATTTCTGCGGGCCGGCACAGCCAGGGTTTCCACGTAAAAGATAACCGCGTCACTGAAGTCCTGATCGGTTTCGGGCTCTCCATCAATACCTGTCCCGGTATCATTAAACCCGGTTCGTGTCAGGTAGCTGTCATGCATGGGTGTACCGGCAATACTCTCTTCAGGAAACAGTGGACTGGTGATCCCCATATCGCTGCGCAGTGCTTCCAGTCCCTGAGCCCTGACACTGGGCGCGTTTGCTTTCCAACCAAAGCGCCCCAAGCTGACAGGATTGGCATCACCATCTCTGGCCTTCAATGCGTCAAATACATAATTTGCCCGTCCCGATATTCCATCATTGTCGCTATCATCTGGGTCGGCATTGGCCAGGATATCCTGCTCAGCAATCGCCTCCAGCAGACCCAATCCAAATACAGGCATACTGTTGCGAGCTCCAACCAATACATTGTCCTGCAACAACGCAGACGTGACATTGGCTGATTGACGGGTTTCACCTGGGGCATCGTAGGGGTTTTCTATCTCAAACCTGGGCTTTTTCAACGTCACTTCAACACCGTCCGGATAGCTGACAGTGGAGTATTCCCAAGACAGGTAAACATCAGCCTGACCGATAAAGGGATAGTCTTCCCAATCAGCCCGTGCTTTCAGCACCCCCCGATGAAACAACTGAGTACCAAAGCCGGGCACTGCAACGGGTGAACAAAAGTCATTGGCAGCCGCAGGCACTTCACATGGCACATCAAAAGGTAGACTCATGCGCAGAAAAATACCTGCATCAGCTCCCAGCTTAATACGCTCGCTGCCAGCAGGCGGTAATATGGTGGAGTTACGGCCATCTCTTTGGTGACAGGAGTTACAGTCAGCGTTATTGAATACAGGCCCCAGACCATCCAAATCCGGATGCTCCAAATTCGGCGCCGTGGTAAAGCTGGTTTCAAAAGCTGCGTCACCTGTTAGATGCAGGTCCAGCTCAGCGTCTGTTAAATTTGGGGCTGGAGTGGAAAAACCATGCCCCGAGTTGGACGTATCAAACGTCGTCGTCTCACCACCCAGAGCTGAAACATCCGTATAGTCAGGATAACTGGGCGCAGGAGGTTCAGGGGGAGGTGGCGTGGTGCCACTGTCCCCGCCACTGCCACCGCAAGCCGCCAGGCTCATCCCCAGCAGCAGCGATATAATCAATTTGGATTCATTCATCTTCACACTCACCAGATTGCTTTTTTATTGTTTTGAAAATAGTGATAAATCAACCGGCAAAGCCCCCACCTCACCGGTTGATTCTGCAGGCTTTACTGCTGCCAGCGGCTGAGCAGAGGCAAAACATCTGACTCAAGACTGGTCTGCAACTTGGTCAGCGCATCTACAGCAACCTGCACACGTTGACGTCCATCGTCATCCAGAATCGCCTGACGAAATGGCATGCCAGTGCTGCCTTCAATCGCCTGGATCTTGATGATGGCGTCATCAATTTCTGCGGCGATGCGGGTTGCCAGGGCACTGTCTGCTGCATTAACAAAATCAATCAGTCCAGGTTGGTCAGCCTGGCCTGAAAATTCACCCTGATAGACATTGCGTACACCTTTAATGTTATCGGCAAAGTCAGCCAGGGAGTTCCAGCTGTATTGGGATTCAACCTTACTGGTATCAGCGCTGCCAACGGCATCACCCAAGGGGTCTGCAATCTTGCCGTTACCTACTTCGTCAACAATGCCGATAAGGCCATTGATTAGCTCTTCCACCACGGCCAGCTCTGAGCTGTAAAAGGTGTTATCACTGCTGCCAGGCGCCTTCAGTAATTCAGCGTAGGGTTTGGCATTGGTGTCCTGAGGGTTGTGACTCACCTGCCAGGCATCATCCAGGGCTTTGGCGTAATCACGGAATACCTCAGCAACAGCCATCAGATAATCCCGCTCAGCCGCCGTCATTTCACCGATAGCTTTTTCGTTGTCATTAACCCCATCACCAAATAGTAAGAACTCCATGGTATGGAACCCCTGCACATCATCATTCCATTGTCGTATGGTGGCAGCATCAAAGCTGGCATTGCTGGCCAGCGCAGTCTGCAGATCTGTAGTATTCAGAGGCCAGGTGTCCAGGTGGGGGTCAATTCCCATAGAATCAACCGGACCAAAGATATGAGACTCACCTTGCTCCCATGGCTGACGTGATGCTTTCCAGGCGTCCTGAGCGGCCTCCAGGTTTGCCTGATTTGGCGTGGCAACCAAGGTTTGGGTGGCTTGCAATGCTGTTTCCGCTTTGGCAGCAAGATCGGCATAGCCGGCAACAATCACATTGTCAGTCAGATTGTTAATCATGGGTGTTGCATCAAAACTGAAGCTGTTATCCGGCGTGGGTGGCGTGGTTGAACTGTCGTCTGAGCCGCTGCCGCCACAGGCAGCCAGTACTGAAACCAGAGATGCCGCGACCAGTGTTTTACGCATAGTCATACTAAACTCCATTTTTTAAAGTTATGTTTTAAATCGTTAAAGCTTGAACTGATAGCCAACGCCCAGCGCGAAGAAGTAGGTATCCGGAATCGAGGCAACTGCCACCTGATGCAAACCACCCTCTGCTTTGATCACCAGTTCGGGAACAGGGTGATAATTCAGCCCCAAGCTGCTCCAGGTATTTTCAAATCGCTTGCTCGGCTCTCCGTTCTCCACTTCCCACAAAGGGTTGGCGTAATCCAGGTTGGCAAATACTGTGACGGGAACGTCAAACCAGTGATTCAAATCAAGTCCAGCTTCCACAAAGAAGGCCATGGACTCAGATCCCAACTGGGCGAAGTTACCCGGACGTAAGCCGGGTGTAGTCTTATTGGCTTGGGTAATGGCATTGGTATCGGACAGGGTGCCGTAAAGGTATTGCCCACGCAGGATGTAAGGCCCTTCGACCCAGGCCGCTGCGGCAGAGAAGATGCTGACATCGGCATCAGCACTCAGCTTGTTGCTTTTATGACGGTTGCCACCAGTCTTACCGTAGTAATAGGCAAGCCCGACGGCTGAACCTTTCTTGAAGTCCCCATAATCCAGGCGCACAGCAAATGCCGGCTCGTCGGCATTGATGTGTTCAAAGCGCTTTTGATGACCATTGGCCACCCAGTTGTAGGTGCGGAAATATTCGGAATTCAGTCCACTCAGCAATTGGGCCTGATAATGAAAGTCATCAAACTGGCCAAATACCCCGATACCCATCTCATTCCAGGTCGCCGGTAACATAGCGGCTTCGCTGCGATGGCGCGTCACGGTAAGGTATTCGTTGGGTTTGTGCAGGATAGTAGATAAGCCCATGGGGACATGGATATTACCGAACTTGACGCCAAAGCGGTCAGAAGGACGATAGCGGATTTGTGCTTTCTCAATAAGGACTTCACCACCGGCTTCGATTTCAGTTTCAAACTCACCAAACTCATCGAAACCATCATATTCCAGTGCCGCACCAGTGCCGCCGTGTTCATACTCGATTTCAACTTCCATATCCCAATGTTCGTTGAACTGGTAGCCAAATTCAGTGACGATACGTTCCAGGTCAAATCTGTTACGCCTTTCCGGCGTCGTGTCCTGAACATTGTCAAAATACTCATCACTGGTGAAGCTCAAGGTACCGTATGAGCTGAAACTGAGTCTGTCCCAGGTACTGGTGCTGGCTGTAGCCGTCGATACCGACGCTTTGGACGCCGCCTTCTCTACTCTGGCTATTTCTTTTTCGCTGCTGGCCTGCTGAGCTTTCAGAGCAGCCAATTCCTGTTTGAGTTTGGTTAACTCAGCCTCCTGACGCTCAATCGCCTCTGCCAACTTTTGTGGGTCGACCTGCGCCTGAGCCCCTAGGCTCGTGAAACCACAAGCAACAGCCAATACGGTTTTACTCAGCAATGCCGTTCGCTTCCGGCCTGCAGATTTTCTCCTGTTCTCGTTCAATTGTGTGTCCCCCATCATTATGATGCTGGACACACTACATTAAATGAGATCTATTTTCATTAGCGTTTACAACTTTATTTAAACATTTTTATCTACCGACAATACAATATGCAACCCAATCAGCCTTGCTTGTAATCATTGCCAGTATTTATAACCACGACCTTGTTATTACCTCTTTACTTACCAAGATACCCAAACCCATAACCTTGTTGATTTTGTTTCCCATTCATTGGGATTTTCCATTTGGGGGACAATGCTACTGCATGTTATATAACCACTAACACTGACGATATTCGGCAAAGGCCGCGTATTAAGAAAACGTGGTAACAAGCATGGATGATCCAGGCCGGTTTTTAAGGTGACAGGGATATGACGACAGAAAGAGCGCTTCAAAAGGGCCCAGGCAGCGATACTCCTGCCAACGATAATGAGGTGTCGGCACGTAAGAAGGCATTGTTGCTGGGCAAATACCTTGGATTGGCCAGCACAGCGGACTTTAAGGCTCACGATAGCAGCACCAGCGAGCGCGCAGCGCAGCGGCAGAAGCTGCTCAACAACCAATATCAGGAAAACCTGGAGACCATTTACAAGCTGGCGCTGGCCCATACCCCATCCGATGTGACAGGCAGCGATCTTGACCCGGACTGGCGGCATCAGTTCCTGCAGATGGCTGAGCAGATCTTCAGCCGTAAAATGCAGGAGTTGTGGGCCCGGATCCTGGCAGCAGAGATAGTGAACCCCGGACACTTCAGCGTACGTACCCTGCATACCCTGAAACAGCTGACCCAGAGAGAAGCCCAGCTGCTGGAGCGAACACTGGGACTGGCCTGTAACATTAATGATGACAAGCGGCTGAAAATCATCACGGGCTACAGAGTCACAGGCGGGCTCTCTCAAGTATTCAGAAAGTCGCCTCAAACCCAGTTGAGCCTGTCCCAGTGTGGTCTGCCCTATTCCGGCGTGTTGACTCTGGTGGATGCAGGCATACTGCACAGAGGCGAGTTTGAAACTGGCCTGCTGCAACCCAAAGCACCATTGGCGCTGAATCTTCCCGGCGACCATATCACCCTGACCCCGAAACACCCTCACCTGCTGCTGAGTTACTACAGTTTCACCGGCCTGGGAGAGGAGTTGGCTCAGTTGGTCACCGCCCGTACCAATGCCAAATACACAGGCATGCTGCGCGGCCAGTTCAAGCGGGATTTCGGAGTCTGATAAAAAATCCCCTCAACGTTGAGGGAATTTTTGTTATCAACAGCGACTTAACGGATTCATTTTTTGAGAATGCCCAGAGCAGTCAGATAGTGCAGCAAAGCCTGCACCTGAGAGCCCAGATCGCCCCTGCTGGTATCTATGGTCAGCTCGGCATTCAATGGCTCCTCATAAGGAGCTGAAATCCCGGTAAAGTTGGCAATCTCTCCCTGACGGGCCTTTTGATACAGTCCCTTGGGATCACGCTCTTCACACACAGCCAAAGGTGTAGATACATGCACCTCAATAAATTGTCCGGCAGGAAACAGAGCGCGAATTCTGTCTCTCTCTTCACGGGTAGGGGAGATAAAGGCGGAAAGTACCACCAGCCCTGCATCTACCATCAATCTGGCAACCTCGCCTACACGGCGTAAATTCTCATCCCGATCGGCCTGAGAGAAGCCAAGATCTTTGCACAAACCATGGCGAACGTTATCCCCGTCCAGCAAATAGGTGTGAAAGCCTTCACTGTAGAGGGCCCGCTCCAGAGCACCCGCCAGAGTGGACTTACCCGCACCTGAAAGGCCGGTAAACCAAAGCAACACAGGTTGCTGACGCTTCTGTTCGGCTCTGGCCGCCTGATCCACTGCATGCTGATGCCAGACAATGTCCGGATTTACTTCTCGACTCATTTCAGCTCCAAGCTTCAAAAAGGGAACAACACAGGTACCAGAAGTACCACAATTAACGAATACAAAAGGGACAGAGGCAAGCCCAGTCTCACATAGTCAGAAAAACGATAGTTACCAGCACTGAGCACCATAAGATTGGTTTGATAACCATAGGGTGAAATAAAGCTGGCACTGGCCCCAAATACCACAGCCAGAATAAAGGGCCGTGTATCCACACCGTAGCTCAGCGCAATGGCGTAGGCGATAGGGAAAGCCAAAGCGGCAGCCGCATTATTGGTGATCAACTCAGTCAGCAGCAAAGTCAGAAGATAGACGGCAACAAAGGCCCCCATCACCCCGAATCCGTTAAATACCCCAAGCACCGAATCAGCCAGAGACTGAGCCAGGCCCGATGACAGCATCAAGGCCGCGAGATTCAGGGCACAACCGACAACGATCACCAGCTCCAGAGGAAAGCGCCGACGCATCTCCCTGACGGTCACAGCACCACAACCAAGATACACCAGCAGCAGTAGCATAAGACCTTTCACCAGCGGCAGCACGCCCGCTAAACTGGCCGCAATCACGGCGGCAAAGCCCCCCAATACCAATCGGCTGCGGGCAGTATCCAGCCTGACACTCAGGTCCAGACCACTGATGGCCGCAAACTCAGAGGCCAGATGGCTGCGACAGGCGTTGTTTTTGTCCGGGCAGAACCCCGGCCCCGGTGTCAACAGCAGTACATCACCGGCCTTGAGTTCTATATCTCCAAGACCGCCCTTGAGCGGTTGATTACCGCGGCGAATGGCCATCACTGCGGCATCAAACTTTTCCCTGAAGCGAGCAGATTTAAGCGACCTTCCCACCAAAGACGAGGTTGGAGCCAGCACAGCTTCCATCAGGTTTTGCCCCCTCGCCTGCTGCTTGCCGAACCACTCCAGACCATCAAATTGATGCAGGAGTTCCACTGCCTCCGGGTTGCCGGAAAAACGCAGCACATCGCCGCCACTGAGCACCAGCTGAGGTGGTACAGGACAAATACGGATGCCGTGACGCTCCAATTCCACCAGGTACAGATGCTTAAGCGCTCTGAGGTGATTGTCCTGCACACTTTTGCCCACCAGCGCAGAACCATCCGCTACTCTGGCTTCCAACAGATAGGGCAAGGACTCATCTACACTGGCGTCATCCCGTTCAGGCATCAGATGACTCAGCAACACCAGCAAACCAACGCCCAGCACCACAATCACCACACCCACAGAGGTAAACTCAAAGAAGCCCAGCGGCGTCAGTCCGGCCTCCTCTACAAAGGAGTTCACGATCAGGTTGGTGGACGTACCTATCAGGGTCAGGGTGCCCCCGAGAATCGCAGCGTATGACAGCGGCAACAGTAACTTGGCTGGTGCATGGGCCGGATTGCGACGCACAGCACCAATCAAAGAGGCCACTACGGCTGTGTTATTGGTAAATGAAGACAGCAGTGCAGTGGAAAAACCCAGTCGTGCCAGCGTCATACTCAATGAGCCACGACCAATCAACTTACTCATACGTCCCAGCAATGAGGTCTTTTCCAGCGCCAGCGTAGCAAGTAACAGCAGTACCAGAGTAATCAGTCCCGGGTTACTGAAGCCGTGCAGCAACTGCTCCAGATTGACCAGCCCCAACAGATAGGTCAGCAGCGAGGCAATAAAGAACAGGACCGCAGGGCTGGCGACACCGGCGATTAAACCGGCTACCAGTCCTGTGAGTATTAATGCCAGCTGTATGCTTTCAGACAATCTGTGTCTCCTGCCGGATTCAGAGTTTACTGATATCCAGTGCCTGCCAGTGTGGATAGTGCTTGCGGATGTAAGCATTCAACTCAAGCTCCTGAGCACTGAATTGACGCTGACCTGTATTTGACTCAACCGCTTCAACCACCATGGCAGCACCGAGTGTGGCGTTGCTCAGACGGTCAATCACAATCAGTGCGCCGGTTTCGCGGCACAGCTCATAGGGATCAACAGCAATGGTTTCAGTCAGTTCCAGAACCACTCTGGCGATACCATTCAGCCCCAGGGTTTCCGCCTGATGCTGCTCATAGCTGTTTACATCCAGCTGATAACGCACTTCGCTGACTCTGGCCTGGGTTTTCTTACCCGCCAGCTTGATGTCGTAAAGCTGCCCGGCAACCATAGGCGTTTCTGCCATCCACACCAGATCAACCAGAAGTTGACCAGCACTCTGAGCCGGTTTGCTGACCGCGCACAGCATGTCGCCACGGGAGATATCGATTTCATCCTCAAGGGTCAGAGTGACTGACTCACCACTGAAGGACTCAGGCTTACCACCATCAAAGGTCACTATGCTGGCAACCTTACTGCGCTTGCCCGATGGCAATGCCACCAGTTCATCCCCCACTCTGACGCTGCCTGCCGCCACTGTGCCGGCAAAGCCACGGAAATCGAGATTGGGACGGCTGACATACTGAACCGGGAAACGGAATGGCTGAGCATTGAGCTCCCGGTCGATCTCTACTGACTCCAGATGCTCCAGCAGAGTTTCTCCTGTAAACCACGGGGTGCGGCTGCTGCGCGATACCACGTTGTCACCATCCAATGCTGACATAGGCACATAATGTACATTTAACTGCGCGCCATGGTCAGCCAGCTCACTGACCACACCGGCAAACTGTTCGCTGATCTTGTCGAATACCGCCTGGTCAAAGTCCAGCAGATCCATCTTGTTGATAGCCACCACAAAGTGACGAATACCCAGCTTGGAAGCGATAAACGCGTGACGACGGGTTTGGGTCTGCACCCCATATCTGGCGTCAATCAGAATCACCGCCAGGTCACAGGTGGAGGCGCCGGTAGCCATATTGCGGGTGTACTGTTCATGTCCCGGCGTGTCGGCGATAATAAACTTACGCTTATCGCTGGAGAAATAGCGGTAAGCTACATCAATGGTGATGCCCTGCTCCCGCTCCGCTTGCAGGCCATCAACCAGCAACGCCAGATCGATCTTTTCACCTGTGGTGCCCATTTTGGCGCTGTCGCTTTTCAGACTAGCCAACTGATCTTCATAGATTTGTGCACTGTCATGCAGCAGCCTGCCAATCAGAGTGCTTTTGCCGTCGTCCACACTGCCACAGGTCAGTAACCTCAGCAGGCCTTTTTGCTGCTGGTTGGCCAGATATTGTTTGATACCCTGCTCTGACAACTCCTGTGCCAGTCGGGTCTGTTGATTTACTGCAGTTCCCATCTTCTCATCCTTTGCACTTGTCTGTGTTGTCAGAAATAGCCCTGGCGCTTTTTCAGTTCCATGGAAGCAGCCTGATCTGAATCGATAAGGCGTCCCTGACGTTCGCTGGAGCGGGTCAGCAACATCTCTTCAATTATTTGCTCCAGCGAGTCAGCCTCCGAGTGCATAGCTGCTGTCAGGGGATAACAACCCAGAGTGCGGAAACGCACCTTCTCGTGGCGAACCTCATCTTCCGGCGTTAGCGGCATACGCTCGTCATCCACCATAATCAGCTGGCCTTCTCGCTCCACCACTGGACGCTCTTTGGCGAAGTAGAGGGGCACAATCTCAATATTTTCCTGGTAGATGTACTGCCAGATATCCAGTTCTGTCCAGTTGGACAGTGGGAATACACGAATGCTCTCGCCCTTGTTTACCGCACCGTTAAAGTTGTGCCACAGCTCGGGGCGCTGATTTTTGGGATCCCACCTGTGGTGAGTATCGCGGAAGGAGTAAACCCGCTCTTTGGCCCTGGACTTCTCCTCATCGCGGCGGGCACCACCGAAGGCGGCGTCAAAACCATACTTATCCAGCGCCTGTTTGAGCGCCTGAGTCTTCATGATGTCAGTATGTTTGGCACTGCCATGGTCAAAAGGGTTGATGTTCTGCGCCAGCCCCTCAGGATTGGTGTGCACCAAAAGTTCAAAACCGAGGTCTTTGGCCTGATTATCACGAAACTCAATCATTTCGCGGAACTTCCAGGTGGTATCCACATGCAGCAGAGGAAAAGGTATCTTGCCCGGGTAAAAGGCCTTGCGGGCAAGGTGCAGCATGACAGAGGAGTCTTTACCAATGGAGTACAGCATCACTGGATTATCAAATTCCGCAGCGACTTCCCGGATAATCCTGATACTTTCCGCTTCCAGCTGTTGCAAGTGGCTTAATCGAGCCGCTTCCGGGAGAGAGTCCCGGGATATTTCACTTGTCATCTGTTTACTCCATTCCAATCTGACTGGGCGGAATTCCGCCTGTTATTACACAGATTTATCTGTACTGTTGCAATTTTGATTGCGATTCCTGCTGTTGCGCGAACCAGTTCATCTGCTCGGTATAGCGCACCACTTCACCTATGATGATGAGCGCTGGCATCTCCAGCTCTGAGCTGGCGGCCAGTTCAGGCAGGCTGGCCAGCGTTGCCGTCATCACCATCTGTGCCGGGGTACTGGCTTTTGAGACTATCGCTACCGGGGTGTCAGCAGCACGCCCGGCGTCAATCAAGCCACGGCTGATAATCCCCGCATTGAGCGTGCCCATATACACAACCAACGTCTGATTGGTATCGGCATACTGTCGCCAGTTGAGAGGTTCAGACTTAAGCTTGCAGTGGCCGGTCACAAAACTGACACTCTGGGCGCAATCCCTGTGAGTCAAAGGTATGCCAGCATAGGCTGCCGCGCCGCTGGCGGCGGTAATACCAGGAACCACCTCAAAGGGGATCCCTGCCTCCACCAGGCTTTGTAACTCTTCGCCGCCACGCCCAAAAATGAAAGGGTCCCCCCCTTTCAGACGCACCACCCTGTTGCGGGTAAATCCCTTGGTGACCAGCAACTGATTGATATCATCCTGATGGGCGCTGTGCTTACCGGCACGTTTGCCAACGGCAATCATTTCGGCACCCTCTGGCGCAAGCGCCAGAATTTCAGCGCTGACCAAAGCGTCATACAAGACCACATCAGCTAGCTGCAGACAGCGCCAGGCCTTCATTGTCAGTAACTCGGGATCCCCCGGTCCTGCACCAATCAGATAAACCTTGCCCCGGGGAGATTGTCCGGGTATTGCCACCAGTTCCATGCTTTTGCCCCACCAATGATTTCTGCATGGACTATAGCCCCCCTTTTATTACTAAAAAAATAGAAAATAATTAACATCTATAACCAAATGTTATTAGAAGCCTTGATAGGGATGAACATTTGCCTGTGATATGGTGTTTCGGCCCTCAAACACAGGTAAATAATAGAAAAACTCTGTTGAGCATGGCGGATGCCAGCAGGTTTGCAGGGAGAAACGGCTCTAACTTATGCCAATTTGATAGACAGGAGGTTAATAATGCCAGGGACACATGCCCAAATTCTTGGGCTGGTTATCACTCTTATCGGGATGCCTTTGGCTACGGCAGCCGATAACCGGGAGCAGGATGAAAGCACTCCCAATTCTTTGGTCAGTGAAAGAGTTAAGGATGAATTGGCAACCGCCGATCTGCCGTTTGTAATTATTCCTCACAAAGTCAATTACATACTGCCGGTCACCTATGACCCCAGCCCGAATGCTGTCCCTTATGAGCAGGAGTTTGCCGATACCAATGGCGAATTGGATCAGTTTGAAGCCAAGTTTCAAATCAGTTTTAAGCTGCCGCTCTGGTACAACGTCTTCGGTGACAATGGCCATCTTTTCTTCGCCTACACTAACCAATCCTGGTGGCAGGTATACAACAAAGATATCTCCTCCCCATTTCGAGAAACCAACCACGAGCCCGAACTCTTTATGCTGTTCAATAACGACTGGGAAGTATTTGGCATGACCAACTCTTTCTGGGGCGTGGGTGCTGTGCACCAATCCAATGGTAAATCAGGCGACTTGTCCCGTAGCTGGAATCGCTTGTACGGCACCATGATTTTTGATGCCGGTGATTTGGCAGTGGGAACCAAAGTGTGGTGGCGACTGCCGGAAGACGCTAAAGAGTATCCGGGCGATCCCCGTGGCGATGACAACCCGGATATCAATAAATTTATGGGGAATTTTGAGCTGACGGCGGTTTATGGCCTGGGTCAGCAGCGCTACAGCATGATGCTGCGAAATAACCTCAGGCGGGATAACAAAGGTGCTATTGAGCTGACATGGAGTTATCCAATTTTGGGCAATCTCAGAGTTTATGCACAATACTTTAACGGGTATGGAGAGAGTCTGATCGACTACAACGCCAGCACTCAAAGGATTGGCATAGGTTTGGCTCTCAACGACTTGTTATAGGAAGGCTGAAGGCGCAAATATCCGCCCGTTCCGGCCTTCCGCGGGCTTGGGGCGGACCTTTCCCTTTACCGGCCAATCATCGTCAGCAAATGGACCTGCTGTGCACCTCCCCAAAGGAGGAGCATGATTCGTCGACCGGTAATCACTTAGCTCCCCCCGGTCGCCGGATGAATTTGGGTTTTACCCCGTCCGGCATGGGAATGGGGAGGCTCATGAAGTTAGACTACAAGGGTATTTTCGCCCTGTTTATATTGTTCTTACTGCTCTGCAGCGTCAGGTTGGGCTGGTTTCTGCTACCGGATAGTCTTCCGGAGCGTCTCAGCCAAACTCAGATTAACCAGGAGCTTTACCTGGTGAAACGCTGGCTGGAAAATGAATCGGCGTTCTACCATGTGTTGCCGAAAGCGCAGAAAGCAGGGATTGACAGACAACTTCGCCTGACCGGAACCCGGACCGCCGGCCAATCATTGTCCATATACCGAGATAGCCTCTCCCTGCTGCTGGCGACACTTGGCGATCCCGGAGTCAATATCGCCGCTGACTCACCTTCACGATTTTCGCTGCAACTCTATCCTGAAAACGGCCGCTGGCTCGCTACCCGCGACGGTGCACTGCTGGATCCTCGCTATCCCTTTGTCACCCATATTGATGGCTTGCCGCTGACACGCTTTCTTAAACAAGCAAGTAAACATCTGCCCGCTTCGCTGAGACAGGAACCCGACGTGCTGATCCCCTTACTGGCGCAACTACAGTCATTAAGACAACAGCTGGGTCTGGATATCTCCCGGCCTCCCAGATTGACCCTGGTCGATGAGCTTGCCGACTCCAGCCGCACCTATTGGCTCTTAGAGCAGAATGACGGTTTATCCTTTGCCAAAGCTCCAGCGAATAGATTGAGCCACCTTGCCGATAATGCCGCTCTGCTTGTGGTGGCAGATCTGGATAACCTGAGCCACCATATGCTTGCCCAGGCAATGAAACGTGATGCCCTGATTCTGGATATCAGTGGTGCCAGCGACGGCAACCCTGAGACCCTTAAACCTCTGCTGGCCAAGCTCGCCGGTGGCAGACAGTTGCCCGGACTCACGGCTCGATATCGCCCCTTTGGTGCCCATAAGCACCACCAGCTGGAGCAATTGGGGTTAATTCAGACGGGGAACAGCCATGAACAGAATGGACTAAGCCCGATATTCTCGGGGCAATTTAACTTTGAAGAAGCAACAGGGACCACCAACGCCTTCTCATCTGTGGTGGTTATCGTTAATACAGATTGCAGTCGTGCCTGTGCTCGGCTTGCTTATCTTGCACGTCATCTACCCAACGTCACCCTGGCTGGAACCCGGTTTGCCGGAGACTTCAGTCCACGCACTCAACTGAGGCTGCCTTACTCTGGAATCACATTAAGCGCATCCACCAGCCTGTTTTATGATAACCATGGAAATCGGATCTCTGGCCTGGCGATCAATCCGGATATTTCACTGGCACGTTACCAGACGATGGACTGGCACACCCTGACGGCACTCCTGAGCCAGGGTGCTCAGCAGCAGCTCACTGCCGATATCAACTCACAGCCATAAAAAAGCCGGACTCAGTCCGGCTTTATCTTCAATAGTTTAGTTATTCCGCTTCCGCGGCCATACGGGTATCAAACACCAAACCTTTGTCGGTGACATCGAAGTCGAACAACACCTTCATATTGGCATCTTTCATGCCTTCAATTTCAGGTGGAATCTCCTCGCCCATCGCCTCCATTACATCGAACAAAGGGGTAAATACTTTCTTGTAGTCCGCTGTCATCACCATGATGCCGTTGGGCTTGATGGAATCGACAACACCCAGCTCATTAGCCAGCTCAGTCGAACGTGAACCGGTATAGAGCACCAGATGCTTACCTTTGGCGGCCAACATCACGTTACCAATTGGCGGCAGTCCCAGCATATCTGTGACATCAATCGGGCTGCCATCGGCAGGCAGCTGTACCCCGGCCAATTGAGGCAGGAAGCTGGCGCTCATGGCATACAGAGTTTGTGGATCTTCAACAGCCAGGCTCACCATGGCATCTACGCTTTTGGGCTCGCCATACTCATCCAGCTCAAAACCAGAAACCACGACAGAGACACCTTTGGCTCCCTGAGCCATACCGGAAAACATCCCCAGCATTGCAGGGTTTGCCTGACTCAGTTCTGATTGCATTGCGGCCAACGGCAGACATTGCATCTGAGGTGTCATCATCTCCTGCCAAACCTGATTCAGGGATGCGGCCAGGTTATCGCTGTCCAGTCCCAGGCCAACTGAGAATACGCTGTCGCCCATACGACTGGCTGCCGGAGCAATAAAGCCACGCAGTGACTGCAGCGCTGACATCACCTTGCTGTTGTTGGACTCAATAACAGTGCGCACATCCATATCGGCATGGCGCTCATCAACGCTCATGTGGGTTAAACCTGCGACTGTCATAGGCCAGTTTGCAGCAATACCCGCCATCTCCTGCTGACATTCAGCAGTGCGAATTTCCTGCAGTTCACTGGCATCACTCAGCTCAGCCAGCTTGGTCAGTTGCTGCCCCATCAGGCCTTCACCTTTGGTCAGTGCAGCCACTATGGTTTGATGATTGATATAGCTGACACTCTCAGACAGGAAACCGTGACGTTTGACGATATCCTTAAGCAAGGTGGTTTGAGTCAGATTGTTCTCTACTGCCTTGAGTCCAAGGGATTGCTCCAGAGTTACAGGATCCTGACCGGAAAAAGCCAGCGTCATGGTCAGCCAGCCCTGGTGATCGGACACCAGCAGTTGGATGTCGCCGCTCTCATCGTCAAGCTCATAGGCGCGGACATTCAGCTCACCAACCTTACGAACAGTATGACTCCAGCCGCTGCTCTGCTCCGCAGCATCCAGTTGACCATAAAAAGCTGCAGGTTCTTTGATTTGCAGCTTCATCACAGGAATCAAGCCCAGAGTGTAAAAATAGCCCTCAACACGGTTGTCCAGACCAAAGCTCTTAATGAATTCATCGGGCTGTTTCAGTTGACTGGCGTACTGTTCAAACAGGGCGTAGAAGAAGCGCTCCTGCGGCGTTTCCAGCATATCCAATGGAATAGAGGAAGGGTTCTGGTAATTATTCGCCGTCGCGACCAGATAGTCACGCAACGGGAAAGGGTGCAACTGTCCCGAAAACACGGCTGTGTCTGCAGGCACGTATTCAAGCGCTCCATTTGGCTCGTATCCCTGCTTGCCACTTTGCTGTGCCATGTAGTACAGCGTGCCGCCCGCCAGTGCTATGACCAGCACTATCAATAGGTTTTTCATTCATCATCTCCAGATGTTTTTTCTGTGTGCGCTACATTCGTATCACAATGAAACACTATGGATATGACAGATGCAATCCGCTGTATGGCTAATTTGCGTTCAAGGCGCCGATAAATGCCTTCATATTCAGTTCTCTGGGCATAGCTATACCGGCTGGATGAGTGGGAGTGTAGATTTTGGTGAAGGGAATACCGATTGCGCCCTGCTGACGCAAATAGCGGTCGGCGATCGGGTGAGGCTCGGACATTTCCGCCTGCATCAGCACAATATGGCTGCCCTCCAGTGCCTCTACCACAGACTCACGGTGCAGGACTTCAGCATCATTCTTCCGGCAAATCGCGCACCATTTGGCGGTAACACTGACCACGACCGTTTTGCCATCAGCCACCAGCGCCGGGATCTGTTCCGGCTCAAGGGATGACCACACCAATCTTTCCCAGGCGGTGTAATCTTCACCCCGGTTAACAAAGTTCACTACTGTGCCCACTCCCAGAGTGAACACCGCGAGCATGATGATAAGCACCAGAGGAACCGGCCTGCCCCTGAGTCGCTGCAGGACCAACAGAACAAGCGCCAGCGCAAACAGTCCAACCAATCCCCAACCCGCTAATTCCATTCGATTCTGTCCCGATGTTTAAAATAGCCGGAGCTTAACCCTGGCTATTGGCTGCCAACGCCGCCATAAAGTTGTGGAAGGTCAGTTCAGCCGGTAGTTCCATTCCCTCGGGGTGGGCCGGACTGAAGATAATATTGTAGGGCACGCTGGCTATCCCACGTTGAGTCAGATACTGCTCCGCCACTGGATGAGGTTTGGTCATGTCCGCCAGCATTAACACAATATTATCAGCCTCCAACGCCTCAACCACAGGCTCACGACGCAACACCTCTATGGTATTCTTACGGCAGGCGAAACACCAATCGGCGGTCACATCTATCACCACGGTTTTGCCCTGTGCGACCAGAGCATCAATTCGCTGTGGCTGCAACTCCTGCCACTGTAATCTCTGCCAGGCCGTATAGTCCTCACCGCGATTAACAAAATTAGCCACCAAGCCAAAGCTCAGGGTGAATAATCCGAGCATTATCAGGGCAAACACAGGGATCTGCTTACCCCGAATTTTTTGCCATACCAACAAGCACAGGAGAATGGAAAATATTGCGGTGAGCGCCCAGCTCATGTTTGCCATCATGGAGTTGTCCTTAAGTTTCCTTACATTGCTGAAATTGCGAGCAACCTGGCATCACTGTATCCTGCGCTGCTGAAACAACAATTAAAACCCTACGGATAATGCAATGATAAAGCTAACAAAAGCGTCTTTACTCGGCGCCACATTGCTGCTCAGCCCAGTAGCATTGGCCAATGACGAGTATCAGCCAAAGTCGTCATACGAAGCCCCTGTGTCCACAGATCATCAGGTCAAAATCAACGGCGATAAAGTCAGATACCGGGCCATTGCCGGTGAAACCCTGCTGAAAGACACCAAAGAAAAAGATTGGGCAGGTATCTATTCTGTCAGTTACCTGCGCACCGATGTGAAAAACAGCGAAAACCGTCCTGTGACCTTTGTGTTCAACGGCGGCCCGGGCAGCGCCTCTGTCTGGCTGCACCTGGGCATCTACGGTCCAAAGCGCGTAGTGGTTCCGGGCGATGCCAAAGATGACGGTTCAGCTCCCTTTACTCTGGTCGACAACGAATACTCTCTGCTGGATGTATCCGATCTGGTGTTTATCGACCCTGTAGGCACAGGCTACAGCCGTCCTATGGGTGAATATGAGGGCAAAGACTTTTGGGGCGTCAATGAAGATGCCAAGGTGCTGGCTGAGTTCATCCGGGTCTGGCTGAATGACAATGGCCGCTGGAACAGCCCCAAATATCTGGCTGGTGAAAGCTATGGTACCGCCCGCGCGGCAGCACTGGTCAACCAACTACAGGGCGGCTGGACGGATATTGCTGTCAACGGAGTGATGTTGATCTCCTCCATTCTCGACTTCAGCCACGCCAGATACCAACCCGGTAATCACCAACCTTATATCGGCTTTTTGCCCACCATGGCAGCAACCGCCTTTTACCACGGTAAAGTCAGCGCATCAGACAAAGCCAGGGGACTGGAGCAATTTGTTGAAGCTTCACGCCAGTTTGCCCTTAATGACTATGCGCTGGCTCTGCTGGCAGGCAATCGCTTGAGTGATGCAAAATATGCGGAAGTACGCCGTGAGCTGGCACGCTTTACCGGTCTTGATGAAGCTTATCTGGACAGGGTCAATCTGAGAGTCAGTGGCCCACGCTTCTCCAAGCAGCTGCTGAGAGACCAGGATATGACTGTTGGTCGTCTCGACTCCAGATACAAGGGGGTGGACTATGACAGTGGCGGTGAGTACTCAGACGGAGATCCGTCCGGCTATGGCATTGACGCTGCCTACACGGCAGCCATTAACCACTACCTGAGAAGTGAACTGGGTGTAACCACTTCCCGCCGCTTTAATGTGCTGTCAGGTGATGTCTACCGCAACTGGAACTGGGATATGGACAGAGGCCAGCCAAAGTATGTTAATGTCGCCCCTTACCTTGGCAAAGCTCAGCGTGAGAACAAAGACTTCCGCATCTATATAGCCAATGGTTACTATGATCTGGCCACTCCTTTTTTCGCCACAGAGAACACCATCGCCGACAATGGCATAGATGCAGACAGGGTTGAAATGCACTACTACCCTTCGGGCCACATGATGTATGTCGAGCCTGAGTCCCTGGCGAAACAGGCGGACGATCTGCGCCGTTTTTATCAAATATCAGAGGACTGATTCTTGGAACTGACAGCCTGGCTGAGCCTGCTTTCTATCTGTATCCTGGGCGCCATGTCGCCCGGCCCCAGTCTGGCAATAGTGATCCGCCACACTTTGGGTGGCGGCGCGCTGAAAGGCATAGTTTGCGCCTGGGCCCACGCATTGGGGATCGGGATTTACGCCCTGATCACCCTTCTGGGGCTGGCAGTGCTCCTTAAACAGGCACCTTTGCTGTTTAATGGTATTGCATTGGCGGGGGCAGCTTATCTGGCCTGGCTGGGTTGGCAGGCGCTGAACGCCAAAGGCGGAGTGCAGGACAAGCTTGATTCCGGTAAGCAAGCCAGCTGGCTGACTGCCGCCCGTGATGGTTTGGCTATCTCGCTGTTTAATCCTAAGATACTGCTGTTCTTTCTGGCGCTGTTCAGCCAGTTTGTCAAAGCCGCAGACACTGTCAGTGGTCAGGCCTTAATCGTACTGACGCCACTGCTGATGGACGGCCTTTGGTACACCTTGGTGGCATTGATGTTATCCCACCCCAGAGTGCTGCCAAAACTCAGAGCCAATGCCCAGCTGATTGATAGATTGTCGGGAATCGTACTGATACTGCTGGCCTGCAGAGTTGTCTATACCACCTTGTGGAGTTGACTCTCACAGGCACATAAAAAAACGCCATCAATTGATGGCGTTTTTTATTGCTTTGCAGTGATTAGCCTTTGAAAATCTGCACTGAGTCGTCCTGAGTAGCCTCTTCAGTTTGAGTCACTGGCGGATTGGCAATATGGTCATCCAGGTTGTCGCTCAACATCTCTTTGAACTCACTGGAAAACCACTCCAGCGCATTGTCTTTTTCAGCGGCCAGATCCGCAGACTTTATCGCGGCTTCAAAGGCGTTGAAACGGGCGGCGGCAAAACGCAGCGCAGTACCGACCTTACCAACATCCTGCTCTTCCTGTGCCAGTTCATTGGCCAGTGCGATAAATTGGTCAGCCAGTTGGTACAGGCTATTGCCGTTTGCTTGCTCAGACATCTGCGGATAACTCCTCTAACATTCAATTGCCCGCATCATACCTCAATTTACGTCCATGTTAACCCGCAAAAGCAGTGAGCGTGATATAGTCGGCGGCAATTCCCACCGATAGTGCCAGCAATGAAAAACAACGTGTCAGAAGAAACCCGCAACGAAGCTATGCGTGTTGCCAAAGCCACCCAGAAACCGGGACAGACCAAAGAGCAAACCAAGCTGATTGCACAGGGAATTGAGAAAGGGATTGCGGAATATAAGAAGCAGCAGAAGGTCAAAGCCAGAGAAAGGGATAAAGCCAGGAAACAGCAACAGAAAGCCAAAACCTCCGCTGTTAACGAGGTTCAACAGCCAACAGACGACTCCGCCCCTGGGCTCGCCTGGCTGCCCTGGGCTTTGCTGGCATTGAGCTGGCTTGGGTTTATCTCACTCTATGTGATGACTCACTAACCCAAGCTAATTGGATTCAGGATGAAGCCAATAGCGATGCCATATATGGAAGCCGTTGTGCTATCCAGTCAGACTGGATTGGGCCCCAGTCATCAATCTGATAATAGCCGGCATTATTTCTGACGCCGCTTTGCACAAAACTCACCTCAATGCCGACATCACCAAATGCCGCAATGGCATCCTGCAATGTGCGCCTGGGCATACCCGTGACCTTTTGCAAAGACAACAAATTGTGTTGCTCGCGCCCAATCAGATAGGCCAAATATAGTTTCCGTAGAAACGCCTTATGCTGCTTGCTGACATTTTCCATTCCATATGCCTTTTATTCGTCCCGATAAATCAATATGTTTACATTTGTAAACAAGCCATGGTGTGTCACCTATGGCCATTGTTATAGTGATGCTCTATGAGCAACTTTTAGTCAGGAATACATCATGAGCTGCCGCTACGCGCAAAGCCGTAGACAACTTCCTCCCAGTCAGTGGACGCCACTTGATCGCCAACCTCTGACATTTGTCGGCGATGCCTATGTCACCATGGTCTCCTGGGTTTCCAGTTTAGGTGTACTACTGGTATTCAGCGTCGTTTCCGCGCTACTTTACCTTCGTGCCACCATCACTTCGCCCCAGTTAATCATGCTGATAAGCCTGATGTTTTTTATAGGCGTCTTATTCATCATAGTGATACATCTGCAAGCAAAACAACTCCAATATGCCGTTTTTCCGTATGAATTTATGATCCGCAAAGGACTTTTCTGGCGTTCAACCATTGCTATGCCTTACACCAGGCTGCAACATGTCAGCCTTGAACAAAACCCAGTGGAACGCAAATTCAAACTATTCACATTAAAGTGTTTCAGTGCCGGTAGTGGCAGTGCCGAAATCGAGCTGCCAGGGCTCAGCACTCAGGTTGCTGAGCAACTCAGGCAGCATTTACTGAAACAGGCCTCTGGAGGACACGAGCCAAATGAGTGAGCTCAAGTCCTGGTCCCGACTCTCCCCCTGGGCAATCATCAACTATGTATTTAAAAGTGCCATCGAACTGCTAAGTAATGGCTTCGCAGTCATCCCCATTGTAGTTACAGGCTGGAAAGCCGGATTCGACTCCCCCTGGATCCCCGTTGCCATAGCCGCTGGGTTACTCTTGATTCTGGGTTATGCGCTAATCCAGTGGCTCAAGTTTCGCTACCGCTTGTCCGATGACAAATTAAATGTCCGTTCCGGTGCCCTGTTTACCAAACGTCAGGAGCTACCACTGGACAAGATCCAAAATGTACGACTTGAACAGCCCTTTTACTATCGTCCTTTCGGGCTGTGTACTCTGGTGGTGGAATCTGCCGGTTCCAAGGAAGATGAGGTCGAGTTAGCGGCCATTGCCAGAGAGCAAGCTCAGCAGATGAAGCAACATTTGCTGAGGCTGGGAAAAGGAGACGGCCAAGAGATAAGTATCTCGACCGACCTGAGCCTCGACAAAGATCACGAAGGAGAATTACTGGTCGTCAGGGATGCCAAAGCCCTTTGTTTATTTGGGCTTTATAGTAATAACCTGATTTGGGCAGCCGCTATTTTAGGCCCGTTATCCGGCACGCTGGAATGGAGCGTCTGGGTGGATATGGTGCAACACAACGCTCTGGTAGAAGGCTTTAACCACCAAGGTTTGATACTGCAGATTTTGCTGGCCACTGTGCTTTTGCTGGTACTGGCGGTGCTGATAACCGGAGTTAATGTGCTGGCGACTATACTCAAGTACTACCCCTTTCGTCTTACGAGAACGGCATCAACCATGCAACGCTCCGGTGGCGTCATTTCCCACCAGCAAGATGGCTTGCCGATGCGTAGAGTACAGATACTGGAGGCATCACAACCCTTCATCGCCCGATTGTTGGGACTCTGGACTGTGGTATTCAGACAGGTTCAGGGCCAGGAGGTCGAAAAAGTTGTCGACAAGTCCCTGCTGACACCCTCGCTTAAGCCCTTTGAAGTGAACCAGCTTATAGACCGGACTTTTCCTTTTTCAGAAACAGACAACAAGCTGCCTTCCCGATATTTACCCATCCACACTGACTGGCTTTGGCGACGCCTGCCATTGCCTTTTATTATTCCCATACTCAACTCTTTCAGTTTGGGCGCCAATCCATTCACCTTGACCCTTTGGTTGGGGGCAACCCTGGCATCCGTGGTTATCTGGCTCAGGTACAGAAGGTGGGGATATCGCCTGGGGAAAGAGGTGGTGTGGCAACATACAGGAGTGATAGGCCGCAACTGGAAACGTATTCCTCTGGGTAAAGTTCAGCATGTCTGTATCCGCCAGACGCCGGGACAGAGACGTAAACATCTTGCGAATTTGCAACTCGGGCTGGCCAGTGGCACAGTAAGTCTGCCCTCAATCCCTTTGCGCCATGCGCGTTTGATCGCAGAGAAGGTGCTTAAGCACACGCGAACTGACCACAGCAATTGGATTTAGTGCAGCAATCCAACCCTGAGTAAGGCGTAACAGCCAGCCGAGGAGCCAGCTATGTCAATGAGTCCTGAAAGTGTGCTGACGTTTTGGTTTGAAGAGATAGAGCAAAAATCCTGGTGGGTGAAAGACCCGGCATTTGATCAACTGGTCGCAGAAAGGTTTGGCTGTATCATTGAGCCAGCCAAAAAAGGGGAACTCTACCACTGGCGTTCCACCCCCAAAGGCAGGCTGGCAGAAATTATCGTGCTGGATCAGTTTTCCCGGAACGTCTACCGTGATTCGCCCATGGCATTTGAAGCGGATACCATGGCGCTGGCACTGGCCCAGGAAGCTGTGTCACACCATGCAGAAGAGGAGCTTTCTCAAGCACAGATTCAGTTCCTTTACATGCCCTATATGCACAGTGAATCCAGAGTCATTCATGAGGTAGCTGTGACCCTGTTCAGCAGAGACGCGGTAAAAGACAATCTGCCCTTCGAACTGAGGCACAAAGAGATTATCGACAGGTTTGGACGTTACCCCCACAGAAATAAGATTCTGGGCCGTAAGTCCACACCTGAAGAGGTGGAGTTTCTCAAGCAGCCCGGTTCATCTTTCTAAAGCTTGCTGTTCAGAGTTATCCTCACTGGCTGGGCATTCAGCTGGCAAAGTGTCATCAAAGCCCACTAATCGACGCAACTGAATAACCTCATCATAGTCAGCGGCAAATCCGTCGCTGGCTTTGCCGACCGCCTCCCCCACAAATTCAATGTAAACTGCAGGATAAGGCTCACCTCTGGTAAGCCGGAGTTCATTCACACGGCTCTTTAGCCTATCGAAACCAACATCCGTCTGGGCCAGGCTCAGCCAGTAATATTGACCGGCTGAGTTACAAGGGGCGAATTCGCTCACTTCGGCACCACTGGTGTAAATACCACGCCACACCGTCGGCGCCGCCGGATGAGTTTGATATTGACCTTCAGCAGCCTTCGGGTCTGTCACTATGGGCTGAATACCGTTATCAACAACACAGCCCTGCAAACTGAAGGATATCAAAACGAGTAACGCCCCTCGGCATAAAAACATAGCGCTTCCCTGCATGGTTATCCTACTGCGCAAAAGCCAGCATATAAGCCCTGACTCTGGCTACCATGGCAATCTTTTCAGCTTCATCCACAAAACTCGCCTCGATGGCATTCAGAGTAAACTGTGCCAGCTCATCTTTGGTCAGCGGCAGCGCATCGGCAATGGCATTGAAGTTGTCCGTCATATAGCCACCAAAATAAGCCGGATCATCAGAGTTCACCGTCACGCAAAGACCACGGCGCAGTAACAGGGCGATATTGTGCTCCTGCATCTGCGCAAACACCTTGAGCTTGGTGTTAGACAATGGACACACGGTCAACGGCATGCGAGTTTGCGCAAGTTCATCCATCAGGCTTTCATCCTGTGCACAGGCTACACCGTGGTCGACCCGGCTGACTTTGAGTAAAGACAGGGTATCGCGGATATTCTGGGGGGTACCCTCTTCGCCGGCATGAGCCACAGTCAAAAAGCCCTCCTCCAGTGCTTTGGCAAATACCTGCTCAAACTTCTGAGGTGGATGCCCCAGCTCAGATGAATCCAGCCCAACCCCAACTATCTTATCTTTGTACGGCAAAGCCATCTCCAGAGTGGTAAATGCCGCCTCTTCAGACAAATGACGCAGGAAGCACATGATTAACTGACTGCTGATCCCCAACTCCTGCTCACCCTTAACCAGAGCCCCGTGAATACCATTAATGACAGTCTCAAACGAAACCCCTCTGTCGGTGTGAGTCTGCGGATCGAAGAAGATCTCCGTGTGCATCACATTGTCATCCTGACAGCGCAGCAGGTAAGCCCAAGTCAGGTCGAAAAAGTCCTGTTCATGCAGCAGCACATTGGCACCCTGATAATAGATATCCAGAAATGACTGCAGATTATGGAACTGGTACGCATTACGCACAGCTTCAGGGGAGTCAAAAGGGATCTGTACCTGATTGCGCTGTGCAAACTCAAACATCAGCTCAGGCTCAAGGGTGCCTTCGATGTGCAGGTGGAGTTCTACCTTGGGTAAACCGGCGATAAAGTCTTGCATAGATTCTCTCAATATCGTTTTACGTTAGAAGAAAGATATGAGGTGAAGCTCTGGTACCAAATAGATTGAAAATACAAAGAGCGGGCGGTTCACCTCACTCTTCGTAATCTGGAGTTTATGGTTCCAGGTAGAGACCCCCGTACCGGATTAACGGGGTTATACGAAGTAAGCTGCCAAGAGTTGTCTCCATAGGCAAGCTTTGCGCGAATTTTTCCATAAAGCACTTTAATGGGCAACCATGACTTTTATCGAATTGAAAATGCCGATGACTAAGCCATCGGCATTGATATCCAACTCACATCGAGTCAGGGTTAATCGGTACTACGTAGGGAAAGGTTTGAGGATGGCGGTCAAATGTATTGGCGTTGTCAGTAATCTCCCTTCCCACCAGAATACTCAAGACTGCATCCATCGCATCATCGGCAGGGTTTCTGCCATTGATTGACTCAAAACTGTACTTCGCTTTTGAGCCGACCTGATAAGGGATCATGTCAGGCAACATCATTTTGGCCACCTTATCTGCGTAAGCAACAGGCAAAGCCATTTTTCCATCCAGAACCACTGCTCTTAAGGTCACGCCTGACACGGCATATTCCCGGGAAGCATCTGAGTCAGGACGATGATGAACATGCTCGGCAATTTCCATCTTATTATTTGCCATAAACATATGCGTCGTCAGCGGATTAGCCAATCGGTTCACCTGAACCCAGGTATCTTTTAAGTACATAGCGCTGGAAGCATAGGTGTATATCTTGCCAGGCAAGATGCTGTTGGGCACTTCAATCAGAATCACACTACTCTGAAAGTCTTTAAACAGATCGACCCCCTTATCAAACGCAGAAAGATCAAATTGCCCCTGGCCCAGCAACTTACCCATAAACCCGAGAATCCCTTCAGAGTTGCCCACAAATGTATCCCGGGCAGCGCCAGTCCAAACCTTGATGCCATTGCCAAAGACTTTGGTTGTTCCAACCTTGGCCTTACCGAAAGTGTTACCTTTGACACCAATAGCTGCATTGGCGCCTTCAGCCATCCCAAAACTCCACTCATCTCCCTGCAGCGAAGCCGTTATTGTGATTCCCTCCAACCCGGCAGCTTTATCAAATGCAATATGAAAACTGTATACCCCGTTTTCACCAAACCCAGGCTTGCCATCTCTGGCAGTGGCAGGATTCACATTCATCATAAAACTGGTGTAATTGGGTTGCTCCGAATCAAATACAAACAGGTCAGTGATATCAAATTGAGGGTATTGACGGGACAAATCACTTTCGAAGTGATGGCTGGCCAGAGAAGGGGCCACAACGGTCAGGCACACAAGGAGCGCACTGACGGCTTTGATACCAAAACCATTAAACAATCTCTGCATATTAGCGGTCATAGTTTCCTCCTGTTTATGCAAGCCTTACTTGCCGCTCAAATCAACAGAGAGCAAAGTCGGATAGCCCTGGGTATAGATCCAATCCTTGTCCTTTACCGGTACATGGCATCCCAGACAGTCCTGCTTATAGTTAGCGGACTGATTACCCTGAACACCTGGCTTAAACAGGGCCCATCCCCAACCTTCTCCCCAACTCGGGTTGTCGGCAAAGCGGTTTTTGCTGTCTTTCACCATCACAAACCACTGCTTTACGTCTGTGATGCTGTAACTCACATCTTTACCCGTGGTGAAGTCACCACTTGCCGCGGGACGAAGCTCTTTTACCACCACGGTGCCATCAGGGAAGGTGCCAGACTGACGATATACTTCGACACCTTTGCGGTCGGCATAAACATCATGAAAGCCAGAAGCATCACCTTCAGGCACAAACCAGGATCCCAGATGCACCATATCCAGCCGGAAGTTTTCCGGCATGCTGATCTCCCCCTTGCCGTCGACCACTGGCGACAATTCACCGGCCAATACAGGCGTTGCTGCCAACAAAGCCACTAATGCAATTTTTCTCATCATTTGCCTCCCCTGGGCTCTACATAGCTGTTATTCAGTTTGTCTTCATAACCACCGCTGGCCGCTTTGCCCTTACCTTTACCGGCTCTCAATACCGGATAGTATTGGGTAAACACAAAGTCATCAGCCGCCGCTGATTCATGGCAGGCATTGCAAGCTGCCGCCGGGAATGGTTTGGCTGTCTTGCTCAAATTCTTGTGGGTCACATCTGAGAAGGAGTAGTAAGCCCAGTTGCCCGGTTCGTTGGGGAAATGTTTCTTGCTCTTGATGGTAGCTTCCAACCCGAGGAACTCTCCCTGAAAATACCCCTGACCGCTGACCGCATTTTTACTGCCCACACTTACCAGTTCTTTGATAAGAATGGTGCCATCTCGAAACTCGCCGTTTTTTTTCCAGTGCTTCCAGCTCTTGGGGTCAATGTACACATTGTGGTGCTCGGGAAATGCCGCCTTGCCATTATTCATATCATTAGGTGTCACCGGCGTACCGACGTATACCCACTCGCGGTAACCGGTCGGCCGCTCGAGCTCACCATTCTTGATACTGTAGTATTCATCGGCCAATACTCCGCCGCTGAGCCCCAGGCCAAGCAGCAAGCCTCCCAGCTTTAACGCACGATAAGTTGTATTCATCACTCTTCCTCGATATTGTTTTTACATTGCGTTAACAACTATAAACAGTGTGGATATTCAACTTGACCTCCGAAGCACGCATAAAACACTCCGAAACAATCAATCCTCAACAAAACAGCCTGGATGTTATGGGGGATATGTTTGATGTCCTGAAACTCAGAGGCAGCATATTTTTCCATTCCAGCCTGGCCGCCCCATGGGGAATGAGTTTGCCTGCGATTAAAGCTCCCAGGTTCCATATCTCCATGGAGGGGAACTTCGTCGTGGGGAGTGGCGAGCAGGTGCGTGATGTCAGTGAGATGAATATTGCACTGCTGCCCCAAGGGGGGCAGCATTGGATTGCCGATATGGAAGGCAGAGAGTTGGCAGAAAGTGAAGCAGTCATAGATGCCTGTAAACTACATGCACCTTTATTTCAGCATGGTGAAGTCACCAACAGAGTGATATGCGGAATGGTGGAGTACGAAGAGCTACTGAGTCACCCCATGTTGGAAGCGATGCCGGAGATTTTGGTCGCCCGTGATATTTCCCATGATGAGCCTCTGTGGCAAACCGTGAGCCTGATAGATGCAGAGATCCGTGCAACTGGCAATCTTCGCAGCCCTATCATAGACAGGCTTTCTGAAATCCTGTTTATCCTGCTTGCGCATCGTTGTATGAAAAGGGACCCTTCACCTTCAGGCTTTGTGGCGGCGCTACGAAACCCCAGGCTGAGTCAGGTACTGGCCCATATTCACAGAGACGCTGCCGCTCCCTGGACCCTCTCCTCTCTTGCTGCCACTGCCAATATGTCTGCCGCCACCCTGGTTAGGCATTTTAATACTGAACTGGGGATGTCTCCTATTCAGTATGTCACTCAATGGCGACTGAATAAGGCTTTCCAGCTTATTCAACATTCACGCTTACCCTTGGATTTAGTCGCTGACAAAGTAGGATTTGCCACGGGAAAAAGCCTGAGCCGCGCCTTTATCCGTCAGTTTGGCTTTCCACCGGGGGACCTGCGCAAGCCCAAACCTGAGCAATAGAAAACAGGAGTAAAAGATGTCTGAATTTGAGATCAATGCCTGGCTGCATAAGGTACCCGCTCCACAGCTGACAACCGTCAACAGCCTGAGGCACAGGATTCTTGGGCTGGGCGATGACATAAAAGAGGAATTTAAATGGGGACGCCCCTGCTACAGCAACAGCCGGGGGCCTTTCTGTTATCTGGCATCAGCCAAAGATCATGCAACACTGGGGTTTGAACAGGGAGCAGGCTTATCTGATCCGGAAGGACTGCTTGAGGGCGAAGGCAAGTTGATGCGGCATATTAAATTCAGTGGCTCACTCAGCCACGACTCACCGTCAGTCGTGGCTTTGCTTGAGCAAGCCTATAAGCTGACTATTTAACTATCAGCACCGGGCATTCAGCTTTTTGAGCCACCTTTTCGGCGACATTATCGTGCCAAAAGTGAGATAAACCTGTGCGCCCGTGGCTGGCCATCACAATCATCCCTATATCGCCCTGCCCCGCCTCTTTAACGATCTGCTCGGCAATATTGTTCTCTTCACAGCGGCGAACCAGAGTTTCAACCTTCAGGTCAGTGTTCAGGCCTGCCAGCAGTTTCTGCATCTCCTGGGCAGCAGCCGCTTCCATACTCTGCATCAGCTCTTCCGGCGTAATCACCAGCACCTGGAAGTTTTCATCGCCCGAGAGCTGTTCGACAACATGCAGGACCCTGAGCCCAACATTATAAAGATTCGCCATTTCAACAGCATAGGAAAGAGCATGGGAAGCAGTCTCAGAAAAATCAGTAGGCCATAAAATATTGCGGGTACGCATAATTAACTCTCCTGTTTGTTGCCCTGACAGTCAACCGGGGAGCCTGAGGGCAGAAATTTTCCAGCTTATCCCTACCTTTATACCCGGGCTTCCCAACCCGAGGTTAGCACAGCATATTGCGCGAATTATGACAGAAAGGTGAACTAATCCTTCAGCCAAACTATCGCATCAAATTGAGTCACAAAGAACTTCACGTCTGCCGGCGTAAACCAGTCTGCAATCTTTGTCAGCCACTCCTGAGCAGTAGAGTTACCCACCACAGCAATCTTTTCAAAGTGCTTACCATGTTTGATACCCAGCTTGAGATCATCCCACATGGCTCTGGCTTCCCAACCTTCCAACTCGGTCACATCACATACCGCATAAATATCCGGGTCTTCCACTCCAGCGATAGCCGACTCCAGCATGGGCACCATACGTTGATAATCTTCATGAGTTAACTTCCCTACCGCCTTGAAGGTCAGAAAAAAATCATCATCACCGATTCGCTCAACACCCACAGAAATACCATGACGCTTGATACTCATATTCCCTCCTAAATGGCAATGCTCTGACTGGCACCTTCCTGCCCTGATGACGTCTGGTCAGGAATTTACCTTTCGATTTCAGTGTAAGTCTGACACCAGAATGCAGACGTGACACAGATCACGCAAGCGCAAAATTTGCACTAAGGCATCAGCTCACGTAGGATTAGACCGACTAATCAGTCGGTTTGAGTATCACAGGGAGAAACACAATGAATATGGCCATTAATGAGCAACATATAAGCGATCTGGACAAGCTCCTTACGAGTCAGCGTCAGGCTTACCAAAGTCAACCCTATGCTGATACTGCAACCCGTATTCAGTGGCTGAAGAAATTGAAGCAGGCTTTGCTGTCCCACCAGGCGGAAATCACCGAAGCCCTGAGCCAGGATTATGGTCATCGCAGTGCGGATGACACCATGCTGTCTGACATTATGCCGGTCATCAACAACATCAATTACAGCATTAAAAACCTGAAGCGTTGGATGAAACCCAGCCGTCGTCACGCAGGTCTTATGTTGGCTCCAGCCAGCGTAAAAGTGCATTACCAACCATTGGGGGTAGTAGGCATTATTGTTCCCTGGAATTTCCCCGTCATGTTGTCTCTTGGCCCACTGACCACAGCACTGGCTGCGGGTAATAGAGCCATGCTTAAGATGTCCGAGTTCACTCCGGCTACCAATGCGGCAGTACGTAGGATGCTGGCTTCAGTGTTCCCGGAAGAGCAGGTTGCCATCGTCGAAGGTGAAGCCGATATAGCCGCAGCCTTTTCTGCACTGCCTTTTGACCATCTGCTGTTTACCGGCTCCACAGTTGTTGGCCGACATGTTATGCGTGCCGCAGCAGACAATCTGACACCTGTCACGCTGGAGCTGGGAGGTAAATCACCTGTGATTATTGCTCCCGATATTCCTATGTCGGATGCGGTAGAACGTATGATTTACGGCAAATGCCTGAATGCCGGACAAATCTGCGTTGCTCCCGACTATGTACTCTGCCCGAATGATCGCATTGATGAGTTCGTCGCCGCCTACCAACAGAAATTTATGTCTATGTACGGCGAAGTCGCCAATAACCCGGACTACGGCAATGTGGTCAATGACCGCCAGTACCAAAGGCTGCTGGAGCTACTGGATGATGCCACTGCCAAAGGTGCCACGGTTCACAGTGCTTCAGGCGAAGCGGTCAACCCGGATAGTCGCAAACTGGCTACTCAGGTACTGACTGGCGTCACTCAGGATATGCGTCTGATGCAGGAAGAGATATTCGGCCCTCTGCTGCCAGTGATCGGCTATCAAAATCTCGAACAGGCGATCAGCTTTATCAACGAAAGACCTCGCCCTCTGGCCCTGTATCTGATGAGTTTCGATTCAGCGACCCAGCAAACCGTCCTCAATCAAACCCATTCAGGTGGCGTCTGTATCAATGAAACCGTGTTCCACGTGGCGGCGGACGATGCTCCCTTCGGAGGCATAGGCCCATCAGGTATGGGACACTATCATGGCAAGGAGGGTTTCCTGCAGTTCAGCCACGCCAGAACCGTGCTGGCCCGGGGTAAGTTAAATACCGGGAAATTGGTCCACCCTCCCTATGGCAATTGGCTGCAAAGGATGCTGGTAAACTTCTTTGTGCGTTGAGGAGGTAAAGATGCGCACAGATAAAAAACAGGCGATTCTTGATGCGGCCTTAACTCTGTTTACCGAGCAGGGCTACCATGCCACCTCAACAGCATCCATCGCCAAAGCGGCAGGGGTAGCTACCGGTACTCTGTTTCATCACTTTGCCAGTAAAGATGCTTTGCTTGCCGAACTCTTTCTGACGGTAAAACAGGAGCTGGCGGTAGAAATGCAGGCAGGACTTAAGTCTGAGTCCGGTTTGCGGCATAACGCCCATCATGTTTGGCAAACCGGGATGGAATGGGCACTCGATAATCCACAGAAGCAACTGTTCTTCCAGCAGTTTTGTATGTCTCCAGCGTTGTCACCTGAGATACGCAAGATGGCTATGGAGGAGGTTTTGGGATTTTTGGGGGACCTGTTGCTACAGGGTCAGCAAGCCGGTGAGATAGCAGACTTCCCGGCAGACTTGATGCTGGAGAACTGCCATGGCCAGTTTTTGGCTGCCACCCGCTTTTTTCTGGACAACCCCGCACGCTGGCAACAGCATCACTATCAGGATGCTGCCTTCCAGCAGTTTTGGCAGTCAATCACGCCAATTCACAACTGACAGCATTTCAAAACAAAAAAGCCCGCAAATTTAGCGGGCTTTTTGCTGCAAAATACCATCAGCTGCCGTTTCTGACCAGTTCCTGATCTGGGCGCCAGAACCCTTTGGATATCCCCTGCTGGATAAGTTCAGACACCGCCAGCTCAATCGCTGACAACACGCAAAACTGCACGGGTTCATTAGTGGTAAAGCCCACCTCGGCTTCTGCCAACTCCTTAAAGCTGATATAGCGGAACAAACCGGCACGCATCTCCTGAGAGTAAACCCGCTTGGTGGTGGAAACAGACATCATCACTTTGCCGGTAAATACATCCACGGCTCTCAAGTAGATGGTAACCTGATCTTCGCGAAACAGCTCAGACGCAGAAATACCATAGTAGCCAAGGCCACTGCCGCCAGTGTTGATATTAGTTTCGTAGGCGATAATCCCGCCTTCAATCAGAAGCCTGGCGTCTGTCAGCGCAGGCAGTTCGTCTTTGCCTTTACTCTTGTTGGTAATCTTGCGCTCTGTCAGCAGATTTTGCAGCCCTTCCCGTTCCACCGGAGTGAACCAGCCGGACTCCAACAAGGTTTGCACCAGCATAGAGGTCGCACCCTGAGTGACCGCAGTAGAAAAGGAGGACACATTGGCCTGAGGTTTGTACTGACCGGTTTGATCCCTGAAAGAGTACACAGCTACCGGAATCGTACTCCTGGGGATTGGCATAGCCTTGATAGACTTCATAGTGTCACTGACCGGATTGACCTCTGCCTCGGTGAGATTCACATCCGGTTTAGGGAAAAGGCTACATCCTCCCAACAGCAACAGGATGGCGGATATAAACAACTTCTTCATGGTTAGCCCCCTCCTGGTGTATCAACTTCAATCACAGTGACCTCACCGGTTTCAATATTGGTGATGGTAATGGTGACACCGGAAGCCGTAGGGGTTATCTGAATCTCATGTTGTCCAGTGTTGTAATAGCCCTCAGTCAACTCGCCATCTGCGACATTGCGGGTGATGGTATTGATAATGTTACGCTCAAGGGACTCCCGAAATCGGGTTTCAAAGTCTTTGTCATCAGCAGCTTCCGTATGCTTATTTTGGGCATTGGCCTTATTCAGCAAGAAGGTGCCATTAAGTGGGTTTCCACCAAAGGTAGGGTTAATTGGTGTATAAACCAGTTCTGTCGCCCCGGAGGAAGCGCAGAAAGCCAGGCTTAGTCCCACCAGCACAGGCCGCCACCCGGTTAGCTTTGCTTTATTTATCATCTTTATTTTCCCAATCCTTGGCCCAATACAGCGGGGAAATCACTGTCCCCCGGCCGCCAATTCACCGGACAATGCCTCGGCCTGAATATGAGCCAGATAATCCACGGTTCTCAGTACTGCTTCTTCAGCGCGCTCTTTAACGGGAGAGGCGCGTCGACCAAAGTGAGTCACATAGATAAGCGTGCCGTTGATCTCGACGGTCAACTTGGTTCCGGCTTGAGGGAAAACTGTCTCTGTCAGGGTCACATTTGCTCCCTGAGTAAAGGTCAAATCCCGCCAGTAGCCCGAATAATAAAAGGCAAAATCTTTACCAAACCGTGTCAGGGTTCGGTCAATTACCAATCCACTAATTTCTATGTCGTCACTGGCCCGGGAAACCGGAGCAATCAGCAGCAGAATTACCAGTATCAGAGTTTTGCAGACATACATCTTTCACCCAACCAGAGTCCAGTTCCGTGACAATTGACCACGAAATCCGATACGAACGAAGTTTTAATCTAGCAATACCGACTCAGCAAAGCACCAGAACAGAAACAAAATAGCCCGACTGGGTAGGTCGGGCTATTTCATATACTACTTTGGGGTAAGATTAATGAGCTTAAAAAGTGCCCCTGACGATAGGCTGTCCTTCAGCGACCAGCTGGCGACCACGACTCCAAACAGATTGAATGACAAACTCTTTATTCAACAACACCATATCGGCATCACTGTTAACCTCAATCACGCCTTTTCCCTTAAGTTTCATCGTCCTGGCGGCATTGCGGGTAAACATGGGCAAGACATCACCCAGTGACATTTTGGCCTTAAGACAATCCGTCAGCGCTTCAAACAGACTGCCTACCCGTCCCACTTCCAGTGAGACCAACTCTCCTTTGTCATTGAATACAGGCAGGCTGGCATTACCATCAGAGCTGAGACTGATATTGTCAGCAGAGACTCCGGCCTCAATCGCCTGACGAATAGCATCCACAACAGGCACTTCACCACTGGCAAGACAGGACTCATTGGTAGACGTCGTAAAATCAATCATGCCGCCAGCTTTGGCAAAGGTGATACCTTCATCAAGCACCTTTTGGCTGCGGTTGATATGGGTCGGATAAAACTGAGTCAGAGGTATATCTGACAGCTCCGCCACCTCATGCAGGATGTTAAGCCCGGTTTTGCCATCGCCCACATGCACAAATACAATCCCGGCCTTGCCCGACAACATACCTCCTACACGGCACTGGGCAGCCACTCTGGCCAACTCGCTGGCAGACAGTTGCGAACCTCTGTGATCGGCAATGGCTATCTCACCGACACCGATCACCTCATCCACCAGCATCAGGTCACGCTCGATATCCCCGGTCAGGGTTTTCACCGGAAAGGCGTAGGAGCCTGTGTAACAGTAAACATTCAAGCCTTCGTTTTTCAGCCCCTTAGCCTTGGCCAACAGATCTTCCAGTGTACGGCTGACAGAATCGGTGCCCAGACAGCCAACCAGAGTTGTCACCCCATATATGCTGGCTTCGGTAAACTCCATCGCTGGCGTCCGCGTGTGAAAGCCGCCCTCTCCGCCACCACCTGTAATATGGACCAGTGGATCCACCAGTCCGGGGATCAAGATCATATCTGAGCCATCAAGGACCTCCACCTGCTCACCCTGAATATTAAGGTTTTTACCTATTGCCAATACCTTGCCTGCGGCAAACAGCAAGTCCTGACGTCCCATGGGCTCAGGGGAATAAAGGTCAACGTTACGGATAAGGGTAATCATGGAGAGCTTCCGTTTTAAGTCACCGCAATGCGGCTGAGGGCTAATTTGAGCCCAACATTAGCGAAAGCCAATAAAAGCGACAAGCAAGGGGCTTATTGAGTGTGACGCTTGTCCTGTTGTTGTGAAGCCGCCATCTCTGCTGGCAGCCAGATGTTCACGCTCAGTCCGCCACCGTCCCGGTTGTGCAGACTTATCTGACCGTCGTGGGCTTCGACGATTTCACGGCAAAGAGACAAGCCAATACCGGAGCCGGAGCGTTTGGTAGAGTAGAAAGGCAACAGGGCCTGTCGCAGTACATCGGCACTCATCCCTGAGCCCCTGTCGCTGACACTGATACGCACACCGGATTTGCTCTCTCTGTGTTCAGACTCCAGCAACATACAGATGTCATCATTGGCAGAGCCTGATTCGTGAGCATTTTTCAGCAGGTTCAGCAGCACCTGCTCCAACTGAATACGGTCAAACCACCCAGGATATTCGGGTAAAGCTCCCTCCAGTTTGAAACTGTATTGAGCAGCAAGCTGCGCCAGAAATGGGCTCCACTCTACCGTTTCCTGGCTCGGCAGAGGCATTTTGGCAAAGCGGGTATAGTTGAAAATAAACTGGCTCAGGTGGGCTGTTCTGTCCTCAATTGTGTTGAAGATAAGGTCCAGCTTGGGTTCATGATAGTCACGGCAGATGAGTTTGCCCGAATTCACCATAGAACTGATGGGCGCCAGGGAATTATTCAGCTCATGGCCAATCACACGAATGATTTTCTTCCAGACACTGACCTCCTGACGACTCAATTCCCGGGTCATCTGCTTGAGCAACAACAGGTGATGACGCTGACCATTAAGCTGAAAGCGTCCACGGCTCAGATGCCAGGTCTGTACTTCCCCATCGCCAACAGAAAACAAACCATCAGTGCCTGACTGCAGAGCGTTATGAAACTCAGCCGGCAGGCGTACTTCAAGCTCAGACAACATCAAACCATTAATCATCTGGCCCTGGTTCAACAGATGACGGGCAGCGTCATTGGAGTAGATCACCCTGTTGTTGTCATCCAACAGCAGCATCACGTTGGGGGAACTGTGGATCACCTTGTCCAGCAACAACTCCCGCTGGTAGATATACTGACGCTCCTGCCTCAGCCTGGCCGCGGCTTCATTGAACAGGATGGAAAGATTACGTAGCTGGCCAGTTCCGGTTTCGGGGACACGCACGCTGAAGTCATTATCTTTAAAATTTAACAGCCCTGTTTCCAGGCTAGCCAGGCTGGTATACAGCTGACGGGTCAGTAATCTTGCGGCCAGCCCTGCAACCACACAGGCGATAACCAATGCCGCCAATATCGCCCCGGCGTCCAGCCATTGCCACATCCAGATACCCAGAGCAGTCCCCAACAAAGAGCAGGCAACACATACCCCGGTGAGTCGCAAAGCCAGTGTCATTCCTGTCCCCCAAAAAGCCTTTGCTTCATCAGCGGGCAATCCCCAGCTTATCCATTCGACGGTAAAGCGCCTGCCTGCTTAGCCCCAAAGATTTGGCAACATGAGCCACCACCCCATTGTGAGCCGCCAGAGCATCTTCAATATCAGCGCGTGAGATCTTTTTAGCAGGGTGAGAGGAAGCCGTTGGTGCATTAGTCTGCCCAGCCTCCATAACTTGCCCCGTCAACCCAAAGTCCTGCGCCTCCAGTCTGGCAGACTTTGCCAACAGCACCGCACGCTTACAGGCATTTTCCAACTCTCGCACATTACCCGGCCAGGCGTGCGCCAACAGTGCGGCCCTGGCGTTGGGGCTGATACTGAAATCCGGGCCGATAAAATAGCTGACCAGCGCCGGAATATCATCCTGTCGCTCAGCCAGTGGTGGCAGAACAAGTTCAATCACATTGAGTCGATAAAATAGATCTTCCCGGAATCGGCCTTCGGCAATATCTTCAGTCAGGTTGGCATTGGTAGCACTGATCACCCTCACCTTCACTTTTCGGGTCTGGTGACTGCCAAGGCGCTCAAACTCGCCGGTTTGCAGTACCCTGAGCAGCTTTATCTGCCCCGACAAGGGCAAATTACCGATCTCATCCAGAAACAGAGTGCCACCATCAGCCGCCTCAAAACGCCCTATTCTGGCCTTGGTAGCGCCGGTAAAAGCGCCGGCTTCAGCACCAAACAGTTCTGCCTCAAGGAGATCTACCGGCAGCGCCCCTACATTGACTTTTATCAGGGGCTTATCTTTAAGCACAGAGTTGGCGTGGATAATATCCGCCAACCTGTCTTTACCGGCCCCATTGGGACCGGTAATTAACACAGGCACGTCAGATGCTGCCACCTGCACTGCCAAATCGACACAGCGCTCCATGGCGCCGGAGGCAAATATCAGGCCGCACAAATCTGCATCCCGAATTCCCTGCTGACGCTGCGTTTGTTGTCTTACCAGAGTGGAGTTCTCGCGGGATAAACGATGTAGATTTAGCAAGTTAGCGACACTGGTCAGCAGCTTGGTATCATCCCAGGGCTTACCCATATAATCGGCATGCCCGGTCTTTACCAGCTCAACTGCAGTATTCAAATCAGTCCACGCCGTCATCAAAATCAGCGGCATATTGGGGTGACAGGTGCGGATATCATAGAACAGCTGTCGCCCCTCCCCTCCCGAGGTGGTGTCCTGGGTGAAATTCATATCCTGAATCACCAGATCAACCTCCCGGGAGGAGAGCACCTCAAGGGCTTCATCCGGCCCCAGGCAGGTAACTGCCTGGTAGCCCTGAAGCTCCAGCGTCAGAGCCAGCGCCTGACAAACCGCCTGATTATCATCTACTACCAGTATGGTTTCCGTCACAGCCTCATCCACTCCTTGAATTTAAAGCCCTAAGATACAACAAGTTGGCAACATCATCTAGACAGTACGGGTGGCAATAGCCGGGGAAATCAATGCCGCTTTCCGCGCTGGCAACAACACGGCAACCGTAGTAATCACCAATAGTCCCGCGACCGTCATTGCAGGCCATTGCCAGCCCATCATAGGCAAGCTGAACAGGGTCATCAATTGACTGCCAAGTTCCATTGCCAGCAAACCTCCCAGCAAGCCTCCACTGAAACAGATTAGCCAGTTTTCCACCAGAAACATGCCCACGATATCCCGCTTGCGTGCCCCCAGGGCTCTGCGGGTGCCAATCTGCTTGGTACGACGTTGAATATTGAACATCACCATGCCTGACAATCCCAGTGACGTAATCACCAACAACAAAATGATCATTATCGACAACATACCAGCCATCACCGCATGGAAGGCATAGCTCATATCTTTCAATTCTCTGAGCGTATTGAAGTTACGAATCACCCGGTCCGGGTTCTCCGCTCTCAGAGCCTGCTTGATGGTCTCCTCCAGCGCCGGAACATCTCTGCGATCGGCCCTGACCATAAATTGGTTACTGCGGTTTTCATTCAGTTCAATATTCTGAATCACGCTGTAATCAAACTGATCACTGTCAACCCAGGCCCCCTGCAGGACTTCTACAACACCAATAATCTCAATCTGATTATCGCTGCCCTGATACATAATCTGGCCAACGGCCGACTCTTCACCAAAGACTTCTTTGGCCAAAGGCGCGCTCATCAGGGCTTTCATGCCACTGTCAGTAATACTGTGATTCAACTCATCAGCACGAAAATTTCGACCTTCGATGACATTGACACCCAGGGTGTCGACCATCTGTTCCCCCCCCAGATACCATGCAAATCCCGGCGTTGATTTGGCAGTTTCCGGGTCAGGGCCATCAATAAATCGGTCAGACCAGCCGCTGCCAGACAGGGGGAGCATATTAGTTGATGTGGCCGCCTTAATGCCGGGGATATTTCTGAGAATCTCCAGATCCCGTTTAAGCTGCTGAGGCAGGTTAACTTTCTCACCAAAGTTATACAGAGAAAATGACAGCACGCTCTGCTCTGCTATCCCAGAGCTTCTTTGCATCAGCGCCAGCCTCTCCTGAATAATAAATCCGGCATTGGCCACGATGGCAACAGACAGCACGATTTGCAGCAGCAAGAGCAATGGTCCGGTACGGCTTCGCATTAAACTGCTGAGGACGGGTTTAATGGTAAACATAGCAGTCTCCTTACTGACTTTTGAGGTACACGCTGGGTTGGGTACGGCATATCACCCAGGCAGGATACATACCCGCCAACATGGCGGCGCCCAATGCGATACTGGGTGTCATGATCCACATACTGGGGTCCAGCCTGCCAAGCGCCTCTTCCATCCCCAGGTGATCAGCCAGAGTCGTCAGACCAAACCAGGCCCAGACCAAGCCGATGACGCCCCCCAGCAGGCCAATTAAACTCACCTCAACCATGTGTTGCAGAAATATCTGTCGGCGGCTGGCTCCTATTGCCCGGCGCACTCCAACTTCCGGTGCCCGCTTAAGAAACTTGGTCAACAGCAGCCCCAGAATATTGACCAGACATACCGCCAGAAACAGCGCACTCAAACCGATCATAATCCGGTTGTCTTCGGGTACCACTTCACTGTCTGTAAGGTATTCAGCTACATCCAGAAGGCGCATCCAACTGGTGCGGGTATTGTCAGTGAAGCGTCCCAGTGCCTGCTGCTGCTCTACATAGGAGGTCAGCCACTGTGAAAACTGCATTTGGGCGTCCTCATCCGGCAACTCGGCCCAAAACTGAATCCAGGTTTTTTCTGACAACAAGCGATCGTTGTAGGTGATCAGGGGTTCAAACTGCCAGCCACTGGTATTGCCCCACACCGGGAACTCCTCGTGGGGAGTAAGCGAAAATGGGACGTAAATACTCTCGGCAAAATTCATGGAACCGTTGGTAACATCATAATATTTGGGCCTTGGCATCCAGTGGTCGATAATGCCGACAATCTGGTAGGGCGTCACATCCAGATAAATGATTTTGCCAACATTATTACCGCCCCCAAGGAAGGTGCGATTCAGATCTTCGTTGATCACCACAACATGTGCAGCTTCCATGTCGACCGACTTGTCCCAACTGCCGCCATACAGGAATGGTACTGAGAACATGGCAAAGAACTCACTGTCGGTAACCCGAATACTGCGCATCTCCGGCTCTGCATCACTGCCCTCAGCATGAATTGCGCCACCAGAGCGAAACGAAGCTACAGAACGCACAGGAATGTCACTCTGTCTCAGGTTCATGGTGTCCTGATAGGTCAGATTGGCAGAGTACTCTTCCCAGCTATCCGGCCCCTGACTCCATAGTTGAGTCATATGCAACACACTGCTGCGCTCACCGGCAGGGTTATGGGACATCAACTGAAACACGTTGAGCGATATCAGGGTGATGCCAATTCCGATTGAGATAGCCATGACCATCAGGGCTGACAGTACCGGGGTTTTGCGAATTGAGCGCCAGCCCAAATCCATATAGTGGGTTAACATGCCGCTCTCCTTATGCTCTGGCAGCCTGAGGCTCATCACCACCCTGATACAGGGTAAAGTCACACACCTGACCATCGACTATCTGAATATTACGCTGTGCCCGACGAGCCAACTCAGGGTCGTGGGTCACCATGATGATGGTGGTCCCGTTGCGGTTAATCTCTTCAAGCAGCTCCATCACCTGACGGGCCATCAGGGAGTCCAGGTTCCCTGTTGGTTCATCGGCCAGCAGAAATCTCGGCTCGCCGGCCAGCGCTCTGGCAATAGCAACCCTTTGCTGTTGACCACCGGAGAGTTGCGATGGCAGATGCTTCATTCGCGCCCCCAGGCCGACCTGCTCCAATGCCTGCTCTACCCTGCGCTTACGCTCAGCACTGTTAAAGCCACGATAGCGCAATGGCACTTCTACATTCTCAGCTAGGTTCAGATCCGGGATCAGATTAAAGCCCTGAAAGATAAAGCCAATTTTTTCATTGCGAATTCTGGCGGCCTGATTGTCGTTGAGCCGGGAAACATTCACGCCATCCAGGGTGTACTCGCCCTGGGTGAAGCCCTCCAACAGACCAGCGATATTCAGAAAGGTGGTTTTGCCTGAACCGGAAGGTCCGGTTACCGCCACAAATTCCCCCTCTTCCACCTGCAAATCAAAGTCCCGCAGCGCATGGGTTTCCACCAGATCAGTCTTAAATACTTTGTTGATTTTCTTCATGGATAACATGGTTAAATTCCTTATTTGATACTGCGGCTCAATCAATACAGAGCTGTAAATTAGTCAGGCTGACGTTCCAGTCCAACGGATTCCAGGAAACCTGAGCAACCGCTTCCAACGGCTCCAGCCAATACTGTCGCCAAAGCTCAGCTCCACTGCCAGCGCCAACAATGCCAGCGCCAACAGGGCGATAACTTGCTCGGGACACTTAAGTTTGTTCATGATTTGCTTCCTCACTCAGTACACCCGGATTTGTTCGGCGTTGTTGAACCTGTCCACACCGGAGATCACCCAGAGGTCTCCTTCCCGGCCACCTTCCAGAACTTCGATATGACTCATGCTGCGGGCACCCAGTTTTACGTCCACCCGACTGGCCGTGTCGCCTTCCATCAGATACGCCTCAAGGCCACCACCTTCGGTGACAAAGGCACCGCGGCGTACCATCAATACATTGGCTCTGTGTTCCAGCAGAATGCGGGCTGACAAACGTTGGTTCTGACGCAGTTTGATCGCGTCCTGATGGTCGAAACGCACCCGGGCCGTCACTTCGCGGTTACGCACTTCGGGTGAGATTGAAGAGAGGTCGCCATAGAGTGTGATATCGCCGAAATTCAGCTCCACTTCCATTCCCAGGCCCAGCTCATCGGCATAGGTTTCTGACACCGCCAGCTCAGCCTCAAAGGCGCTGAGGTCGACCACGGTCAATATAGGCTGTGCGCGGCCGATTCTGGCTTGCTGCTCAGTCAGCCAATTACCTATGATGCCGTCTACCGGAGCCCGAATAGCCAGAGCTTCCACCTGGCGATGCAGGTCATCCACCACCAATTGCTGGCGGTCAACGTCCAGTTGCTTGTTCTTGAGTTCAAAGGCCTGAGTATCCTGCATCAGGGCAACCTCCTGACCCGCATGGGCATAGAGGAGTTTGGCTTTCTTCAGGTCATCCTTGCCTTTCTCAAAGTCGATACGGGAAATCAGATTACTGTCTATCAGCAGGTCGCCCCTGCGGCTTTCTCTGTCAGCAGCCTCCAACTCAACCCTGGCCATATCCAGCGCCTGATTGGCGGTCAGCAACTGACGTCTGGCATCCAGTTTGGCACGTTCCATTTCACCACTCATGGCATCCAGTACCGCTTGTTGCTGCTTCAGCTCATTCGTCAGGCTCGGACTGTGCAGGCGGGCAACTATGTCATCTTTAACAACCTTGTCGCCCGGATTAGCCAACAAGCTCACAGTGCCCTCTTCGGTGCTGTACAGTACCGGCGCATTGGCCGCCACGATTTTTCCTCTGGTCACAACATCCCGAACCAGAGTGCCGCGGGTCAGGGTATCCATCACCAAATCGGCTCTGGGCACCGAATGGCTGGCCTCGGAACCTGTGACGAAACGCCACCCCAACAGAGCCAATACAGCGACAGCTGCAGCAGGTATCAACCACCATTTCAGGCTGGCCAGCCGGGATGGCTGTACAACTTTGTCCTGTCCGCTTGTGTCCTGAATCATCTGTATACCCTCAATGCGCAAAATCCTTATCTACACTTGAGTTATCAATAAGCGTGCCAATAAATTTAATTCATTAATTTCAAAATTTTAACAACAAACAAGAGTTACTTAAGTGTCCGCGGACACCCAGAAAGTGTCCGCTTATTGCATTAGTGTCCGCCACCGGACAGCCCGGACACCCACTGGTAACATGATGATTCGAAGCGTGAAAAACGAAGCTGTGTCTCCTTCAGGCAGAGACTGACTCAAACAGACCAGTGGTAAGATAAAGCGGGGGAAAGAAAGTAAAGAGCCCGCAATCAGCGGGCTTTTAGAGATAAACAGTATTAACTCAGAATGCCTGAGCCAGAATCACAAAACTGGGAATAATGCCGGCAAACCAAGCAGTAGAGCGCAATTTGTCATGATTGCTGAGGTAAAAAATATGGTAGGCAATGCGGGCCACCACATGCACTATTGCAGCGGTTTCTGCTGTGTCGTTTACTGAGTCTGTCGCCATTACAGCCACCACACCCAGACCAAATATCAGCAGAGACTCAAAGGCGTTCTGATGGGCTGCCACAGCACGTGCTCCCATCCCTTCCAGTCTGGCCTGCTGGGCTCTGGGGTGCTCATTGTCATAACCACCGGCCTTCGCCATGGCAAACCCCACCGGCAACTTCGACAGGTAAGGTAACAGCATGGCAATCAGTAAACAGGTCAGCAGTATGGTCATGAAAATTCCTTATATTTAGTTAGTAGTATTAATTGTTAAGTTACCCGGTTAATACTCTGACCATCACTAAAACCGATCAGATTGTTGAGTGCGATATTCAACAGGTTTTGCCTTGCCTCCCGGGTTGCCCAGGCGTTATGTGGTGTCAGCGACACATTGGCAGCCTTTAGCAGGGGGTTATCTGGTGGCGGCGGTTCACTGCTGAGCACATCCAGCCCTGCACACACCTTGCCGTTATTCAGGGCGTCAGCCAGTGCCTGCTCATCTACCAGTCCGCCCCTGGCGGTGTTTATCAGCAGAGCGCCAGGCTTCATCAGCGCCAGAGACTCCCGGTTAATCATCCCCTGAGTTTGCTCAGTCAAAGGGCAATGCAAGGACAGAATATCGGACTTACATAAAATTTCCTGTAGACCGACCCAGGTGGCATTGCCAACGCCATTCAAATCTGGCTCTGTGCGGGTATGGATGAGCAGCTTCATATCAAAAGCGGCCGCAATTCTGGCCACCTGACGACCAATATCACCAAAACCCACCAGCCCAAGTGTTTTTCCCTTAAGCGACATCAGCGGCGACAGGGTAAAACAGAAGTCTCCTCTCTCCTGCCACTGACCATCACGAATCGCCAAGTCATGGTCTGAGACCTGCTGGCAATGGTGCAGGATATGGGCAAACACCATTTGCGCCACCGCGTCCGGTCCATAGCCAGGCACATTGGTGACGACTATGCCCAGCTTTGCGGCGGCCTGGGTATCTACTACATTGGTTCCGGTCGCCAATACCCCTATGTACTTAAGCCCCGGTAATTGCGACAAGGTGTCGGCATTCAGCGACGTCTTGTTGGTAAGCAGGATGTCAGCTCCCTGAGCGCGGCCCAGAATCTCACTGTCAGGGGTTCTGTCATATTCAACGAATTGCTCCGCCAGATGGCTCACCAGCGACCAATCAAGATCGCCGGGATTAAGGGTATAGCCGTCAAGGACGACAAGTTTCTTGAACATCTTATTTCTTGCCTGTATCACCATTCAGTGATCACTGAAGGTATTAAAACTTAAACTGAATACCGATATTGGCCTGGCCCTGTACCAGGGTACTGGCCTGCAGTTTCCAGACGCACCCCTGGTCACCACAGAAAATCTCGTTATCTGTATCCATAAAGGTGGCGAAGCCTCTTACTTCAGCCATTAAAGCCAGATGCTCGGTGATTCGATATTGGGTTCCCAGCCCCAGCCCCATGGAAAAGCGGGTCTCACTATCCAGGCCACCATCGGGGCGAAGTTGAGTCAAGCCTGCTGTGGCCGTCACATAGGGCTCCCAATTGCCATTGGGGAAGTAGAGTGTACCGCCAAGATGCAGGTAATCTACGGCAAGATCGGCAATCCGCTCACCGGCAAATACCCCGCCACTGTTCAGGGTTGCACTTTGGTGGGAATAAAGCAGGTATACATCGCCCGGGTCATTGGTCGTTACCCCCAACATCAGGCCATAATTGGCATCTTCCGAGATAGAAAACTTATCTTCCAGGTCGCCTTCATTCTGGGCAAAATCCAGCTCCGTGGAGCCAAAGCTATAACCGCCCACAGGGGTGATAAAGAAATCCTGAGCCAGGACCTGAGCTGGCATAGCCAATCCCAAAATCAATGCTGGCAGGGAAAGAGAGAAAATTCCGGGGTGTTTCACTGGCATAAACTGCAACTCCTTGTGAAATAGGCTCAACTTTTATACCGCGCACTTAAAAGGCGCGCAACAGGCTCTTGAAGATAGATCTTAACCAGGCTTAACCATGGCAGTGTCGATTAGCCAGGCGATCACAAACAGCACCAGCACTGACACCAGCAAGGCGCCGACAATGGCAAATAAAAATCTCAGCAGGGTTTTCATTTTAGGTCCGGCAACAAGCAGTTACTGCATGCTCCCAAAGCTCACCAGGCAGGTCAAGCTCAAGGGCCAATGGGGCAATCATAAGCCCAGAAGAGGCAAATGCTTTCTTTGGTGATAATCCAGCGCCAGAGTCAGGAAAGTATCTATATCAGATTCAGGCCAGGGAAGATTTATCGGCAGCTCTATCGCTCTGTTGCCATGCAGGGTTGTCAGCCCGGGAGTCACTTCTCTGAGGGTATCAATAATGCGGGAACTGCAATGAACATAAAGAAATACACTGTCGGGAAAACTGGGGTTCCAGCCAAATCGAACCGGCGTGCCACCAGAGACGACAAAGCTTGGCTCTCCCCACTTCAGCGCCTGGGTTACCGACTCCTTGCCCAGCGCTAAAGCAGTAGCTGTTATCCTCACCAGCAGAAACTTAAGTCTGTCTCTGGCTGCCGGCGGATATTCCTTTATCCGCTCAGCAATTTCAGGTGATAACTCAGCTTTCATTGTCAGGAGCCAGCCAGCGATACGCCAACCCAGCCAGCAGAGCGCCAATAAAGGGAGCCAGCCAGAACAACCATAACTGCTCCAGCGCCCAGCCCCCCTGCAGCAAAGCAGGTCCGGTGCTTCGAGCCGGGTTAACGGAAGTATTGGTCACGGGAATACTGATAAGGTGGATCAAGGTCAGGCATAAACCGATAGCCAGCCCTGCCATGGCGGGCGTTGCAGCTCTATGGGTGGCTCCCAGCACCACGATCAGGAACATAAAGGTCATCACGATTTCGGTCAGCAGCGCGGATGTGAGGTCATAGCCACCCGGTGAATGCAGATCATAGCCGTTGGCAGCCAGACCATTGGCCAGGGAATATCCAGCTTTACCGCTGGCAATAAGGTAGAGGACTGCAGCAGCGACAATCGCCCCCAACACCTGAGCAATCATATAGGGGATCACTTTAGTTGCTTCGAATCTTCCACCGACCCAGAGGCCCAGAGTGATCGCGGGGTTTAAATGGCAGCCGCTGATATGGCCAATGGCATAAGCCATGGTGACTACGGTTAAACCAAAGGCCAGGGCAACGCCCAGAAAGCCAATCCCCATCTCGGGAAAACCGGCGGCCAATACTGCGCTGCCACACCCTCCCAGTACCAACCAAAAGGTACCAATAAATTCTGCACTTAATATTTTAATCATAATTGCTCCTTGGTTTTCAGGCCGGTCGGCTAAGCCAAACCGGATGACCCTTGCCGGGAACCACTGCGGTCAAGTTGCTTTCCCAAGTTAGCGGAATTTAACCGTCTGCCAAGTAAAAAATCAGTACTGCAAGCCGGAGCGGGTTGGCAAGCACTGACATACAGGATTGCCAAAGCCATTGAAATAATGTGATATGTACTCATAAATAGTGACAAAAACATCACAACATCAGGGACTACAAATGATCTTCAAATACTTTCTGGGGACGACACTGGCGCTAACCTCAAGTCTGGGACTGGCCGCCTCTCCTACGCTGGATATGGAGAATGACAAGCAGTTTCTGGAGCAATTTTATCGGAATCTTCACCAGCACCCTGAGCTCTCGTTTCAGGAACGGCAAACGGGTAATAAGTTGGCGAAGCAACTTGAAGCACTGGGGTTCGACGTGACTAAAGAGGTCGGTGGCTACGGCGTTGTCGGCCTTTATGCCAACGGCGAGGGGCCCACTGTGATGATACGGGCCGACACCGACGCGCTGCCGATTACCGAGGAGACCGGCAAGCCCTACGCTTCACAGGTGAAGATTACTTTGCCCTCGGGACAAAGTTCCGGAGTAATGCATGGCTGCGGTCACGATATTCACATGACCAGCTTTATCGGCGCCGCCCGTCAACTAATTGCCAATAAAGACAGTTGGCAGGGAACTCTGATGATGGTGGCTCAACCGGCAGAAGAGGTCGGTGCTGGTGCCAAAGCCATGTTGGCTGACGGCCTGTTTGAAAAGTTTGCCAAACCCGACCACATTCTGGCTCTCCATGTCAGCGCCAACTTACCTGCTGGCACTGTAGGCATCAAACCTGAATATGCCCTGGCCAGCGTGGACTCAGTTGATATCAGTGTATTTGGCAAAGGTGGACATGGTGCTTACCCTCATACCACCATTGACCCAATAGTGCTGGCATCACGCATAGTGCTGGGGCTGCAAACCATTACCAGCCGGGAGTTATCGCCACTGGAGCCGTCTGTTATCACAGTGGGCTCTATTCACGGTGGTACCAAGCACAATGTGATCTCCAATGAGGTCAAGCTTCAACTCACCCTGAGAAGCTACAACCCGGAGGTCCGCGACGCCCAGATAGCGGCTCTCAAGCGTCTGACCGCAGGTATCGCCATGAGCGCGGGCCTGACACCCGAGCTCTATCCCAGGGTCAAAGTGCATCAATCGGAATCTATCCCCTCCACTTACAATGACCCGGCACAAACAGCAAAAGTCAGACAGGCCATTGAAAAGGCTATTGGAATGGATAAAGTAGAAGACACATTGCCTGTGATGGCGGGCGAAGATTTTGGCCTGTTTGGCCGCACAGAGGATAAGCTGCCCATAACCATTTTCTGGCTGGGTGCGGTGGAACCCAAATCGTATTCCCGGGCAATGCAAAGTGGTGAGACTTTACCCTCACTGCACTCGAGTAAATTTGCCCCCGACTATGTCAACGCTATTCCCACAGGGGTAAAGGCCATGACCCACAGTGCAATCTCACTTTTCAACCAACAGAGGTAACATCAGGTGCTGTTTATTATCGGAATGGACAAGCAGCATGAGCATTTAATGCCACTGCTGGAGACTCATTGTCACCGTTGTAATGAGGTCACCCAGTGGCATTTGTGGAAGGAGATCGAAAAGGCCTCGCTGTTATTTATTCCAGTATGGCGCTTCACACCCGATTACCTTCTGGTGTGTGAACAGTGTCATGATCCGGTGAAGTTGCCCCGGGAGTTTGGCAAGGCATTGCTGGAGGTCGACAACCATAACGACGCCAATCAGGCTGAGCTCGAAGCGCTCATCGACAAAGAGCAACACCGCAGCCGCATCAGACCCTGATGCAAGACTGCCAGTTAGCTATTAGTCGTCTGAGCTGGGAGCCAAGCAGCCTTGATACACAGAACGCCACTGAGAAAGATTTAAGCCCCGGGTCCAGTTATCATCGCAAGCGCCATTCGTTTCAGGGCAATAGGCTTCGCAGAGATCCGCTAACTCTTCAGTAACGCACCCGGACATAAACTCCTGTTCCAACACCCAGGACCCCAGCATTTCAGCCTGTTCCGGACTCATGCCACTTTGCGGCAAGTTACAGCGGGTCTCAGGAGGTGTTGCATACGCCGTTAACCCCATACTCATCCATAAAACGCAAAGTATTTTCCGGCTCACTTATCCTCTCCTTTGGGAGCGGCCGGTGGAGCGATAAATGCATCCAACCTTTGTTTCCAACCAATACCGGGAGCACAGGCTTCAGCAAACATATCCCGCCACTCTATAAAGGTCACTTTCAGGGGATTGTGACTGTTCACAGGTTTGGTAATGCCATAATCCACAGGTTCCTGTTCAGCCACAAAGGTCCCGAACATCTTGTCCCAGATAATCAACACCCCGGCATAGTTCTGATCTATGTACTGGGGGTTACGTCCATGGTGCACCCTGTGGTGGGAAGGCGAGTTGAAGATCAGGTCAAAGACTCCAAAGTTCTTGATCCACTGAGTATGAATCACAAACTGCAACGCCAGATTCAACAGTACAGAGAACACGACCCAGTTTGGCGGAAACCCGACTATGACCAGAGGCACCCAGAAGATCCACATTCCAGCCACCGGATACATCAGACTCTGACGGAATGCGGTACTGAAGTTCATATTTTCTGAGCTGTGATGGACAGAGTGTGCCGCCCAGAACCAGCGCACTCTGTGGCTGGCCCGATGGAACCAGTAGTAACAAAAGTCCTGTGCCAGCATCAGCAGCAGGAAGAAACCGACATTCATTTGAATATCAAACAGGCGCCAGTCAAACACCGCAAAATACAGTTTAAGGATCAACAGACCAAACAAGAGATCACTGAGCTGGTGCAATGCGCCCAGCGTGATATTGCAGGCCACTTCCTGCCATCGGTATTCTGCCGACGCAGGCAACAGCGCACGCTTTATCCCCAACCGCCATTCAAGCACCATGGCCGCAAGAAATACTGGAGCAAGGGCCAATAGCAGCCAATCCGGGTGTTGCAGTAAAATCTCCATATTCAAAATCTCCTGCCCACTACCAACGGGCGTAGTGGTCTTCGGTCAACCCGACCAGGTTATTCAGTTGATGGCAATGGCCATTGCCATCGATAATACGGCCGCTGAAATGGCCGATGAACTGACGAAAATTACTTCTGAGCAGCCACAGATTGAGCTTTTCCTCGCGACGATTTCTGGGATGAAAACTCAGCTCTATCCGCCCGTCCAGGCTGTAAATTCGCCAGGGGGAATCCGGGTTCAAGCGCTCAAACTCAAACTGTACCGGCCCCAGCAGGTGGCGTTCACCGTTGAACCAAAAGGCATTTTCGTTGAGGCCGGTTTCATTGACCCCGGCAGCTAGGTTCAACCCCAGGGTATTGCCATCCACTTCGCCATTTATGGATGCCCAGCGCCAACTGGTGTCCCGTCTCATATAACCGGCTGAGAAGTCATAACCCGCCAGCGCTGAATCAAGCGAGACCCGTTCGCCCTCCACCTCCAGTAATCCGGTAACCTGAAGACCATTGTGTTTCTGAGTATAGGTCCAGCCGTTATAGCCAGTGGGATTACAAATCGCCAACGGCAGGCCCAGCGCTGGAGCCTCAAGGCTGATATCGGCCCTGACAGCCTCGCTATCCAAACGTACCCGCCAGCGCCCATCTTCAATTGAGAAGTTGAGGTCACCTTTGCCCCCACGAATATGACCCTGGCCGGTTACCGGAGAAGGCGTGGTACGATAGTCGCCCCCCTTTGGCTTTAGCCAGTTAATCTCAGTCAATCGGTTGGCCCGGATATCCAGCAGATAAGCAAAGCCAGAACCCAGATAGCGGATATCCGCCAATGCCATGCCAAGTACATAGCCCCTGGTGACGACAGAGACAAACTGGAACTGTTTATAGTGGAAATGACGTGACCAGGCTGAAGCGGGTTTATCCATCACATTGCGATAGTCAAACCTGTCCGGTGCCATATAGGTGACCGGCCCATCAAAATAGCCAAAGCAGGGGCGGCCTCTGTTATCTATCAGAGATTCAGGCGGTTTCTGGGTCTGCAGTGGAGCCTTGCCGGGTTGAGTCGGGTTGCCCTCTGATTTTTCTGTCATAACTGGCGAAAGTAAAAAGTTGAATTTTTACTCTAACCTGAAGGCGAATAACAAAAAACCCCTTGGCGGACGTCTTGTTAAAATAAAGTTGCATAACGCCCCAATGGTTCAGGTACACCGCAAAAAATCTCAGCAACAGCACATTGATATACCTCCCGATTAACCGGACAGATCTATCCCCGGGTTATTTGTGAATCATTAAATTCTGATATCCTCAATGCTTTGAAATTTTTATCGGCAGTGGAAATTCCATGAAATCAGTCATCTTAACCTTAGCGGGCGCACTTATGCTGGGCGCTTGTGCCAGTCAAACTCCCAACTACATAGTGCTGGATCCTCAACTGGACACGATTGCCCGTCAAACCGGGCAGAATCTGCCTCTGAGTATTTCTACCAAAGATCTGCGAACCGCCAACTATGTGGTCAAGTTTGAAGAAGGAGATGGCGCCGCCCGCCTGATCAGCCCGTCTGACTCCCCCAGAGCGCAGCTGGAGGCCATGTTGAGAAAAGGCTTCAGCGAAGCCGGTTATCAGGTCGACCCGGCCAGCGCCCGCACCATGCATGTAGAGCTGGATCGCATGCTCACCCTGGTGACAGAGTCCACCTTCGACTACGAAGCCAATACCCAGATAGCAATTAAAGTACTGGCAACCAATGGCAATAAAACCCTGGCCAAAGAGTTTGTCACCAAAGGGCGCAAAACCGGACCAATGGGTGCCGATTTTGCCAGTCTTGAGCTGGAGTTGAACAAACTGATGACAGAGATCACCACAGCCATTATTCAAGATGGTGAGATCAATCAATTCTTAATTAATGGAGATCTGTAATGGGCAAATGGATTGCTGCACTCAGCCTGCTGCTGGCCAGCCAGAGCGCGCTGGCTGTCGATATTCAAAAGGACAACCTCTACCCCATGGTAAAAATGGAAACCAGCATGGGAACCATAGTGGTGGAACTGGATAGAAAACGCGCCCCCATCACAGTCGATAATTTCCTGACCTATGTGGTCAAAGGCGAATATAACAACACCGTCTTCCACCGTATTATTGCTGACTTTGTGGTTCAGGGTGGCGGATTGAATCCGGAATTTGCAGAGCAGCCAAGCATAACCCCTATCGTCAACGAGTCAGGCAACGGCCTGTCCAACCAACCGGGTACTATCGCCATGGCAAGGGACAATAACCCCCACTCTGCCACCCGTCAGTTCTATTTCAATGTGGCTGACAACACCAAGCTGGATCCATCCCCCCGCCGCTGGGGTTATGCGGTATTTGGTGAAGTCACTGAAGGCATGGATGTGCTGCAGGCGATGTCCGGGGTTGCGACCGGTTACAATCAGACATTGGGCTGGCCAGATGTACCGCTGGCTCCGGTGATTTTGAAGAAAGCCACGCTGTTGTCGGAGGAGTAATTCAGTCCTGAGTATTAAGCGACAACGATCTTTGATCTGACAGTCATACTTAGTAACGATATTACATGTTTTGTCATATTTCGGAATGGAGAGTCGCGCTCATCCTCCTATACTGAATTTTGCAGCCCAGCTGCAAACAATAAGGAGGCGAAACGATGACCCGTGACGAGTTCATCGATAAAAAAGCGCCCCAGCTGGCTTTCTATGGCAAAGCGTTTCTGAAGGATCAGATTCACTTTGACGAGATCCAGCATTACCTATGGGACACTCTGGAAGAGTGGCAGTATCACGATTACCAGGGTGAAGCGCAGTCAGATATGGAGAGAGTGTTCTGGCACCTGCTGCATAGCTTCGACAAATGGCCAGACTGGGTAATTCGCGGTAATCAGTATCTACGGGTACAGATTGATGACTATTGTGATTACCTGAGTCTCGGTGGTCGTTGTCCACCTAACAATTGCATCGGATGCAGACCTTGATTCAGCAGTAACCCTATGGAAGATGGGTTCGACGTTATCTGCCGAACAATGGCCCGGTCTAAATGACGGGCCATTTTATATTCCTGATTTTCTTTTTAATCATCACATTTGTCGACAGTTTGCGTTAGGCTATCGACACCTTATCACCGTCAGGATTTGTTATGTCGTTTGCCCTTAAGGTCAAACAGGCCCTCTCCGTTTATTGCCACCGCAGAGTCCTTATTCTGCTGCTTTTGGGTTTTTCCTCCGGCCTGCCCTTAATGCTGGTATTTTCCACTCTTTCATTCTGGCTGCGTGAAGCAGGCATTGACCGTGCCGCCATTGGCTATTTCAGCTGGATTGCCCTGACCTATGCAGTCAAGTGGATATGGTCCCCATTGGTTGACCGACTGTCGCTACCATTGTTAACCGGTTGGCTGGGGCGTCGCAGAAGCTGGATGCTGCTGGCCCAATCCACTCTGGTGGTGGCAATTCTGGGCATGGCACACAGCGACCCACAGCAAAACATCACAGCCATGGCACTGTTCGCGCTGTTGGTCGCCTTTGCTTCTGCAACTCAGGACATAGTCGTAGATGCCTTCCGTATCGACTCGGCCCCCGAAAAGATGCAGGCAGCCTTGGCAGCCTCGTATCAGATCGGTTATCGCTCTGCCATGATCCTCGCTACCGCAGGCGCGCTGACCATAGCCGCATGGGCCTCACCTGAAGATGGCAGCTACTCTTTGATGGGTTGGCAAACCGCCTACATGGCCATGGCGGGTATGATGTTTGTGGGACTGATTACCACACTGTTTGCCACAGAGCCTGTAGTTGATACCCGGGAAGCTGAGACCGAAGAACTTAAGCTGAAAAACAGACTCGCAGAGAAGTACCCTATGTGGGCAGCGAGTAGCCTGTCCTGGGTATACAGTGCCGCAGTGGTACCATTTGCCGACTTTTTCAAACGCTATGGTAAGCATGCGCTGCTGATTTTAGCCCTGATCTCCTGCTATCGAATTTCCGATATCGTGATGGGCATTATGGCCAATGTGTTCTACGTGGATATGGGCTTCTCCAAGGAAGAGATTGCCTTTCTCTCCAAGGTCTATGGCCTGATTATGACTTTGGTAGGCGGCGCTGTTGGTGGATTGCTGGTGAGCAAATATGGCACCATGAAGATACTCTTCCTCGGCGCCTTATTGGTGGCCACCACTAACCTGACCTTTGCCCTGCAAGCCTGGGTGGGTTACAACGTATCACTGCTAACAGTGGCTATTGCACTGGACAACCTCAGTGCTGGTATCGCCACTGCAGCTTTTATTGCCTATCTGTCCAGCCTGACATCCAGTGGCCATACCGCGACCCAGTACGCCCTGCTCTCCTCAATTATGTTGCTGTTCCCCAAGTTTGTGGCCGGTTTCTCTGGAGAATATGTGGATGCCTTTGGCTACGTTAGCTTCTTTATTACCTGCAGCTTGATTGGATTCCCGGTATTGATATTAATTTCAATGGTTAACAGAAGGTTTCCCGCGACCAAGAAAGATGAGCAAGCTGAAAGTACAGATATCAAAGCAGAACAATAGCAGTCACAATGAGCAAAGAACCGGCCCAAGGCCGGTTTTTTCATATGGTGGGCAGCGCATATTCTTCCATCCACCTGATAATATTGCTGTTCAGTCTTGCTTTGTGTTTGCCGGGAGCAAAGAAAACCATTCAGACCCAAAACCAAATCACCTAAACCAGTTACTCAAAACAACGAATCAGCCAAATAACGGCAAACTCACAGCACAAAATACCACGAAAACCTTAAAAAGAATCAGAAAGCGAGGTAACCTGTACCCAAGGGAATAAAAAATCAATAAATGCGCATAAAAGGGCAAATATCATGCGCCATTACCTTCTCAGAGGTTGGCAACTAACATTATCCTTTCGGAGTGCTTCCTCCGGTAAGCACCCAAGCCATGTGATGCTTAAAACAATATTCCTGATATCGATTGTTTTACTCATCTATCCCCGCTTCGCAATCGCAAACTTTATCCCCTTTGCTCAGGAAAGAGGATTAACCCCATCAGTCGTCACTGCCATTTTGATAGATCAGACAGGCATGATGTGGGTAGGCTCCCGGGAAGGTCTGTATCGATTCGATGGTAAACGGGTCGAGAAGTTTATTCCCGATGACACTCAACCCGGTTCCATCAGTGACTATGATATCAGGCAGCTTTATCAAACCCGCGATGGTGCCCTCTGGGTGGCGACCAATACCGCAGGTCTAAACCGTCTTGACCCACAAACCTTTGAGTTTACCCAATACAGGCACAACCCCGCCGACCAAACCAGTATCAGCTACGACAGTGTTTACGACCTTGTTGAGATGACTAACGGTGACATCTGGGTCGCGACCCAAATCGGCCTTAACAGGTTGACCGCTTCCGGCAAGTTTGAGCGTTTCACTGCCGATAATAATCCCGGCTCTATCAGCCATGACTATGTTTACCGACTATTCAGGGATGACTCCGATGGTCTTTGGTTAGCCACCATAGGAGGTGGCGTCAATTATCTCGCCCCCGGCAGCCAGAAGTTTGAACACCTGCGTCCGGCAGGCCAAACCGGTGAACCACTCCATGATGATGTGCTGGCAATACTCCCCACCCCTGACTATGTCTGGATTGGTACCCGCAATGGCTTACTCAGATTTGACCGTAAAACCGGCCGATACAGAGAGATTAGCCTTCCCACCATAGGCCAGGTGTTCCCTAACCTGCAGCCGTTCAATGACCACCAGCTACTGTTGGCAACTATGTCTGAAGGTCTGTGGCTACTGGATGTGAATACGCTGACCCTCACCCCGCTGTCAGATAAAAGCGTTGGACAGGATGGCCAGTTACCCGCGCTACCGCAGCTGTGCATTACCCGGCATAAGGATATGTTGATGGTCGGAACATGGGGGGCTGGCGTATATGTGATGCGCTTGGCGAGCTTGCAGCTACAGCAACTTGGGAGCCCCGACCAGGAAGAGTCTCTCAGATATCAGAACATCCTCGCCATTTCTCCAGCAAGCAATGGCTCAGATACACTCATCAGCAGCTTTGGTGGGGGGGCTCAAATGCTCACACAGGCGAATCGTCTCGTCCCTCAGCCTGATGCAGAGCATCCCCGTGCGGGAGTCACTTCGCTGCTGGAATCGGCTTCCAGTGACTGGTGGCTGGGCACAACCAAGGGACTACTTAAGCTGGACAGTGATGGGAGAGAGCTTTTCCATTTCCGCCACTCGCAGGAGAACCCCAGCTCCATAGGACAGGGCTATATTACCGGGCTGGCAGAGTCCTCCATCGGCCTCTGGGTCGGAACTGGAGGTGATGGCCTCTCCTTTCTGCCAACCGGCAGCACAGAGTTTATTCACTCCCCCTATCAAAATGGCGAGCTAAGGGGAGATTACATCAGGGATCTGCTCCTGATAGATGATCAGTACCTCTGGACAGCTACCCGCTCCAACGGCTTAACCCTGTGCCAACTTGAGCCCTGGCAATGCCACTGGCTGGATCCTCAAGTGTACCCACAGCTCACTTCCCATGCGGACAAGACCACCAGCCTGTATCGGGCTGACGACGGGACAGTTTGGCTAACCACCAATGGCGGCGGGCTTTACGCCATTACACAGGATAAAAAGCAGATCGCCCTGACCCATTACGGCTCAGAAAATCTGCTGGTCAGCGACAGTATCATGGGCATAGCTCAGGAGTCTGAAGACAGATATTGGATTACCAGTGATGCTGGACTCAGCCTGTTACAGCCACAGAGCCAAAAAATGATCCACTTTGGCGCGGATACAGGCGTTCCCCCTTTGGACTTCAATGCCGGAGCCGCTCTGCCCCGCAACCAGGATATACTGCTGGGTACGGTTAACGGCCTTTTCAGCTTACCTAAAGGGCTAAGTTTCAAAGTCCCTGAAAAACTCCCCTTGCAGTTCACTCAACTTAAGTTGTTAAACCGCCCTTTGACCAAACGCTGGCTGACGCCACTCAAGTCATCGGAACAACTTAACTTCCGCCACGATGATATCTTTACCATCAGCTATGCCATGCTGGACTACTCCAGCCACCTCCATGAATACAGCTACCAGTTGCAGCGGGGCGGTGACTGGATAGATACAGGCAATCAATCCACTATCACCTTTGCCAACCTCTCCGGCGGCGAATATCAATTAACCGTTCGTGCCAGGGATATGTATGGCCAATGGCAACAGTCCCCTATCCTGAACATGATGGTCACGCCACCTTTCTGGCAACAAACCTGGTTCCTCGCCATGTTGGCACTATTATTCCTGACCCTGTTTTTCAGCTGGCACCACATCAGGACCTACAGGCTGAGGCAGCAAAATATCCGGCTGGAGAAATTGCAAAAGCAAAAAGAGCATGCGCTGTCACAGAGTGAAGAGCATAAGCAGGCCCTGAATCTGGCCAACCAAAAGCTGCGCAAGCTGAACAATGCCCTCAGCCACGCCAAAGAACTTGAACGACTGCGAATATCCAGGGAACTGCATGATGAGTTGGGGCAGAACCTGACCGCCACCAAACTTACCCTGCAACTGGCAAGGAAAAAACAGCAGGTTTCCATGCTGGACGAGGGCGTTAAGCTAATCGACAGAATGATTAACCAGGTGCGCAATGTCGCCCTGTCGATGCGCCCGCCGCTACTGGATGAGATGGGACTGGAATCCGCTATCAAATCCCATGTGGCCAGCCTCTCCAAACTGAGTCAATTCAACATCAAACTGGCGATATCGCCACTGCCGCCTCTGGGTAAATCACTACAAAGTGGGATCTTTCGGATTATTCAGGAGGCCCTCAACAATATCCAGCGCCACGCAGATGCCAGCTCAGTCATCCTGACACTGGCCGCCAGTGACCAGCTGTTGATATTGACTCTGGAGGATGATGGCAAGGGCTTTGACCCGGAAGAAGCCAGACACCACTCACCCGGACATCTGGGACTCATCTCAATGACAGAGAGAGTAGAAGGCTTTGGCGGCACCATAAACATAATGAGCAAACCAGGCTGTGGCTCCCGACTGGAGATACGTATCCCTTATGAAAACCATCAATAACTTGCTGTTGGTCGACGACCACCAGATTGTCAGGGAGGGCATCATTGCCCTGCTCTCAACCATGGATTGGGTCAGGCAGGTCGATGCCTGTGGCGATGGGGTGGACGTGATGCCTTTGGTTCGCAAACTCAAGCCCCAACTTGTCCTGATGGATATCACTTTGCCCGGACTCAATGGCATCGAACTGGCCCAGCAGATCAAGCACGACTATCCGGAAATTAAAGTGCTGATCCTGAGTATGCATTCTGCACCTGAGTATGTCGCCAAAGCCCGGGTGGTAAACGTGGATGGCTATTTGATTAAGGACGCTGCATTTGATGAATTGGCAGGGGCCATCCACCATGTAATGCAAGGGGAGTTTTATCTCAGTGAATCAATCGATCCCGAAACTGTGTCCCATTACCAACAGGTTGCAGACCAACACAACATGTTGGCGATGTTAACCCCAAGACAACGGCAAATTCTGCAGTTAATAGCAGAAGGATTATCGACCCGGGATATTTCACAGCGCCTGTGCCTGAGCAGTAAAACCGTTGAAACCCACAGAGCCCAGTTGATGGCTCGGGTTGGCGTAAAGCATGTGGCGGGACTGGTAAAAATCGCCATTGCCAATGGCTTGATAGAACTTTAATAACCGACCCGCTACCACTTGGGTCGGTTAATATTGTGAGGGCTTCAGTTCGAGTTAACCCTGATGTTCACAACGGCCCAACAAAGCGCCACGTTGCACCTGTTTGACCATCTGTCTTGGGAAGGATACCTCACGGTCGCGGCCATCCTTACAAACAAAGGCCTTGTCCATATCCAGAATCCAGGTAAAGACCACTCCGGGTAAGCCCCCTACCAGAGTGTTACCCTTTCCATCCAGTGCCAGCGGATTCTGAAGTCCCAGGGTTCTGGCTTCAATCACCCCCTGCTTTTCCAGGAAGTCATCCATATTCATCCAGCCAATACCTTCCAGATACAAAGCGCCATAGAAACCGTTAAAGAAACTGCCGGCCCGGCCAATCATGACATCACCTTTATCAGACATATCAAACACCAGGGTCGGTACAGCTCCCTCCTGCTCAAAGATATAATCCCAGTCATCGGTATCGACCACGCCATCTCCATTCAGGTCCATCTCACAGAAGTTACGCCCGAATGAGTCATAGGGCAGATCATAGCAATATCTCAGACCACCAATATCGGTGAATGGCTCGCTGCGGCTCTTGGGATTCCACAGCACAATTCCATTGCGGGTAGTTAATGCCGCCTTGGTACCATCTCTGCTGTTGGCATAGGCATCAGTGGCACCCACCATGGCATACAGATCGTAAACTTTGTCACGGTACCAACCTATGGCCTGGCCAAAGCTGTTAATGCCCAGAATCACCTGACCATTACCGGAAACGCCCTGGGCCCGGGTAAAGCCTCGCAAATTAAGGCCTTCGGTAGACAACTTTTTCATACCGAACTTGGGAGTCCACTTGTAGGCAAAAATCTCAGAGCCATCCTGACGCTGGCAACTGCCATCACCGTCAGCATCCACATAGGCCATACCCACAACAGTCCTGCCATAGTCGTCCATGGCCCATGGCACAGCAGCACTCGAACCGGATGATGAACCGCCACCACAAGTATTACCGTTTAGATCCCCAAGCAGTATGGTTCCCAGACCTTCCCGATAGATTGCCGGCTCACCTATACCATTACCGTCAGGATCAGCGCCGCCGACCAGAAAGTCTCTGCCCCGTCCATCAACGGCCACATTAGAGGTGCTGAATTCTCCCTCCTCACCAATCAGACTGAAGCCTGTATCTCGCTCCCATTTGAATGGCGTCGAGCCTGCCGTACCTACGGCCACTTTGCCGTTTCTGGAAAGATCTGTCACAAAAGCCTGGACCAAAGGGGTGTATTGGATACCGTCCGTATAGCCATTCCAGTAAAGGTCTGCCTGTTTGGTCTGACCCGCTTCCGCCAGGATTGGAGTCACATCACAGACTCGGTCGCTGACAGGGTCCGAGCTTTCTCCACTGTTCCAGTATTCCAGCTCGGACACAGGCTGCATTGGCGTAGTGGGATATCCTCCACTGACAATCTGATCCAGATACACTACATAGCGTTCACCCGGTGTCAGGTTGTTAATCTGGAAGCGACCATCAGGACCTATCTTGCCCTGAGTCCATGCCCCCGTCATACCGGAAACCGCATCCCCCAATGGGTCGTTAACGTTACGGGCAATAATGTTCAAACCACTGTACTCAGTGACCCCATCTTTGAGCCTGAGGACACCTTTGATACTGCCGCGTGAGGTATGGTAATCAGGGGTTGGATAGATATCGGAAATTGCCGCCATATCGTCCGGCATATCAATACTGGCCTGACCCGCTCCGCCGTCATCATCCACCCGGATAAAGGGGTACATGGTTTCATTATCATCCGGCATAGCAGTGTCAAAACCTGGCACAGGTGACCGGTAGGAGTAGACAGGGTCTACACAGCCTTCAATACCCGGTGTTAATGGCCGGTAGGAGAAGCTTTCATAAACCAGGCGGCCATTAGTCTGAGAATGGGACAGGTTAATGGCATGACCAAACTCATGGGTAAACACCCCGGAGTAACGATCGATATCCGGGTCAGTATCCCGCACAGCCCAGCCATTAATCAGTGCTGTGCCCTCAACAATTACGCCGTTATCATCGGCCCATTCAGGAAAGGCAATCCCCAATACCGAGTCACGGTTAACCCCGAAGATGTCCTCCATAATGCTGCCATCTGTGTCGTACAGAACCCAGAAGCCGTAGCCATTTTGCTGATTGTAAAAATCAGTGGCATTGGCACCTGTCACGTCCGACACGCCGGTTTGTGATTCAATCGTGCCAGCAATGGCTGCAGAGAAGGTGGATGTCGGTACCGCCGACCATTGGGCGAAGCCTTCGGCCGTCGCCTCATTGGCGCGTTCAATCGTAATGAATGGCGTCACGCCATCGAAGTCATAGGTAAAGGCGCCACCACCATCTGTGTATACGGGAATAGGTCCCTGGCTGGTATCCCAGTGATAAGGCTGAGGATCCGGTCCATCAGTTAAAAATAGAGGCCCTGCCGCCATTACAGGTGCGCTGCCAAGCAGACCGACCCAGAGAAAACAGAGAGGATTTCTGATATTCATTTCATGACTCCTCTTTCAATCCATTGCTTTGAAACCGCCTTTTCGATCAAACCTGTCAACACCTGCAAATCCGCAGGTCCACTGCTGCCCAACATCTTGTTCTCCGCAGAGGTCAACTGCACCTTGCTGAACTCAAGGTCATCAAACAAACCATAATTGTTGTGACTGTTGGCAGCCTTACCCGCGACCAGCAACAACTTGCCCTGAGTCAGTCCGGCTGTGGTTTGAAAACCTGTGATTTTGGCGGGTTGATACATAAACAGCATCACATTTTCATCCTTGTGCCAGCGGGGAAAGCCTTCAGGAGAAATACCAAGATAGTGGTTTCCGTTCTCCATTTTCCTCGGCTTCAACAAGCCGAACTGGCGGAAGGTATAGGGCTTGTTCTGCGCCATTTTTCCTTTAAGTGACCGGCCCACATTGATAGTCACCTCGGTATAGGGCAGCCCCTTTTCATTAAAACCATCGGTAACATTGGTGACCTGGCCGATAATAATGCTGTTGGCATCCTTTATCAGTGAGGTCAGGTTCTGGGGTTTAAGCTTGGTGGCATAAGCAGGTGTCAGTACAAGACTACACAGCAGACATAACAGACCTGAGAACCACATTGAGCGTGTTTTTCTTCTCATAACGTCAGTTTCCTTTCTGGTGTTAAGCAATCTCTAAATGGGAGAGTGCCACTCCAAGCTAAAGAACCGACGAAAAAATGGATATCAGGAAAACTCTGATATTCAGGACGGGTCAAAGCCATAAAAAAGGGCCGACATTGGTCGACCCTTAGCGAACTCATAGACTTCCGTTATCAATGATCCAGGTACAGATAGTTCTGCCAGCTCTTCATGCGAATAAGCACTTTGCGCATAATGGAGACATGCTCAAAGCTATCTGAATAAACCGCCACCTCAAATGCCATCCCCAGTGGCATATGGTACTGGGACAGGTCCTCTGTCATGCGCAACGTGACCAGCACCCTGCCGTTGGTTCGCAGCGCTTCAGTGCCAAGCAGGGTTCCACGGGCCTGAATCTGGCTCTCGCCAATCGCCGGAATTACTTCCACCACCTCCCCCTTGAATACACGTCCGGGCGCGGCACGAAACAGGAACTCCGCTTCAAACCCATGTTTCAGCCGCTGCAGTGAGTTTTGCCTGAATGCCGCGACGTACAGCCTCTCCTCAGTGTGAATAAAGGTCATCACAGGAGACAAAGGCAGAGGAACTGCCATCATACCTGGACGCAGTGCCAACTGGGTGACATAGCCATCTGTCGGGGCCCGAACCACAGTTTGTTCCAGGTTGAATTCCGCCTGACGCAGTTGTGCCAGCAGACCGGCGACCGTAGTGTTTTCACCGCCAATCTCTGAATCCAGTGCCAGCTTCGCCTGAGTCACCCTTTGGTTGGCCACTTCAACGGCAGCTTCAGCCGCCTTGTATGCCTGCCTGCGAGTGTCCAGTTCCTGCTCGGTAAAGGCGCCACTGTCAAATCCGCGTTGAAACCTGTCGTACTCGCGCATTGCCTTATCACGATTGGCGACCGCCTGATCTTTACCCGCCTCAGCTTCCTGCAAAGCCGCCTCAAGTCCGAGCGCTCCCTGATTGGCCTCTTTCACCATCGCCTTGATACGGTCAACCTCAGCCTGAAAAGGCACCGGGTCGATACGGAACAAAACCTCGCCTTTACTCAGAGGCTGGTTGGGGATCACAGGTACATCAATCACTTTTCCACGCACACCGGAAACGATGGGGGTAGCAGTAAACACCTGATTACCTGTCTGGGTGTAGGGATGGTTGTAGTTCATCAACAGGATCAGGGTGCCAATCAGGACCACGCCCCCCAACACGGCGGTGGGCACAGTCCACTTATTCAAAGGAATTTTGAATACCTTGAATACCGCAATACAGATGGCGGTATAGGTCAGGATAAGTAACAGATCCATCAGTTATCCTCCTTGCTGTCAGCGACTTGATTGCCGGAGGAGTCGGCTATTGGCGCGGGCTTTACCGCCGAAGGGACAACCTTCTCAGCTTTTAATGCAGCCACGTCCTGTTGTAACTGTTCCACCTGCTCCATCAACAGCTCCATTCTATGATGGGTATCATGCTGTTCCTGTTCCAGCTTCTGGAATCCCCAGCCTCTCTCCTTACGCCACAAGGTGGCCCAAATCCACAGGAAGGGCCAGATGGCGTGCAGGGTAAACAAACTCACCCAGCCTGCATGGTGAATAGCATCCTGATGGGGGTGATCCCGCTCTTTGGCGATCTCATAGGGAATATCATGGATAACAATAATGCCGTAGAAGATCACCAGTGCGACAAACACCAACAACCCAAGGGCAAAGTAGTCAAGGAACATAGCGGAATCCTTCCGACGGGAAATGTGGTTTTTATACTAGCACCAGGGTTAATCGCTTGAAAACAATGTAAACAAATTGATTTCACACAATATTTATAAGGATATATTTCAGGGCTGCTGAGAATGGTCTATCAGGGGAGAAAGGCGGTTGGAATGGCTGAAAACAAAACAGCCACCCTGAGGTGGCTGTTGAGTCAGAACAGGAATGATTAATCCCTGAAATTTTTAAACTGGAATGGCTGCAGGTTAGATTCACGCACCAGTGCCATGGCCGCCTGCAGATCGTCGCGTTTTTTACCGGTAACCCGCAGTTCTTCGCCCTGGATTTGCGACTGCACTTTAATCTTGCTGTCTTTAATCATTTTCACCAGCTTTTTAGCCACATCTTGCTCAATACCTTGCTTGAACTTCACCACTTGGGTGAACATCTTGCCGGTGTGAACAACTTTATCTTCCACATCCATGGCGGCCGGGTCTACTTTGCGCTTAACCAGTTGGGTACGCAGTACATCAACCATCTGCTGGCACTGAAAGTCTGACTCAGAGCTCAGCTTGACCTGATGATCTTTGTAGCTCACTTCAAATTCAACATTGCGAAAGTCAAAACGGCAATCCAGTTCACGCTTGGTGTTGTCCACTGCATTACGCAGTTCCACTTCATCCACTTCAGAAACAATATCAAATGAAGGCATTTGGCCCCTTCCTCTTAAATGCAAAACCTGCTGAATATTACCATGGCACCAAACAAGATACAGTCTATGGCGAACACTTGTAGCCGGTATTGATGACAACGCAGTCAGCTTTGCCTATTATGGGCGGCATTGGCTCCCTCAAACCCTATAGCTGTGTTTTCAAGAAGTCGCTTTTTCCAATTCGCCCTGTTGGCTGCCCTGCTGGTCGTCAGCTATCTGGTGTTTTCCCGCCCGTCCTACCCTCAGGGAATTCCCCATCTGGATAAAGTCGGCCATCTGGGGAGCTTCCTGCTGCTATCTTGGCTCACCTTTGAAGCCTTCCGTCCCCGCTGGTTTGTGCTGGTCCCTTTAATGGCTGGCTATGCCCTGACGATTGAACTGGTGCAAGCTTATTTGCCCTACCGCAGCGCCTCTTTGGCCGACTTCGTTGCCGATATGCTGGGCGTGGGACTCTTCTACCTGTTGTCCCGTCTGTTAACACGTATGCCGATTCCCGGCCTGGTACGAACCTGCAAACACTGACAGGACAGTATCCATGACGCGTATCGCAATTCTGGGCGCAGGCTCCATCGGCCAGCTGCTTTGCTGGCAACTGCGAGATCACAAGCCGGTGTTATTGGGTCGCAGCCCTGCACCTGACACGCTGGCGCATACAGATATCAAGGATGAACACCACAGCTTCACACCTGAATACCGCCCACTGGACAAAGCAAGACTCGATGATATTGACCTGCTGATTGTCACCGTCAAAGCCTATCAGGTATTGGATGCCATCACGCCACTGCTGCAAGACCTGCCTGCAGATTGCGCCATACTGTTGATGCACAATGGCATGGGGCCGCACCTCGAATTGGCGCCATTACTCAATGGCCGCAGTCTGCTGCTGGGCACAACCTCTCAGGGCGCCCTTAAACAGGGACTATGGCATATTCTCCACACAGGCAAAGGACTGACACAAATCGGTCTGTTATGCGGCGATGCAGACTCAGGCAAAACCAAGGTTGAGCCTTTGCTGGATAAGATAGAAAACAGCGAGTGGGTCGACGATATTCTGGCCGCCCTGTGGCAAAAGTTAGCGGTCAATGCCGCCATCAATCCGCTGACGGCGATACATGATTGTCGCAATGGCGCACTGGCAGCTGAAGAGTATCGCGGGCTTATTCACGCCATAGTGGCAGAGCTGGTCAAGGCTGCGGCCGCCGATAGCATTGTTTTGGATGAAACCACCCTGCTGGAAAGGGTTTACAAGGTGATAAAGCTGACCGCGAATAATTTCTCATCCATGCATCAGGATATTGCCCATGGCAGACAAACTGAAATTGATGCCATCAATGGCTTTGTGGTCAAACGTGCACAGGCAAATGGCCTTGAGGCAGTGGCAAACCTCAGCATGCTTGAGCAAGTTAAATCACTTCTGCCTCGGCGCTGAGCGTTATTTCAGACACTCACTCGAAGCTCACTTTAAGAAACTCACTTTAAGAACTTTTGCACATACCAGCAGCTGGCGCTGATATTCAGTTGCTGCGCTTTGGCCCAGGTCAACCCGGCCCTGACCAGCTTTTCTGCCACGCCTTTTCCTCTCAGCTCCGGCGGCACAAAGGTCCGGCAAAAGTCGACGTCATGACCATTCAGACGATAGTCCAGCTCAGCCTGATGCTCTTCCAACACAATCACAAAGCGGCTGTGGTTGCTTTCATGTATCACTTCCACGATTCTGCTCCTTTGGGTTTACGCAGGCGACTGCATCAAATCATCAATACCGAAAGCCGCCTCATCCAGACTGTCGTTAAGCTTGTCCATCATCAGGGTTCTGGCGTCATCCAGGCCCTTGTTGTACCAATGATGCCCAGCCTCTCTGGCAATAAAATCCAGCAGAAACTCGGCTTCAAACTCCCCCGCCTCGGTATCCAGCTCATCAGCAAGATAGTCCTGCAGCTTGCTCACCAGCTCCTGTTTAACTGTCTTATCCAGCGTTATCTCACTCATTCCCTATATCACCTATTGTTTGTGAGCCGTTTATTTTCCCCACATCACCATGACACCGGCGATGGCAATCAGCAAGAGCCCAAATACCTCTTTGAGGGTGATTTTATCCTTAAGCCACAACCCGGAGATTAACAGGGTAAAGAACACCTCCACCTGCCCCAATGTTTTGACATAGGGCACAGGTTCCAGCGCCATGGCACTGAACCAGCCTATGGAGCCGATACAACTGCTGATGCTGATAAGCCAGGTAAGCCGTGAATATTTGAATAGTTGTGTCAGGGTATGACGGTCCCGCCAGCCAAGGTACAGCAACAGGATGATGGTCTGCAGCAGGATAACGCTCAGCAGTACCCAGGCAGCACGATGAGGAAAAGGCACATTGAGAACTAAACTTGCCTCACGCACCCACAGGGAGGTAAGCGCGAAACAGCTGCCACAGGCCAGCCCCAGCATGACAGTGGACAATGACAACTGACGCCAGCCCTTAACGCTGGAGAGCATAAATATCGCCACAGTACCCAGCAGCACGCCGCCCCATCCCATGGCACTGATACTTGTGCCAAAAAACAGAGTGCCCAGCACTGCCGCCACCAAAGCTTCACTCTTGGCAAGGCCTGCACCTATGGCAAAGTTTTGCAGTTGAAACAGCTTCACCATCAAAGCAGTTGCCAGAATCTGCATTAGCCCGGCACCCACCACAAACTGCCAGAACCCGGGGTTAAAGTCAGGAATCGGCTGCGGCTGCCATTGATACAAGCCAAACAGGTAAAGGCCTGCCAGAGGGCCTGCCCAGATAAAGCGGGCCAAAGTGACCCCAATGGCATTCACCTCACGGCTGAGTTTGCTTTGCAGGGCATTGCGCCAGGACTGGGCAAAAGCCGCCATCAGGGTGAATAGAATCCACATAGATCTTCCTTGAGTGGTAGGACACAGAGATAAAAAAGCCCGGATAAACCGGGCTCTTATAACAAATTACTTGCTGGTATCGATTGGGTCGAATGACTTCACCAGATCATCGATGGCTTTCATCTGGGTCAGATAAGCTTCCAGCTGGTGCAGTGGCAGCGCACATGGACCGTCACACTTGGCATTGTCCGGATCCGGGTGAGCTTCGATAAACAGACCTGCCAGGCCCAGCGCCATACCGCTGCGTGCCAGCTCCGTCGCCTGGGCACGACGGCCACCAGCGCTGTCTTCACGGCCACCAGGACGCTGCAGCGCGTGGGTCGCATCGAAAATCACCGGATAACCGGTTTGCTTCATCTCATCCATCCCCAGCATGTCTACCACCAGGTTGTTGTAACCAAAGCAGCTGCCGCGTTCACACAGGATGATCTCGTCGTTACCAGCTTCGTTGAACTTCTTGATGATGTGGCGCATCTCATGAGGAGCCAGGAACTGAGGCTTCTTCACGTTAATAATGGCACCGGTTTTGGCCATAGACACAACCAGATCAGTCTGACGCGCCAGGAAAGCTGGCAGCTGAATAATATCAACCACTTCAGCAACAGGGGCACACTGGTAAGGCTCGTGTACGTCAGTAATCAAAGGTACGTTGAAGGTAGATTTGATCTCTTCAAAGATCTTCAGGCCTTCTTCCATGCCAGGACCGCGGTATGAGTGAACAGAAGAGCGGTTGGCTTTGTCGAAAGAAGCTTTGAATACGTAAGGGATGCCCAGCTTCTGGGTCACTTCAACATACTTTTCCGCAATGCTCATGGCCAGATCGCGGGACTCAAGTACGTTCATGCCGCCAAACAGCACAAAGGGTTTGTCATTGGCGATTTCGATGGCGCCCAGCTGGATGGTTTTGTTGGTCATCACACTGTCTCTCTTGTAGGCCGACGCCGACGGCATCGGTACTGAATCAGATTTGGAGGCAAAGTATACCCCAATTGCGCGCCGAGTGTGATGCCTGCTGCAGCAAGTTTGACTCAGTAGCTCACTGTGATAAATGTGACCCTATGCAAGATATTGGCATCGGGTTTAAGTCGGTAAATAGTTATAATCCGCGACTCAGCAAACAAAGGCTTCTCCAGTCATTTGTCTTTCCTTGTTTGCATTAACTTACCCTGCTCAACCCGGTGTACCCGGGCTTTTTTGTGAGTACTTATGCTTAACTCAGAACACAAAGCGACACTCGTGCTGGTTCTCACCACAATGATCGCCGCCCTTGGCTGGATATTTTCCAAAGAAGCGATCGCCGGTCTGCCTCCCTTTGGCTTTATTGGCCTGCGATTTACCCTGGCCTCACTCTGCCTGTTACCCCTTTGCTACAAGCCTCTTAAAGCTGCCAGTGGCAAGGATATTCGTGCCGCTGCCGGTGTTGGCATTATTTTAAGCGGCGCACTCATGTGCTGGATCCATGCCGTTTCCATCAGTGACACCCTGGGTGAAGGCGCCTTTATTATGAGCCTGTCTATGCTGCTGGTTCCTGTCATCGCCTGGGCTCTGTTCCGACAGCGCCCGCGCAGGGTGTTCTGGGTATCTCTGCCCATTGCGGCGACAGGTTTGGGTTTTCTGTCTCTCAGTGGTGGCTGGCAGGAGTCCAGCAGTCAGCTGTGGTTTCTGGGCGCGGCTTTGATGTTGGCGCTGCACTTCAATATCAACAGCAAATACTCCCAACGTCTGCCGGTTTTGCTGCTGACCTGCATCCAGCTGATGGTGACAGGCCAGGTTGGCCTGACTATGTCATCCATCTTCGAAACCACGCCACCACAGGTCTCTGCCGATATCTGGGTGTGGTTTGCCCTCAGCACCCTGCTGGCCACCAGCCTGCGCTATGTTATGCAAACCCTGGGGCAGAAATTTGTGCCCACAGGCAATGCTGCGCTGATTATGCTGCTGGAGCCTATCTGGACTGTTGTGCTCAGCCTGCTGTGGTACCGAGAAGTATTAAGCAGCAATCAGCTGCTCGGCTGTGGCTTAATTCTGCTGTCATTGCTGCTGTATCAAACCGGGGGACGACTGCGAAACCTGTTCCGTTATAGGCCAAAGTCTGCTGCGTGACAGCAAAACCATGCTTCAATGTAGATAAAAAAATGGGCCTGTCGGCCCATTTTTGTTACTGATCCATTTTAAAGTCCAGCCTAACAAATTGGTTAGGCTGAGGAACAGCCTGACCATCAACAACTCTGGGCTGGTAACGCCAACGTTTGAGTGCACTCTTTGCAGCCTTATTGAAGATCCGTTTGGGCTCGGCATCTTCAACCCGGATATTGTGAACAGAGCCATCGGCCCGCACATCAAAGCTCAGCACCACATAACCCTCTTTACCCGCCTGTAAAGCAGCAATGGGGTATTCAGGTGCAATCTGCACCATAGGTATCGCCATCATATCTCCGCCGCCACGACTCTCTCTTGGTGTGGCAGGCGGTAATTGGGGTAAGTCATTCAATAGCAGGTTTGTTGGTTTGATAACCTCGGGCCCTTTAACAAAAGTCCCGGTCACTCCGGTATTGGGGACTTTTAATACCGGCGGCATCTCCTCAGGCTTTGGCCTGTCCTCTATAGGCTTTACCGGTGGCGGAGAGTAAGTCATTACCAAAGGACCGACATCGACTTGAGGTTCAGGCTCAGAAAATTGGTTATTTACCAAAGACGCCATAAACACGAACATCAACAACGTCATTAATAAAGCCGACAGAAAAATCAAAGCCCTGACAAGCAGTGGGTGTGACATTAAGTGTGATAGTGGGTGTGGTAATTCGAACGGCATAGACAGCCTCCTTTTACTGTGAACCCACTTATATGAATACCACCTAACCTACAACAGCGCCCTACCACTATGGTCTAGAATTGCATTGACCAACTAAACCTGAAACTCCCCCACAAACGTCATTTGAAACTTTCCCCGTCACTGGTCATCATCATGAAACGTCCATAACGCACACTGATAAATGACAAACAGATCAAAAAGCTTTCTGATTGGACTGCTCTGCGGCTATAGCCTGTTCGGCACTGTAGTGCTGATTCGCGGGGAACTGCTGTTGCTCTGGCCGCTACCCGGAGGCATGCCACTGGGTAACCTTATCGCTGCAGCAACGTTTATTGCGCTGCCAGCCCTCAGCAGCCTGCTGGCCAACAACAGACTTGTTATCAGACTCAGCACCATCACCTGCATAGTGGCAACCTTGTGGCTCCCTATCTCCATCTGGCTTGCAGGCAATATCCACCTGAACTTCAGTGGCGATATGGGCCACCACTGGCAAACAGCCACAATGGTATTCGGCAGTTGGGAGCTTATGCTCATTATCGCCGCCTGGATTACTGGAAGGATAGAGAAGTACAAGGCCAGGAAAGCCGAGCTCTGACAACAAAAAAGCGCTCCAATGAGCGCTTATAAACAGTTCTGCAATCGAGTGATAAAGACCTTCAATCGAGGCCGCGAGTCCCGACGTTTAGCAGCGCTAAATGAGGGGCGAAGCAACAAAGAGTGAGGGTCTTTAGTGCCGATTACCTGGCAAAACAGCAGTTAGTGGGCAACAGCCTGGAGAATCTGCCCACATATCCACGCCATATACGTCCCCAGCGCATACCCAAACACCGCCAGCAACACACCCACTGGAGCCAGTGCCGGATGGAAAGCCGCCGCCACAACAGGCGCAGACGCCGCGCCGCCCACATTGGCCTGACTACCGACCGCCATATAAAACAGTGGCGCTTTAATCAGCTTGGCAACACCCAACATCAGAGCGGCGTGAACCACCATCCAGATAACGCCAACCATAAAGTAAATTGGGGTATCTACTACCTTGGTGACATCCATATGCAGACCGATTGTGGCCACCAGAATGTAGAGGAAAGCAGATGCGATCTTAGATGCGCCGGCGGCTTCCAAATGGCGGGCGGGACTGAAGGACATGGCCAGACCGATACTGGTCACTATCACCACCAGCCAGAAGAACTTGGAGGTCAGGCTGTAGTCACGGGTCTGTGGGTAATGCTCAGCAAAGAAGGGGCCAAGGAAATCGGCCGCAAAGTGCGCTAAACCTGTTACCCCAAAGCCCACTGCCACGATCAACATAATGTCCCGCAACGAGGGGATACGGGCATTCTCAGCATGGTACTTCTCAACCTTCTCCTTCAGCGTTTCAATGGCTGAGGTATCCGCGCCGGTTCTGGCATCAATCTCTTTGGCTTTGGAAGCCAAAAACAGCAGTACCGCCATCCAGATGTTGGCGACAATCACATCCACAGTCACCATCACAGAGAAGATATTGCCGCCCACCTCATAGATCTCTTTCATCGCTGCCTGGTTGGCACCACCACCAATCCAACTGCCAGCCAGCGTCGTCATACCGCGCCATACCGCATCAGGCCCCTGCCCGGCTGTCAGGCTGGGGTCGATGGCTGACATGATCAGCAATGAAATGGGGCCACCAATCACAATGCCCACAGTTCCCGTGAGGAACATGATCACCGCTTTGGGACCCAGTCCCATAATGGCTTTCAGATCGACACTCAGAATAAGCAATACCAGACACGCTGGCAGCAGGTAGCGGGATGCGACATAGTAGAGTTGAGAGGTATGGCCGTCGACCACGCCGAAGGTGTTTAGCAGTGATGGCAGGAAGTAGCACAGCAGCAGGGCCGGTACAAACTTATAGAACTTTTGCCAGAATGGATGATTGCTGGAACTGGTGTAAAACACAAATCCCAGAATAACCGCCAACAGGCCCATGGCCGTGGCGTCGTTGGTAATTAATGCCTGGTGTTCTGAAACACTCATAGGTCGCTGTTCTCCCTTGCGATTTTATTATTATCTTACGGCGTTCCACACCGGGCTTCCTGATGAGGGACTGTGCCCTCCTGATAGCAAAAGCGCACTTAAACAGTGCGCTTTAGGTCCTGAAAGCTATCAGTGATACGTCTCGGCGTGGTCACTTAAATCCCGCAACTGCATTTTTACCAGCTCAATCACAGGATCGTGTGGATTTTGATCAACAAAATGCTGCAAATCTGACGCGGCCAGGGTAATACACCCCAACTGCTGTGCAATAAATGCACGTTCGCGGTGAATATGTACATCATCCGGATGCCATTGCAGTAACAGGTTGCAGCACTCAAGTGCACTTTCAAAACGATTGGAGACGATACAGCCCGCCTTCAACTCGTGGATCATCCGGGTCAGCAGTCTTTGCACCTTGACCGCCTTAAAATAGGTGACTTTAAGGCGGGCACCATTGCCCAGTTCACCACGCACCAGTGCGTGGATGTAGTGACGACTGACAAACTCTCCGGTTAAGGGGTCCAGATAGCGGCTTTGCTTGCCAACGCGGTGCAGCAGCAGGGTATGACCCGGCAACAACACTGGCTCAAGTACCAGATCCAACTGTTTGGCCAGCAGCATCAGCACCACAGCCAGAGTACTGGAGTTACCTTCCCTGTGCTGCAGACAAAAGCCCAGGTCCGCAGCGTCGGCACCAAAGTAATCTTCCTTGGGCTTGAATCCCAGATCCCGGTAAAACCAGCGGATAAGCCGCTGCAAGCGCTCCTCCTGATCCACCAGATAGTGGCTCAACACAGCACCAGAGATCTCATACCAGGCCCAGGTGGAACGCTTGAGATCAGACAGCCCCAAATGGGCAGCTATCTCAAGAGGGGTTTCCGGCAGGGAAATCACCATGGTCTCCAATGGGGAGTCCATCTGGAAAGTTTGTTCAGAAGATGACAATTCAGACATTAGCCAATCAATACCGCTTGTTTAAAGTGAGCTAATTTCGCCGCATACACGATCCAGCCCAGAGCGCCTATCAGGGCAAATACTCTGAACAACCGGTTGCGGTCACTGCGCATAGCCATAAAGGCCAGCAAAATATAGGCGACTACCGCCAGGATTTTCTCGGTCAGCCAGGTATCCACAAACGGATACTGCTTGATCAAAACACACAGTAACAGGCCAGACAGCAGCAAGAAAGTATCGACAATATGCGGCGTGATCTTCAGCCATTTGCGCGCCATCAAAGGCGACTGACGTTCCTTGAGTACAAAACGAACCAACAGCAGGGTAACACTCACAGCTATCAGTAGCAGGTGGGTGTGTTTAACAGCTGGATAAATCGAGTAAAAAGCTTCCATGTCATCCGGGGTATCAGCAAAAACAGGGCCAGTAGTGTAACCCAGTGACTGTGTCATGCCAAACCCCATGGACACTGGGATTCAGCCAATAAAAAACGCCTCATAAAAGAGGCGTTTAATTAAGGCTGATAGGCGATTATCCCGGCCAGCGACCCAGAGTACATCTGTCATTGCTGCCGAAATCCCGCACTGTGGCAACATCCTGATAGCCAAGCTCTGTCAGCTTCTCTCTGAGCACTTGAGCCTGCTGATATCCATGCTCCATCAGCAGATAACCGCCGGCAATCAGATAGGCTCTTGCCTGGGTGGCAATATGGAACAGATCGGCAAAGCCTTCATCGGCAGCTGTCAGTGCGCTGAGTGGCTCAAATCTCACATCCCCCTGAGACAAATGCTCATCGCGCTCATCAATATAGGGCGGGTTGGACACCACCAATTCAAACTGGCGACCTTCCACCGCGCTGAACCAGTCACTTTGCAGCACTTCAACCTGTGACAAAGCCAACTTGTCGCGGTTCATTTTCGCCAGGGCAACGGCGTCATCTACCTTATCGACAGCAGTGACCTGCCAGGACGGACGCTCACTGGCCAATGCCAGCGCAATAGCGCCTGTGCCTGTACCCAAATCCAGTGCACGGCAGTTATCGGGCACTTTAAGGTTAAGGGCGGTTTCTACCAGCATTTCAGTATCGGGACGGGGGATCAGTGTGGTGTTATTCACCAGCAAAGACAGTGACCAGAACTCACGTTCACCGATAATGTGGGCCACAGGGTGTCCTTTGGCACGCTCGTTGACCATAGCCATATAAGCCTGCCAATGCTCAGCACTCAGGTCTTTATCGGGCCAGGTAAACAGATAAGTGCGGGAAACCGACAGCACATGCTGAAGCATCACCTCTGCATCCAGCATGGCGGAGTCAGACCCCCGCTCCAGCTGGACACTGGCCCAGTTAAGGGCCTCGCCGACACTGATCCCGGACATTAACTCTCGTCCGCCAGCGCCGCCAGCATGTCGGCCATATGTTCCTGAATGATTGGTTCCAGCAGCAGATCAACTGCGCCTTCCATCACTTCAGCCAGACGGTACAGCGTCAGGTTTATACGGTGATCGCTCACCCGGCTCTGTGGGTAATTGTAGGTACGGATACGCTCTGAGCGGTCACCACTGGCGACCAGAGAACGACGAGTGCTCTCCTCTTCCAGACGACGCTTCTCATCTTCTGCAGCCTGAATACGGGCAGACAGCACACTCATCGCCTTGGCACGGTTCTTGTGCTGAGAACGCTCATCCTGACATTCCACCACAATACCGGTAGGAATGTGGGTAATACGGATAGCAGAGTCAGTGGTGTTGACGTGCTGACCACCGGCACCGGAAGAGCGGAAGGTATCCACTTTCAGGTCGGCTGGGTTAATTTGAATCGCTTCAGCTTCAGGCACTTCAGGCATCACCACCACGGTACAGGCCGAGGTGTGGATACGCCCCTGAGATTCGGTTTCCGGTACACGCTGAACACGGTGACCACCGGACTCAAACTTAAGTTTGCCGTAAACGCCTTCGCCACTGAACTTGGCAATAATCTCTTTAAAGCCGCCGTGCTCACCTTCGTTGGAGCTCATCACTTCTACCTGCCAGCGCTTGCTTTCAGCATAACGGCTGTACATGCGGAACAGGTCTCCGGCAAAGATAGCGGCTTCGTCACCACCGGCACCGGCGCGGATTTCCACGAAGGCACTGCGGTCGTCATTGGGATCTTTAGGCAGCAGCAGGATCTGCAATTCGCCGTCCAGACGCTCCAGAGTCTCATTGGCGTCAGCAATTTCCTCTTCCGCCATGGCTTTCATATCTTCATCGTCTTCTGCCAGCATCTCTTTGGCAGACGCGAGATCAGCCTGAGCCTGTTGGTACGCCTTAAACCCGGCGACCACATCTTCCAACTGGGAATACTCTTTGGACAGGGCGCGAAAACGCTCCTGATCGGCAATGATACCCGCGTCGCTGAGAAGCGCCTGCAGCTCTTCATGACGCTCAATCAAGCCTTCAAGCTTGCGGATTACAGAATCCTTCATTGTGTCTGGCTAACCTTACTCTTTATCCAAGCCGAGCGCGGTACGCAGTTGTCCAAGGGTGTTGTAGTCCCCCTGACGACTGGCCGCTGTCAGCGCCTGAGTCGGCGCGTGGATCAATCGGTTGGTCAGTTTATTCGCCAACTCCAGCACCACCTGTTCGGCATCTCCACCCTGCGCCAATCTGTTCAGGGCGCGGGCAACCATCTCATCTTTGATGGCCATGCTCTGGGTGCGGTAGTCGCGAATGCTGTCAACCGATTCCAGCGAGCGGATCCAGTCCATAAACAGGTGGGCCTGTTCATCGGCGATGATTTCCGCTTGCTCGGCTGCCTCCTTACGGGAGGCCATATTCTGTTCAATAATGCTTTGCAGGTCGTCGACTGTGTACAGGAAAGCATCATCCAACTCGGCGACTTCCGCCTCGATATCACGTGGGACTGCTATATCAACCAACAACATAGGTTGATGACGACGCTGCTTCAGCGCTTTTTCTACCATGCCCTTGCCCAGGATAGGCAGCGGACTGGCGGTAGAGGATATCACGATATCGGCCTGAGGGAGAAAATCCGGGATCTCTGTCAGTGTAATGGCTTTGGCGTTGAACTCCTCACACATGCCCTGAGCACGCTCCAAAGTTCGGTTGGCCACCACCATTTCATTAACGCCATTCTCTTTTAAATGACGGGCAACCAGCTCAATGGTCTCACCGGCACCGATAAGCAGCACCTTGGTATGACTGAGCGAGGAGAAGATATGCTTGGCCATAGAGACCGCAGCAAAGGCCACGGATACAGCAGCCGCACCAATTTCAGTTTCGGTACGAACTTTCTTGGCCACCGAGAAGGTGTTCTGGAACAGACGGTCCATGGTCACGGCTATGGTGCCGGCCTCTTTGGCCTTGGCAAAGGATTGCTTTACCTGGCCCAGAATCTGCGGTTCACCCAGTACCAGAGAATCGAGGCCGCAAGCGACCCGCATCAGATGTTTCACGGCCATCTGACCTTCATATTGGTACAAGCACGGGGCCACATCGCTATGACTCAGTCCGTGATAATGCTCCAGCCATGCCACCACATCTTCCCTGGAGGCATTATTACAGTAGAGCTCGGTGCGGTTGCAGGTGGATACAATCACCGCCTCACCGGTTTGCGTAGTACAAGCCAGACTCTTCATCGCGTCATGGATCTTGTCCGGAGAGAAAGCCACTTTCTCTCGCAGGTCTACTGTGGCTGTTTTGTGGTTAATCCCGATTGCTACAAGACTCATCTGACTCTATTTCTGAAAACTGGGCGTTCAAAAGATGGTATAGGGGTCATTCTACTGAATCGGCAGGGTTAAAAATAGAATATGCTTAACAAAACCGAATAAAGGTTGTTAACCCAATTCATTTTTCAAACCAAATCATTAGCTCATTTATTGCTGAGCATTCCCCGTGTTGTCGGGACTTGGTAATCCCAAACAGCCGACCTATCATAGGGACTTTGGCACCACAGTTATAGGCGAATAATTTGATGCGCTTCACAAAACCCCTGCTGTCAGGGCTGATTATAGTCACCGCTGCCCTATCGGGATGTGTATCCAAACCTGATTTGCCTCTGGTTCCTGTCGATATTAAACAACCGGCTGCCGCCTATGCGTGGGATCTGTCCGGTAAGATTTTGGTTAAAACTCCTGATGACAAGGTGAGCACCAACCTCTACTGGCTGCATAGCCCCAGGCGCGATGAAATGCGCCTCACCTCTATGCTGGGCACCAGCCTGATGTCCATGAGTGTTACCCCAGAGGAAACCAAACTGACAGCTGATGGTGATACCTATACAGATGATGACCCGCAGCGCCTGCTTTATCGCCTGTCAGGCTGGAGTATCCCGGTGGACAAGTTGCCCTTGTGGCTAACCGGCCAATTCGAAGGGGCCACCGTTATCAAAAAAGATGCCCAGGGACGCCCCAGTGAACTGCAGGCCACAGGCATTCAGCCCTGGACTATACAGGTACGAAGCTGGCAGCCTGATAATCCGGTTCTTCCAAGGCTGATGCTGGTATCCCGCCCGGGAATGGAGCTGAAAGTACAGATTAACCGCTGGCAGGCGCTGGCACCGGCTGCACCCGTAGCCAATTCGCTGCCCACTAATGATCAGGCCAATACTCAGAGCTAACTCAAGATGACCGACACTATTTCACGTAACTGGCCTGCTCCGGCCAAGTTAAATCTGTTCCTGCACGTTAATGGCCGCCGTGAAGACGGTTACCATGAACTGCAAACCCTGTTTCAGTTTGTGGATCATGGCGACACCATGGACTTTAAGGTGACGGATAAACCGGAGCTGATTCTGCACTCAGATATGGCTGAACTTGTCCCAGACAGCGATAACTTAATTCTTAAAGCCGCAAAATCACTCAAAGAAGCAAGCGGTTATAGCGGTGGCGCAGAGATATGGCTGACCAAAATACTGCCCATGGGCGGCGGCCTGGGTGGCGGCAGCTCTGATGCAGCGACGGTATTGGTAGCGCTCAATGCACTTTGGCAAACTGGCCTCACAAAACAGCAACTTGCTGCTATTGGCTTAAAGTTGGGCGCTGATGTACCTGTTTTTATTAATGGTTTAGCCGCATTGGCAGAGGGCGTGGGTGAGAAACTTGAGACGGTAACACCGGCTGAACCCTGGTACCTGGTGATTCACCCCAAAGTCCATGTATGCACCAAAGCTGTATTCCAAGACCCTGATTTACCAAGAAATACGCCCAAGCTCACATTAAACTCGCTAATGTCCAATCCCTGGCAAAATGACTGTGAGAAGCTGGTCGCAGAGCGTTACCCCCAAGTTGCCAATGCGTTGGCGTGGCTGATAGAATATGCGCCGTCCAGAATGACCGGCACAGGTGCCTGTGTGTTTGGCTCATTCGACACGCAACAAAACGCACTGAATGCACTGGCTGAAATGCCTGCTGAATTTGATGCTTTTGTTGCCAAAGGGATAAATATATCGCCGTTGGAGCAGCGCCTGCGCCAGCTCTGACCAAACTATCTGGACGGTGACAATTGCGCTTTGTTACCGCCAGCCACCAGAAATAAAGCAAACGCCTGAGGTTCTTACAGTGCCCGACATCAAGCTCTTTGCTGGGAATGCCACCCCCAGTCTTGCTAAGAAGATTGCTGACCGTCTATTTTGCAAACTTGGCGACGCCGAGGTAGGTCGATTCAGCGATGGTGAAATCAGTGTCCAAATCAACGAAAACGTGCGTGGTGCTGATGTGTTCATCATCCAGTCTACCTGTGCACCGACCAATGATAACCTGATGGAACTGATCGTAATGGTAGATGCGCTGCGCCGTGCTTCTGCCGGCCGTATCACCGCCGTTATTCCATATTTTGGTTATGCCCGCCAAGACCGCCGCGTTCGCAGCGCCCGGGTACCTATCACCGCTAAAGTAGTAGCGGATTTCCTGTCCAGCGTAGGTGTTGACCGCGTACTGACCTGTGACCTGCACGCTGAGCAGATCCAGGGCTTCTTCGACGTACCGGTAGACAACGTTTTCGGTAGCCCAGTGCTGCTGGAAGATATGGTGGCTAAAGAGCTGGACAACCCTGTAGTGGTTTCTCCGGACATCGGTGGCGTGGTTCGCGCACGTGCCGTAGCCAAGCTGCTGGATGATTCCGACCTGGCTATCATCGACAAGCGTCGCCCACAGGCAAACGTTGCTCAGGTAATGCACATTATCGGTGACGTAAAAGATCGCGACTGCATCATAGTTGATGACATGATCGATACCGGCGGTACCCTGTGTAAAGCTGCTGAAGCCCTGAAAGAGCACGGTGCCCGTCGCGTATTTGCTTACGCCACTCACCCAGTGTTCTCCGGCAATGCAGCTGACAACATTGCCAACTCAGTTATCGATGAAGTGATCATCACCGACACTGTGCCTCTGTCTCCAGAGATGCAGAAAGTAGGTAAAGTAACTCAGTTGACCATGTCTGCTATTCTGGCTGAAGCTATTCGTCGCGTAAGCAACGAAGAGTCTATCTCTGCCATGTTCAGACACTAATACGGCTTAACCCGTATCGTAAAACGCGCTCACTGTGAGCGCGTTTTTTGTTTCTGGGGGTTGGCGATAAAAGCTTGCGGATTTGCTTAACAAAACTGTGAGTTACAGCGCAAAACTGGGTTTGTATCCGCTCCTGTTTCCGGACAAAATACGCCGCAACCTAATATCTGGTATTAGCATACTCCCTACCCACAGGGCTCCAGCCCTCCAAGACAAGGTTGCGACATGAGCAAGAAATTTCTAATCACCTGGGACAACATGCAAATGTACACCCGTGAGTTGGCCGAGCGCCTGCTGCCAGCTACTCAATGGAAAGGCATCATTGCGGTAAGCCGTGGTGGTCTGGTACCAGCTGCGATTCTGGCCCGTGAACTGGGCCTGCGCCATGTTGATACCATCTGTATCGCTTCTTACGATCACGATCAAAAAGGCGAAGCGAATATCCTGAAACAGGCTCCCGGTGATGGCGAAGGCTTTATCGTAGTAGACGACCTGGTTGATACTGGCTCTACAGCCAAGCTGATCCGCGAACTGTATCCAAAAGCCAGATTTGTGACCGTGTGCGCCAAGCCTGCCGGTGCCTCTCTGGTTGACGACTATATCGTCGACATTCCACAGGACACCTGGATTGAGCAGCCCTGGGACACAGGCGTTAGCTTCCGTGCACCACTGCACAAGTAATATCGCTTTGAGCTGATACAACAAAGCCGGCGTGGAGTGACTCTGCGCCGGCTTTTTCGTATCTGGCCGATTATAAAGAAGACTCGTTAACCTTCCACACCGGCGCTCCAAAACTAACCCACTCTTCTCCCTGCAGGGCCAATACATCTTGATCATGCAGCAAAACCACTGGCCTGAACTGATCAGCTTGTCTTAGCCAGCCATGGTTATCATCAAGCGGTAAGTGGGGCACCAGATTAAACTCCATCAGCCCTGCCCCTGCGGGATCCTGCAAGCCTATGTCATTGCGATCACCACACACTGCGGCACTGGCAATAGAAGGGGCGAGTATCATGGCGCCGGCACTCAAGCCCACCAAACCACCGCCAGACAGCGCAAACTCCTTTAACCGGGGCAACAGCTCTCTTTGCTTAAGCCAGTAGAGAAAACGAAAAGTATCGCCACCGCTCAAATGAATGATGTCGCAAGCAAGCAGTCTGTCTACCAGCTGGGCATCATAGCCCTGCTCGAGCTCAAGGTAGAGATTCATCTCAATACCCAGACTGGCATACCAGTCTTTCACCGGCCGATAATATTCCCGGTTGGGATCCGGCTGCGAGGCGATGTAAGCTGCAGTCATCTCAGAAGAGCCTGAATGCAGTCTGGCTCTCAGCGCTGCCACCGCTGTTGAGGCATGCTTCGATTCCATCGAGCTTAACAATACCAGTTCCATATCTCTTTCTTTTGTCCATAAAAAAGCCCCCACATCATGACTGACGCAGGGGCAGATATTCAATGACTTTAATAGTCGGGCTTACTTAACCTGTTTGGCGTGTTCGGCAATCACAGGATTGGCAATAGCATCCTGAGCCAAAATCAGCTGCAGTTCATAGGCGTTTTGCTTGAAGGTTTCAGCCAACACGGCATCAACAGACGCATTGGTACGCTCAAATGCAATCACAGGCTCGAAGCCAGCCATCAGATTGGCCAGCATCAGACCACTGATCAGATCACCCACGCCTACAGGCTGCTTGTTCGCAGCAAACTCATACAAAGGACGATTTGCCAGCCAGGCACCCTCGGCGGTCACCAGCAGAATTTCAAATTTCTCAGTAGAGGTTGCAGCACGGGAGAGATGCTTTACCACGACCATCTTGATACCTTTGGCGATCAGGCTTTCGCAGGCCTCAATGGCCTCATCCAGGTTATGGATAACGCGCTCAGTCAGGGTTTCCAACTCAAGCAGGTTTGGCGCTATCACATCTGCTGCAGCCAAGGCCTTGGTACTGAGGAACTCTGAAACGCCGGGGGCCACAATACAGCCCTTCTCAGGATGTCCCATTACAGGGTCACAGAAATAGATTGCATTAGGGTTCGCTGCTTTCAGCTTTTCCACGGCTGCGACTATCTCTTCGCCCTGCTCGGCACTGCCCAGATAACCACTGAGCAACGCATCAACTGTGCCCAGTACCTTAATGTTCTCCAGCCCCTGCACCAGTTCGGTAATCTGGCCAGCTGGCATCACCATACCTTTCCAGCCTTCCGCGTACTGGGTGTGGTTGGAAAACTGCACTGTATTGATGGGCAGCGCATCCATGCCACTGCGACGCATAGGAAAGACCGCGCTGCTGTTTCCGGCGCAGCCATATACCACGTGGGATTGGATGGAGATGATCCGCTTCATGGGTAAACCTTTTATAAGTATGCAATTAAAAAAATAATTGTAGATTGAGGGCCAGACAGGCAACCGAGTGCGCAAGTATAACACCTGCTAAAGCATGCGCAGTGCTGCAGATAACGCTGAGCGTTTAGTTGTACGCGTTTTAATCTGGTGTTCATCTAAATCAAGGTGACAAGACAGATACTCACCGGCCTTAAGCAATTACCAGGCTATTAACACGGGTGAGATAGGGTCGAATCAGCTCAAATGGCCAGGAAGAAAACCTGACTGGAAGATCTGCAGAGGCAAAAACTGCCAGATAGTAAGACTTAGAGATATTGGTCGGGCAACCCGGACGGGGCTAAGCCAGGGCAAATACAACGGGTACAAACAAGCCTGTCAACATGGACAGGCTTAGATGTAATGGCTGGGGTACCAGGATTCTAACCTGGGCATAGACGACGGGATCAAAACCCCAGCCATACAAAAAGACCCGTCGTTTGACGGGTCTTAATGTATGGCTGGGGTACCAGGATTCGAACCTGGGAATGCCGGGATCAAAACCCGGTGCCTTACCGCTTGGCGATACCCCAAAACTGGGCGCAAGAGGAAGAAAACTTCAACTCACTGAAATATGGTAGCAATGGCGGGACTTGAACCTGCGACCCCCGCATTATGAGTGCGGTGCTCTAACCAGCTGAGCTACATTGCCAAAGCTTGAGTATTTCAATAACGGCTACATAGCTTGTGTTATCAAATAACGCTTTGAAACAGAAAGACCCGTCGTTTGACGGGTCTTAATGTATGGCTTGGGCACCAGGCTTCTAACCTGCGCATAGATGACGGGGTCAAAACCTATCAGCTAATTTCACCATACTAAATAATGGCTGGGGTACCAGGATTCGAACCTGGGAATGCCGGGATCAAAACCCGGTGCCTTACCGCTTGGCGATACCCCAAAACTGGGCGTAAGACGAAGAAAACTTCAACTCACTAAAATATGGTAGCAATGGCGGGACTTGAACCTGCGACCCCCGCATTATGAGTGCGGTGCTCTAACCAGCTGAGCTACATTGCCAATGGCTGGGGTACCAGGATTCGAACCTGGGAATGCCGGGATCAAAACCCGGTGCCTTACCGCTTGGCGATACCCCAATCAAGATTGGAAACACGATAAATAAGGAAGATGGCTGGGGTACCAGGATTCGAACCTGGGAATGCCGGGATCAAAACCCGGTGCCTTACCGCTTGGCGATACCCCACCTGTACTTCTAATTACTTCAAGTCGCTAAAATGGTACGGGAGGAGAGACTTGAACTCTCACACCTTGCGGCACCAGAACCTAAATCTGGCGTGTCTACCAATTTCACCACTCCCGCAGCGACTTTTAGTATCCCATCCCGAAGGATGGTAGCAATGGCGGGACTTGAACCTGCGACCCCCGCATTATGAGTGCGGTGCTCTAACCAGCTGAGCTACATTGCCACTTTGTTTCCTGCATCCCCCTCAGCGGGGAACGGGGCGTATTATGCTTATTCCACCCAAACAGGTCAACCGGTTTTTTCCGCCGAAACCCGGTTATTGTATCGTTCGGCTATTAACTCATCAATATGAGCATTTCAGGAGCATAACAAGGCAAAAAAGCCGCTGTTTACGTGGAATTTTTTCATTTTCAGCAGAAAAAACCAGATTCCATTAACACTCGGTGAACAGCTGCTGACCAGACAATCAAAGCGCCTGATTAAAGCATCGCCGATCCCATGGGATCTTTCTGGCAGCACAGAGATCCCCCAGACCTTTATCTGTGTCATCTGCCACTGACTGATATAAGCCGGTCAATTCACCACCTATATAATAGTGGTCTGTTGCTTCGGATAATTACCGGACCAAAAGTCAGCCAACAAAAAAGGAGCCCTCGGGCTCCTTTTGATTCGCAATCAGCTTTAGTCGCACATTTAATCCGGCATTGGAAGAGCTATGTCGGCTCACCTTACGCTGCGACTGCCAGCCCTCAATACCACAGCGATTAAACGTTAAACAGGAAGTGCATTACATCGCCGTCTTTAACGATGTAGGTCTTGCCTTCAACACGCAGTTTACCGGCTTCTTTACAGGCCGCTTCACCTTTGTACTGAATGAAGTCATCGTAAGACATTACCTGAGCGCGAATAAAGCCGCGTTCAAAGTCAGTGTGAATCACACCGGCAGCCTTAGGGGCACTGGCGCCAACAGGGATGGTCCAGGCACGAACTTCTTTTACACCAGCAGTAAAGTAAGTTTGCAGGTTCAGCAGTTCATAACCGGCACGGATTACACGGTCAAGACCAGGCTCTTCCAGACCCAGATCAGCCATAAACTCATCACGCTCTTCAATATCCATCTCAGCCAGTTCAGACTCGATGGCTGCACATACAGCAACAACCACGGCGTTTTCGTTGGCCGCAATGGCGCGTACCGCATCCAGGTGAGGGTTATCTTCAAAACCGTCTTCAGATACGTTGGCGATATACATGGTTGGCTTCAGGGTCAGCAAGTTCAGATAACCAACGGCTTCCAGCTCTTCTTTGGACAGTTCCATAGAACGCAGCATTTGGCCTTCGTCCAGAACCGGACGCATTTTTTCCAATACTTCCACTTCGAACTTGGCATCTTTATCACCACCCTTGGCACGCTTCTGCTGACGGGTAATGGCACGCTCGACACTATCCAGGTCAGCCAGCGCCAGTTCGGTGTTGATCACTTCGATATCACCGGCCGGATCGACACGGTTGGCGACGTGAACAATGTTGTCATTGTCAAAGCAACGAACCACGTGACCGATAGCGTCGGTCTCACGGATGTTGGCCAGGAACTTGTTACCCAGACCTTCACCTTTGGAAGCACCGGCAACCAGACCAGCGATGTCCACGAATTCCATGGTAGTTGGCAGAACACGCTCAGGCTTTACGATTTCAGCCAGAGCATCCAGACGGGAATCCGGTACAGGTACCACGCCGGTGTTCGGCTCGATGGTACAGAAGGGGAAGTTTGCCGCTTCGATACCAGCCTTGGTCAGCGCATTGAACAGAGTTGACTTACCTACGTTTGGCAAACCAACGATGCCGCATTTAAAACCCATAGTCTTACCTTTCTATATTAATGACGGCTTGGCCAACTGAGTGCCAAACCCAAAATGCTCAGGTCCGCTGGTGCGGGCCCCTCGATATTTAAGCAGAAAAAGTTACTCAGCTTTGAAGCTGTGCAGTCTGGTTTGTGCCTTCACCATGCCGTCTTTAAACAGCACTTCGGTGGAACGAACAGCTTCATCCACAGCAGCCAAAATCTTCTCCTGATCCGCCTGCGGTGCCTTGTTCAGCACATAACCCGCGACTTTATTCTTGTCACCCGGATGACCTATGCCGATGCGCAAACGGTAAAAATCTTTGTTGTTACCCATTTTGGCGATGATATCTTTCAGGCCGTTATGACCACCGTGACCGCCGCCTTTTTTGAACTTGGCGATACCAGGCAGCATATCCAGCTCATCATGGGCAACCAAAATCTCTTCCGGCGCGATGCGGAAGAAGTTGGCCAGCGCAGATACCGCTTTACCACTTAAGTTCATATAAGTGGTTGGGATCAGCAGGCGTACATCCTTGCCGTGCAAAGTGACTCTGGCTGTCAGGCCGAAATATTTGCTGTCAGGCGTCAGGCTGGTGTTGCAAATACGCGCCAGCTCTTCCACATACCAGGCACCGGCATTATGACGTGTCTGGGCATATTCGGCGCCCGGATTGGCCAGGCCGACAATCAGTTTAATTTCACTCATGCTTATTATTTGTGACCGTCCTGAAGGCGGTATTTTCCACATTGAATTTTCAAAAACGCGGCATTTTAACACTCAATCTCGGCAGGCAACAAATTTCAGACAGCATAAGCATCAAATCCTCTGGAAAGCCGCGCCTCGAGCAACAAAAAACGGGACCTCAAAGTCCCGTTCAGCGGAATGTATGCGACCCAGGTTGCAATCTTAAGACTGGTTCAGCCCCAGAGCGTATTTAAGCACCTTATCTTTTATTACACCGGCGTTATCGGCGAGCTTCAGCGCGGCGTTACGCAATAGCTTAAGAGGCAGCAGATCATTGCTGAAACCTGCATAGAAGGCATCCATTGTGGTCATCATCAGCAGGTTATCCTTATATCTGGCGTCCTGATAACGGCGCAAGCTGGCCTGGCGCCACCACTCGCTTTCTCCTTTGGCTTTATCAAGCAGTTCAACCAGTGCATCTACATCTTTAAAGCCCAGGTTCACCCCCTGCCCCGCCAGCGGATTAATGGTGTGAGCGGCATCACCGAGAATGACCAGGTTGTCGTCCACATATTGTTGAGCATGGCGTCTGGTCAGCGGGAAACTGCCGCGACCAAGCACAGTAAAGTCTCTATCCAAACGTTCCGGGAAATGGGCTTTAATCTCGGCTTCCAGTGCAGGCGGGCTGAGTTGATTCAGCTGTCTTATCCTTCCCGGCGAGTCGTACCAGACCAAAGAGGCAAACTTGCCCGGCAGCGGCAGCAGTGAACGTGGGCCACTTGGGGTAAATTGTTGCCAGGTAACATCTTGCTGCTCACAACCAGTAGCAATATTAATCAGCATGGCGTGCTGACCATACTCCCAACCGGTCACGCCGATACCTGCCCAGTCCCTGACCTGGGAATTGGCACCATCCGCTCCCACCAGCAAACGACACTCAACCTCGGACTCGTCATCCAGTACGACATTGATGCTGTCTTCACGACGCTCGAAACGGCTGACTTTGACCGGACACTTAAGGGTAATAGACTCGACCGTATCCAACTGCTGCCACAGCGCCAACTGAATGACCCGGTTCTCGACGATATGTCCCAGGTGCGAAGCCTTTATCTGGTCAGCGTGAAAGCGGGTAATAAAGCCTTCCATCTCCCAGGTTTCCAGCCCCATATAAGGTACGCTGCGCATCCCATGAATGGCATTCAGTGCGCCAAGGCGGTCAAGCAGCTTTTCAGAGGCAACACTGATAGCAGAGACTCGCAAGTCCAGCGGCTGCTCGGGAGCATATGGCTTGGGCTCAAAGGCCTCAATCAGGGTAACCCGGTATCCCAACTGTCCCAATCCAATGGCGGTTGCCGCGCCCACCATGCCGCCACCAATAATGACTACATCCTGCATCTCTGATCTGTCCAAGTGTGTTACCTGTTCTATTCATGCCCACTTTTATCCGTGAGCAAATGAACTATGTCTGAATATTTCCGGGCGGGGAATTACACATATTTACTTACAACCCACAGGGCCTACCCGGAATTCCTTGCCTACACTCATTACATGGCTTGACCTTTTTGCCGTTGAAATGAGTTCAACGCGTCGTTGAGCCACTCGCACCTGTAATAAGTGAGGATATTATGAAGACACTATTCGCCTCTGCTGTACTTGCCCTCTTTGTAGCTGCACCGGCCAGTGCCAATTTGCAGCCAGCTCATTATTCTTTGGATAATATTGAGCGCATCGAAGTGCTGTACGAAAACAGTGTGGATTATGCCTTATCCCGTGATACCAAGGAATGGCTGATCCAGGAACTTGATGTCCTGTCTAACGATACTTACCACAGAGTCAAACAGCAAAACCTGTCACTGATCAAAGCCTTTGAGGTGAACGTACCAGTGTCGGGCGGTTTGGCTCAAACCTCTACAGTGAGGTGATCCGGCCAAACCCTCACTGGTTGTGGGGTTTGACAGTAAGGTCAGTGGCTAAATTAATTCGGACAAATGCTGGTCAGTATCTGGCAGAATGGGTAAAATACCGCGCTATTTTTTACCCTGGTTCGAAGAGCGAAGCACACTGATGAGTAAAAAACTCCATATCAAAACCTGGGGCTGTCAGATGAATGAGTATGACTCATCCAAGATGGCCGACCTGCTGGGCGAAGCTCAGGGCTATACCCTGACTGAAGAAGCAGAAGACGCAGATATCCTGCTGCTGAACACCTGCTCGATTCGCGAAAAGGCTCAGGAAAAGGTATTCCATCAGCTGGGCCGCTGGAAAACCTTGAAAGACAAAAACCCTGAGCTGATCATCGGCGTGGGCGGATGTGTAGCATCACAGGAAGGCAAGGCAATTAAAGAGCGTGCCCAGTGTGTTGATATCATCTTTGGCCCCCAGACTCTGCACCGTCTGCCGGAAATGATTGAACAGGTTCGCCGTGGCGAAAAAGCGGTTATCGACGTTTCTTTCCCCGAAGTAGAGAAGTTTGATCGTCTGCCTGAGCCTCGCGCTGAAGGCCCGACCGCGTTCGTTTCTATTATGGAAGGCTGCAGCAAATACTGCTCTTTCTGCGTAGTGCCATATACCCGTGGTGAAGAGGTCAGCCGCCCTCTGGATGATGTGATCCTGGAGATCGCTCAGCTGGCTGAACAGGGCGTACGTGAAGTGAACCTGCTGGGTCAGAACGTAAACGCTTACCGTGGTGCCACTCACGACGGTGAGATCTGTAGCTTTGCCGAGCTGCTGCGTTACGTTGCGGCCATCGACGGTATCGACCGTATCCGCTTCACCACCAGCCACCCGATTGAATTCACTCAGGATATTATTGACGTATACGCCGATACCCCTGAGCTGGTGAGCTTCCTGCACCTGCCGGTACAGTCTGGTTCCGACCGCATTCTGACCCTGATGAAGCGTAACCACATGGCCATTGAATATAAGTCCATTATCCGCCGTCTGCGTCAGGCCCGTCCTGATATTCAGATCAGCTCTGACTTTATTATTGGCTTCCCGGGCGAAACCCAGGAGGACTTTATGGATACCATGAAGCTGATTGAAGATGTTAACTTCGACCACAGCTTCAGCTTTATCTACAGTGCCCGTCCGGGAACGCCGGCAGCCGATTTGCCTGATGATGTCGATCTGGAAGAGAAGAAGCAGCGCCTCGCAATTCTGCAAGACCGTATCACTCAGCAAGCGATGCGTTTCAGCCGCCATATGCTGGGCACAGTTCAGCGTATTCTGGTAGAAGGTCCGTCGGTACGTAATCCAATGGAACTGCGCGGCCGTACTGAAACCAACCGAGTGGTGAACTTCGAGGCGGATCCAAAGCATATCGGCAGCTTTGTGGATGTGGAGATTGTGGATGTATTCCCTAACTCTCTGCGCGGTAACTTTATCCGTGGTGAAGATGAGATGGATCTGCGTCGCAACCTGCGTCCGTCAGACATTCTGGCCAAGCACAAACAAGACGACAATCTGGGCGTAACTCAGTACATTCCTGAGTAAGATCTCAGCAAGATGACAAAGGGCGGCCCCATGGTCGCCCTTGCCGTTTTTTGGGAGTAAGATAAGTGCCAACACACGGGTCCAATGCGTTCAGTAGCAACCCGTTTTACCAATGCAAACAAGGGAGCATTCGTTGTCCAGCAAATTAAATACGATGAATTTGTACCTCGAACCCGCCGACAATCGCCGTCTGGCATCACTGTGCGGTCCCTTCGATGACAACATCAAACAACTCGAGCGCCGCATCGGCGTAGAGATCAGCTACCGTAACAACCATTTTAAAATTGTCGGTCAGCCTCGCAACTGCTTAACCGCCAACAATCTGCTGAAAGAGCTCTATGTAGAAACTCAGCCAGTCAAGGGCAGTACTCCCGACCTTGAGCCGGATCAGGTGCATATTGCCATTCAGGAAGCCATCGCACTGGAAGTGGAAGAGCCCGGCGACGATAAAGAGCTGTATATCAAAACCCGACGTGGCGTAATTAAGCCTCGCAATCCAAACCAGAGTCAGTATGTAGCCAATATTGTGCGCCACGACATCACCTTTGGTATTGGGCCGGCGGGTACAGGTAAAACCTACCTGGCTGTTGCCGCTGCGGTTGATGCACTTGAGCGTCAGGAGATCCGCCGCATCCTGCTGACCCGCCCTGCAGTTGAAGCCGGTGAGAAACTGGGCTTCCTGCCCGGCGATCTGAGCCAGAAGGTAGACCCTTATCTGCGTCCTCTTTACGACGCTCTGTTCGAGATGATGGGCTTTGAAAAAGTGGAACGTCTGATCGAGCGCAATGTTATCGAAGTCGCGCCACTGGCTTATATGCGTGGCCGCACCCTGAACGACGCCTTTATCATCCTGGACGAAAGCCAGAACACCACAGTTGAACAGATGAAGATGTTCCTGACCCGTATTGGCTTCAACTCCAAGGCGGTAATCACAGGTGATATCACTCAGATCGATTTGCCACGCAATGCCAAATCCGGCCTGCGTCACGCCATCGAAGTACTGGGCAACGTGGAAGAGATCAGCTTTAACTTCTTCCAGGCAAAAGATGTCGTGCGCCACCCTGTGGTTGCCCGTATCGTTGAAGCCTATGAAGCTCATGACCAGAAAGTTCAGGCCGCCAAAGGTGTGACTGACAGCCAGTACAAAATTGAGGAAACCAGCCATGAGTCTTGATTTGGCTATGGACCTGCAAATCGCTGTTGAGGGCTATAACCTGCCCTGCGAAGCCCAGTTTGAAACCTGGGTTCGTGCAGCACTGGGCAACACCATGGACGAGGCGGAACTCACCATCCGCATTGTGGAAGCCGAAGAAAGCCAAACCCTGAATCGGGACTACCGTGGCAAGGACAAATCAACCAATGTGCTGTCCTTCCCATTTGAAGCCCCGCCGGGAATTGAACTGCCTCTGCTTGGAGATCTTGTCATTTGTGCCGAGGTCGTTGAAAATGAGGCTGCCGATCAAAACAAGCCGGTCGAAGCCCACTGGGCACACATGGTTGTGCACGGTTGTCTGCATCTGCTAGGTTATGATCATATCGAAGATGCCGAGGCGGAAGAGATGGAGTCTATCGAGACTCAAATCGTTGAAAGCCTTGGATTTGAAGACCCTTACAAGGAGCAATAATTAGCTTGAAACAAGCTAAGAGCAACACTATGAGTGACGACATCCCCCCGAGTACGAACGCCTCTAAAAAGAACTGGTTTGATCGCGTTAGCCAGTTGTTCCAGGGCGAGCCTCAGAATCGCGAAGAACTGGTGGAAGTGATCCACGACGCTGAACAGCGTGAACTGATCACTGAAGACACCCGTGAAATGATTAAAGGTGTATTGGAGGTTTCCGATCTGCGTGTGCGTGACATTATGATCCCGCGTGCCCAGATTGTAGCCGTTCAGATCAACAACACAGTCGAAGAGCTGCTCTCCACTGTGATCTCCTCTGCCCACTCCCGCTTCCCTGTGGTGAATGAAGACAAAGACCACATCGAAGGGATTTTGCTGGCAAAAGATCTGATCAAGTACGGTTTTAACATGAGCGAAGAACCATTCGCCCTGTCAAAGGTGCTGCGCCCCGCGGTAGTAGTGCCAGAGAGCAAGCGAGTGGATGTGCTGCTGAAGGAGTTCCGCTCCCAACGCTACCACATGGCAATCGTAGTGGATGAGTACGGTGGTGTGTCCGGTTTGGTCACCATTGAAGACATTCTTGAAGAGATCGTGGGCGAAATCGAAGATGAGTTCGACCATGACAGCGCAGAAGAAACAGAAATCCGTAAGGTAAGTAACCGTGTCTATATGGTAAAGGCTTTGACTCCAGTTGAAGACTTTAACGAAAAATTCGCCACTCAGTTCAGTGACGAAGAGTTCGATACCATTGGTGGTCTGGTGTCCCATGCCTTTGGTCATCTGCCTGAGCGCAATGAAAAAATCACTATTGAAGGTATTGAGTTTAAGGTTATCAATGCTGATACCCGTCGCCTGATCCAACTCAGGGTAACTCTGCCTGCCTCCGAAGAGGCTGAACCGACAGAAGAATAAATGCTGTTGACCAAGACCCGGGACAAACTTTTGTCCCATCCTGTTGCGGTACTGCTCACGGCCTATGCGGCCGGCGGCAGTACCGCTCTTGCTTTTGCGCCCTACAATATTTGGGTGCTCTATCCTCTCGCACTGGCGTTCGCCCTCTGGCGTATGCCCACACACAGTTTTAAAGCTGCATTTGGTTATTGGCTGAGCTTCGGCTTTGGCGCTTTCAGTATTGGTATCAGCTGGGTGCACGTCAGTATGGACAGGTACGGCGGTCTGCCGCTGGTTGCCTCGATAGGTCTGATGGCACTGCTGGCACTGTATCTGGCGCTGTATCCGGCTTTGGCCGGTGGTCTGCTTCAGAAACTGAGCCGCCGCAACGACTACTGGCGCTATCTGGCTCTGTTCCCTGCCTTGTGGACGCTGACAGAGTGGTTGCGGGGCTGGGTAATGACCGGCTTCCCCTGGCTGTGGGCAGGCTACAGCCAGACTGATGGCCCGCTACGGCCGCTGGCATCCATCACAGGCACTCTGGGATTAAGCTTTGTGGTGGCCTTTATGGCCGGTGCCATCTTGCTGGCACTGAGCAAGCGCTGGAAGCCATTGGCCATCGCCCTGCCAATCTTGCTGGCAGTGACCCTGGCGGTGCCATCACTGAATGACATTGTGTCTCAGGACAAACAGGTTAAGGTCGCACTGGTGCAGGGCAATATCGCCCAAAGCATGAAGTGGGAACCTGATCACCTGTGGCCCACCATGCTCAAATACATGGACTTGTCCCGCCCTGTGCTGGATGCCGATATTGTGATTTGGCCCGAAGCGGCTATTCCGGCGCCTGAATATATGGTCAATGACTTTCTGGAGAACGCCAATAAGGCCGCGAATCTGAATCACGCAGCCATTATCACAGGCATTATCAGTTACCAGCAGGACAAGTTTTATAACTCACTGATCGTGCTGGGGAACCACTTTGGTAAGCAGCAGGCTGCTGGCGACTATCTGGGTGACGGCGTCAATGAGTTTCGCAAACACCACTTACTTCCCATAGGTGAGTTTGTGCCTTTTGAGGACCTACTGCGTCCGATTGCGCCCCTGTTTAATCTGCCCATGTCCTCCTTTGCCCGCGGTGACTATCAGCAGCCAAACCTGAGCGCTCTGGGTTATCAACTGGCACCGGCCATTTGTTATGAAATCGCCTTCCCTGAGCAGGTCAGAGACAATGTTCACAGCAACACAGATATGCTGATGACAGTCTCCAATGACGCCTGGTTCGGCGAGTCCAACGGACCTCTGCAGCATATGCAAATTGCCCGGATGCGTGCGGTGGAACTGGGCAGGCCTTTACTGCGAGCCACCAACAATGGTGTTACCGCCGTGGTGGACTATCAGGGGAATGTGATTAAGTCCCTGCCTCAGTTTGAAGCTGGAGTATTGACCGCCGAGGTGCCATTGGTAACCGGCATGACCTGGTTCAACAAGCTGGGGCAATGGCCGGTACTGGCACTGGCTGTGGTGCTGATGGCACTGAGTATTGCCAGAAGACTTAGCCTGCTGGGATTGCCTAAGTCCGCTGACTGATAAAAAAGACCGCCACATGGCGGTCTTTTCGTTCTTCATTTGGGACGACGTCCACCCAGAGCCAACAATCTGGACTTAGGAACCTCTACCGGATACTTGTAGAGCTGAGCCCGCCGCATGGCACTGATATGCTCTTTATCCAGCACCACCTGGCCATCTTCCTGGGATACCCCGAACCACGTCAGCGCTGAGCTGACATCCGGCATCTTTTCGCTGTCACGCCACTTATCATAATAATAACTGAACAGGCTCATCCCCAGTTGCTCGTCCAAAGCCGTAATGAACTCCCGCCCGGTTTTAGAACTGCTGTCGTTACGGCAACAGCTCTGGTAACTGGACAGTACTGCCAACAGCTGTTCACCATGCAGCTGCAGCGCGTACTCCATCTGCAAATAGTAAGCCGCGCCTACCCAGTAAACCCTCATGTAACTGTGCTGTGACTTCATCTCCCTGCTCGCCTGACTGAGCCTGCCGGTAAATCGGCTGCTGTCTGCCCGCGAAAATCCATCTATCAGCCCCTGCCACAGCGCCTGCTCACTCTTGAGTCCCGCATTGAACATCAGTATGCCCTGATACCAACTGGCCAGCCCTTCAGATAGCCATACATCACTTCGCCCCGGGTATGGCATCAGCAGGTGGCTTAACTCATGAGCAGCGGTCCAGTCCGCCATCAAGCTATATGAACTCAGCTCCTTGCCAAGGTAAAAGTTGACCCCTTCTACGCCTTCTCTTCGGACCTCCGCCCAGGGCACGGGTCCTTTACCATAGCTGGCCCGTTTAATCTGGTACCTGGCCTGCTCTACCGGAAAGCGACCATAAAGCCCAGCCAATGCCTGACTGTAGCGCTCCAGCCAGCGTGTCACGACCTGCCTCTCACTGGCATCAAATCCATCATCAAAGTGCACTTCAAGCTCTGCACCACCAACATGGAGAAGGTCATCAGCCTGAGCGTGGCCAGCAAGCAGAATGAAGATAAGCAGTATCAGTTTCATGCAACGTCTCCCATCAGGGGATAAATGGAGCCTTTGCGGTTCAAGTCTCACTCTACCTTTAACTACGCCCCCTGTCGGCGGACGATCAGCAAAGGTGGTAATTAGACTGAACGTTTTTCACTCTGCCTGCGTAACAATTCAGGAATGGACAAACAGGAGAGCTTAAATGCTGGCAGAACAACTTATGCAACAAATTCAGCATGGTCAGGGTGAAGCTATGATCATCAGCTATGCGGACAGCAATCACTATTTGGCAGGTCTTGAGGATGGGCATGGGTTGTTTCATGCATTGAAAAGCAAACGTGGCGAGCTGATAACTTACAACTCTATTAGCGAAGCTGAACACGCATTGGCATCCATAGGGGTAAAAACCGCTACGGTGCAACTCCAGACTGCGTACGATGAAATGGTAGGACAAACTGAATCATCTTCCAGCCGTTATACAGTCGGGCTGTAATGATTCATCAGGAATGAGCCCTGCTGTGGGCTCAGCTTAACTTTTGTATTCAGGGCTTGCGCTGTTACTGCATACTGACAAACTGTTTTTGCCAGCTTGAGTACCAGGCTGACAGTGCTTCAACCGGTCTGGGCAGACAAATCAGATATCCCTGAACCACCATCTGGTCACAGTTATCAATCAGGTATTTCAGCTCTTCTACTTGCTCAATCCCTTCCGCGACCAGGGTAACATCCAGTTGCTTTGCAATATCCGTCAATGAGTGCACCACAGCCTGACAGAATGCGTCACGATGGATATTGATAATCAGGCTCCTGTCGATTTTTACCTCGGAAAATGGCAGGGTTCGCAGTTGATTTACATTGGTAAAACCTGTGCCGAAATCATCCAGAGACACACCAAAACCGCGCATTCGTAAACGATTAAGCGTTTCCAGTTGCCGCGCATTTCTCAGCGCTCTTTCTTCAGTGATCTCCAGCACCACCTTATCAATCATCACGCCCTCTTCCTTAAAGGCAGACTCCAGACGTTCAACCAACCCCTCCTGCTCCAGTTGGGGAGGCGACAGGTTAATCCCCAGTTTGACCTGCTCCCCGAATATCTGCTTAAGGTAGTGACCGGACTGACATGCCTTATGGATCAACTGAAATGTCATGGCATCCAGCAAACCATGCCTGTCCGCGGCTTCGATAAACCGCCAGGGAGTGATGGCGTTTACCTCTCCGGGACGCTTGATACGCATCAGCACTTCAACACTATCCACCTTATTGGTCACCATATTGACCTTAGGCTGGTAGTAAGGGGTAACCCACCCCTTATCCAGAGCCTCAAGCAGTTCAGCCTTGCTGAGCTCCTGTTTGTCTTTACGGACATCGCCCATCAGTTCTTCAGCTTTCAGCAGCAGTCCGTTCAGATCATTTGGTTGGATCGGCTTGGGCACACAACCAATCAATCTCAACCTGTGATGCTGGGCAATCTCGGCAGCGAGAGTAATGATTCTGGGCTCCATCTCTGAGATGATCCCCACCGCCCCTTTGAACTCAATTTCTCCCAGCTTACGTAATAGCTGCATACCATCCATATCAGGCATATTCAGATCGGTAAGCAGCAAGGCATATTTTGCGGGATTTCGGTCAATCGCTTTGATGGCCTTGGCTGCACAATCCACACAGGTAACCTGATGGTAACCCTGTTTATCGAGCATGGATTGCAGCAATAAAAGAATGGCCCGTGAGTCGTCAATGACTACTATATGTTTATCCTTCAACATAGGCGTGCAGATAATGAAAGTTGTGCTTTTAAAACTAGTAAAAGAAGGCGGTTTTGCAAAAAGAATGGGAGTGAAAACAGCGGAAAGTTGCAGGATAGAGGTTACCCTGCAACAAAATAAAAATCAGACCCAGCCTTGCTGACGGAAACGGATCAGGGTTTTACAGAAAGTCACCATCTCATCAGGACGTCCCAGCGACAAGCGATTCCAGCCATTGGTGTGGCTAAAGCTTCGACCCACCAGGATACCCGCCTCTTCCATACGTTTCTGATACACAGAAGTATCGCCATTCACCTTGTGGAAAATAAAATTGGCGTTGCAGGGCAAGGCTTCCAGGCCCAAAGCTGCCAGAGTTTCCATCACCAATTGCAGTGACTGCTGGTTGCTCTTGATGCTCAGCTCAACCCAACTGCTATCTTCCAGCGCCGCTTTTGCGGCCACGCAGCCCGCAATGTTGGCATTATCTATACTGGCCTGTGCCGCCATACGCTCAAGCATACTGACTTCAGCAATACCGTAACCGACCCGCAGACCCGCGAGGGCATAAATTTTAGAGAAGGTTCTGGCCACGGCAATATGAGGATTACCCGCTTTCACCTGAGAAATGGCAGATACAAAATCAGCATCCTGCACATACTCGGCATAGGCCTCGTCGATAATAAATTCGAGCTTATCCGATCCCTGCTCCAGCCATTGATTCAGCTCAGCACCCGGCAACAACAAGCCGGTTGGGTTATTGGGGTTACACAGGTACACCACAGATTTCCCCGGGTGAGCTGCCACAGCGGCTTTCATACCGGCGATATCTGTCTGCAAACCGGCGGTGACTGGTACCTTCACCACTTTCATACCCCGGGCAAGGGCATAGTCTTCAATCACGCCAAAGGTGGGGTCTGGCATCACCAGCTGAGCGCCATCTGCCGCCATGGCATCCAGACTCATTTTCAAAATCTCAGATGAGCCATTGCCATAGATCAACTGATTGGTCTGAACGCCATAATGAGTGGCCAGTGACTGCATCAGTTCAGTCCTGGCAGCATCAGGGTAACGGAATGCACCGGGCAGGGCCTGTTGCAACGCCTTCATGGAAGAGGCCGGTAACCCAAGACTGTTTTCATTGAAATTCAGCGCCAAAGGGCCGGTTTGAGCAGGCATAGCTGCAGCAACAGGGACAGATGAGGATTGACAGCCAGCCAGAGCCAGCGTGCCCACAGCAGCACCAGCAGAGAGAAAGTGGCGACGGGACAGTTGCATAGAGTTTACCTTTATTTGAATTTTTATTTTTAGGCATCTTAGAAAAAGCCTTGGTAAACACCAGAGTATTAGTTCAATTAGTTGCGAACAGTCACAATATTTATGCGATCAAAGATGAATTTGGTGAGTAGTTATGCAGGTGAGTAGTTATGCAGGTGAGTATAGAAAAACAGTCAGCAGGAACCTTGTCGCAAGCTGGTTCCTGCTGGAAAGAATGAGTTGTCCCGGCCTCTCAGCAGGGTTTATTGGGAATAATCTTTAGCAAGTGCGCTATGGAGCCAACGCCTCACGGACAAACTCGCCATTGTCACACTCAGGGCAGTCGGGGATCACACCGGGAAACTCGATACTCATGGCGTGACCACACTGAGTGCAGATCACTTTGCCCTGATTGATAATCTCGCCACTGTGATAATGGCCTTCAGTTTTCAGATCCTGAGCCAGCTCATGCCACTCGACCTGACTGCGGTCGGTAATCTCGCTTAGCCAGTGCCAGAACGTACTTTCCATCGACAACAAAGTTGGACTGTAGCTGACGTCTCCTGCATGTTGCTCAGCCAAAAAGCTGATGATATCGCGCTTAAGAAAGTGTTCCACCAAGCCAAGCTCTGTTTCATCCGCGCTCTCCCTGAGCGTCAGAAACTCACGACCACTGGTGACTGACGCCAACAGGTCTTTGGTCGTCAACTCAGGGTCTTTGGCATATTCAGCTTTAACCTGATCGATGAGCTTTTGGTAAAGGGCCAACAGTGCTGCACTCTTGTCACTCATGAGTCTTACTCCTTTTCCTCAAATCCGGCCTGGTCGGTCGATATCAGACACACTAAAAAATCTTTATGCCCTGTATCCAGTTTACTCCCAAAACAATCCCTCTGGGCAAGTGTAAAAATCTTAATCAGGAATTTCGATTTTCGGTCAAAACCGGCCAAAGCATCTCTGTATGTAAATTAAAGCAATCTCCTGCTGCTTCCTTACTTGGGTATAAAGCGCTCTTGGTTTATTCTATGCAGATCCAATTGCGCAGTAACTGGCGCAAGATCAAAAATCAAGCGGCAAGGCCGGAAGAGATCGATGCAAGAACAATACAATCCTTCAGCTATCGAGCCATTGGTGCAAAAGCACTGGGCCGATAAGAAAACCTTCGAAGTCACCGAAGACCCAAACAAAGAAAAGTTTTACTGCCTGTCCATGTTCCCGTATCCATCCGGTCGACTACACATGGGTCACGTACGTAACTACACCATTGGTGACGTAGTATCCCGCTTCCAGCGTCTGCAGGGTAAGAACGTGATGCAGCCAATCGGTTGGGACAGCTTCGGTCTGCCAGCTGAGAATGCCGCGATCAACAACAAAACTGCGCCAGCCCCATGGACTTATGAAAATATTGAGTACATGAAGAACCAGCTGAAACTGCTGGGCTTTGGCTATGACTGGAGCCGTGAAATCGCGACCTGCACCCCAGAGTACTATCGTTGGGAACAGTGGTTCTTCACCAAGCTGTACGAAAAAGGCTTGGTATACAAAAAGACCGCTTCCGTTAACTGGTGTCCTAACGACCAGACTGTACTGGCCAACGAGCAGGTTATCGATGGTTGCTGCTGGCGCTGTGATACCACAGTTGAGCAGAAAGAAATTCCTCAGTGGTTTATCAAGATCACCGACTATGCAGAAGAACTGCTGAACGATATCGACACTCTGGATGGCTGGCCTGATCAGGTTAAGACCATGCAGCGTAACTGGATTGGCCGCAGTGAAGGTATCGAAATGACCTTCAAAGTGGCTGGCAGTGACGAGACTTTCGATATCTACACTACCCGTCCTGACACTGTGATGGGCGTGACCTATGTGGCTATCGCTGCTGCGCACCCTCTTGCTGAAAAGGCAGCTGAAACCAACCCAGCCCTGAAAGCCTTTGTTGGTGAGTGCAAAAACGCCAACAACACTGAAGCCGAGCTGGCGACCATGGACAAGCTGGGTGTGGATACCGGCCTGAAAGCCATCCACCCACTGACTGGTGAAGAAGTACCGGTATTTGCTGCCAACTTCGTGCTGATGAACTATGGTACCGGCGCGGTAATGTCTGTACCTGCACACGATCAGCGTGACTATGAGTTTGCCAAAAAGTACGGCCTGAATCTGAAAGCGGTTATCAAGCCTGCTGACGGCGAAGTCGATATCTCTGAAGCGGCTTACACAGAGAAAGGCGTACTGTTTAACTCTGGTGAGTTTGACGGTCTGGAGTTCCAGGCAGCCTTTGATGCTATCGACGCCAAACTGTCTGCAGAAGGCAAAGGCAAGCGTCAGGTTAACTATCGTCTGCGCGACTGGGGTGTATCCCGTCAGCGTTACTGGGGCGCACCGATTCCAATGGTGACCCTGGAAGACGGTACCGTTATTCCAACCCCTGAAGATCAGCTGCCGGTTATCCTGCCTGAAGATGTGGTAATGGACGGTGTCCAGAGCCCAATCAAGGCGGACAAAGAGTGGGCTAAGACCACAGTAAACGGTCAGCCAGCTCTGCGTGAAACCGACACCTTTGACACCTTTATGGAGTCTTCCTGGTACTACGCCCGCTACTGCAGCCCACAAGCTGACGAAATGCTGGACCCAACCAAGGCCAACTACTGGCTGCCGGTTGACCAGTATATCGGTGGTATCGAGCACGCCTGTATGCACCTGCTGTATTTCCGCTTCTTCCACAAGCTGCTGCGCGACGCTGGCCTGGTGAACTCTGATGAGCCAGCCAAGCAACTGCTGACTCAGGGCATGGTACTGGCTGACGCCTTCTACTACACCAACGAAAAAGGTGCCCGTGTTTGGGTTTCTCCGCTGGATGTGACCGTTGAAGAGCGCGACGAAAAGGGCCGTATCACCAAGTGTGTGGACAATGAAGGCCATGAGCTGGTGTACACCGGCATGAGCAAGATGTCCAAGTCCAAGAACAATGGTATCGACCCTCAGGTGATGGTTGAGAAGTACGGTGCTGATACCGTGCGTCTGTTTATGATGTTCGCTGCGCCTCCAGAGCTGACTCTGGAATGGCAAGAGTCTGGCGTGGAAGGTGCACACCGCTTTATCAAGCGTCTGTGGAAACTGGCTCACGACCATATTGCTGCAGGACCGGTTGCCGCCCTGGATGTGGCGTCACTGAGCGCAGATCAGAAAAACCTGCGTCGTGAACTGCACAAGACCATCGCCAAGGTATCCGATGACATCGGCCGTCGTCAGATGTTCAACACCGCCGTTGCAGCAGTGATGGAACTGATGAACCACCTGCAGAAGGCTTCTACTGAATCTGAGCAGGACCGTGCCCTGATGGCTGAGGCCCTGTCAGCGGTTGTTCGTCTGCTGTACCCAATCACTCCACACCTGAGCTTCAATCTGTGGAACGAGCTGGGCAACGAAGGCAACATCGAAGACACTCGCTGGCCAGAAGTTGACGAAGCCGCTCTGGTTGAAGATTCCAAGCTGATCGTGGTTCAGGTGAACGGTAAACTGCGCGCCAAAATCACTGTTGCTGCTGATGCCAGCAAGGAAGAGGTTGAGGCTCTGGGTATGGGCGAAGAGCAGGTTCAGAAGCACACCGAAGGCAAGACTGTCCGCAAGGTCATCTATGTACCAGGTAAGCTGCTGAACATAGTAGCCAACTAATTCTGAGCCAATAAGGAAATCCCTAAGCTTATGCTGAAAAAAAATCTGTCATTCAACAGTTTTTCACCTAAAGCACTGGGCTCAGTACTGCTGGCACTGGTTATTTTGACCAGTGCCGGTTGTGGCTTTCAGCTGCAGCGGAGCTATCAGATCCCGCCGCAGCTGACTACGCTGCACCTGAGCAGTCAGGACGAATACAGTGAACTGACACGTCTGGTTCGTGAACGTCTGCGTTTGAGTAACGTCAACCTGGTCGACAGTGCCAGCAAAGATGTTGCCGACCTGCGCCTGATCCGTGACTCACTGGAGCGCGCCACTTTGTCACTTTACCCAACAGGTAACGTGGCTGAGTATGAACTCATCTATCAGGTTGAGTTTGCTGTCGCCCTGCCAGACAGTGATCCCGGTTTCTACAATGTGGAAATTCGCCGTGATTATCTGGATGACCCCCGTACAGCACTGGCTAAAAGCCGCGAAATGGATTTGCTGACCAAAGAGATGCGAATTCAGGCTGCCGACCGAATCGTACAGACCCTCTCCTCCATTGAGGTGAAATGATGCGGGTTTACCCCAATCAACTTGCCGCTCAACTGACCAAGCTCAAATCTGTTTATCTGGTATTCGGTGATGATCCCTGGCTGGCAGACAACTGTAAGCAGCAGATTCTCACCGCTGCCCGCAATCAGGGCTTCGATGAACGTATCACCCTGGATACCCAGGACACAGGATTCCAGTGGAGTCAGGTGGAGCAGGAGTTTCAGGCCATGAGCCTGTTTGCTTCCCGTCGTATCATCGAGCTGCATCTGGCCAACGCCAAACCCGGTACAGATGGTGCAGCCATGCTGCAGCAGCTGGTCGCCCACCCAACCCCGGACACCATACTGCTGTTGATGGGGCCCAAACTGGGGATGGATCAAACCAAAACCAAGTGGTTTAAAGCTCTGGATGCTCAGGGCATATATCTGCCCTGCACCACGCCTGAGGGAGCCCAATTTCAACGCTGGCTGGTTGACCGCATTCGCGAACTGAAACTCAAGCTCAACCGCGATGCTGAAGCCATGCTGTTTAACCTGTACGAAGGCAACCTGCTGGCGGCAGATCAGGCACTCAAGTTACTTAAACTGCTGGCCAATGAAAAAGAGCTGACGGCAGAAGAGCTGAGCCACTATTTCGAAGACCAGTCCAGATTCAGTGTGTTCCAGCTGTCCGATGCCCTGCTTGAGAACCACAAGAGCCGGGCCATGCACATGCTGTCTCAGTTGAAAGCTGAGGGCACCGCCATGCCTATTGTACTGTGGGCACTGTTTAAAGAACTGGCGCTTCTGCTCAAACTCAAGTCTGCTCAGGAAGCCGGTACCAATCTGAACGCTATGTGGAGCAGTCTGCGCATTTGGGATAAGCGTAAGCCTTTGTATCAATCTGCATTGAATCGATTGAATCTACTGCAAATAGAGAAGATGCTGGCGGTGGCTGCCAATCTGGAAACCAAGCTGAAACAGCAAGGCGAAGAGGACTGGGTAGGCCTGAGTCATCTGTGTTTACTGTTTGACCCAACCGCCCACAGACAACTTGCTCATATCGAGGTGTGCTGATGCACCTTATTGTCCACAGCAGGAACGGCTGAGATATGGCACAAACCTCACCCCGCCGTTGGATTGGTCTGTTGGGCGGCACCTTTGACCCTATACATTACGGCCACCTTAAACCCGCTCTGGAAGCCCATAAACAGCTCGGACTGGATGAAATCTGGTTAATGCCCAATGCCATTCCGCCCCACAAGGATGGCGAGATAACTGACTCTGTGCATCGCCTTGCGATGGCCCGCGCCGTGTGCGACGTCCATAGTGGATTCAGCCTCTGTGATATTGAGCTTGAGCTTGCGGCTTCCGGCACTCCCAGCTATTCGGTCAACACTCTCAAGATCCTCAAGCAAAGGTACCCTGACTGTGACTTCGTATTCCTGATGGGTATGGACAGTCTGTTGTCCCTGCATTTATGGCACGAGTGGCAGCAACTGACCGGGCTGTGCAGCCTGCTGGTCGCGATCCGGCCAGGGTGGCAGCTTGAAATCAGCCAGCTGCCCGGGCAGGTACAGGCCCAAATAGTCAGCCAACTCAGCCGTGGCAGTACAGGGCAGATCCAGATGCTGGACGTCCCGCCACAGGATATCTCCTCCACGGAAATCCGGACTCAACTGCAGCAGGGGAACTTACCGGCGGCCATGATGCCAAAGGAAGTAGCCGATTATATTCAGGCTCACAACCTCTATCTGTCCCGGCCAGACTGACCAATTCAACCGTTCGGCCCCTGTAGTGATTGGTCGCTTACCTGATATTGTTGCCGTATAATGTGCGGCTGTTTTTGAATTATTGATGAGGACTCTTACGTGCAAAGCGCGGAGTTGAAAGCATTTGTTGTCGATAAAGTCGACGACCTGAAAGCCAAAGATATTGTTACCTTTGACGTTTCCAACCAATCTACTATCACTGATTACATGGTGATCTGCTCAGGTACTTCCAGTACTCACGTGCGTTCCATGGCGGAGTACGCGGTGAAAGAAGCCAAGCAGGCCAATATTGAAATTCTGGGTGTTGAAGGCCGTGATGGCTCTGAGTGGGTTTTGGTGGACTTCGGCGGTGTGATTCTGCATGTCATGCAGGAACAAACCCGTGACTTCTACCAGCTTGAAAAGCTCTGGTCTGAAGGCGCCTGATGAAGCTGCAACTCGTGGCAGTCGGCACCAAAATGCCGGACTGGGTAACCCGTGGCTTCGAGGAGTACCAACGCCGTTTCCCCCGGGATATGGCGTTGGAACTGATTGAGATCCCGGCAGGTAAGCGTGGTAAAAACGCTGATATCGCCCGCATCCTGCAAAAGGAAGGGGAGTTGATGCTGGCGGCAATCCCCAAAGGCAACCACATTGTCACCCTGGATCTGCCCGGCAAGCACTGGACGACGCCACAACTGGCGACACAGCTGGAAAAGTGGCAACTGGATGGTCGGGATGTCAGCCTCTTGATTGGCGGACCCGAAGGCTTGGCGCCGGCATGTAAAGCCGCTGCCGCACAAAGCTGGTGTCTGTCAGCTCTGACCCTGCCCCATCCCATGGTACGGATTGTGGTGGCAGAGAGCCTTTATCGGGCCTGGAGCATCAACAACAACCACCCGTATCACAGAGAGTAATACTCGCTAATCAAGACTTGGCCACAAATTTGTGGCCCGTAAACTGGTCGGAGAGCATAAGTGTCGCCAAGAAAGCGCATTACCATGCATGATCACGCAGCTGAGGCGTCGCTGTTTAAGCGCCGGGCGCTGTTTACTTTTGTTTGCGTCATTCTCATGGTGTCCATCCTGCTGGGTAACCTTTATCACCTGCAGGTCACCTCATTCAACGATTACACCACCCGTTCAGATGACAACCGCATCCGGGTACTGCCTTTGCCTCCAAGCCGCGGTCTGATCTACGACAGGCACGGCGTATTGCTGGCAGAAAACCAACCTTTCTACTCGCTTGAACTGGTCCCAGAGAGTGTCAAAGATATCCCCGGCACTATAGATGGACTGGCAGCGATTATTGACATCAGCGAAGATGAAAAAGAGGACTTCACCAAGTCTCTCAAGCATCACAGACGCTTTAAGCCTTTAACCCTGAAAGCCCGCCTGACTGAGGAAGAGGTCGCCATATTCAGTGTTAATCAGCACAAGTTTCCCGGTGTGGAAGTGGAAGCAGGTCTAAAACGTTATTACCCCTACGGCAGCACCCTGACCCATGCCCTTGGCTATGTGGGCCGCATTAACTCCCGTGACCGTGAATCACTTGAACGCAGTGGCGACTGGAGTGATTACGCCGGGACCAAGTTTATTGGCAAGCAGGGCATTGAAAAATTCTATGAGCCGGTACTGCACGGCAAACCGGGGCACCTTGAAGAAGAGGTGAACAACCGTGGCCGCACCATACGTACCCTTAAAGTCTCTGAGCCCGAGCCGGGTCAGGATATCTATCTCACAATAGATTTGAAGTTGCAGCAAAAAGCCCAGGAACTGCTGGACGGCCGCCGCGGCAGTATTGTGGCTATCGATCCAAGAGATGGTGGGATTTTAGCGCTGGCTTCAAGCCCCAGCTATGACCCCAATCAGTTTGTTCACGGCATCAGCGCCAAAGCCTACAGCGCACTGCTGAACAACCGCTCCCGTCCACTGATCAACCGAGCCACTCAGGGCCAGTACGCACCAGCATCGACAGTAAAACCCATTATGGCGCTGCTGGGACTGGAAGAGGGCACAGTCACCGAGAAAACCCGCATCTGGGATCCCGGCTTCTGGCAAATTCCCGGCGTTGACCACAAATACCGGGACTGGAAGCGTTGGGGCCACGGTTGGGTGGATGTATACCACTCCATTATCGACTCCTGTGATACCTACTTTTACGACATGGCATACAAGCTGGGTATCAACAAGATCTCCGAGTTTATGACCCAGTTTGGCTTCGGTCAGCCCACCAATGTGGACATTTATGAAGAAGCCTCCGGCATTATGCCGTCACGGGACTGGAAGCGAGCCCGCTACAACCAGCCCTGGTGGATTGGTGACACCATCTCTGTGGGTATTGGTCAGGGCTACTGGACCACAACCCCACTGCAGCTGGCTGCCGCCACTGCCATTGTTGCCAACAAGGGGAGACGCTTTTCTCCTCACCTGATGAAGGCGGTGACTCAGAACGATGGCACGCTCAAAACCCCTGTAGATGAGATGCCGCCTGTTGTGCTCAAAGATCCCAGAAACTGGGACATTATTAATGACGCCATGCAGCAGACCGCCCACAAATCCCGTTTCACCGACGCCAAATATACGGCGGCCATGAAGACAGGTACTGCTCAGGTATTCTCTGTGGCCCAGGACGCCAAATACGATGCCGAAAACATCGATGAGCGCCTCAAGGATAACGCCTTGATTGTGGCTTATGCCCCCTATGAAACCCCCAGAATCGTATTGGCTGTAGTGCTGGAAAACGCCGGTTGGGGTGGCGCCAACGCAGGTCCTGTGGCCCGCGCCATGCTGGATGAATATATTCTTCGCGACACCAAGGAGCCGACCAAAGAATGAGTGCGCATCCAAGTCGCCAAACTTTTTGGCAACGCATCCATATTGACCTGCCACTGCTGGGCGGCATTTTGATCCTGTTTTGCTTCAGCCTGTTTGTGATCTATTCAGCAAGCGGTGGCAGCCTGGCGATGATGGACAGGCAGATGATCCGCATGGGGTTGTCTTTGCTGGTAATGTTGACCGTAGCCCAAATCAACCCGGAAGTGCTGCGTCGGTGGGCACTGCCCATCTATGTAATAGGCGTTATCCTGCTGCTGGCGGTTCACTTCTTTGGCGAGATCAACAAAGGGGCACAGCGCTGGTTAAACCTGGGCTTTATGGAGTTCCAGCCATCAGAGCTGATGAAGCTGGCCTTCCCCATTACCATGGCCTGGTTTATCAGTAAGTTCCCCCTTCCTCCCAAAAAGCGACATCTTGCCGGGGGGGTGGCTATTTTGCTGATACCAACCCTGCTTATCGCCAGTCAGCCGGATCTGGGTACCTCGATTCTGGTTGCCGCGTCGGGGGTATTTGTGCTCTTTCTGTCCGGTATGAGCTGGACCATTGTAGGCGGGGTATTGCTGGCCGTACTTGCGTTTCTGCCCATCCTCTGGTTCTTCCTTATGCACGACTACCAACGCACCCGGGTGCTGACCCTGCTGGATCCTGAGAAAGACCCTCTGGGTGCCGGTTACCACATTATCCAGTCTAAAATTGCCATCGGCTCGGGCGGATTCTGGGGCAAGGGCTGGCTGGAAGGTACTCAGTCACAGCTGGAATTTCTGCCGGAACGTCACACCGACTTTATCTTCGCCGTGATAGGTGAGGAGTTTGGCTTAATTGGTATTCTGCTGTTGCTGGCCCTCTACGTGTTTATCATCGCCAGGGGACTGACTATCGCGTCCCGTGCGCAAACCAGCTTTGCCCGCCTGCTGGCTGGCTCCATTACACTGACATTCTTTGTATATGTATTTGTAAATATTGGTATGGTGTCAGGTATTCTGCCTGTAGTGGGGGTTCCACTACCGCTGATCAGTTATGGGGGAACCTCCATGCTGACACTGATGACGGGCTTCGGAATTCTGATGAGTATTCACACTCACAGACGCTTTATCGACCGTTAAACCAAAGCACACAACGGAAAAGAGAATCACCGGAATGACAAGAATCTCCTCGTTACTCGCGCCACTCTTCGCTCCAATAGGCGCCCTCTTGCTTGGCTCAGTCGCTGTTGCTGAGCCTCTGGACACCAAGACGCTGACTGCTGACTTTATCAAAGAGCAGCAAGCCAAAGGCTTTACCCAAGCCGAAACTGAAGCATTTCTGGCCGATGCCAAACTCAACCAGGATGTGCTGGATGCCATTTCCCGACCATGGGAAGCCAAACCATGGCATGTTTATTATCCGATTTTCCTGACCGAAAAACGTCTGGCAGCAGGTCTTAAGTTCTGGAATGAGCATGAGCAAACCATCGCCCGTGCGGCCAAAACCTATGGTGTCGACCCACAGGTGATTGTTGCCATTATCGGTATCGAGACCTTCTATGGCGGTTACATGGGTAAATACCCTGTACTGGATGCCCTCTATACTCTTGGCTTCCATTATCCCCCCCGGGCCGACTTCTTCCGCTCTGAACTGGGCCAGCTGCAGCAACTGATTAAAGAGGAAAAATTACCTCTGGATGAACTCAAAGGCTCTTACGCAGGTGCCATGGGCTATGGCCAGTTTATCTCCTCAAGCTATCGTCATTACGCCGTGGACTTTGACGGTGATGGCCAGCGGGATCTGCTGACCAACCCTGTGGATGCCATCGGCTCCGTCGCCAACTACTTCCATGAACACGGCTGGCAGGCCGGCGAACCTGTGGTTTTGCCATTGGTGAACGAAGGAACGCCAAAAGCCAAAGTGTGGAGTGGCGAGCGGCTTAATCTGACCGTTGCAGATATCCTCAGCCCGGATTTGAGCCTGAAGAAGAATCAGGATCTCAACGCCAGCCAAAAAGCGATGTTGGTGGCGCTGGAACAGGCAGACAGTGCGGAATATTGGCTGGGACTGAAGAACTTTTATGTGATCACCCGTTATAATCGCAGCCCATTATACGCTATGGCGGTCTACCAATTCAGTGAACAACTTAAACATGCCCATGACCAAAGCTAAAACCCTGCTGCTGTGCGGCCTGCTTTCTACCTCTGCCCTACTGGCAGGCTGCTCCGGTGGTGGACGTTACGATATGGCGGACGATGAGGCCCCGAGTAATGCACCTGACGTCACCAAAGTAGAAAACGCCCAACCCAGGTTTGAACCATACAGCCGTCAGGGCAACCGCCGATACACAGTACTTGGCAAAACCTATGATGTGATGCCAACCAGCCAGGGCTACACCGAAAAAGGTGTCGCCAGCTGGTATGGTGCCAAGTTCCATGGCCACCTGACCTCCAATGGTGAGCGCTATGACATGTACTCCATGACTGCCGCTCACAAAACCCTGCCGCTGCCCAGCTATGTCAAAGTGACCAACCGCGACAACGGCAAACAGGTAATCGTGCGTGTGAATGACCGTGGCCCTTTCCATGGGGGGCGGATTATCGATCTGTCTTATGCTGCCGCAGCCAGGTTGGATATGCTGAAAACCGGCACCGCCAATGTGGAAGTGGAAGCCATCTATATCGCCAGCCCCCAGGTTCCCCAACTGGCAGAGCTGACAGGCGAACAGACCTACTATATTCAGCTGGTCGCATCCAAAGACAAAGCCAGACTCGCAACCCTGGCCGCTGAACTGGAGGCCAAACACCAGTTACAGTCGCGCCTGCAACAGCAAGGTGAGATTTATCGGCTGCAGCTTGGTCCGGTTGGCCAGTTAACCCTGGCCAATAAACTGCTGGAAACCCTGCGAGCCGACGGTTTTCCCGAGAGCTTTTTGGTCACGCCACCACCAGCCAAGTAATCAATCCGCCCCCTCTATGTAAATGAATACCTCATTGGTGTGAACTTTTGAGCATTTTATTTGTTTAATAACACATGGGGGCAAGTAAGCGGGTATTGAGCAGGAATTGACCCATTGCTAAACAGGCTTGCTGTTGTTGCTAACAAATTCAAACAATTTGCAGTGTTGGTCAGCGCGTAAGATGAACAGCCGCTAATTAAAATCCCACTGTAGATAGTGATATACTCCGCTGCAGTTTGCAGTTCCGAACCCAATACAACCAAAAGACGTACTGAAGTAATGAAGAATTTTGTCAAAGGACCTTTGAAAGCCATCCTGGTGTTTACCGGGCTTGCCGTTTCCGTTGCAACTCAGGCAGCACCTATGGTCATTCCGGACTCCCCGGATGTGGCCGCCAAAGCCTATGTGCTGATGGATTACAACACAGGTAAGGTGATTGCTGAGAACAACGCCTATGAAAGCCTGAACCCAGCCAGCCTGACCAAGATGATGACCAGCTACGTTATCGGTCAGGAGATCAAGCGTGGTAACGTCAACCCGGATGATGAAGTCCAGATCTCCAAGAACGCCTGGGCCAAGAACTTCCCTGACTCCTCCAAGATGTTTATCGAGGTGGGCACCAAGGTTAAAGTCTCTGAACTGAATAAAGGCATCATCATTCAGTCAGGTAACGATGCCTGTGTGGCCATGGCCGAGCATATTGCCGGTACCGAAGGCGCCTTCGTTGACCTGATGAACTCCTGGGCCAAGCAGCTGAACATGACTGACTCTCACTTTGAGAACTCACATGGCCTGGACTCTGACGACCAGAAAACCACTGCCTATGATATGGCACTGCTGGGCGCAGCGTTGATCCGTGACGTACCAGATGAGTACAAGATTTACAGCGAGAAGCAGTTCACCTACAACAATATCCCTCAGTACAACCGTAACCGCTTGCTGTGGGACAAGTCACTGAACGTTGATGGCATTAAAACCGGCCACACCTCAGGTGCAGGCTACAACCTGGTGAGCTCTGCCACTAAAGACGATATGCGTTTAATCGCCGTGGTACTGGGCACCAAGAGCGCCAACGCCCGTGCAGCTGAAAGCAAAAAACTGCTGAACTATGGTTTCCGTTTCTTTGAAACTGTAACCCCATTCAAGGCCGGTGAAACCTTTACCGAAGAGCGTATCTGGTTCGGTGACAAAGAACAGGTGAAGCTGGGCGTAATGACTGACACCCCTATCACCATCAACCGTGGTCAGGGTAAGAATCTGCAGGCTCATTATGAACTGACCAAAGAACTGACTGCGCCTATGGGCAAAGGTGAAGTGGTGGGTCGTCTGTACTTCCAACTGAACGGTGAAGATGTTGCCCAGTTCCCTCTGGTTACCCTGGAAGAGGTGAATGAAGGTAGCTGGTTCAGCAAGCTGATGGACTACTTCAAGCAACTGTTTGCCAGCTGGTTCGGTTAATTCCGGCAGGCATACCAACTTCATTAATAGTCTGATCAATTCAGAGCGCGTCAGGGATTCTGATTCAAGGCGCATTGATTGAATAAGGGTGGTTCCCTTTAAGAGCAATGCAACACAGAAGCAGGATGCCTGACACGCTCACGGAGTGCGGGCTTCAATGCACTTGATACTGTGTTGAGTCGCCTTGACATAGAACCACTATGGCTTCGCCGACTCGTCTTGTCTCAAGCGCATTGAATTCCCGCTGAAACAGATCAACTATTAAATGAAATTGGTATAAATCCAGAGAAAGCCACCTGCGGGTGGCTTTTTTATTGCGCGCTCTCACTGCCTGCACTTGAAAAGCGTACAATAAGCACCATATTGGATTCATTACACCCGATTTAGAGAGTTCACCATGACTAATTCCGATCTGAATACCCGTTTTGAAGAGCTGATGGAGTTTCCGGCTTCTTTCCCATACAAGGTAGTGGGCGATGCAGATGACACTCTGGCAGACCGTGTGGTTGCCGTAGTACAGAAGCATGTACCGGGTGACTATGTGCCAAGCACCAAGGCATCAAGCAAGGGTACCTACTACTCAATCACCATCCGCGTCACAGTGGAAAACAAAGAGATGGTTGAGACCCTGTATACCGAACTGGCAGCCATCGAAGGCGTTAAGCGGGTTCTATAATTCATTTGCAGATCACAGTTCAAATCTTGCCAAAGTAAAACTGTGATCTGTATACCATTGTCAAACAGTCAAGTATAATGACGCTACTGATTTCAGAGGGGAGAGGTTGCCCTTGCATAACGACACTTTGCATGTTCGTCATCTGGGTCGTCAGGACTATGAGACTGTCTGGCATGCGATGCAACACTACACAGATAACCGGGATGAAAACAGCCCAGACGAACTCTGGCTGGTAGAGCATCCACCGGTATTTACTCAAGGCCAGGCCGGCAAAGCGGAACACATACTGAATCCGGGAAACATCCCTGTTATTCAGGTGGATCGTGGCGGCCAGGTAACTTATCACGGTCCGGGTCAATTAGTGGCCTATCCCCTGCTTGATATCAAACGCCGTAAAGTCGGTGTCCGCCAGCTGGTGACCGAAATCGAACAGAGCCTGGTCGACCTGCTCAAGGGATATGGCATTGAAGCCTACGCTAAAGCTGACGCTCCGGGCGTCTACGTGAATGAGCGCAAAATAGCCTCTTTGGGTCTGAGGATCCGCAAAGGTTGTTCGTTCCACGGACTGGCTTTAAACGTAGATATGGACTTGGAACCCTTTCTGCGGATCAACCCCTGTGGCTATGCGGGACTGGAAATGGTCCAGTGTAAAGCCCTCGGCGGGCCGCAAACCGTTATTCAAGCTGGTGATGACCTGGTCACCACCTTTACCAAGCGTCTGAATTACGGCCAAGTGATTCACCTTGAAGGATTAGCAAACACACTATGAGCAGACCTGAGAGATTACAACCCGGAGTCAAACTCCGCGACGCCGACAAAGTCGCCCGTATCCCGGTTAAAGTCATGCCTTCCGAGCGCGAAGACATGCTGCGTAAGCCTGACTGGCTGAGAGTAAAACTGCCGGCATCCAGCCAGCGTATCGAAGGTATCAAGCAGGCGCTACGTAATAACGGTCTGCACTCTGTCTGTGAAGAAGCCTCCTGCCCTAACCTGGCAGAGTGTTTTAACCACGGCACAGCCACCTTTATGATTCTGGGTGCCATCTGTACCCGTCGTTGCCCATTCTGCGACGTGGCCCACGGCCGCCCGCTGAAGCCGGACGCTGAAGAACCAAAGAAACTGGCCAAAACCATCTCTGAGATGAAACTCAAGTATGTGGTCATCACCTCGGTTGACCGTGATGACCTGCGTGATGGTGGCGCTCAGCACTTTGCCGATTGTATCCGCGAAATCCGTGTGCTGAACCCGGAGATCAAGATTGAAATCCTGGTGCCTGACTTCCGTGGTCGTATCGACGCTGCCCTGGATATCCTGGCCACAGAGCCACCGGATGTATTCAACCACAACCTGGAAACCGCTCCGGCTCACTACCGTAAGGCCCGTCCGGGTGCCAACTATCAGTGGTCACTGGATCTGCTCAAGCGTTTTAAAGAGCGTCATCCGGATATCCCAACCAAGTCCGGCATTATGCTGGGTCTGGGCGAGACCAACGAAGAAATTGAACAGGTACTGCGTGATCTGCGTGAGCACAATGTTAACATGCTGACCCTGGGTCAGTACCTGCAGCCTTCCAAGTTCCACCTGCCGGTGAAGCGCTATGTAACTCCTCAGGAGTTCGATGCCTTCCACGACTATGCTACGGAAATTGGTTTTACCCATGCAGCCTGTGGTCCTCTGGTTCGTTCCAGCTACCATGCCGACCTGCAAGCCAAGGGTGTTGAAGTTAAATAGGCTCCAGCATACTGATAAAACAGCGCCAATTGGCGCTGTTTTTGTTTATGCAGCGGCGGTAAAACCCCACCATGGTGTAATTCTCTGCCGATTGATATCCCGGTATTATGTCCATAAACCGCACCTCGAATATGGAAATCAGGATAGTTCAAGATGAAGAAGCTTATTTTAACTGCGCTCCTCTCCCTCTCTTTTACCTCAGTCTCTGTACAGGCCAGAGATGATATTGGCGCATACTCTATTGCCGATACCATGGCGCGGCCTGTCGCTCAGAACAAGCTTGGCAATGATATCGCCTTCTACTTTGGTGAGCAGGCCTATGGCGAGGTTGAGCAGAACTTTGGTGAATTTAAAACCAACAAAAAAACCAATGCCTTTAATAAGACCGACGAAGAAGCCTGCCAGTGGGTATTTCTGTCAGCCATGATTTCCCTGAAACAGCGGGCAATCAAAGAGGGAGGCAATGCGGTGGTCAATATCAAGTCCAACTACAAAAATAACCTGACCTCAAGCACTGAGACTTTCCAGTGCGGGGCAGGTGCTTTGATTGCTGGTGTCGCCCTGACCGGAGATGTGGTCAAACTGAAAAACTAACTGTCAGAAAAAGCAGCACTTTTAGTGCCGCTTTTTCTTCAGCGGTAAGTTAATGCTCCGACCTGGCTTGCCTTAATACGGCCTCTGATACTCTGTTTGTCATTCTCGACAGGCCTACTGAACGGGAACATCAACTTAGGCAAAACAGATTATAACCATCGAGTTTAATTGATATATCAATTTTCAGTATCACCCTATACTGGGTCTATTGAAATTCGGAGGAACGCACTATGAACCAGATTAATATCGGCATTGAACAGGCAGATCGTGAAGCTATCGCCGCTGGATTGAACCAACTGCTGGCAGACACCTACAGCCTGTACCTGAAAACCCACAGCTTCCACTGGAACGTGACTGGCCCAATGTTCAACACATTGCACCTGATGTTTGAAGGTCAATACACAGAGCTGGCGTTGGCGGTAGACGTGATTGCTGAACGTGTTCGTGCTCTGGGTGCCCGCGCTCTGGGTTCATACAGTGCTTACGCCAAACTGACTCAAATCAGTGAAGACAACGGCGTATCTTCTGCCAAAGCCATGATTCAGGAGCTGTTGGAAGGCCAGGAGATTGTTATCCGTAACGCCCGCGCCCTGTACCCATTGGTGCAGAAAGCTGACGACGAAGCCACGGCAGACCTGCTGACCCAGCGTATTCAGCTGCATGAAAAAACCGCCTGGATGCTGCGCAGCCTGTTGGAAGAGTAACCAACTTCAGGTAGTTGTCGCTGCCACAATGAAGGAACGCAAAAAGTAAAACGGTCACCTGAGTGACCGTTTTTTATTTGCGCTTTTTCAGTGAGCCATCTTTACACCAAAGGCAGGCTCATCAGCACCGCATCTTCTGTACCGTCGGCGGTTTTGTAATAGCCCTTGCGCTCACCTGTGACTACAAAGCCCAGCTTCTGATAAAGGCCTATGGCACTGGCATTACCGGCGCGAACCTCCAACATTAGCTGTTCCGCCTCTGTTTGCTTCAGCCAGTCGATACCTGTTTGCATCAAAGCCTTCCCCCACCCCTGCCCCTGAGATTCAGGTGCCAGGCAAATATCCATGACAGTCGCCTCTTCAAACAGCTGGTGCAGAATAATAAAGCCCATCAGGAGGTCACCATCAAAGGCACCATAACAGCGGTAAAAGTTTCCAAAGCAGCTGGCGATGGTGTTCTCGCTCATAGGATGGCTATGGGCTGTGGCGGCAATCTTTGCCATCAGGGGGGCCTGTTCAACAGGTAATTGGCGGATTTCGGTACTCATCTTGATGCTCAATATTGGCTTTTATTTGTCGGCGACAGTAGCAGCTTGTTGTTGCCGGGCCTGTTGCCATTGCCAGATTTGCTGCCACAGAGCACGCTTCCCCTCACTGCCAGCCAGCAGTTTACTCAGAGGAGATGAGTAGATGGTGCCCGGCTTGTGTGGGCGATTCATCAGCCGCATATCCCAGATAACTCTGTCACCTGTCTGCATCTGATCGACAATATGAATATGCTCAGGATCGATATCGAGCACCTTGAGCACAGCAGCAACCAGAGGATGACCATCAAGCTGTCTGGGATCATCGCACAAGAGTAAGTTGCGAGGCTCACCTGTGCGGGGGCGCCAGCGGCTGATCCCCATGGCATCCAGATAATCTTGTTGTTTCATCGTGTTCCTGTCTTTAATTTGTGGCGTTTCAGCGTTTTGTTGCCGCTGTGCTGCTAAGGATACCAGCAGTTCTTCCATAAGACAGCTTCTCAAACCAGACTCACGCCATCAATACTCCGGCTGCGGATAAAACCGGCAGGGTTTCCCGCTTGCCTGGGGTAGAATGAAGCAAATATTTTGAGGACACACACATGAACAGCTATAGCTTCAGCCTGCTCACTGAAACCCCACTGGTCGAGATGGATGACTTTGAGAATATCCGCATGCAATTAATCCAGGTGGAATGCATCGACGCACTGATCCACTCAGTCAACGATAACCTGGTCCTGGATTTCGAGCGCAGAGCAGAGTCCGTAGAAGCCGCCATTGAAACCGTGAAAGAGGCCCTGAGCCACACTCATATCAAGGTGACAGACACTGTGATTATGGGTCAGTAAACCCATCCGCAAAGAAGATTGCTCTCATCAGAACCATTTCAGCCATTCGAGTACAATCCAAATTGGTGACGACATAGTGGCTCTATGACCAGGCAATTGGGGGCAGTAATCGTGTGGCCGACAGATATTAAAAAGCCGACAACTCAATGAGTGTCGGCTTTTTGTTTACCTGCTATCAACTAAGCGTTGGCGATTAAGCCTCTGGACGCATAGCTGGGAACAGGATCACGTCACGGATGGTGTGAGTGTTGGTGAACAGCATAACCAGACGGTCAATACCGATACCCTGGCCAGCAGTTGGTGGCAGGCCGTGTTCCAGAGCACGAACATAGTCAGCATCGTAGAACATAGCTTCGTCGTCACCAGCATCTTTAGCGTCAACCTGAGCCTTGAAGCGGGCATCCTGATCTTCAGCATCATTCAGCTCGCTGAAACCGTTAGCGACTTCACGACCACCGATGAAGAACTCGAAACGGTCGGTGATGAAGTCGTTACCATCGCTGCGACGGGCCAGCGGAGAGATATCTGCCGGGTAGCCGGTGATGAAGGTAGGCTGCATCAGCTTAGGCTCTGCGGTTTCACCGAAGATCTCTTCCAGCAGTTGACCACAGCTCCAGAAAGTTTCCACTTCAATGTGCAGGCTCTTGGCCAGCTTGCGCATGAAGTCTAGGTCTTTAACTTCTTCATAAGTCATGGCCTGAATGGTTTCATTTTCCGGGTTGTAGTGCTTGATCGCTTCCAGCATGGTCATACGGGTGTATGGACCACCGAAATCAATGGTGTGCTCGCCGTATGGCAGCTTGGTGTCACCACACAGATCTTTGGCGATAGAAGACAGCATCTCTTCAGTCAGGTCGATCAGATCGTTGTAATCAGCGTACGCCATATAGAATTCCATCATGGTGAATTCTGGGTTGTGGCGTGGAGACAGACCTTCGTTACGGAAGTTACGGTTGATTTCGAACACACGCTCGAAGCCACCAACAACCAGACGCTTCAGGTATAGCTCAGGAGCAATACGCAGGTACATGTCGATATCCAGCGCATTGTGATGAGTGATAAATGGACGGGCCGAAGCACCACCAGGGATCACGTGCATCATTGGCGTTTCAACTTCCATGAACTCTTTGTTGATCATGAAGTTACGGATAGCCTGCATCACCTTGGAGCGCATTTTGAACGCGTCACGGGATTCTTCGTTAACGATCAGGTCAACGTAACGCTGACGGTAACGGGTTTCCTGGTCAGTCAGACCGTGGAATTTTTCTGGCAGAGGACGCAGTGCTTTAGTCTGCAGCTGGTACTCGTCCATATTCACATACAGGTCGCCTTTACCAGACAGGTGCAGCTGACCGGTTACACCAATGATGTCACCGATATCCAGGCCCTGATATTGCTCTTTCAGTGCAGCCTGAACACCTTTGTCGGCATAAGCCTGAATACGTCCGGATACGTCCTGGATCACTAGGAAAGGGCCACGCTTGGCCATAACACGACCGGCGATGCTGGTGCGGAAACCCAAAGCCTCCAGCTCTTCCTTCGACTTAGCACCGAATTCAGCCTGCAGCTCGGCAGCCTTATGGGTGCGGCGGAAGGTGTTTGGGTGGCCGTTGGCAGGGCTGTCTTTACGGATGTGGTCCAACTTGGCACGACGTTCCGCAATCAGCTTGTTTTCATCTTGGATTTGAACTTGTTCAGTCATTTTCCGCTCTTCTCAATTACAGCCCGGACTTCAGGCTGGCTTCAATAAATTTATCCAGATCGCCGTCCAAAACGGCCTGGGTATTGCGATTTTCAACACCGGTACGCAAATCTTTAATCCGTGCGTCATCCAATACGTAGGAACGGATCTGGCTGCCCCAACCGATATCAGACTTGGCGTCTTCAGCGGCCTGGCGCTCGGCGTTCTGCTTCAGCATCTCCAGCTCATACAGTTTCGCTTTCAACTGTTTCATGGCCGTGTCCCGGTTTTTATGCTGGGAACGATCATTCTGACACTGTACTACCGTGTTTGTCGGAATGTGGGTGATACGGATCGCAGATTCAGTTCTGTTAACGTGCTGACCACCGGCACCAGATGCCCGGTAAGTATCGACACGCAAATCAGCAGGATTGATCTCAATCTCAATGGAATCATCGATTTCAGGGTAGACAAACACTGAGCAGAATGACGTATGACGACGGCCACTGGAGTCAAACGGAGACTTACGAACCAGACGGTGTACACCTGTCTCGGTACGCAACCAACCAAAGGCATATTCACCGCTGAACTGAATGGTCGCACTCTTGATACCGGCGACATCGCCGTCAGAGACTTCAATCAGTTGCGGGTTAAAACCATGGTCTTCGCCCCAACGCAGGTACATACGCAGCACCATGTTGGCCCAATCCTGAGCTTCAGTACCACCTGAACCAGACTGGATATCCAGATAACAGTTCAGATGATCATTGGTACCGGAGAACATACGACGGAACTCCAGTTCGGCCAGCTTGGCTTCCAGGTCATTCAGTTCATTGCTGGCATCGTTGAAGGTGTCTTCATCATCTTCTTCAACTGCCAGCTCCAGCAGACCTTCAACATCTTCCAGACCTGAGTCCAGGGTATCGATAGTCTTAACTACAGCTTCCAGGTTTGAACGTTCTTTACCCAAAGCCTGGGCACGTTCAGGGTCATTCCACACATCAGAGCTTTCCAGCTCACGCGTTACTTCTTCCAGACGCTCTTGTTTGGCGTCATAGTCAAAGATACCCCCTAAGGAGCATAGTGCGGTCAGCCAGCTCCTTAATCTTGAATTTCACCGGATTTACTTCAAACATTGACCTGATAATCCTATGGTTTGACGAGTGATATTTGGCATGCCGACCCGGCTGACAATTGTCCCCGGCTCTACCTGCACATAAAAACCGCGTATTTTAACTTATGAATACACAATTACCAATGCCGCAGAGCCGGTATTACAGGGGAATATTGCAAATAATTTTCCCTTACTTCTCACTGCCGTCGGCGGCTTAAGGCATTTTCGATTAAAGCTGAAAACGCCTCATGCCGGTCAACGGTTATTCAGCAGCTTACCCCACTCAAGTTGCCGCTTTTTCAACGCAGCATTAAATCGCGTGCATCTTCATCATTTTTTTAAGAAAGTGCGCGGTTGGTCCACAGAAGCATCACGCTTTCCTCCTCCATATCAGAGACACAAGTTGCACTCGCTGCAGCTTGCTATCTGGCGTCTATACTCAAATCAGAGCACAGAACTTAATCATCAATCTTCAGACAAACCTCAGGTGCAAAAGGACAAGCAGAGGACTATGGATACCAAACACACTCGCTGCAGTTACCATGAGCAAGGTGGCCACAAGTGCCATGAGACCGCAGGTAAGTCAGGTCTCTGCTACTGGCACGACCCCAACATCACCAAAAACCATCCTGAAGACAAAGAGCGACTGGAAGAGTACGCCAAAAACGGCGGCCAACTGCGGGGCATCAGCTTACGCAGAGCGGACCTGGAAGGCATAGATCTGGTTAATCATCACCATAAGCAGGGCTATGATATGGCTCACGCGGATTTCTATCGTGCCAATCTCTCCGGTGCCCACCTGTTCCACCTTAAGCTCAACGATGCCAATTTGATGAAAGCCGATCTGCGGGACGCCAACCTGCATATGGCAGATGTGGATAATGCCAACCTGCTGGGGGTCAAGTGGAACGGTGCCAAGATTGAGAATGTTAATGTTGGCCGTCGCTTAATGCAGGAAAGGCTGGCGGATAAAGCGCTGGAGGTGAATGAGAACGATATTGCCCTGGATTATTATGAGCAGGCTGAGGAGATCTATCGTGATCTGCGTAAGGCTGCTGAGCGGGAAGGCTTATTTGGCATGTCGGGCAACTATATTCGCCATGAGCTAACTATGCGCCGCTACCAGATGCCGAAGATATCCACCGAACGCAGCGTTTCCAAGCTGATCGATCTCTTCTGTGGTTATGGAGAAGCGCCACTGCGGGTAGTAGGCTTCTCAATGGTGCTGATCTTAATCTGTGCTGTTTGCTATTTCTTTACCGGCCTGAGCTATGGTGGCGAAGAACTGGTATTCAACCCGACTGAATCAATATCAGAGCAGTTCTCGCTGTTCTTCAACTGCCTTTATTATTCGGTCGTCACCTTTACCACCCTGGGCTACGGTGACTTTACGCCCATAGGCTACTCCAGGGCGGTAGCCGCCTTTGAAGCCTTCACCGGCAGTTTCACCATCGCCTTGTTCGTAGTGGTATTTGTGAAAAAGATGACCCGCTGACCATTCCCCCGGAAACGGCTGATGAGTGTAGGGGAGAGACAGGTCAGTGGTCTCGCATCTCCCACATCTCCAGTAAATGGTGAGCCCTGAGCGTCATCCATAAGAGCGACGCCATCGTCAGATTGTACAGAATGAAAGCCTTAACCAGTTCACTGCTCAGGGTATGTATCACTGACAGAAAAAGAAAAACCAGAAAGGCCGCCACCGCCAGAACAATCTCTACAGCAAAACGGGCAATTTTGAGCTTAACTTTGGCACTTTCCATCCACTTATCACTTTGTCCTTCCATACCCTGCTCTGCTCAGTTTCAATATTAACGGCAGCATCTTAATCATCCCCGGTTTGGGGTCAAGATGGAGTATTGTCAGCTGTCGCGCCCATCACTAATTCACTCCCCAACACCAACAAATGTGACACTCATCACCACCAACCAACCAGCGATCAAGCGAGACACTCAATTAGCAAAGGCTTTGTGAGCAACACCTCAATTAGCACACAAATGAAGACTGGCCAGACCGTGAGATTACAGGCCGGTGAGTATACTTGGCCGGATCTGTCGGCCTGCAGTCTCAGGCCGGATGCATGTTTCAGGACGATAAGGTCTTTCCATGATAGAACTGATTATTGACGGACAAACCGTGACCGCCGAAAGCGGCGAGACGCTGTTGACCTGTGCCACCCGCGCCGGGATTGAGATCCCCCGCCTGTGCCACCAGTTCCCCCACGACACAGATGCCGACATAGGCAACCCACAAAAACAAGACTGTAACCTGTGCGTGGTGGAGATCCTTCAAGCTCCCCCTACAAATAATGAACAGGCGGCCACAGCCTGTCAGACTCATGGTTCCTGTGAAAAAGTTAACGCCTGCAAGACAGAGGTCAGCAACGGCCTGATAGTCACCACCCAGTCGGCTCAATTGAGCAAGCTGAGACAGGATGCCCTGCAAACCATTCTTTCAGACCACTTTGCCGACTGTGAAGCCCCCTGTCAGCGTGCCTGCCCGGCTGGTGTTGATGTGCAGCAGTACCTGTATCACATCGCCCAGGGCAACCACACCGAAGCGGTAAAAATCATCAAGCAAACTCTGCCGCTGCCTTTGAGTATCGGTCGTGTATGCCCTGCCTTCTGTGAGTCTGAATGCCGTCGCGGCTTGATTGATGAGCCTCTGGCAATTCGTCAGCTTAAGCGTCATGCCGCCGATCTGGATCTGAATGATGAAGACCCATGGATGCCTGAGCGCGAAGCTGATACGGGTAAGAAGGTGGCCATTATCGGTGCCGGACCAGCTGGTCTGGCTGCCGGATACTTCCTGTCCAATCAGGGCCATGAGGTCACTATTTTCGACAGCGCCCCTCAGGCCGGTGGCTGGCTGAGATACGGTATTCCCGAGTACCGCCTGCCTAAAGCGATCCTCGATAAAGAGATTGAACTCTTATGCCGCAACGGTCTGAATATTCAAACCAACACCCGTCTGGGCCAGGATATTCAGCTGGGCAATCTGGTAGAAAGTTATGACGCAGTATGTCTGGCTATTGGTGCCCAGAAAGCCGTGCCTATGGACTATCCCGGCAGTGATTTAGCCGGTTGCTATCTGGGCGTGGACTACCTGCGCGACTACTGCACAGAAAAGACCTACAGCACAGGCCAGAAAGTGGCAGTAATTGGCGGTGGTAACACGGCCATCGACTGCGCCCGTACTGCCCTCCGCGACGGCGCCGATGTCACCCTTATCTATCGCCGTACCCGCGAAGAGATGCCAGCTGAGCCCTATGAAATTCATGAGGCCGAGGTAGAAGGGGTTAAATTCCACTTCCTCACCAATCCGCTGGAAAACCACGCCGATGACAATGGCCGGGTAAACTCAGTCACCTTCTCCAAAATGGCATTGGGTGAGCCAGATACCTCAGGTCGCCGCGCGCCGGTTGCCACCGGGGAAACCTTTACCGAAGCGTTCGATACGGTAATTGCAGCTGTATCTCAGATGCCGGATATGGAGTTCCTTAAGTATCCGGAAAGCCAGCTGTCCAATGGCCAAATCGCCCTGACCCGCTGGAACACCTTTGCCGGTTGCGAACATACCATGTCAGCCGGTATCGAGAAGCTGTTTGTTATTGGTGATTCCCGTACTGGCCCGGCGACAGCTGTGGCAGCAATCGGTGATGGTCGCCGCGCCGCTGAAGCAATTCACAAGCAACTGTCTACCGGTCTGGTGTGTGAGCTGGTGCCTGAGCAGTTCAATGCTGCCAAGGCCAAAAAGACCGCCACACTGGATACCAGTTTGTATCCCAATATCCCGGTTGAACCCAGAGTTAAAATGCCTGAGCTGACACCGGCTCAGCGTGAGCAGAATTTTGCCGAGGTGGAGCTAGGCTTTGGCTATGACTCAGCCCTGAAAGAAGCCGCCCGCTGTCTTGAATGTGCCTGTCAGGCCAACAAGCAGTGTGACCTGCGGGACTATGCCACTGAGTACAGGGTCGATGCCAAAGCCATCGCACAGGATGCGCCAACTCAGGCCCGCCGCTTTACCGTGGACACCAGTGCGCCCTTTATCACCTTCGATGCCAACCGCTGTATCAGTTGTGGCGCCTGCGTCGATATGTGTCAGCGTCAGTCCGGCCATAAGGCGATCTGCTTTGAAGAGGCCAGTTTCTCTGCGATTCCGGGCTGCAGCGCCAATGACAGCGTGAACAAAGATGCGATTCGTCGTGCACCACGCGCCGGATTCAGCGTTTCCATGGCCGACTCCAACTGTGTGCAATGTGGTAACTGTGTGCAGGTATGTCCTACCGGCGCCTTGGTGGATGCCAGAGACAAGTCTCAGGCGCGTGCCAAAACTGAGCTGGACAGGATCTCCACCGTCTGTACTTACTGTGGCGTTGGCTGCCGGGTAGAGATGCATGTGGACAAAGCCAGCAACCGCATTATGCGGGTAACAGGTGACACTGAGTCTCTGGTCAACGAGGGCATGCTGTGCGTTAAAGGGCGTTTCGGCTTTGATTTTGTTCAGAGCCCAGAGCGTCTGACCACGCCTATGATACGTAAGCAGGGGCAGCTGGTCCCGGTCAGCTGGGATGAAGCCATCAGTCATGTAGCTCGCAGGCTGGCGGAAATTAAAGCCGAGTATGGCAGTGACTCACTGGCGACCCTGGCATCTGCCAAGGCCACCAACGAAGAGAACTTCCTGCTGCAAAAATTTACCCGCAGCGTGCTGGGCACCAACAATATCGACCACTGTGCCCGTCTGTGTCACGCCTCAACGGTGAGTGCGCTGTACGACACCCTGGGCAGCGGCGCCATGACCAATGATATTCCGGGCATTGCCGAGTCTGACCTCATCTTTATTCTGGGCTCAGACACGACCTGCGCTCACCCGATTATCGCCTCGCGCATTCGTGAAGCGGTTAGCACAGGCAAGGCCCGTCTGGTGGTAGTCGACCCGAAACGGGTTGAGATTGCCGACAGCGCCGAGCTTTATCTGGCCCAGCGCCCTGGCACAGATGTGATGCTGCTGAACGCCATCATGCAGCAGATTTTGGTTAACGGCTGGCAGGATAATGCCTATATCGCCGCACGTACTGAGCAGTTCGACGCAGTGCGCGCTGAGGTGATGAAGAGTGATTACAGCCTGGACAATGCCGCTATTATTACCGGTATTGCCGCTGACGATATTGCCAGATTGGCAAAACTTATCGGTACTGCCGACAAGACTGCCATCTACTACGCCATGGGCATTACCCAGCATACCTGCGGCCATGACAACGTACTGGCTATCTCCAACCTGCAGCTGATGCTGGGCAATATCGGCCTTGAAGGCGCAGGTATTAACCCGCTGCGTGGTCAGAGCAACGTACAGGGCAGTTGTGATATGGGCGCCCTGCCCAACTATCTGCCCGGCTATAAAAAGCTGGTGGACGCCGATAACCGTGCGCCGGTTGAAGCGGCCTGGAATGTCACCCTGCCGACGCAGGAAGGTATCCCGGCCTCCTATATGATGAAGTCGCTGGTGTCCGGCAAGCTTAAAGCCATGTACATCATGGGTGAAAACCCAGTACTCAGCGACCCGGATCAGGCCCATGTACTGGATGGTCTGGCAGCTGCCGAGTTTATTGTGGTGCAGGATATCTTCCTCACAGAAACCGCAGCGCTTGCTGATGTGGTGCTGCCTGCCGCGGCTTTTGCCGAGAAGCGTGGTCACTTCACCAATACCGAGCGTCGGGTGCAGCAGTTGCAACCTGCCGTGACCTCTCCGGGCCAGGCCAGAATGGATTGGCAGATTGTTCAGGCCGTCGCCAACGCCATGGGCGCCGATTGGCACTATGAAGCGGAAGAGCAAATCTGGCGCGAGGTAAACCAGCTGACCCCTCAATACCGGGGCATCACCTGGGAGCGCGTCGCGCCTACCTCAATCAAGGGTAAACAGGGTCTGCAGTGGCCATGTCTGGATGAGCAGCATCCAGGCACCCGTATCATGCACCAGACTCAGTTTATCCGCGGCGCTCAGGCCAAATTTGAGCCGGTCAGCTTCCGCCTGCCAGCCGAAATGCCCTGTGAAGAATACCCTCTGGTGCTCTCAACCGGTCGTCTGCTGGAGCAGTTCCACACAGGGACTCTGACCCGCAAGACCAAAGGTCTGGATATGCTGGCAAGCCCACGGGTAATGATGTCGGTATTCGATGCTGAGCAGCTTGGGGTGAACAATGGCGATATGCTGAAGCTGGCGACCCGCCGCGGCGAAATCACCATTCGGGCCTTTGTGACCCGCCGCGCCCAGGCTGGCGTACTGTTCCTGCCATTCCACTTTGTGGAAGCGGCGGCCAACAAGCTGACCATCAATGCCCTGGACCCGGTTGCTCATATTCCTGAGTACAAGTTCTGCGCCGTACGCGCCGAGAATTTGGGGGCCATGGAAGGTTATGGCGATACCCTTGATGAGGTGTTGAATGACACATCATTGGAGCGTGAAGGTATTCCAGCGGCATAATCCGGTAAGCTGAGGATCAGCTTACTGTCCATCTTTTGATGGAATAAAACACCCTGGCAGGGTCTGCTTGCCAGGGTGTTTTTTTGCCGGTTTGCTGACTGGCTGGCAGCTTGATTATGGACTTGCAGTCCATTGTGGACTGCGGCACTGTGAAGCTAGCCAAGCTGCGCTTGGCCGAAGTCGTGGGTCTCCAACCCACACCCGGGTCAGGGGCGTTGCTCGTCCAACGCCCCTAACAACCCCAAGGACGCCCCAACCAACGCTGACAACTCCTCGGCCTTATGCTGAAAATTGGCTAACGCGACAGACGCTCGTCCATGATTCGACTGTCGCTGCTTCGGCATCCATGCCTCACTACGCCATTTTCAGCAACACCCTCGGCAGCGTCGGACGGGGACAAGATGCAACATGCAACTCCTGAGTATGTCGTTTATGCCCCAAAGTTGTATATTCGAGCCGGTCATCTCATTAAATCGGAGATAACAGGAAACGACTCCTGTTATCGCACTCTGCACATCCACGTTTATCTGCTGAACAGCTAGAAAGTGTCGAGTTTTTAGCCTATTAATGATAACGTTTACCCAATAGGCGTGAAGGCTGGTGCGAGATAACGAGACGTCTCGATTTGTCCGTAAAGTTATCTATCCATAGATACTTTCAGTAGCAGGTTTAGTGACTAAAACGGATGGTTAGCTTGGTCACGCAAAAATGGATAAATAGGCACTCTCGTTATTAAAATATTAAGCCTGCATAGGAATCACCATGTGGCTATTTAAAAAACAAGAAATAAAAGATATTACAAATCTAAACTCAGATGATCATGCTTGGTCTGTTATAGAAGTTAGCGGTGGTGAAGGACCTATGCTAGTTCGTGTAAATGACACCGCTAAAGAATGGGCTAAGCATCCTAAATTAACTATTAGAGTTGGATTTGCCATACCACTAAAAACGCAAAATCCAGACGGTATGCCCAATCCAGAAGAAAATAAAGCGTTTAATAAAATAGAAGACGAGTTGTGTAATTTAATCTCAAAAACAGGCCCATCGATCCAGGTTTTAGCGGTTACTACTGGCACCTTCAAAGAGTTCGTCTTCTATATTGAAAATGCTTCTGGTATTGAAGGGGCTCATAAAGAAGCAATCACTAAATTTTCAGAATATGAGGTTCAATGTTACGGCGAAAACGATCCAAAATGGCAAGGTTATTTCCAGTGGCAAAAAGCGTAACAAAGCTAGGCAAAACCGGCAGTGCGGAAAGTGCGCTGCCTCGACTCGCTACACTACGTTTCGCTCCCGGTTGCTAGCGGCGTTATATTCCATGGAGTTTTTAGCTTTTGCAATTTGAGCAGATACATTCCCGAATCAACATCGATTCGGCCATTTTCACATTTGGCGTTCCAAAGGAATCACCAAACTCATTTTGTTATAGGATCTTTTGCGCTGGAGAAAGCTCTCATTCGGTAGAACAGTTTGATCCTAGTAGCCTTGACGAACTGAAAGTCATCGTCAATAAATTAAGCCAGCTAAGCCCCGACAAGCCTCGAACAAGAATCAAAATAAAAGTTAATAGATTTATGTCAGTTCGGCTAAGTTTTAAAAAATATGATGAAGAAAAAGGCTTTAAGGTTAAAGCTTACATTCTTGGCTTTCTCTATTTTAGTAGTGCAGGCTTTTTAGGAAGCTACGTGAAAGTTCAGCAGCTTAAGAACTTAATTACCTATCTTAATAAATGTATCGAATCAAAAAGTGACGTATAACAAAAAGTTATGTCGCCCGCAGGTGGCTTCGCTATTCTAGCCAGCCTGTTTGTGTCCCATATTTAAGTGTTACATCCCCACGAGCCGAAAGTAACTTCTGTCCCAGAGTCATTTTCTCCTGACTTGAAGGTTGCACCATGTCCCCATCAGAAGTTGCCGGACGACTGCATGGATGCAGGAGGTAGAATGAAGCAGGATGCCAGAATCGAGAGGTTTTCATGACATAGGTGGCGCTGAGCCGGAGGCGAGTTTTGTGCAGCAATAAGCGCTCGAACGCGAACTGGCGTTAGGCGCGGATGCACATGGCTTAGATGTTCGGCCAGGCAAAGCTTGGCTATAGTTCCGGGCATTCGGGGCATTACACCAGCAATGGTGTAAACTCCACTCTGAACTAACACAGTGATAATGAGGACAATATGCAAGAGGACGCCACGTATTTGGGCACGCTGAAGCGTGTTTTTGGCTTTGAAGGATTACGTGGGGGTCAGCAGGCTGTGGTGGATAAAGTGCTGGCGGGACATTCGGCAGCAGCGATTTTTCCAACCGGCTCCGGTAAGTCATTGTGTTATCAGTTGCCGGCGTTGCATTTACCTCATTTGACTCTGGTGATCTCTCCGCTGCTGGCGCTGATGAAAGATCAGTTGGATTTCCTGCGTTCAAAAGGGATTGCAGCGGCATCTATTGACTCTTCACTGACCTATGATGAGTCCCGTGAAGTGATGCGCTCGGTGAAAGCGGGGGAAACCAGGATTCTGATGATCTCTGTGGAGCGTCTGAAGAATGAGCGTTTCCGTCAGTTTATTGGGTCTGTGCCTATCTCTTTGCTGGTTGTTGACGAAGCCCACTGTATCTCCGAATGGGGGCATAACTTCCGCCCGGATTACCTGAAACTTCCAGCTTATCGCAATCAGCTGAATATCCCTCAGGTGTTGTTGCTGACCGCCACGGCTACCCCTCAGGTGATTGAGGATATGCGCAGTAAGTTTGGTATTGAGCAGGAAGATGTAGTGGTCACCGGCTTTTACCGGCAGAACCTCGACCTTAATGTGCTGCCCTGCAAAGAGCAGGAGAAAGCCTCTGCCCTGCTGGGCTTATTGCAAAGTGTCCCCTTCCCTCAGCCCACCATAGTCTATGTAACCTTGCAGCAAACTGCTGAAAGTGTTGCCCGGCACCTGCAATCCAATGGCGTCGCCACGCAGGCGTATCATGCCGGGATGGCCAGCGATGATCGCCAGCGTATTCAAAACGCCTTTATGCAGGGAGAGGTCAACTGCATTGTGGCGACCATTGCCTTCGGTATGGGGGTTGATAAATCAGATATCCGCGCCGTGATCCATTACGATTTGCCAAAGTCCGTGGAGAATTACAGCCAGGAGATCGGCCGCGCCGGACGCGATGGGTTGCCATCTATGTGCAGCGTGCTGGCCAACCGCGAGTCGGTCAGCGTGCTGGAGAACTTTGTCTACGGTGATACCCCGGATCAAATGGCGATTCGTACCGTTATAGATGAAATCGGCGCTACACCAGCAGGTAAGCAGTGGGAGGTAATGCTTACCCGCCTGTCCAGAGACAGCAATGTGCGTCAGCTGCCCCTGAAAACCTTGCTGGTTTACCTCGAACTGGCGGGGGTTATTGAGCCCCAGTTCAGTTACTTCGCCGACTATCGCTTCAAAATGTTAGTACCTGAAGAGCAGGTGTTGAATCAATTTGAGGGTGAAAGAAAGCTGTTTGTTGAAGCTCTGCTGCAGGCTTCCCCCAAGTCCAGAACCTGGCATACGGTGGACTTCGATGCTCTGTGGCAAACCTGTCAGGGCGATAGAAAACGTGCTGTTGCGGCGCTGGACTACTTTGCTGACAAAGGTTGGATTGAACTGGAAAGCAAGCAGATGACAGATGTCTACCGCGTTAATCAACTTCATGCCTGTCAGGGCCAGGAGGCGGAGCGACTGAGCCAGGAAATGCATCATCTTTTCCTGTCCAAGGAGCGCTCGGAAATCAATCGTGTTCACGCTATGCTGGCTCTGTTTGAAACTGATACCTGTCTGAGTCATCGCCTGGCGAGTTACTTCGCCGATACCCAGGCACCGGTGCAATGCGGGCACTGCTCTGTATGTCGTGGTCAGGTTGCGACACTGCCCAGTGCCAGCGTTCAGGAGAGCATAGACTCAGCGGCTTTGCAGCGCCTCATTCAGCCGCTGAAAGACGCTGCCGCCAAAGATGGCATAGAGCTCACCGCTGAAGCCGCAACCCGATTCCTGTGTGGCATTGCCGCGCCGCTGACCGGACGCCTGCGTGCAGGTAAGATGGAAGGATTTGGTAAGCTCAGCCAATATCCCTTTGATGAAGTAAAGCAAAAGGTGCAGACACTGAAAAGCTAGTTTACTGCCCGGCGCCAAAGGAGAATGGGAGTCAATATGGACAAGAAAAACAGTAATGGTGATTCTCGCAACAACCGCTTGTCGCTTGGAATTGGTATAGGCGTAGCCATAGGATCAGGTGTAGGACTGGCGCTGGGCAATTTAGCTCTGGGCGTCGGTATTGGCATTGCCATTGGTGTCGCCTTTGCTTTGGGGTTTCAAAAGAAGCCCCATGACGACGAACAATAGCGAACGCTTTTCAGATAACACGGAAATCAAAGCGCCATGCCCAACAAGCACAGTCTCATCATCTTAAAAAGTATTGATGATGTGAAAAAGCTTTACCGGGAACATCCGGACGTCAGGGATGATTCCCTCTCCTGCCTGCAAAGCTACATTGTGGGCCCAAATGACATTATTGATATGACATCATATCAATTTGAATTTGAGCCCTATATATCGTTGGCTCATTCCCTAGGAATGGATCACTTCGGGATAGACAGCTCGGGCAAGCGACTCTATCTGACTCATATTAATCTGGGCGGCCACACCGCATTATGTACCGTCAGGCCAGTCACCTTTGAGCAAGTGCAGGATATGGAATATCTGCAGCATCTGTTGAGTAACTACTGCGGAAACCTGGAGTGGAAGGCGATAAAACTTGGAGAGGTTCAACTCTGAGGAGTCAGGGACTTCCCGGCGTAATTTGCCATTAGCGCTCTTATCCCCGGCCATGGAGTCCAGGTGTTACTCTGTCTACTTAACAAAGTGGATAACCACGCTGTTACGACCTGAACGATAAAGATTCATGCCATACCCGTTCCTGTGGCCGTGATTGTGTTATCAACACTGTAGAAGGTGTTTTTTCTACCCCAACAGTCAATAGTGGCTTAGTCGCAGATTAACAAGGCAAAAGTGGTCAACAGCAAGCCCCGCTAAAAAACGGTGTCTCTTTTTCATAAAAAAACAGTGAAATAGATACCTTTACTCCGTTTCCCCTGATGTCATCAAAGTTCAGAAAGTTAGATTCGAAAGGTGTTCAAATGATGGAAATAGATAAACTGGCCTGGATATACATTAAAGATAAGAAGATCTTAAGTACTCGCTCAAAAGGCAAAGATAAGTTCTATATTCCCGGTGGTAAACGCGAGGTGGGAGAGGATGATTTACAAGCATTGATCAGGGAGATCAAGGAAGAGCTTACAGTCGACCTGATACCAGACTCAATAGAATATCTGGGTACATTTAAAGCTCAGGCACACGGCCACAAAGAAGGTATATTGGTAAAAATGACTTGCTATCAGGGCCAATATAATGGGGAGCTAAATCCAGACTCAGAAATCGAAGAAGTTGTGTGGTTACAATATCGGGATAAAGAGCGAAGCTCTATTGTTGACCAGCAAATTTTTGATTGGTTAAAACAAGCCGGCATGATTGAGTAGCTGGCCCCTAGTCATTGCGGCTTACTCTGTGTTGCAGGTCAAATACCAATCCGCATAGAGAACCTCCCCTTTACGGATTGGTATGAACTTAACGCACTACACCAGCGTCATCAGCATACCTGCGGCGGCAAAACCTGCCACCAGCAACACGATATGCACCCGCATCAATTTCAGGATGCCGAAACCCGCCACCACCAGGGCCATATCTGCAGCATTCAGCACTCCGGAAACAAACACAGGACTGTATAGGGCTGACAGCAAGAGGCCGACAACACCGGCATTAATACCGGCAACAACACCCGCCACTCTGGGGCGCTGACTCAGGGCATGCCAGCTTTTAATAAAGGCCAACATCAGCAGGAAGCCGGGCAGGAAAATTGCCAGTGTGGCCACCAGAGCCCCCATAAATGGATTGCTCAGCCAAACTTCAGCACCAAGAAAAGTGGCCAGGGTGAACATGGGGCCCGGCACAGCCTGAGCCAGGGCATAACCGGCCAGGAAGCGGTCCGGGGCCATCTCACTGCCCACTGTACTTTCCAGCAGCGGCAGCACCACATGGCCGCCACCAAATACCAGAGACCCAGCCTGGAAGAACTGGCCAAACAATCCAGCCAGAGAACCGTTACCCGCAATAACACTGCCGCCCACCAGCAAGATGCCAAAACTCAGCAGGTAACCCCAGCGAATACCGGCGTCTTGCTCTGGCTTGGTGTCTGACTCAGGGTGAACCAAAAACATATACCCCAGCACTGCTGACAAACCTATCAGCGCGATTTGCGCGACTATGCCACTGAACAACAGTAAAAGCACTGTGCTGAACACCATAATCGCCCTGGCAGCAGGCTTCTGACAGAACTGACGGAACATGCCCATAACGGCATCAGCTACCACTACAACGGCCAGCAATTTAAGACCATGAATGGCCCCCTGAAACAGGGAGTGATCCAGCCAGATACTGCTGGTCACCGCCATCAAATACAGCAGCAGGAAGGATGGCAGGGTAAAGCCAATAAAAGCAGCAACCGCACCGGCAATACCGCCCATATGGTAGCCGATGGCAAAGCCCACCTGACTTGAGCCCGGTCCGGGTAAAAACTGACTGAGTGCGACAATATTGCCGTAGCGCTTGTCATCCAGCCAGTTCAGCTGAGAAACAAAGGTCTGGCGAAAATAGCCAATATGCGCCGCCGGGCCACCAAAACTGATCAAACCCAGGGTAAAAAAGCGGACAAAAATCTGCCAAATCATAGTGCGATCATTCTCTTTTATTCCTCTATCTTTATGTAGTGAATGATATGACAGAAATATTGCAATTCAATGAAAACCGGAACGGCCTGGATAAGGTTTTTCCTGTTGGCATGGAGCCGGAAACGAAAAGCGAGTGCCGGAGCACTCGCTTTATTACACACTTTGATAAGTAGAAGCCCTGGGCTTACCTGATGTAGAAGCGAACCTGGTTGTTACCTTCAGCAGCATCTACCACCAGCAGCTTGTCACCCTGGACAGTCAATGCTTGCAGGTTACCAGCTTCTGTCAGGTTGGTGGCGGAAACTACAATACCGGTAGCGGCATCCAGAGTCAGCAACTGCTGGCCAGACTGGCTCAGCATCACCAGCTTATCACCGTCAACCAGAGTGCCGGTCACCATTGGCAGAGCCTTGGTGTCGATGCCGAGGACGCGCTCAGAATTCAGTTTGAAGTCCTTACCACTCAGACGAACCTCTACGAAGTTGTTGCGCTTGGCATCCGGCAAAGTCACCATGACGTACTCGTTGCTGGCGGCGTCGTAACCTACGCTACCCACATAATTGTACTTAGCACGGGCAGTCTCGAAACGACCGCGCTTGAACTCTGTGATGCCGTCGGTACCTTCAAAGAAGTTAGCGTAGTAATCGGCGATCCTGGCACTTGGATCATAAGCCACGCGAGCAAAGCTCTTGTGATCGGCTGTGACCAGTACGCTGTTGTCAGAGTCGAAGGCAACGCCTGCCAGGTTAGAGATTTCAACAGAGAAGTTAGGATCAATCTCGGCCTTAGCCAGTACCTGAGTCATATCTTCGTTCAGGAAAGCTACCCAGTTGCTGTTGGTGACAACCGCGACCAGTTTGCTGCTTGGGTTGTAACTGATACCAGTCACGGCACCATCAAGCTCAGCAGGCAGAGTTACAGTTTTTACAGCACTCACAGTAGACTGGGCATCAGCGCGGGTTGCGTCGTTCACAGCCATGTCGGTGAAGTTCGGCTTGGTGATGCCGTAACCGCCACGCAGGGACATGTTAGTCAGGCCATCCCACTTACCAGCAGACCAGATGATATTCTGCGGGTTAAAGCTCATGCGAACCGGGTCGCCCTGACCCAGGAACGGAGCAGGACCAGTCTGGGTGAAGGCTTGCACTATGTTGAAGGCAATAACCACCAGGAACACGTTGGCGGCGGTTTTGTTCAGGCCTTCCCAGCGGGTCTTCTCGCTCCACTGGATCAGTTTGTCGCCCTGAACGAACATCAGTAGGCCGGCGGCGATCAGAACCACCAGGAACACTACCATTACCCATACATAAGTGTGTACGCCCATAATGGCTGGACCAAAGCCCTGACCGATATCACGCAGCATGTGCGGAGCGCTGTGGCGGAAACCGGCGAACAGGCCATACACAGACGTCAGCAGCAGCAGACCTATGTACTTTGGCTTCAGGCCGTAGCGCGTAATAAACAGGGCAATCAGGGAAACCAGCACCATGGCAGTACGTTCCTGCCAGCACAGAGCGCATGGGTTATCCCCCATGCCATAGCCCAGCACGATACAAGCGATGCCAACCGGCAGAGCGATCAGCAGCAAAGACGCCACAGCAACTATGCGGTTCATGACTACGTCATTGATAAGTTCTTTGTTCATTACAGGTTCCCCGGTGGAATGATCATACCAGCAGTCATCACGATCCAGATGAACACGCTGAGCAGAATGCTGGAAACCAGTAGACGGCTGGCCAATTTTTCTTTTTCGGGCTTAAAGGCCACCAGAGCGGCTGCCGCGAATACAAGACAGAAGAGAATGAACTCCACGGTATTTCTCCGTTGAAACTAATGGAGCCTCACAGGATGATTCTCAGGTAAAACACCTAAACAGCCCTATGAAGACTCGGACAATAACGCACTTCAGGCACAAAGCTCTGCCGTGCAGCAGAGCGCTAAATTAGCAAGAGCGAAAGACAGGTGAATGAGGCCCAGATCTCATATCACCAAAGAGGTATTTTTTAAGATGCGAAAAATGAGATTTGGATTTTCATTCCTCGCAAAGGCGTGATTTATGGCTGGGTTAAGAAAGTTTATTTCTGAGGCCACACACAGAAATGGCGCATCTTTGAAGCATCTCTCACCAGCGAATTGAGCCGCTTCACAATCATCAACGAAATTGAGGTTTTACCCGCTGTAAACTCATTGTCGCTAACCAGATACGGTGCGCTTTGTTATCATTCCCCATCCCTTCGACTGAACCAAGTACAACGACAAATGACAGCGTTTCAGGTATCACCAACTCAGGTCACCTTCACCCAACAGATTTTTCAACTGACGGCCAAAGTACAGATATGCCAACAGCAGGCCGACACCACGTTGCTGGTGACGGACCAGACTCCATTTCATCCTGTCTCCCATATCTGGCCTGATCACCCTGCAGACAAAGGAACTGTGACTATTGATGGTCAGGGTATCGAGGTTATTGATTGTTTGACCGGTGCCTGGGATGTAGATAATCAGCAGCTGTATGTGGGTAAAGCGATCCCGGTCAAGCGTGATGAGCCGGGCTGGCACTTTGTGGTGGTGCATCAACTGGCAGGCAATATCAGCCTGACCACTGGCACTGAAGTTGAGCTGAGCGTGGATGCCGATTATCAGCAATCACTGAGTCGTCCTCATAGCGGCGCTCACCTGTCTGCACTGGCGCTGAACAAGGTATTGCAGCAGAACTTCTGGCGAAAAGAAGCTGGCAGACTGGATGCACTGGGACAATACGACTTCCACAGCTATGCCGAAGAAACCAGCTTTGTGACGCCACATGCCTGTATCGATACCTATCGTATGGGGAAAACGCTGAAGAAGCGCGGCTTCAACAATGATGATTTCGTTGCCGCTCTGGCAGAGGTTGCAGCAGAGGTAAATGCCCAGCTGAGCGAATGGCTGGCCACAGATCAGACCATCACAATGCATCGCGAAGGCGATACCCTCACCGACTCCCGCTACTGGCAAACACAGCTGGACGGTAAGCCGGTCAGCATCCCCTGCGGCGGCACCCATGTGGTGAATATGAGTGAGCTTAAAGGCTTGCATATTGAGCTGAAGCGCAATGAAGATGGTGATGTTGAGATGATCACCCGGGTTTGACGGTTGGCGACATTCCCTTTCCCTATGAAACTGACACTGTAGCCCTGCCGTGGGCTACAGCCACAAACCCTCATCAGCCAGATTCACAGTGATTTCGAAGGATAATAGCTTTCGTTGCAAGGCGAACGACCGAAGGATCTTTGTTTACAACCATTACAGCGAGAAGACGCCATAAACCGTTTTTTTAGTAAGCTCAAAGGAGGCTAGATGATGCTCCTGCTGTTCAATCACCACGAAGGGAATTCTCAACGTTCACTCTTTACATCAAGAATAGGCGAACTTTCGAAGGATCTTTGTTTACAACCATCACGCCATTAACAGGGTTTTCAGCTACCTAGAAGGAGGCTAGAAGCTTTCAGTGCAAGGCGAACGACCGAAGACAGTAGCAGCGCTACGGCGAGGGAATTCAACGCCGCAATGGACGCTTATAGCCCCTTTTTAACCAAAAGAACGAGAACTTCAGCGTGTTCCGTATGCGGAAACATATCAAATAATTGCACTCGCTTAATCTCATAACCATCAATCAGCTTGAGATCCTTCGCCAGCGTCACTGGGTTGCAACTTGAATACACTATCGCCCTGGGCGCAAATGCTGACAGCGACTGACACAACTGCTCGCCAATACCACGGCGGGGAGGATTCACAATAATCACATCCGGTACTTCAGTGGCGTCCTGCCCCTGGGCAAAGCCGGTTGAATCCAGCGCACTGAAACTCAGATTATCCAACCCCAAGGCTTCGGCGGAGAGTTTGGCGCAGGCAATGGCCTCGGCTTCAATCTCAATACCTGTGACACCCACCTCGTGGGAGGCACAGTGCAGACCAAAGCCGCCAACACCACAAAACAGATCCCAGACCCTGGAAGGCTTAAGCTCTGCGACCCAGTCTCTGGCGATGCAATAAAGCTCAGCCGCTACCACAGGATTGGTCTGGAAAAAGCTCTTGGGGCGGATAAACAAAGGCACGCCATTGAACACCTCTTCAAGACGGGTCGCCTCTGTCAGGAAAATCTCTTCATCCCCTTCCAGACGCGCCATATGCACAGGCTGAATATTGACAGACACCACCTTGATTTGTGGCCAGTCTGCCAACAGCTGCGGCAAGGTACGTTCGATACGCTCAATGGCATTGTGGCTACGCAGTACAAAGCGCAGCAGGTATTCACCTGAGTGCTGTGCCCGGGTCAGCAGAATAAACTTAAGCTCGCCTTTGGACTTATCAATCCGGTAAGGCGGAATACCGGCCTGTTGAACAAACTTCTCCAGCCGATGCAACAGCGCCTGCATATCTTGCGGATACAGAGGACAATCACACAGAGAGACAGGTGAACCATCCGGGCCGACAATTCCCAGTACAGGCTCATGAGCAGCGCCCATCACCACCATCTTGGCTTTATTTCGAAATGCTGATTCAGGCCCACTGACCGGGGATAGAAACTGCTCCACATTCAATCCCTCAAGCAAAGTAGCCAGCTGGGATGATTTGTTGGTCAGTTGCTGCTCAACAGGCTGTTCCAGCCAGTTACAGGAGCGGCATTTACCCTGGGAAAAGTAGCTGCATGTCAGCATGAAAAATCTCGTATCCGGAGTTTGGTAACGGTTATTGCCCGAAACTTGTCAGGCAAAAGGGGCGCTAGTTTATCCACTTTTCACGGCCGGATCATCTGTTGGGGCGAATCTGTTTAAGTGAGCGCCAGCTCATTGACATCGGCAATGGCTTGCCGCTCTCCCAGTCGGCGGCGCACGATCGCCAGCACCTGATCTGATGTCACCCTGTATTCAGTCAGCTTACCGCCATAAACAGTGATAACTCCGGGATGAGAGCCGGGATCATGAATAATGGTTTCCCGACTGCGGCCAAAAGCACTGCCATTGGCTTTGGGCAACACTCTGACACCGCAAAAACGCCGCAAGATACGCTCTGTCAGTTGGGACTCCTGCCAGGCTGGGAAATAGTGTTGGTAGATAGCCAACAGATAGTCCTGTTCCTGCTCCGTCATTTGCGGTTTTTGCGGCTCAGTTCGCAGTAACGTCTCTGTGGTGCCCAGCAAGGTTTTGCCCTCCCAGGGGATCACAAATACCACTCGTTCGTCCAGATGAGACTCAAGGTACAACACACCCTGGGGAGGCGGTACATCCAACAGCAGGTGACTTCCCTGCACCCAATCTATGGGTAGGCCCACCAGCTTGGGGGATACACTCTCCAGCAGCGCATTCACCCAGGGACCACAGGCATTGATCACCATACCGGTTCTGAGTTCTCTGCTCTTCCCCTCACTATCCCGTCCTTCTACCTGACACACCCTTGCGCCCTGATAAATGGACTCACAGCGAATGCCTTCGCAAATCTCGGCACCAAGAGCTTCAGCACTGGCAGCCACTGCTTGAGTCAATCTCTGGTCATGGGTTCTGGCATCCCAATACTGGAATACATGCTTTAGATTGGTCTGTTCCAGGCCTTCAAGAGAGGACCATTGGGATCTGGGCAGTCGTTGAAATCGGCCATGGGGTTCAAGCTCCGCCAACATGGCATACAAGCCAAGCCCAGCGGCTATGGTCATGGCCCCACGGCGACTGTCCTTATATACAGGAATATAGAATGGAACGGCCTCCACCAATCCTGGTGCCAGTTTCAGCAATTGTTTGCGTTGTGCAAGGCAGCTTTTAACCAGAGAGACCTGACCGGACTCCAGATAACGCAAACCACCGTGGATCAGCTTACTGGAGTTAGCCGATGTCTCTCCACCCAACTCTCCGCGCTCCCACAGCACAACACTGTATCCCGCCGCTGCTGCAGCCTGAGCAATGCCAGCTCCAACAATGCCACCACCAACAACCAATACATCGGTTTGCTTCATCAACTGGCCTCCAGCCACAGTTCCTTGTTATTAAAGATGAGGATTAAATATAAAAGTGGCAAGGTGCACAGATTTTTTAACTCTGTAAACAACTGCCGCTTTATAGACTTGATAAGCCTCGTATGCCCTCAAGGGTTTGGTGATTTTTGCTATTCAGCAATCCAATGAAAAGAAAGAATAAAAACCTGAAAAGCAGTCGGATCAAGCAAGAAAATAAAACTATAAAAAGCGTCAAAACCAGCGGCACGCGTCAAACTTTCGTCATCTTTGATAACAGTATTAAGCCTTGTTTTTCAACAAATTAGAAACGCCACTTGGAAGGTTTGCAAAGGTTCTTAAGATGGCTTAAATTGTGGTCAGCAAAAAGCAGATAATCTACTACTAAAGGTTGACACAGGAAGCGTCGTATATGACCAAAATTACTACCCTGTTGCTGCTCAGCCTGCTTGCCTCTCCCGCAGTGGCATCTTGCCCCGGAAACAGTATGCTGGGCGAGGTTGAGTTTGATCGCAACAGCTCCTACTTTAACTCCAATGGCAAAGCCGCTCTGGATAAGCTTCTGGACGACAGTGAAAGCTTAACCGATGGTTATCTGTTGCTGGAATTCAGCTTCAACAAACAGATCAGTGACAAGAAGTTGCGTGAGTACAATATGTGGTTAGCTCAGCGCCGTGTCGACAGAGTCAAAACCTATTTGACCAAGAAGCAGCTTACCTATCCCATGGTTACCCGCATTCTTACCGCCGGTGATGAAGATCGCGTGGTCAAACTCTCCTTTTGTGAACATGAGCCTGTGATGTTGGCCGACGGCAAATCAGAATAATCTGCTGCCCGGTCACCCAACACAGCATTAACCACTTAAATGAATCCTAGGTTTCCCGGTAGATATTGACCGGGTTAACACTTCTCCAACTTATCCCCCGCCTCCCAGAACAAACCCGATACTATGAAATCAAATCAGTAGCTTATTGATTTGGAGAAACAAAGTATGTGGTCCTCACTGAAATGGATTTTTGCGCTTTGGGTGCTTGCCGTCGGCCTGGTGTCTGCCCCAAATTCTTACGGAGCAGATGAACTATGGTATACCCCCAAGGCCTCGGCCGGTGCACCAGATGTCAAACTCTACTTCTTCTGGTCTAAAACCTGCCCCCATTGCGCCAAAGCACACCCCTTTATCGATCGCCTCGCAGAAAAGTATCCCTGGGTTGACCTTAACGCCCAACTGGTGAGCGAACCCGGTGTCATTGAGCACTGGCAACAGATAGCCAAAGCTACCAACACCCAAACCACCTCAGTACCTTTCGTGGCGATATGTGGCCAGAGTATTGTGGGCTATACCAGTGACGAAGTAACCGGGGTATTTATCGAGCAGAAGCTCAGGGAGTGCTATAGCAAACAGGGCGGAGAACTGGACCCAAACCAAGCACTGGAAGCCCCGGTGACATTGGACTCACCACTGTTTGGTACCTGTGATAAAAATGCCGCTCCCGGCACCTGTGACTCGGGTATTGACTCGGCCCCAACCAGCAAGGTGCAGCCGGTGGAAATTCCTCTGGTAGGCACAGTTGCCCCGGAGCAACTGTCACTGCCCTTGCTTACTCTGGTGCTGGCGGGAGTCGATGCCTTTAACCCATGCGCTTTCTTTGTACTCCTGTTCCTGCTGTCCATTATGGTCAATGCCAAGAGCCGCAGCCGCATGTTGTTGGTGGGCGGTATCTTTGTATTCTTCTCCGGACTTATCTATTTCATGTTTATGACAGCCTGGCTCAACCTGTTCCAACTACTGGGTGCAGGTGGTGATGGCGGCACCATTATCCTGGTAGCAGGCCTGGTAGCCTTGGTGGCCGGAGCCATCAATATCAAGGAGTTTTTCTTCCACCGGGGCAAGGTAACCCTGTCTATGTCCACCGAGAATCGCACCGGACTGATTAAACGTATGGGCAAGCTATCCAGTGCCAGCTCACTGGGCGCCATGATTGTCGGCTCTACTGTACTGGCGATTCTGGCCAACAGTTATGAGCTGCTTTGTACCGCAGGCTTCCCGATGATCTACACCAGTGTGCTGTCTATGCATGATCTCACTACTGCCGAGCGTTATGCTTATCTGGCGATGTACAACATAGTGTATGTGATCCCACTGGCCACCATAGTCATCATCTTTGCCGCGACGCTTGGCAAACGTAAGCTGACTGAAAAAGAGGGGGAAGGCCTTAAGCTGATGTCGGGCACCATGATGACAGGCATGGGTGCACTGCTGGTCATGGACCCAACATCCATGCAGAACCCGGTTTTGGCTATCGGTTTGATCCTCGGGTCAATTCTGGTTACTGCCATTATCATTTACGGCCAACGCATGCTGAGAAAGCGGGCAAAATGAGCAAAGAGTTCTAAACTTTATACTCAGGGTGCCGATAATCAGTTAGCGGCACACCGCCGCAAATGAAAGGAATGCACTATGACGCCAGTCAGCAACACAGGCTTCAACAATGCGATGACTCATATAGGCAAGGTTGCCGAAATGACCAAGAATCAGCAGCAGGTTGAAGGCCAGATCGTGATGGATTTGATCAGTGCCGCCAGTGCACCGGCTAAGTCTCAGGCGCCACAGCCTGTGGGCAATATAGGCCACAATATCAATACCACCGCCTGAGGGGGTATTGACCCGCAAAAACACCGGCAATTGCCGGTGTTTTTTTGTCTTGGGGCTTCAGCGAGAAAACGTCAGAGTGGTTGGCGTGTCGTCTGTCAGTGTCGCCCCACCAAACGCATCCAATTGATGATGAGTAATCAGGCTTTGCAGGTTTTCCACATAGGCATTTCCCCGGGTAGAGTAATGCTCCAAAGAGGTCACCAACTCATATCCGGTTAGCCTGTGCTCCCGCTTCAATGTCTGTCTGAGCTGCCAAAGGCCTTGATATGCCTTTGCCGTGTTCAGATTGAACATATAAGCCGCCGTCCCCTCGAACATTGAATCAAACGCTGCCACTTTGACATGCCCGCCCGGCGTTGTCAGGTAATGGCTGCTGCCTTTAGGGTTGTGCTCACCATAAAGCGCATTACCGGCAATGGCGAAATGGCTGGTGCCCCAGCCGCTTTCATCAATGCCCTGGGCCAGCACCATCCCCACCGGAATTACATCCAGCTGCATCAGCAATTGATTCAAATTATCCGAAGTCAATTGGGGGGCGATGCTGTAATGAGTCAACAGCTCCTGCAGCCATTCATTTTCTGCGGCAGTGCGCTGAGATACAGGTATCTTCACCAATACCTCAAGCTGCTGACGAACGCGGGTAATTTGTTGGTTTACCGCCAGTACATTGGGCAGCAGCAAGCGAATAAATTCGCTGATTTTTTCCGTCACCGGTTGGTTATTTAAATCTTTCGGTAGATTCAGGCCAAAGAGTGGAGGAACGCCCGCCCCCTGTTTTACCGAATCCAGCTTGTAACCCTGAGCATCGAACATCTCACCAAGCGCTTTGGCACCAGCCAGCGACTTGTGTCTGGTATCTGCAAAAGGTCGCTCTTCCTGCTCAGGCAGCTGTGGCAACCCATCGGCGGCGACAAAGCATGATGATAACAAGATCACCGAAAAGCTCAGCGACAACCGCTTTAACCATAGGCAGATTCTGGACTGAGAAACCCGGCCATTAATAAAACCTTGTGCATAAACAGGCATGATATTTCCTTAAAGCAACAGCTTAGTTGTCATAACATCCTCCCCACTGAGGCAAATGACAAATCATTTTTAATGAAAATTCCTGCATACTTGATTGCACCCGCCGCTGATTTTTCTTAGCGTAAAAGTCTCCAACCTTTCGGATATCTCCTATGCGTAGTCAACTTATTTGTGCTCTGCCCCTGGCATTGTTTTTACCATTCTCGGTCAATGCCGCTCCTTCCTACGACTGCAGCAAAGCCAGCGGTGAAGTAGAGCAAACCATATGTCAGGAACCAGAGCTCCAGCGACTGGACAACAAACTGCATGATGCCTATCAGGCAGCGATAAAACAGGTTTCCGGTGAAGAGAAACGCCTGCTCAGGGCATTTCAGCGAGGCTGGATTAAAGGACGCAATGATTGCTGGAAAAGCGACAAGCTGGGCCAGTGTGTCGAAGACAACTACAAAACCCGTATCACTGAACTTGAGATCCAGGCCGGTAAGGTCAAAGCTCCTGAGCCTGTCACCTTTCAGTGTAAGACCCAGAACTTGATGGTGTACTTCTATAACGACACAGAAGTGCCCGTGGCTGTGATTAACGAACTGAACCCGAGCACACCGGATAAGCAGATTTTAGCCTTTATCAGTCGCAGTGCTTCAGGCGCCAAATATGAAGCTCAAAACCTCACCTTCTGGACCAAGGGCGATGAGGCAACACTAATCCGTTACGGCCAGCCTGACGAAACCTGCGCTCAACAGAAATAGCCAGCCAAAATGAAAGCACAGAGGCGACCAGGTTAGGTCGCCTCTGTGCTTTCAGCTTACGTTCATCTCGACAATGGCCTAATTGCCGGCAGATTCGCACACAGCCGCAATTAAAAGCACTGCGGTTTACAGCCAACCATGACTTGTCTGCAAGCATGGTGTTATACACGAGGTGAAAAATGAAATTGGGTATCACATTCAGCATGGCATTGTTGCTGATAACCGGGTTTGGCAGCTTTGATGCCCACGCCAGTCGCTGGGAAGTTCGTCAGGAGATCCGCGAGGGCATACATGAAGTTAACCGGGAGAAGCGCGAAGCCGCCCGGGAAGTGCTCAACTGTAAAACCCGTCACAGTGTTCGACGCGAGATCCGAGAAGGTCACCGTGAAGTGGCCAGAGAAAAACGCGAAGCCCGTCGCGAGATTAAGCGCGCCATTCGCAACAACCGGCACCACGGCCACCACCATCACAATAGTGACCGCAATGACTTTGTCACCGGTGCGTTAATCGGCGGCGCAATAGTCGGGACCGCTGTGGCTATCGCCAACAATGACTAAGTTGGGCTCGGCCCCAATGCAAGGCAGACATCAGTCTGCCTTTTTCATGAATGGCTCGTGACCGGAACAGACCACTGCAGCAGCCGAAATTATATGCAACAATGGGGCACGCTAATTTACAGTATTGAGATATGAAAGAACTGATACTCACTCTACTGCCACTCATGCTTCTTAGTGGCTGCGCCCAAATCGCCTGCAACCACAGATCAGACAAAGGTGGTCCCTACGACAACCCCTGGCTGTCTGAGCAGGAGTGCGAACGTCAGGTGAATCAAGCTCTGGACAAAAACCGAAAAGGCAAACGCAGTGCCGAAGACAAAGCGACTCAGGAAGCGCTGGATGCTTCACTGAAAGACGCACTAAAGAAGTAATGACCCTGTTTAAAAAAGCTGATTGAACACATTCAATCAGCTTTTCTTCATCAGGTCGGGTTACCCCTTTACCAGCTCAATTGGGCCATGGTCATCACAATGCCCATTGTGCTGATGATGAAGACGACCATCGACTATGTAATCGATATGGTCCCCATGCTTAATCGCTTCGTGGCCACATCCGGGGCCATGAATATGGTCACCACATGAATGAGCTGCATTGCACTCATCCGGATGACTTGCACTCACTTCAAGCGTATGAGCATCACAGTGGTCACCGTGAGGATGGTGCAAATTACCGTCGACCAGATAGTCAACATGATCGCCATGGCGAATTGCAGTATGACCACAGTCCGGACCATGAACATGTTCCGAATGAGTGTGCGTTTTTGAACATGATATCCCTGTTTCTCCTTTTCCTTTGAGTATGACAGTCTGAATTCTAGTCAAGGTAGAGAAGTTGCGAGTTGCCTTTTCAGGAAAAAGTTCGGTGATATTCAACAGCCGGAAGACGTTTGGGTATAAACAGGAGGTCGATTCCCATCCGAAGCGGCATAGCGAATTTTGCAGTTGGCAGCATCTGGAGCATCGGTAATCTGAACGTCAATATTCCCTAATAAACCTGCACAGTTACCGCCTACCCAGGTAAAACCTTCGTCGGCATCCACAGCCTGGGCAATGCCACTTGGATGGGGACAGGGGTATCCACAGCGCAGAGTGATGTTTGTGCCCCCCAGATCTATGGTTGGGTCAGTTGCGCAGTCGGTTTTATTTTCAACGATCGCTTTAGCATTGACCATATTGGCAGCCGTACGCATGCTACCTTCAAGGGAGTCCAGTGTGGCCAATCTGGCGTCTGTACTTAGGCTAAGAAATTTAGGGGCGGCAGTAACTGCTATGATGCCCAGTATGATGATAACGACTACCAGCTCAATTAAGGTAAACCCGTTACTCTTTACGTGCATATCCATTGCCTCAGATGTCCCCAAATTAACGTGCTTTACCGTCAAGTGCTCCCAACATTCAATTTAAGCTTATGTTTCAAAATAACATTTCGCAACAGCCCACATCCGACATCATTCATTACCCCAAACAAAAACGCCTGCATTCAGCAGGCGTTTTTTCAGTTCAATCCTGGGTTAAGCAGCAACCTCTGTGACTTCCTCTTCGCTGTGGCGGATAAGGTAATCAAAGGCACCCAGCGATGCGGTAGCGCCGCTGCCCATGGCAATGATGATCTGCTTATAGACGGAATTAAAGCGACCGAATCAACGAATAAATCCAAGCAAGCTAGTCGCGATATTAACCCTGGAGATAAATATCAAGAGTATAAACAGAAGCACTCTTTACTGACCGCTTAAAGCCAAACTTCACCTGGATTGCTGCGCATTAATCCATAGAGTTAATTGAATAACAAACAAAAAAAGACAGATATCTACAACCAAACTCAAGCTCTATGAGATTGATGAGCCAGGCTCTATAAAAAACAGTTGGATTCAACTTTAATATTTCGACTTCAGAAATATGTTTTCACCTTTACAATGCAGTGCCGATCTCATTACGCCCTTTCAGGCTATTGACCAAAACATCTCCTTATTGATTTTTAGTTGTTTATTACTAGCATATTCCAAATCGCTATTTAGTCATTATTTGTGAATATATATATGTACCTATGAACCAAGTTGTTGTACATATGTACAAATGCTAATTTCGAACTCCCGAATACATAAATTCCGGAGAACGATATGAGTTTTAAAAGGAGCAGTATAAGAACAATTCTGTTTTACCTATTGGCAAGCAGCAGTTCCGGGTTGTTGGCGAGCGAGCTGGGTGAACAGGTACAGGTTGATGTTAACCGCCCAATTACAGAGCAACTCAAGGAGTACTATAAAAACCTGAACACATCACATGTGCCGAGCGGCATTTTATTAGAGTCAGGCGCCGTGCTTAACAGTACAACAGCATTGAAGAACAACGAGTTGAATCAGCAAGGATTGAATCAGGACCAATTCAATGACACCTATGCCGACTTAATGAGAGGAAAGTTGATACCAGAGTCGAATCCCAAAAATCTCTACAGTTTGGGAAGTAAGATTAGGGATGGTCACGTTTACCCCATGTCTCTGGCCTTTGTAAGATATGATTCAATTCCATTGGATGTTCTTGAACAACATCAAAATGATGGAAATCACTTTATTCCCAATGGGAACAGACAGGTTGGCGTTTCCAAAAAATTTATAGCCGCTACCATTCAGGCGCCTGCGGTATACGGTAATCAGGTCCAGCTTGTACTGAACAGTAATCTATTGCTCAATCACGGTGCTCAATCAATTGGTAACTTTGAGTTTATTTACAATGGTCAGCGCAAACCGATCACCTTAAATAGCCCCTTTACTGTAAATATTGCCACGCCAATAGTAAGAAAAAGCAAGCCACAACTGGCCTCCCGTAATACCCGGGAATTTGAGCTTAGATTTGTCGCTGACGGGGTACGATATACAGCCAAAGGTAAGTTCAACTGGGCTGACCCCCTTGCTAATCTGAGGCAGAGACGGAGTGGCATGCCTGTGTGCTATGACATGCCTACCGTCACAGCCAGTCGTCCCTTCAATGGCCAAACCTCTAAGCTGAATATCAGGATTTATCCTGCCAATGGTTCAGTCAGTGGCTCTGGTACCAATGGAGCAGGCTGTATCAATGGCAGCCAGCCAGAACTTAAGCAGGTTATGGTCATTCTGGATGGCTTTGATCCCGGAGGAAACAGGACTCAGGAATCTATCTATGAAGACTTTGGCGAGTCCATGGATCAGTTTGTAGCTGCCGGTTTTGATCTGGTGGTTGTCGACTATAAGAATGGCCGCGACTATATTCAGCGGAATGGCTTGGCAGTCAGAGAATTGCTGGTAAACAAAATACCTGGATGGCTGGCATCAAATGCCGATACCAGGGTGGTACTGACAGCTGGCAGTATGGGAACCCAAACCGGTCGCTACGCTATGACAACAGCAGAACGCGCCGGCGAGGATCATAATGTTCGCCTGTTTTTTGCTATCGACGGCCCTTTCCGCGGCGCCAATATTCCCATTAGTATCCAAGCATTTGTTGAGTTCTTTGCCCCAATGAGTCCAGCGGCAGAGAACAACCTGGCTGGCCTGAACAGCCCTGCGGCAAGTCAACAACTACTGTTGAACCGGTATTATCATTCCGGAGGTCCAAACCCTTCCCCAATGAGATCAAACCGCTGGTATCTGCCAAGACCTGAATACTACCAGTACTATAATGAGGTCAACGCCCTCGGCCTGCCCCAACTCAGTCGTAACATCGGTATTGCCAGTGGCAGTGGCACAGGAAGTGCGCTATCGCCCCATCTGAACTATAAACAGACCTTCAATCACGTAAACTGGTCCAGCTTGTGGGGCACTTTTATCATCCGCAGTACCACCAGAACAGATCACGCTGGAGAGGTATTTGAGGGACGGGTGAAGCTTCCTATTGTCTGCCATTACCTTGGTTCATATTGCAATCAACGTGTAAGACTGAGCCTTAACAACCCCAAAAAACTGGATATAGCTCCGTCAGGTTATCGCACAAGTCCTGTTGATATTAAGAATGACTGGAATAACAGCTCTGACACAAAAGGCACCATGACCAGCCCTTTCTATTATCATGGTTTCGTGCCCACTTTCAGCGCACTGAATATTCCGACCTCCAATCTCTATTACAATCCATCAAGAGACTCCAGTGCTCTGGGAAGGTCAGGATTCGATGCAGTATGGTACGAGAAATGTAATAAGGAACATGTGGCGCGTACTGATGGAATGTGGGAGTTGATTTCGGTTGAGCTGCAGGCATTTTTGACCAACACAGTGCCAGCTGAAGTTGAACTCCCAAGAACCGGCTGTGGCAGAGTTGAGCCCAATACTCCTGTCGCCAAGTGCGACGTATCAGAAAGAGACCAAGGGTCCGGCAACGTGGTGTTCAATGGCTCAAGGTCCTATCACGGCAACCCGAATGCCAACATAGTGAGTTACATCTGGAACCCTGGAGATGGCAATCGTAATCTGACAGGCAAAGTCAGAAGCTACCAATACTCTGCACCACCTCAGGGAACCTATTACACACCGACTTTAACTGTCATTGATGACTCAGGTAAGAGCAGTACTGACACGTGTAGAAGGGTCTATGTAGGAATTTACCAATAGAGGCATAACGGCTGGCTCCATTCGGTTAAAACTGATGGAGCCAATTTTACGGCCATAAATAATCATCTCATTATGGCGCAACTCTTACTTGCACCCAGCGTAAGAGCCACAATCAAGAGGAATCAATTGATTTAAATAGAAATTTAAATTTAGCGTTCTGACTATCTCCCATGCCCCAATAGGTAGAAGTCCCCCTTCATGTTAAACTTGGTTCACATATCAGGTTATCTGAACAGGGTGAATTAGGCCGTGACGGGAACACGTAAAAAAGAGAACCGGCGTGAAGCGATATTGAACTCATCACTGGAAATCATCAGCAGTGAAGGTCTCAGAGGGTTAACGTATCGCGCGATAGCAAAACACGCAAAAGTCCCCCTTGGTTCAACCACCTATTATTTTTCCAGTATTGAAGAGATTTACATTGCGGCATATAAGCTGTTTGCTGTTCGTGCTGATGAATACATTGATAAGCTTAGAGATGAATCTCTGAATATCCTGATCAAATACAACCCTATCAGCGACCAAGACCCTGAAAATAAAGTGCAATTTGTTGATGAGTTGTCTGAGATAGTGACAGATTATATTTACAACATGGTGGTTAAAGAGGAGAAATACCGGCTGATAGAAGCTGCGTTTTTACACTCTGCACTGATGCACGATGATCTTAAATGTTTATTGAGAAAAAGAAAAAATGACTTTATTGGTTTTTCCGAAAGATGGTTTTCACTATTGAATCTGGAAAAGCCGAAACATGAAGCAACTATATTTGTGGGATTGATGCTACAACTGGAACAGATGCAATTGATGAGAGACACTGCGGAGTTTGAACACCAATTTGTGAAAGAATCAATATCTACATTTTTCAGAAAGTTAGCATGATATTTAGCTGTAACACAGGTAAGTCATAACTATAGCTGATTATTCCAAACAAAAACGCCTGCATTCAGCAGGCGTTTTTTCAATTCAATCCAGGGTTAAGCAGCAACCTCTGTGACTTCCTCTTCGCTGTTGCGGATGAGGTAATCAAAGGCACCCAACGATGCGGTAGCGCCGCTGCCCATAGCGATGATGATCTGCTTATAGGCAGAGTTGGTCACATCGCCTGCGGCAAATACGCCTGGCTGAGAAGTTTGACCCTGACCATCGACAATAATTTCACCACGAGGTGTTAGCTCAATGGTGTCTTTCAACCACTCGGAGTTAGGTACAAGACCAATTTGAACAAAGATACCAGCCAGTTCAACATGGTGGCTGTCACCGGTTGCACGGTCGGTATAGTTCAGACCGGTCACCTGCTTACCATTACCCAGCACTTCCGTGGTCATCGCCTGAGTAATAATGGTGATATTACCCATAGAGTTGGCTTTACGTTGCAGCACTTCGTCGGCGCGCAGCTTGCTGTCAAACTCAAGAACAGTCACATGCTCAACGATATTGGCCAGGTCGATAGCCGCTTCAATACCTGAGTTACCACCACCGATAACTGCCACCTTCTTGCCTCTGAATAATGGGCCGTCACAGTGAGGGCAGTAAGCTACACCTTTACCACGGTACTGCTGCTCACCCGGTACATTCATTTCGCGCCAACGGGCACCGGTCGCCAGCAGTACAGTACGACTCTTCAGTACCGCGCCGTTTGCCAGTTCGACTTCAAACAAGCCATTCTTGCGCAGTGCCACAGCCTTGTTGTTGTCCATCACGTCCACATCATAGTCGCGAACGTGAGCTTCCAGATTGGCGACCAACTTTGAACCTTCCGTGGACTTCACCGAGATAAAGTTCTCGATACCAACAGTTTCACTCACCTGACCACCAAATTTGTCAGCCAGTACGCCGGTTCGCAGACCTTTACGGGCAGCATAAATCGCAGCTGATGCACCTGCTGGCCCACCGCCAACCACCAGCACCTCAAAGGCTTCTTTCTCGGCCAGCGCCTCTGCCTGACGAGCCTCAGCACCTGTATCCAGACGGTTGAGGATCTCAGCCAGTGAGATGCGTCCCTGGGAGAACAGCTCACCATTCAGGTAAACAGAAGGTACCGCCATAATGTTGCGTTCAGTCACTTCTTGCTGGAACAGGGCACCATCAATCATCACATTGGTGATATTCGGGTTGATGGCCGCCATCATGTTCAGCGCCTGAACAACATCAGGACAGTTCTGACAGCTCAGAGACACATAGGTTTCGAACTTATACTCACCAGGCAGCTCACGAATTTGCGCGATTTGCTCTTCAGTCAATTTGATGGGGTGGCCGCCGCTGTGCAGCAATGCCAGCACCAGAGAGGTAAATTCATGGCCCATTGGCAGACCTGCGAAGCTGATGCTGGTGCCGCGCACACCGGTAACCTTCATGGAAGGAGTGCGCTCGCCTGACTCACTTTTTACAGATACCAGATCCGACAGAGAAGCGATGTCCTCAGCAAGGTGCACAAGTTCCTGTGCTTTTGGGCTGGCATCTGCAGAAACGATGAGCTCAACCGGGCTCTTGAGGTTTTGCAGATAGGTTTGCAGTTGATTCTTTAAGTTCGCATCCAACATGATGACTCCCGATAATTTCTGGTATTTCTAAAAAATGCTCTGCTAAATACCAATCCGCATAGAAGATTGATCTCATCAGAGCCATGTCACCCATTCGAGTACAAGCGAAATTGGTGACGACATAGTGGTTCTATGGCTAAACAATTTTGTGCAGTAATCGTGTGGCTGACAGGCTCCCGAAGGGCGAGTTTTAAAGGCGCGCATACTGCCCAGAGCTCTCTTGATTTATCCCGATAGGCCTTCGATTGCTCTGATTGTCTTCACACCTTTAAATTCTCGCTGAGTGACTAATCTCCTATACGGATTGGTATAAAGAATTGCAGAGACAAAATGGCCCGGGCATTCGGGTGAAAGCCCGGGCCATCCAGTGATGAGGACACAGAGCAGAGATGGAGGAACTTACTCAGTGTCTTACATCATCCTGTCATGTTTAGGCAGATTAGATCTTGCCTACCAGGTCCAGAGATGGAGCCAGAGTTTCTTCACCTGGCTGCCACTTGGCTGGGCAAACTTCACCATCGTGAGTTGCAACATATTGGGCAGCCTGTACTTTGCGAACCAGTTCGCTTGCGCTGCGGCCAATACCCAGGTCGTGGATTTCAGCAACTTTAATCTGACCTTCAGGGTTGATTACGAAGGTACCACGCAGTGCCAGACCTTCTTCCTCAATCATCACGCCGAAGTTACGGCTGATGGCACCGGTTGGGTCACCGATCATTGGGAAGTTGATTTTGTTAATGGTGTCAGAAGTGTCGTGCCATGCTTTGTGAGTGAAGTGAGTGTCAGTAGATACTGAGTAAACTTCAACGCCCATGGACTGCAGCTTCTCGTAGTGGTCAGCCATGTCACCCAGTTCAGTTGGGCAAACAAAGGTGAAATCAGCAGGGTAGAACATTACTACAGACCACTTGCCCAGCAGATCCTGCTCAGATACGGAGATAAATTCACCGTTGTGGAAAGCAGTTGCGTTGAAAGGCTTGATTTCGGTGTTGATGATAGACTGTGCCATATCTTTAAAGCTCCATTAATCGTTGAATCTTTGAGAATTCTTAAGTAGGGGAAGGTGTCATTGCCCCGTCGTTGAGATGCATATTACGGGCACCGTTCGATTAAGGAAAGAAGATAAAACCTATAGGTCTAATCGGTTTTTGCAATAAGTCAAAATAGCATCAGTGAAAAATCGATTAGTGGCTGACGACTTTAGAAACTGATAGCAGTTTTACAGTCAGGGAGCATCTCCGGATTGACCATGTCAGCACGAGGGACTCAAGCTTGTGGATAAACTTGTACGGATTATTGTTATTCAGATACCAGCACCAGGAACAAACATGATTCATATATTTGAACAACTGACATTCAGAGGTTTTGGCTGGCGCACCCTGATGTTCAGTGAGCTGATGGCTGCTGAAGTCCAGCTGATAGTAGAGGGAAGCGCAGATAAGCCGCCACAAGACTGGCAAAGGCGAACTCTGGATAAATTCATTTCTCTGCAGCGCCGACTGGAGATCCCCGTTTACCGGGCAATTCACGCCTATTATCTGGATACAATAAAAGAGCGTCAGGTTGTTGAGCCAATAGACATAGAGCAACTGAAGCAACAACTTACCCCTACCGGAATCATCATCAATGATCTATCTGAGGATGATGAAGAGATAGGTCTGTTGTTTGAGTGCCGTTGGGATCCAGAGCATGGTCTGGGAGTACGCTTGGCACGCTGGCAAATAGATGAGGTGGGTGGTCAGGATATATGCTGGTGAAGGGTCAACTGAACCTAACAAAAAGCCCCTGAACTCAGGGGCTTTCGAAATCAGGCTGTTACTGCTGCTCTTCTGTCAGCCAGTAACTCAACAATCGCACACCGTGACCGGTTGCACCAATAGGTGCCACGCCAGTGCCGGATGAAGTCAGTGCATCACCGGCGATATCCAGGTGCGCCCAACGGCTATCGCCGACAAACTCCTTCAGGAACATAGCCGCAACAGATGCACCTGCAGTGCTGCCGGTATTCTTCAAATCGGCAATATCAGACTTAAGCTCGTCCCCATAAGCTTTGGCCAGCGGCAGACGCCACAGCTTTTCGCCCACTCGCTCACCGGCAAAAGTCAGCTCACTCACCATTTGAGCGTCATCACTGAACAGGCCGGTAAACTCACGACCCAGTGCACGTACCTTGGAGCCAGTCAGTGTCGCTACATCGACAATCATTTGTGGCTGATAATACTCGCGGGCATACCAGAGACCGTCAGCCAGGATCAGGCGACCCTCGGCATCTGTGTTGGTCACTTCCACCGTTTTGCCCTCGGCAGTTCTAACCACGTCTCCAGGACGCTGCGCCTTGGAGGAAACCATATTTTCCGCCAGTGGCATTACCGCAACCACATTCACAGGGGCTTTTTGCATCGCCATGGCTTTGACCGTGCCCAGCACAGTCGCGGCACCTGCCATATCAGACTTCATACGGACGATAGAGGTACCTGTGGCCTTGATGTTATAACCCCCTGAGTCGAAGGTAATGCCCTTGCCTACCAATGCGATAGGGGCATCATCACTGCCTTGCCACTGAGCGACGACCAACATAGGTTCGCGCTCACTGCCCTTACCTACACCAACCAAAGCGCCCATATTCAGGTCTTCCAGATCATCCATATCCAGCACTTTGACTTTAACGCCCAGTTTTTTCAGCTGTTTCGCTTCTTCGGCGAAACTGCCAGGGTACAGATCTTCCGGCGTCATATTGGTCATATCACGGGCCAGGAACACACCGGCTTCAACGGCCTGCAACTGCTTGTGCAGAGCTTGTGCACCATTGGCATCATCCGCTACCAGGTGGAAGTGCTTAGGTTCGGCATCGGACGCTTTGTAATGGGTAAAACGATAGCTTTTCAGCTCAATACCATGGGCAAATTGCGCCGCAAACTCATGGCTGTCAGCGATACCCTGGGTCAATACACCGACCTGCTGCTTGGGCAAGCTGTTCAGTTTAGTCGCCAGCTTTCCACCCAGCGTGTTGATTTCTCCCTCAGTCAGGGCGTCGTCACCCAGACCAATCACCACCAGGCGACCAGCCTCTATCCCATTGGGAGCCAATACTTCCAGCATTTGTCCCTGAGAACCCTTGAACTGAGCAGCCTCGGCAGCACGATTAATCTGGGTCTTGGTATCGGCTGGCAGGCTGGCAGCGCTGTACAGCTCGCCATCCTGCTGTTGGAACAGCACCAACGTCTTGGGTTCCTGATTCAGTTCTGAGCCAAAACTGAAGGTTTCGGCAATGGCTGGGGCAGCGGTCAAACAGGAGGCAGCCAACAGGCTCAGGGTAAAAGGTATCTTGTTCATAGCGGGCACTCTTTTGTTTTTTTAATTTGTGTTCTTATGCTTTTTGGGGCCGCAGGATAACAAAAAGTGTGACATGAATTAAGAAATTAATAGGGGAATTAACAATGAGTTACATTTAACCCCCAAACTTTCGTCAACCTGAAATATAACTTAAGCATAAAAGGGGTTTCATCATGGCGTTAGCGTTCGACTCTGCGGAGAAATGACCCGCCTGTCAGCTCATTCATCTGATTCCTTCTGTGAAAACACACTAAAACGCCCGGCTATTACCGGGCGTTTTGTTATGCCAATTGCCGCAAGACTGAGTAACAGTCCTCCTCTTGCATATACCTGGGCACCGCATAGAGCATATGAGACTCAGCAAAAGCGCGCTGAGTGATCACTCTGAAATCCCGCTCTGTCAGTTGTTCACACTTACCGGGCAATCCCAAAGACTCCCGCAACTGCTCCAGCTTGACGATAAACTCACGCGCCAACTCCAAATCACCTTGGCCCGGCTCACCAACACCACAATGTCTCGCCAGTTCAGCCAGTCTGGGTGCACAATTAGCCAGAGAAAACCTGAGCACATGAGGCAACACCATGGCGTTAGCCACACCATGGGGCACATGGTAAAAAGCCCCCAATTGATGGGCAATACCATGGGTATAGCCCAGTCCTGATTTGGTGAAAGCGATTCCGGCATAACAGGAGGCCATCGCCATGGCTTCGCGGGCACCTAAATCACCGGGCGTGCTCATACATACAGGCAAATTGTGCCAAATCAGTCTGGCGGCACTCAGGGCATATCTGTCGGTGGACCTTGTGGCATTGGTTGAGATATAAGCCTCCACCGCGTGGGTCAGCGCATCATAGCCTGAAGCTGCGGTCACAGCAGGCGGCAACCCAGTCATCAATTCAGGGTCAAGCGCTGCCGCTTCCGGTAGCAGTACCGGGTCGGCAACTGGCAACTTTTCCCCAGAGCTGGCCACAGTCACCACAGCCGCTATGGTGATCTCAGAGCCAGTCCCCGCCGTAGTCGGCACCAGAAAAAGTGGCGCCCCCTTGCGGCGAATCCTCAAAAGCCCTGAGCACTTGTTTACCGGCTTATTCAAAAATGGCAGCACAGCTATCATCTTGGCCGCATCCATGGGAGAACCGCCGCCAACGCCGATTACCGCATCACACCCCAGAGATTTAAAACGCTCTGCTCCCCGGGTTATCTGCTCGTCGGTGGGATCCGGCGTCACCTCATCAAATACGGAAACCCTGACGCCAGCCTGCTCCAGCATCTGCACCATAGGCTGATACAGGCCAATCTCTGTCAATGCTTTGTCTGTCACCAGCAGTACATGGTTAAAACCGCCACGACCAACAAACGCCGTTAACTGACGGCAGGCGCCGGGGCCGGAATAGATGGCAGGCATCTGCATGGGCAGAACGTAAGAAGCCAGCTTTATCGCCTTAACCACCAACCACCAAAACCCTGTTTTCAGCCTGAACATATGTCCTCACTTATGCATTTATGGTATACCCAATGCACTGTCACAAAATTAACAAAAACATGACAACACTGATCCCAAAAACTCCTTCAACCATAGGAACCTGGGCGCTTTTAATGGCCAGGTCGATCGCGAGCTATGGAGTCGATGCAACCGCCGTTTTCCGACAGGCAAGACTCAACCTTGAAGACGTTCAACGGGACAGTGAAGCCCGGTTTCCGGTTCGTCAAATGGCCGAGGTCTGGCAATTGGCGGTTGAACAAACTGGTGATCCCTGCATCGCCCTGACCCTGACCCGCTATTTTCAGCCCTCCACATACAGCGCTCCCGGGATTGCCATGGTCTCCAGCCGCAATGTACTGGAGGGACTGCAGCGCTGTATTCGCTATTTCCGCCACACCACAGATGTGGCTGATATTGATATACGTGACAATGGAGACTTACTGTCACTCGCCATCAGCATTCCGCCGGAGAACCAGCCCTGTGCCCCGGAGGCGATTGAGGCCTACAGTGCCACTGCAGTGAAGCTGTTCAGGCTGATGGTCGACGAGGAGTTCAGCCCTCAATCGGTCAGCTTCTCCCACCCAGCCTCAGCAGAGAAAGTCACTGCATTCAGCGAATTCTTTGGCTGCCCGGTCACCTTTGATGCCACAGAGACACTACTGACCTTTGAGCGCAGCGCTCTGCTGAAACCCCATATGTTTGCCAACCCTGCGCTGGCGGCCTCTCTGGATGAATGGATTACCGAGCGCCTGGCCAGTTTTACCGAAAGCCATTTCGCCACCCGGGTCCAGAAATACCTGCTTGACCATATGCTGTTCGATCAACCCGATGCCGAGATGACCGCCGCTCATCTGAATATGAGCGTGCGAACCATGCAGCGACATTTGAAGAAAGAAGGGGTCAGCTTCAACCAGCTGCTCAACGACTGTCGTCACCATCTGGCGATTAAACTGGTGGCGGAAAAGAAGCTGCCCCTGACCGAAATCGCCCTGATGTTGGGCTTTGCCGATCAAAGCAGTTTCACCCGGGCTTTCCGTCAATGGACAGGTGTGTCCCCCAAGCAATACAGTGCCTGAGCCCCTTACCGGGGCTCGTCTGCAATTACTGTTTAACCGGTACTACGCCGGGCAGGAATCCCTCTACGGTATCCCAGCTGCGTACATCATCTGTAGGCAGATACACACGCATATTAAGACGGAAAATCCCCTGCTCAGGAGTCGGTAGCCAGTTGGACTCGAGCCCTTCCGGCGCGGTGCTTTGCAGGTAGAGAGTCAGCGAGCCGTCCTTGTTATACTTAAGACCTTCAGTGCTCTTGCGAATGGCATATCTGTCGATGGGGTTGTCTACCAACTGATAATCATCACCGTAGAGAGTGATAGACCAGAAGCCTCCTTCAAATGAGGTGGGTAACTGGCCTTTCTCAAAGTGCAGCACATACTTGTTATCAGCCCCCTGAAGCAGGTTATTGTTGATATCTGAATAGGTATGGAAGTACACAGCTTCCTCGGGAGAGTGCACAAATAGCCCCTGTACAGCGCCTTCAGCTCTGGCCAGATAGTCAGTGCCATAATCGCCGCCGACAAAATCCACATTCCACTTGTTTTCCGACTGGGTACCGCGGAACTTCACCTTCCATTTAATGATGTCGATACCGGCTTTCATGGCGCGCGCAAGCCCTCGCTTGGTGGGTTCATCCAGTTTTGCCGGATCAAATGCCTGGGAATCGCTCAGACCTATGAGTTTGAAGCTGTTGAGGATGGCGCGGTTTTCCCCTACCGGTGGGTTTTCCCTCAACAACTGCGACAGATAGGAATAGAACGCCAGTTCACCCTTTTTCAGACGGGTTTCAGGCAGATTCAGCACAGGCGCAGGTAGCTTCTCGCGCTCGGCCTTGCTCAAACCAAATTGAGACAATGGCATGGCATCAAACTTCTGTTGCAGCTTGCGTACCTGAGCCACCTCATCCGGATTGTTGGAGTAGGAAGCGATTCGCAGTGCGACAATGGCAGAGTCATTGGGCATGCGCATCTCTACCACACCATCCGGCAATTCACCCTGCCAGTCAGGCCCAACCAGGGCAAAATAACCGCCCTTGCCTTCAGTGGCGCGGGTACCGATATAGTGCTGGTTCACCAGATATGCGTCAGCCACCTGAACCGAGAAGTACCTTTCTTCAATATCCGGCACCTTCATAATGTATGGTTCATCCGCCAAATTGGCGTAAAGGCCTGAGTAAACCGTATCCGGGTTTGGGGTATAGGGCATTTTTGATTTGGCGGTAGCCAAACCTGAGTAATGTCCCCACTCGCCGGGGGCGGCACAGGGACAGGTGTCTTTGATGCGCTCCAGAATTACAGGATTCATACGCAGATCCCGCTGCACATCCATCATCACCATGGGAATGGCAAACATAAATGCCTGAATACCTGTGGCATAGGCCCACTCCTCTTTAGCTTTGGCATCGGCTTCTTTAATCAGTCCCTGAAACTCATGGTTGTTCACCTTGAACATATTGAGAATTGGATGCCCCTTGGCGGCCATCGCCTGTTGTTGAGGAGCCTTCTGTTCGGCCAGCGCCACAGGGGCTGAAAAGGCCAGCCCGGCGGCCACGGCAGTAGCAAGCAGAGATTTTGTTATTGTCATTGGATTAATCCTTTATCTTCTGTTCCGATCCCTCAGGGAGTGACCAGGTTGAATTTGCCATCCGGCTGTTCGAACAACAATAGAAAGTCAATTAATGTCAGAGGGTTACCTTGTACATCCAGGTTGTCAGAAAAGAGCGTCTGCTGAATACCCAACTGTCCGGTCAACATATCCACCAGCAGGGGTCGGGTCAGCACCACGCCGACATCCGAGCTGGCATCAGCATCCACCGCCTTAAAGTGCATCACCGCGTTCTCAATCCACAGCAGGTAGTGCTGATCCAGATCGCTGAAAGAGATCCTGACTTTGGTGGTGACCTCATCGGCGTCTTCAGCCTTTAGCCTGACCGCCAGCGACTGAAAGAACTTATCTACCGAGGTTTGGGCCAGTACATCACGCATAGTGTTAAGGTCGACCCCTTTATCCGGCATTCCCCCAGCCAGTTCCTGAGCCGCCACCAGATAGGAGTTGCGCCAGGATCCCGCCTCCGCCTGATAACCCAACTGGGTATAAGCCTTTGCCAGTAAAGCTTTGGCGTCTGCGTTATCGGCATCGGCAAATACCAGACGATTCAGCAGCTCAGCCGCCCAACGATACTCGCCCTCATCAATAGCCGCCTTTGCTGCGGTTATTACTCCCTGAGCACCCCCCATCAGACGCACATATTTGGACGCCGACTGCTCAGCAGGCAAGGGATCAAGGTTGGCCGGGTTGCCGTCATACCAGCCCAGATAGAATTGATACACAGCTTTGGCATTGTGTTTCAGAGAGCCGTGGTAACCCCGGGTAGACCAGTTCTGAACCAGTGACGGTGGCAGCTCAATACGCTCAGCGATCTCCTCGGCATTGAGCCCCATATTGAACCAACGTACCGTTTGGTCATGCACAAACCGGTAGATATCCCGCTGCTTGGTCAGGAAGTCCTGGATCTCCCCCTGTCCCCACAAGGGCCAATGATGACTGGCAAAGTAAACGTCCGCACCGGCAAACAGCTGACGAGCCTCTTCGATATAGTGACTCCAGCGCACAGCATCCCGGGCCTTGGCTCCCCTCAGGGTGTAGATGTTATGCATGTTGCGGGATACCAGCTCGGAACCGCAGAAAGCATTAAACTGGGGCAGGTAGAAGGTGAACTCAGAGGGAGACTCGGTTTCCGGCGTCATCTGAAACTCTATCTCGATACCGTCGACGGTCACGGTTTCACCAGTTTCAGTAATCACCCGGTTTGGCGGCAGAATGCCAAAGCTTCCCATCACTGGGCCCTTGCCCAATCCGCTGCCTATATACCCATCCGGCGCAACCGGCAAATGGGAGCCATACATGAGTCCGGCTCTGCGCCCCATGGCAATACCGGCGATAATATTTTCACTGGTAGCCTCTTCCATAAACCCTTCCGGGGCGATGACAGCGACTTCACCGGTCAGCACCTGTTCGAGACTGGCCACCGCCAGTGCGCCACCAAAATGGTCGATATGAGCATGGGTGAAGATGATCGCCTTGATAGGCTTGCGCTCCAGATGAGAGAAAGCGAACTCCAGCGCCTTTTGGGCAGACTCCTTTGATGTCAGGGGATCGACCACTATCCAACCCGACTCCCCTTCGATCAAGGTCATATTGGCCAGATCAAATCCACGCAGTTGATAGATACCCGGCACCACCTCAAACAAACCACGGATATTGTTCAGCTGCGCCTGACGCCAAAGACTTGGGTTGGCCGTTTGGGCAGCTTCAGCACCGTTTAGAAAATCAAAAGACTCTGCCGACCAGATCTTCTGCCCATCCCGATAGATATCTATCTCTTTGGCCTCAGCTATCAGACCTTTTCTGGCCAGCTCAAAGTCCCGGGTGTCATCGAACGGCAGGCTTTCCCTGACCTTTTGATGTGCATCCAAAGTTGCCACTGAGGCCTGCAGTGAATCTGCATCCGGTTTTTCCTGAGCCTGACCACACCCCACCAGAAGGGCGACAGCGCAACCCAAAGTCACAGCGCTGCGAAAGGAGTGAAAACTGCCGGCCCTGGGTGGCTTCTTACTGATGTTCAACGATTTATCCATGACTTACCTCTTTCGCCGCTTTCCCTGCAGCACTGCCATCCTGATGATTGAATCTCTGACTAGTAAAAGTAGTAGCGGGCCTGCACACCTATGCTGCGTCCCGGATCAACCATCTGGCTGTACACACCAGGGGTCAGCGGCGTGTCAAACGCGAAACTTGAGGTGATTTCGTCGGTCAGGTTTTTCCCCACCAGCGCCAGCTCCCAACCTGAGTCAGAGATAATGGCTGTGCGGGCATTGACCTTGGCAAAGGCATCCTGTTTGGTCAGAGGATTAAGATCTGTGGCAGTGTAAACTTCGGTTTGATAGTTCACATCCAGTGTTGTGCGCCACTCCCAGTCACCAAAGATATAGGTGACATAGTCCAGCCGCATACTGGTACTGAACTCAGGTACCAGGGCATTGGTTTCGCCGGTCAGGTCACAGGTTTTGCCATTGGCTTCTATGTTGTCCGGCACCAACACGGTACTGGTAAAGCACTTGGCTCCCTTAAAAGAGTCCCAGTTGAAGTCTGTCCAACCCACGCTGCCTGACAGGGTCAGCTCATCAGTCAGCAACCAACGACCGTCCAGCTCAATTCCCTGAGTGGTTGCCTCACCGGCATTCTCCACGACAAAGCCCAGGCTGCCGTCGAACACAGAGGTTTGCAGATCATCAAACTGCATCACAAATGCGGCGAGGTTTAGTTCAGCGGCGCCGCCGGCCAGAGTCATTTTGCTGCCAATTTCGTAGGAGATAACCTCTTCGGCTTCAAACTCGAAGTTACCTGCCAGATTGGAGCGGGCATCAAAACCCCCGGCTTTAACACCAGTCGCTACACTGGCGTAAACCATGCTGTCGCCCAGGTCATAGCTGACGGTGACAGAAGGGGTGACATGGCTGTCATCGCGTTCGGCAGCGATATCATGTTGTTCTATGGTGCCCACCAGCGGGTTGGCAACATTCTGAGTCGGCGTGCCGAACAGTAAAGGGTCAAGATATGGCAGGTTCGGGCCCAACATGGCGACATAAGCAGGCCCCGGCAGACCAGGCAGTCCGAATGCATCCAGAGTTGATGCCAGCGCAGCAGGCTTCACCAGTGGCATTTGTGCAATGGGCGTACCTGTCACCGGATCAACCAGATCCATGCGCTTACGCCCCTCTTTATGCTCATCTGTAAATCTGAGCCCAAGTGTGGCACTCAACTTGTCTGTCAGTTGATAGTCCAGCTGGGCGAACACTGCCCAGAGGTCTGAGTCGCTGGCATAGTCTCTGAGCCCTCTCACCGCCAGCGGATATACAGCAGAATTTTCGGTGTAGGTCAGTTCGCTGGACTGATAATAAGCACCGACAATATATTCGAGATCTCCACCGAGATCTGAGGTCAGGCGGACTTCCTGGCTGAACTGGTCATAGGCTTCTTCAAACTCAGGAGAGTACATCAATGCCCGGGCGGTGGAGTCCTGATCTTTACTGCCATTCAGTTCATAACTTTGCCAGCCTGTCACCGCATCCAAGCTGTGATTGCCCAGATCCCAGGACATATCCAGGGTAACGTAATCTATGCTGGCGTCTTCCCGCTCCTTTTCACCCAGCGCCGGGTTGGTTCTGGCGGTATCATGGCTCAAAGTGTAATAGCCAAGCTGGGCCAGCAAAGGAGAATTGGCCTCCACCAGTGCAGGTTCTGCGACCACCACCAGAGGACGCCCTTTAATCGTGTCGCTGTCATGCTGGAGCTTAAGATTGGCATTGAAGGAGTCAGTCGGGTTCCAGTCCAGCGTCAGGCGGGTTGCCAGGCTCTCTCTGGCAGGAATGGTGTCATCAGTGGCGGTATTGTAGATATAGCCCTGATCGTTTTCATAGCGGGTCACCAAGCGGGCATTCAGGGTGTCAGTCAGCGGGCCGGAAATAAAGCCCTCAAAATCAACCTTGTCCCCTTCGGTAAAATAGCTGGTGGCCAATCCGGCTTCAAAGATATCCGTGGGATTTTTGGTGGTCAGATTCAAGGCGCCTGCCGTGGTATTCATGCCAAAGAGTATGCTTTGGGGGCCACGCAGTACTTCTACCATTTCCAGATCCAGAAACGCACTGCGCATCAGCACGCCACGACCACGGTAGATACCGTCTACATAGGTTCCGACTGTCTGCTCAAAGCCCTGGTTGGCACCGGATCCCAGCCCGCGCATATAGATGTTGTAACCCTGACCGGATTTGGTCACGGTAAAGTTGGGCACATAGGCGGCCATCTCTTCCATCTGGGCGATATTGTTTTCCACCAGCATGTCGCCATTTACCGCAGTGATGGAAACCGGCACATCCTGCAGGCTCTCCACCCGCTTTTGCGCTGTAACTTCGATAACTTCGAGGGTTTTCCCCTGCTGCTCTGCCTCTTCGGCCATGGCCGCCAATGGTGACAAGCTCAATGAAACCAGACAGGCCAACAAAGTTGGATTAGAGGGAAGTGATTTGAATGTCGACATGCTTATCAGCCTTTTCTTCTATGCGTTATCGCCCATAACTGCATACTGGACGAACAGCGTGTTGAAAAATTGTTATCAGCCGACAGGTTTTTGTCGAAAAGCGACAGTTTGCGTCAACCTCAAAGTGACAGTTGACGTAAACTGATGAAAAGTAATACTAAAGCCGTTTTATTCCCAGGGACCGAAACGGCTCAGACTGCGGGATACCTGATAGTCCAGCTTATCTGACAGGTCATCGGCGGCAGATTTGAGACTATCTTCTCTCAGGGTGCCCGCTGCCCGTGCCGCAAAGATCACCCAATTGCCGCCGGACGTAAGACAGGCGTAAACCTGGGCAAAACAAGCTTTCAGTCTGGCGAGCAGAGCATCATCCCGACTGTGCTCTTTCCAGCAATTAAGTACCAGTATGCCGTCAGCCTTGAGTAATCGCAGCGCACCATCAATAAAGGCCTGGGACAGTTGGCTCTCATCCACGCCATCATTGGTATAGATATCAGCAAAGATAAGGTCTGTACGCTTATGCTCAGCCTGCTGCAGAAAAGTCAGCGCATCAGCTTCGATTAATTGCAGTTTTTTACTGGGTTGTACCCGAAAGTATCGTTTGGCCGCCTCAATCACCGCCGGTCTAAGCTCCACTGCACTGAGTTTAATACCTGCATCATAATGACGCAGAGCATGCAGCATAGAACCGCCGCCCAGCCCCAGCACAATGGCTGATTTAGGCTTCATAAACATCAGACTGAGCAACATCCCCTGAATATAAGTGTGCTGGGGAATATGGGGAGCCGCCTTCAACTGCTTGCTCTGCTCATCACTGTCACCAAAGGACAAGATACGGTACTGGTCATCCTCCAACACCCGGATCTCTCCCAGTGCATCCTCGCCCTGCCACAACAGGGAATAATCAGACATTGAGTCGCCTTATATCAATTTTCGCTAGATTAAAGCGTGGGATTATACGCTCTGTCGCCACCAGGTTGCAGCAGCGACAATCACCACACAAGTGTAAACGGTAGGAAGCCAACACCCGGCTCACCACACCAAAGGACAACACCTGCAAACACCCACAGACAATCACTACAAACCCACTACCAATACGCCCAATTCACTAACCAAAAGATGTGAGCAAAGACACAGTCACAATCTCGCCCATGGTTAGAATCTGCGCTCCAAATATTAATGACTATTCACTTCGGGATTGAATTTATGAAACTGAGCAAAGTTGGCGCTGGTGTTGCGCTGCTGATCTGTACTCAACTGGCTGGCTGTATGGGACAAATGGGTCTGAGCGGCCTGGTGACCAAAGGCAACCTGAGCGTAGTTGACAACCGTTATGGCCGTGCCGGTCTGTACATGCTGATGGCCCCTGTATACGGTATTGCAGCCACTGCTGACCTGTTCATTTTCAACAGCATCGAATTCTGGACTGGTAAAAACCCAATTACCGGCAAGTCTCCAGCCCTGGTTGATACTCCAATCAACTCTATCATCAAGGTAAACGACAAGCTGGATAAAGATCTGACTACTGCTCCGGTTAAGCTGACTCAAGCCCGTATGACAGCAGTGGATGCTGATACTCTGGCGATGACCATGACTTTTGAAGATGGCAGCCAGCAGGTAATGACAGGTCGTAAGCAGGGTGAAATGGTTGATTTTTACCTGGACGGTCAATTCATTGCCAGCGTAAGCACTTCTGAACTGGAAGCTTATGTGGCTGAGCGCGCGTAATCGTTGACGCATTCAGTAAAAAGGGCAGCCTCGGCTGCCCTTTTTTGTATTCATGACGGGTGACCTACAACAACACCCTCTTAAAGAAGGCTACTGCCTTCTGGCACATCAACAGGGATAACTCTGGGTCATACCTGTCGCCCTCATCCCGCATAAAGGCATGTTCGGCGTTTACCTCAGTCCAACTGAAGTTACACTCCTGGGCATTCAGCTCCCGGTAGATAAGCTCACGGCCTTCCACCGGCACATGGGGATCCTGACGGCCAAACACCAGTTGCAGTTCCCCCTGAATATCACCGCAGCGCATCAGAGTCTGATTGCCCGCTTCACAGGGTAAGGTATTTGAGTGCAGGTCAGTCGCATAAAGACAAAAGGCACCGCGAACATCCGGATTCAGCGCGGCTCTGAATGCCAGATGACCACCGATACACACACCTATGGCCCCTATCTGACTGGAGCAAAACTCCTGAGCCCGGGCAAAGTCCACCAGTGCCACCGTATCTGAATCATGACTCTCCAGCGGCTTGGTGTGCTTATCTTCATTGCCTTTATCCTTACCGGCGTCGTCATAACCAAGCACTGTGCCTATGGGATTAAGCTCGTGAAACACCTCAGGAACCAGCACCACAAAACCATGACCAGCAAGCAGAGTCGCCAATCTTGATATGGGGCCAGTGTGCTGAAAAATCTCTGAATAGAAAATAAGGCTGGGGAAGATCCCCTCCCGATCCGGACGGTACAGATAGGTTCGCATGGTGCCTGTAAGGGTCTCGACATCATGGACTTCGCGGGTCACTTTCATCTTTCGCTTCCTTGATCTTCCAGTGAACTGACGGCGTCTTTACTTATTCCTGAAGTGCCGCCGTCATTATGATTATATCTTTTTAAAACAATTCATTGCCGCTTCGATTTCCGTCCAGCACAGCTCTGGCATTACTGAGTGTAGTATTGGCAATGGAGTCCAGTGCCTCATCGGTCAAAAAGGCCTGGTGACCTGTGAATACCACATTATGGCAAGCCGACAAACGGCGGAATACATCATCCTGAATAATTTCGTTGGACTTGTCCTCGAAGAACAGATCCTGCTCGTTTTCATAAACATCCAGTCCGAGGGAGCCAAGCTGGCCAGTCTTCAAAGCTTCCATGGCATCAAATGCATCCAGCAAGCCGCCACGACTGGTATTGATCACCATGACCCCCCGTTTCATTTTGGCAAAGCTCGCGGCATTTAACAGATGATGATTGGCATCCGTCAGGGGGCAGTGCAGACTGATGATATCGCATTGGGGAAACATCTCATCCAGAGACACATAAGGAACGCCCAGGGCTTCCACCTCTGGATTGGGATAGGGATCGAAAGCCAGCACCTTACAGCCGAAGCCCAGCAAAATACGTATGGTGGCCAGACCGATTTTACCTGTACCAATGACGCCCACGGTTTTGCCAAACATATTGAAACCCACCAAACCGTCCAGGTTGAAATTGGCATCCCGGGTCCTTTGATAGGCTTTGTGAATTTTGCGATTCAAGGTCAGCATGATGGCAATGGTGTGCTCCGCCACAGACTCAGGCGAGTAGGCAGGCACATTCACCACCTGCATGCCAAGGCGTTTGGCAGCTTGCAGATCCACATTGTTGAACCCAGCACAGCGCATGGCGATTACTTTGGTGCCATGGGCAGCCAGCTCTTCCAGGATATCACTGCTCAAGTCGTCATTGACAAAAGCGCAGATCACCTCGAATCCCCTCGCCAGCAGCACAGTTTTGGCACTCAATCTCAGGTCGAAATACTCAATCCCGGCGTCATACTCCTGTTTGATGGCATTGAAATGTTGCATGTCATAGTGCTTGGCACTGAAGAAACCGATTTTCATTGCTGTCTCCTACCGCAGGACTCATGAAGAGACATTGAGTGTATTGCATCGGGCAGGCTTTGTCCTGCTCTTGTCGGGCGGAAAAACAGCAATAAAAAAGCGACCCCGGAAGGTCGCTATTTCAGTTCCCTCTGACGAGAGACGGTATCAATGCCCTGGCATTTGTTTGGAATGTGTCAGGCAATTACTCTGGAGTTACTTGCCAGCCTTCTCGGCATATTGGGCAGCATCTTTACCCGCGATGCGACCAAAGGTCACGATGTCAGAGATGGCGTTACCACCCAGGCGGTTGGCTCCGTGCACACCACCGGTAATTTCCCCGGCTGCATATAAGCCCTTGATGATGTTGCCCTTGGCGTCTTTCACTTCACCCTTGGTATCGATTACCACACCACCCATGGTGTGGTGAACTGCGGGTTTAACTTCGATGGCATAGTAAGGGCCATGATTCAGTTCACGAGGCATGTTTGGACGACCAAACTGCTCATCCTTACCTGCTTTTACAGACTTATTGTAGGCAGCAACAGAGGTTTCCAGATTCTTGGCAGGCACGCCCATCTCTTTGGCCAGATCGGCCAGCGTCTTGCCTTCCTCAACGATATGCAGGTGAACATAGCCTTCAATCTTGCTCAGAGACTTACGCACTGAGTCATCGAATACCAGATAAGCGCTGGCGCCTTTCTGAGCCAGGATGGCAGCAGAGGCTTTGTCACGGGTGGTGATTTCGTTGACGAAACGATTACCTTCGCGGTTAATCAGAATCGCACCATTACCACGTACAGCCTCAGTCACCATGACACCACCAACAGGAGAATAAGTTGGGTGAGCCTGAATGTACTGCAGATCGCGGGTAGCAGCTCCGGCCTGCATGGCTACGTCCAGACCGTCACCGGTTGCACCTGGATGGTTGGTCGCCGCAAAGCCTTTCAGCTTGGCGTCATACTTGGCAACACGCTCATTGTTGCGGGCAAAACCACCGGTAGCCAGTACTACGGCATCAGTCTTAATCACGTAGTAACCAGTGTGCTCACCTTTCACCAGCACGCCAGTTACCTTGCCACCGGCTTCCAGAATACGAACTACGCGGCTGTTCAGGCGAATATCGGTACCACGTTCGATGGCGGCATCCCACAACACCTGAGCCACTTCGGCACCCACACCGGCACCACCGGTTGGACGGTGGGAACGGTTAACGCTGGCGCCACCCATGCGGCCCACGTCGTTCATGTCTGCGCCCATAGCCATCAGCCAGTCGATGGAGTCAGAAGAGTTATTGGCCAGTACTTTAACCAACTCTGGGTCATTCAGATTACGGCCACCTTTCATGGTGTCTTCAATCATGATGGACTTCTTGTCCTGGATACCCAATTTGGCCTGAGGCTTGGTTTCAGCAGCGTTCATACCACCGGCCGCCAGCTTGGTGTTACCACCCGGGATAGGCTCTTTTTCCAACAGGATAACTGAGGCACCGTCGTTACGGGCAGCAACTGCAGCGGCCAGACCGGCACCACCGGAACCAATAACCACTACATCGGTAGATTCAGTTGGACCGGCAGCAATAGCCTGATCCTGGGCTTTCTTATCGGCGTCTACAGGAACAAACTTACGCTCCCACTTGCCCTGGAACGGCATGTCATAACCAAAGCTATGGCAAGCGTCACAGTATGCCACTGACTTCTCGTGGCCTTTGTGACATGAAGTACAGGCGATATCACCAATCAGGTGTGAGGAGTGAGGTGAAACTATGTCTTTTGGATCATTGGCTGCGACTTCTTTCAAGTCACCGTGACAACTGACGCACTGACTGTTCTCATACTTGAGATTGTCATCAGTCGGTCCCTGCTCAGAGGCGTGACAGTTTTCACAGCCGCCCATTTCAGTGTGAAAATCTGCCAGATATTCGGCATCAGCGTAAGCCAATCCACTCATACAGGCTGACACCAGAGCCGCCAACGCAGTTTTGCGCAACACAGATTTCATGATTAATTTGCTCCCCATCCATTTGATCTGCAGGTCTAACCCAGGCGGCAACCAAAACACTGCAAAACAAGAATTTAAACCGATAAGATGCCGCCTCGCGTTAAAAACATAGCACTATCTAAATAGGGGTATAGATAAGCGGGTCACAAAACTATCTTATTGATACAACAGGAGTAAAAAACTGTAATCCATGTAGAATTCTGACAAAAAACTCTGTGATTTCATCCTCAATAGGGTTTATTCGCGTAGAGACTGCCACATCCAATACCGACGCGATGTGATCCCTGCCCGTTCTTTCGAAGCCATTATCTTGTTAATCTTTACGTTTTGCGGTGATAGATCACAGATGAAAAAGTCATCGATATCTGAAAAGCAGTTTTGGGTGCAACGGCTGGGTAAAACCAGTTTGCGGGCACTGCATATTCTCGGTATTGCCGGCAGTGGTGGTGGAATTTTGCTTGGCGTTCCTCAGTCACAGTGGATGAACTACTGGGTTATAGCAATGATCACCGGCAGCGCACTGATGTTATGGGAAGTGATTAGAGACTGGCGTTGGCTTATCCAACTCAAGGGGGTACTCACCATAATGAAGGTGGTTCTGCTGGCACTGTTTATTCCCCTGCCCGAGTATAAATCCGTACTATTTATCATCATTTTGCTGTTGTCAGTAGTGGTTTCTCATGGTCCATCCGGGCTAAGGCACTATTCTATCGTTCATCGTCGCCGACTCGAAAGTAACAAGGAGATCAAAGGATGACAGATCTGCTGCAACACTTTCCCTGGCCTGGATCTCCGGGCCATTTTCTGGATCTCGCCTGTGGTACAGGTCACAGAGGCCTGAAAGCACTGGAGCTTGGGCACAAAGTCACTTTTATCGATAAAGAGTTAAGTCGTTTGTTGCCGGAGGCCAGGCAACATCCACTGGCTGAGTTGATTGAGCTTGATTTGGAAACCGGCATCATAGATTTGGGCCGGGAACGATACGATAGCGTATGGGTATTTAACTATCTGCATCGACCGCTGATGCCAGCCATTGCCGACTGTATCAAGCCAAAAGGTATTCTGGTTTATGAGACCTTTACCTGGGAGCAGGCAAGCATAGGACGCCCCAGAAATCCGGCATTTTTACTCAATAAAAATGAGTTGCAACAGACATTTGCCAATTGGCAGCCATTACATTACTTTGAAGGATATCAAACGGGTTTGAGCCTGGGGCACTTCAAGGCACAACTGGTCGCCCGCAAACCGGAGTAACAGATACCGACATAAGGAGAGGCTGTGTTTCCCTATCCGGACGCTTACCGCCTGATGGCACCACCACTGACCACAGTAGCCATGGTGTTATGGGCCATTATCGCCGCCCTCCTGTTTGCTCCCGGCTCGGCATTTGCCAATTACCCCCTGTTCATACTCTTCCCTTTGGTGCTGATTCAACACATCTACCTGATTTGGTACGCCCATGGCATGGGACGCCTGGATCAGTTTTTCTATGCCCTGGTGCATGGTCCTCTGGCGTTCGTCGTCTGGACTTTTGCCATCATGCATGTGGGTGGCAAAGGCTTCTGAATAGACCCTCACAAAATTAACCCAAAGAGTCAGGTCATCGCCTTTTGTCTTTACTTGCGTTAACAGGCGAAGGTGAGTATCTTTGCGGCGCCTTTTAACCTGTCGTGAACCCAAATGCCTGACTTTATCTATCGACCACCCACGGATCCCTGGCTCAATGTCCTCCATGAAGACAAAGACATCATGGTGGTTGATAAACCGTCCGGCCTTTTGTCTGTTCCCGGCCGGGATCCGGCCCACAGAGACAGTATCTATGCCCGCATTCTGGATAAACATCCCAATGCCCAGATAGTGCACCGCCTGGATATGGCAACTTCCGGTGTTATCATAGTGGCACTGCGCCGCAATGCTGAGCGCGAACTAAAACGTCAATTCAGAGACAGAGAAACCCATAAGATTTACTACGCAAGAGTGGCGGGACATGTTCGCCCCCAGGGTGGCAGTGTTGACCTGCCTTTGATTTGCGACTGGCCCAATCGCCCCAGGCAAAAAGTTGATCACCAGATAGGTAAGCCCTCACTGACCCACTATGATGTTGTCAGTTATGGCAAACGCTCAACACTGGTCAAACTGACACCGATTACCGGCCGTTCGCACCAGTTGAGAGTACATATGATGGCCCTGGGTCATCCCATTCTGGGTGATGGCTTCTATGCTGATCCTCTGGCCAAAAGCCTGGCGGACCGCTTACTGCTGCACGCTGCTGAGCTGACTATCACTCACCCCTATACGGGAGAGCCGATGACGTTCAATGCCACTGTTCCTTTTGAAACACATGTTGGCGATCAGTAATCAGTTTGTCGTTGATTAAGTCGCTGTTGAAGATGCTTCACAATCTCAGATTATTAAGTGGCATATTTTCAGCGAAAACCGTAAATTGCTTATTAAATAAAAACGAAAGTAGCAATTTACAATGGAAGTCTCATATCAACGTGACAAGCTGGACAATCAGATCCTCGAAGCCTTGATGAAAGATGCCAGAACCCCATTTGCGGAACTGGCAAAGCGCTTCGGCGTCAGTGCCGGTACCATCCATGTGCGGGTGGAAAAAATGAAGCAGGCCAATATCATCACGGGTGCCCAAATCACAGTAAACCCAAAAGCGCTGGGATATGACGTCTGCTGTTTTATCGGAATTAACCTGAAAAGCGCTGGCGATTACCCTTCCGCCCTCGCCAAATTGAATGCGCTGGAAGAGGTAGTAGAGGCTTACTACACCACAGGCAACTACAGCATATTTGTCAAAGTCATGTGTCAATCAATTGATGGACTGCAGCACGTACTGATCAATCGCATTCAATCTATCGACGAAATCCAATCTACTGAAACGCTGATCAGCCTGCAAAACCCTATCGTCAGGGCCGTTAAGCCCTAATCTCATTGCATTGCCCAATGCATGGAATGCATCACTCCAGATGCATTCTTCCCACCCTTCTGAACGACCTTCTATTCAAAAGTGATCTGTATCTATACACAAAATGTATTAATACAATTGTTAACCAAGTGTTTAATTTGTGGTAAATAGAGTGTTCTCTTCTCGTTCATTCGATGAAATCGAGGGGAAAACTAAACCAATAACAATTAGATCAACATTGACAAGGACGGAAATCGTGAAGACACCTCTGGCAATTGCCATTTCCACAGCTTTGCTTTCAAGTGCTGCGCTTGCCGCGACACCTGTAATCAAGGGTCACACCCCAGAACTGACTTCGGTCAAGACCTATAACAACAGCAAAATTAAAACTGCCTCGCAGCAGAGAGTCATCGTAGAGTTAGAAGCTGATTCCATCGCCAAGGCCTTTGGCAATGTCAGCGAACTACCGGGTAACCAACTGCAGCAAATGCGCAACGCACCCAGCTTTGAGAGCCATCTCAAGCAAATAAACGCTGAACAGAATGCCTTTGTCAGCCAATTATCTCAAAAGCTACCGGGTGTAAAAGTTGAAAAACGTTTTGATACCATTTTCAACGGTATGACTATCAGTGCCGCCCAAATCAATCTGGACGTGTTGAAATCGATTCCCGGCGTAAAAGCGATTTATCCGGAAGAGATGTATTACGCTCAAATGGACGCATCGCTGGCAGTCATTAACACTGATGCTATGTGGCAAGCTGTGTCCGGCATGGAAAATGCCGGTAAAGGCGTTCGTGTAGCTATCATTGATGGCGGTATTCGTCCGGAAAACCCAATGTTCAGCGGAGAAGGCTTTGAAGCTCCTGCCGATCTGCCTACCAATGATTACTGCTCTACAGTTGATTCCAGTTTCTGTAATAACAAATTGATCGTAGCTCGCTGGTCAGCACCGACATTCGCCGTCTGTGAAGACGAATACCTGAGCCCATTGGGCTATGGTGGTCATGGTACCCACGTGGCAGGTTCTGCTGTGGGTAATAGAGTAACTACCGAGCAAGATGGAATTGAAGTAGAGCTTTCGGGTGTTGCACCCGGCGCTTACCTGATGTCCTACAAGGCCCTGTACAACGGTCCAGACTGTAACCGCGGTAGTGGCTCCAACGCCATGTTAATGGAAGCCTTGGAGTACGCCATTGAAGATGGTGCGGATGTTATCAACAACTCCTGGGGTGGTGGCGCAGGTGCTAACCCTGCAGGAAGCGTATACAAGCCAATTTTTGAGGCTGCTGAAGCAGCAGGTGTTGTCGTGGTTTCTGCCGCAGGCAACGACGGTAATGGTGCCAAGACTATCGGTTGCCCTGCCTGTATCGAATCAGGTATTGCAGTAGCGAATAGCACTGCTGGTCGCTTCTTTGCCAATAACTTCACCTTCGGTGGTGAAGACCTGTTAGCCATCAACTCAAACAGCCCGGTGGCTTTGGACGAAGATATTACTGCTGAAATACGTGCAGCAGCGGTAATTGATGCAGATAACTTCGAAGGCTGTGATGCATTTGAAGCAGATAGTTTTAAGGACAGCATTGCGTTAATTTCGCGCGGAGCCTGTACCTTTACTCAAAAGGCACAGAATGCTGCAGACGCGGGCGCTGTCGCCATGGTGGTATACAACAGCAATGATGGCGCACCAATTTCGATGTTTATGCCGGATGCCCCACTTGCAGGCGTAATGATTTCAAAAGCTGACGGTGCCAGCGTATTGGAATCCTGGAGCGAAGGCGATGAGGGTACTATCGGCTCTGAAGTCTCACGTATAGTGGACAACAATTTTGCCGATATGATCAACTCAAGCAGCTCTCGTGGACCTAATGGTGACGAGAATGTGCTGAAGCCCGATATTGCTGCACCTGGCACATCTATCTTGTCAGCCGCTTCTCCAGATGCCGACGGCGGAGACTTTGGTTTTAAGACAGGAACCAGTATGGCCAGCCCACATGTAGCTGGTGCTGCAGCTATTATGAAGCAGCTCAAGCCAGATTGGTCAGCCGTTGATATCAAAACTGCTTTGATGTCTACCGCTCAAACCGATGGAATCAAAGATGACGACAATATGTCAGCGGCGACGCCATTTGCAATGGGCGCAGGCCGCATGGACCTTGCTGCTGCCGCTAATGCAGTACTGACCTTCGACAAAGGCTCAATTGCAATTGATTCCTGCGTTACTGAGTGCACCTTTACCCGCACGGTACACAATAAATCAGATGAAGCAACGACATGGACACTGTCAGCCATGGCAGATGGTGCCGCTGTAACTGTTATGCCAAGCACTCTTGAACTTGAGGCCGGTGCATCTGCAGAGTTCACAGTAAAAGTTGATACCAGCCTGAGCGCTTCCGGTGATTGGGTATTTGGTAAAGTAATGTTTACCGGTGCTGCCCAGGATGCACACTTACCAATCGCCGTTTTGGCGAAAGACAGCAGTGACAGTAACCTTATCTCCACAGTTGAAGTAGGTACTGAACTTAACGCTGCAGAGCCTTTTGAAGTAAAGGCAATGGTCAACAACTCAGTGTTTGAAGATACTGTGACCATGCAAGCCTATGTTCCTGAAGGAACCAAGCTAACTTCGGCTGATGATGTGGACCTTGTGACCACTGGGGCGTCTACTTACGGTACTGAAGTTAATACTGAACTGGGTCGTATTGCCTGGACCGGTAAACTGGACCTGCCTGAAATGACAGCAGAACTGGCAAGTGGCACTTCTCTGGGTGGCGTCAGTATTGTTGATCTGGGCGTGACCCCTCTAGCATGCGCAGGCGGATGCGATGAAACCGCATTTACCTTCAACGTATCAAGCTTTGTCTATAACGGCGCAAGCTATGACAGAATTACCATCAGTGATAACGGTATTATTGTCGTTGGCGGTGGAGAGACAGGCGGCACCTGGAACAACAGAGAGCTGCCAAACAGTATCGCACCAAACAACATCCTTGCTCCGTTCTGGGCGGATTATGACCTTGATGGCGCTGATGAAGGTGACTCCGGCGGCGGTAGTATTGCAATTGCCAGCTTCACACTGGGTGGTGAACCATACCTTGCTGTGGAGTGGAACAAAGTCCAATTGTGGGACGATGATTCCGGCAATACTCACACCTTCCTGACCTGGATTAAGCTGGGTACTGAAGAAGACATTTTCTTCACCTATCCTGAGCTACAAAGCATTCCGTCTAATGTATCCATCGGTGCAGAAAACATCGCAGGTAGTGTAGGTGTAACTTATCACTACAACGGTGAGGGCGGCGCAGTAGCCAATGGCGACTTGGTTCAACTTGGCAGTCAGGTAGGTGGTACTATCGAAGTGACCTACAAAGTTCAGGCAACTGAGAATACGCCAACCTCAGCGGATTCTGTAACTCTGGATGAGGATGATAAAGCTGAATTCAATGTTCTGGACAATGATACTGCGGACTACAAGCTGGCACGTACCAGTATCACAGATGGTGCAACCACAGCCAAAGCTCAACGTTTGGTTCCGGTTGGTCCAGCTGGAAAACTTGAGAATGTTGCGGTAGTTGACGAACCAACTAATGGTACTTTGGAACTGGGAACTGACGGCGCAGCTGTTTATACCCCAAACAAAGACTTCTTTGGTACTGACAGTTTCAGCTATAGTGTTGAAGATGGAAGTGATTTGCCTTCTGACAAGACGATGGTGACACTGACCGTCAAAAACATTAATGACGCACCAGTGCTTACTGGTAACTCGTTTAATGTTATTGAGGGTAACTCGGTAAGCGTTAACGTCGCTTCTGTCGATGCTGATGCTGATGCATTGGAGTTCACCTGGACTCAGACTTCTGGTTCTGACGTTACCTTTACACAGGATGGAAGCACTATTAGCTTCAACGCTCCTGCTCCGGGTCAATTGACGTTTGAAGTAACAGCTTCAGATGGAACAGTTGACTCTGAAGCCGTATCTGTTGAAGTTAACGTCTCAGCTAAACCAGTGGTTAATGTTGATGATGATAACGGCGGCTCCATGGGCTGGCTGACAATACTGCTGCTGCCTCTGGCAATGCTGCGCAGAAAGTTCAAGTAACTTTTCAGAGTAAGTAAACAGCGTTAAATGAAAGAGAGGCAAACTTGCCTCTCTTTTTATTTTCTTGCTCCCTCACTCTCCGCTTTTGTTTGTGCTACAACAGTCTTTAGGGCGTATAAGAATTCAGCGTTCTCTATCGGATTAAAACACAAGGAAAAGCAAAGTGAAGTCTCCCATTGCTACAGCTGTTTCGTTGGGTTTGCTCAGTGCCGCAAGCATGGCTCAGACAATCACCCCATCTTCGCATTCCACAGAAGTTATTGAGTTCAGACAACACTCCAAGCCCGCTTCCTTGAGCAACAAGGCCAAAGTCGGTGAAAGGGTCATTGTCGAACTGGAGTCCACCTCGCTTGCCAGCGCATTTGGGAAAAGTCTCGGTTTTGATACTCAAGCCACAACCTTTACTGCTGCCCACTTAAGCCACAGGCACAAAATTAATAAAGAGCAAACGGCATTCAGCAAGCAGATATCCAGTGACTTCCCGCAACTCAAGATCACCAAAAAATTCGATACGGTGCTTAATGGGGTTGTGGTGACTGGTGACCAGGTTGATCTAAAAGCACTGGGCTCCTTACCCGGAGTAAAAGCGGTTTATCCCGAACGCTTTTACCATGCGCAATTGGATGCTTCGCTAAATACCATCAAGGCCGAAGCTATGTGGAATGCAGTTAACGGCATTGATAATGCAGGCAAAGGGATCAAAGTTGCCATTATCGATGGCGGTATCCGGCCGGAAAACCCTATGTTCAGTGGCGCAGGATTCTCCGCACCAGCCAGTCGTCCCAATGATGACTACTGCGCTACCACAGACGCTTCATTCTGTAACAACAAACTGATTGTCGCCCGCTGGTACAACCCCTCCTTTACCGTATGTAGCGATGAACATCTGAGTCCACTGGATTGGGGCGGACATGGGACTCATGTCGCAGGCACAGCCGTGGGTAATCCTGTTACCGTCACTCAAAATGGTGAGCAGTTATCTTTATCTGGCGTTGCGCCAGCCGCATATCTCATGGTGTACAAAGCCCTGTTTGCCGATGAAGGCTGTGGAGGAGGCGTAGGAACCAATATTATGCTGACCCAGGCCCTGGAGGACGCGATAGAAGATGGCGCCGACGTTATCAACAACTCCTGGGGAGGTGGCGCGGGTGGGTCACCGGATAACAGCGTCTATAAATCGATATTTGAAGCCGCCGAAGCCGCAGGTGTTGTGGTAGTCTCAGCGGCAGGAAACGATGGCAACAATCCTCAAACCATAGGCTGTCCGGCCTGTATTGAGTCTGGTATCGCCGTTGCAAACAGCACCACTGGACGTATCTATGCCAACAGATTCAGCATTGGCAACCAGGCATTTACCGCTATCAATTCAAACAGCAGCGCTACGTTCAACCAGGACATCAGTGCCTCCGTCATCGCGGCAGTCAATCTTGATTCTGCCAATGAGGAAGGTTGCAGTGCATGGCCAGCAGGCAGTTTCACCAACAATATAGCGTTAATATCGAGAGGCACATGCACCTTTGAGGACAAGGCAATACTGGCCAGTAATGCCGGAGCCATCGCCATGGTGGTTTATAACAACCAAGCGGGTGCTCCCATCACAATGCATATGCCGGACGCTCCTATTCCCGGAGTGATGATCTCAAACCTCGATGGCGCAACCACTCTGGACTTACTGGGCAACAATACTCAGGGCACTATCTCGGCCGCCGTCACCCGAACCCAATCCGATAGTCTTGCAGATGCGATCAATGCCAGCAGCTCCAGAGGCCCCAATGGCAATCCGGACTTTTTAAAGCCTGATATAGCCGCCCCGGGTACAGCGATCCTTTCTGCCGTCTCTCCGGAAACCGCCAGCGGTTCCTTTGGCTTTAATACGGGCACCAGTATGGCCAGTCCTCATGTCGCGGGTGCTGCAGCTTTGATGAAGCAACTGCACCCTGACTGGTCAGCAGTAGATATTAAAACTGCGCTGATGAGTACCGCTAAAAGCAAGGATATAAAAGACGATGATGGTTCAACCCCGGCAACACCATTTGCCATGGGTGCCGGCAGGCTTGACCTGGAAACAGCTTCTCAGGCGCTAATCACTTTTGATAAGGGCTCTTATGTGGAAGGGGCCTGTGTCTCCAGTTGCACACTTACCGCCAGAGTATTCAGCAAATCATCTCAATCAACCAGCTGGACACTGTCCGCCAACTCAGAGCAATTTGCCATCACAGCATCCCCGAGCAGCTTAACTCTGCCTGCTGGCGGTGACGCAGAAATAGAGATAGATGTGGATACGGGCCAGTTGTCGAACAGTGATTGGCTGTTTGGTCAGATAAGCCTGATCGGACAAGGGCAAACAGTCAGATTACCGGTTGTGGTGCTTCCCGGTGAAAGTGATGACAGCAGCCAATTATCTATCATAGAAACAGGTTCGGGTCTGACATCGTCCGATGACATTGCCATGACAGTGTCAGTTAATAACAAAACGTTTTCTGGCGCAGTCACCCTGGATGCTTATGCGCCAGCAGGAACTCAAATCGATTCTGCGGATGACGTAAACCTAAGCGTTACTGCAGCAGAAACCACACGTTTGGATGTTGATACAAACACAGGACAGATCCGTTTGCAGGGAGACGTGACTCCAGGAGGATTCGGAATTACCCTCATCAGTGGCAACAGTTTTGCCAGTATCTACGAGAACGGTGCCAGTGCCATCAGCTGCGATGGCGGCTGTGATGATGTGGGCATAAGGATTACCACACCTGAGTTTCTATACCACGGCAGCCCTTATACCGAGTTAACCATCAGTGACAACGGCCTCTTGGTTGTTGGAGGCGGAGACACCTCCACCACAGCCAACAACCGCCGCTTGCCTGGTACAGAGCAACCCAACAACATTCTCGCGCCTTTCTGGACCGACTTTGATCTTGATGGCACTCAGAATAATGATTCAGGCGGAGGCTTGCTGGCAACCGGTGAAGTGCTTGTCGATGGCCAGAACTATTTCGTGGTCGAGTGGTATAAAGCCAGACCCTACAACGACAATGCAGGCAGAGAATATAGCTTCAGTGTCTGGATAAACACAGGCAGCAACGAGGAGATATTCTTTAATTACATCGATCTTGCCTCCCTGCCTCTCAATCTGACTATCGGAGCTGAAGATATCTCAGGGAATGAAGGCAGTAGTTATCACTTTAATACTGATGGCGATACCGTCAGCAGTGGCCAACGTTTGAAGGTAAATACCCAGCCGGGAAGCCTGCTATCCCTGACCTTCCCTCTTTCCCAAACTAACTTCAATCCCGGCCAGGCCGACAGTATCAGCCTGCAGGAAGACAGCAGCGTTAACTTCAATGTGCTGGATAACGACGGTCAAATTACCCGTCAGGCCAAAGCAGAACTGACAGATGGCATGTCGACCTTGAAGGCACAACGTCTGATAACGATTTCACCCACTGGTGAATTGGGAAATGTTGAGCTTGTAACCTCTCCTCAGCATGGTTCGCTGACACTGCAAACCAATGGCACCGCTAACTATCAGCCTGACGAGAACTACTTCGGAGAAGACAGTTTCAGTTACCGGGTAACAGATGAAAGTGGTCTGCCCAGTGATACAACAAGTGTTTCGCTTACGGTAAATAACGTCAATGATGCGCCGCAGGTAAATAACTTCACCACCAGCGTCAACGCCGGTAGCAGTGTCGAGCTGAATGCCGATGTGTCAGATGCCGATAATGATACGCTGACCTACAACTGGGCTCAGACATCAGGCACTCAGGTGTCAGTCACCAATTCGGGCAGCAGTATTGGTTTTACCGCACCGGCCAGCGGAACACTGGTGTTTGAACTGACAGTGTCAGACGGACTGGTTACAAGTAATACCGGCAGATACCAGGTCAATATCGTCAGTGCCCCGACTCCTCCATCAGGCGGCGGTGACTCTGGTGGTGGAGGTGGTGCTGTGGGGTGGTTAATTGCTCTGTTATTACCATTACTCTGGCGAAGACGATTGGCTGAATGAAAAAGGAGAGGCTTCGGCCTCTCTTTTCTTTGCAAGGGAAAGGTGCAACTAACTCCTCGTGGCACTCTGGCTTGTGAGCAGCGTCACCAGGGTCTAACTCAGCCGTGTATATTTGGTCATCACCTTGTACAACTCGGTTCCCTGATAAACAGACGCCGAAGCAAAGTGCAAAACCGGGATGCTATCTTCCGGCAAACAGAAGGTTTGCTGCTGATCGCTTTTACCGAACCTGTCTGGCCGCAAGATCCTCACCAGAGGTTCTCCTGCTGACAAAGGCTTTCCCGGTGCAGCCAAATACTCTACCAGGCCGCCCATCGGCGAATGAAATTTACGATAGTCTGCCAGAGCACAGCTGTACCTTGCCATGGCTTTGGGCTCAATATCTGCTTTAATAACACCGCGGTTTGCCAGAAAAGCCAGAATTCCTTCACAATCATCTGCAGCATCCTGCATATCAATGCGTTCCTGAGAACCCAACTCCAGGGTAAATGCCTCGACGGCAGGGGTCATATCCATCCCCCTGGACACAGCGTAGTCAGCTAATTGCCACCAGGGATAAAAGGCAGCCTCATCCATGGCGCCACCAAACTCATTGGGCATCATTAATACGCAGGGAATAGAGAACAAACCAGCGGCATCCCGGGTGTATTCAGGGCAGTACAGATGTTTGCAGGACTTGGGGCCGGTATGCAGATCCAACACAATATCGGCCTCGTGCGCCATTAACTGCAGACTCAGCGCCAAACGTCGCCCGGTAGTGACACCCCATGGAGAGTCAAGCTGCTGATGGCAGCTGTCCAGAAGGGACTGACGATAGGCTGCAATCAACTGCTCTGTCGGCAAATGTTTGTGCGCTTCAAACCAGACGCTTAACGAGGGAGTGAGATCCTGATATTCCCGGTTCCAGTTAACACCGGTTATCGGATCAAACCTCCCCAGCGTAAACTCTCCGCTTTTCTGGTTAATTCCCAAAGGGTTAGCTAATGGAACAAGGGTAATATCCCCTTTCAGTTCCAGTCTTTCCAGCTGTTTCATCAGCTGGAAAATCACTGCATTCCCCTGCACTTCAGCGCCATGAACATTAGCCTGAATATAAACCCTGGGCGCATTACTGTCGGTGCTGGCAAAACGATAAACAGGAATCGTCAGTTCATGGCCTGTTGCCAGCTCACCTATCTTTTTAGTGTTTCTGGTCCAATCGCTCATGCCTGAGTCTCAAACAAATTGGTGTGCAGAGCATCAACCACGGCTGCGGCATCTTTTTCATCCACCAATACACACAGGTTATGGGGGCTCGCCCCCTGACAAATCATTCGTACATTAAAGGGCTCCAGCACGGTAAACACAGTACGGCAAACCCCTGCTGTGGTGGCAATCCGGTTACCGATAATCGCCACCAGTGACAGATTATCTTCTACTGAAACCCGACAGTGTTCCGCAAGCTCCTGCATCAGGGCTTCACTGAGTAAACCTGCGCCAGTGCTGTCTGAGCCGGTTTTATCCAAGGTCAGAGAAACGTTAACCTCTGACGTGGTAATCAAGTCCACAGAGATCCTGTGTTTGGCCAGGGTAGCAAAGATATGGGCCAGAAAGCCCTGAGCATGGAGCATCTGCAAGCTGTGAAGGTTAAGCAATGTCTGCGCACGACGCACAGCCACCGCCCGGTAGACCGGAGCATTCTCTACCTGATGACGAATCCAGGTGCCCCCCTTTTCCGGTTCACGACTTGAGCCTACGAATACCTGAATCTGCCGGCGCACCGCAGGAAGAATTGTGGCCGGGTGCAACACCTTGGCACCAAAGGTCGCCATTTCCGCGGCCTCATTAAAACTGATCTCCGCCAGCGCTTTGGCGCCGGAAGCCAGTCTGGGGTCTGTGGTGAAAATACCGGGAACATCGGTCCATATCTCCACAGCATCAGCGCGCAATGCCTCGGCCAACAAAGCCGCGGAATAGTCACTGCCACCACGCCCCAGGGTTGTGGTCTCACCATGCTCATCGGCACCAATAAACCCCTGAGTCACCACCAGAGAATCCTGCAACAGGGGAACCAGGGCGTTGGCAACCAATGTCTCGATCTGAGCGATTTGAGGTTCTGCGCGACCAAAGTGGGAATCGGTACGCATCACTTTGCGTACATCAAAGCTGGTTGCACGGGCCCCCTGCTCCCTCAATACCGCCGCAAACAGTAGTGAAGAGCACATCTCACCGGTAGACAGTAATGCGTCCATCAGGGACTTGGCGCGATTGAGCACCAGAGACTCACTGATGACTGCCATCTGGCTGAGCAAGCGATCCAGCTCTGATGCTACCTCGGACGGTCGTCCCAACTGATCCAGAATACCGTACTGAATGGCGGCAACTGACTTGATAAGCTCCAACCTGCGCTCATCGGTCAGATTAGCCTGAGTCAGCTCAACCAGCAGGTTGGTCACTCCACTTGAAGCACTCACCACAACCACTCGGGTTGCTGGGTTATCCAGCACTATCGCCGCACAACGGCACATGGATTGGTAATCAGCGACAGAAGTGCCACCAAATTTTGCTACAACTGTCATTGAGGCCCCTCCATGGCTGGAGGTGCAAAGGGGGAAACTGATATGAATTTGTAAAACATGACACTATCTCCGAACTCACTTCGTTCGAAGAGCCTGGTGCAGCTATCGCAGCCCACGGGAGGGAAACAATGAGTCACCAGAAGCTCTCCACCAAAATACAGGTGACAGTCGACAGGATTCAGCCTGCCCGACCGATACCCAACATCACAAAATGATGGATATCTCGGCGTTAATCCCCCTGAGTGAGATTCATAACGGGGTTTGTGCCCCTTTTCTCACCTGCCTGGTTAACGCTCCTCTTCTGTGTTCACTGCAGTTTCATCTACAGCAAGGTTAAAAATTATCAATCCAGATTAACAAAAGTCAATCAATGTTTAATCTTGGACAAAATAATTCAACTTCACTGCCGTTAATTGACAATAAATTTAAAATTCCAGTTCGGGTAATTCGCTGACCAGCTGCGCTTTGGCAGAAAAATCACCTAATTCAATAGAGTCCTCACTACATAGGCATGGAAGCAATAACAGGCGTCCGTTATCGACATAGTAAATTGCCAGTTGGTTGAACTCCCGCCCCAATTCGAGCCCGCTTTGGATATCACAAAACAGTGCCCAGCTCTTTTCCATATGCTGGAGATCCGGGCTGGCGCCAATCACACTACGATAAGGCACTTTCATGGTATCAATCTCTGCCTGTAACCGCCTGTCATACAATAGATTTTGACAGCTGGACAAGTTTTCCCCCATGGGGTTAAACGCGGTAACTATGGCAAAGGAAGAATGAGGAGAGAAGGGTTGGGTAAGCAAGAATATGCTTTGTTGATAATACTGCCAGAGTGTCGAAGATAACTGAGTCATGATTAACTTGTGTTTTATCTAAGCCCGCATCAGTTTATCCAGTTCCTCAGCAAACGCCAAGTATTTGTGACGCTAATCACATTGGCATTAAAAACAATTCCAAATAAATTCAGTGAGTAATGAAAATTAGATGATACAGATCACGGCATTGGAAGTATTTTTTAACATTTAATTTGTTAACAAATGCCTAAAACGAGTACAATAGCCGAGTCTGCTAACTAACCTTCTGAGCGCAAGTGAAAATCGCTTTCGTTACATCTAACCGGACGGGTTAATTGGCAGTCGGAGAGTTGTACAAATTGTCATCGGTTGGAAAATACAAAACCAACCATCACAAAGACACAACGACTGCGGAACTATTCGCATTCAAGTGCATCGAAGATTGTACAACTACGCAATGACCTGTACTCACCCTGGTCGTTTGCAAATGGGCTAATCATGGAGTGAGTCGCCGTCCAATCCCTTCTGCATAGAAGAACACTCGCGATATCTTTAAGTTTTGTACGCGCTTGTTGAGGAGAGCTTTCTCTCGGACGACTGTTTAATGGTTAGCACAGCACCACATTGTTAATTAGGTAAATAGCATGCAAAACCCGCACATTCTGATCGTTGAAGATGAAGCAGTAACCCGTAATACCTTAAGAAGCATTTTTGAAGCCGAAGGATATGTGGTCACTGAAGCCAATGACGGCGCAGAAATGCATAAAGCTTTGCAGGAAAACAAAGTTAATCTGGTTGTTATGGATATCAACCTGCCAGGTAAGAACGGTCTGCTGTTGGCCCGCGAGTTGCGTGAGATCAATAACATCGGCCTGATCTTCCTGACCGGTCGTGACAACGAAGTGGACAAGATCCTGGGTCTTGAAATTGGCGCGGACGATTATATTACCAAGCCGTTCAACCCACGTGAGCTGACCATTCGTGCCCGCAATCTTCTGACTCGCGTAAATAGCGCAAGCGCTGAGGTAGAAGAAAAGAGCTCTGTGGAATTCTACCGTTTCAACGGTTGGACTCTGGAAATCAACAGCCGCTCTCTGATCAGCCCTCAGGGTGAATCTTTCAAACTGCCACGCAGTGAGTTCCGTGCCATGCTGCACTTTGTAGAGAACCCAGGCAAGATTCTGAGCCGTGCTGACCTGCTGATGAAGATGACCGGCCGTGAGCTGAAGCCACACGACCGTACTGTGGACGTGACTATCCGTCGCATCCGTAAGCACTTCGAAAGCCAGCCTGACACTCCGGAAATCATCGCGACTATCCACGGCGAAGGTTACCGTTTCTGCGGCAACCTGGAAGACTAATTCCAGTTTGACCGTAAGCCAAAAGAGCCAGCTTAATGCTGGCTTTTTTATTGGCTGGCATTTAACAAAAGCACCTGATTAGGTGCCTTTGTTATTGATATAGCCAAAACCCTAGCGTTAGTTATTCGTTTTTAACTGACGGTCCAGGAAATCGGCCAAAGAGCGATACAGATGAGTTCTGACCTTTTCGCCCCGCATTGAGTGCTTGGAGCCAGGGTAATCAATCATCTCAAACAGCTTACCCTCATCCTGCAGCGCCTTATAAAGACGGGTTGAGTTCTCAAACAGCACGTTATCATCCGCCATACCGTGATAGATCAGCAGGCCACGTTGGTAGTTTTCGACATAAGGGAAAACGCTGGCACTCTGATAACCCGCTTTATTGTCCGCAGGATGCCCCATATAACGTTCGGTGTAATGGGTGTCGTACAATGCCCAATCAGTTACCGGTGCACCGGATATCGCCGCCCTGAAGTAGTCAGGGGCTTTAAACTGGCTCATCAGCGCCATATAGCCGCCGTAGCTATGGCCATAAATAGCGATACGGTCATCCATGACATAAGGCAGGGTACGCAAATAATCCACACCGGCCTTTTGATCCTCCACTTCTGCATCACCCATATTGCGGTATATCACCTGCTCAAATTGGGTGCCCCGATTGGCACTGCCTCGGTTATCCAATTGAAACACCAGATAGCCCCGCTGCAACAGGTGCTGAGTAAAGTAATCATGTTCGCTCCAACTGTTGGTGACCAGCTGGGCATGGGGACCACCATACACACGCACGACCACCGGATACTGTTTTCCTGCATCAAAATCCGCAGGTTTGTGCAGCCGGTAATAGAGATCCTGACCATCTTTGGCCTTGATGGCACCAAACTCAGGCAATTGCCACAGACCAAAATAGGTATGCAGCGGATGCTCACCGTCCACGGCATTTTGCTCTACCCATTGACGCATCTCGCCGGTTTTGGCGTGTAAGCTAATTTGTGGTGGCTGTGCCAGAGAACTGAAGTAGTCCAGATACACTGGGCTCGCCTTGGCAAACACAGGATTATGCATACCAGCTCTGCGGCTCAGTCGGCTGATACCTTTCTCCGGCGCGCTTAAGGAAACACGATAGATGTGACGTTCCAGGGGCGTGTCTTTACGACCGGAGAAATAGACTTCGCCACTGTCTTCATCAACATATTCAATATCGTCCACACTCCAGTCACCGTCTGTCAGCTGTTTAAGCAGCTTGCCATTCAGATCGTAAAGATACAGGTGCTTAAAGCCGTTGCGCTCAGATGCCCAGATAAAGGCATTTTGTTTTTTCAAAAAAGTCAGATCATCGTTAAGGTTAAGCCAGGCATCACTGCGTTCGGCGATTAACGTCTCAGGCTTATCATTTGAACCGGTATCCACCACTCGCAGGTCCAGCGCTTGCTGGTTTCGGCTCTGCCACTGGAAACTCAAATGACGACTGTCGGGTAACCACTTCACCCTTGGCAGATAGATATCCTGCTCTTTGCCCAGCTTGATCCAACGGGTTTTGCCATCCTTGAGCTGCACTGTGCCCAACTCGATCAGCACATTGTTTTCACCGGCATAGGGATATCGCTGCTCGGTCAGCTTAATTCCATCGGCATAGATCTCATTGCGGGTAACCAGTTCAACCGGCGATTCATCAATACGGGTAAAGGCGATAGCCGACTCATCCGGCGCCCACCAGTAACCTGTCATGCGCCCCATCTCCTCCTGAGCCACAAACTCAGCCATGGCGTTCTTGATTGGGCCGCCGCCATCTTTGGTCAGTTGAGTCACCTTGTCAGAGGCCAGTTCCATCACATAGAGATTTTGATCAGCCACCCAGGAAACAAAATGCCCTTTCGGTGACAGACGTGCATCAGTAGCGAATCCCTCTCCTGTCTCCAGCAACCGGGTTTTACCTGTGGTCATATCATGGTGATACAGCTTGCCGGAAGCAGGAATAAGCAAAGCCTGGCTGTCAGCCGCCCAGAAATACTCCATGATGCCCTGACCATATATGCGCTGGCGCTCGCGCCTTGCTTTCTCTTCATCCGAAAGCTCACCGGACGCCAGCTTGTCAGCATTGAGCAAACGACTGCGTTTACCGCTTGCCACATCTATCTGCCACAGGTCATAGAAGTGTTGATTATCTTCGCGGGCAGCCAGAAAAGTCACCAGCTTGCCATCGGGAGATAACTTGAGGCCACGGGGACTGCTACCGGCCAGCGCCGGAGAAGCATGCATACGCTCGATGGCCAGCCTGGTCTTGTCTCCCTGAGGAAGAGGTAGAGTATCTGTCAGCAAGGGCACCGCCTTAAGTTGTACCGACATTGAAGCCATCAGCAGGCCAAGCGCCGGAGAGATCCATTTTTGTTTCATTATTATTCCCTGGATACAGAATTGCGCCCCCATTCTGCATGATTTTACGCCAGCGTCCAGTCGGGGGAGATTTGCCGTCACTGTGTAAAAGTCAGCCCCCTGCACTGTTATTTTCAACTTGCTGAGGTATGATCTGCGCCAGAAAAATCCAGCTTTTATGCTTTAAGGACTAACCATGCAGACTCTGGCCCAACATCTTCAACAACAAGCGATCCCCGAGTCACTGACCCAGCTGCTGCTGACGTTGGCTGACACCTCCAAATCCATCAGCCAGGCAGTTCGCCACGGTGCGCTGGCGGGTATTCTGGGCGCCACTGAACAGGAAAACGTTCAGGGCGAGACCCAAAAGAAACTGGACGTTATTACCAATGACATGCTCAAAGATGCTCTGCAGGCGTCCGGTCATGTTCGTGGTCTGGCTTCCGAGGAAGAAGATTATGTGGTGCCAGTGAGTGATGCCGGCGAATATCTGGTGTGCTTTGACCCACTGGATGGCTCTTCCAACATTGATATCAACTCTCTGGTGGGTACCATCTTCTCCGTACTGCCGGCGCTGCAAGGTGAATTGACAGAGCAAAGCTTCCTGCAATCGGGTCGTCAGCAAGTGGCTGCCGGTTACGTACTTTATGGCCCATCAACGATTCTGGCGCTGACCGTTGGCAAAGGTGTCAGCTTCTTCACTCTGAATCCGGACAGTGGCGCCTTCCTGCTGACCCAGGACGATGTACAGATCACCAAAGACACCGCTGAATTCGCCATCAATATGTCGAACCAGCGTTTCTGGGAAGCACCAATGCAGACCTATATTGCCGATCTGCTGTTGGGTAAAATCGGTCCCCGCGAAAAGTCATTCAACATGCGCTGGATTGCCGCCATGGTGGGTGATGTTCACCGCGTGCTTTGTCGTGGCGGTATTTTCACTTACCCCACTGACAACAAGAATCCGGAAAAACCATACAAACTGCGCTTGATGTATGAAGCCAACCCTATGGCTTTTCTGGTTGAGCAGGCTGGCGGTAAAGCGACTACAGGCTATCAGAGCATTTTGGATATCCAGCCTGAAGCGATTCACCAGCGTGTGGCCGTGATTCTCGGCAGCGCCAACGAAGTCGATACCTGCCTTGAGTATCACGCTGAGGATTACAGCGGCGACGAGCCTACCCTGTAACAACTAAAAAGCCCCGCACTGCGGGGCTTTTTAATATCGAGGTCAGCGACTGATCTTTACCTCAGGCTGATTCAGCAATGACAGGGTGGGGTTTCTTTCCATAATCCCCTGCTTCATCTTCCAGCCAATAGCCAATCCTGCAACAAAGCCGCCTATATGGGCCCAATAAGCCACGCCCTGTCCTCCAAAAAGTAACCCGACGAAATTGAACAGCAGCCACAGAGCAAAGAACATCGGAGGGCTAAGCTTCTTTTGGTATATCAAAAACATAAATGTCAAACTGGCATGTCTGAACCACATCAGATACATACCAAACAAACCCGCAATCGCACCACTGGCACCCACGTTATAAATCATCGAAGCGGGGTCTGCAGCAATTTGCGCAAACGCCGCGACCAAACCACAGGCCAGATAGCTCAGCAAATATTTCCTCCGTCCCATGGCGTCTTCCAGGTTATCCCCCACCACATACAGAAAATACATATTGCCAATGAGATGCATCCAGCCACCATGCAAAAACATATGAGTCAGCAAAGTCCATGGTTCAGACATATCCATTACCTGAGCCGCCTGGATAGACAAGTGTTCATAAACCCACAGAGTGTTCTTATTACTCATGCCATACATAAGAAAAATAAGCACATTAAGCGCGATCAGTGTGTAGGTTACCCAGGGCGTGATTTTCGGCTTAAGGTTAAATTCTACCGGCATCTGCGACAGGAACTGGAATATCCAGGTTTTAAAGCCGACTTTGCCGTTAAGCTCACCCACCAACTGCCTCACCTTGGGGGAGCTGACCACCTTCTCCCGCTCATGGCCCTCAATAAACACACCACTGCACTTGTGGCACACCTCAACCTCAAGTTGAAACTCTTCCATCAGGTGATAGCGCTCAAGGGGAATATCGCAGTGGATACAGTGGATTTGCGTCTTACCCAGATGTTTGCCCAGATTCTCTTCTGCTCTTACTGCATCGTCATCATTATCAGCGGTCGACAGGGCAGAGTTGAGTTCACCATTCTCAAACCAGAGACCACCACAGTGATGACAACAATCCACCTCTTCGCCATGAAACTCAAAGGCATCCAGGGCTCTGTCAGCGCATACGGGACATTTTAATGCCATGATTCAGTCCTCTTTTTGTTACTCGAGCGTCATACCAGCCTTAGTCAAACTGGTTTCCAGCTTTTCATAACTGGTCTTGAGTTCGGGTAAGACTGTGTTTGTCATGGACTGGTTCAGCTCCAGCAGCTTACCGGCACCAAAGCGTGACCCTATGGTGCGAGTCTCAATTTTCTGCACTATGTCATCGACCTGCAGGTAGTAACGGCGTATCTGGGAGAGCACCGGAGTCGGGGTTTCCAGAGTAAAAGGAGAATACTTCATGTTTTCCCATATAAAAGTCCCCATAGCCGGACTGTTGTTCTTTAAATCATATGGGGGGTTGGTCTTGAGCATGTTGGCGTACGCTTCCACCACGGCAACGTTGTCCTGCACTTCATCGTACAGAGAGCGACGCAGGTAATAATTGCTCTGTTTATTGGTGAGATTGTCAAAGGCAATGGCCTGGCTCAAACCCTCTTGAGCAGCCAGAAATACCCCTAATACAGTAGCCAGCATCATAAATACCTGCCCCACCCAAAAACTGGTTTTGGTCAGCTCCCGGTTATCCAGTTTCATTTGAGGCTTTGCTTTAGTTTCTTCAGTTGCCTGCTCTTGTTCTTCTGCCATCACTGGTACTCCATATACTCCCAAAGAGGGATAACAAGTGACGCAACAGTATATTAACAACTCAGGCTGACACAAGGGCGCGGGCTAAAGAGGAGAAGAATCTACTATCAAAGCATCGCAAGCTAATACTAAAGGGTAGTACAGCGTTGACTATTAGCATTGACCAAAAAATCAAAAAGGGACCCTAAGGTCCCTTTTGAATATCAGTCAGTTCTATCAGGCTCTGTCGACCAGCGCCTCGGGCGCTTCAACGTGATGTTCCTTCTCTGTCTGATCTACGATAGTCAGCACCGCGGTATCGCCCACGACGTTACAGGAGGTCAGTATCATATCGATCAGACGGTCCAGTGCAGCCACCAGGGCAAAAGCTTCAACCGGCAGGCCCATCTGGTGGATCATCACACCAATCATCACCATACCGCCACCCGGTACACCGCCGGCCCCCACTGCCAGCAGGAAGATAGAGAACAGCACTGTCGGCAGCTGCTCCATGGTGATTGGCGTACCAAAGGCGTTAGCGATAAAGAAGATAGCCACAGTAATGTAAATTGCCACACCGCCCATGTTCATGGTCGCGCCCAATGGCACGCCGAAACCGGCAACCGCTTTATTCACGCCCAGCTTTTCAGTCAGGGTACGCATGGTCACCGGGATGGTCGCATTGGAGCTGGCGGTGGAGAAAGAGAACAGGATCTGCTCCTGGGTTTTCTCGCGGAAGGTCTTGGCGGATATCGGCGTAAACAGACCCACAGCCGCCGGATACACAATAAATACCCAAAGTACCAGCAGGCCGATAATCAACCCCAGATATTCCAGCACGCTGAAGAAGACTGCAGCTTCCAGAGTCGCACCCAGCTTAAACATCAGTGCAAATACACCGATAGGCGCCAGCTGCATCACCACGGAGATCAGCTTCATCATGATCTTGTTGCCTGTCTGGAAGCCCTTAACGGCACCGGCAACAGTATCTCCCATGGACTTCATCACACCACCCAGCAGCAGCGCCATAAAGATCACCTGCAGCATGTTACCTGAAGTGAATGCCTGAATTGGGTTGCTTGGCACTATACCGACAATCAGCGCCATCAGGTTGGGCAGCTCAGTGGCGTTAATGGTCACGCCGGTGGCACCGCTCATATCCACGCCCTCACCCGGACGCAGCAGCAGACACACGGCCAGTGCCGCAGAGATACCTACTATGGTGTTGATAATATAGAAACCAAAGGTTTTGCCACCGAGGCGCCCGAAACTGCGCAGATCCTGCAGTTCACAAACACCACAAACGATACTGAAAAATACCAGTGGAACCACCAGCATCATGATCATATTGACGAACATGGTGCCAACGCCCGAAGCGATATCTACCAGAGTACCGGAGAAGAAGTGAAGGTCGGACAGTAGATACTGGACCAAAGAGCCCAGGATCACACCGGCGAACAGACCGATAAAGATCCGTGCAGAGAGTGATTTCAGCATAGTGTGTTACCCCTGATTGTGCTTGTTGGCCAATGAATGGCTCTACTTCCTCGGGGTTTAAACCCCTGATTTTTTATGATTTCGGCTGGGATAGTGAATCATGCTGGCAGGAAGATCAATCACACAGGCAAAGAAAAGTGTTGAAACACACAGGCAACCCGGTAAAGCCGAAACAAAATAACCAATAAAAATCAATGCATTGAGCACGCAGAACAAAACCATCACAAAATCAAAACTTTTACCTGACCAACAAGTTGATAACCAAGCAAAAACAGAAACTTAATAAGCGACAGCCAAAACATCTTTTAAAGAAATCAAAATCAGCACAACTCACCACCAGTCATCAGCAATGCAGTTAGGCTACCCAAGCAAGGCAAAATGAAAGGCGAGATCTGTCACGCTTTAACTGACAAACATTCCAGCTAAAACCATAAAAAAGGGCTGCCGTGAGGCAGCCCTGTTGATATCAATGACACTCTTACGCCTGTGACGGTTAAGCCATCCACAACTCCACATCGCGGATAATAAAGTTACCTGTATACACAGGATGCCTATCGCCAACAGGCTCCAGCTCGAAGAAGCTGCGATACTCTTCCGACAGGCCGTCATAGCCGCAGATCACCTGATACAACCAGTTCTCACTATCCCAGGGCAGATCGTTGGCCTGCAGGTATTCCAGCGCCGACTGACGCACACCTGAATCAATCACAGCGCAGAAATAATCATCCACAGCCTGCTTGAGCGGGTTGTCCGGCACATCGAACTCACCGGCATCGGTCAGGGCAAACGCAGTGTCTCCGGCCTGTGGCTTGGCAATCTCAGGCAGATGAGTAATGGACTTGATGCGGGACACCAACTCCATCAATTCATGCTCCTGCACCGTGTTGTGCACATCCACAGCCGCCGGCGCCAAAATGCCTTCAGCGCGGTTAAACAGCACAGGCACCTGCTTATGGGCCACATGGTCCATAGGACGATAATCAGGGTGCAACTCGGTGTGCAGCAACCATCCCTTCAGCAGGCGGGTACGGCCACGGATCTGGCGGAAACGTCCCAGCAACTCAAGCAAACGGGCCTGCACTACAGACAGCTCCTGAGCGCAGCTGCTCAGGGTATCCTGCAGCGTCGTCACCAGCAGACGGCGCAGCTCGCGGTTATCACCGGCCAGCTCAGTCAACTCGTTGAAATGGAACATCTCCAGACCGTTGAGCAGTTCGGTCACCTGGCTTTGAGCCAGCTCGTTTTCACGAATCTTGGCATTCAGGGTGCCAACATAACCAAATTCATTGTTGATACGGCCCCACAGCACCCGGATGGCATATCTCAGGCTTTCAGTGAAGGCGTACACATGCTCGTTAAGGTCTGCCAGATAGGCTTCTGCTGCGCTATAGTCCACCCGCTGCCGGGCTTCTTTATAGTGTTCAGCCAGGGTTTTGATGGTGGCCATGGCTGAGCCAACATTGGCATCGATCTGACGGTTACGTTCGTCACTCAAAGCCTCTTCCAGAAAGCCTCTGATGGTGCGCTTAAGGCGCAGCGGTTGATCAGCCTCAGGCTGCCACAGAATACCCGCCTTCAGCAGCTTGTCGATAACCCCCGGCTCATGCTGGCTCTCGTTGACCTCACCCGACTGATAAACGTCCATAACAACATCAGAATGGCGGGCCAGCTGTTTAAGCAGCTTAACCCCGGCCGAATGCAGATTAGAACTCATATCAGCTCCCGTTGACTGCTGGCAGTCTCTGCCTGAGCCTCCAGCTGCAGGCCTTCGGTTTCATCGATAAAGCGGATCACCTCATACAGGTAATCCAGTTTGCCGGTAGCCAGATAGATCTGCTTTTCGCTGTTGGGGCGCACCAGATAACCCAGTTCCACCAGACGACGGAACACCAGCTTGATCTGGTTATCCACCTGAGTACTGGTGGAGCCAAAAAGACGATACTGACTCAACTTGGCCAGCTGCTCACGAAATGCCGGAGTATCTTCAATACGGCCCTGAAGCTCGGTCAAACGAATTGCTGCACCTTCGGTCAGCGGTGCATCCTGGCCCGAGGCCTCCTGCACCAGTACCAACCACTCCACCATAGGGATAAGCGCACTGCAGATATCCTTGAACTGGCTGGAGATCACCTTGCGTTCATTCTCACCCAGTTGCAGATAGCCGCAGAAATAGACTTCACCATCGGCAGCCGATGCCAGGGTGCGGTTAATCTGGTTCAGGTAAGCTTCAACCTTCTCGCGCATGGCACCACTTTGCAGCGCGCGCCAGCCATCTTCATCCGTGGTCTTACAGATAAACTGTCCCTTGAGCAGGCGCTCCACAAGAGTGCCCATGCCGACCAATACCACTTGTTCCTGGCTCATTTACACGGCCTCCTGAGACATTCTCTGCTTCAGCTTTTCAGCCAATGGGTTCGCCTTGGGCTTAACCACCTGCAGCTTACGGGTTTGTTTATTGATGATGTAACGGTTGGCGAACAGGGTCAGTACTTCTGACTCAGGGTTCGGGAAGGCACCCAGTACCGAGATATTGTTGTTCTCACAGGCATCGAAAATCTTCTTCACGTTACCATGGTGCAATGTGCCCAACTCATCGATTGGCCAGTGAATGGTCACTTCGGCGCGACCACGCAGCAAACGGGTAAACGCCAGCAGGAACTTACACAAAATCAGGTAAGCCATACCATGACTGGAAGACTCATTCAGCTGACGGTCGGTACGGATAATCAGATCTGAATTGCCCTCTTTCAGGCGAAGTTCAATCTCCAGCAGCTTGGCAATACCGCCGGTCAGTGCGCTGCGACCTATGATGTCCAACGCGCGGCGCATGGAGTTGATATAGTCCTCGTCCGGCAGGCCATTGAAACCATCGCTCTTCCAGCGTTTGAACGCCTTCACAAAAGCTTCCAGCTCAGGCCAGAACTCCAACTCACTGATGCGGGAACGAATACGTACCGCAGACTCAGACACCCCATCCAGGAACAACTCTTCACCCACTTCACGGGTGATACGAGCGCTCTGGCTGGCAATACGACGGTCGATATCCGCCAGTACTTCGTAGTAAGCGGTCAAATCCACACCAAAGATACGACCCTGCTCCCGCAACGCCATCATGGACTGAGGCACCATCACATTCAAAAGCTGCTCCAGTGCCGGCACCAGTTTACGGTAATCCAGCAGACGAATACCCTTGTCATTCACAAAGCTGGACTCTTCCCGGGCGCGCTCCCAGGTCTCGGCCAGACTTGAGCCTGACTTGGCAGCAATCACGGTATCGAAGTGCTCCACGTACTGCTTCACTGAGCCCAGCAGATAGTCACGCTTAAGCAGCAGATCTTCACCCTGACGCAGACGCTCACCCAGACTGCCAACCGCTTCTTCATTTGTGACAGGCAACTTAAGGTCAGCCAGCTTACGCATCAAACTGCGCAGCTTGGTCAGGTTCTCGGAGGCTTCTACCTGAGCGGCATCACTGTCGCGACGCTGCTTCTCAAGCTCAGTGCGCCTGGCTTTGACTTCACTGGCTTTGGATTTGAGCTGAGCTTCCAACTCGGTAGCGATACGCTTCACTTCCACCAGCTGCTCGGTCAGCTTTGGCTTACGCACACGCCAGGTGTGCTGATACCAGTCGTCGTATCTCAGTACTTCACTGCGACGCTGCTCGGCCTTACCGATGCGGCCTTCCAGATCCCGGATTTCGCGTTTAAGGGCAACAATTTTGTCCTCATCCACGCCACGGGATTTAAGTTCATTTTTGTACCAGGTCTCACAGGCTTTCAGCTCGCTTTGAGTATTCTCGCGACGGCTGTTGATACTGGCTTTAACCTGAGCGATCTGTGCTTCCAGCGCACCTACTACTTCCTGCCAGTAAGCCTGCTTTTCCATACGGGCTTCCAGGGCGTTGGCTTTGTACTCTTCCAGCCACTCATCATGACGCTGTTTAAGCTGCTTCTGCTCGCTTTCAATCACGGTCAACTGCTTGGCAGACAGAGCTTTACGCTGTGCCAGCATTTCGTTGATTTTTGCCTGAGCAGAGCGCTTCTCATCCAGCAGGCGACGCAAATCATCACGACTGTTCTGGTAAGCGGTACGGGCAAAGGTCAGTTCACGGCTGAGCTTATCCAGCTCGGCATTGACCGCCACCAGATTCTCCTCCGCCTGCTCCTGCAGCTCTTTGGCGCTCTTCAGCGCTTCTTCAGCCTGCACAAATCGGGCACGCAGCTCCTGCTCAGATGCAGCGTATTCGGGGACATCCAGCGCTTTCAGGTCAAGTTGGATACCGAACAGAGACTCACTGTCGCCACCCACAACCGGACGCAGATCGGTGCGATGCAACAGCTCAGGGGCAATTACCTTACCCAAAGTCTGTTCCCAGCCAGAGGCTTCTTTACGCAGGTATTCCAGCAAGGTATGAGACTGTGGGAACAGCATCTCCTTCAGTTCATCCAGACCGCTCTGGCGCTCGTTCACCCTCAGGCTGGCCTGACGCAGGGCTTCGTTGGCCTGATCGCGACGGGCACGCAACTTGCGCTCTTCGGCTGCGACACGGTCAACCTTGGCATTGCTGGCTTCCTGAGCCTCGTCGGCCAGGGAGATACGTTCATCGAAGACAGCCAGCTCCAGCTTCTCATCTTCTGTGTAGGTTACGCTGTCCACCTTGAGCTTGAGCTCTGCAGTCTGCAGCTTAAGTTGGTACTCCTGCTCCTGGAACCTGGCCTGACCCGCCTGCAGTGCTTCACGACCTGACTCTGCCAGCGTTTCCATATCGGCGCGAGCCAGTTCACGCTGGCGGTCACGCTCTTCGCGGGCCTCTTCCTGCTCCTGATGCAGCGACTCCAGCGCATTGTTCAGCTGTTCGCTGATTTTACTGCGACGGGCGTTATAAGCGGCTTCAATATCCTGGTGCTTATCGGTCAGCAGCTTGTGACGCTCAGACAGGTTCTCCAGATCGGCGCGCCAGTTTGGCAGCGACTCCAGATCCTGCTTGGCCTGCTCGATATCGGCATCCAGAAAGGCGCTGTGCTGATCGTCGATGGCATTGAGTTCATCTTCAAACTTGGCCATATCCCCTTTAGCGGCTGACAGTTCCAGGTTGAGCTCATCACGCTCCTCCTTCCACTGCTCATCCAGCTGCTTCAGTGCCAGGTTGACCTCTTTAGACAGGAGTTGTTGTGAGTCCTGACGCTCCACCTCTGTGGTCTCGTCATGGCGATAGCCTTTGCCCAGCGTCGCCAGACGCAGTTCACTGCTCTGCAGTTGGTCAAACTCCTGCTCCAGCTTTTCAAATTCCGGACGTATCTGTTCAAAGCCCTGAATAAGCTGACTTTCTTTAATCCAGGATTCAACTCGCTGTGGATTGATTCGGGAGCTTGGCGGATTAACCCCATCCTCTTCCAGAATGGCGGCGATCATCGACTTGACCGTCTCCATCTTGCCCTCTTTGGAGTGCACCGCCTTAGCCAGCTTTTCGATATGACGCAGTGAATGCTCGGCAGCACACAGGGCAAACTGATTGGCGTAACCACGCAGCTCGCTGCGGTTACCGCCAGTGCCCAGCAAAGTACGGTCATTTTGGATAATGGCGCGGAATTCACGGGTATTGAGCAGATTGGTCACGCTCACGCCCTTGCGCTTCATCTCACGGCCCAGCTCCGCCATGGTGTGACACAAAATGGTGTCGCCGTTACGCTGTTTGACATAGTCTTCCAGATCGAAGCCTTTGGCGATAAAGCGGTAGTTCACCCCTTTACCGTCCCCGGCAGAAGCCAACACAGCCTGATACAGCAGACCATCTTCTTTACGGTATTCGTAAACTATGTAGCTTGATTCTCTTGGCAGGTACCAGCGCTCAAAGCTGTCACGGGTTGAAGGCACTACGCGGCTGGGATATTCGCCATAAAATACTGGCACCAAACGCTGCAATGTGGTCTTCCCCGAAGCATTGGTACCACAAATATTGGTGTGGCCATCAAGTGCCAACTCAACCACCCCGGGCAGGTGGGTGTCGATCAGCACAATTCGAATCAAACTGGACATGGCTTTCCTTAAATGAATGATTTGGCAAACATTGGCAGGCCTTAGCTGCCAGCGCCAAATAGAAGCTCAGGAATATCAAACCCACTAAGGTAATAGAAAGGGGAGATCGGCGCAATCAGAGGGAAAAGAGGCGCTTACAAGATAGGCAGAAAGTTGGAAAACCGGACTGTGTTTACAGCCCGGCCAAAGGAAAAGCTATTGATACTGCTCAGCTGGCTTTTAGTGTTGCACGTTCATCGTACTGGCGGCACATATCTGCCACTTTATCCTCTTCCAGAGGGCGAAGGCTACTGAGTACCAGAGTTTTACGACCGGTTCCCACCTGACGGCCATCACTGGTCAGCTTAAACTCCAGGGTGGCATCGCCGCGCTTGCCATCAATCTCCAGGGTTTTGGATACCAGTTCCAGCTCTACCTTGCAGAAATCGGTATCAGTCAGCTCAACACTCATGCTGTCGTATATCACCAGAGGACGAGCCGGGTTAATCATCACCTGATGCTCCTGCATCAATGGCACTACCACATGGGTGAAGTTAAGGCCGGAAAAGGCGACATAGCCGCGCACAAAAGACTCAATCTGCTCAGCGCAGTGACTGGCATTGCCGGATTGAGTCACCTTAAGATAGGTTTTGTCGCGACTATCCGTGACAGCCAAAGCCTCCTGGGTATCAGGAAACTGCAGGCATACACCAGGACCCACCATTCCCTCAAAGCTGAAATGCATTTTTTCGTGCAGACCATATTTGCTTACCGCCATTGCAAACAGGAGATCGCCAGGCACACAGAAACGCTTGGCACCTTCATCATGGATAGGATTGAAATCACCGGCGATATCCTTGGCAAATGCGCTGGCCTGAGCAGGAGTAATCTCGACACCCGCTGAGGTCTCACTGAAAAACGGCTTTAAAAACATAAATACTGCACCCGAGCAAAAGTTATTTTATCGATAAGCGGCGCACAGTCTAACCGCAAACCTCAAAACAACTCACCCGATGACTTGGCATAGACCAGCAAAACGCAACTGGACGGATGAGTTACTGTCACATAACAGCCAATCAGGATTCTCGCTTTAGCTTTTCTCCGCCACAGAAATCACCAAAGCTTGCCCGTTTAGCCAATCAAATGGATACAGGTGCAGTGATTAAAAGCAGATTTTTTACCCCTTTAAACCAAACTCGCAACAAAATCGACGCCACACTGTTTACAACGGGGAAACAATACATATAATGCAAACCATTATCATTTGCGCTTAGTATAATATTCTAAATATAGATCACGGAGAGGTTATGTCTGTCTACAAGAAGTTACCCCTGAGTATGGTTGCCACCGCCCTGATGGGTGCGTTATCTGCACCGGCAATTGCCGATGACAAGGAAGCCAGTGTTATCGACACCATCACTATCTTTGGCAGCAAGAACCCTCTTGATGCAACTCCAGGTAGTGCCTATGAGCTCACACAGGCTGAACTGGATAACTTCAAATACACAGACATAATGCGCACTCTGTCTACCGTGCCAGGCGTTTATATTCAGGAAGAGGATGGTTATGGTCTGCGCCCTAACATAGGTATGCGCGGTACAGGTCAGAACCGTTCAGAAAAAATTACCGTGATGGAAGATGGAGTAATTGCTGCACCCGCTCCTTACGCTTCACCAGCCGCTTACTACTTTCCGACTCCAGGCCGTATGGAAAGCATTGAGGTTCTGAAAGGTTCCTCCACTATCAAATATGGCCCACGCACCACTGGCGGTGTGGTTAACCTGCTGTCCCGTCAAATTCCTGAAGAGGAGATGGCAGGCAAAGTGGATGTGGCACTGGGCCAGGATGGATTCGGCAAACTACACGCCTATGGTGGTGGCCAGGGCGAGCAAGTCGGTGCTGTTGTAGAAGTATTCCGCTACCAGGCTGACGGATTCCGCGATATCAATCATATTGGTGGAGACACTGGCTTTGATAAAACCGATGCTCTGGCTAAAGTCCGCTTCTCCTCTGCCAAGGATGCGCGCTTCAATCAAGAGCTTGAAATCAAACTCAAGTATTCTGAAGAAACCTCCAACGAAACCTATATGGGGCTGACTGCTGCAGATTACGCCAGCTCTCCATACAGCCGTTATAGCGCTTCTGCCAAAGACCAAATGAACACTGAGCATAAGCAGATCCAGCTGACCCATGCTATCGATTTGAGCTCTGACGTGACTCTGGGCACTATCGCTTACTACAACGACTTCCACCGCAACTGGTATAAAACCTCCAAGGTAAACGGTCTTAGCCTGAGTAAAGGTGGCATAGATGCCGCAGCCGCATTCGATACTACCCCAGGCAGCGATCCACTGAATGTGGATATTAAAGCCAATAACCGCAGCTACCTGTCTCAGGGTATCCAGACCGAGTTGAATGTGTTCCTTGGCGATCACGAGCTGGCATTCGGTGCCCGTCTGCACGAAGACGAGATGGACAGATATCAGTGGGTCGACAAGTTCCAACTGGACTCCAGCTATCAGTGGAGCCTCAACGAAGCCGGTGTTCCTGGCACTGACTCCAACCGTATCGACAGCGCCAATGCCCTGGCTCTGTATGTACAGGACAAGTTCACCCTGGGTGATGTCAGCATTCTGGCTGGTCTGCGCTACGAAGATATCGAAACCCGTCGTGAGGACTGGGGTAAAAATGACCCGGCTCGCGTAGGTACACCAGGCAAAGATGTGAAAAACAGCTTCGACGCCCTGCTGCCTGCGCTGGCAGCCACCTGGCAGCTGAACGATGACCTGTTACTGCTTGCCGGCGTACAGAAAGGCTTTGCTCCTGCCGCTCCGGGTAATGCAGACAAAGATATTGAAGAAAGCTGGAACTATGAGTTTGGCGGTCGCTATAACGCCGGAGAGTTCAGCCTTGAAGCTGTCGCGTTTTACAGTGATTACAGTAATATGCATGGCAACTGTACTGCAGCTCAGGGATGTGACGATGACAATATAGGCAATCAGTACAACGCCGGTGAAGTCGATGTAAAAGGCCTGGAGCTAAGTTCCGGTTATGATTTCAATGCGGGTGGTAACATCACCTTCCCGGTGAAACTCTCCTACACCTATACCAAGGCTGAGTTTGCCAATGATTTCAGCTCTGATTTCGATACCTGGGGTGATGTAGAGAAAGGTTATGAACTGCCTTATCTGCCTGAAAACCAACTGTATCTGGCCGTTGGCGCCAAGGCCGAAACCTGGGAACTGACACTGGCTGGCCGCTATACCAGCGATATCCGCACCAAGGCGGGTGAAGGCAGCATCCCGAACGATGAGTTGATTGAATCCAAAACCGTTGTCGACCTGTCTGCCCGCTACTATATCGGTGAAAATCAGGAAGTTTACCTCTTGGGTGAAAACCTGTTTGATGAGACCTATATGACCACCCGAGTTCACGGCTCTATCTTCTCAGGTAAGCCACGCAGCTTTATTGTTGGTTACTCGCTGCAGTTCTGATAACGCCAAAATAGCGTTAAAGGCCACCTATCCATGGTGGCCTTTTTTCTGCCTGACTAAAAGACAGGTCATGGGACTGATATGTAAGTCAAAATATTGATACCCAAGGTGATACTAATCACATAAAATCATCTGACTGAATGTTATGCTAATTTTCCGCTAACTAATTGATTAACGGGAGCCAAGTGTCCTCTCTACCTCTCACCTTCCGTTACTTTCTGGTTTCACTGGTGCCTTTTCTGGCATTTCAACTCTGCGCGCCTTATCTCATCGAGTACAAATTTGAGCAATTGCTGCACGACAAAGCAATTGAGACTCTGGAACGAATCGACGCCAATTCACGCAAACTGGACAGTGCTGTAGCAGAACTCCGCCAACGCATGCACTTTAAGTGCGATGCCTACGATCAGGAACTGCTGCAAAAAGCCTTTCAAGGTAGCCACATCATTCGGGTAATTGGGTTAATTACTAATGAAGGTCATACCTGTTCATCACTGGGAGATGGCTTTGTCCCAAAATTTGAGAAGTTGGAAAACATTAATCATGACAAAGGAGACGTGATTCAAGTTGGGCGTTATCTGACAGAAACCACAATTAACTTCACCGGCCCCAGGGGCACCTTGTTTATGTTACTCAGTTCCAAAGGTAGCCCCTTTGTGGTCGATCGCCCCTGTGAGGACTGCTTTTATCTGGAGACTGACCTCAACGGTTTTGGCAATCTGAGTATCGCTGGCACTATGGCCATTAAAACTGATCTTATGGCTAAAGAAGTCAGAATCGCATCCTCAAAAACCCAGACCCATGTGCACGCCTGGGGAGGTAATCAGTTACATGCCCATACCAGTAGCTGGGCCTATCAAAGAACCATGGGTGCAGGTCTTATTTTCAGTCTGTTGACCTATATCAGCCTGCTACTGTGGCAACAGCACACAAGTTCATTGGAGAACCTGCTGAGACAGGCAATATCATTGAATGAGCTAAAGCCTGTCTATCAGGCTATTGTCGATGCGAGGGATGGCAGAGTCCTTGGATACGAAGCCTTACTGCGTTGGATGCATAAGGGCGAGACAATAGCTCCCGGAGTGTTTATTGATATGGCAGAGAGCACAGGTTTAATTATGCCTATTACCGAACAGCTGGTCGGCAATGTGCTCAAAGATATGGACAATCTGCCGCCGGATCAGTGGGTCACCCTGAATATCGTTGCTGCCCACCTGGAATCGGACAGTCTAACCAACCAACTGGCTGCACTTGGTTGGCCCAGAGGAGATCAGCTGATGTTTGAGTTAACCGAACGACAGCAGATCAGAGACATTCCAGCAGCCCGCCGCAACATAGACCTATTGTTGAGTCATGGCTACAGCATCAAAATAGATGACTTTGGTACAGGTTTTGGTGGTATGGCCAGCCTGCAGCAGCTCAATATCAACAGCATTAAAATCGACAAGATGTTTGTGGATACCATAGGCACAGATGACCTGAAAGCTGGCGTATTGGACTCAATGATCAAGTTTGGCCACGACTATAAACTGCAGATGATCGCCGAAGGAGTGGAAACCCGGGAACAGTCGGATTTTTTGGTCGCCAGAGGCGTCTTTTTGCAGCAGGGATATCTTTATGGCATGCCAGATAGCCTGCCTCCAACATCCAATCCTCACTCTGAGGATCTGTTAACGCCTGAGTTATCCGCTTGAGTCTTAATATTTCAGGCCTTGGGGACGCTGATTTTCAGATCGCAGCCTATATCGAAAATCGTCCTGCCTTTATGAATATGGCTGAGCTTGAACACTGCCAGCCTCTGGTAGACGGTGAGATTTATGCCATTGGCCAGGCCTGTGGCAATGGCTGGCGTAAGGTGTTTAACGTCTATGCCAAGCTGCTGTTTGCCCTGCCCCAGTCACAATTCAACTACCGTACCCTGGCCACTGATTGGCAGGGATACAGGGATAAACACCTGTTGCAACAGGACAGTCAAACCGCCCTGCTGTTCAGCCCTCCGGCCCTCAAGCCTGACGACAATCGCCTGCACATCATCATGGGGCGCACCTATGCCAAGCGTTTGGTTAATGAGAGCAAGATAACCGCACCTTTGACATGGCTTGATAATGAGTTTGCCATCAATGCCGAACACAAGCTGTTCGTCTGCCCCTATTTTGATTACCGCCAACTGTCCAATATCAAGATAGAAAGATTGGTTGAACTAATAGTGAATACTCAAGCTAGCGAGGTGCCGTCCTGAATTGAGTCGGAGACGAGTGAATTGACAATAGTCCCAGACTTATACCAGCTCCTTATTAAGCTTTAGCTAAACAAACTTTTGCCTGATTCCAGCCATATTAACTGTATGGAATATTACTCGCTGAAATAACAAGGAGAGTAATATGAAAAGGAATCTTGTTTTCCCATTTGCGGTCGTGATGGGGCTGAGTGCCTGTGGCGGATCAGATGATGCCGTTGAAGTCATGCCAGAACCCGTTAATCAGGCGCCGGCGATTAATTTCTCAATCCCGGAAACAACCTTCGAAAAGTCCTCTGTGAATCTGAACTCAGGTGCGACAGACACAGATGGCAGCATTAGTAGCTACCTATGGAGCCAAACCGCCGGACCGGATGTAGAGTTCAATGCGGAGTCAGCGTCAATCGAGTTTGTTGCCCCCAATGTCACAGAAACCACCACGCTGACCTTTGAACTGACAGTGACTGATGACGATGGTGCAACTACCAGTCAAAGTGTATCACTGGATATTCAACGGGTTGAGCTGGAAATAGCTCTGGTTGGTCAAGTTGTGCCGGAACGCTATGCCAACGGTATTGTTGACCTGACCTACGGCATAGACTCTGCTCAGGGAGACATCTCATCAGATGGAAGCTACAGCGTTATTATAAAAATCGATGACGATACCCCGGAAACCACGGTAGCCAAACTGGTCGCCAGAGCTGATGCCGACGACCCTGTTACTTTGGTAGTCCTGCAACCACGGCAGTTCGGTCCACTAACCGGTGGAGAGCAAGCTGTTTCATCAAATTCTGTAATCCAACAAGATGTTCAGGCAACTGGTGGTCCCGATATTTCAGTGATGACCACAGCGGCATACAGCATTATGCTCAATGCCAATGGGGGTGAAGAGATTACTGATGAGGATGTACTCACCGAAGTGGAGCAGCAAGTCAGCGTTGATGTTTTGCTGGAAACAGCTGCCGTTGCCCAGCTGGTTGTTGAAGGTACTGTAGCCTTACCGGAAGGCAGTTCTGATATGTCAGAGCTGTTGGCAGATAACAGCTCCTACAACGAATTGGTGACAGAAATTGAAACCGAGTCTCCAGGTATCATTGCCGATACCGCTACAGAGATTGCGGAAGATCCAGCCAACCTGCCTGATGTCGACCCCAATGATCTGCCATCTACCTTTTACATAGGTGAAGCCGCAGCACCTACATTTGTGAATAGAGGCACTGCAGGAAAGTATAGTCTCAACGCCAATGGACAAGGATCTGCAATAACCTCCCGGGGCGGCATTAGTTTCGATTGGAGTACCGAGGGTAATAGAATAATACTGGAAAACATTGATGCTCCAGCCAGTACATATTTCCCTGTAATAAATGAGTCTCTCGGTTTTTCTTCTGAAGAAGTATCCATTCTCCTTTCAAATGGCTACTTTCAGATTCAAGTCGATACCACGCCCCTGGTTGAAGAGTGGAGCCTGCTATCAGAAGGAGCCAGAGTTGACAGCTATCGAGTAAAACGCACAACGTTAACTCAATCAGAATTGATTACTATAGATGGGGTAAACTACCAATCTTCAACAACAGATGAGGGTATTTACGATTGGCATCTGGTCAAATCGACTCCTGAAGAGTTTGTTTTTTCCGAGGAAATGTTATCCAGTGATTGGGTGCTTCCAATATATAGTAACGAAGACAGTGCTAGTACCTACAAGATGCTCGGAGAAAGGGTTACCTTCACAGCTGATGGTAAAGGCTCAACAGGGTTCACGGAGAAGTCCTTTACATGGACTATTGATACGGGGAAGCTGCGAATGCAATTTCTCGACTTCAGTCAAGAACTCACAATAACATCCAGGGTTAATTCGGATATCGGCGTATCAGTTACAGTTGAAACATCCGATCTGCAATTTATCAAAGCCGAACTTGCTTCTGCCTATAGCACACCTGACACTGTTAACTTTGATACAGGGGCTGAAAAATACTGGCAAACAACTATAAATAACTGGAACTTAATTAGCTGGGATGGAGAGAGGTTAAAAGCGTGTTGGGATGAGTCATCATATGATGCTTGTTATAACTCTTATTGGAGCCTGTTTGGATTTCAGTTAAATGGCGACGCAGGAGTTAAAGTGCAGTCATGGGAATCTCCATTGGAAATTGATTGGGACTTTAGTTCACCACTTAGTCTTATAAAGGACAATGGTAAATTAACAATGAATCATGATTACTCTGGATGTGGACTCCCAAATGATTCCGTTTGCCGCTACCGAGAGTGGGAGTTAGTAAAAGTTACTGAAGGCCGCTTGGGAAGGCGTATTTATGTACTTGAATATGATGAAAGAACAACTAATTACAATGGTCAGACTTCAGTTGTATCAATTGGTCCCCGTATAAATATGTACGAAGAAATAGATATTGATTATTTCAAGACAACAGCGCCGGAAAACCTCCAGCCCAACACCAGCAATACGCTACTGAACTCTATAGGGCGCTTGACCGTAGCCCCGAGCAACAGTGCTCAGCCAGACGGTACCCGCTAATTGAGATGTAGTGGTTAAGGCACCAAAGCCAACTAAATCAAAAAGCCAACCCCTCAGGTTGGCTTTTTTATCTCTATGTCAGACTCAGAGAAAATTCCCTTATCTGAATTAAGCTCTCAGCCACCCAGCAGCTTTTGCCACCACTCCAGTGGTTTGCCACAATTGCGTGCAGGCTGGTAACTTTCATTCAAGGCAGGCAGTTGCCACACATTAGCGCAATCTGACTCCATGGCCTGTCCCGTGGTTTTCTCAAACCAACCGCGAACCACATTATCCACCGGCGTCATCCTCAGACTGACCGGAGGCCGGTTACCCAAGAAGTTACGGTAAACCGCCATGGCACCGCTTGAGCCATACAGGCTGGTCTTGCCATTATCATCGCGCCCGACCCAAACAGCAGCGACATTACGCTCATCAAATCCGGCGAACCAGGAGTCACGACTGTCATTACTGGTGCCGGTTTTCCCCGCCAGAGTGACGCCCGGGAATGCCTGCCCCAGGCGTCTTGCGGTACCCGACTCAACCACCCGGGTCATGGCGTACTGGATCAGATAATCCGGACCTCTGCCCCAGGCAATATGACGTGAGCTCTCTGCTGCCTCAATCGGCTGATTATTTTCATCCAGTACAGTGGTCACCGCCTTGAGCTGACGATAACGGCCACCGTCTGCCAGGGTCTGATAGACCTGGGCTACCATCATAGGTGAACCGTTGACCGCCCCGAGCAACATAGAAGGATACTCAGGCACCCGGTCAGGCCATCCGGCACGATTCAAGGTATGAGCGACGTTATCCAGTCCCAGCTTCATGCCAAGGTTAACCGTTGGCACGTTCATGGAGCGGCTGAAAGCCTGGATCATGGGCACTTCACCACTGAACTTCTTATCCACATTCTGCGGCGACCAGGTTTGGCCATTGCCATTGGTCAGGGTAATAGGCTGATCTGCCAATGGTGTGGCCAGGGTGTATTTGTCCTTCTCCAGCGCGGTCACATAAACAAAGGGCTTGATCAGGGAGCCTATGGGACGGCGGATCTCGCCGGCACGGTTAAAGCCCTCGAAGGCCGGGTTTCTATCCCCCACCATGGCAGCAATACCGGCACCGTACCTATCAGTGACCACCATCCCCACCTGCAGATCCTTGTTGTTCTTGTCCAGCTGTTTCAGGGTATCCCGGACCGCTTTCTCGGCCGCTTCCTGAGCGATAGGATCCAGGGTGGTGTATACCTTGATACCGGATTGCTTCAGCAAACTGCCACCATATCGCTGAGACAGCTCTTTCCTCACCTCAGCAAAGAAAGCAGGCAGCTTTTGGTGCACAGCTCTGTCTTTACTTCTCAGCCCCAATGGCGAGTCGGCTGCGGCAGCATACTGCTGACCTGAAATTTTGCCATTTTCCATCAGCAGCTTAAGAACCAGGTCACGGCGCTCCCGGGCACGCTCCTCATAACGCCAGGGGTTGTAATAAGAGGGTCCCTTGATGGCAGCGATCAAGAATGCCTGCTGGGACAGAGTCAGCTCACCGATTGGCCGACCGAAATAGAACTGGGAGGCCAGTCCCATACCGTGAACGGCGCGGGCGCCATCCTGTCCCATATAAACCTCATTCAGGTAGGCTTCCAGGATCTCCTGCTTGCTGTATCTGGCATCAATAATAATGGCCATCAGGGCTTCACGGATTTTACGTTCCAGAGAGCGCTCACTGGACAGGAAGAAGTTCTTGGCCAGCTGCTGAGTCAGGGTAGAGCCCCCCTGCACAGTCCGCCCGGCACTGATATTGACAATCAGCGCCCTGAGAATGGCCAGCGGGCTGACACCATGGTGTTCAAAAAACTGTCGATCTTCGGTCAGCAACAGCGCATCCACCAGAGTTGAAGGCATTTCAGCGGTAGGCACGAACAGTCTGTCTTCACCGTCGGTGGCAATAATCCGATCCAGTAGCACAGGCTCCATATGCACCACTGCCAGCTCTCTGTTATCACTTATCCGCCATACTCTGCTGACCCCCTGATGATCAAACTCCACCATCACCCGCTGTTCCGCCTGCTTACCGTCAGGATGCAGGAAGGGACGACGCCAGATATCCACCTTGGTACTGGATGCAGAGAACTCCCCAACCTGGCGGGGATTGGCAACCTTGCGGTAGCCAAGCAGTTTAAGCTCGGCTATCAGTTGGTGATGGTTAACCGCAGCGCCGGGGTACAGCGCCATAGAGCGACTGAACACCTGAGCAGGCAAATACCACTTCTGGCCTTCAAATTTGCGGGCAATAATCTGGTCCAGATAGATACAGTAACTCGCCACCAGCACAGTCATGGCCACAGCCAACTTCCAGCTGATAGACCAGATGGTGCGCCATACCGATGTCTTGGCAGCGGCTTTGGCAGTCGCTTTACTCTTACGCCCCGCCGCCGATGTTTTACGTCCAGCTGTCGTGCCGGTCTTTTTAGCGGGTTTATCTGTGGTTTTCGTCATAATACCTTGCTGTCAGTGATTACTGTTGGCCGTGACTCAGGCCTTATTCTGACTATATTTCTTGGTGTGTTTGGTCGGCATGGTGGTTACCGGGTCATCCGGCCACACATGCTTGGGGTAGCGTCCCCGCATCTCTTTTTTCACATCCACATAGGGGCCGGCCCAGAAACTGGCGAGATCTGAGGTCAGCGCCAAAGGCCGACGAGCCGGTGACAATAGCTCCATGGTCACTTTAAGTTGGCCATTCAGCAGCTGCGGACTGTCCTCCATGCCGAAAGCTTCCTGCAACCGAACACTCAGCAACGCTCTGCCATCCGCCTCATAACGGACAGGCGCATGAGTTCCGGTGGCCAAAGGCCAACGGCAAGGCAATATCTGCTTGAGGCGCTGCTGTAACTCCCATGGCAAAGCATTGGCCAGCATCTCTTTGCAATTCAGCTTTCCAAGCTGCGCCAGGGTAGAGACATTATCCAGATAAGGTGCCAGCCAGTCACTCAGATTGGCCACCAAAGCAAGTTCACTGAAGTCGGGCCAATCAAAGCCGGCATCATACTCTCTTGCCAACTGCACCCTGGTACAAAACTGCTGAACATCTTCGTTGAAATCCAGCAATTGTAATCCTTTACGTTCGACCAATCCCAGCATGGCAGACTTAATCATATCCCGGTCGATATTCTGCAGACGGGAGGACTTGAGTGTAATGCTGCCCAACCGGGTGCATCGCTGGGCCGACACCCTGCCACTTTGCTCATCAAAACTGCACTCATCCACCTCTTGCACCAGAAATGCCAAAGGCCCGTTAAGCCACTCAGGCTCAAAAGCAGAAGCGAGGTAAACACGGCCAGAACTGCGCCCTTCAGACTGTTGAAAGTCAGCCACGACAAGGTATTCCTGATGCGCCAGACTGGATTCAGGAGCCAGGTTAACGCCGGTGCCATTGGCTAACTGGAATCCATCGATACCGCGACGCTTGGCGATCCTGTCCGGATAAGCCAGCGCCAGCAGCAAGCCGATATCTTTGGGATGTGCCTGACCAGCCACTGTCGTGAGGGTTTCCTGCCTGCCAAACTGTTTCAGCCAGCGGTTTGCCTGCGCCGCCAATTGACCTTTACAGGCCAGCTGCAGATAGTTACTGATATCTTCACCCCGGCGTGGCAGACCCCGTCCTTCCAAAACCGCAGCCAACATACAGGCCAGGGGCAGCAAAGATTGATCAGCCAACTCAGTTTCCAGCGTTTTTGCTTTGAGTAACATATGGGCCAGTCTAGGGTGACTACCCAGCTCATAGGCCTCTCTGCCGTGAGCCGTCAGCTTGTGCTCGGTATCCACCAATTGCAGCGACTTCAACAGCTCCCAGGCCTGAGCTTCATTGGCTGCCGGCGGAGGGGTCATCAGGCTGAGTTCATCAATACGGCGTGCCCCCCAATTGGCACAATCCAGCGCCATGGAGAGCAGATCCGTATGCAGGATTTCAGCATCTTCCGCCTTGGGCTGACGATCAAACTCATCCTGACTCCAGAGGCGCAAGCTATAACCGGGCGCCAGACGTCCGGCACGGCCGCTGCGCTGAATCGACGATGCCTGACTGATACGTTTGAGGGATAATCGGGACGTGCCGGTTTTAGGGTTAAAACCTGCATGGCGTTTGTAGCCTGAGTCCACCACCATGGAGATGCCATGTATGGTCAAACTGGACTCAGCCACATTGGTCGACAGCACCACTTTAATCCTGCCGTCCTCCAGAGGTGCGACTGCGGCATCCTGTTCCTTGCCCGTCAGCTCGCCATACAGGGGGAAAATGCCATATTTATCGCTGGGCAAACGCTGCTGGAGAAACGCCTGCAGCTTCAGGATTTCACCTTTCCCCGGCAGGAAAGCCAGCACCCCATTGTGTTTGTTGTTGGCGACCGCTTGCGGCAGAGATTGCAGCAAACTCACCAACTCCTGCCCCATATGGACAATCCAATCCTGCTGGGCTTTGGGGGCGCGGTAACAAACCTCTACCGGGAAACTGCGACCTTCGCTTTCCAGCAAAGGAGCATCCGGCATCAGAGTTTCCAGTGGTAAGCCGGAAAGTGTCGCCGACATCGCCAGAATCCTGAGGTCATCCCGGAGTGAAGCCTGAACCTCAAGCGCCAACGCCAGCGAGAGATCTGTGGTCAGGTGCCTTTCATGAATTTCATCAAAAATAATCAGGCCAATGCCGTCCAGCTCAGGAGCCTGCTGGATCATCCGGGTCAACACGCCTTCGGTTACCACCTCCAGTCGGGTCTGCTTACTGACACGGCTTTCACCACGAACACGATAACCTACTTCCTGGCCAACGTTTTGGCCACGCTGAGCCGCCACAAAGTGAGCCACACTGCGGGCCGCAACCCGCCGGGGCTCCAACATAATGATACGTCCGTTTATCTCCGGCCAGTCCAGCATAGCCAGAGGGAGTGCCGTGGATTTACCTGCGCCGGTAGGAGCCTGCAGTATGACTTGATTGGCGAGACTGAAGGCGTTTCTTAATGGAGTGAAAAGTTGTTGAATTGGCAGTTGATTCAAGGCAGAACATCATAAAGGCGCTGAAAAGTAGCGCCAGTTTACTAAGGAAGACACAGGCAAGTCCAACCTGCGCCCTCAGGCACTGATGTTCCTGTCTCCCTGACCAAGGCTGTTTTCCAGCTCATGCAGAGGACAAGGCTGAGACACTGCGTAGCCCTGCACATAATCCACACCAATCGCGCCAAGCAGTTCGCTGATCTCCTGATTCTCAACAAATTCAGCAATGGTCTGAAAATGCATGTCCCGGGAAAGTTGGCAAATAGCGTTCACAATCGCCTTATCTTTGGCATTGGCACAAACCTGGCGAACAAACTGACCATCAATTTTGACAAAATCCACATCCAACTCTTTCAGATAGGCAAAACTCGAGAAGCCGGAGCCAAAATCATCCAGCGCCAGCTTACAGCCAAGGGGCTTGAGCAGGTCAATCAGGGCGGTCGCCAGCTCTATCTGGCTGACGGCGGCGGTTTCGGTTATCTCGAAGCAGAGTCTGTCCACCAGTTGCGGCTCACTCATCAATCTGAGTTCAAGCCAGGTCATAAACTCCTGATCTTGAAGCGAGGTAGCCGACAGGTTCACCGAAACCAGCGCCAACTGCTGCCAGATATCCGGGTTGGCCGTAGCCCAGTTCAGCAGGTTGTCGACCACCCAGTGATCAACTTTGGATGCCAGGTTGTACTGCTCAGCAGCAGGTAAAAACAATGCCGGTGACAACATCTCACCGTTCTCTCTTGGCAGGCGCAGTAATATTTCCAGATGCAGTCCGGACTCATCCTGCAACAGCGGAGCAATAGTCTGGAAATAGAGTTCAAACTGGTTTTCGGCCAGGGCGCCGACAATATCCACCGATGCCAGCATTTCACTGAACAGGCGATTCATTCGCTGATCTGATGCGTTGTAAAACTGCCAGCCATTACGGCCTTCATTTTTCGCCAGTCGACAGGCAACGTCGGCCTGGGTCATCACGCTGTAGATATCCTGAGCATCCTGCGCCAACATAGCCAACCCCATGCTGGCCGTGATTCTGTGCTGGCGTCCTTCCCATTCAAACTCATGGGACTCGACCTGCTGACAAATACGTTTTGCTATGGTCTTGGCGGATTCGGGATTGCAGTAATGCATCAAGATGCCAAACTCATCTCCCCCCAACCTGGCGACAATATCCCCTTTCCGCACCAGCTGTTTCAAACGCATCGCGATTTGACACAGGAGTTTGTCACCGGCGATATGGTCGCTGATATTGTTGATCACCTGAAACTGGTCAAGATCCAGAAAGGCAATGCATACAGGCACTTGCTCATCACGACTAAGCAGCTTTTCCAGCATGGCTTCAAAATGCAGTCGATTGGGCAAGCCAGTCAAAGTGTCGTAATTGGCATGAAACGACAGCTCATCAGCCAGCCTGTGCTGCTCACTGACATCTTCCGCCATAATCACCAGATTATCGCTGTCCTGCATGCGGCTGAAGTTGAGTTTCAACCAGTGACGTGTATTTTGCCTAGCCACAATAGGCAGTTCGCACCAGGCCTGAGATAACCTGCCCTCCCGCACAATCTGGATGGTGTCCCTCAACACTTCGTGCTTTTCCTCACTGACCAACTCGTAAATGGAGTGTTCCTCAGTCAGCGGCATATTCATTCTGGCCACATGGTTGAGCATGGTAAGCCTGTCGCTGGCATCCAATACACCACAGGCCAGGGGCAATTGATTAAACAACTCCTGATAACGGCGCTCACTTTGCAGCAGGGCTCTGGCAATACGGGTCAGCTCCATCGCCGCACCAATCAGAGCCTGGGCGTGTTGCAGCTCAGATATAAAGCTGTCATCCCACTGCCTGGGTTGCTCATAGTTGACTGCCCCCACCGCTATGCGGGTTTCACCAAACACCAGCGGGGGAAGCACCAACAGACTTTTTACTCTTTGCTCCCGCAGGAACTGTTTCTCCTGCCTGGCATCCGCTGGTAACTCATTAATGTCAGGAAAATTCAGCAGCTTTGGAGTTCTGATCTGGCGACGAAAGAAAGGCATGCGCGCCAGCGGCCAGTCCTTGTTGGAGGCCATTCCGGCACCAGCCTTCACGTATAGATTGCGGGGGCGGATCCCTTTGCCGGAAAAATCTGAGCTGAGAACAAAGACTCCACCACAATGTAACTGCTGAGTGATGGCAATCAGCGCTCTGTCTACATTCTGCTCCAGAGTCACCAAAGGTGCATCGCTGAAAATATCGACCAGGGCTTGCTGCAGAGGAGTACTGTTTACTGCGGGCATGTAGGCATTTCCTTTGTCCCTCCAGAATAATCATTTATAAGGATAGAATAAGATTTTCAGCAGATAGCCCTGATTTAGCGATTTAAATGAAACGACTTTTTCTTGGATTCGCGCCTTCTGAAGCACAAACGCAGACACTGCAACAGCTACAGCAGAATTGTGCCCCCTGGGGACAACCTGTTCCTCAGGCAAACCTGCATATGACGCTGGCTTTTTTCGGTATGCTCGACCTGCGGCAGGAAGCGATATTGAAAAATACTGTAGGGGAGATGGACAGACCGCAATTCAAAGTGACTCTGGATACCTTAAGTCACTGGCCCGGACCCAGAATTCTCTGCCTGAGCGGTAAGGCCATGGATTCCGGCCTGCAAGCTATGGCCTCCACTACTCAGGACCTGGTCAAAGCGCTGGGGCTGACTGCCAGTGAGTACAGTTACACACCTCATATCACCCTGAGCCGTAAGGCCAGAGGTTTACCCCCGGAGATCTCAGCTTCCCCCATCATATTGAAGCCAACTGAACTGTACCTTTATCACTCTTACAACCCGGGCAGTGGAGTGCAATACGACATTATTCAGAGCTGGCCGTTGTCGCACTAAGCAATTTACTCATTCTCACGCTGGCCAGGGATACACCTTTGGGTGAGTGATACACGGATGCCTGCTCGCGCTCTGCACCACCGTAACCGCAAGAGCGATAAAAAGGAGCGGCGTTTAATGTTGCTTCCAATCCAAGTTCTGTAAATCCTTTGCTTAGCGCTATCCCTTCCAGGTGCCTGACCATTGCTCGCCCAACACCTTTGCCCATGGCGGCAGGTTTGACAAATATCGCTTCCAGCAAGCTGTTTTCTTCGTCCAGAAAACCTGTGGCGACATACTCATAGTCCAGTCTTATCAGGTAGAAGTGCTGCTCGACGACCTCCTTAAACCATTCAGGCATGTCACCCGAAACCCATTTCTCAAGATCTTCGTCAGCATAGTGTCCCCGACATCCATAAAGAATGGCTTCTCTTCTTAGCTCATAACAGCAAAGCGCATCCTCTCTGGACGCCTTGATAATCTCCATATTTCCCTCCGACCTTCCTTATTTGAAAGCATAAAAAAACCGCCGATAAACGGCGGTTTCTGTGTTGGCTTAAGCGCTATCAGTCTTTAATCAGCTCAGCCACAGTCAACACGCCGTGCGCAGTTGCACCGGCGCTCCACATGGGGCCTGCGGTATCTTCAAAAGAGGAAGCGATATCCATATGCAGCCACTGTGCATCCGGGCTGACAAAGCGAGACAGGAAGGCAGCTGCATTGGAAGCACCACCCGGACCGCCACCTTTTACCGCACGGCTATTGGCGGTATCAGCATAAGCTGATGGACAAGCTTCCAGATGCCAGGGATCCAGCGGCAATGGCCAAACCCGTTCACCCACAGAGGATGCCTTGGTACGGGCCAGTTCAAGCACTTCAGGCTGAGGAGAGAATACCGCGTTATACATCTTACCGACAGCCATCAGCGCAGCACCGGTCAGTGTGGCGGCATCAATAATCAAAGGTGCACCGGATTCACTGGCAGCCTGCAGGCCATCAGCCAATACCAGACGGCCTTCAGCATCAGTATTCACCACTTCAACTGTGACACCATTTTTGTAGGTCAGAATGTCACCCAGCTTGTAGGCATGACCACTGATCAGGTTCTCTGCACAACACAGGTACAACTTAACCCGCTTGTTCAGGCCCTGATGAATAGCCAGGCCCAACGCAGCGGTCACTGTGGCTGCACCGCCCATGTCGCACTTCATGCCCAGCATGCCTTCTGAAGACTTAATGCTGTAGCCACCGGAATCAAAGGTTATGCCCTTACCTACCAGGGCGGCAGAGACAGGTGCGTCTTCACCCAGCGGGTTGTAGTCCAGCTCCAGCAGCACAGGAGGGCGCTCACTGCCGCGTCCTACAGCATGGATACCCACCCATTGCTCTGCCAGCAGGGCTTCACCTTCCACAATACGATAGCTGATATGGTCGTTGGCCAAATCCTGTAACCAGTGCGCCGCCGTCAGCGCCAGCTTCACAGGAGAAAGGTTCTCCGGGGTTTCGTTAATCAACTGGCGGGCAAAATTGGCACAGGTCAGTCGCTGAGTCAGGGTTTGCTGGGTCTGCTCATCACCACACCAGTGCAGTTCATAATCCATTTTCGGGTCAACAACCCCCTGGGCAAAGGCCCATTGAGAGTCCAGATCCCACAAATCTCCGCCCAACTGGATACGGTTAACTCCCAGGCTGCGAAGCTTGCGCGCCGCCTTTTGGATTTGCAGTAATGGCAGTGAAGCAGAAATATGAATAAAAGCGGAGCTTCCGGCAAAGGTTACATCAGCTTTTCCCCAGCTGGCCTGGGGTGCTTCTTCGGTCAGGTTGACCAGCATAAGTTCCATCATCGAGATTCCTTGTTGCTTCTTGGGATACAGTTTTCCTCCAGTGTACATCTCCCCCAGTAACGAACCAAGTCGAAGGATTGACTGAAATCAGTATCTTGTTAGCCTGTAGCCTTTTCATTTCCGGGAACGAATCCATGCAATTTTCACCACCACTGGAACAGGGCAAACTACTGAAACGCTACAAGCGATTTCTTGCCGATGTGCAATTGGCCGATGGCAGCGAGATCACTATTCACTGCCCCAACACAGGCTCGATGAAAAACTGCTTGTTTCCCGGTGAAACCGTCTGGTTCTCCCGCTCCGACAACCCCAAGCGTAAATACCCCTGTACCTGGGAAATCATGCAAACTCCGGACAAGGAGCTTATCGGCATTAATACCGGGCGGGCCAATGCCCTTGCTGAGGAAGCAATACAAACAGGTGTAATTCCTGAGCTTGCCGGATACGCAAAACTGTCGCGGGAAGTCAGATATGGAGAAGAAAACAGTCGGATAGATATTCTGTTAACTGATAAAGATAAAGCAGATTGTTATATAGAAATCAAAAGCTGCACGTTAAAAGAGGATGATTGCGGTTATTTCCCGGATGCGGTTACCACCAGAGGACAGAAACATCTGCGGGAATTAATGCAAATGGTCGCTCAGGGCAAACGCGCCGTATTGCTGTTTATTGTGCAACATACCGGCATATATAAGGTGGCGCCGGCAGCGCATATCGATCCAGCCTACGCCGAACTTTGTAAGCAGGCGGTGGATGCGGGTGTTGAGGTTCTGGCATACCGTGTTGACCTGACAGAGAGTTGCAGCGAAATACGCTTTCCGTGCGATGTACTGCTATAAATTTGCAGCATAAAATTTGAAATTCCAGTAATTAGCGGACATAGTCAAAGAATTCATTCATGCAAATGAGAAAGATTTGCCTAGGTGGGTTCTTTCTGATATAGATAGCGGCCGTTCTGATTTAGACGCCCTACAACGCAATTGATGACAGGAGATGCGTTATGCCTGAAGGCACTAAAAAACTTGGCGTTCTCGCTATCGCAGGTGTAGATCCGTACCAGGAAAAACCTGGCGAGGAGTACATGAACGAGCTGCAACTGGCTCACTTCAAGAAGATACTGGAAGCCTGGCGTAATCAGCTGCGTGAAGAAGTGGATCGTACCGTTAACCACATGCAGGATGAAGCCGCAAACTTCCCTGATCCAGTTGACCGTGCAGCTCAGGAAGAGGAATTCAGTCTGGAACTGCGTGCCCGTGACCGCGAGCGTAAGCTGATTAAAAAGATTGAGAAGACACTGCAGAATATTGAAGACGATGATTTCGGCTTCTGTGACTCTTGCGGTATTGAAATCGGCATCCGTCGCCTTGAAGCGCGACCAACCGCCGACCTTTGTATCGACTGCAAAACTCTGGCAGAGATCAAAGAAAAGCAGATGGCGGGCTAATGCCTGCCTCAGGTGCGGGTTTGTGCCCGCCCTGGCTGCGTGGTTGAGCAGCATATTTTGAATAACACGTCCTATGTCGGCCGTTTCGCGCCGTCCCCCTCAGGCTCACTTCATTTTGGTTCACTGGTTGCCGCTTTGGGCAGCTATCTGCGTGCGCGCTCGCAAAATGGTCAGTGGCTGCTCCGAGTCGAAGATATAGATCCCCCCAGAGAAGTCCCTGGTGCCGCCGATGATATTCTCTATACTCTCGAGCGTTTTGGTCTGGAGTGGGATGGCAATGTGCTGTATCAAAGCCAGAGACTGGACGCCTATGAAGCCTATCTGCAACATTTGTTGGCAGACGAGCAGGCCTATTACTGTCAGTGCACCCGTAAACAGATTAAAGCTATGGGTGGCACCTATGATGGTCGCTGTGGCCGCCTGATTGAGCCGCTTAAGCAGGGGGCTATTCGTATCCGCAATCAGGCCGCAGTTGCCCGCTTCGACGACCAGCTGATGGGTGAAGTGACGACAGACCAGGCCTTTGCCGGTGAAGATTTTATTATCAAGCGCAGTGATGGTTTGTACGCGTATCAACTGGCTGTGGTGATGGATGATGCCTTCCAGGGGATAACAGAAGTGGTACGGGGAGCGGATTTGCTGGAAGCCACGGTCAGACAAATCAGTCTGTATCAACAGTTTGGATTGCAGCAGCCGACCTGGTTACACCTGCCACTGGCCAGCCTGGAACCTGGGTTTAAGCTGTCAAAACAAAACCACGCTACACCTGTTGATCCCAAATCGCCTCAGAAAGCACTGCAGGCAGCATTAGCCTTTTTGGGGCAACAACCGGTAGCAACAGAATCAGATGTCAGACTTATGCTGGCGCAGGCTGTATCCCAATTCGACCTGAGCAACTTACCCAGACAGCGTGAAATTCTGCTGAATCCGGACTGACGCACGCCTGCCAGTGCATATACTCATCCTGCGGCATTTGGTATAGAATAGCCGCCAGATTTTAACCTATTACAGTTATCGTTCCGAGGTGTCCCATTTTTCGCCGTATCAGCCAATTCTGTAAGCAACTGTTTGAAGACGCGCAGAGTAAAAACAATCCTGATCTGGAGACCCTGGACTCAGGCCTGACTCTGGAGATTATTCCACGCAGCGCGCACAACATTTCCCGTCGACAGATTAGCGAGAATGCCCTGAAGGTTCTGTACCGACTGCACAAGTCCGGCTACAAAGCTTATCTGGTGGGCGGTGGCGTGCGGGATCTCCTGCTGGGCCTGGAACCTAAAGACTTCGACGTAGTCACCAATGCAACGCCGGAAGAGATTAAAAAGCTATTCCGTAACTGTCGTCTGGTAGGCCGCAGATTCCGTCTGGCGCACATTGTGTTTGGTCGTGACGTTATCGAAGTTGCCACCTTCCGTGGTCACCACGAACAGGGCAATGAGAAGACCTCCAAGGCCAATGCCTCGGGTCGCCTGTTGCGTGATAACGTCTATGGCTCGATTGATGAAGATGCTGAACGCCGCGACTTTACCGTTAACGCGCTTTATTACGATATCAGTGATTACAGTATCCGCAGCTATGGCGGTGGTCTGCAGGATCTGAATGCCGGTGTACTGCGTCTGATTGGCGATCCTGAAAAACGCTACCGTGAAGATCCCGTCCGTATGCTGCGGGCCGTGCGCTTTGCCACCAAGCTGGATATGCAACTGGACGAAGCCACTGCAGCGCCAATCCGTGATCTGGCCCATCTGCTTAGCGATATTCCCGCTGCGCGTATGTATGAAGAAGTACTCAAGCTGTTCTTCTCCGGAAAAGGCGAAGCCAACTACCATATGATGCAGGACTTTGGCTTGTTCAGGCCTTTGTTCCCACTGCTGCACAACGGCATCAAAGAAAACCCGAAAGGTTCTCTGGCCCGTATGGTACAGATGGTGATGAGCAACACAGACGCCCGCGTGCAACAGGATAAGCCTGTGACTCCGGCCTTCTTCTACGCCGCGCTGCTGTGGTATCCACTGCGTACCCGCGCCGAAGAGATCGCCCATGAAAGCGGACTGAACCTGTATGATGCCAGCTTTGCGGCCATGGGTGATGTACTGGAAGACCAGTGTCGCACCATCAGCATTCCCCGTCGTTTTACTGCGCCTGCCCGTGATATCTGGCAGATGCAGCTGAGATTTGACCGCAGCCAAAATACCCGTGCATTCAAGTTGCAGGAGAGCCCCAAGTTCCGTGCGGCCTATGACCTCTTGTTATTGCGTGGCGAAGCTGAAGGTGGCAACGTCGCCAAGAGTGCCAACTGGTGGCAATCCTTTGTTGGCGCAGATGACGAGCTGAAATCCACTCTGGCCAAGTCCGGTGGTAAGGCGCCACGTCGCCGCAACCGCAATCCCCGCCGTCGTCGCCGTCCTACCGGCGAGAGCAATGGCGAAAACAGCAAGCCTCAGGCAGATTAATGACCAGAGTCTTTATCGCACTGGGCGCTAATCTCGACAGCCCTGAGCAACAATTAAACAGCGCCTGTGAGGCGCTGTTTACATTGGCAAAGCCGGATACCTTTGCCGTCTCTTCTTACTACCGCTCTGCACCTATGGGCGAAGTGGAACAGCCTGACTATGTCAACGCCGTGGCCTCGCTGGAAACTGACCTTGAGCCACTGATACTGCTGGATGAACTGCAGCGCATCGAGCTGGAGCAGGGGCGGCAAAGACTGGTTCGCTGGGGGCCAAGAACTCTGGATCTGGATCTCCTGCTGTATGGCGATGCCATCATTGAAGTGCCAAGACTGACTGTACCCCATTACGGTATGAATGAGCGCTCCTTTGTGCTGGTGCCGCTGGCAGAACTGGTACCTAATCTCATCCTGCCCTGCGGCACCCCACTGCAACATTTACTCACCCCTGCGCTGCAATCTGAGCTGGTTCAACTCTGACCAATACACAGGCTGTAATCATCAGCCTGTGACGGACAGACGTTGAACTTAATGCCAAGTTCACTTATAACTGCCTCTCCTGACAGATTTATAAGTACCCGTTATGTCAAAAGTAACCAGCTCAACTCTGATTAAGTTCAAACAGGAAGGCCGCAAGTTCACGGCCCTGACCGCCTACGACGCCAGCTTTGCCGGAGCGTTCGACCAGGAAGGCATTGATGTACTGCTGGTCGGTGACTCACTGGGTATGGTACTGCAGGGTCACAGCGACACCCTGCCGGTCACTGTCGAAGATATTGCCTATCACACACGCTGCGTACACAGAGGTATCGAACGCGCTCTGCTTATCGCCGATATGCCCTTTATGAGCTATGCCACTGCTGAGCAGACCATGATAAATGCCACCAAGCTGATGCAGGCCGGTGCCAATATGGTCAAACTGGAAGGTGGTGAATGGCTGCTGGAAAGCGTAAAAATGCTGACCCAGCGCGGTATTCCTGTATGTGCCCATCTTGGCCTGACTCCTCAGTCTGTGCATGTATTTGGGGGCTTCAAGGTTCAGGGACGCGATGCCGACAATGCCCAACGCATTATCAATGATGCCAAAGCGTTGGAAGCCGCAGGAGCCCAGCTACTGGTGGTGGAGTGTATTCCTGCTGCGCTGGCCAGGACCATCTCTGAGACCCTGACTATCCCGGTTATCGGTATTGGTGCCGGTAAAGATACCGATGGCCAGATCCTGGTGATGCATGATGTGCTGGGGATTTCCAGCGGCTATATCCCTCGTTTCTCCAAAAACTATCTTAAGCAAACCGGTGAGATACGCGGGGCCGTTAAAGCCTATATTGAGGAAGTTGTTGAAGGACGCTTCCCCGCAGAAGAACACACTTTTAACTAAGAGTTTTGCATGATTACCAGTGCTAATATCGCTGAAATCCGAGCCCAGATTAAAACCTGGCGTCAACGCGGTGAAACCATCGCCTTTGTCCCCACTATGGGCAATCTGCATCAGGGCCATATCACTCTGGTTAAAGAGGCCGTTCAACGTGCCGACCATGTTGTGGCCTCTATCTTTGTCAATCCGATGCAATTTGGTCAGGGGGAAGATCTGGATGCCTATCCAAGAACCCTGATAGAAGATCAGAAGGCGCTGACAGGGGCAGGTTGTGAGCTGCTGTTCACCCCAACGCCGGACATCATGTACCCCAAGGGTCTGGCTGAGCAGACTTTTGTTGAAGTGCCTGAAATCAGCGACCAGCTGTGTGGCGAGACCCGCCCGGGTCACTTCCGCGGTGTAGCCACAGTCGTGTGTAAGTTATTCAATCTGGTACAACCGGATATTGCCCTGTTCGGCAAGAAGGATTTTCAGCAACTCCTGGTCATCCGCACCATGGTAGAAGATCTGTCTATGCCAATCGAGATTATCGGTGTGGATACAGTCCGTGAGGCCAGTGGTTTGGCGATGAGCTCACGCAACGGTTACCTGACCGCAGAAGAGAAAGCCATTGCCCCGGCCCTGAAACGCACTTTGGATAAGCTGGCGGCCGATGTACAGGCTGGTGATACCCCAGAAACGGCAACTCAAAAGGCGCTGCAACAACTGGATTTGGCAGGCTTGAAGCCAGATTATATTTCAGTGCGCAACGCGCTCAATCTGGCGCAGCCCCGAAGTCAGGATAAACAATTGGTGATACTGGCTGCGGCCTATCTGGGTAAGGCCCGCCTGATCGATAACCTGGAGTTCAGTCGCTAAGTCGACGCCTCAACTACCCACTCCATAATCAAGGCCGCTCATCAGCGGCCTTTTTATCACCGACGTTTTTTTGAACTAAAGTCAAAGAACTGGCATTCGTTTGCAGCTCGGGTACAATGTTAATTTGTTGCTAAAATCTTTGATGATTTTGCTCAAGGTCAAAATGGATACGCTTGGCCGTAAATGCAGTTCCAACCAGAGCTCATCGATAAGGATATTGTTTAATGGTACTTCGTATTACTTTGTTATCAGTATTACTGCTCCCTTGGGCAGCTTACGGTAATTCCGTATACAAGTGCATGCGCGACGATAAAGTGATCTTCAGCCAAACAGCCTGCCCCTCAGAATACCGTCAGCACAGAATCGAGTACGAACTGGGTATCACTACTGAAATAGATTCAGACAAGCGGAGTGCCCCCAAAGATCACCTCCGCGAACTGCTAAGCAACCAGTCTCTCTCCAGTGAAAAACTACTTAAATTATTGGATGCCGAAATCTATCGACTACAGCAGGAAAACAGCTACTTTCAGATTCTGCAGGCAAGTGAAATCAAGAAACTGGAACGCAAACGCTACTGGCAAAAAAAGGGGCAGGATGATCCTGAGTATCTGAAAGAGAGGACGATAATCGATGAGCATTTCAAGCAGCTGACCTTGCTTAATAACAGCACCATAGAGTTGCTGGAGCAGCACAAGCAAAAACTCAGCCTGACGTCCGAACAGGCAATGAACGAGTAATCATTAAAAAATTCAATTAAAAAGGAGCGCCTGGCGCTCCTTTTTACTATCTGCTGTTTTGGAAAGTTAGCTTCTCAGGCCAATACCACGGGAAACCAGATAGTAGGCCAGGCTCCACAGGGCTACGCAAAAAGCAATCATAATGCCAATGGACAAAGGCACGCTCATATCGGCAATCCCCAGGAAACCATAGCGGAACACGTTAATCATGTAGACCACAGGGTTCAACGCCGATACGCCCTGCCAGAAGCCAGGCAACAGCGACAGGGAGTAAAACACCCCACCCAGATAGGTCAGCGGCGTCAGCACAAAGGTCGGGATGATGCTGATATCGTCAAAGCTCTTGGCAAATACCGCATTAATTAGGCCGCCCAAAGAGAATAGAATCGAGGTCAGCAGGACGGTTAGGGCCACCAGCCCAACATGTTGCACGCTGATCTCCACAAAGAACATGGCTACCAGAGTCACAATCAGGCCAACACACAAGCCTCGGGCAACGCCACCAAATACATAACCGGCAATCATCACATAGTGAGGCACAGGGGCCACCATCAGCTCTTCCAGGTTACGCTGGAACTTGGCACTGTAGAAAGATGAAGCCACGTTGGAGTAGGAGTTGGTGATCACCGACATCATAATCAAGCCCGGCGCGATAAACTCCATATAGGACACACCACCCATCTCACCAATACGACTGCCCACCAAATTACCGAAGATCAGGAAGTAGAGTGTCATGGTGATTGCTGGCGGCACCAGAGTCTGCACCCAAATACGGGTGAAACGCGTGATCTCTTTTATCAAAATCGCTTTAAAGGCCGTGAAATACAGCTTGGTCATATTCATGGCTTTTGCTCCTCCTTGACCTTTTCTACCAGTGACACAAACAGCTCTTCCAGACGGTTGGCTTTGTTACGCATGGACATCACTTCAATGCCCAAACCGGACAACTGAGAAAATACCGAGTTAAGGTTGAAATCCTTGGCAATTTCAATCTCAAGGCAATGGGTGTCGGTCAGGGTACAACGCACATCTTCCAGCGCAGGAGCCTGAGTCAAAGGCTGACGCAGATCCAGAATAAAGGTCTCCACATTCAACTGACTCAGCAGATGCTTCATGGAGGTGCACTCTATCAGCTGGCCTTTGTCGATAATGCCGATATTGCGGCACAACATCTCGGCCTCTTCCAGATAATGAGTGGTCAGGATAATGGTCACCCCTTCCTTGTTGAGGTTTTTCAAAAACTCCCACATGGACCGGCGCAGTTCGATATCCACACCTGCCGTTGGCTCATCAAGGATCAAAAGTTTGGGCTCATGCATCAGGGCACGGGCGATCATCAAACGCCGCTTCATACCGCCCGACAGCTGACGGGATTGGCTGTCACGCTTGTCCCACAGATCCAGCTCTTTAAGGTACTTTTCAGCACGTTCCAGCGCCAGGGGGCGAGGCACACCATAGTAACCAGCCTGGTTCACCACAATCTGCAGCACAGTCTCAAACTGGTTAAAGTTGAACTCCTGAGGTACCAGGCCAATACATAACTTGGCCAGCTCCAGCTCTTTATCAATACAGTGACCAAATACGGAAACCTGACCACTGCTTTTTTGCACCAGAGAGCTGATGACGCCAATAGTCGTGGACTTGCCAGCGCCATTAGGGCCCAGCAAAGCGAAAAAGTCCCCCTGCTCGACGGTCAGGCTGATACCTTTGACGGCCTCAACACCGCCCTTATAGGTCTTCCTCAGGTTATCAATCACCAATGCGCGATTTGTCATTACTCTTCCTGTGGGTATGAGGGTCTGTTGACCTTTCATGGTTGAATTTTGCTCGAGATAGACGCGCTTTAATCGCGACGCAAGGTGTGCCGCCTAGTGGGCCTAAGCAAATACCTTGCAACAAAGAGTAAAGCGCGTAAAGCCGAGCCCTTCGGGCAGCGTTTGTCGTCGCTTTCTACTGCATTAACGCTCATTTATGTAGGGCAACTACACCACAATCGCGTTGCTTTGTATAAAACAACGACAAAGTGCTGCAAAAACCATCTTCAAAGGTCAACAGACCCTAAGCAACAAATAAAAACTCCCGCTGTTGCGGGAGTTTATTTATACACTTGCTGCCGGATTAATCCAGTGGAACAACCTTGGCAATATATGGCAGGTTGCGATAGCGCTCGGCATAGTCGATACCATAACCCACGATAAACTCATCAGGGATGGTAAAACCAACGAAATCTACGTGAACATCCACTTCGCGACGCTCAGGCTTGTCCAGCAGAGTACAGAGCGCCAGGCTCTTTGGTTCACGCAGCATCAGCATTTCGCGGATCTTGGCCAGGGTGTTACCTGAGTCGATCAGATCTTCAACGATCAGTACATCACGGCCGTTGATATCAGATTGAACATCCTTGAGGATCTTCACATCACGTGAGCTGGTCATGGCATTGCCATAACTGGACACGGCCATAAAGTCGATTTCCACATGACCATGGATACGACGGCACAGATCAGCCATGAATACGGCAGAACCTTTCAGCAGGCCAACCATCAGCAGACGCTCGCTGTCTTTGTAGTGGGCGTTGATTCTCTCTGCCAGCTCATCCAGCTTTGCATCGATCTCTTTAACGGAGATCATCTCTTCAATGGTGTGTTTCATATCAGTCTCAATTGTCGTCGCTGGCGGGCTGTCTGGTAGCCCCATATCCCCAACGATCGGTTAATCTGTGTTCAACACCCAAATGGTCAAGAATTCGGGCGACCACGAAGTCTACCAGATCCTGCACCGTTTGGGGATGGTGATAAAAACCCGGTGAAGCGGGCATTACCACGGCTCCCAACTGAGTCAACTTAAGCATATGCTCCAGGTGAATAGCGTTAAATGGCATTTCCCTTGGCACAAGAAGAAGTTGGCCACGCTCTTTGAGTACTACGTCAGCTGCCCGCTCCAACAAATTGTTGCTCATACCTGTGGCAACAGCCGCCAATGTACCGGTTGAACAAGGGCAGATTACCATCTGTTTGGGCGCCGCACTGCCCGAAGCCGGCGGCGAAAACCATTCTTCTTTACTGAGTACCACAAGATCGCCCGTCACGTTCCCGGAGGATTGAGCGATACGGGCCAACAGCTGCTCACGAGCTTTTTCCGGCTGACTGGAAAGCTTCAGCCCCTCTTCCGTTGCCAGCACCACCCGGGCGGCACTGGAGATCATCAGATACACCCGGTATCCATCGGCCAGCAGACACTCAAGCAGCTTAAGGCCGTAGGGAGCACCAGATGCCCCTGTCCAGCCCAGGCTGATACTCTTGTCTTTATAAGATGCGCTCTGACTCATTAAGATTCCTTATCTGCCAATGCCTGCAGCAACTTGCCATGGACGCCGCCAAAGCCGCCATTACTCATCACCACAATATGTTCACCAAACTGGCTGCCATCAACCGCAGCTTTAACCAGAGCCTCCAGGTCGTCAAACACGGTGACCGGCACAGATGCGTTCGCCATACTGGAAGCCAGGTCCCACTCCACCTTGTCGCCTTGAAACAGCAATGCTCTGTCAGCCAACTTCATTGATGCTGCCAGGGTCTCTTTATGTACGCCGCGCTTCATGGTGTTGGATCTCGGCTCCAGTACCACAGTAATTTTATTGTCGCCCACTTTGGCACGCATCGCCTGCAGTGTGGTGGCTATTGCCGTTGGGTGATGGGCAAAGTCATCGTATACGGTCACACCGGCTATACAGCCCAGGGTTTCCAGCCTGCGTTTGGGCTGAACAAAACGGGTTAATGCGTCAATAGCAGCAGCCGGTGCGACACCCACATGGCGGGCAGCAGCAATAGCCATTAAGGCGTTCTCCATATTATGGCGGCCAATCAGCTCCCAGTTGAGGATGCCCTGACTTGTACCATCGAGGAAGACTTCAAACTCATGGCCATCTTCGGCTATCGCCTGAATAAACCAGCCTTTATCTGCCAGATTAGCGTTAAGCGTGTCCTGTTCACTCCAGCAGCCCATCTCAATCACTTCACGCACGGCTTGAGTCTGAGCAGGCCAAATCACCTTACCTTCACCCGGCACGGTGCGGATCACATGGTTAAACTGGCGCTGAATAGCTTTCAGGTCATCAAAGATATCCGCGTGATCAAACTCCAGGTTATTGATCACCAGAGTACGCGGGTGGTAATGCACAAACTTGGAGCGCTTGTCGAAGAAGGCACTGTCGTATTCGTCGGCTTCTACAACAAAGAAGTCAGTACCGCCCAGACGGGCAGACACACCGAAGTTCTGCGGAACGCCGCCGATCAGAAAACCCGGCTGATAGCCGCAATCTTCCAGAATCCAGGCCAGCATACTCGAGGTTGAAGTCTTGCCATGAGTACCTGCTACCGCCAGCACCCATTTGCCCGGCAGGATATGGTCCGCAAGAAACTGAGGGCCGGAGGTGTACTTCATGCCCTTGTTCAATACCGCTTCCACACAGGGATTGCCACGACTCATGGCATTGCCAATCACCACCAGATCCGGGTTGCTGTCGAGCTGAGACGGGTCAAAACCCTGGATCAGCTCGATACCCTGCTCTTCCAGCTGGGTGCTCATCGGCGGATACACATTGGCATCTGAGCCGGTGACCCTGTGTCCCATCTCCCGGGCCAACAAGGCCAGGCCGCCCATAAAAGTGCCACAGATCCCCAGAATATGTACGTGCATGCGCTCGCTCTTTTAGTCAGAAAAATCAGCACCATTGTACCTTTGGCAGACGGTTGTACAAGCTGGACTTAGAGACGAATAACAGGCAGTATTTTTAATACTGTATCTATGGATGCATCAAAGGAATGAGATTATGACTGAGCAGCAACTGGACGCGATACTCAAGGCTCTGAAAAAACACTACCCCAATGGCCAGGGCGTGATCAGCCTGTCAATGGAAACCGGGATAGAGCAGAGCGAGCTGAGAAAATACCTGAAAGCCAATCCCGACTACTTTATCCGCCGCGGCAGCGAAGAGAGATACCTTCTCAATCGTTTCGGTCCCTTTCAGGGCGAGACTCAGGCAATTCTGGACCATTATCAACAGATGCAGCAGCGACCGAGTAAATCATCCAACTTCTTGTTTTGGTTATTTGCCAGCGCCCTGTTTATTTTGTTTGTAAATCTAATGAATGAAACGCCCGGCTGAAGCGGGCGGTATCGATTCAATCAACTCAGATTGGATTAAGCAGTGGCCTTTTCAATCGCCTGGGATACATCAGCGATAATGTCGTCGATATGCTCAATCCCCACAGAGATACGAATAAGATCTTCGCTGACTCCGGCACTGGCCAGCTCCTGATTATTCAACTGTCTGTGGGTAGTCGTCGCTGGGTGACAAGCCAGTGATTTGGCATCTCCGATATTCACCAACCTTAAAATCATCTGCAGGGCATCGATAAACCGACCACCGGCCTCCAGGCCACCTTTGATGCCAAAACTGATAATGCCTGAGGCTTTACCGCCGCAGATTTTGTCGCAGTTTGCCTTGTATGGGCTTCTTTCCAGGGCTCCATAATTCACCCAGTTGACTGCAGGGTGCCCCTCAAGATATGCCGCCAAGGCTTCGGCATTGCTGCAGTGCCGCTCCATTCTCAGGCTCAGGGTCTCCAATCCCTGCAGCAGCAGGAAAGCGCTTTGCGGAGACAGTGCCGAACCGGTATTCCGCAGTGGCACTACCCGGCAGCGACCAATAAAGGCCGCTGGCCCAAAGGCCTCGGTATACACCACACCATGATAGGAAGGATCCGGCGTATTAAGCACAGGGAACCTGTCTTTATTGGCCGCCCAGTCGAACTTACCAGAGTCAATAATGATACCGCCAATAGTGGTACCGTGGCCGCCGATGTATTTAGTCAGAGAGTGAATAACAATATCGGCACCATGCTCAAACGGCTTGCACAGCACAGGTGTCGCAACCGTGTTATCGACTATCAAAGGAACACCATGCTTGTGGGCGATCTCAGCCAGCTTCTGGATATCCACAATATTGCCTGCAGGGTTACCGATTGACTCACAAAACAGCGCCTTGGTCTTATCGTCGATATGGGCTTCCAGACCGGCGTAATCATCAAAAGCCGCCATTCGAACTTCCACACCCTGACGCGGCAGAGTGTGGGCAAACAGGTTATAAGTGCCACCGTAAAGCTGACTGGTGCTGACAATATTGTCCCCCACTTCCACCAGAGCCTGAATCGCATAGGTAATCGCCGCCATACCTGAAGCTACGGCCAGCGCCCCAATACCGCCTTCGATGGCAGCCAAGCGTTGCTCCAGCACATCAGTCGTGGGGTTCATAATGCGGGTGTAGATATTGCCCGGCACCTTGAGATCAAACAGATCCGCACCATGCTGAGTGTCATCAAAGGTATAGGAAGTGGTTTGGTAAATAGGCACAGCAGCAGCCTTAGTGGTCGCTTCCGATTGATAACCATGGTGCAGTGCCAGTGATTCCAGTTTCATGATTCGGCTCCTTGAATGTGGGCAATATTTACGCAGCGGATTCAAGTTAGCAATTAGACGTCCGGAAGTCTAGATGTTTTATTCATTCTGATGCTACAGAATGTTCTGGCTTGTTTAATGTTGGTGATGGATGTGGCCTTCAGTTACCACTTTCCTGTTTTGATAGGCAAGCTGCGCTTGGCCGTATGATGTTTTATCCCTGCGGGATATACCGCCTGCCAGCGGCTAAAGTCGTGGAGCTTCGCCCCACACCCGACCAAAAGGGGAACAACAGCATTTCCCTCTTGGATCTCCCTTGCCGCCCCAACCGAAGTTGTTATCCATCGTAAAATGCCTTCAATGGACGCAAACACCGCCGATTCGCCATCCCTGGCTCAGCGGCGTCTGCTCTGTCATCCATGACAGAGCTTGCTATTTAAGCCATTTCCCTCCGGCAACTCCGGACGGGGATTGGTGTATCCCTCATACTCTAAGTTACCCTAAGTCACTTCCACGAGCCGGTTACCCCGTTAAATCAGAGAGAATAGAAGTGCCTCCTGTTACCAATAAACCATCGATTATTCAGGTTGTTAGTGGTAACGTTTGTCCAATAGGCGTGACTGATAGCGCGAGATAACGAGACGTCTCGATTTCCCGGTAAAGTTATCTATCCATAGAGATTTTTAGTAGCAGATTTTTGTGAATAAAACGGATCGATAGCGTGGTCGCGCAAAAATGGATAAACAGGCGTTCTCGTTATTAAAATGTTAGGTACAAATGGAAATTTCGGCATTAGAGGCATCTACTTCAACTTATTTCATAGTTGCAATTGTCTATGAGCTAACTCTTCGTAAAGAACTTCAATCAAAGTCCGACATTGTTTCGAGTCTTACATACTTTACATTTGGCTTCATTTTTAAACCGATGATTAAAATTATGGGATTTAGGTTTTGGGGTTTCAGCAAAAGATTAAATGCTGTCGGCACAGTATTTTCTTCAGTACATTATATCTTACTAATACAGATTTATTTAAACGCATTAAATTCAGACAGTTAAGTTACAACTTGCACCTAGCAAGCCAATCAATCGGGAAGGCTAAAGCATGGCTCGGTTTCGCTTCGCGACACAGTATAGCCATGCATTTATCAGCCCCTTATTGGGGGCGTTATATCCCCACAAGTCCAAAGTAACTAGATGTCCCCAAATTGATTGCACATTGGCTGAGGATTACACCCTGTCCCCGTCTGAAGTTGCCGGAGGGGATTGGATGCAATAGTGGATGTCATCATGGATGATGACATAGGCGGCGCAAAGCCAGGGATGGTGAATCGACGCCGGTTACGTCAATTGCATGCAATGCACGTTGGGTCACAACTTCGGTGGGGGGTCCTTGGGGTTGTTAGGGGTATTGGACAAGCAATACCCCTAACCCGGGTGAAGCCTGGAAGGCTTCGATGTTCTGGCAAGCGAAGCTTGCCTAAATACATGCCGAAGGCATGCTTAGTGCGCAGCACTAACAAATTCGTCAAGCGCAGCTTGGCTAACCACCAACCCAGCCGATAGGCAAACTCAACTATAAACTCCTGGCAACGACATTGGCCGCCGGACATACTGATACAGCAGGCTGTGGAAGTACTCGATATCTGACTTTGAACATTTGGACCACTCAAGCGCCTCCCCCACAACACCATGGTGCTGGAAGGCATTCAGTCTGATATTCACAGACTCAGGTAAACCGGCAAGAAACTTTCCTACCGCTGCGACTTCTATATCCAAATCGCTCTTGCCCGGAATATGCAACAGCCGGACTTCGTGGAGTTTGCCCAAATCCGCAAGATGCTTGATGCTGGCCAATACTCTGTGATTATTCCTGCCCACCAGCCATTGGTGAGTTTCAGATTGCCAGGATTTCAAATCAATCATGGCACCATCGAGCCAGGGCGCGACTTTATCCCAACCGGTCAGTGTCAGCTCGCCGTTACTGTCGATAAAACAGGTCAGGTGACTGAGTTCAGCATCCGCTTTGATGGCACTGAATAACGCTATGATGAAAGGCAATTGCAGGGTGGCCTCACCGCCGGAGACGGTAATCCCACTTAAAAAGAAGTGGTGTTTGCGGATCAGTGCCAGCAGATCGCTGACACTGATCTCGCTGATCTTTGGGTTGGATTGATGCGGGCAAACATCAAGGCAAAGATCACACTGGGTACAGAGACTACTCACCCACGTCACCTTGTTTTCATTGGTGTCTTTGGTTATCTGCAAGGCACCAGTGGGACAGTGAGGGACACAGTCACCACAGTGGTTGCAGTGATTAATGGTGTGTGGGTTATGGCAGCTGATGCAATTGAAATTACAGCCCTGCAGGAAGATCACCATACGGTTGCCCGGACCATCCACACAGGAGAAGTTCAGAATACGACTGACTTTTGCTGTTCTTTCAAGAGGTTTCACTGCCGATGTCACTGTTCTTTAATACTCGTTAAATTGCTGCGGTTATCAATGAGTTTACCTGGCCAGCGCCGGAGTCATCTCCAGGCTGGCGACCCGAGGCATACGCTCAAGCACACCTGTGTTCTTAGCCGCTTCTGCGCCCAGGAAAGTGGTGTTGGTACGAGAGCCTTCATCATCGTAACGGGCGATATCAGACAGTTTCACCATATAGCCGGTGATACGAACCAAGTCATTGGAAGCCACGTTGGCAGTAAACTCACGATAACCCGCCATCAGGGCGCCTTTAGCCAGGTTAAACATGGCTTCAGGGTTGGCTTTAACAGTCTCATCAATGGTCAGAATGTCACTGATACCAGAGGTGTAATACTGGTGATGACCGGCGGTAGCTTGCACATAACTGACAGGATCCGGTTCTGTGCCATAAGGAATACGGACACCCGGAGTCACCGCATCATCAATGCTGATGCCACCCTGAGCGTGCAGTACAGCCTTACCATTCAGGCCATAGGTGACTGTCATCTCATCCACCAGCTGCGCCAACCTGGCAGAGATACGATGGCCCAATTCATTGGCTTCCACATCATGACCGTAACGACCGGCCTTACCCGCTTTGTCCATCAGCTGGTTAACGGCTTCAGCCATACCATAGATACCGAACATAGGGGCAAAACGCTGCTCGTCGATCAGACCTTCTTTCGCCAGGAAGCTTTCGAAGAAGTTGGAGTCCTGGTGCAGGAAGCTGCTGCGGGCATTCATCAACTCACGCATCAGTTCGCTGTGATATGGCAGTACCGACTCTAGGAAATCGGCTTCGTCTTTAGCCTTAGCTGCCACCAGCTTGAGGTTCATACGTACCAAGGTGTTGGAACCGCCGCACAATGGCAGAGAGTTGTAGCAGCTCACAATGCCAAAACGCTTGTCGCCATAGGCTGCGGCATGCATTGGGTAATTGGCAATGTGAGGCTTGCTACACTCACAAATATTGCTCGCGGCCTGACGCAGCAGGTCATCAGGCGTCACTGCCGGGTCATACATAAATGTCAGATTGGGGGCGATCTGCTTCAGCTCAGCATCAACCTTGAGGATGGTGCGACATACAGGGCTATCAGCTGGGCCAATGTTGACGTGCATAAAGGCGTCAGGCAGGGTTCTGTCGAGCATAATCCAGAAGCGCTTGAGCTTGGTGTACAGCTGCTCATCAGTCAGTTCCCCCACATAAGGCATCAGCAGATCATCCAGCTGCCCCAGATATACAGGAATGGAGGTTACTGACGGCACATGGTGATAGATGATGCTCAACATATTCAGCGCATCATCAAAGTCCTGAGCCGGAGCCAGCTCCAGGTACTCAGAGCCATTTTTCAGAAATACCGCATAATCAGGCAGCACATATCTTGGCTTGAATGGCGCGTGACCTTCAAACATGTCACACACACTGCCATCGGCCATCACTTCACGTACCGCATCTGATACTGCCACATAAGGCAAAGACGCTTCCGCTTCCAGCGACAACCAATGGGTCTTTTGCTTTGGCGACAAGTTGGGGTTAGTGATGATGTTGTGGAACTTTTGCTGCAGCTCAGAAAGGGCTTGAGTCATAGGGATACTTCCGAAACGGGTCTGGATCTTCTGCCTGTTATCAGCAAGCAGAGCTTGATGGCAGCACTTTACTCAGCCCACCTGCAATTCCCCAGTGAATTATCGGGATTAAGGCTTTTCCAAAAAGGAAATCCGCTGCACAGATCACAGTCGCAAATTCAGCAACTGCTGATAGAGTGACGCGCGATCTGCTGGTAGGCTTTCACAGATCCCGAATAAAGCTCAAAGATCCCGGCTATGAATTATCTTGCACTCTCCCGCGTCAGTATGAAGCACCTGGCGGTTTTCCAACTGATGTTACGCACCCAGAGTGTCACTCTGGCCGCAGAGCGCCTGTGTGTGACGCCATCCAGCATCAGTAAAACCCTGTCGCAGTTAAGGGAGCTGCTGGATGATGAGCTCTTCTACCGGGAAGGCAATCAGCTGACCCCCACCCCCTATGCCATTAGTCTGGCACCATCGGTGCAGGACATTCTCGCCAGGGTGAATGGCCTGATTGCCGAAGGAGAGTTCAATCCACAAACCTGGGTGGGACAATTTTCCCTGTCCATGCGCGCCAGCACGCTGGAGTTGTTCAGTGGGGCTATCTCCAGACTCAGCCAGTCACTGGCCAGTTCGGTCAGCCTGAATATCTTTGCCAAGGAGCAATTGGGGTTTGATGCCCTGCTTAGGGGTGAGGTGCATTTTTTGCTGCTGCCCCACGATATTACCCAGCCACCGGTATTGCACAGAGATCTGGTGTGGAAGACAGTTATCAAAGATGAGCTGGTGTGCCTGATGAATCCGGACCATCCATTAGCCAGCCAGCCGCTGACACTGGAGCGGTATCTGCAATACCGGCATATCGGCATCCATGACCGCGAACTGGCCGAGCCCTACTTCATTCAGCACCTCACTCAGGCCTTTCACGCCCGGGATGTGGCCCTGACCGTGGCCGACTTTGGTGGTGCTGCCAGCCTGTGCAGCCAAACAGATTACCTGCTGACCTGCTCCAAACTCTGGGCAGACAATGCCCCCCAGGCCAACAGACTGCTGCAAACCACCCTGCCCTTTGACTATGGCAAGGTGGGTTACAGTCTGGTGTGGAACCGCAATAGCCTGAAGGACCCAGCACTGTCCTGGCTACATCAACAGCTGCTGAAACTACTGCCAATAGCCACAAGTTAATCCATAAATATCATAACCTTAGATAAAATCACAAAAATCTAATACTTTTGGGTGTCTTCTATCGCGCCCGGCAGTTTGCTTTGATGGTGGAAACTTTGGGACCGGGATCCGGGATCACACTTTTAAAGCGGAAGTAAAAACATCTAGACGTCTAAATTGACAGGCATCCATCTATTCAATATATTTGCGCTAACTTAGCCGACAAACCTCATTAAATCAGTCGGCTCTATAACAAGCGTTTGGCCGGAATTGATGCCGCCAGGATATAGCCAAGATTTGTACCTCACAGGGAAAGGGTACAAATAGATAATAGAATAAGAGAGAAAAACTTTGACTCATCCAGTGACACCAGAAACGGCAAACAACCAGGGCTCCATTATCGCCCTGCTGCCCCTGTTCCTTTTCCTCGCGCTGTTTATTGGCGCCGGTTTATACTTCCAGAGCCTGGGAACCGACTTTGCGTTCTACCAACTGCCTGCTCCAGTGGCGATTCTGCCCGCTATCGTGCTGGCGTTGGTTATCTCCAAACAGAAGCTGAACTCTGCCATTGAAACCTTTATTGCAGGGATAGGCCACAGCAATATTATCGCTATGTGTCTTATCTATCTGTTGGCAGGTGCCTTCGCCTCTGTCGCCAAGGTCACTGGTGGTGTTGATGCAACAGTTGCCCTGGGTCTGTCGCTGATCCCTTCTGAGCTGCTGCTGCCGGGTTTCTTTGTGATTGCCGCCTTTATTGCCACCGCCATGGGTACCTCCATGGGCACAATCGCTGCCGTAGCGCCAATTGCACTGGGCGTAGCCGAACAGGCTGATATCAGCCTGCCATTGATGGCTGGTGCGGTAATGTCCGGTGCCCTGTTCGGTGACAACCTGTCCATCATCTCTGATACCACAATTGCAGCCACCCGAACTCAGGGCTGTGAGATGAAAGACAAGTTCCGCGAAAACCTGATCTTTGCACTGCCTGCAGCATTGATAACCCTGATACTGTTCACCTTTGCCGGTCAGGGACAGGCTGAGCTGGCTGCTCAGGAGATCGACCTGATTAAAGTGATCCCATACCTGACCATTCTGGTGTTGGCGGTTGCCGGATTGAACGTGTTCGTCGTCCTGGCCATAGGTATTGTGCTGGCAGGCGCTACCGGCCTGCTGGGTGGCGAATATGGCTGGGTCACTTTTGGTAAGGATATCTACGCTGGTTTCACCAACATGCAGGAGATCTTCATTCTGTCCATGCTGGTAGGCGGCCTGGCAGCGCTGATGCAGCAACAGGGTGGCCTGACCTTTGTTAGCCGTCAGATCGAGAGAGTGATCGCTCGCTTCTCCAAGGCAAAAGGTGAAGCTTCCTGTCGAGCCGCTGAGCTGGGTATGGCTGGTATTGCCGCCGCCACTAACCTGTGTGTGGCCAATAATACAGTGGCGATTGTGGTAAGCGGTGATATCGCCAAAGACCTGGCGACCAAACACGGCGTAACACCCAAGCGCTCCGCCAGTATCCTGGATATCTTCGCCTGTATCATTCAGGGTCTTATCCCTTACGGTGCGCAGGCTCTGCTAATCGCCTCCACCTTCGCCATTAGTCCTGTAGAAGCAGTAAGCTACACTTGGTATGGTATGGTACTGGCAGTTGTTGCAGTCGCCATTGTGATAGTTCGTCCACGTAGCTGACAAACCAATGGCGCTGTGTATCGGCGCCTTGAATACAGGGAACCTCATGTCGAAAGATGAGGATATTCACCACGGAAAGTACGATCCCCACAGACTGATTTTTCACATGTGTCTGGTGGGGGTCAGCATTTGTGCCTTAGGCATGGCTGCGACCCTGTACGCCTTCTTTCAGGAGCTGGGCTGGGGGATCTTCAGTCTGCATGTTGATGCTCTGGGTGATTACCTGCGCTCCCCCCTCGCCTTTATTTATAATGTTTGTCTGCTACTTGCCGGAGCCTGCTTTGTTCTGGCCATGTATGGACTGCATCTGGTCCGGTATGACAGGTTTACCTCTCTGTTGGCTCTGTCGGGCATGCTTTGCGGGGTCACCATCATGCTGCTGGGCGTTTACCCCTTTAACGATCAGTCTGCCCATCACCTGGTCGTCATCGCATTTATCTCCAGTTCCATGTTGATGTTCGGCGTGCTGTTTCTGTACCGTTTCGCCCGCCCTCAAATCTGCCCCCCATTGCTGGGGGTTATCAGCCTGGTCGGCTTTGTCAGTTGCCTGATGGTGCTGTGGGAGCTGGAACCCAACAGGCAAACCTCACTGTGTGAAGATGGCAAGCCTTGTTATCTTGCCATGCTGATGTGGACCCATACATTTGCCACCATGCTGACAGGGATTGGGCTTGCCATGATGGCCAGACGCCTGATCGCCGCCACTCTGGACTGATTTCCCCATATTGGCCAAATTTGTGAGCTGCGCACTGGACTCGGAGCACAGCTTAATGAATATTAGCGCCCCCGAAATTCAGTCAATTTTTCACCATGTACGCCAGACCTGCCCCCTCACTGGGACAGTACGATCTTCATCATCTGATCATTTTCCTTATGCTGACCGGCGCCTTTGTTGCCACGGCAGGCCTGGTGCTGACTGTAGGTTATGAATATCTGTGCATGGGACTGAAAGTCTTTGCCCTGAGAGCCAATCAACTGGGTGACTATCGGCTGTCGCAAATGGCCTATGTCATTAATGGCAGCACCCTGTCTTATGGCATGTGTACCCTGATGGGAATGTTTGGCCTGTACCAGCTGAAATTGGATAATCTGAGCAAGCTGATGGCAATGACCGGTGGCTGGATGGGGCTGTCAATTCTGCTTATTGGGATATACCCACTTAACTATCTGGAGCAACACAGGTTCTGGTCAACCAGTGTACTGTTCAGCTGCATCATTTTGTGCATTATCACCATAGTGGGCTGGCTGTCCCACAAGCGCTACTGCACCCGTGGAATGACTATTGTCAGCATTCTGCTGTTTCTTGGTACCTTCGCGATTTTACTGCAGGTAGACCTCAAGACACTGCAACTGCAGCCCTGCCCCAAAGTTCTTGAGCCCCACTTCTGCTCTATCGCCCTTAACTCCTGGGCCATGTGCATATTGTCGATAATCTGGGATGTACTGCTGGCGTTGAATATGCGTAAACTTGTGATCCAGGATTATCAGGCACTGTCGCTCAGGCATTTAAGGGGAGAGTAAATTGAGATTGGCACACTATCTTGCCCAGTGCGGTGTAGGCTCCCGCAGGCAGTGCCAACGTCTTATTACTGAGGGACGGGTCAGTTTTCAGGGGCGGGTAGCCAATCACACCGACCGGCTGACACTGTCCTGCCCGCAGGAGCTTATGGTAGACAACCAGCCCATTCCCGGCTTTGAACCTAAAACCAGCTGGCTTTTCCACAAACCTGTAGGGATTGACTGCCGTTTGCAGGCACATGATCCCTCCAGCCTGCTTCACCGACTGCCAGACTCGCCCCGGCTGTACCCAGTAGGCAGACTGGATAAGGACTCCCGGGGGCTGTTGCTGCTCACTAATCATGGTGATCTGACACAACGCCTGATGCATCCGGACTTTGGTCACACCAAGACCTATCACGTCACAGTCGATCGCCCTTTTGACCAGACTTTTACTCAGATGATGTCTGCCGGTGTCAGCTACGGCGAAGTCACAACCCTGCCCTGTGAGTGTCGAGCGCTTGACCCAAACAGGTTTGAAATCATCCTCAATCAGGGTCTTAACCGCCAAATTCGCCGCATGTGCAAAGCACTGGGTTACCGGGTAATTGACCTGAAACGAATTGAAATTATGGGGCAGAGTCTGATGGATGCTCAGGGGATTGAACTTGAGGAAGGAAAAATGCGGCCGCTCACAGATAGTGAACTGACCGCATTAATTTTGGCTGTTGGTCTATAAAACCAAACAGCAGGATTACTTAACGATAACCATCTCTTCCAACAGGTTGTCAGCGTTATCCAGATACTCCATCACCCACAGCATATAACGGCTGTCCACCTGAATAGAGCGATTGGTTCGATCATCATAGTTCCAGTCGCCAATGATTGACTCATAAACACCATCAAACAGCAGTCCCACCAGCTCGGCACGACCATTCATAGCCGGTGAACCTGAGTTACCGCCAGTGGTATCCAGAGTCGACAGGAAGTTTACCGGTACTGAGTCGATGGCAGGCATATAGTAATCGCCATACTGTTTCTGCTCGATAAGCTCCAATTGCTTTTTGGGTGCATCGAATGGGTCAACACCTGTGTCCTTGGCCAGAATGCCTTCCAGACGAGTGAATGGGATAGCATACAGACCATCTTGCGGCGCATAACCTTTAACATGGCCAACAGTGACACGCAGACTGGAGTTGGCATCAGCATAAACCGGCTTACCCTGACTTTCATTAAAGGCAATAATCGCTTCCATATAGACAGGACGAACCTTCATCAGGTCGCCTGCCAGCTGTTTACGCTCAGCTTCCAGTGCCTGACGGGCATCATAGCGAGCAACTGCCAGCTTGATAAAGGGGTCATCAGACTGCTTAAACTCCTCAACAGACTTGTCCATCCAGGCCAGTCGGGTCGCTTTATCGTCCAACTTTGTGGCGGCGTAAGCTTTGTTAAGCATCTTCTCAAGCCTGACCTGATCGAACTTGCCCTTAATGCCGAATGCCTTATCAAATCCGGGCACACGCTGCTCTGCAGGCAACTGGGCATAACGACTCAGCATCTCCAGGAAAATCGCCTTATCCACACTCTCGGCATAACGACGGTCGATGCGCTCCATACCTGATTTAAAGCGAGTCATATCCCGCTCCTGGTAACCAGGTTCACGCTCCATATCCGGCTTTTGCTTCTCATTGGCCAAACGATACAGACTGTCTGCCGTCTTCAGCATCTGGGAGTAACCCATATAGCCGAGGATCAGGTCTCTTTCCTGAGTTTGCTTGTCTTTGGCAATCAGCTGGTTCAACTCGGTCAACGCCTTACCATACAGCTTTTTACGGTCGCTGTTGGCATTGATCCACTCTGCCAGTTCCTTCTCCATGGCAACCTTGTCTGCCAACATGGAGGACTTGCCATAAAACTCAATCATTGAGGTGTAGTTCTTGGCGTAATTGGCCAGACCCGCCAACGCGCTCTCATACTTAATGCGATCGTCAGAACCTTCCGGCGCGGCTTCATAGATGATATCCATGATGGTTTCCCGCAGTCCTTTGGCATTGGGATATACCCATTCAAACTGGTTCTCCACCTCTTCAGCGGTGCGATATCTGTTGGTGCGGCCGGGATAACCGGCAACCATCACAAAGTCCCCTTCCTGAACACCTTTGGCTGACACCTTCAGGAAGCTGTCCGGCTCAAATGGTACATTGTCTTCACTATAATCGGCTGGCTTTCCGTCAGGCCCAACATAGGCACGATAGAAGGAGAAGTCACCGGTATGACGGGGCCACATCCAGTTGTCGATGTCACCACCATATTTGCCCACACTGCCCGCCGGGTTGTATACCAGACGTACATCGCGGATCTCCAACTGTTTCACCAGATAATATTCGAGGCCACGGTGGAAGCTGTATACCTGACAGCGATAACCACCTTCCTGCTCACATTCAGCAACCAAGGTCTTTTCGCGAGCTTCTACCTCTTTATAGAAATCATTGCCCTGCTTTGATGACAGCCCGGCTGTCACCTTGTCGGTCACATTGGTGATCTCTTCAGTGACATACATGCGGGAGCCAGGAGTCGCCTGCAGTTCATCTGACATCTTGCGCGCCAGAAAGCCATCTTTCAGCAGGTTATTGTCAGCAGTGGAGTTATATTGAATAGCGCCGTAGGCACAGTGATGATTGGTCACCACCAGGCCTTTTGGCGATACGAAAGAAGCGGTACAGCCCCCCAGGCTAATCACCGCATTCATAGGAAACTCAGTCAGCTCAGAGATAGACTTTACATCTATCTCAAGGCCCTTGGCCTTCAGCTCTGCAGCCATATCAGGCAACTGGTGTGGCTGCCACATCCCCTCATCGGCCTGGGCGGTAAAGGCAGTGGCCACCGCAGCCGTTAGTAACCATTTTTTCATGATCTTATGTCCATATATGTATTTGCTTATGTGGGTGGCCATCCCGCCCATTAGTCATTTTTGTGCCGGGCAGAAACAAAAAGTCGGGCCAACTGGAACCCGACTTTATCACATGTCACTTTTTTGCCAACTCTGTCGACATGATGCGTTACAAAAGCACCACTGAAGGCTACATCACAGCGCCACCCAAAGTTGGGCAAACACTATCATTGTGCCGGCGGCGCCTGACACTGCCAGTGCCGCTCTTCCACCTGACACCTGATATCCCTGAGGCTGTGTTTGCCGCTGACGCAATACCATGGCAATAGGCAGAAAGATAATCATTACCACCAGTGGCACTGCGGCAAAACCGAGTACAGCCACAAAACCGTCAGGGTAGAAAAGCGCACACAACAGAGGTGGAATAAAGGTAATTAACCAGGTTTGAATACGGCCGGCCACAGTCTGGGCGGCGCGGGTCAGCTCAGCGACGAAGTCATACAGGCTCAGGGTCACGCCCAGGAAGGAAGTGATCAGCGCCAGGTCAGCAAACAGAGATACCGCCTTACTGATAAAGTCACTCTCCACAATCGCCTTCAATGCAGTAACCAACTCCGCCAAAGAACCATTGAAAGAGTTGATTTCAGGACCGCCTACTGTGCCCAGGGTCACCATCAACCAAAGGATGTAACAGGCCAGCGGGATAGTAGAACCTATCAAGAGTACTTTACGCAGGACCTTGGTATCACCATCCAGATAGCGCACCAGAGTCGCGATACATACATGGAAACCAAATGAGGTGAACACCACAGGGATGGCTGCCATCCATATACCAGCAGGCTCCTCAGCGACTGCCTGCAGCATCATCTGAGTCGGACTCACTTCAGGCACCAGAAACACGACAACAATCACCAAAGCGACAACCATCAGAGAGAACAGCAAACGGGACACCTTGTCGACCCAGGCCACTCCCAGAGCCGCGAATCCTCCCAGGATAAGCGTAAACAGCAATACAGCAGTGGTATGGCTCAGCTCCATATCCAGCATAGACTGAGCTTTTAGCGTGAGTAGAGAAGAGCCCCCAGTCAGATAAGCCGCAGTCAACGCAAACAGCAGACTGAGAAACGAGGCCCCCTGGATAAACTGTCCTTTTTTCCCCAACAATTTACCGGTAATGACGTGGACGTTCTCACCGACACCTGACTTGAGATTAATCTCCAACATCAGCAAGGCGGTATATGCCGACAGTCCCCATATAATCAGCATTAACATCAGGGCTTGCCAGAACCCCAACGCAGCAGTGGCCAAAGGCAAAGCCAACATACCGGCACCAATGGCCGTCCCAGCCACAATGGCGATAGAACCCAGAGTCTTTAAAATCACAAATATGTCCTGTTATCTCATTATTCTTGTTTTACATAGCCACAGATTTACCGGGCAGCAGAGAGTCAGATTCAGAACAACGGTAAGCGGTGAGAGCGCAAAAGGAAATCATCAGCTTCCTGAAGCGGATTAAACGCGGGAGCAAGGTTCAGGCGTTATCTGTTCAAACGTCGCCATAAACTAACCGGGCCAGGGGTTCTGTCGAAGTCACAATGCCCCCGGCACGAGATATATCTCTGCTTACTCTAAAAATTTGACCTCAGCGGACATTATCAGAGCCTACTGAAGCGCACAAGGGAACGCCGCTGAACCGGGCGAGCAGAGGTACCATACAAGTCAGGGAGGCGTCATCGCCGAAGCCTTTAATTCAGCTAGGTTTGACGCTCCCTTAGGTGTTCTTACAACGCCACCCACAACTGAGCGAACACAATAGCCAGACCACTGAATGCAGCCAGCATAAACCCGGCTTTTCCACCTGCTACCTGATAACCGGAAGACTGGGAGTGACGCTGCTGTAGTGCCATGGCGATCGGCAAAAACACTATGATGAAAACCAGAGGCACAGCGGCAAAACCCAATACTGCGATGAAACCATCGGGGTAGAAAAGCGCACACAATAAAGGCGGAATAAAGGTAATCAGCCAGGTTTGCAAACGCCCAATAAAGGTGTTGGCCGTTCTTGTCAGCTCAGCCAGAAAATCGTACAGGCTCAGAGTCACCCCCAGGAAGGAGGTGATCAATGCCAGATCTGCGAATAGTGAAACCGCTTTGCTGATGATATCGCTCGCCACTATTGTCTGCAGCGCGGTAACCAGTTTGGGAAGAGAGCCTTCAAGCCCATGAATTGCCGGGCCACCGAGTGTTCCCAACGTCGCCATTAACCACAAGATATAACAGGCAAGGGGAATGGTAGAGCCTATCAGCAAAACCTTGCGCAACGCTTTGGCATCACCGTCGAGGTAACGAACCAGAGTAGCAATACACACATGAAAGCCGAACGACGTAAATACGACGGGAATCGCGGCCAACCAGGCATTTTCCGGATTATCTGTGACAGCTTGAGTCATCACCTGTGCAGGACTGACTTCCGGTAGCAGGAACATAAGCACAAGCGCCAGCGCCACAACCATCAAAGAAAACAGCAGTCTCGACACCTTGTCTACCCAGGCGACTCCCATAGCAGCGAATCCACCGAGGATACCGGTAAACAACAACACAGCTGCAGTATGACTAAATTCAATATTCAACAGAGTTTGCGCTTTAAGAGACAACAGCGAAGAGCCTCCTGTTAAATAGGCCGCCGTCAGCGCAAACAGCAAACAGGTGAAGGAGGCACTTTGGATAAACTGGCCTTTTTTACCCAGTAGCTTTCCGGTAATCACAAAGAGGTTATCCCCGACACCGGATTTCAAGTTGATCTCAAGCATCAGCAAAGAGGTGTATGTCGCCAGTGCCCAGATAACCAGCATCAGTACAGTTGCTTGCCAGAAGCCTAAAGCTGCTGTCGCCAGAGGTAAGGCCAACATACCCGCACCGATAGCGGTGCCTGCCACTATGGCAATAGAACCCAGTATTTTTAAACTCACGAATTTGTCCTGTTATTGTTTATTTTTGTATTTAATCGCGCCGAAAAACCGGACGCAGCAGGTCAGGTTCAGAACTGGGTACAGGAGAGTTTTTGAGGGGGAAAACCTGGGTTTTCAGAAGTGTGATAATTCGAATGGGGACAATCCGGAATCACTTGCTCAGCCTACTACACCATTCCAACTCTGACGGTCGAAAGGTAAGGCCCCAATGGCTGTGCTTGATTCCTTTTGGAATTAGGCCGGCCACCGGGGCTGGCTAAATCGCAACTTGATCATCGTAAGGTACATCACTCTATTTGCATTAGATTGTATTTCACTTCAGCGGACATTATCAGAGGCTTATGTTCTGCACAATAGAGCAAGAAGCTCTATTTCGAAGAAACAGAAAAATATGAAGTAAGCCTAGCGTGAGTGATTGAAAATCGGACAGAAATCATTAGAATGACGACGTCCTCGGGGGAGTAGCCGCCTGACGTTGAGAACAGAATGAATATCTGGGTCAACATAGGGGTGAGTATCAACAGACTTGGCAAGGTGCGCAGCACCCACATCACGCCATGGTGCTCACAGTTAACTGCATGCTTAAGCCTGCTTAGCTAACCTGGCAAGACCTGAGTACCGTAATCCATATCATTAAATGGAGCGGTGCTCGTGCGTCTGAATTCCCTGTTTTCCTCAGGTTTCACTCCACCCGCACTGCTCTTCGGGAGATTTCAATTGGAAGCTTTTCTGGCCTCGACACTTGCCGTCGCCGTTGCGGAAATCGGTGATAAAACCCAATTGCTGGCGCTACTACTGGCTGCCCGCTTTAAAAACAAAACCGCCATTGTCTCCGGTATTCTGGTAGCCACAGTTCTGAACCACTTTGCGGCAGCCTGGCTAGGCCAATGGGCAATGGAATGGGTATCGCCACAACTTGGCAGTTGGCTGATTTCCGCCTCCTTCTTTGCCATTGCCCTATGGGTATTGGTGCCGGACAAAGCCGACGAGGAAGAAAGTCGGTTCTACAGGTTCGGTCCCTTTATCGCCACCTGCATTCTGTTCTTTTTCGCTGAGATTGGGGACAAAACCCAAATCGCGACCCTGGTGCTGTCAGCCCGTTACGATGATCTGCTGATGGTCGTGACCGGAACCACAGTAGGCATGCTGCTGGCCAATGTACCAGTGATCTGGTTGGGTGACTTCAGCGCAGAGAAACTGCCGCTGGATTGGATACGCCGTGGTTGTGCCCTGCTTTTTGCCGTACTGGGGGCAGCGACTCTGGTATATGCCTGAGCCTTTGATATTCACACGATTGCCTGGCGTTGCACCCAGTCTTCAATCAAGTCGTAAACAGATGCCATAGCACCTCTCCTATCCAGTGGGAAAAGCTTAAGCATAGAGGCTTTCAGGATAAACTAAACCGATTAATTAAGATTATCCTTATCTACAAAACAAAACCAAAAGGTTCAGAAACAAAAAGCCCGCATGCGGCGGGCTTTTTGTTTTTATCATTCTGACTCAGCTCTTGGCTCTGGCCACCACAGCTGCCGTCATACGGGAGATACAGGTCATCTCTCCGGCACTGTTGTAGATCTTCACTTCCCACACTGAACTGCGCTTGCCCAAATGAACAGGAGTGGTTATCGCCTTTAACACCCCATTGCGGGACGCCTTAAGGTGATTGGCGTTGATCTCCTGACCAACGCAGTAAAAGTTCTCAAAGTCCACTGCAAAATTGGCTGCGTAACTGGCAATAGTCTCAGCCAGCACTACGTTGGCACCACCGTGCACTATACCCAGAGGATTATGCAGGTGCGGTCCAGCAGACATGGTCGCTACCATATAATCATCACCGATTTCGGTGACCTCTATCCCCAGAGTTTTCATCAAAGTCCCTTTGCCACTGATGCCGTTATCCAGCCGGGCGCAGTCTTCAAGCGTGACAGGCCTGAACCAAATACTCATACATAGAATCCTTAATCTTGATCAGTTGCAGGCAGTCTACTGACTAAATGCTGACTTGCAAAGGGTGATGAAGTTAGGAAAGGTGGCAATAGCGGGTGGCGCATCACAGTTTCGTGAAAGTGAATATTTGCGCTTGCTCAAGTACTTATGGATTGCAGAAAACAGATACAAAGTGGCCCCCGCTATCCGTTCGTTTTTTATAGTTGGATATCCGGGGGCCGTAGGGTAATCAGGTAGTCCTGACCTTATTTTTATTTTTCCATGACTTAGCCCCTGAGGGCGGCCTGGTATTAATCCAGGTCTTTTACCGCTTCCAGAGTCAGCTTGATCATATCGTTCAGAGTCTGCTGACGCTCTTCAGCAGTCAGGTGCTGACCCAGACGCAGGTGGTCGGTCACTGTCATCATGGCCAATGCACGGGCGCCAAACTCAGTGGCCACGCCATACAGACCCGCAGCTTCCATTTCCACACCCAGCATGCCGTACTTTTCCATAAAGTCGTAACGGCTCTCATCCGGGCTATAGAAGAGATCAGAAGAGTACAGGTTACCCACGTGGTAGCTGGCGCCCAGCTTCTCAGCAGCATCAGCAGCACGACGCAGCAGACCGAAGTCAGCAATCATAGCGAAGTCAGTCTGTGGGAAACGGGTACGGTTAACGGCAGAGTCAGTGCTCGCGCCCATCGCCATAACCACGTCCATCAGCTTGATCTTCTCGCTTACCGCGCCGCATGAACCAATACGGATGATGTTTTCAACACCGAAATCGGTGATCAGCTCTTTGGCATAGATAGAGATGGATGGAACACCCATACCTGAACCCATCACAGAGATGCGCTTGCCCTGGTATTCACCGGTATAACCAAACATATTGCGCACGTCAGTCACCAGACGAGCGTTTTCCAGAAAGTTTTCAGCGATGTATTTAGCGCGCAGTGGGTCGCCAGGCATCAGAACTGTTTTTGCAAAGTCGCCACTCTGGGCATTGATATGTGGTGTCATGGAATTAACCCCCAATAGAGAACAACAGACCGGCAATAGTGCCGCTCATCAAGTTGGCCAAAGCAGCTGCAATCAGTGCTTTACCGCCAATTTTACCCAAATCGTGACGACGCTCAGGGCACAAAGCCGACAGACCGCCAATCACCATGGCCAAAGAACCAATGTTGGCAAAGCCACACAGGGCGAAACTGATAATTACCTGGGTCTTTTCAGACAGCTGATCTGCCACCTTCAGGAAGTCAACGTAAGCCACAAACTCGTTGATCACCATCTTCTGACCAATGAAAGAGGCAGCAGTGGTTGCTTCGCTCCAGGGAACACCCATTACCCATGCCAGAGGCGCCAGGATATAACCCAGAATCATCTGCAGGGACAGGCTTTCGATACCGAACCATCCGCCGATACCACCAATAATACCGTTCACCAGCGCAATCAGCGCCACGAACGCCAGCAGCAAGGCCGCAACTGCCATCACCTGCTGCATCCCCATGGAAGCACCGTTGGCGGCAGCATCCAGTACGTTGGCTGGCTTGTCTTCCAGATCGTCCATCACCTTCTTGATGTCGTTTTCCGGGGTTTCAGTCTCCGGCCACATCAGTTTGGCAAACAACAGACCGGCTGGTGCAGTCATAAATACCGCCGTCAGTACGTACTTAACATCGACACCCATCTGGATGTAACCAATCATGGTACCGCCAGCCACAGACGCCAGACCACCGGTCATTACGGCGAACAGCTCAGAGCGGGTCATGGTTTTAACGAAAGGACGCACCATGGAAGGCGCTTCGATTGGACCAACAAAGATGTTGGCGGTTGCTGACAAAGACTCCGCACGGCTGGTACCCAGAATTCTGGCCAGAGCACCACCGATAACACCGATGACCATCTGCATAATACCCAGATGGTACAGTACGGCGATCAGCGAGCTGACGAATACAACCACACACAGTACGTTGATAACAAAGATAAAGCCCATACCAAAGTTGGCCAGGTCACCGAACAGGAACTTCAGGCCTTCGTTACCATAGCCGATTACGTTCATCACGCCATCGGAAGCAACCTGCAGTACGCTCTGACCAGCAGGCACGTACATTACAAATGCACCGAAAGCCACCTGGAAAGCCAATGCGCCCAGTACAGTGCGCACGTTAATCGCTTTGCGATTTTCTGACAGCAACACAGCCAGTCCCATCAGACTGAGCATACCTAAAATACTGATAAAAATTTCCATAAATTTTTAGTCCGGATAACCTGGAGATGGCGGCAGTGTATCCAGCGTAATTTCGGGGGCAAGAGATAAAGATCACTTTGTGAGGTGGGAAAATGATTTTTTTCTAAAGTTAATAATTAAACCGACAAATGGCAGTAGAGTTGCAACGCAGACAAAATAAAACACGCTAAATTAGCCAAACAAAAACAAACAAGCGTACACACGCAACCAAAAGCATCAACAAAGGATCTGCGAATGTATCCAGGAAATATGATTCCAATTTGGCAATTTAGCCTCGGAAAATGAGAAATATTCAGATCTATTTCGTAATTTAATTACACAAAATAGGACAGTTTATCGCCTCTTAAGGATTCCCCGGCTTTCATTCTCATCTGTTTGTCCAGCTCAATTGTCAACTGTGCCCGAAACTCCTGATTGAGTTTCGGGCACAAAAAAGCCCGCATTGCTGCGGGCCACAAACCATGGTGAGGAGGCTTTGATTAATAGAACCAACCTTTGGTTACACCCCGGCGGCTGATCATGACCAGCACGATTGCCCACAGAGTCACTATGGCCGGCATAATCAGGGCACTGGCCCCCAATACCGCATAGGCATCCAACACGATTAATGACACAGCCATCTGTGCCACCACAGCAATTAAGCTAATCAGCAATACAGGAGCCGCTTTGGCCATCTTAAACATCAACATGCCACTGCCAGCCAGACCGGTAACGACTGCGATACCAAACAGGGCTGTGAGCCAACCCGGCGTGGCTTCGTACATCTGACGCTGAGCTTCAGTCATCTGCGCCAGCGTCTGGGCATCCACAGTCAGTTGAAAAAAGAAGTTCATTACGCCCAACAAATTCCACATCAGACTGACCCAGATAAAGATCATCACTGCCATGGGAATTTTAATTTTATCGGTTTGTTCGCTCATTATGCTTTGTCCATCAAGACTTATTATGTGTTTGAAAGTCTATCGTCCTGCCACAGAAAAGCCTATAGAAGTTGTCAATTGAGTTGCAGGCAGTCCCCAAAAGGCCCAAACAAAAAGGCGCCCGCAGGCGCCTTTAAATCTCAGTAATCAAACTTGATTAGAAGGTTGCAGTAACCGCTGAAGAACAGCTGCTGCCATCAGATTCACACACCTGATACTCAACACTGTCTGCAGAAGTTCTGAAACGATCACGGTAACGACCGTCATTATCAGTTTCAGCTACCATTTCTCCGTCACGGTAAATAGCAACCATGTCACCGTTGGCTCCATCCCAACGCAGGTCAACCAGAGCGCTGCCGCGACGAGACTTCAGAGCACGATGAACTTCAGCACTGATGTCACTTGGTTCAGCCAGCTCTATCTCCATGGTTTCGGTATCACTGTTACCTTCAGAATCGGTCACAGTCATTGAAACACTGAAGGTACCAGCCATGCCATAGTCATGGGTTGGGCTCATTTCGGTGGACGTGTTGCCATCACCGAAGTCCCACTCATAACCTGTGATATCGCCATCAGCGTCAGTACTGGTGTTAGTGAAGCTAACACTGAAGTCCGTCACTTCATAAGTGAATCCGGCTTCTGGAGCAGAAGAACCTGGGTCATCGCCCAGACCGGTGATCACCAAGCCCCAAGAGTTCAGTGTACCCAGGTCAGCACCTGCATTGTCACTCACTTTCAGCGTCCAAGTTCCGCCAGCCATTTCACCATTGAAATCATTCAGCTCATAGGTTTCTACCAAATCATCTGCACTGCCACCACTGCGGTTATGCATAACAGTCTCGGTGCCGTCTGGAGATACCAGAGATACAATAAGGTCACCAATCCAAGTATGAGTGATGTTCACATCTGCAGTGACACCAAATATAGTCACGTCATCAGTCACATCAATGGTGCTTTCGATACCGTTAGGATCATTGTCAGGCAGATCGACTGGAGTTGTATTCTCATAAGGGTAATCCTGCAGTCCTTGCGGCAGGATGCTCAGAGATACATTCTTGCTCTTGCTGAAATCACCATCCACACCGGTCACAGACATGGTGTAGTTGCCCCACTGAGTATCAGCCATAGTGGCGACATCCAAAGTGAAGGAATCACCGGCTCCAGCTGTATCTGCAGACAGAGAAACGCCAGACAGTGCCGGTGAAACGGTATAGCTGAGGTTTGCCGTACCATCCCAGCCACCCACACTGGTTACATCGAAAGAGTAACTGGTAGAATCACCCGCAGTGATCTCACGAGAGGATGGAGTAACAGCCAGGCGGAAACCAGGAGCAGGATCAGCTTCTTCCAATGCAGCCAACAGGTTCAGACGATTACCAGATACCGTAGTGTCGGCAAGTCCACTTAAGGCATCACCGGTATCCATCAACAGGGCCTTCATATCAGCCATTTCCAATGATGGGTCCAGCGACCATACCAGACCTGCTGCACCTGCAACGTGTGGGCTGGCCATTGAGGTACCACTGAATACCGCGTAATTGTTGCCTGGCGTCGTAGACAAAATGCTGCGACCAGGTGCGCCCATATCAACGGCGGTTGCACCATAGTGAGAACCACTGTCCAACGCATCATCACGGGTGGTCATGGCTACGGCCAGAATCGCATCTGAGTCATAGGCCGCAGGGTAGCTTGGGTTTTGATCGATATCAGAGCCACCATTACCCGCGGCAGCAACAAACAGAATACCTGCATCACCACCCGCTTCGATGGAATCTTTTAGCGCCTGACTGAAACCACCGCCACCCCATGAGTTGTTGGTGGCCCGAACATCAACGCCACGGTTAGTCTTCAAATCAGTAATGTAGTCAATACATTCAATCGCATCCGCTGTGGTACCGCTACCACCAGAATTCAAGAACTGACAACCGATAATGCTGATATCCCAGTTCACACCAACCACACCGATACCATTGTTACCTTCGGCACCAATAGTGCCTGCAACGTGGGTACCGTGACCATTTTGGTCCATTGGGTCACCGTTATCATTCACGGCACTAAAACCGTGGACATCATCAATAACACCATTGCCATCGTCATCCACGCCATTACCGGCAATTTCGCCCGGGTTAACCCACATGTTATTGGTGAGATCTTCGTGATTGTAATCAACACCGGTATCAATTACGGCAATAACAACATCGGAATCACCAGTTGTGATATCCCAGGCCTCAGGAGCGTCAACGTCTGCATCTGCAGTACCGCCATCCTGCCCTGTATTGTTCAGGCCCCACATCTCTGGATAGCGGGGATCGTCCGGTGTACCAACCGCTTTGTAGATATAGTTAGGTTCAGCATATTTTACGGCGGGATGACGGCTAATAATCTTCACAGCCTTCTCAATATCGACACCCTTTCTCAGGGCCAATTTGGCAAGCTTGCCGTCAAACAGAGTCTTGAACTTATCGTCAATGCCATCGCCATTCTTGTCCGTCATGACACCACGCACTAGCTGACGAGCCTGAGCGCGTTCAGCGGCAGTGGCGTTATCTTTATACATCACCAACAATGAGTCTTTTGCATACTCAGGTGACTTAGCCATCGCTGGAGCGGCACTTAGCATCAAAGCACCGCTGACTGCTACTGCCAGCGAAGAAAAGTTAATTTTAGACATAGTGATTTCCTATCATGTATGAATCAATCCGAAGCAGCCTGCATCAGTACCCCAGTCTTTAAGTTCAGCTCCGACATGCTGGAAAAGACAATATGCGTGCAATTCCAGCCTTTGCAGTCCTATCTTCGGAATCGGTTAAAACCAGCACATAGATGACACACACAAGGGGGTAGTGAAAAGCGCCGATACATGTAGTTACAGGCAAATCAGAAAAACCTACTAGTCCTTAATAACTGCGCCGCCAAAAATAAAACTCTGTTCAATGCTCTGAAGTTGGTGAATACACGCACAAAAGCTCATTACTGAGACAAGCGAGCCCATTTTCTTCCACAAAAAAGACTAGCCCTTCTTCCGATTGTGCCCTCTGTGTCTGGATCAGTAACTTCGGGAGTCGTAAATCATGGCGAGACCCGATTCCCATTGTTCACGGGAACACAGGAGGATGCAGTGGAGATTCAATTGAATCGGAAAGACTGGACGCAAAAACTACTGGCAAAAACTGGCGGTTTTACTCTGCTTTTGCTTGCTGGTGGTGCTTATGCAGAGCCTGTCCCCGTCACGTTACAAACACTGCTGGAAGCCAATGGCCGCGCAAATATTTTGTCCGCTTTGCAACAGGGAAATCATAACCAGCTAGAAGTATTGCAGGTTGGAGGTAACGAATTCCTGGCCATTCAGTCCGGAAATGCCAATCAGGCAACCGTCCAGCAACTCGGAGCAGGCAATGAGCTTTTGCTCAAACAAGAAGGCAATAACAATGCCGCCTTAATTACCCAGTATGGAGAAGACAGCAGTATTCAGCTTTTTCAGTATGGCGAGGCGAATTTTGCCATTCAACAACTCGCGTCAGGTGAATATCTCACCGTGACCCAATACTAAATACTAATAGCAGACAAGGAGCGTTTTTTATGAACCTCTATAGCAAGCAAACTTTACTGGCTCTGACCGTGGCTGCGGCCTTGGGTGTATCAGCCGCACACGGTGCAGAAACTCATCAGTTGGAAGTAACTCAAGCCGGTGAAGGCAACACTGTAGAAGTCACACAAGCTGACCGTGATCATGTAAGTGAAATCAGTCAGACCGGCGTTGACAACACTGCAACAGTGTCTCAAGACGGCGTATTTGCTGAGAATTATGAAACCACCACAGGTAACAACAACACGACTACTGTGACTCAGGTGGACACCTGGCATATTAACCGCACAACAATCTCAGGTAACGACAATACTGTGGATGTCTTCCAGGATGACTTCCTCAACCTGAACGATATTGAAATTACCGGTAACGGTAACTCAGTTGACGTAGAGCAAGATGGCAGCATCAACGATGCAGATACCTTTATGACAGGTAACGATAACAGCCTGAACCTTTATCAGCTGGGTAACAACGAAAGCATTGCCGAGATGAATGGCAATAACAACACTGCAGATGTCGACCAGCAGGGCAGTAGTAATTTAGCGGTATTCCGTGTCACTGGTGATGACAATGATGCCACCATTATTCAGGAAGGTGACGACAACCAAGCAGGTCAAATCGCGCTGGACTTGAGCGCCAACGCAGGTAACAACAACGATATTACTGTCAGCCAGCTGGGTAATGGCAACTTTGCCGCTGTTCGTGGCGCAGCAGGAGATGGTAACTACTTTGAAGCCTTCCAAACCGGCGACAACAACACCGCATTTGTGTACGACCTGACTGGCAGCGACAACGAATTTGTTTTCGAGCAGGAAGGTAACGACAACTCAGCCGATATTCGCGCTGCAAATGGCGATGATAACGAAGTAGAAGTTGCTCAGGAGGGTCTGAACAACGCTGTTGGCGAGCCTCAAATAGCCATTATTGATGGCAATAACAATGAAATTGAAATCGAGCAAACCGGGAACAATAACGTTGTTGACTTCGCTGTAGTGGGTGATGACAACGATGTGTTCCTTGAGCAGGATGGCAATGACAACCAAGCTCAATTTATCACCGCTGGTAACGACAACCTGATGCTGCTGGAAAGCACAGGTAACAATAACGAGCTTTACAGCTTCGCCGAAGGTGACGACAACAATGTTGAGATAGAGCAGGATGGAAATACCAACTTTGGTTATGTCGACATTGTAGGCAGTGACAACGAAGTTGATATGGAGCAGGAAGGTAATGACAATGAAGCCATTGTCACCATAGCAGGCAGCAATAATGATGATGTGGAAGTGACCCAGCGTGGTGAACTGAACTTGGTAGACCTGCTGATCAACGGTGATGAAAACACTGCTGATATTATGCAAACCGGCAACGGCAACTGGGTTGGTGGCACCGATGGTGGCGCATTTGCAATCGATGGCAGCGGTAACAGCCTGACTGTTGTACAGAACGGTAATGACAACCTGGTAACAGGCTCTCAAACCGGTACTGGCCACAGCATCAATGTTAACCAGAACGGTAACTTCAACTCAGTCAACGTAGTCCAGAACTAAATCATGACTGGGTAAGCTAAGGGAGCCATACAGGCTCCCTTTTTTATTTCAGTCACTTGCCTTTAAGCTGTCCCAGTAATCACAGCAAGAAGACTGCCGCCCCTTTTAAATTAAACCGGGTGATAGTTCACTCTCGCCCGCCTTATAACAAACTGAGTCGCAGTCGTGAGCTTTTCCGCTGAATCGCATCCATATGGCAATGAGCGTTAGGTGCATTGAGGAAAGTGTTGCCTGTTGGAAGGTTGGGTAACCAAGCCAAGGGTCTCCAAATAGCCCCTCTGTCGATTCTCTGACAGGCAGCTAAAGGTCGAACAGAACTTTGGTATATCCATGCCACAGAGATGCAAAAGGGAGCCCTGAGGCTCCCTTTTTCAGTTATGGCTTTTAGGCCAACAGACTATCTTAACTCACGAGATCAAAGTGAGTTTGGTGAGACTGAGCCCAACGCAATAACTCGACTCTATTTCTGGATTGGGTTTTTCGGAATATCGACGACAGATGCGCCTTGACCGTATGCTCGCTGATACACAATCTGTGTGCTATTTCTTTATTGCGGGCACCACTGCCAACCATCTGAATAATCGTTCGTTCGCGTTTGGTCAACGCCTGTAACATCGCCAGATTGTCTGCACTGACATGGGCATCGCCCTCAAGCTTTTGTACCAACTGTCTGAGCATTTTGCTCATCATTGGACGGTCAAACCACAACTCATCCGATAACATTTTTCTCAGTCCAGTCAGTAATAGGTCCATACGTTGGTCTGCATACAAAACACCACGAACGCCCATCAACAACAGAGCATCCAGGGCGATTGACCCCGCTTCAACCTGATAAATAGCGACAGGTACATGAGGTACCAGTCTGGTGACTATCAGTGGAATGCCTTGATTGTCCAATGCGGCGCCGTGTTGGCTGATCAGATAGAAGCTGTTTTCCGAATTCCCCAGATCCAACTCATTAACGTGATTTACTACCCGGGTTTTTACTCCCATTGACTCAGCTAACATTGCCAAGTGACACGGGGCGGCTATTTGATGTAGGAAGACCAATTCCTTTGCTGTATCCATGCACCTTCCTCCTGGGTGATCTACTTTTGGCCACAGTTTAAACAACAACTAGGTTGTCACGCTTTCCCATCCCTGGCACTCAAGTGCTCTTATAATAAGTTGCAAGATTGTGAAGACAAGCATCGACTGGATCATCATGCATTAGTATTAATTCGCGGTCAAAAAAACCACTTATCACGCATGGATTAGTACATTCCCCTAACAAGAACAGTCACTTACCCCTAATTTGGAAGGATTACCTATTAAGTAAGAAAAATCGAATGGTTATATATCGTGTTGAAATAAAATATAAAAAACTGTCTGAAAAACTCTTTTACCATTTAGTAATAAACGAAACAATTGCTATAACTTCCTTAATACTCAGCATTTCCCACTACGACAGTGCCTGATTAAGTCTTGACTGCAATTGACCAAGCCCCAGCAAACGTCATCAAAGAAGCTGACTAAACGCCCCTCGGGAGTTCACATATCATTTACAATAACGATGAGTTCGGTGTCCTCCCCTTAACGGTTAACTTAAAAAATCCTCAACATCCAAATCGATTACTACGGTCTTCTTTATAAAGAGGTAGTTCACTGATACCAGCATCATCAACTACCACCGCCATTCCCCATAGCCAAGGCTCTCGGATTGTTGTCCCATCCCCCAGTCTGAATATCCCGAACTTACTCTGCCAAATTGTTCGGGTGAGGGAATAAACACTTTCGCAGTAAGCTTCTCCACAGGATTGTCATTTAATGCTAATTTGGTCTGCCCTGAGCGTGCCCGGCAGTAATGTCACCATAAGAAGGCCGCAAGGTTCGGCATTCGACATAAGAAATAAAAGGTACTCCTACAATGGCGAAATACTCGCTCCCAAAAGACAAAATAAAGATCCTGCTGCTTGAAGGGGTTCACTCTTCAGCGGTAGATGTGTTCCAGCGCGCCGGTTATACCAATATTGAATATCATCAGGCTTCCCTGACAGGCGAAGATCTGATGAATGCCATCAGCGATGCCCACTTTGTTGGTATCCGCTCCCGTACTCAGCTAACAGCAGAAGTGTTGCGCCATGCTGAGAAACTGGTGGCCGTAGGTTGCTTCTGTATCGGTACCAATCAGGTGGACCTCAAAGCGGCAGAGACTCTGGGGGTCCCTGTCTTTAACGCCCCTTTCTCCAACACTCGTAGTGTGGCTGAACTGGTACTGGGCGAGATTATTATGCTGCTGCGCGGCATTCCTCAGCGTAACGCTCTTGCACACCGTGGTGGCTGGATGAAGAGTGCCAGTGGCAGTTTCGAGGCCCGTGGTAAAACGCTGGGCATTATTGGCTATGGCCATATTGGTACCCAGCTGGGCACATTGGCAGAAGTATTGGGAATGCGAGTGGTGTTCTTCGATATCGAAGATAAGCTGCCACTGGGTAACGCCCAACAACTGCACTCGCTGGAGCAACTCTTGTCTATCGCAGATGTTGTCAGCCTGCACGTACCGGAAACCCCACAGACCAAGAATATGATGGGCACCGGTGAGCTGGCTGCAATGAAAAAGGGCAGTATTCTGATCAACGCTTCCCGTGGCACTGTAGTGGATATCGACGCCCTGACCTCGGCCCTGACTGAAAAGCAGATAGCCGGTGCAGCCATCGACGTGTTCCCGGCCGAACCCAAGTCCAATGATGATGAATTTGTCAGCCCACTGCGTGGCCTGGACAATGTGTTGCTGACTCCACATATCGGTGGCTCAACTCAGGAAGCTCAGGAAAATATTGGTATTGAGGTCGCGGGTAAGCTGGCCAAGTACTCAGACAACGGCTCCTCAGTGTCGGCAGTAAACTTCCCTGAAGTATCACTGCCACAACATCAGGGCACCTCGCGTCTGCTGCATATCCACCGCAACCGTCCTGGCGTACTTATTCAGATTAACCAGGCGTTTTCTGAAAAAGGCATCAACATCGCTGCCCAGTATCTGCAGACCACTGCAGAGATTGGTTATGTAGTAATGGAGGTGGAATCCCATCACGCAGAGGAAGCGCTGACTCAGCTCAATGCGATTGATGGCACCATCAGAACCCGTTTGCTGTTCTAAACAATCAAACCTGTATTGTTCTAAAAAAGCGACCAATGGTCGCTTTTTTGTTTTCTACAGCGAATTTTCCAGAGACTGTGACAGGGACACTTGTTATTGGTTAGACTGCCCCCAATATTAATTGCATAGAGGATGCCCAAGGTGACGGGCAGACCCGGCATATCAGGAACCAATATGACTGCAGCAATTCAAACTCCCGATTGGGCACCCGGCACAGGTTTCCCTTCCCTGACCATCTCTCCACTAACCCATTTGGGTCTTATCCGCATCAGTGGCGAGCAAAGCAAACAGTTTATTCAGGGACAGGTGACATCTGATGTTCATAACCAGCAGACCAATGAATGGCTCTGGGGGGCTCACTGTGATCCTAAAGGTAAGATGCTGGCCAGCTTCCGCACTCTGTTTATGGAGCAAGACCTGCTGATGTTGATGCCGCGCAGTGCCCTGGGTGTCGACCTGCCTCAGCTGCAGAAATATGCAGTTTTCAATAAAGTTGAACTGACAGACGCCAGTGAATCTTTGGCCATTGTGGGTATCGCCGGTGAACAGGCGACGGCTTTTATTGCTCAGCACCTGGGCGAAGCCACTGACCCGGTCACTCAACAGGGTGACAAGCTGATCATCAAAGATGGTGAGCGTTTTATGATTATCCTGCCTGCTGCGCAGATGGGTGAGCTGTTGGCACTGACCCCGGAAGCGGTTTATGACCAGAGTGCCTGGCAGCAACTGGAGATTTTGGCCGGTTACCCTAACCTGCCAGCACAGCACGCCAACCAGTACGTGCCTCAGATGTGTAATCTGCAGGGAGTAAATGGTATCAGCTTCAACAAGGGCTGCTATATGGGCCAGGAAACCGTGGCTCGTATGAAGTACCGTGGCGGCAATAAGCGTGCACTGTACATCGTTTGTGGAGAAGTGAATGAGTTGGTGACAGTTGAAAGCCAGTTGGAGATTCAACTGGAAGATGGCAGTTTCCGCCGCGGCGGCAATGTGATTGAAGTTGTGCAAACCGGCAATCAGGTATTGCTGAGTGCCGTGCTGCCCAATGATACCGAGCTGGATGCCAAATTGCGCCTGAGCGGTGATGACGCCAGCGAGCTGAGCTTGCTGCCACTGCCCTACTCACTGGAAGATGAGGTCTGATGCACTGGAACGGCTGAACTGAGTCAATCAGTTACCGACTATGAAAAAGAGCGGCATCAGCCGCTCTTTTTACTTTTCAGGTTCAGCAATCGCAGGGGTCATGCCTCCAGATAGCTGGCGCGAATGCGCTCCACTTCCGGCAATATCGCCTCGAAGTGCTCCACCAGGTCAGGATCGAAGTGGGTACCACTTTGCTCTTTAAGCATCTCCATCGCTTGCTGTGGCGTCCAGGCCGTTTTGTATGGGCGAACTGACGTCAATGCATCAAATACGTCGGCAATTGCCACCAGGCGCCCTTCCAGTGGGATAGCTTCCCCGACCAGCCCATTGGGGTAGCCGCTGCCATCCCATTTCTCATGGTGGGTCAGGGCAATGGTTCTGGCCATGGTCAGCAGAGGGTCGCTATGCTCACCGATAATCTCGGCGCCAATCACCACGTGCTCACGCATGACCAGCCACTCCTCATCATCCAGCTTGCCCGGCTTTTTCAACACAGCATCCGGTGTGCCTATTTTGCCAATATCATGCATAGGAGCAGCATTGTAGAGCAGTTCACAAAAAGCCTCTGGCAGGCCCGCCTGTTTGGCCAGCAACCTGGCGTAATGACTCATGCGTACCACATGCAAGCCGGTTTCATTATCCTTGTATTCAGCGGCCCGACCCAGCCGGCGAATAATCTCAAAACGGGTCCTTTCGAGCTCGGCGGTACGCTCTTTCACCTGCTGCTCCAGCAAACGTTTTTGGTCGTACAGCGCCAAATGGGTTCTCACCCTCGCCTGCACCAGAGGGGCACTGACAGGTTTGGTGATATAGTCCACCGCACCCAGTTCAAAACCTTTGGTTTCGTCAGTGACTTCCGACAGTGCGGTGACAAATATCACGGGAATGTGTGCCGTCATGGGATCTTGCTTTAACTGCTCACACACCTCATAACCACTCATACCCGGCATCATCACATCCAACAGTATGATGTCCGGCGATGATTTACGGGCAATAGCCAACGCGCGCGGGCCGTCTATTGCCACTTTGAGGGCGTAACTGTCCCCCAGTATTCCCACAAGAATATCTATATTGGCAGGAGTATCGTCCACTACCAGGACGCTTGCCTTGTTCATGCATAGCCTCAGCATTAATTATCTGAAGGTCGGCGCTCCACACTGCGTCGACAAAATATCATCCAGCAGGCTTATCGCTTCGTCGAAACGATAAGCCTCCACCATAGAGAACAGGGGCTGGAGCTGTTGCCAGCGTCCCCCTTCCAGTCTGGGTTTCAGGCCTGTCAGCTGTTCAACTGCTGCAGCGTCTCCCTCTTCGAGTTGTGTACGAATATCCGTCAGCGCTTGTTCCAGCTCTGCGGAGGAGATTTTATTTAACGTCTGTGTGTCATTATTGGCTGGAGACCAGATATCGATCGCCACGCAGAGGCTCTCAACCAAAGCCGCGCACTCTTCCAATAAAGAGGCCTCACACTCTTGCTGACTGAGCTGCTCTTCGAGCACTTTAGCCACCTCAATCAAGCCCTGACTCTCCAGATTGCCAGCGACCCCTTTTAGGGTATGAGCCAAGCGGGTTGCTGTGGTCCAATCGGCCCTGGACACAGCATCACTGATCTCGTGGGCAACCTGTCGTTGCCCGGCGGCAAACCGCTGTAAAATACGGCTGTATAAACGACTGGATTGCTGCACCAAAGCCAGACCTGTATCCACATCCAATGAAGGATGCTCAGGCCAGGCAGAGGCGGAAACCTTAGGCGCTTCATCCAAAGTCAAATGGCGCAACATTGTCTGGTACAGCAGGGAAACCTGAATAGGCTTGGCGATATGATCATCCATACCGGCAGTCAAACACTCCTCTCTGTCGCCAGCCATGGCATTGGCAGTCATGGCAATAATCGGCAGATTACGGTACTTCTCCTGTTCGCGGATAGCAGCGGTTGCCTGATAACCATCCATTACCGGCATCTGACAGTCCATCAACACCAGATCAAAACTGTTCTGCGCAAGTTTCTCCAGTGCGATACGGCCATTGCCTGCCAGCGAGACGATCATCCCGGCCTGTTCCAGAAATTCACAGGCCACTTCCTGGTTCATCTCATTGTCTTCAACCACCAGTACCCGCTTACCGGAGAGCTCCGCAATCATTCCGATATCCATTGGCTGGGCCATACGTCTCACCGGCAAGGTGCCACCCTCACCCACCACAGAGACAATGGCATCAAGCAGACGTGAAGGACTTACGGGTTTACTGATGAAGCCAGCCAGTCCCAACTTCTCCAGTTTGGCAACAAACACCTCATTGGCGTGGGCCGTCACCATCAGGATTTCGGGTGCATTTGCGATCTGCTGCAGCGAGGCTGCGGTCTCCAGACCATCCATCTCAGGCATTTTCCAATCCAGCAATGCCAGTCGGTAATCGTGCTCCTGAGCAAGACGCAAAGCATCACGACCACTTCGGGCCGTGGTCACCTCGAAACCCATACTCTGCAGCGAAGTGCGCATGATATCCCGGGCAGTATCGTTATCATCCACCACCAGCACAGACATGCCTTCCAACTCAGTTTGCGGCATCACAGGCTGAGGCTGGGTCAATATCAGTGGAATACTGAAGAAGAAAGTGGAACCGTGTCCCAACTGGCTTTGCACATCTATGTTGCCACCCATCAACTCCACCAGCTGTTTACAGATTGCCAATCCCAGCCCTGTACCACCGTACTTGCGGGTGGTGGAGCTGTCGGCCTGGCTGAACGACTGGAACAATCGACTCCGCTGCTCTTCGCTCAGGCCAATACCTGAATCCCGTACGCTGAAGTTAAGCCATACCTGCTCTTCATCCTTTTGCTGCACAGAGATAGACAGCAATACCTCTCCCCGCTCAGTAAACTTAAGCGCATTGTTCATAAGGTTAACCAGTACCTGCCTCAGACGCATGGCGTCGCCGTCCAGGTATCTGGGCACATCCTGCGCCACGGCGAACAGCAGCTCCAACTGCTTGCGGGCCGCGGGTTCGGCAAACATATCGCAGAGGTCTTCCAACATGGTATCCAACTGGAATGGCAACACCTCGATATCCAGCTTACCGGCTTCAATTTTCGAGAAGTCCAGAATGTCATTGATGATGCCAAGCAGTGATTCTGAGCTGCGCTGAATCTTCTCTACATAGTTGCGCTGCCTGTCATCCAATTGCGTTGCCAGCGCCAGCTGCGCCATGCCAATAACGGCGTTCATGGGCGTACGGATCTCATGGGACATATTAGCCAGAAAATCACTCTTGGCGCGATTGGCGGCATCCGCCTCATCCTTTGCCAGTTGGAGCTGGCTGGACAGGGCTTTCTCACGGGTGATATCCGTCATACTGATCACATTGGATATCAGACTGCCATCGGGATCTCTCAGGGTAGTCACCGACATATCCATCCAGTACAACTGGTCATCGGAATTCACAAAACGGCGTTCTACTCTGTGGTTCTTGCAGCCTGTGGTCTGGAACATATGGAACATCTTGCGGGACTCTTCCCTGTCATCTGGATGAACCAGATCCCGGTAGAAACTGCCAATCAGCTCGCTGCGACTCATGGCCATGTAACTGCTGAACTGCTCGTTACAATCGATCACCGTGCCTTTGGGGTCAACGTTGACGATGCCAATACCTGCCGCATCAAAAAGCGCCTGAAAATGCACCTTACTCCGCGCCAGTGAATCAGCAATCCGCTTTCGTTCGGTAATATCTGTCAAATAACCATGCCACAGCAGACTGCCGTCATCTCGGTGTTGTCCCTTGGCCCCCATTTCCAGCCAGCGCATACCGCCGGCAGGATGCAGGTACTCAAGTTGACGTTGCCACTGCAAGCCACCTTGCGCTCTGCCCTCCAGTGCCCGCTTCAATCGAATCTGTTCACGTTCACTCAATCTGGGGATTAGTGTTTGTGGTTTTTTCAGCACCTCTTCTCTGTGGATACCCAGAGTTGTAATGGCGGCCTCAGAGACGAAGGTGAAGCCAAAGTCCTCTAACCCCCGCCATTCCAGCTGATAAACGGTACTTGGGACAGATTCAGTGATCACTTCCAATTGATGCCGTGAGTGTTGCAACTCTTCCAGCCAGCGTCGCCGGTCGGTAATATCATTCAAACTGCCGTTGCACCAGACCGGCTCGCCGGACTCGTTGTAAACCGCCTGCCCCCGGTCCTGTACCCAGCGCACTGAGCCATCTTTGTGGCGGATGCGGTACTCAAGTTCAAAATCATCCTGATGCTCCAGTGCATCTTTGAGCTGCAGCTCCATGGGCTCAAAATCTTCCGCCAACACCAAAGAGGACAAGGTACGTCCACCTGTCATAAAGTCTGCCGCGCTGTAGCCTGTGAGCTCCTGAATATGTTCACTGACATACTCCATGGTCCAGAGAGTATCACTGCGAGTGCGGTAAACTGCGCCGGGAATATTGGCCACCAGCATCTGGAACCGCTCAGCACTGGCTTTAATCTCCTCCTGTGCCTTCTGGCTTGCAGACATATCCCGAATAGACACGGCAACCTGATGCTCACAGCCTTCGCCCAGAGGCAGCAGTGACAAGCAAACCTCGCTGCTGAACTCGTCGCCATTGGCGCGGATACAGTCGAAGGTCAACACCGAATCAGTGTTACCACTCTCCTGCCACAAAGATTGGAATACTTGCTGATATTCGTTGCGGATCTTACGGGGCAGCAGCTGCAGCACACTCAGGTTAAGCATGGTTTCCTGAGTGTAACCAAACAGCTTTTGACAACGACTGTTACTGAACACGATTTCCAGTTGGGCATCCATCACCAGCATGGCTTCAGGGGCGGCTTCCAGAATAGAGGATGCGCGGCGGGCCAGAGAAAACTGCTCGGTGACATCGTGGAACAACACCTCCACCGACAGCAGCATGCCGTGCTCATCCAGCAACGGCTGCATAAAACAATCAAGGCGGCGCATATGACCCGCCTCATGGATAAGTTCCACCTGATGAGGCGGCACTGACTCACCCGCCAACGCCTGCATTGTGTAATGCCAGTTTTGCTCGTTAATGGGGTTGGCAGAGAACAGACGCTGGAATTTACGCCGGAAAATCTCAGCGCTATAGCCCATCACCTTATTGACGCCATCACTGACCTGCACCATTTGGCCTTCACTGTTGAGCGAACAGTAAAAGGAACTGGCACTCATGCCCTCAATCAGGCTGGCAAATCTATGACCACGAGAATCCAGCAGTGCAGCTTCTCTATCATCCAGCTGTGCCGCCAGCTGGTTAAAACTCTGTCGCACTGTGATAATTTCCCGGATCCTGTCCTCTCCTTCAGGCAGTCGGTTTTGCTGCCCCAAAGTGAAACTTTCAATACCGGATGCCAATCCCCTCAGGGGTTTGGTAATGCTGCGGGTCACCCATAAAGCCGCAGCCATCAGCAAGCCCAATACCAGCACCAGACTGGCGGCCAGTTCAGCCCACTTCTCAGCCAACAGCTGATCCAGAGTGGCAGCCGGGGTCATCAACACCAGTTTCCACTCCAGTTCAGGCACCCGGGCTACGGATGCCAGATACGCTTTACCATCTTCGGTAATTTCTGCCGAGCCTGAACCCGCTGCCAGCCGTTGCTGCAGCTCAGAGGCCGTCTCCGAATCCGCCAGCCAGTGAGTAGAGGTATGACTGAGCAGCAAGGACTCATTGGGGTGGTAAACCAGACGGCCATCATCATTGACCAACACCAATTCATCCGGTGTGAGCCCCAATTGCCCAGGTAGTTGCTGCAGCGCCAGATCCACTGTCACTACGCCACTGTGATAGCCTTTTCGGCCAAAGGGATGGGAGTAAGTGATCATCAGCGCATCTCCTGCCCCCTTGTCGAAATAGATAGGAGACCAACTCCCCCTGCCACTGCGGGTCGGGTCTTCCCACCAGGCCCAGCTGCCATCGGTATAGTTGTAGCTGGACTTCATCAAATCCAGTGACTTGAACCCCTCGGCGGTGCGGTAAACATAGGGGGCCAGCGAATGGTCACCCGGCAGGGAGCCTGGTTCAAAAGCGATAGCGGCACCATAGAAGTCTTTATTGCGGCTCAGTCTGTCGGTGAGTAACTGCTTGAGAGTTTGCTCCTGATACAGGCGCTTATCGTCATCCAGAGAATCCAGCAGGTCAGCCATCCCTATGCTGGAACCCTGAGCCCGTGACAGCAGGAAATCCAGGCGGGTGGCCGCACGGTTCGCTTCCTGCTCCAGCTGAGCAAACATCTGCTGTGACTGTTGCTGATACTGATACCAGGCAATCAGTCCATAAAACACTGTAATCAATAGAATAAGGGGTGCAGCGAATATCAGAATGCGGCTCTGGAAAGAGAATGACGGGCCTTGGTTCATGGGAAGAGTTCTCTTGGAAAAGTGAAGCCTGCAAACAGCAAAAAGCCGGGTAAAACCGGCTTTTAAAAAGTAGAGTCAACAGTCGGGATCAGGCGGTGACAGGCGCCAACTGCAAACGGGAGAAGTAGTCCCGGGTTTCTGCCACAATAACATGTCTCAGTCCAACAATGGCGATCAGGTTGGGGATAGCCATTAATCCATTAACTGTGTCGGCAAGCAACCAGATGAGATCCAGCTTAATGAAGGCTCCACAGGCAATCAAGCCAAGAAACACCAACTGATACACTTTGCGACCACGATCACCGGTCAGATAGGACCAGCAGCGTTCGCCGTAATAATGCCAGCCCAGAATCGTGGTAAAGGCGAAGCACACCAACGCTACTGTCACCATATACTGACCAATCAATGCATTACCACCGGTAGCAAAGGCGGCGCTGGTCATGGCGGCACCAGCTGCATCACCGTTCCATACCCCTGTCATAATCAACACCAGGCCTGTCATGGTGCAGATAATAATGGTGTCGAAAAAGGTCCCGGTCATACTGACCAGCCCCTGCTCGGCAGGTTCATTGGTCTTGGCTGCTGCGGCGGCAATCGGCGCACTGCCCAGGCCGGATTCGTTGGAGAACACACCGCGGGCAATACCAATCTGCAACGCCATAGCCACGGTCGCCCCCAGGAAACCACCGGTCGCGGCAGTTGGATTAAAGGCGGAGTGAATTACCAGCTGCAGCGCAGGCATCACCTGATCAGCGTGACTGCCAAGAATCCATAAACAGGCAAGCAAATAACCAATGGCCATGGTTGGCACCAGCTTTTGTGCCACAGAGGCAATACGGGTTACCCCGCCCAATACCACGGCCGCCACCAGCACAGTCAGTACAGTAGCGGTCACCCAACTTGGTACATGAAAAGCAATGGTCATGGCATCACTGATGGCGTTGACCTGAGCAAAGGTGCCGATCCCGAAGAAAGCCACACCCACACCAAATAAAGCAAACAATTTAGCCATCCAGCCCAGTCCCAGACCACGCTCGATGTAATACATAGGCCCACCGGCGATATTGCCATGCTTATCCGTGGTGCGGTACTTCACCGCCAGCAGACATTCGGCGTACTTGGTCGCCATGCCAAAAAAGGCGGCCAGCCACATCCAGAACAGCGCACCCGGGCCACCGACTTTAATCGCGGTAGCGACCCCCACAATATTACCTGTACCAATAGTGGCGGACAGGGCAGTACACAAGGCGGCAAACGGAGACAGATCGCCTTTACCTTCGCCCGGCTTAAACAGCAGACCCAGCGCCATTGGCAAGCGGAACAGCTGAATCAATTTCAGCCGAAAAGTAAGGTAGGCACCGGTTCCCACAAGCAAAATGAGTGTGGCAGGTCCCCAGACTATGCTGTTGATATCAGCAACTAACTGATGAAAATCCATGGTAATCCTCAAAATTAAACTGCAAATTTAGAGGAGGAAAAGAAATGGCTGAAAGCGCCTAATAGCGAAAAGACGGAATAAAACCGGCAGGCAACAGGGCAAAGCAGTCATCCTCTCCTCTGTCCTTTTGCCTGAGCGTTTCACCGGATGATTCATCTCATCCTGGCTTGCGCCTTCGGCGCCGACTGACCACAGGGGCTGTCGGTCTCTCCAGAGGCTCGTCCAGTAACAGTCCACGCAAGTCTGACTCCAAGGAGTTCAGCCTGGCACCTGAAAGAGTGCTTTCCCGGCAAACCAAATTGCACATTTAGGGGAAAGTTGCCTCGTCGGTGTGGGGGCGATTCCCCACTCTCCTGCTACCTTCATCCGAACGGATTGCCCCGACTTAACCGGGGCAGGTCGGCAATTCTGAAATAAATTGGAACCACAGACAGTGACGCAGGTCACACTCTTATGTTGGAGAATCAATATTTTTTAGTCAGTTAGGCTGATCTCCAACGTGAGGAATTGGGGTATTCTGATAGGGTTGAGAATATCATCAGCCTGCCACAGGGAGTCGGTAAATGGCGTCAGCAGCCCGTTTTTATCAGGTTAGTAAAGGCTTTAACGATGGTTCGGAATATCACTCTGTGCTTGATGGCGTGGAACTTACCCTTGAGCAGGGTGACACCATAGCCCTGACCGGCCCCAGCGGCAGTGGCAAAAGTACCCTGCTGAATTTAATGGCAGGCTTTGAAATCGCAGACAGTGGCGAAATCGAGCTGGGCACAGAATCGACTAAACACTGGAAAGACAACAAGTGGAGTGAGTTTCGCCGCCGCCAACTTGGCGTTATTTTCCAGCAGTTCAACCTTCTCACCCCATTAAATGTCAAAGACAATATCGCCTTCCCACTGCATTTAATCGGACAGGACTGGTCTCCCTGGTGTCAGCATCTTATCGATAAACTGGGCCTGAGCGGACTGGAGCATCGCAGTGTCGAGCAACTTTCCGGCGGCCAACAACAAAGGGTTGCGGTAGCCCGAGCCCTGGCCCACAAACCTATGCTGCTACTGGCAGATGAGCCCACAGGTAACCTTGATCAAAGCTCAGGTCTGCAGGTAATGTCACTGCTGAGCGAGCTGGCGTCTGAAGCTGGCAGCACTGTGCTCATGGTGACCCACTCCAGTGAGTGCGCCGCTTTTATGCAACGTCACTGGCAGTTGAAACAGGGCAAAATCCTGGAGGTAAGCTCAGTCCAGTCGAAGGAGGCCTGATATGTCCTCTGCACTGAACAGCACAATGGCAAGCTTACGGGTCTTTGCCGCACATTACCGTCACAAGCCCCTTCAGGCTGGCGCGATTTTATTGGGCATAGTACTGGCCGTCACCCTGCTGACCGGCGTCAAATCCACCAACGAAAATGCAGTACGCAGCTATAGTCAGGCCACAGAGTTGCTCAGTCGTCAGGCCACAGCTTACATTCTGCCGCCGGGTACCACCGGCACCTTAAACCAGACACAGTACTTTAAGCTGCGTCAGGCAGGCCTGCCTGTACTGGCAGTGATTGATGGCCATGTGATGGATGATAAAGGTCGCCGCTGGCATATCACGGGCAGTGATATTATTGCCGCCACTGCACTGGCTTCCGGCCATCAAACAGAATCAAGCTCAGAAGAGTATCCCATGGTTCCCATGGGTCGCCTGCTCAGTGCTGAACCTGTCGCCATGCTGAGCCAGAACCTGGTTGACAGAATTAAGACTGTTGATGGCAGCGCCAGCCTGAACCTTGCCAGCACTCAGGTAACACTGCTTCCCCAGCCCGACAGTGCCGCCCTGGGTAATAACGTATTGATGGATATCAGCTTCGCCCAGCAACTGCTTGGCAGGCAGGGGCGTCTGTCCTACATAGCTTTGATGACTGAAGATGAATCTCAGCTGGCACTGGCAAGATCTCTGTTAATTGACAACAACACCCTTAGGCTCGGCGATCAGGGTGAGGCCCTGACAGAGCTGACCGCCAGTTTTCACCTTAACCTGCAGGCCATGGCGATGCTGGCCTTTGTGGTGGGGCTGTTTATCGCCTACAACGGTATTCGTTACAGTCTGATGAAGCGGCAACGTTTGATGCTGAAACTGCTGCAGGCAGGCATCACCCGAAAGGCACTGATGTCGGCACTACTGCTGGAACTGATTATTCTGGTGCATCTGGGTTCCGCCATTGGCTTTGTACTTGGGCTGCAACTCAGCCAGTGGTTGCAACCCATGGTCGCCATGACGCTTGAACAGCTTTATGATGCCCGAATTCTACCCGGACACTGGCAGTTGGCCTGGCTGATGGAAGCTATCGCCTTGACATTGGCAGCAGCCCTGCTGGCCTGCGTACCACTTTATCGGGCGCTGACCAACCAGAGCCTGGCAAGAGCCGGAATGCAGTACAGTCAAAATTTAATCCACTACCGCAGCTATCGTCTGCAGTTCCTGTTGGCCTGTGGGCTGATCGCCCTGGCTGCCATTCTTATACTCATCAGCAGCGAGTACCAATACAGCCTGGCACTGCTTGGACTGCTGACCCTGGCCTTTCCATTACTGCTGCCACAACTCATGTTATGGCTCACTTCAGCTCTGGAAAAGGTTGCGCCCAAAGGCAGCTGGCACTATCTGGTGGCTGAAACCCGGGAACTGACCGCGCCAATGGCACTGGCGATGATGGCACTGCTGCTGGCACTCAGTGCCAATGTTTCCATGAACACTTTGGTCGGAAGCTTTGAGCAAACCCTCAAGACCTGGATGGATAATCGATTGCACACGGATCTTTATATCCGCCCCCACCCGACCGATGCCGACCGCATTGAAACCTGGCTGCGCGGGACTGATGGGGTAGATCCGGTCGCCATTCAATGGGAGGCCTACTCTTATATCAGGCCCGATATCACTGACGAGGCCGACCGCCACAGAGTGATGCTGTTATCCCGTGATGATGCGGCCATGCTGGAAACCGTCTCATTGAAAGACTCAGCATCGAATACAGAGCAGGCAGAGTTCTGGCCCGACTTTTTTGCCGGTGAAAGCCTGATGTTGAGTGAACCTCTGGCGCTGCGTCACAACATAAAGGTGGGAGACAGATTACTGCTGGAAGCTACGGAAAACCTATATCCTCAGGGGCTGCCTGTGGGGGCCATCTATTACGACTATGGCAAACCCATAGGCGAAGTGATGATCAGCGAGAAACTCTGGCACCAGGCGGGAATGCCTGGCAGCAATCGTAACTTTGCTGTGGGCTGGCGAGGCGATACCGATGAGCTGCAAACCATGCTGAAAAATCAGGGTGTGTCCCCCGCCATGATGTACAGCCAGAGTAAAATCAAGAAAGAAGCCATCAAGATGTTCAAACGCACCTTCTCTATCACTGTGGTGCTCAACAGCCTGACTCTGCTGGTCGCCGCCATTGGCCTGTTCAGCGCCAGTATGATGCTGATGCAGAGTCGTCAGGCGCCACTGGCCCGGCTCTATGCTCTCGGGGTTTCCCGCCCTCGTCTGTTTGCCATGGTCAGTGTTCAAATGCTGTTGATGGTGCTGATTACCGCGCTGCTGTCTCTGCCCACCGGCGTTGTACTGGGTTGGTTGCTTATCCACAAGGTCACCTTACAGGCATTCGGCTGGAGTATTGCCATGGTGTGGGATTGGTGGGCTTATCTGCAGGTGGTATTGCTGGCACTTGTCGCCTGTGCCCTGGCGGTGTTTATTCCGCTGATTCAACAGACCCGTCGTCCTCTGATAAGCAGCCTGCAACAGGAGGTGCTCTGATGCAGACAGTGTTTATTCCTCTCAATCCAAATACGCAGCAAACCCGTCGTCCCCTGATAAGCAGCCTGCAACAGGAGGTGCTCTGATGTTTAAGCCGCTTTGCCAACTTATAGGTGTTGCTTTGGCAACCCTGATGCTAATTGCCTGTGAGCCCGCCGCAGCACCTGAAAAGTCTCAGGGCATGGGTAAGTTAATAGGGTCAGATCAGGCCGATATTGAACGTTATGCAAGGGTGCTGCCCCAAACTCAACTGACATTCCCAGAAGATCACAAAGCCCATGAAGACTTCCGTCAGGAGTGGTGGTACCTGACGGCCAATCTGGAAACTCTGCAAGGAGAGCCCTTGGGACTGCAGTGGACTCAGTTTCGCATCGCTCTCAACCCAGAGTCAGCACTCTCCGGGCAAGTGGAGGATAACAGCTGGGCCACAGGTCAACTGTATATGGCCCATAGTGCAGTGACCACAGCAACCGACCATCTGGCTGCCGAACGTTGGTCCCGTGGTAACCCTGAACTTGCCGGTGTTGATACTGCACCACTGCGTATCTATCTGGATAACTGGCAGTGGCAGAGTCGCAGCAAAGATCTGTTCCCTGCGATATTGGAGGGCGGTGATGCCGACTTCAGCTACCGCCTTAAACTTGGCAGCCGTGCACCGTATCAATTGCAGGGCAAGCAGGGATTCAGTCTTAAAAGCGCCGATGGTGCCGTGGCGTCCCACTACTACACCCAACCCTTTATCCATATCAAAGGTGAAGTCACAGTGCATGGAGAGGTACATCAGGTCCGTGGTGATGGCTGGCTGGACAGAGAATGGAGCTCTCAGTTCCTTACAGGCAATCAACAGGGGTGGGATTGGTTTGCTCTGCGTATTGGTGAGCACAAGGGCCAGGAAACTGCACTTATGCTGTTTCAACTCAGGGGGGGCGGAGACCTGTCCTCAAATCCCGGCGCCAACCATTTCTTTTCTGGCCGTCTGATGTATGAAGACGGCAGTGGCCGTAGTCTCAGCCCGGATGAAATTCAGATTCAAGCATTGGAAACCTACAATACCAAGGGAAAGAAAATCCCGGTGAAATGGCGTTTACAGGTTCCAGCAGAACAGATTGACCTGACAGTATCTGCTCTGAACCCGGATGCCCTCATGCCCCTGACCATACAATACTGGGAAGGACCAATCAGCATAGAGGGTTCCCATCAGGGAAGGGGCTATATGGAATTAACCGGTTATTAGACAGCTTTTGTGATCTAAACTTAGGATGGAATTTCTTCAGTACCTTAAGTTTTGGAGCAAAAACTACATGCCAGAGTTAAAAATCAACTCCACCTATGGCGTGGTTGTGATTAAAAACCTGAAACCCGTCTATGTTGACGACAGCTATGCGCAAATCTTTGGGTATGACTCTGCTCAGGAGTTACTGGAGGGTATAGACACCTTCTTTGACCTTATCCCCGAAGAATATCATCAGGATGTCAGGGATAACTATTACCAGCAATCCAGTGGCCGAATGGTGCCCCGGGGGCGGACATTCAAAAACATCGACCGTTATGGTCGCATTTTTACCGTGTTGTCAGTTGATCACGTCATTGAGTGGGAGGGAGAGCCAGCGCTGCAGGTGACGATTCTGGATCTCTCGTTTCTTGAAGATGCCCACGTGCAATTAACCGAGAACAAAGAGAAATATAAACAGCTGGTCACGACCTCAGGTCAGGGCATCATCATTCACAAAGATTTTAAGCCGCTGATGGTCAATCAGGCCTGGGTTGACCTCATGGAAGCACCATCCATTGACTATATGCTCGAGCAAGCCAACCTGATGGACTTTATCCCCGAGAAAGAGCGGCAGCAAGTCAGGCAAAGATACCAGGACGTGATCAGCGGCAAGATAGAAGGCTCCCATAACATAGTTGAGAACGTCAGCTTTGATGGTAAAAAACGCTACTTTAATGTCTACGACAACCGTATCGAATGGGATGGTGAGCCTGCCATCCAGGCGGTCATTGAGGATGTGACCAAGAAGGTTGAACTTGAAAATGAACTCAAACGCCTGTCTGTAACCGATGCCCTGACCCAGATCGCCAATCGCCATCGGCTGGACCAGCTGCTGAATGAAGAAGCCGACCGCTACCAAAGATATTCACAGCCCTTCTCTGTAATACTGATCGATCTGGACCACTTTAAGTCCATCAATGACAACTGGGGGCATCACGCTGGTGACAACACCCTGATCCAGATTGCTAATACCATGACAGCGGCCATACGAAAACCGGACAGCGTTGGACGTTGGGGAGGCGAAGAGTTTTTGATCATCTGCCCCAACACTGAACTGGATGGCGCGATGCAACTGGCTGAGAAAATCAGATTGGCCATTGCCTCACAGGAGATCGACAAGCAGTTTCAGGTCACCGCCAGCTTGGGCGTGGCAACCATAGGCAGGGAGAGTATCAGCCAACTGCTTATGCGCGCAGATAAGGCGCTCTACGAAGCCAAGTCATCGGGGCGAAACAAGGTTGCCGCCAGCAAATAGTCCCGGATTGCCTCTCGCGATAGATCGATATTACCCGCTGCTGCCTGCTCAGTTTCAGTAGATTCTGCGCCACCCCTGTGCGAATGTTGGACAGCAGGCGGACAAATGTCCTTATTCCCCTCCACAAGCCTGCGTAAACTGGCAATGCTCGTCTGAAACAAGCCCTTACAGAGACCCTATTATGGACATAGCAACCTGGTTTGATATCAACAACACTTTGGTAAATATTCCCATCGGCAGCGGTTATGCCCTGTCATGGGTTGAAGCCTTCGGCACCCTTGCAGGCCTTTTATGTATCTGGTTCGCCAGTCAGGAAAAAACCATTAACTACCTGTTTGGCCTGATCAATGTGACTCTGTTTGCCATCATCTTCTATCAGATCCAGCTCTATGGCCTGCTGATGTTGCAGCTATTCTTCTTTGCCGCCAATGTGTACGGCTGGTACGCCTGGACCCGACCACAGCAGGAAACCGGGGAATTGCTCAAGGTTCGCTGGCTGTCCACCACCAAACTCGGAGTGACTGTGGTTATCGCCGTAGCCGCTATTCTCTGGCTGACGCCGAACATCTACCCTGTATTTACGGCGCTCGCTCAGGCGGCTGTCGATGGCATCAATATGCTTGGAGGTAATCTCAGCATGCCGCAAATTGAACCCAATGCCTTCCCCTTCCTGGATTCAGTCGTCACAGTACTTTCTGTCGTTGCCCAGATCCTGATGACCCGCAAGTACGTTGAGAACTGGTTCCTGTGGGTGCTGATAAACATTATCAGCGTGGGAATTTATGCGGCGCAAGGCGTCTACGCCATGTCGATTCAATACTGCATTCTGCTGTTTATCGCGGCCAATGGTGCACGCCAGTGGATGAATACAGCTAAATCGAACGACTCACACCCTGCCGGAGCCAAAGCATGACAGTTCAACCTCATATTTGCCTGACTCCGGAACAGGTATCCGAACGCGTGGTGCTTTGCGGTGAACCAGCCCGGGTAGATCGTATTGCAGCCCTGCTGGATAACCCCAGACTACTGGCCGACAACCGCGAATTTCGCTCCATGTCCGGCACTTTTCAGGGCGTGCCTGTTACTGTGTGCAGCACTGGTATTGGCGCGCCATCAGCCATTATCGCTCTGGAGGAGCTGCGCCTGTGTGGTGCCACTCATTTTGTGCGGGTAGGCAGTGCCGGCGCATTGCAGCCAGATATAGAGCTGGGTGAGCTGATTCTGGTTGAAGGCGCCGTCAGAGATGACGGTGGCAGTGCCGCCCATGCACCGATGGCCTACCCGGCACTGGCCAATCGACACTTAAGCAACGCCATGGAGAATTTCCTCAGCAGTCAGCCAGTCAGATATCATTCAGGTCTGGTGCGTTCCCACGACAGCTTCTATCGCGATGATGAGATGCAGGTCTGCGAATACTGGCATAAGCTCGGCGTACTGGGCGCGGATATGGAAACCGCTGCACTGATGACGGTGGGACGTATCAGGGGATTGCGTATTGGCGCGGTTCTGAATAACGTAGTGCGCTATGGAAATGACGTACAGGCAGGGATCAGTGACTATGTGAACGCCGATGACGCCCTGATGCAGGGTGAGCAACTGGCCATTCGCTGCGCCCTGTACGCTCTGTCAGACTGCCAATAGCCCATAGCCGAACTCAGTTACTCCAAATAATGCAACTAGCCCCCTATGCCAAAGGCCGCTTCGCCGGCCATCTGGATCAGCAACAGAATGCCTTTCGAGAGGCTCTGCTCAACTGTGATCATCAACTGCTGAATATGGAGCAGGGGCAACATCTGCTCACCCAGGGCGAGGCGCTGGATGCACTCTATCTTGTACCGGAAGGCAAGGTATCTATGCATATCAGCGCCATCAATGGCCGCCGTTTCCAACTGGGAGAAGTCAACTGTCACTGGCACCTCTACGGTGAGATGGAGTTTTTTACCGGTACCGTCTGCCAATGGAGCGTCGTAGCTGAAGCCAGGATGCAGATCAGGCAAATCTGCCTGAAATCAGTGCAGCAACTGCTGCTGAAACAGCCTGAGTATTCGCTGTTTTTCGCCAGTGCATTGGCGTGGGACTATCAGGACTCCCTCGATATCTACACCAACCGCCTGTTGCATACCATTAGTTACAACATCGCCTGGGATCTGCTGCACCGGCCTCAAACCCAGACCAATCTTCACGGCTTTGGCAAGATGGATCCGGAAGCGGAGCGCTTCGGCACCACCAGCCGGGTATTTCGCCGTGCCGTAAAGGAATTAATCGACAAAGGCCTGGTGGAAAAACAGGGAGCATCGCTGAAGATCCTGGACTTCGACAGGCTAAAACAGTTTGTTGATCAGGGTTAGTCTCCTGAGCTTGCCATTTTCCGGGCTTAGCGGTTAATTTGAGGGCAGCTTTTTACTCAAAGGAATGATGATGAAACGCCTGGCCCAGACTTTTCTCAGTAGCACACTCCTGCTACTGACAGCATGCAACTCCACTCCACCTTCCCCTGCTCTTTCATCGGCAGCCGTCCAGTGTCAGCAGGATCTGGCGTTTCTTCCCGGTTTTTTGCTGACCAATGATACAGGTGCGACGGAGCATCTTGCCCAAAAGGGTCAGCTTCACTTTGATACAGCCATGTCGACAGCACTCACTCAGGCCGAAACTATCGGCCAGTTGCAGGAATGCCACCCTATCATCAAGACCTATTTGAAAGCCTGGCGTAAGGGACATCTGGGACTGAGCACCTTGATTGAGCCCTTGCCAGCACCAGAGCCGGAGCCCGGGGATAAGCCTGAAGGCAAACACGCCACAGCCGCAGAAATCAGCTATTCGCCGCAGCTTGAGCCCCTCTCAAAGGAAACCCTGCTGCTAACAGTTCCCACTTTCAACTGGCAGTACGCAGACGAGCTCAAGCAACTGCTTGTCACTGAAAGTGAAACCTTGAAGGCAACCCCGAATTGGATACTGGACGTCAGAAGAAACGGCGGTGGCAGCGACTCAACATATCGGCCCCTGCTGGATCTGATTCTCACCGACCAATATATAGTGACCGGCGCTGAGTTTCTGGCTACACCGGAGAATGCCAAAGCTCAACAGGCGATCTGCGCCAAAATGGGTAATGACCCTGATTGTATTGCCTTTGTGACGCCTCTGGTCGAGGCGATGGCCGGGGTTGAGCCGGGAAGCTATGTGTTACCTCAGGGCGCAACAGCGACCAGCTACTGGACACCGGAAAATCCAGGGTACAGTCCGGATAGAGTGGTGGTGCTGATTGATGAAGAGTGTGGCAGCTCTTGTGAACAGTTCCTACTCGCCGTTCGCCAGGGCATGAATGTGAAGCTGGCAGGACGCAGCAGTTATGGCGCGCTGGATTATTCCAACATGAGAGGCAAGTTGCTGCCATCCGGTGCCTTTGAACTTTACTATGCCACCAGCCGCAGCATGCGGCTCCCCCACCAGCCGGTAGATATCACAGGCATTATCCCGGATATCTATCTGGCCCCGGCAGAGGGCGAAGACGCTGCCCGTAACGAAGTGATCATGATGCAGCGCTGGCTGGAGACAGGCTCATTCGAGAGGGAGTGAGCCGACACTATCTCAGCTTCATCATATCCACAAAAGCTTCCACCAAAGGTGAAGCATCTATGGGTTGGTAGATTAGACAGAGGTTGGCCTCCAACCTCTCTTCCAGCCGGATAAAGTGAATATTCTCCCACTGATGACGGGCAAAGCTGGAGGGCACGATAGTGATAGTCTGACAGCTGGAGACGTAGGCCATCAGGGTATTGGGCTCAATAAACTCGTTGGCAATATCCGGCACAAAGCCCTGCTTGCGACACTGACTTAAAAACAGCTCTGTGGACGCCGAATTGCGGCGACTCATAAAGCTGAACCTGTCACGCTTCAGCTCAGACAAAGACACCTGCTTGCGGTCGCTGAACGGATGTTCCCCCGAGACAGCTACCATAAACTCCTCCGCCGTCACCATATCTGCCGCAAAAGGGTACAGGTTACGGGTATCCGGCTGACGACACAGGCCGACATCGATCTTGCCATCTTTCAACGCCAGCTTTTGCTCTTCCGGTGACAGCTCCACCAGCTCCACCTCGTATTGGGGGTAACGTTTGTGGAACTGACTCAACATGCCACCGAATCCCGCCCAGAACGCCGAGCTGACAAGCCCAATACGCAGCACCTCTTTGTGGATCCGCCCCAGCTTTTGTACCTCACTCAGGGAGCGCTCCAGCGTATTAAAGATCAGCTCACACTCCAGCTTCAATAGTTTGCCTGCGGCAGTCAGGCGCACATTGCGGGAGTCCCGATCAAACAGCTGTACCGTTAACAATGCCTCCAACTCCCGGATCTGACTGCTCAGTGGCGATACTGTGATGTTCAGATTGGACGCAGCCTTACCGAAATGCTCGGTACAGGCCAGCTGATAGAAGTAGCGCAGCATCTTTAATGAGATGCGTTCACTCAGTAAGGGTTCCATGGAAGGCTGGTGTTGTGATCTTGTCTGCAAACTTGCGCAATAGTAAGGAGTTATGAAACAACAATAAATAGCGTCACTTCTCAAAATTCCGTTATTCAACCACAGCAAATTGCCAAAACGCGGCCCTTGTCAGACAAACTCTGTGACACCCGTAATTAAGCAACCACTTTCGTCCAATTAACCACCGCATCATGCTGAAAAACAGCATGAACTGCAGGAATTTCAAAACACAAAAACCAGCCCCATCCGCTACCCTTGCGCCCAATTTCAGGCCCTCATCTTGGCCTGACCATAACCGCTTCCCTACAGCGCTTCCTCGATAAAGGAAAAGTAAGATGCACGATCCAGTAATCAATGCACTGCAAACCATCCATCAATACAAACCCGGCTTTGCCCCGAAAGTAGGCTTTATCCTGGGTTCCGGCCTGGGCGTTATCGCCGACGAACTGGAAGACAAGGTAGTCATTCCTTACGAAGAGCTGGATGGCTTCCCGGTATCTACCGTTCAGGGCCACAGCGGTGAGCTGGTACTGGGTACCATGAAGGGTGTGGAAGTGGTGTGTATGAAAGGCCGTGGCCACTACTACGAACACCAGAGCATGAAGGTCATGACCAACCCGGTGCGTACCTTCAAGAAGTTGGGTTGTGAATTTATGCTGGTGACCAATGCAGCCGGCTCACTGCGTCCTGAGCGCATTGATGTGGGCTCTCTGGTGGTATTCAACGACCATATCAACACCATGCCTGAGTCACCTATGACTGGCGCCAACGATGAAGAGTACGGCCCACGTTTCTTCAGTCTGGCCAACGCCTACGACAAAGAGCTGCGTGAACAAGCTCATGACGTGGCCAAAGCCGCAGGTGTCCACCTGAATGAAGGCGTATTTGTCTCCTACACAGGTCCTAACTTCGAAACCCCTGCCGAGATCCGCATGATGCAGATTATCGGTGGTGACGTTGTAGGCATGTCTGTCGTGCCTGAAGTGATCTCTGCGGCTCACTGTGGTCTGAAAGTACTGGCAATTTGTGCCATCACCAATATGGCGGAAGGCCTGGGTGATGTGGAATTGTCTCACGACCAGACGCTCAAGTGCGCCAAGCTGGCAGAAGCCGACTTTATCAAGCTGATCAAGGCCTTTATGGCCAAGCACTTCGCCTAAGGAGCCGTTATGTTTGCTATGGGTTTTTTGGGCATTGCAGCCCTGATGCTGATCGGCGTACTGGCCTCCACCAACCGCGGCGCCATCAACTATAAAACTGTCGGTCTGGCGTTCGGCCTGCAGGTCGCCATCGGTGCTCTGGTGCTGTACGTACCTTTCGGTATGCAGGCACTGGAGTCTATGTCTCACGGTGTGCACGCTGTACTGGACAGTGGTAAAGCCGGTATCCGCTTTTTGTTCGGTAACCTGGTGAACTTCTCTGTTGAAGGCATCGGCTTCGTATTCGCCCTGAACGTACTGCCGCTGGTGGTGTTCTTCTCAGCGCTGATCGCCGTACTTTATTATCTGGGTGTAATGCAGTTTGTTATCCGCACAATCGGTGGCGCCATGGCCAAACTGCTGGGCACCTCTCAGGCAGAATCCATGTCTGCGGTGGCCAACGTGTTTGTCGGCCAGAGTGAAGCACCTTTGGTGGTTAAGCCTTATATGCCGAAGATGAGCGACTCTGAGTTCTTCGCCATCATGTGTGGTGGTATGGCGTCAGTATCCGGTACCGTACTGGCGGGTTACGCCATGATGGGCGTGGATATGAAGTTCCTGCTGGCTGCTTCCTTTATGGCGGCGCCGGGTGGCCTGCTGTTTGCCAAGCTGATCCTGCCGGAAACCAAAGAAGCCACTTACACCATCGACAAGAACACCAGCTTTGCCGAGAAGCGTCCTGAGAACCTGCTGGCGGCAGCCGGTGAAGGTGCCATGAGCGGTCTGAAGCTGGCCGGTGCCATCGGTGCCATGCTGATCGCCATGATTGGTCTGGTGACTCTGGTGAACCTGATCCTGGGCAATGCCGGTGATATCTTTGGTATCAAGCTGTCGCTGGAGATCATTCTGGGCTACATCTTCGCCCCACTGGCCTTCCTGCTGGGCGTACCTATGGCTGATGTGATGATTGCCGGTTCCCTGATCGGTAAGAAGATCGTGGTTAACGAGTTTGTGGCCTACTCAGATCTGGCGCCTTACCTGAAAGACGCTGATGCAGTTACCGCTGCCGGTCTGCAAGCGCTGCAAGAGAAGTCCAAGGTGATTATCAGCTTCGCCCTGTGTGGTTTTGCCAACATCGCCTCCATGGGTATTCTGATTGGTGGTCTGGGTACCCTGTGTCCATCACGCACTGACTTTATCGCCAAATATGGTGTACGCACCCTGATCGCCGCCAGCTGCTCTAACCTGATGAGCGCAGCTATCGCAGGTATCTTTGTGTCTCTGTAACAGACACACAAACAGTAAGGGCGCCTCGGCGCCCTTTTTATTTAAACCTGTGCCGAAGCAACTACCAAAGCCTTCTGCTCTGCCGGTTTACGCAGCTCGCGCCACACCAATACCGCCACTATGCTGCTCAGCAGCAAGTTAGAGATTGGCATCGCCAGCCACACCCCGTTGACTCCCATCACATCCGGCAGCCACAACAGGAAAGGGATCTGCACCAACATGTTGCCCATAGAGGTCATCATGGCTTTGCCCGGCTGGTTCACCGACATAAAGAACACAGATGCCATAGCAATAAAGCCATCCAGCGCCATGGCGAACAGATGCAATTTAAAACCTGTGGCCGCCTGCGCCGCAATAGCGGGCTCTCCCTGACTAAACAGGCCGATAAAAAAGTCCGGGAACAGGTTCAGCAGCGCAGTCCAGGTCAGGCCCGATAATATGATCACACTGGCGGCTATCTTTACTACCTTGGCGATATAGGCCTGCTGCCCGGCACCATGATAGAAACTGGCCTGTGGCTGCATCCCTTCGGCAACACCCTGCGCAAGCAGGTAATACAGGGACATCAAATAGCCGACAATGGCAAACGCGCCAATAGTGACCGAATCCCCATGCTGCATAAACAGGTAGTTATGGATAGCCACGACAAAGCTGGAGTAAAGAAACATCACCAGACAGGAGCTTCCCAGTACCACACTGCGCCCGGCGATACGCATATCCAGATGTATCTGTCTCAGGCTGAGCTTAAGACCTGTGTGACAACTGAAAAAGTAACCCAGTCCCAACAGGGTAATCATTCCCTGGGCGATCACTGTGGCAACAGCAGCCCCTTCCAACCCCATGGCCAACACGCCCACAAACAGGTAATCCAGCACTATATTGCCTATGGCCCCTACCAGCAGCAGTCCGGTAGCCAGATTGGGGCTGTCATCGTTACGAATGAGCATAGGCAGGGCATTGGCTGTCACGGTAATCACGCCGGCGACAGCAAACACATCTATGTATCTGGCGCCCTGTTCATAGGTCGTGCCTACGGCATCCTGCCAGTCCAGCGTCGTATGCCCCAGCAGTGCCAGAATAAGGCAGCCCAATCCCCCAAGAATCAGCATCAGGAAAAAACTGCTGCTCAGCGCCAGTCTGGCCCTGCCTGTATCCCCTTCCCCGCGGAACATGGAGATCATACTGCCGGCTCCCATGCCGATCAGCACGCCCAGCGCACTGAGTACATACACCACAGGCCAGGCCATATTGATACCTGCCAAGCCACTGGGGCCGACATACTGCCCCACGAAGATGCCGTCGATAATGATGTAAAGGCCGCTGACCAGCATGGCCACCACAGATGGCAGGGTATAACGCCAGAAAGTACGGCGGATCTGGCTGTCGGTTTGAGGCTGATTGGAAATGGTTTGGTCGGGATTCAGGTGCATAATTCAGGACAAATGGATTCAAAACGCCGCCATTATCCTGTTAAACCAGATTGATTAAAGTTAATATCCATCCGAAAATCGGATACATCATTCAAATCTCTGATGGGAACAGGCTATGCACTGGAATCTGGATCAACTGGATGCCTTCGTCCATGCGGTGGAGCAAGGATCATTTTCTGCCGCCGCCCGCAAGCTGGGGAAGGCACAATCCCGGATAAGTACCGCTATAGCCAATCTGGAACTGGATCTCGGCATAGAGTTATTTGACCGCACACAGAGATTACCTGTACTGACCCAGGCGGGACAGGAACTTTACAAGGATGCCAAATCGGTACTGGCGCAGTGTCAGAGATTGTCTGCCAAGGCGGGGATTCTGGCCAATGAACAGCTGGTGGCACTGACTGTCGCCATTGATGAAGCCGTCCCCATCGAAGCCTTTGAAACCTTCTTTATTGATGTTGCCAGCGCCTTTCCCGAACTCACCCTGACCATACTCAACGGCACTCAGCAGGATATCGCTCACTGGGTGGAGAATCGTCAGGCGGATATTGGCGTCATGTTTCTTGGCCCCTTGTCAGACACGTTGGAGTTTAACTCCATTGCCCGCTTCAAACAGTCATTGATCGTCAGCCCGGAACATCCTCTGGCGGCATTTCCCGAACCTTCAGCCAACCAATTGAACCAACATCGCCAATTGGTGATCTGTAACTCCATCAGCGGCCGTCAGGGCATCACCCTGTCGCCCATCCACTGGTTTATCGACAGCTACTATTACATCACTTCCATGGTGGGTCGGGGTGTGGGCTGGGCACTGGTGCCGGAACATATCGCCCAAAGTGACTGGTACACAGGTACCATCCAAGCGCTGTCCACCCGCAATATCCCCGGCGGCCTGACCATGGAGATGGGGATAGTCAAACGTCGGGACCAGGGCATGCAACAGGCGCTGGCCTGGATGCACAGCTATCTGGAAACCATGTTTGACGCTTAGTTCAGCAGTTTCTGCATTAACAAAACATAACTAACAATTGGCGAAAATTTAGCTAAAATCCCGCGCTTTTCCACTTCAGATTGCACTAAAGAGGCGAAATGAAACAGCGCGGTTTTACCTTGATTGAACTTGTCGTCGTCATCATCATTCTTGGCATATTGGCGGTCGTTGCTGCCCCCAAATTTATCAACCTGAAGCATGATGCTCTGGTTTCAACCATTGAAAATATGGAAGGCCAGCTTAAGTCAGCCAACAATCTGGTGTTTGCCAAGGCGGCGGTGGAAGGGAAGCAGGATATGGAATACAACAACTACCACAACCCGGCCGACTCCAAGCTGATCATCAATGGCAAACAGGTCAATCTGCACTATGGCCGCATTCAGGCATCGGGCTGGAACATCGATCAGGTGATGGATATAGATGAAGCAGACTGGACTGTATTGAGCACCCCAGGAGTCTTCGGTCAGGCATATCTGACTCCCCGTGGAGCCCCGGCTTTTGGCGCGAAAAACATAGCGGATATCGACAAGTCGCAGTGCTTTTTGAAATATGGCTTTGACAAAAACCACTATGAAACACCTGACTATCAGGTCACAACCTCAGGCTGTTGATAATCTACTCCGAGCCGCTTTGCCGGCTCGAATTACTCCACATCAGGCAAACGCGCCTTGATGAGGCTCGAATGAGTTGACCTCAAATGCTCCAGCGCTGGTGCAGAAATAGCGATAATTTGCACCAGCTTAACCCCTTGAGAATCGAACTGCGCTGGCTTGCCGACAAATTCGATGCTTAGCCCAAGCCTGACAAGCGTATCCTGGTCATAACTGAACAAAGGAGCGTCCCGGGTAACGCCACTATCCGGCATCATCCCCAGAATCGTAACCACAGCGTCTACACCAACTTTAGCAAAAAACACCAATTCGGCAGCCTGCCAACGCCGTAGTGACTCAAGATGTTCAGAGTTACCTTGAACGCCACCGAAAGGCACATAGAGATCCTGATACGCCCCGCCATGCCAGCCCATAAGGCTGTCTTTTTCTACAACAACAGACTTCCCCGCGGGCACAATGTAATTGGCACAGGACGAAGCGCAGATGTTGCGTACTATCACGCTAAGGCCATGGTCAAATACCAGAGTGCCCATCTCAATCGCCGCCATCGCATCGCCTCCTCCACTGGTAATCACCAGCTCAGAGATAGCATCCCTTTGCTTATTGAAAAGAGAGTCAAAGGCAGACACGCCAGCTTCAGTAAGTGGACCTGAATAAAAAATCTGATTGGGGGCGATAAACCTCACCTCAGCTTCTGAGCTCACGATGCTGCTGCAACCAAGTGTCGAAAACGCCATGAAAGCGAAGATTGCGGCATACAGTTTCATCGGCGTATTTCTCAGAAATTCCACTGCAGAGTCACTGCCTGATAGTTACTACCACCCTTGATCCGGCCGAAGGTGGAGCTGGTTTCAAAAATGCCTGAGCGATGATGGATGCTGTACCCCAGCCAGATTCCATGCATTGTATTGCTGTTAAACAGATCGCCAAGATTGACCTCCAGAGAGAAGTCCAGATAGTTGAGCAGCTTGGATGGTTTGTACCCCTTCTCATCCAACTCAGACTTTTCTATATAGGTGAGGTTGGTGACGTAAGACAGTCCCTCTGCCACCCCAAAGCGCCAGCGGGGACCCAGCTCAAAGGTATAAAAGGCTTTAATGGCTACGACACCCTCGACAATCTCTCCCTGAACTTCAGAGTCATAGTGCCAGGCAACGCCCGGAGTAAAGTAAAGTTCAATGGGCAGACCAAATAGCGTCTCACTCAAGCGGGTTCCATAGAACAGAGAGGTCATCTGATTGTTATAGGGATCTTTTTCCGCATCCCCGGTCAGAATGTAGCTGAGATTGGATGGCGTAGCCCAGCCATGAGACAGGCGGAAAAACTCACTGTCATCCCGGCTTGAATCAGCCCTGCTGACAGACTTTTCCTGTTTATTGTCAGGAAAGAAGCCAAAGCCAAGAAACGTCTCATACTGGTATTGGTTTTCTATCGTCGGTAGCTGACTGATTTTATCCTCCAGTCGCCCTACTCCAAATCTGCCCAGCAGATACAGATTACTGGCGACGTGGTATCTGGCAGTCACCCCGGCATTAAACTGCAAACCGCTGCCAACCTCATATCTGTCCAGCCCATAGTAATAGTCGTTGAATTGATCCGACTTCCACTGAAACTCCGCATAGGGGATCAGGTCCCAGTCGCCGGAATGCCAGTGAAATTTGGTTCTGGAGTACATGTAGGCACGTTTGTAAGAGTCTGACAGCAGAGCAATGTCCGCCTCCCAGGGGCCATGAGCAAACTTGTACTGAAGCCCTAAATCGAAGGATTCCGCCTGAGCTTCATTTTGCAGTTCTTTGGGAATATCAACAAAACGAAAACGAGTATAGGCATTGACCTGGTGCTGGTCGTTTTGCCACAGATGGACCCCAGCTTCCATGCCGTTGATATAGCCATACTCACCCTGATATTTAAGCAGGGGAAGCACATCAAAGACTTCATCATCCTCTACGGCATAGGGAATATCACTACGCCTGACCCCTATGGCGATACCCCAGGGAGTATCACCTGATTCGCTTTGGTGAGCAGAAACCTGGAGAGCATCAGCTTGCTCTGAAACCGCTTCACAGGAGACAGCTGACAACAGAGAAGAGAATAGAAGGGTTAAACGGGAAATGGAGCAAGTGGTCACAGTATTCACGTCCGGTATGTCTGCCTGCAAGAAACAGATACCAGAATACTTCAACAACCACCTGATAACATAATGATTTTATTTGATAACAAAGAATTGAGCAGGAAAGCTATTTCAATATCTGCACACTGTCCCTTTCCACCACGCTGGGCTCAATATCCATAAATTGGGGGGCCAGTGTCGGGTCCTGCAGACGGGCCAACAAGGCATTAACAGCCTCAGCTCCCAGCTTCCCCTTGGACTGATGAATCGTGGTCAGCGCCGGGTTCATATAGCGGGCCAGGTGAATATCGTCATAGCCAATAATCGACAGCTCCTGAGGTACCTTAATGCCCGCATTCTGAGCGGCATGCAGTACCCCTATGGCCATCATGTCATTGCACACAAACAGGGCACTGGGCAGCCTGGATTTGTCATGCTCAACATTGGCAAACAAGCTGGCAAAAGCCGCTTTACCACCGTCTGACTCAAAGTTGCTTTCAATCATCCAGTCCGGGTTTATCGTAAGCCCTGCGTCCGTCATGGCATCGGCAAAGCCCTGATAACGCAAATCTGCCTGCTGGCGATTGCGGGGACCGGTAATACAGCCAATATGTCGATGGCCTTTATCCAGCAGATATTGGGTTGCCAACTGGCCACCTTTGCGGGAGTGCCCCTGAATACGATCACAGGGAAAGTCGGCCTCGCCCCAGTCCATTACCACCACGGGCAACTTCTTCAGGCGCTCATACAAAGCGGCATCTTCACCTTCCAGCATGGCGCACATCATAATCAAGCCATCGACCCGACGCTCTACCAGGGTGCTCAGCGAGCGTTTAAGGCGCTGCACATCCCCTTCGGTATTACACAAGATCAGGTTGTAACCCTGCTGATAACAAGCCTGCTCTACCCCGCGTACTACCTCGGCATAGAAGGGATTGGTAGAGGTGGTGACCAACATGCCTATGGTGTTGGTACGGCAGGTTTTCAGGCTGCGGGCGACGGCGGAAGGACCACTGTAATTCAACTCCCGAGCAGCATCCTGAACCCGCTTGGCAATATCTTCACTGACAAATCGGGTTAGGTTCATCACATGGCTGACCGTCGAGGTTGAAACCCCGGCAAGCTTAGCGACATCTTTCATGGTGGCCATGTGGTGAACTCCAGTATGCTTTTTATTGGTTTAGATTTAATCAGTTAGCGCTCAAAGACACTCCAAAGACACTCAGGCCTGTTGTGCCAGGAAACTGTCCACCTCTTCCCTGCCTGGAATAGAGGTTTGTGCGCCAAAACGGGTGACCGAAATCGCCGCGGCAGCATGGGCAAATACCAGCGCCTGCTCCAGCGGCTGTTGCTCCAGTAAAGCCGTTACCAATGCACCGTTAAAGGTATCGCCAGCGGCTGTGGTATCGGTCGCCTCAACGCGGAAACCGGCAATAATGCAGCCTTCAGCGGCACCTTCATTGGCCGCGCCCTCATTAGCACGGCTGAGATACACACCTTTGGCGCCCAGAGTGATCAGCACAGTGGCAATGCCTTTGGCGTGCAATACAGCAGCAGCCTGGGCGGCAGAAGCTTCATCAGTCACTTCAATACCGGTCAGCAAATGGGCCTCTGTCTCGTTGGGGGAGATCACATCTACCAGCGCAAGCAGTGAGTCAGGCAGTTCACGGGCCGGCGCCGGATTCAGGATCACCTGAGTGTTGTTGGCTTTGGCGATGCGGGCAGCCTGCTCGATACCACACAGTGGGGTTTCCAGCTGCATCAACAGGTAATCCGCAGCGGCAATTTGTGCCTCATGCTGATTAACCAGATTCACAGTCAGCAGAGCATTGGCGGCAGCATCCAAACAGATGCTGTTCTCGCCATTGTCCGCTACCTGAATCATAGCGATGCCTGTCATGGCATTTTCCATGCAGTGCACAGCGTCGACATTCATGCCGTCATTGGCAAACGCTTTAACGATATTCTGGCCAAAGGCATCATCACCCACACAGGCGATAAAACCGATATCGGCACCAAGACGGGCAGCAGCAACCGCCTGGTTGGCACCCTTGCCGCCTGGGATCACCTGATAATTGCGGCCATGCAGGGTCTCACCCGGACGAGGGAAAGAAGGCACCTGAAGAACATGGTCAGCATTAACACTACCTAACACCACTAGCTTATTCATATGGTTATCCGCAACTCAGAATGAACTCCAGGGTTCATACTTAAAAGAAAAAGGGTACAAAGCCGAATCACGTCAATTCGGCAGATTAATCTTCTGGCTCTATTACGCCTGTCTGATACCGGTGCGCACACTGAAATGACGCGTCTCACCCGGCTCAAGATACAACAAATTGCCACTGCCTTTGGCCGCCAGAAAACCTTCAGGGCGGCAGGTGGCCGGCAAGGCGTAGGCTGCTACCTGCTGGTCGCCATTGTACAGAACCCAACGGGTCAAGTTGTTGAATTCTTTGGTATCAAATTCAGTGATGAGACACTTGTCACCGATTGCCATAGAGAACTCAGCGCGCTCGGTAAAGCGAGAGATGTCATCGGCAAAGTAAACAATCTCAGGGTCGTGCATCTGCGGCTCATTCAGCACTGCAAAGGGTGCTGACGTTTTCAATGTTTCGTTATAGGCCAGCCACTGTTCAGTCGGACGAACATGGTCAGGCACACTCTGACGCAGCACAAAGGCCTCATCAGGCAGATTCTGGCTCATCACCGCCCCTTCCAGGTAGGCGGCATTGATGTGACACATATATTGCAAAGGCATAGGAACAGATGCCAGGTTCTTCACCGTCATCTGAATATCGAACTCACCCGAGTCCTGCCCCAGAGTGACAGATGGCGTGGCCAGATAATGGTCGCCAAAGCCCATCACGTATTCGTAGCTGCCCTTGATGGTGACGCTGGTGTCACTGATCTCAAGCCAGGCGCTGTCCATAGTGGCACAGGGCATTTCACCGTGCAGCACATGGTCATCCTGAGGCGTTGGACAGCCCATGCGGATCATCCCGGCATGGAAGGCAAAACAGCCGTAGGTCTCGACTATGGTTTTGGCGGGTTTGGGCTCACTGAACATGTTTTTCATGCAAAGGTCGGTACCCAGAAACTCAGCATCCCACACCATCTGCCCCATAAATGGCAGCACTACCAAATGACCTTTGCTATTTCTGATCTCGACAGCTTCCACACCAGAGTTGTACACAAAGGTGTAAATCTCAAAGGCATCAGATCTGGCAATCAGACTTCTGTGACGGGAGAAACTGTGTTTGTACAGAGGCAGAGTAAGCATATTCAATCTCCTGCAAAAAAGCGGTCACCCGGATATTCCTGAGGTGGCCGCCTAATTCTCTTAATCAGGGGCGCTTAAGCAGTTGCTTCAACGGTCGCTTCAGACAAGGTCTGTGAGCGTTTGAACTTCTTTTCACTCATAAAGTAAGCAAACACCACAGCGAAACAGATAGCGCTGACAATAAAGGAGGACTGCATACCAATGCTGTCAGCCAGCAGGCCCTGCACCGCAGGCACAATAGCGCCACCGATAATGGCCATCACCACAAAACCACCTGTGGTTTCTGTGTAACGGGTATCAACCGACTGCAGGGTCGAAGCAAAGATAGTAGCCCAGCAAGGCGCGAACAGTGCTGAGGTACCCACAGCAACCCAAACTGCACTGAAGTTTGGAACCAGAGCCACATACATAAGGCAGGCGAAACCAATCGCTGAGTAGCCCATCAACACGTTTTCCTGAGAGGTCTTGGTAAACAGGTAATTGGCCAGCAATTTACCCAGGAAATACATGATGAAGGAGTACAGAAGGTAATTGGCAGCATCGTGTTCAACCATGTTGGCATCCAATTCCAGCGCCAGACGAATGGTGAAAGACCAGACTGCTACCTGCATACCTACGTAGGCAAACTGAGCACCAATACCTTTGAAGAAACGGGCATTACCGGCCAGATAAGACAGAGTCTCACCGAAGCTTGGCTGGTCTGCCTTGCGGGCGGTCGCTACTTTACAGCTTGGGTATTCTGTCACGGCGATCAGGGCTGCCACAGTAGCAATCACACCCACCAGCCACTTGTAGGGCTCCAGCGTTTGCTGCAATACCTGAGCTTTAAATGCTTCCAGCTCAGCACCTGTCAGGGTCGCCATCTGATGTTCAATATCGATACCTTCCTGGAAAATCAGATACTTGCCCAGCAGCAAACCCACGATATAACCCATCGCATTGATAGTATGGGAAATATTCAGACGCAATGTGGCGCGCTGTGGCTCACCTATCATGGCGGAATACGTATTACAGGAGGTTTCCAGGAAAGACAGGCCGATGGCAATACAGAAAATGGCCGCCAAAAACATGGTGTAAGTGCCAGCCACAGAAGCCGGGAAGAACATCAGACAGCCAAAGATATAGAGTGCCAGCCCCAATAAAATCGCCAGCTTGTAGGAACTCTTCTTAACCACCATGGCAGCCGGAATCGCCACCAGGAAGTAGGCACCGTAGAACGCCGACTGCACCAGCGCAGAAGCAAAATTGGAAAGGTGGAAAATGGCTTTGAACTGAGTGATCAACACATCATTCAGGGCTGCGGCGGCTGACCAGAGGGCAAATACTGAGGACAACAACAAAAACTGGAACAGCGGGGTTTTGTTCAGGTAACCATCCGCCTGCTGAGTTGCAGAGTTTTTTATAAACATAACTTATCTTCCAGGGACGTGAGCCGATTTAGAAAACAACACCAGAGCGAAAAATCACGTTCGCATAGGGAGTACATTCACCGGTTCTGATAACTGCCCGGCTGATGCCGGTACGCTTTTTAAATGCTTCATGGGAAAGATAAGTAACCGAAATCGAGCGACCGCTGCGTTCTGTCTCATTATCAAGCTCTGTCATCAGAGCCTCATACGCTGCAGGATTGGCATCGGCAAACTCCTCGGCCATCACCACACCTTCAATCTGACAACTCGCCAGCCATACCTTTACCGTCTCGATAAAACCCGGTACGCCGTGGGTCAACGCCAAATCAATACGCTGCACACCGACAGGTACTGGAAGTCCTGCGTCACAAATAGTGACCTCATCGGTATGGCCCAGAGTGGCGGCCAGCATATTCATGTCAGCATTGAGCAGTGGGTGTTTAATCATCTTTCAGCCTTTCACTCAGTGATATGTCTCTACCAGGCTCCAAGGGACAGAGGCTTGCCTTCATGTAGAGACTGTCCGGCGCCCATACCGTGGTTTGGCAAAGACATCATCGAAACGTTTCGATAATGCAGCGAATCATAATCGAAACGTTTCGATGGCTACTAATGGTGAAAGGTAATCCTGTGACTGGGATCGCTAATTAAGCGTTTGCATTGAGGTTATTCAGTTTGAAGACATAACAGGTTTTCAGGCAGCCTTATGTCGGCGTTAGATAAGTAGTCTCTATCCTGCCCCGGCTAAAAAAGATACTGAGCAGAGCCGCGATAACACTCAGCTCCTTCTGATTGGCAGGGATGGCAGGTGCTTTTGAATCACCTTAACAACCTGAAGGGGACTAAGTTTGTAGGCATAAGGGATCACAAATCTGCGGTCGTCCCGGGTCACCAGAAAATACCAATAATGTGTGTAACCGCCGATATGCCGCTGCACGAACACCTCTTTGAGGTCACTGATATTGAGACAGTAATTCAAGGTCTCCGAATCCGGGTGCTCACAGCTCACTGTGTGACAGTCAAGCACAAAGCTAAACCTTCCCGTCTTGAACAGGTTAGGCAAGCCCGCCACCAGAAACAGCACCACTCCAATAGCAACAGCGCCCCACTTTACATAGCCCCTGACCGGGTCATCAAGCGCCGCTATGGGGGTGAAATGCAAAATCAGCAATACAGTTGAGGGAAAGACCACTGCTATGCCGAGCATCTCCAAAGCAAACCGCCGCGGTGATGCTTGATAGCTAAACCAGGTATCACCTATATCATCAGTCCTGTCATTCATCAGCTTCTACCCTTTGCGAGACTTTACCGGCGGCGCTTTGGCAGGTACATGCAATATATGCCCCTTCCTCAATCCTTTGGCTGTGCCCACTGCGGCAGTTAACCAGGCCAGCAACAAGCCGAAAAACAACACCACAGCCATCCAGGAAACCAGCGTCAGTCCAGTATAGTGCGCCAATTGAGTGGTACCTGTCACACAAGTACCAACAGGAAAGGTAAAGGCCCACCAGGTCAGCGCAAACGGCATGTTACGGCGTATGGCTCTGATGGTCAGCAAGCCGGCAATCATGGACCAGTAAAAGGCAAATCCCCAAACCGGGATGCCATATAAAAGCGCCATGGTATGAAAACTACTGCCAATATCAGGGGGCAATATGCTCTGCGCGACCACGCCCAAACTGCCAATGGCAGTAATAGACTGCCCCAGAGGCCCGAGCACTATCCAAAGCGTTGGCACTCGCGCGCCACCGGATGTACCGGAATGAGATAATCTGCGCCAAATCAGAGTAATGATAATAATCGAGGCCATCAGACTCAGACCAAACATGGCATAGCAGGCATAGAGCAGAGTTTGCTGCAGTTCAGCGCTCGACGCATGGGGAATAAGCATTGCACCGATAGTAGCCGACACCATGGGTGGCACAACCGGCATTAACCAACCGCCAAAGGCAGCATCATCTTCAGTCTCATAACGGGTGAAATGCAGATAGGGAATAATGACAGCGGTCAGCAAACCGGTCAGAGTACCGGCAATCCACAGCACCCAGCCGATAGTAATGGCCAGATCGGCAGGCATCAGATGATGACCCAGAAGCACAGAACCTCCCCCAACAGTCAGCATAGCCATCGGTGGCGCCCCAAAAAACTGAGCCATCACGCCATCGTTAAGCTGACGTTTGAGAATATGAGGCTTGAAGATGGCCTGAGCCGTTTTAATCACCAACAGTAACACCAGCATGATGGCGGCGATCACCCAAACAGTGATGGCAAAACCGGTCAATTGCTCCGCCACCAGAGGCAACCCAGCAGCGGCGTTGGCGATAATGCCCGTCCCCATCACCGAAGCAAACCAGTTGGGACCAATTTCACGGTTGTATTGCGGTGTTTCAGTAACAGCTGCAGTGCCAGTTTCTACGTGAACAGGATCAGTCATCGCCCCTCCCGGAGTCTCTAGTCATGATCAAGTTAGCGCGCCAGACGGTAACTTTCAAAGACAGTTAAGCGCATTCTCAGACATTCGAAGCTGGATATTCGTCCCACCAGATACAGAAATATTAATGGCGGAATGAAAGTAACAGAGGGCAAGAGACTGCCCTCCGCCATAATACACAGCTACTCAGCCCAATAATCAGCGAGCGACTTCAACTCATCCGGTGGAGTTGCATTGGTACGCCAATAATCCCGGCCATCTATTGTGCGCCCCAGCAGCTTTTGATTGCACAGCTCACGACGGATGCGGGCGAAATCCCCAAAATCTTCATAACGGCTGATAATCTCATTCACCTCTCGCTCGCTGTACCTTTGCTGGTACTGAAAACGGCAGGCAAAGAACCAAAGGCTCAGTTTCTGCAGGCTGAATTTCACTGGCCAGGAGTGCAACACATAGTCTGATGACATAAAAGGCTGCAACTTGCGGGGGACTTCGACACTCAGCCCTGAACCGGCGTCATTGACCGACTCTGCATCCTGTTTCAAGTGCTGATAATTGCTGTACCCATTGGCCCTGGCCAGAATATTAAGCATCTCTACATGGGACGGGAACGACTCACAGCTCATCAGCTGTTTACGCAGGGACTTAGCCAATGCAGAGAGATCTGCACAGGCAAAGGGAATGGTTTCTCTGGACATAATCTTACCCATAATTCGGGTGCCGCCACTGCTATTTTAATAAAAAACACAGCGTCAGTGATCGCCCTTATGACATTGGCACTCATTACACGTAAGAGTTTTCAAGTCAGATCGAGTTAGCTGGCAGGTTTAACGTCCGAGACCTCATCAGAGGTATCAGTGGCGATGCCTGGGTGAACTGCAGACCCAGAAAGCATGTTACCTCAGGGCGAAAAAACCGCAAATAAATTTAACATTCATCCAAAGTCAGATTGTGGTGATCAATCAGCTCCTCACTGGAACAATCGCAACAAACCAACAAATCATCCAATTTTTCAGAATTTACCAATCGTTAACACCATCTTAGACTAAATGGCGAGTGAAATACCAAAACAATACTCTTAAGTGGAGACAATAGATGAAAGTAAAAGGAATGTTGGCAGTCGCTATCACTCTGTTCGCCAGTGGCTATAGCCAGGCTCAGGAACCAGTGTGGGATGGCAATAAGGTGGTACTGGTTTCAGAAAAACTGAGCGATGGTGTTTTTGCTTACTATCCATCAGATGCCAAAGCACTTGAATCAAAAGGCGCTCCTGTTGCCACCAGCGGCGGTTTTATAGTGGGTGACAAAGGTGTCCTCGTGATTGATACCATGCTGAATAAGCGGCTCAATGCTCAGGTTCAAAAATTGATTTCACAGGCAACAGACAAGCCGCTGCTCTATGCGGTAAACACCAGCTTTCACGGCGATCACTCCTACGGAAATATGTATCTGCCTCCTGAAACCAAAATTATTCAGCACCAAAAAACTCAGGATTACATCACAAGCCACTTTAAAGCCGACACCGAATTTATGATCAGCAATTTTGGTCAGGGCAGAGGCATTGAAGAGATAGTCCCGGTCGCTGCGGATATTCTGGTGGGTAACGGCGGCAACATCATGCTGGAACTGGGTGGCCGGACTGTAGAGATCATCGATTTTGGCTTTGCTCAAACCGGGGGAGATCTGTTTATCTGGGAACCTGAGGCAAAAGTAATGTGGACGGGTAATCCTATCATTACCGTTAAACCCTCACTGCCCTGGTTGCTCGATGGACACCTGCTGGAAACTCTGGAAACACTCAAGGCGGTTTACGCATTCCTGCCTGAAGACGCCAGGATAGTTCCGGGTCATGGTTCAGTGATGGACCGGGAAGATATCAAGTGGCACATCGACTACCTGGACGCCATTAAAACTCAGGTTCAGGCCGCCATCGATGACGGTCTGACACTGGAAGAAACGGTCAAACGGGTCACACTGCCGGAATTCAGCGGTTACGCCCTCTACGGATGGGTACATCCGGCTTTGAACGTACCTGCTGCATACAAGGACTTAAAGAAAGACTAATGCTTCTGCACCAGCCAGCCCAAATCCGGGCTGGCAAACTCTTCCCTGAAAAATTTGATGTAACTCACGCAGGCAACTTATTCAACATTTGCTAATAAATTGTTAAATTTCAATTCCTTGATTGAGATCACACTGAAAAACATGATCCCAATCAAACAACATCCCCATTACCTCTGATGGGGTATATAAAGGCCTAACCAACTCCTTAAGACTGATGTTATAGACGCCAAAACGTGGTGACAAAGATCACGTAAGTCAATCAGTTAGGGAGCTTTGTATGCCCTCGGAATACCATGTATCCAGTTTAGTTTTGCATGCCCATCAGGACGCTATTGAGTCTGTACGGGCGAGCATTTTGGCTCTTGCAGGAGCCGACATCCATGCCGTCAGTCCTGAAGGCAAATTCATTGTCACCCTGGAAGGTGACAGTCAAAAGAGCATCCTCGCCGGAGTGGAATCCATGCAGGCCCTGGAAGGCGTTTTGTCCAACAGCCTCATCTACCACCATGTCGATTCAATAGAAGAGTGAGAAAACCATGAGTATCAGTCGTCGCGAGTTTATCAAAGCCAATGCCGCGGTGGCCGCAGCTACAGCTGTGGGTATGACCCTGCCGGTAAAGGTGGTGGAAGCTGCCCAGAACGTCTTCCCAATCAAATGGGATAAGGCGCCCTGCCGTTTCTGTGGTGTAGGTTGCAGTGTTTTGGTGGGAACCGAAAACGGAAAAGTCGTGGCTACCAAGGGTGACCCGGAAAGTCCGGTTAACCGGGGCCTGAACTGTATCAAGGGCTATTTCCTGTCCAAGATCATGTACGGTAAAGACCGCCTGGAAACCCCACTGCTGCGGATGAAGAACGGCAAGTATGACAAGGAAGGTGAATTTACCCCTGTCAGCTGGGATGTTGCCTTCGACGTGATGGCCGACAAGTGGAAGAACACATTGAACACCAAGGGCCCGACCGCCATCGGTATGTTCGGCTCAGGCCAGTGGACTATCTGGGAAGGTTACGCTGCTGCCAAGCTGCACAAGGCAGGTTTCCGTACCAACAATATCGATCCCAACGCTCGTCACTGTATGGCTTCTGCCGTAGTGGGCTTTATGCGTACCTTTGGTATGGATGAGCCAATGGGCTGTTATGACGACCTGGAAGCAGCCGACCACTTTGTGCTGTGGGGCGCCAACATGGCCGAAATGCACCCGGTACTGTGGGCACGCCTGACCGACCGTCGTCTGAGCCACAAAGACTGCAAAGTACACGTACTCTCGACCTTTGAGAACCGCAGTTTCGAGCTGGCCGACCACCCTATGGTGTTCCGCCCTCAGTCTGACTTGGTTATCCTCAACGCCATCGCCAACTACATCATAGTGAATGGCGCCGTTAATAAAGAGTTCGTTAACAAGCACACCAAGTTTGCTCTGGGTGTGGATGATATTGGTTATGGCCTGCGTCCCGACCATCCACTGGAGAAAAAAGCCAGGAACCCGGGCAACGGCAAATTCAGCGATATCAGCTTTGCCGAGTATGCCGAATTCCTTAAGCCTTACACTCTGGACTATGCCTCCCAGATGAGTGGCGTACCCATTGAGCAGTTGGAAACTCTGGCCAAGGCCTACGCAGATCCCAAGATCAGGGTGATGAGCCTGTGGACCATGGGTATCAACCAGCACGTACGAGGGGTATGGGCCAACAACATGTTGTACAACCTGCATCTGTTGACCGGTAAAATTGCCACGCCCGGCAACAGTCCCTTCTCTCTGACAGGTCAGCCTTCCGCCTGCGGCACCGCTCGTGAAGTGGGTACCTTTGCCCATCGCCTGCCAGCTGACATGGTGGTGATGAATCCAAAGCACAGAGAAAAAGCTGAAAAAACCTGGCAGCTGCCTGCTGGCACGATTCCTCCCAAGCCTGGCTACCACGCCGTACTGCAAAGTCGCATGCTGAAAGATGGCAAGCTGAACTGCTACTGGACCATGTGTACCAACAATATGCAGGCTGGCCCCAACATCAACGACGAAATTTATCCGGGTTTCCGTAACCCTGAAAACTTCATCGTGGTATCCGATCCGTACCCGACTGTTACCGCCGTTTCTGCCGACCTGATCCTACCTACTGCCATGTGGGTAGAGAAAGAAGGTGCCTATGGTAATGCCGAGCGTCGTACCCATATGTGGCATCAACAAGTGAAGGCTCCTGCAGGCGCCAAGTCCGATCTGTGGCAGCTGATGGAGTTCTCCAAGCGCTTTAAAGTATCTGAAGTATGGCCGGCTGAGCTGATTGCCCAGAAACCTGAATACGCAGACAGGACGCTCTATGAAGTGCTGTTCGCCAACGGCGTTATCGATAAATTCCCAAGCTCTGAATGCAAGGGTGAGATGAATGATGAAGCCGACCACTTCGGCTACTACGTACAGAAGGGCATCTTTGAAGAGTACGCCACCTTTGGTCGCGGTAAAGCCCACGATCTGGCTGAGTTCGACAGATACCATGAAACCCGTGGTCTGCGCTGGCCGGTTGTTGACGGCAAAGAAACCCTGCGTCGTTACGTTGAAGGTTCAGATCCTTATGTTAAGGCAGGCGAAGGCTTCAACTTCTACGGGAAACCAGATGGTAAAGCGGTGATTTTCGCCCTGCCATACGAACCTGCAGCCGAAGAACCTAACGAAGAATATGATCTTTGGATGAGCACAGGCCGGGTGCTGGAGCATTGGCATACAGGCACCATGACTGGTCGCGTACCAGAACTGCACCGCGCCTATCCGGATGCCCAAATCTTTATGCACCCTGACGATGCCAAAGCCAGAGGCCTGCAGCGTGGTGATGAAGTGATTGTGGCCTCTCCACGTGGTGAAGTGCGTACCCGGGTAGAGACCAAGGGCCGCAACAAGCCGCCTCGCGGCGTGGTATTCATGCCATTCTTCGATGCCCGTCAGCTGGTCAATAAGCTGATACTGGATGCGACGGATCCTATCTCCAAAGAGACGGATTTCAAGAAGTGTCCGGTTAAGGTGATGAAGGCTTAAGCCTGGTAACCGCTCAATGTTGAGCCACTGCCTTGTGAGCCTTTTGGGCTCACAAGGCAGGCCAACAGCAAGAATTAACAGCAGCAATAACTTTTAATTGCCTCCTGCTCAGAGATAACACGATGAAAAAATTAGTTTGCGTAGCCATGCTTGCCCTCGGCCTGAGTGCGTGTTCCGGTCAGGCCCCCCTGCCCGATGCCCAGCCGGTTAATGTGAAGTCACTGGCTGGTGACAGTAAAATCAGTGAGGTTCGTCCGGCAGATGTGATGCCTGAGTACCCAAACCGCGGTAAGTCAGTGGAGCGTACCTTTGCCGACCAGCCACCTTTGGTTCCGCACAAGGATTACGCTATTAACATCAAAAAGAACACCTGCATCAACTGTCACAGCCCTGCCAAAGCCAAACGTATGCGCACCACTTCGGTACCGGCTTCCCACCTGGAAGCTGACGGTCAGACACTCAAGGGCGAGAACTACTTCTGCACCCAATGTCACGTCCCTCAGGCCAGCAATAAGCAGGCAATTGTGGACAACAGCTTCTGATACTGAGTCTCTATCGTAAAATCACAAAAGCCACCCTGGGGTGGCTTTTGTTTAGCATAACTTTGTATCCAGTCTGGTGCTACTCAGGCTTAATGCCCATCAGCTTCAAAGTCTGAATCGCATCCTCATCGCCAGCAGCTGCACGGGACATCAGTTCCCGAATCGGCCCCTCCCAAACAGGGTCTCCCTCGATCGCGGTTGGGCTAACCTGATCGCCATCCTGTTTAGCTGACTTGGCTTCCCATGCAGCATCCCCCTCCAGTGCGGCAACTGCCGAAGTGGACGCCAACATACCGGCCAACATAATCGTGGTCACTTTCCATGACATAGCTCTTTCCTCCTTGAAATTTCAGCCTCTCCATTGTTACTTCCAACACGTAAGGATGAAAGCGGCTGATAAGATTTCCACCGTTCGATGCATCGGCATTAAACGTTAGATTGATAGCTTAGCTGAAAAATTGAACTGCAGATGGAAAAGCCTGAACAGAATGTCACGAAGGCAGGATTTTTACTAAAAAACAGATAAAAAAAACCCCGGTCAACGAGTCCGGGGTTGAATGCATAAAGCTTCACAATGTAACCAAATTGAGTGATTGGATCCGCTGAGAATCAGATCCGGCAGAATTCATCACTTCTGCCAACTGCCACCGGTCTCTTTACCGACAACTGTCACGAAATCAATCTTGCTGCGGAGCGGGCCTGAGAAACCCGACATTAATCAGAAAAGAGTCCGACTAAATTCACCTCCGTTTTTCGACGGAGAGAAGATTAAATCTTCTGCCTTTATTGGTAAAATGAATTAATTCCATCAACTGGATTCCAGATCGGCATGAACATTCCAATCAAGACATTACGCTGTTTTATCACCCTGGTGGAAACAGGTAACTATACCCGCGCGGCGGAGAAGCTTTACCTGACCCAACCAACATTGAGCAAAATGATCCAGCGCCTGGAAGAGCAACTGGGGCAGACACTGCTTATTCGCAATAACCAGAAGGTCACACCAACCCAGGCGGGGATTTTGTTTGAAGCCAGCGCCAGACAGATGATTGGTCAATGGCATCGCCTCGAGCAGGAGATGACTAACCTTGCAGGCGTTAAATCCGGGGTATTGCGACTGGGCGTTTGCCCTATGATGAGCAGCCTGTTTATCGGCCTGCTGGTTGAGTTCCGTAAACGTTACCCGGGCATCACTCTGGAGATGGCAGAATACGGCGGGTTTGGCTGTGAGCAGGCATTGATGGAAGACAAGCTGGATATCGCCTTCGCCATTCTGCCCATTACCTTTACCGACGAGCTCGCCAGTACGCCACTGAGGTGTTACCCGCTGATGGCCTGTCTGCCAAAGGGCCATCCACTGACCGCCAAACAGGAGTTGTCCTGGGCGGATTTGGGAGACTATCCCTTTATTCTCTATAACGAAGATTTCTCTTTATCAAAGATTATCACCCGCCTGAGTCGTGCAGCCGGTGTTGAACTGAATATCGCCTTTCGCAGTGGTCAGTGGGATTTTCTGGCGGCCATGGTGGAAGCAGATATGGGACTGGCGCTACTGCCTGAGCCAATTTGTCAGCGTTTGGATAACAGTGAATTGGAATTTCGACCTATGTCGCCGGGGATGAACTGGGACCTGGGGATTGCCTGGCGCAAGAATCTACCCTTAACGCCCGCGGCCAATGCTTTGTTGGAGATGTCTCAAAAACAGGATGATAGATAATCGATCAGGTAACTGACGACACAAGAATCCAAGTCGAGTCCAGCCATAAAAAAACCCGCCATCAGGCGGGTTTTTATTAAAGCTTAGTTAGCGCAAGAATTACTTCTTAGCAGCGTCTTTAGCTTTAGCGTCAGCAATTACTTGCTCAGCTACGTTGTTTGGACATGGAGCGTAGTGTGAGAACTCCATAGAGAACTGACCACGACCAGAAGTCATAGTACGCAGGTGACCAATGTAGCCGAACATTTCAGCCAGAGGTACATCACCCTTGATACGTACGCCAGTCAGACCAGCTTCCTGGTCTTTGATCATGCCGCGACGACGGTTCAGGTCACCGATTACGTCACCAACGTGATCTTCTGGAGTGAACACGTCAACCTTCATGATAGGCTCCAGCAGCTGTGGCTTGGCCTTAGGCATGGACTGACGGAATGCACCCTTAGCAGCGATTTCGAACGCGATTGCTGAGGAGTCAACTGCGTGGTAAGAACCATCGAACAGTTCAACTTCAACGTCCAGTACTGGGAAGCCAGCCAGAGGACCAGTTTCCATCATAGATGCGAAACCTTTCTCAACTGCAGGCCAGAATTCCTTAGGAACGTTACCACCAACTACAGTAGATTCGAACTTGAAGCCGCTTCCTGGCTCACCAGGACGGATGCGGTAGTCGATCTTACCGAACTGACCAGAACCACCAGACTGCTTCTTGTGAGTGTACTGATCTTCGATTGGCATGGTGATGGTTTCACGGTATGCAACCTGTGGAGCACCAACAGTCAGTTCAACACCGAAGGTACGCTTCAGGATGTCTACTTTGATGTCCAGATGCAGTTCACCCATACCTTTCAGGATGGTGTCACCGGTTTCCTGGTCGGTTTCAACCTGGAATGATGGATCTTCAGCAACCATCTTACCCAGTGCGATACCCAGCTTCTCAGAAGCGCCTTTATCCTTAGGAGTAACAGCGATAGAGATTACTGGCTCAGGGAAGATCATTGGTTCCAGAGTACATTCATGCTTAGGATCACACAGGGTGTGACCAGTCTGAACGTTCTTCATACCAACTACAGCGATGATGTCACCAGCTTGTGCGTAGTCGATCTCGTTACGGTCGTTAGCGTGCATCTCAACCATACGGCCGATACGCTCAGTCTTACCGGTAGCAGAGTTCAGAACGGTGTCACCCTTCTTCAGCTTACCAGAGTAAACACGGATAAAGGTCAGGGCGCCGAAACGGTCATCCATGATCTTGAACGCCAGAGCGCGCAGTGGCTCATCGATAGATACAGTAGCAACTTCACCAGTCTCTTCACCAGTTTCTGGATCAGTCAGAGGCTGTGGGTCAACTTCAGTTGGAGATGGCAGGTAATCTACTACTGCATCCAGAATCAGCTGCATACCTTTGTTCTTGAACGCACTACCACAGAAGGTAGGGAAGAACATCAGGTCACGGGTCCCCTTACGGATACATGCTTTCAGCTGTTCGATAGATGGCTCAGTACCTTCTTCCAGGTATTCCATCAGCAGATCTTCGTCAGCTTCCAGAGCAGTTTCGATCAGAGCTTCACGGTATTCAGCAACCTGATCAACCATGTCAGCTGGGATTTCTTTGATTTCAAAGTTTTCTGGCAGACCGGAATCATCCCAAACGAAAGCTTGGTTGTTCAGAACGTCAACAACGCCCACGAACTCGTCTTCACGACCGATAGGCAGGGTCATAACCAGTGGGTTTGCACCCAGAACGCGCTTAACCTGACCAACTACGCGGAAGAAGTCTGCACCCATACGGTCCAGCTTGTTCACGAAGATCAGACGAGCAACTTCAGATTCGTTAGCATAGCGCCAGTTGGTTTCTGACTGTGGTTCAACACCGCCGCTACCACAGAATACACCGATACCACCGTCCAGAACTTTCAGAGAACGGTAAACTTCTACGGTGAAGTCAACGTGTCCAGGGGTGTCAATTACGTTGAAGCGGTGATCTTTCCAGAAACAGGTAGTCGCCGCAGACTGAATGGTAATACCACGCTCAGCTTCCTGATCCATGAAGTCCATGGTAGAGGCGCCGTCGTGTACTTCACCCAGACGGTGAATTTTACCGGTGAGCTTAAGGATACGCTCGGTGGTCGTGGTTTTACCCGCGTCAACGTGAGCGAAAATACCAATATTTCTGTATTTTGATAAGTCGGTCATGATTCAACTTTTTTGCTTAGTTTAGAAAGTAGACGGAGTATGCCACAAATCGCAGCAAACCACACATCAGATTTTAAGGCGCATATTGTAAATGCGAAACGCTCAAGAGCGCAAACTGAGCTTGCACTTTTTCACAACAAGATTGGGAGTTATTCCTGCTTTTTGGCAAAAAAACTCCACGGTTTAACTCCTTAGAAGAAGTTATCGATTATTTTTGTGTTAACAGCAGCTCAACCCCAGATAGATAGTAGGGTTAACGCCACGGGAAATAAGAGAAAGCCATCCCTGAATCAGCGTTTTACCCGCTCAGGCATGGCTTATTTGATATTTTCAACGACTTAGCTTTGCCTCATGGGCAAAATTACCGCTTTATGAATTTTCTTGTGCCAGCAGTTCATCAAAAGCAGGGATAACCAGCACATGGCTGCGCATCTTGCTCAGAATGGCTTCTGCGGTATTGCCAATCACATGACCGAGTATCCCTTTACGCTGACGAGCACCAATCACAAAGTACTGGGCTTTCAGGCGGCAGGATAACTCATACAGGCAAAGCTCGGGGTCACCTGCGATCACATGAATCTGCTCTTCCGGCAGTTCAAGAGCTGCCAACTCATGGGCAAAGCGTTCACGGGCATTGGCCGCAACTGTGGCATTGTCTACCAGATCCAGATCGTTAATCACTACATGCATACGACTTACATAGGCAACATGCAGCTTACCGCCGGTTGCTTTGGCCAGCGCTTTACCCCGTGCGACAACAGCCTTGTTCAATTGCTGCTTAACCGGACTGTTACTGCCCAGATCCACAGCAACTAACACATCGTCTCCAGTCAACTGAGGGTTATCAGTCAAGAACAAGAGTGGCGTTTTGGTATGGCGAATAAGGTGCCAGTCGGTGGGCATAAAGCGATCGCTGTCGTGGATCGCTTTTACCATCAGAGAGTAACCGCCGTTATAGGCAGCTTCAGAGGCATGTTCATACAGGTGCTTGTGCCAAAGGCTGTGGACAGGTACATCTTCTGCGCCCAACTGTGCCAGTTTGGCTTCAGCGGCCTGTTTGGCCTTTTTAACGATGGCGGCCTGAGTCACGGGCGTGACAGCAGGAATGTAGTGCTCGAAATCGGGGAGGTGCTCATAGCTATATGCAAATACTTCCGGAGCCATCTCCAGCTGCCTGGAAAGCTTAACTCCATGACCGACGGCATCTGATTGGGCATCGGTTTTTTGGGCGATAATATAGACCTTGTCCATTACATTCCTCCTGAATTTTAATCCCACGGAGAAACTAGTTGAACAAAATTAATCCACACTTAATTTGAGGGTTAGGCTGGCTGAAGCGAGATATACATCACACTATTTTTATTTCAGGCTACGCCTGTTGAAAGCCGCCCAAATCTGAAGTTGCCGCGACCATGTTGTTTAACCTCGTACATGGCCATATCCGCAGACTCAAGCATCTGCTCCAGCGTACTGCCGTGATGGGGATAGACAGCAATACCTATGCTGGCACCTATTTCACATTCAAGCTCGTCGTTAACGGCGATGGGCAGGTAAAGACTGCTCAGCGCCGTTTTCGCCAGGCTTCTGAGGCGGGTATAGTCCTTGTCGACGCTGGGTACGCCAATAACAAACTCATCGCCCCCCCAGCGCGCGACCATCACATCATCACCCAGGGCTCCAAGGCGCTCGGCCACCACTTTAAGCACGGCGTCGCCAGCTTCATGTCCGTGGATATCATTGACGGGTTTAAACCTGTCGAGATCGATAAGCAGCAAGCCCATCATGGCATTATTCTGATCTGCCCGACGCATCAACTCTCTCAGTACCTGTTCACCGGCACGGCGGTTTTTCAGATGGGTCAACATGTCATGCTCAGCCTCAAACCGGATCATCCTCTCCCGATAGGTGCGTTCAGTCACGTCGTACATCATCACTTCCAAAATGGTTTCTTCACCCTCCTGCTGTCCCTGTACTTTGGAGAACAGGCAGTGCACCCACTTGAGAATATCCGAATCCACAGTTCTGAGTTGCAACTCCATCTCCACGTGGTTGGCGAACGGATCGCTGCGGAAATTGTGCAGGAACTCTTCCAGCTCAGCCTGCTCCTCAAACCATTCCACCAGAGTGCTGCGGCAACTGCGGGTTTGACTGCCACTGAGCAAGCAAAAGGCCTCATTCACTTCCAGCAAGGCGTTATTACTGTCGACCAGGCAGATACCGGCACTGGCTTTTTCGAAGATCAACCTGAACTTGCGCTCCAGCTGTTCAGTCCTTGCCCTCAGGCCCCGTTCCTGTTCCAGAGACTCGTTCAGATTGTTGATCAGGGTATTAATACCACGTACCAGGCAACCGATTTCATCTTTCTCATGGCGTCGTGGCACCGTGAGCATGGCGTTGGCTCCAGGGACAATCTGCTCCACTTTTTGAGTGAGAAAATTAAGCGGAGCCGTCAGGGTTTTATGCACTAACAATGACACCAATACAGCAATGGCCAACGCCTGAATTGCCAATACCCAGGCCTGACTGACCGCCCCCTGCGTCGCCCTCTCATCGATATATGCCTGGTTGGGCATCAGCAAGAGTTTGCCCAGAGTTTGGTCGCTGAAAAATGGGTGATGAATCTCGAACCGAATCACCTCGGCGGCCTGCAGGTCAAAACCCCTGCTGCCCATCCATGCCTTATCCCCTTCGGTCAACATGGCACCGGCGACCAAATCATTGATCTCCAACCCCTGCACTATCTCTTTCGCGAGCTCAGCGTCCTGCACATAAAGCGCAACAGAGGCTGTACTTTCCACCGTAAGCGCCAACTGGCTTATCTGATTTGTGGCAAGCTGCTCAGCCCTGAACTTGGTATCCAGATAAAAGAACACACTGGCCACTACGGCTGCGATAAAAGCACCGATACCAATGACCAGGGCTACTTTGATATACAGCTTGCGATTAAAGATCAAAGCGATGCACCACCTTCATCTTTTCCGTTACATCCGAACTGCGAACAAAGCTAATGGCCGATGGTGTACTGCCAATCCGCTCACTCAGTGATTCAAGATTACGTATCTCCTCCGGCTGACGTACCCGTCCGGAAAACTGCAGTCGTGCCCAGTAGGCATTAACCTGCGCCAGATTGCGATTCACCAGCGAACGATAGAATGCCTCCCTAACCTGCTGATCGCTGGCATTCTCGTAGACGGTAACGGATCTGCCATTGGGAAAGGTCCGATATCGTCCCATAAAGATGTCCACCAGCTCATTGTGAGTCAGCGATTCAATGCTACTTTCGGCATTTACAACCACCCAGAGCCCCTCCTCCGCTCTAGCCGGAAGCATGATGACCAACAGTAACAGTAGTGTTGATAGTCTCTTCATGGCTAAAAAACAAAGCTCAGGTTGATGGAAAACAGTTGCACTCTTTGGTCCTGCGATTCAGGCGCTTCCCGAACCCACAGAGCACTGCCCTGATCCCCGATATTGACGTAGTCCCACTGTAATTTAAGGGCGAAATCCTCTGCGAAGTCCCAACGCACTCCTGCACTGAATGTATGTTGTTGCTGCCGACTGGACTGATATGCATGTTCTGCGGCCTGATGCAGAGCTGAAAGCTGCATCTGTTGCTCGGGGGGGAGAAAAGGCTGTATCAGAGGTGGCTCAACTTCAGGAGTATTCTCCGTATGCCTGACTCCCGCGTACACACCATAAAAGGTGAAGTCTTCAACACGTCGACCAATGCTGATATACCCTGAGATATAGGGTTGTAGCGGCTGCCAGTTGGTATCTGTATAGCCGAGTTCGGACTGAATAAGCCAGTGACCACTATCGTATCTGGCTCCGGCGGCATAATACTCAGAGATGCGATTTTTGTAGCGAATGTCAGCCGCTATGCTTCGGCCCGCGGGCCAAAGAGTGGCCGGCACGGACTCTATCATACTCAATAACGCATCCGCTTCGGGGTTGTTACCGGAGATATCCGAACGGGCAAAAGCCAACCGCCATAACCAATCGTGGGAAGACAGGCTCAGGGTTAGAGCGCCAATCGCATCCAGCTCTATATTGACAGTTTGATCTGCGCCAGCCAGATCTGAGTTATTGTTGCCGTAGGCTAACCTGGCTTCAAACATGTAGTCATTGAGGTGGCGACTATAGGTGATATCCAGACCGTTATATCTGGTAGTTGAAGAGATAACACTGTAAAACTCAGGCACTGGGCGAGCCCACAGGTAAGCGTAAGATACATCCTTGTATTCAGACAGCATGTACAGATCCAGCCCCAGCCTTCCGGCTCGGAATGACCATTGCTCATTGGGCTGGTAACGTATAAAAGCCCATTCCAGAGCGTCCTCCAGATCATCACTGACTCTGTCCATCAGCAATACCTGAACCATGGCATCGAAATGATTGTTAAATCGGGCGTTGAGCTGCAATCCCATCATGCTGTCAACATTGGCACTCCATCCATGGCCAGAGGCTTCCATGGTGTAGTCCCGATGAAATCCGAGCACCCTGCTATCGTTATGAATAACCCCAATATTGCCAAAGCCACTGAACTTTACATCAGGCTCCGCCAGCGCGACCTCACTCCATGGTAACAACAGACTCAGGCATAAAAGCATGTACCTGCTCAATTCTATCTCCCGAAAACATTCAGCGCGTAGACCTCCTTAAGCTTAGAAGCTTTCAGCAGATAGTGGTAAGTCAGTTACCCCTTAATATCAGGCTCAGACTAGATAACTTACAGGCAAAAAAATACCCGCCAATTGGCGGGTATTCGATGTTAAAGCTTACAGCCGATTACTCCTCAACAGGAGAGACTACAAACAGCAGGTCCCCCTGAGACACCTGTTGGCCATTGGAGTTCAGAATACGCTCGATGCGATATTTCTTATCCTCTGGGTACAGTACTGCGTTTTTGCGGTTGAAGCCTGCCAGGGTCACCTGGGAGAACATCTTCATTGCTTCGGTCAGCGCCAGTGTCTGGTCAACAGTCACTATGTCACCTTCCTTAACGAAGTCCGCTTCGCCCGGAGCCGGAGAGGTATAGAAGATACCTGCACCCTGGGCCAGTACTTTCAGCTCGTCACTCTCACCGACACGCAGGGAGGCAGTATCTACGGCCTGAGTCTCTGCGGCTGCTTCCATCTCAGCGATCAGCTCAGGGATATCCAGCTCTGCCATCAGACGTGGCAGGTAGTTGGTATCGTACACACCTTCATTGAAAGTAGAGTCCTTGAGGATACGCTTCAGCAGTGGGATGTTGGTAGAGATACCCTTAATCACCACACTTTCCAGGTATGCCAGCAGCTTGGCCACAGTATCTTCACGGTTTTCACCTGTCATGATGATCTGGGCAATCAGACTGTCGTAGTAAGGCGATACTTCTTTATCTTCACCAGCAATGGAGATGATTTCAACATCCGGATGCTCTGGCATCACGTACTCGGTGATCAGGCCAGGATTAGGCAGCAGCTGCAGCACGTTGTTGCTGTCCAGCGCAGCCTTCTCAGCGGTCACACGTACTTCGATGGCATAACCCTTGTCCTGAGCTTCCAGCTTCTCAATAGAGCGACCAGCTGCGATATCGAACTGGGCACTGACGATGTCGATGCAAGAGGTAGCTTCAGTTACCGGGTGCTCTACCTGCAGACGAGTGTTCATCTCCATAAAGTAGACTTCGTTGGCATCCAGGTTGTAGATGAACTCCACAGTACCTGCGCCCATGTAATCTACTGCGTTACCCAGTGCACGGGTGTATTCCAGCACCTGCTGCTTCAGCTCTTCAGGCAGCATGGTTGAACCAGATTCTTCCACTACCTTCTGGTTGTTACGCTGCACTGAACAGTCACGCAGACCCAGAACCTTGGTGTTACCGAACTTGTCACGCAGCAACTGGACTTCAATGTGACGAAGAGAGGTCACATATTTTTCCAGATACAGGTCACCGTTACCGAATGCCGCCGCCGCTTCGGTGGAGGTCTTCATAAACAGTGGGATCATATCCTCAGGGCGCTGCACCACCTGGATGCCTTTACCGCCACCGCCCTGTACCGCTTTCAGCAGCACCGGGTAACCAATTTCGTTGGCTACGTTCACTGCTTGCTCGGCGTTGCTCAAAATACCGTGAGAACCCGGTACCACGGGCACATTGTTGGCCTGAGAGGTCTTAATAGCGTTGGACTTGTTACCCATGGTGGTCATGGAGTGTACGCTTGGACCAACAAAGTTAACGCCATTGTTTACACACAACGCAGCAAACTGCGGGCTCTCAGACAGGAAGCCGATACCTGGGTGCAGTGCATCAACCTGCTCATACTCGGCAACTTTCAGCACTGAGTAGGCGTTCAGGTAAGATTCGTCAGAGGTGTTACCACCCAGACACACCAGCTTGTCGTTGTCCTTCAGCATATCTGCAGGCACGGCAGTCATATCAGGATCAGAGGCCACCAGCACCACATTGATGTCGTTATCATGGGCTTTGCGGATCAGTTTCACCGCAGTACAGCCACGGGCATGTACCAGCACCTTGTCGATAGGCTTCATCAGGGCACGAGGGTCATCCTGAACCAGCTCTTCATCTTCCAGCTGCATCTCTGGCACCAGAGTAGACAGGGCGCTGCCAATCACATCGTCGATGTTCTGAGTTGGCATTGGCATCAGAGGATCGATGCTGGCCAGCTGAGAATCCAGAGTCTCACTGAATGGGTTGTGTACCATACCATTCATCGCACCCGGCACCTTGGACAGATAGTTGGACAAGGTAGAGGTGGATGGCAGGTAAGCAGGTACCACCATTTGACCGGCAAACGGCATATTGGTACCGGACAGGTAGTAGGTCTGCACCAGAGGGTGAGTCACAAATGACGCCTGAGCACCACCGGTACAGTCACCGAAACCGAACATCAATACAGGCAGTTCGTTATCACGGATAAAGCGGGTAATACGGTCGTTAACCACAGCCATGGAGAAGAGTGCCGCCGCGCCCTCTTTGGTCTGCATACCACCTGAGCTGATAAAGCATATAACCGGCAGCTTACGCTTGGCACACTCAATCAGCAGGGCTGAGAACTTCTCGGCACTCGCCATATCGAAGGCACCAGCCTGGAAGGCCGTGTTGGATACAGCAACACCCACTTTGATCTTCTTGCCGTCACGGTTGAAGTCAGCGATACCGGTAATCAAACCACATGGACGAATGCCCTTGTCCAGCGCGTCTTCGATAGACAGACGGAAACCAGGGAAGTTCAACAGGTTAGCTGACATCTTATCCGCTTCAACTTCATCGAACTGAGTGAAGAACTTGCTGATGATGTTTTCCCAGGTCATGGTGCCGGTCTGCTTAACATCGCGCAGCACCTTTTGGATCAGCAGATCCTGATAACCCATGGTCAGACGGTTCCAGAAGTCTTTACGACGACCGATACGCACTGGGTTGATGGCACCTGTGTACTGAGTAGAGTCTTCTTCACTGTCGAAGTACTCAGGCAGCAGACGCTCAAAGAAGTAAGTCAGAATAACGAACAGCGAGTTGTTCAGCTGTGGGAAGCCCACACTCTTCCACTGCTCTACGCGCACCAACAACTCGGCACGGTTGGACTGACCCATAAAGTACTTCAGCCACTTGTAGAACTTGCTCTTATCGTTAGCCACATCCTGAGTCGACAGGGCCTTGTCGATAGAGGTGTGCAGCAGGCTGTCTACAGACGCACGGGACAGACTCTTGGTCATCATGGCTTCCTTGGCGATAGAGGCCAGGTTCACCACAACGTTATCGTACAGGGCGTTAAAGATAAGAATGTTGTAGCACTGCCAGATAAAATCTTCGCGCAGTTCTTCGTTAACCACCACATCCAGCACTGTCATTTCGTTCAGTTCAGGCCATGGCTTCTGAGTCACTTCGGCAGGCAGATTTTCCAGATACTGGATCAGGCCTTTGAAGTTGTTGGCAGCATTGCTCTTCCAACGGTGGTACAGGGACCAACCAATGTTGAACATCAGCGCCTTACGCGCCTTCTTGTAGTTCTCTTTTGGTTCACCCAGGATCAGACGGGTCAGCATGTTACGTTCAGTGCTGATCTCATCACGCTTGGCAATAAAGTTGCCCCACAGCTTGTTCAGCTCATCGTCGTAAACCAGCTTGTCCGGACTTGCCAGCCAGGTCTGGAACACTCTGTCCTGCTCTTGCTGAATACGGGCTTTCAGGTCACCTTCAGGCACACTCACGCGGGACAGACGACCATACTGCTCAGTAGAGATGGAGTGGATACGGCTGCGCAGCGTCAGATAACGCAGGTAGCGATAGGCACTGCCAAACAGGTTCAGGTGCATGGTTGGGCTGCTGGCAACCGCCAGTTCAGCGTGATGCTCAAGCGACTTCAAACCTGAAGATGGGTTCAGGAAACGGTCCAGAGAGCGGTCATAGTGTTCACGCAGATCTTTGGACTCTTTAACGAACTTAACCGCAGCGCGTTCAACCGCCTCAATAGAGGAGATGATGGCACGACGCAGGTTGTGCTGACGCTCGTCACGGTCAGAAGGCGAGAAGTCAATGATGCCGTCGATACAACCAGCGGTGTACAGCTCTTCAGGAGATACACCTACAGACTTGGCACACTCCTGCCAGGACAGGTTGTATTTACGGGCAATGCTCTGCAGGCCCTGAGGCTGAATGGTGTTAAAGATACCGTCACGCAAAGACAGCAAAATGTTGGCCGCAGCCAGAGGAATCGCACCACCGGAGTAACCGGCACCGATAACAATACCGACAGTAGGTACGTCAACGTTGGCACTCTCGGCAATGGCCTTGGAAATAGAGTGCGCCTGGTTGTGGCTATTGGCGACTTCGCCTGCATCTGCCCCGGGTGTGTCAATCAGGAAGATGATAGGCATGGACAGCTCGGCGAACAGGCGAATGGCCTGGCAGCAAGCCATATGATGTTCTGGCATCCAGGCACCGTTGGCGGTGCTGCGTTCCTGGGCGATAAAGCCCACGCGACGGGTGCGGGAGCCGAAGTTCAGTTCAACTTCAGCACTGTAAAATGGACCATTGTGGGTCTCGCGGATCGCTTTGCCTTTCAGGTCGGCAATAATGCGCTTGGCGCCGGGACGGTTTTTATCCTGAGTCGGTTGAATCACCTTGGCGACATAACCATCTACATCCAGGCTCGCCAGGTCTTTGAGGTTGGTCTGGATAGCGTCGTCATCCAGCAGCCCATGGATCTCGTCTGATAAGCTCTGCTTGCTGTGTTCCGGAAACAGAGAAAAATCTTTTGCCAGGTGCTCAGCTTGTAAAAAAAGCGGATCGGCAGTCACTGCTTGAGTCGTGTTAGCGGGCTGATTATTGCTGGTCATCTAAAGATCCTCTGCTTAGCCTCTGAAATTTTTAGCCAATAAATATAACTTTGTTATTAAGTCAAATACCATTAAACTGCCTTGGACGCTTTGTTCCATATTTGAGACAGTGAGTAAAACATGCCAGATTTGAACGGTATGATGCTGTTCGCAGCCGTGGTCAGGGCCAAGGGCTTCTCTCAGGCAGCACGGGAAACCGGTATGCCTAAATCCACCATAAGTCGCAAAGTCGCCCAACTGGAAGAGCAGCTTGGGGTCCGATTATTACAACGAAACACCCGCCACCTGAGCCTGACTCAAGTGGGCGCGCTGTTTTTCCAACATTGCGAAACCATCTGCCACGAAGTGGAGGCCGCCAAGGCAACCATAGAAAACACTCACAATGACGTATCAGGTTCATTGCGGGTGGCGGTACCTGTCTCTTTCAGTCAGGAAACCATTGCCAGCCTGTGCAGTGGATTTATGCGACTTTACCCAAATATTCAACTGGATGTTCAATTTACCGACAATGACGTCGGTTTGGTGGGGGAAGGATACGACATTGCAATCAAATATGGACCCCTTCAGTCATCCGACCTCGTTGCAAGGCTGCTGTTTGAGCGTCAGCCAATTCTGGTAGCAAGCCCGGGATACCTGAAGAATAAAGGCACTCCGGCCACTCCCAAGGAACTGGCCGGACATCATGGAATATTGCTGGGAACCTCCCGCAGCGCACCAATTTGGCCGCTGGGTAAGGGCAGTCGCAAGACTATGGTGAACTTTCAGCGCAAAGTCAGAGTTAACAGCGCTGTGATGGTTAAACAGCTGGCCATGGACGATTTTGGTATCGCCATGTTGTCTTCATCCAGCTGCAAAAATGAAATAGCCAGAGGTAGTTTGGTTCCCATTTTGCAGGAATGGCCTATCGAGCCGTTCAAGGTTTACGGTGTTTACTCCAGCCGCCGACAACTGGCGACCAATATCAGCGTATTTCTGGATTTCTTTACCAAGCGCTTTAACAGTCAGGAAGCCGCTCAAGCCTTGATGTTCTGATTGTAAAAAAGAAAAAAGGCGGCCCGGGCGGACCGCCACTCGCTTCCGGGAAGGTGTAGAAGCGACAAACTTACGATTCTGTATGTCAGAAGCGATAAGGGAATCTCAGGCTGATCTGATAGTCGGGAGTGTCCTCGGTCAGACCGGCGCCAATACTGGTTACCATGGACAGCGAATCGGTCAGCGCCAATGTCGCCCCCAATCCCAGCGTCGCGGTATTGGTGTCAGATCTCGGAATACTCTCCCAGGGTCCTCCCTCTACTCTTTGTTTGGTTTTGCTGAAGAATCTTTGGTTGAAGCTCATCCCCAGACTCATACGCTCAGATACCGCAAACGCCAATCCAACGCTGTAATCTATATAATCACCCAGGTCGATTTCACCGGGGACAATGCCTGCCTGGCCGGTAATATCATCAAACTCCTGAGGCAGGTTTACCCCATAGTTAAGGTTGAAAAAGACAATGGCCGGATCATAGGTTTTTGCCAGACTGAAGCCGGTCGAAACTCCCCACACACCGTTACCGGATGCCATCTCACTGGGATAGGTCAGGTTGCCTGACTCAGATGTCAGCAACTCGATGCCGTAGGGATCTTTACCCGTTGGCGCTTTCACCCTCAGATTCCATACCCAGTCCGGCGCATCCTGAGTCTCCGCCATAATCCTGTAATAGATACCCGCACTGACATCCCCCAGCAACGCATCATCCACTCTGGCTACTTCATATCTTTGGCTTGAGTTGCCCTCACCCACTGAGTCAAATTGGTTTTCTCTATAGATGTAGGGAACACTTAAATCTATCTGCCAATTCTCGTTAAAACTGTAGCGAGTGGTCAGGTCCAACTGCACATTAGAGGTGCGTATCCTGTCCAGATTCAGATTCCCCAGGAAAATCGCATCCAACGCCAGGAAGCCACGTAAAATCAGGTCCTTGCGACTGAAATAGCTGTAACTCAAAGACGGTTCTATACTGAATTTGCGACTGAATACAGTATGGGTTTCCTGTAATACATCCTCGGTGCTCCGGCTTCTGTCAGGTGCCTTCTTGGTATCCTCCACCTGAGTCCCGGCCCCCGCTTTATCAACCGCGGTTTGATTGGTCACCTTGGCCGGAGCCTGTTGCACTGACTGTCTGGCAATCTGCTGCTCGGCCTGCTTATTGGTCCCCTGCTGCGGTCGCCCTTTATTGAACACCTGCTCGCTGTTCAATACCCTTTGCGCCATGTTGTTGAGCGCTTTTTGCTGTTGCTGCATTTGCTGATTCATCATCAACAGCTGCCGCTTAAGCCGGGTGATCTCCTGTCTTAACGCCTCCTCTTCCTGGGGCGTTGCCGCTCTTGCCACCGGTGCATCATTAGCCCACGCAGCAGATGTACTTCCCAATGACAAAAGCAATATGGTTGGTAAGACGCCTTTTTTCATGGCATACCTCGCATGTCAATGTGTCACCCGGATACTTGTGAATGCCCGGCTCCGGATGAACAGGGATGAAGGCGGGAGAAACATGCTCCCGCAAAGGTAAAAATTAGTGATTTAATCCCAGCAGCTGTTGAGCCAGCACGCCCGTGGGTATGGTTCCGATATCTATCCCTGCATATCTGAGGTCAGAAAGATTGCTTATCGCCTGAGCACCACCATGGATGTCTATGCTTTGCAGTAACTGACCGTTGCCGCTTTGATTCAGGATCCCCTGGACGGCGACGCCGGATGGCAGATTAATCTGCATGCCCAGTTGACCGGTTTGAGTGGAGAACAGCACATCTCCCTGACTACTGACCCATTGCTGGCCAATCGCCACAACCACGCCATTTTCCAGCGGAGTCAGGGTTCCTTCTGCCAGAGACATGTCATTGAATGCCCGGTTACTGCTGCCCGCTATCTGGATCCTTTGCTGCAAACCGGATTGCTGGCCCAGCAGCTCAAACTGAGCCGATTCTGATGTGGCTGTTACGGCATCAGAGACTGTCACCTGCATGCCGGAGGCAGCAGAGATCTCCACCTGCATATCCGCCTGTCGAACCTGACCATCCGGCTGGATATAGCGGGTTTGCATCAACAACCCAAAGTAGTAGTCCTGACCACTGACGGTATACTTGCCACGGATTGCACCCAGCTCGTCTTCTGACAGCTCCTGAGGTTGAGCCATCACCGCACCTGCCAAAGTAAGGGCCGGAAGACCCAGCAGTTTCAGTATTTTCGCTCGCATAATCCCTCCTGGAGACGCTATTGAATCCGGTAAATACTCCGTCAGAGCATGTCTGAATAAGAGAAGCCAAACTCCATCAACTCGGCATCAGACAAAGGTGACACAGGCTCAAGCGCCCTGTAGCTCAGCCTTTCTCTCGGATTCAACAGTATTGTGTCCTTCTCATATGCCCGGCCGATCACGACAAATACCACCTGGTTCCACTTACCCAGAAAGTCCTTCTTTGGAATAATGCGATTTCCCAGCGCCGGATCTCCCAGATAAACCATGCCTCTGTCGATGCGTCTGAGCACCACAAAGTGGTTGTAGCCATTGTCGTTAATCAGCACTATGGCCGGTATTTTCAGCTTCATCAGCTCCTCTATACCAACCCGATATCCCCTGCCTCTCAGGGACTTTTCCTTGAGAAAATGTTTCATATCCAACAAGGAAAAACCCTTCTGAGCCACCACTTCCATGTCCGCTTGCTCCAACATGCCGTTCATCACATCAAACTCTTTAATATCCGGCATGCCGTAGGCGAATTTGAGAATAGTCGCCAGGCTTGCAGCCCCACAGGAAAAGTCAGTTTGCTGTGGCACCAGGTGCTCGAATTTGCGTTCACGTATGCTCTGAATGGATTTCTGATAGTGCCCCATATTGGGGACCAGGCCGTTAAGCACAACTTCAGCACTTTGTACTGGATGCCAGCACAGCAAAAGCATGGTTAGAGACAGAAATTGCCGACTGTTTAAGGTCATGGGCATATGGGGGGAGACCAGCTCCCCCTTCCCTTTTTAGTTTTCGCCAATCGGTGTACCTGACGCGCCAATCGCGGTCAGAGACAGATTGTTGGCCTGCAGGTTGCCGGTGCCGGAGGCAACATTCACACCGATATTACCGCTGGCGCCGTTGAAGGCGTTGCCGTTAACACGGGCGACATTGCTGCTTCTCTGCTTAACCTGCTGAATGATCATTGGCAGGTTACCGGTCACAGTCCCGGCCAGTGCAAGTTCACCCTCTTCATGGAAGCTCATGGTTTCATCTTCACCGTTATTACCGGATGGCGTACTCTGATCTAAGTCGATATGCCCCCACAGTGTTTCATCACCTGAGTCATGAACCCCATCAGGGTCCTGCCAGATCTCTGGGTAGTACTGGGAAGTCATTTCGGAGTCGCCACTGTAGGTACCAGTCGCATCCAGCGCCAGAGAGACCTGAACCTGAGCATAGGTATCTTCCACTACACCAGTATTCATGGTCATATTGCCACCGGTAGCCTGGTTGTTGGATACAGAGGCTTCGCCCAGGCGACCGTTATATACAGATGCCGCCATATTGTTGGCCTGAACGTTGTTGTTACCAGAAGCAACGTTCACCCCTATGTTACCGCTGGCACCGGCAAAGGCGTCACCACCTATACCTGCAGTATTGGTACTGGCATAGTTGCTGGTGTAATTGGTCATGCTGGTTTGGTTACTGAAGATTTCGGCATCACCGGAACCAAATGCAAATTCCGCGTCGATTGCAGCCAGAGCAGCAGAATTAGCCTGGGCGTTGTTGTCACCTGCGGCAACGTTCACGCCGATGTTACCGGCAGCATTCTGGAATGCGGCATCCGAGATGCTGGCGTTATTGTTGTGGTAGTAATTTGAGCCTGAGTTATATACAGAGCCCTGATTATTTTCCACAACTGCCATACCCAGACCATTGGCCGTGATATTGCCGTTGATAGTCACTTTTCCTTTGTACTTAAGGTCCTTCTCAACGCTTACCTTTTTCTTCAGGGTAACGCTTGAATAATCACCATCATCGGTTGCCATTGCAGGCACGCTGATCACGGCCGCGATAATCATAGCTAAAGGTAGTTTGTTCATCTTCCATTCCTCCATTTGGACTAAGGGAAAGCACACTTGGCTGTCCCAAGATTAATTCCCGCCTGATAGCTGCAACGAGAATTGATTTACGGCCACATTGCTGTCGCCGGAAATCTGATTGAGCTGAATAACCCCCTGAGCCTGATTCAGGCTATCCGGGGCAATTTGGGTTTGATTGGTGGAAAGCACACCACTGTCAATGCCTGGAGACAGGGCGCTGACCAAAGTCAAATCGCCATCCTCGAGTGATGTGGGCATAGCTGAAATAGCACCAGCGTTAAGCTGGATGTTCTGGTCACCACTGACCTGATTGACGCTAAGCAATCCCACAAAACCGGCAAATGCCATGGATTCAATGGCTGTCATGGCGTCTCCATCACCACCAAGTACGTCATTACCTGCAAGCTGATTAAGCTGCGCTGTGTGGGCCATCTGACCTATGGCATGACTATTGGCCTGTTGATTGAAGTTGCCGGACGCCATATTGACCGAGGCCTTTCCATTCGCTCCCTGAAATGCCTGGTTGCCAATTACGCTGACATCCTGAGCATGCAAAGAGGTCGAAGTGATAATCAGCAAAGCCAGTAACCCACCCTTGTCTGTTCCTTTCACATCCCCTCCCATGTCATCCGTACAATCCACGTAGTTCATCGCAAGTGGGATGCCAAACTTGGTAATTAAATAGAATCAATAAGTTAGCTATCGGTTGAGATTTTCAATTCTCAATAATGAGATGGGCTGCTCGCTAACTGATTGATTTGGTAGTCAATCAGCAAATAGGTGTCAGTCTTAAAAGTGAGACAAAGTCAGTGAGAGGGGATGATGCATATTTTTACGGGCCACAAAGCCCTGACAGCACAATGGGACAAACAGGCAGATAAACAACAAAGCCACCCGAAGGCGGCTTTGATAGATAAAACAGGTGAGCAACTAGTTGACTTCGCTATACGGCGATTCCGTGTTTCTCCAATAGCCTGTAAATAGTGGCTCTGGAGATCTGCAGCTGGCTGGCCGCAGGCTCAACCTGACCCCGGCAGCTTCGCAAAGCAGACTCCAGGGCATTGCGCTCAGCAGCATCTTTATGGGCTTTGAGCGAGCTTACCACCTCTGACTCCCGCTCCCAGCTCAGCTCCAGATCTGTGGGTGCTATCTCCTGGCCATCACTGAGTACAACCGCACGCCGGATCCGATTCAACAATTCCCGCACATTACCGGGCCAGGAGTGGCCCAACAAAGCTGACTCTGCATCCGCTGACAGTATCTTGCGTGCCAATCCAAACTCATCTGAAAACTGATCAATAAAGGTTTGCGCCAATGGCAGGATATCTCCCTCCCTTTGTCGCAATGGCGGGACACATAGAGTCACCCCATCCAGACGATAGAAAAGGTCCAATCTGAACTCGCCGGTATCCAGCGCTTTTTCCAGATCCACATGGGTCGCAGCAACAATACGAACATCAGCAGTGCGGCTGCCCTGTCCACCAATGGCATCAAACTTTCCTTCCTGCAGAAATCGCAGCAAGTTGACCTGCTGCTCAAGCGGCAGATCACCAATCTCATCCAGAAACAGCGTACCGCCATCCGCTTGCTGGATTTTGCCCACCCTTTGACTGACCGCGCCGGTAAAGGCGCCTTTTTCATGTCCAAACAGCTCGGACTGCACCAACCCCGAAGCTATAGCACCACAATTTACTGCAACAAAAGGTCCGGCGCTTCGATCTGACAATTGATGTATTTTACGGGCGACCAACTCTTTACCCACACCACTCTCGCCCCTAATCAGCACAGGAATACTGGTTGGCGCTATCCGGGCCAACTGCGCCTGCATTTGCCCCATCACACAAAGATGGGTCGATGCATTACCTTGCTTTTGCCCCTGTGAAAGCACACTGCGGAGCCGGCACATGCCCATCAGATGGCCCAGCACCACAGTCAAACGATCAAAATCGACAGGAGCCGTGTGGTAATCCGCTGCATATAAGGAGATCAGTCGGGCAATGGATGGCTTTTCCAGAGCCTCCTCATCGGCCAACACCAGCAACAGCATTTTCTTGTCCAGCCTTTTGGCCAGAGGAATGGTCCAGGACTCATCAAAGCACTGGCGAACGTCCATCACGCAAATCTCTGCATTCAGTTCCGAAAGGTTTACTGCATTGGTATCACTGATTTCAAGGCTGTACCCCCGTTGTCGGAGCTCACAAATCAGCCTTCGATCAGCATACTGACCAACATAGAGTAGTGAAGAATTCATGGCTGCTAATCCTGCTATCAGTCGTCCCTGAGTTCCTGCCAACATCTGGTTGATTCAGGAGCTCTGTCATTGCGGTAACTGCATTCAGTTACACGGCAATCCCTTGACACTTTTAGTGCGATGTTCGCACCAAGCTTTTGTTGATAGTTTTATTAGCCACAATAGAAAGGACATTCAGAATAGAGCTTCACAAATCCAAAGACCAGCCATATAACAAATCAGTTTTTGACACGTAAAGCTTATATCTTCAGGTTATTTAATGTTATCAGCCTCTGCTTTGTTATCCCCAAAGCCTGTTGCATACTGTTAAATTGAAACAGATTTTATACTGCCGTAGGGTGTCAGCACCCTGAGCCAATAAAGATTCGAGGGACGCTTATGTTTAACAGGTTATGGATGACTGGCGTTTTAATGCTGGCGATGACCGCCAATGCCAATGAAGTTGAAGAAGCGAGGCTGGAATCCGCCCGGGCACAACTGCCTGATGTGGTGGATCGCTATCAGGGCTTTAACGATAAACTGAGTCAAACAATGACGGCGGCCACAGATGATCTTGAGTTAACCAGACTGGTGGCAGATCAGGGCAAGCGCCTTTGGCAACAGGCGGTAACAGATGTTCGTTCAGGTCACCCGGATGACAGGCCTCTGTACTGGAGTCGCCTGAACATGAGAGACACACTGGCCAGCCAGGATGCGGGTATCAAGCTGGTCGACTGGCAACGTCAGGTACTGTTGAACGCAGTAGAAAAGGCCTCCCGTGGCATGAGCGATATCAAGTTTGATGATGACGTCCAACTTCGCATTCTGCTGACCGGCTTTGACCCATTCTTCCTCGACAGAGATATTTCCCAGAGCAATCCGTCCGGACTGGTTGCCCTGAGCCTGGATGGCTATAGATTTACCGTCAACGGCAAAACGGCCCAAATAGAAACCGCTATGATCCCGGTTAGGTTTACCGATTTTGATCAGGGCCTTATTGAGTCTCTGCTGACACCTGTATACAGAGACAAACAGACGGACATGATAGTCACTGTCAGTATGGGCAGAGATCAATTTGATTTGGAGCGATTCGTAGCCCGCAACCGCAGTGCCAAGGCGCCGGATAACCGCAACCTTTATACAGGGGCTGACAAGAGCCGTCCTTTGGCGCCTCTGTTTCAGGGAAAGACGCTGAATGGACCGGAGTTTATTGAGTTCTCTTTACCTGCAGGCGCTATGACAGGTGTGGCAGGTAAATGGCCCGTTAGAGACAACCATAACGTCAACTCACTCGAGCGAGGCGAATTTGCAGCCCAGTCAATTGGCGAGCTGACCAACCTCACCTCTGTTGAAGGTGGCGGTGGCGGTTACCTGTCCAATGAGATCTCCTACCGCGCGTTGAGACTGCAGGTATTGATGGAAAGTGATATTCCCACCGGCCATATCCACACCCCCAGAGTGAAGAGCTATGACAGGGAAACCGAGATGGCCATAGTTGAACAGACCCGGGATCTGGTTGCTGCCGCTGCCGCCACTTTGTGACCTACTGCCGGATGGGGTTATCATAGCCCCATCCACTCCTTACCCTTGTACCCATGTTGCAACGCTTTCTTTCCGCTCTGACCACACCCAAAGAGCAACCTTCTGCGCCCAAAGCGGCCACACAGCTCCAGCAACAGTTACTGGAGAGGTGTGAAGCCTGCTTTCATCAGGCTGAGCAGCGCCTGAAGCGCAAGTTCCCCCGCCCGGCTATCAGCTTTGCTCTCAGGGGCAAGAGCGCGGGTACCGCCCACCTGCAGCAAAATCGCCTCAGGTTTAACCCGGTACTGCTGAAAGAGAATCCCGAAGCCTTTCTGCAGGAGGTGGTTCCCCATGAAATTGCTCACCTGCTCTGCTTTCAGCTCTACGGCGCTGGCAAAGCAATTAAGCCCCATGGCAAAGAGTGGCAAGCGATTATGCTGCAGGTATTTGACCTGACGCCCCGCGCCAGCCATAGCTTTGATATCAGCTCGGTGAGGGGAAAAACCTATGCCTACCAATGTCAGTGCGGCCCGGTTGAATTAAGCGTTCGTCGCCATAACAAGGTTCAACGGGGGGAAAGTCGCTATCTTTGCCGCCATTGTAAGCAGGTACTGAGCCCGGCAAAGTGACCTTGCAAGGCTGCCGGGCAATCCTTAAACTGCTGCGCGAGCCCCGTCAGAGGGCATCACAGCTTTTAAGGGAACAGTTTGAATTTATCTATCTCAAGGCCGGTAATACTGCTTTCCGGTCTGTTGTTGAGTTTTGCACTGCAGGCGTCACCGGCCCATCCCACCAGCTTCAGCCAGGCCAAGCGACTGGCCACGGGGATTTATGGTCAGTCCGCTGACGTAAAAACCTTTTACTGTGGTTGCCGGGTCAATACCGGCAGCAAAAAGTGGTTACCTGAACTCGAGACCTGCGGCTATCAGGTTCGCAAACAGGAAAATCGCGCCAATCGCATTGAGTGGGAACATGTGGTTCCCGCCTGGGAGTTTGGTCACCAACGTCAGTGCTGGCAGCAGGGTGGACGCAAAAACTGCGGTAGAACTGATAGCACATTTCGCAAAATGGAGGCAGATCTCCACAATCTGGTACCTGCAATCGGCGAGGTTAACGGCGATCGAAGCAACTACAGATTCAGTCAATGGAATGCCCTGGCAGGACAGTATGGTGAATGCGAAATGACGGTGGACTTCAAAGACCGCAGAGTCGAGCCACCAGCAAGAGCCCGCGGCGCCATTGCCCGCACATACTTCTATATGCAGCAAACCTATGGTCTGAAAATCGCGTCCAGCCAACAGAAATTATTCAACGCCTGGGATAAAACTTATCCCGTAGATGCCGTAGAATGTCAGCGGGATGCAGAGATAGCCAAGATACAGGGCAATCACAACCCTTTTGTTAAATCCCAGTGTGACGCCCGCTTCCGGGACAGTCGCCTGGCTGAATGAGGTAGTCAAACCAATGAGAGTTCCACGCATTTATCAGCCTTCGCCCCTGTCTGTCGAGGCGACTTTGCCTCTGGATGAAGACGGCGCGGCCCATGTTGGCCGGGTGCTGAGAATGGGACCAGGTGAGCAAGTCTGCCTGTTTAACGGCGACGGCAACAACTACCTTGCTGAGATAGTTTCCGCGGGAAAGAAAAATGTCGATGTGAAGGTCCTATCCTGCGAAGCCAACAACAGTGAGTCACCATTGAATCTGCACCTTGGTCAGGTGATCAGCCGGGGCGACCGTATGGACTTCACCATTCAAAAGTCGGTGGAGCTTGGGGTCAACACCATCACGCCACTGTTTTCAGAACGCTGCGGCGTCAAACTCAATGGTGAGCGACTGGAGAAGAAAATCCAGCAGTGGCAGAAAATCGCTGTCAGCGCCTGCGAGCAAAGTGGCCGCAGTGTCGTCCCTGTGATTCGCCCTGCTATGGACTTACAGGCCTGGTGCGCAGAAGAGAGTGACGCACTCAAGCTCAACCTACATCCAAGAGCCGCTTTCGGTATCAATGGCCTGCCACAGGATAACAAACGCATTCGTCTCTTGATCGGCCCTGAAGGTGGCCTGTCCGCAGACGAGATCGCCATGACCGAAGAGTACAGATTTACTGATGTACTGCTGGGCCCGCGGGTACTGAGGACAGAAACAGCTTCTCTGACCGCTATCACAGCACTGCAACTGCATTTGGGAGATCTGGGCTAAGCCCGGAACTCTGTAAGCCGCATTGTCGGCTGACAATAAAGGATAACCATTAATGATCAAACTCGGCATAGTGATGGACCCTATCAGCGCCATCAATATCAAAAAAGACTCCAGTTTTGCCATGCTGCTGGCCGCTCAGGCCCGTGGTTACCAGCTGTTTTACATGGAGATGCAGGACCTGGCACTGCTCGACGGTGAAGCCGTGGCCAATATGCGCAGCCTGTCAGTGCAGCAGGATGCCGATAACTGGTATCAGCTGGGTGAGGTGGAAAACAAGCCTCTGGCAGAGCTGGACGTCATTTTAATGCGTAAAGATCCGCCATTTGATACTGAGTACATCTATGCGACCCATATGCTGGAGCGCGCAGAAGAGCAAGGCACGCTGATCGTCAACAAGCCGCAAAGTCTGCGTGATGCCAACGAAAAGCTGTTTACCGCCTGGTTTGCTCAGTTCACTCCCAAGACTCTGGTTACTCGTGACGCCAAGCGTATTCGTGAATTCCACGCCGCCGAGAAAGATATCATTCTCAAGCCGCTGGATGGCATGGGTGGCAGCTCTATCTTCCGCGTTAAAGAGCAGGACCCAAACCTGGGTGTGATTATAGAAACCCTGACAGGCCACGGCAGCCAATATGCCATGGTGCAGAAGTTTATTCCTGAAATCACCGAAGGTGATAAGCGCATTCTGGTCGTGGATGGTGAGCCGGTTCCATACTGTCTGGCCCGTATTCCTCAAAAAGGCGAAACCCGGGGTAACCTGGCCGCCGGTGGCAGTGGTGTCGCACGTCCTTTGTCAGAATCTGATCTGGCCATCGCCAAAGCGATAGGGCCTGAATTGAAAAAACGTGGCCTGATTTTTGTTGGTCTTGATGTCATTGGCGACAAGCTCACAGAGATCAACGTCACCAGTCCTACCTGCATCAAGGAAATTGAAGCCGCATTTGATGTGGATATTACCGGTATGCTGATGGACGCCATCGAACAGCGCATTAACGCCAAATAGTACTTTTTACAGGGATTGTTTTTATGAGTTACTCCGCCCGTCTGAAACGCCTCAGCTGTGCTGTTGCGCTGACTTTGGTCGCACTGCAATCACAGGCACAGGGACTGACGCCTGTGCCAACAACCCCCAAAAACATCATAGTGATGGTGGGGGATGGTATGGGGCCAGCCTATACCTCGGCTTACCGCCTGTATATGGATGACCCGGATACAGAGGAAATTGAAGAGACCGTCTTCAACCGTTTGCTGGTTGGCAGTGCCAGTACCTTCCCAGCCAGGGAAAGTGGTTATGTCACCGATTCAGCCGCGGCGGCAACTGCGCTTTCCTGCGGTATTAAAACCTACAACGGAGCCATTGGTGTCGACTCCCAAAAGCAGCCGGTTCCAACTTTGCTGGAGAGAGCCAAACAGCTGGGGATGGGCACAGGTGTTGCTGTAACCTCACAGGTCAACCACGCTACACCGGCAGCCTTTCTGACTCATAACGAAAGCCGTCAGAACTATGAGGAGATTGCTGAGAGCTATCTGGCGACAGATGCTGAAGTTATCCTGGGTGGCGGCCAACGTTACTTCCCGTCATCTCTGACCGACAAGTTCAAGGCCAAAGGCTATCAGGTTGTCACAGAGATGGCTGAGCTGGAGCAAGTGAACAAGCCAGATGTGCTGGGCTTGTTCGCTGACATCAACCTGCCCTGGGTGAAAGACGCCCCTTCCGCTGATCAACTTGCAGAGCTGACTGATAAGTCGCTCAAGCTGCTGTCCCAATCCGACAAGGGCTTTGTGCTGCTGGTTGAAGGCAGCATGATTGACTGGGCCGGACACGCCAATGACATAGGTGCAGCCATGGGCGAGATGCAAGGCTTTGCCAATGCGGTGGAAGTTGCAGAGCAGTTTGTCAGACAGCACCCGGATACTCTGTTGGTTGTCACTGCCGACCACTCAACCGGTGGCCTGACAATTGGTGCCAACAGCGAGTATCGCTGGAGCCCTGAGGTGCTGCGTACCATGACGGCCACCACAGCCACCATTGCAGCCTGGGCTATCGCCGAAGATAACTGGCGTGCAGAAGTGGAAACAGGTCTGGGCTTTAAACCGGACGACAAAGAGTGGCAACAATTGGATATGGCCAGAATGCAGGGACAGGATGCGATGACATCAGCTCTGCGCAAGTTGGTGAATGTTCGCACCAATACCGGCTGGACGACAGGTGGACACACAGGCGTAGACGTTGAAGTATTTGCGGTGGGCGCAGGTTCAGGCCTGTTCCATGGTCATCAGGACAATACGGATATCGCCAACAAGCTATCCAGTCTGCTGCCTGCCAAAACTCAGTAAGGCGAAGCTGCAGAAAACGAAAAACAGCGCCCAGTGGCGCTGTTTTTTTATTTTGCATCAATTCCCGGGGGCATCCCCTAGCCCAACTTTCCCATCTGTAAATAGTTCTCCGCCTTTGGCCAGGGGTGCTCATAACTGCCATTGGCAAGAATGCGCTGCACCTGCTCTTCGCTCACGGGACGTGAATAGAGATAGCCCTGGGCCAGCTCGCACCCGCTGTCCCGCATAAACTCCTCTTGAGCATCGGTTTCAATCCCCTCAGCTACCACATCTCTGCCCAGATTATGGGCCAGTTCTATTACTGTGGTCACAATGTGAGCATCGGCATTATTTTCCAGAACGCCTTTGGTAAAGCAGCGGTCAATCTTGAGCACATCAAAGGGCAACTGCTTAAGATAACTCAGCGAAGAGTAGCCGGTTCCAAAGTCATCAATAGCAATCCTTATCCCAAGTTCCTTCAGCTGGTGCATCACGTCCATCGCAAGGTCCACCTGCTCGATAACGCTCTCCTCAGTCACCTCCAGCAACAGAGTTTCCGGCTTAACCGGATAGAGCGCCAGCAGCTCACTGACGGTCTCTTTCAAGCCAGCGGCCAGATAATGGCGCGCCGACAAGTTCACTGCCAGATAGAGATCATCGCCATAGGCATGCTGCAATCGGGTCAACATGCGAACCCCTTCCCTGAGCACATAGTTACCCACATGGATAATGGCGTCTGAGTGCTCGATATCCGGAATAAAATCACCGGGCATAATCAAACCACGCTCAGGGTGGAACCAGCGAATAAGCGCTTCAAAGCCCTTAAGCTTGCCATCATCCAGAGCCACGATAGGTTGCAGATAAAGGGTCAGTTGGTTGTCGGCAATGGCATCACCGATATCCTGCTCTACCATCATGCGGTTATTGGCGTGGTGCAGCATGTCATAGCTGAATACCCTGTAGTTACTTCTGCCAGCGTGCTTGGCCTGGTACATGGCCAGCTCGGCATATTTGATTAGATCTTCTGCCGACATGGCCGGATCTTTGCAAAAAGCAATACCTATACTGGTGGTGATAATCAGCTTGTGGCTTTTCAACACGACAGGCTGTTGCAGCGCAGAGAAGATCTTATGGATGACTTTAGGGATCTCCTGCTCCTGCTCAATACCTCGCACCAGAATAAGAAACTCATCTCCCCCCTGGCGGAATACGGTATCCATGGCTCGGACACTTTCACCCAGACGACCAGCCACTATCTTGAGCAAACGGTCACCCTCGTTATGTCCCAGGGTGTCATTGATGCGCTTGAACTCATCGAGATCCAGAAACAACAGGGCGACCTGATCATGTAAACGGCCAACACAGGCGATAGATTTATTCAGTTCATGAAGCAACATGGGGCGATTGGGCAGACCGGTCAGCATGTCCAGCATCGCCAGCTTTTCCAGCTCCTGGGTACGGGATACCACTACCTGCTGCAAGTATTCCAGTTTGTCAGTCAGGTCCAGCGTCGCGCGCTCAACATTATCGACCTCATCCATCACCCCATGAGACACAGGCGGAATGGCATGCCGTACCCCCTCATAATCTGATTTGGCAAGCAGCGGCAAGGTTTTGGCGTGACGCTGTAATCGACTGATAGGAGACCAGGCCAACATAGCCAACAACAGGGTAACCAATACCAGTGCGCTGAGCATAATGCCCAACATATTGCGCTGGAATTGTGACAGTGTCTGGTGCCATTGAGACAGATCACACAAGACGACCAGCGCAGGTCCGGTATCAGCAGAATCCAGAGGGAAAGCCCAGATTGCCAGGGACTGTTGCTCGCTGTTGAAGATCTGATGCCCCTGCAGCAGTTGGTTCCAATTCCAGCGACTGGCGACCCGCTGCAGTACTGGCAAGGTTGCTTTGCGGTCGCTGATACTGAACAGTTCCCTGCCCCAGAATCCAGCTTTGGGCAGACGAGGCTGGAACCGGCCCAATACGGCAAACTCCAGCTCCTCACTACCATGAACCCCGGAAAGAATATCTGTGAGTTCGGTTTCCACCAGCATCAGATAAACCTTCCCCTGCAACACCCAGGGAACAGCTACTTGCAAGCGGCAGAATTGCACGCACTGCACCTGCCAACCTGGACCTGACATCACAGAGTCCGCAGACACAGGGGCGGTTGCTGGCAAGGGTTGTTCGCCTAGCATCAATAGATTCTGGCCACTGGTGTCATATAACCCCAAGGCAGTCAGATCCCAGTGCATCTGCACTTCAGGCCAACGGTTTTGCAAGAGTGTGGGGAGATGTGCAGCCCCCCCGGGATCGCCGGCAGTCAGCAAATTGACCTGTTGCGACACGCGTACTGCCCGGTCAACAGCCCGACGAAGAGAGTTTTGAAGATTATTGGCAAGGGTCTGGCGTTGCAGCTGCAGCTGTTGTCGCTGTTGCTCTTCCAGTTGACGGTAGGCAAAGGTGCCAAGCACGGCACCGATGACAAGCATCATCATCAGAACACTGAGCAGCAGTTTCCATTTCAAACTCAGGAACCAGTATGTTTGTCCCTTTTCACTCATAGGGTCACCATTGGATCCGATAAGACAGCTGCAGCATCAACATGCTCCAGTTTTTAGCCTGCTGGTTCGGATCCCGAGTCAGGAGCGGCGAAACCCAGGCAGCTCCCTCTATCCAGTGGTATTCAGCGGCCAATAACCAGTCTTTATTCAGTAACCAGCGGCCTCCAAAGGTCCAATCTTTACTGTACGCAAAATAGGCGGGATTACCAGACTGAGCGGCGTAACGGCTGCCAGCGTCATCATCTGTGTTATCAACATAGTCATCATATCTAAGGAAAAGCTCAACATTCTCAGGCAAAAGCGCGCGACCTTCGAGATAATAGCCACGGTTGTGATCCTTTATCTTACCCGCGGCAGGAGGGATATATACCCCCTGAGTATGGCGATCTCCCAACAGTAACTCTCCGGTCAGCTCAAACCAGCGCCAACTGTACTCCGCCGAAAATACCCAGGCATGCAGGTCCAGCTCACCGGCAAAGAAAACACCACCGGGATGATACTCAACACCTGCGCTGTAGTAGGTTGTCCCGATTCGCCATTCATCGGCCTGATACTCAAGGTCGACACTGAAGAAGCTGTTGGAGTCCAGCTCACCGAAATCGCCTTCACCAAATATATTACGGGTAAGATCTTCACTACTGGCACTGCGACCGGCCATCACGTGCCAGTCCAGAATACCCTCACTCAGATTGATTCTTCCGAAAAAATCGCCCCCATCTACGTGTAACTGAGCATCCCGGAAATAGTCTGAATAGATAGATTGAGGCAGCATAATACCGGGACGGGTAAAGCTCATATCCCGGGTACTTGAATAGAAGCCCACTTCATTCTTCATCCGGCCAGCGCGCAGCCCCAAATGCCCTTCGGATAGTTGCCAGCGACTTTCTGCAAACAGGTAATCGATACGAACATCGGACTCAGCCAGGGTGCCCCACTGTCGGTATGTCAGCGCACCGGCAAGACGTACGGCGGACAAGGGCTGCCATGATGCCGTTGCCATCACTTCGGTTAAATCGAAGCTACTGCTGTCATCACCAACAATAAACTCACTGCCATCCACGTTGGCATAGGCCTGATTGAGATAGCCATTAAACTGCCAGTCCTGTCCGGTAGCCCACAAAGGTCCACTGAATAACAAGAGAAAAATGAAACTATAGGTCCTCATGGTCACCTCCCTGTGACGCATCAGCAGATCCCAGATAACCGATAGCACCCGGCGTACTCGCCACCAACTGCTTCATCACCTGTTCATTGGGCACTATGGTGGGACGATCCCCTGTGCCTGAGTAGACGAGCCTGTCCCATCTGCGTTGCAGTACATAGGGCAATAGACTCAATTGCTGGATACAAAATTGCCTGTGTTCTTCTGAGTCTGGTTCCAGAATAAACACAGTGATGGGATCACCATTTGGCCAGAACAGTTTCTGCCTGGAAAAGATCAGTCTGAGTTCTGCCTGTGATGGGGAATAGCCAGCAACCGACTCATGGGTAATGGTCTCTGCCGCCAGGCATGGCCCCCATAAGAGGCAAAACAACAACGTCCATATCGCCTTTAAGGGCATCTATTTGCTCCGTAGTCCTTTACAGAAAAAGCAGGAATCACAAAGAATATGCTGTAGACCTCTCCTGTCCTCGCATACCCTGCAGTCCTCAGGGAATTCTTCCCTTTGTAAGCTTAGGTCAAATCCATGGAATTGCCGCTGAAATATCGGATTGGCTTGAGATATAATGTGTCCTTGTCTTACAGAATCCAGGCCAGCAAGTGCTCAGCAATCCTTCCCAACTCATAATCAGAAACAATCACTTAGTTAATGGGCACAGTGTTCTTTTGCTGAATCATGAGGATGATTTGCTGGCAAAAGAACTGTTACAAAATGCCGAAAGAGTCAGCGCTCTAGCGCTGGATTTCCATCACTTCCTGGCACTAAAGCACCAGAGTAACGACAAGCTGAAGTGCTTTTTTGGCCATCAACTGCCAACAGATGACAGCTTTGATTCTGTCGTGGTTTACTTTCCCAAAGCTAAGTCGCTGGCACCTTACCTGTTCAACCTCGCCGCCAGCTATCTTAAGCCTGGAGGCCAACTTCTGGTGGTGGGAGATAACAAGGGCGGCGTGAAATCCCTGCCCAAGATACTGCCGAACTATTTCAGCCCGTCAATGAAACTGGACAATGCCCGTCATTGCCTGCTGTTTGCCGCTGAGCTGATTGAGCAGGCTCCAGCCATCGAGCTGACTGACTGGGTAAACCGCTATCAACTGCCAACCCCACAGGGGGAGCTCACGATCTGTAATCTGGTGGGCGTATTCAGCGAGAAGAAGCTGGATATGGGTACCGAGCTGTTGCTGGAAAATCTGCCTGAGCTGTCAGGCCGGGTGCTGGATTTTGGCTGTGGTGCTGGTGTGATTGCCGCCTGTCTGCTCAAGGATAACCCAGACCTCAGCCTGGATTGCGTGGATATTAATGCCATGGCACTGGCCTCCTGTGAGCTGACTCTGGCAGCCAATGGCCTGTCAGCCAGAGTGTACCCATCAGACGGACTGGCTCAAACCGAAGGCAACTTCGATGCTGTTATCTCAAACCCGCCATTTCATGACGGCTTGAATGCTACCACTGATATTGCGCTCAATTTTGTGCGCGACAGTCATGCCGCACTGAGTTCCGGCGGTTGCTGGCAGATAGTGGCCAACCGCCACCTGCCCTATTCAGACACTATCGCAGCCACATTTGGCCAGGTCTGCTGCACAGCAGAGAACAACAAGTTTAAAGTGTATCGACAGATTAAATAACTAAAAATACGCAAAATACACTGCTGAAAATCTTCAGCAGTGTATTATCTCAGGCGGCTGCCTCAAATTTCCCCTGCTGTCGTTTTATTCAACAAATCCCTTGATATACTTAGCAAAAAAATTTGCAAGGGAAGCAAATGAGTCACCCTGAATTAATCAGTCTGAGTCGGGATAAGCATCAGGTTATTTTCACCGGTACCGCTGCCGAATATAAAGACCTCAGCATCAATGATATTGAGCTTGCCATAGACAAAGCTGGTTACGGAAACTTCTACCCTCTTACCAGAGAGATAGAATTTGTCATTCAGGAACTCTCCCGCAGACATAAGTCAGGTACAACAAGCCCACTGCAACATGCCGTTGCAGAGAAAAGGGATGCTGAACTCAGACTGGATATCACCACAGACCTGATGCTGGCTCAACTGGTTTTGACCAGCCCCTGGGGCGGTAAACTCACCAGCCTTGTCGATGTACTCACCCTGCTACGCCAACATAAGGTCGCCAAAGGGATCCTCAAGACCAACATTGATGCCTTACTCAAGCAGTGTCGTACAGCTCCGCCCGGAAGCGTTATTCAAGGGCTAATCGCAAGGGGCGTGCCGCCGGTTCATGGCCGCAACGCCAAAAATATTCGTAAAGTCCCCCTGGCCAGAGAGCGCCTGATACGCCCCAAAGAAAGGGAAGATGGCACAGTAGACCTGAGGGACCTGGGCAAAATCGCCTCGGTCGCGCCCGGCGACATATTAATGGTGAAACGTCCCCCATCGCAGGGGTTCCCCGGCTACAACCTTATCGGCGACGAGCTGCCAGCAATTCCGGGGAAAGACATTGATCTGCTGCCGGGTCATGGCACCTGTCTCGACAACGAGGATGACAGCGTGCTCAGGGCCGATATGGCTGGTCTACCTTTGGAAACGCCCAATGGAATGCAAGTTGATGAGGTATTGCAACTGCATGATGTCGACCCTGCCAATGGACATGTGGACTTTCAGGGCAGCGTCATGATCCGTGGCGATATCAAAGAGGGAATGAAAGTTACCGCCAGTGGAGACATCTGTGTTCAGGGTTTGGTGCAGTCAGCTCAGCTGCAGGCCGGTGGAGATATCATTCTCAATCAGGGCCTGATGGGCAGACAACACCATGAAACCCACAGCTTACCTGCCAGTCTGATAGCCCGGGGCCAGATCTGCTCCCCCTTTGTGCAATATGCCAACCTCAATGCCGGTGGTGATATCAATATTACCCGCCAGCTCCTGCACAGTCAGGTTATCGCCATGGGAGAAGTGCTTGTGTGCGACCGCATTGGCAAACGGGGTGATATTATCGGTGGCTCAGTGCGCGCAAGCGCCATTAAGGCGGTCACACTTGGAGCCGATGCCAGCACTCATACCCGTATCGAATGTGATGACCACAGAGAGGAACTCAAGCAGGAGCTAAAGGAACTGGAGCAGGAAAAACAAACCCTGGTGGTACGTAAAGTCCGCCAGGAAAATCAGCTCAACCAGCCTGGGGCTAAAAATGACCTTGCCAGATATCAGCAACTGCACAAGGATCACCTGTTCACCGCCACCGAGTTGAACCAACTGGTCAAACGCCTGGAAGAACTGCAACATTTGCTGGATAACTACTTTGATATTCACAACATTCAGGTCAGAACCTGCATTTATCCCAATGTTGAACTGGCTATCAGCAAAGCCACCCACAAAACCAACAGGATACACGGCAACTGCGCCGTTAAGGTGCAGCACAAAGAGCTGATATTCGATTACCAGTGCAAACCCAGGTTCGCCGCCACAAGCTAATACCATGGTATCATCCGCTTCATTTCTGACATTATTGAACGGATTACAAGATTGGAACTGCTGAATATTGAATGCCTTGGTCGCCCCTTACGACTGGAAGGCTCCATGGCAGGCTGGCAACAGTTATTCTGGGATAACACTCTGGTATCACAGCAAAGTGCCGGTAGCCAGAAGGAGGGCAACAGTCGCCATCAGTTCGCTCTGACACAACAAACCCAGGACGGCGAAAGCACTCAAATAGAAGTGGTACTGGATGTTCAGCTGCAGTGGCAACCTTTTGTGTTGGATTACACTGTCACCGCCAATGGCAGCCCTCTGGCCGAAGGACAGCGCACCACCAAAGATATTGAGCAACAAACCCCTTACACCCCGCCTCCCAAGCCACAAAAGTTCAGTCTGGTTGGTCTTGCATCTCTCGGTTTTAAGCTGCTGAAAAGTGCCAAAGTAATTAAAGTCGCACTGGCGGGAGCCAGTGTTGCCGCATATTCGTGGCTGTTTTCATTCGAATTTGCACTGGCGTTGATCGCCTGTTTGATGTTCCACGAGTATGGCCATATCCGGGCAATGAAATACTTCGGCATGAAGACCAAGGGGATCTACCTGATTCCCTTTATGGGCGGCCTGGCTCTGTCAGATGAGAAGATCAACACCCGCTGGCAGGATGTGGTGATCTCCATTATGGGCCCAACATTTGGCCTGTTTATGTCACTCCTGTGTATGGCATTGTACTGGCTGACAGGTGAGATATTCTTTGCCGGTCTGGCGACCTTTAACGCCCTGCTTAACCTGTTCAATCTGCTGCCTATTTTGCCCCTTGATGGCGGCCATATTCTGAAGAGCATCAGCTTCTCCATGAACAGTGTTGCCGGTTTGCTGGCATGTGTTGCCGGCGCAGCCATCGGGGTATTTGTCAGCTATACCTTTGGTCTGGCACTGCTGGGGTTCTTACTGTTGATCGGCAGCCTGGAAATCGTATTTGAATGGCGTACCCGCCACTATTCCCACCTGTTGCCGCTTGACAGATACGGACAGATTTTCAGTACTGTCTGGTACCTGTTGACCGTTGGCGCACTGGTCGGGGTAATCTGGTATTTCGCCGGCACGGGCGATGACCTTCTGGGCCTGCCGCTCAAGATTCTCCAGAGCTAACTCATACTATAATTCCGGGGGGCTCCGGCCCCCTTTTCCTTACCAGCCTTATCAGCTATTACTCCAATACTCTCTCCCTGATATTTGTTTATCAATTTTTCCACCCGCACTGAAATGAAGGGTAAAAAGCCCCCTGAAATACTCACGCAGTTCAAAAAACACGCAAAAGAACAATGCTCTGTGGATATGGTTTAAACATTCATTTATGTTGAATCAAAGTGTCAGATGAGCGATGACTCTCTGCCAAACTTAAAATAATCAGTGCCTGCAGTACCGACCGGCTCCCACTCCGGCGGTTAGGTAACAGATTGGGACAACGAATAGCCCCTGGATATTCGTCTAATCCAACCGTTATCGGAGATTGCCATGCAACGACTGCTCCTGATATGCATTCCAGCCCTTGTTACCGGCTGCGGTGACAAACAGGTCGATATTCCCCCACCCGACTCCCGCCCGGCTAAATTGATGACAGTGACTGTCAGCGGTGAAGCTCAAACAAGAACATTTCCTGCGGTTGTCGCCGCAGATGACAGCGCAGTGCTGACTTTCAGAGTCCCGGGTCAACTGCAGCAACTGGCAGTCAGAGCTGGCGCTGCGGTAGAAACCGGACAGGTATTGGCTGCATTGGACCCTCAGGAACTCAAACTTGAACTGGCTCAGGCCCAGGCAAACTATGAGCTGGCCAAGGTCCAATACGAACGAATGTCGGGACTTAGAAAGGACTTTGTGGTCTCTGAGCAGGACTTTGAAGAAGCCGAGTCAGCACTCAACGAAGCCATTGCCAACCGGGATTTGGCCAAAGCCAATCTTGGCTATGCCACTCTGCATGCTCCTTATCGGGGTACCATCTCTTTACGCCACAAAGAGAACTACGAGTATGTGCAGGCCAACGAGCCGGTCATGAATATCCAAACCAACGATATCGTGAATGTGACTTTTCAGTTTCCGGAGCGCCTGCTCAGCCAGTTGGATAAGGAAGAAGAGAAGGAAGAGAACGTGGCCATGGTAGTGTTCGATACCTACCCTGACCAACAGTTTCAGGCCTCTCTGAAGCAAAAAGATACCGAAGCAGACCCCAAAACAGGCAGCTATAAAATCACCCTGACACTGAAACGCCCCGAAAACATAAATGTGCTCCCCGGCATGTCCACCACAGTCATAGTGCCCATCAATCAATCCGTCAGTTCCAGTATCCCGGACTCGGCCCTGCTCAGTGAGCAGGATGGCAGTCATTATGTCTGGAAACTGGATGCCGACAACAGAGTGCAAAAAACCAAAGTTGCTGTTGAACAGGGGCACCTGATTGAGGGCCTGAGCGACGGTGACATTATCGTGATGACTGGCGTAGACAGTTTGAAACCGGGTGACAAGGTCACACCCTGGGTTAAGGAGCGTGGATTATGATGAACCCGGTAACCAAGCCAGCAGGCCTGCTGCTCACCGCCTTCGCTCTTACCGCCTGTAACCCACAGGCCCAGGATAAAGAGCGTCAGCCACCATTGGTAAAAGTAGAGCCAGTGCAGCAGATAACCGCATCACCCAGAATGCAGTTCCCGGCCGTGGCCGCAGCCGCAGACAGATCTGAGCTCTCGTTTCGAGTCGCTGGTGAGGTGGTGGAAGTCAGCGTTAAGCCAGGTCAACAGGTAGTCAAAGGTCAACAACTGGCCAGACTGGATGCCACCGATTATCAACTGGCAGTCGATGATGCCAAGGCCAGGTATGAATTGGCTCAAAGTCAGTTTTCCAGAGCTGCCAAGCTGGTTAAAACCGGTTCACTGGCCCAGTCGCAACTGGATGAGCTCAAGGCCCAGAGAGATATTGCCAAAGCCATTCTGGACCTCGCCCGACTGAGACTGAAGTTCACCACACTGAATGCCCCTTTTGACGGCATCATCTCTAAAGTGCCGATAGAAAAGTTCGAAATTACCGGCGCTGGTCAGACAGTGATGAATATTCACAAGCTTTCCGATGTGGATATCCGCATCCAGGCGGCGGATATCCTGTATGTGAAACACAGTGATCGTCAGGCAGTTGAGACCACGCAATCCATAGACCCCAGAGTAAGACTCGCTACCGGCGAAGAGTACCCTCTGACACTGAAGGAGTTTACTGCCGAGCCGGATCCCTCCTCCGGCGCTTTTATGGTGACACTGACCATGCCAATGCCCGAAGACAGGCTGATACTGGATGGCATGAGCGTGAACGTGAATGTCAGTGGTGAAGGGCTGGCGGCGTACAGCGCTGGTGCCGTTGAAATACCGGTAGAGGCAGTGTTTAACCAGGATGGCGACTCACTGGATGCTACTGAGAAGTATGTGTGGGTGGTAGGAGATGACAAGCGGGTGAGTAAACGCCGCATCGTCACCGAGAAATTTATGCCTCAGTCCATAAGAGTACTGGACGGCCTGTCAGCCGGTGAGCTGCTGGTCACAGCAGGAGTCAACAAGCTGGTTGACGGTCAATTGGTAAGAGTTAAAGGCGGGGACCAATAATATGCAACAGAACATCGCCGGTTATTTTATCAATAACAAAGTGATCAGCTGGATGCTGACGCTCATTTTTTTGGTCGGTGGCATCATCTCTTTTCTTGGACTGGGCAGGCTGGAAGACCCAACTTTTACCATCAAAGACGTAATGATAGTGACATCCTACCCAGGGGCCACGCCTCAACAAGTGGAAGAGGAAGTGACTTACCCACTGGAAAAAGCGGTCCAACAACTGGTCTATGTGGACAAGGTCACCTCAATTTCCAGCCGGGGTTTGTCTCAGATTACCGTGTCCATGAAGAACAACTATGGCCCGGACGATCTGCCCCAAATCAAGGATGAAATGCGCCGCAAGGTGAATGATATCCAGGGCAACCTGCCTCCGGGTGTACAAACCCCGTTGGTGATCGATGACTTCGGTGATGTCTATGGTGTTCTGCTGGCGGTGACCGGCAAAGGTTACGCCTATTCAGAGCTGAAAGATTATGTGGATTACCTGCGCAGAGAGCTTGAACTGGTTGAAGGCGTCGGCAAGGTGCAGGTGTCCGGCATCCAGCAGGAACAGGTATTTGTTGAAGTGTCCATGCAGCGACTCAGCAGCCTGGGGATCTCTTTGCAAACATTGTTTCAGTTAATCCAGACCCAGAACACAGTTAACAGCGCCGGAGCGATCCGGATTGGCGATGAGTATATTCGTATCCAAACCACAGGGGAGTTCCAATCCGCCCAGGAACTGGGGGACGTGATCATCAATGACACAGGAGCTGAAGGACTTATCTACCTGCGCGATGTTGCCGACATACGCACCGACTATCAGGAAGTCCCCACCAACCTGCTTTCCTACAACAATCAACTGGCACTGAATCTGGGAGTCTCCTTCACCAATGGCGTCAATGTGGTCGAGGTGGGCGAAAGAGTTGACCGCCGCCTGGAGGAGCTGAGGGAGTATCAGCCCATAGGCATAGATATAGGCCGGGTGTACAACCAACCGGCCGAGGTTGACGGTTCAGTTCAGGGCTTTGTGGTCAGTCTGGCTCAGGCGGTGGGCATTGTGATTGTGGTGCTGCTGCTGTTTATGGGGCTGAGATCCGGCTTGCTGATTGGTCTGATACTGCTGCTCACTGTGCTGGGTACCTTTATCTTTATGAAGTATCTGGCGATTGATCTTCAGCGTATCTCCCTGGGCGCCCTGGTGATTGCGCTGGGGATGTTGGTGGATAACGCCATCGTGGTGGTTGAGGGGATTCTGGTGGGTCTCAAGAAGGGTAAGACCCGGGTGCAGGCGGCGTCGGAGATTGTCACCCAAACCAAGTGGCCACTGCTTGGTGCCACGGTGATTGCCGTCTCTGCATTCGCCCCCATAGGCTTGTCTGACGATGCCACAGGTGAGTATTGCGGCACCTTGTTCAGTGTCTTGCTGATCTCCCTGATGCTCAGCTGGTTTACCGCCATCACACTGACACCATTTTTTGCCAATCTGTTTTTCAAAGAGGAAGACAACCCGGAAGAAGCGGGCAATGCCGATCCTTACAATGGCGTTCTCTTTACTCTGTACCGTGGTTTTCTTGAATTCTGCATGCGTAAAACCCTGCTCACCTGTGTGGTATTGATTGCCGCGCTGGGCACATCTGTATGGGGCTTCGGCATGGTTAAACAGGCCTTCTTCCCCTCCTCAACTACCCCTATGTTTATGGTTGATATCTGGATGCCGGAAGGAACCGATATTCATGCTACGGCAGATAAACTGGCACAGCTTGAGGCCTGGGCACTGGAGCAGGACGGCATTGAATACGCCACCACGAGCACTGGTAAAGGTAATCAGCGATTTATGCTGACCTACTCTCCCGAGAAAAGCTATGGCGCCTACGGAGAGTTGATTGTACGGACAGACAGTTATGAGTCTGTGTTGCCGGCGATTGAAAAAATCCGCGATGAAATTGAGTCCAATCACCCGGGTGTGCAGTATAAGCTTAAACGTGTCGAGCTGGGCCCCTCTTCAGGGTCGAAAATTGAAGCCAGAATTATTGGTTCAGAGCCACAGGTACTGCGCTCAATTGCCGCCCAGATATCAGACATACTCAAAGCCGATGCTGATGCCGTCAATATTCGCCACGACTGGCGGGAGCGCACCAAGGTAATCGCGCCACAGTTTAATGAGAGCCAGGCGCGCCGCTACGGCATCACCAAGCAGGATGTGGACAATCTGCTGGAGATGGCGTTTTCCGGCAGAACAGTTGGTCTGTACCGTGATGGTACCCTGCTGATGCCTATTGTCGCGGCGCTGCCGGATGATGAAAGGGTCGATGTAAATACCATTGAGGGCATCAAGATCTGGAGTCCCTCCATGCAGCAATATATCCCGTTGCAGCAGGTCACCATGGGATATACCACAGAGTGGGAAGACCCGATTATCGTCCGTCAAAACCGCAAACGGGTACTGACAGTATCGGCAGATCCGGACCCGCTTGGCGAAGAGACAGCAGCTGGGTTGCAGGCTAGAGTACAACCTCTGATTGAGCAAATTAACTTGCCCAAAGGCTATGAGCTGGAATGGGGTGGCGAATATGAGTCATCCGGCGATGCACAGGCTTCGCTGTTTGCCTCCCTGCCCCTGGGCTATCTGTTTATGTTCCTGATCACTGTGCTGCTGTTTAATTCACTGAAAGACTCTATCGTCGTCTGGCTGACTGTGCCCATGGCCATCATAGGGGTCACCGCTGGTCTGCTGGCACTGGATACCCCATTCGGCTTTATGGCACTGTTGGGCTTCCTCAGCCTGACAGGGATGCTGATTAAAAACGGCATAGTACTGGTGGATCAAATCAATCTGGAGTTGGAGCTTGGCAAGGATACCTATCAGGCGATTGTCGATGCTGCTGTCAGCAGGGTAAGGCCGGTATGTATGGCGGCGGTAACCACAATTCTTGGGCTTATCCCTCTGCTGCCGGATGTGTTCTTCCGCCCCATGGCAGTAACCATTATGTTTGGTCTGGGTTTTGCCACTGTACTGACACTGATTGTGGTTCCTGTATTCTACAAGATCTTCTATCGGGTCAAAGTACCGGGATAATTGACCTGTATTGCGACGATACCAGTAGGTACTTTCAGTGAAAGTACCTACTTTTTATTAACTGTAATATCAAGAAATTACGAATAGCAATCAAATAAACAGTTGTCAAAAATATAATATTAGCGGCAAAGAAATGTTAAATCCCAGCAATAAAACACAGCTGCAACAATATTAATCTGAGCAGTTTATCAACTTGAAATCGGGTAATTTAAAATCACTGTAACTTGACCAATTTATGACAGCCTAATAGGTTGGACAAACTTGCTGTCACTCAAGGGTAAAAGGAATTTAATTATGCTGACTCTAAGTAATATCAATCAGGCTACACCCGCCTATTCACTGCTGCTGGACGCACTCCATAAGAAATTCCCCGACTATGATCTAGAAGGCCTGATTGAAACGATTAAAGGCTTTATGAATAACGAGTTGACTCAAAAAGAAAAAAAGATAATTAGTACTCTGTTGGATTCACTGGGAATTAAAGCTGAAGCTGACGAGCTGAAAAAAATATATGGCCATTGGCAAACTTTTACCGCGCCAATCAGTGCATTCACCGAGTTAAAAGAGTGGTCTGTAGACTGGGACACCAGCAAAGCAATCAGTGGTTCAGGTGACGTTAACCTGAAATTATCTGCCGCCGCTGACACCCGAATTCAGGTATGGAATAAGCAGGCTGCCTCAACGGAGCTTTTGGATATCCCAGAGTCAGACGTCATAGTCAATCATGAAGTCACCGCCGGGTATACGGCAACAGGCAGCGCAGCATTTAGCTCAGGGTATGCAACAGCCTCGATTGGTATCGACCATGCCAGGGAGATAGAGTTTGACCGCTTCTTTCAATATCCTGCCGATAAGCCCACATACTCAGTATTGCTGGACGCCTTTGATGATGCACTTTTAGTATGGGATCTAAAGCAGGTAAACAAAGCGCTGGCCCCCTGCGCTAACGGCTCCCACTGTCAGGGCCTTCGTCAGTTATCTCTGAGAACCCATGGCAAATTCGCTTTTAATGGCGCGCTGGGATTTGGGCATGCATGGAGCAAAACAGGAGATGGCCACTTTGCCGATGTCAGTGCTGGGTTAAATCTGACAGCGGGCCTAAGCAAAACCTTTGAACACACCGGTAATATTCACATTGAAATTTCCAAACCCTCAGGCGTTAACCCCGCAGGCATTCGTGCCACTGTCAAACTGACTGATACCACAACAGAGTCATTGTCACTCAAAATAAATGCTAATGCCGAGGTTAAAGGTCTCGATCAGGTAGCCAGAAAATACATAGTGCCACTGCTGGGAGATGCCGATGAACTGGTCGCCAAACTTGAAGAGTGGAGCAGTCCGGCCGACAAGCTGATGCAGGAGGTCACCGATGAAGTACAGGCTCAATGGTACGGTGAGCTGGTGAAATTGGTATTTGGAGAGAGCAGTAGCAATCAGGTATATAACCAGCTGGTGAGTACTGAACTGAAAAAAATCATTGATCGATACGCTCAGGATCCAAAGGCTGACTCCAGGGTACTGGCCAACCGGGTCACCAGCAAACTTGCTGAGACCTTTGAGCTGGATATCAGTGATGCTTCCATCGCATCCATTGCCAATACACTGACAACGGAGCTGACAGCACAGTTTGATAGCTGGAAGTCAAAACTGGACGCAGAAATTGATCAATTTATCAGCCAGCAGCAGGGCAAGATCACAGATGCTCTGGCGCCACTGGAGCGCCTGGGAGTCAACGTCAAGGCACTGGCAGGTCAAACAGATGCAGCGATTAACGATAGAGTTCAGTACGCAATTTCCCAGTATCAGGAGTTCAAAGAAACAGTACTGAAGGCACTTGAGAAGTCGGCCAATATCCAGGTCGGTCTTGCACTAGCCTTTGAGCAAAGCTCCACAACATTCAACCAAAATGCGCTGATTATCGACTTTATCGACTCGCAACACCCCTTGAGTAACAGCCTCTACTCAGCCCTGATTTTGGGAAAAAACAAACAATTTGCTCTGCTACTGGATGAAGCCCAGCAAGAGGGAGTCATCTCAGTCCCCCAGGACTCAATCAATGCCAGATACAGCACCGCCAGGTCCCTGTCATTCAACCTGGACTTTGCCGGTATCAGCTTGAGCTATGTGAAAAATATCAACACTCAACTCGATCTGGCTGTCGACAACCTGGGTAATATCAAGCTTAAAGGAAAGGTTGAGGCCAATAGCACCTTCTCCAACTTTTTCAATAAAGAGACCCGCCAGGCCTCAATGGCACTCTCCTATGACCTTGCCAATGCATCCATAGATAAAGAGCAGTTTGCCTCTTTCGCTTTCCACTACTCCAATATCGACCGCAAAAAGCACAGTAAAGGTGAAATGGAGAAACTGCTCCGTTCGCTCACTCTGCCTGACAGCGATATCAATATTGTCTCTGAACCCATGGCAGATATTGTCGATGCCGATGACATCCGCTCTCATCTTGATTGGTATCAGAGTCAGCTGAGCACCAGCAAGTTCACAACCAGTACTCTTGATGTCTTTGTTGGAGACAGCAAACTGCTGATTGAAGTGTTGAATCAGGCCGTTCCTAAATATGCCTTTACGCTGGCGATGGACAGAGTGCTGGAGCTTGGCAACAGCACTGAGACTAAAAATGCTCTCACCCTGGCCCATGCTTATCGGGACGCAGTCGATCGCAGCATGAGTCTGGCCGAGAGCCTCAATCAACTTGGTGATGAAACCGGGATGGATAACCGGGATGTTCGTCGCATTGTGAAGAAAAGCAAACGCTACGGCAGAGACTTTGACAGAGCCACAGACAAGGCGTTCGACAAGTATGTGAAGCCTGCGAAAAGGCTCTACCTGAAAGCCAATGCCATGGAAGAGCTCATTGTCATACTACAACAGGTTCTGGGGCGCATTGACCAGATAAAGTCTTATGGGCTGCCACCATCGGAGCTGGAGGAACAACTGAGCCAGTTACTCCAAGATGTAAACGAAAGATTAGGCGATAGCCTGGGAGCATGGACCGAAGTCAACGGTGTGTTTATGGATTGGCTGAACGGAGGCATTGATAAGTCTCTCGTCGCTTTCCTCAGCATTCTGTTTTCACTGGCGGGCACACCAAAAGGTTTTATCCGGGTAACTTTGACCCTCTCCGATGCGAATGACAACAAAGTGATACGGGTAATTTCCTGATTGAAGGAGGGATGTTTCCCCACACAACAAAAGAGCTGACATCTACCTGTCAGCTCTTTTTATTTGTCAGTCGGAATCTGCCTCTTGATACAACAAATTAAGCAACCGTATGCTGCTCGATTGCCGCGGCATAGTTGGGGACAACGTTTGCGTAGATTGCGCCCCACTCCTCAGCATCGTCACGATTCCACGTCTTCTGCAGCTCTGCGAGCATCCCTGTCACAGATACAACCGTCACGCCAGCTGCCGCAAGTCTGGCCATGGTTATCTCACGAGAGAAGGTGCTGTTATCACCACTGGCATCAATCACCGCGTACACAGTGTAACCTTCATCAATAGCACTCAATGCAGGCAATGCGACACACACGCTGGTCCAAATTCCACTCATGATAAGCGTTTTCTTTCCTGTCGCTTTCACCGCATCAACAAACGCTTTGGAATCCCATGCATTAATCTCACCGGTTCTTCGTGCATAAACCGCGTCGGGAGCGTTCGCTTTAATCTCCGGGATAATAGGCCCGTTTGGACCCTCTGGAACACTTTCTGTATAGACTGAAGGCGCACCCAGTAATGTTGCAGCCTTAGCCAAACCTGCAGCATTCGCTCGCAGCTCTGCAGCAGATATATCTTTGACGGTTTGAATCAACCCACTTTGATGATCAATAAACAGGAACGCCACGTCTTTTGCACTCGAAAGCATAACCCACTCCATTTCATTAAATTTTAAGCGCACTCCACTACAAAATGATCGAGAGTCGATATATAAACAAAACGTCAACGCTCTCTTGTTGTTAACGTAAATGAGCAATTCGCAATGCACAAGTATGGGCTTTTTTGTAACTAGTAACATAAGGATAGTAAGATGCCGGTTGATAAAAAAAGGAAGGAAATGGGCTGCCCGGTTGAGGCAACCCTGGCGGTGATTAGTGGGCGTTGGAAGGTACTGGCTATTTATCACTTACTACAAGGTGAAAAACGTTTCGGAGAATTGACCAGGTCTCTCGATGGTGTAGCACCCAGAACACTATCCAAACAACTCCGTGAACTCGAGGCAGACGGTATATTAAGCCGCAAGGATTTCGGTGAAACTCCACCAAAGGTAGAGTATTCGCTGACGAAACTTGGCAAGTCTCTTGAGCCGGTTCTCTTATCAATGGAGTCCTGGGGGATCGAACAGGAAAAGCGGCATAACCCTTGACCAAAAGAGTGAGAATTCAAGTGGCTAGTGATCTGCTCTCATGGTCACGGTCAAGGATCATCGTTATTGTTGGCAAATAACTGCTTGAGTTTTTCAACACCCGGCTCGGCGTCTGACCAAGCCGGGGAAATCCTGAAATCATGACGGAATGAGTCAGGCCATCTATTACGTTAAAGGTCGAGCTCACTTACTCAGCCAACCGCCTTATAAAACGAGCCGATAACAGAAATTGGACCGGCATCCCGGATGACGCGCACATGGCGATTCGGCCAAATTTCAGATACAAAAAAACCGACTCAAGGTCGGTTTATGCTCTCCTTAGAAGGAGATAGTACCAGAGGTCAGATTCGTACCAACACACTTTTAAGAGCGAGCTGATAATGTGAATAGTGAATCCCTGGATTCAAAATCCAATGATAAAAAACAAAAAAACCGACTCAAAGTCGGTTTATGTTCTCCTAAGAAGGAGATGGTACCAGAGGTCAGATTCGTGCCAACACACTTTTAAGAGCGGGCTGATAGTGTGAATAGTGAATCCCTGGATTCAAAATCCAATGATAAAAAACAAAAAAACCGACTCAAGGTCGGTTTATGTTCTCCTTATTAAGGAGATGGTACCAGAGGTCGAACCGATTGGACCGGCATCCCGGACGACGCGCGCGTGGCGGTTCGGCCTGATTCAGATACAAAAAAACCAGCATAGTGCTGGTCTAATGTATGGTACCAGAGGTCGGACTCGAACCGACACGCTTTTAAGGGCGGGGGATTTTGAATCCCCTGTGTCTACCAATTTCACCACTCTGGCATCAGATTGTCTGCAGTGTTTGGACTCGCTTTGAATCCCCGTTCGAGCTGCGCTCTCACCTACCAATTTCACCACACAGGCATCAGACTTTGCTATCTCATGAGGAGCTTTCCTCAGAAGATGCTGGGCATTATACCTTTGGTTTCTTCTTTGACAAGCCTTTACCTTAGGTTTTGGTGGTCGCAGTTATTCAATCGCGCATTTTTCAACCCGAACATAATGCGCCGCTGAAACACACCCACAAGAACAACAAAACAAACCAAGCATTGATCAAGATCATTAACACAAATTAACAATCGTAATAGTCTGACACCAAAGGAATTGATTAGTGGAGTCTATTATGGCGTTTTGGCTGGATTTGATGTTTGGTAACCCCATTGGGCTGATGTCCATGATTGTAATCTTCAGCACCATAGGCATTGTTTCTTACATTACATGGATGTTTATCCAGAAATCCGCGCCACCAAAATCCTGATTTATCTTCCCGGTGGCGAGATAGTAGGCAACTTGTTTACAAGGCTGAACACCTCAGAGTAAGGTCTGCCGTGAAACTACGACCGAAATTGGTAGCGGCAGTATTGTGCCTGTTCAGGCAATGGAGTGACGTTTCACCGAGGAGGATATGACGCCAGCGACTTGGTGTTGACAGCGCGACTTATACTCAGTCACTCTCGTCAATTGCATTTGAGAGTTTATCGGAATAAACCCTACAGCCCGGAACCTTACCTCCGAATACTGACCACTAGCGATAAAACAACTTTGCGAATTGAGCTCAAAGGCTGCCATGTTGGCAGCCTTCCTGTTTCAGTCGGGCTTTAACCGAGCTAGATCACGCGGCATGTTTGCGGGGTTGAGCAATATGATTGATAAAGGTGGGCCTGGTCTTTATCAGGGCCTGCATCTCTTCCTGAGTCGGTTGCCCCGATGGCAATCGTAAAATCTGTCGATTCAGATAGCTGCGGGCCTTCATGGATATCTTGTACTCAGCAGTGGGACCATGAATGGCGTAGTGCTTTTCATTCCCCAGGCACTCCAGAATGCCAGCATTCAGCAGACTTTTTACTGGCGTTTCATTCTGGGGCAACGTCAGAATTGTGGCTCCTTGCAAAAAGAACTCTCTGAGCAAGGCCCTTTCTGACAAATCCAGCAGGCTGACCTTGTGTTCAATATTCTCAATCAACCGCTTGTCGCTTAAATAGCGGATCCCTTCATCCAGAAAGACCCCCATCAGGCGGGCAATAAAGTAGGCGATGCCGATTATCATGCCCAGACCGATAAAGTGGTTGTTGGCCGATACCAAAGCATACAAACCCAGCCCCTGCAGCACAGACTCAGGCAGGAACAGCAAGGTGGCACAACAAATTACCAGCCAAAGCATGGAGTTAAACATCAGTTTGCGGCCACTGAATACAGGCAGCTCTGAGAAATTTGTCTTCAACATAGCAGTATCCAACTGTCAGAAAATTGAACAAAACACTTTCGGACAAAAACTCTGCAATATCCGCACCAAAGTGCACAAAGATTTATCAAGGATATCGCCGCTATCTGCCTGTATGGCGACTATGCTTTATATACACAGATTAACGTGCCGGGATCTATGATCAGCCTCTTCAAACAAATGCTTGAAAATCCAGATGCTCGCAGGCTGACTCAGTCGGTTTTATTGATCGTGATATTACTGACACTGCTGGTCACTCTGCTGCAAACAGGGCAAAAACACAGTGACCTGATTTCGGCTCAGAATGCCAGAATCGAGAGAGCCGTGACCCAAAGGCTGCCAACACTGTTCGATAACCTGTCCACAGGAGACGTCGCTGCACTGCCAAGCCTTATCAAGAGCTGGCTGAGCGAACTGTCTGAGAGTGAAGAGCTTGAGTATGCCTCCCTGACGATGGGCAATAACCTCAGTTGGCAACATGGTGATCTGAACGGCACCCCCTCTGTGTCACTTAGCCTTGGCGACTCCAAGACCCTGCCCGCCGCCAAACTTCTGCTTCAACCCAATGGCAAGCTCCTGAGGCAAGAGCTATGGCAGGCATTTTGGCAACAGTTGCTCTTCAATGGTCTGCTGTTATTGCTGGCGGCCAGTGTCGGACTGATCTGGCTATGGCGTAAGGTCTCAAACGCCACTAAGGAACCTGTTGAGGAACTCCCCAATCCTCTGGAGCAGCAATTGTCAGAACTGCAGCACAAGCTGGAACAAGCCGAGACAGAGCGAAATACCCTGCAAGCCAGAGAACAGAAATATCAGGACAACCTGTCACTCAAAGATAAAGAGCACTCGAAGGAGCTGGAGCAATCCATGATGTTGCTCAACCGCGCTCAGCAACTCATGGTTGAACAGGAAAAGATGGCAGCATTGGGGGGGCTGGTGTCAGGTCTCGCACACGAGCTCAACACTCCTATTGGCGTCTGTCTGACCGCTTCAACTATGGTGAAGAATGAATTGGAGGAGTTGCACCTGCTGATAAATGGCGATGAACCCACTCTGGATGAGATCAACAGTATTATTGCTGACACCCAGCAAAGCTGCGAACTGGCAACCGGTAATATCATCAAGGCCAGCCAACTGGTGCAGAAATTTAAAACTGTGGCAGTGGCTCAACCTCAGGATAAGCAGCAGGATCTGAACTTGCTGCAGGCCGTAGAAGATCTCTACGACTCAACCCGGCTCATGTACAAGCCGAAAGAGGCCAATATCGAGATTAATATTGCCCCCAATCTGGAGATTGTCTGTAACCACAGTCTACTCAGTCAGATAGTTGGCAACCTGCTCACCAATGCTTTCAGTCATGGCTTCACCAAAGATAAAGGCAACCGACTGCTGGTAAGCGCCACAATCGAAGATGAACAACTGAAGATTTCAGTGGAGGATAACGGCCCGGGTATCAGCAGCGACGTGGCCGAGCATATGTTCGAACCCTTCTATACCACCAGTCGAAGTAATGGTGCTACCGGGCTCGGATTGGCAGCCGCATACAACGCCACTACCCAACTTCAGGGCACCATCTGGTTTAATCACCACACCAGTCTGGGCGGTGCAGGCTTTGTAGTGCAGTTCCCAGTGCAGTACCGCCTGGCAGGGGATATCGAACTCTATCAGTGTTAACAGAAAGCACTGAACCAACAAAAATCAGTCTTTGCGGGCTGACCAGGCAAAAAGGGCGATATTCCAGTGGAGTATCGCCCTTCTTTTATCTGTCTGATTTGACGGTGTCTATCTACTCAGCTTTAGCCAAATCGGCCAGCTTTTTCAGTACCCGGCTGACAGCCACAAAGCCAAAACTGCCTGTGACCACAGTCACAGCGCCAAAGCCCGATGAACAATCCATACGCATGGTGCCACCCGCCTCAGGCTTGGCTGCACAAACCTGACCATCTGCTGCGGGATAGGTTAACTGCTCGGTGGAAAACACGGCATCAATACCAAATCGACGGTCGACATTTTTGGAGAAGTTATACTCGCGGCGCAACAAGTTACGCACCTTAGCCAACAGAGGGTCCTGATAGGTTTTGGCCAGATCTGCTACCTGGATCTGAGTAGGGTCCAGCTGACCACCGGCTCCACCAACGGTCACGATTCGCATCTTGTTGCGCTTACACCAGGCGATAAGGGCAACCTTGGGTTTAACCGCGTCAATGCAGTCCACCACATAATCAATATCACCGCCCTGTTTGGCAGGCACAAAGTACTCGCCCAGGTTATCTGTGGTAATGAAGTCTTCAATCAGCTCAACCTGACATTCAGGGTTGATGGCCTTAATCCGTTCGGCCATCACCTCGACCTTGGACTGGCCAATAGTGTCAGCCAAAGCATGACTCTGGCGATTGGTATTGGTCACGCAGATATCATCAAGGTCAATCAGAGTAATCCGGCCGATACCGCTGCGCGCCAGCGCCTCGGCCACCCAGGTGCCGACGCCACCAATACCGACCACCACCACATGGGAGCCATGGAATTTAGTCAGCCCTTGGGCACCATATAATCTGGCAATTCCGCCAAATCGATTCAAATAAGCTTCAGACAACATATTAAGAACAACCGTTCACAGGGGCTCAGGACGACAAAGGGCGTATTTTACCCAAATTCCATCATCCGCCAAACACGCCAACTGCACGACACAGATCACACCAGCAAAAATAAAAATGCGATACAGACAACCAAAGCCATCCGGACAAGTACAAAAAAGCAGCAGTCAGAACAGCTAAATCAATGAAAACAATAAGCAACCAGATGAATCACAGTCCATCACCACCCTATAGATATTAACAACCACATATATAAGCCATTGTTTTTACTTAATCTACGAGAAATCCCGCAGCGCCAGCAAGCAACATTGAATTAACACCCAGCTTGTTTTGCAAGTCCTTATATACACAGGTAAAAATCACCAGAAGTATGACACAAGGCACAATTTTATAGGGCCAAAGCTGCAAAAATTGCCCCCGAAGTTGTAACAGACCGGAAGTCTGCACTACGACACTACCTGAATCAAAACAACCCAAACGGAAGTTTTAGGGAGCAATACGAATGAAGAAGAGTTTTATTTCTGCGTCCATCGCCTCAGTACTGGCTATGGCTTCTGCCTCTGCACTGGCCGCAGGCCCAGATTTCTACGGTCGCCTGGATCTGGCTGTAACCAACGCTGACAACGGCACCACTACCATGAATGGTAAAGAAGGTACTGTTTTCGAAAACAACTTTTCCCACATCGGTGTAAAAGGCAGCGAAAAAATCGCTGACGGTTTCGACATCATTTACCAAATGGAATTCGGCGTAGATAACACCACTACTTCTGGCAAAACTTTCTCTGCCCGTAACACTTTCCTGGGTCTGAAAACCAATGCCGGTACCGTTCTGGTTGGTCGTAACGACCACGTATTCAAGCAAACTGAAGGCGGTGTTGACCTGTTCGGTAACACCAACGCCGACATCGATCGTCTGATCGTTGGTCAAGAGCGTGTTGCTGACGGTATCTGGTACTACTCTCCAAAGATCGCTGATCTGGTTACTCTGAACGCAACCTACCTGCTGAAAGACAACCAAACTGACACTGAAGAGCAGCAGTATGCACTGAGCGCGACTCTGGGTGACAAGAAGCTGAAAGCTCATAACTACTATGTAGCAGCTGCTTACATGGATGGTATTGCCAACGTTGAAGCTTACCGCGTTGTAGGTCAGGTTAAACTGGCTGATTTCAAACTGGGCGGTCTGTTCCAGAACACTGAAAGCAAAGAGTTCTCCAACATGGAAGGTAACAGCTACTTCGTTAACGCTGCTTACAACCTGAACGGTGTAAACCTGAAGGCTGAATACGGCAAAGACGAAGCTGGTCTGGGCAAATACTTCCAAAACTCTATCGGTAATGCAGCTGATCAAGCCACATTCTCTGACGTAAACGTACAGAGCATCACTGTTGGTGCTGATTACCGTCTGGCCAAGTCCACCCTGATCTATGGCCACTACGCCATGTACGAAGGCGACTACAAAATGGCTGGCGCTAAAGTAGATCTGAGCGACGACAACGTATTCACCGTTGGTGTTCGTTACGACTTCTAATCTGGCTTAAACCGGATACAACAAAGGCGCCTGATGGCGCCTTTGCTATTTCTGCCCTAAGTGTTAACCACCAACTATTTACGCACCAGTCGGTAGACAGCCTCGTTTAACCAGGGCACCTCTTTCTTGATAAACCTTGAGTTATCCGCCAGCACATCGCGGCAGCACAACTGCTCAATCTCAAAATGCTCAGCCAGATGTTGCTCCACCCAGGCATCACTGACCGCAAATGGCGGGCCCTGTAGTGTCTCCTGCGGGTAGTCCAGCGTCACCAACAAGCCAGCTGTGCCGGGCTTAATCAACTCAGCCAGCTTTCTGGCATAACCATCACGCATCTCTTCCGGCCAGGCAATCAAGGCAGCCCTGTCGTAGAAGCCAGTACAATTGGCGGTTTGCTCTGCACGGAGGGCATAAATATCCCCCTGATAGATGCTGATCTCATCAAACTGATACAGCTTATGTACCCCGGCATCGGACACATTTACCGACAGCTGCTGCTCATCAAAAAACTGAGACACTGCCAGTTCGCTCAGCTCGCAGCCAAGCACCTTATGGCCCTGCTCGGCCAAAAAAGTCATATCCAGGGATTTACCGCAGAGGGGAACAAATATTTCAGAGCCGGGAGTCAGGGCCAGGGATGACCAATACTCAATCAGAAGGGGATTGACCGAATCCAGGTGAAAACCGATTTGCTGGGAGTCCCATTTACTGTACCAGAATGCTGCGTCCATCAGAAGTTCCGAAAATTCTTAATGGACGCTACTCTACCCAATTCCGGGCAGGAAAAACACAGAAGCAGAGTTATTCACCCCGCAGAACTTCCTGAGCCTTACGTAGCCATAGGCAGTTCTCGCACTGACACTTACGTCGGCTCAAATGGTAAGGCGTCAGGCTTGAGCGAATAAAGTCTTCGGCAATCAAAACCTGTTGTCTGAGCTCTTCCACAGACTTTTCTTCCACTGACACCAGCTCATCATTGTGGTTCATCCACACACATTCCATCCCCTGATGACAAAACAAACACTGATCATCGGTTGGATTGTAAAAACCGGCATGGGGGCAATGACGCAACTCCATCGACTGGATAATGCGTTTGCGGGCGAATTCGTATAACTCTAATAATTGTGATTTTACCGGGGCTGTCATGTGCCCTCCTGTCTGCGTCTCTAACTCAATCAGGTTACAAAATCAACATAACCCACTGAGCATGCTGACTTACTTGATTTACATCAAAGGGCTTGTCGAATCTTTAGACAGATAACAATTGAACAATCAGGAAGCTTACTGCTTAAATGAAGCTTCCCGTACAAAACGTTATTTTAGTGATTTCTCAGTTACCAGTCTGTGATGAATACGGCGACTCCCACACAGGATGCCGATGCCAAGGAGAGCAACTTGCCCACACCTCTGCTGCAACAGTTCTATATTGCTGAAGAGCAATCCGTTTATCTGCTGAAAGCTGACGATGCCCGTAAACACAGGGCCTGGATCCGTCTGTGTAAACAGCAACTCAGCAAGCTGGGGTACTCGGACATTGAACTGGCGGGTAAAGGGGCATATGGCTTTGTGTTTGCCGGAGTCAATCAGCAGGGAGAATCCCATGTATTCAAATTCTCCCGCATCACCCTGCCCCGACATATTCAGGACAGACTGGAAGATGAAGCCCATATTATCTCCCTGCTGAACCACCCCCATGTGCCCCCTTTGGTTAAGTTCGAGATGGTCGGGCGTCAGGGCATTCTGGTGATGCACAGAGCCAAGGGGGAAGATCTGGAGCAGCTCTGCTTACGCAGGGGAGCTCTCACTCCCGGTGAGGTCATGGAAATCGCCCGTCAGCTGGCCGATATTCTGATCTACCTGAGAGTCGGCACGCCTCTGGTACATGGTGATATCAAACCCTCCAATCTGATGTGGGATGAGGCCAGTCAAACCCTCTCGTTAATTGACTGGGGGTCAGCTGTCTTTGCCCAGAGAGATGAAAACAATGAGCCGGTCGCCAGCAATGTGATGAACCTGCTCAGCGGCGATCAGCAGCATACCAACGCCCGCATGGGAGACGTTTACTTTATCGGCGAAGAGCAACTTAATGCAGGTCTCTCCAGCCCCAGATTTGATGAACAGGGCGTGGCAGGTACTTTGTTTGCACTGGCCTCAGGCCTGCCCAGTCGATTTGGCAGCAAAGTTATCCCGCCCACCAGTCTTGGGCTGCCGGTAGAGCTGGCAAGAATCCTTGAAGGAATGCTGAGTCATGATGCCAATACCCGTTATCGTGCCGGCGACTACTTTCTTAAGGCGATGAGCCGTCCCCAACGTCTGCTGTTACCCAAACTGTCCGATGAGGAGTACCACGCGCCAATCCCAGTGTGGACCCAGGCCACCAATAAAGAGGTGGACACAGTGAGCTACTCATCCCGTAAGTCCTTTCTGCGGGAACATCAGGTCGATGAGCCCATCGCCCGGGTCGATGATTTTCAGCTGGATAAGTACTACCGCAATTTTATGGCTGGCATGGGAGACACGGAGAAAGGCTTTCTGGCGGCACTCGGCAGACTGGGGCATTACCCCATAATGGGAGGACTGGCACTGCACTGGCAGGACAACTCTTTGTATGTGGACTCAAACCTCGCCTTGTACGACGACAGCCTGAAACATGCATTTTCTCAGGTGGTGGGCAATATGATTACCCTGGCGCGGGGGATACATAAACAGGGCACATTCAAAGCCTGTTTTTTTAATGCCAGGGACACACTGCATATCACCCGTGAAGATGAATCTCAGAAGTTTGTCGCCGGGGAGAATCAGCAGCTGCCCTTTGAGGTTAACGATGTACCACTGCAGGAAGATAAGTCGCGGTTACACTCCTACTTTGAGGATGGCCGCGACCCGGATGAAAGCCTGGAGTTGCCTGCAGAGATCATGACAGAGCTGGGCACCCTCAACCAGATCCATCATACCGGCTGTATCATTTTCGAAGTACTGCCCACCCATATGAAGATCCACAGCTATTTCAAACTGCTGAACCCCAGACGTCAGGCGGCATTTCGAGCCTGTCTGGACCGCATTCTCAATCATGTGGGGAAAATTCAGGGCTATGGGGTATCCGGCTTTATGAAGTTACCCTACAAAAACACCCGGGAGTTTGAACATATTCAGGCTCTGCCGGAGAAGTTCTACCCCAGAGATCCCAGGGACCTGGCCGGATAACAAGTAAAAGAAAGCCTGCGATATTGCGCAGGCTTTTCAGCAGTTCAGCTGCTAATCGTCTTTTCGTCCCCAGTCATCATCTTTTCTTTGATGATCCGGCTTGTCGCTTCTCAGGCCTCTGTCTTCATCCTGCTTGCGCTCAAAATCACCTTCAAAGGTATTACCGTCGTGATTGTCGAACGGGTCACGACCGAATGGGTTCTGTTGATTGAAAGGACCCTGCTGACCAAAGCCACCGTTCATGCCACCGAATTGGCCCGGCGTCACCATACGCAGTTGCGCACGTTTCAAAATAAAACGGGCCAATGGCGCTCGGGTAAATGGCGTCAACAGCAACAGACCCATAAAGTCAGTCACAAAGCCTGGAATAACCAGCATAATACCGGCCATCGCCAGCATCATACCTTCAATCACTTCCTGACCGGGAGATTCGCCCCGGGCCAGCTTCTGCTGTGCCTGCATCAGGGTACTCAAGCCCTGACTGCGCACCAGTGATGCACCCACTACTGCGGTGAATAAACACAGGCCTATGGTGGTCCAGGTACCCAGTACTTCGCCCACACGGATCAGCACGGACAGTTCCACCACGGGAACCAGAACAAAAATCAAAAACAAAAATAAGAACATGCTGACCTCAAAAATGCATTTTCATTGAAAACTAAATGGGGATTAACCTGTCTATTTTCAAGTTGCCGCCGTTTGTCACTCCCCAAAAGCGACAAACAGCCATTGAACTGACTCACTGTTTTCGCCCGCTGCAGATGCAAGCAGCTGACAAAACACGTAGAGTTGTGGCAACTATTTTAAGCTCACTTGCTTAAAGCAGGTTTAATCTTAAGCGAGACTTAAGGACTTACTGATGCAATACGACAGTGAATATCTGTTGGTACTGACAACTTGCCCATCCAAAGAGGAAGCCTCTGCGCTTGCCCGAACTTTGGTGGAGCAAAAGCTGGCAGCCTGTGTGCAGATTTCCGCTCCCATCACCTCCCGCTATTCATGGGATGGCAAGGTATGTGAAGAGCAGGAGTTCAGTCTGCAGATCAAATGTCTGGCAGCATGCTACGACGCATTGCAACAGGCAGTGATCGCTTCGCACCCTTATGAAGTACCTGAGTTAATTGCAGTACCGGTGTCACAGGGACTGCCCGCTTATTTGGAATGGATAAAAGAAAACAGCCAATCATGAAACGACTATTCGCAGTATTCCTTGCCGCACTGACATTGCTGTCGCCTCTGGCACACAGCGAAGGGATTTTTGACAGCAAGAAATTTGATTTCCTGGGTAGCAGTGAGCCCGAACTCATGCCGGTCGACGAAGCTTTCGTGTTCGACCTAAAGCAGGATGGCAGTCAGCTCAAGGTGAACTTTGTTATCGCCGACGGCTACTACATGTACAAAGACAAACTTAAGTTTGCCGTCAACAATGCCGAACTGGGCGAAGTCCAGTTGCCTGCCGGCAAGATGCATCATGATGAATACTTTGGTGAGCAGGAGGTGTACTACACCTATGTGGACATTCCTGCAGCCCTGAAGCAAGCGGGCAAAGACGCCAGCTTCTCTGTCACCTTTATGGGTTGTGCAGAAGGTAAACTCTGCTTCCCACCTACCACCCGTACCCAACCTGTACTGCCGGTAGACGCCAACTCTGGCGAAGTAGCAGCTCCGACCAATGATATTCGCGCCACAGCTGAAGCGGTTAATGCGGTCAATACTCAGAAGAGCACAGAAGTTGTCAGCGAGCAGGACTCACTGAGCCAAATGCTGGGCGGTGATAATCTGGCGCTGACCCTGCTGATCTTCTTCGGCCTGGGTATTGGCCTGGCACTGACTCCATGTGTGTTCCCCATGTACCCGATTCTGTCAGGCATCATTGTCGGTCAGCAACAGAAGCTTTCCACAGGCAAGGCATTTACCCTGTCCATGGCTTATGTTCAGGGTATGGCGATTACCTACTCTATTGTGGGTCTGGTGGTTGCCTCTGCAGGTATGAAGTACCAGGCTGCGCTGCAGCATCCAGCGGTGCTGATTGTACTGGCAGTGATGTTTGCCCTGCTCAGTTTGTCCATGTTTGGCATGTACGACATTCGCCTGCCATCCAAATGGCAGGAGAAACTGAACAACGCCTCCAACAGTCAGAAAGGTGGCAACCTCACCGGCGTATTTATGATGGGGGTTATCTCTGGTCTGGTGGCTTCACCCTGTACCACAGCGCCTCTGTCAGGTGTACTTATCTATATCGCTCAGAGTGGCGACCTGATGCTGGGCTTCCTGGCCCTGTATGTGCTGTCCATGGGTATGGGCGTGCCTTTGCTGATGCTGGGTACCTCAGGCGGTAAACTCCTGCCTCGTGCCGGTCAGTGGATGGAAGTGATCAAGACAGTATTCGGCTTCCTGCTGCTGGCAGTATCCATCGTAATGATCAGCCGTATCTGGCCCGGCGTTACCACTGATGTGCTTTGGTCTGTTTGGGGTATCAGCTTAATTGGCTACCTGATGCACCAGAACAAGATGACAGAGTTCAACTGGAAACAGACTGCACGCTCTGTGGTACTTATCCTGATGCTGATGGGCAGTTTCTCCTATGGCTTCCAGGCGGTGATGGGCGCGTTGGGCTTCCAGACTGTTGGTGCCACAGCTCAAAGCGGTGCAGAAACCAAAAAGTTCGTCCTGATCAAATCCATTGATGACCTGAACGCTGAGCTGGCCAAGGCCAAAGCTGCCGGTAAGCCAGCAATGCTGGATCTGTACGCTGACTGGTGTGTGGCCTGTAAAGAGTTTGAAAACATCACCTTCAAGTCTCAGCAGGTACAGCAGCGCTTCAGCGATATGGTGCTGCTCAAGGCCGACGTGACCAAGACAGATGCCACAGATGTGGCCCTGCTGGAGCACTTCAATGTGTTGGGGCTGCCTACTCTGCTGATGTTTGATGCGCAGGGTGAACAGCTACCTCAACTGACGGTTACCGGCTTTATGGGACCCGATGACTTTGCCGCTCACCTGGACAATCTGGTGAAGTAAGCAATATCAACAAGGGAGTGCATGTCGCTCCCTTTTTATTTTCAATACCTTAGCCGACAGCTGCTTGCCTCTCACATTTTCCAAACAAATTCTACCCAACACCTCTCAAACCTTTATTTTTCTTATACAATATCTGCTGTTGACCCCAAACTGCCGGCAAGAGACTATGCTGCTAGACGACTGGGTCATGCCGTCATTCAATTAAAGAAGTTCAGCAAGAAGGACTGCTATGGAACCTGCGATCCTCGTTATTACCCTCGCCTGTGGTCTGCTGGTCAGCCGGGTCGGACTCCCGCCACTGATCGGCTATCTGGTCGCCGGCTTTGTGCTTTTCATGTTTGGTATCGAAGAGTCCAGCTTGCCGCTGCTGGAACAACTCGCCAACCTGGGGGTGACCTTACTGCTGTTTGCCATTGGTCTGAAGCTGGATCTGCGCAGCCTGTTCAAAGCTGAGGTGTGGGCCGGTGCCAGTATCCATCTTATGGCCTCCATGCTGTTCTTTATTCCTGTGCTGAAATTGCTGGGCGTGCTTGGCCTGTCACAGTTGACTGGCCTAGGGTGGGAACAGCTTGGGCTGCTGGCCTTTGCGCTGGGCTTCTCCAGTACCGTTTTTGCGGTGAAAGTTCTGGAAGATAAGGGCGATATGCAGACCCTGTACGGCCGGGTCGCCATCGGTATCCTGATTATGCAGGACATATTCGCCGTCGCCTTCCTCACCATCTCCAAAGGGGATATCCCCAGCGTCTGGGCCTTGTCATTGCTATTGCTGCCATTGGCACGTCCCTTGATTTACAAAGCCTTCGACCGGGTCGGTCACGGTGAGCTACTGGTGCTGTTTGGTCTGGTAATGGCCCTGGTAGTAGGCGCATGGCTGTTTGAAGCTGTGGGTCTGAAGCCGGATCTTGGTGCTCTGATTATCGGTATTTTGCTGGCCGGACACCCTAAATCGTCAGAGCTGGCCAAGTCACTCTTCTATTTCAAAGAACTCTTCCTGGTGGCCTTCTTCCTCACCATAGGTCTCAATGGATTGCCAACCCTGGAAGATGTCGCACTGGCGGGTATTCTGGTGGCTATCGTGCCACTGAAGATCGCCCTGTTCTTCTATCTGCTGACCCGCTTCAAGCTGAGATCCCGGACCGCCATGCTGTCCGCATTCAGTCTGGGTAACTACAGTGAGTTTGGCTTGATTGTGGCTGCGGTAGCCGCTCAGAAAGGTTGGCTGCCAGCGCAATGGCTGGTGATTATCGCTGTGGCACTGAGTATCAGCTTCCTGATGGCTGCGCCCCTGAATAATGCGGTAGGCAACCTTTACCAGAGATACCACAAGCGTCTGCGCAAGATGGAGCGCTTCCCTCTGCACCCAGAGGACAGACCCATCTCAATCGGCAATCCAAGATTTATGATTATCGGTATGGGACGCATTGGTGCCGGAGCCTACGATGAGCTGAAAGCCAAGTTTGGCTCTGAGATTCTGGGCATTGAACACAAAAAGGAGTTGGTTAACCAGCACACCAACTATGGCCGTAATGTGGTCCAGGGAGATGCGGCTGATATCGACTTCTGGGAAAAGCTGGATAACGCCGACGGTCTCGAGTTGGTCCTGCTGGCGATGCCACACCACGGTGGTAACCTGTTTGCGGTGGAACAGCTGAACAAGCGCGGATACAAAGGCAAAATCAGCGCCATAGTCCAGTACAGCGAAGATACCTGCTCACTGAAAGAGGCAGGAGCTCACAGTGTTTACAACCTGTATGAAGCTGCAGGTGCAGGTTTCGTTGAGCATGTCACCTCTGAGCTTTTGTATTTCAGTCAGCAGCAGGAGTGCAGCAAGGAAAAGGCTAAAACTGTTATTTAGTAATCAGTTGCGATAGGGTGATGGACGTTTGTCATCTCGTAAGGAAACGTCCATGCCCAAATCAACTTCCGCTGCAGGTCTGACGCTGGCAGCCCTGCTCGCTTCACCCACGGCGCTGGCCGCCGGATTCGATATCTTTCTCTACCCTTTGAGTTTTGATGATGGCCAGTGGCAACTTGGGCAGCCCAAAGCACTGACCGACAGAGATGGCTATGACTCTCAACCCGCTTTCACCTCAGACAGCAAATCCCTGCTGTTAAGCTCAGACAGAAGCGGCAGCTACACAGATATTTACCGAATTAACATCAAAGACGGCAAAGTCACCCAACTGACCAATACCCCGGATGAGGGCGAGTTTTCTCCAACGCCAATGGCAAATAAGGCGGGTATTCGTTATGTGGTTGAGCAGGGTGTTCCCCATCAAAGTGTATGGCAACAAACTGAAGGCCAACCAAGAGAGCGAGCCGTCAACAGCATGATAAACAGCGGCTACTACTCTCATCATCCTGAAATGGGCACCTTGCTGTGGGCCAGATATGGTTACAACCTCTATTTTGAGCCCAAAGGTGAACAGGCCGACGAGCGCCATTTTGTGGCTGACAGCGTAGGTCGCAGTTTGCACCCAATCCCCGGCCAACAAGCCTTCAGTTTTGTGCAAAAGCGCCATGATGGTCAGCAAATAGTGACCCGATTTGAACCAAAAACAGGCGTTTTGACGCCAATCGCGTCATTGACTCCGGGCAGTGAAGATACCGCTTGGAGCCCCAACGGCTGGCTGTTTCACACCAGTGATGCCGGACTGCAAACACTGCACTACCAGACTGATAAACCCATGGCTCAGCAGCAATGGACTCTGGTTGCGCCTCTGACACCACCGGCTGCCAGCTACAGCGCCCCAAATCGGCTTGCGGTGAGCCCGGATAATCATTGGCTGGCGATCGTTTGGCAAAGAAAGTAGTAGAGCAAAACACTGCAAATACTGCTTAGTACCGTTTTATACGCTAACATGTTATAAAAAAGTAACTGAATGTGTGCATCTTTCAGATGCGCCATCTTACTCAGATTATTCATGGCAGCTAAAGCAGGATGAACCAAGCAGCAGAATTCGTCAGCCAACTATTTATCGAAACCTTCAAGTCCGCGCCTGAACACGTGTTCAGAGCTCCCGGCAGGGTCAATTTGCTGGGTGACTACAGCGATTGCTACGATGGGCTGACAATCTGTTGCGCAGTCAATGTATATACCTGGCTGGCGGTCCGCCCCAGGCAGGATGGTAAGTTCAGAGTCGTCTTTCACCATACCGCACTCAAAGGAGAACAGCTCAGCGCTGGTTCTGTCTATGAGTGGTTCGCAGGGATAGAAGGCCCTCCCATAGATGATGCTGATGCGCTTAATTATCTGAAGGGGATCACCAGCGAACTTGTCCGCTCAGGCCTGACCTTAACCGGCCTGGATCTGGCCGTTGTCAGCACTATCCCCAAAAATACCGGACTTGGTTCAACCGCAGCTCTGCAAACCGCCTTTGGCACGGCCCTGGGACTATGCTGCAATCAACAACTCACGCCCATGGCTGTTGCACAACTGGCCCAACGTGGTGAGAGCCTTTACCTTTCCCACACCTGTGGCGTCGTCAGCCAGATGAGCTGTGTCCTCGCCCAGCCCGACAGTGCCCTGATGATCGATAGTTTGGATATGGACTGCCAACCCATCCCCATGCCCCAAACTCTGACGATTGCAGTAATAAAGCCTGTCAGTGTCGAGGCCAAAACAGAGGCAAAGCGACAGGCCAGACAGGAGCACTGTCAGGCATTTGCCGAACATTTCGGGGTCGCCTCACTGCGTTGCCTCAGCCGCAATCAGCTCCACTCGAAAGAAAGAGAGAGCTGTACCCGCTTCTTTGATGAAGTGCAGCACTTACTGGGAGAGAATGAGCGGGCTCATCAACTGGTTGGCGCGCTGAGAAGAGACGATCCCGGGCGGATCAGTGAGTTGATGCAGGCTTCCCATCACTCTCTGATTGGTGCCCTGCATCCGGACAATCAGCAGGCTCAGGCAGTAACAGACTTCCTTCACGGCTTCCTTGGCAACCGGGGCGGTGCCCGTATGACGGAGGATCACACTGTGGTGGCCCTGATCCCATCACACGAGATCACAGACCTCTTGTTGGAACTGCAAACCAGGTTTACCCAGTGCGACAGCTATATGTGTGAGTTGGCCGGAGCAGCGGGCGCAGTAGGCGTCAATCGGGAATAAAAAACGGCAGCTCCACAGCTACCGTTATATGCATCCACGCCGACTGATATCAGCCCTTTGATACAGCGTTTACCATTTCCAGAGATTAATCGTCGTCGTAATCGTCGTCAGACCAATCATCGTCTCCCAGGTTATCATCTTCATAGCTGTCTTCAGCTTCCACCTCAGCCTTGGCTTTCTTTGGCGCGGGAGCACTGTCTTCAACTTTCGGACGTTTACCCAGAAACTCTGCTCTGGCTATCTGCCATGCACCACTGAATTTCGATTCAGCGTCCTTAATGGCCGCTTCATCCAGCTCATGCAAGTTGGGTTTTACTATCTCCTCTACATACTCAACAATCGCATTGCGATCTGTGTTGTAGAGAAAGACTCTTCCAGGAGAAGCGTCTGGTAACTGATTGTCATGAATGACCACTGTATTCCCTCTGGAGGTTCTCAGTTCACCAATCCAAACCTGTTTCTTCACCGTGTTGTACATATATGCCAATACCCTTAAATCAACATATAAACTAAAAATAAAATGTTCCGGCAGAACTGCTCCGCTGCCACTTTTCCCACCGTTAAAGTGGGGTCCAATAAGCCCGGTATTTTTACAAAAACTTTCTGATAATCAATGACCCGGTGATGAATTTTCCCTTAATCTGAACGGAAAGCTCATTACCTCATCATCTTCCCTTACTGGCAGACAATTCTTGCTCAAAAAAGCCCTGTTCAAGACAAACTGAACTCAGACATTGAGCACATCTCCCATAAGGAATGTAGTCCAAAATTATTGACTGGCAAATTATTTTTATATAAAAGCCTGCAGCCCATCACTCAACAAACAACAGGCTTGAAAGCCAGCTGTAATAAGGGTTATCGCTGACTTGCACTATTGGTATCAGCTTTAATATCCGCTGTCCAGAGGGAATTTAGTCTTAGTTGGCGACAATAAAAAACGGGATTGTGGCGTCACAATCCCGTCATATTTTTCAGGCAGTTTGGGCTATCCGGGCATTATGCCTTACGGATCACCACACGTACCTGTGGACCCTGTTGTTCTACTTCCAAGACCTGATGACCATGACGTTTAGCGTCGGTCGGAATGTTGTTGATGGACTGCAGACAGTCAGTCACCACTTCCAGGGTTTCACCGGACTGCATCTGCTTAAGAGCATCCAGTGTTGCCACTACAGGATAAGGACAAGGCTCGCCCCACACTTCCAGCTGGAAATCCACTTCAGTCACTACATCACTTGCTGATTGAACCATGTTAATTCTCCTGACGCTGACGGGCGAAGAAACGCTTCTCCCACCACAAAATTGCCAACAAAGACAGGCCAAGCAGCGCAAAGGTCATACCCAAACCGCCCCAAGGACCCAAACTCTCAAGTAAATTCACTTTCGGCCAGCTGGTCGCCAACGGGGTCGCCACGCTGTCCCACATCGCCGCCAGACCCAGAGCCCCCAAAATTGTGCCCAGGCCAACCCACCAGAAGTGCACCTGACCTTCCATCGCACGGTACATCCAGCCGGTCTCACAGCCACCGGCCAGCACAATACCGATACCAAACAGCACGCCACCAATCACTACGTTGGGACCGGCCCACATCACCTTCTGGGTCAAACCCAGTTCGATATAGCTGAAGGTCGCCAGAGCGCTCACTGCCATACCCAGCACAATGGCAATGGCCATCTGGGTACGACCGGTAATCCACATATCACGGAAGGCCGAAGTAAAGCAGATCTGCGCGCGCTCGATCAGCAGGCCAAAGCCCATACCAAACAGCAAGGCGATTCCCAGCTTAGGAGAATCCAGCAGGGTCACTACACCCCAAATCGCCATCAAACCAAAAATCACCATGCCCAGACGGAAGCGGTTACTGGCCTTTTGCTTATCCTGAGCGATGTTGCGCTTAGCGCCGCCCTTAGTCAGCTTCAGCGGCACCCGGAACATGGGCAGCAGGGTCAGCTTGGCACCCAAATAGGTACCCACCGCAGTCGCCAGGGCGAAAATCCAGGCATGCAGTGAGAACTGAGGAATACCGGTAAAGAAAGCTGCCAGGTTGCACCCCATCGCCAGGCGGGCACCGAAGCCTGCCAGTGCGCCACCAATCACAGCCTGGGCAATACGGCGCTTATGCTGAGGTAAGCGAATACTCACATTGTTGGCCCACAAGGCTGCCGCCAGCGCGCCACCAAACATACCGATCAGCATCATGCCACCAGCTCTGTCCAGTGGTGTGCCTTTAAGGCCAATAATCTGAAAGTAGGTCCAGTTTTCCGGATGGGCGCCAAACAGTTGCGCCAAATGTCCGCCCCAACGGGTAAACTCACCGGTAACCGCCCACAGACCGCCGGTCAAACCGAAGAAAATGGCCGAAAGTACACCCGCGGCAATGACCGCAGGCACAGGTGACCAGAACCTGATTAAATAGGCTTGCTTGAATGCTTGCCAGCTCACGACATTTTCCCCCATAGAAAATGCGAGTGACAGAAGACAGGTAGGCCAGGCAGGTCTGCGCATCTTCTCTCACGTCAAAAACGAAAGCGGCGGATAATACCTCACCCGGTGATCCGCCGATACGACTTAATGCAAAATTTAACCAGATAGGGTTTTCTTACCCCACCCGCTGCAACATGGGGGCTGCACTGGTCACAATTCGTTCACCACAGCTATAGACCATGGCTCTGTTATCCCGGCAAAACCCTACCAGGGTGATATTGCTTTTTTGCGCCAGTTCTTGAGCCAGCGCCGTCACCGCAGACATGGCAAACAGGATCTCAATACCGGCAGCCGCCGCCTTTTGCACCATCTCAAAACTGGCCCGGCTGGTAAGCATCACCGCCCTGGGCATGGGCAGCTTATTCAGGGCAAAATGGCCAATCAGCTTATCCAGAGCGATATGTCGGCCCACATCCTCGAATCCAGCCAACACCTGACCTGACTCATCCAGCGCCATAGCCGCGTGGGTGGCACCGGTTACCCGAAAGCAGGGCTGCTGCTTCTTGAGCTCTCTCAATGTAGAGTTCATCACCGCCAGGTTAAACCTGCTGTTACCTTCAACAGGAATAATGGGTTTAATCGCCTGATCCAGCTGAGCCACACCACAAAGGCCGCAGCCCGTACGTCCCGCCATATTGCGCCTGTGCTGCTTAAGCTCGGCAAAGCGACGGGTGGTGATCTCCAGATGCACGATCACCCCAAGCTCAACCTCTTCCAATTCAACACCTTTGATTTCAGAGGCGCACTCAACAATCCGCTCCGACAGGGTAAAGCCGACAGCAAAGGCTTCCAGATCCATGGGTGAAGCCATCATCACTGTGTGGGAGATACCGTTGTATACCAACGCAACCCTGACCTCTCTGGCCAACTCATCGGACACAGGCGACAGACAGCCGTTAAAGCTCGACCAGGCATCAATACTGCGGATGCTGTTATTTAAATCGGTATTCATACTCATATCCCTGTGGAAAGTCCGGTGCTCTGGCCTTCGGCCCTATTAGTTGATAGATGGCCTGAAAGATGGGCTGACATGCTTGCCGCCGCAATGGAAAGATGATTGGGTTCAGGCATCTGTGCCTGCCTGGGTGTTTTTATGGGGCGCAAATACTCAAACAGCTCAGCATCCCGCAAAGTGCGACTGTTGGCCTGGAACAAACGCCGGGTAAAGCCGATACGGTCAAACCACTCCAGCAATTGAATACCCGCCTTACGCCCCATCTGCATTCCGGCGCAAAACTCTGAGGTACTCACAGCATCATGCACTTCAAGGTGGGCCAGGATCATGGCAGCACCCGCTTGCAGGGTATCGCTGAGAATGTATCTGTCTTTAAGCAGCGCACTGATGTAACCCAGCTGCACCAGCTTGTAGCACAGAGCTCTGGCCTGCTTTGGTGTCAGGTTCAAGGGCTCACAGATGTCCGAGGTCCACAGTGGTGTGCGTGACTTAATAAACATCTGCTCCAGGGTCTGCCACAAAAGCAGTTCATCAGCTGACAGGGAAATGGCGTGCCTTGGCAGATGCAACTGCCCCCGGGTCATGGTCAGCTCCCCGGCTGCCAGCTGCTCATCAATGGCCTCATTGACCAGGGCAGCAGGCAGGCCTGAGTGACATACTCTCAGCAAGCGTGCTCGCCCCAGTCCCAACTCATCCGGATTGGACTCATGGTGGGAAGCAATCCGCGCCATCATCTCGGTTTTAAAGCCATCAAACAGAAAACGGCTTACCAGCCAGTCGCCACGACTGACCAGACCTGTACTTTCACCGTGGCCGCTGTCTGCACGTCCGCTGTTGTCATGCTCACGATGAACACTGCCACGATTATCACAACCACAATTATTAAAACCCAAGTGCTGCTGCAGTTCAGCCTCACTCAATTGCCAGCTCCAGGCCTGCATAGCAATAGAAACCGCTTTGCGGCTGCAGCTCACCGTGAGTGCCAGTAAAGGTGTCTTATTGGCTCCCTGAAAACAGGCAGCCAGCTCAGTCAGATACTCAATGCGCTCAGCGGTGCGCTTACCCCGGGTTGGCACCTCCAGCTCCAATACCCGGGCGCCCCCCAACGTCTCGCGACCACAGGCATCGCGCACCACCAACATATCGCCGGCAGCAGGCAGTAAAGCCTGCTCCAGCACCAGCTCTGCCAGATACTCTTTGCGATTGGCAGATGATGTGGTCAAAGGCGCTTCAGACAGCAGGGCGATGCGGCCAAGCTGATGACTGGCGCCATGGTGCAGGTGCACGCTCTGCCAGTGTTTGGGGATAAAACCACTGAGTACCACGGCAAATCGGGATACCGGCTCTGGCATGGCGATAGAACTCAGCCAGTCGCCTCGCTCAATATCATGATCATTGCCGGTCAGGTTCAACGCCACTCTGTCACCGGCCCGGGCAAAATTAGATTCCCGTCCCTGGGCGTGCAGGCCTCTGACCCGCACCTGTTGTTTGTGCGCTCTGTTGTTTGGGCCAGAAGCTGTATTAGCCACATACAGCCTGTCTTCTTTACTCACGCAGCCACTGATCACTGTACCTGTGGCCACCAGGCCTGCGCCTTTTACACTGAATACCCGGTCAAGCACCATACGAAAAGGCGTCGACCCGGCTGTGGTCTGCTCGCTCTCGCTCAGTGTTTGCAAATGCATCTTAAGCTCGGCAATGCCAAAGCCTGTGTGCGCCGAGACAATAAACTCCTGCCGGGATACGCCTTGCAGATTGACGGCATTGGCCAGCCATACACCCAGCTCAATCTGCACTTCGCTGACCCTGTCAGCTGTCACTCTGTCGCACTTGGTCAGGGCAATGGTCAGGCTCTCAAGTGGCATCAAAGAAAGGATCTGCAGATGCTCACGGGTCTGTGGCATGACACCATCATCACAGGCCACCACCAACAAGGCATGTCTGGCATGACTGACGCCACACAGCATATTGTTGATAAACTTTTCGTGGCCCGGCACATCGATAAAAGCCAGACGATTGTCATCACCCAGATCCATAAAGGCATAGCCCAGATCGATGGTCATGCCCCGGCGCTGCTCCTCGGGCAGACGGTCAGCATTCATGCCTGTCAGCGCCTGGATCAGGCTTGTCTTACCGTGGTCCACATGACCTGCTGTGACGATAATCATTGTTTAGCCCCACAATCAGATTGATGAAACTGGTTTTGCCACCCTCTATGTGCAACATGACCAGCTGTTACAATAATCATTGATTGGCCCCGTACTCAGTTTGATGAAACGGGTCTTGCCACCCTCTATGTGCAACATGCCCTGCTGTGACGATAATCATGCTGCCACCTCCCCTTGTCTGTCTGACTCCAATGCAGATGATGGAACACGGGCTTCCCGCCAGCTGCTGAGGCAGGTATAAAGTGCCGCCGCCAGCTCGGTATCATCATCACTGCCGCGCAGATCCAGCCAGAGTTTGCCAGCTCCCAGACGGCCAATGACGGGGATGTTTTGCTGCTTAAAATGACGTTCAAGCGAGGTAAGAGAATCCTGGGGAGAATCAGAGTTCGGCGTAAAACACAGGGCGACAGATTCCAGCAGTACATCCGGCTGAGAACCGCTGCCCACCTGGGTATGACAGGTTTCCAGTGTTACCTGTAAGCCAAATTGCAGATCTTCACAGCTAAGCATCAGCCTTTGTCCCAGCTTCTGCAGCTCACCCAATGGTCGGGACAGCTTACGGAAGATAGGCATCACAGTGTCCAGCTGCTCAGGCCTGCGATATTCAAGCAAGGTGGCTTCCAGTGCCGACAGCACCATTTTGTCGCATCTCAGTGCCCGCTTCAGCGGATGGGACTGCAGCTTGTCGATCAGTGCCTTTTTGCCCACGACCAGCCCCGCCTGAGGGCCGCCCAGGAGTTTGTCACCGGAAAAGCTCACCAGATCTACGCCGTCGCTCAGCATCTGCTGCGGCATGGGCTCACTGGCAAGGCCAAAACGGGACAGCTCGGTCAGCGCGCCACTGCCGAGATCTGAGATAAGCCCAATGCCATTGTCACGGCACAATCCGGCCAGCTCAGCCTCAGAGACCGACTTGGTAAAACCGGCAATATGATAGTTACTGGTGTGCACCTTCATAATGGCAGCCGTGTTTTCAGTAATGGCGCCAGCGTAATCTTTAAGGTGGGTGCGATTAGTACAACCCACCTCCACCAGCTTGCAACCGGCCTGAGCCATAATGTCGGGAATACGGAAGGCGCCGCCAATCTCCACCAGCTCGCCGCGAGACACAATCACCTCTTTGCCCGGAGCAACAGAGGCCAGCATCAGGAGCACTGCGGCGGCATTATTGTTAACCACGCAGCAGGCCTCGGCACCGGTCAGCTCATGCACCAGCTCACTGATACGCGAATCCCTGTGGCCACGTTTACCCGCCCCCATATCAAACTCCAGGGGAACTGGGTGACGCATCACATCGGTTACCGCACTGATGGCAGATTCACACATCTGACTGCGCCCCAGATTGGTGTGCAGCACAGTGCCGGAGAGGTTAATCACAGGGCTTAAACTGTGGCGGCCGGCATTTTCCAGTAACTGCTCCAGCTCGCTGACAAGCACAGCTTCGTCACAACACCAGGCTGGCAGGGTCCCTTGTTTGGCAATTACGCTGCGGGCCGCCGTCAACATTTGGGTCAGTTGCGCTTTCACCTGAGGTTTGCCATAGCGATCAATAAAACTCATCACTTGAGATATCTTCAGCAGGCTATCCATGGCCGGCAGGAGTCTAAACAGGGCGTTGGAAGAGTCGATAGCTTGAGTCATAAGTCTTGGAGAATTGATCTTTCTTTGGGTTAAGAAGAGGAGGCACTGGGTGCCTCCTCAGGTTTTCAGTATTGCTGTTTACTAAGCGTTGGCCGCAGGCTTTTGATCTTCACTGGCTAAGGGCTCTTCACCGGCTAATGGCTCCTCATGGGCCAGCAGCAGAGGGTTGACGGTGGAAGGATGGAATCCTTCCTCAACCAGTTGCTGATCCATCACCATGCTGGCCAGATCATCTACCGCCACTTCCAGGCGCGGATTGATGTCGGTAAACAGCATCTTGGTGTAACCCTTACAGCTGCCACAGCTTTCGATACGCAAAGGTGCCTTGGTTTCGGTTTCTGCCCAGAGATGGATATCCCGGTTATCACCGCAACAGGTACACTCGGCGCGAACTCTGTGCCATTGGGTTTCACACAAACTGCAGTGCAGATAACGCAATCCCTGACGGGGCTGCTCACGCACCACACTGGCTATGGGGTGAGCGCCACACACAGGACACAGCCTGTGATGACCTTCGCCCACTTTGGCCTGTACCTGAGCCACATTTACCGCCCAGTGCGACCAGTAAAGTGACAAAGCTGCCCAGATAAACAGGCTGAAACGGGCAGGAACGCAAGTAAACCGTCCGTCCAGCATCTCTGTCGCCCAGGTTTGCAGCTGCTCAGGTTCCGTGGTTGCCAGCTCCTTCAGCACTTCTTGCACTGAAGGAGTAACCAGCGGCAGCAACTCACTGATAAGCTCCTGCAACCCCGACTGCCAGAAATTGCCCCAGTCGAAACTGGCCGGACTCAGCGGAGTGGAACCAGACAGTTGCAATTGCGGCTGTGGCCCAAACAGGCTTTCAGCGTCAGACGTCTGCGCCAGTCGTGCCTGGGCCCGGGTCAGTAACCTGAGCAGACCAAAGTAATCGGTCAGCACAGTGTCATCCGCCAACTCCTGCAAACGTGCTGCACGACGTGAATACACAGCACCAGGGTTTGCCGGTATCACGGTCAACACATCGGCCGCGTCTTTGGCCAGGGCTTCAGGGTCCAATCCTGTTACAGAAGGGGTTGCAGTGCTCATAATCAGTGTTTTTCCTGCTTAATAATTTTCAGTTCAGGATCGTTCAGCATGTTCGGGTGGTGCTTCTTGCACCAGGCCCGAGATACTGTGCCGTACAACATACCGGCCACAGATCCTTCCACCCAGGTTGCCATCCAGAAGTGCACCATCACGAAGATCAGCATGATCACCGCGCAGATGGCGTGCAGCAGAATGGCCCACTCAATGGTGGAGGCTTCAAAGTAAGGGGCGAAGTATGGCTGCCACATCATGAAACCTGTTACGGTCAGCACGATGGAGGTCACCACGAAGGTGCGGAACAGCACTTTCTGACCCGGGTTGTAGTGGCCAATAGCGGGGATCTTGTCCTCGTTTTCGAACATCACATCCTTGATGGCCAGCATCCACTTCAGGTCGTTCTTTTCCCACTTGTTATGGTGGTAATAGCGCACCAGCATCAACATCAGCGGCAGACACATCATCAAGCCGGCGATAGGATGAACAAAGCGCGCCATCTGTGGTGTACCGGCAATGCCGCCCAACCACTGGAACGATGGAAAGAAGAAGGCAAAGCCCGTCAGGAAAGTCACCAGACCTGTCGCCACAATGAACCAGTGGCAGAGTCGGTCGAACAGTGTATGACGCAAGATCCTTTCATTCTTATGCATATCCGTTACTCCTTGTCTGACTTCTGGTTGTCATCATGGGAGTGGTCATAAGCCGCTGGCTCATCCTCTTCCACAATGTTGCGACCCACGGTAATGCGGTGTGCAATGGCCACAGCAGCGGTGGCAATAATGCCCACAGCGCCCAGAGGCTTAACCACGTCCTGCCACAACTTAACCGGCAGGCTGGTCTTGGGATCAGCAGGCAGGCCATAACTTTCAGGCTGGTTGATGTCGTGCAGAATCATCACCATACCTGTGCCACCGACCCCTTCAGGGTTGTACAGACCGGCATTGGCATAGCCCTTTTCTTTCAGTTGCTTCACCCGCAGATCTGCGTAGAACAACATGTCTTCACGGGTGCCAAAACGCAGCGCGCCGGTAATACAGGTCTTCACGCAGGCTGGTTCCAGGCCGATCTGAGTACGGTCAGCGCACATGGTGCACTTGTACGCCTTCTGATCGATTGGATCCAAACGCGGAATGTTGAACGGACAGGCCGATACGCAATAGCCACAACCGGTACACTTGTCTGAGTCAAAGTCCACGGTGCCGTTACTGCGCTGCACGATGGCGCCTTTGGTCGAACAAGCGGTCAAACAGGCAGGGTCGTCACAGTGCATACATGCAGTGTGCGTGAACTGCCAATGCATCTTGTCGTTCTTCTTGAACTCGTGGAACTTCATCAGCGTCCAGCACTCGGAAGAGAGATCTGCCGGGTTTTGGTAGCTGCCGGAGAACTCGCCGATTGGCGCTCTCAGGTCGTTCCACTCAGAGCAAGCCACCTGACAGGCTTTACAGCCATTACATTTGGTAGCGTCGAACAACTTGGTCATCTTGGCGACCTTGCGGCGCACCTGGGCGGCCGGGGTCAGCTCAGATGTGCCTGAACTTAAAATAATATCTTGTGCAGACATGATCAGATCCCCTTCGCCTTCTCAATGTTGACCAAAAATGCTTTGTACTCAGGTGTTTGCGTATTCGCATCACCCACTTCCGTGGTCAGCACGTTACAGGTAAAGCTCTTGCGGATCAGAGCGTTGTGACTGCCGTGACGTGGCAGACCAATAGTGTGAACCCATTGACCATTCACCTTCAGCGGCTGCAATCGCTGCGTCACCAGAGCTTTGGTTTCCATGGCGCCACGCTTGGAGCTGATGCGTACCCAATCACCGTTATTAATGCCCTTGTCCCTGGCCAATACTTCGTCGATTTCAACAAAGGTTTCCGGCATGGAGATGGCCGCCAGACGACAGTGAGTCGACCAGTAGTTGAAGTGCTCAGTCATAGAGTAAGTGGTACAGACATAAGGGAATTCCTTATTGCTGCCCAGAGTCTCTTTCACGCCCGGCAGCATACGTACTGCAGGGTTGCTGACCACATTCGGGTGCAGTGGGTTGGTACCGATAGGCGATTCCATTGGCTCGTAGTGCTCAGGGAACGGACCTTCAGCCAGCATCTTCAGGGCGAAGAAACGACCCACACCTTCAGGCTGCATCATAAATGGATGGGCAGATTCCTGAGGTGGCAGCTTCATATTGAAGTCGCCTACGTCGATGCCATGCCAGTGACCATCTGTGTACTCCAGGATCATACGCTTCGGATCCCACGGCTTACCGTTCACGTCACAGGAGGCACGGTTGTACAGTACGCGGCGGTTCATCGGCCAGGCGAACGCCCATCCCGGAGTGATACCTTTACCGGATGGATCATGGTTGTCACGACGGGCCATCATGTTGCCGGCTTCAGTCCAACAACCTGAGTAGATCCAGCAACCACATTCAGTGCTGCCGTCATCCTTCAGCTGAGTGAAGTTATCCAGCTGACGACCTGTGGCGATATCCTTACCGTTCAGCTCCTTGGCAACCTCTTCCCCATGTGGGAAAGATGGCGTGTGGTAATCCCACTTAATGGCTTCAATCGGCTCAGGCAACTTACCGCCTTCATCCTTATACATCTGCTTCAGAGTCAGCATGATGCCGGACAAGATCTCTGCATCTGGCTTGGACTCACCCGGTGGGTTGGCGCCCTTCCAGTGCCACTGCATCCAGCGACCTGAGTTAACGATACAACCCTCTTCCTCGGCGAACAGCGTGGTTGGCAGACGGAAGACTTCAGTCTGGATAGACGCAGGATTCACTTCGTTGAACTGATCAGCGTGCTGCCAGAAAGTCGCGGTCTCGGTAGCCAGCGGGTCCAGTACCACCAGGTACTTCAGATTGCTCAGCGCCTTGAGTACCTTGTTGCGATTTGGCTGGGAGTTAATACAGTTCACGCCCTGTACAAACAGACCATTCACCTGACCGTGGTACATCATGTCCAGATGTTTGGTGTAGTCGTACTGCAGGTCCCACTTTGGCAGCCAGTCGTAGCCAAAATCGTTTTCCTTGGTCGCGTACTTACCCCAGAAACTCTTCATCTGAGAGACAAAGAACTTGGGGTAGTGCTGCCAGTAGTTGGTCTGACCCGGACGCAGCGGCACAGGCGTGTAGTTGCGCAGGTAAGTCTCAAGGTTCACGTCATTGTCGTTTGGCAGCTTAAGGTAACCTGGCAAGCCCTGACACAGCAGACCCATGTCGGTGGCGCCCTGTACGTTGGAGTGACCACGCAGTGCGTTTACACCGCCACCCAGCACACCAATGTTGCCCAGCAGCAACTGAATCATCGCCATACTGCGAATGTTCTGCGCCCCCTTGGTATGGTGGGTCCAGCCCAGTGCATACATAAAGGTGGCAACGCGATCGTGAGTATGGGTCGAACCAATCACTTCACACACGGCCTGGTAGTCTTCTACCTTGGTGCCAGTGATGTTACTGACGGTATCAAAGTCATAGCGATCAACATGCTTCTTCAGCAGGTTCCACACACAACGTGGGTGCTGATAGCTTGGGTCGACCTTGGCAAAGCCTTCCCCGTCCAGCTCATAGAACCAGGATTCTTTGTTATAGGTGCCGGTTTCTTCATCGAAACCACTGAACAGACCATCATTGAATTCAAAATCTTCACGCACAATAAAGCTGGCGTTGGTATAAGCCTTCACATAGTCGTGGTTTACCTGATCTGTCTCGATCAGATAACGGATCACACCCAGCAGGAAGGCGATATCTGTGCCGCTGCGCAGTGGCGCGTACACATCAGCCAGAGAGGCACTGCGGGTAAAGCGTGGATCTACGACTACAAGCTTGGCATCGTTATGCTGCATCGCTTCTGACACCCAGCCAAAGCCGACGGGATGCGCTTCTGCAGCGTTGCCGCCCATAATGATGGCGACGTTGGTGTTTTTGATGTCGATCCAGTGGTTGGTCATGGCACCGCGCCCAAATGTTGGAGCAAGACTTGCTACCGTAGGGGCGTGTCAGTTACGAGCAATGGTATCGATGGCAACAAGGCCAGTGGCACGGGCAAACTTATGGGTAATAAAGCCGCCTTCGTTCGGCTGCGCCGAAGAGGTCATCATGCCTGTGGTCAACCAGCGGTTTACAGTAGTACCGGCTTCGTTGGTTTCGATCAGGTTGGCGTCGCGGTCGTCTTTCATATGACGGGCGATACGTGAGTAAGCTTCCTGCCAGCTGATGCGTTTCCATTCATTGGTACCCGGCTCACGCACTTCAGGGTACTGATTACGGTTGGGACTGTTTACATAGTCCACCAGACCGGCACCTTTAGGGCACAGGGCGCCACGGTTAACCGGGTTATCAACATCCCCTTCAATGTGGAAAATACTCTGCTCAGAGTTTTTGCCCACAGTGCCGTGGCTGTACATCAACAAACCACAACCTACTGAGCAATAACAGCAGTTATTACGGGTTTCTTTCGCTCTTAATAATTTATACTCACGGGGCGCGGCCATGGCCTCACCGGGCATCATGCCCAGCGCGGCGATTGCCGACGTCGTCGCTCCGCAGGCACACAGTTTAAAAAACTGTCGTCTGTCCATCTCGAGTCGCCTCACACTAGATTATTATCTGCACTTTCAGTTTTCACCGATTGCAACATCATTTTTCGCTGTCGGCATCTTGGTCGCCGACAACGGCCGAAGTATCAGAAAACAAACTCAAAATAACAATTTATCCGTGACGACTTAGATCACACTAAAAACCAAACAGCACAAGCAGCCACCATAGACCACTAAAACCAAGATCAAACACCGACACAACAAGCCAAAACCAGTCAATTAAACCATTTAAAACCACCAAAACAGATTGCGACACAATGACCTAGCATATAGGTAAATAATGTCCCAAAACAGAATGTTAAGCGTCAGCTAATGCAGACAAGTCAGTTTCACAAGGGTGAAAAAGTGAAAGCGGCCAAAGACAGGTATTTGCAGCAGATATCCGACATAAATCATCACAACAAGCCAGATCTTGTCAGATACCTAAAAAGTCACAAACAGGCCAAATGGACAAAATGACGCAAATTGGTAAATTTTGAACCAGGCATTTATTGACCACTTTTAAGAAAGGCAGAGCAAACGTTAACCACCCAAGCGGATTTATCAGGGCGTCAATAATGAACAAAAGCACTTTGCCAGGCCGCCGACACCCGGCACAAAAAGTGTAACCACTGTCTCAAAAACCAATAATGACAGCATATTGCACTTGTCAGCCACCCGTTAAGTTATTTAGTATCCGCTGCGTTCAAAGGGAAGAACGTCGTCTCCGGTGAGGCGTCCGGACTTCAAATCCGGGTGGGGCTGCCAGCAGTCCCGGGCAGGTTCAACTCCTGTGTTCTTCCGCCAAACTCCTTTTAAACACCCAATAATAACCCGCCACCTTATTCCCCAATAAAAGACAAGGCGTCAGCCTTTGCCGTCGGACTTCGGCTGAAAACCTGATTTTATTCAGGCTTAAACAAGCGTCATTTGCCGACTTTGTTGAAGCATTTCACAAATTCTCCAGCCAGATTCATACCGGCCTCTCCAATTCCGGTGCATTCGGCTAATCTGCCCCGGTTTATTTCAGGCTCGTAGTAAGGATGACCAATGCACCATTGCGGTAACGCTCTCTATCTTCAGGATAAATTTTGTACTCAGTGCGGAGAGGGGATTCAGGAAACCAGAAAACTGCTGACACTGACAGATCTTGAACCTGAGCTGCTGACTGACCTGAGTCAGTCCTGCCCGGATGCCAAAGTATTTACCGGTCGTCTCACCCGTAGCTTTCATTACAAACGCCACAACACGGGCGGTAACGACAGCATCACTTACTCCTACTGGTGGATCACTCTGGAAAGCACCGAGGGTGAAATCAAACAGATCAGCATCAATGCCGAGAATAAGGCTTTTAATAGTTTAAAGGTCGGCGATGTCATCACCCTGCTTGAGCCAACCAGTATCTCCCTGACTTACAAATTGAACAGCGCCGCCAAGGGCATAGTGACCAACGACCAACTGGCTGGCGGGGTGATACTACACAATGATGATGGTCAGGTATCCACCATGACCAATCACTATGACTGCAGTAAGCCCAGTATTGTCGGCACATTCTTTTTCGGCCTGCTGCTGGCCTTTATTGCCACGGCCATTGTGGCAGGCGTGTCTGACCTGGGTGACGGCTCCATTGTGATGGGTATCTTTATCAGTATCGCCTGCATGGTTCCCTGGTATAACGCCAGCCTGAACAACTTCCATAAATGCCATGCCCGCAAAGAAAGCATTAAAGCGACCATCGCCAAAATACTTGAGGTCAGCAAATACCAACTGGGCTTTCACCGAGTGGAGCGCCCAAGCCTGGACGACGATATCTTCTGCGCAGGTTGTGAGTCGCGCATTCAGGCGAATCTTGGCTACTGTCCCCACTGCGGCGAGAGCCAGTCATCCCCGGCCAAAGTGTTGCAAGCCCAGCCAGACCTGGAAGCTGAGTTTGACACAGTTTCTAATATGGATGCGGAGATGAGTGCTGACACGAGTGTCGCTATGAGCGCCACCGCAGATACGCAACTACAAGTGTGCGAAACCGAACCAGAGGCGCAGACACCAGCCCGCAAGAGTATCCGCGAGATGCGTCTGGAGAAGATGAAAGAGTTTTACGTCTCCCACAAACAGGACTTTATCTACCGCTACGTACTGCGAACCAATGAGAAATTTGATGGCAGTGCCTGGTGCTATATGGTGCAGGTGACCGATCGCAACATGAATACCAGCGTCAGCGATGTAACCCATACAGAAACCATTCGTACCGACTATAAGAATCGATACGGTAATGTAGTGGATTCGAAATATGAAACCCACAGCTATCGCGTTAGGGATTCCAAGCTGAATGGCAAGATTACCGTGGAAGATGAACTGGGCGAAGTCTTCGAGCAGTGGTTGCCAGAATCACTGATGAGCCATACCGATGTGGGCGATTATCTGCTGATAGGCTACTCACGCAGAGAGCGAAACGACAGATACCGACGTTATGGCGAGTACTACTACAACATCAGCAAGGGTCGCTGGGAGATGCCTGAGTCTATCCATGAATATGGTGAGACCAGTATGTGGGCCAAGTTTATTGTGTTTTTGGCAGCGGCCGGTTGCAGCGCACTGGCTTACTACACCCGTCAATGGGAACTGCCAACAGGATTGTTTGGTGCGTTTATCACAGCTGTTTTCGTCAAGTCCTGGTTAACAGACAAGGCCAACAACGCAAATGCCCACGAGCTGATCAAGCCGATTATGGATACCCTGTACCGGGTCCGGGATAACAAGCAGGAGATCCTGGCTTATCTGGCCAAGCTGAAGTAACGCTTTGTTCCACTGAATATAAAGACCCAGATGAATTGCCATCTGGGTCTTTTTGATTTTTACGACCCGCTGCATTTACAAGGTCAACACTATCTTGCCTCTGTGCTGCCCTGACTCCATCAGAGTGTGAGCTTTGGCCACGTCTGCAAGAGGAAAGCTGGCATAAATTGGCAGCAACTCAGTGTTACCCGCCAGGGTTGGCCAGAACGTCTGTTCAAGTTGTTTGGCAATCTCCGCCTTGGCCGCATCCGATTGCGGTCTCAGCGTTGAACCGGTCCAGGTGATGCGCTTGGCCATTAAGCGGAAAATCTCTATCTCAGCAGTACGTGACTGCTGCATCGCCACAGACACAATACGGCCATCGGTATTGAGTGCCTTCAGGCTCAGATTCACCATACCGCCTCCGGCCTGATCCAGCACCAGATCCACTCCGCCCTCCGTGCTGGCACTGGCTCGGGCACTAGCAGTGACTTTCAGGATCTGCTCCAATAGCTCTTCATCTTTATAGTTAAGAGCGGCATCAGCGCCCAGCTGCAGGCAGTAAGCGCACTTGTCACTGCTGCCACAGGTCACTATTACTCTGGCCCCCAGCGCTTTACCCACCAAAATAGCGCTGCTGCCAATACCGCCGCTGCCGCCATGCACCAGTAAAGTTTCGCCCATTCGCAGCCGACCACGAATGACCAGATTGCCCCATACGGTAAACAGCGCCTCAGGCAATACCGCCGCGTGCTGCATATCCATCCCTTCAGGCACTGGCAGACAGTGGTCGCCATGGGTCAACACATACTCGCCATAGCCGCCACCCGGTACCAGGGCACAGACTTTGTCACCCAATTGCCAGCGACTAACGCCCTGACCTGTCGCAACGACCTCTCCTGCCACTTCAAGCCCCAGAACCGGACTGGCGTTTGGCGGCGCGGGGTATACCCCTTTACGTTGGGCGATATCCGGCCCATTAACCCCGGCGGCGTGAACCTTAATCAGTACCTGATTGGTATCGGGGCTGGGCACAGTGCTTGAGGCTAACGTCATCTCTTCCGGTGAGCATCCCGGCGTGAATTGAATATGTTGAAAAGTCTCTGGCAAATTGAAAGCCTGCATCACTGCTCCTTGAGTTAATTAGGGTCTGTTGACCTTTGAAGATGGCTTTTGCGCCTTTATCGTTGTTTTATACAAAGCAACGCGATTGTGGTGCAGTTTAGCCCTATCAACCTAGACGGTTATCCGATGTCACCCATCCCCGGTCACTTGCTACTATAAAGATTGACTCGTTTTCAGACCAGATGGCGCCGGCTTTGATAAAGCAGGTTGCTGGATTGAAGGCTCATAATCAGCCGGCAACGGCGAACACCAGGACGGGAAGACAGGGAACAAGATGTTTGAAAAAGCAGTGAGTCGCGCGTTATGGGTTTACCTGCTGCTCTCAGTAGTAGGTTGCGCCTCAATTGAAGAGCAGCAGCAAAAACTGGATCAGCAAATTGAAGCCTATTACCAACTGGAAAACCCAACTCAGGCTCAGCGGGACGAGATCAAACAAGAGCTGGAAAGCACCGAACACCGCAGCGCTTGGGCAACGGCGGTGTTGGCAGGAATCTATAACCATGAGTCGGCAACTCAGGAAGAGAAAGCCAGAGTCTTACCCCTGTATGAACAGGCGATTGAGCTGGGATATAGAATCCCAAACACCATCGCTTTCGTTGCCAATCAGCACCTTAAAGGTACGCTACCCAATGCCGACAAAGTTAAGGGCCTGCACTACCTCAGGTTAGCCGCCAACCTGGAAAATGAGTGGGCGAAAATCCAGATGGCAACCCTTTACATGGAGGGCGCCCCGGATATCAAACTGCCGCCCATGCATAAAAATGCCTCACACTATATTGCCGCGGATCACACCAACTTTATGGCCTGGCATTGCCTGAACATATACAGCTATCGTTTATCCAAAACCTGTGTGGAGTATCTGCTTGCAGCTGAAAATGACGACCACCAAAGTCGTAATGTGATGTTGGGACTGGGAGTGATTTATGCCAATGGCTGGCAGGTGGAACCAAATGAACAACTGGCAGCCAAATACTATTCGAAGGCTACCGAGCTGGGGCTACCTCAGGGGCGCTGGTTATTGACAGAACTCTATCTCAATTCTGATAACAATGACGAGCAGCAACAAGGCGTCGCCCTGTTGCAACAAATTGCCAATCAGCAAGATGATTATGCCCTCTCCGCCCGCGCCAGGTTGGCGCAGTATATGTTCAAGCAGGGACAATATTCAGCAGCCTATGAATATGCATCTCAGGCAGAACGTTCGGCCGACGTCATGTATCAGCTGCATCAGCATTATCAACAGGGACTGGGGGTAATGGCTGACCCGGACAAAGCCCAGGCTTATCTGTTGTCGGCGGCTAACTATGGTCATACTCAGGCGATATTTGATCTTTACTCAACAGCTGAGCTCAAGGAGTCGGTGAGGCGCAGATTCATTGAAATTGCTGCGCAGAATCATAATCAGGATGCCGCGGTATGGATGAAAGACAAGGCTAAAGAACAGCCGGTTCATGAGCAATATCTGGTTTGGCTGACCGAAGCGGCACTGCTTGGCGATAAAGAGTCCCAACACACTATCGCTCAGTATTACCAATTCAGATTCAGCAATCCCGCCTATGCCCAAAACTGGCAACACAGCGCCAATGACACCGAAAATAATGCGGCAGCCAATAATCTGAGTGCCATCCCTTCCCCGGTCGTCCCATTGCCCAGCGGCAAATTGCTCGATGATGGCTCATTTATAATCCCGGAACATCACCAGCTTCTCCCGAACGGAAACAATAGTGTGCTGCAGGGCAATATCAGTCACGCCTAGCGTACTCATTGCGGCTGGGTGATTGAACGAAAAACCGGTCAAGTCGGCGTCATAGTCGATACCCGTCAGCGTGATTGCATCCCCAGCGATCAAGACCTGGAGCCCTTGCTTGAATTCGGTGTCCGCGACCTGACCCATAACCGGGCGGCCTCCGCAGCCATACTCAACAATGGTCAGCTGATCAGTTGGGGCTCCAGATTAATGGGCGGGTATTTAGTTGACGAAGCCCTCTGGCAGGACAAACGGGCTCCTTCATGGAAAGAGCTGCTGGCCATCTATCATGATTTGGAAAAGGATGTTGCCTCTGTCAGCGCCATGGAATCAAGCCTGCTGGCACTGACTGCCGATGGCAATATATGGCAATGGGGTGTGAATGGCGGCAGCTATCTGATCCCGGGCAAATATAGCCAATTACTGGGTGGCTATATCAGCAGAGACGCCTGTGGAGTGACCACGACAGGCGGCCTAAATTGCTGGCACCAGAACACGCCTATGCAACCAATAACACTGATGACCGAAGGGGTAAAAACAGTCCGCTCGGCACCTCGTCTTGGCAGTGGCTATGGTTTTGTTGTGATGAGCATATCGGACGATGGGCAACTGTCCGTATGGAATATTTACTACAACATGATAGACGCCGATCAGGCGCTGATGAATGATCCTGAAATCAATCGCTTTACCTGGAGTGATCTGAGACCCAGTGGCAGCGAGGATCAGTCAATGCTGGCAACCCGAAGTGATGGTCGCACCTATCGCTTTTATTACCCGAAAAACCTCGATATCACCCGTTACCGGTTGGAGAGATAACCCGATGACACATGAGATAAAGTGGCTGTGTGAACAAGTTAAATGGGCTGAAATTGATGAAGACAGTGGTGAAAACGCAGATGTTTACCTGTCCAGCGATGACGAATTGGACGCTCTGGAGAAGTTTGCCGGCGCGCCGCTACCAAAGGACTATCGCTGGTTAATGAAGCACTATGGCATGCGTAGCTTCGTCGACGATGAGCGGGTAAATATCAGAATAAACGGCATTTCACTATCGTTTCTGGCTCACTTCAGCGACGCCAGAGATACCTTATATGCGTCGGAATTGTATTCAGGTAGCGATGACAAGCGAATTCCGCCACAGACACTGGTAATTGCAGACTCATTGTCACGGGATCTGCTGGTGATGGGTTTATCAGAACAGAGCTATGGAAAAATCTATTACATCAGTAGCTGGAAGCCCTGGGGTGCATTTGACGATGAAGACTATATGGTCAAACTGGCAGATTCTTTTAACCAACTCCTCACCATGGTCGTTGAAAACCACTCCCCCGAGGAACCGGACTTTAATATTCCTGACGATAAGATTCTCTGAATAACTTAGCCGGAGAAAGCTCCAAACAAACTTGAACAAAATCAACAAAGAACACACTTGCAATTAACAATTGTTAGGCACACTATCTATCCACTCAAGACACAAACAAAAGGAAATTGACTGTGCCCAGCATGCTTACAGAGCAAGTTCAGCTCGGATTTGATATCGCCACCAGTGTTACCATTATTGGCGCTTTAATTTCATGGAGTTTAGAGAGTCGTCGGCGCGCATCGAAAGAACGTCAGCTGGGCTTGAATGAGCAAGCACGGGTTGCTTCGCTGGAGAAGGTGCAAACCATCCTCAGCGAATTTGAAACCAGCTTCAGCGATATGGTGCAGTCCTGCACCCAATTCACCAGCCCAATACGCCGTCGGGTCAATACTCAAAGTGAATCGCCATTTGCTGCGCTGGAACGCTACCTGACCAACCGTCCCGGAGAAATTGATAAACTGGTTGAGTCCCTCGAACAAATCCGCCACCACGTGGACATTTATTACGAAGCTATCCAAAAGCGCAGATACTCTTTGGTTCCTGTGCTCGACTCTCTGTCCGGTGGTGAAAAGTTCCTCACTGCGCTGCAGCAGGACATCCGGGAAATAGGCCATGCCCACGACAGTATCAACACTGGCTATGTGGCGCTGTTAAAAGAGTTTCACCAACTCACTCAATATGCCAATTCGCTATTGGAGTCTGCACCACAGGATGTTGAAGACTCAGAGAAAGTCGATTTACTGATGAATGATGGGTCATTTATCAGTCGCTCCTACGCCCTGTTAGCCGATGCTGACTATGACAAATGGGTGGACAGTTTTGTTCCATCAGGCAAAGAGCCTGAATTCCGGGAGCGCCGGGACAACAACACACTGACAGACAACACTCAGCTTTTAGTGCATATCAACATCAACCTGGCAGGTAACCTGATACGCAATCAACAACGCCTGTATGCACAAATACTCTGGCTGGCTTGCAAGCAGGTATCCTCCGCCCAGGTTGAGTGCAAAGATATTTTGATAAAGCTCAGTGCCCTGACCCACAAATTGATGGCCAATAATGAAGAAACCCAACTGGAAGACATCATTAAGCTATATGAGTCAGATGAGTACTTTGGACGAACCAGCTCTGTGCGTTAACTATCGCTGGTGATGTTAATCCCCCTGACTAAAGCCGAGCGTCTGACGCTGTTAATTTGCCTTCAGCGCCCGGCTTATACCTGGGTTATCCGACAGTAATAGATTGTTGGGTGATTGTTTTTGGCCAACAACCAAAGACAATAGACAGACCACTTAAAGGACTCATCGGATTATGACGACTCAACCTCTGGACCTGTTACCCCTGGCGGATCAGCTGGAAGCCTTTATTCAGGAATCTGTTCCCAATGCCTCTCGCGTCAGCAAGTATGGTGGCACCCTGTTTACCCTCAAGCCTGAATTGAAAGAGGGCCAGTTCTGTGGCGTGTTTATCTATGCTGCCCATGTGCAGGTGTCTATCAGCCATGGTATGCAACTGGATGACCCGAAAAAGCTGCTGCTGGGCACAGGCAAAACCCGCCGTCATATCAACTTCAAATCCATTAATGAGGTGGATTTTGACGCCCTTAAACACTTGCTGATCCAAGCGTCAGAGTTCAAGTAGCCTGCGCCCTTGTAATTAAGGTCCCAGTCGCAGTTACACCGCCCGGCTTACTGTGTCAGCCCATCTTGTATTGGCTTTCCCAATCTTCGACTGAGTTCAGCAAACAAGTATCCTGACCAGAATCTTTGCTGTTGAGAGGAGAGCGCAGTGCCGGAATGCGGCGAAGGTAGCTGTTATCAACTTAGTGGAAGTTGCATATTAATCAGCCCCTTAGCTTCAGAGGTCCGAATAAAACCTTTTGATTCATAGAGTTTAATTGCGGGATTTTCACTGAACACGTTTAAAGCCAAGTTGGCAGATCCACGTTGGCGGGCATGCTTAATCACCAAATCCATGCACCTGGACCCCATACCTTTCCCCTGCAATTCGGGCAGTATCTGCAGGTCCCACAGTAAAGTCGTGTCATCACTATACTTCAGACAAACAATACCGATACGCTCGTTGTCTGCATAAATGTCATAGTTATCCAACGCTTCCCAGCCAACCAAAAACCCTTGGTGATCCCATACTTTCCCGCGAGCCTGATAGTAAGTGTCCATATTTGCTTTGGCGAGGCGTTCCGCAAACAAGGGATCAGAGCTTTTGACTAACGTCACTTCCATCCATTTTCTCCTATCAGTCTCTGGTCGGCGGACTGATCCTGCGCCAGTAAGCTGGATAGTTGATACCGCCCCCAGTAGCAATACAGAACAGGGATTGCTTTTTCAATAGACCAATAGCGATATAAAACCTACACCATCTCTGTTAGCGTCGGTTGGCCGCTAAGTTTCCAATCTGCTTTATCCGCCTGCTCAGTTACCCAAATGCTCAATGGAGAACAGAAAGTCAGATTGAGTCAAAGGGGCATGACAGGCGCGGCAGGCATCCAGATTTTTCTTTGCCAGTTCGCCATTGGGTTTGTAAGTCGCAAAATCCCAGTCGCCGGTATGAAGATTGAAATTGGGAGCTTGTCCGTCACCAAAACCGGGCTGCTTTTCCATCACGGCGACCAGTAGCAGTTTATCTTTAACTCTGCGCCCCAGAGCGCTGGTGACCACCTTGCCCTGCTGATCCTTCTTCACTGAGTAGATCTCGGCCACCAATACTGAACCCTGGTCCAGGCCGCCAGAGCTGTTCGTCCCTTTCATAGCCACATCGTTGGCAAACAGACGAATAAACTGATCCGGGTTTTGGGTGCGGTCCAGAGAAAGGTATTCAGTGAACCCTTGCTGATAATTATCGGGAAACGCGACTTTATCATTGGCTGTCAACTGCATAGGCATAAATGCCAAAACCACCATTATTTTGAAAAGTTTCATTTTTAACTCCTCACAAAAATAGTTCGTATACATACTGTATGCATACAAATTAAATTGCAACCCAATCTCAGCCTATCTACAATGAACCTCGACCATCTAATTATCAGGGTCTATTGACCTTTGAAGATGGTTTTTGCAGCTCTTTGTCGTTGTTTTATACAAAGCAACGCGATTGTGGTGTAGTTGTTCTACATAAATGAGCGTTAATGCATTAGAAAGCGACGACAAACGCTGCCCGAAGGGCTCGGCTATACGCACTTTACTCTTTGTTGCAAGGTATTTGCTTAGGCCCACTAGGCGGCACACCTTGCGTCGCGATTAAAGCGCGTCTATCTCGAGCAAAATTCAACCATGAAAGGTCAACAGACCCTGAGGCCATCCCAATTGCCCACAAACGCTGCCCGCCTGGACGACCAACTTTGCTTTGCGCTTTACACGGCTTCCAACAAACTCACGGCCATGTACCGCCCTATTCTTGAATCAATGGGCTTAACCTATCCGCAATTTGTGGTGATGATGGCGCTGTGGGAAACCGACAATATCTCCATTACCCAACTGGCCCAGCGCGCCAGCCAGAGCAAGGCAACCATGACCCCTTTACTGAAAAAGCTTGAGGCGAAATCACTGGTTAGATTGAAACGTTTGGCAGGTAATGAAAGGCAGAAGAATGTTACCCTGACTGATGAAGGCAAGGCATTGGCAACCAAGAGCGTCAGTGCCACAGAAAGTGCATTTTGTGCCACCGGCTTGTCACTGCAGGAGGCGATATCGGTTATCGAGACATGTAATAAGATTGGACAAAAATAACTGCCGAGGTGCACTCACGGTCACATTTGGCCCTCCCAGCCCGATGCTTCCCCCTCAGGTAGCGGTAAGAGTTTGAGAAGCTTGAGTTAAAATTCGCCCCCATTCCCAGTATGCTTTCGCATCAACAATTCGCCACAGACAGAGATGCGATTCCTGACCTAAACGGGTAAAATCGCGCGTCCAAGTGTCGCTGATAGAAGTTTGCCATGCACCACCCCAACGCCTTATTCACCCGTTTTAAAACAGATGTCGAGCAGCTGACACTGCCCGCTGCGTTCACTTACCCCTTCTTTTATCAGCCTCATGAGCTGTGTGAAATTGCGGCGCATGAACTGCAGAACTATCTGTTAACCCGGGCTGACTGGCTGTTGGAATTTGGCGTACCTTCCGAAGCTGAAAAAGATGCGAGCGAAGAGGCAAACGAGGAAGAAAACACACCAGGCGGCATGGGTAAGATGTTTGGAGTATTACTGGTTCGCTCCCCTCAGGGCGAACTTGGGTATTTCAGCGCGTTTTCGGGCAAGGTCTCAAACCAAAACCTGCACCCACACTTTGTCCCCCCTGTGTTTGATATGCTCACCGAAATGAGCTTCTTCCACCGGGAGCAGCAGACCATTACCGAGATCAGCCAGGAGATAAGATCCCTGTCTGGTGATCCTCGTATTAACCAACTAAAAGCAAAGCTCAGCCAGTTCATCGCTGAATATCAAAGCTGCGAGCAGCGTCAGCGTCTGAAGATGATTGAGGGTCGCGCCGCGCGCAAACTGCAAAGGCAAAATGCCCAGGCTGAGCTAACAGGCGAGGCATTGCAAACTGCGCTGGATGCACTGGCAGTGCAGAGTGTCGCCGAGAAAAATGAACTCAAATACCTGAAGCTGGAGTGGGATGAAAAGATAGCCGCCATTCAAGCAAAGCTAGCTGCCTTGACCACTGCCATAGAGACGCTTAAAGCGCAGCGCAAGCTGTTATCAAACACCCTTCAAAATAAGCTGTTTGAGCAATATCAGTTCGCCAATGCCCTCGGGGAGCACAAGTCACTCCGGGCTATCTTTGCAGCCAGTGCAAACCCTGCCCCGCCCGCCGGTGCCGGCGAGTGCGCCGCGCCCAAACTATTGCAATACGCCTATCTGCATGGCTATACGCCGCTGGCCATGGCCGAGTTTTGGTGGGGCACCTCACCCAAGTCTGAAGTCAGACAGCACAAAAAGTTCTACCCTTCCTGCCATGGCAAATGTCACCCGATCCTCAGCTATATGCTGCTGGGGTTAGAGGTCGACCCGAATCCGCTGAAACAGAACTGGGGAGAAGACAAGCCTCTGAAGGTGCTCTATCAGGATGACGCGATCGTGGTAGTTAACAAACCGTCAGGCTTACTGTCTGTACCGGGAAAAGCCGTGCAGGACTCAGCCTACACCCGGGTTCAGGCGTTATTCCCGGACGTCGAAGGCCCGTTTGTGCTGCACCGCCTGGATATGGCGACATCAGGCCTGTTGGTATTTGCCCTGACCCGCCGCGCCAACAAGAGCTTGCAGCAGCAATTTATTAGCCGTGGGGTGGAGAAGCGTTATATCGCCACAGTGGAAGGTGTCATCACGCAGAGCGAAGGCGAAATTAACCTGCCAATGCGGGGCGATCCCGACGACAGGCCAAGACAGTTGGTGTGCTTTGAACACGGCAAACCAGCCACCACCTATTGGCAGTTAATTGAAGTGAAAGACGGCCGCAGCAAACTTTATATGCACCCCAAAACAGGCCGCACCCATCAACTGCGGGTGCATTGCGCCCACCATATGGGACTGAATATGCCCATGGTCGGCGACGGCCTGTATGGCGAACAAGACTCACGCCTGCACCTGCATGCAGAGCAGCTGGCCTTCGACCACCCGTATACGAAAGAGCGGATGACGTTTAGCGCACCCTGTGAGTTTTGAGTTATAGCCAAGCTTCGCTTGGCATTTGGATGAAGCCTCTGGTGAGGCTTTCCGCCAAATGGCGGGAGGGACTATGCCAAGCTTCGCTTGGCCGAAGATAGTGGGCTTCCAGCCCACACCCGGGCAGAAGGCTTTGCTCGCCCAACAAATACATCCCTGTACAACGGCCAGTTCGGCATCCATGCCTCTCGCTCATAAACACGCTTGCCACCGGCAAGCATTCGCCCTCTCACCCCCAAGGGCGCCCCAACCGAAGTTGTCACCCATCGTGATTAGCTTGCAATGGACGCGACCAGTGTCGAATCACCATCCATGGCTCAGCGGCACTTACGCTGCCATCCATGACAGCGCCCGCTATTTCAACCTAATCCCTCCGGCAAATTCGGATGGGGACTTGGTGCAATCTGTAAGCACTGCGGACTGATTAACCCTTATCTATCTCTCTGATTCTCTTTTCTGCTAACCGGGCTATAACTGTGAGAAAGATTACGAACGTGTTTGGTATGAAACCTAAGCTAACAATTAAGCGGCTTACCGCCATAGCCCGATATAAATCCCCTGTGTCATAGTGGTTATTTCACTGCGCCAGAGTGTATGTCCGAGCCCATGTTGTATTGGCATCCCCAATTTGCGGTTCCCTGAGGCGCGGCAAGTGCACCCAGGGAGAGTGCACTGATATAAAGAGGGGAATGCTATGTCAGATCTATCCACGACTGCGGAAAGTCATGCACAGCGCGACGCAGAAACAAATTCATCCATAAACTGGCTGGGTTGGTCGGCCAAAATCTGGTTTTTGGTCACCGCTATCGGCCAGTGGCTGTTTGTCGCCTATATCGCCGGATACTACGGCTCCCGTTTTGCCGCCTACGGCGTCGATGGCTTTGAAGAAACCCGTCTGGCCAATGGCTTTATTACAGGCGACAGTGTCGGCAATAACATGCTGGCCCTGCATATCCTGGGTGCAGGCCTGATTATCGCTGCTGGACAGTTGCAACTTATGCCCAATATCCGCAGTAAAATCCCCCGAATCCACAGATACAGCGGCTGGTTTTACATCATCGCCTCGATCATCGTCAGTATGGCTGGCACCTATCTGACCTGGGCCAGAGAGCGGGCCATCGGCTCAGCCGTACAGGACATAGGTACCACAACCAGCGGCGTTCTGGTCGTCGCCTTCGCCGCCCTCGGGCTTTACTATGCCATCAACGAAGACTTCGCCTCCCACCGCCGCTGGATGCTGCGCCTGTTTATGGTGGTTAGTGCCGTCTGGTTTTTAAGGTTGATGACCTACGGCTGGTTTATGACAACCGGTGGCATAGGGATTGACACCAAAACCTTCAGCGGCCCCTTCCTGGAAATTGTCAGCTACGCCCAGTTTGTGATCCCACTCGCTGGATTGCAGCTTTATTTCTGGGCACAGAAGTCCAAGAGTCGCCTGGCAGCAAACTTTAGCGCAGCCGTGATTCTGCTGCTGACATCTGCCATGGCTATTGGGATATTTGCCGTTGGGGGGTCATGGATATCGAGGATGATGGCATGACGGCCGGGCAGGATGGCAAAGCTCCGCTTTGCAGAAGATCGAAGCCTTCCAGGCTTCACCCGGGTCAGGGGTGTTGCTTGTCCAACACCCCTAACAACCCCAAGGACACCCCAACCGAAGTTGTCACCCATCGAAAAATGCCTTCAATTAACGCAAACGCCACCGATTCCACATCCCTGTGTCAGCGGTGGCTGTCCCGTCATCCATGACGGAACTTGCTATTGAATCCATTTCCCTCCGGCAACTTCAGACGGGGACTTGGTGCAATCTTCAGCCAAGGTGCAATTAATTAACAACAAAAACACAGTACACCAGCAGCAAGCAGCCAACAATTCGTTGAGGTGTATAACAAAGATAAGTCGGGCACACTGTTAGCAATTCTGCTTGAAAGACTTGTTAACTGGATTATTTACCCTATCAACTTGGTGCTGATACAAATCAAGCCAACTTTTACGTCCTTGCATTAATAATATATGATTTCTATCCCTCATAAGAAATTTAGCACTCGACTCACTCTTAATTATCCGCCTAACTTCAGTAGCCGCATGCCCTGGAGAAATGTTGTCATCAAACATAAGAAGATGAAAGACTATAGGCCCAATTATTATCATTCTAAGAGTATAGCCAGATGCGCCTCTAACCTTCCCATAGCAGATACGTATTAAAAACGGATTTAGTTTATGTGAACCAGCTGATAACTTTAAAAAGCTCTCTTTATTAATACCTGAGTTCTCTAAAACTTCCGGCGCTACCATTTGCGCAACGATGGAGATATTGTTCTTCTTGGGAGACTCACTTCCATTTAAAATAAATGGTATGTATTTTTCAAACAGATGCTTGTGTACACCATCGGTTCGAGATGAGTTGAACGATACCTTTAATAACCACCTAAGTAAAAGATCATAATCATATGTGAAAGATAAATGGTTTTTCACATAGTTCTGAACAAATACTCCTGAGTCTTGCAAAAACATTTTTGAGTATTCATCTAAGTCACTAAGAACGCCATTATTACATGTCCCACAAACGTCTTTAATTTTAAATTCGCCGCCAACCATTTTTTGAGCCACTTCATTCCAACCAGTAACTCTATTTTCCAACTCCTTCTGGAAGTTATACATATATGCAGGAACTATATGCTCCCTAGTTAACACATCTTTATTTCCACAGTATTGACAATTAGACATATTTTAAATCCGAATAATCTTTGTACAACGTGACTGCGTGGTTAATTGAATAAAACAGACTGTTTATCGCGAATTAAATTTCTTCGCGACTACACAATCTATCTGTTTTAGCCACAATGAAGTTTTCGAGATCCAAATAACCCGAGATGTAGTGTTACCTCGTTATTGCATTCAAACCCAACGGATAGACACTATCACTAAGAGCATGAAATTTATAGAATTTATTTGGACCTAGCTAAATAAGTACTCCAAATTGTGCTAAACATGTAGTGAATCAGCTTGGCATAACGCTTTACGGCATGTCTTCTTGCGCCCTAGGTACTATTGGACCTGCTGCTCAACTGCATAAAAATGTGCAGCCTTACAGCAATCGAGCTCAGTGTTCTACATTTAGCTCGGTAATAGTTAACAAAATGCTCACAAACTGCCGTTCAGAGATAATAGGAGCCGTTCCTGTTACCTCTTATTCAAAGGAATAACTGGCTCGCACAAGTATCTTAGGAACGACTCTGAGTTTGAGAATTACACCAGTCCCCGTCCAACGCTGCCGAGGGTATTGCTGAAAATGGTGTAGTGAGGCATGGATGCCGAAGCAGCGACAGTCGAATCATGGACGAGCGTCTGTCGTGTTAGCCAATTTTCAGCATAAGACCGAGGGGCTTTCAGCGTTGGTTGGGGTGTCCTTGGGGTTGTTAGGGGTGTTGGACAAGCAACACCCCTGACCCGGGTGAAGCCTGGAAGGCTTCGATGTTCTGCCAAGCGAAGCTTGGCTATCTCCCGCCAGCGGCGAGTGACTGCAAGTCACTAATAAAAAGCATCCCCTGGCGACCGAGGCCATGGTCGCCGCTCAAACTTGCATCAACACCAGGTATATTGTATACAATAACAACTCAGGACGATGCGGCTATCCCTATCAGCCAGCAGGCTAACCATAAAACGGAACCCTTCAGGCAATGACTGACTCACAGGCAAACACCGCAGCCAGCGGCACAAAGACAGCGAACACCAACCGCAACTCTTTCGCCAACTGGCAACCCACGGCTGGCATGACCAAAATCACCACATTGGAAATGCACACAGGTGGTGAGCCGCTGCGTATTGTCACCTCTGGGTTCCCCAGGCTGAAAGGCGATACCATTCTGGCAAAGCGGCAGGATTGTCTGGCCAATCATGATGATTTGCGCAAAGCCCTGATGTTTGAGCCTCGTGGTCATGCGGATATGTATGGCGCCCTGATCGTTGAGCCTGAGCGGCCGGACAGTGACTTTGGCGTGCTGTTTCTGCATAACGAGGGTTACAGCACCATGTGTGGTCACGCCATTATTGCCCTGTCCAAAGCGGCGGTTGAGGCGGGAGTCATTGAAGGCTGTGAAGGTACCAATCATCTGCGTATAGATGCCCCCGCGGGACTTATTCAGTCCCGGGTTGAGCTGGTTGAAGGTCAGGTGCAGCATGTAGAGTTCGACAATGTGCCTTCCTATCTGGATAAGGCGCAGCAATGGGTTGAAGTCGAAGGCATTGGCGAGGTGCTGTTTGATCTGGCCTGGGGCGGCGCTTTTTATGCCTATGTGGATGCCGACAGTATCGACCTGAACCTTGGTGCCGACAATGCCAACCAGATTATTGACTGGGGCAAGCGCATCAAAGCTGCCGTGATGGCAACAACCGACATAACCCATCCCTTTGAAACCGACTTAAGCTTCCTTTACGGCATGATTTTCACCTCACTGACTCAAGTTATTCATCCCGAATCCCACAGCCGTAATGTGTGCGTATTTGCCGAGGGCGAACTGGATAGAAGCCCAACAGGCACAGGCGTCAGCGGCCGCGCCGCCATTCACCATGCCAAAGGTGAACTGGCATTGGGTCAAAGCATCCAAATCGAGAGTATTTTAGGTTCGCCCTTTATCGTGACCGCCATTGAAGCGTGTCAGTTTGGCTCCCAGAGCGCCATTATTCCCCGGGTGTCCGGCAGCGCCAATGTGGTGGGGCAGCACAGTTTTTACCTTGATCCCGCCGATCCACTTAATACAGGATTTATCTTCCGATGAAGACACAAGTTCAACCCGTACTGGAAAAGAGACAGGCAGCCCTGCGGGCCGACATGGCCAACCAGGGTCTGGATTACCTGCTGCTGTTTGGCTATGAGAATATTCGTTATATCAGTGGCTTCAGTGGCCATGCCGCCTATCTGGTGATCTCTGCCCATGATGCTTTCCTGATCTCAGATTATCGCTATGCCGAGCGCGCCAAGGCCGAGAGTGTGGGTTTTGAAGTGATCTGCCGTGACAGAGACAATGAGTCTCTGGGGCAATGTATCAGCCGCTTTATTCAACCTGCAGGCACTCGCTCAAGCATAAAGGTCGGCTTTGAAGCTGCCCATATGGATGTTGCCACCTGGCATGCCATCGCCGCTGAGCTGGCAACTGATAATCTGGAACCAGTTACCGGCATGGTCGAGACCATGCGCATGGTCAAAGATGAGTGGGAAGTGGTACAAATCCGTCAGGCCGCCGCCATTGCCGATCAGGCGCTGGCCGATACCCTGCCCTTTTTTAAAGCTGGCGTCAGCGAGCGGGATCTGGCACTGGAGCTGGAATACCGGATGCAAAAGCTGGGCTCTGAAGGCATGTCCTTCGATACCATTTTGCTGTTTGCCCAGCGCTGCTCCATGCCCCATGGCAGTCCTTCTGCCCAGCAGCTGAAATCCGGCGACTTTATCACTCTGGACTTTGGCGCCGTGGTCAATGGTTACCGCTCAGATATGACCCGCAGCTATATCTATGGCGAGGCCTCAGACAAACAAATTGCTATCTATAACACAGTGGCCGAGGCGCAGCAGGCCGCCATGGACACAGTCAAAGCCGGCGTGCCTGCCATTGAGGCGCTTGATGCCAGCAACCGGATTCTACAGGCTTCGGCTTTTGCCGAATTTGCCGGTGAAGGTCTGGGCCATGGTGTTGGCCTGTTTCTGCACGAGCAGCCCTTTATCAAGCCCGGCTGCGACTATGTGCTGCGCGAAGGCAATATCATCACCATAGAACCTGGTATCTATATTCCGGGCTTTGGTGGCGTACGCCTGGAAGAGGATATTCTGGTCACAGCTTCCGGCTATGAGATCCTGACCCATGCGCCCAAGCCTATGGTGCTGGAAGCCTGATAACCAGTTGACCCAAGAGTCAGCGTGAAATACAGAACAATAGGGATATTAACTGATGAAGATTATCGACAAGCAGCAGGTGGTCACTTCACTGAATTACGACGCCTTACTGCCAGCACTGAAAAAGAGTTTTGGTGGCAGCTTCTCCATGCCCAGACGTCAGGTGTTTGAGCTGGCTCCCGGCGATCCAGCCCATAACGCCTTTGCGGTGCTGCCCGCCTGGGATGAAGAGGTCATTGGCGTTAAATCCTTTACCTATTTCCCCGAGAACGCCAGGGATGGCTTCGATTCTCTGTATTCAAAAATCATGCTGTTTGACCGTCGCCATGGCGTCCCCCTGGCTCTGGTTGATGGCACCAGCGTGACCCTCTGGCGCACCTCGGCGGTTTCCGCCCTGGCCGCCGACTTCCTTGCCCGCCCTGATGCCAAACACCTGGTGTTTTTCGGCACAGGTAATCTGGCCAGCTATATGATTAAGGCGCACCTGAGCGTACGCGATTACAACAAGGTGACCATCATAGGACGTAATGCCGACAAGGTTTCCAGCCTGGTGGCCAGACTGAGCGAAGAATTACCCGACATCAGCTTTGTGTCCGGCGCCAGCACTCAGGAGATAATCTCATCCGCCGACACCATCAGCTGCGCCACCGGTTCCCCGGAACCCTTGTTTAACGGCGACTGGCTCTCCCCCGGCACTCATGTGGATTTGATCGGTAATCACCATGCCCACTGCCGCGAATGCGATACCGCCACTCTGGTGCGCAGCCGTGTGTATGTGGACAGCAAGACCAATGTGCTGAATGAGGCCGGTGAGCTGCTTATTCCCATTGCCGAAGGCGTATTTGAGGCCGAGCAGATCTGCGGCGAAATGGCAGACCTGTGCGCCAGCCAGGTGGGTGGACGCACTCTGGGACGGAAGTCAGACGAAGAGATCACTCTGTTTAAGTCTGTGGGCACGGCCCTGTCCGACCTGGTGGCCGCCAACCTGGTGTACAAGCTCGCCGCCCGGTTCGACTGATAGTTGTTTTAAGAGTTGCTTAGTAGGGGTGCTTAAGCGATGAAGGAATAGGGCAACAAAGAAAGGGGCTATCCGGTGTGGATAGCCCCTTTTGCTTCCAACTTTACTGTCAGCGTCTTTTCAACCTAAGCATTGCCAACAGCATCAGCGTCAACCATCCCAGGCTGCCACCTCCACCACCGCCTGTAGTTGGAGGCTCGGGAGCCGCTACCACACTGATATTTACCGCATCCTGATTGGCCGCCCCCAGACTATCAGTAGCCGTTACAATGAATGTCAGGGTACCGGCACTGGAAGGCGCGACAAAGCTGGCATTGGCCTGATTGGCATTGGTTACAGAGACACTGGTGCCAGCACTTTGTTGCCACTGGTAGCTGATGGCATCCCCTTCAGCATCAGTAGCAGAAGCCGTCAGATTGACCGTCTGGCCCACATTCACCTGGGCATCTTCACCGGCAGAGACGGTCGGCGCAGTGTTGTTTCTGTCGTTGTCATTAATGGTCACCGTCAGCTCGCTTTGTCCCAGCGGCGTGCCATCTATCGCAGTCAGCGTGACCTTGAAGCTCTCTTTCCCTTCGACGGCATCATCATCAAGCAGTGACAGATTGAAGGACTGCATCGAATCATCACCGTCTGTCCAACTGAGTTCACCGGATGCATCCTGCACATCAGAGCCAACAACCGCGGAATCACTCTGCAGTTGATAACTGACCTTAAGTGCACCAACCTTGCCCCCGGTGCGTTGCACCTGCACCTGCACAGTGCCACCTTCATCGCCATCAAGGGCATTGACCGCAAAACCGACCGAACCCACAGCTTCACCTATGTTCAGGCTGTGATAACTGGGGGTAACCAGGGTTGCACCATTGGATGGATTAAACAGACGTATCCAGGCCAGCAACTGCTGTTTTTTCCCTGAGTCCAGCGTCGTGATCTGAATGGTCTTATCCGCCAGATCGGCATCGGCCCAATTCAGAGTGCCTGATGCCTGTTGAAAATCAGTGTTACTGATGGCAGAACCTTCCAGCAGCTCCCACTGCACACTGACGGCACCACTGCCCGCAGGTCTTTGTACCTTAACCTCCAGCAGATCTCCGGCGCCGCCGCTGGTTTGCGGCGAGGCAAAGCTGATTTGCCCCTGAGTTGAGTTCAGGCTGGCATCCTTAAGCACGTACAAACCTGAGTTGATATCACTGGCCAGCACCAACCCGGAGGGCAGATAGGGATAGACACCCCAGACGCCATTAAAGGCATTGGAGTCAGAAGCGGGAAAGGTATCAAAGAAGCCAGCTTCGACAGGATTGGCGGGATCACTGATATCAAGGATAGTGACACCACGCTGATAATTGGACATGTAGTAACGACTGCCGCGGGCATAACCATTGTGGTCGATTGCGGCCGTTGGCCCGGTCCACACTTTCACCAATTGTGGTGCACTTAAATCATCGACTTTAAACACCCTCAATGTCGTGTTCAGCGAAACCCGACGCTCATCCAGCTCATCATGTACATAGATATGCCGTTTGTCTTCACTCCACCAGCCTGAATGCACATACTCGGCATCCTGATAGCTGACATCCGCAAGTTGTCTGGATTGCGAGGGATTGGTGATATCCCACAGTCGCATGGATTCCTCGTTGAAATCCATAAACACAGTGCACACAGGAGTCTGGCAGTTAGCCTGCGCCCTGCCATCGTCCACCACCATAGAGGCAGCATCATGGGTATAATCGGCGCGGGTCGCGCCTGAGTTGTTAAACAAGTTGTTGAGCACACCGGGCTGGCTCAGGCTGTAGGTACGAAAAGCCCCACCGCTGCCATCCTGACCGACGATATGCAGTAGAGGTGACATGCCATTAAGGGCGGTATTAGTGGTGTAATCTACATGACTGATATACACATTGTGAGCCGAGGTTACGGCACTGTCTGAGGTCACCAAAGAGATGGAGTCCGGCAAATTACTGAGATCGATAATCTGGATCTTATCTGAGCCTTCGGACGACACATAGGCGTGGGCTTTCCAACGTACAGCCTGGCTGTCAAACCACTGCAATACTTTGATATCCCGCCAACTGGTGCCACTGCCCTGCACTGTACCAACTTCTACCGGCGACTCGGGATCGGCCAGACTGACCACTGCGGTGCCATTTAGCAAACCAATAATAGCGTACTCAGTACCTGAGTTAAGGTCTACATGACCCCAGATATCATTGGCGGCACCGGGGGAGGATGAGAATGCTGACAGCGCCATATGAGAGACAAGATCGATATTGTCACAGGCAAAACCGGACGCCGTGCCGCCGGAACAATTTGCGCCGGGCTGACTCTGCTGCAGCGCGGCCATTTGTGCCAGTCGATTGTCCAGCTCAGTTCCGTACTGACCTATACCATCACTGATAACCTTAAAGCCTCTCTCTGTCAGCTGGCCGGCAAACTTGGGAGGCACACCTGTAAGCAAAGTCTTGTTCAGACTGGGGGCCTGAGACAGGAAGTGGTCAACTCGATTGTAACCACCGTAAACCGGCACAATATCACTGGTCAGCAGAAACAACTCATCGGCATTGTTGAGGCTATACTCACCCTCTGCCACCAGCACTTTGTCGCCTTTATTGGCCTGACGTATGGCATAAGCCAGGCTGTTACAGGGCCGCAATGGGTTATCACAAAAGCCTTTATCTTTGCCGTTTGGCGCCACAAATCTGGCCTTGTCATGCTCTGCATGGGCATCAGCCTCGGGAATAATTGCCACTGCCGCAAATCCAAGCCCGGCCGCCACCAGTCCGGGCAATAGGGTATTGAACGTCCTCATATTGTCGCTCCTGCGGTCGGTTGTTACCGCCGCTTTATCGCTTTTATTTGTTTATTGCTCCCGATAAGCTAGCACACAAGCAACAAAACGATAACAAACCAAGGAAAGCTCCTGATGCAGCTAAGGATAATCGCCGCCATAGCCATGCCGTTAATCCTGGTCGCCTGTCAGCCCACTCCTACCCAGCTTGAACTGGTGCCGGTTTGGCGGGGTGCCCCCATTGCCTGTGGTGACACTATAGGTGGAATGTCTGCTTCCCAGAGTCAGTGGCAACTGGCACAGCTGCAGCTTTATCTGTCTGAGTTCAAGCTGAATAATCAAGCTTTGGCATTGCAATCAACTGCCCACCAACAAACAGATGTCGCACTGCTTGGCAGTGACTGCGGCGGCGAAGGGTATTGGACGCTCAGCTTTACCGATACCATAGATAACGGCGACCTCAGCTTTACTCTGGGAGTCCCTTTCAGTCTTAATCACCTTAATCCACTTAAGGCTGACTCCCCCTTGAATCAGAGTGATATGTTCTGGACCTGGCAACTGGGCTATAAATTCCTACGCCTGGATATAACCCGCACTCCCGATGAACTCAATCCGCAGACCGGCTGGAGTTTTCACCTGGGCTCTGCGGGCTGTGAATCTCCCAGCCCAATGCGCCCTCCTTCAGTCCCCTGCACCGCAGAAAATCGATTCCGCTATCAGCTTGCATACTCAGGGCAACCTCAGCTGACACTGGAGCTGAGTGAATTGCTGCCAGCTGACATCACTGCAAATCTGGACTATCAGGAGTCATGTATGTCTGAGCCAGGCAGTAAAGCCTGTGCGCCTTTGCTGAGCCAACTGGAGTCGGCACAGAGATCCGTTCAACCTCTCTGGTCATTGCAGCAGGCTGAGCCGCAACACAATAACACGGGAAACCTCAAAGAGAGTTCAGGGCAATGACAGGTGTTAAAGAGACTGGTTTACTGATTATCATGCTGGGTCTGGTAACCCTGCCAGGCTGCTTACCCAGCCAGGAGCCAACCGAAGAGACTCAGGTTTACCAATGGGCTCTGCCCGATGACTTCCCCTTGCCCCAGGTACCCCCAGAAAATCCTATGTCTGATGCCAAGGTTGAACTTGGCCGTTACCTGTTTTACGACCGTGCGCTGTCAGCCAATCAACGCCAGAGCTGCGCCTCCTGTCACCTGCAATCCCACGCATTTGCCGAGCCCTTGCGGGTATCCACTGGCAGCACAGGCGAGCAACACAGACGTAATGCCCCGGCGCTGGTGAATATCGCCTACAACAAGAATCTGACCTGGGCCCACAATGGCCTGACTCAAATTGAGAGACAGGTGCTAATCCCCCTGTTCGGACAAGAGCCCATTGAGATGGGCGTCAGTGGCCATGAACAGCAGGTATTGCAGCGGCTTACCCGAGCGCCCTACCCGGAGCTCTTCATCAAGGCCTATGGTGAAGCTTATGCAGGTACGCCAGAGTTTATTCAGGTAACTCAGGCGCTTTCCAGCTTTGTCCGCAGCCTGATTTCCCTCTCCAGCCCCTTCGATCGCTACGCCTACTATGAAGATGACTATGCCATTAATGATCAGGTCCGGGCTGGTATGAAGCTGTTCTTTTCAGAGCGAATGGAGTGCCACCACTGCCATGGTGGCTTTAACTTTACCCAGTCCACCAGCCACCAGAAGCAGCCTCTGGACAGGCGGCCATTCCATAACATCGGCCTGTATTACACCAGCCGCACCAAACTAACGGATGACAGCCAGGGCTACCCGGACAAAGACAGAGGGCTGGGCGAGTTAACCGGTAAGCCGCAGGATGATGGCAGGTTCAGGGCTCCCACCTTGAGGAATATCGCTCTGACTGCCCCCTATATGCATGATGGCAGCGTAGCGAGCCTGGAAGAGGTGATAGAGATATATGCCGCCGGAGGCAGGGAAATCACCAGCGGCCCTTTCGCCGGTGATGGCCGCAGACACCCTTTCAAAAGTCCTTTTGTGAACGGTTTTGATATTAGCGCACAGGAAAAACAGGACCTGATAGCCTTCCTTAATAGCCTGACGGACGAATCGTTTATATCGAACCCTGCGTTCAGCGATCCCTGGCCTGCCACCGAGCAAATGACCAGCTTGAAATGAATCCCGAAACAATAAAGCCCGGCTCAATGCCGGGCGTTATCATCGGTTTATCTGGCGCTAAATGGTACCGTCTTTCAGCAGGGCTTTGATCTCATCTCTGGCACTGAAGATATGGTCCTTTAACAGGCTGCAGGCTTCGTCGATATGGCCACTGCGGCACAGGTCGATAAGCTGTTTGTGCTCACCACCTGACTTTTTAATACCATCAGCCAGCAACAGGTGCATGCTGATGTAACGGTCGGCATTCTTGTTCAGGTTACCAACAATTTCCAGCGTCTGGGGGCGACGCGCTCCCTGGTACAGGAACAGGTGGAAACGGGTATTCAATTCAGCCCACTCATTAATACTGCCACCATCGGCAAAGGCTTTATCCAGAGCTGCCAACAGGGTTTCTGCCTCATCAAAATCTGCAGCTGACATCCTGGGCACAGAGCGGCGCAGCAGGTCGGCTTCCAGCATGGCACGCATTTCAAACAGTTCATCCAGATGGGCTGTATCCAGCTCTGTCACTATGGCGCCTTTATGGGCCTGGAACTTCACCAATCCTTCGGCTTCCAACTGCAAAAGTGCTTCACGAACCGGAATACGGCTGACATCCATCTCCTGGGCCAGTGCCGCCTGACGCAATGGCTGTCCTGCTGTGAATTCACCTGACAGAATCTTTTCGCGGATAGTATCAACAACAAACTCGGTGCGCGTCTTGTAGGTAATCTTCATCGTGGCATTTTGCATTGTGTATAAAAGTCCCGGCAGTTTATGTAACTCATTAAAAAAAGGCCAGACAAGCTGGCCCTGGGATAGATGAAGCGCACAAGAACTTAATCTTCCCTAATGGAGTTCATTCTCTGCTTCGGGGAAAGCAGAGAACTCCCTCCGATGCATCACGTATGGAAGGACCACAAACTCTTCCTCAGCTCTACATCACTCACATAAGAACGGTTACTCAGGGTTCGTCAGACTGCATTTTGTATGCACAATGGGCGCAGGAAACGTTCAATCGCCTGGCTGCCAACTGAGGTGCTGCGCACATCGGTGGAGCTGGGGAAAGGACCGCCATGCATCATGGAGTCACACACTTCAACGCCTGTTGGCATCTGGTTGTAGATGAGGCGCCCTACCAAATAGGAAAGCGACTCAACCACATTCTGGTTGGCAGCAATCAGTGCATCACTGCCATGGATGCTGGCGGTCAACTGACCTTCCAGCCCTTCCAATACCTGCTCCAGCTCAGCGGCATCTTTATAGGTCACCAGCAAAGCTGCCGGGCCAAACACCTCCTGATGCAAAGCCTCATTGGCAATAAACTCAGCGGCAGAAGTCGCGAACACCTGAGTGGTACAGCGCTTATCTTCACTCTGACCACTGGCCACCAGCCGGGAATGCTGCGCCAGGGTGTCACAGCCCTTTTGATAAGAGCTGAGAATCGCCGGGGTCAGCATAGGCTGAGGGGCTGACTGCTCCACTTCACGGGATACGGATTGCTTAAAGCCTTCGGCTTCCGCCTCGCTCACCAGCCACAGACCCGGATTGGTACAGAACTGACCTGCGCCCATATTCAGTGATCCGACAAAGGTCGCTGCCAGCGTATCTTCGTTGCCGGCAACCGCTCCAGGCAGCAACACCTGAGGGTTAATAGAGCCCAATTCACCAAAGAAGGGGATCATCTGCTGACGCTGCTTAATGCTGTCCAGCAGCGCCATCCCCACAGCGTAAGAGCCGGTAAAGCCCACCGCCTGAATGCGGGAGTGTTTCACCAGAGCATGGCTGATCTCATATGACTTGCTCTGCAGCAGCTGATACACGCCAGCAGGCATATTGCACCTGGCAATGGCGGCGGCAATCGCCTGAGTCACAATTTCACTGGTGCCTGGGTGGGCGGTGTGGGCCTTGTAAACCACGGGGCAACCGGCGGCCAGGGCTGAGGCGGTGTCACCACCGGCAGCACTAAATGCCAGCGGGAAATTACTGGCACCGAATACGGCAACAGGGCCAACGGGGACCTTGCTCAGCTTGAGATCCGGGCGTGGCAGCGGTGCACGTTCCGGCAGCGCGCCGTCATGGGCGATGATCTCTGGGTCCTTTTCCAGATTAGCGGCGAACAGGCGCAGCTGTCCCACGGTGCGACCCAGCTCGCCTTTAATACGCATCTCAGGCAGTCCGGTTTCCAGCGGGGTGCGGGCCACCAGCTCAGCTTCCCGGGCCACCAGCTCATCGGCAATGGTGCTGAGGAACGCCGCTCGCTCTGAACGGCTGGTTTGACGGTAGGCTTTAAAGGCTATCCAGGCTTGCTCGCAGGCAGCCTGCAGCTGTGCATCGCTGATATTCTGGAACTCAGGCGTAATGGCACTGTGGTCCAGCGCATTGATGGCACTGAAACTGCCTTCGCCTTCAGCAGCCCACTGATTGTTGATAAAACTCAATCCGGTCAGCATCTTGCTTCCCCTTAAACTAGTTGAAATCCGTTAACATAGGGATCGTCATCATCCACCAGGATCTGGTTGTATCCCGTGACCCTGGCCCATCCCTGAATTGAAGGCTTGATGGCGGTAATGCCGCCGACTTCAGTAATTTCTTCAATCGTGCCCACAAACTGGCTGCCGATAATCGACTCGTGGACAAACTTTTCCCCGGGTTGCAGCAGACCTTTGGCGTGCAACTGCGCCATACGCGATGAAGTGCCTGTGCCACAGGGACTGCGGTCTATCGCCTTATCACCGTAGAACACAGCGTTGGCCGCACTGGAGCCGGGAGTTTGCGGTTTGCCGGTCCAGAGCACATGGGAAAGACCCCGAACCTTAGGATCTTCAACATGGACACATTCCACCGCCTTACCGGCAATCTCCCGCACCAGCGGGCTGTACTTGAGGATGTCACCCGGCGTCCAGGCATCAATGCCGGGAAAGTTTTGCTGAGGCTCGACGATGGCGTAAAAGTTACCGCCATAGGCGATATCCAGCTTCAGTCTGCCAAGTTCAGGCACATCAATTTCAATATCTTTGTGGGCTAAGTATGCGGGCACATTGAAGATTTTGACCCACTCCACCTTGTTGCCCGTCATGGCGTACTCCACATTGATCTGCCCTGCGGGTACATCAATGGTGAGCTTGCCCGGCACCCGTGGCTTAAGCAGCCCGGCTTCCAGTCCGGCGGTTACCGTACCTATGGTGCCGTGGCCGCACATGGGCAGGCAGCCAGAGGTCTCGATAAACAGAATCGAGGCGTCGGCGTTGTCGCTGCAGGGCGGGTAGAGAAATGCCCCGGACATCATGTCGTGGCCTCTGGGCTCAAACATCAAAGATTGACGGATCCAGTCATACTCCCGCATAAAGTGCAGCCGCTTATCTCCCATGGTCTCCCCTTCCAGCACAGGATGACCGGAAGTCACCAGCCGAACCGGGTTGCCACAGGTATGGGCATCAATACAGAAAAAGGTTCCTTTATTCATCTGCAAATCCTGCTCATAAAATCCAGGCCGCCCGCTGCGATTTACAGCGGCCAGCCCAATAAAGACTTACAGACCAAACTTGCTCAGGTCGATACGGCTTTCCAGCGCTTGCTGGTAAACACGTTCAACATAGGCACGCTCTTCACCCGCCAGAGGCAGACGCGGGGCACGTACGCGCTCACTGCCGCGACCCGCCAACTGCTCAGCAAACTTGATGCACTGCACCAGCGTCGGGATGGTGTCCAGACGCAGCAGTGGCAGGAACCAGCGCCAGATTTCGCGGGCTTCTTCGTAACGGCCCTGTTGTGCCAGGGTGTAAATCGCCACGGACTCGCGGGGGAACACATTGGTCAGGCCGGAGATCCAACCGGTCGCGCCCAGCATCAGGCTTTCCAGGGCGATATCATCCACACCTGAGAACACGATAAAGCGATCATCAAAAGTGTTGTATAGCTCAGTGATACGGCGGGTATCTGTGGTGGACTCTTTCACCGCCACAATGTTGGCCTCTTCTGCCAGCACCTTCATGCCTTCAATGGAAATATCCACACCATAGCTGACCGGGTTGTTGTAGATCATGATGGGCAGTTTGGTCTGGCGGGCCACCGTCTGATAGTGAACTATGGCTTCGGCTTCAGTGGAGCGGTAAACCATACCCGGCAGCAGCATCAGGCCATCTACGCCAATCTCTTCGGCATCTTTGGCAAACTGCACCGCAGCGGCGGTAGTGGTTTCTGCAGCGCCACAGATAACAGGTACGCGACCGGCAATCACTTCTACTGCCGCCTTCATTACCTGACGCTTCTCTTCAGCGCTGAGCTGGCAGTTTTCGCCTACTGTGCCACACACAATGATGCCGTGTACGCCATCTTCAATCAGGCTTTCCCACATTTTGGCATTCTGTTCAAAATCAATTGAATCATCAGCTCTGAACTGGGTTGATACGGCTGGATATACACCTTTCCAATCTGGTCTCATTGCGGTTTTACTCCTGACTAAAAATCACTGGGAAATAGAAGGTTTATTTAGGGATTTAGTAGCGTTAATTTTGCCTTCCCGGCTATTGCTTGATTTTTAAACTAAGGTATATTGTATACAAAATCAAGCGGCATTTTTACAAACATGCAAAATCAGCAACATTCGAATCAGACCCCGCATATTGTGGTGCTGGGGGCCGGCGTGGTTGGCTTATGTACCGCCATTCAACTGCAGTTACGGGGGGCGACAGTCACCCTGGTAGACAAAGATGGTGTGGGTGAAGGCTGCTCAAAAGGCAATGCAGGCCACTTTGCCACTGAACAGGTATTCCCGCTGGCACAGGCCTCTTTATTGCCGCAACTGCCGGGCATGCTGCTGGATCCCAAAGGGGCATTGCGTATCAGCCCCACTTATCTGTTGAGGGCGATTCGCTGGTTTTTGCAATTTATGGCCAATATGCGTAGGCGGGTGTTTAAACGAAATACTGCCTCGCTGAGAGCATTGAATGAGGGCGCCATGGATGCATGGCAAAGATTGCTGGATAAAAGCCAGAGCCAGCATCTGCTCCATTGCAAAGGCAGCCTGCTGACCTTTGAATCAGACTCCCGCGAAGCCGCCAAAGCCACCCAGGCCATGTACCACAGTGAAGGCGTCGGGGTTGAGCTGCTTGAGCGTCAGGCACTGGATGCCCTGCAACCGGGACTGCATCCCAATATCACCCATGCCCTGCACTTTACTCAGGTAGGCCACACCTCCAGCCCCTATCAGCTCAGTCAGTCCCTGTTCCTCTATGCCAAATCTCTCGGGGTTAAACTGCTGCAGGCTGAGATCTCCCAGATAAAACACGCCAAAGGCAAACTGACCCTGAGCACAGACAGCTCTGTACTCAACACAGATAAGCTGGTTGTTTGCACCGGAGCCTTTTCCAAAACCCTGTGTAATCAGCTTGGCTATCAGGTCCCACTGGATACAGAGCGGGGTTATCACTATATGGTCAGTAGCGAGCGGATGCCGACCATGCCTGTAGTCTCCTTTGAAAAGAAGTTTATTCTCACGCCCATGAGTGAAGGCCTGAGGCTGGCGGGCACAGTGGAGTTCGCGGGCATTAAGCAGGCGCCCAATTATCAGCGTGCCGATATGCTGAAACAGCTGGGCGAGAGCATCTGGCCGGATATACAGGACGATAAACCCGAAGATGAGAAACGCTGGATGGGATTCAGACCCACACTGCCGGATTCATTGCCGGTAATGGGTAAAGCCCCCCGCCATGACAATCTGTTTTTTAACTTTGGTCATCAACATCTGGGACTGACACTGGCGGCAGTCAGCGCAGAATTGGTCGCGGCCGAAGTAATGGGAGAGAAGCCAGCGGTCAATATGACTTCCTACTCTATTGCCAGGTTTAACTAGGGTCTGTTGACCTTTCATGGTTGAATTTTGCTCGAGATAGACGCGCTTTAATCAAGGCGCAAGGTGTGTCGCCTAGTGGGCCTAAGCAAATACCTTGCAACAAAGAGTAAAGCGCGTATAGCCGAGCCCTTCGGGCAGCGTTTGTCGTCGCTTTCTACTGCATTAACGCTCATTTATGTAGAACAACTACACCGCAATCGCGTTGCTTTGTATAAAACAACGACAAAGTGCTGCAAAAACCATCTTCAAAGGTCAACAGACCCTAATTACCAGATTCAGAGCAAAAAAAAGCATGGCTTCAAAAAAAGGGATGAGAAGCCATGCGTTAACCAAATAAACCGGTATTAAAGGAAGAGAATAATGAGATGAAACACTTGCCGGAATCTCACCGGCTCCTTTATCTGGATTCCTGAAACTTAAAACTGATAAGTGGCGCTGAACAGCAGTTCGCTGACATTACCCACATGGTCAAACTGATACTGAGCAGCTACACCCAGATCCAGACCTTTGTATACGTTGTAGTTCAAACCTACGCTGGCAATACCACCGACAGCATTTTCGGTGTGGTGTGCGCCACCGGCACGGGTGATGGTTTGCTCAAGATCGTCATTGGTGACCGCTTCAAACTCATCTTCACTGCCCGCATGATAGCTGTACTGAGTCAGTACCAGGCCCAGACCTGTTTTCAGGGTCAGCTTGTCATTCAGAGGCATAAAGTAGACTGGCTTAACTATGTACTGGTGGGCCTTGGTATTGGCGCTCCAATCACGTTCATGGGTGGCTGACACGCCAGGCTTACCTTCAGTAAACACATGGTCTGTGGTACCCATATTTTGGCCGAATGAATCCTTGGCCTTGTACTGGTTATAACCAAACTCAACACCAAAGTTGTTGTCGAAACGGTAACCGATAAAGGCGCCACCTACGTCGGTGCGACCACCTGGCTTCAGGCTGACATTATCGCCATTGCCAAAGTTGGTGTGATAATCCTGCTCCACAGCGCCAATGCCATATTCCAGACCGGCATAAATACCACTGTTGCTTTTAACCGGCAGCTGAACTTCATCACCTACTGCCATCACTTCCACGCCGTTTGGAGAATCAACTTCAACTGCAGTGACATCATATTCAACATCTGAGTTTGGCGCGGCAAAAACAGCTGGGCTCATGACCAGCAATGGCAGCAGTAAACGCTTCTTCATTGGAACACCTTCATCATTTAATGAGGAAGGAACAAATAACTCCACCGACAGGACTTGTTTGCACCTTCTGCAATGCAAGTGACTGTTCCACTTGCTAACTTGAGGTGAAGTCTAAAGAGTCTCAGATGAAGGACCTGTGTCTGAGCTATTAAGTTTTTTTCACAGGGGAACCCGAAACAGATAAAGCTAATTCGCTAAAACTATTGGGGAAAGCGATCGGCCTGAACAGCTTTGGGCTGACAAAGCGTGTCGCAGCTTGTTACTCTGAGCCGCCTGAATCACAGATACTCAGTACAGCATGGATCTCGCACTGTTCGACTTCGACGGCACTATCACAGATACGGATACCTTCAGCACTTTTATCCAGCTCACTACCTCCAAAAGACGCAAGCTCGCCTTCGCGCTGCCATTGCTGGCCGCCAAATGGGGTTACAAGTCTGGCCTGATGTCCGCCACCCGGGCACGACATATCGCCCTTAAATATGCACTGGGAAATCGTGATGCCAGCGCCATGAGAGATCTGGGAGAACTGTATGCGCAAACCCTGTTGCCGGGGTTTATCCGGCCAGAGGCGCAGCAGGCTATGGAGTGGCACAGGCAAAGAGGCGATACCCTGGTGTTGGTTTCTGCCTCTTTGGATCTATACCTGCAACCCTGGACCCGGACTCAGGGAATTGAGCTTATTTGCTCCCGGGTCGAAATCTGTGACGACAGGTTAACCGGCCATTACCGGGGCGCGGATTGCTGCGCAGGAGAGAAAGCCAAAAGGATACTACAGACTTATGATTTAAAAGAGTTTGGCGCTGTTCATGCCTATGGCGACACCAACGAGGACAGGGAGATGCTGGCACTGGCGGACCATGCCTGGATGGCTTGGCGTCAGGTCAAACAGAGCGATAACTCTGAATCCCTGACGCTGTAACCACCCTAAGTGAGCGTAAATTATGCCTTCAGGGCCAAAGGTTTATTGGCCACTTTGGCCTCATGCTCCAGCAGCCAGCGCTTACGCTCCAGTCCGCCGGCATACCCCACCAGCTTGCCATCTTTGCCTATCACCCTGTGACAGGGAATGATAATTGCCAGACGATTCATGCCGTTGGCGCTGGCAACTGCCCTCACCGCCTTGGGGTTACCCAGTTTCACCGCCTGCTGCATATAGCTGGCAGTATCACCATAATCTATCTGCTTCAGCGCCTGCCAAACCCGATTCTGAAACTCTGTGCCCGGCGTATGCAGTGGGATATCAAACTCAAGTCGCTCACCGGCAAAGTACTCGGCAATCTGCTGCTTGGCCTGACGGATAAACTCGTTCTCTCCCGCCATGATGCAGGTCTTGAGACGTCGCTGCAGATCTTCAAACTCAGTCTCCAGCATTCGGCGGTCGACAAACTCCAGCAGGCACAGGCCCTGATCACTGGCGCAGGCAAACATAGGGCCCAATGGCGTAGTAAACCGGTCGATTAACAGGGGCGCAGATTGCAGTTCACTGGGTGACGTGCCCGTGTACTTTTTAAAGGTGTAACCAAAACCACTGAGGGAGTCATACCCCGAGTCAAAGGCGGAATCAGTGGCGCTTTTACCCTGCTTAAGTTCTATCATTGCGTTGTTTATCCGATACATACGCTGGAACGCCTGAAAGGTCATTCCATAGTGTTTATTGAACCAGCGGCGGATCTTTTCCGGCGCAATGCCCATCTGTCGCAGACGGGCATCCCCTACCTTCTGCTTGGGGTTGGCGCGCACTTCATCAATGGCCCGGTTGATCTCTTCCGGTGCCTGGTGTGCATTTTCCGTCGGCCGACATACCTTACAGGGGCGATAGCCATTATCCATGGCACTTTTCAGGGAATCAAAAAACTCCACATTCTCGCGCTTGGGTTTGCGGGCCCTGCAGGTAGCAATACAGAAAATAGAGGTGGTTTTAACTCCCACATAAAAGCTACCCAGAAAACTGGCGTCCCTGGCGATCAATGCCTGGTAATACTTATCTTCCAGTTTCTTGTTTTCAATCCGCATTCACATATCCCTGCTTTTGTTCTACCCACACCTTAACGACAATGGCTTTGATGCAACAACCGAAAATTGAACACCTATTTTTTCAACCAGGTTTTGGCAACATACTCAAAGCCGTGCACAATGAGCATCAGATGCCACTAACAGAATATAAGCCAATGAATAAAGTTGTTTATGTACCCGCTCACTTCCAGCAGTTGGCAGGCAAGGCTGCCGATGCCTGGTCGAAGAAAAAGTCGCCCAAAGAGTCCGACGCTATGGTGGACGGCGAACGTCTGAGCCAGGATACCGCTGCTGCGGTCGAAGCTCTGAATGCTGAAGGCTATGAGGTGCAGTCTATTATGCCCATCACGTCCGGCAACTATAACTTTGCTCAAATCCATGGCAGTGGCAGTGTATTTGAAAGTGGTGGCTATGGTTACGGCTACAGCTTTACCCAGGGCGTCACCATTATTGGCAGACGTATCGCAGAACAGACTCAGAGCGCTCCTGAGCCTGGTTTGCAAGAAGAGGATGACGAGTTAAACCCTCTGCCGCTGATTGATCAGGAATCAGAGAACTAGGCAGATCAAATACTCTGAATGGCGGGACATAGCGCAAAACCCGCCCTATCACTTTTTTGTCCGGTGCCACAGTTTGGTATACCGGCATCTGTTTTCGGCTAAATTCTTCACCATTACGCCGGTGACAAAGTTATAATTTCACCCCATCAACTGAAACCCAATCTGGTTTCAGTACCTCTATTACGCCAAACATCATGTCTGATACCTGCTATCGGGACTTATAACTTTAATGACAACACCGGATTGGAATCACCATGTCGGATAACACAATAAAAACCGCCCCTCAGACTCAAGCTCCCGGGTTACTGGACAAGCTCTTTGCCATTTCCGAGCGTGGCAGCAATGTACGTCAGGAACTGCTGGCGGGCCTGACCACCTTCCTGGCCATGGTTTACTCGGTTATTGTGGTGCCCAGCATGCTGGGGGCTGCGGGTTTTGACCAGGGCTCAGTGTTTATCGCTACCTGTCTGGTCGCCGCATTTGGCTCCTTGCTGATGGGCTTTTGGGCCAACCTGCCTATGGCGATTGGCTGTGCCATCTCATTGACCGCCTTTACCGCATTCAGTCTGGTACTGGGTCAGGGGATCTCTATTCCTGTGGCTCTGGGTGCCGTGTTCCTGATGGGTGTGGCCTTTACCGCCATTACGGTGACTGGCCTGCGCCAGTGGATATTGACCCACCTGCCTATGGGTATTGCCCACGGAACAGGTATTGGCATAGGTTTGTTCCTGCTGCTGATCGCCACCAACAGTGCGGGCTTGATTATCAAAAACCCGGGTAATGGTTTGCCAATTGAGTTTGGTGACTTCACCTCTCTGTCTGTGATCATGTCTATTATTGGTCTGGCGGCGATTCTGGGACTGGAAAAGCGTCGTGTGCCGGGTGGCATTCTACTGGTGATTATCACCATCTCTTTGATTGGCCTGATCTTCGATCCCAATGTGAAATTCCACGGTTTTTTTGCCATGCCAGAGATCAGTGGTGACACTTCTCTGGTCGGTACCATGGATATTATGGGTGCCATGAATCCCATTATTCTGCCAAGCGTACTGGCGCTGGTAATGACAGCAGTATTCGATGCAACTGGGACGATACGTGCGCTGGCCGGACAGGCAAACCTGCTGGATAAAGAGGGCAATATCATTAACGGTGGCAAGGCGCTGACCTCTGATTCTGTCAGCTCAGTGGTATCCGGCTTTGTGGGTGGTGCACCAGCGGCTGTGTATATCGAATCCGCCGCGGGTACCGCTGCCGGTGGTAAGACAGGTCTGACCGCTGTGGTTGTTGGCGTGCTCTTCCTGCTGTTGCTGTTTATCTCTCCCATCAGTTATCTGGTGCCTGCCTATGCCACTGCACCTGCACTTATGTATGTGGGTCTGTTGATGCTGAGCAATGTGACCAAGCTGGACTTCGATGACTCTATCGATGCCCTGTCCGGTCTGGTATGTGCTGTGTTCATCGTACTGACTGCCAACATTGTGACCGGCATTATGCTGGGCTTTGTATGTCTGGTTTGCGGTCGGGTATTTGCCGGTGAGTGGCGCAAAATCAACTTTGGTATTGTGGCTCTGACTCTGGCTCTGGTGGCCTTCTACGCCGGCGGCTGGGCAATTTAAGTCTCACCCTGACAATACAAAAAAGCCGCTGACTGTTCAGCGGCTTTTTGTTTGTTAAGGCTGCACCTGCGCCAGGCCGGGATCTGTGTTGTCTGTTCTGCCGCGGCGCAGCAGATATCGCAGCGGAATAATGGCAAATGCGATCACACCCACAGCCACCAGCCCATTGTTGGTTACCCCCCAATGAATCGCGACCTGGCTGCCCAGCAAGGCACCACCGCCAATGCCAATATTGAAAATGCCTGAGTAGATCGCCATAGCAATGTCTGTGGCACTGGCACCATATTCAAGTACCCGGGCCTGCATGGCCAATGCCACCAGCATCATGGCGATACCCCACAGCATGGCGCCCGGGATTAGCTGAGTCAGTGCCGGAGCCGATGAAGATAGCATGGCCAGACACAGAGCCAGCAAGGCGGTTCCCACCACCAACAGATTGTTTGGATGTTTCGGCTGAAGTCGGCTAAACAGAGTGCTGCCAACAATACCAGCGGCACCATAGGCCAGCAGAACCCAGGTCGTGACATCGCCACTGTAATGCCAAACCTGCTGTACCAGAGGTTCAAGATAGGTGTAGCCGGTGAAGTGGGCTGTCACCACAATCACAGTCAATAAGTACAACCACAACAGGGGTTTGTTACGGGCAATTTGTGGCAAACTCGCCAGACTGCCTGAGTTGGATACCGGCAGTGTTGGCAGCCAGCGCCACAGCGCCAGCATCACCAGAGCAGAGGTAATACCTATACCGGCAAAAGTCGCGCGCCAACCGAACCACTCACCGACTACCCGTCCCAGAGGGATACCCAGCACCATGGCCAGCACAGTGCCGGTTGCCAGCAGACCCAGGGCCTGCGCGCTCTTACCTTGCGGTGCCAGACGAACCGCCATGGCAGCAGTGATTGACCAGAACACTGAGTGCGCCAACGCAATACCGACCCGGGAGACAAGCAACATACTGTAGCTGGACGCCATCGCGCTGACGATATGGCTGCCAACAAACAGGGCAAAGACACACAGCAACAAACGCCTGCGTTCTACATTGGCCAGCAGCAACATAGCAGGTAGCGAAGCCAGGGCCACGATCCAGGCATAGATGGTCAGCATGGGGCCCACCTCTTCCGGGCGCATACCGAAACTGTCACCCAGATTGCCCAGCATGCCGACAGGGACGAACTCTGTGGTGTTAAAAATAAACGCGGCCAATGCCAGCAGAAAGACCCTGACCCAGGGCATCATGGTATTAGGTTGAGCTTGCATCTTCAGGTTAATCAGGCGAAAAAGGGAGCAGATTCTACAGTGCATAAACCCATCTGACAATGGTCAAATTTCAACCAGAAAAATTCTGTCAGTATGGGGAATCACGATTGCATCAAACTCTTGAAACAACTTGGCGTTTGACTAGATGTAAGCAGTGGTGATTCAATGCATTTAACAATTTCGCAACGTCATCTTTTGGGGGAGCTGATGCGCTACAGGTTCGATCAGTTTGAGCTTGATACCCTGACTCAAAGTTTGAGTCATGAGGGGAAACTGCTTAACTGTGATGAGCGCATTGTCAGGTTGCTGCTGTTACTGATAGAGCATGCACCTGAGCATGTGGATAAGCAGACACTGCTGAATAGTCTCTGGCCGGATACTGTGGTCAGCGACTGGTCCATTTCACGCCTGATTTCCGATGCAAGAAAGTTATTTAAGTCCGTCGGGGCTGACTTCGCCGTAATCCAAACCCTCCATGGCCGGGGCTACAGACTCTCCGCTGAAGTGCTGACCATGCTGCAGCAAGAGCAGCATGCACCGCCGGAGCCCTCAGCGCAGACAGAGCCCTCAGTGCAGACAGAGCCCTCAGTCGCCGACAGGCAAACCCGAACTACTCGCCCGGTCAGGTTAATCGCCAGCCTGTCAGTCACCTTATTGTTGCTGTCAGCCACACTCTATTTCTGGCTAGATAACAGCAAACCGCTGCAAATCAGCGAACCTGCCGACACCAGAGCCAGGGTGCTTTGGGTTGATGATCACCCCGAGAACAATCAGGTGGAGCGGAAATTCCTCGAGAATCAGGGTGTCGCTGTCTACAACACCAGATCAACACAGGACGCCCTTATCCTGCTGAGCATGTATCAATACGATGTGGTGATTTCAGATATGGGGCGGCAAAGTGATCCTCTGGCCGGATTAAAACTGGTGGAAACCATGCGCCGCCACGGACATGAAACGCCCTTCTTTATGTACACCATTCTGCCTTCCGAGGCGCAGCAACAGTTGCTGAAAGATTACGGAGCTCAGGGCGTTGCCGTTGATGATGAGGAGTTATACCAGCTTCTGGCAGCGTACCTGCCTATAGAAACCGATAGTAACTAACTGTTTTTATTTGGTTTCAATAATTTTCAAACTCTTTCAAAAGGCTCAATGATAAATTCAGGCTATAAATAAGTCGCTGACTGAAAAGCGATTTGGCAGCCCCCAATGACAAATTGCATCCGTTGGTTCCAAATACAAACTTATCTTGCCAGCCATCACCACCTCCGATGGTTGGCATTTTTTTGTGCTCCAAAAAACAAAACCCCGCTCGAAAGCGGGGTTTTTATGTTATTCACAAGCTCTGGCATCCGACCTGGATCAGAACGGGATATCGTCGTCCCAACCGTCATCCAGATCAGGTGTGTAGTTGTTGTTCTGCTGCGCAGCTTGCTGCTGTGGCTGAGGAGCCGGACGCTGAGCCGGTGCCTGCTGTGCAGGAGCTGACTGCTGTTGAGGCGCAGACTGCTGGTAACCGGAAGACTGCTGCTGTTGTGGAGCAGATTGCTGCTGACGTGGTGCATAACCAGTCTGCTGCTGACCGTAACCGCCCTGCTGAGATGCCTGGTACTGCTGTTGCTGCTGACCACCGCCGTACTGGTTTTGGTTCTGCTGACCATAACCGCCCTGGCTTTGACCACCACCCTGACCCTGGTTGCGACCGCCAAGCATCTGCATGCTGCCGCCCTGATCAACCACGATTTCAGTAGAGTAACGATCCTGGCCACTCTGATCTTTCCACTTACGGGTCTGCAGTTTACCTTCAAAGTAAACCTGAGAACCCTTGCGCAGGTATTCGCCCACGATTTCAGCCAGTTTGCCAAATACCACCACACGGTGCCATTCGGTGCGCTCCTGTTGTTGACCTTGTTGATCTTTCCAGGTTTCGCTGGTTGCAACAGTGACATTGGCAACAGCATTGCCGTTTGGCATGTAGCGAACCTCAGGGTCTTGCCCCAGGTTACCTACCAGAATCACTTTATTCACACCACGACTGGCCATTAAAATCTCCTGCGATTAATCTCGAAAAAATCTGTTTAATTGACAGAGCCTAACACAGCTCGAGCTTGTCTCAAATCGAAATGCTCATCGACTTTTAAATATGCAACTTTTTCCTCAAGCACCACAATAGCTTCCGCCACACCGGCCAATTTCGACAGTTCCATGGCCATTGTTTTTGCCTGATCAGTTCCCTCAACATTTGCCGCTAAAGTGTAACTTTTCAGCAGCACAGGATTCTGCATTCCCAGACTCAAAATCAGCCAGATTGCCATCAGAATCATGCCAGCAATAAACACTCCGGTTGCTCCCAGCCACTGGTATGCACCGCCACCGATAAGGCCGCCACAGAAGGCGCCCAGGAACTGACTGGTGGAATATACGCCCATGGCAGTCCCTTTCTCGCCCACAGGGCAGAATTTGGCAATCAGACTCGGCAGCGACGCCTCAAGGTAGTTAAAACCGGTAAAGAAGAGCACCACAGCCACACTCAACCCCACCAGAGAGTGGGAGAAGGCTGCCATCATGCCCAGTGCCACCAGCAGAATCACCAAAGCAACCTGGAACATACCTTTGGCGTTTTTGCGCTTCACGCCGATGATAATCAGGGGCACCATCAGGAAGAAAGCACCGATAAAGGCCGGGAAGTAGAGCATCCAGTGCTCTTCTTTGGCAAAACCGGCATCCACCAGATCCAAAGGCAGCGCCACAAACACCGCCGTCAGCACCAGGTGCAGAATAAAGATACCGGCATCAAGACGGATAAGCTGAGGGTTCTTCAGCATCTGCACAATACGGGCAGGTGCCGCCAGGGTATCTCCCTTGGGCGCATGGGTTACCGGGTTGGGCACCAGCAGCTGCACTATCACTATGCCCAGCAGCGCCAAACCGGCTGTCATGGCAAACAAGCCAGATAATCCAAGATGCTGGGCAACAACCGGGCCTACCAGCAGCGACAATGCAAAGGAGAAACCGATACACATGCCGATAATGGCCATCACCTTGGTGCGCTGCTCATCACGGCTGAGATCAGCAGCCAGAGCCAGCACAGCGGCGGCAATCGCGCCCATACCCTGCAGTGCCCTGCCCGCGACCACGCCATAGATGCTGTCTGCCATGGCGGCAACCACAGAGCCAAGCGCAAACACCAACAGGCCCCCCATAATCACAGGCTTGCGACCAATGCGATCCGACAAAATGCCCATGGGGATTTGCAGTACAGCCTGAGTCAGACCATAGGCGCCGATGGCGATACCTACCCACAGTGGAGAAAAACCTTCCAGGTGCTGACCATAAAGTGCAAACACGGGCATGATCATAAACAAGCCCATCATTCGCAATCCGAACACACTGGCGAGGGAAAACGCGACTTTTTTCTCGGTGCCCGACAGACCGCTTGCCGACATGAAAATTTGTCCTGCTGGTTAAAATTCAGGGGCGGGATATTAACATAAGCCCCTCATATGCCCAAAACAAAACCCTTAAACCGAATTCACCTTTTGGCAAGAAAACCAAACCGCTGGACGGCAACCGCAGTTGCCAAACAAGTCATATCACAGAGCCATGACATGGGTCTGACTTTACTTCGCCAGGCAAGTAAAGCGTCGCTAAAGCTAATCGTTAATACTGCCTGCAATCACAAAGTGTTCTGTGCGATACTTATGCTCTTTTGTGCAGCCAAACCTTGAGCGAGAGATGGACAATATTGAAGTCAGGGGTGCCCGCACCCACAACCTCAAAAATATCAACCTGACAATTCCACGGGACAAACTCATCGTCATTACCGGCCTCTCTGGTTCGGGCAAGTCGTCCCTGGCATTTGACACCCTTTACGCAGAAGGCCAGCGTCGCTACGTTGAGTCGCTTTCCGCCTATGCACGTCAGTTCCTCAGCCTGATGGAAAAGCCCGATGTCGACCATATCGAAGGTCTGAGCCCGGCAATCTCCATCGAGCAGAAGTCCACCTCCCACAACCCTCGCTCAACCGTGGGCACAATTACCGAAATCTATGACTACCTGCGTCTGCTGTTTGCTCGCGTAGGTGAGCCCCGCTGCCCGACTCATGGCCAGCCATTAAAAGCACAAACTGTCAGCCAGATGGTGGATAAAGTGCTGGAGATGCCTGAGGGCAACCGTCTGATGCTGCTGGCACCTGTGGTCAAAGGCCGTAAGGGTGAGCACGTCAAATTGCTGGACAGCCTGGCCGCTCAGGGCTATATCCGCGCCCGTATCGATGGCGAAGTATGTGACCTGTCCGACCCACCGGAGCTGGACCTGCACGTCAAGCACACCATTGAAGTGGTGGTGGACAGATTTAAGGTCAAACCGGATCTGCAGCAGCGCCTGGCGGAATCTTTTGAAACCACACTGGAGCTATCCGGTGGTATCGCAGTGGTCGCCCCTATGGACGGTGAAGGTGAAGAGCTTGTCTTCTCCGCCAATTTCGCCTGCCCTATCTGTGGCTACTCCATGGCGGAGCTGGAACCGAGAATCTTCTCCTTTAACAACCCGGCTGGTGCCTGCCCAACCTGTGATGGTCTGGGTATGCAGACCTTCTTCGATCCTGAGCGGGTGGTGATCAGCGATGACCTGTCGCTGGCCGGTGGTGCGATTCGCGGCTGGGACCGTCGTAACTTCTACTATTTCCAGATGCTCAAGTCGCTGGGCGAACACTATCAGTTCGATGTGGAAGTACCTTTCAAGGATCTGCCCGCCAAAGTGCAGAAGCTCATCTTCTACGGCTCAGGCAAGGAAGATATCTCCTTTAAGTACATCAACGACCGTGGCGATGTAGTGGTACGCAAGCACCCGTTTGAGGGGATCCTCAACAATATGGATCGCCGCTACCGGGAAACCGAGTCCAACTCGGTGCGCGAAGAGCTGGCCAAATATATTTCTCACCAGAGCTGTAACAGCTGTGGTGGCTCACGTCTGCGGGAAGAAGCCCGCAACGTGTTTATTAAAGAGCTGAATCTGCCGACCCTGACCGAATGGTCCATTGGCGAAGCCATGGCTTACTTCGATGCCCTGGAGTTTGATGGTCAGAAGGCACAGATTGCCGAGAAGATCCTCAAAGAGGTGCGCGACCGTCTGGGCTTCCTGGTGAATGTGGGCCTCAACTATCTGAGCCTGTCCCGTAGTGCAGAGACCCTGTCAGGTGGCGAAGCTCAGCGTATCCGTCTGGCCAGCCAGATTGGCGCCGGTCTGGTGGGGGTAATGTACGTACTGGATGAACCTTCCATTGGTTTGCACCAGCGCGATAACGAGCGACTGCTTAGCACCCTGACTCACCTCAGAGACCTGGGCAACACGGTTATAGTCGTTGAGCACGACGAAGATGCCATTCGCATGGCGGACCATATTATCGATATCGGTCCGGGCGCAGGGGTTCATGGCGGTGAAGTGATCTGTGATGGCCCGATTGAAGCCATCGTGGGTTGCGACAAGTCGGTTACCGGCCAGTACATCAGCGGCAAGAAGCAGATCTCTGTTGAGGGCGGACGTATTCCTTATGATGCCAGTAAGGTGATTGAGTTGTTCGGTGCCAGTGGCAACAACCTTAAAGATGTCGACCTGACTATTCCTGTGGGCCTGATGACCTGTATTACCGGGGTATCCGGCTCAGGTAAGTCGACCCTGATCAACGACACCTTTTTCAAAATTGCCCACCGTATGCTGAACAAAGCCACAGTGGATGAGCCTGCACCTTACAAGAAGGTCAAAGGCATGGACCACTGCGACAAGGTAGTGGATATCGACCAAAGCCCGATTGGCCGTACCCCACGCTCCAACCCGGCGACCTACACAGGTATCTTCACGCCAATCCGTGAGCTGTTCTCGGCGACTCAGGAGTCTCGCTCCCGTGGCTATCAGCCCGGCCGCTTCTCCTTTAACGTAAAAGGCGGACGCTGCGAAGCCTGCCAGGGTGATGGTTTGATCAAGGTGGAAATGCACTTCCTGCCGGATGTGTATGTGCCCTGTGACTCTTGTAAGGGTAAGCGCTACAACCGTGAAACCCTGGAAGTGAAGTACAAAGGCAAGAACATTCATGAAGTGCTGGAGATGACGGTAGAGGAAGCCCGTGGCTTCTTCGATGCTGTGCCTGCTATTGCCCGAAAACTGCAAACCCTGATGGATGTGGGCCTGTCCTATATCCGCCTGGGCCAGAGTGCCACGACCCTGTCCGGTGGTGAAGCTCAGCGGGTTAAACTGGCCAAGGAGCTGTCCAAACGGGATACCGGCAAGACACTTTATATTCTGGATGAGCCAACGACCGGTTTGCACTTTGCCGACATTCAGCTGCTGTTGGATGTGCTGCATCGCCTCAAATCTCACGGCAATACCGTGGTGGTGATTGAGCACAACCTGGATGTGATTAAAACCGCAGACTGGATTGTGGATCTGGGTCCTGAAGGCGGCTCAGGTGGTGGTACGATTCTGGTTACCGGCTCACCGGAAGAGGTAGCTCAGCATCCCACCTCTCACACCGCGCGCTTCCTTAAGCCGCTGCTGGAAAAGATGTCCTGAGCAGAGAATCAAAAAGGCGCCTTCGAGGCGCCTTTTATTTTTATCAATCAGGCCCGCCTGACCTGATTCCGCCCAAGCGATTTCGCCTGATAGAGGGCTTTATCTGCCCGGGTTAACACCTGGCTGACATCGTCATCACTGGCTAACACGGTAATACCCGCACTGATAGTCACCGGCATAATCAGCTCTCCAACAATGACAGGACTGGCATCTATGATACAGCGAATCCTTTCCGCCACCCGGGTCGCCTCCTCCATACAGGCTTCAGGCAAAAACACGGCAAACTCCTCTCCGCCGATCCGCGCCGCAATATCCTGAGTCCTGAGCTGGGTTTCCAGGCGCTGACAGATTTGTTTCAACACCTCATCACCCACAAGGTGGCCATTCTGGTCATTAATCTCTTTAAAGAAGTCCACATCAAGGAAGATCAGCGAAGCAGCCTGGCTTTGGTAGCGCCTGGTACTCAGATATTTTTCAAGGGTGTCCAGCAGGAACCTTCTGTTAAACAAGCCAGTCAGGCCATCGGTCTCGCTGAGAATACGAAGCTGTTTTTCAAGCTTGTATCTTCGGGTGATATTGCGGGTGAGCAGAAGGACGGCGCGTTTACCATCAAACTTACTGGTCAGGGGAACGATTTTGCCTTCATATCTGAGTACACCCTCAGGGCCTTCACGCCCCACCTCATTTAACTCAGCAATATCGAGATCATACTCAACAATCTGTATCTCATTATCAGATATAGCTTTTTCTATCTGACTGAGAAACCAGAGCGCTTTATCAATGGGGAGAACATCTTTTAAGTAGTGGCCCACAAGGGGGCTGCCATCATGGTAGGCCTGTCGGTCGACACCGCCCAGATAGGCGATATATTTGCCATCACTGGAGAGAATAAACGCAGGATCAGGCAGAAGTGAAACTACCTCACTCAACTGCTCAGGGTTAAGGTTTTCCATATGCCTTTGCTCATCCTTGGCGTTCGGCTTTCAGTAATTAGTCTGACTACAAAATATCAACCGGACACTAAAAAGCAACAAACCTGTGTTTTAAAGGCCTGTATTTGGGCCACCCGGCGTGACACGGATCACACAAACGCGATTGGTAATGGATGTTTTTTGAGCACTTGATTAATATGCACGCCGCCGCATGAGGTGGCATAATTCACAGACAGGGTATTCAGGAGACCTTCTTCTGTCTGACATTGGGCGATGCAACAAGCTTGCATGGCTGGATATCACAGGCAGAATTTATGGCGCTTCAACTGGTTAAGCTCGCCGGCACCCTGGCTTTGGCCACCGGCTGTGTTCACTTCGCAAATATGCTCAGCATCCGTTATCTGGATGCTTCCAATGTGTTTCTCTCAGCAGCTAAACTCTGCCTGTTTGCTATACCGCTTATGTATATCTCAGCGGTAGGCTTCTCCGTCTATTACGGCTCAGGCGCCAAGCAACTTCCCTATGTTTCTTTGGTCCTGGTTGCTGCAGGCATGTCAGCAATCACAGGCATTGCATTAACCTTTCTGATCCAGAAAACAGCTCCAAGTCCAATGCAAATGCTGGGTGGCCTGATGTTACTGGCGGGTATTGTCCTGACAGTGCTCGGAAAGCGGTAATACCAATCCGTATAGAAGATTGATCTCATCAGAGCCATGTCAGCCATTCGAGTACAATCCAAATTGGTGACGACATAGTGGTTCTATGACTAGACAATTTGGGGCAGTAATCGTGGGGCTGACAGGCTCCCGAAGGGCGAGTTTTAAAGACGCGCATACCGCCCACAGCTCTCTTGATTTATCCCGATAGATCTTCGGTCGCTCCGATTGTCTCCACGCCTTTAAATTCTCGCTGAGTGACTAAACTCCTATGCGGATTGGTATAAATACTGTCAGACCAGCAGTTCCTTCAGAATATAGTCGGCGACATCCCAGCTATCTGCTCTGACGGTGCGTTTACCCGGATGCCAGTTAGCCGGGCACAGCTCCCCTTTCTGCTCGACAACAGCGATAGCCTGAGCCATGCGGATCACCGCATCAAAATTCACAGGCATAAAGTCTGAGTAATAACTGGCGTACTGCACAACTCCCTGACTGTTCGTCAGGGTTACTGAAGCATAGGGTATCCCATCGGCGACATCATACTCGGCAAAATCCTGAATCAGGAGTCGCTTGTTTCGGGTATAAAGCACAGGAGAGACTGCCAGATATTCCAGTTGTTTGGCCCTTTCCTTAAGCTGATCCAACATCAACTCCAGCAATTCACCGGAGTAACAATCCAACCTTAGCTCCAGTCGATACAGCTGCTTACTTAGGGTGTTGTCAGACGACATATTTTTCCTCTCTCTTTTGCCGCTTCATGCGCTCAGATGCAAGGGCAATATCATGACTAATATCCTGGCTTCTATTCGCAACGCCCCAGGAGAAAGAGAGTCCCCCGACACTATGCCGTTGTGCCAGGTTAGCCAGCTTCAGATTAAGCTCATCTGCCAAAGTATCGCGACATAAGATCATAAATTCATCTCCTCCGTGGCGGATCAACAGATCGGTTTGTCTGAATGACTGTTTCAGCAGTTCTCCCATCTCGATAATCAGCCGGTCTCCGGCCTCATACCCCTGGGAGTCATTAACCTCTTTAAGTCCGTTAATATCCATGAAAGCCAGGCAGCTGATATCTCGATAAGCTGAGTAGTCATGACGCAGCAGTAAGCCAGTCATTTCGTCGAACCTGTCCACCAGAGCTTTATCTTTCTCGACAATAAAGCTCAGGATATTGGGCGCATGATCGTCCCGCTCAATCAGATACCGGTTAACAATGAAAGTTTTGTCATAGATCAGCTCTTCGCATACGGAAAGCTCCTGATGACTCTGCAAAAACTGGGCATCATTTTCCAGGCACAAACCAAACTCAGGAAACCTCTGGGTCAATTCCTGCCGACTAAGGGATGTATCTTCCACCGCCATCAGGTCACGACTTTTCTTGTTGTGATAGATCATGTCTCCATCGGAGTTTTTCAACACGATAATCTGTTTCGACAGCTCCAGACTTTTGCTCAGACCTATCATGCCGATAGATTCCAGGCTTGCGTAAAAAGCCATATCTGACTTAAAAGCCTCTTCATTACCGGCGCCAAGAAAGGATTCATAAGCATCTTTAATCAAGGTCAGCTTCTGATTGATATGACGGCTTTGCTCTTTTTGAACGGAGAATTCAGGGAGCAGATTTTCAGAAGGTAATACAAAGCCTTGCTGAGGTTTGGCGTAGAAGTATCCCTGACGAATCACGCTATGGTTAATGTAATTTTCGATAGCATTAACCAGGGCATGCTGGGTCCAGGTCTCAATCCCTTCAACAACAATTCGAGTGTCCGGCCGATTAAAGAGGATCAGCTGGCAGATCTTTATCAGTACAGAGAAGGAAAAAAAGTCATGAGAAACCTTGGTGAGCAGTGTCCTGTCCAATTTCACATACTCTGTTTCCAGCTCGCTCAGGCGAGACAGATTGGAAAAACTGGCACCGAAGTCATCAATGGCAAACGCCAGCCCCAACTCCCGTAACAGCTTCACATTACTGCAAAGTAACTCAGGGGAATCGCAGGAAGTTTCCATTACTTCGATCACCATACGGTGAAAAAATGGTTTGAGCTTAGCTATACGCTCAACAAACTCCTGACATATAAGGGATTCTGCATGCACGTTGATAAACAATAGCATCTCATTGTTTTTGTTTTCAGTCAGAATCCGGAGAATATTCTCATAATCAAAGAGAGGCTTATTAATCAGCGTCGCCAGAAAATTAACCAGATTTGCTTTGCTATCCCTTAGCCTTACCAGAGCCTCATAAGCATAGACTCCCCCCTCCCCCACCATGGGTTGGTAAACAGTGTAAAACATTATCCGCCCCACCTTGCACGACTATTGGTCGCTAACCTAACAGAGAGCAACCTGAGTTAATGTGATACAAGTGATTTTTTAAGGTTAAATTAGAAAGCAGAATCGAAATTCGGGAAGCTAATTAGCTTTACTGGATTCCAAAGATATCGACCGCGACTTTCCATCACATTGTTATAGTTATATTAAGACGACTTAAAGCCAGCGTTTGACTGCAGCCACTCCATCCATAGGGCCTGTGTTAAAACAGATGCTGGCCTGGGGCGCCTGTTTGTGAACCAGATTAATTGCCTGCTCAAACAACAGAAACTCATCCGGGTCGTTGCGTACCCCTGCGCCTATCATGATGCAGTCGTACTGTGTTTTTTGTAATGCTGCAGCTATCACTTCAGCAGCCGTTTCACCATGGTCGATAGCACAAAAGTCCACTTCAAAACCTTCAAACTCCAACGCTGCCTTACCCATATTCAGCGCAGCTATCAGCTTTTCTTCCGTTAACTCCGGCCACTTATCATAATTGACCACAGCAGGGTCCAACCCAATCATCAACACTCTCTTTCCCACAGTCCCTCCATTAGCACACAATGCCGCAAGCATCTTGCCCCGCAGCATATTTCACTGTTAGTTTACATTTGCATTAACGAGGGATACAGTCCAGCCAAAAGAGGGAACGAATGGCCAATTTGTTAAAATTTCTGCTCCTGAGCACAACCATTTGTCTGGTTCTGTCGGCAACAGCCAGGGAGGAGACTGCAATGCAAGATGAAAAGCCGGTATGGAAAACGGTTACAGTCCCCTTCCACGGTGAACTAACCCTGGATATCCCTATCGATTCAGAACTGATGCCTTGGGAGTCGGAATTTTACTTCTGGTATATAGGTGATTTGCGGCTCACCGCCGAGAACAACCCCGTTTATGTGATTCATCCCTACAACCTGGATATCGTGCTCAGTGACGCCCCCGAGGCGGACTTTGACTACCCGGCATGGCGCAACGCTTTGACCGAGCATGGCGCTGAAATCATTCACGAAGCCAGTCACGGCGTACTCTATTATTCGGCAGACGCGTTGCATGTATTCACCTATTTATATACAGACAAGCAGCATGTACTGGGTAAAGCGACACTATTTGATACTGGCGATCTGCCTGCAGCCTACGCCGCATTTGAAATACTCCACTCCTTCGTTCCCGGCCCACAAAAAAAGCAATATACCGCCCCTTTTAATGCCGCCAGAGAGATGGAAACTATTCCTCATTGGGACGAAAACCCACTCGCCCTGCAACTGGACGACATATTACCCAGGCAGCTAACACCCTCCTGGCTGTTGAAAGAGGACTCCCTTGATGGCTTCTATTTCTACCCTGATTCATTCAGTGATACGGTTGATGCCTATATCGAGTCAGATCCAGCTTACCTGAACGAACTTATTGCTTCCGCTAAAGAAAAAGATTGGGAGCTGTCTTACCAAAAGGAGTTTGTTGCGGGCAAACAATCCGGCAGCCTGCTATTCCAAAGCAGACGCAATCCTCAGGCATTTATCAGCTACTGCATGATCAGTGAATCTGGGTTGAACCTGTTGCTATCTCTACCCTCTTCCATCACGGTAAAAAAACAGATGGAGTTTATTCACCAATGTAACCAACTGCCCGCTGGCAATCGACTGCCCTGGCTGACGGCACAGTGGCGCACCCAACTGTTTAAGTACGGCCATGTTGACCCAATAGATGAGCTTCCTGGCTGGTTTGAGGTCTTTGATAAACATAACAACCCGGATGACTACTTTTTTGGTGCTGCCGGACTACTCAACGATAAAGGAGAAAAGATCCTTGCCAACCGGTTTGAGGAGATTTACTGGGATGACAATTTTCTTATCGGTAAATCAAAGGCGGGTAAAGAGCTATTGGACCTGTCGGGTAAATCCCTGTTGAAAGCAGAGTACTTCAGAAAGCTGTATGGCAGCCTCTACCAGATAGAAGAGGAGGATGAAAAAGAAGGAGTCTATGACATCGAATCCAGGGGCTGGGTTATTCCACTGCAAAAACAACACCTTTCTGCATTGGATGAAAGTGGTCTGTTTACTTTCAGGTATATAACCGAAGTCAAAAAGTACAGCATCCGCTATGGCGATGCAGGGTTAATTGATGCTCAGGGCAAAACGATTGTACCCAATGAATATCAAACCTTTTGGTATAACCCAGGACTCAAAGTGATCGTTGCTCAGCGCAGATGGGAACAGGGCGACAAAGCCGGTTATCACTATGGCATATTTGATATGCAGGGAAATTTACGAGTCCCCTTTGAATATGATTATGTAAACGGGGAAGAGACTGGTGCTGTCATCAAATTAAGAAAAGAAGGCCTATGGTATCAATACCCAGCCGAATAGTTAGATAAGAAGTATGCCGGGAGGCAATGCTCCCGGCATTAATTTGTAGTGGTTCAGACCTGATCTGACAACTACTGCTTTTCAGCTTTTCGCTCAGCCTGCAGACGTGCCTTTTCAGCTTTGCGTGCTTCTTTTTCTGCCTTTCTGGCTTCTTTGTCGGCTTCACGCTCCAGCTTGCGTTTCTCTTTTTTAGCATCTGCTTTGGCTTTTTTAGACTCCCGATGAAACTCAGCATCAGCTTTTTTAGCTTCTCTTCGATACTCTGCGTCAGCTTTTCTCGCCTCACGCTCCGCTTCCATCCGATCCTTTCTCGCTTTGCGCTCAGCTTCTGTTCGTGCTTTGCGAGTCTCACGTTCCGTTTCTGCAGTTAACTGTCGAGCTTCTCGCTGATACTCAGCCTTATCTTTTGCGACCTCACGTTTAAGTTCGGCTTGCTCCCGACGCAGTTCTGCTTCCTGCTTCATCGCTTCTTTTTTATAGTCATCTGGGTCGGCATAAGCCGCTGTGGTTAACACTCCCAGTGCGATAGCCAGTAAACTTTTATTCAGTGTTTTCATTTGAGCTCCTTGTTGCCCTCCGGGCGTAACAAACTGTATCAATAGAGCCTTTAAGCTATGAACACAAGCTGAACGATGGAGCACCACGGTTGCGGACACGCTGAAGGTAGAGTTAACTGGTTACTCATCCTCGACTAATTTATCGCCATGAAAAATAACGCCCTAATCCTGATACTTCTGCTGTTGGCAGCTTGCACCAGCAGTGACAGGCTAATTGGCGAGAGCTGCCGGGAGCCAATTACACTCAATGAACCAGCCCAACAGATACGCAGTTTGTCGAATGATCTTGAGCAGCTAACCAGTCCCGCCCTGAATGGCAGAAAAACCGGTAGCGAGGGTGCTGTACTCACTCGTCAGTATCTGCAGCAAAGGTTCAAACAGCTGGGACTGGCGGGATGGCAAGATAAGTTTCAACACAGCTTTGAATACACTCAGGGCTTTTCCGACAGGCAGGGGATCAACCTGGCAGTGATGCTTCCGGCAGCAGACGACACTGACAATGCTCCCTGGCGATTGGTGTTGGCTCACTATGACCATCTTGGCGGCAGAGCTGGTCTTAGTCGTCCGGATGGCAAATACTTTCCGGGCGCAGATGACAACGCTTCCGGAGTGGCTGCCATGTTGTCAGTGGCCGAAAGCCTGAAGAAACAGGCATTATCTGCCAATGTGCTGATGGTGTTTACCGATGCTGAGGAACCCGGACTTTATGGCAGCAAAGCGCTGGTCAGGGAGCTGCAGAACGCCGGAGTGTTGAGCCAGATTGAGCTGGTAATCAATCTGGATATGGTAGGCCGCCCGGATAAACACAGGCGCCTGTATGTTGAAGGCATTCAAAGCATGGTTCCGGCTAGCCGATATCAGGTACTGCAACAACTTCAACTGGGCTACCAAACCATTGGGCTATGCTCCCGGGTAGGTCACCCGAAAGGGATGGGCAGGGGCTCTTTTGTCAGCGACCGCATCGATTGGCTCAGAGCATCAGACCACTACCCTTTCCACAAGAAAGATATCCCCTGGCTGTTTTTTGCCAGTGGCAACCACAACCAATACCACACAGAGCAAGATAGCATTGACCGGCTGGATTTGAACTTTATCCATCAGGTCAGCCAATTGACCAACCAGCTTATCACCCAAAAAGCGCCCCTCGCTGATTGATGATTTAACAGTCATAGCCCCAATTTACGTTACCAACAAGCGTTTAACAATGTTACTCTCCCAACAACAAGCACACACGTAACACATTGATATTATTACGCTGTCATATAGGTGACGCATGACATCTGTGCCACTGTCACCCCACAGTCGTCACGATTCAAGGCCTGTCTTATCCAAGATATGCAGACCATTTGCGAACAAGGAGTCTACATGCAAACCGGCAAGTATATCCTCACCAGTTATTTTGAGTGGCAGGGTCATAGCATCACAGTACAAAACTCAACCCTGAGCGGTAAAGAATGGGTCTATGTGGACGAGGAACTGATTTCTCATAAACGCAGTCTGGGGTATAGCTCAAACCACAGCTTTACTCTCGATGGTCAGAAACTGGATGTTCACATTCTGGTCCACAGCGTAATGAAAGGGCCAATCGACATAAAGCTCATGTTGGGTGAACAATGCCTGGATGAGGACAGTTTTGACTACCAGCAGATCATGCCAGGTGGAAAGTCATTTAAACGGGTTGTTTTCGAAGGCTTTGTCACGGGATTGATCTTTGGGGCTGTCGGCATGTTTGTCGGCTACACAGTGACAACCTGGTTGAAAGGATAAGGTAATGCAGTTAGATACCGTAAAAGTCCGCAACCTGAGACAGGAGAAAGCCTGGACCCAACAACAGCTGGCTGATATTTGCGGCCTCAGCCTGCGCACCATTCAAAGGGTGGAACTGCATGGCACAGCCTCTCTGGAAACGGGGCGCTCATTGGCTGCCGCCTTTGAAGTGGAGTACTCCAGCTTGCTGCTGGCCAATCAGCAACCACAAAGCGATTCAGGTAAAACCATGCCGTCGATTTGGCTTATCAGCGCAAGCACCTTTGCTGCCGGCGTATTGGCAGGGGCGGCATTGGTAACTTTGGCAGCGTGATACAAAAAAGTGGATACCAGTCTCCCGGTATCCACTCCCTGAAGCTATTCAGCTAAGAAGCAACTCAATACACAGAGAAAGCACGGAACTGTCGGCCCTTGAGCTTGCCCTTGTTCAGGATAGTCAGTGCCTTCTTACCGAATTGACGCTTTACCGCCACAAAAGAGCGGATATCGGTGATCTTAATCTTGCCAATATCGTCGCCTGTTAGTGACTTATCTGCCGTCAGGGCCCCGAGGATATCTCCCGGACGCAACTTCTGCTTCTTACCGCCATCAATCAAAATCGTGGTCATCTTTGGCTTATAAGGCGCAATATTCAGGTACTGCTCGCCCGGCAGCTCATCATCCTGGATCTCGTGACCCAGCACCTCTTCTAGGGCGGCAACTTTGTAGCTGTCTTTACCTGTGTAGAAGCTGAAAGCTTCACCCTGACTGCCGGCACGACCGGTACGACCGATACGGTGAATGTGCACCTCTTTGTCGTAGGCCATTTCAAAGTTCACCACAGCATCCAGATTATCGATATCCAGACCCCGGGCTGCGACATCCGTGGCCACCAGAATATTGATACTCTTGTTGGCGAACTGCACCAGAGTACGGTCACGCTCACGCTGCTCCTGATCGCCGTGCAGAGCCAGAGCACTGAAGCCCAACGCTGCCAACTCATCGGCCACTGACTGGGTTTCACGCTTGGTATTGCAGAACACCACTGCAGACTCGGGCTGATACTTACACAACAGGAGTTGCAGTGCCTGCATACGCTCACTGCGCGCTTCCAGGTGATAGAAGTGTTGGGAAATCGTCTGGCTGTCGTGAGTCGACTCCACCTTCACCATCTCAGGCTTGTGCATAATACGCTCTGCCATTCCCTGGATCTGGGCTGGGAAGGTCGCACTGAACAGCAAGGTCTGGCGGTTAGCTGGTGTCTGGGCAATGATGCTGTCCATCGCCTGGGTAAAGCCCATTTCCAGCATGCGGTCTGCTTCATCCAGCACCAGGGTGGTCAGCTCAGAAAAATCCAGACGGCCCTGCTCCAGATGGTCAAGTACCCGCCCTGGCGTACCCACAATAATGTGTGCGCCATGCTCAAGGGAGCCAATCTGAGGCCCAACTGGCACACCACCGCACAGGGTCAGCACCTTGATGTTGTGAATGCCCCGGGCAAGCGTACGTATCTCTTTGGCAACCTGATCCGCCAGCTCACGGGTAGGACACAGCACCAGAGATTGAATACGGAAACGTTTAACATTCAGTTTGTGCAGCAATCCCAGACCAAATGCAGCCGTCTTGCCACTCCCGGTTTTACCCTGAGCAATCAGATCCTTGCCAGCCAAAATCTGTGGCAGGCTCTGAGCCTGAATTGCTGTCATCTGAGCAAAGCCGATAGACTCCAGCGTCGACAGCAGCTCACTTTTCAGCGCCAGAGAAGAAAATGCCATCGAAGGGCTGTTGGTTTGAATTTGATTCAAGGGATTGTCCTGCAGAAAATGAAAAGCCGCACAGTGAATATGTGCGGCGAATTGCGCTAATAGTATCAAATATCATCAACTGTCACCACCAGAGTCTGTTGGCCTTTGAAGGTGGTTTTTGCAGCACTTTGTCGTTATTTTATACAAAGCAACGCGATTGACGTGTAGTTGTTCGACATAAATGAGCGTTAATGCAGTAGAAAGCGACGACAGACCCTATAACTCCTGCAGCTGCAAATGCTCAACTTTGGGCCTGGGACTGGCCACAATTTGCTCCAGCAAATGAGTGAATGAATTGGCCAATAAGGTGAGTTCCTGAGGTTCTTCAGTCCAAACCTGTTTCATCAGATCTTTATGCCTGAATCGCACTTTGCCATAGTCGCGCGTTGAGAGATCAAGCAGCAAAAGATCACCGGCAATGGAGTCTGCAATCACCAGGCTTCTGTCGGGAATGGCAGCTCGTCCGAGGGGGTTGGGTCTGGCATATTGGTGAGTCAGAGTCACTGCCGTATCTATGGCGGCAAACATGCCAAGAAAAGAGAGGGAAATGCCATTCAAGCCAACATTGACTCGGGGATCTTCCAGGCCACGCATACCATAGTGTTTCATAAACCAGCGGTAATCTTGTGGCAGGTCAACTCCCAGGCGGGATTCTGCGATATCCAAATCCGTATCGGTGGCACAATAAACATCGGCGCGCTCCCCGCTTTCATGGTCGACCGGAGCCCACAACAGGGATTTGCAGAGTTCAGAAATACTTAGATAGCTCATTTAGTTCCTTTCCAAAGTACCTTGTCATTTCTGCGGGCGCCCACCCCGATATATTCAACCACACTTTTACAGAGGGTTTGAATTATTAGGCTGCCACAACCAACAAGCCTAACGCAACAACCTATTTATCTTATATATTCCAACTGATTTACCCATTCAGCTAAGCTCAGGAAATATAATTTAAACCCCTTTCAAATAATGGTTATTTTGCCAGGTTGATATTCGCTGCTGCAGTATTGCCTGGTCGGTATCATCCCCGGCAATCGTCTCAACAAACAGCGCCAACTTCTCAGTCAGGATTCCCTGAAGTTGGGTGTTGGTAGGGATCTCCCTTAGATCCACTATCAAATGAGTGAATCTGCCCTGCTGCTCCTGTAACAACTCAGGGGTATAGCTGTGTCTGTCGCTGTACAAGCGGTTATAACTGCCACGCGCCTTATGAATCACATAGGGCTCATCCTTAAGATTTTGCAATCCGGCACTCTTGCTGCAGCGTTTGAGACAACCAGCATTCATACGCTGTTTTTTACAACCAACGCTCTGCATCAGCAGGCACTGACGGCTGGTCATCAGGTGGTTGGGTTCAAACAGGGTTGCCATCAGCCACATCTCTGTTGGCCGTACAATCCGCTCCATCTGTTTGCCACTTAACTCTTTTGACAACACAGCACCGCAGGCGTTCAATTCATTGTGCAAACAATCCAGCGCCGCAGAGTTGGCGATATTCAGCTGAGAACCGGCCACCCAGGGCAGTTGCATCTCTTTGGCCAATTGCGCCACCCCAAGATTGTGGGTCATAAGCCAATCCGGTCTGACACTGTCGAGCAAGGTTCGCGCGGCCTCGAAGTGTTTGCCGGTCACCACAGCAGGAAAACAGGGGATTAATCCAGGCGCTTGCCTGAATGCCGCCAACACCTCATCCATACTGTCCGCCAGGGTGTCAGGTAGCATCACGCAATAGTGAATATCGGTAGACTCGGGTCTGGAGTCCTGCAGCTGAACCATATCCAGTATCACCACCAGCTGTGGCCGAATATCTTTACAACCCACTCCGGCTGGCAAGGGGATATTCAACTCAGTACCTTTCAGGCTTCGCGCCTTGTTGGCGGGAACCTCCATAGCATCAATACAACTGTGCATACGCTGCATAATGCCGGTTTTAGTGCTGTACAATTGCTGTTTAACCCGCTTGATATCGTCACTGGTTTCGCACTTGTGCAATTTACTGAAATGCACTGGTGCATGATCTCTGGGGTTGTCGATAAACATGCCGTGATGAACATCTGCCATTAAATAACCGTTGGAAAAATCCCGGTTAAATACAGTGTAAAGAGAGGACATATCACTGGATTGCAGCCCTCCCTCACACAAAGCATCTATTTGTTTTCGCCAGCTTTCTGTAGTGGTAAAGACATAGTGAGGCTTCTTGATTCGCCCCTCGATTTTCAGTGAATGCACTCCGGCTGCAGCCAATGCGGGCAAGTCCATAAAGGCCGAGTTGTCTTTCATATTGAGAGGATATTGCTTGCCTGCTGCTGTTAGCTCATAAGCCTCCCGGCAGGGCTGACTGCAACGGCCGCGATTACCGGATGCCCCGTTGCGAGCTGAGCTCAGATAGCAAACTCCGGAAAAGCCTACACAGTAGGAACCGTGTACAAAAACCTCTGTCAGCATGTTGATTTCCCGGCCAACCGCCACCAGCTCGGTAATCTCCGGCAGGCTCAGCTCCCGGGACAGATTGACCCGGCTCATCCCCATGCCGGAAAGCAGCTTCATCTGCCCCGGATTGTGAGTATTCATCTGCGTCGAGGCGTGCACATCCAGAGAAGGAAAGTGACGTTTCAACAGGCTGGCCAGTCCCAGATCCTGCACTATCACACCATCCACTTGCGTCTGTTGCAGCTGCTGCAACAGACGCAACATGGCGGGCAACTCACTCTCGAGCAGCATAATATTCAGGGTCAGGAAGATTTTGCAGTTATGGCTGTGTGCCAGCTCAATCACGCCATCCAGCAGATCTAGGGTGATATTGGTGGCACGATTTCTGGCGTTGAATCTATCCAGGCCACAATAAACGGCATCGGCACCGGCGGCGATCGCAGCCTTAATGGCATCAAGGTCACCACCCGGGGCAAGGAGTTCAAATTGATCTTTCTGGTACATACATGGGCTCGGAAGATGGATTAACCGGGAAATCGGGCAAATTTCAGGCGGCGCATTGTAGAGACTTCCCCACTCAATTTCGAGCTCTCTTTGGGGATAATTGGATGCAACACAGAAATGAAAAAGCTCACACAAGGTGAGCTTTCACAGGGATTAATATAAAGACGGCTGCCCTTCTGGTCGCGTCTTGAAGCGGCGGTGCAACCACATATATTGATCCGGCGCTGCCATGATGGACTCTTCCACCACCTTATTGATGACGCGGGCACCTGCCTCCGGGTCATGTTTGGGGAAGCTATCCACCAGAGGTTCCCTTATCGTCAAGGTGTAATGGCCATTATCGTCGTTACGAACCACGGTAAAGGGCACAATGGCGCAATCGGTTTCATCCACCAACAGACTTGTACCTGTTGTCGTACAGGCCTGCTCGACGGCAAACAGAGGCGCAAAGGCATGACGTCTGGGTCCATAATCATGATCCGGCGCATACCATAGCACCCGGCCTTTGCGCAGACTCTCCAGCATGGTTTTCACATCCTTACGGTGGATCATTTCATGACCCCCCTTGGTGCGCCCCTTGAACTGGAAGTAATCAAAGCAGGGATTATTGTTGGGCCGATATACACCCATGCCAGACAACTTAAGGCCGCAGGCTCGCCCACCGAACTCCAGATTTAAAGAGTGAACCGACACCAGCAACACACCGCGACCTTCCGCTCTAAGCTTATCCAGATGTTCCAGCCCTTCAAAGGAAACATGTTTGGCCACACGGGCCTCAGACCAGTACCAGGCCATACCGGTTTCAAACAGTGCCAGACCGGTATTGTCTATGTTGGCTTTGATCAGCGCTTCACGCTCAGCAGCTGGCATATTGGGAAAGCACAGCTCAAGGTTTCTGATCATGGTTTTGCGACGCTTTGGCATCAGGCGAATGGCAGCTCTTCCGAGAGCTTTCCCCATGGCAAACTGTAATTTCCAGGGCAGCAGGCTCAGCAGATACGCAAAGGCCACCAACAATAAAGTTCCCCAGTATTTAGGCAGCAGAAACCTAGCTGAGAATTCAGGAGCAGGATATTTATTCATGACTACAACGGCCTCCAGGCCAGTCCAGCAATAGATCCGACTCCCTTCAGATCCCGATAAAAAAGGAGCGCATTTTATGCTCCGCGCGCCAAAGAGGAAAGTGATCTGCAGATGAAAAATTGATTAAAACAAGTTACTCAGGATATCGCCGCGCCATTTCCTGCAATGAGTCCAGCAAAATTTGTCTCAGCAAATCCAGCTCGACATCCGACAGGCGTTTTACCGTCAAACAGGATTTTCCCATCTTGTGTTTACCCAGTTTGGGAAGAAGCTGATGCTGGTCCATACCGCAGGCCATAAGATAGATACTCAGTCCTCCTTTTCTGGATGCAAAACCGGTGCGGAAGAAGTCTCCCTCCCGACCGGATTCATATCGATAGTGATATTGACCAAACCCCACTAAACTGTCGCCCCATATCACCCCTTGGGTATCTGTCAGCTCAGCCATCATGGTGTAGAGCTGCTCGCAATCACGGCGACGAACAGGGTCTGTAATCCCCTCCAACCAGGTTTTCACACTGAGTTCCGTCGGCTGGGTTTTATTTGCTGTCATGGGCAGAACTCATGCAGGTTGCCAAAGCTGAATGGGGTTACCTTCAGGATCCTGCAGGCGGGCAAACAGGCCGTTGGGATAAGTTTCGGGATCCACTTCTACTGCAATACCAGCTTGCCTTAACTGCGCCACCATGGCGGAAAGGTCATTGACTCTGAAGTTAATCATCCAGCTCTGCTCTGCTTTACCGAAGTAGTCTGTATCCGCCGGGAACGCTGCAAATACAGTAAAACCCGCTTGCTGACTCCAGGGCTGAGTCTCGTAATCTGACGGGACAGGGTCGATACCCAGATGTTTCTCATACCATGCAGACATTGCCACTGGGTCTTTGGCTTTGAAAAACACGCCACCTATACCTGTTACTTTTTCCATCGTCTTTCTCCTCTGTCAGGGGAATACCCCAACATAGCCACCTCAGATGGATAGAGCCAGTTATCCCGCCCTCAATTTTTGACCACTCCGCTCTCAAAGAGATGAATCTCCTGCACCAACAGCAGGCATGTTTGCAGCATCAATGGGCAAGCAAGCTGTCATCAATTCGCATTCATTTATTCAATTTATTGAAATAATTAGAGATTAATATCTGGCACGTTTCTTACATAGCTATCGACGGAAGCAACAGGAGGTGACGATGAACACATTCAAATACTGTATCCATTGGTTGGCATCAGAATGGCGCTATGTTCGCCACGCGGGGATCAGTCAATGGGAAACATCTGAACCCGAAGATGGGAGACTTGAACCATGAGTGAGTCAAAGTTGAAATCCACCGCACTGGACAAGGTACAGCAGGATGGCCAGTTACCATCTGAAGTGGCCAAAGAGTTGGGGATCTCCAGTCGACTTCTGTACCGCTGGCTACGGGAGCCCAAAAGTACCAAAAGCCAGAGTCGCCAATGCATTGAGGATGAAATCGAGAAGCTGACCCGTAAACTGCATCAGCTCAGGCAACAGATGCGTCAACTGGAGCCGCATTAACAATACGAGGCGCTGTTGCGCCTCGTATTTATTGATGTATGAGTTAAATCAGTGGGGAATAAAGGCCAGTCCAAAGGGGTTCAGGCCCACTGTCACATCGGTTAACAGTTCTGGCTCCCCTTTTCGCCCTGACAGGGTAAATACGGATACCTTGTTACTGCCCCCACCTGAATGGGTAATGTAGAGCTTACTGCCGTCATTGGTTATAACAATATTGTGAGGAATAGCGAATGGCGTGTCATCCACATCCCGACTGCTGAGGCTCCGACTGTGCAACAGATGAAGACCACTGACGCCACCGTCAGCAATATTGGTTAGGTAGACCTGCTTATCCCTGGCAAAAATGCCGTGGGCATTGGCAACATCTGCTGTATGTCTGAGTCTTAATGAGCGGGATTCGAAACGGGCTACTGTGCTGGAATCCTGAGAGGCAACCAGCAAAGCTCTGTCTTTGTTATTTAAGAACAGATGCGGATCGCCGCCAACGGATACTCTGGCCGTTTCAACCGCACCTTGTGCCCCAACCTCATATTTCACCACCCAATCATTGCCTGGCGCCCCATCAAGCAAGCTGACAAACCAGCTCGACCCATCCGCAGAAACAAAAATATCGTGGGGCTTAAAACCTGCAGCAACCAGATCAGCGGGCATAGCAACTGTGGCTTTACTGGTCAGGCTATTGGTATCAATCACTGTAACAGTGTTGTCGATATCATTGTTGACCAACAGCTTTTGCGCGTCTGCCGCAGCCCACATATGAAACACACCACGCCCAGCAGGGATCTCCGCCAGCAGGTTAAAGCCAAAGCTATCGTAGGCCAGCACTCTGTTATTGGCCCTGTCTCCTACATACATGCGGTTTTCTTTGTACACCACATACATGGGCTCAGGACTGTTTTCCCCCGCAGGTAAGGTCAGAGTATGACGAACGGTGTCATCGCCGACTGAAATAATTGAGACAGTGCCATCGGCTCGATTGGCAATAGCAACACTGCCATCTGCATTTTCGGCATAAGACGTCGCAGACAGCAGGCTGCCTGCGAGAACCAAAGATAGGATTGATTTTATCAACATAGTGAAGTTGCTCCCTGAAATGCCCCCTAGCGGGCCACATCCCCAAGTTCGCAGGAAAATCTCACGGAAGTATCACAGCATGCTCACAAATCAGGTCAAAATGGCGTGAGTTCACATTGCCCCCAGCAGGACCAAATAAGCCCATATCACTCCCAATACGGTGATAGCGATTGCCCACGGTAAGGGAATACTGATATAATCCTTCGTTTTCGGTGCGGGAAATCGACACGGGGGTTGATTTTCTGTCTATGAAGCAACTCTAACGTGTTGCAATAACACGTCCATAAGGCAACAACCCATGTCATCCAATGAAAAAACTTTCCGCGAACTCGGTCTGTCCGAGCCGCTGTTGCGCGCTCTTGACGAGCTCGGCTACGAGAAACCAACTCCTATTCAGGCGGCCAGTATTGACCCTCTGATGGAAGGACGTGACATTCTCGGCCAGGCGCAAACAGGTACCGGAAAAACCGGTGCTTTTGCATTGCCACTCTTGAGTGCAATCGATCACACCCAAAATACTCCTCAAATCCTGGTACTGGCTCCTACCCGTGAGCTGGCTGTTCAGGTGGCAGAAGCTTTCAGCAGCTATGCCAAATTTATGAAAGGTTTCCATGTTCTGCCTATCTATGGTGGCCAGAGCATGTATCAGCAGCTTCAGGCGTTGCGCCGCGGTCCTCAGGTTATTGTTGGTACCCCGGGTCGTGTAATGGACCACATGCGTCGCGGCACCCTGAAACTGGATACTCTGCGTGCTCTGGTTCTGGACGAAGCTGATGAAATGCTGAAAATGGGCTTCATCGATGATATCGAATGGATCCTGGAACACACGCCTGAAGAGCGTCAGCTGGCTCTGTTCTCTGCCACTATGCCAGAGCAGATCAAGCGCGTTGCCAACAAGCACCTGCGTGAACCAGCTCAGATCAGCATTGCTGCAAGCCACACCACTGTAGAATCTATCGAACAGCGTTTCGTTCAGGTTTCTCAGCACAACAAGCTGGAAGCTCTGGTACGCGTTTTGGAAGTGGAAAACACCGAAGGTATCATCATCTTCGTACGTACCCGTAACTCCTGTGTGGAACTGGCTGAGAAGCTGGAAGCCCGTGGTTACGCTGCATCTCCACTGCACGGTGATATGAACCAGCAGGCTCGTGAGCGTGCCGTTGACCAACTGAAGTGCGGCAAGCTGGATATCCTGATCGCCACCGACGTTGCGGCCCGTGGTCTGGACGTTGAGCGTATCGGTCACGTAGTTAACTACGATATTCCATACGACACTGAAGCTTACGTACACCGTATCGGTCGTACAGGTCGTGCCGGCCGTACCGGTATGGCAATCCTGTTCGTGACCCATCGTGAAATGCGTATGCTGCGCACCATCGAGCGCGCCACCAACAGCCGTATCTCTCCAATGAAGGTACCTAGCCCAGAGACTGTAGCAGAGCGTCGTTTGTCCCGTCTGGGTGAGCAGGTTGCTGAAGTGGTTGCCAATGAGTCTCTGGACTTTATGGAAGCTGCAGTGGCTCAGCTGTGCCAGCAACTGGAAGTAGATACCGATAAACTGGCTGCCGCTCTGCTGCAACTGGTTCAGAAAGAGCGTCCACTGCAACTGCCTCCAATGCAGGAGCGTCAGCGTGACAGCCGTGATGAGCGCGGTGGCCGTGAAGGTCGTGAGCGTCGTCCTCGCCCAACCGCAGAGATGCTGGGCAGCGCAGAAGCACTGAAGGACAACCCTGATGTGAAAATGTGCCGTTACGTGATCGATGTGGGTCGTGAGAATGGCGTAGGTGTAGGTAACATCGTGGGCGCTATCGCCAACGAAGCCAACATCGACAGCCGCTACATTGGCCAGATCCAACTGTTCGATTCTGTGACCACAGTTGACCTGCCAGACGGCATGCCTAAAGACGTACTGCAGCACCTGAAAAAGGTTCGCGTATGTGGTCGTCCACTGAACATCCGTGAAGTGACCGAGAACATGACTTTCGAAGATTCAGGTTCAGGTGCACCACGCCGTCGTCGTCCTCAGGGCGGTGATCGTCGTCCACACGGTGGTGACCGTCGCGGTCATGGCGGTGAGCGTCGCGGTCATGGCGGTGAGCGTCGTGAACGTCGCAACCACGAAGGTGGTGACCGTAAGCCACACCGCAAAGGTGGCTACCAGGGTAATCGCGACCGCGACTAATCCCTGAGCAAACAAAAAAGGCGCCCATGGCGCCTTTTTTGTTATCTGTGACCTGTTGTCAGTGTCCTGCCAGCTTTAACGCCTCTACCAACGCCAGATAATCATCAGTCACCATATCCGCCATCGCGGCATACTCGGGGACAGGTTGCTGGACATTGTAGAGCAGACTGATGGCTCCGGCATTGGCAGCGGTTTGCAGGTCAAACAGATAATCCCCCACATAAAGACACTCATGTGGTGCTATCCCCCACTCCCGGCACATCATCAGAACACCCTCAGGTGATGGCTTGGCTGGCGCATCTTCCCGGGTGAGCACAGCAGGAATTGAGCAGCCAAGACGCCCCAGAGTGACGCCTGCGGCCTGGCGGATATTTCGGGTAAGAATAGCGGTGGGCAGGCCAGCGCTGTCGAGATAATCCACCAGAGCCTGCGCCCCGGGGATCCACTCGGCTCTGGCAGAACTTTCCAGTTCATAGCGATGAATAACGGCGTTGGCGCTGGCTTTACGATCGGGGCACTCGATATCATCAAGCCATTTGAGAATATCCACTCCCCGGCAGATCTCCAGTTCGGCGCACAGAGAGTCAAAGTCAGGATTTGAGCTGGCAAGGGTGCCATCCAGATCGAATATCACTCCTTTAACCCGGCCCAAATCCACTTCTTTCTGTTTGATTAGCGGCATAGCGTCCCTGTCTTGTTGGCTTTAAAGCTTACTATACGCGCAGTAACTGCCTTGGGCTCAGAACAGGATCACAACTGCGGCAGTCATTGCCAACGCCATTAAGCCTAAGATTATCCAGCGATTGTTACCGGCAAACCAGGGTTCACCATACTCTCGTTTGGCCATGATGTAGAAAGCCAGCCCGGGGAAATAGAGCAGGCTGGTCAAGAGCAAGTGGTGCAACCCGGCGGCATAGAGCAGCCAGAACCCATAGACACTGGCCATGCCACCGAACAGCATCATCTTGATATTGCCGTCCTGACGCCCGGTTTTAAGGGCATAGAGCGCCACAAACAGATAAGGCACCAGAATCATCTCGGAAGCCACATTCAACAGTGACTCATAGGTGCCACCCTCAATGGTCACCCAGATGAGTACAAACTGCACCACGGCATTGGAGATCAACAGGATATTCTTGGGCGTACCTTTGGAGTTGGTTTTGCCAAACAGGCTGGGAAACATCTTCTCCCGGGCGCCGATATAGGGCGACTCATTGGCGAGCAAAGTCCAGCTGAGGTAAGCCCCACTCACAGACACAATCAAGCCAAGCCCCACAATCCACAGGCCTACCGGCCCGAGAATATGCTTCAGCACCTGAGCGGCAGAGGGGTTTTGCATCTGAGCCAGCTCAGTGGTGGTTATCACCCCCATGGACAGCAAGCTGACCATCACATAGATAAACAGAGTGATAAGCAAACCAAATATGGTCGCTCTGCCCACATCCTTACGATTGCGGGCCCGGCTGGAAACCACTACAGCCCCCTCAATACCGATAAATACCCACACGGTAATCAGCATGGTCTCCTTGACCTGGGTCATCAGATCCGCTTCGGGCATGGCCGTCACAACGGAGAAGTCCAGGGTAAAGGTACTGAGTTTAAAGGCGACAGCAGCCACCACGATAAACACAAACAGGGGGATAAGTTTGGCAATCGTGGTCACAGCGTTGATGATGGCTGCGGTCTGTACGCCGCGCAGCAACAGGAAGTGGATCATCCACACAAAGCCGGAAGCCAGCAGCGCCGACACAAGGGTATTGCCCTGGCCAAATACCTCATGTTGGGGCGTGTCAAAAAACAGCCCCAGGGTACTGAAGATAATCACCAGATAGGAAACATTGGCCAACACGGCACTAAGCCAGTATCCCCAGCAGGAGAAGAAACCAACGAGATCACCAAAACCGGCTTTGGCATAGCCAAATACCCCTGTGTTTATCTCGGGTTTATCCAGGCAAAGGCGCTGAAAGGTCAGTGCCAGAAAGATCATGCCTGTACCGGTAATGGTCCAGCCAATCATCACCGCCAGCGGGCTGGCAACCGCCGCCATATTCTGTGGCAGGCTGAATACACCGGCACCGATAATAGAGCCTACAACGAGGGCACACAGTGCCCCCAGTCCAAGTTTGTTGTCAGTTGTGGTCATGGTTAAACGAGTCGAATATCTGTAGAAGCCCAGCCAGTCGGGAGTCATATCTCCAGTACTGACCCATATTATTCGCCCAACCACCGACAACAATCAGGTGGTACTTCCATAGGCCGGAACCCCGCAGGGTGTGTCCGCGCCTCCCGGCGCAGCAAAATCAGTCTTGTGGGTTAACCTCTTTCTCCTGAGGCTCAGGCTGGATTTGCGACAACTGCTTTTCAGCGGTTTTCGCCAGCGCTACCATGGTGATCCCCAATATCAGCAGCTTAATGCCGATTAAAATGCCAATCACAAACTCTGACGATACAGGCCACTGCACCAGAATAATCAGTGCCAATATCAACGAAGACAGGCCTCCCATTGCCACATATCCCCAACCATGTCTTGGCTTGAGCTGGAAAGCAGCCAGTATGTTGGCAATGCCATCCACCAGAAAATAACTGCCGAGGAACAGGGTCAATGTTGCCAGGCTCACGCCGGGATTAATCAACATATACAGACCGGCAACCAGAGTCAGTACCGCCCACACTAATCTGAAGCTCAAGCCCCTGCCCTCACCGGGCCAGGCAGCCAGCAGCTGGACGACCCCAACGGCCACCAACGCGATGGCAAACAGCGCCGCGACAGCCAGCCCCATGGCCAAAGGCAGAGCCAGGGCCAATATGCCCAAAACAATGGTAACGTATCCCCAGGTCTTGCTGGTTTTATAAGCTTTATGCAGTAAACGGTCTGCGGTCATCATAGGAGGAAACCTGACGGTGTGATCTATGTCTCTGAGTCTACCGAACAAAAACTGTCAGTGACCAGAACTTTTCCCCAGCTATAGCCTTAAGTTAAGAGAGATTAATTTGTTATAGCTTTATGCGATAAATGACTCTGCTTTAAAAACCAAAAAAACCGGCATTTGCCGGTTTTTCATTGGGTTGAGCGAGACAAGTTTTACCGTTGCCGGCGACTATGACGCCGATGCCACCTGCGGGCGAACGCCCAGAGTATGACAAATGGCATAGGTCAGCTCAGCCCGGTTAAGGGTATAGAAGTGGAAATCCTTCACCCCTTCACGGGACAGTACTTTCACCATATCAATGGCCACATTGGCGCCCACCAACTGACGCGTAGAAGGGTCATCCTCCAGGCCATCAAACTGCTTGTGTAACCAGGAAGGCAGGGACACATTGGTCAAGCCCGCGAAGCGCTTAAGCTGGGTAAAGTTGGTCACCGGCAGAATGCCGGGCACGATTTCCACATCAATGCCTGCCGCTACGCAGCGGTCACGGAATCTCAGGTAGGATTCCACATCGAAAAAGAACTGGGTGATGGCGCGGTTGGCGCCGGCATCTATCTTGCGTTTGAGGTTAATCAGATCCGCCTGAGCATTGGCAGCCTCAGGGTGCACCTCAGGATAAGCCGCCACCGAGATATCGAAGTCGGCTACAGATTTCAGCAAGCCGACCAGATCAGCCGCAAACCGGGTTGGCTTGGGTGAACCGTCAGGCAAGTCACCACGCAGGGCGACAATGCTGCGCACGCCATTTTCCCAGTACTGCTTAGCCAGATCCCGCAGTTCAGCTTCTTCAGCATCCACCAGCGTCAGGTGCGGTGCTGCCACCAGGTTGGTTTCATTCTGAATGCGGTCAATCACGCTGTGGGTTCTGTCACGGACACCAGAATTGGCACCATAGGTTACCGACACAAACTTGGGATTCAGAGGCTCCAGACGACGAATAGAGCTCCACAGCAGCTTTTCCATTTCCGGAGTCGAAGGAGGAAAGAACTCAAAAGACACGTTGATGCCACCATTGAGCTCCGCCAGGCTCTGGTTCAACGACTGCGAGAATTGTGCGTGATGAAATGCCATGTAACTGTCCTCTGTCCCTCTGATTACGACCAGACGTTTAGGTGTTTAGACGTCTATATGTCCACATACTAGAACAAGTGAATTTGAAGTCAAGTTAAAACTGCTCACATACCTCTTCAATTTTGCTCACACTGTGCCAGTGAACAGGCAACAAAAAAGAGTGCCGAAGCACTCTTTAATGAAATTCCTCCCAGCAGATTACTGCTCCTGCAGCAGATCCCGGCAGATATGAGCCAGATCTGACTGCACGGCAGCGGCTGTCACTTCGCGCCCGGCACCGGGGCCACGGATGATCAACGGGTTGTTCTGGTAGAAAGCTGAACGGATCACAAATACATTGTCCCCCGGCGTCAGGTTGGCATAAGGATGGTCGGCAGCCACCTGCTCCAGTGCGACTCTGGCCTTGAGTTTGCCATCCTGCTGATCCAGCTGAGCCACGTAACGGATGACCTTACCTTCAGCTTTGGCCTCGTCCAGTGCTTCCGCCAGAGGCTGATCCAGCTCATCAATACGACTCAGGAACTCATTCAGAGACACCTGCGCCAGATTGTCCGGCACCAGAGAGTCCAGTTCAATATCCTCCAGTTCCAGTTCAAGGCCAATCTCCCGGGCCAGAATAAGCAGTTTACGCTGCATATCCCGACCTGAAAGATCATCCCTTGGATCCGGCTCGGTAATACCCAGGCCTTTGGCTTCCAGCACCAACTCACCAAATGGCTTACTGCCATCATATTGCTCAAACAGCCAGCACAGGGTTCCGGAGAAGATACCGCCAATGGCCTCCACCCTGTCACCACTGTTATGCAGATCATTCAGTGCATGCTGTACCGGTAGCCCTGCACCACAGCTGGCGTTGTAGCGCCAGAACAGACGACGGAACCCCAGCTGACGTTTAAGGTCACGATAGAAAGCCAATGGTCCTGAACCGGCCAGCTTATTGGCGCTGACCATATGAATACCACGGGCAAAAAACTCTGGATAATGCAGAGTCAGCCCCGCACTGGCACTGATGTCCAGCGCCACCAACTCATCGCACTTCAGCGCTCCAAGCTGCTCAAATAACGCCGGATATCCCCAGGGCTGCGCGTTTTGCTCAAACGCCTGCTGCCAGTTATCGACATCTATGCCTTCATCAGAGATCAGCGCCTTACGTGAACTCAACAGCCCCAGTAGTTCAACACTGGCTTCCAGCTCACTGTTCAACTGTTTTACCGAACGGCGGAACAGATCAACCCAGGACTGACCAATATTGCCGGTTCCCAGTAACACCACACCGATACGTTTGCGTGGCCCGGCGCAGCGGCGATGGACTTTCTGGGTCAACAGATTTACCGCTCTTCTGGGCACCAGGGTAACCAGGCTCAGTCTGTCCTGATAAACAGGCAAAGCACCTCTGGAGAGCAGACGGGCAAAGCTGCGACGATAAAGGTTGGCACCACTGCTCACCAGGGCCACCAGCCCGTAATCTTCAGACACTTTGACCTGCTGAACCGCAAAGCTGTCAGACAAACCGGTCAACAGACTCCTGGCCTGCTCAGCCAACTCATGGGTGTAGGCCAGAGACAAAGCATCCTGTCCCTGCTTCCAGTTGGCCAGCGGCGTTACGCCCTGGTTACTCAATTCATTCAGCAATTCATCTGCACTGCCTGATAGCTTTAAGGAGATCAGCACGACCTGGGGCAGATTGGTGACCACTGGCGCACTGGCCGATGAGGACTGAGGCGCTATCAGGGTAAAGTCGGTGTGAGAGGCATAACTGGAGCGCACCGCCAAACTGACATCGGCATCAAACAAAGGCTGCAGAGTGCGGCTGTGCAGTACAGGCGAGCCCAGACGTGCCAGCCTGTCAGCCTCTTCCAGTGACAGGCTGGAAAGCAAAGTGGCATCGTTAATCTTATTGGGGTCGGCGTTAAACACCCCTTCAACATCGGTCCAAATGGTACAGCGTTCAATACCCGCCAGCGCAGCAATCAAAGTCGCACTGAAGTCAGAACCGTTGCGCCCCAGCAGCAAGGTATCACCCACTTCATTGGCACAGATAAAACCAGTGATCACCAGGCGCTCGTTGGCGTGATTGGCAAGACAGGCTTGAATACGGCTGCGGGATTCCTCTTTGCGGATCTGCGGCACAGCGCCTTCATCGGCGACTAACAAACTGGTGGCATCCACATGACTGGCTGCAACACCCTGCTCTCTCAGCAGAGCTGCCAGGAGACGGGCTGACCAGCGCTCGCCAAAGCTGACCAGTTGATTGACTTCATAGGTATTACGCACTTCAAGGCCAAGCAGGCTGATAAGCTGCGCCTTATCTGTGGAGAGTCGCTCTCTCAGATCTCTGGCTGTATCACTGGACAAGAGTTGTTCAATCAGGTTTTGCTGATAGCTGATCAGCACCTGCAATTCCTCTTGCCATAACTGATTGCTGTCAGTCAGTTCCAGTAGCTTGTAGAGGAAGTTAGTGGTTTTACCGGCCGCTGATACCACCACGAGATCATCGCTGTGGCCATGGGTCAGCAGAATATGGGCAACGCGACGATAGCAATCCGCATCTGCCAGACTTGAACCACCAAATTTATGTAAATGACTGGGTGCCATCGATTATCTCCCTGCTGCGACTGCTGCCAAACCTGCCTGGATATCCGCCAACAGGTCTTCACCATCTTCTATGCCCACCGACAGGCGGATCAAGGTATCTTTCACACCCGCTTCCAGTCTCGCCTCCGGCTCCATGGCTCTGTGGGTCATGGTAGCAGGCACAGCTACCAGGCTCTCTACACCGCCAAGGCTTTCAGCCAAAGAGAACAGCTTAAGCTGATTCAGAAAGGCTTCCACTTCTCCTGCGCCTCCCTTGAGTTCAAAACTCACCATGGCACCAAACCCTTGCTGCTGAGCTTTGGCAATCTCATGACCCGGGTGATCAGTCAGTCCGGGGTAATACACCCTGGCCACCACATCGCTGGCACACAGGGCATCAACTATCAGCTGGGCATTACGCTGGTGTTCTTTAATCCGCACCGCCAGGGTTCTCACCCCACGCAGCGTTAAATAGGCATCCATCGCGCCACCGGTTAATCCCAGAGTATTGGCCCACCATACCAAGTCTTCGCCCAGTTGTGGGTCTTTGGCCACAACAGCGCCACCCACGACATCGCTGTGGCCATTGATATATTTGGTGGTGGAGTGAATCACGATATCAGCGCCCAGGGTCAGGGGCTGCTGCAATACCGGAGACAGGAAGGTGTTATCAACGGCGACTTTGGCGCCAACCGCTCTGGCCTGCTCGCATATGGCTTTAACATCCACAACGCGCAGCAATGGATTGGATGGGGTTTCCAGCCATATAAGGGCTGGCTTCTGGGCAATGGCCGACGCCAGTGCATCGGCATCTGTCTGGTCGACAACCAGCAGCTTAAACTGACCTTTTTTGGCCAGGTTGGTAAACAGACGATAACTGCCACCGTAACAGTCATGGGGAACCACCAGCAGATCGTCCGGACCAAGCAGGTTGACCACCAGAGTAATAGCCGCCATACCTGTACTGGTAATCACACCTGTACTGCCCTGCTCCAATGCCGCCAGCGTTTCCCCCAACACATTTCGGGTTGGGTTGCCGGAACGGCTGTAATCGAACTCTCTGGGATTGGTATAGCCATCAAAACTGTAATTGGTAGACAGATAGATGGGAGGTACTACGGCCCCGTATTGGGTATCGCTCTCAATGCCTTGCCTGACTGCTTCTGTGGCTACACGACGCTGGGTCATCACTCGCTCCTGCTGGTTTACCTGGCATACTGGATGTCTGGACGTCTAAATTACCCCATTTGTTACTTTACGGTCAACAGCCATAAAGCCATTTAGACGTCCAAACATAAAGAATTCTATTTGCATTCATCCCGTTTTCACCGCAATAATTTGACTGTAAAAAGTAAGTGTTTAAAATCAGCAGCGAATTACAGAATCAACAGGTGAGTCAATGACTGAGTGGAACGGCGACTATATCAGCCCCTATGCTGAGCACGGCAAGAAGAATGAACAGGTGAAAAAGATCACTGTATCCATTCCCCTGTCAGTGCTGAAAATATTGACTGATGAGCGCACCCGCCGCCAGGTGAACAACCTGCGTCATGCGACCAACAGTGAACTTTTGTGTGAAGCTTTCCTGCACGCATACACTGGCCAGCCGCTGCCGCATGATGAAGATCTGTCCAAAGACAGACCCGACAGCATCCCGTCTGACGCCAAAAAGCTCATGACTGAAATGGGCATTGAGTGGGAAGAGCTGGAATAAGCCAACTCCTCAAGTGAGTGCAAAAAGCATTACTTGCAACACACCCGGCATGTCCGGGTGTTGTCGTATCTGAGCATAAAGAGTTTAAAAACTGACTGAAGTTCGGAAGATAGCTTCCAGTGCCTGTTCCTGGGTCATGGTCCCGGTAAAATCAAGCAGCACTCTGTCACTCAGTTCAAAGCCGGTTCCCAACAAAAACTGGTTCTCTTTATTGGCCGTGTCCTGACGGTATCCCAGGCTCAATGACCAGCCATTCACAGGCACCAATTCACCACTTAACTGCCAGTAGCGACTGCCGCGCCAGCGCCACTCCTGAGTAATACCATTGCTCCAGTGGGAATCAGGCAAAATCCCCACCAGGTTGTGGCCGCTGATCTCCAGTGCGAAAGCATCGAGCGGCCTGACGGTCATGCCCAGGCCCATACCAGCACCCGACTCTGTCTGACCGTCCCAGCCCATCCCTGCCGGAGTGAGTGGCAAATTACGCTGCCAATAGTTGGAGGTCACATCCAGACTCAGTGGGTTTTCCCCCTGCAGTGACCAAAGCCCCATAGACATACTCAGCTCACTCATATCAAAAGAGCTGGCAACCGGGAATACGCCAATACCTCCGAACTTATCGCCCAGAGAGGAGATTGAGGGTTGATTACCTATCAGATGACGGTAACTGCTGGAGAAGAGCTGAAAGTCCAGCTCTGCGAGCAGAGGCTGGGCAACCTGAGTCACCTCTGTCTCCAGAGTTTCGACACTGGACTCGGCCGGAGCACGGCTGATATCGATACTCTCGCCGTCGGCGATGGAGTCTGGCGAGGTGCTGATATCGGGCTCTGCGGACAGTGGGACTGACAGCACAGCAGCGGGTAAATACAGTAACTTGTTGCGCAAGCTCCACCTCCTTTTGTCCTGTGCATCGAGTCTTGAATTTAAAGCTTAGCCTGATTCCTTTGCCGGGACTGTATTTTTAAGCATCAATCAGTCACAGGCTTTTTCATCAGTTTCCGCTGCAGCGTTCGCCTGTGCATACCCAATTGTCTGGCGGTCGCCGACACATTGCCCTGATTGGCCTGCAGCACCTGTTGCAGGTGTTCCCATTCCAGTCGTTTTGGATTCAGCGGGGCGTCCTCCTCCACCGTATCCTGAGTTAGCTCAAACTCATCCGGCAGCAGCGCCGACAACAAAGTCTGGGTATCCACAGGTTTGGCAAGGTAGTTATCGGCCCCCGCCCGTATCGCCTCTACTGCGGTAGCAATACTGGCATAACCTGTCAGCAGAACCATGGTCACTTTAGGCAGCAAGTGTCGCAGAGGCGAAATCAGGCTCAGACCATTACTGAACTCAAGCTTCATATCCAGCAAAATATGGCTCGGCAGTAACTTGCGGGCCTGCAACAGAGCGTCGCTGGGATTGTCCACATGGTGGCAGTCAAAGCCATGTTTAGTCAGGCGGCGGCACAATACTCCGGCCAGCGCATGATCATCTTCAACAATCAAAATCCGCTTCATGCCGCCTCCACTATCAAAGGCAGCCGAACCTCTGCGACGCTTCCACCCTCTGGATGGTTGCTCAGGGTCAAACATGCCCCAAGACGCTCAAAGCTGGCATGACTGAGCAACAGCGCCATCCCCATCCCTTTGGGGCTGGAGATTAAACTTGAACCCAGTTGTGACATCAACTCACTGTCGATGCCACCACCATAATCCCTGACCCGGACCAGCAGTTCCTGCTCATGCCTTTCAAAGGTCACACTGACTTTGGCATCGCCTCTGGACTCCAAAGTCGATGCTGAGGCGTTCTCCACCAGCGCCATCAAAGCCGGAACCAGATTCATATCCATCAGCACTTTGGCGCTGGCGTCATCTGCTGACAAAGCCACCTGCCAATCAAGCTGGGTCGTAGGCATCAACAGCAGAATTTTCTGCCTCAGTTGGTGCGCCAGAGTTCCCGCCGAAGCCTGAGTCACATGCCCCTCACGAATTGAGCGGGTCGCTTCCCGCAGCTCATTGAGTGTGGCCTCACAACGACTTAATGCAGTATCCATCTCTGACAGGGCGACCGGGCAATTGGCTTCCTGAACCTCTTCCAGTAACAATCTCATGCTGGAAAGCGGCGTAGCCAACTGGTGGGCCATCTGAGCTGATGCAGTGCCCAGCGCCAGCAATTGCTCCTGCCGGAGTTGCGACTCACGCAAATAAGCCATCTGTGCATCCTGCTTGCGAATACGGCGGATCAGCAGCGCCACTGTGGTAGTAATCACCAGCGCAGTGAGCACAAAATTGAGCCACATGCCCAGATAGTGAGAGCTCATATCCATGCCGTGACCATGGTGCATCATGTCGCTGACAGGCAGCATCTTCATCATCAAGCTGTATACCAGAGTCGCAGCGACAGCCAGCACCCAGGGTGCCCACAGCGGCAAGGTGACTGCGGCCAGCACGATGGGAATTAACAGTAGAGTGACAAAGGCGTTGGTGGCACCACCGGAAAAGGCAAGCCACAAGCCCCAGAACAGAATATCCAGCAGCAGGGTAACAAACAGGCTGAGTTCGTGATGGGTCAGTCTGTGGCGCTGCCAAATCAGCAGCGTCAGGGTGACGCCTTCAGCCAGCATGACCCAGGTTAACGCCTCAACCTGCAGGCTCAAACCAAAGGTCTCTGCTCCGAACAATACCAACAGCAATTGCAAGGCGAAGCCCAGCAGGCGCAACAAGGCCAGTTGGTCCGCTTGATTGGGAAGAGGTTTTGTTGAGGTCATTATTATTGTTCCAACGCTGTCCTTTGCTACAGACTCATCAGTAGGTGCTTAATTTAACTGCCAACAATCGCAGCCTTGAGTGTAAAAACTTTTCAATACCAAATCACTTGTTTACCCTTAGCTTATCTGTCATCTCCAACATGGATCACCAATTGAACATCGCTTCGCTTCCTTTGGTACTGGCTGGCCCGGTACTGCGTCATTGCGATAATAATCACTTCACACTCTGGTTTGTGACCAGCAGTCCGATGCAACAGCTAACCCTGACTCTGGGCGATAAAGCGTACCAGCTGGGCGAAGCGGATTTGCATTGTGTGCAGCTGGGTAGCAAAGCCTGGCAGTACCTGATCCAGCTGGAGCAGCAGCAACTGCTGCCAAGCAAGGTGGAAGTGAGCTATCAACTCAATGACAGCGAGCATGGCGATCTGTTTGGCCGCTTAAGCGGACTGACCTATGCCGGCAAGGCGCACCCCAACCTGGTTGTGCAGCCCGGTGTGCAGAACCTGATGCATGGCTCCTGCCGCAACCCACACCACTTCAGCGCCGATGCCCTGGTCGCCGCAGATACCCGAATCGCTGGTGTGCAACCGCAAGAGCGTCCTTCATTGCTGATGATGACGGGTGATCAGGTGTATGTAGACGATATCGGCGGCCCTATGCTGTACGCCATCGGCAAGGTGATTCAGGCGCTTGGCCTGCCGACCGAGAGCTTTGAAGGGGCTGGACTGAATAATTCCAACCAGATCAGTTACCAACCTGCAGCCATGTATCAGCGCCACAAACGCCTGCTGCCAAAAACTGAATATCCGGCCAAAACGCCGCTGTGGCACTGGTATATCAATCATCCGATTTTCACTACCGCCATGGGTGAAAATCACCTGGTGTGTCTGAGCGAAATCATCGCCCTGTATCTGTTGACCTGGTCGCCTGAGCTATGGGATCGAATTGATATCCCTAAAAATGTCAGCGGCCTCAGCCGCCCCAATCAGGCCAGATGGCAAAAAGAGTGGCAACATCTGCTGGAGTTCAAAAGCGGTCTGAGTCAGGTGCGTCGCCTGCTGGCTCATATTCCCACCTATATGATCTTTGACGATCATGATATTACCGATGACTGGAACCTGACCGCCAAGTGGGAAGAAGCCGCCTATGGTCACAGGTTTTCAAAACGCATCATAGGCAATGCACTGATTGGCTACACCCTGTTTCAGGGCCTTGGCAATCAACCCAAACGGTTTGAGCAGGATATCCGCCCCTTACTGGATGATCTGCTCAATCAGCAGGGACACGCGCTCGACAAGCAAAAGCAGAACTCACTTATCGATGCCCTGCTCAAGTTTGAAAAGTGGCACTACAGCCTGGATACCTCGCCAAGAATTGTCGTGCTGGATACCCGCACCCGCCGCTGGCGCAGCGAGTCCAACCTGGCTAAGCCTTCAGGTTTGATGGACTGGGAAGCCCTGATGGATATGCAGCAGGAGCTGATCGATCTGGATAAGGTCATTATCGTCTCCCCCGCCCCTATGTTCGGGGTTAAGTTGATTGAGGCAGTTCAGCGTACAGCCACCTTCATAGGGGCCTCTTTGATGGTAGACGCGGAAAACTGGATGGCTCACCCGGGTGCGGCCAGTGCGCTGCTGAGTATCTTCACCCATCGCAAGACACCACAGGAGTTTGTGATCCTGTCCGGCGATGTGCATTACTCCTTTGCCTATGACGTGAGTGTACGCTTTCGCAGTGAGAGCCCGGGGATCTATCAGATCACCGCATCAGGGTTTAAAAACCAGTTCCCGGAAAAGCTATTGCCCTGGTTTGATAAGTTTAATGGCTGGTTGTATGGCTACTTCTCACCGCTGAATCTGCTGACCAAGCGTAAACGCATGCTCATTCGTGGCCGTCGCCCCAATGGCGATATCCGCAAGCGTTTGGTTAATCAAAGCGGCGTGGGCATGGTGGAATTTGCGGCCAGTGGAGCCCCTGTCAGCATCAGTGTGCTACACGGAGATATGACAGAAACCCGTTTTGATCCGCCTGGGCATACCTTCAGCCGTCAGGAGCGTCCGGCCTTGCCCAAGCCCGAGTAATGGCGCTCGGCTAACGGTCAATCGACAAAAAATTGAAAAGCAGCGACCACGAAGCGTTCGCTTCGCGAACTACACAGAGAACACGAAGAAGAGCACAAAAGAATACTGCTTTTCTTCGTGCCCTTCGTGCCCTTCGTGGTTTAAGTTTTTCAGTGCTTGTTCTTGGGGGTTTTTCTTAAACGAACAGCATTGCTCAATACAGAGCGCTTTTCGTTATCTCTATCCTGGAAGTTATTGCTTAACCCCGTGGAAACTCCAGCCCATCCACCTGCCAGTCATGCTGCTTGCCGGTAACGGGATCTTCAAACCTGAGACGATAGGCAAGTAGCTGCAAAGGTTGCTCAAAGTTATCCTCTTTCTTGGGCTGCAGTTCAGGATAAAACCTGTCATTGAGCAATGGCATTCCCAGTGACAGCATATGTACTCGAAGCTGATGGGTTTTGCCGGTTATCGGACTGAGTTCAAACAGGCCAAACTCCCCTTGCACAGCAATCAAAGCTATCTCCGAGTGAGTATTGGCCTCCCCCTCAACCACCTGCATCAGAAAGCTGGGGTTGGCTGGTTTCATTCGGTTTTTTACCGTCCAGCGAATAGGCAAATCCAGCTCCCCCGCATCTGCCTTTTGCTTCAGCTCAGGAGTTAATCGGGCCAGCGCCTGATACTCCTTGGTAATGGTCTTGGATTTAAACAAGTCGTGGTACTGATGGCGGGTTTGCGGATTCAGGCTCATCAACATCACGCCGGCCGTTTCCCTGTCAAGTCGGTGCGCCGGAGATACGGTTTCTATACCTGTGTCGATACGCAGGCGGTGCACCAGGCACTCATTCACATAATTACCACTGGGGGTCACAGGCAAAAAATGAGGCTTGTGGACAATCAGGATCTCTTCATCCCGATACAGTATCTGCTCTTTAAAAGGGATATGGGTTTCAGCTACCACTTCCCGGTAGTAATAAACCCTGGCAGTCGGGCGATATTCTGTGTTTTCGTCAATCAGGGTGCCGTCCTGCCAATGCACCTTGCCATCCCGCACTCTTTGCAGCCAAACCTCTTCGCCAATACGGGCAAAATGACTCATCAGAAAGCTGAGTACGGTAGGCTTATCTGTCACTTCACGGGGAAGCACAATATAGGATGGCTGAGCGGCACGAACTGTTGTCATTGATATAAGTGAAAGGCAGAACTGAGAGGGGCATTGTACCCCTCAGAACACATGAGTGTCAGCCATAGCTCTGTCAGTAGAAGCTATTACCGACAAGCTTATGCATGGGCCTTGATCAGACGAAGCACGAACGCCATTGTTTTATGGCAATCCGGCTGGTTAAGCAGCTTAATCTTATCCCTGTTGTACATGGGCAAAACTTCAAGCCAACGCTGACTTACCCAGCAGGCATCATCCAGTTTGACATTGGAATACAGCTCAGCCAGATCTGGGTTTACCTCATAAAACTGCTCAAGCGCCTGACTGATAAGCTCAAACTCACCTTCGATGGGCTCAGGCACCCAGTTGGGGCAACACAGGGTTCGGACCATCCAACGACCATCGGCCTGCTGTGCTCCAGATAGCACTTTGACCTTCTGCTTTCCCTCCAGCACGATCGACAGAGAGTCGTCTTCCAACTGATTAAAATCGATAATCTCGCACTGAGTAGCGATGGGGTAACAGGGAGGAGTACCATCAGCACGGAACATGCCGACGGCGAGTTGACATCTATCTTTAAACACATCGGCTACTACGCGCAGATTGGAAGGGTCAATCACGCGGACTTCAAGCCTTCCCTGTGGCAACAAGAGAGCGTCGTGGGTGAGCAACGCCATTTCCTGAGAACGCATAGTAACCTCCTTAGCGAGCAAGAGGTACCGCTTAAAATTTAACCAGTAAGTTTTAGTTTAGCACTCGCCGTTATCTTTGTAAGCCTAAAGATAAGACAGCTTGCCAGACAAAATTATTACACCAGAACGCTCAGCTCATTACACCCAAACAAGTAGCTCAGGACTCCAGTACAGACTCATATCTGCCGGTTTCCAGGAGTTCGTGCAACTCATCAGCCAGTCTGTCACTCATTGCCGCAGCCTGCCGCCAGTACTTGCGTCGTGTGTCAGTATCCAGGGTTTTAAAATCATCCCTGTCCGGTATTTTGCTACCGGGAAGGCTGGCAATAAACCCGGCCGATGGCGCAAGCACCAGAGCATTGTCATAGTTGGCGCTGGCGATGTTTGCCCGTCGACTTTTAAGTCCTTTATCAAACCAGCCTGCAGCCATATGAGGATAGAAATGAGGATACAGCGTCAGACCTTCAGCCTGAGCCAAATCCAGGTCAAAGTGATAGTCGGTGATACCACCATCATAGTAATGACCGGATGCCACCCCGGGGATCTCAGTTACCGGCGGTAACAGCAGCGGAATACTGCCGGTGGCCTGCAGTACAGACTTAAGGTTGTTTGCAGTAAGGTCGCAAAATCGTCCGGGCAGGTCTGCCAACTCCCGATAGGGTGATGCCCCGTTATCAACGCCAAACACCAGACGCTCAAAATGCCAGCCCAGAGTATGACGACTTACCAGATTGGTCATGGCTGACAGCGCCAGTCCCGCGGCTAATACAGGCCTTTGCATCACTTGATTTAAATGCTTACCCCGGCAGACGATAAAATGGCTGTGAACATTAGGGTTGGCCAGCAGTTGCTCTGCCCCATTACCGTCGAGAATATGCTCTATGATTCCCTGCACCTGCCGCTCAACTTCCGCCCGTGATGGTTTGGTGTCATATCTTTGGCCAATGTAGGCATCTTCAAGTCTTGCGTAAGCAGCCAGAGGATCTTGTTGAGCAAGACAGGCCAAACGCCAGGCTCCGGACGAAGCGCCCAGAGTATTTAAAGGGTGAGACAGATCTTTCAGAAAGGTGCCAAACAGGTACTTGTCCAGCCCGGCGATTCCCAACCATTTAGGTCCCCCCGATGCCGCCAGCACCCGGGTAAACAGCTCAGGTTTGAGCCCCTGTTCCAGTATGGTTTGTTTCGCTTTTCGACCTGCCAACAACCTGATTGAATTCACTTTCATACCTCTTCGTTTGGGACGCTCACTATAACAAAATCCCCCTCGGCGTGAACTCTGTCCTGTTTCCCCCTTCAGCAAGGCACAGTACTTCTACGCGGTTGGCTATCAGCGTATACTCCCCTGCAGACAACAGACTGAGGTTAAACACATGATTCTGGACACCCTTGCCAACCATGAGCAGTACGCAACACTGCATCCCGGTATTGCCCTGGCCCTGCAGCATCTTGCAGTGACTGACTACAGTCAGGCTGAAATCGGACGCCACAACATTGATGGTGACAATGTGTTTGCCATAGTGAATGACTACGCCCCAAGAGACAGAACCACAGCGCCGTTTGAAATTCACCGTGATTACATTGATGTACAGTTTGTCGTAAGCGGAGAGGAGGCTTGTGGCTGCTTACCTCTGGCTGGCCGCACACCGGACACCGAGTACAATGCCCAGCGCGATTTTGCAGAGTTCCATAGCGCGCCGCTGCTGGATGAAGCTAACTTCGTCACCCTGAAAGCCGGTATGTTCGCTATCTTCTTCCCGGAAGATATTCATATGCCGGGCGCAGCTCCTGGCAGCGAACAGGTGCGTAAAGTCGTGGTTAAAGTTCGCCGCTAAAACCTATAACGTTAATTGAAATCGGGACGGTGCAATGCCGTCCTTACTTGTTGTAAAAGCTCCCAAAACTGGACTTCTGGGTCAACCTTTTTGCTTTGATGTGGGCACATGACGTCGCCTTCCAACATCAGCGCCGTAAACCTTTTCTCATGCGCAACAGATTACTTAACCATGGTGTGATGTTTATCATCACGTCACTGCTGGCAAGTGCGATCGCTGGCCTGTACTTTTCATACCTGCCTGACAGCCAAAACGCCCTGAGTCTTGGCTACCTGACTGTCGCCACACTTGGGCAAATGGGATTGCTTATCGGACTCTGGTCCCTGCTGTGCCTGCCTCTGGTCTTTATCCGCCCTTTTACAGTCAGAGCTGTACTGACCGGACTGGCCTTTGCCCTTCCCTTGCTGGCGCTGTATACCGACACCCAGGTATTCGCTCAGTACAGATTCCATATTCAGTGGGTTCTGGTGGAGATGATACTGTCCGGCGGTATGGTGGAGCCCACACTCAGCAACCTACTAACCATAGCCGCGGTCAGCCTGATGACGTTAGCAGTAATGACGGGCAGCTACCTGCTGATTTCCCGCTTTGCGAACTGGCAAAGGTATCCGTTGAACAAGGGTTTTCTGGCCTTGCTGTTTATCTGCTTACTGGCGACCCACTTCACCCATATCTGGGCTGCAGCCAATGCGGTACAGAGCATCACAGCTCAAAACCGTTACCTGCCACTCTTCTATCCGGCGACGGCCAACAGCCTGATGCGTAAATGGGGTTGGCTGGACGAAGAAAAGCTGGCCCGGCAAAAACAGATGCAACTGAAAAACGGCGGCACTCTGGACTATCCCAAAGCCCCGCTGCAACTTAACCAGCAGACCAGGCCGGTCAATATTGTGATGATAGTGGTGGACTCCTGGCGCTGGGACGCCATGACCAAAGCATACTCGCCCAATATCTGGCAGTTCGCTCAGCAGGCCCGTCAGTTCGACAATCATCTGTCTACCGGCAACGCCACCCGTGCCGGCATTTTTGGCCTCTTCTACGGCATGCCGGCAACCTATTGGCAAAGTTTCTACGCCAACCGTCGCAGTCCGGTTCTGATGGACGTACTGCAACAGCGAGACTACCAGTTGAGGATTTTCGCCTCAGCGCACCTGCAAAAACCTGAGTTTGACCAGACAGTTTTTGCCAATGTGCCGGATCTGAGACTGCGCTCCAAAGCGGACTCGGTAACAGGCCGTGATGAAGAGATTACCGATCTCTGGCTCGACTGGAATTCCCACAGGGACCAGAACAAACCAGCCTTCTCATTCCTGTTCTACGACGCACCCCATATGTATACCTTCCCGGCCGATTACCCGGTGAAGTTTGAACCTATGGCTGAAACCGTGGATTATATGGCGTTCGATAACGACTATGATGCCAGCCTGATGCGCAATCGCTATATGACCAGTGCCCACTATGTAGATTCTCTGGTGGGTAAGGTGTTGGACAGCCTTAAGCAGAGTCCGGACTGGGACAATACTCTGGTGATAATCACAGGAGATCATGGCCAGGAGCTGAACGACAACCACCTTAACTTCTGGGGCCACAACTCCAACTTTACCGACGCCCAGATTAAGGTTCCGCTGATCATAGCCGGGCCAGGTATCAAGGCGGGTATGGAAACCCAAACCACCAGCCACGCCGATATCGCACCGACTCTGTTGAGCCGTTATCTGGGCCTTGAGAACCCGCTATCCGATTACAGCACTGGAGACGATCTGCTGAACCCACAACCACGGCCTTACCAGCTGCTGGCCAGCTACACGGATTATGCGCTGGTTTCCAACCGCAACATCCTGGCGGTAAGCGGAACCAATGGCGGTTACCAACTGTTGGACAAGCAGTATCACGCTATTGCCGGTGACCCAGACTTTACCCAGCTGCAGCAGGCGATGGGCCAGATGCGGCAGTTCCTCAAATAGCCCGGCAGGAACCAAGCCAGCGAGCGCAATCTGTTGCGCTTGCTGGCTAATGCCACCGCGTCGCCATAGCTCAATGAACAAAAGATAATCCCCGGGAAAAACCGGCTGGATTACACTTTCTCCCTGCATTATCGTATTTTCAGACACAACGCTTCCCGGGGCCTTACCATGCTCGATACCCTGCACCACATCATCAATGAGCTCAGCCCCTACCTGCATCAATATGGCCTGTTTATTCTGGCGCTGGCCGTGGCCGTCGAAGGCTTTGGCGTCCCTGCCCCCGGGCAGTCCTTTCTTATTGTGTCCGGTATGCTTGCCGCCAATGGCGAAATGTCCCTGCCCGGGGTATTGAGTGTGGGCGCACTGGCGGCATTCAGCGGCAACTGTATCGGTTACTTTATCGGTCTGAAGTTTGGCAATGTCCTGCTGGAAAAGGGCTGGGTAAAACCAGAAACAGAAAAGAAGCTGCACGGGTTTATCGGCAAATATGGTATCGCCGCACTGTTGATGAGTCGCTTTGTTGAGGGGCTCAAGCAAACCCTGTGTATCGGCTGCGGCATAGCCAAGCTGCCACTGCGCACCTTTCTGCTGGGTAATACTTTAGCCACTCTGGTGTGGGTAATTATCTTCGGCGTAGGACCCGCCCTGCTAACCCATGAAATGGGGCCTTTGGTGGCCTTCTATCACAGCCACAGAATGCTGATGTGGTCGACCGGAACTCTGGTCCTTGCCATCTGTGCTCTGATTATCTTGCTGTGGCAGCGTAAACAAGGCCAAACTCCCGGCTGAATCAGAGATCGCCTACAAGCTTGTAAATAATTTGTTATCGACCATTGCCTGTTACTTGTGTCAGCATAACCTAATGCGCCGGATAGTGTGCCAGCCTCCTTCCCGCAGGACACAATAACAATAAATAAGAGACAACAAAGATGAACAAGGTCAAACAACCCAGCCTGATTGATGCCATGATCCCGGTAGTGACCCTTATGGCTATGTTGGCTACTGCCGTCTATCTGTTTTCCTTTGACAGCTCAGGGGGAGCCAACCAGATAGCTCTGATCCTGTCTGCCTGTGTCGCCATGTTGGTGGGGATAAAAAACGGCTACAAGTGGAAGGATATCGAAGAGGGTATGGTTCGCAGTATCGGCCTGGCAACACCAGCCTTGCTGATCCTGTTTACCGTGGGCTCGCTGATAGGGACCTGGATTTTAAGCGGCACGGTACCTGCCATGATCTACTACGGAATCCAGGTGCTTCACCCCGATTATTTCTATACCGCCAGTTGTCTGCTGTGTGCCATGGTTGCTCTGTCCATCGGCAGCTCCTGGACAGTGGCAGGCACTCTGGGTATCGCGCTTATTGGTATCGCTCAGGCGATGGGACTCAGCATAGAGATCACGGCCGGAGCCATCATCAGCGGCGCCTACTTTGGTGACAAAATGTCGCCCATGTCCGATACCACCAACCTGGCTCCTGCGGTGGCAGGTACAGATATCTTCAGCCACATCAGACATATGGCATGGACGACGGTTCCAAGCATTATTATCGCAATGACACTGTTTCTGATTATTGGCCTGACTCAGGACACCTCAGGGCTGGAAGCCAACCTGGCGACCACAGAACAGCTGCTCGATACTCAGTTCAACGTGGGACCCCATCTGCTGCTGCCACTGCTGGTCGTTATCTACCTGGCCTACCGGAAGATGCCCGCTTTTCCCACTGTGATTCTGGGTACACTGGCAGGGGTAGTCTGTGCAGCCTTATTTCAATTTGACGGAACGGTAGCCCTGTCCGGGGAAAATAACCTGAGCCAGCCTATGGCGCTGATTAAAGGGCTCTGGATCGCCATGTTCAATGGCTACGTGGCCAACACCGATGACCCTATCCTCAACAGTCTGTTAAGCCGTGGCGGCATGGCCAGTATGGTCACCACAGTCTGGTTGATTTTGGCAGCCATGGCTTTTGGTGGAGTGATGGAAGCAACAGACCTGCTGAACCGTTTGCTGCAGGGAATGCTGTCCATGGTGAAGAGCTCATCCAGCCTGGTTATCACCACTCTGGTAAGCGGTATTGGGGCCAACCTGGTGACTGGCGATCAGTACATTGCCATTATATTGCCCGGCAGGATGTTGAGAATAGAATTCACCCGCGCCAATCTTGCCCCGGTAAACCTCTCCAGGGCACTGGAGGATTCCGCCACGGTTACCAGCCCACTGGTTCCCTGGAATACCTGTGGGGCCTTTATGGCCAGTACACTGGGAGTCGCTACTCTGGCTTATCTGCCTTTTGCCTTCTTCAACTATATCTGCCCTTTGGTCAGCGCCGGCTATGCCTGGTTCAACATCAAGCTACTGCCTCTGGATGAGGATACAGAGCTGACTCCCCAGGAGGTCTGAGTCTATCCCAGGGCATCCATAAACCGGCCAAAGTGATAGAAACCCCATTGCCCAAACCGCCGAAACCGGGCAAAGGGGAAGCTGGGCAGCGGCTGGCCATACAGGGGTAAATCAGGTGGTTTTACCCCATTGAGCATGCCCGCCAGACGCCAGGCTGCCTGAGCCGAAAATGACACGCCGGCACCACAATATCCCAGGCTGTAACCTTCACCATCACGGGTATAAATGTGGGGAATATCATCGAGAGATGCCGCCAGCCAACCATGCCAGTGATGGCTGATATCAACCTGTGCCAGAGGTGGGAAAGCCCGAACCATAGCCTGTTTCAAGCGGGTGACATACACCTCTTTATCTGCGTGCTTGCCCCACACAGCCCCGCGGCCCCCAAACAGCAAGCGATTATCCGGCAGCAACCGATAGTAATATTTGAGCACCCGGGTATCCATGGCGACCTGAGTCGTATGCAGCCCCACCATTTGCAGCTGCTCCGGGGTCAATGGCGCGGTCACAATCACATTGCTGAGGATAGGCAAGGCACGCCCACTGAGCATAGCCGTCAGGGTCGGCTGGGTATATGCATTACCAGCGTAAACAACAGCGTTGGCCTCAAGCTGTCCGCCTGCCGTCTCCAGCGTGAATCCTTTGTCGGTGCGTTGCGTACCCAGCACAGTGGAGTCCTCAAAAATCGTCACTCCCAACTCCTGTGCCCTCTGCGCATAGCCCTGCAGCAGCTTTAAAGGATTCAGTCCAAAACCGTCCTCCAGACGCAGGGCACCGAATGATTGCCTGTGGTTTAAATACTCGCGGCGAAAGCGTTCCGGCTCGATAAACTCAGCCTGCATTCCCATCTGCCCGGTAATAAACTCAGCCCCTGATTGCAGAGACTTCATCGCCTTTGGACTATGGGCAATTTTCAAATAACCTGGTTGCTGGGGCTCACAGGCAATCTTGTCTGACTCTATCATCCCCTTTACTCTGGCAACCGCCTCTGAAAACTCGCCATATATCCCTCGGGCAGTGTCCAGATCCCAGCGCCTGGCCATCTGGGCAAACCCCAAACGTCCAGATCCTTTCAACACAAAGCCGCCATTGCGTGCGCTGGCTCCGAAACCAACCCGGTTCGCTTCAACAACAGTGACTTCACGACCATACTCCTCCGCCAGATAACGGGCTGTCAGTAAGCCGGTAAAGCCCGCGCCAATCACTGCAATATCAGTTTGCCGACGACCGTTCAGGGAAGGTCTTGCAGGAGTAATATCAACCGTAGAGGCCCAGTAAGAGTTGGCTAAAGGTAACCCCTGGGGATTTGAACTGGTCAGAGGGTCATACATAGATCAGAACTCCAGCAGCATTTCGCAAGCCACACAATGGCAATCATCGCCGCATAGAGTACAGATATAGTCAGGGTTATCATGGGCCTGATTCCAGCGATCAGGGTGAGCCTTAATTAATCGCCCTCCCGCCTTGGTGAAGTACCTGACGGCGGCATTATGTGGGCTCTGCTGCCACAGGTGGGCGACACCACCCAAAGCTCCCTGAGCTTTGACTGCGTCAGCAGACTTCTGCAACAAACGTCCCCCCAATCCCTGACCCCTTGCCGCTTCTGACAGAGTGTTGGACTTAAAATAACAAACCCGATCCACTGCTAACCCCCAAAGCTCGGGCGAGCACCACTCATCCGGTTGCCAGTTTCCCGCAGCTACCGTCAACCTGAACCCAAGTAAATCGTCCCCGCGAAATGCCACAAAACTGGCATTGATACCACCGGAGATCCCGGCCTGCCATAGCTGTTCAAGGTGAGGAGTATCCAAATACCCTCCGCCATGGACCTGCTCACCAAGCAGTAGCACAGCATCAAAGTCTCTGGGGGCCATCTGGCGGATAATCAGTTGGGATTCCTGGTTGGACATGGTGTTACCTGTGATTTGTTATTATTTTGTAAATCACACTATCACAGACCTTTGGGTCATAGCACTATCACAGGTTTTAACCAAGAATTATGAGTAATCACGAGTGTTTGAGTCTGTGACGGAAAGGGAACCAGGACATGTCAGATCAGATCGCCAAGCTGAGTGCGCAAATAAAATGGGAGCCGGTAGATACTGAGGATGGAGACACAGCAGAGCTTTACTACTCTGCTGATAGCGACATTGCCGCCATAGAAGCCTTTATGGGCACCAGTCTGCCGGAAGACTACAAATGGTTTATGACCCATGTTGGCCGCAGAATTCTGACTGATAAACAGGTAAATATTCGGATAAATGGCGTTTGGATGGAGTTTCTGGACTGGTTCCGGGACGCCATTGATGTGCTTACTTTTACGCAAATGGCCTGTGACGTCGACGATGATGGCGACTCAAAAATCCCTCCCCATCTGCTGGTGATTACCAACTCTATTTCCCACGACAAATTGCTACTGGATCTGACAAAAGGGAACTACGGCAAGATCTGGTATCTGTCTTGCGGTATTCGTGAGAGAGACTGGCGCAATCACAATTATGAAGGACTGGTGTTGATGGCAAATTCCTTCACCCATCTGCTGGCTCAGATAGTGGAAGGAAAACCCGAGAGTTAACTGTGCCCCGGCGGGGCATTAGTTTGTCAGGCTGCGCCTGGCAGAACATCGTGGGTCTCCAACCCACACCCGGGGAGGGGGCTTTGCTCGCCCAAAGTCCCCTCCACCCCAAAGGGCGCCCCAACCAACGCTGACAACTCCTCAGGCTTATGCTGAAAATTGGCTATCGCTACAGACGCTCGTCCATGATTCGACTGTCGCTGCTTCGGCATCCATGCCTCGCTACGCCATTTTCAGCAACACCATCGGCAGCGTCGGACGGGGACTCAGTGTATCCCTCAGCAAAAGTGTTTTGGGTGTCCCCACTTTCAATCGCTGTGTATCCCTCAGGGATGTCCCCACTTTCCTTAACACGCCCCTGCAAACTTATCTGCTGATTAACTTAAAAGTATCGATTTTTTAAGACAAATACTGGTAGTGTCTATCCAATAACCATGACCTTTGGAGTCAGATAGCGAGGCATCTCGCTTTTGTCCGTAAAAGTGTCTGTCGACGAAATTTTAGGTTTCTGATTTCTGATTGAAACGGATGAATTGTGTGAGCACGAATAAATGGGTAAACAAGACGAATTGTTATTCAAATAAACAGGTAGCCTCATTGTCAAAATATTACATGTTACTAATTTGAGGTTCTATGGAAGACTTTTACAGACTTATGGCAAGCCAAAGTTGGGGTGAAATTCTTAAGCTAGCCAAAACACAGCAATCGACTCTTAAAAATAACAAGTTAGAATGGGAAAGAATTTGTTCTTTCCTAGAGTCTGAATTTATCTCTTATTCTGAAAGAGAAAAGCCGGTGTTAGTTTCAAAATTATGCTTTGATTACATAAAGCTGAATATGGCTGGTTATATTTACTTAACTGAACCCGCATTATTAAAGATAGAAGAAATAGGATTGAAATCATCTGAGTTACAAGGTGATTCAGAAGCCATTAGTTTTGCCAAGATTTGCCGCTACTCATCTCTAGCCAAAGACGTGATTAATGGTTCAAAAAATGTGAAAAAAACCTCCGTCACAAGCGAAATCACGCAGAAAAGAACTTATTTCCCACGAACTGATTGGTTAAATCCTCTATTCAAAAGTTCTTTAGAATATGAGTTCTATCAAGCATTAAAAGATGTCTTTCCCTCGTACTTTATTTACCCTAATGTAGCTTTGAGCAATATCTTTGAATATGCATCTATATCATCAAGCTTAAGCCCAGAAGAACAAAGCTTTTACTTCAAAGGTGTAGTTGACTTTGTTGTATATGATCCAGCAGATAACCATATGCCGAAATTTTTCTTTGAGGTAGATAGCTTTTATCATGATCGACCAGAGGCTAGATTACGCGACGAAAAGAAAGATGCGATTTTTAATGCTGCCAGTCTTCAACTACATCGAATTCGAGCTGAATCCGATTCTTTAACGACAAAATCAGACTTTAGAAAAAAGATAAACAATATCATGCGGTTAAATAGCTTGTAACAAGTAAATCCTCAAAAAATAGTACATGCATCACTTTTACTAGGGCTCGCGGGATACACCACTCCCCGTTCGAAGTTGCCGGAGGGAAATGCTCACAATAGCAAGGCCTGTCATGGATGACAGGTCAGCCACCGCTGATACAGGGATGTGGAATCGGTGGCGTTTGCGTTATTGGGAGTATTTCACGATGGGTGACAACTTCGTTTGGGGCGGCAAGGGAGATGCAAGAGGGAATTGCTGTTGATCCCCTCTTGCCCAGGTGTGGGTTGGAAACCCACGACTTTCTGTCGCCTGAAAGGCGACTTCTTGTCCCAACTGCAAGTGCAAAATACCAACCTGTCCCTCTGGGACAAACTAATCCAAGCGCAGCTTGGCAAGCCTTAGCCAACGGCGAAATCCAGCATGGATTTCAATACTGAAAACTTGCAGACAACTCTGCTAGAAGGAAACACCCTTTCTGGCGACTGAGAAACACAGAACTGGCAGGCAACTCTTTAGCTGAAGAAAAGAGGTCATTTCCGACGATAAGGAAAAGAAAAAGGCGCTAAGTCTTAGCGCCTTACCCAATATCCACAGAAGGTTAGGCAGTTCCTGCGGCTTTCAGGATGAAGGTGTTATCTCTTGAGGCAAGACACAACCGAAAAAATTCTCTCGTCCTTGAGTGGTAATTCAAAAACTCAGCCCAAATCAGCCTTCGGCTGAATTCGACACAGACCGCATACCCTCAAGCAGGTTGTACAGGGCTGGCAGTACCAGCAGAGTCAGTGCTGTTGAGCTCAACAGGCCGCCGATAACCACAACCGCCAGCGGCTTTTGGATTTCCGAGCCGATGCCTGAAGACATCAAAATCGGGATCAGACCCAGCGCCGATGTCAGGGCTGTCATCAATACCGGACGCAGACGACCGGCAGTCCCTTCAAATACCGCCTCGAAGGTGTTCTCTCCGGAGTTTCTACGTTGGTTGATGGCATCCACCAGCACCACACCGTTCAATACCGCAACACCAAACAATGTGATAAAGCCGATTGAGCTTGGCACCGACAGATAAGTGCCGCTGAGATACAGAGCGAATACACCACCAATCAAGGCCAAAGGTACGTTAGCCATAATCAGACCCACCTGACGGGCACTACCGAAGGAGAAGTACAGCAGCAGGGCGATCAGAGCGATGGAAACAGGCACCACCAGCATCAGCTTTTGCTGGGCGCGCTGCTGGTTTTCATACTGACCACCGACCATCACGGTATAACCCGCAGGCAGCTCTGCTTTGGGCACAATGGCATAGATATCCTGTACCACAGAGCCCATATCCCGACCGGATACGTTGGCCTGCACGACCACACGGCGCTGCACATCGTCGCGGCGAATATTGGGGGGTGCCATTTCAACGGCCACATCGGCCACTTCAGCCAGGCGCACAGTGGCGCCGTTAAGGCCAGTCAGCAGCAGGTTTTCGATGGCATCCGGGGTATTACGAAACTCTTTAGCCAAACGCACATGAATATCGTATCTGGCGTTGCCGTCGATCACCTGTCCGGCCTCGGTACCACCAATGCCGCTGCTGACCAGGCTCATCACCTCATCCACACTGATGCCATAACGGGCCAGCATGTCGCGCTTGGGACGCACCACCAACTGGGCTTCACCCGTCACCTGCTCCAGCGACACATCGGCCGTGCCGGGAATGGTTGCCACCAGCTCAGCCAGTTGCTGACCTTTACTGGACAGCACATCCAGATCAGGCCCAAACAGCTTAATCGCCAGCTGGGCTTTTACCCCGGACAGCAACTCATCCACTCGGGTGGCGATGGGCTGAGAGAAGGTATACAGCAGGCCCGGGAACACACTTAGTTTGTCCTGCATCAGGTGTTGCAGTTCCTGACGATTGGACGCCGAAGTCCACTCCTCCATTGGCTTTAGACCGATATAGATTTCGATATTGGATACCGGCTCAGGATCGCCCCCCAGCTCGGCCGCACCGATACGGCTCAGAGCATATTCCACCTCAGGGAAGTCCATCAAAATGGCTTCCAGATGTGGTGCCACATCCAGGGCGGTTTGCAAACTGGCCGTCGGTGCCAACGTCACTCGCAGGTTGATGGTGCCCTCTTCCAGCTCAGGCACAAACTCAGTCCCCAGACGTGGCAGCAGCGCCATACTCAAACCAAACATCACCAGGGCGCTGCCCAGCACCAGCCTGGGCTTGTTCATGGCACCCTTCAGCAGCTTGCGATAGCCCGCTTCCAGTGGCTCCAGCAATGGACTGCGACGAACGGTTACCCCACGCTTGAACAGATATACTGCCAGCGCAGGCACCACAATCAGGGCAACAGCAAGGGCAGAGATCATCGCCAGGATGATACTGACGGCCATCGGCTGGAACATCTTGCCCTCAACCCCTTCCAGAGCGAACAGGGGCGCGAATACCACGATAATAATGGCAGTCGCGAAGAATACCGGACTGCATACCTCGCGGGCGGCTGTCAGCACTCGCTGAGCCACTGACTCCTTTCCTTCGGTATTAGTAGCATGAGAGAGGTGTTTAAAGATGTTCTCCACCATCACCACAGAGCCGTCTACCAGCATACCGATAGCCACGGCCAGGCCACCCAGTGACATCAGGTTAGCCGACATGCCAAAGTAGCTCATCACCATCAACGCCAGCGCGATAGACACAGGGATCGACAGCAGCACCAACACAGTGGCGCGGATATTCACTAAAAACAGCGCCAGCACCACCAGAATGAACACAAAGGCCATCAGCAAGGCATCGGCTACTGTGGTCACCGCGGTTTTCACCAGATCCGACTGATCGTAAAACACTTCAAAGTGCACACCCTCAGGCAGAGATTGCTGGATCAACTGCACCCGCTCGGCGATATCATCAATGGTGGCCTTGGTGTTGGCGCCCATACGCTTAAGCACCACACCGGCAACCACTTCACCTAAGTTTTCTACCTCGCCATTATCGGCCTTGCGGGTCATGGTCACTGCGCCCACACGGATCTCAGAGCCATAATCCACTCTGGCAATATCGGCCACCCGCACCGGGGTGCCTGCCGATTCGGTCAGCGGGATCTGGCCGATAGCTTCCAGCCCGGCATCACCGGAGGGCAGCAGACCATAACCCCGCACCACCAGCTGCTCCTGGCCCTGATCCATAAACCAGCCACCGGCGTTGCGGTTATTGCTCTCCAGCGCCGCAGTCACATCCTCCATGCTCAGGCCATAGCTGAGCAGCAAGTTGGGATCTACCTGCACCTGATACTGACGCACATGACCACCGAAGGAGAGCACATCTGTGACGCCGCCAACCGGCATCAAAATCAGCTTCACCAGATAGTCATTGAGACTGCGCAGTTCATCAGAGCTCACACCGGAGGTTTTATCCGCCCGCAGAATGTACTGATACACCTGCCCCAGGCCTGAGGTATTGGGGCCGATTTCAGGCACACCCACACCTGATGGGATCATCTCCTTGGCCGCCTGCAACTGCTCAAACACCTGCTGACGGGCAAAATAGATATCTGTGCCCTCGGCAAACACCACAGTAACAATAGACAGGCCCGTGCGGGACAGAGAGCGCACTTCCGTGACTTCCGGCAGCGCGTACATGGCCGACTCCACCGGATAGGTGATCAGCTTCTCCACCTCTTCCGCCGCCAGACCTTCAGCCGCGGTATTAACAGTTACCTGTACATTGGTCACATCGGGAAACGCATCCAGATTCAACCTCGGCAGAATAAAGACACTGGCGATAAGGGCTGAAACCAACGCCAACAACACCAGCAAACGGTGGCGCACTGCCACCTGAATCAAGTTATTCAACATATTGCTTGCCTCAGCGCTGCGCCTTAGTGATTGTGGATATCAAAGCCAGACTTGGCCTGCTCTGATGCCAGGAAGAAGGCGCCGGATACCACCACCTGCTCATCATGGTGCAGACCCATGACCAGGTTCATGCCCCGCTGACGCTCCAGCACTGTTACCTCTTTGGCCTCAAAGCCATCGCCCTCGGCCACAAACACCTGCCAGTGACCGTCACTGCTGCGGGTCAGCGCCGCATCTGGCAGTACTACACCATGACTATCGCTCTTTGGACCTTCGCTACCGCTGTTTGAATCGGCTGTGGCGTTGGCAACAGCCTGCTTAAAGTAGAGTTCAGCAAACTGACCGGCATGCAACACATGTCCCGGGTTATGCAAACGTGCCAGCACCTGCTCGGTGCGGGTCACCGCATTCAGCTCATGGGAGCGACCTATGATTTCGGCGGGCAGCAATTTATCACCCACGCGCACCATGGCTTTGGCACCGACTTGTAACTCCTCGGCCTGCATAGGCGTCAACTGAGCCTCAACCCAGAGGAATGACTCATTGGTCAGCTGCATCAAGGCAGTACCTGCAGCAAACACCTGACCACGCTGGGCCACATCCTGCTGCACGCGACCATCAATCGGCGCCAACAGTTGATATTGACCAATGGATTGTGGGCGACTTTCGAGGGTTTTAATTTGGGCTGGCGTCATCTTCAAAGACTGCAAAATGGCACGCTTTAGCTCAGCATCGACCTGGGCCTGCAGGCGACGACTGGCGCTGACAGCACTCTTGTCCATACTGCTGACCCGCTTCCACTCGGCTGCGGCATTAATGTAATCCGCCTGGGCCTGCGCCACGGCGGCGCCGCCCAGCGTCAGCAGCGCTTCACCGGTTTTAACTTCCTGACCCGGCACCACATGACGGGCCAACACCCGCACATCCAGTTGTGGTGCCAGGGTCACTGTCTTGTCTCTGTCTACAGTCAGGGTAGCCGTTGCCACTGAGTCCAGGCTGAATGCCTGCTCAGCCACAGGCATCAGCTTGATAGACGCCAGTTGCATCTGCTCGGCACTCAGGTGCAGACCATGGTCATCTTCACCCTCTTTGACCTCTGCCTCCTCAGGACCATGACCATGGCCCGGACCTGCAATCACTGCAGGAGTAAAGGATAAGGACAGCGCCATACTCAAGGTCAGAGCCAGGGCAACAGCAGACAGTTTGATTTGATTATTGGTTTTCATGATGCAATTCCTTTATTCAGCCAGCGGCCCTGATTGGGTTTGAGCTTGGGTTTGGGCTTGAGAGGCCAGCTTGAGAATGAATGTTTCCAGTTGACCCGATACCGCCAGCCAGTCGATCCAGCTTTGGTAAATGGCGGTTTCCAGCTGCAGTCCCACCAGATAGTTGGCGGATAGCTGACGTCGGCTTTGCAGATAGTCGCTGGTACTGATATCACCCAGCTGCCACTGCTGGCCCAGAGAGCTCGCGGCCTGAGAGCCGGCAGAAAATGCCAGCTGCTGCCAGTCGCCATATCGCTCCTGCAATCTGGGCACACTCATTTGGAATTGCTTGTGTTGTTGTTTGAGCAAACGCTCGGTGGACAGGTAACCCTGCTCGGCGACTGTCACCGCCTCATCCGCTGCGGCGCTGACATCCCGGTAGCTGTTGCGCACCTGCAGCGGCACAGAAACACCGATACCGAATTTATTATCATCGCCATCCCGCTCAGCACTCAGGCTGATAGTTGGGTCGATACTGTTATCACTGCGGGAAACTGCAGCCTGAGATTTGGCCAGCTGCACCTGCTTGTAAACCAGTTCCAGCGCAGGTAACTGCATATCCACAGCCGCAAAGCCATCGATGGAGATCAGCGGCAGAAAATCGGAGAACGACTGAGACTCAGCTCCCAGCAGGGACATCACCTGAATATCTGCCGCCAGCGCGGCCTGCTCAGCCATGGCATAGTCGGCACTGTTACCGGCCAGCTCCATGGACATCAGCTCCAACTCAGCCTGGGAGATATCTCCGGCGGCAACCCGCTGACGGGCAATCTCAAGCTGAGTACCTGCGTATTCCAGCTGCTGACGGGCAAACGCCAGCTCCTTGTTACGCAGGCGCTGCTCAATCAAGGCACTCAGGGAGTCACCCAGCAGACGACTACGCTCCAGCTTCATCTCCAGCTGGGCAATCTGCTGCGTTAGCAAGGCCTGACTGCGGGCATTACCGGACTTGTCTCCCCAATCGATGGTCTGACTCAACTCGATACCATAGGTATCTTCAGGGCCATTGACATAACTAAGGCCCAGCTCCGGGTTGTAAACCGCCTGAGAGGCCGCCTCCAGCTCGAAGCCCAGTTGACGGGCACGAGCCTGCTGTGCCGCCATTTCCGGCAGCTTATTGATGTTTTCAAGCAGTTGAACTGTCCACTCATGGGAGACTGCTGCTCTGTACTCTGCACTATGGTGTTGAGCCGGTGCCATATCACCGGGCAATCCGGCCATAGCGCTGGAGGCCGATGCGGCCAAGCTTGATGCGGCCCAGCTTTGAGACGCTATGGGGCTGCCAAACAGTCCCACCAACGCCATAGCCAAAATGGTTTTCTTCATAACCAATCCTGTTTCAAAAAAGCATTTTTGGCAGTGTGCGGATATGACTATGTATTGCCTTGTACAGACGCACAGGGCTCATTCACATCAGATCAAATTCAAGTTCAATACCTACACCCGGACGCAAGGCGACCTTATGGGTTGAGGTCAACGCACACTGAATATTTGGATTTTGAGTTGGGATCAGGCGATAGGAGGGCGATAGTCAGGCTGCACCAAAGGAGGCAGATACAGGCCATCGCTGAAAGGGGAAATAAACTCAGGTTGAGCATCCGGCAAGGCGGATACATAGGACAACATACTGACGACGCCACCATGACACTGGCAGTCCAGACACAGATCGAACTGCTTAAGCTCTGTCACCAGATGCTGGTGTTCGTCCTTGCTGTGTTCCAGCACATGCCTAGGATCCGGGTTGTCCGGTTCACAGACACAATCTACGCACTGCTCCAGGGTTTGCACCGGAGCCACAAAGTGCAGGTGAGCATGTTCAATATCTTCATCTTCAGGGCTACCAGCGTGCAGCTGATGGGCTCCCAGGTTGGCGGCAGCAAACTGCAACAGCACGATGGCAATCATTGCCCGCGCCAGTTTGTGCATTCCCTGTGAGACCGAATTAAGCACTTAATGCTGTCCTGAAGTTGATAAAGAGTAATTAATTTAACAGACCCGGATTGTAGGCGCGAGTTCCCGAACAACAAGTCTTTTGAGAAGTTTTTAGACTTATCAGCACTCGGGCTGTGAACAAGATCAACACAAGCTGGTGACTGCAAAAACAAAAGCCCCTGTTAAACAGAGGCTTTTACAGCGATTTAGTTAAATACACAGTGCTTGGTGTAATCCGCCGCTTCATTGGCAGTCCAGTCACCCTTTGGCTTCTCTTTCATCTCTTTGCACCAGGCTTCACTGCCTACTTCAGGTGCACAGGCCGCCAACAGGGTCATTACTGACAGGGCTGCCAGCAAAGCTTTAACTGATTTCATCTCGTTTTCCTTTTTTGAAGATTAAAAATCTCATCGGCGCGTCAATACTAACTCAATTTATCAACAATTTGTCTGACTTCTTAGTGAAATCCACTCTCTGGCGTCCTGTTTTTTCTCCAGCGGAAACCAGGCAATATCGCCATTCAAAAATGGACCAAGCAGATGTACAGCATTGCCAACCCAGTCGGGGCCACCAACGAATACCAGGGCGTCCAGAGGCGGCAAAGGTTGCTGACTGACGTCCGGTGACACCAGCACCTCCCATCCCTCGAGCAACACATCGGCCTCGATATACAGGCACACTTTCTCTCCCTGCTGACGGGCACTTTCCATCAAAGGCAGGAGACACTGAACATAATCCTCGTTGGATATTCGACCACTGACAAACAGGCTGATTACCCCTTTGGCAATATCCTGAATCTGGCATAGCATAGGGCGTTTCCCCCAAAAGAGACTGCGAAACTGGTATGCTTCGCTGCAGTAAAACCAACTCAGCGAAACTGATACGGCAAACTAGCATATCCATGATAAAAATCTCAAACCGTGTATTCCTGCCGGAAAATGAAATTCAATGGCAGTTTATCCGGGCCAGCGGCGCCGGAGGCCAGCACATCAATAAGGTGTCCACCGCAGCACAGCTAATCTTTGAGATTCGGGGTTCCTCCCTGCCAGAGATGTATCAGGAGCGCCTGCTGGCCAAAAGCGACCATCGCATTACCCAAAGTGGCAGGATCATTATCAAGTGCCAGCAATCCCGCAGTCAGGAAGCCAACCGGGAAGAAGCCCTGCAACAGTTTATTGCTTTGGTAGCCAGTGTTGGCGTAACACAGAAAAAACGCATTCCCACCAAGGCGACCAAGGCCAGTCAGAGGCGCAGAGTCGACGCCAAAAAGCAGCGCGGCAACGTGAAAGCCATGCGCCAACAGAAGAAGTTTGATTAAGTAATTTTCAACGGTAAATCATCGACAAAGGCGGTGGCATTTGGTTTGATTAAGCCATATCAAGAACCAAGGACCGCACTCAATGACATCCAGCCACAAAATCCTGCTGCTTAATGGCCCCAATCTGAACCTCCTGGGTCGCCGTGAGCCGGAAAAATATGGTCACCAGACACTGGCCCAACTGGTTGAGCAGGTGGAATCTGTGGCCAGCTCGCTGAATGTCTCCCTTGAGCACCTGCAGTCCAATGCCGAACATGAGTTGATCGATGCCATCCACAACACGGATGCCGACTTTATCATTATCAATCCGGCTGCCTTTACCCACACCAGCGTCGCTCTGCGCGATGCCCTGCTGGGTGTTGCCATCCCTTTTATCGAAGTGCACATCAGCAATGTGCACGCCCGTGAACCTTTCCGCCAACACTCCTACTTGTCAGATGTGGCTGTCGGCGTGATCTGTGGCCTGGGTACCCAGGGGTACGAACTGGCACTACGGGCTGCGGTCAGGACTCTGGCAGTTAACTGAACATATTACTCTGATAATACCAGGCGGCTGCGCCGGTCAGGGCGGTGTCGCTCTTCATGGCTAACTGAACCGGTACATCCTTGAGATAGTCAGACATACGTCCCTTATCCAACATGCCGTCAACAAACTCAGACTCTTTGAGGAAGTCCAGCATACGGGGAAGAATACCGCCACCCAGCACCACGCCACCCAGAGCACCATGAGCCATCACCAGATCGCCAACGGTTTGTCCCAGCCAGCGACAGAACAGGGAGAGGGTTTCCACGGCCAGGGCATTGCTGCCATCCATCGCCGCGCTGCTGATCTCGGCAGCAGTTTCAAACTCAATCGCTTCATCTTTGACAGCGGCCAATGCCCGGTACAGATTTACCAGCCCGGGACCACACAATATGGTCTCCACACTGACAAACTCATCCATGGTACGCAGCTGCCGCACCACCGCATCCTGCAGTTCATTGCTCGAAGCCAGTGCCATATGGCCACCTTCACAGGCAACCGGCTTAAAGCCACCGGCTTGAGGATGCAAAGATGAAATACCAAAGCCAGTGCCCGGCCCCAGCACCAATACTGGCGCACTCTTATCGGCTTTACCCGGCTTAATACGGGCGATCTCGGCGGCGGCCAGCAGCGGCAGACTGTTGGCGTAAGCGGCAAAGTCATTAAGCAAACATAAATGCTTCAGGCCCAGTTCGGCCTTAAGCTCTGCGGTGACCACCCGCCAGCCTAGATTGGTCAGGTTGGCACCAGTACTGCTTACCGGCCCGGCTACCGCAATTGAGCCGCCGACCACCTTGGTATCTTCTGGCAACAATGCCTGATACTGACGGATTAACTCCAGCAATGACCCGGCATTAGCGCTGGGCAAGGTATGTTGGTGGGTCAGGCAAAAACGTTGACCATCCCGCTGTACCAGCGCGAACCGACCATTGGTACCACCAACGTCACCAACCAATACGAATTGATTCTGCTCCATATTTTCTTGATCTTCCTGTCAGGGAAATGCCTAATTATGATTATTAATCTCACTGAAGCTGCAAACCAGAACGTCTATAGACAAGTGGCAATTGCATCTTCTTCAAAAAATCGTGATGTTTACCGAATAAGCTTCATCTTCGCCACAGTACAACACAGTCAGCGAGGCTGAGAAAGCGGTTTCATTATGAACAATGTTCAAGCGTAAGCAAGACAGTTACCCGACCTGCGCGGTATTACAAGTGAGGCGTCCTTGAACGCCTATAACAAAAAAGAGCGTAAAAACAGTGACCAACAAAGGCAAAGCCACCTCTATTGATATCGCTTATCTGGCCGGAGTGTCTCAATCTACCGTTTCCCGGGCACTGCGCAACAGCCCGCTGGTCAAACCTGAGACTGTGGCCCGAATTCAGCAGATCGCCCGTGAGCTCAATTACAAAGTCGATAAACATGCAAGTAGTTTGCGTACCCAACAAAGCACCACACTGGCATTGCTCTTGTTTGAGGACCCCACCTCAGACGATTCACTGATCAATCCATTTTTCCTGTCCATGCTGGGCTCGATAACCCGCGCCTGTGCCATAAAAGGTTACGACCTGCTGGTCTCTTTCCAGCAACTGTCCGACGACTGGCATGCCGACTATGAAGACAGCCACAAAGCCGATGGCATTATTCTGCTGGGGTACGGTGACGACGTGGACTATCAACCCAAGATGCAGCAGCTGGACGCCCAGGGAACCCGTTACGTTCGCTGGGGAGCCGACTCCGGCACCCTGTGTGTCAGCAGTGACAACCGCCAGGGCGGTATTCTGGCGACCCAACATCTGATTGAACTTGGCCATCAACGCATCGCCTTTATCGGAGATGCCTCCAACCACTACCCTGAACTGTTCGCCCGCTATCAGGGCTATGCTGCATCCTTATTGGCCGCCGGCATTTCCCTTGAGCCCGGTCTGCAGGTAGATGCGATTACCACGGAGGAGTCGGGGTACAAAGCCACCTGCGCTTTGCTGGACAGCAAATCTGCCGGTGATTTCACCGCTATCTTTGCAGCCAGTGACCTGATTGCCATAGGAGCCATGCAGGCGCTGACTGAACGAGGTCTGATGCCGGGTAAAGATGTCGCCATCGTGGGCTTTGACGACCTGCCTTTGGCTCGTTTCACCACCCCCGCCCTGACCACAGTGCGGCAGGATACCAAGCTGGCGGGTGAAACTCTGGTGGATAAATTGATCAGTCGTATCCGTGGGGAGAGTGTCGAAGCCGTCACCATCCCCACTCAACTTATCGTCCGCAACAGCTGCGGCGCTCTGCCGGGTAAGGTTTAACTCTGCCTAAGCTCTGTGAAAACAGGGCTTTGTAAGAACCTGACTCAGTGGAAACCAAGCTCAGTGAAAACTCAACTCAGCGAGTTTGTCACTGACCTGCTCCGGCAGTTTATCTCCCCTGCGTACTAGCACTCTGACGCCATGGGCAGGAACCTGAAGTTCAGCTGCCTTCCCGAGAGTCAGATTGTTATCCGCCATAGGCTCCTGCCACTCACCGGCAAGCAGGGGCGCTGACAGTGCAACCGAAGCTGACTTATCCCCCTTGTTAAGCAGCACCAAAGCCAGCTCATAGCCTTCAGCACTCTGCACTACCCGATAGAAGGCCGCTGTATCTTTGTCATAGCCCAGATCCCACTGCAGGCCACGCTGCAAGCTGGGCAGCTGGGCGCGCAGATTGGCAATGGGCAAGAGTGCCTGACGTATAGGGTGGCTCACCGCTTTGTCGACATTGTCCTGACCAAAGTAGTTACGATTACCCATATGTTCGCCCTTGCCACGCTCAAATCCCATCTCTGAGCCGTAGTAGATCACAGGTATTCCGCGGGCGGTAAACAGCCAGTTGTGGGCATCGATAAAGCCCTCATCGCTGGCGTTCATCCGCGGCATATCATGGTTATCGTAGAAGGTCAGCAGATCGTAGGGATTGGCGTAAGGGTTGTTCTTTGGCTGCAGGAACAGCGCTTTTTGCAGTTCACTGTAATCAGCCCCCTTGGCGAACACGCTGTCCATGGCGGCTTTCATGGGGAAATCCAACACACTCATGCCGCCCTTGTCCGGGAAGGTATACTGGCCTATCTCTTTGGGATCGAAAGAGTACACCTCACCAAACATAAACATGCCGGGATACTGGGCACGAATACGGTGACTGAACTCACCCCAGTGCTCAGCGGGTACGTGCTTAACGGTATCAATCCGCATCGCCCCGGCGCCCTGACCAAGCCATTTGAGATAGGCATTAACAAAGTAATCCATCACCTCTGGCTTGCCCGTATTCATATCAGCCAACTGGGCCAGATCTCTTTTGGTATTGAAGAAAGCCTGCAAAGGCTTGTCGGTATCCAACTGCTCAGGCGCAAGGTTGCCGTGATCCGCCACCAGCTCGCCCTGCTCGTTATACAGTTTGCCAAACAGGCTGGTGCGGTACTGCTCATCCGTCATGGTGTAAGCGGGAGAGCCGTGGTTTATCACCACATCCAGCACTGTGCTCAGGCCTTTATCAGCCAGTTGTTTATTCAACTGGGCGAAGTCCAGTCCGGCCGATGGCAGGTGCTTATCCAGCTTGTAGAAATTGGTGCCCCAATAGCCGTGATATGCCGCCTTGCCTCTGTCCATGGCGAAACCATGGGGCTTAATCTCATCACCACCGGTAAAAGCCTCTGCGGGATTCTGGACAATGGGCGTCATCCAGATGGCGGAAAAACCCATCTCACGAATGTAGTCGGCGTTATTCAAAATCCCTTTGAAATCTCCGCCCATATAGCCCACGTTGGCACTGTTGCCTTCCAGCGAGACAGGCAGCTGCCAACCTGACTCCTGCTCAAAGTTGTTGGCAGGATCGCCATCCACAAACCTGTCGGTCACGACAAAGTAAACCGCATTGGCAGCGAAAGGATCCCTGGTACCCATCAAATCGCTTCCTACCAGCTCGGGCTGCGAAGCCAGCGCATTGCCCGTGAGGGCGGCCGCAATGGCCGCTCCCACAAAGCTCAACTTAGCCATGGGCACCTCCCCCCACCAGTTCAACCTGATGACCATTTTGCAGTTTCACCTTCACCACCATCATGGCGGCCAGCGCGAAGGAAACGGCGCCAATGACCATGGCGTAGATAGGGTTGGACTCGAATCCATAGCGCAGCAACAAACCCAGAATACTGGCCGCCAGCAGCTGAGGGATCACGATAAAGAAGTTGAAAATACCCATATACACGCCCATTTTGTTGGACGGCAGACAACCGGCCAGCATGGCGTATGGCAAAGATAGAATTGATGCCCAGGCGAAACCTATACCCACCATGGAAAGTAGCAGCCACTGAGGATCTTTGATCCACAGGAATGACAGCAGACCCAGAGCACCTAACAGCAGGTTGACGCTGTGAGCCATGCGTAACCCCATGCGGCTGACCATCACAGGAATAATAATGGCGGCCAGCGCCGAGAAGCCGTTATAGGCACCAAACAGCACGCCCACCCAGTTGGCACCGTGGTTAAAGAGCTCTGAAGCAGGGTCGTCGGTACCATAGTGATGAGAGGTCACTGCTGCCGTGGTGTAGATCCACATGGCAAACAGGGCAAACCAGGAGAAGAACTGTACCCAGGCCAGCTGACGCATGATCTGCGGCATGGCGAACAGGTCATCCATCACGGTATCAAAGCCTGAGTTGGCTTTTGGAGTCTTGCGACGCCAGCTCATCAGCCACTGGGCCAGACCAAACAGCACCAAACCTATGGAGAGAATATACAGCTGCTTGTCCCAGCCCAGCATCCACACCAGCAAGGTACCCAATGCGGCCGGAACCATAAACAGCATACCGGATTTAAACCAGCGGCCACTGTCACGCACAGGGCTGTCGGATTGCGCCTCTTCATCCTGCTCACCAAAGGCCGCCAGCTCTTCAGGGCTGTACTCCTTGCTGCTGATGATGGTCCAGCCAACGGCAACAAACAGCACAACAGCACCCATGTAGAAGGCGTACTTGACGGTATCCGGGATATGGCCTTCAGGAGCACTGTTGCTGACGCCGAAGTGGCTCAGGATCCAGGGCAGCATGGACGCCACCACGGCACCTACGCCAATAAAGAAGCTCTGCATGGCATAGCCTTTCGGCTGCTGCCGCTTGGGCAGATTGTCACCGACAAAGGCGCGGAAAGGCTCCATGGAAATGTTTATCGATGCATCCAGAATCCACAGCATACCTGCAGCCACCCAAAGCACACTGGCATTGGGCATCACCAGCAGTGACAGGGAAGTAAAGATGGCACCAATCAGAAAGTAGGGACGACGGCGACCCAGGCGGTTCCAGGTGTTATCGCTCAAATAGCCGACGATAGGCTGTACCAGAAGACCGGTTACCGGCCCTGCGATCCACAGCAGCGGGATGGTCTCCATATCCGCGCCCAGTGTCTGGAAAATTCGGCTGACGTTAGCGTTCTGCAGGGCAAAACCAAACTGGATCCCCAGAAAGCCGAAACACATATTCCAAATCTGCCAGAAACTCAGACTAGGTTTTTCGTTCACCATGCCCTTTCCTCTTATCCATAATTCTTGTTGGCATTTGTAACATTATGGTAACCAGCCCTGTTCGGGCTGGGCACCCATCTGCATACGTATTCATGGCATGCATTTGTGGCTTACAGGCGGATTTCCACCCGGTTGCTGGCTTTCTGGCCCTGCAGCTTGCTGTCCAGTGTCAGCACACCAGCTTGCCATTGGCACTCAACCGGCTTGCCATTCAATGTCACCGAGGCTGGCCTGGCGTCCAGATGCAGCACACTGAGTTGGATGCTGCGGCCGTCGGCAAATTGCGGTTTACCACTGCTGGACAGAGTCAATGTCAGGCGATCCTGCTTAAATTCAGACGCAAAACTCAGCAGCTCAAAGTTGCCGGTTTTCAGGTTGTTGGCACCCACGCCGTCATCATCAAACATCTCGCCATGACTTTGGCTGACGGCTTTATCGAAGTAGAAGCTCAGATCCAAAGTTTGGGTACTGTAGTCGCGGCTGGAGGCCAGTTCGCCGTTGGCTTTTTCTGGTGCCAGCGCCATAGGCACAAAGCTGCCACCACGAACCAGCACAGGAATGGTTTCAAGCGTCACAGGCACATTGACCTGCTGCTCGCCCGAATAACGCTTGCCGGTGAAATAGTCGAACCAGATCCCCTCGGGCAGCTGCACAGCCACAGATTCAACACCCGGGTCAGTCACAGGCGCGACCAGGAAGGCATCTCCCCACAGATAGGCATCTTTGTTATCAAACAGGCTGGAGTCCGCCTCATTTTCAAACATCAAAGGGCGCATCAGCGGCATGCCGGTAGCACTGTTTTGATAAGCCAGGGTGTAGTTGTAAGGCAGCATGCGGTAACGCAGCTTTACGTATTCACGCAGAATGTCTTTGGTCTGCTGATCGTGGAATACCGGCTCAGGTGCGATGTTCTCCTGAGCGTGGGGACGATATACCGGCTGGAACACGCCATACTGCATCCAGCGGGTGTACATCTCGGCATCGAACTTGTCGCCACCGGCAAAACCGCCCAGATCTGAGTGGGTATAGCCCAGGCCCAGCAAACCCATCTGCAGCGACAGCTCAACCTGAGGCTTCAAGCCACCCCAGCTGCGGCTCACATCACCGGTCCAGGGAATCATGCCGTAGCGCTGGGAGCCGATAAAGCCAGAGCGCATCATGATCATAGGGCGCTTGTCAGGCTGAGCCTGAGTCAGGCCTTGATACACCAAGCGGGCCCACTCGTGGCCGTAGGCGTTGTGGATCTCATCCGCGGTGCCCACAGTATGCACTGTGTCATGGGTATGCACTTCCGGCTCACCCAGATCCCCCCACCAGCCACCAACTCCCTGCTTCATCAGGGTTTCGTAGATACCCCAGAACCACTCCTCACCCTTGGGTGAGAACACATCCACCAGGCCGGTATTGCCAAAGTAGAAGTCAAAGGTCTTTGGCTCACCGGCAAAATCAGTGGCCAGCGCACCGGCTTCAACCGCTTCGTCCCAACGCTTGGAGGTGGTCAGGATAAAGGGCTCAGTGATCAGAATGGTATTCACACCCTGTTCGCTGAAATCGCTGATCATCTTCTCCGGAGTTGGCCAGGCTTCACGATCCCAGTCCAGGTTCCCCATATGGCCCTGCACATCCTTACCGAACCAGTAGAGGTCCAGTACGATGGCATCCAACGGGTAGTCCTCTTTGGCAAAGGTATCCACTGTGTCACGGGCTTCCTGCTCAGTGTGATAACCGAAGCGGGAGGCAAAGTTACCCAGAGACCAACGTGGTGGCAAAGGCTGGCGACCGGTCGCTGCAGTCAGGTTTTCAATCAGCTCTGGATAGTCGCTGCCCGCAGCCACCAGATAGCCGGTACGACCACCCTGAGCTTCAAACTGCATGACATCGGATTGGGTTTTACCCAGATCCATCCAGCCCGTGGCTGAGTTATCAAACACCAATGCATACTTGTTGGAAGACATAACCGCAGGCAGGCCGTAATACATCTGCTCGGCATGGGTGGTGTAGCCATAGGAAGCCTTGTTGTACAAAGGCAGTCTGTGACCACGTCTATCCATCCCCAGCACCCGCTGGCCGCCGCCAATCAGCTTCTCATCTGGTTCCAGCTCGAAACGGAAGCCCCGGATATTGTCATGCACAAACAGACCGCTCTCTTCCGCCAGGATCTGTTCGCCCTCATGGAAAAAGCTCAGGTGCAAAGGTGAAGATTGAATCGCCACGGTCAGCTCAGGCAGCTTATACAGCAAACGTCCATCCTGCTTTTGCAGTGTGCCTCGCTGGATAGCGGCGTGCTCATCCAGCGCATAGGATGGCAGCTGCTTAACGCCCTCATTGGCATAGTGAACGGCAACGGCACCTTCGCCATAGCCGGATAGTGTGACCAGACCTTCATCTGTACTCAGCACCAGGTTATTACCATCAAAGTGATGACTTTTGAGCATGGCGGCCTGAGCAACCGGGCTTAAGCTCATACCCGCCATCAGGATCCAGAGTAATTTTTTCATGGGTATCTCGTTATTCTGTTTACTCGTTATTTATTTTGCTGAATCTGGTTCAGTTAACTATCAGCGCTTCAGCTCAAGAATGCGTGACTGCAGCGGTGCCAGCGCCATAGCGACCTGACCTTCGCCCTTTACGACAGTCAGCGTCAGCTCGTCACCACTCAGTTGGTCCACCAGCTCATAGCGGCCATCTTTCAGCGCCATGGCGGAGATCTGCTCAGCAGGCAGTTTGAGTTCAAACTCAGTGCCCGCCACCTGAGCAAAGTTGGTGGCGATGATCAGCTGTTGCTCATCACTCCAGCGCAGGAAGGCATAAGTGCTGTCGGTATAACCGGGGTTGTGCTTGTTGGCGGTATGGATTTCAGCGTACTGACCCATCAATGCCGGACTGGACTGTACGAACTGCATCAGGCGCAAATAGTAGTCACGCAGCTGGCGTTCATCGGCAGTCAGTGCGCCGCCATCAAATTCGCCGCCATTCATCCAGCGCTGGTGTGCAGGCACGCCCCAGTAGTCGAAGATGGTGGTGCGGGTCGCCTTGCCAAAACCTGCGTCCTGTTCGCCGCGCTCACCCACATCCTGACCGAAGTAAAGCATGGTTGGCGAAGTGCTCAGAGTGGCTGATACCACCATGGCAGGCAGCGCATTTACCGCTTCACCGGCAAAGTCAGGGCTGGCGATACGCTGCTCGTCGTGGTTTTCCAGAAAGTGCAGCATATTGTGTTCAATATCTGCCTTGCCGGCCTGAATTGAAGCTATGGCATCGGTACTTTCACGCCCCTGAATAATGGCTTTCAGGCTGTCATACAGGTCCACCTTGTCATACAGGTAATCCATCTTGCCCATATGCAGGTAGTCGCGGTACAGGTGTGGCTGATACACCTCCGCCAGCAGGAAGGCATCCGGGTTGGCATGTTTGATATGGCTGTTCAGATAGCTCCAGAAGGCAACCGGTACCATTTCCGCCATGTCGTAACGGAAGCCGTCGATACCGAACTCAGTCCAGAACAGGGCGATATCACGGAATTTCTCCCAGGAGTCAGGTACATCTTTACCCTGCCAGAACTCGTAGTGAGCCGTTACATCCATATTGGCAAACTCAGCAGGCAGTTGTGGGAAGTCATGGCTGCCGTCAGGACGCACGCCATAGTTCACCTTGACGGTTTCATACCAGTCGTGGAAATGAGGCTGAGAAGAGCGGGCACCATTACCTGTCCACTTGGCTGGGTTCTCCACAAATTCGCCATCGGCCTGAGGATGAGACTCGCCCCCCAACGGCTGGTAACCGTCCAGCCATTCAGGAACTTTGAAGGCCTCACCAACGGCATAGTAGAAGTTGTTATCACGGGCATACTCGACATTGGTGTTATCAGCAGCACCGAAGTCCTTCACACCTTCCGGCTTACCCAGAGACTCATAGTTACGGGCCACATGGTTGGGCACGATATCAATCAGCACTTTCAAACCATGTTGGTGGCTACGATCCACCAGCGCCTTGAACTCATCCATACGCCTGGCAGGATCCTGAGCCAGATCCGGGTTCACACTGTAGTAGTCTTTGACCGCATAAGGGGAACCGGCACGCCCCTTAATTACATCGGGATCATCATTGCTGATGCCATAGGCGCTATAGTCTGCCACCAGCGCATGGTGGGGCACGCCTGTGTACCAGACATGACTGACACCCAGCTGTTTGATCCCTTCCAGCGCTTTGTCGGAGATATCGTTAAACTTTCCTACGCCGTTTTGTTCAGCAGTTCCCCAGGGAATATTGGCGGTCTGGGTGTTACCGAACAGACGGGTGAACATCTGGTACACCACAGCTTTATTGTGCTGATGCTCACCAGCGACAGTAGCTTCGCCCTTGTCCTGATCTGGTGTAAGGCTGCATCCAGCCAGGCCAATGGAAACGGCCACCATGGCCGACAGCCGTGAAATGCGGAAAAACGACATAGGGTATCTCACTCTTTTATTATTGCTTGTTCTTAATGCTGTGTATCGAGCCACAGACTATCCATAATCAGCGGCGACTGGCTGTTACCTCCGCCGAATGACCAGGAGGTCGCCTCTGGTGTCACCAGGCGCAGATCGCCTTCACCACTGCGATCCCAGGTGGTGATATAGATTTTGACGCCATCCCACTGCTTCAGCCCCAGCCCTTCTCCCCGATATTTCAGCGTCAGGGTTGCTGCAGCTTTGTCGACACTGATCTGAGGAGCAGGCGCGACCCGCTGGATAGCGTCCGTGTTACCTGACTCAGCGCCATCCGGCTGGCTTTCACCGGGGATAAACAGGGTATTTCCCCAGCCATGGAGGGTATGACCAAGATGCCAGCGTCCCTCAGGCATACTAGCCTTAAGACTGGGCAGAGCTTTCGCCCCTTTGGCTTCTGGCAGCTGACTGGAAAGATCGAAGTAGATATCAAAACTGACATTGTCGAAGCCCTGAGCGGGCAACCAGGAGTTACTGATCTCAGCCATACTCAGTGTCAGCTCAAGTACACTGCCGCCGCTGCGCACACTGGCTGCAGTGATATCTCGCTGGGCGCCACTGTTAACGTGTTGTGGTCGCTGATACTTTTCATCGCCAACCGGGTCGGTGATCTCCAGTTGCCACGCAGGATTCCTCACCTGAGTAGTAAAACTGACAGCCTTTCCCGCAAGCCCCAGTTCCGGCGCATAGAGGTTGATAGACTGGGGCCATTCGCCAACAGATCTAACCGGCAGTTGATATTGCCACCTGCCATCGGCAGAGACTGTCAGGGGAACAGCAGTATCCAGATTGCTGTTCAACACCAGCTGCAATGGGGTACCAGGCTGGCTGAAACGTCCCTGCAGCAGAGTGTCTGATGTCAGCGTCTGGCCCTGAAGCTGGGTTTCCAGCGTCAGCTCTGGCGTCATTTCCGGCATTGCCTCTGGCTGACCCCTTCCAGACTCCTCCAGCCAGCGGTAAACCCGGATTGCCTTGGCGGGCAGACTCATGGTCAGCTCACCACTGCTACTTAATACCTGCTTGTCAGCAACAGCACCATTTTCATCAAGCACCAGCAGCCAATGTCCTGATTGCAGTGGCATATTAGCCAGCAGCTGGCTGCTCTGGGCCGTATTCATCAGTATCAGAGTCTGCTGATCCTGATAGCTGCGCTCGAAACCAAGCACACCGGCTCCCTGACTGGAGCTGGCCAGTATGGTCAGATCGCCTCGGGTCAGGGCTTTATCACTCAGTCTGAGTGCCGCCAGATCCTGAACAAAACGGAACATGGCTGAGTTGGTATCAAACTGACTCTGCTTCGATCCATAACCTCCGGCGAACATGGCCTGACGCGTCTGTGTCAGTGCCTGTTCATCACCCTGATAGATCACCGGGATACCCGGCACAGTGAAGATAACCGCCATCGCCTGACGGAAAGATGCCAGCGAACCGGAGGACAGGAATCTGCGAGTGTCATGGTTGTCGACAAAGTTGGGGATCACCCAGGGATTTGGGTAAACCGCCATCTGCTGCTCAAGCCGGTAGGCCAGCTGCGCCGTTGGGGCCCCCTCGGCCAACACCCGTCCCAGCTCGAAATAGAGAGGGAAGCCAATCACTGAGTTCAGCTCAGGTTTGTCTTCGGTCCCCAGAAAACTCACCAGCTTATGCTCGCCGCTGTTTTCCATAGGGGCTGAGCCATCGAAGATCTCCCCAAAGGCTAAAAAGTCATTGCGGCCGGTGCCTTTGGCAGCCGCCATAATGCCGTTCGATGCATGCAGAAAATCATTCCAGAAATCATGCTCCACATACTTGGCGGTATCGACCCGGAAGGCATCCACACCCACGGTTTCAATCCAGTATCTGTAGCTGTCTTTCAGGGTTTCCCGAACTTTGGGGTTAGTGGTGTTGAGATCCGCCAGATTCGCCAGCTGATGGGTAAATTCCTGAGCCGGGTCTTTGTAGTCGGTAATAGGTGGCGTCCAGTGGTAAATATCTGCTGCCACATGCTCAGGATTATGTCGGTCGACCAGCTCAAACGGTGCCTGAGTCGGGAAACGATTGCCCGGATGGGCATCATCAAAAACGGTAAAGTTTTTGGCGGTATTCAGCGGATCATACTCGCCTTCATAACCGAAGAAGTTACCTGTGTGATTAACCACTATGTCCTGGATCAGGTACATACCACGGCGATGCAGACCATCAGACAAAGCCTGGTAATCTTCAAGCGTACCGAAGTGAGGCTCGATACTCTTGAAGTCGGTAGCCCAGTAGCCGTGATAACCACCGTACTGACCTTTGGGATACCACCACTGGTTGGCCACAGGCGGCGTCAGCCACAAGGCCGTTGCGCCCAGCTGCTGCATATAATCCAGTCGAGCCTTCATCCCCTTGAGATCGCCACCGCTGAATTTACGATGATCTTTGGGATCAAACTCGCCAGCTCCCTGATCATTATTGGATGGATCGCCATCGTTAAAACGATCGGTTAATGCGAAATAGATGATCTGCTCGCGCCAGTCGGGAGACGGCACATGCAGCAAAGGCTCAGCATTTGTCGGCTCTGCGGCAGAGACACAGCCGCTGCCAACCAGTAACAGGGGAAGTAACAGCCTCACTACGCAGTCTCCATCTGACAATAGGCTTGAATAAATTGGTCATGGGGCGGCATTTTGGACACAGCGCCGGACGTAATGGTCTGGATATTTTGCAAATACTCAGTCAGCTGCTCAGGTGTCAGCTTGTCTGCCATCGGCGACCAGGATTGAGGGCTAACGCCCTGCCCCAGCATCACCTGCTGCCAGGCGACCTCGGCAAAGAGCTCATCCTGCTGCCGCACCACCATGCCGGACTCTTTGAACAGGGCGATTTTGTACTCCAGAGAAGCTGGCAGTGCCATATTGCGGCAATGACGCCACAAGCTTCCGGCCTCACTCTGGTTTGAGTCGCGGCTATTCAGGCAGTAGTGCAATATGATGAAGTCACGGATCTGCTCAAACTCCTGTTGAGACTGACGGTTGTATTCGTCGCGCAATGCGTCGGCAGCCAGACCTTTGGCCGGGAACAACTTCACCAGGCGCATAATGCCGCTCTGCACCAGATGAATACTGGTGGACTCCAAAGGCTCAAGAAAACCACTGGCCAGCCCAAGTGCCACACAATTGTGGTGCCACTGTTTGCGTCTGCGACCCACCTTGAATTTCAGCAATCTGGGTTCATCCAGAGCCTGGGTCTCCAGATTCGCCTGCAGTGCCGCTTTGGCATCCTGTTCATCCCACCAACGGCTGGCGAACACCATGCCATTACCGGTTCTGTGCTGCAGCGGGATCTGCCACTGCCAACCGGCCTGATGGGCTATCGAACGTGTGTAAGGACGCAGCTTGTCGCCTCTGGCAGAGGGCACGGCCCAGGCGCTGTCACAGGGGAGCCAATGGGACCAGTCTTCAAACCCGGCATTCAGTGTCTTGTCGATAAGCAATGAGGCAAAGCCGGAGCAATCGATAAAGAGGTCTCCGGCAATCCGAGTGCCATCGCTCAGCTCCAGCGCCGTGATATCACCGCTTGTTGAATCTGTATGAATCTTGCTGACCCGGCCATTGATGTGTTTGACACCCAGCTTCTGACTGAACTCACGCAGATAGTTGGCGTACAGTCCCGCATCAAAGTGGTAGGCGTGGGGCAAATCGCCTTGTCCGCCGCTCAAGCCAAACCGGTTGGCGGCACCGGCGCAGGCATTGGCTGAATATCGCCAGAAATCACTCTTGTCTGCTTGCTCACCAAGGCGAGCCTGTTGCTTTAACCAAAAGTGTACAAAGGGAGTCAATGCCAGATCCCGACCCATAGCGCCGAAGGCATGCATATAGCAGGCGTCGGGGTTGCCCCAGCCTTCAAACTGAATACCCAGCTTAAAGGTGGCGGCAGTGGCTGCCATAAAGTCGCGCTCATCTATGCCCAGCGCGCGGTTAAACAAGGTCAGCGGAGGAATAGAGGCTTCACCGACACCCACAGTGCCGATCTCTTCTGACTCTACCAGAGTAATAGCGACGCTGTGGCCCAGTGTTTTGGCCAACATAGCGGCTGCCATCCATCCGGCGCTGCCACCGCCCAGGATTACCAGCTGTTGTTGCATATCAACTCCCTGCTGCATCTTCATTGCTCCCACCCTGTCAGGCGGCCCCTTGTATCTTGGTTAAAAACAACTGAATCAACCGTTTTTAACTAAAACACGCTTTACTGAATAACCCGGTTAAAACAATGTCCGGCAGCAGCCACTGCCGGACATTGTTGAGTTTCGATTAACCGTTAGAACGCGTAGCTGGCACCCAACATAAAGGTGCGGCCATAGCTCTGGTAATCTTTGATCTGACGCTCGTCACCATTCTCATAGGTCATAAATGGTTCGTCGGTCAGGTTCAGACCCTGCAGTACCACTGACAGGCCTTCCAGTGACTTGATACCTGACTCAGCGAAGTCGTAACCAATCTGAGCATCAACAATGGTTTCGCTGGCCACAAAGCGCATATCACGGGCCAGACTCAGACCACTGACTTCACCCAGGAAGTCGGAACGGTAACGGGCACTGACCCGGGCCTGGAAGCCGTAATCTTCGTAGTAGAAGCTGGCGTTAACCACATCGTTTGACAGACCCGGCAGCGGGATAGGATCGCTGTCAGCATCTTCCTGTACTTCACTATCGGTATAGGAGTAGTTAACTGACATACCAAAGCCAGACAGAGAGTCGTGCAACAGATCACCGGTCAGCGCCAGAGTCACTTCGCTGCCCCAGATGTAACCGCCCTGACCGTTCTGCCAGATACCCACATAACCTTCGGTCAACGCAGGCTGCTCGCCTTCGATTGGATAACCGCTGAAGTCGCCTATGGTTTGCTGATTGAAGATGTAGTTTTCCAGATCCTTGTAGAACACAGCCACTGCGAAGTAGCTGGTACCGGAGAAGTAGTTTTCATAGCTCAGGTCAAACTGCCAGGCCATCCACGGCTTAAGCTCAGCGTTACCGCCGTAGCCACTCCATGGAGACTGATCGATATCAGTGGAGTCCGCTTTATCCGGGTTGTAGTTGATCTCGCGGCTGGCATTCATCTGATCCATACGGGCACGGGCCAGGGTGCGGGCAATACCTAAACGTACATACTGGTCATCAGCCACTTCCAGGCTCAGGTTCAGGCTTGGCAGAAGTTCCCAGTAATCTGTGCCACCGGAAATCGGCATGATTTCATCGGCATCATCACGCACTGTGGTAAAGCCATCAGAGCTCTGGTCGGTATATACCGCCTGCAAACCTACATTACCCTTCAGCGGCATATCGCCGATTTCGGTATACAGATTGGCTTGCACGTAAGGGGTAATCACCTCTTCAGTGACAGACCAGGACTTGGTATTACGCCATGCGTCAAACTCTGCAGCGTCATAGACGTTGTAAATACCGCTGGCAAACAGAGCGCGGGGATCATAGGTGAGCATTGGACCAATACCGATAAAGCCCAGATCCACAGGGGACATCAGAAACTCGCCCGGTACCGCTGTCGGTGCGTTGCTCTTCAACTGAAGAAAGGCAGACTCATAATCTTTGGTCTTTTCGCGATTGGTGTAGTTAACACCAAACTCAATCTCTTCGACGATACCTGAGCCCAGATAGTAGTTGGCGGTCAGACGGACAGCCGACAGCTCATCTTCCAGCTCGATATCATTGATAAAGCCATCCTGGACACCATTGTTACCAGGAATACCCCAATTTTGCGGGTTACCCAAAGTGGCATTGGTAAAGTTGGCATCGGTGTCGAAGATGGCACCGTTTTCTGACATCACGAAGTCGACGTCATAACCGGCTTCAGAACCACCACGGCCGAAACCTGAGTAGCTTTCCAGCGAGAAAGTATGTGTATCAGCCTTGGAATAGGACAGATCGGCAGCCAGGGTCAGGTTGTCACTGACGTCATAGCTGAGGTTCCAGCCCACGGCGACCAAATCAGATTCCTTGTCTTCAAAATCGTTACGCAAGACTGGGTTAACACCACTGAAAGTACCTGAGGTCACCATGCCATTTTCAACCACGGCATTGGTCAGGTTGGAAGTGTTGGTGTCACCGTTGTAGTTATACAGTGGCATTTCTGCGCCACGCAGGCTGTAGTTATCTTCAAAGTTGGTATAGAAGATATCGACAATAGAGTGCAGCTTGTCATTGGGGGCAAACTCAATCACCGCCATCACGCCATCACGCTGCAGCTCGGAAGACTGTACATAAGGCTTATAGCCGCTAATCACCAGTGGGCTGCCTTCAAGGTCCTTGGCTTCAGGGTAACCCCAGACATGGGAGCGCTCGTTCTGGCTTGGGCTGGACATGGAGGAAAAGCCGATGGCAACACCCAGGGTGTCATCCAGGAATTGGTCAATATAGGAGATACTGCTGCGGTAACCCTTGTTACTGACATCAGGGTTAAGCTGGTCCATGTCGTTCATTTCATAACGACCATTAACCACCAACGCCTGCTCACCAAACGCCAGAGGACGAATGGTTTGCAGATCCACCGTACCACCAATCGCCTGAGCCATCAGGCTGGCATCCGGGGTCTTATAAACCACAGCAGAGTTGATCAGTTCAGACGGGTACTGGTCAAACTCGATACCACGGTTTTCGTTAACAGTGACCTGCTCACGACCATTCAGTGTGGCGGTGGTAAAGTCAGGTGCCAGACCACGAATCGACACCACGTTGGCACGACCATTGAGTCGCTGTGTTGTCAGGCCCGGCAGACGTGCCAGAGACTCGGCAATACTGTTGTCGGGCAACTTACCAATATCTTCCGCTGAAATAGACTCAACGATGGAACTGTTATCCATTTTCGTGGCCTGTGCAGCGGCCAATGAACCTCGGATACCACGGACTTCAATCACTTCTACCGGCTCGTCTGCTGTAGACTGCTCGGCTGCAACCGCAATATTCATGCTGGATACACCAGCTGCGGCCAAAGCCAACATCACCAGACTAGGCTTGAACAGTGACATGTCTCCCCCTTGGATATAATTGTCATTCTGTTGGGTATGACACGGTGCGCTTTGTTGTAGGGTATGCGCTCCCGTCTCATCACATCTTTGTTACCATCCGGTTAAACCCAGCTCAATTTCCTGCATACGTATTCATCCCTGGGCAAAACGCATTCCCGATGCCTGCTCTGCTTCAAACATGCAATCCGGGAAACAGGTAACTCCTTGTATTCACTTTTCAAACGTCAATTCCATGACAAGAGCTCAGTCAACTGAGACGTCCATTTCAATTCCGGCTAAAACGTGCCGAACATCACTCTGGCCGCCAATTTGGTGACATTGGTTAACATGGTCACTGACAATTTTTTAAAGCTCGCCAATAAGACCTCACACATGAATAAAATTCAATGACGTAGCACTCATTCTGGGCATGCATACGTATGCAAAGTGACGGGCACCTCAGGAAGCATTAACGTAATTTAAATGAGTAGGCTGAAGGACGTTTGTTAGCGTCTCCCCGTGTAGATGAATTCCGGGGTCAATTAGGAGCTTTAATGAACAACGTGGAATGGTGGCGTGGCGCCGTCATCTATCAGATCTATCCCCGCAGCTTTGCTGACAGCAATGCCGATGGAATCGGCGATCTGCCGGGGATCGTAGACAAGCTGGACTATATCGCCGACCTGGGCGTGGATGCCATTTGGATCTCCCCTTTCTTTAAATCTCCAATGGCAGATTTCGGTTATGACATCAGCGACTACCGCGATGTCGACCCTATGTTCGGCACCCTGGCTGACTTCGACCGTTTGCTGGACAAGGCCCACCATCTCGGCCTTAAGGTGATGATTGATCAGGTACTCAGTCACACCTCAGATCAGCACGCCTGGTTCCTGGAAAGTCGTGAAAGCCGTGATAACCCCAAAGCCGACTGGTATGTATGGGCAGATCCCCGTCCGGACGGCACTCCCCCCAACAACTGGCTGTCGATTTTCGGTGGCTGTGCCTGGCAGTGGGAACCCCGTCGTGGCCAGTACTATCTACACAACTTTCTCACCAGCCAGCCGGATCTGAACTTCCACAACCCGGAAGTACAGCAAGCGGCGTTGGACAATGTGGAGTTTTGGCTGAAGCGTGGTGTGGACGGTTTCCGCCTGGATGCGATCAACTTCTGCTTCCACGATAAGCAGCTGCGAGACAATCCAGCCAAGCCGGAAGCGGAACGCTCGGGTCGAGGATTCAGCAACGACAACCCCTATGCGTTCCAGTACCACTGGTACAACAATACCCAGCCGGAAAACCTGGCCTTTATCGATGACCTGCGGGCCCTGCTGGACAAGTATCCAGACACCGCAGCCCTGGGCGAGATCTCCTCTGAAGACTCACTGGCCACCATGGCTGAGTACACCCAACCGGGCAGACTGCACTTGGGTTACAGCTTCGAGTTTCTGACCGATGACAGTGATGCCGGGTATATCCGTCACACAGTGGAAAACCTGGAAGACAAACTGGGACAGGGCTGGCCATGCTGGGCCTTCAGTAACCACGACGTTAAGCGCGTTGCCACCCGCTGGGCCCGTAATGGTGAAGTGTCTGCCACTCAGGCCAGCATGCTTAATGTGCTGCTGGGCTGTATTCGTGGCAGCATCTGTATGTATCAGGGTGAAGAGCTGGGGTTGAGCGAAGCAGATATTCCTTATGAGCTGCTGCAGGACCCTTACGGCATCACCTTCTGGCCCAACTTTAAAGGCCGTGACGGCTGCCGTACGCCAATGCCATGGCTGCAAAATGATGAGTTCGCCGGTTTCAGTACCGTGACCCCATGGCTGCCGGCGGTGAATGAGCACAAGGCCGTTGCCGTTGATACACAGCAGGCAGCAGGTTCGGTACTGCAAAGCACCAAGGCCTTCCTGCACTGGCGTAAGACTCAGCCGGTATTGCTGGCCGGTGATATCCGCTTTACTGAGCTGTCCGAGCCACTGCTGGGCTTCTGGCGTGAATATGAAGGCAAACAGCTGCTGTGCGTATTCAACCTGAGTGCTGATGCCCACTCGCTGGACGCTATCGCTTCCAATGCCGTACAACTGGCACCAGGTGGTGTTGAGGTGTCAGGCAACACCTTGCACCTGCCGCCGTTTGGGTATTCTGTGCTTTCTGCGGATTGATAGATTGATGTGACTGTCGATCAACAGTCTGTGTGATTTGATTAAGAACCCAGCTTAGACTGGGTTCTTTTGTTTTTGCTGATTGCGATTCAGCAGTCGCAGATTTAATGCTTCGCATCCATGTCGCCTACGGCGGGGAGCAGCCAAGCTCTGCTTGGCGGAACTCTCGTTCTGTCCCTGCGGGACACTAATTAATCGCCTTTCAGGCGATGCAAAGTCGTGGGTATCCAACCCACACCCGGGAAAAGGGGACCGTTTCGGCAGGCCCCCTTATTCAATCCTCCTGCGACTCCCGACGAAGTGGACAACCCCTTGGGGATTAGCGTCAAATTGCCTACCGCGCCAGACACTCGTCCCTGATTCGACTGGCGCTGACTCGGCGTCCATGCCTCGTCCACGGCATGTGCCTCCATCCCTCGCGGCCACTTCGAGGGAGACATGGTGTACCCCGCCAATTCAGAGTCTCCCGCTTAATAATGGGCGTCCATGTTATTTTTAAAGGCGAGGTGATGGCGATACTGCAGCGCTATTTATCGGTTGATGAGATTGTTTTTTGAAAGTGCTCTATTTGCTCCTCCAGCATCCTCAGCAATTTTTCATTGGATATAGACTGATGAAATCGACGAAAGCCCAACACCAGAGCTCTTGCCTTAACTAAATAGGGGAGGGCAAGCAGTGGAGAGCTGGATATTCGGGTGTACTCAAGTGCCAGTGCGCCCAGTTGAAGTAATTGCACTTCAAGTTCTCGACCAACTATCTGACAAGCAGAGGGGTTAGGTGAATTAAATTGCTCTTTGAATTTAGGGGTCCAATGCGCCCCTTCTTGAGTTTGATTCATGACATCAGCAAAATTGCAATCACGAGTGTTTAGTGAGGTAGTCATTAACTTTTCGACAATTTCAAACTGTGTTTTGATAATGCTTTGCAGTTCATTTCGTTGGGCCTCTTTTTCCAAATGTTTGACTTGCGCCTCCATCGCTAAACGACTCAGTGCAGCTTCTTGTTTGGTCTCAGCCAGTTCCTGTCGGGTCAGTGCCAGCTCAGTCTGCGACACTTTCAATGCTTCCGCTTGTTTACGCAGTGACCAGATCAGTAACACCACAGTGATAAAACCGAGGATTGGGTTAAGCGTACCACCAATAAAATCCCCGAACGCGCCAAAGTCCCCTTGATTGCCAAAGCCGCCATTAAACTGAGAAAAGTAAAGTATCAACAGTAACCCGGCGAGCAAGCCGACCAAAATCACCACAAACTTAAAGCTGGGTAGTTCCTCTGTCTCGCGGGTTTTATCGACCGTGGTTTGCTGCTGTGTGCTTGCGAGTTGGGGCTGTGGCGTATCCACTTCGGGCTGGCTGGCAGCTTCTGGGGATAGAGTTTGGCTGTCAACGGTCATGGGCCTTCCTTAATGGCTGAGTAATGGGTGCATCATGCGGGCGATATCATAGGGTAAGTTCAGCCAACGGGTCAAAACGCCAGAGCGAGTCTGTAACGAGCGCAACATCTAAACCCTACTCAATGGCTTAATGGAGGATTTCAACAGGGTTTAAACTGGGTGGAAAGTGGATCTTGATTTGCAATCTCAGTTGGCTTTAAAAAATCTTAACTCAGATTGGTTCTTTAGGTTCGAGATCGGTTAGCTTTGCAAAGCACCACTTAACGAGAACGGAAAATTGAATGATGGGTAAATTCGCAGAGCTGGACGTATTTGAGTATTTGGGGTTGCAATTAAAGGAAGCTGACGAGGGAAAGAGGCACCGCTCAGACTATGCGGTAATTAAAAGATTGTTAGAGCGATATTCAGAGATTGAGTCACACATCAATGTCATGTATCAGACCCTAACGAACCCTCAGATGAATCGCTTAATTGACTTGATGATTGACGCAGCGGCATTAGGAAATGAGAACGAAGTCGAGGAGGTTAGGAATACTCCAAAAGAATTGAAGGCCATCAATGGCAAAATTGCCAATTTGGCATTTGAACTAGCCGAACAATTAAATAAACGAACTCAGTTACACGAAATGACATCATTCACCAGTAACACTCACTATGCGTTATTCAAACTTATTGAAGATGCAGGGCGATCAAATTATCTGTTTGAGAGTTATTTAAAAGATCCGCTGAGTAATACAGTCGGCCCATATGATCTAAGGTATTACCCATCTATTAGTCAAGTAGTCACCCAACTTGGGGTTGATGCTCAAAATGCCTTAATTGAGACAAGTTCAGAATTAGATCTAATTATTACTAGTACTGAACGCCCATCCAATGCTGATCAAATCAGGGCAATGTTAGAAGCTCTGCAGTTTTCCCAAGAGAACGATGGTCATGATTGCTATTTTAGAATCCCAGATGACTTTGAATTGTCGAACCAAGCCATTGCTGCTTTTGTAAATGTCGCTTTTGATATTCCAGTTGATAAGCTGGTTGACGACATACAAGTAAGAAATGCCAAGCGGAAATATAAACAGCTTTGTGCAGAACACTAACCCCAAAGCTGACTATCCCGATGCGCGGGTGCAACTGCTGCCGGACGGGCAATTTAAGGCCACCGATAAGAAAGACAGGACAGGCATAACGCTTACTCAGTGATAGCGGAGTACACCAGTCCCCGTCCGAAGTTGCCGGAGGGGATTGTGTGCAATAGTGGATGTCATCATGGATGATGACATAGGTGGCGCTGAGCCATGGACGGTGAATCGTCACCGGTCACGTCAGTTGCATGCAATGCACGATGGGAGACAACTTCGGTTGGGGCGGCAAGGGAGATGCAAGAGGGAATTGCTGTTGATCCCCTCTTGCCCGGGTGTGGGTTGGAAACCCACGACTTCGGCCAAGCGCAGCTTGGCTACCCTTGCGAAAGCAAGTTTGGAGTGCAGCTCCAATGCTCTCACTGGCGACATCCGGCTTGAAAAAATCCTGACTGCCCTCAAGGTTAACCCCACCACAGACTCTATGTATGATGAAGTACAAACGACGAGAAAAATGTCGTCACCAGAGGTGATGTATCACTCAAAGCACAGCTTTTAGGGAATTCGCAACCGCTGGTTGACAGAATTACAAGTGAGGTTGGTGGTGCGCAACTGGCTGAATTTCTACGATGAAGGCCTCTAAAACGCAATAAGGGACGAGTGCAATGATATTGGCTGACAAGATAGTTAAATTACGTAAGCAAGCTGGTTGGTCTCAGGAAGAACTGGCCGACAAAGTTGGCGTGTCGAGGCAATCCGTCTCCAAGTGGGAGAGCGCGAACAGTATTCCTGATCTGAACAAAATTATCCTGCTGAGTAACATCTTCGGTGTTTCTGTTGATTACCTTGTCAACGACAATGCGGAGCATTTAGACGCTGGCTCAATGAGTGATGCGCCTGAGGTGATGCAAGTCTCTATTGAAGAGGCCAATCAATATCTACAGCACAAAATGGCAGCCGCAGAGTTAACGATTAAGGGGGTACTCTTATGTGTTTGCTCGGTCATTCCCCTGATATTCTTTTTAGCCCTGGCCGCAAACGAGCGATTGGGCATAACGAATAATATTGCCATTGCCTGCGGCATAATCGGCATACTGGTGATGGTGAGCTGGGGAGTTAGCTATCTCATTAGAATCAGCCAGTTTGAATCTGCTACTACATCTATTGATGATGAGCCATTTGAACTCAGTTATGGCGTTCACAGCGCCTTTCAGCAGAAACTCGAGAGTTTTAGCCCTACCTATTACCGCAGACTTTCTATAGGGATATTCCTGTTTATCAGTAGCTTTCTGCCATTAATGCTAAGCGCGGTTTTCAATCAGGGGCACATCATCTCTTTGATGATGTTGATTGTATTAATTCTGATGATCGCCTTGGGCTTGTATCTGGTTATCCCGGCATCAGCAAAATTTGATGCCTTCACAGTCATACTGACAGACAAGATGGTCAATACTGCAAAAGCCAGACGAGCAAGGCAGGCGAAAAAGCTGGCGGGTTTCTATTGGCCATTAGTTGTTGCCATATTTCTGGGTTGGAGCTTATGGACCATGGATTGGGGCATCACCTGGATAATCTGGCCAGTCAGCGCCGTCCTGTTCGCTGCATTAATAGGACTGATGGAACTGCTACATAAAGACGAACCGCTCTGAAGATTGCTTTCTGATAAAAGGATAGAAAACCAAACAGCCATGAAAAGACAGGACTGGCAGGCCACTTACTCAGTAATTTCAGGGTACACCGATCCCCGTCCGAAGTTGCCGAGGTCGTTGTCGAAAATGACGTAGCGAGGCATGGGCGAGTATCGCGCAGCGATAAGCTCACGAGCGCGAGGCAGGATAGCCGAGCGGGGAGTGAAGGACAGGGAAGTGCTTCGCTGAAGCAGCGACAGTCAAATCATGGACGAGTGTCTGTCGCGATAGCCAATTTTAGACATAAGTCCGAGGAGTTTTCAGCGTTGGTTGGGGCGCCCTTTGGGGTGGTAGGGCGAATGCTTGCCTGTGGCGAGCGAGCTTATGAGCGAGAGGCAAGGATGCCGAACTGGCCTTTGTACAGGGATGTATTTGTTGGACAAGCAACGCCCCTGACCCGGGTGAAGCCTGGAAGGCTTCGATTTCGGCCAAGCGCAGCTTGGCTACCCCTGCGAAAGCAAGTTTGGAGCGCAGCTCCAATACTCTCACCGCTGGCAAGTGGCATATCCCGCAGGGATATCAAAAAAGAGTCTCACCGGCGATACGGTGGCAATAACAGGGTAATAAAAAGCCCAGTCAGGTTCCCCCAACTGGGCTTCAACTCTCGTAAGCAGATTACGCCAAATCAGAACTTATAACTGAATCCCAGCATATAGTTACGACCATACTGCTGATAATCGCGTATCTGGCGGGTATCGCCATTCTGGTAGGTTACAAACGGCTCGTCGGTGAGGTTGTTTACCTGCAACAGTACAGACAAACCATCCACACCCATTTCGGTAAAGTCATAGCCGATCTGGGCATCTACCAGGGTTTCGCCTTTCACGTAAACCGGGATACGGGCCAGGGATAAACCGGTCACTTCGCCCAGGAAGTCGCTGCGGTAACGGGCACTGATACGCGCCTGGAAGCCATAGTCTTCATAGTAGAAGGTGGCGTTGGCAACCTTCTGTGACAAGCCTGGCAGGTCTATTGGGTCACTATCAGCGGTTTCCTGCACCTCACTCTCGTTATAAGAGCCGGACAGGATAAGGCCAAAGCCACTCAATACATCTGTCAGCATGCCACCTGTGAGGTGGGCAGACGCTTCAACCCCGCGGATATAGCCGCCACGACCGTTTTCCGGCTGAGTAAACTGACCATCGGTCAATGCTGGCTGTGGATCAGGTACGGTAAAGCCGCTGAAATCGTAGACCACGGACTCATCGAAGATGTAGTTTTCCAGATCCTTGTAGAACACACCCAGCGCCAGATAGCCTTCATCCAGATAGATCTCATAGCCGAGGTCGTACTGCCAGGCCAGCCAGGGCTTGAGGCTTGGGTTACCACCGCCACCACTCCAGGGAGAGTTGTCGATATCCGTGCTGCCAGCCAGTGACGGGTCATAGTTGAAGGTCAGACCGGCGTTCATCTTGTCCATACGGGCGCGGGCCAGTGAACGTGCCACAGCAAACCTCAGCTGATGGCTGTCCATCACCTCCCAGGACAGGTTGGCACTTGGCAACCACTCGGTATAGGTATCGCCACCAGAGTTATCCTGCAGCACCACCAGACCATCTTTCTGGGTCACCGCCTTACCGGTTGAAGACTGCTTGGTGTGCACCACCTGCAGACCAAAGTTACCCACCAGCGAGCGATCCGCCAGCTCGGTATCCACCTCGGCCATCACATAACCTGTGGTCACTTCCTCTTTCACACTCCAGGTGCCGGTGGCACGACTGGAGACGGTTTCACCCTCTGAGGTCAGATTGTAGTAACCATCATTCAGCAGCGCTTCGGCGTTATAGGTCAGCATCTGACCCATACCGATAAAGTCCAGCGAGGTGGGTGACATCAGATACTGAGACGGCACCGCCAGGGTATCCGGATAATCTTTCAGCGTCAGGAAGAAACCCTCATCCTTTTTGGATTTCTCACGCTCGCTGTAATTCACACCAAACTGAATGCTGGCCAGGGGTCCCTCTGACAGCAGGCGCTCCGCGGTCAGACGCACTGCAGACAGTTCATCTTCAATGCTTGGGGTATTGATAAAGCCATCCTGAGCATTACCGGGAACCGTGACATTGTTACCCCAGTTGAAAGGGCCACCCAGTTTGATCAGCGCGGGATCAGCATAATTGATGGTGGGGAAGAAGGTCGCGCCGCGATCGCCCTGCATCTGGAACTTAAGATTTTCACAACCGCCCTCAGTACATCCATTGCCACGGCTGGTACCTGCGTAGGTTTCCAGACCGAAGTCGGTACGATCCGCCTTGGAGTAGGAGATATCTCCCTCCAGACTCCAGTCATCATTGATGGTGTAAATGCCGTTCCAACCCACAGAGATGGTATCCGCATCACGGCGGTTCAAATCGTTACGTACCAACACCTTGGAGTTTACAAAGGAGCCAGCTGTCACCAGTCCATCTTCATTCTGAGTACCAATCACACCATCATTGGCCCATCCGGCACCCCACTGCCCGGGGATCTCAATCCCCCGCAGCAACTGCTCATCGGTGAACTTGGTGTAGTAAGCATCCAGAGTGGAGCTGAAATTACTGCTTGGCTGATACTCGATAACCAACATCACGCCATCACGCTCAAGCAGGCTGGAGCGAACAAATGGCTTGGCGCCACCCAACACCAGTGGATTGGCGTCGTCATAACCCAAATTGGGATAACCCCAGGCTTGCCAGCGCTCTTCCTGGTTTGGGGAATACAACTTGGCATAACCGAAAGCCACCCCAAGCGTGTCATCATTGAACTGATCTATGTAGGAGAAACTGGCGCGATAGCCCTTGTCTTTACCATCCGGGTTAAGCTTGCCCAGATCGTTGTATTCGCCACGGCCGTTAACCACCAGCTGACGTTCGTTGTAGGACAGGGGTTTGACGGTACGCATATCAACCGTGCCACCAATGGCCTGAGACAGCAGCGCAGCATTGGGCGTCTTGTAAACCACTACAGAGTTGATCAGCTCAGAAGGATACTGGTCAAACTCAACCCCCCGGTTGTCACCCACAGTCACCTGCTCCCGACCGTTCAGGGTCGCTATGGTGAAGTCAGGTGCCAGACCACGAATCGATACCACATTGGCGCGGCCATCGAGACGCTGCGCCGCCAGGCCCGGCAGACGCGCCAGCGACTCAGCAATACTCACATCCGGCAGTTTACCTATCTCTTCAGCATTGATGGATTCAACAATCTCAGTAGAACCCTGCTTAACTGCCTGGCTCGCCAGCATGCTGCCACGAATACCACGCACCTCAATTACTTCTATTTTCTCATCTGCAGCCTGTTGCTCTTCGGCAACCACGCCCTGGGCCATCCCAGTTGATGCCAGCGCCAACATCACCAGACTCGGCTTAAACAGTGACATGCTCTCCCCTCCGGATTTAATTTTTTTATCAGGGTCATGCACCGATTCGCCTAAGAGGTCTGTTGCAACCGGTACACAATGCAATACTTGTTACCATTTGGTTACATGTGACTCAATTTTATGCATACGTATTCATTCATCCTGTATTAGCAATACAAGACGCTCCCCGTGGTCAAAACTCACGCGGTCAGGAGCAACACAACCCAAGCTAACTAACTGTATTAAAATAACAATTAAGTAACACACTGAAGATTGACAGACAGGTGATTTTCTATACTGACCGACAGCGAAGAATATTCGGGTCGCAGGCAGGGTGACCTGCAGTGGGCTGGCAATGGCAAAAGCCAATAACCAAAAACAGAATTTAACTTTTAAAAACATCACACTAACCCACAACCCAACTATGCATACGTATGCAGCAGAGGGAAGATACAAGCGCACCTCAACTGGCCACAAACACCTCCCCCATCAATCATGGCGACTTCATGACTCAATAAAGAGTCAGCCGGATTTGCAAGCGCTCGAAACTCCAACACTTTCACAACAGATCCTGTTTTTTGAAGATTTACGAATCCAAAGGCAGATTTATTAACGAATGCTCAGCAAGTTCTGAATGCCTTCAATTTTCTTGAGGAAAACCACAGGTTTAGCAAAGTGTCATGTTCAGTTGCCAGTGAACCCTGCTATAAAACGCTGCCATAAGGCGTGGAAGGCTTGCCCAGACCAGCCGGTCCACTCTAATAATCATGATTCTTCATCCTTTGTATTCCCACAGGAGCCCTAAATGAGCGCTGAGATGACTCTCGACAGCTTTCTTGCCACTGTTGCTGACCGCAACCCAAACCAGCCAGAATTCCTGCAGGCCGTGCGTGAAGTACTGACCTCTATCTGGCCCTATGTTCAGCAGCACCCTGAGTACCTGAATGCCGGTATTCTGGAGCGTTTGGTCGAGCCAGAGCGTCTGATCCAGTTCCGGGTATCCTGGGTTGATGATCAGGGTAAAGTGCAGGTAAACCGCGCTTTCCGTATCCAGCACAACTCAGCTATTGGCCCTTTCAAAGGCGGCATGCGTTTCCATCCGTCAGTTAACCAGTCAGTACTCAAGTTCCTGGCCTTCGAACAGACCTTTAAAAACGCCCTGACTACTCTGCCAATGGGCGGTGGTAAAGGCGGTAGTGACTTCGACCCGAAAGGCAAAAGCGAAGGCGAAGTTATGCGTTTCTGTCAGGCACTGATGCTGGAACTGTATCGTCACCTGGGCGCAGACACTGACGTACCGGCCGGTGATATCGGTGTTGGTGCCCGTGAAGTGGGCTATATGACAGGCATGATGAAAAAGCTGACCAACAGCGCCGAGTGTGTATTCACAGGTAAAGGCCTGTCTTTCGGTGGCAGCCTGATCCGTCCTGAAGCCACAGGTTATGGCGTGCTTTACTTCGTTGAAGCCATGCTGAAAGCCAAAGGTGAGACTCTGGAAGGCAAAACCATCGCTGTATCCGGCTCTGGTAACGTGGCTCAGTACGCCATCGAAAAGGCAATGGAGATGGGCGGCAAGGTAGTGACCGCGTCTGACTCCTCCGGCACAGTTTACGACCCGGAAGGCTTCACTCCTGAGAAGCTGGCTAAGCTGATGGAAATTAAGAACGAGCGCCGCGGCCGCGTATCAGACTATGCCCATGAGCTGGGTCTGGAATATGTGACTGGCGCGACGCCATGGCAGTTCCCGGTAGAGGTAGCACTGCCATGTGCGACTCAAAACGAGCTGAATGAAGAGCATGCCCGCCAGCTGATCGCGAATGGCGTTCGCTTTGTGGCTGAAGGCGCCAACATGCCAAGCACAGCTGAAGCTATTGTGCTGTTCCACGAAGCCAAAGTACTGTTCGCGCCGGGCAAAGCCGCCAACGCAGGTGGTGTAGCCACTTCAGGTCTGGAAATGAGCCAGAACGCACTGCGCCTGAGCTGGAGCCGTGAAGAGGTGGATCAGCGTCTGAAGGAGATCATGTACTCCATCCACGCCACCGCCGAGAAATATGGCCGTGACGGCGACCATATCAACTACGAGCTGGGTGCCAACGTCGCCGGTTTCGTAAAAGTCGCCGAAGCCATGAAGGCCCAAGGCGTTTACTAAGAGCGCGTTTATTAAGAGCGCGTTGGCTTAAAACGCTTCTCTGTAACTGAAAAAGAAAAGGGCCTTGCGGCCCTTTTTTATCGCTGAAATATCATGCCATGGATGCCGGCAGCGCTGTGACTATGCCCGGCCAGACCGTAATCAGCATACAGGCCAACAAAAGCAGCAGAAAGAAGGGCAAAGCGGCTTTGGCAATATAAAGCAGATCCCGGCCGGTGAGATCCTGAATAACAAACAGATTAAAGCCCACTGGCGGGGTGATTTGCGACATCTCCACCACCAACACTAGATAGATACCAAACCAGAGAGGATCTATCCCAGCCTGCTGCACCATGGGCAGCACCACTGAGGTGGTCAGCAATACCACGGATATGCCATCCAGAAAGCAGCCCAGCAATACAAATAGCAGGGTCAAGCAGGCCAATAACAGCAAGGGCGATAGCCCCATCGCCCCTATTTCAGAGGCCAACAGACTGGGCAATCCGATAAAACCCATCGCCAGGGTCAGGAACGCGGCTCCCGCCAGAATAAACAGGATCATGCAGGATGTTTTTACCGCCCCCATCAGGCTATCTTTAAAGTTCTGCCAGCTAAGCTCGCCACTCAGACCCGCCAGCAGCAGAGCCCCCAGAACGCCAAGTGCTGCGGCTTCTGTTGGGGTGACCAAACCGCCATAGATGCTGCCCAGTACAAACAGCACCAGTGCCGCCAGGGGCAACAGACCGATAAGGGCTTTGAACCTGGCTCCCCATGAGTAACGCTGGGATTCCCCGGGGACGCCTTCGGGATGTCTCAGTGCCCACAGCATGGTAAAGCCCATAAACAGGCCCACCAGCATAAGTCCGGGTAAGGCCCCGGCGATAAACAAACGGGCGATGGAAACCTCGGCGGCGACACCATACACAATCAAAATAATGGATGGCGGGATCAAAAGCCCAAGCGTACCTGAACCTGCCAGCGTGCCAAGCGCCATCTTATCGTCGTAACCGGCGCGTTTAAGTTCAGGCAGCGTCATACGACCTATGGTCGCTGCTGTTGCAGCGGATGAGCCGGACACAGCGGCAAAAATACCGCAGCTGAGAATGTTCATATGCAGCATACGGCCGGGCAAATTGGCCAGCCAGGGAGTCAGGCCCTCAAACAGGTTGCGGGCCAGCCGGGTTCGAAACAGTATCTCCCCCATCCAGATAAACAGAGGCAGGGCTGCCAGCGACCAGTCAGATACTGCGCCCCAGGTTGCCACCGCATAGTTAAGGCCAAACGCATCATTGCCCAGCAGTGCCATGCCCAACATGCCAACCATGATCAGGGTCAGGGCAATCCACAGACCGGCTGACAGCAGGGCAAACAGCGCCACCAGCAAAACAGCGCCTATCATCAACTCACTCATGGGCGGCACCTCCTGCACCTGAGGTTTCAGCTCCAGTGCCCATCAGCAATCCATCGAGCAGGCTCAGGGTGAACAGCCCCATGCCCAATGGCAGTGTCCATTGCACCCAAAACAGGGGAAATGCCAGATAACCAGTGGTGACCTCCTTAAACATCCAGGTTTCCCACACCATGTAGATCAGCTGCCAGGTCAGGTAAGCGGCAAACAGACTGGCCAGCAGAAGCACACCTGTCTCAACCCACTTTTGCCACTGGGGCGGCAAGCGGGTTATCACCAGACTCACACGGATATGGCCACCGTGACGAAAGGTGTAAGCCATGGCCATAAAGGCGGAGGTGGCCAGTAAATAGCCGCTGAGAGCGTCGGCTGCAGGCACAATAATGCCGAACCAGCGGCCAATAACCCGGGCAAGAATAAGCAGGCAGATAAGCAATATGGCCAGTGCGGAGACCAGTGCCCCCGACAGGTACAATCTATCCAGCCAAAGCCGCATTACTGAGGCAGACTTCATCTCGACGCCTCCCGCAACTGATAGAACTGATTAACCACGGCTTCTCCCTCAGCGCCAGCCTCCTTCAGCCAGTCCGCCGTCATTTGCACACCGATATCATTAAGCCCCTGCATCAAAGCCTGTGTCGGCAGGCTGACCTGCATTCCTTGCTCTGCCAGAGCTTTGGTCTTGGTCAGGGTTTCCTCTCTGGCCAGTTGCCATCCGCGCTTTTCAGCCTGGGCAGCGGCTGTCATCAGCGCCTGCTGGCTGACTGGGGGCAAACGTTCAAATGCCCTGAGATTCACCAGCACCAGATTCTTGGGCAGCCAGGCCTGAATATCTGTGTAGTGAGAGACATAGTCCCAGGATTGGGAACTGACCCCAGTGGTGGGAGAGGTGACCATCATATCTATCATGCCGGTGGAAAAGGCCTGGGGGATCTCCACCGTCTGCACTGTAGTGGGCTGAGTATTCAGCAGCAGCGCCATTTGCGAGGTGACTGGGCTGTAGGCCCGCATTCTGGCACCGGAGAAGTCATCCAATCCTGTGACCGGCTTTTGACTGTATAACCCCTGAGGCGGCCAGGGCACTGCGTACAGAAGTATCAGTCCATGGTGTGCCAGCGCCTGCTCCATAGCGGGTTTACTGACCTGGTACAGCTGCCAGGCAGAATCAAAATCTGTCGCCAGAAATGGCAGGTTATCCAGTTTGAACAGGGGATTTTCATTGCCCAGCAGGCCACCAAACACCTCCACCATGGGCACCAAACGACTGCGCACAGCTCTGGGCAGTTCATTATGTTTAAACAGGGAAGCGCCTGTATGCAGCACGATTCTGAACTGGCCATGACTGGCCTGCTCTACATCAGCCACAAACTGCTTCAGATTTTGGGTATGGTGGGTGGCATCACCATAAGGGGTGGGCATATCCCAGCGGACGCTGTCACTCTGCTTCTGGTCATTGTTGGCCATATGATTCGCGGCCACAGCCTGCTCGGGCATGGCAAACCCAGATAAGAGCGCAAAGAGTATGACAATGATGAGACTTCTGGCGGTCACTTTATCCAACTTGCTTCAGACTTTGCTAATTAGGGTGAAACCCTAAACTAACCATGCAGAAACCTTTTGACAACAAACCCATAGAATCCAATCATTATCAATAGGTACAAGACTCGGAAAAAAACAGAGATGAGCAGCAGGGTAAGACTGAATTGCGATATGGGCGAAAGCTTCGGTCAATGGCCGATGGGACAGGATGCGGCTGTCATGCCCCATATTCAGCAGGCCAATATTGCCTGTGGCTTTCATGCCTCCGATCCCGACGTCATGACTGCCACGGCCAAACTGGCGCTGGAACACAAGGTCAGCATAGGTGCCCACCCCGGCTATGCCGATCTGCAGGGTTTTGGTCGCCGCCATATCCCCCACTCTCTGGAACAGATCAAACACCTTATCGCCTACCAGGTGGGCGCCTTGATGGGACTGACCTGTCAGGTGGGAGCTCAAGTGGATTACGTCAAACCCCATGGTGCTCTGTACAACCTGATGATGGCCGACAGCCAGGTGTTCAGCGCCATACTGGCGGCAGTTGCACAATTGCCCGGTAAGCCTGCGCTTATGGTGCTGAGCCGTGCCGATAACAGTGAATATCAAGCCCTGGCGGCGGACGCCGGAGTGCCACTGCTGCTGGAAGCTTTTGCCGACCGGGCTTACACCCGGGAGGGGTTACTGGTCCCACGCAATGAACCGGGCGCAGTGCTGGCAAGCAATACCGATATTCTGCGACAAACCGCCTTGCTGGCAGCCGGTTCCGTGATGACTCAGGACGGCGGCCTGCTGAAACTTGAAGTGGACAGTATCTGTGTGCACGGCGATAACCCGGCTTCGATTCAGACCATAGCGGATATCGCTGCCCAACTGAGCGGCAAATCCCCGCTGAGCAATACATAAATGTCACAGTCACCCAATGCACCAGAGGTGATTCAAATTGGCGAGGCCCAGCTGCTAGTTAGATTTGCTGAGGCGATAGATACTGCCCTACCCGCTCGCATTGCCGCGCTATCGACATCGCTGAAGCAGCGCTTTGGCAATGCTTTACTTGAGCTTGTGCCCTCCTACACCACACTGCTGATTGAATACCATCCGCTGAAGCTGTCGCCGCTGGAACTTTCCACATCAATACCCACATTGTGGATACAGGCTCAGGCAGTGGAGTCTGTCGGCACACTGCACCGACTGCCGGTACTTTATGGCAGCCGTTATGGGCCTGATCTGGCCGCCCTTGCCCAGGCCAAAGGACTCTCTCCCGAAGAAGTTATCAAGCTGCACACAGGCAGACGCTACACAATATGTGCCATTGGCTTCGCGCCGGGCTTCGCCTTTCTGGGCGAAGTGGATAACGCCATCCGCCATCCCCGTCACTCCGCGCCCAGGCTCAGCATTCCCAAAGGCAGTGTCGGCATCGCCGAGGCACAAACTGCTGTGTATCCCGATGCCTCACCGGGAGGCTGGCAGATTATTGGTAACTGCCCACTGACCCTGTTCAATCCGGACAATGAGCCTATGACACCATTTATCGCCGGTGACAGCGTGGAGTTTTATCAGGTCACAGAGGAGCAATTTATCGAACTGGGAGGCGAGCCATGCCCGGTTTGGAAGTAGCGCCATCAGGTCTGGAAGTACTTCAACCCGGTCCACTGACCCTGATCCAGGATCCCGGTCGCTTTGGCGTGGCAGGGCTGGGCTTGAGTCAGGGCGGTCCCATGGACTTGCACGCCTTTTGTTGGGCCAATCGCCTGCTGGGCAACCCCATGTCTGCGGCAATGCTGGAGATCACTCTGGGTCAGGCCAGCTTTCTCGCCCATCAGGATATGACCTTATCCCTCTGCGGTGCCGATATGCAGGCAAGAATAGTCAGCAATGGGGAAGCAAGGCCACAGGCCAACTGGCGCAGCTTTCCCCTTAAGGCCAGCGAAGAGCTGCAACTGGGCGCTGCTGTCTCTGGTCTGAGGGCCTATCTGGCGGTTAAAGGGGGATTTCAAACCCAAGCAATATTGGGCAGCCGGGCTACAGTGGTGAGAAACAAGCTGGGGGGAATCAATGGTGAAAAACTCACCGAAGAAAACACCCTCGAAGTAAGTAATGACTCACAAACAAATCTTGATGTAAGCAGCAATAAGGTGCCTGATCGCTATCAGCCAAACTATTCAGACCCGGTTAGATTGGAGCTGCTGCACGGTCCACAGTACATGGATTATCCCCCGGAACAGCTGACTACTCTGTTTGACAGTCGCTATCGTATCAGTCCCAGCTCTGACCGTATGGGTATCAGATTTGAGGGGCAGGCAGTCCAAGCCGGTCCTGCAGGCATGATATCTGAGGGGATAAGTGCAGGTGCCATGCAGCTGCCGCCGGATGGACAGCCGATTATCCTGATGTCAGACAGACAAACACTGGGCGGCTACCCCAAGCCCTTTATCCTGAGTCGCTACTCCCAGTGGTGTCTGGCCCAGTGTATGCCGGGAACAGAGGTAAGCTTTGTCCCCGGCGATCTGACCCACGCATCAAAACAGTGGCAGGAGTTTGTCCGCTTTTTCGAGCTGTTTGAATAAACAAGCAGCTCGAAAGCGGTTAGCACTGCATCAGATGCGACAGCCATGCTCATCACAGACTGGCAGCTCCCCCTTTGTCTCATCAGGACTTGCTGTGGACTTATCTGTGTCAGTTGCAGACTGTTCACAAGCGACTGGCTCAGCCAGTAAACCTGCTATCAGATCTCCCAGTTGCAGCTCATCCAATGCGCCGAAGTGCTTAAGTCTGAGATGCCCCTGCCTGTCCAATACCAGATAGCTGGGCGTGCCCTGCAGACCATAGGCCGCCATGGTGGTGGGTACCGGCCCACTGCTGCCCGGCCGGTCAACAGCAACAGGGAAGCGGATACGGTATTCGTGCAGGAATGCCTGCAATGAAACAGGCTCCATGGCACTGTGGTGCTCAAATACCGTATGCAGACCAATAACCTGCACCTCAGTGTTTTGATAGAAAGCATCCAGCTTACGCATCAAAGGCAGGCCATGGCTGACACATCCCGGACACAGCATCTGAAAGGCATATATCACCACCACTTTGCCTTTCAGCGCATCAAGCGTCAGTGACTCAGAAGTATTGAACCACTGTGAGGTATCCAGCTCAGGTAACAAGCCATAGTCAGGATATTTCATTACATCCTCCTTATATTTTTCCTGGCAAGCTCAGGTCACCAGAGGCCACATCCATCACATCCACCACACAAAACAGTGGCGCGTGAATATTGGCGTTAACTCTCAAGCCTGCAGTGACACCATCATAGGAGACACCACTGAGCACATCAGCACTGGCGAAGGGGACTTTGATCTCCACAGTGTCCCCCTCAAGCACAGGGTCCCAGCCCGGGCTGTCCAGTAAAATCGGTAAGCCTGGCCAGGTGGCCGGTAATCTTGGGTTACTGCCTTCCGGAATATCTTTTACCGTCAGAGCCCCCGGCCCACAGCGTTCATCCGGTACCAATACCACCCAGTGACTGTGCCAGACTCCGCCATCATTACCTGTGTCATTGTCATTGTTCTCATCGAACAGTGGGGTATCGTCAAAGTCGGGATGGCTGGCCACCGCCAGTGCCAGAATGCCCGCGTCCTTATCAAATCCCACCTCATAGGCATTGATACTGGTCGGCCACACATAGGCGTAGGCTTCGGCACCACCCAACTTGCCATTCAAAGCTGGCTTGGCGCCACCAGCCGCGCCTTTCACTCCCATATGGAAGGTCGCGACATTGCCTTTGGCTGAGACCTTGGCATGCACTATGTCAAATGCCGAGCGCACCGCATTGTTGCTGTCCGCCTGGATACCGCCCTGATGTTTGTTGCCGTGTGCATCCGCCAGCGGGGAAGCCAGTGCAGCAGAGATGGCCAACGTAAGGGTTAGAGTTTTCATCTGTCAGTCCTCATTGCAAATTGAATCCGGTTTCCCACCCTCACAGACATAAACTCATCGGGTTGTAATCTGTTCAGGCTCAAACCTTATAGTTTCGAGTCGAAACAATAATAAACAAAGCCATAACCAATTGTCAACCTAGTATTGATTCGATACTATCTACTCCATGAATCAGGATATCTACCAAGTACAGTTCCTGCTGGAACGCATTACCGGTTTGCTGCGCAATGAGAGACGTCAGCTGCTGGCCGAATATGGCCTACAGCCTGTGCAGTTCGAGGCCCTGAACTATCTGGCCCACTGCAACCGTTACTCAGATACGCCCATGGCTGTGACAGAGTATCTGGGGCAAACCAAAGGCACAGTCTCACAGACCCTCAAGGTGCTGGAGACCAAGGGGCTGATCGTTAAACAGGGAGACAGTAAAGATAAGCGGGTCAGCCATTTAAAGCTGACCGAGGCGGGGAGTGAAATACTGGACACGCAACAGCTGTCACCTCAGCTGGCTCAGCTTGAAAGCCAATTGCTGAATGACTGTTATCAACCGCTGCAAAACCTGCTGACCTCAATGCAACAGGCCAATCAGTCGCGTCCATTCGGGCAATGCAGACAGTGTCGTCACAATACTGAGTTGGCCCAGGGACAATACCTGTGTGAGCTCACCAAAGAACCTTTGCAGGAACAGGAAACGCTGCTGCTGTGCCGGGAGTTTGAGCGCCCTTAATGGAGTTGGGTTTTGCCGCTAATGGCGGTTGCGCCAAAACCAGTCCATCAAACTGAACACAAACACCAGCATAAGAATCAATATAATCCAGCCGTCAGACTGATTGCCGTACTTTACTTCAGTCTGAACCGGTTGCTGGATACCCACAGCCTCCAGCTTGATTACAGCTTGAGACCCGGGTTGATAAAAAGCGGGATGGTGAGTTCCGGATTGCCACTCAACCTGATTTGACGAATGCTCATTAGCCATAAGCTCTTCCTCCCTGAAGTATGACATCACCTGAAGTTAATCCTGAAACCTCACTGCAAACAGCAAACTAAATCACATTTTAATTAAATTAAATCAAAACCTTAAAATCCAACAGTGATAGGTGGCGCCGGAATTGTAAGGGGAAACGGTCAGTGACGGTTGCGCCACATCCAATCCACCAGCAGCACCAAGACCAAAACCACCAAAGCCAGAGTAATCCAACCCTGGGAATGGTCGCCGTAATCCACCTCTTTCTGGTCGAGCACCTGCACATTTGTACTCACGTGTTGATGGTGCTTAGCAGAGGGGACGTAAAAAGCGGCAGGATGAAAGGCACCTGGATAAGGGATTTCATGCTGTTTATCTGATTCCGAATTCGCCATATCTCCTCCCTGATTTAGCCAATGCGGTTAGCGGTAAGTGGGCAGCCTGAGCTAGGTATTTGATTGGGTCTTTTTTCTGGCCAGGTCCCACAACCAATGCCATACAAACGCCAGAAACAGCAAGCCGCATAAGAGTGTCAGTTCATGGGATGACTGTTCGTTGTGCTGAATATTGTATAGCTGCGCTTCGTTGGCAACGCCCTGTGCCGTGCCAGCATATTCGACCTGATTGGTATTGGTCTCTCCGGAGTGCTTGCGACTGAGAGAAGACTCATACTTAACGTATGGGGGTAGAAAATCTGCCATAACAACTCCTTGTTAAGCCGAGCAGGAGTTCCGTCACTCCGTGCAGATTGGTACTTGTTCCAGCATATTACTTTGGTGTTAAAAAACAATGGGTGGCAGGTTATAAACCCGACACCCAGATAGATTATTCAATAGTCTGAATTAGTTGGATATTTTATAGGTCACTTCCACTCTGTCGGTCACAGTGATCTGAGCATTCTGGTAGCTTTCACCCACAGCGTCATTCATCGCTCTGGCCGCCTTATACATCACTGGACGGATGGGTTGCTGTTCAAAGTAACGGATCTGCCATACCCCATCTAATTCTTCACCGAAGCCGTCAGCTACAGCTTTAGCCTTGGCCTTGGCATCTTTAATGGCAGCCAAACGGGCTTCAGCCTTCAGCGCCTCCATATTGCTGGCTTTGAACTCAATATTGTTGATGCGATTAATACCCTCGCTCAAAGCTGAGTCCAACAGTCCATTCAACATAGGCAACTTACGCACCATAACAGTGACATCACGGCTGGCCTGATAGCCGGTCAGCTCAGGCGACTTACCCTGTTGGTATTTGTATTGAGGCTGCAGGTTGATATTGGCGCTCTGAATATCCTTCTGGCTCAAACCCGCCTTTTTCAGTTGCTTGATAAAGTTGGCAACCGCTTTGTCAGATGCCTGCTTGGCAGCGGCGGCAGACTGCTCGGTCACACTCACCTGCACATGGATAACCGCCATATCCGGCACAGCAATCACTTCGCCCACACCAACAGTTTCCAGGTGCGGGAAGTCAGGAACATCGGCAAACACAGGGGCAGAGGCAAACAATACAGAACCCAAAACGGCGGCAATCACAGAATGTTTCATATAAAGACTCCAAAAAAATCTAAACAGGTTTTTGACTTGATTTACCCCTATAAACGGGCCGATTCAGAAAAGGGGTTATTTTTTTCAAAAAAAATTTTCGTCCGTGAAAAGCTTTCCTAGATAAGGGTGTTTTTTAACCACTCACTCTGTATCTTTATATTGGTTCGGGTATAATCCCGCGCCTGACGCGCCGTACCTCAACTTGCAGGATAATCGGCCATTTGCATCACTCAGTATTCAGAGAATATACGCAACGCTATGACAGTCGAAACCTTTAATCCAAAACAAACCACCACGCTGGAAACAGCGGAAAAGACCCTGGCCAGCGCCACTCCGGATGACAGCATCTGCAACGGCAAGCGCATCGGTTTTGTGTCTCTGGGTTGCCCAAAGAACCTGGTGGACTCAGAGCGGATTTTGACCCAGTTGCGTATCGACGGCTATGAAGTGGTTAACACCTACCACAATGCCGATCTGGTGATCGTTAACACCTGTGGCTTTATCGATGCCGCAGTGGAAGAGTCACTGGATGCCATTCGTGAAGCACTGGAAGAAAACGGCAAGGTACTGGTTACCGGCTGTCTGGGTGCCAAAGAAAACCAGATCCGTCAGGTATACCCTGATGTACTGGAGATCACCGGCCCGCACAGCTATGAAGAAGTGCTCAAGCACGTACACAAGTATGTGCCCAAGCCAGAACACAACCCTTTCACCAGCCTGGTTCCTCAGACTGGCGTTAAGCTGACGCCCAAGCACTATGCTTACCTGAAGATTTCTGAAGGCTGTGACAACCGTTGTACTTTCTGCATCATTCCTGAGCTGCGTGGCGATCTGGACAGCCGTGGTGTCGGCAGCGTGCTGGATGAAGCCAAGCGTCTGGTGGAAAGTGGCGTTCAGGAGGTTCTGGTGGTGAGCCAGGACACCTCTGCCTATGGTAAAGACAATGGCGGCCGTACCGATTTCTGGAATGGTATGCCGGTTAAGCAGGACATCACCTCACTGGCCCGCCAGTTGGGTAAGATGGGTGCCTGGGTGCGTCTGCACTATGTTTACCCATACCCCTGGGTTGATGAGCTGATCCCACTGATGGCAGAAGGTCTGATCCTGCCATATCTGGATCTGCCGCTGCAGCACGCCAGCCCAAGGGTACTTAAGATGATGAAGCGTCCGGGTCGTGTTGACCGTCAGTTGGATGCCATCAAGAGCTGGCGCGAGATCTGTCCGGATCTGGTTATCCGCTCCACCTTTATCGTTGGCTTCCCGGGTGAAACCGAAGAGGACTTCGAAATCCTGTTGGACTTCCTGCGTGAAGCCAGACTGGATCGCGTGGGTTGCTTCAAGTACTCAGAAGTGGAAGGCGCAGTCGCCAACACTCTGGGTGAGCTTATCAGCGACGAAGTGAAAGAAGACAGATACCGCCGGTTTATGGAAGTTCAGGCAGAGATCAGCGCCGAGCGCCTGGCCCGCCTGGTCGGTCGCGAACTGGACATTCTGATCGATGATGTCGATGAAGAAGGTGCTATCGGTCGCTCATACGCCGACGCTCCTGAGATCGACGGTATGGTGTTCCTGAATGGCGAAACCGAACTGACACCGGGTGATATGGTACGCGCCGTGATTACTCACTCAGATGAGCACGATCTGTGGGCTGAAATGGTGCAGCTGCAAGACTAAAATAAGGTCCTGGGATCGAGATTCGAGAGCGCGGCAAGCCGCTTCGAGAAACTAAAAAAGCGAGTACTGATAAGGTACTCGCTTTTTTGTTTTAGGCCCTAGGTTCTAGGGTCTAGGTTCTCAGTTACCGGCGATCTTCATCTCGTCCAGCAGAATACCGCCGGTACGAATGGCGCTGCGATAATCTCTGTCGCTGGCCACAGCCTGAATATTGCGGAACATATCCTTCAGGTTACCCGCCATGGTGATCTCTTCTACCGGGAACAGGATCTCGCCATTCTCCACATAGAAACCGGCTGCCCCACGGGAGTAATCACCGGTGACCATGTTAACACCCTGGCCCATAACCTCAGTGACAATCAAGCCTGTGCCCATTGCTTTCACCAGCTCATCAAAGGTCTGGCCGCTGTCACCCACAGTCCAGTTGTAGATACCACCGGCGTGACCTGTATTCACCATACCCAGTTTACGGGCTGAGTAACTGGTCAGCAGGTAAGTTTCCAGCATGCCGGCGCTGATGATATCGCGATCTTTGGTCGCGACACCTTCACTGTCATAAGGTGCGCTTGAAAGGCCAGCCAACAGGTGTGGCTGCTCTGCAATATTGAACCATTCAGGGAACAATTGAGTGCCCAGAGAGTCCTGCAGGAAGCTGGACTTACGGTACAGGCTACTGCCACTGATGGCACTGATCAGATGTCCCATCATGCCGGTAGAGATCTCCGGGCTCAGCAGCACAGGCAACTTGGTGGTGGCAATCTTGCGACCGCCCAAACGGCCCACTGTCTTCATGGCGGCTTTGGCACCAATCTCGGCAGCAGGGGCCAGTTCGCCGTATTTACGGGATACAGTGTAATCGTAATCACGCTGCATATTGCCCTGCTCATCTTCGCCGATCACCACACAGCTCAGGCTGTAACGTGAGCTGGCATAGCCATTGAGGAAGCCATGGCTGTTACCGTACACCTTGATGCCGGTATGGGCATTGGCGCTGGCACCGTCAGAGTTGGTAATACGGCTGTCGGCAGACATGGCTGCATCTTCGGTGGCAATGGCCAGTTCAGCCAGAGTCTCCGGCAACAAATCCTGCGGGTGGTACAGATCCAGATCCGGAAACTCTGTTGCCATCAGTTCTTTGTCAGACAGACCGCTGAAGCTGTCTTCGCCTGTATAACGGGCAATATCATTGGCCGCCTGAACCGCCTGACGAATCGCTTCCGGGCTCAGATCCGAGGTAGAGGAACTGCCTTTACGACCGTCCCGATACAGAGTGATCCCCAAAGCACCATCCTTGTTGAACTCCACGGTCTCTACCTCTTTCAAACGAGTAGATACCGACAAGCCCTGTTGCTTACTGATAGCAACTTCGGCGTCACTGGTGCCCAATTCCCTGGCGTAGTCCAGTGCCATGGCGACAGCTTCTTTCAGCGCCCCCAGTTCATGTTCAATATTGTTTGACGACACGTCTTGTCTCTTCACTGATCTATGTTGGCCTAAGCATAACAGTCAGGCAGATACCATTCCACTGACATAAAGTGTAGAGAAGCCGGTTTAACATATTGTTCTGGTTAAAGTATCGCCAGCACTGAGATTGCTTTAGGCGAAAGCCTGAGCGGGATGTTAATATTAGCGCCATATTGATAGTGAGGTTTTCCCATGAATATCGTTGGCGATTCAGAACATTTTAAGCAGCCCTACGACAATGATGATGACTACATCAGCAAGACGTCATACAAGAAAGAAAGTGCAGATCTGCAGGAAGCTGGCCTTAAGCTGGTTAACCTGAGCAAGAGCCAGCTGGAAAAGCTGGAGCTGAGCGAAGAACTGTATGACGCCCTGATGGCCATCAAGAAGATTAAGCCAAAGACCGAAGCTTACCGTCGTCAGGTACAGTTTATTGGCAAAGTTATGCGTAACGAAGATGTCGAGCAATTGGAAGTACACCTGGCCAACTTGCTTAACAAAAACAACAATGAAGCAGCAAAAATCCAGATTTTTGAGAAACTTCGGGATAAACTGTTAAGTGATGGAGATGCTGAGATCCAGCTTTTGTTGGAAGAACACCCACATCTCGACAGGCAGAAGCTGCGTCAGTTGGTTCGGTCAGGTAACAAAGAGCTGGCCAAGGGACCCGAATCCAAATCAGCCACTGAGCTGTTTAAGTACCTGCGCAGCGAGATTGAATAACCACAGGAAGGTGTCCTGCGTATTATTAACGGGGCCATGTATGCACCTTCCTTAAGACTTCTACAAGGAAGTGACCATGCAACGAGATTTTCGTTATGGTGTGGCGGCACTGGCCGCCATGGGATTGATAGGGTGCAATGGTGCCGCTGATGGTACAGACCCAACGGGTGATAATGGCAGTTACAGCCTGACCATCAAATTCCAGACCCGGGTCGACGGGGTATGTGGCGAGACCACAGACACCCAGAGCTTTAATGCCGGCGACAGCTTCTGTGCTGTCGCTTCTCTTTCCAAAGGTTCCAGTCCCCAGTCCGGGGAAATCATCGACTTCAGTACTACATTGGGCAGCCTTTCGGCAGCCACAGCCCTTACCTCGGCCGATGGTAAAGCCACTCTGGTAGTCAGCAACCCTGATGCAGCCCAGGGCGCAGGCACTGCAAGTGTGTCCTTTACGCCTGATGAAGGCGATTCCCTGCGAGCCAATCGCAACTTTGAGTTTGTGGGAGAGCCAACGCCACCGACAGCAACACTTCCCAGCCTGAACGCCAGTATTCTCCAGTCTGGCGAAGCCGTGACCCGTTTTCGGGTAGATGAAGCCGTGCAGCTGCAAGCCAAACTGACCGACAACGAGGGCAACGGCCTGGCCAATCAATTGGTTACTTTCAGTGCGGGCAACGCCTCTCTCACCCCCAATACCGCATTGACCTCTGAAACTGGAGTTGCACAGGTCAGCTATACCCCGGCTGAAGCAGAGTTGGGAGCACACAGCCTGACCGTCTCAGCCGAGATCAACGGCAACCCGTTGACGGGTGCCAGCCTGTATGAAGTGATCGCCAAAGATGCCATAGGTACAGATGGCATACTGAAACTGGGCTACTTTGATGGCAGTGATTTTGTTGAAGGCAAACTGAAAACGACTCTGACTGCCAATGCCGATGGCAAATATGTGGTCAGTGCCGGGGGCTCCTTCGGCATTACCGCAACTCTGGTCAGTGAAGCCAGTGACGGCAGCATTACTCTGGTGCAAACACCTTCCAGCATCAGTTTCAGCTCAGACTGTGTGACCGCTGAAGCTGCAACACTGGACTCCCCTGTCACCACCCTGTCCGGCAGTGCCGACTCCACCTTCCAGGATGTCAGCTGCAGTGGCAACAGTGAGCGGGACGACCAGATAGTGGCAACCACGCTTGCAGGTAATGAGACCCTGACCGCCACCCTGCCATTTTCACTGGCACGTCAAACCCTGGCCAATCTGAGCTTTGTTTCTGCTGAGCCCAGCAGCATACGTATCAAAGGCAGCGGCGGGACAGATGCCAGCGAGTCTTCACTGGTGACCTTCAAAGTATCCAGTGCCAATGGTCAGGGTGCCGCCCAGCAGGAAGTGGACTTCAGCCTGGACACTGTGGTCGGCGGTATCACCTTTGCCAATGGCGAGATCACCGACTCCAGCCTGACCAATGCAGAAGGTCTGGTGAGCGTGCGGGTATTGGCGGGCACAGTGCCAACACCGGTTCGCATTCAGGCTTCAGCCACCGACGGTGACTCAGGCGAAACCATAGTGACTCAGTCAGAGCAGTTGTCGATCAACACTGGCTTGCCTCAGCAGTTGAGCATGAGTCTGGCGACCTCCAATGCCAATCCGGAGACAGACAACACAGACGGTGTTGAAGTCACCATCACAGCCCGATTGGCCGACAGCTTTGGTAACCCTGTTCCCAACGACACCACGATCAACTTCACCACTGAGGGCGGCCAGATACAGCCAAGCTGTGTGACCTCGGGAGGCGGCTGTAGCGTCACCTGGACGTCGGCCAACCCAAGGGTTCCTGATCACAGAATCACTGTGATGGCCTATGCCCTGGGTCATGAGACCTTCTTCGATACCAATGGCAATAACATCTTTGATGCCGCCGATGGCAGTGCCGTGGTCGCCTGTTTGGATGGCTCAGGTAATGCGGCAAGCTGTAGTGGTAACGGCATGGACAGAGAAGCCTATATGGCATCCGGCTTCAGCGATCTTCCCGATGCCTTCAGGGATGACAATGAAAACTTCAGCTATGATGCCGGAGAGAAGTTCTTTAACACTCAGGGCAGCAACAGCTATGGCGCAGCCGATGGCAAGTTTAACGGTCCTCAGTGCGAAGGCAGTCTGTGTGGTGAAGATCAGGCGAATAAAACCTATGTGCGTAAAGCTCTGGTGATGACCATGTCCGGTTCAGCCGCCTTCTTTACCATTTCCCAGGACGGCACAGAGATTTATAACAGCGCCAGTGGAACTGTGTCAGCCTCACCGATAAGTCCTAATGGTTCGTCATCATTCACAGTCCGTCTGTATGACAGCGCCAATCAGATCATGCCTTCGGGAACCAGTGTCGAAGTCTCCGCAGATGCAGGTACTGTTAGCTTCAATGGTTACACTGTGCCAAAAGGCAACTCCGATGGCGGTATTCAAACAGGCTTCAGCCTGAAACATGATGGCGAGGCCGGAGTAGCCAATGTCAGCATTCAGGTGTCCACTCCTGCAGGTATCAGAACCACACTGACGCTGCCAGTTACTCTGCTGTAATCCTCTACAGGACGGGACACAAGCAAATAAAAAAGCCAGACAGTGAGTCTGGCTTTTTGTTGGCGGCATCTTGTTGTTAATCCAACTTGCTTCTATGGTGCCGGATGCCCCACCAGGCAAGAGGGGCAAAGACAATCAACAGCCCCCACATATGCAGCCAGTAGGGCAGTATCTGACTCCAGCTAACGCCCATCTGATTCATCTCCAACATCCCCATAATTGCCGGGGTTACCGGGAAGATCTGCGACAGCCACACCAAAGGCTCGGGGATCAATGACAAGGGCCACACAAAGCCAGAGGCGAACAGGATAGGCATCGACAGCAATAGCAGCACCTGAGTCGGCTGTTCCCGCTTGGTAAACAGGGCACTGAAGGCAATCCCCACCACAGTGGTCGCCAGCAAAAATGGCAGCAACAGCAAACCCACCTCGGTGGCGCTGGCCATTAGATTGGCACCGTACCAGTAGTAACACCAACCCACATAGTAGGCGGTAAAGACAGAGTAGATCAGCATAAAGGCGAGCATACGACCACCCAGCAGCATCAGGGGTGAAACCTGGTCCCAGTAGCCCTTGTTGCGCCACTGACCGGCACCGAGAATACCTATCCCCACCAGCATGGTTTGCTGCAGGATCAACAAAAACAACCCAGGCACCACATAAGGTGTGTAGCCCAGCGACAGGTTAAAAGCGGGTACTGAGTTGATATCCAGCGGATTTAACTGCAACTCGGCCGCCACCGGGTTGGTACCGCGACTGGTCAAAGCCTGCCACTTAAGCTCGGTGGCAAAGTCCATCCCCACATCCACCAGCCCCTCGGCAATGGCCGAATACACCAGGAAGTAGCTGGCATCGCCGCCAATGGCCAGGGTCGCCCCCTTACCCAACTTCACATCCCGGCTGAAATGCTCAGGGATCACCAGCAGGCCATGGGCCTGGATACCCTCTTTAGGCAGCGCAATCCAGTTTGCTGCTTCCGGAATACTGCCCACCGTCCCCACCACTTCCAGCTTGGGGCTGGCATTGGCATGGCGAATAAGTTCGCGGCTCAGACTGCTACGGTCCAAATCCACCACCACTATCGCCTGTCTGGTTGGTACTTCATGCAGGTAAGGCAAGGGGTAAAGTACTGAGTAAAACAGCACGCCGCCGAACAGGGTGATGGCAATGGCTTTATCTGTCGCTATGGCTTTGAGCTCAAGCCAAACCAGTTTCCAGATACTCATCAGGCCTCCTCCCCGGACGGCTTGGAAGAGCCGGTATTGGTCACCACAAGTGCATTGTTTTGCCACTGACGTTTACGCAGTGTCGCCAACGCACCGATAGGAACAAGCAGGAGCAAAAAGCCCCAGTAACCTGTGAGTTCGTTGAGCACATCTGCTCCGCCCAGGCCATAACTGACCACTGCAATCTGGGATTCGATATAGTGACTCGATGGCATCAATATCCGCCACAACTTGGCTAACTCCGGCATCTCATGCACAGGGAAAGTCGCCCCCATAAAGGCAAATGCCGGAGCAAATAAAGCGGTACAGAAACTGACAACCCTGGCCTTGTCCTGCAGCAGGAAGAAAATGGTCGAAACCCACAGGAATACAGCAGACAGCATTACCGCCTGCGCCAGCACCAGCCAACCAAAGCCACCATTGATGGGCATACCCTGATAGCCATAGAGGAACACCATCATCACAGCACTTTGTAGCAAGGCCAGTGGCAAATACACCAGCCACTTAACCGTGAGGTTACTGCCCCAATTAGCCAGCCAGTTACCATAGCCGCTGGTGTCCAGCTCCCGATTCAGGGCGTTGACAAAAATCAGCATGCCGACAATCTGAAACAGGGCGATAAAAAGTGGTGGCATCAAAAAAGCCACATAGTTGCTGGCCTGGTTATACAGAGGCGTGATCTGGAACTGGACAGGACTGACATTCACCCCGACCTGCACACTGGGCACGCCTTTGGCCAGCAGTTGAGTGCGGGCCAATTGCTGCAGCGCCGGCGCCAGACTCTGCTGCAGGTTGCTGTTCAGCAGTTTTCCCACCAAGAGGAACTGGCCGTTGTAGCGGATCTCCAGCGTCGGTTGTTTACCACTTTGCAAACCGGCACTGAACTGGCTTGGGATAATCACCATGCCAAACACCTTGCCCCGCTTCATGGCATCAATGGCATCAGCCTCAGAATTATAAGAAAGCGGTAAGCTGGCAGGACTGGCCTGAATGTGGCGACCAAGCGCCCTGCTGAGCTGGGTTTGATCCAAATCCACCAGGGCAACCGGCAGCTCTCTGGGCACGGCAGCAGAAAAAAGCCCCCACAACCCCAGCGCCAGCAACAAAGGCAGGTAGCTGACCAGGGCCAGTAACCAGGGATCCTTCAGCATCGAGTGCCATTCGCGACGAATAGGCTCCAGCATCATCTATCCATACCTTTTCGCAGTGAATTAAAGTGGCAAAAGCACAGACATGCCGGCACGCAAACCGTCAATCGGCGCCTGCGGACGCAGCTCTACCTCAAAGGTTCGCATATCAAAATCGTGTCCGGCCTCAGTCGCACGCCAGGTAGCAAAGTTACCCATGGGGCTGATGTAGCTCACCTTAAACTCAGCATCTTTATCCAGGGCGGGGATATGCAGCTTGAGGGTTTCACCCATTTTAAAATGCTTGAGCAGATCTTCACGCACCTGCATCAATGCCCAGCTGTCCTGCATATCGGTCAGACTGACCACAGGGAAACCTGTTGGCGCCAATTCGCCTTCAAACAGCAAGACTTCACTGACTTCACCACTGTGAGTCGCACGCATCTGGCTGTCTTTCAGCACAGATTCCACCTCATTAACCGCCCCCTGAGCCATCATGGCTTTACCCGCAGCGGCAGCCTTGGTTTCCTTACGTGCGCCTTCCTGTGCCATCTGATACATAGCCAGCGCAGCCTGCTCGGTATACTTTGCCGCTTGCCACTGGGTGTAGGCTTCATCGCGCTTTTGACGTGGCAGCACGCCCTCATCAAACAGGTTCTCTACCCGTTTGAAAGTAGTTTGAGCCAGCTCAGCACCGGCTTTGGCTTTCTGCCACTGCTCTTTGGCCGCCATCACCTGCTGTTTACGGGCACCGGCATCAGCTTCATCTTTCAGTGCCAGCGCAGCGTCGCGCCCCCCCTGAGCCTGCATCAATTTGGCATTCAGCTCAGGACTATTGATGGAAAAGATCAGGTCACCCTCTTTCACCACATCACCACGGCGTACCATCACCTGCTCAATGCGACCGGCCACTTTAGAGGAGACATGGTATTCACGGGCTTCAATCTGCCCCTGTAACACCACAGGCTTGGGACTGTATGCCAGTTTGATGCCGTAGCCGAGCACGACAACCAGAGCCAACAGGGCTACCAGAGCCAGGATTCGGTTAGCGCGCATTGTGATTCTCCCCATCTTTGTGTTCAGTCTTGTTTGGTGTAATCGAAGCTGGTGTGACCGAAGCTGGTGTGACACCGTGAGTGCCAGTCAGGTTGCTTCGGGCAATAAATTCATCCAGTTGGCCGGACACGGCCATCAGGCGGGCATAGGCCTGCACATATCTGTAAGTGGCGGCCAGTTGCTGTGTTTGCACCGCAGTCAGCTTAACCTGTGCGTCCACCCGCTCAATGGAGGTGGACATCCCCTGATTAAAAGCCAGCTCTCGCAATCTCAGATTCTCTTTAGCCAGTTCCAATGAGGTATTCAGTGAGGTGACCTCTTCCCTGGCTTGCTCCAGTTGTCGATAGCTTTGATCGACCAGCAGGCTTAAGTCCTGACGGGTCTGGGCCTTGGTGTATCTGGCCTGCAATAGCGCACTCTTGGCAGCCTCGACCTTATCGCCCCGGCCTGAGTTGCTGATAATTGGCATCTTGATGCCAACGCCGACCAACCAGTCCGGCTCCATTTTGGAGGCCAGGCTGTCATCTTCATAAAGTGTGTAGTTACCGTAGAGGAATACGGTGGGCATATACTGGCTCTTCTCCACATCCACCAGGCCCTGAGCCTGAGCTTCTTTGGCCTCAAGCAGTCGCAGCGCCGGATGTTGAGCCAGTGTCAGTTGAGTTAGCTGAGGCAGGGAAGGATCGGTATTGAGCATAAACAGATCTGATCTGGGATCGGCCTGCTCCAGATGCAGCATACGATTGAGAGCAATCCCCGCCATTTGATATTGGCGCATGGCACTGGCTGCATTGACTCTGGCATTGGACAGTGCCACTTCGGCATTTAAACGCTCGACCTTGGCAATCTGCCCCTGCTGCTCCAGCTTAATGGCATGCTCCAGATGCTCGCTTAACGCATCCACCAGAGCCTGCTGGGTTTGCCAGGCCTTGTGAGTGACGATAACGCCGTAATATCTGTCCACCAAGGTGGTAAAGAGATCCCGCTTAGCCAGCTCAGCAGCCTGTTTCTGCTCTGCTACCTGCGCCTTTTGAATGCTTTGTGCTGCCGTAATTTTACCGCCGGTATAGATAGGCCACAGCGCCTGCAGACTGGCGCGGAAAATATCCTGCTCGGTAAATGGCGTCACCATAGGCAGGCTTTCCAGCAAACCAGCAATAGCCGGAGGAATAGGAACTGGCAGGTCACCGCCATTAAGAGAGGCCAAAGGGTTGAGGTCGCGAAGATCCAGCTCCACCGGCTTGTCCAGATGGGTATAGCTGCCGGTGATCCCCACGGTGGGCAAATCCAGGGCTTCACCGCCCCGCTTCAATGCCTCTACCCGACTGAGGTGAGCCTCATCGGCTTTGAGCTTATCGCTGACTGTCTGCAGCTGCTCCCAGGCTTTATCAAAGCTAATTGTTTGCTGTAGCCCGCTTTGCGCCCCTTGCGTAGCAAAAGACGGCAAAGGCAACAGCAGACAAAGTGCCAGAATCGTTAATCTCACTTGTATCCCTCATCTTTGGCAGGCTTGTTGGAAAGTGCGAATGCAGAGTTTACGCCAGTTAAATATCATCCAGAATAAGACGGCGAAACTTTGCTGCCGGATAATACACAGAGCGCAGCATATCCGTCCCGGAGTCAGACTCATACGCCCAATGTCGGCATTCATCCCAAAAAAATTTAGAGCAAATACTCTAAATGGGTGAAATTCTACACCTAATATCGCAGGAAATGTAGTTTTTATCAGCGTTCTGTGTAGTTAATTTAATCTGTCACCGCCAATGACTTACTCAACTACGACCAAGAGTCTCAACGCCATCAGGGGATCAGTCCGGCTTTAACTTTGCAGTGAATTCTGTAGATTAGTTCCTTGATTAAGACCACAACCAAAGAGGGAGTCGCTTTGGATATCGATTCCATCGGCAAGCAACTGAGCCAGATAATAACCAGCGGTATGGTAAATCACTTTGCAAACATCCACAGTGATCTGCAACAGGATGGCTTGTATGCCTATAGCCTTTACTGCGCCTCGGGCTTTTGTGCTTTTGGCATCGCAGCGTCGACCCATAAAAGTCTGATCGCGCTGAAACGCCGAATAAGACAATCTGAAGCCGAACTGCTGGAAACCCTTGAGCAGCATCCGGATCTGGCTGCCAACTATTTACAGGTTTCAGATCTGCAGATAGAGATGAGCGCACCGGATTGGGACTATCTCTACAGCAATATAGATGAGTTCAATCCACTTGATGATCTGGTCAGTCAGATACGTGATTACGGGTTACAAACCCATGATGAAGAGTTCGATGTGAGTGCCTTTATCAGTGAACATCTGGTCTTTGGAATCAAGGCGTTTCAGGCCAAATGCGCCACTGGTGAACTCCTTACCGGGCTTCAGTTTTCAGACCCTTCAATAGAAGAGATGGAGATAAGTGAAAACATCTCCAGACAGGTCAACAGCGACAAATGGCACAGAAAGGTATTGGCGCTGAATACGGAATAACGCTACTCTCCCGCCTCTTTACACCTTGGGTATCAAGTCCTGCCAGAGACGAAATAATCTTCGTCCGATTTCAATTCATGTACAGTCAAAACGCCCTTATTGAACTTTTGCATATCCAACTGGAACTGGGCCACGGTCGCAGCCAGCATATGCGCCACTTTATCGACCAATACTATTGCTACCAGCATGGCCTGGTAACTTCATCAGGAAAGGCCAACTGGAGCAAACTGCTTTGGCACGGCTATGTGTCATCGCTGGCTGTGTTGGAGTCAGACAAAAAGCAGCTGGTCAAAGAGCATGTGGTGCCCTTGAAAGTGATAGTTGAAAAACTGATTGCGCTGAGTGCAGACAAGGCTCCCTCACTGGAGGAGATAGCTGCCTGTATCGACGAGAATCTTATCTTCGCCACCATCACCAAAGAGGAAGATAAACGGCTGAGAGATGCCAAACTTAACAGCAGAATGCCCGACGGTTACTACCAGGCGGGGCATTCACTGTTTAACGACAAATTCGCACGCTACAGGGTGGCTAATATCCAGCTCACCGAGTGCCAAAACCAGAGCAATTAACTGCGAATATAATCCATCAATTGCCGGGCAAGGCCTGCCAGTGCGCCCTTTTCCGGCTTGGTATGAGCATAGGTACGCATACCGTAAATACCCATCACCAGAAACCGCGACAGGGCCTGGCAATCTTTGTTCTTTGGGATTTCTCCCTGTTGCTGTGCCAACTCAAGCTTATCGGTAAAAGCAGCCTGCCAGTCGGTCAACATGGAACCTATCAGGGCTTCCACTTCCTCATCCTGATGGGAGAGTTCACTTAACGCCTTTTGCAGCAAACAGTCACGTATCTCATCCCGCTCGCACTCATCCAGCACACAGGCAAGATACGCCTCAACCCCCTCCAGCACACTGGCCTTATCGGCAAAGAAAGTCTCAAACTCAGCACCGCGCTCAGCCCTGTAGTGGTCCATCGCTGCCAGCAGCAAACCGCGCTTATTGGTAAAGGCGCAATAGATAGACCCCGGATGCAAGCCGGTAGCCTGCTTCAGGTCCTGCATACTGGTTTTGCCGTAACCCTTGCAAATAAAGGCATCCATAGCGGCGCGAAGCACCTGCTCACGGTCAAACTCTGCACTGCGCATTGTGACTCTCTAATCGGTTCGAATATCAGGGATTCTAACTCAAATCCCGGCCTGATTTGAATGAGTGCTCAAAAAACATCTTGAACGTTCATTCAAGATAGTCTAATTTGAATAAGCATTCAATAAATATCCCAAAGGCAAAGAAGCATGGACAACTTATTTCAACCTTACGCCCTCAATGACACCCTGACTCTGCAGAACCGCATTCTCATGGCACCACTGACGCGTTGCATGGCAGATGAAAACCTGGTGCCCACCCAGGCCATGGCAGACTATTACGCCCGCCGCGCCGATACCGGCCTGATTATCTCTGAAGCCACCATTATCAGAGCCGATGGCCAGGGTTATCCCAATACTCCGGGATTATTTACCGCCGAGCAGATCCAGGGCTGGCGCAAGGTGACCGATGCTGTGCATGCCAAAGGCGGCAAGATTTTCGCTCAGTTGTGGCATACAGGCCGGGTCGCGCACCCTCACTTCTTTGGTGGCGAATATGTGCTGGCCCCATCGGCCATCGCCGTGGAAGGTACAGTGCCCCGTATGCGTGAGCTGGTGTACACAGTGCCAAAAGCCGCCAGCCATGAAGAGATTACCAAACTGATTGAGGACTACAGTCAGGCCGCAGCCAACGCCATAGATGCTGGCTTTGATGGAGTGGAGATCCACGGTGCCAACGGATACCTGATAGATCAGTTCCTGCACCATGCAAGTAACACACGTACCGATGAATATGGCCAGACGCCGGAGAATATGGCGCGCTTCCCGCTGGCAGTAGTGGACGCTATCAGTAACCGCATAGGTGCCGAGCGCACCGCCCTGCGGGTATCTCCCGGTGCTTACTTCAATATGGGCACAGACGCCCGTGACCGTGAAGTCTTTGATTACTTCATTGCTGAGCTGGAAAAGCGGGAATTGGCCTTCCTGCATCTGGGCATCTTCGATGACAGCATGACATTTGATTACCTTGGCGGTACAGGCTCCGCCTACCTGAGAGCCAACTACAGCAAGACGCTGGTAGGTGTCGGTGGTTACAGCGCCGAAACCGGCAGCCAGGCGATTGCCGATAATAAATTCGACCTGCTGGCCATTGGTCGTCCGCTGATCGCCAACCCTGACTATGTGGCGAAAGTTAAGGCTGGTGAAACCCTGGTGGAATATTCAGATGAAATGCTGGCGAGCCTGATTTAGCAACGAAAACCCGTCAATCCCGACCTTTTATTAAGCAATCACTAATTTTGCTGACTGGGGTTCACAATTAGCGACAGTAAAGGAGATGTACTGCGTCATCCCTGCTGATAACACTGTCGCTGATGATTTATTTACCCCTCTGCCCGTCGTGGTGAGTATGGCTACCCTCGCGGTCTCTCACCCGGCGTGGCAGTTTTTTTCTGATTAACCCAGTTCATTAAACTCAAGCACAGTGCCATCCGGATCCCGAATAAAGCAAACCAGCCGGCGTTCACCGATCCTCTTCGGCCCCTCGGTAATATCGATATTGTGTCTGGCAAAAAATTCTGTGGCTCGCGCCATGGAATCAATCACCCAGGCAATATGGGTAACTCCCGGGTACCTGTCCGGTAAATCCTGCAACAGGTTAAATCCCTGCTGCCGGGTTGCGACCCCATTGAAGATCAGATTCACCCTGACACCTGCAGTGTTCTCCATCTCGCAGGCATTAAACTCCGGCAGCATCAGGACTTTGTCAAAACCCAACTTACGATAAAAGGCCATCGATGCCTGTGGGTCTTTTACACGTATCCCCACATGGTCAACCTCAATGATCTCGATGCCCAGAGCCATCACTCAATTCCCGGCATAGAAACAAATCCATCCAGACTCCTGATATCCCCCATCCATCTCATCAGGTTGAGATAGGGGGCAGCATCCACGCCTCCCTGATGCATCAGAGCCATGTACGGATAGCAGGCGATATCAGCTATGGTTGGGCCGTTTCCCACCAACCATTTGTGGTTACTCAAATGCTCATCGAGGATCGCCGCGCAAAACTCAGCCCTCTCCCTGGCCAGTCCCACATTCAGATCAACCCCAAAAAGGTCATGTAGCCTCGCATCATTTGGGCCTCTGGCAATCTCGTTGGCGGCGAATGATAACCACTGCATCACCTGGGCTTGAGCCTTAGCGTCCTGTGGCCACCAGGCGTGTAACACGTGCTTTTGTGCCAAATAAACCAAAATGGCCTGGGAGTCTCTGAGCAGAAAGTCGCCGTCCTCAAACAAGGGGATTTGCCCCAGAGGATTCATCCCCAGAAAGTAATCTGACTTGTGCTCTCCTCCCATGTAATCCACTGCGTATACTTCCAGCGATAACTGGGTCAGGGCACAGAACAAACGCACCTTGAAGCAATTACCGGACAACTCCAGATCATAGAGTTTCATTAGCCGCCCTCCTTCTAATGGATGATTGAGCTTTCTCTACTCTAGAAACAAAATGATTTTTGGAACATTGGGAGAAATGCAATGAGCGATTGCAATAATGCAGAGCTGAATTGGGATGACCTCAGGATATTCAATGCCGTGGTGAGCGCTGGTACCCTATCGGGCGCATCGGCACATCTCAAGATCAGCCACTCTCAGGTTTGCAGAAGGATATCCAGACTGGAATCTGTGGTTGGCGTTCCTTTGATCCGACGAACTGCCAACAGAATAACCCTGACAACAGACGGTGAGCAGCTGAGTCACTTCGCCGCACAGATGGAAGAGCAGCACAATCAGATTCAGTTTTGGATCAAGCAAAAGCAGTTGGCTCAATCAGGTAATCTGACCATCAACTGCTGTGATATCGCCCTGCCAACCCTTTCTGTGATTGTTGGCAAGCTGAACAGCGCCAATCCGGACATTCGCTTTGATATTAAGGTGAGCCCGGTGCACGAAGACCTCAGATTGGCGCACACAGATATGGCGATACGGGCCACCAACTCCCCTGATGAGTCACTGGTGGCGATCCGGCTTAACGATTTCACTCTGGTTCCGGCAAAAAGCAAACACGCCAGCCCACAGCCTGACACCTGGATTGGGCTCAACAGTACTTTCTCTCATCTGCCGGCTGAACGCTGGCAAGGCGCACTGAAACACAGATGCCATAACCAGATTAAAGTGGATTGCTATATGGCTGCGGCCCAGGTGATACGTTCCGGCGCGGGCATAGGTCTGTTACCGGACTTTATTGTTGAAGACGATGTTGAACTGCAAAGTATCCCCTCGACCGACCCTTTACCCAGCTGGACTCTGTGGCTGGTTTACCATGGCTCACAAATAAACAACGCCCTGGTGCAGACGTTTGCCCGTCAGTTGAAACAGCAGTGGAGCAAGACGATGGAGGGCAGCCTTAACCCAGCCAGTACAAGGGGAAATACTGCGACGGGCACCGATAGTTAATATAGGAATGCCTGCTATTCTGGAGGCTGAGTCTTTGGACAGCAAAAAGCCCGTGGTTTTACCACAGGCTTCAACTGAAAAGTACCGGACAACTTGGGGATATCGCGGTATGAGCTATGCCAGCTGCTTAATCACTTTGGCCGGAGTCCCACCCACCAGAGAGTCTGGCGGCACATCGCGGTTGACCACTGAATTGGCCGCCACGACAGAGCGGGCACCTATAGTCACGCCGTAATGAATCACCGCATTGCCACCAATCCAGACATCATCCTCTACCGTGATAGGCTTACAAAAGGTGGCCCAGCTGCGACGCTCAAGGTGATTCAGGGAGTGAGAAGCTGTGTAAAACTGCACATTGGGCCCTACCATCACATTGTCACCCAGAGTGATGGGCGCACCATCCAGCATAGTGACACCACAGTTAAGGAAACTATTACGACCTACACGAATATTTTTGCCAAACTCACAGCAAAAAGGTGGGCGGATCAATGACTCCTCCCCCATAGCCGCCAGCAATTCAGCCAGCAGAGGCTGAGCCTTATCAACGTTGCCGCACTGATTTATCTCATGCACCTGGGCATACGCACTATCCCGCAGGGCACATATCTCAGCATCGCCGCCATCAAAGGGCTCGCCATTCATCATCTTTTGCAGTTCTGTCATTCAGGGTACGCCGTTTATTATTGTATTCAGGGTGAAGGCAAGGGTTGAAGCTTATCGGATACCGCACTTAGCCACACCAATTGTTCCGCTTATTTCAGCATCTGACACCTAAAGCTATCAGTACCAATTATCTTGCTGCAATTGAGAAGCGCAGTAATGATTGTAAACAAACTGGCCATTACTTGTATCCCGGCAACGATACTCGCCGCTGCCAGGCAGATAGTCCCAAGCGGCATCATAATTACAATAATAGCCTTTACACGATACGCCAGAGTAGCTTGAGCCACCTCCTTGAGAAGCACCATAGGCGATCGCTGCAACACCGACAATGGCTACTGGCAGCATAATAGTATTGAAAAGGCTAAATTCTTCGCCGTAAGCGAGGTCCTCTTCACCTGTGTAAAAGTTATGAGTCGTTGTACAGCCGGACGTTGTAAGAATTAAAGCCAGGCTGACAATAATGGCTCTTGTTTTAAGCACAATAGTTAGCAGTTAAGAAAAGGGCCGGCGATTTTATTCTCACCGGCCCCCTGGTAAATTGACTTAAAACAAATAAAAAAGCCTATGGTATTTCCATAGGCTTAAGTATCCCTATTCAGGAACTAGAGCATATAAGTGAAAGAGACACTCAAATTGCGCTCTTCTCCGGGTAAGCCACCGAGGAACAAGGCTTTGCTGTAGTACTCCTCGTTGAGCAGGTTATCCAGGTTGGCACTGACCTTCCAACTGTCCGCTTCATAGCTGACGGCCAAATCCACCACAGTGTAGCTGGGGATATACCCATTCGGGATACCGAACGCGGCAGATTCAGCTGAACGCTTATCCACGTATTCAGCCCCCAGGCTCATTTTGATTGGACTTGTCAGTGCGAACCAATCCGCAGAATAGGTCACCCAGGCACTTCCCGAAACAAATGCACTGCCCTTGGGGCGGGTGTTATAACTGCTGCTGTAGGGATTATTTTTCAGACGGGCATCCTGATATATGCCATTAATGTTGAACTTCCACTGCTCATTGATAAAGGCATTCACATCCACCTCTACCCCTGTGGTTTCATCCTTACCATCGTAATAATACTGAGGTACCTCAGGGCCTGAAATGCCGTCCTCAAATTCAGGATTGGTGTAACGTAAGTTAGCGTTTGCTGACTTGAATACCACCAAAGAGCCTAATATTTGTTCATCAAACAGCTTATAGCGAACCCCCAAATCATAGCTTAATGATTCAGCATCTTTTCTGTCATTGCCGTCCCCCACCAGAGAGCCGGTAATGCTGTAGGCCGTGCGCCCTTTTGAGTGGTTGGCAAACAAGGCGATATCGTCGGTAGGCATGTAGGTCACGCCAAGATTGTAGGTCATACCATTGTCAGAGGTATCTGCTTCCGGTCTCGGCGCGGCCTGGCTGGCACGGTATCTGGGGTCTATCCCAAGGTGTTGGTATTCCTGGTCGATATTGTTGAAGGCGACCCCCACCCGGGTGGTAAATCCATTGCCAAAGTAGCCCACATGCTGCACACCAACGCCCCAGGCAATCACCTTCTTGGTATTATTTGTGGTTAGCAGAGGGTCGTAATCTTCAAAGTTCCCCTGTGCCCAATTGGGGTTTCGTATGTCGTAGATATAAGGCAGTTTCCCCTGATAGGTAACATCGCCCTGCTTATTCTTCAGTTGGTAATCCCCGTCCCAGATACTGTAAGACCTGTTGCGCATATCCCTGTTTTCATAATTGGCATTCAGCAGTATTTCGTTGTCGACTTCACCCAATTGAAAGTCGTAACGCAGGTCAGCAAAGTACTGCCAGGACTTCTCAGTCGCGTCAGTATTACGGTACTCCTGACGGCGGGCAGCAAAGGGATATAACACGCCATTTTCGACCAGAGGGCCTCTGGGATCTTTGTTGATGGTGCCCCTGCGATCCCAGTACACATAGTTGTATGCGCCGGTTTGGCGAATGTAGTCAGACTCAAACTGCCGGTACTGCAGCTGCTGATTCAGGAACAAAGAATCGTCAAAATAGAGGGTGTGGGAAAGCTTAACCCGGGCCTCTTCGCCCTTATTGGCCTCAGCCATCGGCGAAATCAGCCCTGTGCCATTCAGGCGGTAAGGGGTTAACCCATCACCGGGAGCCAGCGAGTCAGCCAGCTGTTTACGCTGCGCCTCAGTCAGCTGGATCCCTTCCCCTTTTGGATCATTGATCAGATCCTCCCAGGTCACCTCTGACGCCGTTTTTCCGCCCACAGAAGCAGAGTTAAAAATACGGATAGGATCACCAATGGAGTCCACAGGGATAGAGTCATCGATATAAGCAAATGAGATCAGCAGATCCTGCTCATCATCCACCAGGTACTTGAGTGAGGTATAAATCTCGTTTCTGTCGACACCCAAGCCTCGGTAGCCATCACTTTGCTCACTTTTGGCGACAACACGGTACGCCAGGTTTTCGGTAATGCCCGCCGTGGAGTCGATCGCCAGCGAATAGGTATCCCATTGCCCCACCTTAGCGGTGATTTCATGGTTGGAGATAAACTGAGGCTTCTTTTCAATCAGGTTAATCACACCGCCGGCGCTGCCGATGCCATACAAACCTGTGGCAGGCCCTTTGAGCACTTCGATGGACTCGACATTGGTTAGAGAGCGAGTCGGGTTAAAGGTATTACCCAACCCAGCGCCGCCATACATACCATCATAGGTATAGTTGGCGCCCAACCCACGTATCAGCAAATTATCACCAATCCCATAGTTATTACCGGCCTGGGTTAAGCCACTGACATTTCGAATCAACTCCTGAAGGGTGTCGGCCCCCTGAGAATTGATCAGTTCGTTATCCACAACCACCACGGGGGCCGGGGTTTCCATCAATGACATATCTGACTTGGTCGCCAGACCAGACTCAGTGACTAACTGATTATGCCGGCCATAAACGGTAATTCTCTCAACATCAGGTTCAGCTTGTGTGGAGCGGGATTTATCAGCTGGCGCGGCATCAGCGACAGACAGCGGAGAGATTAGCGCGCTGACGACAGCCAACCCGATTGAAGAAGGTGTTAAACGAGGCATTTACTGGTCCTGAATTTAAGAGATTACCAACAATTTAAATCGGAATCATTATCATTTAGGTTGCCATTTATACTTGCGATAACAAAAATGTCAAGTTTGTATGACCAGGCAACACAGGTTTCGATGGCGGCTGTTCAGATTGTGAACACTGAGGTGTGTTTAAGTGATGATTTCAAGGCATAAAAAAACCGCAGCTTGGCTGCGGTTTGTTACCAGTCAGGCATGCTTAAACAAGGTTAAGCATGGTGACTTTTGAGGGGTAGCCAACCAATTGGCAGGCTGAGTTCAGGTTCGGTATAAAACCTTGAGGGGATGATCATTGCCAGCAATTCGGCTGGTAAATTTAAGTTCTGTACAACACCTTTACCACATGCCAGCCGAACTTGGTCTTCACCAGATGTGGCGTCAGCAACTCTCCAGTAAAGCAGACTTTATCGAATGCAGGCACCATCTGCCCCTTCTTGAACTCACCCAGACTGCCACCCTTCTTGCCCGATGGGCAGGTGGAGTGACGCTTGGCCAGCACATCAAATTTCGCCCCGCGCTTGAGCTGTTTAATGATGTCCTCGGCAAGCTCCTGATGCTTAACCAGAATGTGTAATGCTGCTGCAGTTTTTGCCACGATGAAACCTGTGAATCTTGGTCGTAATTGGTGGGGATTATACCCGTACCATAGGCCTGAGACGACTCTAAACACACTTGATATGGCGCAACAACATTTAAGCCAACAGCTCAGTGATGATAGGTATTCATGGGCTCAATCAGTAAACTGACCTAGAATAACTGTACATTGTATGGCCACCAATCCCACTCTCTCTTTAGGTAACACGCCGCGTTAACCATTGGTTCTAATCGAGACACAGATAAGCAAGAATATGCGCATTAAGATCCAGCTGTAATGGAGAAACCATGATGAATATAGTGACCGTTGATGACAACAATGCCCATGTGTATGCCAACTTGTATCAGGGCTATGGAGCTGAGTTTTCCAGAATCATTGACGACAAACCGGACGCTAATGGCGTGTTTGAAATCTATCCTCAACTCAAGGGCAGTGTAACCGGCTACTTGCTCTACCTCGAAGGCATTCCTGCGGCGTTAACCGCAATTGATGAGAAGGCGCCTGCGACCTTTGAAATATGCGATTTCTATGTGCTGCCCTGCTTTCGAAAAAACAAAGTTGGTAAGCGGTTTATCTCAACCTTATTTGAGCGTCTGGGAGGGTCATGGGAAATCAAGCAGGTCGCTGGGGCTGATCACGCCATTAGCTTCTGGCGGGATGTGGTCAATGACTATACCGCGGGCAACTATGTCGAAGATGTTTACCAGGACAAGAAGTGGGGCACGGTGACAAGACAATGTTTTACCCACCAAAACCTGCCTGCCGATCAAGATCGTTAAGCGGGTAGCTTGGCAGACTTGCCTACTATCGCGGGTCTGCCCTTCACGCGCCTAGGGGCTGTTAGTTGTTAGGCAAGCTGCGCTTGCCAGAAAGTCGTGGGTCTCCAACCCACACCCGGGTCAGGGGCCTTGCTCGTCCAACGCCCCTAACAACCCCAAGGACGCCCCAACCAACGCTGACAACTCCTCAGGCTTATGTCGAAAATTGACTAACGTGACAAACGCTCGTCCATGATTCGACTGTCACTGCTTCGGCATCCATGCCTCGCTACGCCATTTTCCACAACACCTTCAGCAGCGTCGGACGGGGACAGGAGTGTTCCGCTAGAACTGAGTAAAAACATGCCTATCCAAATTCTATGGAGAACACTATCTAGAATGACTTCAATTTCCCCATATAAATCAAGTGACAAGATGATTTCAAATACATAATCTCAATCTCCATGAACTTCGGAACTCAGGAACAGCGCATGTCAAAGGACGAATTAAATCTAATTGCAATGGTAATTGGGTTTCCACTACTGCTTATTTTGACAATTTTTTATTATTCGTCCCCTCAGTTTTCTCAGTGTTACCGATGCCATAAACAAATTAGCCATCGAAAACAAAAGCGCTATTGGGTCAACGTTGATGGCAATAACCATGCGCTTTGCAGCTCATGCTTCAAAAAATCACAGAAGTGTTCTGTACCCATCACCCAGCCAATTAAGTCCGGTCCAACATCGACAGAGATGTCACAACCAGTGCGTCAAGACTGGCATGGAGGGGATTTGAAGTCGTTAGAAAAAGCACTCGTATTTGAACGTAATGACCTTGAGAGACATTTCATTCTGAATGCCATAGTCAATCTGACTTATTGCGACAGAAAGCTGAGTATTAGCCGCCAAAAGTGCATTGAAGCGTCAAAACAAAGTATTTTAAACACTCCAAAAGTTTTGCCGAATTTAAAACAAATTGCAGGGGTTACGCCACGAGTTCCCTCTTTTCAATATCTGGCAACCATCTATACCGAAGATGGAAAATTCCTAGAGGCGATTGAAGTTTGTAAAGAAGCCTTAGCACTTGGGCTAGATGATGGGACGAAAACAGGCTTTCAAGGTCGAATAAAAAGAATACAAGCTAAACAACAAAAACATGTGAGATGTGTTGGATAGAACTATCAGACAATGGCCGGGAGAGATTTTCATTCCTCGCTAGGCGCCAGCAACGACGTGTAGTCCGCTACACGAGGCGCTGGCAACAACGCGAGGGGAGAAAATAGCCCCGGCGGTTCAGGCTAGCTCAACCCAAAGATCAAGCCGTGCCCCCAACAGTTAACAAGTCCAACTTCAAAGTAGGCTGACCAACACCGACTGGCACACTTTGTCCGTCCTTTCCGCAGACCCCGACGCCCTTATCCAGTTCCAGATCACTACCCACCATAGAGATCTGCTTCATCGCCTCAGGGCCATTACCAATCAAAGTTGCGCCCTTGATTGGCTGGGTGATCTCGCCGTTCTCAATCAGATAGGCTTCAGAGGCGGAGAATACAAACTTGCCTGAGGTGATATCCACCTGGCCACCACCGAAGTTAGGGGCATAGATACCCTTCTTCACAGAGCCAATGATCTCTTTTGGATCGGACTGACCGGCCAGCATATAAGTGTTAGTCATACGTGGCATAGGCAGGTGCGCATAGGACTCGCGACGACCATTACCTGTCAGGGCTGTGCCCATCAAGCCGGCATTGTGCTTGTCCTGCATATAGCCCTTGAGGATACCGTTCTCAATCAGCACAGTCTTCTGAGTCGGGGTACCTTCATCATCAATGCTCAGGGAGCCACGGCGGTTCTCAATAGTACCGTCGTCCACAACTGTCACCAGCTCAGAAGCCACCTGCTGGCCGATCTTACCGGAGAAAGCACTGGATCCCTTACGGTTGAAGTCGCCTTCCAGACCATGGCCCACGGCTTCGTGCAGCAGCACACCCGGCCAACCAGCACCCAGCACCACTGGCATCTCACCGGCTGGGGCATCAACGGCAATCAAGGCTACCTGTGCCTGACGCACAGCTTCGCGGGCGTGGGCAAAACAAGCTGGCAGGCCTTCGACATCCGACTCCATAAAGATTTCATAGCCATGGCGACCACCGCCACCGGCAGCGCCACGTTCACGCTTGCCATTGTCTTCCATAATCACTGAGCAGTTAAAACGCACCAGAGGACGGATATCCGCGGCCAGAGTACCGTCGCTGGCTGCCACCAACACCTCTTCATGCACCCCGGACAGGCTCACAACCACCTGAATAATGCGGGAGTCCAGACTGCGGATGTAGGCATCGGCCTGACGCAGCAGGTCGATCTTCTTGTCCTGCTCCATGGCGGCAATTGGATCGGCACTGTCATACAGGGTATGGACACCACGACGTTTCCACGCCTGCACCTTGCCGGTACTGCCACTCTGGGCGATACCGCGGGCGGCAATGGCAGCAGATGTCAGGGCTTCCGGGGTGATATCGTCGGCGTAGGCAAAACCTGTTTTCTCGCCGGTAATGGCGCGCACACCCACACCACGTTCGATGTGGAAGCTGCCGTCTTTGATAATGCCATCTTCCAGCACCCAGGATTCATGACGGCTACCCTGGAAATAGAGATCAGAAAAATCAATCTGGTGCTGATGGATCAGATCCAGATACGACTGCAGATCGTCCAGCTGCAATCCTTGCTGTAACAGACTTTGTCCTACTTGCGTTAGAAATGGCATTGACTCTCTCTTTAATCCACTTGGGATAAGTTACTTGGTGGGCGCAGACTTCAGTTTCGGCGCCTCAAATCTATTATGGCTGACGATGGGCATGGCACGCCTGACTCTGGTCAGCTCTTCAAAATCCAGTGTGGCTTCAACCCAGCCAACACCTTCCGCCATTTGGGCCAGAATTCGTCCCCAGGGGTCGACAATCATGCTCTGTCCCCAAGTTTCCCGACTGCCCTGATTGTGGCGTCCCCATTGGTCGGCAGCAAGAATAAAGCACTGACTGTCCAGCGCTCTGGCTTGAATAAGGGTTTGCCAATGGGCTTCACCTGTTACGGCGGTGAAAGCGGAGGGCAGTGCGATAATCTCTGCACCGGCAAGACGCAGGGCGCGGAACAGGTCCGGGAAGCGCACATCATAACAAATTGCCAGGCCGAGGCGGCCAAATGGGGTATCGATAACGCTAATCTGCTCGCCCGGACAAAAGGTGTCACTCTCACGGTAGCTGCGGGTGCCATCGGCAACCTCAACATCGAACAGATGCATCTTGTCATACTGTCCCTGCACACCGCCCTGATCATCAAACAGGTAGCAGCGACTGTAAACCCGGCCATCCTCAGCAAGAGCAGGAATGGTACCGGCAACCAGCCACACCTGAAACCTGCCGGCCAATTCAGCCAGCGCCTGTTTCAGTTCGCTCATATGAAGACCGGCAGTCAGCTCACCAGCATGGGCAAGCTGTTCCTTTTCGTGACCACCAAACAGGCAGACGCACTCGGGCAGCACCACCAGATGTGGTTCTCCCGATAGGGTTTGCAATTGATTAAGCTGCGATTCGAGCTGCCTGAGATTGTCCTTTACATCCCGGCTGCTCTGGCACTGCAGCACACTGATTTGCATTACTCACTCCCTGTACTTTTCCCTTAACGGGGAAATGCAGCAATTTTACTGTGGTATCGCCCCCGGACTCCACGGGCTCAGTCTCATTCTGAGTTTTTGGCTCCACAGGTTTGTCACCTGTATCAGGCTGTGCGGCCTGTTTACCTTGAGGCGTTCCTTCCTCTGTCGGCTGTTCAGTCACCTGCTGCTTTGGCAGCACAGATTCGGGGATCTCAATCTCCTTGCTCTTGCGCTCCAGCTCTTCCAGCTTGGGATCGGCCATGGTCCCTGTGAGGCGGAAGCGGATTTCTGAAATCACTTCAATCACAGGCTCAAGCACCTTGGTCAGCGCAAAGGCACCGATACCCAGAGTCCAGGCACTGGTGCTGAGCAAGACCACAGTGGGCACACTTGACGCCAACTGTGGCACAAAGCTGATGTCATAGTTCAGGCTTTCGGTCCGCAGGTCAGTATAACCCCGAACTTTCATATTACCCGCCACAGCTTCCATCTCGGTGTCTGTGGTTTTAATCACACCATTGTCTATCTGCAGCGTACCACCAAAAGAGTTGAAATACAGTCCCTTACCAAATACATCCGAGAAATCCAACGACAGCTTACGCAGCAAAGAATCCAGACTGAACAGGGAGAAAATACGTGCGCCTTTATCGCTGATCTGGGACAGATGCCCTTTACCAAGGTCAAACTTCACATCCCCGTTAAGGCTGGCCACTGAGAAATTGTAGGGTGCGCCCTGCCAGTTCAGGTTGGCCGTCATATCAAGCGAAGCGTCCTTTACTCCGGGATCGATACCCAGGCGTCCGGTCAAAGCATCAAACTTACTCGCCTTCAGCGTCAAAGAAAGATCAGTCAGGTTCTGACCATTTATGTGGAACCAGTTACCTTTGGCCGCCAAGGTGGCGTCCGCTGAGCTCAGTGACAGCGTCTGGATCTCATATCCCTCTGCCGAAGGTGTACCCTGCAACACCAGGTGGCCAAGGGGTTTATTGTCATACCTGAAATCATCCACATCGGCAGCGATCGGCGGTAACTGGGTTGCCCCCAGCGGCTCAGATTGTTCGCCAGTTTCTGACTTATCTTCAAAGGCCGACAGATACAGGCGGGATGCCACCAGTTTCAGCCCCTGATTGTGCCAGTCCGGATAGAGGTCCACATGACCGATAAACTGAGGAGACTCACCTTTAATACGCCAGGCATTGGCTGTCGGCGCAGCATCAAGTTTCACTTGCTGCAGTGTTTGCCCCAGCAAACTCAGACTGGTCACTTCGCCTGTGATGGCCTGCAATGATGGAAACAGTGGCCTGGATTCATTCCCGGCGACGTCAGTCGACTCACTTGATTCAGTTAAAGCAGTCTCAGGTGTCTTATCTGTCTGTACGGTTTGAATCGGAGCGGTCTGCTCTGCAATGGCAACACTTTCACCAGCGACTTCGGGACGATAGGTCACTGGCTCAGAGGGTTTCACCGGCACTTGGGTGCTGCCACTCAGATTCACCTCTGTCGCTGGCACTGCGGGCTGCTCAGGCAGGAAGCTGTTTATCACAGGCATCCACTCATCCATACTGGCAGAATCCAGCGCCAGTTGGATATGGCCCCCCTGACGGCGCAGTTGATCGCCGGGACGGAACAGGCGGCCGAGCAGCAGGTCGTAATAGGCAAATCCTGAGCCGGAGGCAGCATCAAAGCTTCCCCAGAACTCAGCTTTATCACCCAACTTCACGCTCAGATTGGTTTCCTTGTTGTCGCCAATCAACTCAGCGCTCAAAGAAGCCTTGTCATCTGCCGGTTTGGCAAAAGGCGCTGGCAGCATAAGTTCAACGTCTTTAAGGTCTGAATCCACCTTGGCCTGCAAACGATAACCGGTTTGATCGAAGATCATGGTCAGTTTGCCATCCCAGTCGGCACTGCCTTTATAGTTATTACTTAAGGGGTTATCCAATACCTGTGGTAAGGCATCCAACTGCCACTGACCGGCCAGATTCAGATCCAGAGCATACTCATCGCCTCTGGATTCAGTGGTAAAGTCCAGTTGCAGCGGCTGGTCATACAGCAGAGCCTGCAGCTCAGGAGCTGACACCCTGTCATTGTTAAAGGCAACCACGCCTTTTACCTTTTCCAGCTGAATGCCGGGCTTACTGATAAACAGCGGATTGTCTTTAAGGGTTACCCAACCCAGAATCGCTTCCTCACCACCATCGTAGAGCGGAATGGTAAGGTCCAGCTTCACCCCAATATCGCCGCTGAGCTGCACCACATCCAGTGTCGAGCTGACAGACTCCAGCGGAGACTGATTGATCACGGCTACGCCATTATCAGCCTGAGTGTTAAGGTCAGCCTTCACTCCCAGCACCACTTTATCGCCCATATTGGGAATAAAAACATGGGCGCCTTTGGCGTCGACATCCAGTAACTTGCCCTGTTTCAACCAGAGATCCATGCGCAGGTTTTCAAACAGGGCGTAAAGGCTGAGATCTGTGACTCCCGGCCAGTCCGGTTGGAATTTGAATTCGGCATCATTAAGGTGGAACCCGGCCTGGAATACCCCGGAGTTATCCTTGTAAGGGAAGCCCGACAGTTCGCCGTTCCACACCACTTTGGCATCGGGGCTGTTGCCTTTTTTCAGGGCGTCAGCCAGGTAATCCACCAGATCCTGCCCCATGGCTTCCACCGGGTAATAACGATCTGCATGGGCGGCATTCTTGATCTGTAAGTCTGCTGACAGGGCCAACAAGGGCTTATCAGCAAACTCGAGGCGAGTATCTGCAGCCAGACGAATATCCGGGTTATCCAGCACCAGTCCGGGCAACATCAGGGTTTTGCTGGAGCTGTTGAACTGTCCCTTGAGCTCATCCAGCTCAAAGCTCAGCGGCTTGGCAAACTCGCCGTCAAAATCGGTAATCAGCTGCTGCTTTGGCAGCTGGAAGTAGAGCTGTTCATTCTGCCAGCCCAAGGTGGCCGTCAATGACTCGATACCCGGAATACCCTGAGCTGGCTTCCAACCCAACTGCTTGATATCCACTTTGGCCACAGCTTGCTGCCCCATAGGCCAGTAAAGTGCCAGCGGGCCAATTTCACCATGGGGCGCCATCGCCTGCCATTGATACAACTCATCCAGGGTGACCCCAGGTACCAGAGGCAACAGCGGCAGCAAGCGCTGAGCCAATAACGGCTGCGACTCCAGATAGAAGGCATCATCTTTGCGGGTCAGGCTGAGCTGAGGATCAGGCCAGTTGTCACCATTGGTTTGCAGACTCAAATCATGGGTATACATCTGCCAGCCCCGGGCTGATGGCACCCAGTTGATCTCCCCCCCCAGCACTGTCAGCCGCTGAACTTCTTTATTCAGTTGCCATTCCAGATAACTGGGAGCAAAGGCCATCATGCCTGAGGTGATAGTGCGGTTGCCCAGATCCAGCCAGGCTTCAAAGTTAACCACGCCTTCCAGCGGCAAGGTGGCTTTGGGATTGTAGGGGTTGGGACGACGGGATGCCCATTCGCCAAGATCCAGCGCCCGGGCCGCAAGATAAGCCTGACCTTTGAGCGTGTCCGGACGGTTGCCATCGCCGTTGAGATCGACCCTTAGGGTCAACAGCTCTTTATCTGACGCATCAGCATCAAGATACAAAGCGCCCTGCCCCTGATGGCTTGCGCCACTGTTCAGCCAATGCAGGTCTTTGAGGTAAATCGGTCGGTAATCATGTTTGGCGCTGATAAGGTCCAGTGACAAGCCAGCAATGGAGAATCGCTGCAGCTGTTCCAACAACAATCGATACAACCAATCCAGGTTGGTATCACCGCCACCGCTTGAGAGAGACTTGAGTCTGTCGATATCCAGCTTGACCGCGACGCCGTCAAACAGCACATCCTCTACCTGAGGACTCAGTGTCATCAGGCTTTCCCAGAAGTCCAGTTTCACCTGAACCTGCTTCACATCCAGCGCCAGTGGTAACTTATCCTGCTCAGGCAGTTGCAGATCTGTCACCGTCAGGGCCGGGCCGAATGCCTGCCACTGAGCCTCCAGACGGCCAACTTCGAGGTGAATGCCGTAATCCGCTTCCAGCATATGCACCAGATCCTGACGCACCTCGTCCAGCTGAGGCAGCAAGCCACGGATCAGGCTGACCGTCAGGGCAAACAGCACCAAGGCCGCGGCCAGGGTAAAGCCGCAGAATCGGGTAAACTTTGCAAAAGCGGAGGACTGGCTCACTACACCATTACCACGTCATATTTATCCTGCGCATACATGGGCTCGCTGTGAACCCGAATGCGCTTGCCGATATAGACTTCAAGCTCGGCAATTTGCTGTCCGTTGTCACTGGTCAACTGATCATAGACCGCTGGCGAGCAATACAACATAAACTCATCTACTTTGTAGGCGTGATCCAGGCGAATAAGTTCCCGTAGAATCTCATAGGAAACGGTTTCCACCGTTTTGATGCTGCCGGTACCGCGACAGGCCGGGCACTCTTCACACAAGACATGCTCCAGACTTTCACGGGTACGTTTGCGGGTCATCTCCACCAGGCCCAGACCGGAGAAACCACTGATATTGGTCTTCACCCTGTCCTGAGCCAGCGCAGACTGCAGCCCATCCAGCACTCGTTGCTTATGCTCATCATTCACCATATCGATAAAGTCGATAATGATGATGCCGCCCAGATTGCGCAGGCGAAGCTGCCGGGCGATAGCCTGGGTCGCTTCCAGATTGGTGTTGAATATGGTGTCTTCAAGGTTACGGTGACCCACAAAGGCCCCGGTATTAATATCCACAGTGGTCATGGCTTCGGTCTGATCGATAATCAGATAGCCGCCTGATTTAAGCTCCACCTTGCGGTTCAGCGCCCGCTTGATCTCGTTCTCAACATCATAGAGTTCGAAAACCGGTGACTTGCCCGAGTAGAGTTCAATGCGACCGGCCATTTCCGGCATAAACTCGTTGGCAAACTCCATCAATTCGAGGTGGGTGGTTTTTGAGTCCACCTGAATACAATCCAGCTCAGTGCCGACAAAGTCACGCACAACTCGCACCTGCAAAGGCAGATCCTGATACAGCAAGGCGATACCGCGACGCTTACGGCGTTCACTGACCTTCTTCCACACCCGGCGAAGGAAAGCCGCATCCTGTGACAGCTCCTCTTCACCTACACCCTCAGCCGCGGTACGGATAATAAAGCCGCCATCGTCGTCCACATGGGGCAGTGCAATCTTCTTCAGACGGGCACGTTCCTCTTCGGACTCGATACGCTGGGAAACACCCACATGGCTGGAACCCGGCATAAACACCAGGTAACGGGATGGCAAAGTGATATCTGTGGTCAGGCGGGCGCCTTTGGTACCCAGGGGATCTTTCACCACCTGCACCATGATGTCCTGGCCCTGACGCACCAACTGAGCGATGTCGCGCACCACAAAGTTGCCTTTTTCTACATCGGCAACACATTCAGTGTGGGGAACTATGTCGGAGGCGTGCAGGAAGGCAGCTTTATCCAGGCCGATATCCACGAATGCAGCCTGCATACCCGGCAGTACCCGGGTGACCTTACCTTTATAGATATTGCCCACCAAACCACGCTTCATACGGCGTTCAATGTGGACTTCCTGAAGGACGCCATGCTCGATCAGGGCAACCCTGGCCTCAAATGGCGTTACATTGATAAGCAGTTCTGAGCCCAGTTTGCGGGCAGTTTTTAAATTATTATTGCGGCTGCGATCCACGACTCACCCCTGGCGGGTGCCCAATTGGGCTGTCAAATTCAATCTATTACGGGAATACCGGCGGTGTTGGTCTACCGGTGGGGAACTCACTGCTCCAACCCATACTGGTTGTAGTCAATTGTGCCGTGATTGCTCGCAAAAGCCCACCATCACAGTACAGAAAAGCGTTTCAACAGATTTCTGGTTTCTACCAAAGGCAACCCCACCACGGCGGAGTAACTGCCCTCAATCGCCTCAACAAAACTGCCACCTATGGCCTGAATACCGTAGGCACCGGCTTTATCCATAGGCTCTTTGGAAGCGATATAAGCCTGAATATCCTTATCGGACAGCTCGCAAAAGCGCACTTTGGTGCACACCAGTTCAGACTCAGTGCGTTCGCCATTGGTGACGGCCACAGCTGTCATCACTGTGTGCTCACGGCCAGACAGACTGCGCAGCATAACGGCGGCGTCCTGTTCATCCACCGGCTTGCCAAGAATGGTGTCATCACAGACCACTATGGTGTCTGAGCCCAGCACCACAGGCGCATCAACACCAGCGCTCAATGCAAGCCCGGCACTGGCTTTCTCACAGGCCAGACGCACCACAAAGTCTGCGGGTGCCTCGCCTGAGCGATGGGACTCGTCAATATCCGGCGCCACCAGCTCAAAACCATCATGGTCAGCAGAGAACAGTGCCTGAGCCAGCAGCTCACGACGACGGGGAGAGGTGGAAGCCAATACCAGAGTCATTATCTCACCTTATAGTGGCGTCGCAGTCGACGCAAAATCATAAATACCCAGGGCCATAGCAATAAACTGGCGACGGCAGGCAAAAACAGGCTGATGTTAAAGTGGGCACCATCAATCACAAACTCGGCCCAGAACACCACCAGATGATAGAAGCTCACCAACAGTGCCACCACAAAGGCCTGCTGCCACAACGGGAAGTTACGCAGCCTTTGGAAGTGCAGCACTACCACATAGATCACCAGAGAAAACGCCAGTGCGCGGATACCCAGCACAGAGCCGAGCAGCACATCCAGGGCGATTCCCATCATAAATGCGGTGAGAATATTGTATCTGTGGGGCAAGGCCATAGACCAGTAGATAAGTACCAGCAGCAACCAGTCAGGGCGCCAGGCCTCAACCAGATTGGGCAAGGGCATAATCTGGAACATCAGGCCCAGCAACATAGTCAGCCAGGCAACCGGACGGCCGTGTGCAGCCTGGTAACTCATGATTTCACCTCAGCATCTTTATCTGGCTCTACAAACTCAGTGGGAGTACCGGTTTCAAGTTCAGGCCAGATAAGCAAGACATAACGGATCCGGTCCAGTGCCGCCAATGGGCGGGCCAATACACTGGCATAGGTCTGGCCATCATCTTTGATAACCTGAGTCACACGGGCAACCGGATAGCCTTCCGGGAATCTTTGTCCCAGACCTGAAGTTACCAACAGATCGCCGGCTTTGATGTCGGTACTCTTGGCTACGTGCTTGAGTTCGATTTCATCCAGCACACCGGTACCATTAGCCACCAGACGCACGTCGTTACGGGTCACCCGCACCGGCAAACCATGGCTGGCATCTGATACCAACAGCACCCGGCTGGTGAGTTTGGACACCTGAGTCACCTGACCGACAACACCGAAGGCGTCAACCACCGGCTGACCGACAAACACGCCGCTGTCACTGCCTTTATTCAGCACCACATAGTGACGATAGGGATCGCTGGCGACCTCCATCACTTCTGCCACCATCTTGCGGGCGTCCATATGAACAGGAGATCCAAGCAGTGCGCGCAAACGGTCGTTTTCCTGACGCAGCTGTTCAAAGCGCTGCAAACGCTCGCTCATCAGCAGTTGCTGACGCATCAGCTCTTTATTTTGTTTTTCCAGCATATTGCGGGTCGCCAGACTTTCGGCTGACCAGTCCAGCAACAGGCCGGGAACATTAGCGAGATACTGCAGCGGGCTGAGAAATGAAGACAGGGACTGACGAACAGGCTCAAGCCTGTCGTTGGCCAACATGAGTGCCACCGACAGCACAATAGCCAGTGTCAGCCTCAGTTGGATTGAGATACCGCGAACAAAAATGGGTTTCATAGAACAGCAAGGGCGGTTTGCACCGCCCTGTTATCTTTAGGTCTCTTCGGAGAAGAGGTCACCGCCGTGCATGTCGATCATTTCCAATGCACGACCGCCGCCGCGGGCCACACAGGTCAGCGGGTCTTCCGCCACCATCACTGGGATGCCGGTTTCCTGCATCAGCAGACGATCCAAGTCACGCAGCAAGGCGCCACCGCCGGTCAGTACCATACCGCGCTCGGAGATATCGGCAGCCAGTTCCGGAGGAGATTGCTCCAGTGCCACCATCACAGCGCTGACGATACCGGACAGAGGCTCCTGCAGAGCTTCCAGAATTTCGTTGCTGTTCAGGGTAAAGCTGCGTGGTACACCTTCAGCCAGGTTACGACCGCGTACTTCGATCTCCAGCACTTCTTCGCCTGGATAAGCAGTACCTATGGTGTGCTTGATGCGTTCTGCAGTCGCTTCACCGATCAGGCTGCCGTAGTTACGACGTACATAGTTGATAATAGCTTCATCGAACTTGTCACCACCGATACGGACAGAGGACGAGTAAACCACACCATTCAAAGAGATAATGGCAACTTCAGTGGTACCACCACCGATATCCACTACCATGGAGCCAGTTGCTTCAGATACAGGCAGACCTGCACCGATTGCTGCCGCCATTGGCTCTTCAATCAGGTAAACCTCACGGGCACCTGCGCCCATGGCAGATTCTTTAATGGCACGACGCTCAACCTGAGTTGCGCCAACAGGCACACACACAAGTACACGTGGACTTGGACGGAAGAAGCTGTTGTTGTGCACCTGCTTGATAAAGTGCTGCAGCATCTTTTCAGTCACGTAGAAGTCAGCGATTACGCCGTCTTTCATTGGACGAATGGCCTGGATGTTGCCCGGAGTACGGCCCAGCATCTGCTTGGCTTCGGTACCCACAGCTGCGACGGACTTCTGACCGTTGCTGGTGCGCTCACCGCGGATTGCAACCACAGATGGTTCATTCAGGACAATACCTTCTTCACGTACGTAAATCAGAGTATTCGCGGTACCCAAATCGATCGACAGATCGTTGGAAAAAACGCCTCGCAGCTTTTTGAACATGTATCTAGCCTGTAATCGGTGGAGTCTTGAGAATTCAAACCAGCTAACTTTATCAATGCGCCCCAGTTTCCACAATAGCGCAGAGGTTAACAATCGCTAATGAGTTAAATTTTTTTACGGTTATACGCTGTAATTTTAGATATCCCGATATTTTCGACACTTTTCACTGCATCATCTGCCTGTGACCAGCGTCAAAACGCGGGACAATTGCCAATAGCCTGACAGGAAAAACCATTGCATCTCAGCTGTCAGCGACATGGATAGCATCAAAAATTCGCAACTTTAGTCCAAATACCCCAAAAGCGTAAGAAATGTCAGTTTTATCCCAGTTGCACCAGTTCAGTGAACTGGCTGAGTTATCTCACTTCACGGTGGAAAATCACTTTATCGTGTCCACGGTACTGACCAAACACCACACTGGCTCTTGGGTCCTGTAGTTGCTGCGGACGATCTCCCTGCCAGTTCCAGTACCATTGAAGCCAGGGAGCAACCTCAACCGGAGCCGTGACTTTACCCCGGTAAGTGGCAGCAGAACCAGAAGTGAAGGTACGCCAGAGCAAATCAAATCGTCCGCCGTTGACAACTCCTGTGCCGCTGCGGCTGACCCCTTGCCCGGGAGTGATTGCAGGCAGATACACATAACCCAGTTCTGTATCTGTTTCATGGGTCGCCAGGCCTGAGTTAATGTCAGTCCCGGCCGCAGGAGAAACAGAGGTACAAACATCATCACTGTTTACCCGCCAACCCGCAGGTGTCCACTGCTCTATCGCCAATGGCATATTCTGGGTTGCAGACTCATGACCATAGCTGTTTTGCAATGTCACCCGGCCATGGCGCAAATCCAGGGTATCCAGTTTTTTGGCCGTCATTCCGCCACCAGTTCCAGAGGTGTCCGGGTTCATATCTGCATCGGCGACAGTGCCCATCCTTCCATCGCCATCCAGTATATCCACCCCCAGATTGAGCACAGGATAAGGTCCATCTGCCCCTGGTGCTGCAACACGACTGAAACTGATTGGCTGAGAAGCCAGGCTGGCCTGTCCCGCCTGCCAATCAAGCGTGGGCAGAACAGTCAGACGACTGCTGAGGTTAAGGCCGGTATCACCGGACTCAGCCACCAAAGACGCATAAGCCCGTCCCAACCATCCCTGATAGTTTAGGGTTTGCTGCCCCTGCTGATTTTGAGCCTTCAGCACCAATGACAATGGGAAAGTCTGGTCCATGTAGGTAAAGGCGTTACCGCCACTGAAGGAACCACACCCCTGGGTAATACTCACACCTGACACCTGGTACAGGGCGGGAACAAAGCGCCCCATAGCAGCAGAAGGTTCAGACCGAATGCTCAGTCCGGAATTCAGGTAGGTCTGCCCTGCGGGAACAGAAGCTGAGAGATAAAACACACCAACTTCATTCTGCGCGACCTGCAGTTGGTGGTCATCCCCTAAAGGGTGTTGATACTGCCCGGGAGTCAGTATGCCATCGTGCCACGACGCTCCCTGCTCCGGCGCAGGCACATATACATCGGCAAACTCGCTGTTAAGCTCAATACTTTCATACTGGAACGAGGGTGTGACCGGATTGCCACATACCCGGGAGCTGTTTTCAGCCCAGGCATGAGCAGATACAGAAACTGGGAACTGACTACCCGCAGTCATGTAAGCAGTATCACTTAATGCGTTATATTCGCCCCGCCGCTCGCCGGTGACACACAAACCGTAGGGCACACTGCGCAGGTTACCGTTCACACTGTGCATCACCAGGCCATCTTCTTCACCAGAGCCAAAGTAACTGGCCTTGAGTACAAGGTGTCCGGCATCCGGATATTGCAACTCCACACTGGCAACACCATCATCATCAAAGTCGAGTCTGTGGATATTTGGCGACTGCGCTACACTGCCACCATTCACGGTCAATACCGCTGTGGAACTGGGCGCTACCTGGGTGACATGCTGTTTCGACAGATTGACCTCTTTGGTTCGACCGGAGAAAGCGGCCTGACACTCAAGTCCATTATTACTCTTACGCACCGCTTTGATATTCACACTGCCGGGTTTATTGGCATAGCTATTGAGATCATCAATCACAAAGCCAGCTTCGGCAAAACTCAGTGTACATGCAGCCTCAGACGCCGTCCCACCATCAGCGCGGCAAAGCGTATTATTAAGTACAGAGGTAGTAGGTGAACCTGCAGTCAGGGTCACAGGTGTCGTCGGAAAGTGGCTGAGAGAAACCGTAGCACTGCCTGTCATATTCAGACTGGATGGTGTCCAGTTCGCCTTGCCATTATCAGAGCCCAGATTCACCACCACAGGATTGGGATAGAGCTGACTGCAGTCGGCATTGTCACAGGCTTTTACCGTGACAGACAATGGCGCACATGCCAGCGGACTGCCTGAGTAACTCAGTTCCAGATGGTGTATAGGCTGCTCAGGAGTATCAAGTCGCTCCAGCGCCACATAACCGAAGGTTTCCCTCACATGACGGCGCTCGGCGTCAGAGTACTGATCCTCTTCAACGACCATAGACACACTGTTTTCATCAAGCTTACATCGACGTAACCAGCCTCCATTGCCGCCATTACGGCTATGTTTACCTGCGAGAAAAACCGGTGGTGCAGAGAAGTCCTGCCTGAAGTCATTGAGATATTCGCACTGCTGAGCAGGCTCCTGAGCACCGTTTCTGGATAAGTTTTGCCCCTGGCCAAAGTCATAAGCTATCCATCGCCCATTAAGGAACATCTTACCCATGCCACCGGTAATCGCCATGTAAGCAACCGGGACATCATTCAGCTTGGATGCACCACCCGGGCGACATCGCATTTTGCCGCCACTCCACGAACGAACTTCTGAGGTATCCAAGGCCAAATTCAACCCAGTCACCGTAGGTTCTGCTGTTGAAGTCAACCAACAGTTTTGAGTGTCGTCCTGTCTTTGAGTTAAAAATACCGAGTAACGACTCTTTCCAGTGACCGGCATCCAGGCATTATTACTCAGCCCCAGAGCATTTTTTGCGGTGAGCAGCCCAGCTTTAAAATCCGGCCCACTGGGAAAACTGTGCTCACCACGGTTGACTGCCAACCAATGCACCTCTGGCATTGGCTTCCAGCTTGTATTGTTGTAAGAATTTGGCGCTGCCCCTTGCTCGTAGGTAAAGCCAAGGTGGTCAATATGGGTCAACTCAAGTGATGCTGGCCGATCTGCTGCTGGATTAGCGCTGGTGATGGTGGGCATTAAAAACACCAAAGGCTTTTGCCCTTGAGGAAAAGGAGTCTCAAACCTGACTTGCCCCTTACCATTAGTGGGTTCACTGACTCCATAGTCAAAATGGAAAGACTCGGGCTTGAGCTTGTTTTCACACATACCACCAAAGTCGGCGTTATCTATAGCCTCTTGTTCAAAGTCGACTTCACCATTGCCGTTGACGATCAATGATCCTCCAGCTGCCACACCGCCCTCGACCTCGGCGTTACCTTCTATATTCAGGTTACCTGCCACATAGAGAATCCCATTAATCTCCGACTGACCGGCAATCTTCATGGAGTCTTCAACATAAATCACAAGGTGTGACTCATCATGTTCGGCATTCAACTCTCCATTATCCACATTCAGCGTTTTGAAATAGAGTCTGGCCGATACCTCCGGCATTAAGAGCTGGGCTTTATTTTTAACAACACCTTCTTCATAAACGTAGTCGCCAGCATTAAAGACAGCAGGAAACCAATTCCGATTGTTGTTACCGGCTTTACGTTCTGTAGTACAAACATTGCCGCCAAGGTGTTTATCATTGATACACTCAAGATAAGAGCCCTGTTTAGGCGGCCAAAGATGAGGGGGAGGCACCAAAGCATCGCCATGGTTACCAGTAGGAGGGTCGGTAAAAATATCATCACATTGCACAGCCGCAACAGCTGTTGTTGACCACCACGATGTAGCCACTGCGACCATTAATATGGCTCTTTTTATAAAGGGGGCAAACAAAACTGACCTCTCAGGCTGGTAGCAAACCGAATACAACAAAATGATGACAATCCTACAGAAGATTGTCTCTGCCTGAGAGGCAATGTCCAGCAAATTATTACTTTCGTTCAAACAAAGCGCCTAAAAAGCCGAGGTTATTTTACCTCATGCCAATAGATCACCTTATCATCCCCCCGGTAGCGACCGAAAAAAGCACTGCCTCTTGGGTCTGTGGCCTGGAGAGCGTCAGACTTCTGCCAACCCCAATAAAATTTCAGCCAGTCCGGCACAGCCAAAGGCGCACTCACCTCTCCACGGTAGAACCGACTATCCTGCGGCGCGGAAGGTGCAAAGTGATTATGCCAGATTAGCTTCAGCCTGCCGTTACTGATGTGAGTCTGCCCCTGAGGCAAACTCCTGGACACCCGCTGACCAAATTTCAATTCAGGCCTGAATTGTGTGCTCGGTTGCAGGGATACGGACAAGGGGCTGGAGCACTGATCCAGCTCATTCAGTTGCCAATGTTTACCATCCCAGTACTCTGCCAGAACAGGCATCGCCAAATCAGCATTTTCCGGTCCATAGACATTCTCCATATGCATTCTGCCAAAACGCATTTTCTGCGTGCCAAGGGCAACAGCGCCACAACCCAGAGTATGGCAATCCCCCTGTATATCTGAGTTCATGTCAGCGCCAGCCATCACCGCCATATTACCGTCCCTGTCATCTATAGCGATTCCCACAGCCAGTTGCTCATAGGGTCCATCAAGGCCTGGTGCCGGTGGCCTGCCAAAATGGATTGTCTGGGTTGACGCCACCACGGCCTTGCCCTGTTGCCAAACAAGAGGCGGTAATGGGCTGAGCCTGTGACTCAGTGATATGCCATCGTCACTGTTTTCAGCCTGCAGGGCCGCGATACCTTTTGCGTACTGCCCCCGATAATTAAAGGTTTGATGGTATTCAAGATTCAGCGCCGTGGCAGTAAAGCCCAACCCGAAAGGTTGCCCCATGTAGCTGAAACCAGTATTACAACCTGGGGCGATCACGCTATCGCCAATTCGGAATGCGGCGGGCACAAACCGACCTATTGCCGGTGTTTGAGCCTGCCCCACAGGGAGCCCTGCATCAAGATAATAGATAGGTTGCCCTTGTTTGTTTTCAGGATTGGATGCGCTGAATTTGAACACGCCTACTTCATCTATCGACTGCTCAAATCTGGCAACCCCACCAAGATTGATGTCCTGCTCCGTCATCCCGGTTTTACCGGTTTCACCGCCAACAGGAGCCACCAGCTCGCTACCCAGTTTGATATCTGGCATCGCAAAACTCGGCGTCACAGGGTTATCACAATACTTGTTGTCTGAGTCTGACTGCCAGGCATGGGCTGATATGACCAGTTGGAAGCCTTCTCCTGCACGCGCAAAGGGCTTACAGCCCGCAGGATTACCCAGGCGACACACGGCGCCAGCAGGAGGCGTAAGACACAAGCCTGCAGGTACACTGCGCAGATTACCGTTGGTACTGCGCATCACCAGACCAGTGTCATCTCCTTTGCCCTGATAACTGGCATTCAGATTAAGCCAACCGGCATCAGGGTATGTCAGCTCCAGATGAGCTATACCCTGGCTGTCAAACTTCACCGGGGTCAGCAAAGGCGCCTGGGAGACTTTAGGCAGTGTCACCGTTTTACCACCGGACTGCCTGATTTTCAGGCCATCTGCGGAAGGGTCTACCGGCAGTCGGGGTTGATGGTGCTCCACTGACAGGTAGAGATCTTTACTCTGGTTGGCGAACGCAGGCTGGCACATCAGGCTGCTGTCCGACTTGCGAACCGCCTGCAAACGCATAGTGGCAGGTCGCCCGGCGTAGGTCGCCACCTCATCGAGAATAAATCCCGCCTCGGCAAAGTTCATTGAGCAACTGGCCCGGGTTCCCCCATTGAAACAGAGGGTCTGGCTGTATGGCATAGTCGCGGGGGAAGAATTACCAACATCCAGGCTCACCACATCCTCAGGCGCTGCACTGGTTTGCCTGAGGAACAACCTGCGTTCACCTCCCTGTATGTTGACAGTATTGGTACCCAGCGGTTGTTGATTGGCATTCAACCAGCTCACGGAGCCTGAATTTCGCGGCAGCAGATCTGCCCGCACGTCATCCGTGTACAGTTCACTGCAATCTTCATTGGCACAAGCCCTGACGGTCACAGCCAAAGGCGCGCAGGCCAATGGGGAACCTGAGTAATCGAATTCAAAGTGATGTACCTCCTCCTCCACTGGCTGAGACTTTAAGGCGCACACCTGAAAGTTATCAATAGCGTGCTCGTTAAATGCCTGTCCGGTTGAGCCTGTCAGCGAGATATAGAAGTTATTTGGCCTTTGTCTTTGTCCTGATAGGGTTTGGGTGATATCCATATTGTTGACTATGCGCTGCTGACGACCATTGCCTGCCAGCACCCTGTCCACGGAAACATAACTGTGATCAGCACTGCGGGTATCCAGCAGGAAACTGTAGTGATCTCCCGGACCAGGATACGAACTGTTGGCCTGCTCCAATGGCGGGCTCAGTTTTGCGGTACTCTGGCTGTTACCCGGCGCGCCCCCCAAATAGGCGTACCCGGTATTAAATGCGCCCCTCATTGCCACAGTGTCGGGACGAGAACCTGCACCACCCACCTTGCCACCTTCAGAACTGGAAAAGTTGCCCCAGGAGTCAAGGGCGATACCCAACCAACCGCCATGAAAACCGGGGAATTGCTTGCCATCCCGCATTCGCTGGGCATATCCCATCGCACCACCAAAGCCACCCGGTGAAGGAGATTGGTTGGCGTCGGAGAACACCACAGCGACACCATCACCGCCCCGCCCGGCGCTCTGGTGCCAGGCGTAATAATCAAACGAAACCCGAATGGCATTGGCGTCAGCCGGGAACAGATATCTGTAAGTCAAAGAGGCAGCCTGATCACCCAGCTTACGGGTGATCACCAGTCGACCGTTGTTGATCCCGGGTGAAGCGGAGCCCGGCAGCTTGGCAGAGACCCAATTGCTGCCCAGTGTATCGCGGGAAAAGGTATCGATCGGCAGGCAGGTCATCTCCGGCTCAGTTGGCTTTTCCAGCGCCAGGAAACCAAAGTTCTCTTGATTATCATGCCGATCCTGATTGGCGGTTTCGTCCACCACCATACTGACTTCATTGGCGTTGATACCGCACATCCGCAGCCAACCGCCATCATTGTCATTTCTGGACTCAAGACCCGACACCAGCACTGGGGCGGAGCTGAACCAGCCAGAGGCAAGCGGCGAAGAATAAGCGCATTGGCGAGACAGGCTGGCGTTGTATCCTGAGACATTGACGCCACTGCCGGCCTGAAAGCGCACCTCGCCATCGGGTGTGTCTATCACGCCTTTACCCGGCGCCATTGCAAGGAAAGCGATATCCTCATCCTGAAGATGATTCAGATTTACCCCACCCGGATAACAACGGTTTCCCCGCACAGCACCTGAGCTCTCCATCGCCAACCACAGTTCATCAGAATAAGCAGATGGCCTCAGCCCCACACTGGTCAACCAGCAGTTATTGCGGCTGGTTTGCAACTGGGTCAATACAGTGGTCAATCCGGGTTCCAGATCAAGGCTTTCAAAACGCCCCCGTTTTCCTCCCCGGTTGACGGTATCTATCTCTTCACGGCCAGCGACTATCAAACGCTTGCCGGTGGAAGTCTTAAGCCAGTGCTTTCCGGGCAGCACAGCAATCCAGTCAACCGGAGTCACTCTCGCCACCCCACTGCTGCCCGGTGCTGTCTTACTGCGGTAACTGAAGCCATACCTGTCCACACTGGTTAAAAACACCGATGCGGGAGCCCTGCGCCCAGGGTTGGAGGCAGTAATACGCGGCATCAGAAATACCAGAGGTTTAGTGCCCGGTGGGAAGGGTCTGTCAAAGCTGACGGCTTGCTGGCTTGCCTGGCCAAACTGAAGCGGTAAGCCGGTCTTGACGGCGGAGGGACACAAAGGGCCAAAGTCAGCATTGGCAACATCATCCAAATCAACATCGACCCTGTCTATCCACCAGGGAGCCATTGCGCCCCCGGCAGAGAGTGCGCCGGTGATCTCAGAGGTCACATCAATATCTGCACTGCCCCCCACATAAACCACGCCATGAATTTTACTGCCGTGGCGCATGGTCAGGTTGCCCGATACATAGATCACCAGATTGGCGGCATCACCAAAGCCATAATCAACATTGAACCAGGTGGCATCCAGATACAGATTATCGAAGTAAAGACGCACACTTCTGTCCTCTGCTTCAACGGCTGAGATACCGCTGAAATGGCCATTGCCAAATCTGTAATCACCGGGTTCAAACTCATCTGGGAAACTGGCAGGACAGGATGACAGCATATGACAGCTGATGTTGCCTGCACTACGCAGATCTCTGGGAGGGGTCAAAGCATTGGGATGCAGGCCAGTTACAGGATCGGTGAAGATCTGCTTGCAGGCAGGTAAGGCCTGCGCGGAAGAAAGCGGGATAAACCAGCAGAGCAGTGCCAGCCCTGTCATGATCAGATAGTTGACGGAGAGTGGCCGTATACAGCCCATGGGACGCGCCTTATTGCAAAAACCGCAGCCGGTAATAAACCGGGCAAATAAGCGGCATATGTATCACTGTGTTACACAGCGTACTCCTGCATCCCCCACTCAGGCAACTTATGGCGTACCTGCAGCACTTTTTTGCTACTGCTCTCGCCAGTGCAACTTCTTGTCATGCCCCCTGAAAGTGCCAAAGTAAGCACTGGATCTTGGATCCTGAGCCTGGGTTGGACTGCTGCCATCCCAGTTCCAGTAAAATTTAAGCCAGGAGGGTGAAGCCAGAGGTGCCTGTATCCAGCCGCGATACAGGGTGCTTCCCGTGGATTGCCATCGTAAGCTTGATTGCCCCTGAACCAGAGTTCCTGATCCACTGCGAGTAATGGCCTGGCCAGTACCAAGATCCGGGTCATAACTATATCCATTACTGTCATCTACCGCAGACAATAATGCAGGGTTGAAGCCCGAAATACCCGAGCCCTGAGCAGTGCAGCTATCCAACAGGTTGGTCGCCCAGCTGCTGCCACTCCAGTACTCGGCGCGCAGTGGCATCTGCAACAGTGCAGACTCAGGACCATACACATTGTCCATGGCCAATCTGCCAAACAAGACCTGTTGGCTTCCCAACCTCACAGATGTGCAGGCGGAACCGCTGCAAATACCGCTGCCGCCGGCATCCATATCCGGGTTGGCCATCTCTGCCAGGCCATCACCATCCTGGATAATGATGCCGGTATCCAGAGACACAAATGGCCCATCAATACCCGGCGCTGTCGGACGGTTAAAACTCACTGCATGGCCAGTGACAGTGGCCACACCATTAACCCAGCTCAGCGACGGTACCGCACTCAGTCTGGCTGCCAAATCCACGCCGGAATCAGCATTTTCGGCAGCAAAAAGCGCCGTGGCATTGGCAAAGTTAGCGGAGGCTGAGGCTGAGGAAACAAAGTTCTGAGTTTGCGCCTGTTGCAGGTTTCTTGCGGTGGCTGTAAAGCTGACAGAAAACTCTTGTCCCATATAGCTGAATGCAGCGCCGCCACTGCCACAGGAAGGGGTCAGGGAGACAGTCGACAACAAAAACTCGGCAGGTACAAAACGTCCGACCGGCTCACTTACAGCAGCCGGGATATCTGCCACAGCACTGCTACTGCCCAGATAATCTGCAGCCGGAGTTGCACTGAAACGAAACACTCCAACTTCACTGATAGATTGATCAAGTTCCTGCTCTCCGGTGACAGCAACAGAATGGTTGTAGGTTGTCAGGCCTATTGCCCCGGTTGCGCCTCCTACAGGAGCCACTAACTGAGAGCCCAGCTGAATACCGGCATGAGCATAGTTCGGCGTCACAGGGTTGTTGCAGAGGTCACCATCATCGGCAGCCACCCAGGCTCTGCCGCTGACAGTTAATTTGAAAGTATCCCCGGCGCGCTTGAATACCGGGCAAGTTCCGTCTGCCGCACTGCAGCTTGACTCCGGAGATACGCACAACCCTGCTGGGGCACTGATAAAACTACCTGAGCCGGTGAACGTCAAACCCTCATCATCATCCCCTACCGCTCCTGAATAACTGGCATTCAAATTCACGCTTCCGGCATCGGGATAATCCAGTGTCAACTGAGCCTGTCCCTGGGCATTAAAACTGGCCGTGATGCTTGACGCTGTACCCTGAGTTCGACCTATATCGTTGCCAAACAGAGCTACCTGAGGCTGAGCCCCAACCGGAACAGGTGCCGCAGGAGAGTTATAACTGCTCCAGAATTCAATATCTTTGCTCACACTGGCGAAAGCCGGAGTGCACACCAGCGCATCGTCGGACGAACGTACAGCAGTGATATTGGCAGTAACAGGCTGACCAGCCAGCTTATCGGGCACATCAATCAGGAATCCACTGTCGGAAAAACTCAGCTGACACTGGGCAGCAGTGGGCGTTGCTCCACCACGACTGCACAATACGGGATTATCGGCGGCAGGATTAGACCGCTCCACGCCAATGGTCACGGCCGAAGTAGATAAACCCTGCAAACTGATTTGTGCACTGCCATTGACCAAATTAAAACCACTACCACCTACCCAGTTAGCAATACTGGAATCACTAAGCGATAAGGTGCCCGTTACCGGATCAGTCACTAGCTGACTACAACTGGCATCGGCGCACGCGCGAATGGTCATTACCTCAGGTGTACAGGTCAGGGGAGAGGATGAATAAGAGATCTCGAAATGATCGACATTTCCACCAAAATCATTGGCCTTGATGGCACACACTTCAAAAAAGTCGATTTCGTGGTTATTGTAAGCTCCCCCCGTTGATCCTGTCAGCGACAACATAAAGTCTTCAGGTACAACACCTTGCCCCCCAATGGCCTGTGCATCAAAAGGAGCCACCAACTCGACATAGCCCGCTCCATTTCTGGTATCTCTTTCAACCGAAACAATAGTGCTACCGGCGGTTCTTGAATCCAGTTTGACTCGATATCTATGATTGGGCTGAGCAGTGTTGGTACCCCGTACATCAATTGCAGGAGACAACCCCGCAGCTGTACCTGCCAAATAACGGTAGCCTGAAGCTTCTGAACCGCGAATTGCAATTGCCTGGCGACGAAACCCCGGCCCGCCAATCCTCCCTTCGGTGGGGTTTGAAAAATTCCCCCACTCGTCAAGACCTACACCGATCCAACCACCAGCAAAACCGGGATCACCATTGTTACGCTGAGCATAGCCTAAGGAGCCCCCAAAACTACCGGGCCTGGGGTCAACAGTCCCATCGGAGAAAATCACGGTGACACCGTCAGCTCCCGTGCCCGAAAATTCAGACCAGGCGTAATAATCGAACTCTACCACCACTAGATTATCAGCAGCAGGAAACAATTTTTGGAAGGTCAAGGAATTTGCCTGATCACCGATATCTTCGGTAATGCGCAGACGGCCACCGACAATGGAGGGGGATACCGAATTACCCAGCTTGGTAATCTCCCAGTCATCGCTGATATTGCCACTGCTAAAGGAGTCACCAAAGCACTTTAACGGGTCACTGTCATCAACTTCAAAGGCAGCGACACTATAGGTCTCTAACCTTGTATGATTTCGCTCTGAATCTCTGAACTGATCTTCATCTATCACCATAGAAACCGCCGAGTTGGATAGACGACATCGTCTGAGCCATCCACCTTCAGAGCTATTGCGGGAAGTCTTACCAGCGACTAATACCGGAGGTGAGCTAAATCCGGTCAGCGAAGAGCTGAAGGCACATTGTTGAGACAGCTGGGAGTTATTACCTATATTAAAATTGGCAAACTGATAATTGATTGACTCACCGTGAATCGTCATATTGCCAGAGCCAGAATCCAGTGCGAGGTAAGCAATGGTTTCATTGGCAAGATTATTCTGGTCAATATTCCCCGGTTGGCAACGGCGACTACTGTATACCTGAGACATATCCATAGACAGACGAATACTTTGATTACTCAGCAAAGAAGTTGAAGTCAACCAGCAGTTGTTATTTCGGGACTGTAGCTGATGTAATGCGACATCTAACCCAGAAGCCAGGTTCACTGTTTCATAACTGCCGTTGTTCCTTCTAAGCCAGCGATTGGTTATCACAGAACCAGCCTGCAGAACATCTCCATTCGGGAGTGTATGAGTACCAGGCGTCACAGCTATCCAGGAAACATTTGTCATCGTCTCCGCGCCAAAGTCAGAACCAGAAGGTTGCCGCTGTTCGAAACTGAAACCTGTGCCACTGACACTGGTTAAAAACAGCGAAGCAGGGCCATCTGATGCAGGGCTAACAGCATCTATCGTTGGCATTAGGAAAACCAGAGGAGTAACACCAGTAGGATATGCCCGTGCAAAAGTTACTGTGCGCTGAGACGTGCTTCCGAATTGAAGGTCAAACGCTGATGCACAAACATCACTGATTTGAGCGTCATCCAGCGAGCCAATGTCAATATCAACATCGGTATTCCCCGTAACTTGTAGTGCTCCTCCAGAGGCAAGAGCTCCGTTCAAAGAGGCGTTTCCGGAAAAACTAACGGAGCCGTTCACATAAATAATAGCGTTAATGTCATTCTGCCCTGAAACACTCAGGCTACCGGCAACATAGATAAATAAGTCTTCGGGGTCACCATCGACATTGATGTCAGCATTGATTAACGATAGAGAATTGAGATAAAGGCGAGTAGTTGGACCATTGGTCGTCAGTTTAGAGCCATTGCTGAAGGTCGCGTTATTATAATCTGTATCTCCCTGTGGAAAGTCACAGGTAGCATTGTTGTTGCAGGTGAAATTACTGAGCGGCGGGGCCAAAATACCACTGGGAGGTTGCAGGGTATTCAGCCCCTGATTACCCTGGGGTGGTTCAGTGAAAACATCTTCACATAACGGCAACGCCCATGCTGGCATTATCATTGCCAGCCACATCCCGATTGATATCCCTATCGCCCTGAGGCTAGTCCACACGCGCCTGCACCTCCACCATACGGTTTACCCGTAAGCAATTGCTGGTTCCCCCTGCCCCGCCACTGCATTGTCCCGCCTCACAAACGGCATTACTGGACAAAGTGAACTGATGCAGGGTGTCGCCATTAAAATTCACAGTTATCAAGTTGCAGCCGACGCTGATGCTACAGCCACTGAATCCGGGTTGATTGGGTGGCGTCCAGCTGGTTCCCACTGCACTGCAATCGGTTGCTGCACTGCCTCCGGGGGGAAATAGCTGGGCCAAAGCCGCGTCCGCGCCGCTATTAGCTGCCAATAAGGCTCTTGTGCCCCAGACTTCCAGGTTGACGTTGTCATCAGCATCACCCAGTACCCGAATCAATGCGGCAGTAAGCACAAACATCACTGTGATGATAAAAATGCCCACCACAAGCGCACTGCCACTTTGTCTGGAACGCATAAAATTACGGGACATTAACCACCTGTACCTGTTGTTGATATCTAAACTTCTGACCCACAGCCTCGAATTCAGGAGTCAGCATAACAATGGCATTATTCACCAGGGTCGCCGGCTCCAACTCAATCGGTGCATCTGCCGCCAGATCATTGGTGATACCTTCAGCCATTAGAACTCCTGTGCCCATAGCAGATGGAGCAAGCTGAGTAGGATTGTTAATGCCATAGTTTGCATACCGATAAAGGCTCACACTGCTTCCCCCCCTTATAAAACAATAGCTGATGGGCTGGGATACTAAAAAAAATCTTTGTCTTGGTGATGCTTCAGCAAACTGCACATTACGGTTAAAAGTATAGGTAGTGACATTGGCTGCTGTGGACACAGAATTGATGGAAAACAGCTTACCTGTAGTCGATTCAGGGTTGGTGTAAACATCAGAGGTTACCAGCGGATATATCAGCGCCATATAATTTGCACTGACAGTCATCGGCGCCACAATGGCCGTCCCCGAATTGGACGCGGCATTGGGGTATACCGGCATCGACAGATAGTTGGATGCTGCCTCAATAGGAACAAACTCCAAACACTGCCACAGGCTGCCATTACTGCGCACTCTTAAGCTGTTGGGTGCGGCATTGCGGATATCACGGGTCATTCGCTCAAGGGCAAACCGGCTTTGACTTAACACCTGATCCACGGATGTAGAATCCAGGAAAATCCGGGTACCGAACACGATAAAGCTGGTGACGCCCACCGCCAGAATCCCCAGAATGATAATCACAGTGACCATCTCCACCAGGGTAAAACCGCGCTGATAAAGGCTCTTTTTACCGCATTGATGCAACTGACGCTTAACCATCAATAGTTACTCCTGACACCATTGAAGGTAATCGCTTCGCCATTAGGCGTGGTTACCGTCACTGTAATCAAACGGGTAGTATTGCCGCTGCCCACGGAGACCGCCAGACCATAGCCAGGATAAATATCCGCATAAGTCTGGCTGGAGTCCAACATCTGAGAGTTCTGGTTCATGCCGTTGTAGTCATCAATATCATCCCAGTCATCCCGACTTTCACCAGCCTCCGGACCAGGCACTGTCGTGCAGGCGGGTAAGCCATTGGTACCACAGGGCGTGCCACCATTGGCATCAGCATTGTCGTCGTAGCGCTTGCCCCATATCTCATTCATTACAGAATGCCCAAGCTCAGCGCTGCGAACCCGATACAGTGTGTCTGCCGCCCTGTCCGCCTGAGGGAAAAGCATAGTGCCCAACATCACCAGGGCCACCGCCAGCACCATCATGCCAACGACCATTTCGATAAGGGTAAAACCCTGCGACCGGTATTTAACTGCCTTCATGGATATACCCCTGGGCTTCAATGGCAATACTCGTAGTGTCATCGGCGGTTATCTGTAAGCAGTTACCGGCGCACACAGATCCGGCGCCCCAAAAGGCCTGCCCAAGACGGTTAAAGTCGAGGAAGAAGGTTTGAGAAGCATTGGGAGTCAGGGTGAGGGATGTTCCTCTTGGCAGATCCTGCAGCGCATCGGTACGTTCGACAGTGCCGCTGCAAAGGTCACCGCTGCGGCCGTTGTAATGAACAATTTGATAGCCTGAGGTAGTGGCGTTGAATCGATAACAGCGGTCGGCATTATTGAGCGCCATCAACTGTGCCTTGCGCAACTCCCCAATCACTTCATCTCTCAGGGTAAAACTGCTGACACTGGTGGAAGACAACAGGCGCGGCAGTACGGTAACCGACAATATAGCGATTAGCAAAATGGTGACTACAAGTTCAACCAGGGTAAATCCCGATTGAGGTTTGATGATTCCCGGCACCGGGCCTCTCCTCAACGATATTGCTCGCCACAGGGCAAGCGGCTGACAGCACTGTAAAAAACACTACTAGTGAGTATGACAAACTCATGGCATAGATACAAAAAAGGCCTGCTGGGCAGGCCTTTTAATAAACAGACTAATTAGCAGTTTGACGCTGCAGGAACAGCAGAATACTGAGGAGTCCCATTAAGCGCAGCAGCTTGTGTGTAAGTGAAACGACATGTATCTGGAGCACCTACTTGCCATATAGTTGCAACACCTGAATCAGCAAATATAGTCCAATCAGCATTGTTGTCAGTCACTATAGTGGAATCGGTCGCACTGGTGCCGACGTTAAATGTAACATCAGTACCCGCTTCAATCGAAGCCAATGTCGCTTGCATATAGCCATATGCGATAGCAACATCTGTCCCTGTCCCTACATCTAGATCAAAAGTAGATTCATTTTGCTCTCCAGACAGAGCTGCTTTGGAGTAAACCAGACTGTTGGCGCCCTGGATTGAGCTTTTCATTCCTTCCAAGGCAGACACACGAGCATCAGACTGCAGATTAATAAACTTAGGCGCAGCGGTTACCGCCAGAATACCGAGGATAATGATCACTACTACCAGTTCGATTAGGGTAAAACCTTGTTGTCTTTTCATAACTCAACCTTCTCTACTTTAGCTGCCACCAGTAGTGACAAAATACAAAACGCTTTACGCAATTATCAGTTGGTAAAGCTCAACACCTGACTCGTACCCGGGTTGTATACCACACCTTTCCCGAGAGAAAGATCCAGCGTTCCTTCCGGAATCCCCGTATTTGGGTCAAGCTTTAACGACGCAACCTGGTGGAATAAACACAGATCCAGATTGTTTACGGTTTCACCATCAATGGAGATGCCGCTGCCACCAGCACCATCCAGCACTTTTACTGTATAACGCTTATCCCTAGCATCTTGATTGTATAACACATTTCGTGGTGCATTTTGCAAAACATTGTTAAACACCTGTTGACAGGAGGTATCCGTCATTTGCGTAGCATTGGTGACCTGAGTACCGCCTGTTACTGCGCCGGTAGGGAAACCGAAACGGCTATCCAGAGTCACCCGGCTGCCATCCAACACCACATTGTCGTTGTTGCGACCTTCTACTTCCCACTGTGCACGCACAAAGCCGACGGCAGTAGCCAAACCACCGGCAACACCGTCGACACTTGCGTTCTCTGCATCGTCAGTGACGTTCAAAAACCTGGGAATGGCCGTAGCAGCCAACAACCCGAGGATAACGATCACAATAACCAATTCGATCAGAGAGAAACCCTGCTGTTGTCTCTTCATCCTTCCCCCATAGACTATAACCTGTCCATTTTACCAATTAATCTCACATTAAAAAGCAGATTGTGATCATCATCTGCCACCCGTTAAAAAAGTCACCTCACCGGATTGCAGCTGATAGCTGAGGCGACTGCCATCCGGTGCCATAAACCAGCATGCGCGGGAGTCTGCATCATACTCAACCAGCAGATCCTCACCGTCAGGCCGGACGCCAAGCAATTGATACCATAAGGTTTCACAGCCTGACTGACTCTGCTCATGGGGCAAAGGCCAGCCACCATCAGCCATAGCAACCTGTGATGGACGACTGTGCTCCAAAGAGACGGCCTCATCATCACTGGTTCCTGCCATATCCACTCGCTCCACCCATGCAAGGGTCAGCTTTGGTGGCTTGCCCTCTCCCAGCCATTTGGAGCGGGTCATGGCCAATACATTCAACAGTCGGGTCTGCTCTAACTGCAGCCCCTGGGCAACAACCCCGGGGACAGCCTCAAAATATCTGTAACCCAGTACCGCCAACACCAAGAGCAAAAGCACAACTGCGACCATCTGCCGAAAAACGCCCTGCAGACGACCGGCGGATTCTTCGGATGAATCCATCCGTTAACCTCCACCTTTGACCACGTTGAGCATATCCCACATTGGCAGATAAATACCCAGCGCCAGCACCAATACAATACCGGCCACAATACCAATAAGTATGGGCTCCAGCTTGGCAGTCAGATTCTTCAGGTCATAATCAACCTCGCCTTCGTAGAAGTCGGCAGCATCATTCAGCAGCTGATCTATTTGTCCGGTTTCTTCGCCCACGGCCACCATTTGCAGTACCAGAGGAGTAAACAACTTACTCTGGTTGGATACCCGCAGCAGTGAGTCACCGGACTCAATACCCTTACGCATATCCACTATTCGATCGTGCATATAGGCATTATCCACTGCATCCGCTACCAAACTCAGCGCCTGGGTCATGGGAACACCGGCGCTGATCATCATGGCGAAGCTGCGGCAATATCTTGCCAGGGTAGAGCGCTCAATAATGGAGCCCACTGCAGGCATATGCAGCTTCCAACGATCCCACTTTTTCTGCCCCTCCTCCGAATTCATCCAGTAACGAATACCGAAGATGACACCACCGGCGACCACCAACATAAATGGCCAATAGCTGACAAAAAAATCCGACGTGCCAATCAAAATCCGGGTCGGTAATGGCAGCTCGGCACCAAATCTGGAGAACATGGTGGCAAACTTTGGAATCACAAAAATATTCAAAACCACCATGGCGATGGTAATAGCGAACAGTACGAACACAGGGTAACGCATGGCGGCTTTAATCCGCTTGCGGGTCTCCTGCTCGCGTTCGATATAACCGGACAGCTGTTTAAAGGCCTCTTCCAGCTTACCCGTGTTCTCCCCCACATGAACCATAGAGATAAACAGGGTATCAAACACGTCTCTGTGCTGATTCATAGCTGCCGATAGCGGGCGTCCCGAAATCAACTGCTCAGAAATATCATTCAGCGCATCTTTCATCCGCTGAGAGTGGGCAGTCTCAGCCAGGCCCGCAATCGCCCGCAACATGGGAATGCCTGAGCGGGTCAAAGAGTACATCTGACGGGTGAAAATCTGCAGTTCATCCAAGGTGACCCGGCGACCACCAATCAAACTCTGAAGATCAAAGCCCTGGCCATCCTTAACTTCTCTCAGCTCAAGGGGGATAATTGCTCGCTGCAGCAATACATCAGCCGCAGCCGATTCATTGGCTGCGTCGAGGTGCCCCTTAATAGTGGCTCCCTGCCTGTCCCTTCCCCGATAGCTGAACTTAGCCATTATCTATCCTCAGCCAACTGCTCTTCCGGCACTTCGCCACCGGCATCTTCCACCAGCTTGGCCACTTCACTGATAGTGGTCATACCCTGACGAAGATAGTACAGCGCCGATTCAGACAAAGGCGTGAAGTTGGGGCTTTCTTTAGCCGCTTTGGCGAAATCCTGAGGATTACCGCTGCGCATTGCTTCGACCATGATCTCATCCAGCTCTAGAATCTCGAAGATACCGATACGGCCACGGTAGCCACTGCCGTTACAGCTTTGGCAGCCAACACCCTGTTTCAGTGGCGCAGAGGAGAAATCATCCGGGGTAATGCTGGACAGCCAGGCAGAATCCTGAGGTGTCAGTTCGTAGGGAACCGCACAGTTCTGGCAAACCCGGCGCACCAGACGCTGGGCAATAATCACCCGCAATGCACTGGCAACCAGATAGGGGGCCGCGCCCATGTCCAGCAAACGCAGGGCACTGGTGACGGCATCATTGGTGTGCAGAGTCGAGAGAACAAAGTGACCCGTCAATGCGCCTCGCAGACCGATCTCCACTGTCTCCTGGTCACGCATCTCACCCACCATGATGATATCGGGATCCTGACGCAAGGTGGTTCTCAGTACGTTGGAGAAGTCGAGGCCAATTTTATGGTTCACCTGCACCTGGTTAATCCTTGGCAGCTGATATTCCACCGGATCTTCGACCGTGATGATCTTGCGATCGGCAGTATTCAATTCACTCAAAATACCGTAAAGCGTGGTGGTTTTACCGCTACCCGTAGGGCCGGTAACCAGCAGCATGCCGTGGGGACGACGTATCTGTTTACGTACCCGGTTAAGAATATCCTGTGGCATACCGGTTTCATTCAACGTCAACAGGCCCGCCGACTGATCCAGCATACGCATTACCACTGACTCGCCGTGATAAATCGGCATGGTGGAAATACGAACATCAATGGCGTGACCTTTAATATCCACATGGAAGCGACCATCCTGCGGCAAACGTTTCTCTGAGATATCCAGGCCAGCCATCAGCTTAAGTCTCAGCACCAGTGCGGCGGCAATATTTGACTCATTGAGGGTGTTTTCGTGCAACTGACCATCGATACGCTGACGTATCCTCAGCACCTTCTCACCCGGCTCGATATGGATATCCGATGCCCGCATCTGCACCGCATCTTCAAAAATAGAGTTGAGCAGCTTAACGACTGTGGTTTCGCTGTCACTGTCTGTCTGGGTCAGAGCGCCCAGGTCAAACATATCGTCTGCGGCGTACTCCTCTTCCAGTTTACCCGCCATAGCCGCAATATCGCCGGTACGACGATACAGGGTATCGAAGGCAGCCATCAGTTGGGCTTCGGTAGCCACCGCCAGGGATATCGCCTTGGGAGTCAGCAACACCTCGAGGTTATCGATCGCCTGCAGATCTGCCGGATCACTCATGGCCACCAGTACAGAATCGCCATTGTCCTCAACCACCAGGGCCCGATAACGACGAGCCTGTACTTCCGGCAGCAGGTTGACCACAGCGGCGGGTACAGCCCGGCGACTGACATCCAAAAATGGAATGTTCATCTGGTGGGACAGGAATTTCAGCAATTGTTCCTCGGTCAAACATCCGAGGGTGATCAGTGCACGCCCCAGCTTCTGACCGGATTTTTTCTGCTCTGCCAACGCCTGCATCAACTGATCTTCAGAGATGATCTGCTCCTGTACCAGCAGATCACCCAGACGCATTTTTAATTTTGGCTTCATTCCACAGCTCCCAACTGCTCCAATCTTTGCTGTACAAAAGTGGTCGCGCTGTCTGACAGCCCACCTGCCGCCAGGGCATTCCGATAAACTCCTGCAGCTTCAGCGTATCTGCCCTGCAGATCCACCGCATAGGCTTTGGCCATCAACCAACGACTCTGTCCCGGCTGCAATGCCAGCAATCTGTCGTATGCCTGCTCAGACAGATCGTTACGATTCAGCCCCTGAGCCAAATCGCCAATCAGAGCCCATTTTTCTATCGCCTGAACACCACTGGCCTGCATCAAAAGGGCGTTGTCATAGGCTTGCTGCAGTTGACCGGCTGACTGATAAACCCGAGCCAGCAGCAAGCGGTAATTCTGATGTTCCGGAAACGCATCCAGCCCCTGCATCAGAGTAGAAGCAGCCTGTTCCAGCTCACCCTGACCATAGAAGATCGCCGCAAGATGTTCTCTGGCACTGTGTAATCCTGGGTTGTACTCAAGCGCCCTCATGTACTCAGCTTTGGCTCGCTCAAAGTCGCCATTTTGCTGAGCTTTATCACCCAGCTCGTAACGCTTTTGAGCCAACTCTGCCGGAGACATAGGCACAGGTGTCACCGCCATTTGCCCGGCCTGCTTATCACTACCCCTGTCAGTATTCACTGCAGCGGATTGAACCGGCCTGGATACAGTAACTCTGGGTTCTGGCTTAACCTTTGCCTCTGCAGACGGCTGTTCTTTGGGGAGTACAGAGGTGTCAGCAACAGCCTCCTCTCTGGCAGGCAGCTTGGCGGCAATACTTGTTCTGGACTGCTGAGCAGCAGCTGTTTCTGTACCAGCCTCATTAAGGACAGCTGAGGCGACGGCAGGCTCTGCCTGAACAGTGTCTCGAGCTGGCGCTGCTAACTGAGGCGATTGTTCCGCGCCTTCACCGACCTGAGTCAGGGCCTGTTCATCTGTCTGCGCCAAGCCGGTGACTGTTGGCTTGTCGTTATTGACCACTGGTTGTGGCTCAGATGTCTGTGCCTGAGTTTGCTGTCGGGCATCCTGATCATTCGGCGAACTAGCCTGCAATTGCAGCCACAGGTAGATGGTTACCCCTGTGCCCGCCACTATGGCTACCAACAGCAGAACCCACAGCCAAACTCTGGATTTGGGCTGCTGAGGCAGACGCGCCTGAGCTGCAGACTCTAAATTGGTGACCTGATGTTGCTGCTGTCTGGATTCCAGATCCTTCAGCATCTGGTTAATTACACTCATAGACTCGTTACGCTCCACACAATTGCAGCGGTCAGCGCGCAAATACTCACTGCAGCAGCGATCAAAATTCCCTGCCGGTTCAACTGGGAAGCATCTTCTGTATCTTTAATGGCACCTTTGATGTGACGACGACGAATTCTGTCATCGCCTTCACCATAACTCAGCATCATGGCCTTGTGGCTGAGCACATTAATCAATCGGGGAATACCTCTGGAAGCCTTGGCGATCATCTGGCTGTCACGGCCGGTAAACAGAGGTCGTCCCTGGTAGCCAGCGACGTTAAGCCTGTGATTGATATAGCCCTGAGCTTCGACAGCCGTCAGAGGACGCAGTTGATAGCTGAACGTAATTCTCTGCCGTAGCTGGCGGAATCTGTCTTCAGCCAGCCGTTGATCCAATTCGGGCTGACCAAACAGCACCACCTGCAGCAATTTACGGCTCTCTGTTTCCAGATTAGTGAACAGGCGCAGAGCTTCCAAACTGTCTTCCGGCAAAGCCTGGGCTTCATCCAGCACCAACACGGTATGCAGTCCTTCAGACGCCAGTTCAACCAGTTTTTGTTGGATTAGCTGAGTCAGTTGCTGCTGATCCACCTCTTTGCTGTATTCAATGCCCAATTCCATCGCTACTGCCCAGCGCAGCTCAGCAGGTGTCAGGTAAGGGTTGGGCACATAAGCACAGCGGAAACGTTCAGGCAGCTCATTCATCAATTTACGACAAATCAGCGTCTTGCCTGTGCCCACTTCACCTGTAACCTTGATAAAACCTTCGCCGGTTTGCAGCGCAGCCTGCAGCACCTGCAGCGCCTCCACATGGGGCGCCAGCCCAAAGAAAAATCCTGTATTGGGCGTCAGCGAAAACGGCGTCTCAGTCAGCCTGAAGTGTTGCAGATACATAGCCTGTTACTGCTCCTGCCCCTGCTCTTGGGAATCATCTTGCTGTTCTGTCGGGTACCAGCGGTCCAGTAGATCACGGGTACGTTCCAGCTCTTTCTGCCAGGTGTCTTTGCCTACCACGGTTGGTTTAAGCATGATCACCAGCTCTGTCTTGCGCTTTTGCATGGCACGGTTTTTAAAGGCTTCGCCCAGCAGCGGGATATCACCCAGCAGCGGGATCTGAGACACCACCTCAGTGTTGTCAGACTTCATCAGACCGCCAATCACCACTACGTCGCCTGAGTTGGCTTTGATTACGGTATCAGACTCACGAATTTCGCTTTCTGCCAGAGGCAATTCCAATGTGCTGCCGCTGACCTTGATCTGCTTAACCTGCTCGCTGACGTCAATAACGGAAGGATGAATATGCAGCAGTACATTGCCCTGCTCATCAATCTGAGGAGTAACATCCAATGCAATACCGGAGAAGAAAGGGGTCAGCTCCACATCAGGTGTGGTAACCGGTGTTGCTGACGCTACAGTTGTGGAGGACACGTTAGTCACGAAGTACTCATCCTTACCCACTTTAATCACAGCTTTCTGGTTATTGGTCGCCGTCACCCGTGGGCTGGACAGTACATCCACATCGCCCTGGGTATCCAGCAGGCTAATCATGGCTGAGAAGTCTTTACCAGAAACTTTCAAAGAAGTAATGCCGCCAAGAGTGTTGGTGATGGTATCGCCCAACGTCGCTGGAGAGGTACCAAATTCAATATTGGTACTGCCGACATGGCCAAGCACATCCTGCCATTGAATTCCCTGCTGATAGCCATCAGACAGAGTCACCTCAAGCACCTTGGCTTCCAGAATCACCTGACGCTGCAGATGACTTTCGGCTTTCTGCAGGAAGTTACGCACTTCGCGGATCTCATTGGGATAAGCCCGCACAGTCACCAGACCGGCCTGAGGAGACAATACCACCTGACGACCACCACCTGTATTGCCGATAATAGCAGTCAGGGTTTCCTGCAGTTCGCCCCAGAAATCCGTATCAGTTTGCGAACGGATAAAAGTACCGTTGGTTTCCTGGCTGCTGGAGCCACTATCACTGCCGCCAACGTTATTGCTCAGATTGTTACTGGAGGAGTTGGTATTGCTGGAATTGCCATTATTGCTGTTATCAGAAATGCGACCAGCACTGACAGAGGTGATACTCAACCCCTGGCGCTGCATATACAGATAATTCAGCGGGAAGGTTTCAGTACGCATGCCTGCAGGATAGACACGCAGGATATTGCCCTCGACCTTGATGTCGAAGCCATACATATCCTCAACGACCTGCAGCGCCTCACTCAGTGTCACCTTCTTAAGAGACAGAGTAATTTCGCCGGTCACATTGGGATGCACCACCACACTCAATGGAGAACCCTGAACCAGGCTGGCAAAGAAGACTCTGGCTGACACATCATTGGCAGAGACATCAAACCTGCGCTCAGAAGGCACTCTTGCCTGGCTGTCGCCCAGCAAGCTTGAGGCAGCCAACTCCCGCTTCACTGAATCTGGCATCACTGCCGGTGGCGGGGGCGTTGCAGCTTTGGCTTGCTGCTGGGACATCATATCCCGCACTGTCTCCTTGGCGGCCTCAGGTTGAGGACGATCCACCGACTGGCACCCCATCACAAACAGGGGAACAATAAGAAAAGAATACTTACTTGAAATCATGAGGTTAACCTTATTTCCCAGTGACAGAGGTGAACAAAACCAATCTGCGACCATCTTCAAGCATCACCTGCTCTTTGTTGATCTCACTTATTTTCACTCCCTGCACACTGTCTCCCCTATGATAAATCTTGTTATTGATAACGGCGAAAGCCTGTTTCCCCGTCCAGGTGATTGAGTTGAGTACCAACCTACCGTTGCCACTACTGGCAACCGGACCTTTTCCATCGGGATCAAATATCACTGCAGGCCGGGTTGGGTCTTTAAGCGTCTGGGCGCCAACACCAAAGGCCACTGAACAGGTCAGCAGCCCCATCAAAGCGCCGGTGGAAACGAGTCTAATAAGCAACACTGATGTACTCCTCATTGACGCTCAGGGTGTAGAACTCCAGCGATACCTCAGCCAGCGGATACTCCTTGACCTGATAGTCCAACTGCTTCCAGTAAACCTTCTCAGGCAATTTCTCTACCGTTTGCATAAAGCGTAAAACATCAAAGTACTGGCCTTTAATATTTAATTTCGCCCCATGGCTATATAGATTGATTTTGCTTTCCGTATCACCATCAAGCAAAGGCTTGGGTGGCAAAGACTCGAAGCCGGTAACCGTAACCCGTTTGGCGCTGGCCATCATGGTATTCAGCAGCACAGGCATAACATCTGAGGGCACGACATTGTGGCTTTCCAGCCTGTCTTCAATATCTGTCAGTTGCTGCTGCAGGTCATCGAGACGACGACGGAACTCGGCATTTGGGTCTTCCGCCAGTTTGGCCTGATACATGGCGATCTGTTGGTTGGAAATGTCATTTTCCTGAGTGACAGATTTAATTTCCCGGCTCAGCTTTTGGTTACTCTCCATCATACTGCTCAGGGGCAAGATCAATATGGCGAGTAATACAGCCAGCACTGCGATGGCAATCAAGCCTCGCTCTCTGGCGGTCAGGGCATCAAACTTATCTCTTAACTGGTGCCATTGATGCTTCATTTGGCGCCCTCCGCTGTCGCAGCCGGTTTCTCTTCTGGCTTGCTGCTTAACACAAAGGCAATAGGCTGACCTTCGCCGCGGTCCATATTGATGGCGGAGAATGCATAGCCCTTAAGGGTTTCAGTCGACTTAAGCTGGTCAATCCAGAAGGGAACCGTTTGTGCCTGCACACTGTAACCTTCAAAACTGAATTTTTGATTGGCGGCCTGGATACGGGTAAGCCATAGCTTGTTTGCTGACACGCCCGCCAGATCAGTCAGCAGCGTGGAGAAACCTTCGCTGGTGATATCGCTGCGCCGATCCAGCTCAGCCAACAGCTGTTGTTTCAGTAACAGCCTTTCATCCATGGCTTTAACCTGAGCGACCAGGCGGGGATCCGGCTTATGGTTGCTGACCTTCTGTTCAAGATCTTTCTTTTGGTTCTGCAGGTGGGTCCGGGCCTGATGATGTTGGGACAACTCCTGGGTAAGGAAGTTATTCTTCCAGTAAAACCAGGCATTGGCTGCGCCACCAACCACCAAGACAATCAGCGCAACCAGAACGGTTCGCTCAAAGGAGATACGGAGCTCAGGTGGCAGGAGATCCGGGGTTAACAGGTTAATGCGGGTTTTCATGCCTGCTCCTCCTGCTGCCACTCCTGATACGCACAGCCAGCAAAAGAGATACCTACCGAGGTGTGTGGCACTGCAGAGACAGGCTGATTAAAGTTTGCCCCCACCAGCTTGGCCAGGGCCTCATTGGCACCATCGATAAGGATATCAACAGCGGATACAGGGGCCTGACGCAGCTGACTTTCGAAATAATCCATGGAGCGTTGCAGCTCCAGACTCAAATTGTCAGCAGCGCCGTACGCCAGATCCTGCTCGGAAATGGCATGAATATCGGTAAAACCTCTGACTCGCCGATGCATACACAGGCCACCATCACGTATCACAGTAAACAGCAGGTCCTGGCCAGCGTAGTGGCTGATAATCAATTTCGCCTGTTCGTTTTTGGGAGTGACATGACACATCGCCAGCTCTTCGATGCTGATGCCTTCAATCGTCAAATGGGAGTCAACGGCGCCGTGAACCAACTTTTGCAACTCGCTTTTATCCATGACAACCACAGAAACCTTGGGTTGATTGGGCAAGCATGAGTCGAAGAAATCCAGATGCAGATTCTGCACAGGAATATTGACCATATCTTTAACCGCCCACAGCAAGCTATTGGCGACTTCATTGTCGTCACCATCTGGACGGTCTACCGGCAGTAATTGATACCAATGCGGGGCCAGCACTATCCTTAAGCTGGCGTGACCAAACTCTTTGGCCACTTTACCGAAAATGTCTTCCCAGTCACCTTCGATTGCGAACTCCATTTCAACCGCGGCCTGGTCTTCGGCGGCAGCCTGATGAACCCAAACCCTGTCAGGTGCAATATAGACTCCCAAAACCTTCCCCTCGCGGCGCTTCTTCCAAAACGCGAGGCGATTGAAAACAGTGTTATTCATATAATATTTCTACTTTCCAGTAGTGATTAACGGGGAAATTGCCATACCCGGCACATATGCACAAAATCTGCCACATCAATAATCGCAACGGTTTTTCGATGCCGTTACCAAGCACAACTTTGCAGATAATTCTTTGTGATTTAGGCAATTAACACAATTTACCCAGCCTATCTGTAAGTTAAGCGGATTTTACCGTGTTCGCCAATTAAATTACTAACTTTGCAATGCAAATTAGGATTATACCGCTTCAGGGGAACCAAAGAATTTACCCTGACCACCACTGACCCCTAAAATTTGTAATGTTTGCCACTCTTCGAACAATTCAACACCTTCTGCCAGTACTGTAACATTTGTGCGGTACAAACCGCCAATCAGACTTCGCACAAACAATTGATTCTCTGGGCGAAGGTGAATCTGACGGATAATTGATCTGTGCAGTTTCATCAGATCGACCTTGTACTCACTCATATAGTGAACACTGACAACATCCTGCCCGACATTGTCGACACAAAGCTTGGCTCCCATGGTTTTAATCATCTGCAGCACAGATTTGAACTTATCCCCATGCCTGACCATAACTTCTTCAGATATTTCAATAATCAGTCTTTGAATGTGTGCTCTGTGCTCCAGTAAATAGCCGGTCAGCCAGTGAACAAACGCCTTATTTTGCAAACTGTCCAGACTCAGATTAACGCTGAAATATGCATCAGGGTATTTGGGAATAACCTGGGTCAACACCAACTCGATAAGCTGTCGCTCAATTCTCGGCATCAAACCAACCTTATTGGCCATGGGCACAAACTGGTTGGCACGGATCATCTTACCTTGAGCATCCTTGATACGGCTGAACAATTCGGTATGCAGCACATTATTGTCAATATCGACAACTGACTGGCCGTAGGCGTACACACGACGGTGAGCCAGAGCTGTCTCCAATAATGAGCGCCATCTTACAGAACCTTTGGCAAATTCTTCATCAACGGCACCTTTATCGTACATAAACCAATTACTGGCTTCCTGCAGCTGAGCAGCCTTGAGTGACATCTCGGCCTCTTCCATCAACTGGTGTACTGGATCTCCTTCTCGAAAATAAGCTGCGCCTATGTAACAGCGAGCCTTTTTGCGGGTAACCAGATCCAGCTGCGACACACACAACTTGAGTAAGCGCTCCGCCAGATGATCGGCTTCGGCCAAAGAAAACTGCGGCACCACCACAGCAAACTGATTGCTGGCCCGTCGGGCAAGCAGGCTGTTGGGTTGTAAGCTCAACACCTTATTGATGCCGTCGATCACCAGATCCAGCAGTTCAGACAATTCCTGCTCACCTTGCTTCTTTTTATAGGTTTCAAGACCTTCGAGCATGATCAGGTAGAGAGTCCCCGACACTATCATCCGTTGTTGATAGCTCAGCGCCTCAAGGCGATTGTTCAAAAACAGCCGGTTTCCCACCCGGGTTTCGGGATCGAGAAATGTGTTGGTGCGAATAAACTGATCAAAGCGGGTGCGCTCTACGCTGGCATCCTCAAGCGCATTCAACAGCTCGGTAATCGCTTTATTAATCAATTTAGGTTGACCGTTACCCTCGGCCTTGGCTGCTTTTTGGTAATCACCAGCCAGAATCAATTGGCTACGGGAAGAGAGCTCTTCAATCCCCATCATCTGTTTTCTCAACCAACTCTGCCCATAGGTCACCAACAGGATAAGAAACAACAGAGTGACGCCGATAATCGACAACTCCTGCCAGTCAGGGGTATTGATGGTGAAGGGTCTGGGAAGTTCAAGCCGCATCCTCAGATCCGGTTCGACTGACAGCTGCTCTAGATACAGTACCGGACGCCCGGATACTTGCTCTGCGCGATAGCTGTAGATAACTTTACCATTTTCAAGAAGATCGAAGGACTGGGCGTCGTAGGCCTGAAGTATTGAGGGAAGCCACTCTTTAACATGTTCGTTGCGCTGCTCATGACGTTCAACAATAAGCAGAGATTGCAACTCATCAACCTGGTGTTGCTGGAATCTGGAAGTCAGGTGCACATAGCTGAAAAATGCAAACAGCATGAACAGGAAAGCCACAGCCGCCAGAGATACAATCCAGAAGCTCACCAGTTTTTTTGTCAGCATTCGAGTCAGCTTCATATTCAGCGTCTTGTCCCTGTCACTCTGAAAACGGCCATCGCCACGTCAACTGCAGTTGAATGTCATTTTCTTCAACTACAACCATAAACTGTCGACAAGCATGATCCCGACAACAAAATAAACTCAGTGAAAGCGGTGCCACTCATCAAGTATCCTTAAGCAGTGAGCAGCTTTTTTGCCAAATGTTTCAGCACCTGTACTGAGGAAGCTTGATTATTTCTAAGTGACCAACAAAAGGCAACCTTGAGTCACATAAAAACCCATATTTGCAGCTTGTTGCACAGCCTTTCAAGCAGTTATAAAACGCCAATAAATCTCTGGTCCAGGTTAAACGGGTCGAAGCCAATAAAAAGGGGCCGTGAAGGCCCCTTGTGACAGATTCAACTCAATCAGTCCATATACCCATCAGGCAAGTCAGTCAGCTGAGCGACGCCTGAGTCGATGGCAGCCTGCGCCACAGCCTTGGCAATACGGGACAACAGACGTGGATCCATGGGCTTTGGCAGTACGTAATCAGCGCCAAACTTCATTTCGGTCACGCCTTCATAGGCTGCCAGTACCGAATCCGGTACTGGTTCTTTCGCCAGATCGGCGATCGCGCGAACGGCAGCAATCTTCATCTCATCATTAATGCGGGTAGCACGCACATCCAGTGCACCGCGGAAGATGAATGGGAAGCACAGAACATTGTTAACCTGGTTTGGATAGTCGCTGCGGCCAGTACCCATGATCAGATCCTGACGGGTAGCATGGGCCAGCTCAGGCTTGATCTCGGGATCCGGGTTGGAACAGGCGAAGATCACCGGCTTGTCAGCCATCAACTTGATATCTTCTTCGGTCAGCAGGTCCGGACCGGACAGACCCAGGAATACGTCCGCACCGGCGATAACATCCTGCAGCGTGCGCTTGTCTGTGTTGTTGGCGAACAGCTGCTTATATTCATTCATATCATCACGGCGGGTATGCAGTACGCCCTGACGGTCCAGCATATAGATGTTCTCGCGCTGGGCACCACACTTAACCAACATGGTCATACAGGCGATCGCAGCAGCGCCGGCCCCCATACAAACGAATACCGCCTTGCACAGTTCCTTGCCCTGAATTTCCAGCGCATTGATCATACCGGCAGCAGTCACAATCGCAGTACCGTGCTGGTCATCGTGGAATACCGGGATAGCACAGCGCTCAATCAGCTCGCGCTCAATCTCAAAACACTCTGGCGCTTTAATATCTTCCAGATTGATACCACCAAAGGTGTCGGCGATCGCTTCAACGGTATTGATAAACTCTTCAGTAGTACGGTGCTTCACTTCAATATCTGTCGCGTCAATATTGGCGAAGTGCTTGAACAACAGAGCCTTACCTTCCATCACAGGCTTGGATGCCAAAGGTCCCAGATTCCCCAGACCCAGAATCGCAGTACCGTTGGAAATAACGGCAACCGTATTGCCTTTATTGGTATAGCGGTAGGCATCAGACGGGTTAGACGCAATTTCACGCACAGGCTCAGCCACACCCGGGCTGTAGGCCAGTGCCAAATCCTTACTGGTGCGGGCGGGTTTGGTCAGGCAAACAGCAGTTTTACCTGGCACAGGAAACTCATGATAATCAAGGGCTTGTTGACGAAGGTCGGTCATTTTCTATTCCTGAAAAACAACTAATTTGAGCGAAAGAGGTCAACCCTTCAGATATCAACACTGTCTCTCCCAAAGCAGTATTGACAGGTGCGGGGTCTACAGGCGCACAACAATACGCCAATATCAACGCTATTTAAACAAAATATTGTGATTTATGGGTTTAGTGTAAAAAAATTAAAGCAAACCTGATATTAGCTGAATTATTCAGGCAGTAAATTAGGCTTTTGCAGTAGGGTTAACTGTAGAAAAGCTACATTCAGAACTGCCTAAAAATGCGGTTTACAGAGGAACTACTGAAGATAAATTGTAAATTTACTAGAAAATTGGACAATTGGTCGGACGAGTGGCTATTTTTACAAATTCCAGATACAAAAAAGGCGCCCTGAGGCGCCTTTTATAGAAATCATTGCAATCGCAATTACTTCTTGCCAAGCATACCGAAACGCTTGTTGAACTTGTCGATACGACCACCGGTATCAACAACTTTCTGGGTACCAGTGTAGAATGGGTGACAAGCACCACATACGTCCAGGTGCAGATCTTTACCTACGGTAGAGTTCACCTTGATAACGTTACCACAAGTACAGGTTGCAGTGATTTCTGCGTATTCAGGATGGATACCTGGTTTCATTGGGATTACCTCAATTTAAGGCCATGTCGCTCTTCCAACCCGAAGTCGGACACCACATGCAGTTAATGACATATGTTCAGGGCGCAGAATAGTACAGTATCTCGCCAAGGGAAACAAGCAGATTTTCCAGCCTTCGCCAGCCTTAGTTCGCGGTGCTTAACTGTTCAAACATCTGCTCCGCCTCAGCCTTGCTGCCATAGCCATTCCAGGCGCCTTGCGCAGGACACTCAAGATGAGCATTCTTCTTTAAGTATTTGATATTACTCTTGTAAAAAGATCCTTTATTGGCTTCAAAAATCGCCAGAATTGCACCATAAACATGGCTGTTCCAGGTTTTGGCATAGCGGGTACCTATACGCCAAAGGGTCTCTCCGGGCTGATAATCTATGGTGCAATTTGCAGCAATCAGATCGGATCCGGATCCCAATTGATCCTTTTTGATCTGAGCCGGGGCAGGATTTTCCACTGCAGCCGCAATCTGACTGTAATCGGGTAATGCATCCAGTTCATTAAACAGGGCAATGCGGGTCATGGGTTCCCAACGGTTTATCAAGTATACGCGCACCATAATATAAGCATTGGGGTCGACCACTTTTTCAAACCCCATCAACTCCACCAGATAGGGGCTGAGGCGCTGCACCATCAGCTTTTCCGGACCTGACTCCTGCCACAGTACAAACTCAAGTCGCCTGAGATCTTTGGGTTCAGCCACCAGGTTTATCCGCATCTTCACCGACTCGCCCTGAAGAAACTGGAGTTTGTTCAAGCTGATATGTTCAATCTCCGCGCTCGCAGGCCAAGCTGTCAGCAACAGCAATAACAGCCCTAAAAATCCTGCACCACCTGATCTAAGCATTCTTCCTTCGTCCTTCACAAATCATTCCCTTTGGGTAAACTAAGCTGCCATCCTGAAAAGAAATTACCCTGATATGTCCCTGTATGTAGAGGTTGCGCTGCCGGTTCCCCTGAAACGCGATTTCAGCTATCGCCTGCCAGAGAGTATGCCACAGCAACCTGCCATAGGTGCCAGAGTTAAAGTGCCTTTCGGCCGCCAGCAACTGATAGGTTTGGTGACAGGGGTAACAGATAAGTGCGACCTGGCTCCGGCGCAGGTCAAACCGATTATTGAGCTGCTGGATGACTCAGCACTACTGCCTGACCCACTCTATAAACTCACCCAGTGGGCTGCAAGGTATTACTTCTGCAGTCATGGTCAGATGCTGAGCCAGGCGATTCCAGCGGCGCTGCGAAAGGGCGCTGACTCCAGTCGCGATACCATCACCCAGCTGCAACTGACCGAAGCGGGGCGCGCTGCCGATCCTGCCAGTATCAAAAGAGCACCGGCTCAACAGAAGATTTTGATGGAGCTGGCCAAGTCAGCCCTGACCGATGAAGAGTTCAACGCGCTGGAGCTGAGCAAGTCAGGACTTAAAGCCCTGTGCGACAAGAACTGGGTAGAAAAGCTGGAGATTACCCAGCAACTGGATCTCAGTTGGCGCCAACTGCTGGTGATGGATGAAGAACCTCACAAGCTCAACAAAGAGCAAGCCGTGGCGGTAGCAGCCATGACTCAGGAAGATAATTTCAGCTGTACCTTGCTGGAGGGGATTACCGGCTCAGGCAAGACCGAAGTCTATCTGGCTACTCTGGAACACCACCTTAAACAGGGTCGGCAGGCGCTAATCCTGGTCCCCGAGATTGGCCTGACACCGCAAACCATCAACCGTTTCCGTCGTCGTTTCAGGGTAAAGGTCGCTGTTATCCACTCGGGCCTGACCGACAATGCCCGCCTGAACGCCTGGCGCGACGCCAAGTGTGGTGAAGCGGCCATTATTATCGGCACTCGCTCAGCCCTGTTCACGCCGATGAAATATCCCGGTGTGATTATTCTGGATGAAGAACACGATTCCAGCTTCAAGCAGCAGGAAGGCGTTGGCTATCACGCCCGGGATCTGGCGGTCATGCGAGGTCATCTGGAGGGGATCCCCGTGATTCTGGGAACCGCCACCCCCTCGCTGGAAACCCTTAATAATGCGCTCAGCGGGCGCTATCGCCACCTGAGTTTGAGTAAACGGGCGGGCGCAGCCCAGAATGTTAAGCAAGGGATTATCGATATTCGCAGCCAGCCTTTGACTGCCGGTTTATCCCAACCACTGATAAATGAAATGCGCCTGCACCTGGATGCGGGCAATCAGGTACTGCTGTTTCTTAATCGCCGCGGTTTTGCCCCTGCACTACTGTGCCACGAGTGTGGCCACCTGCATGAGTGCGATCGCTGCGACGCCTTCTTTACTCTGCACCAGCAGCTGGGGGAGATCTGCTGCCACCACTGTGGTAACCAGTATCCTATTCCCCGCCAGTGCCATAATTGCGGCAGTACCATGCTGGCCGGTCAGGGGGTCGGCACAGAGCAGCTGGCCTCAGTACTGGAAAAACTCTTCCCCAAACACCCTGTGGTGCGTATCGACCGTGACACTACACGCCTCAAGGGCTCGCTGGAAGAACACCTGGGTGCTATCCACAGAGGCGAGTACAAAATTCTGGTGGGCACCCAGATGCTGGCTAAGGGTCATCACTTCCCCGATGTAACTCTGGTTGGTCTGCTTGATGTCGATGGTGCCCTGTTCAGTGCCGACTTCCGAGCGCCTGAACGTTTCGGCCAGCTCTACACCCAGGTGTCCGGCCGCGCCGGTCGGGCCGCCAAACCCGGCATGGTGCTGCTGCAGACCCATCAGGGAGATAACCCTATCCTGAGAGATCTGATGCAGCGAGGGTATGGTGAGTTTGCCCGCAGCCAGCTGCAGGAGAGACAACAGGCTCTGCTGCCACCCGCCTGGCACATGGTGCTTATCCGGGCCGAGGCCCACAACCCTCAGGATGCCGATAGCTTTTTGAATGAGATGGCGATGATGCTGCCCAGAGACAGAGAGTTTGAAGTGATAGGCCCGATGCCTGCCCCGCTGGACCGAAAAGCCGGTAAATACAGACGACAGCTGATGTTCCAGGCCAAAGACAGAACCCGGCTGCAAAAGGAAACCGAACGCATGTTGGCTCAGGTCAGTCAGCTGCAATCGGCCAAGAAGTGCCGCTGGAGCCTGGACAGAGATCCCCAGGATCTGCTCTGAGAAGTAATAAAAAAGCGCCCGCGGGCGCTTTTTGCTTTTCCATACACATAAGATGAGATGGCTAAGCTGACTTCTTTAACTTGCCGCGGAATTTGAATATCACCCAACTGCTGATCGCCAGACACAGAGTGATGATTGGCGCGGCCATCAAAATCATGGTCACTACCCGACTGACATTTTCAGGCAGTGAAGGTAACAGATAACCCAGTCCTACCAGCAAGCAGCCCCAGATAAAGGCGCTGAACCAGGCAAAGTACTGGAACACCCGCTGGCGCTGCAAACGCATGCCCATCATCAAGGGCAAAAGTGAGCGAACAACAGGAATAAAACGGGCAGTAAACAAGGCCACCAGACCATGTCGGCCCAGGAGTTTATCCACGGTTTGCAGCTTGTCGGATGGCACCGAGTCCACCCAACGCTGCACCATAGGCAGGCGATTAAGCCACTTACCCTGCATATTGGCCAGCCAGCTGCCGATAGCGGCGGCGCAGATAATGATGATCAACATCAGCACAGGGTTAACCACACCCACAGCCCCAAGGGTGCCAGAGAGGATCACCACAGAATCACAGGGCAGCGGCGCAGCCGGAATAAAGCCACTTTCAAGAAAAATCAGGGTCCCGACACACAGGTAAATCAGCAAAGCACTCCCGGGCGCCATCAGGGTAGTAAAGTCCTGATGCCACAGAGCGGTAATAACATTAATGAGGGAGTCCAATACCTTATGCTCCAAACAACCTGGCGGGGCCAGCATAAACAATGGGAATTTTCGGGCACTTGGTGGCCCGGGAAGAGCAAGCATACACCGATTTCATCTTTTCGAAGTGAAGGATTTAATGAAAAAATGGCAATGTTTGCAGATAGTGAGATTCATCAAGCAGATACTAATATTCACCAGCAGATAGCAAAAAGGCCGGATTAATTCCGACCTTTACTGATTTCGCATTACTCTGAATCAAGCGCGCTTGAATCTGCTGCGCAACTTAATCGCAATCCAGCTGGTCACCGCCACACAGAAAGTGATCACAGGTGCCGCCATCAGCCCCATAGTGACTGTCTTGCTGATTGGCTCAGGCAAAGACGGCAGCAAATACCCCAGCCCCACCAACAGAATGGTCCACAGCACAGCGCTCAGCCAGGAGAAGTAATGGAACTTGGGGGCTTCTTTCACCCGCATACCCATCATCAGCGGCAACAAAGAGCGAACCACAGGCACAAAGCGGGCGCAGAACAGGGCAACCAGACCATGACGGCCCAGCAGCTTGTCCACCAGCTGCAGCTTTTCAGATGGAACCGAGTCCACCCAGCGCTGCACTATGGGCAAACGGTTCAGCCAACGGCCCTGCAGATACGCCATCCAACTGCCCATAGCCGCACAGACGATCAGCAGTATCAGGATTAATACCGGGTCAATAACCCCGACTGCCGCCAATGTGCCGGACAGCACCACAACAGAGTCACAGGGGAAAGGCGCAGCCGGAATAAAGCCACTTTCCAGGAAAATCAAAGTGCCTACACACAGGTAGATCAAGGTTGCACTGCCGGGGGCCAGCAAGGCATTAAAGTCCTGATTCCACAGGGCAGACAATACAGTATAAATGGAGTCCAACATCTCACGCTCCGAAAAACAAACAGGCAGATAAACGGTTCAATTCACACAAGCCATCATTGGCGGGACTGGGTAAACCTGAATTGCAAATTGGCTTCCTGCCAGCCGCCCAGTCTGTGATTGGCGAAGTTGAGATATCCCGGCGGCCATCGCCCCAACAAGGGTTTGGCCACCAACAAAGGCAACAGAATCAACAACAGGGGAGAAAACGCAGGCAGCTGCACGCCGCAGGCCTGAGCACGTTGTAGCTGTCGCTTAGGTGCCAGAGTCACCTGACCTTCACTGACACCCCTGACCTGAGAGGTCTCCGCAACAGTTTGCTGCACTATCCCCTGCTTGGCAGCCAGCAACACCCATACCTGCCCCAGAAGAAGCACAGTCAATATGGATAGTAATGGCCATAGGCGGGAGGAAAATGGGCGCATTGAGAGTCCGGCTACGCACCTGTTGAGAATGGCAGATTTTTACTGCCAAGACGGATAAAAGGCAAGCAAAGATGAAGCGATAACAGCGGATTTAAAACTCCAGTTCCATTTTATTAACAAAGCCACCTCAATCAGGCTCAAAAACGGGCTGGAATTCTGTATCTGAGCCCTGTGTCCAACCCCGCCACAAGCCTATGCACAAAGCACCAATAAAAATTCATTCAGAAGATAGCAATTGTTCGCCACAAACCGTTAGAATGAGCGGTTATTCGGTAAGGAAGGGTACCTTCCACAAATTTCCAAGCCATAAGTTGTCGGTAAAACTACGCCATGAAATCACATATCCAATCGTTACTCGAACAAACTGTCGATTCCCTGAAACAGCAAGCAATTCTGCCAGCTGATTTTGCGCCGCGAATCCAGGTAGATCGAACCAAGGATAAGAGCCACGGAGATCTGGCAACCAACCTGGCCATGATGATGACCAAGGCCGCCGGCAAGAATCCACGTGAGCTGGCGCAGTTGATCATCGATAACCTGCCTGCCTCCAGCCATGTGGCCAGGGTAGAGATCGCAGGTCCTGGCTTTATCAACTTCTTTATTGATGAAAACGCCCTGGCCAACCAGCTGATGACAGCCCTGAAAGACGACAAATTCGGTCTTGAGCTGCCTGCTGCCCAGACGGTAGTGGTGGATTACTCCTCCCCTAACCTCGCCAAAGAGATGCACGTAGGCCATCTGCGCTCCACCATCATTGGTGATGCCTGTGCCCGCGCTCTGGAATTCCTGGGTCACAAAGTTATTCGTCAAAACCACGTAGGCGACTGGGGTACCCAGTTCGGTATGCTACTGGCCTATATGGAAGAGCTGCAGGCAGAAAAAGGCGAACAGGCCGAACTGGCACTGTCTGATCTGGAAACCTTCTACCGTGCTGCCAAGCTGCGTTTCGACGAGTCTGCTGAGTTCGCGACCCGTGCCCGTAACCTGGTAGTATCACTGCAGTCAGGCGATGAGTACTGCCTGAAACTGTGGAAAGAGTTCAACGATATCTCCCTGAGCCACTGTCTGGAGATTTATGAGCGTCTGGGCGTTAGCATGACCAAGGCAGACGTACATGGCGAATCTGCTTACAACGACGATCTGGCTCAGGTGGTTAAAGATCTGGATGCCCAGGGCCTGCTGTCTGAAAGCAATGGCGCCAAAGTGGTATTCCAGGAAGAGTTCCGTAACAAAGAGGGCGAGCCTCTGCCGGTAATCATTCAGAAAGCCGATGGCGGTTACCTGTATGCCACCACTGACCTGGCAGCAATCCGTCACCGTGCCAACACCCTGAAAGCTGACCGCGCCCTGTACTTCGTGGATCTGCGTCAGGCGCTGCACTTCCAGCAGGTATTCTCGCTGGCCAAGACTGCAGGTTTTGCCCCTGAGTCCATGAGCCTGGAACACCTGGGCTTCGGTACCATGAACGGTGAAGATGGCCGTCCATTCAAGACCCGCTCCGGTGGTGTCGTCAAGCTGGTTGACCTGCTGGATGAAGCCAACGTCCGCGCACTGGAACTGGTTCGCAGCAAAAACCCGGATATGGATGAGCAGGAACTGGCACACATCGCCAAAGTGGTGGGTACCAGCTCTGTTAAATATGCCGATCTGTCCAAGAACCGCGCCAGCGACTATATCTTCAGCTTCGAGCAGATGCTGAGCTTCGAAGGCAACACAGCACCATACCTGCTGTACGCCTATACTCGTGTTGCCGGTATCTTTAAGCGTGCTGAAGGCGTTGACCTGTCCAACGCGACTATCAGCCTGGAACACGACAAAGAGAAGGATCTGGGTAACAAGCTGGCTCAGTTTGGCGAAACCCTGACCCGTATGGTTGGCAAAGGTCACCCGCACGTACTTTGTGGTTACCTGTTTGAGCTGGCCGGTGCCTTCTCCAGCTTCTACGAGGCCTGTCCGGTACTGAACGCAGAAACGGAAGAGCAGAAGCACAGCCGTTTGCTGCTGAGCCAACTGACAGCCAAGACCCTGAAGCAAGGTCTGGATCTGTTGGGCATCGAGACTCTGGAGCGCATGTAATCAATGACCCGGGACTACGCTAATCGTAAACCTCGCAGCACCAAGCCCCGCAAACCCCGCAGCAACAGTAAGGCAGCGCCGAAAAAGCGCTTCCCTGTTGTGGTGGCGGCAATTGCCCTGTTGGGACTGGCAGGCTTTGGTTACTTTTTGTGGAGCATCACGGGTAGCTCAGATCAGGCAGAGGTTGTAGAGACTCAGGTCGAGCAACCCAAGCCTAAACCCGCGCCCAAAAAGGATCCGGACGCTCTGCCACCCAAACCCAAGGATGAGTGGACTTATCAGACCGAGTTGGAAAACAAACAGGTGGAAGTGGACCTGCCAGAGCAGTCAACCGCACCTACCCGCCCCTATCAGATGCAGTGCGCTTCGTTCCGGGTGGAGTCACAGGCTGATGAAATGAAAGCCATGATCGCCTTCCAGGGCCTTACAGCTCAGGTACGTAAGGTACAGGGCAGCAGTGGCACCTGGTACAAGGTGGTGTTGGGTCCCTATGACACCAAGCGTGCCGCCGAACGTCAGCGCCATGTGCTGCAACGTGCCGGTATCAATGGATGTCAGATCTGGTTCTGGGAAGGTTAATACCTACAGCAGGTTAACCAGCTAATCCACATAGAGAATTGCTTTTCAGCCCCGCATCACGCGGGGCTGTTTTTTTGTGCACTCCCTCCCCGCGCCCTTGTAACAAATCATTTTTCCCCTTGTATTCCCTTTTGGCTGTCCCCATATCCTTTTCATCGACCAGCAGCAATGCTGTTTTTGCTGGCAACTTGAGAGGATCTATCGTGACCACAATCGTATCAGTACGCCGTAACAACCACGTGGTTATCGCAGGTGATGGCCAGGTATCTCTGGGCAACACAGTGATGAAAGGCAACGCCAGAAAAGTCCGTCGTCTTTACAACAACAAAGTATTGGCTGGTTTTGCCGGTGGCACCGCCGATGCTTTTACTCTGTTTGAACGCTTCGAAGCCAAACTGGAAATGCACCAGGGTCACCTGCTGAAATCAGCCGTTGAGCTGGCCAAAGACTGGCGCTCTGACCGCGCCCTGCGCAAGCTGGAAGCCATGTTGGTAGTAGCCGACCATGAGAGCTCCCTTATCATCACAGGTAATGGTGATGTGGTGCAGCCAGAGCACGACCTGCTGGCCATTGGCTCAGGCGGTAACTATGCCCAGGCAGCCGCCCTGGCCCTGATTGAAAACACAGACTTAAGCGCCCGCGACATTGCTGAAAAAGCCCTGACCATCGCCGGTGATATCTGTGTGTACACCAACCAATTCAAAACCGTTGAAGAACTGTCTTACTGAGACGGAGCGTTGAGGAAGTAATATGTCTGAAATGACCCCCCGCGAGATTGTCCACGAACTGGACGCCCACATTATCGGTCAACATAAGGCCAAACGCTCTGTCGCCATCGCCCTGCGTAACCGCTGGCGTCGTATGCAGCTGGATGCTGCCCTGCGTCAGGAAGTAACCCCAAAGAACATCCTGATGATCGGCCCAACCGGTGTCGGTAAAACCGAAATCGCCCGCCGTCTGGCAAAGCTGGCCAAGGCACCTTTCATCAAGGTTGAAGCTACCAAGTTCACCGAAGTGGGCTATGTGGGTAAAGAAGTTGAAACCATCATCCGTGATCTGACCGATGCAGCCGTTAAGCTGACCCGTGAAGAGCAGATGGTGAAGTGCCGCACCCGCGCAGAAGAAGCTGCCGAGGAGCGTATTCTGGATGCGCTGCTGCCCAAGCCAAAGAATGACTGGGATAACGACACCCAGAGCGAAAGCCAGTCCAACACTCGTCAGATCTTCCGCAAGAAACTGCGCGAAGGTCAGTTAGATGACAAAGAGATCGAAATCGATATCTCTGCGCCACAAATGGGCGTTGAGATCATGTCTCCTCCAGGCATGGAAGAGATGACCAACCAGCTGCAGAGTCTGTTCCAGAACATGGGCCAGGGTGCCAGCAAGCGTAAGAAGATGAAGATCAAGGATGCTCAAAAGCAACTGATCGAAGAGGAAGCGGCCAAGCTGGTCAACCAGGAAGACCTGAAAGAACAGGCTATCGAACTGGTAGAACAGCACGGTATCGTGTTCCTGGACGAGATCGACAAGATCTGTAAGCGCGGTGAAACCTCAGGCCCGGACGTATCCCGTGAAGGTGTACAGCGCGACCTGCTGCCACTGGTAGAAGGCTGCACAGTAAACACCAAGCACGGCATGGTGAAGACTGACCATATCCTGTTTATTGCATCAGGTGCGTTCCAGATGGCCAAGCCATCGGATCTGATCCCTGAGCTACAGGGTCGTCTGCCAATCCGTGTTGAGCTGGATGCCCTGACCGCAGGTGACTTCAAGCGTATTCTGACCGAGCCACATGCCTCGCTGACCGAGCAGTATGTCGCCCTGATGGGGACTGAAGGTGTGAGCATTGAATTTACCGAGTCTGGTATCGACCGTATCGCTGAAGCCGCATGGCAGGTCAACGAGCGTACCGAAAACATCGGTGCCCGTCGTCTGCACACTGTGATGGAGCGCCTGATGGAGGAGATCTCTTACGAGGCTTCCGACAAGTCCGGCAGCACCATGGTGATTGACGCTGACTATGTTAACGCTCACCTGGACAACCTGGTTCAGGACGAAGATCTGAGCCGCTTCGTGCTTTAATGCGCCAAAGTTTGTTTGTTCCTGTTAGCGCGGGAAAACTGCAGTTGCCCTTGAGTAACTGATTAAAAAAGCCGGGGAATGGTCCCCGGCTTTTGCGTATCTGGAGTGAAGCAATCGGCGCTCAGTCAGCCCCCAACAACACATCCTCTTTAATCAGACGTTTGCACAGTGACAGCAGCAACTCTCGCTCATCGCCAGACAAAGGCGCATAAAAGTCATCGACCACCAGTGCCACGGATTTCTGGGCTGAGGTCTCCACCTCCCGGCCCTTATCTGTCAGGCTCAAATATCTGGCCTTTTTGTTCTGCTCACTCTTATGGGCCACTATCAGCTCACGCTTGATGCAGTTGTCTACCAGACGTTTTATCACTGAACGTTCCCGGTGCAGCCGGTCGCATAATGTTTGCTGCGGCACCTCCCCCAGGTGGGCCAGCACCCTCAGTGCCCCCAGCATCTCCAGAGTGATATCAAACTCAGCTGCCAGTTGTTGGTTGGCCAGGGTGCGAAACTGCTTGTAAGCCAGTCCCATCATAAAAGATTGGCTCATATCCAACTCGGGAATATCGGTAATGCCTTTGCTCATTGGATTCTCTTGTTCTCTGGCGTTATCAAATACAAGGGTAAGCGCTGTGCGCAACGCGCTTTAATGTTCACTGCGGACTAACCAACCCGTCAGTCGAAAAATAAGGTACAAAATACCCAGGGTGGCGGTCAGCTCCCAGCCCCGTAAAAAGGTATCAGACAGCCCGATATTGGTGTTGGTCATATACAGCTGCAACGGCAATACGGTCGCCAACAGGGCGTCACCGTGTACGTCCCGCAATGTACCGGTTTCCTTGGTGAAATTGAAAGAAATCCAATACACCAAAGCAAACAAACAGATAGCATACAAGCTTACCACGCCCTGATGGCCGGCCATCAACATCATAAAGCATGCCGCCACCGCACAGCCCCCCACCTGAGTCACAAACCTGTCCTGCAGCACTGCCATAAACCTCTGTCGGCTGGTTTGGGTAGCCACCGCAATAACCGGCACGATACAGAAAGCTGCCGATACCAGATCCACCATCATCAGAAATGCCAGCCCAGCGCCTATCAAGCCGAGCGACACCAGCCTCTGTTCATAGGTGACCTGAGTCGGCGGAGAACTTATCGCTGTATTCTGAGCCTTAGCCTCAGGCTTGACCGGCAAAAACCAGAGCATGGTTTTAAGTACCAAAGCAGTGATCACCATAGCCAACAAAATCTCATGCAGTCGCTGGGGCATATCCGCCTGGGTATGCTGGGCAAACACCACAATCAATACCCAGTTGATGGTGGGCATAAAGAGTTTGCCGATTTTGGCCGGGGTGTCGGCACGCCGACGCATCTGATCAAACAGCACCGCACTGATACTCCACACTACAAAAGGGTGGTCACTGAACATCTCATAAGTGATGAGTGCACCGCATGCCGCTGCCATAGTGGGAGCAAACATACCCACCAGCCCTTTCCAGCTGTAATCTTTGCCCTTGGTCAGCACTATCACAGGAAACAATGACAGGTATACAGAAGCGTCCAGATGCAGCAGCTTGCCCAGCAGCATACAAACGCAGACCACCAGGCTGATGCGCAGGGCATCCACAGACCAGTACCCGGCCGCTGTTCTCTGCCCTGATTTCTTCGGCTCTGTCAGGGATACCTGAGTCTCGTCGGCGCTTTGATTGACCATAGTTGTCATCTGCAACTCCCCTCGAGCCATCAGTACAAGTAGCGAAACAGGGCCACCAGCTTTATCCAGCTATGGCTCAGGCCATCGATAATTGCTCCGCCATCATCCACCACCACACTGGCACGGGAGCCGGAAAACAGACTGGGATCCTGACCATCAACATGAATACGGACCCGCACCTTCTGCTGCTCGCGGATCCAACGGTTGTCATTGGTGACGGTCGACAGCTGATTACCCGGATTACTGGCATCGAAAACCGCTCTGTCCTGACTCATGATTGCGCCGCTGAACAGCTTCCCCGGAATGGCATCAAAGCTGATCAGTACCCGGGTATCCGGCTTAAGGTGAGTAATGCCTTTCTCATTGAAATCAGCACTCAGCCAATTGCTTTGCTCATTCACCACAAACAGCACCGGGCTACCGGCTTTAACATAACTGCCTGTCTGCAGCTGCAGATTACTGACGGTACCGGCCGACTGCGCCTTAATTTGAGTTCTGGATAGATCCAGCTGCGCCCTTTCCAACTTGGCACGGGCCAATGCCACAGAGGCAGACTCACCGCTTTGGGTCAGCTCAGCCTGAATACGGCTGACATCAGCCCCGGCAGCCGCCTCACCACTGTCAGCCACCTTGGTGGCAGCCAGTGCATCGTCAAGCTCTTGCTCAGACACCAGGCCCTTTGCCTGTAATGCCTGTACCCGCTTCAACCGCACATGACTGTTGGCCGCTTCAGTTCGTTTCTGCGCTAACGCCTGTCTGGCGGCCTGCAGCTCCTGCACTCTGGCCGCATTATCCTCTTTGGCCTTATTCAGCTCAGCTTGCGCCTGCGCAACCGCCAACTGGTAGCTTGTGGCATCTATGCTGAACAGCAACTGCCCTTGCTGAACCTGCTCACCATTATGCACAGCAACCTGTGTCACCACGCCCGACACTTCCGGGGCAATATTGGACACTGACTTATGCAGGGTTGCCTGAGTGGTGAAAGGCGCCAGGTTATCCGACATCACCAGCAAGACGGAAAATGTCACAGCCACGGCAATCACAGCCCAAAGCAAAGTTTTATAGATGACTTCTCTCACATTGTTACCCAAGCAACAAAAAAAACAATGAGAGGCATTATATTTGCTTTTGTTACACAAGCAACAATAAAATCAGAATAGATCGGATCAATCTGCGTTAACAAAGAATAAGATCTTGATGAAATTCGGGGCAGCTCACAGCTGAGGGTTTGAATTCATTGGATAAAAGCGCCACCATCCTGAATCAGGATTTTCCTCACCGAATTGACCGGCACTTAAATGAACAAACAACTCTACATACTGCGCCATGGCCAGACCCGATTTAACGCCGAAGGCAAACTTCAGGGCCACTGTAATTCCCCTCTGACTGAGCTGGGCGAGTCTCAGGCCAGAGCCCTGGGAACAGCGCTGGCAAGGGCCCTGACTCAGGATGGCAGCCCTGTTGATGAGTGGCAGTTGATCGCCAGTCCGCTGGGTCGTGCCGTGCAAACCGCTCAGTTGGTATGTGAGGGTCTGGGATTGGATAACAGCGCAATTCATACCGATGAGCGGGTGATGGAAGCAAGACTCGGCGATTGGGAGCAACAGGAGATCGCCACCATTATGGCAACTCACCCAGAACTGGATGGCCGCGGCGACTGGTATCTGCAGGCACCCAATGCCGAGACTCTGGCGCAGATCCGATGTCGGCTGCAAAACTGGTTGCAGGATCCGGCGACGCCAAACAAGGTGATACTGGTTTCACACGGTCTGACCGGTGTGGTGCTCAGAGGTATGCTGCAACATCTGGATGATGACGCCCTGTGGCAGCAAGATAAGCCTCAAGATGCCTTTTATCATTTCCGGGACGGCCAGTTAAACCGGATAAAGGTGTCCTGTTGATCTTCGGAGGCGCACAGCCTCCTGTTCCACATACCTTCTTCGCCAACAGGTCCGAGCAGAGCCAATTCAGGGTGAAAAAAAGACTTTTCGCATAATCCTCCCTATCCAGCCAGAATCCCAACACTTTGAATACAAACCGCGACGCAAACCCAAGATAAACCTTGTACCTTGGTTTTTTTGCCGGGGTTGACGCGAAGGTAAAGATCCCACCTCAAATCGGCTATTTCGATTAATGGCCAGCATTACGTTCGTTTACTTTTTGATCGTATTTATAATACATATAGTTTCCACGGCGGCAGAATTGCCTGGCAGGGCCGGTATAAAAAGCGGTTGTTAATTACAAAAAGTCACCACTGGTCAAGGGGAGCGACCATGAAACTATATCAAAGCGCTTTGGCTTCATTGCTGTTGTTGGCGGGTCTGACCGCTACAGCCGAGGCCGTTATCAAGCCCTATCCCGCCGGGCTAATCATGCGGGGAAAATATGACGGCACCAGGTGTGAAGCACCACGGGGCAATATGGCCGCAGGCTACTGTCAGGTTTACTGGAAAGATGTCGAACCAGTCAAAGGGGAATTCAACTGGGACGTCATCGACGATGCCATTAAAGTGGCCGAAGACTACAACTCAGACAAGGGTGTTTCCAATAAGGATGGTTATAAGGTGATGATACGCATCCGTACCGGTGTCTACGCGCCGGACTGGGTGAAGGATGATCCCGAGGTGGGAAAAATTACCTGGCACTTCAAAGACACCTCAGCCAATCAAACTTACGATCTGCCTCTGTTCTGGACCAGCGCCTACCAGGATCACTACGCTGATCTCATGACTGAGGCCGCAAGCCAATACGATGATGTCGATGTGGTCGGCGGCGTTGCAGCCTCCATGTGTATGACAGTACATACTGAAATCATGTGGAACCGCACCGGGCGCAGCGATGTGCGAGCGATTAACATGGAAAGAATGCGAGCTCTGGGCACAGCAAAACGATACACCAACCAACGCGACTTCAACTGCCTGAAGCGCCAGGTCCGCATTCATGCCAATAAGTGGCATAACACCCCCACCCTGTTTGGCAGCCATCTGTATCAGGTTTATGACTACTCCGATGGCAGCAAAACCAGTGATTACGCCAAAACCAAAGAGCTATTCGACTACTGTCGGGACAACACACGCCTGGGTAAGCGTTGCGTACTGGGCAACAACAGTCTGCGCCATGATGAAGTCAATGATGACGGCTCAGTTAACCAACTGCTGTATGAAGTTGCACAGGCTGGTGATCCCGTTTATTTCCAGACCAATGTATTCAAAAGCGACACTGGTAACTTCTTTGGTATCAGTGAACTCAAAGGAGCCATGAACAATGCTGCAAATTGGGGAGCCATTTCGGTAGAGATCCCCATGTACTGGGACTGCAGCGACTATTTCAATAAGTCCGGATGTACTCAGGCTGTGATAGATCAGCGCCAGAATGAGTTCCATACCTATCAGGCGAGGTTGAAGAATAATTTCCGACCTGCCGATGCCACCGACACCAACCGTTATGTGCGCACCCGTCATAACCTGTCCGGTGCGGGTTGGGTGCATAACTCAGGCGCTCTGGGTCAGCTCTCATCCACCAGCAGTGGTGAAGTCTGGGGGATCTCATCAAACGATAGTATCTGGCATCGCCCCAGCCAGCATGCCGGGTGGCAGCGTATCTCAGGTGCTTTGGTCCATGTACAGGTTGCAGGTAAAGGCCGGGTAGTCGGAGTTAACCGTGACGGCAACCTTTATCAGAGAGACAGAGCCAACAACCGCTGGACCGGGCTGGCCAAACCTTCATTGAACAGTGGTGAAAAGCTGATTACCGTGGATGCCACAGACAGCGGCGTCTTCTGGGCAACCACCAGCAGCAACCGGGTTTTCAAACGCACAGCTTCGGGCAGTTGGTCACGGGTTAACGGCGGTCTGAAGCAGGTATCTGTCAATGATGATGGCTCAGAGGTTTGGGGCATAGCACCCAACAACACCATCTGGCGCTGGAACGGCTCAGGATGGAGCAATATCAGTGGCGGTCTGAAGCAGATATCAGCCGGAACCCATGGCAATGTCTGGGGAGTCAACGGCAACAATACTGTGTACTACCGCGATGGTAACCGCTGGCAGTCTCTGGGTCAGATGAAAGCAGTATCGGCCCGATAAGCAAAAAACGCCGCCCGGGGAAAGCCAAAGGCTTATCCGTCGGGCGGCTGTGGCAACTTTGCATCAACTATTCAGTGGAGCAATAGAGCAGCACCAATCATCTCAGGGCGATGTTCAAATCATTCAGCAACTGCAACTGGTAATTCTGTCACGCCCCTCTTTTTTGGAGCGGTAAAGGGCGGTATCGGCACAGCACAGCATGGCAACAGGCGAAGGAAAGTTCTCACCCTCTTCCGATGCAATTCCCTGGCTGACGCTCACCATGGTTTCCTCCGGCAATCCATACATGCCGAACTCCAGCGAGCGCACTCTGGCGCGAATACGTTCAGCTACTTCCTGCGCCTGCCATTCCGCACAGCCCGGCAGGATCAGGGCAAACTCTTCTCCGCCATAACGGGCAGCCATCGACTGCTTGTTGGGCAATTCACCGCGGATCACCCGGGCAATCCGCTTTAAACACTTATCTCCCTGAATATGGCCATGCATATCGTTGAAAGACTTAAAGTAATCCACATCGATAATGACGGTACACAGAGGCAACTTATCCTCCTTACAACTGTCCCAATGACGCTGCAGCGCTTCATCAAACGCTCTCCGGTTATAAAGAGATGTCAGGGGATCTTTGGCCGCCAGTTCAGACATGCGCGCCAGCTCGGCTTTCAGGTCACTTAAATCCTGCAGTGACAACACAAACAGCTCGCCAATACTGGAAACCGACAAATGCACAGGTAACACACCGCCACAGGCCTGATTAATCACCACCTCTCTGGGGCCGTGTTGCAGGGGCATCAACATCCCCTCCCGGCGCACCAGCATAAACTCGTACTCAGACTTAAAAGGCGTGGTAAGCCAGCTCTGCCAATGTTCATCCAAAAACGATTCGCAGGTGTCGCCCAGCAGCATGGCTGCCGCCAGATTGATACTCAACACTTTGCCTTTACCATCCACCAGCACCTTGGCGTCCTGCATCTGCCCCAGCAGTTGAGTCAGTTCATTCTGCAATGGATCTGGTCCCACTCTCAGATGGTTCAATCTGGGGTGAAATGGTGTCACATTGGCTGAGGTTATCTTGTTATATTTGGCGGTTAATACGCTCATCACCGGCTCCCTGTCGGTACACTTTCCCGAATTGGCAAGCCCAGTTTATGACGCCACTATATGTTGAACCTTCCGGCAACCTTGATTTTTAACCTACTGTTTATAAACAAAATAAATTCAACCTCAACAGCAAGACGGAGCCTGTTGTAAGGTTGCTGGCGGATAAAATGAGATGTTGGAACTGGTGTTTGAAGGAAGGAGAGACAGAATACTGACCGTATCGATGACGATTTGCTCTTATAAGATGACTATTTGCTCTAAATAAAAGTGCCGAAAAAGATCGGCACCAAACTACACACACAGCTGCAAATCGGACTTTAAGCTGTGCGCTTTTTATCAATCACCACAGGATCTGGGCTATTTAACAACAGGGTCTGGCCCTCGATCTTAAACAGCAATCTAAATCCAGTTTGTCCATTCACCTGGTCGGAGTCATGCAATGTCAGAATGTTTGGCGTTACGCTGACCGAGTCAATCACGCCGTCAAAGGGGTTGGCAAATGAGGCTCCGGCAAAGCTTAAGCCTTTACCTGTCTGGTCATCCAGACTGTAGATAATCTCGGTATTTTCCTCTGTTACCACTACAGTGCCTGGCGGGTTATAAGTAAACAGTGGAACGCCAGCCTCATCCAAAGTAACAGTTACGGTAATGTCTTTTTGTGCCATTTTTTCTTCCTTGTTGTTGAAACTACAAATACACAGAGGGCAACTCGCCCTGTCTTGCCAGTCGCTGTTTCAGCGACTCAAGCTTTTGTCCCTCTTCCAAACATTCAAGCGCCTCGATATAGGGCACCAGCAACCTGGGCTCAATTGATTTATCAATCATAGTGGCCAGGCTGGCCTCGACCTCAAAGCAAAGCGCTTTTGACGCCTGAGAGAAATGGCTTTGCTCTATGGTAAACAGGAGCATTTTTGCTGCAGACAAGTCACTGAGCAGACTGGTATCAGCCGATGTTTCCAGATGCAGGCTGGACAGCAAATCCACAGCTATGAGACTTGCTGCCAACGCTTCAGCATCATCGCCACTGAGTAGGTATTGTTCGGCTTTGGCATAACTTAGCAATGCGGCAAGCTTGTCCTGCCTTGCAGCAGACAGCTGAGTGGTATCTATATTGAGTCGACGCTCTATATCGCTGATAGCATTCAGGTCTTGAACGGGTATCAAGCCATGAAGCAACCGAGTGACTTCCAGCACAGCCAGTTCATAGACCCATAACAAATTGTTTGGGTCTTCCTTTAGCACCTCGTATCTGAGTGAAAAAGCTGTATTTAAAGCCAACTTTCCTTTCTGCACTTCACTTTTATAAAAATAAAGGTCTGCCAGTTTTTCAAGCAGATAGCTGCGGCGATCTTTGATGTAAGCGTCTTTATCCCGCTCCAGAGCAGCATCAATCTGCTCGTAAAGCTGTATCCCTGCACTTATCTGCCCCAGATGTACTTTGGACGTGGCCAACCAGGATTGAGTGTTGGCGGTATTGGCCAACAGCTGCTCATTATCCGGTTGTAACTGCAATAAGCGCTCCTGAGTCATCAAGGCCGTCTCAAAATTGATTGTGGCTGAGTCGAAATCCATGCGCTTGAGTGCCAGCGAGCCTAAGGAGCTTTGGGCATAGGAAAGCTCCAGCAGCGCGTCAAAATCCTGCGGCGCAGCCGCTACCATAGCCTCGCTGTGGTCAAGATAAGCCTTAAACCAGGGTCGGGCGGCGTCCCAGTCTGAGTTGTCATACTCCAGCTGCCCCAGCCAAAACGCATTCGCACCCAGGGTTTTAAGCAGTTTCAAGTTCTCGGGCTGAATCTTCGACAACGCCAGCAGTTGTTCCCGGGCGGTCAACAGTGCCTGTTTGGCCTCATCGGTTTTGCCGCGGGAGTAGGCCACTTCGCCTATCGCCTCCAGCGTTTGGCCATGCTGGAAACGGGCGTCGAAACCAACACCCTCGTCCCAATCCGGGCGGCTGAAATACTCCAGCGCCTTGTTGCTGATGCCGTCGAGCAAGTCCATACGACCAATGCCTCTGAGCTTGTCGGCAAAATCCCCCACCATAAAGCCCAGCAGGTTTTCCGCCGCCAGCCGCTTTTCGGTGGCACGCTGCTCAGCCTGCTGACTCTGAACGCCCATGTAGACAGACAGGCAGGTCAACAACAGCAAAGAAGCGGCAATGGCTATTTTGCTCAGCTGCAGTAAACGCTCCCGCCGCTCTGACTCTCTGATATAGGTCATCTCAGACTCGGTTAATACCAGCAGAGGATCGGCTCGCAATTCCTGAGCCTCCTGCAGCGGTTTACCATGGGGTAATAAGTAGTTACGGGACCGCTTTTCATCCAGCCAGCGGCGGGTATGAACAGAGAGCCTGGCCCGGCTTTTGAGCGCATCCTGATGCTGATTAATCCACTCACTGGCTCTGTGCCAGCGCCGTAACAGGGCTTCATGGGCGATGCGGAAACAGCGCTCCCCCTGATACAGGTGAGCCACAAACAAACGGGCGGTCACCAGAGCATCCACCAGACGTCTTTCAGCATCGGTTTGCAGGGCGCTGAACCGGGCGCTGCGGCTGGTCAGTGTCTCCTCGTCTTCGCGGAAACTGACCAGCAGGGAGAGAACTCTCGGCAGGGCTTCGGCATCCTTTTTGGGGAGTTGACTGATGGTTTGCTCGGCGGTCTGGCCTATGGCTCCCTCAAGTCCGCCCAGTGCCTGATAACAACTGACCAGCAGGGTATTGTCCTGTTTGCCCAGATACAGGGCTTCCAGGGTGTACTGCAACATGGGCAGTGCATCGGGGTAGTTGGCGGCTTCCTCCACCAGCAGTTCATCCAGAGTCAGGCCCGACTCAGGATCGGTTTGCCACTCTAATCCGGCGGCCCGCGCGGGCAGTCGTATCATGCGGGCCAGCTCTGCCCTGGATGCCTGGGCCAAATCAAACTGTGCCCCGCGGGCACGTCCTTCAGACAGCGTGGGAAAACTCACCAGTTCAGGGTAAAACTCGTTGCGACAGGCGCTGAGCACCAGTACCGCGCCAGATCCTGCCAGGGTCTCCAGGAGCTCAATAAAGGCGGTCCTGTCCTGTCGGCTGTGTGCCCGGGAGGTAAGCAGCACTTCCAGCCTGTCCACCACCAACGCCAGCCTGGGCATGTCAGGCCCGACTCGCGGCAGGCGTTTTTTGAGGTCTTTCAGCAGCTCAGCAGCATTGTTGCGAAGCTTTTCTGACAGGCTGAAGGCACTTTCGTCAGGGAACAGCCCCTCATCATCCAGCTCCCAATCCAGCATGGCACTGGCCACTGCCATAAACAGCATGCCCTGCTCCACATCGGCAAAATCCACTGTGACATGGGACAATACAGCGACGCCATCAACACCTTCTGGCGCCGCCAGTTTTGGCAGCACTCCAGCCTGCAGCAGTGAAGACTTGCCGCAGCCGCTTGGCCCCAATACCAGACAAAATGCACGGCCATAACGGACCTGGCGCACAATGCGTTCAAGCAGGGCATCCAGCGCCCGCTCACGACCAAAAAACAGATCTGAATACGCCGGTGAGTACGCCTGCAGACCGGGGAAGGGGGATTTTCCCGCCCAGGAAGAGGCTAATTCAGACTGTGGCGCAGGGCTTTGGGGCAGTTGGATATCAGCAAGGATGCGATAGCCTTTGCCGCGAATGGTTTCAATATATGAGGGATTGGATGCACTGTCTCCGAGCGCACGGCGCAGCTGGTTTATCACCTTGTGCAGCGGGTTGTCGCCGCTTTCGAAGGCTGGCCAGACACTGTCCAGTAGCTGTTCGGTGGTAACAAGTTCTCCGGGATGGGCGCAGAGCAACAGCAGCACTTCCATCGCCTTGGGTTCGACGGATTTGGCCCGGCCATGTCGCGCTAATTTGTTGGTGGCCGGCAATACCTGCCATTCACCCAAACCAAACTCTACCCTGTCCATTTGATATGCCATCCCTGAATCAAGGCACCTTTATATCTCATTCAATAACAAAAGTTAATCACACAACCAACAAGTGAAACAATTTGAAAAGAACGGACAGGCTTATCTATGACAAACAGGACAAGTGGCGCTCAAGCGCTTAAAATCAGCTCATCACTCTGGAATGCGAGCAGTCATGAACACTCATCCCAACGTCACAGCACTGAAACTGAAAAAGAAGTCCCGCCTGCTGGAAATCACCTTCAGCGACGGCAGCCAGCACAGCCTGAGCTGTGAGTTTTTGCGGGTGCACTCCCCGTCCGCCGAGGTCCACGGACACGGCAAGCCCGTACTGGTTACCCATAAGAAAGATGTGAACATCAGGGCTATCGAACCCGTGGGAAACTATGCGGTTAAGCTGATCTTCGATGATGGACATGATACCGGCCTCTACTCCTGGAAAGTGCTGTGGGATCTGGCCAGCAACCAGACCACACTGTGGGAACAATATCTGGCCCGTCTGCGCGCAGAGAAAGCCTCCCGCGAGCCGCTGATCGCAATGAATATCAAGTATTCCTGAGCAACTATCCGGCTATGGCAGCGGCATCCCGACGGGATCGCCAGCTGTCGGGCAACTCCACTGCCGACCACAGATCACGGCACAGCTCCGCAGAATTATCCCACCTTCCAGCCAACAACCAGTGCACCAGTTTATCTGCAACACAGGGGTAATTGATGGGCTGGGGAGACAACTGCTTCAGCCAGCGTTCAAGGGTGACAGGGTCGAGACTCATCATGGTCTCAGCCGCTCCCAATAACTCCAACGCCGCCACATTGGACAGCTGCTCAAACTGACCGATAACCGGCTTAACCAGCAGCTTCTTTCCTAATGTCAGCGCTTCGCTGGCCAGTTCAAATCCGGCATTACCTATCACACCACCGCAGCTTGCCAGTTGCGCCTTAAAACCATCCCGGTCAAACCCGTGCCACTCGATATGTGGAGGCAATGCGTCCGGCTTTATGCCTGCGTGATACACCTTAAAGCTGTAGTCAATGTGAGGTGCCAGCAGGGTGGCAATAGATTCGGGAGACTCAAAGGGCAGATACACCAGAATATGATGGGGGAACTCCTGCTGCACGGGGCTGACTTCAACAAAAGGCGGCAGAATGGGAAAGCCAAAGTGATGCCAGTGACAACCCAACGCAATGTCTACCGGAGCAAAGTAGTTCAACAGCTTTTCGTTAAGCCAGGTATCGCCGACTTTGGGCACGGGATACTTAAGGGCAGCCTGATGACTTATCCCCAGAGAGGGCACTCCTTGCCGACGGGCTGCCCAGGCGGAAACCGGCTCAAAGTCGTTGAGTACCAGATCATAACCTGACAGATCCAGCGAGTTGATCTCCCGCCACCATCCCAGGTTCAGATTTTTCAATACCGTCTTGCCCGGCGAGATAGAGCCGCTGCAGGTGACAAATGTCAGCCCTCTGGCAACCCGGTAGTCGCCGAACGCCTGCATATCAAAAAACTGATCCGTCGCCCGGCCGCTGAACAGGTAGTCGACCTCAACGCCCTGCCTGGCCAGCGCATCAGCCATCACTCTGGCGCGGCTCAGGTGTCCATTGCCTGTGCCCTGCACTCCATACAATATTTTCATTGGCTCATATCCCCTCTTTCTTCCCTGAATCAGGCGACCAGCAAGGTTGCCGGGACCAATCCAAATGCGCCGATCCCCAAAGCGGCCCCGGCCACAATATCCAATGGGTAATGCACCCCCAAACCTATACGGGAGAGGCCAACCATCGCCGCCCAGGCAAAGGCCAGAGGCGCAAAGACGGGGTAAACCGCCAATATCGCACTGGCGTATACACAGGCGCCCGCGGTATGACCGGATGGCAAACTGAATCTGTCTGAGGGTTCAAAATCGATTTTCAGCCCCAGTGCCTGATGGCATGGACGGGTTCGACGTATGCTGTTTTTGAGCAGCCAATAAAGGGGGAGTTCAATGGCAAATCCGGCGGCCAACAGCAGAAAAAAATGCTGACCTTTTTCGCTCAGCCCGAGCAGAGCCAATGCCGTCACCAGATAAACAGGGCCATCGGCGGTCGCCGATAGTCGCCTGAGCCAACGCAGGCTGTTATATCGGTGAAACCAGCCAACTATGGTGCAATAGAGACGCTTGTCCTGTTCACTTAACAGCTTTGCCGGAGCCAGGAATAATAGCCGCACTTGCGTGCCTCCAGTCAGATTGATTCTGACTCAGGCTAAGTTTGAGGCATGACGCGAACGTGACAGTTTGCCTACAGATTTATGAAACCGCAGAGTGATCCCGGGCCGCCCGGGCACGGTAAATCTTAATCAGGTGGTAGATATTGATGCAGGCGACAAAGGCATTCATCCCCGCCACCGGCCAGGCGGTGATGGCGACGCCATAAATGACAAACAGAGAGCAGCCGATAAAGTTAAGCCAGCGCAGCCAGATAATATCTTTCATCATGAGTGAAATGGCCACCATGACTGATGCAGCATAACCAGTAATTTCTACGGTATCCATTTGGCCTCCGGCAACATTTGGCTTTCCATGGCAGTCTAACAAAGGGATGATTAAAAATCCCCCGCATGTCGGGTTTGCCATCGGATAATATGTTGTCATGATGAGGATTTGTCGCATCAAGCCAGATAAAACCTGACAAATCAGTCTGCTGAAAGCTTGTGTGACAAGCCGCACAAAATTGCGGCAATACCGTGATTGATGACGCTTTAATTTTTAAGATTCCCTTATATACTGCGATAAGTAGCCATGCCCAATATCAGGGTGCGTCAAACAGGAGTGCTATATGGAATACAACACCTCAGAACTTTGTGACATGTTCCTGGATGTGGTCGATGTCGTCGAGCCGATGTTCAGCAACTATGGTGGTTGTAGCTCTTTTGGTGGTGCTATCAGCACCGTGAAATGCTTTGAAGACAACGGTGTGATTGCCGATGTGCTCTCTGAAGACGGCGAAGGCCGGGTATTGCTGGTTGACGGTGGCGGTTCGCTGCGTCGCGCACTGCTGGATGCCAATCTGGCAGAGACAGCAGTAGCCAATAACTGGGAAGGCATTCTGGTTTATGGTTGTGTGCGTGATGTCGATGCCCTGGAAGAGTTTGATATTGGTATTCAGGCTATCGCCTCAATTCCGGTAGGTGCTGACAATAACGGCGTGGGTGAAGTTGATGTACCGGTGAATTTTGGTGGCGTCACCTTCCTGCCCGGTGACCATGTCTACGCCGACAACACAGGCGTTATCCTGTCGCCTGAGCCCCTGGATATTGAATAAAGAGCGATTGAATAACGCGCCACAGCAACGCGATACACCGCCGGAAGGGAGCCATTGGCTCCCTTTTTGTTTGCGCTATTTTTCTCAATTTACACGCAGCACAATGAAAGCTGGGTAATGAATACTAGGGGCTGTTAACCTTTGAGAATGGTTTTGCAGCTTTTTGTCGTTGTTTTATACAAAGCAACGCGATTGTGGTGTAGTGCCCTACATAAATGAGCGTTAATGCAGTAGAAAGCGACGACAAACGCTGCCCGAAGGGCTCGGCTATACGCGCTTTACTCTTTGTTGCAAGGTATTTGCTTAGGCCCCTAGGCGGCACACCTTGCGTCGCGATTAAAGCGCGTCTATCTCGAGCAAAATTCAACCTTGAAAGGTCAACAGCCCCTAGCTTGCTTGTAATCCCCCGTCACCACAGTGAAAATAGCGGCCATCGCCAAAATTTATATGGACTGGCCCAAATGGATGCACTGACACTTTTCCCCAAGGAACTGCTTGATTCCCTGATCTCCCCAAGGCCGGGAGAAACCAAACTGGGCCAATGCTTTGCCCTGCTCGACAGCTTTACCCCACAGGCACTCAACCAGGCCAAAGCCAATGGTGCCCGCTATGCCTTGCTGGGTGTCAGTGAAGATGTAGGCCCCCGGGCCAATCTGGGTCAGGGTGGCGCCGACCACAGCTTTACTCCTGCCATCAAAGCCTTTGCCAACCTGCAGTCCAACCGCTTTTTCGATGGTGAACAGTGCCTGTTGGTCGGTCATATCAGTTTAAGCCACCCTCAAATTGAGGACGAACTGGACGCACTGCGCCTGGCAGTAGCACAGCTGGACGATGCCGTGACTCAGACTGTCACTATGCTGCTCACTGCCGGACTGGTACCTGTGGTGATTGGTGGTGGTCATAACAATGCCTATGGCTTGCTGCGGGCGACCTCTGAGCATCATGGTAAAGGTGTGGCAGCGGTGAATCTGGATCCCCACTGCGATTTCCGCCCTTTGGAAGGCCGTCACAGTGGCAATGGCTTCAGCTATGCCGCCGATCAGGGATATCTGGCTCAGTATCATATTCTGGGACTGCATGAACAGAAAAACAGCGAAGCCAGTCTGCAACAGCTTGAAGCTTTTGGGGGCAGCTGGCACAGCTTTCAGGATATCTGGGTACGTCGCACGATTTCGCTGGAAAACGCGCTGACGCAGATCATTGAGGCCAATAATAAGCAGCCTGTGGGGCTGGAGCTGGATCTGGATGCCATCAGTGAGTTGCCCTCCAGCGCCATCACTTTTGCCGGTGTGCCTCTGACAGATGCCTGCCACTATATTTCCTCCCTGGCGACCCACTGCCCCTGCGCTTATCTGCATCTGGCAGAAGCGGCGCCGGCACGTCATCCCGCCGGTATCGAAGCGGGTAAAAGAGTCACAGGTCAGGCTATTGCCGAGCTGCTGCTGGCTTATATGAGCGGCAAGCCCTAGTTTTCATTGGCTTGCCGCAATAAACCTCAAGTAGAAAGATGACGTATGTTACGTATCGCTAAATCTTACAGCTTGGTTATAATGCGGCATGCCTTGCCAAACCCGTGCGCTGTGTCAGGTTTTTCCAGCAAATATGACTCTGCGCGCCGAATTGGTGAGCAAAGGCAGTGATGCCGACATAACAGGAAAGTTAATTACCAACTCGATCACAGAGTGGGGCGTCAAAGTTACCCGGTATATCCCCTTTGACATACACTCGCTGTACATCATCGATACAACAGGAAGCAATCAATGTCTGAGGACAAGTCATCCAGTACCCACTTCGGATATAAAACCGTAGAGTCGGAAAAGAAAGCCGATATGGTTGCCGACGTATTCCACTCAGTAGCCGCCAAATACGACATTATGAATGACGTGATGTCCTTCGGTATTCACAGGCTCTGGAAACGATTCACCATTGAGACGGCTGCAGCCCGTCCGGGTATGAAGGTGCTGGATCTGGCCGGTGGTACCGGTGATTTGACCGCAAAGTTCTCCCAGCTGGTTGGTGAAAAAGGTGAGGTTATCCTGGCCGATATCAACGACTCCATGCTGAAAGTGGGCCGCTCTAAACTGCGCGACCGTGGCATTGTGGGCAATGTGAACTATGTTCAGGCCAACGCTGAAGCCCTGCCTTTCCCTGATAACCATTTCGATATCATCACCATTGCCTTTGGTCTACGCAACGTGACCGACAAGGACAAAGCCCTGCGTTCTATGCAGCGTGTACTGAAGCCGGGTGGTAAATTGCTAGTGCTGGAGTTTTCCAAGCCGCAGCACGATTTGATGCGCAAGGTGTACGACATGTACAGCTTCAAAATCCTGCCTAAGATGGGTGATATCATCACTCAGGATGCCGGTAGCTATGAGTATCTGGCTGAGTCTATCCGTATGCACCCGGATCAGGAGACGTTGAAGCAGATGATGCTCGACGCCGGTTTCGAGCAGGTGGATTACACCAACATGACTGACGGCATCGTCGCCCTGCACAAAGGGTACAAGTTCTGATGTTGCAGCGGGAGTGGCCTTTGTTGGTTTGTGCCGCCGCCGAGTCCGGCATTAACCGGATGATTCAGCAGGCTCCGGCGGAATATGCCAGAGCTCAGCTGGATGGTAAGTCGGTGACAATGGAACTGACTCAGCTTTCCTTCCCTCTGACCCTGATATTCAGCGGCCAGCGTGCTCAGGTACTGAGCCGTTATGAAGGTGATGTCAGCGTCAGTGTGAAAGCGGATGCAGCCACTCTGATTAAGCTGGGCGAAGGCGCTCAGCTGACTGAATTAATTAAGCAGGACAAGCTGTCTCTGGACGGTGACCTGGCGACCCTACAGGCGTTGAGTCAGTTCCTGCAGCAAAACCCGCTGGATTTTGCTGAACCCATTTCCCACTACCTGGGAGATGCACCTACCCATAAACTCTTCGAAACGCTCAAGTCCGGTCAGATGTTCGCACTCAAGGTACTCCAGGGTACCCGTGATCATTTAAGTGAACTGGCGACCGAAGAGTACCGCATCGCTCCGGGTCGACTGGAGTATCTGCACTTCAAAGACAGACTCGAAGATCTGTGCCGTGATGTCGACAACATAGACACCCGGATACAACAACTGACAGACAAGGTAAAACCATGACAGGCGCCAGCTTCCGCCGTGGCTACCAGGTTATCCGCACTGCGCTGCAGTATGGCCTGGATGACATGCTACCGGCGAAACTCACTCCCTGGTACTACAAACTTCTGCGAGGCAGCCTATTCTGGTTGCGCAATCAACATAAAGACAAGCCCTCCGGCGAACGCCTGAAACTGGCAATGCAGGAATTGGGACCGGTTTACATTAAATTCGGTCAGATGTTGTCTACCCGCAGAGACCTGTTGAGCGATGAGTGGGCAGAAGAGCTGGCCATGCTGCAGGACAGAGTTCCACCTTTCTGCTCAACCCTGGCCCGTGAAGCCATTGAAGCTGAGTTGGGACAATCCATCGACAGCCTGTTTGATGATTTCGACGATGAACCTCTGGCCTCAGCCTCCATCAGTCAGGTCCATACCGCCACACTGAAGCGCACCGGCGAGCCTGTGGTACTCAAGGTACTGCGCCCCAATGTGGAAGTTCAGGTGAAAGCGGATCTGGAACTCATGACCCAAAGCGCCCGCTTTGTTGAATGGGTTCTGGGTGACGGCAACCGTCTGCGTCCACTGGAAGTGGTGCAGGATTATGAGAACACCATTCTGGGTGAGCTGAACCTCAAGCTGGAAGCCCACAACGCCATGAAGCTGCGGGGTAATTTCCAGGATTCAGACGCCATCTATATTCCCTATGTCTACGAAGATCTCTGCTATCCCCGGCTGATGGTGATGGAGAAGGTCGAAGGTATTCCGGTTTCCGATATCGAGGCGCTGACAGCTCAGGGCACCAACTTCAAGCTGCTGGCAGAACGCGGAGTAGAGCTGTTCTTTACTCAAGTGTTTCGCGATAACTTCTTCCATGCGGATATGCACCCGGGCAATATTTTTGTCTCCCGTGATCACCCGGACAACCCTTACTATATAGGTTTGGACTGCGGCATCATGGGCACACTGACTGAGGAAGACCAGCGCTATCTGGCCGAGAACTTCCTGGCCTTCTTCAACCGCGACTACAAGCGTATTGCCCAGCTGTATGTGGAGTCCGGCTGGGTATCCGCCAACACAGATGTGCCCGCCTTTGAGCAGGCAATCAAGGCGGTATGTGAACCTATGTTCAACAAACCGCTGAATGAGATCTCTTTTGGTCACGTACTGCTGGAGCTGTTCCGCACCGCCCGCCGCTTCGACATAGTGGTGCAGCCGCAACTGGTATTGCTGGAAAAAACCCTGCTTTATATTGAAGGTTTGGGACGCCAGCTTTACCCGGAGCTTGACCTGTGGGCCACCGCCAAGCCATTTCTTGAAAACTGGATGGCTGAGCAGGTCGGTGCCAAAGCAATGTTCAAAAAAGTGCAATCCAAGGCCCCCTACTGGTCTGATAAACTCCCTGAGCTTCCTGAGCTGGTGTATGACAATCTCAAGCTGGGTAAGAAGTTAATGGGTAATTACCAACAGCTCATTGACCGTTACTTAAGTCATCAAGAAAGAGCTCATAAAAGTAACTACCTGCTGATAACTTCTGCCGTTTTGGTGATCTGCGGCACGATATTGTTCGGACAGATGGATACACTATGGCTTCCTTGCGCCTGTATTGTGACCGGCGCAGCAGTGTGGCTTTTGGGATGGCGAGCCAGGCCTCGAAAGCGAAAATTTTAGGTAGCACTAAACAACTAAAGGTTCATAATAGAACCGATACTTAATCTAAGAGGAAAGCTTCACATGGGTGGCATTAGTATTTGGCAACTTCTGATTATCGCGCTGATCGTAGTACTGCTGTTCGGTACCAAGAAACTGCGTACCCTGGGTGGTGACCTGGGCGGTGCAATCAAGGGGTTCAAGAACGCCATGTCTTCTGAAGACGAGAAAAAGGCTCTTGAAGAGCAGAAAGCTCAGCAAGCTGCTCCACAACAGACCGCAGCTCAGCAGCAGCCAGAGCAGACTGCACAACCAGCTCAAAAAGCTGAAGAGAAGAAAGAACAGGCGTAATTTTCTATGTTCGATGGTATCGGCTTTATGGAGCTGCTGCTCATCGGTATTATCGGCCTGGTGGTACTGGGCCCTGAGAGATTACCGGTGGCAGTTCGCTCAATCACAGGTTGGATCCGTGCGATGAAACGCATGGCTAACTCAGTGAAAGATGAGTTGGAACAAGAGCTGAAAATTGAACAACTGCACAATGACCTGAAACAAGCAGAGTCAAAGGGGCTGTCTAACCTGTCCCCTGAGTTGCAGGAGTCCATTGATCAGCTTAAGCAGGCTGCTCAGTCGGTGAACCGCCCTTATCAGGTTGACGATGTGCTCGACAACCAGAAAAAGCAGGAATCAGCACCCTCTGCCGCGCCAGCGAACACCACTTCATCCGCACAGGCTACTCAGACCGGCAACACTGCTGACTCTGCAGATAACAAGCCTCAAGCAAACGGATAATCGATGTCGCAACAACAACCTTTAATCGCACACTTGCTGGAGCTGCGCACACGCCTGTTGCATGCCGTTGCTGCTGTGATGCTGGTGTTTCTCTGCCTGGTTTACTGGGCGCAGGACATCTATCACTATGTAGCAACGCCGCTGCTGGAAGTGATGCCACAAAGCGGCAGCATGATTGCTACCGATGTGGCTGCGCCATTCTTCGCGCCCTTTAAGCTGACACTGATCCTGTCGTTTTTTATTGCCATTCCCTACGTGCTTTATCAGATCTGGGCGTTTATCGCACCCGGCCTGTACAAGCATGAAAAACGACTGGTAATGCCTCTGCTGTTCAGCAGTACTATGCTGTTCTATCTGGGCATGGCGTTCGCTTATTTTATTGTGTTCCCGGTTGTGTTCGGCTTCTTCACCAGTGTCGCGCCGGAAGGGGTTAACATTGCAACCGATATCAACAGCTACCTGAGCTTCGTGCTTAAGCTGTTCTTCGCATTCGGTCTGTCATTTGAAATCCCTGTGGCTGTGGTACTGCTGTGCTGGGCCGGTGTGACCTCAGTGGAAGACCTGAAAGAGAAGCGCCCTTACATAGTTGTTGGTGCCTTCGTAGTTGGTATGTTGTTGACACCGCCAGACGTGATCTCTCAGACCATGTTGGCCGTGCCTATGCTGCTTTTGTTTGAAGCCGGATTGCTTGCTGCTCGTTTTTACAGTAAAACTGACAGCGAAGATGAATCCGACGAACAAGAACACGCCAACTGATCCGACTGCAGTACTGCGGATCTCCCGGCTGTAAAACAATAAGGATGCTGTGTATGCGTTTTGCAGGGATTTCCGCCGTTTGCCTTTTATTGTCAACTCAGGCCTTTGCCTCGGTTGAAACTCAATTGACCCAATGTGCCACCATTAGCGATAAGCTGGACAGGCTTATCTGTTACGACAAGCTGGCGGCCGCTGTCGGTCACTCCTCCTCCCAACCTGCTGTTGTTTCTGCTCCAGCCAAGCCAGCCGTCGCCCCAGTACCTGCGGCCCCGGTGGCAGCACCTGTTGCTGTAGTCAGTGCTGAAGAGCAGTTTGGTAATGAAAACAAAGCCAAAAGACAACAAGCGGAAGAGATAGAAAAGCTCTACTTCGAAGTTGCTTCGGTTGATAAAGACCCCTATGGTCGCCTGCAGCTGACCTTCAGCAATGGCCAGAAGTGGAAGCAAACCGAAAGCCGCCGTTTTAAGGTGAAAGCAGGCCAGACCGTGTTTATTGAACGCGCCGCGCTGGGCTCTTTCCTGATGGGAATGGATGACCGTAACAGCACTATCAGGGTCAAACGCATTAAGTAAATATGTCCGACCACATAGACATCGCTGTCAATCTGATTGGCAGCGCCCTTGAATCGAATCTCGACACTGTTGTAGCTGAAGCCGAAGCAGCCGGTGTTTCTCCTCTGATTGTTATCGGCAGTTCTCTGGCAGAAAGCCGTCAGGCCATTGAGGCATGTCAGGGGTATCCCGGCAAGCTCTACGCCACCGCTGGCGTGCACCCTCACCATGCCAGCAGCTGGAATGAGTCCAGCTACGACGAGAACCGTGCACTGTGCGCCAATACTTGCGTAGTGGCTGTGGGCGAGTGTGGTCTGGACTATAACCGCGACTTTTCTCCAAGAGACAAACAGCGTGAAGCCTTTGCCGCTCAACTTAAGCTGGCAGTGGAGTTGCAGTTGCCCGTTTTAATGCATGAGCGGGATGCCCATGCAGATTTTCTGGCAATTCTGAAAGAGTACAGACCCCATTTGGTAGATGCCGTACTGCACTGTTTTACCGGTAACCGTGAGTCCCTTGAAGCTTATCTGCAGCAGGATATTTATCTTGGGATTACCGGCTGGGTGTGCGACGAGCGTCGTGGTCAGGAGCTGGCCGAAATAGTGCCTTTAATCCCTGACGACCGCATTATGATAGAGACGGACAGTCCCTACCTGCTGCCCCGCAGCATGCGCCCCAAGCCAAAATCCAGCAAAAACCTGCCTAAGTACCTGCCCTATATCGCTGAGTACATTGCCGGCCTGCGTCGCCAGCAACCGGATCAGTTTGCCGCCAGAACCCTGGCCAACAGTCGCCGTTTCTTCCGCCTGGATGCCCTGCCATGAAACACCTGATGTTGTTGCTGGCCTGGGTATGGGTGCTCGTTGCACCGACTGCGCAGGCCAAAGATGAGCTGGAGATCAATGACTCATCACAGCCACGTATAGCCCTGAATCAGTGGATGGATATCAGCACTAAAGAGGTGATGAGCCTTAATGCGCTGATGCGTCTGTCTGAGGATGACTGGCAACCTCTTAAAACCGGTGACACAGAAAGAATTGGTGTCAGCCAATTCTGGTTCAGGTTGAAGGTTGCCAACGGTCTGGGCTACAACTACCGCATCCTGTCTCTTAATAATCCTCTGCTGGATCGCATTGAGATCTTCCATCTTGAAAATGGCCGCTTGATTGATCAGGCCATTATGGGGGACAGCTTACCCTTCTCCCAGCGGCCGGTAAAAAGCACAGGTTTCCTGTTCCCCATCGAGATGGAGCCCAACTCTGAGCATACTCTGTATGTTCGGATTGACTCCCGTGGCGCCGCGCACCTGAACTTTATGCTGCTGTCACCAAAATTGATGTACCAGCAGATGGAATCCTATCTGCTGCTCAATGGTGCCCAGCTTGGCGCGCTGGCTGCGATAGGTCTGTTCTCCCTGTTTATTGCCCTGACCTCCAAATCATTCAGTTACGCCTATTACTCGGGCTATGTGCTGAGTATGACCCTGCTGGTTGCGGCCATTAATGGCTTTGCTTTTCGCTTTCTGTGGCCCTCGCTGCCGCAGATGCAACTGTACGCAATCCCCTTTCTAATCCCGCTGGTGATGGCCTTCGCCGTCATGTTTACCGAGAAATTACTGCAACTTAAACGTCATAGTGTGCGTCAGTTACAGCTTTCCAGAGCGACGGCGGCCATCGCCGTATTGATCAGCCTTATCTCGCCGTTGATGCCCTATGATCTGGCGATACGTATCCAAATCATTATGGTACTGGCCATCAGCAGCATGTTGATGTTCTTCGCCATTCGTCAGGCGATTAAGGGTGACAGGCTGGCCAGGCTCTACAGCATTGGCTGGTGCACCATGTTGGCAGGAGCCCTGTACACAGGACTCTTGTATCTGGGTATACTCCATGCCGACTACAAACCACAGTTGCCAGTAATGGTTGGGCTGACATTTGAGGTGGTGTTTATGGCCGCCGTGTTGGCTATTCGCTACAACGATGAACGCCGTGCCAAACAGGCGATGCAAGAGAAGGCACTGGAACAGGCCCAGCGGCTGCAGGACCTCAGAGAGGAAGCCCTGCGGGATGAAGAGAAGACCAAGCAGCAATTGGAGCGCATGGTGCAGGAGCGCACCCTGGAGCTGGAAATCACCCTGCGAGAGTTGAATGAAGCCAACCAAAAGCTCACTGAAAAAGCGACGGTGGACAGCCTGACTCAGCTGAAAAACCGCCGTGCCTTTGATAAACGCCTGGTGGCAGAAGGTCGCATTAGCCGGCGTCAGCAAACCGCGCTGTCACTGCTGATGGCAGACGTCGATCACTTTAAGGCTATCAACGACAGTTATGGCCATCTTGCCGGTGATGAAATTTTGCGCCAGGTGGCAGAGTTACTTCAGTCACAACTTAAGCGCCCAAGTGATCTGCTGTCACGTTTTGGGGGTGAGGAGTTTGCTATCATACTGCCCAACACCTCTGCCGAGGGGGCAATTCTGCTGGCTGAACAGATACGTGAAGCCGTGTTAGACGCCGATATTGAGTGGGAGGGCAAAGCCATTCCACTGACCATCAGTGTCGGGGTCAGTGCCGCTATTATTGAGTCCGATGAGCACCCGACAGAGTTACTAGAGCAAGCGGATAAGGCCCTGTACCAGGCCAAGCAAACAGGCCGTAACAAGGTGTGCCTCTATTCGCCAAAGGACACGACAGTCACCGAATTCAGGAGTCGAATGTGAATATCATTACCAGTGCTTTTCCCAACCGCAGAATGCGCCGTATGCGCAAGCACGATTTCAGCCGCCGCTTGATGGCTGAAAATCAGCTGACGGTGAACGACCTTATTTATCCTATGTTCGTGTTGGAAGGTAACAACCGTACTGAGCAGGTTGCTTCCATGCCGGGTGTTGAGCGCTACTCCATTGACCTGCTGCTGAAAGAGGCGGAAGAGCTGGTTGAACTGGGTATCCCTATGATTGCCCTGTTCCCGGTCACTCCTTCAGAGAAAAAATCTCTGATGGCTGAAGAAGCCTATAACGCCGATGCGCTGGCTCAGCGTGCAGTACGTGAACTCAAGCGTGAATTCCCTGAACTGGGCATTATGACCGACGTGGCGCTGGATCCCTTCACTACCCACGGTCAGGACGGCATCATCGACGATACCGGTTATATCCTGAATGACATCACCACAGAGATTCTGGTGAAGCAGGCCCTGTCTCACGCCGAGGCCGGTGCTGATGTGGTTGCTCCTTCCGACATGATGGACGGCCGTATCGGTGCCATCCGTCAGGCACTGGAAGAGGCCGGTCATGTCAACACCCAGATTATGGCTTACAGCGCCAAGTACTCTTCCAACTACTATGGTCCATTCCGTGATGCAGTTGGTTCAGCCGGTAACCTGAAGGGCGGTAACAAGCACAGCTATCAGATGGATCCTGCCAACAGCGACGAAGCCCTGCATGAAGTGGCTTTGGACATTCAGGAAGGCGCTGACATGGTGATGGTGAAGCCAGGTATGCCTTATCTGGATATCGTTCGCCGCGTGAAGACAGAGCTGGCGGTACCCACTTTCGCTTATCAGGTCAGTGGCGAGTACGCTATGCACATGGCAGCCATTCAGAACGGCTGGCTGTCTGAAAAGGCAGTGATCATGGAATCCCTGCTGTGCTTCAAGCGTGCCGGTGCCGATGGCATTCTGACCTACTTTGCCAAGCAGGCTGCACAGTGGCTGAAAGAAGCCAGATAATCGCCTGAACCAGGTAAAACGCCGCTGCATTCAGCGGCGTTTTTGTATCTGTGATATCACCAGTTAATCTTTTATAAACAAAGTGATCCAGCTAACATTCAGGGCCTCTACCGCTGGGCAAAAACTCTCCACCATGATTGGATAAGAACATACTGAAGTGTGAGGTTCTGATACCATGACTAAAGCGATAAAAGTTCTGCTCGCCACCACTGCACTGTTTTTCAGTGCTCAAACTCTGGCTTCCGGTGGATGCGGCTTTGAAACAGAAAACACAGGGCTGATCGGCTCCTGTACCCAAGAGGAACAAGAAGTGATTCTGACCGGAATGATAGAACCCAAGACGCTGATTCAGGAAGATGATTTCAGTGAAGGCTACCAAAGTTATCAGGTAGATCAGGGCTCGCTGGCTGCGCTGAAGTCTGTTACCACACCGACTGAGATTGTCGTGATTATCGGTACCTGGTGCCCAGACTGTCACCGCGAAACACCTCGCTTTATCAGCATTATGGAAGAGCTGAATAACCCGAACATCACCGCCAAATACATAGGCGTTGATCGTCAGAAAAAAGATGATGAGGGCCTGGCTAACGAGTATGAATTTACCCGTATCCCCACCTTTATCGTGATTCAGGATGGCAAAGAGATTGGCCGCATTGTTGAGCGTCCGACTGAGTCTCTGGAAAAAGATCTGGCGAAGATTCTGAAGTAATCAAAATCTCCCAGGATCAAAAAAGGCCGCAGTAGCGGCCTTTTTACTATCGAACCCCCAGCTTAATGACTGAGGTTTTCTGCCAACTGTTGCAGCACACCTTCACGCAGGGCGCCACCGGACAGATGCAGCTTATCGATATGCAGCTGATCAAACAGGGCGATAAGGATAGCAACACCTGCCGCAAAGGTGGGGACACGCTCGGCGTTCAATCCTGTTATTCCGGTCAGCCTGGCATCAGCCTGGGTCAGAATTTCATCACGTATGCTCAGCAGTACTTCTTTGGTGATGATTTGTGGCAGCTCCCTGTGAGCCAATAACTCCATCACAGACTGCACTGAACCCGATGCTCCAACTACTCCATTCCAACCGAGTCGGCGCAGTTCCTGCTCCTTCTCGCCCAGAATACGGATGGCATCTGCGGCGGCATCTTCAAAATCTTTCACTGAGTAGGGGAAGCTATCGAAGTACTGACGTGAGCTGGTCACACAACCAAAACCTACACTGGCTTTGAACAGGACTTCCATCCCCTCGCCCACGATAAATTCGGTGCTGGCGCCGCCAATATCCACCACCAGACGACGACCGCCGCCCTGAGTGTTGGCCACCATGCCTTGATAAATCAGTTCGGCTTCGCGCATACCGGAAATGACTTCGATGGGACATCCCAACAGAGGCACTGCGCGCTCGCTGAACTCATCGGCATTGCTGACACTGCGCAGTGTTGCCGTAGCGATAACGGCAACGTTGCGACGATCAACCTTGTGATGGTCCAGCATACGACCAAACATCGCCAGACAATCCAGCCCCCGTTCCATCACGGATTGCTGCAGTCGGCCATCTTCCCCCATCCCCTCAGCCAAGCGTACTTTGCGCTTGTACTTGGCGATGATCTTGGGGCGGTGGCCTTCTGTATGAGCCACCAACATGTTAAAGCTGTTAGAGCCCAGCGTTATGGCTGCATAATTGGTCTTGCGCATTTACGAGTGTCTACGGGTCCTGTCGTGACGTGGAGGACGACCACTGCGATGAGCTCCCTGTGGTCGTGGTGCACCTGTGCGTTCGCGCAGATTGCGCGGCGCGGTACTGTGTTTACGGTGGATCTTCACCGGCGGAGCCAGATCTTCCAGCAGCGCTTCTCTGTCGTAGTTGCTCAGAGGAATGGAGTGCTTAATGTACTCCTCAATCGCTGGTAGATTCAGAGCGTATTCTTCACAGGCAAAGCTGACAGACACGCCCTTCTGACCTGCACGACCGGTACGACCGATACGGTGTACATAGTCTTCGCAATCATCCGGCAGATCATAGTTGTATACATGGGACACATCAGAGATGTGCAGGCCACGGGCTGCTACGTCGGTCGCTACCAGAATATCCAGTTGACCTTTGGTGAACTGATCCAAAATACGCAAACGCTTCTTCTGAGGCACATCACCGGTCAACAGACCAACACGGTGACCATCACCTTCCAGTGCTGCCCACAGCTTTTCACACATATGCTTGGTGTTGGCAAACACAATGGCTTTGTCCGGCCAGTCCTCTTCAATCAGCGTCTGCAGCAAACGCATCTTGTCTTCCATGGAAGGATAGAAGAGTTCTTCTTTAATATTCTTGGAGGTTTTCTCCTCCGGCGCGATCTCAACCTTTTCAGGGTCGTTCATATGATCGTAAGCCAGCTCCTGTACCTTCATGGACAGGGTGGCAGAGAACAGCATATTCAGACGGTCTTTCGCGTTCGGCATGCGGCGGAACAGGAAACGAATATCCTTGATAAAGCCCAGGTCGAACATGCGGTCAGCTTCATCCAGCACCACGGCCTGGATGGCAGACAGGTTAATCACCCCCTGACGCACGTAATCGATAATACGACCTGTGGTACCAATCAGGACATCGACGCCTTTTTCCAGCACTTTCATCTGGGCATCGTAGCCTTCACCACCGTAAACAATGCCCACTTTCAGCTTGGTATGCTTGGACAGCAAAGTGGCATCTTTGGCGATTTGAATCGCCAATTCACGGGTAGGTGCCATAATGATGGCTCGAGGCTGATTAGTCTGGCGACCTTCCGGCTCAGCAGTCGTCAACAGATGGTTAAAGGTAGCCACCAGAAATGCCAGGGTTTTACCTGTACCGGTTTGTGCCTGACCTGCGATATCTTTTTGCTGGAGGAGAATTGGCAGCGACAGCGCCTGAATTGGAGTGCAATACTCAAAGCCGTTTTCGGACAGTGCCTTAAGCACCTTCTCTTGCAGAGGGAACTCGGCAAATTTTTGTTTGGATAAATGTGTTTCGCTCATAGCGCAAGCATACCAGTTAGGGTTGCAATAAGATACTCGATCGTTTGAAATAGCGGCAAGTAAAACAAGGTGTAACTAACGGGGCGATATAATCAATCAGGTTTCTAAACTCAAATATTGGCGGTCGCCTTATTCGGAATGGATTTCTGATATTTTCATTGAGATGAAAATGAGTCTCATACCCCGGGCTTGAAAAGCCAAAAAACGCACCCAATATACAGGGTATGCCATTCACAAACCAGCGATGGCACCACATAAACCGGAGAAGATCATGAGTGACAAAATCGTAACCCTGAGCGACGACAGCTTTGAAAATGACGTACTGAAATCAGAACTGCCTGTACTGGTAGATTTCTGGGCTGAATGGTGCGGCCCATGCAAAATGATCGCTCCAATCCTGGATGACGTTGCCGGCGAGTACGAAGGTAAACTGACCGTAGCCAAGCTGAACGTTGACCAGAACAACGCCTCTCCAGCCAAATATGGTGTGCGTGGTATTCCAACACTACTGCTGTTCAAAAACGGTGAGCTGGCTGGTACCAAAGTTGGCGCTCTGTCCAAGACTCAACTGAAAGAGTTTATCGACGCTCAGATCTAATTTGAGCCCGAGTGCGTCAAACGGCACAATTTTATTGATAAATTGTGCCGTTCCTTCCGAAAAAATATGGACGCCTCCATTGGTTAGTGCTACTTTAATAACCAGATTCTTTCAAATAACCCACTCCTCACCGTTCAATCCACTCAAGCCTACACAATCGAAGCAGATTGAGCGCGATGAGCCTGTCGCGTAGTTACAAGACCCATCGAAATGAACTTATCAGAACTGAAAAACAAGTCGATTTCCGACTTAGTAGCCTTAGCCGAAAGCATGAAACTGGAAAATATGGCCCGCGCCCGCAAGCAGGACATTATTTTCTCTATCCTGAAAGCCCACGCCAAAAGCGGTGAAGACATTTTCGGTGGCGGTGTACTGGAAATTCTGCAAGATGGTTTCGGCTTCCTTCGCAGCGCCGACGGTTCCTACCTGGCAGGCCCGGACGATATCTATGTATCACCAAGCCAGATTCGCCGCTTTAATATGCGCACCGGTGATACCATTGCAGGTAAGATTCGCCCACCTAAAGAAGGTGAACGTTATTTTGCCCTGCTGAAAGTCAACGAAGTTAACTTCGACAAGCCTGAAAACTCCCGCAACAAGATCCTGTTTGAAAACCTTACCCCACTGCACGCTGAAGAGCGCCTGCGTATGGAGCGTGGTAACGGTTCAACTGAAGATATTACCGCCCGTATTCTTGACCTGTGTTCCCCAGTGGGTAAAGGTCAGCGTGGTCTGATTGTAGCCCCGCCAAAAGCCGGTAAGACTTTGTTGCTGCAGAACATTGCTCAGTCAATCTCCTACAACAACCCAGATGTGGTGTTGATGGTATTGCTGATTGACGAACGTCCTGAAGAAGTAACCGAAATGCAGCGTCTGGTTAAAGGTGAAGTGATCGCTTCTACCTTTGATGAGCCAGCAAGCCGTCACGTTCAGGTTGCTGAAATGGTGATTGAAAAGGCCAAACGCTTGGTAGAGCACAAGAAAGACGTAGTGATCCTGCTGGACTCTATTACCCGTCTGGCCCGTGCCTACAACACAGTAATCCCTTCTTCCGGTAAAGTACTGACAGGTGGTGTGGACGCCAACGCCCTGCACCGTCCAAAGCGCTTCTTCGGTGCTGCACGTAACATCGAAAACGGTGGCAGCCTGACCATTATCGCCACGGCTCTGGTTGATACTGGCTCCAAGATGGACGAAGTGATCTACGAAGAATTTAAAGGTACCGGTAACCAGGAACTGCACCTGTCCCGTAAGGCGGCAGAGAAACGTGTATTCCCGGCCATCGACTTTAACCGTTCAGGTACCCGTCGCGAAGAGAAGCTGACCACCCCTGACGAGCTGCAGAAGATGTGGATCCTGCGTAAGATTCTGAACCCAATGGACGAAGTAAGCGCCATGGAGTTCTTGATTGATAAGCTGGCCATGACCAAGACTAATGACGAGTTCTTCACTGCCATGAAGCGCGCCAAGTCTTAATCAGCTAATACGTTGAGACCAATAGTCTGATATAAAAGCCACCTTTCCCAGGTGGCTTTTTTATTGAGCGATGCTCAGTTGATGGTGCAAGCGCATGGCTATGTGAGTAACCCTGAGATCGACAAGCTGGCCATGACCAAGACTAGTGACGAGTTCTTCACTGCGAAGAAGGGCGCCAAGTCTTAATCAGCTGCTTAACTGCACTGAAAGCTTGAACAGAAAGCCACTCAAACGAGTGGCTTTTTTATTGTCTGTGACCCGATGCCACCAGCACTATGATATGGCCGCTGATAGGAGCTTCTGTGCTACCCAACACACTAGGTCTGAATCTGTCTTTCCGCCCTTAATAAACAAAACATCTAGTAAGATTGAGCAATTGCCACTTTGGGGGTAAATGGCTAACTTAAGTCGGCAAAATAATAAATCAACAAAGGAAGATTGATGAAAAAGCTCATAATAGGATTTCTGGCAGTTATCGGGCTCTCCGGCTGTGTAACCCCCATTCCACTGAAAGAACAGATCCCTTCCCCTGAATATAAGGCGACTCAACCTGTACTTATCAGTGTTGTCGATAAAAGAAACCGGGTGCAGGAAGGTAAGCCGGCGAACTTTGTTGGTGTGGCCCACGGCGCTTTTGGTATCCCGGTAGATTGGAACGTAGATATTTTGTTGGCGACTGAAAAAGATGATAAGTCTCTCACACTTGCCCAGTGGCTACAAAAAAGACTGGTTAAAGGACTGCAGGAAAAAGGCTGGTCAGTTAAGGGAGTTGACCTGAACTCGGTACCAACCTCAGAGCAGGCTGAAATCACCCTGACTCAAAATCAAGCAACTCAATTACTGACTCTCGAGTTGCAGGAGTGGTATTTCAGTATCAACCTCAACTGGGTGACCGCCTTCAACTTTGATACCGATGCCCACCTTTACCTATTCGAAAAGGGTCAGGGTCAGGTCTACTACAAGCAGACCAAAGAGCGGGATGTGATCGATGAACAAGCGTCTGAGTCTCCACAGAATAATGTTCTCAGAGCTTACAGGGATCAACTCCAGCAACTCCTGTCTGATCCTGAACTCAAGGCCGCCATTATCAAAGCCCAAACAACAGCGACAGTGTCTGAAGCACTATAGAAAAAAAGCCACCGGAGACGGTGGCTTTTGAATTACGGAGTAAGAGTAATGGCTGGTTCGCTCCAGCTGGCTTTCACTTGATTAGCAAGACACCAGGGTAGCTGACATCTTGCGTCTCAAATAGGCGATCTGCTGCATATGCGGCAGGTCCTTAGGACAATTGTCCTGACAACCCAACAGCGTCATACAACCGAATACACCATCCTGGTTACCAATAACATGGTAGAAGTCATCGACACTGCGGGCATCGCGACTATCCAGCTCAAAGCGGGCAATCTTCATCAGGCCAACGGCACCGACGAAGGTTTCACGCATCTGCTTGGTGGCGCAGGCGGATACGCACACACCACACTCAACACAGCGCTCCAGCTCATACAGCCTGGCAGCTTCTTCTGGGTCCATCGGCGCTTCCAGCACATGGATATCCTGTCCGTCACCACGTGGGTGCAGCCACAGCTTCAGACGCTCGGCGATTTCACGCATAAATTTGCCTGTGTTCACCGATAGATCGCCAATCAACTCAAAGCCCGGCAATGGCATCAGGGTGATAGTGGCATCACTGAATTTGCTGGTCAGGGTACGGCAAGCCAGCGTTGGCATACCGTTAATCACCATGGCACAGCTGCCACAGATACCGGCGCGGCACACAAAGTCGAACTGCAGCGAGCTGTCCTGCTCTTCACGCAGACGATTCAGGGCGATAAACACTGTCATTCCCGGCGTTTCATCCAGCTGATAGCTGACCATTTTCGGCTTGTCACCCGGCTGTTGCGGATCAAAACGGAAAATATTGAATGTTAGGGTACGGCCCTGACTCATGAGTTTTTCTCTCCAACCTGCGCTGACAATTTGTCGATCAGACGTTCGTTCTTTGGCATTAATTCTTGTGGCAGTTCAAATGGCATCAGCGCTTGCTGCTGGGTATATCTGTCTGCATTTTCACCCAGCTCCGCCAGCTTAACGGCGATTTCAGCTTCACGGGTAGCGGTATCCGGGTGTGGAATAGTGTTGTCGATACCATAGCCGCGATAGCCAGGTGGCAACTCCATCTGCATCACATCCAGATCTTCATAGTGAATTTCCGGCTCCAGCGCATTGGCATCCGGCCAACAGCACAGAGTGCGCTTCAGCCAGTCGCGGTCATTCCGCTGCGGGAAGTCTTCACGGGCATGGGCGCCACGACTCTCGGTACGGGCTGCAGCACCGCAGGCAACGGTCAGTGCCACCTTAATCATGCGGCGTACCCGCAGGGCTTCCACCAGCTCAGGGTTGGCATGACGCTTCTTGTTCTTAACGATCAGATTGCGGCTGCGCTCCAGCAGGGCTTTCAGGCCTTCAACCGCTTTATCCAGTTCAGGACCGTTACGGAAGATGCCCACATAGTCCATCATGATTCGCTGCATTTCCTGCTTCAGTATGTAAGGGCTCTCAGTGCCATGGCCGTCAATCAGAGCATCAATCTCAGTGCTCAGCTCGCCCATCGCCTGCTCAACCAGACGGGTGTCCACCACCAAATCGTTGTTCTCGCCAAAGTCAGCCACATACTTACCTATGATCATGCCGGCAACCACAGTCTCAGCCAGGGAGTTACCGCCCAGACGATTAAAGCCGTGCATATCCCAGCAAGCCGCTTCACCTACGCTGAAAAGACCTTTCAGCTGTGGGCTTTCGCCAGTGGCATCGGTACGGATACCGCCCATGGAGTAGTGTTGGGTTGGACGCACAGGGATCCAATCCACTGCAGGGTCAATCCCCAGGAAGTATTCACAGATCTCCTGCACTTCACGCAGGTTGGTCTCGATATGCTCGCGGCCAAGCAGGGTAATATCCAGCCACAGATGAGGGCCGTAAGGAGAGTCAACGCCTTTGCCTTTACGCATATGTTCAGTCATACGACGGGAAACCACATCCCGACTGGCCAGCTCTTTCTTATCAGGCTCATAGTCAGGCATAAAGCGATGACCATCGACGTCACGCAGCAGACCACCGTCACCACGACAACCTTCAGTGGTCAGAATGCCCACAGGCACAATGGCGGTTGGGTGGAACTGTACTGCTTCCATATTGCCCAAGGTCGCAACGCCGGTTTCCAGCGCCATCGCCTGGCCAATACCTTCACAGATAATGGCGTTGGTAGATACTTCATAGATGCGGCCATAACCACCTGTGGCAATTGTGGTGGACTTGGCAATATAGGCGCGCAGCTCACCGGTGATCAGGCAGCGGGCGATCACACCGTGACAGCGCTTGCCGTCGTGAATGATCTTCAGGGCTTCCATACGCTCATGCACAGGAATGCCCATAGAGATAGCTTTGTTATCGACTGCATACAGCAGCGAGTGACCTGTGCCATCAGCGGTGTAGCAGGTGCGCCACTTCTTGGTACCACCAAAGTCACGGGCGTTAATCAGACCGTGTGCCGCTTCGGCTTCTTCAATAGTCACCTTCTCGGCGTTAACCACAACCTGACGGGGACCTTGAGTCACTCGGGTCCAGGGCACTCCCCAGTTGGCCAGCTCGCGCACAGCTTTGGGGGCACAGTGGGCAAACATACGAGCCACCTGCTGATCACAGCCCCAGTCTGAACCTTTGACTGTATCCTGGAAATGAACGTCTTCGTTATCGCCCATCCCTTTTACAGTGTTACCCAAACTCGCCTGCATACCGCCCTGGGCAGCAGCAGAGTGAGAACGCTTGGCCGGGATCAGTGACAATACCAGAGTGTCCAGACCACGTTCTTTGGAGGCAATGGCTACCCGCAAACCTGCTAGGCCGGCACCCACCACCAATGAATCTGTATAGATAATTTTCACGCTTGTTCCTTACAACTTTCTACAGCTGCAATATCAAGTAGTTACACTTCAGCTTTGGCTCAGCTCGGTGAATATGGTGTTACCGGCAGAGTCAACTCACTGCCAATCAGCAGGTAGCACATCAGACTGGCGATACCCAGCACCATCAAATAGATCATCAGACCATGGGCAAAACGGCGCAGTTTATGACGCTGGAAAGTCAGGCCCCACTTCACTGCAACCCGGTACAGACCAAACACAGCGTGTACCACTACCGCTGGCAGCAACAGGGCGTACAGAACCCAGGTGTTGTCGTGATATACCCGCTCAGCACTCATATTCGGGCCAATATTGGGGGCCTGGATCATTTCAAACAGGTGAACCGGAACCAGGAAGAAGAGTGCAGCGCCAGTCAGCAACTGGAAATACCAGATACGGGTGTCACTGTGGCGGATGGTATTCAGGCTGGATTGCAGCGCGCGCCACTGGCCCAACTGAGTCGGGAAACGACGCAGAGCTGTTAGTGCGTGCAATACAAAGACGGCCAGCATAAACACAGAGATGATCTGGGTGATTATCGGGAATCCTTTGCCATCGTCACTGAAAATGCTGCCTTCAAGAAAGTGCACTACATGATAAAAAGCATCTTTGCCCAGCAGAATGCTGGATTCAAAGTGCAGATGGAACAGCAGAAATACGCCCATCAGTACCCCGGTGGCGCTTTGCAACCGATCAGCCTTGGCTGACCAGTGATGACCAAGCACCCGTGGGCTGACGGGATTGGGTACATAGGTTTTGGTTGTCATTGTTAATTATTATGTGGCCGGTATCGACCTGTTTTGAGTAGGGGCGATTAAGATAGCAGCGACTCTGTTAGCCTTGACGCAATAATCAACAAGTTGCGACACAGATCACCGGCAGGATAGCTTTTTTCAGAGCATGATCACGCCAACCCTTGCTTCTGCGGCAAGTGGCCAGACCAATTAACCAATAAATTCATTTAGTTACCTGACGCCCAATGTGAAACTCACAATTGCAGCAACAGGATGTCGACACATATTGGTCGAATATTCGCACTGCACCTCGCCTTGGGCTACAATACCGCCCCAATTTTCAACATAGCCACAGAGGCATGTCATGGCCTGGATCCAACTGCGAATTCATACCGGCAAACAGGAAGCCGAGTTGTTAAGTGATCTTTTAATGGAGCTGGGATCGGTTTCCATCACCTTTGAAGATGGTCAGGATGAACCGATTTTTGAACCTAAGCTGGGAGAAACCCCGCTGTGGACAGATACAGTGGTTATCGCCCTGTTCGATGCCAATATGGATCTGCAACCAATCGTAGAAATGCTGAAGAACCTGCCGTACATGAGCCAGGACTTCGCCTACAAGATTGAGCAAATTGAAGACAAGGACTGGGTACGTGAGTGGATGGATGCCTTCCACCCAATCAAGTTTGGTCAGCGTCTGTGGATCTGCCCAAGCTGGCGCGAAATTCCTGACCCACAAGCCGTTAACGTGATCCTGGATCCTGGTCTGGCTTTCGGTACCGGTACCCACCCTACTACAGCTCTGTGTCTGGAATGGTTGGATGGACTGGATCTGGCCGGCAAAGAGGTGGTCGACTTCGGTTGCGGCTCCGGCATCCTGGCAGTAGCCGCCCTGAAACTGGGCGCGGACAAAGTCACCGGTATCGATATCGACTATCAGGCCATTGATGCTTCCAAAGCCAATGCGGAGCGTAATGACGTGGCTGATCGTCTGTCTCTGTATCTGCCTCAGGACCAACCTGCTGACCTGAAAACCGAGATTCTGGTAGCCAATATTCTGGCCGGCCCACTGCGCGAACTGGCACCGCTGATCGCCGACCTGGTGCAACCGGGTGGCAAGCTGGCTCTGTCCGGCCTGCTGCGTGAACAGGCTGAAGAGATCTCCGAGTGTTATGCCCAGTGGTTTGTGATGGATGAACCTGCTCACAAAGAGGACTGGACGCGCTTGACGGGTGTACGTAAATAGTACAAACACCCTTGCATGGCGCGTCAGCGCTGACTTCTTGCCAGACAAATGTCAAGAAAAAAAGTTGCACTCAGGTCATTTATTGACCTTTTCAGGAAGTGTAAAAAGGCGTACTATAGCGCCCCTTTGAAGAGCAAGGTGAAGCAATCATGCAGATTGGACCCTATCAACTGAAGAATCAGCTGATCGTGGCACCAATGGCTGGTGTCACCGATCAAGCCTTCCGCAACCTCTGCCTTCGTTATGGCGCAGCCATGGCGGTGTCGGAAATGTTGCTGGCCAATCCGGATGTATGGGACACGGATAAAAGCCGCCTGAGGCTGAGTCATTCAGGTGAGGAAGGTATTCGCTCAGTACAGATTGCCGGGGCAGATCCAGATGCCATGGCCTGGGCCGCGCGCTACAACGTAGAGCAAGGTGCCCAGATCATCGACATCAATATGGGATGCCCGGCCAAGAAAGTGAATAAAAGGCTGGCTGGTTCAGCCCTGATGCAAAATCCCGAGCTTGTGGATCAAATCCTCAAGGCCGTGGTTGGCGCAGTGGATGTACCGGTTACGCTCAAAATTCGCACGGGTTGGGATCCGGACCACAGGAATGGTGTCCAGATCGCCCGGATAGCCGAAGATAGTGGCATTGCCTCGTTGGCCGTTCACGGCCGTACCAGACAGTGCATGTACAAAGGCGATGCCGAGTACGACACCATTAAAGCTATAAAACAAAGCGTCTCAATACCCGTGGTCGCTAATGGGGATATCACCACGCCGGAGAAGGCACGTTATGTGCTGGACTACACCGGAGTGGATGCCCTGATGATCGGCCGGGGAGCTCAGGGACGCCCCTGGTTATTCAGAGAAATACAACATTATCTGGATACCGGGGAAAAGCTGCCGCCCGTGACGGTGGAGGAAAAGCGTCAAGTGATGCTTGACCACCTTACCAAGCTGTATGCCCTGTATGGGGAGTTTAAAGGCGTGCGATTCGCCCGCAAACATATCGGCTGGTACCTGGACCAGGACGCACAACGGGATTTCAGAGCCCAGTTTAACAAGCTGGAATCCGCGGCGGAGCAATATTCCCTTGTGGAATATTATTTTGATGAATTGATTTCAGAATTAGACAAAGAGCAGATTACGAATGTTTGATCAGACAACTCACACAGAAGCCCATCCGCTTACCGTAGGCAAAATTGAAACTGCTAACGGCACCATTAAGCCTCAGTTGCTGCGCGACGCTGTAAAGCGCGCTGTAAGCAACTTCTTCGCTCAGTTGGACGGTCAGGAAGCACAGGAAGTTTACGAGATGGTGCTTTGCGAAGTTGAAGCTCCACTGCTGGACATCATCATGCAGCACACTCGCGGTAACCAAACCCGCGCAGCCAACATGCTGGGTATCAACCGTGGTACTCTGCGCAAGAAGCTGAAAAAGTACGGCATGAACTAATCAAGTATTCTTAATGCTTTGATTCAAAAGGGCTCGTTAAGTAATTAACGGGCCCTTTTTCTTTAGGCAGCATCCACATCTGTCCATTTGATAATGGCGCGTACATTCATCAGGGCGAAAACCATATTGGCGACCCACATGGCACTGCTGCCCGACATTACGCCCACCACTATCCAGCACAGATTGCCGAATATCATCACCACAAAGCCACTGCGACTCTTGTTGCCGATCAGCCAGATAGCGATAAAGGTGAGCAGCATCGCCAACCAATCCACCCCCAGATAAACCCAGAAGTCCATCAAGCTGCTCCTTTGCCTGTTGCTGTAACGAATTTATCCAAGCTATCAAGACTTTCATCGAATGACGACTGCCAGAAAGTAGAATCTGGCAATTGTATCGGCGCCGTGCTACATCTGAAGAGTCCCTCTTTTTCCCGGGTGCAGGTATGCAGTATCAAACCTTTGTGTTGGACGACATGTCCAGTTTGGCCGAATCGGTACAGGTTGAGTTTAAGCTGGCCGCCGGTCGCGATGGCCAAGGAAAAGTTCCCGAGGATATGTGGGAAAGTTACAGCGCCTTCGCCAATACCATTGGCGGCGAGATCATTCTTGGCGTACGGGAAGAGCAAGGTGTATTTACCCTGGAAGGTATTCCTCAGCCGGACCCTATGATTGAGTATCTGTGGCAACACCTGAACGACAAATCCAAAGTCAGTATCAACATACTTCAGCCAACGGATATTCAACTTATTCGACTTGTCGATAAACATGTCATTCGTATCCGGGTTCCCCAGGCGGAGATTCATCAAAGGCCTGTGTTTATTGGTACCGATGCCTACAGTGGCTGCTACCTGAGAGTGGATGAAGCCGATATGCATGCCAGCCGGCGTCAGGTATCACAGATGATGCGCCGGGCAAGGGAGGCTCTCTCTGGGCAATAGATCAAACCAGGGACGGGATATCACAGCCTTTTCAATCGCACTTAAATATTCAGGGTTTTCGCAAATACCTGACTCAATCCAGGCGGAGATCCAATCACCGGGTTGAGCGAACAAGGCACCTCCTGCTGACGGGTAAGCCTGCTGACTTAACGTCAGATGACGCCTGCTGAATGTGAGCTGCGCAGATTGCATATAGGCTGAGTGCGGCCAGGCCCAACTCGCACCATAAGTAAGCAACCACTCACAACCAACCTCTTCTGAAACAGGCGTCACAATAATCTGCCTGGATTTTAATTCGCCCATCAGACTGTCGGTAAAATCAGGCCTGACATCTCCCTGTTTAACCACACAGATCTGTGGCAGTGGTAACACCTTGTCAGATGTGGACTGGCAGCCCACTAATACCAAACAGATCAACATGCTTATCAGCAACCTATCCATTGCCGCCTCTCCCCTCAAGCACCAGCTTTAAGCATAGGCGACCAAAGAGAAATTGGGATTGTTCCGAAATGACTATTCAGCATTGCATTCACAGAACAAACAACGGGTTAAAATATTGACCGGGATCGCAACATCATATCTGCCAAGCTTTATAGTGACCCCGCTTTTCATAACCCCAGGCTTTCCGTAAATCGGAGAGCAAAAACAATAAGATGAGAGTGCCCGATGAACACAAAAGCTATACTCTGCTCTGCCCTGCTGCTGTCTGCACCTGCTGCCCAAAGCGAAGAACTGATCCAGTGGTGGGATGTGAGCGTTACCGCCCTGTATGGCCAAAACTATGACCTGGCCCCCAGCCATGATCAGACCGGACTGACCTTTGAAACGGCCGGTGGCTGGAAGTACGGTGACTGGTTTGCGTTCCAGGATGTCACTTTCTTCAATGGCAACAACGGTGGTGTAGATGACTCCACCTATGGTGAAATCACCACCCGCTTCAGCATGGGCAAGATATTCGGTATGCAGGCCATGGGACCGGTGTCAGACCTGTCGCTGGCCCTGTCTCTGGAAGAGGGCAAAGGTGATGTAGAAACTCTGCTGTATGGTCTGGGTATGGACCTGGATGTTCCCGGCTTTACCTACCTGAACCTGAACACTTATCGTCGTCACGCACTCAACAGCAATGGCAATATCACTGATGGCTGGCAGCTGTCTCCCTCTTTCCGTATCGACATCCCTGTTGGCAGCAGTAAGCTGATCATTGATGGCTATATCGACTGGGTTTTCGCTACCGATGATGACGCCTTTGAGCCTCACTTCCACTTCAACCCACAGATTAAATACGATCTGGGCCAGTTGCTGATGGGCGACGCCAAAGCCGACAAATTCCTGGTCGGTATCGAATATGATTTCTGGGAAAACAAGTTCGGTGTCGATGGTATCCAGCAGAACACCTTCTCTGTGATTGCCAAGTACCACTTCTAATATTTACGTAAAAGCCAAAAGGCCTCGAAACGATTCGGGGCCTTTTACATTATATCTGAGTCAATTCACTCAGTTTAGCCAGTTCAAGGTGGGGCAAACTGCCCGCTCCCGGTATAGAAGGCTCGGCACCGACGCCAGGGTTCAACCAGGCGGAGTAGCAACCTGCACGACGAGCGCCCTGCACATCAGACGACCAGCTGTCTCCGACGTGCAGTATCTCAGCTGGAGTAACAGCCAATCGCTCACAGGCCTGCTCAAACATGTCGCCCCAGGGTTTCATTCTCACCCCCTGCCCCGGGTGCAACACAAATCGCATCAGTTCACCCAAGCCTATTTTGTCGGCATCGACATTGCCATTGGTGATGCCAACCAGAACATACTTCTCATCCAGTTGTGCCAGCAACGCCAGAGTATCTTCAGGTACGCTGAAGTCACTGCGATAGTGTAAAAAGCACTCCATCGCCTGGGCCACTTCCCGCTTGACCTGATCCGGTGAATATCCCCACAGGGTCAGCGCCCGGGTCAATACAGCCTCGCGACAAGCACCGGTGTCATTCAGCAGTGCCGGATTAGCCCTGACCACCAGGCGTTTGCAAGCCAGCCAATCGGAGTCACTCCATTCATGTGCAGCATTAAAGCGGCTGCACAAATGGTCATTCAATCTGGCTCTGGCGGTGCGGATGACAGGTCTGTTGTCATATAGTGTGTCGTCCAGATCAAAGGACAACACACTGACGTTGCCCGGCCGCAAATAGATCTTCATTTGTTTCCTTTTCTGGCTCTTGGGTGAGCCCCGTCGTATACCTTGGCCAAATGGCCAAAGTCCAGACTGGTATAAATCTGTGTGGTCGCCAGATTGGCGTGCCCCAATAGTTCCTGAACCGCCCGTAAATCGCCGCTGGACTCCAGCATATGGGTGGCAAATGAGTGTCTCAGTTTATGGGGATGAACCCGACCACTACTGCCCTGTTCAACACCCCATCTGGCCAGCCTGGATTGAATGCTGCGGTGGGATAAACGGGCGCCGGTTTTGGCGAGGAACAGCGCATTGTCTTGACAGGGAAATGTCCCACGGATTTTGAGCCAATCCTGCAGCGCGGCAATGGCTTTACTGCCCACAGGAACAATCCGCTCTTTACTGCCTTTACCCATGACTCTGACTTCCCGGGTCGAAAAATCGATATCCCCGGTATCAAGCGCCGCCAGCTCAGCCAGTCGTAAACCTGAAGAGTAAAACAACTCCATCATGGCTTTATCTCTGAGCAGCAGCGGGTCGTCGCCATCCATACTCAAGAGTGCGCTGACGCCATCGGCATCCATATTCTTGGGCAAAGGTTTATTTTGTTTGGGAGCTTTAAGCGTTCTGGCCGGATTGGCTTCGACGACCTTTTCCCGCCGCAGAAACTCGTAAAACTGCTTGATTGCGGACACAGACAAGGCAATGGAACGAGGGCTCAGCCCCTGCCGGTGCAGTTTGGCCAAAACACCCTGCAGTTCATCCCGGTCTGCGCTGAGCAGGCTCAGCTCCGGCTTAAGCAGTTTGATACGTTGTAATTCGTAGAGATAGTTACGACAGGTGAGCGGCGACAGTTGCCGCTCAGATGCGAGAAAATTGCTAAAGCGTTCCAGCCACAGGCTGTCTTTATCTGTCATGGCTTACCCTGTCAGAGTTTGGGTAACAGGTGATCCAGCATCAGTCTCAGTTGGTCCATCAACATATGATCCATCTCGGGATGGAAATGACTGCCGTCATGGCTGGCAATGGCAAAGATAACCCGGCCACACTCTTCTGATAAGCGGGTCAGGGCCACAGAGCCAATTTCAGCACCAAACAATCGCTGTGACTCCGACTGAGTCAATCGACCGAAGTAGTAACCTGTATCCAGCCGTTTTTTCCAGATATCGGCCAGCGCGCTGTCGAGGTCATGCACTGTGATTAAGCGAACATGGCTGAAACCATATTGAGTCTGGAGCCGGGTCGACAGCAGTTGCCGCAGCTCACCCATATCTTCACAGTCCAGCAGCTCACTGGAAAGTTCGCAATTAAATCTGAATATCTTTTCGTTACGGGAAGCCATCGACAGCAGATGAGTGATCTCCTCTTCCAACTGACTGACTCTGGCCCTGAGCATCTCCTGACGACGTTCAACCAGAGACACAGCACCCCGCTCAGCGTGTGGTAACCTGAGTGCCAGCAGCAGCTCAGGATGACGCTGAAAGAAGTCAGGATTATCGAGTAGATACTCACGGATTATCTGCTCATCCAGCATGGCCACGTCGGCCTCGATATCGGAAGTCACAACCTGACTGGCAGGCTGAATGATGTCACTCATAACTGAAATTGTCCGTCAAATACCTGCTCTGCAGGCCCTGTCATCCATAAAGGTTTACCTTCGCCTTCCCAACTGATGGAAAGGCTGCCACCGGGTAAGTCTACCTGAACCAGCTGTCCAAGTTTACCCTGCAATTGGCCTACAACTACGGCGGCACAGGCACCACTGCCACAAGCCAGAGTTTCTGCAGCGCCCCTTTCGTACACTCTCAGTTTAATATGATCTTTGCTAAGTATCTGCATAAAGCCAACATTCACCCCTTTGGGAAAACGTTCGTGGCGGGTCAGCTGACGGCCAATGCCATCGACATCAGCTTCATCGACGTTATCCACATCCATCACGCAGTGAGGATTCCCCATGGAGACAGCACCACACAGGAACGCCTGTTGTCCTGCCTGCAGCAGGTAAGTCTTTTCAGGTTTCTTGGCTTTGAAAGGAATTTGTGAAGGTTCCAGCACAGGAACGCCCATATTAACCGTGACATTACCGTCACGCTCAATTCGCAGCGTCATCTTGCCATTGGCGGTGCTGACACGGATTTTATGCTTGTTGGTCAGTCCTTTATTACGTACAAAGCGGGCGAAACAGCGGGCACCATTACCGCACTGCTCTACTTCGCTGCCATCGGCATTGAAGATACGATAATGGAAATCCAGATCAGGATCATAGGGTGGCTCTACCAGCAGTAACTGGTCAAAGCCGATACCAAAATTTCTGTCAGCCAGACGCTTGATCTGCTCGGGCGAAAAAAACACATTCTGTGTTACGCCATCGACCACCATAAAGTCATTGCCCAGACCGTGCATCTTAGTGAAATGGATCAAAAGAAGGTTCCTTTCGCGACGCCCGCAGACGTCGGCTAACTCATTAACTTAATTGTCAGTTTACGGCAGCAGGTGCTCACCTTGCCAGAGCTGGACTAATTTTTCCCGCTCGCGCACCAGATAATGTTTGTCGCCGTCCACCATGACTTCTGCCACCCGGGGACGGGAATTGTAGTTGGATGCCATGGTAAAACCGTAAGCTCCGGCACTGCGCACTGCAAGCAGATCGCCCGCCTGCACATTCAACTGACGGTTTTTACCGAGGAAGTCACCGGTTTCACACACAGGACCAACAATATCAAACGCCCGGGTTTCACCGGCCCGCGGCGACACGGGAATAATCTTCTGCCAGGCACTGTAGAGGGATGGCCTGATCAGATCATTCATGGCACCGTCGACAATGGCAAAGTTCTTGTCACTGTTCTCTTTGAGATAAAGCACCTGAGTCACAAAGAGTCCGGCATTGGCAGCAATGGCACGGCCCGGCTCAAAAATCAGCGTCAGCTGGCGACCTTCAAATTTAGTCAGCAGGGCTTTGGCATAATCATCAGGGTGAGGAGGAGTCTCTTCGTCGTAGGTCACACCCAGGCCACCACCCACATCAAAGTGCTCAATCACCACGCCCTGCTCTGCCAGCGTATCGATAAGCGCCAACAGGCGATCAACGGCATCCAGAAATGGGTTCAGCTCTGTCAGCTGAGATCCGATATGGCAATCCACACCTTTGACCTTCAGATAAGGCAAAGCGTGAGCGCGCAGGAACAGGCCTTCAGCCTCCTCCATGGCAATACCGAACTTATTCTCTTTCAGTCCGGTAGAGATATAAGGGTGGGTTCCTGCATCGACGTCCGGATTAATGCGCAGGGAGATAGGTGCCTGCATATCCAGCTCACCGGCCACCTCATTCAGGGTTTCCAGTTCAGCCGCAGACTCGACATTGAAGCAGTGAATCCCCGCTCGCAGCGCCTGAGCCATCTCGTCCCGGGTTTTACCCACACCGGAAAACACCACTTTGGCAGGCTCACCTCCAGCCTCCAGCACCCTGGCCAACTCACCGCCTGAAACGATATCAAAACCACTGCCCAGTCTGGCCAGTACATTTAATACCGCCAGATTGGAGTTGGCTTTCACCGCATAACAGATCATATGAGGAACTGAGCCAACTGCTTTATCAAATGCGTGCCAATGACGCTCCAGTGTGGCTCTCGAATACAGATATAAAGGGGTGCCATATTGAGCAGCGATATCCGCTATCTGGCAATCCTCGGCGCAGAGTACATCATCCTTATAGAGAAAGTGATCCAACTTAATTTATTCCTTTGAATTTTGTTCTGTTTGCTCCACCTTGCCTGCCTGATTGTCCTGCATGGCAGGGGCTTTATACAGAGGGCCTTTCTGACCACATCCGACGCTCACTAAACTAGCAAGTAATACCAGTAAAAACAGTCTCATTTTTCTCAACATCTGTGCTTCTGTGGGCAATGGACTTATAATCGCATCCATCAGCGAGAAAGCAAAGGACAGTTACACATGGCTATGACAGATACCGAGTTTCATCAATTAGCCGATGAGATGTTCAATACCATTGAGACGGCTATTGAAAACGCTATAGACGAGCAGGATGCAGACGTGGATATAGACGCCAGTGGTGGTGTGCTCCAGCTGGAATTTGATGACGGCTCCAAAATCGTAATCAACAAGCAGGAACCCCTGCATCAGATCTGGGTTGCGACCAAGTTTGGTGGCTACCACTTCTCATTTGAAAATGGTCAATGGCTGGATATGCGCACCAATGCCGGCGAGTTTATGCCGTTTGTGCAGCAGTCAATCGCCCGCCAAAGTGGGATTCAGGTGAGCTTCTGATACTCCCTGTTACTGACCCAAAGCAGCCATATGGCTGCTTTTTTGTTGCCGATACAGCGGTTCACTCAAAACTCCCTGTTTAGCTCGCGACTGGCGATACCAAATGGTGATAGTGTCAGCTCGCCATTGACCCGCTCAAGCCGGAAAAACTGCGGCATATTGAACCTGATACCCGGTGAGTGTTGAGCTCCGAATACAAACTGGTGGCTGATGCGCTTTACCATGGCGCCAATTTCAGAATTCTTCTGCACAAAGTGCTGCTGGGCATTGTCTTCGTCCAGCACAAACACATCCAGGTCCTGGCCATCCTGACGCAGGAAATACTGAGTCACGCCTTTAGTGGCATAGTGCTGAATCGCCTCAGGCAAGGTCGCCAGTGGCTCATCTGGCAGCGCAGGCCGGGGTAAAGACACCACATGACCTTTCACAAGTTGCTGAAACAGCGACTTGGTATCACTGAGATCCTGCCACACCAGTCCAGTTGTACTGTAGAAAAGCCCATACTGCTCTTTGCCAATCTGGACGGGTTGCATCATGGTTGTTGCCGTTTTGCCGTGATGACTCAATCTGGCATTTTGGCGCAGGAAGTTGAGTACGGTTTGGCTCAACTGAGCCGTCAAACGCTGGGAGTGAGACAACACATCCAGTTTCACTTCTTCCTTCGAGCGTTTTAGCCCGGGAGCCACATAAACCAGCGCCTGAAGCAGAGCCTTATCCCCCTGATAATGGTGAATATGGAACTCCCCCCAGTTATTGATTGAGAGAATATCCACCCCAGCCAACATATTGCGCTTATCCCGACCAAGAGACAGTACGTTGGCATTGAGACGGTCCACCATCATCTCCTGCCCCTGCCATTGACCTGTGGGGTCCTGCTCCAGATTCAACAAGAACAGTACCTGTCTGAAATACCATGGATTACAGAGATCCTGTTTGGACACTTTGATCTCATTGCGTGGCAGCAACGGCAGAATTTGCCGACACAGGCTTTGCAGTCGCCGATCAGGGATCAGATCATCGCCTCTGTCGCGGAACCAGGCGGTCTGCGCTGTAGCCACACCATTGATACAAGCCCAGGCCAATACTGCCGCCAGGGTATCCCCCTGAAACAGCAGCTCCCCTTCGGTATCACCATCATGCTGCATTCTCACCAATAGAAACTGATGCTCATGGATGATTCTCAACCTCTGCTCTGCAACACCACTGCTCCACAATAGGTTGAGCCGTACCAGCTGATCACTGTCACCACTGAAGTAGGTGTGCAGTTTACGGGTCAACATCCCCAGTTCATCTATCCGCATATCACTGTTAAGCTGACGGGAAGCAGCGAATTTGAGCAGGGTCTGATAACTACGGATCATCAGTTCATTCAACTGTCTGTTGAACCACAACAACTGCCCCGCATGCCAGTTCTCGCTGGCATCCAAACGCTGTAACAACTCCTCATCCCAGCCCCAGGCTTCGACCATGCTTCTAAGTTTATAGAAACGCCAGTCGATGCTTTGTTCGCGGGCTGTCAAACGCACACCGCACTTGAGATAAAAACAGCGTCTAACCAGCTCTAAACGTCTGTCGTCTCCCAGTTTGGTCAGGTAGCTTTCAATCCGTTCGTAGAGGATGCAATAAGGATCATTACCGGCAGAGAAATCCCCTTCACAGGTGCGCTTCCAAAGCAGATCTGTCAGCAGTTCCTGATTGGCCTCTCCTGAGGCATAGGCTTCGAGCAAGACCACCTTAAGCAAAGCTTTATGAGGAGCGCCCAGGCCTTTATACAACTGCCACAATGCAGCCCCGAGATACTCTCCGGCCAGCTGCTGATGCACATCTCCCAGCAGCAACAGATCAGGTGCGGCCTGAGCACCAGGCCACCAGGCCACGGTTTTACCCGCCAGGCAGATATGACTGCGGTAGAACTCTTCCAGCAATAGCCAGCGCTGAGCTGTACCACTGTGCTCATGCCCCATCGCTCTGTCCGGGGCATCATCGTCCAGCTTCGACGTAAATTGCCGTGGATGAACCAGATAAAAGTTGGCTTCAAGCTGATACTGCATTAGCCACTGACCGATGAGATCGGCTTTTTCACGCAGCTGCTGCAGCTCATAGGGGCCCAGCTCGGGGTGATGCACCAACCATACATCCAGGTCACTGAAACGGTTCTGGCCAAAGCTGCCACTACTGCCCATGGTGTAGATGCCTTCAATGGCAGGCAAACCAGATGGTGACTCCGGCTCCGGCAGGCCAAGGCTTTTGAGGGTTTCCAGTACTCTGGGGGAAATGCGGTAATCAAAGATGCCGCTGGGAGCGAAGGGGCCGTTGTAACCCGGCAGACCACGGGCATGACAATGAAACAGAGCGGGAATTAATTTCAGCAGCTGACGTTTGAGTGGAGACAACAAGGCCTGTGCCCGTGCAAGCCGTACCTGATTCAGGCGAGCAGCCAGATCCCGGCTACGGGACAGTTTGTCATTGCGACTTCCCGGCAAGGCTTCAATAAACACACCCTCCCCGACACCTGAGTTGTCAGGCGCTGATATGCCGTCAATTAACCTACCGTTTTCCAAATTAATTTCCCGAGAAAAACAACAAGGTCGATGCTATCAGCTTAGCGGTTCGACACAATAGAACGAGATCAAGATCACACTAATTAGCGAGCTATAAGCTGTAAAAAGCAACGTCTCGCTGAAAAATGAAGCGATATTTACTGATAACGACAGGGACAGACTTCAAAGATCCTGCAACCATGACTTTCATCACGGGAGATTAGTGTTTAGCATGTCCGAAATTAAGATCTCAGATGGATTTAGAGCATGTCCCAAAACCTGATTCGTATCGCTACACGCAAGAGCCCACTGGCTATGTGGCAGGCAGAGTTTGTCAAAGCCGAACTGGAACGTATTCACCCTGGCCTGGTAGTTGAATTGCTGCCAATGAGCACCAAAGGTGACATCATCCTTGACACTCCTTTGGCCAAAGTAGGTGGTAAGGGCCTGTTCGTAAAAGAGCTGGAAGTTGCCATGTTGGCCGGTGAAGCAGATATCGCTGTTCACTCCATGAAGGATGTTCCTGTTGAGTTCCCTGAAGGTCTGGGCCTGGAAGTTATCTGTGAGCGTGAAGATCCTCGCGACGCCTTCGTTTCCAACACCTACAAGTCCATCGATGAACTGCCTGAAGGTGCTGTTGTAGGCACATCAAGCCTGCGCCGTCAGTGCCAAATCCGCGCAGCCCGCCCAGACCTGGTTATTAAAGATCTGCGTGGTAACGTGGGAACCCGTCTGGGTAAACTGGACGCCGGTGAGTACGATGCCATCATCCTAGCCGCCGCAGGTCTTATCCGTCTGGAACTGAATGAGCGTATCGCCAGCTTTATCAGCGAAGAAGAGTCTCTGCCGGCAAACGGTCAGGGCGCTGTAGGTATTGAGTGCCGCACTGATGATGAAAGAGTAAAAGCCCTGCTGGCACCACTGGAACACAAAGAAACCCGCCACCGTGTACTGGCAGAACGCGCCATGAACACTCGCCTGGAAGGCGGTTGTCAGGTGCCTATCGGGGCTTTTGCTACGCTTGAAGGTGACACCCTGCACCTGCGTGGTCTGGTAGGCAACCCGGATGGCAGCGAGATCATTCGTGGCGAAGTTACCGGTTCAAGTGCTGATTTTGAACAGCTGGGTATCTCTCTGGCAGAGGAATTGCTGTCAAAGGGTGCCAAGACCATTCTGGATGCCGTTTACAACAAGGCGTAACCATGAAGGTACTGCTGACGCGCCCCGAGGGGCGCAATCAGACTATGTCCACCGCGCTGTCTGAGCGCGGTACTCCCCATTTGGTGACGCCCCTGCTTGGCGTTGAAGCTACTCCCTCCTCCCGCTCCGCCGATGACATCCTCAGCGCCGACATCATTATTTTTGTCAGCACCAATGCCGTGAACTTTGGCACTCAGGCTCTGGATCAGTCCTGGCCTGCCCACATACAGTACTTTGCTGTGGGAAAAGCCACCTGGGAAAGTTTTGCTGCTGCCGGAATTTCCGGCGTCAGAGCCGCAGATGACAATCAGCAAACCGAAGGCTTGCTGGAGCTGGGCGCATTGCAGCATGTCGATGGAAAGAAAGTTGTTATTGTGCGGGGAAATGGTGGCCGGGAACTGCTGGCACAGACGCTGACATCTCGTGGCGCCACTGTCGAATTCTGGGAAGTATATCGCCGCACCTGTCCGGATTATGATGCCGCTCAAGTATGCCGCGAGTGGCAAGAGTTCGGTATTGATACCATAGTAATAACCAGCCCTGACATGCTGGAAAACCTTATCACACTGGTACCAAAAGAATTATTTCCATGGCTGAGCGCATGTCATATCATAGTACCCAGTAGCCGGGCCGAAGCGCAGGCCATCGCTAGGGGATTGACCCATGTCACCAACGCCGGTGCCGCACATGCGGAGGCCATGCTGGCAGCTCTGAAATGACATACCCTTGATGGCATAGCGCACGGTCGTTGCATTTTCGCCATCAAGGACTGTTTCATGGACAACAAACCGCCCAAGTCCCAGGAAGCTGAAAACAATCAGCAAGAGCCTGTAGAATCGATCACCCGGGACATTCCCCCTGAAACACCCACTGAACCGGAAACTCCGGAGCCAGTGGTCACTCCCCAACCTGTAGTCAATGAATCCACTGCCACGGCACCTGCAGCGCCTCGTCGCTGGGGATTAGCCTTATTGGCACTATTGGGACTTCTGCTAAGCCTTCTGGCTCTGGCCGGAGGCCTGTATCTGTACGACCAGTTCAACAAACAAAACCTGCGACTGAATGAACAGTTAGCTCAGCAGGACAAAGCCATGCAACAGGCGTTGGCAGGTCCTCAATCTCAGTTGGCGACGTTAAGCCAACAGCAGCGACAAACCGCTGCGGAACTGGCACAACTGGAGTCTCTCCCGGAGCAACACAGAGAACTGAGTGAGCGCCTGACCTCGTTGGCGAAACGAAATCCAAACCATTGGCAGGCAGCAGAAGCCAACTATCTGGTAACCATGGCAGGCCGCAAACTTTGGCTGGAGCAAGACTCCCTGACTGCAGCGGGACTGCTGGAGGCGGCCGATCAACGTATTGCCGCCATGAAAGATCCCTCTTTGCTGCCGCTGCGTAAAGCGCTGGCCAGGGACATTGCCGCCGTAAAAGCAATTAAGCAGGCTGATATTGCCGGAACCGCTTTCACCCTGGATGAGATCATCAATAATCTGGACACGCTGCCGCTGAACCGTGCAGACGCTCAGGCCGGCCTCATTCCTCAAGAGCAAAATAATGAGCTGTCGGATTCTGTTTCTGACTGGCAAGCCAATCTCTACAAAACCTGGCAGGCGTTACTGGATGACTTTATCGTTATTCGTACAAGGACAACTGACACCGCACCTTTGCTGACACCAGAACAACAGTGGTATCTGGTTGAAAATATCCGCAGCAAGCTGCTGCAGGCACAGCTGGCTCTGTATCGGGGCGATGAAGTGAACTACCGCAGCTCACTTAAAATGGCCCATAACTGGCTGTATCAGTACTACGACCTGTCCTCTCCAGAAGTTGAATCTACCCTGGAAGTACTGAAAGTAATGGAGACGCTGAAGCTGTCACCCGTCACCCTCAATCGTTTTGCCTCTTCATCCCTGCTGAAACAATTGACCGAGCTGGGTGAACTGCAACCGGCAGAGGGAGAGTCTCTATGATCAGGGCGCTGGCTTTTCTTATCATTATTTTACTGGGTCTGTGTTTAAACCCATTTATGGTGGGCAATACGGGCTATGTCTATGTTGCGATTGCGGATAAACAGATTGAAACCAGTCTGGTGTTTGCCACATTCCTGCTGGTTTTGGCTTTCGGTCTGCTGCAATTGGTCGAATGGCTGCTGATCCGCCTACTCACCCTGATGATAAACAGTCGCCTGTTACCCGAACGCTGGCGCCGTAATGCTGCCCGTAAAAACACCCTGCTGGGCGCACTGGCACTGGCCGAAGAGAACTGGCAACAGGCTGAAGTTTCAATGGCCAAAGGCGCCCAAAAGGGTGAGCTACCGGCACTGAATCTGCTTGCGGCGGCCCGCGCGGCCCAGCATCAGCAAAATTATGAGCAGCGGGATCTTTACCTCACTGAAGCCGAAACCTACCCTCAGGCGCAGCAAGCTGTGCGTACCAGCCGGGTGCGCTATTTAATGCAGCAACAGGCCTGGGACGAAGCGGCCCGCGAGCTGGATAAGCTACACCCTGGACCACGCAGCAGTGTTCCAGTACTTAAATTGGCACTTGAGCTATACCGCCAAGAAAAAAGCTGGGGAGAGCTACTGAAACTCATCCCTGTTCTGAAGAAAAAACAGATATCCACACCTGAAGAGTTGGCTGCACTGGAGCACACTGTTCACACTCATCGACTGGAGCATGCCAGTGAGGCCGGACTGCCACAATTGGAACTTACATGGGGTGACGTGCCACGAACGCAACAGGACTCAGATCTGTTAGCGCTTTATTGTCGGGGACTTGCAAAGTTCAATCAGGGTGAGAAAGCGATCAAGCTGCTACTCAAATCTCTGAAAAAACACCTGCACCCAGAACTGATAGTCACTCTGGCGGAGATAGCGCCAACCGACAATGACAGCGCCATTAAGTTTCTTTCCGATATCGCCGTAGCAGAAGAAAATAACGCAGCCTACCAGGAAGCCATGGCCAAATTGAATCAACGTCGTCGGGAGTTCAAACAGGCTAAATTGCATTGGCAACGTGTATGTGAATTGGCTCCAAGCCGTCAATCATGGTTAGCTTTAGGTGAGCTTCAGCAGCAATTGGGAGACAATCTGACCGCCCTGAATAGCTTTCATCATGCTGCAAAAATGTGAATAATCAGCTGTTTGGGTAGATATTGTATAATCTCTGCCCAAACAGGAAATCACACAAAATTCTGACGCCAACCAGACCAAACACATCAATCGTCTAATTATTACCCAAAAAGTAATATTACAATCCAAATCAAGCCCGCCAAACCACACAAACCAACATAAAAACGTTTATCAAACAACACTTTAACCTACGTCAATAAATTGACCCTATAGCTTGCAACAAAATACCATTAGATGCTTGGTTGGGCATCGCCCAACCCGAATCAGAAAAACGGACTTTTTGAGGCTGTTGGGAGCAATGAAATGGGAACTTACACCACACCTAAAGCAGGTCAACTGACATATGTAAACGGAAGCATATCCGTTGATACCGGAGAACTTGAACTCCAACTGCAGTCTGGTGAAAGGTTTGAACAGGGCAGCATCTTGGTGATCGACGACAATGCTGAATTTGAAATCCTGTTCGACGACGGCAGCACGCTGTCCAATGAAACGGCGTCTTTCAATCCAGATACTCCCATAGAAGAAGACGATGCCTTACTGGCAGAAATCGATGCCCTTCAGCAACAAATCCTTGATGGTGATGATCCAACAGAAGGCTTGCCGGAAACTGCAGCCGGAGATGGGGGCAATCAGGGCCACGCTGGATTCAGCAATATTGATCGCAGCGGCGGCGAAACTTTCGGCAGTGCCGGCTATGACTCAAATGCCACCAACGTCGGCTTTCAGGGCGGTAACGGTGAAGAAGAGTTCCTGACATCATTTATTGAATCTCTGACACTGGATCTGTCTGCTCCAGACAACAGCTCGGACAACACACCTGTCATCACAGGCACGACCAACGCCGCGCCGGGAAGCACTGTGACTATCGTCGTGACAGACTCAGAGGGAAATCAGCAAACCATCTCTGCAATCGTTCAACCTGACGGTTCATTCAGTGCCGAGGTAACCGAGCCGTTACCAGATGGCAGCTATGACGTCGACGGCACAGTGATCGACAGCAATAACAACACAGCCAACGATTCAGACGTCGGAGATGTGGATACAACAGCCCCAGCGGTATCTGTCGCAATCACCAATGACCAGAATAATGATGGATACATCAATGAAGCTGAACTTGGCGACAGTGTTAGCTTCGTCGTGTCACTGGGAGAAGGCACGGCGGTCGGCGACACTCTGATCATCACCGATCAGAACGGCCAGGTTATCTTTGAGGGCCCTGTTACTCAAGATATGCTGGATAACGGCCTGCAACTTTCCCCCCCAACTCCGGAAAACGGCGCCAGCCTGGAGATAACCGCCACGGTGACGGATCCGGCTGGTAACAGCGCGACAGGTTCTGACAGCGCCACCGTTGACACGACGACTGACAATGATGGCGATGGCGTGACTGTCTCTATTACTGACATCACTGAAGACTCTGGTGTCGACGGCGACTTCATCACCAGCGATCAAACTCTGGTGATTTCCGGTCAGGTTGATCTGGGCGACAACAACACCCTGACCGTGAACTTTAATGGCGTGAATTACACGCTGGCGGATGCTGAGCTCACTGTCGATGCCGATGGCAACTGGAGCCTGGATGTGACCGGCACTGAGCTGGCAGACGGCACCTACACGGTTACGGCCACAGTCACCGATGCACAGGGCAACACCTCGACGGTGACTCAGGATGTAGTGATTGATACCACTGCCGACAATGATGGCGACGGTGTAACTGTCTCTATTACTGACATCACTGAAGACTCTGGTGTCGACGGCGATTTCATCACCAACGATCAAACTCTGGTGATTTCCGGTCAGATCGACACGGGCGACAACAACACCCTGACCGTGAACTTTAATGGCGTGAATTACACGCTGGCGGATGCCGAGCTGACCGTTGATGCCGACGGCAACTGGACGCTGGATGTGACCGGCACTGAGCTGGCAGACGGCACTTATACCGTCACCGCCACAGTCACTGATGCACAGGGCAACACCTCAACCGCCACCCAGAACGTGGTTATTGATACCACTGCCGACAACGATGGTGACGGTGTGACTGTCTCTATTACTGACATCACTGAAGACTCTGGTATCGACGGCGACTTCATCACCAACGATCAAACCCTGGTGATTTCCGGTCAGGTTGACCTGGGCGACAACAACACCCTGACCGTGAACTTCAATGGCAAAGATTACACGGTCGGTGATGGCTTCCTGACGGTGGATGCTAACGGCAACTGGACACTGGATGTGACCGACACTGAGCTGGAAGACGGCACCTACATGGTTACGGCCACTGTGACTGATGCACAGGGCAACACTTCCACTGTCACTCAGAACGTGGTGATTGATACCACTGCCGACAATGATGGCGATGGCGTGACCGTCTCTATTACTGACATCACTGAAGATTCCGGTATCGATGGCGATTTCATCACCAACGATCAAACTCTGGTGATTTCCGGTCAGGTTGACCTGGGTGACAACAACACCCTGACCGTGAACTTCAATGGCAAAGATTACACGGTCGATGATGGCTTCCTGACGGTAGATGCTAACGGCAACTGGACACTGGATGTGACCGGCACTGAGCTGGAAGACGGCACCTACACGGTTACGGCCACTGTGACTGATGCACAGGGCAACACCTCGACAGTGACTCAGAATGTGGTGATTGATATCACTGCCGATAACGATGGCGATGGCGTCACTGTCTCTATTACTGACATCACTGAAGATTCCGGTATTGATGGCGATTTCATCACCAACGATCAAACCCTGGTGATTTCCGGCCAGGTTGACCTGGGCGACAACAACACCCTGACCGTGAACTTCAATGGCGTGAATTACACGCTGGCGGATGCTGAGCTCACTGTCGATGCCAACGGCAACTGGAGCCTGGATGTGACCGGTACTGAGCTGGCAGACGGCACTTATACCGTCACGGCCACAGTCACCGATGCACAGGGCAACACCTCAACCGCCACCCAGAACGTGGTGATTGATACCACTGCCGATAACGATGGCGATGGCGTGACCATCTCCATCACTGACATCACTGAAGACTCTGGTGTCGACGGCGACTTCATCACCAACGATCAAACCCTGGTGATTTCCGGTCAGGTCGACCTGGGAGACAACAACACCCTGACCGTCAACTTCAACGGCGTGAATTACACACTGGCGGATGCTGAGCTCACTGTCGATGCCAACGGCAACTGGAGCCTGGATGTGACCGGCACTGAGCTGGCAGACGGAACTTATACCGTCACGGCCACTGTGACTGATGTACAGGGCAACACCTCAACCGTTACTCAGGATGTAGTGATTGACACCACCGCCGACAATGATGGCGACGGCGTGACCGTCTCTATTACTGACATCACTGAAGACTCTGGTGTCGACGGCGACTTCATCACCAACGATCAAACCCTGGTGATTTCCGGTCAGGTCGACCTGGGCGACAACAACACCCTGACCGTGAACTTTAATGGCGTGAATTACACGCTGGCGGATACTGAGCTCACTGTCGATGCCAACGGCAACTGGACACTGGATGTGACCGGCACTGAGCTGGCAGACGGTACCTACACAGTCACCGCCACAGTCACCGATGCACAGGGCAACACCTCGACGGTGACTCAGGATGTAGTGATTGATACCACTGCCGACAATGATGGCGATGGCGTGACCGTCTCTATTACTGACATCACTGAAGACTCTGGCATTGACGGCGACTTCATCACCAACGATCAAACCCTGGTGATTTCCGGTCAGGTCGACATGGGCGACAACAACACCATGACCGTGAACTTCAATGGCAAAGATTACACGGTCGGTGATGGCTTCCTCAGTGTCGATGCCAACGGCAACTGGACGCTGGATGTGACCGGCACTGAACTGGCAGACGGCACCTACACGGTTACTGCCACAGTCACTGATGCACAGGGCAACACTTCCACTGTGACTCAGGATGTGGTGATTGATCTTCAGGGACCCGCAGCCAGCATTGATCTCAATCCTATCGTCATCGGCGATGACAACGTCATCAACCAGGCTGAAAGCGAAGACACTGTCACCCTCACCGGTACGGTAGGCGGTGACGTTAAGGTTGGCGACACTGTCACCCTGACGCTGGGCGATGGCACCATAGCCTCTACCACCGTCATTGATTTGGGTGACGGCCTGCTTGGCTTCACCGTTGATGTCGACGCCAGCGCACTGGCCGATGCAGGCAGCAACAGCATTACCGCGTCGGTTACCACTATTGATGCCGCCGGTAACAGCACTTCAGTTTCCGACAAAGAAGAGTATTTAGTAGATGTATCTTCCCCGTCACTGAACATCGACATTGCTGCCGATGCCCTCAATGAAGGCCAGACCTCACTGGTGACTTTCACCTTCAGCGAAGCCATCAAAGGCTTTGAGCTGGGCGACATCACTGTGGTCGGTGGTGTACTCACCAATCTGGTCAGCACAGATGGTGGCATCACCTGGACTGCCACCTTCACTCCGGATAACAATTTCACCGGCACCGCCAGTGTCACGGTGGCCGACGACACCTACACAGATCTGAATGGCAATGCCGGCACCGGTAACTCCGATACCACAGCCGTAGACACCCTGGCCCCAACCTTGAACATCGACATTGCTGCCGATGCCCTCAATGAAGGCCAGACCTCACTGGTGACTTTCACCTTCAGCGAAGCCATCAAAGGCTTTGAGCTGGGCGACATCACTGTGGTCG